>NZ_BCVH01000069.1 GCF_001591645.1 Robertmurraya korlensis NBRC 107688 | reverse complement strand
CAAGTCGAGTAGAAGAGAACCTCTCTACCTTACGGTAGATTGTGTTCTCCCCCCTCCCAGAACCGTGCTTGCGCAATTAACGCACACGGCTCCTCCTAGTTACCATTCACAGAATTAGCTAATCTTTTAGGTTCAGATTTTGCTAATTCTGCTATCCTTACTAGTCTTGTTCCCATTATTAATCCTACCTCAGTGTGTAGTTAATGTGTCCCTAGTAAGGGTGATAACTGGTAGCTAGCCTTTCCTCCATCGGCATTACCCAACTTCATTGGTACTACGCTGCTATCCGACTCCCTATATCGGCGTTTGGTTTCCTCACTTTGTATCGCTTGTACACCATACTCTTCTAACAAGAAAAGACCGATAGGGTCTCCCGAGTTGCCGTATCATATCAATGTGTAACGTGCCAAGGTCTCTGACTCCAGAGAGGTTTAATCCGTCTAGCCTTGACGAAGGATTAAATGTAGCTTTCTGCTGCAGGTAAAGCATCAGCCCTCTCAGTTTACAAACGTTTATGGAGCTCAATCCCTTCAACCATTTGGCTTTCGGCCCGCTACCT
>NZ_BCVH01000068.1 GCF_001591645.1 Robertmurraya korlensis NBRC 107688 | reverse complement strand
ATATCGAAGATGCTTTGTTTGTTTCTAAATCTAGGGAACGATTAACCGAAAGATCCGTTCAATATATGCTTAAAAAGTATCAAGTTAATCCCCACAAATTAAGGCATACCTTTTGTCAACGACTGGTTGACAAAGGAGTTGCTTTAGAAATAGTTTCAGAATTAGCAGGGCATAAAGATATTAATGTAACAAAAAGATACGCAAAATCTAGAATGAAACAACTAGAGCTAGAAAAAGCGATTCAAAGTACCTTTTCTAACGACACTCTAGGATAGATTTCTAAAAAAGTTGCTATTGAGATAAATTAGATCAAATATCATCTGGGCCCTGTACTGTAAGGTACAGGGCTTTTAAAATTTTTTTGAAATAGTTCTTGTTTTTTTTATAAGAATTGTGTAAGATAAAAATCCGCCCTTATAAAGAGTAACTAGTCTACTAGTTGATGAGGCGCTTTTAAAAATTAATTTAAAAACAGAAGTTGACTTCTACGAATTAAGATGGTATAGTAATACATGTAGCCAACAACGACTTGGAAAATTAACAATTAAAAAAGTTTTTCGCAGAAGTTGACATTGGTGAAATGATA
>NZ_BCVH01000067.1 GCF_001591645.1 Robertmurraya korlensis NBRC 107688 | reverse complement strand
TTAGGGTCAGCGATTCGGAGTTTTAGAAACTCCATCATCCATCTGTGATCAACGTTGTCAAAGAAACCTTTAATATCTACATCTACTACATAACTTACTGCTCTCTTTTCAATATACAGATTCAGTATTTTCAGTGCATCATGACAGTTTCTTTATGGCGAAATCCAAATGAACAGTCTAGGAGGTCATTTTCATAGATAGTGTTTAGTATTTTGGTAATGCCCTTTTGTACAATTTTATCCTCATGTTCCGGTATTCCCAACGGTCTTTTCTTGTCTGAGTTGAGCTTTGGGATATACATTCGTCTTACTGGAACAGGGCGATAGCTTATACTTTTGAGCCTACTTACCAAATCAGTTATGTTTTCTTCCAAGTTTTCGCTGTATTGTTCCTTAGTCGTTCCGTTAACACCCGTTGCCTTTCTATTTGGTAGTCCATGATGACACTGTGTTAGTGATTGCTCATTTAATAAATGGGCAAGTGATGTAAATTTCATTTTAGGCTGAGACTTTGCTAATTCTGCTATCCTTAGTAGTTTTGTTTCCATTATTATTCCTACCTCTGTGTGTAGTTAATGTGTCCCTAGTAA
>NZ_BCVH01000066.1 GCF_001591645.1 Robertmurraya korlensis NBRC 107688 | reverse complement strand
AAAAGACACTAATAGTTTAGCACACACCACTTGGAATTGTAAGTATCACATCGTTTTTGCCCCGAAGTACAGAAGGCAAGTCATTTATGGAAAGATCAAAAAAGATATTGGTGAAACTCTCCGGACTCTCTGTGAAAGAAAAGGAGTGGAGATTATAGAAGCAACAGCGTGTAAGGATCATGTACATATGCTTGTGAGTATCCCACCCAAAATAAGTGTGTCTGCATTTGTAGGATATTTAAAGGGAAAAAGTAGTTTAATGATTTTTGATCGTCATGCGAATCTCAAATACAGATATGGGAATCGGAAATTTTGGTGTACGGGATATTATGTAGATACAGTTGGAAGAAACAAGAAGGTAATTGAAGAATATATCCGTAATCAAATACAGGATGATATAGTCGCAGAACAATTGAGTATGATGGAATATATCGATCCATTCACAGGTGAAGAGGTACAGAAAAAGAAACGGAAATGAATAGAAGGCCTTTGAGGCTTGGCCAGTAAAAGTAGTACATTTGGCGAACCTTTCAGAGGCCCTTTAGGGTCTGGTCAGCAACAAAGGCTTTCAGCCGCAGAGAAAACCACGCGTTCTCACGCGTGGTTTTTA
>NZ_BCVH01000065.1 GCF_001591645.1 Robertmurraya korlensis NBRC 107688 | reverse complement strand
TCTAGAGGTGCCAACCATGATGACAAAAAATCAGTTTAATGAACGTGAACAATTAGAAATGCTATCTATTGATCAATTAGTTCCACAAGATCATTTAGTTCGCAAGTTAGAGTCAGCTATTGATTTTTCATTCATCTATCTGTTGGTGAAAGACCTTTATTCGGAGGTAGGACGTCCAAGTATTGATCCAATCGTTTTATTTAAAATGGTGTTTATACAATACATATTTGGTATTCGTTCCATGCAGCCACGGAGGAAAAGGGCTTTGTGTTAGGTACAATCGTAACTCCAGGGAATGTTCATGATAATCATATGTTACAGCTACTTGTTGAGAAGATTATTGAAAAAGTAAAGAAGCCACTTGGGGTCGCAGCCGATGCCGCTTTTAAAACACCGGCAATCACTAACCTGTCCTTCCTTACACACGTCCAAAAACAAAAGATGGGTTCGGACATAGAGCAATCAAAATACTCGTCATACACATAATCTGGTTTTTGAGTCAACGTTTTAAGAATATACCTATACCTGCTGGTTGGAGCGGAGGGCGCTTGACTCCTGGGGGATCGGCGGGACAGGTGAGACCCCACAGGAGCGCCAGCGACGAGAAGACTCACCGCCCTCCC
>NZ_BCVH01000064.1 GCF_001591645.1 Robertmurraya korlensis NBRC 107688 | reverse complement strand
CTCTAACTACTTGTAGGCACACGGTTTCAGGATCTCTTTCACTCCCCTTCCGGGGTGCTTTTCACCTTTCCCTCACGGTACTGGTTCACTATCGGTCACTAGGTAGTATTTAGCCTTGGGAGATGGTCCTCCCTGCTTCCGACGGAATTTCACGTGTTCCGCCGTACTCAGGATACACTCAAGAGGGAACGAAGTTTCAACTACAGGGTTGTTACCTTCTATGACTGACCTTTCCAGATCGATTCGTCTACTTCATTCCTTTGTAACTCCGTATAGAGTGTCCTACAACCCCAAGAGGCAAGCCTCTTGGTTTGGGCTAATCCCGTTTCGCTCGCCGCTACTTAGGGAATCGCGTTTGCTTTCTCTTCCTCCGGGTACTTAGATGTTTCAGTTCCCCGGGTCTGCCTTCTATACCCTATGTATTCAGGTAAAGATTCTATCCCATTACGGATAGAGGGTTTCCCCATTCGGAAATCTCCGGATCAAAGCTTACTTACAGCTCCCCGAAGCATATCGGTGTTAGTCCCGTCCTTCATCGGCTCCTAGTGCCAAGGCATCCACCGTGCGCCCTTTCTAACTTAACCTACAGTTAAAAAGTTTCTCTATATAATATAGAGAGAAAACTAAAATGGCGA
>NZ_BCVH01000063.1 GCF_001591645.1 Robertmurraya korlensis NBRC 107688 | reverse complement strand
CCATTATTCATTAACAAGATATATTGTATATGAATATGATAGATTCATACGGAGGGGTAGCGAAGTGGCTAAACGCGGCGGACTGTAAATCCGCTCCCTTGGGTTCGGCGGTTCGAATCCGTCCCCCTCCACCATTTTAGGGGTATAGTTTAAAGGTAGAACGAAGGTCTCCAAAACCTTTGGTGTGGGTTCGATTCCTACTACCCCTGCCAATCTTTAATTATGGCGGTTGTGGCGAAGTGGTTAACGCATCGGATTGTGGTTCCGACATTCGTGGGTTCGATTCCCATCAGTCGCCCCATTAATTATTCATGTAAAGCGGGTTATCCGCATATTAATAATAAAGTAGTATCTACAATGGGCTATAGCCAAGCGGTAAGGCAACGGACTTTGACTCCGTCATGCGTTGGTTCGAATCCAGCTAGCCCAGCCATTTGCGGAAGTAGTTCAGTGGTAGAATACAACCTTGCCAAGGTTGGGGTCGCGGGTTCGAATCCCGTCTTCCGCTCCAATTTTTGGCGGCATAGCCAAGTGGTAAGGCAGAGGTCTGCAAAACCTTTACCACCGGTTCGAATCCGGTTGCCGCCTCCAATTATTACACCTATGAATACTTTTTAATATAATTTAGTTATAATAC
>NZ_BCVH01000062.1 GCF_001591645.1 Robertmurraya korlensis NBRC 107688 | reverse complement strand
ACTGGGCTAGCTGGATTCGAACCAACGCATGACGGAGTCAAAGTCCGTTGCCTTACCGCTTGGCTATAGCCCAATGGTCAAAATAAAAAGGACATCTTTAGCTTGTCCAATCTTTAGACTTACTATGTAAATTAAATGGTGGAGGGGGACGGATTCGAACCGCCGAACCCAAAGGAGCGGATTTACAGTCCGCCGCGTTTAGCCACTTCGCTACCCCTCCATTATTTTAAATGGAGCATGGTGCCGGTGAGAGGACTTGAACCCCCAACCTACTGATTACAAGTCAGTTGCTCTACCAATTGAGCTACGCCGGCAAATAAAAAATATTATATTAAGAGCTATTTTAATTTGCTAATTTTAAGGTTAATTTTTAAAAGAAAACTATTTTTCACGCTAGTGAAAAAAGTTTAAATGGAGGATGACGGGATCGAACCGCCGACCCCCTGCTTGTAAGGCAGGTGCTCTCCCAGCTGAGCTAATCCTCCAAAATGAGATGTTATTTTCACTTTGTGAAAAAACTTGGTGACCCCTACGGGATTCGAACCCGTGTTACCGCCGTGAAAGGGCGGTGTCTTAACCGCTTGACCAAGGGGCCATTCTAGTATTCTATAAAACAAAGAGCTTCCAACCGGATTCGAACCGGTGACCTCTTCCTTACCATGGAAGTGCTCTACCTGCTGAGCTATGGAAGCATCCAAACAGCTCATAAGAGGTTGTCTTATGAAAATGGCTCCACAGGCAGGACTCGAACCTGCGACCGTTCGGTTAACAGCCGAATGCTCTACCAACTGAGCTACTGTGGAACGATAAGAAATATAACCGCCT
>NZ_BCVH01000061.1 GCF_001591645.1 Robertmurraya korlensis NBRC 107688 | reverse complement strand
CCCCCAGGAGTCAAGCACCCTCCGCTCCAATCAACAGGTATATTCTTAAAACGTTGACTCAAAACCCGTTTAGAGTCAAAGTCAAGCACCTTGCCAAGTCCAAGTTGCCAGTTTCTTTAAATTCATGGCAGCAAAAGTAAGCATCGCCTGCACGGACAATTTTATAAGACCTCGTAAGGTTGTCCATTGCATACCATGCTTTTCCTTCGCATCAGCAAATACACGTTCAATTGTCTCTTTGCATTTTGCATATATTTGTTTTATTTCAACAGAGTGACGCAGGTGCTCTGCCTCTTCTACATATGCTTCCCAGATGTGTCGCTGAATCAGTTTTTGGTGATTTTTACTTTCTGTACATTGGGATAGAAATGGACAATCTGCACAAACACTGGGTTTGATTTATATTGTCGATATCCTTCCTTCGTGGTAGTGGTATACTTTAACGGTTGCCCTTGCGGACATAGATAGCAATCAAAATACTCGTCATACACATAATCTTGTTTTTTGAAGATGGATTCATGATAACGACGTTTATAATTTTTACCGAAGGTAGAGAAGTGAGGCACTTCTGTATAGAAGCCAAATCCTAAAAACCATCGATAAGCCACATTGGTTTCAATCTCTTTTATGGTTTGACGCATGGAACGAATCCCAAATATGTATTGTATAAACACCATTATAAATAAAACGATTGGATCAATACTTGGACGTCCTACCTCCGAATAAAGGTCTTTCACCAACAGATAGATATGAAAAATCAATAGCTGACTCTGCTTGCGAACTAAATGATCTTGTGGAACTAATTGATCCAATAGCTAGCATTTCTAATTGTTCACGTTCATTAAACTGATTTTTTGTCATCATGGTTGGTCACCTCTAGG
>NZ_BCVH01000060.1 GCF_001591645.1 Robertmurraya korlensis NBRC 107688 | reverse complement strand
TGGTATATGTGATAAGCTCTCCATTAAATAAATCTAAAACTGGCGATAAATAAAGTTTTTCGCCGAATAATTTAAATTCCGTAATGTCTGTCACCCATTTTTCATTTGGTGCATCTGCCGAAAAATTACGGTCTAAAATATTTGGCGCGATTTTACCCACTGTGCCTTTATACGATTTATACTTTTTCATACGCACTAAGCATTTTAAACCAAGCTCTTTCATGATGCGCTGCACTTTTTTATGATTCACTTTTTGTCCTCGGTTCGCCAGCTCATCACGAATACGGCGATAGCCATAACGCCCTTTATGCTCTTCGTAGATTGCCTTTATTTCAGCTCTTAAATCAGCGTCTTGATCTGGACGATTCATACGTTTCACTAAATCATAATAAGTACTACGTGGAATGCCCGCGAGTTTTACAAGTGCTTTCACCGGATATTTATGCCTTAATTCATAGACTACTTGCGCTTTGTCTTGTTTGGTGATTTTTCTTTGTTTTGAACTAAGGCATTCAACTTTTTTAAATACTCATTTTCCATTTCCAGTTGTTTTATACGTGCTTCAAGTGCTTCTCTAGATCCTTCAACTGGTGGTTGTTTTGGATGTTGATTGGATTTTTTTTCATGGATGGACGCCCCTTTTTCTTTGGTTGAAGGGCAACTAATCCTTGTGTTTCAAATAGTTTTCTCCAAACAGTAATTGTTGAAGGGGCAGGGATCTTAAAAATAGCTGCCGTATCGTTTAAGGACGTACCGTATTCAATCATGTAATTTAGTACGTCTAGTTTAAACTGTTGTGTGTAATTTTTACAAGACTTAACAAAAGCTTCAACACCATTATATTCGTATTGTTTGACCCATTTAAGGATTGCTTGATGATC
>NZ_BCVH01000059.1 GCF_001591645.1 Robertmurraya korlensis NBRC 107688 | reverse complement strand
CTTTAGGACATATGATTTCCAAAAACTAGTAGAATCGGTGAACTAAGTCAAGCTATAGGACATATGATTTCCAAAAACTAGTAGAACCAGTGAACTAAGTCAAGCTTCAGGACATATGATTCCCAAAAACTAGTAGAACTAGTAAACTAAGTCAAGCTTTAGGACATACAATTTCCAGCCAATTTTCCTGATGAAAGTACCCTACTGTTTCAAGACCTTCCGTAACATCGGGTATAATACCATTTCATCGTCAATATCTACTATCGGTTTCGCTGCCAGTCCCCTTACAGATGTACTTCCAACATGTTCTACACGTAGTAGTAAGTTTCCTAGTGTGTTTTTCAAGACTTCTTCTATTAATAAAAATGTTTTTCTCCAATTACCATCGTAGTCATATATCTCAATGCCAGACTGATTATTACCTGTTTCGGACATTAACCTCGCCCTCCAGCTGTTCTTAGTTAAAAATCATTTGTTTTTGTTCCTTGGTGAAAGACCATTTTCCAGGACCCCTCATTCAGTTTCCATATCGAACTACGTAAAGAATGTTGTTTACTATCTTCATTAAAGATTCTGTATGTTGCTAGCACTACTGAATCAGATAGAGGATGAAGTTCAAAAGCACTCATCCTCATTTTAACGATACCAATTCCACCATCTTCAATGTCTTCATCTTTATACAAAACCCTACCTGAACTCCCGAACTCAAAGAAGCCATCATCCAATAATTTTTTAAGTTCCATTTTTGATGAACGGACTTTAGGGTTTAACAATTTCTCTTCCAACTGCCTTATATGATCATTCAAATAATTATTAGTTTTCATATGGATGTCTCCTTTAGAATATTAGTAAATAATTCAACAAAACGAGACCGATTCCTTCTTTAATTGGTTGGTTTACACCTTGAACACCCCTTCTAAAAAAAAA
>NZ_BCVH01000058.1 GCF_001591645.1 Robertmurraya korlensis NBRC 107688 | reverse complement strand
AAAAAAACGATGTGAAAGACGCTAAAGTCATTGCACAGCTGGTCAAGGACGGGAGATATGCTGAACCAACGATTCCACAAGGTGTTTATGCAGAACTCCGTGTGGCGAAAAAAATACGTGATCTCTTAACTGACGACCTTCAAACGGTACAAGGTCAGATTCACAACTGGCTAGATCGCTATTTTCCTGAGTTTTTAACAGTCTTTAAGAGTTGGGAAGGGAAAGCAGCCTTGCAATTTTTAAGGCTAGGAGCCATACCACATGAACTAATTCATTTCACGGATCAGTACTTATTGGATCATTTAAGAAAAGCTGTTAGTCGAAGTGTAGGACTAAACAAAATACTAGAGTTAAAACAAGCAGCTAGAGAGTCCATCGGACTGTGCCAAGGTTCTAATATGGCCAAATTAGAACTAGCGACTCTGCTTGATAAATATGACTTGATACAAGAGAAGTTGGTAGAACTTGATAATAAAATTGATAACCTAATTGAACATATCCCTGGCGTTCAACAAATGTTAGCTATTAAGGGAGTAGGGAGAGATACGGTTGCCGGCTTCTTTGCGGAAGTTGGAAATCTCCAAGACTATAATCACCCTAGACAAATCATAAAGTTAGCTGGATTGAGCTTGAAGGAGAACACCTCTGGCAAGCATAAAGGGCAAACAAAAATCACAAAACGAGGTAGGAAAAAGCTGAGGGCTCTCCTCTTCAGGGTTTGTATGATAATGTTCGCGAAGAATTCGGCCTTTAAAGCGCTGCACTCCTATTACACGCAGCGCCCTGATAATCCACTAAAGAAAATGCAGTCTCTGATAGCCCTGTGCAATAAGTTAATACGTATATTCTTTGCCATTGGTAAGAAACAATTTGAGTTTAGCGAAGAGAGAATGTTACAGGATATCCCTCATATGAAAGCAAACATAGAAGTTGAAAAAGCCGTATAATTCAGTAGGAATAGTAGAGTAGAAAAGAGTTTTAGGTGGTATAAGTCTCGTACATTTGAAGCACGGATTAGTCAGCAAAGCAACTAAACTTCGGGCAAGGACCCTGTGGAG
>NZ_BCVH01000057.1 GCF_001591645.1 Robertmurraya korlensis NBRC 107688 | reverse complement strand
CATGAGGTGGATGTCAGTCATGCTGCCCCACAGGGTCCTTGCCCGAAGTTTAGTTGCTTTGCTGACTCTGACTAATCCGTGCTTCAAATGTACGAGATTTATATCACTTAAAACTCTTTTCTACTTTACTGTTCCTACTGAATTAAGCGGCTTTTTCAACTTCTATGTTTGCTCTCATATGAGGGATATCCTGTAACATTCGCTCTTCACTAAACTCAAATTGTTTCTTACCAATGGCAAAGAAAATACGAATTAACTTATTGCACAGAGCTATCAGAGACTGCCTTTTCTTTAGAGGATTATCAGGACGCTGCGTGTAATAGGCGTGCAGCGCTTTAAAGGCCGAGTTCTTCGCGACCAAAATCATACACACCCTGAAGAGGAGAGCCCTTAGTTTCTTCCTCCCTCTTTTAGTAATCCTTGTTTGCCCTTTAAGCTTGCCAGAAGTGTTCTCTTTCAAGCTTAATCCAGCTAACTTTATGATTTGTCTCGGGTGCGAATACTCTTGTAGATCTCCCACTTCTGCAAAGAAACCGGCAACCGTATCTCTCCCACTCCCTTGATGGCTAACATTCGCTGAATGCCAGGGATATGTTCAATCAAGTTATCTATCTTCTGATCTAGTTCTTCGATTCTCTTGTATCAGATCATATTTATCAAGCAGAGTGGCCAGTTCTAATTTGGCCATATTAGAACCTTGGCACAGTCCGATGGACTCTTTTGCTGCTTGTTTTAACTCTATTATTTTGTTTATTCCTACACTCCGACTAACTGCTTTTCGTAAATGATCCAATAAGTACTGATCAGTGAAATAATGATTCTCTTTAAGAATATGAGCTAGATTCAACCAATAGTGCCCGGTAGGTTCCATCCCTACGATTACTTTTTCCATGTGTTGTTCTAGTTTTAATTGATTGATCCAATCCAGAAATAGTTGAAATCCTAGCTTGGTATTATCAAAATAACAAGGAGAACCAAACTCCATTCCTCTAGCACGTGCGACATGCTTGAATTTCGCAATATCTACACTTATAATAAGAGTCTGAGAAGTGATTTGAGCAATCTTTTCATTTTGGTTATAATTCA
>NZ_BCVH01000056.1 GCF_001591645.1 Robertmurraya korlensis NBRC 107688 | reverse complement strand
TGTAATTCCTGTATAAAATGCTCAATGCTTTCGAATTCCTGAAGGTAGAGAAGTTCTGTCTTAAGTATGCCAAAGAAGTTCTCAATAACCGCATTATCGAGACAAATTCCCTTTCGGGACATGCTTTGTGTAATATTCCTGTCAGTAAGAGTCTTCTGGTACTTGGCCATCTGATAATGCCATCCCTGGTCTGAATGCAGGATCAATTCGTCCCCTGGATCTAAAACCTCTAATGCTTCCTCAAGCATTTCGCCAACTAAATCGAAAGTGGGTCGGAACTTCACTTTATAGGCTATGACCTCGCTATTAAACAAATCAAGAATAGGAGATAAATATAGCTTTTGTCCAAAAAGGCCGAATTCAGTTACGTCCGTTACCCATTTCTGATTGGGCTTGTCCGCTTGGAAATCCCGGTTTAGAACGTTAGGTGCAATTTGTCCTACATTTCCACGATAGGATTTATCTTTCTTCATACGAACTTGGCATTTAACTCCCATTTGATTCATTAGCTTGAGGACAGTCTTCGGGTCAAGACTCAAGCCTTTCTTATCAAGCTCTTTCTTAATATTTCGGTGTCCATATCGTCCTTTATGTTGGTGATAAATATCTTGTATTGCTTCTTTCACCGCTGTGTATTTGTCTGGGCGGTCCCTGTGTTTTGTCCAGTAATAATAGGTACTTCTTGGAATACCGGCAACTTTAATCAGATCAGCGACTTTATATTCATTCCTTAGTACAAAAATTACCTGCGCTTTGAGTTTCGTGGTAATTTTTCCTGTTCCTGAACTAAGGCATTCAACTTTTTTAGATAAGCGTTTTCCATTCTTAAGCGCTCAACTTCTTGTATAAGGGATTCGTTTGTTTGTTTAGTAGAATCATTCTTTTTTCTTTCTTTTGTCATGGGAGATCGCCCCTTCTTCTTTGGTATTAAGGTTTTCTCCCCTTGATTTTCAACAGCTCTCCTCCAGGTTAGGATAGTGGAAGGAGTGGGAATATTAAACTTTGCCGCTGTTTCATTAAGAGATGCCCAATTGTCGTCCATATATTTGAGTACCTCCATTTTAAACGCAGCCGTGTAGTTTGTATAATTTTTTCTTAAGGAATCCTCTCCATGTACGAGATAAAGATTAACCCAGTTTTGAATTGTTTTATGAACAGTACCCAGCTTTTTAGCAATATCCCGATGAGACATTCTTCCTTTTTCATACTCTTTTACAGCCCATAACTTGTCCTCAAATGTGAATTTAGCCATATAAAAAACTGCACCTCTCTTGTTAGTTTTGTGTCTAACAATTTTGGTGCAGTTCA
>NZ_BCVH01000055.1 GCF_001591645.1 Robertmurraya korlensis NBRC 107688 | reverse complement strand
CAACTTTATTAACCCATCGCTCAAAAGCGACTTTATTAATATAACATCTTATTAATCGCTCGTCAATAACTTTTTTGAAATATTTTTTCATTAAGTCTGACATTCAGCAGCGACGTTTATTAATATAACAAGATCTATAAATAAAGTCAACAGGTATTTTGATATTATTTTATCCTTTCTTTTCTTTCCTTTGATTAGTTGACCTTGTATACTTCAGACACTCCTTTGCTGGTGCTACACGCTTAAAGAGTGAAAATAAAATTTTATACCTTTCCTCCATTGCTCTCTTTACAACTTGGTCAATCCGGTTATCTTTTAAATCAAACAAAATTTCATCCATTTCTCTTTTTATTAGATATTCTACCTCTTTTACCTCTTTTTCATTGATTAACAAACCTAACATAAACGATGTACACTCCTTTAACAAGTAAGTTATTGTAGTGTGTTCCTAATTTCACTTTTTTATAAGCATAAATCAAATTCTTTATGAATAGATTTGAGACAAGTAGTGTTTTGGGACGAGGTGAGAGGATGAACTTTTTCTACGTATTAAATGGCAAATCAGTAAAACAATTTATCCTTGTAGGAGTCGCAGCTTTTTTCACAGCTTGGTTTCTGTATTTAGAAAACTATGTAAATGTACCAGCATTTTCAGGGAAAGACGGACCAAAGGCAGTCTATAAAGGAGAGAAGGATTTAGCTATTAGCTTTAATATTGGTTGGGGGGATGAAAAAGCAGAACCCATTTTAGATGTTTTAAAAAGCAAAAACGTAAAATCAGCCACTTTCTTTTTATCCGGTTCCTGGGCTGAAAGGCACCCGCACATCGTAGAGAGAATCACAAAGGAAGGTTATGAGATAGGTATCCTGGGATATAATTACGAAGATTATACCGAGCTGGATGAAAGTAAGATCGTAAAGGATATCGCTAGAGCTCAGGAGGCGTTTAAAAAACTGGGAGTAAAGGATATTAAACTTTTACGAGCGCCTACAGGTCATTTTGACCAAAAAACCCTAAAAGTAGCGGATCGTTTTGGTCTAACCGTTATCCATTGGAGCGTTGATTCAAAAGACTGGACCAATCCTGGAGTAGATGCTATCAAAGCAAATGCTGCGAAAGCAACTAAGGGGGACATCCTTCTCCTTCATGCTTCAGATTCCGCCAAACAGACAGCTGCTGCCCTTCCGTCTATTATTGACGACATTAATAAAAAGGGGTTAAAACTTGTATCTGTTTCCGAGATGATCGCAAATGCTACATCATCATCAAAGGAAATAAAATAAAATAAATAAAGCCGTCTTATTTCAGACGGCTTCAG
>NZ_BCVH01000054.1 GCF_001591645.1 Robertmurraya korlensis NBRC 107688 | reverse complement strand
AGGCAACTTCTAAGATCTGAGTTCGGTATTCAACCGGACTCAGATCTTTTAATTTTGCCTTCATTCTCTTTTTGTTGTAGTAATCAATATACTCTTCTAATTCCTGTTCAAAATGCTCGATACTCTCAAACTCTTGCAGGTAAAGTAACTCAGACTTTAATAAGCCAAAGAAATTCTCGATAACCGCATTATCTAAACAGTTGCCTTTACGAGACATACTCTGAGTAATTTTGTGTTGTTCTAGTGTTTTTTGATACTGTTTCATTTGATAATGCCAGCCCTGATCAGAGTGGAGAATTACTTGATCTCCCGGTTTAAGATACTCTATCGCTTTGTCTAACATATCACCAACGAGTTTATAAACGGGGCGTTTCATTACGTTATAAGTAATAATTTCACCATTACATAAATCAAGTACCGGCGAAAGATAACGCTTTTCTCCAAATAAGTGGAATTCTGTAACGTCTGTTACCCATTTCTGATTCATTTTTTCCGCCTTAAAATCGCGTTGTAATACGTTGGGTGCAATTTTCCCTACGTTCCCTTTGTAGGAACGATATTTCTTCATACGCACTAGACATTTTAAGCCCATGGAATTCATTAAACTATTAATAGTTTTTGGGTCATGATGAATGCCTTTTTTCTTTAATTCTTTCGCGATACGACGATAGCCATAACGTCCTTTATGTTCATGATAGATTTCTTTTATTTCTTCTTTTACATTTGCGTACTTATCGGCTTGATTTAAACGTTTCTCCCAATAATAATACGTACTGCGTGGAATGTCAGCGACTTCAACTAAATCCACAACCTCATAATGATCCTTTAGTTCAAAAATTACTTGCGCTTTGATTTTGTTTGTAATTTTTCCTGCATTTGAACTAAAGCATTCAACTTTTTTAAGTATGCATTCTCCATTTCTAATCGTTCAATTTTCGCTTGTAATGCTTCTACTGTACCATCACCTGGGATTGGTGCTGCTTTCTTAGTTTCACTTTTCTTTGTTTCTTTCCTCATAGATGGACGCCCCTTTTTCTTTAATTGTAGGGCATCTATTCCACCTAGTTTCCACTTTGTTCGCCAATTCCGAATCATTCCAGGAGAGGAAATATTGAAAATCGCTGCTGTATCAACTGAGGATGTACCCGTTTCGTTCATATAATTTATTACATCCATTTTAAACTCACTTGAATAGCGTGTATAGTTTTTTAGGAAAGCTTCACTACCATGTTGTTCGTAAAGGCGTATCCATCCACTCAAAACACTCTGATTAATCTGTACCTGTCGTGAAATTTCCTTAATAGATTCGTTACCATTTATATACCTTAACACCATTTGTATTCTATTTTCTGCAGTAAAATTAGACATAAAAACACCCCATAAATGTAAGATCGATGTCTAAC
>NZ_BCVH01000053.1 GCF_001591645.1 Robertmurraya korlensis NBRC 107688 | reverse complement strand
AGCTGTCTACGCTTAAAGACTAGAGTTCCCTTCAGTCCTCCAAGACTCGCTAGAGTGAATAGCTAGTTCTTACTCGGTGGGAATCCCACCCGCTATATGATACGACCTAGGCTCGGCCGCACACCTGCCCTTTCGTACAATAAAAAGCTACATCATATGCAGCCAGATATTTAAGGAATGCCACCTTTTCTTTAAGTACATTTCTTCACATTTTTGGCTAATAAGTGAATTGATTATATTTTTCTTAAGCAAACTAACTTTATAATTGTAAAGGAGGTTGAGAAGTGATGAAAGTTGGGAAATTAGAATCAATTCTCTGGAATATAGCATTACCGGGGTTTAGTCAATTATTAACAGGTCATTATGTTAAGGGTATCTTTTTTATTCTGTCTGAAGTAATTATTAACCTTCAGAGTAAATTTAATCTTGCTATTATGCTTAGTTATTTAGGGGAATTCGACAAAGCTTATTCAGTTACAGATTATCAGTGGCTTTTATTTTATGCCTGTTTATATTTTTTTGCAATGTGGGATGGTTATCGAACTGCAATGCCTCCTGACGAAAAACTCTCTTTTCTCCCATTCGTTTTTTCAGCTTATTTAGTTACAGTAGGGTTATTTTATTGTGGTGAATTAAAACTGTTTGGTCATCTTATTGGGCCAGTATTTATGCCAATGATCTTTGTTATCCCCGGACTAATTATTGGATTTACTTTAAGGGCTATTATTCTAAAAGTATCAAAAAGAGAAAGTTTCGTTTAACTATATTAAAAATTCTATTCCTTTCTTATCACCTTGCTGTTTATTTTTATGAAACTAAATAATATAAATAGTATTGAAATAAGTGTAAATACCCGCGGAAATAAATTGACGAGTTCACACTAGTTAATTTATTTCTACAAAGGTATTTTTCTTATCTATCCCCTGGGAATACCTCCTAAACATCTTGTACTTTAACAAAATGCACCTATAGCTATAAGGAAATATAACAAAAAAGAGTTAATCCTCATGGATTGAACTGATGCCCATTGTACGGACAGTTTAAAAAAGGTGCTTAAGCAGCTAATAGACGACTCCGGTATCTGCTTGTTTTATCTTTATTATTTTGTTTAATCCTACACTGCGACTAACTGCTTTCGTAAATGATCCAATAAGTACTGATTAGAAAAATGGACCAGTCCATGTGGTAAGGTCCCTAGCCTTAAAAACTGCAAGGCTGCTTTCCCTTCCCAACTCTTAAGACGGTTAAAAACTCAGGAAAATAGCGATCCACCAGTTGTGAATCTGGCCTTGCACCGTTTGAAGGTCATCAGTTAGGAGATCACGTATTTTTTTCGCCACACGGAGTTCTGCATAAACACCTTGTGGAATCGTTGGTTCAGCATATCTCCCATCCTTGACCAGCTGAGCGATGACTTTAGCGTCTTTCACATCGTTTTTT
>NZ_BCVH01000051.1 GCF_001591645.1 Robertmurraya korlensis NBRC 107688 | reverse complement strand
CATCTTATTATGCTGTGCGGCAGGTATGTCTACAAGTTTACTAGTTACAAAAATGGAAGCGGCTGCAAAAGAACAAGGTCTTGAGTCAAAAATTTGGGCAGTAAGTGCGGATCAAGTGAAAGCGAATATTGATCAAGCGGATGTACTTCTTCTTGGACCACAAGTACGTTACCTATTACCACAAATGAAACAACTTGGACAAGAAAAGAATATCCCAGTTGATTCTATTAACCCAATTCACTACGGAATGTGTAACGGGGCAGAAGTATTAAAAACAGCAGTAGCACTAAAAAATTAAATATCTCTGTATAGAGAAGGGAATGAAACATGATGAATAAGTTTTTAAATTTCCTAGAAGAAAAGTTTATGCCTTTTGCTGGTAAATTAGCGGCACAAAGACACTTAGGTGCATTAAAAGATGGAATCATCCTAGCAATGCCAATGATTATTATCGGATCTGTATTCCTAATCTTAGGCTTCCTACCGATTCCTGGTTATGCCGATTTCATGGCAAGCGTGTTCGGAGATCAATGGCTAGCCAAGTTGATGTATCCAACGGATGCTACTTTTAACATGATGGGTCTAATCGCTGCGTTTGGTATCGCTTATCGTCTAGCGGAGCGATATGGCATTGACGCCATTACAGCTGGGGTTATCTCACTGTGTGCGTTCTTATTAGCTACACCTTTCAATGTACCGTTTACTCCAGATGGGGCAGCGGAAGCAATTGCAGTTGGAGGAGCGATTCCCGTTGCATTTATGGGAAGTAAAGGACTTTTCGTAGCCATCTTAATCGGTTTATTCTCAACAGAAGTATACAACTTTATCCTTAAGAAGAATATCGTTATTAAAATGCCAGATAGCGTTCCACCGGCAGTAAGTAAATCGTTTGTTGCACTTGTTCCTGGTTTTATCGTTATCACAATTATCTTCTTACTTCGCTTAGTGATTGAATATTTTGGAATCAGCAGTATTCATGATGTGGTTCAATTAATACTTGGTAAGCCACTTGGATTATTAGGTGGAAGCTTAATCGGTTCCATTGTTGCTTACATGCTGATTATGATGCTTTGGTCAGCAGGACTACACGGAACAAACATCGTTGCGGGTGTACTAAGCCCAGTTTGGTTAATGGCAACAGAAGAAAACCAAATTGCATTCCGTGCGGGTGAAGAATTACCAAATATCTTTACATCACAATTCTTTGAAGTATTCGTCAATATCGGTGGTACAGGTGCCACATTTGGTCTAGCCATGTTAATGCTTTTCTGGGCAAAGAGCCAACAGATGAAGGCATTAGGTAAATTATCGGCTGGTCCTGGAACATTCATGATCAACGAACCAATCATTTTCGGTACACCTATCGTAATGAACCCATTACTAATCGTACCATTCTTCTTAACACCAATTGTTTTAATCGTTGTGACTTACTACTCAATGAAGTTAGGTTTAGTGGCAAAGCCAGCTGGAATCGCCATTCCATGGACAACACCACCAATTATCGGTGGATACCTAGCAACTGGCGGGAAAATTTCAGGTGCGGTTATGCAGGCTGTCAACGTTGTAATCGCTCTAGCTATCTACTTCCCATTCTTCAGAATGTGGGATAAGATGAAGCACCAAGAAGAGAACGGAGTAAATAATTCATCAAAAGTAAGCTAAA
>NZ_BCVH01000049.1 GCF_001591645.1 Robertmurraya korlensis NBRC 107688 | reverse complement strand
GCAAATGATCTTCATAGCAACAATGAACTTCATTTCCATGACTATTCTCCAACCAATTGATCTTCATAACACGATGAACTTCATTTCAAACCAATTACACTCTAATCGTAATAAGCCCATTGGTGGATTCCAACAATTTTAAAGTTTTTTTCAAGGAATCTTCTTACCCTTTGCTTAGGAATTATCTCGTTACACCATAAATAAATTTCGATTGTAGTGACTCTCCTTTTCGGAAATAGTAGCTTGTACTCTTTCACACATCGCATTAAAGCTAACGATACATTTTCTTTATTACCACATTCATGACATAAGCAACTTCTCCCCTTTACTGAAATAAAAAATGAGGTGCACTTATGAGATGTAATCCCCTTCCTCACCTCATCATAAAGGTAACTCGGCAATTGCGTATTAGGAGATTCGGTTAGATGAAGGGACACTAACTTTTCAGCTATAATTCTATGTTTTTCACTTAGTTTGGCTGAGGTTGTGTTTAGTCTTTTAAGGAATCTTTTAACTTGAGTAGGAAGAATAAGAGGTTTACCAAGAGGGGCTTGGAACAGGCTGAATTCGGGATTAATAAAAATGACCTTAGCGTTTATCGGAGAGTGGCAGCCCAATTGTTGGAGTAACTGTCGTAACAAAGTTTCACTTCTACTTAATTGGGTAAGAGGATTGGTGACTTCCGTTTTGTTCATTACATACCATTTCTCATTTTCATAATAATAATCACCCTCATAATTCTTGACCTCAAAAAAGTAAACAGTGTCAAAAGTGATCATCAGCGCATCAATCTGAAATACGGTGTGATTGATTCTTAGTAATAAATCGTTCAAAATCAAACAATCACAATCTAGCTTTTCTGTCATCGAATCAAAGAGTACCTCCCCGTCGTATCCTTTTCTTAACACTAAATAATGCTGTTTGTCTTTTTCGATTAAACCCATTCGCGTATTTAAGGCTTCGAGTATTTGTAACTCAGATGATTCACTTCGGGATTTGTATATCATTGTCCACATCCTTTCGTTCCTCTAATTATATAATTGTTTCCATTGCCTTCCTCCCCACATGATTGACTATTTTATTACAACAAAAAAAGGACCGCTCCAAATAGCGGTCCCCACTTCCTTAGTATTTAATCAAGAAGTATTTCTTCTTCCCACGTCGAATAACAGTAAACTCTCCGTCAATACGGTCTTTTTCATCTAATGTGTATTCCAACTCATTTACACGGACTCCATTGATAGAAATCGCGCCATTCGTCACATCTTCACGTGCTTGACGCTTCGATTGAATAATTCCAGCATTCACGAGTAACTCAACAATGTTAAGGCTGCTATCTTGCTCGTAAGTAAATGAAGGCACATCCTTAAAGCCTTGTTTAATTTCGCTACCTGTTAAGCTCTGGATATCCCCGCTAAATAATGCCGCTGAAATTCGAATCGCTTGTTGGAGTGCATCCTCTCCATGGATCAAACGGGTCATCTCTTCTCCTAAAGCCTTTTGTGCCTTACGTAGATGAGGCTCTTCTTGAACAGCCTTTTCCAGCTCTTCAATTTCTTCCTTAGATAAGAATGTAAAGAACTTCAGGTACTTAATTACATCTGCATCACTTGTGTTAATCCAGAACTGGTAGAACTCGTAAGGTGACGTTTTTTCTGGATCTAACCAAACCGCTCCACCCTCGGTTTTTCCAAATTTCGTTCCATCTGCTTTTGTCACTAGAGGAATCGTTAAACCAAATGCTTTTGATCCTTCTGGTGACATCTTTCTGATTAATTCTAGACCCGTTGTAATATTGCCCCATTGGTCACTTCCACCAATTTGCATTCGACACTCATGGTTTTTATGAAGGTAGTAGAAATCCATTGCTTGTAAAATGGTGTACGTAAACTCTGTGAACGAGATCCCTGTTTCTAAACGAGAGGAAATGGTATCCTTAGCCAGCATGTAATTGACTCCCACATGCTTTCCAAAGTCACGTAAAAACGTAACGATATCCATAGATCCGGCCCAATCGTAGTTATTTACCATTACTGCGCCATTTTCCCCTTCAAAATTAAACAGTCGGTTCAGCTGTCCTTTAATTCCGTTTACATTCACCTGAACTTGCTCAAGTGTTTGAAGCTTTCGCTCTTCACTTTTTCCACTCGGATCACCAATCAGTCCTGTTGCTCCTCCAACTAATACAATCGGTCGATGTCCCGCTTGCTGAAAACGTCTTAAAGTTAAGAATGGAAGCAAATGACCGATATGCATGCTGTCAGCTGTTGGATCTACCCCACAGTACAACGAAATCTTCTCTTTATCTAAAACGTCTTTAATGCCCTCTTCATCTGTTTGTTGGTAGACGATTCCTCGCCACTGTAAGTCCTGTAATAAATCCATACAAACTTCCTCCTTATTTGTGAGAAAAATAAAAAAGCCCCTCCGAATCAAATGATTCGAAGGGACGATAAATATCAATCGCGGTACCACCCAACTTGAGGAACAGAATTGCTCCTCCACTTAACAAGATAACGGAATAACCGTTTACTGCTATGACTGACTTTTAAACACAGGTTCACAGTAAATGCTCAGGGAGGTAATTCGTTTTTCTACATGTACTGACTCGCATCAACCGCCAGCTTTCTTTAACAGAGATAGAACAACTACTAATTTCCCGTCAAGGCAAAAATATTAAGGTGTTATTAGCATTTTTAACATAAAAGATCAATCATTGTCAATCCAATTTCAGGAAAATTCTCATAAAACGACAGGATTCCCCTTTCTTAAAGCCGTTTTATGCTATAATATAAGATGATTTTAGGGGGAATGTTGCCAATGAAAGAAAAATTTAATTGGAAAGAAAAACTGAGGACAGTGCTTCACCTGATTACAAATAAAAAAACAGTAAAAGGTGCAAGCATTACCTATCAAGTAGTTTGGAACCTGACCTTAATATTACTTATTATTATTCTACTTGGTGGGGCGTTTGCAGGTGGTGTTGGAGCAGGCTACTTCGCATCATTGACAAAAAACGAACCTATCCGATCTTACGAAAGTATGAAGAAAGATATATACAACTATGAAGAAACATCAAATCTTTATTTTGCTAATGATGTTTACCTCGGAAAGCTTCGAACGGATTTAGAGAGGGAAGAAGTAAAATTAGAAGAAGTATCCGATTATTTACTAAAAGCGGTCGTTGCTACTGAGGACGAGTACTTTTATGAACATGACGGGGTAGTTCCTAAGGCGATTTTACGTGCACTTTTTCAAGAGGTAACAAACTCCTCTGTTCAGTCTGGTGGAAGTACCTTAACCCAACAGCTAATAAAAAACCAAATCTTAACAAACGAAATTTCTTTTGAACGCAAAGCAAAAGAAATACTACTTGCTCTTCGTTTGGAAAAGTTTTTTGACAAAAAAGAAATTTTGGAAGCGTATTTAAATGTATCGACCTTTGGTAGAAATTCCTCTGGAAGAAATGTTGCTGGAGTTGAGTCAGCTGCAAAGGGATTATTCGGAATTAGTGCAAAGGAACTATCACTCCCACAAGCAGCCTTTATTGCTGGTTTGCCGCAGAGTCCTTTCGGCTATACTCCTTTTACCAATAAAGGAGAGCTAAAAAAGAACCTTGAGCCAGGGTTAACAAGAATGAAGACGGTATTGCAAAGAATGTACGAAAATAACTCGATTACAAAAGATCAATACGATGAGGCATTATCGTATGACGTAACGAAGGATTTTATCCCTTCGGGGACAAGCTCGATTGAGCAATACCCTTGGGTTACTTTTGAAATCGAAAAAAGAGCTGTAGACATACTAGCCAAAATTCTAGCTGAAAAAGATGGTTATACAGAAGAAGACTTACAAAATGACAATGCTTTGTTTGAAGAATATCAAACACTTGCTGATAGAGATATCCGTCGTAATGGGTATGAAATTCACTCCACGATTGATAAAAATATATACGATGCGATGGATCGGGTGAAAAGTGAATATCAAAACTATGGACCGGACAAGGCAGAAACGGTTATAGACCCCGAAACTGGGGAAGAAGTGACCATTATGGAACCTGTCCAAGTAGGTGCGATTCTTATCGAAAATAAAACCGGTAAGATTTTGAGTTTTGTAGGTGGTAGAGAGTATTCAGAAGACTCTCAGCTAAATCATGCGACAAATGCCATTCGTCAAAATGGTTCAACGATGAAGCCGCTACTTGTTTACGCTCCTGCTTTTGAGCTAGGGAGAGCTGCACCTGGTACCATTTTACCTGACGTGCCGCTACGATTGGCACCAGGTATTAACCGCCCTTGGCCAACGAACTATGATAAGAGCTATAGCGGACTAGTTACAGCAAGATATGCTTTAGCAAAATCATTCAACGTTCCTGCTGTTAAACTATACAAAGATATTATTGGTCAGAGACCAGCGGAATACTTAAAAAAGATGGGATTCTCCAATTTAACTCCTGGTGACTATGAGCAATTGTCAACGGCTATTGGCTCATTAGATAATGGAGTAACAGTTGAAGAGAACACAAATGCATTCGGGACTTTTGCAAATGGTGGACAATTTATCGATGCATATATGATTGAAAAAATTGTTGATAAAGACGGCAATATTCTTTACCAGCATGAGGTAAAACCGGTAGAAGTATTCAGCCCACAAACCGCTTACCTTACGATCGATATGATGCGTGACGTAATTAGTATGGGAACAGCAACTTCTGTTAGAAATCGTTTGAAATTCTCATCCGATTGGGCCGGTAAAACCGGTACAGGAACAGATTTCCACGATGCTTGGTTCGTGGCTGTCAATCCAAATGTCTCATTCGGGATTTGGAATGGGTACGATACACCAAAATCTCTAAAATCATCTGGCCTTAACTATAGCTTACGAAATAACTATCTATGGGCAGACTTAATGAATGCTGCCTATGATATTAATCCAGGTTTAATCGATCCAGCTGAAGGCTTTAAGATGCCTGGTGGAATTGTAAGGCGTTCATTCTGTGGTATTTCTGGATTGCTCCCTTCAGATGCTTGTTCGAAGGCTGGGCTAGTTCAAACCGATTTATTTAATGCGAAATACGTACCAACGACTGTTGACGACAGCTTAGTACAAGGTAAATATGTGACAATTGGAGATAAAAAGTATTTAGCACTAGATTCAACTCCGGCTGAATTTGCTGAATCAGGAATGATCTTGAACCCTGATTATATTGAAAAACTCTTTGGAATTAAGACAGGAGTTCAAAACCTCATTCCTAAGAAGAACAATAGCAATTGGGCTAACATACTTCTTCCTGATGACAAGCTTTCAGATAATGGGAAGGCACCATCTCCACTTTCGATAGGTGTCAACGGAAACCAAATTACTTGGGGTTCTCACCCTGAAAACGATATTGTTGGATATCGGGTTTATATGAATGGAAATAAAGTGGCTAGTATTAAAACTGGTTCTTCACTTGCCTTTAGTGGTGGAAACGGTAAATATTATGTGACTGCAGTAGATATCGCTGGACAGGAGTCAGCTCCTTCGAACGAGGCATTAATCGGGCCAAAAGAAGAGGAAAAACCCGCTGAACCACCAGCTACGGAACCTGGTACTGAAACAGGCACGGATCCTGGTACAGGAGGAGAAACTGGTTCTGGTGGCGAAACTGGTTCCGGAAACGGAAATGGGAACGGGACAAATCCTGGTAACAATGGTGGAAATGGTTCAAACGGATAACAAAAAAGCAATCCTCTGTGAATATGAACTGCCCCATAAAT
>NZ_BCVH01000048.1 GCF_001591645.1 Robertmurraya korlensis NBRC 107688 | reverse complement strand
CCATGAGAATGTGGACATCCACCAGTGCGATCATATTTTTACTCATCTACCATTTTTTGTAAGTTTGTGGCAAATGAGCTATCAGTCTTTTGGCTTCAAAAGCCCAAATTTATCCTTACGAGATAAATCCAACCATAGTAGCGAGCATAAACTCTAAAATAACAATCTATAAAATACTGAGAATACTGGAGAAAACGTGAGTTTTCACTTTGTTTATTGAGGGAGTATAGTGAAACAAGAAGGACCTTATTTTCATCTGTCGAATATTTGATTAAGCCTTATTTTAAGTGGGAAGTAAGGTTTTTCTTATTTATACGGGAAGGCATATAATTTAATAACAAGGGGGCATTGTGAGGTATCATTTTTATTAAAGAGATATTTAATAACAAACCACCAAAACCCCTTATAACTGTCGAAGGGAAGACAGTAGAAGTTGCTCAAGGTTCATATTGTTGGGAAGGGCTTTTAAGATCTCAATGTGTTGATATGATTTCCCCTTTAGAATTAATTATTAGCAAATCACTCAAACCCGTAAGTGTTTCAGCTGGAGCTGAAATAAAAATAGAATTTAACCAGGTACCTAATAAAAATACAATGGGTGTTAATAGGTGGAGTGGAAATGGTGAAATAGTAGATGTACCATTAAAAGATAATGTACTGATAGTACCTATAGAAAAAGGAAAATATGTTTATGATGTTTATGCGAATTGGGACAAGGGCAGCTCTAGTTTTACTTTTGTTATCGAGGTTAAATAATATTGTTTAACAAAAGGGGCAGTTTAGCGAAAGAAGGAATTCATTAACGAGTAACTTTAAATAACCTTACTTTGTACTTTGAGTTCCCTAATTTTGATTCATGAAGAATAAGCATATCAGACTTCTCCGATATGCTTACCTTTTCAAAATGGTGGATAGTAATGTTAAGAATCCAAATGTGACTAACTTCGGCTTTATTGCATAACAGTTTTTTTTGACGTATTTTTCTGCTTTCCAGTTTTTTTAGCAGGCATAAAACATGCAAAAATAAAGGCAACAAACGATAAGACTAACATAAAGAAATAGGCATTACCTGAGCCATGGATAGAAGATGATATTGCTAGCTGCATTGCTGAAATGTTTTCAGTTTCCATAGATAGCTGATAGGAAGTTACTTGAATCGTATACACTGTAACCACTACGGCTGTCCCTATAGAACCTGCTAATTGGCGTACAGTATTATTTACGGCCGAACCATGTGAACCCAATTCTCTAGGCAGAGCATTCAATCCTGCAGTGTGTAAAGGCATAGTAATAAAGCTTAACCCAATCCGTAAAATACATGTGCGAATCATTAAATACAAATAGGTCGTAGATTCGGATAAATCAATGACACCCCACATGGAAATAATAATAAATAGTAAACCAGTAACAAAGAGTGGTTTAGCCCCGTATTTATCATACATTTTACCTGTGACAGGTGATAAGAAGGCATTAATCACAGCACCAGGTAGTAATAGTAAACCTGCTTCAAAAGCTGTAAAACCTCTTCCATCCTGCAAATAAATCGGTAAAAGAATTAAATCTGCATACATAATCATTGTAATTAGTACATTTATGAACGATGTGAGAGTAAAAATTTTATACTTAAATACAGATAAATTTAATAATGGATCGTTGGATCTCATTTGGCGTAAACAAAATATAGTCGTAACGATTATCCCAACTATAATTGTTGTAATGACAACTGGGTTCTCCCACCCTTTGCTTCCTGCGCTACTAAAACCAAATAAAATAGAGCCAAAGCCAATCGTTGATAAGATAACACTTATGATATCTAATTTAGCTTTTGTTATCTTAGCAACATTCATTAAATATTTGAAAGCAAGAACAATAACGACTAAAACAAATGGCGTTAATCCAATAAATAGCCATCTCCATGACAGGTATTCAATAATAAAACCTGATAATGTAGGAGCAATGGCTGGTGCAAAGATCATTGCAAAGCCAATTGTCCCCATAATACTTCCTCGCTTTTCGCTAGGATATAAATATAAAATAACTGTCATCAGTAACGGTATAATAATCCCAGCCCCAATTGCTTGAATCATTCTTCCAGTTAACAACATACCAAAGTTTATTGCACAAGCACATAACACAGATCCCAATAACAAAAAGAACATGGAGCTAATGAATAGCTGCCTTGTTGAAAAACGTTTCATTAAAAATGCTGTAATCGGCACTAAGACACCGTTTACTAACATAAATCCCGTTGATAACCATTGTACAGTTGCAGCTGTTACATGAAATACGTCCATAAAATCACTCATAGCTACATTTAGTAAGGTTTGGTTCAATGTTGATAAAAAGCAGCCAGCAATCAATACAATTAATAAGACCTTTTTATTTATATTTGTTAATTCCTTTTCCATTTATAAACTCCTTTATCGCATTTGCATTATCAACACTGTGTCGATAAAATTTATAGTAACAAATATATTATTTGCTGACCATGAACAGTTTTTTTGAGAATGTTCACTAATCGACATAGGATTTTATAATGTTGAGAAAGTCATATAAAAATCTACAAAGGAGTTTATAAATGCCTAAAAAAGAAGATCCACGTACAATTCGTTCAAAAGAAATGTTTAGAAATGCCGTTCTTTCCCTTCTATGTGAGGACCCTTCCGTTTCAAATTTAAACGTTCAAAAAGTTGCAGCGAAAGCAGGGTTAAATCGGACAACGTTTTACTTACATTATCAGGATATTCAAGATTTATTAACGCAAATTACCAAAGAAATAATTAATCAACTTTCGGATAAAATGGTTGCTTTAAAACACGCCGAAGATTTATCAGAAAAGCAACAACTAACCCATTTGCTTGACTATTTATATATACATAGAAATTATTTACTTACTTTACTCAGCATCAATCAATTTGAGGAGCAATTGTTTTTACTTATAGAGGAGTTAATAAAAACAAGAAGGGCGAATATCGAGAAAGATTTACCTGCAGATTATGTCGCGATTGAAATTAAAACTGCCTCTTTGGTAGGCATTATCATGTGGTGGATGAGGAAAGGGCTACATTATAGTTCAGAATATATTTCAGACCAAATTTATTTAATGTACAGAGTGTAATGATTCTAGGTCAGTCATTGTTTATGTGTAGTAGCCTTATTAAGGCAGCATTCCTGTAATAAATGAAGTGAGTTTGAGTTTGTGAAACAATGTACTTAAGCTATAGGGGGCATTGATCCAAGAAGGATTGAGGCCTCTTTATGTTGAACTTCCTTATTGTAGAATAGAGGCAGGTTTGTTGAAGAAGAGATGAAACAAAACCATTAAATATTTCGTCAAGTAAGTAGAAATATTGTAATTAGGAGTGTTATTAGTGAAGTATAGAAAATTAAAGTGGTTAACTGTTCTAGTTCCGATTTTTTCCCTTACTTTTGCTAGTTTGCAGTTAGAAAACGGGTCGCTATTTTTTGAGTATTTTACTGTTTTTGGGAATTGGATATTGTTGACTACCTTAGCCTTATGGTTTATTAATAAATCTACCGTAAGGAGTACGTGGGATTTACTGTTTTTATCTTCTTTTATTTTTTACTTATTTGTATTACATCATTATGTAAGTTATATAGATATTGGATATTATTTTACTCAAGAATATTTAGGAAATCATCATATTCAATTTGAACAAATAAATTTCATCCCTCTTAAAACCATAGTACATACATTCACAAATCCTGTATTGGCACTTGTAACAATTATCCAAATTGTAGGTAATATTTTATTGCTAACTCCTTTTTCCTTTGCTCTATTGTCATTAAATATCACAAAAAGTTTTAAAAAAACAGTTATTATAACAATGTTTATTTCAATCGGCATTGAAACTATCCAGTTTATACAGGGCTTCATTATTTCAGGTTATATGTTTGGAGATGGGCGTGCAGTAGACATAGATGATGTTATATTAAATACACTTGGAGGGTTAACTGGTGCAGTATTTTATAAATTGTATAAACGTTTTATCTTAAACAATTTGATGAAAAGGAACCAATTGAGTCATAATACATAATCTTCTTCAGATCTGGCTGCTAACAATGCAGCCTTTTCTTATTGGAGAAACGAAGCAGAATAATTGAATAAGCTGATATAATTAATTAGGTTTTATCTTTGCCTATTAGGAGGAATAATTTGAAAAGATTTCGAGGAAAAAAAGATACTTTAGGAATATATGGAGAGAAGTAGAGACTTTTGATTTACAACTTGATACCGAGTCGTGGTTTGATTTTTGGCATGAACATCTTGATTTTTTTGGAGTCAGTAAAAATAGATTGAAGATAAGAAGAGAACATATTAAAGCCCATTTAGCTTTGTATAATAAATTATTAATACAGCTTGAAACTTTTGATAAGCCTTATCAATCTTGGATATGTATTCACGAAGAAGACCCTATTTCAGATGCAGTATATATCCATTCGCCAAATCCAAACGATAATCATTTCCCTCTAAAGATTAATGAACTGAAGTGGGATTGTGTAATACCAAACACTTTTAAGGATATAATTAACCTCAATAAATTCAATGTTGCATTTTATAAGTCAGAATATGAAGAATTGTACTATATACAATCAAAAGAACATGGTATTAAATTATAACTTTGTTGTTGAGCTACCGGGGGCGATCTTCTGGATGAAGATCGCTTTTTTCTTCTTCAAGTAAAGAGCAGGTTTGTTCAAGAAGGAATACTCTCTGTTAGTGTGTAATTATTACCTTAAAAAGTTTTTAAGGAGTGGTGGTGGATGGAGAGTTTATCAAAAATAGACTTTAGCTATTTTGCAGGACAAGTTGTAACAGACGTAAACACGGAAGAAAACCAGACTCTAGTTATTACTTTTGAAAAAGGATATTTAATGGTCGAATGTCCATGGAGGATTCGTAAAGGTAAAGAAATTATCTTAGGAGAAACAGATTGTATTATTTCAGCCCCAAAAAAATTCTCACGTAAAAATATAAAAAAACTCTCCTCTCCAAAACGATAGTAAACATATCATTTTACGAACATCTTATATTTATTATTGAGTAACAGAGACTTCTCCTCCAGGCAATGTTAATAAGTCAAATTCTTGATTTCCTTGTAAACTCCACCCCTCGAAGTAACTGCTCGCATGAAATAATTCAAGTTTATTAATAAAACTGGAGATTACATAAAGATCTGGATGCTATTATGCAGCCTTTACTAATCAACTAAAAGAGCAGTTGAATAAAATATCGAACCATAGACCACAACTGCGCAATAAAAAAAGACCTAAATTATTTAAGGTCTAGGGTTACTTAAGAAATTATGAATTTCCTCAGCTGAAATACCTATATCAAGTGCATGGAGAATAAGTACCACCCATTCTTCATCTAAGTTATGTTTGCTTATTATTGATTGTAACATTAAGAAACCTCCGAAAAGTATTCAAGCATGTAGCTCAGCCATCATAGTTTAGTACTTTAGATCTGTAGCTTTGCGTCCTTATTTTTCATAGGTTTGCCTTTTTTGGATGAATATGTAAACTACTTTCTAATCTTACTACAGATTTATTGAAAATACAGAAATAATCGTGCGACAAATAAATTCATAATGTTACAAAAGTCACGAATTCAAATATTAAAAGGATTGTCGCAGTACGAAACTGCTGAACATTATTAAGCTAAAGGGACAGCATTCCTGTAATGAATGAAAATGAGGTTTGAATAAAAAAATAACCTCTTGGTAGAATGAGAGAGTCCTAAAGCC
>NZ_BCVH01000047.1 GCF_001591645.1 Robertmurraya korlensis NBRC 107688 | reverse complement strand
ACTATTGTTCTATAAGTAACTAAAGACAAAAGGCATTAATACTCCTAGGATTAATGCCTACAAAATTAAAGTTTGACCTAAATAAATCACTCTTTGAAAACTTCTTCCTGCCTTTTTAATCCCATCTCCTCCAGACAACGGTGAAGAATATCTTTTTGTATTCCATTTACTAAGTAATATTTCTCCTTGAAAATAACTCTAATTACCTCAACAATTTCTGCTTCAGTGATCTCACTTGTTTGTATAGATTTAATGTAAAGATTTAATGGAACATTATTTTCACCTAAATGTAATGGGGGTTGTAAATAATCGATCTTTTGGAATCGCTTAAAATCATTCATTGAAAAAAACCTATCTCTTTTAATACAATTTTCTTTTTCTTCCTCTGTATGTACCATATCTTTTGTTTCTGTTTCTAAAAAGAGTGCTTTAAGTGGAGGATTACCTGCTAAAAGTGCATCTTCGTTTAATAACTCTTCTAATTTTAACAGAGTTTGAGTTCCGACCCCTTTACTCCTTAGCATAGGGTTTGTAACTATATAAACTATAAAACCCGAATTTACGTCTGCAAAATAATGTCCTGTAGCAAAAGAAACAAGTTTCTCTCCTTCAAATCCAACTAAAAATCGGTAATTGTTAAACCTTTCGTTTTTAGCGTACTGTAAACTTTTTTCAAATATATTACGTGATTCACGGACTTCAATTGGAAAAGTGCGATCATATATTTCAAATACTTTTTCCAAAGCACTTACATTATCTAAGGTAATTTCATCCCATCTGATTGTCATAACACTGCCACCTTTTCTAGCTGTATTAAGCAATTGTATCATAATGGCTTTTTATTCTTATTCAACAAAACTGCTTCTATAGTCGAAAAAGAACAGGCGATTTTCTGGAATACTCCTGTCTCCATTAGCTTAATTTTATTTAATGTGTTTAACGGCTTCATAATCCGGTGGAAGTTCTTTAATTTTATTTTTGTCGAAGGCTTTTTTCAGTATTTTTTTGTTTTTCATAAAATGATATTCAACTTTCAGCTCCTTAGGAATAGTGCTCGAAGCTATTCCATCTTTCAGGAAAATATAAAAATAAAGAAAGCTGCCACTTTGACTAGGCCTTCCACAAATCATATAAGATTCTATATCTCCCCATCCAATTTCAACGTTTCTTTTATCTTTCTCAACAATTACACCTGTTTCTGTCACAGTTATAAGTAATGTAGGTTTTATTAATTGTTTAAACGAATAAACGGTTATATATAAGAAAAGCATCCCAAATAATAACCTACAGATCAGTCCTGCCCAATAAAGCCAATTCATTTCACCGCCTAAATTAGTAAAAAAAAGCAATGCCACATATATTAACAAGTGAGCAAAAATAATTAATATTACAAACATATAAATTCTTGAATTATAAAACTTTTTCTTTTTCAACTAATCACTTCCTTCTATTAAAATACGAAACACTTTGTAAGAAAGTTTCAGGTTCTTTCTAAGCTAATAACTGCTACCTTACTCCAACAAGAAAAAGCGATATCCCTTATGGAAAAATCGCCCCCTTATTCAATAAACCTGCTTCTTTTGTTGAAGAAGACCTCTAATTTGTATCAACTAATATTTCCTCGAAATATTCCTTAAATTCCTCTTTAATTTCTTCTAATGATTCATCAAGTAGTTCACCGATAATCTTGCTTCCTGGTATTTGTTTTGAAATCGGCATTCCTAAGAGTATGCGTTCACATTCCCATATTTTAATTATATGTAAGTCAATAGGTTCACTATTTTTGTCAGTTTTATCAGAAACGCCTATTGCAACTGAGGAACTATATCCAGGCTTAAAAGGGTCGTCTCCCTCTTTATTGAAATCAGCGTCAAATTGTAAGTTCTTCTTAGCAAAAACAGGTTTATTCTCATTTAACAATTTTTCAATATGTTCTATTAATGTCGATTCAATATTTTTTATTTTCATTTTTAGTTCTTCAGTGAAATCCTTTTGTTGATATTTCATCTTCAAATCACTCCTCCTTTAATAGGATAAACTAAAAGCCTTCTTGAACTAAACTGCCCATTTCTTAAAAGCAATCCTTTTAAAGAATTGCTCCCTAAAGTGAATAAGCAATATTTAGTTATACTTATTTTCTTGGGCTTGAATTGAAGAATTAAAGAATTAAAGGTTCTAGCCTTTATTAGCCTCTTTATGCACCAGGCTTAATATCGATTAAAAAATACATTAGTGTAAAGATAACCATTAATACCACTATGCCTAATAAAAGCCGTTTCATAAGCCCACCTCATTTTTGGTAATTATCTCACTTCAATAAGTTCTCCGCTTTTATAAACTATTCCTTCTTCCACAAAACTGCCTCTATTGTTAAATAAGCAAAAGGCACCCCTAATTTAAGGACTGCCCCCTTTTCTTTAAGTACATTTTTTCTTAGTTATCGTTATTAACACAAAGCTGTTCAGCTATTTCTTGTACTCGCTCTATGGTAACTCCATTTCTGAATTCCACCGCTAAAGGATGGTCGGTTGGTTCGAGTTCTATGTATGGTCGAGTGCTGTCTGCTCGGGGATGGACCATTGTTTTTAAGTTTATTGAATCAGGATAACAAGGTAAATCAGTAGATAGCCACCCAAACATTGGTTCCAATAATTCTTGTTTTTCCCAGAAAGCTTTTATTTTATTAAAATTAGGTTCACTTAATGATACCCATACACCCCATATTAGATGTTCATCCGTCTCAATTATAGGAATTTCAATGCATCCTCGAATAAAGTAATGTTCGTTATCCATAACACATAAATCGTCATCTAACTCAAACCTATCTGCACGCTCTTCAGGTGCATAATCGTAATAATAAACAGGAGCTGGATTTCCGTAACTAGTAGGGAGTTCCTCGTAATATTTACCGCAACAACTGCAAGTGTATCCCTTAATTTTAGTCATTATGTTCCTCCATTAATTAATTTCACTTATAAATTCAACAAAAAGAGGAATCAATCCTTCTTGGATATATGCCCCCTATACTTGAAGTAGTGAATTTTAATATTTCACCTATGTTGTGAGCCTGCAATTTGAAACTACCGTTGAAGAAAATCAATCACCAATCAATGTCAGTCTCCAAACAGTTCTTTTTTTTCTTCTTTTGTTAAACCCGTGAAGAACTTTTTGTGTACCCGTAATTCTTTCTCTTTTTTCGGAAAAATCCTTTCAAACCAAGTTACCGCCATAGGAGTATGTTCGGGTAGGGCATTAACCTTTTCTAAAAACCATTCATACTCCCTAATACTCTCATCAGTCAATAATGACACATCTATTTTTCTGCTTTTATAATCAAGTTCAGCTAATTCTCTAGCCGTAATATGTCCATTTATTTTTTTCACTACGCCAATTTCAGAGGGCATACGTTCACTATCTAAGGAGACAAAGTAATGTATAAAGTTTGGTAATCTAAAGAGTCCCTTTTTAGTATCTTTTTTATTTGCTATATAGAGCCAACGCCCTTTAGGGGCAAAGCTATTAAACTGCTCGTTATCAATTGACATTAATATCTTTTCATACGTTTTCATAACACACCTACTACACTATTTTATAGAATTACTTATAAACCTACTATTGTTTCTTATTTCTTAAACAAATCTGCTTCTTTAGCTTCATAAAGAATTCAACAAAAAAGGCGGTTAATCCTTCCTGGATCAACAACACCCTTTAGTTGAAGAAAAATTCTCACTCAAATTCATAAAATATTCCTTTTGCTAAATTTTCTTTCCCTTCAAATAAAATTTCATAAAAGAAAATTTTAAGGTCTTCGTGCGATTTAATAATTTTTTTTGTTTTAAAATCTATTTCTAATATCTTCTCATCAGTATCAATCACATAATAAGAGTTTTTTACAATTGAATCAGCAAAAATGAAATGGTTTTTAGGAGTACGTTTTCTTCGGTATAAATTGTCCATAGTTTTTAAATCAAAAGCTAAATGAACTTGTTCTTCTATGCTTAAACCTTTATATGTGTCTGCACCTTTTCCCGCGACTCTTAATAAATCAAATAAATAACAACCATTATAAAATGTTAAAAACTTTTTATATTCAGCAGGAATCTCTTGTTTTAAATCTTCTTCAACCATATTAATATCTACAAATGATAATGGTGGTTGAAGATGTGTATGCCATCTACCTTCTCCTAAGTGTCCATAAAGTACAGTTTGGGTTCGTAATTTTTTCTTATCTTTTCCATATAATTCACTTAGTTCACGACTAAGAAATTCAAACATAAATATCACCTTCATTAACAATGTAAACATATTATTAGAGGTTATTCTTAAAATATCCTGATTCGTTTGTAAAATAAGACATACTGCACATAAGTTCAACTCAACCACTATTCCAATAAGAACACTTAGTTACATCTTATATTTATCTTGATATTCTTTAAATTGCTCCTGGTATTTTTGAAGCCTTTTTACATCTGACTTCGAATTTGAATTTAAGAGTGGCTTTCTTTTTCCCACCACCATAATGTCTTTATCGCCAATTGGACTTATATGAACATATGCTTCAAATTTATCAGATTTAGTATTTGGTAGCGCGACAGATAGCTTTGCGTATTCTTCAGTTGGAAACTGATTAGATATTAGCAAATCCCGAAGCTCCTTTAATTCAGTAATCGGTTATAATGATTCATCTTCTACTTTGATATTAGACAACCCTAGGAATTTTAAATTTATAAGTTGCTTTAGGGAGCCAAGATTCTTTAATTTTAAAGAAGTAGAGTCACTTCCAGATAAATCTAATAATTCCATTCTAGTAGCTTGTTCTAACCGTTCTATATCATTTAGCTTTGAAAAATCCTTAATGGACAGTGATTTTAAATTTTGGTTTTTTGATATATTCCAAAGCTTATGGGCTTTTGTATTCCATTCAAGTGCCAAAACTTCAAGTTCTTTAAGGCATTCAAGGTTTGATAAATCCTCCACTCTCATTTCATAAATGTGGAGCATCTTTGGGCTAACCAACCTTAATATAGTATCAAATTGACTTTGATTTACTGTGTAAATCCATAGTTTTTGAAGGTTCGAAAATAACTTGAGCCTTTGGAGATTTTTGGTTTTCCCTTGAATGAGCAATTCAGTGGCATTAGAATCTACGGCGTTTAAGTCATCAGCAAAATCGGGTCTTAATTCAGTGCGAAAAATATATTGAGGGTGTTCTTTAAGAAACAACATAGAGTACCTCCAAAACATCAATTAACTATATGTATTTTAAAACAGTCAAAGTATATATTCTTCTATATTTAGGTCAACTCCTTCCTTTAACAAAACTCCCTCAATAAACAAAATGAAAACTCACGTTTTCTCCAGTATTCTCAGTATTTTATAGAATGTTATTTTAGAGTTAATGCTCGTTATTATGGTTGGATTTATCTCGTAAGGATAAATTTGGGCTTTTGAAGCAAAAAAGACTATTGTTCATTAACCACGCACTTACAAAAAATGGTGGATGAGTCAAAATATGATCGCACTAGTGGATGTCCACATTTCTCATGGAGGTCAACCCTCCCATGCCTCACAGGTCTTCGCTCTCAAATTCCTTCGTCCAACCTTACCATGAGGTGGATGTCAGTCATGCTGCCCCACAGGGTCCTTGCCCGAAGTTTAGTTGCTTTGCTGACTAATCCGCGCTTCAAATGTACGAGATTTATAACACTTAAACTCTTTTCTACTTTACTGTTCCTACTGAATTAAGCGGCCTTTTCAACTTCTATGTTTGCTTTCATATGGGGGATATCCTGTAACATTCGCTCTTCACTAAACTCAAATTGTTTCTTACCTATGGCAAAGAAAATACGAATTAACTTATTGCAGAGAGCTATCAGAGACTGCATTTTCTTTAGTGGATTATCAGGACGCTGTGTGTAATAGGCGTGCAGCGCTTTAAAGGCCGAATTCTTCGCAACCATAATCATACAAACCCTGAAGAGGAGAGCTCTCAGCTTCTTTCTACCTCGTTTGGTAATTTTAGTTTGCCCTTTATGCTTGCCAGAGGTGTTCTCCTTCAAGCTCAATCCAGCTAGCTTAATGATTTGTATAGGATGAGAATAATCTTGAAGATTTCCAACTTCCGCAAAGAAGCCGGCAACAGTATCTCTCCCTACTCCCTTAATGGCTAACATTTGTTGAACACCAGGAATATGTTCAATTAGGTTATCTATCTTATCATCTAGTTCTACGAACTTCTCTTGTATCAAGTCATACTTATCAAGCAGAGTCGCTAGTTCTAATTTAGCCATATCAGCACCCTGACGAAGTCCGATGGACTCTTTAGCTGCTTGTTTTAACTCTATTATTTTGTTTAGTCCCACACTCCGACTAACTGCTTTTCGTAAATGATCCAGTAAATACTGATCAGTGAAATGAATCATCTCATGCGGTAAGGCTCCTAGCCTTAAAAATTGCAAGGCTGCTTTCCCTTCCCAACTCTTAAAGACGGTTAGAAACTCAGGAAAGTACCGATCTATCCAGTTGTGAATCTGGCCTTGTACCGTTTGAAGGTCGTCAGTTAGGAGATCGCGTATTTTTTTAGCCACACGGAGTTCTGCATAAACACCCTGTGGATTCGTTGGTTCAGCATATCTCCCATCCTTGACCAACTGCGCAATGACTTTAGCATCTTTCACATCGTTCTCAGTCGGTGAGTTGTCATCGAGTTCCTTACTTTTCTTCACATGTAATGGGTTAACTGCGACAAATTTTATATTATTTTCTTTGAGTATATGAGCTAGATTTAGCCAATAGTGTCCGGTAGGTTCCATACCTACTATCACTTTTTCCATTTGTTGTTCTAGCTTTAATTGATTGATCCAATCAAGAAACAGTTGAAATCCTTGCTTGGTATTATCAAAATAACAAGGGGAACCAAACTCCATTCCTCTATAATCCTGTGCCCGTGCCACATGCTTGAACTTC
>NZ_BCVH01000046.1 GCF_001591645.1 Robertmurraya korlensis NBRC 107688 | reverse complement strand
ATTGGGTGCTTTTTTTGTTTTCCCTAATTGACCTTGAGCTGTAATTTTTCTTTTGAAGGGAAGTTGAATGTTAGAAAGTTTTTATTTAAACTGGTCGAATAATTTCTCCGGTAACCCACCCTGTTCAGTTATAGTAGAATTTTAAAGGATTGCACATCTACTTTTTCCCCATTAAATATTGATAGACAAGAAAGGGACCTTTGTCCAAGCTGACTTGTAAAAAGGATTGAATAAATGGAAAGTCTTTATTCGGCATGGTCTTTACTAGTTCACTCCACCACTCTGTTTCGTAGCGAGCAATCATACTAAGGTTATATAGCAATAAATAATGAATAAGCAGTTCATTGTATTGAAGGAGATCACCTTTTGTCATCGAGAGAGAAAATTGTTTTTCTACAATATTGTATTTTATTAAAGAAAAGGATGAGAGTTTTCCTCCTACTAATTGGAACGTAAGAATCTTATTTGTATGCTCACTTACCAAAAAATCACTCTTTGTTTTTTGCTGAAAGAAATCGGTAAATCTATCTGCAGTCATATGGTAGCTATCGAGGGCTGCCTCAGGGATTTGAATGCCTGATCCTATATTCTCAACAGGTAAGAAGGTCCTCTTTCCCACGAGCTCTTCAAAAAGACTGGTGAGCTCGGGTATTTGCATAAGAAGATCATTCATTGTTGTCTTTTCCCCTTCCAATTGTTTCATGTGAAACAATCTTTCTCCAATATGAGGGAATAGCCCTGTCTTTTGAAATTTTACTTCATCCTGAAAAAAGTGGTATTGCTGTTTTTTTCTCTTCCTAGTAGAAACGCCATGAGCAAGTACAGAAGTAGTTTCAGGATAATTTGGGTCTACTGTTAAAATACAAGCCTTTAATAGGTGTACGAGACCATAAAAGAGAAGAATGGGTTGGATAATGAGTGGTGAGTTTTTTGCCTGCTCATAATAAACCTGTCCATGCTCCAGATAGTAAATAAATGGATAGCAATTTTCATAACTCTTTTGTTCCGCATCCGGCAGATCTAAAACTTGATAACATTTTTTTAAATATTGCTGGGTTGAATCAGCTGAAAAAAAGAGAGAAAATGAATGCAAATTAGCAAAAGGGAATATCAAATTAGTAACCTCCAAATTAATTGAAAAATCAAACATATTGAACAGTTCTTGACAGTATTTTAACCAATTGATAACCTACTAATAATATTTTCGAGTAGGGGGGCAATTTTTTATGTGGGAAAATAAGTTTGTTAAAGAGGGTTTAACCTTCGACGATGTATTGTTAGTGCCTGCAAAATCAGAAGTACTTCCTAGAGATGTGAGCTTACAAGTTCACTTAACTGAAAAAATCAAGTTGAACATTCCAATGATCAGTGCAAGTATGGACACGGTAACAGAAGCAGAAATGGCTATCGCAATGGCGAGACAAGGTGGAATTGGTATTATCCATAAAAATATGTCCATTGAACAGCAAGCTGACCAGGTAGATAAGGTTAAGCGCTCAGAAAGTGGTGTAATTACAGACCCTTTCTTTTTAACTCCTGATCAACAGGTGTTTGATGCTGAACATCTTATGGGGAAATATCGAATTTCAGGTGTTCCTATCGTAAATAATGATGAGGAACAAAAGTTAGTTGGAATTCTAACAAATCGTGACTTACGCTTCATCCAAGACTACTCGATTAAAATTTCGGATGTAATGACAAAAGAAAACCTAGTTACAGCTCCTGTAGGAACCACATTAGAAGAAGCTGAGAGTATTTTACAAAAATACAAAATTGAAAAGCTTCCACTAGTTGACAGCGAAGGAGTCCTTAAAGGGTTAATTACGATTAAAGATATTGAAAAGGTAATTGAATTCCCTAATTCTGCAAAAGATGAGCAAGGTCGTTTACTCGTTGGTGCAGCAGTAGGGGTAACTAGTGACACAATGAAACGCGCTGAGATGCTTGTTAGAGCGCAAGTAGATGTACTTGTGATAGATACTGCTCACGGCCACTCCAAAGGCGTTATTGAGATGGTTAAATCTATTAGAGAAGCATTCCCTGACATTGCTATTATCGCAGGTAACGTAGCTACAGCTGAAGCGACAAGAGAGCTCATTGAAGCTGGGGCAGATATCGTGAAGGTTGGAATTGGTCCGGGTTCTATCTGTACAACAAGAGTTGTTGCGGGTGTTGGTGTTCCGCAAATAACGGCTGTCTATGATTGTGCAACAGAAGCGAGAAAGCACGGCAAAGCGGTTATTGCTGATGGAGGAATCAAATACTCTGGAGATGTCGTAAAAGCTTTAGCAGCGGGTGGACATGCAGTTATGCTAGGAAGCTTATTGGCTGGAGTAACAGAAAGTCCAGGGGAAACAGAAATCTTCCAAGGCAGACGTTTCAAAGTCTATCGTGGAATGGGTTCAGTAGCAGCAATGGAAAAGGGGTCTAAGGATCGTTATTTCCAAGAAGATAATAAAAAGTTTGTTCCAGAAGGAATTGAAGGGCGTCTTCCTTACAAGGGTCCATTAACAGATACTATCTACCAGTTAGTTGGTGGTTTACGTTCTGGAATGGGGTATTGTGGAACAAAGAACTTACAGGAATTAAGAGAAAACTCTCAGTTTATTCGAATGACAGGAGCCGGACTTCGTGAAAGCCATCCACATGATGTTCAAATAACGAAGGAAGCACCGAACTATTCACTTTCCTAAAAATAAACTGTGACTTTCGAACGAAGAGATTACAAGTATTTTTACAAGACAGAGTGACCTTTCTCTGTCTATTTTTTTTGTAATTTATATGGTAAACTGTACAAGTGCAAAAAATAAAGAATCATGTCGAAATGATTTTCATAGAGTAATTGACAAATATGGAGGTAAGTTCATTGTATCGTTTAAAAAGTTTTTCTATTTGGGTAATGACCTTGACGATAGCATTCACACTATCAATGGCAGCAAGTGTTTCACCAGTAAAAGCAGAAGAGGATCCACTTGGAATTACGGCAGAAGCTGCTATTTTACTTGATGCGGAGACAGGGAAAATACTTTACGCTAAAAATCCTGATGTTGTACTTGGTGTTGCATCTATGTCGAAAATGATGACCGAGTACCTCCTACTTGAAGCAATTGATGAAGGTAAGATTAAATGGGATCAAAAGGTACAAATAAACGCCTATGTTCATGAACTATCAGGTGCTCCTGGGCTATCCAATGTTGGGTTAACTGAAGGAGAAGAATATTCGGTTGAAGAGCTTTATCAAGCAATGGCTATCCACTCAGGGAATGCTGCTACGGTTGCATTAGCAGAGTTAATTGCCGGTTCTGAGAAGAACTTCATCACACTTATGAATAAAAAGGCTGAAGAATTGCAAATAGAGGACTATAAGTTTGTTAATTCAAGCGGACTTAATAACAGCAGTCTGCTAGGAAATCATCCAGCTGGTGGAGCGGATGAGGAAAATGTGATGTCAGCTCGAGCAACAGCGAAGCTTGCTTACCATCTTATTAATGATTACCCTGAGGTAATTGAAACAGCGAAAATGCCTGAGCTTCAATTCCGTGATGGTCGGACATATAAGAATTTTAACTGGATGCTTCCAGGTCTTGTGTTCGAATATGCAGGTGTAGATGGGCTAAAGACAGGTTCAACTGATTTTGCAGGTGCTGGATTTACAGCAACTGCCGAAAAAAATGGACAACGTGTAATTGCTGTAGTTATGAAAGCTGCTACGAAAGATGAGCGTTTTACAGAAATGAGAAAAATTTTGGATTATGCTTTCGGAAACTTTACTAACGAAGAAATCGTTGAACAAGGATATCAAGTAAAGGGACAAAAAACTTTACCTGTAACAAAAGGGAAAGAAGATGAAGTATCAATCGAATCAAAGGATAGCATCTCCATGGTCGTGAAAAATGGAGAAAAGGACCAATACAAAACAGTATTGAAAATTGATGAAGATAAGCTAAATAAAGACGGAGAGTTAACAGCTCCAGTAAAAAAAGGTGATAAGGTGGGAACCCTTACGATTGAGCCGGTTCAAGGTGAAGGTTTAGGATTCCTAACTGAAGCTGGTCAAAAAGAGATTACGGTTGATGTGATCGCTACAGAAGATGTAGAAAAAGCCAACTGGTTTGTCTTAATGATGCGTGGAGTGGGTGGTTTTTTTGGAAACCTATGGGATAGCGCTTCTACAGCTGTTAAAGGAATATTTTAAATAAAGCGATAATTTACTTATAAAAAAGGGCTACTGTCTTGACAGGAAGCCCTTTTTATTGTTTATTTACGAATAGGGAAAAAGATTACTTTCGATTGAATTCGTTATGCTTTCCTTTATTTAGTAGCTACATATGGAGACATAATTTACCCATCTACTGTAGATGGTAATAATGAAAGGGGATCAAGTATGAAAACAGGTACAGATCGAGTTAAACGTGGAATGGCAGAAATGCAAAAAGGCGGCGTCATTATGGACGTTGTTAACGCAGAGCAAGCAAAAATTGCTGAAGAAGCTGGTGCTGTTGCAGTTATGGCGCTTGAAAGAGTGCCTTCAGATATTCGTGCGGCTGGTGGAGTAGCTCGTATGGCAGACCCACGTATTATGGAAGAAGTAATGAATGCTGTTTCTATTCCAGTAATGGCTAAAGCGCGTATTGGACATATTGTAGAGGCTCGTATTTTAGAAGCAATGGGTGTAGACTACATCGATGAGAGTGAAGTATTAACACCAGCGGACGAAGAATATCATCTGTACAAGAGTGACTTTACCGTTCCTTTTGTCTGTGGATGTCGTGATCTAGGGGAAGCTGCTCGTCGTATCGGTGAAGGTGCTTCTATGCTTCGTACAAAAGGTGAGCCTGGAACTGGAAATATCGTTGAAGCTGTTCGACATATGCGCCAAGTAAATGCTCAAGTACGTAAAGTAGTAGGAATGAATGTGGACGAGCTTATGACAGAAGCTAAGCTTCTAGGAGCCCCATTTGAGCTTCTTCTTCAAATTAAGGAACTTGGACGTTTACCGGTTGTTAACTTTGCAGCTGGTGGGGTTGCAACGCCTGCAGATGCTGCATTAATGATGGAGCTTGGTGCAGATGGAGTATTCGTAGGCTCAGGTATCTTTAAATCAGAAAACCCAGCTAAATTCGCTCGTGCGATTGTAGAAGCAACAACGCATTATCAAGACTACAAATTAATTGCTGAGCTTTCGAAAGAGCTTGGTACGCCAATGAAGGGGATTGAAATCTCTTCATTAGCTCCAGAAGCTCGTATGCAAGACCGTGGATGGTAAGGTGATAACAATGGTTAAAGTAGGTGTACTAGGCCTCCAAGGAGCTGTACGTGAGCATGTACGCTCGATTGAAGAGAGTGGGGCAGAAGCGGTTGTAATTAAAACAAAAGATCAGCTTGAAGAGGTTGATGGTCTGATCATGCCTGGTGGAGAAAGCACTACCATGCGCCGCTTAATTGATAAGTACGATTTTATGGATAGCCTTAAGGAGTTTGCACAATCAGGCAAACCGATGTTTGGAACTTGTGCAGGACTTATCTTAATGGCTAAGGATCTTGTCGGATACGATCAGCCTCATTTAGGTGCGATGGATGTAAAAGTAGAACGTAACTCATTTGGACGCCAACGTGAAAGCTTTGAGGCAGAATTAGATATTGCTGGTGTTGGGGAAAACTATCCAGCAGTGTTTATTCGTGCCCCACATATTGTTGCTGCAGGTGAAAATGTTGAAATCCTTGCTAAACATGAAAATCGTATTGTTTTTGCAAGAGAGGGACAATTCCTTGGATGTTCCTTTCATCCAGAATTAACGGAAGATCATCGTATCACACAGTATTTTATCAATATGGTAAAAGAGGCAAAAAAATAGATATAATTCGGTTGCATCTTGGAAATAATTGTAGTAAAGTACTATAAAAATAAATAAGTGTAATACATTGAGAGGAAATAGTAACAGGATAGCTATTTTTAAGAGAGCCGATGGTTGGTGCAAATCGGTAAATAGTGCTTGTGAATCCATCCTTGAGTGAAGTATGGAAAGCCTGTAAAGTGAGTAAGTACTTCCGGTTTAAAACCGTTATTTATTTAAGGTGGAAGGCGAATGATGCCTTCAACTAGGGTGGCAACGCGGGTAACTCTCGTCCCTTTTTTAGGGGACGGGAGTTTTTTGTTTGCTTACAATTAATAAGGAGGAACAAATATGTTAGATTTAAAACTTTTGCGTGCTAATTTTGAAGAAGTGAAGGCAAAGCTTCAGCATCGTGGAGAAGATTTAACGGATCTTGGAACATTTGAAGAACTTGATCGTACACGAAGAGAGTTAATTTTAGAAGTAGAGCAGTTAAAAAGTAAGCGTAATGAGGTTTCTCAACAGGTTGCAGTACTGAAGAGAGAAAAGAAGGATGCAGATCAATTAATTGCTGAAATGAAAGAAGTAGGAGAAAGAATTAAAGGTTTAGATGATCAGTTACGAGATGTAGAGGAAACGTTGGAAAGACTACTTCTTAGCATCCCTAATATCCCTCATGAAAGTGTGCCTGTAGGTGAAACAGAGGATGATAATATAGAAATACGTAAATGGGGAGAGGTTCCTAGCTTTGACTTTGAGCCGAAACCACATTGGGATGTAGCAGATGCTCTAGGAATTATAGACTTTGAGAGAGCGGGTAAAGTTACTGGAAGTCGCTTTGTTTTTTATAAAGGACTAGGTGCAAAGTTAGAGCGCGCATTGTTTAATTTCATGCTAGATTTACACACAGAAGAGCATGGTTATGAAGAGGTATTACCTCCATACATCGTAAATCGTGCTAGTATGATTGGAACAGGACAGCTCCCAAAATTTGAAGAGGATGCCTTCCGAATTGAAAGTGAAGATTTCTTCTTAATTCCAACAGCTGAAGTTCCCGTAACGAATTTACACCGTGATGAAATTTTAAGCGGTGAGGAGTTACCAATTAATTATGCTGCCTTTAGTGCTTGCTTCCGCTCTGAAGCTGGATCTGCTGGAAGAGATACAAGGGGATTAATCCGCCAGCACCAGTTTAATAAGGTTGAGCTTGTGAAGTTTGTTAAGCCAGAGGATTCTTACGATGAGCTTGAAAAACTAACAGGGCATGCGGAAAAGGTATTACAGCTTTTAGGCCTTCCATACCGTGTGTTAAGCATGTGTACAGGGGATCTTGGTTTTACTGCAGCAAAGAAGTATGACATTGAAGTTTGGATCCCAAGTTATGAAACGTATCGTGAAATTTCTTCTTGTAGTAACTTTGAAAGCTTCCAAGCGCGTCGAGCAAATATTCGCTTTAGACGTGACCCGAAAGGAAAGCCAGAGGCTGTTCATACATTAAACGGCTCAGGTTTAGCCATTGGCCGTACGGTTGCTGCCATTCTAGAGAACTTCCAGCAAGCAGATGGAAGTGTAGTCATTCCGGAAGTATTACGTCCGTATATGGGGAATCGTGAAGTAATAAAATAAGTATAAACCACCTTATTTTAAGCGGGTGGAAACATCCGCTTAAAAATTTGAAAAGTTAGTTGACTTACATTTAAGGACATGCTATATTATAACTTGTCGATGAGATAC
>NZ_BCVH01000045.1 GCF_001591645.1 Robertmurraya korlensis NBRC 107688 | reverse complement strand
TCCTTTACTACAATAAGACAGGATGGCCCACTACAGCTATCTTTGAATTTAATCTTTTTTTCTTCACTACTGTTACATATATTTCTCGTTTATCAAAAGAATATTAAAGAGATAACATTAATTACCGAAATGTATTTATTTAAAACAATTGATAAACAGTCTATATACTTTTATAATAGAAAAGTTATACTGAGAGGATTGTATTAATGAATATGCGAGGAAATGGTATTCAGTTTGTTAAATCTGGTGGATACATTAAACAAAGTGTTGCAAACGGTTCGATACTTAATCTACTTGTACAAAGTAAAGGTTTCGAGGTTATTCTTCATGAAGTTAAAGAGGGTCATCATTGGACAATTGGACCAATAGAAGGATGGGATGGTATTGAATTTATCTATCTTTTAAGTGGTTCCCTATCTTGGTTGGAGAATAAAACAAAAATGATTGCTTCAACAGGCGACCACTTAATAATGGATCCTATTAGGAAGGATACATTTTTTACTGCCATCGGCAATACTACTTTTCTATATGTATCTACGGGGCCTTCCTTTGATGAATATAATGACCAAATTAAACACTTTATGAACCTTGCTGTTGCTGTGGAGGAAAAGGATGGTTATACAGCAGACCATTGCCAGAGAATTAAGGATTTATCCATAAAAACTGGTGAGAAATTGGGTTTATCATCAGAGGAATTATATGTGTTGCATATTGGGTCTTTTTTACATGATGTTGGAAAAACAAAAATACCGGACCTTATTCTTAATAAACCTTCTAAGCTTACCAATGAAGAGTACGAGCAGATGAAGAAACACACATCACTTGGTGCCAACATGTTAGTTGAAACTGGAATTCCCACATTAAAAAGAGCTGCGCTTATCGTAGAGCAACATCATGAACGATACAATGGTACGGGCTATCCTTACAGATTAAAAGGGAATGAAATTAATTTATCCTCCTCCATAGTAGGAGTAGTAGATTCCTTTGATGCAATGACTAGTGTTCGAGTATATAGCCGAGGGCGCTCTCTAGAAGATGCACTGGAAGAAGTAAAACAAGAACGTGAAAGATTATTTCACCCTGATGTCGTTGATGCTTTCCTATCTATAATGTCATAACTTTAATAAATTTAGGGGGTAGAAAAATGAGAAAAAGTTTATTTTTGGTAACGCTATTATTATTTTCTGTGTTACTAGCAAATCCTGTTATATCAAATGCTGCTTACGATGAATCTTCTGATCAAACCATTTCTGTTAACCTTTTGGATGGATTAGTACAACCAGATGACTCACTGGCTAACCTTACATTCCAATTGCAAGAAGATGCTCATAACACACTAACGAATACATCAGGTGTGGAAGCAGATCACTATTACTATTGGGTTGAATTAAATGGAACGAAAATTTTAGCAGTAGATCCAATTAAGCCAAGCTTTTAACAAAATATTATTAACTAATTTTATGTTTAGGTTAAACAAGCAAACTAGTTGATATTAAATGGAACACACATTTTATACATACACAATATGTGTGTTCCTCTGTTACGCTTATAATTAACTGCTCCGTTCGTTTACTAACCGAAGGGCTCGCTACAGCACCTACTTTTTCAACTCCTCCGCTAGTTACTTAATAATAACCTAATTGCTTTATAATAAAATCTACCACCTCACTAAATTCCTTTTGGGCTGATATTCCATTATATTTTGAAGAGTAAGGGTCACTGAATCCGTGTTTTCCATTAAACTTATATACTTCGATACTGTTGTTATCAAAAATGGTCAATATGCGTAAAGGCGTTTATGTGAAAAAGTCAATCTTCCATATCCAGCACGTCAACGCCTATCACAAACGTCTAAACAGTTTATGGAGCGATTTCAAGGTGTAGCTACCAAGTATTTGGATAACTTTTTTTTCGTTTCGTTACCTTGAACAAAGTAAAAAAGTTGCTCACAAAGAACGTGTGAAACAACTTTTGTTTAGTGCTGTTCATAAATCGAATTATTCAACTGTTGAAATGTTAAGAGCTTAAAATTATCTTCTTTTTTTAGGAGCATATTTTTTACCTACTTTAAATATGAGCGGAGTTCCTATTATTGTAGGTAGAAACCAGAATAACAAAATAGGCAATTCATTTAAAACTGGTATACTAGGAATATTAACTACTAAAATTGCTGTTACAATACCTATATAAGAACCTAGCATTCCTCCTATATGAGTCCCTAACCAATTTTTCCATTTCTTCTTAACCGCTAAATATCCCAATAAAGCAAGCCCATAAGAAAACAGAGCGATATAAAATAAATATTGGCTTTTTTCCCAATGGATTATCGACATAACCAAAGCTGTTATAAATACAAGGACATAAGACCAGTGATATATCTCACCAGATACTGTATGTTGCCCCTTCTTCTTTTTAGAAAACATTGCAAATATCCCGCTTATTAAACAAATTGTACCAGTGAGTATATGAATTATTAAAAATACATTAAACAACTAAATCACCTCGATACTTAAAAAACATGTATCTTAAATTTATTTTTAGTGTAAAGTTAAATATCCTTTAAAGCAACAATATTTACGAAAACAGCGTTATATTAAGTGTACTCCTTTTCCTTTTTAAAAGATTAGCTCAAGTCTTATCAATCGCTTGAGATTTATTCTCTTTAGAGATGGAATTGTTAGAACAAAGAAACCGGTTCTAATGTTAAAATTTCTCATCACTATTTGTTTAACAAACTATTGGGTATTCATGATAAAAAGGATAATATTACCTAGGTATTTAGAATTATGTTAATGATAATTTCTTAAACGTTAAAGGCAAACCTAACGAAAGAAAGGGACGAAAAACCACAGGTCTAAGGTATTGACTATGACAGCTGGGTTACCAAAGGAGAAATTTCATGAAATTACTGCGATTAAAGTACACTTTATTTTTTGTTATCTTAGGATTATTGATTGATTTTTTTTATGATGAACTTACTGAATTTCTAAATTTGACGAATAACGATTTAATTAAAACTCTTCTAGAGCAGGGAGTTATTGTTGCAGTTGTTATTTTACTTATTTTAGCTTTAATAAATGAGAGAAATCTTCAAAAGAAGTTAAAAGAAACGGAGGAACAATATCGTAAAGTGGCGGAGCTTTCGCCAAATGGTATAGTCATTCATAAGCTCGGGGTAATTCGCTATATAAATCCTTCGGGTGCCAAAATACTTGGTTTTGCTGCATCAGAAGAATTAATCGGTAAAGAGTTGCTAGAGTTTATTCCATCTTATGATCATCAAAATATCCAAAAAGCCTGGAATACTATTCACAAGGATAAAAAAACAATTGGTTTCATCGAGGCAAAGTGGTGTCGACTAAGTAACAAAGAAATTGATGTTGAAGTTATGGGGATGCCTTTAACAATTAATGGAGAGCAAATGATTCAACAGTTCTTTCGAGATATTACAGAAAAGAAACAATCTCAAGAGTTAATTTATCACATGGCTCACCATGATCAATTAACGGGATTACCTAAGAGAAAATTCTTCGAAGAAAAACTTATTGAAGCCTTAAAAGGTGTGAAGTTAACGAAAAAGCAATTAGCTGTTATGTTTCTTGATTTAGATGGATTTAAGAAAGTAAATGATACATTAGGGCATGAGGTTGGTGATTTACTCTTAATAGAGGTTACGAAACGTTTAGAATAATGTATTCAAGAGTATGCTACTTTATCAAGGTTTGCTGGTGATGAATTTACTATACTATTACCAGAGGTTAACAATGAGGAAGAAGATGTAATTAAGGTAGCCAAGAGAATATTAGTATCATTGGATTCTCCCTTTTTTGTAAATGATAACGAAATAAAGGTTACCACGAGTATCGGTATTTCTTTTAACGAAAATGGTGAAGCAAACGCCAAAGAATTAGTGAAACATGCTGATTTGGCCATGTACATGGCTAAACAAAAAGGAATACTAGCCTTTCGAGCAATTACATTACCTGTGTAGTCTTGTCCCACTACAACTGCAATTTTTTGATTCCTCGTTTCTGGTTCTCAGATATAGCAAGTAGGTTACCTGATAAAGAGAGAAGAAAAATAATAGGCTGTCGAAGGTTTTTTTGTCGACAGCCTAAACATCAGTAATAATTATTCTAATTGACCTTTTAAGACATCAAAGAAAATGACTAAACAATAGAATAACACTTAAGATATTTAAGGAGTTGTTTCACAAATTTAAGGGAAATGATTCTCCTATTTTTAGTTCGATTTCAAAGGGTTAAAAATATTTCCCTTTATTTATTTTTACAAATTAAATATTTTTACTATTTCCTTTTCTGGAACTGGTGGACTGTATAGATACCCTTGGCCAATATTGCAGTTTAAATTTTTTAAGATCATTTCCTGTTCTTTATTCTCAATACCTTCGGCAACGATTTCAAAATCTAAATTTTTCCCCATTTCAATTATCGATTTTACCAAAGCCTTATTTTTGGAATTAGTCAACATATTATTAACAAACATTTGATCAATTTTTATTCGGTCTATTGGCAATTCATTTAGTATACCCAGAGATGAATAACCAGTTCCAAAATCGTCGATTGATATGCTTACCCGAAACTTTTTCAATTCAGTTAATATCCTTCTTGTTTGTGCTATGTCCTTCATTAAGTTTTCGGTAATTTCTAGTTCAAGAAACTCTGGCTGGAGTCCAGTCTCCTTTAAAATTAGTTTAATATCCTTAATAAAATTGGGATCTCTAAATTGGTATGTTGATACATTTATAGCCATTTTGCTATGAGGATACCCCAATGAATGCCAATCTTTATATTGTTTACATGCTGTATGAAGTACCCATTTTCCTATTGGGATAATAAGACCAGATTCTTCTGCAACTGGAATAAATTCATCCGGTGACACTATTCCCAATTCTGGATGAACCCATCTTAAAAGTGCCTCCATACCAACAATCTGCATGGAATTTAAATCTATTTGTGGTTGATAATGCAATAATAATTCCTTGTTATTAATTGCTCCTCTTAATCCTTCTTCCAGTAACATTTTTCTGTTTATCTTATCACTTACTATACAATAGAATTGATAGTTGTTTTTTCCGCGCTCTTTCGCAGAATACATAGCCTTATCGGCGGCAGAAACAATGTCTTCAGCATTATTGCCATCACTAGGAAATAAACTGATTCCAATACTTGTTGTGGTAAAAAACTCTTTACTCTTTATGCTAAACGGTTGAGCAAATTCATCTATAATTCTTTGTGCTACTTCCGTTACTTCATTCTTATCAATACCTTCAAGTAAAATAACGAATTCATCTCCACCAAGGCGGGCTACAAGATCATTTTTACGCACACTATTTTTCAACCTATTTGATACTTCGACTAAGAGAAGGTCTCCAGTATCGTGTCCCATTGTATCATTAATAATCTTAAATCTGTCTAAATCTAAAAACATGATGGCTAGATTTTTTTTATTTACTCTACTTCTCTCTATACTTTTTCTAAGACGTTCATTGAACTTATAACGATTTGGTAAGCCTGTTAAATTATCAAATTTAGCCATTGTGTTTACTTGTATCAGTGCATGTTGTAAATCTTTCGTTTTGTTTTGTATTTGCACTTCTAAACTCTTTGAGAGTGAATTAAGTTGTTCCATTGATTTTTCTTTCTGAGAGAGGACAAAAAATTGTCTGATCATCATCAAAGTAAAGACCGTATAAAATGAAAAACGTAGAAATGTTAAATCTTCAAAATAACTAAAAAATACGTAGCACATAAAATATGCAATTAGGGCAAATGCACTTTTATCACTACTTACCTCGGTTGAATTTAAGAAGTTTTCCTTTTCCACTAAAACCGACGACTTTTTAATCTGTAAACGATAAAGACCAGCAGCACCTTTAAGCAACAGAGTTACATTCCAAAAAGGGTCAATAATATCTCCATACTCGTATCTACTATTAAGCGAGTGATTTACATAAATCAAGTCACCCGAAATCTGAAAAATAAAGCCTAATGAAATAAAAGTAAAAAGTGATTTATTATTGTGATTCCTAGTAGTAAAATATACCAAAACAGTAATGAACAATAAAGATAGGTTAAGGACAGGATACGCAACTCCAACAAAATCTGTTAAAATGTCACCACTTAAATTAAGAAGAATGTTCGATAATAACAAATCCCAAATCAAAGCAATAGTTACTATAATAAAAATGGATATATCAAATAGGTATTGAATAATTTCACTTTTTTTTATAACTAAAATAAGTTTATAGATTAGGGCAATAATCCAAATGAAGTACGCCAACAACCAAAAATAATCAGCAGAGCCGGGATAAGGAGGATTTATTCCTAAATATAAAAAATAATACGCCCAATTTATAAAAGCAATACCATATGGAACTATACCTATTCCCAGCAAAAGCCAAAAGTAACTATCTTTATCCCTATCTTTATCTAGGGTTAAGTATGTATTAAGTACCCAAATCAAACTCATTGCTATCCCAATCATCTGTAACGAAAAAATTCCTAATTGCCTTATAAAATCATTACTTTGAAAAAGTTAAATCCATATATAGGAGATCACAATAATTATTATTGTAACAATTATCGCGGGATTTCGAAGAATTGCATTCAATTTTTTCCCTCCATATAATAGGCTATTCCTAAAGGAATAGCCTATGTTACAAATAAAGTATAATATTATTTTTACTTTGTAGTTTTATTTTAAAAGAAATGCAAAATTTTCAAAACCACCAATTTTTGCCTAAAATCCAAATAGGAATATAAATCTCACCTAACCAGCTGCAATAAATTGCTCACGTAGTTCTGATAATCTACCTACTTTTATTTTTTCATTTGAAGATAGTTCCTCAAATCCCTTTCCTGATTGGAGTTTTCCCCAACCGCTAAATACATCAACATCTATTTGTGGAATATTCTCTTTATAAAGATTAACATTCACAACCTCATCAGAAGTATTGTATATTACAGCGCATCCACATGATGATACTCAGTCTTATAGTATGGCAGTAGGAAGGCCTTTATTGATACCTACAAAGAAGTAAATCCTAACGGTTAAGAACTCAGGGAAATACCGATCTACCCAGTTGAGAATTCGGCCTTGCACCGTTTGAAGGTCATCAGTTAAGAGATCACGGATTTTTTTCGTCACACGGAGTTCTGCATAAACACCTTGTGGGATCGTTGGTTCAGCATATCTCCCATCGTTAACCAGCTGTGCGATGACTTTAACGTCTTTCACATCTTTCTTAGTCGGTAAGTTGTCGTCGAGTTCCTTACTTTTCTTCACATGTAACGAGTTTACTCCAACAAATTTTATATGATTTTCTTTTAGTATATGAGCTAGATTTAGCAAATAGTGTCCGGTAGGTTCCATTCCTACTATCACTTTTTCCATCTGTTGTTCTAGCTTTAGTTGATTGATCCAATCGAGATACAGTTCAAATCCTGTCTTGGTATTATCGAAATAACACGGGGAACCAAACTCCATTCCTCTCTAGTCCTGTGCCCGTGCCACATGCTTGAACTTCGCAATATCAACGCCTATAATAAGAGTCTGAGAAGCGCTTTGAGCAATCTTTTCATTTGGTTTATAATTCATTTTAAGACCTCCTGGTATATGTTGATTGTCCTTTTTTGCTGGCCAGCGTTAGGACTCTCTTATTCTACCAAGAGGTTCTTTTTTTATTCAAACCTCATTTTCATTCATTACAGGAATGCTGCCCACTTTCTTACAATAAAAAAGCGACCTCCCT
>NZ_BCVH01000044.1 GCF_001591645.1 Robertmurraya korlensis NBRC 107688 | reverse complement strand
AGTCCTTAATGATTTCGCTATTTTATGTGAACTCTCCCTTCCACTTAAGTAACGGTTAACTGCTTGTAATTTATCTTCTGCAGTAAATTTAGCCATAGAAAAACTGCACCTTAATTGTTAGTAATGTCTAACAATTGGGGTGCAGTTCAAACTATAGGTGAGTCATAACAATGAAGTGTTAATTATAATAAATAGGATAGAATTACAGGGAAAGAATCCCTGTAATTCTATCCTTTTTTTATTTTTTTATTCAACTAAAGCCCCCATTATTGCAATAAGCAACCTAAAGTCCAACAATAATAGGTCTGCCTATTATATGATAGATATTTTTAATTTTCCAAAGGGTAACGTTCTTTTGGTTATTATATTGGGAAAAGAGTTAAGTCGACAATGGCGGTACTAGACTGTTAAAAAAGCATTGAGGAATGTGTAAAAATGAATAATGTTTGGAGTTAAATAACATCATAAAAAGATGGAAAAGGTTTAGGCAATATAAAGGAGGTCAGGGTTAGGGTGACAAATAAGGATGAAAAAGTATTGACAGAACATAACATTCCGCTTACTGCTTCAGAAATGGGTTTTCTCTGGACGCAATATATAAACGATAGCTTAGCTGTTTGTGTAATGAAGTATTTTAAAAGCATCTGTGAAGATAATGAAATCCTTCCCTTAATAGAAAATTCATTAAGTATAGCAGAAAATGACATCAAAATTATTACAGAGATTTTTACTAAAGAAAATCATCCGATACCAATCGGCTTTACAGATGAAGATGTTAATGTGAATGCACCAAGGTTATTTTCCGACATATTTATCCTTATGTATATACAAAAATTGGAGATACTTGCAATGGCGAGTGTTGGAGTAGCAATTGGTGTTTCAGCACGTTCTGATGTAAGTAACTTTTTTAGAAATTTACTTATTTCCGTTTCTGAATTACACGATAAGTCAAGAAAAGTCATGTTATCGAAAGGTGTATATGTCCGACCAGCTCAAATACCTAGTCCTGATAAGGTTGATTTTATAGACAAACAAGGTTTTCTTTTCGATTTTTTAGGTTCTCATAAACGTCCATTAACAGCTATTGAAATCACACATCTTTTTATCAATATTCAAACAAATGCAATGGGTAAAGCACTGATGATGGCATTTGCACAAGTTTGTAAGAATGAAGATATCAGGCAATTCTTTATAGAAGGTAAGGGGATTTCTAATAAGCACATTAAGAAATTTGGTTCAACTTTAACTAACGAAGATATTCCCGCACCAATGAGTTGGGATTCACACGTAACGGATAGTACGGTTTCCCCATTTTCCGACAAGTTAATGATGTTTCATACAACTGCATTAATTGCTGTAGGAATAGGAAATTACGGTACGGCCGCAGGAACATGCCAACGAATGGACTTAAGTGCTACATATACAAGACTTTCTGCAGAAATTGCTTTGTTTGCTGAAGATGGGGCAAACATAATGATTAAACATGCATTTCTAGAAGAACCAGCAAAGGCGATCGACCATAAAGCACTTTTCAAAAAAAAGAAGTAGCGTCCTGTACGAACGGGTACAAAAAAGGAGCATAGACGAAGAAACTTAATAACACAATTCAGTATTTCAAACCCTAGCTTCTTAAAAAAGATAGGGGTTTTTCCTTGTTTGAATATCAAAATCTTTGATAAATTCAGTTAACTCAATTAACAATCATGATTACAATTCATAAACTCTAAAAACAATAAAAAACTTTGTTGATTTATCAATTTTATTAAACCATCTCCACTGTACAATCACACTAGAGAGAAGATATATGATATTTTTTAGGTAACTTCTGAGCCATATATGTTTTACCAATACCATTTACAGAACTTATTAAAATAATCATATATTACTCCTATCTAATTATAAAAATTCTTTTATAAGTTGATTATTTGCTTCTTGAGCTAACCTGCTTCTATTGTTAAATATGCAAAAGGCACCCCTAATTTAAGGAATGCCCCCTACTCTTCACAATATATCAAACGAAATCATAATGTTATTTAAAAAAGTCCTTACTGTTAAATGCAGAAGGACTTTAATTGTGATTTACAATTTATTCTTTTTTCTTATTAATTCATCTCTATCGGATGCCATTGGAGGCTGTTCCAACCATCCATTTTTAATCATGATATTAGCTCCATCTTCAGAATACATCTGGACTTCTAAGGATAGCCTGTTATACATTGCACTTATATCTCCTCTAGGACTTTGACTAACAGCTGTACCATAATAGCCCACGCTCAAAGAAATCAAACCACTTGTGTAGAACATCATCAGTTTATCAGAAAAAGTATGGGATGTACTATTTGTTATTTCTGAATCCCAACCCATAGGTGCCGGAAGTTTACTTTCCTCTAGTTTATCTCTAAATAATCTAATATGTTTATTCCCAACTTCTAAACCCTTTAAAAAGAATTGTTTTACATCCTTATCCTTTGCAACCTGACTAAAGCCAGTAAGGGTAGCTACTCCCAAGGCATTTCTTTGTAGATTCGCATATAAATTATCGACTTCGGAAGCGACTAATGGTCTTTTTTCTCCGAACACATCTAACATAAACCATTGCTTTTTTACAAATTCAACCTCCTCTAAATCAGGCAGGCTAGGAGACCTAATAAACAATCCTTTAGACAATAATAATTCAGTTGACTTATCATATAATTGCATTGTTTCTGTTAGACAATCCATGTAATAGGATCTAATATCACTTCTTACAGATGTTCCAACACTACCAGAATAAGCTGTAAGTCCAACCTTAGACATATGGTTTATAAAATTTAGTACAAAACTGTCTGAATAAAGTCTAGGAGCATTTAAATCTACATCCTCTTTAATACTAAAACCATATGGAACTTCATTTTTTTCCTCTGTTAGTATTGCTGTAATCTTTTGAATATGTGACTTTGATATTTCTAAAGCAAATTCAATTATAGGCTTAATTTCAATATCCTCAGCTTTCTCCAGAAAAAATGTAAGAACACATATGCTAGAGCTATCATTTAAGTATTGAATCCAAAGTTGACCAATTTCACCCGCTGTTAGCCTAATCTGTTTCCCTTTTTCATCCATTGGTAACCTCCAAAATAATTATACTAAAAATATCTTCCCTTGAAATTACCTAAAGTATGTATTATTTACCTCTCTTCAGATACCGTACCATTATTAATATTTTATAGTATGAACCTCATATATTCCTTATAAAATAGACATTCAAAAAAGATAAACGAAGCCAATATTCGCTTATCCTTGAAACAATATTAATATTTTTTTTAAAGAAAAACCTACTGCTAATCCAGGAATTACACACAACATCGGAAACCACAATGTCCCCAACAAAAAACCAAACACTTTTACTTCTGATGAATATATAATACCAACTGTTACAAAATAGGACGAGCAAACAAAAGGAAGGTAGGAAAAGGGTTCCTTTCCGCCGCCTGCGTCCTTAATAGCATCCCACATGGCAAAAAAATATAAACAAGGATAAAACATTAACCATTGATAATTGGTCTGACTAATAGCTTCATTTATTTGTCCATTAAAACTCAATTCAATCAATTCATTAAAGTTCGCGTTTACATTGATCAAAAACTCAAGGAAAACAAAAATAATCCCCTTAATAAGTCGTCCATTTAATATTTGGGAAAAACCAGGTAAAGCTATACTCCACAGAATACTCTCAATTAACTTATCTCTATTTTCCCCTTTATTTACATCAAGATTTTTTTGCCAATTCTTCATGATTTGTCCCCAGTGGAGGCTGCTCCATCCATTCTTTCTCCAGAAGTAGATTCATACCATCTTCAGCTAGCCCTCCTATTTCAATATTCATTTTTGCATATTTAGTTGATAAACCTCTTCTTTTATCACAATGCCATTGCCTCTCCATACTATGTGAAATATCTTCCATTATTATAGCCTCCTATAATTTTGCAGTTGATTTAACCCATGTTTACCTTTGCTCCTTAACAAATTGAAATCCATATAATAATAAAGATTTAAGAAAGAATAACATGGATAATTGGTATTTTTTTAAACGGACTAATGATGCTATCCCTATTTTTTTAAACAAATCTACCAAGAAGTAAGTAAACACCGAATCAACGATAAGATTTATAATGATGTATCTTATAAATTTGCCGTAAGTCCACTTTAGTATCCACATAGAACCAATAAAAAATGGTCCCCACAACAAGAGAACGATCCCTGATAATTTAGGATGCAGCTTTTCATACCACCACCACCATTTTCTTTTCTTTGCAATTAAATCTTCTATGGTTACAATCATAGTTATAAATAACCCTGCTGGTAAAAACCTTTTAATTTCCCTTTTCCCTAATAGTGGGATTGAAAACCAAGAGAAAATCATCATCAGCACTAATAATAACTTTGAATACCTCATAATCCTCATCGAATAACCTCCTAATAAAGGCACTGAGTTTAGCATCACCTGAAATAGTAAAAATATGTAAATGATAATCAACACAAAATCCATCTAAAAGAGCGACTAATACCATATTTAGTTATATTCGCCCTTTAATCCTCACCTTACAATAAAACATGGAAATTAATGGTAATAGCGCTTAATCCCAAAAGTATTTTATGAGCTTTTTATTAATCTAAGAATGATTATATTTATTCAAGTCGATTAGTAAAATCCTTCTTCCACAAACCTGCTTCTTTTGTTGAAGAAGGATGTTTGCTAAGGTCGATTAGTGTTAATAGAAGTTTTGCGTACTTTCCTGAAAAATAAAAACCACCTCATCCCTTTGATACCAACGGATTGAGACGGTTTAGATAAAATCACCAAGTAATGTTAAAAGGATACATGCGATCAACCGAAGTACAAAAAGCGAGTAGTTAAAGAGAATATAACTATAGGTGAATCATAACAATAAAGTGTTATATATAATAGAAATAGGATAGATGAACAGGCAAAAAAAACCCTGTAATTCTATCCTTTTTTTATTTTTTTATTCAACTAAAGCCCCCGTTCGTAATATAAGGTTAGCCAGATTTTTCTGGTTGACCTTTTTCTATATGGTCATATGATTACGGTAGTCGGGGTAGAACGTCGCCCCCGTGGGACTTGATTCCGTTAGATAAACTGTTCACCCCCTACTTGTATAAACATGTTTCAGGCTGGTTGGGACAAAAGAACCCGTTTAACAAGCGAACCTATGACATTACAAGAAGCCTTTAGGGGATACCGACTAATTTGATTTTCTAGGAGGAGAAAACTTATGAATCCAGTCATTGGTCTGGATGTATCAAAAGGAGAAAGCCAGGTTCAAGCATTTTTAGATAAAGGCAAACCTTATCGTAAGAGCTTTAGTGTCAAACACACCACTGAAGGACTAAGTAGTTTATTAGAGTACCTTAAAGAAGTTGAGAGTTCAGCTGGTGGTTATCAACCTTCGGTCGTTTTAGAATCTACTGGACACTACCATATTCCTGTCACTCAATTCCTTGAGGAGCAAAAGTATGTTTATATTGTTGTGAATCCTCTTATCTCACACAGAGCAAAGAGTTCAAGTTTACGAAAGGTTAAAACTGATGCAGTTGATGCCTACCACCTTTGTGAGTTGTTTTATAAAGAGGAGTTAGAGCCTTATAAAAAACGTGGGATACAACTCTTAAACCTTCGTAATTTAACGAGACAACAGGATAGTATTGCAGAAATTTCAGCAAAAACTAAGTTACAGCTACACTCACTAATAGACCAAGTATTCCCTGAGTATAGAGGGGTATTTGGAAGCTTGTATTCGAAAGTATCATTGCTTACTCTACTTGCATTTCCAACTTCTGAAGCTGTCTTGAATGTGAGTGAAAAAGAATTAACCGAGAAAATCGCTTCGTTATGTAAAATGTCGATCAGATACATGGGCTGGTGAAAGAGCACAGAAATTAAGAGAAGCAGCCCTTCGGAATCCGTCTCAAAATACCTTATACCAGAGTCATATTTTCAACCTTGAAATGTTAGTTAAGATTGTTCTTCAATACCAAGAGCACCTATCTAGAATTGCAGATGAAATAGATGCTCTCGCTAAAGAAATTGAAGAATATCATATACTCCAGTCTATCCCAGGAATCGGAGAAAAAATCGCTGCCACGATTATTTCCGAAGTTGGTGAAATAGAACGGTTTAATGATGCCAAAAAGCTCGTTGCATTCGCTGGAGTTGACCCAAGTGTTTACTCTTCTGGTAAGTTTACTGCATCAGTGAATCGAATAACCAAACGAGGTTCTTGTAGGCTTCGTCATGCCTTGTATATGGCTGTACAAAGTGGTATTCGTGATGCGCGCAAAAAGAAAACGACTGAAGAGATCATCCCACGTAATAAAAGACTAAGAGAGTTTTACGATAAAAAACGCGAAGAAGGAAAACCCTTTAGAGTAGCAGTTATTGCATGTGTTAATAAGCTCTTACATTGGATCTATGCTTTACTAAAAAGCAGAACTACTTTCCAAGATATAGCTTAAGATCTATATCTAACTAAATACAACAAAACCTTCCAATTACAAGATAGAGGAAGGTTATTTGGCATGAACATTTTTAGTATATCAGGGTGTTAAAAATCTTTTTATTGAAAAATGTTGACAAACTATTAGCTGGTTTACTTTAAGTGTACTTTTTCACAATCTTACTTACTAATTTAAGTTATGCAAATTATAATGTAGAAATGGAATAGGAGCCTTCATAATTGCTTGAAGTTCCCTTCTTGTACGTTTGATTCCCTTTCCCTAATTATTAATATATTTATTTAGGAATTACAGGAACCCAAAGTTCGTTTCTAGGTTTATGCTTTGGTGGATAATAACATTCGATACAAGGTATATTCGCAAGTTCATATCCAGAAGTTGGAACCCATTCTGTATATAATCGCTTCCAAGCATTCGTTATACCTGGAAAAACAGCCCAGGTATTGTGATTAATATAGAGCGTTTCCATTTCACTTGGAACCACTCCATCATATCGGACACCCATAAAGTATGTAAATTCCTCATCCATAATGGCTGCCTCTTTTCCACAAACACCCAAAAGACATTCAAGTGTGCATTTTGGTTCTTCCCAGGACCTATCAACCAATTGTTGCATAAATCCATCTTTTTTTGCACCACTCCAAAGCGTAGGAATTGTTTTAAAGTCTCTACTTGTTTTAACTACCTTACCTTTTCCTACAACTTTTAAATCAAAATCAAGATTCTCAATTCGATACTCCATTTCGGTATCCCCTTTTATCGAAATTTGAAAGGAAATTCTTGGATTTTTAACTGTACCCCTTGATTCCGAGCTTCCGAAGGTTTGATTCCAAGTGTCTTTTGAAAAGCACGGGAAAAAGAATCAGCGGACTCATAGCCATATTTATAGGCTACGTCTATAATTCGGATGTCACTTCTTTGAATATCAAATGCAGCAAGTGTGAGGCGTCTCCGTCTAATATTCAGATAGGGATATTCCTGAAATTGATGAAAACATCCTTGGAAAGTGATACTCGGAACTATGAGCTATTTGTGCAATTTTTTTATAATTTATATCTTCCTCCAGATTGTTTTCAATGTAATCCAAAGCACTATTCATTCTATCTATCCAATCCATATTTCCTCTCCTTCCACTTATTAATTTAAAGGAAAAGGTATTTATTTGTCCGACATTTAATGCACAAATATGTCGGATTCTATCTTTATTATTGACTTAATTCTATTACCTTTGATAAATTTCCTTCTTTTGCTAAACTGCCCTTTTTGTGGAAGAAAAAAAAGACCGCAGCAGCGATCTCTTCTTTAACTCTTGTCCCCGTTACTTTAAGTACAGCTCTTCACAATCTTTTATCATTTCGGTCTCTTTTTTTACTCTTTTCATATTTTCCCAAATATACAAAGAAAGCTAAAAGTGCGACACCACCCAATACCCCACCTATAATTTGAATATATTGTGTTGTATCCCAATCCATAATTGTATCCCTCCAAGTTAACTGAATTCCAAAAAATTACCATCCTTTAACTATTCTATCCACAAATAACAAATCCTTCTTACACTAGTCGAGTAGAAGAGAACCTCTCTACCTTGCGGTAGATTGTGTTCTCCCCCCTCACAGAACCGTGCTTGCGCTATTAACGCACACGGCTCCTCCTAGTTATCATTTACAGAATATAACTAATCTCTTCTCTAAGTTCATA
>NZ_BCVH01000043.1 GCF_001591645.1 Robertmurraya korlensis NBRC 107688 | reverse complement strand
CAATCACTATCGCTCATAGGCGACTTAACTAATATATCATCTACACTTCGTAATGTCAATAACTTTTTTGAGTTATTTTTTCATCACCTCGTGGCGACTTAAACTATATTATCACCGTTTTGATATTTGGTCAACAGTAAAAATAGATTTTTTTTATTCCTACAGTTTTTTTATTTTAAAATAAAGATAGATAATCAGTGTGGTTAGATTTCCACTCCGGTTGGACGCTTTCCGCGGGCGGGCCAGATGCCCCCCCCGAAAGCAAGCGCCCGGAGCGGAAATCAGCCTTTTCTCCACCATCCAAACAAAAAAATGACAAAAGGCAGCTTCTCGCTGCCTTTTGTCGACAATCTGAAATAAATCACCATAAGTAATTTATTTCTTTCGCTTATAATATCCATAGTTGAACAGCGACTAAAGCTGCCAACCCAGGTAAGCCTAGAAAACCCGAAATAGCAGAAGTCATTAAATTAATAGGAACATGTATATTAAATTGACTTCCGAATGCGTTAAGGAAAAATAGAAATAATGCTCCTATCAAAATTTTGATTAAGCCTTGTCCTACTGTCCGAATTGGTTTCAATGGTGTGCCCATCAATAGTAATAAAACAATTAGTCCACCAAGAATAGAAATAACAATTACCGGCTCCACACTTTGATCCCCCTCTTATCACTTGTAGTTCAATATATGTACAAGTTAAAAGAAAAAGAACATAGCTTGTTTATTTACCGATCAATTTTTGTATTTCTATACTTGGCTTCTTTTAAGAGAAAAAAGTACTTAGCTTCAGAAATTTTCGTCTGACAAATGATATCTTCTGAAGGATCGAAACTTTTATCTAACAACGTCTTCTGATTATTCCAGCTGATCTTTAACTGCTCCATTTGAGAAATAAGTTGTTCATTATATTCTTTTCTTAACCAGCCTTTACGTCGAAAGAACATATTCATTCCCCACTTTTATACTTCTCTTCTTCCTTCAAGTGCTTTCGATAACGTAACTTCGTCCGCATATTCTAAATCCCCACCCACTGGTAGACCATGTGCGATTCGAGTTATTTTGATACCGGTTGGCTTAAGTAAGCGTGAAATATACATAGCTGTTGCTTCACCCTCAATATTTGGGTTTGTAGCAAGTATAATCTCCTGAACTTCCTCATCTTGAAGTCTCTTTAATAAATCAGGAATATTAATATCTTCAGGTCCAATGCCATCCATTGGCGAAATAGCTCCATGAAGTACATGATAAAGACCGCTATATTCCTTCATTTTTTCCATCGCAATAACATCTTTAGGATCTTGAACAACACAAATGATTCTTCGGTCTCGTCTTTGATCTTCACAAATATAACAAGGATCCTGATCTGTTATATGTCCACATACAGAACAATAACTTAAGTTTCTCTTTGCATTTACGAGCGCCTTTGCAAAATCAAGGACTGTGTCTTCCTTCATACTAAGCACAAAAAACGCCAGTCTAGCAGCCGTTTTGGGGCCGATTCCTGGCAGTTTCATGAAGCTATCTATAAGCTTCGAGATTGGTTCAGGATAATGCACTTTTTCCCCTCCTAATTAGAACATTCCAGGAAGGTTCATTCCTTTGGTGAATTGTCCCATTGTGTTATTCGTTAGTTCTTCTGCCTTCTTTAGGGCATCATTTGTCGCAGCAAGTACTAAATCTTGAAGCATATCGATATCTTCTGGATCTACTACTTCTTCTTTAATATTTACTTCAAGAACTTCTTTGTGTCCGGAAACAATTACCGTTACCATTCCGCCACCAGCCGTTCCTTCAATTCTTTTTTCACCTAGCTCCTCTTGAGCTTGAGCCATTTTTTTTTGCATCTTTTGCATTTGTTTCATCATATTTTGCATATTTCCCATTCCACGCATCTTTTTCATCCTCCATGTAATTTATTCTTTAATTTCCACTAGATCGCTTCCAAAAAGTTTAATCGCTTCAGAAACAACTGGATCTTCTTCATTCTCTTTCCCCGGATCCCCATGTTCAGATTCACCATCACGATTTGTTTTAATAAATCCAGCACGAATGGTATGCCACTGTTCCTCAGGGACTCCGACGACAGATAAACGGCGCCCTACCAATTCTTGGGTTAAATCAGATAATGCCACTAAGAATCGGTCGTTATCCATAGCCATTTGACAATGAATCTCATATTTAAAACTAATCACCAATGCAGTCGTTGAGGCTGCTACTGGTTCTGCTTCGTTTAGCAATGCCGCTTGTGATCTCATTTGATTATATACAAGTTTCCCTAACAATTCTCCCCATTTGCTTTTGACAAGCGTTAAATCCGGTTTTGTGGCACTCTTCAGAATCTCATTGATTTTACCTGTTGGTGCCTGAAACCCTCTTCGGGAAGTACGTGCGGGCTTTGCTTGACTTGCAGTATTTGAGGCTTGGTCACTGATTACCGCAATCCCATTCTTTCTAAGATCGGATAATTGTTCCTCTAGATTAGATATTTTACTCAATAATGAATCAATCTCGGTAGAGCTAGTTTGTTTTCTATTTTCCCTAACCTGCATTTGGCAAAGCTTCACCACTGCTACTTCTAAGAATATACGAGGATGGTTGGTCCAGCGCATTTCCTGTTGAGATTTATTTAGTGTCTCAATGCTTTGGTAGATATCTTCTTGACTAACCGTTTCTGCTAACTGCTTAAATTCTTCATCTAGTAATACTCGTTCAAAGGATTCCTCTAAATTTGGTGCTGCTTTGAAAAGAAGCATATCACGATAGTAAAGAATAAAATCCTCAATAAATCTTGAGGGATCCTTTCCTAAAAACAATAATTCCTCTAACGCTTCCAAAGCCTTTGCTGCATCTCTTTCTTTTATTGCTGTAGCCAATTGGTTTAATAACCCCTGTGATACAGATCCTGTAACTGTTAGCGCATCTTCTACCGTTACTTCATCGCGGCTAAAGGAAATGGCCTGATCAAGTAAACTAAGTGCATCACGCATTCCACCTTCTGCAGCTCTCGCAACAACTTGGAGTGCCTTTTCCTCATACCGAACACCTGTTTCATCTACAATTGTCTTCATTCTGTTAACGATCGAATGAGCGGATATCCTCTTAAAATCAAACCTCTGACATCTAGAAATGATGGTAAGTGGGATTTTATGCGGTTCCGTTGTAGCTAAAATAAAGATGACATGTCTTGGCGGTTCTTCCAATGTCTTAAGTAGTGCATTAAAGGCTCCGATAGAAAGCATATGGACTTCATCAACTATATAGACCTTGTACTTCACTGAGCTTGGAGCAAATTTCACTTTGTCTCGTATATCTCTTATTTCCTCAACCCCATTGTTTGAAGCTGCATCTATTTCAATAACATCTGGGATCGATCCATCCGTAATACCTAAGCAAGCAGGACAAACATTACATGGTTCGTTTGCCGGCGAATTTTCACAGTTAACCGCTTTTGCAAAAATCTTTGCAGCACTTGTTTTCCCTGTTCCTCTTGGTCCGGAAAAAAGGTAAGCATGTGAGATTTTCTGCTGAAGCAGGGCGTTTTGCAAAGTCTTAGTTACATGTTCCTGTCCAACAACATCAATAAATGTTTGAGGACGCCAAACACGATATAGAGCTTGGTAAGCCACAGACAAGCCCCCTCCTATATATGGTCTTTTTTATTATAACGTAAAGAAAATCCTTTTTACAAAGGCTGTTTAAGAAATCTTCACCTATATATGCAAAAAACTCATCTCTACTAAAAGAGATGAGTTTGCTATTTATCATTTTAACTGCCGTGCACCTTCCGTCGACTGGCGCCCATAAGCGTTACTTAAGTAGTTAGCTCGGCCCAGGCAACCCCGCGGCACATGGGAGCGTCCACTTAATGCTGCTTCCTTCCGGACCTGACATGGTTCATGGATTCCCATTGCGCAGGACCCGGGCGTCAACACCACTTGCTTAAGGCAGACCCTACAGGCAACCAGCCTCGGGAAGGGATTCAGTCTCGCTAGAGCGGATTGCGAGTACAGGGCACCGCTACCTCCCCACCTAGCACGGCAAAATTGAAACCTAATTTAAGGTGCGTCACTGACGACGCATAATTTAGTATACTGTCTTTCCTTCTAAAAATCAATGGTTTACAACTGTAAATTACTGTAAGTTGTCCTTTTCGGCATTTCTTACCCTTTTTTCTTCTTTTTTCTTTAGCCGAATACTACGAAAGAAATTACTTAATAGCTCCCCACATTCCGTTTCTAGTATACCAGAACGCACTTCACTTTGATGATTAAATCGATCATCAGCTAATAAGTTCATAAATGTTCCGGCACACCCACCTTTTGGATCACTTGCTCCATACACCACCCTTTCTACTCGAGACATGATGATAGCTCCTGCACACATCGGACATGGCTCTAATGTGACATACAAAGTTGCTCCTTCAAGCCTCCATGTTCCTAATTCTTCACAAGCCTTTTCTATGGCTAGTAATTCTGCATGAGCCACAGCACTTTGTCTTGTTTCTCGTAAATTATGAGCTCTTGCAATAATTTGTCCATCTATAACAATAACAGCTCCTATTGGCACTTCTTGTAACTGTTCTGCTTTTTTGGCTTCTTTTAGAGCTTCAAGCATATATGTTTCGTCAATCATTTCTATTAATCCTTTCATCCGTTTTATCCATCATCCCCAAATGTATAGAAAAATACAACCTTCACACGCTAATGAAGAAAAAAGGAAGTGAGAATAGATATGGGGACATATGAAAACAAAAGTCAAAAAGCTCTTCTAATTATCGATATGATTAATAACTTTGATTTTAGCAATGGTGAAGTACTAGCCAAAAAAACATTACCCATCGCCAAGAATATTCAAAGACTAAAGGAGCAATTCACAAATGAAGGGCTTCCTATTATTTATATAAATGACCATTACAATCTTTGGCAAGCAGATGTACAACGTATTATATCCCATTGCCAGAACTCCTTAAGTCAAGAAATCATTAAGACCATTCAACCAAATTCAAACGATCTATTTCTCATTAAACCGAAGCATTCCGCTTTTTTCGGTACTGCTCTTAATACTCTACTCTATCAGTTGAATATACGTTCCCTTGTTATCACAGGGATCGCCGGAAACATATGTGTCCTTTTTACAGCAAATGATGCTTATATGAGAGAATACTCCATTCATGTGCCCCATAATGCAATTGCTTCTGTCGATGACCAGGACAATGAATATTCGTTAAAAATGATTAAAAACGTACTAAAAGGCAAGATTGACCCCCTCTAAGAATTAAGTAACATGAATATTCTCTTTCCCTCATAAGATGGTGATAGCGTTCAATACCACTATTCGGAGTGAACACCATGATTTTTATGGTTTGCTCGATTCATCTAGGAGGGAAAAAACATGCAAATTCATGTCGTGCAGCCAAATCAAACGCTTTATGGGATTGCTCAAGCTTATGCTACAACAGTTAACGATTTAATTGAAGCAAATGAAATACCTAACCCCAATGACTTGGTTATTGGGCAAACGTTAGTTATTCCAATCGTTGGAAGTTTCTATTGGGTCCAATCCGGTGATAGCCTATGGTCCATAGCACAGAAGTTTGGAATTTCTTATCAAGAGCTCGCTCAAGTAAACCGCCTTCCGCTCAATCAACCATTAAGTATTGGTTTTAGATTATATATCCCTCGAAGACCTAGAAGAAATGCAGAATTCAATGCCTATGTGGAGCCAAGAGGCACTACAGTGGCACCAGTACTAGAGGAAAGTGCACGGGAAGCAGCACCTTATTTAACCTACTTAGCTCCCTTCAGCTTTCAAGCTCTAAGAGATGGCTCCCTTAAAGAACCATTGCTAAATAACTTTCCTGCCATCGCCAGGGCGAATAATAATGTATTGATGATGGTTATAACGAACCAAGAAAATGACCAATTTAGTGATGAGTTAGGAAGAATCCTGTTAAATGACATTCCTATACAAGATCGTTTTTTAAACAACATCGTTGCAACAGCAAAAAAATATAATTTTAGAGATATCCATTTTGATTTTGAATACTTACGTCCAGCTGACCGAGAGGCATATAATCGATTTTTACGAAAAGCAAAAACACGTTTTCAAGCCGAGGGTTGGCTTTTATCCACTGCACTAGCTCCCAAAACAAGTCGAGAACAAAAAGGGGCATGGTATGAGGCTCATGACTATCGTGCACATGGAGAAATTGTCGACTTCGTTGTCATTATGACGTATGAGTGGGGGTATAGCGGGGGCCCAGCAATGGCCGTTTCCCCTATTGGACCCGTTAGAAGGGTTCTTGAATATGCCTTAACAGAAATGCCTGCTTCAAAAATCATGATGGGACAGAATTTATATGGCTATGATTGGACGCTTCCTTTCGTTCAAGGAACCATTGCCAAAGCAGTAAGTCCTCAGCAAGCTATTCAACTTGCCGCAACAAATAATGTCTCCATCCAGTATGACGCAACCGCTCAAGCACCGTTTTTTAGATATACAGACACCGAAGGCAAGCAGCACGAAGTATGGTTTGAGGATGCCCGTTCGATTCAAGCAAAATTTAATCTAATAAAAGAGTTAAACATCCGTGGAATGAGTTATTGGAAGCTCGGTCTTGCATTTCCACAAAACTGGTTACTAATTGTAGAAAACTTTGACGTTGTCAAAAGGTAAGTGTAAAAAAGCAGCTCACATAGCTGCTTTTTTTATTAATATTTTTAATATTTCATATATAGGAAACAAGAAATAATTCCATATTCTTATTCATCCTATATGTGATAAAATGTACTTTGTCTCGAAAAAATAATTATTTTAAATAGACCGAAATACCACCTTTGGTAGTGGTGCAGTAAGGAGGACAAGCCATGGGGGAAACACCTTTTATCACGGTAGAGGGGCCAATTGGTGTGGGCAAAACATCATTAGCAAAAGTAATTTCTGAACACTTCCAGTTCGCACTACTTCGGGAGATCGTTGATGAAAATCCATTTCTAGGTAAGTTTTATGAAAATATTGAAGAATGGAGCTTTCAAACCGAAATGTTTTTCTTATGTAACCGATACAAACAACTCGGAGACATACAAAAATTATATCTCACGAAAAACGATCCGGTAGTAGCCGATTATCATATATTTAAGAATCTCATTTTTGCTCAGCGTACATTAAGTACCGAAGAATATGATAAGTATTTTAATATTTATCAAATATTAACTAGAGATATGCCCAAGCCAAACGTCATCATTTATTTGCACGCTAGCTTAGACACTCTATTAACTCGAATTAAAATGCGCGGTCGGGAAATCGAGAAGAATATTAGTCCTCTTTATCTTGAGCAGTTATCCATTGATTATGATCATGCGATTAATGAGTTTGAAAAATTACATCCTGAAATACCTGTTTTACGATTTAGCGGAGACGAGCTAGACTTTATAAAAAATAAAAGTGACCTAGATTTAATTATTAACCAGTTAACAACATCGTTAGAAAAAGGAGTATGTAATCATGAACCTTCGAACTAAATACGGTATACCCGCTAACTCGGTTATTACCATTGCAGGTACAGTGGGAGTTGGGAAGTCTACGATGACGAACGCTCTTGCTAATGCACTTGATTTTCGTACCTCCTTTGAAAAGGTAGATACGAATCCCTATTTAGATAAATTTTATGCTGACTTTACTAGATGGAGCTTTCACTTGCAAGTATACTTCCTTGCTGAGCGCTTCAAGGAACAAAAACGAATCTTTGAATATGGTGGAGGGTTTATTCAGGACCGTTCAATTTATGAGGATACAGGTATTTTTGCAAAGATGCACTTTGAAAAAGGCACCATGTCTAAAGTAGATTATGAGACATACACAAGCCTTTTCGAAGCCATGGTAATGACGCCGTATTTCCCCCATCCAGATCTACTAATTTATCTCGAAGGGTCTATTGATGACATTGTAGGTAGAATTAAAGAGCGCGGACGCCCAATGGAGCAGCAGACACCGATTGATTATTGGAATGAAATGCACCAGCGCTATGAGGATTGGATTAACTCATTCTCGGCATGTCCAGTATTACGAATTAATATTAATGAATATGACATTAAGGATGACGAAACTTCGATTGAACCAGTGATTGAACGTATTTCTAATCATATAAAACAAACACAATTGTTAAAAAGATAATCGCTGAGTTTTCAGCGATTTTTTTATACACGCTTTTTTAGACGCAAAAAAACCACTGTGAGTCACAGCGGTTTTCAATCTCCATTTTATGCGCAATGGTTCATTTCAATTAGATGG
>NZ_BCVH01000042.1 GCF_001591645.1 Robertmurraya korlensis NBRC 107688 | reverse complement strand
AGCTTTAGGACTCTCTCATTCTACTAAGAGGTTCTTTTTTATTCTAACCTCATTTTCATTCATTACAGGAATGCTGCTTCACATTCGCAGTAGAGGTATATCTTTAACCTTTAGCAACCTTTTCAATCAACAACTGATATTACTTAAAGAAGATGACGGATTTAATTCTTCGCTTTCAATGACAATCGCAGTTAATCCTTTGTCAGTTTTGGTTTCGTGCCACTCATCTTTCTCCCAGAAAACATCTCACCCGACTGAACTTTAGAGTATACTTCCTTTTCCCCTCGAACACATCCTTCACCATTCATAATTTAAAGAAGTAGAGGTGATGCTGCTTGGTGGTAACCTATAACACCATTTTCTTCAAGGTACATACATCCTATATGAACAGCATTTTCATTATTAAAATACGAGACATAAAAATCTGAATTGAATTTATTAATCTTTTTTCCACTACGTTTATTCGTTAGAAAAACTCCTGATTCAAGACATTCCTATTTGTCATACATATAACCAGACTACAATTCTTCACGACATTTACGAACTTCAAGTCCTGTGTGCTTGGTTTTGCATATATAACTCTATTTAGTAGAAGAATATTGAATATCTAACTAAAAAGAGGTTTCATTATATGAGAAATCCTAGTTATCAAGATATACAAAACTTGCGCCAAGAATTAAGTGATGTTGCTTTTAAACACTGGCTAAATGATGACGTGTTTTCACCAACATGGTGGCTCCTTTTAGCTTCTACGATTATTCCTGTACTCATCTGGTATAAACTTGTGGATAAGGAAAGGTTCTTTGAAATTCTATCTTACGGACTAATTACTGCCTACCTATCAACTGTTTTGGATGTAATTGGTGTATCTTTAATAAGATGGGGCTATCCTGATAAATTATTTTCAATGATTCCCCCTTTATTTCCAGCTGATTTAGTAGTTATCCCCGTTTCAGCAATGTTGGTTTATCAATATTTCAACAAATGGAGCTCGTTTCTCACTGCAAATATCCTTTGGGCATCAACATTTGCTTATATCATTGAGCCTTTAGCGATTAAAATACATATGTTTCATATGGATAATTGGAAGCACACATACTCTTTTATTGGATTTATTGTTTTAGGAATATCCCTTAGATACATAATCTTATTTCTTCTTAGAAAATTGAAAAAAACCTGTGAACAACATATTCTTGACTAACATTCAACTATCTTACCAAAATAAAATGATTCTCTTGCTTCCAAACAAGGTAGCCTTTTTAGGTTCTCTTTAATCCACAATCTGTTTCTATGGTTAATTCCTTATTAAATCATGTAGAGGAGAAGAACCGTGCTTGCACAATTAACGCACACGGCTCCTCCAGTGTTTATGTCTAGTCAGTTATGTTATTTAAAATCTTAACCTACATCATCTATACCGACTGGTTTCTATTCACTAATTATAGCTAATCAATTTAGGATCACATATTGCTAATTCTGGATAGGCTACACTGAGTTGGACAGAAAAATAAGGTCAAGTAGACTACAGATAATATACTGAGGAGAATCTACTATGCCTAAAGAAGAACGCTGGACCTTTACTCCTGAATTCAAGCAGCGGATCGTCCAGCTTTATCTGGTGACACACTTTCCGCAGGCAGGAACGAGCCGTTTTCCCTCAGGAGTCGCCACCCTAAATAGGGATGTAAAATTTACCACATTCCAACCCTTAAGTAAAAAATTAATCGTTTACTATTTGGAGAAACCCCGCATCTTTTGCAATGACCTTAAGAAAAATGTCAGCGATTTTTGGATCAAACTGGGTCCCTTTGTTCCTATGTATTTCATTCATAGCATAACTTAGATCCTTTGGACCCCTATATGCACGTTGTGAGGTCATTGCATCAAAGGAATCTGCTATTGCCATTATCCGCGCGAAAACAGGTATTTTATCCCCTTTTAGTCCCTCTGGATACCCTTTCCCATCGTACCTTTCATGGTGGTATAAAACAATATCCAATACCCCATTTCTTTCGAAACTTTTTATATGCTTTAAAGTTTCAAAACCTATTAAGGGATGTTGCTTTATCCTAGTAAATTCTTGATCAGTTAGGCGAGAGGCTTTCATTAGTATTTCCTCTGGAACACCGATTTTCCCAATGTCGTGGAGTAAACCACCCACATAGATAGTTTCTATCTGTTCCTTTCTCATTTTTAATTCCTGAGCAATTATTACTGCATATTTCGCAACATTTACGGAGTGTTTAGCAGTATATGCATCTCTTGCGTCTAACGCTTTAGCTAGCGAAAGGACTATCTCTTCTCTATGTTTTTTTACTACTGTAAATCTTCTCGCATTATAAGCAGATATGAACATTGCTGTACTATCGATGATAAAAAAGAATAAGGCCTCATCTATGTAGTCTATTGTGATATCCTCTCCATTTATTAAAATACCACCTAGCTCAATTGACAAACATATAGAAATTAAAAACCAATTAGATTTGTGAGAAAACGCTAATCCTATTAATATCATAATAACTACATATAACGATACAAATGTAAACTCATTATAAAGATGGTCGAAAAGAAGTACTAGACCAACTAATAAAGATAACAATCCTCCTAAATTATATGTGCTATTTTTAAAGTTATCTTTTATATTCATTAAGCTCTCCCTTATTAATTACATATTTATATTTCCATCGCATTTTTACTGTTAACGATTTTAGAAAAGCCCTCCTAAAAGGAAGGGCCGTTTGTTATTTATATAAGAACGGGCAAAAGTCATGCCTGCTATATTTTAAACCGTTGCACCATTACAGTTAGTTTTTCTGCCATATTCGCTAACATATTAGCGGAGGAATTAATTTCTTCCATTGACGCAAGTTGTTCTTCTGTAGATGCGACGACATCTTCGGAACTAGAAGAATTGGTTTGAGCCAAAGCTGTAATTTCCTCCGCGGAAGAGTATACCGCTTGGATACTAACTGTTATTTGCTCGACTATTGCTGTTACCTCTTCCACTTGTGGGGTAATATTCCTTGTACTATGAAGAATTTCTTCAAACTTCTGTGAAGTTTGTTCTGATACTTTTACACCTTCCTCTGCATTCTGCATAACTTCTCGCATAATACGAACGGATTCTTCTGTATCCTGCTGGATTACCTTTATGAGACTAGCAATATTTTGAGTCGACTCCTTTGATTCCTCAGCTAGCTTTCTAACTTCATCGGCTACAACAGCAAACCCTTTACCATGTTCCCCGGCTCTCGCTGCTTCAATGGCTGCGTTTAACGCTAGTAAATTAGTTTGCTCTGCAATAGCGTTGATCACAGACAGAATTTCACCTATTTCGCCGGATCTTTCAGAGAGAAGACCTATAACATCGTTTGATTTCCTAACTGATTCATGGATGAATTGCATTTGTTTTAGATTACCTTCTACATACTTTCCTCCAATTTCTGCTTCGGAAGTCGTTTGCTTAGAGAGGTCAGATACCTTCACGGCACTCTCAGCTATACGAGTAATACCACCAAGGATTTCTTGAAGAGCCCTTGAATTATTTTCTATTTTCATAGCGGTCACTTCCGCTCCACTTGCAATTTCTTGAATAGCAGTTGAGATGTTTTCGCTTGCCTTTGTGGAATGTTCTGCACTTGCCATTAATACTTCTGAAGACGCAGCAACTTGCATGGAGTTACTGTTAATTCCACCTATCATTTCTCGTAGACTTGACGTCATCGTTTCAAACGATTCGTTTAAGTAATAAATTTCATCTTTATTTTTTATATTGATCTTCTCAACATTTAAGTTACCGGAAGCAACTTGTGTAACTACAGCTCTAAGTTTTTGAATAGGGTTTGAAATAACCATAGTAATAACTATACCTGAGGCAATCGCTAATAACGCTGCAATGATATTCAATATCAGCACTTTTGTTAAAGCCTTATCAGAATTGGTTTGAGTCTCATTTTCGAATTCTTCATAAATATCATATAAATAGGTCTGCAAGTATTCCGTACTATCATTCATCTTTGTACTTAAAGGGAGTGTATCCCTTTCACCTTGGGTTAGTGCCTCTTCTCTATTTATAGTTAATAAATTCATTGCCTGGTAAGCAACAATCTTATACTGCTTATTCATTTCAGACAGTTCATCCATTTTTTTTATCGTCTCTTGTAATGTAGCTACCTCTAAGGCTCTTTGTATTAATTGCTCGGTCTCAGCATTTACTTTATCTAGATTATCCATATGTATTTTGTCACCATACAACATATATGCTTGGTAGTAACCTACTTGTAGTGCCGTATGCGTTTGAATATCTTGAGTGATAGAGTACAATTCTGTTACGTTTCCTATCACGTATTCATAAGCTTTATTTGTTTCCTTCATATTTATATGAGAATAAAATGCTGAAAGACCAAATAAAAAGGTAATGATCAGAAAGCTACCTAGTAATTTTTGTTTAATTGATAATTTAAATAATAGATCCATTGATAATCTCCTTAATTTATTTATAAATGTATTTCATACTAAGTAATATCGAATGATTAGGAGGTCAGAAGAATCCTAGATAAGACGATAAACGAAAGTTACTTTTACCTTCCTTTTATATACTTCCCCCGATTTTCTAAGCAAATAATGGTGCTGCACCCTGTTCCCAGCATTAAAGCACAAGCAAATATCGATGAAATAAAAGGCATGAAAATATTAACTGCTGATAACGTGGTTGCATCCACATAACGTGCTAGAATATACCATCAAACATAGTCTAGATAGAAGCAAATGCCATTACACCAATGGTTGGGGTAGCAATATGATAGCAAGGATTTCGTTGTATACTCTTTTCAGTGCCTTTTGAAAAACCATGTTGTGTCAACTCCAGATTGTAATGATGAATATGAGTATTATAGACTATGGAGTTGCTCCATAGTCAAGGGGAAGTTGTATGATTTGGAGATTTAGGTATACACTAAGGCATTGAGAAAAAGGGTATATTATTGGTACTTTTCCCATTTGAACGTTTCCTTAATACCTGAGTATTCAAGCATCAAAAGTAAGAGAATAAATATTAACTAATCCTTTACTTGTAAAACAATGTAAAAGTTGTGTTTTATTAATGTTTTGCAAGAGTACTATATTATTTAAGTGGGTGGATAGTGGAATAAAACAATCTTATCTAATCATATCTTTTTGGAAAAATAATGTGGGTATAATAAATGATTTGAAAGGATAAAATCAGGTTGTTTTTATCACTATTAGGGTTCAACAAATTAAAAAATTTTAATACTTGATATCATTGCAGGTACTGGGATTTATTACGAATTTAAAATTATTTTATCTAATGATTTAGTTGGAGTTTTAGGAAGTATTGTTTTTACAGAGGGCGTTAAGAGATTGCCTAGCGGAAATTACACCCATTTTCTTGTTGAAAATAATTACCATCTTTAATTTACCTAATGATTGTTAGTTGTACTTTTAAATATATAGTACCACAGCCATTTGGATCGTTAAATTCTTTGCAATAAAATGTACTTACTATTTGTGTTCTTCTCTTGGATAAGTAGAACCTATTCCTAAGTCTTTTAAAAAGCAATAATTACCTTACATTTTTTGTCTTGTGTTAAACTGCCCCTAGAAAATGTTAATATCAGATTTACTTACCATCTAATTAAATGAAAAATATCTCAACCAAGTAATACCAGCGGGTCGAGATGTTTAAATCAGATAATGTAGTATAAAATATGGATTACTTACAGATAATTTTCAAGGTAATAGTAGCTTTTTTTAGTAATTCTTTTGTTTCTTAGAATGGCAGGAAATAAAGATATAGCTCAAATTTATTTACTTGATATAGGAATAACATTAATAGTTAAAGAATTAATAGTTGGGTTAATCGAATATGAAACTCCTATTTTAAAAAGTTTATATCCATAGGACTATTGATCCTACTTCAATTTGCATTAGCGTTACTAGGATTAAAAAATCAAATTATACGTTCTATTTTTCGGGGGAAACCAATAATTATTATCGAGAAGAAAAATGTAATCAATATAACATGGAAAATTGGTCATAAATTAAATGATTTATCTACTCAACTTATGGGGATGGCATAATCTATGTCGGAAATATATGATACGTTTTAAATTCTCTCAATACAAAATATAATAATATATAGTTAAGGAGTTTTTATTCCTTTTATAAAAATATTTGTAGCAGTAAGATATAGAGTCTGGAGCTTTTCAAAAGAAATATTATCATAATAAGCATTATCCAAACCAACCTGTAGCCCTAAAAAGGTATACATGTAAGTTTCTGTACTTTCATTCAAGAATTCACCAGAATCAATTCCTTCTTGAAAAATTTTTTTATAGATATCATAAAACTGAACTCGATAAATATTTAAAACTTTTTCATAGTTACTTCCAGAAAAAGTAAATTCTTGTGCAGCTAAAAACAAAGGATTCTTAAAATCATTCAAGTAATGAATAGTTATTCCAATCAGTTTTTCAGTAGCTGTACTATACTCCTCCTCGTTAGCATTCCATGTCTCTTTCCAATTAATTGCTTGTTGCTCCAATATAAATAAAAATAAGTCTTCTTTATTTTTAAAATGATAATAAATGCTTCCTTTACTGGCAGCTGAGGCAATCATAATATCCTCCATAGAAGTTGAATTAAATCCTTTTTTTGCGAATAATTTCTCTGCTTCAGATGCAATACGAAGCTTTGTCAAATTAGCTTTTTTACTCACAAGATCACTCCTTGCCAAAATTTTAAGTTAATTACTTCTCCTATACTAAATTATAACGTAATTGTTAATTTAAATTGATCAAAGAGATATACTAATGTCTTTAATTTTATTTCTAATTAACCCTATAAAAACAGAAGTAATACCTAATCCAATTGCTATCCAAAAATTATAGAATTCAGGAATATAGTTTACTAGAAACTTAATACCTCTATCTTCTAAAATCATTTTACAAGCTGCAAACACTAATAGACCTGAACCTACATATATTATTATTGGAAATCTTTCCATTAACCTCAATAAAAACTTACTGCCAAATATTATTATTGGAATTGATATAAATATACCTAGTATTATAGCTGTTATGCCCTTAGAAACACTCGCTAATGCTATAACATTATCAATTGATAATGTTAGATCCGAAATTGCTATAACTTTAATTGCTCCCCAAAAGTGATTGGACGTTTGAATATTCTGTGTTTCCTCTTTTTGAACCATCATTTGGAATGCAATACCACATAAAATTATACCACCAATAGCTTGGATAAATGAGTATTCAAGTATATTAACTATTAACGTAGCAGCTATTATTCTAAGAACAATAGCACCTAACATACCCCAAAAAATCACTTTATTTTGTAAGTGAATAGGAAGTTTTCTGACAGAAAGAGCAATTATAACTGCATTGTCACCAGAAAGTAAAATATCAATACCAATTACTGCTAAAATCTCTATTAAATCCATTCAAAATCTCCTCCTTCTTTCTACTGTATTAAAACAAGTATGTAGAACTTTTAGAATTCTAATTACCTTGCAAAAAAACCGACTGTTCAGTCCAGAGTATGACCAAAAAAAAACAACTTTCTTCTTACAGTTACCTTCATTAATTTAGGTAATACTATAGTATGCCCTATTGTTGACTTTTATGTATTGATTGTCCCTCACTTTTTACGAAGTTTTTGCTAACCCGTTATTTTACCTCTTAACTCCTGAAGTGCTTTTTAACTTCTCAACATAGGCTTTATGTGACTGCTAGACTAGAGTAGACAGTTTTTGCTACATAAGATGGAACACTTAGTTACCCAAATGTACCAGTAAATATAAGACTCTTCCATTGTAAGATGTTTATGAATTTATTCGTACACCTTGATAAAGTTGGTTTCGAAGGAAACTTTTTAGCATTGTCCTTCGTCCACTAAACTCCTCTATAAAGAAACGGAAATCTTAGATTTCCTCCTGTTTTCTCTTATTTTTGATAGAATAGAATTTTAAAACTATTGGCTGTTTGGTTGATATGGGTAATTAAGGGGGATTTTGGAATCTTTGAGTAAAAATGATTACTGATACTTAAACCCATTTTATCCAAAAAGTGTTGTTAAAGTAAAATAAAATATAATCGTACTGGTAGATCTCCACATTTCTCATGGAGGTGTACCCTCCTATGTCTTACAGGATCTTAGCCCCAAAAATTTATCTTAAAATTAGAAAAACCTTCACAATTTAATTTACGACAAAAGCGTAATATCGTTGATGTGGATACATGAGTTCATGTGCAAGTTCACGTATTCGCATAGAAGACAATTTATCTTCATTTTTACTAACATAGTTATATAAGGAAGTCTCTATTGCATTCAATGAGGCTATCATTTCACCTGTAAACATATGGTCGCTCTCTCCTTCAAATCTAAAAAGGAAACCATTTCATCCATTTCACTTCATTTACATACAATTACCTAATTTATCAGGGAAACACCCTGTTTCATAAATAATACAAGTTCCTAGTTAGGGTATGAAATTTCTAAATCACCTTCATGTATCTACGACTTTATATTAGGAAGGTTAGAATAAAATCAGTAGTAAACACAAATAACTTAATATTAGTTTGGACTTATAAATAGGAGGGTATTATGAGTAAATATCAATTTCCAGAAGGATTTTTATGGGGTGGTGCAACAGCTGCCAACCAATTAGAAGGCGGGTATCTTGAAGGTGGTAAGGGCATGAATCTGGCAGATGTGATGCCTGGTGGAAAAATTCGTGAGAAAGTGATTTCTACACCAGGGTTTGATTTTGAACTAGACAGAGAACAATATACGTACCCGAATCATGAAGGAATCGATTTCTACCACCGATATAAAGAAGACATTGCACTTTTTGCAGAGATGGGCTTTAAATCCTATCGTATGTCAATTGCTTGGTCACGTATTTTCCCTAAAGGAGACGAGCTTGAGCCAAACGAAGAAGGTTTGACCTTCTACGACCGGGTATTGGATGAGTGTTTAAAGTACGGAATTGAACCAGTTGTAACCATCTCTCATTATGAAATGCCATTATATTTAATTAAGGAATATGGTGGTTGGAGAAGCCGTGAAGTGATCACTTTCTTTGATCGCTATGCTAAGACTTTATTCAATCGATACAAAAACAAAGTAAAATATTGGTTAACATTCAATGAAATTAACGCAGGAGTTATCGAGCCGTTATTCAGCCTTGGTTTCTCACCAACGACTAAAGATGTACGTCTACAAGAAAGCTTTCAAGCTTTACACCATGTATTTGTTGCCAGCAGTTTAGCTGTAAAAGCTTGTCACGAGATCATCCCTGGCTCTCAAGTCGGTTGTATGTTACTCTATGCTCCAATTTACTCATTCGATTGCAACCCTGTAAACGAATGGTATGCGTTCAGCGAGGCTCGTATTTTCAACAATATTTGTGGGGACGTACACGTTCGTGGAGAATACCCTTCCTTCTCAAAACGTTACTTTAAAGAAAACGACATTAACATCAAGATGGAGGAAGGAGACTTAGAAACTATCAAACAGTATCCAGTTGACTTTATTTCCTTCAGCTACTATATGTCACGAACAGAGAAGAAAGAGTTAACAGATGAAGAAAAAGCGTCTGGGAACTTTTTTTCAGGTGTAAAAAACCCGTTCTTAAAAGCTAGTGATTGGGGCTGGGAAGTCGATCCTATCGGTCTACGTTTGAGCTTAAACCAATTATATGATCGTTACCGTGTACCTTTATTTATTGTAGAGAACGGCCTTGGTGCTTACGATAAGATTGAAGAAGATGGCAGCATCAACGATGATTACCGAATTAACTATCTTCGTGAGCATATCGAAGCTATGGGGGAAGCAGTTGAGGACGGTGTGGAAATAATGGGCTATACTGTATGGGGTTGTATTGACCTAGTTAGTGCTTCAACTGGTGAAATGTCCAAACGTTACGGCTTTATCTATGTAGACAAACACGACGATGGTAGTGGTACTCTAGAGCGTCGAAAGAAGAAGTCGTTCTATTGGTATAAGAATGTTATTGCTACCAACGGGCAAGAGTTATAAGTGTAGAAAACATTAGTCCTCTAAGGGCTAATGTTTTTTTGTTATATTTAGTATTGCCTTTGGTCTTTGCTCTTGGGTTTTGTGTAACTATTTGTGTTTTTTTTAAA
>NZ_BCVH01000041.1 GCF_001591645.1 Robertmurraya korlensis NBRC 107688 | reverse complement strand
CCCCACAGGGTCCTTGCCCGAAGTTTAGTTGCTTTGCTGACTAATCCGTGCTTCAAATGTCCGAGATTAATATACCTAAAATTCTTTTCTACTCTACTGTTCTTACTGAATTAAGCTGCTATTTCAACTTCTATTTTTGCTCTCATATGAGGGATATCCTGTAACATTGACTTTAACTGAGTAGTGAAGTGATTTGAATGTTTTAAGAAGTATTTATAAAGGGGAAAAGTCGTCAATTGACGACTTTTTTATAGAAATAAATTTTTCTTCTTCGCTGTATAATCAAACAACAATTACAATTAGTGCCTAAAGTAAAAATACACAGGCATATCTTGAGATAGGAAGACGAATTATGGGCATATAAAATATTGAGGGTTATTTCTTGTATTCATTGCGTAGCTTCCCACAATCCCACTAAAGAAAGAAAATAATAGAAAATCCAATTAGTTAATTATTAGATAATTTTGTATCTAAAAACATAAACTTTATGAAAACAGTCTTCAATAAAGTGTTCAAGATTCCTTCTTCCACAAATGCTGCTCCGTTAATACAATAACTACTTTTAAGCGACAAACTTGTGCATACATATAAATAAATGCATTGACATGTACGAACAAGTATAATATGATAAAAATTAGTTTAAACGTTTACATTTTTTGGATTCTATAATCATTCTTTCAAAATTTGCTTTTCCATTGAAAAGTAATGTCCAAATCCATCTATAGCTCTAAATGGGAAATTAACTAACTCTTTTTATACATCATAGTTAATACATAAGATATACGTTATTAGGAGAAGGAAGTTCATTCTAATATCGTATATCTTTTTTATTAAAATAAAAGTGTGCATTAATGAGGTGGTAAATTTATTAGCAAAATCTAAATTTTTATAGGAGGAGATTAGTTTAATGAAGAAAATGAAACTTTCTGTGTTATTTGTAATCTTGTGTCTATTAAACACTCAAGTAACAGCAAGTGCCGCATTCTGGAATGTATCAGGGGAAAAAATGATTCATGATCCTTCAATTATTAAAGAGGGAAACTCTTGGTATGTATTTGGGACTGGTGAAGCTGGAAAAAATGGAATTAGAGTTTTACGATCAGATAATGGAACAAACTGGTACACAACACCTGTCATTTTTCCTACTGCTCCATCTTGGTGGAAAACATATGTACCAAATCATGAAACAAACCAGTGGGCTCCCGATATTCAATATTATAATGGAAGATATTGGCTTTACTATTCAGTTTCTAGTTTTCGTTCAAATACATCACTTATTGGGCTTTTATCTACAAATAGTATAACTTCTGGTCAGTGGAGGGATGATGGTTTGGTTGTCCGTTCCACAAGCTCAGATAATTTTAATGCAATTGATGGTGATCTTGTCGTTGATAAGGATGGTAATCCTTGGTTGTCTTATGGTTCTTTTTGGAGTGGAATTAAACTAACACGTTTAGATAAAAATACGATGAAGCCAACAGGAAGTGTATATTCTATTGCAACAAGGCCCAACTCTCCAAACAATGCCATAGAGGCTCCTAGTATTACCTATAAAGACGGTTACTATTATTTATTTGTATCATTTGATAGTTGTTGCCAAGGTGTGAATAGTACTTACAAAATTGCCTATGGTAGATCAAAGAATATCACTGGACCATATGTTGATAAAAATGGGGTAAGCATGATGAATGGTGGTGGGACAATTTTAGATGCTGGTAATAGCCGTTGGAAAGGACCTGGTCACCAAGATGTATATAATAATAATATTATAGTCCGACATGCGTATGATGCTGAAAACAATGGGATGCCTACTTTATTAATCAATGATTTGAATTGGGATTCTCAAGGCTGGCCATCCTATTAATAGCATTCTAGCTTTGCATTTTGTAAGTCGTAATTAGCTTAGGGCAAAGCATTAGAAGATATAATTTGAAATATCATTCAAAAGTTACTGAGTATTAAGTAGAAAGAATGCTCCACTTATGATTTCTATAATGTTATTTCATCGACTAAGTGTTAATCTTGAACAAAAATATATGTACAGATTCTTAGTTCACAACAAAATAACAACCCTTTTAAAGAAATGTCATTGTTTCTATATTTTGGTTTTGATTCGTTTCCATAGCCTCCTGGTATTTATATTTGTGTCCATTCTTCTGCCAAGCTTTGGACACTCCTAGCTTACCAAGGGGCTTTTTTATGTTCAAACCTCATATTTCTTCATTACAGGAATGCTGCCCTTTTGTTGAATAAGGATGTTTGGTGAGGTCGATTAGTGTTAATAGAAGTTTTACGTACTTTCATAAAAAATAAAAACCGTCTCATCCCTTTGATACCAACGGGTTGAGACGGTTTAGATTAAATCACCAAGTAGTGTTAAAAGGTTAGATGCGATCTACCCCCTCTCATTCGTAAGGGGATTTTTTTTACATTAACTCATTATAGATCTCTTTCCATTTTCAATTTCACCTGGATAATTTTCCCTTAAATCTATCTATAACACGAATCCAATATAGCACGAATAGTTCTCACAGACATTATGATATTGCATTGTTAATTCTCAAGGTGACAACCGTTTATTTCTTTAATTGAAGATTTTCTCTAGATCACAAAACAACTTAAATATCATCACTCGTTCACCTGTACGAGAGCTTATATCAGTATGGAAACTTTTAACTCTTACCCGAGTAATAGTTAATATAATATTCTTGAGTTCTTCTATACCTGATTCAACTAGCTCCGAACGAGTTTTCTTTATACTTAACAGTCCCTCTTTTGTTTCACAAACGGTATATTCAGCTGGTGTTAATATACCTTGTAAATTAACAATTATCATATCTCGTAATATATCTGTTTTAACAGATACAGACCCACGTCCAAGAAATTCCTTTTCCCATTGAGTAATTGCCTTACTTATTTCAGATTCATAAAAACCTTTAGATAATTTCATTTATAATACATTTCCTTTCAAACAAAAAATGGGTCTATTCCTAATGATTTTTATGTCTTTATAAGATTTTCATCCTTATAAAGGTTGAATAGCTGTCGTCAAACGAAAAGCCTCCCAGATTATTCTAGTTGAAAAAAGCCAACTATATTATTCTTCTATCAATAAATAATGTCTTATAACATAACCTTCATAACTTCAACATTAAATTCACTGTTTCTTGAAAATTAATTTCAACACCTTCCTCAACTCTATAACATCTATTCCTCAATCTTCAGAACTCCTTAAAAAATTTTCATAATTCTCTGTAACCCAATGAAGATAACGATGCGGTCCAAACTGCCTTAATATATTCCAAGGGAGACACAGTTCCTACTTTCCCATTCTTTCCTTTTTGTGGAGTTTCTAATTGGGGAAGGCTCTCCCACTATCTCTTCTAAAAAGGTTCCTAACCCGTCGGTATTGATCCTATAACGTACTTTTATAGAAACGTTTAAGAATTTTTTAGAGGTTGGCCAATTACCTGCTGGTTCCCTTACATTAGCTGCCTTGACCCCATGTATGTGTACATAGAAGTTAACTCCCGCTTCCATTCAAAATGACAATTGATAATTAGGTAAGGTTTGACACTGTTTTATCAGTTGGAACTTCCACAATTGAGAATTTTCCATCATTCTTATTTATTATTAAACCTCGAACGCTAACATGTGATGGAACTAATGGGTGATTTCGAATGATATTAACACTCTTTACGATATCGTTACTATCATTTTCTTTTCCATTTAGCCAACCATCGACCGTACCACCTGAAAATTCAGGCATACAATTTTCAAAAAGATAATCCAATGTTTGGATTTTATCTTTTATTGAATCAAGTTGAGTTAGTACATTACCTGCAGTTTTCTTATCTTTTGTTCCTACAACAAAGATCTCTTTAACATTTTCCTGATAAATAGCAATGATAACAGACCTCATTATATCTCCATAAGGGTGTGAGATTATAGAATCATAGCTTTGTATAGTCAGCATGTTTTCTGCTGGAATATTCGTCACTTCTTGTAGTATAGAGTCCAATCTGTTTTCAATGTCCGTTAGAAATAATGCTTTTTGATTTTTGTCTAAGTTCATATAGTCCACTCCTTCTTTATGTTTATAATTTGTTTAATATCAAATAATTAATAGCATTACCAATTATCCCAGTGTCCTTCTGGATCAACACTAGCAAGTCGTACCCATCCATTTTGAACTTTTACCCGAAATGCAGAATCATTATTTAATAAGCGTTTTACATATTTGCTAGGTGCTTGGATGACAATCAGCAAGCGAAGAGGAGAATGATAAGCCTCGTCATCTGATTGCATAACGGATTGCCAAGGTAGTCCGGCTAACAAGTCACTTGCATTCCCCTGCATAACACCGATACCTGCTGTAACGGTTTGAGTTGCTTTATTTCCACTACCATAATAATGAGGCGCTACCGTTGAAGCGTAATATTGAAGATTAATCCATTGGGTTACCGTTCCTGGTCCTGCAATGATGTTAGCTAGGAGATCACCACTTTCATCCTGATTCCAATCATAATTATGAAGGAATGCTCTACCTTCCAAGTCACAATCCTGAGTTAGTTCACGTTGACCGATAATAAAAGTGGCATTACGAGCTAATCCCCATTCTGGACGTATCTCACTCCAATCTTCCGCAAATCTCTGTACCTCTGCCTTCGGATTTTTAATGTTCTTTTGGATATTCGGTAATTGGGTTAAACGTTTTGCATTTGCCTTTTGGCTCACATTCGGCATAATAGCTTCGATACAATCAAATGCTTCTTGTGCAGCTTCGGAAAGTTCAGGAACATAAATCCAATGTAATTCATCTACCGTTGTTTTATGCTCAGCGGCTACAAAAACTGTGTCCTCTGGGATTGCAATTCCTTCAGAAGAAAGATCTTCTCTTACCGCTGGAAGGTTGCATAAAGTAGCTAGTACCCTTGCATTGAATCCACCTGCCACCCCACCGCAGGCACCACAGTCGAGAGCAGCAGCATAAGGATTGTTGGTGCTTTGACTACCATGTCCGCATATTACCACTAAGGGTGCAAAATTCTTTGTTAACCCCATCATTTTCAGAGCTTGGCGCGCATATTTCAATTTTTCTTTTTCAGAAAAACCAACATGTATCTCCGCTTCTTTATTATGAGCATGATTAAGCGAGAGCGTTGTATGAGGCTTACGTAACCAAGTCTCGCGAAGGTTACGAATAAAACAATTTGTTCCTCTTGGCACAAAACTTCGTGAAACCATTTGTAGACTAAGCCAAGGTCCACTTAGTTCAGGTAAAAGTAAGCTCGAAAGTACATTCTGTTTCATCATTTTAAATGTTGAGCTTAAGGAATTAGCCGCCTGCTTTCGTTGTTTATATGATTTGAGTTCATTTTCATCTGCAGACTCTTTTATTTTGTGCTGAGGCTTTAGTATAACTGGCAAAGAGGAATGACTGTGGTTACTCCCGAGTTCACTCGTTTCAATTGGTAAGCCAAAGAATCCAGCCATTCCAATGGTTTCAAACGGTCCTTCTTTTTCAAGTTGACGACGAAAAGGTTCTGATCGTATATCAATGCAGAAAACTAATTGTGCTAATGCAGTTTTTTTATCGTAGGTCACACGTAGTTTAGAGGAAATTTTATGACTTAATCGATCCGTGTGTGTTTGTTCCCAAGCTTCTAACCAAATCTTTCTTCTAAGCTGCTCATCAAAACGGTAGGCAAATGATAAATATTCGTTTTGTTCAGCGGCAGACATCTGTGACCATTCCTCGATTGTAAGGTCCCCCCAATGGAGCCAAGAGGCTAAAAGAGAAGTAATAGAAACTTTTTTATTACGTCGTTGATTGGTCAAAGGTAAGTATGGTTTTATAAACACCCACTCCATGGAAACTCGAACTGCTAAATATTCTGTTAGGAGTTGATGTTCATGGCCCGATTGTTGGGCGCGCCAACGCATCATTCCTGCCCACCCAGGTAAGGATAGCAAATGCCCTTCAAGATATGTCTGTATTTCTGATTCTGGGATTTCTAGTTCAAATAACGCTTTTTTTAAGGCCATATGTGCCTCTTGTGGCCAATCTTTTAATCTATTACGCTGTTTTTTACTTAGTGCCGGATCATATTGTATGAGACGGTGCCACGCACGATAGAAACCATCCTCACGATTTGGCATTGTCCAACCTGCCTGTGATTCATCAAGATATAACTTACACCATTTGATGACATGATAATCGAGAATATGGAGTAACCTTTCCCCATCTTGATTCTCTATATGCGAACTGATTGGTTGCATTGAAGAGTTCTCAATCCTATCCGTATTCAATCCACTAACTTCCTTAACCAATTTTTCCAACTTAAGAGATGATAAAAGGTTAGTAGGTAATGAAGTTAACTTTAGTGCAGCCTGACAAAATCGCTCTGCCACGTCCCGTGGGATATTAAAGGAATGTGAATCAAGCCAACGATGTAAACCCATTTTCACATAAGCTTCATCAATATCACCTTGATTCATTGCCGAAAGGATCATAGAAACACTAGGGTAGATATCAACATCACGAGTATTTTTTAACCAACTTGCAACCTGGTCAAAAGATTGCCTTTCAAGTCCCATCCACGGATTACGTGCTGCAAAAGTAGAAATAGGCCAAAGTGGTGCAATCACTTGGCTAGCAGATTCAATTAAAACGTTAAAATCTCGTTTTTGAAAATCAATATTTGTATCTATCTTTTTTACATTTTCTTTCGTTAATACGGATGTTACACCCATCATTATTACCTCCTTATGAAAACTATTGTTTAAGGTAGTTTGGATGACTCTCTACTGACTTTGGTTTTGCCTCGCCTAATCGTACTAACCAAAGATAGAGTACTGCGAAGGAAACAGAAGAACGATTACGAGAAACCCACGTACCTATGGCACTACCAAATAGTAAGAGACATACGACAAGGATGACAACTGACATTGGAGGTTGAGCACTCTGAAAAACGGTTGTATTCAACCACTCATAAAAGAGGTTATGAATGATAAAATAAACGATGGCAGTTCCTCCTAAAAAGGTTAAGCCAGCCATTCGTCCAATTCTCCCCTCTCCAAAAGCGACCAGCTGTGTCCAAGAAACGGAGAATGACCACCCTAAGATTAGAGAACTAATCAATTGATAGCCCTCGCTAGGAGCCATAAGCCAAAAAGCACACCCTACAACTATGCCTAAAATCCGACCAGCCATGATCCAGAAATAGGATGACCTTTCATTAACGCGAGTCGATCCTTCGATACGACGTACTGCCGAACCTGCCTGTAAAAACAGCGTAGCTTTGAACAAACCATGTAAAATAAGATGAATAATGGCTGCTATATACGCACCTAATGCACACTGAATGAGCATAAACCCCATTTGCCCAATCGTAGAACCGACTAACTGACGTTTATAGTCAACCTGGACTAAACTAATTCCAGATCCAATCAATACAGAAATACTGGCAAGAATAAGTAACACAATCGAAGCTATACCACCATTAAAAATAGGTGAAAATCGAGTTAAGATAATCCCACCTGCATTTACTAACCCTGCATGCATAATCGCAGAAACAGGAGTCGGAGCAACAACAGATTCAATTAACCACCTTTGGAAAGGCCACTGAGCTGCAGGAATTATCACCGCTAATACAATTAATAAATTTATCCCTGCTCTCTCCCATGTTCCAAGTTGAGTTACATTCTCATTTGTTAGAGCTAATGAGAACTGCCATTGACCTGTGACTTGAAAAAGCCAAATCACCGCGAATAATAATGAAAACCAACTTAATGTAAATAAGCGACCAGATACCTTTGATGCTTCACTGGCTACTTTCCATCCACGGTTTAACCTTATAAGTAAGGTTAACCCGACGAGAGTGGTACCCCAAGAAATGACCATTAAACGGTAATCAGCACTTAACCATGTAATTGAAGCAGCACCTGTAGTAAAAGTAAAAAGCGTAAAATATTTCCGATAAGAACCATCTCCCATTAAATAACGAACAGAAAAACGCTGAATGATTAAACCAATCGCAAGTACAAAGAAAGCCATTAACCAAGCTAAGGAATCCAGGTACCAAGCACCAACATTTCCAATAACACTGGTATTAACAAGCGCGAATAAGGAAACCAAAGGCGCTAAAGTCACGATACCAATATGAATCCGAACAAAACTCAAGGGTACTCGTGGATGTAAAAACAATAGTCCACTAATTCCGGAAATAACAAGCATAATAAAAAATAATGATAACAATGTTGATGAACTCAAAGAAACTAACATAAAACAGACTCCCTTCTAAACGGCGTTAACACCTAAGAATTATTCTTAGAAAGGTCATATATCTTTCTAAAAAGCCACACATTTGATTTTCTTCATTACGATCTACTGAATAAATTTGTATTTACTCAAAAAAAACCGACAACTTCAAAACTTCAATGATGAGTTAAAATCATTGAATCTTGAAAATTGTCGGTTTTACTTCAACTACCTTCAAACGAAGCTTTTTGAAGAACTACCTCTTTATAGGTTATTACTGTATGTTTTAACTTCCTCTAAAGGAATTATCTCTATAACTTTAATTTAGTCCCTTGATAAGTTACTCTTCCTTTTGTGTATTAGGATACTTTTTCATCCAGTCAATATTAAATATTGAAAAAATGCTAAAGGCCCTAATTTTTTAAAAAGGAAAACATAACCATTTTCGATTATTACATTAAATATAAGATATGCAAAATTTTTAGAATTGTCAACAAGAAAGCCCCCATATTTATTTCGTTAGAATGTTAAATTCATTGAATAAATTATTAATTTCCGTCTTTTATAAACAATATATTTTTTGTACTTTATCGTATTAGCTTACTTAATACATTCCTTTCAACCTTATCAAAAAAGTAGTTTGTTGCGGAGTTTTTGTCTAAAGTTCATTTCTTACCTGTCCGTTTGTTGAATATGGATTTTTATAAAGGCCGATTAGTGTTAATAGAAGTTTTGCGTAGCATTTACACATAGTAAAAAACGTCTCAACCCAATGATACCAAAGGGTTGAGACGTTTAAAGTTAAATCAACAAGTAGCGTTAATTGGTATTATACGAATAGTTCAAGGTCCATTTCTAGTACTAAACTGTTCCTTTTTTTTTTGACCATTGTACTTGTGGGTTCCTTTTCATCGTTACCACCTTATATGCAATATCCATAATAGTCTGTTTTAGTACTCTTAAAAATAAACCTTCTTGATAAAAAATAAGAGTATTAATTCTTATATGATTAATACTCACTTGTAGCAACATTGAAGAAAGTACGCTATTTAATAAACGCCCCCGTTAGTGAAACAACTACAAACTCTCTGGCAAGTGATGTTTATACATTTCTAATGTATCTTTATTTTCTTCTAAAACAGCCACAATTTTAGGATGAGGCTTAGCATAGATAACTGGATAATCCTTTTCATCAAGTTTTTCATTAATAGGAAAAGCTAATTTTTCTTCTTCAATTGAAAATTGGGCATCAACTCCATCTTTATTGCCACGAGCATCTAGCCTAATCCATTTATTAAGTGATTTAATAAAGATAGCATTTAAAGCGTGAATACAATACCCTTTATCTGGAGTATCAAATAACATCAATCTTTGGTAACAGAAACCTGTTGGTATTCCCTGTGAACGCAATAAAGCCGCTAATAGGTGTGACTTTGCATAGCATATTCCCTCTTTAAAGTCTAATACGTCTGAAGCATTACAAGTAACTCGCTTCGATTGAATATCCCAAGAATGAGAAATTTCATCACGAACAAATTCAAAAGCTATTTTAGCTTTTTCAATTTCCGTTTGAGATGGATTAAAAAGTTCATCTGCTTTCTTTTTTATAATTGGATTAGAATAATTAACTTCGTTTAAATCGAGTAAATAGTCATTTAGTATTTCCGACTCACAAAACAAAAGCATAAGCCCTTCTCCTTTCGGAATACATAAAAATTCATATATTAACATTATTATATGTTTTTTATTATTTGGATTAAAGGATTTCTTATTGTGCTAAACTCCCTCAATAAACAAAGTGAAAACTCACGTTTTCTCCAGTATTCTCAGTATTTTATAGTGTTATTTTAGAGGTTAACGCTTGCTACTATGGTTGGATTTATCTCGTAAGGATAAATTTGGGCTTCTGAAGCAAAAAGACTAATAGCTCACTAGCCACTCAATTACAAAAATTGGTGGCTGAGTAAAAATATGATC
>NZ_BCVH01000040.1 GCF_001591645.1 Robertmurraya korlensis NBRC 107688 | reverse complement strand
TAACATCAAGTCATAAAAACAATTAGTCTCACATGAGTACATGTGAGACTAATTTCTTACGGAGGGTTACCGATGGCATCTATGGAAGAAACAATATTTCAAATTATATTACATGGTGGGAATGGAAAGAGCTGTTCAATGGAGGCAATCGCGGCTGCGAAGCGTGGGGATTTCACCGAAGCAAGAGCCAAGCTGCAAGAAGCGGCAGATGCATTAAACGAAGCACACCATGTTCAAACCTCATTGATACAAAGCGAAATTAGAGGTGAAAAAGTAGAAATCTCTCTATTAATGGTTCATGCGCAAGACCATCTGATGAACTCAATCACTATGAAGGATTTAGCAACAGAATTTGTAGAATTGTACGAGACAATCAAGTTAGAAAAGGTCTCTAGCTAATGATAAAATTCAATACTTCTAATTAAGGTTTGGGTGAATAATATCCATGCCTTAATTTTTGTATAAAAAAGAAGACCACTTTGTGATCTTCTATCTTGGTAGTTTTACTTTAAAGGTAGTACCTTTGTTTTTATTCTGGCTAGCCTTAATGGTTCCATCATGCTGCTTTACAATCCAATGAGCAATAGATAACCCCAGACCAACTCCACCTGTTTCTCTTGAGCGGGCTTTATCTTCGCGATAGAAACGGTCAAATATATACTTTATATTTTCTTCCTTGATCCCGATTCCCGTGTCACTTACCTCAAAGACGATTCTGTTATCCTCTTCATACGTTTTCACACCGATACCATCATTTTCTCCTGTATATTTTAATGCGTTATCAAGCAATATAACGAGAAGTTGATGAAGCCGGACTTCGTCTGCTTCCATTTTCATGTCGCAATTTAACTGAAGCCATAGATGCTTATCCTGTGACTCAGCAATTTCCACATAAGGGGCACACACGTTTTTCACGAAGGTGTCCACATGAATAGTTTGCTTCAATAGCTGTGTTTCAGCTGAATCAGCACGAGCCAGTGTTAATAAATCCGAGGTAAGCTTTGATAGTCTTCTAGTTTCAGATAGGCTTAGTGCAATATTTTCAAACTTGTTTGCTATTTTCTCCTGAGGGGAGGTTAACAAAAGCTCGAGTTTATTCTGAATAATCGTCAAGGGTGTTCGTAATTCATGTGAGGCATTTTCGACAAACTCGGCTTGCTTTTTCCACGATTGAATAATAGGATGCATCATCTTTTTTGATAAAATATAACTTGCTGAAATTGAAAGAACGATAAAAACGATTGAAAAAATAATGATTAACTTTTGAAAGTTATTTATGATCGTTTCTTCTGCGTCGGTATTGATTATTAATTGTACATATGCCACATCATCATCTTCGTTCGTATCTTCAAATAGCAAATATCGATAGTGATGATCGTCTATAGTAGTATTGGTCACCGTATCAAGATTGTTTTTGTTTAAAGTAAAGTCTTGTAAATAACTTTCGTAAAATAATGATCCAAATAGATCTTCCTCTATCATTTCGCCCTCTTTACTCCAGTTTAAGACAATAATACGTGGATTTTTGATTGCCCTTTGGTCCTTCATTGGAGGAGTACGATCGGTATCATCTAATGGCCGGTCTCCATTGGTCATATCAGAGAACTCACCTATATGTTTTTCTTTCACCATGAAAAGTTCTTCGTCCGTTTTTTTAAATAACGTTCCTTGAACTTGGCTGAAAATGACAATCCCAAAAATCGTGAAAATAATTGTAAAGGCAATAAGGTTAAAAATCATGAATTTGAGCTGTTGGCTACGAAAGATTTTCTCCTTAAACATTTCCTTCACCATCTGAAAGCATATAGCCTAACCCTCGAAAGGTTTTGATATATTGGTCATAATCGTATTTTTTTAAGTTTTTGCGTAAGTTACTTGCGTACACTTCCACCACTGTCGTTGATGTATCTGACTCAAATCCCCAAATTCGATCAAAAATTTGTTCTTTGGTTAGGATTGTATTTTTATTGTTGATTAAGTACTCGAGTAAATCAAACTGCTTGCCATTTAGTTTAATCACTTCCTCACCAATCGACGCTGTTTTATTTTTCAAGTGTAAATGTAAGTCCTTAAAGGAAAGGATATTTTCTTTAAATGACCCTACTGACCGTCGAACCATGGCTTGTAAACGTAATAGAAGCTCCTCGCGGTGGAAGGGTTTGACTAAATAATCGTCTGCCCCCACCTTAAATCCTTTAATCTTATCATCTATGCCGTCTTTTGCTGTCAGGATAATAACCGGTGTTGTAATATTCTTCTTTCGGAGTTCCTCTAGTACCTCGTAACCATTCATATGAGGCATCATAATGTCTAAAATGATCACATCAAAAATATTTTGTTCTGCTAAATACAATCCTTCTTCTCCATCAAATGCTTGTTCAACTTGAAACAGATCATTTGTCGTTTCTTTGATCGATTCCGATAGGACTTTATCATCTTCTATAATTAATAGATTCAAATTTCTTCGCCTCCTTATATGACCTGTTTTTGCTTGAATGAATTAAGTTCGATTATAGGGGCAAATTCGAGAAATGCAAATATTTATTGAATATAAGTTTTTTTAAGGTTTTGTTAAGGTTGGGCAAACATAATAGGCTTATCAAATAGAAAAGGAGCCAAGTTGATGAAACGAAAATATAAATTTACGAAGCTAATTGCACCTTTATTGTGCACAACATTATTATTTGCTTGCAGCAATACAGAAGAGGAATCAAGCACAAGTACAAGCACAAGTACAGCGACAGAGGTTAATATAGAGAGCTTAAGTACACTAGGAGATAGTGACATCAAATCCGTTGTAAGCGGACTTGTAAGTTATAGTGACGATGATCTTTATACAGAATGGGAAACTGGAGAGGTAACATCAATACAATTGAATGGTTCAACAGCAACCTCTGAAGGATCTGGAGGGGTAGTTGTTTCAGGAAGTACCGTAACGATTAAAACAGGTGGAGTGTATGTACTCAGTGGAACGTTAGATGATGGCCAAATTATTGTAGATGCAGAGGATAATAATACGGTTCGACTTGTATTAAATGGAGTAGATATTACTAGCAGTTCTTCAGCTCCAATTTATGTGAAGAATGCAGAGAAGGCCGTCATTTCTTTACCTAAGGGAACGGAAAATACAATAACTGATGGAACACAATATGTGTACGATGATGCAGAAGCAGAAGAACCAAACTCAGCCATTTTTAGTAAAGGGAATTTAACGATCAATGGCGAAGGTACGCTGGTGGTTAAAGCGAATTTTAACAACGGAATCACGGGAAAAGATGATCTAAAAATAACAGGTGGGAATATTAAAGTTACGGCTAAGGATGATGCAATTGTTGGACGAGACCTTCTAGCTATTAAAGAAGGTACATTCACAATCACAGCAGGTGGTGATGGTTTTAAAACGACCAATGATGAGGATGCCGAAAAAGGAAATCTTGTGGTTGAAGGTGGGACATTTACTATCAATGCAGAAAATGATGGGATACAAGCCCAAACCTCTCTGTATACATTAGGTGGAGATTATACGATTAAAACAGGTGGAGGAAGTCCTGAGACGGTAGCGGTAAATCAAAATGCTATGGGAGGAAGAGGACAAAGTACCTCAACGACTACAACAACAACGACAGAAACTAGCAGTTCAAAAGGTTTAAAGGCATCGGCTGAACTGGCCATCGCTGGTGGAACCTTCGCTATTGATGCGCTTGATGACGCCGTTCATAGTAATGGTAACGTCCTAATAGAAGCTGGAGAAATGACCATTGCAACAGGTGATGATGGAATACATGCGGATGCTTCTGTCTTAACGAAAGGCGGAAATATTACCATTAATAAGAGTTACGAAGGAATTGAGGGTGCGGTCATTGCGATTGCAGATGGAACGATTGATGTAACCGCAAGTGATGATGGAATCAATGTTGGTGGTGGAGTCGATGGGTCAGGGATGGACATGGAGAGCAATACATCATCTGATATGATGCTTCAAATCAGTGGTGGGTACGTGTCTGTTAATTCACAAGGTGACGGACTTGACTCAAATGGAAACTTTGTTATGACGGGAGGAACGGCAGTTGTAAGTGGCCCAACAAACTCTGGAAATGGGTCATTAGATTATAATGGTACCTTTGAAATCTCTGGAGGATTATTAATTGCAGCTGGTAGCTCAGGAATGGTCCAAGCAAGTTCAGACACATCTGAACAAAATGGAATTCTTATGACCTACCCAGGTACTCAAAGTGCGGGAACACTTATACACTTAGAAGATAGTGAAGGAAATACAATAGCCACCTTTGCACCAGAGAAAGAATATTCATCCGTATATATCAGCTCGCCTGATTTAGCGAAGGACTCTAGTTATACTCTATCTTCTGGAGGAACTTCTACAGGTACGGAAACGAATGGCCTATATACAGATGGCAAATATAGTGGTGGTACAAAGGTGGTTGAGTTCACCATTTCTGATGTGGTTACATGGCTCAATGAATCAGGAGTTACCGAAGCAGCAGCTGGCATGGGTGGCCGTGGCGGCGGAATGAGAGGGAATGGAGGAACACCGCCTGAAGGAATGGAAAGACCAGATCGAGGAACAGTACCTGGTACGGATTCAAGTACGACTGACCAAAGTACGACAACAAGTGATAGTTTATAAGAATGGGAAAGGTAGAAGGGGATCCTTCTACCTTTTTTAACATGGTATATGCATTTGATTTTTTACATCATACAGTCCTTGGGCAGTAAGCTTAATCTCTGGAATGACAGGAAGAGATAAGAACGATACCGTTAAAAACGGGTTAAAGCCTTCACCTACTCCAATTTCCTCTAGTGCGAAGGTCAGCTTATTTAATCCAGCATACACATCTTCGTATGTTCCCATAGAAAGAAGGCCGGCAATCGGAAGGTGTAGGGAGGCTAACACTTCTCCATCTTTTACAACAACAAGCCCGCCTTGCATTTCTTTTATTTTCTGAGCGGCAAATAAGATATCGGAATCACTTGTTCCAGCAACAACTAAATTATGCGAGTCATGTGCAACCGTTGAGGCAATCGCTCCGTTTTTCAATCCTAATCCTTTCACGATTCCTAAGCCAATTTCATTCGTGTAATGATGCCTTTCGATGACAACAAGTTTGCATTGATCTTTTTCAAACGAAGATTCAAAGCAACCAGTTTCGTTGACGGTTACTTCTTCCACTACATGATTGGTAACCAGACTATTTTTATTGATCTCAATAATATTGGCTTTGTTTTCGGTGATTGAGAGATGTAATGCCTCTACAGAAAAATCATGAAAACAAACGGTATTAACATATTCAGAGGAGATTTCCGTTTGCTCATTTTCTGGGAAATAAATTAATTGCCCGTGTTCTACCATAAGATTCCCGTCTTTAAAGACATGAGAGATGCTTACAGATTCTAGGTCATCAAGCAATAAAAAGTCCGCATCATATCCCGGTGCAATCGCTCCTTTTTCCTGTAAACCAAAGCATTCAGCTGTATTAATGGTTGCCATTTGAATAGCGATGAGGGGATCGAGTCCTTCCGAAATAGCTAATCGAACATTGTAATCGATGCTTCCTTCATGAAGGATATCATCAAGATGCTTATCGTCTGTAACGAATAGACAGCGTCTGGCATTTCTTTCACTAACAACAGGAAGCAGCTTTTTTAAATCTCTAGCAACGGTTCCTTCCCGTATCATCAGGTACATCCCACGACGCAACCGAGCAAGGGCATCTTCGGCTGAGGTACACTCATGGTCGGTACGTACACCCGAAGTCATAAATACATTAATGTCCATATCACTCAGTCCGGCCGCATGACCATCAATTTTTGCGTTTAAACGCTTTGCTTCATATAGCTTATTTAACATTGACTCTTCCGCATGTTTCACAGCTGGAAAATTCATGACCTCTGCTAACCCTAGCACTCTTGGATGGGAAAACAATGGGGACAGATCCTCAATCTCAAGTGTGGCACCCGCTAACTCGAAGCTAGTTGCCGGTACGCAGGAAGGAAGCATAAAGTAAAAATTGAAGGGGAGATTTTCTGAAGTATCAAGTAAAAGCTGGATTCCTTTCACACCTAATACATTGGCGATTTCATGAGGATCGGCAACAATGGTGGTCACGCCTCTTAGTAGCTCAACCTTCGCAAATTCCTTCGGAGATACCATGGATGATTCAATATGAACATGACCATCAAGAAAAGCTGGGCAAACATATCGTCCGCTTGCATCAAATTCCTTTTTACCAGTATAATGGCCAACCCCAACGAAGGCTCCATCTGTAATAGCAACATCACCTTCATAGATTTCACCTGTAAATACATCAATAATCTTGCCGTTTTTTATGACAAGATCAGCCTCCATTTTCCCCGAGGCCGCTTCAATACGTTGTTTTAGTCTGTTTTTGTCCATACTCTCCTCCTAGAAGTCTATAAGAGACTAGTATTCTGTTTTGTCAGATGATACTTCCCACATTTTAAAAGGTAGATTATATTGTTCTACCGTAATTTGATTCATCATAATCGTTCTATTTTCAATTGGCAAGCTAATTTCTTCATAAATAAAGTGATCATCAAAGCCAATTTGAGCCGCTTCCTCCTTGGTACACGCATAATAAACTGCTTTCGGCCTCGCCCAATAAATCGCTCCGATACACATCGGACACGGTTCACAGCTTGTATAAATCTCACAATCTGTTAATTGGAAACTACCTAAATAGGAGCAAGCCTCGCGAATGGCTTGAACCTCAGCGTGCGCAGTCGGATCATTACTGCTAGTGACCTCATTCTTCCCTTTTCCAATAATTTCCCCGTCTTTAATGACAATGGCTCCGAAAGGACCACCATGATTGCTTAATACATTTTCACAAGCTAACTTAATTGCTTCATTCATAAAATATACTTTTTCCATTAGGATCACCTTTTTCCGATATAGTGAATGATTGAGTAAGGCTGTTTTCGTAGGTAGTTGTTAAAATCTTAAAGCCGATTTTAACGTGAAAATAATTATTTTACGCTTACGAATTTAGTTTTGCTGGCTCTTTTCTAATTAAATTTATGCTATTTTCTGCGGGAACTTAGCGCAATCATTACAATTTTGTTCCAAAATACAACAAAGTTTAAGAAAAGAGCTTTGAGTAAAAAACTAACCTTTGTAAAAAGGTTAGTTTTTTGGGTGGAGGGATAGAGAAGTCTCATGTAATAGGTGGGTTTATATCTGTATTATATGTATGTTTGAATATTCCGTCTGTTATGTTGTAACATTTTTTAACAACAAAAAAAGCTCTTACCTGAAAAAAGGTAGGAGCAACTTGTCAGATTATTTACTTGACACGTAGTCTCTTGATCGTTTAGGAGGAATATATAAATGGATTTATTTTACTCCTTTTTAGGTATTTTTATAGTAAAATGGAAAACAAAACTATTTTTAATATAGAGAAAGGAAATCTAATATGCTATTTTTTGACCTTGTTGTAATAATAGTTTCCTTAATATTGGGGAGTTTTTTTAACGTTGTAGCAATACGACTTTTAAAAAAGGAATCAATTACTTTCCCTCCTTCAAACTGTCCCTCATGCCACCACAGACTTGGTCTTTTTGACTTATTTCCACTATTCAGCTATCTCCTCCTAAAAGGCCGTTGCCGCTATTGTAATAAAATTATTTCTCTGTTATATCCTTTGGGTGAATTACTAACAGTAATTACCAATGTCTTGATTTTTCAGAGAATTGGTTTGACATCAGAGTTACTTCCAGCTTTTTTACTATCAACTTTACTAATTTTATCTGTATTAACGGACATCAGAGAAAAGGTAATTTTAGATATTATAACCCTCCCTAGTATCATATTATTTATAATTGTCAGGTTTTTTGTAGGAGAAGAGTCATTTCTAACCTATATATCAGGTGGATTAATAGGTTTTGGGTTACTCTTATTATTAGCAGTTGTTAGTAAAGGAGGAGTTGGTGGTGGTGATATTAAACTATATGCAGCCATAGGGGTAGTACTTGGACCACAGTTAACTATTATGAGTATAATGTTCGCATCATTTATTGGTGCAATAGTTGGTATTGTCCTCATTTCATTTAAATTCATACACAAAAAAGAGCCAATCCCTTTTGGACCCTCCATTATGGTAGGCACAATAGTTGCTTATTTATATGGAAAAGAGATTTTAAATTGGTATATTTCAATTTTAATGTGAAAATTAAATATTATATTTTATTACTGACCTAATAAAGAGAAGCAGGCAATAAAGAAAAAGTGTTCCTATAAAAGGAGCACTTTTTCTTTATTATTAGGCTACGCGATTATAATCAGATATATCCTCTTCAAGTGGAAGATTATTCGCACGTGCCTTTTTCGCAGCTCGGAAGAATAGGGCAACTAATAAGACCGTGCCAATCCCTCCTCCAATCCAAGAAGTATTCATAGAAAGTCCAAAACCAATTTGTGCATTTAATATATAGGTGATGACCATCACGAGCATAAATGTTCCTGGTACGAGTGCAATATAGTAATTCTTTTTCGCGATGTAAAGGTACATCGCTGCAACGAATAAGGCGATTACAGCGGTGGACTGGTTAGCCCAGCTGAAGTATCTCCATAATAGGTTGAAGTCCATTTGGGTAAGAACAGCGGATACAGCAAACAAAGGGATAGCAATCCATAAGCGGTTTCCAAGTTTCTTTTGAGCTACATTGATATATTCAGCGATAATCATCCGTGCACTACGGAAGGCTGTATCACCAGATGTGATGGGAAGAACGACTACTCCAAGAATGGCAAGTGTTCCACCAATCGCACCAAGTAGAGCGGTAGACGCTTGGCTAACAACGGCACCAGGCCCTCCAGCAGCTAGAACCTCTTGCAATCCGGCGTAACCACCATCAAATACGCTCATGGCAGCAGCCGCCCAAATCATAGCGATGACACCTTCTGTAATCATCATGCCATAGAAAATTTTACGACCTTGTTTCTCATTTTGAGTGGTACGAGAGATGATTGGCGTTTGTGTCGCATGGAACCCAGAAAGAGCTCCACAAGAGATCGTAAAGAATAACAATGGTAAAACTGGTAGATTATCTGGGTGAAAGTTTGTTAATGATAGTTCAGGGATCGGTGCACCTGTGACAACTAACATAACACCTACTCCTAGCGCACTGATTAATAAAAGTGCACCGAAATATGGATATAAACGGCCAATTAATTTATCCACTGGAAGCAGAGTAGCCAAAACATAATAAGCAAAGATAGCAAAAATGATTAGAGATAAGGCAATTTTTCCATCCATCACCACATGCAATAGGCTAGCTGGAGTCGTAACAAACACGGTTCCAACTAATAAAAGAAGAAGAACAGCAAAGCCATTTACAACGTGTTTCATCACTTTTCCTAGGAAGCGGCTCGCTAGCTCAGGAAGGTGAGCTCCTTTGTTTCGGATGGAGATCATTCCAGTTAAATAGTCATGAACAGCACCTGCAAAAATGCAACCAATAACGATCCAAATGAAGGCAACCGGTCCATAAAGAGCTCCTAATATTGGACCGAAGACAGGTCCCGTACCCGCAATATTTAATAGCTGAATAAGTGAGTTCTTGGGTGTGCTCATGGGCACATAATCGATGCCATCGTTGTTTACATAGGCAGGTGTGGCACGGTCCGCTTTCACTCCAAAGATTTTTTCAACGAATTTTCCATAAGTAAAGTAACCAACAATGAGTAGGGCAATTCCTGCTAAAAAGGTATACAAACTAATTCCCCCTTACGTATTTATGAATGCGTTTTCAAAAATAAGTATAAAAGACAGGAAGGCTAAAAAGGTGGATTTTAGAATGAAAAGCTGTTTTCCAATGTTATCATGTCGTTAAACTGTATTAACCTGCATGAGAAGTAGTTTATTAGATCTCGAGTTTTGACCTTAAGGCTTTCACGTAGTTTCTACTCACTGAAAGAAGCTCCTTTTTCCCTTGAAGCTCTAACTGGTATGCCCCGTTAAACCAAGGAGTTAGCCGTTTCACATAGGTTAAATTCACAAGGAAGCTTTTATGAATACGAAAAAAACCAAAAGAAACGAGTCTAGATTCGAATTCTTTAAGAGGGAGCTTGGTAATCAGCTCATGATCCTCTGTCACAAGCTTCGTATTTTTTTCATCTCTCACAATATAGTAAACTTCCTTTGGATCAATAAATAAGATTTCACCATCTGCTTCAATGGCAAGCTTCCCAGTAGTTCTTGTTGTCTCTTCCTTCGGTGTAAACTTTTTTTCTAGTCTCCGGATGGTTTCCTGAAGCTGCTCTTCATCAAAAGGCTTTAATAGATAATCCAGGGCATCGTATCGAAAAGCTTCCGCAGCGAACTCAGGATAGGCAGTAGCAAACACAATATATGGCGGTTTTTTAAATTCCTTTAATGCCTTAGCTAATTCCATTCCATTCATACGAGGCATTTCCACATCTAAAAAGATGACATCAGGCTGAAGCTGTAAAACCTTCATGAGGGCAGCCTCACCGGACTCTGCTTCACCAACCACTTGAATCGTTGCAAAGGATTGTAACAAATGCTTTAACTCCTCGCGACTGTAAGGTTCATCGTCTACCACCATCACTTTAATGAATGGATCCATTTTCGTTCACCTCCCCGATTGGAATAAAAAATTGTATGCTCGTACCATGAGGTACTATGCTTTGAATGTGAAGGGCTGTTTGATCGCCGAATACAAATGATAAGCGACGGTTTACATTGTATAGTGCGACTCCATTTCCTGTTTCAGAGGGAATGGGCTGTGATAATAATTGCTGAATTCTTTCAGGAAGAATTCCTTTGCCGTTATCTTCAATAGTAACCACAACGCCGTTTGGTTCTCTTTTAATAGAAATACGTATGAAACAATCTTTCTCTTTGTCTTTAAACCCATGCTTAATTGCATTTTCAACAAGTGGTTGAAGGGTAAGCGGGGGAATATTTTGCAGCAATGTCCCTTCGTCTATATCATAGATGACCGATAGTTTATTGGAAAAACGTGCTTCCTCAATGGCTAAGTATGCTTTCACATGCTTTAGTTCCTGCTCCAAGGTGGTTAAGCTTTGAGTAGTGACGGACAAGTTTTGTCGTAAAAAATGTGAAAGTGAAACAAGAAGCTTACGCGCTTTTGTAGGGTCCAGTCGAATGAGCGACAGGATGGTATTTAGTGTATTAAATAAAAAGTGCGGACTGATCTGTGCTTGTAATGCTTTAATTTCCGCTTCTTTTGCCAGCTGATAAGCTCGATCCACATCAGCGATTTCGAGCTGATTACTTAATAAGGAGCTTAATCCTGACACAAGCTCCATAATCACAGGGGTAATTTCTTTTTCGGAACGAAAGTAAAATTTTAACGTACCAATTGTTTCCCCACGTTGTCGTAAAGGTGCAACGACGACTGCACCAAGTGGACAGCTTTTTTCACGACAATGGATGGCATCTTTATCAGCTACAATGGTTTCACCTTTTTGAATAGCAGATTGAGTAATTTGTGTTTGTATGGGGCTTCCCACCTGATGGTGATCGTAACCAAGCCCCACATGGGCAAGAATCTCCTTTGTGTTCGTCATAGAGACAGCACTTGTACGAATTTCATTATGAAGGATATGACAGACTACTTTTGCCGAGTCATAGGAAAGTCCATTTCGTAAATGGCTAAGAGTTTTCTCAGCGATACGAAGTGTTTTTTGCGCTTGAATCGCACCTGTTTTTTCTTCTTCGTTAATCACACTTTTAATAATTAGTAAAAAGAGTGCGCTTCCAATTCCATTAGCAAGAATCATCGGAACACCGATAATTTCTACAAGCGTCCAAGCTTTTTCAAACGGCCGAGAAATAAGTAAAATGATGAGCATCTGAACGGATTCTGCTAATGCTCCAATTAAAAATGCAGAGGGTAATCGAACATGTTTATTTTTTCTGTGAAACAAACCAGCAAGAATTCCAGCGATAATGGCTGCCAGCCCACAAGAAATGGCGGTAAAGCCTCCGAGCGTAAAACGGTGCAGTCCAGCAATGATTCCTGCCCCAATACCTACTTTGTAGCCTCCGAGTAATCCAGCAATGACGACTCCTACGACACGAGAGTTGGCAATCGCTTCGTCTTGATTCAAACCTGCCGTCCACGAGCTGAAATGTAAGCTTTCCGTGCTTAATGTTAATCCCGAATACGTACCAATAATGCCGAAGAAGCCAAAAAATAGAATTGCTGTAAATTGTTGTTTTCGATCAAGCTGTTCTTGATAGATCATGTCCCGGAAAAAAGGAAACCGTGTCAACACAAATGCAATCGTCACAATAATTCCCAACCGTTCAACCATTGTAAGCAATAATTCGAACATCGCTAAGACCCCTTAAAAGTGATTACTCTTCTATCTATATTTTAACAGTTTTGTAGAAAGGGAGAAATTTTTTCTTTTGTTTACATGGGGCTCAGTGCCCGTTGGAGAGGAAAGAGAAGTTGACCGGTAAGAGAGAAGAGTCCTCAGTCCCATTGGAAGGGAAAGAGTAGTGAAATGGTAAGAGAGAAGAGTCCTCAGTGCCCATTGGAAGGGAAAGAGAAGTTGACCGGTAAGAGAGAGGTGTCCTCAGTGCCCATTGGAAGGGAAAGAGTAGTGAAATGGTAAGAGAGAAGTGTCCTCAGTGCCC
>NZ_BCVH01000039.1 GCF_001591645.1 Robertmurraya korlensis NBRC 107688 | reverse complement strand
AATTATGGGGCAGTTCAATAAGGATCAGCTGCTTTTTCCTCTATTTAATCTTGAATTTCCTCGAATTTCACTTCATTGACTTCTTTATGATACGAATGAAAGCTATTAACAAGAACATCTAAATGCTCTAACGTTTCGTCGTACTCAACCATAGCCGAAACTACTTGCATTGTATGGAAAAAGACATTGTCGTCTTCGTGTTCATTGAGTTTATCCTGCTGAGAAAGGAATAAGTTAAATAAATCCTTTCTGTTCAAACAGAAGTTTCCTACCTCATGATTGGGTGGCATTTTTCCCTTTCCGGCAAAACGATACATAATCTGTTCATGTGAATCAATTAAACAATCAAGTTGCTGCTGAAGTTCGTGTTTAAATTCTTCTGGGAGCTGCGAGAGTTCATTTTCATAACGATGCAGCCTTTTTAACACATTGAGTGCACGTTTGGTTGTCGAGACCATTTGACGGTAAATAACAAGCTTCCTAGCCTTAACGATATCATTCTTTTTAAAATAGTTTCGGTCTTCCTTATATAACATATATAACTGATCAAGCTTAACGACCATATCTTTTAGCTTTTCAATATCATTTTTCAGTAAATGATGATCGGATGCATTTCTCGTATTCATCCGTATCCAGCGAGTAATTTCATCCATCATATTTGATATTTTAAAGAACAGCTTATTCTCATACTTAGGTGGAAGGAATACTAAATTAACAATAAATGCAGCGAATATTCCAAGCATAATGGTAGAAAAACGAATGATTGAAAACTCTATAAATGTATCATTAGGATTTTCCATAATCGCGATAATGGTAACGAGTGCGAGTGGAATGGTTTTTTCTATATTTAGCTTAAGATTTATAAGAATAACAATTATAGATGCTAACCCAATAATAGCAATGTTATTGCCAAGTGTTAATACAAACAGTACGGCAATTACCGCACCGATTAGATTTCCCTGTGCTTGCTCAATAATGGTTAAATAAGATCGGTAAACAGTTGGTTGTAAGGCAAAGATTGCAGCAATTCCAGCGAAAACAGGGGAAGGTAATTGAAAGACCTCCGCAAGAAACAAAGATAATACAATTGCAATTCCCGTCTTTAAAATGCGGGCGCCAAGCTTCATAAGTGAATAATTCCTTTCCTACTACTGATAAGTTTTAATAACAATAATGTACTATACAGTGATTAAAATGTAAGTTCAAGGGTTATTTATATGATTTTTTATATATTTTATGATTTTTATTCATTAATATTTTGTAAGCTTTTATTACAAAAAAAAATGCCCGCAAAAAGGGGCATTTTTTCTGGACAAGCATATACGTTTCCAAACATCACTCTGTAGAAACAGATGGATCTGCTTGCTCTTTAACTGGTACTGCTTGAACGAAGTGCTGTTCAGGTTGCTTTAAAAGCTCAGCTAGCTGGTTAGCTTCTTCGTTTTGACCTTGCTCTTGAAGCAATGCAACATATTGACCTAATAGTTCCTGGATATCTTGCTTGCCTTCTTCAGTTAAGTTAGTAATTGAGATTTTAGCGCCTTTAGCAATTCTTCGTTGAAGAGCTTCTTTTGTTAAGCCCATTTCTGGTTGGTGTCTCAAGTAAACAACTCCACCGGTCATACCAGCACAAATCCATGGTCCTGGATCACCGAGAACAAGGCCACGGCCATTTGTCATGTATTCAAAGGCAAAACCTTTAATATTTGCTCTTGCACCAATATTGCCATTTTCATTAGCTGGAATTGGTTTCGTCACTTGACCACCGATAATGATATCAGCACCCGATAAACGAATTCCTGCACGAGCATCTGCGTTCCCTTGTGCAACTAGTAGACCGTGCTGTGCTCCATATCCAAAGCCCTTACCAACGGAACCGTTCAAGTACTTGCCGTTTTTCCCTTGAGCCTTAAAGATAAGGATTTTTCCACCTACTGATGTCTTACCTGTACCGTCTTGTGCGCCGCCGTTAACCTCAATACTGATTCCATCACTGTTATAAGCTCCTAAGCCGTTTCCAGGGATAGATCCCTTTTTGTATTTCAACTGAACAGGAGGGAGGCTGCGGTATGAGCCGTCTAAGCGACCACGAACGCGGTGACAAGATACTCGGCTACCTAATACTCTTTGTTCAGATGTAACACTATGGAACTCACGTGACTGGTGTAACTCATCAACGCTAGCATCTAAATACTCTGCACCCACAGCAACTTGGAGTTGCTTTTCTTCTGCAGTAGCTGCGGCTTCCTTATGATGAAGCTGACCAATTTCAAGAGGCTTTAACAAGTAAGTTAAGTTTAACTGATCTTGACCCTTCGATTGTTCAAGTAGGTCAGAACGACCAACGATGTCTTGAAGATTTTTCACTCCAAGTGATGCAGTAAGCTCTTTCAACTCATTTGCAAATGCTGTGTAGAAGTTTACAATCGCTTGAACTGCTAAATCAGATTGTCTTGGAACGAAACGTCTTAGACCGTGTTCTTTAGCTTGAGCCTCAGAATCAATTTGAGTAGCAATACCAACATGACATGTATCCAAATGACATCCACGGCATGTAGTACATCCGATGGCAATCATTGAAAGTGTTCCGAAACCGATACGGTTTGCTCCAAGAAGCATTACCTTAATTACGTCTTGAACACTCTTAATTCCACCGTCAGCCCAAAGCTCTACATGATCTCTAAGTCCTGCTTCAAGTAGTGCATTGTGCGCTGCCTTAACACCGATTTCAACTGGAAGACCAACATGCTGCAACGCATGAATTCTTGCTGCACCTGTTCCTCCATCGAATCCACTTAGAGTAATAATATCTGCTCCTGCTTTTGCAATACCAACTGCAATCGTTCCGATGTTTGGAACAACTGGAACTTTAACAGCCACTTTTGCTTTGTCATTAGCTGTCTTTAATTCATGAATCATTTGTGCTAAATCTTCAATTGAATAAATATCATGGTTGTTAGATGGTGAAATCAAGTCAGACCCGATTGTTGCGTTACGAGCTTCAGCGATCTTTGCAGTAACCTTAGATCCAGGTAAGTGACCACCTTCACCAGGCTTCGCACCTTGACCAATTTTAATTTCAAGTAGGTTAGAAGAGTTTAATAGCTCAGCATTAACTCCAAAACGACCGGAAGCTACCTGCTGTCCACGTGTAAGTGGATACTTACCAAGCATATCCTTAATCTCTCCACCTTCACCATTTAAGCTGATCATGTTCAGTCGATCAGCACCTTCAGCATACGCACGGAAAGCAATCTCGTTTTGAGATCCGAATGACATGGAAGCAATAACGAAAGGAAGATCATGATCTCCTACTTTTAAGCTAACATCCGCTGCTTTTACAGTAGACTTTACTTTCTTTAAGCTAGTTAGGTGACGAATCGTAACTGGATTCTGCTCTTCTTGCTCAGAGATTTTTTCCTTTAATGGAGTGTAATCTCCAGTGGAGGCAACTTCTCCAATAGCCTTCCAAATACGTGGGAAGAGGTTAAATGTTTTTCCGATTCTTTCTTTTTCATTATGATAGTCTGTTGCTCTTGCAATAGCATCTTCTTTTAGTGTTGCAAAGTTATGCACGGAATGCTCGGAACCAAAGAAATTAACTACTTTAAGTGCGTTTGCAATTTCATCATTTAAGCCGATAGCAGAGAACAGGCGGCTATAACCACGTAGCTCATGGATACCAATTGTAGAAATGACCTTCTCAAGTCCTTTCGTAAGGGCAGAGTATAGGTTAACTAATGGCTTTGTTGATTCATCATATACAGTGATAAACATGTAGTAAGGGCTAATTAAATCTGCGCCTAGACCGAAAGCAACAATCACATCATGTAATGAACGGATGGAAGCAGAACGAAGGAGAAGGGAACAATTTCTTCTTACCTCTGCTTTAACAAGTGCTTGATCAATGGCTGACGTTGCTAAATGAGGATCAAGCCATAAATGACCATCATGATGTGCATGGTTATCGTCAAGTACTAGAAGTGTCTTTCCACTATTGACAGCTTCAACAGCTTCCGATTGTAGACGAGCTAACGCTTCAGCAATAGTCTCCTCCGTCTTCATAGTTGTTGAAATATTAGCTACAAGCTTTTGTTGTCCAAAATGATTCGTTAATTGATCATAGCTAGGTTGATTTAATTCTTTACTGACCTCGTAACCAGCTGATCCCTCTATTAAAATAGGAGTCACTAATTCTAGTACATTACCTGTCTTGTTTTTCGCAAATAAAGAAGGACGTTGTCCGATAATGACACGTGTAGAGAAGTGCTCAGTTTCACGGTCACGGTCAATTGCGGGATTGGTAACAACCGCTACGCTTTCCTTAATATAGTCAGAAAGATTTTTACGATCAGGATTTAAAGAAGCTAATGGTGAGTCATGTCCTAAGGAACGAATTGGCTCAACACCTTTTTCAGCCATCTGTTCTACTAACTGAACGTGATCACGCTCCCAGCCAAATGCCTTATATTGACCGTTGTGTAATTTAGTCGGATAGTTCATAGATACATTCTTCTCAAGAGCTGGTGTTTCCAGACGTAGCCTTGCATCCTTAATATCACATCGCTCAGAAAATCTTTCATATACAGCAGCTTGGTAAGCATCATGCTCATATAGCTTTAATGTGTCGCCATCCCACTTGAAACCTACTTTTTCACCTGGTGCTAATGGCTTCGGCTCATTTACATATTCACTTGAAGGGATAATTCCTGGTTCTGATGAGAACAGATAAGATGTTTCAGTCTCAAGCATCCAAAGTGGACGTAATCCTAGGGCATCAACGCTAAAAGCGGCTTCGTCACCGAAACGGGAGATAATTCCAGCAGGTCCTTGTGCGAAATGTCCCCATGCTTCACGCATATAAGTATATAAATCTTGTAAATGATCAGGGTAAGATTTAATTTCGTTCACAATTGGAGGGAAGACTAGGTCTAGTGCCTCGAATAGTGAGTATCCATCACGACAAATTAATGTCTCCATTGTTCTACTTAAGTCTTGTGAGTCACTACCATCTTTTACAAGAGGTACCCCGACTAAACGAGCTTCATCTCTTAGTTTTGCAATCGTATTTATTTCCCCATTGTGTCCAAGAACACTGAAAGGTTGAACACGGAAAAAGCTAGATAACGTATTAGTAGAGTAACGGTTATGTCCAAGTGTCATCGTTGATGCAACAATAGGATTTGCTAAGTCGGCATAATACTTAGGAAGGATATCGCCAGCACCCATTACTTTATATACAGCATGATATTGGCTTAATGATGCTACATGTACATTTTCATTTTTTTCGAAATCAACCGTCATGTTAAAGAGTTTGTTTGAAAGCTCTTGGCCAGAAACATCTGCTAAAACAGCGAACTGCCAAAAAACCGGATTTTCTTGAATCGCAATAGGTCCTAGTGCAGAAGATTGTGTCACTTCATCTGATTCAAAAACAATAGTAAAATTAGAGTCTTTTAATTTAGCAAATAAATCAGTTTTAATTTCTTCAGGGTTGTGTTTTCTACTAATAAAGATATGACCCACAACAAAGTTGTCGTTATCAACAACGCTTTGGTCAGCTCCGGCATTAGTAAGCTTTTCCTTCCATAATGCTTTTGGAATATCGATGTGAATACCTACTCCATCGCCTTCACCGTTAATAAATCCAGCTCGGTGATTCATGGTCACAAGTGCATTGATACAATTAAAGATATTCTCTCTTGTAGGCTTATTTGATTTTTCTAAGCTAGATACAATACCGCATGCATCATGCTCTTCGCGGTAGAATTCTTTAAATAAAGAAGGGGTCCATTGTTGTGTCATACTTTTCGGCTAATCGGGATTATTTAGTCCCTTAAAAGCCGTTTCACCTCCTGATCAAAGATCTATTTGTTAATAATGGGTTTAAAAAATAGCGGATATAAACGTTGATTTAGCGAGTCAGTGTATTAAAGGGTGGGGTTACTATCTTACCTTGGTCTTTACCTTCTTTGTGAAGTATCACTGGCTGCAAGAAAGGTCGAACTCAAAACAAAATTGTTTAACTTATAATATCATATGAATTTTCAGAAATCAATTAAATATACAAAAAGTTGGATAGGGAAGTAGGAAAAAAATATGGAAATTAAGAGTCTTACACTAGGGTTGGAAGCGTTTTCAATTGAGAAATAGAAAAAAACGGAACCTTTGTAAAGTTCCGTGATGTATAAAATTATGAATAATTATTCGCCCTGTAATAACTCGAATGCATTATTTACGGCATGAAGGGTTGCCTCAATATCTTCTTCTGTATGGGCGATTGTAACAAACCATGCTTCGTATTTAGAAGGTGCGAGGTTGATTCCTTGATGAAGCATATGCTTAAAAAATCTTCCGAACATCTCTCCATCAGTGTCTTCAGCTTGTTCGTAATTAATAACCTTTTCGTCCGTGAAATAAATCGTTAATGCTCCTTTTAAGCGGTTAATGGTTATGGAGATATTATGTTCCTTCGCTGCTTTTAGAATTCCTTCTTCAAGCATAGCACCTAATCGATCTAAATATTCATACACTCCCTCTTGTTTTAACACTTCTAAGCAAGCTATACCTGATAGGATGGAAGCTGGGTTACCCGCCATCGTACCGGCTTGGTAAGCTGGCCCTAAGGGAGCAACCCTTTCCATAATTTCTTTTTTACCTCCGTAAGCGCCGATTGGAAGTCCACCGCCGATAATTTTCCCTAAAGCGGTTAAATCAGGCTGTATTCCTAATAGATCTTGTGCTCCTCCGTACATAAAACGGAAGGCAGTGATCACTTCGTCGTAAATAACAAGAGCGCCTGCAGCGTGAGTCAAGTCATTCACTTGTTCCAAAAATCCTTCTACTGGTTCAACAATTCCGAAGTTACCAACAATCGGTTCAACTAAAACAGCTGCAATTTCACTACCCCATTTTTCCAGTGCTTCCTTAAAGGGCTCGATATCATTGAAAGGAACAGTAATTACTTCTTGTGCTATTGATTTTGGAACACCTGCTGAGTCGGGAGTTCCTAGTGTTGATGGGCCTGAACCGGCAGCAACAAGAACAAGGTCCGAATGTCCATGATAGCACCCGGCAAATTTAATGATTTTGTCTCTACCTGTATAAGCTCGTGCAACGCGGATCGTCGTCATGACGGCTTCTGTTCCAGAATTGACAAAACGAACCTTTTCTAAATTGGGCATTGCCTCTTGAAGCATTTTTGCAAACTTTACTTCATGAGGAGTGGGTGTTCCGTATAGGACACCAGAATCAGCTGCTTTTTTTATTGCTTCAGTAATATGAGGATGAGCATGGCCAGTTATAATGGGACCGTAAGCTGCAAGATAATCAATGTATTGGTTACCATCAACATCCCAAAAATAAGCCCCGTTGGCTCTTTCCATCACTACTGGTGCTCCGCCTCCTACGGCTTTATAAGAGCGGGAAGGACTGTTCACTCCACCGACGATAACTTCTAATGCTTCATTATGTAATCGTTCAGAATTTGAAAATTGCAATGTTACTCCTCCTAGTTAATCAACTGACCTTATTTTAGCATGTTTTCTTCATTTTTCCCCCTTGAACAATTTAGTAAAATTTTTCAGGTAAGTGTATTTGGTTGAGAAGAGATATTCGTTTGGGTACACTATAGTTTGTGTTTGATAGATATGGAGGAAACAAGATGAAAAATGCTATTGAAGTACAGGGGTTAAGAAAAGAGTTTAAATCATATTCTTCACGTTCGGGTCTAAAAGGAGCATTTAGAGACTTATTTTCGAGAAATTATAAAGTATTACATGCCGTGAATGATATTTCTTTCTCAGTAAAGCAGGGAGAAATGGTTGGTTATATCGGCGAGAATGGGGCTGGTAAATCGACAACGATTAAAATGCTAACAGGTATTTTAACACCTTCTGCAGGGGAAGTGATGGTAAATGGGATGAATCCTCACAAGGAACGGGAGGCTTTTGTTCAGACAATTGGTGTAGTATTTGGGCAACGCTCGCAGCTGTGGTGGGATATTGCTGTTCAAGAGTCCTTTCGATTATTAAAGAAGGTGTATAAGGTTTCCGATGAAGAGTATGACCGCCACATGGGGCATGTTATCCAAACACTTGATATAGGGCCGCTTCTGGATAAGCCTGTTCGAAAGCTATCGTTAGGTCAACGGATGCGTTGTGAGCTTGCAGCCGCACTTATTCATAATCCACCACTGTTATTCTTGGATGAACCAACGATTGGTCTAGATGTTCTAGTAAAACTCAAAATTCGCGATTTTCTAAAGGAAATCAATGAAAAATATAATACAACAATCCTACTAACTACTCATGATTTAACGGATATTGAAGCTCTATGTGACCGTGTTGTTATGCTAGATGAAGGTAATATTATTTATGATGGCGCCTTACAAAGCTTAAAAGAAACATGGGGGGAAGGGAAAGAAGTTCAATTTCAATTCATGGAGAATGTCGAAATAACTGACTTAGAGAAATTAACTCGTGACCTCCCTGTAAAGTGGGAGTTAGAAGAGAAAGAACAGCGTTTTATTGCATATACGACAGATGAAGCAGATGCTGTTTCAAATCTAATTGGTACCGTTATTTCTTCCTTTCAAATAAAAGATGTGAAGATAATGGAGGTTTCTACTGAAGAAATTATCCGTAAGATTTATGAGAAAGGCGAAGTATAGGGGTGTAGTATGGATAAATATATAGAAATGATTCGAATACGATTTTTAATGATGTTAGCTTATCGAACGAACTATTACACGGGTATTTTAATTTATAGCATAAATATTGGAGCCTATTATTTTTTATGGAAGGCTATTTATGGAGGGAAGGAGACGATTGAGGGCTTATCGGTTCTCCAAATGACGACCTATGTAGCGGTTGCATGGATGGCAAGGGCGTTTTATTTTAATAATATTGACCGAGAAATGGCCATGGAAATTAAAGAAGGGAAAGTAGCCGTTGAATTAATTCGTCCTTATAATTACTTGACGATGAAGACGATGCAGGGGTTAGGTGAGGGGATCTTCCGTCTACTATTCTTTTCTGTTCCTGGAATGCTAATAGTTTCATTAATTTTTCCAATTCGTTTTTCAGCAGATATTTATACATGGGCACTCTTTTTTGTCTCGATTATCCTAAGTTTTTTTATCAATACTCAAATTAATTTATTAACTGGTATGACTACTTTTTTCCTATTTAATAATACAGGTCTGATACGAGCCAAACGGGTAATAATTGATTTGTTTTCTGGGCTCCTATTACCACTAAGTTTTTTCCCTGAGGGAATTCAAGAGGTACTGAAATTCCTGCCTTTTCAAGGAATCAGTTATGTACCGAGTATGATATTTACAAGTGGGTTTTCCTCGAGCGAGACCGTACAAGCAATTTTTCTCCAAGGTATCTGGGTATTAATCTTAATCGTTCCGATACAGGCTCTTTGGATTTTAGCCAAAAAAATGCTTGTCATCCAAGGAGGGTAATACGATGTTTTATATACGTATGCTTGGGCAATATATGGGTCAATATTTAAAAACTAGACTTCAATATCGTTCAGACCTTGTTGTTGAACTTGTGTCTGATCTACTATTTCAAGCGGTAAATTTAATTTTCATCATTGTTGTTTTTGGTCATACCGACTTTTTAAATGGCTGGAGCCGGGATGAAATTATCTTTATTTATGGTTTTTTTCTCGTGCCATTTGCTTTATTCTCTTCCTTTTTTAATATTTGGGATTTTAACGAAAGGTATATTGTCAAAGGAGAGCTGGACAGGATTTTAACTCGACCTATACACAGCTTGTTTCAAATTGTCCTTGAGCGTATGGAATTGGAATCACTATTTGGGGCAATTACAGGTTTTGTAGTAATGGGCTATGCTGGTGCTCGTCTTGGACTTACAATTAATTGGTACGATCCGATTTTGTTTTGTGTTTTTGTAATAGGTGGAGCGCTTGTGTATGCAGGTGTTTTTATTCTTATTGCATGTATTAGCTTTTGGGCAGATGCAAGAACATCTATCATGCCGATGATGTACAATATTGGTAACTATGGCAGGTACCCAGTAGATATATATAACACGGTAATCCGTTTTGTATTAACATGGATTCTTCCTTTTGCATTTGTCGGAGTTTACCCAGCAGCATTCTTTTTAAGAAGAGAGGAATGGTATATCTATTCCTTTTTGACACCTGTCATTGGAGTTGTGTTTTTTACCATTTCCGTTTTTGTATGGAATGAGGGGGTCAAAAGATATCGTGGTGCAGGAAACTAGACCTTTGTACATGCAGTCATAACATAATTGAGTGGTGCGTATAGTAAAGCGAGGGAGTTCATCTGAAAAGAGGATTTGAATAATATGATATTTTCTCTGTCTTTACTAATTATTTTCGTTTGCCTTTTTATGAGCCTACGATTGCTATTTATTCCCGATAAAATTAAAGGGAAACAAGTGTCATTTGAAAACTTTTTGTTTCTAGCCTTTATTTATGTAACAGTAACAATTGGATTTGGCTTGCTCTATCTCTTATTAGAGATGCATGGTCATGAGGTGTTGCTAGAAACCAACCAAGTAAATAATTCCTTTGGATATATTGAAAGGTTAGCGACTAGTATATATTTTAGTGCCATTACTCTTTTCTCAGTTGGATATGGTGACATATCTCCAGTTGGGATTGCACGGGTTATTGCAGTTTTCCAAGCGTTAATAGGGTATACAATTCCTGCGGCTTTTGTAGCAAGAGCAGTCATTGATATGGAAAAGAATTAAAAATTAACCCTCCAAAGTTGTATTTTAAATGTAAGTTAGATAGGCTAGCGGTATATGAAATATTTGGAGGGGTAAAAATGGATTTAATAGGAAAAGTTGCTCCAGATGTAAAATTACCTGCAAGCAATGGAAAGACAGTTAATCTATCAGATTTTAAGGGGAAGAATATTGTGTTGTATTTTTACCCAAAGGATATGACGCCAGGCTGTACCACACAGGCTTGTGATTTCCGAGATCAGCATGAAAGCTTTGCTGACTTAAACGCTGTTATTATAGGGGTAAGTACTGATCCGATGAGTAGGCATGAAAAATTTATCGGTAAATATGATCTGCCATTTTTATTATTAGCAGACGTAGATCAAAAGCTATCTGAGGCATTTGGTGTTTGGAAGCTAAAAAAGAACTTTGGCAAGGAATACATGGGGATTGAGCGTTCAACCTTTATTATTAATGAAGAAGGTATTGTAGTGAAGGAATGGAGAAAAGTGTCTGTGAAGGGCCATGTTGAAGAGGCGTTACAATTTTTACAGGAAAAAATAACAGCCTAATTTTCTATTTACAGGCTATTGTCCATTCAAATAAACAAGTAGTGAATACATTATATTAGGGCATACCTCCTCAGATACTTTTTAACAGGCTAATCGTAGCCTGTTTTTTTTTTTTTTTTTTAATATGGTGCTTGTAGTTCGATTGAATAATTTAAAACATCAACCACATACATATAGTAAAAAGGAAAACGAAGAGGTGTTTTATGAAAATCTATACAAGATCAGGTGATAAAGGGAAAACTTCGTTGCTTTTTGGTGAACGTGTAAAGAAAAGTGATCTTAGAGTTGAAGCGTATGGGACATGTGACGAAGCCAACTCAGCAATAGGTCTTGCTTTGAGTTTTTTGGTACTAGAGGATAAAGAAGCTGAGAAGGATATAAGAGGAACATTATATAATGTACAAACCACTCTTTTTTATGTAGGTGCTGAGCTTGCTACCCCGGTAGGAAAGGAAGTGAGATGGACAGTTAATGAGGAGCATGTAAGGGAAATAGAGGAATGCATTGATCGGTGGGAAGTGAATTTAAAAGAACTGAAAAATTTTATTTTGCCAGGTGGTCATTCTGCTGCAGCTGCTCTTCATATGGCAAGGACAATTGTAAGGCGGGCAGAAAGATGTGCGGTAGATATAGAACAGGTAAATCCGATAATACTGGCGTATTTAAATCGGCTATCAGATTTGTTATTTGTGACAGGTAGATATGTGAATAGTCTAATGGGGATCAATGATGTAATAGTAAAAGTAGAAAAATAATTATTTAACATTTACACGGCAGGAATATTGACAAAGTATAACACATATTAGTACACTAATTATAAACATTATAAAGTAATAATTTTTACTAGGAAAGAGGTGCATGGCGGTGTCGCATCAATTGAAAGAAGCGCTAGACACGTTAAAAGAAACTGGAGTCCGTATTACGCCCCAGCGTCATGCGATACTTGAATATTTAATAAACTCCATGTCACACCCGACTGCAGATGATATTTATAAAGCTCTAGAAGGTAAATTCCCTAATATGAGTGTGGCAACAGTTTACAATAATTTACGAGTATTCCGTGAGGTTGGCCTTGTAAAAGAACTTACCTATGGAGATTCATCCAGCAGGTTTGATTTTATTACAACTCATCACTATCATGTGATCTGTGAAAAGTGTGGAAAGATAGTTGATTTCCATTATCCTGGGCTTGATGAAGTAGAGCAATTAGCTTCTCATGTTACTGGATTTAAAGTAAGTCACCACCGAATGGAGATTTACGGAACTTGTCCGGATTGTGCTATTAAAGAGGCACATTAATAGCAAAGTAAAACAGTGCGTTTAAATCCTAGACGTTACAAAATAATGCATACAAAAAAAGCTGACTTATATGTCAGCTTTTTTGTTATTTTTACGATTATATTTTTCATCAAATTCCTTGCCTGTTAAGCTAGGGTCGAGTGTAAGGGGCTCATTGCAATACATGCACATATCGACCCGTCCTAATACCTTGGTTGTTTTCTGACAACTTGGACAAACTACTTGAACAGACTTTGTAGATAACATCCCAATCCAGAAATAAACTACGGTGCTCGCAATAATGGATAAAAGTCCAAGGAGCATAAAGAAAGTCATAACTAATGGAGCAGTTCTAAAGAAGATTCCTATATACATAATAATGAATCCAATAAAAATTAAACTTAGTGCAAAAGTTCGGATTTTATTAATTTTGCTAGAGTATTTACCCATGTTTATTCCCTCCTAAAAGCTAAATATATCATACCATTATTGCTGTGATAAATATATAATAAGGAAGTCTGTGTCGAAATTTGACTTTTTATTTTGAAGGAGTTTCATGTTCGACGTCGAAATTATAGCCTATCAAGAATTGGGAGGAATTCCTATGGAAGACTTTCTCCGTCCTTTATATCAGGAACGGGCAAGCCAAGCGAATACACTAGGTGTCTTATTTATAGAAAAAAAACAAAAATCCATTCCTACTACCGATACGTTTGATGCAGTTTTGCTAATTGTTGTAAAGGAAGCGGAACAAGCTGTATTTATCAAACATTACACGTATGAAAACAAAAAGGCTGCTCTACATGTAGTAACAGAAGAGCAAATAAATGAATGGATTCTTCTAGGAACAAATCGAAAAATCTTTGACTGGTTCTATAACGGAAAAATTCAGTTCGATCGGAATGAATACCTTCATAATCTAAAAAAAGAGCTTATGGAGTTTCCTTTCTATGGTCGAAAGGTGAAGATGGGACTTGAATTTGCAAGATTGATTCGTAGGTATATGGATGGGAAAGCGTTCTTTGAAAATAAACATTATCTAGACGCATACAATCACGTGGTTCACTCTCTTCATCATTTAGCAAGATTAGCAGTAATCGAAAACGGCTTTCATCCTGAAGTCACTGTTTGGCATCAAGTAAAACAAATTGAACCAGAGATTTTTAAACTATACTCTGAGTTAATAACAAGTGAAGAATCAATTGAAAAAAGACTTGAGCTATTATTTTTAGCTAGTGAGTTTCTTATCCATTCAAGAACGAAAGCTGGTATTTTGCATCTTCAAGAGGTGTTGTTACAAAAGGATATTTGGTCATTCCAAGAAATTCTAAGTCATGAAGAGCTAAAAGAATACTCGGTAGATTTAAGTATGTTATTAGAATATTTAATAGAAAAAGGCTATATTGAGGTCGTAAATCAAGAAACCAAGGGACAAGGGGTTTTTCATAGATATTATAAAGCGGCAGAAAAATTATCGTAAAAAAATACATTTTTCTGTTGACCTGAATCTTATTTCTTGTTATATTAATATCCGTCGCTACGAAATGTCGCTAAAATGACATTGTAGCTGGCGGAAACTTTTTTAATAAACAGTGTTGACATGGTGATGACGCTGTGTTATATTAATAAAGTCGCCTCTGAGTGATGAGCTGAAAATTG
>NZ_BCVH01000038.1 GCF_001591645.1 Robertmurraya korlensis NBRC 107688 | reverse complement strand
ATTTATGGGGCAGTTCACTTATGGAAGAATCGACCTGTTACTTAAGTGTATTTCTTTACAATTTTAACAAAAACAATATAGCCAAGACAAAAAGGGGGAAATTCGGCTATTATTCTTGTGTTTGTTGAGCTAATCTTATTCCCAAACCAATATAAATTATTTCTACGGATTTCCCCAACCCACTTGACCTCTTAGAGATTTAAAGAATAACTTGTTACCAAAATACTTGTACAATTAACGACAAGAGAGTGGTATAGAGTATAGACATCAACACAAATGTTATCCCATGAGTTGTTACGGGAGTACCGTTACTTCTTTAAGGCAATGATATTTTAATGGTTCTTTCATGTTCGTGATTATTTTCCAATTGAATGACCCCCCAATTTAATCCATTAAGATTAATATTCCTCATCATAAAAAATCTATTAGTGGGACAAAGCAAAGGGGTAAAAAGTCAGTTTAGGTATGTGCTTTCTTAAAGCAAACTGCCCCATGAGTGGATCGCTTTACTTTAAGTGCTATAATTCCTTACTCCATTTTCGTTTAACTATTTTAATAATAGATGCTTTTATTTTAGTTAGCTTAGCAGTTCTAAACCTCTCAAATAGTAAGAATTAATCATGCAAAGGAGTAAAATAATAATCACTATATTAATTAATTTAATTCATACTGTATTCAAGGTCTTAACTTGCAAAACTTTTGGAGGGGATATTATGAAAGAAATTAGCCATACCGTGGAACTAACATCAGAAGAAATAGCAAACCTTTGGACTCAATACATGAACGATTCCCTATAATTTGTATAATTACCCATTCAATTAAAAATGCAAAAGATCAAGATATTAAAGAAGTTCTTGAATTTGCGCTTAGCCTTGCAGAATCCCATATATTAAAAATTACGACCTTTTTTAATAAAGAGAATATCCCTATTCCAAAGGGGTTTTCATTAGAAGAAGATGTTAATATAAATGCCCCTCCAATATTTACGGATGCATTTATATTAGACTATTTGCACGTTATGACATTGCTTGGATTAACAGGATATGCAGGTGCTGTTGGAACTTCATGTAGAGATGACCAACTAGAATACTTTATCCGATGCAACATTGAAACAATGGAATTACATAAACGAATCATATCTTTAATGCTAAACAAGGGACTATATAGTAAACCTCCAAGAATTAATACACCTAGTCAAGTTGATTTTGTAAATAATCAACTTTATTTGACTGGTTGGTTTGGAAAGAAAAGACCTTTAAACGTCATAGAAATTAGCGGTATGAGTTTTAACATGAAAAAAGACGTATCTAAAGTCGTATTAGAATTAGGATTTGGACAAGTATGCCAAACAAAAGAAATTCAAAAGTATTTCGAAAGAGGAAAGGAAATTTGTAAAAAACATTTTGGCGCTATTAACAATATGTTAGCAAAAGAAGAATTGTCTTCCCCAAAATCCTGGGCATCTGAAGTAACCAATTCAACCGTTTCCCCTTTTTCAGATAAATTGATGTTATATCATATTGTCACATTAGTTTCAGCAGCCATTGGATATTATGGTGCTGGTTTATCCGTTTCTCAGAGGAGAGACTTAGCTTTAGAGTACACAAGATTTATGACTGAAGTGGCTTTGTATGCAGAGGATGGGGCAGAACTATTGAAAAAATACAGTTGGATGGAGCAACCTCCTTTAGCTGAAGATCGAGAAAATTTAGCCAATAAGAAGTAGAACAGGTTACTGGTTACCCCTGTATCTCAAATTTTACTCCGGGTGGATTATCGTCTTTTAATTAGGATTTGCAGATTTGGGCTTGTCAAAGTGGTTTTGCTAATTATGGAATGTCTATTTCTATAAGTCCTAGAAGAGACATAGCTACCCACTATCTTCTTTCTTCAGAGGTTCTGTGATGATAGCGATGAATTGAGGATAATAACCACTGGCTTGATAAAATGCCAGACATGTTTAAACGTGATGCAATTATTAAAAATAATGAGTAATGAAGAGGAAGCAAAAAAAAGAAAAGCTCCTTTATTAAATAAATAGAGGGGCTTTTTCTATTTCCCCGTTAAAACTAAGGAAGATAAGTTCATTGAAATTCCCTTGGACATTTATCATAATTTCTAAGATTAGAAATACTATTCCTTTAACATAATGACCATTTGATAATTGACCAAAACCAGGGAGAGCAATACTCCAAAATAATTTTTCAGTTGGATTCACATCTTTCTATCCCCTTATCAGTTCATTCGTTCTTCTCTTTATTTTCTCCTTTTAAGCTTTTTTATTTATAACGAACATTGCTATATGGATAAATACTCTCCATCAAAACTTACTATCTAACTCTTTTGAAAATGGTAAAAAAAGACGATAATCCGAATAGACTATCGCTGACTGTCACAGAAGTGAGTTTGTTAATTATGTAACTAAATGTAGCTTCTGCGTCATCCGGATCAAATACAAATAAATAAGACTAGCTACTTTATAAACCCCTGGTGAACTTCCACGTACTTACTAATACAACTTTATTATTTGTTTAGGCTTCTCCGGCATAGCAGGAATACAATTCGCTCTTTCAAATATATCCCTACCGGCAGATACTGTATTCTGATCAAATTGTTTCTTTGGCTTCGGTGGTTGAATTGTGATATGCCAGGCCGCAACCCCATTTTTTTGTTCGTTGAAATTATAACCCGACTGCAGACTATCACCATCTGGTGCTACGAAAGATAGTTTCGGAAATTGAGGTGGCTCTACAACTTCATTGCCCCCGACTGCTCCTGGGGTTGGATCAAATTCCTTTAAAAATTCAGAAGGTTCTTCCTTTTCGTTAGGCTAATAACGAAAATTTGGATCCGCCGAATTTTGTAAAATCGGACCTAAATAGACCTCGTTATCGATTTCAAAAAGAGCCTTACTAATCTCCGATTGAGATAATGAATCAGAGTTTTGCGAATGTACATTATGACTAAAGGCTGTTAGTCCTTTGAAAGGTCCTGCGGCCACAAATCCACTCCACCCTTATGTGTGGTCATGCAAAGTCAAGGAATCTGGTATTTGGGGATTGCCCTTTTTTGCTGGCCAGCTTTAGGACTCTCTCATTCTACCAAGAGGTTCTTTTTTGTTCAAACCTCATTTTCATACATTACAGGAATGCTGCTTCTTTTGTTTAAGATGGTTCAATAGTTTGGAATATGACATAAATAATTATGTCACTATCTTTTAGAACTACACAGTAATCAAGTAACAGGTTTAAAATTCTCCAATAAGTGCAACATGGAATAGTGGAGGTTGAATCATGAAAATAAATTGGCTAGGATTATTATTTTTCGTTGTGACATCTGGAGTTTTATTTATTTCAAATGGATAGTCCCAATAATTTCTAAACTTTAATGCACAATTTAGGTCAAAGGTGGCATTTGCCAACCGAATCCTTCTTCAACAATACTGTTTCTTTTCTACAATAAGAGATTCCATTACAAAGGGCATTAATCCTCCTTGGATTAATGCCCCGTTATATTTAAAATTTAATTGTAATAGCTAACGTTCCCCACTTTTTTTTCTTGTTCTGGTGTGTAGATTTCATAAGTTCCTTCTACCATTTCTTTCATAATCCATCCTTCGCAATCAAAATTTCCAAAGGGAATATCCTCATATATCGATTGAAACATATCATACTCTCTACGTTTAGTTACTTCAACTTTTAATTTTTCATCTAGTTCTGAGACCTTTAAAATTCAATGGTATCTCCAACTTTGATTTTTCTCCTCTTTTCTCATCTAAGCCAACTTCTACCTTCTTTTTGTTCATTCTTACGAATCTTTACTTGCCATCTGTCATACCAGTAAAGAAAGATATAAGGAAGAGTATATCGAACAAAGGTTAAAAAATGATTCCAAATGACGTAAACGAGCCAACCTTTCCAATAAGAGATAAATCCAAATAACACTGTTAATAGTGATAAGAAAATAAAAGTAGGTAATTTGTACATGATAGGTGTTTTAGGTATGATGATTTCTATTATTATTGCAATAATTAAGCCAGATCCAAGATCTGCAATTCGATCATCAGACCAAAAGTCCATTACTATTCCAGGTTGAAAATAGTAAAGGTGAAATAATACATCTGGTATTGCTCCAGGTATTACAACAACCATATAAGCAAAAGTTGTTAGACTAATAAAATAAGGGACCTTAGTTGGACTATTAACTAACCCCTTACCGGAGTCTCCGAAATGAACCTTAGTATATTACATTTTAGAAGTGGCCACTTCTATTCATTTTAGTTGCTAGTATCTTGAGGATTGCTCAATCGATGAACAACCTGTAAGAAATCATCAAAATTATTTATAAAATCCATTATAGAAAGAGGTTCGCTGAATAAATAGCCCTGTGCAACATCACAGATGTTCTGTTGTAAGAATGTCAGTTGTTCTATTGACTCTATACCTTCAGCTATAACCTCCATATTTAGGTTGTGGGCCATAGCTATAATTGTTTTAACAATCACGGCGTCATTTCCATCAGTTAGACAGCCGGAAATAAAGGAGTGGTCTATTTTAATTATATCAATTGGAAACTTTTTTAAATAATGCAAAGAGCTATAGCCAGTTCCAAAATCATCCAAACTAATTAATACACCTAAATGTTTCAATTCATTGACTATCCCAAGTGATTGATCCGTATCAATCATCATTCTTTCAGTTATCTCTAATTCTAAAAATTCAGGAGACAATTTTGTTTCATTAAGAATTTGGCTCACCAATCCAATTAAGTTTCTTTGGAAAAACTGTCTTAGTGACAAATTAACCGAAATAACCATTGGAGGATATCCTTTATCATGAAGATCCTTCATTTGCATGCAAGCGTTTCTTAGTACCCATTCTCCAATTTCAACAATAAGTCCTGTTTCTTCCGCTAAAGGAATAAATCTTGAAGGAGGGATTAATCCTTTTTCAGGATGTTGCCAACGGATTAAGGCTTCCATACCGATTATGTTACCAGATTGTATATCAAACTTTGGCTGGTAGTAGAGTACAAACTCCTCATTTCTAATTGCTTTACGAAGATCTATTTCCAGCTCAAATCCTTCATTAGTAAATTCCATAATATGATTTATATACATTCGATAGCCATTTTTCCCTGTTTGTTTTACATGCTGTAAGGCCATGTTCGCTTTCTTCACTAAAGTATCCATATCTTTTCCATCTTGAGGATACGAGCTAATCCCTATGCTTGGAGTAATATAAATTTCATATTGATTCAAGTGAATTACTTGATTCAAGGAATTCACTAGTTGTATCGCCAAGTTTGATACTTCTAGATGATCCACATTAGAATAGAAAAGAATAAATTCGTCTCCCCCATTTCTAGCCAGCGAATCACTAGGGCGGATACAATCCTTTAATCTTTTTGAGACTTCTTTTAATATCAGGTCACCAGTGTCGTGACCAAATGTATCATTTACCAATTTAAAGTTGTCTAAATTAATAAATAGTATTGCCCCTGTTTTAATTTGTTCATTAGTTAAGGCCTTTTGAAGCAGAGAGTTAAACTGGTAACGATTAGGAAGATCAGTCAAGAAATCATAATAGGCTATTTGTTGAATCTTATCTTCAAGTGTTTTTTGTTCGGTTCTATCGATCACACTACCTATAATTGCGGGTCTTCCTTTATACATCGTTCCTGATCCATACACTTCAAGGTACATAATTTCTTGATCTTTTTTTATTGCCTTATAATAATATCGAATTCCTTTCGTCTCGCCAGTTAACCTTTTTTGAATATTTTCTTGAACTATTTGTATATCATCTGGGTGAATAAATTTGGAGACATTTTCCCCCACTACTTCATCATAGGTGTATCCAAATATGTGTAATAATTGAGGATTTACATAGACAAATCTATTATCTTGAACAATATATATTCCCGTTAATGATTCTTCTACTAAGTTCCGATACTTTAACTCTGCCTCTATTAGAGTTTTTTGAACAAGTTTATAATCTGTGATATCTTTAACAATTCCATAAATGCCAATAACTTCTTCATCTAATATTATAGGAATGTTTGTTATAGTAAGTTCCACTCGCTCCCCATATTTGTTAAAGAAAGCTGATTCATAAGTTGTTGCGGTCCCTTTTCTAGCTTTCTGAAATTCATCAATCGTATGATCAAGAAATTCAGGAACAATCAAAGGTAGAAATGAACTATTAATTAGTTCTTCTCTTGTAAATCCATACTCTTCCACTACTTTATTAGCACTTAAAAAGTATCCTTCAACATCAAAGATAATTACAATATCCGGGTTATAATCAAAAAGTGACTGATAGTACTGTTCGTTGATTTTTAAGTATTTAGTTTTTGTTAGAAATTCCCTTTCAATATAACTATCAATTACGACTAGTAATAATACAATTAAAGTCGAAAAACCTAAGCTTATTGCCAATAAGGTTATATCCATACTTAACCAAATGTTTGTTCCATTTTCTTCATTTGATTGAATGGGGGACATCATTACGGAAATCATCTTAATGAAGTAAAAAACTGAAATCCCAACACCAGTTAAAATTCCACATTTTGCGGATAGTTTAAAAGAGATTTCTTTAGAGGAATTTAAATTACCTATCCAACGAAATGAAAAATACAAACTTAAAAATGTAAGAAAAACAGCAACACTGACAAGTAAGTAATGTCTATCTAGTATAATATCCTCACGAATAGAAAGAATCTCCACAAACTGTATGGTAACTAAGGTCGCCACCATAATGAAACTACTCAAAGAAACACGGTATTTTCTTTCTCTCCTTCTTAGAGAAACTAAAGCTAGATAGGATCCACCAATAGATAGAAACAATGAACCAGCTACGAAAATGACATCTACTTTCATTAGATTAACATGTTGATAGGCTAGTGTTCCTATGAAATTCATACAAGAAATTCCTAATCCAAGTATCAACGCACTACAGAATAATCGAAACCAATGAAAGTCTATTTTAAAATAGATATATTTTAAATAAAGGTTATACGCTGTATACGAAGTAACCAACTGAATAATGACTGAAAAGGCCAGTAAGTAAAGGTTAAAAAGTCCCAATGGGAATTCCATTAGTCCCTCTCCTCTCAATTTTCTTTCTGTTATTTCCTGCTACCAATTGAACATGAAGGACGATCCCATCTCCCTACATAACAGGATAATTTTAACTTCTACCCAAATCTTCGAGAGAACAGGTTCGTCATGCAGTTTTTGCAGGTTCCCCCCAACAAATCCCCCTGTTCAAGGATTTCTTATATACTAAACTCAATTAAAACCTGGGTTCCTTGAGAAGAGGTATGAATTTGTACTACATCACAGAATTTAGCTATCATTTTAAATCCTTGACCTAAAGACCTTTTACTCGAATAGCCCGAAACCAAGATTGTTTTTGGAATTTCATGTAGTGGGATACCTGACCCTTTATCGGATATATAAAATTGTAACTGGTCTTCTTTCAAATAAATGGACAATTCTCCACCTGTTGCATGCTTTAGCACATTGGTCACAGCCTCTGTTACTGCAACTTGTACTTTCATAGAATCTAAATGAGGAGCATATTGTTCAAGAACTCTTTTCATTCTTTCTCTGCTTTTTGGCACATCAGAATTTTTTGATATTTGAATATCTTCTAGAAATTCACCTAGTTGATTCTGTAATTCTTCCGAAGTAACATGCAGATTGATTTTGCCTTCCGATAATATGTTAACAAGTACTATATAGGACTCTAAAATGCTTTTCTCTAATTTCTTTCTATAACCCAAGTATGGAGTTAAATCATGAGCAAATATTGTTACATCTCCATTTCCTAGAGATTGAGCATGAACATCTAATGTGATATGATCTTGGATGAACGTATCATGTACAATTTCCTGGCGGTCAATGGCCATTTCAGCTAGAGCTTCGTAGAAATTATTTGGGATTCTGCTTTGTGGCACATGGACCTTCCCATTCTTAACTTGAATAAAAAATGATTCTCCGATACTAGAATAGGAATGCTCTAGCATATATTGATTTTCAGATAAATCATCTATTTTAGAAGCCTCATCAGAATTCGAAGGGTAACTAATACTTTCAACCAACATTTCAATATGACTTAGACTCAACTTACGGACTAAATTTGGGTCCAACATAGTACCAGATCTCTCTTGAAGTAACTTATATATGGTTTCCGGATCTTTATGTCGGAATAGAATATGATCCAATTCATTTGCTAAAGTAATAATTCTTGACTCGAAAGGGATATCTTCTCCTTTCGAACCACTTGGAAACCCCTTTCCATCCCACCGTTCATGATGATGTAAGATCCAATTAGCATATGTCTCGTCAGGATATATGTTTTTGAGTATGTCTACTGCCTTTTCAGGATGGCTTTTGTATTCCCGTTCCTCTGATAAAGTTAAATCCCCCCGTTTTCTAAAAACATATGTTGGAATTAAAGCTTTACCAATATCATGGATGGCAGCAATCTGTACCAGGCTGTTTCGTTTTCTTTTAGGATATCCAAGGTCTTCTAAGAGCAAATCACAAATCATACCTACTCTGTTTCCATGGCCTATTAAACTAGGATTAATTCTATCCTCTAGTATTTGCATAAAAGCATTAGAAGTTGATTTTCTCAGGAAAAACTGTTTACTTAATTCATGTGAAAAGAAAATAACAATTAATAGGAAAAAGGAAGTAAACAGTATAGATATAATTAATTGCATATCTGTTTTAACTATGATCAATCTAGAAATAACAAGAATACTTATGAAAACAGGGATTATTAATTCAGCTAATTTTATACCCAGGTTCATAAACATCCTTTTTCTAAAAACGGTTGCTTCTATTCCTTCCAGCACCAAAAAATTTACCAATTCAAATATGATTGAAGCCAAAATAACTCCTAAAAAAACATTAATCTGCTTTGAGTATTCCCAGGAAATGTATGCTGCTAAAATAGAAACTACATACATTCCGATAGTTACAAATAATCGTATTATAGGAATGTTATTTTTTTTCAAACCTATGAAATAATAGCTCACTGTTGCAATAAATATAGCAAGAACAGCATAAGAAAAACCACCATATATTAATATAAATAGATAGCCTATACTTCCACCAGCGTATTTATCTCCGCTTGGTAATTTAACCGGAAAAACCTCTAATACAACGACTATAACCGTCATTAGGATAAAAATTCTTATTCCAAAAAAATCTATATGAGTAAGAGAAAAGATAACTGATATACATCCGATTAAAACTAGGCTAATTGTATACCAATTAATAACTCTCATTTTTTTTCACCTTTATCTTCATTATTGAGGAATTTCTATAAATAAGTAATATAATTCCAATAGCCACCAAAAAATCTCCAGGGCTTAGTACGTATTTTACAACGGGTATCCAGTCACCTATAAACCAGAACTTTGTAGCCTGAGTCATTAATTGATGTCGTGAATCCGTTTCAAATGATGCTACTTCTTGACCCGTTTGTTTAAGTGCATGTTCATCTACGGGCATTAATCCATCATTTAAGAGGAGTGCTAATAAGTTGAAAACTGCACCCATTACAATCCAGCTTACACCTGGGATCTTATAATTTTTAACCAGCCCCACGATAATACCAAAAAAAGTATATATAAGAATCAAATGAAACTTCTCCTTGGATTCTAGTGCAATAAAAGCAAGGGCAATTTGAACACCAAAACTTATTAATATGACAAGAGGCCATTGAAATTTCACATTATAAATAAATGTTAAGGGATTTCTCCCTTTTAATAGTGTTAATAATATTGCAAGTATTAGAATGTACTTCACTCCAACAACCTCCTTACAGTCATATTAATTGTCATAGAAAGACCTAGATTTTCTAGCATCATCCTCTAAGTCTTTCGAATGTATTACCACCAAGGTTTTCCGATTACCGTTCCAAATGTTGCCGCGATAACTGCTGCAACTACTATAAAGTGTTTTACTTTTGCTTTCATATTTCTCACCTCCTTTCAGTACATTTGCTTGATTTAAATTGGAAAACTTAGTAAAATTTAAATAAACACTTTTTCTCCTAGGATTTCAGGTAATTGAAGAATATCAAAAACCTCCATCACATCCTCTCTAACATTTGAAATACTCACTTCAATATCTTTTTCTTGTAATGTATGCACTACAGTTAAGAGGAGTCCCATACCCGAGGAATCCACAAAAGGAACATTAGTAAATACTAGGTTGATTTTCCTATATTGTTCCAAAACAGGAATTAATTTCTCTTCAACTAGTTCTGTACTATCTATGTCTAAATCACCTATTAAATCTACTGTAAGTTTTTCCCCATCAGGAAGTAACTTTACTTCTATCATCTGTTAAACCCCCAACCTACTTATTGAAAAACTATTCTACCTTCGTTATTAAGGTAGGCAACAATGTTATATTTTGTTTCCTTAAAGGTAAACGTAACAGTTCCAATTTTTATGATTGTTCCTTCCATCGCTTTTTTTATTCTAATTTTTTGGTCGCTCGGAACGGTTATGAGTGTTGATGATGCACTTTCTGCACCTGACGCATTAACCTCTACACCCATTCTTCCGTAAACTTCACCTCCTCGTAATATTCCAGTTATTTTTAACAAGCCCCCCGCATGAATTTTTGTATTTACACACCCTTGTCCAGTAACACTAATATTTCCACTGCAATAAAGTTTACTATTAAGAGTATTTGAAATGGTTATATATGAATTGGGCTCTACAGGGGTATGAGCTATTTCAATTAACCCCTGCATTTTTTTTGATAATTGAATAAATTCCTCAAGCGAGGTTGCTTCATTCGTAATAGTTATAAAATACTTAGATAAAGATACTCCTATCGACCTCCAATTTTCGTCCTCAAGGAATTTCTCTCCTCTTCTCACCATTTCGATATATCTTTTTACTGCGCCAGGAAAGTTTTTATATCTCTTTTCTAACAAAATACGGACAAGAGGTTGGATCCCCCCTTTTTGTAAATCATTCGATTTAAATGCGGAGGTTTGTAATAATTGCTTTATAACAGAGATGATATTTTCTACTTGCTTGTTGAGAATCGTTAATTGATGACCTAATTCGGCGACAAGTATATTATTTTTACCTGCAGACACCTCCGAACCGATAATACTTCCATTGGACCGTATGGCCCCGGATGAAGTAAGAGAGGCATTAGTGACAGTCTCTCGAACATAAATATCTCCTTCCGCCTCAACAACCATGTTGTTTTCCACCTCACCGAGTATTTCTATATCCCCAGCAAATCGGATATTTCCACTTGATAAATCTACATTTCCTTTATGTGTAAGCTTTTGAAAAATCTTTGCGCGAACCAGCTGACCTCTACGTTCTATAAAAGGGCGTCCGGATTGCGTTGCCACTATTTTGTCCACTACTTTAACAACGCCAGTTCCAGCTATAAATATAATAGGATATACTCGATTGGACGGGATTATTTCATCAGTAACTGTATATCCTGATTCCCCTTGAAATGGTGGATGAATAATACCTATTACTTTTCCTTTTTCGACATTAGGAATAGTCATGGTTTCCCGAAAATCTACCTTTCCATCTTCTCTTTCTTTGGTTCCTTGCTGCATCTCTACTTCAACTTTCAGCTCCACCCAACCATTTGATCCTTCTTGTGGAGCAAGTCCATTAGCAATTTCAAAAATTGAAGGGGATTTGGACTCGATTGCCTTTAGAATTTGGATCTTTTTAATCCCTTTCTTTATCCCTAGTTCGCTCATTTTATGCAAAATATTCTGAAAACTTAATGTGTTATTTATCTCTTTTTCCTCAATGGGTATAATCTCTAGATGGTTATCAGGTTCCATATCAGGTATTTTTCGAATAATTCTATATCCTGGTTCTATCGTTAATTGAGCCTTAAGTTTTTCTTTATCTAAAGATACCTTCCATTTCGTTTCTATCTCTTGATTTTCTCCTTCCATTTCATATTGATCGTGATCAGAGATAACTATTGTTTCTTCATCAACAGGTACATTGTTTTTAAATACCCTAATCCCCTTTTGAATCGTTATAGTAGGAAAGTGACTAGATGACGCCTTATATTGAATTCTTCCATTAGAAATCCAAACCTTTCCTTCTAGGGATTCTTCCTCAATTTTTTCACTGCTTTCTTCGTGTGAAAGTGTTTCTATATTCTGCTCTACTTCCATCATTTCACTTAAAAGGTCCTTGATGGTAGAGGATGAAGTAGGCATCTCGACTTTCGTTAACCTTACGATCGACTTCTTTGAACCAATTCCTAATAACCCTCTTGCACCTTGTTCAATAATCTCAATGTTTACTTTGTCTCTCGAGGTTTCTAAAATTTCGAGTCCAACACTTATAGCTTCGTTTATGGTGTTCCCTTTTGATAAAATACTTTGCATGATTGAACCTCCTAACCAAGAACAGGAGAATTAAGACTAGTTATATCAACCTTCTGCTGGCTAATTTTTAATAAAACCATTGTAATATCATCTTTTTGAGGAACATCCTCTGTAAATAGATAAATAGAATTTATGACACTTTTCTCAATTTCCCCCACCGCTAAATCTTTATTTTTTATAAGCGTTTGAATTAACCTTTCTAATTTATACCGCTCGCCTTTTTTATTTTGGGCTTCGATAATCCCATCCGTATAAAAAAATATCGTGTCAGTTTCTTCAAGATACACATGGTTTTCTTTATACAATTGATTGGGAAGACCCCCGACCATGATTCCTTTTACATTAGGAAGCTCCTCAATACTATTACTTTTCCCTTTAATAAATAGTGGAAGATTATGCCCAGCATTCGCGTACGTTAAGCGTCCTGTTTTTGGGTCCCAATCTGCACAAAATAAAGTAACAAATGACTTTAGCGTTCGTAAGTCCTCGTAAAGTGCTTGGTTCATGGCTGTTAATGTTTCGCCAGGTCCTATAGTACTTTCTGCAGCACTTCGAAAAGCTCCTCTAGTTAGGATCATTAACATCGCAGCGGGGATTCCTTTTCCCATAACATCTCCGATCACAATCCGTATATTCCCGTTAACTAATAAATAAAAATCATAGTAATCCCCGCCAATCAGTCTGGCAGGAAGGGACGAACCGGAAACTTCTCCACCTTCAAAGGTCGGTGTTTTACCGTTAAGAAGTTGGGACTGAATATTTCTAGCCAGGTTAATCTCCCTTTGCAAGGATTTATCCATGACACTTTGTTTTTCGTTATTATTAGAAGGGAAATTGTATGTGAGGCTATCAAAATACATTAAATAACCTCCCTCTGTATCACTTCCAAAATTCGATAGACTCCTACCGTTTCAAATAGTTCATCGGTTAGTTCATTCATTCCTACTAATTTAAGGTAGAATTTTCTCTCTTGGGATAAGTAAATAGAGTTGATTATGGACCCAATTCCAGTTGAATCCAAGAATTCCAACTCACTAAAATCATAAATTAACGTTTTAATTTCAGAAGTTTCATCTAATAATCGATCGATAACATTCACAGTGGATATATCTAAAATGCCTTTTAATTTAAATATAGTTGTGGTCCCTTGTATATCTTTTTCTATCATCAATCCCATCGTATACCTCCTTACTACATAATAAAAAGAGAACTACAGATAATTGATAACTACAAAAGCCCACCAAAATGATTGGTGAGCTCTAATAACACGAGGAAGTTTTTCTAATTCCCTCATTTTATTATTCCAATCCTTTCGGTAACTCGGCGATCATTGCTAAATCTAGCTTTAGACCCGTAGCTTTGCGTCCTTATTTTTCAATAAGTTTGCCATTATCGTGGTTTATTTACTAAGTATATCGTCAGGTATTGGTAAACCTATAAGTGGTAAATCCACCCAATATACTGGATTTTCACCTGTCATCCGATCGCGTTCAATGTTTAGTTCTTCGGCTTCATCAATTTTCGAGTAATCACGTTTATATGAGGATTAAACATTTGAATTTATGTTGATTGGGGTGGAGGGTACGACTCCTTCCGGAAAGCGGACATCTGTTATCATGATTACTACCGGGGATCCCACCCGATATATGATACGACCTAGGCTCGGCCGTACACCTGCACTGTTACTTTAGGTATATTGTTTCACAAACTATTTATTCAAGCTATATGTCGAAGTCGCATCGAGTCTTAAATTGGGAGCTATTAACGTCGACACTACCCTTTCCCCTTTTCTGTTAATTGGGAACAGCTAAAAGTAAAAAAGGCATACATCCGACGATGCATAGCCTTTTAGTCAGTAGGATTCTTATTATTTTTAGTAAATCGTTCTAGAAGTTTAGTCCCTCTTCACCTTTTAAAAATTGAAACAAATCCTCTTTCGATAATGGATAACTTATGAAATATCCTTGCACTTCATCAGAATTCATATCTATAATAGTTGCTAACTCTTCTTCTGTTTCAATTCCTTCACAAACAACCTTGATGCCTAAATCATGTGCTAGATTGATCATCGCAGAAGTAATTGCAGCATTCTCCTTTGCACCAGGTAAACCTGTTACAAACGAGCGGTCAATTTTAAGCACATCAACCGACAATCTTTTCAAATAAGAGATTGACGAATTGCCTGTTCCAAAGTCATCAATCGATAAACAAACGCCTAAGGCGCGTAAGTTTTTTAAAACAGTTGATATTTCTTGGTCATCATTTATGAGCATACTCTCGGTCACTTCAAGTTCCAAAGAACTAGGAGGCAATTGATATTGTTTGAGCATGGTGTTTATCGTTTGTTCAAAGTGTGAATGGTATAACTGTCTAACGGAAACATTGACCGAGACTTTCAAGTCTTTCTTTCCAGACAAATGAAGATGTTTCAAGGTTCGTAAAGATTCCGAAAGTACCCATTCGCCCAAAGGGACAATATCCCCCGTTTCTTCTGCTACCTTGATAAATTCATCAGGATTTACTTGACCTAACTCCTGATGTTTCCAGCGTATTAAAGATTCGAAGGTAGAAATTCTCCCTGTTTTTACATGCATTCTAGGTTGATACATTAGATAGAAGTCTTCATTCTTAAGAGAACTTTCTAATGTAGTCTGCAAAACAAACTTTCTTTCCTCTTGTTCGCTCAAATTTGACTCGAAAATTTTAAAATGATCCTTACCTCTTGATTTTACATAATACATTGCTTTATCCGCTTTGCTAACCAGTTCATTTATTTCCGTTCCGTGATTAGGATATGCACTAATTCCAATACTCGCCGTCGTGCGAAACAATTTATTATCAATAAGGAAGCCTGGCTTAAAAGATGCCATAATCCGTTTTGCAACTCTTGTAGTAATCTTCAGATTTGGAATATTAGGGGTAATGACAACGAACTCATCTCCCCCTACACGAGCAAGGGTGTCTTCGGCTCGAATGCTATTCAGTATTCGTTTCCCAGCTTCTATGATTAGTTCATCTCCGTAGACATGACCTAAATTATCATTAACTAATTTCAAACGGTCAAGGTCTATATACAAAATACCCATCATAAGAGAATTATTTTTCGCTTCCTCAAGATATAAAGACATCAGTTCCAATAGTCTTCTTCGATTTGGCAATCCTGTTAAATGGTCTTGATAAGCTAACTTTTCAATGGTTTTTAAGTGTTGTTTTTGTTCCGTTACATCTTTAGCGATGCAAAAGACACCATCTACTTCGGACTTCACAGTGATCGGCATGACGGTTACGTCTAAATCAACAAGATGCCCTTCCTTATGCATGGTTTGGAGCTGAATCCTTTTCGGTTCGCCCTGCAATACCTGATCAAATAAACGATTTGCTGCTTCAATATAATCAGGAGATACGACATTGATAGCACTTTGATGTAGTATCTCTTCTTTGTCATAACCAAACGTTTTTAACCCCATTTCATTAATAGACAGGATTTTTCCTTCTATATTAAGCAAAACAACTGTGTCTAAATTGTTTTCAAAAAGGGATTTGTATTGAATTTCTGAACGTTCTAACCGATTTTCCTCAATGAGTCTTTTGGTAATGTCTTGCATAGTCCCAATTATCATGGTAGGTTGTCCATTCTCGTCCAGCATGGATTGCGATGCGGTATATACCGTGCTTATAGAACCGTCATTTCTAAGAATTCGATACACATTGGTGACAGATCGCCCCTTTACTTCCTGTTCCTTACTAGTTATAAGCACTTTACGGTCATCGGGATGAACTTTTGATAACAATAATTCAAAACTCGCTTCTTCATTTTTCGGGATTTCAAGCAGATCGTAAATAGGAGGGCTCCAAATAAGCTTTTCATGAATAGTATCGTATTCCCAGTAAAAAATGCCAGCTGTTTTCTGTGCCTGAGTAAGAGCCTTTTCGCGCTTTTCTAATTCAATTTGCATAAGGTGTTTTTCAGTTATATTTACAACATTTCCTATAATAACATTGATTCCGTTAAACAATTCTAATGATGGATATAAATCTATATATAGCTCAAGCCCGTCTTTTCTTCTTGCTTTTATTTGGTAATTAGCACAAACATCTTTTCCTTCAAGTCTATCTTTCATGTTTTTAGAGACTATATCTATATAATCATCTAATATGAGATCACTAAGTCCAATTTTCTCTTCATAAAATTCTTTTCTAGAATAACCGAATAACTCTGCAAAGGCAGGGCTAATATACAAAAAACCTTTATCACTGATAATATAAGCGGCTATAGTAGAGCTTTCCAGTGTTAATTTATATTGCTGTATTTTCTTTTGGGAAATAATGTATTTCTGACGTTGTTTCCTTATGTAATTGGAAAATATCAATAAAGGCATTAGTAATAAAACTAATAGGATTCCATGAAAGATATAAGGGTGAATTTGAAGGGCATCGGAAAATTTGTGAATAATAACTTGGTCTAAAATAATAGCGAATACAACTAACACGATGGCAAAAGTCCCTAACGATAATGAATAAAACGCGGTATTTTTCACATGCCAACCTCCACACAATTACGAAATAAATCGTCAATAGAAATTCCTTCTTATCATTCAATAGTTATATTTATTATAACTAGTAAAGGGACTCCTTATGAATTTTTACATAACCCTATTGGTAGTACAAATAAGTATGATTTGCAATAAATTCCTGTTATTAAACTAAACTCCCTCAATAAACAAAGTGAAAACTCATGTTTTCTCCATTATTCTCAGTATTTTATAGAATGTTATTTTGGAGTTAATGCTCTCTACTATGGTTGGATTTATCTCGTAAGAATAAATTTGGGCTTTAGAAGTAAAAAGACTGATGGCTCATCAGCCACACACTTACAAAAAATGGTGGATGAGTCAAAAAATGATC
>NZ_BCVH01000037.1 GCF_001591645.1 Robertmurraya korlensis NBRC 107688 | reverse complement strand
ATTGGAGCGGGAACGCGGGGAGAACGGTAAGAGAGAGGGTGTCTCAGTGTCCGTTGGAGCGGGAACGCGGGGAGAGCGGTAAGAGAGAGGGCGTCTCAGTGCCCATTGGGCCGGGAACGCGGGGAGAAAGGTAAGAGAGAAGAGGTGTCAGTGCCCATTGAAAAAGAACCGCCCTGAAAAAGTGTAATTTTACATTGTTAAAAATGACCAATTTGCATCAAAAGCCTTTATTTTACAGGAGAAGGGTGTAAAATAGGATTGTAAGTAATTAATAAAGGGTGAGAAAAGGTGATTGGTTGTCTATGTATCCATGGTTTTACCGGTGCACCTTTTGAGGTGGAGCCGTTGGTTTTATTTTTACAAGAACATACAAACTGGCGTATTGTGACACCGACTCTTCCTGGACACGGGGAAACCCTACAACTTAAGGGAATAGCCTATCAGGATTGGATTGATCACGCTGAAAAAGAATTAAAGTCACTTTTAGAAACCTGCGAAGAAGTGTATGTTATTGGCTTTTCAATGGGTGGGATGATAGCTAGCTATTTAGCTGTACATTATCCGGTGGATAAGCTTGTTCTATTAAGTGCGGCTGCTTACTACATGAACCCAAAGCAGCTAGCATTAGATATAAAAGAAATGGTAAAAGATACGTTTAGAGGCGGGTTATTTGAAAATGAAATGTTCCTGCGCTATAAACGTAAAATTAAGGAAACACCTCTAGCGGCGACCATGCAATTTAGACGATTAGTCTCTACTGTTCGACCGTTGCTATCGGAAATTCAAATACCGACCTTTATCGCACAAGGAAATGTGGATGGAATTGTGCCTCCAAAAAGTGCGCAGTTCCTTTTTGAAAGGATTAGTGCAACCGAAAAGAAAATCGTCTTCTTCCAGAATGCCAAGCACCTGATTTGTCATTGTCCAGAAAGAAATCAGCTGTTTGAAGAAGTGTTTTCCTTTCTTAAAGGGGAGTAAAGGAGCAGACCTATTTCATTGCATTCAGTTCCTTAAGATGGTAAGATAACTTCAAAGTGACAACGAGACGGATAACTTTCGGACATACTCCACTTGGGGAATGTCTTTTTTCACTTTTATATACTTGTTCACTTTATAGTGATTAAGACAGTTGGGTTTATACCCGGCTTATAGATGCTAAATTACCTTATACATAGTGAAACCTTCTGATTGCTCTCTTTTACCAGAGAGCACATTTTCATAAGATGCCGTATGCAGAGAAAGTTTCACTTCGTCCCCTTATGACGGGGAAAGTGGACACGGGATAATATTTTTCGTTACAAAAGGAGATTGGTAACATTGATGACAAAGTTTCAAGATTTAGGTATTAGTCAAGCAACAATGAAATCGTTAAAGAGAATGGGCTTTGAGGAAGCAACCCCTGTTCAAGCACAAACCATTCCGGTAAGCTTGGAAAACAAAGACTTGATTGGGCAAGCGCAAACTGGAACAGGAAAAACAGCTGCCTTTGGAATTCCTTTAATTGATAAGATTGATGTGAACTCTAATGTTATTCAAGGAATTGTAATTGCTCCAACAAGAGAGCTAGCTATTCAAGTATCAGAGGAACTTTACAAAATTGGATACGGAGTAAGAGCAAGAGTCCTATCCATTTACGGTGGGCAAGATATCAATAGACAAATTCGTGCTCTTAAGAAATATCCTCAAATCATTGTTGGAACGCCAGGAAGAATTCTTGATCACATTAACAGAAAAACACTTCGCCTTGAAAATGTACATACAGTAATTTTGGATGAGGCAGACGAAATGTTAAACATGGGCTTTATTGAGGATATTGAATCCATTCTTGCCCAAACTCCAGAGGAGCGTCAAACTCTGTTATTCTCAGCAACGATGCCAGCTCCAATACAACGTATGGCTGAGAAGTTTATGAAGAACCCAGAGGTTATTAAGGTAAAATCGAAGGAAATGACTGTACCTTCTATTGAACAATTCTACATAGAGGTTCAGGAAAAGAGTAAGTTTGATATCTTAACTCGCCTATTGAACATTCAAGCGCCGGAGCTTGCAATTGTATTCGGTCGTACAAAGCGTAGAGTAGATGAACTTTCCGAAGCTTTAAATTTACGTGGGTATATGGCAGAAGGAATTCATGGTGATTTAAGCCAGGCGAAACGTATGTCTGTCTTGAAAAAGTTTAAAGAAGGATCGATTGATGTACTAGTGGCAACAGATGTTGCTGCACGTGGACTAGATATTTCTGGTGTTACCCATGTATACAATTTCGACATTCCACAAGACCCTGAAAGCTATGTACACCGTATTGGTCGTACCGGTCGTGCTGGGAAAACAGGTATGGCCATGACATTGATTACACCTAGAGAAAAATCATACCTATCAGTGGTGGAAAAAACAATTAAGAGAAAAATGGAGAAAATGGTGCCTCCAACTCTAGATGAGGCGTTAGAAGGACAGCAAAAAGCAGCTGTTGAAAAAATCCTTCAATCGATCGAATCTGAGAATTTACAATATTACAAGCAGGCTGCAGATGAGCTTCTGGAGCAGCAGGATGCGTCAACTATTGTGGCAGCGGTTCTTAAAATGTTAACGAAGGAGCCGGATTCAACACCGGTAACGTTAACGGAAGAGAAACCATTACCAATGAAAAAGGATTTCCGTGGCAATGACCGCCGTGGGAAATACGATTCCAAGAATAGAAGCAAAGGTTCTTACAAGCCAAGACAAGGTCAAAGTCAAGGGAGTCGCCGTTCGAACCACAGTGGCTCTAACAGATCTGACTCAAGATCCAATAGCTATAATCGTTAAGTTAGAAAACCCTAGCCAACCAGGCTAGGGTTTTTTTGATATGAGAAAGAGTTTGCCAACTCACACGGTTTAAAGGTGGTCATATTGACGTAAACCGCATTTCCTATAAAGTGTCCGTTTCTTATTTTCCTCCATACATACTACAGCCGAATTGCCACAAACTATGCGAAACATGATAATGAAGGTGATCTAATGATTGTTCGACTTGGTTATGTGGCGATGAGCATGGAGCTTCAAAATGCCTCTCCTTCACAAACGATGACGTATAAACAATTCTCACAAATCCCTGACCGGGAGGCCGCTATTCAGAAGCTTGAGCGAATAGCAGTTAACAATTTAAACAACTGCTTACGGCTACTTAAGCATAATGTGGCAAATGAGATCCATTTCTTTCGCTTTAGTTCCAAGCTAATTCCGCTTGCTAACCATGAGGAACTGTCTGACTGGAAGTATATGAGGCCATTAAAAGGAATCCTAAAAGAAATCGGTCAATATTTGCAGGACCATCCAATGCGAGTAGATTTCCATCCCGATCATTTTGTTCTGCTAAACTCAAAGAGCACCGATATATTAAATAACTCCATAAAGACTCTCGCGATGCATGAAGCATTACTCAAAGGAATGGGGATTGATCCAGAGCATCGTTGTGTGATGCATATAGGTGGGGCATATGAGGATAAACAAAAAGCGCTAGAACAGTTTATCCATAACTGGGCTTATGTACCGGCTTCCATTCAGCGAATGATTATGTTGGAAAATGATGATACCACCTTTCATCTCGAACATACGTTGTATTTATGCGAAAAACTAGGGATTCCTTTAGTATTCGACTACCACCACCATTTAGCGATTCATGAAAATCCAGACTGGGAAAAGGAATGGAATCGGGTTCTATCCACTTGGAGTTTATCAAAGTTACCAATAAAGATGCATATCTCTAGTCCGAAATCTGAGAAGGAATATCGTGCCCATGCTGATACCATTGATCCCGAGATGTTTTTACGCTTTTTACATACGATCAAAGGATCCGTTGGCGAAATTCATTGTATGATTGAGGCGAAAAAAAAGGATGCTGCACTTTTTCAGCTAGCTCATGATCTGAAAGAGGAAAAGGGCATAAGTTGGTTGGATCAATCAAGTTTTGAAATATAATAGTGAAACTTATTCCTACATAAAAACGTATGACAATAAGAAGAGTTGATGGAGTAGGGGGAACTTGCATATATGAATGAACCACAGAAACGAATTTCAGACAAGGCCCTTTCAGTATGGCGAATGACAGGAGCCTTTTCCTCTGTCATTGTTGCGATTATGGCAGGGGGAGTCATATCGCTTTCAAGTATATTCTCCTGGCCCGTTTGGATTCCGATAGCCGGGATTGTAGTAGCCATTTTACATGTCTATTTATACGTGTATTTATTTCCTTTGTTACGCTGGAAAAGGTGGCGCTATGAGGTAAGGGAGCAGGAAATTGAGCTCCAACAAGGTATTTTTGTTGTGAAAAGAACGCTTGTCCCGATGATTAGGGTACAGCACGTTGATACCAGGCAAGGACCTCTCCTGAAAAAGTACGGACTTGCTACCGTTGATGTGTCCACAGCTGCAACTGTGCACGAAATCCCTGCTCTTCCTATGGAGGAGGCAGAGGAGCTTCGCCTATTCATTTCAAGATTAGCTAGGGTGGCGGATGAAGATGTCTAATTCGAAACGACTTCATCCCATATCAGCCGTCACGAATTTTTTCAAACAGCTTAAGGAGCTGATTGTTCCTTTTGTAGCCTTCTTTGTTTTTGGAACAAGAGCTTCAGAGGGTGATCTTTGGTTTTTTGGAGGTTCCATTGCTGTAGTCCTGGTGGTACTCGGAATAGGAGTATTAAATTGGCTTCGTTTTTCCTACCGATTGGAAGAAGGGGAGCTGCGAATGGAGTATGGCTTGCTAGTAAGGAAGAAGCGGTATATCCCATTTGATCGTATTCAAAGCCTTGATTTCTCTGAAGGAATACTCCACCGGCCATTTGGTCTTGTGAAGGTGAAGGTTGAAACGGCTGGATCAAGTGGTGCAGATGCAGAGGCGGTACTGACGGCCATAACAAAGGAAGAGGCTAATTGGATAAAAGAAACTATTGCTCAGGCTAAAAACACGCTTGCTGAAGAGACTATGGATACGAAAGTGGAAGACATAGTAGAAGAAAACGTGATTTATAAGATTAGCTTTAAAGAGCTTCTTTTGTTAGCTACTACCTCTGGAGGAGTGGGGGTGGTTCTATCCGCCTTGGTAGCATTTTTATCTCAATTAGATGATTTCATTCCGTATGAAAGTGCTTATCGTGAAGTAGAAAAGATGATTTCGAATGGTGTCGTGATTATTGCGGTACTAGTATTTCTGGGGTTCTTATTCGCTTGGATGGTTGCTTTGATAGGAACGATGGTGAAATATGCTCAATTTACGGTTAAGAAAACGGAAAGAGAGATCATTATATCGCGGGGGTTGTTAGAAAAGAGGCAGATTACCATTCCGTTGAATCGAATCCAAGCCGTTCGCATTTCAGAAAATATTCTTAGGCAGCCCTTTGGATTATGCTCTGTTCATATCATTAGTGCGGGTGGTTCGGTAAGAAATACAGAAGGATCAAAGGTCATGTTATTACCAGCTGTTAAAAGAGTGGAGGTTGCTACGATTCTTGGGGATCATCTTCCTATTTCAACTCCAGTCCTACCATTTAATAAGCTGCCAAAACGAGCATTCCCAAGGTATTTGATCCGCGGATCGTTGATGGTTGTTCCGGTTTTTATTGCCGCTGTTGCCATTTTTAAACTATGGGGCTTATTATCAATCGTGCTGTTCCTATTCTCTGGTATATGGTCCTATTTGAAATACAAAGATGCTGGATGGAGTATTGAAGGTCAGCAGCTAAACATTCAATATCGTTCGCTAATTAAGAATACGTTATTTATGAAGAAGCATAATGTTCAGTCACTGGACTATAAAGAGAGTATTTTTCAAAAAAGAAAGAATTTAGCATCTATGACAAGCCTCATTAAGTCAGGGATGGGAGCAGTCGGAGGTACAATCGTTGATATCGAAAAAGAGGAAGCCAAAGAGATTTATCAATGGTATTCTTATAGTCGAAAAGCGCCTTTTTGAGGCGCTTTTTATCTACTTATTAATCCAATTAATGCAAGTATTAATAGTAAGGCAAGCATAATGGACGTAGGACTCCATTTTTTGGACGAATGAGAATGTGAAGTGAAGGTTCTCTTTGTCACTCTTTGAAAGGAGGAGGTAAGTTCTCTTCCACGGTCAATGGCAAATGAACCGAGAATAAGACCTGACAGAAGACCGAAAATATGCGCTGTTACATTTACGTTTGCATTTACAAATGTCATGATGACTCCAATTACGACAATGGCTAACACAACCTGTGTATTTTCTCGAGAAAGCATTTCTTTTCGAAAAAAGATCATCGCTAAGTAGATCCCGAATAATCCAAAAATGGCTCCACTGGACCCGACGTGTGTGTAGGTTAATGGTTTTAATAACAAGGTGGCGACGTTTGCTAGGATTCCTGTGGATAAATAAAGGGTGATAAACCTCTTTCTTCCGAGTATGTGCTCGAGTCCAGGACCGAACAAAACAAGAGAAAAGCTATTGAATAATAGATGTGGAAACCCGCTATGAAGGAACATAGGAGTCACAAGTCTCCAAAACTCACCCTCCATTATATAAAGATTCACTCCAGCGAAACTTTCGAAAATCAGTCCACCCGGGAAGAAGGGGAGAACCATTAGTATGTACAAAACGATATGAATCAAGATAATACCGGTTATAATGGGGTAATAACGGGTAAATTCTTTGAAGCTCTCCGTTCGGATAAACATAAGAACCCTCCAATGTATTTACTTTTTTACTATCATAACTGTTTTGTATTTATAATACACGTGATTACTCTACAGTTTGTACACCATATGCATCTTAATAATTATTTAGAAGGAGTTGCTACGTTTGATTGCGGGGATTGGTATTGATATCGTTGAGCTTTCTCGAATTGAGGAGCTTAGTAAGAGGCAGAGTAAGTTTGTTGATCGCATTTTAACAAATAAAGAAAAAGAGAAATATCATACATACAATGGAAAGAGGCAGACGGAATACTTAGCAGGGCGATTTGCTGCAAAAGAGGCGTATTCTAAGGCGGTCGGAACGGGTATAGGTGAAGCACTATCATTTTTAGATATAGAAATTCAGTCGGGTGAAAACGGACAGCCAATGATTATCAAACCTGTTAGTGAGGGTGTCTATCTATCCATTTCACATAGTCGGGATTATGCAGTCGCACAGGTAGTTATTGAAAAAAATAAATAGCTTGTTTCTTTCGTTGGACATATTCCCCAAGGTTGTCTCATATATTCATAGTGCAACTACAAGAGAGAGGGAATGGCGGCGAGTTTCTTTAACGGTTTATCAATAACCGTAAGAGTTCATATCCTTCCCTCACTCTTCTTACTACGAAGAAATGAAACTAAAGGGGTTGAAGGAATGAGGAAGAAATTATTATTGCTATTCGCCGGGCTAATGGCAGTACTTATGTTAGCCGCCTGTGGATCTAAATCACAAGAGGACGTGGTGAAGGATTTAAGCGGAAAGGTTGAAAGTTTGAAAGGTTATAAGGCAGATGCCACAATGACTTTGCAAATGGGAACGGAACCTCAAACATATGACGTGCAAATCTGGCACAAAGCTCCTACGTACTACCGAGTAAACTTAAAGAATGCTCAAAAAGATCAAAGTCAAATGATTTTACGTAATGATGATGGCGTGTTTGTCTTAACACCAGCACTTAATAAGAGCTTCCGCTTCCAAAGTGATTGGCCGGAAAACAGCAGCCAAGCATATTTGTATGAATCACTTATTGAAGATATTATGGCTGATAAGGAAGCAAAATTCACCTCCACTAAGGAGCATTATGTCTTTGAAACAAAGACTAGATATCAGAATAACAAGATGTTACCTTACCAAGAAATTACCTTTAAAAAGGATTTAACACCTGTAAGTGTAAAGGTGATGGATCCTGACCGAAAGGCATTAGTAACCGTCGAATTTACAAATGTAAAATTTGATGCAAGCTTTGATGCGAAGGATTTTGATATGGCTAAAAATATGACAGGTGCCCAGCTAGAAGTTCCTGTTATGTCAAATGTAAAAGATGAAGAATTCTCGGTTATGTATCCATCAGAAGAGATTGCTGGTGTGGACTTAATTGAAGAAAAAGAAGTGAAAACAGAGAATGGAAAACGAGTGATTTTAACCTACGACGGTGAAAAGAGCTTTACACTGGTACAGGAAAAAGCACTAGTTGCTGAAGCGTCAGTTGCGTCAACTACTGTTTCTGGAGAGCCGATTGACCTTGGTTTCACGATTGGCGCGATGTCAGGAAACACCATTTCATGGACGTATCAAGGCGTAGATTACATGCTTGCCTCTAATGACTTAACTGAAGAAGAAATGGCTATGCTAGCTAGATCGGTTCAAGTACAAGGGGATGTTAGTAAATAATGATTCAACAGGCTTCCGTTGTGAAGCCTGTTTCTTTTGTGTGGATAAGAAAGTTGACAATCGTCAGCAAGGATTCGATAATCGTATGTATATGTGTAAGAGCGGAATAAAAGGAAGTGTGAAAAAATGAGTCAAAGTCCCTTATTTTATCGAGATACATGGGCAGAAATTCATTTAGATAAAATTATGTATAATGTTTCGCAGGTGAAAAAACACCTGCCAAGCCACGTTCAAATCATTGCTGTAGTGAAAGCGAATGCCTACGGTCATGGTGATGTACAAGTAGCAAGAGCGGCTCTAGAGTCGGGTGCAAACTACTTAGCGGTTGCCTTTTTAGATGAAGCCATTGCGCTAAGGGAAAAAGGAATCACTTCTCCCATTCTTGTGTTAGGTGCGAGTCGTCCGGAAAATATACCAGTTGCGATTAAAAATAAAATTACATTAACCGTATATAGCTATGAATGGTTACAGCTAGCAAAGGGAATGTTAGGTGAGGGAGAAAAATTAACTATTCATATAAAAATTGATACAGGTATGGGAAGAATTGGAGTACGATCTTTGGATGAATTACTATCCATTGAGGAGCTTCTAGAATCAAGCGAATGTTTTCTTTTGGAGGGAATCTATACTCACTTTGCTACAGCAGATGAGCTAGAGGAGAACTACTTTCGCAAGCAGCTTTCTCGTTTTCATGAATTTCTTTCATGCTTAAAGGGTAAACCAGCTCTTGTTCATGCGAGCAACAGTGCAGCATCGTTTCGTTTTGGTGAGGCTTCTTTTAATGCCATTAGGTTTGGTATTGGAATGTATGGACTCACTCCATCATTAGAAATGGAGCCCGTATTACCGTTTCCATTACAAGAGGCATTTTCACTTCACACCAAGCTGGTTCATGTGAAGAAATTGGAAAAGGGAGAATCCGTTAGCTACGGTGCCACATATACGGCTGAGAGACAGGAGTGGATTGGTACATTGCCGATCGGTTATGCGGATGGCTGGATTCGGAAATTACACGGACAAGAGGTACTTATTGCCGGAGTTAGAGTGCCGATTGTCGGTAGAATTTGCATGGATCAATGCATGGTACGATTACCAAAAGAAATTCCAGTTGGAACCCTAGTTACGCTTATTGGTCAACAAGAAGAGGAATACATTTCAATCAATGAAATTGCGGCTAGGCTAGAGACAATTAATTATGAAATCCCTTGTATCATATCAAGTCGAGTACCTAGGATTTATAAAAAATATGGAAAAATAATTGAGCAAAGAAATGATATTTTGCAATCTTATGTATAGTTAAAACCCTTTTAGAATAAGGATTTATAGAAAAAGAACCATATTTATGAATCTTTGGAGACATCATGAATAAAAGGGTGAATTTTTGGCTGATAATACTGAAGTATGACTTATTCCCCTTTGCATTGTTGTGGATTGGTGTTATTATAAAATATGGTAGAGATAAAATGGTGTGTAGTGATGGTGGAGGTGTATGTTTGTGTCTGAGTCCAGCGCAACAACAGAAATTATGGTGAAATTACCGCAACATCTTTTAACCGAATTGGATGGTTTTGTGAAACAGGAGAATGTGAACAGAAGCGAATTCATTTATCAAGCTACTAAAATGTACTTGCGTGAGCGGAAAAAGAGACAAATTCGCGAATCCATGCGAAGAGGCTACATGGAGATGGCGAAGATTAACTTAACAATTGCTTCAGAAGCGTTCCAAGCAGAGTATGAGGCAGAACATACCGTTGAACGTCTAGTAAGTGGGGGATAATCCTTTGATTGTCAAACGTGGTGACGTTTATTTTGCAGACCTATCCCCAGTTGTTGGTTCCGAGCAAGGTGGCGTTCGTCCAGTTCTTGTGATCCAAAACGACATCGGGAATCGGTTCAGTCCCACAGTGATTATAGCAGCCATTACAGCTCAAATTCAGAAAGCGAAACTGCCTACTCACGTTGAAATTGATGCGAAACGTTACGGTTTCGAACGAGATTCAGTTATCCTGTTGGAACAAATTCGTACAATCGATAAACAACGTCTGACCGATAAGATCACTCATCTCGATGACGAAATGATGGAGAAAGTGGACGAAGCTTTACAAATTAGCCTAGGTCTAATCGAATTCTAAAAATACGCTCTAACAAGGGCGTTTTTTTATTGTATGAAGAAGGGGCCAAAGCGTGCAAAAAGGATAGCCAAGTGCTGTCCTTTTTTATTTGGAGATTTTCAGTTCTAGAGCCCTGCAGCTAGTATACCTAAGCTTTAATGTTTTAACAGTCGAAAAAAAGGGTATGAAACAAAGTCGCAATATTGTCATAATTGGTTTAAGCTTTCGCATAAAATTGATATCATTATTGGTAGGTTCAATTTTTTTGATTTAAGCTTACGTTACAGTTTAAAGACAATCGGTTTTGAAGGAACCTATCATGTTAAAATTGGGAGGATATAATGAACAAAGCTATTGAACAGTATATTCAAACGAATCGGGAAGAGATCTTAACAAAGTGGATCGAGAGCATGAAGGAAAAGTCGGATGAGCGGGTTCTAAAAGTAGTTTCTGACCAAGTATTCGTAGGGACAAGCAGAGAGTTCATTGATCTAATTGTATCTAATTTAAAAGATTCTGATGAAAAATATAGTGAAAAGCTAATAGAATTTGCAGAAAAAGTGGTTAGACTTGCTTGGCCGTTAAGCTTTGTTACGGACGGATTAAGAGATTTTGCAAGGATGGCTTTCGAAGGTATGAATGCGTCAGGTCATGTAAATGATGAGAACCGGATGGAAATCATTTATGACTTTGATAACTGGATTAGTCCTATGACAAATGAAATTGTAAATGTGTATTCTTCAACCTGGGAGAGAACGGTGTCACTCCAAAAAATTGCTCTTCAAGAATTGTCTGCTCCTTTGATTCCTGTGTTTGACGGTATTTCAGTTATGCCTCTTGTTGGAACAATAGACACGGAGAGGGCAAAACAGATCATGGAAAACTTGTTAAATGGAGTGGTTCGAAATCGTTCAGAAGTAGTTCTTATAGATATTACCGGTGTTCCGGTCGTAGACACAATGGTTGCACATCATATCATTCAAGCTGCCGATGCGGTTAGATTAGTTGGGGCTAAATGTATGCTTGTAGGGATTCGTCCGGAAATTGCACAGACGATAGTTAACCTTGGAATTAATTTGAGTCAAATTACAACGAAAAATACACTAAAAAAGGGAATTGAGTCGGCCCTTGAAATTATGAACAAAAAGATTATTAGCACGGGGGGAGAAAATTGAGGATACCAATTCTAAAATTACACAATTGTTTATTAGTATCAATTCAATGGGAATTGGATGATCAAACGGCCCTTCAATTTCAGGAAGATTTGCTACATAAAATACACGAGACCAGTGCCAATGGTGTTGTAATCGATATCACTTCCATTGATTTTATCGATTCTTTTATCGCAAAGGTACTTGGAGATGTAATTAATATGTCTAAACTTATGGGTGCTAAAGTTGTCATTACAGGTATTCAGCCAGCGGTGGCGATTACTCTTATAGAGTTAGGAATTGGTTTAGATGATGTCCTAACAGCTTTGGATCTAGAAAAAGGTTTGGAGAAATTACATCAGGAATTGGGGGAATAACCGAATGGGAATCCAATCCTGCGTAAAAATCATTAATGAATGGGACATCGTTGCAGCTAGGCAGCTGGGCCGAAATGTGGCAAAAGAGCTTGGGTTTGGTACGGTAGACCAGGCCAGAATCACAACTGCTATTAGCGAATTAGCCCGAAATATTTATTTATACGCTGGTCAGGGCCAAATCTGCATTGAAAAGATATATGAAAGCGGTAAGGCGGGATTGAAGGTGGTAGCGGTTGACAATGGACCTGGAATAAAGGATATAAGGCAAGTAATGGAGGATGGTTATTCCACATCAGGTGGATTAGGTGCTGGTTTGCCAGGTGTGAAACGCTTGATGGATGAGTTTGGGATTAACTCAACACCAGGTGATGGGACAGAGATAACTGCAACTAAGTGGGTTCGTTAGGGGGAGCATTTATGGATTTCCGAGAATTGATGGAGACAAAGTATCGGCACATACTTGAAAAGTACATAAACGCCCCTTCAGAACAAGTACTTTACCAGGGCCAAAAGTTTAGTAGAAAGTCTATAGAGCACCGAATCTCTCCTGAGGAAATCATCAGTTTACATAAAACTCTTATGAACGAAATGTATCCGGATTTACCAGAAGAAGTATCATTATCCTTCGATATGCTTCTAGAAGTGATGTTAGGTTACGGTCTAGCTTATAGAGAGCATCAAAGCTTACGTCATAAGCAGCAGGAATTACGAACAGAAATGGAGATTGCTGCAAATGTTCAACAGACGTTGTTAGGCACGAGTGTCCCTTCTGTTCCTTGGCTTGATATAGGGGCTATTAGTGTTCCTGCAAAGCATATGAACGGAGATTATTACCATTTTGTTCAAGGGGAAACAAATAACATAAGTATTGCGATTGCCGATGTTATAGGTAAAGGAATACCTGCTGCATTGTGCATGTCTATGATCAAATATGCGATGGACAGCCAACCGGATAATCAACAAGAACCGAATAAGGTGTTAGAAAATCTAAATCGAGTGGTTGAACAAAATGTTGATCCAAGTATGTTCATTACCATGTTTTATGGTGTATATCATTCTGAAAAGCATACGTTTTCTTATTCTTCTGCTGGTCATGAGCCAGGGTTTCTCTATCGTGCTCAATCCGGAGAATTTACTGAAATTGAAGCCAAAGGTTTGCTATTAGGAGTAGAAAAACGAACGCAATATAGGCAGTATGAGCAAGCGATAAATGTTGGGGACATGATTATCTTGATGTCTGATGGTGTCACTGAATGTCGCTCAGAAGAAGGGTTTATTGAAAAAGAAACATTAATCTCTTATATAAAAAAATATATCCATTTGCCTTCACAAGAGATTGTTACCAACATATATAAAGAACTAGAAAAGCTGCAACATTTTCAATTGAGAGATGATTTTACTTTAATAATCTTGAAAAGAAATGTTTAGGTACTAATTTTTCAGGGTATCGAATAAGAGCAGTTGACTTGTAAAGAGGTGGGTATGATGAATATTAAGTTAGATATCACGGAAAGTGATGGTCGTGTTGCTGTGGATGTAACTGGTGAAATCGATGTTTATACTGCACCGAAGTTAAGAGAAACGTTATTTCCTTTGTCCGAAAGAAGCGGAGTAAGCATGATTATTAATCTCTCCGGTGTTGAATATATGGATAGCACAGGCTTAGGTGTGTTTGTTGGGGTGTTTAAGAATGTGCGCTCAAGTAATGGGGACTTTCAGTTAGTTGGACTTTCTGATCGGTTAAAGAGACTTTTTGAGATCACCGGGCTAGCTGATATTATGAATATTAGCCAGATTGAGGGTGAACCAAAATGACGCAAGTATGTGATTATATTGAAATGAAAATTCCTGCAAAGCCTGAATTCGTGGGTGTAATTCGGTTAACTTTATCGGCTATTGCAAGTCGGATGGGCTTTTCATTTGATGAAATAGAAGATTTAAAGATCGCTACAAGTGAGGCGATAACAAATGCCGTTCAGCATGCCTATAAAACTAGGAAACTAGGTGAGGTTGCGGTAGGTTTTGGATTATACGATGACCGACTTGAAGTAATAGTTGCGGATAGTGGAAAGAGCTTTGATTTCCAATCCGCTCGTGAGAAAGTGGGCCCTTATCGTGGGAATGAACCAGTGGAGTTTATGCGAGAAGGAGGCCTAGGGCTTTACTTGATAGAGACGCTGATGGATGAAGTGGTCATTCATCAGAACGAGGGTGTGACGGTTTTTATGACCAAATACCTAGAAGGGGAGCAGGTGGAGAGGAATGCAGAACAAATCTCAACCTAATTCACTATCAAAAGAAGAGATTCATCGATTTATCAAAGCCTATCAGCTTAACCAGGATGATGAAGCCCAAAACCAATTGGTTTTACACTATAAAAGCTTAGTCGAAACGATTGCTCGAAAGTACTCAAAAGGGAAATCCTATCATGAGGATATCGTCCAAGTCGGCAATATTGGTCTTTTAGGTGCGATCCGAAGATATGATGAGGAGTTTGGAAGAAGTTTTGAAGCTTTTGCTGTACCTACCATTGTTGGGGAAATAAAGCGTTTTTTAAGGGATAAAACATGGAGTATCCATGTTCCGAGAAGAATTAAAGAGCTAGGACCAAGGATCAAAGCCACTGTAGAGGAATTAACAACGACTCTCCAACGGTCACCAAAAGTATGGGAAATCGCTGAAGCATTGCAAGAATCGGAAGAGGATGTCCTAGAAGCGATGGAGATGGGAAGAAGTTATCAGGCTCTATCTGTAGACCATTCCATTGAGGCAGATTCGGATGGCGGGACGGTCACGCTATTGGACGTAGTAGGGAATATTGATGAAGGTTATGAAAAAGTGAATCAAAAGCTTGTATTAGATAAGGTTCTTCATGTTCTTACGGAAAGAGAGAGGGAGATTATTCAATATACATACTTGGATAATCTCAGTCAAAAGGACACGGGGGAAAAGCTAGGTATTTCACAGATGCATGTTTCAAGATTGCAGAGAAAGGCGATTAAAAAACTTCAGGATGCTATTCGCTCAGATCATAACAGCTCGGAGTGCTTATCGTGACGAAACCAATAGAAGTGATTGTTCACCAAACAACAAAGGAAGGTAAGTATGAATGTGGAGATAGCTATTACTTTGTACTCCAGGATGATTACTTTACCTGTGTCGTCGCAGATGGTCTTGGCAGTGGCAAACTTGCAAATGAAGCATCTTCAGCGGTAGTGGATGTTGTTCAACAATATCATCATGAGGATGTTGAAGAGTTAATGAAAAAGAGCAATCAGTCTCTGTTACAGAAAAGAGGAGCTGCAGTAGCTGTATTAAAGGTTTTTTTTCAAACAAAGGAGTTTCACTATAGTTGTGTTGGGAATATTCGGTTCTTCTTATACTCTGATAAAGGTGAACTAACATATCCGCTACCAGTCTCAGGATATTTATCTGGAAAACCAGCAAGGTTTAATACGAAGAGATACTCTTACCAAGCCAACTCAAAATTTCTTATTCATTCGGACGGGATTACACCCAACGGAATAAAAGCCCTGCTAAGTACCGGGTTATCGAATGAGTGTATTGCGAATCAAATAAGGGAGAGGTTCACTTCGAAGATGGATGATTCAACATTTATTATAGGCACGCTACATTAGAGTTACCTGTACCATACTGGGGTAGCTCTTTTTTGTGAGAAGGTACAATCATTTCATTCATTTTGATGCTCTGGAAATCTCTGATAAAATAAGGAAAAAGACATTTGTGTTGGAGGAATTGTAAATTGGAACAAACAATAGATAAACGTAAGGAACTTTTGCAAACAGTAGCAAAAGAGCAGAATTTAAGTTTTAAACAGGTCCACAATGTTATTTCATTGCTAGAAGAGGGAAATACTCTGCCGTTTATTGCGAGATACCGTAAAGAACAAACCGGCGCCTTAGATGAAGTTCAAATCCGTGACATAATGGAGCGTTGGCAATACATACAAAACCTTGAGCAAAGAAAAGAAGAGGTTATTCGGATTATTGAAGAACAAGGGAAATTGACAGAGGAGTTAAAAAGCCAGATTGAAAAGTCAATTAAGCTTCAAGAGGTGGAAGATTTGTACCGCCCCTATAAGCAAAAAAGGCGTACGAAGGCAACAGTAGCGAAAGAAAAGGGATTAGAGCCTTTTGCTGAATGGGTGGTAACCTTCCCTCTGGAGGGGTCAATTGATGATAAGGCAAGTGAATTTTTATCGGACGAGCTTGAAGTCCGCTCGATCGAAGAAGTGATAAATGGGGCTAAGGATATCATTGCTGAGTGGGTTTCGGACGATGCGGATTCACGAAAATGGATAAGAAGCGAAACAGCGAAGTCTGGATTTATTGAAGCAACTGTGAAGGATATGGAAAAAGACGAGAAAAAGGTTTATGAAATGTATTATGAATATTCAGAGCCTATTAGCAAAGTTGTTCCCCACCGTACGCTTGCTATTAATCGTGGGGAGAAAGAAGATATTTTACGAGCGTCTATTAAACCAAATATTGATCGTATCATGGACTATTTAATGAAAAAATGGATGAAGAATTCTAAATCCTTTGTTGTGGAAATGGTTGGAGAAGCAGTTGAGGATGGCTATAAAAGACTGATTCAACCATCGATAGAAAGAGAAATTCGGAATGAACTAACCGAGAAAGCAGAAGAAAGAGCCATCCATATATTCTCTGAGAATTTAAGAAACCTTCTGCTTCAACCACCTTTAAAAGGGAAGGTCGTTCTAGGAGTGGACCCAGCCTATCGGACAGGATGTAAGTTAGCTGTGGTGGATGAAACGGGGAAGGTTCTTCGAATAGATGTGATTTATCCTCATCCACCAGTATCGAAAAAACAAGAAGCAGAAAAAAAGTTTAAAGAAATCATCGAAACGTACCAAGTTGAGATGGTAGCGGTGGGGAATGGAACGGCCTCTCGTGAAACAGAGCAGTTTGTAGCTGATATGCTCAAAGATCAAAACAGGGAGATATATTATTTAATTGTAAACGAAGCAGGTGCTAGTGTGTACTCAGCCTCTGACCTTGCTCGAGAAGAATTCCCTAACTTCCAGGTGGAAGAACGAAGTGCGGTTTCCATTGCCCGACGCTTGCAAGACCCATTAGCAGAACTAGTGAAAATAGATCCAAAATCTGTTGGGGTGGGCCAGTATCAACATGACGTGTCACAAAAGAGACTATCCGAGTCATTAACCTTTGTTGTGGAAACGGCAGTTAACCAAGTTGGTGTAAATGTAAATACAGCTTCTGCTTCTTTACTTCAATATGTGGCTGGTCTTTCAAAAACAGTAGCAACAAATATTGTTAAGAAGCGTGAGGAAGAAGGAAAGTTTGTTAACCGAACTCAGCTAAAGAAAATTCCAAGGTTAGGTGCAAAAACATATGAGCAAGCCATTGGCTTTTTACGTGTAATCGATGGAAAAGAACCCCTCGACCGTACAGGTATTCATCCGGAAAATTATCAAGCGGTCAAAGGTCTTCTTAGTAAACTAGGCTTTAAGTCAACAGATCTAGGTACAGAATCGTTAAAAACAGCGTTAACAGCAGTTGATATTAAAACCACTGCTACAGAGCTTGAGATAGGTGAATTAACGTTAAAAGATATTTTGGATGCCTTAGTTAGGCCGGAGAGAGACCCTCGTGATGAATTATCCGCGCCACTCCTAAAAAAGGATGTACTTAAGCTTGAGGATTTAAAAGCTGGAATGGAGCTTCAAGGAACAGTCCGGAATGTAGTAGACTTCGGAGCATTTGTTGATATAGGAGTAAAGCAAGACGGACTTGTTCATATTTCAAAACTAAGCAATCGTTTCGTAAAGCACCCTCTTGATGTTGTTTCGGTTGGTGATGTGGTAACCGTGTGGGTGGATAGTGTTGACCAACAAAAGGGGCGAGTTGCTTTAACGATGTTGCAACCGTAAGATAAGCGGAAGCACTACAGGCAGAGGAAACACCGTTCATGATGAACGGTGTTTTTTTCTGTAAAAAAACCAACATTGGTTAAGAAGTTTTATTTGATAGGCATTTTTCTCTAAAAATGCTTTCTGCATCTGATTTTGAAACCAAGTAGGCATAGACATACCTCCTAGTACAAATTTCAAGGGGTATATTCAATGTATGCTATAATAGGTTGTCATGTTCATAAAAAATTATATTATGTGGTCCTTTGGAGGTTCATGAAGGTGAGAGTATGGATAATCAAGATTTGCAAAAACTAGTTGAGGATATTTCATTGCGTTTCTTTAACAAACCTTTTCGACATATTGCTTTTTTTAATTCTCGTCTTCGAACAACAGGTGGACGTTATATGTTGAAGTCTCATGATATAGAGTTAAACCGAAGTTATCTAGAACAGCTTGGTGAGCAGGAGTTAATTGGTATCATTAAACATGAATTATGTCACTATCATTTGCATTTAGAGGGAAAAGGATATCAACATCGAGATCATGATTTTAAAGCACTACTTAAGCAAGTTGATGCACCGCGTTTCTGTTCTACTCTCCCCAATCGCCCTGAAAAAAAATCATCTACAACCATTCGTGTATATAAGTGCTCTGGATGCTCACAATTATATAGAAGAAAGAGAAGGATTGATTTATCAAGATTTGTTTGTGGAAAGTGCCGAGGGAAATTAGTTGAAATTCATGTTTGACAGATGAGAATAAAAATGTTAAATTATTATTCCGTGACTGACATGGACGGGAAAAAAGAAATTAAAATTCCCCCTTGACTTTCACAGCTTGTCTCTATATAATGTAAAGAGTCGAGATTACGACATAAACATTTTTC
>NZ_BCVH01000036.1 GCF_001591645.1 Robertmurraya korlensis NBRC 107688 | reverse complement strand
TTTCAAGACCTCCTGGTTAATTGAGTTTGTCCTTTTCGCTAGCCGGCTTTAGGACTCTCTCATTCTACCAAGAGGTTCTTTTTTTGTTCAAACCTCATTTTCTTTCATTACAGGAATGCTGTCCCTTTAGTACAATTAGAAAAGGCGATCTTCCTTATGGAAGAACCGCACCTATAATTTGAGTATTTCCTGTTCACAAACTTACCTGATCGGTATGCTAGTAAAAAAAGCGGCATCCTTTTTTGAGGAATGTTGTTAATTATTTCTTAAAAGGTTAGTTTTTATGTTGGTCAATCAAAAGGTATTACCTCAATGATCTGTCCATATTTTAATCTTCTAATTTGAATGACATTTTCTTTATTCCCCGTTTTAACACTATGCTCATCTCTAACAGCCTAGTAGTTATAACAGCTCCCTTAGCCAATGCTCAAACCATTCATGAGGTAAGCTTATTTTTGTTAAGTCAAGGTTCTGTAACTCCACTAAAGTGAAGGTATTGGGTAGGTAAATATCCCATTGGCATTCTATATCTCGTGCAACAGCAAATGCTAACTCATCCTTTTCACTCAAAACCTCACCTTCATCATCATCGAAAGCCATAGTCAGATTGTTACACCACTTGGCAAATTCATAATGTGAGAAATTATGTTCATTGTTACAAATGCTACTTAACAATGCCTTCAAATTTTCAAAAGTTTGGGGAAGTTTAATTTCTGTATCATTCCAATTCCAACTCACAAACTCACCTTCTTAAATTTATCACTATTGTTGCAAAATTATTTATTCTTTTAAATCCCCCTATTGGAATAATGTGTCGTCCACCATCTTTTATGAATTTTCACCTAATTTAGAGTCGTTAGGTACCCACGTAGCAATATCGTCTCCTGGAGTAGCAACAATCAGCCAATCTTCTCCGGTATTTCCAGTACCATCTCCAGCTTGCCAACATTCATACATATCGTGATGACCGTTTATAAACATTGTTAAACCAGATTCAAAAACAATAATAAGGTGCGGTACAGTTTCACCTAATTTTATGTCAATGACTTTTTCTCGTCGTAATTTAAATACTAAAGAATATTCGTCCTCTTCGGTCAAATCCTCTATTTCATCCTCCGAGTTAGGATAATTATTATTTATAGTAGAAAAGACGGTCCATTTTGACTCGATGTTAACCCATAAATCATCAGGTTGTTTATTAGTGTAATGCATAAATCGAATCAACAACGAACCCGGTCCCGGTCCGAACTTCACTCCGTCCAATTGACTTCCAATAAATAACTGTTTAAGTGTCTTTTCGGAAAACTCCCGCCGTTTTAATTCCAAGAATTATCACTTCTTTCGAATAGGTCATTTTTCATTTAGTAATAATTCAATATCCTTCATTTTTTTTCCTTCTTGAGCTAAACTGCATCTATTCTACAATTAGAAGTTCAACATAAAGAGACCTTGATCCTTCTTGGATCAAAGCATCCGTTAGTTCAATAAATTTTTAAATTTCATTCAAACGATATAAAGGCATCATTATTAAAATAATACATAAATGCTTCAAATAACTGGGCTTCTGTAGGCTCTGGAAGTTGTTGTTTTGCATTATCCACAATATCTTGAACAGTTGCAATGTCAAACACATAAATTAAATTATTATCAGTTGCAAATATTGGGGTATCCCCGTCATCACCAATCTCTTCTTCATCCATTGCGTCCCAGTTAATTATGGAACACAAAGAATCTAAAGACCAATTTTTATCTTTAGGAAGAAAAAGATACTCGTTCCAAGGTAAGAAATTTATATTTTTAAATACTGTTTTTAAATCGGTTAAACTTCCCATTATCATCCTCTATTTCATTTCTCATAGGATATAACTAGCCTTTTTCAACTTGTTTTCTAATAAATTTTTAACAAATGTCACATTAATCCTTCTTGTGCTAACCTGCTTCGTTTGCACAAGAAGCGACTGCATCTGTTAAACAATCGCCCCTTTTGTTTAAGTGTATTGATTCACAATTTCTTAGCTTTTAATGCCATTTTTCTTTTTCAACTATTACAGGAATGCTGCCCCATTGTTAAATAATGTTCTTTAAATTTATGTAAAAAAGACCATGATCTAAGTGGATCAAAGCCCGTTATTCCTAAAATTTATATTCCTTCCTATTAATATAACTGAGAAGATCATTAATAATATAAAGCCAAACAATGACAATATATTAGTAACTTTGACTAAAATCTCTCCAAATATATTTCCACCATAACCATTTTTAAATATTCCAAGTTTAGAGTAACTAAATATAGGGTTGTTTAACAACGCAAGTACAGCACTTCCCACAATACAGTAAAGTAAGTTTATGTTCTTCCCCATAAAGACATCTCCTCATTAGACTTATACTTAGATTTTAACATAAATTACCTAATGGCTTATTAAAAATCTTATTCCATAAACCTGCTTCTTTACTACAATAAGGATATTCAACACAAATAGGCATCAATCCTTCTTGGATCAATGCCCTCTATAGTTTAAGTGAAAATGTTTCACATCACTTAACCTTCCAGCTTGTTTGTTGATGTTTTTAATGTTTGTGCAGATTTATCAAGATAGATGTCTAAAAACGTACCATCAGTAAATTTTATAACTACGGCATTATTAGTAATCGCAACATCTTCTACTTTCTTCCCCTTCAATTTTTCAGGTATAACTATAAAGTTACCTTTTTCCATTTTTATCAAATCCTTTCAATTAAATTTGATGAAACATCTTAATTATTGAATATTTGTATAAAATATTTTTTCCTTAAATCTAATTTCGAATATACTTCTCACCCCTAGTAAAAAAATTGTTCCTTTAACATTTTCCCTAATTATACCATTAAGTTGAAGATGATTTTTAATATTGTTTCTTAAACTAAACCTGCTCCCGTTTGTTCAATAAGAATGTTTACTAGGGATGATTAGTGCTAATATAAGTATTGCGAAGATATTAATAAAAACAGAAAACGTCTCAATCCAGTGATTTACAGCTATGAATTGCAACTAGACAGACAGAAATGGGCTCCCTATTGGGAGCTTGTCTTTTTTATGATTCTTCGTTTTACAAAAAAGACGTAGTATGATTGTGTCTACCCCGTCCAATCTAATTTTTATTCATTACAGGAATGCTGCCCCGTTAGTAGAAGAAGGAAGGTTTACTTAGATTTCTTATTAAAGCATTCTTCACATATTAATTTTCCTTCATTTTGTAGATAAGCCTTGATTTCAGTCATACCTTTTCTCTCTGGATACCGCATTTTCACAAAAACTACTTCATTTCCTTTTATTTCTTTATCGCAATAAGTGCATACAGGCGTTACTTTAAACATTTATGTCCCTCCAAAATATTGTATATTTATTTACTACGAACAATTATGTTTAAAGTTTTGCTAAACTGCCTCGTTTGTTCATTAACCATATCTTCTCTGTTGCACATTAGTTTCGAAATGTGCAATAACAAATAATTTAAATTTAATTTTTGAACAAATTCACATTCTACACTTGTCGACAAAATTCGATGTGATAAAATACCTAAATAGGCAAATTTTACGAAAGTAAAAGACGCAAAGCCACGGGCCTAAAACATTTGTCATGGTAGCCGGGTTGCAAATCTTGTTAATTATTCTTAATACCCTTTCTAATTTGCCTAAATAAAATGAAGAGGGTTAGCTATGCATTTTCCAACTGTAATTTGTGATTTATCATATATACATGCAGTAAAAGACAAAAAACATTGTGAGTGTGGGATTAATTTCAACATTTCTAAACGGATAGTTTTAAAAAATATAAAATTTAAACTCATTGAGGACATAACATGTCAAAAGTGTAAATCTGCCCTTAAGGAATCTTTAACTCATTACGGTGGAATGGCCTTATGAAAGAGCTCAAATCAACAATTAACGAATTTGATAAAATTCTTAAAAGGTATCCAGATAAAAAACAGTATGCGTTTGAATACTTCTCCTTCTTTAAGAATCTACAAAGGGTAAGCACAAACTCTAAGGTGTTACCTATTCTAGAATTGGCTACGGTTTTGAAACATAAAAAGCCTATAATATTTTATGAACTTAGAAATTACTCCAGCCGTAGTCATATGATCGATATCATCACTAACATAGAAATGGACTTGATTACGCTCAACAAAAGATTGAGTCAATTAAAGTTAATTTATAGTTCTTCCAGTCGGGGATTGATTCCTCGACTTTTTTAATGCACAATATGTGTCTACTGTTCATTTTCTTATTACATAATCCTGCCACTTTTGTTGAAGAAGGATGTTTGCTAAGGTCGATTAGTGTTAATATAAGTTTTGCGTAGGTTTTCTTAAAAATAAAAACCGTCTTAACCCAGTGATAACAATAGGTTGAGACGTTTTAGATTAGTTCATTAAATAACGTTATTGATTATGGCTTATAACCTCGTAGCAACTGTAATAACTTTTTTATGAAAACGAATGTTTATTGACCTTGCTTATCCCACTCTCCGCTATTAACTTGCCAATCTAAAAACTCTTTAGTTTGACTATCTATGATAATTTCTCGATTTGGTTCGTTTGATTCGTTTTGTTTGTAATTAGAATCAGATTTTATAAATGCCCATTCATCTATTTTGTCATATTCACCTTCATGCAATATCCTTCCAGAACTTAAAATTACATATTCTTTATTCGAAATGGTGGCAAAAATAATATTATTTATTTCACCACCGTTATCAGCTCTAAAAGTTCTAACTTCTTCGTTGTCCAAACTTATTTTATAATTATTATTCTTATTATCACCAAAGTATAGAATCAAAGACTGAAATTTTATTCTTTCTCCACCCTCATCAATAATCGCCATACCTTTTGGTCTTTGAGGACGATTATCATCACCCTGAAAGTCAAAGATTTCCTGAGTAGATTCTCTCAGCAATGCAAATTGTTTAGAGGAATCTAACTCTAAAAATGATGATTTAATCGGCAGTAAAACATTATACATAAAAACAGTCTTATCAACATCAGTTATAGTATCGTATTTTTCAAATTCGATGTCCCCTTCAATGTATTCATCAATTTCAGATTTTGATATTATTGATGTTATTTCACTTTTTTTTCTTCCGTACCTTCTTTTAATAATTCTTCATTACTCTTACACCCAACTAAAAGTACAGATGTAATTAAGACTGAAAATAAAATTCTCTTCACTTTAGACATCTCCAAATTAATAGTATGAGGGATATTTTAACATACTGGTTTAATAACAAATATATTTTCTTGCACATATTAAATGTTTCTATTAGACTGCTTATTTATTGTTCAACTTTACTTTCGGTACTATTGAGTTTTTATTTATATTTATTAAAAACCGCTATTCTAATGTAGACAGGTTCCATTTAAGAAAACTGCTTCTATTGTAAAAGAAGAAAAGCTACCTGATTGGCAGCTTTTCTAGAACACAAAGCACCTGTATACATATTAAGCTCTACAGACTAATAGAAATCACAGTATACTATCCAATCCTGTTTTTCTTTGTTGTAGAAAAAATAAAAACTCCCACTATCTACTATATTGAAGCGAGCCTTTTCATCGGAACTTATTTGAAATACAAATGGGTAATCTTCTCCAAAGGAAACTCCTCCTTGAGTAAAAGAGGGATAACCCCCAAGTTTATGGGTTGGATATAATTTTTCTACAATATCCTCGTAATATTCTATACCTTCCTCTAATTCAAGCCGTAATATTTCATTTTCAATTTCAGGGGCAATGTTATTAGAATCTTCCCAGGAAGGTGTATCATTATCAACAAGTAATGGAGTTAATGGAAAAGGAATTATCCTTGTAGATTGTTCATTTTTCTTTTGTAATTCATCTAAGTCTTTATAACAATTAATCTTGAAAAATGAAATTAAATTATCCATATCTAAATTATTGAACACATCAAAATCCATATAAATTGTTATTAATTGATAGCATGTTAATTCCTTGGGTACATAAGGTATATTGCTTAAAAATATGGTGCAAATAGGTTCATAGTTAGAGGGAATAGTCTCTCCATCTTTTCCCCATAACACCTTACCAATCCAACTTTCTCCTAGTAGTTCAGTCGGTCGGGAACCACCTGTTTGTAAGACAGTGGCTTGCTTAAATAATGCACTTTTTATTTGATCAATATTCATGAGTTCCCCTCCTTAATCTATTTCTGTTATACAGGATTAAACTATTGAAAATCTTGTTTCACTATCCTGGTTCCCTAGTCGAGAAGCCGAACTTTATTATAAAAGAATCGCCCTGTATCTAGTTTATAACTCCCATATAAATAAGAGATTCTGATGGAATGTCTTATTATGTATCTTCTTAATTCCTTCTGATATATTCTATAGTCTAATAACTCGTTAATTTGAACCCATTCAACTCCCACTTGGTGACTGTCAGAATTAGTTGTGACCTTTATTCCATTAAACTGCCACGTTTCTACACTATGAAAAAAGGTTCGCAGCACGAACCCCACCTTTAACTCTAGCCCCTATAGTTGAACAATATCTTTCTTCAATGGCATAAATTTTGATGGATTTAATTCCTGACTCTCAATGACGATTGCGGTTAATCCTGTATCAGTTTTGGTTTCATGCCATTCATCTTTCTCCCAAAAAACTGCATCTCCAGATTGAACTTTGATGTACTCTTCTTTGTCTCCTCGAACATAACCTTCTCCATTCATAATTAATAGAAGTTGAGGTGATACTGCTTGGTGGTAACCTATAACCCCATTTTCTTCTAAGTACATACACCCTATATGAGCAGTATTTTCAGTATTTAAAATACGAGACATAGTAAAATCGGAATTGAATTGTAGAATATTTTTTCCGCTACCTTTGTCGAATCTATAAAACTCCATTATGTACCTCCACAAACATAGATATATAAACGTTTCTCCAAATTACATCATATCTCCTCTTTTTTTAAACTAAATTGCCCCTTTAGTTTTCATAAAAAGGACAACGCATCCACGTTGCCCCTTAAACCTTACTAATATTTATTTATTTTTAATATCGAGTTAGCATTTGTCTGAAATTCATATGGTACATTTACTTCTTCAACTTTACAGCCATTGTCTATAAGGTAACTTATTATATCATCTAAATGCTTATATCTTTTTCCCTCTAACTCAACTAAAGGGAAAATACGAACTTCCTCTTTCGTAACCCTCAATAACTCATCTAGAGTTTCAATGTGAAATTGATAATCTAATCTATCTGAATACATAAATAGAAAATGTGCAGAGAAAACAATATCAAATTCCTCATCCTTAAATGGTAATGAAGGTAAGGTAACGGGAACGTATCTTTCGTTGGACTCCCTCATATCATTCGCACAATCTTGTAACGCACTTAAACGATGACTTCTAAGACCTTCTATTTCTTTAAAATAATCCCATTTATAATTGTTTTGGGCTATTTGCATATGCTTCATTGCGTGTTCAATATCCTGGAGACCTTTATATTTAAGGTCTTCACCCGAATGATAATAGGCAATATCGCAAGCTGTTACATCTAAACCTAATTTATTACCGACAGCTGTAAAAGAACAAGCTCCTGCTGGACAATCGAGTATCTTCTTTCCTTGTAGCTCGTCTTTTGAAAACGAGAACATATCAAGATACTCACCAAAGGTTCTTCCAATAAAAACAATTCTCTCTAAATCTAATTTTACACTCTGCTCATCTCTACTCAACTAAACTCACCTCTTCTAAAAGATTACATTCATTTTACCACGAGCAAAATGTTAAACCTGCCTCTTTTGTGGAAGTAGGAAAAAGATCGCCGTAGCGATCCCTTAACATTTACTCTTTCCCCTATAGTTAACTGCATGGTTTCACAACATTCAATCTCATTTTCACTTATTACAGGAATGTTGCCTCTATTGTTCATTAAGTAACTTCAACATAAAAAGGCATCAATCCTTCTAGGATTAATGCCCTTTTCTTTAAGTATATATCTTCACAAGCTTAAAAAATACATAAAAGGTCCCAAGAAGAACTACTATCTTAAGACCTTTTATTATTACAACATCGATAGCAAAATTTTTTCTAATTCCTCTTTGTTTAACATACTATCTTGTATAACTATTTGATAAGCTTCATTACCGTCTCTTGCAGGAACGATCATCTTCATCATCTTTGTATTGGATCCAGTAAAATGACCGAAGAACACTTCCTTCCCTTCAAGCATATAGGACTCCAAATTATAGCCCTTAGAGGACAGTGCAGGGTGCTCAACTGAAGCTGCCGCTAAATAAACATAATACACACCCTCATCCTCTGCAGTATATTGCCAACTTATAACTGGTTCCGGTTTTCCGGTAGTAATCTCAGCTCTGTGATCTTCATTCACTAGTTTATAGCCTTCAGGTGTATAAGTAGGTTTTTTGATAGTGAATTCAACTAAGCTCTGAGCCTTTTCCTGTGTGTATACAAAAAGAGAATAAAACTTTTCTCTTGTTGGTGTGATTGCTTTAGCAGCTTCTTTTACCTCTACCTTTTCCTCTGCAGTAAGTAAATCTAGACTATGCGGATATTCTGGATCTCTGTAAACATTTGCTTTTCCATCTAGAGCGACAATTTTGCTTGTTAGTGGGATATACTGGTTCTCAAACTCCTCTTTTGTTAGAAATTTTTTCGCCACTGCCACTTCGTTTCGAAGTCTCTCATATTCTTCTTCATCCATTCCTAAATTAGCGTTTGCCTGCTCTAGTGTCCCCACCATATTTTTTACCACGGTTTGAACAGAAACATCGGATTGTTCCCCTGTCGTACTTTCTTTATCTCTTTTATAGCCCTTTTCAATAGTAGAATCGGTCATTTCTGATGAAGATTTTTGATTTTGTACTGTCTCCTGATTTAACATTATGAATACAATTAACGAAACAACTATTACAATACTACCTCTATAGAAAGTACCCAAAGTTTTTTTGAATTTTGCATTAGCTTTCCTTTTATTAAGATCCCTAATAAGCTTCTGTTTTAAAATATGGTCATTAGCTTTCTTCCAGTTCATATCTGATTCTAGTCGTTTTAGTGCAAAATCAAATTGACTACTATCATACTGTTTTTTCATTCAACAATCCCTCCTTAAGCATTTCTTTTTCAAAAGCCTGAATTGCTCGAAACAGAGTTGATTTTACTTTGCTTTCCGACCATCCTAGTATCTTTGCCGTCTCATAGATCGAAAAACCCTTTACCTTTCGAAGAATAATCACCTTCCTATAAGACTCCTTCAAAGTCCCCAAGACTCTGTATAACTCTATAGAAGTTTCCCTAATCTGAACTAGCTCACAAGGCATAGGTGCTTCATCCTTTTTTAACAAGAGAACTTCTTTTATCATGGTCAAAGGTTTCCTTTTCCGTATAAAATCAATTGTTACATTATGCGCAATACTATATAACCATGTTTTAGGACTAGAATGATGTTTAAAAGAATCATAGTTAACAAACGCCTTTATAAATGTCTCGTGTCTCAAATCTTCGGCTTGCTGGTAGTCTTGAATCATCATAAATATAAACTTAAAAATAGGTTCATTATATGTATCGTACCAATCTTGGACAACCTTACTTTTGTCACTTTCCACAGATTACCCTCCTTTTCTTTAAATACATTGTTTAGACGTATAACTCTACCAAAAGTTTTACTTATTATTAATTTTTTGTAGAACTATTTTTATAAATAGAAAAAACACTAACCCTTAGCAGATTAATGCTCTTTGCTCATTAATTTTCTCTTCTTTGAAACCATTCTTATACTAACCTCCCTTTTCTACGATAAGAACTTCCAGAGGAGTAAAAACCAATGAAGATTATTACACTAAAAAAAATTAACTGTATAAAGAAATATTTAATTAAGTACAAATAGACCACTGTCCTTTTGAAATCATATGTAATTCCGTATATACCAAGTATACCTAATTAAATAAATCTGCGCCTTTAGCTCAATAAAATCTAAACAAAAAGAGCATTAATCCTTCTGCAATAATGTAGTAATCGTTATTATACTCGATTTTTTGTTTTCCTTATTCTGAAGATAATAGCTAAAATAGGAATAATATTGCCAAAATTATTGCAGAACCAAGCAAGTAGTTATACTTTTCATCTGATATGCCAAAGGAAACTTCTTCGGTCGTGGCTCCAAATGTATATTCTTCTCCTCTATCTGCTTTTTTATATTTTCCATTTATATCATGAATAGCGATTGATTCCTCAGTGTTAATACCTTTTATTGAATAATATTTAGTGCCTTTCTTGTATACATTTGAGAAGTTTCCTGGATACTGTTCCATATCTGAGTACATAGTTACCTCTCCAATTTTACTATCCACTTCAGTTACATATTCCTCACTTACTACATAAACATAACCATTCCAAACAACAAATGGGTATACCCACTTAGTTGCCGCCACTTTAGCAAAATACAAATTGAAAAATAGCATAATAGATAATATCGATATAGATAGTTTCTTTATGTTAATTCCCCCTTGCTACTACACTAGACGAATATACTTCTAAATGGTTACATTCGTTATTCAACTAACCAGCTGCTTTTCTGCAATAAGGATACTTAACACAAATAGGCATCAATCCTTCTTGGATCAATTCCCCCGTTAGTGTAAGTACATTTCTTACCAATCTTTTATAACAGAAAAAACCGTTAAAAATATAATCCTAACGGCTTCATTTATATTTCCATAGCTGGTTGAATTTCATTCAATAGGTCCCAATGTTATTCTTAATATTCATATAAATGAATTTTATAAGCTGAGGGCATATCTTTCAATTTCAATATCATTTTTTCATCCCCGTTTAATACACGTCCAGCTTTCCATTTTCCATTTTGAAATTCTCCTTCTTCTAGTCTAAGATATTCCACTTTTTTATTCCTTCCGGGTTTTGATAGAAATTTAATGTTTATCATCGTTCCAATAACAATGAATTCACTTTCTGAAGTCTCAAGAATTATGCCTCCTGATGTTGGCTTATATTGTAATTTTGGAGAATATGAAACAAGAATATCGTATTTGTCAAAATGCAGCAGTTTACCAAAGTCATGTTCATTTCTCTTTACAAAACTCTGCAAATGACTGGAGTTTCTATATTCATAGTAAAGGGGTTTAATATTTTCAATAATGGAATAGCTTTTGGCAAGATACGCTGCACTTCCTTCAAGATCAAATGCTGATGGGTCGATATTTAACGAGAGCATGACTTCAAGTGGTGGCTTTTCTATGTTTTCTGGATTCTTCATAAGGTCCTCGATACCAAAAGGTGAATAACAAATAGCGTTACATCCGCCAACGGCATATAGAGCATATGTAGCCGATACCGCATCACCTCGGACCTCTGGAATAAATAAAGGATTTCCATTCTGACTATATTCGTCCATTATATTAGGTACATATGGAACATAAATATCTGGTGCCAAACAAAAAAGTGATGGTGCCATTAACTTCCACATTTTATGCATTTTCATGACTGGACCGCCACTTGGATAGCTTCCGGCATTCCAAGGAAATTGCTCTAAGCACGCATTGGCGTAACAAGGAAGCGGATATGCGTTTTGTCCACGCTGAGTTATTCTTTCAACTGCAGATGAAAAATAATATGCTAAAAAGTATTCGCCTGCATCGAAGCCAAATGCTTCTTCCCAAGTTCCAGAAACACTGAATTCTTTAGCCACAGGTTCAGGTATTTCATTTAAAAAAGCTTCATTTGCTACTTGAGAATAATCTCGATCTGTTCCTAAGAGTCCGATCTCGTTTTCAACCTGTATGACAATAACGGTGTTTTCTTCAGAATCTACTGATTTGATAAAATTCATCAAATGATAAAATGCGTGGGCATCTTTTTCTATTGCGGCTTCACATAAGGGTGAAATCGTATTTAAAGCTTCACCGGTGGCTTTACAGGCACGAAAATAAGTTTTAGTATCTCTTTTCATCCAATGTGGTACATAAAAAGATTCTGCATTTTTCCATAAGCCAAACCAGAGGAAAATAAGATGCATATTATTTTCACGCGCCTGTTTAATGAGCCCTTCGACTAGAGAAAAGTCAAACTGATCTTCTTCGGGCTCGATTAATTCCCAATAAACAGGAACAATAACGGAATTCATATTTAGTGTTTTTATTTTTCACCATACTTCTTTCTTCATATATTCCAGATTTGAAGCGCTGGATTTATGGATTTCCCCTGCTAATGCAATGAATGGCTCGTCATGGACATATAATGTTGGTATATTATTGTGGTTTTTTATATGAGGTATAGTTGACATAAAATGAAGCCCCTTTCATAATGAGATTATATTAATAGGATAAACTAAAAAATAAGTAGAATAAATCTAAATATAATAAAAAAGATATGAAAATATTAAGATATATTGGAGTTTTGTTGAATGTTGAAACAAGTTTTCTTTACAAAATATACTAAACAAACTGTACAACTTCCCTTTGTGCTTTCAGCTGTAGGTTTAAATCATAGGCAGGAATATATTAACAGACCTTCCGGTTTACCATTTTTCCAATGGATTCATTCTGTAAAAGGAAAAGGTGTACTTGAAATAAACGGAAAGCAATATGTCGTAGATGAAGGCAATGGAATGCTGTTCTTTCCTGGTGAGGGTCATAGATACTACGGAGTTAGTAATGAATGGTGTGTTCATTTCTTGCTCTTTTCAGGGTATGGAACAAAAGATTTTTTTGAAAAGATCGGAATTGAGCAATCAGGTATTTATAAACTTAACAATGATAAAGTAGAAAAATATATAAAAGATTTATTTCTCATACATACACAGGAAAATCCAATGGAAATGTATGATTATTCAAGAATACTTTATGATTTCCTATTGGAATTTTTAAAATCTACAACCATTGAAAATGAAAAGTCTATGCAAAATCAAAGTAATAAAGTTCATTTAGTTATGGACTATATAAATCAATATTATATGGAACCAGTTGTATTATCAGAATTAGCAGAGAAGGTCAATTTGTCAAAAGAGTACCTTTGCCAATTATTTAGAAAAGTTAATGGTTTTTCAATTACAGATGTTCGGCTTGTAAAGGCTAGAACATTACTAATTCGAGATAGAAAAGAGAAAATAAAGAATATTAGTAAATTGTGCGGATATGAAGACGTTAGTTATTTTGGAATGGTTTTTAAGAAAAAGGTGGGTATGACACCAGCAAAATTCAGAGAGCTACATTAAAAACTGTAATAATGTTAGATTAAAGGTTTAATATTAGATTCTAATATTAAACCTTTTTTGTTTAAAAAGGAAAATATAGCTAGTTTAATAATTCACAATACTTAAAATTATTTATTTGGAGTCAATCCTTTTCAACTATCTTGCCCCATTCATGAGCCCCAGCTTCTTTTAGTGGTTTGTTTCTAGGTGGAAACCAAACCGATTAAAGGTAACACCTTTTCTAGTTACTTATGTTGGTATTCTAATACTTCTACAACTAAAGCGATCCTTCCTGATTTTCATTTTTTACAGGAATGCTGCCCCTTTAGTTGAAATTAAAAAGCACTCTTCCTTTTGGAAGAATCTCCCCATATACCCATTAACTGAAACACCTTCAATCAGTTGAATGAAATCTAGAATAACCGCCCTCATTATTCCTTCATACACTTTTTTTATTATCACAAAGAAAAAAATTGTCACAATACTGTCAATGACAGCATACTGTTGTTAACAGTACTATATTATTGATTAAATATAAGGAGGTTATATACGTTATGAAACATACAGGGAGACATACAGGTGCATTTCTATTGCTGTTTTTAACAGAGGGAGATAGCTATGGAGGGAAACTCCTTCAAAGATGTGAGGAAGAACTTCCCATCAATCCAATTGACAGTTCCATATTATATCGCACATTAAAAAAATTAGAGGAAGAAGGTGCTGTAGAGTCTTATCTGGAAGCATCTGATCGAGATAAACCAATAAGGATGTACAAAATCACTAAAGTTGGTAAAAGGAAATTAGAGGAGTTTCAAATAGATATCGAAGAAAAAGTTAAAAGTTTATCCTTTTTCCTAGATAGATATAAAGAATGCAAGGAACAAAATAATGATTAGTGGAATTATTCTTTATACTATTGCCACTATTTATGTAAGTGTTTCCTTCATAAAAGACAGACATAAAACAAAGGTAGCCTTTCTAAGTTCTTGGAAAATGTTTCGCAATGCTTTACCAGATTTATTAGCCATTATGCTTTTTATTGGGCTAGCATTATCCTTATTGACACCTCCTCTTATTTCATCAATTATTGGCGAAAGTTCCGGCTTACTAGGTATCATTTACTCAACAATCATTGGCTCAATTGTCTTAGTTCCAAGCTTTATTGTCTTTCCTCTTGGACATACCTTAATTCAAAATGGTGCTGCTCTTCCACAAGTAGCGGTATTAATGTCAACAATGATGTCTGTAGGACTTGTAACTTTATCTATGGAACAAAAATCTTTTGGAAGAAGTTTTGCTTATTCTCGAAATCTTTCTGCGATAATAATGTCTCTATTATTTGCATTGATTATTGGGGTGCTAATGACATGACAAAGTTAAAAAGGTATCGGTTCTTTTCCATTTTATTATTTGCGCTTCTTATTATTGCATTTATAAATCAATCTGTAGCTATAGAAACAGTTCAGATAACAGTTAAAAGTATTTTGGATATGTTATTCCTACTTCCTCCTATATTCATTTTAGTGGGATTATTAGATCAATGGATAAAAAAAGAATCACTTATTCGATATATGGGTGAAAAATCAGGCATATATGGTATCTTCTTCACTTTATTATTAGCAACGGTAGCTGCAGGCCCTCTTTATATTGCCTTTCCAATTGCAGTACTCTTATTGAAAAAAGGAGCCAGCGTCCGTTATATAGTGTTTTTCTTAGGTGCTTGGTCAACAGTTAAATTACCAGTTCTAGTCTACGAACTTAGTTCCCTTGGTTTTAAATTTACACTTATTCACATTTGTTTTGGCCTCGTTTTTTACTACTTAACAGGGCTTCTTTTTGAAAAATTTTATGACCAACAAAAGTTATTAAAGTATGATATAACAAAGGAAGTCTAGATTAACAAGCATTATGCACCCAAATCTCAGATTCTTTTGTCGCAGTAGCTTTACAGTTAATTTGATCCATTAGGAGACGGACTTTTCACCGAAAAGCAATGTGGAAATATGTTAGTGTAATTTTGAGAGTATGAACATCCTGCTTCGCTCGGCTCCAGAAGTGCTAATAAATATCATCATTTTTGAAAATAGATTGATCAAACTAACGGTTTTCTCTTAATTAAATATCCTTTTTATGTGAATTGATGATTTCTATTATTGAGCAAACATCCCCTATTGATTAAATTGTGGCCTTCAATTACACATATATATTATACGTGGTTCTCTTTCAATCGGTTCATATCTACTCTAGGTGAAAACCCAAACATACGAGAATACTCACGACTAAATTGTGATTGACTTTCGTACCCCACTCGGAATGCAACATCAGCTACATCTGTTGAATCTGACAATAACAAGCGCCTTGCTTCTTGCAACCTTAATTGTTTTTGAAACTGAATAGGACTCATAGCTGTTACCTCTTTAAAATGTCGATGTAGAGATGACACGCTCATATTACCTATTTCAGCTAGATTTTCAATTCGAAAAGGATCTACATAATTTTTAATAATATAATCTATCACTTCTCTTATCCTAGAGGCATTACTACCCTCTAATGCTATTTGTTCAAGTGCTCCTCCATGTGACCTTTGTAAGATCCAATAGATTATTTCCTTTTTGATTAATGGAGCTAAGATAGGAATGTGCTTTGGATTTTCCAATAATAAAGCCAATCTAACAACCACATCTAACAAGGATGGTTCTACTCCGCTAACAAACATCGCCCGTTTCGATTTCTTTCCTTGATTAATTGAAATATCTGTTTCATTTACCATTTCTAAAACTTCGGTCGGTGTAAATTCAAGTTTAAGTGCTAAATAGGGGGATTCCGTTGAGGCGTTTATCACTTGCCCCGTTACTGGCAAACCAACAGAAGCCACAATATAATGACCAGGACCGTACAAGAATCGTTCCTTTCCCAACAACACTTCCTTCTCCCCTTGCAGAATAATGCAAAAAGACGGCTCGGTAACTCTAGAGATGGGTTCAGAAATCCTGGATTCACGAATGAGAAACAATGAGGGTATTAAAGTGTGATGGACACCATCCTGTCCTGTAAAACGTTCTATGAGATTCACAAGTTCAAGTTGCTGTTTGTAAGTTTTCTCAGACATAACAGATTCTCCTTTTTTATCTTCAGTCATTATATCCGATATTCCTTGTTGGGGTAAGAGAGTTTGATAGGATTAGGCAAAAACTTGGTAGGAATGGGATAAGGTTTTCCTTTTATCTATGGCATAATTATTTCTAAAGAGGTCACGATAAAACGTGGCAAATTCAGTTAAAGAGAGGTAACAGTTAAATGCAGTATGTGAAACTTGGTAATACAGGCTTAGATGTATCTCGGTTTTGTCTTGGATGTATGGGTTTTGGAGATGCAACGAAATGGGTTCACCAATGGGTACTTAACGAAAACGACTCTCGTCCCGTGATAAAAAAAGCACTTGAATTAGGGATTAATTTTTTTGATACTGCCAATGTATACTCACTTGGTACCAGCGAGGAATATCTCGGACGAGCTCTCAAAGATTACGCAAATCGTGACGAAGTAGTTATAGCAACTAAAGTACACGGTCAAATGCACAAAGGGCCAAATGGTTCGGGGCTTTCCCGAAAAGCCATAATGAGTGAGATAGATAAAAGTCTTAAAAGATTGGAAACAGATTATGTAGATCTTTATATCATCCATCGTTGGGACTATAATACTCCTATTGAAGAAACAATGGAAGCATTACATACAATAGTGAAGTCTGGAAAAGCAAGATATATAGGTGCTTCTGCTATGTTCGCATGGCAATTCCAAAAAGCTTTACACGTCGCTGAAAAAAATGGTTGGACAAAGTTTGTTTCCATGCAGAATCATCTCAATCTTATCTACCGTGAAGAAGAAAGAGAAATGTTACCTCTTTGTAAGGAAGAGAAAATTGGTGTTACTCCATATAGCCCCCTTGCATCAGGTAGATTAACACGCGATTGGTCAGTAACCACACAACGTTCTGAAACAGATCAAGTCCAAAAGTTTAAATACGATGCGACTGCCGATGCCGACCGATTAGTAGTTGAGCGAGTAGCATCTATTGCCGAAAAGCATGGAGTTCCCCGTACACATATTGCACTTGCATGGTTATTACAAAAAGAAACAATAACAGCTCCGATTATCGGGGCAACGAAAATATCGCATCTCGAGGATGCTGTAGGTGCTTTGTCAGTAAAACTTTCACCTGAAGAGATTGTATTCCTGGAAGAACCATATGTACCACATCGTATAGTGGGTCATAATTAAATTTTTTGAAGGTAGCCCTAGTTCTGTTGCCTCAACTCAAATAGAAAAAGGAGTAGCAAACTACTCCTTTTTTCTTCTACTCTATTAAAAGAATATTAGTTTCTAGGATCTACATAATCCGGATAATCAGTAATGATCGCGTCAACCTTCATATCTAATAGGAAGTCTCCTGCTGCTTGACTTCGTACCGTCCAGGATCCAATTTTCATCCCAAGAGAGTGAACATTTTTCACTAATTCTTCTGTCACAATTCCATAGCTTGGATTAAACCAATCCGCATAAGTTGAAAATTCTTGCAAAGCTTCCGGTGTTGTATGTGCACGGTTAGAAGTTAATACACCAATTGGAACTTGTGGAAGAAGTTCGTTCGTTTTTTTCATTGATTCAAAGTTAAATGATTGAATAATGATTTTTTCATTTTGTGGTTTATCAAGATTCCGTTCTGTTAGTGCCTCTGCTACTTGTTCCTCGATACCAGGGTAGAGCTCTGGAGCCTTTAGTTCTATTAAAATCCCAACCTTCCCACGGTAACGGTCAAGAATTTCATCAAATGTTGGAATTGGTTCTCCTACATATTGTTCCCCTTTCCAGCTCCCTGCATCAAGACTTCTAAGTTGTTCAAATGTTAAATCGCCTACTTTTCCTGTTCCATTTGTCGTACGATCCACTGTTGTATCATGAATCAATACTAATTCACCATCTTTACTTCTTTGAACATCGATTTCGATATAATCGGCTTTCATATCAACTGCTAAATCAAAGGCAGCAACCGTATTTTCAGGTGCATAACCTGTTGCACCACGATGTGCTACATTATCCACTTGTTTTCTTTCGCCTACTGTTGGTTCTTCTGCAAACGCCTGACTGAATGGGCTGAATAACAATGAAAAAGCTACCCCTGTACCTATTAATAATCTTTTTGCCATTTTCTCCATCTCCTATCTAAAATATATTCATATATATTCTAGAAAAGGGTTGTTGAAGCAGTATGTAGATTTATGTATAGCTTTATTAAGAATGTGTTAACAAAATTCGACCTATTTCCTTACGTTTTTTTACAAATCTACTAATGGAATACTAGAATAGAAATAGTAGTAATCCATTTTACCTAAAAAGGGTTATCTCCATCCCTGCCCTTCTAAATTATGTTCTTCCATTAATTCAATATTTTTTCTACTTTTTGCATATGTAATAATCTGCTCTTTTATATTGGGGTACAAAACGATATCCCTTAATTCACTAAGCTTTATCCATTTAACATCCGTTTGGTTGGGATCAGGATGTTTCGGCATTTTCGGAAAAGATCCATCTTTTATTTTACATTCAAACATTAATTGTAAAGAGTGTGTTTCTCCATACTTATTTGAGTTATGTTGAGGACTATACTCATAGACAATGGCTAAAGGACCAACTTCCACTTTAATTGACGCTTCCTCTAGCGCTTCTCTTTGAACTGCTTCAACAACGGATTCATGAGGCTTCACTCCGCCTGCGGGCAAATTATAATGCAACCCTCTTTCGTCATTAAATTCTACTAAAAGAATTGATTCGTCTTCTATTATAATCGCGGAAGCCCTCACTCTAATATGATAATTCAATTAAATCTTCCCCCTTTGCCTTTGCCAAGTTACTAGACCATATATATTTTCAATAAATTAGCAGACTGAGCGAGCAAAGTTTGGGTTTAGGACATGCATTTCCAGAAACTAGTAGAACCAGTGAACTAAGTCAAACTTTAGGACATATGATTTCCAAAAACTAGTAGAACCAGTGAACTAAGTCAAA
>NZ_BCVH01000035.1 GCF_001591645.1 Robertmurraya korlensis NBRC 107688 | reverse complement strand
TAATGCCCGTTGGAGTGAAGATGGGGTAGAAATGGTAAGAGAGAAGGAGTCTCGATGCCCGTTGGAGTGAAGATGAGGGTGGGATGGTAAGAGAGAAGTACTCTCAATGCCCGTTGGAGCGAAGATGAGGACGGGATGGTAAGAGAGAAGGCGTCTCAATGCCCATTGGAGCGAAGATGAGGTGGAAATGGTAAAAGAGAAGCACTCTCAATGTCCATTAAAGCAACAATTTTAAAAAACGGTAAGACAACAACCGGAAATAATTAACGAGAGTAATTTTGTCACTACTTGCAACACTATCCATAGGAGGTGTTGACAGTGAAAAAGTGGCTTTTTATTCTATTGTCTATTTTTGTTTTAGCAGCTTGTAACAATAATCCAAAGGGGCTGTATGATCAGCAGGAGGATCGTGCCGGAAGGTCATTTGTTGCGAATAAAGATACGGGACAAGATAATACTCAAGAACGAGGATGGCAAAGAGGCGATCAAAATCCCAATTTTTTAAATACGGATGGTGGGCGTGTTGATCACGATGGCTTTATTGATAAAGCGAGAAACACGGTGAACGCGACCGATGAGTTTGAGGCAGGATCGATTTGGGTGAATGGAAATCGTTTGTGGGTGACTGCTTACAAGAAGGGGCAGATGTCACGGCAGGAGCGAGTGGATGCAGAAGCACGGTTACACAAGCAACTCGTAAAAGCGATCCCACGTTATGAAATCGAAGTACAGGTAAAAGAAGATCGTTCCTAACATGTCCCCAAAGGGCATGTTATTTTTTTCTATTGCAATGATGGTTTTGACGGGGTGTTTCACCTATACTATAATAGAAATGTTAAGCATTTATAGATTTGGTTTATGAACGGAATAAATAGCGTGTAAAAGCGCGTGACTAATATAAGAGGTGAAGGACTTTGTTTGATCGTCTTCAATCAGTAGAGGATCGCTATGAAAGGCTGAATGAGCTTTTAAGTGACCCAGAGATCGTTAATGATTCAAAAAAATTACGTGAATATTCGAAGGAGCAGTCTGATATATCTGCAACTGTCGAAGCCTATCGTGAGTATAAAGATGTGAAAGAGCAGCTTCAAGACGCAAAAGCGATGCTGGAAGAAAAGTTAGATGCAGACATGCGTGAAATGGTAAAAGAAGAGCTTGGTGAATTAGAAGACCGCATGGAGGAACTTCAAGCACGTCTGCGTATCTTGCTAATTCCGAAGGACCCGAACGATGATAAAAACGTTATTATGGAAATCCGTGGAGCTGCTGGTGGAGATGAAGCCGCTTTATTTGCGGGTGACCTGTACCGTATGTATTCTAGATATGCAGAATCACAAGGGTGGAAAACGGAAGTAATGGATGCGAATACGACGGGTGTTGGTGGCTACAAGGAAATCATTTTTATGATTAACGGGACGAGTGCTTTCTCGAAGCTCAAGTTCGAAAACGGAGCTCATCGTGTACAACGTGTTCCTGAAACAGAATCAGGCGGACGTATTCATACGTCAACGGCAACGGTTGCTGTTTTACCGGAAGCAGAAGAACTAGAAGTTGAAATTCATGATAAAGATATTCGTACAGATACCTTTGCTTCAAGTGGTGCAGGCGGACAATCGGTTAATACAACGATGTCAGCCGTTCGTTTAACACATATTCCAACAGGTGTGGTAGTTTCGTGTCAAGACGAGAAATCACAGATTAAAAACAAGGAAAAAGCAATGAAGGTACTTCGAGCCCGAGTGTACGACAAATTCCAACGTGAAGCACAAGCAGAGTACGATCAAGTTCGTAAATCTGCAGTTGGAACCGGTGACCGTTCGGAACGTATCCGTACGTATAACTTCCCGCAAAACCGTGTGACTGACCACCGCATTGGCTTGACTATTCAAAAGCTTGATCAAATTCTCCAAGGAAAAATTGATGAAGTAATTGAAGCGTTAATTATGGAAGAACAATCAAGAAAGCTAGAAGAAGCGTCTAATGAGTAAAAAAGTATTCGAAGCCCTCGCTTGGGCTTCTTCTTTTTTAAAGGAACATGGTCGTGACGAAAATGCGGGGGAATTATTGCTTCGACATTATATGAACAAGTCACGTTCAAGCCTTCTGGCAAGTCTACATGATGTGGTCGAGGACGACATGTGGAAGTCATTTGTTGAATCGGTGAAAAAGCATGGGGAAGGAATTCCTATTCAATATATGATGGGTTATGAAGAGTTTTACGGTCGTCGATTTTCCGTCAATCAAGAGGTATTGATTCCAAGACCGGAAACGGAAGAGTTGGTATACGGTTCATTGGAACGGATAAAGAGATTATTCGGCGAGGACTCAGTTTCGCTTGTTGATATCGGTACGGGCAGTGGAGCAATAGCGATTACGATGAAATTAGAGCGACCAACTTTGGATGTAACAGCAACCGATATTGCGGATACTTCCCTGGCGGTTGCTCGAAAAAATGCTAATCAACTGAGAGCTGAGGTTGAATTTTTACAAGGAGACTTGCTTTTACCATTTATAGAGTCTGGTACAAAGTTTGATATTGTACTCTCGAATCCTCCATATATTCCGGTTGGAGACGAGAAGGGGATGTCGGTAGTTGTGACAGAGCACGAACCGCATCGGGCCTTATTTGCAGGAGAAGACGGACTAGACTTATATCGTCGCTTTATGAACGAACTTCCCCATGTGGTAAAAGACAAAGCATTAGTTGGATTTGAAATAGGTGCCGGGCAGTCTGAAGCAGTTAGCGGAATGCTAAAAGAGGCATTTCCTAATTCACTTGTTCAGGTTGTGTATGACATAAACGGCAAAGATCGTATGGTTTTTGCAGAAATAGGCTTTTGATTTAAGATGATGGCTTAAATGGTGTTGATTAAATAACTGTTTAAGTCATTTTTTTATGGTTCTATTAAAACACTTTATTGATTGGAGCGGAGGGTGGCGACTCCAGCGGGAAAAGCGGCTCGGCCCCGCCCGCGGAAAGCGTCCACCCGTAGCGCAAATCAAACCAAACTGCGTTTCTATTATTTTTTTCAATTTACTAGTTTAAGATGAACACATCTTGTCCACACTGTTGATAGTGAAGGGATGGTGCTAGTAAATGAAAACAAACACACTTGCGAAATTATATATTATTATATTATCCATAGGAACATTATTAAGCTTATACATACCAAAAAATGAAGTAACAGCCAACGAAGCGATTGTGATCCCAAATGAGGCGATTCGATTACGAATTCTAGCAAACAGTGATTTAGAAGTAGACCAAGAACTTAAGCGTGAGGTTCGAGATGAAGTAAATGCAGCCATTACAGAATGGGTAGCAGAGCTAACGTCAGTAGAAGCAGCACGCGACTTGATTCAATCGCGTTTACCAGAGATTAAGGCAATTGCGGAAGAAGTTCTTGAAAAGAATGGAGCCAACCAAAGCGTAAAAACAGATTTCGGAAAAGTAGAGTTCCCAACAAAATTATATGGTGAGTTTTTGTATCCTGCTGGTGAGTATGAAGCGGTCTTGATTACATTAGGAGAAGGAAAAGGAGCAAACTGGTGGTGCGTCCTATTCCCACCACTATGCTTCCTAGACTTTTCAAATTCTGTTGCAGTCAAAGAAGGCGTTGATGAGCAAGAAGAGAAGAAAGGTAAAGCGGAGGAAGTCAAAGTAGAGAGCCAATCAGATAATAAAGAGCCAGTCTTTGTAGAAGAGAACAAGGATGAACAGGAAGTCGAAGTGAAGTTTTTCCTAGTAGAGCTTTTTGATAAAATCTTTTCATAAGGAATGGGGTGCAGCCGTTGTGGTTGCATCTTTTTTTGTGGAGTAAAGTGAAAAAATCCCCATAAATCTAGTTCTACTTTTTCTACCTTTTCATATTCATAGAGTAACAAGAAAAAATAGAGGTGATTTGGGTGGAAACAATGGTTCGTTGTGCACAAGTAGAGGATATTAGTAAACTAGTAAACTTTTTAGAAAAAGCAAACTTGGGGACAGATGGGGTGAAAGAAGCGGTTGATTATTTTCTTCTATTAGAAGATGATGCTGGAAATATACAAGCGACACTGGGAATCGAACCTCATGGACCAGTCGGCTTGTTACGGTCCTTAGCGATCACATCCAGTGCTAGTGAGAAGGAATTGCTGTTAATTTTTGAACAAATGCTCCTACTAGCAAAGGAAAAACAGATGCAATCACTATATTTAGCCACAAACAAAAAGGGATCTGTCCAATTTTTCGAGATGATGGGTTTTCAACAGGTAGAAAAGAAAGCGTTACATGAAAAAATATTCGAGTCTGCTCACGTGCAACATATCTTAACTGTGGATAACTCACTATTCATGGAGTTGAAACTGGATTAATCCACAAAGTTATCCACAAAATAGCAAATGTTATACACAATTTGTGGATAACACTTGAGTTATACACCATCTTCTTTTATACTTTCTTACGTATTACAAGAAAAATAGGGAGAAATACTGAAGGTGGAAAACATACAAACAAAGCTATGGTCAGTGGATAAAAATGTGGATAATCCAAAAAACTATCCACAAATTGCACAGGCTGCATTACTTTTAAGAGAAAATGAAGTGGTTGCATTCCCTACGGAGACGGTCTATGGACTCGGAGGAAATGCCCATTCTGATAAAGCGATTCACAAAATTTATGAAGCAAAGGGACGTCCGAGCGATAATCCACTAATTATTCACATTGCTGACAGGAATCAACTGAATGAATTTGTTACTCAGATTCCGGACAAAGCAACTAAGCTGATGGATGAGTTTTGGCCAGGCCCACTCACGATCATCTTTGAAAAAAAGCCGTCTGAATTGTCACATGTGGCAACAGCGGGTTTATCCACAGTGGCAGTAAGGATGCCGAGTCATCCAGTTGCTCTCGCGGTGATTAAAGAAGCGGGAGTCCCGATTGCGGCTCCAAGTGCAAATAGTTCAGGAAAACCAAGTCCAACGAAAGCGGCTCATGTTTTGGAGGACTTGAATGGGAAAATTGCTGGTATAGTGGACGCCGGAGCGACAGGAGTGGGAGTGGAATCAACGGTTCTTGATTGCACAGAGGAGATTCCGATTATTTTACGACCGGGTGGAGTGACAAAGGACGAGCTTGAGCGAGTAATTGGAGAGGTTCGAGTGGATCCAGCTCTTAAGGATCAAAACGAAGCACCAAAGTCACCGGGCATGAAGTATCGTCATTACGCCCCCAAATCACCTCTTTTTTTAGTCAAAGGAGACCGTGACAAGCTTCAGCAATTGGTTGAAAAAGAGAGAAGTGAAGGTCGAAAGGTTGGAGTATTAACGACCACAGAGAATGAAGGTTTTTATCATGCAGACGAAGTGATAGCGTGTGGGACACGGGAAGACCTTGCTACTGTGGCAAGCTCTTTATACGATGTATTACGCTCGTTTGACCAAAGAGAGGTAGACATTATTTTTAGTGAAATGTTTCCTTCCGCTGGAGTGGGAGAAGCAATTATGAACCGGTTGTTGAAGGCAGCTGGAAACCAGATGATTGAATAATTCATTTTCCCATTCTAAACCCTTTTGGACGTGCATATGCTGAATTAGCAAGTCCAAGGGGGCGGAAGTATGTCATCAATGGTTGGAGAATTGATCACACTAATAATAATGGCATTTGCATTAGGAATGGATGCATTTTCAGTCGGCTTGGGAATGGGAATGTTCAGACTGGGCCTGAGGCAAATCCTTAAAATTGGAATTACCATAGGATTATTCCATATTTGGATGCCGTTATTAGGAATGATTGCAGGGAGATTTTTGTCCGAGCAGTTCGGTGCTTTCGCTGCTTATTGCGGTGGAGGACTTTTGATTGTATTAGGTTTGCAAATGCTCTGGTCATGCTTTAGGGAAGACGACAGTTCTTTTATAACACCAGTAGGTTTTGGTTTGCTTGTATTTGCACTAAGTGTAAGTCTTGATAGCTTTTCAGTCGGATTAACACTAGGTATTTATGGTGCGAAAACCTTTCTCGTTCTAACTTGCTTCGGAATAGGTGCGACCATTTTAACTTGGTTAGGTCTTCTTATAGGACGTAAAGTTCAAGGGTGGCTTGGAACATACAGCGAAGCATTAGGAGGCACGATTCTACTTGCCTTTGGGATTAAATTATTGCTACCATTCTAATACAATAAAACCGATAGTAAAAAGGTGTTTTCTTAATGAAAATGCCTTTTTGCGTTAGAAATCGGACTTTAGTAATAAGGATAAATGTCATATAATGAAGATGGAGGAGATTTACATTATGATAAATGTTTTGTTTGTATGTACAGGGAACACATGTAGAAGTCCGATGGCTGAGGCTATTTTAAAAAGTAAAAATATAGCTGGTGTAGAAGTTCGCTCTTCAGGTGTATTTGCTATGAATGGAAGCGATGCCTCACCACATGCGAAACAAGTGCTAGAAGATCAACAAATGAAGCATGATCATCAATCCTCTTTATTAACGGAACAGCAGGTAGAGTGGGCCACATATATTTTAACGATGACGTCAGGTCATAAAGCGAATATTGTCGCTACATTCCCATCAGCTAAAACGAAAACTTTTACATTAAAGGAGTTTGCTGGTGGATCTGGTGATGTGGGTGATCCTTATGGTGGATCCCTGTCTGTGTATCAAAAAACATTCGAAGAGCTGAAACTATTAATTGAAAAAAGCTTACATAAATTATCGTAATACAACCAGGGGGATACGCTTTATGGGGGAAAAGAAGTCATTTAAGTTTGGGCTTAGAAAAAAGCTTGTTTTATTTACAACCATCTTAGCTGCGATTACGTATACAACAAGTGCATTGTTTATCGACGTGTTATTTCCGATGATTCAGGACTTCGTTGGGATGAACAAAGCGGGATTTTCGATCTTAACGTATCTATTAGGTGTCATATGGTCTGGGATTTTAGCATACCTAGCGGCCGGTTTTCTTATTAAGCCTCTACTGAAACTAGAACGTGTTACATTAAAAGCAGCGCATGGGGATATTGGTGAGGATGTTGAGATATCCAAATCAGATGATGAAATTCGCTCATTAGGTGTAGCATTTAATCATATGCTGTTTAATTTACGTGACATGGTACAGACGATTGATGACAACTTTAAGCAAACGAATGAAAAGGTCATTGCCATTTCTAAAGAAAGTGCCATGGCAGCTGAAAGAGCAGATATAATCGATCGAACAATCAATGAAATCTCGCTTGGAGCAGAAAATTCTGCCGCTGCGACTCAAGACTCAGCAAGCTCGATTGATGAAGTAACACATATAGCGGAAGAGGTTCAATCGACAGCGCAGCAATCTAAACAGATTTCCAATGCAATGGTGGAAGAGCTTGATCAATCAAAAAAAGTGATTTATTCCCTAGTATCAGGTATCCAAACACTTGCTGAGGATAATAAGCAGTCTCTTGTCTCGGTAAAAAAACTAGAAGAAAATGCGTCACAAGTAGAACAAATTATCCAGCTTGTTGGGGATATGGCTGCCCAGACCAATTTATTAGCTTTAAATGCATCGATTGAAGCGGCTAGAGCAGGTGAACATGGAAAAGGATTTGCGGTTGTAGCAGACGAGGTTCGTAAGCTTGCCGATGAAAGTGCGAAAGCAGTACAAGGTATTTCCGAGCTGATTCAAAATATACAAGATGAAGTACGTAATGTCGTAGTTAAAATTTCGAACCAGGTAGAAACTGCACTTGGACAAGCTGAAAAGGGCCATGCTACCAACCAAGCGATTGAAGAAATGACAAAAACAGTTGTACAAATGGCTTCCGCAATTGAAAAAATTTCTACACTTGTCGACCGACAAATGGAAGGGATTCAGCATACAGCCACACAATCACAAGAGGTTGCGGCAATAGCAGAGGAAACGTCAGCGGGAGCAACAGAGGTAGCGACAGCTATTGGGCAGCAAACAGAAGTCATCGAAAACGTTGAGCTTCTTGCGCAAGAATTAAATGATCAAGCGGCTAAGCTTAAAGGAACGATTACTAGATTTAAGATATAACAGACAAGGACCTTGCAAACGGATGCAAGGTCTTTATTTTTTAGACCATAAGCTTTATCTTTACATGCGGATATGTCAAAATAAAAGTAGTTTTTACATATGGGAGGCGTAACAATGAAGGTAGCAATTGCATCTGATCACGGTGGCGTAAATATTCGAGAAGAAATTAAAAGTCTTATGGATGAAATTGGCATTCAGTATGATGATTTTGGCTGTGAATGTGATACATCAGTCGATTATCCAGATTTTGCTTTGCCAGTTGCGCAAAAGGTTGCAAACGGGGAATACGATCGCGGTATTCTAATTTGTGGTACAGGAATTGGAATGAGCATTGCTGCAAATAAAGTGAACGGCATTCGCTGTGCGCTTGTGCATGATGTGTTTAGTGCAAAGGCCACTCGTCAGCATAACGACAGCAATATGCTAGCGATGGGTGAAAGAGTTATTGGGCCTGGGCTTGCGCGTGAAGTGGCACTTGCGTGGCTTGAAACGGAATTTGAAGGCGGCAGACATGCCAATCGAATTGGGAAAATAAGTGACTACGAGAAAAGCAAGTAAGCAAATGGAGGGGTACAAATGACAAGTGATTTGTCCATTTGGAAAAACCAGCTGCAAACGATTTTAACAGATTTTTTAGAGCAAGTGGTGTTAACTGACAAGCATGTCCTTGTCATTGGCTGTAGCACGAGTGAGGTGATGGGCAAGAAAATTGGTACAGCGGGTACAAATGAAGTGGCCGAGCTAATTTTCTCAAGCCTTCGTGAATTCAGTCAACAAACAGGAGTTGCTCTTGCTTTTCAGTGCTGTGAGCATTTAAATCGTGCCCTTGTTATTGAACGAGCAACTGCTGACCTAAAGGGTTGGGAGGAAGTGTCCGTTGTTCCAGTGAGACAAGCTGGGGGAGCAATGGCTACCTATGCTTATAACCATTTCTTTGACCCGGTGGTTGTTGAGTTTATCCAAGCGGATGCAGGGATTGATATTGGTGACACGTTTATTGGAATGCATGTAAAGCACGTAGCCGTTCCGGTTCGAGCGTCGATTTCTGAGCTTGGAAGTGCGCATGTAACGTTGGCTCGTACACGTCCAAAGTTAATTGGAGGAGCACGAGCTATATACGAACGTTCTAAACAGAATGAGTCTTGTTCATAAAGCTTTTGCAGATTTTGCAGGGGCTTTTTTCTTTCGAATAGCGAAAAATGTTGGAAAAAGGCGAAAATAACGCTTTCAAAAATATTTTTTTCGTGCCTGTCATGTTAAGGTTGTGTTAATATAAAGTAGGAATTTTCAAAACTGCTATATAAATTAGTTTTTAACATACAAGGGGGATTACGATGAAGCATTTAGCACAGCAAGATGCACAAGTTTTTCAAGCCATTCAGGACGAATTAGGACGTCAAAGAACAAAGATTGAATTAATTGCATCAGAGAACTTTGTAAGTGAAGCGGTAATGGAAGCACAGGGATCGGTATTAACAAACAAATATGCAGAAGGCTACCCAGGCAAGCGTTACTACGGTGGTTGTGAGCATGTTGATGTAGCTGAAGACATTGCTCGTGACCGTGCAAAGGAAATCTTCGGTGCTGAGCATGTAAACGTACAACCTCACTCAGGTGCTCAAGCGAATATGGCAGTTTACTTTACGGCTCTTGAGCAAGGCGACACTGTGTTAGGGATGAACCTTTCTCACGGTGGTCACTTAACACACGGAAGCCCAGTTAACTTCAGTGGTGTTCAATACAACTTCGTAGAATACGGAGTGGACGAGCAAACACAAATGATCGACTATGATATCGTTCGTGCGAAAGCATTAGAGCATAAGCCGAAGATGATCGTAGCTGGTGCGAGTGCATACCCTCGTGCAATCGATTTTAAAAGGTTCAGAGAAATCGCTGATGAAGTGGGCGCATACTTAATGGTAGATATGGCTCATATCGCTGGTTTAGTAGCAGCTGGTCTACACCAAAATCCAGTACCATACGCTGATTTCGTAACAACAACGACACATAAAACTCTACGTGGACCTCGTGGTGGAATGATTCTTACTAGTGAGGAATGGGGTAAGAAAATCGACAAGTCGATCTTCCCTGGAATTCAAGGTGGTCCATTAATGCACGTGATCGCTGCTAAAGCAGTTGCTTTCGGAGAAGCGTTACAAGACAGCTTCAAAGAGTATGCAGCAAACATCATTTCAAATGCAAAGGCATTAGCTGAAGGCTTACAAAAAGAAGGAATCAATCTAGTATCTGGTGGAACAGACAACCACCTTCTATTAATTGATGTTCGTTCTTTAGGTTTAACTGGTAAAGTGGCTGAGCATGTACTTGATGAAGTAGGAATTACGGTGAACAAGAACACAATTCCATTTGACCCTGCAAGCCCATTTGTAACAAGTGGTATCCGTATCGGTACAGCAGCTGTTACTTCTCGTGGATTTGCTGCTGCAGAAATGGAAGAAATCGCAAGTATCATTAGCTTTACACTGAAAAACCATGAAGATGAAGCAAAGCTAGCAGAAGCAAGAGAGCGCGTATCTGCATTAACTAGCCGCTTTACTTTATATCCAGAAAGACAAATATAATTTTTTGACCTGCCAGCCTTGTTTTTGAGGCTGGCTTTTTGTTATGTCTCAGAATTGTTAAAACCAATTTCTGTTCGAGGTTGCCCACGGGAAGTTTTTTCTGTAAAATTAGACGAAGTGTTTATGAATCGAGTAGAAAAGGAGAGATGCTAGATGGCAAAGGTATATGTGTTTGATCATCCCCTCATACAGCATAAGCTTACATACATCCGCGAAAAAAATACAGGAACAAAGGACTTCCGTGAGCTAGTAGATGAAGTGGCAACATTAATGGCATTCGAAATTACTCGTGACATGCCGTTAGAGGAAATTGAAATTGAAACACCAGTAAGTCTGATGAAATCTAATGTGTTATCTGGGAAAAAACTAGGGATTGTCCCTATTCTACGTGCGGGAATCGGAATGGTAGATGGAATCTTAAAGCTTATCCCTGCAGCAAAGGTTGGGCATATCGGTCTGTATCGTGACCCTGAAACATTAATGCCGGTTGAGTACTATGTTAAGTTACCAAGCGACGTAGAAGAACGCGACTTTATCGTAGTTGATCCTATGCTTGCAACAGGTGGTTCAGCGATTGAAGCGATTCACTCATTGAAAAAGCGCGGCGCGAAGAATATTAAATTCATGTGCTTAATTGCAGCTCCTGAAGGCGTGGACGCTCTTAAAGAAGCACACCCAGATGTAGACATCTACATCGCAGCACTAGACGAAAAATTAAACGACCACGGCTACATCGTCCCTGGACTAGGTGACGCTGGTGACCGTTTGTTTGGAACAAAGTAAGAGATGAGGCTAACCGCTGGGAGCGGTTAGCCTTTTTTAACCCTCCGGCACAAATCTATCATTCCCCTACGCATAACTCACCACCGACTGACAAAACATAGTAAAAAACTTCGGAGGTGCTAACACAAGGTGAAACTTAGAATCCTCTCTCTTTTAACAGCCGTAGTATTCTTATTTGTTTGCACTCCAACCATATTAGCAAAAACGCTCATCCACCCGCCCATTCCTGAGGAAGACCCAACAATTGAAAAAATAGCAATTGTTACATTGCCGGCAAAAGCGGATGAACACCAAATTAAAGACCTTATCAAACCATACCCAGACCTCGAGCTCCGTTATATTTTCACTGAGGCCCTTTATGGGTTTTCCGTTAAAGGAACAAAGCGGTCATTAGATAAGCTCGCGGAAACGACTAAGATCGAGTCGGTGTCCCCTGTTAGTACATACAGCGTCCAAAAGGAAACAAATACCGAAATTATTGGTGCAGAAACGATAAGAGGTTATTTTGACCCGAAAAATCAAAGGCTTACAGGAAAAGGAATCACAGTGGGGGTCATAGATACAGGAATCGACTACAATCATCCTGACTTAAGAAAAAGCTATAAAAGAGGCTATGATCTCGTTGATATTGATGATGATCCGATGGAAACGAAAGGAATGTATGGCCAAAGTACGCTTCATGGGACGCATGTGGCAGGTATCATTGCAGCTAACGGAAAGATCCAAGGAGTGGCGCCGGACGCAAAAATTATTGCTTATCGTGCGCTAGGTCCAGGTGGGTCCGGTACAACTGAACAGGTTCTAGCAGCGATTGACAAAGCGATTAAAGATAAGGTAGATATCCTGAACTTATCATTAGGAAATAACGTGAATGGTCCGGATTTACCGATTTCTCTTGCTTTAAACAAAGCGGTGGAAAACGGAATTACGGCGGTAACTTCATCTGGTAACTCTGGACCGAATATGTGGACGGTTGGTTCGCCAGGGACGGCTTCAAGAGCCATATCCGTAGGTGCTTCTACACCAATTTTAAAAGTACCTTATCTCACCATCGATGGAAAAGAGGATAAATTAAGACTTGAACCAATGCAGGGCTCCGTTGATTGGAAGCTAGATAGGTCGTATGAAGTGGTATACGCGAAGCTTGGAAAAAAAGAAGACCTCACCCATGTTGCGGGGAAAATTGCCCTAATCCAGCGGGGGGGGCTGACATTTTCAGAAAAAGCATGGAATGCCCAGCAGGCGGGAGCTGTCGCTGTGATTATTTTTAACAATATGAATGGAGAGTTTGTTGGGAATTTAGATCGCCCAATAGAGATCCCGGTCGCGGCCATGCCAAAGCAGCTAGGTGTTGAAATCGTTCAATCAATGGCTACCAAAAAAATTCTCGCTAAAACAAATATAATAGAAGAAAAGGATTTGCTTGCTAGTTTTAGCTCGAGAGGCCCCGTTACTGCCACTTGGGAGATTAAGCCGGATGTCGTAGCACCGGGAGTAGCAATAACGAGTACCATACCAGGGGGTTACTTAGCCCTTCAGGGAACAAGTATGGCAGCGCCACATGTGGCAGGAGCAGCCGCTCTTATTAAACAGGCACATCCTGATTGGGGACCTGAAGATATCAAGGCTGCTCTTATGAACACAGCCATCCCGATTGTGGATGGAAAAAAAGTCCCCTATAAAACATATGAACAAGGAGCTGGAAGAATTAGAATTCCAGAGGCTATCGAAACCAGCACACTTGTAAAGCCTGCTTCCCTTCAATTTGGAAAGTTCAAATTAGTAGAAAGGCAACATGAGCACTCACAGCAGCTGACGATCAAGAATGTAAGTGATCAGAAAACTACCTATCGATTTGAGGTTCCTCATCATAGTGATGGAATACAGTTCGAGTTGCCTTTATCTTTCTCAGTCGATCCCGGAAAAGAAAAGACGGTTAACATTACGATGAGTGTGGACCCAAAGGAACTGAATAAAAAAATTCATGAAGGTCATTTATCGATCATGGCTGGTTCTCAAAAGGTGAGCGTTCCCTATCTGTACGTATTGGAGGAACCAAACTACCCACGCATTATGGGGTTCGAGTTTGGCCCAGGGGACAAGCAAGGTGTGTACCATTACGAAGTGTACTTGCCGGGAGGGGCAGATGAATTCGGAATTGCCCTCTTTGACCCCGACACGTACCGGTTCGTAAAATTTTTAGATTGGAAACGGAATGTGGGGAGAGGGATGCTGAAGATGGACATACCGATCAATCAATTGCCAGAAAATGGATTATACTTAGCAAAGGTTTTTGCGAAAAAAGCAGGGAAAGAAGATATGGTTGAAACAGGAATAGCTGTCTCAAAAGTGAGAGAGCAATAAGGAATAAACGGAGCGAGAACAACTCTCGCTCCGTTTGCAATAGGAAAATTAAAAACTTTTTGAACATAATGTGAACAACAAATTTAGTTGTTTGAATTGTGAACTTTTTCACTGCAAACCGATTGACATTGACAAGTGCCTATTGTATGCTTACAAAGGGTATTAATGATAGGGTTTTCAATGTGGGTACTGTATAAATATAGCTTTCCTAAGCCGCTTTAAATCCATAGTGAATAACCAAGTTCTATCTACCAGTCTCTTTAAAAAGGACGTGCCTGAAATGAATCAAAAAAACCGTCGTCCATACCAAGCAATGGCATTAATGTCGGGGATTCTTTCGCAGTTGGTAGGCTCCGTATTAATAGGCATTTTTGCCGGAAGATGGCTTGACCGAACACTAGAAACCGAGCCGCTTTTTTTAATTATCGGACTACTCCTCGGATTAGCTGCTGGCGTATATGCTATGATTAGGCTAATTCAACATTTCTTTTCAGGAGATAATAAGTGATGCCCGAAATACAATCAATCTACATCCGGCAACGAAAGTACATATTTTTCTTACTAGCTTTATACGTTTTAGGGTGGGGATTTACCTCATATCAAACTATTTTTTTAGGGCTTATTTTAGGTACGAGCTTAAGCCTTTTTAATTTGTGGTTATTGGCCAGAAGGACTATTAAATTCGGCGACGCGATAGCAAAAGGCGAAAAGGTCCGATCCCTTGGCATGTTTTCAAGAATGGCGACAGCTGTTTTAGCGGTGATGATCGCCCTTGAATATCCTGACAAGCTCCATCTTTATAGCGTAATTATTGGATTAATGACCTCATATGTGGTTATTATGATAGATTTTTTTCTTCAAGCATTTCATTCACATAAATAGCGGGGAAGAGAGGTGAATACTGTGCATCATGAAGCTCCTTTAAGAGAATTTATGGGCCTAACCTTTAACTTATCAAATGTGCTGATGATAACAATTGCAAGTTTGATTGTATTTATCATCGCAGTACTTTCCACTCGTTCATTGGCTATGAAACCTACGGGGATACAAAACTTCTTCGAATGGGTAATGGATTTCGTCAAAGGAATCATTAATAGTACGATGGATTGGAAAGACGGTGGAAGATTCCATATTCTAGGTATTACATTGATTATGTATATTTTCGTATGTAATATGCTTGGACTTCCATTTGGAATTACGTATGACGGAACATTGTGGTGGAAATCACCAACAGCTGATCCAGTGATCACACTGACGTTAGCAACAATGGTCGTTGGGCTTTCTCACTATTATGGTGTAAAGCTGAAGGGAGTAAAAGAATACGGTCGCGATTTCGTTCGACCAATGTGGTTCTTGTTCCCGCTGAAACTTATTGAAGAGTTTGCAAACACTTTAACACTCGGGCTTCGTCTTTACGGTAACATTTATGCAGGGGAAATCCTTCTAACGTTACTAGCAGGAAGTCTAGCAACTGGAGTCGGCGGCCATCTCGCTGCGGTCATTCCAATGCTTGCTTGGCAAGGGTTCTCAATCTTTGTCGGCGCGATTCAGGCGTTTATCTTCACCATGTTAACAATGGTTTACTTGGCACACAAAGTGAGTCATGACCATTAATATATACCCGTTCATTTAATGAACAAAAAATAAAAAATTAGCTTATACATTTTAAGGAGGAACTTTATAATGGGTCTTTTAGCAGCAGCAATTGCAATTGGTTTAGCGGCACTAGGTGCAGGTATTGGTAACGGTCTTATCGTATCTAAAACAGTTGAGGGTATCGCTCGTCAACCAGAAGCTCGTGGTATGCTTCAAACAACTATGTTCATCGGGGTAGCGTTAGTAGAAGCGGTTCCGATCATCGGCGTAGTTATCGCGTTCATGGTTATCGGCGGCTAATATACGGTTTTTTAACAAAACAATGGCGAAGAACATATTACGTGCAGCTTCGCCATTCCTTTATGTTCATCTATTAACATTTGTAACGATAGAAATGTAAGTGTACGACTCTTGAAGGGAGTGAGCAAGGGTGTTAACAAGCAGTCTAGTATTAGGTGCAGCTGGTGGTGGCTTTAATAGTGGAGATATCCTTTTCCAATTAGTAACATTCATCATCTTGTTAGCATTACTTAAGAAGTTTGCATGGGGTCCACTAATGGGCATCATGAAACAACGTGAAGAGCATATTGCTGGTGAAATTAGCGCTGCTGAACAAAGCCGCGGTGAAGCGAAGCAATTACTAGAAGAGCAACGTACGCTTTTAAAAGAAGCTCGTACTGAAGCTCAAGGATTAATTGAAAATGCAAAAAAGCAAGGCGATGTACAGCGTGAAGAAATTATGGCGTTAGCGCGTGCGGAAGCAGACCGTCTAAAAGAATCTGCTAAGCTTGAAATCGAACAGCAAAAAGAGCAAGCGGTTGCTGCTATTCGTGAACAAGTAGCTTCATTATCTGTACTTATTGCTTCTAAAGTAATTGAAAAAGAACTAACAGCAGCAGATCAAGAGAAGCTAATCAATGAATATATCCAAGAGGCAGGAGAAGGGCGATGAGCAACTCGACTGTAGCGAAGCGCTATGCGTTAGCTCTTTTTCGACTAGCAAAAGAGCATCAACTTCTTGACCAAATGGAAAATGAAATGCGTGTAGTTAAAAATGTAGTAAAAAATAACGGCGACCTGGGTGTTGTCTTAAAGTCTCCTAAGCTTACGAATGAGAAGAAAAAGGAGATTATTAAACAGGCATTCTCTGGTGCTAGCGTGTACGTTCTAAATACGTTAATGATCTTAATTGATCGTCATCGTGAAGACTACATCGAAGCAGTAGCTGATTATTTTATTGAGTTTGCAAATGATGAAAGAGGAATTGCTGAGGCGAAAGTGTACTCCACTCGTCCTCTAACTGAAGCTGAGCAACAAGCATTATCTGCTACGTTTGCTGCTAAAGTTGGGAAGCAATCTCTCCGTATTGAAAATATTGTTGATACCAATCTGCTCGGCGGCATCAAGCTTCGAATCGGAAACCGAATTTTCGACGGTAGCTTGCGCGGAAAGCTTGAGCGCTTGGAACGTCAATTGTTAGGCTAAGATTCGTAGATAGGGGTGAAACTCATGAGCATCAATGCTGAAGAAATTAGTGCGCTGATAAAACAGCAAATCGAAAACTATCAGTCGGAAATTCAAGTGAGTGATGTAGGTACTGTTATCCAAATTGGTGACGGAATTGCTCGTGCTCATGGTCTTGACAATGTAATGTCAGGTGAGCTAGTTGAATTTTCGAACGGCGTTATGGGTATGGCGCAAAACCTAGAAGAAAATAACGTTGGTATTATCATCCTTGGACCTTTCACTGATATTCGTGAAGGTGACGAGGTTCGTCGTACAGGACGTATCATGGAGGTTCCAGTTGGTGAAGAGCTAATTGGCCGCGTGGTAAATCCACTTGGACAACCGGTTGACGGTATGGGTCCAATTCAAACAACAAAATCTCGTCCAATTGAAGCTGGAGCACCTGGTGTTATGGATCGTAAATCCGTACACGAGCCACTTCAAACGGGTATTAAAGCGATTGACGCTCTTGTGCCAATCGGTCGTGGTCAACGTGAGTTAATCATCGGAGACCGTCAAACAGGTAAAACATCTGTTGCTATCGATACCATCCTTAACCAAAAGGATCAAAACATGGTATGTATCTATGTAGCCATCGGACAAAAGGAATCAACGGTTCGTAACGCAGTTGAAACCCTTCGTAAAATGGGCGCATTAGAGTACACAATCGTTGTAACAGCTTCTGCATCTCAACCAGCTCCATTATTATACTTAGCTCCTTATGCTGGTGTAACAATGGGTGAAGAGTTCATGTACAATGGCAAGCACGTGCTAGTAGTATACGATGATCTTTCTAAGCAAGCTGCGGCTTACCGTGAATTATCATTATTACTACGTCGTCCTCCAGGTCGTGAAGCATATCCAGGGGATGTATTCTACCTACACAGCCGTCTATTAGAGCGTGCTGCAAAGCTTAGCGATGCAAAGGGTGCTGGTTCAATCACAGCTCTTCCATTCATCGAAACTCAAGCAGGTGACGTATCTGCTTATATTCCAACAAACGTAATTTCGATTACGGACGGACAAATCTTCTTACAATCTGACCTATTCTTCTCTGGCGTACGTCCAGCGATCAACGCAGGTCTTTCTGTATCACGTGTAGGGGGCTCTGCCCAAATCAAAGCGATGAAAAAGGTTGCAGGTACACTGCGTCTTGACCTTGCTTCATACCGTGAGCTAGAAGCATTTGCTCAGTTCGGATCTGACTTAGATAAAGCAACACAAGCAAAGCTTAACCGTGGAGCTCGTACTGTTGAAGTTCTTAAACAAGATCTTAACAAGCCGTTAAAAGTAGAGAAGCAAGTAATGATTCTTTACGCATTAACTAGAGGTCATTTAGATGATATTCCGGTAACGGATATCCAGCGTTTCGAAGGTGAGTTCTTATCTTGGTTAGACCACAACCGCAAGGACGTGCTTGACCAAATCGTAACTACAAAAGACCTTCCAGCTGACGACGTATTAGTTTCAGCAATTAACGACTTCAAAAAGACGTTTGCTGTTAGCGAGTAATTAATGAATGGGAAGAGGAAGACCGGTTCTTCCTCTTTCCCAAGTGTTCACTTTGAAAACAAGGTGGTGAGAATCTGTGGCATCATTACGCGATATAAAATCTCGTATTACTTCGACGAAGAAGACGAGCCAAATTACAAAAGCCATGCAAATGGTATCTGCTGCAAAGATGAATCGTGCGGAAATGAACGCGAAAGCTTTCGTTCCTTACATGACGAAGATTCAAGAGGTTACTGCTTCGATCGCACAAGGAAGTAAGGGCGTGCAAAACCCATTGCTTACAAGCCGTCCGGTAAAAAAGACTGGGTATGTAGTCATTTCTTCTGACCGTGGTCTTGCGGGTGCATACAACAGTAACGTTCTAAGGCAGCTATTTAATACAATTAAAAGCCGTCACAAATCAAACGACGAGTTTGCGATTATCGCAATCGGACGTGTTGCTCGTGACTTTTTTAAGAAACGCAATATGCCGGTTATTCTGGACATCATTGGAGTTCCAGATCAACCAAGCTTCGCTGAAATAAAAGATATCGCATCAAAGACCGTTGGTATGTTTGCTGATGAGACGTTTGATGAGTTATTCCTATATTACACCCACTACGTAAGTGCGATTCAACTGGATGTAACGGAGAAGAAGCTTCTTCCTCTAACTGATATTAAATCAGAAGGGAAACTTACATCTTACGAGTTTGAACCATCTGCGGAGGAAATTCTTGATGTCCTATTGCCACAGTACGCGGAAAGCCTAATTTATGGGGCTCTTCTTGACAGTAAAGCAAGTGAGCATGCTGCAAGGATGACTGCTATGAAGAATGCAACAGACAACGCAAATGATCTAATCAGCAACCTAAGCCTTGTCTACAACCGTGCACGTCAAGCGGCAATTACACAAGAAATTACTGAGATTGTTGGTGGAGCAGCGGCACTAGAGTAGTACTTAAACCAATCTTTTATAAAAAATAGATTATAGAAGTTAGAGAATTGTCTAGCTTCAGTGCCTAACCCCTCGAGTCACAAGTCAATCCTTTTCGGAGGTCAGGACCTCCTGCAAGGCTCGCCTTGTGCTGGTCGGGGTTGAACGAGGCACTTACGCATTTCTATTAGGAGGGAACACAATGACTAAAGGACGCGTTCTTCAAGTTATGGGTCCGGTTGTTGACGTAAAGTTCGAAAGCGGTCATCTACCACAGATCTATAATGCACTTAAAATTGTAAACAACGCGCAGAGCGAATCTGAAGTTGATATCAACTTAACCCTTGAAGTTGCCCTTCACTTAGGTGACGATACAGTTCGTACTATCGCAATGGCTTCTACTGACGGATTAACTCGTGGAATCGAAGTAGAAGACACTGGTGCTGCTATCTCTGTACCAGTTGGTGATGTAACACTTGGACGTGTATTTAACGTACTTGGTGAGGCAATCGACTTAAACGAGGATATTCCTGCTAGTGCTCGTCGCGACTCTATTCATAGAGAAGCACCAAAATTCGAGCAACTTTCTACACAAGTAGAAATTCTTGAAACAGGTATCAAAGTAGTAGACTTACTTGCTCCATATATTAAAGGTGGAAAAATCGGTCTATTCGGTGGTGCCGGTGTAGGTAAAACAGTTCTTATCCAGGAGTTAATCAACAACATCGCTCAAGAGCACGGCGGTATCTCTGTATTCGCAGGTGTTGGTGAGCGTACACGTGAAGGTAATGACCTTTACCACGAAATGACTGACTCTGGAGTTATTAAGAAAACAGCGATGGTATTCGGACAAATGAACGAGCCGCCTGGAGCACGTATGCGTGTTGCTCTTACGGGTCTGACAATGGCTGAATTCTTCCGTGATGATCAAGGACAAGACGTTCTTTTCTTCATGGATAACATCTTCCGTTTCACACAAGCAGGTTCTGAGGTTTCTGCCCTATTAGGTCGTATGCCATCAGCGGTAGGTTACCAACCAACTCTTGCTACTGAAATGGGTAGACTGCAAGAACGTATCACATCTACTAATGTAGGTTCTGTTACATCTATCCAAGCGATTTATGTACCTGCCGATGACTATACGGATCCGGCTCCAGCTACAACATTCGCTCACTTAGATGCAACAACTAACCTTGAGCGTAAGCTTTCTGAGATGGGTATTTACCCAGCGGTGGATCCACTTGCTTCGACTTCTCGTGCATTGTCACCTGAAATCGTTGGAGAAGAGCACTACTCAGTAGCTCGTCAAGTACAATCAACATTACAACGTTATAAAGAACTACAAGATATCATCGCAATCTTAGGTATGGATGAGCTATCTGACGAAGATAAGCTTATCGTAGGTCGTGCGCGTCGTATCCAGTTCTTCTTATCACAAAACTTCCACGTGGCTGAACAGTTCACGGGACAACCAGGTTCTTACGTTCCTGTTAAAGAAACGGTGAAAGGCTTCAAGGAAATCCTAGAAGGTAAGTATGACCATCTTCCAGAAGATGCATTCCGTCTTGTAGGTAGAATTGAAGAAGTAATCGAATCAGCAAAGAAAATGGGCGTAGAGGTCTAAATTAGGACCAGGAGGGTAAAAAATGAAGACGATCAAAGTCAGTGTTGTTACTCCCGATGGCCCGGTGTATGAATCAGAGGTGGAAATGGTAAGCACAAAAGCTCAAAGTGGTGAGCTAGGTATTTTACCAGGACACATTCCAATGGTTGCACCGTTACAAATTGGATCTGTTCGTTTGAAGAACGGCGCCAAAACAGAATACGTAGCAGTGAGTGGCGGTCTTTTAGAAGTGCGCCCAGACCAAGTATCAATCTTGGCTCAATCTGCGGAAGTATCTGATAGCATCGACGTCGAACGCGCACTACGTGCAAAACAGCGTGCAGAAGAACGCCTGCGCGAGCAACAACGTGCACACGTAGACTTCAAGCGTGCCGAAATGGCATTGCAACGTGCCATCAACCGTATCTCTATTGCGGAGAAGCGATAATACAACAAACCAACCCCCTTGGGCGATCTATAGCCAGATCGCTCGAGGGGGTTTTTTATGTTTTATTTCTTGCTGAGCGGGAAAAGGTTGTGTGCATGGAGAAAATTACTATGAGGGAAACGAGTGGGGCTCAGTACTATAGGGTGCTGGAAAAGGTCTACATGGTAACAGAGGAGGCGATTCAGTGCCCATATAGCAGGAAAAAGAATGCGAACGGTAACTGAGGGATCAGCTCAATGCCTTGGACCCGTGAAAAACCCCTGTATGGTAATTGAAACAATGCAAACAGCAAAAGACCACCAACCACCATCAAATAGAGCTACAAAATCGCCAGCAAAACTATCATTCATGAAAAAACAGCAAAATTTTTATATTTTCAAAATATTATTGACTATTCTCACAGACAAACACCTCTTTTTACCATTTAATAGAATAAAGATTATTATTTCACATACTATATCCACGAGGTAAAAGAAAAACGTTTTTAGAAATTCCAATAAAAGTATTTGGCTTGTCGACACAAATTTGTAACAGTGTTATAATGAATTCGGTTACATAATTAAATGTTTAGAAAATTATAAGACATTGGAGGGGATGGACATGGAGCTGTTAAATGTATATCAGAATAACTATCTGATTGTCTTTGTATTTCTATGTCTAGGTGTTTTATTACCTGTGGTTGCGCTGTTTCTAGGGAAACTATTGCGCCCGTATAAGCCTTATGATGCGAAGTACACCACATACGAAAGCGGAATTGAACCATTTCACGATTCAAGAGTGCAGTTCAATGTCCGCTATTATATTTTTGCTCTAATGTTTGTAATCTTTGATGTAGAAACCGTGTTTCTTTACCCGTGGGCAGTAGCTTATGAGAAACTCGGTATCTTTGCATTGATTGAAATGCTTATTTTCGTATTAATGTTGCTTGTAGGGCTCGTCTATGCTTGGAAGAAGAAGGTGTTAAAATGGACTTAAAACTAGAAAATATTTCACCAGAAGAATTGGAAGAGTTAAAGAGAAATGTATTTTTAACGACACTGGAACAAATTAAAGCATGGGCACGAAGCAATTCATTGTGGCCAATGACGTTCGGGCTTGCTTGTTGTGCGATCGAAATGATGGGTGTAGGTTCTTCACACTATGACCTTGACCGATTCGGATCGTTTTTTCGTACGTCACCACGTCAGTCGGATGTCATGATTGTATCGGGTACCGTTACGAAGAAAATGGCACCAATTGTCCGCCGACTTTACGATCAAATGCCTGAGCCTAAGTGGGTAATCGCTATGGGATCTTGTGCTACAGCAGGTGGACCTTATGTGAAATCGTACGCGGTGGTAAAGGGAGTTGACCAAATCGTACCGGTCGATGTGTATATCCCAGGCTGCCCGCCTAACCCAGCAGCACTGATCTATGGAATAAATAAATTAAGGGAAAAAATTCGCTATGAGGCTAAGACTGGGAAGAGGGTGATCTAATCCATGAGTGGGGAAAAGGACCTGGAACAGTTAAAGAAGGAAGCAGCAGAAAAAGCGAAAGCTGCTGCACTTGCGAAAATGAAAGCGAAGGAAGCCGGAACAGTAGCCTCTGACAATCCAATGACGGAAGAGGAAAAGGCCAAGGCGAAGGCTGCAGCAGCTGCCAAGGCAAAAGCAGCAGCGTTAGCGAAAATGAAGGAAAAAGAGCAAGCTGAGGAAGAATCATCTAGCTCGAACGATACCGATATAGCAAAACAAAAAGCTGCCGCCGCTGCAAAAGCCAAAGCAGCAGCAGCCGCAAAAGCAAAGGCAGCTGCACTAGCGAAACAGCAGGGCGGAGCGGAAGAAGCGCCAGCAGGAGACGACGAAAAAGCGAAGGCCAT
>NZ_BCVH01000034.1 GCF_001591645.1 Robertmurraya korlensis NBRC 107688 | reverse complement strand
TTCCCTTAATGATTTCGCTATTTTATGTGAACTCTCCCTTCCACTTAAGTAACGTTTAACTGCTTGTAATTTATCTTCTGCAGTAAATTTAGCCATAGAAAAACTGCACCTCCAATTGTTAGTAATGTCTAACAATTGGGGTGCAGTTCACATTGGGTTGAGGCGTTTTTTATTTAGTTTAAGTACTACGCAAAACTTCTATTAACACTAATAATGCTTAGTAAACATTCTTATATGCTTGAACCAGGTGACGTTATTATTTCTCCCTTAATTGATTATTCTATTACTCTTCCTTAACTTCCACACTCAAAAATATTCTCTAAAAAATAACCTCAAAAAATGTCAAATATTCTGTATAATGAAAAAAATAATATTAAAAAATCCAAACTATTACAATATACTACACTGTGAGGAGGAGAAGAAGTGAATCAAGAGATTGTAGAATATATGATAGACGTAACCTCCCGCTTTTCTTTTAATAGCGGGTCCAAACTAGAACACTATCAAACAGAATCCATCGCTAGTTCTTTTGGGATGGATCGGTCACGGACAAGCAGAGTGTTAAATGAGCTAGTCAAAAAAGGCATACTTTTGAAAGTTAGTACACGGCCCGTCTGTTTCCTTCACAAAGAAACATTAGAAAAAGACTATGGCGTTCTCAAAAATAACAGCTACGATAGTTTTGACTCACTAAAGATCGAAATGAAAACTGATCAATCGGAAGACATTTTTAAGTGTTTAATTGGATACGAGAATAGTCTAAAAGAAGCGGTCGAACAAATTAAAACAGCCATATTCTATCCGGGTAATGGACTTCCCATGATGCTTCTCGGTCCAACCGGTGTTGGGAAAACATTTTTTTCCAAGCTTATTTATGATTACACGAGGGCAAAAAAGATCATTGCGGAAAATGCTCCTTTCTATGTATTTAATTGTGCCCAATATGCCAATAATCCTGAATTATTATCAAGCTATTTATTTGGACACTCAAAAGGATCTTTTACAGGAGCTATTAAGGACCATGTAGGATTAATTGAGCAAGCAAATCATGGAATTTTATTTTTAGATGAAGTTCATCGTCTGAATAAAGAAGGTCAAGAAAAACTATTCACCTTCATGGACCAAGGGACCTTCACCCGAATGGGCGAAACAGATATAGTTAGAAAATCAAAGGTCCGTTTGGTGTTTGCGACAACGGAAAGTCTATCGGTCTTTTTAGATACATTCCTGCGTAGAATTCCCATTACTGTTAATGTACCTAGCCTCGAAGACAGGGGGCAAGATGAAAAACGCAAGTTTATCCATCACTTCTTTATGGAAGAAAGTAAACTCCTTGGTTTTCCGGTCGAAGTAACAAATAAAACCCTTGATGTCCTCGATAAGTACCACTTTGTTGGAAATATCGGAGAATGTAAAAATATCATTAAGTATACCTGCGGGTTTGCTTTTACGAAAAAAACAAAGTTCATGGATAAAATCCATGTCACCTTGCAGGACCTGCCAAAGAAAATATATCAAAGTTCACCACACTTATTTGGCCATTATGCTTCAAAGGAAGGAAGCGTAGTGTTCTATCCAGAGAGTAAAAAGTTCCTTAGCAACGTAATTGAGATGAAGATTAACCTGATTGAGCAAACATATCAGAACTGCCTCAATTATTATCTGAAACTGGAGAAAGGCCAATGGTCTGATAAAGTTTTTATGGAGAAATGTACGGAAGAAATAACCGTCATGATGGACAAACTCATTTTTGAAAGACCAAATGAGTTTAATAATCTCATGATGGAATTTACTGTTTCAATGATACAGGATATCTTTAGATATTTAGAAGTGAATTATAACGTGAAATATGATGGGAATAGTGTTTACACCCTATCATCATATTTGTATTTCAAATCCAATCCATTTAGTTTGACGAAGCATGAAGATCTTTTATCCAACAAAATGCTCCAATATCTAAAGGACCATTACAAGACAGAGTACTCGATTTTAACAAAATTGATGTCTTTTCTTGAAAGTCGAATGGACCTGCATCTTTATATTGAAGATATTATTATCATGGTCTTATTTTTGTGCAAAGCAAAAATCATCCAAATTGATAGTCGTGTCAAAGCCATGATCATTGCCCATGGATATGCGACAGCCAGCAGTATCGCGAATGTATGTAACCGGCTTCTGGGTGTCAATGTATTTGATTCCATTGATATGCCGGTCGAGTCAACGGTTATCGATATAACGAATAAAATGCTTCAATACATGGAAGACAATGACACTACCAGCGGTTTGGTAGTTCTTGTTGATATGGGTTCACTAAGTTTAATCCATGACCAGATCAAGGATTCCATTGATGGGCCGATGCTTTTTATTGATCAGGTCTCAACTTCCTTTGCATTAGAAGTCGGGACTTATCTGGTACAAGGAAAAACAGTCGAAGATATGGTTAAGCCTTTGCAACAATTCGTTCAGCAAAACATTAGCCTGTACTATCCGACAAAAAATAAAAAATATGCCATTGTCACCTCTTGCTTTACAGGGATCGGTACAGCTACGCAAATACAAGAATTACTTACAGAAAGTATTGGAGATTTATTGGATATCAAAGTTGTTGCCCATGACTTTGAGAGATTGAGAAAGAATGGAATGAACGAGGCACCACTTATGCTCTATGATGTATTGGCAATTGTCGGAACTGCGAATCCAGAGGTGGAGGGAATAAATTTTATCTCGTTAGAAGATATTATTTCTGGTAAAGGTGAAACGGATGTTTTTCGAATTTTCGGAAAAATTACCGATACCGAAACCATTCGTAACGTGAACGACAATATTATCATGAACTTCTCACTTAGTAGAGTTATTGATTCCTTAACCATTTTAGACACAGAAAAGATAATTCGCAAAGTGGAAAAGGGAATCATACAGCTGGAAAATCAAATGAGACAAAAGCTCGCTAACGATAAGAAAATCGCCTTATTTGTGCATGTAAGCTGTATGATAGAGCGTTTAATACGGCAGACGCCGATTACACAGTACCCGGATATCGAGGAATTTGAGCGACATCACACAAAAGAAATTGAGATGATAAAAAATGCTTTTAGTGTGCTCGAAGAAAATTATAGTGTGCAGATACCACTTGCGGAAGTTGGTTATATTATTAATATTATTGACACAAAAGCGTTGCGATAATAGGAGTTTCACTAAAAAATTTCAATTTTTTTAAAAGCGTGCCCACAAGTTGGCACGCTTTTTGCATGATAAAATAATGAAAATTAAAAAGGAGGATATGGGATGAAACATTTTTTGATTGCTACACACGGGGAGTTAGCCAAAGCATTCATAGAAACATTGAATTTGATTGCAGGCCACTCATCTAAAGTTTCATACTTTTGTATGACGAAACTAAAATCGGGTGATTTAGCAAAGGAGGAATTGAGAGAGATTTTATTATCTAAGGGAGAGGGGGAACATTTTGTAGTTCTGACCGATGTCTTTGGGGGCAGCGTAACAAATATTTGTACAGAATTATTAATAGAACTAAAAGACTTTGATATTATTTCAGGCTTAAATTTACCAATGATCCTAACAATGATTTTAGCAAGTGAGCAACAAACCATTGAAGCTGTGATTGAAGAAGGTGTTCAGGCGGCTAAAGATGGAATTATTCATGTAAATAAATTATTAGAATCACAGAAGGGAAGTATGGAAGATGATCTCATTATTACGGATTGATGACCGCTTAATACATGGACAGGTGGCATATGGCTGGACCGCTGCACTAGGGGTTAATGCTATTTTGGTCGTGAACGACGAAGCTCAAAAAGATCAGATGAAAGCGATGGCTCTAAATCTAGCAAAGCCAAACAACGTAAATCTATATATTCGAGGTGTAAAAGAATCTGGTGAAATTGTAGAAAAATTTGCAGGTTCACAAAAAAGTAAAGTCTTAGTCCTAGTAAAGAATTCAGAAGATGCCTTATCTTTAGTAAAAAATTCAGGTGGGGTAATTAAAGAGGTAAATGTCGGCGGATTGCGTTATTCAGAAGGGAAGAGAAAGTTAACAGATCTGGTAGCTGTTGATGATCAAGATCTTAAGAATTTTAATGAGATGGAAAAACTAGGTGTTGAACTTGAATTTAGAATGTTGCCTCGGGACAAGAAAAAAGGACTGAAAGATTTGCACAAATAAAATAAATATAAAAGAGGGGTTAGAATGGTAGCACAAGCGATAATGTTAGGAATTATTGCCGGTATAGGCATATTGGACAGCCGGATTTTTGGAGTTTTGATGTTAGAACGTCCTCTAGTTATTGGTTTATTAGTAGGATTGGTGCTAGGAGATGTACAACAGGGAGTCATTATTGGCGCACAACTTGAATTAATTTGGATGGGTATTGCTGGGATTGGAGCAGCAACTCCACCTGATGTTGTAACTGGTGGGGTACTTGGAACTGCATTTGCCATTTTAACTAACCAAGGTCCTGAGGTTGCCTTAGTTCTTGCCGTTCCAATTGCTGTATTGGCACAGTCACTGGGAGTATTGGTTAGAATCATAAACACTTACTTTATGCATAAGGCTGACAAGTATGCTGTAAAGGCAGACTTTCGAGGGGTAACACTGATGATGTGGATTCCTCCAGTTTTGTTCTTCTTAAGCGTATTTATTCCTACTTTCTTTGCAATTATCTTAGGTGCAGATCAAGTTAAAAACCTTATTGAAGCTGTACCCGAAACGATTCTCGGAGGATTAAAAGTTGCCGGTAATCTATTACCTGCAGTTGGTTTTGCTCTATTACTTGATATGTTGTTCTCAAAAAAGATGGGCGTATACTTCTTCCTAGGTTTCCTAGCGGCCTCTTTCCTAGGTTTAAATATCACAGCTATTGCGTTATTCGGGGCTTGTATTGCCATTATTGTAAATATTGTAATCAATAATAATAATAACCAAGGTAATGGTCAAAATGTGAACTACAATAACTTAACGCAGGGAGAGATTGATTTTGAGTAGTCCAAAAAAAATAACAAAAAAAGAACTACGTCAAGTATTTTGGAGATCATTTGCCCTTCAAGGAGCTTTCAACTACGAACGTATGCAGAATTTAGGATATGCCTATGCCATGATTCCTGTTATCAAGAAATTGTATGACAAGCATGATGACCAGGTAAAAGCATTAAATAGACATTTGGAAATTTTTAATACAACCCCTGCAATATCAACGACGATTATGGGAATATCTGCTGCAATGGAAGAACAAAATGCAAACGATCCCAGCTTCGATTCAAATTCAATCAATGCGGTTAAAGCTTCTCTTATGGGACCTCTGGCCGGTATTGGTGACTCACTTTTCTGGGGAACCTTTCGAATCATTGCAGCTGGAGTTGGTATTTCACTTGCAACAGAAGGCAATATTTTCGGACCACTTTTGTTTCTAATTCTATTTAATATTCCTCACCTTTTTATAAGAATAGCGGGGTTGAGATTAGGCTATCAAGTTGGGGTTAATTCACTTGAACGAATACAAAAAGAAGGTCTGATGGAGAAGATAATGTCCATTACAACTACTATTGGGTTGGTAGTAGTTGGTGGTATGGTTGCGACTATGTTGAAGCTGACAACTCCACTCGAGTTTGACATTAAAGGAGCAAAAGTAGTCCTTCAAGATATATTGGATCAAATATTACCAAATATGCTTCCTTTAATTGCTACATTTGTAGTTTATGGATTAATGAAAAGAAAAGTAAGCATTACCAAACTAACACTTGGCATCATCGTTGTAGGAATCCTCCTTCACTGGATAGGATTATTATAAAAAAATTATAAAAAAAGAGAGGTTGTTAAACAATGAGAATTCAGAATTATATGCAGGAAACACCAGTTAAAATGAAAGAAATTATTCAAAATGCAGATCAGTTATTCGCAGAAGTGAGAACAAAAGAAATTGACCGTATCGTTGTGACAGGATCAGGAACTAGCTTTCATTCTGGACTGCAAACTCAAAAATTAATGCAGCATTTTGCAGGAGTTCGTGTAGATGCCTACTATCCATTTGCAATTAACGCGGATACTTTTCTAGGCAACTCTTCTAAAACGTTGGTAGTTGGAATATCACAAGGCGGAAGCAGTTACTCTACCTATAATGCTATGAAAATAGCAAAAGAAGCTGGTTGTTTAACTGCTTCTATGGCTGGCCAAGAGAATGCTCTAATTGACGAGGTAGCAGATTTCATTCTTACGGTTCAATGCGGTGAAGAATTAGCCGGTGCAAAAACGAAAGGTTTTTACTGTACAAAGTTAAATCTAACCCTACTGGCACTTCAATTGGCGAGAGAAACTGGTAAGATATCAAAAGAGGGCTATAACAAGGAAATTTCAGAACTAGAAAAAACAGCAGATCAATTCTTAAAAACCTATGATACATCCCTTCAATGGATTGAGACAAATAAAGAAAAGCTTGCTCAAGCGAAAGATATTCGTGTAATCGGTACTAGTGAAATTTACGGTGATACGTTAGAAAGCGCACTGAAATTACTTGAAACTATGCGAATTCCTGTTACTGGCTATGAGTTTGAGGAATTTATCCATGGTATATACAATGCGGTAAATGAAGATTCAACGATTATCATTTTAGATACAGGTGTAGAAAAACGTGTAGAGAAAATGGTTGAGGTGCTATCCGGATGGACCGAGCATATCTATGTAATTGGTAGCAATGTGGACGAAAATTCGCAAAATATGAAAGCAGAGTTCATTAACCATCCATATTACAAAACTTATGAATACATCATTCCAGTACAATTAATCTGTGCGGAAATTCCTCTATTAAGAGGAGTAGACCCAAGCATTCCAAAAGATCCAAAATTCCACCAGAAACTAGGTAGCAAGAAATTAAGTTAGTCTCTAGATTTAAGATTTGTCACAAAAGTAAAAAAGGTATCTGGCTCCCAATTGGTGCCGGATACCTTTTTAATGAAAAAACACATCTGAACTCCATATAAAATCAACAAATATTTAGAGCTCTTATCGTAAAATCTTGTTTTCTATTTAGAGGTGAAGGAAAATGTACGTTTTAACAAATAATAGTAATGTGACACTTTCTATTGTCACTAGTGCCAAGGACTTTCTGATTGGTCATAGTCTAGTTAGGGGGATAAAGTAGATGATACAAACACTAAACAAAGACGAGAAGTTGATGGAATCTATTGAAGAACTTAGGACTGCTATGATTGAAAGCTCTCGAAAAAAAGGCATTAAAAACATGGATACGGTGCGGTTAAGCCAGGAATTAGATAAGCTCATTCTTACTTACCAGCAGCGTCATGTATGTGTACGGCCAGTTTAGGGCAATTACATGAAACTTTTGATAGGAATTCATCACCAACTGACCCCCCGCCCAAGTAGGCTTGACTCCAATTAAATTCCAACAGTCTCTTCGATTTAGGTTTCACATGTTATTAAAAAGTAACTAATTCAATAAGTGCCGGGACCATACTAGGTTAATTCGCGAGGCTTGGTTTGTGCTACTAGAGATATAGTTTCAGACGGAACAACCAAGATTAAACAATAAATACTGAAAGTTATAGGATGGTAGTCAAGTATTTACCCTCTCGAAAAACAGTTGAATTTTTCGCAGTAGTAGTAATTTACACATTTTACTGTGACACACATCCTTTTTGCTGGATCTTTTCACAAAAATAAATAATTTTAAAAAGTCTAAAAATTCAATCAAAATGAACATTTGGACTGCTTTATGTAAAATATTCACACTATATTGGCACAGTTCTTGCAATTGTTATTAGTAAGAATAAGGAAAGGAGGTGTCATGAATGAATAGGTTTCTTATTGCATCTCATGGAAATTTAGCTAAAGAAATTGTAAATACCGTTCATATGATTATGGGAACGGATAAAAACCTAGAATACATCGGTGTTAATCCAGAAACTACTATCGACGAAGTAAAAGAAAAACTCAACAATTTTCTTGAATCTGGGGAAGATGGAGATCAATTTTGCATCCTAACGGATGTATTTGGAGGGAGTATAACAAATATCTGCACAGAGTTAATTACTAGACATGATGATGTTCATATTCTTACAGGAGTAAATCTTCCAATGGTGTTAGAAGTAATAAATGCACCACCGTCACTTAGTTGTACTGAGGTTATCGATCTATGTATTACTAGGGGGAAGGAAAGTTTCATTTATGTTAACAAAATCTTGTACGGAAAGGAAAATAGGAAATGATTAAACTTCTTCGAATTGATGACAGGCTTGTACACGGACAAGTTGCATATGCTTGGACAGGAGCTTTGGATGCCAACGTGATTTTGGTATCAAGTGACACTGTTGTCCATGATGAGTTTAAAAAAATGACACTAAGTTTAGCTACTCCGTCAGGCGTAAAGTTAGTGACGAAAAGTGTTAGTGATTCGATTGAGTTTCTAAATGGCTCTGGCTCGGCAAATTCAAAAATCTTCGTTTTAGTTGATAATTCAACGGATGCACTGCGGTTAGCAAAAGGGGTAACCGGGTTGAAAACAGTCAATGTTGGAGGAATAAGAATGTCAAACGGAAAGAAGATGAAAACTCCAGCCGTTGCCGTAGATGAAACAGATATAGCTAATTTTATTGAAATAGAAGCTATGGGGATTGAGGTGGAAATTCGTCAAGTTCCATCGGAGAAGAAGAAACTATTAGAGGATATTAAATAGGTAAAGGCAGGGGGGGGAGAATGTTAGTACAAGCATTGTTAATAGGGTTAATTGCTGGATGGGCGTGGATGGATTCCCGCATTTTTGGTGACAACATGTTGGGGAGACCAATTGTTGTAGCGCCGCTCGTTGGCTTAGTTTTGGGAGACTTTACAACTGGAGTCATCGTGGGAGGCACATTAGAAATTATCTTTATTGGAATCGTGGGGGTAGGGGCTACTATTCCAGCTGATGTAATAACAGGTGCTGTTGCCGGAACTGTTTTTGCCATCGTCTTAGGCAAAGGTCCAGAGGTAGCTGCTACTTTGGCGGTTCCCATCTCTTTATTTACCGTTCAATTGAAGAATCTAGCAAAAGTCATTAACTCCATTTGGATCAACAAAGCAGATAAATATGCTGAAGAAGGAAATATGACAGGTATTGAGTGGCTGCATCGTGGTGGCTACGTAGTCTTGTTTCTTTCTGCATTCATCCCCAATTTCATTGTAGCCTACTTTGGAGTGTCAATAAGCGAAACCGTTACTAATGTTATTCCAAGTTGGTTAACTGCCGGTTTAACTGCTGGAGGAGGACTGCTAACAGCTATTGGGTTTGCCATGATCATGCAAATGATTCTAAAAAAGAGCCTTATTCCTTACTTTATTGGAGGCTTTATTCTATCAACCTATTTTGGATTAACGATTACGGGTGTAACCGTTCTTGGTGTCCTACTAGTGATTATTATGAATCAAATTAAGCAGGAGAAGGAGGTTTCAAATGGACAATCATTCTAATGAGAATATCACTCGTAAGGATTTAATGAAGGTTTTTTGGAGATCCCTTCGCTTACTAGGTTCATTTAACTTCGAGAGGATGCAGGGTTTAGGTTATGCATTCACCATGATGCCAATAATTAAAAAACTTTATAAAACGAAAGAGGAGCAATCGGCTGCGCTTAAACGGCACTTGGAATTTTTCAATACAGCTCCATGGTTATCAACCTTCATAATTGGTATAACTGTGGCAATGGAAGAAGAGAATGCCAAGAATACAGACTTTGATACAAAATCAATCACAGCAGTAAAAGTCGGCTTAATGGGGCCAGTTGCCGCTATTGGAGATTCATTGTTTTGGGGGACTATTCGGTTAATTGCTGCAGGGATAGGTGCATCCCTTACGATTAAAGGGAATCCGTTGGGAATACTTCTGTATGCGTTAGTTTTTAATATCCCCCATTATATATGCAGATATTTTGGGCTTTTCCAGGGTTATAAATTAGGAACAAAGTTATTAAATAAAGCGTTGGAAAGTGGAATTATGCAGAAGGTTACATTTGGTGCCTCTGTCGTTGGATTAATGTCAATTGGGGCGATGACGGCAAGCATGGTTAAATTCACCACTCCACTAGAAATTGGTCAAGGTGAAGGTGTGGTAAAAGTTCAAGAGGTATTAAATCAAATCTTTCCATCACTCTTGCCGTTACTCTTTACTGTCTTAATTTATTTCCTATTAAGAAAAAATGTAAAAGTAACTTATTTAATTGTAGGTACACTGCTTTTTGGAATTGCAGCCAAAGCCATCGGGTTTATGTAAGAGTAAAAGATAAATAAACAAACTTAATAGTGGAAGGGGAAATTGAAATGACAACAATAAATGAGAAATTTTATTTGGAACGTGGAGAAATGAACTACCAGTTAAGGGAGTATATTGAAAAAATTGCTGACAGTATTTCTGAAAGAGGTTTTCAAAATATTTTCTTTGTTGGTTCAGGCGGATCGATAGAGATGCTTCGTTCATTTGCAGATTATTTTAAGAAGCTATCAAATATCCCGGTTTATACAGATACTTCAGCAGAATTTGCGGTTGCTCAATACAAACAATTAACTAAAGATTCTTTAGTAATATTGGTATCTAAGACAGGAGATGCTGAAGAAGCGGTTCAGGCTGCAAGATATTGCCAGGAACGGGGCATCACTACTGTAGGGTTTGTGGGTGTCAAAGATTCGACTATTTACAATATTGTTTCGCACAAGATCTTTATTGATGAAGATATTTCAGCTTTCAGATATATTCAAGTTTACTTTCTAGCCTTCAGACTTCTATACAATTTAGGACATTTTGAGGATTACCCTAGGTTTTCCAATGAACTTAAAAAGCTGCCAAAGGCTCTTTTGGAGACAGCCAAACAATTTGACTCGGTTGCTAAGATATATGCTGAACAACACTATCAAGATCCTTTTCAATTGTGGATTGGCAGCGGAGCCAATATTGGTGAAATTTCACGCTACTCTGCTTGTGTTGCGGAAGAACTGTTTAGAATTAAAACACAAGCTATGCATTCAGCAGAATTTTTCCATGGGTGTTTTGAGATAGTAGATGAACATACACCTGTTGTATTAATTAAGGGAGAAGATGAGTCCAGAGGCATTGATAAACGTGTTGAAAAGTTCTTAGAGAAATACTCAGGGAATTCCTTAATTATTGATACAAAAGATTTCCCTCTTGAAGGAATCAGCCCAGATTTCAGGAAGTACTTTGCTCCTGCTGTGATTTCTATTCTTTTGGGAGACCGTCTAAGAATCAATATGGCGGAAAAAACAGGACTTTCTTACAATACGCGAAAATACTATCGAGTAGTAAGTTACTAATCTACGATCCGTTTCGGTCATTTTAACTAACCGGGTAAACAAGTGAGGGCTTTTTTGCTTCTTGTTTACCCCATTATTTCACTCTTCATTTGTATACAGCTAAAATTATTATTTTGCAATTTAGCGAATTGGATGGGGCTGATTAAGCTGTTTACAAACCACATCATTCATTTGATTCAAGAAATTTCGGAAACAAAGTCATTTGGTATTTATAGACTCGAAGACGGCATTGAAGCTCGAGAACTTAGTGAGAAATTGAATCTAGGAAGAAGTGCTGCGAGTAGATATTTAAATGAATTAAACCGCTCAGGAGTATTAATCAAAGTAAATAGCAGACCCGTATATTTTTTTTCAAAGGAAAGTATAGAAGAACAATACAATAAAGCAGTTGATAAACTAGTGTTTAATACTTTTGAGGAAATGATGGACCACGTTAACCCAGAATTAAATCATTATACCAAAGATCCATTTACGAGCTTAATAGGACATACTAGTAGTTTAAGAAAGCAGATAGAACAATGTAAATTGGCTATTAGTTATCCTCCTAAAGGTCTTCCCCTTATGATTGTAGGTGAGACGGGTGTTGGGAAGAGCTTTATGGCCCAGCTTATACACCAGTACATTATGGAGAATGGAATAATTAATGAAAATGCCCCTTTTATCACTTTAAACTGTGCTGAGTTTGCCAATAACCCTGAGTTATTGACCGCTAATTTATTTGGAGCCGTAAAAGGTGCTTTTACCGGCGCACATAAGGATACGAAAGGGGTTATTCAAGAGGCTGATGGAGGGATCCTTTTTCTAGATGAGGTACACCGTCTAAATTCTGAAGGGCAAGAAAAACTGTTTCTTTTTATGGACAAAGGGGTGTTTCATCCTTTAGGCGATAGTGAGAATTGGAAAATGGCTACCGTAAGAATGATCTTTGCTACCACGGAAAATCCTGAGGAAACTTTTCTACAAACATTTTTAAGGAGAATACCTGTAATTGTTTCTATCCCCTCTTTAAGAGAAAGAACAGAAAATGAAAAATATAGCTTGATTTGCAATTTTTATAGGGAAGAATGTAAGAACATTAATGCAACACTCGAATTAAAGACAGGAGTATTAGAAGCATTAATGAATTCGAATGTGCGAGGAAATGTGGGAGAACTAAAGAATATCATTACGTATTCTTGCGCAAAAGCATATATTGAATCCATCCAAAAGGGATACTCACAAAAACTTGATATTAGCCTCAGATATTTACCGGAAGAAGTAGTCAATCATTTCCTAATAAAACATAAAGGTGGTAAAGATAACTTTCATCCCTTTTATCAGCGGACGATTGTAGTTGATCCTCACAAGGATATTGAAACGAATTATAAAGTGGAGAAAACGAACCATATAATTGAACTTTATGAAAAACTGCTAGATATAACTGATGAGTGTAATGTAGAAAAATTTAACTTCGATGAATTTATTAAAAAGGCAACCCTACAAATCAACCAATACTTAGATAAATTAACCTTTAAAATGCAATGGTCTAAAGAAAACTTAGAATTTGTATCAGTTAAACATTTTTTAGAAAGGATTGTTGAGATAACGGGGATTAATAACCGTATAAGATTTTCAAGTAATACGGTAATTGCTTTAACCCATTTCATTATCCATTCCGGGAGTTACAATTATCGAGATATCCCTGCATCTGTTGAGAAATTTGATGATATTTTACGGCAGTATTTTCAGTGGGAAGTAGATTTAGCGGAATCCATTGTGTCTGAAGTGGAAAATACCTTTGATCTATCGTTGGGAATTATGGATATCGGTATTTTAGCGCTTTATATAAAGGGATTAAATAGTAGTTTAGATTCAAATCGTATTAAAGCAGTCATCATAGCCCATGGATTATCTACTGCCAGTAGTATTGCTAATCTATCCAATCGATTATTACGTGAACATATTTTTGAAGCATTTGATATGCCTTTTGAGGTAACAACTTCAGAAGTTGCAGCTAATCTTAGTGATTATCTTAATTCTATTAATACAAGAAAAGGCGTTATCATTTTAGTAGATATGGGGTCCTTAGTAGAGATTCAAAATAAATTAAGTTATGTCGGTAAAGGTACTATTGGAATTCTAAATAATATTACAACGCAAATCGCCATTGATGTCGGTGAAAAAATAATAAAAGGATTGACGGTCGAAGAAATCTTATATGGTATTACCCATACCTACAAACCCACTTATAAATTGATTCAACCTTTGAAAAGAAACAAAAAAAATGCCATCATTACTACGTGCATTACGGGGATTGGGACAGCAGTTAAAATTAAGAAACTATTAGAAAAAGGAATCAATAGCTGTAAAGAAAATGATTCTGTCCATGTCCTTCCATATGATTTTTTAAGTTTGAAAACTAATGGTATAAATGACCCGGTTTTTACAGAATACAGCGTATTGGGTATAGTCGGAACAGCAAATCCTTATGTATCCGATAAAATTTTTGTTGCTATAGAGGATATTATTTCTGGAAAAGACATTGAAAAGTTTAACAGTATATTAAGTGAAGTACTACCGTCAAAAGGAATCGAAGATGTTACACAAAATATCGTGAAATTATTCTCTTTGCAGGATTTGATCAATTACTTGACCATTTTAAATCCGGATATGATCATTGAGCATTTAAGTGAAGCGATTGGTGTGATGGAAGAAGAGTTTCATTTGAAGTTTTCTAATCCTACGAGAATTAGTTTATATATCCATTTAAGCTGCTTGATTGAACGATTAGTTAAGAAAAGTCCGATTGAGGACTATCTGGACCTAGATGGTTTTCAAGAGAAGCATCAGGATTTTATTTATAAACTAAAACGTATATTCAACCCTATTGAAAGTATTTATGGAATTGAAATACCAGTTACAGAAATCGGTTATATTTACGATATTATGAAAATAAGATATGTCGACTTTATTTAAAAAGACTAATAGTGAAAACGAACATGGAGGATTTCGATATGATTGAAAAAACATTTACCATTACAGATAAATTAGGTCTTCATGCTAGACCGGCGGGCTCTTTAGTAAAGACTGCTAATCAATTTAGTTCTGAAACCTTTCTAGTGTATAAGCAAAAACAGGTGAGCTTAAAATCGATTATAGGGATTATGACATTAGGGATAAAACCAGGAGAGACAGTAAAAATTACTGCTGCTGGGGAAGATGAAATGGATGTCTTAGAATCTATAACAACAGTCATAGATATAGAAGGAATAGGAGTTGAATATCAGTCAGGTGAAAAAATGACCTGCTAAGATTTTTTTCAACAGGGTCAAAAAAACTTTTTTAGCGAATGGAACCGCCTATAATGAATTTGGTGAACTTTGGATGAAAAAAACAGCACGAGATCATTTGGCGTGCTGTTATTGTCCAAACTTTTTTTAAACTCGATTATGGACAAATTATTGATACAAAGCTTTAAGTGTTAACAAAATTTATTATTACAAATTTTCAAAATACAATTGACAAATTCCAAAGTGATTATTAATATAATGTTATATAACGTTATAAAATGTTATACGAGTTCATAATCTATGATAAATAATTAAAAGCAGTGAAAGAAACTAAGAATAGTCCGGTGGATTGCCAAAACGACAGAGGATTTTATTCTAGGTACTTTTTTAGAAAAAGGAGGAATGATTTTGATAAAGGCAGTTGTCTTTGATTTTGACGGGCTTATCATTGATACCGAAACGGTTTGGTTTGAAAGTTTTAAAGAGATTTTGGGTGCGTATGATGTTGAGTTTCCTTTAGAGATTTTTACTCCTTGCGTAGGAACACACGGAACAATTATCGATCAATACATTGAAGAAAAATTGGGTAAAAAGGTTAGTGTTGAAGAGGTAAGACGACGTGTCAGGGAATGTCATCGTAATAAAATAATCAATATTGACGCCAGAGATGGAGTACGTGATTATTTAAAACAAGCAAAAGAGCTAGACCTCAGGATTGGTCTCGCCTCCAGTTCGAGGAAAGAATGGATTCATGAGTTTTTGAAAAAGCTTGATATACTCCATTACTTTGATGTCATCAAGTCCAGTGATGATGTCAAAATGATTAAGCCCGATCCTGAACTTTACATACAATGTACGGATGCTTTAAATGTCCGTTCCAATGAAGTTGTAGCTTTTGAGGACTCCAACAATGGAGCGAAAGCAGCAAATGATGCAGGAATAGCATGTGTGATTGTACCGAACCCTATAACTGAAGGAATAATCTTTGATAACTACGATTTGCGGATTGAATCTATGGCCAATCATTCTCTAAAGGATGTTTTAAACAGAATAACTTCTGTGTGTTAGAACGTCCCCTTTGTGGAACTCAGATCCAGATCATTAAACACTTAATAATAAAAACCGGTACCTCTTATGTGACTCCTAAAGATAGGCAGATTTTACCCTCTTTTTATAGTAACAGCAAAAATAGATTGTTGAAGGAGAAAAAGATGGAATTAAATTATATCATCTCACAAATTAAGGAAAAACAACCAGATATTAAGAGTGTATTCTTTGTAGGCTGTGGTGCCTCAAAAGCAGAATTATATCCTGCAAAATATTTCCTTGAGGGTAATGCGAAACAACTACGTGTCAGCTTATTCACAGCAAATGAATTCAATTTTGCCACTCCAGTATCCGTGGATGACACTAGTATTGTTATCACATGTTCTTTAGGAGGAAGTACTCCAGAAACTGTTTCTGCAACTACTAAAGCAAAAGAATTAGGTGCACATGTGATTGCTGTTACCTATGAAGAAGGTTCTGCGATTACAAAAGATGCGGACTATGTAATCTACCATGGCTGGGCAGCTAATTATGCAGAAAAAATGGAAAAGATGACAAAGGTATTAGGTCTTGCCGTTGAAATCCTAAATCAATTTGAAGGATATGAGCATTACAATAAAATGCAAGATGGGTTCTCTAAAATCTATGACTTAATCCAAAAGTCTGTATCCTCAGTACTTCCACAAGCAAAGGCATTTGCAGATTCTTACAAAGATGATCCCGTGATCTATGTAATGAGCAGCGGCGCAACTCATGAAGTAGCGTACTCCTTCTCTATCTGCTTACTAATGGAAATGCAGTGGATCAACTCGGGAACTTTCCACGATGGAGAATTCTTCCACGGGCCATTCGAAATCGTAGACAAAGATGTTCCATTCCTATTATTAATGAACGATGGCCGAACAAGAGATATGGATTCTCGAGCACTTGAATTTCTAAATCGATTTGATGCTAAAACAACCGTTGTGGATGCAAAAGATTTTGGCTTAGGTTCAGTGATTGCTAAAGAAATTGTTGATTACTTTAACCCGATGTTAATCTCTGGAGTATTACGTGTATATGCAGAGCAATTATCAAACGTTAGAAATCACCCACTTACAAAAAGAAGATATATGTGGAAATTAGAATACTAATTTAGCTAGATTAATATGAAATGAAACCAGCTAATAGTTTTTATTCTATTAGAGCCAGCAGTGGAATTCTTACTATTCTTGTTGGTAGCCCATGTTGGAAATAAAAAGACATCCCTCTGAAAGAGGGATGTTATTAATTGTTTAGAGTCAAATAGGTATGTAAGTAATGGTAGTAGGTGATGTTATTAAGAGTCTTATAAATAAAAGATTTACGCCACTATGATGTACATCTTTTTCATTGTCTGAACGAGCATAATAATTATGGAGTAAAACGTATAGAGATTTATTTAACTCTTAATGCTAAGAGGAGTATGCTTTTGTCTAGATGCACATCATTAATCAATTTGTATATCAATGATGTGTTTTAGTTCAATTTGTTTCCAATGATCAAAATTATCAACTACCCGTATGTAATGACTTTTATCATTTAAGTAGTGGATCGTCCCTTTTGTTATTTCATATCGTGCCTTTTTAAAATACGTCACTGTTGCTAAGAGATTGTACTCCATAATTTCGCAATTAACACTAGTGGATATGTACACCAAAAAACGTCTCTTCCCGTTGGTATCATTGGGGTGAGGCGTTTTTTTGTTCCGTTATAAAGCTACGTGAAACTTATATTAACACTAATCGGCCTTATTCAACAAACGGGGCAGCATTCCTGTAATAAATGAAACTGAAACGACCAAGTTTGTGAATAAATACACTTAAAGAAAAGGGGGCTTTTATTTAATAAGGGAAGTAAAAAGAAGAGCCTCTCAAAGAGGATCTTTTTTAGAAAATAAAGTAAGCAAGTCTTAAGGAAAGTTTGAACTAACTGAAGTTTTGACGTCTCTTAGTATTGAGTAATGAACACTAATAATTTTGCATATCAATGATTAAATAGACATGCATTATTAAAAAAGAATTGTGGTGTTCAGTTTTGATGTATAAAACACATTTGGCTACTTCTATTGCATTAAGTGCAGCGCTTGTTTCCACGGTATCTTATCCATTCACATTAAGCTATCTAGCTGGTGTATCATTGGGAAGTTTATTACCTGATATTGATGAACCTAGGTCGTTTATTGGCAGACGTTCATTTGGGATTTCAGTCATTATAAATCGTAAGTTCGGCCACAGAGGCATAACACACTCGCTTAGTATGTGGTTAGTAACATTAATTATTTTACTCTTGATAATTCCGAATCCCTTTACTTTAGGTATTTGTCTTGGTTATATCTTTCATATTATCGGTGATTATTTTTCTGTATCTGGAGTGCCATTATTTTATCCAATTGACAATATTCGAAGAAAATCCCCTGTAACATATACTACTTCAGGTAAAGTCGAAAAAGTAATTTATTATATTTCGGTTTTGACTTCCATTTTCCTCATTACTAAGGAAAAGTTACTTACCCCATTTGTAGAATCCATATCGGAATTAATTATAAATATATTAAGATTTTTTATTAGTTAATTAAAGATAGTATTCTATCAAATCAAATCAGCAGGAGTGAATAGGGTGGGGATAATGTCTATTTAATTTTGGAGGTGAGACTATGGGAAAACATATGCATGAAACTTTTATTAACGGAAAATTAATCAGTAATTCACCGGCAAAAATAAATACCCTTAAACGGTTAATTAAACAAGAACGAGAATTGGACGATGAGATTTTACAAGAGTTTCCTCTTAATGAATACGGCAATCCTGATACCTTTCTTTCAATCTATGGAAGTAAAGAGTTAATTAAGCAGTTTAACGAAATTGATAATCAAAAGCTAGATATTGTTGAAAAACTTTATAACATTTATATAGAAGAGTTGTCTACACATAAACAACTAGCTATTAGTTTTACCTTAGACTCCTTAAATGCTCAAGGAATCTATCGTTTCACATACGAGTTTTTAGAGATGGCTTTTCAGATGGGTAAATTCTCGTCTTATTGTATAGAAAATAATTTAGAAGAATTGTTAGTCGAAACTATTAGAAAGTTATGCGTGTTAGAGCCTAATAAAGAATTTCAATACCGTCTCATACTCGAAAACAATCAATGGTTAATTAGAGGAGTTACATCAGTTAGATATAATAACTATGACAATCACCTTGCCCTCTATTTGACATTATTAGCTTTGCATAAACATGTCCAATCAACCTATCAATGGTACCAAGTAGAGAAGGCATACATCAGTGATTCAGAGATTGTTGTAATGTTTGACACAACAAGTCCAACTAAAATTGTTGGGGTTGGGAATTTATACATTGGTATTGTTTTAACCAATAACGAAGTGAAAGAAAAGACCTTTTCTTTGGAATACCGCTTTCGTTTAGAGGATGAGGAAGGTAATGAGTTTGGTGCGATACCCGAAGGGGAAGAGCCAATCTTTACAATAAGGCATGACAGTAATGTGAGGGGTGTAAAAGAAAGACTAAGACAATTAAATAACTTAGATACTTTTAAAAACAAAATAGTGAACTTAGTCTTAGATATTGCAAGTAGTCCATTTTTATCTGAGGACAGAATATATGATATGTTCAAGAAAATTATTAACTCACGAAAAAAGTACTCTCAGGAAACAAAACAAACATTTAGGAGATTACAAGAAGAAAAAGTCATTAATAATAGCTTACATATTATTAAAGCATTTAATAGAATGAATGAATTGGTTACTGATGTTGAAGAAAAAATCCACCTTGAAAGACTATTTTTTGACGTATGTTTAGATATGAAGAAGGGTAGAGAGAAAAGAAATAAATAAATAAGTAAGTAAGTATAGATACTCGTTGTTGCCACAGTGGAAAGAGAGTAATTAATTCTTAGGGGGAGTACAATTAGTAACGAGGAATTAAACATTTATTTAAAAGTAGCAAAAATAAAGGATGGTAAATTATTTGAAAATGCTGAATTAAAAGCTATCCGAGAAAATATTCTACTTGTCCGAATGAGAAGTTGGCTACAAATTCCACAAGAGGCAGCATGGCTAAATGGAATGTTAAATACGTTTTCTCAGGTTCTGAAGGAACAATGGACTAGTACCACTGATTTAGAGATTACTATAGCTCGTTCAAATTGGATATTAAAACAATTAGATATTCGCGGGTGGATAAATTTCTATAGTAGGGAGTATAGTCAGAATATATTAATGTCTCTCCAAGGGTCAAATGTACTGTCTTTACTAGTACCTTTTGATTCTTCAAGTGAAGTTAAAGAGGAATATTGGAAATGGGTCGAGAAGCAGGTTTTGATTCCCATTAAGGAAGAGTGTCCCGAAATATTTAGTTGGATTATAAACTGTTATAAGAATCAGATTAAAGAGATAACTTCTAAAGTTTTACTTGAGGAGGGAGTTGATGAGTAATACTAAGAAAATTAAAACAACAATTTCAATGGCCGCTCTAAATTTGTTACCTCCCTTACTAAGGGAGACTTTAATTCAAGATACTAAATTTCAAGACGAGTACGATTTTATAACTGATGCTGAGATATCATATGATGAGATAAATGTTTCATTTCAGCGATCTAAATTTTATTACAGGGTAAGAAGTTTACTATCAAAATCTATAACAGAACAAGTAGCTGATAATAAAGGAGATATATGGGGATTAAGGAATACATGTGAAGAAGGAAGTTTACCTAACCTACTTCTAACAAAGGATGATCAAGTTATCAATATTTCTAATCTAACTATACTCTCCCCAGATAGTAAAATACGATTGAGCTACTTTCAAAAGCTAGCAAAAGAAGCGAATTTACCTATTAATGATGAATATAAATGGAATGAAATTCTTAGAAAACGACCTTTAAGTGATGACGAAGTCAATTTATTTCACAATGATATAGACAATACACCCGCCAAACAAGCGCAATTAGTTCGTCATGTTTTTCAAAAAAATAGACATATTAGTATCTCTTCTTTTGTTCCTAAATCTCGTAAATACTATGATAGACTTATTGGTGCTTATGACGGTAGTGCTACGATTTATGAATATGCTTCTACGCAAGGTAAAAAATTTTTTGAACAACTGATAAATTGGAGTCCTTATGAAGGTTTTTTACATAGCCTTCTTTTGTCATCGCATTCTTCCTTAACAGAAGAAATAATAATTGATCAATTAAGTGATGAAGAACTCGTCAATGCTTTTGAATATATAGATAAATATGGTGATAGCTTCTCTCAATTGGGGGCCATAGAAATCGGGTTACGAATTGTAAAATCAAAAAACTATATTGAACCTATTTTAATCCGACTTTTAGAGCAAGTGCGTTCAGATGATTCAGAAAAAAGTGTTGTTGGATTTAAACTTATATATTCACTATTTGTTCTTATTGATGGAGAATTATCAAGAAATAAATTGTTTATTTTAGAACCACCATTTTACCGAAGACTGGCATCTTTGACACATGCAGCATTGGTATATAGAGTTATTATCACTTCAAGTATTAATATTGATCAGTTTTGTGAGTGGTCACTTAATATTCGTGGTGAACATTTCTATCTGCAATCTCTTGTAGATATGTATAAAGAACCACGTTGGTACCCTGAACTTGCAGAATCTTCACAAATAGGTGCGGATTTTCTTGGTCGTATTATTATTACAGCTTATAAATATCAAAGTAATATAACTGACAAGTTGTATGAGTTAATACTAAGTGAGACCAAAGAAAGTATTTATTCTAATATTAGTTTTTCCTCATTTTACCCTGGTCCATTAGAGGGGAAAATAGATGATATGAAAAATCTACCTGATGTTTTATCTAAATCAATTGAAAAACAACTTAATACAAATGAGTTAACGCCAGAGTCTTTTATTACTCTTATTAATTCGGTATTAGTGTTTAATATTGCTAAGGATCAAGCGGAATTAGCAATAAATTCACTAAAGTTAAGTAGTTATCAATTAAAACAAATAGAGGATAAATCACAACTTCTTGTAATATTGAATGGTTTAGCAATGGTTGCAGCTGTTTCAAGAAGTACCTCTCTTGCTGAAGATTTAAAAGTCTTAGTTAGGAAGTATAAGAAAAATTATTTATTTACTATTGATGAGCAAATAAGAATTTGCCTAATAGCAGGTGGGAGTCATTCGGAACTAAGCAATTGGGTTGACTTTGTAGGAAATTGGTTAACTGAACTTGCGTTTAGTAATCTTGAAGATGATGATGGAAAGATTTTTTATTCACGTCTAAGTTTATTGTGTAAATTAACTCCAGAACTTTGGATAACTTGTGGTAAAGCGCATGCTGCTTTAATAGCATATAATGAAAGATAACGAGGATAAATTTGGAGGTTTATCTAGTATTATTACTGATATTTCAAATAAATAAAAGTTTACACCCATGATTTTTTTTATTGAAAATCATGGGTGTAAACTACTTTAGTCAACTAAAGGTGTACACATTGTGCACACTTAGTTGAATTTTTTAACTTACATATTCCGAGAAATAATAAAAACCCTTGCTACGCAAGGGTTTTCGTGTATGGAGCATAGGGGGCTCGAACCCCTGACCTCTACGCTGCCAGCGTAGCGCTCTCCCAGCTGAGCTAATGCCCCGATATCATTAAAACGATATAAAAATATTATACTACATGATTGGATTTTGACAATAACTAATTTTTTTTCTTCTTTCTACTATACCGTTTTTGAACATCCAGGGAAATTTACCCTTTTCTTTTTTAGGCAATCATGTATAATAAATGTGAACTGAATAGCAATAACTAGGGGAGTCCAATAGTTTGGGCTGAGAGAGAGACACGCTTAAGTTTCTTGACCCTTTGGACCTGATCTGGATCATACCAGCGTGGGGAAGTTAACGATAATCTATTGTTTAGATTATACTTCTACATATTAAGCCGGGTCCTTCCAATTTTGGATCCGGCTTTTATTGTGTTTTTCTACATCCCTCCCCGTGTTCTATACTCTAGATCTCGTCCTTTCAAAATCAGGAAAAGGGAGAGATTTACCATGTCGTCAACTTCATTAAACGAAACAAGCATCTCCATTATGTCGAGCTTTACAGGTAGTAAAAAGGTGTATGTGCAAGGTTCAAGGAATGATATTCGAGTCCCTATGAGAGAAATTGCTCTAAGTCCTACTACTGGTACAGTTGGGGAAGAAGATAATCCACCTGTTCGAGTATATGATTCAAGCGGTCCTTATACTGACAGCCAACACTTTGTTGATATTACGAAAGGGTTGCCTAATATTAGACAGAACTGGATTCGAGAAAGAGAAGATGTGGAAGAATATGAAGGAAGAGATATCAAACCTGAAGATAATGGATTTAAGGAAGAGAATGATCCAAGGGCTAATCATAAGGTGTTTCCTGGATTAAAACGAAAACCACTTCGAGCAAAGAAAGGGCATAATGTCACTCAGCTTCACTATGCAAAAAAGGGAATCATTACTCCTGAAATGGAGTTTATCGCTATAAGGGAAAATATGAAACCGGAATTTGTTCGTGATGAAGTTGCAAAAGGAAGAGCGATTATCCCATCAAATATAAATCACCCTGAAATGGAGCCTATGATTATCGGACGTAATTTTCATGTGAAGATTAATGCCAATATCGGAAACTCAGCTGTATCTTCTTCCATTGAAGAGGAAGTTGAAAAAATGACATGGGCTACACGCTGGGGTGCAGATACGATAATGGATTTATCAACAGGGAAAAATATTCACACGACAAGAGAATGGATTATCCGTAATTCTGCCGTTCCAGTTGGCACTGTCCCCATTTATCAGGCACTTGAAAAAGTAAACGGAATTGCCGAAGACCTTACATGGGAGGTATACCGCGATACATTGATTGAGCAAGCAGAGCAAGGGGTCGATTACTTTACGATTCATGCGGGTGTTTTATTAAGATACGTTCCTTTAACGGCAAAGCGTTTAACAGGAATTGTTTCTAGAGGCGGTTCCATCATGGCTCAATGGTGTTTGTACCATCACCAGGAAAACTTCCTTTACACACATTTTGAGGAAATCTGTGAAATTATGAAAGCGTATGATGTAGCGTTCTCGCTTGGTGACGGTTTACGTCCAGGGTCTATTGCTGATGCAAATGATGAGGCACAGTTTGCTGAACTAGAGACATTAGGAGAACTCACTCAGATTGCATGGGAACATGATGTGCAAGTAATGGTAGAAGGACCAGGGCATGTACCAATGCATCTTATAAAAGAGAATATGGATAAACAATTAGAGTTGTGTAAAGAAGCGCCTTTCTATACGCTAGGACCTTTAACAACTGATATCGCTCCAGGATATGACCATATTACTTCTGCTATAGGGGCTGCGATGATTGGATGGTATGGTACTGCTATGCTTTGCTATGTTACTCCTAAGGAACATTTAGGTTTACCTAATCGAGATGATGTAAGAGAAGGGGTTATCACGTATAAAATTGCTGCTCATGCGGCTGATTTAGCAAAAGGTCATCCAGGGGCACAAAAGAGGGACGATGCTCTTTCAAAAGCAAGATTTGAATTCCGTTGGAGGGATCAATTTAATTTATCTTTGGATCCAGAACGTGCTTTAGAGTATCATGATGAAACCTTACCAGCAGAGGGAGCGAAAACAGCCCATTTTTGTTCTATGTGTGGACCGAAATTCTGTAGCATGAGAATTTCACATGATATACGTAATTACGCAAAGGAAAACAAACTTGATACGAATGAAGCAATTGTAAAGGGCATGAAGGAAAAGGCTGACGAGTTCAAACAAACAGGTGGAAGCATCTATCAATAATATTTGTTCATTATATTATAGAAGGAAGTCGTTACATTTGACTTCCTTCTATTATTTTCTTTATTAATAGGCTGGTCTAATAAAAATTGTATGGAAATCGTTTTTTGTGTGATATATTTCATATAATATATTGACATGAATGTGACGGGGTTTGAATACGTATAGATGATATATGCATGTTTCCTGTTTTTCTACCAAAAATATATACACATAATTAAGGGGGATAATAAATGAAAGAACTACTTATAGAATTTACTCGTTATGATGTTCTTTTTAAATTATCTTTTGCTGCAGTAGCTGGGATTGTTATCGGATTGGAACGAGAACTAAAAGGGAAGCCATTAGGGTTGAAAACATGTCTGATTATTTCTGTTATGGCTTGCTTGTTAACGACGGTATCATATGAATCCGCTTTTTTATATTCTAAAGAGTACTCAAGACCAATGGATCCAGGTAGAATTCCATCGTATATTATTAGTGGAATTGGCTTTTTGGGAGCAGGGGTAATAATGAAGAGAGGTAATGAAGCCATTTCAGGTCTCACTACGGCGTCATTGGTTCTTGCATCTGCTGGGATTGGAATTACGATTGGTGCTGGTTTTTACATAGAGGCAATCGCGGGTATTTTATTTTTAATTTTAGGAATTAAAGTCATTCCATTCTTATTTGATAAGATAGGGCCGAAAAAGTTAAAAGAGAAAGAAATTAAGGTTAAGTTGTTTCTAGAAAAATCGACCAACTTAACAGAAATGATTAAAGAAATTAAAGGTAGAAAATTAGGGATAAAACACTTAAAGGTTAAAGAAGAGACAGATGATATTTTGATTAGTTGTTTAGTCACAACATATAAAGGTATTTACACTACCGATATCTATTATGATTTGAAATCAATTCATGGTGTGAATCAAGTAGAAGTCGAAAGTGTTGAGTAAATAATAGGATAACTGAGAGGAAATTAGAAGGAGAAGTAAATGAATCGTACAATAATCAATCCTTATGTTGCATTAATAATTGGTGTTATGGCTGTATCAGCTTCAGCCATATTCGTAAAGTTTTCTGATGCTCCTTCAGGGGTAATTGCCTTCTACCGACTTCTTTTTTCCGTTTTATTAATGCTCCCGTTGTTTTTAGTGAAATATGTAAAGGAATTGGCTCTTATTTCTAAAAGGGATTGGATTAGTGCAATTCTCGCTGGAGTGTTTTTAGCGTTTCACTTTATTTTGTGGTTTGAATCACTTAACTACACTTCTGTTGCGAGCTCTACTGTACTTGTAACTCTTCAACCGTTGTTTGCGTTCATTGGCACATTCTTATTTTTTAAAGAACGGTTTTCATTAAAGGCCATTCTTTGTGCGTTATCAGCAATTATAGGGAGTGTAATCATTAGCTGGGGAGACTTTAGAGTCAGTGGAACAGCTTTATATGGAGATATCCTTGCATTAGTAGCTTGTGCCCTAGTGACGGCTTATCTAATGTTTGGACAATCAGTTAGAAAAAGAATTTCTCTCATTACATATACGTTTGTTGTATACAGCATAAGCTCAATGGTTTTATTCATATATGTCCTTTTGGTTGGAGAATCTCTTTTTCCTTATCCGAAAAACGAATGGGTGAATTTTTTCTTATTAGCCCTCATCCCTACCTTGTTAGGACATTCTCTATTCAACTGGGCGATCAAGTGGATTAGTACCTCAATCATTTCTATGGCTATCTTATTTGAACCAGTTGGAGCGACTATCCTTGCTTATTATTTGTTATCAGAGAATGTGTTATTTACGCAATTAATAGGGGGAAGTATAGTTATTGTGGGAATCTTATTGTTTTTAGTCAGTGAGAGAAGTGGAAAGCAAAAGGAATCAATAAAGGACGATTTAAAAGAAATTGTATAAATCAGAAGGAGAACCTTTGAGTCAAAGGTTCTCCTTTTTTAGAATGTATAGGTAAAACCAGAAAAAATAAAAGCGGAAACGAATGTGAAGATAAATGTACCGCCATATACTTTACCTTCGCTATTTGCGATACGAATTCCCTCCCAGAAAGCGTAATAAAATAAGAAGATAGCCATAAATAGTGATAGGTATAAGGAGAAAGATTCTAATAGCATATGTTACTCCTTTCTATTATTTTATATAGGTATTTATATGCTAGCAAACCAAATCTATTACTCCTATTAAGGATTCTATTTTTGATAAACAAATTAATTATAAAAAACATATTGAAATTGTTTTTTATTCATGATATATTATTTCTTGTCCTCACGAGGGAACAACGACTTGAAAAATAAAAAATAAAAAAAGTTGTTGACTTTAAAACGGACATGTGATATATTAATTAAGTCGCTTTTGAGCGATAACAACAATTTGC
>NZ_BCVH01000033.1 GCF_001591645.1 Robertmurraya korlensis NBRC 107688 | reverse complement strand
CTGAAGGGTTGGCATTTGCCAACCCTTTTTATTACAAAGGAGAAACCATAATTAAAAACATTTGATTTTGTTCATCTTTTTCAATCTTAAACTGTTCAAAATAACAATCTGATAAAAATTGGATCCAAATATGGGCATCAACAGGAACCCCTGCAAAAATAGCTTTATGTCCCTTTTCCTGCAACTCTTCTTTTAACTGTTGTACTACTCTTATACCTAGGCCTTGTCTACGTTCGTTTGGTTGTACAATAATCGTTCCAATCCAAGGTTTAGTATTTGAAGGGGCATTCTCCAAGTGATAAGTGATCGCTACATCACTCTCATCTTGCTCCCATATTCTCCATTCCCCTTCATTATACTTCTGTATATACTCTTTTGTAGTCAATTGATTCATTTCAAGCGATCTCCAAAGGGTATCAAACTGTGTAAAGTAATTAATTAGTGTAGAATCCGACTCACGCATTTTCCGGTATTGAATGTTACCATTTTCCATTGCTCAGAAAATCCTTTAATACCGCCTCATGTAAGCTTGCATTTGCAATTAACACCGAATTTTCTCCGAGTAAGTTAAGCTTCTCTCCCTTTAAGGTTGAGCACACTCCTCCAACCTCTTCCACCAGGATAATACCTGCTGCAAAATCCCATGGAGATAACCGAAGCGTCATATAAGCATCTAGTCTCCCTGCTGCGACATAGGCCATCTCAATCGCTGCTGAGCCATATGATCTAGTTCCTCTCACTGCTTTTACAAGTGGTGATAAGATACTACTATCAATTCTTCGGTTCTGAGTGACCCACGTACTATTTATTCCGATAACTGCTTCTTCCACCTTTACAGGTGAAAGCGGAGAAAGTCGGTTATTATTTATGTATGCTCCCTCACCCTTTTTGGCATGGTACAGCTCATCATGAACAACATCGTAAATAAGGCCGATTTTACCGACACCATCTTCATAAACACCAACCGATATGGCGAAGTTTCTTTGTTGATGAATAAAATTCATCGTACCATCAATAGGATCGATAATCCAAACTACCCCAGACAATTCTTTAGGATTACTTCCTACACCTTCTTCCCCTAATACGCGATGGTCTGGAAAATGGCTTTTTAATTGATGTATGAAATACTCTTCAATTTCCTTATCCATGTTTGTAACGAGATCATTTGCATGTGATTTGGTTTCAATATTTAAGACCTTAGAAAATGACTTTTTAATTCGTTCACCGGCTTCTTTGACTAATTGTTTAGCAAATATGTCTACCGCATTAATATCCATTTATATCATCTCTTTTCTATGTAAATATCTTATTCTTATAGAGTAAAACAATTCCATTCAACAAACAACTGATACGAATGCGCGAAAATAAAATAGGCGATCATAAGTATAAACTTAATGTTCGCCTTTATGATTCCCATTGTATTTTTTTAAAATCCATCCATGTGTACCGTCCTTACAAAATTACAACGCCTTTAACTTTACCAATTCCATTCTAATTCTTTCTAGCTTTTCTTTTACTTGAGTTTTCTTTTTTTCATTTTTCTCCGTCATCGCTTCAAATAATGTGGCAAGTTCGTAATCCATTTCCAAGCGTAGAACAGCCGTTCTTTCTCTTTCTGCGTTATTCTTTTTCGCTGAGCCAATCAGCTGTTTCATAGTAATACACCCCTTTTTATAATAATGAATTTTCAGATAATTTTTACTATTATAATATGAACAAAAGGCTTTTGATGCAACTAATTTGCGCTTTTGCCTAATTAATTTATTTTTTTAGCAAAAGTCAACATATTTCTCGTTTTTTCTACCATATGCTACAATTACCTACAGAGAGACTTTTTATGGGAGGAAAAACAATGACATTTTCTGGATTTACTGAAGAGGACTTTGAAGTTTTTAATATAGATGGTTTGGATGCAAGAATGGATGCCTTAAAGAATACAATTAGACCAAAGCTTGAAGCACTAGGAGAACATTTTTCTCCTACTTTATCAGCTATAACTGGAAATGAAATCTTTCCACATGTAGCCAAACATGCAAGGAGAACAATTAACCCACCTAAAGATACATGGGTAGCTTTCTCTAGCAGTTCAAGAGGGTATAAAATGCTTCCACATTTTCAAATCGGGTTATGGGAATCTCATGTTTTTGTCTGGTTTGCTATGATTTATGAAGCTACGAATAAAGCTGATTTTGGTAAGACATTAGAAAAAAACCTTGCTTCCATTTACAAAAATACACCAAAGCATTTCGTATGGTCTGAAGACCATATGAAACCAGGTGCTACCACACATCAACAACTGAAGGAAGAAGACCTGCGACTAATGTTCGAGAGACTACAGACGGTTAAAAAAGCAGAAATATTATGTGGTATTCATATAGAGAAAAAAGATGCAATAAACATGTCTTCTTCTGATTTTCTAACAGAAGTTGAGGGTGTCTTTAAAACTTTATTACCCCTGTATAAATTAGTGTAAACAGGTTTATGAAAAATTGGGCAAGTTTTTAAAAAAGGGAGCCATGAAGATGATTTCTTCACAATGGCTCCCTTTTCTTATTTCATTTTTATTTTTTCTGAATTACCCTCTTTTGCTTTTTTTACAATTAAGTAAGTGGAATACCCACTGGACTCCGCAAATTCATCACATATCTTTTTTTCTTCTGACTTACTCGGGACAATCTCCTTAAATCTACGATACGATTTCATAAATATGTCGCGGTCCACTCCTTTTTCATATGCGGCCTCAACTAGTTCATAAAACTTAATTACATCGATAATTTCATCTGTTGACCATGTATGGTCAATCGGGTATTGATATTCCAAAGTACACACACTCCGTTACATTTAATTTCCTTTTAAAGTGTACCCTAAAAATAAGTTACAAAGCAATCCGACATAATAATGAAATAGGGATATGTTTTTCTATGCAACGAAAGTGAATAATGCTATAATTTCTCTTGTTTTATGGGTGAAATTAACCTAACTATTAATTAAAGAGGTGTGGAATTACGTTGTCTCAATACGAAACACCGTTATTTAGCGGACTTATAGAGCATGCAAAGAAGGATCCAGTTCAATTTCATATTCCTGGTCATAAAAAAGGAACAGGGATTGATCCGGAATTTAGACATTTTATAGGCGATAATGCGTTGTCGATTGATTTAATTAATATTGGTCCCCTCGATGACCTTCATCAACCAAAGGGTATGATTAAGCAAGCACAGGACCTTGCGGCTGAAGCTTTTGACGCGGATCAAACATTCTTTTCCGTTCAAGGGACAAGCGGAGCTATTATGACGATGGTCATGACTGTTTGCGGACCTGGGGATAAAATTATTGTTCCTAGAAACGTTCACAAGTCTGTTATGTCAGCGATTGTTTTCTCTGGTGCTACCCCCATTTTTATTCATCCAGCCATTGATGAAAAATTAGGCATCTCACATGGTATTACGACTGATTCAGTGGCACGTGCACTAGAACAGCATCCAGATGCAAAAGGTGTTTTAGTGATTAACCCGACATACTTTGGAATGGCTGCAGACCTAAGAAAGATTGTAGAAATCGCTCATTCCTACAAAGTACCCGTACTTGTAGATGAAGCACATGGGGTACATATCCACTTTCATGAAGACCTTCCTTTATCTGCAATGCAGGCAGGTGCAGATATGGCAGCGACGAGTGTTCATAAGCTTGGAGGCTCCATGACACAAAGTTCTATTTTAAATATTAAAGGGAATCTAATTAATCCAAAACGTGTGCAATCCATATTGAGCATGCTAACGACTACTTCAACTTCTTACCTATTACTTGCATCTTTAGACGTGGCCCGTAAAAGACTTGCTACTGAGGGCAAGGAATTAATCAGTCAGACAATTGAGTTGGCTCAATATATTCGCCGAGAGGTAAATTCAATCCCGCATCTTCTATGCGTTGGTGAAGAAATTCTTCAGTTGGATGCCGTTTATGATTATGATCCAACAAAGCTAATTATTTCTGTGAAAGAACTCGGATTATCTGGCTTTGATGTGGAAAAATGGCTCCGTGATAACCACAATATAGAGGTTGAAATGTCTGACTTATACAATATTCTCTGTATCGTAACACCTGGTGACACGAAAAGAGAAGCAGATATCTTAATAAGTGCTTTAAAGGAGCTTGCGGCTCAGCCAATTAATAACAATGATATGGTTAAGGCAGAGGTACTTTTACCAGATATCCCTTTATTAGCATTAACACCAAGAGATGCTTTTTACGCAAAAACAGAGCTAGTCCCTTTTGACGAATCTGAAGGGAGAATTATAGCGGAATTTATCATGGTATATCCCCCAGGTATCCCCATTTTTATCCCAGGGGAAATTATTACCGAAGATAATCTAACATATATCAAAAAAAATATGGAGGTCGGTCTTCCTGTACAAGGTCCAGAAGATTTTGATCTTCGTTATTTACGAGTGATTAAGGAACAGAAGGCTATTAGATAGAAAATAGAGCGAGGGATATCCCCTCGCTCTTTATTTAATACACATATTCCAATATGCTATTACATATAATTTACTTCTCTTCTTCCCCTTGTGTTTGACAACAATCTCTACAATGTGACTTCGCATAAAGAACGGTAACTTTTTCATCCTCAAAATGATCAATCGTTGAATTACAAGCTTGACATACGATAATTCCCATTTTTTTCATTCCCCTTTATCCGTATTTAATCACATGTTTTGAAAACGCTTCAACATCCTTATTCCAATAATAATATAACACTATTAATTTATCAAGCCTAAATTGTATAACACATTAAAAAATTATATGGCTAAAAAAGACAAAAAAATAACAGACCTATTTGGTCTGTACAAAGTCAATTTTATTCATATTGTGTTTGAAAAGGTGTTTCTGGTAATGCCTCCGTAAAGAATTCAACCAAATCCTTCGCTTGCTGAAGATCCTTTATTCTGAATGCTGACTGAATGTATTCGATATCTTCGAGGTCTTTAGGGTCGAGGAGAGTAGAGCGGCCAGTTTGCATACAAATTACGAGAGGCTTACCAAAAAACATATCCGTGTAAACAATTCCAAAGTCATAGCGCGTTTGTTCTGTAGCAAAACCGACAAATCGTACTCTGACCTTTTCATGCTCATCATAGAGCTTGTCAAAAAAATCCATTATTGCCACCTCCTGAATTTTTTTAATATTTAGAATTTTATTATATCTTACATACACAAGGAAAATCAACCCACTTCATAAAAAGTTATCTTGTGTTGTGTTGTACTTTAATTTTATACAATGCTAGAATGATATTGAGCAAAGAAATTTGTATATTTTCGTACAATTAATGGGGGGATTATGGTGGCTACTAACGCATACATAAAGCTCGTGCCAGCATCAATAAAAGAAAACGTTACCACAGATGAAATAAAGGAGCTTTTTCGATACTATAAGGACATTACCTCAAAGACAGGCAAACAACTGGATTGGAAATATGAGGATTCAGCCTTCCCTTATGACATAAAGGAAGAGCCATCTGGAAAAGGCTTTTGGTTCTATTTGCATTCCAATGAGGACAGATATCATGCCATCCTACTTGGGGTAGACCAAGAAGAAATTGTAGATATGGATGGAATTGAGAGCAAACAAACATATATTCAAGTCACTCTTCCCGAATCTTCAACTTTTGGTGACAAAGGGAAAGCAAATGAATTTTGTAAGTTTCTAGCTAAAAAGCTTCAGGCAGAACTTCATTTGTTTAATGGCAGAATCATGTACTACTACCCAAGAAAATAACAATTAGGAGCAAGTAGCTAATCATTTAGCAACTTGCTTTTTTGTTTAGTAAACTAAAAACGTCATGGTAAAATGAACAGAACTGTATAGCATCAAGCTAATCAATGTCACAATCATTGTCTTTTTAGGTGACCGAATGATATGGTTCCCTGTTGAAATGGCTATGTAAAAAAAGACAAAAAACATTAAAATATTATAGATTAGTTGATCATGCTTCGAAAGCCACTCTGTAAGCGTGTATCCACTCCAAATCATGAATTGTATGATAATTACTACGTACACCTTCAAATTGTTCACCACCGGTCTCTATTCTTCTAATCTTACTTGTCCTATTTTATTTTATGTCTATACTTCTCATTCTATTTTTCATTTCTGTAACAAATAGATGACATTGAATAAAATTTTCCAACTCTATGGTAAAATATGTTCGAAAATTACAAAAAAATGGAGGCGGTATTTTGAAAGGGTTTTCTACGTTTATATTGATTATGCTCTTACTGACTATCGTCTCCTGTGATCGTTCACAAACGAATCATGGATTTCCTTTTGATAAAAATGTCAAACAGCTAATTTTTCTTTCTGATGAATCGGAGTATCAATATGAGGCAGCCTATTACGATGCTTTAATAGAATTGAAAAAGACCTATCCTGAGACCGTTAAAAACATGAAGACGATTAATCCAAATCACTCTGAAGAATACCTTGACCTTCTAACCATAAAAGAAAATCCAGCCATAATCGTAGTTTATAATAATGAAATAGTTGTCACAGTAAACGGAGTAGAATCTGTTGAAGAAATTGTTCAGCCTATAGCAAAGGTTCTAGAAGAGAAATAAGACCCGCCTCCAAAAGGAAACAGGTCTTATTTTTTATTTTACAATATGAATTGGATTTCCAAGTGCAACTTCAGCAGCTTCCATCGTAATCTCACCCAATGTTGGATGTGCGTGGATCGTCATTGCTAAGTCTTCAGCAGTCATTCCTGCTTCAATAGCTAGGCCTAATTCAGCAATCATATCAGATGCGCTAGGACCAGCGATTTGTGCTCCGATAACTAATCCATCTTCCTTACGAGTTATTAGCTTTAAGAAGCCTTCTGCAGCGTCTAGTGCCAGTGCACGACCATTTGCAGCGAATGGGAACTTAGCCGCAATGATATCGATTCCTTCTTCTTTTGCTTGCTTCTCCGTATAACCTACTGATGCTAACTCAGGATCAGAGAATACTACTGCAGGAATAGCTAAATAATCGATTTCAGATGTGTGACCAGCAATCGCTTCAGCAGCAATTTTACCTTCGTATGATGCTTTATGAGCCAACGGAGGACCCTCTACTACATCACCAATTGCATAGATATTGCTTACATTCGTACGACATTGCTTATCGATTTTTACAATTCCTCTTTCTCCTAGTTCAACACCTGCTTGCTCTAATCCAAGCTCATCCGTGTTAGGACGACGACCAACCATTACGAACACGTAGTCCGCTTCAACAGATTGTTCTTCTCCCTTTACTTCATAAGTTACTGATACACCAGTTTCTGTTTCTTGAACACCCTTTGCTAGTGCCTTCGTAATGATTTCCGCACCCTTTTTCTTAAGGTTACGTGAAACGATTGCAGACATTTGCTTTTCGAAGCCATTAAGGATTTCATCAGAACCTTCTAGGATCGTCACCTTTGTTCCGAAATTAGCATATGCTCCACCAAGCTCCGTTCCAATATATCCTCCACCAATAACAACGATATGGTTAGGAATTTCTTCTAATGCAAGAGCACCAGTTGAATCAAGTACACGCTTAGTGTATTTGAATTGTGGTAATTCAATTGGACGTGAACCAGTTGCAATAATAGCGTTTTTAAACTTATATGTTTGTGCGGAATTTTCATCCATTACACGAACAGTTGTGTTATCAACGAAATACGCTTCTCCACGAACAATGTCAATCTTATTTCCTTTTAAAAGTCCTTCTACACCGCCAGTCAGCTTCTTAACAACTCCAGCTTTCCAAGCTTGAACTTTTGAAAAGTCCACTTTAACGTTCTCAGCTGTAATACCAATCGCATCAGAATGTTTTGCTGTTTCATAACGGTGACCAGCAGCAATCAATGCTTTTGAAGGAATACAACCAACATTTAAACACACTCCACCAAGAGTGGCTTTTTCTACAATCGTTACCTTTTGTCCTAGCTGTGCAGCACGAATAGCAGCTACATAACCTCCAGGACCTGCACCAACGACAAGTGTATCTGTTTCAATCGGAAAATCTCCAACTACCATGTTTTTACGCCTCCATTAACAATAGTTCTGGATCGTTCAACAAGCGCTTAATATGGTTAAGAGCATGCTGAGCTGTTGCTCCATCAATCATACGATGGTCAAAGCTTAAAGATAAAGCAAGTACTGGTGCAGCAACAATTTCACCATTTACAACGATTGCTTTTTCTGCAATACGGCCAATCCCAAGAATAGCTACCTCAGGGTGGTTAATTACAGGAGTAAACCATTGACCACCAGCAGAACCGATGTTTGTGATTGTGCAAGAAGCACCTTTCATCTCATCAGGAGCAAGCTTTCCATCACGTGCTTTTCCTGCAAGTTCATTAATATCATTTGAAATCGTAAAGATCGACTTGCGGTCTGCATCCTTAACTACAGGTACCAGTAAGCCTTTTTCAGTATCTGCAGCGATTCCGATATTGTAGTAGTGCTTATGAACGATTTCGCTTGTTGCATCATCAATAGATGTATTTAAAGCTGGGAATTCACGTAAAGCACTTGTTAATGCTTTAACTACATAAGGTAAGAAAGTTAGCTTAATACCTTTGTTTGCTGCTACCTCTTTATACTTCTTACGGTGAGCAACAAGCTTTGCAACATCAATTTCATCCATTAATGTTACGTGTGGAGCTGTGTGTTTTGAGTTAACCATAGCTTTTGCAATTGCTTTACGGATTCCGCTCATCTTCTCACGAGTTTCTGGATATTGACCTTGTGGAATCGGTGTAGCTGCAACCTTAGCTGTTTCTTGAACAGCTTCAGTAGAAACTGCGTCAGCTGCTGGAGCAGTTTCTACTGCAGCAGGTGCTGTACCACCATTTAGGAATGCTTCAATATCTTCTTTTAATACGCGGCCGTTCTTCCCAGAACCAGAAACTAATGCAATATTTACGCCTTTTTCACGTGCATGCTTTCTAACAGAAGGCATTGCAATAACGCGACGGTTAGGATCAACTGCTGGTTGAGTCTCTGCAATCCCGTTATTAGTCGTGCTAGCTTCTGCAGAAGGAGCTTGTTCAGGTGCTGCTTCTTCTTTCGGAGCTTCCTCATCATGGTCGTCACCTTTAAATTTAAGGTTTTCATAACCAGGAGCATCAAATGTAATTAGTACTTGACCTACTGTTGCTACTGTTCCTTCGCCAACAAGTACGTCCTCTACTGTACCTGCAACTGGTGATGGGATTTCAACAACTGCTTTATCATTTTGCACTTCACAAAGTACATCGTCTTCTTGAACTTTATCGCCTGGTTTAACAAACCACTTAACGATTTCACCTTCATGGATACCTTCACCGATATCCGGTAATTTAAATTGGAATGACATGAATTCACCCTCCTATAGATACGAGCTTAATCAGAACTTTTCATATAAGGAAAGGGAAAATGGTGACCCATTCCCCTCTTTTATTAATTAGAAGCTTAAAACCTTTTTCGCTGTTTCGATAACATCCTTGTAGTTAGGTAACCATACTGTTTCTGCTTGAGAGAATGGATACACAGTATCAGGACCTGCTACACGTAGAACAGGAGCTTCTAAGCTAAGAATGGCACGGTCGTTAATTTCTGCAACAACTTGAGCAGCAATCCCTGCTTGCTTTTGCGCTTCTTGAACAACAATTGCACGTCCCGTTTTCTCTACAGATGCTACGATAGCGTCAATATCTAATGGTGCAAGTGTACGTAAGTCCACTACTTCTACTGAGAAACCTTCTTTTTCTAGTTCTTCAGCAGCTTTTAATGATTCATGTACCATTGCTCCGTAAGTAATAATAGATAAATCTTTCCCCTCACGCTTCACATCAGCTTTTCCTAGTGGAATTGTGTATTCCTCTTCAGGAACCTCTTGACGGAATGAACGGTATAGCTTCATATGCTCAAGGAAGATTACCGGGTCATTATCACGAATTGCTGATAATAATAAACCTTTAGCATCATAAGGAGTTGATGGAATTACAACTTTTAAGCCTGGTTGTTGTGTCATTAATCCCTCTAAGCTATCAGCGTGTAGTTCAGGTGTATGAACACCACCACCGAATGGAGAACGGATTGTAACAGGAGAATTGTAACGTCCACCTGAACGGTAACGCATACGAGCCATTTGACCAGAAATCGAGTCAATTACTTCATATACAAAACCGAAGAACTGAATTTCCATAATCGGACGGAAACCTTGTAAACCAAGACCGATTGCTAAACCACCGATACCAGATTCAGCAAGTGGTGTATCAAATACGCGCTCTTCTCCGAATTCCTTCTGAAGACCCTCAGTTGCACGGAATACTCCTCCGTTATTTCCTACGTCTTCACCGAATAGTAACACGTTCGGATCATTGCGCAATTCAATACGTAACGCATCCGTGATTGCTTGAATCAATGTCATTTGCGCCATGGCTTACTTCGACTCCTTTTCTTTATAAATAGCATATTGCTCTTCAAGATTTTGAGGCATTTGTTCGTACATATTTTCCATTAGGTCAGTAACCTTTTGCTTAGGTGCCTCATCAGCTTTCTTAATTGCTTCTTTAATATCTTCTTTTGCTTTTTCAATTACTTCGTTTTCTTTCTCTTCATTCCAGATTCCTTTTTTCTCAAGGAATTTACGGAAACGTACTAATGGGTCTTTTTTCTCCCACTCGTTATCTAAATCAGAAGTACGATATCTTGTTGGGTCGTCCCCTGCCATTGTGTGTGGACCATAACGGTAAGTTAACGTTTCAATAAGCGTTGGACCTTCTCCGTTAATTGCTCTTTCACGAGCTTGCTTTACTGCTGAATAGACAGCAAGTGGATCCATTCCATCAACTTGAATTCCAGGAATTCCAGCTGCTACAGCCTTTTGTGCAATTGTCTTTGCTGCAGATTGCTTTTCAACAGGTGTAGAGATAGCAAAGCGGTTGTTTTGTACAACGAAGATTGCTGGTGCCTTAAATGCACCTGCAAAGTTAATTCCTTCATAGAAATCACCTTGAGAAGCTCCACCGTCACCTGTGTAAGTGATCGCAACAGATTTAGCTCCACGCTTTTTCATTCCTAAAGCTACTCCAGCAGCTTGAATGATTTGCGCTCCAATAATGATTTGTGGTGAAATTACGTTTACGCCTTCTGGAATTTGATTTCCATGGAAGTGCCCACGAGAGAATAAAAATGCTTGATATAATGGAAGTCCGTGCCAAATCATTTGAGGAACATCACGATAACCTGGAAGGATGAAATCTTCCTTTTCTAATGCATATTGAGATGCAAGTTGTGATGCTTCTTGACCTGCAGTTGGAGCATAAAACCCTAAACGACCTTGTCTATTTAAAGAAATAGAACGTTGGTCTAGAATTCTCGTGTAAACCATGCGGCTCATTAATTCTTGTAGCTGCTCATCAGTTAGATCTGGCATTGCAGCTTCATTAACTACTTCTCCTTCTTCGTTTAACACTTGAATAGTTTGAAACTGCTCAGAGATTTGCTCGAGTTGCTTCATTGCATCGAACCCTTGATTCTTCGTTTTAGAAGCCATCGGAGTCACCAATCCTTTCTTTGGTAGAAAAATAATTATAAAAGCTTAAAATACGCACAAAAATTAGGATACCCAAAATCAAATCTTATTAGAAATAATCATCATTCTTCTTAGATTTGACCTATTCTAAACAGAGAGAAGCTATTATTTATTAAGTAGTTTCCCACAAATCTCGTTTTAAAAAACGGAAAATGTAGATTCAATGCTTATGATATTCTGTATCACTAACTTATGCAACAAAATTGATACAATAAATTGATTCGTTTCTTAGTTTACATCATCAAAAATACTGCCGTCAAATATTAAATCTGTAAGTTTTTAAATATATTCATAGTATTTATTATTTTAATCGAAATTACATTCTGTACCATTCGTAAACACCAACTGTACTATATAACATCTCACTATTAAACGGTCTGTTATAAGTCAAACAAAAAAAGCCGACCTTATTTGGTCGACTCTTCTTCAATTTCAAGACCTGAAAGTTCATAAAAAGCATGTTTTGTATCATTATATTCCTTTGTCAGTTCATTAAACTTTTCATTTGCTGCTATAACCTCTTGATAGATTTGATTTATTTTTACAATTTGCTGCTCAAGTTTCTCTAAAGACCTTTCCTCTGCTTTTAACATATTATACAGATTTTTATCTAGCTCAAGTCCTTGTATATATGCTTTATATAGGGCATCATGAGTTCGATATCTTTCAGTCATCACTGCATATAATTGGTCAGCTTTATCTTTCACTTGTTTCTCATCAATTTTCTCAATCAAAGGTTTCACTTTCTTAAATTCTTCTTCAGATTCTTCTAGACTTTTTTGTTCATTATCCATGTGAGTTTTTCTCTCATCGACTATTTCAACGGCCTTATTAGACTTTTCTACAATTTCATCAATATTTTTTGTTCCAAGTTCCATTATTTCTTCATATAACCGTTGCTCGTCTTTTTCCAGCTGAACTAAAGGTTGTTGCTGTTCCTCAAATAAAGCCTCTTTTTTTACAACATTTTCTAATACTTCATGGATTTTTTCGGGTGTTGATTGAAATGGATTACAGCCTGATAATATCAGAATGAATGAAAAACAAATGATACATAATAATGGTTGATTTTTACGCACAATTAGCCCTCCTATAACAATTTAACTATATCTAGTAGTGGGATGAATGACAATACAATACAATACAAAAGGTTTTATTTTAATATTGGCTAGGCTTGTCCGTTTTGTTACATCATATTTCTAATCCAACATAAATATGTATTAAATAGACGAAAATCCTTAATGATGATTAACTTTTCCTGTGAACTTTGATAGACTATAAACATTAACATGGACGAGTAAATGTCTTGTAACATAGGAGTGTGTATTTATGATAACAATGGATGATATCATACGGGATGGACATCCAACCTTACGTAAAGTAGCTGAGGAAGTTTCTATGCCTCCCTCTAAAGAAGATATTGAAACTTTAACTAGTATGCATGAATATTTAGTAAATAGCCAAGATCCAGAGACTGCTATGAAATTTCAGCTACGTGCTGGCATTGGAATTGCAGCACCTCAAATCAACGTATCAAAAAGAATGATCGCTATACATGCAAAAGATGAAAAAGACCAAATTCATAGCTATTCACTGTTTAATCCGAAAATCATTAGTCATTCCGTAGAAAAAGCCTATCTCACTTCTGGTGAGGGATGTTTATCTGTAGATGAAGCATTCCCAGGCTATGTACCTAGATATTCAAAAATTACGGTTAAGGCATTTGATTTACAAGGGAAGGAAGTTAAGCTTCGGTTCAAAGGAATTATGGCCATTGTATTTCAACATGAAATAGACCACCTTAATGGCGTTATGTTTTATGATCATATTAATAAAAAAGACCCATATTATATTCCCGACCATTCCATTGCCGTAGAGAGATAAATTTGCTGCTGGTACGTTTACCAGCAGTTTTTTTTATGAATTCACGAAAATACCAACTTTATCCACGAGAAAAATTATAAAATCATCATATAATAGAAATAGAAGAAATGCTTCCGGGACAAATTTTCTTTACTTTGGACAAGGATCGTTTAAATTTATTGTAAGGAGATGATCCACCATGTTAAAGAAGCTTAGAAAAAAGCTTGTTAGGCAGTGGAACGAATTGCTACGTAAAAAAACAATAGCATAGTTAGTACCTTTCTGGCTTGGGTTTACCCAAGCCAGCTCTTATACAACTATATATTTTTCAAAAGAAAGCCCTTCTAAACTTGCGAAGGGCTCCTTCTTTATTGTAAAGTTAATCATTGTCACTACATATTCTTTTGCAATAATGTAATATAATGGTTAATTATACTTAATCCTACTATTTAATAAGAAAAAACATGAAATACATGTTATTTTTAGATATAATAGAAAAAGTTACTATCGGAACAAGGAGAGATTTAGATGATCTTTAAAGTTTATTTTCAAGAAGACAAAACACAGGTACCTGTTAGAGAAAAAACAAAAACCATCTTTGTAAAAGCTGGTTCAGAGAGAGAAGTCCGTAAAAAATTGGCAGACCAACCATACAATATCGAGTTTGTTACGCTAGTTTCGGGTGAATTCCTAGAGTATGAGCAACAAAATGAAGATTTTAAAGTATTGGAGATTGATTAATTTATGAAATTTGTTAAGAATGATCAAACGGCCGTGTTCGCCCTTGGCGGCCTTGGGGAAATCGGAAAGAATACGTATGCAGTTCAATTCCAAGATGAAATTATTTTAATTGATGCCGGTATTAAGTTTCCTGAGGACGAGCTACTTGGAATTGACTACGTGATTCCTGATTACACCTACCTAGTGAAAAATGTGGACAAAATTAAAGGTCTATTTGTTACACACGGACATGAGGATCATATTGGTGGAATCCCCTATTTATTGAGGGAAATAAATATCCCTATTTACGGCGGGAAACTGGCCCTTGGCTTAATTAAGAATAAGCTTGAGGAACACGGGTTACTTCGTACGGCAAAATTAATTGAGATTAAAGAAGATGACATTATTAAATTTAGAAAGACATCCGTCACTTTCTTTCGAACGACACATAGTATCCCTGATTCATATGGAATTGTTGTTAAAACACCTCCAGGACAAATTGTCCATACAGGAGATTTTAAATTTGACTTCACTCCAGTTGGGGAACCTGCTAATTTAACTAAAATGGCAGAAATCGGTAAAGACGGCGTCCTTTGTTTATTATCTGATAGTACGAATAGTGAAGTCCCTGATTTCACCATGTCAGAGCGACGGGTTGGGGAAAGCATACAGGATATTTTCCGAAAGGTAGAAGGACGTGTAATATTTGCTACCTTTGCATCTAATATCCATCGCCTTCAACAAGTGACAGAAGCTGCAGTTGCACACGGTAGAAAAATTGCTGTATTCGGAAGAAGTATGGAAGCAGCAATTCGCATAGGACAAGAATTAGGCTATATTCGCGCACCGAAAGAGACATTCATTGAGCCACAACAAATTAATCGAATTCCAGCTAATCAACTGACGATTCTATGTACTGGAAGTCAAGGTGAGCCCATGGCAGCTCTTTCACGAATAGCAAACGGAACACATCGCCAAATACAAATCATTCCTGGAGACACAGTTGTTTTCTCTTCTTCACCAATACCAGGAAACACGGTTAGTGTAAGCCGTACCATTAACATGCTTTTCCGTGCGGGAGCCGATGTAATTCATGGATCATTAAATGACATCCACACTTCCGGTCATGGAGGACAACAGGAACAAAAGCTTATGCTACGACTTATTAAGCCTAAGTTCTTTATGCCAATACACGGGGAATATCGCATGCAAAAAATGCATGCAAAACTAGCAGTGGATTGTGGAGTAGAAGAAGAAAACTGCTTTATTATGGATAATGGTGAGGTTCTCGCTTTAAGTGAAGATACCGCACAGGTAGCTGGAAAAATACCATCTGGTAATGTTTATATTGACGGAAGCGGAATTGGTGACATTGGTAATATCGTTTTAAGAGACCGTCGAATCCTGTCTGAAGAAGGACTTGTAGTCGTAGTGGTTAGTATAAACATGAAGGACTTTAAAATCGCTGCTGGACCAGATATTATCTCACGCGGATTCGTGTATATGAGGGAGTCTGGTGACCTAATTAACGATGCACAGTCCCTAATATCTAAGCACTTAAATAAAGTGATGGAAAGAAAGACCACACAATGGTCAGAAATCAAAAATGAAATCACTGATACACTTTCACCTTTCTTATATGAAAAAACTAAGCGTCGTCCAATGATCCTACCGATCATTATGGAGGTATAAAAATACAATAAAGCCACTCAAATGAGTGGCTTTATTGTATTTATTGGATAACCTTCTTTTCGAAACGATTGATGTCTACATCGGCACCAATGACAATTAATATGTCTTTATCTGCAATCGGTTCATTGGCTTGTGGTGAAACAATGATATTGTTTCCTCTCTTAATAGCAACAATGTTAATACCATATTTCGCACGAATATCTAAATCGATAATGGAATTCCCTACTAGACGTTCGCTTGCAACAATCTCGACAATACTATGCTCATCAGAAAGCTCAAGATAATCTAACACACTGTTCGAGATAATATTATGAGCAATTCTCTTCCCCATGTCTCTCTCAGGATGAACCACATGGTCCGCACCTATTTTTCTAAGTACCTTTTCGTGGTAATCATTTTGTGCTTTTACCGTAATATTGTTTACACCAAGTTCTTTTAAAATAAGCGTAGTTAAAATACTCGCTTGAATATCATCCCCAATGGCGACGATCACGTGGTCAAAATTTCGAATACCCAGACTCTTTAGAACAGATTCATCAGTCGAATCTCCTACTACGGCATGTGAAGCAATCATTGAAAACTCATTCACTCGGTCTTCGCTATTATCAATCGCCATAACCTCCATACCATCTTCCGCAAGAGCACGACAAATACTTCCACCAAAGCGTCCAAGTCCAATGACAGCAAATTCTTTTTTCATCAAAAGGTTCCTCCGTATACTGTTGAAGTATTCTACCATTTTAGCATAAAGTATGGAAAGGAAAAAGCCCCCACAATTCGCGGGGGGTTCTTCTTAACTGGCTTCATTCATTGTAAATTGTGCTCTTACTAAAGAATAGTATTCCCCTTTATAGTCCATTAATTGTTCATGATTTCCCTGCTCGATAATTTCACCATGATCAAGAACAAAGATTTGATCCGCTTCACGTATCGTAGATAATCGATGTGCAATAATAACAGCCGTACGATTTTTTAAAAGGGTCTTTAAAGCATTTTGAATCTTTTGTTCAGACTCTGTATCAATACTTGCTGTTGCTTCATCTAAAATTAGAATCCTTGGGTCTGCAAGCAAGGCTCTAGCAAAGGATATTAACTGCCTTTCACCTACTGAAAGGACATTTCCTCTTTCTTCTACCTCTGTTTCAAACCCATTAGGAAGCCTTTCAATAAAGGCATCAGCCCCAACTGCTCTTGCAGCTTCTTTCGCCTCTTTCTGAGTGGCATCTGGATTACCAAATAATATATTTTCCATAATTGTGCCGGAAAATATAAACGTATCCTGCAACACTACACCAATTTGTTTTCTTAAGCTTTTTAACGAAACATCCTTTAAGTCAGTCCCATCGATAGTTACTGTCCCGCTTGTAGGGTCATAGAAACGGCTAATTAAGTTTGCAATGGTTGTTTTCCCTGATCCCGTATGACCGACAAGTGCAACTGTTTGACCAGCCTTCATCTCTAAAGTTATACCTTTAAGTGCTTTCCGGTTCGTATCGTAGGCAAACTCAACTTCATTAAACTCGATTCGTCCTTGAATACTTTCTAATTCAACGGCTGCTTCCTTTTGGGATACGATTGGCTTTTCGTCCAAGAACTCAAAAATACGTTCAGAAGAAGCCATACCCATTAACAGTTGATTATATACCTGACCAAGTCTAGAAATTGGTTCCCAAAACATCCCCAAATAAAAAGCAAAGGATACAAACTCTCCAATCGTGATCGAGTCATTTTGGATAAGACTAGCTCCAAACCAAATTAAAACAGCCGATCCGACCGCATTCGTTAATTCTACCATTGGACGGAACATCGCATTCTTTTGAGAGGCCTCCTTCCAGCTTTGAAAATTTTCTGTATTGACACCGTCAAAAAATGCCATGTTCTCTTGTTCCTGTGTAAAGGACTGTGTAACTCTTATGCCCTGAATACTTTCATTCAAGTGAGAATTTAACTTTGACTGCTTCAGTCTTACAAGCTGCCATGATTTTCTAATATTTCTTCTTAGACTTGTAGAAATAAAGAACATGATTGGTAAGATAACCATAATGGCTAATGTTAATTCTGGACTTAATGTAACTAATATAATCATTACACCAATAAGAAGAATAACATCCATTAATAGATTAATAACTCCATTCGTAAATAACTCCTGTAGAGAATTGATATCATTCATTATTCTTACAAGAATGGATCCTGCTGATCTTTGATCAAAGAATCGGTGCGAAAGATTTTGCACATGTGTAAATAGATGTTTTCGCAAGTCATAAATTACGTTTTGCCCAAGTTGGTTCATCCACTTAATCCGGAAGAAGTTCGCTATGTAAGATGCCACATATAATCCTGAGATCACGACCACAAGGGTAGTTAGGAGTTTAGCATCCTTATTAACGATTGCACGGTCTAACGTGTATACACCTATCAATAGCGGGATAATAAGTCGTACTGCTGTATTGATCAGAACCATTATCATTGAATATGGAAGCAGATTTTTACGATAAAGCTTCATATAACTAAACAGTCGCAGCATTTGCTTCCAGTTAAAAGGTTTTTCAATTATCTGGTCTTGTGAATATTCAAATCTTTTTAATGCGTTCTCACTTACCTGCTGTTGTTTCTTACTCATATGATCCCCCCTATCCTATATGTGTTTGCATGATTTGTTTTTGATCTTGATATTGAATATCATATACCCGCTGATAGAGTCCGTTTTGGTTTAAAAGTTTTTCATGTATTCCACGTTCTACAATTTTGCCTCTATCTAGAACCAAAATTTCATCGGCATGCTTTAGTGATGAAATTCTATGTGCAATAATAAATGTTGTTCGACCTTTCATGACTTCTTGAAGTGCTTGTTGAATCTTATATTCCGTTTCCATATCAACGGCACTTGTAGCATCGTCCAAGATAAGAATACTTGGATTTACACAAATCGCTCTCGCAATCGCAATTCGTTGCTTTTGCCCTCCTGACAATCCCATTCCACGCTCTCCAAGCATTGTGTCATAGCCATCCGGTAGTTCCATAATAAAATCGTGGGCCTGAGCTCGTTTCGCCGCCTCAATGATCTCTTCCATGGTTGCCTCAGGCCTTCCATAAGAAATATTCGCCTTAATGGATGACGAAAACAAAAATGATTCCTGCAACACAAAACCTATATTGCTTCTGAGAGATTTACATGCATAGCGGTTAACGTTCTCTCCATCAATTAGTACTTCTCCTTCGGTAACGTCATAAAATCTTGTGATGAGCTGAGTTATAGTGGTCTTACCTGACCCCGTCGCTCCTAATAGCCCAATCTTCCTTCCTGGCTCGGCAACAAAAGAAACATCATATAATGCTTCTGAGTCATCATCAGTATATTTAAAGGTGACGTTCTTAAATTCTACTTTTCCTAGTAATCTATCGACAGTTAATTGCCCATCCTTCTCCTCAATCTCTCCCTCGGCTTCAAGTATTTCTAATAGCCTTTCCCCAGATGCTTTTGATTGGGAAAATAAATTAATTACAAAGCCTAAGTTCATGATCGGCCACATGATGTACCAAACCAAACTGTAAAAGGCCACTAACTCCCCAGGCTTAAGCTCCTCTTGAATGACAAGGTAACCACCGTAAGATAATAACAACACCACACTAATATTACCTAGCAACTCCATTAGCGGAAAATATTTCGCCCATATATTTGAAGTGAAAATATATTTATCCTTATAGTCACCATTTGAATGATTAAACTTTCCGATCTCAAAATCTTCTCTTGATAAGGACTTCACTGTGTTAATACCACTAATATTTTCCTGTACTTTTGTATTTAACTTACCAAAGGATTTTCGGATTCCTCTAAACGCAGGGTGAACAGCTTTATCGAATTTATAAACAACTACCGCTAAAAATGGGAGTGTTATTAAAGTAACAATTGTTAGTGGAACAGAGTAATAGAACATAACTGCAAAAGTGATCCCAATTAGGACAATAAAGCGAATTAATTCCGAGAACCCAAACGAGAGGAAAAAGCGAAACCCTTCTACATCTGCCGTTAATCTCGACATTAGGTCCCCCGTTTTGGCATTATCATAATAACGGAACGGTAAATACTGTAGCTTTTCATAAAGTCGATTTCTCAGCTTATAAACGGAGGTAATACCGAACAAGTCTCCTGTATATTGATGAATATACGTACCAACCCCTTTAACAACCATTACTCCAACAAACCCTAAGCTAACGATTGGAACCCATTCGTACCTTCCCCCAAGGACTACATCGTCAATCGTTATTTGAAGTATAATTGGGTATATTACAGTGATTCCTGTAATAAGTAATAGAAATAACATTGACCATAAGAAATAGCTTTTATAAGGCCAGTAAAACTCTTTCAGCTTCTTAAAAACCTCCATAAAAATCCCCCTTTATTTGTCAGAATTTCTAAAAAATTCTTGAACATAGTAATTAATATATCGGTTTTCGAAATAAATTTCCACCCTTTTACAACAATTTTCATATAAAAAAAGACCAGGGGTATCCCTAGTCTTGAAAAATTCTATTCAGCTTTTTCCATTTCACCTAATACACGATTAACGCGTTTTTCAAGCATTTTCATGCCACTTCCACCTGCTTGAAAATGACGAAGATTGCCCTCTTTATCAAATACATAGTAGGCTGGTACGTATTGATTTTCAAATGCATCTGTTAACTTGTGTTCGCTGTCAACAAAGATTGGTTGAGTAATTCCATGTTCATCAGCTGTCTTCTTGATTGCTTCAAGATTCAAGTCTTCTTCGTTTCTAGGCATATGAACAGCAATTACATTTAACTTATCCTTATAATCATCACGGAATTGATTCACTTGTGGCATTGCTTCTTTACACAAGTAGCAGCTTACTGACCAAAAGTGAATTAATGTTGGCTTTTCTCCAACTAAATCTGCTTTTGACACTTCACCATTTAACCATTCCGTTGCACCAGATAATTCTGGCATTGGTGCTCTAAGTCTCATTTTACAACTCTCCCAATATATATTTTCCTTCCAAAAGAAAAAACTCAAGAAAAGACCTAACATCATGTTAAGGCCTTTTCCACTTGTTAATTAAAGAGTTTTTTGACCTGGCTTCCAGTTTGCTGGGCATAGACCGCCAGTTTGTAGTGCTTGAAGAACACGTAATGTTTCATCAACATCACGACCGATATTGTTGTGGTTTACTACAGAGTACATCATTTCGCCTTCTGGGCTAATGATGAATAGACCACGTAAAGCAATACCTTCTTCTTCGATTAATACTCCATATTCACGAGAAACAACATGGTTAGTATCAGCAGCCAAAGGATACTTTAACTCACCAAGACCGTTTTCTTTACGGTCGGTGTTAATCCAAGCTAAGTGAGTATGAATGGTATCCGTAGACACTCCGATTACTTCTGCATCAAGGTCTTCGAACTCGTCGTAACGATCAGACAATGCGGTAATTTCTGTAGGACATACAAAAGTGAAATCCATTGGATAAAAGAAGAGGACCGTCCACTTGTCGTTTTTCATATTACCTTCAAGACTCACTTTACCGAATTCCTTATTTGCAAGTACAGCATCCATTGAAAAGCGTGGAGCTTGTTTTCCTACCATACGTTCTGCCATAATAAATCCCTCCGCTTGATATTATGTAATCATGTAAAAACCCACTATAGGTTTAACCTATATTTCAGAAAAATAAACTCTCTTATTTAATTTCCCTTATAATTTAAATAAGCAGTGAGGAGCGTTATTGCTTTTTCAATTGCGTCTTCATTCGGGTTTAATTTTGAATGATGTAGTCCATAGTCAGACTCTACCCCTAGCCAAAACATAAAACCTGGGATCTCCTCCAGCATGTATCCAAAATCTTCCCCTGTCATGGCTTCCTTACACTCTACCACCTGAACAGAAGATTGCTCTTGGGCAAAATTCATAAATTCTCTTGTTAAGGAATGATCATTATATACTTGATGATACATGCTACCGTAATCAATGCTAACCTCGCACTCGTATCCAGTAGCTACACCCTGTACGATGGATTCAATCCTTTTCTTCACCCTTTTCATCGAATCAACAGATAGTGTCCGTATCGTTCCTTCCAGCCTTGCCTTCTCAGCAATCACATTTTGAACGGTGCCACCAGTAATTTTCCCAATTGTAATAACCGCGCTATCCAATGGGTCTACATTTCTACTGATAATCGTTTGTAGCTGATTCACTAGGCTGCAAGCTGCAATAACCATGTCATTTGTTTGGTGAGGATAGGCCGCATGTCCACCTTTTCCGACTAAATCAATAAAGAGCTCAGAGGTATTGGCAAATAAAAGCCCTTCTCTCGTTGCAATAGTTCCAACAGGATATTCAGGTGCAATATGTAAAGCAATAATAATATCAGGCTTCCACTTTTTCATTTCTTTAGACTTTAGCATCAGATGAGCCCCACCTGGACCTTCTTCAGCAGGTTGAAAAATAAACAACATATCATCCTGAATAGGTTGGTGAACGATATGGGTTAATACCCCTAAGGCAATACTCATATGGAAGTCATGGCCGCATGCATGCATTTGTTCTGTATGATTAGACTGGAAAGGTAACTTAGTTTCTTCTTTTATCGGTAACCCATCAATATCGGCACGATAGCCAATCAACTTCCTTGGATTTAACCCATTTACCTTTACAAATAAACCCGTTTCCCACTTCTTTACTTCAATTCGCTCTTCAGGTAACGAGTGTATATATGATAGTAAATATTCCTGTGTTTTAAATTCCTGAAAGCCCAGCTCAGGGATTTGATGCAAGTCTCTCCGAATTTGAACAAACGGATTGCTCATTACTGCTCCCCCTTAATTAAGGAGAAAGCGTGGATATGATCCACGCTCTCAAAGAATATTTTATAGTTGACGTAATGCTTGAATCACTTCTGTTTTTGATAGTGTTTTCTCATCTGCTTGCTTAATCACGCGAGCTGGAACTCCAGCAACCACCGCACCAGCTGGAACGTCCTCGATGACAACTGCACCAGCAGCTACACGAGCACCTTTTCCAACGCGAATTCCTTCAAGAACAACAACATTTGCTCCTATTACAACATCATCCTCGATAACAACAGGGCTTGCAGAAGGTGGTTCGATAACCCCTGCTAAGACTGACCCAGCACCGATGTGGCAGTTTTTACCTACAGTAGCTCGTCCACCTAAAACAACGTTCATGTCGATCATAGTGCCTTCACCAACTACCGCACCAATGTTAATTGACGCACCCATCATAATGACAGCATTGTCGCCGATTTCAACTTGGTCACGAATAACAGCACCTGGCTCAATACGAGCCTTTATGTTTTTCATGTCTAAAAGTGGAATTGCAGAGTTTCTTCTATCATTTTCAATGACATAATCCTCAATTTTCCCTTTGTTTGCTTCTAAAACTTCGCTTACTTCGCTCCACTCACCAAATACGACTCCTGTATTTCCAGTGATAAAGGCCTTTGAGCTAGCACCAAAGTCAATTCCTTCAAGATCCCCTTTTATGTATACCTTAACAGGCGTTGCTTTTTTACTATTTTGAATAAACGAAATGATCTCGTTTGCATCCATCATTTTCATATATTTTCCCTCCAAATTGTTCAATCTAGAAATTACTTTAACAAACAACCGCAATCAAGACAAGTAGGAACCCTTTAGCTTTCATTAATAAATTCTTTAATAATTTCCACAAATGCTTGCACCTGCTTTAACTGAAAGGAAGATTCGTATCCCATTAGCCAAGTATCCCGTTTTAAAGGCATTCCAGCTTCGTCAAGTAACGGAATCTTAAATATATCCTTATCCATCTGATTTAATGTAATGGCAGGTAGAATCGCAAATCCAATACCATTTATTGCCATCTGTTTACACGTTTCAATCTGATCTACAACTAATGTTCTTTTTGGTGAAGTTTGAAAATTTCTATACCACCAATCTTGGATTTCTTGAAAATAGTTGGAGTCACTTTTAAACTGAATAAACGGTCGATCTGTTTCCATTACTTGTTCAGGGCTAGTGATTACCTTGTCGACTAAATAAAGACTATCCTCGAACAAATGCATTTTCACACCCTTCCATTCAGGTGTTCCACGAATAATTCCTATATGTGCTTGATCTTCATAAAGCGCCTTAGAAATTTCACTGCTCCAGCCGGTGATTAAAGCAATTTTTGCATGAGGATATCTGTTCATATACTTTTTTAACACCTTTGGAAGCCAGTTTTGACCTACGATAGAAGCTACAGCTATTTTTAATGTTCCATATACCTCTGTATCAAGCCCGTGGATTGCTTCTTTTACTTTTTCTTCTTTCCCTAACACTTCATTTGCAAAGTCAATAACGAGTTCCCCTGCTGGAGTGAGGGTTAATCCTTTTTGTGAACGGATAAATAATTTTGTTCCCCATTCTTTCTCAATCGTTTGTAACCTCTGAGAAAGGGCCGGCTGCGAAACAAATAAGCGTTCTGCAGCTTTTCTCATATTCATTTCAGTAGCTAGGACAGATAATAATTGAAACTCTGATAATGTAGACACAACATCCCTCGGTTAATAAGTTTTACTTATATTATAATTGAAAAAAGCCCCCAAAAGGGAGCATATTGACTATTTATTTAATTTTTTTATATGCTTATTTAAATGGAACAGAACTGTTCTACGAGTTAAAATACCTTCAAAGATTCCCTCTTCACTTTCGATACATATAAACGGGTGATCAATAAGAATCTCAAGAGAGCTTTTGATGCTCGCATCAATTGAAATGCGAGGAACCTCTTTATTCATGACTTCTTCCACTTTTTTTTCCTCGAGTTGCTCAAATTCAATACGCTCTAGACCTAAAATAGACTCCATAATTATCGGAGTACTTATTAATCCATGAAGCTTATAATGTGGATCAAGAACAGGTATAGCCGTATAGCCACTTTTTGTTAACACCAATAATGCATGCTCTAAATTATTTTTAACTTGCACATGTGCCACACGTTCTGATGGTATCATCAAGTCTCTAATATGAATTTCTAAAAATTCCCCACTGTGAAGACTAATCATCGTCGAAAACTCCTCATCTCTTGTTTTCAGCTATATTTATTTTATCACAGTTTGAAAGGGTTTGCTTCTTTTTAGCTTTTTTACATACAAAAGGGACCATTACTGGCCCCTCTATGTATAGGTGGTTACTGTATGAGATCAAAGATTTCAATAGTAATCATATCGATGTTGTCGAATTGGTATCTCTTCGGTTTTTCTTTGTCATTGTATACTTCTAGTTCAAATGTTTCTGTTTTTGGGTGAAAAGTAACCTGACACTTTCTTTCTCCATTAACTTCAAAAAAGCGTTGAGCTGGTTCACCTGAACTAGCTTGCTCTTGAAGATTTTTTAAACGTGTAATGATTCCTTGAAGCTGCGACATACTCTCTCTCCTTTCGAAACAAACCTATTGATACTCCTAGGTTTCTCTTTTGACATGTTTCTATACGAAAAAAGAAATCAGAAAATTCTTGCCATCCTTCTTTACATGCCAATATTAACAGCATAAAATAATGAAGGGTATTTGTACAAGGAAAAGTATGAAAAAGGAGGTTTTTTTTTGAAAAATGTCGTGAAACTCCTCGAAAATTTGTACATAATTGACGGCCATGACTTAGGACTTCCGAACAGAACGGGAAGCTATGTTCTTACAGCCGACGACGAACTAACTATCATCGAAACAAGTGCTAGCCCATCCGTCCCATACATCGTTACCGGGATACAGGAACTAGGGTTCCTACCAAGTCAAGTTAGGAACATTATGGTTACACATATTCATCTTGATCATGCTGGTGGTGCTGGACTTCTACTCGAATCCTGCCCAAATGCGACAGTATTCGTTCACCCTGCTGGCAAAAGACATCTTATTGAACCTAGCAGATTAATTACTGGAGCAAAAGCAGTGTATGGCAATAGGTTTGATGAATTGTTTGATCCTATCATCCCAATACCAGAAAATCGTATACGCTCATTAGATCATGAAGAACAACTTATCATTGGAAAGAACCATTCACTTACCATTTATCATTCTCCAGGACACGCCAATCATCATTTTAGTATCTTTGATGAAGTGAATAAGGCTCTTTTTACGGGAGATACCGCTGGTGTGTATTATCCGGATCTTAATGAAGCAGGCGTTGAGCTTTATTTACCTTCTACATCGCCAAACCAATTCCATCCCGACAAAATGCGTCAGTCTCTTGAGATGTTTAAGAAGTTAGAACCAGAATATATATGTTTTGGACATTACGGACTTAGCAATCAGCCAAATGACGTTTTTATAGAAGTGGAGAATTGGCTCGAACAATTTGTTGAGTTAGGAAAACAAGCCTACGATGCTCGTAATTCCTTTGAGGAGAGAGTGATGTTAGCCTTTTCTTTATTAGAAGGGATGGTACAAAGCCATTTAAAAAAGTTTTCTATACCTGCTGAGAATAAAGTACATGAGGTCCTAAGCCTAGACATGAAGATTTGTGCTATGGGATTAATTGATTTCATTGACAAGCAAAATAAAAATTGAGTGAGGTTACGATGAATAACGTTATTTTATACACCCAGCCTGGTTGTCCTCCATGCGAATTTACTAAAAACTACCTTAATGAACAGAAGATTCCTTATCAACTTAAGGATATTAAAAAGGACCCATCTGCTCGGGATGAATTAGTCAAGCTAGGCTCTTTTTCTACACCAACCATTGTTATTAATGGTGAGGTTATTATTGGTTTTGAGCAAGAGCGAATCTTGGAAGCGCTAGGTTTCTCTAACGAAAACAAGTAGAGCGTAATCGCTCTACTTGTTTTCAAAAGCTAATTGATTGTAGAAAAAGCTTGAGGTAATTTTCATATGATTCAAAGAGCTTACTAGAAGCGCTTGAAATGGATGGTTCCATAATGGATAGGCGGTTTTTAGGCTGAGCTTTTTCTCCTCTGTTTTTTCAAGAGCAATATCTGATGGATTAAAGTCGTAGGAATAATCACTAACTTTCCAATCCCCTTTATTGTCTTTTTTCAATACAATCCCTTCATAATGATCTTTGTACGAAACCGGTCCCTCATTTTCCCCTTCAAAAAATTCATACACATAAATACTGTTCTTATTTATTACTACTTCTGTTTGGTCAGAAAACTGAAAAAACGGAATATAGTAAGGGGCAAAGTCCGTTCCATATGTAAATTGTAATCCATCCTCTTCCACAATATTTTCGTTTTTAAAGAGTTGGATATAGGAATCGGTAAAGTAGGGCTTTAAAATCGAAAGCACTTCTTCTTCTGTTCTTCCCTCTTCACTTAATGACAGCTGCGCTTGAAATGCTTCATGTAAAAAGATAAGAACCTCTTCTCGTGTTTCAATCGTTGTTTCTGAGGCAGCTTGTCCAATTAAAGGAAAAAAGAATAGAATGGAAAATACCAAAAATAACAGATGTTTAATTCGACCCATAAGCTCACTTTCCCTTCCTCGTAATAATTTCCATTTTAACAACAATCCCATTCTTTGATTCACGCATTCGTTCGTAAAATAACGCGCTTATCTGACATTTATATTGATGAACTTACCCTTTGTGACAGCGGGAGTAACTTTTTTAGAGGAAAAAGGCGAAAAAATAAGGAGAAATACCTATATATCTTAGAGTGGAATTGAAAAGAATGAAGAAAAAACGAGTAATCCCTAAAGAATTAATTTTATTAAAGTTTTTGAAAGAAAGAATGATTTTATCGGAGGAAAATGCAGCTAGGTTCTTTAAGTTAGAGAAGGGTTATAAAGGTGAGAAAATACTGGATAGTTTTCTAGATAAACTAGACAAGTCTTGGATTATACTCAATGATATTCGGATGGAGGTTAACCAATCTATCATACAATTAGATAGTATACTGATTAGTAATGATAGCATTTACATTTTTGAAGGTAAAAATTATGAAGGTGATTATTTTTGGCAATCTGATAGATGGTATACGCTTGCTAAAACGGAAATAAAAAATCCATCCAACAGCTACAAAGAAGTACTTCTTTATTCAAAATGTTTATGAATGAACATAAAATTTTCATTCCTGTAGAATCCTATCTTATCTTTGTAAACCCACATTTCACCCTATATCAGGCCCCCATAGGTCTTCCTATCATTTTCCCCACACAACTTGAACCTTTTATCAAAAAATTAAATGATAAGTCAGTCTTTAAGGTAAATCCACTGTTAACAAAATTTGCTGACAAGCTTATAGCCAACCACTTACCAGACACTCACTTAACTCAAAAATTACATTATGATTATGATGAACTTAGAAAAGGGGTTTATTGTCATTTATGCGATTCCATTAAGAAAGGTTATACCTCCTCAAGGGTAAGTCTGAAATGTACATCTTGTGGTGGTGAACAGAAAGTAACAGCGGCCATTCAACGTAGTATAGAGGAATATCAGTTACTCTTCCCAAAAAAGAAACTGACAACTAATGGGGTGTATAATTGGTGCGGAGAGATTATTTCCAAAAAGGTCATTCGGAAGTATCTTATCCAAAATCTCAAAATAAAAAAACATGGTAGATCGACATATTTCGAATAGCTTAATTCGTTACCGTACGCTTTCACTGGGTGCTTTCGGGCACGTTTACCTTCTATTCGTTCCCGTCCCCTTCCTCACGGTTGCTTTCGGGCACGTTTACCTTCTATTCGTTACTG
>NZ_BCVH01000032.1 GCF_001591645.1 Robertmurraya korlensis NBRC 107688 | reverse complement strand
AAATGTTAGTTTTTCAAGTCGTTGTTGGCTACATGTATTACTATATCATCTTAGTTCGCAGAAGTCAACTTCTGTTTTTCAATTATTTTTTAAACATTCTTCAAGTTTTTGAAGACAAAGAGTATCTTACCTAATTCCATAAAAAAACACAAGAGGTTTATATTTAATTCCCAATAAGATAATAACTTTCCCCCATACCTTCATTAAATGGATGCAGATCTTTTTTAATATTATAGAAGAAACCCCACAAAAAAAGCGGTATCCTTCTTAGGATCACCGCAATCGACTTTTATTAAAGATTAGCTATTCGAGCCTTTACTTCTTTCGTTGAATCATTCTTAGTGGACTTGTTCCATAGTATTGTTAGGACGATTCCCAAAGCGAGGATCACTGTCGCAAAATAATAAGGATAGTTAATATCTATATCAAATAATATCCCACCAAGAATCGGTCCACTAATGTTCGCTAAACTCGTAAACATAGAATTCATTCCGCCAATAAACCCTTGTTCATTCCCGGCGATATTCGAAAGGTAGGAAGTTACAGCTGGCCGGAATAAATCGAATCCTACAAAAACGAGAAAGGTAACAAGTAAAATGGAGAAATATGAGTGAACAACGGTCATAAGAAAAACTAGTAAGGCTGATAAAATTAAACTATATCTAATCAGTTTGATTTCACCCCAAATTCGAGTGAGCTTATCAAATAGAACCACTTGTGATACTGCACCAATAATAGCACCACCTGTAATAACAACGGCTATATCCGATGGTCGAAATTGAAATTTATGATCCACAAATAGACTAAAGAACGATTCAAAAGCTGCTAAACCAAATGAGGCTATAAAAATTAAAATAAACGCAAAGGAATACTTTGGTTCAAGAGTTCGCTTGAAGTTCATTTTTGCTTCTGATCCTTGTTCGTTACTCTCTACTGGACGTTCTGGCTCAGATAATAACAAAATTGAAAGGATAGCAGCAAGGGTCCCAAGTCCTCCTGCAAAGAAGAATGGGATTCGTGTTCCAATCTCCGCTAAAAAACCACCTATACCTGGACCAATAATAAATCCTGTACTAATAGCAGCTGACATATACCCAAGTGCTTTGGGGCGTGTCTCTAAGTTTGTTATATCAACAATAAAGGCTGTAACAGCTGGCATAATAAATGCAGCACTAACACCACCTAAAATACGAGAAATAAATAACATATGGATTTCTTTTCCGATTCCAAATAAAAATTCTGAAATACCGAAAATAAATAAGCCAATAACAATCATAATTTTCCTACCCAGTCTATCCGCTGCTTTCCCTGCAATAGGGGAAACAATCAATTGAGCAATCGCAAATGCTGCTGTTAAATAACCAACAGTTGTTCCAGTAATGCCTAATTCATTCATTAGAGTAGGTAAAACAGGAATGACTAGACCAATACCCAAAAAAGCAATAAATAAATTCAATAATAATAATCCTAATGTGATTTGATGAGACTTCATCTCTACATTCTCCTTAACAGGTACTGAAAACTAAGTTACCTTCCCTCTATTTACACCTATTATCGTAATGTATATAGTTACTATATAGTCAAGGGCGGTGATGTATATAAATGAATAAAAAAGATGGGAAATACTTAACTACAGGTGAGTTTGCGAAGCTATGCAAAGTAAACAAACAGACACTCTTTTACTACGATCAAATTGGACTGTTATCTCCGGTATTGAAAAATGAAAAGGGGTACCGTTATTATTCAATTCGCCAAATCGAGTTATTCTTTGTTATTGATTTATTAAAAGATCTTGGCATGTCACTAAACGATATTCAGATCTATATGCAAAACAAATCACCTGAAGGTTTTTTATCTCTGATGTACCAAAAAAGAGAAGAGATTGTGAAAAAGCGCCAAGATATTGAAATGAAGGAAAAAATGATAGAGGCTAATATCGCACTAATGGAAGAAGCGTTGCATCTTGACTTTCAACAAATAACCTTCGTACAGTTCCCAGAAGCAACACTTTATTTGAGTAGAAACATTGAAAATGTAACGGATGAAGAATTTGTAGGGGTTGTTTCAGATTTTATTAATGAATTAAGCCAGTCACAACTTGATTCAGGTTATCCGATCGGTACGATCACGAAACGGGAGAATGTACAAAAGGGAGATTACTCTAATTATAGCTATTTATATATTGAGCAACCAAACCCAAAGCAAGGATATCCGTATTTCCAAGCTGTAAAGGGTGATTTTCTCATTGGCTACCATATAGGGGAAGAAACAACGATTAACAAAACCTACGAGCGGATTTTTTCGGAGATGGAACGTTTAGAATTAACCTTAGGTGAGTATGTATTTGAGGAATATATTTATGATTCAGTTGTAAAAAATACCAAGGACCAATATGTGACCAAGATTATGATTCAAGTTGAACGAATATAAAATAAGCTTAGGAAAAATACCCAAGCCTACTCCTTGTAAAAAGAGAACCGACCTAATCGATTCTCTTTCCTCTATTAAACGGCTTCCGTTCCCCACTTCTTCTCATCCTGAACAAACAAGATCCCTAACTCGTGATGATCCCCTTCGTAAAGCGCTCGCTGGACAAAGCGAACTTGTCCATTAACATCTAACACCTCAAGCTTACAGTGCGCACGATTTCGCTGAAGTGCCTCATACACCTCTGCTTCGTTATGAACCATTGTTCCGTTCACCTTCGAAATAATCTCCCCTACTGAAAGCTGCATTTTTTGTGCAGGAGAATAAGGTAGCACTCCTAAAATCATGACACCTTGATTTCGCTTGGAAAAATAGAACGGGCCACTTTCTTCCTTTGTTTTTTGGTTAAAGTAGATGACCTCACGTCCAAGAATCCCTATTGCAACAACCGCTACTGATAAAATCGGCATCCAATACGAAGCGATTGCTAGTGCCGTAAGGACGAAACCATGGGCCATGATTTGCTTTCCTACATGTGAGACTGCCTGGGCTGGCAACGCTCCTTGGATATGCTGATAATGGCCGAGTGCAAACGGAACAAGTAGGAGTCCATAGCCTTCTCCATTAACATCAAACACTGGCCACCATTGAAATGGCAACTGCTGGAGGGCATCTCCAGGGATCAACAGGAGTAGCGGCAACATCCAAACCCGCTTGAGTTCATGAACGCCCACTCGTTGGCCGCGTCTGCTAGTCATGAGCTTTGGCGAGGTCCCCTTCTTTCCATTTTTCAAAATAAGAATACCTTCCGAAATCACTAGTAGAGCCAGAAGGACCGTGATGGAAGGGTACAGCTTGTCTTCTAAACTATTGAAGAGCTCTGGGAAAAACGGGATACTCCATTCCTTACCCGCTGTGAAAAAGAGGGCGAAGAAGGCGAGCCCTACTGTGTATACCGATGATAATAACCGCACACGGATGCTTAAGAACATCGTAAGCACGGCGATAAAAAGAATAGCCGCAAATGGAATCACAACTCCCGCGGCAATCATAATGATTGACATTCCTAATCCGAGTAGCAGTCCAAGCGGAAGTAACTGACGAAGCTCATAGTAAGCATTTTCGGCACGAACGTGAAAATGACTACGCTCCCTCTTTACTCGAGAAACTCCTAAAAATGCTGCGAGTAGGAATGTGAAGTAAAACACTGGATGTATGAATATTTTTGCGAATCCCCAAGCCATTTCTAATAGCCACTCTTGAATCAAACTAGCCACCAACCTTATCAATCTATTTCCGAACTTTCCTATTACTCTTTATTTTACCAAATGAAAGGAGAAATCGATATTAGAAATATTTTGGATAATAGTGGGTGGGGTTTAAGGAGATATTTTGGGTGGGGGTTTTGCTAGATTTGAGTCAAATAGTCCATATATACAATAGCTACACAAATTAATCCCCTCACCAACCAGGCAAGGGGACCATCCACCATACTATTTCGCCAACAACCGAAGGCCAGTTTGCAACTGCATATCATTGCTATCCTTCTTCATTTCCTCAATCACTGCACTCTCGAGAGCACTTGCTGTTTTGCTGTCGATTTTCCCTGTCATGTCTAAGTCATGTTGACGCTGGAAGGCCATGACGGAGGTTTCGGTACGGTCGTTGAAATAACCGTCTTCTCTACCCGGGTCGAGCCCGAGTGCTTTAAGCATTTGCTGGGCATTTTTGATTTGCTCGTTGTTCATATCCTTTTCTAACGCCTCGGTGATTTGAAGCGGATGCGTGTGATAGAGCTCCGATTGAACCACCTTTACATCGGGTTCAATTCCCTTTTTGTGAATCCAATTTCCATCAGGTGTTAACCATTTAAACAGGGTCAGCTTTATATTGCTACCATCCCCCATTGGAACCGCCTGCTGAACCGTTCCTTTTCCAAACGTTGTCTCACCAATGAGTTGAAAGTCCTCCGCTTCCTTTAAGGCACCGGCAAGAATTTCCGAGGCAGAAGCGCTCCCTTTATCAATCAATACGGCAACAGGATACTCTTTATCCTTGGTTAGGTTCGAGAAATAGCGCATCTTTTCGCCGTTTCTTTTCTCAATCTGTACGAACGGCTTTTCCTTTGACACAAATTCCTTTAAAATTTCCTCAACGCTTGATAAAAGACCACCTGGATTTCCGCGCACATCAATCAATAATCCGTCAATTCCTTTATCCTCAAGTGCTTTTAATTCCTTTTTAAACTCTTTAGCTGTTTCCTCTGAGAAGGAGGTGATCTCCAGATAACCGATATCCTTCCCGTTCTGGTTTTTTACATCACTATACACCGTGATTTGCGGAATCTCATCACGCTTCACGTCGACAACAAGGGGCTTCGTTAAGCCACTACGAGCAATTTCCAACTTTACCTTTGTTCCTTTTTCCCCGCGAATTTTGAGTGTCGCTTCATATAAGTCAACACCGTCCAAGCTTTCTCCATCCACCGATAGGATTTGGTCATTGGGACGCAAGCCTGCTTTTTCCGCTGGCGAATCTTTAAATGGTGACACGATGACAATCTTGCCGTCAACAAGGCCTACCTCTGCTCCAATTCCTTCAAACGAAGATTCAAGTGTGCTTCTAAACTGCTTGGCCGTTTCCTTATCCATGTAAACGGAGTACGGATCTTCGAGTGTCGTTAGCATCCCTTGAATCGCACCCTCAATAAGCTTTTCTTGATCCACATTTTCTACATAACTATTTAAAATTAACTCGTATGCTTTTTCAACTTTGTCCAATTCTTCTAGATTAATCGCCTGTGGGGCTCCCTCTTCGTTGCTCTCGGTATGTAACTCCACCTTTGACTCTGCCGCGCCTAATTCACCTGCATAATGCAAATACCCATATGTTCCTCCAGCACCTGTTAGCAATGACCCCGTCATTAGCAAGGCGACCCATTTTCGATTCATAGTTAGTCCTCCTCTGGATTAGCTTTGTTGTATGTATTCGGGTCTATTTTCCCTTCCGTGAGCTAGTGTTGCTTTGCTAACGTTGGCTCCCTACAGGAGAAATAGCCCCTACATTTTACTAGCTATACAAAAAACATCCCACAAAGGTGTGAGATGTCTTTGTATAACCACTATATGTGCGAAAAGGACGAGTTATGATTTAATTCCGGACAACGAGTGTGGCGAGCTGTTGTGTTAATTTTTCTAACTCCTTAAATGACTCGGCTACTTGGGTAATTTGGTTCGATTGCTCCTCGACGCTTGCAAATACTTCCTCTACTGCCGCACTCGACTGTTCAGACACACTCGATAACGAGGAGATTTCGTCTATAACTGCTTCAGAGTTTTTAGAAAAGCTGATGAGGCTTTTTTCTACCTCCACCGCTTGCTGGAGTCCTTGTTTTGAGGATGCGAGCATGGATTGGAATGTTTGGCTCGTTTGCTTGGTCATTTCCAATCCTTTTTCAACGGCTAGCTGACCACCTTGTACTTGGCCGGTTACTTGTTCGGTCTTTCGTTGAATCCCATCTAGAATCGCTTCGATCTCATGTGTGGAAGCTTGTGAGGTTTCTGCGAGCTTACGAACCTCCCCCGCGACAACCGCAAAGCCCTTACCAGCCTCACCCGCACGCGCGGCTTCGATTGCTGCGTTTAAAGCGAGTAAATTCGTTTGGTCGGTTACTTCCCTAATTTTTAAAAGTATGGCCCCGATTTGCTGGGTTTGGTCATTTAACTCCTTCATCAACTGATTCGTATTTTCCACCGAGTCATAGACTTCCTTCATCTCCGTTTCGAGCGTGTGAATCTTTTCTGTGCCAACATTGGACGTGTGTTCTGTTTCAAGAGAAATTTGATGAAGGGTCTGCGCGGATGTTACAACCGAACGAATCATGTCTCCTGACATTTGCATCGTCTCATTCATCCCTGTTACCGAGCTCGCTTGAGTCTCGATTCCTTTTGATATTTCAGAAAAAGCGGTGGTAAGCTCGACAGAAATGTGATCCGTTTTCTCAATATTTCTTTTAAAAGAATGACTGAAGTTTTGTAGTACTCCTACCGACTCTTTTACTTTCTCTAGTAATTCATCAACCTGATCTTTTCCTAGCTTGAGCTCGATTCCATCTGCTTCCATCTTCTTAGTAAGTTTTGAAGTGAGTCGTGCCTGTGTAAGAAACATTAGTAACGTCACAATATTGATGACATTTAACGAGATTAAAATCGACACATCGGCCCCATAAAACATTTGCTCATTAAACTTGAAAAAGAAGTAATTACTTAGAGCAAGGCCAATGATACCTGTAATGGTCATGGAACCGACTTGGTTATAAATCATGACAACCGCTAGGGCAAAATAAATCATTAAGTAGCTTGATAACTTCGGAGAACTAGAGACCATGAAGAAAATAAGGATCGCGATTCCTACTGCCACAATGTAGTGAATATGTAGTGTGAACCGTCTTGTTACGGTTAATGTAGTAATAATGGCTACAAGTGTAAAACCTACAATTGCAAAAGTAACTATTCCCTGTGTGCTAACGTTTGCAGCAAAGTTACTGCCAAGCCCGAGGGCAAAGCAGATCCATAATAAAATCGTGACGAGCTTATTTCTTTCCTGCATGTAATGAATTCTGTCCATATTTGTAGCCCCCAATAATTAATATGAAACAACATCCTTTAATGAGCGTGTATGATCAAAACGTAAATCGATATAAACATTCTCGCCTAAATACACAAGTGGACAATGTGGCATATCATCGTAAACCGTAATAATCGTCCCTTGCTCCCCTGTATTTAACAACACTTGTTGTCCGATAAATTGGTCCATTAAGTATTTGGTAAAAGGGACAGTAATCGCAGAACTGAGTTTCCCCTTTGCGGTTTCCTCCATTAATATCATAACGGCTACGATAGGTGATTGCTCCCCCTTATACGGACGGACCGCCGTGATTGCATCATATGTATCCGCGACCGAAATGATTTGGGCATGAAAAGGAATGACATCTTCTCGAACTCCATAAGGATACCCCGACCCATCTAATCTTTCATGATGCAAAAGTGTACCCATTATCACCTTCGTCCGAGTCTCACCCATATTTTTCAGTATTTGTACGCCTTCCACGGTATGATTTCGAATAAGCTCCCATTCCTCGGGGTCTAATTGTCCGTTCTTTTTTAAAACCGAAAGAGGAATAGAAAGCTTCCCGATATCATGCAAAATTCCTGTTTCACCAAGAAGCAGGATTTCTTCTTTATCCATCGCTAATAGTTTTCCAATGATAGATGAGACAACCCCTACATTTAACGAATGAACATAGGTAAACTCATCGTCTTTTCTAAGGAGCTTAAGTAGTTCAAAATGCTCATCCTCTGCAACGATTGTATTAAGCATAGGTGTATACATATGCTCGAGCTGTTGTAACGGCTGATTGGAAGCGCTACCATTTATAGCTGCTTCCAAATCTTCGAAAATCGATTTTAACTGCCCTAGAGACTCCTTATAGTTCTGTTCTAGTTCTTCAACACTTATCGATGGTTGATGAATCGAACACGTTTCCAGCCGTAAATTGTTATGATTTAAATGACTTTGTAAAACGAAGATATGTCTTTCGTTTAACACCGTTCCCTTTCGTAGCAGTGGAATGGATTTGTTTTTTGCATATACATCTTCCCCTAGCACCGATCCTACTAATTTTAAAGAAAGATTTCCCTCATTCAATATCCCATTCACCCCTTATAGTCCGATTATCCTGTGTAAGTATTACTATTATAGTACCAAATTTTACATTTGAGTATAGGAATAGAGGAGGTTTTACTTCGTAATGCTCAATACATTTCTACAAATTTCGACTTTCATCAATAAAAATAGAAGAGGGAATCCCTCTTCTACTTTAAGAAATCATATCAATCTCATTTGTCTCTGTGTTAACAATAAACCCTTTCACCGGTAGTGACCTTGGAATGAGTGGATGCTTTTTTATTATATCTATATTTCTTTTAATTTTTTCTCTAGTAACCTGTGGCCCTTTTAACCAGTTAATCGTACTATCACCTACAGAATTAATATAATCAAGAGTTTCAATTACCTGTTTGGTAACCCCTGATTTTTCCAATCTAATGAGGATTTCCTCTTCAGAAATGCTTGATTTCTTTTCGTCACCTATTACATATATCTCTACTACATTTTCAAAGTTTATTGCTAAAATAATATCCCTTACTAAGCATCCATACGGTTGGGATATTACTTCTCCTAAACTATTAAAAATAAGTAGCTCTTCTGTCGATTTTTGTGAAATCTCTGGAATGGATTGTAGCATTTTCTCATTGAAACCTGTTATGATTAACGTCTTTTTTATCATAAAATCTTCCCCCTATTGCATCCATTTTGCTATTTCATAATAAACAGGTATCCCAAGAATAAGATTAAATGGGAACGTCACTCCTAAAGATAAACCAAGATAAATGGACGGGTTCGCTTCTGGGACAGATGTTTTTAAAGCAGCTGGAGCAGCGATATAAGATGCACTTCCTGCTAAAACTCCCATTAAGGTAGTTCCTCCTAAAGAGAGTCCTACGAGATTCCCTATAAAGACCCCTAACATTCCAAATAGGAGTGGCGTTAGCAATCCAAACATTAATAATCGTAGACCATGTTTTTTAACTTCTGGTAACCGTTTTCCAGCAACCAACCCCATATTTAAGAGGAAAAGAATTAAAATACTACCATATAAATCAATAAAAAGAGGTTTCACTGTGGAAACAGCACGTTCACCAAGAAACAGGCCAATGGATAAACTTCCTACTAAAAGAATGATACTTTTTCCAAAAATACTTTCTCTTAAAACTTCTCTATTAAGCAAGCTTGCTGACGGAGGAAGGAACCCTAGAGTCCGGGTAGAAAATGCTCCCGTTCCCTTATTTGCCTCTAATATTTTATATAAAAGCAATGACACTAATATTGCCGGGCTTTCCATAAGTACAACAATCGCATTCATAAAGCCTTCGTAAGAGGTTCCATTTTTGTCTAGAAAGGTAAGTGCAGCACCATAGGTAACGATACTTATGGAGCCATATGTAGCTGCCAACCCAATCGAATTTTGCACATCCATCTTAATGAATCGTAGAATAAATAGTGTTAGAAAAGGGATAATGCCCCCGATAAATAGAGCTCCTAGGATAGGACCCACAACGGTTTCAATAGAATAATGAGAGAGTTCGATTCCCCCTTTTAACCCAATCGCAATTAATAAATAAATGCTTAATGCCTCACTTAGACCATTAGGAATTTTCAGATCAGATTTTACTAATGCTGCAAGTAACCCTAATAGAAAAAACAACACCACTGGCGAGAGTAAATTTTGAATGATAATTTCTTTCATAAGAATCCCCCTATTTTTAATAAAAAAAACCGACAACCACGGAAAATGGCATACCACCACCTTCCAAAAGTTGTCGGTCTATCCTCAGCTTGCTAATAGTGCCTTCTGAGAATCTCCCTTTATTTAGTTTCTGTTACACGAAAATCCCCTTTTTCCTTCAACAAAAAAAGGTATATTTCCCAAGACTGCATAAGTCCAGAAAATATACCGATTTATATTCCTTTTCCTTCTTCTTTATTAGGATCTATTTTTCATATAGCCAATAAACTATTAACTAGATGCTAAATATACCTATCTATTAGATAGTATAAAGAAATGATCTCTCGATTGTTAAAATTGATTTGAAACAATTATATCCATGTAAGGAAAAAAAATCAATAGTAAATTCAAAATTTTAAATATTCATTTCTATTATTTTAAAACCAGTTCCTTTGCTACTATCTGTTGAATAAACAGATGTCCACTTTTCACGATTTGGTCTTTGTCATAGTCCATTGATGCTACATGGAAGGAATTTTCTAGTACGAGTCTTTCCTTAGTAGTTGATTGTACGGTTTGAAGAATATAATCGGTATTGGCAGGTGGAACGACATGATCCACAGATGAACGAATGCCTAAAACCGGGCTCTCTATCTCTGGGAGAATGCTTAAAGTGCCCTTCATTACATTTTGTAATTCATGAACCGCTTTTAATGGTACCTTTGAATAAGTAATTTCATGGACACCCTCTTCATGAATATCTGGATCTGACTCATCTAGAAACCGGGGTTCAACTTGATCTTTTAAATATTCGTAGGCAGGAACTTGCAAAGCAGCATTTATTAAAACGAGACCTTTAATTTCTTTGTATCGATGAGCTAAACGAAGTGATAATGTTCCACCCATGGATTGCCCGATTACAAAAATATGTGAACAATGTTGTTTTAATTGTAAATATGCCTTTTCTAATGAAGAGAACCAGTCTTGATAGGAACAAGCTTCTAGATCTTCATAGTGAGTTCCGTGTCCCTGTAATCTAGGACATAAAACGGAATATCCTAAACTTGCAAATTCTTCCCCAATATAGCGTACGCTCTGAGGTGTCCCAAGAAAACCATGAGAAATAAGTACTCCAACCTCACTTCCCTTGAAGAAAAATTCTTCCGCTCCCTCGATTACCGGATATGCTTCTGCCATCTGTTTCCCCTCCATTAGTAAAGTAGTGATTTCAATTTTTGGCTGTTCCTATACTATAATTCATATTATGCCCATCTGTAAACTAGGAATTAAATAAAACATCAATATATAATAAAAAAGCGCAGCTTGCATCTACTCAGGAAGTAGGCAAAACATGCGCTTGAATAATTACAGGGCTTACTTTAACTGGTACACTTTCAATGAATTGACCGTTACATCCCCATCAATAGAATATATTTTTATTCCATCACTCTGTAACTGTGGAAATATTTGGTCCGTCAACACGATTTGACCATTGTTTCCGAAGACCTCTACAGAGGATCGGTCAATAATGATACGAAGGGTTATTTTATTATTATTGGTTTGCATAGGTGCTTCATGTCTCGCTTTAAACGTTGGATGAAAGTTTGTTGCCCCTGATTCCGAACGATCTACGAATAGTTTTGAATTGACCCTATCATAGCCTATCGTTGTTTGTTCACCGTTTCCCGTTCGTACCCGAAAGCCAAATTCGGTAGCCGTTGCGTTATCTGTTTGAAATTCTGCAACTATCTCCAAAGTATCTCCTTTTACATTAGACAACAAATTACTGTTCGGGGATAGTAATTGATTGGTCCAGCTATTAACTGTTTCTCTTAAAGTATTGAATTCACTTACAGGATTCTGAGTCAAACGCACACCTACACCTGGTACAGTCTTCAATTCGAGTTCTCGAGGAAGAGACATCTTGCTTCTCCAGATGGAAGTAGGAATACTTTGACCATAGCTCCAATTATTCATCCATCCCATGGCGATACGCCGTCCATCCAAAGATGGGATATGATTAAAGGTTAATGGCGCATAATAATCAGCGCCATAATCAGCATAAAGAATCGTTTCTGCTGAATGTTCATTTGTAAATGCTTTTCCGTCAAAATGACCTATAAAATACTGAACACCTGATCCACCAGCAGGTGCTCCATTACTTAAACTTACCTGCATCACCCATTTTTTATTATTTTCGTCTCCATCAACTGGCAACTCAAATAAATCAGGTACTTCCCAAACACCTGCGTGAGATCCTTCATTCTTTCCAAAATCACTCGCAAAGGACCAATTCTTCAAATCAGATGATGTATAAATTCTTACAAACTGCTCCTGTTGTATATTTTCTGCTGCAAGTAACATCACCCATTTATTACTGGGGCTGTGCCAAAATACTTTTGGATCTCTGAACACTGGAAGATGATCTGTATTTGCAATCACAGGATTTCCTGAATATTTTTTCCATGTTCGACCTTTATCTGAACTAAAAGCGAGGCTTTGAATTTGATTTCCTCCCTTTTCGTGAGTAAACATTGCCACCATAGCGTTTTTACCAAAACCAGCCGTATTGTTCTCATCAACCACCACACTTCCAGACCAAATAAAGCCATTTTCATCTTCTTCAAGTGCAATAGGTAAGGTATCCCAATGTATAAGATCTGTACTTACAGCATGACCCCAATTCATCGGGCCCCAAGTGGTGCTCGTTGGATTATGCTGATAAAAAAGATGGTATTCTCCCTCAAAATACACCAGTCCATTGGGATCATTCATCCAATTTCTATCGGGTGTGTAGTGAAACTGGGAACGATACTTTTCATAGCGGTCATTCGTTGTGATGTCTGCTTCTGTATTAAAGACATGGAAATCATCTACATTTATATGCCCCCATCCCCCAGTGGAATTATCAACGATTTTCATATAGACTTCTTCACCTACATAGGAAGAGGCATCCCAATATACCCTTGTATACTTTTCATCCTCTGACCCTGTTGCTTTAAATAGTTCCTTTCCATCAGAAGCCCGGACCAAAGATACATATAAGTGATCCATATCCTTTCCACCACTAAGTAAGAAATCAACCCATCCACTTCCGTGTAGTGTAAATGTATCTGAATGAATTTCACCTATCTGACTGTCTCCACCGTCTTTAAAATTCCAGAGGTGATACGTACCCTGTTGATGAAAGCAGCATCCCCAGCTCCAACTATTTTCAGATGTAATATCGAGCTGACTAAATGCATCCCCGCTCACATTTGTCCATCCTGTTAAATCTCCACTCTCAAAGTCAGGATTGGATATAGTCACTTTTGCAGGTGGTTGAACGGGTGCATTGACATCATCGATACTAATATGCCCCCAAGAACCAGTAGCCTTATCTACCACCATCATATACACCTTTTCACCAATATACTCTGAAGCATCCCACTTCACACGTGTATAGCCTTCTTGGTTCCCACCACTTACCTTCATTAATTCCTTTCCATCTGAATCTCTTACTAGAGCGACATATAGGTTGTAGATATCATTCCCACCTGAAATGAGGAAGTCGATTTGACCATTTCCACCAAGCGTAAACTTTTGAGAACGAATGGTACCTACTTGTGCATCATCCCCATTGTCGATCCCATACAAATGATAATCTCCATTATGATTAAATGGTCCACCCCAGCCCCAATCTTTGGCGGCTGTAACATCAAGATCAGTGAATGCATCCCCATTTAGAACCGTCCACCCAGATAAATTAGGCAGTTCAAAATCATGATTTACTAGTTCATCATGTGGCGGTTCCGAAATCACAATGATTTTGCTGTTCGCTTTAAAACCGCCATCTCTTGTGGTTGCAGTGATTGTTGTGCTACCAACCGCTTTTGCTGTAACTTTCCCATTTACCACTGTAGCAATAGAAGGATTACTAGATGTCCAAATTACCTCCTTATTTGTTGCGTTAGCAGGTGTTACAGTGGGGGTGAGTAACTCACTGTCTCCCTCGATCAATTCCATAGTAGCCGGATGTAACGATACTCCCGTGGCTTTGACTGGTGTATAGGCAGACTTCATTTCCCAAATCTTTAACGATTTAACCGTAATCGTACTGCTATCAGCATTGGCCCAAAGCTGTATCCCTGTTGAATCATTGCGGGTTGGGTATGCTCTAGTCGTTAAGCTCTTTATTCCATTTAAGTAGGCATTAATTTCCGATCGGTCAACATAAATATGAAACTTGATATTTTCTGTACCAATATCAGCTGTTCCACCTTGATACCATTTCTCTATATCTGGATCCATACTGGACTTTAATCGGTTTATCCATAATTCTTTACTGCTCTCTTTGTAGTACACAATCGTTTCTTCTTCTCCATTAGGTGAACGTCTCAAGCTAATACCGGCTTCATTTGCAGATCCATTATCGAGTTCCAGCTCAATTTCCAACATATCACCTTTCACACTGGATAGGGCTTGATTCGCATCATGAAAGGATGTATCTGTAGTCAGATTGACTAGCTGCTGACCTCTTAATTGCTTTAACTCTTCAATAGGCTGAATCCCAAGCCTACCATCTGTTCGATAGGAAACTTCTACTGGCAAACCATAATTATGAGCATACCCTGCAGAATAGTCATCATCAGCTGGTCGTCTTCCTTGCGTAATACTATGAATGATTGTTCTACCATCTGGGGAAACCATGCCAGCTGGACCAGTAAAGTGGTCACCCACATCTAATAAGGTTGGTGTTGCATGATCTGGTGTAAATCTAGCTGTTTCGGCATTCCAAGTTCCAATCCAATAGTATGTGTACCTTGACTGATACTCATCTCTAGAAGTTTTAGCCGGATTTATTAGGAATATATACTTTCCGCTATCACCTAAAGGCAGCAAGATTGGAAGCTCCCAAACCCTTCCTGTTTTCGGAAATTGATTATAATCTCCTACAAATAAATCTCCTCGATACGTCCAGTTTTCAAAGCTTGAATCCTCTGTTGAATACACAAGGGCAGTTCCCCCAATCGGCTTACCACTTGAATCCTCTTTTCCAGAAGTAACAAGCATAAACCAGGTGTTACCATCCTTGAATACAAACGGATCCCGGAATTCTCCTTTGATTCCTTGCCCGTCTTTCTGGTCTAATATTACTTCAGGGTGCTTTTCCCAACGGTTTAAATCATTGTCACCATCTTCCTTATAGGTACTTCTAGCAATATTAATTCGTTGGTTAGGTGAATCACGATCATCTCCTGCTGTATAGAAAATAACAGGAACACCGTTGTCATCCACTACCGCTCCACCAGCCCAGGCTCCCTCCGGATCAACATCGTATCTCCCCGGAATCACTGCATCATCGACATCACGCCACTGTACCATATCGTCACTTACAAGATGTCCCCAACGGATATGATTCCAAAAAGGCCCTCGTGGATTGCTTTGGTAAAAAGTATGATATTGACCATTAAAGTAAATGGGACCACCAGGTTCATTTCCCCAATGGTTTGGAGGTGACATATGAAACTGTGGACGATGCTGATCATTACCCAATATACTTCGGTCCATCTTCATATCCGGTGTTGGTAAGTTTCCGCCTAAAGCATCTACATACGAATCATAGGATTTTTTTATATCCGCCGAGGTCAATGCATGATTATAAATCTTTACTTCATCTAGTAACCCACTAAACATATTTAAGTGAAATCCATATAACCACATACCATCATTGTTTTTACCAATCAATAAATCTTTAACACTCGGTTTAATCTTTTGTCCTGCTGGGAAATCACGTGATGCCACCTTTTGACCATTTTGGTAGAGTACCGCTTCCCCAGTTACGCTATTGTAGGTTGCCACCACATAAGACCACTCATCTAAAGGTAGCAGAGTATCTGACATGACTTCATGCCAATCGGATCCCGTTCCGAAGTTCAAGCCCCACGTGCCATGACGGTAACTGCCTAGGATAAACCCTTCTTTTCTGTCTCTATCGTGCTGGTTGACAATAGCAGAAAGCCGTCCCTCATCACCGTGTTCAAAATTACGAGGCGCTACCCATGCTTCAAGTGTCATCGCTTCGCTAGGAACCGGTATTTCGTCTGGTGTACGAGTGACCCATGTGGAATACCCATCGAATAACAAAGCATGATTTGAAATTCCATCCTTCTTCCATAACGGATCTTGAGATGATTGAAAAACAGCCTCATTTAAGTGATAATCGACTGGATCTTTATTTCCTGATACTTGCTCTTTAGTTATCTTTCCTGATCCTTCATCTAAATTCCAATGACCAACTAACCCTCCAGAATATACAGAATTATATACATGAAAGTCGTCAACACTAATATGTCCCCAAGCACCTGTCGCCTTATCTACTATTTTTATATATACAGATTCTCCAATATGGGCTGAGGCATCCCAATACACTCTCTGGTACATCTCCGTATTGCGCCCCGTTTCTTTAAACAGTTCTTTTCCATCTGATTTCCTCACAAGAGCGACATATAAGTTCTCGTAATCCTCTCCTCCCCCGATTAGAAAATCAATCCCACCGGATCCATCCAAGGTAAAAGTTTCTGAATGCAATTCACCAACCTGTTCATCTCCCCCGTCTTTAAAAGACCATAAGTGATGGTTGCCTTCATGGTGAAATGTATCTCCTTGACTCCAAAATTCTTCATGAACTAAACTATTTGGGCCAAATGCATCTCCACTAACCATCTCCCACCCTTTAATTTCAAACGGTACAAGTGCTGTATACTCAAAATCATGATTGTAAATCGACGGTTCGATATGATCATGGAGGGAAGGGGTAGGTGGTACATTTACATCATCCAAGTTGATATGCCCTTCTGTAGACTGATCGACCACTTTCATTCTTACCACCGTATTTATATAAGCGGAAGCATCCCAACTTACTTTAGAATACTCGTCCGTGCCTGTTCCTGTTGCTTTCATTAATTCCGCTCCATCGGATTCCCGTACTAAGGCAATATATAAATGATTGATATCATTTTGTCCTCCCGTAAGGAAATCAATTTGCCCGTCACCGCCAAGGGTAAAGGTTTCGGATTGCATGACACCGACTTTCGTGTTATCGCCTCTACCACCCCATATATGCCAAAAGTTCCTTTGCTTAAACGCTTGTTTATTCCAATAATCTGATTCTGAACTAATATCCAAATCACTAAATGCATTTCCACTAACCACTGTCCAGCCACTAAGATCTCCTGTTTCAAATCCTGGATTAGTAAGAGTATTCGCTGCTTCTACAAATTTTTGAGGTTTCATGGTAATGACACTGAATAAAATAAGGACGAATGAAATGATAATGATAGTAACCTTTTGAATAAACGCTTTTGCATTCATGTAATTCCCCACACTCCTTTTAATGATTTATAAAAACGGGACGAGAAACCGCTTACATTAATTAGCAAATAGAAAGGAAACCCATAAGGATTCCCTTTTATCTTTTTTACATAAAGAATCTAAACAAGCTCCCATTTCAAAAGCCTGTTCACCTGTGTCGTACCTTGAGAATCGAATAAAATTCTTTCGCTTACTTCCTTTGAAAAATATAAGGAGGTAAATACTTGCTCACCGTTATTCACAAAAATCTCAATGGATGACACATCTAGAAAGATTGACAGATGAACTGAATTGGATAAATCAATCGACTGACTTCTGATATAGTCCTTTTTACTCCCCGTATTTTCAATGACATATTCGGACTCACTTCGATCTAAAGCGATTTCATTTTTACTCTTATCAAATGTTAATGATAGCTTTTCATTTGTATCTTTGAAAAACTCAATCGTAAACTGATGGCTTTCTGTCATCTCAAATTCAATATCTAGTCTTTGACTATTCCCATTCAGACTAGTATTCTCGTAAAGTCCATTGATCGAAAAATCATTCTTTTCTATGCCATTTCTTTGATAGGTTTCTATTTTCTGATAAGGCTTTTGAATAAGCCTTCCATTTATAATTGATAGTTCTCTAGGAAGTGTCATTGAACCATTCCAGCCATGCCCCAACTCATGCAAGGGATAGCTTCTCTCCCACATATTCATCCATGCGATCATCACTCTTTTCCCTTCATCAGTCAAAAGAGATTGAGGTGCATAAAAGTCAAAGCCCTCGTCAAGTTCTTGCTCACTTTCCACTGTGAATTCACCTGTTGAATAATTAAACTCCCCTATGAAAGCCATGGTGGAGTGAACATTTTCAAACCTATTCCCCACACGCGGTTTTTCCTGAGGTGAAAATAGCAAGACATGTTTGCCATCCAGTTCAAATAGATCTGGGCACTCCCATACCGTTCCATACTCCTTACCTAGTGACAACTGATTTAAATATTTCCAACTCAAGCCATCTTTGGACGTATAGAATAATACATGACCGATATGCTCCCTACTCTTTGCTCCAACCACCATATAAAACGTATTCTGATAGATCCATACCTTTGGATCTCTGAAATCCTCTACCCTTATCCCCGCTGGAACCTGTTCTGATGAAATAACTGGGTTACTCTCATACTTTTCGTAAGTTACCCCATCTACTGATTTTGCCAGACACTGAACCTGTCTAATATAGGGAATGGTTTCTTGTGTTTCAGAATATGATTTCTTTTTAAAATCCTGATCGTAGAGGTCATCCAGAAGGGAATCAATATGACCTGTATAATACAGCCAATGCTCCTGACCGACTTGAATCCCAGAACCAGAAAAGACACCATTCCGGTCATAGTCTTTACCTGGCTTTAATGCGATTTCCTTGTGACTCCATTTGATTAGGTCCGAACTCACTGCATGCGCCCAATGCATGGGACCCCATACGGTATCATAAGGATAATACTGATAAAAAAGGTGATATTCATTATTAAAGGTTGAAAATCCATTTGGGTCATTCATCCACCCACACTCAGGCATTAGATGATAGTTATGTCGATACGTTTGATTAATAGCTTTCGTTTGTATGGTCATTCTGTTCACTCAATTCTCCTTTTTTCCAAATTGATTTCAGCTCGTAGACTTTCATTGATTTGATCAAAATTTCTTCCTCACCAATTAAAGAGATATAATCACTATTCTTTAATGTCGGGTAAGCCCTGCTTGAAATCATTTTTCTGTTATTTAAGTAGCATTCAATGGCTGAGTGATCAATATAAATATGTGCTGAAAATCCCTTATCGATCTCAAGTTCGCCACCTTGAATATCCCCTTCACGACCCAAACTACTTTTGCTTCGGTCGAGCCAAACTCTCTTCTTTTCTCTATCATAGACAAGGCATGTTTTCTCTTGATTCGTCGGATCTTTTTTACACGCAAACCCTACCAATTGTTCTGTATGTTCGAACTCCACAATAACCTCAAGCATTTTCCCTTTTATTTCTTTCAGTTTTTCATTCAGTTGACCTAATGGTTGATCCGTTTCATCCATTAGTACTTTGTCCCTTAAAGCCACTAGATTTTGTATCGGTTTTACCCTGAGTTCATCCTTTTCTAAATACACCTCAATAGGAAGCCCTGTATTGTGGGCCCAGCCAGAATCATACTCTTCCTGCTCATTCCGGTTTCCTTGAAGGATGGAGAATACAATCGATTGATTCGTAACTGGATCAACGAAGCCACTTGGCCCACTAAATTTAAACCTTCCGTAATCCATCAGTTGGGGTTCAGGTGTATCGGGAATAAACTTACGGCTATTCTTATCGAATTCTCCAAGATAATAATAAGTATCAACTTCGTATATTGATTCCTTGTTAAAATAACTCATGAATAAAAAGAGATGTTTGGTATTTCCTTTATCGTCAGAAACCGGCAGCAAAACAGGCAGCTCCCAATTTGTTCCTAAATAAGGGTAATCCTTATTATTGACTGTGAAAAAGTCCCCTTTAAACTGCCAATTCTCACAATCAGTAGATTCATAGATCCACGCTGTCGGCCCTACCTCTTCTATCCCACCGCCTATGATGAGGTACCATTTCTCATCCTGATCATCCTTCCAGACAAATGGATCCCTGAATTGAGACGGCATCCCTTGATTTTCCGTTTGTATAATGGCACCGTGATGATCCATTTCCCATTCCACTAGATGGAGATCCTCTATATTTTTGGGTCGAGCAATGGCAACCCCCTGGTTATATTCTTTTGCAAAATTGGCGGAGGTGTAAAACAGATACGGAATGCCCTTTGGTCCGATAGTAGCTGAACCAGACCACACCCCTGATGGCGTTAATTCACCCCTTTGTGGAAATAACGCCGTCTTTTCATTTTTCCAAAAGACCATATCATCACTTGTCCAATGTCCCCAATGCAAATTCGAGAAATAAGGACCCGTTGCATTCTTCTGATAAAACAAATGATACTTTCCCTTGTAGTAAAAAGGGGCATGGGGTTCATTCATCCAATGCTGTGGCGGTATCGCATGATATTGCGGCCGATGAATATCATCTAAAAGCTTCCTTTCATCAAGATCAATGTCCTTAAAATCAAGTGAAAGCTTATCTTGAATCTTAGTAAAATATATTTGAATCATTTCCGCTGACCAAGCTTCATCATAAATCTGTATAAAGTCGATTAACCCAGAAAACATTCCAGCCTTAAACACATCGCTGATTTTAAAGGGGGTGTTATTTAATCCAATTGATAAGGGAAGATCAGCATTCTCAAATCCTTCTATTGCCTCACAAAGTACTTGTTGGGAATCAATAGAAAGCGAGATTCGTTTGGTTTCTTGGTTAAAGGTAGCCGTAATTAGTGATTTCTTGAACAATTCTAATTGTTCATTGCTCCTACATGTATGTATACGACTACCATCCCCTATTTCAAATTGAACTTCCCCATGCTGATAAAGGCTTAACGCAAATCCTTTTTTCTTCTCTTGATCTAATTGATCAATGATGGTGGTCGACACTTCTCCATGACAGGCTTCAAAACAACGCGGAGCAATAACCGTCGCTATCGTCAAGGACCCATTTACTTGTATTGCTTGATCCTTTATATATGTGGAGTATCCGTCAAAATCTAACGCGTAACCTTCAAGTGAAGAAATGACCCACCTTGGAGAACAACTCTCCTTATACCTTGCCTGATTAAAGACATATTCAATAGGTAACAGATGGCCCCGAACCCGTTCTTTGGTTACACGTCCCTTTCCCTCATTCAAGTTAAGGTCATATAGTAAACTCATAAGTCACCTCTAATAGAATTTATTTAATTCCAGTTGTTGAGTTTTGCGGCATAATGTATTTTTGACCAAAGATATACACGAATAGAATGGGAATCGTGGTAACGGTTAGCCCCGCCATCACCTGGTTTAAGTAGATCGGTTTCGTTTCGTTCATAATATTTACAGCAACTGATAATGGATATTTGTTTGTTTCCGTAAAGACCATAAGAGGCCAAACATAATCATTCCACGAACCTACAAAAACCAGAATACCAATCGTCATGAAAATCGGTTTTGAAATAGGAACAGCAATTTTCGTGAATATTTGCCAGTCCGAAGCACCATCCATATAGGCCGATTCTCTTAGCTCTTTAGGAATTTTTTTGAAAAACACCATAAAGAGGAAGATATTAAAGGCACTTCCGATATGCGGCAATGCTAATCCCCAAACCGTATTCGTCAGGTTCATTTCATTGATGATAATAAATATTTGGATCAGAACAGACTGAAACGGGAAGATAATTAAAATGAGTAAAGTAGCCGTAATATATTTTTTAAAAGGGATATCAAAGGTAGCCAATGCATATCCTGCAAGTGAGTTAACCACTAAACTACCGAAAACAATTACGCAACTATATAGAACACTATTAAAGAAATGAAGCCCAAAATTAAATCTGCTGAACATTTCCTTATAAGGATCTAACCAGGAACTCATGTTACTGAAATTGGGTATAAAACTATGAATCGTTCCAATTTCTTTTGCTATTTCTGCTACCGATTTCGTACTACTTACAAACATCCAAACAGTGGGGAATAGGAACAGAATCGTAAATGCAATTAATAGAAGAATCTTTAAAAAGTTAATTACATTAAATTTCTCCATTTTTTATTCCTCCTTAACCAGTTTTCTTTGAACAAATGCGATAAGTATCAATAGTAATGCGAATACAACGGTTATGGCACTTGAGTAGCCAATCTGACGGTATCTAGTTCCTTGTTCAAACATGTATAAAAGAATGCTAGACGTACTGCCTTGGGGACCTCCATTTGTTAACACTAACGGTTCAATGATGATTTTAAATGTCCCTGTAGTCACGACAATTAGTACAAAAACAAGCTGATCCTTTATACTTGGAACAGTAATATACCTAAACTTTTGCCAAGCATTCGCACCTTCTATATCGGCTGCTTCATACAAGGAAGACGGAATTTCCTGAAGGGCAGCCATGATGATTAACATTTGAAAGCTTATCCCTTGCCAAAGAATAATAAAGGAAATCGTTTGGAGTGCTAGATCTGGATTAGCGAAGAATTCCTGTTTTGCAAAGCCTAACTCAGCTAAAAATACGTTTACAATACCTAGTTCTGGATCCAAGATATTTTTCCATAACAAGGAGACTACGATAATAGAGAGAATATATGGCGAAAAGAATGCTGTTCTAAAAAAGGTATTCACTTTTGACTTTTTCGCAATGAGAATGGCTAAAAATAAGGATAATGCAACTTGTAGAGGCACAATAAAAATGACATATTTGGTAGAGTTAACGAAAGACTGTTTTGCATATTTATCCTGCGCAATCTCCGTGTAGTTTTCAAATCCGACAAATGAAATATCATTTGGTTTTAAAAGATAATAATCCGTGAAGGAATAACCAACTGCGAGAAGAAGTGGATAAATAACAAACACACCAATTAAAATAAATGCAGGAAGTAAAAATAGACATTTACTACTTAAAATGAAACCTAGAAATCCATGTTTATTGATTCTTCTTCTGATTTTGTTCATATAAAAAACTCCTTAATAGAATAGAAAGTGTACGAACCATCGTACACTCACTATTTTATTATCATTATAAGCTTTTACTTAAATCTAGCAGCCTCTCTTTCGGCTTTTTCAATCGCATCCTCAACTAGTTTCTCAACAGAATCCGTTTCTAACGCTATTCCTTCCACAATATCTCCGAGTACATCTTCAAGCACTGGGAAGATTGGTGATTTCGGTTTTACATGTTCTGTCTCTACTAACTGATCTAACATTAGCTTTCTAGGATACTCGCTATATTTTTCCGAAGAGGCAAGTAACTCTTCATGACCAGGGATGAGCCCCGCTGCTTCTTCCATCGCCTTCGCACTATCCTTATTCGTTAAATGAGCAACTAGTTCAGATGTGAGTTCTGGGTATTTGGTTGCTTGTGTAGCAGCTACATACCAGCTTCCATGTGGTGCCGATTGATGACCTTCTTTTCCAAATGGATAAGGCATCAAAGACCAATTCAAATCAGGATACTCTTTTGTTAAAACATCAATCATCCAAGGACCTTCAAAACTTATGGCTGCTTTTTCTAAAGCAAAGGCATTTTCTCGAACAGTCGGAGAAACAATTCCTTCTCTAAAAAGGGTTTCCATAAACTTGAAAGCTTCCATGGTATTTTTACTATTTAAATAACCATCTGTATCTAAGCCATTTTCTCCAACTAATTCACCATCATTAGAGAAGATAATAGGTGAATGAGCATACATTTGCCATCCGCTGTTATCAGGGAACATATGCACAGGCTCTTGCCCCATAAAATCTTTAAGGATCTTAGCATTCTTTAAAAACTCATCGTAATTCCAAGCCAAATCTAGCGTCCAATTTCCATTTTCATCAGCCGGAATTTCTATTCCAGCAGCTTTAAAAAGATCGGGGTTAAAGAATACAGGTGAAGATAAATCAAAGGATTGTAATGCATATAGATGATCTCCAACACTACCTGCTTTTACGATTGCATCTAGGTATGAGTCAACAGTAGCTTGATCTAAATATTCATCTAAAGGTAAAAGAAGTTCTGAGTCAACGTAGGATGCCGTATGTACGCTTTCTAGTGTAATGACATCCGGTAGATCCCCCGTAGTGATTGCTGCGTTTAATCGATCATTATACCCGCTACCCTCACCGGTTTTTACGATGTGTTCCACCGTTACCTTTACATTCTCATGTGCTTCTTCAAATTCCTTCGCTCGCAAATCATAGTTTAAGCCCTCTGGCTCATCTGCAGAAACATGTACCCATACTTTTAATTCTTTTACTTCTTCTGAATCTGCATTCTTGCTTGAGTCTACCTGATTGGTAGAATTGGAACAGGCTGCTAAAGCAAACACTAGTACAAAAATCATGAAAAGGCTAACAATTTTCCTCATATTCTTTCCCCCTTTTTTGTATATGGAAATGTTTCCACAATAGCTATAAATAAAAGGGCACTGCCCTTATATAAGAGGTGGAAATGTTTCCATCTTTAACCCAAGTATATAAAACAGACCTCTATTTGTCAATCCGTTTTGAAAATATTCTAAATTTAATTATCGTGTGGTTTCACCCTTTAAAAACTGGACGGGATGGATCTCAGATGTCACCTGTTCTCCATTCACTTTCTTGATTAACAGCTCCACTAAACTTCTCCCCATTAATTCCACCGGTTGCCTAATGGAAGAAAGCTTGGGTCTTAGCATCGCATACGTCTGAATGCCATCATACCCTATAATGGAAAGCTCTTCTGGAATCTTGATCTTTCTATCTTGTACAAGTTGTACGAGCTCTAGTGCCATCATATCATTCTCAACAAATACCCCATCTATATCCTTGTATTGATCTAAGAAGGTGTGTAAAAAAGTGGTTTGGTCTTTAATCGGATCTTCTTCAATGTAAAGGGTATACTTTATTCCGACTTCCTTCGCCGCATCTTCAAATCCTTTGATCCTTTTTTCTACTTCGGTAAAGACGGTTTTGGAATAAGTCCCTATATAAGCAACGTGCTGACATCCCGTTTCTTTTAATACCTGTAAAGCCATCTTCCCCCCACCGTAATTGTCACTTGAAACAAAAGGGATCTCTCCGATATGGCGATCAACTAAAATAATTGGCATTGAATGATTGATTTCATTCTCAATCGGGTTATAGGAAATTCCAATAATCCCTGAAACCTTATTCTGCTTAAGCATACTAATATACTTAAGTTCCTTCTCCTTCTGGCCACTTGAATTACAAAGAATCATTTTGTAGCCTCTTTTATCAAGCTCATCTTCAATATAGTAGGCCAACTCTGAAAAAAAAGCATGATGAATAGAAGGTAGAAACAACGCAACCGTTTTATTATCTTGTGTCACGAATGCCCTTGCTGTTTCATTTGGAACATATCCTAGTTTATCGATTGCTTCTAAGACTTTCTTCTTCGTTTCTTCACTAACATATCCAGACTCATTAATAACCCGTGAAGCTGTTCCTAAGCCTACTCCAGCTAATTTAGCTACGTCCTTTATCGTTGCCATGGTATCACCTCAGCTCAAATCATATCATATGTGGAAACGTTTCTCTATTATTTTTCATCTATATTAAAAAAGCGCAATCTGTCTAATGAAATGAATAGACAGATTGCGCTTTTTATAAAGGAATTAACTGTTTACAATGGCACGATTCCAACCGGATTAATAGCATTAGACTTAGATGCATTCCAGCCACCGCGGTGAAGCTCAAAGTGTAAATGCTGGCCATAGGAATCACCTGTGTTCCCCATGTTTCCAATGAACTGGCCTTTAGATACGACTTGTCCTTCGCCCACTGCACGGCTGCTTAAGTGAGCATATACTGTTGTATATGTTTGTCCGTTAATGGAGTGCGCAATAAAGATCGCATTCCCGTAACTAGATGAATAGTACGAACGGATAACTACCCCATCCGCTGCTGATACAACAGGAACCGTTCCTTTAGCTGCAATATCCACGCCTGCATGCAATTTACCCCAACGAGCACCAAATCCTGAAGACAGGTAACCTGCTGATGGTCTTGTGAAAGATCCACCTGATACTGCTGGAGCTGAAACGGTACTTCCACCGCCACTTTCTGTACTACCGCCTGATGAATTGTTTGCAGCTGCGGCCGCCGCAGCTGCAGCTTCAGCAGCTGCTTTGGCCTGACGTTCTTGCTCCATTTGAATGGCTTTTTGCATCGCAGCCGCTTGATTAGCTAAGATCGATTGCTCTTCTGCTAGCGCCATTTGATGGTTATGAAGTTCTGTCTCTTCTTGTTGAAGAGTGGCCATCAACTTATCTTTTTCAGCCTTTTGTGATTCAAGGCTCTGCTTCATTCCTTCAAGGTCTGCAAGCATTTTTTCTAGACTAGCAAGCTTGTTCTCTACTTCTGTTTTCTTCGCTTCAAGTGCTTCTTTATCAGCTCTATGCTCTCTTAAAATATCTTGGTCAGCTTCTACAATCGTTGCCACCGCACTCATACGATCGATAAAGTCGGAGAAGCTCTTGGCTCCCATTAACACATCTATATAACTAACCATACTTCCGTTTTCCTGGAAGTTACGAGCACGGTCCTTTAGTAATTCGTTTCGCTTCGCAATACGTTCTTCAAGCACAACGATTTCTGCCTTTAATGTTTCGATTTCTGCCTTTGTATTCTCTATTTCAACATTTTTTGCAGCGATCTTGTTTTCTGTATCTGTTACCTTCATATCAATCTCTTTAATTTGAGCTTGAACACTATCCTGCTGTGCTTGATTTTCAGACAGCTTTTTTTCCGCATCCTGAAGCTGTGACTCTACTTCTGATTTTTCGTCTTGAATTTGACTCTTTTCTTCCTGAAGGTTTTGGATGGTATTCGCCTTTACAGGAGATACAAGAACACTTCCAAAACCTAGTGCAGCAGCAAGTGTGACATATGTTATCTGTTTTTTCACTCCGATTTCTCCTTCCGAATGCTAAGTTAGTCGTTCGATAGACAGATAGAACAAGTCTATAAATCTAGTAGGTTTTTATGTAGAAAAGGACGGTCGCACAGTCCTTTTCCTTATATTTTTAAGAATTTACGTACTGACATTAAGCTTCCCCAGATTCCAATGAAGGCTCCCATGATAACAAGGATTCCTGCTACTTGGAAAATAAATGGATTCACATCTAATATTTGAATGAAATTGCCCTCTAATCTTGGCGCAATATACTCATGTGCTTTTGTATATAACACTGAAATCAATGCGATTGGAATAACGGAACCCAGTACTCCAAGCATTAGTCCTTCTAGGAAGAACGGCCAACGAATAAACGAGTTCGTTGCTCCCACTAAGCGCATAATTTCAATTTCACGTTTACGAGCAATAATCGTAATTTTAATGGTGTTAGAAATAAGGAACATGGCTGTAAAAAGCAACCCTACAATGAGCACAAGACCCACGTTACGACTGACGGATAAAAAGCTAAATAGCTTTTCAACAGATCCTTGTCCATATTTCACCTTTGTGGTGTACTCAAATTTATCAATTTGTTTCGCCACTTTCATCGTATCAGTCGGATTTTTTGCCTTTACAATGAACACATCATTTAGAGGATTATCTTGTTCAAAAAGGTTAAAGACTTCCCCTTCTTCTCCAAGACTCGCAATCAAATTATCAAGCTCTTTCTCTTTTGCAGAGAATATGACACTTTCAACTTTCGAGAGACTCTTAATCTGCTCTTCTAGCACGGCTTGGTCTTCTTTAGTTGCTGCTATATCTATATGAACGCGGATTTCCACGTCTTCTTCAATGGAATCGGCTACCTTATTCAGGTTCATCATTAACACTAAAAACACGCCAACAAGAATCAATGTAACCGTTACGGCACTAACAGACGCAAATGTCATCCACGTGTTACGGGCAAGGTTTTTGACGCTTTCTTTCATGTGACGACGGATCGTTCTAGCTTTCATAGCCGTAGTCACCTCGCATTTGATCTCTTACAATTTTTCCACTTTCAATTGCAATTACACGATGCTTGATCGTGTTCACAATATCTTTATTATGAGTTGCCATTACAATGGTTGTCCCTCTTGTGTTAATCTCTTCAAAGATATTCATAATTTCCCATGAAGTCTCAGGATCAAGGTTTCCAGTTGGCTCATCGGCAATCATAAGCTTTGGTGCATTCACAATCGACCTAGCAATGGACACACGCTGTTGCTCTCCACCCGACAGCTCGGTTGGAAGCATTCTCGCTTTATGCTTTAAGCCAACGAGATCAAGTGTCTCCATTACTCGCTTTTTAATATATTTCGGCTGTTCTTCGATAACTTCAAGTGCAAACGCCACATTCTCATACACATTTAGCGTCGAAAGTAATTTAAAGTCTTGGAAAACCACACCGATATTTCTTCGTAACAGAGGAACTTTTGAGGATCTTAACGTAGCAAGATTGATACCGTTAATCGTAATGCTACCTTTGGTTGGCTTTTCCTCGCGGTACATCATTTTAATAAATGTGGACTTCCCCGCACCACTCGGACCAACTACGTATACAAATTCACCTTGCTTAATATCTACATCTATACCATTAGCGGCAGTAACGCCGTTTGGATACTTTTTATATACATCTTTCATTTCTATCATTTAACTATCACCTATATTGTTTTGTCATATCTATCAATGGGCCATGGAATGTTATAGTTACTTAAATGATGGTCAATGAATTATCGCCGAATTTCGACAAAAGTTGACCGCTACTTTAGACAGTATTCTTCATAAATCACATACAAGAAACATTATAGCATTATCCTAATACAAAAAGCGGTATAAAAATATTACATTTTCTTTTCAAGTATTGTCATATTATGGTGAGAGTTGGTAATAGTCATCTAAATCATTCGACATGATTGGTGGAAATCCTTTATTTTATAGGGGATTGCTGTGGAATTTTGTATTTTTGTGGTTGGAATTAGTCAGGTTCGGATGGCTATCCGCGGATTTTGGCATTCTATCCGCGAGATACTCATTTTATCAGCAAAAATCTAAATATATCCGCGATCACCAAAACAAAAAACGCCCACC
>NZ_BCVH01000031.1 GCF_001591645.1 Robertmurraya korlensis NBRC 107688 | reverse complement strand
CAATCACTGTCGCAACGAGGCGACTTTAATAATATATCATGTTTATCAAGTCATTTCAACTACTTTTTTAAAAAAATTTTAATAACTATTTAAAATACTTGTTGAGCTGACTTTTACTAGTATAACAAGCGACTACTTATTATTCAATAACTAATATTTGGAAACAAAAAAACCAAATAGATTGTTACTATTTGGCTATGGAACCTTTACTTCTTCAATAAAGATCATCCTGTTTCTCTGCAAATGGATAATTTCCCCGGTGTCTACTACTTTCACAAGCGGTCTTGTTGGGGCATTCTCATCAATAAAAAGTATTTCAGCTTCTTGTCCATTTGAAAGTTTAACAAAACTTCCAATTGATATATTCATAATTCCAGATTGAAGCGCACGAATAGAAGCAATATCAAACTGTCCAAATAAATCCTGTAACATCATCTCCAACACTTTAAAGGGAGATTGTTTTTTCCTATACAGTCGTTGGGAAGTCATCGCGTGGAAAGTGTCAGCTACTCCAATAATCTTTGCATACTGATGAATTTTCTGCCCTTTTTCTCCCAACGGATACCCACTTCCATCCAAACGCTCATGATGCTGGAATATGGCGATCTTGCCTGGCTCTCTAATGAACGGTGTACTTTGAATAAGTCTGTAACTATAGGTTGGATGGTTTTTCACCTCTTGATATTCCTCTTGTGTAAGGGGTGTTCTTTTGTTTAATATCCCTTCAGAAAGCTTCGCCATCCCACAATCACTTAAAGTTCCAGCTAAAGCAACCTGGACAATCTCCCCTTTATTAAGTCCTAGCTTTTTAGAGATAAAACTGCTTATCAGACCAACCGCTACTGCGTGCTGATATAAGTAATCCTCCTCCGTCGAAAAATGATGAAGCTGAAACAAATCGCCTTGATTTTGATCTATTTTTTCAATTAAAGGGAATATAATACTTCTTACCTTTGTAACATCCACAGGCAAACCTGCCTGCCAACTACGGAACTCCTTTTTAAAGCTTCTTGATGCTTGAAGAAAGAGTTCAGTAAATGTGGGTTCCCTTTGCTCTTCATTGTCCTCACTTTTTACCTCCTCATCATCCAAAATAATCTCATTTGGAATAAAAGGATGTCCGCTTGAGAGGGTCTTTTCGACCTCTAATTCAGGTATTAAGAAGGCTTTTACTACTTCAAGCAATTCGGAGGTTAACACTGTTTTCTTTTGGACAATCGCTCGGCCTGAGGGTCCTTTGATATCCTCAGAAAGAATGCATCCTTCTTGAACTTCTTTTATAAGAACTCGCACTAATTACACCCTCTAGTAAACATATTCTTAGTCTATTTTACCCAATTAATAAAAAAAGAGGAACATAATAATGTCCCTCTCTTGTAATTTATTCTTCATCAACTGGATCGACGTCGATTAATTCTTCATCTTCACCAAGAATCACATCTTCTTTTTCTTCTTCCTTCTCAACCATTGCAACAGTTGCTACGAATTCTTCCTCTGATTCATTCAATCTGATCAATCTCACACCTTGAGTATTTCTTCCCATTGTTGAGATATCACCGACAGCCATACGGATTAGGACTCCACCTGTAGTGATTAACATGACATCTTCTTCGCCTGTTACAGCCTTCATAGCTACTAAGCTTCCGTTTTTATCTGTAATGTTACATGTTTTTATCCCTTTACCACCGCGCCCCTGGATTCTATATTCTTCTGCAGGTGTGCGTTTTCCATATCCGTTCTTGGTAACAATTAAAATCTCTGTATTCTCTTCAAGAACTTCCATTCCAACCACTTCATCTGATCGGTCAATATTAATTCCTTTTACACCAGTTGCTGTACGCCCCATTGAACGAACATCTGTTTCCGGGAAACGAATAAGCAGCCCGTTCTTTGTTCCAATAATTATTTCTTTACTTCCATCCGTTAAACGTACAGAGATTAACTCATCTTCCTCACGTAGATTCAAGGCAATTAAACCATTGTTTCGGATATTCGCAAAAGAAGTTAGTGGAGAACGCTTAGAAATCCCCTCTTTTGTCGTAAAGAATAGGAACCAATCATCCACAAACTCAGAAACAGGAATAATGGCATTTACCCATTCTCCTTTATCCACTTCAAGTAGATTTATAATTGGAATTCCTTTTGCTGTTCTTGAGAATTCAGGAATTTCATAACCTTTTGATCGATACACTTTCCCTTTGTTTGTAAAGAAAAGAATCGTATCGTGAGTAGACGTCGTCACAAGATGTTCAACAAAATCATCTTCATTCGTCCCCATACCTTGTATCCCTCTACCACCACGTTTTTGTGCACGATAGGTTGAAACTGGTAGACGTTTGATATATCCGTTATGAGTTAACGAAATAACGATATTCTCTACCGGGATTAAGTCCTCATCTTCAATGTTTTCAATTCCACCCGTCACAATCTCTGTACGACGGTTATCATTAAAGCGTTCTTTAATTTCAGATAGCTCTTCTCTAATGATTTCAAGAACCTTTTCTTCATTAGCTAAAATTTCCTTAAGCTCTGCAATTAGCTTCACGAGGTTTTGATATTCTTCTTCAATCTTTTCGCGTTCTAAGCCAGTTAAACGCTGTAAACGCATATCTAAAATAGCCTGTGCTTGCTTTTCTGAAAGCTGGAAGGTAGTCATTAATCCTTCACGAGCAATATCTGTTGTCTGCGAGGCACGGATTAAACTAATAACTGCATCTAAATGGTCTAATGCGATTCGTAAGCCGTCTAAAATATGAGCTCTTGCTTCTGCTTTTCGCAATTCAAATTCTGTTCTTCTACGAATAACAACTTTTTGGTGATCTAAATAATGGACTAAACACTGCTTTAAGTTCAAAACCTTAGGTTGTCCACCAACTAAAGCTAATGTGTTAATTCCAAAGCTTGTTTGTAGAGCCGTTTGCTTATATAAGTTATTCAACAATACATTGGCATTGGCATCTTTACGAACCTCAATAACAATTCTCATACCATTACGGTCTGATTCATCACGAAGATCTGTAATCCCATCGATTTTCTTCTCACGGGCTAGCTCCGCAATTTTCTCGATAAGCTTCGCTTTGTTTACTTGGTATGGAATTTCATTAACAATAATAACTTCCTTGCCATTTGCTTTTTGTTCAATAACAACCTTTGCTCGTATTGTAATCGAACCTCTGCCTGTTTCGTAAGCCTTTCGAATCCCACTTCGTCCTAAAATTAATCCTCCAGTTGGAAAATCAGGACCAGGAATAATCTCCATGAGTTCCTGAGTGGTAATCTCTGGATCTTTACTAACTGCTAACACACCATCAATCACTTCACCAAGCTGATGGGGAGGAATATTTGTTGCCATTCCTACCGCAATACCTGTTGTTCCATTGACAAGAAGATTTGGGAATCGAGCTGGAAGAACAACTGGCTCCCTTTCTTCTCCGTCATAGTTGTCTTGGTAATCAATTGTGTCTTTATTAATGTCTCGTAACAGTTCCATCGATATTTTTGACATTCTTGATTCTGTATAACGCATGGCTGCAGCTGAGTCCCCATCAACAGATCCAAAGTTTCCATGGCCGTCAACAAGCATATAACGATAGTTGAAATCCTGTGCCATACGTACCATCGTTTCATACACCGCTGAGTCTCCATGTGGATGGTATTTACCAATTACATCTCCAACGATACGAGCAGACTTTTTGTATGGCTTGTCAGAATGCATACCAAGGTCATGCATCGCATATAAAATACGGCGATGTACGGGCTTTAACCCATCTCTAACATCCGGCAAAGCACGAGAGACGATAACGCTCATCGCATAATCTAAAAATGAAGTCTTCATTTCTTGGCTAATATTTATTTCTTTAATTTGTGAATTCGGTGTTTCAGCCAACGTGTGTACCTCCTTTAAAGCTAATGATCGATCATTTCTTAAAGCTTCTATGAAAGAAAAAGGAGGATAGTGGTTACCCTCTACCCTTTTTCTAGATATCTAAGTTTTTCACATACTGTGCATTCGCTTCGATAAAGTTACGACGTGGTTCCACTTTATCTCCCATTAGCATTTCGAACGTTTCATCAGCTTCAATCGCATCCTGAAGACTAACCTGTAACATGGTTCTAGTCTCTGGGTTCATGGTTGTTTCCCAAAGCTGATCAGGATTCATCTCACCTAATCCTTTATAACGTTGAATATTAGGTTTCGGTTGACTCGGAAGCTCTGCGAAAATACGGTCTAATTCTTTATCGTTATAGGCATATTCAATACGTTTTCCTTGTTGAACTTTGTATAACGGTGGCTGAGCGATATAAATATAGCCAGCCTCTAAGATTTGCCTCATATATCGATAGAAGAATGTTAGAATCAGTGTTCGAATATGCGCACCGTCAACATCTGCATCCGTCATAATTACAACTTTATGGTAGCGAGCTTTCGAAAGATCAAAGTCTTCACCAATCCCTGTTCCAATTGCTGTAATCATTGCACGAACTTCATTATTTGAAAGAATTTTATCCAATCTTGCTTTTTCTACATTAAGAATTTTACCTCTAAGTGGTAGAATTGCTTGGAAATGACGGTCACGCCCTTGTTTAGCTGACCCACCCGCTGAGTCTCCCTCAACGATATATATCTCACTTATCTCAGGATCTTTAGAAGAACAGTCCGCTAGCTTACCAGGTAAGCTCGATACCTCAAGGGCACTCTTTCGGCGTGTTAACTCTCTCGCCTTTTTGGCAGCTAAACGTGCTCTTGCTGCCATTAAACCTTTTTCAACAATTTTTCTGGCAACCGTTGGATTTTCAAGTAGGAATTTATCCAATGCCTCGGCAAAAATGGTATCTGTTGCTGCTCTTACCTCTGAGTTACCAAGTTTCGTTTTTGTTTGGCCTTCGAATTGTGGATCTGGATGTTTGATAGATACGATAGCTGTTAGGCCTTCTCGCACATCATCACCAGACAGGTTCGAATCATTTTCTTTGATCTGGCCATATTTTCTCGCATAGTCGTTTATGATTCTTGTCAGGGCTGTTTTAAAGCCTGATTCATGTGTCCCACCTTCATGGGTATGAATATTGTTCGCAAACGAGTATATATTACTGGTATAGCTATCATTGTATTGAATGGCAACTTCAATAGTAATTCCTTCTTTTTCACCTTCAATAAAGATCGGCTCTTCATGTAGAACTTCCTTTGATCTGTTTAAATGCTCTACATAAGACTTAATACCGCCTTCATAGTAATACTGGTTGCCCTTATTTTCTTCACGTTTATCTTCAATCGTTATTTTTAGACCTTTGTTTAAAAAGGCAAGCTCACGAATTCGGTTAGCCAACGTCTCGTAGTCATACTCAAGAGTCTCTGTGAAAATTTCAGCGTCTGGAACAAAGTGAATCGTTGTACCTGTATGGTCTGTTTCTCCGATCACTTCTAGGTCAGCAACAGGTACTCCTCGCTCAAACTTCTGGTAATGAACTTTGCCATCACGATGGACATACACTTCTAATACCGTTGATAGCGCATTAACTACAGAAGCACCTACTCCGTGAAGTCCTCCTGAAACCTTGTAACCACCGCCACCGAATTTTCCGCCAGCATGAAGGACAGTCATAATAACTTCAACAGCAGGTCTACCCATCTTCTCATGGATCCCAACTGGAATTCCCCGTCCATTGTCAATTACGGTAATGCTATTATCCTTTTCAATTACAACATTTATCTCTGTACAGAAGCCAGCTAGAGCCTCGTCAATACTATTGTCAACGATTTCCCAAACTAAATGGTGGAGTCCTTTGACACTTGTGGAACCAATATACATCCCGGGTCTTTTTCTTACGGCTTCAAGACCTTCCAGAACCTGTATCTGATTTTCATCATACGATTGTTCTTGGACTTCTTTTTGTTCCATTGCCATAAACCGTTCACCTACTCTTTCTTTCACAATTAAGCAAAAATCAACTGATTTCTGCATACCAAATATATATTTTCACTTAGCAAAGGCGCTAAGATTATTCTAAACTTGAGCTGCTAGTTTATAAGAGCGTTTTTTTAAAGTTCCAGATGATAACGGTGAATAATAGACTTTCTCTTTCGTAATCACGATTGATTTATATCCACCTTTTGAAAGATCAACACTCACTAAACGATCATGTGTTAAAAACTCATTCATCTGTGATGATGAGACGATACTCTCTCTACTTATGATGGCAACAATATCCAAAGCCCGAACCAATGTCTCTTCTCCAATATGAACATACATAAGACCACCTCATAAGATTTGTTTAATCGTCCCACTATCAACGGTAAAGGTTGATGCTTCTCTAAGCGTTTGATGGTCAATCCCATCTACATTTGTAGTTGTCACAAATGTTTGAACCTTCCCCTGAATGGTGTTTAACAAGTGAGATTGGCGATAATCATCTAGCTCTGAAAGAACATCATCTAGAAGCAAAATAGGATATTCTCCAATTTCCGAATGAATGAGTTCAATTTCTGCTAGCTTAACGGATAACGCAGTCGTCCGTTGCTGACCTTGAGAGCCAAAAGTTTGTACATCACGCCCATTTACAAAAAAGAGCATATCATCGCGATGAGGCCCAAACAGTGTTGTGCCACGTTCAATCTCTCTATTTTTTATTTTATCAAATTTATGAGTAAATACTTCTACCATTTTCGACAAATCTTGTTCTTCTGATACATCCACAGAAGGTTTATACTCAATCTTTAACGTTTCTAGTCCTCTCGATATGCCACTGTGGATAGGAATGGCCCACTTTTGAAGTAAATGGAGAAATTCATATCGTTTTGCTACAATACGAACAGCCTTTTCGATAAATTGCTCCGTTAAAATATCAAGCATCGTTTTGTCTGTTTGCTTTTTAATCTGTAACATTTTTAGATAATGGTTTCTTTGTTGGAGAATCTTTTGATATTGCCCCATATCATGAAGATAAATAGGGGATACTTGTCCGATCTCCATATCTATAAATCGTCTTCTAATCTGTGGACTTCCCTTTACGAGAGTAAGATCTTCAGGGGCAAACATAACTACATTCATATTTCCAACATATTGACTGAGTTTTTGTTGCTCAAGATGATTGCACTTCGCCTTTTTTCCTTTTTTGGAAATAATAAGTTGCATTGGGAGAGGACCATGACTTTTTTTTACCCGTCCCTCTATTGTAGCATATTCTTCATCCCAGCGAATAAGTTCTTTATCATTAGAGGTTCGATGAGATTTAGCCATGGCCAACACGTAGATGGATTCCATGACATTTGTTTTCCCTTGAGCATTTTCACCTAAGATGACATTAACCTTATTTTCAAAATTAATCGTCAACCCTTCATAATTCCGATAATTTTTTAACCCTAAATGCTCAATATACATATTCAAAACATCCTTTATCCCTATACAGTAAGCGAGACTTCAACACATTTGTCGAAGCCTGCTTCCTTTTACATGACAATGAATGAACCGATTGTAGGAATTTCAATAACATCTCCAGCTCTAAGCTTTCGACCTCTCCTTTGATCTTGCTCATTATTGACAAATATCTCATATTCGCTAAGGAACCATTTTGCCATTCCTCCGGTATCTATTACACCTGCTAGCTTTAGAAACTGACCTAACGTAATGTACTCTGTGTCAATTTGAACTTCTTCTCTCATGTAGTCTCACTCACTTCTCGTTATTTTTCATGACGAGCATTTTTTAGTGTGTACTCTTTATTTTACTAAATATTTCGTTTGTATACAAAGGGTTAAACGAAAAGCCACCAGAGATCTGGCAGCTTATGACTAATACGTTCTTACAGGAAGAATCAATTGAAGAATGGAATCATCATTCAAAGGTTGAATAATAAATGGTCTCATCGCACCCGTAAAGCTAATTTTAATTTCTTGTCCTTCTAGTGCTTTTAATGCATCCATTACATATTTTGCACTAAAAGATATTTTTAACTCTTCACCAGTAATAGATTGTGCTTGTAGTTCTTCAACTACTTTTCCGATCTCTGGTGTATTTGAGGACACCTCAATCACTTTTTCTTCAATCGTTGAGAATTTAACTACGTTATTTCTTCCTTCTCTTGCTAACAAGGAAGCACGATCAATAGACTGTAAAAATTCTTTTGTATTAACAGTTACTTCCGTTTTGCTTTCTGAAGGAATGAGACGAGTGGTATCTGGGTAATTTCCTTCCAGCAATCTTGAGAAGAACAACAGATGCTTTGCTTTAAACAATACTTGGTTTTCAGTTATAACAATATCAACCAGGTCATTTGTATCATCTAGAATTTTGCTTAATTCATTTAAGCTTTTCCCTGGAATAACCACGTTATAAAGTAATTCGTTCTCTATATCGACCCTTGCTTTTCTTAAAGCTAATCGATGGCTATCTGTTGCAATACAGATTAACTCTCCGTTTTCAACCTTCCAGTTGACACCTGTCAACACGGGGCGTGTTTCTGAGGTGGACACTGCAAATACCGTTTGACGGATAATAACCTTTAGTAAGTCTGTACGGATCTTAAATGCATTTTGCTCTTCAATTTGTGGTAAGTGAGGATACTCTTCAGCATCAAGCCCATTTAAATTAAACTCAGACTTACCCGAACGAATGACTGTTTGGAAATGATTCTGAACATCAATTTCAACCGTATCTGTAGGTAATTTCTTTACGATTTCACTGAAGAACTTTGCTTGAAGAACAATGGAACCTGTTTGCTTGATTTCTACTAGTTCGTTACCAGATTCTTCTTTAGGGATAAATGATTCTATCGAAATATCTGAGTCACTACCTGTTAAGGTAACACCATCTTCAGTTACAACAATCTTAATTCCCGTTAAGATTGGAATAGTTGTTCTGCTAGTTACTGCTTTCATTACATCCTGAACGCTTTGAACTAAGCGATCCCTTTGGATAATAAAACGCATAAAAAAGTCCCCCCGTATGAATTAAATATCAGGTTTATTTATATATTTTTCTTTTAAAAAAATAGTAGAAGTAATAGTAGGGCCTGTGAGTATGTGGATAACTACTTGAAACGAAAGGAAATACAGCCTATCCACATGTGGACAGACTGTTAGTAAACAAGGGAAAGTTATACACAGTATTAAATTTTCAAAAGCTCATTAATTTCATTCAATTGTTTTTGGAACTGAGCATCACTCTGAATGAGCTTTGAAATTTTTTCATGAGCATGAATAACTGTCGTATGGTCTCGACCTCCGAACTCTTCACCGATTTTCGGAAGGGAGAAGTCTGTTAACTCTCTAGATAAATACATAGCAATTTGCCTAGGGAAGGCGACAGACTTTGTACGCTTCTTTGCTTTGAAATCCTCAAGCTTCACGTTAAAATGCTCTCCTACGACTCGTTGGATCTCGTGAATGGTAATCACACGAGGTTTTGAACTAGGAATAATATCTTTTAATGCTTCTGCAGCTAAATCTGCATTAATATCTTTATTAATTAGAGAAGAGTAGGCAACCACTCGAATTAATGCACCTTCTAGCTCTCTAATATTAGAATCAATCTGATTTGCTATATATAGCATGACTTCATTAGGGATATCTAATCCCTCAGCCTTGGCCTTTTTACGTAGGATGGCGATCCTCGTTTCTAAATCTGGTGGAGTGATATCTGTAATTAAGCCCCATTCAAAGCGTGAACGGAGTCGATCCTCAAGTGTCGGAATTTCCTTTGGCGGACGATCACTGGATATAACGATTTGCTTACTTTCTTCATGAAGTGTGTTAAAAGTATGGAAAAATTCCTCTTGGGTTTGTTCTTTTCCAGCAAGAAACTGAATATCATCAATAAGAAGAACGTCTACATTGCGATATTTATTTCTAAAATCAACTGCTTTATTGTCTCGAATCGAGTTGATAAACTCATTCGTAAATTTTTCAGAAGACAAATAAACAACCTTTGCCGATGGGTTATGATCCTGCACATAGTGCCCGATCGCATGCATAAGGTGGGTTTTCCCTAGTCCTACACCCCCGTAAATGAATAGGGGATTATAAGCTTTGGCTGGAGCTTCAGCCACTGCTAGTGAAGCAGCGTGTGCAAACCGGTTTCCGGAACCAATAACAAATGTATCAAATGTATATTTCGGATTGAGCATATTTAACGGTAGCTCTTGATGATCGTCATCTTTTATATTGCGTTTTTGTGGGATCGGAATATCATCTTCCACTTCATTTTGATTTTGTGGGATGATAAATTTCACTCCGAGTTCTTCCCCTGTAATATCATAGAGAATTCCAGCAATTAACTGCGAATAACGTTCTTCTAGCCAGTCGCGAGCAAATTCATTTGGAGCCGTTACGGTTAAAGTATCTCCTTGCAAAGAATGGGCTTTAGTAGATTTTAGCCACGTTTCAAAGCTGGGTTTACTGATTTTTTTCTCTATATTGGCTAACGCGTTATTCCAAAGATCCGAGATATTTTCCAAACTGATCCCTCCTTTTAAGGAATGTAAATGCCATCTTTGAAGCGGCTAAACAGTCTACTATTTTTTCTAATGTTTCCCGTAAGGATCACAAAAAAACATAGGTTATACACGTTGTACAACCTATAAATTTATAAATATACAAATCTGTTAATGTGGGTAAGTATATATATAAGAAGTAATGAGGACTTTCGACAATATCCACTACCTGTGGACAACGTTCTACATAGGTTCTGAATAACCTATCCACAAGATATCCACAATCTGTGGATAGTCTATTTATCCACATGATTTTTTCCAGAGTGAAAACACAATAATAATATCAAATAAATTTAGTAGACGCAATGGTTTTTTAAGTTTATCCACAAGAAGTACAAGCTGTTAGTAATAATTGTCCACAGTATAAGAATCTGTGAAAAACCTGTCAATAAGCGTTGTGGATAATGAAGAATCGTGTCGAAAGTTATTAACAGTCGTTAAAATAATGGTTTGGAAAGTGATTAGTACAACTTACATAAATGGAGAAGTTCTCTTTCTTTCTGACAGACTGTTAAAAGGAGTCGAAGATAGGCTATTGACTTTTTTTATAGGTCGCCTCTATAATTAGAAGGACTGTCTTTAAAGTTATTCCTCAGGGAGGTGTCATATAATGAAAAGAACGTACCAACCAAATAAGCGTAAACATAGCAAAGTTCATGGTTTCCGTAGTCGTATGAGCTCTGCAAACGGACGTAAAGTATTAGCGCGTCGTCGTCGTAAAGGAAGAAAAGTATTATCTGCTTAGGCCACTGAAACGTCAGTGGTCTTTTTTCTCATTCAGGTGTAAGAAGAGTTGGATTTCATGTATAGACGCTCTTGTATAAGAAAATAATGGGAAGGGCAGTGCGCGCCTCCTGAAGCTAGAGCACTTGCTTTAATCTAGATCGTAGGTGTAATGAATGAAAAAGGAATTTAGAGTTAAAAAAAATAAAGAATTTCAAGATATTTATAAAAAGGGAAGTTCGGTGGCAAATCGTCAATTTGTTGTTTATTTACGAAGTGTTCCGGAGCAGCCTCATTTCCGTGTCGGCTTGTCGGTAAGTAAGAAGATTGGAAATGCTGTCACCCGAAATCAAGTGAAAAGATATATTAGACAAGCCCTACTGGAGCTTCAAGAGAATATGAAGAATGACTTTGATTTAATTATTATTGCAAGAAAACCAGCGTCCGACATGACGTTTCATGAGGTGAAGGGGAGTTTAACTCACGTTTTGAAACTTGCTAAGGTGTTAAATAGTAGAGTAGATAGAAGGAAATAAAATCTAGGTGATTGCATTTTTTTAAAGCATTCTGCTTATAAAAAATGATACAATACTCTTGGATTATTTATAGACGAACAAGTAGTGTGTTTCTTTTTTTTATCTAAAGATTGAAGTGGACATACTTGGAGGATATTAGGATATTAAGGAGGAAAAAACGGTTGAAAAAGAAACTTCTTCTTTTAATCGGCCTCATATTTCTGATGGCACTACTTACGGGCTGTACAGAGTATAATAAGCCGATTACAGCAGAAAGCGAAGGTTTTTGGAACGAGTATATTGTATACCCATTATCTCTATTAATTGTTAAAACAGCAGAATTTGCTGGTGGGAACTTTGGTTTAGGTATTATTTTAGTTACATTGCTGATTCGTTTGGTAATTCTACCATTAATGATCAAACAGACAAAGAGTTCAAAGGCCATGCAAGCCATTCAGCCTGAGATGCAAAAGTTAAGAGAAAAATATAGTTCAAAAGATCAAAAAACACAGCAGAAACTTCAACAGGAAACGATGGCATTGTTCCAGCAACATGGAGTTAATCCACTTGCAGGCTGTTTCCCTTTAATAATTCAAATGCCAATTTTAATTGGTTTTTATCATGCGATTTCTCGTACGAGAGAAATTGCAGAGCATAACTTCTTATGGTTTGACCTGGGTTCTCCAGATCCATATTATATTTTACCAATCGTAGCGGGGATCACTACATTCATCCAACAAAAGATTATGATGGCGGGTGTAGAGAATAATCCTCAAATGCAAATGATGCTTTACATTATGCCAGTCATGATTGTTGTGTTTGCATTTACTTTCCCAGCTGCTTTATCACTGTATTGGGTAGTAGGGAACATCTTTATGATTGTTCAAACATACTTTATCAAAGGTCCAGATTTAAAAAAGGTTGCTGAAACTGGTAAATCAGGAGGAGCGAAAAAGTGAGAGAGGTAACTGCTACGGGTAATTCCGTTGAGGAAGCAGTAGCGTCAGCTTTAGCTCAACTAGAAACAACAAGAGATCGTGCAGAGATAGCGATAGTTGACGAAGGGAAGAAGGGGCTATTTGGTATTTTTGGAACCCGTCCGGCTATTGTTAAAGTAACTAAAAAAATTGATGCGATTGAAGAAGCAAAGAACTTTTTAACTGATGTAGCAAACAAAATGGGGTCACCAATTGATATCGAAGTGATCAAAGAAGGCAAACAAGTTCAATTTATTCTTTCCGGGGAGAAAATTGCCCTGCTAATTGGAAAAAGAGGACAGACTTTAAACTCACTTCAATATTTAACGCAGCTAGTTATTAATCGATATGCTGACCAATATGTAAATGTATTGCTCGATGCAGAGGATTATCGTAAAAGAAGAAATGATACACTAATGCAACTGGCTGAAAGACTAGCTTTTAAAGCGGTTCGCACGGGGCAAAGAGTTTCACTTGAACCAATGCCATCGTATGAAAGAAAAGTGATTCATACAGCTTTAGTGGCTAATAAACGAGTGAAGACTTACTCTGATGGAGTCGAGCCCAATCGTTACATCGTTATTTCACCAAATAAATAAGATTCGTAAGATCCCGCTTTTGGCGGGATCTTTTTTATTTTGACGTGATGATCTTAAGCCTGACGGAGCTACCTAGGCGCTTCCGCTTTTCTTTTGTCTAGCTCCGCCTCCTTGACCCTCGAGGTCATAAGTCAATCCCTTCCGGAAAGCAGGCTTTCCTACTTGGCTTGTCTTATGCTTGTCGGGTCAGATCAGTCGGCTCCGCTTTTCTTGTTATTCACATGTGGATAAGTTATGATAGTGCATAATGCACTTTTTTATTTGTGGATAAATCTTTTTTATTTAAAATGACTGTGCTATTCTAATAATTTGTGAAAAGATGCTTTTAATGAGTAAAGTTTCGTGACATAGATGAAGATAAGGAATATACATGTCCCTTAGGGGAAGAGGTGAAGAAATGGAATTTGATACAATAGCGGCGATATCGACTCCTCTAGGTGAAGGAGCAATCGCCATTGTTCGTCTAAGTGGTGACGAGGCAATCCAAATTGCGGATAAGCTTTTTAGAGGAAAAAGAAATAAACGTTTGATAGATGTTCAAACACATACCATTCATTATGGGCACTTACTGGATCCAAAAACAGGTGAGGTTGCCGAAGAAGTAATGGTTTCTGTCATGAAAGGTCCACATACTTTTACAAAGGAAGATGTAGTAGAAATTAATTGCCACGGTGGAATTGTGTCTGTGAACCGTGTCCTTCAGCTTGTTCTTCGATTTGGAGCAAGATTAGCGGAGCCAGGCGAGTTTACCAAGCGTGCCTTTCTAAACGGTAGGATCGATTTATCACAAGCAGAAGCAGTCATGGATTTAATTCGTGCCAAAACCGATCGTGCTATGAATGTAGCGTTGGGGCAAATGGAAGGTCGCCTATCAATGCTTATTCAAAGATTGAGACAGGAGATTCTCGAAACACTCGCTCATGTTGAGGTGAATATCGACTATCCAGAGTATGATGATGTGGAAGAGATGACTCATAACATGCTTTTAGAAAAAGCAAATGTGGTTCGAATAGAAATGAAAAAGTTACTTGAAACATCTCAACAAGGTAAAATCTTACGTGAGGGATTGTCAACGGTTATAGTCGGAAGACCAAACGTTGGTAAATCTTCGTTATTAAATAGTTTAGTTCAGGAAAACAAAGCTATTGTTACAGATATACCTGGTACGACTCGCGATGTGATTGAAGAGTATGTAAATGTTCGCGGGGTCCCTCTACGCTTACTAGATACAGCTGGAATTCGTGAAACTGAGGATATCGTAGAAAGAATTGGCGTGGAAAAATCACGACAAGTATTAAAAGAAGCGGACCTAATTTTACTGGTTCTGAACTATTCGGATGAGTTTACAAAGGAAGATGAAAACCTATTTAAAGCTGTTGAAGGAATGGATGTTATCGTCATTATTAATAAAACAGATCTTCCTCAACAAATTAACATGGATAAGGTCAAGGAGCTTGCTGGGAAAAGTCCACTCGTAACAACCTCATTGCTTGAAGACCGAGGTATAGATGATTTAGAGGAAGCCATTGCTGCTCTTTTCTTCTCAGGATCCATAGAGTCAGGTGATATTACGTATGTATCCAATAGTCGTCATATCGCCCTTCTTCATCAGGCTTTACACACGATTGAAGAAGCAATTTCAGGTGTGGAAAGTGGAGTTCCAATTGATATCGTGCAGATTGATTTTACAAGAACTTGGGAGCTATTAGGGGAGATTATTGGAGAGTCCATCCATGAAAGCTTAATTGACCAGTTATTCTCGCAGTTCTGTTTAGGAAAATAATTTTTTTATAGATACAAGGAGGCAGCATGATGCAATATAGTGCTGGGAATTATGACGTAATTGTCATTGGAGCGGGACATGCCGGCTGTGAAGCGGGATTGGCTGCTTCGCGTCAAGGCGCAAAAACATTATTGATAACGATTAATTTAGATATGGTTGCTTTTATGCCATGTAATCCTTCTGTTGGAGGCCCAGCAAAAGGAATTGTCGTGCGTGAGATTGATGCTCTCGGCGGAGAGATGGGGAAAAACATCGATAAAACGCATATTCAAATGAGAATGCTGAATACAGGTAAGGGCCCAGCAGTAAGAGCATTACGTGCCCAAGCAGATAAATTTAGTTACCAGCATGAAATGAAAAAAACATTAGAAAATGAAAAGAATTTAACCCTAGTACAAGGTATGGTGGAACGTTTAATTGTTGAGGACGGAGTATGCCAGGGAGTTATCACGCAAACCGGTGCTACATACGAAGCAAAAACGGTCGTTATTACTACTGGAACCTTCCTTCGTGGGGAAATCATTCTTGGCGAGCTAAAGTATTCAAGTGGCCCCAATAATCAGCAGCCATCTATCAAGCTTTCTGAGCATCTTGAAGAGCTAGGTTTTGATCTTGTTCGGTTTAAAACAGGGACTCCGCCACGTGTCAATAGTCATACCATCGATTACAGCAAAACAGAAATCCAACCTGGCGATGATGTGCCTAGAGCATTTTCTTATGAAACAACCAAGTTTATTACAGACCAACTGCCATGCTGGTTAACGTACACGAGTGAACAGACACATCAGTTAATTGATAATAATTTGCATCGCTCTCCTATGTATTCAGGCATGATTAAAGGGACAGGGCCAAGATATTGTCCTTCAATTGAAGATAAGGTGGTTCGATTCAACGATAAGCCTAGACATCAAATTTTCCTTGAGCCAGAGGGTCGAAATACACAAGAAGTATATGTGCAAGGATTATCAACAAGCTTACCAGAGGAAGTTCAGCATCAAATTTTAAAAACAATCCCTGGTCTAGAAAATGTACAGATGATGAGAGCGGGCTATGCAATAGAGTACGATGCGATTGTTCCGACGCAGCTTTGGCCAACACTTGAAACGAAGGTCATTCAGAACCTTTACACTGCTGGACAAATCAACGGTACTTCAGGTTACGAAGAAGCCGCAGGTCAAGGATTAATGGCAGGTATGAACGCGGGTCGAAAAGCATTAGGTGAAGAAGAGATTATTCTTAGCCGTTCGGATGCCTATATAGGGGTACTGATCGATGATCTAGTAACAAAGGGGACGAATGAGCCATATCGTTTACTGACCTCTCGTGCGGAATACCGATTGCTGTTACGTCATGATAATGCTGATTTGCGCTTAACAGAAATTGGCCGTAAAGTGGGGCTTATCTCTGAGGAACGTTACGAACGCTTCTTAGTAAAAAAAGCAGCGATTGAAGCGGAGAAGGAACGTCTAAAAGGAATTATTATTAAACCGAAACCTGAAGTCCAAGAGCTTATTAAATCCCAAGGTGGAAGTGAGCTAAAGGATGGAATTCGTGCCTCTGATCTATTAAAACGACCAGAAATGACGTATGAACATATTGAGGCTATTGTTCCATCGGAAATCGACCTTGATTTTGATATAAAAGAACAAGTAGAAATCCAAGTAAAATACGAAGGTTATATTGAAAAATCATTACAGCAGGTAGATCGACTGAAGAAAATGGAGAATAAGAAAATTCCTGAAAATATCGATTATGATGCTATTTCAGGAATTGCAACCGAAGCAAAGCAAAAGATGAAGCAGGTTCGTCCATTATCCATTGCTCAAGCATCAAGAATCTCAGGAGTAAACCCTGCTGATATCTCCATCTTACTTGTTTATTTGGAACAAGGAAAAATAGCACGTGTTTCAAACGATGCATAGAGCTAACTATTTCCGCTGTGAGGAAGAGGGTACCACATGAATAAAGAGCTATTTGTTAAAATGCTAGAGGAGAAGGGGATTGTACTTTCTCCTCAACAGCTAAATCAATATGAACAGTATTTCCACTTACTCGTTGAGTGGAATGAAAAGATGAACTTAACGGCCATCACGGAGAAAGAAGACGTCTATTTAAAGCATTTTTATGATAGTGTATCTGCTGCTTTTTATTACGACTTTTCAAAGCCGTTAAGCCTTTGTGATGTAGGGGCTGGAGCTGGATTTCCAAGCATACCAATTAAAATAGCATTCCCTCAGCTACAAGTAACCATTGTTGATTCTTTAAACAAACGAATTACATTTTTAGAGAATTTAGCTAGTGTATTACAGCTTGAAAAGGTAACGTTTATTCATGACCGAGCAGAGACATTTGGTCAAAATAAGGATTATAGAGAACAATATGATCTTGTTACAGCTAGAGCGGTAGCACGTTTATCGGTGTTAAGTGAATTATGTTTGCCACTTGTAAAAGTAGGTGGGACATTTGTTGCGATGAAGGCGGCTCATGCAAAGGAAGAGTTAGAAACTGGTAAAAAGGCTATTGCCACTCTTGGGGGTTCTATTAAAGAAACACACTCCTTCTTACTACCTATGGAGGAAAGCGAGAGAAATATTATCATTGTCGAGAAGATTAAATCGACACCAAAAAGATATCCTAGAAAACCTGGGACTCCGAATAAAACACCAATCGAATAGAGTTACATTTTAGCTCATTTTATGGCATAATTTTAGTAAGTATGTAGGAGAAAATAATCAATCATCGCATGTTTGTGCAGGAAATTGATATTATTTATAGAATACATTATAGGGAGTTTCGTAAAGGTGGTGCAGGGTGATGAAGCAGACTTTCACACGCTTTTTTGGCCTAGGCGAAAAAGAGGGACAAGCTGAGACGGAAGAACAGGTTGATATATTAACCGAAGTAGACCATGAAGAAATTAAGAGAATACCGATTGATTCAATTGTGCCAAATCGCTTCCAACCGAGGACTGTTTTTGATGAGGACAAAATTGAGGAGCTTTCTCGGACGATTCATATACATGGGATCATCCAGCCAATTGTTGTAAGGGAATTTGAAGAAGGTACGTTTGAAATCATTGCTGGTGAGCGAAGATGGAGAGCGATGAAAAAGCTTGGCTGGGAGGAAGCGCCTGCCATAGTTAAAAATATGAATGATACAGAAACCGCTTCTGTCGCATTAATAGAAAACCTTCAAAGAGAAGAACTGTCACCAATTGAAGAAGCTATTGCCTATGGTAAGCTTTTAGAATTACACAATTTAACCCAAGAAGCTCTTGCGCAAAGGCTTGGGAAGGGTCAATCCACCGTAGCTAATAAGCTCCGTCTATTAAAGCTACCACAAGAGGTACAAGAAGCGCTTTTAAATAAGGCAATTACCGAAAGACATGCAAGATCTCTGATCCCTTTGAAGGATGCAGAAAAGCAAATAAAGCTAGTAGTAGAAATTATTGAAAAGAATTTAAATGTGAAACAAACAGAAGATCGAGTGGCTAGAATTCTAGCAGAAACATCTGAAAAGCCAAAACCGAAGCGTAAGGCCTTTAGTAAGGATGTAAGAATAGCTGTTAATACGATTCGTCAATCTCTTTCGATGGTTTCTGATAGTGGCATCAATTTAAACTCTGAAGAAGAAGAGTTTGATGATTTCTATCAAATTACAATTAAAATTCCTAAAAAGAAATAGATTAAGAGAAGCTTTGTTAAGCTTCTCTCTTTTTTTGTTATTTTTTTCAAATAAGATAATAGGGGAATAAAAAAAATGATTCTCCTATCTTTTTCATGATAGAATAGAATACGTGATTGTCTCAGTTAGAGTTTACTATCAAATGTTACTATTGAAGATAAAGGTAGGTGTCACCATTGGGGAAAGTTATTGCAATAGCGAATCAAAAAGGAGGAGTTGGAAAAACAACGACTTCTGTAAACCTAGGTGCCTGCTTAGCATATATAGGGAAAAAAGTATTGCTAGTTGATGTTGATCCACAAGGTAATGCCACAAGTGGTGTTGGTATTGAAAAAGCCGACGTGGAGCAATGTATATATGATGTATTAGTTGATGATGTTGAGGCGAAGGAAGTTATCATGCCGACATCGGTTGAAAACCTATATGCTATCCCCGCTACGATACAGTTAGCAGGTGCAGAAATTGAACTAGTTCCAACCATATCTAGAGAAGTTAGATTAAAAAGAGCGCTTGAAGAAGTAAAGGGATCTTATGATTATGTCATAATCGATTGTCCACCATCATTAGGCTTATTAACTCTAAATGCATTAACTGCTTCAGATGCTGTTATTATCCCTGTACAGTGTGAATTTTACGCACTTGAGGGGTTAAGTCAACTTTTAAATACAGTTCGCCTAGTTCAGAAGCATTTAAATCAAGATTTAAAAATTGAAGGCGTACTTCTCACGATGCTAGATGCTAGAACGAACTTAGGGCTACAGGTGATTGAGGAAGTAAAAAAATATTTTCAAGATAAAGTATACAAAACCATTATTCCCCGAAATATTCGCTTAAGTGAAGCGCCAAGTCACGGGGAGCCGATTATCATTTACGATCCAAAATCTAGAGGTGCGGAAGTCTATTTAGATTTGGCAAAGGAAGTGGTTTCGCATGGCTAAAGGGCTCGGAAAAGGATTAAATGCGTTCTTTGCAAACATGGAGGAGCCAAGCAAACAGGAAACAATTACGGATATTAGTGTGAAAGAAATCCGCCCTAATCCTTATCAGCCGAGAAAAATCTTCACTAAAGAGGCGATTGAGGAGCTAAAGCAATCCATAATTGAGCATGGTATTTTACAGCCAATTATCGTTAGAAAAAGTATTAAGGGTTATGACATTGTTGTAGGTGAAAGACGTTTTCGGGCAGCAAAAGAAGCAGGACTTGAAAAAGTTCCTGTTGTTATTCGTGAATTAACGGAACAACAAATGATGGAGCTTGCCGTACTTGAGAACCTGCAGAGGGAAGACCTAACGCCTATAGAAGAAGCTGCAGCCTATCAATTGCTAATGGAAAAACTCTCACTAACCCAAGAGCAGCTTGCCAAAAGACTGGGAAAAAGTCGTCCGCATATTGCCAATTTTGTGCGTTTATTATCACTTCCGCCTAAAATTCAACAGCTTATTTCAGACGGTAAGATTTCTATGGGGCATGGTCGTGCTTTACTAGGTCTACGAAAAAAAGAAAAATTGCCTCTAATTGCTGAAAAAACGATGAAGGAAGGCTTAAATGTTCGCCAACTTGAGCAACTCATTCAACAGTTGAATGACAATGTTTCACGTGAAACAAAGAAGCCAAAGCCCGAGAAAAATGTTTTTATTAAAGAACGAGAAAGCTTTTTGCGTGAGAGATTTGGAACAACTGTAAATATTAAAGAGTCCAAAAATAAAGGAAAGATTGAAATCGAATTTTTCTCCAAAGATGATTTAGATAGAATTCTAGAGTTATTAAATGATAATCAAGAAGATTAAATTGCATAGTAAGTCCTAAAAACCATCATATGGGATGGTTTTTTTTATGAGTTGCAAGAGCATGTGTAATCGAGAAATGAAATAATAATGATAGGTGAAACGTATGTTTTTATTAGGTACTCTTGTAAATGGTTTGTTAATAGTAATAGGGGCGTTGTTAGGAAAGCTACTTCACAAAATTCCTGACAGAATGAAAACGACTGTAATGGTAAGTATTGGCCTTGCTGTTGTCGTATTGGGACTTCAAATGGGATTAAAAAGTGAAAACTTCCTAATTGTAATTATAAGTCTTGTGTTTGGCTCAGTTTTAGGGGAGTTATTAGATTTAGATGGGAAATTGAATGCATTAGGAGCATGGCTTGAGATAAAGGTAGGAGGCTCACAGCAAGGAAGTATTGCTGAGGGGTTTGTTACGGCAACTCTTATCTTTGTTATAGGTGCGATGGCCATTATTGGTGCACTAGATAGCGGTATTCGTGGTGACCATGATGTTTTATATACAAAATCCATTATTGATGGGTTTACGGCACTCATTCTGACTACTACTCTTGGTATCGGAGTTATTTTTTCAGCTATCCCTGTTATGCTATATCAAGGATCAATTGCTGCTTTTGCCACACAAATTGATCAGTTAGTACCAGATGCACTTATGACCAGCTTTATAGCTGAAATGACTGCTACAGGTGGAATAATGATCCTTGCGATCGGATTGAATATTACAGGAATTACAAAAATACGAGTGGCTAATATGCTTCCGGGTATTTTAGTCGTTGCCTTACTTGTAGCGATTATGTCATTTATGAAAAATATAGTAGGATAACAAAAAGAGGCCTGTTAGTCCGGGGCCTCTTCTTTTATTCTCTTCCGCTAATCGCATCTGTTTTGTTGGGGCTTCCAATACTCTTCCATTTATTGGTAGGTTGATAAGTAATACTTGCTTGATATATTCCATTCGCAATGACTTTAGCCATTTTTAAAACTAAATTCAGTCTTGTGTTTTGTAAGACAAAGTACTCCATAAATCCACTCACATTAACAATTCCAGTAATATGATAATCCCCAACAGATGGAAGTTCCTTATTTACTCCGGCTCCTGGCTTAACAGGGCCATCTACGAGCTGAATGAAACCGACACTTTTGAGACGCCCTAAGCAAGCATCAATCGCAATAATGATAGGATTAAAGTGTTTTGCTTTTATTTCTTCCAGCTTTTCTACTAAGTTTACTGCATGAATAGGGTCCTCAAGGGTTCCGTATACATAGAAGGAGTTCATTCTTTTTTCTTCCAGAAGTGTTCCGACGAGTGGCCCCAATGAATCACCTGTTGAACGATCCGTTCCAATACATACAAATACAATCGGACGTTCAATGGTAGCTACTGGTAGAATAGAAACAAGTTCAATTGCTAGTTTATGAGAAGCGCGTTGATCGTCATAGGAAATCCTTGCACCATTGTCTTCTTTCTTTTCAAAAAAGCTAGATTTCAAGTTCACTGGGTCCACTCCTTCGTAAATTGTAGTAACAGTATACGGAAGAAAAACGAATTGTATACGTACTGTTTATGTAATTTCGAAAAGGGGTAGTTAGAAGGATGTGTTCGATTTTACTAGACAGGTCTAGGGAACTCTTTGCTAGTAGAAAATTAGGTAATTTGGGGGAGATAAACCTTTATACTACAAAGGAAGAGTAGAAATTGATAAAATAAGTAAAATCTCCAACAATATACGAAGAGGTGATTTGATGAATTTAGAGAGTATTTGGATAGATTTACAAGCTAAATTAACAAATGAAGAGATGTGGGTGGACTTAGGACTAGGTGCCTTAAAAATCATAGCAATTCTTATCCTTTCAGGTGTTTTCATTAAAGTAGGAAAAGTGATGATCAATAACGTTTTTAAGGTTCGTACACGATCACCATTACGTGTATCGGAGCGAAGAGAAGCTACATTATTAAAGTTGCTTCAAAATGTCCTCACATATGTAGTGTACTTTATAGCATTTATGATGATATTATCAACATTAACCATAGATGTAAGTGCGATGCTAGCAGGGGCTGGGATCGTAGGACTTGCCGTTGGTTTTGGAGCTCAGAACCTGGTTCGTGATATCATAACAGGATTCTTTATTATTTTTGAAGATCAATTCTCTGTGGGCGACTTTGTTCGTATTGGACAGTTCGAAGGAACGGTTGAGGAAATAGGATTAAGAACAACAAAAGTGAAAACATGGACAGGGGAACTCCATATTTTACCGAATGGAAATATTACTGAAGTAACGAACTTTTCCCTTTATAATAGTATGGCAGTTGTTGATTTAAGTCTTTCCTATGAAGGAGACATTTCAAGAGCTGAACAAGTGATTACAGAATTATTAGCTGGCTTGCCAGATAAATATGAAGAAATGGTGAAACCACCTGAAATTCTAGGAGTTCAAAATTTAGCTGCATCAGATGTTGTACTGCGAATAGTGGCAGAAACGTTGCCGATGAAGCATTTCATTGTGGCTCGTGCATTGCGTAAGGAATTAAAAGCTTGTCTAGATGAAAATGGTATTGAAATCCCTTATCCACGCCTTGTCATGTACTCACGTCAAGAAGAAGCAACCCCTAAGAAGGCATTGGGAAATGAATAGGAGTGAGAGCATTGGAGCAAAAGGAATTTAATTTGAATGATGTGGTTGAAATGAAGAAACCTCACCCATGTGGGGCCAATCGGTGGAAAATCATTCGTTTAGGGATGGATATCCGTATTAAATGTGTGGGCTGTGACCATAGTGTGTTAATTCCTCGAAAGGAATTTTCACGTAAGATGAAAAAAGTATTAGAAAGAGCGGAGAGCTAGAGAAGTAGGGGGATAGAATGGCAAAAACATATACTTCTGCATGCCCGTTAAACTGCTGGGACAGCTGTGGATTCAAAGTAACAGTTGAGGATGGAAAAGTAACGCGGGTGGAAGGCGATGAAACCCACCCGATTACAAAAGGGAAAATTTGTGGTAGAGGTCGGATGCTTGAAGCTAGAACCAATTCTACTGACCGGATTGTTTATCCTTTAAAAAAAATGAATGATGAGTTTCATAGGATATCATGGGCTCAGGCCCTTGATGAAATTGCTGAAAAGATGTCCTGGTTAAAAAGAACAAAAGGAACAACCTCAATTTTGCATAGTCATGATTATGCGAATGGAGGTTTATTAAAAAATCTTGACCAGCGTTTCTTTAATTGCTTTGGTGGTGTCACTGAATTAACTGGCTCCCTATGTTGGGGGGCTGGGATTGAGGCGCAAAACTGGGACTTTGGCGATGCCTACAGTCATGCTCCAGGGGATGTATTGAATAGCAAAAACATCGTTATTTGGGGTAGAAATGTAGCTAGAACGAACATGCATTTTTATTCTGTACTTCTAGAAGCAAAGCGAAACGGAGCAACAATCTATGTAATTGACCCGTTATATAATGCAACTGCGAAGCTTGCAAATAAACATATTACGGTTAAGCCAGGTACAGATGGATTTTTGGCAGTTGGAGTGATGAAAGAACTCTTGCGTTTAAAACTGGCTGATATCGACTTTATTGAGAAATATACGGTTGGGTTTGACCATGTTCATGAGTTGATTGATACCGTTTCTCTAGATGAGATTAGTAGAATAACAGAAGTTTCAATAGATGTAATAACGGAGCTTGCTTATTTATACGGAGATCGTCCAACATCAACCTATTTAGGCTTAGGTATGCAGAGGTATGGAAATGGTGGAAATACCATTCGCCTGATTGATGCGCTAGTTGCGATAAGCGGAAATATTGGCATTCGTGGCGGTGGAGCGAATTATGCGAATAAGCAAGTTGGACAGAGCTTCCAACTCGGTGAATTAACATTACAAGATCGACGGAAAGAAGCTCGAAATTTTACGATGATGAAGCAGGCAAAAGGGATTGTAGAAGCGGTTAACCCAATGATTGATATGATCATTGTTACTTGTGGGAATCCAATTGCTCAGGTTCCCAATACCAATGAGATGATTCAAGCATTTTCTTCTGTTGATACAGTAGTAGTCATTGATTCGTTCATGACAGATACAGCAGAACTGGCTGATTATATTCTTCCAACAACAACAGCATTTGAAGAGGAAGATATTTATTATTCTTCCATGTATCATCATTATGCGAACTATGGCCCCAAGCTTGTTGAAGCACCTGGGGAAGCAAAATCCGATTTATGGATATGGACAGAGTTAGCAAAGCGACTCGGATTTGGAGAGGATTTCAACTTTACTAGAGATGAATGGATGACCATGGCCATTCAACATTTAGAGGATAAAGGGATTACCCTTCAAACGTTTAAAGAGGATCATCATGTCGAGCTACCGGTAGATGAGGTTCCTTGGAGTGATTTCCATTTTAAAACACCTAGCGGGAAATATGAATTTCTTTCTAGTCATGCGGTTCAAAAGGGAGAGGATGGTCGTCTGGCTTTATCCTTACCAAATGAGTCGATCGTCACAACTCCTGACTTAGCAAAGAAATATCCGTATCAGCTACTGACGATTCATCCAATGCGCTCCAACCATTCTCAACACTATCATTTATTTGCGCAACAGCCAAAACTTCAAGTTGAATTGGCCTCAAATATTGCAGAGAGTCTGAATCTAGCAGAAAATGATTTTATTGAAGTATGGAATGATCGGGGAAAGGTGAAAGGATATGTTCATATCCTCTCCAATGCACATCCTAATACTATCAATATAGATGAGGGTATTTGGAAGAAATATGGTGGGTCGGTCAATCTCCTCACCCCAAGTGAAGAATCAGATAACGGACTGGGAAGTACGTTATATGATTGCTTGGTAAATATAAGGAAAATAGAACAAGAAGAAGCTGCCAATTAGGTGGCTTCTTCTTGTTTGTCCAGCTCCAGCAGCTAGCCCCCTCGGGGTCATAAGCTAAATCTCTCCAGAAGGCAGGCTTTCCTCCGTGCTTCAACTTATGCCTGTCGGGCTTACCGAGCTGCTTCCGCTTTTCTTCGCTTGTTTTTTTGGCTTCATATCTCTATAATTGTTTAAGGCTAAAGGCTTTTAAAACTAGAAAAAATGAATTGAATTGATATAGTTGTATCGACGAATTTTGGTGCGAATATATAAATGAGGAGTGACTTGGATGGCACTAACAGCAGGAATCGTAGGTTTACCGAACGTGGGGAAATCTACATTATTTAATGCGATTACACAAGCAGGTGCAGAATCAGCTAACTATCCATTCTGTACAATTGATCCTAACGTAGGAATTGTTGAAGTTCCTGATGAAAGACTAGAAAAATTAACAGAGCTTGTACAACCGAAAAAAACAGTTCCTACAACGTTTGAATTTACGGATATTGCTGGGATTGTAAAGGGTGCAAGCAAAGGGGAAGGACTTGGTAATAAGTTCCTATCTCATATTCGTGAAGTGGACGCGATTTGCCAAGTTGTACGATGCTTTGCTGATGATAATATCACTCACGTATCGGGTAAGGTAGATCCTATTGACGATATCGAAACGATTAATCTTGAATTAATTTTAGCTGATCTTGAATCAGTTGAAAAAAGACTTGCACGTGTTGGAAAAATGGCCAAGCAAAAGGATAAGGATGCTGTATTTGAAGCGGAAATCCTTGAAAAGCTTAAAGAAGCTTTTGAAGCAGACAAGCCTGCTCGTACAGTTGAGTTTACCGAAGAGCAAATGAAGGTAGTAAAGCAGCTTCACTTGCTAACCATCAAACCTGTACTATATGTAGCTAACGTAGGTGAAGATGACGTTGCTGATCCTTCTTCAAATGAATATGTTCAAAAAGTAAGAGAGTTTGCTGAAAAGGACAATGCACAAGTAATTGTCGTTTGTGCAAAGATAGAAGAAGAAATTGCGGAGCTTGAAGGCGAAGAGAAGGAAATGTTCCTGTCAGAGCTAGGTATCGAGGAATCGGGACTTGATCAGCTTATTCGTGCGGCTTACCATTTACTAGGATTAGCAACATACTTTACGGCTGGAGTACAGGAAGTTCGTGCATGGACGTTCCGTAAAGGGATGAAGGCTCCTCAATGTGCGGGAGTCATTCACTCTGATTTTGAGCGTGGATTCATTCGTGCAGAAACCGTTGCTTATGAAGATTTACTAGCTGGTGGTACAATGGCTGCTGCTAAGGAAGCTGGTAAAGTTCGTTTGGAAGGGAAAGAATACGAAGTAAAAGACGGAGATATCATCCATTTCCGATTTAACGTATAAGAAAAGCGCTGGAGCTAGACAATTCTCAAAGTGAAAATCTCTTATACTTTCTTATCTTATAAAATCAAAACCATCTTGAGTAAATCAGGGTGGTTTTTTTACGTTTTCTTAACAGTAAATCAACCCTGATTCAATGTTTTGCACTTACACTGAAAACATTAGAAAGGTGGGTGTATAAGTGAAGAAAACCGTGGATTGGATTGTGAAATCTGATGAAATCATTTTTTACTTATTAAACAAGCAGCCATTATTCCTTATTCAAATTTTTAAATGGATCACTCATCTAGGTAGCGCGATAGCATCGATTGGTATCCCTTTAATTATTTGGCTGTTCGGTCCTTTAGAGCTAAGAGAAGTAGTGATCGTCGTTTATTTTTCTTTAACGATCAGTCATTTGTTTGTCTTTTACGCAAAGAGGCAGTTTCGCCGACTTAGACCTCATTTATCTGACTTACAAGCTACTTTACACGGGCCAACCTTAAAGGATCCTTCCTTTCCGTCTGGCCATTCTACAGCCATATTCTCTGTTGTTACACCTTTTATCTTATTTGATCCATTTTTAGCTCCTTTTTTGTTTCCTATAGCGATTATGGTTGCACTTTCTCGTGTCATTTTAGGCGTCCATTACCCAACTGATGTGTTAGCTGGTTCGTTATTAGGTGCATTCACAGCAATAGGATTCTGTCATTTATTTTTTTAGGGGGGATCATTATGAGAATAGCTATTTTTACTGATACATTTTTCCCGCAAGTAAACGGTGTAGCGAAATCATTGAAAAGATACTCTGATTACTTATTACAAAAAGGGCATACAGTAGAAATATTTACACCCGAATTAGAGGGGAATCATACGTATCCCTATGTTCATCAATTCATGAGCATCCCTTTTTTTATTTACCCTGAGTGTCGAACGGCATTAGCTCTTCCGAATACGATCTTAGATAGAATACAAGTATTTTCTCCAGACTTTATCCACGTAGCTACACCGTTAACAATGGGAGTACTAGGCTCCCACGCAGCTAAAAAGTTGAATATCCCTATCATTTCTTCTTATCACACACATTTTGATCAATACTTGGATTATTACAAACTTAGTTGGATATCTCCCATTCTATGGCGATATTTAAAATGGTTTTACTCACACTCAGAACGAATTTTTGTTCCCTCTCAGGAGACGTTAACCCATCTCCAAACGAAAGAATTCTCTAATCTATCTATCTGGACGAGAGGTGTAGATTGTTCCCTTTTTCATCCATTTAATCAAACGGTAAATATACGTGAGAAATACAATATACAAGAACCCCAGATTCTCCTTTATGTAGGTAGACTTGCACCAGAAAAAGACCTAACAACATTACAAAAGATCATTGAACATACTTCAATGGAATGGAGAGAAAAGGTCCACTGGCTTATTGTGGGGGACGGTCCTAGTTTTGAGGAATTATCCAGTCATTTGAATGAAAGAGGAAATGTAACAATGACGGGTTATTTAAGTGGAAGTGAGCTTGCTTCCTGTTATACAGCTAGTGATTTATTAGTATTTCCTTCTCAAACGGAGACATTTGGAAATGTTGTGCTTGAGGCACTTGCGAGCGGAACGCCTGCTGTTGTTTCCGATCGTGGAGGAGTGTGTGGAATTGTTGAACATAATAAGACAGGAAAGATTTGCAGGGCCGGTGATTATCAAAATTTTATTGATCAAATGGAACAATTACTTAGCGATAAAGTGAGCAGGTTGATCATGGCAAAAAATGCGCGTGAGTATGCTCTGAAGCAGACATGGGAAGGGATATTTGATCAATTAATAAGTGAGTGTGAACAAACAATTAAGCAACATTTCACGAAATATAAAAAGAATGCTTGACCATTCTATGAGTATATTCAAACTAATCTTGTGTTTCGTTTCTTGCTGTGATATAATTTCTTCTTGTGAGTAATGAATATTGCTCCTTGCCCAATTGGGCCGTTTAGACCAAAAGGAGGTGAACGTGATGAGAGCGTACGAAATTATGTACATCATCCGCCCAAACATTGAAGATGAGGCTAAAAAAGCCTTAGTTGAGCGTTTTAACACAATCTTAACTGATAATGGTGCGGAACTTACTGAATCAAAAGAGTGGGGTAAGCGTCGTCTTGCATACGAAATCAATGATTTCCGTGATGGCTACTACCAACTTGTAAAAGTTAACTCTGATGCAGCTGCAGTGGAAGAATTCTCTCGCTTAGCAAAAATTAGCGAAGATATTATCCGCCATATGGTTACTAAAGACGAAAAATAAGAATAGATAAGCACTTCTAAACGTGATGTTTCACGTGAAACATTAGACGTAGAAGAAAGGGGGTTGATTCTGATGATGAATCGTGTTGTTCTAGTCGGTCGGTTGACGAAAGATCCTGAATTACGCTATACACCAAATGGGGTTCCTGTTGCTACTTTTACCCTTGCGGTAAATCGTACTTTTACGAATCAGCAAGGAGAAAGAGAAGCAGATTTCATCAACTGTGTGATTTGGCGTAAACCTGCAGAAAACGTAGCAAACTTCTTGAAAAAAGGTAGTCTTGCTGGCGTAGATGGTCGTGTTCAAACACGTAGCTATGATGGACAAGATGGTAAGCGAGTATATGTCACTGAAGTATTAGCTGAAAGTGTTCAATTCTTAGAGCCAAGAGGTGCTTCTGGTGGTTCTGCTCCTGGCGGAAACGCAGGAGGCTTCGGAGGTCAAAGAGAAGCTTCACCATACGGGAATAACAATCAGAATCAACCATATAGAAACAACAATAATAATAACCAAGGCTATACTAGAATGGATGAAGACCCATTTGCAAATGACGGTGGTCAAATCGACATTTCAGATGATGATTTACCGTTCTAAATCCTTGGGAATACGATACCTATCATAAAAAGGAGGGAAATACTCATGGCAATGGGCGGAGGACGTAGAGGTGGACGCGCTAAGCGTCGTAAAGTTTGCTTCTTTACAGCAAACGGAATCACTCATATCGATTACAAAGATGTAGATCTTCTTAAGAAATTCATCTCTGAGCGTGGTAAAATTTTACCTCGTCGTGTAACAGGTACGAACGCTAAATACCAACGTAAATTAACAGTTGCTATTAAGCGCTCACGTACTATGGCATTACTACCATACGTTACTGGTGAATAATGAACGGAGAAAGACACCCTTAGTGGTGTCTTTTTTTATTATGCTTCCCCCAGTCAATTTGTATGAGTTGAATCTGTGCCTAGAACTAGATAAAATAGAAGTGATGCAATTAAATGAGGTGAGGGATTGAAGAATGTTCGACAGTTAACAACTGGGGCGCTGTTACTAGCTATCTATGCTGCTCTTCTCATGTTAACGACGTATATGCCCATATTAGGCATGGTTACAAATTTATTCTTGGTATTACCATTTATTCTTTTCGCTTATAAAAATGATCGAAAAAGTATGCTTGTGTTCTTTGTTGCTTCCATACTAATTTCAATGATTGTAGGAACAGTATTTGCCATCCCTGTAGCCATTTCCTTTGGTCTAACAGGCTTAGTAATGGGGGATTTTATAAGAGAGAAGAAAAGCAGGGAAGCGATTTATTTTGTTGGTTCAATAGCTTTTCTAATTACTGTCGTAATGACCTATGTGATTTCAGTTGCTTTTTTCCAAATTGATTTTATTGATGAAACGATAGAAGCTGCGAAAACTTCAATTGAATCATCCGTTTCCATAATGGAATCATTAGGGCAAACCCCAAATGAAGAACAGATGGAGGAATTACTTGCTGGCATTGAGGCGGGGAGATTTTTAAAACCTACCTTATTTGTCATCGCTGCATTTCTTGCCGTGTTCTTTATTCAACTGGTTAGTTTTCCTGTTGCCAAACGCTTCCAAGTTGAAATAATGGATTGGAAACCATTTCGTAATCTTCAGTTACCAAAAAGTATTTTATGGATCTATTTATTTTCCATTATCGCCTCTATGGTGTTTAACCCAGAAGAGGGAAGTTTTGCATTTATGGCAATTGTAAACATTGCTTTTTTGCTTCAATGGTTAATGGTTTTACAAGGTTTGGCTTTGATTTATTTCTTTTGTTTTGCAAAGAAATTGCCCAAGGTAGTACCAATAATGTTCACAATTGGTGTCTTGTTATTACCACAATTACTTTATATTGTGCGGATATTAGGTATAATTGATTTAGGCTTTGATTTAAGAAAGAGGTTAAAGAGTCAATAAAATACACTACTGTGTGGGAGCTGAAATAATGCCTTCTTATCTAGAAAAGCGATCGATTCGCTACCCCATCTATGCATTAATTGCCATAACAGTGGTGCTTCTCGGGTTAATTGCTGTGTATAATTGGTTACTAGGCTTAATCGGATTAATCGTAGCTTTCCTTCCCTTTTTCTATATCTTTCAGCTTGAAAGAAAACAAAGAAAAGAAATGGAAGAATACATAACTACATTATCCTATCGAGTGAAAAAAGTGGGCGAGGAAGCGCTCATGGAAATGCCAATTGGTATTATGTTAATTAATGATGACTACTATATTGAGTGGACGAATCCGTTCTTAGCTTCTTGCTTTGATGAGGACACACTCGTTGGTAGGTCTCTCTATGATGTAGGCGAATCACTTATTCCTTTAATTAAGCAAGATGTTGAAACAGAAATTATCACGATTCTTGAACGGAAATTTAAAGTTATTCATCGTCCAGAGGAAAGACTTCTCTATTTCTTTGATGTAACGGAGCAAATAGAAATAGAAAAGTTATATGAGGACGAACGAACCGTCATTGCAATTATTTTCTTAGATAATTATGATGAATTAACACAAGGAATGGAAGACCAGACCAGAAGTAGTCTGAATAGCATGGTTACATCCATTCTAAATAAGTGGGCACAGGAAAATGGAGTCTTCCTAAAAAGAATTTCTTCCGAACGGTTTATTGGTGTGTTTAGTGAAAATATCTTACAGTTGCTCGAGAAAGGGAAATTCTCTGTTCTTGATGACGTAAGGGAAACGACTTCAAAGCTAAACGTCCCATTAACGTTAAGTATTGGTGTTGGTTCTGGTGTATCATCGCTACCAGAACTAGGTTCGTTAGCACAATCTAGTCTTGATTTAGCACTTGGGCGTGGTGGTGATCAGGTCGCTATAAAGCTAACGAATGGAAAGGTTAAATTTTTTGGAGGAAAGACGAATCCGGTAGAAAAACGGACGAGGGTGCGTGCAAGGGTCATTTCACATGCTCTAAAGGAGCTAGTTACAGAAAGTGATAAGGTAATTATCATGGGACATAAAAGCCCGGATATGGACGCGATAGGAGCTTCGATAGGTATACAGAAGGTAGCCCAAATGAATGAACGTGATGCTTATATCGTCTTGAATCCGAACGATATTGATACCGGTGTTCAAAGGCTATTAGAAGAGATCAAAAAGAATGAATCTCTTTTTGAGCGGTTTGTTACGCCAGAACAAGCTTTGGAGCTCGCAACCGAGGACACGCTGTTAGTGATTGTTGATACGCATAAGCCTTCATTAGTCATTGAAGAGAGGTTATTATCAAAAATTGACCATGTTGTGGTCATCGACCATCATAGACGGGGAGAAGAGTTCATTCAAAGTCCACTTCTTGTTTATATGGAACCATATGCGTCATCAACAGCGGAGCTCGTAACAGAGTTACTGGAATACCAACCAAAGCGTGGAAAAGTGGATATGCTTGAAGCAACAGCACTTTTAGCTGGTATAATTGTTGATACGAAAAGCTTTACTCTTCGTACAGGAGCTAGAACCTTTGATGCAGCCTCTTATTTAAGAGGGCAAGGGGCAGACACCGTTCTGGTACAAAAGTTCTTAAAAGAAGACGTAGATTCATTCTTAAAGCGTGCAAAGTTGATTGAAACCGTTTATTTTTATAAAAAGGGAATAGCCATTGCAAAAGGAAATAATATACAGGTTATTGACCAAATATTAATTGCACAAACGGCAGATACACTGCTGACAATGGATGGAATTCAAGCGTCATTTGTGATCTCGAAGCGATCTGATCAGACCGTAGGAATCAGTGCAAGGTCATTGGGTGATGTGAATGTCCAAATTATTATGGAAAATCTCGATGGTGGAGGCCATTTAACAAATGCAGCAACGCAGTTAACGGAAGTAACAATTGAGGAAGCGGAAGAAAGACTGCAAATGGCCATACACGATTATATGGAAGGGAGAAAGAAAGAATGAAAGTAATCTTTTTGAAGGATGTTAAAGGAAAAGGGAAAAAAGGGGAAGTAAAAAATGTTGCTGATGGGTACGCACATAACTTCTTGATTAAACAAGGATTGGCTGTAGAAGCTAATTCAACCAATGTTAGCACACTTGAGGGTCAGAAAAAGAAACAAGAAAAACTTGCAGCAGAAGAACTTGCTGAGGCAAAACAACTAAAAGAAACGATTGAAAAAGTCACAGTAGAATTAAGTGCAAAAGCTGGTGAAGGCGGACGACTTTTTGGTTCTATCACTAGTAAGCAAATTGCAGAAGAGCTGCAAAAAAAGCATAATATTAAAATTGACAAGCGTAAAATTGAACTAGAAGATGCGATCCGTTCTTTAGGTTATACAAAAGTACCAGTAAAGCTTCATACCGAAGTTCAAGCTACGTTAAACGTACACGTAAAAGAAGTAAACTAAATTTGGAAGTTCCATTTCGGTATATTCATGATAAAATAGAGTATCAAACAAAATGTGACCCGTTTTTCTGGTCACATTTTTTCTAGTTTTCATCATATCCTCTAGGAAAGCAAAGGGAGGTTACTATAAATGAATGATTTATATGCTGACCGTCTCCCTCCTCAAAATATAGAGGCTGAGCAGGCGGTTTTAGGTGCGATATTTTTAGAACCATCTTCTCTTACAATGGCTTCAGAAATATTGATTCCTGATGATTTTTATCGAGCGGCGCATCAGAAAATATTCCAAATGATGTTACAGCTGAGCGATAAAGGAAAAGCTGTTGATTTAATAACAGTGACAGAAGAGCTTTCAGCTGCGAAGCTCCTTGAAGACACGGGTGGTGTAAGCTATTTAAGTGAATTAGCTGGTTCAGTTCCGACAGCTGCTAATATAGAATACTATGCTAAAATAGTTGAGGAAAAATCATTGCTTCGACGATTGATCCGTACCGCAACCACCATTGCTACAGATGGTTATACGCGTGAAGACGAAGTTGAGGTTTTGTTAGGAGAAGCAGAGAAAAGTATTTTAGAAGTATCCGGACGAAAAAATGCGGGTGCTTTTCACAATATAAAGGACGTTCTTGTCCGAACATATGACAATATTGAAGTCATGAATAACCGCGTGGGTGAAGTAACGGGTTTAGCAACAGGGTTCTCAGAGCTCGACCGTATGACAGCAGGGTTTCAACGGAATGATTTAATCATTGTAGGAGCACGTCCATCCGTTGGTAAAACAGCCTTTGCCTTAAATATTGCGCAAAACGTCGCATCAAAAACCGGTGAAAATATTGCTATTTTTAGTCTTGAGATGGGTGCTGAACAGCTTGTGATGCGTTTGCTTTGTGCAGAAGGAAATATTGATGCACAAAGGCTTAGAACGGGTTCATTAACAGATGAGGACTGGGGCAAGCTAACGATGGCAATGGGAAGCCTATCGAATGCAGGAATTTTTATCGACGATACCCCAGGAGTAAGGATTACAGATATTCGTTCAAAATGTCGCCGTTTAAAGCAGGAGCATGGCTTGGGGATGATTCTAATCGACTACCTACAGCTAATACTAGGAAGTGGGCGTTCTGGCGAGAACCGACAACAAGAGGTATCAGAAATCTCCCGTTCCTTAAAGGCTCTTGCTCGTGAGCTGAAAGTTCCTGTTATTGCCTTATCACAGCTTTCGCGTGGAGTAGAACAGCGTCAAGATAAACGACCAATGATGTCAGATATTCGTGAATCCGGAAGTATTGAGCAGGATGCCGACGTAATTGCCTTTTTATATCGTGATGATTATTATGATCGTGAATCGGAAAGTAAGAACATTATCGAAATCATTATTGCGAAGCAGCGTAATGGACCGACTGGAACGGTATCTTTAGCGTTTGTGAAGGAATATAATAAGTTTGTTAACTTGGAGCGGCGTTTTGATGATAATGGAGTTCCACCTGGAGCTTAATAGATTAGAATAATAAAAGATTAGCTGAACTGGCTAGTCTTTTTTCTATGAAAAACGAATTAATTACGAACAAAAAATATTAATCTTACAAAAATCGTTCGTGTTTTATTGACTTTTAACCGTCCACATTGGTAAACTAATGATGTTTGATTTGCACGAAAATATGTTAGTTACCTTTGGAGGTGCTGTTATATGTCATCAGTAGTTGTAGTTGGAACACAATGGGGAGACGAGGGAAAAGGAAAGATCACAGACTTTTTATCAGAAAATGCAGAAGTGATCGCTCGTTACCAAGGAGGAAATAATGCCGGTCATACGATCAAGTTCGGCGGAGAAACGTATAAGCTACATCTAATTCCTTCTGGGATCTTTTATAGTGATAAGGCTTGTGTTATTGGAAATGGGATGGTAGTCGACCCAAAAGCTTTAGTAAAAGAGCTTGCTTACTTACATGACAAGGGTGTTACAACAGATAATCTTCGCGTGAGCAATCGTGCTCATGTCATATTGCCATACCATTTGCGCCTTGATGAAGTAGAGGAAGAAAGCAAGGGAGCAAATAAGATAGGTACAACAAAAAAGGGGATTGGTCCTGCTTATATGGACAAGGCAGCACGTATCGGAATCCGTATTGCAGATCTTCTTGACCGTGAAGTATTCGAGGAAAAGCTAGCGCGTAATTTAGACGAGAAAAACCGTTTGCTTGAGCGTATTTATGAGACAGAAGGCTTTAAAATTGAAGACATTCTTGATGAGTATTATGAATATGGTCAGCAAATTAAGCACTATGTTTGTGATACATCAGTTGTATTAAATGATGCACTTGATGAAGGTCGTCGCGTTCTTTTTGAAGGCGCTCAAGGGGTTATGCTTGATATTGACCAAGGTACATACCCGTTTGTTACGTCTTCTAATCCTGTAGCAGGTGGAGTAACTATCGGATCAGGTGTTGGTCCAACAAAAATTAAGCATGTAGTAGGAGTGTCTAAAGCCTATACGACTCGTGTAGGAGATGGACCTTTCCCAACGGAATTAGATAACGAAATCGGCCACCAAATTCGTGAGGTGGGCCGTGAATACGGTACAACTACAGGTCGCCCACGCCGTGTAGGTTGGTTTGATAGCGTAGTGGTAAGACATGCAAGAAGAGTAAGTGGAATTACAGATTTATCTCTAAACTCAATTGATGTGTTAACAGGAATTGAAACATTAAAAATTTGTGTAGCTTACCGATACAATGGAGAAGTGATCGAGGAGTTCCCAGCAAGCTTAAAAGTATTGGCAGAGTGTGAGCCAGTATTCGAAGAGCTACCAGGCTGGACGGAGGATATCACAGGCTGCAAATCACTTGCAGAGCTTCCAGCAAATGCCCGTCACTACTTAGAGAGAATTGCACAATTAACAGGTATTCCTTTATCAATCTTCTCTGTAGGTCCTGACCGTACACAAACAAATGTTGTGTTAAACCCTTGGAGACAAAGTTAATCCAGTTGATTTTAAAATCGCCACAGTAAATAG
>NZ_BCVH01000030.1 GCF_001591645.1 Robertmurraya korlensis NBRC 107688 | reverse complement strand
ACCGTTCCTTTTGATCTTCATCAGCTCGATGAACTTCTTTTCCAACAGATTCACCGCTCCTTTTGATCTTCATCAGCTCGATGAACTTCTTTTCCAACAGATTCACCGCTCCTTTTGATCTTCATAAGCCCAATGAACTTCTTTTCCAACAGATTCACCGCTCCTTTTGATCCTCATCAGCCTGATGAACCTCATTGATCCAATATCCTTCTGTCTTTCAGATCCTATTATGAAAACTGGGCTAATACCAACACCAACGGTCCCACAATAAAACAGTAGTAAGCGAAATACTTCAGATTCCCTCGCTCCATAATCCCCATAAACCATTTTAATGAGAAATAGGATAACAGGAGTGACATCACAAACGCCACGAAATAAGGTATGAACATTTCTCCCAATTGCATGTCGCCAACTTTTAACACGATCGCTCCTAAGCTAACGGGAATATATAGAAGGAAGGAGAATCGTAAGGCTGTTTCTCTTTTCATCCCTATTCCCATCGCAGCAACAATCGTTGCACCCGAGCGACTTATTCCGGGAATTAACGCAACCGCTTGAGCGAACCCAACAATAAGCGCATCTCTAACCGTTAAGCCTCGGTCGCCTTTTGTTCCCTTAAGATTTCTAATCAACCATAGGGCTACTCCTGTTACTACTAAAGCTCCACCAATCGGAGCAATTCCTCTGAAATAACTAGAGATTGTATCTTCCAACAGGATCCCGATCACACCAGCAGGAATCGTACCAATGATTAAATAAACGATAAAAAGAAAATCATTCTTATCACTTGGATCCCTTTTAACCATATATTTGCTTCCGTTTTTCGCTAGTCTTATAAGATCCTCTCGGTAAATAAGTAATACAGCCAAAAGTGATGCAAAATTCATTAATACTTCAAAGCTAAAATCCCCTTCAGCCACTTGGATTCCTAAAAACTCTTGAACGAGCACCAAGTGTCCACTAGAGGAAACTGGAATAGGTTCTGTAAAACCTTGTAGCGCTCCTAAAAATGCATATTTTACTATGATTAATATTTCTTCCACCAACTCACTCCTTAATAAAAATTGAAAATAGACTTGGAAAGTAATCCAAGTCCTACACTATTATACTATTATGCTCTTATAATTTCTAAATATTGAATATGGTGTCCATCCTTCTTCTGGACTTTAAACACATATCCTTCCGCTTCTATTTCTGAGCCAATCTGTGATTCCATGTTCTGTGTCATGAACCACCCACCAATCGTATCCACATCCTCATTGGATAAGGATGTGTTTAACAGATTATTCACGTCTTCAACTAATAGTTTAGTATCGACGATATAGTGGTCTTCTTTCAATTTTCGAATGTCAGGTAGTTCATCTTCATCAAACTCATCGCGGATTTCCCCGACTATTTCTTCTAAGATATCCTCAACCGTTACAATACCAGATGTCCCACCATATTCATCTATTAATATCGCAATATGTGTTCTTTCTTTTTGCATTTTTACCAATAAATCGTGAATAGGAACCGTCTCAATCACACGAATGATCGGGTTAATATAATGCTGAACTTCAAAGCCCTCCCGTTTCTCTTCCTCTGAAATATCAGCAGTTAATAATTCTTTTACATTAATAAAGCCAACGATATTATCTTTATCACCGTTTTCAACCGGATAACGAGTATAGTTCTCTGACTTAATGGTTGCTAATATATTGGCATATGTTTCATCGATTGAAATAGAAACCATCTCTGTTCGAGGGACCATGATCTCTTTCGCAATTCTCTCATCAAATTCAAAAATATTATTCATGTACTTTAGTTCGTTTTTATTAATTTCTCCACTTTTATAACTCTCGGATAAAAGGATTCTTAATTCTTCCTCGGAGTGAGCTAATTCATGTTCAGAAGCAGGCTTTAATCCGAAAAGCCCCACCAGCTTACGTGCTGAACCATTTAAGAACCAGATAATCGGGTACATGATTCGGTAGAACCAAATGATCGCTCCAGCAAATAATAAAGTAACGGTCTCTGCTTTTTGGATCGCAAAAGTTTTGGGTGCAAGTTCACCTACAACCACATGTAAAAATGTAACTAAGGCAAAAGCAATTCCAAATGATAAAATTTCTGTCAAAGAAACATTTATATGGAAATGCTCAAATAATGGATGGAGTATTTTTTCAACCGTTGGTTCACCTAGCCACCCTAATCCCAAAGCAGTAATCGTAATCCCTAATTGGCATGCAGATAAATACTCATCTAAATGCGTCACCACTTTTTTAGCAGATAGTGCTCCCTTTTTCCCTTCAGCAATCAATTGATCAATTCTTGATACACGAATCTTAACAATAGCAAACTCTGTAGCTACGAAAAAAGCAGTTAAAGCAATTAATAAAGCAATCAAAAGTAAATTTACAGTCGTCAACGATCGGTCTTACTAAGTAAGACCTACACCTCCCAGTATAGTAAAACAAAAGTTTAATGTATTAATAACAAAAGTGTCTGTATTAATGAAAGACTCTCATTCGACACATTCTTTTTTATATTTTTTAAATCCTTTTGATCAAGATGAGCCAATACATCTGTGACCTCTTTCTCTAATCCTTGAATCTTCAATCTGAGTTCAAGAACATCGATCTCTTCTGCATCCTTTTCTACAACTGTTTCTTTTATTTTTTCAAGTGACATTCCGTCTTTTTTGCATTTTTCAATAAAATGAAGTCGCTCAATAGCAGACTTATCATAGTATCGATAATTTGAAGTGGAACGTTCTACTTTTAACAGTCCTAGATTGGTATAATGGTCAATGGTTCTTTTTGTAACCTTTGCTATTTCAGCTAATTCGCCAATTCTCAATTTCTCAGTCCCAATGGAGTCCCTCCAAACCGTCACGTGATAGTTATGAAATGAATTATACAATGAATCTCTCTCTATAACAACTTATACGTTTTATATGGAATAAAGTCACATAGAAAAACCCCCTATCTTCGGGGGCAAAATACTTATGATTGTAACAGTAACCTTCGAGTTATTGCTATATTTTCAGCACTAAGGAGCAAGCTATAAGATCTTTGCATTCATGCTTCCTTTAAAATGTCCTAACGCCCAATCATGTCCGGCTTGATTAAAGCTTGCAACAGCTTTTTCATGAATGACGATTTTAAAGCCCTTGTTATAAGCATCCACAGCTGTATGTAACACGCAAATATCTGTGCAAACACCCACTAAATGGACCTCTGTGATGCCGCGCTCTCTTAGCTTGATTTCTAGATCCGTCCCAGCAAAAGCACTGTAGCGTGTTTTATCCATCCAATACACATGTTCCTTCTCCTTGTACTGGAGATACAACGCGTTTAATGAACCATATAAATGCCTACCTTCTGTACCTTCGATATTGTGAGGAGGATACAGTTCGGTTTCTGGATGATAATGATCTCCCTCTTTATGCAGATCAATCGCGAACACCACATACTCGCCTTTGCTGATAAATTCCTCCGTTATCTTGGTGATTTCGCCTTCGATAGCTATTCCAGGCTCTCCACAAGGTAAAGCACCCACAACAAAATCATTCGTATAATCGATACTAATCAAAGCTCTCTTCGTCATCGTTTACACTCCTCAGGAATTAGTCGTATCCTCATTGTAAGGTTATTCTTCTACCTTTGAAAGCTTAAAACCAGTCATTCCAAATACCATGGTAATGATCGGACTCAACAAACAGAAGAACGTAAAAGGAAGATAAGATAATGTCTCTACCCCTAATACTCCCGTCAAAAAGACTCCACACACACTCCAGGGAACTAGTGGATTTACAACGGTCCCCGCATCCTCTAGAATTCTAGAAAGATTTTTTCCATGTAACCCCATCTTTTTGTACCTTTCCTTAAACGAACTTCCCGTTAGAAGGATAGAAAGGTATTGTTCCCCAACTAAGAAATTAATGGTGATGGCTGTTCCCGCTGTCCAAACTACTAGACTCCATACCTTATTTAACATTCCGCTTATCCCTGCAAGCAACGCTGGTAAGATACCAAGTTTAAAAAATAAACCACCCATGGCTAACGCTAAAAGGATAAGGGAAACAGAAAACATCATACTTTCCATCCCACCTCTAGAAAGCATCGAATCGATTTCCTCCACTCCTGTATTGGAAGAATATCCAGCAAAAAGCGTATTCATTAGTCCCTGAAGGCTGATCTCCTTCTGAGAAAATAACGTAACGATAAGGGAAGTGCCAATCCCAGATGCTAAAGTGATAATTGCCGGGACCTTTTTTATAGCTAACAGTGCTAACACGACAAATGGTAACAAGGAGTACCAATGAACAAGATCATTGTCTTTCAAACTTGCTTTTAAAAGATCTAAATTAGCAAAGCTTGCAGCAGATTCCGATGGTGACAAGATAACAAATAATAGAAAGGATAAAATAAACGCCGGGACCGTTGTCCAAGCCATATTTCTAATATGATCAAACAAGTCTACGTGAACAGTAGAAGATGCCAAAATGGTGGTATCTGATAGAGGTGACATTTTATCTCCAAAAAAGGCACCAGAAATCACGGCTCCTGCTGTTATGGCATCAGATAATCCCAGCGCGGTGGAAACACTCATAAAAGCAACTCCAATGGTTGCTGCAGTTGTTAACGAACTGCCGATACTCATGCCAATAATTGCGGTCACCGCAAATACAATGGCATAGAACCATTTGTCACTGACTACTTCAAGCGCTAAGTAGATAAAAGTAGGAATCGTTCCACTTTCCATCCAACTACTAATGAGCATTCCGATAAACAGAAAAATAAATACGGCCCCAGCTCCAGATTTAGCTCCATCAATGATCGCTTCTTCTAGTTCTTTAACGGAGACCTTCTTATAGATACCGTAAAGAAACAGTCCCATGATCGCTAAAACAATGGGAATATGAGGAACTGCACCAGCGAATATAAGAGAATAGCTAATTCCCCCAATAACGATCAAGGTGATAATAAACGCTTCTAACGGTTTTAATTTTTGTTCGCTTTGTTCTAGATTCATGATATTTTCCTCCAATAAGGTTTTGAACAATATAAATAGCCCTTACGTCAATAGGGACGAGGGTGCTCTGCGTTACTACCCTAATTCACATTCTACTATTTTACTTAAACGCTTTTTAGCATTAAAGTATGTTACTAATATAATAATTTCATAGGTTTCTGTCAAGTAAAAAAGCAGCGCATCCTTTATAGGAGTACACTGCATTTAGTCTTTATATTATTAATCGAATTCGATTTCCCGAAGGGTCTGCCGTAACAAACACGCCATTTTCCTCCGTAACCGTTACGCCCAATTCTTGTAACTGAGAAATGATCTGCTCTCTCTTTTCTTCGCTCGGAAACACCATTGTATAAGATTCCATGTCAACACTGTTTTCTGCAGCAGGCGGGGCACCTACACCATTCCAAGTGTTTAAGCCAATATGGTGATGGTATTTACCTGTAGAAATAAATAATGCCTGACCTCCATAACGAGTGACAACTTCGAAACCAAGTCCCCTTGTATAAAACTCTTCTGTTTTCTGTAACTCCGACACATGAAGATGGATATGACCCATAATCGTTCCAGCTGGCATTCCGTTCCACGCTTCGCCTTCTCCCTCAGTAAGAAGGCTGTCCGCATCTAACGCGACCGTGGCCATTTCTACTTCTCCATTATTCCAACTCCAACCAGAAGCAGGTCTGTCAGCATACACTTCAATTCCATTCCCATCTGGATCAGCTAAATAAATGGCTTCACTCACCAAATGATCGGATGCACCCTGTAATGGATAGCGTACCTGGAGAAAATGCTTTAATAATCTTCCTAAATCCGCACGTGTTGGTAAAAGTAACGCAAAGTGATACAGGCCTGTTGTTCTTCCTTGCTTTGGAACAACATCATCAGGCTGTTGAATAGTAACAAGCACTGTTTTTCCGTCTGCTGTGAAATCTGCGGTACTTTTTGTTTGATGTAATACCTGTAGACCGATAACCTCCTTGTAGAAGGTAAGCGACCGTTCCAAGCTTTCTACTTTTAAACTGACTTGGCTAATAAATGTATTTGGTTCACGATGAAATCCCATTTTACAGTCTCTCCTTTATATATCTTGTTGACCCCACCTTATGTTCTATGGCATTTACCTTATCATTTACTGTTTATCTAAATTAAATTTATAGTTACTTACTTTATGTAAGTTATTATATTTTTATAACAAACAAACGTCAAGTAAGTATTTTATAAAAAATAATTTAATTATAAAAAAAAGGGGGGTATAATAGAAGGAAGGAGTGATTGTCATGGATAAATCCATTTGCCCTAGATTTGAAAAGGCGATGAGTATATTAAGCCAAAGATGGACGGGTTTGATTATTTATCAATTACTAGGTGGCCCACAGCGCTTTTGTAGCCTAGAATCATCCATTGGTGTAAGTGGTCGTGTGCTTTCGGAGCGATTAAAGGATCTGGAGAATGAAGGTATTGTAAAGCGTGAAGTGTTCCCCGAAACTCCTGTTCGAATTGAATATTCACTAACTGATAAGGGAGTAGCCTTGGAGCCTCTTATGAGAGATATAGAAAATTGGTCACAGAATTGGATATAAGAAATGCGGAACTGACCGTTTGGCGACGTATGGACTGGACCGCTTCGACTGAGATAAAGGGCTGCAATCCTAAGATTGCAACCCTTTTTCATTAATTCGTTACTGCTTTAGTTTCTTTTCCTTTGTTTGTTAACTTACGTAAATATGGCAATGCGTAACGGTCTAGTCCGAATACACCAGCATTTGCACCGGCCGTAATGATTAAAACTCCCATTAAGATATCTGTAGGGTTATGGGAAACAGTACCCGCTAATAAAAATGAAAAATTCATAACCATTCCAAAGAAAGAAGCAGCTGTCGTTAAGCAACCTAAAATTAAACCTAAACCTACTAAAACTTCGCCCCACGGAACCATAAAGTTAAATAGCTCTACATTCGGTAAAGCGACACTTTCTAGGAATGAAGTATACGCACCATACACGGCACTTCCATCTGGCCCTGACACTGGATTTTTAATGGCATTTCCAATAAAACCACTTGCATCAAATGCCCCTCCGCTTATTTTTCCCCAACCTGCTGTTAAAAAGCCGTATCCTAGATACAACCGAATCACTGTCACAATCCCTGCTGCAAACTTATTAGTTCTCCACCATTTGTTAATCATATTATTGATCTTCCTTTCAAAATAAAATATATAATTTCTATATCCTAAGATTAACATTCTCAATTTCAAATATCATAACTTCGAGGTACTGTTCAAATTATTGCAACAAAGTTATGGATTTTTTGTGAATAACTTCACAAATTAATAAACATAAAAAATGCAGCCGACTACTAGTCAGGCTGCACTCTTTGCAATTATGCGTTTGGAAATATCATTTTCAAAGCTGCCTTCATCTCGGGCTTCACCTTAATTTTCGGGCGAATACCTTGAGCTATTTCTTCTGCTTTTTCAAGCTGTTCTGCTTGCCCCAATGCTAGTAATGTCCCTATTGCTATGGTACCTGTACGATTGCTGCCACCACCGCAATGGAAATACACTTTCTTTCCCTCATTGTAGGAAGAGATCACTTCATCAATTGCTTTTTTTACAGACTCTTCTTGATGTTCAGTATCATCAACAATGGGCTGATGAATTCGGTTATACTTTGACTCTTCTGTTGGAGCCTCCGCACGCAAATCATAGATTACATCAACCTTTTCATTCTCCATGACTTCGTCGACTTGGTCGGCTCCACCGATAAAAATTCGATCCTTGATTAAAGCTTGATAGTTTTTTTCACTCATGTGGGTTTTTCCTCCTGTTAGCAACAATCGCTTTCGTTTCCAACGAGGACAAAAGCGGTTCGCTCTTCGTTCAGTCCTAAAATAAGATCTCCAATATGATCCTCAATATGTGGATCAATGGCTACTTGAATGTCATTAATCGTTACTACTTTATCATTTTCTTCCGGCTCATCCAGAGCCAGTCCTACTTGTGGGCGTCCTCAGCCAAAGCCCGCAAAATATACACGAATGCCGTTGGCCGCTTGATCTGCAAATACTTGCTTTAATTGATCACGTGCATCATTAGTGATTTGCATCGTATTCATCCTCTCTCCTATATCTTTTACTTAACTAATGTTTTTAAGTGTTCGTAACCTGAGCGCTCTTCATTCATAAGTGGAACGATCGCACATTTTGAGGATATATCCTCTACCTTTTGAATCCACTGTTCTTCTGCTATAGCGCGTCCCCTTAACACCGGGTCCTTTGTGTCTGTTGCATATAAACTTTGGTTAATCACCCACCACTGTGGGAGAATCTCTGCTCTTTTTAAATCCTCTTGTAAACGTTGTGCTTCTAGTACGGGTGTTGCTTCCGCTAACGTCACAATGACAACCGCTGTTTCTTGATGATTTCGTAGTCTTGGTAAAAGTTTTTGAACGCTCTCCGGAACTTCTCCGGTTGATCGAGAAAGCTCTTTATGATACGACTGTGCCGCATCTAATAAAAGCAAGGTATGTCCTGTTGGAGCCGTATCAATGACAACGATTTCTTCCTTCGATCTGTCCACCACTTTGGCAAAGGCACGAAAAACAGCAATCTCCTCTGTACAAGGAGAATTTAAATCTTCCTCTAAATAAGCAAGACCTTCTTCATCCAAGTCCTTGCCAGCAGTCGATAACACTTCTTGCTTATACTTCTCGACCTCATGTTTTGGATCAATTCGACTAATGGTTAGATCGGGGTACTCCTGGTTATCAAATACGAACTCCAAATGGGCAGCTGGGTCTGTTGTTGTTACATGTACTTTATGCCCTTTTTCCACTAACCCAACTGCAATGGCAGAGGCGATTGTTGTTTTCCCTACTCCCCCTTTTCCCATCGTTAAGATGACGCGGGTTTGTTGAGCAGATAGGTCACTTACTAGCTTTTCTAAGTCTGGTAGTTTGTGTCCTTTTTCGCGCTCTCCCACTGGTTGGACAGGTGGAATGGAATAATGCTTCAATAGGTAACGTAAATTATCTAATCCTGTTAAAGAATACGAGACATACGGCAAGGAGTAAACGACCGCTTGCTTTAACTCGTCTGGTAACTGACTTACCGCATTTCTTTGCTTTTTATAAAAAGCCGTTGAAATTTTATCATCAGGAAAATACGTTTGCATAATCCCGTTGATGATTAACGCTTGATTTTGTATGCCAATGTCCTTTAATTCCTTTGCTGCCCGATTTGCCTCATATAGAGAGGATTCATCTGGTCTAGCAACAAGAATGAGCATCGTCTTAGCTGAATCAGATAACGATTGAACCGTTTTTACGTATAAATCCTTTTTCTCACCTAGCCCTGACAGTGGACCTAAACAGGAGGCACCATGAGTACTTTCCTCTAAAAAGCCACTCCAAGCGGTCGGCAATTGAAGCAACCGAAGCGTGTGGCCCGTAGGAGCCGTATCAAAGATGATATGGTCAAAGGCATTTACAATCGCTGGATCAGCTAAAAGACTAGTAAATTCATCAAATGCCGCAATTTCCACCGTACATGCCCCGGATAGTTGCTCTTCCATCGTTGCTACGACCGAATCAGGCAATACCCCACGATACGGTCCAACCACCTTTTCGCGGTAGGCTCTCGCCGCTTGTTCAGGGTCTAAATTACAGGCAAATAAATTCTTCACTTGTGGAATTTCTACTGGAGTATTTGTAAGTTCAAGTTCTAATACATCTTGAAGATTTGAAGCAGGATCCGTGCTTACAAGTAGAACCTTCTTCCCTTCATCTGCAAGCGAGACAGCCGTTGCACAGGCAGTTGACGTTTTCCCTACCCCACCTTTTCCTGTAAAAAACAGATAGGGCGTATGAACAGCACTTTTTGGATCAAATGGTTGGAACATCACCTTACACCTTCCATCGGTTAAATTAGGTTGATTTTATTGGTTACCTTCTTCTTCTCTAATTCTTTCATTTCAATACCAAACCACTGTGCAAGAAGTTCGTTTGATGGATAGCTGCCTGATTGAGTGACCTGTCCATTTACTAGCGTAATCGGTAGAGAGTCTGGACCCTTCTCATGCAAAAACTGATTTACTTTCGTATTTTCAGCAAACTTTCCAGGTTCACTCGCTAAGTTATACCTTTTAATGTCAAAGCCCTTTTTCTCTAAAATAAATATAGAAGTGGCCATTCTTGTTAATTCCGGATCAACACTTGGTCCACATACTCCAGTGGGACAGCATAGTGCGGGGTCAAAGATTTCTACTTTGGTCATTAGAAACACTCCTTTTAACGTTATAAGCATATACTTATATACAAGGTAGAAAACATCCCAGAGATGGTATCACCCCCGGGTTTTCAACCTTATTTACCTGTATCAGCAAAGGTTTTGATTCGATCGCCAATTTCATCACGAACACGTTGGAAAAATGCCCATTTTTCTTCGTCTGTTCCCTCTGCTTTAGCCGGGTCATCAAAGCCCCAATGCTCACGCTTTACATGTGGAGGAGTTACTGGGCAATGGTCTGCTGCGTGCCCACATAGTGTCACCACAAGATCGGCGTTATTTAAGATTTCAGGGTCAATCGTGTCTGAAGTTTGATTGGATATATCGATTCCTGCCTCTTGCATCGCCTTTACTGCATTTGGGTTCAAACCGTGTGCTTCAAGTCCAGCACTTTTCACATCCCACTCTTCACCTAAGTGCTTTTTTGCCCATCCTTCTGCCATTTGGCTTCTGCAAGAATTTCCAGTACATAAAAAGTAGATTGTTTTTTTCGTCATGATTAGATTCTCCTTTTAGTGAATGATTAGTAACCAAATATAGAGTCCAACTAGTGTAATGAATAATGTTGGGATGGTTAGAATGATACCTGTTTTAAAATAGGTGCCCCATGAAATTTTGACTCCCTTTTGTGATAGAACATGTAGCCATAAAAGGGTAGCAAGGGACCCTATCGGTGTAATTTTAGGCCCAAGGTCTGAACCAATTACATTCGCATAGATAAGTGCTTCTCGAATGACCCCCGTTGTATTTGTGTCAGCAATGGCTAATGCATCAATCATAACGGTAGGCATATTGTTCATCACAGACGATAAAATGGCAGCAATAAAGCCCATTCCAACAGTGGCTACAAACAAACCTTGATCAGCGGTCACCTGTATCAGGTCTGCTAATAAATTGGTTAACCCTACATTACGTAAACCGTAAACGACCACATACATCCCAATGGAGAAAAAGACAATGGCCCATGGTGCGCCTTTTACAACGGTTCGAGTGTTGACAGCTGGACTTCTTCTGCCCATAAAGAGGAAGAAAATCGCAACAATTCCAGCGACAATCGAAACAGGTATTCCTGTAAACTCACTCGCAAAATACCCAATGAGTAAAACCGCTAACACAACCCAAGAGAGACGGAACATCTTCTGATCACGTATCGCATCGACCGGTTTTTTCAGTTGCGTGAAGTCATAGGATTTAGGAATACTTTTTCGGAAATATAGATAAAGAACAAGAATACTCGCTGCTAACGAAAAGAAGTTTGGAACAATCATCCTTGACGCGAATTCAGCAAAACCGATGCCAAAAAAGTCAGCAGAAACAATATTCACCAGGTTACTAACGACAAGTGGTAACGAAGTGGTGTCAGCAATAAATCCACTCGCGATAATAAATGGAAACACCATACCCTCGTTAAATTGTAAGTTTCGAACCATCGCCAGGACGATTGGTGTGAGAATTAATGCCGCTCCGTCATTTGCAAAGAATGCGGCGACGATTGCCCCTAAAATGGAAACATACACAAACATGAGAACACCGTTTCCTTTTGCGGCACGAGCCATATGAAGTGCCGACCACTCAAAGAAACCAATTTCATCTAAAATTAAAGAAATGATAATAATAGCAATAAATGCTAGTGTCGCATTCCAGACGATGCTTGTTACATCAAGAACATCTTTAAAATCCACCACTCCAACAAGCAATGCCAGGATTGCCCCACCACAAGCGGACCAACCAATCGACAACCCCTTTGGCTGCCAAATAACTAAAACTAATGTCAGTAAAAAAATTACTGATGCTAAAACAATAGATGTCACAATGAACCTCCTTAATCACAACAAGAAATACGTAAACCTTGTTTTTCTAATTCATCCAATCTGTAGCCTTGATCTGGTAAAGATTTCAGCACATTTTTCAAGAACGGGTAATATTCACTTTCCTTATTTAAGGAATAAATTATCCACTGACCTCTTCTTGATTCCTTAACAATTCCCTTATCTTTCAGCTTTCTTACATGCTGGCTAATTGCAGGCTGACTTGTTTTAAACATTTCAACAAACTCACATACACAGCAATCATGAGAATCTAATAATTTTACCATTGTTAATCGTGTTTTATCTCCTAGTAGCTTTAAAACAGTAGCGATTTCTTCAATCTCAATGACAGATTCCTGTTGCATGAAAACACCTCCTAATTGGCCATTAGAATACGTTTATCTTTCCCAAATATTTGTTACTAATAAGCATATAATCGATTACTTATATAATAATACACTTATATGTATAGCTCAATAGGTTTTTTGTAAAGCCTTTGTAAAGGCAAAATAAAATCAATTTTTTTTGATTAAATCAGTTGCAATTTCCCTCTACTGGAATTATAATACAGTATATCAAGTATTTTTGATTAAAGGAGAACGGAAAGTGAAAAAGTTCATTCCGATAACGGACCTTACTCGTACAGACCATCCATCTAGTCAAGAAATTCCACTGCAAAGCACGCTTGAAACATACGAAGCAAAGTTTAAAGCCCTTGCAGATCAAAAACGTCTATACATCTTACACCTTTTGGTTCAACAAAATTCGAGCTGTGTTTGTGATTTGAGTGAGTTGATCGACATGCCGCAATCCAAGCTTTCGTATCACTTAAAAATTTTGCTTGATGCTGGTTTAATCACAAAAGAAACAAAAGGTACGTGGAGCTATTATCAAGTAAACACCGAAGAAATCAATCATCTACTGTCCCCTGAGCTTTGCTGCCTGTTTAGACCTAGCTGCTGTTAGGTTTTCTTTCAAAAGGTTAAATCAATTTTTTTTGATTAATACATCAATATATTTTGATTAAAGGAGACGATCATATGTTTTATCATGACTATCACGCAATCGCAAAGCTAAAGCAACAGGAAGTAGAAAGAAGTGCTAGACACGCCTGGAAGTTTTTCGAAAAAGAAGAATCGAAGAAAATCTCTATCCCTGCTCCTCGTAAAGATCCAAATTGCTGCGTCACACCGACTAACGCCTAATTTTGAAAGGAGGTGAATCCAAAATGAGCTTTTTAAAAAATCTTGTAAGAAACAATAAGAACTCAGATTGCTGTGGTGTGGAAATCAAAGAAGTTACTGAAAAAGATGAAAAGAATAGCGCTTGCTGTAGTGGATCCGATCAGACGAAGTGTTGCTAATGGCTGAATATATGTATGAAGGGATGATACGAATGGATTGTTCGTGTCATCCCTTTTTACGTTTCCTGCATTCGGACATTGCTCTCATGTTCCTTATTCACCTGTCTGAATCAATACTCCATTCGGATTCTCTTCTCCTTTTTCCCTTGACTCCTGTCCGAATCATGCATCGGTAATATCTTACCCCACCTGTACAAACATTCGCCGTCCACACTACAAACCAATAAGTTAACAACATATACAACTTAGTAATTGACATTACTCTAAATCATCACTATATTTATATAGACCAATCTCTATAATTTCTAAAAGGATGTATTCATACATGAAAATTAAAAAGGAACATACAAAAGAGATTATATTAAAAACAGCCACTCGTCTGTTTCAGACTCAAGGTTATAACGGAACGGGAATCAATCAAATTATTGAGGAGAGTGGCACACCAAAGGGATCCCTGTATTACCATTTTCCAAAAGGAAAGGAAGAGATTGCTTTAGAAGCGATTCACTTGATGAAGAAGCTTGTACTTGAGGCAGCTGGAAAAGATTTAGATTCTGCTGATGATGTGGTCAAAGCCTTTCAACAGCATGTGAAAAACATAGCGTTGTTCTTTGATACACAAGATCGGATGGAAGGATTAAAAATCGGCCTACTAGCTGCAGAAACGGCTAATACTCATGAAACACTTCGACTTGCTTGTGAATCAACCTTCAAAGAATGGCAGAATCTTTACGCTGAAAAGCTTGAACAAAGTGGCTACAAAACAACCAAAGCCCAAGAGCTTGCCGTTACCATCAATGCCCTGCTTGAAGGCGCAATCACGATATCATTAACTAATAAAAGCGGGGATACTTTGCGGATAATTGCTAATCAGATACCTGCTTTACTTAATCAAAAGCACCATTAGGAGGAAAAAAGAATGAATATCGACACTCAAATGAGTAAAACTCAAGGGGAAGAAACGGGTGAATATAAAGTCCTCCCGATTCTTGTCTCTTTCTTAATTGCTGGTTTTATCGGGTTGTTCAGTGAAACAGCCTTGAATATGGCATTAGGTAGTTTAATAGAAGACTTTGCTATCAAGGAAACAACGGTTCAATGGCTCACAACCGGCTACTTACTAACATTAGGAATTCTTGTTCCTGTGTCTGGTCTAATCTTACAATGGTTTTCTACAAGACAATTATTTATTGTATCTATAGCCTTATCGATTATCGGAACTTTTATCGCAGCCATCGCTCCTACCTTTGATTTATTAATGGTGGCTCGTGTGGTTCAGGCCATGGGTACTGCATTAATGCTACCATTAATGTTTAATACGATTCTATTAATTGTTCCGCCGTATAAGCGTGGGAAAATCATGGGACTGATGGGTCTAGTGATTATGTTTGCACCGGCTGTGGGACCAACCCTGTCAGGACTTATTCTAAAAACACTTTCATGGCATTGGATCTTCTGGGTTTCCCTTCCATTTTTAGTGTTCGCCCTTGTTTTCGGGATTGCCTTTATGCAAAATGTCTCCACCCCAACAAAACCTAAAATCGATATCCTTTCTATTGTTTTATCAACTATTGGATTCGGTGGAGTTGTTTACGGATTTAGTAGCGCTGGAGAAGGCGGTGGATGGGGAGATCCTACGGTCATTACCGCTATCTCAGCTGGGTTAATCGGATTGATTCTATTCTGTATTCGTCAAGCGAAAATGAGCCAACCGATGTTAAATCTTCGTGCATTTAAATACCCAATGTTTGTTGTTGGTTTATTATTAGTTCTGATTTGTATGATGGTTATTTTATCGTCAATGATTTTGTTGCCACTATACTTACAAACTTCTTTAGCACTAAGTACATTCGCAGCAGGTCTTCTACTTTTACCAGGTGGAATTATCAACGGATTATTGTCTCCTGTTATGGGTAGCTTGTTTGATAAATTTGGTCCAAAATGGTTAGTTATCCCAGGTCTAGTGATTGTTACTGGCTCATTAGTCGGTTTCTCAACGATTGATTTAGAAACGTCTTCTGCCTTTCTGATTGCCATGCATATTTTGATGATGGTTGGGGTTTCGATGATTATGATGCCTGCTCAAACAAATGGGTTAAATCAATTACCGCGTGAACTGTATCCTGATGGAACAGCGATTATGAACACCTTACAGCAGGTGGCCGGTGCCATTGGAACGGCCGTGGCCATTTCGATTCTCTCGTCTGGTATGGAAGATTACCTAATGAACGTAACGGATGCAGCGAATCCACTTAATTCATTACTAGCCTTTACCTCAGGAGTACAGGATGCCTTTGTTTTTGCGATTGTCATTGCTGTCATTGGGATTATCGTTAGTATCTTTATTAAAAGAGTTCATGTAGAGAATCAAGCTTCATAAAAAAAAGAAACAGAGCTAATTTTTTCCATTAGCTCTGTTTTTTAACTTTATGCACTCTTCTTTGTTGTTTTTAGTACCATGTCAAAACTACCGTATTTCTCTTGAACCGCTAAAAGGGCAAATCCTCCAATAATACTTGGAACGGCAAAGGCCATAAATGCCTGTTGTGGTTCCAAATTGGTCGTTAGCAAGAGACCAATGATAAGAGGGGCTAAAATCGCTCCAATTCTTCCAATCCCCACCGTTACACTAAGCCCTGTTGTTCGAATTTCCTGTGGGTAAAATTCTGAAATATATGGGTTCACTAAATTTTGCGTACCACCCGTACATGCACCACCAAGGGCAATTAATAGATATAATAGATACATATTTGACGTGATACTTAAAGAAGTAAAGCAAATCGCCCCTAGTAAAAACATAAATAGCAAGACCTTACGATGACCGACCCGATCCACTAAATACCCACCTAATAAGGATCCTCCTATTTGCCCGACACCTAACACGAGGCTAAAGGATAAGCTTGACGTAATTCCATAACCAGACCCTTGCATGATTTTTGGTAGCCATGTGTTTAAGCCATAAATCATAAGAAGACAGCTAAACACCATTGTCCAAAAAGCCAATGTACTAACCACACGATTGTCAGTGAATAGTTTTTTTGCAGGTAAGCCTTTAGCCCGCTCTTTCACAGCCACATACTCAAAATCGTCTGTCGCTTGATAATTCCCTGTCGGATTCACTTTGTTTAGGATGCTCGCTATCTTTTCCCCTTGATTACGGAGTATAAGATAGGAAAGTGATTCCGGAAATTGCTTAAGAAACAATGGCAGCGTCAGTAAGGGAATAATTCCTAGCCAATATAAAAATCTCCAGCCTAAACTTTCCATCACATACATACCGATAAGTGATGCTATTATAGCCCCAATGGAATATCCGCAGTACATAGCAGCAACAATCATTGCTCGTCTTTTCTTAGGTGAATATTCAGTCATAACCGCAATCACTGCTGGCATTAGCCCCCCCATCCCAAGGGCAGCGATAAATCGCATAATTGTAAAGGTAAGTGAATCGGGAGCTAGGCCAGCCAATAAGGAAAATACACTGAATAAAAGCATACATATGGCTAATATTCTTTTCCGCCCAATAATGTCAGACAATGAGCCAAGGATGAAGGATCCAAGCATCATCCCTACTAACGTGTAGCTGCCAATCGCTCCAGCCTCGACAAGGGATAAATCATAGTCCTCCATCATTAACGGTAATCCGATCCCGTATAAAGCAATATCAAACCCATCAAAGGCGATGGCATAAAAACACCATAGAAATACAAGTAAATGAAATCTATTGAACTTACTTTCGGCAACGACTTGGGATGTGTGAACGATACGCATTTATTCCCCTCCTATCTCCAAACTTCTTTAGAGATTTCAACAACATGCTGAAGCTTTGACCATTGTTGCTCCTCAGTTAATAGATTCCCTTCCTCTGTTGACGCGAACCCACATTGAGGACTCAAGCATAGTTGGTTTAAATTAACGTATTGTGATGCCTCTTCAATGCGTTTTTTAATAACGTCCTTGTTTTCTAGTTCTCCAAACTTGGAGGTTACCAAACCTAAAACGATTTGTAGATTCGGCCTGTTTACAAAACGAAGTGGTTCAAATCCACCTGAACGATCGTTGTCGTATTCTAAAAAGAACCCATCAATATTCAAGTGTCCGAATAGTTGTTCAGCAACCGGTTCGTATCCACCAGAAGAAATCCAAGTCGAGCGGAAATTTCCACGACAAATATGCATCGTTATTTTAAGATCATCCGGTCGATCTGCTACGGCTGTGTTTAATGTCTGTAAATACATCTTAACTAAGTACTCAGGATTAAATCCTTTTGCGCGGAGCTGCTCCTTTTGTTCCTCTGAACATAAATAAGCCCAGGATGTATCATCTAACTGTAAGTAACGGCATCCAGCGTCGTAGAAGGCTTGAATCCCTTTTTTATATGTAGCTGCTAAATCAGCAAAAAACTCTTCCTCATCTGGATAAACAGAAGAGTCCACTTCTCCACGGAAATGAAGCATGCTTGGACTTGGAATTGTAAACTTGGCCGTAGCGTCTCCCGCTACCTGGTGAAGATACTGATAGTCTTCAAGCATCGGATGCTGTCCGAAATCTAATTTACTAGTTACTTTAATAGCACGAGACTTGGTTTGTGTTTGATGAAATTGAATTCCGCTTCCTGCCCAAAAACCTTCCACACCGACTAAATTTTCCAAGAAATCAAAATGCCACCAAGCTCTTCGAAACTCTCCATCTGTCACAGCCTGAAGGCCGATTTTCTTTTGTTTATCTACGATTCTAGCAATTTCTTTATCCTCGACCTTTCTTAATTGTTCAAATGGTATCTCCCCAGCAGCTCTCTGTAATCGTGCTGTTTTAATGGCATCTGAACGTAATAAACTTCCCACTTGATCGGCACGGAAAATCGTTTGATTCTTTCCCTTGGTTTCTACTGTCATTCTATTCCCTCTTTTCTGTTTTTCTAATATTTGTATGCTAACACGATTTTCGTGCTATAGTGTAACTGATAAAAGGAATCGGTTGTTATAACTAAAAGTTATAACACCAGGAATACATAGAAGAAAATGGAGAATAAAGATGAAGTTACAGCAGCTAAAATATGTGATAGAAGTGGTAGCCTGTGGTTCGATTAACGAGGCTGCACGTAGACTATATGTCTCGCAACCTAGTTTATCAAAAGCTATTAAAGAGCTTGAACAGGAATTAGGGATTATCATTTTCACTCGTACTTCTACAGGAATTACTCTCTCCACAGATGGAGCTGAGTTTCTTGGATACGCTAGGCAAGTGGTGGAGCAAGCGGAACTCCTAGAGCGCCGTTACTTTAATACGGCCCCATCCGAACAACTCTTTTCCGTTTCTACCCAGCATTATGCTTTTGCCGTGAACGCATTCGTAGGTATGATTAAGAAACATGGCGAAGATAAATACCAATTTACATTAAGGGAAACCAGGACCTATGAAATCATTGAAGACGTCAAAAATCTAAGAAGCGAGATAGGAATCTTGTATGTGAGCTCATTTAATGAAAAAGTGATGTTGCAATTGCTTAAGGAGCAAGGATTAGATTTCCATGTTCTTTTTGAAGCCAAGCCCCATATATTTGTCAGTTCTCAAAACCCGCTTGCTAAAAAAGCATCGGTCACGTTAGAAGAGTTAGAGGAGTTCCCACGCCTTACATTTGAACAGGGAGAGTATAACTCGTTTTATTATTCGGAAGAGATTTTTAGCACCCTTCCTTGTAAAAAAAGCATTCAGGTTAGTGATCGAGCCACCCTCTTTAATCTGTTAATCGGGTTGAATGGATATACGATATCTACTGGAATTTTAAGTGAGGATTTAAACGGATCCAACATTGTATCTGTCCCCCTTGAAGAAGGTGAACTCATTACAGTCGGCTGGGTGGTCAATAAAAAAACACAACTTAGCCGAATAGCTAAATTGTATTTAGAGGAATTAAAGCAAATCATCGATTACTATATGGCATGACATAGGAAGGGGATGGAATCACTCCCCTTCTTTCTTAGAGATTAGCGTCTTCGTCTGTATTTTTCAGTTAAGTACTGTACGGCATACAATAAATACGCTTTAAAATGAATATAGAAGAAAAATTGAGTACGATTAAGTCCATTCAAACTGATGATTTTACATTTCTTTAGTACATCCATTACCACAAAAGCAAATAGTCCATCAGCAATTACATTGAGTAACAGAAATTTTTTGAAATTCCCATACGAATGCTTGAGTAACCACATAGAAAGAGGCATGTAAGGACCAATACTAAAAGGAAGTTCATCCTTAAAAAAGGATTTATACCCATCATAAAACTTCCACCAGTTCCTCCTGTGCCCGTAAATATGATTAATGATTTCAAAGCCGACAATAAATAACCCCGCGAAAGAATAACGCTTGAAGCTCTTCTTCCCTATAAATAATAACGACAACCATGGAATGGCTATGATTGATAGATTAAATAGAAAATGCCTCCTCTTAATCATGTAACCCTTTCACCTCAGCTATTTTTACGTATTTATATTAAGTTGTCCAAATTCCACAATTAAATCCATCTTTTAGCAAATAAAAAAGACAGCCCTTAAGACTGTCTTCATTACTTTATTTCGAAATCATTTTCGCTATAGCCCGCCATAGTAAGATAAACAAAATACTACCGATTAAAGCTGGTACTATGGCAATACCAGCTAAAGATGGTCCCCATGCCCCAAGAAGCATTCCACCAATCCAAGCACCTACGATTCCGCAGATAATATTCCCAATTACACCATAGGGGAGATTGTTTCCAGAAATCAAACTAGCTAACCATCCGATGATGCCGCCTACAATCAAGTAAAGAAGTAATCCCATATGTGTCCTCCTTTGTGATGGTAGTAGACTAGTACCCGGTTGATTAACAGAGTAAACTTATATAATTTCTAATACTTTTCCTTTAAAGCTTTCATACACGTATGACCAAAGGCTGTGATTTTCCACATAGCTTTTTCTCAATGCGTCAAAGACTTCTTTTTGTTTTTCCGCAAAAGTTGGATCTTCTTTGGCTGGCAGGGTGGCACGTAGCTCATCAACCATTTGTTGAACTTCAGGTGCTCGTGGTCCCCATTTACCCACTAGCTCACCTTGCTCATTTAGAATCAAAATCATAGGGATCGCACGTCCGCCGTTTGTTAGGTGTCGGTCAATCAAATCGGTGTCAGCGTCACGTAAGGTGACACGCATATCAATGTTTGCCGCTTCGGCTAGCTTACGAATGACCGGATTGATCATCATGGCATCTCCACACCAATCCTCCGTTATCGTCAAGAAATGAAGAGATTGTTGTTGTAATTGTTCCACAAAACCATCTTCAGGCAATTGAAACTGCTCATAGACAGTAAAGCTTTCTTCTTTCAAAGTACTCATTTCATCCATATACAATTGGATGGACTTACCTTCTTCAAAATACTGTTGCTCGCTTTTCATATAAGCACCTCACTCTTTTTCTATGTTCTAATATACCAAATAAAAGCAGTGTGATTCCTGTCAGAAGCACACTGCTCTCATCAAATTTATTTTGATTGACTTGCAAGCCATTCCATGACTGTTACTTCTTTTCCATCGATTACTTTCGATACGTCGTTATTGTACACGTAAATCCATGACCAATGTCCGTTGTACTCGTAAGGTGTTCCGTCTTCATTTTTGTACAACCCAGATGTATCTACCACGTTATCGAATAAAGATAAATGTACATTAGGAGCTCCCGCTTCAACTAAGCGCTCATATGTAGGAACTGTATATTTATTTACTGGTACAATCGGATCGTTTGCAGCTGTAACAAACCAAGTGGGTACGTTTTTCATTTTTTCAATTTGCTCATCCGTAATAAGGTTATCATCTAGTGCTTCGCAAGTTGGAAGGGCCGCTGCGAAGTATTCTGGATAATCACGAATCATGAGCATCGTCATGTATCCACCGTTTGAATCACCACCGATGTAAATACGGTCGGTGTCGATGTCTTTATTGTTAGAAACATAGTCTTCAATCAAGCTCATTAATGCACCTTCATATTTTGACGTTCCATCGCCAAAGCCCGTCTCGCCAGCCATCCAGAACGTTGGTGTTTGAGGTGCTAACACATACGCTCCACCAAAGTAGGATTGAATGTCATCAGAAGCCCAGTTCACAGCCTTGTTTCCTGAAATTGGAATCGTTGGATCTGTGCCACCTTCACCTGCACCATGTAGCCAGATGACTAGAGGATTTTTCTTGTTATCCTTCTTCGGCTCAAAATCCGCATACGTTAGTGTCACATCGTCATAGGTAGCTTCACCGGTAGAGAATTCATCAACCAGCTCTTTTACTCCACCCGAGAATGTATCAATCGTTAAATCGGAAATTTTCCCCGCTGGTGTGCTAATAGCTTCTTGCTGTTTGATTGTGTATTCATTATCCGTCCAATTATTAAACCCTGTTGTCTGCCAATCGTAATTCATTGCAATGCTTAACGGGACATTCGGACCGATTTTCATTTCTAACACCACGTATTTCCCTGTAGCAACGGCTGGATTCCCGTCTTTATCAGCTACATATGCATGAGTAATTTCACGTTCACCTTGGTATAACAATGGCTTAGCTAAACGAGGATCGCTAATTTTTACATGTACATCAAACGTGTCTGGTGATACGGAGTTAACTGGAACAGGTCTCCCTAAATCGACAATCACCTTCGTAATGGCCGGACCCCAATCTTCAATTTCAGTAACTGTTTGATAAGAGGTTGGTTGTGTTTTCATTTCCTTCGCCATCACCCCATTACTAAAAGAAAAAGCTGTACATGCTACTAGAGATAACAAAAACGTCTTCCTTGCGTGTTTCTTCATTCTTTTTAACAATGACAATTCCTCCTACAAATCGTTTAATTAAAACGCTTACAAATTTGATTTTAGTAGGAATCGGAAATTTCGTCTTGTCATATTCTAGCTAAAAAAACGTCAATTCTTGATTAGGTACTTTTGACTCCCTGCGATATTGACTAGGTGTAAGCTTATAAACCGACTTAAAAACTCTATTAAATGACTTCTCATTCGGAAAGCCATTTTTCAAAGCAATTTCTAGTATAGATAGGTCGGTATTCACTAGGTCCCGGTGTGCATGTTCAAGGCGAACCGCATTGATATAATGCAGAATCGTTACACCGATATGCTTCGTAAAAAACCGGGATAAATATTCTGAAGTGATTCCAAATTCATCGGCAATCATTGATAGAGATAGTTTCTGTTGATAGTTTTCCTTAATAAAATCAAAGATCTGTGCCAATCGGTCCAGATGCCTTTTCGAATGGATAACAAGTTGGCTATCTTTAGGTACTTGAAAATGCTTCAGTAACACGTATAGTAATTCATACGATAACGCTGTTAGCTTTACATAAGAAAAATGATCACTTTCTTTGTTCACGTAGGTGTCAGTCATTTTATCTAAAATCATACGTAACTCTTGAAACTGCTTGAGTCGTTCTTCATCCTGTTCTCCGATTGAGACACAGTCAAAAGCGATATCATCTATTTTTAGGCCCTTTTCCTTTAACAATTCTGGAGGAATAAAGACCGTCAAAGCTCTCCTCCCTGTACCTCTTTCGACCGTAAAAGAATGGATGGAATTTGAGTTAATAACAACTATGTCACCTTCACGGGAGGAATACGTTCTTCCGTCTACATAAATATCGTCAATCGTCCCTGATAGCACATATGAGATTTCAATGCTCTCATGCCAATGGTTTGGAATATAAACTGCTTCATCGTAGGAGTGGTAAATGATTTTTACTGGTAAGAGTTCTTCGGTTTCAATCCATTCATACGCGTATTCCATCTAAGTCCCCCTCAATGCATAAAAAATACAAAAACCTAAATAAGACTGTCTATCAAAAGACTTTCTTATTTAGGTTTCGCTTGAAGGCTGGAAAAATCCTTTTTTAAGAGACTAAGATTTTACTATTATAATAGGGATATCTCTAGGTTCTTACTTTGCGTAGAGTGGTGTCGGAACGTAAGCATCTAATATAATCTCAACCTTCGTTCCTTTTCCCACTTCACTTTCTATGTTCATAACCCCTTTATGACTCTCAATAATACTTCGGCAGACCATGATTCCTAAACCGGTTCCCTCCTCCTTTGTTGTAAAGAAAGGCTGTCCAATTTTCTCCAAAACCTCGCTAGGAATTCCTTTGCCTTGATCAATAAACTCAATATGTACTTTCTCATTTCTCTTCGTTAAATGGACAGTAATCATTCCACCATCCGGCATCGCTTCAATAGAATTTTTAAAAATATTTACAAATACCTGCTTCAACTTATTCTCTAATCCAAAAGTGAGAATCGGTTTATTTATTGTTGTTTCCAAACTAATCGTCACACCATGCAGATTCGCTTGGGCACTCATAAAGGTAACAATGGTCTCAAGCAACTCAAGTAACTCCACTTCACGGAAGTCTACTTTATTTGGTTTTGCTAATAACAATAACTCCCCAACAATCGTATTGATTCGATCAATTTCCGTAATCATAATTGGGAGATATTCTGATTTTAGATCGGTTTGGAATTCCAGCAACTGAGTGAAGCCTCTCAAACTGGTAAGAGGATTTCTGATTTCATGTGCAATTCCTGCGGCCAATTCGCCTACTACCGTTAGTTTTTCAGACTCTTTAATGAACTCTCGACTTTTTAATAATTCAGTTGTTCTTTCTTGTACCAATCCCTCTAACTGATCGTAAGCAGCTTTTAACTCTTCTGCTTGCTTCTTTATTAATTGGTTTTGGTTCTGTACTTGTTTTTGAATGTTATAGATCTTTACAAAACCTTCTACCTTACTTTTTAAAACAATAGGTGAAAATGGCTTAAAAATATAATCAATGGCTCCTACAGCATACCCCTGACTCACGTGCTGCTGTGTTTGACTTAATGCTGTAATAAATATAATCGGAATATCCTTTGACTTTTCTCTTGCTCTTATTAACTTAGCTGTTTCAAATCCATCTAAACCTGGCATTTGTACATCCATTAGAATCACCGCAAAATCCTTTTGCAAGATACATTTCAACGCTTCCTCTCCTGATGTAACACTTAGTAAAGAATAGTCTGAAGAAGCTAAAACAGCCTCAAGAGCTAACAGGTTTTCCGGACGATCATCTACTAATAAAATATTTACTTTTTCCTTTTCCATATCACTAACGCCCTTATAGTTTCATTTTTTGATAGATTTTTTCATTCGAATCAATCTCTTGATAAAATTGATTAAACTTTGTATAGGATATCGACTCTCTATTACCTAACCCGAGAAAGCCAGACGGAGCTAGGCTTTCAAACATCAAATGATGTACCCGATCCTGAAGATCTCGGTCAAAATAGATCATGACATTGCGGCAAATAATGACATGAAACTCATTAAAGGAGCTATCTGTTACCAGATTGTGTTGAGCAAAGATGATATTTTCCCGTAAAAAGGGGTGAAACTCAACCTCCTCAGATACAACCTTATAATACTCTGAAAAAGCCTGCTTTCCACCAGAGGCAACATAATTACTGGTATATCCCTGCATTTTATTCAGTGGAAAACGCCCTAACTTTGCCTTCATAATGACGCGCTCATTCATATCCGTAGCATAAATTTTTGCTTTCTTTAATAGACCCTCTTCATGCAATAGAATCGCCATAGAATAAGCCTCTTCTCCCGTTGAACAGCCAGCATGCCAAATGCGAATAATCGGTACTTCCTTAAGAACAGGGGCCACTCTCATTCGAAATGCCTTGAAAAAGTCAGGATCGCGGAACATTTCCGTGACATTAATAGAGAGGTCTGAAAATAACTTATCCATCATCTGAGGTTCACGAAGCACCCTGTCAAGTAAGGAGGTAACTGATGTTAGCTTTTCTAATTGAATACGATGCCATATTCTCCTTCGTACACTCGAAAAATTATAGTTTCTAAAATCCAGTCCATAATGACGATAAATCCCTTCTAACAGAAGCTCAATTTCTAGTTTTTCCAGTTTGCTACACTCATTAGTCTCCACTGGTTGATAGAGTTGTTCCATATTTTCACCTACTTATGAAGCCAAACTTTAAGTAATGAGAATAATTGCTCTAAGTTTACAGGCTTGCTAATATAGTCTGATGCACCTGCATCTATACACTTCTGTCGATCGTGCATCATCGCTTTTGCTGTTAGTGCAATAATAGGCAGGGATTCATATGGTTGCATGCTTCTTATATTTTGCATCGCTTCGTAGCCATCCATTTCCGGCATCATGATATCCATTAAAACTAAATCAATATCTGGCTGGCTTACTAGCATGTCTATTGCTTCTTTTCCATTTTCAGAAAATACAACATTCACCTCTGCCCCTTCCAATGCACTCGTAAGGGCAAAGATATTTCGCATATCATCATCTACCACCATAATTTTTTTCCCTGCTAAACTATTTACTTCTTCCTGTTTCGAATACAGCTGTAGATCTTGCCCTGGTTTCTCTTCTGTTTTTTCTATGCTACCGGCTACCTCCTGAGTGAAGTAAAGGTTTTCTTCTGTAGCGATTTCAGTCATCGGTAGGTAAAGTGTAAATGTACTTCCTTCTCCTTCTACACTGTCTACCTCAATAACACCATGTAACATTCGTGCGAGTTCTCTTGAAATGGATAATCCTAATCCCGTGCCTCCATATTTGCGGCTTGTCGTTCCATCTGCCTGTCTAAAAGCATCGAAAACAATGGTATGTTTTGTTTGATCTATTCCAATCCCTGTATCTATAACAGAGAACATGATGTGATCAGTAAAGGCTGTTCCTTTCTTCTTACCGTGACTAGCTTTCCCAACGACTAGCTGAACGCTTCCCTTTTCAGTAAATTTAAAAGCGTTGGAGAGTAAATTTTTTATAATCTGATAAAGTCTCTGCTCGTCCGTATAAAGAATGGAAGGGACATCATCACTAACAGAAACGGAAAACTCAAGATTCTTCTTCTTCGCAACATGTGTAAACTGCCTTTCTGTATAAGACAGAATATCATTTACTACGACCTCTCCCTGGTGTAATTCCATTTTTCCAGACTCAATCTTTGATAAGTCTAAAATATCATTGATCAGGTTTAACAGATCATTCCCTGATGAATGAATCGTCTTCGCATATTCGATTTGCTTTTCATCTAAGTTGCCTTCTTTATTTTCTGTTAGCATTTGAGCCAATATGATTAAGCTGTTCAGCGGAGTACGAAGCTCATGGGACATATTTGCTAAAAACTCAGATTTATATTTGGAAGATTGGATGACTTCTTCATTCTTCGTCACTAATTCACTTTGTATTTTTTCTAATTCCTTCGTCTTTTGCTCTGAACTATGGTATTGAGCTTCTAATTCATCATTCATCGTACGAAGCTCTTCCTGTTGAGTTTGAAGCTCCTCAGATTGAGTTTGAAGTTCTTCATTAAGCGTCTGAGATTCTTCTAATAATTCTTGAATCTGCATATGTTTTTCAATTCGATTGAGTGTGATCCCTAATTGGACAGCCGCTTGTTCAATTAGAGATAACTGCTCTGGAGTAAAGGAAGTAAGCTTGGCTAGTTCCATCACTCCTACTAGTTCTCCCTCAATTAAGATCGGTAAAATAAATATAGCAGAGGGGTTAGTTTCTCCCAGTCCAGATGCTATTTTTATATAATTGTCTGGTACTTGTTCTATTAGGATTGGCTGACCATCTAGCGCACACTGTCCAACCAAACCCTCTCCTATAGTAATTCTATCTCGTCCTATTCCTTTATCTACAAAAGCATAGGATGCTAATTTCGATAGCTGGTTTTCCTTTTTACCCTTTGTATATAACATGGCATAGTTTGCTTCAACCATCCTACTAATCGAATAAATAAATTTGGTTCCAAGCTCTTCTGAGTCCAAACTTCCCTGTGACATCGTAGCCAGTTCGGAAAGTCTTGTTTTTAGCCAATTTTCCCTCTCCATACTTTCCATTAACTCTCGCTCTATCTTTTCATGTTGTTCAAGCGCACTACTCATTTCATTAAAGGCTAGGGATATTTCCCCTACTTCATCTTTATGAATAATATCGATCTTGGGATAGGTTTCTGTTCCATATTCAATTTGCTTCATTACATTTTTCACTCGATTAAGTCTAGTCGAGATAGTCCGAATAACAAATAACGCCAATCCTAATCCCATCACTACTCCAAGGATGGTAGTGATAATAATAATCTGAAGTGTTCGAACATACATGTCTTCTGTTTCTTTAATCGTTTCGTCCATGATTGTTTCTTGAATAGAAATAAGGTTCTCAATACTGGTGACTAGTTGTTCTCTTTTTTGCTCAGCAAGTTGTAAACTTTGCTGAAGACCTTTTTCCCTTACTTCAGAATCAAGAGTAATGATGCTATTAACCACAGCTTTATATTCCTGAAATTTCTCCGATGTTACCAGTAATGTTTCCTTCGCCTCTTTTACTTTAATAACCTGCTTTAATGAATCAATGGAATTATTTATTTTAGGATAAGATTTTTCAATATCCTTTATATTTTCTATATCAATAACTCCATCTTGGGAATAGGCCAATTCATTGAGTTCTCTCCCAATTTTCCCTATCTCCGTTCGGATGACATTGGCCATCTTTATTTTTTCATATCGGTCTTGTACTAGCTCATTCATCCTCTCGTTTTGCTCTCTTGACATACCCATAGCAATCATTAAAATGAGCAGCATCACACCTATCACTATCCCAAATCCTGAGTAAAGTAACGTTCGTAGCTTCAACTTCTAATTCATCTCCTTGCTCATCCTATGTAATTGTTATCAGAAATTTCATTCACCCTCTACTATTTACTCAAATAATTGACTACTTGTCATTACTTTTGATGGAAATAGGCCCAATTAGTTCCTATAATAATGGATTTCTATCAAGATGGACGCTTTCCGGCGGGCGGTGCCGAGCCCCTGTTCCCGACGAAATAAATTACGACTTTTCATCGCTCTTCCACTTATATAAAATAATGTGATGATACACTGGATCAAATAAAGAGTTTGAAGAGAACTCCTTGATTATTTCCACCTTACCGTTAAGATCAACTCCTTGGGATTCAAATCCTTTGATTACGCTACTAGTTAACAAGATATCCCTATTTTTGTAATAGGATTGGTCATGTAAGAATTTTGCATATGTATTGATTTCCTTGTGAGGAAAAGGTGCATCAAGATACGTAAAGACCCTTGACTCCTCCCAAGCGTATATTACAAAAGACTCCTTACGATTCTCTAAGAAAGAGGCCAACTGATACGTCGCTGGAAGATTTCTTGCCTGCTCTTTCAATAATTGCGTGGTTTGGTACACTTGTAGGGACAATAACAAAATTGACACAATCATGAAGCCTGTTTTCCTCTTTAAAAAAAGTAGTGTATACATACTAAATAATCCTAAGGTAATTAAAGGAATGATATGCCTTGGCTTTTCTACGTTCTGTGCAAATATCGCCCAAAAAAAATAAATCCCCATCAGAATAATGATTAGTTGAAATAAAAAGCTAAACTTGATTTTTCCCCACTGGAAATTCTGAAAAGAAAATAGAAACATTACAGCAAACATACTTGTTAAAATAATGGACCTTATCCCAATTCCCGTCCAGCCTATATTTTGAATGATCAGTTGATATAACCTATTTAAAAAGGATGAATCGGCAGAGGCCGCTGTTCCACCCCAGTCATTAAAATGTCCACTCGTAAAAGAAAGAGCGAGTTTCATAAAACCAAAGACCCCCCCCTCCGTTAAAGCGACACCTCCGACCCAAAGCAACTGAAATAGGAAAGCGATAAGCCCTAATAGCATTATTTCTTTCATTCGTAATTGTTTATTTTTCCATTGCTTATAAAAAAGAAATACGATTCCTATGGATAAAGGAAGATACGATAAGCGAATCCCCATTAAAATACTTAATAGAAATAACGACAACATCCTTGTCCACATGCTTTGTTTTTTCCATGCACCGTAAATACTCCAAAGATACCACCATAATACAGCGATTGCTGCTCCTTCAGACATTGGCTGGTTGACCATAACAACCACAAACCCTGAGGAATACGTTAATGTTGCAACCAATAGGCTCACCGAGTGGGACAAGTGACCTCGCGAAATCTTATACATGGGGATAATGGCACTCGTATATAAAATGATATTAAATAAGGTTAATGATGCCGCCTTGTCTAAAACCCATTGGTTAACAAGATAACCCCCTAAAATAAAATAGGGATATCCAGGAAAATGAGGCTGCATGGCTAAAAGATCATACCGATCAAGTGCTAAAGCAAAATCGACCTGATCATAGGTAGAAGCAAACGAATTCAAATATACTACCTGCGAAGAAACCAAGCATATGATAAACAAAATGCTAAGAGAGATAATAAAACTTGTCTTTACCTTTTCCAATTCGTATCACACCTTTATGTATATAAGACTATAGAAAAAGTACAAGACAAATGCCTTGTACCCTTCTAAAAACATCATTTTACCTGTGTGTCAAAAGTAGTTACTTTAGTAGTATTTTCCGAATCTCTGCTTTTCTCTTTCAGTTGATGTCCTGTTAATAAATAGATCGCCACAAAATATCCAATATAGGCAATCACTTCTTCTATCGAAGGCATCGAGGAATAGCCGAATAATGCTTTTAGGAAGATTCCAATATCTCCCGACAGAAGTGGCTCTACCCCATAATCCCTGACATAATGTGCATGGTCAATGGAGTGCTCTGGTAGGAACCAAGTAATATCGTATAGATGCGGAACGACACTACCGATAATCCCAACATCTTGCATCATAGAGATCGCTTGAACAAGTAATCCCGCCGCAATTAGAATAATGAATGCACCCGTCACCTTAAAGAAGGTTTTCAAGGAAATACGCATCGTTCCTCTAAAGAAGAAGTACGATACCACTGCTGCGATAACGACTCCAGTAAGTGCACCCCAGCCTTGAAGGGCTGCACCGATATTTCCACCTGTTATAGCGGCAAAAAAGAAGACCGTTTCAACCCCTTCACGAAGAACAACTAAGAAAGAATGTATGACCATCCCAACAACATTCCCCGTTGAAATAAACTTGTTCATTTTCCCTTCCATGTTTCCTTTTATATCTTTACTATGTTCTGCCATCCAAAACACCATCTGGGTCAGAAGGATGGTAGATACAATCATAATCCCTATTTTTAAATAAATTTCATTTCCCATTGCAGCAAACCCAGTAAATACCACTTGAAACAGCATAGCAACTCCCACGCTAGCTATGACCGCTAGACCCGCTCCTAGCCAAACGTATTTATTGAATTGAGAATTGCCCGTTCTTTTCAGATACGTCGTAATGATTCCAATGATGAGAAGTGCTTCAAGTACTTCACGAAAGGTAATCAATAATGCTTGAACTTCCACGAAATTTCACCCTTCCTATAAGGACTAACTAATTACGGTTTCTTTTTCGAATTGAAAAGACGATAACACCAGTTATTACAACCGTTATTAGGATCAACGGAATCCAATTTCGAATATTGGAAATATCCGTCCATTCCTTCTTCCCTGAGGACTCCATTTCTGTTGCACTTTCAGAAAAATGTCCCACTTCAAGACTTTTTAACTGAAATTCCTTTTGCAGGTTAGAAAGGATTTCCTTTTTATTATTCTTGAATGCTTCTAGGTTAGATTCTATCTTTCCAACCCCGAAGAGACCTGGATTACCAAGTGCATTTAACGCCTCTTCAAAGTTTCCCTTTATTTCTTTATCCAAATCGGAATGTTTCGCTTCAACTCTTGGTGACAATGCTTCGTAGGTAGCAAATGCCTTGGCCAGTAATTTTTTACTTGTGTCATATTCCGTAAACTTACTCTCAATACTTTCCATTCTACGTGCAATGTTAAGAACTAACAGTTTTTCTATATTTTCAATGACAGCTTCTTTATCCTCTGACTCAATGCTAGCTAGAATAATTTCTGAAGGCTTAGCCCCCATATGCATATCAACTTCTTTTTTTACAGTGTCATATATTTTTTTCGCCTCAGCAAAGTCAGGTGGATTTTGATCCAACTTTATTAGGATTTCCTTGTAGGCTTCTGCCACCTCTTCTTTGTTAGGATCTCCGTAAGTATAGGCACTAGCTGAACCCGAGGATAGACTGCTAAAAGCAAAAAATACTAACAAACAAAAAAACACCACTTTTTTAATCATATACCTTCCTCTACCTTCCGATGATAATGATTATCATTTTATACGATTTATTTTTTGACTATTTTGCACTTAATTTTGACTCATACTTCCCTGTCATAACGTCATGTTTTGCTACTGATCGTTGATTGATTACATGGGCTGAATAATTGATCTTCACTTTTTGAACAGGTCTTTTCATTTCCTTTAAAATTGCCGGGAGAACAGTAGAAAGATATCCACGAAAGGTGATAAATGATTCCCCAGTTGATCGTACCTGATATTTAATGGGAATTTCCTGAACTCGAAATCCCTTCCTAACTAAATTCAATGTAATCACTTGGGCATAATTATAGTCGTGAATAATCTCAGCGTGTTCAAGTGCTTGTCGTGAAAAAGCCCTCATTCCAGATTGCCCATCATAAATCCATTTTTTCAATAACAGACTTTGAAGGAGGGTGAAACAATAGTTACCAAGTCTCCGATGAATTTTCATCCCGTTAATTGTTCCTAAAAAGCGTGAACCCATCGTATAATCCGCTTCACCTAAAAAAATAGGCTCTAATAATTCAGGAATTTGCTTTGCAGGATATTCCCCATCTGCATCAATCATAACTGCTATGTCTGCACCGCGCTTATAACACTCTTTTATCCCGGCACGAACGGCAGCTCCTAGGCCCTGATTCTCTTCAAAACTTACGACATAATCAGCACCTGATTCTTTAGCAATCCGAACCGTCTGATCACTGGAACCATCGTCAATTACTAATACATGAACCTCAACCTTATAATGAAAATCACGTGGAATTCCTTTTATAACATCCCCAATCGATTCTTCCTCGTTATAGGCTGGTAAAAATACAATTACCTTCTGTTTTTTCATTCCGAATCTCTACTTTCCTTTATTGAATCAACTAACACTTCTCCTCGGCTATGGCTCGGGAATGGTGCCCCTAACAGATAGGCAAGAGTCGGGGCCATGGAAACAAGACTATGCTTTTGCTCTACCTTCTTTCCTCTTTCAATATGTGGTCCGTGCATAAAAAATGGTACATATCGTTCTCCCTCATCTAGATGACCATGTCCTCCAATTCCATCTGCCTGTCCATGGTCTGCACAAATGCATAATGTGGTATTCTCCATTTTCCCTTCTGCATCTAGCCACTCCACAAAATCCTTTACCAAAGCATCTGCCTCTTCAATCTTTTGAATATACTCATCATAAAGAACGCCCCGTGAATGACCCGTTTGATCTGTTGCAATCATTTGGACAATAAACAGATCTGGATCCTGTTCCTTCATAATTTTTTTAGCCCTTTTCATAATGTTAGGATCGGCTTGATCATTATGCATAACGGCTGTAACCGTTTCAACATCGTCTCCCATTGAATCGACCAAGTGGGCAATTCCTAGTAACCTCCCTTTTTTGCCTACCTTACGTAAGGAATCAAAAATACTTTCTACTTTTATACCTAACTTCCATACCATATTGGATGTAATACCATGCTCATACGGATAGGTTCCTGTAAACATGGACGTAAAGCAAACAACCGTTCTCGCAGGATACACCGTCTCCATATTCATATATTCCGTCCCATTATCTTTTAGGGTATCAAGAAACGGAGTATTTGCTTCGTAAAATCTTTCCTTTCTCATACCATCAATGACAATGACAATAACCTTATCGGAGAGGGCCTTAGTTGGTTTTTTAGTAGAATCCTTTGTGAAGTTGGTGTACATTGATGGCTTCCAATCAAACAAGTACCTGTGTAAAATCCATGCAAAAACGAAAATAAAACCATAAAATAGCAGGATTGGAAAAAAGTCAGTGCCCTCACCTGATAGATAATTTTGGTAGACCATATCCCAAATAGACAAAACGAGTAAGAACTTTGGCATTTGTTCTTGCGCATTCCCACTAGTGGAATCACTATTTTTCAAGACGAGTTTCCAAAAGCGAGTGAAGTTTAACCAAGAAGTCCCAATTCTTAAATGATAATAAAGAGTACCCCAGAAAAAGACAGTAAAAAAGAAATAAAGACCTGTTGCAAACAGCAGTAAAGATAGATTTACATCATTCCAAACAATAAGAAAAACGATAAAAGGAATCCATAAATAATTTCTCAAAAACAATGGAAAATCAAAGATAAAATAAATCGCTAGAATAGGAATAACCCCTAGTAATGATAGAACTAGCGAGGAAAGATTTTCGGCAGAAGCCAAATCCCCAAGGTAAAATAATAGAAACGTTCCGAATACAAATATAGGTGTAAAAGGCTTACCCTCGTTGAGTAAATTCCAACATCGGGCAGCTACTTTTTCAAATTTCGAAGCACTTTTCACTTTCTGTTAACTCCTCTCCATTCTGCCAATTTTCTTAATGGTGTCTTGATTGATCGGGTGGGTAAAAAAACAAAAAGCTCCAACTATATATGAAAAAAGAAACTTAACTGCATGATTTAAGACCGCAATCGTGTATCCTTCCTTCAGCAATATTCCAATCATACTTAGTCCAAAGGTCATCACACTTTCATAGTTAGCAATTCCACCAGGCGTGACCTGAAAGACTTGACCCGCAATCGTTAAGCTGTTTACAAAAGCCAGCTCTAGTAAGCTCCCGTCCTCCTTTAAGATATGGACCGTCCCGTATAGTACACCCGCCTCTAGTACCCAACTGAGCAAAGTGGCTATTAATATTACGAATCCGTTCCATCCTTGTAATGCATGTTTCATCAAATCAACTTGTCTTTGTAAAAACTTGCTAAATAGATTTTTAGAAATCAAAAAGGCTATTAAAATGACCACTATTCCCCCTAGAACAAGCCACATTGGGATTCGATAAGTGATATCTAATGCTAGCAATCCAACAAAAGTGATGGTGATTAGACAGAACATATCCATTGCTCTTAGAACAATAACGGAATGGTAGGCTTCTTCTCTTGTCACAAGCTTTTCTCTTTTTCGCAAAACCTCCGCTCTAACTAAATCGCCCAGCTTAATAGGGACGATGTGGTTAATAAATAAGCTATAAAGGACACCTAATAAACAGGAAAAAAAGCCCGTTTTACCCAATAAGTACCGATTCCAAGCTACAGCTTTTAGGCAAAAGGAAAGAAAATATAGACTAAGCATAAGGAAAAGCCAAAAGGGATTTTGAATAATTAGCTTAGCTGCGTTCCATACATGGCTTGCCTCAAAGAAACTGATCGTCAACCCAACAAAAATAATAAGAATCATAATTGAAATACTATTTTTAACCATTGATTTAGAGAAACTTTTCATACTCTCTCGCCCATTTCACTGTTTCCTTTAATCCCAATGAAAAGGCAATCTTGGGCTTAAAACCCAATTGATGAACAGCTTTTGAGATATCTGCCCACGTTTGGTCAACATCCCCTAGCCTAGGTCCTTCCCTCTTCACGACCATGGCCGGAAAATGAATCTTCAACTCGGACAGCAGTTGCTCCATTTTGATAGGTCTGCCAGATCCAATATTGAATGTGTCACTCCCTGTACTTTTGATCATCGTCAAGTATATCCCTTCAACGATATCATCTATATAGGTATAATCACGCGTACTCCCAGACCCAAAAATGTGAATTTCTTCACCGTTTAAAAGACTTTTAATAAAAAGGCCAATCGCCATATCCGGTCTGCCCCAAGGGCCATATACCGTAAAAAACCTTACTATATTCATTTGAAATCCATATAACTGTTCATATACGTGGCAATAAGATTCAGCTGCATACTTTGCAGCGGCATACGGGGAAATGACTTTTCCGCAGGCCATATCTTCATGAAATGGTCCTTTTTGATTTCCATATACGGAGGAGGAAGATGCAAAAATCACTTGTCTCGCCCCCGATTGTCCTGCCCCCTCTAATACATTGATCGTAGCTTTAATATCATAGTCCACGTATTCCAGTGGTTGATTAATGGAGTAAGCCACACCAGGAAGGGCTGCTAAGTGTATAACCACCTCAGGAGAAATTTCCTTTATGAGTTGAATGGTTCCCTCTCTATCCCGCAGGTCCTGATTGTAAAAGTGAAAGTCCCCTATTGTTTTTATCCAATCCAAGTGGATTCTTTTTCTATGGGGAGAATAATAGGGGTGAAGACAATCGATGATATATACTTCATGGTTCTCTAATAATCTCCTAGCAAGATGACTTCCGATAAATCCTGCTCCACCCGTTACAATAATCTTCAACAAACAACACCTCTAGTTTTTCACCCATTATATATTAAGGAAGAATTAAAAAAAGTTTTACTAGGATAGGACATTATGAAAAGAAGAAAACCTTGATTATTCCAAGGTTTTCTCCACTATCTGCTCAATTATTTTGCACTACTAATTACCGTATTTAGAGTCTCTTGAATTTCTACTAAAGTAGAATCTGCAGTTGCTTTATCCTTTGCTTTAGCTGCTTCTAAATATTTTTGTGCCTTTTCAGTTAGTGCAGTATACTCTGCTTCACCGATGATTGCCTTAATATCTTCACCAATCACATCGATGAATAATGCACCCTCTAGAGCAGTAATGACAGACTTGTCTTCACCCCAAGCTTCTACACTTTCTTCATACTCATGTAAGGCAATTTTAGAAAAACCACGTACAAATGCTTTGTTCACTGCTGCTGGATCAAGGGTTGTTACGTCTGTTTGCAGATCAAACTGGCCAAGGATATACGTCGCATCCTCTTCTGCATGCTTATTTAAATAAGCGAAGATAGATTGGTAGAATGCCCAGCCTTCTGCTTGTCCAATTTTTGCCTCTTCCGCATTTTCTTTTGCTGCTGCAGCTGCTTTTGTTGCATATCCGTTTGGAATTGCACCGGTTGCAAAATAGAAAGTTTTCATTAATGTTTTGTCAACTACTTGCTTTCCTAGGTTGAAGCCCAATTGATCATCAGCTTCCACAGCCTTTTCGATTTCATCAAAACCGCCCGCGATGGCATCTACCATGTTTGTACCGTATGCAGCGTCACGCTTTTCAACTGTCGTTTGAATAATCGCGTAATATTCCTTAGCTTCCTCAACTTCTTCTTTCACTACATCTTTATTAGTCCAGTTTTCCGTTACTTCAGTGAACTCATGCTTAATCGTTGTATAAAATACCTTTTGCATTAACTTATCAAAAAGCTGCTTTACAACTACTTTGTCCATAGAGCCATCTTTTCCAGCAGCTAATGCTGTTGTAATATGCTGGTCAATTGTATCTTCAAATTCTGTATCTCTTTCTTTAACTAAGCCTTGAAGATGAGTAGTATAAAGTTCATTTACCTTATCAAAGTCTACATCTTTTCCTTCTTTCGCTTTTTCCAATTCAGCCACCGCTTCTTGGAACGCCTGTCCAAAGCTAACCTCTTTAGTTTGTACATCTTCCTCTTTTACTTCTTCTTGCTTCTTTTCTTCCGTCTTATCCGAAGAAGTGGTTGAACTACATGCTGTTAATACCGAACTAGCTAGTAAAAAACCTGCAAAAATCTTCTTTAATTCTCTCTTTTTCATAAATTAACCTCCTGTGGATTCTTATATTATTAATTGATAATGATTTTCATTCACAATTGTGATTATAATAGAGAATGATTCTCATCGTCAATACTATATTTTAGATAATTTTAAATTTTGTTCATCATTCATACTTTTGACAGCGAACTGCAGGAGAAAACATAGAAAAAACAGTAGATTCATCCTGAATCCACTGCTTTACTTTGACCTTCGAAATATTTTTCTAAGAATAATAAATTTCTCTCAAATGCCAACTATAAATCTGGTAGTCTCCTCTAAGCTCAACCGGTATATTTTTCATAGTTTACTAAATTCCTACCTTTTGGTTAAGCTGTTCCTGCGCTACTGGCTTCTTAAGTGACCACATTACCACTGGAATTAGTAGTAACGAAAGCATCCCTCCTGCAATAGAAAGAACGGCGTAGCTAGAATAGGCAACCACTACCCCTGAAAGCGCTCCACCTGTTGCACCGGACAACGCGACAAGAACATCGATTCTTCCTTGCGTCTTTGCACGGTTGGATAGATTGGTTGCATCAACTAAAATCGTGGTCCCACTAATTAATCCTATATTCCAACCGAGCCCCAGGAGAATGAGAGCCATTGTTAGTAAAAGCATGCTGTCAGTCGGAGCGAAAGCGGCCAAAATCCCAGCTGCAAGTAAAATGCTACCGGCTGCAATCGCCATCGTCGTTCGTCCAACCTTATCAACGAGAATACCCGTTAGAAGCGATGGCAGATACATTGCACCAATATGAAAGCCGATAATCAATCCCACTTCCTGTAATCCATGACCATGATGTCCCATATGGATTGGAGTCATGGTCATAATTGCTACCATAACTAGCTGAGTTAACACCATGATCGTCGCCGCAGCGATGACCCCTTTTTTATTAATCGCTGTTGCTGAGTTTTCAAGATTAAGACTTTGGTTATGATTCTCTATGTTAGCAATCGCCTTTGCTACAAGTAGAGGATCCGGTCGTAGAAAAATAAGAATCATGAACCCTGCAAGGATGAATGCAGCGGCACCTAACAGGAAGGGACCAGCTAGTGTTGGCACCCCGATAGACTCAGCAAACTCTCCCATTGGTCCAACCAAGTTTGGTCCTGCAACTGCCCCGAAGGTCGTCGACACTAGCGCAATACTAATGGCCGTCGCTCGTTGTTTCTTACTGGCCAAATCAGTACCTGCATAGCGTGCCTGTAAATTCGTTGCCGTTCCAGCCCCATAGATTAATAGAGAAGCAAAAAGGAGGAGGATATTGCTAGTAATTGCAGACAGGACCACACCTACTGCTCCAAGCCCTCCCGCTAAAAACCCGCCGGCTAGACCAAATCGCCGGCCATACCGATCAGAAAAATGACCAACTAGTAAAGCAGAACCTGCTGATCCTAACGTCAGCAAAGCTACCGGAAGTCCTGAAAAACTATCCGTCCCAAGCATATCCTTAGCCAAAAGTGCCCCAACCGTTATTCCCGAAGCAAGCCCTGCGCCTCCAAAAATTTGAGATAACACAACGATTAGAAGTGTTCGTTTATATAATGCTTGTTGTTTTTCTTTTGAGTCGATGTATGGCTGCAACCAGGATTGCGAACCACTTTTTAAAGAAGGATTGCTTCCCATTCCCTATTCCTCCTCTATTTATAGTTTCAGATATCCATATCATACCAGAATATGTATCTATTTAGAATGAGGGGATTTTAGGTAGAAAGAAAGAGTAAATAAAGGAAGGTTCCGCTCAGAGGGAATTTATTAACTAAAAACGGCTGTTTAAAAACAGCCGTTCCTACGTTGACGATTTACTTTATTAATAATAAGGATATGGATACGGATACGGTGGATAAGGCGGATAATAAGGAGCAGGGTAAGCATACCCATAGCCAAAGCCTGGAGCCAGTAATGCACCTGCAGCCAGACCACCTAATAAACCAAGGCCAAAGCCGCCAAAGCCAGGTCGACCGAAACCTGGTCTACCCCATGGTCTTCTTCCATAACCATAGCCAGGGAAAATTCTTAGATCATTTCCGTATGCCTGGACAGGTGTTACCATTTGATACTCATTATTCAAGGTAATTCCTCCTCTATTGTATTTAATACAATAAAAGGATATGCGACGCTAGCCTACTCGGTATGGGTGAACGCCTTTACCACGAAGATTTTGTTCCCCTACAACAGAAAAGCTGACTCGAATGGAGTCAGCTTCCTATTATCAAGCAGTTATTTCTTTTTTGTCTACCTTGGCTCCCACCTCTTGTACTGGTTTGAATTCCCCTTCAGTCTTGGAAATCACAACCGTTGCCACACCGTTACCAATAAGATTCGTGATAGCACGTGCTTCTGACATAAACCGGTCAACACCAAGAATGAGCGCCATACCTTCTACCGGGATGGAAGGGAAAACAGCAAGTGTCGCTGCTAACGTCACAAATCCTGAACCGGTAACACCTGCTGCTCCTTTGGACGTGAGCATCAATACTCCTAAAAGGGTCAACTGCTGCCAAATGCTTAAGTCTATCCCATAGGCCTGAGCGATAAATAACGCTGCCATTGATAGATATATCGATGTTCCATCTAAGTTAAAGGAATACCCAGTTGGAAGTACGAGTCCTACTACTGGCTTTGAACAACCATACTTCTCAAGCTTTTCCATCATTTTAGGAAGAGCTGCTTCAGAAGATGACGTTCCAATAACGAGAAGAATTTCTTCTTTAATGTAAGCTATAAACTTAAAGATACTGAAACCGTACATTTTGGCAATTCCGCCAAGAACAAGAACAATAAACAGAGCCATTGTGATATAAACCGATCCCATCAGCTTTCCAAGGTAAACAAGTGAGCCGATACCGAATTCACCAATCGTATACGCCATCGCGCCAAAAGCGGCGAATGGTGAAACACGCATAATGATATTAACAATGCCGAAGAACACCTCTGTAATCTTTTCAAAAAACTCAATAACTGGCTTCCCTTTCTTCCCTAGGTGAGCTAGCGAAATCCCAAACATACAAGCTAATAAAAGAACCGGCAGCAGCTCCCCATTCGCAAACGCACCGATAAAGCTATCAGGAATAATGGAAACAACAAAGTCCATGAATCCGTGACTCGTTTCCTCCGCTGCCTTGGTATACTGGGAGATGTCTCCCTTCCCTGCCTCCGCATCAATTCCTTTACCAGCTTTAATGACATTTGCCACAATAATTCCAATCGCTAAGGCAATCGTCGAAACAATTTCAAAATATAAGAGAGCTTTCCCACCAATTTTACCAACCTTCTTTAAATCTCCCATTCCCGCAATACCGATGACAATTGTTAAGAAAATAATTGGTGCAATGACCATTTTAACTAGTTTAATAAATATATCAGCAATGACCTTTAACTGTGACCCAATTTCCGGAAACACAAAACCGACAGTTATCCCCAAGATAATACCTAATATTACTTGAGTAGTAAGACTCTTAAAATTAATTCTCATGTGGTCTCCCCCTGTAAAAAGTTATTGTAAACGATTTCATCGACTTGAATAATCACATGTTACAATTTTGTGAAAACTAAGAATAGTTAATAAAACTTATAAAACCTTTTTGTAATTAATGTAAGTAACATGAAAATGAGATAATGAAATCCACTCACCTAAAAACTAATGCTTTATTTTAAAGCGATTTCATTCTATAGTGAAACATAAACAACTTGTCCTTGGGTCTGGAGGTAGTCAGGTGCGTATACAGAATTTTCGTTTTAAGCTTAGTACAGTGATCATATTCCTTGTCTGTCTTGTGGTTCTTATTTCATTGATGATCACTGACCTTTTAATAAGCCATTCAGTTAGTAAAAGCATACAAGCCAATTCAGAGGAAAAAGCAAGGATCGTCGCGAGAACCGTTTCAAAGTCTCATATAGTGATAGACGCATTAGAAAACAGAACATACTCCAATTCGATTCAAGACTATACAAATGATATACAAACCGCCACAGAGATGCTGTTCGTTGTCGTGATGGATATGAATGGGGTACGGAGAACACATCCAAACCCTGAGGAGATTGGGAAGCCTTTTGTCGGTGGAGATGAAAAGCAGGCTCTAAAAGGAAAAGAGTATGTTTCCATTTCAAAGGGGACATTAGGTGAATCAGTACGAGCATTTACGCCTATTTACAATAAAAATAAGGAACAAATCGGAGTAGTAGCAGTAGGAATTTCACTAAAAAGTGTAGAAACCGCACTCGGACGAAGCCATCGGAACATCCTGCTTGTAACGTTTTTCGGCTTACTAGTCGGCATAATGGGAGCTATTTTACTAGCAAGATATATTAAAAGAACACTGCTTGGGCTTGAGCCCTTTGCCATTGCAAAGATATTAGAGGAAAGAAGCACGATGCTTCAATCGGTACATGAAGGAATTATAGCGGTTGATCATCACTCAATCATCACTCTCGTTAATAAATCAGCCCTTCTGATTTTTCAAAAAGCCGGCCTAGACTCCCATCCAGTCGGTATGAACATTCATGAGTATATGCCCTCCACTGGATTGGATCGCGTGCTACAGACAGGTGTGCCTGAGCTAGATGAAGAGCAGAACATTAACGGTGTCTCAATTCTCGTCAATCGAGTCCCACTTGTGGTTAATGGAGAAGTAGTCGGAGCCATTTCCACCTTCCGTGATAAAACCGAAGTCAATCAGCTCGCAGAACAATTAACAGGTGTCAGAGCGTATACGGATGCTCTTCGTGCCCAGTCACATGAATTTATGAACAGACTTCATGTCATTAGAGGAATGATAGAGTTAAAGTCTTACCGGCAACTCACAGACTATATTCGCACCTTAGTCAAATATCGTAATCAAGAATTCGGAAACATCACCGAACATTTCAAAGACCCCGCCCTCGGAGGATTTATTATGGGGAAATTGAGTTATGCTAGGGAGCAAAACGTGGATCTAACCATTGATACCAAGACCGTTATTCCTGAACCAGCCGATCAAAAAACGACACATGAGCTGATTACCATTCTTGGTAATGTCATCGATAATGCCATTGAGGCAATGGCTCATAGTGAAGAGAAAACACTTGAAGTAAGCTTCAGTTATGACGGGGAATGGCTAGACATGGAAGTGTTCGATTCCGGACCAGGAATGCCTGAAGAAATACAGAATAGAGTTTTCGAAAAAGGCTACTCCACAAAAGGAGACAACCGTGGCTATGGACTTGCCTTAGTAGAAAAAAGCATTCAGACACTAGGCGGCGAACTCCAAATGGACTCAAAATGGATGTTAGGAACCAATTTTTATATAAACATCCCTTATAAAAGCAAAGAGGTGGAATTGTGATTAAGGTTTTAATTGTCGAAGATGACCCGATGGTGGCTGAAATTAATAAACGTTATCTCCAAGATATGAAAGGATTTCACCTCTCTGGTCTTGTTCATAATGTAAAAGACGCCATTACATTCCTTGAAAAGGAAGCGATTGAGCTTATTTTACTGGATGTCTATATGCCAGGAGAAAGCGGACTTGTACTGTTAAAATATATAAGAGACCATCACCTAGAAATTGATGTGATCCTCATTACAGCTGCCGGAGAAAAGGATAAAGTCCAAACGGCTCTCAGGCTTGGTGCAGTTGACTATTTAATTAAACCGTTTGAGTTTGAACGATTTAAACACGCATTGCTAACGTTTCAAAATAAGTACATGTTCTTTGCGGATAACCCCGTACTTAAGCAACAAGATCTTGATGATAGAGTTCTGAGTACCGAACAAAATCAAATAGAAGATCCGATTATTGATTTACCTAAAGGGTTAACAAGCAGTACTCTTCAAGTCGTAATAGATGTAATAAAAGCAAAAGGAAATAACCCATTCTCTACCGATGACATTTCGGAAAGTACGTATATATCACGAGTATCCGTACGGAAGTATTTAAAGTTTTTAACCCAACTTGGTGTTCTCAAAGAATCATTGACTTATGGAATTGGTAGACCGGTATATTTATATACTCTTCGATTAGAAAAACTAAACCAAGTGGACATGTACCTTTAAAAAGTACATATCCACTTTTTTTAATTTAATAAAGTTGTATAATTACAAAATCTATTAAACCCCAACTATTTTCTTTACGATGTAATAGTGATTGAAAGCGATTTCCAAAGGGGTAGATTGAATTGATAAAAAGCAATCTAAAAGAGGAAGCAATTAAACTTCATAAAGAACATGTGGGGAAAATTGAGATTGTCAGCAAGATAGATGTAACAACAGAGGAACAACTTAGTCTCGTATATACACCTGGAGTAGCAGACGTATGTAAAGCGATTGTAGAGAACCCAGAACAGGTTGACGTGTTAACATCCAGAGGAAATATGGTTGCCATCGTGTCAGATGGAACAGCTGTTTTAGGTTTGGGTGATATCGGACCAAAGGCTGCCCTCCCTGTCATGGAAGGAAAAGCTCTTCTTTTTAAAAAGTTTGCCAATGTGGATGCCTTTCCACTTTGCCTAGATACGAAAAATGTAGATGAGATCGTCGGAATCATTAAGGCACTCGCTCCAAGCTTTGGAGGAGTGAATCTTGAGGATATTTCTGCTCCCCGTTGCTTTGAAATTGAAGAACGATTAAAACAGGAAATGGATATTCCAATTTTTCACGATGATCAGCATGGCACCGCCATTGTCGTTCTAGCTGCCTTAATTAATGCTGTTAAAGTAGTTAATAAGCAGCATCGAAGTATTAAAATTGTTATTAACGGGGCAGGCGCAGCTGGAATTGCCATTGCAAAGCTGCTAATGCAAGCCGGCTTTAAAGACATCACACTTGTGAGCCTTGAAGGTGTCGTTTGCAAAGGCGAAAAATGGATGAATTCCGCCCAAAAAGAGATGGCGGAAGTAACCAATCTGAAAAGAGTTTGCGGAACATTAGCAGACGCGATTCATGGAGCCGATGTGTTTATTGGAGTATCCGGCCCCGGTGCGATGAAGTCAACACATATCCAATCAATGGCGAAGGATCCCATTGTGTTTGCGATGGCAAATCCAATCCCAGAAATTTACCCTGAAGAAGCCCTTGCTGCTGGTGCAGCTGTAGTAGGTACGGGACGATCAGATTATCCAAACCAAGTAAACAATTTACTCGCATTCCCTGGAATTTTCCGAGGCGCCATGGATGCGAAAGCAACGGATATTACAACAGAGATGAAACTTGCTGCCGCTTACGCGATTGCAGAGGCTGTTTCAGAGAAAGAATTAAAACCTAATTATGTAATACCAAGAGCACTTGATGAGAGAGTCTCAAAGCTTGTTGCTAAGGCGGTTTCAGCCGCAACTAAGCAGAACAGTAGTAAAAGTTCAGTATCAGTATCGTAAAACACCCTTTGTGGGTGTTTTTCCTTTTCGAAAAAAAAATGATCAATGAATGCATATTTTTTAAAAAGGTGCAAAATATAAAGCTACACTAACGAAAAGGAGAGATTGAAATGGACAGAAACAACCGTGGAAATAACTCTAATCAATTATTAGTACCTGGGGCAGAGCAAGCTCTTGAACAAATGAAGTATGAAATCGCTAGTGAATTTGGTGTAAACCTTGGAGCTGAAACTACTTCTCGTGCAAACGGGTCTGTAGGTGGAGAGATCACAAAGCGCCTGGTGCAAATGGCTGAACAATCAATGGGCGGTAACTTCCGCTAATATAGTAACCCTAAAATATCCTTTATTTATACAATGGGAGAGGTAATTTAACTTACCTCTCCCATTTATTTTGTTCCTTTTCCCGGCATCTTGTAGGTATTTGAGGAAATAAGTCGTAATTTCCTTGGAAATATTCGACACGTTTCTCATGTCTTACAGATACAGGTTTATGCACTTTTATTGAGTATTTCCTAATTTATGTTATAGACTATTCTTATCAGATTTTATATAAAGGGGTGAACAAGATCGCTTACTTATTATTAATTGTAGGCTTTGCATTATTGATTAAAGGGGCAGACTTCTTTGTCGAAGGTGCATCTAAAATCGCACAGGCACTCCATGTTTCTCCCTTATTAATTGGTTTAACTATAGTCGCTTTCGGAACAAGTTCTCCAGAAGCTACGGTAAGTATTGTTGCTGCCCTTGAGGAAAACGCTGGAGTCGCAATTGGGAATGTAGTAGGAAGTAATATTTTCAATATCACTTTCGTAGTCGGCTTAACCGCAATACTGAATCCACTAAAAGTTGCAAATGAAACCATTCGAAAAGAAATTCCATTTACCTTATTAGCAAGTACTGCCTTGTTAATTTTAATAAGTGATATACATCTTCAATCGTTAAGTGCGAATTTTATCACTAGAAGTGATGGATTAATATTCTTACTCTTCTTTGCAGTCTTCTTGTATTATATATTTGAAGTGGCTAGACATAGTCGCGATCAACTAATGAAAGAATCTGTCACAGCTGAGAAACCTTCTTGGGGAAAGAACATTCTATTTACGATTGGAGGACTGGCAGCCATAATTTTTGGTGGTGATTTAACGGTAAACAATGCAATTGATATTGCCTATTCCTTTGGCATGAGTGAGACATTAGTCGGATTAACCATTGTGGCCATTGGAACATCATTACCGGAGCTTATTACATCCATTACAGCGGCCATCAAGAAACAAAGTGAAATTGCGCTTGGAAACATAGTCGGTAGTAACATTTTTAATATCCTATTTGTTCTTGGAGCTGCATCAGTGATTTCCCCATTAGCTGTTGATCCAAAAATCTTTATTGATGTCGTACTCATGATGATCCTAACAATTGTACTCCTTATTTTTTCTAGGACTAATTCCCGTATCGGGAAATTTGAGGGTATCTTTCTTGCTGTTTCTTATATCGTATATATGACCTATATTATAATGAGGAATTAGTGAAGTTTAGGTAGCAAGGATGTCAGCAGAAATAGAAAACAAAGATAGAGGAGCCCTGTTTTAAAAGGGCTCTTCTTTTGTAATGACTTACTAAACCTCTATTTGTATACACTATAAGTGGGAAAGAAACACATTAAGGAGGAGTTAGATGCAACAGAATCCACAATCGAAAAAGAATTTTGATTCGATTATGAAACCAGAGTATGCTGGTACCAACCCACAAAAAGTCAAAGATGAAATACAAAAAGATGTAAATCAGGGAAAAGGTGCAATGACTTCCCGAGAGGCAGGCTCCATGCAGGGTTAAAAAACCACTCTAGGTGGTTTTTTCTAACAGGAGAACTAACTAATTTTTCTTCATAAAAAAGAGTAGTCAAACGACTACTCTTTTTTTAGGTGCCT
>NZ_BCVH01000029.1 GCF_001591645.1 Robertmurraya korlensis NBRC 107688 | reverse complement strand
GAATATTTTGCGATAGCAAAATAACATATTAATGTTCCGCAGTAGCTCAGTGGTAGAGCATTCGGCTGTTAACCGAACGGTCGTAGGTTCGAGTCCTACCTGCGGAGCCATTTTTTTATTTGGTGAATTACCTATTCTCCGTTAATTTATAATGCGCCTTTAGCTCAGCTGGATAGAGCATACGCCTTCTAAGCGTACGGTCAGAGGTTCGAATCCTCTAAGGCGCGTAAAAAAGACAAAAAACGCTAATTAGCGTTTTTTTTATGCTCTCTAATTCGTTAAGAACTTTAGGAATAATCAATAAATACATTATAAATAATAGGAGTATGAAAACTTTAATTTTTATGATCTCCTCCTTTTTCTTACTCTCGTTCGCTAGTGAAGTAGAAGCGGAAGAGATGGTCACCGTCAAGTTAAGGAACTATATTGGAGACACCTCTAAATTATCACTTCACATTAAAGGTGCTTATTCAACGTTAGAACCCGCATTGATGTTAAATGAAGGAGATGAATATATCCTTTCGTTTAAAGGTGAGAAAATGCTTCTTACTTGTAGCGGGTCAAAAATGGAGATAGATAGTCCGTTTATTTTATATCCAGACGTTTATGATGAAAAACATCTAATTTACATTGATGGAAGGCCTTATATGGGTGCGATAGAGTTCAATATAGAAGAAGAAAAATACATTAGACCCGTTAATCAAGTGCTACTAGAGGATTACTTAAAGGGTGTTGTCCCATTTGAAGTGTTTCCTGAATGGAATCTAGAGGCCTTAAAAGCACAAACGTTAGCTGCTCGTACTTACACAATCACCCATAAAAGTCCCCAACTTGATGACACTATTCAATATCAAGTCTACGGAGGGTACAATGAATTCGATAAAACAAAGAGGGCAGTAATTGATACCAAAGGGGAAATAATTACGTTTCAAGATAAACCTATAAGTGCTTTTTATTCTGCGAGTAATGGTGGGATAACAGAAAGTAATAAAAATGTATGGGGTGGCAAACCAAGCCCATATTTCCCAATCAAACAGGATCCTTATGATCCCATTCAACCTTGGGAATTTACATTATTAAAAACACAAATAGATATGGATGAAATCAGAACAAAGGATTGGGATGAATTAAGGGAGAAAGATAGAACAATCGCAATTTCTATTAATAAATGGCTTAATCGGAATGGGTATGAAGGGGAAATAAAAATTTTAAGTATTCCTTTTTTTGCAATCGATAAAGATAAAAATGGATCACAAAGATCAGTAAGAGGGTCGATCCAAATTGAGTTTATGAGAAGACTGATCGATGGCACCATTTTATTCGAAAGAGCCTCATTAGAACATGTTGAATTAAAAAAAATACGACCGATGATAGGTGGAGCACACTTTAGAAGTTATTTAATAAGTTCGTTTGAAATGAACTCTACTTCTTATAAAGTAAGTGGTAATGGTAATGGTCATGGTGTTGGTATGAGTCAATGGGGTGCAAACGAAATGGCAGAAAAGGGGAAAACCTATAAAGAAATTTTAGGCCACTATTATCCAGGCACTAAGGTTAAAGTCACCAAAACCAAAACAGAATATTAATAAATACTTATTTTATGTGATGATATCTTCGGGTATCATCCATTTTTTTGCTTTTAGCATAGTATATACTAGTGATAGACTTGATTACAATTATGTGAGTAATATTAAAAAGGATGTGCTAAAAACATGGATTTCGAAACAGTTATGCAGGAGCTTGCAGACCTCGGTAAGGAACGAACGAAAAAAATGTACATATCCAATGGTGCGCACGAGCCAGTTTTTGGCGTGGCTACAGGTGCTATGAAGCCAATCGCAAAGAAAATAAAAATAAATCAACCTTTGGCTGAAGACCTTTATGCCACAGGCAACTACGATGCAATGTATTTTGCAGGCATTATTGCAGACCCAAAAGCCATGACTGAATCGGATTTCGATCGTTGGATGGATGGGGCGTACTTTTATATGCTGTCCGATTATGTAGTTGCAGTAACTTTATCAGAGTCAGATATTGCACAAGACGTTGCTGATAAATGGATTGCAAGCAGTGATGAGTTGAGAATGTCAGCCGGATGGAGTTGTTACTGCTGGCTTTTAGGGAACCGGAAAGACAAAGAGTTTTCTGTAGGCAAGCTTGCCAGTATGCTTGATCTTGTGAAAAACTCGATTCATGATTCCCCAGAACGAACCAAAGCCGCTATGAATAATTTCCTATACACCGTGGGGATTTCCTATTTGCCGCTCCATGAAAAAGCAGTGGAGATTTCAAAGGAAGTAGGTATAGTAGAAGTCAAACGGGATAACAAAAAAAGTAGTTTTCTCAATGCTTACGAAAGTATTCAAAAGGAAATTGTGAGAGGGAGACTTGGTTTCAAACGTAAATATGTAAGATGTTAAAATTTAAAAAATAAAATAAAAGCATTCAAATGTATTATAGAACAATATATTTTCCCAAATTAAAAGCCTTCTGTTATAAACAGAAGCTTTTTTTTATTGATTTGACATAATGTATACATTTGTATACAATATGAGATATTACAACTTGTATACAAATGTATACAAAGGAAAGGAGCTTTACATTGAGAGAAGAAAAATTTAAGGATTTTAAAAAAGAGGGACATCACCGTGGTGAGCGCCATAGAGGAAGGGAGCATGCTACCCACCAACGTGGTGGTGCAAAAACTTTTCGCCGAGGGAGAGCAATTGCATTCTTGGAAATGTTAAACCTTAAGCGTGCAACGATTAAGCAACAGTTAGAAGAACCTGAGTTTCAATCAATTAACCAGATCTTACTCGGTGAATTAAAAGCAATTGATATGGTTAAAAATGAGTTTATTCAATTATTTGAATTACATGAGGGAGAAACAATGGACCTCCCATTTGAGAAGATGAACGAAGAAGCATCTGCATTGAAAAGTAAGGAGTCCTTAGTTGATGGTGATGAACCCAATGAAACAAATTAACCATTATATCGATTCGTTATTTTCTAATCACGATGAACTGTTAGAGGCAGTTCTTTTTTCTATCAGAGAAAACGGGATGCGGTCTATGTCAGTATCTCCTTCCTCTGGAAAACTACTATCGATGCTTATAAAAATTTCCGGGGCTAAAAATGTACTCGAAATTGGAGCACTTGGTGGATATAGTGGAATATGCCTAGCAAGAGGTTTTGGGAGTGATGGAACATTAACTTCACTTGAACTTGAGGAGAAATATGCAGAACTTGCGTATAGTAATCTATTGAAAGCAGGCTTCGCTAAGCAGGTTTCCTATCTAACAGGGCCAGCCTTACAAAGTCTTGAAACACTTGTTAGTAAGAATCAGAAGTTTGATTTTTTCTTTATTGATGCTGATAAAGAAAACTATGGAAATTACTTAAACCATTGCATTACATTAGCGGAACCAAGTGCATTAATCGTTATTGATAATGTTCTAGCGGGTGGTAGTGTGGCCGATGATGCGGTGGCACCGAAACGATATACAGAATTCATGAAGGAATTTAATGAAATGGTAGCGAATAATCCTCAATTAGAATCCGTGCTTATCCCAATCGGTGATGGGATGACGGTTTCGAGGGTAAAGAAATAAGTAACTTCTTAAAGGTGGGATAAAGATGGACCTAATCAAACCAAGCTATGAAATTAAGAAAAACGGACGGGTATTACGAGTAGTAAATACTGATTACTATAAAAGGAAAATTCTTGATGTTCCTTATGCTGATCTTTCCCCTACACAAAAACTAGATATCTACTTACCAGAGGGAGATGGTCCCTTTCCAGTCATTATCGTTATTCATGGAGGGGCTTTTGCATTTGGAGACAGCCGGGGGCCTGATACTGTGTCTACATTGCATGCACTCGAAAGAAACTATGCGGTGGTAGCAGTTAATTACCGTTTAAGTGGGGAAGCAACTTTTCCTGCTGATGTTGAAGATGTAAAGGCGGCTATACGTTTTATTAGAGCCAATGCATTTGAGTATTCTCTGAATCCTGAGAGAATTGCTACTTGGGGAGGATCGGCTGGGGGGGCTTTGTCTGCTATGTGTGCTACTTCCGGTGATGTTGTGGAGTTTAAGAATCCACTTCTAGGGAACGTAGATGTTTCTGATAAAGTTCAGGCAGCGGTAGATTGGTTTGGGCCGATTAACTTTCTAACCATGGATCAGCAGTTTGAAGAAATAGGCATTGAAGGACAAATACATAATTCCTCAGATTCCTTTGAATCAAAGCTAATGGGCCAGCAGATTACACTTATTCCAGACCTTGTTGCCAAGCATAATCCTGAAAACTTTATCACACCGGATTGCCCTCCAATCTTTATCCAACATGGGTGGATTGATGACATTATTCCAAGACTGCAATCTGTACACTTTGCTGATAAATTAGAATCCGTTCTTGGACCAGATAAAGTGTATCTCGAGCTTTTGGATGATGCAGGTCATGGAGGTCCGAAGTTTGATGACCCGAATAATATTAACAAGGTTTTAGATTTTCTAGATAAGCACTTAAGATAGAAAGGTAACATAATATTTATTAGACCTTAACCTCCTGTATGATAAGGATATTAGGGTCTTTTCCATTTTCCTCCTCCTTATAAAGTGGGGGAATTTCCCTTTCTATGAAAAACCTTGTATTCTGACTAGGATATAAGTAAAAAGCGAGCATCTAAATAATCTTAAATCTCAAAAAGCATAATTACTTAATTATTTTTTATAAAAACATGACAAACTGATAAAATAGAACAATGATTAAGTATTTAGAATCTACATGAAAGTTGGAGAGAAAATGACGAATCGAAGTGTGATTTTTTTTGATATAGATGGAACTCTACTTACCCATAACAAAGAATTACCCACCACAACCAAAGAGGCGATTTTCACATTAAAGGAACTTGGTCATGAGGTGGCAATCGCTACAGGAAGAGCCCCTTTTATGTTTGAAGAACTGAGGAAAGAGTTAGAAATTAATACATATGTTAGCTATAACGGTCAGTATACCGTGTTAAATGGAAAGGTCTTATATACCAATCCATTACAGATTGATTCACTTGTGAAATTAACGGCTGCTGCACTTGAGAACGATCATCCAGTTGTGTTTATGGATCATGAAGATATGAGAGCCAATGTTCCAGAGCATGATTATATCAAACAAAGTATTGATACGTTAAAAATTAATCGTTTCCCTACGCATGATCCTCATTATTACAAAGGGCGTGAATTGTATCAAACCCTTCTTTTTTGTGAAGAAGGGGAGGAAAAGCAATACGCTGAGCAATATGATGCGTTTGATTTTGTCCGATGGCATCCTGTTTCCCTAGACATCGTGCCAAAGGGTGGATCAAAAGCGAAGGGGATACAAAAAATCGTAGATGCACTAGGTTTTCCACCAGAAAGCCAATATGCCTTTGGTGACGGGTTGAATGACTTGGAGATGCTCTCCACAGTGAAAAACAGTGTTGCCATGGGAAATGCAGAAGATAAGGTAAAGGAAGTAGCCCAATTTGTTACAAAGTCTGTTGAAGAAAATGGAATACTACACGGACTAAAAATGGTAGGGCTTTTATAGGAGAAAATGGACATGGATCTAGGAGGATTCATGTCCTTTTCCTTTTTATGTTAAGGCTATGCTCGACACTTTTTTTGCATTTTCATTATAAACTTCATACTTATATCACAATTGAACAGTAAACTAGGTTACGTTATTGAATCTGACATTGTATTAAAAGGAGAAATATTAGTGAATACGGATTTAAACACTACATCTAAATCAGACACACAAAAGAAATCATCTCTTTATCGAACCGTGTGGAGGTGGCATTTTTATGCTGGAATCATAGTGGCACCTTTTTTAATCATCTTAGCTGTTACAGGTTCTATCTATTTATTTAAGCCACAAATAGAACAAGTGCTGTATCAAGATTTATACGAGGTTACTCCACTAGGTGAAAAAATACCAGCATCGCAACAAATAGAAGAAGTAAAAAGGCTATACCCTGATGCAGTGATTACTAAATATCGGCCGGGAGAAAATGAGACACGTTCGAGTGAGGTGAGCCTCACTTTACAGGAAGAATCTCTTACGGTCTTTATTGATCCATACACTGGAACATCAATGGGTAAGTTAAATGATAATGATCGAATCATGGATAAAATAGAGGAAATCCATGGCGAATTAATGATAGGAACACTAGGAGATAGAATAGTAGAGTTAGCTGCTTGCTGGACCATCGTGTTACTGGTTACTGGTCTATATTTATGGTTTCCAAGGAAAAAGCCGAACATGGCTGGTATCCTTTTTTTGCGATGGAATAAAGGAAAAAGTATTCTAGCAAGAGATCTGCATGTTGTTCCAGCATTTTGGATAACGGCAGGAATGATATTTTTAGTAATGACAGGGTTACCGTGGTCAGGGTTTTGGGGGAATAATTTTCAAACAATCGTTACCAACACTGGAGCAGGCTATCCACCTTCTGTTTGGGTAGGCAACGCACCTGTCTCAACCGTAACAAAAGATATTGCCGAGGTTCCTTGGGCAGCTGAAAAACTAGATGTACCTGCTTCAGAGATACAAGGTTTCATCCCCCTATCGGTTGATGATGTAGTTCAGATTGCAAAACGTGAAGGGGTCCATCCAAGTTATACCGTATTTATTCCAAGAGAACCAACAGGTGTTTATACATTATCAGCTTTTACGCCAAAAGCTGAAGACGAGATCACCATGCATATTGACCAATATACGGGTGCCGTGTTAACGGACTATCGCTTTGATCATTATGGTTTCATGGGACAAGTTATTGCATTAGGGATTACTTTGCATAAAGGGACACAATTTGGGTTAATCAATCAGTTAGTTAGTTTTTTTATTTGCTTAGGAATGATTCTTGTTGCCTTAAGTGGTTTTTACTTATGGATAAAGCGCAAGCCGAAAAAAAGTATGGGTGCACCGAAATCGACTAGCATCAAAAACATGAAGCTATTTTTAGTTGTTTTAGTAGGTTTGGGGATTCTGTTTCCTTTGGTTGGTTTGTCCCTAATCATCATTTTTCTTATGGATATGTTATTGATACAACGAATCCCATTCTTAAAGAGATTTTTATCAGCATAAAAGGGGGAACTATTTAATGAAAAATTTATTTTGTTTAGCAATAATAGTTTTGTTCTTAGGTGGATGTTCCCTCAAGGAGGATGTGGCTGAGTTATACCTACAGGAAAAGCCCCTTCATGCAGAAGTGACTCTACCCGAGAGCATAAGCAGCAGGGAACAAGTACCATTAAAGGTCATTCTTACTCAAGATGGAAAAAGGGTGGAAGAGGTAGATTCGTTGGAATTTGAATTTTGGAAACATGATGACTTTCTACACGCTACTAGTGAACAACCTATTAAACTGGAAGCAGGAATATATGGTACTACCAAAAAGTTCGATAGCGATGGACTTTATTATTTGAAAATCCATGCAAGTAATGATGGATCAATCATCATGCCCCAAATCCAGGTTGTAGTTGGCGAACTTTCTAACAGTGAGCTAGAATATTTACAAAAAGATGTTCAGGAAAAAGAAGAAGGTCACGATCATCATCATTGATTCGTTGATAAGCTGTTGAAAAAGGCTTCCGTGTGTGATACGGAGGTCTTTTACTTTTTAAGTTTCTATGTTCCAAAATAACTCGATATGCTAAATTGGGTATAACAAGTTCTTGTAAGGGGTTTCTTACATGAGGAGGTGGGAAATGTTTTTTTCATTACGTAATCGTCTATTTTTGGTTTTCACCTGTTTGTTAACGATTCCGTTTGTCGTCTTCTCCTTCTTGGTTCCAAGTTGGTTTTCTTCTGTGATTGAAGAACAGACCCAGGATTTAACTGTGGAGATGATGGATCAATATTCGTTGTATATACAATCGATTACCACGCAGGCGGAGGATTTAGGAAAACAAATACTTGTTAATCCAACGACATTGCAGTGGATGAAGACAGATAAGGTTTCATCGGATGTGACGAAAAACCAGAGGTTATTAATCAGGAATCAAATGAAGAGTCTTCTTGCTTCAATGACGGTTAATAACTCACATGGGATGTCCATCGGGGTCATGCTTAATGATGGCACAGGTGCATGGGGAAATAACCCACTATTAAAGCAAGAAAATTGGTATAAGGAGTATAAAGGGGATGGGAGTTCGTTTATCACTTCACATACGGATCCTTATCAGCCCACACCAGGGAATATTAATAGTTATATATCACCATTGATAGATATGAATACACTAGCATCCTATGGAATCATAAAGGTGAATTTTCCAACCGAATTGCTTGCGACGGCTTTAAATAAAAACAAGATTGGACAAAAGGGCCATGCCTACTTGTTGAACAAAAGAGGAGAAAATGTCTTAACAGGGGAGATTCATACTCCGAAACAGGTGCTATCAACGAGCCTTACGAAAATCAACAATAGTAAAGAGAATAACGGATTGATAGAAGTAAAGTTGAACAACGAAACGTACTTCGTGTTTTATCAAAAATTATCTGTTGGCAGTTGGATTTTATTGAGTGAAGTAACGGAGTCAGACTTATTTTCAAAGGCAAATGATTTGCGCCATCGCATGCTTACGATTAGTGGATTCGTTTTCTTACTTACCATTTTGGCCTCGTATATGCTCGCGTCCAATATTGTAAGCCCATTAGGGAAGCTGGCAAAAGCAATGGGATTTATTGAAAGAGGAGATTTTGCCGGTGCTAAGCGGTTTATGCCAACGATTGAATCTCAAAACAATGAAGTTGGTTATCTAGTAAATGTTTTTGGACATACAGTCGATCAGCTGAAAAATAGAATAGAGACCGAATATGAGGCGAATATTCGGAGGAAAGATGCAGAATACAAAGCCTTGTTGCTACAGATTAATCCTCATTTTATGAATAATACACTTGAAATCATTGGTGGCTTGGCTGCCCAAGGGAAAAATAGAGAAGTAATGAATGTTAGCGTTTATTTAGGACGAATGATGAGATACTCCTTAAATACTCAAAATGATATGGTCACTTTAGGGGAAGAATTGAGCTATATTCGCAGCTATACTAATATTTTAAAAATGAGATATGTTGACAACATTTCTATCACGATTGATGAAGATAACTTTGCTAAACACTTCCCAATCATTAAATTTATCCTCCAGCCACTAGTGGAAAATGCAGTAAAATATAGCTTTAGTGAGAAAAGTTATGCTGATATCTTCATCCAAACAAAAATGATTGATAACCAATTGATATTAATGGTTGAAGATAAAGGTGTGGGAATGTCGGATGATATGTTAGTAGATCTCCTTCATCAGGAGGATGCACAGGAATCAACAAGTGTCCTTCAAAGTAAGGGAACGAGTATTGGTCTCAGAAATGTACTCGGTCGTTTACAGCTTTATTACGGGGAGGACTTTTCTTACCAAATTGATTCTACCAAAGGGATAGGGACAAAAATCCAGCTGCGTATTAAGTATAGTGGAGGTGACCCGAAATGTTGAAGGTACTCATCACGGATGACGAAAAGCAAGTGCGTATGGGGCTTCGGATGAAGATTGATTGGGAGGAAGAAGGGTTTGAAATTGTTGGAGAAGCATCCAATGGAAAAGAAGCATTAGAATGGTTACGAACGATGAAAACAGACCTTGTCATCACTGATATGAGAATGCCTATTATGGATGGTCTTGAATTTGCTCAACGCTGCTTTGAAGAATTTCCACAGGTGAAAGTGATCGTGCTATCAGGATACTCTGATTTTGAATACGTCAGAGGTTCCATGCAGCAGGGAGTAAAGGATTATTTATTAAAACCAGTTGCTCCAGATGAGCTAGAAGAAACATTACGAAAAATTCGTAAAGAAACGGAAGAAGAGAAGAAAAAGCAGTCGGAAGCAGCCAAAATGAGACATCTCGCCATGACCCACCTCCAAGAAGTGCAAGAACAATATTTACTTTATTTAGTGAAGGAAGAGTGGACCGAGTCATCTATGGTTAAAGAAAGACTTCGACAACTTCATTTGGAAGACATGGCAAGTGAAAGTAAAGAATTCCGTTTTATAACAGTTGAAATCAGGGATAAAAACGAGCAAGTCTATCGTTTAAAAGAACTATGGCTCCCGTTTCACATGATGTGTAAAGAAATCGCACATGGTGAAAAGGGACTGTATCCGTTTTATGATCCTAGTTATGCGAATATGATTCATTTTTTACAGGTTGTAGACAAAGAACAGGATACGCGTTCTAGTCTGGTCAAAGATATTCAGAAGAATGTACAAAATCTACTTCATTTAGAGACAGTGATTGGCTTGGGCAGTGTGGTAAAGGGAGTAGCTAATCTGAAAAATGGCTATATTTCTAGTTTACTAGCTTGGAGTAAGAGTCAATTAGGTTCTCGTTCACAGATTATGGATGCATCCCATTTAGAGGAAGGCGATTTTGAATTTTCGTCAGATATGGAAAGGAAATTGGTCAATGCGGTCGAAACGGCCAATTTCAGATTGTTTAAGGAAAATATTGAAACTCTTTTAGGAAGAAATGAAGCTCAGTCCATTATGGCCTTCTCCTTCCTCTCCAACCGGGTGTTATTTTTATTAGGATCAGCTGCCCGTAAATATGATATGGAAACAAGGGACGTTCAGAGCATGATGTGGAGTTGCCAGCAAAGTATTTGGGAATTAAACTCCTTCTCTAAAGTGATTGAACAACTTATGGAGTTAGGGCAACTGATTATTGAAAAAGTAAGAACGGCCCGCTTTTCTAATGGAAAATTAATTATTGAGGGTGTCCGCCAGTACTTGGATCAGCATTATGCCAATGAAATCTCTCTTACCTTTCTATCAGAAATGTTTCATATTAATAGTGCCCATTTGTCAGAAACCTTTAAAAATCAAGTGGGACAAAATTTTAGCGATTATCTCTTGAATGTACGAATGGAAAAAGCAAAGGATTTCTTGAAGGACAAGCAGCTTAAGATCATTGATGTTGCTAATTTGGTTGGTTATTCGAACTCCGGATATTTTAGTACGGTTTTTAAAAAGCATTTTCAGCAAACACCTGTGGATTTTCGTCAGTCATACAAAGAAAAACTAGGAAGGATATGAACAGATGCAAAAACGGATGGCTTTCATTCTATCTTTCGTTATATTTCTTGGCCTGTTGGTAGTGGTTCTTTCCCTCTTTCAACCAGATAGAAAAGAAGATGCAGAGACACAACCAAAGGTTATACAAAAAAACCAGCTAACGTTTTGGAGAAATAGAGGAAATGATGCAGAAAATAAAGCTTATGAAGAGTTAGTTGCATCATTTGAAAAGGCGAATCCGGATATCAAAATTCAGATGAAAACCATTCCTTACAGCGACTATGAAGTGAGACTCCGGACAGAAATCGCAACAGGCACTCCTCCAGACATAATGGCAATAGATAGTCCAACACTCGCTCTTTATGCCAATGCTGGATCACTCCTATCTATTGATCATTTTATGAAAAGCGAGGGGAGTATTGAGGACTTCCCAACGTCCACTTTAAGAGGGCTAAGTTATAATGACCAAATCTATCTTGCTCCAATTGCAGAATCGAGTATTGCTCTATTTTATAATAAGCATGTTCTGAAAGATGCAGGTGTTCCTTTCCCATCATCCAATCCAAATGAACCATTAACTTGGGACGAAGTGATTGAGATTGCCAAAAAAGTAACAAATGTGGAAAAAGGAATCATTGGCATTGATCCTGGCCAAGGATTTGGAGAAGGAGAAGCACCTGCCTATTTTAAAATGCCGTTCTTGTGGCAGTTTGGAGCCGATGTGTTGAGTCCTGATTCAACAACAGCAAGTGGATATTTGGATTCAGAGAAGGCAATAGAGGCTCTGCAATTATTCCAGGATTTCTATCACAAGCAAGGGGTCGCTTCAGTGGAAATGGGAACAGATGACTTTATAAAAGGAAAGCTCGCGATGACATTATTAGGATCGTGGACACTTAAGGACTTTGAAAGAAATTCAAATTTTACTCTTGGAGAGGATTTTGGAGTAGCTCCTTTACCGAAAGGGATGTACCAAGTGTCTCCAAATGGGGGGTGGGCGCTAGGAATTTCATCGCAATCCAAATATCCGAACGAAGCATGGAAGTTTATTAAGTACGTGACTGGATATGAGGGAATGAAGAAATATGTCACGATTACAAGTGATCTGCCGGCAAGATACTCCGTAGTAAAAGATATCCCGGAACTTAATCAGTATCCATTAAATATTTTTGTCGAGCAAACGCTTAGGCACTCGCAAAACCGTCCAGTTACTCCTGCCTATCCTGTGGTGAGTAATGCCATCCGGGTTTTATTTGAAGACATTGGTCTCGGAGGGAAGGATGTTCATATCTCCGCCAAAGAGGCAGTCGACAAGATTAATGCAGGGATACAGGAATTTCAGAAACCATAAAGGATGGATCCTCTAGCTAAATGGCTAGGGGATTTTTTTGTTTTTGGAAACGATTCCATGTGCCGAAAATTTTAAACATCCAATTCCGAAGAACTCAAAATATTGTCTTTCAACATCCTGTTATAGTTAAAACAAGAAAGAGAGCTAGGGTTCTGGTGGAAGTCATAATCAAAAGAAAATGTAACCCCTTACTTTATTGGCTCTTTAGTAGAAAACTAGATTGGAGGTTATGAAATGCAGGAACTATTAAAAGCTGAAGCAGGCAAAGACGCTGCACTCCCGGTTCAGGAAGAGAAAAGGGTAACGAAACTAAGTAAGAAATTACGTTATATCCGAGAAAATTATTTTCTCTATTTGTTAATTGCACCCGCTATTATTCTCACTATCGTTTTTAAATATATTCCAATGTATGGTGCGATCATTGCCTTTAAGGATTTTAGTACGATCAAAGGAATACTTGGGAGCGAATGGGTCGGCTTTGAAAACTTTACAAAGTTTCTGACATCGCCAAACTTTGGAACCATTTTTATGAGCACACTGAAGCTCAGTCTTTACGGGTTAATCCTTGGGTTCCCAATACCCATCATCCTTGCACTTATGTTGAATCAAGTTCGACGGGCAGCTATTAAAAAAAATGTGCAGCTTGTCCTGTACGCACCAAACTTTATCTCTGTCGTTGTTATCGTTGGGATGCTTTTTATCTTTTTATCCCCGACAGGTCCAATCAATCAGGTGGTCACGATAATGACAGGAGAGCCCATTGGGTTCCTATCCGACCCAGATTACTTCAGAAGCATTTATATCTTATCAGGAATCTGGCAAGCGGCCGGCTGGTCTTCCATTATTTATGTAGCTGCTCTAGCGAATGTAGACCCAGAATTGCATAATGCCGCTACCCTTGATGGAGCCAATATTATACAAAGAATGATTCATATCGATTTACCAACATTAAAGCCATTGATGGCTGTGACGTTCATATTAGGTGCAGGAGGAATCATGGCAATCGGGTTTGAAAAGGCGTATCTGATGCAAACATCAATGAACCTGCCCACCTCTGAAATTCTTCCAACCTATGTTTACAAAGTTGGTTTACAAGCAGGAGACTATGCTTACTCAGCTGCCGTTGGGCTATTTAACTCAGTCATTAATGTTATCATGCTTGTTGTCGTGAACTATATCGTGAAGAAGCTGAACGAAGGCGAAGGGTTATATTGATCAGAAAGGAGTTAAACCAATGAATATCAAGTATACGCGGATGGACCGAATGATCTTAACCTTAAATAATATCTTTCTCTTCCTAGCAGTATTAGTCGTATTGGTTCCTTTAGTGTATGTGGTATTAGCCTCATTTATGGACCCAACCGTTCTATTAAATAAAGGAATCTCTTTTAATCTCTCGGATTGGAGTCTGAAAGGCTATAAGCTCATCCTAGGCAATGATGCCATGCTAAAGGGCTTCATCAATTCGGTTCTGTATTCGGTTGGCTTTGCGGTTGTTACTGTCGTGGTGTCTTTGTTTGCAGCCTATCCACTTTCAGTTAACGGATTTGTCGGAAAAAACCTCTTTATGACGATGTTTATCATCACGATGTTTTTTAGTGGTGGACTGATACCAACCTACCTACTTGTAAAAGATTTAGGGATGTTAAATACGATTTGGGCCATCATTCTTCCAGGTGCCATCAATGTGTGGAATATCATTCTCGCAAGAACGTATTTCAAGGGGATTCCATACGAGCTACATGAAGCGGCAAAGGTAGATGGGGCTTCCGATTTACTTATCTTCTTTAAAATTGTCCTGCCACTATCCAAACCGATTATTTTTGTTTTAGCCATGTATGCCTTCGTAGGACAGTGGAATTCGTACTTTGACGCAATGATTTACTTGGATGATCCAAACCTTCATCCATTGCAGCTCGTATTACGATCGATTTTGATCCAAAACTCAACAGATCCTGGAATGATTAGCGATCAGTTGGCGATGGCTGAGCTGAAAAAGCTGTCAGAAATGATTAAATACTCATCAATTGTCATTTCGAGTCTACCTCTTATCGTGATGTATCCATTTTTCCAAAAGTACTTTGAAAAAGGTGTTATGGTCGGTTCATTAAAATAATGAGCTATTAACTATAAAGGATAATGAAAATGCTTACAAATAATTATTTAGGAGGGTCAATTTTATGAAAAATGGAAAAAAGATTGCTACCGTCACCTTAGCGGCCTTATTACTAGCTTCTGGCTGCAGCAACAAGAGCAGCGAAACCGCATCAAAAGAGTATAACTTAAAGGATGTGAGCTTTCCACTTGAAGAAAAGGTCACACTAAGCTTTATGACACAAAGCTCACCGCTAGCTCCAAAGGATCCGAATGAAAAATTAATTTATCAACGTCTGGAAGAAGAAACAGGTGTCAATATCAAGTGGAAAAACTACACATCCGATGTGTTTGTAGAAAAAAGAAATCTTGCGATGGCGAGCGGAGATTTACCAGATGCCATCATTGACGCAGGGTATGGAGACTATGATCTTTTAAAACTAGCAAAGGATGGTGCTATTGTCCCGGTTGAAGACTTAATCGAGAAGTATATGCCGAATTTGCAAAAGGTTCTTGAGGCAGCACCAGAGTATAGAGCAATGATGACTGCTCCAGATGGTCATATCTATTCTTTCCCTTGGATTGAGGAGCTTGGTTCTGAAAAAGAGAGCATTCATTCTGTAGATGATCTCCCATGGATTAACGTTGAATGGCTAAACAAATTAGGCCTAGAAATGCCAACCACAACAGAAGAGTTAAAAGAAGTATTAATTGCTTTTAAAACACAGGACCCGAATGGAAATGGAAAAGCGGATGAAATTCCGATGTCATTTATTAATAAGCCTGGTGGGGAAGACTTAGCCTTCTTATTTGGATCTTTCGGCCTTGGTGAGAACTGGGATCATACAGTCGTTACAAATGATGGAAAGGTTACCTTCACTGCTTCCGAGGAAGGGTATAAGGAAGGAATCAAATTTTTAAATGAATTATACGCAGAAGGGTTAATTGATATTGAGGCATTTGAACAAGATTGGAATACCTACATTGCCAAGGGGAAAGACAACCGCTACGGACTATATTTCACTTGGGATAAGGCAAATATTACTGGAATGAACGATAAGTACGATGTTATGAAACCACTTGCTGGTCCAGATGGGCATGTAAACGTGACAAGAACAAATGGTATGGGCTTTGACCGTGGAAGAATGGTTATTACGAGTGCAAATAAAAATCTTGAATTAACAGCCAAGTGGATTGATGAGCTATACGATCCGATTCAATCGGTACAAAATAACTGGGGAACGTACGGAGACGATAAGCAACAGAACATCTTTGAATACGATGAAGCGGCAAATATGCTGAAGCACTTACCTTTAGAAGGTACGGCACCAGTAGAGTTAAGACAAAAGACAAATATTGGCGGACCGTTGGCCATCCTTGACGAGTACTACGGTACGGTAACAACAAAGCCAGATGATGCTGCATGGAGATTAGGTTTGTTGAAGGACGTAATGGTTCCTCATATGCAAGCGGATAATATTTACCCAAGAGTGTTCTTCTCAATTGAAGACCTTGATCGTTTATCGGCGATAGAAACGGATATGTTCGCTTTCGTAATGAGAAAACGAGCGGAGTGGATTCAAAATGGAAAAGTGGAAAAAGAATGGAATAGCTACCTAAAAGAGCTTGACCGACTAGGCTTACAAGATTGGCTAGAAATTAAGCAAGCAGGTTATGACAGAAATCAGTAATGGGATGAATAGGAGTGAGGCTGTAACCTTTTACAGCCTTCTTCTACTTATAGAAAAGGAGCGGAAAAAGCATGATTAAGACACGATATAAAGAAAAACATCGACCTCAATTTCATTACTCCCCGGAAGAAAAGTGGATGAATGACCCAAATGGAATGGTGTTCTTTGAAGGAGAATACCATCTGTTCTATCAACATCATCCATTTGGTATTACTTGGGGCCCAATGCACTGGGGGCATGCAGTGAGTAAAGATTTGGTTCATTGGGAGCAGCATCCCATTGCATTGCATCCGGATGAACACGGCACGATTTTTTCTGGAAGTGCTGTGGTCGATTGGAAGGATACGACGGGCTTCTTTGATGGAAAAGCAGGATTGGTAGCAATTTATACGAGCCATGATACGTATCCGGATTCCGAGAGACCAAGACAACGGCAAAGCCTGGCATACAGCAAAGATAACGGACGAACATGGATAAAATACGAAGGAAATCCTGTACTTTCAGACGAGGAGATTACTGATTACCGGGACCCGAAGGTATTTTGGCATACGGAGTCCAACAAATGGGTGATGATTTTAGCAACTGGCCAAACAGTTACTCTTTATACCTCTTCCAATTTAATAGAGTGGGAGTTTGCTAGTGAATTTGGCCATCTAGCAGGTTCGCATGATGGAGTGTGGGAATGCCCAGATTTATTCGAACTACCTGTAGATGGTGATGAAAGTAATAAGAGATGGGTGATGCTTGTTAGCATTGGAGATAATCCAGCTTTTTCAGAAGGGTCCCGGACACAATATTTCATTGGGCAATTTGATGGAATAACGTTCAAGAATGAAAATTCTGATGATACGACTCTTTGGCTTGATTTTGGAAGAGATAACTACGCGGGAGTGAGCTGGTCGGATGTACCTGAGGAAGATGGTAGAAGAATTTATATTGGCTGGATGAGCAATTGGCGGTACGCAAACTTACTCCCAACCGGGGGATGGCGTAGTGCGATGACATTGCCTAGAGAACTATTCCTCACCACTACTGAATCGGGAGTTCGTGTTGTACAGAAGGTTGTATCAGAAATTCAGGCATTACGAAATGAGAGTGAAGTCATTCAGGAAGTATTGCTAGAATCGAACAACCCATTTCATTGCGATCTGCTTAGTAGCTTAATGGAAGTGAATATCTCCTTTGAAAAAAGAGATTCTACTTTGTTTGGAGTCATCTTTGAAAATTCGATCCAGGAAAAAGTCATCATTCAGTATGATGCGGAAAACGAAAAGCTAACGGTTGACAGGGTGAATGCAGGAATCAATCATTTCTCTGACTCATTTGCTACGATACAGGAAGCAATCGTAAAAACAGAGAACAACCAAATACACTTACAAATTTGGCTAGACACATCTTCCGTAGAGGTATTTGCCAATGATGGAAAGGATGTTTGCACAACCCTAGTCTATCCGAATCAACCATATAACAAAATGGTCATCTTTTCAAAAGATGGAACCACAAATATCTCTTCATTAGTACTTACTGAGCTCTCCTCCATTTGGGAGAAATGAAGGAAGCCTGAATCGAAACTAAGAGAATGTTGAAAAGGCAGGTTGATGATGAATGGCAACCAATTCATCGGTGTTTTGTATAGGCGAATTACTGATTGATTTTTTCTGTACAGATGTGGATGTGAACTTAATAGACGGAAAAAACTTCGAAAAACAGGCAGGTGGTGCGCCGGCCAATGTTTGTGCAGCAATTGTGAAGTTAGGGGGAAAAGCACAGTTTTCTGGCAAGGTTGGAAATGATCCGTTTGGATATTTTTTAAAGCAAACATTAGAAAATTGTCTTGTAGATACGTCCTTATTATTATTCGATCAAGCTTATCCAACGACACAAGCATTTGTTTCCTTAAAGGCAGATGGGGAAAGAGATTTTATTTTCAACCGAGGAGCAGATGCGTTTGTAACAGAGGGCGAATTGGATATAGAGAGCATCATGAAGAATCAAATTCTTCACTTCGGTTCCGCAACTGCCCTGTTAAATGAACCATTTCGATCTACGTATATAGGTCTGATGAGGGACGCAAAGGAAAAAGGAAAATTTCTATCGTTCGATCCAAACTATAGGTCCTCTCTATGGAGAGGAAGAGTGGATGATTTTAAGGAGTGGTCAAAGCTAGGAATGTCTATCGCTGACTTTGTAAAAGTGAGTGAGGAAGAATTAAGAATTCTCTCGGGGCTGGACGATGTAAAGGAAGGAATTGCGGCTTTGCATCAAATGGGAGCCAAAGTTCTTGCCGTTACCTTAGGGGCGGAGGGAACACTAATCTCCAATGGAAAGAAGTGTGAGATGGTTCCTAGCATAAAAGTCAATTCCATTGATTCAACCGGAGCGGGAGATGCTTTTGTAGGAGCAACTCTCTATCAGTTATCTAAGCTTAAAGATCCTAAACTTGTTTTAGAAGACTTTGAACAATTAAAAAAAGTGATTTCTTACAGCAACATCGTTGGTGCATTGGTTTGTACGAAAGTGGGAGCCATATCAGCATTACCGACCGAGGACGATGTGAAAGGTTTGATTAATGAGAACCGCAAAAAATTCATTTATTTATAAGAGAGGGGAAAGGATGAAACCAACTTTCAAAAAAAAGGCTTCTGTATTTTTGGTAGCTTTGCTACTTGCTTCCTCTGCAGGAATTTTTAATTTTCGCCCTACGGCAGGATCGGCAACCGAATCGAAGGAGGGTGCAACCATTTTAGAAAGTGGATTACAAGCAAATACGAATCTAACAGGCTGGCAAGTGAAAGGAAAAGGGTCATTAGAAGACACACAACAGGGATTATTGCTGACTTCAGAACCCAATGAGAATGTAATGGCTATCTCAAGAGTTACTTCTCAAGATTTTATTTATGAAGCAGATATACAAGTCATTGATATGAATGCAGACGCGACGTTAGTCTTTCGTTCGAGTGAAGATGGTTGGGACTCCTATATGCTCCAAATTGTCCCGAATGCGGGAATGATTCGACTCCGCGATGCACGTGACGAAACAAGGTTAAAAGCAGAATATCCAGTCACACTTCAAGAGGGAGGAATCTATCATCTGAAGGTGAAGGTGGTAGAGGACAATATCAAAGTATATTGGGGTAATCAATATGCGCCCATTATTGATGTGAACAATGCCACCTATGAGAAGGGGTTTCTTGGACTGAATGTATGGGATGGCTCTGCATTGTTTCAAAATGTAAAGGTTAGTGAGCTTTCTACTAATCTAGGTTCTTCTCTTGTTAAGGAAGGAACATGGGAGCCATCCGTTCATGGCTTAAAAGGAATGGCTATTGATGGTGTAAAAGCGAAAAATGTTTTTCATACGAGTGAAAGTGACTTTGTTCTTGAGGGAAATGTTTCTTTTGAACATCAACAATCGGAGGCAGCACTCGTTTTTCGAACAAATGAACAAGGAACCGAAGGGTATGAAGCTGCACTTATTAAGGAAGGAAACACGGTTAAAGCGCAATTGAAGAAGATGGATGGTACAATTCTGAAAACCTCTGAACGTGCTTATCCTTCCCAAGAAGGTAGCAAACATCATCTAGAGGTTATTGCAAACGGTGATCAAATCGAGCTGTATGTGGATGGATATTTAGAGGCAGCTGTTGAGATTTCGGACACGATCTATTCAACTGGATTGGTAGGGTTTATGGTAACCTCTGGGTCTGCAGTCTTCCAAGATGTGTATGTTGTTCCAACAACAAACTATTATAAAGAAAAATATCGACCAGATTATCATTATACTCCAGCTCGCGGCTCTGTTAGTGACCCGAATGGACTTGTCTATTACGAAGGTGAATATCATTTATTTCATCAAGATGGCGGGACTTGGGCTCATGCTGTAAGTACAGATTTGGTAAATTGGAAACGACTTCCTATTGCACTGCCGTGGAATGACCACGGTCATGTTTGGTCAGGTTCAGCTATTGCGGATTCGAATAATGCTTCCGGTTTATTCACTCATACGGGTGGAAAAGGGCTGATTGCTTACTACACTTCGTTTAATCCGGATGGATGGAATGGCAACCAACGAATTGGTCTAGCGTATAGCACTGATCAGGGACGAACATGGAAATATTCAACGGAAAACCCTATTGTGATAGAAAATCCAGGTAAGAATGGGCAGGATCCAGGTGGCTGGGACTTCCGTGATCCGAAGGTGGTACGTGATGAGGCCAACAATCGGTGGGTGATGGTTGTATCAGGAGGAGATCATATTCGCTTCTTTACATCCACCAATCTAATAGATTGGACACTTACAGATAATTTTGGATATGGGGATTATGTTCGTGGGGGTGTATGGGAATGCCCCGATCTGTTTGAGCTTCAGGTAGACGGGACAGGAGAGAAAAAGTGGGTGCTCATGATCAGCACGGGAGCAAATCCGAAAACGCAAGGCTCTGATGCAGAGTATTTTATCGGGCATTTAACGGCGGATGGAAAATTCGTCAATGACAATGCCTTAGGAAAAGTATTAAAAACAGATTATGGGAAAGAGTTTTACGCATCGATGTCCTTTTCTAATATGCCAGATAACCGTCGTGTGATGATGGCATGGATGACAAACTGGGATTATCCATTTGCCTTCCCAACTACAGGTTGGAAGGGGGAGCTGTCGATTCCGAGGGAAGTCAGACTAGTGAATACGGAGGGAGGTATAAGACTGGCGCAAGCTCCGATTAAGGAACTGCAGTCCATTCGAAACACTATATTTGAAACACAGAACAAAATTCTACATCCTACCAATGCTTCGAATCTTCTAAAAGGGATCACTTCAGGTGCATTTGAAATAGAGGTGGAAATTGAAATCCCATCTAATAGCCAAACTACCGAATTTGGTTTCAAAGTTCGTGAAGGTACGGATGAAAAAACAGTTGTGGGATACAAACCAGCGGAAAATCAAATGTTTGTTAATCGTGCAGAATCAGGAGAGACGGATTTCTCTAGCTCTTTTTCCATCTTACATGAAGCACCTTTAAAGCCAGAAAATAAGCGCATCAAACTGAATATTTTTGTAGATGATGGGTCCATTGAGGTATTTGCCAATGATGGGAAGGTTGTTTTTTCTGATGTTATTTTCCCTGATCCATCCAGTCGAAGCATGAGCTTCTACACGAAGGGCGGAGAAGTGAATGTACGCTCCTTAAAAGTCCATTCTCTTGCTAATACTTGGGCGGAAGACAATGAAAAGACGACAAGAATTGTCATGGATACGATACAAAGAGAGATGAGCAAAGGTGATGAACTTACTTTATTCTCATCCGTGGAGACTGGAAAAGGAAAGAGTACACAACCAATAAAGTGGAAATCTAGCAACCCGAAAGTCGTATCGGTAGCCTCCTCTACTAACTCAAAAGCAGTACTAAAAGCAGGAAGCAAAGGAGAAGCGGTTATTACCGCCTTTACCCCTAATGGAAAAACTTCTGAAAGTGTTATTGTGAGAGTATTTGAAGGGGAATTCTTTACGAATCTTTCTGGATGGAAGTCAGATATCTCTGCTTCCAAATGGAACCTCACAGAAAACGGAATTCGTGGAACGTATACAAGTGATGCGAATTATGTCGCTGCTGAACAGGCTGGCGACTTTACGTATGAAGCTGATATGATGCTAGGGGAATCAGGGGGAGCAGGCTCCATTTTGTTCCGGGCTAGTGAAGACGGAAGTAGCGGATATTACTTCAATCTTGATCCGAATATGAAAGCTTTTCGTCTTTTCTACAAAATAGACGGTCGCTTTGAAGATCGAATGGTGCTTGGGAGAGTTCCTGCCTTTATTCAAGGTGGAAAAACGTATAAGGTAAAAATTGAAGCAAAAGGTCCTCACATTGTAATCACAGTGGATGGACAAAAAATCATGGATATAAAGGATGGCACCTTTGCAGAAGGACATTTTGGAGTCAATGTATTTGGTGGTCAAGCATCTTATCAGAATGTAAATGCTAATCAAATGACAGATGCAAACTTAACGGTAACAAGCTTTACAAACAAAGCAACAGGCCAAGCAATTTATACGGCTACGTCTCAGAATGGAGAGCCAGTGACTGTATCGGACGCAGACAATGCAACAAATTGGACGTTGGTTCCGACTGGTGATGAGTATGGTTCGTATTCCATACGAACCAAGGGTGGCAAAGCCATTGATTATGATACCGGCCAGAATAAAATACAGCTATACGATTATCTTGGCTATCATAATCAACGTTGGTTCATTTCAAAAAATGATAACGGAACTGTAAGAGTTACTTCTGTTCATAACGGAAAGGTACTTGGAATAACGAAAGACGGACATTTGTCTCTAAATGATTGGGAGTCTGCTGAAGAGGGACAGCAATGGATAAGCAAGACTGTGATCAAGTAACAAAGGTGAAAAAGTAAGAGAGTAATATAAAAAACCGACCTTTAGACTGACATAGACATTTGAGACAGAAATAAAACACCCTTTTAGGCAGCCATATTACCGATTTCTATTGGTGTGTGGTAGCCTAATTTTTCTTGGATACGCTCTTCATTGTAATATTTTATATAGTGATCAACTTTTTCGCTTACCTTCTCCAAAGAAATAGAATTAAACTTTACATACTGAAATTCCTCTGATTTTAGGTTAGAGTGAAATGACTCAATTACTGCATTATCCCAACAGTTCCCTCTTCTTGACATGCTGCTCACCAAGTTCTTTTCTTTCACGAAGTTTTGAAACGAATAAGAGGTATATACACTTCCTTGATCAGAATGTATGATTACTCCTTCTGGGTATCCTCTTTCATCTAAAGCATCTTTTAAAGTGTCTATAACTAGGGGAGTTTGTTGATGTGAATATAGCTTATAGGAAACAATTTGATTGTTATATAAGTCCATTATGGTCGATAGATACAGTGTAGTTGAACCATACTGAATATAAGTTATATCCGTTACCCATTTTTGATTAGGTGATGATGCTTGAAAATCTCTTTTTAATAGGTTGGGAGCTATTATGACTGATTCGCCCTGAGATTTCCATTTCCTCTTAATTTTCGCTCGGCATTGTAGGTGATATTTTTGCATGATACGTTGTACGGTATTACGATTTAACTCTATTTTATACTTACGCTTTAGTAACATTTTAATTTTTCGGTGGCATAGCGATATTTTGTTTCTTTACATAGTGAAATAATTGCTTCTTCTTTCATAGACAATTTAGCTTGTTTAGAAGATGCCCAACGGTAGTATGTAGCTCTAGGGATATTTAAAGCAGATAAAATCGCTGTAACGCTGTACTTTTTTCGTAATTTTTGTACTAACTGGAGAACTACTTCTTTTTCAACTCCTTTTCGATCTCCAAATACTTTTTTAAGATTTCATTCTCCATTTTCAAGTGCGTTATTTGTTGTTCTTTCTTTTCCTCGTCACTTTTTGTTTCAGGTCCATGTCCATAAGTGTACTGTTTACCTATAGGCTGATTAAATCTGTGTACTTGATTTTCACGATACCATCTCATCCATGTTTTGATTTGAGATACATTCTTAATTCCATACTTTTTCATAATTTCCTCGTTTGTAAATTGACCACTCATCTTATCCTTTACTACTGCCCACTTTGTTTCACCTGAATATACGTTTTTGCCCATGCAAAAACACCTCCGAATCCACTTTTATTAAGTGTACCATTTCGAAGGTGTTTTATATTGTCTCATTGAATTAGGTTAGTCTACTTCTTTTTGAATGAAAGGTCGGTTTTTTATAGGTGCTTATATAATTACGGTAAATAATTCACAATTAAACTCAGCTAGGCTATGATATAATGGTCAATAAGTTTTTAGAAAATTCTAACATAGGGGCGTACATGAGAGGAGAGATTTCGTGCAACTTATCACTCAATCAGGAGATCTTGGTCCCAAGTGGTTTCATGTTGCTTTACGAGCGATAGCGTTACTGGCAGAATCTAATCACATATTAAAAAGTAAAAATATAGCAACACTACTTGGTGAGGATCCTACTTTTGTAAGAAAAATATTAGCTAAGTTAGTGAAGGCAGCTATTGTAAAGGCTCATGGTGGAAGATACGGTGGATATAGCTTGTATAAGGATTCGAATGAGATTACGGTGAGAAGTGTTTATCTGGCCTTCGAAAACCATTCACCAACTCCCTACTGGTCAGTCCCTTCAACAGGAACCGAACAATTTATTTCATTAGTTATCTCAAAGGCGGAAGAACAATTTCAGTCTGCTCTTCAAAGCTATACCATAAAGGATATATTAAATAATAAAATATATGGATGAGAAATTAAGAAAAGCTGTCGTTTTGACAGCTTTTAGATATGAATATTACTTTATTTTATTCTCTTCGTAAGAAATCCAATCACTAAAGCTTCCTAAGTAAAGTCGTACTTTTTCAAAGCCAGCTTCTTTTAGTGTAATAAGGTTTGGTACTGCTGTTACTCCAGAACCACAATAAACGATCAGTTCCTTATCAGGGTCAAGGCTTGAAAATCTTAGTTTTTGTTCTTCCATAGAGTGATAATATCCATCACGAAGTCCTTCCATCCAAGGCTTGTTAATAGCGCCTGGAATATGGCCTTTCTTCTTATCAATCGGCTCTTCGATTCCTAAGTATCTTTTGTTCTCACGTGAGTCAATTAGTATGATATTTGGATTACCACTAGATACAACTTCTTGTACCTCTTTTACGTCAGCTAATAGATAAGATTGAACATCAACATGGAATTCCGACTTGTCAAATACAGGGACATCAGATGTGGTAGGGTAATTGGATTTTAACCAATTTTTATAACCTCCATCAAGTACATATACTCTTTTATGTCCTAGATAAGTTAGCATCCACCAAAATCTAGCTGCATAGGCTCCTTCACCGTTATCATAAGCAACGATGGTTGTATTCTCATCAATGCCTGCTATTTCGAGTTTTTCTTTTAGTTTATTGATTTCTGGCATAGGGTGCCTTCCACCGTGGCTACTAACTTGACTAGAGAGATCCTTCTCTAAATCAAAGTATACCGCTCCCGGAATATGACTGTTGTCATATTCTTGCTTTCCTAATTCAGGGTTGGAAAGCGCAAAGCGGCAATCGATGATTCTTACATCTTTCTGATCTAGATTCTTAAGAAGCCATTCCTTATCCTTGATAAATTTCATATGCAATCCTCCTCAAGTTTTTGAATCTACCGATTTCTAAAAAAAGTCTATGTCTTGAATATAACATAGATCTCTAAATTACTTTGATTTTATCTTTAGTGATGAAGTCAACTAGTTTAATTATGTAAATCAACGTACATTCTCTGGTCAGAGGCATATGATGTTTTATAAAAATTCTGGAGGGGAATGACCAACATGTATTTTGTTCCGAATACGTATTCGCATCCTTATTGGGCAAATACCCCAAACTATTCTTCTGATTATAGGAATAGAAATCATGAGGAGAATCATCAACAAGTATGTAATGTTCTACTTAGCCGAATAAAAAGAGAGGCAGAGGCCATTGAGTTATATAGACAATTAGTCAATGTCGCTCCAAATGACATGCATCAGACCGATATTTTGCATGCTATAGAAAGAAAAAAAGCCCAGCTTACACAATTAAACAATCTTTATGTGCAATTTACTGGCACTTTGCCAGTCTACCAAGTGGATCAAATTCCTTTTGTTAACTACAAAGATGGGTTACAAAAGGCTTATGAAATAGAAGTAGCGGGATATGATGAATATCAAAGGGGTTTTTCGCTTATTCATCATCCAATGATACAGAATGTATTTTTATGGGCATTAAATGGTGAACAAGAAAATGCTGCCTGCTTTAGGTTTTTAAGTGAAGAAGTCACTTCTCGAGTAACGGACTATGGAAGGAAACCCTTTGTTGTGGATATTAACAGGGCGACGAAAGCAAACGATACCTTCCGCACAGCCTTATGGACAGGAAGCCATTTACAGGTAACCTTAATGAGTATTAATGTTGGTGAGGACATCGGATTAGAAATTCACCCTGAACTCGATCAATTTTTGAGAGTGGAAGAAGGGGAAGGGGTGGTTCGAATGGGTCCCCAGAAAGATAAGTTAGATTTTGAAGAAAAAGTAGTTGATGATTTTGCTTTGATCATACCAGCAGGTACATGGCATAATGTCGTCAATACGGGGAATAAACCACTAAAACTCTACTCCATTTATGCGCCCCCACAGCACCCATTTGGTACCATTCATGAGACGAAGGCCGATGCATTGGCTGCTGAGGAAGGGAATTAGTTAGTAGTAAATCCTTGTAGAATCTACAAGGATTTACTTGTGTGTGAAGAATTCATTCGCTATCACACTGCTGTAAAAATTCGGATGGATATTTTATAAAATGAAAATTTCCTGTTCATATTACGAGGGACAGGTCTTTTTTTCACTATCCTCAGAGAAAATAATTGACCAATGCCCAGCTTAAAATAAATATAGTGCCAATAGAAGCAGAAGAATAAGTAATTAGGTTTCTAATATCCTTTTTTCCCAATTGTAAATACTCTTGATAGGTGATTTCTCCCTTGGCAAACCTTATCCCATTTTCGCTAGGTTCCACCTCATAGTAATGTCCTTCATTGTCCTGCAGTATAATTTTTGTAATTAGCTCTAACGGATTAATATCGTTTACATAAGCGTCTTTCTCCCCAAAATAAACGACTCTCACAGGTTGGTATATTGTATGGTTTATTATTTGTTCACTCATTTTATATGCTTGAAATTCAAACGCATGATTAGAAACACACATAGTAAACACCTCATTATTATTATATATTTTTTCCTAAGTGAGGTGAGGAGTTTATAACAGGAATTTTATCGTTTAATGGTTGAGAATCATTAAAATCTCCATACTTTCTCCATGATTCTTTTCTATAGTATAGATGTAGTGATAATAAGTGCATGAGGACGTATTAGTTATAAACAAAATTTTTAAAAAAGGAGAAGGTGTATGATGAAAAAGAATCTACTCGTCATTTCATTAGGAGCTGGATTACTCTTGGGAGGAGGTACAGGTATTTATTACGTTTCTGCTCAAGAAAGTGAAGGAATCTCAAACGAAAATATGATGATGGATAGGATGGTAAACTCCGATTCAAATATGGAAGAAATGATGCATTTAAATATGGCCGAAATGATGAACGGTAAAAACATGAATTTTGGTCAAATGAAAGAACATTTGAAGAACATGCATCCGGATTTATCTGTTCAGCAATTAGAGGAACACTATAAGAGTATGCACGGAACTGGGGGATCAGAAAATAGCAAGAACTTTCAATGAGTAAGCAGGGTTGTCGGATAAGTTTCGAGAACCCTTTTTTAGGGTGTCTTATAATCAAATCATTATTCCTTATTTTTGGTTTTAAAAATGGTATTCCTAAACCACCAATATTTTGTCAGGATGTATAGGTTTCTTGAGGAGAAATCTAAATAGTGAAAAGTGGATTCAAAATTGATTAGATGAGGTGGGGGTAAAGATGAATAACTGGATCATGTCACTATTTCAAACTAGAGGAAACCCTTTAATGGCATTGTTCGGGAAGAAAAGGAACGGTAGAGGGTGGATGTGGGGTTCATTGTTAAGTATAGGAGTCAGTGTAGCTGCTTTTCTATTAAGAAGAAATAATAAGATGAACTCTCCTATCAATAACATGATGAATAACTTCGATATAGGGAAAATGAATAAAATGGGGAATCTTGCTGGGCTAGCTGAAATTGCAGAAGAATTAATCCCTAATAAAGGACCTGAAAAAACCAATTAATTGGTCAAAATACCCATCTCTTGTGATGGGTATTTTTAATCAAAATTCTGTTTTGTGGTCTTGTCAAAAATAATACTGGTCATAGTACCAATAGCAGCACTCCCTACAATATCGTATGGATAATGGGCTCCTACCCAAATACGTGAGAATCCTGTTAATAAAGCTAGCACCCCTAATACGGAACCAATTACACGGTGATAAAGATAGATGGAAGTTGATATAGCAAAAACAAGTAATGTATGTTTGCTTGGAAAGGTTGAATCCCTTTTTGCGGGGATAAGTAGACCAACTCGTCGTTTAACAAAAGGTCTAGGCTTGTAATACATGAGCTTAATTAATGTATGGAACAGTAACGTAATCCCAGCAGAAATCCCAGCTTTATAGGTTGCTTTTCTGTAAATACCATTTTTAAACCACATGAAAATTAATACAAAAACAAACACATAACGTATCTTATTCGAAAAAAATATCATTAAAAAATCAATGAAAGATAAACGACCCGAATATTGATTAATTACTTTAAATAATTTTTCGTTCACTGTGAGTTCTCCTTACACTTTTAATAGGTAATAAAATTCCCCTACCGTGTAAGAAATATGTGGAAATATGGTAGAAAAGCTGGTCAATATTAAAAAAACAAGAGCTAAATACCATAGCCCTTGTAAAAGCTTTACTACATTAATCCCCGATGATAATGGTTCATTTCTGCAAGCTCAGAAATATACTGGTAGTTGTTAATCATATTTTGAATCATTTCTGTTTCAGATGGTGTTATGTCTGGGTCCTCTAATTTTCTTTGCAAAACCTCAATTTTTAAGGTAATGTCCTGTTTAATTTCTTCGTAATTCATTAGAAACACCCTTTCTATTCCAAAATTACCCTCTCATATTCATATTACAAAATAAAGGTGCAGTGGCGATGCAGATTTCTTTTCAAATACGTGAACATTTGGATTTGTTCACGAGATTTTTGCATTTCATTTCAGGGTGTAATGAAGGCTAGGTTATCATCAAAAGCAATCTGATGATAACCTGGCCTCTTTTATAGGGTTATATTATTCCATCTCTCAAATAGACTCAGCAACCTTGACCATCATTGAGCATTCAACTCTTTTACGGAAGATATCGCAGCTGAAATCGTAGGTTCCATTAATGGAACCTGTTGCGTGCAGTGAGTTAGCAGGGCAACCACCACTACAATACAGCTTTGCCCAGCAATTCTGGCATTCTGCCTTTGAGTAGCAGTTGCTTTCTTTAAATTGTGCTTCAATTTCTGGCTTTGTTACCCCGTCCCAGATGTTTCCCATGCTAAATTCTTCATCGCCAACAAATTGATGACAAGGGAAGAGTTCGCCCCACGGAGTAACAGCGAGGTATTCAGTGCCAGAGCCGCAACCAGATATTCTTTTTTGAATACAAGGTCCTTCGGATAAATCCAACATGTAATGGTAGAAGGTGAATCCTTTTCCTTTCTCACCTCTAGCAATCATTTCCTTCGCAAGAATTTCGTATTGATTATAAATGTATGGGAGATCTTCTTCGGTTAGAGCATAGGGTTCCTTTGGGTCACAAATAACCGGTTCCATTGACAGCTTATCAAAGCCAAGGTCAGCGATATGAAAAATGTCGTTTGTAAAGTCGACATTGTCATGTGTGTACGTTCCTCGAACGTAATACTCTTTCTCTCCACGCTTTCTAATGAACTGCTGGAACTTGGGAACGATATGGTCATAGCTTCCTTTGCCATTGACTGTTTTACGAAGTCGATCGTGTACCTCTCTTCTACCATCTAGACTTAGTACCACGTTATCCATTTCTTCGTTTAAAAATTCGGTTACTTCATCGTTTAACAGCATACCGTTTGTCGTAAAAGTAAACCGAAAATTCTTTCTATACTCCTGTTCTTTGCTTCGTGCATATGAAACGATTTGCTTAACAACGTTCCATGCCATGAGCGGTTCACCACCGAAGAAATCAATATCAAGGTTTCGGTGGTGCCCGGAATGTTCCAATAAGAAATCAATGGCTCTTTTTCCTACGTCATAGCTCATAATAGCCCGATTACCGTTATATTTCCCTTGGCTAGCAAAACAGTAATCACATGATAGATTGCAGGTATGTGCAACATTAAAACATAGAGCTTTTACATAGGTTTTGCGTTTTCTCAAATCAATAGAAAGGTCTTTAAATTCATCTTCCGTAAATAGTTGTCCATTATTTATTAGTTCCTCAATATCTTTAAGAGTTTCTCTTATTTCAATCTCGGTAATTCGGGAATCTTGGTTATATTTGTCCAGCATGGATGCCACGATTGTATCAGAAGAAGCGTGTTCGTAAAGTCCGATTATATCGTATGCTAGTTCATCTACCACATGGACCGAGCCACTGTACGTATCGAGGACAATGTTATACCCGTTTAATTTATATTGATGGATCATATGTGATGTTTGTCTCCTTATAATAAAAAAATGGCCGCCCATCTGAATGTAGTGGGCGGGATATGTATTTCTATCTGTTTAAATGGTTTTCACATTTTTGATTCGCCACTCCACACGACGTCTTACAAGCGGACTGGCAAGATGTTTGGCAAGCGCCACAACCACCGTGTTTGACTGTATCTACTAGTTTACGAGTACTAAGTGTTACAATTCGTTTCAATTGAAATCCCTCCTTTTGTGCATCGCTAGCATACCATTTTCATATGGTTTGCTCATATGCTTTAAGTCACAGCAGACACAAGAAAAGGTACCGTCCAATGGGCCGATACCTTTTTAACCAAATTATATGGAATTTGAAAGTTCATTACGGTGCGAATGGAATTGCTTCATCCAAGTGATAAGCTCCTCTTGTTTCATTGGTTTAGCAAAATAGAAGCCTTGAATGGTTGGTATTTTTGGCATTGATGTTAGATAGTTGACTTGCTTTACATTTTCCACACCTTCAACTACGGTTTCAATGTCTAACGAATGACAGAGAGAGACAATAGCGGTAATAATTGCTGATTCCTTCTTACACTCTGGTACACCGTCTACAAAGGATTTATCAATTTTTAACGTAGAAATTGGTAGTCTTTTTAAATACGACAATGAGGAAACCCCTGTCCCAAAGTCATCAAGAGCTACAGAAAATCCCTGTTTTCGTATTTCTCCTACTGCACGTATGGCGTTTTCAATATCACTCACTACGCTTGTTTCTGTAATTTCTAGTTCAAGATTTTTGGCCAAAATAGCATACTTGTCTACACAGTTATTAAGAGTTTTTAACAGTCTGGCAGATGTAATGTAGGTACCGGGGATATTGATAGCTATGTGCCGCACAGGTTGACCTTCCTTATTCCACTGATCAAGCTGCTGACACACTTTTGCAATGACCCAATCGGTCACATCAAACATTTTCCCACTTCTCTCTAACACCGGAATAAATAGACCAGGTGAGAGAAAGCCATGAACAGGATGATTCCAACGGATGAGTGCTTCGACACCTAAGATTTCATGTGAAGATGCATTTATTTTTGGCTGATACACGATGTATAGGTGGTTATTCTCCATAGCGGTATCGATATCAGATAAAAGGCGCTGCTCAAAATTATACGTATGAATCTTCGGATTATACTCAATGATTTGATTTTGATATTCGATAGAGGGATGATGCAGAACAGCAACAGCATTAGCGTACAGTTGGTTCGCTGTTTCATTGCGTTCCTTAACAGCTAATGCACTAACTGTATTTACTAGAACCGTATGGTCATCCAACTGTAAAGGCACCTTTAAAATAGACGAAATTCTCTCTAATGTCGTTTTTAGTTGTTCATTTGTATCTTCCTTACATATAAAAGCAAACCGGTTCCCTTCTACTCTATAAATCTCTAAAGACGTTGATTTTAACTTCAGCAATAACTGACTTACTTCCGTAAGAATTCTATCTCCAAACTTGTATCCATACCCAATATTCCATTTCTCGAGGTCATGAATATGCAGAATTGCTATTGTATTTGCATGTAAAAACTGGTGAATTGCCTTCTCAAACTGACGCCGATTAGGAAGCTTCGTTAAGGGATCGAAAAAATTCATTCGGTAATCAACATATCGATCCAATGCACCAGACAAACTAGAAAGGATGAGTAAAACGAAAGTTCCAATCGCAACCGCAATTACAAGAACCCATGTATGGGTTGAATGAGAATGGTTTGTAGGGATAGCAATGTCAGCATCTACATAAAAAACAACAGATGCCATTCCTGTGTAGTGCATACTCGAAACAGCCAATCCCATAATCAAACTTGTTATCATTTTGATCACTCTGCGATTCATCAACCGTTGTAATGATGAAAAAATGTAAAGTGCAACGAAGGATACTGTCATCGCGATCAGGATGGATGCCACAAAAGTCCCTAAATTATAGGCGTGTTTCACCTCCATTTCCATTGCTGCCATGCCCATATAGTGCATTGCTGAAATGCCAAGTCCCATAATGACTCCAGAAAAAATAAATGCAATAATACTCTGATTCTGGCGATTAGCAATATAAAAAGCTAAAAGCGATGCAGTCAAGGCAGGAAAGATAGAAAGGAGCGTTAAAAAAGGATCATATTGCATATCGAAAGGAAGGTTGAGTGCACCCATTCCAATGAAATGCATCGACCAAATGCCAAAGCCCATTGCTACGGAGGCTAATCCAATCCAAATAAAACGATGAAAGAAGCTATTGTGCTGGATTCTCTCATTCAAAGAGAGCGCGGTATAAGAGGCGCTGCAGGCTATTACTATAGATAAAAAAACAAGTGAAAAGGTATAATCACTTTCAAGAATGAAGGCGGAGTTTGGTACGGTAAACATGACGTTCTCCTTTGTTGTGACGTTCTATCTCTGTTACCAAGAGATATGGTGTATCAGTTATATCGGTTATTTATAATGATTATAAAGCGTTGGGAAAAATTTCAATTTTATACATATACGAATATATCAGTGTATTTTGGCAAAAGATAAAACCAAACTTTTGAGGAGGATTCATTTGGGTTTCGTCTTCTATTTTTTTGTATCGTGGCTTGTAACTGTATTGTTTACGGTAATGAAAAAATCACTTTCTTTTGTTGAAAATATATTTGTGTTTTTAATTATATTAATCGTAAGCGTGAACTGGTCTTGGATCATATTTGAAGAGTTTAAGTTTCTAGAATTATCAAGACAGCCATTGGATTATACAGCCTTTTTAATGAATCGAAGTATTGGAATCCCTTTGATTATTGTTATTACATTAAATGCTGCCGTTAGATCAGCCAATGTGAAGGGAAAGGCTTATTTATATGTAGGTCTTTCTACGGTTATTCTTCTTGGATTAAAGATGATAGGGAACTTTCTTAATATTACAAAGCTAAATAATTGGAATACGTTGTACGATGTTTTATATTTTATTTCTCTACATTTAATAGCGTACTTCTCTTTACAGATGTATAGAAAGCTTATAAAAGAGGAGGTAACCCTGTTATGAAAATGTGGAAGCAATTTGACAACAATGAAATTTACCTATTGATTTTACTTACTTTTGTCTTTGTTGTCTTATTTCTTGTGTTAAGGAAAAAAATATTCAAACCACATATCACACTTTTAAGTTTAGTTTGGGGTTTTACTGTAGGGATATTAATCGAGTTTACGATAGGTGGAGGACTTCTCGATTTTTATAGGGTTAATGATTCCAATTCCTATGAAGTGACGGATGTGGTATATTTCCTTTTATTTAGTCCTTTTGGGTATTTCTTTTTCTATTTTTATCATAGATTTAAAATTAATAAGAAGAAGGTTATTTTTTATGTGTTTGCGTGGGCGATCGTCGGAGTGGGTGCTCATTGGCTTTTTACCCAGTTAGGGATCATTAATCTGCAAAAAGGGTTTCGAATAGCCTATTCATTTCCAATATTTTTAGTCATACAAACCTTGACGGCTATCTTATATGAACAAATTAAGTATAGAGAAAACATTTTCCAATCCCCTATGGGTGACTAGTAAACGGTCATGTGATAGGGGATTTTTTGTCTTGTTTTTAATTATGCAGAATTGAATAGTCTATTCAGTTTAGTAGGATGTCCTCTGTCATGTTCACAGGATGAAGCCTAATATCTGCCTTTTCATTAAGTTGGCACGGCTCTTGCATCTCTAATAACAAATTATAAGAATGAGGTGTTATCATGGCTGACTCAGTCGTCGAGTCGAAAAAACAAACAATCGAAAAAAAGGAAGGACTTCAAGATAATCCTCTGTTGGAATTTCATTCAATCTTAAAAGAAGCGATTGAAATTTTACGGTATCCTGAGGAAGTTTTTGAGCTTTTGAAGGAGCCCTTGCGTTTTCTTGAAGTGAATATTCCTGTCCGTATGGACGACAACACGACCAAGATTTTCCGAGGGTATCGGGCTCAGCACAATGACGCGACAGGTCCTACAAAAGGTGGAATTCGCTTTCACACAGACGTCACCCCAGAAGAGGTGAAAGCACTAGCTGGTTGGATGAGTATGAAATGTGGGATTACAGGTCTTCCATACGGAGGGGCAAAAGGAGGAATTGTATGTGATCCTCGAACGATGAGTTTGCGAGAGCTAGAAATGGTAAGCAGGGGGTATGTGAGAGCCATCAGCCAAATTGTTGGACCGACAAAGGATATTCCAGCCCCTGACGTATATACGAACGCACAGATAATGGCTTGGATGCTTGATGAATATAACTTTATTCGTGAATTTGATAACCCGGGGTTTATTACCGGAAAGCCCATAGCATTAGGTGGTTCAAAAGGACGCGAAACGGCTACATCAAAGGGTTTACTATATACGCTCCAAAAGGTGTTAGAAGTAAAGAAATTACCTATAAAAGATTTAAAGATTATCATTCAAGGTTTTGGAAATGTCGGTAGTTATTTAGCTTTGTACTTATATGAGCGTGGAGCAAAGGTAGTAGGGATTTCTGATGTGCTTGGTGGCATTTATGATGAAAAGGGATTAGATATTCCTTATCTAATGGATAGTAGAGATTCCTTTGGTGTAGTAACCAATCTCTTCAAACAGACCATCTCCAATCAAGAGTTACTTGAAAAGGAATGTGACGTCCTCGTTCCGGCGGCACTAGGTGGCCAGATTACAAAACGTAATGCCAATAAGTTAAAGTGTCAAATTGTACTTGAAGCAGCGAACGGACCGACGACAAAGGAAGCATTAAACGTGCTTATGGAAAAGGATATTCTCGTTGTTCCGGACATACTAGCGAATTCAGGAGGAGTCGTCGTCTCTTATTTTGAATGGTGCCAAAACAACCAAGGATATTATTGGTCGGAGCGAGAGGTTGATGAAAAATTAAAAGAAAAAATGGAAATCAGCTTTGATCAAATCCTCCAGGTGAGCAAAAAGTATCGTACCAATTTAAAAATAGCGGCTTATATCGTTGGTATACAGGCATTAGCGGAAACGTCACAGCTTCGCGGCTGGATCAAAATATGAGGGGAGTGGAGGAAATGGTTGAAGTGTTATTAGAGGAAAGAGAAACACAACCTATCCATTATTATTGTTTATCAATTGGATCTCACCGTTATGATTTTACGATTGTCTATTCACATCAGTTTTTTGACAAAGCGATGGTCGTTTCCATGCAAGCAGGGAAGTGGGCATTAATGTGCCAAGATGATATCGAAAATGAAGAGTATTGGGCAGAGAGATTAGCCATCGTTGACGTAGATGTGGAGGAATGTAAGACGTTTTTTAGGATGGTACTTAACCATAACGGAGTTTCTGATCAATATTAAGTTAGGAGGGTGAGTTGTGGAACACGATTTTGTTGTGAGTACTGTTAGCGGTAAAGTAGAGGAAGTGGCAATTGAGGTCCATTCACGAATTTATGAATGGGAAAAGTTATTTACGATTCGAACGGTAAATGGAAATCTAGAAACAGTGAGTGTCGGTCTTAGTGGGGAAGTCGTTTCCATAGAAGTGAAAACGGGCGATAGCATTATTCCTGGCATGGTGCTGGCTTTTATTAAAGATGATTTGATCCCAACAGGATGTGACTAAGAAGTGTGGAGATGGAGGATCCATCTCCTTTTTCATACTTGTTTGAAAATTTGAAAATTAATATTTTTGCAGTATATAATAAAAAGAAAAGGATAAAAAGGAGGGGGACGTTTGTTTACATTAGAAAAAGATAAGATAAGACCCATTTTATCCATAAATTTAGATGATCCAGAAGAAGAGTGGGTAGCGTGTCTTACAAGGCACAATGAGCCCATCCTTTTTCTTGAAAAGGATCAGGAGATACTCTCTTATATCCAAATGAAGGATGTGCCACTAAACGAAAATATCTGTCTATCAAAAGTCTTCCAAGAAAAATCAGTTCCTATGTCCAACGTGTCCAAGTTAAATCCTACGATTTCTGTTCCTGTTCTTTTTCAAATTATTGGTGAGCCGTTTGCACTTGTAATGGATGATCAAGGGAAGCCATCTGGTTATATTAAACGGGAGGATGTGCTGGCCCTCTTATTTAAACAAGAACCGCATGGCAGTGTTGATTTATTAAAGGTAATCTTAACCTCCATTCCGATGGGGATATTCGTTGTGGATCGGGAAAAGAAGATAATTAACTTTAATGAATCAGGCCTTCGAATGACTAAGCTAACTTCAGAGGATGTTTCTGGAAAACCTGCTGAGGATATTTTTCATGGGGAACATATTCACCACGTGTTTTCATCAGGTCAAACTATATTAAATCAAATTCAAATTACTGATACGATGGGTGTCCTTGTAGATTACAGTCCTATTTTCGACTTTAATAATGAAGTAGAAGGGATTATCATTATCGTTCAAGATTTGCCAATGGTTGAGGATATGGCCATGGAAATTGAACATATTAAAAATTTAAATAAAGATCTAAATGCCATTTTATCAACGATTTATGACGAAATTTTAGTCGTGAACCATAAAGGAGAGCTGCTTCGATATAGTGAAACGTTTCTTTCCGACTTTTGGGGAGTGGAGTTAAAGGAATTAATGGGAAAGAATCTGTTGGAGCTTGAAGGAGAGGGGCTATTTACCCCGTCTGTTACTCGGTTAGTACTGGAACAGAAGAAAAAGGTATCGATTGTTCAAGAAACCCAGAGGAATAAGCGAATCCTAGCGGTAGGGAACCCGATCTTTGATGAAAATGGAAACATTGACCGAATCATTATCGCTTCAAGGGATATTACAGAAACAACCAAATTAAAATCTGAATTACGAGAAGTGAAGAAACAATCCAATCAGTATAAGCAGGAACTCGAAAGAATTAAAAATAAAGACCGCCTTTTTAACCGACTTATTTACTGCAGTCCAAAAATGGAACAAATTATGGAGCATGTTACGAAGATTTCGCATTTTTCCTCTACGGTTCTGATTACGGGAGAATCAGGTGTAGGGAAGGAATTAATTGCTCAGGCCATTCATCAAAGTGGGAACCGTGCGAATCAACCGTTTCTTAAGCTGAATTGTGGTGCTATTCCTGAGAATCTATTAGAGAGTGAGCTGTTTGGGTACAGCAAAGGTTCTTTTACAGGTGCTGATAAAAATGGGAAAGTGGGTTATTTTCAAAAAGCCGATCAAGGGATATTATTTTTAGATGAAATTGGCGAAATGCCTGTTAGCCTTCAAGTGAAATTGTTACGAGTCTTACAGGAACAAGAAGTCGTTCCGATTGGAAGTACCACTCCGATACCGATCAATGTACAAATTGTTGCAGCGACAAACAAAAAGCTAGAAAAAATGGTTCAAGAAGGAACCTTTCGTGAGGACTTATATTATCGTTTGAATGTCATCCCTATTCATGTCCCACCTTTACGCGAACGTCCAAAAGATATTCCACTTCTAGCGTATCATTTTCTTCAGAGGCTGAATGAGAAATACAATAAAAACTATCATTTTACACCAGATGCTTTGAATTTACTGGAAGTGTATTCATGGCCAGGAAATATTCGTGAACTTCAAAATATGATTGAACGATTAGCTGTGTCAGCTGATCATTCCTCTCTAGATGCTGATTTTGTGAATCAGTTTTTATCTTTTAATAGTAATCTAAAAAAAGAGAAACCAGTATTTACGAATGTCATGCCGCTTCAGGAAGCGCAAGACTATATTGAGGAGCAACTAATACTACTAGCAATGAAGCAATATAAAACCACGACAAAAGCAGCAAAAGCACTCGGTATCAGCCAGTCATCCGTTAGTAGAAAATATCAAAAAATCATGAATGATAGACAAGCCAAGTACGGAGAAGTCTCTTTTTAAGAATGGTACAGACAAATGTCTGTGCCATTTTTATGTAGAAAAGTTAGTTATGCAAAGGTAACTAGGGTTATGCAAAATTGCATAGCTTTTTTTAATGATTCCTACTATTCAAAGCAAAAAGTGTTGGCACGGTTCTTGCATTAGTAATAAAAAAGGAGGATTGATTAACATGCATGCGTTAAAGATGTATATCAATGGTGAATGGAGAGAATCACAAAATAAAGAAACACGTGATATTTATAATCCAGCAACAGGCGAAGTGATTGCCCAAGCAGCTGAAGGAACAATCGAAGATGTAAAAGAAGCCATACAGATTGCGAAGTCCAGCTTTGAAAGTGGGATATGGTCACAAACTCCTCCAGCTGAACGAGCGGCCTATTTATTTAAAATCGCGGAAAAAATGGAGGAGCGAGCAGAGGAGTTAGCCGAACTAGAAACCTTAGACAATGGCAAACCATTAAGAGAAGCTGGCTTTGATGTGGCAGATGCCGCTGCATGCTTCCGTTATTATGCGGGCTTAATTACAAAGCCTAATGGTGAGACATATCCAGTCTCCGATCCGGTTCAAGGGATCGTCGTCCGTGAACCAGTCGGAGTTTGTGGGTTAATCGTTCCGTGGAACTATCCTTTATTATTAAGTGTTTGGAAGCTAGCACCGGCACTTGCGGCAGGGAACTCGGTTGTTTACAAGCCTTCTGAAGTGACTCCGGTTACCCCGACGAGGTTATTCGAGATCTTTGAAGAGGTAGGGTTACCAAAAGGCGTTGCTAATATGGTAATGGGGTCTGGTGATGTTGTTGGGAATGCCATAGCAGAGAGCAAGGACGTTGACCTTGTCTCATTCACAGGCGGAACAAAGACAGGGAAACAAATTATGAAGGTAGCAGCAGACAGCCTAAAAAAATTATCGTTAGAGCTTGGAGGAAAATCCCCAAATCTTGTGTTTGCTGATGCTGATTTTGAAACAGCAGTAGATTATGCATTGTTTGGTATATACGCAGGGGCAGGGCAAATTTGTGCAGCAGGTTCTCGTATTTTAGTAGAAGAAGAGATTTACGACAAATTTGTTTCTCGCTTTGTTGATCGCGCCAATCAAATCAAGGTTGGTCCAGGTAATGATCCAGAGGTAGAAATGGGTCCTTTAGTGAGCAAAGAGCATTTGGAAAGAGTTCTATCTTATATAGAGATTGGAAAGAACGAAGGAGCTCGGTTGGTTTGTGGGGGCAAGCGAATCGAGAAAGAGGGTTTGCAAGGGGGATACTTTGTCGAGCCAACGGTTTTCGTTGATACACTTCTTGACATGAGAATTGTTCAAGAGGAGATCTTCGGTCCAATTGTTGTAATCGAAAAGTTCAAAGATGAGAAGGAAGCCATTGCTTTAGCAAATGGAACGGATTATGGACTAGCAGGAGCAGTGTTTACGAAGGATGGAGCGAAGGCATTCCGTGTCGTCAAACAATTACGAGCAGGAATTACCTGGATCAATACCTACCATAATACTTACAACGAAGCTCCTTGGGGCGGATATAAGCAAAGTGGTTTTGGACGCGCGCTTGGAACGTACGGTCTAGAGACATTCCAAGAGATTAAGCAGATTAATGTTAATTTACAAGTCGAACCCATTGGCTGGTTTTCAAAATAAAACACGAATAGGAGAGATCATATGAGTACCAATATTGAGAAAAAACAAGAGGAAGTAAAGGAAAAGAATGTTCAGCAGTACATTAAACAGGTATTAAATATGATAGAAAAAGAGGAGATTACGGAGGCGGAGGCCAATTGGATCTCAAAGGAAACGATTCAGCATTTCCGCGACCATGTAAATCCGGGATTCCTTGATTACCGAAAAACCGTTACAGAGGGAGGACTCTCTGCAGCCGTTGAATGGTCGGATAAAGATTCATGTTTTAAGGATGTGAATGGCAAGGAATACATCGACTGTCTTGGTGGCTTTGGGATTTATAATGTCGGTCATCGAAATGAAAAAGTCGTGAAGGCGGTAAGCGACCAGTTAAAGCGTCAAGCTCTGCACAGCCAAGACCTTTTGGATCCACTACGTGCAATGTTAGCGAAAATTTTAGCAGATATTACTCCTGGGGATTTGAAATATTCTTTCTTTACCAATAGTGGAACGGAAAGTGTGGAGGCAGCGCTAAAGCTTGCAAAAATGTATAGCGAAAGATCCACATTTATTTCTACAACCCGTGCTTTTCATGGGAAAAGTCTTGGATCGCTTTCAGGAACAGCCAAAGGAGTGTTCCGTAAGCCATTTTTACCGTTGATTCCAGGATTTCGCCATGTACCCTTTGGTGACATCGATATGATGAGAAAAACGTTTGAAACGTGCGCGCTTGTTGGAGAAGATGTAGCAGCGGTCCTTTTAGAGCCGATTCAAGGAGAAGGTGGAATCATCCTTCCGCCAGAAGGGTATTTACAACAGGTTCGTGAGTTATGTGACCAGTATGATGCATTACTAATATTTGATGAAGTACAAACAGGCATGGGACGTACAGGGAAAATGTTCGCTTCGGACTTATATCATGTTGTGCCTGATATTCTTTGTCTTGCCAAAGCCTTCGGTGGGGGAGTAATGCCAGCAGGTGCCATCGTTGCAAAAGAAAAGGTGTTTAAAAGCTGGTTTGATAACCCGTTTATGCATACAACCACATTTGGTGGAAACCCACTCGCATGTGCAGCTGCCATTGCAACGATCGACGTTCTATTAGAAGAGAACTTACCAGCTCGTGCGGCTGAGGTGGGGGAATATTTCTTACAAGGATTAAAGAAAGCTGCTGAAGGTCATGAAGACTTAGTAATGGAAATTCGAGGCCAAGGTTTGATGATTGGAATCGAATTTGAACGTGATGAGATTGGCTGGGAAGTGTCAAAAGGAATGTTTGAACGAGGCATTCTTGTTGCTGGAACTCTAGTAAACTCAAAAACGATTCGAATTGAGCCTCCGCTAACGATTCAGTACGATGAAGTAAATACAGTCATTCAAAACTTTAAAGAGGTTCTACACTCGATCCAATAAAAAACATAGAAGAGAAAAAGGAGGGAAGCCTCCTTTTTCCGTTAAGGAAGGTGCCGAGTCCGTGAAAAAATTTGCCCAAGTAAAGACGTCTATTCCAGGGCCTAAATCACAAGCATTATTAGAAAGAAGGAAAAGAGTCGTTCCACAAGGAATTAGTAATAATTGTGCTGCTTTTGTTCATAAGGCGGAAGGAGCACTAGTAGAGGATATTGATGGAAATACATTTATCGACTTTGCTGGTGCTATTGGAACGATCAATGTTGGTCATTCCCACCCAAAGGTTGTTCAGGCTTTGAAGAGACAAGTGGAAGACTTTGTTCATACCGGTTTTAACGTCATGATGTATGAGTCTTATATCACATTGGCGGAAAAGTTAACAGAGCTCGCTCCAGGCAAATTTCCAAAGCAAGCAGCCTTTTTTAACAGTGGGGCAGAAGCCGTGGAAAATGCAGTAAAGATTGCTAGAAAATACACGAAAAGACAAGGAATTGTCTCATTTACGAGAGGGTTTCATGGCCGTACGTTAATGACAATGACAATGACTAGTAAAGTAAAGCCTTATAAATATGAATTTGGACCTTTTGCACCAGAGGTATATAAAGCTCCTTATCCATATGAGTACCGGAAGCCAAATGGAATGAATGAAGAGCAGTATCATGAATACATCATTCAGCAGTTCGAGCAGTTCCTATTAGCGGAGGTCGCACCAGAAACGATTGCGGCTGTTGTGATGGAGCCGGTGCAAGGAGAGGGAGGCTTTATCATACCAAGCCGTGAATTTGTACAGCGTGTGTATACTATTTGTAAGGAGCACGGAATATTATTTATTGCAGATGAAATTCAAACGGGCTTTGGACGAACGGGCCGTTACTTTGCGATTGACCATTTTGGTGTGGAACCAGATCTCATCACTATTTCGAAGTCTATGGCAGCTGGTGTTCCAATCAGCGGAGTGATTGGGCGAGAAGAGATTATGAATGTGAGCCTGCCAGGAGAAATCGGTGGAACGTATGCAGGAAGCCCATTAGGCTGCCAAGCAGCTCTCGCGGTCCTAGATATTATAGAAGAAGAACAATTGAATGTACGAGCGGAACGAATTGGTAGAATAGTAATGAACAAGTTTCAACAATGGTCTGATCGATTTGAGCAAGTGGATGGCATCCGTGGCTTAGGAGCGATGTGTGCATTTGAAATGGTAAAGGATAAGACATCTAAACAGCCGGACAAGGAACTAGTTAGTCGTATTGTTCGAGAGGCGACTAATAGAGGATTGCTATTACTTAGTGCAGGGATTTTTGGGAATGTGATTAGACTATTAATGCCTTTAACGATTTCAGATGAGCAGCTTGAAGAAGGATTATTCATTTTAGAAGAATCCTTAGAGGCTGTTTTATCTCCCCAATATATATAAAGAGAGGGTAAGTAGATGAGTTCGAATATCGCTTTTCAAAAACAGCATCTATACAAAATGTATATTGATGGCCAATGGGTTGGTGACGAATGCGAGGATTTTATTCATGTTATGAACCCCGCGACAAAAGAAGTGATTGGCAGGATTCCAAATGGAGGAACATTGGAAGCGAAGGCTGCAGTAGATGCCGCTCATAAGGCCTTTAAAGCTTGGTCGAAAAAAACCGCAGACGAACGCAGTCAGATGCTTATGAAATGGTTCCATCTTATTGATGAGCATAAAGTAGAAATTGGGACATTGATGACACTGGAGCAAGGAAAGCCTGTTAATGAAGCAATAGGTGAAGTGAACTATGCCAATAGCTTTCTTTCTTGGTATGCCGAAGAAGGAAAGAGAATTTATGGAGAAACCATTCCAGCAACGCATCCAAATAAGCGTATCTTAGTTAGAAAAGAACCAGTTGGGGTTGTTGCAGCGATTACTCCATGGAATTTCCCAGCTGCGATGATCACAAGAAAGGTTGCCCCCGCTCTTGCCGCAGGCTGTACGGTGGTGGTCAAACCCGCTCAGCAAACGCCACTAACTGCTCTGAAACTAGCGGAGTTAGCGGGAAAAGCAGGCATTCCAGCTGGGGTATTTAACGTGGTAACCGGGAAATCAAAAGAAATTGGCGATGCTTGGTTAAAGGATTCACGCGTTCGTAAGCTTACCTTTACGGGCTCAACTGAAGTAGGGAAGGTACTTATGAGAGGCGCTGCTGATACGGTGAAGAAGATTTCCCTAGAATTAGGCGGAAACGCTCCTTTTATCGTCATGGACGATGCGGACTTAGAGAAAGCGGCCAAAGGGTTACTGGCTTCAAAGTTTCGGAATGCCGGTCAAACATGTATTTGTACGAACCGTATCTACGTTCAAGAATCGGTTCTCGATCCATTTGTCGAACTCTTTAAAAATGAACTAAGCAAACTTAAAATCGGTAACGGTATAAAAGAAGGAATTGATATCGGTCCCCTTATTGATCAACCTGCTGTAGATAAAGTAAATGAAATTCTTGAAGATGCGATTGATAAAGGTGGAAAGATTGTGTATCAAGGAGATAAGCAAGATGGGGAAGAAGGATTCTTCTTTCCACCAACGATTCTCACAAATGTGAATGATCAAATGATGTGCATTGAAGAAGAAATTTTTGGACCACTAGCAGCCATTGCTACCTTTCAAACAGAAGAGGAAGTGATTGAGAGAGCCAATAATACGGTCTACGGCTTAGCTGCCTATGTGTTTACCGAAAACCTAAGTCGTGCCTTCCGGATCACCGAGGAGCTTGAATACGGAATAATCGGCTTAAATGATGGTCTTCCGTCAACGGCTCAAGCACCATTTGGGGGTTATAAAGAAAGTGGGTTAGGTCGAGAAGGGGGCCATCACGGTCTAGAAGAGTTCCTAGAGGTAAAATATATTTCCATTGGACTAAATATATAAAGAGTGCTTAAAAACCTGGTTTCTATACGGAACTAGGTTTTTTTGATGTGGAAAAAGCTAACTATGCAAAATTGAATGGATTATGCAGAATTGCTTTCTAATCAAGCAGGAGAAAGGAAGTTGATAACAGAAAATTAAGAATATTACATCTGGCACGGAAATTGCAATATAAAAATAGCAATCTATTTTATATTGAAAGAGGGATGATAATGAAAGAAAAGAAACAGCCATCACTAGCAGTTGCTTTGATTCCAATCGGAGCCATGATTGTATTTTTATTTACAGGAATTTTCATGTTTGAAGCAGATCCACATATTCCCCTCTTGCTTAGTGCCACTGTGGCCTCACTAGTATCCATTTATTTAGGATATACTTGGCGAGAGCTTGAGCAAGGGATTATCAAAGCAGTATCTCTGGCACTCCAAGCCTTATTAATCTTAATGATTATTGGTACCATTATTGGGACGTGGTTAGCAGGCGGAATTGTTCCGACCATGATTTACTACGGGTTAGATATACTATCTCCAACCTATTTCCTCCCAGCTGCCGCCATCATTTGTAGTGTAGTAGCTATCGCTTCGGGAAATGCATGGACAGCTGCAGGAACAATAGGGATTGCTATTATGGGAGTTGGAATTGGTTTAGGTATTAATCCAGCTATGGTGGCTGGGGCCGTCATCTCTGGCTGTTACTTTGGGGATAAAATTTCTCCTTTGTCTGAAACAACGAATATGGCACCTGGGATCACGGGTGTTCAACTCTTTGACCATATACGGCATATGCTTTATACGACGATACCAGCCCTTGTCCTCTCCGTTGTCATTTATTTTTTTATCGGCCTTACGTTTAAAGGAAAAGGAGCTGGTGTGAATGACATTGCAACTCTTCAACAAGAGTTAGCTGATATTTTCATTATCAGTCCTTGGTTACTCCTAATTCCTGTTATTGTTCTTGGGATTATTGCTATGAAAACACCCGCGATCCCAGGCCTTGTTATTGGATCAATTCTAGGGGGGATTGTTGCCATCACTGTTCAGGGTGAGTCAATCGGCAGTATTTTATCGATTATGGTATATGGCTTTGAAATGGAAACAGGCAATGAAGTATTGGATAATTTGCTTAACAATGGCGGAACGGAAGCGATGATGTACACTGTATCTCTCGTTATGATTGCGATGAGCTTTGGAGGGATTTTAGAAACAAGTGGAGTGATGAATACACTTGTGACAAGCCTATTAAGAATGGCCAAATCAACAGGTAGTTTAATTACAACAACGGTAGCGACCTGTATCACTGCTAACATTGTCGCATGTGATCAGTACCTATCAATTCTACTGCCAGGTAGAATGTACTTAACTGCCTACCGTAAGCGTGGCCTGCATCCAAAGAACTTATCTCGAACACTAGAAGATGCGGGGACGATGACCTCTCCTCTAGTTCCATGGAACACATGTGGCGCATTTATGACCGCTACCCTTGGAGTATCCACCTTTCAATATGCGCCATACGCGCTGCTTTGTATAATCAGTCCAATTGTGGCAATTATCTATGCGTATACAGGATTTAAAATAGAAAAGCTACCATCGGAAGAAATAATTGAGCCAGCCGGAACTGAAAAGGTTCAAGCAACTACTTCGTTTTAATAATGAACTGTAGAGCATTGCTCTACAGTTATTGTTATTTCTAATAGAAAGGATAATTAGAATAAGGTAGATCAAACTATTATTCGGAGGTGTGGTTGACCGAAGATATTAGCCCCATTCTCTTGCCCACTTTTTCATTTCTTTTAACACGCTATTAAATGATTGACCCTTCTCGGTAAGAGAATATTCAACTGTAACAGGTACAGTAGGAATTGCTTTTCGTTTAACGACTTCTTTTTGTTCTAAGTGCTTTAAAGTGGAGGTAAGTGCATTAGGGCTAATGCCCTCAATCGACCTTCTTAGTTCATTAAAGCGTTTTGTGCCATCATATAATTCCCTTAGAACAAGGAATGACCACTTGTTTCCGATAATCTCTAACGTTTTCTCAATTGAACATGCTGGATCCTTCAAAACTTCAACTCCCAGTATCATTTTTATACTAAGTTAATAATAGGTGACTATATTAAAAACATTTGACTACTTTAAATTTTAAATTATCTTTATTAAAATTAACAAGGAAATCTATTTTCTTCCAAGGTTATCAAGTAAATCTTTCTTAAAGGAGAATGAATATGAACTTTGTAACGTTGAACAATGGTGTAAAAATGCCACAGCTTGGTTTCGGTGTTTGGCAAGTGAAAGATGACGAGGCTACAGCTGCCGTAACGGCTGCGATTGAAGCAGGTTACCGTTCCATCGATACCGCTATGATTTATGGAAACGAAGAGGGTGTAGGAAAAGCGATTAAGGAATCCAATGTACCCCGTGAAGAATTATTCATTACAACGAAGGTTTGGAATAGTGACCAAGGTTACGAAAGCACAATAGAAGCTTTTGAATTAAGTCTGAAAAAGTTAGGTCTAGATTATATTGATTTATACTTAATTCATTGGCCTACACCAGAACACGATACATATGTTGAAACATTTAAGGCAATGGAAAAGCTTTACCATGATGGAAAGGTTAAAGCAATTGGTGTGTGTAATTTTGAAATTGCGCATTTAGAGAGACTACTTAACGAATGTGAAGTAAAGCCAGTCTTAAACCAAATTGAGTGCCACCCATATTTAGCACAAAATGAATTAAAAGAGTTTTGCGCTAAGCATGACATCTTCGTAGAAGCATGGAGCCCTCTTGACCAAGGTGGAGAAGTACTACAAGATGATGTGATTATTAAACTAGCTGAGTCACATAGTAAAACGCCTGCTCAAGTCGTATTAAGATGGCATCTACAAAATAATTCAATTGTAATACCTAAATCTGTGACACCTTCTAGAATTCAAGAAAATATTGATGTATTTGATTTTGAGCTTTCTTCAGAAGAGATGGAACAAATCAATGGTATCAATCGTAACCGACGCAAAGGTCCAAACCCTAACGAGTTTAACAAGAGATAATAACGGGAAACGACTGTTTCATAGAAGCAGTCGTTTTTTAGTGAAGAAAAGTATTGCTTTATGTGTAGCTATTTTGTAAAATGAGAATCCGTCCTCATGAAGAGCTTATTAGTTGATGAGGAACTTTAATCAAAAGAATAAAAAACAGAAGTTGACTTCTGCGAATAAAGGTGATATAGTAATACAAGTAGCCAACAACACCTTGAAAAATTAACAATTAAAAAAGTTTTTCGTAGAAGTTGACAATGGCGAAATGGTA
>NZ_BCVH01000028.1 GCF_001591645.1 Robertmurraya korlensis NBRC 107688 | reverse complement strand
TGATTATATTTACTATTACAACAATGTACGGATGAAAGGAAAATTAAAAGACATGAGTCCGGTTGAATACCGGACTCATGTCCAACAGGTCGCATAGAATATTTGTCTAACTTTTTTGGTTCACATCAATAGTGGCGATTTTTTATTTGGTTGGAATTTTTTTATAAAACCTATTGCAAACTATAAAACTATTATGCTATTATAAAAAACGTCGTCACAATATGTCGAATAAACACACACGGCCCCTTGGTCAAGCGGTTAAGACACCGCCCTTTCACGGCGGTAACACGGGTTCGAATCCCGTAGGGGTCATCACACTATTCCAATCTCTTCTCTAGGTAAGGGGTTGGAATTTTTATAAATACATACATATTTTAGGCTCAGTAGCTCAGTCGGTAGAGCAAAGGACTGAAAATCCTTGTGTCGGCGGTTCGATTCCGTCCTGAGCCATTATGTAAGGGGAGTTTGTCCTATGACAAACTCCCCTTTTTTGTTACATAGATGTAATATTTGAGTAAGTTCCTTCAAAAAAATATGTCGAAAAAAGGTAGAGTAAATTTTCTGAAAAATGAAAGCGTTTCTCTTGAAAAAGCTGTTATATCAATGTTTTACTAAGATGTATATGCAAAAGGTCATCCTATCATTTCGAATAGATTTGTAATTTAATGTCATTAATTATACATTTGTGTTACATATCAGGTGCTAGTAAACTCTTATTAGCTTATTTATGGTAAAGTAAAGAAGTCTTATTAAGTAAAAAATAAAAAGAGTTAAAAGCACTAAAAGTGTTTTGTTGCGCTAGTCTAGGAGGATTAGAGAATGTTTTTTTTCAATAAGAGACTTTCCGAACTAACGATCAACACATCTAACAGTCTAAAACCTGCACTAAAAATGGCAGCTATATCAGCAATTGCATTAGGGACACTGACATTCGGTGTAAGTACTGCATCCGCTAGTAGTTCTAAATTAAGCACAGTATATTATGTATATATGAATAAAGAATATGTTGGTACAGTTTCTGATAAAGAAGTAGTTCAAGATATTTTAGATGAAAAAGTAGAAGAGTTTAAGCAAACATATACTAATTTAGATTTGGCAGTTGAATCACAACTTACATATGTTTCAGAGCAAGTGTTTAATTCTGGTGCTAAAACAAATGACGAAGAAGTTGCAGAAATCATCCAAACTAAAATGGCTGTTCAAGCAAATGCATCAGCATTAGTCATTGACGGAAAGGCAGTAGCTTACTTAAAAAGTGAAGCCGAAGCGGATCAGGTGTTAAATGCATTAAAGCTAAAGTATGTTACACAAGAGCAATTAACGGAGCTTGGAACTCGTAAGGAAACTCCTGAAGTAGTATTACCTCAGCTTAAGGAAAATGAAGTTCGTCTATTAGACGTTTCATTCACAAAAGAAGTTTCACAAAATGTAGAAAAAGTTACTCCAGATAAGATTTTAACTGTGGAGGAAGCAGTTAACTTATTAACTAAGGGTACCTTAGAAGAAAAGAAATACTCTGTTAAAGAGGGAGATGTGCTGGGTGGAATTGCCGGAGCACATGGAATGGAAACTGCACAATTATTATCTATTAATCCTGGAATGACAGAGGATAGTGTGCTCAAGATTGGGCAAGAGTTGAATGTAACCTTCCTACAACCCCTTCTACAAGTAGTAGTTATAAAAGAAGAAGCCAAAAAGGAAACAATCGCATTTGCTAGTCAAGTAATTGAAGATGCATCGATGTATAAAGGTGACACAAAAGTAGAGCAAGAGGGGAAAGAAGGAGCTCGCCAAGTTACATATAAAGTCTCTGAGCAAAATGGAGTTCGTGTAGCACAAGAAGTTGTGAGTGAAAACATCCTTCAAGAACCAGTTTCTTATATATTCAGAAAGGGAACAAAAGTTGTTCCTTCTCGTGGTGATGGATCACTTGCGTGGCCAGCAAATGGTGGTTATATCTCAAGTGAAGTAGGATATAGATGGGGCAGTTATCATAAAGGTATTGATATTGCTCGTCCTAGCAATAGAACCATTAAAGCTGCTGACAATGGAACAGTTGTATCAGCTGGTTATGATGGCGGATATGGCAATAAGGTAATTATTGACCATAATAACGGAATGCGTACGGTATATGCACATTTGGCCTCCATCAGTGTAAATGTTGGTCAAACCGTTTCAAAAGGCTCTGCTATAGGGGTAATGGGTGATACCGGCAACTCAACTGGGATTCATTTGCATTTTGAAGTTTACAAGAATGGTAGCTTACAAAACCCAAGGGATTATTTAAATCGATGATAGATAAAATACCTCTAGTGAAAACTAGAGGTTTTCTATTTTTCAATGTTGTGATAGGTCTTCTAAAAACGTGAATTCATAGGCATATCATGATAAAGTAAGGATTATGAACAGTAAAAATAGTGGAAGATAAAATAAATAAGCGGCTAAATAAAGGAGCTATGAAATGGAAAAACGTATACTTGTTGTCGACGATGAAAAACCAATTGCAGATATCCTTCAATTTAACCTTAAGAAGGAAGGATATGATGTACACTGTGCGTATGATGGTAACGAAGCATTAAAGATGGTGGAAGAAATTATGCCGGACTTAATCTTACTAGATATCATGCTTCCTCAACGAGATGGCATGGAAGTTTGTCGTGAAGTACGTAAAAAATACGAAATGCCTATTATCATGCTAACAGCAAAGGACTCTGAAATTGATAAGGTTCTTGGGCTTGAGCTTGGGGCAGATGACTATGTAACAAAACCATTTAGTACAAGAGAATTAATTGCCCGTGTGAAAGCTAATTTAAGAAGACATCAAACAAATTTAAGTCAACAGGAAGAAGACGAGACCAATGAGATTGAATTAGGCTCATTGACGATTCATCCAGATGCTTATATTGTTTCAAAGCGTGGGGAGATGATTGAGCTTACTCACAGAGAATTTGAACTGCTACATTATTTAGGTCAGCATATCGGACAAGTTATGACGAGAGAACATCTATTACAAACTGTATGGGGCTACGATTATTTTGGTGATGTTCGAACGGTCGATGTAACTGTGAGAAGACTTCGTGAAAAGATTGAAGATAACCCAAGTCACCCTACATGGATTGTTACAAGAAGAGGGGTAGGATACTATTTACGGAATCCTGAACAGGAGTAATATGAAATGAAAAAGGTTGGTTTCTTTCGATCTATTCATCTAAAGTTTGTAATGATTTATGTATTGTTAATCTTAATAGCGATGCAAATCATTGGTGTGTATTTTGTTAGACAGCTCGAAAACACTTTATTACGAAATTTTGAAACCTCTATTGAAGAGAGAGTGAATCTTTTAGCCTATTACTTAGGTGAAGAGCTAGGTAAGGAACGTAACCCAGATAATGAAGGACCAACTCTGGAAGAAGCTGTTAAGAAGATTCTATCTGATTTTAAAACGACAGATATTTCCGAGGTTCGTTTAATTGAAGCAAGTACGCAAAAAATTATTGGCACATCAGACCAATATAATCAAGGAATTGTTGGCCAAAGGACTACTGACACCTTAATTAGGCGAGTAATTGCTACCTCGGCAGATGAAGGCGAAGATGTTACCCAAATTGATCGACAAACAGGAAATCGAATTTGGATATTAGTAACACCCGTTCGTTCCGATGATGATGTAACAGGTGCTATTTACTTGGTAGCAAAGAAAGAAAATGTGTATTCACAAATGAAGACCATCAATAATATTCTTGCCGCAGGGACTGGTATTGCTTTGTTAATTACAGCAATACTTGGAATTTTACTGGCTCAAACGATTACAAGGCCTATTTCTGATATGAGAAAGCAAGCACAAGCAATGGCTAAAGGAAATTTCTCACGAAAGGTAAAAGTATTCGGATATGATGAGATTGGACAGCTGGCCATTACTTTTAATAATCTTACGAAAAAGTTGCAAGAGGCACAAGCAACTACCGAGGGTGAACGTAGAAAGCTATCCTCTGTTCTTTCGTATATGACAGATGGTGTGGTTGCTACCGACAGAAAAGGGCGAGTGATTCTCATCAATGAGCCTGCAGCAAAGCTATTAAGCGTTTCACGTGAAACAATTCTATCTAGTTCTATTGTTTCCTTACTCGGTTTGGAAGAAGATTATTCGTTTGAGGATTTACTTGTGGAAAAAGAGTCACTCATTTTAGACTATAGTACTGCAACTAAGCCACTTATTCTACGTGCGAATTTTTCAGTCATTCAAAAGGAAACAGGATTTGTTAATGGGTTAATAACGGTTCTTCATGATATTACGGAACAAGAGAAGATAGACTTAGAAAGACGAGAGTTTGTAGCTAATGTGTCACATGAATTACGGACACCTTTAACGACCATGAGAAGTTACCTGGAAGCTTTATCTGACGGTGCATGGAAGGACGAAGAAATAGCTCCAAATTTTTTAAGTGTTACGCAAACAGAAACAGAACGTATGATACGACTAGTTAATGATTTACTTCAGCTCTCAAAGATGGATAGCAAAGACTATCGCCTTACAAGGGAATGGTTTAACTTTGTAGATTTCTTCAATCGTATAATCGATCGGTTTGAGATTACTAAGGATGAAAATACTACCTTTGAACGGAATTTATTAGACCATGCTGCCTTTGTTGAGGGAGATGAGGACAAGCTTACACAAGTTCTTGATAATATCATTTCAAATGCCATGAAATATTCGCCACAGGGTGGGAAAATCACTTTTAAAATGGTGGAACAGGAAGATCATATTATAGTAAGTGTAAGTGATCAGGGAATGGGAATTCCAAAAGGAAATCTTCAGCAGATTTTTGAGCGATTTTATCGTGTGGATAAAGCGAGAACAAGAAAGCTTGGTGGAACGGGGCTAGGACTAGCGATTGCAAAAGAAATGGTAGAAGCCCATAAAGGAAAGATATGGGCAGAAAGTGTGGAAGGGAAAGGGACAACTGTCTCATTCACTCTTCCTTATGACCGAAATGAGGAGGATGATTGGGCATGAAGTATGAAACGATAAAATCTATCGTCCTATTAATTCTTGTCATTTTTAGCATTCTTCTAACATATCTGTTGTGGACGTATCAGCCAAATTATGACACTTTGAAAGAAAGTGGAAAAACGGTTGAAGAGGTATCTCTTGGGGAAACAAAGGAATTGAAAAATATTGTTCGCCCGGAAAGGTTATTTTTACATCAAGGAGATAAACATTTTGGAACATTTGACTCCTTTGAAATTGAGCAAATGATGAAAGAATTAAGCTTATGGGGATTCAGTGAATTTGAAGATATATCAGAAATGGTAAGAAATATACCTTCTTTTATTTATGATAAAAATTCCTTAGAAATTATTTTTCCTGATATTGTCCCTTTAAAGGTGTATCGAAGCGCGTTACAATTACCTAGTAATGAAATTCCTAAAAGTAACTTTGATCGAATTGTTATTGATTTAGAGCCGGAAACAAGAGAAGGCGGCGTAGTCTATTTTATTTCCTCCAAAGAGCATAAGGTGCTTCGAGCCCGTGTTTCGGCCTCGTTTATTACTAACTATAAAGAACGCTATTTATCCAACATCAGCGAAAACGAAAAGTATGCATTATTTGAGCCGATAAATAGAGAAAGTTTTCCGATGCTTAGAAAAGAACCAGTGAAAATGGCTTTATATAAGCATATATCTGAGAAGTTGCCCACCGATAAACTCCGAGATGCCTTATTTAGTGATCCTAATTTAGTGTCGAAAAATTATAGTTCCTTTGGTGAAGAGTATACAGATACTACTACGTTGATGAGTGTCAATTATGGAACGAATACGATCCGCTATATTAAGACGGAAACTGATGCTACATCAAAATCTGAAAATCTTCTGGAGAGAAGTATTGAATTCGTAAATAGTCATGGTGGCTGGACGGATAATTATCGGTATGTAGGTATGGATGAGTCGGAACAGTTTATTTTATTTCGATTATATGATTTAAATGGATACCCCATCTTTGGAGATAATGGAGTTTCGGAAATTTTACAAATCTGGAATGCTAGTGAAATTAATAAGTATTATCGAAGTAATTTGGTTTTAGGAAGTAGAGTGGAAGCAACTGAAATTAATCTTCCGTCTGGTATCGCTGTCCTAGAAGAATTAAAAAAAACAGAGGACTTTAACCTTGATTTTCTTCAGGATATTACGATTGGTTATCACATGACTAAGGATACCGGGGATACACAGAATTCACTAATTCATTTAGAACCCTCTTGGTACTATAAGTATAACGATGAATGGAAAAGGGTTTCGAGCAGCGTGAATGGAGGGGAAAAGCATGGATTGGAGTAGAATTAAAACCATCTTTATCCTTTCCTTTTTCGTTTTAAATATATACCTCATGAATGAGTTCTTAAAGATTCGAACCGCAACCAAGTATGAGTATGCCACCAATCCCACTTTAGAAAATCGATTAAAAGCGGATGAAATAACATACAATGAGCTTCCCAAAAATTTCGAAAAGGACAAGTACTTAAGTACTGTTCCGAGAGTCTTCATTGAGGAAGAGGTTGCAAAGCTTTTAGATACAACGCTCAGTGGTCAAACCATTATTATAAGAAATAACCAAACCATTGATTCAAAATTAGGTACACCTTTAAAAGTAAGCAGCAAAGGTCAACCATCAGAATTAGATGCCTTTTTAAAAGGATCAGTGATTAATGGTGATCAGTATCGTTATTGGGGTAGAGATGATAATGAAAATAGTATTATTTATTATCAGCAGTATGAAGAAAAGCTATTTTATAAAAACTTAAGCGGTCAAATAAAGTTCTATTTAAATAGTGATAATGAAGTAGTTTCTTACGAACAAACTTTACTCGATAAAATCGAAGAGCTTACTGAAGATGAAAGAATTATTCAGCCAATTAAGGCTTTAGAAACGCTCTATGAGAATGGGCATCTACCGTACGGAACAAAGATAGAAAAAGTTGAATTTGGTTATTACACCCATGTTCGATTGACTTCATCACAGGTATTAACCCCAGCATGGCGCTTTGTGTTAGACGAAGGGGAGAATTTATTTGTGAATGCTTTTGAAGGACAAGTCATTCAACTAAAGGACGAAGAAAACAATTGGAGTGAATAGTATGTCATTGCATTTTAGTATCCTTGCAAGTGGGAGTACAGGGAATGCGATTTATGTAGAATCGGAAGGTCAGTCCTTTCTAGTAGACGCAGGACTAAGTGGGAAGCAAATGGAAGCTTTATTTCAAAAAATTGATCGGGATATAAGCAAACTTTCAGGGCTTTTTGTCACTCATGAGCATAGTGATCATATTAAAGGGATCGGAATTTTAGCAAGAAAGTACAAGTTGCCTGTTTACGCGAATGAAAAAACATGGGCAGCCATGAATCACTTGGTTGGAGAAATACCCGTAGAGCAGAAATTCACTTTTGATATGGAAACAGTCAAAAGCTTCGGTGGAGTGGACATTGAATCTTTTGGGGTATCTCACGATGCAGCTGAGCCAATGTTTTATGTGTTTCACCAAAATGGCAAGAAGCTTGTTCTGATTACGGACACAGGATATGTAAGTGATCGCATGAAGGGGATCATTCAAAATGCAGATGTGTTTGTTTTTGAAAGCAATCATGATGTACAAATGCTTCGAATGGGGAGATATCCATGGAGTATTAAGCGTCGTATTTTGAGTGACGTGGGCCATGTATCCAATGAAGATGCAGCCATTGCAATGAGTGAAGTAGCCGGTGACAATACAAAGCGTATTTATCTAGCACATTTAAGTCAGGATAATAATATGAAAGATCTAGCTAAAATGGCAGTCGAGCAAACACTTCAAAGCAAGGGCATTATCATTGGAGAGCAGTTCGAATTGTACGATACTGATCCGAAAGTACCAACTGTATTAACTGCAGTCTAAATCTAAAAGAGGTGATTCCGACTTTTCGGATCACCTTTTTGGTTTATTCTCTGGCAAGAAGGGATTATATTATATATAGGAACAAAATTACATAGATCATGATTGTTTGAAAGGATTGGTGAATCGTGGGTTATTATGATCAAGACTACGAAACCCGGTACAGAAAACAAAAGGGAAACCGAGGAGGATATTTTTTAGCAAGCTTAGTTGGGGCCATTCTGGGTGTTTTTTTAATCATAGTTGCTTTACCTCGAATCGGCTTTAACGTTCTTCCTTACTCAACAGAAACGGACTCTAGTGTTGAAGATAATACGGGTCCAGTCAGAACAGAAAATGTTAGCTTAAACGTAGTCACAGATATAACAAAGGCAGTAGAGAAAGCTGGAGATGCTGTAGTAGGGATTACAAACCTCCAAACAACAAGCTTCTGGTCAGAATCAAGTAGCCAAGAAGCGGGCTCAGGATCAGGTGTTATTTACAAAAAAGCGGATGGGAAAGCCTATGTCGTTACTAATCACCACGTAATAGAAGGGGCAAATTCACTAGAGGTTACTTTAACCGATGGAACAAAGCTTGAAGCCAAGCTTAGAGGAAGTGATGTTTGGACGGATCTTGCTGTTCTTGAGGTGGATGGAAGCAAAATTGAAACGGTTGCTGAATTTGGTGATTCGGATGCTTTAAAAATTGGTGAGCCTGTAATTGCCATCGGGAATCCACTTGGAGCAACTTTTTCTGGCTCCGTTACACAAGGAATTGTTTCAGGATTAGAGCGTGCCATTCCCGTTGATATTAATCAAGATGGTGCAATTGACTGGCAGGCTGAGGTTCTTCAAACAGATGCTGCCATTAATCCTGGGAATAGTGGTGGGGCGTTAATTAATATCAGTGGGCAAGTGATCGGAATTAACTCTATGAAAATTGCTCAGAGTTCCGTAGAAGGCATCGGTCTCTCTATTCCCATAAAGTCAGCTGAACCAATCATTAGTGACCTAGAGGAATTTGGTGAAGTAAAGCGTCCTTACATGGGAATTCAACTTCAGTCTGTAAATGAAGTATCAGCCTATCATCAAAAGGAAACACTTAAGCTTCCGGAAGATGTTACATCAGGTGTTGTGATTATGACGGTGGATCCAAACTCACCTGCAGAACAAGCAGGATTAGAAGATTTGGACGTGATTGTTGAAATGGATGGCGACCCCATTAATGATGTAATTGATTTAAGAAAGCATCTATATAATAAAAAGAAAGTCGGCGACCAGTTAAAAATAAAATTCTACCGTGCTGGAAAGATTCAAGAAACAACGATAAAGCTTGGAGGAAATACATTATAATAAAGTGAGGAATGCGGGCTTATTGTTCGCATTCTTTTTTTGTGGATAGAAATTTCACTATAGTTTTGGTAGGATTGGTAAGGGAATGTGGATAAGTTTTTGGACAAACTACATAGAGGATATCCACATGGTTTTTTGTTGAAGTTTGGTGAATTTTGAGGAGGGAAATAATTTGATTTACTGCTGTGAGGAACATGTAGATCTTGCTATAGATACGATCGTAGATGAGTTTGCGACCTTTCCAACCTTATTAAAAGTCGAGGGAAATGAGTTATCAACAACCTGTGAATATTGTCGAAATGATGCTATATATATGGTAGGGAACAAATGATCCTATACAATATGTGGACGAAAATTGTGGACATGTGGATAACTTCTGTGGATATCTTGTTCGTAAAGTGAGGATGAAGTGTGAATATCTCATTATTAACAATTGGTAAACTTAAAGAAAAGTATTTAAAGCAAGGCATTGATGAGTATTTGAAAAGACTAACGGCCTATGCAAAGGTTGAAGTGATTGAGCTCCCAGACGAAAAGGCTCCAGAGCAATTAAGTGATATAGAAATGGAACAGGTAAAGAATAAAGAAGGGGAGCGGCTCTTAGCCAAGATTTCTCCAGATACCTATGTCATTGCCTTAGCCATTGAAGGAAAGCAACGATCATCAGAAGAGCTTGCAGAGATGATTGATAAATTAGCTACATACGGAAAAAGTAAAATTGCCTTTGTCATTGGAGGTTCCCTAGGCTTAAGTAAGGATGTGTTAAATCGAGCAGATGAGAAGTTATCATTTTCTAAAATGACATTTCCTCATCAATTAATGAGGTTGATTCTCCTTGAGCAGGTGTATCGTGCTTATCGAATCAATCGGAATGAACCGTATCATAAGTAGATAAGTTTTAAGCCGAGTAAATGTAAGTAGTCCAATCAAAAAATAACGTAACAATTAACATAACAGGAAAACAATTTTCGTTTTCCTGTTTTCATTGTTATTAATCTAAATTTTCTTTCGGTTTGTCAGTATGCTTTCTGTTCTTAACCTCAGTAAATATATTATCTGTCATACTAGTTGGTGTTTTAGTAGTGGTTTCATTCGGGGCACTGTATTGATTTGATTCAATCAGCGATTTTAGCATCTGAATATCCTCTTTAGTAGCATATTGTTTATCAGGCTTTAACATATAACCTAACTGACCGTTCGATTCTATTGTTGCCCATTGTAAATCAGAGAAATTCTGGATGTTTTGTTGTCTCATTCGTACTTCAAGCATATCAACCGTTAGCCGCAACTTTTTTAAATTAACTTCATTAATCTGGCCGTTTTCAACTACTGTTAGTGATTTTCCATAAATAAAGGTTTCAAGCTTATTCGATTTCAAAACGAGATACTCAATAAATAAAAGTGTAATTACCATTAAAAAGGTAATCACCATGGTAATCCAGATGTTCCTATCGCCAACAGGTTGAATAATTAATGATCCAACAGCTATCATCATAACGGTCTGAGCAACTGTAAGCTGTGAGATTGATTTTCTTCCCGCTAACCGCAAAATTAGGACTCCACCTACGACGACGACAACAGCTTTCCATATAAAATTAAAATCCATAAGCAACCCCCTTTCTGAGCAATCATTTTGTTGTGTTTTTTTTCTTTTTTTCTACAGTTTCTATCGTTTCTCCTGGGGGTAAATGATATAACCTGCTCTTAGGTTCATATACTTCTTGAGAGGGCCATAGTCCATGATGTCCTGAAAATAGATAGCTAACTAAACAGGCAACAAAAAAGTACTCTAATCCTTCTCCATCAAACATCTCCATTGCCAGCAGGAAAGCAGAAATAGGTGTATTCGCACCACCGCAAAAAACAGCGATTAATCCTAACGCAGCAAGAAATGACAAAGGCAAATCGATGAATGTGTGTAACGAATTACCTAAAGTTGCTCCGATGAAAAATAAAGGGATGGCCTCCCCACCAACAAAGCCGGAACCCAGAGTTACTGCCGTAAATACCAGTTTGGCCAGGAAGGCAAAGGGTGGAACATCCTCCTTAAATGAATGTTCTAGCATCTCTAATCCACGTCCATTGTAATCCTGTGGGCCAACAATGAAGGTTAAAGCGACAATAATGATGCCCCCAAAAAAGGCTCTTTTTATATGGTTTTTATTGAAAATTTTCTCAGAAAACTTTTGTATTCCATGTCTCATTTGGCAGTATAAAACGCTTATTAGGCTGAAAATAACAGATACCAAAATAACTTTTAAAAACGTAATTATAGAAATTTCCGGTAAACTCTTTACAATAAATTCTTCATGATGATGTCCCCAAGCAGCTGTTGTTACATAGTGACCAACAAAACTAGATACAAGACAAGGAACTAGTGCTTCCATTTTCAACTTTCCTAAAGAAACCATTTCTATCCCAAAAACCGCACCTGTAATGGGAGCCCCAAAAGCAGCACCAAAACCAGCACTTATCCCGCTCATCATTAATATTTTTGTGTCAATTTTATTAACTTTAAAGAACTTGTTGACTGCAGTAGCTACACTGCCTCCCATTTGGACAGCTGCACCTTCTCTACCCGTAGAACCCCCAAAAAGAACGGTAATAAACGTTCCTAAATAGACGATTAGTCCCATTCTTCTTGGTACCTCTTTTTTTCCATGAACAGATTCTATCACCAGATTATTTGATTTACTAATATCATTCAAAGTATTATTTGAAAATACCTTTCCGTAGTTCATATATATGTATCCTATAATAATTCCTCCAAAGGGGAGAAAGAAAATAAGCCAATCTCTTTTTGCCCGTATATCATCTCCAAGATAGTCGTTAGTTTCTAATAGGAAAGTCGTTGTCGATCCAACAATTAAACCAATTATACTTCCAAAGAAAATCCATTGACCGAGAACTGAAAAAAAGTTTTTATACTTAACCGACATCTACTAAAAGACCTCCTTTCTTGCCTTCAGGTATATCGATTCTATTTTTGCCCATTGTATTAAAATTATTAAAATAAGATAGGAATAGCTAATTTTCAAGAAGGCATAGGTCTATAAAAAAAAGAGTAATCAATATTTAATTGATCACTCTTTGTTTGTTTGAATATAGGTAGTTTTCTATTACAAGCCAAATCTCTTGAGAGAGAAAAGGGAAAGGTCAAAATTACTTTTGCCCTCTAGAGCAAGTTGGCTTAGAACTTCTCCCATTACACTACCAAATTTAAACCCATGCCCGGAAAAACCACAGGCAATAATAATCTGTTCATGTTCAGGGTGAAAATCAATGATAAAATGATTGTCACTTGATATAGTATATAAACAAGTTTTACCCTGATTTAGTACTCCATTTGCTTTAGGGAGATAGGTGTTAAGGAAGAACCTAAGATCTGCTTCATCTGTCTCATCATGCCCAAAATTTTGTTTAAGGTGGTCAGGATCAATTTCTTGTCCACCATCTGACCTTCCAATTTTTAAACCTTTGCCATCGATGTTAGGGAAACCATAAAACATATTATCCCCGTCTTCTACATAATAGGATGGAAAATTAGCAGCATCATAAAGGTCCTCAGGTGCTTCAAACCAACCAACTACTTTTCGGGTTGGCTGAATAGGAAGGTTAATTGTAGGAAGTAGCTTGGCTGCCCATGCACCGGCAGTGACAATCACCTTTTTCGCATGGAAAACCTTGTTTTCGGTTATGATTCTTACACAATCCTTGTCATCCACATCAATTTTCTGAACAGGCGTATTAGTAACAAGCTTTACACCATTTTTTATAGCCATTTCTTTATAGGCCTGTATCGCATTTTCACTATAAAGTAATCCTGATTCTGATTCAAAGCATCCAATAAAATCGTCCGGTACAGAAAAACCTGGCCATTTTTGTTTTACTTCATTGCCGTTTAGCACCTCTAATGGCAACTTATATTTTTTAGCAGCAGCAATTGTTTCCTTAAGAAAGACAGAGTCTTTTGGACCGAGTCCAAGGACACCTGTTTTCTCAAAAATTTTATAACCGGTTTGCTGTTGCAATTCCTCCCATAATTGTTGGGCTCGTTTTGCTAGTGTTACGTACTGTCTACCTTCACCATAGGCATGCCGAATCATACGAGTATCTCCATGATGGCTCCCATGATTATGAGGAGGATCAAAGGCGTCAATAAGTAAAGTCGTTACTTTTTGTTGAGCTAAAAATGCACCAGCAGCCATTCCCATCGTGCCAGCACCAATGATTGCTACGTCAAATGAGTGTTCATTGTTCAAGACCATTATCTCCAATCTATGTTTTCTACTAAAAAATGCTATTAATCAAGAATACTATCATTCCTATCAAAATTAATACAAATAAAATATAAAATTTGGCAATAGTGGAAAAATTGTTTGACAACATCCTTCAATTTTCATAATATCAGTATATATAAAAAATTGAATAACTTATCACGAGAGACTGAGGGACAGGCCCAATGACGTCCAGCAACCATCATTATAATGAAAGGTGCTAATTCCTGCAGAGTGTTTCATTCTGAGAGATAAGGTTTAGATAAAAGCCTCTTTCTGATTGAAGGGGGCTTTTTTATATACATAAATAGAATTTAAGCAGGGGAGCCAAAAAAATGAAAAGAAGATCTCGTTTACTAACACCAGTGATAGCGCTAATAGGATTGGCGGGAATATTAAGTGGTTGTTCTTCCAAAGAAGCAGCAGATGTAACAAAGGATGAAGTAATTTTGGTGGGGACACAAAATGATTATCCCCCTTTCGCCTTTGCGGATGAGAACAATGAACTGACAGGGTATGATATTGAAGTTGTGAAAGAAATCGATAAAAAACTAGATGGGTATACATTTGAGTTTGTTGCCACCCCTTGGGATAGTATGTTTCTTGCACTAGAATCAAATAAAATTCAGGCAGTTGCAGACCAAGTAGCAAAAACTCCAGAACGTGAAGAGAAATATCTATTTACAGATGAATCTTATTTTGCAGCGGAAACAGTGATTGTCGTAAAATCAGGTCGAACAGACATTAGTACACTAGAAGACTTAGAGGGTAAAAAAGTTGGCGCTTTAGCTGGTGATTCTTACACATTATTGCTGGAAGAACATAATAAAAAGGTAGATAACGATATTATTTTAAAATACAGCGAGAGTGGAACCCCTTCGGAAATTTTACAGGATGTACAAAATGGACGTATTGATGCCTATGTAAATGATCCTATTATGATTCAATCGGTTATGGAAAAATATGATTTAGATATAGAAGTTGTAGGACAACCGATCGTAAATGATAACATGGGAATCGTACTTAAAGACGCAGAGCAGGGTGAAAAGTTAAAGGCGCTAATCGATCCAATTTTAAAAGAACTAAAGGAAGATGGCACCTTAGCTAAACTTTCAAAAAAATGGACAGGCGGAGAGTATATCCCTGAATAAGGTTAGAGAAGGGGAAACATAATGGATAATTTATTAGATATCAGTTTTTTAATAGAAAGTTTTCCTATTATAGTTGCAAGGTTACCTATTACAGTTGGGATTGCTGTAGGATCAATGATTTTGAGCTTATTCATTGGGCTGGCTACAGCACTTATAAAAATCTATCAAGTTCCAGTATTAAAGACAATTTCTTCTTTTTATGTATCCTTTATTAGAGGCACACCACTATTGGTTCAGATTTACCTCGTATTCTATGGAATACCAAAAGTAATCTATTATTTACAAACCGAATATGGTTGGCTATTAAATATTGATGTAAATATTATTGCTCCTGAAATATATGCATTATTAGCCTTTTCAATTAATTTGGGAGCTTATTTGTCAGAAACCATACGATCAGCGATTGAGTCTGTTGATCGAGGTCAGTTTGAAGCAGCTAAAGCTATAGGAATGAGCCCAACACAAATGATGCTTAAGATTATTTTTCCACAGGCGTTAGCGGTAGCAATTCCAAACTTAGGCAATATGTTTATTAGCACAATTAAGGACACTTCACTTGTATTTATTATTGGTGTTATTGATATTATGGGACAAGCAAAAATCCTCGGTTCGCGTGGGCTAGCCTTTTTTGAAGTATATATTGCTGTATCGATTGTCTATTGGATTCTTTGTATTATAGTTGAGAGGCTCCTTGTAAAAATAGAGAAGCGTGCCCGGAGATATGAAAGAGGGGTTGCTTGATGATTAAACTAGAGAATATCCATAAATATTACGATCACCAACATGTATTAAAAGGAATTAATCTATCGGTTAATAAAGGAGAAGTTGTATCTATTTTAGGACCCAGTGGTTCAGGAAAATCAACCTTATTGCGATGTATTAATTTCTTAGAGGATCCTTCTAGTGGTACGGTGGAGATTAGCGGAAAAAAAGTAGATGTTGAGTCAGCAAGTAAGACAGATATTCTTTCTTTAAGAACATCTACTGGAATGGTATTTCAGCAGTATAATTTATTTAAAAATTTAACTGTGTTACAAAATGTGATGATTGGTTTAACTAGTGTGAAGCAATTGAACCCTGTTGACGCAAAAAAGGAGAGCATAGATATTCTTGAAAGGGTTGGATTGCAAGATAGACTAAATCATTATCCAGCTCAGCTTTCAGGTGGACAACAACAAAGGGTGGGAATCGCTCGAGCATTAGCACTTAAACCAGAAGTCTTGTTATTTGATGAACCTACTTCTTCTCTTGATCCTGAGCTAGTTGATGAAGTTCTGGCCGTAATAAAAAATGTAGCAAGCGAAGGAAATACCATGTTAATTGTTACACATGAGCTTAATTTTGCACGTGAGATTTCTGACCGCGTTGTCTTTATGGAATCAGGAATTATTCTTGAAGAGGGAACGGCAGAACAGATTTTCACCAATCCTCGAATAGAAAGAACAAAGAAATTTTTAAGTAAGGCAATAAGATAGTAAATTCTAGTAGTAAGAAAATTTAAATAATACTGCAATTTATGGTTGAAGACTGATTAAGAAGTTGTTAGAATAAGATAAATGAAAAGGCTATGTGTAACTGGCGAAACACGGATAACCGTGAGGGAGCACATAGTGTCGTAGCCGTTCGCCTGGGCAGAGGTAAGGGGATTACCCTTACCTCTTTTTGTTCAAATTTATAATAAAAGAGGAGAAACAATATGAGCCCAATTACATTAGACAAAGTGAATCAAATTAAAACATTAAATAATATTGCAGAAAGCGGGTTAAAAGTATTTCGTAAAGAAAACTTTGCAGTCGACAATGACTGTGAAAATCCTGATGCGATTATTGTTCGAAGCTTCAATATGCATTCATTGGATTTCGGTAGTAATTTAAAAGCAATTGCTAGAGCCGGAGCAGGTGTAAATAATATCCCTGTCGACAAATGCACAGAGCAAGGCATTGTTGTTTTTAATACTCCAGGAGCAAATGCGAATGCTGTAAAAGAAATGGTTTTAACTACAATAATGGCGTCATCAAGAAACCTGTTTGCTGGTGTGTCTTGGACAAAGACCTTAGTAGGTGAAGGAGAACAAGTTCCAAAGCTTGTAGAAGCAGGGAAAAAGCAATTTGTAGGAAAAGAAATCAAGGGTAAAACTCTAGGTGTAATTGGATTAGGAGCAATCGGTGCACTTGTGGCGAATGATGCCATCGCTTTAGACATGGATGTAATTGGTTTCGACCCATTTATTTCTGTTGATACAGCATGGAATTTATCACGTACGGTTCAACGTGCTTTAACCATTGAAGAATTATTTGCAAACGCTGATTATATTACGGTACACACACCATTAACGGATGATACAAAGGGAATGTTTAATCAAGCCACATTTAGCATTATGAAACCGGGTGTTCATATTCTTAACTTCTCACGTGGAGAACTTGTGAACGAAATTGATTTGGCGGTTGCGCTTGAAGAAGGAATCGTGGGTCAATATATTACAGATTTCCCAAATGAAAATGTATTAAAAATGGAAAACACTATATGTGTTCCACACCTTGGTGCATCAACAGCAGAATCTGAAGAAAATTGTGCGATTATGGCAGGGCGCCAAATAAAAGATTTCCTTGAGACAGGAAATATTAAAAACTCAGTGAATTTCCCGAATGCTTCTCTACCATATTCAGGTAAACAACGTGTAGCAGCTTTCCACAAAAATGTTCCTGGGATGGTTGGAAAGATTACCTCAGCTCTTTCAAGCTATGAATTAAACATTGCAGATATGGTGAACAGAAGTAGAGGAGAATATGCCTATACAATGATCGATATTGATAATAATGTAGCGAGCGATATTATTCCACAGTTAGAGGAAAAGATTGGATTAATTGAAGGCATTGTTACTGTACGTATCATTTAAATAACAAAAGCGGCCTAGATGGCCGCTTTTGTTTGTAAGTAGTAAAAATGTAAAAAGGTAATTAAAAATGAAGATCCCTAAAAGAGGTATCAGCAATCTTTTCTACTTCAAAGTTTCCATTATAGTATTTAATGACAGATACACTACAATTATCATGATGTGGATATTCTTTCATTTTTGTTAACTGCATCAAATAGTTACCAATGGTTACACCATGAGAGAAAATAAGTATATTCCCACCTTCATGTTTATGCTTCTCAACGATTTCCTGGATGACTGATGTAGTACGTGTATAAAGCTGGGAATAGCTTTCTCCTTCTGGTGCTGACATATGTAAGTCAGTAAGTGCAAATAATTTCTTAAGAATATCTCCATACCGATCAGAGATTTCTGATTCTAATAAGGATTCAAGAGCACCGAAATTCATTTCTTTTAGTCGAGGGTCTGTAGTGATAGGAATATTCAGATGTCCAATGGCATGGTTAGCGGTATCAATCACTCTTTGACTTTCACTAGAGTAAATGGCTTTGAATTCAATACCTGATAATCCCTTTCCAACAGACTTTGCCTGGGAAATGCCTCTATCTGTAAGAGGGGAGTCACAGAATCCTTGCATTCTTCCCTCTACATTATATTGAGTCTCCCCATGTCGGACAAAATAAAGCTTTACTTCTTTCTCTAATGACAAGCTCAAGCACCTACTTTGTTTGTAATTATTTTATTGTTAACAAGAATTTTACCATATATGAAGAAAGTGTGGTAATTAGTCCAACATACAATTTATCGTGTATCTTGGTTTATATCGTACTATATGGAAGCATATCTATGGACGTTTTGTTTGAAAGCGCTATAAAAGGTTTTTATCATAAGAAATCCTTATATATCACTATATTTGCAATTTTACTGAACTTTAGAGCTATAGTAAAATACAGTTATAGCAGAAAAAAAGGTTGTCCTCCTATTATCCCTATGTTTCCCTCGTTTTAAAAAGTCACATGATCTTACTTTTATCGTCGATCAATAAAAAAAAATACAATTTACACAAAGGAGTGGTTTGTTGATAACCGATATAGAAACTATTAAAAAGCCTTCGTTCATGTATGCTTTATCTATGCTAATGTCAGTAGTGATAATTATTTCAGTTGGAATACTTGTATTTAATGCACCGATTCAAATTCTGATGTTAATCAGTATACTTGTTCTTATTCCCTTTATGATGGGGTTAGGATTTTCATATAGACAAGTAGAAAAGTCGATGATTACTTCGATGAGTAAGGCATTATTGCCGGGATTGATATTATTAACCGTCGGGATTTTAATCGGTGCATGGATTGCCTCTGGAACAGTACCTACATTAATTTATTATGGGATTCATGCAATTACCCCACAATACTTTTTAGTGACGACTTTATTATTCTGTTCTCTTGTATCTATAGCAACAGGAACTTCGTGGGGAACGGTTGGTACTGCAGGTGTAGCTATGATGGGTGTTGGTACAACTTTAGGGATTCCTGCTGGTCTTACCGCAGGTGCAATTATTAGTGGAGCCTATTTTGGGGATAAAATGTCGCCACTTTCAGATACAACAAACCTGGCACCTACTGTAACTGGAGGAGAATTATTCACCCATATTAAGCATATGCTTTGGACAACTGTTCCTTCCTATTTAATTACAGCCTTAATTTTTACTATTATAGGCTTAAGGTATCAATCAGCAGCAGCAGATGCTGAAAGTGTCTCTCAGTTAACGAACTACCTGGATCAAACGTTTCATCTGGGATTGATTCCTTTAATACCCATTTTGGTGTTAATTACATTGTTGGTATTAAAAAAACCTGCAGTCCCTTCCATCTTTATTGGTGCTGCAGTGGGTGGCGTAATTGCCATCTTTTATCAAGGATTTAATTTTTCAGACACGACTCATATCTTTTATAGCGGTTACCAAGTAGAGTCTGGAATAGAAATGGTTGATAGCTTACTACAACGTGGTGGATTAACAAGTATGTTATCGCTTATTGCCCTATTCTTGTTTGCACTTGGACTCGGTGGAATGCTAGCTGATGCAGGTGTATTAGAAGCATTAATTGCCTCCTTTGCCCATAAGATTCAGCACACAGGCTTGCTGGTATTTGTAACAATCATTGTTAGTTACGTTACACTTGCTATCGGTGGATCGGTTTACTTCTCTTCTGTTATGAGTGGTACACTAATGAGGCCAATATTTGAACGTTTAAATATAAAGCCCGAGAATCTCTCTAGAATACTCGAAGATACGGGTTCACAGGGTGCTCCGCTAGTTCCATGGACCGGGGCGGGAATTTATACATCAGGAGCACTTGGTGTGGCTACTGGAGCGTACCTTCCATTTTGTTTCCTAGCCCTGATTACACCAGTCATCTCATTGTTCTATGGAATTACAGGTATAACAGTGACAAAAAATGTAGAACCAAAGAAGAAAGTAAAGAAAGAAAAAACATCTTTAAAAACGGTTGAAGCATAACAAGCAAACACCTCTACTGTTGGTAGAGGTGTTTTTTATATCTGAAAGCTAGCCGTGGCAGGATTTACATCAGCTTTGATGAACATATTAGTAAAGGATTAATTAGTTATACGTAAAAGGAGCGGAGGAATCTTGTTAAAATTAATTAAAACTGCTGAAGTGTACGCACCCCATTATATGGGAATAAGAGACATCCTTATCGCAAATGATAAAATTGCTTACATAGAAGAGAATATTGAAGTTCCATCCACCTTTGTTCCAATTGAAGTGATTGATGCTGACGGACAGATCCTTGTACCTGGATTCATTGATTCTCATGTTCACCTAATTGGTGGCGGTGGAGAAGGTGGATTCAGAACAAGGACTCCAGAAATTATGTTAACAGATATCACTACGTCAGGGATAACAACTGCAGTAGGTGTTTTAGGTACAGACGGAACAACAAGAAGAATGGAGGGACTTCTAGCAAAAGCTCGAGCACTTGAAGAAGAAGGGATAACATGCTACATCCATTCAGGGTCTTACCAAGTTCCAGTTAAGACATTAACCCAACGTGTTGAAGATGACATAATCTTAATTGATAAAATAATAGGTGTTGGTGAAATAGCAATCTCGGACCATCGTTCCTCGCAGCCGACCTTCGAAGAACTAGTAAAAGTAGCAACAGCAGCTAGAAATGGCGGTATCTTATCTGGTAAGGCTGGTTTAATAGAAATTCATGTAGGGGATGGTGACGAGAAGTTATCATTATTAGAAGAGATTGTTGAGCGAACGGAAATACCTGCTAGACAATTTCATCCTACTCATATTAACCGAAATAAAGAGTTATTTGCTGCTGGAATCGTTTATGCTAAAAAAGGTGGATATGTTGATCTCACTACAAGTACGATTCCTCAATTTATGGAGGAAGGGGAAGTAAAATGTTCTACTGGTCTAAGACTAATGCTCGAACAAGGAGTACCTATAAGCAGCATCACCTTTTCCTCAGATGGGCAGGCAAGCCTACCTTCCTTTGATGAAACGGGTGAATTTAAAGGATTAAAAGTTGGAAAGGTTTCTTCATTATTTCGTGAGGTAAGAGATGCTGTACTCGTAGAAGAAATCCCTCTTGAACAGGCCATTCGAGTTATTACGTCCAATCCTGCTCAAGTCCTAAAGTTACCTCAGAAAGGAAATATTCAAAAAGGTAAAAATTCTGACCTCGTGTTTTTAGATAAAGAAACATTAACCATCCAAACGGTCATTGCACAGGGTCAAATAATGGTCTTGCAAGGTTCTCCAAGAGTGAAAGGGACATTTGAATAAGAAAAAATGGTAAACCCCGTGCCTACTTTGGTATGGGGTATTTAGCTTCCTCAAATTAATAATTCTATACTTTCAAATGCCTAAATAAAGTAGAGAGGATAGGGATTTTTATTTGTAAGGGGGAGGACATAATAAAACCTTTAACTAGTGGAATTTATGACGATCATACAAGAATAACCATCCAAGCGGTAGTAGACATGATTCTTTACGCTTCCCCAATGGGTGGAGTGATATATGAGTATGTTATAGCGGTTTTAGATCAAACTTTGCCTTCTTCAATAAATCATGGAGATACTATCCCTTTCTCAAAACAGACAGCAAAATTATTAGATATGGCTGCTATCCAACTAATATGTAGAGGAAAGACAGAGTGTTTATACCATACATGGACTTTTCCTAGGAAAGGAGCCTTTGCCAATCTCAAACGTGGTGAGCGGCAAAAGGTGGTCGACTTGTTAGAAAGATTAGAAGTCCCTTTGGAGAGCTTACCAGAGCCTTTTACAAATAATCCAGGTTTAACACAAAGTATGAAAAATACTCTAACTCAGCTAACGTTATTGGGCTATTATTCCGAATGGACTGGATATGGATCAACTCGCTTGAAAGGACCTGATGTTAGACGTATAGAGTTTTTTCCAATGGGTTGGCTTCAAACAAACTATCCAGGACCAGCCTTTGGATATCGAAATCTTCGGGGTTTTTTATTAGGTGATCCATATAAAGGGGGAGGTCATGATGTCTAATCCAGATGTTATTGTCATTGGTGCTGGAGGTGGTGGTGCAGTTATCGCCAAAGAGCTTGGTGAAAAGGGTATAAAGGTTTTAATTATAGAAGCAGGACCCTGGTATGGAAATAAGAAGTGGCCAAATCCAAATCTTTATTCTGGCGCGAAAGAAAGTTCAGATAGTAATGATTTAGATATTCCTTTGTATAGATCCCTTATGAACAAGTATGAAGATAATATGAATAATCTGGTTACAGGTAGATTTCGGTGGGGGCCAGCAAATAGAGATCGGGCCCCATGGGTTCGATTCACACCACAAAAGCAAATTATTTGGCAAAGTGCGGGTGTGGGTGGATCCACACAGCATTATACAGCTAATTCTCCTCGTGCATATCCATTAGCCATAGACCAATTATGGCCACTTTCTTATCGAGAACTCATTCCTTATTATGAAAAGGTAGAAGCCACATTGCCCGTTCACTTTGCACCAACAACTGCAAAGGAAGAATTGTTTTATTTTGGAGCAAAAAGAGCAGGCTGGCGGCTAAATCCGACACTAAACGTTACAAGTCCTGGCTTCCGTCCTCAGCCCAACGCCATTTTACCCGTAAATAAAAATCTTACTAATGTAAATGTTTCTCTTGAACAGTTATCGTGGATGGAAGGATGTACCCTCTGTGGACACTGTATAAATGGCTGCCCGCATGGTCCTACCGTAGATAGGGTGGCAAAGAGGTCAACAACGGTTAGCTACATACCATTGGCTTTGAATACTGGCAATGTCACAATCAGACCCAATACATTTACGATAAAAATTTTAACAGATTCGCTTCATTCACAAGAGCGACATGTGACCGGGGTCCGTATTAAGGATACATGGACAGGAGAAGAGGAAGAGCTAACGGCGAAGGTGGTTGTTCTTGCTGGAGGTAGCATAGAGAGCCCACGGCTTTGGCTAAACTCCAATCTCCCTCAAAATTCATGGGTTGGTAAGGGGCTAACAAACCACTATATGGAATGGGTTACGGGAATCTTTAATGAAAGAGATCTTATATCTATCTTAGGCGAGCCTGACATAAATCCATTTGTAGGACATACATGTGGTGCGAGACTCGATTTTCCTGGCTTAGGTTCGTTGCAAACTGCTGGGATGAGTCCAGGACTTACAGCTTCTCTCTCCTATGGAATTAGTCAATTTAGGTGGAGTATATATCAAAAGGAAAAGTCCAAATGGGAATTTCATAATCAAATTGTTGGAAGCAAATTAAGTGATTTAATGATAAATTACAGGAAAACGTTAAGTGTACTAATCTTAACAGACGATGAGGCAGATCAAAAAAATGGAGTGAAACTTCATCCGATGATTAGTGATGAACATGGTCCAGTACCTCTCTTGAGCTATACTCCTACGAAAAATTCTATAAAAAAAAGAAAAGAATTAATGAAAATGGCTATTCATATTTTGCATAAAGCTGGGGCGAAACAAATTATTTCATCTTACTGGCCGGCAGGAATTATGATTCATTTGGAAAGTACGATGAGAATGGGGTTTGTTGTTGATGCAAATTGTGAAGCTTACCAGGTAAAAAAATTATTTATTTCTGATAATAGTGTGCATTATAACAGTTTGGGAGGAGTCAATCCAACTCTTACCACGCAGGCATTAGCCACACGAACTGCTGAAAAACTGTTTGAAAAATATTTCAATTAGTATGTTTGCTTAACGAATGGTCATGATACTAATATTGGAATTTACATGCCTGGAGGGGTTATTAGATGAATCTATTTGAAATGATTCATGACACATTTGAACCATTTTTAGATGGTGAAAAAAAGCCTTTAAATGTAATGGAAGTTACAAATTTATGGTTTTTCCTATTAGGAACGGAAACTACCTTGCGAAATCAAGAAATAGGTTACAATCTTGCACAAGATGAGGAATTAAAAAGAATCATTCTTGATACAAAGGAGAATTTACATATTCCAATAAGAGATGAAATAAGAGAATTCTTATTGAAAGAAGGGGTTCCCCTTCCAAAAAACACACCAGAAAAGCCAGTAGGGGATTTTCGTGATATACCTGAAGGTGCCAAATTAAACGATGAAGAGCTGGCTAATCTAATGTCCTATAACTTAGCAAGTGGTGTTGTATATGCGGCTAGAGGCCTTACAGAATCGATTCGAGCGGATGTAGGACTATTGTTTTCAAAGATTATTATGAAAAAGACACTTGCAGGATTACAGGTAAAACAATACTTAGAACAGAATGAGTGGCTACGCGTTCCTCCTTATTATAAATCTTAAATGAAGAAAGTATTTAGGCCTTACTTAAAGTAGGGCCTATTTAAATTTTAGACCATCTCTATTGTTTACAAAAGTTGTTTACATGTTTACTTTATGTAAACAACGTGTACACTTTTACGTTTACATGTATACAAACGTGTATACATGTTGTTTTTATTAAATGTGTACACGTTTGTAGTGATTGTTTACAATTGTGTTTACAAAAATCTTATGTTTACAAACTGTTTACAGGTTTACATTTTAATTTCTTTTGAGTTAAATGATTGAATAATCTACCAATCTCCTTTACCCTTAACTAGAAGGGTACATAGATAACAATGTAACTTAAGCAATAAATCTATTAAATGAGAAGGGATGATCTACCATGTCAAACTCTAGAATTGCAGCAGTAGATGTAGGAAATGACTCCATTAAGGCGATTTTCGGAGAAATGGAGTATGAACTTAACATACCTAATATTGTCGCTAGGGATACAGAAGATCGGCCGGTCATTGGAATAGAAGAATTGGATAGCAAAAATCCACTTGATGGTCTTCATATTAAAGTACATTCCCCTGCCCTAAAGGAGAATAATGCGATTTATCGTGTAGGACATCTAGCAACGAAGAGCAATAATGCCACAGAATTAGACCTTGGAAGTAGCAAGTCGGAAGAGGATCAGACATTGGTTATGCTGTTTGCTACTTTAGCATTGGATGCCGTAAAAGAAGAGAATTCGGGTGTTTTTCCACGATCCAAACAGGTAGTTGATGCAAATTACACTCTTGGAACAGGCCTTCCACTACGTGAAGTAAAGGAAGGAAAGGATGCTGGATACCGCTCAAAATTAGTAGGTTCCGTTCACCAAGTAGAGTTTTTAGTTACACCTAAATATCAAGGGTTAAAAGTAAATATTAAATTTAATGAAGTGAAAATATATCCAGAGGGCTTTGCGGCTTATATAAATCTTGTAATGGATACCCAGCTTAAAATCATTAATAAAGACCTGATAGATAAAAGAATTCTTATTCAGGATATTGGGGGACTTTCAACCGATATTGCAGTAATTAAAAACAGAAATGTTGATGATGATAAAGCTCAAGGTTTTAACTTAGGTGTGTCTGAATCTCTAGAGGCCATTAGAGAGGAAATTAGAACAAAACATGGTGTGGAGTTAGATAGCCGTCGTGATGTAGTAGAGATTATTACTAGAAAAAATGACCGTAATCACATCATGGTAAAAGGCAGTCGAACCAGTGTTCATGATATAACTGACCGTATTTTGCTAGAGTTAGCAAAAAAGCAATACCGATTACTAAGAAACATCTGGCAAAAGAACTCTCAAACGGAAATTTGTTATTTTGTTGGTGGAGGAGCACATGTCTTAAAGGATTATATCAAGACTCTTAATAATAATTTAGATGGTTATAATATTGAATTTTTCGAAGATGAAAAAGAAAGCATTTGGATGATGGCAAATGCTTACTACAAACTTATAACGGATTATGTAAGAAAAGTGGAAAAGTCCAAGAAAGCACAAGTGCCAGTTAAGAATTCATAGGTGATAAAATGAAGAAATCTGCATCCAATGAGGTTAAGAGGGGCCAAGCAATTTCCTTTCGGATCCCTTCTGATACCCCGGATCATTTATTAAAATATTTGCAGAAGTTAAAGGAAACCGAAAGACGGAATTTTTCGAGCAAAATTGCTGAATTTGTGATGCAGGGAGTTAGTCAGTCTTCGTCCAAGGAACAGGAAACGATCACCATTCCCCTTCCCCATAAATTAAGCAAATCACAACGAAACTGGTTAAAGCATGAGCATTCTGAGGCTTTACTGGGAAGTATTATGTACCAGCTATTAACAGATCCAGTGCGAGCAACAGCTTTGCTCGCATCCTTAAATAGTAATTCTCTAGATATATCTGAGGCTTTATATTTACAGGAAGAGGAGGATTCTGTCCTCGATGACCATTTCATGGAACCTATCGCTGAAATAGCAGTTACAGATGAGCCTGAGGTTTCAGAGGACGATCTTGATGCATTTAGTTGGGAAACCATCAGGCAGGGTGAACCTGAAACAGTAGAAGAGGAACAGGATGACGAGAATGACCTTGATAGTCTATTAGGTGATTTCCTTTCTAAAATGAATAAGTAGTAATGTTGGATCTCTTTGAAGCCAGTTTAAATGAATACACAGCAAATGAATGTAAAAAAAGGACGATCATGATGAGGGATGTACTCATAATCGTCCTTTTTGTTATATCATCGAATTTGTCCGTTACCTGACATCATAAATTTCACAGTTGTTAATGCTGGTAAGCCCATTGGTCCACGAGCATGTAGCTTTTGAGTAGAAATCCCAATCTCTGCACCAAATCCAAGTGCGCTACCATCTGTAAAACGAGTGGAAGCATTATGGTAAAGGGCAGAAGCATCTACTAAACTCATAAACTTTTTCGCTGTTTCTTTATTTTCTGTTACGATCGCTTCTGAATGCTTAGTTCCATATACTTCAATATGGTCAATTGCTTCATCTATATTGTTCACTGTTTTAACAGCTAAGTCTAAGCTTAAATACTCGTTTGCCCAATCTTCCTCTGTCGCTGGGACTGTATTTGGTATATAGTTTTGAGCTGTTTCATCACCATGAACTGTAATGCCATGTTTATTTATAATCTCAACGAAAGAATCCTTGTTCTTTGCAAGCCACTCTTTATGAATAATGGCTGTCTCTAACGCATTACATACAGCTGGACGGTCCGTTTTTGCATTAACAAGAATGCTTAATGCTTTTTCAACATCTGCTTCCACATCAATGTATAAATGGCAGTTGCCTACACCTGTTTCTAAAACTGGAACAGTTGCATTGTTTACCACTGCATTAATGAGTGAGGCACCACCCCTAGGAATTAATACATCAATATGTTCCTTCATTGTAAATAGCTGTTGGGTAGCTTCGCGATTCGTACTAGCGATGAATTGCACGGCCTCCTTTGGGATTTTCGTATCATGTAGTGCCTCGTGCATGACTTGCACGATTGCTTTGTTTGAAGATAAAGCAGATGATCCGCCTTTTAAGACAATGGCATTACCTGATTTAAGAGCGAGCCCAGTTGCATCAACGGTTACATTTGGACGGGCTTCGTAGATCATACCAATGACACCCAATGGAACGGATACCTTTTCTACTAATAAACCATTATCCAATGTCCAACTAGACAAAATGTTCCCCGTTGGATCCTCTAATTTAGCTACTTGCCTTAGACCTTCAGCAAAATCAAATATTCTTTCTTTAGAAAGAGCAAGACGGTCCATGTAGGCAGCTTCATATCCAAGTTTACTACCAGCTTCTAAATCTAGCTTATTTGCCTCTAAAATCACATCTGTATTTTTTTCTAGCGAGTCAGCTAGAACATGTAAAACTTCATTTTTTTCTGAAGTTGATAAAAGGCTAAGTGTTTTTGCTGCTTTTTTTGCGGCAATTGCTTGGGATTCAACATTTGTAAATTCCTTAGTTACTGACATGCAATTCCTCCTTTTATATGACAACAGGCAGTGATAACTCTAGTTCACACACGAAGTCTTCGGAATGAACAACTTCATGGGTATTCCATTCATCACCTGTAGAGTTGATCATTTGTTCAAGTTCCTCCGTTGAATAATTCACAACACCCAAACCGACTCTTTCACCCTGGTCGTTCAGGATTCGAATAACCGAACCTTTTTCAAACCGTCCGTTTATTTTCTCAATATGGGAAGATACAATGCTCCGTTTATAATCAACAATAGAGGCCTTTCCTTTATTGCTTATGAAAATTTCTCCACTTGGACCTGAGTGGAAGGCGATCCATTGCTTCTTTTGATCTAGGTTGACTGACTCGTTTGAAACTTCAAAATAGGTGCCTTTGGCTGTACCTTCTACGGCATCATTTAATATATGTGAAATCGTTGCTTTGCCAAGGAACGTACTAATACCTGAAGCCATAGCAATCTTCACTGCATCAATCTTGGATTTCATGCCTCCTGTACCGACAGAACTTCCCGAACCACCTGCACCTTGTTCAATCTCAGGTGTTATTTCATATACTTTTTCTAGTAGTTGGGCATGTTCATTTTTACGGGGATCTGAATCGTATAATCCATCTATATCAGATAAAATGATCAGTTGATCCGCCTCGATTAAACCGGCTACTTTAGCCGATAACGTATCGTTATCCCCAAACTTTAGACGGTCTACTGTGACGGTATCATTCTCATTCACAATAGGAATAATTCCTCGTTCTAATAGGACATTTAGTGTATTGCGAACGTTATGATAGCGGGTCTCATCGGAAAAATCACTACGTGTAATTAATATTTGAGAGGCAATATACCCGTGAGATAGGAAAATCTCAGAATATGCTTCAATTAATAATCCCTGGCCAATAGATGCTGCGGCTTGTTTCTCGGGGAGAGAAGTGGGGCGGTCAATGCACCCTAGCTTACGGTATCCCGCTGCGACTGCTCCTGAAGAGACAAATACAATTTCATGACCAGCATCCTTTAAAAGAGCAATTTCATCTGCTAATTTTTCAAGTTTCCGCCGACTAATTTCCCCATGTCGACTAGTTAAGGAACTGCTTCCTACTTTTATTACAACCCGTTTGTTTTTGTTTTCAAGGGTCGTCATTTTATCACTCCCGAGGCAAAATTATATATTTTTTTATTTTGTAGACGGTCTAACTAATAGACTTTCTTTTATTTGGTCACTTATTTCTTTTGAACGTTTGGCAGCGAATTCTACAGCTTTTGCTATCGCTTTCCCACCACCATTTACATCAAGTGCTTGGAGTCCAGCCGCTGTCGTGCCGTTAGGGGAGGTCACTTTTTCTCTAAGAACGGTAGGGGTATCATCTTGTTCCTGGACCATTTTTGCTGCTCCAACAATCGTCTGAGCGATAATTTGTCGAGTTGTTTCTAAATCAAAGCCGGCTTTTGCTCCTTGTTGTTCCATATGCTCCATTAAATAATAGAAATAGGCAGGGCCACTTCCGGCAAGTCCTGTGAATATATCCATATTCTTCTCATCGATTTGAAAGACCTCACCGATGCACTCAAGTAACTCTTTTGTTACGTATACGTGATTTTCTGCTGTATTATGACCTGGGGATATGGCAGTAGCTGATTCGCCGATTGCGCTTGACGTATTCGGCATAACACGAACTACTTGCTGGCCATTATGAAGGTTTTGTTCTAGATATGTTGTTGTAATTCCAGCTAAAACGGATAAAACGAGTTGGTTAGATTTAATTCGGTGTTTTAAATGGTTTAATGCTTGATCGACATCCTTTGGCTTCATAGCCAAGATAAAAATATCTATTTGGTCAAACGGTAGATGGTCAAGTTTCAATCCTTTAATTCCATACTTCGCTTCAATTGCAGCTAATCTTTGTTCATTTGAACGGTTTGTTGCAATAATATTTTCTGCTGGGATTCTTTCTGATAGAACCAATCCAGCAATCATTGCTTCTGCCATTGAGCCTGCACCTATAAATGCAACTTTCTTATTGTGTAGCATCTCATCTCTCCAATATTGTTCGTATTTTTGTTCGTAATGTATCTCAGAATTTAATACTAACATGGTGATTTTCATATTCAAGGGGTTCAGGAAAGGTTAGGAGTATTTCTTCCAATTAGTTAGTGTAAGCGTTACCATGTGGAGTTATATCCATTAGATAACGTCTCAGCAAGGATAACCGCGTCTCAGCCGTGTATTTGGAGTTTTTTTGGTGGAATGGGACAAGCAATCAAATGAAAAAACATAAAAAAACCCCAGGAGAATCTTCTCCTGAGGACAAATATTGATCTTAGTTTACTCTTTTAATTCTTCCTTCAGACTTATAGTCAATTGGAGAAGTTAGTGATTTAACATAATCTACAGTTGCATCTAAATCAACTGGGCCAACTTCCATGCTTGAAGATAGCTCATTAATGCTTGAACCTGTGTTGCCGTACATATAGTTGTTCACGACCACCGTGTATTCTTTTGCTGGGTCAATTGGAGTTCCATCAGGTAATGTGATATCGACCACTTTTCCAGTCTTAGCAGCATCGTCATATGTGTACGTATACTTGAATCCAGAAATATGGTAGTCAAGACCTCTAGCTGTAATTTGCTCATCTAGAATCACGCGTAAGTCTGCACCACTTAGAGTAGCTTTATTTAAAACATTACCAAATGGTTGAATCGCAAATAAATCACCGTAAGTTACTTCTCCAGCATCAAGCTGAGAGCGTACTCCACCGCCATTCATAAGTGCGAAATCAGAATTCATAGCTACTTTCATACCATCAGCAATCAGGTTTCCTAATCCTAAATCACCAAATTCTTTAGCAACTGTTGGATATCCTTTTTCAAGGGTAGTAAGGGATTGTCCAACTACTTGTGCTTTAATAGGTTCTACTTTTTCAGCATACTTTTTCATAATTGCAGCCACTGCTGGATCTGGAGTGTACTTGTCTTGGTAAACGGTTTTAATTTCTGCTGATTTCTTAAAAATATCTCCTGTAAAAGGATCGATTTCTAGATCTATATCAGAGAATGCAGAACCGTAGGAATAAGCTTGTACAATCAGCTTGTTGTCAACTACACGATTCACTTTTACATGGTTGTGAGCAGCAAAAATCACGTCAACTTCATCATTCACTTGTTCTGCGATTTTACTAGCATCATAGGAATCAGTGTATCCAGTTTGTGTAGCAGGATTATGAGCAAGAACAGCAATTGCTTCTACACCTTGAGCTTTCAATTCTGCTGTGTACTTGTTAATGGCTTCTACTTCATCTGTGATTTTAAGAGATTCATTGCCTTTTGTGACAATCATAGTAGGAGTTTCTTGAGTTACTACACCAATAACTCCAATCTTTTGTCCACCAGTTTCAAGCACTGTGTATGGTTCAGTGATTAACTCTCCATCTCTTGTGTCAAATGCATTTGCTGCCACAAGAGGGAAGTTCATTCCATCATAACCAACAGTCCCATTCGGATGGTCCCCGCCACCCATCATTCGCTTAAGCTCGTCAATTCCTTCATCAAACTCATGGTTTCCTAGAGTGCCAGCATCAAATCCGATTTCTTCAAGAACTTCAATCGTTGGTTCATCTTGGAAAAGAGCAGAGATAAGCGGGCTTCCTCCAATCATATCACCAGCATGTAAGATTAATGTGTTAGGGTTCGTAGCTTCTTCTTCCTTTAAGGCACCAGCTGTGTACTCAATTTGACCAGCTAAAGAAGTGCCAACTTTTGTAACAGTATCTAACTGACCGTGTAAGTCATTTACACCTAAAAGCTGAACCTTCACTCCGCGGTTTAGGTTAATATTGAAAATACCAAATCCAGCTGAATCTTTATTGCCAGTATAAGAGAATGGGCTATTTTCACCAATGTATTGCTCTGCCTTTGGTGAAGTTGTAAACGTCACATTCACATCAGCAGAAATAGGTGCGATTGACCAATTGTTATCAGCTGTTGGTGTAATAACTTTTTCCTCAGAAATATAATCCATTAAGATTTGACGGTTTTCATCCGCAGAATCAACCACTAATTCACTGCCTTTGATTCCAGGGAAGTTACCACCACCGCCAGCACGGTAGTTATTTGTGACAACAATAAATTCTTGCTCAGGGTCAACGGGTTCACCATTGTATTCTAGATTCATTACGCGGCTAGATTCTGGGTTTACTAGATTGCCTTTTGTATCGTACTTAGCTGGTTGTGTAACATCAATTTGATACTCAACTCCATCAATCACATCGAAATTATAAACAGGGAAGGATGGATTTAAAAGCTGCTGTTCCTCTGTTTTAGCTGGATCAATTTGATTGAATTTCCCTGCAGTCATTTCAATCCATTCTTTAACAACAGATCCTTTTACTTTCACAGCCTTTAACGTATTGTCGTAAAGGTATAAATCACCAGCGCTCCGAATCGTTAAGTCACCTTGCTTAATCTCTGTATACTCTTCAACGCCATTACGTCCTGCTTTAAATGGCGCACCAACAGAAAGGATAGGAAGGTCTGTTAATTCTGGTTTGTTTAAACCAATATACTTTTCTACATACCATTTTTGTGCGTTTGTCACCACTTGAATAGATGGATCATCTTGCACAAGAGCAAAATAGCTATAAATATCATCGGTTGTTGTTCCGATAGGAGTGTTTACATATTCAATCGTTGCATCATGATCAGCTTTTACTGCTTCCACAATTTTCTCATCTGGCTTTACTGTATCAATGGCACGTGTAGAAGATTGAGAATCTGCAACAGACCATTTTCCTTTTACCTTTTGTAGGGTAAGGTCGATAATCCCTAAAGCTCCACCACCGTAACCAGCTTGTACAGCTGCAACGCCATTAATAGTTCCCTTTGCATTGTCTACGCCAGGAAGAGGTTGTCCATCAGCACCTTTGAATAATGCATCTAGTGAAGTAACATCTTTTGCAGGGAATACTTTATGAGTGTGAGAGAAAGTAATGGCATCAATTCCTTCTACCTTACTTAATGCATAAACCGTATCTTCTGTGTTTGTTTCATTGCCACTGAAGCCAGAGTGAGCCATTGCAACAATTACGTCAGCTCCTTCTTCCTTCATCATTGGAACAAAACGTTCGGCAGATTCTACGACATTCTTTGTAATGACCTTGCCATCTAAGTTTGCTTTATCCCACTCATTAATTTGAGGAGGGACAAATCCGATATAACCAATTTGAATAACAGCTGTTTTACCGTTTTCATCCGTTACTTTTTTCTCAATAATTTTATAAGGAGTATATTTATTCACATCGTTGGTTGGGTCGTTATCATGATCATCCACATAAACGTTCGCATTAACGAACGAGAAGTCCGCATCATCATAGACTTCATCGAGATATTCTAATCCATAGTTGAACTCGTGGTTTCCAAGGGTTGCCATATCATAACCCATTAAGTTCATTGCTTTAATAGCTGGATGAACTTCTCCATCCTCTAAAGGATCAATCTTGGCTTTGTAAGTTCCAAGAGGAGTCCCTTGAATAAGGTCACCATTGTCTACTAGTACAGAATTATCTACTTGTGCTCGTGCTTCTTTTACAAGTGTCGCTGTTTTTGCCAAACCTAACTTTGGAGCGGTTGCATTCTTGTAATAATCAAAGTCTAATAGATTCGTATGAATATCAGTTGTCTCCATGATACGAAGTTCAACTTCTGATTGAACCTTAGCTACGGAAGGCTTTGCTGCAAGTACATTGGTTGGTATTAACGGTGCTGCGATCATGCTGAGAGCAAGTGTGCTAGATAAAATTTTATTACCCTTTTTTTTGCTTTGCAGTTTCATCGATCCATCCATCCTTATTCTATTATTGAGATATTTAGGGTCTCTAAGGTGTAATATAGCATGGTTATTGTTAAGGTGGTGTTAAAAAATTGTTAGGTTTATAAAGTTGATTATATAGTCCTAATTTAAAAAATATTCGACAAATTTCTCTTAGATATATCTACCTTTTAATAAAATAATCAGATGGGTCTATAAGATTAGTTTATTTAAAATGGTACAAACTGGTATGGAGGGTTTGCTAATGGATTAAAATAGAAGAAGGGTTTGAAGACGCTAAAAAGGTTCAAAAATCATACAAATGTATCGGTAAGAAAAGGACGAGATAGGAATAAAAGACCTTTTGAGGGGAAAACAACCATATATTGTCATAGAAGGTCCTTATAGATAACAAATTGGTTGACAATATAGGGGAGGTATAATAATGAAAGATTCTCTTGACGAGTTGGTCAAGAGAATTTATAATATTCTGCAAAGAAATGATGAACGAAGAAGCGATGAGAGGAATAAGTACATCTTGTACATGTGTGAAGAGAGTGGGGTCCTAGGCTGCGAGTCCCTGCCACCGCTGACAGATAGAACCTGTCCTTGAGCTGTTAGAAAAACTAACCGTTTCCCCTCGTTACGGGGTTTGAGAGGTAGCTTTTTTAAGGCTGCTAAAAAGGTGGTACCGCGGATATAACTCTTCCGTCCTTTTAAGGATGGAGGAGTTTTTTTATTTAGGTGGAGAATTTTAGAGAATGAGGGATTAAAGTGGCCAAACAGCGCATTGTTGTAAAAATTGGGAGTAGTTCGTTAACGAATTCGCAAGGTGGTCTATCAAAGAACAAAATCGCTGAGCATGTGGCTGCACTGTCTAAGCTGAAGAAGGAAGGAAATGAAGTGATTCTTATTTCTTCGGGAGCAGTGGCTGCAGGTTTTTCAGTATTAGGGTACCAAACAAGACCTGTGACGATTGCAGGTAAGCAAGCGGCAGCAGCTGTGGGACAGGGATTACTCATGCAAAGCTATTTTGAGGAGTTTCAAAAAGAAGGAATCGTATCGGCACAGCTTCTACTAACTAGAAACGATTTTTCCCAACAAGAACAATACAATAATGCATATTCCACCCTATCTGAGCTATTAAAACGTGGGGTCATACCGATTATTAATGAAAATGATTCGGTTGCAGTGGATGAACTAACATTTGGAGATAACGATATGCTATCGGCTCTGGTTAGTGGATTCATCCATGCGGATACACTTATTATTTTGACAGATATTAATGGTTTATATGACGGAAATCCGAGTAAAGACCCGAACGCAAAAAAATATAATTTCCTACCTGAAATTACAGAGGATGTATTAGAGGTTGCGGGAGGTTCAGGTTCAAAGGTCGGTACAGGTGGAATGCGTTCTAAGCTTGAGGCTGCTAAAACGGCTTTATCTGTCGGTGTTAAGGTATTTATCGGTAAAGGAGAAGGAGCTGGTAAGCTAATTGATATTGTTACAGGGAAGGGAGATGGAACCTATATTGGCTATAATCTAGGGACTTCCTTAAAAAGCAAGAAACAATGGATAGGAATCCACTCACAAGTCGCCGGACGTATTGATATCGATTCAGGTGCAGAGCATGCCGTCATTCATCTAGGAAAAAGTCTCTTGCCAGCTGGGGTAACAGAGGTAGAAGGTTCCTTTACACGTGGTGATGTTGTAGAGGTATGGAATGAAAAGGGAGAACTAGTAGGTAAAGGGCAAATCAATTATACAGTTGAAGAACTGTCTAAAATTAAAGGACTTTCAAGTAAAGAAGCAAATATAGTAAATATGCATAATAGGATTGAAGTCATTCACAGAGATAACTGGGTTACTTTTACAAAGGAGAGGAAACAAAGATGACAGAATTATTAAATAAGGCACGTCTGGCAAGTACTCTAGCAACTAGCATAGCTCTTTGTACAACCAAGCAGAAAAACGATGCATTACTACTTATAGCTAATCAATTACTAGAGGACATCCCTTTTATTTTACAAGAGAATAAGAAGGATATTGAGGCTGGTAAACAAAGTGGAATGGGTGATAACTTACTAGATCGCCTTAAATTAACAGAAGATCGTATTCAAGATATGTCCGAAGGAGTAAGACAAGTAGCCACTTTACCAGATCCTGTTGGGGAGATTTTGGAGGGCTGGGATCGTCCAAATGGTCTTCATATTGAAAAGGTCCGTGTTCCCCTTGGCGTTGTGGGAATGATCTATGAAGCTAGACCAAATGTAACAGTAGATGCAGCAAGTCTATGCTTAAAAACAGGTAATGCCGTATTATTACGTGGAAGTTCATCGGCCATTCATTCAAACAAAGCGATTGTAACGGTTATTCACCGTGCACTTGATAAAAGTGAATGTCCAACGGAAGCAGTCCAGTTACTTGAAGATACAAGCAGAGAAACTGCCTCACAAATGTTTAAGCTAACAGAGTACTTAGATGTTCTAATCCCTAGAGGAGGGGCTAATCTCATTCAATCGGTTGTAAATAATGCGTCTGTTCCTGTTCTTGAAACAGGAGTGGGGAATTGCCATATTTACATTGATGAAAGTGCAGATTATAAAATGGCGATTGATATTGCTATAAATGCAAAAACCCAACGTCCATCTGTGTGTAATGCTGCAGAAACCATACTTGTCCACCAAAAATGGGCAGATCAGCATTTAAAGGATTTAATTAATGCGTTACAACAGAAAAAGGTGGAAATAAGAGCAGATGAAAAGGCAAGACAATTCGATAAAGATTTACTTCCTGCTACCGTAGAAGATTGGGAAACCGAGTTCTTAACCCTAACAGTGGCACTTCGAGTGGTGTCTGATGTTGATGAAGCAATCAGTCATATTGCTAGCTATGGATCAAAGCATTCAGAAGCGATTATTTCGGAATCTGCTGAGAATGTAGAGACATTCTTCAATAGGGTAGATGCAGCGGCCCTCTATCACAATGCTTCTACAAGGTTTACAGATGGTTTTGAATTTGGATTTGGGGCAGAGATAGGGATTAGTACACAAAAGCTTCATGCACGAGGTCCAATGGGCTTACCAGCTCTTACCTCTACTAAGTACATTGTTCGTGGCACGGGACAAATAAGAGAATAAATAGCAAAATAGAGTAGCAGATTCCATGAGCTACTCTATTTTTGATTAAATTTTTTCCCAAAACAAAAGGGTAATTATGGTAGTATAAAGGAAGTATCGTATTAACCGAATTGCAACCCAGGTTTAAAGGAGTAAGTATGAAGGAACTTTATACGGAGATTAATAAAAAACTGTATTACTTTACGATAATTGTTGTTATTGCCATTATGTTAATGGGTTTGTTAGTTGATAATCCCTATTATAGTCAAGATGGGGTAGCTTTTTTTCTCCATGGGTTATTTCTTACCATTTTTGCTATTAGTTTATTGTTGTACCCGAGGTATACATCACATAATTCCCGATTGCTCATCATGATTACAGCATTCTTATATTTTTATTCACTGTTTTTTATATATCCTGATACATGGTCGAATTTTATCTTTTTATGTTTGATTCCGGCTATCTCCATATTATTTTTTGATTCAAAACTCTTTTATTTTTCGTTAACACTTAATAGCATTTCTATATCCATGACATTCATATATATCATCCTAGTTGATAAAGGTGCCCATTATTCTTATATTCAAGATGATTTAGTAGGGAATATAATCAATTTCCTTGGCAGTCAAGCTATCATTTATTTTATTTTTTATATATCCTATGGTCGATTGAAGAAACAACAACTATATTTTCAACAAATTAAACAGTCAGAGCGTTTGAAGACGACTGGACAACTTGCAGCTGCAGTTGCTCATGAAATCAGAAATCCTTTGACAGTAGTTAAAGGGTTTTTACAGTTTTACGAGCAATCTAACGAAACAGATGAAAAGTTAAAAAAACATTTTCACTTAATGGTGGATGAGTTAAATACAGCAGAACAGGTTATTTCCCAATTCTTATCCATTGCAAAGCCAACGAAGGAAAAAGAATTAGAATCAGTGAGTGTCAAGCAGGTTCTTCAAAGTGTAACCGATTTGCTCCATTCTTATGGACTGTTACATGATAATCAAATTGAATTACGAATAGTAGACGATTCCTATATAGCAGCTAATAATATTGAGATGAAACAGTTATTCATTAATATTATTAAAAATGCAATAGAAGCATCAAATATTGGTGATTCTGTTGTAGTATCTGCATCAAAAATGAAGGAATTTGTTGAAATTAACGTTAAAGATTATGGTCAAGGGATGACAGAAAAAGAAATTGAGTCTCTAGGAACCCCTTTTTATTCTTTAAAAAGTAAGGGAACCGGACTCGGAATGATGATTTGCTTTAATATTGCAGAGAATTACAAAGGGAAAATTAGCTTTAAGAGTGCAAAAGGAGAAGGAACAACCGTTACTGTCCGTTTTCCTTCACTCATTTAATACCCGAATGGGGAAGGGGTGCCTGATATGAAGTTTGTCCCATTTGTAGAAGAAATGCTTGATGAAGCTGCCCTATTACTGTCCTTAAGACATCAGCAGGATCGAGTCCATTCACCTAGTCTTCCAGTAGATTATGAGAATGCGGCATTTGCACTCGAGGCTGTAAAGGCACTGTTTGAGAAAAGGGGAGTAGAGGGATTGGCGGTAGTTTTAGAGAATGAATTACTTGGCTTTATCCTGTACCGTTATAAAGTTGATCCACAAAGAGGCCGTCAAGTGTGGATAGATTATGAAGGATTTGCAATAAGAAAAATCCGAAACCCTGAATTGTATCGCATGATGTACGCAAAGGTAGCAGACAAGTGGATTAAACAGGGGTATTTCCAGCATTATATTATTGCTCCTTTTGGGAACCAAGCAGTCGAAGCATGGTTGAGGTTAGGATTCAGTTATGAGCAGGTCCATGCCATAAATGACTTAACCCAAATCACTCTTACCCCTCCAGACGCAAAGGGGATAACTGTCAGAAAAGCAACGGAAGCAGATCTAAATAATCTTAGAAGTATTGCCACACTTATCTTTAAACATCAAGCATTAGCACCAACATTTGCACCATTTTTTCCAGAAGATGAAGAAAAACTACGAGACGGGTATGCTGGACTTATTTCAGAACCAGATGTAGATGTATGGCTTGCCTTTGAAGAGAATAAATTGGTAGGATTTCAGGCTCTGTGGCCAGTAAATATGGATCATTCTAAGCACACACAAATGTCTATTCCTCAACATAGTATGGAGCTTGGGATCGGTGGTACGATAGAAGGCTATAGAGGAAAAGGAATTGGTCGTTTGCTAACGTACACGGCATTGAATGAAGTAAGGGCAAAGGGATATCAGTTAGTTGTCTCTGATTGGAGGATGACGAACCTATTATCCTCCACATTTTGGCCAAAACAAGGATTCAAAGAAACAGCCTACCGATTAAGTCGTAAAGTTGATTCCCAAGTTACGTGGGCAAGATAAAATAAGTTGAAAAACGTCCGGATTCGGGCGTTTTTTTATTGGTGATCTATATTTTCAAAAAGTAGATTGACAGATTTGTATATACAAGTTAGAATGAAAACGTAAACAAAACATGTATATACAAGTTGTCCGACGATGTAAGCGGAATTATTTTGTTTATTTGTTTCATAATAAAATTATTTGGTAACTCTTTACCAGGGAGGAATACAAAATGAGTAACTACACTCAACCGGCAAAAGATCTGCTAGAGCATATCGGTGGTAGCGAAAATATTTCTGTTGTTACACACTGTGTAACAAGAATGCGGTTTGTTTTAAAAGATCCGAAAAAAGCAGATATAGATAAGATTGAATCCATTAAGCTTGTAAAAGGTACCTTTACACAAGCGGGTCAGTTCCAAGTCATCATTGGGAATGAAGTGTCATCCTTTTACAATGAGTTTATTAAAATAGCTGGTGTAAGCGATACTTCTAAAGATGAGGCGAAACAAGCAGCGAAACAAAATATGAACTGGCTGCAACGAATGATCGCTCACCTTGCAGATATCTTTACTCCATTAATTCCAGCCATCGTTGTTGGGGGTCTTATTCTTGGTTTCCGAAATGTAATCGGTGACATCAAGATGTTCGAGGATGGAACGAAATCGTTAGTTGAGATGTCTCAATTCTGGGCAGGTACACATGCCTTCTTATGGCTAATTGGGGAAGCGATATTCCACTTCCTACCGGTAGGGATTACCTGGGCAGTTGCTAGAAAAATGGGGGCAACTCCGATTTTAGGGATCGTGTTAGGGATTACACTTGTATCACCACAGCTATTGAATGCGTATGGGGTCGCAGGTGCGACTGAAGTGCCATTCTGGGATTTTGGTTTTGCAACAATAGACATGATTGGTTACCAAGCACAGGTCATTCCAGCCATTTTAGCAGGTATAGTTCTTTCATTCCTTGAACTAAAATTACGTAAGGTCGTTCCAAATGCGGTTTCCATGATTGTTGTACCATTCTTTGCCCTAGTGCCAACGGTTCTAATTGCGCATACTGTACTTGGACCAGTAGGTTGGGCCATTGGTTCTTTCATCTCCGATGTTGTATACTCTGGCTTAACCTCTGCAGTAGGCTGGTTATTTGCAGCCGTATTTGGCTTTGCTTATGCACCCCTTGTCATTACAGGTTTACACCATATGACCAACGCAATTGACTTACAGTTAATGAGTGAGCTTGGTGGAACAAACCTTTGGCCAATGATTGCTTTATCAAATATTGCTCAAGGTTCTGCGGTTCTAGCGATGATCTATCTCAATAGAAAAAATGAAGAAGAAAAGCAGGTTTCAATCCCAGCAGCCATCTCTTGTTACCTGGGTGTAACAGAGCCAGCGATGTTTGGTATCAACTTAAAATATGGCTTCCCATTCCTAGCTGCAATGATCGGCTCAATGGTAGCAGCAGTGATCTCAGTAGGAAGCAATGTAATGGCGAACTCAATCGGTGTGGGTGGTCTTCCTGGAATTCTTTCCATCCAACCACAGCATATGCTAACATTCGCTATTTCAATGGTTGTTGCAGTAATTGTACCGTTCATCTTAACGGTTGTATTTGCAAAGGCGAACGTAGGTAAAGTATCTTTCAAAAGAAAATAATGTCGAGAGGAACATTGACTTGTTCCTCTTTTACTATTAAATAAGGGCTGGTGCTACAAACATGACTCAACCTTGGTGGAAAAAAGCGGTTGTATATCAAATTTATCCAAAAAGCTTTAATGATACGACAGGAAATGGTGTAGGAGATATTAAGGGGATTATACAAAAATTAGATTATTTAGCTACTCTTGGTGTAGAGGTTATTTGGTTAACACCGATATATGAGTCTCCGCAGCGCGACAATGGGTATGATATCAGTGATTACTTTCGCATCTATGAGCCGTATGGAACGATGGAAGACTTTGATCTTTTACTAAATGTTGCCCAAAAACACGGGATTAAAATCATTATGGATATTGTTGTTAACCACACTTCAACGGAGCACCAATGGTTTATTGAATCTAAGTCTTCAAAGGACAACCCTTATCGTGAATTCTATATATGGAAGGATGCAAAAAAGGGTGGGGCTCCGACCAACTGGGAATCTAAGTTCGGTGGAAATGCGTGGCAGTATGATGAAACAACTGATCAGTATTATTTACACTTGTTCGATGTTACACAAGCGGATTTGAATTGGGAGCATGAGCCTGTCCGTCGACAGGTTTACGATATGATGAAGTTTTGGCTAGATAAAGGGGTGGATGGCTTCCGTTTAGACGTGGTGAACTTACTCTCTAAGGACCAGCGTTTCTTAGATGATGATGGGTTAGTCGGACTGGGAGATGGACGCAAATTCTATACAGATGGTCCGAAAATTCACGAGTATCTACACGAAATGAACAAAGAGGTTTTCTCTCATTACGACATTATGACGGTTGGGGAAATGTCTTCGACTTCTATTGAAAATTGTATTAAGTACACAAATCCAAAACGGAAAGAGTTGGATATGACATTTAGCTTCCACCATTTAAAGGTAGACTATCCAAATGGAGAGAAGTGGTCAAGGGCAGACTTTGATTTCCATAAGCTAAAGCGAATATTATCTGACTGGCAAGTGGAGATGAATAGGGGTGGCGGTTGGAATGCCCTTTTCTGGTGTAATCATGACCAGCCAAGAGTGGTGTCACGCTTTGGAAATGACAAGGAATATCATAGGGAATCTGCTAAAATGCTAGGGACTGTCATCCATATGATGCAAGGAACTCCATATATTTATCAGGGGGAAGAATTTGGGATGACTAATCCAAATTTTGATTCTATTCATGACTATCGTGATGTAGAGTCGTTAAACATATTTGAGATCCTCAAAGGAAAAGGCATGGCGGAAGAGGAAATTCTTGATATCCTCAAGCAAAAATCACGTGACAATTCGAGAACACCTGTTCAATGGAATAGTGAGGAGAATGCAGGCTTTACAACAGGAACACCTTGGATTCAACCAGCAGCAAACTACAAAGTGATCAATGCAGAAAAGGCAATGGCCGACCAAGATTCTATTTTTTATCATTATCAAAAGCTTATCCAGTTAAGAAAAGAGTACAATATCGTAACAGACGGAAATTATGAGTTGCTTTTAGCAGATCATGATGCTATTTTTGCTTATATACGAGATAATGGTGATGAGAAACTACTAGTTGTGAATAATTTTTATTCCAAAGAAGTAGAGTTTGTATTACCTGAGTATGTGGATACCGAAAGTATGGCTAGTACCATTCTTTTATCCAACTATGCGGACTCATCAGAGGATTTTAAGCAATTGCGACTAAGACCGTATGAGTCTGTAGTGTACTATTTAAAAAAGTAAACTGGAGTTTTTAACATGACAAATAAGTATTTAACGATCCATAACGATATTGTACAGCAAATAGAAGCCGGGCAAATTGCACCTAATACCCTATTGCCCTCTGAGCATGAGTTAAAGGACCGTTACAATACATCGAGAGAAACGATCCGAAAAGCACTGAACCTTCTATCACAAAACGGGTATATACAAAAAGTCCGGGGGAAGGGCTCGATTGTCATTAAAAGCACAAAAGTAGATTTTCCAGTCTCAGGACTAGTAAGCTTCAGGGAATTAGCAGATAAAATGGGGCAAAAACCAGTCACTACGGTTCACGAACTCTCACTGATGAAACCAGATCCATTCATTATGAAGCAATTAAACTTGTCTAGTAAGGACCATGTCTGGCAAGTATTTCGAGTGAGAGAGATGGGTGGAGAAAAGGTAATCCTAGATAAAGACTATCTGAATAAAAAATTCGTTCCTATGTTAACAAAAGAAATTTGTGAACACTCGATATACGACTACCTTGAAAATGATCTACAGTTAAGTATCAGCTTTGCCAAAAAAGAAATTATCGTGGAAGAACCAACAGAGGAAGATCGACAATTATTAGACCTAGAAGGTCATCATAATATTGTCATCATCAAAAATTATGTTTATTTGGATGATGCAAGCCTGTTTCAATACACTGAATCCAGGCATAGGCCAGATAAATTCCGCTTTGTCGACTTTGCGAGAAGAAATCATCTATAAGAAGAACACCCCCTCTAGAGCTTTACAGGGGGTGTTTGTGTCCTTGTTAAGCTTCCGACTCAATCATTTTAACGATTCTCTCACAAATTTCATGGGTGATAAAAGAATCTTCGATCGACGGGTCAGGTGTTGTATTTGTTTTTACACAATCAATAAAGTGATCAAGCAACTGGTAAAAACCTCGTTTGTAGAGTGTCGGCTCCCAATCACCAAATTTTGTAAATCCTATTTCTTTATTATGATAGCGGGTAGTTTCAACCAAGCTATTTACAACAAACTTTTCATGACCTGCCATATATTCAATCATTTCTTCTGTCACTCCGCCATTGCGATTCATTATTCCTATGGCAATACAACCATCACCAATTAACTGGATAACGAGCTGATCCAGATAATCTCCATTTTTCAAATATTCTACCTTTACATCTATAACTGTCGTCCCCATCAGAAATCTTAGTGTATCAACTACATGGATAAAATCCTCTACCACAAATCGACGCACATAATCAGGTGCTGCATAGCGATTCTTTTGCATGATAATAAGGTTTGGTTTCCCATGTTCCTTTAGCTCTCTCACGCGAGGGATAAAACGTCTGTTGAAACCAACCATGGCAATTTTCCCTTTGTCTTTTGCTAGCCTAACAATTCTCTCCGTTTCATGGAAGTTCATTGATATGGGCTTATCAATGTATGTATGAACCCCATTTTGAAGCAGTTTTTCCGCGATTTCAAAATGTCCTTCTGTTGCTGTACTAACGATGGCTGCATCGATTTTTTTCGAAAGTAACTCATCAATATTCTTCACGGTTTCTTGAATTCGGTATTTGTTAGAAAGTCGATTAAGTGTCTTTTCATTTCTTGTACAAAGGACAAGCTCAATCTCTTCTTTTTCTGAAAGCACGGGTAAATATGCCTTTTTTGCGATATCTCCTAATCCAATGATTCCAATTTTCATAAAAACACTTCCTCTTCTTAGCTTATACAAAACCCCACAATTATATTGTGGGGTATAAGCTCTTAAATCTCAATATCTACACCAATGCTATCAAGTCTTCCAACCTCGCGGATGAAGGCAGCAACTTCTTGGTGTTGTTCATTTATCGTATAAGCTTCAACAGCTGCCACATTTTCGAAGCGAACCATAAGAATCACTTGGTATTCCTTACTTTTTTCAGAAAGATTGAAGGCAGCTTGAACTTCTACCACTCCAGTGATTGCTTTTTCCAAGGCTTTGAAGCGTTTGATTACCTCTTCCATTTGCTCCTGTGTTGTTGTTTCAGCGAACTTTAGTAATACAGTACGTTGTATCATGTTGAATCCTCCTACTAATTTTCTTTTCTTGTATTCTATAATGTTCGAGCATATATATCAATAAATACATGAATTCCCATTTTACCTACAGAAAAGCTGTTAATTCAGCAAAATCATTTTCATAATAAGACAAAACTAGTCAAAGGATTAAATTTTCCTTCATAGAAATTAAACTAGTAGACGTAAATTCTAGTAGTTTTACTAGAAAGTACAAAGAAAAATAGTTTAAGGGAGGAATACTTGTTGAAGATAGCTAGGAGCATAAAAAGTATTTTTGGAGTTCTCTTAATTTCTCTGTTAATTTTTACAGCAGCTGTCCCGATTCAAGCAATAGTGAAAAATGATGATGGACAATCTTCCGTTATAGTAGACAGTGAGTATGCTTTTATTCAGTTTGGTGATGCACCAATCGCTTCCTATGAGGGAAGCATTACAGGATACGAAAAAACAAAACCAGCTAGTGGGAAAAAGGTAGATTTACAGTCACAAGCTGCAAAGAAATATGGAAATCGATTAGAAGCCCAGCGATCAAATTATATAAAATGGTTAGCTAGACAGTTCCCTCAAGTAGAAGTTGTAACAGAGTATGATGTTACCTTTAATGGAATTGGCTTAAAGTTGAACGGAGCATCCTTAAAGGAAGTTAGCCGTGGACCTGGGGCCGTTAAGAGCGGGTATAGTGCAACCTATCAAAAAGCAATGAGTGAGAGCAATGCTTTAATCGGTGCAGAAGCCATTTGGGAGTCTCTTGGAGGACAAGCAAATGCAGGTGAAGGAATGAAAGTCGGTATCATTGATTCAGGGATAGATCATACACATGAATTCCTTGAGCCGAATGAAGGCATGTCGTATCCGGAAGAATTCCCTAAGGGCGATACTAGTCTAACCACACCTAAGGTAATTGTGGCAAAGGTATATAGCCAGGATCCAAAGCTAAGCGCAGAAGCAGTTGATAGCCACGGAACGCATGTAGCAGGTACGGTTGCTGGAAAGGCAGGGACAGAAACTGAATTAGATGATAAAACATTGAGTGGAGTGGCACCTGGGGCATATTTAGGAAACTATAATGTTTTCCCGGGAGATATTGCAAATGCCAAAAGCTTATTTATTGCTAAAGCAGTTGAAGAAGCGGTTGAGGATGGCATGGATGTTCTTAATTTAAGCTTAGGGGGAACACCACATAAGGGTGCAGACCTCTTGGATATGACCGTGAACTCAGCAGTAGATGCGGGAGTAGTGGTAGCTATCTCAGCTGGAAATGAAGGGCCAGGTAACTACACAGTTGGATCTCCTGGAACAGCAGAGAAGGTAATCACAGTAGCAGCAACAACCAATAGTCGTACCTTTGCTATGACATTAGAATCAGCAGCACTTACAGAACCAACCATTGCGACAACGGGCACACAAGGTGGAGAAGTCAAAGAACCTTTAACAGGTGAGTATGCGGTATGGGCAGAAGCAGCTGGTGGAGATAAACTGGCTTGTACCGCTCTTTCTGGTAAGCCATTAGAAGGCAAAATTGCGTTAATTCAACGCGGTTCGTGTACATTTACTACAAAAATAAATAACGCAGCTGCAGCCGGTGCAGTTGGGGTGATTATTTATCAGCTTGATGGAATTGCTGAACCAACACCAATGTCTTCGGATGGGGCGCTAGTTCCAGCCGTAATGGTTGGGAACGAAGCAGGAAAGACGCTTGTTAGCTGGGCGGGAGATCGTACTGTTACGATCAATAGTGACTTGCAAAAGGTGGACACCGATCCTAATCTGTTAGCAAACTTCAGCTCATGGGGACCGACACCAAATTACACGCTTAAGCCGGATGTAGCAGCTCCAGGGGTAAATATTTACTCTTCTGTCGTCGGTGGAGGTTATGAGCTTTATCAAGGGACATCAATGGCATCCCCACATGTAGCGGGGGCAGCAGCCGTATTATTGGCTTATAGCAAGAGAAATGATTTAGACTGGGGTCCAGCTGAAGTAAAAGCAGCCTTAATGGGTACAGCAAACGATGTAGAAGGAAGTGTTCTACCTGATACAGATGTGTCAGATCCGTTAAAGGTCGGGGCAGGTCTAATTGACCTAAGCAAAGCAATGAATCCTTCAGCGCTTGCCTTCCCATCATCCTTAAGCTTTGGACTCGTTCGCCCGGTAGGAAATCAAACGTATGCAATGACTGTTACGTTAACGAACCCAACTAATAAAGAGCTAGCCTACACCATTAGTGATGATGAAAATGTAAAAGTAAGCGATATGGAGGTAACGATCCCTGCTAAAGGTAGTAAGGAGATTACGGTAGAAGTGGTGAACCGTGGTACTCATGCAGGTGGACAAGCAGGTACGCCAAATTTCGTTAGCAGCTACTTAAATGTAAGCTCATCTGCGGGTGATATTCGTATTCCATACTTATACGTCATGGATTACAACCGCTAATAAAATATAAAAGGAGATTGCCGGGGGAAGGGCAATCTCCTTTTTCAAAGTTAAGAGATATTATTAATTTCAATAATACTATGCTGTAAAATTCCCATCATAGCTTAGCATAATGGCGGACCTTACTCCATCCATTTCGGAAATATTGTTGATGAAGTTCAAGTCATTATCCTTCACACGGACTTCATAGGTAACTTCATATTCACTACCAGGCATCACTGATTTTGATTTAACCGTATGCTTTTTTGAATTCTCTGATACGACATGCTCTAATGACTTTTCAATTGAATTGCCGTTGTAACGTATAACCAATAAATAGGGGTTTTCCACTTTAATACGATTTCCAAAGAAGATAAGAATGGCTCCAATGAGTAATGAACCAAGAGCAGCTAGTGGTACGAAACCAGCTCCGCAAAGAATTCCTACAATGATGGCCCAGAATAAGTAAACAATATCAATAGGATCTTTAATCGGTGTACGGAAACGAACAATGGATAATGCACCGACCATTCCTAGTGATAACAATACATTGGACGAGATACCAATGATAACTAATGATGTAGCCATTGACATAACAATTAATGAAATATTAAAGGTGTGTGAATAAATCACACCAGTAAACGTCTTTTTATATACCCAATAGATAAAGAGTCCAATCACTAATGATGCAAATAATCCAATCAATGAATCAACGATTGAAAAACTGCTGGTTTGCTCCAAAAATTTAGATTTAAATATATCTTGAAAATTAATTGTGTCCATCTTTATTCCTCCAATAATATTAACCGAACATACGGCTTATTTGATATTTTGAATAAGTGCCTCTTCGTCTGTCATGAAGTTGAACTAACTGCTTGATGATATCAGGTAAAAACTCATCGTACTTGACTTCTAGAATGACGATACCAGGGGTTGTTTCCACCATTGGGACATCTGGATTTAAAAGATCATTGTTTCGGAAGCTTGTCTTAACTGAGCTATCGAATGTGACTCGGACATTCCCGTACTCATAAATAAAAACCTCTCTCTCATAATCCACGATGGTAACAGGTTTTATCTGCAGGAGATTCATCTGCATATATAAATCTCTCATCAATAGCCGTGAATCATTTTCCATCCAAGCAATGTCTCCGGTTCTTACCTTTTCATATTCTTCAATGGTCATACGGCATTTTTGTTTATAGGTCATATTGTTTCGTTTGCTCTTTTTTTCGAGATTGATATAGCTAGTGTTATGATCATACAGCCTGACACGAAACTTATCTCGCTCGAAAAAGCCTTCCTTCTTTTGTTGAAGAACTTTATTATCAAAATTATCGAAGTATACACTTCTTATTAAGTATTTCCCATCATTATTAGCATTGGGGTCAGCAATCATCACATGCTGTAGCTTGCTTCTTAATAAATAGCAGTCCATTTTTGTGATTTCATGCTTTAGTTCATATCTCCCTTGAATGCCATTTAAGGTCAATGCCTTCACCATGTTCAACTCCTTTATGTTAGCTCCTTGATTCACATTATCGGTGGGTAACCTTAAACAAACCTTAAAAGGAAATTTACAATCTAAATTTTTGATTAGGAAACTATCGTTAATAATTTTTTCCGTTGTGAAACGGAAAAATGATAGATATAAATGAAATCGCTTTCATTGTAATATGAAATCAACAAGAAGATAGCAACAACATCTTCTTACTAAAAAGAACTTATCTAATTTCTTATTAATAGGCTCTCAGGTAAATGGGAGTAATTCAAAACATACTGGAGGAATTAATAATGAA
>NZ_BCVH01000027.1 GCF_001591645.1 Robertmurraya korlensis NBRC 107688 | reverse complement strand
CAAATTGTTATCATTCATTACATCGTCGCTCGGAAGCAACTATATTAGAATAACATTTTCTGCTTATCTCGTCAACACTTTTTTATATTTTTTTATTGAGGCATTTAAATGTGTGTTGTTTCGTAAGCAGATTCTTATAATACCATCAGTGTTTTTTATCGTCAATAGATTTTTATCATTTTTTGTCGAAAAAAAGTGTTCATTAGATAATTCTAATGAACACTTTTTTTCGTTATGCTGCGTTTTCTACTTCCTTCACTTCCTTTGAGAGAAACCAACCAGCTAATGCAATCAGAACTAATACTATATAGAAAGTAATTTTCCATTCAGGTGACTTTGCAAATGTATTAGGAAGTACGGATAATGCTGGGTGTGATAATGTGTATACTGCCAGTTTTACCCCTACCCAACCTACAATAGCAAATGCAGCGATTTCTAAACCCGGGCGCTTGGCCAGAAGTGTTACAAAGAAGTTTGCTGCAAAACGCATGATAATTAACCCAATTAAACCTCCAGCAAAGATAACTAAGAACTTACCTCCATCTAAACCACCGATAGGAGGAAGTGGGGTATCTGGTAAAGCTACGGCTAAAGCAACTGCCGCTAAAATTGAATCTACTGCAAAAGCTATGTCAGCTAACTCAACTTTGATCACTGTTGTCCAGAAACCCGATTTCTTTTCTTGCTTTTCTTTTTCATTTATTTTCTCTTCAAGTTTCTTCTTAAAAAGTTTCCTAGCAATATGATTTATGGCGATAAATAATAGGTAGATCGCACCTATTGCCTGAACTTGCCATACATCCACTAAGAAAGAAATAACAAATAAGGAAGCAAATCTAAAAATAAAAGCACCTGCTAAACCATAAAATAGTGCCCTTTTTCTTTCTTCTTCAGGTAAATGCTTTACCATAATAGCTAATACAAGGGCATTATCTGCCGCAAGTAATCCCTCTAATGCAATAAGAACTAATAATACCCAACCATATTCTAATAATAAACTAAGATCCAATTTTCGTTTCCCCTTTCAATTGAGAACTCTCCACCAAGTACTCTTTTGACATTCCATATCTATAACGATTAAATCTCATGCATTCATTTACTGATTCTTACACTCTCCCCCTTCCCAAATACTATATTTTGGTAAAGGTTTGAGACGCAAAAAAGACCTTTACCATGATAGGTAAAGGTCTTGCTAACAACAGGTATTGTTGCCAACAAAGCCGAGAGCAAGGTGCCTCTGAAATGACGACTTTGTTGTAAAAGCTACTCCCCTTTAAGGAATATCTTATTAAATTCTTAAGATTATCATATGATGCTTTTGAAAAATCGTCAATGGAAAAATAATAATAAATTAATTAAAACTCCTTTTCAAGATCACCTTGTAAACGGAAAATCATTACTCTTTCTCCTGTACGAGTACTTATATCAGTATGAAAATTCAGCACCATTTGGCCAGTAATATGGGTAATTAGTAGTTTTAAGTCACTTGTTCCAGACTCAACTAAATCAGCACGTGTACGTTTAATGGATAACATCCCATCTTTTGTTTCACATACCGAATACTCAGCTGGAGTTAAAATTCCTTTTAAAGTTACAATGATCATATCCCTTAGAATATCTGCCTTTACTGATATTGATCCTCTGCCTAAGTAGTCCTTCTCCCATTGAGTAATAGCTTTACTAATTTCCGCCTCCATAGAACCCTTTGTTTTCTTCATCATTCACCTCTTACTTAAAAAAGGTATACTCCCTACTATATAGCAGAAAAAATATACCTTTTCTCACTCTCTAGTATCTAAATTTCAATCATTTTATCTCTTTAAAAACCCCCTGTCAAGCATCCTTTTTCTATAATTCTTCCTTAAACCGTCGTCAATTCTTCCCAGTGTCTTAATAATTTGTTCATACTTTGAATTTATGATTATGAAATCTATTAATATATGAAGAAGGAAGGTTTTCATGAACTATAAGATCCCGGCAATCCTCTTATCCAGCACCTTGTTTGCTATAGCATTGTTTCTATCTAACGATGAACTGGCTCAAATTACCCCTAACGATGAAGGAACTACTTTGGCCATTCAAACTACCACTACCAATTTATACACGGAAGAAATTTCTTCCACCAGTCCTGTAATTGAAGAAGAGATTACTGAAGATGGACAAAAAATAACTGAGACTATTCTTGATGTACCATTATTAAACCAAATGGATAGTCCTAGATTATACAATGGTTGTGAAGTAACAAGCTTAGCAATGATTTTACAATATAATGGTCTTGAGGTAACTAAGAATCAATTAGCTGAAGAAATTGTACGTACACCACTCCGATATAATAGTGGTGAGTACGGAAATCCTAATAATGGGTTTGTTGGGAATATGGAAGACGGACCTGGACTAGGAGTATACCACGGCCCTATATATGACCTTGCAACAAATTACTCGGACCATGTAATTGACTTAACAAATCAATCATTTGATGATTTATTAAAACAAGTCGCTGAAGGTCATCCTGTTTGGATCATTACCACCTCCACCTTCGCTCCAATTGACGAATTTGAAACGTGGCAAACACCGCAGGGCGAGGTTGAAATCACTTATAAAATGCATAGTGTTGTCATCACAGGCTTTGATACCGATACTATCTATATCAATAACCCTTATGGAGAAAAAAATCAAAAGCTTGATCGAGAATCATTCATTCAAGCATGGCAACAAATGGGTAGCCAAGCAATTGTTGTTTTATAATCTTAATACATTCATATTAAGGTTTTTTTATAGTCCGCATTCCTATTCCTGTTTTTTTACATTTATATAATAGATTTACATTTTATTAACATTCTATTAAAACTCCGTCTGTATACTTACAAAAGTAGAGTTAAACGAATGGAGGAGAAGGAATGAAGGTAAACAAGAAAGTAATGGGGATTACTTTAGCAAGCAGTCTTGCACTAGGTTCATTAGGATTAACAGCTGGTAATGACAAGGTTGAAGCAAAAAAAGACCCTGAAAAAGCAAAGAATGTTATTGTCCTAGTAATGGATGGGGTAAGCTCTTCTACAACAACCCTTGCTAGATGGTACAAAGGGGAACCACTTGCTATGGATGAAATACTAACAGGTGGCGTTCGTACATATTCCGCTGAATCTGCTATTACTGATTCAGCGCCTGCTGGAACAGCCCTTGCAACTGGAAATAAGTCAAACGATAAATACGTCGGAGTCTTACCATCAACGGTTACAAACCCTGGGGTTGATCCGTCTCTAGCAGATACGCCTTATAAGCCAGTTGCTAACGTTTTAGAAGGGGCAAAAATTAGCGGAAAAGCAACAGGAATCATTTCTACTTCAGAAATTCAACACGCAACTCCTGCAGCCTTCTCATCACACGCAGGACATAGAAGCGATTATGACAATATTGCCGAACAACAAGTATATCAAGACATGGATGTTGTTTTAGGTGGAGGAAAAAAGTCTCTACTTCCTGAGAGCCGTAAGGACGGAGAAAACTTACTTGATACAATTGTTAGCAAAGGTTATGACTTTGTAGATACTCGAGAGGAATTATTAAATTCTAAATCGAATAAATTATGGGGATCATTCGCTCCTTCTGCTATGGCCTACGACATGGATCGTTCCACTACTAAACCGGAAGAACCTACCTTGGCTGAAATGACAAAGAAAGGGATAGAAACTCTTTCTAAAGATAAAGATGGATTCTTCTTATTTGTTGAAGGAAGTAAACCTGACTGGGCTGCACATGCAAACGACGCGATTGGTATGATTAGCGATACTCTTGCATTTGACGCTGCTGTAAAAGAAGCTCTTGAGTTTGCAAAAAAAGATAAAAACACAATGGTTATTGCCGTGTCAGATCATGGAAACAGTGGTATTTCAATCGGAAACCAAAGTACAAGTGGTACTTACCCATCTATGCCTGTTTCAGAATTCATTGATCCACTAAAGCCAGCAAAAATGACACTTGAAGGTGCATTAAGTCAGTTAAACGCAAATAAATCAAATGCGTTAGAAGTAGCTGCTCTATATGGAATTGTAAATCCTTCAGAGGAAGAAAAAGCAGCTATTGTGGGTTCAACTGATTTAAGAAAGACACTTGTTCAACTTCTTGCTACTCGTGCGAACATCGGTTTTACAACTGGTGGCCATACAGGTGAGGATTTGTTTATGTATTCTTACGGACCTGGAAAGCCTGTTGGTTTTATTGAAAATACAGACATTGCACATTCAGTAGCTAGCGCTATGGGATTTGACTTAAAGAAACTAGATAACCAATTATTTGTTAATGCAGAATCTGCTTTTAAAACAATTGGAGCTACTATAAGCGTAGATTCGACAAACAAAGAAAACCCTATTCTTGTTGTGAAAAAAGGAAAAACAGTTGCTGAATTACCAGTTAATAAAGACATTGTTGTTATTAATGGCGAAACAAAGAATGTAAGAAGTGTAACTGTTCAATCGAATGGAACATTCTATGTATCAAAAGAAGCGGTTGAACTGGTAAAAAAAGGGGAATAAATAGTATAACCCCATTCAAATCCTGAATGGGGTTATTCCTCTCTATAAATACTTTCTATGAATACTTTTCCCATCGTACGTATAAAGCATATTTTTCCCTTCAATAACCGTTTCCATATGAATACTTCTTCCCCAAAGCTGATGGATATATGGCATAACCTTTTCCAAATATTTTATATCAAGTTCAATCCCTTCATACCCATGCTTAATATAAAGCTCACCGTTTTTCATGTAATCTCCATCTGTTACCATTAAGTAAGGAAATCCACCATTCACTCTCATACTTACTAGCTGATCTCGAACATTTTCCCATGCTTTATCAACAACCTTATAATCCTTTCCTTGCTTTTGGAACAAATACATATCCTCACGCATAACGAGATCTTTTGTTAAATAATTACGGAGAAAGGAAATATCCGATTCAATTTCACGCACTTCAAACATCTTCTCGCGACCCGACCCAGGTTGGACTCCTCGACGCTTCATTTCCTCGGTTGGATTATTGTATCGATCCTCGATATCCTCAAATATCTTCAGCCCAAGGTAATATGGGTTTATTCCTGTTCTGGATGGCTGGACAACACCTGCATTTAGTTTCGCAAACTCTAATGCTTCCCCACTCGTTAAATCCATCTCACGGAGGATTCTTTGGTGCCAAAACGATGCCCACCCTTCGTTCATAATCTTTGTTTCCAGCTGTGGCCAGAAATATAGCATTTCTTCGCGCATCATTGTCAAAATATCACGTTGCCAGTCTGATAATTCACGGCTGTAACTTTCAATAAATAATAATAGATCCTTCTCAGGCTGTGGAGGGAATTTCTTCTTTCTTCGTAAAGGTTCAGGCTTCTTTCTATCCTTTTCATCCAAATCCCATAAGTCATCATAAGGACTTATCGCGACAACTTCCTCTTCATATTCAACATCCTTCATACTCCAAGCAAGCTTTGGTCTCATTAATGAAGGGTCAATATGTTCTTCAATCGCAAGTACCGCATCAAGAAATGTTTCAACTTCGTGTTTTCCATATTTAACTTCGTATTGCCGAATTCTCTCTGCTGTTGCAGCCATACTTTCTACCATATCTCTTTTTGTATTTTGGAATCGAACATTATTTTTAAAAAAGTCACAGTGGGCTAGAACATGGGCAACAATTAGCTTGTTTTGAATAAGGGAATTGGAATCCAATAAGAATGCATAACAAGGGTCAGAGTTAATAACAAGTTCATAAATTTTTGACAATCCAAGATCATAGTGAAGCTTCATTTTATGAAACTGCTTGCCAAAGCTCCAATGGGAAAATCTTGTTGGCATGCCATATGCTCCAAATGTATAAATAATTTCAGACGGACAAATTTCATAACGCATTGGATAAAAATCGAGTCCAAAGCCAACCGCTATCTCCGTTATCTCTTCAATGGCATACTGTAAATCCTTCTGTTCTTGTTCACGCATTAGCTTTCTCCCCCTTTTTGCTCTTATCACAATGTATGAACCGAGAGAGAGAATGATGTACTATAGAATGCAAAAAAGCAGAACCCTAATTTTTAAGAGCCCTGCTTTTACCTTTATTTCTCTTCTTCTAGTGTAATCGTTAGTTCTTTCCCTGCACTATTGTCATGCGTAATTTTGACAGTCACAAACTGTCCCTTGCCATTTACCATTACTTGGAATCGGAATGAATCCAACACCTTATTTTCAGCTAGTTTCTCTCTTCCCTCGTACTTATATTCCACTACCTTCTGTCCAGGATAATCTTCAATAACAACAGCTGTTGCAATTCTTCCAAACTTTTTATAATCCAAGCCCGGCTGCTCTGCATGGCCAGCTGCAAAAGAAGTGACTATTAATACTAGAGTGAATATGGGGACAAGTATTTTTTTCAAACGAATACCTCCTTACATGTCATTTTATTTTTTCAATTCCTCTTTACTTTTATGTAAATTCTTAACCTTTTCCACTAACTTCAATCCTACGTATTGATTCCTTTTCCAAACTTCCGGGAAGGCAGATAGTGGTGGAGCACTGTTAATCATTGGGGGACATACTTCAATCGTTAATGCCGGCCTGTGATACTTGGTAATAAACCAGTCTGTAAATCCACCCCCTGTTGCCTTTTTGGGAGGTTTTGCTACCTGATAGCCTGTTAATTCAGCAATCTCACTTGCAATAGAATAATCTCTTTGTTTATTCTTCCCATTATGATAATTCCAATAAATCTCTTGGCCAGTTGAGTGATAAGCAACAGCAATTGATGGTTGGATACTATCAACAAATGAAGTAATTGCTTGAACTTCCATTGCACTTAAGGGGCTACGGCCTTTATAAAACTGAAAACTAGGCGCCCTTGGTCCCCCTAAAGAGTTCCAACCGGCTGGATATTGACGATTTAAATCAACTCCCACACCGTTGGCCTTCCAACGAGAAAAATCACCCTTCCCTTCGTTCATAACAAATATTTGGTCGGCAAAGAAGAGCGGGATATTTTGCTGTTGAATCTCTACTCCATCCGGATTAAGCATTGGTACAAACCAAATGGATACATCTTTAAGCATACCTGTTTCGAAGGGACCCACCTTTGAACCTTTGGAGTAGGCACTCACATAAGTTTCAATCATGGCCATTAACAGCGAACTTGTCATCCATTCTCTCCCATGATGACTTCCAATTAGTAAAATATTTTCTTTTCCATCTCCAACCTTTATTGCGGGAATATGCTGTCCAAAATGAGATTGGCCAATTATTTTTACTTCTATTTCTTCGTCGTATAATTCCTGCAATTGTTGAATGTCTAACTCCATTTGTTTATATGTGTAGGTTTGTGCTGGATTGACAACATTAGCAAAAGCAGTTGGACAATATAGAATAAAGCAAACAAGAAAAATCAATGTCTTCATTTCATCAATTCCTAATATAAAATTTCCATCTTTAATGTGTCTTAAATGAGATCAACCTATACAGGAAAAACATGAAAACTCAGATATATCAACAGTGACAAGTTTTTCTGAGAGTGTTTTTATCAGAAAATCATACACTATACTCAACTCCTTAAGAGGAGGAGAGAGAAATGAATCATGTTGATTACGATCGAGCCTTGTACTATACACATCGCTCTGAATGGGACAACTTATTAATACTGATGGTACGAACGAAGGACCAATTTTTAGCCAAAAAAATTGAACATTTCCTTCACGCTTACAATTTCGAAAAAGACTACTCCGTTATTGAGAAACATTTATATTCTTTACTACGTTACATTGACCATGCAAATGATCTTGTTGAAGCAAACGACGGCTTGCTTGATACAGCGATAACCATGGGGTAAATACAGAATTCCACCAAAAAAACACGGTCATATTAGACCGTGTTTTTTACATTATTTAGAAAGTGTATTCATTCTATTTTCTACAGCTTGCATAAATGCATCTTCAATTGACTTTAACTTTTCTTTGCTTTCCGTTAAACTGGATCCTTTTACTCCAAAATAAAATTTGATTTTTGGCTCAGTACCCGATGGACGAAGACATACCCATGATCCATCTTCGAAGAAGTACTTTAATACGTTAGAAGTAGGAAGATCAATTGTTTCCTCGACTCCACGCTCATATCTTGTACTTGTTAAGTAATCCTCAGTTTTTACTACTTTTAAACCTATAAGCTCTTCAAGTGGCTCAGCACGGAAGGATTCGAGCGTTTTATTAATCGTTTCTGCACCAGATTTTCCTTTTAAAGTCAATGAGCGCAAACCTTCTTGGTAATATCCATACTTATCAAAAATCATTAATAATGCCTCATAAAGAGACTTTCCTTGCTTTTTAAAATACGCGCATACTTCAGTTGCTAAAAGGGAAGCCTGAATGGCATCCTTATCTCTAGCAAAGTCACCAATCAAATAGCCATAGCTCTCTTCATACCCAAATAAAAAGCTATGTTCGTTTGTTGAATCATACTCGTTAATCTTTTCGGCAATAAACTTAAAACCTGTTAACACATCTATAGTTGGAACACCATAAGAAGCAGCAATACTTGCACCTAATTCAGACGTAACAATGGTCTTTAAAACCACTGCATTTTCTTGTAATGTTCCTTTTGACTTTTTATTTTCAAGTAAGTAGTGGAGTAGTAAGGCTCCGGTTTGGTTACCCGTAAGGATTTCATACTCCCCTGAATCATTCTTAACAGCAATTCCAAGACGGTCTGCATCAGGGTCCGTTGCAATCAATAAATCAGCATTTACTTTTTTTCCTGCTTCAATTGCCAGTTCAAACGCAGCATGCTCTTCAGGGTTTGGACTTTTCACAGTAGAGAACTGTGGATCAGGCAACTCCTGTTCCTTAACAATCGTTACATTTTCATATCCAAATGCTTTTAACCCAGAACGCACCGGCTTATTAGCTGTCCCATGTAGGGGTGTAAAAACAACTTGTAGATCAGTTTCTTTAGCTAATGTCGGATTCTCAGATATCGTTACAAGCTTCTCTAAATACGCTTGGTCCACTTCTGCACCAATCATTTTAATTAAACCTTGCTCTTTTAACTCCTGTTCATCACGTACCTCAATGGTCAGCTCATTTGAAATCGCATCTACCTTTTCAATTACCTTATCTGCTCCTTCTAAAGGAAGCTGTCCACCATCGGGACCATATACCTTATAGCCATTATATTCAGGTGGGTTATGGCTTGCAGTAATGACAATCCCTGAAAAAGCATTTAAGTGCCTAACAGCAAACGATAGTTCTGGAGTGGGACGAAGCTCATCAAATACATACGCCTGAATCCCTTTTGTTGCTAGTGTTTTGGCTGCTTCCATAGCAAATTCACTTGATTTATGGCGTGAGTCGTATGCAATAACTACACCTCTGTCCTTTGCTTCCTGACCAAATTCTTCTATATATGTAGCGAGTCCAGCAGATGCCTTTCTAACCGTGAAGATATTCATACGATTTGTACCAACACCTATCTCTCCACGCATTCCACCTGTACCAAACTCTAAGTTTTTATAAAAAGCATCCTCTAATTCCACATCGGTTAGTTTTTCTAGTTGCCCCTTTAATTCTTCTGGGAGCTTATCAAATTGATTCCAAGTATGTACTTTATCTTTCCAGCTCATATCGTATCCTCCTGAAAGTGTTTTCTAATTCTATTATTCAAGCCAAAGCGTTCATTTCCCTCTTTTTAATCGTTAGTTTTTATGACAACTTAAGAAACCATTTTCATTATATATGTTTTTGATAAAAAATCCACATATCTCCAAGTTTTTTAATATTACATTTGTATTATTTCATATTTTTTTTTAAAATTGGTTAGAGGTGAAGATATGAACGGGTTTGAACGAAGAAGGCTTCAAAAGATGGAACAAATTCGCCAGGCTGCTTTTTCTTTATTCACTAAGTACGGAATTCAAAAAGTAAACATTCATGAAATTGCTAAAAGAGCGAATGTTTCTCAAGTAACGATATATAATTATTTTGGAAGCAAGGACGAGCTCGTCTATGACGTACTAAAGGAATATCTTGAAAGACAAACTGACATGTTTGAACAATTAATTTATAGCGAGCTTTCGTTTCAAGACAAACTACTCAAATTGGTTGAATTAAAGCTTTCATCCACAAATGAATTAAGCCCTGAATTTATTGAAGCAGTTATTTCGGAGAATAGCCAGATTGCGAATTTATTTCAACAATTCGCAAACGAGAAATCTATGCCTCTCATTGTTACTTTTATTGAAAATGGACGAAAAAGCGGTGATATCTCATCCAGTCTCTCAATGAATACGATTCTTTTTATCCTCCAAGCAATGACAGACTCTATTCAAAAGCATTCGGAAATCTTCCAATCTAACTCAAACAAGGATCAATTTATTAAGGAAATCATTACTTTCTTCTTTTATGGAATAGTAGGAAAAAAAGAAGAATTGTGAGTAGATTCATATACATTTATCATCTATGTATTTATAATAAATTCACGGTCAATACGTTTAAGGAGAATAGTGTATGAAAAAAAGTGACAAGCGTGAGAACCTGCTCTTCCTTGCTTTTGCTGCAGCACTAATAGCAATGTTTGGCAGTTTATATTTTTCAGAGATACGTCAGTACGAGCCCTGCGAATTATGCTGGTATCAGCGAATCCTCATGTACCCATTTGTTGTGTTATTAGGTATTGCGACTGTTAAAAAGGATTATGGTATCGCCTTTTATACAATGATTCTGTCTGTAATTGGTGGGATGATTTCCCTTTATCATTTCGGATTACAGAAACTTTCCTTTTTAGCTGATGCTGCACCAGCTTGTGGAAGAATCCCATGTACGGGTCAATACATTAATTGGCTAGGATTTATTACCATCCCTTTTCTTGCTCTCATCGCATTTATCATCGTATTTGTTTGCAGCTTTCTAATTTGGAAGCAAACGAAGGAGGAAAAATAATTTTATGAAAAAAGTTGTGATTTTTATTGGTATTATTGCTGCCTTGTTTGGCGCATTAGCTTTTGTAACAAAAATGCAAAATGAAGAAAAGGTCAGTGAAGAAAATATTTACAACAAAGATACTCTTCATCCTGAAACAATTAATCAATTAGAGGATCCCAATTATCAAAACCTAATACTTCCGGAAGATCTTCAAACTCAGTTAGATAATGGTGATGATTTGACCGTGTATTTTTACAGTCCTACTTGTTCACACTGTCAACGAACAACCCCAGTAGTTGCTCCTTTAGCAGAAGAGATGGATATTAATCTTGTCCAATACAATCTTCTCGAGTTTGAACAGGGCTGGGATGATTACGGTATTCAAGAAACACCTACAATTGTCCAATATAAGGATGGAAAAGAAGTAGCAAGAATCGTAGGCTACCATGAAGAGCCCGAATTTGAGAGCTGGTTTAACAAAAATACAAAATAAGTTTTGAAAAAGGCCGACTACTTTTGTAGTCGGCTTTTATACTAATAATTGATTTGCAGCTTGTGTGTATGTGCTAAAAAAGCTAGTCTTGTTTTCTCTTGCATGGATAAATTGATCATAAGAAAATGGGAAGATAAATCCATACTCATGTAGCGTTTCTACATTTTTTTCAAATAGAGCTTGGTGATCATACAATAGGATGCTTGATTCTAGTATTGATACCAATGTTTGAAGTGAAGCTATCACATGATATGCTTCCTTTAAAGTACCGTCAAGCTGCGCAGTTTCATTATTAAGTACATTTTGATTCTCAAACTTCTTTATGTCTTTATCAGAGAAATACATAGGGAAAATATCTCGATAAAACCTTTTAACAAGCTCATTTATTTTCTCTTCCTGGTCTGGTGTCGACGCAAAAACAATCTTCACTTATAACCCACCTTTAAATATCCTTAAGTTCTAATGTAAAATATAGATTAAGAATACCATAAAAAAACCTGTCTCTATGGTGGTAATTATCACCACGAACAATTCAGGCATGAGAACGGAGAATACCATGTTAAAAACAAAAAAAATTGGACAACAGTTCACAATCGATATCCCAAAGCAATGGGAGACACGCACAATAGAAAGTTTATTTAAAGATCATTGGAAAGCACCAAAAAAGCTTGTCCATGAACTGAGAATGGATAAAAGTGTATTAGTTAACGGACAGGAAGCAAACTGGACTTCTCCTCTCCATTTGGGAGATACCTTATCTATTCCATTCTTTAAGCCTGAGGTCTCTACAGTACAACCTACCTATTTAGATATTGCCATATTATATGAAGATGACCACCTTCTGATTGCTAATAAACCAGCTGGTATCGATACTCATCCGAACTCAGAGGAAGACGACCATAGTCTTTTAAATGGTGTAGCCTTTCATCTACAATCAAAAGGAGAACTTTATTACATTAAGCATATACATCGTCTTGACAGGGATACAACAGGAGCTGTTATTTTTGCCAAGCATCGAATGGCCGGAGCTATTTTAGATAGACTCCTGGAGGAGAGAAAGATAAAAAGAACATACATGGCACTAGTAGAAGGAAAATTGAAGAATAGCTCAGGTACCATTTCAGACCCTATTGGGAGAGATCGGCATCATCCAACTAGAAGAAGAGTGTCCCCTACTGGTCAAACAGCAGTTACACATTATAATGTACACGTATATGAGGCAAAAAAGGATACAAGTTTGATAAGCTGTCAACTAGATACAGGAAGAACCCATCAAATCCGAGTACATTTAAGTTCTATTGGTCACCCTCTGATTGGTGATATCCTTTATGGGAGCAGTGTTAAGCTCTCAAGACAAGCACTTCATGCCTATAAAGTTGAGTTTACTCACCCCTTTACTGAAGAGAAAATTTTATGTAAAGCACCGTTTACTGATTCGCCTTCCATATTTCCAGATATAAATATTTGATCTATATCATAGAAGCGCCTACCAATTCGGTAGACGCTCCCTTTATATAAACGGCAACCACGCCGATATTTTCTTTGTAGTCTTTCCTTTCCCGAAAGGTTTTTTGTCCAAAACACATTGACAAGCCTAATTTATTATTTGAACAAAAAAAGGCCAAAGCAAAGCTTAGGCCCTTCAAAAGTAAATTACTTATCCCTTATCGTTCAGTATCCTGACCTTCTACAAAAGGTACGATCACTTGCCCTTCTTTTCCGAGCTTTAATAACAATTGCATCACAATTTTGGATAACTTACTTGTTTTATATGGTTTAATAAAGTACTCCTCGGCTCCATTCGCAATACCCTTATCACGCTCATCAAGTGCACTAGAGATGATTACTGGAATTTGCATTAATTCCTTTTTCTCTTTAATAAACCGCATAATATCCCAGCCATCGACGTTTCCTTTATCTAACATAATATCTAAGACTACCGCATCAGGCACTTCTTTCTTTAGGGCCTCCACGGCATGCTCACCATTGGTGAATTGTGTAACCGTAAACCCGTTATCTAATAACTCTTGAGAAACTAAATCTAATAGGCTTTCGTCATCCTCAATCACAAACACTTTGTAGGTGGATGCTTCTATATCGTTCGTATCAGCCGTGCTACTTACCTCTTTCTTGACAATAGGAAAAGAAATTGTAAAAGTGCTACCCTTTCCATACTCAGATGTATAAGTTACATCACCATCATGAGCGCTCATGATTTCCTTAACAATAGCTAGGCCAAGTCCAGTTCCGCCTATTTTTCTTCGGTCGGAATTATCAACCCTATAAAACTTTGTGAATATGGATTGCCCTACATTTTCAGGAATACCAAGACCTTCGTCAGAAATTCTCACCTTTAATTCCCCATCTTCCTCAAAGAGAAGAAGTTGAACCTTTCCGCCTTCTGGAGAGTACTTAATTGCATTTCCAACTAGGTTTGTTAACACTTGTTCGATTTTTTCTCGATCTCCTAAAATCCAATCATTCTCTAACTTTGTAGTTACATTTATATCATGGATTTTCGTCGTACCTCTTAAAGAATGTGTGACCGATTCAACGATAGGTAATAGTTCAAAGTATTTCTTCTCATACGTATGTTTCCCCGCTTCCATACGTTGTACATCTAGAAAATCATTAATTAACGCTGTAAGTCTCTTTGCTTCATTATAAACAGTTGTTAAATATTTCTGCTGTCTATCTGGTTTAAGCTCTCGATGCAACATAAGCTCCGTAAATCCTAAAATACTTGCTAATGGAGTTCGTAACTCATGACTAACTGTACTTACAAACTCAGATTTCATTTGATCGACTTCAAATTCCTTTGTAATATCTCGATGAACGATAATCGTACCAATTCGAATGTCATCCTGAAATAGTGCTTCACTATAAACCTTTATCACTTGATGCTTATCTAATCGTTTGTAAATAAATGAGTTGGAATTATTGACATGGTTATTTTCTATAGCAGATTGGACAAACTGCAAAAACTCATCCTGCTCCTCAATATCCTTTTGCATAAAGGTTGTCCAATCTTGGAGGTCAAGACCTACTAAATCCCTTCCATCCACTACACATTCAAACATCTCACAAAGAGCTTTATTTACTAACAGGACTACTCCGTCCCGATCAATAAGCTGTATTCCTTCATGGGTTGTATTTAAAATAGATTGGTTTCTAAGTCGTTCCGTTTCAGACAATTCGTAAATATAAACCTTCTCTAAGGAATTGCTCATTTGCTTTGTAATGGATTGTAATTCTTCAATTTCAGACTCTGTAAAGGCATTACCGAACCTGCTAAACACCATGATGGCTGTTACCACATCATTAGAGGAGATGACAGGCAAGTATAAATCATATGAGTACAATGTACCCTCATGGTATCCTTTTTCCGGTTCCTTTATTTCTCTCTTAATCGTGTATGGTTGCTGATGTACAATAAGAATGCTATTCAGGCCATTGTAAATATTCTTTTTAAACTGTTCTATACCAGAAGGCGAAATTCCATATGAGCTATGCGCTTGGTCGTCTAGCAAGATAATTAACCCTCGGTCCGCTTTGATGATCCGTGTCATGTGTAACACGATACTGTCTAAGAGCTTTTGCTTTTCTAGGGCATTTGTTAATTTGTTCGTTAATTCATTTCGATTCTCTATTTTGTGTTTACTTTCATTAACTACATACAGCGCATTTTCTAACTCAGATTGTTGTGCGTAAAGTTCGTCTTGTTGAGCTAATAATTCCTCATTTTGCGCTAATAGGTTTTGTTCTTTTTCTTGAATGGAAAGGAGCATCTTCTTTAGCGCTAGAGACAGAGCACCAATTTCATCTTTACGATGTGGGTCGACGAAGATTTCCGAGTCCTTTCCTTCAGTGATATCAGTTGCAGTCTTTGCTAGTTCAGATAATGGGGCACCAATATTTGTGAACATCCCCCTAATAATTCTAAAAAGAAAAGCTAAGAGGAATATGACAAAAGCGAGATACACATTTTGATAGATCGTTTGATTACGCCTCATATCATTGATCGCTCTATTCAATTCATTATCGATTACATCCATATATTCATGAGTCAAATCTAAGAATTCATTTGTTCTGGCTGTTGCACCAAGCTGTGCTAAGTTGATTAGGTCTTCTTGACGTCCTGTCTCATAGTACTGGACTGCTTGTGGGAGTGTTTCAACAAAATAATAATCAACAAAGCTTTCGAGCTCTCTAACATACTCGGTATCCTCATCATTTGTCACGCTTGCGTCCAATTTTTTTGCGAGCTTTCTAATTTCTGGTTGTTGTGAGAGTGCTCTTTTCTTTAGTTCTTCATTCCCAAAAGCAAAATACCCTCTGACATCAAATAAAGCCGTATTAAGAGAGTAATACAAATCTCTTGTCGTTTTCTCCTTATTGACAATAAGCGCTCTTTTTTCCACATAATCATTACTGCCCTTATGTTGGAGATAAAGATATAAGGATGTGCCGATGAGAAATAACGAAAGAAAAAGTATCATTAACTGAATAAATTGTTTTATTAGTCTTTGTTTTTTATTCGAGCTATCCTTCATTTAAAATAACCTCAACCTTATCTTTCAACTCCATAGGACTAAAGGGCTTAGCTATAAAATAGTTCGCACCCGCTTCAATGACCTTGTCCTGTTCAAATTGTTGACTTTTAGCTGAGAGCATTAAGATTTTTACATCCTTATTTTTTTGTCTAACATGATGAATGACTTCGAGCCCGGTTAACCCAGGCATCATATAGTCCAGTACAAGTAGATCATATCTATTTTTCTCAAAGAGCTCGACGGCCTCTGTGCCATCAGACGCTTCATCTACTTCATACTCATCTTCTTCAAGAGTATCAACAACTAGCATTCGTAGTACTTCTTCATCCTCAGCTAATAATATCCTTCTCACTATTTAATCCCCCCGTACGTTTCCTTCATAATATAATAAGAATCCTTTAATCTTTCGCTATACACTGGCTGTTCCCACTTTTTCCAATCATAAAATACTGTTTTAGTTATGGTATCCGATTCTTCTTCTGTTACTGGTAAACTTGATAGACCCTTTTCGGTTATTATAAAAGCTGAAAGATAGATACGATCTATATTTTTTCCATCTTTTAACCCTGTCTTCCACATGTCCCCAATTATTTCTTTTTGACTCGGATCCTTTACATTTAACATTAACCAAGGAATACGCATCTCAACCATCTTTCCATCCTCGCTAATGCTTACATCTGTCAAAGAGTTATAGTTTTTATCATTAGGGTTTCCTGAGCCATATTGGAGTTTCCCTGTCTCATATGCTTCGAAAGGGTAGGTTTGTCCAGTAGATGGAATCGTTAACTGTTTGTTAAGAGCTAAGCGAATCGGGTGGAATATTCCATTATCCTTTGAAGAAGGATAGGGTTCAGTTGGGATAAGCTTTAATCGTTCCCCATATTGATAGTAAAAAGAATCATAGTAACTATCAACTGTAATCCTTGATTCCTCTTTGCCTGCCAATGTGGCTAAGAAATCAACACCAGATGTTGTTGAAACGGATTGACCACCATTTAGTGTAATCTGTTTCTGCCCTTGATCCTCTATCGTATCAAATGTGATATAGGTAGGAGTCTCTTTTAAATTTATGGATTGATGATAATCAAGGCGAACATATATATTTGCTGCATCAGAGGTCACATACATCCTTTTTAATACGTTATCTTCGTCATCCGATTGCACTAAAGGTTCCCGCATGGATTTACTCCAGTCATTGTCCCTTCCGTCTAAGATCATTTCTTTTCCAAAGGAAGAAGGGCTAAACCCAAGCATTCCAAACATCTGTTCGTTTGTTTGGATATTAGACCAATATGGTCGACGGTCAGGATTATCAAAGTCCATCGTATTCCATGTTCGTTTAAACCACTCATCCTGCCACGAGAATACCATGCCTCCAGCAAGATTTTCTGAAACAATTGATTTGAACAGCTTCTGATTAATGTTTCCTTGTTCTTGTTCACTATGGTTTCCTTGGTCCATTCCATGTACATTTTCATGGGTTAATCCCCTAGAGGAAGGCACTCCGTACTCAGCAATAACGACTGGCATTTCATGTGCCAAATTCAAATCATGCAGGTACCCAGCATAGTTATTCTTTTCCCCACTAATATCTACATAGTTTACATAGTCTTCCTCAAAATTTAAGAAATCTGGAAAATATGGATATACATGATAAGAGGCAAATAAACCGCCATGAAATTGATTCGTCTTTTTAATATGATTAGGGTTAACACTTACCATATCTTCTTCTTCTGCTGGTTCAGCAGGATGGGATAACAGATCTGTGGTTACCCAGTTGGTAAAACTCATGGAATGCTGCCACTTATACGTTTCTGCCTCATAGCTTGCCATATCGTCCATACGGTTTGCTAACCAAGCCTCAAATGGTGTTGCCTTCTCTGTATAGAAGTTATTTCCTTTAAACTGCTCCATTCCACTATGAACAGCATCGGTGCTTACTACTACACCTGGATCCCACTCAATTCCAATAATATACCCTAATACGTACGAGGAAATATCATGAGTGTAAGAACCCGAAGCATGCCCTGGATTTTCTTTTATTACAGCATTACCGTGAACGATATCAACTATATCTTTCATTTCTTTTTGGAACTCTTCTACAACGGACGGGTGATAGGCGTCATTGGTTTCGAGTAACGTTTCTTCTGTCACCCATGCACCATGGAATAAATATAAAGGGTTCTTGGCTTGTTGATTATATTCATAAAATGCTTCATAGAATTGCGGAGGGTGAATAGTATATATACGAATAGTATTCGCGTTCATTGCACCAATCAATTTAAACCATCTGGAGTATTCATCTTTAGAGATCGCTGTCTCTCCAGGGAAGTAACCTGGTTTTGCTATTCCCATGTTAACCCCTTTTATTAAAAGGTCCTCCCACTTTCCATCCTTTTGGATTTGAATGGATGTCTCATTTGTTTTACTGTTTATGGTTGTTCCATTTTCTGTTACAAGCTCTACCTTTTCCTGTTTTTTTGATGGTTCTAAACCATGACGAAGGATTTGTTTCATCATCGGAACATACACACGCCAATAAAAAGAATCTGATTGAGCAATTTCTCTCCAATTAGAAATTCCCCTTGTCTGATAAAGCGACGGGACATCACCTTCATCTGCATAGTCGCCAGCAAAGTAATAAGCAGAATAGCTGGCATTTTTATGGTTAATGACAGCAGGAAAAGTAACTGGAATTCCATTCTCTATAAGCTTAGATTCGCCTTCCTTTGTGACAGATAATTGATACGTTGCTAAGATTTCGTCCTTATCTCTTGCAGAAATAACATCAAACCAGTAAGAATAGTAAGCATCATTTTTCTTATTTTTAAACTGCTTCTCACCGAGTGCTGTATATTGAAAACTTGGACCTTCGCCTTTAAACTGATCCTTATCAATGACAACAATATAATCATTGCTATTGACAAAGACGAGCCCTTCACCGGTAAAATTCCATACCCCATTTGATTTCTCATAATTTTCTTTAACCCAAGTTGGAACCTCTTCCCCCTCTAGTTCTGGAAAATACCTGCCAATCCAGCCTGTCCAATCTACATTTAACAAGTTAGAAACTTTTTCACGGGCTGTAGTGGACGTGGGGCTAGCAAACGTATTAAATTCAGCTATAAGGGTTTTACCGTTATTTGAAAGTAGTTCCTGATGGATGGCATCTACTTCTTCCTCAAGCAATCCACCATACAAATGCTCAGACCGTTCTCCCTGTTGGTTTTCTCCATAGAATTCCTTTTCATAGACCCCGTATGAATCAGCCAAATAAAACACATCATACTTTCCTAGTTCTTTAGGGAGAGTTCGAATTTCATATTCTTCACCCTCCTTGGGCACAAATCCACTATAACTATTTTCAATGCTATACCTTTCACGTTCACTCGTTACATATTTCTCATTATTCAAAAGCCAAGTTAGCCCACTATGTTCTCGATACGTTTGATCCGGAACAGTCTTATCAAGAATCAATACATTTAACTGTGTATTTGATTTAATTGACCAAAGCCAAAAAGGACATGTTATACCTAAAACTATGAATCCAATAACCGCAAAAACAAGCAATTGCTGTTTCGTGAACCAATTCTTCATTCGGATACACCTTTTCTTTTCATTTCTCCCCAGCCCTTCTCACCAACTATAATTTGCCAAATCCCCTCACATCGCCAAAAAACGGTTAATGGACGGTACCACAGCGTTTCTGTCATTGAGTAGAGGAATAGTTTTACGATTTGTGATACTTTTGGGTATTTGCGTAGACTCCATTCTTCTAATAACACAGATGCCATGGAGAATAAAGAACCATACAAACAAGAGAGAAGAAAAATGATAATAGCAAACTCTAAATAAATTCCGCCAAAAAACAAGGAACATAATACATAAATATATCCTAAGAGTTCAATAATTGGTCCAAAAAACTCTACTATCCAAAAATAAGGAAAGGAAATCATTCCGATCGATCCGTATTTCGGATTAAATGCTAGCTTCCTATGTGCCCAAAGACTTTCAAATAATCCTCGGTGCCATCTTCTTCTCTGTCTTCGTAGAAACTTGGTTTCTTCCGGGACTTCTGTCCAACAAACAGGGTCTGGTACGTAGACAATTTTTTTGTTTACGCCTTTTTCTTTAATCAGCCTGTGTAAACGTACAACTAACTCCATATCTTCACCGACAGTAGTAGTCTTATATCCACCTGCTTCGGCTACCCAGCTTTTTGAAAAAACACCGAATGCTCCTGATACTATCAAAAGAAGATTATGTCGACTCAATCCAATTCTCCCCATTAGGAAAGCACGGAGATATTCAATTATCTGCATAATAACAAGAGGGTGGTTTGATAATCCCACTTCAAGTAAATTACCATTTGAAATTTTACAGCCATTGGCAATTCTTATACTTCCTCCAGAAGCGATGACATCTTCATTTGATATCATAATAGGTTTCATTACCTTTAAGAAAGCATCTCTTTCGAGAACGGAATCTCCATCAAGTGAGCAAATATAAGGATAATGAGAAAAATTCAAACCCACGTTTAACGCATCCGCTTTCCCACCATTTTCTTTATCAATTAGATAAAGGTTGGGTAAGGTTTTTGACTGGTATATTCCTCTAATATTTTTTGTTTCAACATGCTTTCGAATGACTTTTTTTATTTCCATCATTTCATAATGCCGTATCATTTTATTTAAGCTGTCATCTGTTGATCCGTCATTAACTACAATAATTTCATAGGTAGGATAATTAATCCCTAACAAAGAACGAACACTTTGAATTAACCCCGCCTCCTCATTAAAAGCCGGAACAATGATGGAGATTGGCTTTGTATACAAATCATTAAGATATTCATCGTACGCTTGCTTTTTATCAAGCTTATACTCTCTTCTAAGCTGAAGAAGTGACAAAAATAAAATTACTGAGTAAAAACCAATGACCAACACCATATAAATGGTGATAAAACTACCAAATACAATCCCAACATACTCCCCAAATTGTTGTAGCATAATTAAATTTCCCCTTTTTGAAGCCACTCTGCTGCAATATCTCTAGCATACGGATCTTGCGAGCTTTCCATCAATTGCTTTAATTGTTCTTTTCCTTTTGGTAGTTTTGTAAACGATTGAGCCGCCTGGGAACGAACCCACCAATTTCGATCATGAATTAAGGTTTCTAGAATAGTGTACGAAGACTCAGAAGGAAAGAAACTAATCAATTTTGCTACAAGCATCCTTTCCTGCCACTCGTTACTCTCAATTAGCGGGAAAAACTGTTCCATATCGGTCGTAAATCCAATAGAGGCGATTGCTTTAAGCGCCCGGATTCTCGTTTCTCCTTTATATGTATGAAATACAGTTTCTACAAACGAGAGATAGGAGAGCTCTTTTCTAATCGAAATGATTTCTAGAATGGACCATTGAAGGGTAGAATGGCATTCAGAAAACCTCTCCGCAAGCATACGAAAGGAATCTTCATCAAGCTTAAACAAAATACTTCTATAATCATAATCAGTTAAATCTGTGTACTTTTTAGCCACAAATTCAAAAATTTCTTCAAACCGATCCGTTGATGCTAAAAAACGAATACTAATGACTACTTCTTCTTTGGTTATAGAATGACTTTGTAAAAGGTCCCTAACATCACCTGTAAGCTGATGCAAATGAAAATCTTCAATATGATACAAGGCATTTATTCTCTTACTCCAGCTCCTACCTTTTAGTACTTTTCTATACCCTTCCGATAAATATCTATCTGCAATAGATGAGAGAGAATGTCTCTCCGCTGTACCAACGAGTGTATCTGAGTAGTCCTTCAGCAACTCTTCTATCGCTTTCAAGGAGTGACGATCTATGTTGGGTAAATCATATACTTTTCCTTGTGAGATGCTTTCAAATAGTGCTAATCCAATCTCATCTTTTCTCGCTTTGATATTGAAAGATTCTCTGTTTTCTTTAGTCTTTCGAATAATTAAGTAAAGTAATATTAGTACAAGTAGGATGAGAATAAAAATGGTTGAAAAGGCTAGGATCGTTACTTCATTGGTTCCCATTATTTTGTTATCCTTTGTATAAAACTATAAATTCTCGCTTGAAGATCCTGAATACTAAAAGGTTTTGTGACATAGTCATCTGCTCCAAGCTTTAATGAACGGGCGATATCCTGCTCATTTTTCCGACCAGTAAGCATAAGAACATGAAACTGCTTTCTCTTTCTCCCTGACTTCACCTTTTGAAGTACTTCTGTTCCATCCATAACAGGCATGACTCCGTCAAGAACTAGAAAATGCTGACCAGAAAATTCATGTCTCCCAGAGTCAAAAAATTTCATCCCATCTTCATAGGAACAAATATCAAGGTCAACAAATTCAAATTCCATATTTTGAAGAATCTTGGTGATCATCGTCCGAATGATCACATCATCGTCAATAATGGATACATGTAGCGTTTTCTTTGCCGATCCTAGATTTAGCTGATTCGCACTTTCCACTCTTGCTCTGCCATTCTCTTTTGCCAAGTACAGGGCTTGATCCGCCGTTTTTATTACCGTTTTACTGTCCATTCTTTCATCTAAAACCATGAAAACCCCAGCAGAGAAAGAAATATAAAAAGTTTTTCCATTTTCTATAAAAGGGATGTTAAAGAATTTTTCTAATAATCTTGTGAGAACACTTTTAACATCTGAATCATTCGTTCTTGGGAATAAGATAACAAATTCCTCTCCCCCATACCGAAATACAGAGTCGGTCCCTCTTATATGTTCCTTCAGAAATTGTGCAAACCTCTGTAACACTTTATCCCCTACGATATGTCCATATGTATCATTTACCTTTTTAAAGTAATCAAGATCAAGGACAGCCACCGTAAAATAAGTGCTAGATCTCTCAATGTCAACGAGGTTTCTCCGCAGAGAATCATTTAAAAATCTGCGATTATACACTTGTGTGAGTTCGTCAATCATTACCGACTGGTCAAATAATTTTTTTCTAATTAATTGGCGGTTTACACGTAGAACAAATTCCTCTAGGTCTAAAGGTTTTTCAATGAAATCATCAGCACCAGATTGAATAGCCTTAATTCTTGTCTCCCGATCATTTTCAATACTAATCATTACCGTTGGAATAAACATTTTTTCGAGGTGATGATTAAGGTTTTCCAAAAGCTGAAAACCATTTGTACCTGGTAAATTAACATCTATGATTAAACAATCAGGTTGCAGTTCATAAAACAGCTCTTTTCCTACTTCTGCATCCGTATGAGCAACTACAATCCATCCCTTTTCTTCTAATGTATCTTTTAATAAAATAAGCATGGAGATATCATCATCTATCACCTGAATGAGCGGTGTTCCCTCATCTCTAGATATTGTCTTAGTAATATCTACCGTTTCGAAATGTTCATACTGATAACTCAATTCCATTAACTCATAAAGGAAGTCACGTAACTCCTGTTTCTCCCATTCAAGCTTAGAATCATTACGTTCCATTTCGCTCATTAAATTTGTTACTAGAGTAAATAATCCACCTAGTTCTATGGTTCCAGCTGTCCCCTTAATGGAATGGAGGAAGAGAAATAACTCATCTTTCGTGGCCGGTTTATTGGGTTCCTTCTCAAACCAAAGTGTAAGCTGATCCTTAATTTTTTTAAAAAGAAGGAGTTTATATTTGTTTAAATTCATTACAAATCCCCCCTAAATAAAGGAAGTCAGCTAGATTATGCTTATATTCCCCAGTTTCCTTACTTTTACACATCCCAAGCTCCCCCTAATCAGTACATTCTAACTTATTATTTTTCTGTTAGTTCATTAATTCTATCCGTACAACTTTCCATAGCTGAGAGGATAGAGGAACGGAAGCCATTCTCTTCGAGTGATGCAACCGCTGCGATGGTCGCACCCCCAGGGGTACAAACCTGATCCTTTAACACTCCGGGATGTAATTCAGTTTCCAAAACCATCTTGGCAGCACCAAGAACAGCTTGAGCAGCCAGCCTATAGGCTTTTTCACGTGTAATTCCTTGCTTAACAGCCCCATCCGCTAACGCTTCAATCATCATATAGACGTAAGCTGGTGAAGAACCGCTAATTGCTGGAATACTATTCATTAAAGACTCTGTAAATACTTCAACTTGTCCAAAGGACTCGAAAATATTGGAGACGCTCTCTCTTTCACCCTCTGTAACAAGTTCATGAAAACACATGGCTGTCATTCCTTCTCCAACAAGAGAAGGGGTATTAGGCATAGCTCTTACTACCTTTACTGGTCTTCCGAAGGATTGTTCAAGGAACTGCAAAGTAATTCCTGCTGCGATGGTAACGATAATTGTACTGGAGGAAATCTCTGTTTTAATTTCGTTAATAACCTCTTCATGTAAATCTGGTTTCACAGCTAGTACTATAATATCGGCCCATTTCCCGATTTCTTTATTGTTTGTTGTTTGAACACCAAAGACTTCTTTTACCTTTTCTAAGGTAGTTCCTGTCTTCGCACTTACCTGTATAAGATTTTTATCTATTTTACCTTTTTTAAGTAGGCCATTCATTATGGCTTGTCCCATCTTTCCACAGCCAATAAATCCGATTTTGTTACCCATATTATTCACACCTTTTTCTCTTTATATCTTCTTGCTATTATACGTTACTTTCAGTTAGACCACTAAAAATAATGTCGATTTATCTGTTATCCCAATAAAAAACCATCCTGACGTCATTAGTCGGGATGGCACTCATCTATTCATTAAATAGTAAATGTAAGAACAACATTTTGCGGGATTTCAGCTATTACTTTATTATGTTTTTTAATGGTACCGCAAGCTGGCATTTCGAAGGAGAATTCCGTAACACCCTCAGGTATCAAACCGTCACCTTTTAATTGCTCGAAAACCTTTTCCATTGCATGTTCCGGCTCAATCTTTTCTTCTGACCCTTCTACAGAGAAGCAATCCACACAAGTATGAATGATTTGTTCAGTAATTTGCTCTTGCACAAACACCATCCTGGCTCCTACCATCTGTTCCACTTCTTGGTTATTCAGTTCAATTATCGTTGTGATGTTCATCAATAATCCCTCCTATAAGGTCCACTATTATTATAGAAAATGTAGTGTTAATAGGGTGATTTTTTTCCATTCATTCACTATTTTTTCAAATATTTTTGACAAAAAAATGGCGATTTCTCAAAATGCAAAACATCTAACATACCTTATGCTAATTATGAATTTCATTGAGTTAGGTATTGAGTTGCCTCTTCTACCGTAGCAAAAAAATGGATAAATGATCCAAATTTAACAATCTCAAATATCTCGGAAATGGGGTCTTGTATATTAGCGACAACCAGCTCTTTCCCCTGCTTCCTTGCTTGGATAACTGCATCAGCAATCACGCCTAGACCAGAACTGTTTATATACTCAACTTCCTTTAAACTTAAGATTAATTTATTATTTTTCATTTGAATAAACGTTAGTAACTCCTCTCGAAAGGAGTCAGCTGTTTTCAATGTTACATCTTGATTCCAATAATAAGTAATAACTTCTTCGCTTGCCATCAGTCAAAACTCCCTTGAGAAAACTTTTTTCGTCCAAGCTATCTAACTCTATTATAAATAGATAACTTGAATCCACCACTCCCTTTTTCTCCTATTTTTCTTATCCCTTAGCTTTAACATATTGTACCCGAAAGGAAATCTCCTACTTTAAATTACTCACTTTTTGAATAGATAGGAGACAAATGCTATATAGGATTCTCTACCATAGTCACTTCTTCTTAATAATGAAGGGAAAATCCTAGTCAGAGCCTTTTTACGTGTAAAACTGAAGTTGATAAATAGTTGAAAACAATTGTCTTCGATCGGTTATATTTAGCTTTTGGAATATGTTTGAAATATGGTTTTTTACAGTATGTGCACTTATAAATAGAACATCAGCAATTTCTTGATTGTTATAACCCTTTAACATCCATTGTAATATTTCATTTTCTCTATTCGTTAGTAAGCTTTTAATGGATTCTGGTACATGTAGAGATTGGCCATTTTCAGCTTGTTCCTTATTTGATTCATAAAATTTAGCCATTCCAATATTCAGTAAGTTGGACAGTATCTCTAAATAGACCTCTTCCTCATTTGTAACGTTCTCCACTTTCACACATAATACAGCTTCTACTTGTTGGTCGATAATAATGGGACATTCAATCATCGAACCAAAGGAAAAGTTTCTTATACGGTTATGCGTCTCACTCTGTCCCTGAAACAAACTATTCGAGACATCCTTTATATATCCTTCTAGCTGATTCTTTGTTAACTGATCTCCATAAAGACTTTCATATGTTTCATCTCTCAATACTACAATAGCGAGTGAACCCTTTATTAGATGATCTGTCATATCTAAAATCATGAACAATAGCTCTTTCACACACTTTAAATCAATCATTAACTTACTCATATCAATGACTCTCGATAGCTTTGTTAAATGGTGAAAGCCTTGTAACTTTAGTTGTCGCTTCGCCTGATAAACAGCGAACATCCCTCTTATTACATCTATGGTTTGAAGATTTTTACTAGAAATTTTACCTTTTTGTTCACTAATTAAAATAATGGCTCCTCTTGAGTCCAGTTCGTTTTTAACAGGAAAAAAGTAAACAGATTTAGGCTTGATTTCATAAATATAGAGAAATGATAATCGGGGGTCAAACTCTATATTTTCAATACTTTGGTATTCCCCTATGTCTCGAGCATGATTTAAAATATCTGTTATCATATCGAGCTTTAAATTATTTAACCTTTCTTCATTTTTACCTTTTGTATGTTCTAGTACCCATTGCTGATTCCAGTTTTGTGTAACATAACAAAGTAAATCTACATCCTCTATATTTTCATATAGTTCCTCAAATAGACTAGAAATTTGGAGGTTTTCCCGATTCATATGTAAAAGTAATTGTTGCAATGATTGAAACCGTTGTGCCTCAAGTTCTTTTACAAAAAAAGCACTACAAACGGTAGCCATTTTTTGTAATGTATCTAGTAATACATCGGTTTCATCTATAGTAAGGACTTTAATTACCTCTAATACATCCTCCCATTTTCTATCATTAAATATAGATACTAGATGTTCCTTACTCATATTCGCTTCTATAAATACTGAGGTTAAAATATAACCAAGGATATTTCCATCTTCTTTTATTGGAACGATTGCTATTTTTAGTCCCGTTGCTTCCCCTTTATGAAGGACTAAGTGAGTTATTGGTTTTGTAATAGCGGAAGATGTGACAACTTGATTAATTTGTTGCCGAAATGCCATATCCTCATTGATGAACAGGTATTCTGTTACCGGATCAATACCAGTTACTGATGTAAGATACTCCCCTTTTACACTTACAATAACTAAACCCATCTTCGACAGAGAGACATATGCTTCCTGGACATGGGATAATAGTTCATTTGTTTTCAATCCTTCGTCACCTCCTGGGATAATTTTTTGTTAAGGTTTAAACTTTTTCAATTACCTGAATAAAATGTCTTACCACCCTCGCTGTCAAACCCCAAATCACGTTATCTTCATAATAGTAAAAGTACTCTTCCATTCTTTTTATTTGCCAATTATAGTCTTTCCCACCAACGATTGAATCATAAGGAAAACCTGGTTCGGGTTCTAACCGGGCTGTCACATAGTGTATGTCAGGCTTTGTATCCTTAAAAAATGTAAGGGGCACAGTGAAAATATGGTCTACTTCTTTATGATTTATTTGGGTATCCTTTAATGTAGTTATAACACCCACAAAAGGATATATAATATTACCATATGGTGATACGATAAAATCTAACGGGACAACTCGAGAAATACTTCCTTCTTTTAAACCTAATTCCTCATACGTCTCCCTAATAGCCGTTTCCCTATGGTCTCTATCTGTTTCATCCTTCTTACCACCAGGAAAACAAACCTCACCCGGTTGCCTCCTCAATGATAAGGCTCGGACCTCAAATACAAGATGAATTTCATTATTTATATATACAAGAGGCAGCAAAACAGAATAAGTTGAGAAGTTCTCACTCCCTAAAACAAACGGCTTTCTTTCCATTAACTTAGATAGTATTCTCTCAAGGTCCATCCCCTTTACCTCCATCTCGAAATCATTTCTATATTATAACGAACTTCCTACGAACAAGAAATAAGCGTGCCTATTACAAATATCTACAAATAATTTGGTTTTAATGAAGTTTACACTCCATATTGATGCTAAAATAATTCTAACTATTCTAAAGAAAGAAGGGATACTAAAAAATGAAAAAGCTTGAGAACAAACGAGTTGTTATTGCGGGTACAAGAAAAACGGATGAAATAAGTAAAATTATTAGTAATCAAGGAGGAATTCCTCTCCTTCGTCCATCACAAGGAACTGCTAGATTGGATGATTCAAATATAGAGGGTGAAATCTCAAAATTATTAGCTGGTAGTTATGAGTGGCTTATTTTCACAACAGGAATAGGGTTAACCATTCTATTAGAAACAGCCGAGAGTATGAAGAGAAAAGATGAGTTTATCGCTAAGCTTAAGGAAAGTAAGATTGCAGCTAGAGGATACAAGACTGTAAATGTATTAAAAACATTAGGTATTACCCCCATTGTAAGAGATGACGATGGAAGTACAGCTGGACTGGTACGTTCTCTTTCTGTATGTGAGCAATTTGGCAGAGGCGCGCGTGTGGCACTTCAGCTACACGGAGATCCAGCTCCACTTCTTATAAAGTTTCTTGAGAAAAATGAAGCAACATTCCATGAAATACTCCCATATATTCATACACCACCAAGCGAAGAGATCATTGATTTATTATTATCAGAAATTATTGAGGGCAGCATCGATGCAGTTAGCTTCACAAGTACTCCACAGGTACGATTCTTATTTGCTCATGCCGATAAAAAGGGACAGACCGCTACGCTTCTAAACCAATTTGAGAATAAAGTAGTGGCACTTGCTGTTGGTAAGGTTACCGCGCAGTCACTTAAGGAGCATGGTGTTCACCGTGTGATTTTCCCAGAAACAGAACGTATGGGAAGCGCCATTATTTGTTTAGCAGACTATTATTCTAAGTAACATACTGTTGCTTGCTCACTTTACCAGCAACTGATATACTTCGAAATAATTATCAGGAAAAGGTACGAGGTGAGATGTATTATGGAAGCAATTGTTTATATTAGTCACGGTAGTCGCTCAAACGATTGGAATGAACAGTTTATTACTTTTATAACAGACACAATGAGAGAAAATATTGCTCCAATACAAGCGTATGGATTTTTCGAACTTGCCACTCCTTCTATTGGGGAAGCCATTCAATCCTGCATTCTTCAGGGAGCAACGAGAGTAACGGTCGTGCCCGTATTATTATTATCTGGGAATCATGCTTTAATAGATATCCCTACTGAAATAGCTGAATCTCAAGAACAGTTCCCTTTCATTCCGATTATGTATGCTGACGTACTAGGAAGCGACCGTATGTTCCTTCCGGCAATCATTGATAAACTTCAAGAAAAAGGCTACCAACAATCAGAAAATGAACTCGTTTTGCTAGTGGCTCACGGAAGTGGGCATGAGGAAACCTCTCAAGAACTATCAGATCTAACAAAGGTGGTTAGCGAGGAATTAAGGACCCCTGTTGACTGGGGATATTTAAGTAGAGATCCCCATTATTTGAAGAAGCTTGAAGAGACGTTTTCAAATGACTATCAAAAGGTATATATCGTCCCACACTTTCTTTCAAGAGGTGGATTCACAGAGAAAATCAAGAGACAGCTTCATGAATCCTACCCTGAAAAAATTGGCCAGGAAGTTATATTATGTAATCCTACCGGATACCATGACCTTCTTCATACGATGATTCAAAGAAGAGCACTATCACCAAAGATACCAACGATTAAACAGTAAAGGATAGCACCCTTTATTCTCAGGCTGTCGAAAAAACTTCGACAGCCTATTAATTATGATATTTCTTTATCGGTTCCCTAGTGTGCTATGTATTCGTAAAGAAAGGATTGGCCGTTTCGGTAAAATCTCGGATCGTAAACTCCTAGTTTTTTTCCATCGTCAGTAATGACCACAAATGGTGACCATTGGTATAGAGTTTTTGCTTTTGGGCTTTTTGAGAATAAATAATCTAAATCTGCATCCTCTTTAGACTCAAGAACATATTGAACTTTACTGCGTTGGAAGATTCCATCCTCAATAATCTTTACGGTTCCTTCTTGTTTCGTTATAACCTGAAAGGTGGTTGGTATAAAACCAGCTGATAATGCAATTTGTTTATAATCTTGATTGTATTTTTGATAGTAATAGTAACCTTGTAGACTCTGTAAACCCACATGAAAAATGATTAAGAGCCACGCTACTCGAAAAATATAAGGCTTCTTTAAACCTGTTTCCCTTAATTTTCTTGATACATAAAAACTACTCCCTAATATACTCAAGATTACAAAGTCAATGATCGGTATAGTCCCAAATGTAATCCTCATTTGGGAAAAAGGTTCAAAATATCCTGTCCCCCATGCGTTAAACAAATCACTAGTATTATGAATAATTACTGCAAGCCATCCTAGATAGAATAACCTTTTATCCTTAACTTTAAAGATAACCATACATAGAACATAAAATAATAAAGCCCATATGGGTGTAAGAAAAATAGAGTGAGTAATACCGCGATGCCACATCTGATAAAGTCCTTCTGTATCCCATAGCTGGGAAATGACATCAGTATCAGGAATTTGACTAGCTCCCACGGAAGTAAATAAATAGGACATTTTTGTTCTTTTATCCATCTTATCTTTCCCAATTGAACCATATAACGAGAGTCCAAATAATGTATGTGTAATAGTATCCAAAGCTAATTCCTCCACTTTGTCATGTAGTTATCCTATTTTGGAGGTAATCAGAAGGATAAATCATTACACCCTGTTTATTTATTTGTGCAATAGAATACATCGATTTTGCCACCTGCCTTCCTTCAATGGCCTTTAGCTTTAGTAAAGGACCCGTAAATAGGAATGAAAGTGCTTGGAAAATCGATGCCCCTATCTTCTCACCTAAGCGAAACTCATTTCTTTGACCAAGTAAAAGGGAAGGGTGAAGAATCGAAATGGTTTCGAATGGAACGGTCTCAAGCTCTTCCTCAAGCTTACCTTTCATTTGTGAATACCATATTTTCGAATGAGGATTGGCATTCATTGAACTGATTAAGAGAAAATGAGTGGCTCCCAGTTTCTGTGTAAGTTTAGCAAGAGCAAGAGGATAATCTGCATCTATCTTTTTCATGGCAGCTTTTGTTTTTGCTTTCTTAATCGTTGTCCCTAAACAACAAAAAACATCATCTACTGCCATATGTTCGGAATATTCTTCAAGGTGGTCAAAGTCAATGATCACCTCATTAAGTTTAGGATGCTGTATGCTAAGAGGTCTTCTAACGATAGCTGTCACTGTAGCATATTCCTGTGCTTCGAGTAATATATGTAATAGCTCATTGCCTACAAGTCCTGTGGCACCCGCTATTAATGCTTTTTTCGGTTTCATGATAACACTCCTTTCCAACGTATATCTCTATTATCGTAGCAATGGAAATTAATTATCAACTTTTAAGCTGTAAAAAAGCCCTCGCAGGACGATACGAGGGCCAGTTTTTCAGGATATATTCTTTACATTTTGTTCAGGAATACTTGTTTGCATGGCTCTTAAAAAGGCTTGAACTAGCTCAGGATCATAAAGTGAATTCATCTGACTACGAATTTCAAACAGTGCCTTTTCAGTTGGAATCCCTTTTTTATACACTCGTTCTTCTGTCATGGCAGAGAAAGAGTCAACGATTCCTAATAAACGAGCGTTCAATGGAATTTCCTTTTCCTTTAATCGATATGGATAACCAGATCCATTCCATCTCTCATGATGAAAAAGGACTCCCTCTAAAATTTCCTTTTTAAACGGGAAATCTCCATGTCTTTGCAATTTTTCTACACCTAAGATTGGATGCTGTTTAATAATAGTATATTCCGCTTCTGATAACCGACTAGCCTTCCTAAGAATACTCTGCGGAATATCTAATTTCCCAATATCATGGAGCAAGGCTGTTAAATAGAGGTTTTCCCGATCCTTCTCACTGACACCTAACTCCTTAGCTAGTAAAATAGCATAATGAGCCACACGATTTGAATGCTCCCAGGTATGGGTATCCTTTGAATGTAATAAATTGATATACTCTTGGACTGGGTCTTTCACTGTGACAGCTTCCACTTTTTCTTCTTCACTAACCTTAACCTCGTGCGTTACTTCTTCCCTATAAGCTTCTACTCGATTTCTCCCATTTCTTTTTGCGATATAAAGGGCTTTATCGGCGTACTCTAAAAGTTCCTTTTCCGAAGCGGTTATTGAAGGTAGGATGGATGCAACCCCAAGACTAGCAGTAATCATTGGAGACACCTTAGATTTTTCGTGTAGGATCTGTAATGAAAGGATTCCTTTTCGTATATCCTCAGCAATATTTGTTGCCTCCTCTACTCCCGTATTGGGAAGTAATATAACAAATTCTTCTCCACCATATCTTGCACCAAAATCTGTTGTCCTCGGTAATTCCCGAACCACCAACCTGGCAACCTGTTTCAAGCAGTTATCCCCTTGCTGATGACCATAATGATCATTGTAAAGTTTAAAGTGGTCAACATCTAATAATATCGCAGACAAAGGAGATGGTGTTTCTGACATACAGCCTTTTTCCCATTCAAAAGTAAGCCTTTCATCAAATGAACGACGATTATTAATACCTGTTAATCCGTCGACAGAGGATAGCTTTAACAATAAATCATTAGCCTCAACAAGCTTCTGTTCAGCGAGTTTTCGCTTTGTTATATTACTTTGGATTGTGACAAATTGATGTATGTCTCCTTCTTCGTTTAATAGAGGAACAATTACCGCATCAACCCAATAATAACTTCCACTTTTGGATTTATTTCGTAACTCTCCACGCCAAATCTCTTTTCTCATTAAAGTTTCCCACATCGTTTTATAAAAACTTTGCTGATGATAACCCGAGTTTAGGAACTGCTGTCGTTTTCCAATAAGCTCATCCTTTGTGTAACCTGAAATACTACTAAATAAATCATTTACTTTTAAAATAACCCCTTTTGGATTGGTAACCATGACAACAACAGATTCATCCAAGGCAAATTTAATATCCTCTAATTCCTTTAAAGCCTTGTTAAGTACTTGATCTGACTGATGACGATCTGTAATATCGGTCATCGTACCGAATGTCCCCAGTAAGTTCCCCTCATTGTCATAAGAAAATGAAATATTTAACTCCATCCAAAGAACATTATGATTTTTCGAGTAAAATTTAATTTCCTGACGTGTTCGTGCTTGCTTCTCGTCTATCAACTTTCTAACTTTTTCGATGTGACTTGTTCTTTCTTCGGAAACAACATAATACAGATAGTGTTTGTTTAGACTTTCCTCCACCTTAAATAAGGTTAATTCCTCCCATGCACCATTTAAGAAAACAATTTTCCCTTCCCGATTCGTTTGAAATATAACTTCTCTTACACTTTCTACTACGTTTTGAAATTTCTGTTTTGTTAGGGAAAGTTCATGCTGTTTAAGAAGAATTTCATTATGTTGTTCGGAAAGCATCTGATTTTTACGCTCAAGCTCAATAAGAGCCATTCTCGATCGATGGACATGTAGGATTAAGTACATGGTAAAGGTACCTGTAAATGCCATTAGCAAGACAAACGTTAAGAACGGTGTTTGATCGTGCTTAAGATATCTAAAATAATCGATGAAGTAGAAAAAAATAGTGACTATAGTAAGTGAACATCCCCACCTTTTCCATATATCGTGAATCCTGTTGTTAAGTATAAAAATAAAGATCCAAATTCCCAGTAAATAATAAACTGCTGGGTCAGAGATCATTTGCCATCCTAATTTTATAGACAATCCCCATAAAACAATGCTTATTGCACTAATTGCCGAGACTCCTCCACCGAATAAACCGATGATAAGAATAGGTAGGTAATAGAAAGACAGATCAGATTCCAGTGGTCCGGGTACAAACATCCATAAGAATAGTGAAACTGAACCTGCTAACCCGCCCGCAAGCATTTTATGAGGAATTGAAGATGTTAGGGTAAGGATGTTTTTACTCAATTGAGTGGAAATAAAAAAATAAGCTACTACCATTACTCCATCAAGAATTAAATGATAAGGCATAAACGGTTCCTCCTAAAAGCAAACGAGACTTACTGGTTATATCGGTGATATTTGCTGATTTTTGACTGATTTTGTCGAAAATCAAGAAAAAGAGTGTTACATCACTCCATTTCCCATAATGTAAAAAGGAAAGCTCCTGTAAAAGAGCTTTCCTTTTTTCGACTACAAGTCTTCTCCATTGCTAGAGATGACTTTTTTATACCAATCAAAACTTTTCTTTTTATACCGTTTGTTTGAACCTTTTCCTTCACTGTCTCTATCCACATAAATAAAACCGTAACGTTTCTTTAGCTCAGCCGTTGACGCACTAACAAGGTCAATTGGTCCCCAAGAAGTGTAGCCCATAATTTCAACGCCATCGCCAATTGCTTTTTTCATTTCTTGGATATGTGCTTTCAGATAATTAATTCTATAATCGTCCTGGACCGTCCCATCCTCAAGCTTGTCTACAGCACCAAGTCCATTCTCAACAATAAACAAAGGCTTTTGATAACGATCATATAATTGGTTACATACCGTTCGCAAGCCTACAGGGTCAATTTGCCATCCCCACTCTGAAGATTGTAGGTAAGGGTTTTTCACTCCAGCCATTAAGTTACCTGCTGTCTTCTCATCTTGATGTTCAGGTGCCGTACTTGCAACAAATGACATATAATAACTGAAACCAATATAATCTACGGTATTGTCTTGTAGGAGTTCAAGGTCACCTTGCTCCATCTGAATGGTAATCCCTTTCTCCTCTAAATCATTCATTAGATAGGTAGGGTAATATCCCCTGGATTGCACATCTGAGAATACCAATGTTTTCCTATCCTGTGATAAGGCAGCGAACATATCCTCTGGCTTTGAACTATATGGGTAGGTAAGCATAGAAGCAATCATACAGCCAATTTGATTGGTGGCGTCAATTTCGTGACCAATTTTAACCGCTAAAGCACTTGCAACAAATTGGTGATGTGCAGCTTGATAAAGATCCTGCTCATTCCTTTCCCCATTTTCAAATAATATCCCTCCACCCGTGAAAGGGGCATGAAAAAGAACATTTATTTCATTAAAGGTCATGTAATACCTTACTCTACCCTTAAAACGATTAAATAACGTACGAGCAAAATTCTCATAAAAGCCAATCAATTTTCTATTTTTCCATCCACCATAATTTTTCACCAGACCAAGTGGCATCTCATAGTGGGATATCGTAATCACGGGCTCAATATTATGCTTTAATAATTCATCGATCATATCATCGTAAAATTGTAGCCCTTTCTCATTGGGCTCCGTTTCGTCCCCATTAGGAAAAATTCGGGTCCAAGCAATCGAAAAACGAAACGCCTTAAAGCCCATTTCTGCAAATAAGGCGATATCTTCCTTGTACTTGTGATAAAAGTCAATTCCTTCATGATAAAGATTAAAATCCTTCATAGAGAAATCAGGTGGGAACATAATCCCATTTGGTGACACATCAGCTGTTGATAGACCTTTTCCATCTGCTTGATACGCCCCTTCTAATTGGTTAGCAGCTACAGCACCACCCCATAAAAATCCATCTGGAAACTTTGTGTTCTTTGGATTCAATCCATTCACCTCAAATAATAAATTTTTCCATTATTACTACTTAAGCTTGATTAACCAATCACCAGCTTTAATCTGTGTTTGATTAGATTTTTCTAACGTATATTGTGCACGATTTGTTACTACTACAGGGGTAGTGACACTTAATCCCTCTGCTTTAATCTTCTGAATATCAAACTCAATGAGTAGTTGTCCTTTTTCAACACGTGAATCCATTGATACATGAGAGGTAAAATACTTTCCATTTAGTTCTACCGTATCCATACCGATATGAATTAATATTTCTACCCCTTCATCCGTTGTAAAACCAATAGCATGATTGGTAGGAAACAAGGCTGTCACTTTTCCTGAAACCGGGGCAACTAACTTTCCTTCTGAAGGCTCAATTGCTACACCATCTCCAAGCGCCCCAGAGGCAAAAGCTTGGTCTTTTATGCTAGAAAGAGGGACAATCTCTCCACTAAGTGGACTATATACGGTTAAATTACTACCTTGAGAGACGGCTGTCTGCGACGTATTTGGTTGTCCGTTATTTTGATTAGGTGTTGAATTTTTACTATCTGAATCTTGCCCTTTTCCTAATCCAAATAAGTAAGTTAAGATAAAACCCAGCACAAACGCAACAACAATGGAGATAATTAATCCCCAAATAGTCATCGTTGCTCCACCTTCTGGATTAATGTGAGATGGAATCCCAAAGATGCCCAAACCACCAATCATATAAAGCTTAACACCCGTGGCTCCTATGATTCCTCCACCAACAGCGGCAGCGATACAGCTAATAATGAAAGGTTTCTTCAAAGGCAAGGTGACCCCATAAATAGCTGGTTCCGTTACGCCAAATATACCCGAAATAAAAGCGGGAATACTTAAAGATTTTAACTTTTGCTGTTTTGTTTTTACCCATACACCTAAGACAGCTCCAATTTGGGCAAAGGAAGCAGCGAAGGTCGTTGCTAGTACTGGGTCTGAACCGAGTGTTGTCAAATTGTTAATAGCAATTGGAACAAGTCCCCAGTGAAGCCCAAAAATAACAAATACTTGCCATAAGCCACCTACAAAAATACCGGCAAGGATTGGACTTAGATTGTAGATAAATAAAGTAGCCTGTCCTAATAAATTTCCTGCCCAAGTAGCGACGGGTCCAATTACGATAAATGTTATTGGAACAACAATTAGCAATGTAAAGAATGGCACTAAGAATGTTTTTACTACGTCTGGAATAACCTTTCTTAACCCTTTCTCAACTTTTGCTCCAAACCATGCCGCTAATATAATCGGAATAACCGAGGAAGCATAACTCATTAATATAACCGGAACACCTAGGAAGGTAATAAAAACAGGTGATTGGAATGTTGAACCTGTAAATAATGTAAATAATGGCTCTCCCGCAGAAATGGTAGTTAAGGTCGGATGAACTAGTGCGGCACCAATCGCCATCCCAATAAATGTACTACCACCAAACTTCTTAATTGCCGTGTATCCTAAAAAGATAGGAAAGAAATAAAACAAGGAATCTCCAATTGCATTTAATATTTGAAAAGTCCCTGAAGTAGCATCAATCCATCCGAAAGTGACAAAAAGAGCATTAAATCCTTTAATCATCCCCGTTGCAGCTAACACTCCAAGGATTGGTGTGAAAATACTAGCGATTATATCAATAAAGCGGGCAAACACCCCACCTTTTTCTCCTCCCCCATCTTCTTCTACAGGAGATTGATTTTGGAACCCTCCGATCTCCACAACCGCTTTATATACATCGGGAACATGGTTTCCAATGACTACTTGATACTGACCACCGCTTTTCATTACGGTAATGACACCTTCCATATTTTTCAAGGCATCGGTATTTGCTTTTCCCTCATCCTTTAACTTAAAACGCAAACGGGTAATACAATGCACGACACTATTAACATTTTCTTTCCCACCAACATTTTCGATAATGTCTTTGGCCAATTGCTCGTATTTGATAAGGATCCCTTCTTTCTAGTTAAGATGACATTCTAATGTGCTGCCTTCCTATGATATTTTGTTCAAATGGAAATAGCTTATACTAGTAACCCTATTTAGCAATTAGATAGCAAAATAAAAAACCAGCCTCTTGGCTGGTTTAAGCAAATTGTTTATTTTCTTCTTTTTTGAAGAAGCTCTTCATCGCATGGAACACATCGGATTTCTGTTTGAGGATATAGTATCTGAAGTCTTCATGTTTGATGTTTTTATACGCGGACATTAGGGTCGAGTGGCGGTTGTATTGATTTACTTCTCCATAACCAAACATATTGGATACTTTCATTAGTTCTTCTACAAGCTTCACACACCGTGCATTATCTGACGTTAAATTATCTCCATCAGAGAAATGGAAGGGATAAATATTAAACTTTGCAGGATCATATTTTGTTTCAATAAGTTCTAAAGATTTACGGTAGGCAGATGAACAAATCGTTCCTCCACTTTCTCCCTTAGAAAAGAAGTCTTCTTCAGAAACTACCTTTGCTTCTGTATGATGAGCAATAAACTCGATATCTACCGTCTCATACTTGGTTCGTAAAAATCTTGTCATCCAGAAGAAAAAGCTACGAGCCATATACTTTTCCCAAAGGCCCATGGAACCACTCGTATCCATCATCGCCAGCACAACGGCTTTAGAGTCTGGCTTAATAATCTCATTCCAGGTTTTAAATTTTAGATCTTCTCTATAAATAGGATGAAAGCTAGCCTTACCTGTCATTGCATTCCGCTTATAAGCGGTCATCATTGTTCTTTTCTTATCAATGTTCCCCATCAATCCTGTTTTTCGGATATCATTAAACTCAATATCCTCTACAACGTTTTCAGATTTTTCTTTCTTTTTCAAGTTTGGTAGCTCAAGCTCTTTAAAGAGTGCTTCCTGGATATCCATTAAGGACACCTCAGCCTCAAAATAATCTTCTCCCGCTTGATCTCCAGCTCCTTGCCCTTTACCAGGCCCCTTTTGATTCGCAGATCCATCTCTTGCTACAACATCACCAACTTGGCTTTCTCCATCTCCCTGGCCCACATGTTTGTTTTTATCATAATTATATCGAATTTTGTATTCATCCAGTGAGCGGATCGGGATTTTCACCACTTCTCGACCATTTGACATAACAATATTTTCTTCTGTTACTAAGTCGGGTAAGTTGTTTCGGATTGCTTCCTGAACCTTCTCCTGATGCCTCTGTTGGTCGTCATAGCCTTTTCGGTGGAGGGACCAGTCTTCTTGCGAAATCACAAATTGATGGTTATTTACATCTGCCATAGTTTTAACCCTCCTAATTTTTTGTCACCATTTTCACAAAACGCTCATACAATATCCCGAGTGTAAAATTGAGTGGGAAACGTTGATTACTCTATCATATGCAGAAGGCCGTAATAATTTACAAATAATTTTGACAATGAGACATTCGCCTATAGAGTTGGACAAGCCTATTTATTGCTATTCAAGTATGTTAGAGGGGCTTTCCATCTCTAAAATTTACTGTAAGATGATCTGACCTCATACTCATAACTCCTCTAAAGCTTAGACGTACTACTATGATTATTGTTTTGGCAGACAAAATATGTTTTGGCTTTAAACGGGTAAAGAAAAAGAGCTAGTCTTTTTAACTAGCTCAATAATTCTTGAAGGATTCTATTAATTGGGGCATGATCTTCTGGAGAGGAATCAATATGTTTCCATACTACTTCTCCATTTTCATTAAAAATCCAAGATCCTCCCTGAATATAGATGTCTTGCGTTTTTAATGCTTCTTTTACCACTTTCTTTTGGTTCTCTTCTTCTGGAATGAACGCTTTAGAGCCCCCTGTGATAAAAGCTTTCCCAGCTTTCATTAATAGCTTCCACTTTTGCATCGACTCGTGTCCCATGCTTTTGTACAGCGTTCTCTTTGGGTTACCATAAATATCAAATGGAAATGGACCGAATGCATCAATAAATGGTTCAAGTAGGGCTCTACTTGACGGTGTAATAACAAGTACTTGTGCACCATTAGAAGTCAATTGGTTATAGTGCTCACGCAACTGCGTGAGGAATTCTCTGCACACAGGTCAGCCAGGGTGACGAACAAAAACAACTAAACTCTTTTTGCCATGAATGATTTTCTGAAATTCTTCATCTTTTGAATAAGGTTTTTCTAGTAGAAGGTTCAAGTTTTCACCTCAAATTTTTTTGTGCTTATTTAATTTTGGGCAATTTAATTTTATAAAATATAGTTAAAGGCGTCAATGTACAAAATGTGAAATAAGCATGTGGCTGAGCCACATGCTTTACAATTTTGCATCTAGTAACCTGTGTTTACTTTTAACCTTTTCTATCTTTACTTTTGTTACTTGTGTTTGATCTAATTTCGTTTCTTGCTGTGGGTCAGGAGTTTTATTTTCTTTCCTAAGCTCTTCATTCGTTTTCATTTGTTCAATCTGTTTACCAAGGTCCTTCATTTCTTTCATATCCTCAGCCATGGAACTGTTTTGTGCGACATCATTTTTAACCTTTTGATTTGATTTCATGATTATCACCTCTGGTAGTCTTTACCCGAGATGGACAAGCTGTAAACATAAAAACAGGGCTGACTATTTCTAGCCAACCCTTTTTTATTAACGGTTTAACAAGCTACCAACGTAACGAAGCAGTTCGTTTGCAGAGGTAGAGTTATAGCCATGCTCGTCAATCAATCTTGCAACTACTTCATTGACCTTTTTTAGTTGTTGCTCGTCTGGTGTCTTCGTGGAGGTTGTAATTTTTACAACATCCTTTAAGTCAGCAAACAGCTTCTTTTGAATCGCTTCACGCAGACGGTCATGAGAATTATAATCAAATCGCTTGCCCTTTCTTGCATAGGCTGAGATACGAATTAAGATTTCTTCGCGGAAAGCTTTTTTCGCATTTTCAGAAATACCGATTTGCTCTTCAATGGAACGCATTAACTTTTCATCTGGATTGATTTCTTCACCGGTTAGTGGATCGCGGAGCTTTGCCTTATTACAGTATGCTTCCACATTATCCAAATAATTGTCCATTAATGTTTTGGCTGACTCTTCATACGAGTAGACAAATGCTTTTTGAACTTCTTTCTTCGCGATATCGTCATATTCCTTACGAGCAAGTGAAATATAATTTAAATATTTCTCTTTTAACTCAGGAGTAATGGATGCATGCTGGTCCAAGCCCTCTTTTAAGGAACGTAGAACATCAAGGGCATTGATGGACGACATTTCTTTTCTAATAATCGTAGAGGAAATACGATTGATGACGTAACGAGGGTCAATTCCACTCATCCCTTCATCCGCATATTCCTTCTTTAATTCATCAACATCGGCACTTGAGAAGCCTTCGACATTTTCTCCATCGTACAGACGCATCTTCTTAACCAAATCAATATCGCCTTTTTTCGGTTCCTTCATGCGTGTTAGGATTGTAAACATGGCTGCGACCCGTAAAGTATGCGGTGCAATGTGAACATGTGATACATCACTTTCCCCAATCATTTTTGCATAAATTCTTTCTTCCTGACTCACTTTTAAGTTATAAGGAACTGGCATAACGATGATTCTTGAGTGCAACGCTTCGTTTTTCTTATTTGAAATAAACGAGCGATATTCGGTTTCATTCGTATGGGCAACAATCAATTCATCGGCTGAAATTAGTGCGAAACGACCGGCCTTGAAGTTCCCTTCTTGTGTGAGAGAAAGTAAATGCCATAAGAACTTCTCATCACATTTCAGCATCTCCTGGAACTCCATCATTCCACGATTAGCTTTATTTAATTCACCATCAAATCGATAAGCTCTCGGATCGGATTCAGATCCATATTCAGCAATCGTTGAAAAGTCGATACTGCCTGTTAAGTCAGCGATATCTTGAGACTTCGGATCAGAAGGACTGAATGTTCCAATACCAACACGCTTATCTTCTGAGAAGAAAACACGCTCGACAATAACATCCTCAATTCTACCGCCATATTCTTGTTCCACTCTCATCGTGTTTAAAGGTGACAAATTACCTTCAATCCGAATTCCATATTCATCGAAAAAGTCTTTTCTTAAATGATGTGGAATTAGATGCAATGGATCCTCGTGCATTGGACAACCTTTAATCGCAAAAACAGCGCCTCGTTCTGTAAGCGAATAAGCTTCTAATCCACGTTTAAGCATCGTCACTAAAGTTGATTTCCCTCCACTGACTGGACCCATTAGTAAGAGAATTCTTTTCCTTACATCTAATCGCTTGGCAGATGGGTGAAAATACTCTTCAACTAATCTCTCTAACGATTCCTCTAAACCAAATAACTGGTTACTGAAAAATTCATATTTTTTACTCGTCCCGTCTTTTTCAATTCCAGCATCTTTGATCATATTATAAACGCGAGAATGTGCCGACTGTGCTACCCATGGACTTTCCTTCACAATTTCTAAATACTCTGCAAATGTACCTTCCCACTTTAACTTTTCCTCTTCTTGTCTAAACATTTCGATCTTTTTAATGATATCCATATGGACCTCCCCTGTTTGAATGATCAGAGACGATTAATATAATCTATGCACCCGTATAAATGAACATGCCTAATCATGGGAGAGTAATGTTGTCCTTTTTTAGAAACACTTTAAAAACTTGGCTAAAAAAAATCCTTTCTATCATTCACACTATGGATTAAATAGGCTATAATAAGCCTATATGTAAACGTAATCTTTTCAAGAGGAGGCTACATACCATGGGATTGCTTCTTATTTTAGGTGTTATGGTTGCATTTCTAGCTGCAATTTTTACTGCAGGATATGATGATAAGCCAGGTGTAAATAAGTAAGAAAAGCTGCCGGGATCGGCAGCTTTTTTTATTGTTTATTAAGTTTTTGACCCTCTACATAATCCTTCATATACATTCTAGATTTCTTCTCAAGCATATTTGCCATTTGCGCAGTCCAGGTGTCAGTACGCTTTCCACCCGTTCTTTCCTTATAATATCTTGATATTAAGTTATTGTAGTCTGTTAGTTGCTGGTCATAATTTGTGATATTGTATTCATTTTCATGATACACATGCGCAAGGGGCAAACGGGGTTTCTTATCCGTCGTATTTTTCGGATAACCAACGGCTAATCCAAATAGAGGAATTACTCGTTCAGGTATATTAAGTATGTTCCCAACTTCTTTAAGATTATTTCTTATGCCACCTATATAGCAAATTCCTAGACCTAAAGATTCTGCAGCCAAGGATGCATTCTGAGCTGCTAATGAAGCATCAATAAGTGCTACCATAAATTTTTCCGTACTTTCAATTGAGGGGATAACATCCTTACCTTCCATTTGTCCAATCAATTGGTGACGGAACAAATCTGCACAAAAAACAAAAAAGTGTCCATTTTCCTCCACATAGGATTGGTTTCCCGCAAGTTCTGCTAACTTTTTCTTTTTCTCCGGATCGGTTACACCAATAATAGAATATGCCTGTATGTAACTAGAAGTAGATGCTGCTTGAGCACTTTTGACAATGACTTCAATCTGTTCACGAGTTAAGGGTTTGTCCTCAAAGCTCCTAATCGAACGATGATTTACTATCGTTTCTATCACAGAATTCATTCTTTATTCCTCCTTTTAAAAAGGCCGTTCTATTATAGAACGGTCCCTTTTATGTTAGATGTAAATAATTTTGTTGTCTTAATGCCTCATACACTAAAATTGCTGCTGTGTTTGATAAATTTAACGATCGTACATGCTCATCATTCATCGGTATTCTTAACGCCCGGTCAAGGTTTTTCTCTCTGACTTCTTGTGGCAATCCAGTTGTTTCACGACCGAAGATGAAATAATACTCTTTCTTCGTATCGCTGTAATCAAAGGATGTATAGTTTTTCTGTCCAAATTTCGTTAAGTAGAAAAATTCTCCACCTGCATTCTTTTCATAAAATTCATCTAATGAATCATAATAATGGATTGTTACCGCATCCCAATAATCTAATCCTGCACGCTTTAATTGTTTATCATCAGTTGAAAATCCAAGCGGTCGGATCAAATGTAGGCTTGTATCTGTTGCAGCACATGTACGAGCAATATTCCCTGTATTAGACGGAATTTGTGGTTGAAATAATACGATATGGTTTGGCATGATGTCACCTCTGTATTTAACTATCAGAGGATATTATACCATTACTCTTTGCTCAGAGCCAAAGCTCACACATCATCAACAATTTGTAAAAAAATATATTTAATATTTGGTGTGTATGCTGTTGAATCCTCATATGCCCAGTATCTTTTTCTACTATTCGTTGTATGCGCGTTTACGAGTGGCATTCCATCAGCATCTTTTGCCGTAACAATGGTGGTATGGTTAAATCTCCCATCACCTTCAAAGTCGTAACAAATAATATCCCCTAACTTTAGCTCATCCGCTCGGTTCACCTCAACCGCTCGTAAGCCTACCCTAGCATTTGGCAAATACCAACGGAACGAGTGAGCAACCGTCCAGCTATACGTCCAACTATTATTTTGCATCCACCAGCCCTTCGAACGATTTGGATACCCCGTCATCGGTGCCCCGCCTGCGTGAAGGCATTGGGATATAAAGTTGGTACAGTCATTTGTAAACTTACTATAGCGTGAATTATAGCTATTCCACCATGTTTCCGCATACTTAACAGCATTTAAACGGTTGTACTCATAGCTCACTCTCTCATCAAACTTTTCATTGATACTAACTTCTGCTTTTTCCATTGAAAAGTCTGGGGCAATTTCGCTATCATCAACTAATGTTTCTTTATAAAACTCAGCCCTTCTATCCTCAATTTCTTCCTCTATATATAAAGTGCCCTTATGATTAATTAAGTACTGAAAGTGAACCTGATAATCAACGTGAGCGATGTCAGCTGTATGCTCGATATTTTGTATCTTACCACTAGCTTTTGCTTTAACAATTTCTCCCTCTCTCTCAGCTAGCCCTTTTTTCTTCATCTTAATTTTTGCACATTCGTTTGATCTGTCTTTTGTCTTAGTTACACATTGCTTGACCCTATCCTCGAGTAACTCTTGTAGCTGTTTCCTCACCTTTTTCACTCCCTTCAAGTAAAACATATGAAGAAGTTGAAAAAAAAATGAGAGCAACTGAGTGCTCTCACTGAATGAACGATAATCCTTTATTTATTTCGTCAAGAACCTCTAGGTCCTCTTCTCTTTGTTTGGCAATAACCAATGCATCCTTTGCCGTAGATCCACCAATTTTTCCAAGTGCCCAAGCAGCAGTTCCTCTTAACACCGGCCTTGGATCCTTTTTCATTACTTCGATTAAATCCTCAACAGCTGTTTCATCCTTATAATGCGCAAGTGCGATGATCGCATTTCTCTGAATCGGCTTTTTCCCACGCCAAGATCCAGATACATGTCCGAACTTTTCCTTGAAATCCCGATTACTCATGAAAAGTAAAGGACGTAATAAGGGTTTTGCAATCTCTGGGTCAGGTTCCATCTCTTCATGAAAATGAAAATCCTTTCCTTTATTCTTTGGACAAACAGTTTGACATGTATCACAACCGTACAATCTATTACCAATCTTGCCCCGAAATTCATCTGGAAGAAACCCTTTTGTCTGTGTTAAAAAGGCAATGCATTTGTGAGAATTAAGTTGCCCTCCTTGGACAAGTGCTCCAGTTGGACAAGCATCTACACATTTATTACAATCTCCACATCCATTTTCAACTGGTTGATCTGGTTCTATTGGAAGATTCGTGATCATTTCCCCTAAGTATACATAGGAGCCAAACTCTGGAGTAATAATGGCACAATTCTTCCCGCTCCAGCCTACTCCAGCTCGTTCCGCTACGGCTCTATCAGCTAGTTCCCCTGTATCTACCATAGATTTTACAAGAGCTCCTGGAATTCTTGAATGGATATAGTCCTCAAGTTTTTTTAACCGATCTCGGAGAACCGTATGATAATCCGCTCCCCAAGAGGCACGACAGAAGATGCCTCTTCTCTCTCCTTTTTTGCTCTCCACTCTCGTTTTCATTTTTGACGGATACGCTAAAGCAATCGAGATAATCGAAGCAGCCTCCGGTAAAAGCAAAGATGGCTCGACTCGTTTATTAATATCCTGCTCTTCAAAACCCGACTGAAACTCTAGCTCCTGTTGCCTAACAAGGCGATTACGTAGCTCAGAGAACGTGGAAGCTGATGTAAATCCAATTTTATCTATCCCGATCGTTTTGCTATATTCTATGATATCTATTTTTAGTTGATCATAATTCAAAGTCATTCACCTCGTTCCATACTTACAAAATACGCAATCACTGAAATCTATGATAAACTATTTTAAACACTTTTTGGAGGTGGAAAGTTTGGAAATAACGATTTCTCCAGAGCTTTTGTCACTTGTCCCAGGTTTTAAAATGGGCGTTATTACATATAAAAATATTGAGGTTGGTTCTTCACCACAAATGCTTAAAGGTAGACTTCAGCTTTTTCAAGAATCATTATTTTTTGACTTAGAAGAAAAGCAACTGACGGAACTTAAAGGAATTAGTGAGTGGAGGTCTATTTTCAAGAAAACTGGAAAAGATCCTAATCGCTACCGTCATTCAGCAGAAGCACTATATCGACGTGTCAAAAAACAGAATTACATACAAAGTATTAACAGTGCAACGGATCTAAATAACTTTCTCTCATTGAAATACGAAATTCCATTAGGAATCTATGATCTATCCCTTGTGAGGGGGAAGATAGAAATAAAAATAGGCAACGAAGAGGAAGAGTATGAAGGGTTAAATGGACGGACGAACTCCCTTCAGCAATTAATTATCTCTTCGGATGAACTAGGTGGATTCGGAAGTCCATATGTTGATTCCGTTAGATCAGCTATAACTGATTCTACAAAAAATGCTCTTCATCTGATTTATTTACGTCCTAGCATGACAATAGAAGAAGGTCAGCTGTTGACAGAATCCGTAATGAATATGTTTACCCAAATACATGGTGGGATTGGGGAATGTCAAGTGGTTGGAGGCTAATATAAGCATAATACCCCTGTCCTAAATGTCAGGGGCATTGTTATTTTTGAAGTCAGATCGCTACTGTAAATTAAAAAACGCAGTACAACGTTTTTAATAAACGGCATACTGCGTTGCTTATATGTATGGAGCGGGTGATGAGAATCGAACTCACGACATCAGCTTGGAAGGCTGAGGTTTTACCATTAAACTACACCCGCAAATATGTGATTCATATTTGGTACTTTTATATAATACATAGATTTCTAAAATAAATCAAGTATTTTGTCGAATTTTTTCCCACTAAAATACTGGGTATTATTTCCTATAGTTCTTGTTTAAAAATGGTAGTTCTCATAAAATAAGTAATAGGAATGACTAACACTGGGAGGACAAGAATGAGTGAGCTTACTCAAGGACTACTAATTAACTTATTGTTTATTCTTCTCTCCATTTTGCTCTTAAACTTGTTAATTTTAGCTAAGCACAATATTTATACCTACCGTTTTAGAAAACTGCATCTTTTCCTTTTATCTTCTCTATTAATGGTTGGTAGTATTCTTTTGTCTGTTAAAGTAGATGAAGGCTTTTTGTATGATTTACGCTTTATCCCTTTTCTACTTGGATGTATCTACGGTGGTAGACCCGTGATACTAAGTCTAGCTAGTGTGTTAATTTTAATTCGACTTCCCTTTGGTGGGGACGGTATTTGGGTTACTATTCTTCTTGCCATGATCTACACAGTCGTTATGATAGTTATTTATCCTAGCTTATTAAAGAAATCTCTTTATAATCGACTATCCCTTCTAACCTTTTTATCTTTTTTATATTCAGTAATAGGATTTTTAATTCCATCTATTTATTTGATTTTCAACAGACCTCTTCTTATTTCATCTATGTTATCGTATTAACAGCTTCTACCTTTTTTGTTTGTTACTTATGCGAAGTACTACGGACCTTTCATCTATTACAAATGGAATCGATGAAATTTGAAAAGATGGAAACTGTTAGCCAATTAGCTGCAAGCATAAGCCACGAAGTTCGAAATCCACTAACGGTAGTGAGAGGGTTTTTGCAACTAGTACATGAACATTCAGATACACCAGAAGATTGTAAAACCTATACTTCTCTTGCCATAGCCGAGGCAGATCGTGCATCGGAGATTATTAATGAATACTTAACCTTTGCCAGACCTCACCCTGAAGTAGAATTGCCACTAGACCTGGAGCAGGAAGTTCAGAAGTGTGTCGAAATTATTCGCCCCCTGGCAAATAAGCAAGGGATAACAATAGAAACCGCTTTTTTACATAACCACACCATTACTGGTGATCCACATAAATTCCAGTAAATACTGTTAAATATATCCAAAAATAGTATTGATGCAATGAGGTCTGGAGGTATCCTATTTTTATTCACTAAGGAGGATGAGACTGGAGTCCATCTTAGTATTACAGATACTGGTATTGGAATGACCTCCGAACAGGTTGCAAGATTAGGTGAGCCTTTCTTTTCATTAAAAGGCAATAAAGGGACTGGCCTCGGAATGATGGTTGTATTTCGTATAGTCGAAAGTATGAGAGGTACCGTTCATGTAAATAGCCAACCGATGAAAGGAACGAGAATCACCCTTTCCTTTCCCATAAAGGGAACGATTCATAGATAAATAGCTCTTACCAAATGGTAAAAGCTATTTACTATTTGTAAGTACTTCTAAAACTTCCTTATAAGGTGCTGGTTTGCTAAAAAAGTAACCTTGCATTGTCCTACATCCATTTTTTTCCAAAAATGAGATTTGACTTAAGGTCTCAACTCCTTCGGCAACCACATCCATCCCTAAACTATTTGCCAACCCAATGATGGCTTTAATGATCTCTTCTTGATTTTTATCCTCTTCAATATCTCTTACAAACGATTGATCAATTTTCAGTGTTTTAATCGGAAATTTCCTCAAATAGCTTAGTGAGGAATACCCTGTTCCAAAATCATCTAGAAAAATATCAACTCCCAAATCCTCGAGTAGCTGCAGGATTCTCACGTTATCCTCAACATTGGTCATAGCCGTACCTTCTGTTACCTCGATTTTTAAGAACGCAGGAGATAATTCCGCCACATCAAGAGCTTGTTTTAGCCAATCTACAAAATCACCTTGCTCAAGTTGCTTAGCTGAGACATTTACTGATACATATAATTCAAACCCTTTGCTATGAAAATCCTTGCAATGCTTTATAGCTGTTTCAATAATCCACTTTCCTATTGGCACAATTAACCCAGCATCTTCCGCAACCGGGATAAATTCCGATGGAGGTACCCAGCCAAACATTGGGTTCTCCCACCTTACCAATGTTTCAAACCCAACAAGCTTATTATTGCTGGTATCCATAATAGGTTGGTAGTGTAAGGATAACTCCTTATCCTTTAATACATTGTGCAATCCCTGTTCCAAGATCATTTTTCTAGATATACTGCTCGTCATACCAATATGGTAGACTTGATAAGTATTCTTACCTTTCTCTTTAGCTAAGTACATTGCTTGATCGGCTTTCATAATTAAACTGTCTACGTTTGCTCCATGGTCAGGGTATACACTGATCCCAATGCTAGCAGACAGGGTAAATTTCATCTTATTTAACATAATTGGCTGTTGAATCACTTGAAGAATTTTAGAAGGAATATCTTCAAACGCACAATCATCAATAATATTCTCTATAAGTACCGCAAATTCATCCCCACCTTGACGAGAAATCACATCCTCATCGTAGAGACACCCTTTTAGCCGCTTTCCTACAATTTGTAATAACTGATCTCCTACCGCATGTCCGAGGGAGTCATTAATATACTTAAATCGGTCTAAATCTAAATACAGTACCATTACCTTTTTCTTCTCTTGCTTGGCATTCTCCAACGCAATCGTAAGCTTTTTATCAAACAGTCTTCGATTAGGTAGTCCAGTCAAATAATCATAATAAGCATATTGCTGTAACTGTTCTTCCGCCTTTCTTCTCTGATCAACATCCGTAATGACTCCATCTACTCTCACTAGAGCACCCGACTCATTAAAATATGGAACTGTATAATTTGAGACCCATCTAACGTGGCCTTTTTTATTAATTATTCGATACTCAAATTGGGATACTTCCCCATTTAATAACTTTTTTTGTGTTTCAATTACATATTTTTTATCATCAGGATGGATAAAATTCTTACAAAGGGCAGGATCATCAATAAATTCTTGAGCAGTATAACCTGAAATATTAAAGCATGCTGGTGACACGTTGATAGCTTTATTTAGTACGCAGTCCCAAGACCAGAGACAAACATCAATACTATGAAAGATTTTTTCTAACTGGGATTGAGAATGCCTTAGCTCCTCTTGAATCTTATTACTTTCGGTCATGTCTTTAGCAAACCCGATTATTCCTTGGATTTGTCCTTCTATAATAATTGGAACTGCAGTTAAGTAAAGTTGTATTATACTTTGATTTTTATGTCTTATTTTCACTTGCATCGTTTCCCGGTTACCATTTAGAACCTTAGAAAACTTTTCTACTGCTGCTTCTTTATAATCATCAGTTATTATTTCTACAAAATGAGTATTGACTGCTTCGGGCAAAGTATAACCGCTTAACTCTTCTGCTGATTTATTAAATAAAATAAATTTTCCTTCTAGATCAACTGCATAGCTTGCATCTGGATTAAAATCAAAAAGAGATTTATACGCGTCAAATAAATGATCCTTCTCTAATCTAATACGAGTCATTTTTTTCATTCCTTCGAGGTATGAGAAATTTTAGTTTGTAACCTTATAATAATATATATCCTTATTTTATAATCCAAAAGTCCTATTAACAATGGTACTAGATTCCTTGTTATATATTACCAAGTCCTTATATTAGATTCGTATTATTACAAAGGCAAAAAAAACCTCACAAATCTTGATTAAACAAGTTTTGTGAGGTTTTTACTTTAAGGATACCGGTGGCCGGGGTCGAACCGGCACTCCAGAGGAACACGATTTTGAGTCGTGCGCGTCTGCCAATTCCGCCACACCGGCATGATTCAAATGTAATGGCTTGATATTTTACTAAGTAAAAAGGAATGCTATTTTGCTATACACAAAGCA
>NZ_BCVH01000026.1 GCF_001591645.1 Robertmurraya korlensis NBRC 107688 | reverse complement strand
TATGAGTGCTTTTTTGTTTTTCCTTTATTATGAATAAATTTCGGGTTTATTAATTTTTTTAAGTTTTGAAATGTAATATTTATATTTAGGATCCGTTGTTGGCGTAGTTACTAAACTTCGCTCACATTCAATGCATATGAATGAAGTGTATAGATGTATTCCCTTCGGTTTTGACTGCTCGCAAACAACACAAATTTCCCCAACCTGTTTTGTGGCTATTATCGGTTCCAAAATAACTCCACCTCCATACAACCTATTATTTCCAAGATCACTCTTTTGTATACAATTTTTCGAATAATCTCTTCGGTAGATTGCTTGAATACTATTTTATGTGTTTTAAGTAAATCGTTGTATGTCTACTGTTAACTTTTTAAAAATAAATAAGTATTAAAAGGACTAGTTTGTTAAAATAGACAAGTATGAATATTGAATAGGTAAGAGGGATGTCAGATGAACCAAAAAAACACCCCATTATACGACGCACTAATAAAACATAAAAATAAAAAATCCATTTCCTTTCATGTCCCGGGACATAAAAATGGAATGGTATTTTTAAAGGATTCTCACTCGTTATTTCAAAGCATTCTAGATGTGGATGTAACTGAACTATCAGGATTGGATGACTTGCACTCCCCTAGTGAGGCAATCCAAGAGGCAGAAGCTCTATTGGCTAATTATTTTCAAGTAAAAAAAAGCTTTTTTCTTGTGAATGGATCAACAGTTGGGAATTTGGCTATGATCCTTGCAACCGTAACTGAAGGGGAAGAAGTTCTTGTCCAAAGGAATTGCCATAAGTCCATCATGAATGGATTGAGCCTGGTTGGTGCAAAACCAGTTTTTATAGCACCGGAGTTTGATACAGATTGGCAAGTGGCTGGTGGAATAACCATTAAGAGTATTCAAGAGGCAGTGAAAAAACACCCTCGGGTTAAAGCGCTAATTGTAACTTATCCCAACTATTATGGAATGGTAACAAACCTAAAGGAGATTATTTCTTATTGCCATGAACACAAGATAATTGTATTAGTGGATGAGGCACATGGGGCACATTTTAGCAGAAGGAAAGGACTTCCTATGAGCGCAACAGCGCTTGGTGCTGATGTGGTGGTACAGTCTGCACACAAGACATTACCAGCTATGACCATGGGATCTTATTTACACTACAACAGTGAAATGGTTGATCTTGATCGAATAAAGATATATCTTCGTATGTTACAATCTAGTAGCCCATCTTATCCAATTATGGCTTCTCTTGACCTTGCTAGAAAATATATTGCAACCTATGAGGAAAAGGATCTCCAATACACTCTTCACTTTATCTTTGAGTTTAGGGAGAAGCTAAATAAGATTCCTTCTATTAAGTTACTTTCTTATAAAGATGAGGGAGACCCTTTAAAAATTACGATACAATCCAAAACAGCAATAACAGGTTTTGAATTGCAGTCAAAATTAGAGGAATATGGTATCTATACGGAGCTAGCAGATGAGTTTAATGTTCTTTTTATTTTTCCACTTTTAAAATGTGGGGATTTTTATCCTATAGAGGAAGTAGTGTATGCTTTAAAAGATGGAATTGAGGAAGAGGAAAGGATCTCTATCAGTTCTCAAGGTTTAACCGAAGGTACTTGTATTTCTACTTTAGAAATGACATATAAGGAACAACAGCAAAAGGCAGTAGAGATTGTACCATTGTCAGAGGCAAAGGGACGAGTGTGTGCTGAAAGTATTATTCCTTATCCTCCTGGAATTCCGTTATTATTGCCTGGTGAATTAATAAGAAACGATAATATTAAGCAAATTCACCATTTATTAGAGGCTGGATCGAGATTCCAAGGTGGAGAAAATATAAAGCTGCAGAAAATAAAAGTATTTGATAATTAGAAAAAAGTGAATTGGTTGGAGGATACTATGAGTAAGGGTTTATTTATAACAATAGAGGGTCCAGAGGGTGCTGGAAAAACGACCATTATCGGGATGTTAGCTACTAAACTAAAGGAACAAGGGATAAAGGTTATCATAACAAGAGAACCAGGTGGCATACCGATTGCTGAACAAATTCGGGAAGTAATTTTAGATAAAGAAAACACAGCTATGGATTCTAGAACAGAAGCTTTACTATATGCAGCAGCTAGGCGCCAGCATTTGGTTGAAAAGGTAGTACCACATCTTCATGAGGGATCCATCGTTTTATGTGATCGATTTATAGATAGTTCATTAGCCTATCAAGGGTATGCAAGAGGGCTTGGTATTGATGAAGTGTATAGCATTAATCACTTTGCGATTGAAGGCATGATGCCAGACATTACTTTTTATTTTGATATAGATCCCGAAATTGGCTTAGACCGAATTGGCCAGCATAAAGGGAGAGAAGTAAACCGACTTGATTTGGAGGAACTTCACTTCCACAAAAAGGTGAGGGAAGGATATCATCTCCTTCTAGAGCGGTTTAAGGATAGAATAGTAATGATTGATGCGTCTCAGTCATTAGAAGATGTCTTTCAGATTGCTTTAAGCAAATTAGTAAAAGTAATAAATCACTCATAAGTGAGGAAAGTGTCTTATTAGATAAGGCACTTTATTTATTTTTTAAAACCAATCCTTGAATTTCCTATTATGAATATAGGCTAGTACATGGTACAACTGCGATTACCTGTTATAATAAAGATAATAATTCAGAAATATTGCTAAGGGGTGGATGATATGAAATTAATTTTAGCAGTCGTTCAGGACCAAGATAGTAATCGGTTATCCAATGCTTTAGTTGATAATAATTTTCGTGCAACAAAACTAGCAACTACAGGAGGATTCTTGAAATCGGGGAATACTACCTTTATGATTGGAACGGAAGATATACGTGTTGATAAAGCTTTGCAAATTATAAAAGATAATTGTAAATCAAGAGACCAGATGGTGGCTCCTGTTTCTCCAATGGGGGGGAATGCAGACTCTTATGTTCCATTTCCAGTGGAAGTAGAAGTAGGAGGAGCTACAGTTTTTGTATTACCTGTAGAGCAGTTCCATCACTTTTAATAGCGAGGTCACCAATGAAGATAAATCAAGATATTCGTTTAAATACAGATAAGATTCGGTCTGAACAGAAGACAGCCGGGAACACTGGTTTAAAATTTAATGAGCTAGTTCAAAAACAGGATCAAAAGATGCAAATGGGGCAACTTCAAAGTCTCTTGAAAGATATTGAAAGTGCTGGTGAAAGGTTATCCAGGTCTAGGACATTCAAAGACCTTTCAAAGTATAAAACATTGGTCAAGAAGTTTGTGAAGGAAGCCGTTGATTTTGGTATGGATCTAAAGCAATCCCATAGCTGGAATCAGTATGGACAAGGCAGATCGTTAAAAATCGTAGAAACAATTGATGAAAAGCTAGTCGATTTAACAGAGGGAATTCTTGAAAAAGAAGGAAACTCTATTGATTTACTAGGGAAAATTGGAGAAATTAAAGGTCTTTTAATTAATTTATATACGTAAGTGAGTGAGACGATGCTTAAGACTTGGGATGAGATGGATCAGGTGCAGCCAATGGTTGGGAAGCTATTAAAGAACAGTATAAAAAAGGATAGGTTAGCTCATGCCTATCTATTCGAAGGCATGAGAGGAATCGGGAAAAAAGAAGCTAGTTTTTTATTAGCCAAAAGTCTTTTCTGCTCCAGTCCTCTTGATCACTATATCCCATGTGATTCATGCAGTAATTGTAGAAGGATTACAAGTGGGAATCATCCTGATCTCCATTTGGTAGAGCCTGATGGTCTATCGATAAAGAAAAAGCAAATTCAAGAGTTACAAGCGGAATTTTCAAAAACGGGCGTAGAATCAAAGAAAAAAATGTACATTATTGTGCATGCTGACAGAATGACAGGGAATGCCGCAAATAGTTTATTAAAGTTTTTAGAAGAGCCTCACTCAGAGACAACAGCTATTTTGTTAACAGAGGGAGCTCAACAAATTCTTCCAACTATTTTATCCCGTTGCCAAATGATAAAATTCCAACCTTTCTCTCCTGCTGTATTGATAAAAAAATTGGATGAACATGGGGTAGAAAGGACAAAAGCTCCTATAATTGCCCAACTTACCAATAATTTAGATGAGGCTTTGGAGCTAAGTCATAACGATTGGTTTGCACAAGCTCAAAAAATAGTGTTAAAATTATATGAAGTGCTAAAAAAGAACCCTCTCGAAGCTTTGGTGATGCTCCAAGAGGAATGGTTTTTACACTTTAAAGAAAAAGAACAGTTTGATCAAGGTTTAGACTTACTTCTTCTATTATATAAAGATTTACTATATTTACAGCTTGAGAAAACAAGCCAGGTAGTTTTCGTCAGCGAAAAGGTTCGTCTACAGCAGTATGCGCTTCATATATCAGGAGGGCAAGTTGCAGATGGGATGGCATTAATATTGGAAGCAAAAAGAAAGTTGCAAGCCAATATGAATCCCCAGCTCCTAATGGAAGAGCTGGTGTTACGATTGCAGGAGGGATCTTCATTTGTATAATGTAGTTGGAGTACGCTTTAAAAAAGCGGGTAAAATATATTATTTTGATCCCGGAGAGCTCTCAATTCAAAAGGATGAATTTGTTATTGTTGAAACAGTAAGAGGGGTTGAGTATGGCAAAGTGGTCATTGCACCGAAAAAGGTCGATGAGCATGATGTGGTGTTGCCTCTTAAAAAAGTCCTTAGAATTGCAGATCAAAAGGATCGTCTAATTGTTGAAGAAAATCGATTTGCAGCAAAGGAAGCATATGATGTTTGCTGTGAAAAAGTATCAACCCATCAACTAGATATGAAACTAGTCGATGTTGAATATACATTTGACCGAAATAAAGTCATTTTTTATTTTACAGCTGATGGTCGAGTTGATTTCCGTGAGCTTGTAAAGGATTTAGCGGCTATATTCCGTACAAGAATTGAACTTCGTCAAATTGGTGTTAGAGATGAAGCTAAAATGCTTGGTGGAATTGGTCCATGTGGTAGAATGCTTTGCTGTTCCAGCTTTCTTGGTGATTTTGACCCGGTGTCTATAAAAATGGCAAAAGATCAAAATCTCTCATTGAATCCTACGAAGATTTCAGGGTTATGCGGGCGACTTATGTGTTGCTTGAAATATGAAAATGATGAATATGAGTCAGCAAAAGAGTTATTGCCTGACCTAGGTCAAGTTATTTCTACACCACAAGGACCTGGTCGAGTGGTTGGGTTAAATATACTGGAAAGAGTACTCCAGGTAGAACTGGCTGATCATGAGCGTGTCCTCGAATATACTCTCGATGAAATATTAAAGGAAGGCGCTGTATAGATTCAATCCACAGATTAATGAGGTGGAAGGTGTGAATAAAAAAGAAATATTTGATTCAGTAAGCAATATGGAAGCTCAAATTGGGCATCTATATAAGCAATTAGGTGAGTTAAAGAAACATTTGGCTGAAACGCTTGAAGAAAATAACTCCTTAAAGTTAGAAAATGAACACTTAAGGAGACACCTTGATCGAACATCCATCGAGAGACAACAACAACCTAAAGTAAGTAAAAGCAAAAAAGGTAAAAAGGCGGAAGAGACGCAGAATGAAAAGATTATTGATATAGGAGAAGGCTATGATAACCTTGCGCGCCTTTATCAAGAAGGATTTCACATTTGTAATCTTCACTTCGGTAGTCCTAGAAAGGATGACTGTTTGTTCTGCTTATCCTTTTTAAATAAAAAATAAGAAGGTCTCCTTTGACAAGGGGGCCTTTTTTTCAGAGAATAAAGGAATTCAGGTAGGAGGACAAGACCATATGTTAAAAGGCGATGAACGTTTGGATTATTTATTAGCTGAAAATTTACGGATTATCCAAAGCCCAACGGTATTTTCATTCTCTCTAGATGCTGTATTATTAGCTAGATTTGCTTATATGCCAATACAAAAAGGAAATATCATCGATTTATGTAGTGGAAATGGAGTGATCCCTCTTTTTTTAAGTACAAGAACAAAGGGGAAAATAACGGGAGTAGAAATACAGGAACGTCTGTATGATATGGCAGTTAGAAGTATTCAATATAATCAGCTTGATCAGCAAATTGAAATGATTCATGGAGATATTAAGGATATGCCAAAACATCTTGGCTATGGGAAATTTGATGCTGTTACATGTAACCCTCCTTATTTCCTAACTGGTGGGAAAGAAGAAAAAAATGCAAATGAGCATTTAGCGATAGCACGACACGAAATATTATGTACCTTAGAAGATGCTATTTCTGTATCTAGTCACCTTGTCCGACAAGGTGGTAAGGTTGCATTCGTGCACAGACCAGGGCGACTGTTAGATATCGTAACGTTAATGAGAAAATACCGTTTAGAACCTAAGCGGATACAGATGGTGTATCCAAAGGTAGGAAAGGAAGCTAATATATTACTAATAGAGGCGATAAAAGATGGTAGTCCGGATTTAAAAGTACTTCCACCTATATTTGTTTATCGTGATAACAATGAATATACTGAGGAAATAAAAGAAATATTGTACGGTGAAAATGAAGTAAATGCGGAAGTTGGTGATCTACATGTGGCAACAAAAAAGCTTTGAAAATGAAGGAAATAAAGGAATCCTTTATTTGGTTCCTACTCCAATTGGAAATTTAGAGGATATGAGCTTTCGGGCCGTACGGATTATGAAAGAAGCAGATTACATAGCAGCTGAAGATACCCGAAATACAAAAAAGCTTTGTAATCACTTTGAAATTGATACACCTATTGTTAGTTATCATGAACATAACCGGATGGTAAGTGGAGCAAAGATCATAGAAAAGCTAAAGGAAGGATCAAAGATTGCTCTTGTCAGTGATGCAGGAATGCCAACGATTTCTGATCCAGGTTATGAATTAGTTGTGGAAGCAACAAATGAGGAAATTGCGGTTGTCCCGTTACCAGGGGCAAATGCAGCACTTACCTCTTTAATAGCATCAGGTATTAGTACGCAGCCATTTTATTTTTATGGGTTTTTATCAAGGCAGAAAAAGGATCGGAAGAAAGAACTGGAAGCACTAAAAAATCATAAAGAGACGATGATCTTTTATGAGTCACCCCATCGTTTGAAGGAAACACTTCAGCAGATCGAGGAGATCTTTGGAAATCGACAAATGACATTATGCCGAGAATTAACTAAAAAGTTCGAGGAGTTTATTAGAGGAACGACATCCGAATTGGTGCAATGGGCAACCCATGGGGAAGTACGTGGGGAATTTTGTATGATAATAGAAGGAAGTAAGGAAGAGGCAGTAAAAGAAGAAAGTTGGTGGGAAAGTTTATCTATTTCTCAACATATCGATCATTATATTACTGTTAAAGGACATTCATCTAAGGAAGCAATAAAGGAAGTTGCAAAGGATCGAAATCTACAAAAGCGTGAAGTATATCAGGTTTATCATGTTCAAGAATAAAAAAGCTTCTCGGTTATCCGAGAAGCTTTTTTATGAAGAAATATTATTTAGAAACTTGAAAGTTGTTTTGGATTTCTTGAAGTAATTGCTCTGCACCTTCGCGGCTAAGGATTAACTTCCCACCTGCTAGTGTGATATTATCATCAGAAACTTCACCAGTTACTTGGCAAGTCATATTTGGCTTATACTTTTTAAGAATGATACGCTCATCATCAACATAAATTTCTAACGCATCTTTTTCCGCAATTCCAAGTGTACGTCTTAATTCGATAGGAATAACTACACGACCAAGCTCATCAACCTTACGAACAATACCAGTAGATTTCATAAATTTTTGCCCCTCTCAAATGTCCAATTTATTTATTTTTTCTCTCTCTTATTCGCCATTATTCGACAAATTTCTTTTATGTTTTTATAATACCAGCCATTCCCAAAAACGTCAATAACTTTATATCTGATAAAATTAGAAAATTTTAGGTAGTGATAAAACGTTGTTATATCAGTGTTTTAAGGGGTAATTTGTTTTTATTTAGTATTTTCTATACAAAAAAGATGAAAAACAAATGTCGACAAATTATTATAATCAACTACATTATTCGACAATAACCAACGGATTGCTGCTACTGAAGAGTGTGTGTTCATTATAGGGGAGATAGGTAAGGGCTATATAGTCGATTATATTGCACATTTCATCATAATTAGGTATATTTTGATGAGATAAGAGGCTATCCTGACGAGTATAAAGATGGACTTGATTCGTAATGATAATCGGATGAGGAGTGAGTGATTTGGGTGAGAAAAGAAAGACATTTTATTTAACAACACCAATTTATTATCCTAGTGGAAACTTACATATTGGACATGCATATACAACAGTAGCTGGCGATGCGATGGCTCGTTATAAGAGGTTACGAGGGTTTGATGTCATGTATTTAACGGGTACGGATGAACATGGCCAAAAAATTCAACGAAAGGCTGAGGAAACAGGTGTCACTCCACAAGCATACGTTGACAATATAGTAGCAGGTATTCAAGACCTTTGGAAAAAACTTGATATTTCATATGATGATTTCATCCGAACGACACAGGATAGACATAAAACGGTAGTAGAGAAAATTTTTTCACAGCTTCTTGAGCAAGGTGATATTTATCTTGACCAATATGAAGGAATGTACTGTACCCCTTGTGAATCCTTTTTTACGGAAAGACAACTCAATGAAGGGAATTGCCCTGACTGTGGTAGGTCTGTAGAAAAAGTAAAAGAAGAATCCTACTTCTTTAAAGTAAGTAAGTATGCTGATCGGTTATTGCAGTATTATGAAGAGAATCCTGGTTTTATTCAGCCAGAGTCACGCAAAAATGAAATGATTAATAACTTTATTAAACCTGGATTAGAGGATCTTGCTGTATCAAGAACGACATTTAACTGGGGCATTAAAGTACCGGGAAATCCCAAGCATGTTATCTATGTATGGATCGATGCATTATCAAACTATATTACAGCATTAGGTTATGGCACAGAAAATGCTTCTAAGTATGAAACTTATTGGCCAGCAGATGTACATTTAGTTGGTAAGGAGATTGTGCGTTTCCATACCATCTATTGGCCAATTATGCTTATGGCTTTAGATCTCCCACTTCCTAAAAAAGTATTTGCTCACGGCTGGCTTTTAATGAAAGACGGAAAGATGTCTAAGTCTAAGGGGAATGTGGTAGATCCAGTAACCTTGATTGATCGTTACGGACTTGACGCCCTTCGTTACTACTTATTAAGAGAAGTTCCATTTGGAGCAGATGGAGTATTTACACCAGAAGGGTTTGTAGAAAGAATTAACTTTGATTTAGCCAATGATTTAGGAAACCTATTGAATCGTACCGTTGCTATGATTAATAAATATTTTGATGGAATCATTCCGATGTACCAAGGCTCAAACGGCGAGTTTGAAGCACAGCTTCTTCAGGTCAATGAAGATACTGTGGAAAGATATGAAGAAGCAATGGACAATATGGAGTTCTCTGTTGCACTTACAGCCCTTTGGCAGCTGGTTAGCCGAACAAATAAATTTATTGATGAAACGGCACCTTGGGCTTTAGCAAAGGATGAAGAGAAAACCGAAGAATTAGCAAGTGTAATGGTTCATCTAGCTGAATCGCTTAGAAGAGTAGCTGTCATGCTTCAGCCATTCCTTACAAAGACACCAAAAGATATATTTAAGCAGCTTTCTATTGTAGAAAATAGCCTTCAGTCTTGGGAAAGCCTCGAGAGATTTGGAATGATTCCAGAAGGTACAAAGGTGGAGAAAGGTGAGCCTATCTTCCCGCGACTTGATATTCAAGAAGAGGTTTCATTTATTAAAGAAAAAATGCAACCGACCGTAAAACCAGTTGTAGAAGAAACAAAAGCAGAGGAAATACCAGAAGTTGAAGAAATCACTATCGATGATTTTATGAAAGTCGACTTGCGTGTAGCTCAAGTAGTAGAAGCTGAGCCCATTAAAAAAGCAGATAAGCTATTAAAGCTTCAGTTAGATCTTGGCTATGAGCGTAGACAGGTGGTTTCAGGTATTGCACAATTTTATAAACCTGATGATTTAGTAGGACAAAGGGTGATTTGTGTAACGAATTTAAAGCCTGTAAAATTACGCGGAGAATTATCTCAAGGAATGATTCTTGCAGGTCAGAAGGATGGAATCATGTCATTAGCTACAGTAAGTGACTCTCTTCCATTAGGAGCAAAAGTGAAATAAGGAATAAAGTCATACTTAGATAAAACATAGAAATGTTTCACGTGTAACATTACACTTGTCTCATTCCTATGTTTTTCTTATCTGTTTGTTAAATTCAGGCAATAAATGGTCAAGATTCTAGATTTAACAGTTGAGAAGCAAATAACATATATGTAACAAAAATATAATATTGGAGGAAATTAATGTTATTCGATACCCATGTACACTTAAATGCAGAACAGTTTTCAGAGGATTTAAATGAAGTGATTGACCGAGCTAGAACAGAAGGTGTCCAAAATATGGTTGTTGTAGGTTTTGATCGACCAACCATTACCAGAGCAATGGAGCTAATTGAGGAATATGATTTTATGTATGCTAGTATCGGCTGGCATCCAGTGGATGCAATTGACATGCGTGATGAAGACTTGGGTTGGATAGAAGAGCTTGCCAAACATCCCAAGGTGGTAGCTATTGGTGAGATGGGACTGGATTATTATTGGGATAAGTCACCAAAGAATGTTCAACAAGAGGTCTTTAGAAGGCAAATACAATTAGCTAAAAAACTAAAACTGCCAATTGTTATTCATAATCGAGAAGCAACAGCGGATATTGTAACGATCCTAAAAGAGGAAAATGCTGCTGAAGTAGGTGGCATTATGCATTGTTTTAGCGGGAGTGTGGAGGTTGCTAAGGAATGTGTGGAAATGAACTTCTATATATCTCTTGGCGGACCCGTTACATTCAAAAATGCAAAGAAACCAAAAGAAGTGGCACAAGAGATTCCCTTACATAAGCTTCTAATCGAAACCGATTGCCCGTATCTTGCTCCACATCCCTATAGAGGAAAAAGAAACGAACCGAGCTATGTGAAGCTAGTAGCAGAGCAAATTGCTGAATTAAAGGGAATTTCATACGAAGAAGTTTCACAAGCGACTACAGAAAATGCAAAAATATTATTCGGCATAAAATGATAAAGAAACCTGTCGAATAAAATAAAAGCTTGTCCAATTCTTTTCTTTTTCTAAAAAGTTCTACATGTCTCCTTTCTCTCATAGGATAACCGTGTCGACAACTCTCTCTTTCTTTTTTGAAATCTATTAGTCATAATAGGGAATACGTTCAGAGGAAAATCCTGAGGGTTGACAGGCGCTAAGATACTTTATATAATCACTCCGAGAGAAAAGGAGGCGTTTTTCATCGTGATCCAAAACATGAAAAACCTGTTTTCTAGGTCTTTTAGGACAAAGAAGTGGGCCATTATCTCTGCTAGTTTCATAGTTTTCACAACAGCTACTGGGTTTACCGTTTATGAAACCACGAAGGAAACTGTTGCTATGACATTAGATGGCCAAGAACGTATCATCAAGACACATGCAGCTACAATTGAAGATATTTTCGACGAACTAGACATCGCTCTTCGTTCAGAAGACTATGTGTTTCCCTCGGCAAACACAAAGGTCAAAGACAACTTAGAAGTTGTTTATAAACCTGCCAAACAGGTCCAAATGGTAAAAGACACCGAGAAAAAAGCAGTTTGGTCTACAGCTGATACTGTAGAGGAGTTTTTAAAGGAACAAGAAATTGTACTTAATGAGCACGATAAGGTTACACCTGATTTAGACACTGCAATTAAGAAGAATATGAACATTAAAGTAAACATTGCGTTTCCGTTTAAACTAAATAATGGTGGTACAGAGGAAGAAGCATGGACTACTACTTCGACTACGGTCGCTGACTTTTTACTACAACAAGGAATCACTCTAGGAGAACTAGACCGTGTAGAGCCAGAAAAAGACTCAGTTATTGAGAAGGATGCTGTTATAAGCATCGTTAGAGTTGAAAAAGTCACCGATGTAGTGGAAGAACCGATTCATTATGCAGTTGTTACAAAGAATGATAGTAATCTCTCAAAAGGTACAGAAAAGGTAGTAACTCCGGGTCAAGAAGGACTCAAGAAAAAGGAGTTTGAGGTTGTATTAGAGAATGGCAAGGAAGTCTCTAGAACACTTCTAAAAGAAACACAGGTTAAAGAGAAGCAGGATAAGGTTGTAGCTGTAGGCACAAAGGTAAGTGCCCAAACAGTGTCACGTGGGAATGATAGCGTAAGCAAAGAGTTTTTTGTCACCTCTACTGCTTATACGGCTAGTTGTAATGGTTGCTCTGGTACTACAGCAACAGGATTGAATCTTCATGCTAATCCAGGTGCGAAAGTTATTGCAGTCGACCCAAGTGTGATTCCGCTAGGGACTAAGGTGTATGTAGAAGGCTACGGCTATGCTGTTGCAGCCGATAAAGGAACGGCAATCAAGGGAAATAAAATTGATGTCTTCTTTGCTTCTAAGTCAGATGCCTATCGTTGGGGTCGTAGAACCGTTAAAATTAAAATTCTGAACTAATTTTCAGTATGCAGGGGGGCTGCCCTCTGCTTTTTTGTGTTTTTGTCCGTTTTTCATTACAATTGGTTTATACTATATAGACGAATTAAGTAGCTGGAATGTTTCATTTTTATTTCAATTATTTTAATTTTTTTTCATGAAGACTTTTTATTTAATGGTATGTGTATTGGAGGAGTTTATGAAGATACAAGAAATTATCGTTGTGGAAGGTAAAGACGATACTACAGCCATTCGAAGAGCTGTAGACGCTGATACAATAGAGACAAATGGTTCTGCTATAAATGCGGAAACGATCGATAGGATTAGAAGAGCCCAGCAGACGAGGGGAGTGATTGTCTTTACCGATCCAGATTATCCTGGGCAGAAAATAAGGCAAACGATCACAGAGTCTGTCCCTAATTGCAAACATGCATTTATCCCCAAGGAGGATGCACTACATAAAAGAGGTAAGGGAGTTGGGGTTGAACACGCTTCAGTGGAAGTCATTCGTAAGGCTCTTCGTCACGCTCACATCATGAAGGAAGAAGTGGAAATACAGATTACACAAGAGGACTTACTCACAGCAGGTTTAATCGGTGGCCCGAAAGCGAAGGAAAGAAGAGAAAAGCTTGGCAAACTCCTATCAATTGGTTATACAAATGGAAAACAGCTTTATAAACGATTAATGATGTTTCAAATTAGTAAAACAGAGTTTTCAAAAGCGCTAGCCGTTATTTTTCAGGAGGAAACAGATGAATAAAGATATAGCTACCCCTGTAAGGACACAGGAAATTCTAAAGAAGTTTGGTTTTTCTTTTAAAAAGAGCTTAGGTCAAAACTTCTTAATTGATACCAATATTTTAAAGAGAATTGTTGATCATGCGGATTTAACTGAGACATCCGGAGCGATTGAAATCGGACCCGGAATCGGAGCATTAACAGAGCAATTGGCTAGAAATAGTGAAAAGGTGGTTGCTTTTGAAATTGATCAGCGATTGCTTCCAATTCTTAAAGAGACGCTATCTCCGTATCCGAACACAACCATTATTCATGAAGATGTATTAAAAGCAAATGTAAAAAAGGTAATCGAGGAGCAGTTCGCAGGGATACAGGACATAATGGTTGTAGCTAATTTGCCATACTACGTGACCACCCCGATTATTATGAAGTTATTAGAGGAAAAACTACCGATAAGAGGAATTGTTTGTATGCTTCAGAAAGAGGTAGCTGATCGTATTGCTGCCAAACCTGGTGGAAAGGCCTATGGCTCACTTTCAATTGCTGTCCAATATTATACGGAAGCGGAGACGGTGATGGTCGTTCCGAAAACCGTCTTCATGCCTCAGCCAAATGTAGATTCTGCCGTTATTCGATTAACTGTCAGGGAAGAGCCAATTGTCAAAGTACGGAATGAAGACTTTTTCTTTCAAGTTACAAGAGCAAGCTTTGCTCAGCGTCGAAAAACGATTCTAAACAACTTAACAAGCCAGTTACCGGACGGAAAAGTAAAAAAGGACAACATATTGCAGGCGCTTGAAAAGGCTGAAATTGAGCCTTCTAGAAGGGGAGAGACCTTATCGATTGCTGAGTTTGCTCAACTTAGTGATGCGTTGCTCGACCATTTTGCCTAAAAAGACCCCAATTGAGGGTCTTTTTTTTAATTAAGTTATTAATTTTGATCTTTGTCTAGCTTCAGCGCCTAGCCCCTCGAGGGAATAATTTAGCCATTATTCCTAGGTCATAAGCCAAATCACTCCAGAAGGCAGGCCTTCCTGCGCGATTCGTCCTATGCTTGTCGGGGCTGAACAAGGCGCTTACGCCTTTCTATGTATCACGAGTTGCTACCTTCTTGCATAAGATAATTAAGAATAATTTTATCTGAATGCTCTAGTTTCTGGGCTAATTGGAGTGACTATATTGACGATCAACCTTTTGGATGTCGTTGGGAGAGTTTCGTATCATTGTGATATTATCTTTCGAGTTATAGATATACGAGAAGAAAAGGGAAAGAAGCTAGCTGTATTGTATGGAGAGGATTTCCGATTGATTGCGGATGCCCCCTATGAAGATTTAGTTGTTATTGATCAAAATACACGCTCAAGGGTGGCATCGGAGTATCAATCACTAGAGGAACAATCGTACCAGCTTTTTCGACAGGATGTAGACCTTTTGCATTTTAAACAGGAATATGAGGCGACAGAAGGATACAGTAAACCATTTAATTATTTTCAGGTCCCGGGGAAAGTATTACATCTTGATGGTGACCCCTCTTATTTACAAAAGTGCTTAACTCTTTATGAGAAAATAGGAGTACCTGTAACAGGAATACACGTAAATGAAAAAGAAATGCCCAATAAAATTGGGTCTTTGATTGATTATTATCGTCCAGATATCCTCGTTATAACAGGGCATGATGCGTATTCAAAGGCGAAGGGAAAGCCTACGGATATAAATGCTTATCGACATTCTAAGCACTTTGTTCAAACCGTAAGAGAGGCGAGGAAAAAGTTTCCCCATCTCGACCAGTTAGTCATATTTGCAGGAGCATGTCAGTCGCATTTTGAGTCATTAATTCAAGCAGGTGCCAATTTTGCTAGCTCTCCTTCAAGGGTTAATATACATGCCCTTGATCCCGTCTATATTGTAGCTAAAATCTCTTTTACTCCCTTTATGGAAAGAATTAACGTATGGGACGTACTAAGAAACACATTATCAGGAGAAAAAGGTCTCGGAGGAATCGAAACAAAAGGTGTACTACGAACAGGAATGCCTTATAACAAAGGAAATCATGAGTGAAAAAAGCCGTTCAAACTAGAACGGTGTTTTTTTGTTTAAAAATTCGGTACATAATTCAAATAAAATAGGTCATCCTAAAAATGTTGAAAATTAGAAGAAAATGCTGAACAAAAATTATTGACTTTTATTTTTAAACACTGTTATAATTTATTATTTTGTTTGACTATGCAGTGTAAATGTGTTATACTTTACATAGTGAGGTGGACCGAATGGCAAAAACTTTGGTTGATATTAAAAAAGCTCTTGATTCAAACTTAGGAAAAAGACTTTTACTCAAGGCCAATGGTGGTCGAAGAAAGACAATTGAAAGATACGGAATTCTTGCAGAAACGTATCCATCTGTGTTTGTGATTGAGTTAGATCAAGAAGAAAATGCTTTCGAACGTGTATCATACAGCTATGCAGACGTTTTAACTGAAACGGTTCAAATTACATTCTATGAAGATACAACAGGACAAATGGCATTAAGTTAAAATTGTCCTTATCGTGTGAGCAGCGAACTATGGTTTGCTGCTTTTTAATTTGTTTTTTATTTTATATTTCTTTTAAAAATCTATACATAAAATTAATCAATTTTTCTCTAAAAGCTAATGAATTTCTAACCACTTCAACATAATAATAGTGTCGTGATGAAGAAAGGGGATGTTAATCGTGAGCAGAAGAAGAGGGATGATGTCAGAAGGATTTAAAGAGGAACTGGCGAAGGAGCTGGGATTCTACGATGTCGTTCAAAAAGAAGGTTGGGGCGGCATCAAAGCTAAAGACGCTGGCAACATGGTTAAACGTGCTATTGAAATAGCGCAGCAGCAGTTAGTGGAAAAGCGCTAAAAATAAGCAACCTTTTACCTTCATGCGAGAGTTAACTAACAATCGAATTCGTTGCGACAAAAGCCGGAGAAAATTGATTCTCCGGCTTTTTTGTGTGGATAGGTCTTACTTTTACGGTTTTGTGGTAAAATAGGACAAAAATGGACTAGAGAGAATGTTTAAAGTAGGTGGAGATGTTGAAGCTTTTAATAAAAGCTCCTGCAAAGATCAATTTATCGTTAGATGTATTACATAAACGGACGGATGGATTTCATGAGGTAGAAATGATCATGACAACGATAGACCTGGCTGATCGGGTTGAATTAACCCTTTTAAAAGAGGATGCGATTCGAATCAATTCCCAAAATCGCTTTGTGCCAGACGACCAAAGGAATCTAGCCTTTCAAGCAGCAAAGCTATTGAAAGAAAGATATCATGTGACAGCTGGAGTTTATATTTCAATTGAGAAGAATATACCTGTTGCGGCAGGTTTAGCTGGTGGAAGTAGTGATGCAGCCGCAACATTAAGAGGATTAAACAAGCTCTGGGATTTACATTTAACGTTGGACGAGCTTGCGGAGTTAGGTTCAGAAATTGGATCGGATGTATCCTTTTGTGTCTATGGAGGAACGGCCTTAGCAAGAGGACGTGGGGAAAAGATTACACAGCTCCCTGCCCCACCTACTTGTTGGATAGTTTTGGCAAAACCTTTTATCGGTGTTTCCACAGCGGACGTGTATAGAAGACTTGAGTTAAGTGGTATCAGTCATCCCAATCTTCCTGCTATGGTCGAGGCGATTGAGGAAGGAAGCTTTGAGGGTGTTTGTAACAATGTCGGAAATGTACTAGAGGAAGTGACGTTAAAGCTCTATCCAGAAGTCGCTCAAATCAAGGAACAAATGCAACGGTTTGGTGCCGATGCGGTGTTAATGAGTGGCAGTGGTCCAACTGTTTTTGCTCTTGTTCACCATGATTCAAGAATGCATCGACTTTATAATGGGTTAAGAGGATTTTGTGACCAGGTTTTTGCAGTAAGAATGCTAGGAGAACGCCATACCCTTGATTAAATCCGTACATTAATGGTATATTATCGTTAAAATATTCGGATATGGGAGGTCAATTATGAAGTTTCGTCGAAGCGAAAGGTTAGTAGATATGACGAATTATTTGCTTGAGCACCCCCAGCAATTAGTCTCACTTTCTTTCTTTTCAGAAAGATATGGTTCTGCCAAATCATCTATAAGTGAAGATTTAGCAATCATAAAGGAGACTTTTGAGAAGAGAGGAATCGGAACACTAAAAACGGTTCCTGGAGCATCAGGTGGTGTGAAGTATACCGTAAAAGTATCAAATGAGGAAGCTAGGCCCATTATTAATGAATTATGCGACCTTATAGCTGACCCTGATCGCTTGCTACCGGGTGGGTACCTATATATGACAGATATACTAGGAGACCCAGCAATTGTTCAAAAGGCAGGTCGTTTGCTGGCTTCTGCTTTTACAGGAGAGAAAATTGATCTTGTTATGACTGTTGCAACCAAGGGAATTCCTTTGGCGTATGCCGTTGCGAGTCATTTAAATGTACCGGTTGTCATCGTAAGAAGAGATAATAAAGTAACAGAAGGTTCGACTGTTAGTATTAACTATGTATCTGGATCAACAGGAAGAATTCAAACGATGGTACTGTCAAAACGGAGCATGGAGCAAGGCGCTAATGTTTTAATTGTTGATGATTTCATGAAAGCAGGCGGAACGGTTAACGGAATGATTAGTATGTTACATGAGTTTAATGCTAAGTTAGCTGGAATTGCCGTACTAGTGGAAGCAGAAAAAATTGAAGAGAGACTAGTGGATGATTATTTATCCTTAGTAAAGCTTTCGGATGTTGATGTAAAAGAAAAGCAAATCCAAGTGAGTGAAGGAAATTATTTTTTACATAAACAGGAGGAATTAGTATGAAAATAGTTCAAACCAATCAAGCACCTGCAGCTATCGGACCATATTCTCAAGGGATTGTAGTTAACAATATGTTTTATAGTTCTGGTCAAATTCCTTTAACTGCTGAGGGTGATTTACTTCAAGGTGATGTAAAAGAACAAACTCATCAAGTATTTAAAAACTTAAAGGCGGTCTTAAAAGAAGCGGGAGCTTCCCTTGAAACAGTAGTTAAGGCAACTGTATTTATTAAAAATATGGATGAATTTGCTGCTGTTAATGAAGTGTATGGTGAGTATTTCTCTGTACATAAACCAGCCCGTTCATGTGTGGAAGTAGCAAGACTACCGAAGGATGTATTAGTAGAAATCGAAGTAATTGCACTCGTCAAATAAGACGAGTGTTTTTTATTTTCTAAATGTAATTATGACCATTGATCGTTGTCCAGCTCAAGCGCCTAGCCCCTCGAGTTCATAAGCCAAATCACTCCAGAAGGCAGGCCTTCCTGCGCGATTCGTCTTATGCTTGTCGGGGCTTAGCAAGGCTCTTTCGCATTTCGACTAAAAAGTTCATGATTTTGACTAATTTTTCAAAAAAAATTGAAATAGAGGAAGGAGATATGAAAAATTTGTTGAATATTTAAACGTAGATTATATCTAATTGTGCAAAGGTGGTGAACAGGATGGAAGTAACAGACGTAAGATTACGCCGCGTTAATACAGACGGACGTATGAGAGCAATCGCATCCATTACGCTTGATAATGAGTTTGTTGTTCACGATATCCGCGTGATAGACGGAAATAACGGATTATTCGTTGCTATGCCTAGTAAACGCACACCAGATGGAGAATTCCGCGATATCGCTCATCCGATTAATTCAGGTACACGTGGGAAGATTCAAGAAGCAGTTTTAGCTGAGTACCACCGTTTAGGTGAATTAGAAGTTGAATTTGAAGAAGCCGGTGCTTCCTAAAAAAATTAACAACAAGGGCCTACTTCCTAGTAAGGCTCTTTTTTATGTATTTTTATACCCTTTCTTCTCTCCAACATACTACTACCCGAAAAAATAACCAATTAAACCTTCTTTTATGTTAAAATCATGCAGTTTTTTATCTGTTCTTGAAATATACGTATATTTAAGATATATTCTTAATGGATAAAAAGGTATATTGGAGGCCTGTAAATGTCGAATCGGTATGCGGTAGTATTAGCCGCAGGGCAAGGAACTAGAATGAAATCAAAATTGTATAAAGTTCTCCATCCTGTTGGTGGGAAGCCAATGGTGCAGCATGTAATCGATCATGTGAAAAAGCTTAATATAAACAGTATTGTTACAGTAATTGGACACGGTGCGGAACTTGTAAAGGCACAGCTAGGTGAAGAGAGTAGCTACGTGCTTCAAGAGCAACAGCTTGGTACAGCACATGCTGTTATGCAAGCTACGGATATACTAAAGGACAAAGAAGGCATTACTATTGTTGTATGTGGAGACACTCCATTAATTAAAGCAACAACAATGGAAGCATTGTTCAAGCATCATGAGGAGACTTCTGCAAAAGCAACGATTTTAACAGCATGGACGAATGATCCGACAGGCTATGGACGTATTATTAGAAATGAAGATGGATCGGTAGAAAAAATTGTAGAGCATAAAGATGCAACAAGTGAAGAACGCTTAGTAAAGGAGATCAATACGGGAACCTATTGTTTTGATAATAAAGCTCTCTTTGATGCTCTTTCAAAGGTTTCTAATGATAATGTCCAAGGTGAATACTATTTACCAGATGTTATTGAAATTCTAAAAAAGGCTGGCGAAGTAGTAGCTGCTTATCAAACAGAAGATTTTGAAGAAACATTGGGCGTAAATGATCGAGTAGCGTTAGCTGAAGCAGAGCGTATCTTTAAAGAGCGTACAAATGAGTGGCATATGCGAAACGGTGTTTCAATAATCGACCCTGCAAGTACATATATTGGTCCAGATGTAGAAATTGGTCAAGATACCATTCTTTATCCAGGGACGATATTAGCTGGTGGAACGGTTATTGGAGAGGATTGTATTATTGGTCCACATACAGAAATCCAGAATTGTAAAATAGGGAGAGGTACTGCTATCCGTCAGTCAGCGGCTTACGATAGTGAGATTGGTAAGGATGTTGTCATTGGTCCTTTTGCGCACATAAGACCTCAATCGAATATTCATGATGATGTGAAAATTGGTAACTTTGTTGAAATTAAAAAGGCAGTATTCGGCAAAGGAAGCAAAGCATCGCATCTTAGCTATATTGGAGATGCTGAGGTTGGTACCAATGTAAACATTGGTTGTGGATCGATTACCGTAAACTATGATGGGAAAAATAAATACTTAACAAAAATTGAAGATAATGTATTTATAGGTTGTAACTCAAACCTTGTGGCTCCTGTAAAAGTGGGAGAAGGCGCGTATGTAGCTGCTGGATCAACCATTACTCAGGATGTTCCAGGGAACGCACTCGCTATAGCTAGAGCAAAGCAAGTAAATAAAGAAGAGTATGCTTCAAAATTAAATAGTAAACAGAAATAAGCAATCGGAGGTCCATCATGTCAAATCAGTATTTAGATCCAAATTTAAAGGTGTTTACACTTAATTCTAATCCTGCATTAGCCGAGGAAATCGCTAAGGTTATCGGAGTGGAATTAGGAAAGTGTTCGGTTACTCGTTTTAGCGATGGTGAAATTCAAATTAATATTGAGGAAAGTATCCGTGGCTGCGATGTATTTATTATCCAGTCAACAAGCTCACCGGTTAATGAGCATTTGATGGAGTTATTAATTATGATTGATGCTCTTAAAAGAGCATCTGCCAAATCAATTGGTATCGTAATGCCATATTACGGCTATGCACGTCAAGACCGTAAAGCAAGAGCTCGTGAACCAATTACGGCTAAGCTAGCAGCTAATTTACTTGAAACTGCAGGAGCTACACGCGTAATTACATTGGATTTACATGCACCACAAATCCAAGGGTTCTTTGACATTCCGATTGATCACCTGATGGGTGTTCCTATTTTATCGCAGTACTTTAGTAAGAAGGATCTAAGTGGTGATATTGTTGTTGTTTCTCCAGATCATGGTGGTGTAACAAGAGCTCGTAAAATGGCAGAGAGACTTAAGGCACCGATTGCAATTATAGATAAGCGTCGACCTAGACCAAATGTGGCTGAGGTAATGAATATTGTAGGTAATATTGAAGGAAAGACGGCAATATTAATCGATGATATTATTGATACAGCTGGGACAATTACACTAGCTGCTAATGCGCTTGTAGAAAATGGTGCTGCTGAAGTATATGCATGCTGTACTCATGCGGTCCTTTCTGGTCCGGCTATTGAAAGAATTGAAAACTCTAAGATTAAAGAGCTTGTTGTAACAAACTCCATTGCTTTATCAGAAGAGAAGAAATCCTCTAAAAAGATCAAAGAACTATCTGTTGCTGAGCTTTTAGGAGAGGCTATTATCCGCGTTCACGAAGAACAATCTGTAAGTATACTATTTGATTAAAACTCTGGGGCTTGCTATTTGTGCAAGCCTCATCTGTTTGCTGAAATTAAAATTTTCTACGTTTAGACTTTCCTGTTTAAGGGCATTTTTTATAAAGAGACCTTAATATTGGAAGGAGAAAACGATTTTGACTACGCAATTACATGCACAGGAACGTGAGGATTTCCGTCAATCCACTTTATCAATTATGCGTCACGAAGGACAAGTCCCAGCAGTTGTTTATGGCACAAATGTAGATAATAAATCACTGTACATAAATGCTGTTGATTTCCTTAAAACAATTCGAGAAGTGGGGAGAAATGGTGTAATTTCTCTTGATCTTGATGGAGAAACTTATGATGTCATATTATCGGATTATCAAATGGATCCAATAAAGAAGGAAATCTTACACGCAGATTTTCTAGCTGTCGATATGTCAAAAGAAATTGAAGTAAATGTTCGTGTTACTCTTATTGGGGAAGCTGCGGGTGTTAAAGATGGTGGGGTTCTTCAGCAACCTTTACATGAAGTAAGTATTACAGCAACACCAGCGGACATTCCTCAGGTTATTGAAGTCGATGTTAGCAATCTGCAAGTTGGTGAAACGATGTCTATCGCAGATATTCAAGGAAGTACATCCTACCATATTAACCATGAAGATGATGAGACCGTCGTCTCTATCCTTCCTCCTAGACAGGAAGAGGAAATTAGTACTGGTGAAGAACAAGAACCAGGAATTCCTGAAAATCAAGAAGGAAGAGAGACAAAGGCTGTCGAATAATTAAAGATACAGAGCAATCACAACAGGGACTGACCATATTTGTTTGGCCAGCCCCCTTTTGATGTTGTAAGAGGTGAAACATGAAATTATTTATCGGTTTAGGCAATCCAGGAAAGCAGTTTGATCAAACCAGACACAATGTAGGATTCGAAGTCATTGACCATTTATCCAATGAATATAATATTAAGCTGGATCAATCAAAATTCAAAGGGATTTATGGTGTTGGCTATGTGAATGGGGAAAAGGTATTTCTCTTAAAGCCATTAACCTATATGAATTTATCCGGAGAATCTATCCGTCCGCTGATGGATTATTTTAATATTTCGATTGAGGATATCGTGATCATCTATGATGACTTAGACTTACCAGTTGGAAAGCTCCGTTTAAGAGAAAAAGGCAGTGCTGGAGGGCATAATGGTATCAAATCCTCTATTGCTCATCTTGGTACACAGGATTTCAAACGGATACGAATTGGAGTCGGAAGGCCAACAAATGGTATGAGCATAAGTGACTATGTTCTTAGTAGGTTTACCAAGGAAGAGCAAGAAACCATTGACCTTATAGTGAAGAAGAGTGGTGAGGCTTGCTTAGATTGGCTAAAGGAGCCTTTCTTGCAGGTAATGAATCGTTATAATCAATAATCATAATAAAAAAATGAATCTTCGGTTATGATTAGTAGGTGGATTTCATATCGTATATAAGTACTAATGAATAAAGTCTGTCCTAATAGGTCAATACTAAGCTTAATGAATTGTTTACTAGGAGGGACAGGCATGGCCATTCATTACCATTGCCGACACTGCGGGCATACAATGGGCACGATTGAACAATCTACTTTAGAGTCCGAAAGATTAGGGCTTCACAAGCTGAATGGTGAAGAACGACTCGATATGGTAAGTTATGATACAGAGGGAAATATCCATATTAAATCAATTTGTGAGGATTGTCAGGAGCTGCTTGAAAGAAATCCAGACTTCCATGGACAAGATTATCTCATTCAGTAAAACGCTTTGGAGAAACATCCAAAGCATTTTTCTGTTTTCATATTACATAAAAGGTATAGGTATTGGGAGGAGGGTAATACATGTTAGCAATAAAACAACTATTTAGTGAACTAGACGATACGAAATCCGTCCTTTCAGGAATTGAAGAGGGTATTACTGAACAGCTGATTGCTGGGTTATCTGGTTCTGCAAGAACAGTATTTTTGGCTTCTGTATATGAACGTATGAGAAAGCCGATGTTAATCGTTACTCATAATTTGTTACAAGCCCAAAAGCTATATGATGATTTAATACAACTGGTGGATGTTGATGAGGTTTTTCTTTATCCCGCTAATGAGTTAATAGCGGCTGAGATGAGTATTGCTAGTCCAGAATTAAAGGCTCAGAGAATTGAAGCTTTAAATTATTTAAGCAGCAATGCAGGTGGAATTATTATTGCTCCGATTGCTGGAGTTAGAAAATATCTTCCGCCACTCGAGCTTTGGAAATCAAAACAATATACCATTTCGCTGGGTCAGGATATTGAGCTGGGCGAGCTCAGTGTTCAGCTTGTAAAAATGGGCTATACAAGGTCGGAAATGGTTGCAGCACCTGGTGAATTTAGTATTCGTGGAGGAATTTTAGATATATATCCACTTACGGAAGCGGATCCGATTCGAGTAGAGTTTTTTGATACAGAAGTTGATTCTATTCGTACCTTTTCCTTAGAAGACCAACGCTCAAAGCAAAAGCTATCTAAAGTTTTTATCGGACCAGCCACCGAATCTCCACTAGATGATGCTCATTATCCAATCATGGCAAAAAGGCTTGAAGACCACTTAGCCAAGAGTTTGAAAAAGCTGAAGGATGAGAAGGTAAAAACGTTATTGTCTCAAAATATAGGGTATGAAATTGAACAATTAAAGAATGGCCAAAGACCAGAGCAGCTATTTAAGTATTTGTCATTTGCCTATGAAAAGTCTAACAGTCTATTAGACTATTTGCCGAAAAATGGTCTTATTTTTGTAGATGAAATTAGTAGAGTTCAGGAGATGAGCGACTCTTTAGATAAGGAAGAAGCAGAATGGTATACAAGCCTCCTTGGGGAAGGCAAGATTGTCCATGATATTCCTGTATCTCACCATTTAAATGGGATGTTTCAAAAATCAAAAAAACCAATTGTTTATATGTCGCTTTTCCTAAGGCATGTTCCAAATACGAATCCTCAAAACATCATTAATGTTGCATGTAAACAAATGCAAAATTTCCATGGACAGATGAATGTACTAAAAGGGGAAATTGAGCGGTGGAAAAAAGGAAAGTACTCCGTCATTTTCTTAGGTGAGGATAGTGAGAAAAGTAAGAAGCTTGAAAGAGTATTAGAAGACTATGAAATTGAAGCTGTTGTGGCGAACCAAAAGCAGGATATTTTAAAAGGAAAAGTTCAAATCATGCAAGGCGGACTACAAACGGGCTTCGAGTTACCTATACAGAAAATCGTTGTTATAACAGAAGAAGAGCTCTTTAATAAACGCTCCAAGAGACAAACAAGAAGGCAAAAGCTATCAAATGCTGAGAGAATTAAGAGTTACTCAGAGTTAAAAGTGGGCGACTATGTTGTTCACGTGAACCATGGGATAGGGAAGTACTTGGGAATAGAAACTCTTGTCATTAACGGAGTGCATAAGGATTATTTGCACATTCGTTATCAAGGGACGGATAAGCTCTATGTTCCTGTCGAGCAAATTGATTTGGTGCAAAAATATGTAGGTTCAGAAGGTAAGGAGCCCAAAATATATAAGCTTGGCGGGAACGACTGGAAACGAGTCAAAACAAAGGTTCAGTCATCTGTTCAAGACATTGCTGATGATCTTATTAAGCTTTACGCAGAAAGAGAAGCTGCTGTCGGATATGCCTTCAATCCAGATGGAGATATGCAAAGAGAGTTTGAATCAGCCTTTCCATATCAAGAAACAGAGGATCAACTGCGTTCTATCCATGAAATTAAAAAGGATATGGAAAGAGAACGTCCGATGGATCGACTGCTATGCGGGGATGTAGGCTATGGGAAAACAGAGGTGGCCATTCGTGCAGCATTTAAAGCCATTGCAGATGGTAAGCAGGTTGCCTTATTAGTTCCAACTACGATTTTAGCGCAACAGCATTATGAAACAATGAGGGAGCGTTTTCAGGACTATCCTATCAATATTGGTCTGTTAAGTAGATTTAGAAGTAGAAAGCAGCAGAATGAAACAATTAATGGTTTAAAGCAAGGTACGGTTGATGTGGTGATTGGAACACATCGAATTCTCTCGAAGGATATTACGTATCGCGATTTAGGACTGTTAATTATTGATGAAGAACAGCGTTTTGGAGTAACACATAAAGAAAAGATTAAGCAACTAAAAACAAATGTGGATGTTCTAACGTTAACAGCTACTCCTATACCTAGAACTCTTCACATGTCCATGTTAGGAGTAAGAGATTTATCTGTCATTGAAACCCCACCAGAGAACCGTTTTCCCGTTCAAACATATGTAATGGAGTATAATGGTGGATTGGTTAAGGAAGCGATTGAGAGGGAATTAGCACGCGGTGGACAGGTGTATTTCCTTTATAATCGTGTGGAGGATATTGAAAGAAAGGCGGAAGAAATTACCGCGCTTGTTCCAGATGCACGCGTGACGTATGCACATGGGAAAATGTCTGAGAATGAGCTTGAATCTGTCATGCTTGGATTTTTAGAAGGGGAGTCGGATGTACTCGTTAGTACAACCATTATTGAAACAGGTGTAGATATTCCAAATGTAAACACCTTGATTGTATTTGATGCGGACCGAATGGGACTTTCTCAGTTGTATCAGCTGAGAGGACGTGTAGGTCGATCCAATCGAGTTGCATATGCGTATTTTACCTATAGAAAAGATAAAGTCTTAACAGAAGTTGCAGAAAAGAGGCTTCAGGCAATTAAAGAGTTTACGGAGCTTGGATCTGGATTCAAAATAGCAATGAGGGATTTATCTATTCGTGGGGCTGGTAATCTATTAGGTGCCGAACAGCATGGATTTATTGATTCTGTCGGATTTGATTTATATTCTCAGATGCTTAAGGAAGCAATCGAGGAAAGAAAAGTCGGTATTGATAAAGAGGTAGTTACAAAATCTGTTGAGATTGATGTAGAGGTAGATGCGTACCTACCAGACACATATATTCGTGATGGAAATCAAAAAATTGAAATGTATAAGCGGTTCCGTGGACTATTAACTCTTGAAGATGTACAAGAGCTTCAAGAGGAAATGATCGATCGATTTGGTGAATATCCTGATGAAGTTGCGTACTTGTTCCAATTATCCGAGTTAAAGGTGTATGCGAGAATGGCAGGTGTTGAGACAATTAAGCAAAGTAAAAATGAAATTAATATCATTGTCTCTGAAGAGGACAGTTCTCAAATAGATGGTCAAAAGATATTTGAGGTAAGCAGCCAATTTGGCCGTATGGTTGGACTTGGAATGGACGGAAGTAAATTAAAGATGGTTCTTCATATTAAGGGGATTGGGATAGATCAGTGGTTAGAAGCTGCTTTCAAAATGATGAAGGGTCTTCATAATGCAAGGAAGGATCTAGGAAGTATTGTCTCTTAAGGGATAATCAAGCATAGTAAAATGTTTAATCGATAGGATAAGGGGTAAATAAAGATAAATTGGATTATTTATCCACGACTGTTAATTTTAACATTTTAGAGAAAAAACTATGTAAGTGTATAGAACTTTCCATATGAAAGATACTAAGTTCAAACAATGGCAATCATTTCACCACGTAAAGAGATGGATGCCAAACGTTTAAATCATCAGATGAAAGTGAGGCAACGTTGGATGAAAGCAACTGGTATTGTTCGTCGAATCGATGATTTGGGTCGTGTCGTCATTCCTAAAGAAATCCGTAGAACTCTTCGAATTCGTGAGGGAGACCCGTTAGAAATTTTCGTTGACCGCGATGGAGAGGTGATTTTAAAGAAGTACTCTCCAATCAGCGAGTTAAGTGACTTTGCAAGGGAATATGCAGAGGCTCTATACGATAGCCTAGGAAATCCAATCTTAATTTGCGACAGAGATGCATACATAGCTGTTGCGGGTAGCTCAAAGAAGGACTATTTAAATAAGAATATTAGTGACCTTGTTGAAAAAACAATGGAAGACAGGACGTCCGTCATTATTACACAACAGGGTGAGGTAGCTTTAATTGATGGAATTGAAGAAACTATTTCTTCATATACGGTGGGTCCAATTATTGCAAATGGTGATCCTATCGGTGCTGTCATCATCTTCTCAAAAGAATCCACTATCGGTGAAGTAGAGCGTAAAGCGGTAGAAACAGCAGCAGGGTTTCTAGCTAGGCAAATGGAGTCATAAAATTCAAGGGAAAGAAGAGGTAGCGATAGCTACCTCTTTTTCCGTCTTACCATGTATGAATGTCTCCGATATGCTATAATAACTCCGAATTACCTAAAATTGGGGGTGAGGGTGATTAAACCCCATAAAGAGTCACATGCCATACTAAAGGGAACATTACTTCTTACGGTTTCAGCGCTTATTGTAAAGGTATTAAGTGCATTTTACCGGATTCCCTTTCAAAACCTAGTTGGGGACGTTGGATTTTATATCTATCAACAGGCATATCCTTTCTACGGAATGGCGCTTGTGTTATGTACATATGGATTTCCTGTCATTATATCTAAGCTTTATATCGAAAAAATGAGTGTAAAAGACATTCAAGGTGCAAAGAAGCTAATCGTTACATCCTCTATTCTTTTATCGTTGATTGGAGTTCTACTATTTGTGGCTTTGTTTTATGGAGCTCCTTATATAGCCTCTTTTATGAAGGACCCACATATTGCACTTCTCTTAAAGGCAATTTCTTTTATCTTTCTTTTAATCCCTTTTCTATCCATTATGAGAGGTGTGTTCCAGGGAAGTGGTGATATGAAGCCAACAGCAATATCACAAGTAACGGAACAGTTTATAAGGGTAAGCACAATCTTAGTGGTTGCCTTCTACTTGAGGAACGAGGATCTTTATACAGTCGGGGCAGGAGCTATGTTTGGCTCCATTGTTGGAGGGATTGTAGCGGTATTGGTTTTACTTTTCTTTTTTAAAAAAAGGGCAAAATATTTACCGGTGTTTTTCGAAAAGGAATCGATCCCGACGTGGTCTGAAGCTAGGCGTATAATAAAAGTACTGTGCATACAAGGGTTTGCTATAAGTGTCAGCAGTATGCTTCTTTTGTTTATCCAACTAGGAGATTCCTTAAATTTATATTCGTTATTATTAAATATGACAAACGAGCAGGCTGCAAAAGAAATGAAAGGAATTTATGACCGAGGGTTACCACTTATTCAACTTGGAACAGTGGTGGCTACATCCATGTCATTATCACTAGTACCCATCATCTCTAGTGAAAAAGTGAAAAAGGATATATCGATGTTACATGATAGAATCCGTTTATCCTTACTAATTAGTGTAATGGTTGGTATCGGAGCAAGTATTGGGCTAATATCCATTATTGAACCGACTAATATTTTCTTATTTCAAAATAGTGAAGGATCATCCATTCTTGCTATGCAAAGTACAATTATCCTTTTAAGTTCCCTTATTATTACTTTATGTGCAGTACTTCAAGGACTAGGGAAAATTATATTTCCCGCTATAATGATTGTTCTTGGGTGTTTGTTTAAATACTTGTTTAATATTTATTTCGTACCCCTGTTTGGAGCTTATGGTGCTGCTTTTGCTTCCGTACTATCCCTTGTTATAATTGCTATTCTCTTGTTTATGGTTCTACTATCAAGGGTAAAGGGAGAGATTATGAAAGGAAAAGAGTTAATAAAGGTTGCGGTGGCTGCTTTAATTATGTTTTTTGTTTTAAAAGGGTACCGCTGGCTTATTGATCCTTTTCTAGATGAACCAAACCGTTTAGAGGCGGGGCTTGAGGCAATGTTTGGTGTCTTTTTAGGAGGACTTAGCTATTTAATTATTATTTTGAAATTACATACATTCAAAGAGAGCGAATTGAGTTTATTGCCTCTAGGAAGCAAACTAATAAAATTACTTCCGAAAAAAAATAGGAGTTGATGAGTATGAATAAGATTCAAATCGTTGGTCTGGGTGCAGGTGATCTAGATCAGCTGCCATTAGGGATATATAAACTATTAAAGAATAGTAAGAAAGTGTATCTTCGAACGAAAGAGCATCCAGTAGTTGAAGAGCTAGTTAGAGATGAGGGTATGCAGTTTACTTCATATGACCATGTTTACGAAGCAAAGAATACATTTGATGAGGTATATGAGTCCATATGTGATGATCTAATTTCAAAGGCCGCTGAGGGGTCGCTCTTGTATGCTGTTCCCGGACATCCGTTGGTTGCAGAACGTACAGTTCAAATTCTGTTAGAAAGAGCAGGAACGTTAAAGGTAGAGATTGAGGTTATAGGAGGTCAAAGCTTTTTAGACCCATTGTTTCAAGCAGTACAAATGGATCCAATTGAAGGATTCCAGCTATTAGATGGGACAAATCTGAAGCGTGATGATATTCAAGTCAGTCAGCATGTAATTATTGGGCAGGTCTACGATACCTTTATTGCATCTGAAGTGAAACTGACACTGATGGAAAAATACCCTTATGACCATGATGTAGTTATTGTTACAGCAGCAGGAACAACCAAAGAAACGGTCAAAAAGGTGGAGCTACATGAGCTTGATCGTGAAGTAACACTAAATAATTTAACTTCGGTATATGTAGCGCCTATAAAGAGAGAAGAATTGACTTATAAAGAATTTTCTAAGCTACGAAATATTATTGCTGAACTCCGTGGACCAAATGGCTGTCCTTGGGACAAAAAGCAAACTCATCAGTCCCTAAAAAAGTATCTCCTAGAAGAGGTTTATGAGTTAATTGAAGCAATAAACGAAGAAGATATTGACCACATGATTGAAGAGCTAGGAGACGTACTGCTTCAAGTTATGTTGCATGCACAAATTGGAGAGGATGAAGGATACTTTTCAATTGACGAAGTAATTGAGGGAATATCATCTAAGATGGTTAGAAGGCATCCGCATGTATTTGGAGATGCTACAGCTGAAACAACTGAGGATGTTTTAAAGAATTGGCAAGAAATCAAATTGGAAGAAAAAGGAGAACAAGAAACCTCCATTCTTGATGGTATAGGTACTCATTTACCAAACTTAATTCGTGCCTATGAAATACAAAAAAAGGCTGCAAAAGTAGGTTTCGATTGGGAAAATGTAGTTCAAGCATGGGAAAAGGTAAAAGAGGAACTACAAGAATTCGAAGTAGAACTCTCAAAGGAAACACATACAGATGATCTGCAAAAAGAATTTGGAGATATCTTGTTTGCTCTGGTCAATATTGCTCGATTCTTACAAATTCAGCCAGAAGAAGCTTTATTTCAAACCAATCAAAAGTTCATGAGACGCTTTGCCTTTATAGAGGCTAAGGTATTAGAAAGTGGAAAAAGCTTTGATAAATTCACATTAGAAGAGCTGGATAAGTTTTGGAACGAGGCAAAAAAAGAAGAACAATGAGGAGGAGTTTTACATGAGGTTAGATAAGTTTTTAAAAGTTTCACGTCTTATTAAAAGAAGAACACTTGCGAAAGAGGTAAGTGATCAAGGAAGGATTACCATTAATGGCCTTCAAGCTAAAGCGAGCTCAACTGTTAAGGTCGGCGATGAGCTGGCTGTTCGATTTGGGCAAAAGATTGTAACGGTGAAAATTGAAAAGCTTCAAGAAACCTCCCGAAAAGAGGAAGCAGCGGATATGTATAGCCTTGTTAAGGAAGAGAAGGTTGAGGAAGCCACTGAATAGCTACTAGGACACCGAATCGTTCCCTTATGTTTCTGTTCTAATTGATTCATATCTTTCATACATATGTACAAAAGGTTGTACAAAGTGATTGTGAGGGATGAGAGAATGAGCCAATATTATGACACAAATACTTCAAAAGGGACCACGGTACCAGATCATGATGTCATCATGAGAGGGCGTAGACTTTTAGACATCACAGGTGTAAAGCAAGTTGAAAGTTTTGATAACGAAGAGTTTCTACTTGAAACAGTGATGGGCTTTCTAGCTATTAAGGGTCAGAATTTGCAGATGAAAAACCTAGATGTGGATAAGGGGATTGTTTCAATAAAGGGGAAAGTTTTTGATCTTGTGTATTTAGATGATCAGCATGGGGAGAAGGCTAAAGGCTTCTTTAGCAAGCTATTCCGATGACGCTAACAACACAATTTTTAACAATGCTTTCCATGGCTGCTATGGGAAGTTATCTAGGTGCTGCAATTGATACGTATAATCGATTTTTAATTCGATCAAAAAGGAAGTCTTGGCTCGTATTTTTAAACGACATATTCTTTTGGGTTCTACAGGGTTTGATCTTTTTCTACGTTTTATTTGTTGTTAACCAAGGAGAATTAAGGTCTTATATTTTCCTGGCTATTCTGTGTGGGTTTGCTGCTTACCAAAGTCTCTTAAAGCGAGGTTACGCAAGAGTTTTAGAGATTATCATAACAATGATAATCTCTATTTATCGGTATGCTGTCAAAATATTCCTTATGCTTATTTATAGGCCAATTGTCTCTCTCTTGCTAGGTTGTGTAAGTCTAGTAACTATTATAGGAAAGGGACTTTTCGTGCTTGTTAAGTGGACAATCCAGGTATTATGGATGATAATTAAGGTAATTTTCACCCCTGTCCAATGGCTCTTGATATTATTTTGGAATTTGTTGCCGAAACATATTAAAAAATCCGTCGAGAAGTTATATAATAAGTTAGCAGGAAATTTCCAGGGAATAAAGAATACCATTAACAACGTCTTTTCTAGATGGAGAAAGGACAAAGAGTAAGGGGGGAACGCCGAAGTGAGTGTTGTCAGGAAACATAATATATCTAAAATACCGTCACAATATGTGCAGCATCAGGAAAAGGCAGTAATTCAAAATGCAAGAAAAAGAACTCTGCTTATGAGAAGGCTAACAGTTTTTATTGTAATCGTAGGATTAGCAGCATACTTTATCGTATCTACACTCCTTAGGCAATCCGCAACTCTAGAGGCAATGAAAGAGGAAAAACAAAAGGCTGATCAGGAATTAGTTGCACTTAAAAAGGATGAAACTATCCTTAAAGAGGAAATCGTTAAACTAAATGACGAAGAATATATCGCTAAACTAGCAAGAAAGGATTACTTTCTTTCCAATAGTAATGAGATTATATTCAATCTTCCAGTGGAAAAAAAAGACAAGGAAAAATGAACCGGTAACTCGGCTTATTGACACGCTTTTTTTCCTTTCTGTATAATATATATAAAGTACGATTTTTTATATTCTTAAGGAGGAACATTCTTTTTATGTCAATCGAAGTAGGCAGCAAGTTACAAGGAAAGGTAACAGGCATTACTAATTTTGGAGCTTTTGTAGAGCTACCGGAAGGATCAACAGGTCTTGTTCACATTAGTGAAGTTGCAGATAATTATGTTAAAGACATTAACGACCATCTAAAAGTTGGTGATCAAGTAGAGGTAAAAGTCATCAATGTTGAGAAAGATGGCAAGATCGGTTTATCAATTAAAAAAGCTGTAGATCGACCTGAGAGACCTGAACGCAGCTCTCGTCCAGAAAGATCGGAAAGACCACCATATCGTGGGGGTGGAAATGATTCAAGAGGAGCAGGCCGTCCTCGTCAAGGGAAAGCAAATGATAGAATGCCTGCTAAAGAGAACTTTGAATCAAAAATGGCTCGTTTCTTAAAAGATAGTGAAGATCGACTGTCTTCTCTTAAACGCAATACAGAATCTAAGCGCGGTGGAAGAGGAGCTAGAAGAGGGTAACTTGCTGCTTATATTTATAAATTTAAGGCAAGCCGACAAAACGGCTTGCTTTTTTGTGTTTATTTCCAAATTTTTTAAAATCATATACCAATTTTTATTCCTTTAATTTCTACAAAAACCCCTTTCTTTTTGAAAGGGGTTTTTGCTTCCGAAGTTACGAATATAGTTATGAAGGCGAAGAAATTTATAGAATCTTGTCACGTTATTGAACCAGTTTTAAATTAATCAGAGAATTACGTCGAACAAAAAATGGAATATGTTGAGTAATTATGACAAAATTTTGAACTTATGTTTTTTATAATGCTTGCAACGAAACAAAAATGGGGTGTAAAAACTATGGAAAAGGTAGAAAGGAATATTATTGATCCTGTCGGTGAAGTCAATTTTAATAAACATAAGATCGAGTTTGGAAATATATTGGACAAGCTACAAGCAAAGTTAGAGACGTTTTTCGTGAAAAAAGGAATTCTTCTTTTACTCATAGGTTTTTTGCTTGGACGGGCCCTGATATTGTCTAAACTAACGCCTTTTGCCCTTCCTTTTTTTGCGGCAGTCTATTTCGTAAAAAAGGACAAAGCTCCTCTTGCTTTAATCGGACTAGTAGCTGGTGCAGCAACCCTTTCAATTGTAAATTCCGCATTTGCTTTTTGCACAGCCTTTCTATTTTTATTTACTTTTCGATTAACTAAAAGATGGCTGAAAACAGAAGTTCGAGCAATCCCCTTTTATGTATTCTTCACTCTGGGTTTGGGTGAGATTGCAAAATGCTATCTTACAACAGGAAATGTAACCCTTTACGATGGAATGATGGCAGGGGTAGAGGCTAGCCTGGGCTTCATACTTACTTTGATTTTCCTTCAGAGTATCCCTCTACTTTCTATGAGTAAAAGGAGACAAACGTTAAAAACAGAAGAGATCGTTTGTTTAATTATCATGTTGGCATCTATTATGACTGGAACGATCGGATGGTCATTGTATGACTTATCTATTGAACATATCATGTCGAGGTATTTAGTTTTGGTATTTTCATTTGTTGCAGGGGCGACTGTAGGATCTACTGTAGGAGTTGTAACTGGGTTAATTTTCAGCCTAGCAAACATAACTAGTTTTTATCATATGAGTTTACTAGCTTTTTCGGGCCTACTAGGAGGGCTTTTAAAAGAAGGGAAAAAAGTGGGAGTAGCCGTCGGGCTTTTAATAGCCACTTTATTAATTGGGATGTATGGGGAGGGTGGAGGCTCTCTTTATAAAACGGTATTAGAAACGTCCGCAGCGATTCTATTATTTTTCCTTACTCCTCAAGCTTTAACATCTAAATTAGCAAAGCATATCCCCGGTACACCTGAGTATTCTGCAGAGCAACAGCAGTATATGAGGAAAATGAGAGATGTCACTGCACAAAGAGTAGAACAATTTTCTTCTGTCTTTCAAGCTCTGTCAGACAGTTTTTCATCATTTGATGAAAGTACGGATAATGACAAGGATAGAGAACTTGATTTTTTCCTTGGAAATGTAACCGAAAAGACCTGTCAAACATGCTTTAAAAAGGAGAATTGCTGGTCCAGAAACTTTAATACAACATATGAATACATGAAGGATATTATGAGTGAAATGGATCAAAATTCGGGTGTTGTACCAGTGAAGCTTTCAAGAGATTGGGAGAAACATTGTACAAAATCCAAAAAGGTAGTTGATACCATTCAACAGGAGCTAAGCTTCTACCAAGCAAATCAAAAACTAAAGAAGCAAGTCCAGGAAAGCAGAAGGCTTGTTGCTGATCAACTCCTTGGTGTCTCAACGGTCATGGGGAACTTTGCGAAGGAAATTCAAAGGGAAAGAGATAATCATTATAAGCAGGAAGAGCTTATACTAGAAGCATTACGAGAATATGGTGTTCATATTGAACATGTTGAGATCTATAGTCTTGAACAAGGAAATGTTGATATAGATATAACCATTCCTTACTGCAATGGACATGGTGAATGTGAAAAACTTATAGCACCAATGCTTTCGGATATTTTAGGGGAAAACATCGTCGTAAATGCAGAGGAGTGTGCTTCCTATCCAAATGGGTATTGTCATGTAACCTTCCGATCTGCAAAGGCCTTTACGATTGATACAGGGGTTGCTCATGCGGCGAAAGACGGCGGCTTTGTATCAGGGGATAGTTATTCAACGATTGAGCTTGGCGGTGGAAAGCATGCTGTTGCCATTAGTGATGGAATGGGAAATGGGGAAAGGGCTCATATCGAAAGTCAGGAAACTCTGCAACTTTTGCAAAAGATCCTACAGTCAGGAATAGAGGAGAAGGTGGCAATTAAATCGGTTAATTCCGTCCTATCTCTAAGGACAACCGATGAAATTTTTTCAACCTTAGATTTAGCGATGATAGATCTCCAAAATGCGGCTGTTCGGTTTTTGAAGATTGGTTCAACACCAAGTTTTATAAAGAGAGGGAATGCTGTTATTAAAATTCAAGCGAGTAATCTACCGATGGGGATTATCCAGGAATTTGATGTAGATGTGGTAAGTGAACAGTTAAAGGCAGGTGATCTTCTAATCATGATGAGTGATGGAGTATTTGAAGGTCCTAAACATGTAGAAAACTATGACCTATGGATGAAACGGAAAATCGGAGAGTTAGTAACAGACGATCCGCAAGAGGTGGCTGATTTAATAATGGAGGAAGTTATTCGCTCTCGTTCAGGGTTCATTGAGGATGATATGACAGTCGTTGTGTCGAAGATAAAACATAACACTCCAAAGTGGTCAACAATACCTATTAATAAATATCGAGCAAAAGCAAACTAGTTATTTTATACAGTATAGAGAAAATATATGTATATTTCCTCTCTATCTAGTCGAAAATGTTAGCAACATTTAGACGTGGAGGGGAATCCAAATGAAAACTGGCACATTAAAGCAAATCCTTTTGATAACTGATGGATGCTCAAACCAAGGCGAGGACCCAATTGCTGTTTCAGCATTAGCAAAAGAGCAAGGAATAACTGTAAATGTGATTGGAGTAATGGAACAGGATGTTATTGATGACCAAGGATTAAGAGAAATTGAGAATATTGCCTTATCTGGTGGTGGTGTAAGCCAAGTTGTCTATTCACAGCAGCTTTCTCAAACGGTACAAATGGTTACAAGAAAAGCGATGACACAAACACTACAAGGTTTAGTCAACAAGGAACTACAGCAAATCCTTGGTGGCTCACAGACAGTTGAGGACTTACCTCCTGAAAAGCGAGGAGAAGTCATGGAGGTTGTAGATGAACTTGGGGAAAAGGTAGAGCTAGAAGTGTTGATTCTTGTCGATACAAGCGCAAGTATGAAACATAAGCTTCCGACTGTGAAAGAGGCTTTATTAGACCTATCGTTAAGCCTAAATGCTAGATCAGGTGACAATCATTTCTCTGTGTATGTATTTCCCGGGAAAAAGAATGATGTCGAAAAATTGCTAGACTGGACCCCTAGATTAGAATCATTAACTAGTGTTTTCTCAAAACTTACAACAGGAGGAATCACCCCAACCGGTCCTGCACTTCGTGAAGCACTGTCATCCTTTAAGAAAAAACGTTCGCTAAGGAGCCTACTTTCTCGTGATGATGAACAATACTTTGAAGAATCTGTCTAATATAACACCAGGGACAATTGTTGAAGGAAAATGGCATAAAAACAGATATGTAATTGTGAAGGAGCTTGGGTACGGAGCAAACGGGATTGTTTATCTTGCTCAGCATCTAAATCAGTATGTAGCGTTAAAGTTGAGTCATAACGGCATGTCAATTACTTCTGAGGTTAATGTCCTCAAATCCTTTGCTAAGGTCCAAGGGTCAACCCTAGGGCCTTCTTTGGTTGATGTGGATGATTGGATGAGGCCATCAGGAAAGGTATCATTTTATACAATGGAATATATTAAAGGACCTGACTTTTTAACGTTTATCCAACAAAAGGGATCCGTTTGGATTGAAGTACTTGTTTTACAGCTACTCTCTGATCTACATTTATTGCATATAAATGGTTGGATATTTGGTGACTTAAAGCCGGAAAATTTAATCGTTACAGGACCGCCATCAAAAATTCGTTGTATTGATGTTGGAGGCACAACCATTCAGGGGAGAGCAATCAAAGAATTTACTGAGTTTTATGATAGAGGATATTGGGGACTAGGTTCAAGAAAAGCAGATCCAACATATGATTTATTTGCAGTTGCTATGATTATCATCAATACATCCTATCCAAAACGATTCCAAAAAAATTCAGGTGGCCTTAATCAGCTTCAGATGATGATTAGACAAAAGCCTGAGTTACATAAATTTGAACAAGTAATCATAAGTGCTCTCCAAGGGAAATATCAAACAGCTAACGAAATGAGAGAAGCACTTATTAATACAGATAAGACTCATACTCGACCAAGTGCGCCGAAGACTTCAAATACAAAATCACAACAACAACACTCCAAACCAGTCATGCAGCAACAGACAAGACAAGCGCAAACCCGTGCTGCTCAGAGTCGTCAAACAATTGTTAAAAAGAAAAAGAAAAGATATGCACTAGAAACGATGCTTATTGTAACAACCTTATCCTTTCTATATTTTCTTTATATTTATGGACAGTTATAAAAAATTGATAAATAACCCCCTTAGTTTTTGAAGGAATGTATAGAAAATGTTAAGCTTATGATAAGACAATGAAGTAAGGAAGAATCTCATGCTTGAACAAAAAGTGGAAGCTTTTCTAACTCGAAAAAAAATAAACTTAATGGGAGCTAGCATTTTAGTAGGTGTATCTGGTGGGCCAGATTCACTTGCGCTTTTACACTTCCTATGGAAGCGCCAAGAGCGCTATCAACTAAAGCTTTTTGTTTCACATGTTGACCATATGTTTAGAGGAGATGAATCCGAGCGTGAAGCAAGGTTCGTTCAATCCTTTTGTGAAGGAAGGAACATTCCTATAACTGTTCACTCCATAAATGTTCCATTGTACATGGAAGAAACAGGGTTGAGCTCACAGGTGGCAGCAAGGGAATGCAGATATTCTTTTTTTCAAGAAACGATGAGAAGGGAAAACCTTCACTATTTAATGCTAGGACATCACGGTGATGACCAAATTGAAACGGTGATTATGAGATTAACAAGAGGAAGTTCAGGAAAAGCTAGAGTCGGTATCCCTTTTTCAAGACCGTTTGATACTGGGACACTCCTTAGACCTTTCCTTTGCGTTTCTAAACAAGAGGTTGAAGAATATTGCCAAATAAATAGGCTAGAGCCAAGAAGAGATCCTAGTAATGATAGTAACAAATATAGTAGAAATCGGTTTCGTCATACGATTCTTCCTTTTTTAAAAGGCGAGAACCCACGGGTACATGAGCATTTTCAGAGGTTTAGCGAGGAAATGGAAGAAACAGAGCGATATATGGAAGAGTTAGCTAACCAACAATTACCAAAGGTAATGAAGCTTCAAAGTGAGAAGAAAATTATAGTTGACATTCAAATCCTCTGCTCAATGCCAATGCCTTTACAAAGAAGAGTGATTAAACTAATATTAAACTATCTTTACAAGCATCAACCAGCTTCCCTTGCTGCTGTTCACATTGAACAGATCTTTTCTCTTATCAACAACCCTCATCCCTCCGGTATGATTGATTTACCTGACAAATTAAAGGTAGCTCGCTCGTATGGGGAGTTGGAATTTCAATTTCAACATTCTGTACCAAAGGATGTATCCTATGAGATTGAATTAACAGTTGGAAAAACGTTATTGCCGACAGGGGATTTCATTACTTGGGAATATGTTGATAAAGAAATAGAATATACTAACATTAATCAACTTCTACTTCCTTTTCCTTGCAGTGGTCTTCCACTGAAGGTGAGAACAAGAAGAGAGGGAGACAAAATGCGAGTGAAAGGGATGAAAGGAACAAAGAAGATTAAAGATATCTTTATTGACAAGAAGCTACCCATTCCTGATAGAAATAGGTGGCCGCTAGTAACAGACTCAAATGATCATATCATTTGGATTCCCGGAATAAAGAAATCGGATACATCTTCTTGGATTCAAGCTGATCAAAAGAAATACATACTTTTAAAATATAACAAGCAATGATCTTCTAGGGGGCACAAGCAAATCATGATGAAAAATGACATTGAAAAAGTTTTATTTTCTGAAGAAGAAATTCAGGAAAAAATCAAAGAGTTGGGGGCGAAATTATCACAAGATTATAGTGATAAGTTTCCGTTAGCAATTGGTGTCCTAAAGGGAGCCATGCCTTTTATGGCAGATCTTTTAAAACGAATGGATACATATCTTGAAATGGATTTTATGGATGTTTCAAGTTACGGAAATTCGACCGTCTCTTCTGGTGAAGTAAAAATTTTAAAGGATTTAGATACTTCAGTAGAGGGTAGAGATATATTAATTATCGAGGATATCATTGATAGTGGGTTAACTCTTAGCTATCTTGTGGAACTTTTCCGTTACCGAAAGGCAAAGTCGATTAATATTGTTACTTTGTTAGATAAGCCTACTGGTCGTAAGGCTGATATTGCAGCTGATTATGTTGGATTTATCGTTCCTGATGAATTTGTTGTAGGTTATGGTCTCGATTATGCAGAGAAATATCGTAACTTACCTTATATTGGGGTTTTAAAGCCGGAAGTTTATACAACAAATAACGAGTAAGCGCACGACATAAGGTAAGTATAGTATGCATATTTCAAAGGCATATTCATATACTGGAACAATTTTCTATGTTACTATTTACTATAGTTTGTTTACCCGTGGGAGGAGGTAAGGGATGAATCGGATTTTTCGTAATACCATCTTTTATTTATTAATTTTTCTAGTAATTATTGGTGTGGTTAGCTTTTTTAATGGTAATAATGAACCAACAGAAAATATATCTTATAGCAAATTCGTAGACCATCTTGAGGCTAAACAGGTGGAATCCATCTCAGTCCAGCCTGAAAGAGGGGTTTATGAAGTTCGTGGAACACTTGAAGGTGCTGAGGAAGGAAAATCATTTATTACTTATGTGTGGAACAGTGAAAGTCTGTTGCAAAGAATTGAGCAGGCCGATCCAACTGTGGATGTGCTTCCAGCGAAAGAGACAAGTGGTTGGGTGACTTTCTTTACTTCTATTATTCCGTTTGTCATTATCTTTATTTTGTTCTTCTTCCTTTTAAATCAGGCACAAGGCGGTGGAAGCCGTGTCATGAATTTTGGAAAGAGCAAAGCGAAGCTTTACAACGATGACAAGAAGAAAGTACGTTTTAAAGATGTAGCTGGTGCTGATGAAGAAAAGCAAGAGCTAGTTGAAGTGGTAGAATTTTTAAAGGATCCTCGTAAATTTGCAGAATTAGGTGCACGTATACCAAAAGGTGTCCTTTTGGTAGGACCTCCAGGTACAGGTAAAACACTATTAGCCCGTGCGGCCGCTGGTGAAGCAGGTGTACCGTTCTTCTCTATTAGTGGATCTGACTTTGTAGAGATGTTTGTTGGGGTTGGGGCATCACGTGTACGTGACTTATTCGAAAATGCAAAGAAGAATGCACCTTGTATTATCTTTATTGACGAAATCGATGCAGTTGGACGTCAGCGTGGAGCTGGTCTTGGTGGTGGACACGATGAGCGTGAACAAACGCTTAATCAGTTGCTTGTTGAAATGGATGGATTCGGTGCGAACGAAGGAATTATTATCGTTGCTGCTACAAACCGTCCGGATATACTAGACCCAGCCTTGCTTCGTCCAGGACGTTTTGACCGTCAAATTACTGTTGACCGTCCGGATGTTGTTGGTCGTGAGGCCGTATTAAAAGTACATGCACGTAACAAGCCACTTGATGAATCAGTCAACTTAAAAGCAATTGCTGCTCGTACTCCAGGGTTTTCTGGAGCAGATCTTGAAAACTTATTGAATGAAGCAGCATTAGTTGCAGCTCGACGAAATAAGAAAAAAGTTGATATGACTGATATTGATGAAGCGACAGACCGTGTCATTGCGGGACCTGCGAAAAAGAGCCGCATCATATCTAAAAAAGAACGCAATATTGTTGCTTTCCACGAAGCGGGCCATACGGTTATTGGTGTTGTATTAGAGGAAGCGGAAATGGTCCATAAAGTAACGATTGTTCCTCGTGGGCAGGCAGGCGGTTATGCCGTTATGCTTCCAAAAGAAGATCGATATTTCATGACCAAACCTGAGTTACTTGATAAAATTGTTGGCTTACTAGGAGGGCGAGTTGCTGAGGAAATCGTCTTCGGTGAAGTAAGTACAGGAGCTCATAACGACTTCCAACGTGCAACGGGAATTGCTCGTCGTATGGTTACAGAGTTTGGAATGAGCGAAAAGTTAGGTCCATTACAATTTGGTCAATCTTCTGGTGGTCAAGTGTTCTTAGGTCGAGACATCAACAATGAACAAAACTATTCAGATAAGATTGCCTATGAAATTGATGTGGAGATTCAAACGATTATTAAAGAGTGTTACGCGAAAGCGAAAAAGGTACTCACTGAAAATCGCGATAAGCTAGACTTGATAGCAAATACGCTACTTGAAGTAGAAACTCTAGATGCTGAACAAATTAAGCACTTAGTTGAAAAGGGTACACTTCCTGATCGACCAAAGAATGATGAAAATCCGACTAAGTCTACTAACACATCAGCTGTTATCGACGACGTAAAGGTGAATATTGGTGGCAAAAAGGAAGAGGAATCTTTAGAAGATGAATCATCCTCAAGCGCTGATTCCGAACCAGAATCAACGGATAAAAAAGAATAAATACCAAGAAGGGGTACTCATATTTGAGTACCTCTTTTCTATGCTTGGGTTGGATAGTTATGGTATGATGTTGGCAGAATGAAACTAACGTTTTAGAAATTTTGATAAAGTGGTGAGACGTTTGATATTTGTATTTGACGTGGGAAATACCAATATAGTGTTAGGTGTATATGACCGAGAAGAGTTAAAGCATCATTGGAGAATAGAAACAAACCGATCGAAAACAGAAGATGAATTTGGGATGGTCATAAAGAATCTATTTACACATGCAAATCTTTCTTTTTCCGATATAGACGGAATCATTATTTCTTCTGTTGTACCACCGATTATGTTTTCGTTGGAGCGTATGTGCCAAAAGTATTTCCATATCAAACCTTTGGTTGTTGGTCCAGGCATTAAAACAGGATTAAATATTAAGTATGAAAACCCTAGAGAAGTTGGTGCAGACAGAATTGTGAATGCGGTTGCGGCTATCCATGAATATGGAAGTCCGTTAATTATCGTTGATTTTGGTACAGCGACTACTTACTGTTACATAGATGAACACAAGCAATATATGGGAGGAGCAATTGCTCCTGGGATTAATATTTCAACCGAAGCATTATATACAAGAGCTGCTAAACTACCTCGAATAGAAATTGCACGTCCAGAGGGAGTTGTCGGTAAAAACACGGTTGCTGCCATGCAAGCAGGAATTCTTTTCGGCTATGTAGGTCAAGTCGAAGGGATTGTAAAACGGATGAAGGATCAAAGCAAAGAAAAGCCAACCGTAATTGCAACAGGAGGATTGTCAAACCTCATTGCACAGGAATCTAATATTATTGATATTGTTGATCCATTTTTAACATTAAAGGGTCTTCAGATTATTTATAAAAGAAATTTGGAAACGATAAAGTAAGGAACAGCTATGATTGACTGAAAGGGGTAAAACAATGAGTGACTATTTAATTAAGGCTCTTGCCTACAACGGGCAAGTTCGTGCTTATGCGACAAAGACTACAGAAACAGTAGGAGAGGCACAAAGACGTCACTACACATGGCCAACTGCTTCAGCTGCATTAGGGAGATCAATGACTGCAGGTGTAATGATGGGTGCAATGTTAAAGGGTGAGGAAAAAATCACTATTAGGATAAATGGTGGAGGTCCGCTTGGTCCTATTTTAATTGATACAAATGCAAAAGGGGAGGTACGGGGATACGTAACCAACCCTCAAACCCATTTTGATTTAAATGAACATGGGAAACTGGATGTTCGAAGAGCGGTTGGAACCGATGGTTTTTTGTCGGTTGTTAAAGATATTGGTCTTCGTGAAAATTTCACAGGTCAAGTACCGATTGTCTCAGGAGAATTAGGTGAGGACTTTACTTATTACTTTGTCACTTCGGAACAAGTTCCTTCGTCCGTGGGAGTGGGTGTCTTAGTTAATCCCGATAATAGTATTCTCGCATCAGGTGGTTTTATTATTCAGTTGATGCCTGGAACTGAAGACAAAACCATTACGGAAATTGAAAATCGTCTAAAAACGATAGAACCAATTTCTAAGATGATTGAAAAGGGCCTTACCCCAGAACAAATACTAAATGAGCTATTAGGTAAAGAGAACGTAAAAATTCTCGAAACATTACCTGTTACATTTTCATGTAGTTGTTCAAAGGAGAAATTCTCTAATGGGATTGTCTCTTTAGGTAAAGAGGAAATAGAGGATATGATCGAAACAGATGGTCAGGCAGAGGCACAGTGTCACTTCTGTAATGAAAAATACCAATTTACAAAGGAAGAATTAGAGAGCTTAAAGGAACAGGCGAAATTATAAATAAACCTGGGGGAGAAATGGTGGATAAAAGGTATTTTAGGTCTATAGTTGTCGGCCTTCTCTTATTGAATTGTGCTACGATTATTTTTTTTCTATCACGGGATAGCGGTGGCAGTAAAGAAGTAGTTGCAACGATAGGGAAAGAGACAATAACAAGACAAGAATGGCTTGGGGAAATGGAAGAGCGGTATGGGCGTGATGTATTAAGTGAGATGATTGATCAAAAAGCAATTGCTCAATTAGCTAGTAAATATGATATCTCAATTTCCAAAAAGGCTGTGGATCGGGAGCTTCTTTTAGTAAAAACCATGTATGGTTCAGGAACAAATGAGAATGTAGATGAGGAAATATGGAGACAGCAAATTCAATATAGCCTGATGCTAGATGAGCTGTTAACAAAAGATGTGGTAGTCAAAGAAGAAGATTTAAAAAAGTATTATGAGGAAAATTCTAGCCTATACGAAATACCAACCGCCTATCACCTTTCTCATATTATTGTTGAGACGGAAGCAGAAGCAAAAAAGGCAATAGAGGAACTTGAACAGGGTACAAGCTTTGAGGCATTAGCGATGGAGCGGTCCAAAGATGAATTCAGTGCAAACCAAGGTGGAGACATTGGTTATGTTAGTGAAGAAATGGATCAGTATGCCCGTGATTATTTAGCTGCTGTAGGAAATTTAAAGGAAAACGAGTGGACGGGTCCAGTAAAAACAGAGAATGGATATGCCATCGTTATGCTCCATGATCAAATAAAAGGACGTACTTTTAAATTTAAAGATGTCAAGGATAGTATTCGAAGACAAATTGCCTTAGAACAAATGGATGTAACCACAACGGCCCGTGACTTTTGGAAGGAAGCTAAGGTTGATTGGTTTTACGAACAGAACTAGGATAGTTCATTAGAACGATAATTCATTGAATAATCAGTGGAGTTTTGTGTAAAAAGATTGACACTTGGCAAATTTATGATATAAATTAAATTAAACCAATAAAATTAGTCGGAATAAGGAGTGGTTGTTGATGGTACGTGTAGCAAACTCTATTTCAGAACTAGTCGGACAAACGCCGATTGTTAAGCTTAATCGTCTTGTTGAAGAAGGAAGCGCCGATGTATACTTAAAGCTTGAATATATGAATCCAGGAAGCTCTGTAAAGGATCGTATCGCTCTTGCGATGATCGAGTCAGCTGAAGAGAGTGGAGAACTTAAAGCTGGAGATACGATTGTTGAGCCAACTAGTGGTAACACGGGAATTGGTCTTGCCATGGTTGCTGCAGCAAAAGGGTATAGAGCTATTCTAGTTATGCCTGAAACGATGAGTATGGAAAGACGTAATCTACTTCGTGCATACGGAGCGGAGCTTGTTCTAACTCCTGGCCCAGAAGGAATGGGTGGAGCCATCCGTAAAGCGGAGGAGCTAGCAAAAGAAAACGGCTATTTTATGCCACAGCAATTTAAAAACCTTTCTAACCCGGAAGTTCACAGAAGAACGACAGGTAAGGAAATTGTTGAGCAAATGAGTGAAGGTCTTGATGCGTTTGTTGCAGGGATCGGAACAGGTGGAACAATAACAGGTGCTGGTCAAGTTCTTAAGCAAAATTTTGACAATGTTAAAATTTATGCAGTTGAACCGGTTGATTCTCCTGTATTATCTGGTGGTAAGCCAGGTCCGCATAAAATTCAAGGGATCGGTGCAGGTTTTGTCCCTGATATTCTTGATACAAAGGTCTATGACGAAGTGGTTCAAATCTCTAATGATCAAGCTTTTGAATATGCACGCCGTGCAGCGAAGGAAGAAGGAATTCTTGGAGGTATTTCTTCTGGAGCAGCTATCTGTGCTGCGTTAAAAGTAGCGAAAGAGCTTGGAGCAGGTAAAAAAGTTTTAGCGATTATTCCAAGTAACGGAGAGCGTTACTTAAGTACTCCATTATACCAATTCGAAGACTAATAAAACATAAGCAACAGTCCCTAGGGCTGTTGTTTTTATTTAGGCAAATAGTAAAATAAGACAAGGAACTTTTATTTTCACTTTTTTAAAGGGGAGAACCTTTTTTGAAAATATTAACAGTAAGTAGCAAACAAATACCTTTTGATAAAGAAAGGTTCTATCAGAAATACCGGGAACTTTCCCAATCGTATAAACACCATGTATTGTTAGAAAGTGGTAGAGGTGGACGATACAATATTGCCGCTTTTGGACCCGAAACGATTTTTACAGGAAAGAATAATAAACTAACGATTGTTGAGAAGGGAAATAAACAGGAATTACAAGGGAATCCCCTTCATTTAATGAAAGAATATCTTTCGCAATTTAAGCTTGAGCGACAGGAAGGACTTCCAGATTTTCAAGGAGGCCTTATTGGATATATAAGCTATGATTATGCACGATATATAGAGAAGCTGCCCCACTGGTCATCTGATGATTTAGGGATGCCAGAGGTTTGTTTCTTCCTCTTTAATGAATGGTTTATATTTGATCATGAAGAGGAAACACTCTGGCTCTTGCAGATTCAAGAAAACGGCCATGAGAACGAAGAGGATCTAAATGAATGGGAGTCAAAGTGGTCGGGTTCACTTATGACGTTTGAACAAGAAAGATTGATTCCTAATAATGATGAGCTACATGTTTCCATGAATGATGAGCAGTTTATGCATGCGGTAGAAAGAATTCAGGAATATATTGCGCAAGGGGACATCTTTCAGGTGAATTTATCTGTCCGTCAAGCAAAAGCAATTTCCGTTCCGGCGGTAAATGTTTATGATCAGCTCAGACAATTGAATCCTTCTCCGTATATGAGTTATTTACATACTCCGGAGTTTCAGATAGTCGGTGGATCACCTGAGCTTCTAGTTAAAAAGCATGGAAAAGAAGTTAGTACAAGGCCTATTGCTGGGACTCGTTCTCGAGGAAAGAATGAAGAAGAAGATATGCAGCTTGCTAAGGAATTAATTGAAAATGAAAAAGAGAGAGCAGAGCATGTGATGCTCGTAGATTTAGAACGTAATGACTTAGGAAGGGTTTGTGAATACGGTTCTGTTGAAGTGAATGAATTTATGGTAATAGAACGGTATTCGCATGTGATGCATATTGTTTCGAATGTTCGAGGAGTCATAAGAGAGGGCCAGACATCCTTTGATTTGATTGATGCTTCCTTTCCGGGTGGTACGATTACAGGAGCACCCAAGGTTCGGACGATGGAAATCATTGAAGAGCTAGAGCCAGTTCAGCGCGGAATTTATACCGGTTCCATGGGGTGGATTGGGTTTAATGATGACATGGAAATTAATATTGTCATTCGAACGATGCTAGTGAAAGATGGACAAGCGTATGTTCAAGCGGGAGCAGGAATTGTCATCGATTCCAATCCTAAGCATGAATATAAAGAATCTCTGAAAAAGGCTATGGCTCTCTGGCGAGCAAAAGAGCTAGCGGAAAAAGGTGAATCGCTTTGATTTTAATGATAGATAACTATGACTCATTTACTTTTAATCTTGTTCAGTACTTAGGAGAACTTGGTGAGAATTTAGAAGTAAAACGAAATGACGCGATAAGTATTGAAGATATTCAAGAGTTAGCTCCAAATTTTCTTATGGTTTCCCCAGGGCCATGTAGCCCGAATGAAGCGGGAATATCATTACGGGCGATAGAGGAGTTTGCCGGGAAGATTCCTATTTTCGGTGTATGTCTAGGACACCAGTCTATTGCTCAAGTATTCGGGGGAGATGTAGTACAGGCAGAGCGGTTAATGCATGGAAAAACCTCTCTGATGTATCATGATGGAAAAACGATCTTTGAAGGGTTACCAAACCCATTTCCGGCTACAAGATACCACTCTCTAATTGTAAAGCGAGAAACAATGCCCGACTGCTTTGAAATTTCTGCTTGGACGACAGAAGGAGAGATTATGGCAATCAGACATAAGGAACTTCCGATTGAGGGAGTCCAATTCCATCCAGAGTCCATTATGACTACGGCGGGGAAACAGTTACTTCAGAATTTTGTTTCCTTTTACAAAATGGAATTATCTCCAAAGAATGAGGGATAGATATGTATCTATATATGAACGGAGAAGTTATCAAGGAGGAAGAGGCGAGAATCTCTCCCTTTGACCATGGTTTCCTTTACGGGATGGGTTTATTTGAAACATTTCGTGTATATGGAGGTCATCCCTTTTTATTAGTAGATCATCTTGAACGGCTAAATAGTGGTCTTAAGATTCTTGGGATTCAAAAATCCCTTACTATAGTCGAGGTGGTAAAAGCACTTCAGCCTCTATTGGAAAAGAACGAGCTGGACAATGCTTATATTCGATTAAATGTATCAGCTGGTGCTAGAGGAGTAGGTCTTCCTGTAGAGCCGTATGAAGATGCAATTGTAATGATGTTTGTAAAAGCTCTTCCTGAAGCCGGTGTACCGACTGAGAAGGAAGCTCAATTTCTTAAGATTAGTCGAAACACACCTGAAGGTCCCTTGCGTTTGAAGTCCCATCACTATATGAATAACCTATTAGCAAAAAAAGAAATAGGAACTCGGACAGATGTGGAGGGAATCTTTCTAACGAAGGAAGGGGTGATTGCTGAAGGCATCGTCTCAAATATTTTCTGGGTAATAGATAACAAATTGTTTACCCCTGACATTCGTACAGGAATCTTAAACGGAATAACTCGATCCTTTGTCATAGAACTTGCTAAAAAAAGAGGAATATGTGTAGAGGAAGGTTTTTATCAACCAGAAATACTCAATAGTGCAACGGAGGTATTTGTTACAAATTCAATTCAAGAGCTTGTTGCAATCTCAAAAATAGACTCGTTAGTACTCCCGGGAGTGAATGGTGAGTTATTGCAAGCACTACATAAAGAGTATCGTTTGTATTCAAATAAGCTATGGAGTAAAAAGGAAATAATGGAATTAGGAGGCGTTTAATTGATTACTTGTGGACCATATACGTTAGATTTTCAGAAGAAAACATTAATTATGGGGATTCTAAATGCCACCCCTGATTCATTCTCTGATGGTGGAAGTTTTAATAGAATAGATGAGGCGGTCAAACGAGCGGTAGAGATGGTGGATGAGGGAGCTGATATTATTGATGTCGGAGGGGAGTCTACAAGACCTGGGGCGAAATTTGTATCTGCTAAGGAAGAAATAGAACGTGTAGTTCCCGTTATAGAAGCGATATCGAAAGCAGTCAATGTTCCTATATCCATCGATACATATAAAGCGGATGTCGCTAAACAGGCACTAGCAGCTGGAGCCCATATTATTAATGATGTTTGGGGAGCGAAGGCAGACGCCAATATGAAGCATATAGCTGCTGAATCAAAGGCACCTATTATCCTAATGCATAATCGAGAGGATCGGAATTATCAGTCCTTCTTTAGGGATGTGATGAATGATTTGTATGAAAGCATAACTCTTGTAAAAGATGCTGGTGTTAGTGACGAGCAAATTATTTTAGATCCGGGAATTGGATTTGCGAAAAATTTATCATTTAATTTAGAAATGATGAGACATCTACATAAGCTTGTAGCAATAGGCTATCCAGTTCTTCTTGGTACCTCTCGAAAATCGATGATTGGCTCGATTTTGAATTTGCCTGTAGATGAACGAATGGAAGGAACGGGTGCAACAGTATGTTACGGTATTCAACAGGGATGCCAAATGATTAGAGTTCACGATGTGAAGGAAATGAGCCGAATGGCAAAAATGATGGATGCGATGATGGGGAAAGGAGAGTATAATGGATAAAATTTACGTCAACCGAATGCAATTTTATGGTTTTCATGGTGTGTTCCCGGAAGAGAATCGTTTAGGGCAGAGATTTATGGTCGACCTAGTTGTTGAAGTGGATTTGAAGAAGGCGGGCCAAAGCGATGATTTGAACGAATCAATCAATTATGGTGAGCTTTTTCAAATGTGTAAAGATATTGTAGAAGGTGAGCCTTTTAAGCTTGTTGAAGCAGTGGCAGAGGAAATCGCAACACGTTGTTTAAGAGACTTTACGAAAGCCCATGCAGTAACGGTAAAGGTAATTAAGCCTGATCCACCGATTCAAGGTCATTACGAATCAGTCGCAGTTGAAATTATGAGGAGTAGATCAAATTGAATAACTTGGCCTATATTGCCTTAGGTACCAACATGGGAGATCGGTATAAAAACCTTGTTGATGCCATTCACCTTTTAAAAGAGGAAACAGGAATATTTTTGGTAAAATCGTCCTCTATTTATGATACGGTACCGGTTGGGTATACGGAGCAAGATGACTTCTTAAATATGGTAATCATGGTTAGAACAACACTTACACCACATGATTTATTGGAAGTATGTCTTCGTATTGAAAAAGAGTTAGGTAGAAAAAGGGAAATTAAGTGGGGTCCAAGAATAATAGACCTTGACATTTTGCTCTACAATCAAGAAAATATTGAAGCAGAGAACCTTATTGTTCCACATCCTAGAATGCAGGAACGTGCGTTTGTTCTTGCTCCATTACTTGAGATAGATTCTTCAATCAAGCTATCTAATCAGAAGAAGTCTTTAAAGGATTATTTTAATATGAACGCTGATAAAGAAGGGGTACGAATATGGAAGCAGAAAAATGGGGAAGACGTATTCGCGCTTTTCGAAAACTAAAGGGTTTTACACAAGAAGGGTTTGCCAAGGAAATCGGTGTTTCTGTTTCCGTGTTGGGCGAAATAGAACGTGGAAATCGATTGCCTTCAGAACATTTAGTGGAAACAGCGGCTCAGGCACTAAAAGTTTCAGTGAACGATCTAATGCCACAACAGGTGGATGAATAAATATATTCGTAAGATGGAGGAGTAACATGCTTAAAATTGGCGATATTGAATTGAAAAATCAAGTAGTGTTAGCTCCGATGGCTGGAGTATGTAACTCTGCTTTTCGATTAACAGTTAAAGAGTTTGGTGCAGGATTAGTTTGTGCCGAAATGGTCAGTGATAAAGGAATTATTTTAAAAAACGAAAAAACGATGAATATGCTTTACATCGATGAGAGAGAGAAGCCGCTGAGCTTACAAATTTTCGGTGGTGAAAAAGAGACATTGGTCCAAGCGGCTAAATTTGTTGATGAAAATACGAACGCGGACATTATTGATATCAATATGGGTTGTCCAGTTCCTAAAATCACAAAATGTGATGCAGGGGCCAAGTGGCTTTTAGATCCAAATAAGATCTATGAAATGGTTTCTGCAGTAACGGATGTAGTGAAAAAGCCAGTTACAGTAAAAATGCGCATGGGCTGGGACGAAGACCATATTTACGCGGTTAAGAATGCCCAGGCCGTTGAACGAGCTGGTGGGAAGGCTGTGTCATTGCACGGTCGTACCCGTGTTCAAATGTATGAGGGACATGCGAACTGGGATATCATTCGTGAGGTTAAGCAATCTATTGGAATTCCTTTGATTGGTAATGGAGATGTAACAACACCTCAGGACGCTAAGCGTATGCTAGAAGAAACGGGCTGTGACGGAGTCATGATTGGTCGTGCGGCACTAGGAAACCCTTGGATGATCTACCGTACCGTTCAATACCTTCAAACCGGTGAGCTCATGGGTGAGCCGACCGTTCGTGAGAAGATTGATGTGTGTATTCTACACTTAGATCGTCTGATAGCTCTAAAAGGGGAATATGTTGCCGTTCGTGAAATGCGTAAGCATGCAGCTTGGTATTTAAAAGGAATTAAAGGAAATGCAAAGGTGCGTAATGGTATTAATGAGTGCAACACCCGCGAGGACCTGGTTACTCTATTAATGGCTTTAGTTATTGAAGCGGAAGAAAAAGAAGCAATGGAATCTCTTGTAGGTTAAGGTTTGACTTCTAAGTACACATTCAATATAATACGTGTAATTATGTAACTGCCAGTGATCTGGCAGTTTTTATTTTATTTTATTTTTTTTAATGTCTGTTTTTCTGACTTTGTGTAAAATAATATAGTATGCTTATATGATGGAGTTATTACATAATTCAAGCAAAGATGTTTGATAGATAGTAAGAAGGAAAATGGAGTTGATAGAAATGAGTCATGAGGAACTTAATGACCAATTGCAAGTCAGAAGAGAAAAGCTAGCTTCTCTTCAAGAAAAAGGTCTAGATCCATTTGGAAAGAGATTTGAACGTTCTGGTTTCTCTCAAGAGTTTATTAGTCAATACGGAGAAATGGAAAAAGAAGAACTAGCTAATAAAGATATCGCCGTAACTATTGCTGGTCGTATTATGACAAAGCGTGGAAAAGGGAAAGCTGGCTTTGCACATATCCAAGATCTTAAAGGGCAACTACAGATTTATGTTCGCCAAGATGCTGTTGGAGAAGAGCAATATGAGATTTTTAATATTGCTGATTTAGGAGATATTGTTGGTGTAACGGGTACTTTGTTTAAAACACAGGTAGGCGAGCTTTCTGTAAAGGTAGAAGATTTTCAGCTTTTAACTAAGTCCTTACGACCACTCCCTGATAAATTCCACGGTCTAAAGGATGTAGAGCAGCGTTATCGCCAACGTTATGTTGATCTTATTATGAGTCAAGAAAGTAGACACACATTTATTACTCGTAGTTTGATCATTCAATCAATGAGAAGATACCTGGATTCAAAGGGTTATCTAGAAGTAGAAACTCCTATGATGCATGCTATCGCAGGTGGGGCGTCAGCTCGTCCGTTTATTACACACCATAATGCACTAGACATGGAACTATATATGCGTATTGCAATCGAACTTCACTTAAAGCGCCTTATTGTCGGCGGCTTAGAAAAAGTTTATGAAATAGGTCGTGTGTTCCGTAACGAAGGTGTATCTACTCGTCATAACCCTGAGTTTACAATGATTGAACTGTATGAGGCTTATGCTGATTATCAAGATATTATGAGTCTTACTGAAAATGTAATTGCTCATATTGCTCAAGAAGTGTTAGGTACAACTACTGTTCAATATGGGGAGCATGAAGTAAACCTTAAGCCAGAGTGGAAGAGACTTCATATGGTTGATGCCATTAAGGAATATACAGGTGCTGATTTTTGGAAGGAAATGAGTGTAGAGGAAGCTAGAGCGCTAGCGAAGGAACACGGAGTAGAAATTAAAGATACCATGCTGTATGGTCATATTGTTAACGAGTTCTTCGAGCAGAAAGTTGAGGAAAAGTTAATTCAACCAACATTTATATATGGTCATCCCGTAGAAATCTCTCCACTTGCAAAGAAAAATGATCAAGATCCTCGATTCACGGATCGATTTGAATTATTTATCGTCGCTCGTGAGCATGCAAATGCGTTCACTGAGCTAAATGATCCAATTGATCAGCGTGAAAGATTTGAAGCACAATTAAAAGAGCGTGAAGAAGGAAATGATGAAGCCCATATGATGGATGATGACTTCATTGAAGCTCTTGAATATGGGATGCCTCCAACGGGTGGATTAGGAATTGGTATTGATAGACTAGTTATGCTACTAACAAATGCACCATCTATTAGAGATGTATTGTTATTCCCGGCAATGAGACATCGTTAATTTCCTATATGGCGGGCAAGAATATGAATTATTCTTGTCCGCCATTTTTTTTATAAAAAATATATTGCGTTCGGATGAATAAGGTGATATATTATTATCTGTTGCCGCAAAAGAAGTTAAACTTCTAAGAAAATAATTTAAAAAAGTTATTGACTCGTGAAGTTGATTCTGGTAATATTAAAAAGTCGCCCATGAGCGACGGGTTAATAAGTTG
>NZ_BCVH01000025.1 GCF_001591645.1 Robertmurraya korlensis NBRC 107688 | reverse complement strand
TAGAAAAGCGTAGAAAGCTTGTTCAGCCTCGACAGGCATAAGACGAGTCACGCAGGAAGGCCTGCCTTCTGGAGTGATTTGGCTTATGACCCCGAGAGGCTAGCTTTCGGAGCTGGACAATATATACGAGCCATTAGCTCAGTCGGTAGAGCATCTGACTTTTAATCAGAGGGTCGAAGGTTCGAGTCCTTCATGGCTCATTGAAACCTTAGGAGATTTCCTAAGGTTTTTTTGTATTCCTTTCTTTCAGAATATTGGATATAGACTGCATATTTATGCGTAATTTTGTCGAGTTGAGTCATAGGCATAGAAATGTATACAATAGAAGTAGAACGAACAGGGGGTAAGAGGATGAAAAAACTATCTATTATTGGAATGCCAATGGATCTTGGCCAAATGAGACGTGGGGTAGATATGGGGCCAAGTGCTATTAGGTATGCCGGGGTTGTTGAAAGATTACGAAACCTTTTTGATGAAGTTCATGATTTAGGGGATATTCCAATTGGTAGACCAGAGGTTGTGATAGACGAACAATCCAACCTGAGAAATTTATATCTTGTTGCCGAAAAAAATGAAGCCTTATCAAGGGAAGTCAATCAAGCAATTTCGTCAGGATCATTTCCACTTGTACTTGGGGGAGATCATAGTATAGCCATTGGAACGTTAGCTGGAGTTTCCAAGCATTATAATAATTTAGGGGTCATTTGGTATGATGCACATGGAGACCTGAACACAGCTGAAACTTCTCCGTCAGGCAATATTCACGGAATGCCATTGGCTGTAAGTCTTGGGATAGGACATGAGTTATTAACGAGTGTTGGAGGCTTTGAACCTAAAATTAAACCTGAAAATGTTGTTTTGATAGGTGCAAGAGCTCTTGATGAGGGAGAAAAAGAGTTAATAAAAGAGATTGGTATAAAAGTATATACGATGCATGAAATTGATCGCTTAGGTATGACAAAGGTGATGGATGAAACGATTCAGTATTTAAAAGAGAGAACGGACGGCGTGCACCTCTCTTTAGATTTAGATGGGCTTGACCCGCATGATGCACCAGGTGTAGGAACACCTGTTACAGGTGGGATTAGCTACAGAGAAAGCCATTTGGCCATGGAAATGTTAGCAGAATCAAAGATTATTACATCTGCTGAATTTGTGGAAGTGAACCCTATTTTAGATGATAAAAATAAAACAGCATCAGTTGCTGTTGCATTAATGGGTTCGTTATTTGGCGAAAAACTATTATAAAAACGTTAGCAGCAGCTCTCATTAAGAGTTGCTGCTATTTTTAAGTAAACGATCGTATTTATTTAATAGATTGTCCAACTTTTTACTAAGTTTAATTACTTTATCATTGCTTAATGAAGAGTGAGTTGCTTGGGTCACCATTTCGTTTCGATGAGCTTCAATGTCTTTTAACAGTGATTGCTTATTCAATTGCACCACTCCTATTCGTAATGATGATAATAATACCTAATTTCTACATTTATTCCCCCAGCCTAAATTTTTAAACAAATTACAGTAAAAATTTGTTAAAATGTGTAGTGGAGAAAAATTTTTTAAAGAAATGAAACCTTTTCCGGTATCGATACGTATTATCGAGTAGCCGCATTAGAGCGGAGGTATAGGAATGGAAGCACTGATAAAAAAAAGAATTAAACAAGTGTTAAAAGGGGACCAAAGTGCATACGGGGAAATTGTTGAGATATATAAGGATAAAGTTTTTCAACTATGTTTTCGAATTCTCGGAAATCGACATGAAGCAGAGGATATGGCACAAGAGGCATTCATTAGAGCATATGTTAACATATCAAGCTTTAATATTGATTTGAAGTTTTCAACATGGTTATATAGAATTGCAACTAATCTATGTATTGATAGAATTCGGAAAAAAAAGCCAGATTATTATCTTGATGCAGAAGTATCAGGGACTGATGGACTGACTATGTATTCTCAGGTTGCCGCAGACACGATTCTTCCCGAGGATGAAATAGAGAGTCTCGAATTACAAGAGACCATTCAGCGAGAAATTACTAAGCTACCGGAAAAATATCGATCGGTGATTGTTTTAAAATACATTGAAGAACTTTCATTAAATGAAATTAGTGAGATTCTTGATATCCCACTAGGCACAGTAAAAACTAGGATCCATAGGGGTAGGGAAGCATTACGACACCAGTTAAGAAATGTTTAATGAGAGGTGAAAATAAGTGAAGTGTCCAGATAACATTGTCTTGTATATGCATGAATATCTTGATGAAGAAATTGATGAGCATGATGAGCAATTACTAAAAAAGCATTTACAGACCTGCCCAAAATGTCAAAATTATTTTCATGAGTTAGAGAAAGCAATTGCATTAGTACAGAGTACGTCTCATATACAAGCACCAAGTAATTTTACTGAAAATGTAATGGCAAGACTACCTAAAGAAAGAAAAAGAGTAGGCGTGAACAGGTGGTTTCGACATCATCCCTTGTTGACTGCTGCATCCCTTTTTATCATATTAATGACAGGTAGCTTATTATCTACTTGGAACAAAGATCACGAGTTTTCAGTAACCAAGCAACCCGATTTAGTTGTTCATAATAACACGGTTATTGTTCCTGAGGGGAAAGTGATTAAAGGGGATATTACAGTTAGAAATGGTGACCTTCAAGTTGAGGGAAAGGTTGAAGGTGATGTAACCGTAATAAATGGAGAAAATTATATGGCCTCTGCAGGAAATGTTACCGGTGAAATTAAAGTAGTAAATGAAGTGTTTGACTGGATTTGGTATCATATAAAGAAAACTAGCAAAGAACTTATTAGTGTTTTTAATTAATTAGTCGCTCGAATAGGAGTGACTAATTTTTTCTTATTTTTTTGTCATTTCAATTTTATGTTATAATAAGAAAGTTAAACAAAAATTATTAGCTTTATGCTATGAAATATATATTTGGAGGAAGTGCAATGTCGATAGCGGATTTCGATGTTTTGAAATACTTGTCCATTACCATTGACATTCTCCTAGTTTGGTACGTGATCTATAAGTTGATCATGGTGATTAAAGGTACTAAGGCCGTCCAGCTGCTTAAAGGGATATTTGTTATATTAATGGTTACAGTGATCAGTGATTGGTTTAGTTTAAAGACACTGAATTGGATGATGGAACAAGTATTACTTTGGGGAGTTCTTGGAATTATTATTATCTTTCAGCCAGAGCTTAGAAGAGCACTTGAACAGCTAGGTCGTGGGAGGTTCTTCTCTCGAACAGGGATTCCAGAAGAGGAAGAACAGGAAAAAATGGTAGAAGCAATAGTGAAAGCAACTGATTATATGGCTAAAAGACGTATCGGTGCATTAATGTCAATTGAGAGAGAAACTGGTATGGGAGATTACATAGAAACAGGAATTGGATTACAAGCGAAAATCTCCTCAGAGCTGTTAATTAATATATTTATACCAAATACTCCGCTTCATGATGGTGCAGTAATCCTTCAAAAGAATGTGGTTTCTGCTGCTGCCTGTTATCTTCCATTATCAGAAAGTCCCTTTATTTCAAAGGAACTAGGAACAAGACACCGTGCGGCTTTGGGTATTAGTGAAGTGACAGATAGTGTGACGGTTATTGTCTCTGAAGAAACAGGAGCAATCTCCCTTACCAAAAATGGAGAGCTTCATCGTGACTTGAAGCTTGAGCAGTTTAAGCAAATGTTAGCAAATGAATTTATTTCTCCAATGAAGCCAAAGCAAGCCTCCACACCTCTATGGAATTGGAGGGGAAAAAAGAATGGATAATTTGATCGATAAACTTATTGATAATCGATGGTTTATTAGGGTTGTTGCCTTGTTATTAGCCTTTTTGCTTTTCGTATATGTTTACGACGGGGAAGACTTAGCTATTAATGTACCACAGGAAACCGAAACGGAAACGATCACAGATGTACCTGTAAAAAGCTATTACGATACTGAAAATCTAGTTGTGAGTGGCATTCCTAGTACGGTAACGATTAAGTTAAGTGGCCCAAAGAACCTCCTTCAGCAAGCAAAGACATCTCGCTCATTTGAAGTGTATGTAGATTTATCAGAGGCAGAGATTGGAAAGCAACGTGTACCTATTGAAATAAAAGATGTTTCTGACAGACTTACGGTAGAAATTGAGCCCGATTATGCTGATGTATCTTTACAGGAAAAGGTAACCCAGGAGTTCAAGGTGGAGCCTGAATACAATGCAAGTTTAGTTTCTGATGGTTATACCGCTGAGCAAGCTGTCGTTAAGCCTAATAAAGTAAAAATTACCGGCGCAAAAGATGTAATTGAAAAAATCACTTACGTTAAAGCAACGATAGATTTAGAAGGCAAAGTGGAGGATACTGTAACGAAGGAAGCAAAAATATTGGTCTTGGATCAAGAACTAAATAAGCTTGATGTCATTCTTGAAACAGATACCGTCGAAGTTACCATACCTGTAAAGGCATCCAGTAAGGAAGTACCAATTAAAATTGTAGAAAAGGGGACTCCCCCAGATGGGGTAACGATAGAGTCCATAAATTTAGGCCTAACTGAAGCAACAATACTTGCGAAGGCAGATATATTAGCCAAGACAGAATCGGTTCGTGTGGAGGTAGATGTTAGTTCTATAACGGATGATACCACTCTAACATTACCGGTCATTATATCCGAGGGAATTGTTAAGGTGGATCCACAAACAGTGGATGTGATTATAAACGTTAGCCGAGCAGAGGATATAACCTTTTCTAACATTCCAATCAAAGCGAATGGATTGGCTGCTGATTTAACTGTATCGTATAAAGAGCCTGTTGATGGAACGGTCTCAATAACTGCAACAGGTGATACCAGTATAGTGGGTTCCTTAAAAGAAAGTGACTTTGACGTTATCCTTAATTTAGCGGGTTTAGGAGAAGGAGAACATAGTGTAGACTTGAATGTCACTGGACCAAAAAATATTAATTGGACGATAAACCAACAGACAGCAAAAATATCGATTACAAAACGTGAAGCATAGATGCACAACAATTATTAAGGAGAGATCTTTTAATGGGTAAATATTTCGGTACTGATGGGGTGCGAGGAGTAGCAAACAGTGAGTTAACACCAGAATTAGCATTTAAACTAGGACGTTTTGGTGGTTATGTATTAACAAAGGATAAAGAACGTCCAAAGGTGATCATTGGACGTGATACTCGTGTTTCAGGACATATGCTTGAAGGAGCACTTGTTGCAGGACTTTTATCTATCGGTGCAGAGGTCATGCGCTTAGGAGTAATTTCTACACCGGGAGTAGCTTACTTAACAAAAGCACTTGGAGCACAAGCGGGTGTAATGATCTCAGCCTCTCATAATCCGGTAGCGGATAATGGGATTAAGTTTTTTGGACCAGATGGTTTCAAGCTTTCTGATGAGCAAGAACTTGAGATTGAAAACTTAATGGACCTAGAAAAAGATGAATTGCCTAGACCAGTTGGTTCAGACCTAGGACAAGTTAATGATTATTTTGAAGGTGGACAAAAGTATCTTCAATATTTAAAACAAACGGTTGATGAGGATTTTACGGGAATACATATTGCTTTAGATTGTGCTCACGGTGCAACCTCTTCACTTGCTACACATTTATTTGCTGACCTAGATGCAGATCTCTCAACAATGGGAGCATCTCCAAATGGACTTAATATCAATGAGGGAGTAGGTTCTACACATCCTGAAGCACTTTCCGCGTTTGTTAAGGAAAAAGGAGCGGATGTAGGTCTCTCTTTCGATGGTGATGGGGACAGATTAATTGCAATCGATGAAAATGGAGACATTGTTGACGGAGATCAAATTATGTATATTTGCGCTAAGTTCATGAAGGAGCAAGGAAGGTTAAAGCATAATACGGTCGTTTCGACAGTAATGAGTAATCTTGGGTTTTATAAAGGATTGGAAGGTCACGGAGTTGAAAGTGTTCAAACGGCTGTTGGTGACCGTTATGTTGTTGAAGAAATGAAGAAGACGGGTTACAACCTAGGTGGTGAACAGTCAGGGCATATCATTTTCCTCGATTACAATACAACAGGAGATGGGTTGCTTACTGGCCTACAGTTAGCAAACATTATGAAAATTACAAAGAAGCCACTTTCAGAGCTTGCAGGAGAAATGCAAAAATTCCCTCAAAAACTTGTCAATATTCGTGTAACAGATAAGTACCATGTTACAGACAATGAGAAGGTAAGTGCCATCATTTCAGAGGTAGAAGCAGAAATGAACGGTGACGGACGGATCCTTGTTCGTCCTTCAGGTACGGAACCACTTGTCCGGGTAATGGCAGAAGCACCAACAGAGGAGCTTTGTGAGGCATATGTAAGCCGTATTTCTACCGTTGTTCAGGAAGAAATGGGACTATAAAGCTGGTAAAAATATGCGTGAGGGGAACGTTTACAACCCCTCATGCATATTTTTTATATATGGGATGCCTGATGTCACATAGTTTTTTGTTGACGAAGGCCTATCCATATTGTATGATTATCCTGATTTTGTAAAGAATTTGGGAGGAGGATAGAGGTTAATAAAACAAGGAAACTTAAAGCGCCTGAACTAGCTGATGGACGAAGAGCAGCTAGTTGACGAGGAGGAGGTTTATCGATTTTTCGGCGGATGCCTCCCGATTGTTAAGCACAATCGTATGCTTTTTCTAAAAATCATCAGGGTAACCGGATGGACAAAGGGAAAAAGAATGCTTAAACCAATAAAAGCTAACAATAAATCTTACAGAGACTAGGGGGCAAGTCTGCCCTCGTTAGCAACTTGCCTCCGTATATTAGGAGGAATTACACTTATGTGTGGAATCGTTGGATATATCGGAAATAATGACTCAAAAGAAATACTATTAAAAGGGCTAGAAAAGCTTGAATATAGAGGTTATGATTCTGCTGGTATTGCAGTAATGAACGATCATGGAGTCCATGTATTTAAGGAAAAAGGACGTATTGCGGATTTACGTGAGATTGTTGATTTAGATGTAATGGCAAATACTGGTATCGGTCATACGCGCTGGGCGACGCACGGCGTACCGAGTAAAGTGAATGCACATCCACATCAAAGTTCAACAAACCGCTTAACTCTTGTTCACAATGGAGTAATCGAGAACTACGACTTATTAAAGAAAGAGTATCTACCAAATGTACACTTCGAGAGTGACACAGACACAGAAGTCATTGTTCAATTAATCGAGTTATTCGTGAACGAAGGTCTTGAAGTGGAAGCTGCTTTTCGTAAAACTTTAAAGCTGTTAAAGGGTTCATATGCTTTAGCGCTGCTAGATGCACAAAACGATGAAACGATTTTCGTTGCAAAAAATAAAAGTCCTCTATTAGTTGGTCTTGGAGATGGGTTTAATGTAGTAGCTAGTGATGCTATGGCAATGCTTCAAGTAACTAACCAATATGTAGAACTGATGGATAAGGAAGTAGTGATTGTTACAAAAGATAAAGTAACCATCCAAAACCTTGAAGGTGAATCCATTGCTCGTGCCCCTTATACAGCAGAGCTAGATGCAAGTGATATCGAAAAAGGCACTTACCCTCATTATATGTTGAAGGAAATTGATGAGCAGCCAGCGGTTATCCGTAAAATCATCCAACAGTACCAAAATGAGTCAGGACAGCTTTCCATTGACCAAGACATTGTGAACGCAGTAGCAGGTTCTGATCGAGTATATATTATTGCTGCGGGTACTTCTTATCATGCAGGATTAGTAGGAAAGCAGTTACTTGAAAAAATTGCACAAATCCCAGTTGAGGTTCATATTGCTAGTGAGTTTGCGTATAACACACCATTGTTATCTGCTAACCCATTATTCGTTTTCATTTCTCAAAGTGGAGAAACAGCTGATAGTCGTCAAGTTCTTGTCCATGTGAAAAAGCTTGGGTACAAAACATTGACTATTACTAATGTTCAAGGCTCTACATTATCCCGTGAAGCGGAGTACACGTTACTACTTCATGCAGGTCCTGAAATTGCTGTAGCTTCAACGAAAGCATATACAGCTCAAATTGCTGTCCTATCTATTCTTTCAGAAGTGATTGGTAAAAAACGCGGCCTAGAAGTAAACTTTGATCTAATCCATGAGCTAGGAATTGTGGCAAATGCTATTGAAGTACTTTGCGATTCTAAAGAAGAGTTCGAAGCGATCGCTCGTGAGTTTTTATCAACTACTAGAAACGCGTTCTTCATCGGACGTGGAATCGATTTCTTTGTTGTTCTTGAAGCTTCACTAAAGCTAAAAGAAATCTCTTATATTCAAGCAGAAGGCTTTGCAGGGGGAGAATTAAAGCACGGAACGATTGCTTTAATTGAAGATGGTACTCCAATCATTGCTCTAGCAACTCAAGAAAGTGTAAACTTAAGCATTCGTGGAAATGTGAAAGAGGTAGTGGCTCGTGGAGCAAATCCTTGTATTATTTCCATGAAGGGATTAGAAATGGAAGAAGACCGTTTCGTTATTCCAGAAGTGCACGAAATTTTAACACCTTTAGTCTCTGTCATTCCAACCCAACTGATTGCTTACTATGCAGCCTTGCACCGTGAGTGTGACGTAGATAAGCCAAGAAACCTTGCCAAATCAGTAACGGTTGAGTAAATACTATTAAAAAAATGTCTACCACTAGAAATTTTAGGTGGTAGACATTTTTTGTAATGAGCTATATTTTCTTTAAACTATAATCGACATTATTAACTTCTTTTAACCCCTCTTTCAAACGCATAGTAGGTATCTAAAGGGGAGTTACGATTACCATAGGGAGTGATTGTGAAGAAAAAGTGAACTTATACCCAATGGGGTTTACATTATTTTTTTATATTCTATAATACCCATATAGGTATTTTTAATTACTTTAAACTTAGTAATAACTAGTTGTTTATATAAAAATAAAATGTTGGAGGAATAGATATGACACAGAAAGTGGTTATCGTAGGCGGAGTTGCTGGGGGCGCAACAGCAGCAGCAAGGTTAAGAAGAATTAGTGAGGATGTAGAAATCGTTCTTTTCGAACGTGGTGAGCATATTTCATTTGCGAACTGTGGATTACCTTATTATATCGGGGAAACGATTAAGGATAGAAGCAAGCTGTTGGTACAAACCGTCGAGGGTATGTCAGAACGCTTTAAGTTAGATATTCGTAACTTAAGTGAAGTAGTGAGCATTGATCCAGATAACAAGCGGGTGACCATAAAGAACCTTCAAAATGGGGAAGTTTATGAAGAGTCCTTTGATAAGTTACTATTATCTCCTGGAGCCAGACCAATCGTTCCATCGATTCCAGGGCTAAAGGAAAATGAGACATTATTTACATTAAGAAATATCCCAGATACTGATAAAATAAAAAACTATGTAGATACCGTACAACCTAAAAAGGCGGTTGTTATTGGTGGTGGATTTATAGGTATTGAAATGGCAGAAAACCTAGTAGATCGAGGAATTGAAGTAACACTTATTGAAATGGCCAATCAAATTATGGCACCAATTGATTTTGAAATGGCGAGTATTTTACACACTCATTTAAAAGAAAAAGGAGTTCAACTCATTCTAGAAAATGGGGTAAAAGCGTTTGAAGATCAAGGAAAGAAAATCATTCTCTCTGATGGTTTGGAAATTTCTACAGAAATGACCATTCTATCTATCGGAGTCATTCCTGAAAATGAGTTGGCCAAAACAGCTGGTCTTGAATTAGGACAGCGTGGAGGTATCATTGTGAATGAGTATCTTCAAACCTCTAATGAAGATATTTACGCAGTGGGTGATGCCGTAGAGGTAGTAGATTATATTAGTGGCACAAAGGCAATGATTCCACTTGCTGGTCCTGCAAACCGTCAAGGGCGAATGGCTGCTAATAATATCATGGGTAAAAAAGAGAAATATCAAGGAACGATGGGGACTTCTATTGCAAAGGTGTTTGATTTAACCGTTGCCGCAACTGGGAATAATGAAAAAACACTAAAACGGTTAGGGGTATCTTACGAAGTCGTTCATATTCACCCAAGCTCTCATGCTGGCTATTATCCAGGAGCTGCACCCCTGTCTCTAAAGTTGATTTTTGACAAGGAAACAGGAAAAATCTTTGGTGCACAAGCGGTTGGAGCAGATGGGGTTGATAAGCGAATGGATGTTATTGCTACAGCGATTAAAGGTGGATTAACCGTAGAAGACTTAACGAACTTAGAATTGTCATACGCTCCACCGTATTCATCAGCAAAAGATCCGGTCAATATGGCTGGTTATGTGGCAACAAATATTATGGATGGTGAATTGGAACATATTCAGTGGCACGAAGTAGACCAAATCGTTGCTGAAGGTGGCTTACTAATTGACGTTCGTGAACCAATGGAACGTGAATTTGGCTATATTGACGGTTCAATAAATATATCGTTAAATGAACTCAGAAATAAACTAGATGAAGTTCCTAAAGATCAGACCGTGTATGTAAGCTGTCAGGTAGGATTAAGAGGGTATTTAGCAAGCCGTATTCTAAAAAATAACGGATACAAAGTAAAGAATGTAGATGGTGGCTGGAAGACCTATTCGTCCGTATTTGGAAGCAATATAGCCAAGCAAGTTAAAACAAAAACGAACGATTTTGGAGAAACGGTTATCGAAGAAACTACCAAGGACTTACAAGTGGATTCAATGGTAGATGTTAGTGGTTTAACCTGTCCAATGCCTATCGTAAAGTTGAAAAAAGGAATTGAGGTTTTAAAAAGTGGTCAGGTACTAGAGCTTCATGTAACAGATAAAGGAGCATTAAATGATTTACCTGCTTGGTCAAAAAACGCTGGTCACACTATCCTAAAAACGGAGCAAGATGATAAGCTGATTAAGTTTTGGATTAAAAAGAAATAAGTTAGTAAACGCATGACTCAAGAATATGAGTCATGCGTTTTTTATTAATGAGGTAAAAATTCCCTAATTGACTTTATACCCAATGGGGTATATTATGTACATATCGATAAATACTAAGGAGGTATTTCAGATTACTTTTGTAACCATTCTACTGTTAGTGATTGGGTATGTGTTATTTGAAAGGTATTTTCCGGTTTTCTCTGTAGTTTATATTCCCAGAGAAGAGATTGAAACAAAATCCACTATCATTGACATAAGAGATTATAACCAATCAAGTGAATTCTCTATACCAGTTGCAATAAATATACCTGTTGCTTATCTCAATAGATTTAGCACTGACATACCCAATCGTCAACTATATATTATTGCTTCAAACAATCTAGAAAAAAATGTGGGTATTCGTCTTTTACGTAAGAAAGGGTTTCAAGTGATTGGATATACCCTTGCTAGTCATCATTCAAAACTATTAAAAGAAGATAAACTTAGTATAAAAACCCTTTGTTAGAAGGAGGTAGGGATATGAAATACAATACTCAAATCCAAAATAGAGTAAAGCGTATAGAAGGGCAACTTAGAGGAATTTTACGAATGATGGAAGAAGATAAGGATTGTAAAGAAGTGATTACACAATTATCAGCTGTTCGAACGGCTGTGGATCGTACAATGGGTGTCATTGTAAGTTCTAATTTAGTTGACTGTGTACAAAAAGCTAATGAAAACGAAGAAACAAATGCAGAGGATCTGATCAAAGAAGCGGTTAACCTGCTTGTGAACAGTAGATAAAAAGGGTTGACATCATTGAGTCATTTATTTAATATTATACCCGTGGGGGTAAAACGGTGTTTAAGGCATTAAAACAAAAGGTGTATTTTTTTAGAAAATAATATACCTATACGGGTATATGTAAGTAAATATGGAAACCTAGGAGGTAGCAGTATGTCAGAAAAGAAAAAGACTACGATTGTGTTATTTAGTGGAGATTACGATAAAGCGATGGCTGCTTATATTATTGCAAATGGTGCAGCTGCTTATGACCATGAAGTAACCATTTTTCATACGTTTTGGGGCTTAAATGCTCTACGTAAAGAGGAAAATATGATGGTGAAAAAAGGATTCATGGAAAAGATGTTCGAAAAAATGATGCCAAGAGGCGCAGATAAGATGGGTCTTTCTAAAATGAACTTTGCAGGTATGGGTCCAAAAATGATTAAAGGTGTTATGAAAAAGCACAACGCAATGTCCCTACCTCAGTTAATCGAAATGGCACAAGAGCAAGATGTGAAATTAGTGGCATGTACGATGACAATGGATCTATTAGGCCTTAAAGAAGAAGAGCTTCTTGAAAATGTTGAATATGCGGGTGTAGCTGCTTATTTGGCTGATGCAGAAGATGGGAATGTGAATCTATTTATTTAAGGGAGTTCCCCCTATCAATAAGGAGAGAATAATATGGAATATGTAAATTACATTCTCATTGGATTGTTCTTGCTACTCACTATCCAAAGAATGATGCCGACAAAGGGTGTTAGACATATAACAGCAGCTGAATTAAATAAGGAATTAAAAGATAAAGATAAACAATTTGTGGATGTGCGAACACCAGCTGAGTTTAAAGGGAACCACATTAAAGGCTTTAAGAACATTCCACTACAGGTACTTTCTCAAAAATCAAATGAGATTTCGAAAGACAAAGAGGTTGTAGTCATTTGTCAAAGCGGAATGAGAAGTCAAAAAGCTAGCAAAATCCTAAAAAAATTAGGGTTTATAAAAATAACGAATGTAAAAGGTGGCATGAGCTTCTTGTCATAAGATAAGGGAGGAATAGATAATGCAAACAATGACAGCAAAAGAAGTAGAAGCGCTATTAAACGAAGGAAAAGCAATAGACATTATCGATGTGCGTGAAGTAGATGAGGTAGCAGTCGGAAAAATTCCTGGAGCAATAAACATTCCACTAGGCCTTATTGAGTTCCGCATGCATGAGTTAGATAAAACAAAGGAATATATCATGGTTTGTCGTTCTGGTGGTAGAAGTGGTAGTGCTTCACAATTTCTAGAAAACTATGGATACAAAGTCATTAATATGACAGGTGGTATGATTGCTTGGGAAGGGAAAACAGAAAAAATTTTAACATAAAATATACCCTATATGGTATAAAATCGGAGGTAACTTATGGAGAACTTAAAAGCAAACGTCACTCTTGATGCAAAGGGATTGGCATGCCCGATGCCGATTGTTAAAACAAAAAAAGCAATGACTGGATTAGAAGCAGGGCAAGTACTGGAGGTTCAAGCAACAGATAAGGGGACTAAGGCAGACTTAAGAGCTTGGGCTGAAAGTACAGGACAGCAGTACCTAGGTACTTTGGAAGAAGGAGATGTGTTAAAACACTATCTAAGAAAGTCATCAAACGATGAAACAATTGAAAGAAAACATCCAAATGTAGTGACAAATGAGGAACTACAGGCAAAGCTAGAAGCAAATGAAAACATGATGGTTCTAGATGTAAGAGAAACGGCAGAATATGCATTTAATCATATTCCAAATGCGATTTCTATTCCACTTGGTGAGTTAGAAGCTCGTCTGAATGAATTAAACCAAGATCAAACCATCTATATCGTATGTCGTACAGGTAACCGAAGCGATTTAGCAGCACAGAAACTAGCTGAAAACGGATTTTCAAACGTACTAAATGTTATTCCAGGAATGAGTCAATGGACTGGAACAACGGATCGTATCAATAATTAAGAAGCTCTACGTTTACTTTTTAATCAAAAAATTTTTAAAACCAATTATACTCTAGGGGGTAAAAAATGACTGTTCAAGCAATGACGGCAAAAGAAGTGACGAAGATAGTATTTAATAAAGAAGCATTTTTCATCTTAGATGTACGTAATGTAGATGCATTTCAAGATTGGAAAATTGAAGGCGAAAATTTTGAATATCTAAATGTACCGTACTTTGATCTATTAGATGGGGTAGAAGAAATTCTTGATAAAGTACCTACTGATAAAGAGGTATTAGTTGTTTGTGCCAAGGAAGGTTCATCTATCATGGTAGCTGACATGCTTTCTGAAGCAGGACGCAGTGTGTCTTATCTAGCTGGTGGAATGAAATCTTGGAGTGAACACTTAGAACCAGTTAAGGTTGGAGATTTAAAAGACGGTGGAGAAATTTATCAGTTCGTTCGTATCGGAAAAGGCTGTTTATCATATATGGTCGTATCAAATGGCGAAGCAGCTATCATTGACTCTACTCGTATGACAGATACGTACCTTGATTTTGCCAACTCAATCGGAGCAAAGATCACTCATGTATTTGATACTCACCTTCATGCCGATCATATTTCTGGTGGAAGAGTAATTGCTGAAAAAACAAATGCAACGTACTGGTTACCTCCAAAGGATGCAACGGAAGTTACATTTACGTACCAACCATTAGAAGGTGGCAATGATGTAGAAATCGGAAATGTGAAAATCAATATCCATGCATTGTATTCACCAGGACACACAATCGGATCAACTTCCTTTATTGTGGATGAGAAATTTTTACTCTCAGGAGATATCTTGTTCATCGATTCGATTGGAAGACCAGATTTAGCAGGTCTGGCACAGGATTGGGTTGTAGATTTACGAGAAAGTCTATACAAGCGTTACAGAGAGTTATCTGAGGAGTTAATCGTACTTCCAGCCCATTTTATGATCATTGATGAGTTAAATGAAGATGGAAGTGTGTCAGAAAAGCTAGGAACACTATTTGAGAAAAACCACGGTTTAAATATTGCAGACGAAGATGAATTTAGAAGAGTGGTAACGGAAAACCTGCCACCACAACCAAATGCATATCAACAAATTCGTGAAACAAATATGGGGAAAATCACTCCAGACGAAGAACGACAACGGGAAATGGAAATCGGACCAAACCGTTGTGCGGTTCGATAAAACAATCTTAATAGGTGGAAATAAAATGGATGCTAATAAAGTATTAGACGCAAAAGGACTGGCTTGTCCAATGCCGATTGTAAAAGCGAAGAAAGCAATAAACGAATTAGAAGGCGGTCAGGTGTTAGAGGTTCATGCAACCGATAAAGGGGCAAAAAATGACTTTGCTGCATGGGCAAAATCAGGTGGTCATGAATTAATCAAACACGAAGAAGACGATGCCGTTTTAAAATTTTGGATTAAAAAGGGCTGATTTATAAGGGAACCAGATGGGGTTCCCTTTTTCTAAAAATGGTTTGAGCTAAAGCGTCATGATTGGCGCTTTCGCTTTTCAAAGGGGGGGAAATGATGGATTTAGGATTTATTATTACCATCTTTTTAATTGGTTTTATAGGTTCGTATATATCTGGAATGCTAGGAATTGGTGGTTCAATCATTAAGTATCCGATGCTATTATACATTCCACCATTATTCGGTCTAGCAGCTTTTAGTGCTCATGAAGTATCAGGAATTAGTGCTGTTCAGGTGTTTTTTGCAACGATCGGTGGGGTGTGGGCTTACCGGAAGGGTGGCTTTTTAAATAAAAAGCTCATCATATATATGGGAGCAAGTATTTTAATTGGTAGCTTTATTGGAGGCTTTGGTTCAAAGCTAATGACCGAAGGTGGAATTAATATCGTATACGGTATTTTAGCATTAATTGCAGCTGTTATGATGTTCATTCCTAAAAAGGGCCTAGATGATATTCCATTAGATCAAGTGACATTTAATAAATGGCTGGCAGCGATCCTTGCATTTATCGTTGGGATAGGGTCTGGAATTGTCGGAGCTGCTGGTGCCTTTCTATTAGTACCAATCATGCTTGTAGTATTAAAAATTCCAACTCGTATGACAATCGCTTCTTCACTTGCCATTACATTTATCTCTTCAATCGGTGCGACTGTTGGGAAAATCACAACCGGGCAAGTGGAATTTTGGCCATCTTTAATCATGGTCATAGCTAGTTTAATTGCCTCACCACTAGGGGCGATGGCAGGGAAAAAGGTAAACACAAAGATTCTCCAAGTAGTCCTCGCAATACTCATTTTAGCAACAACGATAAAGATTTGGATGGATATATTGTAAGCTAGGAAACTTTAAATGAAGGTACTCCGAGTTTAAGGAACAGGAAAGGTGCTTGTCCATATTCTCTATTAAAGGACAGGCACTTTTTCTTATTTAAAAAAGTCCCCAAATAAATACATAATAAAGCTCGAAGGAGCGAGCTATACTTAAATTGATTCAGAGTGGTAGGGCCACATCTCTTGGAGGCTCGTAATAAAAAGCTCCACGTTTTTCTTTTTTTTCATAGTAGGAGAGTAAACATAAGACAGTGTTCTAGGGAATTGAAAATCTTTGATACGGATGATGGCTAACTCTCCATGGTTGACTTCTTTATGGATCACGCTGTTAGATAAAAGTGATAGACCCATACCTTTACTTATGGTTTCCTTAATTCCTTGATTGCTACTAATAGATAGAAGGGATTGTATTTTTAACCCATTCGAACGGATCACGTGATTTAAGTATTCCCGGGTACCTGAACCAACCTCCCTCGTCACCCATACTTGGTTTTGAAGGTCTGATATGAATATGTCTCTATTCATTGTTGCAAGAGGATGCAAAGCGGATGATACAACAAAAAGCTCGTCCTTTAAAAAAGGGTGGACAGATAGTTCTTTTTCGTTGGTTTGCCCTTCAATTAGGCCAATCTCCACTTCATGCCTTTTAACGGATTGAACAATTTCCTTCGTATTCCCTATAACCACTTCAAGTTCGAGTGCCGGATGGTCCTTTTGGATGTCATGAAGAAGAGAAGGTAGAATGTACTCTCCAATGGTAAAGCTTGCCCCGATTTTCAAGGATCCTCTAACAGATGTTTGCAAGTCGAGGATATCTTGTTTGGTTTGCTCATACATGCTTATTAACTGTTTGGCTCGATCATACAAAATCTCTCCAGAAGGAGTGATTTTTAGTTGTTTTGGAGAACGTATGAATAGTTTCGTTTGAAACTCGTTTTCTAAATTCTTAATATGTAAACTAACACTTGGTTGAGACATGAGAAGGAGTTCAGCCGTTTTGGTGAAGTTCTTTACTTCCACTAGAGTGACAAAGGTCTTTAACTCATCAAAATACATACTTGATCCTCCTTATTATTAGAAATATTAATACTTATAATCAGTTATATGTATTTTACCAATAGCCAAACTTAAGGTAAAGTAATTATCATAGAAGAGAAATCTGTAGTTAACGGTTAAATATTAAAACCGACTTAACTTATTGGAATAATTAATATATAATGATTTTTAAGATATTTTGCGAATTTTGGAGAAATTAGTCTATTTATTTTTGTGAGGTGGATTTCGTTGCAACTTCAGGTCATGAACAGCCCGTTTAGTCAGGAGCAGGCAGAGCTTCTTAACAAAATACTGCCGACATTAACTGAATCACAGAAGGTTTGGCTTAGTGGATATTTAGCAGCTATTCAAGCAGCACCAGCAACTGCTGTATCAGAATCAGCTTCTGTAGCCCTATCAGTGGAAGCTTCAAAGCCAATTTCGAAAGAAGTAACCATCCTTTTTGGTTCACAGACAGGAAATGCACAACGACTTGCTACAAAAGCAGGTAAAACGCTTGAAAGCAATGGTTTTCAAGTAACGGTTTCATCCATGAGTGATTTTAAACCGAATAATTTAAAGAAACTACAGAATCTATTGATTGTTGCAAGTACACATGGGGAGGGTGAACCACCTGATAATGCGTTATCCTTCCACGAGTTTTTACACAGCAAGCGTGCTCCAAAGTTAGATGAGCTTAACTATGCGGTTTTATCGTTAGGGGATAGCTCGTACGAATTCTTCTGTCAAACAGGAAAAGAATTTGATGAACGCCTTAAGGAGTTAGGTGGCAAGTCATTAACGGAGAGAGTGGACTGTGATTTAGATTATGATGAGCCAGCGGCTGAATGGATTGAGAGTGTTCTTGCGGCTCTAGGACAGGCTGGAACTGCGGCAAGCCAAGCTCATGCTGGTGCGGTCGTACAAGTAACTCCAGAGGAATCTATTTATTCAAGAACAAATCCTTTCCGTGCTGAAGTATTAGAAAACTTAAATCTAAATGGTCGTGGATCAAATAAAGAAACACGTCATCTTGAGTTATCACTAGAAGGTTCAGGATTAACTTATCAACCGGGTGACAGCCTAGGTATCTATCCAGAGAATGATCCAGAGCTTGTGGAGAATATCCTAGCGGAGATGAATTGGAATGCCGATGATCAGATAACAATTAATAAACAAGGAGAAGTGCGAACACTAAAAGATGCGCTTCTTACCAACTTTGAAATAACAGTACTGACTAAGCCACTTGTGGAACAGGCAGCCAAGCTTTCTGTGAATCAGGAATTACAGGAGCTGGTGAAGCCAGAAAATGCAGAAAAAGTAAGAGAGTATATTCATGGTCGTGATTTACTTGATTTGCTTCGTGATTTCGGCCCATGGACAGCTTCTTCACAGGAAATTGTCTCTATATTAAGAAAGCTTCCTGCACGATTATATTCAATTGCAAGTAGCTATTCTGCCAACCCAGAGGAAGTTCATCTGACGATTGGTGCGGTGCGTTATGATTCACATGGACGTGAAAGAAAGGGTGTATGCTCGATTCTTACAGCTGAACGTTTACAAGCTGGAGATACACTTCCAATCTTTATTCAACACAATCCAAACTTCAAGCTACCAGAAAATTCTGCTACACCGATTATTATGGTCGGTCCTGGAACAGGAGTGGCACCATTCCGTTCATTTATGCAAGAGCGTGAGGAAAATGGTGCAGAGGGTAAGTCATGGATGTTCTTTGGTGACCAGCACTTTGTAACAGATTTCTTATATCAAACCGAATGGCAAAATTGGTTAAAAGATGGAGTTCTTACTAAAATGGATGTTGCTTTTTCAAGAGATACAAACGAAAAAGTATATGTTCAGCACCGTATGCTTGAGCAAAGCCAGGAATTATATGCGTGGCTTCAAGAGGGAGCGGTCGTATATATTTGTGGTGATGAGAAACATATGGCTCATGACGTACATCAAACATTAATTACGATAATTGAAAAAGAAGGCAGCATGGGTCGTGAAGAAGCGGAAGGCTATTTAGCTACTATGCAGAAAGAAAAACGATACCAGCGTGACGTATACTGAGTTTGAATGAAAGGAGTTTTAAGCATGGTGGAAGTGAAAGATAATTTAAAAGCGCCTGAAGGCCCTGCTAGTGATGTAGAGGGAATAAAAGAACGAAGCGATTACCTACGTGGAACATTAAAAGAAGTAATGCTTGATCGTATCAGTGCGGGAATCCCAGAGGATGATAACCGATTAATGAAGCATCATGGTAGCTATTTACAGGATGACCGTGATGTGCGTGCAGAAAGACAAAAGCAAAAGCTAGAACCAGCATATCAGTTCATGCTTCGTGTTCGACTACCGGGCGGTGTCGCGACACCTGAGCAGTGGCTGGTAATGGATGAGCTTTCTGAAAAGTACGGGAATGGTACTTTAAAATTAACCACTCGCCAAACGTTCCAGATTCATGGAATCTTAAAGTGGAATATGAAGAGTACGATTCAAGGCATAAATCAAGCTCTTATGGATACAATCGCTGCATGTGGTGATGTGAATAGAAATGTCATGAGTACGTCTAATCCACATCAATCAGAAATTCATGCAGAGGTATATGAGTGGGGGAAGAAGCTGAGCGATGATTTGCTTCCACGTACAAGAGCCTATCATGAAATTTGGCTTGATGAGGAAAAAGTGGCAGGTACTCCTGATGTAGAAGTGGAGCCTATGTATGGACCACTTTACCTGCCTCGTAAATTCAAAATTGGTATGGCGATTCCTCCTGAGAACGATGTAGATGTTTTCTCACAGGATCTAGGTTATATTGCGATTGTTGAAGACGGGAAGCTTGTTGGGTTTAACGTAGCAATCGGTGGTGGTATGGGAATGACACACGGTGATAAAAATACCTATCCGCAGCTTGCAAAAGTGATCGGCTTCTGTACGCCTGAGCAAGTATACGATGTGGCTGAGAAGGTTATTACGATTCAACGTGATTATGGAAATCGTTCTGTACGTAAATATGCCCGTTTTAAGTACACGGTAGACCGGTTGGGACTAGAGAATGTTAAGCTTGAGTTAGAAAATCGACTTGGCTGGCAGTTTGAAGAAGCAAAGCCTTACTCATTTGATCATAATGGTGATCGATATGGTTGGGTAAAAGGTCTAAAAGGAAATTGGCATTTTACATTATTTGTGCAAGGTGGACGTATCGCAGATTTCGATGGCTACCCATTAAAAACAGGCTTACGTGAAATTGCAAAGGTTCATACGGGAGATTTCCGTTTAACGGCGAACCAAAACTTAATTATTGGTAGTGTGTCTAAACAGAAAAAGAAAAAAATTACGGAGTTACTTGAAAAGTATGGTTTAACAGATGGAAAACATCACTCTGCGTTACGTCGCAGTTCAATCGCATGCGTATCTCTACCAACATGTGGCCTTGCTATGGCGGAAGCAGAGAGATACCTGCCAAAGCTCATTGATAAGATTGAAGACATCGTTGAAGAAAATGGGCTAAGAGATAAAGAAATTACCATCCGTATGACCGGCTGTCCAAACGGATGCGCAAGACATGCATTAGGTGAAATTGGGTTTATCGGTAAAGCCCCAGGAAAATACAATATGTATTTGGGTGCTGCATTTGATGGAAGTCGATTAAGCAAGATGTATCGTGAAAATATTGGAGAAGAAGAAATCCTTCGAGAGCTTGGTTCCATTATTCCTCGATATGCAAAGGAACGTAATGACGGGGAACATTTTGGAGACTTTGTCATTCGTGCTGGCATTATTGAAGCAACGACAGATGGAACGAATTTCCACGCATAAGTAATAAAAGACCTTTATTCTATCGGAGAATAAAGGTCTTTTTTTGTTTAGTAACATAGAGAAATTGTTTACTGGGCAACATACAATTAGAAATTTTTGAATCTCTTATATTACCATAATTTTTAATTTACAAGCCTCGAACAATTATGTAGAATGTCTAAGGTATATTCGATGTTTTTCGACAATTATTTCAAACTCTATGGGAGGATATAATGGATTTATTTCGCAAGAAACAAGTAGGGAATGCCACAGCAGAAGGTTCCCTCAAACGAGTATTAGGTGCATTCGATCTAACTTTGTTAGGCGTTGGAGCGATCATTGGTACGGGGGTATTCGTATTAACGGGAGTTGCCGCCGCTGAATATGCAGGCCCTGCACTCATTTTATCATTTATTATTGCTGGACTAGCTTGTGTATTCGCAGCCCTTTGTTACTCTGAATTCGCTTCAATGATCCCTCAATCAGGAAGTGCCTATACATATGGATATGTTGCATTTGGAGAACTACTTGCATGGATACTTGGTTGGGATTTAGTTCTTGAATATGGATTGGCATCGTCAGCTGTTGCAAGTGGTTGGTCCGGTTATTTCCAAAGTTTATTAGCAGGGTTCGGTTTGCATTTACCGACCGCTTTAACAAGTGCGTTTGATCCGTCAAAGGGGACATTCGTAGATCTACCAGCTATTATTATTGTGCTATTAGTTACCCTTTTATTAACCAAGGGGGTAAAAGAGTCAGCAAAATTTAATGCCGTCATGGTTGTCATTAAGGTTGCAGTTGTTCTCCTATTTATTGCTATAGGAGTATGGTATGTAGAACCATCTAATTGGCAGCCGTTTATGCCATTTGGTGCATCAGGAGTAGTAGCGGGTGCAGCTGTTGTGGTGTTTGCGTATTTTGGATTTGATGCTGTATCAACAGCAGCTGAGGAAGTAAAAAATCCCCAACGAAATCTTCCAATTGGGATTATTTCTGCTCTAGCGATATGTACCATTCTTTACATTGCTGTTTCGTTGATCCTAACAGGTATCGTGCCGTTTAATCTATTAAACGTAAAGGATCCAGTTGCATTTGCCCTGCGATTTATCCAACAAGATTGGGCAGCAGGTTTTATCTCACTTGGTGCCATTGTAGGAATAACAACGGTTCTAATTGTTATGATGTTTGGACAGACGCGCTTATTTTATGCAATTAGCCGAGATGGACTACTACCGAAAAAATTATCAACCGTTCATCCAAGGTCTCAAGTACCTATTACCAGTACATGGGTAACCGGGGGATTAGTGGCCATCTTTGCAGGCTTTATCCCATTACACAAACTTGCGGAGCTAACAAGTATTGGAACATTGTTTGCTTTTGCAACCGTATCTCTTGGAGTAGCTGTGCTTCGTAAAACACAGCCAGATTTAGCACGTCCGTTCAAGACACCTTTTGTTCCAGTTATTCCTATTCTGGCAGTTGTCTTCTGTGTGTATTTAATGCTCCAGTTATCCGCATTTACATGGAAGGGATTTATCGTTTGGTTACTAATCGGTTTAGCTATATACATTGGGTATGGGTATAAAAATAGTAAATTAAACAACATGGAATCTAAAAATTCATAAAAAAATCCGGTTCAAAATTGAACCGGATTTTTATTTAACATACTATGAGATCTTACGTTCCTCCGCATCGGTCATATATGGTAGTCGAATGAAAATGGTTGTACCAATCCCTTTTTTACTATCTATATGTATGTTCCCTTTCATACTTTCAACTATACGGTAGACGACCATCATACCAAGTCCCGTACCCTTTAAGTCTTTAGTAGAAAAATAGGGCTCACCTAGTCGATTGATTTGCTGCTGGCTCATACCAATTCCATCATCCTTAACACTTATTAAAAGGGACGTTTGTTCCCTAACTGAATGAACGGTTAGGGTTCCACCTGTTGACATGGCTTCTATCCCGTTTCTCATAATATTCACTAAAACTTGTTGGAGAAGTCCTGAGCTACCAGTAATGAATGCTGAATCTAGCTGAGAGTGGATTTCGACCTTGAATTGTTTTGCCATGGGTTCAACAATCTGAATAGCTTGTTGAATTTCCTTGTTCATTTCTAGAATCTCAATTTTTTCAGCAGTAGGCTTGGCAAAGGTTAAGTAATCTCTAATAATATGATCAGCCGAGTCAATTTCACTTATTGCCAAGTCTATATAAGCCTTTTCTTTCTCTGGTATGTCGCTTGATTCACTTAATAATTGCAAAAATCCGCGACTGGCTGTTAAAGGATTCCTTACTTCGTGAGAGATGCTTGAAGCTAGGTGACTGGCAACCTCTGCCTTTTCACTCCTTATTAACCGTAATAATAGTAGATGCTGATTTTTAATATGTTCGGCCATAAAGATAGCCAATCCTATTCCAGCAGCATGAATGCCTGTATAGGCAAAGGTAAAAGATACGGTAATGGGTGACTGAAATAATAATTTCGAGCCTGTCAACACCCAGATAGACATGCCTATAAATAATGAAACTTGGAGGGTAACCTTTTGTGCTAATGAGTATTGCTTGAATTTCTCCCTTATCGTAAAACATATACAGGAAAAAATTATGGCATTTCCTATAGCGAACCAAGAATTTTCAAATCCGTGAATAGCGATTCGTAAGACAACAATAAGTGCTACTAGCCAAACACCTGTGTACCTACTCGCATAAAGGCAACCAAGAACCAGCGGTATAAATCTTAAGTCAAAAGGAATTCCACCTGGAAGTGTTAAGGGAAACATCATACAAAGGGAAACTGAAATGGTAAGGGTGAGGAACATATAAAACTCTAGATGTGTTCTTTTTAGATGATTCTTAATGACGAAGCCCTGAAAAAAGAGTAACGATACCAAGATAATTAATAAATTTATAAGAAAATGAGTAATACTCTCCATCATTGCCTCCGGAAGTTTTCTTTCTATTATTATAAAGGGTAGAAAGGGAAAAAGGGATTCCATTAAAAGAAATTAGGGAGATTTACCTAGGTAAAAAGTGAGTTAGGGATTTTAATTGGTATATTGTTACATTTGTAGATTTTATATATAATATCTGAAAAGGCGTAGAAGAGGAAAAGTAAAATGATTGTTATCCTAAGCAGAGAGCTCCGGAAGCTGAAAAGGAGTTAGGATTCACATTTGAAAAATGGCCTCCGAGCTGCGAACTGAACCTGTTATCCACAGAAGTAGGGGTTGTCGGGAGTTGGCACCCGTTATCAATGTCACGGTATAAGAGTAGAGTATTTCACTGCTTTCGTACTTGCAGAGGCTAACAGTGTGAGCTGTTGGTGAATTAAGGTGGTACCACGGGAGTAAAGTCCTGTCCTTATCTTTATTAAGATACGGACAGGGCTTTTTTTATTTTTATAAAAGGAGGAATCTTGAATGGATGTATTTATTGGGGGGGCATGGCCATATGCAAATGGTTCCCTGCATATTGGTCATGTAGCAGGCTTACTGCCAGGTGATATTCTGGCAAGATACTACCGTTTAAAAGGCGAAAGGGTTTTATATGTGTCGGGAAGTGATTGTAATGGGACACCTATTACGATTCGTGCCATGCAGGAGGGGATGGACGTAACTGACATAGCCGATAGATATCACCAAGAGTTTGAAGAGTGCTTTACAAAGCTAGGATTTTCTTATGATTGTTATACTCGTACGGATTCTGCTCACCATGCTAGTGTGGTACAGGACTTATTTTTAAAGATTGATAATAACGGTTTACTCTATACAAAAGAGATAGATCAAGTATATTGCAATGAATGTGATCAGTTTCTACCTGACCGTTATGTCGAAGGAATCTGCCCGACCTGTGGGGAACAAGCACGTGGTGATCAATGTGATTATTGTTCTACGATATTAGATCCAGTCGAGCTCCATCATAAGACTTGTAAAATATGTGGCTCATCACCTGTCATTAAGAAAACGGAGCATTATTACTTAGCATTAAGTAAGCTTCAACACCAAGTGGAAGAACTGAAGAGAGATAGGGAAGGTTTCTGGCGTGAGAACGCATTACAATTAACCGAAAGATATTTAAGGGAAGGATTGAAAGATCGACCAGCTACTCGTGACCTGCCAAATGGCGTTTCCGTCCCAATAAAAGGATTTGAACATAAGAAAATTTATGTGTGGATTGAGGCGGTTGCAGGGTATTACTCAGCAAGTCTTCTATGGGGGAAAGAAAATGGAAGAGATGTTGAGGACTTCTGGAGGGAAACAACACGTAGCTACTATGTTCATGGGAAGGACAATATCCCTTTCCATTCAATCATATGGCCAGCTATACAAATAGGGTCTGGTTTGGAGGGTTTACCTGATTATATCGTATCAAATGATTACGTAACATTAGAAAAAAAGAAGATTTCTACAAGCAAAAATTGGGCCATTTGGATCCAGGATCTATTAGAGAGGTATCACCCAGACTCGATTCGATACTTTCTAACAATCAACGCACCTGAAAATCGGGATACAGATTTCTCTTGGCGGGAATTTATATACAGTCATAATGGTGAGCTGTTAGGAGCGTATGGGAATTTTGTAAACCGTACGTTAAAGTTCATTCAAAAGCAAACAAATGGTGTAGTGCCTCAATTACCACCTGATAAAAGCATCCAAAGCCGTGTGGAATCCCTTTACCAGCAGGTAGGGGAAGCCATTGAAGCAGCAAGAATGAAGCAAGCACTAGAAGGCATTTTTGAGTGCATAAGATATGCAAATAAGTATTTTGATGAACAGCAACCATGGAAAGCGGAAGAAGAAAAGCGGGATGCAGCCATCGCCACATGTGTGTTTCTTATCATCAATTTTGCCCAATTACTACATCCCTTTCTTCCTCATTCAAGTGAAGAAGTTAGAAAAATGCTCCATCAGTCTAGATTCTCCTGGAAAGTGATTACTAACTTGCCATTGTCTGTAGAGAATATTCACCCACTGTTTGAACGAATAGATATAAGGGCGATAACAGAAGAAGGAGAGAAACTACGCTCACAGATTAAATGAAACTGAAAAGAGAATGCATGTGGGTAGTTCAGTTTTGTGGAGAACATCAACAGACCAAATCGCGTTTGATTTGGTCTGTTCGATTCCCTTATTATAAAGAACGTTATCTAGGTTTAACTATTCAAAAAAGCTTTCACAAACATAGAGAAAAACGAGCAAGTCTAGTCCGAATACCGAATCAGGTTCGTATTTGGACAATCACAAACCCTCCCTTTTTTTCTCCATGTTCCTGAACTACTGAATCTAAAGTCTCTTAACCTATAGAACAATGAACAATAGTGACAATTCAATTATGACAACATGGTTCATGACAAAATGCATTTTAGTTTGAATTGAATAGGTGTTGAAAACGCTTTATCATAAAGTTAGAAACAAGGACAAAAGATTTATATTTCTGAAAGGGGAATTATACTATATGTCTAATCAAGTAGCGCAAAAGTCGGATGTTCGTGTGAAAATCCAACGCTTTGGTAGTCATTTAAGTGGTATGATTATGCCAAATATTGGTGCTTTTATCGCGTGGGGGATTATTACTGCTTTATTTATTCCAACAGGCTGGTATCCAAATGAGGATTTCGCTAAGTTAGTTGGCCCGATGATTACGTATCTTCTTCCATTATTAATTGGTTATACAGGTGGTAAGATCGTATATGATACTCGTGGTGGAGTAGTCGGTGCTACAGCAACAATGGGTGTGATCGTGGGAGCAGAGATTCCAATGTTCCTAGGTGCCATGCTTATGGGGCCGCTTGGAGGGTATCTAATTAAGAAGCTTGACGCAGTCATTGTTCCAAAGATCAGACAAGGTTTTGAAATGTTGGTAAATAACTTTACAGCTGGTATTTTAGGTGGAATCTTAACTTTAATCGCATTTAAAGTAATTGGTCCAGTAGTAGAAGGTTTAAACAATGCGTTAGCTGCAGGAGTTGAGGCAATCGTTGATGCGGGTCTTCTTCCGTTAGCGAATATCCTTATTGAGCCTGCTAAGGTATTATTCTTAAACAATGCTATCAATCACGGGATTTTAAGCCCACTTGGTGTAGAGCAAGCAGCAGATGCTGGAAAGTCTATTATGTTCCTACTAGAATCAAACCCTGGTCCTGGACTCGGTATTCTCTTAGCGATTATGTTATTCGGGAAAGGTTCAGCAAAAAGAACAGCTCCAGGTGCAGTGATTATTCACTTCTTAGGGGGAATCCATGAGATCTACTTCCCATATATCTTAATGAAGCCTATGTTAATCCTTGCTGCAATAGCAGGGGGCGTGAGTGGAGTATTCACACTAACGATTTTTAACGCAGGTCTTGTAGCTCCTCCATCACCAGGAAGTATCTTTGCTTTAATGGCTATGACTCCAAAGGGTGGTCACTTAGGAGTTCTATTAGGAGTAATTGTTGCAGCAGCTGTATCATTCGCAGTAGCATCATTTATTCTTAAGGTTAGCAAAAACAACGAAGAAGAAGATTTAGAAGCGGCAACAGAAAAAATGCAAGAAATGAAAGGGAAAAAGAGTTCAGTAACTGATACACTAGAAAGCAAAGTTGACTTTCATAAAGTGAATAAAATTATCTTTGCTTGTGATGCTGGGATGGGTTCAAGTGCAATGGGTGCATCCATATTACGTAACAAAGTGAAAAAAGCTGAGGTAGAAGGGGTAGAGGTAGCGAATACATCTATCAATAACCTTCCAGCTGATGCTGATATCGTTGTAACACATAAAGATCTAACGGATCGTGCAAAAGCAAAGCTTCCAAATGCACATCATGTATCTGTAGAAAACTTTTTAAATAGTCCTAAGTATGATGAGATTGTGAATAATCTTAAATAAATTAACACCCCTAAATCGATCAACGGTTTAGGGGTGTTTGTTGTTTTGAATATAATAGCAAGTTTGTCCAAAGAAAAGCATATATATTTAAATCCTTAAAAAAGGAAATATGCTATTGGAGATGTCGGAACGATGGTGTGGTGGTTAATACTAGTCTTTTTGTTGGTACTCCTTTTACCCTTAAAGGTAAAGGTTGTAGAGAACAATATTGAAATATTTATCTTTATTATGGGTGCTATTACTGCTATTTCAAGTGGAAGTTGGAGTAAAGATTTATTCTTAAAAGCTGCGAGTGACCCTATTGGTATAACCATTGCTGTTTTCGTTGCCTCATTGTTATTAAAGTGGTTTCATCGAAGCATAGACAGATTCATCAAGCAGTTGTTACGTACCTTTTCATTTAAATGGTGTGTAGCTATCACAGTTATTATTTTGGGTTTCCTATCGAGTATTATAACAGCCATTATTTCTTCTCTCCTCTTGGTCGCTCTTGTCACATCCATGAGGTTAGATCCTAAATCAGCTATCCGCTATGTGGTCCTATCCTGTTTTAGTATTGGATTAGGAGCAAGCTTAACACCTGTGGGAGAACCGGTAGCCACGATCGCAATCAGCAAGTTAGAAGAGGATTTCTTTTATCTCATTGAATTATTAGGACCTATTATTATCCCATTAATTGTTTTCTTAGGAATCTTAGCTGCCGTACTAGTCAAAAAACCAAGGGATTCTCATGAATTCACAAATGCCCACATTAACAATGAAACTTATGAAGACGTTTTGTATAGAGGAATCAAGATATACCTGTTTGTTATGGGCTTGACGTTGCTAGGATCTGGATTTAAAACAGTCATTGACCTCTATGTCATTCATCTAAATACACCATTACTATATTGGATTAACACGGTTTCAGCTGTTTTAGATAATGCTACCCTTGCAGCGGCTGAAATGAGTCCTCAGATGGAGGAACAAAAAGTAAGAGCGGTTTTATTAGGATTACTGATTAGTGGAGGGATGTTGATTCCGGGGAATATTCCGAATATCATAGCTGCTAATAAACTAGGGATTTCAAGCAAGGAGTGGGCAAACTTTGGGATACCTATTGGATTGATCATATTGGTAATCATTTATGCTTTTTTATTATGAAGGGAAGAGGGGTCTAGATTAATCTGGGCTCCATTTTTATGTATTTATTTAATTTTGTCAACAAATACTATGACGAATGTGTATTTTTAAACGGTTGTTAACAGGTATTTACAAGAGTATCATTTAAATATAAGCATCTTTTTAATTTAATATTGTCATCAAGTTGGACTCTTTAGGAGTTGATGGTCTATGTATATTACAGCGAGAGAAAGGAAAATTCTCGAGGTGATACTTCTTAATGAAGAGGAAACGACCGTGAGTAGTATTGCCAAAATTCTTAACGTAAGTTCAAGGACGGTACACCGAGATTTAAAAGGTGTCGAAGAAATACTAAAATCCTACGATTTGTCATTATCCAGGCAGTCTGGGGTGGGGATTCTTGTAAAAGGGAGTAGTGAAAACAAAGAGAAGTTAAAACTATTCTTATTCAGTGCCTCTCATAACGAGTACACTCCGGATGAACGACAAACCATTATTCTCTCAAGCTTACTTGAAAGCTTAGAACCCGTAAAACTGGTTGTTTTAGCAAATGACCTGAATGTCACGATTGCAACCGTTAGTAATGATTTAAACAAAATCGAAGAAAAAATTGAACCATATGGGTTATCTCTTATTCGTAAAAGAGGATACGGAGTTGAGTTGTCTGGTCTAGAAACAGCTAAGCGAAAAGTCATGAGCAGCTTAATTTTAGATCACTTGGATGAGTTTGAGTTTATTTCTTTTATCCGTGAGAATATTCAGAAACGATCGGCTATGGAGATGGATACAGCTACCGACCGATTACTTGGATTAGTGGATAAAAAGAAGCTCGTTATCATTGAAAGTATTATTGATGATGTAAAAAAGGAGCTGCCTTACCCAATAGCGGACAGTGCTTACATCGGTTTGGTTGTCCATTTAGCTCTTGCAACAGAAAGGATACAGCAGGGTGTAGAGATACCACTAGATGACAGATTCCCTGATCAGCTTTCTGCAACAAAAGAGTATAAGATTGCTGAAAAAATAGTTTCGGGATTAGAAAAGGCATTTCAAATTTCTGTTTCCCAAGGTGAAGCAAGTTATATTACGATGCACCTTTTAGGAGCAAAGCTAAGGAATGAGCAAGGGGATATCTTCGAAGAAACAGCTGTCCAAGTGGGATTTACAGCACAAAAGCTCATCCAGTATGTGGGGAATAGGATAGGAAATAATCTTGAAAATAACATTGATCTTTATCAAGGTCTAATTGCTCACTTGCGTCCAGCGATCTATCGAATGAAGCAACAGATGAAGATTAGTAACCCGTTACTTGAGCGAATTATGGAAGATTACCGAGAATTATTTAGCATTATTAATGATGGGGTTGAATTAGTTTTTCCAGACTTCATCGTACCAAAAGAAGAGATAGGTTTTCTTGTTATGCATTTTGCTTCTGCCTTGCTAAGGGGAGAAGAAAATAAGGAAATGAATGGCCTAGTCGTTTGTTCGAGCGGAATAGGAACATCAAAGATACTTGCCACAAAAATTCAAAAAGAACTGCCTTGGTTAAAAACGAAAAATATTTCTCTTTTTGATTTTGAACAAGTAAATCCTGAGGAATATTCTATAATTATTTCGACTGTACCTTTAAAGGATTATCAAGGTCAATATGTTCTAGTAAGTCCTATACTTTCACAGACTGAGATTGAAAGAATTAAACAGTCTATCCGAGTAGAACAGCTTAACCAGCCAAAACAGCTGAATGATTTAAGGAACTCACCCTCCAAGAGTGAAGCGGGGAAAGAGTTTTTTGGGAGAATCCAAAAAAACCATCAATTTACCTCGGCAGCGATTGATATCCTTTCGGGTTATTTTATAAAAAAGCTTGGAGGTTATCATTCGATTGAATCAGCCTTATTAACAGCATGTAAAACACTCTTGGACCAAGGGGTCATTCACGATCCAGTAAGTGTTGTTAACCACTTAAAGGGAAGGGAAGCGCTAGGTGGCCTTGGGATCCCAGAGACTACACTCTCTCTTTACCATACAAGAAGTAATGAAGTGATTAATCCCTCTTTTTCTATGTATGAACTTGAGCATCCAGTGAAGGTAAGTGCTATGGATGGGACAGAAATACTTAATAAACGTATTCTCCTTATGCTTTCACCGGAAGAAGTAACCGAAGAGGCGCTAGAGATTCTAAGCCAAATCAGTGCATCTCTTATCCGTAATCATGACACGATATACCTTTTTGAGAATGGAGAAAGAGAAGCCCTATTTGATTTTTTATGTAACGAGGTAAGGGACATTTATGAAACAAAATATAATCATTAAGGAGTGGACAATATGTCATTACAAATCTTAACAGCAGAAACGATTCAATTAAATGTTGCGTTGTCAACAAAGGAGGAGGCTATTAGAAAGACAGGCCAAATTCTTGTGGATAAAGGGTATGTTGAACCATCATATATTGAAAAGATGCTTGCTAGGGAAGAGTTAACATCTACTTATATGGGGAATTTCGTTGCGATCCCTCACGGAACAGAGGATGCGAAGGATCTGGTGAAACAATCTGGAATTTCAATCATTCAAGCTCCAGAAGGGGTAGATTTTGGTGGCGGCAATATTGTAAAGGTCCTCATTGGAATTGCAGGAAAAAATAATGAACACCTAGATATTCTATCAAACATTGCTATCGTATGTTCAGAAGAAGAAAATATCGAGAAAATCGTTCAGGCTAAAACAGAAGAAGAAATCCTACATTTATTTGCTGAGGTGAACTAATATGTTTGCTCTACATTTTGGTGCAGGGAATATAGGTCGTGGGTTTATTGGATTATTGCTACAACAATCCGGATATGAGGTTTGTTTTGCTGATGTGAATTCTGAAATAGTTGATTTACTTAACGAGCGTAAAGAATATAAAGTGGTATTGGCGAATAAAGAGCAAACGGAAACAACAGTGAAAAACGTTGCTGCTATTAACAGTGCCATAAACGGTGATCTAATTGAAGAGGCTATTATTCAGGCCGATTTAATCACTACGGCAGTAGGGCCAAATATATTAGCAATTATTGCACCGATGATTGCTAAAGGATTGAAAAAAAGAGCAGCTATTTCAGATAAACCGTTAAATATTATCGCTTGTGAAAATATGATTGGCGGTAGTGCTTTTCTTAAGGAAAAGGTATATGAACAATTAACAGAGGAAGATAGAAATACCTTTGATTCTCTTTACGGATTTCCAAACTCCGCGGTTGACCGAATTGTTCCGAACCAAACAAATGAAGACAAGCTCTTGGTAAAAGTGGAGCCATTCTTTGAATGGGTAATCGAGCAAACGGCTTGGGTGGGAGAAAAACCATCTATTGAAGGGGCAACACTAGTTGATGACTTAGCTCCATATATCGAAAGAAAATTGTTTACAGTCAATACAGGGCATGCGGCAATTGCGTATGTAGGTTCAGTATACGGCTTTCATCCTATTGCAGAAGCTATACAAAATGATCGAGTGCACCAGATTGTTTCTGGAGCATTGCAAGAGTCAGGAAGAGTTCTTGTTAAAAAATACGGGTTTTCCAATGAACAACATCAAGCATACATTGACAAAATTATTGGCCGTTTTAAAAATGAATACATTATTGACGATGTGAAAAGAGTGGGGAGATCCCCTCTTCGAAAGCTTGGCATTCACGATCGGTTATTTGCTCCAGCATTAGAATACTTCAATGAGTTTCAAGAAGCACCCGTTCATTTATGCAAAGTAGTGGCTGCTGCGTTGTTATTTACTTCAAATGATGATCAAGAAGCGATTGACCTTCAAAAGAGTGTGAAGAATGATGGAATAGTGGCGGTATTAACTAGGTTAACAAATCTAGATCAGAATCATGCAATTATCGAGAAGATTGTAGAAGAATATAATCAATTCCAAAATCAGCTATCATAATTTTTCGTTATTGTGAAAAGCTATAATAGATATTCCTCCGAATATCAGCACGTTATCCTAAACCGATGAGGTGATTAGAGATGAGTTTTAGAGATCATTTGGATCAACATTCTCAACTTTTTTGTCACACATGGACAAGGCGAAAGCATGCTAGTAGTAATCAGGTAAATGGGCAAACGAGAAAATCTCAATCCGAGATTATTCTTCACAGAAATGCAAAGGCCCACCGCTGGTAAGGGATAGTTCGATGATATGAGGAAAAAGGAATAGGTTAGCACTGCTAGCCAAAAAGAGAGAACCGACATGGTTCTCTCTTTTTTAAAGTCAAGAGAAAGGAAAAAATAACCCATCCCTGGGGGAAGGGATGGGTTACTATTTTAATGGGAGATAGGGGAATCTCCTAATGGAAAACACTTATAGATTTAAACAAGTTACAATCTCTGTTACACACCTTTGAAGGCTTCACGGTAAATTTGTGCTAATTCTGTTACTAACGGTAATTTAGGGTTAGCAGTTGTACATTGATCTTCAAATGCACGTTCAGCTAAGTAATCAACTTTAGCTTCAAAAGCTTCTTTTGTTACTCCATTTGCTTCGATGCTCATTGGGATTTCTAACTCTTTAGCAAGCTTGATAACCGCTTGAATTAAGCTTTCTACACCTTCTTCAGTAGTACGAGCAGGAAGACCTAATGTTCTAGCGATTTCAGCATAACGTTGGTCAGCAATAAAGTTCTCGTACTTAGGGAATGCAGCAAACTTTGTTGGTTTTGTTGCATTGTAACGAATCACGTGTGGCATTAAGATTGTGTTAGAACGTCCGTGAGCGATGTGGTATTCTGCACCAAGCTTATGTGCCAAGCTGTGGTTAATTCCAAGGAATGCGTTAGCAAATGCCATACCAGCAATTGTTGAAGCATTATGCATTTTTTCACGTGCTACTGCATCGCTGCCATCACGGTATGCTCTTGGTAGGTATTCAAATACTAGCTGGATTGCTTTCATAGCCAAACCATCAGTGTAATCGTTAGCCATAATAGATACATAAGCTTCGAATGCGTGAGTTAATACGTCCATACCAGTATCAGCAGTAATGACCTTAGGAACAGTCATAACAAACTGTGGATCGATGATCGCTACATCTGGAGTTAACTCATAATCTGCTAATGGATACTTAATGTTGTTTACCTTGTCTGTGATAACAGAGAAAGATGTTACCTCAGAACCAGTTCCAGATGTTGTTGGAATTGCAACAAATTGAGTTTTTTCACCTAACTTAGGATACTTAACAACACGCTTACGAATATCTAAGAATTTTTGTTTTAGTCCAAAGAAGTCTGCATCTGGGTGTTCGTAGAATAACCACATACCTTTTGCAGCATCCATTGCAGAACCACCACCAAGTGCAATAATAACATCTGGTTGGAATGCTGCCATAGCTTCTGCACCAGCCATAACTGTGTCGATAGATGGATCTGGCTCAACTGCTGAAAATACTTCAACATGAACTAGATTTGGACGCTGACGAAGGTAACGAGTCACGATGTCAACATATCCTAGTTTTACCATTCCAGGGTCAGTGACGATAAATGCTCTTGAAACATTTGGCATTTTAGCTAGGTACTGAGTAGAATTTTTTTCGAAATAGATTTTAGGTGGAACCTTAAACCATTGCATATTATTATTCCTCTTCGCTAACTTTTTAATATTTACAAGATGGATAGCTCCTACGTTTTGAGATACAGAGTTTCCACCAAATGTACCGCAACCAAGTGTTAATGATGGCATAAATGCGTTATAGATGTCGCCAATTGCACCTTGTGAAGAAGGGGCATTAACGATGATACGACCAGCCTTCATACGAAGTCCAAATTCCTTCATTACTTCTTCGTTTGTTGAATGAAGAACAGCTGAGTGACCAAGTCCACCGAATTCAAGCATTTCTTCAGCACGTGTTAAACCTTCTTCTAAGCTGTTCACCTTGAAGCAAGCAAGAACTGGGCTTAGTTTTTCACGAGAAAGTGGAGATTCAGGTCCAACTGTTTTAAGTTCAGCAATAAGAATCTTAGTATCTTCAGGTACTTCTACTCCAGCAAGCTGTGCAATTTTAGCAGCAGGCATCCCTACGATCGTTGGGTTAACTGCACAAGTATTTTCATTAATAACCAATGCCTCAACCTTTTTCTTTTCTGCATCGTTTAGGAAGTAGCACTTATTAGAAATTAGTTCTTTCTTCACGTCATTGTAGATTTCTTTATCGATAATAACCGCTTGTTCAGAAGCACAAATCATACCATTATCGAATGTTTTAGATAAGATTAAGTCGTTTACTGCACGCTTAATTTTTGCTGATTTTTCGATATAACAAGGAACGTTACCAGCACCAACACCTAGAGCAGGCTTACCAGAGCTATAAGCTGATTTAACCATTCCAGGTCCACCCGTTGCTAAAATAAGTGAAATTCCAGGGTGCTTCATTAATGCTTGAGTAGCTGCTACAGATGGCTTTTCAACCCACTGGATACAGTTTTCAGGAGCACCGGCTTTAATCGCTGCATCACGTACGACACGCGCTGCTTCACTGCTACATTTTTGTGCAGATGGATGGAAAGCAAAGATGATAGGGTTTCTTGTTTTGATAGCAATTAGTGATTTGAACATTGTAGTTGATGTTGGGTTTGTTACAGGTGTTACCCCAGCAACCACTCCAACTGGATCAGCGATTGTATAAACACCCTCAAATTGGTTGTCATCGATAATTCCAACTGTTTTGTTATTCTTAATATTGTTGTAAACATATTCTGTTGCAAATATGTTTTTGATCATTTTATCTTCAAAAACACCGCGACCTGTTTCTTCTACCGCTAGCTTAGCTAAAGGCATATGCTGGTCAAGTCCTGCTAGTGCCATTGCTTTAACGATTTCATCAATCATTTCCTGAGTAAAGCTTTGGAATTCCTTTAATGCTTTTTGACCTTTTGCAGCTAGATCATCAATCATTTTTGCAACTTCTTGATTTTCAGTGAGTACTTTTTCTTCAACTGCCATATTAAAGACCTCCGTTTAAACATTTTAGTTTGTGAAATATTTCACATTCATTAGTAAAAAAAATTAACTTTGAAGTATTGCAAGATGTATAGGTAAACGTCATAGTGACGTTACGCGCAAACTGGATTTCTAGGGATCTTCTCAAAAGAAATATCTGAAATATATTTTGAACAGCTCTTTACGATGACTACATAATTAACTGTCCAAATGAATGCTGGAAGGCTTTCATTTTCTTTAAACATCATTGACTCGAATTCATCTCCAATGACTTCTTCAAAAACTTCTAATGTATAAGTCTCAGTGTCTGTAGAAAAGTTCTTCCATTCGCATACCATCATGTTTTTCACCCCTAATGTTTTTCTTGAATTAAATATAACATATAAAAACAATAATAGTTTGTGAAATATTGAACAAAGTATGAACAATGATTTTTTCGTTTTACGGGGTCGTAAATACTGTAATTACAAGGTTTCTGAGGTATTTCTCAAAAATTCACCACCTTTTTATGAAAACGCTTTCAATTATAAAGTTATATTAACATAGTTTTTGTACAGGTGGAGCTTTCGATAAAAAACAAAGTCAGCGACAATTGTCACTGACTTTATCTTCTATTAATATTATTCTCCTAAGTAGGCAGTCAACATCCAAATATGTGTATCTAGGGATTCGATAAGTCCTGTTGCCATATCGTTAGTGATGATGTCATGGTTTTCTTCAGCCAAAGTAGCTAGAGAAGCAAGTTCATCTTTCACTTGTTTAAAATCAGCAACGAGGGCAGCAACCATTTCACTAGCCTTTGTTTCATTGTTAGTCTCAAATAGAGTAGCTGTTTCTAAGTATTCCTTCATAGAAGCAACCGGTTGTCCACCAATAGCTAAAAGTCGTTCTGCCAATTGATCGACTACTAAACCAGCCTCATTATATAATTCCTCAAACTTCGCATGAAGGGTAAAGAATAAAGGGCCCTTTACGTACCAGTGGAAACGGTGAAGCTTAGTGTATAGAACATTCCAGTTTGAGATTTGTTGATTGAGTTGAGCTTGTAATTCCATAATAAAATTCCTCCTCAGTTGGTTTATAATTAAATAATAACATATATTAAATTATAATCAATACTAAATTATAATTATTATAAATAAATTAAAGAAAAAAATAAGGCTAACGATGGAAGTTAGCCTCATTGTTTGCCTTCTGAGCCAAACATATAGGTTTTTTTGTGGTAATGGATGCTAAAAATTAGTCCCATAGCAAACATATTCCCCATTAACGAACTCCCCCCGTAACTAACGAAGGGGAGAGGAATCCCCGTAATCGGTAGAACTTGAATCGTCATGCCAACATTTTGGAAGACGTGAAAGGTAATCATAGAAATAACTCCTGCACAGATGTAGGTGTTAAATGGGTCTGTCGTATCTAAGGCTGTCTTTGTTAAATGATAGATGAGTATAAAGAAAAGACCAATAACGATGCTTGCCCCGACAAATCCGTACTCCTCACCAATCACACTGAAAATAAAATCGGTATGACTTTCCGGTATGTATACCTGTCTTTCACCAAAGCCTTTTCCAGTCAATAGACCTGAACCGATCGCCCTTAATGAATTATATAGATGGTATCCTGCTCCTGCTTGATGGTTATCAGGGTCAATCCAAGAGTAAATTCTATTAAACTGATACGTTTGAACATTTAAGTATTTTACAAGGACCTCTGGTGCCCAAACAACATAATAAATAATGGTTGCTCCAAGAACCGAACCGATGCCATAGATGGTGAGGATAATTTTCCATGTAATTCCGGATACGAATATAAGTCCAGTAAAGATTGCAACGATGACAAGGCTTGTTCCTAGATCAGGTTGCTTCATGATTAACGCTAGGGGAAGAGCAGTGGATATGCTCATTTTAGTAAAAAGCCAAAGATCAGATTTAAAGGTTTTCTTTAGATATTTTTCATGATGAGTGGTAATCACCTTGCTAAGGGAAAGAATGAGGAAGGCTTTCATAAACTCCGAAGGTTGGATCGTGCCTATACCAGGAATTTGAAACCAGCTATGTGCTCCATTTCTTTCGGGTGCAATGCTTTCTGGTGAGATGATAAGAGCAAAAAGCAGAAATATGCCGAATCCATATAGATACCAGGAAAGCTTTTTATATTGATCGCTATCAAAAAACATAACGACCGCCACAATAATGACTCCTACGACATACCAAAATATTTGCCTAATAAAATAGTTATCTGTGTACTGTCCAGTTGTTTGGGCGCTATAAATAGATAAGCAGCTTACTAGAAATAATAAAAACAAAATAAGACTCAAGGTCCAATCAAATTTTTCTGTCGGTTTTTTCACAACTTCCATTTACCTGCACCTAATTCCTTCTCCTATTTACAATATTATCCTATCAAACAAAAATACCACATTCAAGATATGCAAAGAAGATAATGATCATTCATAATATAGGGTCTTTTTATATAGACGTACAGGACTAGTTATTAGTTTCAATTATTCATGTTCTCTTCTTTTTTATTTTTCATTCTTTTCTTTAATAGGTTGGTTACTGGGGTTCCGTTCATAATCATCCAGACAAAGATGGGAGCAAGAATGTTTAACGTCATAATCATGACAACAAATGTCCAAAGGGCCCATTCAGCATTAAAGATATTACGATAGACCCAAGTGCTATAAAACTCCATAAAAAACCAGCCTTTCACATTATCTGTTTGGCTACATGTTTTCCAAACTCTTCAGGAAATAAACTGAATTCTGATTAGAATTTGGTTTAGTTGGAAAAATAAAGGAGAGAAAAGAATAGGGAATTTATCATCTTAGGAGTTTTCAAATATGACTTCAGTTGAAGAGAAAAATACATTTTTTAGAGATTTGCAGGATAATGAAGAGTTAATGACTGAGATTTTGGGAGGCAGCGTTGACCTTGTCAAACGCCGCATAACCTTTCATGAGCATAAAAATGTTCAAGCACTTTGTTATTACACGGACGGTTTAGCTGACGTAACACATATAGAACAATTTATTAGTGACCTACTGTATAAAGGCAATCTGCTGCTTCAGCATGCAACATTACCTACGGATAACCCGTTAACCTTGCTTAAGGAACATATGCTTTCCAGTGCTTCCTTTCAAGTAATCAAGGAAGTCGGTCAAGCGGTTGATGGTATTCTGTCCGGAGTGGCCGTGTTGATTCTAGATGGAAGTAATGACGTGTTCCTTATACAAACGAAAGGGTGGGAAAAAAGAGGAGTTGATGAACCGCAGACAGAGCAGGTTGTTCGTGGTCCAAGAGACGGCTTTACAGAAAGCATTCGAACCAATACCGCACTTGTCAGGCGAAGAATTAGAGACCCTAAGCTTCGGATTGAACAAATGACCGTTGGGAAGCGGTCAAAAACAGATGTCAATATTGCATATATCGGAGACATTGTAAAAGAAGGGCTAGTTGAGGAAGTAAAAAAGAGAATAAATGATATTAATATTGATGCCATATTAGAAAGCGGATATATTGAAGAGTTAATTGAAGATGCACCAAGATCTCCTTTTACTACTGTGCAAAGTACAGAAAGGCCTGATAAAGTAGCGTCATCTTTACTTGAAGGAAGAGTAGCTATTTTTGTTGATAATACCCCCTTTGTATTAGTAGTCCCCAGTTTTTTTTGGCAGTTTTTACAGGCAAGTGATGATTACTATTCACGTTGGATGACAGGGAGCTTTTTTCGTGCCATTCGGTATTTGGCTTTTGTGCTTAGCTTAACTCTTACTTCCATATATGTAATGCTCGTAAGTTTTCATCAAGAGATGATTCCAACCCAACTAATATTAACTATTGCATCTGGACGTGAAGTGGTTCCTTTTCCCGTTTTACTTGAGGCTTTACTAATGGAAACGGCCTTTGAGTTGATGAGGGAAGCGGGGCTTAGGATGCCTAAGCCTGTTGGTCAAGCTGTAAGTATCGTTGGATCTCTTGTCATTGGGCAAGCAGCTGTTCAAGCGGGTATCGTTTCTCCTTTTATGGTTATAATCGTCGCCTTAACAGGTATCGCTTCGTTTGCCATCCCTAATTATGCGGCATCATTCTCGATTCGTCTCATTCGCTTTCCATTACTTATAGCCGCTGGGATGCTAGGATTACTAGGTTTTTCCGCAATGTTTGCGTTATTAGCTATCCACGCCCTTACCCTTCGCTCCTTCGGTGAGTCATACTTGGCACCAGCAACACCGTTCCAGCCGAAGGATCAGAAAGATTCTATCATCCGCTTTCCTTGGTGGAAGATGCAGGCAAGACCAATGGGGGTTACAGGCGATGAGAAGCGTGTAGGAGATAATCAATTCCCAGAACCTCCTAATACAGACCCTTATTCTGATGAAGCGGGGAATAGAGATGAGGATAATCAAAAGGGTAGAGATCAATCAAAGCGAAAGAAAAGTCGTCATATCATCAAGCTTAAGGGGGATGATGAAGAATGAAAAGACAGGCTAGCTGGTCTCTTTTATTAATTATGATTCTCCTAGTAACGGGATGTGCAGGTAAGAGAGAGTTAAATGAACTAGCACTGGTTATGGCTGTTGGTATAGATAAAGGAGAGGGTGAGAATGCCTTTAAAGTTACGGCGCAAATTGCTAGACCAGCAGATGCTAGAGGGCAAACAGGTGCTCCTTCTGGTCAGACGGGTGAGCCTATTTACACCATTGTTGGACAAGGGGAGTCATTGTTTGATGCGATTCGTGATTTATCTTCCATTTCATCGAGAAATGTTTTTTGGGCTCATAATCAAGTAATTGTTATAAGTGAGGAATTGGCGAAGGAGGGAATTTCTCAGGTAATTGACTTTTTTACAAGAAATCCTGAACTTCGAATGAGAACCTGGATTGTTATCACACCAGAGGAGGCAAGTACTTTAGTATCAACAGTTACGGGATTGGAGCTAATACCGGGTGAAGCAGTTAATAAACTGTTTAGATACGGCAAAATATCAACTGTTGCTCCAAATACTCAGATATTGGATGTTCAGGCAGCTTACTTAAGTCAGAGCTCTCAACCAATTATGGCTAGAGTCACTCTAAAGGAAGTAATGATATCAAACAAGAAACCGGAGAAAGGCCCTACGATTAAACAGGTGGACTTAGCTGGTGCGGGAGTATTTAAGGAAGACCGCCTTGTCGGAATTCTAAAACCAGAAGAAACAAGGGTCTTGATGCTTTTTACAGAAGGGTTACAGTCTGGTGTCGTTACGACGGCATGTAAAGATAAACCTGAAAGAACGATAGGTGTGGAACTCAGGGATCAGATGTTTGAGGTTACCCCACATTTAAAGGATGGTCAAATAAGCTTTACTGCTCAGTTAGATGCGTACGCCATGGTAGTTGAAGCAGGCTGTCCATTTACTATTGATGATCAGAAGCAAGTGGCTGAGTTAGAAAAAGCAATTGAGAAGGAATTGAAAAAAGAAATAGATACTACGGTAGATAAGCTACAAAAGGAGTATAAGACGGATGTAATCGAGCTGGGTAAAGTGTTTCAAAACGAGTATCCCGGATACTGGAACCAAATTTCTGATAATTGGGCGGAAGTATTTCCTACAGTTGATATCAAAGCATTTGTAAATGTGGAAATAACAGATTCAGTCCTCTTATGGGAGGAAACCAACTCCGGTAAAAAGGAGAATAGTGCAGACTAATGAAGGTACAAATCTCAAATGGCATGTTTTTTGCATTAATAATTAATATGATTTACGCAAAGGCAATCGGAGTTACGCAGGGGTCGATGGCGCGAGAAATAGGTGGTGATATATGGATTTCCACCCTAATTGCAACCGTTCAAGGTACTGTTATTATGTCCCTGGTTATTTTTGTCATTCGTAGAATGCCGGAGGGTGACTTAATTGATCAATCGGAGAGGCTGTTTGGCAAGTGGTTTGGGAAATTTGTGGCGCTCATAACCTTTATCTTTTTCCTTGCTGCTTTCGGTCCTATTATGTCGACATTTATTTTTCACTTGAAGGATTATTTCTTGCCGGAGGCACCAATCCTACTATTTATCTGTGCCGCTTTTTTAATAGGCACCTATGCGATATTTTTTGGTTTAGAAGTAATAGCAAGAATGGCTTTAATCGGAGTTTTTTCAATTATTGCCTTAAATATATTGCTAATGCTTGGCACACTTCCGGAATTCGATATTAGAGAACTACGCCCAACGTTTCAGATGGGATTTATAAAAACGGTTTGGGCAAGTAGGCATCATAATGCAGACTGGGCCATGGCTACGATTATGGCGGGAATTATATTGCCAATGGTGGGGGATAAAAAATCATGGGGGAAAATGGGGTTTGCCGGAATAGCCTACGGAATGGTTTTTGTTATTATGTGGCCAATCCTAGAGGCGGGGGTCTTATCACCCGAGACCGCTGCGCAGTATATCGTCTCTTGTATGCAAATGGCTAGAAGTGCACAAATTGGCTATTTTGTTCATCGGTATGAAATGATCATGGTTGCTTTTTTTGCCTTGTCCATGCTTACTCAAATTATGATGAGTTTATTATGTGCCTCAGTTGCGATGCAAAAGATCCTTGGTTTAAAGGATTATCGTAAGGTCATTATTCCTACAGCTTTGATTCTTAGTACGTTTGGTTATTGGATCAACTTTAATAAAAATCGTGCGGTCGATTTTTTAGAGGGATGGTGGGTGTATATTAGTGTAGGCGTTGCTGTCGTCTTACCTATGATGATTCTAGTATTAGGGTTCTTTTTTAAGAAAAAGTTAAAAAAGAAGATAGTAGCTGAAGAGGCAAAATAAAAGCACGAAGCGCTCTATGGCTTCGTGCCTCTTTACTGTATGTGATGTAGGAAAAGTGTAGCAATCCCAAAATAGGTTAAAAGTGAAAAAATATCATTTAGTGTCGTAATCAGAGGCCCAGAAGCTATAGCTGGATCGATTTGTAATCGGTAAAGAATTAATGGAATAACCGTTCCTGCTAATGTTCCGATAATAAGAGTTAGAAGTAGGGAAATGCCTACTACTAGTCCAATCATTAAATTCCCCTGCCATATATAAGCGATAAGCGAGATGAGAATGCCACAGGTGATTCCGATGATTACACCAACTCCCAGTTCTCTAAGGACAAGTTTTGTGATGACACGTTTGTTAATGTCATTAGATACAAGTCCACGAACAACGACTGCTAATGATTGTGTTCCCGTGTTTCCCGTCATTCCAGATATCATAGGAATAAAGAAAGCAAGTGCGACGATTTCCTTGAGCGTTTCTTGATACGTACTAATGATACTTCCAGATAGAATGCCTATTAGTAATAAGAGGATCAGCCAAGGGAGCCTTCTATAAGCGGCAACATAGGCCTTCGTATCAAAATCAATCGATTTTCCTGATGCAGAGAGTTTTTCGATATCTTCGTTGGCTTCTTGAATAACAACATCAATGATATCATCAACCGTAATAATACCCATGAGTACATTTTCTTCATTTACAGCAGGGATAGCCATGAAGTCGTATCGTTGTATGAGCATGGCAACTTCCTCTTGGTCAGTATCTACTGATACAGAGATGACTCGTTCATACATAATATTACGAATAACTTCGTCTGCTTCTGCCATTAATATATCTCGGTAGGAAACAACTCCAACAAGCTTACGGTATTGGTCGATAACGTAAAGGTAATTAATGGTTTCCGCGTAATCGGTAAAGGATTTGAGCTTCGTTACAGCATCCTTAACGGTATAGTAATCTCTTATCCATACAAAGCGGTTGGTCATTAATCGCCCTGCGGTTTCTGGGGGATAGTTCATGATATCTTGAACGGCTTTAGATTCCTCTTTTTTCATCCCAGATAAAAGCTGGCTGATTCTTTCAGGTGAAAGGTCATCAAGCAAAGAGGCGAGGTCATCGTTATCCATTTCATCGAGTACTTCACCAGAACGTTCAATACCTAATCTATTTAATACATCTAGCTGTTCCGTTTTGCTTAATTCCTCAATGAGGTCAGCGAGCATGTCTATATTTAGGTATAATAAAAATCTTTTTTTATGTTTTTCAGGCAACTCCCCATATATTCTAGCAATATCATATGGCTGAAGCTCATCCAAAATCGCATCAAATTCTTTTCGTTTTGATTCCTTTAGAGCTTTAATGATGTATAGGGTAATTTGATTTTCTTTCATGTTTGTAATCATAAGTATCACCTCTCATGGGGAAGTTCATTTGGAGTAACATGCTAATTATAGTTAAAAATGAACCAATTTAAAATGGATGTTTTATAAAAGTTTGTGAATTGTAAAGAATGTACTTGAAATATATAGTGCTTATACAATAGTATAGTTTTATTTAGAAGAACAGTGCAGAAATTAATCGAAACTTTTTTATACGATCATTCGTCATAAGTAAGGGAGATATTACTATTTTTGTGGAGGGTTTTGCAGGTGAAAAAAAGCAATCAGGAGAAACGCGATCTTCTCTACATATTCCTTAATGAAGGGGAGCAATATGTTCTTACACACGGGATTGAATTTAAAGAGTTTGCTCGGTCTCTTTCCGATTCTTTGAATCATCTTTTGTTAATTAAACATGCTTATGATTTGGGAGAGTTTAATCGTCACACATTACTAGAATATGTTCCTAAAGAGAAAATCCATCGACTTATGGCTGAGGATGTTCATGGGTATGGTGATTTTTGCTGGGTAGATTTTGAAGAGCTTGAAGGAGTGAATGCCTTATCTTCCGAGGAAATAGCGGAGTTGCTTTTTATGGGGCATATGAAGGAGCATCTAAAGCAGCCATTTAACCGACATCTGAGAAATAGATACGGTTATTTTGCCCATGATGATGGATGGTGGAATAAGGTTTATTACCGTACGTTAACCGACTTTTATCGTCTTTTATCCGATCTAGTACCAGAGAAATTACATGAGTTTAAACCAGAAAAGGGAATCCTAGGATTGAAAAGAAGGAAGGAATACCCTCCAATGGATATTGACATTTCTCTTTCATTAAAATCTATGATGAAAGAGGGAATATTACTCTCATTTAAAGATGCTGTCCAAAGTAGAGCAAAGGTAGAAGTCCCGATATGGGTTATAGGCGATTATATGAATATGGATGATATGTACGAGGAGTACGAAAAACTATCCAAAACAAAGTTTGACGCGACCCTCGTATTCGATAAAAAAACAAAGCAATGGCAGTAAAAAGGTGTCAGACACCCTTCGTGGACAAATCGGGCGGAATTGTCCGTGTGGGGTGGACAGTTATATTTTTATAGAGAATCATAGTATGTAACTAGCTCTGACAGCATAGTTAACATACGTTGTGTCTCTCTCTCCTCTATCTTATTAATGGGAGAAATTTGAACCCAATTATTGCGCTTCAAATACGAACTCTCGTAGTGTAATAAATAGCCATTCATCTCCATATCCTCTCCGATAAAGGTAGAGGATATTTTTGTCGGTAAGGGAATGGTCATAATGATCGGACACGAATGTTCTAATTTGGAGAGGACAGGGATCCCATGAGATTCGAGAAATGTTCGAATATGCAGGTATCGGCGACCAATTTTTTCAAAAGGTTGGTCCTCTTCATATGCCTCTAGTGCCCGGTGAAGAGCTGAGATGAGATTGGATGAATGTGTAAAGGGTACTCCGTCGTTGTCTATATACATTCCTAGGTCGAGATAACTTGGAAGTGTCTCATCTTTTTTTATGTAATGCTGATGAAAAACAATGGACAGGCCTGAAAACGAGCCTAGTGCTTTGCCGCTAACTCCCGAGGCAAGATAAATATTAGAGAGATCTAAGGGAACAGCTCCAATTGAGCTGATAGCATCAAGACATACTTTTATGCCTTTTTTGATGCATGCTTCTTGTATATCTTCCAGAGAGTTTAAAACACCAGTTGATGTTTCACAGTGTGTGAACCACACCCACTCGGGATTATGCTCGCTAATGACCTCTTTGATTTCTTCCAACGTAAATGATTTCCCCCATGGGACTTCGTAGCTTTCAAAAGATACCCCAGCACGAATGGCATGACCTTGGAGTCGCTTGCCAAACTCGCCATTAATAAAAATGACCCCGTTCGAAAGTTTTTTCAATTGCATCGCGATAACCTCATTCGCAAGAGTTCCGGATCCGAGAAGAAGCTGACAATTTGCGGCTTTTGTTAATCGTAGAAGTCTTTCCTTTACAGAGTTTAACAAAGTGAAAAATGCTTTAGAACGGTGTGATATGGGAGGGTGCATAAGTGCTTGATTTACTTCATCAGCCACCCTAACTGGTCCTGGAACATATTGATTGGAAGAAATTCCTATGCGTGATGAAACAAGTTTTTCAAAGGTATCTCTTGTGATATACATAGGATGAAATTGTGCATCCTCGGTTCCAACGGGATCATGAAACACGGTAAAGCCGAGTTGTTTATACAGCTTTGTTTGTCTTGTGGTTCCGGAGATAACAGCGGCATCGTAACCCTGTTTGATACAATAGTTCGCTAATAATTGTGAGAGTCCTAGAAACACCCTACCGTTTCGAATGTTTGCATCAACGGCGAGGAGACGAATTTCGCATAATAGATGGACTTGAAAGGGAAGATGCTCTTCAACAGGACCAATCTTTTTATCAATGGAAAAAGGCCGCTTGTCCCGAACAGCAATCATCCCAATTAGTTCTTTGTTTTTTAAACAGATAAGGTACGTATTTTCAGCGTGAAAAGGGTCAACTCTTCTTTCGGTTTCAGCCTTAGGATGCTGTGGGATTTCTTCGACAAATGTACGATAATTTAGTTTATGAATTTGTTCCATTTCTTCTTCACTTCTTGCAATTTTGAACAGCAATCCCATTTGTTTTCCCCCTATACTCTTTCTTTTATATTTGTTCGATGAGCAAAAAGAATGGTAACTATGGTAAGAGTGATGATTCCAACGGAAGTATATGTATACGTTTCAATTAAAAGATAGAGAGGAAGAATACATAAGCTTAATAGACCGGAAAGGGTAAAGCTGCGAAACAAGGGATAGGTGATGGCAAAGCTAACGAGAATGACAATGGTTACGGTCGGTTCAAAAGCAATGATTCCCCCTATAAAACTAGAGATGCCTTTTCCTCCCTTAAACGAAAGGGTAATGGGCCAAATATGTCCTATGAGGACAAAAAGAAATCCAACGAGTTGAATCTCCTCCGTAAAGCCTAACATTCTGCCAAGAAGGATGACCGCTGCTCCTTTAGATGCATCTCCTATAAAGGTAGCTACAAAGGCTGATTTATTTAAACTTCGCCCAATGTTCCGAGCACCTACATTTCCGCTACCTTCCTTCCGAATATCAATACTTCCAAACAATCTCCCTATAATGTATCCAAACATAATGCATCCAATGAAGTAGGAAAGGAAGAAATAAACTACTACTGGCATAGGAAATGACCTCCACGCTGTGTCGTATATATTCCATATTATGCTAAGCAATACCTCCATACAATAAGAAGTTTCTGTCCGCCCCAGAAGGACAAAATAAGCATGAGTGTCCACGAGTGGTGACAGACACCCTCCGTGGACACTTTGGTCGGTTTTGTCCACGAAGGGTGTCTGTCACCATTTTGTTTAAAAAGGGTTGCGTTTGAGGGGATTGGTTGGTGTATAATCAGACGTAGCAGAAAACTTCATAATTCGACTAGTAGTAGGTGTCTTCAGTTTTGAAGACTTAAAAAGGAAGTTGGTGAAATTCCAACGCGGTCCCGCCACTGTAAATGGGAGTAAGCTGCAAGTAATGCCACTGTACGGTAACGTATGGGAAGGTGCAGCAAGCAATGACCATAAGCCAGGAGACTCGCCTATTGCTGTGCACCGAATTTCCTACGAGGATAGGAATGGTGTGGCAGACCACTACTATTAAGTATCACGTCTATCATACCAACATCTTCCTAGTCTAAGTAGGAAGATGTTTTTTATTTTTTACATAACAACAGGGGGAAAGAAAATGCGCCAAAAGTTTTATGCACTATTTGTACTACTCGTATTATCACTAGGAATTCTTGCTGGTTGTGGAAGCACAACTGAAAAAGCGGAAGATAACAAAAACACAGAAGGTCAAACGGAACAAAGTGAACAAGCAGCCTTCCCAGTTACAATTAAAGATGCTCTAGACAATGAAGTGGTTATAGAAGAAGAACCAAAATCGATTATCTCTTTAATGCCTAGTAATACAGAAATTGTATATGCACTAGGACTAGGGGAGAAAGTTGTTGGATTAACAACAAATGATACGTACCCAGAAGAAACGGCAGATGTAGAAAAAGTAGGTGACTTCACTGTTGATATTGAAAAAGTCATTTCATTGAACCCAGATCTTGTGTTAGCACACGAATCTTCGGCAGCATCTTCAGAAGCAGGATTTCAGCAAATGAAGGATGCGGGTATCACGGTTTTCATCGTAAATGATGCCGTGAATTATGACGATGTATACAATACGATTGATGTGATTGGTCAACTAACAGGGGCAACAGAAAAAGCTGATGCACTGACAGAAGATATGAAAACGAAGCTTGATGAAATCAAGGAAAAAGCAGCAACCATAACAGAAAAGAAAAAGGTATATATTGAAATATCTCCAGCTCCAGATATTTATACAGTTGGTAAGAACACATTCATGGATGTGATGCTACAAACAATCAACGCAGAAAATGCGATGGGTGATCTTGAAGGCTGGCCAAGTGTTGACCAAGAGTCGATCCTTGAACGTAATCCAGATGTGATTATTGCTACTTATAACTACGTAGAGGATCCTGCAGGTCAGATAACGTCAAGAGAAGGTTGGGCGGATTTGACAGCAGTGAAAAATAAGCAGGTGGTTGAAGTACATCCTGATCTTGTGAACAGACCTGGTCCAAGGCTCGTTGAAGGGGTAGAGGAACTTGCAAAAGCCGTTTATCCGGAAGTCTTTACTAACTAATCGAATCATAGCCTACTTAATGGGAGCCTCATTTCTTTTGTTGGCTATCATCTTAGGCATCTCGTTAGGGACCGTGAAAGTTCCTGTTTTAAGTACGATTCAAATATTACTTGCACAACTCTTTCCGTTTGTCTCTTTAGATGGAATTGATCAAATGCATATGAATATCGTTTCGAATATTCGCTTGCCAAGAGTCATCTTGGCAGGACTTGTTGGTGCGGCTCTAGCGATTGCTGGAGCTGCCTTTCAAGGTTTACTAAGAAATCCACTTGCAGACCCCTATACGTTAGGAGTTTCCTCTGGTGCTTCAGTTGGAGCAGTTGTTACCTTGTTTTTTCAGCTGTCGCTTCCAGTCATCGGGGCATTTACACTTCCTGTTCTCAGCATTTTATTCTCCTTTATTACTATTTTCCTCGTATTAGGTTTTGCACAAAAAATAGAGCGTTCCATGCGAGTAGAAACGATTATATTAACAGGAATCATCTTTAGTTCCTTTCTCGGTGCACTTATTTCATTAATGATTGCGTTAACAGGTGAGGAATTACGTCAGATTATAGGATGGCTACTAGGAAGCGTTTCTATGAGAGGGTGGGTATATATCAAAATTATTCTCCCATTCTTCATTGTAGGAACAGCCATTTTACTATTTAACGGAAAAGAATTAAATGCTATGTCATTTGGAGAGGATAGAGCGCACCATTTAGGAGTGAATGTCCAACGGAGAAAACTGATTATTTTAATGGCAGGGTCAATGTTAACCGGCAGTGCAGTAGCTGTTTCAGGTACCATTGGTTTTGTAGGATTGGTTATACCACATTTAGTAAGGATGCTTTGGGGACCAGATCATAAACACCTTCTCCCATTATCGGTTCTTACAGGTAGTGCCTTTTTAATTTTAACAGACCTAGTCTCAAGGACCATCATTGCTCCTGTTGAGCTACCGATTGGAGTTATAACTGCCCTGATTGGGGCGCCTGTCTTTGCGATCATCCTATTAAAAACAAGAGCAGAAAGAAGTGGTTAACATGCTTCGCATTCAGCATGTAAGTGGCGGATACTCGGATAAGCCTATAGTAAAGGATATTTCCTTCGAGGTGAGAAAAGGAGAAATGCTTGGTATTCTCGGACCCAATGGGAGTGGAAAGACTACTCTTTTAAAAATGATCAGTGGTATTATGCCCTTTTCTAAAGGAGCCATTTTGATTGATAACAAAGAGCTTTCTGAGTATTCCCCTAAGGAACTTGCTAAGCTGGTTGCCGTATTGCCTCAACATACAGCAGATCCATTTTCCTATACAGTAAAAGAAACAGTATCACTCGGTCGATACGCTCATCAAAGAGGCTGGTTTCATAGCTGGAGTACGGAGGATGAGGAAACAATTCTCCGGGTAATGGAGCAAACAGGAACAGTAAGCCTCCAACATCGAAGTATTCAAGATCTCTCTGGTGGAGAGAGGCAAAGGGTTTACTTAGCTCAGGCGCTCGCACAGGAACCACGTATCCTTCTTCTTGATGAACCAACGAATCACTTAGATCTCAGTTATCAAAAAGAGTTATTTGATCTGTTAAAAAAATGGACAAAGGAATGTGATCTGATGGTCGTTTCCATTTTCCATGACCTAAATTTAGCAGGCTTATACTGTGATAGGCTCTTGCTACTTCAGGAGGGGGAAATTGTAATAGAAGATACCCCAAACGAAGTGCTAAAACAAGAGCGGATTCAAAACGTCTATCATACAAAAATTGCAAAACAACCTCATCCAAAAGTTCCGGTACCGCAAATGGTGCTATTACCTGAGTGGGAGGATGACCAAGAGGGAATAAAAGTTCAAATTGATCAATCCATGATTCATGCTACTTCTGAGAGAATTGTTGTAAAAACCACTCACCCATTAAAAACAATGAGTTCAGGGGTTGTTGGCTCAGGAGTGGGTTGGTACCAAAACTTTGTGAACCGTCACGTAGACAAAAGTTATAATTGTAGTGATCATAAAAAAGAAATGGCTACCTATTTAGAGAAAAATGGATTCGTTCCAGGAGAAACGGTCGGAATGATGACAGCTGTGAAGCTTGAAGATGTATCGTATAAGCTTTATGTAGATAGGAATGTCTCCATTTTTGTAGTCGTGACTGCAGGTGTGGGAAATGCAATCGATGCCTCCATCATTGATAGAGAAATATTTGATCATACTCCTGGTACTATTAATACATGGATCTTTGTTAATGGTGAGTTATCTGAGGAAGCATTTATCCAATCGATCATGACAGCAACGGAAGTAAAAGTGAAGGTTTTACAAAATGAAGAAGTACTAGACGTAACTACGGGGACATTTGCAACAGGTACTTCAACAGATAGCATCCTAATTGCTGCTACCCAAAAGGGAACGTCCATTGAGTATGCAGGCTCCTTTACTCAACTAGGAAGATTAATTAGTAGAGGAGTTTATGAATGTACAACGGAAGCTATTCGGAAATCTAGGATACGAAAAGAAAGCATGAGTTCATCGTTTTAGATCCATAAAAAATCCGTCGTGGGGGAAGAGTCGTGAAAACTGTCCGTGCATTTCTATTGAACCTGCAATTTTTTACATCCATACCTATTAAAATGAATTTGCCAATGGATGCGCCTCATATGAATCGTGCTGTTGGCCTATTCCCGTTATTAGGTATTTTACAAGGAGGCATGTATTCTATCCTTCTTTTCACATTGGTAGAATGGACACCGTTATCGGCAGTTTCTATTGCTTTCATTTTATGGCTGGCCTGGATTTTCTTTACGGGGGGTCTTCATCTTGACGGTTGGATGGATGCAAGTGATGCCTTTTTTTCGTATCGGGATAAAGAAAAACGGTTAGAAATTATGAGCGATCCTCGGACAGGAGCATTTGGTGTTTTATCTGCCATTGTGCTGTTAAGTGGTCGCTATTTGTTTTTATATGAAATCATCAATTTGCTCCATTCTTACTCATACATAGTCATCCTATTCATTCCTTTTTTTAGTAGAGGTGTCATCGGTGGGTTATTAGTACTTGCTCCACTCGCAAAAAAAGAAGGACTTGCAGCGTTTTTTAGAGAAAGAGTAAGTAAAATAGCTTTAGTTAGTTATCCATTGTTTTGCCTTATGGCGTTAGTAGGGTTAAGTATTATCTCACCAGCTATCGTTCCTTTTTTCCTTTTGTTACTTGTAAGTGCAGTTCTTAGCTACCTATTTGTTCGAGTGAAATCGGAGCATTGGTTTGGAGGAATTACCGGGGATGTATTGGGAGCATCTGCAGAAGGGACGGAGTGGCTGCTATGGATGATTGTGTGGTTATGGCATTATGCAGGCATGGCTTAACAGAAGCAAATAAAAAAAGAGCATATTTAGGGTGGACGGATTCACCTTTATGCGAGCCTCCGCCACCATTAGTAACGTCTTTTGAGGGCTATTTTACAAGCGATTTAGGTCGTTGTGTTTCCACGTTAAAGGCGTTATTCCCTGATGTCGAACCGATTCAAATGAGTGATCTAAGAGAGATGCATTTTGGCGACTTTGAAGGGTTCACGTTTGAAGAGCTAAAGGATAATGAGGAATATATAAAATGGCTGAATGATTACAAAGAGATAATCGTACCTAACGGTGAGAGCTTTCAGCAGTTTGTAAGAAGAGTGGAGATTGGCTGGAACAGGATGATTGGAAAAGTAAAAAATAATAGCTGGAACAGTTCTTTTGTTGTCACCCATGCAGGTGTGATAAGACATTTATTAGCTTCATATGCACCAGACGAACGAGCATACTGGGATTGGAATGTCTCACATGATTGTTATTATGAGCTACGATTTACGAAGGAAGGGTTTGAAAAGGGGGAAAGAGCCTTCTCACTAAAAGAAGTAACCATTTAAAAGGGGGACGAGAGCAAATGAAGATTTATACGAAGACAGGAGATAAGGGACAAACGAGCATCATCGGTGGAAGAGTGGACAAGGATGATATACGAGTGGAGGCATATGGAACGATTGACGAGGTAAATAGCTTTGTTGGACAAGCGGTTGCTGAGCTTGATGCTAATGTGTTTGCTGATGTGCTGGCGGACTTAGAGAAAATTCAGCATGAGCTGTTTGACTGCGGAGGAGATTTGGCGAATGTAACAGCCAAGCGTTTACCGAAGCTTACAGAGGAAGCGGTTGAATACTTGGAACAAAGAATCGATCTGTTTACGGAGGAAGCACCACCACTCGAGCGCTTTATTTTACCAGGAGGAACAAAGGCTTCTGCCACCATTCATATAGCTCGAACGGTTTCTCGTCGAGCGGAACGTCTAATTGTCAGTTTATCAAAGGCTGATTCGACTACACCAAAAGTATGTTTACAGTATGTAAATCGTCTTTCAGATTACTTTTTTGCTTTGGCGAGAGTAATAAATTTTCGTTTAGGTGTCAAGGATGTTGAATATGTAAGAAGTGCGAAGGTGTTTCGAAAATAGGGAAGTAGGGAAGAGGAGATTGTGATGGATATTAAGCTAGGGTATGTGATTTTGTACGTAGACAGCTTAGAAAAAACAAAGCAATTTTATGGTGAACTTCTTGGATTAAAGCTACGAAATGAGTTTGGTTCTTACATTGAATATGAAACGGGCTCAACCATTTTAAGTATGAATACAAGGGCAGGAGGAAGAGAAGTAACCGGCCTGCCTATTCCAGATGGTATTCAAAAGTGCCAAACCTTTGAGCTTGGCTTTGTTACGGAGGATGTCGAGGGACTTGTAGAACGAGTTCGTCAGGCAGGAGTACCGGTATTACTTGAACCCACAGAGAAGCCATGGGGTCAGAAGGTGGCGTACGTGGAAGATCCGGATGGTCATTACATTGAAATATGCACTCCTATCCCTTAATGAGAATGTCGATCCTTTTTTACAAAGGGTCGATTTTTTTGTTGCATTTTTATTAATTAGGAATATAAAGACCGACAAACTCAAAAAATAACCCTTGCTACTGATTGTTAGAAAGGGGATAGAATGAGACACTTAAAATCAATACTCGTATTTCTATTGCTTTTGTCAACGGTAACTGCTGTTCCAACAAAAAGCCATGCCATTTCTGCTAAAGGGGCTATTTTAATGGAACAAGAATCAGGGAGAGTATTATTTGAGAGAAATGCTCACACGCCAATGCGTATTGCAAGCATTACAAAGATTATGACCGCTACTTTAGCGATAGAATCAGGGAAGATGAATGAGATGGTAACCGTTAGTAAAAAGGCGTCCGGAACGGAAGGTTCATCTCTCTATTTAGAACCCGGGGATAAAATTAAGCTAGAAGATCTTGTTTATGGATTAATGCTTCGCTCTGGAAATGATGCGGCAGTCGCCATTGCGGAACATGTCGGTGGAAGCCTGGACAAATTCGTGAAGATGATGAATGAAAAGGCGAAAGAGATTGGGATGACAAAATCCGTTTTTGCCAACCCGCATGGCCTGGATGACCATGAAAATCATTATTCAACGGCATACGATATGGCATTACTCACTAAATATGCAATGAAAAATGAACAGTATCGAAAAATATCAGGTACTAAGGAATATCAATGCAAAAGTTTAAATCGTTCAGTCGGAACTTGGTTTAATAAAAATAAGCTTCTTACGATCCTATACCCATATTCTACAGGTGGGAAAACTGGCTATACCATTCGAGCCAAGCGAACCCTCGTATCTACAGCCGAAAAAGATGATCTGAAATTAATAGTTGTTACGATTAATGACCGTCAAGATTGGAAAGACCATATGTCCCTGTTTAATATGGCTTTTCAAAAATATGAGCGAGTAGAGGTTGTTAGCAAAGAGAAATTTGCCTCTTTTCAAGGCTCCTACCTAGGTAATGCGAAACCTGAGCATGAGATTGTCTATCCAATGACAAAAGAGGAAAAAGAAAGTGTTCAAGTTCAATTTGAACCATCTAATCAAAGAGGACTGCGTAAAGGAAAAGTAGGCGAGCTTAAAGTACTTGTTTTAGGAAAAGAAATTGGAAAGACAGATTTACTAGGAGAAGATATTCCAGAGACCGAAAAGGAAAACAAGGATTCCTGGCTGAAAAGACTTTTCCACTAAGTATCACAAATGAAAGGCGCATAATTCTATGCGCCTTTTTAGTATGTGAAATGAAATGGTTGTAAATCAAGCTATTCCTGACATAGGTATAGAACGAAGGACTTAGGAAAAAAACTACATAAATGCACAGATGTACGGTTCCTTTCTTAAAATAGATAGTGGTAAAATAGTAAAGGCAATGACAATATGGAGGTACATTTATGAAAACGAAGTTAGGGTTATTATACGGTGGAAAGTCTGCTGAACATAAAGTGTCGTTACAAACAGCATTAGCAGTTATTAATGCACTTGATCATAGTAAGTTTGAAATACATCCCATTTATATAACGGAAGAAGGTAGCTGGGTTAGTGGGGGTTTATTAACTGGTCCGGTTGAAACAGTGAAAGAGCTAATCTATACAGAAGGTGATGCCCTACCACCAACCTCTTTATCACCTGCGTTATCTAGTAAAGGGCAGGATTCAGGTTATGATGTTATTTTCCCACTACTTCATGGTCCAAATGGGGAGGATGGAACGGTACAAGGATTACTTGAACTTTTAAATCTTCCCTATGTAGGAAATGGTGTTCTTTCTTCTTCTGTAGGTATGGATAAGGTATTAATGAAAAATGTATTTGCGCAAGCTGGTTTGCCACAGGTCAATTATGTATCCTTTATCCGTAGCAGTTTTGAAAAAAATTCAGAAGAAGCTTATAATCAGGTGGAAGCGGAGCTTGGTTACCCATGCTTTGTAAAACCAGCTAACCTTGGATCAAGTGTTGGAATCAGCAAATGTTCCAACCGCGAGGAGCTTGCTGAGGCATGTAAAGAAGCATTCCAATTTGATCGTAAAATCATTATTGAACAAGGGGTAATAGCAAGAGAAGTAGAAATTGCTGTGTTAGGAAATGATGATCCAGAGTGCTCGGTTGCTGGAGAAATTGTCCCTAAGGTTGAATTTTACGATTATAAAGCAAAATATGAAGATGGCAATACCGCTTTAATTATTCCTGCTGAGATTACAGAGGAAGAGTACAGTCAGTTAAAGGAATTGGCCATAAAAGCTTTTAAAGCTCTGGATTGCTCAGGATTAGTTCGTGCTGATTTCTTTTTAACAAAAGACGGTAAGGCTTACATTAATGAAGTGAATACAATGCCTGGATTCACACCGTTTAGCATGTTCCCTCTTCTATGGAAGCATACAGGCGTAGAGTATCCAAAATTAATCGAAAAGCTAGTGGACCTTGCCAAGGAGCGCCACGCAGAAAAACAAAAAATTAAGTATACGTTTTAATGGAGGCACGGCAAGTAATTGCCGTGTTTTCCTTCATCTATGAGTAGGAGGTATGAGAATGATCAAAAGAACCATTCAAAAGCTAACGGAAATGATGACTATCTTAAATGAAGTCAAGCCGTTTGAACAGGTTGAGATTTGTGGAGTTTCCATTGACTCAAGAAAGATCGAAAAGGGGAATTTATTTGTCCCTTTTAAAGGAGCAAATTCTGATGGGCACAAATTTGTAGAGGCTGCTATTCAGGACGGGGCTGCCGCAGCACTTTGGCAAAAGGATGTCCCTAACCCGCCAGCAGGACTTCCTATTCTATTAGTAGATAACACATTAGAGGCATTGCAACAGCTTTCGCGTAGTTACCGAGATGAACTCTCTGTTAAAGTAGTTGGTATCACAGGTAGTAACGGAAAAACGACGACGAAGGATATGACCGCCAATCTCCTTGCTCTTTCCTATAAGGTACAAAAGACGGAAGGGAATTTTAATAATCATATTGGATTGCCTTTAACGCTGTTACGATTAGAAGAGGACACCGATATAGCAGTGGTTGAAATGGGAATGAGTGCGCTAGGAGAAATTGAGTTTTTATCAAAGCTAGCAAAACCGGATGTGGTGATTATTACAAATATCGGAGAATCCCATCTACAGGACTTAGGTAGCAGAGAAAATATTGCAAAAGCAAAACTTGAAATTATAGAGGGAATTAGTGACAATGGATTGATTGTTTACAACGGAGATGAGCCGCTTCTTAGTGACTCACTTTCACACTATAAAGGAAGTGCCGAGCTTCAAACGTTCGGGCGTTCTAGTGAAAACACTTTATATCCTGTATTGATCGCCCAAAAGGATGACGGCAGTTCGTTTACAATCAACAAGGATACTCAGGAGTATCACTTGCCTGTTCTTGGTACACATAATATTTTAAATGCGTTAGGGTCGATGTTAATTGCCAACCACTTTGGTATCCCATTTGAAAAGATGAATGAAGGTTTTTCTCATCTACAACTGACAAGCATGAGAATGGAGCTTGTTCCTGGTGGTAAAGGAGAAAAAATCATCAATGACGCCTATAATGCCAGCCCTACTTCCATGAGGGCAGCAATCGATCTTGTTACCAGTCTTTCTGGGTACGAGAAGAAGATTCTTGTTCTTGGTGATATGCTTGAACTTGGCCCAAATGAGGTAAACTTCCATTATGAAATAGGGTCAGGTGTGAACAAGGAAGCCATTGATTATGTTTTTACATATGGAGAGCTAGGCGGGTCCATCGCAGACGGAGCGAAGTCAGTGCTTCCAGAAGATCGGGTAAAAGCGTATGTTAATAAAACGGAGTTAATTACAGAACTAAAGAAACACACGGATGAAAAGACACTGGTTCTTGTCAAAGCATCGAGAGGGATGCGTCTAGAAGAAGTGGTTCATGAGTTGCAGAAATAAATAGAACAAACGTCCCGGAGTAAGTTCCGGGACGTTTGTTTTTTTATTCAGTTGCAACCTTTACCTTCGAAAGAATAAAATCCTCAACAACTTTAGCAACGCCATCATTGTTGTTTGTTTCTGTTACATGATTAGCAATATCTTTAATCGCGTCTGGTGCATTACCCATTGCGACACCAAGACCTGCAAATTCAATCATCGTAATATCATTATAGCTATCACCGATTGCTATCACTTCTTCAGCGGTAATGCCAAGCTGCTTTGTTAATTGATTTAAGCTAGTTCCTTTTGTTACGTTAAGAGCTGTGAATTCTAAGAAGAAAGGCTTAGAACGGAACACACTTACTTCCTCTCCAACTTCTTTAATCAGAGTTTGTTCCACATTCACAAGAACATCTGGATGTGCAAGCATCATTGCTTTTACAACAGGCTCAGTAATGTGAGCTTTAAATTGATCAACGATTTGCATCGGAAGACCTGTAATGGTTGATTCAATATCCGCATACTCGTTAGGCTCTTCAATGACAATGCTTTCATCCTTATAGGACAGAATTGACACACCTTCACGTCTACTCAAGTCATATAAGCGGTGAGCCATCTCACTAGAAATGGTAGAATTGAAAATTTCCTCATTGGATGTAGCATTTATAATTTTTGATCCGTTATAGGAAAGAATATAGCTTCCGTAATGATCTAGCTGTAAATCCTTCGCAATGGAAACCATCCCGAATGTTGGTCGGCCAGATGCCAGAACAACTTTAACCCCAAGCTCTTGCGCTGCCATTAAGGCTTCTTTGTTTCTTTTTGAAAGAATATGTTCGTCATTGAGCAAAGTATCATCTAAATCTAACACAATCATTTTGTATGGAAGAGTCATAATAACATCCTTTCTTTAAAGCGTTACTCTATCATCCTACTACATAATGCTTCTCGCGAATAGCAGAAATGATTGGGGAATAAGTAAAATTAGTATCTCAGTGCTTGTTGGAGCGGGAACGCGGGGAGAACGGTAAGAGAGAGGGCGTGTCAGTGCCCATCGGAGCGGGAACGCGGGGAGAAC
>NZ_BCVH01000024.1 GCF_001591645.1 Robertmurraya korlensis NBRC 107688 | reverse complement strand
TTCATAATAAAATTCCTCCTAATATTTTAAGTAACTATCTTGAGAGAATAATTAGATTAATTCATTATCAAGAAGTACTTGCTTGTTTTGCTCACTGTGTTGTCTTCTTGATGTCTTTATTCTAAATGTAAAACGCTTTCACTTACATCTATCATTTTTCCGTTTCTCAAAGGAAATGCCTATTGTAGAAAATGCTTTAACAAAAAAAAACAGGGAAACCTCTCCCTGTTCTTGACTTTAGTTATTATTTCTTTAGTAATTTGGCGTATTTTAATACTTCCATACCATTACATGTACCATAATGAACGGTGTTGATTACATCGACTGGAATTCCCTTTTCTTCACCAAGCTTTTTAAGTTCAGGAAGTAAATGGCGAACTTGAGGGCCTAATAGAACCACATCTGCGTCTTTAATATGTTTATAAACAACATCCCCAGGTACGGCCCATATTTTATTATTTTCACCTTGGTCCATTGATGTTTGATTCATTTTTCTAACTAATAAACTTGTTGACATACCAGCTGCACAACATAACAAAATATTCATTAAAATCCCCCTCTACTAAAAATAGTAACCGTTTACAATTATTTCGAAAAAATAGACACCCACCATTACAGCTTTAAGAAGGTGTCTTTAAATTCAAGATAGGACTTGGCTTTTATTAATTGTTGTACTAACTCCCGGTCATCGATTACTTTACCAAGCATATCATACATTCGTTGTAAATCTCCGCTACTATCCTTTTCAACACTGAGTAAACAAACAAATTGGACAAGTTTATCATCCCACTCAATTGGCTTTTGTAATGTACAAATTGACCAAAATGTCTCATCCGTTAATGGATTTAAGGGATGTGGAATAGCAACGAAGTTTCCAAAGGATGTGGAAGAAAGAGATTCTCTTTCCTTCACTGATTCAATGAAAACATCATCAATCAATTCCATTTCTTTTAACTGCGAGAACATGTATGAAAACACTTCATCTTTCGTTAAAAGTGCTTTTTGTAAGAAAACTAGTTCTGCTCTCGTATATTCAAGGGTTGTCGTTTGTTCAGACACAGCCGACCTAATTTTGTTTAAATCTTGGTCACCTAAAAATGTGTTCACATGGATCACTGGGATGGACATTTTTTGCTGAATAGGCACAGTACTAATTATGAAATCTATATCCTGTAAATCCATATGCTGCAGTTTATAAAATTCGGTTGTATTTACAATATCAAGCTTCGGACCAAAAGTTGACTGAAGCTTGTAGTAAAGCAATCTCGCACTACCTACGCCTGATGCACACACGATTAAGCATCTTTTCGGACCATGATGAATTTGCTTTCTCTCCATTGCTACTCCAATATGGAGGGCTAAGTAGCCGATTTCATTTTCGTCAATGTCTATACTCAGCTGTTTTTTTAACTCTTTACCAGCAATGAGTCCTGCTTGGAAGGCAACTGGATAATTCGCCTTGATTTCTTCAATCATTGGATTTCTTAAGTTCATTCCATAGCGGTATCGGTTGATTGCGGGCTTAACATGTAGGCACATTTGTTCAAAGAGTTCTTTATCGTCGCTAATGCCTAATGTTAGCTTCTCATCTATTTTTGCAAGAATGTCAGACACAAGCTGAGCAATTTTTTTATCAATCACTCTCTCTACTTGCTCTCCAGGTGACTTTTCAATCATTTTTGTACCTAAAAGATGGATTGCTATATAGGCAACCTCATTTTCTGGAAAATCAACCCTGAGGCTTTCGCTTATATTTCGGACAATTTTTTCAGCAACGGCATATTCCTTTTGTCCAATAATCTCGTTCAACTCATCAGAATACAACAAAACATGGTTACCTTCACGTATACGCTTACAAGCTATTGCTACATGGATAATTAAGTTATTTAACCCTACATCAGAAAGAGTTATATGATGCTCCCTTATAAGCGCTAAAATAACATTACGAATCACAAGTATTTCTTCTTTGGTTAGGATATTAAGTTGCTCATTGACAATATCAAGTTCGTCTCTCTTTTTATTAAAGATATAATCCGACATACAAAACCGAACCTTGACTTCATCCCCTTTAATCCTTAAGCCATAATTAGGCTTCTTTTCTAGGCTTAGTCCATAACGCGAAAGGATTTTCTTAATATCCTTTACGTCATTCAATATCGTTGAGCGACTGACAAAGATTTCATCAGCTATATGATCAAGCTTTACAAATTTGTTCGTAAGAAGTAGCCTCGTTATTATATACCTGATCCGTTCCTCTGGAGAATCGGGTCTTCCAACGTTGGTCTCTGTCGTATCTTGAAACACTTCATTAATAAAGGTGATGAATCGTTGATTGTTATTTACTACTAGTTCATATCCAGTACCTCTTACTGACTTAATATCTGCACCGTTCTTTTCAAGGATTGCCTGAAGGTCTTTCATATCATTACGAATGGTTCTTGATGTTACTTTAATAACACTAGCTAAATACTCACTCGTAATAGGCACCTTCGCTCCCATTAGTTCTCCGAGTATCATCGTGAGACGAGAAATAATCATTTCGAACCTACTCCCCCAGAATCTTTTCTATCTAAAATATGATTGGTTTCGTTCTACGGACTTTTCTGAAAAGTTAACATTACTCCCTGTTTGTTGTCAAGGTGATAATTAAAATAAGACTTCCTTCTTGATTTTCAATGACTGTACGAATAGGATTACATTGTATATTAATTTATTGGAGGGAATGCCTTGAGTAGCGCTGATAAAGTAATTGGATATGTAGGTACGTACACAAAAGGTGATAGTGAAGGGATTTATCGCTTTGTTTTAGACACAAAAACAGGAAAAATAGAAGAGGTTGAGCTTGCTGGTAAAGTCGATAACCCAACCTATCTGTCTATTACAGGAGATAATAAATTTCTTTATTCCGTTTCGAAAAACGGAGACCTCGGTGGAGTAACTTCTTTTTCAATTGAAGAAGGTACTGGAAAGCTTCAAAAAATTAATGAACAAGGTGCGGCAGGTTCTCCTCCTTGTCACTTAGAAATAAACCCAAGCAATACTGAACTTTTTACCGCGAATTACCATAAAGGTTCGGTAGAAGTTCATCAAGTAAACCCGGAAACTGGTGAAATCCAACCTGCTTCTTCAAGCGTTACCCACACTGGAAGCGGTCCAGATCCTAGACAGGAAAAGGCACATACACATTACTCTGGCCTTACCCCTGATGGAAAATACGTAGTTGCAGTTGAACTTGGGATTGATAAAATCTTTACATATGAACGAAAAGAAGATCAACTTTCCCTTGTATATGAACTTTCTGTTAAACCCGGAAGTGGTCCAAGACATATCGTCTTTCATCCAACGAAACCACTTGCTTATGTCATGACAGAATTTAGCGGTGAGGTTCTTGTTCTTCAATACGATTCTGCTAATGGTAGCTTAAAACAAGTGCAAGCTATTTCTACTCTTCCTTCAAGCTTTACAGAAAACAATCAAGGAAGTGCGATTCACATCAGTTCCGATGGTCGTTATGTGTATGCAGGAAATCGAGGACATAACAGCATTGCAAGCTTTGCTGTCGACGAAAATGGATCACTTTCATTCCTTGAACATACACCAACAGAAGGTGATTGGCCTCGCGACTTTGCACTAGACCCTACTGAATCATATATCGTCGCTTCTAACCAAGAATCAAGCAACCTCGTTCTATTTGCTAGAGACAAGGAATCAGGTAGTCTTCGTCTTCTTCAATCGGACATTACCGTCCCTGATGCAGTTTGTGTGAAGTTCTTATCTATTTAACGTACGAAAGACTACCTTTTGGAGGTAGTCTTTCTTTTTGTCTGTAACACTTCGTAAAAGATAATCCACATATAGGTCCAGAGATATCCTAACGCAAATCCTCCAAATACATCTGAAGGATAATGAGCTAGAAGAACACTTCTGCTTATACCAACCAAAACCACCAATAGACCCGCTACGACTCCTATCATTATTTGAGAAGACTTCTTTTTGATGTGATTAGTAAGAAAATACACGATAAGCAGGTATAAAATAATTCCTAATCGCATGGCCACTTGGAAAACTTAGGCTCAATAAATCTTCAGCTGGAGCCGTTGCCGGCCTTTCTCTCCCTACCAAACTCTTTATATATTTGTTAACGATATTTCCGGAAGCAATAGCCAAAACGAATACAGCAATTGCTGTATAATCTCTTTTTTTCCACCAAAGCCAACCGATAAAAAGTAATGCAATAATGCCGATTCCTTGTTTTGATCCAAGCTCTGAAATTATTACAAAAAAAGAATGTGAGGATTCTCCAAACCATTTACTGATGATTTCTTGACTCCAAAGATCAAAAGAAGATCCCCCCTCAGGCGGTATCCCAGCAAAGAAAAAAATAGATAATAGCAAAGATAAAACCGATAACGCATGTGCCTTCTTAGAATGTACAAAACTCATCTCTCAAATCCAATCCCCTTTTTTACATTTCTTACAACATTTTAGCAAACTTTCTCCATTTTTCCAGCAAAAAAAATGCTATAATTATCTGATATTAATCAAAGGAGTGAAGATTAATTTGCTTACGACACTGTTTACAAAACTAGAAGATTATTATTCTGAAATGGTTGAAATTCGAAGATACTTACATCAGCATCCGGAGCTTTCCTTCCAAGAAGTGAACACGGCTAACTATATCGCATCATATTATGAAAAGCTTGGTGTAGAGGTTCAAAGAGGTGTCGGAGGTAATGGAGTAGTGGCAAAGATCCAAGGAAAGTATCCTGGAAAAACAGTTGCCCTTCGTGCTGACTTTGATGCCCTTCCTATTCAGGACGAAAAGGATGTTCCTTACAAGTCAACTGTTCCAGGTGTGATGCATGCTTGTGGGCATGATGGTCATACGGCGTCTCTACTTGTGCTAGCTAAAGCACTTCATGAATTAAAAAATGAACTCCATGGTACATATGTTATGATCCATCAACATGCAGAGGAGTACGCTCCTGGAGGCGCCGCATCCATGATTGAAGCAGGTTGCCTTAAAGGTGTAGATGTTATCTTTGGGACTCACTTATGGGCAAGCGAACCGACAGGAAACATCCAATACCGTACAGGTCCTATCATGGCAGCTGCGGATCGTTTTGAAATCACCATCCAAGGAAAAGGTGGGCATGGTGCACAGCCACATAAGACAAAGGATTCCATTGTCGTTGGTGCTCAGCTCATCTCCAATTTACAACAAATTGTAAGCAGACGCGTAAGTCCGGTTGAATCAGCTGTTGTAACAGTTGGATCCTTCGTTGCGGATAATGCCTTCAATGTAATTGCCGATAAAGCAAAGCTGATAGGAACTGTAAGAACATTTAATGAAGATCTTCGTGACTTTATTGCTGGTGAAATCGAGCGCGTTGTAAAAGGTACATGCCTCGCTTCCGATTGCTCGTATTCCTACGAGTATGTTAAAGGTTATCCGGCTGTTGTTAACCATAAAGCAGAAACTGAGTATCTGGTTCAACTAGCAAATGAAATAGAGGACATAAAGGTAGTGGAAGAAGCAGAGCTGCAAATGGGTGGAGAAGATTTCGCTTATTATCTACAGCATGTTAATGGAACCTTCTTCTTTACTGGGGCGAAGCCTGTTGGTGTAGAGGTAGCTTACCCACATCATCATCCGAAATTTGATATTGATGAGCAAGCCCTACTCGTAGCTGCGAAAACGCTTGGATCGGCTGCCATTAGTTATAAATAAAGCTTGGAGATAATCTCCAAGCTTTATTCCTTTTAAAGTGCCCTGTTGGAATGAACCTCGCTTTCGGACTCTTCCCCTCTTCTTCCTGCCTCTCCTGTCCAAATCCCTCCCACCTTTGATTCGCCTCACTGTTCCAAATATAAATAAAGCCCTCTAGGTCAACTAATCAACCGTGGGGGCCGTTTTAAGTAATCGAAGTCGATAACAGTTCATTGCCACTTCTCCTAAAGAATCGAGAAGATTGTAATTGGCATACGCCCCAACAACTGCTCCGATTCCAGGTACGAGCTGAAGCATTTTTAAAAAGTCAATATAATCACGGTACTCTTGTTGGAAAGACTGCCATTCGACATCTGTATAATTCTGTTTTCTTTCCTCCCAATTTTCAATGATCTCAAATGTTTCTATTCTTTTCTCATCACTTGAAAACGCAAGTGAAAATACATGTAATATAAATATTCGTTCCTCAAGCTTTTCAGGATTAAATCCGTATATGGAAGCTGTCTCACTTAAATACTTCATTTTGATGGATAATAATAGTGGAAAGTCAGCTAACCCTAAAAATATTCCTCCCGCTCCTGTACCGGCCCCTTCTAATGTTGCTGTTTTTCGATAGAGGGAAAGTTTTTCCGTAGCCAATTTATCTTTTTCCATTAAAGATAAACCTACCAGATTCGCTTTTCTAGTTGTGACATACGATCCCAATAATAAAGCCTTTACCATTTGCTTAATGCTGTCGGTAATCACTTGATGCACCTTTGAAGGGATCAATTCATTAATTTTCCCTTGTGCTTTTTTTGATACCCTCTGAAGGAGAGGAGATTTTTTTGATAACCTTCGTTTCCATAGGACGATATCATGATAAACCTTTAATTCGTATTCATTCATTACAAGATCCCCCTCCTCCTTCTTTATACGGATGAACAAAACCATTTGTTTCAAAAAAAGAAGAAGGCATTTGCCTTCTTCACTTTAATGTTGCTTATTTGGAAGCCTCTTTTCCGGATGACCATTTCCACGCTTCTTATTTTTCAGATCCTTTTTTTTATTTTCTGCCAGTTTTTCAACAAATTCGCTTGTGTTTTCCATTATGACTCCCCTTTCTATTCTGGGTAGTCATAGTGTAACCAGCTTTATAAATTTTACGTCAGCTTTTTATGACTGTATTGATAAACGAACAAATAACTAAAAGCAATTCCGGCAACTAATGCAATACCACTGACAAGCCATTCCCCTTTCATAACAATGGGAACGGACAGTAATAAGGACTGAATACTTAATACAACAAAAAGAAGCTTTTGGAAGGAACGTTTCTTCGTTATTTCTATTACAGGATATAATTGAATCCACAACTTATTTTGATGATGATTCCATAGTGGGAGCAATTGAAAACCTGTTAGGTAAATAAACAAAATCACAAAAAGTATTTGTCCATATCCAAAGGTTACAAAATACAGGATCAGTCCTCCAATAACAGTTAGTCGTATCCATAAGCCAAGATAATCTCCACCTCGAATAAATGTTTGAAGAAATAAATGTAGAAATGTAGCCTCTTGTTTATACGGTAAACTTGAAGTAATCCAGTCTAACCACCTGCGTCTCTTTACCTCATCCTTTAATTTAGGGACATCTGTGAATAAATTAGCTAAGCGATAAAATGACATCATTCTTCTTTCTTCCAGTTGAATGAGACGCTCCCATTTTAATCCTTTTTTCTTGGTTTGCTTGTAGTATGTAAATAATAAAAGGAGTAATAAGCCCCCGACAACTGCAACAAACCCAAATACCGCTTGATTAAAAAGAAGATATAAAAATACCCCGTTCACCACAAATCGGATGAACGTATCCAGCCTCTGAGTGGACTCCTCGACATAATATTGCACTCTCCATCTGATAAACAGATTGATTAGCTTAAGCCCAGCTAACACAACTAGAAACGGAAGGAAATGCTTAAAACCACTCCCTGTCACTTGAGCATATATCGGCATAAGGACACCAAGAAAGAGCACTATTAAATACAATCCAATAAAAAAGCTCAAAACAATACTGCGATTAAAATATGATTCAAGTCTTTCCTCTAGTGCAAGAAGAAATACTTTATCCGGATCAACTACAAAAGTAAAAATCGGACTGATTGTTATTACCAGTGACAAGACGGTTGCCATTAATAAGGCTACGGGAAAATCACCAGATAAAGTCTTTACCCACTCCTGATAATAAAATGCAGCCGTTCCTAATAAAAAAACAAGGACAATGACGATATGACCGTTAAAAATATATCGAGAATAACGACCAATTTCTTTACTTGCTGTTCCGAGGCGCTCCCTCCAAAGCTTCTGTGCATCAAACATAATCTTCTTCCTTTGTGAGCTGAATATATAAATCATCAAGTGTAGCTTCAGGCATCGAAAATTGTTCCCTTAATTCTGTTAAAGTGCCCTTAGCACGAACCTTACCTTCATGTAGGATAACAAAACGATCACAGTACCTTTCAGCAGTAGCAAGTATATGAGTAGACATCAGGATACCCGCACCGCTTTCCTTCATCGTTTTCATTAAATCTAACAAAGATTGTATTCCAAGTGGATCAAGTCCTACAAAGGGTTCATCAACAATGTAAAGGGAGGGCTGTACTAAAAAGGCACACATAATCATCACCTTTTGTTTCATGCCTTTTGAGAAATGGGCAGGAAACCATTTAAGCCTCTTATTCATTCTAAATTCCTTCAACAGAATATCTTTTCTCTCCTGAAATGTCTTTTCATCAAGACCATATGCCATAGCAGTTAAACGTAAATGCTCATCTAATGTTAGCTCATCATAGAGAATCGGCGTTTCTGGTACAAATGTAAATTCTCTTCTATATTCCTCTTTGTTTGTATGTATTGCCTTCCCATTTATCGTAATTTCACCCATTTGTGGCTCCATTAATCCAATAATATGTTTAATCGTCGTGCTTTTACCTGCCCCGTTTAATCCGATTAAACCTACAATTTCATTTGCTTTTACATCAAAAGAAATATCTTTTAAAACAGGGTTTCTAGTATATCCACCAGTAATATTTGAAAGCTGCAAAAGTGTCATATATCTTCCTCCATCTGTTGTTAGCACCATTTTAACAAATTGTCATCCTAAAAAATAGAAATAGGTATTTTTAAAAAAATCATGCATCTACGTATATAACCCTTTATTGCGGGCATGATAATATTCGAAGGGGAGCAACAGTAGATGTTCAATCATCGAAATGAGGTGTCAGTGGGCGATAATAATCAATCACGATACGTTTAACGTTCCTATATGCTTTGATCTTACCCACATTTTTATAAATGAGGTGTTCGCAAAAGACCAATCTGCCATGCTTTATAAGTTGTAAAACATATAAAGATAAGGGGATGGTTCGCTTGAACAAAGGATCGAAATCTCTATAGACAAACAATTCATTTTTTAAATGAGGTGTTTATCAAAGAGAATTTATTGCTATAGAACGATAAAAAGCTTTCCCTTCAAGAATGGGCGGGATTCCTTGCGAATCCTGCCCTCTTATTTGTTAAAATGATATGGTAAAATATACATATATATGAGTAGGAGGGAAAAATAATGAGCGACTGTATTTTTTGTAAAATAGTGAATGGAGAAATTCCCGCATCCAAAGTATTTGAAAATGAACATGTTTTGGCGTTTTTAGATATTAGCCAAGTGACAAAGGGACATACACTAATCATTCCGAAGGTACATAAGGAAAATCTATACGAATTGACTCCGGAAATTTCTAGTGAATTATTTAAAATAGCACCGAAAATTGCCAATGCTATTAAAGATACCTATCATCCAGTAGGTTTAAATCTTGTTAATAACAATGGAGAAAAAGCTGGACAATCGGTGTTCCACTTCCATATGCATCTTATTCCTCGTTATGGAGACGGAGATGGCTTTGGAGCAATTTGGAAATCTAACCAAAGTAACTATACTCCAGATGACCTTCGTAAAATTGCTGATTCTATCAGTAGTCAACTGTAAGACTGTTCTTTTTGAACAGTCTTTTTTATACCTTTTTAAAATTTTCATAATGTTCAAATTCTCGTCTTTACATAGTACGATTTTCTGTTAGGATAAATATATCTTTTTTCTTTGTTGCTTTAAACCGTAAACATCTAAATGGAGGTATGAATTGTATGAATCGTGCACTAAATTTTAATGCAGGACCAGCTGCTCTTCCTGCGGAGGTTCTAATCGAAGCTCAAAAGCATTTACTTAATTTTAACGGTACAGGCATGTCGGTTATGGAATTAAGCCATAGAAGCAAGCCATATGAGGAAGTTCACGATGGTGCCATCTCAAAGCTTAGAAAACTTATGAACATTCCTGATGATTATGAAGTCCTTTTCTTACAAGGTGGAGCTAGCACTCAGTTTTCTATGATTCCGATGAACCTACTACAGGAAGGTCAAACAGCTTCCTACATCCTTTCTGGTGCTTGGTCAGAAAAAGCATTAAAGGAAGCCAAAAAGGTTGGACAAACAAGCATTCTTGCTTCAAGTAAAGATAGCAATTATAAATCTATTCCAGAGTTCAAACTTTCAGATCTTACATCTGATACTGCCTACCTGCATATTACAAGTAACAACACGATTTTTGGTACACAATGGCAAAGCTTCCCAGACTCACCTGTTCCTTTAATTGCCGATATGTCGAGTGATATTTTAAGCAAAAACTTACAGGTTGAAAAATTTGATTTGATTTATGCTGGAGCACAGAAGAATTTAGGACCTTCAGGAGTTACTGTTGTTATTATGAAGAAAAGCTTGTTAGAACGCTCTACAGATGCGTTACCAACCATGCTTAATTACAATACGTATGCATCAAACAATTCCTTATATAACACACCTCCTACAATCGCTATTTATTTATTGAAGCTTGTACTTGATTGGGTTGAAAATCAAGGCGGTGTTACAGCAATAGAAAAACTAAATGATCAAAAAGCTAAACTTCTTTATGATGTCATTGATGAAAGTGAAGGTTTTTATAACGGGCATGCCACACCTAATAGCCGTTCAAAGATGAATGTGACTTTCACTTTACAAAGTGAAGAATTAACAAAAGCTTTCCTTCAACAGGCAAAAGAAGAAGGCTTTGTTGGGTTAAATGGTCACCGTTCAGTCGGTGGTTGCCGTGCTTCTATTTATAATGCTGTTCCTCTTGAGAACGTTGAAAAACTAGCTGAATTTATGAAGAAATTTTCACAAAGATAATTACCAGAATAGTTAACTTTTTTTAAAATTAGTAGTGTGATATAATAAGAGCAAGTTTTTCGCTATAGGCAAGGAGTGCACTATAGGAGGAACGAAAATGAGAGTAGAACAGACGAGGAGAGATGAGAAATGAATACGAAAAATCTTGTTGCATTATCATTACTAGTGGGTATGGGTGCGGTATTACATGCAGTTGTTCCACCAATTCTTTTTGGAATGAAGCCTGACATGATGTTAACAATGATGTTCCTAGGAATTATGCTATTCCCAGAGAAGAAAAATGTATTGCTGGTTTCTTTAGTTACAGGCATAATATCTGGTTTAACTACGAGCTTCCCTGGAGGTTTATTCCCGAACATTATTGATAAGCCAATTACTGCTTTTGTTTTCTTTGGAATATTTCTAGCTCTTAAGAAATTCAGAAACAATATGGTAAGTGTTGGTGTATTGACTGCTGTTGGTACAGTTGTGTCCGGTATTATTTTCTTAGGTTCAGCAAGTATAATTGTTGGATTACCTGGTCCATTTGCAGCATTATTTGCTGGTGTGGTCTTACCTGCTACTGTAGTTAACACGATTGCTATGATTGTACTTTACCCAATTGCCTATGTAATTGTTAAGAGAACGAAACTCAACCAGCAAGTAATTTCTGGTTAAGTAGAAAAGAACCCTTTAATGGGTTCTTTTCTATTTTATACTGGATAAAAGAATGGCAGCTAACAAAAGGATAAGACCAGTCCCCATTAATGTGCTTGCCCTTTTTTTTAACAGCTTTTTTGGAGGATAAAATCCTGGCTTCATTAGTGATAAGACAAAGAAAAATGCTGCTAATAAACAAATAATGCTTATCAGAAATAATATGCTAACCATCCAGACCACCTTCTTGTTCGTGAAATATTTATATATATGCTTGGGATCGGGAATCTATGTGATACTGGATGTTTACCAACAATAAATCATGTTAATATAAATCTTATAAACCATATTTAGGGGTGAGTTTATGAATGCAAAGAAAGTCCTTCTTGGAATGGTAGTTGGAGGAATTGCTAGTGGTGTTGCTACATTACTAACCACACCTCGATCTGGCGAAGCCCTTCGAAAAAATTTAGTACGCTCTGAGGAGGAATGGAGCCAAAAACTGTCCACTTTGGGAGCTTCATTACGTGATGTGAGCAATGAAGTCGCTTACGTCTCTAAAGAAGGCAAAGTTGTTCTAGCGAACTTGATTAAAGATATTAAAATTAGTGTACAAGCCTGGAAGGATTCAACAACCAGCAACCAACAAACAATAAAAGTGGAGCTTGAATCGATTCAAGTAGCACTAAAAAAACTAGAAAATGATTTACAAAAAAAATAGTCACTATGGATACAAAAGTTTTTGATTGTCCTTTTTTTCTCAAGAAAAGAAGGATTTTTTTATTTAAGATAGAAATTATCAACTTATTCATTTACGTTTACTACTGCCAGAATTCAATAGATCTGTAGTCAGAATTCAATATTGGAAATAAAATTTCTCCTAATTTCTAAAAATTTTGTAAATTACATCTTTATTAATTTTTGTTTTATTGGCATAATGAAAATAATAGACAAAAAAAGTGGGTGACTAATAGGGATGGCGGATAAAGATTATACAATGAAAGAAGCAATGCTATTTAGTCAGAGAATTGCACAATTAAGCAAAGCTCTCTGGAAGGCAATTGAAAAGGATTGGCAACATTGGATTAAGCCGTATGATCTTAACATTAATGAACATCATATCTTATGGATTGCTTACCATCTAAATGGAGCATCCATCTCTGATGTGGCGAAATTTGGGGTCATGCATGTTTCTACTGCTTTTAACTTTTCAAAGAAGCTAGAGGAGAGAGGACTGTTACAATTCTCCAAAAAAGAAAACGATAAGCGAAACACATACGTACAAATTACGGAAAAAGGAGAAAGCATACTTCTCGACTTAATGGAACACTATGAGCCTTCAAGAAATGCAGCTTTCTCAGGTGCCTTACCATTAAAGGAGCTATACGGTAAGTTTCCGGATATCATTGAAGTAATGGCCATTGTCCGAAATATTTATGGGGATGACTTTATGGAGATTTTTGAAACATCATTCAAAAACATTGAACATGATTTCGAAGAAATAGAAGGAAAGCTTACAAAGAAAAAATCATCATCCGAGTATGTATAATTATAAGTACCTTTTAAGCTCATCCATTAGCGGTAGAAACAGTCTTTGAAGGATACACGCATGGATTACCTCTTTTACTTGTAAGCGTGGGTGTAATTCTTCTTTAAACTTTTTAAAAAGCGGATGAAAGTACACAAAGCCTTCCGCTTTCTGTTCTTCTAATTCTATGCTCATTCGTTCACAATTTGTACAAAATACCTGTACGTCCCTTTCAGATAAACCTCTTTCAATTACCATCAAATCAAACCTAGCTTTATTACTTCCAATCATCTTTAAAAGCAGGGTTTGATGGTATTCTAAGCGTTTTATTCTTTCTAATAACTCCTCGTCAAACATCCTTCTACCTCTTTTCTATTACTTATAATTCTATTGTATATAATGTAAAATAATATGACAAAAAAATTATCGAAAATTGTTTGCTGTTTTCCTATTGATTTTTTCACCTGTTCATCGTAAAGTATCTAAAGTAAGTGGAACATATGAAGCTTACAAAATACTTATATCTCCATTTGGAGGATGATTCGATTGAATTGCTGGAAAACAATAAACTTTACGAGACAATATGGATCGCAGCGTCTTTTTATACTGTCTGCCTTAACTATGTTATTTACTTTTATTCTGCTTTATATTCCGGCAACATACTTATTTGTTGCATCAAACTTCTATGACAATCATTTTATTTATTTTATTTTAGCATTATTTATGTTGTATCCAGCTCATAAATTTCTACACTTTTTACCAATTGCACATTTGAATGATAAGGTTAGAAAAATAGTAGAGATTAAATTCGGTTTTATCCCGACAATCAAAATTCAAATTACAGAACCTATTAAAAAGTATCAGTTTTTAATCGCTCTCCTTTCACCATTTGTAATTATTAATTCGGTGTTGTTAGCATCTTGCTTTTTATTTCCGCATTACGCACACTATTTTACTATTTTAATAGCTTACCACATTGGTATGTCTGTATCTGACCTTATTTGTGGAAAAGATGTAATTAGTGCTCCTAAAAATGCTTTTATTGAAGAAAACGAAGATGGGTATGAAATATTAATTATAAATAAGGATGGGACATCTTACTGATGTCCTGTTTCTCTAATTATTAACAAAATCAATTTTCCTTTTAACTTAAAAATTGATTATGTTACAATACAAGAAAACACCTTCCCATAGGAGGGATAACGATGATATATCTTTTTATAATACTTGCCATTTTTATTTTATTCCAAATTAACAAACTGACAAACTCTCTCTGCTTACAAAAAGAGATTCCTGAAGAACGTCAGCCACAAGTTTTTAGGACAATTAATATATTAATAACGATTCTTCTGATATCTTCCTATGTAGAAATCCTATTTACATAGAACCAAATAAGGAGCGGTGGACATAATCCACCGCTCTTTCTTTTTTATCATCTACTGATTTACAGCCAAGCTGCACCAACGATGATTAAAAGGATGAACAACACTACAATTAACGCGAAGCCTCCACCATACGCGTGACCCATTCTAACACCTCCTCTCAGAGAAAGTACTATATACTATTCAAGTACAGCTACATCCGTTAAAAGGATTTGTTATTTATATGGGAGTTTATAAATATGCTGCCCCCACAATTATCAATAAGATGAACAAAACAACAATTAGCGCAAAGCCATTGTTTCCCATAATTAGAACCTCCCTTTCTCTCTAATTTTTAACGTGGCATTCAAAAAAAAATCTTTAGAATACCCATTTTTTATTGAACTAATTGCTAGTTCCCTTTATACTATGTAACCCACTCTAGAATGGGATGGGCTATTTACTTATTTTTGAAAATTTACCACTTGGGAACAAACATTTTTTTTTGTTCTTCCCATCAGGTATGGTATAGTAATGTTTGTGACCAAAAGATACGAAAATATTTTTGTAGGAGTGTTCAACATGAAAAAATGGATGTTATCCCTCTCAGTCATTGCAGGAATCGTTACTTTATCTGCCTGTAACAATGCCAATGATTCTGCTGCCGTTGTAGAAACGTCTGCTGGGGATATTTCGAAGGACGAGCTTTACGAGGCAATGAAGGAAAAATACGGAGAAGCAACTTTACGTGAGCTTGTTTATGAAAAGGTTCTCTCTAACAATTATGAGGTATCTGATAAGGAGTTAGATGAAAAAATTGCAGAGTTAAAGGAGCAGCTTGGAGATAATTTCGAGGTTGCATTAGCTCAATATGGTTATGATAGTGAAGAAGACCTTCGTGAAACATTCAGAGTTGGTATGCTACAAGAGAAGGCTGCTGTAAAGGATATTGAGGCAACAGAAGAGGAAATGAAGGAATACTACGAAAATTATAAGCCTCAAATCAAAGCTCGCCATATTTTAGTTGAAGATGAGGCAAAAGCTAAAGAAGTAAAAGCTAAGCTTGATGCTGGAGAAAAATTCGAAGATCTTGCGAAAGAATACTCTACTGATACAGCTTCTGCAGCAAACGGTGGGGACCTTGGCTGGTTTGGCGCTGGACAAATGGTTGCGGAGTTTGAAGAAGCTGCTTATGCACTTGATGTGAATGCAATTAGTAACCCAGTTAAAACGGAACATGGGTACCATATTATCCAAGTAACGGAAAAGAAAGAAAAGCAATCATATGAAGATATGAAAGCAGAAATCGAGCATCAAGTAAAAGTGTCCAAGCTTGATGAAGCTTCTATTACTGAGGCAATGGAACGTGAGCTTAAGGATGCAAAAGTTGAAATCAAAGATAAAGATCTAGAAAAAGCATTGGACAGTGAGCAAGCGGCAACTCAAGGTTAATAATAATAAAAAAGGTTCCAGGGTGCCTGGAACCTTTTTTATTGAGCGGAGCGCCCTTCTCTTGCTCTCTCAACTCTTTTCATATAGATTTCTCCTTCTCGTTCGATACTCTGCATTTCTTCCTCTCTCTCTTTTCTTCCTGTTCGGAGTGCCATAATGGCACTTATGAAGATTCCTGCAACTACAAAGTATATCCAAATCGGTATCATATAACGTCCTCCTGTTTCTTTAATGGTTGTCCAAGTCTTTATAAACCATATGAAAATAAAAACAAAAAAATGCCCATTTAGGGCATTTTTGTAGGCATTTATTTATGAAAGGTTGGCTTATAAAATGACCTTTGTTCAAGAGGGAAAATTCTTTCAGTAAATTCACCAGGTTTCACTCTCTCTAATGCTCGGTCTAGCATGTTCATTTTTGCATCTAGGTTATCAATATAATGGAGTATTTCTGCTTCTTTAATTAATGGAGGCTTCGGACTCCCCCACTCAGCCTTCCCGTGATGACTCAACACCAAATGTTGGAGAATAACCACTTCTTCGCCAGATATATGAAGCTCGTCTGCTGCTTTCCCAATTTCATTTACCATAATAGATATATGACCGATTAGATTCCCTTCTACCGTATAGGAGGTTGAAATCGGTCCGGATAGTTCCGTTACTTTCCCTAGGTCATGAAGAATGATTCCAGCGTACAATAAGTCTTTATCCAGGCTAGGATATAACTCAGCTATTGCCTTCGCTAAATCAAGCATACTAACCACATGGTATGCTAATCCTGAAACAAATTCATGGTGGTTTTTTGTTGCGGCTGGATACTCTAAGAACTCATTTAAATGTTTCTTTAATAAGTGTCTTGTAATTCTCTGTATATTTGGGTTTTTCATATCAAAAATATATTGTGTGATTTTGCTAGACATCTCGTCCTTACTAACTGGAGCTGTTTCAAGGAAGTCAGCCAATTTCACAGCATCTGTTGGAGATGCAGGTCGAATTTGTCTTAGCTTTAATTGATTTCGACCTCGGTAGTTTTGTATTTCACCCACGATTCTAACGATTTTTTGTGCAGCATATATCTTTTCATCTTCATCAGATGCGTCCCATAGTTTTGCTTCAATTTCACCACTTTGATCTTGGAAAATAATCGTTAAAAAGGGCTTACCATTACTAGCGATCCCTTTAACAGAATTTTTTATTAGTAGAAACTGTTCTATCGCTTCTCCTACTTCATAATCAAGGATACCTTTTGACATTAAATACGCCCCTTTCTATGATTCTAGTATAGCATATTTGCTCAACTAAGCAGTCAATATTCCATGTCGGTGATTATTGTCATTTTTTCGGGTATAGCAGAAATCCCATCCTTAATGAGGAACGGGATTTTCTTCGAGACGGATAATATGGGTATTCGATAAACTGTCCAATAAATGACGGTGGCAAGTAAAAAATAAAACTTGGTTATTTGTTATTTCCTTTAATAGTTGGAGTACTCGATTAGTTCGAACGTGATCAAAATTAACAAAGCTATCATCAATGATAATAGGAAAAGGTCTCTTTTTATAAATGGTTGTCACAAGGGAAAGTCTTATCGCGACATACACTTGTTCCATTGTTGCTTGGCTTAGTTCATTGGCTTCAAACACGGAATAATCTTTTCGGTGAATTTGGAACCCACTTCCGTTATCCTTTGGAATGATTCGCTGGTAATTGCCATCAGTTAAAAACGATAAGTATTCCTCCGCTTTACCTATAACAGCTGGTAACTTCTCTTCATTAAATACCCTCACCGTTTTGTTCAATAGTTCTTTTGCTAGCGCAAACCGTGCCCAATCTTTTGCTTCGTCATCTAGCTCAGCCCTCAATTGAGTATACTTATGCAGGAGTTCTGAATACTTCCCTCCTTCTTCAAGAAGTGAAATTTGGTGTTTTGTCTCAGAAAGAAGTTCTAGAGCTTCCTTATATCTTCTCTGACTTTCCTCAATGACTGCACTCTTGTCTTTTATTACTTTTTCAATATCGGTAATTTTTAAAAATTCTAGAATTACTTTCTCTGGTAAAGTTGAAAATGTCAATTGCTTATGAAGTTCTTCTACTTTATTTCTTACCGTGGTTTGTCTCTCCATTTCAGAACCTGCAAAACGGAACTCCTCTTCATTGTCCACTTCAGCTAAAACAAATAACTCCATCTTTTCGTTAACAAATTGTTTAAGTTCGCTGCGAACCCTTTCTAGCTCATCCTTACTTTCTAGAAGTTTCTCGTTTTTCGCACTAAACGCGATATATTTTTGCTGTTCTTCTCTTAACCGATTTCTTAATTCCATAGCGAGTTGTGGAACAGGCATTTCTTTCCCAATGTATAGCCGTCCGTGTTCTTCAATACATTTTGAAATTCTCCCAATTGCATCCATCTTTTTATCCAATTGTAACTGAAGAGCGTTTTGCTCATGAATAATGCCTTTTAGCCGTTCCAAGAGGTTAAATGCCTCTAATAGATATGACCTCGTTACCTCTTCCGATAAACATAGTTTTTGTGCAATTGATTTTAGCTCTGATTCATTTTCTGCAGATTCTGTTTCCCATTTTTCAAAGTCTAATATTATTCGTTCATAATGGTTATTTTGCTGCTCCCATCTAACGGTAAGAAGTTGTAGTTCCTCCGCTTTTTGCTTCTCCTTTTCCAACATAACGCTAATTTCATGAAATTTCTCATCATCTATTGCTTGTGTTTGCTCGTCTAATTCATTTTTCTTCTTTAAAAATTCTTCTAGTTGTAATTGAACATTTCTCTTTGTTTTCTTTGTTTTAGTAAAAAGTGCAGAAAACAAAACCATAGCAAAAAGACCAATACTAATAAAAATAAATAGTGATTCTGATTTTAGAAGGCCAACCCCCCCCAGAAAAATACAAATGAACGTAAACATCAGCAATTGAAAGGAGTGATTTTTTGACTCCTTGATTGCCTCTTTTTCATATCCCTTTAACATTTCAATCGTCTGTTTCACTTGTGATAAATCGTTTTTTAAGCTCGACATACTCGAGAGCCTTACTTTTTCCTCAAGGTCACGAATTTCTCTCTCAGGAAGTAATTCACTCTTACAAGCTGCTATTCTCTGTTCTAGTAACTCTAGGTTCTGTTTTTCTTGCTCAAATAACTCATCTAGTTCTTCTTTTTTTTCATTAAGCTTCCATTGTTTTTTCTGCGTTACGTTCACACGTTCCTTCATAAACATGCTCGTGTCCATATTCAAAAGTGCATCGTCGTGTAAAGGGATATGTAATTTGTCTAACCATTCTCTTTTTTGTCTTTGCAGATGCTCAAATTGAATGCGCAAGCTTTTTTCTTCCTCATTGAGCGTTTCAAGCAAAGGAAGTCTGTCTAATGCTTCCTGAATGTCTATTTCCTTTTCTAAAAATTCAAGATTAGGTTGAGAATTGACTAGCTCCTCTTTAAGTTCTCTAACCTTCTTAGCTAACCTTTCTTCCTCAGCTTCCAACGGCTTCATCCAGTGAGTGATTTGCTCAAGCCTTTTTATCCCATCTACAGGAAACCGAATAGGAGGCTGATCTTTTATTTTCCCTTTCAGGTATTCAAGCTCTTTTACAACTGGTTCAAGCTTTTTCCACTCTAGAATCCTTTGTTTCTCTATCATTACGTCTTCTTCAAAACGAGCTAGTCGAGAAATTTCATCTACTAGCTCATCACGTTGACGTACCAACTGCCAATAGCCCTCATTTTTGTTTTCAGCTTTCTTTAACTCACTATAAACCTCTTTAAGCTCTATTAATTTCTTATTGATAACAGGTTTTTTTCCACTTGGTTTAAACCTTTCATCTAACTCTTTCTGCAGCATCGATTCAATTAAAACTAAACGGTCTGTCCCTACAGCGCCCGTAGAAAATAAAAACCTACCCAAATCTTCTTTTTTTAGCTGATGAATATTTTGTAGTCCATGCAGATTAAAGGAAAAGATGGACTGGTAAAGAGATTTATCCATACGTGATAAAAGCTCTTTAAGGAGATCCTCTCCCCCTCTTGAACCATCCTCCAAAGTAACCGTAACATCGCCAGAGGATTTTCCTTTTGTCCGTTCAATTACTATACTTCCCTTATCGTTCGTCTGTAGAAGAAGCTTCCCACCATACCTTATTCCCGATTTTGGCTCATACCTTTGCTCTGTCTGAACTTTTGTAGGAAACCCAAACAGCATACTATGAATGAAGGACATGATTGTTGATTTCCCCGCTTCGTTTTCTCCATAAAAAACAGAAAAGGGTCCTAGATTCGAAATCGTTACATTTTCTAATTTTCCATAACCATAGATTTGAATTTCTTTGATAATCATGTGTTTCACCTCCTACTCCTTGAACAATTGTTTAACAAGAAAACTCTCCGCATATCGTATCATTTCCTTCTTCTCTTCATTAGTTAGCGGTGTCAAAAACTTCCTCACTTGCGGATGCTGATAGAGCAAGTCTAAACCTGTTTCAAGTTCCTTCGGTTCATCTGTGAGGCGAAATAACTCCCCATAGAAATCGGTTTGTTTAGCCAGTGTCTCCCTATCCCAGTTGTACTCCTCTTCGGCTGTAATAGCATATGGCCAAACAAAAGAAACCTCTTCTTTTTCGTCTTCCTGTAGAGCTTCCAATAAATCATTTAGAATATCTCTTTCATTTGAATTATTTTCCTTTGAAAGTTTTGTTAGATGGATTTTCAAGAGTGTACCCATTTTATGTTCCCTTTCAGAATCAATTGAACTTTTACAGGTCATATACAGTTGTTCAAAACCAACTATATCACTTACATCGATCTCCTTTTCTAACCAGACACAATCTGAGGTAGGAAAAAACTCAAAGCTCGGATTCCCTTTCTCTAGCGTTACAATATATGCTCCTTTGATCCCTGTTTCCTTTCTATTTCTCCCTTGTGTATTCCCTGGATAAATGACTGGTGGATCTTGTGAGATGATCATGCGCTTATGGATATGTCCAAGCGCCCAATAATCAAAATCCTTTTCTACTAATTCCTTTAATGAAAAAGGGGCGTAATTTCCATGCTCATGACTTCCCTCCATGTTTCCATGCAGAATCCCAATATGAAAATCGGCTTCTCCTTCTTTCTTATAATCAACTATTTTTCTTTCAAAAACATGCCTGCTTGGATAACTAAATCCATACAAACGAAGATTGATTCCGCTCGCCGTCTTATATAGCTTTGTTTCAACATTTGTGGAAAAGACATGAACATTTTTAGACATATCAAGATGTGACCAACTTCCATCTAAATGATCATGGTTCCCATGGATCGCAAATACAGGTATCTCATGGGCTAAAAGCCGCTTCATTTCATTACGAAGTCGTGTTTGAGCTTTGATACTTCTATCCTCACTATCAAATAAGTCACCAGCCAAAATAACAAAGTCTACCTTTTCCTCAATTGCCTTATTAACGATCCTTTCAAGCGCAACAAACGTACTTTCCTGCAAGCGAGAGAAAATAGATGAAGGCAAAGACTTAAGGCCAACCATCGGACTATCTAAATGCAAATCCGCAGCATGAATAAATTTTACTCGTTTCATATAGATCCTCATTTTTTTATATTTTTCTATATTTTAGCATCTTAAAAATACGAATGCACGTTCTTATATATGAAATAAAAAAACAAGCTTCAAAATCAAAGCTTGTTTTTTTCGTTCTTTGTAAGCTGCAAGGCTTTTTTAATATCTTTAAAAGAGTTAGAACGACCATACATTAGAACGCCACCTCTATATACTCTTGCACCAAAGATTGCTAGTAGAATAATGGTAACTATAAGAATCGCAATCGCTAGTATCGGCTCCCATATTGGTAACGATAACATACCTACCCTCATAAACATTAGCATGGGGGCAAAGAACGGGATATAAGATGAAATAGTGATAAATGGTGTCTCTGGTTGACCTAGTCCAAACATAGCGATCATAAAACCAGCAACGATCAACATCGTCATTGGTGTAATCATCTGCTGAATGTCTTCTATTCTACTAACAAGAGATCCAAGAAAGGCAGCAAGGGTTGCATATAGGAAGTATCCTAAAATAAAGAAGACAACAGCATACACTATTGTTGCTAAAGGAATATCTCCAAACCCAAAGAAGCTAAAAAATCCCCCTTGCATAGAATCTAGATTTTGCTTAATGGAAACATAACCTACCCCTAGTAAAACAGCCATTTGTGTCATACTCAACAAACCGATGCCAAGTATCTTTGCGAACATCTGTTTAATTGGAGATACGCTTGAAATAAGAATTTCCATTACCCGAGAGGATTTTTCAGTTGCAACCTCCATAGCAATCATGTTTGCATATAGAATAACAGAAAAATAGATTACAAATAAAAGTACATATACAAGGCCTCTGGCTTGATTCAGCTCTTCTTCTGTTTTTGCATTTTTTTCTAGGGCAATTTGTTGGAAGTCAACAGGTTCATACAATTTAGCTAGTTCCTCTGTTGAAAGTTCCATTTGTGTGGCGGCTAATTGGGTTTTTATTTGCTGTAGACTATTTTTGATTTCATTCGCTGTTGTTGTATCGGCAATGGTCATTGCTTGATAAGTTGCCTCAGGTAAGCCTGTGCTATTTAAACGTATTAGAAGAAGTCCATCATATTCTCCATCCCTTATCGCTTCCTTTGCCGCTTTCTCATTCCCAGGAAATTTAGTTAATGTAATCTCTTCATTTACCGATTCCACTTGCTCCTTTAATGGAGAATAAAGTGTTCCGCTCTCATCAACAACTGCAATTTCATCGCTTGCTTCCCCTTTATTAAAATAGTCCATCACCTTCGAGAGATTGGACATTCCTATAATAATTAAAAGCGTAACGACTGTTGTAATAATAAAAGATTTTGATTTCACTTTACTCATATAAGTATGAGCTAGAATGATCCAAAACTTATTCATACGAGGCACCTACCTTCTCAATAAAGATATCATTCAGACTCGGTTCCTCAAGCGCAAACTTACGTATAAACCCATTCGGCACAATTTCCTTAAGGATGTTGGAGGCTATTTCTTCTCCTGTTATTTGAAGATGAATTCCTTCTGCGGTCATTTTGTACTTTATTACTCCAGGAAACTCTTTTAAAAAGTCGAGTGGGAAATCAGCATGTATGACTACATTTTTTTTACCAAAGCTTTTTTTAATACCTCTAAGAGAACCATGCACAACAGGGCTTCCTTTATGCATGATACATAAATGCTCACACATCTCTTCTACATGCTCCATTCGGTGACTTGAAAAAACAATCGTTGAACCGTTTTTCTTTAAGTCTAGTACCGCTTCTTTTAGTAATTCAACGTTTACAGGATCAAGTCCACTGAAAGGTTCATCAAGAATAAGCAATTGCGGCTTGTGTAAAACAGCTGCAATAAATTGGATTTTTTGCTGATTTCCCTTAGAAAGCTCTTCAACCTTTTTATTGGCATATTCAGGTACTTTAAATCGTTCAAGCCATTTCTCTAATTCCTGCTGCGCTTCCCCCTTTTCCATTCCTCTCAACCTTGCTAAGTAGACAATTTGTTCCTTTACCTTTAATTTCGGATACAGACCTCGTTCCTCAGGTAAATAGCCAATATATCTGCTTGTTGAGTAATTAATCGGTTTCCCATTCCAAGAAATTTCCCCTTCACTACTATCCATTAAGCCTAAAATCATCCGAAAGGTCGTTGTCTTCCCAGCTCCATTTGCCCCAAGAAAACCAAACATTTCTTTTTCTGGTATCGTTAAAGAAAGATCATTTACTGCCGTGAACGCACCAAACCGCTTTGTTATATTTTCAATTTTTAGTACCATGTCCTTCCCTCCTCTTTCATAAGGTACTACGTACAGGAATGGAAAAGGTTACATTTTTTGGATTTTTTCTTTCCAGAACATCCTCACCTATGTAAAAATAAAACTAAGAAGTAATAGGGGGTAAAGAGATGAAAATTTATAAATTAACTAGTTTTGAGGCTTCTGGAGAGAAGGTGATTGACGAAGCAATTGCAGCAGAAAATGATGTCGAGGCAAAAAATAAGGCTGAGGTTCTCCTAAGAGAAAAGGAGCTAAACAAGAAAACCTACCGGCTCGTATCCCCTGATGGAAGTCTAATCCTTTTTAAAGCATAAAAACTCAGCCAGCCATATTGGCTGAGTTTCTCTTTATTTTCCTTTGAACTGAGGTTTCCGCTTCTCTACAAATGCACGAACCCCTTCTTTGTGGTCCTCCGTTTGTCTCATTTTATGCTGTGCGTATTTTTCAAGTTCAAGTATTTTTAATAACTGTGGCCGGTTTTTTTCCACCATAATTTTCTTTGTCTTAATCATTGCTTGGACTGGTTTCTTTAAGTACTCTTCAAGCTTTTTATTTAATGCGTCCATATAATTGGGAGCTACCTCATGAATTAGGCCTTTTTGTAATGCCTCGTCTGCAGTCATTACTTTTCCTTCCCAAATTAGTTGCTTTGCTTGATCCTCACCCAATTTTTTCTCTAGAAAAAAGTGAGCACCGCCATCTGGGACAAGTCCAATCCCAATAAAATTCATGGCAAGTTTGCTATTTTCAGCAGCTAAAATATAGTCTGTTGCTAATGCAATACTTAAACCAAGACCTGCAGCAGATCCAGAAATGGCGCTAATTGAAAGCTTTGGCAGTGAATAAAGAGTCATTACCAATTCATTGATGCTATCCATCGCACTATAGAAATCGCTTTCATTTGTCGCCTGTAACATCATCTTTATATCTCCACCTGAAGAAAAGGAACGTTCATTGCCAGTTAGAACAACAATATCAATATCATCAGTAATACTTATCTCTTTTAACTTTGCCGTAAGCCCCTTGATGAGATCCATATTAAGTGAATTTAAACTTTCTGGTCGATTCAATTGTATCGTTGCGACTCGATCTTTCACATTTACTAACACGATATTTGATTCAATATTCGTTTTCATCCTTCTCCCCTCCCGCTTGCTTCTCCTCTTTTATTATATCGGCATTTCATCAGATAAAAAACTAATTATTTAAAATTCTCCCAAAAATCGGTATAGTTAAGTAGAAAGGAGTGCACCTCTTGAAATCAACCTACACCTATAATCAATTTTATATAACAACTGACAAAACCCTTTTAAATCTTGACGTTATTGAAGATTTTATTTGCAAAGAATCCTATTGGGGCAAGGACATGACTCGCGACCTAGTGGTCAAATCTATAGAGAACTCTAATTTATGCTTTGGACTGTTTGATGGTAATCCAGAAGTGAATTCCTCGGCCAAGCAAGTTGGTTTTGCTCGTATAATCACTGACTTTGTTAGATTTGCTTATTTAGCAGATGTGTTTGTGATTGAGGAGTACCGAGGGAGAGGGTTAAGCAAATGGCTAATGGAAACAATTGTAAGCGAACCGAGGCTAAAAGGAGCAGCCTTTCATTTAACCACCAAGGATGCTCACGGCCTATACGAAAAATTCGGATTTCAACCCATTGATCAACCGGAAAACCGAATGCTACGACCATTAAAAATAGAACATATATATGAAGCATACAAACAAGCCACAGATAAATAATTATCCATGGCTTGTACAATGAAAGAACTCTTTCTTATTTAATAGAAGATCTTGTGCTTTGGGTTGAGAATAAACTACCCAGTATCTCTAGCTTATCGTTTGTATATTTCTCAAAGGAGTCATTGTATGTCTTTGGATCTTTAGGATTAGAGAACTGTGTAATCTTACCCGTGGAAGGATCGATAAATTTACTAGCGGCTCCACATCCTAGACCAATGATTGTCTGCTGTTCTTCCATAATCATAATATTATAAATGCTCTCCTGATTTGGTAGCGCGTAGCCAACATTCTCGAGATTACCTAGAATATTCTTTTGTCGGTACAGATAATATGGCTCATAATTATGTTCTTTGGTCCAGTTTTCCGCAAGCCCCATCATTTCCTCGATTTCACTTCGTTCCGCAACCTTGTACCTTTCTTTATTTTTGGTCATCTCAGAAGCACGTTTAAAGGAAAGAGTATGAACCGTTAATGATTCAGGCATAAGCTTTTCAGTCTCTTGGAGAGTATAAGAAAACTCATCAACACCCTCTCCAGGCAAACCAATAATTAAGTCCATATTGATATTATTCATATCCATTTGACGCGCGAGTTTAAACTTTTCAATTGTTTCCTCTACCGTATGATGGCGCCCAATTGCTTTTAATGTTTCTTGAATATACGATTGTGGGTTTATACTAATACGATCAATATTCCATTTTTTTAATACTTCTAGCTTTTCAGGCGTGATTGTATCAGGACGACCCGCTTCAACTGTTACTTCCCGAATATTTGCCACATCAGGAAAGGACTCGTACATTTCTTCATAAAGCATGTCCATTTCTTCTGCAGTAATACTAGTTGGCGTACCGCCACCATAATATACGGTTGTAATTTTCACATCATTGTCTTTAAGCCATTGGCCGACCTTTTTCATTTCAAAATGAAGGCCGCCTAAAAAGGAGTTAACAGAGCCTTGCCTCCCATTGATCGCATATGCAGGGAATGTGCAGTATGCACATTTCGTTGGGCAAAACGGAATGCCAATGTATATGCTCACTTCGTTTTGTAGCTTATACAAGTCAGGGACAACAGATAATTGTCGATCAATGATGTTCTGCATTAATTGAATCTTTTCATCAGAAATCATATACTCTGTTTGAAGCTTTTTGTGGGCTAGTTCTTTCGGCATACCTTCATGTAGCATCTTATGGAGAAGTTTTGTTGGTCTTATTCCTGTTAAGATTCCCCACTTCTGTGTCATTCCTGTATAAGTTTGTAGAACAGATAAATACACATATGATATCGCATTTTTAATCATTCTATCTTTTTCTTTTTGGGAAAGTTCATCTGGGATGGCTTTTTTATAATTTGATTGTATTGCCCCATGACCTCGTATTTCTGCATGTACATGAACCCAATCGGAAACTTTCAAAACAAAATCCACCGTTAATTCTGCGAGGTCCGAATGGTTTGTCATGAATACTTTCGTTTCTTCAAAAAATAAGTTAGCTATATTTGTAAGGGGACGATGAAATTTTTCTTCCGTTAAACCATATATATTAATCTGCAAGACAATCACCTTTTTAGTTAAATTTATTTCATTGTCTTAAAAGTGTACAAAAAGGAAAGGTATGGGTCAACTTTGATTCGTTGATCCATACCTTCCATTTACTTAATTATATTCATTTTCTTTAAGAATTCAATCGGCTGTTGCTTGCGGAAATGTTCTTTAACCACATAACCGACTCCATTTTCATTATTCGATCGAGTGACCCAGTCAGCCGCCTTTTTCACTTCAACGGGTGCATTTCCCATAGCCACACCTAGCCCTACCTTTTCAATCATATCTATATCATCTAAACCATCTGCTATGACAACCATTTCTGACCGTTTCACCCCAAGTCTTTCTCCCAAATATAAAAGACCTGTTAGCTTAGAAACACCCTTTGGAACAATTTCTAAACGAAGTTCGTTAAGCTGCAATATATCAATTTCGTCATACATGGTATAGATTGCTTGCTTTACATCCTGAAGGTCTTCCTTTTTCTCAAAATAAACTTCAATTTTTGGTGGACTACATGGTTCGTCTGAAATAGCATCACTTAGTGATTCAACAAATTGTTGTGAGTAAAAGACAGGATCCCCCGAAGAAAACACGGTTTTTGCTAGCAGATTATTGCTAACTCTAGAGCGATTAGCAAGCGAATACCGATCATCTACTAAACGAATTTGACAGTGAAAAGCTTCTAATAATCGAACGAGCTCAAAGGTGATATCTTCGGAAATTCTTCTTACTAACACTGGTTGATCCATGGAGCTTGCGATATATGCCCCACGATGCGTGACTAAATAGGAATCAAGCTTCAATGCCTTCGCCACTTTCTTTGCTGATGGAAAACTTCTAGATGTAACTAACGTAACATATATTCCCTTTTCTTGAACATATTCGACAGCTTCCTTTGTTGACCTTTGAATTCGACCGTTTGATTGAAGAATTGTTCCGTCTATATTTATAGCAAGTAGTCGATAAATCATTCTGAGTAGCCCCCCACCTTCATCATTTCCCTTTATATCACATGTATGAAAATAGCTGTGTAATTAGAACAATCAGAAGGCAGAGTTTGCTGTATCAAAAGAAAAAACACTTTATCTACATAGATAAAGTGTTTTAAAAGTTATTGACCCATAGCACCATAAAGCTCTTCTAGTGGCTTCATAATGATTTGGTTTAATTCACCAATAATCATACTCATTCTTTGCTCTGCTTCCATTAGCTGAGCAATTTTTTCATGTTGTTGAACAAGGGCTACTGTTTTTTGAGCCTGTTCTACTTCCTCTTGTGAAATCTCTTGACCCATCATTTGCTTTTGTTGTAATTCAAGCTGTAAATTACGGAAATTCTCAAACATTGTTTTTGCAGAAGGATCCGCATTCACTTCATCATAAATTCTTCTTAAACTTGCATATTCATTACTAGAGCGAATCGCCTTTTCTAGTTCATAGGCTGCATCATGTAAATTAACCGCCATTTTTAAACACTCCCTTTACAAGAAATCTTACCAACTATACCAAATAATTGATTAAAAAGCGAATAATCTCTATCCTATGAAAAGTACAACTACACCTTGGAATAGTCCGATTACTCCCCCTAACAAGGCCCCTAAATAAGTAATCATCTTTAATTCACTTCTGGAAATTGATAACACCATTTCTTCAAGCCGCTCTACTGAAAAGGTTTCTACTTGGTCCTTCACAATTTCAGCTAAGTGCAATCGCTCTAGTAGACCTTCAATTCGTCCAGTAAACCAACCAAATGCTAATTTTAAACCCGCGGGAACAAACTCGTTTATAATGTCCTCACGATGATCTTCAAGCAGTTCAGAAATCGGCTTCTGTATAAGTTGATCAATTTTCACGAATTTTTTCACGGTTTGATTAATCATTTGCAGTAATTGCTCTTTTCCTAATTGCTCCTCAAATTCTTCTGTTTTTTTATCTAATAGCTTATCCCACTCCCTTAAAAGGAGTGTTGTTATCAAGTCCTTTGTACCCTCATTATCGAGAAATTTTAATATCTCAGGTCTGATTTTTTCTGAGAGATTTACATTTCCTAGGAACATTTGTAGCATATTCCCTAACATTCCACTTCGTTCACGGACAAAATCATTGATCATTCTTTCTACTCTCATCTGACCTTCTGTACTATTAAAATAATCCTTCCCCTTTAATAGAATGTATGCGCTAATATCAGGAATCTTTTGACTTAATTTCTCTTGAAGCTCTATTGGAAGAACATCCTTTATTGGTCTCTCCCTAAAACTCGCCATCACTTCTTCGTATTTGTTATGAATAAAAACTGATAGCTTATCAGATGCATTTGTTTCAACCTGATCATATCCAAGTCGCTCGAAGGCTTGTGCCAGAGTAATTTTGCTTCTCAACAGGTGGTTAAGTTCCGTTTGAGCAACTACGATCATATCCTTTTGAAATTGTTCATTTAGGAATTTTTTTTGAATACTTTCTGGGGTTAATAGGTGTTCAACCACCATCTTTCCCATTTGTTCAGCTAATTCTCCTCTACGCTTTGGGATTAATCCTGGAGTAAAAGGCACCCTCCACTTTCCAATATAAAGTGCTCGGTACGGACGGAACAGCATTTTGATGGCCAGCGAGTTCGTAAATCCTCCAATCACTGCTCCAATGACAACCATAAAAGCTATGGTTATTGCTATATTCATACAACATCTACCTTCCATAAAATTTTTCACATATGTTTTTGTTTTTTCATACGATACCGTATCAGCTTTTGCCCATATTCATGGTCAATAGAAAGAGGTATCGTGATGGCTACTTCTTACTTACCTATTACGGTGATTCCAACCGAAACGTTTCAAACACAAGAAAATTGTATCCAAATAAGCCGAGCAATAGCAAACTATTTAAACATTTTAGCACGACCTACCATATTTCTAAAGATTGGCAGAGAGTGTGTAGAAGTTCGTTTAGAAATAACTGATATACCCAAAAACGAAATACACGTTCCTCTGCTCCTAGTTTCACAGTTTAAAATTCCATATGTAGCAACAAGATATTTAGCAAAATTCATTGAAGAGTCTAACATCCTGCTTGTGGGGCCCATTGTAGCCCTTATGACAGACAGTACTGAAACGAATAATTTACCGAATTTCCGATCCGTTCATACATTTTGCGAGGAACTACATTATCATACACAACAAACTGGTGGACTTTTTTACGTATTTAAAAGTGATGATTTTTCAATAGATGAAATAAGTGGTTATTACTATAACGAGGGATGGAAGAAACATATCTTTCCCCCACCTGATGTCATCTATAACCGGATTCACTCAAGGTTAAAGGAGCGAAGTGATCATTTTAATAACATAAAAAACGAAATGACAAAAATGAACATCCCCTTCTTTAATGATCGCTTTTTATCCAAATGGGATGTTCATGCACTCTTAATCGAAGAAGATCATTTGCACCCTCATCTTCCGGAAACACGATTATTTTCCGAGGCCAATTTTCTAGAATTACTTAATAAACACTCAAGTTTGTTTATTAAACCAATTCACGGAAGTCAAGGCCGTAAGATCCTTCATTTATATAAAGAAAGCCATTCCTTTATCGTAAAGGTATCAACCGGAACACAAAGCGACGATTTCATGTCCTTTACGAATGTTGAGCATTTTTTTAAATGGTTTTCCCGATTCCGAAGAAAAACCACGTATATAATTCAGCAGGGTATTCCCTTGCTTTTATATAAAAATCGCCACATTGATTTTAGAGTATTATGTCACCAAAATCATCATAATTCTTGGAAAGTCACCTCTGTTGTAGCAAGGATTTCAGCTGAAAAACAATTTGTAGCCAATATAGCTAGAGGCGGCGAAACATATAAACCGATTAAGGCTTTGACAGAGCTCTTTGAAAGAAATGTGGCGATCCAGCAACTCGCGCTAATGAAAGAGTTAGCCAAGGAAATTGCTTCTATTATTAGTAAAAATACAGAGGGTATTACCGGTGAACTGGGGTTAGATATAGGAGTTGATCAGGATGGAAAGCTTTGGCTTATTGAGGTAAATTCAAAGCCCTCGAAAAACTTCGAAGAACAGGAAATAAAAATCCGTCCTTCTACAAAAGCCATTATGGAATTAGCTAGGACACTCGCTTTCGAATACAAAAGCAAGGAATTGGAGGAGAACATTCATGCTGACCTTTGGATTCATGACATTAAACCTGAGGAATGAAAATTCTTATTTCAGTGGAATTGCACAGGCTGCAAGCCATTATGGAATTAGTTGCTATAGATTTATTCCATCAAATATTATACCAACCTCCGAATATATTGTTGGCGAAAAATATAACCCGGGCGAATCACGCTGGACAGAGGCCGAATTTCCACTTCCTGAAATATTGTACGATAGATGCTTTTATGGTGATGATTCACACTCACAAAACTGCCTTTCCATTGTACGGTGGTTAAAAACAAGAAATGATGTAACCTTTTTAGGTTATGGCCTACCAAATAAAATGGAACTTTATGATGTCTTGAATCATTCTAAGCTCCATCCTTATTTACTTCACTCCGCACAAGTTGCACACGCTGACCAGGTTATACACTCACTTTCGCATATCAATCCAGCCATTATTAAGCCTATTAATGGCTCTCAAGGGAAAGGCATTTACTTTATAAAAAAAGAAAAAGAGCAATATATTGTTGAAACTGATAAAAAAGAAAAGCATGTAAGCCGAGTCTTTGAATCAAAAGAGCCATTTTCAGTCTGGCTTCAATCTTTATTAAAGAAAAAAACATTCCTCATACAGCCTTATAAACATTTTACCAATAAGGAAGGGCACCCCTTCGACCTTAGGGTATTATTGCAGAAAGACCAACATGGGAAGTGGATAATCCGTGGCAAAGGTATTCGTGAAGGTTCAGTTGGATCCATTGTCTCAAATGTAAGTGCTGGTGGGAAAATTCAAACCTTTGAGGACTGGTCAAAAGAAAACAATCCATCTTCTTTTTTACTAAAAGAAGTCCAATATATCTTGTCTCTCCTTCCAACTGTTTTAGAAGGTAGCTTCCCTCCTTTATTTGAAATCGGAGTAGACATCGGTATCGCTAAGGATGGATCGTTGTGGATACTTGACGTGAATTCTAAGCCCGGAAGAAAAGTAATTGTTTCTACAACACCTGAAGTGAAATCTATTTTAGAGCTTGCCCCTATCCTTTATGCAAAGCACCTAATTGGGCAAAAAAGGAGTCTGATGAATCATGAAAAAACACTATCGAATTGACATTAGCGATCATCTAGAAAGAGGTACCGTATACTTCCCTGCTGAGCTTTCTAATCATCATGCTCTAACTCGTATCTCATTCGGAACATTTGCGATAAATGCTAAATGCTATCCACACCCAGATGGAAAAAATACTCTTGTTCTTAGTCCTGATATTGCAGAAGCTATTAAATTCCCATCACTTGATATCCCATTCCATCTATTTCTTGTAGAAAAAACCATTCATATCGGTCCTCTTATTGGAATTTTCACCTCTGGTTTCACTCCATTTGTCATGCGTCCAATTGGAGAAAGATCTATGTTCTTTGCCAAGCTTTTGTCTGTTAAAAAATTTGTTGGCGCCCTTCCCTTTGTATTTGGTGAACAGCATATCAATTGGGAAGAAGGAACAATTGAGGGATTTGTCTATCATAAGCATGGTTGGGAAACCATTACTCTACCGTTTCCTAATGTAATCTATGATCGCCTCCCAAACCGACGAAGCGAAAAAAAGGCAGCCTTACGTAAAGTAAAAGATCGTTTGCAATCTGAATATTTAATTCCTTGGTATAATCCCGGGTTTTTTAATAAATTAGATGTATTTGAGAGATTAGAATCGGTTGAAGAAGTTTCTAAGCTACTACCAGAGACACATCCCTTTACTTCGTTCTCAATGATTGAAAGAATGCTTTCTGAATACGGCCATGTATACGTAAAACCAATGAATGGTAGCCTTGGCCTTGGAATTTACCAAATCATTTTTGACCGGGAGCAAAACCATTATTATTGTCGTTTCCGGGATACCGATGGGATTAATCGGCTTAGGAAGTTCGAAACATTAGAATCTTTGATGAAGCATACGTTTCCGAATAAGCTAAACCATCTTATTGTACAACAAGGGATACACTTACTTCGCTATGAGCGATGTCCAGTGGATTTCCGTGTTCATACGAATAAAGATGAAAATGGCAACTGGAAGGTAACTGCTGTTGCAGCAAAAGTTGCTGGACCTGGAAGTGTGACAACACACGTAAAAAGTGGCGGTTCCATAAAAACGATTGAAGAAGTTATTGAGGATAAAGAGGAGCAAGCAAAACTTTTGCATAAATTATCAGAGGCAAGTCTACTAATCAGTCATGTATTGGATAATCACATGGAAGGAATCATTGGAGAAATTGGGTTTGATTTAGGAGTTGACCGAGAAGGAAAGGTTTGGCTTTTTGAGGCGAACTCAAAGCCCGGTCGTTCAATCTTTAAACACCCAGATATGAAAGAGTTTGATCTATTAACTCGCAAACTTTCTCTTGCATTTGGTGTCTTTCTATCAGAGCAAGCCATTAAGCAGCCAGGAGAAGTCTTTAAATGATTTCTCAGACACTTGGGAATGTAAGTCCCTATATTGGGATTCTAACAAGTAAAAAAGGTGATAAGCAGCTAGTTGGAAATATTCCCTTATTCCGTTCCATTCAAGAGGAGTTAATGAAGATGGGAGGGATATCGATTGTATTCTCTCCAGATGATATCTTTGGCCATGAAGTCAAAGCTGCAAAATACGAACCTAGTAAGAGAACATGGGAGACGATAATCGCTCCCCTTCCTGAACTTGTATATAACCGTGTGCCATTTCGTAAGCATGAAGAAAGGAAATCCTTTACTGATGCTGTAACTCTCTTTGGAGAACAATCCATACCTTTTTTTAATCCAAGTTTTCTAAACAAATATGATTGTTACTTACATTTCAAGGAGCATAAAGAACTTAAACAGTATTTCTTACCGACAATAAAAATAGAAGATAAAACAGAATTAGAAAATTTTTTATCTAATTATGGCTCTGTCTATATAAAAAAAGCAAAGTCTTCGATGGGAAAAGGCATTCATATTATAAAATTGCAAAGCGATGGAAGGGTTTTATTTATAGATCATCGGGAGGAAACGATTTACCATACCTTTCATGATTATTGGAAAAAAAACCATAGTAAATTCCAACAAGCATTATATATAGCACAGCAAGCAGCAATTCCTCTTCTTTATAAAGGGAAACGATTTGACTTTAGAATATTGTCTGTTTTTCAGGATGGGAAGCATATACCTGTAGGTGTCGGTGTAAGACAATCCGGCCATCAACAAGTAACAACTCATATACCAAATGGAGGAAGGTTACTCTCATATTCCCAATTTCAAACGGATAAACAGGATCTCTTAATAAAAAAAATTGTTGAGATGTGTGGAAAAGAATTAAATAGAAAATATGGATTCTTCGCTGAGTTCTCCATTGATCTTGGTTTAACATCAGATGGAAAATTCGTCATTTATGAGATTAATTCAAAACCAATGAGCTTCGACGAAAAAATGATTGAGGAAAAAAGGGTGAAGATGCTTTGCCAACTTTTCCGTTCTTTTACGGAAGGTAAGTAAAAGGCACACTATTGATAGTGTGCCTTTTTCTTGTCTATCGACTTTTTACTATCATATTTACAGCCTCTTGGATAGCATCCTCGGCGTTTTTCCCCTCGTCGTTTGCTTCACGAATACATGCCTCTAAATTCTTCGCTACAATATATCCCAGTGCTCGATCAACTGCAGAGCGTACAGCAGATAGCTGAGTTACCACATCTTTGCAATGCTTTTCCTCTTCCATCATACGTATTACACCGCGAACCTGACCCTCAAGACGCTTTAATCGGTTTTTCATTTCTTGTGAGTATTCCAATTTATTCACCTCTCAACTATCAATACGGTATCCCCTATTCAATAGATTATATCGTATTTTTTCTTAAATGGTAATTTTTAATCCAGATTATTGATACCAGACGTTAACTGATATAATGAAACTATACAAACGTATAGGAGTCCCACTATGCTAAAAAAAATCCTACAATTATTCGTTGACAGTAAATATAAAAATCAAAAGCCTACCCTTGATGATACAAAAGAGTATGACTGGTTTTATGAAGAAACAGAAGACGGTTGGGTTGGAATTAGAAGAAACACGTTAGACCCAAAAGAAAAACAGTTACTTGAAGCCCTCTTTCATTCTTTTGAGCCACCTGTCATAGAGGTTCAATCTCAGGGATGGTACAACTTCCTTTTTTCAGATGGGCAGGTTCCCTCACACAAACAAGAGCGACGTGTTCGAATGATCCATCTTCATTGTTCGGGTGAGGATTGGGAGCAAAAGGATTTAGAACTCGCCTTAAAGGGGTTCTTGTCTGAGGAGATTATTATATTTTGGGAAAGTCCAAATCACGCCATTCTTATTGAGCATGAATCTCATAGCTTTTTAATGGCAGAAAATTTTCTTGAAATCTCTGAGACATTTGAAAATGACCTTTATCTACGTGTAAGTTTTTTCATTGGAAAGTTTCAGCCTGCCTCAAGTGAATTAAAGGAACTATTCCATCAAGATCGGCTATTTTTCAAGAGGGCTATCGAGTTAAAGGGAAAGGAAAGGGTTTTTACATTTGAAAATATCTTTCCTACCTTGCTCTCTCATAGTCTTCCGGCTGACCTGTTAAAAGCCATAGATATTCAACTCCTGCAGCCATTGATGGACGATCCAGAAACGCTCGCAACGATACAGGTATATTTAGAAAATAATTTAAACGCTAGTGTCACTGCAAAAAAACTATACATTCACCGTAACACTCTACAATATCGGGTAGACAAATTTACAGAAAAAACCGGAGTAAATTTAAAAGATTATCCTAGTGCCATTACCTTATATATCGCTTGTTTGCTTGAATCGCAAAAACAGAGATAGCACATTGCCCAATATCTCTCTCTTAATTTTTGTGCACTATTCACATAGTACAAAAACCTTCCAATACTGTAATCTAAACGTAAGAAAACGATTTCATATCACTGGGAGGAAACAATTATGGCTGAGTTAGTTTTAGATCATATTTATAAAATTTACGACAATAAAGTAACGGCTGTTGAAGACTTTAACCTTCATATCCAAGACAAGGAATTTATCGTATTCGTTGGGCCTTCTGGTTGCGGTAAATCAACAACTTTACGTATGATTGCTGGTCTTGAAGAAATATCTAAAGGTGATTTTTCAATCGATGGTAAGCGTGTGAATGATGTTGCACCTAAAGACCGCGATATCGCCATGGTATTCCAAAACTATGCTCTTTACCCACATATGAGTGTGTACGACAATATGGCTTTTGGATTAAAGCTTCGTAAGTTTCCTAAGGATGAAATCGATCGCCGTGTTCAAGAAGCTGCAAAAATTCTCGGTCTAGAACCTTATCTTGATCGTAAGCCTAAAGCTCTTTCTGGTGGTCAACGTCAGCGTGTGGCCTTAGGTCGTGCTATTGTCCGTGATGCTAAAGTATTCTTAATGGATGAGCCATTATCGAATCTAGATGCTAAGCTTCGTGTTCAGATGCGTGCTGAAATTGCAAAGCTTCACCAACGTCTACAAACAACAACGATTTACGTAACGCATGACCAAACAGAAGCAATGACAATGGCTACTCGCCTTGTCGTTATGAAAGATGGAATTATTCAACAAGTAGGAGCACCAAAAGAAGTATACGAAAAGCCTGAAAATGTGTTTGTTGGTGGGTTTATTGGATCTCCTGCAATGAACTTCCTGACAGGAAAAATCGAGGAAGGCAAATTTGTAGCAGGCAAAACTTCTATCGCAATCCCAGAAGGAAAAATGAAAGTTTTACGTGAGCAAGGATATGTTGGTAAGGAAATTATTCTTGGTATCCGTCCAGAAGATATTCATGATGAGCCTGTTTTCATTGAAGCTTCTCAAGGTACAAAAATTCATGTAAAAATTGATGTTTCAGAATTAACTGGTGCTGAAACCATGCTTTACTCAAGTATTGAGGGTCAAGATTTTGTAGCAAGAGTAGACTCTCGTTCAGATATCAAACCTGGTCAATCAATCGATTTAGCCTTTGATCTTAATAAAGCTCACTTCTTCGACGTAGCTACAGAGTCAAGAATACGTTAATTACTGAGGAGGCAGCACATAGTGCTGCCTCCTTTTTTTTATTCCTGTATGAATTGTACCTCATCACTATAACAAGCAGGACACTTATAAAGATGAGGGCAAAGACTTTTAGCGTGATCTTGTGGATATCCATCTTCAAGCTTCATTAAATCAATTGGCATATAGGCACTATAGTCATCAAAAAAATCCATTAGCCTTCCTGCTTCCTCTAATTGGTTTCCACAGGAACTACATGTAAAGTATTTTTCTTCAAGGCCGTTACAAACTGGACAAATTCCCATTTTCTCTTCCCTACTTTGTTTTTTTATTAGTTTGAGAAGCATATAACGCATTCATGTAAGTAAAAAGAAAATGAAAACAGGAAAACATTACCTGTAGTTTATTGCGAATAGGATCTAAAAAATCATCCATAATATTGAGTAAACACAGCGACAACAAGTCGCCAACAACCAATACACTTCTATAACGGACTATGCTGAAAGCTTGATTTTAAATAAAATCAATTTGGTTCAATCCAAAATAGTCCACCAAAAAAACTGAAGGAGAGTGTTCAACATGGCAAACAACAATTCTTCAAACCAACTATTAGTACCAGGAGCAGAGCAAGCATTAGAGCAAATGAAGTATGAAATCGCTAGCGAATTTGGTGTAAACCTTGGTGGCGAAACTACTTCACGTGCTAACGGATCTGTAGGTGGAGAAATCACTAAGCGTCTAGTATCTATGGCTCAACAATCTATGAGCGGTTCTTTCCAACGTTAATTAACTTAAGATAGCACAACTGAATAAGTATGGCTTAGCCCTCTTCCATTACGGGAGAGGGCTTTCATATTATGCCCAAATAAAAAAACTGCCTTTCAAAAAAGGCAGTTCTCATGATTCTTTTATAATTGTAAATCCAATAAAGTAACCTAATACCATAATACTTGCAATTACTAATGTCACAGAAAGCTCTTCCATGTTCAAATCTCCCTTCGTGCCTAAGTTGCTTTAACATTATCACGAATTTTGGGATCGACTGGACTTAAATTAGGAAGATTGTATGTCAAAAATTCGAACATTCTTTGAACATTAACCAGCTAAATTACTTCCTTGCTGAAGCTGATACATTTGATAATATTTTCCTTTTTGTTCCATTAGTTCGTCATGTGTTCCTTTTTCAACAATTCTGCCTTTATCTAATACGAGTATTTGATCTGCATTTCTAATTGTCGATAATCTGTGGGCGATAATAAATGTTGTTCTTCCCTTTTTCAATACATCCATCGCCTCTTGAATGATCATTTCCGTTTCCGTATCAATACTAGACGTTGCTTCATCTAATATGAGGATGGCAGGATCAAATGCTAATGCTCTTGCGAATGATATTAATTGTCTTTGACCACTAGATAACGTACTACCCTTTTCAATTACTGGCTCATCAAATCCTTTTTCTAGATGTTTAAATACTCTATCTGCTCCAACATCACGAAGTGCTTGATCCACCTTTTCCCTTGTGATAGACGGATTATCAAGACTAACGTTTGAGGCAATCGTACCTGTAAATAGAAAAGGGTCTTGCAACACGATTCCCATATGCTGCCTTAATGTTTGATGTGGAATATTTTTTATATCGGTCCCATCAACTAAAATACTGCCTTTTTGACAATCGTAAAACCTAAAAAGCAGATTGATAATTGAGCTTTTTCCTGAACCAGTATGCCCCACAAGCGCAACAGTTTCTCCATGCTCCGCAGTAAAATGAATATCCTTTAACACGTACTCATTTTCTTTATATCCAAATGATACATGATCAAAAGTTACATTCCCCTTATAGCGGTCCATTCTATTATCATTAACGTCGATGCCTTTTTCAGTTAACAACTCAAATACACGGTCTGCTGCAACAAGTGCTTGTTCAAGATTGGCTAGCTGATTAACGATCCCTTGAATAGGGTTAAATAGTCGATTAATATAATCAACAAACGCATAAAGCATTCCAAGAGAAATTACTGCACTGGGCTTTAATGCTTCTCCCCCAAAATACCAAATAAAAGCTACAAATATCACATTCCTGAGTACGTTCACTAAATTATGAGAAGTTAACGAGTTGAGACTCAATAGCTTGTTTTGAAACTTAAAATGGTCTTCGTTTAAATGTTCAAACTCTGATTGTGTTTGTTTTTCTCTATTAAATGCTTGAATTACATTCATCCCTTGGATGGATTCATTCACAATCGCATTAATATCGCTGTTTCTTGATCGTATTTTATGATTATACTTTGATGCATATTTTCGATAAACAAGCGTCCACACAAAGAGAATCGGCAAAAGTAATAAGCAAATAAATGCTAGTTTTGCATTGAGAATAAATAAAGCAATATAAATTCCCGTAATATAAATCGCACTTGTGAAAAAGGTTGATAACACGGTCACATACAATTCCCGAATGGCTTCCGTATCATTGGTAATTCTCGCAACAACCTTTCCAGCTGGCAAATTATCAAAGTACCGAATAGGAAGCTTTTGAATCTGCCCAAATACATCCTCACGCATTTTTTGAATGACACGATTTGCAGATATCTGCAAATAATAACGCTGTCCGTATTCAAAAATAGCCGCAATAACGATTAGTCCAAAGTAAAGGGATAATAAAGCAATAATTCTTGAGGTTTCCGGCTGATAAAATGCTACTAGCTCCTCCGTTGTTAGCTTTGTTCCTTCGAAGGTATCAATCTCGTCTCCCTTTGTAATAGTTAGTACACCATTACTAAAGGTTCTCTCTCCATCAAAAGGAGTAGCTTCCTCAACAAAGACAAAAGAACGATTTACCTGAAGAATAGTTGCTTCTTCTACCTTTACTTCGTCGTCCTCAATATATTTCTCACGTTTATAAAAATTCCCTTTGTATTCAACTGAATCCTTTGTTCCATTCGTTTGATACCAAGTTGACTCAATACCTAATATGTGTTGATCAATCATTCGTTTAGCTATGAAGGGTCCCGCAAGGTCAGCAGTAACCGCAACAGATAGCATCATAAGGGCTGCGATAATAATTTTTTTATAATACAAAGCGTACTGTACGAGGCGTCTACCAGTCGTCATACGCTCACCTCCACTTCAGATGAGGCTTGAACCTGCTGGCGGTCATATTGCTCTCGATACCAGCCGTATCGTTCCATGAGTTGCTCATGTGTTCCTTCCTCAGTAATTATCCCTTCATCCAGAACAATAATCCGATCTGCATGCTGGACAGCAGACATACGATGGGTTGTTATAATCGTTGTCTTCCCACTTCGTTCACTTCGTATATTCTCAATAATTTTCTTTTCTGTCTTTGCATCAACCGCAGACAGGGAGTCGTCTAAAATAAGAATTTCAGGTTTTTTAATTAATGCTCTTGCAATTGAAATTCTCTGTTTTTGTCCTCCAGATAAAGCTACACCTTTTTCTCCAACAAGTGTTGCTAGCCCTTCTGGAAGCATCTCAATATCTTTCTGGAAATCCGCTAATTCAATTGCTTTTGCCAAATCGTTATCGGTCGCATCGATTCGTCCAAAAAGGATATTTTCTTTTACCGTCTTTGAGAACAGGACATGATCCTGTGGAACGTACCCAATCCACCCTCTAGTTGTCTCTAATGTGTGCTCATTTAACTCTACATCAGAAATGGTTAACGCCCCTATCCCTAGTGGATATTCTCTGAGTAGCTGTTTAATAAATGTTGTTTTTCCACTACCTGTTTTACCAACAATCCCTAACGTTTCTCCTCGCTTCAAATCGACATTGATTTTATTTAGGTTATCAATGTTTGAAGATGGATAGCGAAACGAAACTTCCTTAAAAGTAATCTGCTCCGGATGATGATTTAATTTTGGATTCAATGGATCTGATACATCAGGCTCATATGAAAGAGTTTCTTGTACCCTGTCTAATGAGGCATTTCCTCTTTGCATGATGTTTATAAGCTCTCCAATCGCGAACATCGGCCAAACGAGCATACCTAAATATACATTAAACGAAACAAGTTCCCCTAACGTAAGTTGATTATGGAAAACTAAATACGAACCAAACCCTAATCCTATAACATAACTTAGTCCAACCAGAACCTTTATCGTTGGATTAAATAAAGAATCTATTTTCGCAACAGCCACATTTTTTTTGAAAACATCCTCTGTCATTTCGTGAAACCGTTTTTGATCTTCACGCTCTTGTACATAAGCTCGAATCACTCTTACTCCAGAGACGGACTCAAGAACGCGGTCATTTAATTCACCAAATGCATCCTGTGCTGACATGAACTTTTTATGAATAGTGTTGCCGTAATAATTAATTAGAACAGCCATTATTGGCAAAGGGAGAACGGCTGCAAGAGTAAGCTCCCAACTAATAAAGATCGTCATCATCGCAACGATTGTTAGCATAAAGGCTGTTGAGTCTACCAAGGTTAAAATTCCAAAACCAGCGGTTGTAGAAATGGCTTTTAAATCATTTGTTGCACGGGCCATTAAATCCCCGGTTCTGTTTTTCTCAAAGAATGTAGGTGTCATCTTCAGAAGATGCCTCATAAATTGAGAGCGAAGTTTTCTTTCAATTAAAAATGCACCACCAAATAGTTGATACATCCAAATATAGGTAACTCCATACGATACAACTGTAAGAACAAAAAAGGCTAATAAGTATTGCACAATTTTTTCGTTACTTATTACCCCCATGTGAATATCGTCGATCACCATTCCAACAAGCTTTGGTGGAATGACATCTACAAATCCAATAAAAACAAGAAGCGTTATCGCAACAGTATAGCGCTTCCAATTTTCTTTAAAAAACCAACTTAATTTTCGTAAAATAGAGAACATATTGTTGTCTCCTCTCTTTCTTTCCGGATGTATAACTAGCCACTCTCAAGCTCCACGGATGATACCAATAATCTTTCTACACGTAATGTTTGCATTGTTCCTTCCTCCTTAAGTTTTTTTATAGTAATGGGTATTTCCCAATGCTACCTCTATTAAAGACAAAAAAGACATACCGCATCCTATGCGATATGTCAAAAGACGACAAAAAAGCACAAGTTACTTCCTACGTAACCCGTGCTGTTCGTTAAATACTGAAAATGGGCTCATTTAAGACAAGGATATGAAAATGGTTACGTTCATATATTCAGTTGAGTGAATGTGTAAATCTCTTTCTCTCATGATCGCAACCTCCTATCCTTTCATTATTTTCCATATTTGTTACATTATCATCAATGCTCCCTAAAGTCAATTGAATTTTCTTATTATTATAGACCTTCAGTATTGCACTAAACCGTCATTGGCTTTGATTGTGGTAGGATATCTCGGCTGTACTTCGGAAGGGTAATTGCATAAAATACCCCTACTAATATCAAACATCCTCCCACGATCCAGTAAAGCATCTCCACTTTTAAAAATGTTGGAAAGCTATAGGCGATAAATCCCAAAGTAAGCGATTGAGAAAACATCATTAATGGTGAAACCCACCCTTGAACTCTCCCCATCATTTTTGGATTTACAATACTAGGCATCCAACCTCCGATTCCTATATTAATCAGTGGTAATCCTAGAGCCGAAATAAACACGAGTACAAGGAATAAAACCAGTGACGTAGTTAGGGATGACAGGATGACAAAACTCCCGGTTATTAGAAGCCCCATAATAATGAGCTGATGAAGTTTTAATTTTTGGCTAATAAACGATGCAATCACACTTCCAAGCAGAGCTCCTGTTCCAAACATTATTCCGACGATAATAGAAAATTGTTCATAGGTCTCAGGGGCAAGCTTATATTTCAAGATAAAAACTGGCATGACGCTAAAACCACCATTAACAACACCAAACACGATAAAACCAATTAACAATGTTCGCAAAAGACCATGCTGTAATATATATTTCATCGAGTCTCTGAAATCAACAATGACTGTAGAGATATTTAAATCTTTTAAACGATGTTTCCCATTTGGCATCCGCACCGTCTCATCGATCTTACAGGAACGAATAAGAAGAGCACTAAGGACAAAGGTTACTGTATCGATAAGGATGGCACCATAAATTCCTACTGTCCAATAGGCAAACACCCCTAATCCATTACCGAATAACATAAATAAACTCATTACCAATTGATTTAAACCAGCAGCAGTTGTGTAATCATCCTGTTTTAGAATTCCTTGAACCATTGAGTGTTCAGCAGGGAAAAAGAATTTTTGAACCGCACTTCTTAAAAAGAGAACACAGAAGATAAGTGGCATCCACCCTATAAATAAGGTTCCTAAAAAGAGTATGGATAGCACAGCACTTATCCAGTCACAGCTAAAAGCTATCTTTTGTCTATCCATACGATCAGCAAAAACTCCGACTAGGAAGAAAATGACTAATGTGGGGAGAGAGTACATTAATTCTGTAATTGATGCGTACAAAGGCTGATCTGAAAAATGATCCAATAAATAGAACATGAAGGCGGTAAGTCCAATGGTACTTCCCATTTGTGAGGTGAAATTGGCTAAAAAAAGCTTTGTGAAATTTTTGTTTTGAAAGACAACAATAAATTTATTCATTCGTTCTACCCCTAACTCCCTTTGATACTTAAAGTTTACTCTTAGAAAACTTTCTCCAAAACAGACCTTTGATGGGATTTTCCTCGGTCTCTAGACTGATAGGCGGAATTTTCCAATTCTTCTCCTTACAAACATGTTTCATATAGAATAATTAGGGGTAATTAGTTAGTAAATCTCTATCGATAAAGGAGTGAGGTCAATGAACGAAACATCGTCTGTAACGATTCGTTATACCCATCGATTAATGATGAAAGAGATTATGGAGCTATACACATTAACTAAGAAATTCAATGGTATGGTCACTTTTTATCATAATCAACATTCCGTTTCCGGCTTACACATAGCAAAACTAGTTACATTTTTTTTAACATTAAAAAAGGGTAGTAAGTTATTGGTAGTTGTTGATGGACAAAGAAATCATTTATTCCTAAACAAGATTAAAGCTATTTTTGAAAATGAGCATTCGTTCAACCCTGTTTCTAAATCCATTTCTTTTCAACACCCCCTCCAACTAAAGTGATGAAAAGGACAACTGCTTCATTCATACTATTTCATGAAAAAAAGCTACTAGTTTCCCTCCTGGACAACAAGTAGCTTTTTGTTCTTTAATCCTTTATTTCATTAACAAGCTCTTCAAATCGCTCTCTAGAGGCATGTTCTTCGAAACTGCTAAAAATGCGAAAGTACTCATCATCAAGAATGCGATAGTGTTGACTTAAGACATTTTGCTGTAGAATAATCCCCTTTTTTCTGTCAATCTCACGCCACCATAGCTTTCCACCCAATGTTTTTTCTTTTCGATAATCAATTCCATCTCTTGCAACAGTCTCTAGCACTTCTAGCGGGTCACTCCCGAATAAATATTGAATCGTTTCGGTTTCGCGAAATAGAGCACAAATGGTAACAACCGTTTGCCAGTTTGCATCCATCCTACCTTTTTCGATTTGTACGAGCGTCTTTTTCGAAAGACCGATGACTTCACCCATTTTATCCTGTGTGTACCCTGCTTCCGTCCGGATTAATCTCATTTTCTCCGATACCTTCGATATTATCTCGTCTCTAGTCAAATCCATTCAGTCCTTTAAAATGAATTGGTGTAATTTTACACATCCTTTATTCATTATAAATCAACAATGGAAAATATTCCAATAAAAAACTGCTATCCTATATGAATAGCAGGTTTTCACTTATTTATTATTAGTTACTTTACTAGCACATACAGCCTCACTTTGACAAGTATTCTTCACAGCACATGCTGCACATTTTCCTTGTTTCGATTTTTGTATATGCTTTATAAAAGTAAAGCTAGCATAACCAAATATAATACCACCTAAAAGAATATTTACCAACATGTTCCCACCTCATTGTTCAAGAGAATCCTAATAATTTTCCACCTTGGTAAACAAGGAAACATAATAGATAGGCTACAACAAAGGCATAGGCAACTGATATTACTGTCCACTTTCTTGAAGCAGTTTCTTTTCTAATAGTTGCAACTGTTGCCAAGCAAGGGATATACAATAAAATAAACAACATAAAACTATAGGCTGCTAATGGAGAGTAAGATGTTGCTAGTAATCCTTGTAAGCTAGATTCGTCTGGGACATAGTAAATAATATTCATTGTTGAAATAATTGCTTCTTTTGCTAAAAAACCAGTCAAAAGGGATGCTCCTGCTTGCCAAGAACCAAAGCCAATTGGAGTTAACAGGGGGGCAAATACCCCACCGATCATTGCAAGGAAGCTCTCATCCATCTTTACATCTACCCCCGATGGACCAGCGTACGATAACAGCCATATCAGAACGGAGCCTGCGAATATGAACGTACCAGCCTTACGGATAAATCCTTTGCCTTTATCCCATGTGCTTCTCCATAAAGTCTGGAATTGGGGGAGCCGATAAGGAGGAAGCTCAATTACAAATAATGAGGTCTCTCCTTTTAATATTGTTTTAGAAAATAGCTTTGCTATTATCAAGGCAACAATAATCCCGATAACATACAGAGATAGGACGACAAAAGCCTTATACTTTACAAAAAAAGCTCCTACAAATAGGGCATATACAGGAAGCCGAGCTGAACAAGACATAAGAGGAGTTAACAAGATCGTAAGTATTCTTTCCTTTGGTGTTTCTATCGTACGGGCTGCCATTACTCCTGGAACATTACATCCAAATCCAATCATCATCGGAATAAATGCCTTTCCATTTAAACCAACCAACTCCATTATTCGATCCATAACTAATGCCACTCTAGCCATATAGCCTGAATCCTCGAGTAGGGAAATGAAGAAAAACAAAATAAATATTTGTGGTACAAAGACTAGTACCCCACCCACACCTGCAACGATTCCATCAATTACAATGGCATGTATAAAATTAGAAGCACCGACTAATCTAAGGAATTCTTCAATAAGATTAGTAAGCGGACCGGTAATAAATCCATCAAGCAAATCAGATAACGGAAATCCTAGCCAATCGAAAGTAAGCATGAACATCACATACATCAGACTAAGGAAAATGGGAATTCCTAACCACTTATTAGTGACCAATGCATCCATTTTCTCTGAAAATGGTTGACGTGTCTCTTCTCTTCTTACCGTAACCTTTTTAGTTATTGAAGAAATGACTTCCCTTCGAGTTTGGTAAATATATTGATCTACCGTTTTTCCACTAGACTGAAAAATCCTCTGTTCTACCTTTCTAATCACCTGTTCTATGCTTTCTTCTCCTAAAAGTCCATACATATATTTCTTTACATACTCATTTCCCTCTAACAACTGTATGGTAAGCCAACGTGAGGATATATTTGTTTTTCCGTTAACCAATTGTGAGATTTGTAGAATCGTTTCTTCAATTTCTTTTCCATAGTAAATTAGGTTTTTATCTAAAACTCCATAGGAAGTTGCGGTAACCATTTCTGCTAGTACATCACAGCCCTTTCCACTTCGTGCTATAACAGACGTAACAGGTGTACCTAATATCTCTCCAAGCTTTTCAGTATGTACTTCAATGCCCCGATTACTAGCTACATCAACCATATTCAGCCCAACAACAACGGGCTTACCTAATTCTAATAATTGAAGAGTAAGATGTAAATTCCTCTCAATTTGAGAAGCATCTATTATATTAAGAATTTTGTCGTAGGTTTCATGAAGGACAAATTGTGTAACCACACCTTCATCCTTTGACAAAGGGTTTAGCGAATAAATTCCTGGTAAATCAATTAATCTTGCAGCTTGCTGCTTAAGGTTCCCCACCTTCTTCTCAACTGTCACTCCACTCCAATTTCCAATATACTCATACGAACCTGTTAAACTGTTGAAAAGTGATGTTTTTCCGGTATTCGGATTTCCAAATAGTGCAATCTCCATTATCCTTTTTCCACCTCTATGCTAAGGGCTTCATTTCTTCTTATTCCAACGCACTGTCCACATGATTCCAGCATGATAGGCCCACCGAATGGCATAATACATATTACACATACTGTTGAGCCCTCGGTTATTCCTAAATCTAATAATCTACGCCTGACTAATGCATTAGCACCAGATATGTCCTTAATAATCGCATGTTCCCCCGCTTTTAATTCAATCAACATATTTATCACCCATATATATGTAATATTTAAATAGCTAACAAACTCTAATTGAGAATGATTATCTTTATATATAGCATGTTAACCCATTGGTTCGCTGTGTGAAATATCACAGTAAACACACTCATTTTTGCTCCCTTATAACGTAAAACGGTATTGTTTAATTTGGAAAACACATTGGAGGAACAAAAACATGGTAGATACTGCTTTATACATTGTTAGAAGAGATTTGCGCGTCCATGATAATGCGGCATTAGCTGCCGCAAATAAACATTCGTCTATGATTGCTGTATTTATATATGAGCCCGAGAAAGGTTTCAGCGCTAGTAATTGGTGGCTCCATCATGCCCTATTAGACTTTCAACAGTCGCTACAAAAGCTACAAATCCCTTTTTTAATTAGAAAAGGTAATTATAAGGAAGAGCTTGAACGAGTGCTTTATAAAACGAAGGCTACTGCTGTCTATTGGAATCGAGTCTATGAACCAAATGTATATAATCGAGACTTAATGATAGGAAGAGAACTTCAGTCCAGAGAGATACGTGTGCAGACCTTTGAGTCAACACTCCTATTACCGCCATGGACAATAACTAAAGGCAATTCGAAAGGGTTTAAAGTATTTACACCATTTTATCGACAATTTCGAAAGCATGAAATTCCTAGGCCTATTATGAATCCGCGTATTATGAATAGAACGAATATGCGTGAACTTCCGTCCATCCCTGTTCATGCACTACAACTTCTTCCCACAATCCGTTGGGATGAGCAATTTACGATATACAAACCTACCGAGGAACATGGTCTGTCTCTGGTATTAGAATTCATCCAGACGAACCTTAAGATTTATGAACAATGTAGAGATATCCCGATTTCTAAATCCACCTCTTTTCTATCACCATATTTAGCGTTTGGACAGATTTCATCACGATACATTTGGAATAAGGTTTTAACCCAACTAGATGAAGACAACGAGGAGGTAGAGGCTTTTTTACGCCAGCTCGTATGGAGAGAATTTTCTTATCAAGTACTTATGAGTAATCCGTCTATGATTGATCAATCCGTAAATAGTAGATTCCTATCATTCCCCTGGCAGGATGACGATAAGCTATTTCACCTTTGGACTAGTGGATTAACTGGTTATCCTATCGTTGATGCTGGGATGAGACAACTTTGGCGTACAGGCTTCATGCCAAATCGAGTAAGAATGATAACTGCTTCTTTTCTTGTAAAGCATCTTCTTATTCCCTGGCAACGGGGTGCACGCTGGTTTTTAGACACATTAGTAGATGCTGATCTTGCCATTAATTCTTTTAATTGGCAATGGGTGGCCGGAACAGGTTCAGATGCTGCTCCATTTTTCCGAATATTTAACCCTATCCTTCAAGGGACCAAGTTTGACCCCGAAGGAAAGTATGTTAAAAGGTGGATACCTGAATTACGTGGAATTCCAACTAAATTTATTCATACACCATGGCTAACCCCAGATAGCATTATACAGGATGGACAACTAAAATTAGGTATTACCTATCCATATCCTGTCATTGAACATAATATTGCAAGAATACGAGCACTCGAGTCATTCAAACAACTACCTTAGTAACGGATTTTCTTTTCACATATAAGACTTACGTATCATTTCTATCTTTCTCGGTGTTCTAAAGAGGATTCCTCCTAAAATCCTCGAATATATCCTTATTAACTAATAAAGAGAGAAAGAAAATAAGGGTGAGTGACAATCCATGCTACAAGCAACCAGAGAGAAATTAATTGATTATCTCTCAAAATCAAAGAATTTATTAGTCTCTTTATGGGAAATAGAAATTCTTAAATCAACAGATGAACCTTATAAATTTGAGATCCATACGAATGATCTTTCATTATTTCAAATGCTTTTAGATGGTCTTGAAATAGATGGCTTAGACTTTGAAAAATTCATTAAAGAATTCTTGTTAAAAGTCGCAGAACAGCGAGAAAAGGATTCTATCAATATTGGGGCATTTGTTTATAATGTCAACATTGGTCGTTCGATTATCTATCATCATTTACTTGAAACTGATTTTACAAAAGAAGAAATACAGGAATCCATTAGGAGCATCGATGCCTTCTTTGATAAATTCTTGCTGCACTCCGTTTCTTATTTTACAGAGGAGAAAAACAAAATAATTGAAGAAAAGACACAATTTATTGATTCTACCCACAAGGACAGACTTACACTTCTTGGACAGATGACCTCAAGTTTCATTCATGAATTTCGAAACCCCTTGACCTCTGTTCAAGGTTTCATTCAATTATTAAAAGCGGAAGATCCATCTATAAAATACTTAGACATCATTTCAAGTGAACTAGAGCAACTAAACTTCCGTATTTCTCAATTTTTACTTCTCTCAAAGAAAGAGCTTATCGGAAAAGAAAAAAGTTCGTTTTCTTTAAATGAGCTTATTGATGAAGTACTGATTTTCTTATATCCGAGCATACTCGACTCAAAAGTAAAGGTCATTAGAGAAACGTTTGACAATGTTTATCTATTCGGATATGTGGATGAAATTAGACAGGTGTTAATTAACATTATATTTAATGCCATTGATGTGTTAACACAATACCGTGAAGACCCTATTATAGAAATCATTTGTTCCCTTTCTCACAATAATCATGTAATTATTGAAATATCTAATAACGGACCGATGATTCCATACCCGATGTTAAAATCAATTTTCGAGCCATTTGTCACAACAAAAACTCTAGGAACTGGACTTGGACTGTTTGTATGTAGAGAAATCATCGAAAAGCATAAAGGTAGCCTTATATGTGAATCCAATGCGGATAAAACCATTTTCAGAATGACCATGCCCATTCCTTCCTTGTCGGAAGCCTCTGAGTAAAGAGGCTTTTTTTCATTTTTCTAACAATTCATTAAGGAATCTTCATATAACCTTAGATTTATCATAAAATATGGATAATACCATTTTTTTTATAACCGTAACGTTTGACTGTACAGTTTTCCCTTTCGTATAATTATATTTATTTATACTGAACATTTCATAAGAAGAGGTGGTACAATGGGGCATTTTACCGTATTGGGGAGCTAGCTTCAATCGCAAAAGTTTCAAGAAGAACAATTGACTATTACACAAATTTAGGTTTATTGCATGCCGATCGCTCAAAGGGAAATTACAGAATTTATAATGATGAAGCTTTAGAGAATTTACACTTCATTGAGGAATGTAAGGAAATGCATATCCCTTTGGATGAGATTAAGAGAAAGCTAGAAATAAAAAAGCAAAAAAACGTGAAACAGGGAGAAATGGAAAAGCATATTCACTCCATCGGTCAACAAATGAAGCAGCTACAGCACGATATTTCTGTACTCATCCCATTAATTGAAAATCTAGATGGTCAGCAAACGAAAGTGCTCTCTGAAGAATTAACAATGGAGAGCGAATGGCTGATGAAGTTTTTACCCGAGTTTCATAGGTTAGTAAAATTTTCGAATTAACTGGGAGGTGACTCCTTACTCGTTTATAAAGCGAGATAAGGAAACTTATTGGACATATTAAACTTGGTTTTAATTGCCATTTTAATTGCTTTGACAGCATTTTTTGTGGTTTCAGAATATGCTATTGTAAAGGTGCGAGTCGCACGGCTTGACCAGCTCATTGAGGAAGGCAAAAAAGGTGCTAATTCTGCAAAGAGGGTAAATGCTAACTTAGACAATTACCTGTCTGCTTGTCAGCTTGGAATTACAATGACAACACTAGGTCTAGGGTGGTTAGCAATTGAACCAATTGAAATCGTATTACGTCCTATTTTCCAACAAATGAACGGGAACGAATCGCTAATTTCCTTCCTTTCTTTTGGAATAGGATTCTTGGCTATAACATTCCTACATGTATTATTTGGAAAAATAGCTCCAAAAACGATGGCCCTGCAAAATGCAGAGAAAATGACACTTTTTACTGCTCGTCCACTTATCTGGTTTTACCGACTTATGTTCCCATTCATTTTTGTACTTAATGGAACTACGAAAATATTAACAAAAATATTTGGGCTAAAACCTGCTTCCATAAATGACTTAGCACATTCTGAAGAAGAGCTACGATTAATACTTTCTGAGAGCTATAAAAGTGGTGAAATAAACCAATCAGAGTTTAAGTATGTAAATAAAATATTTGAATTCGATAACCGAATTGCCAAGGAAATTATGGTTCCTAGACGCGAAATCGTTACCTTATCAAAAGACAATACGTTAGAGGACTTTCTTCAAGTTGTAAATGAAGAAAAGTTTACCCGCTACCCTATCATCGACGGTGACAAGGACCATATTATTGGAATGGTAAATATAAAAGAAATCATGACAGAGCTAATACAAAACCGAACGCTATTAACAAAGACACTTGAGCTTTATACAAGACCAATTATCCGAGTTATAGACACGGTTCCTATCCACGATTTATTAGTCAAAATGCAAAAGGACCGGATTCATATGGCCATTCTTATGGATGAATATGGCGGGACTTCAGGTCTAGTGACAGTCGAAGACATTATTGAAGAAATTGTTGGCGAAATTCGTGACGAATTTGATATGGATGAGATTCCAATGGTGCGAAAGCTTCAGGAAGATCATTATATTATCGATGCAAAGATGCTAGTTAGCGAAGTCAATGATTTATTAGGATTAAATATTGATGATGAAGATGTAGACACAATTGGTGGTTGGATTTTAACTGAGAATTATGAGGCACGAGAAGGTGATGAAATTTCACTTAAAAACTACACCTTCAAAATTATTGAGATGGAAGAACACCATATGAAATATGTAGAGGTGTCAAAGAATTTAACAAAGCATTCTCTAATTGATACCCCACTTCCAGCTGTCCAAAACCCATCCGAAGAAATTATTTCTAAACAGTCAGTAAGTTTCTGACAGTTAGAAACCTCGATTGATACAATCAATCGAGGTTTTGTTTTTATGCTTCTAGATAATTTGTAATTTTATACTCTTCTTTAAGCTCTTCTAACCATACTGTATATTCTGTAGACATCTTATCATTCCTTAAGGTATCTTTAATCTCTTCTTTACTATCTTCGAAATTAGCTTCCTTTGCTTCCTGATGATCAACCACTTTAATGATATGGTAACCATACTCCGTTTTTACAGGAGTACTAATTTCATTCACACCGAGCGCAAATGCAGTCTCTTCAAACTCTGCGACCATATCACCACTGCTAAAATATCCTAAGTCTCCACCAGATTCCGCTGTTGTAGTATCTGTTGAATATTCCTTAGCCAATTCACTAAAGTCCCCACCCGCATCGAGTTTACTCTTGACTTCGTTTGCTGTTGCTTCATCAGCAACTAAAATATGGCTAGCTTGTACTTGCTCAGCTGTCGCATAAGTATCTTTATTTTCATCAAAATACGTTTGTAACTCTTCATCTGTAATCTCAATTCTTGGTTCAAGTAATTTCTCTGTTTTTAAATAATTGACAATGTCATCACGCACATCGTTCATGGTCATGCCACTCGCCACAACTGCCTCCTCAAGTGCAGTTTCACCACCATATGATTCTGCCAATGCAGCAAGTTCCTCTTCAATTTCTTCCTCGGTTACAGCAACCTTTTGTTTGTCCGCTTCGAGTTCGATTAATTTGTTAGTAATTAAAACATCGAGAGCATCTGCTCCATATTGGTCTAATAAACTCTGTTGCAGTTCGGCTTCGGAAATGGACGCATCTCCTACCTTTGCTACCACACTATCTTTTGTTGATAAGAGAATACCTGCTATAATAGCTAGTCCGACTAACGCTGTTACGATTGTTATAACTAATTTTTTCCTTAGTAATTTTTCTTTCATTGTCTAATTGTCCTCTCCTTTGTTTTCTCTTCCTCTATAGTAAACTGTAAATGTGACCAAACTATTAACAAGCAATGAAAGAGGTATGAAAAAAGAAAAGAGACGATTGCTCGTCCCCCTCTCCTTTGCTTATACAGTTTCTAGTCTTGAAGACTTTAGTTTCTCTAATTCCCTCTCAACATCTTCATGTGAGTATGTTCCAAGCACACTCTCAATTCTTCCCACATTCGCTTTAGTGAAATATTGATTTGCTTGTGACTTTGCTTCCAGTTTAAGTATCTCTTCCTCTACTTTTATGAATCCTTTCACTGCTCGGTCTGGATTAATAGAAGATAGAACCTGCGATATATCGTTTGTTACCTTTGCCGCTGTCATTCTAGAAACAAGCAGAAGTTTACGATCTTGTAATTCGTCGTATTTTTCTTTAAGTTTATCGAGTTCATCATACAATAAGTTTGTTTGATTTTTTATTGTGTGATACTGCCCTTCATACAATCGTAATTTTTTCTCTTGTTGAAGCTTGTCCTCTATCGCTAGTCTAGCAATCTGATCTTCTCCTCTTTCGACTGCTAACTCTGCTTGTCTTGCTCTTTTTTGGACTCTGTCAATCGTTGATTCAATAACAGCTTCAAACTTCTTTTCAATATACAGCTGCTGAGCGAGGGCCTTTTGTGCCTTGCCAATCTCTCCCTCAAGTTCTCTTAAGTATTGTTTGAGCATGCTAATTGGATCCTCTAATCGATCCAAAGCATCATTAACATCAGCTGTTGCTATATCCTTTATTCGTTTAAAAATCCCCATTTTTACTTTTCCTCCCTACGTACTTTGTTTTCCCACTCATCAAGGAAATCTCTATGTGTATAGGACGGTACAACTAAATCGTCTCCCGTCAGTAATTCTTGAACATTCGCCTCTTTCTTTACTGCACCCTTATAAAGTAAGTAACCTAATAGAATAAGAAGCGGGATAGCTAGAATAGTAGGTAATAAAGAAAGTAAACCTATTGCAAGTAGGATTCCACCAGTAAGCTTCATCCCATTGCTCTTTCCTCGAACCCATAGCATCCAACCGGCTATCACTAAGCCAGCCTTTACTAATACCCCTAGTAAGAATGGTACTAATAAGAAGGAGTGGTTGACCATCATACCTCTATCATGGAAACCGTGAATGCCTCCGCCTCTCGTTCCATGAAATCCCTGAGCTTGAACAGTCATCGTTGGTATGCTAAACACGCTAACAATAACAATCGCTAGAACGACGATTGGTGCTACGATAATCGTCCATTTTATCGCCTTGTTCAAATCAATTCACCTCCCTTCAAGAGAAACGGAATACCCTGTTGATTAACCAGCTTGTTTTTATCGTTCATTTTTAAAGCCTCCTAAGATTTATTTAACTTGTCGCTTGCTGAGCAGTTAAGGTCATCGTGACAGTTTTTTCTTGTCCTTTGCTATATACCTTTAATGTTATTTCATCGCCTACAGATAGATCATTGAACAAGTACTTTCGTAAATCATTTGAATTCGTTACCTTCACTTCATCGATACTAACAATTACATCACCAACTGCTAGACCAGCTTTTGCAGCAGCAGAGCTAGAATCAATTTGCATGATCATTGCACCTTCCGTTACTGCTTCTGGCACTTCCTGAAGATACATTTGTGGAAGCTCCTCTAAGCCAGCTAAGCTAACTCCCATATAAGGACGCGTAATTTTCCCTGATTCAATAAGTTGGTTTACGATTGGTACTACATCATTACTTGGAATCGCGAATCCTAACCCCTCAACCCCATCCTCTGAGATCTTAAGTGAATTAATTCCAATTACCTGCCCACTTGAATTGAGTAATGCTCCACCACTATTTCCAGGGTTAATAGCTGCATCCGTTTGGATTACATTCAGCTCCCATTCTCCAGCGGAAGTAGTAACAGCAATGGTCCTTTCAGTTGCACTTACAATCCCTTGAGTGACCGTACGTGAAAACTCAAGACCAAGTGGATTCCCTATGGCAAGTACCTCTTCTCCCGCGCGTAATGTGGAAGAATCTCCGAATTCAAGTGTACCTTCGACATCTGTGGAATTAATTTTTAATACCGCCAAATCTGTTAAAGCATCTGCTCCAATTAATTGTGCACTTGCTTTCTCACCGTTATAAAGTGAAACCTCAATTTCACTGGCCCCTTCGATTACATGATTGTTTGTAACAATATAAGCCTCATTTCCTGTCACTTTAAAAATGACACCTGACCCTGACCCGGCCTCAACAGCTGATGTCTCAGTAGAATAACGGCTAGTTTGCTGCTGTAAATTGACGATTCCTACAATCGCTTTTGAGGATGCTTCAACCATATCTGCAACGGCAATATCGCTAGAATTTTTTGTTGTCGTTGCGGTAGTTGTAACTACAGCAGCTGCCTCATTATTTTCGTTTGAGTTCGACAATGCGGAACTTGTGTTTTCTGTAACTCCACCTATCTTCTCAGAAAGGTTTTGAAGCGTGTCTATATTAGGAATGGCCACGATGGTAAGCATAGAGCCTACAACCCCAGCAGTCACCATTGATAGAAAGCTTTTCACCCTAGCTCCTTTCTTTTTCTTCTTAACTGGTTCTATATGGTACTCTTGTGAAGTTTCTAATTGTGGTGGGTATTGATTAAAATCACTCATCTTAAGCTCCTCCTTCATATCTTGCTTTATAGTTACATCATAGACCCCATTTATGAACAAATAATTAACAAACCTTTAATAGAGTTAGAAATAATAGGGAAAGATTATGTTAATTTAGCAAAAAAAATAAGCCGCAAATTGCGGCTTATGATTCAACTAGGATCAACGGATGGAAAACAAATTGTAAATGTCGTCCCTTTTCCTTTTTCACTAGTAACTTCTATTTTTCCATTATGAAGCTGGACAAGTTGTTTAACAATTGACAACCCTAACCCAAACTCTCCAAATGGGTTTGATGTACGCGAGATTTCGGCTTTATAAAAACGATGCCATATCTTTTCAATCTCCATTGGATCAATTCCAATTCCCGTATCTTCTATTTCAATAATGGTTTCTCTTATTCCCTTCTTCCCTCTTAAAAGGATCCTTCCGTTTGAAGTAAACTGAATGCTATTTTTGGTAATATTAATAAGAATTTGTACTAAACGGTCATAATCCGCATGAATGCATATGCCTTCCTCTACCTCTATACGGATAGAGTTTCCTTTTTCTTCAGCTTGAAGGAATAATTGCTCTTGAATGATTTCAAATATCTCACCCAATAAAATATCTTCTTTTGTAAGCTTAATTTGGTTCGAGCGAATTTTATCGTAATCCAAATTCTCGTTTACAAGGCGAATTAGACGTTTTGTTTCTTTACTTACTAGTTGAATCCCCTTCTCTTTTTCTTCTTCTGCAATCATATTATTCTTTAATCCTTCAATTACTCCACTAATCGTAGTTAGAGGTGTTCGAAGTTCATGCGATACATCTGACATAAAATTACGACGGCGATTTTCCAAACTTTCGATTTCTTCCTTCGAGGCGTTTAATCGCATAACCATCGAATTAAAATCCTCTGCAAGCTCCCCAATTTCATCAAAATTGGATGAAGGAAGCTTTACTGTATAATTTCCCGCAGCTACCGATGATGTTGCTGCTTGAATTCGTTTGATTCTATGAACATGTATTCTAGATATAATCCAACTAAGTAAAACTGCAACTACAAGAGCAATGAGAACGGTATAGAATAAATACTGGTTAATTTGACTGATCATCTCTCTCGAACCGCTTATTGGTGCAGTAAGAAAGATCCCTCCTGCTAATTGTCCACTTACAATATAAGGAATGGCAACAAGAGTAACTTCCTGATTGGAGCGTTTTGTCCGGTTTTTAACAACAAGTGTCTCTCCACTCGAAATTTTTTCAAGTACTTCATCCACTAACCTAATATCTGCCCCATGTTTATCAGCAGGAAATATGACTGTTCCTTTCTCATCAAAAATAGAAAAGCTAATATTTCGCCCGCCTAATACGGTTAAATACTCATTTACGATTCGATCGGAGGGAAGATTGCCCTCTGTTATATCACGTAAAATATTCTCTCCATATGCTTCAAGTTCATCAACTTTATTTTGATATACCAGACGTTCTACGTAGTGGGCAAATACTAAGCTTAATATTAAAAAAGCAACCACTAACACACTTATATGACTAATAAGCTGCTGGTACAAATATTTAATTTTCATTTCCTTGCACCAGTTCATCAAACTTGTAGCCTACACCCCACACTGTATGAAAAAATGGCTGTGAGTCGGTTCCAATCTTTTTCCTTAATCTTTTTATATGAACATCTACCGTTCGCTCATCGCCATAGAATTGATACCCCCACACTCGTTCAAGCAACTGTTCTCTTGTAAACACTTGCTTCGGATGCTGGGCGAAGTAGTAAAGAAGTTCAAACTCCTTTGGTGTTAAATTTAATACTGGCTGATCATCTAAAAAGACTTCTCTTGTATCCTTACTGATTTTAAAATGTTTTGTTTGCAGCATTCCTTTATCGACTTTTACTAAGTCATTGCTTTGAATGCGGCGACTAATTGCCTTTATCCTTGCCATTAAGGCAAGTGGACTAAACGGTTTAGTTACATAGTCATCAGCACCCATTTCCAATCCAAGCACTTGGTCAGACTCTGTGTCCTTTGCTGTTAACATAATAATAGGAACAGAAAAGCCTTCTTCGCGAATTTTCCGGCAAATCATCACACCATCCAAACTAGGAAGCATCCAATCAATTATGACTAGATCCCACTCCCCTGATTTAAACGTGTTCAAGCCTTCTAGTCCATCATGAATATACGTCCCATTTATTCCCTCTTTAGAAAAAAACATATCAATCATTGAGCATACACTCTCATTATCTTCTATCACTAATACATTCATTTATCTCATCTCCCCATACTGCTCTCGACCTAAATTTAAAGGTATTTACAACTTTTTTCAACTGAAATTGAGATTCTTCCCACTTTATTAATAGCTAAGTAATAGTTTGGTCATATTTTATTCATAACATGATAAGAAAAAAGAAAGAAATAAATCTATATGTTTTTAATACTTCTTACCCCCATAAAAAAGATTGTCCCATCGAAAAGTTTAGTAGACCGGGAAAAAGGGAATGGTTAATAACGTACATAAAACGAGAGGAGTTAATAACTATGCGATTAATTAAAGCTGATATCGATGAATTGTTAGAATCCACTCGCGACCTTACAGAAGATGAGGGTTATTCATTCATTACAACAATTGAAATCGATCATTTACTTGAAAATACACAAGATTGGTAAAAGGCTAGGTGCAATGCACCTAGCCCCTTTTTATGCAACATTCTCTTGCATATTCTTCTTTTTGCATTTTTCCCCCAACAACCCCAAGGTATATTTTCCACTAAGACTTAAGACCGAGAGAAACACCGGAAACTAATAAAAAACACTAGGACTGCTTCATTTAATGAAACAACTCTAGTGTTGGAAACAAGATTATATGTATAATGGAGCGGGTGATGAGAATCGAACTCACGACATCAGCTTGGAAGGCTGAGGTTTTACCATTAAACTACACCCGCAAATATTTGGTAACTTATCTAGTGCCTGTCGGACCTAATCAGTCAGCCTCTATTTTATT
>NZ_BCVH01000023.1 GCF_001591645.1 Robertmurraya korlensis NBRC 107688 | reverse complement strand
CATCATTTCACCAGTGTCAACTTCTGCGAAAAACTCTTTTCAAGCTTACGTTTTTCAAGTCGTCGTTGGCTACATGTATTACTATACCACCTTAATTCGCAGAAGTCAACTTCTGTTTTCGAATTATTTTTAAAAGAGACTTCGTTACTGAAGCCAAAGCTTATCTTACATAATTACATAGTAAAATACAAGATAATTTTATAAAAAGCGAACGAAACTCCTAACCTTCGTCCTTCCCACCTCCACGAAACGATAGCTTGTGAAAGATATTGATATACACAAACAGTTCTTCTCCAGTTACCCTCCTCGAATCAACAATGAGTGGAAGGTACATGGCATGATAGGTTTCCGGGACCCAAATATAGTGATGGACATACTCGGTGAGAAGGAAGCCACACGATTGCCAAAAGTGGATACGCCTTCTATTTTCTGGTGTCTCTACAGACTCAGCTTCAATAATTAATTTTTTATACCCCTCGGTAGCTGCTTTCTGTCGCAGGTAATCAACAAATTGTTTGCCCAGTCCATGACCTCGCTCTTTTGCAGATACAGCCAAATAGTCTATGATTATTATCCGCTCATTTACGAGTTTCCCTGTTAGAGCCATAACAATTGCTACGGAATCTTTGTATCCCACATGAAGCTGAGCAATCCCTTGTGTAAGCATATTTTTAATGATTTTACTTGGCTTGGCCCCCTTATCTCCAAATGCCTCAATATATAGAGTTGCTACTTCCTGCCAAAGTTCATCATTCCAATTACAAATGGTTTTAATTTTCATAAGAGTTTTTCCCACCTAGCCTTTTTTCTATTTTGGGAGGTAAAGTCCACTACTCCTAATATATGTAACTTTTGTCGTTTTTGAAAATCTTCATAATTGTTATGCTAGTTAAAATAGCAAAAGAAAGAAGGATTATTATGCCTAAATGGTTAGTTGTACTTATTATTGTATTTGCCCTTATATTATTGATATTAATTGTAGTCCCAGCGACAGCAAAAGTTTTGTTTATAAAGGATGCAAAAGGAAAAGTCACCACTTTATTTAATAGTAGTAATCCTAGCACAAAAATAATTGATAAGAATGATATTAAACATCTCCCCTATCCAGTACAACAGTGGCTAAACAATTCCAAAGTAGTCGGTAAGAAGACAATAAGAACCGTTCGCCTTAAACAAGAAGGAAAAATGAGAACATCAAAAAGTGGATCGTGGATGTTAACCAATGCAGAACAGTATTTTACTATCGACGAACCAGGATTTGTTTGGATTGCTGATGTTAAAATGAACCCGTTCATCCATTTGTCGGGAATAGATACTTTAAGAGACGGAAAAGGAAAAATGAAAATAAAAATCCTTTCTTTATATCCGGTAGTTAATGCTGAGGATGCAAAAATGAACTCCGCCACCATGATGCGTTACCTTGCAGAAATGATGTGGTTTCCATCCGCTGCACTAAGTCCTTATATAACTTGGCAAGAAATTGATAAACAATCTGCGAAAGCAACAATGGAGTATGATGGTATAACTGTTTCGGGTGTATTTACCTTTAATGAAAAAGGAGACATTGTTCGCTTCACGGGGAAAAGGTACAGAGAAGTTAATGGAAAATATGTATTATGTAATTGGGGAGGAATTAATAAGGAATTCAAGGAATTTGAAGGCATACGGATTCCTAGTAAATCAGATGTTACCTGGTTTGAGGAGGACGGTGAATTTAAGTGGTTCGAAGTACAAATCACAGAATTGGAATACAATAAGCCTGAACCTTACTAGTTTCATTTAACCGATTTTATGATTGACTGCTCCAGAAAAAATAAAAACCACCAAATATGTATTTGGTGGAGACGGTGGGAGTCGAACCCACGTCCAAAGATATCGGCACTTAAGCGTCTACGAGTGTAGTCGACATATTCGTATTTCGCTCAAGTTTCTGCCTATCGACAGGCGTCCACAGAGCTAGTCTGGTTGTTCTCTTCCTTCACCCTCAGACGGTGGGATCCGGCGTAGTCCACTTAGAGTGAGTCCCTTACCCTACCACATGGACGATGGAGGGAGGAACAGCTACGCGCTATTAAGCAGCGAAAGCTAAGTTGTTGTTTGTTTTGCCAGTTATAGGCTTTGACGTTTTAACGAGGCCGATCCCCTCGACTCGCAACCTAAGCTCGAACTACCCCTGTCGAATCCGTAACGTCCCCTCATTAAAAGGTGCGCTATTGGTATTTCACGTTAGCGTACGTTAGGAAAGCCTGAAGGTAAGCTTCAGAGCTAAGATTATGTTGTCAGTTACCCGACATATGTTATTATAGCATACTTCTTACCGATTTCAATTGTAAGTTTTTGTAAGATACTTATTTTTGTCTTTCTCGGAAAGCTCGTTCGATATCGCGCTTTGCTTCCTTCTTCTTTAGATCCTCACGCTTATCATAATTCTTTTTCCCTTTTCCTAGTCCAATTAGTATCTTAGCATAACCATTTTTCAAGTATACTTTTAGAGGAACTAGTGCATAACCCGCTTCCTTTGTTTCGCCTAATAGCTTATCAATTTCTTTCTTATGAAGCAATAGCTTACGTTGGCGAAGTGGGTCGTGATTGTAGCGATTTCCTTGCTCATATGGGCTCACATGGGCGTTTAATAAATATATTTCTCCATTTTGAATACGCGCATAAGAGTCTTTTAAATTGATACGACCTGCGCGAATTGCTTTAATTTCCGTTCCTTGGAGAACCATTCCTGCCTCATATGTTTCTTCAATAAAGTAGTCGTGGTTTGCCTTTTTGTTTTGGGCAACGACTTTCCCCATTCCTTTTGGCACGATATTCTCCTCCTTTCGTGCTCGTCTGTTTCTCTATTGTAGCAAAATTCCACAATAGAGGGAAGAAAAGAGCCATACTAGATGGCTCTCTCTGGTTTTTTTAACGTTTTTTCTTACGCTTTGCTTTCGGTGCATTTTCAAAATGCTTCTTTTTCTTACGTGCGGAGCCAGGGCCAGACCCTGATCCACCACGAGGCTTTGAGCCGCCTGAACCACCTTTAGCATCGCCGGCACCCGCTTTTCTACGGGGCTTCTTCTCGCTACTTCCTGTTTTAAATACCTTCGGAGCACGATCGCGATCTACTGGACGCGCTCCCTTCATACCAACCACTTCAAAGTCGATGGAACGCTCATCCTTATCAACCTTTACGACACGTACGGTAATTTCGTCTCCTATTCGGTAGACCTTCCCGGTACGCTCACCAATCATTGCATAGTGGCGTTCATCGAAGCGATAGTAATCATCCGTCATATAACTGACGTGAACTAATCCTTCAATCGTATTCGGCAACTCTACAAACATTCCAAAGTTTGTTACCGAACTAATCATGCCATCATATTCTTCACCGATTTTATCCATCATATATTCTGCTTTTTTCAGCTCATCCGTTTCGCGCTCTGCATCAACCGCACGACGCTCCATTTTGGACGTATGCTCTGCGATATCCGGTAGACGTGAATCCCATTTTTCACGAGTTGCCTGATCAAGCTTTCCTTCAATCAGATACGTACGAATGAGACGGTGAACGATTAAGTCTGGATAACGACGGATTGGTGATGTAAAGTGCGTATAGAACTCCGTTGATAATCCAAAGTGACCAAGACTTTCTGGATCGTACTTCGCCTGTTGCATAGAGCGAAGCATGACCGTTGAAACAACCATCTCTTCCGGCTTTCCTTGTACTTCTTCAATAATTTCCTGAAGAGCACGTGGGTGAACCGAATTTGCTGTTCCTTTAACAATATAGCCAAAATTCGTGATAAACTCGAAAAATTTACGAAGTTTATCTTCCTTTGGATCCTCATGGATACGGTAAATAAATGGTACCTCTAGCCAATGGAAATGCTCAGCAATTGTTTCATTTGCAGCAAGCATGAACTCCTCGATCAATCTTTCAGCAACGGAACGCTCTCGAATAACCACATCCGTAGGTTTGCCGTCCTCTTCTACAAGAACCTTTGCTTCTTTGAAGTCAAAGTCAATGGCTCCTCGAGTCATTCTCTTATTACGTAGAATAGCTGCGAGCTCTTCCATCATCTCAAACATTGGCACGAGCGGTTCGTAGCGTTTTAGAAGCTCCTCATCTTTGTCAGTAAGGATTTTATTCACATCACTATAGGTCATTCGCTCTTTTGTCTTGATTACACTTTGGAAAATTTCATGATTGACGACTTCCCCTGTTGATGTAATCTCCATCTCACAAGAAAGGGTTAGGCGGTTAACCTGTGGATTTAATGAACAAATTCCGTTTGAAAGGCGATGTGGAATCATCGGAATCACTCGGTCTACTAAGTACACACTCGTCCCTCTATCAGCTGCTTCACGGTCAATTGGAGACTCTTCTGTCACATAATGTGATACGTCGGCAATATGTACGCCTAGCTTGTAGTTCCCATTTGGCAGCTTGGTAACGGTAACAGCATCATCTAAGTCCTTAGCATCAGCGCCATCTATCGTTACGATATCCTGGTCACGAAGATCTCGACGGCCAACTAAATCTTTTTCATCAATTTCGTCTGGCGTATCATTTGCTTGTTTAATTGCTTCCTCTGGGAATGGCCCAGGAAGTCCATGCTTATGAATGACAGAAAGGATGTCCACTCCTGGGTCATTTTTATGACCAAGAATATCAATTACTTCCCCTTCTGCACTTTTTCTACCTTCTGGATACATCGTTAGCTTAACGACAACTTTATGTCCCTCAACAGCCCCTTTTGCTGCTGCTTTCGGGATAAAGATATCACTTGTAAACTTCTTATCATCTGGTATAACAAAGCCAAAATGTTTGCTTTCCGTATATGTTCCGACCACCTGCTGTATACCTCGCTCAAGAATTCGAACGACTGTACCTTCGCGGCGCTGTCCGGATGTTTCTGAGTTGATTCTAGCTAATACGGTATCTCCATGCATCGCGTTGTTCGTTTCATTTGGCGGGATAAAAATGTCATCCATTCCCGGTTCTTCAGGAATAACAAATGCAAATCCCTTAGAATGGCCTGTTAATTTCCCTCGTATGAGGTTCATTTTGTCAGGCAAACCATAACGGTTACTCCTAGTACGAACGACTAACCCCTTTTCTTCCATTTGTACAAGCGCTTTTACGAAATCCTTAAAGTCGCCTGAGTCCTGTATCCCAAACGCTTCTTCAAGCTCTTGTACCGTGAGCGGCTTGTATGCCTCATCCTTCATATAATGAAGAAGTTTATCGACGTGCTGTTTAATGCTTTCGTCCATAGTAAACCCTCCTTTTGCTTTATACTTCCCAATTTAAACTTTCTAAAAACTGAAAAACGTCCTCGTGTAACTGTTCCTTTTCTTTATCAAGCGTAATGACATGACCTGATTCTTCGTACCATTTAATTGATTTTTCATCAGATTCAATTTCATTGTAAATAATGTTGGCACTATCTGTATTGATCATATGGTCGTGTCGTCCTTGAACAACAAACGTTGGTGCGTAAATATGGTCGACATGGTCCCGAACGTCAGCAATCAGGTTTTGAAGCGACTTCAGCGTGTTCATAGGTGTCTTTTGAAAATCTACCATTTCTGCTTCGGCTTGATCGACCGATTTTCCTTCTCTTCGCTTGAACTCACGAGCGTAATCGAGAATTCCTTCATACATAACTTCTTCACTTTTTATGTACATCGGAGCACACATAGGCACAATTCCCTTAATAGGTACAGTGTAACCCAATTTTAATGAAAATACGCCTCCAAGTGAAAGACCAGCGACAGCAATTTCCTTGTGTCCCTTGTTTTTCAGAAATTCATAAGCTTCCATTACATCCTTCCACCAATCCTCAGGCCCTGTGTGAACAAGCTCTTCTGGCGGAACTCCGTGTCCTTTGTAATGAGGTGCATGGCAGGTATAGCCTCTCTTTTCCAAAAAGCGACCTAGCATTCGGACGTCTGCACTATTTCCTGTAAATCCGTGTAGAAGAAGTACCGCACGTGGTCCCCCTTCAAACGTAAATGGCTTTGGCATTGCAATTTTCATATGTATAACTCCTTTAAACTGTTCAAATCTCTTTCATTATTGTAATCATAGTTTGTGACGACAATCCAATGATATGTTTGAACTTCTCACCATAATCAAAAAAAACCTGACCCCGAAAGGCCAGGTTTTGTAGACTCTTAATAAACGTACGCTAATGTAATCGTTAAGATAAAGAATAATACAGAAAGAACGATCGTCGCACGGTGGAGGTATAGGTCAAGGCCACGTGCTTTTTGCTTCCCGAATAATGTTTCCGCTCCACCCGAGATAGCACCAGAAAGACCTGCACTTTTTCCAGACTGAAGAAGTACAACAACAATCAAAGCGATTGAAACGACCACCAATAATACAGTAACTAATGTTTGCATAAATAGTCCACCTCCTAAAACGCACATTACAGTAGTTTAAATGTACCACAACCACCTTGGATAAACAATAGTTTTCCTATCTGGAGGAAATGAGGAGGTAATGGGAGAAAAGATAGAGTAGAGATTTTTGATAGGAGTGATGGTTTTGATTGTGAAGAGTTTAGAGGTCCCTTATGCTGTTGGAGTCGTGAGATGTAGCTCACCGTTTGCTAAAAAAGGTGAATTTAAAACAAGCAGGCATAAAGAGACATAGAATTTACTACGCCAAAACCCACTCTATTTAAGAGTCAGAATTACATCTATCCGCTATTTCTACCCGCAACTTTGCCCGTCCTAACCGCGAGCACCATCTCCCATCCCATTTTTAAGCTACTTCTTTCCTTATTTTTGAATTCAAAAACGATTTCTTCCGAGTATTCAAACCTACTATATGTGAACCTACTAATACGATGATGATAAGTCCAATCGTAAGAATGAGCTGAGGAATCATTTTCCCTAAAAAAACGGCTTGATAGAAAAACCCACCAAGGCAACCTCCTAGAGTCGGTCCTATGACTGGTATCCAAGCATATTTCCAGTTCGATCCCCCCTTACCTGGAATCGGCAAAAGGAAATGAACAATCCTTGGTCCAAAATCTCGCGCCGGATTCATTGCCGAACCAGTCGTGCCTCCTAAAGACAAACCGAGTGTAATAATTAAAAACCCAACCATAATTGGTTGAAGACCCTTCGTAAATTCGGTAGCTCCTATAGAGAGCAAACTTAACACCAAAACGAATGTGGCAAACATCTCACTTGCTAGATTAGAAACTGAATGTGGAATCGCTGGCCCTGTAACAAATATTCCAAGCTTTACATTTGCATCTTCTGTTTCCTGCCAATGGGGAAAGAAATGCAAAAAGACCGCAACCGCTCCGATCATCGCACCTATAAACTGGGCAACCATATAAGCCGGGACAAGACTCCAGGAAAATGCTCCTGTAAAAGCAAAAGCCAAGGTCACAGCTGGATTCAAGTGAGCTCCACTATATTTACCAACCGTAAAAATTGCTAATGCTACCGCAAACCCCCAAGCAAACTGGATCGAAAACCAGCCCGGGTTATAACTATATGATTTTTTCAACGAAGCTCCCGCACAAACACTACATCCTATAAATATTAAAATGGCTGTACCCACTAGTTCCCCAATAAAAGCAGTCATGTCAAACACCTCTTCAAGTAATTAAGCTTGTATAGTTTTAATCTACTACAATAATAACCGGGTCTACAGATGTTCTTTTTCCGTTATTATGCGGAAAAAGAAATGGGCACGCGCAAAAAAAGGAGCAGCACTAGGCCGCTCCCTTCTAATCAAATTACTTCTTTAAGTTATAAAGTGATTTCATTCCATCGTATACAGCTAGTTCGCCAAGCTCGTCTTCGATGCGAAGAAGTTGGTTGTACTTAGCAATACGGTCTGTACGGCTCATAGAACCAGTCTTGATTTGTCCAGCGTTTGTTGCAACTGCGATGTCAGCGATTGTAGCATCTTCCGTTTCACCAGAACGGTGAGAAACAACTGCTGTGTAACCAGCGCGCTTCGCCATTTCGATTGCTTCGAAAGTTTCAGTAAGTGTACCGATTTGGTTAACCTTGATAAGGATTGAGTTAGCAATTCCTTTTTCAATACCTTCAGCAAGCTTCTTCGTGTTTGTAACGAACAGGTCGTCACCAACTAATTGAACGCGGTCACCGATGCGCTCAGTTAATAGCTTGTGGCCTTCCCAGTCGTTTTCGTCTAAACCATCTTCAATAGAGATGATTGGGAATTCGTTTACTAATTCTTCGTAGAAGTTAACCATAGCTTCAGAAGATAAACCTGTGCGGCCTTCTCCAGCTAGGTCATATTGCTTTGTTTCTTTGTTGAAGAACTCAGAAGAAGCAACGTCCATACCTAAGAAAATGTCTTTTCCAGGCTCATAACCAGCGTTTTTGATTGCTTCCATGATAACTTGTAGAGCTTCACGGTTTGAACCAAGGTTTGGAGCGAATCCACCTTCGTCACCTACAGCTGTGTTAAGACCTTTGTCAGAAAGAACTTTCTTTAATGAATGGAAGATTTCAGCACCCATACGGATTGCTTCTTTGAAAGTAGGAGCTCCTACTGGTAAGATCATGAATTCTTGGAAGTCAACGTTGTTGTCAGCATGAGATCCACCGTTGATGATGTTCATCATTGGAGTTGGAAGTTGCTTCGCGTTAAATCCACCAAGGTAACGGTATAATGGAAGACCAACAAATTCAGCAGCAGCGTGTGCAACAGCCATAGATACACCTAGGATTGCGTTAGCTCCTAACTTACCTTTGTTTTCAGTTCCGTCTAATTGGATCATTGTGCGGTCGATTCCAACTTGGTCAGTTACGTCCATACCAATGATTTCTTCAGCGATGATGTTATTTACGTTATCTACTGCTTTTTGAACACCTTTTCCAAGGTAACGTGACTTGTCGCCGTCACGTAGTTCTACTGCTTCGTGCTCACCAGTTGATGCACCAGATGGAACGATTGCGCGTCCGAATGAACCAGACTCAGTGATTACTTCTACTTCTACAGTTGGGTTTCCGCGAGAATCTAATACTTCACGAGCGTATACATGTTGGATATATGGCATGATAAAATCTCTCCTTATTATAGAAAATTTAGGTTTTATGTGTAGGTCAATTTCACCTTCCGGCGGCTGGTGTTGCTTTGCAACAAAGACCTTCTTCAGGTGGAAACTGCCCTAAGCTTAGCTACTACAAGTGGTCAGTTTCGTCAAAGACGTAAACTGCCTTTTTATTTTTGAAAAAATGGTCAGTAACGCTTGTTTCCGCCATGCGCTAGCAGGTCCGGCGTCCACAATCGAAACTAAATTACTTCTTAAGTAATGTCTTCCCAGTCATTTCAGCTGGTTGTGCTACCTTTAATAGTTCAAGCATCGTTGGTGCAAGGTCGCCAAGGATTCCGTCTTCACGAAGTTCCACGCCTTCCTTTGTCACGATTACCGGAACTGGGTTTGTTGTGTGAGCAGTCATTGGGTTACCCTCTAATGTCACTACTTCATCAGCATTCCCATGATCCGCCGTGATTATCGCTGTTCCACCTTTTTTAATGATCAAATCAACGACACGACCTAGACACTCATCAACCGTTTCAATTGCTTTAATTGTCGGTTCTAACATTCCAGAGTGTCCAACCATATCAGGGTTAGCGTAGTTTAAGATAATTGCATCGAAGTTATCTTCCTCAATTTCTTTTACTAACGCATCTGTTACTTCATAAGCACTCATTTCTGGTTGCAGGTCGTATGTTGCCACCTTCGGTGAGTTGATCAAAATACGCTTTTCACCAGGGAATTCTGCCTCACGTCCACCGCTCATAAAGAACGTCACGTGTGGGTATTTTTCTGTTTCAGCAATACGAAGCTGTGACAGATTGTTCTGTGATAATACTTCACCAAGTGTGTTATCAAGGTTAGTTGGTGCGAAAGCCACATAACCATCAACCGTTTCACTAAAGTGTGTTAAACACACAAAGTTTAGATTTTGTGGATGATTGTCACCGCGATCGAACGAACGGAAATCTTTGTTGGTAAATGTATTTGAAATTTGAATCGCACGGTCTGGACGGAAGTTGTAGAAAATTACAGCATCGTCATTTGAAATCGTTGCAACCGGCTCTCCATTTTCCTTTTTCAAGACAGAAGGAAGAACGAATTCGTCGAAGATTCCGTTGTTGTATGAGTCTTTAACGACATCCATTGCGCTTGAGTAGGAAGGACCTTCACCGTATACCATCGCACGGTAAGACTTCTCTACACGTTCCCAACGCTTGTCACGGTCCATTGAGTAGTAACGACCAGAAATCGTTGCAAACTGACCAACACCGTATTCTTTCATTTTCTCTTCTGCTTGCTTAATAAAGTCACCAGCAGATTGTGGTGCTACGTCGCGGCCATCTAAGAATGCGTGAACGTATACGTTCTTCACACCTTCCTGAGCAGCTAACTTAAGTAGCGCAAATAAATGCTGGATATGACTGTGAACACCACCATCAGATAACAATCCGAAAAGGTGAAGGTCTGTTCCTTTTTCTTTCACGTGATTAATGGCATTTAAAAACGTTTCATTACGTTCAAATTCGCCTTCACGAATGGATACGTTCACACGTGTTAAGCTTTGGTACACAATACGTCCTGCACCGATGTTTAAGTGGCCCACTTCGGAGTTACCCATTTGACCTTCAGGTAATCCTACCGCTTCCCCAGAAGCTGTAAGCTGTGCGTGTGGATAGCTGTTCCAAAAGCGATCAAAATTTGGTTTTTTCGATTGTGCAACTGCATTTCCCATACGCTCGCCGCGAAGAGCAAAGCCGTCAAGGATGATTAATGCAACAGGAGACTTACTCATTCTTACCTGCCTCCAATAATTGTACAAACGAATCAGCTTCTAAGCTTGCTCCACCAACTAAAGCACCGTCAATATCTGGCTGTGCCATATACTCAGCGATGTTACCTGGTTTTACACTTCCGCCGTATTGAATACGAACTGCAGCTGCAACTTCGTTAGAGTAGTTGTCAGCAACCACTTGGCGAATATGTGCACATACTTCGTTTGCATCTTCAGCTGTAGAAGATTTACCTGTTCCGATTGCCCAAATTGGCTCATAAGCGATTACTGTTTGCTTTACTTGATCATCTGTTAAGCCAACAAGTGCTTTTTTCACTTGATCGCCCACAAGCGTATTTGTTTCACCAGCTTCACGTTGCTCTAATGTTTCCCCACAACAAACGATTGGTGTGATACCATGCTTGAATGCAGCAAGAGTCTTCTTGTTTACAGACTCATCTGTTTCATTAAACATTTCACGACGCTCAGAGTGACCGATGATCACATATTGAACACCAAGATCAGCTAGAGCAGGTGCAGATACTTCACCTGTAAATGCTCCGCTTTCTTCAAAGTGCATGTTTTGAGCACCGATTTTCACTTCAGTTCCTTTAGCTCCGTCCACTAAGCGCTCTAAAAATAAAGCTGGAGCACAAATGATAGAATCCACTTTTTCAGAAGAAGGAACGATTGATTTTACTTCATTCAAAAAGCTCGTTGCTTCTGAAAGAGTTTTATGCATTTTCCAGTTACCTGCAATAATAGGTTTACGCATGGTATTCATCCTCTCTATAAATATTACTTATCGTTTAATGCAACGACTCCAGGAAGAACTTTCCCTTCCATGAACTCAAGAGAAGCTCCGCCACCAGTAGAGATATGGCTCATCTTATCAGCAAGGTTGAATTTTTCAACTGCCGCAGCTGAATCTCCACCACCGATAACAGAATATGTACCTTCAGATGCTGCTAAAGCTTCTGCTACTGCCTTTGTTCCATTTGCAAACGAATCTAATTCGAATACACCCATTGGTCCGTTCCATATAACAAGCTTAGACTCTTTAATTACATTGCTGTAAATCTCTGCTGTTTTCGGTCCGATATCAAGTGCTTCCCAATCAGCTGGGATTTCATCGATTCCTACTGCTTTTTTGTTTGCACTATCAGAGAAGTCGTCAGCTACAATTGCATCAACTGGCATATAGAACTTAACGCCTTTTTCTTCCGCTTTCTTAATGAAAGAAAGAGCTAGATCCATTTTGTCAGCTTCTAATAGCGACTTACCAATCTCGTGACCTTGAGCTTTAATGAATGTGTAAGCTAAGCCGCCACCGATAATTAGGTTGTCTACTTTATCTAATAGATTGTCAATAACACCAATCTTGTCTTTTACTTTTGCTCCACCGATGATAGCAGTGAACGGTCTTTCAGGATTAGAAAGCGCTTTTCCAAGAACATCAAGTTCTTTTTCCATTAATAGACCCGATACAGCTGGTAGATGATGTGCGATCCCTTCTGTTGAAGCATGTGCACGGTGAGCCGCACCAAATGCATCATTTACATAAACGTCAGCTAGCTCAGCAAATGCTTTTGCTAATTCAGGATCATTCTTTTCTTCCCCAGCATAGAAACGAACGTTTTCTAATAATAGAACATCGCCTTCAGCCATTTCAGAAACTAAAGCCTTTACGCTATCTCCGTAAGCTTCGTCAGCCTTCTTCACATCTTTACCAAGAAGCTCAGATAAACGACCAGCAACTGGAGTTAAACGCATTTCTTCGACTACAGCACCCTTTGGACGACCAAGATGGCTTGCTAAAATAACTTTTGCCCCTTGCTCAGTTAGGTATTGGATCGTTGGAAGAGCTGCACGAATACGAGTTTCATCCGTAATCTGTCCATCCTTCATAGGTACGTTGAAATCTACGCGGCAAAATACTCTTTTACCTTTTAAATCAATGTCTTTTACGCTTTTCTTGTTCATCGGAAAATCCTCCTATTTAGCATAAGCTTTGAACATTAGAAAAGGAGGGGGATTTGTTCCCCTCTCCCCTTTTTAAACCTATTTTGCTTCAAAATGGAAAGAGTTAAACCCATAATCCATTTATTAGCGCAATTGAAGTTTTTTTCCTTTAAAATTAAAGGCCTTTAGAAGCGATGTATTCAGCAAGGTCAACTACGCGGTTAGAGTAACCAGACTCGTTGTCATACCAAGAGATAACCTTCGCCATGTTGCCTTCCATAACCATTGTAGAAAGAGCATCGATTGTAGAAGAAGCTGGGCTACCATTGTAGTCAGAAGATACAAGTGGCTCTTCAGAGTAATCAAGGATTCCTTTAAGGTCCCCTTCAGAAGCTGCTTTAAGAGCTGCGTTGATTTCGTCAACAGTTACATCTTTGTCAAGTTCAACAACTAAGTCAACTAAAGAAACGTTAGGAGTTGGAACACGCATAGCTCCACCGTTTAACTTACCTTTAAGTTCAGGAAGAACTAAAGATACAGCTTTAGCAGCACCAGTAGATGTAGGGATAATGTTTTCAGCAGCTGCACGAGCACGACGTAAATCTTTGTGAGGTAAGTCTAAGATTTGTTGGTCGTTCGTGTATGAGTGAACTGTTGTCATCATACCACGACGAACACCGAAGTTGTCGTTAAGAACTTTAGCGAATGGAGCTAAACAGTTTGTAGTACAAGATGCGTTAGAGATAACGTGGTGGTTAGCTGCATCGTACTTGTCGTCGTTAACACCCATTACGATTGTGATATCTTCTTCTGTTGCAGGAGCAGAGATGATTACTTTTTTAGCGCCAGCTTCTAAGTGCTTAGCAGCGTCAGAACGCTTTGTGAAACGTCCAGTAGATTCTACAACGATATCTACACCAAGGTCTCCCCATCCAAGTTGAGCTGGGTCGCGCTCAGCTAATACTTTTACTTTCTTTCCACCAACTACTAGGTAGTCGCCGTCAACAGTTACGTCTTCGTTAAGCTTACCGTGAACTGTGTCATATTTTAAAAGGTGAGCAAGTGTGTTTGCATCAGTTAAGTCGTTTACTGCTACAACCTCTACGTTAGAGTTTGTTAACGCTGCGCGGAACACGTTACGTCCAATTCTACCAAATCCGTTAATACCTAATTTTACTGCCATGATTTGTTTCCTCCTTTAATTGAATAAGGATATTTTTTATTTAAGGGGGTTAGCCCTGTAATAACTGTTTTGCGGCTCCTTCATCCGTAATCAATACGGTGTTCTTTGGAGCTTGTTTCATGTAAGAGCGTATTGCCTTTTCCTTTGAAGCTCCTCCAGCAACAGCGAGCACATGCTCAGTCTTTGCTAAATCATCAAGTTGAAGTCCAACTGTTCTTACTTTATGGACAACCTCTCCCGCTTCGTTAAAGTAATACCCGAATGCTTCACCAACTGCTTGCCTATCTTCGATTTTACGTAAGTCCTCCATGCTTGTGCGCCGGCGTTGAGCCATTGTCATAGCGTCTCCTACTCCGTGTAAAACCATGCTTGCAGATTTGATTAACCCTAGAACTTCTTTAATATGAGGTTCTTTTAAAATCATGTGATACGTTTCACTGCTTACTTGATCAGGGACATAGAGCACCTTGTGGCTTGATTTCGTTCTCTCAGCCATTTTGGCACAAATGGTATTGGCTTGATTTTGAACATCTTCCCCAATTCCCCCGCGTCCCGGTACGAAAAGAAGATCTTTCCCGAGGTCCGGAGTTAGCATCTCTGCAACAGTTGCCATTGTTGTACCACCAGTAACTGCGATGATATTCTTTCCCTGTAACGAATTTTTCATACTAAGAGCACAAGCTCTTCCTAATTCGCTTTTTACCCAAGGTGATTCATCACTGTTACCCGTAACAATGATAACTTTTTGTATACCTAGTTTCCGTCGGAGTCTTTCTTCCATTGTGTCGATACCTGATATCTCACGCATGACAGATTCTAATCCTTCTAGTAATTCCCTTCCATCTTCAGTTAGACTCATTCCTACACTTGATATAGTAATTAAATCTTGTTCTTTTAAGAAGGAAACTTCGCTTCTGAGAACCCGTTCTGTTACACCGAGACTGACAGATAAGCTTCGACGACCTACTGGCTCCATGGAACCTATGTATTGTAAAATGTGAAAACGTTCCTGCATAACAGAGAGCAAATCAGGTAATAATCTTTTTTGGATATCAATTATCGACTGCATATTGATGTCTCCTTCATCCTATATGGACATTATATGTCCCTCGTAGACATAATGTGTCCCGCTGAAGGTAAAAAAAATCACCCCTGCTACAAAACTTATTCTAACAGGTGCGATTTCCCTTTTCAACTCATATACGGTGTATTTTTTTTGTAAGCGCTTCGATTATGAACATTTTGTCTAACTGTCCATATTGAAGCTCTTCTCCATCCAAAACAACAACCGGTATCATTAAACCGTACTGCTCTGTCCACTCATCATTTGTATCAATATCCTTTTCTTCAATTTCAAACTCCCACTCTTCCCGGAGCTCTATTAAAATCTTTTTTCCTTTTTCACATAGAGGGCATTTCTTTCTTGTATAAAATTCAATAACCATTGGGTATCTCCTTTAAAATCTCTTTCGCTTTGAAGAGGATGGAATTCCAAGCTGATCACGGTATTTTGCCACCGTCCGTCTTGAAATCACAAACCCATCCGTTTCCTTTAATATAGCTAAAATTTCCTGATCAGAATAAGGCTTCGCTTTATCTTCCCCATCAATTAACCTCTTTATGGAGTCCTTTACTTGGTTAGACGAGGTGGCCTCTGAATTGGTTGTTGATACCATGTTCGTAAAGAATGATTTTAGCTCAAGCGTCCCAAACGGGGTTTGCATATACTTTTCACGTACCGCACGGCTAACAGTCGATTCATGCACATCAATTTCCTCTGCAATCTCACGCATCGTCATCGGTTTTAAGTGCAACGGCCCTTTTTCGAAAAATTCCTGCTGTCTTTGCACGATTGCTAGTGACACTTTTGTAATGGTTTCCTTCCGTTGTTCTAAGCTTCTAGCAATCCAGGAGTAATCCTGCTGCTTCTCCTGCAAGTATTTGTTAAGACTTGTATCCTTAACTGCAGCAAATTGCTGATAATAATCCTGCTGAAATGTCAGCTTAGGGAGCACGTCATCAAACACACTAATTTCAAAATGTTGGCCGTCCCATTTAACTGATACATCTGGAACGACGTATAAAGGTGCTTCTTCATGAAAGTCTGCCCCTGGACGCGGATTTAATGTTTGAATAAGATCAAAAGCAGCCTGGATATCAGATAGACTTACAACTAGTTGCTTTGACAGTGATTTCCACTTCTTTTCTGCAAACTCCTCAAAATGATCACTAACCAATTTTTCAGCTAATGGATTTCGTTTCGGCATTTGGATGAGCTGCAGGTATAAACACTCACCTAATGACCTCGCTCCTACTCCAGCAGGCTCAAGTTCTTGGATGATAGTAATTAATGCTTCCACTTGCTCCACTAAGATTCCTAATTGGGTAGCAAGGGATTCATTGCTCATTCCGATGTAACCGTTTCCATCTATATATTCTAAAAGAGCCCTTAGCAGTTGCACATCTGAGTGGTTCACCACTTGAGCATACAGATGGTCATATAAGGTAGTTGTCGATTTTCCTATTTGCTCAATCCAGTTCTGCTGGTCTTTGTCTATTACTCTAGTTTTCTTCGGTCGATCTTTGCGAGGATCCATCGTTTTAATATGGGAAGTTTCAATCTGGATAAGGGGATTTTCCAATGCTTTGCTTTCTAAAAAAGCTGTAAGCTCCTGGGAAGAATACTGAAGTAGCGTAATCGCCTGAGAAAGCTCTTGCGTCATCTTTAATTTTAATGTTTGCTGTTGCCACAATCCTGCCTTTAAATTCATCCTCTCACCCCCATATCTATTTTACATGAAGATAAGTAGGAATTGAATGGTTAGTATATAAAAAAAACACCTGCCTATAGTGACAAGTGCTTTAGAAAACTATTACGCCCTCGGAGGGAATCGAACCCCCATTTCAAGAACCGGAATCTTACGTGCTATCCGTTGCACCACGAGGGCAGAAAAGTGCTTATATCTAAAATAAGCGCTCTTACATCATACTAAATTATTTATCATGCTGTCAACGACTAGGCTCGCGGAGTCTATTTCATATACTTTTCAATAAATTTCTCTTCTTCCTTGGTGCTCAATAGACCAGTCGCTTTCCCTACATTTCCGTCTTGTAACTCCCATATCGTGTTATGGTCGCTGACTGCTTGGGAAAAATCTCCTTCAAGCCATCTTTCGAGAATCCTTATGTACGTATTCGCATACTTATATTCATTTTGATTAGCAACCACCACATCGTAGAGTCGCTTGACTCGTTCTTCCGTAATAAGAATGGCTCCCCACTTCTTTTCAGCTTCCACCTTCTGATGAGACATATGATGAATAGCCGATTGGACTTCAAATTCTTTTAAGTCACTCGGAAAGACTTGCTCCACGTTTTCGTTTATTTGAATATCAAGTCCCCCGTCTTTAACAGATGCCTCTGCTTCCTCAGCCTGCTTGAGCACTCTATCCGTTCCTCCGCTTGATGGAGTGGCATTTGTCCAATACGAAAACACACCAAAACCAGCTATAATGAAGAGACCCGCACTAATAGCTGCGATTTGTATTTTGTTTAGTTTGAAGGTCTTTTTCGTTTCCACGTTTCCCACTCCCTCTGCTAACTTTTTTAATTTAGGATGCTTAAATGGGTGGAATTCTTGGAAATGAGGGGTGCATTTGTAAATTTTTCACGAATAGGAAGCTGATTCACTGACTTTATTTGCGATTCTGATAATTTATTTGCGATTCTCAGCTTATATTTGCGATCCTGAGAATTCACTTGCTATTCACGATGCAACTTTCACCATACCCATCCACCATTAACACATTCCCCGCTATCATTACCCTACATTTTACAACAGTTCCCATTTCACGTATACCGGAAAAGCTAAACTTCCTGTTTAAAAACTGGCCCAGCGGGTAATGATGGAAAGTGGGTTTAAAAAGTACATAGCAATTTGTGTCGAACAATTCTACAGCTATTTGTTTGACCTTTATTGACCATGAGTGTATCATAAAAATACATACAGTTACACATTAAACATACTTATCTAATTGTATGTTTGACTCTCAATTAAAGGAGGAAAAAGAAATGAATTTAATCCCTACAGTTATTGAGCAAACGAACCGTGGAGAGCGTGCATACGATATTTACTCACGCCTATTAAAAGACCGCATTATCATGCTAGGAAGTGGAATTGACGATAATGTGGCTAATTCAATCGTCGCTCAGTTATTATTCTTAGAAGCAGAAAATCCTGAAAAAGACATATCCATCTATATTAACTCACCAGGTGGAAGCATTACGGCTGGTATGGCTATCTATGACACAATGCAGTTCATTAAGCCTGACGTTCAAACAATCTGTATCGGGATGGCTGCATCAATGGGTGCGTTCCTTCTTTCTGCTGGTACAAAAGGAAAGCGTTATGCCCTTCCAAATGCTGAAGTAATGATTCACCAACCGCTTGGTGGAGCCCAAGGTCAAGCAACTGAAATCGAAATCGCTGCTAAGCGTATCCTTTTCCTTCGTGAAAAGTTAAACGGCATCCTAGCTGAGCGTACTGGTCAACCAATCGAAGTCATTGCTAAAGACACAGACCGCGACAACTTCATGACAGCTGAACGCGCGAAGGAGTATGGCCTAGTTGACCATATCATCACTCGTAATACGCTTGAAAAGAAAAAAGAAGAGAAATAATCCATTCAAGTAATAAAAAAACTCGTTCCTTTATAGGATCGAGTTTTTTCTATTACGCTTCTTTTTGTACGTATTTTTCTAGTGCTTCAAATGCTGCTTCTTCATCAGTTCCATTGACGATAAGGTTTACAGATGAACCTGAGCTAATGGCTAAGCTCATTAACCCCATGATGCTTTTGGCGTTAACCTTCTTGCCGTCTTTTTCTAAAAATACATCTGACGAAAACCTATTTGCTTCCTGTACAAACAAAGCTGCAGGTCGTGCCTGTAAACCAGTCTTCAACTTTACTACCACTTGTTTTTCTACCATACTTGCTTTCCTCCCCTATCCTTATCTGTTTATATATAATTACATGGTTTTACTCACGTTTTCCCCCACTCGGAGCTTTTCAGCAATTTCGTCAATTTTACGTAAACGGTGGTTGATACCTGACTTACTGATTGTTCCTCCAGATACCATCTCACCCAGCTCCTTTAACGTCACATCTTGGTAAGCTATACGAAGCTCTGCGATTTCTCTAAGCTTTTCAGGCAAAATATGAAGACCTACGGTATCTTGAATAAACCGAATATTTTCAACCTGTCGTAAAGACGCACCAATCGTCTTGTTTAAGTTCGCCGTTTCACAATTGACCAGCCGATTCACCGAGTTACGCATGTCGCGTACGATCCGAATATCCTCAAACCTTAACAATGCATTATGAGCACCAATAATATTGAGGAATTCGGTGATTTTCTCAGCTTCCTTTAAATAAGTGATAAATCCTTTTTTTCTTTCAAGCGTCTTGCTATTTAAACCAAATGTATTCATCAATTCACATAAAGAGTCGTTATGCTCCTTATAAAGTGAAAAAATTTCGAGGTGATAAGAGGAAGTCTCCGGATTGTTTACCGAACCTCCTGCTAAAAATGCTCCCCTTAAATAGGAGCGCTTACAGCATTTCTTTTTAATAAGTGCCTCAGCAATATTGTGGGCAAATACAAATCCCTCTTCTAGAATAAATAAATCCTCTAAGATGACCTTTGCATCCTGTGAGAGCCTAACGATATACACATTGTTCTTTTTTAATCTCATTTTCTTTCGAACTAAAAGCTCGACTTGTACTTCATAGTATCTTTTGATCAGCGTATAAATTCTACGCGCAATTGCTGCATTTTCCGTTTGGATGTCGACAACAAGCTTTCGATTAGAGAAGGACAATGAGCCATTCATTCGGATCAAAGCAGACAACTCCGCTTTTCCGCAACATTCTTTTCCTTCTATATTCGTTAACTCTTTTTTCGTTTCCGAAGCGAATGACACATCTTCACCTCCTACACAAACGGTTGCATAAGTTATACTACGCTTAAGACCGCTTGTGGGTTTCATTTATTAATAGAGAATATAAAATATTTGCTACTTCCCTGGTGTCATGGCGTATAACACCATTTTCAAGGCTCATGATTTCACCCTCTACCACTTCGAGTCCCAAATCATATAGAGTAGTTAAATCAAAGTGTACAGGTTTTGCTAGTTCTTCGCTATAGCGATTAAGAACCTCTTCTGGGATATGTTCCCTATTAACTAAGATCGTGTTCATAAACGCACTCTTCATATGGTCGTAAATCGCTTTCACGTGGTCGCTCGCTGAATAATCAAGCGTCTCACCTGCTTGAGTCATTAAGTTGCAAATATACACCTTTTTCGCTTTTGCCCGACACACTTCCTCGCCAAGCTTTGGCACGAGTAGATTAGGAAGGATACTTGTATATAAGCTTCCAGGACCAATCACGATTAAATCAGCTTTTCGAATCGCATGCAGTGTCTCTGGTAGCGGAGTGGCATCACCCGGCGTTAAAAATACCCGCTTGATCCGTTTTCCGGAATAAGGAATTTTGGATTCCCCTGAAACAATCGTGCCATCCTCCATTTCCGCATGTAAAACAACACTTTGAGTGGCGGCTGGAAGCACCTTCCCCCTCACATTTAACACCTTGCTCATCTCTTGGATGGCATGAGTGAAATTCCCCGTTATCGATGTCATCGCTGCTAAGATTAAATTTCCTAGCGAATGGCCAGATAATTCATTAGCAGTTGCAAAACGGTGCTGAAACATTTCCTCAATCAACGGTTCTACATCTGATAATGCCGCGAGTACATTGCGAACATCTCCAGGAGGAGGAATGTCCATTTCATCTCGGAGGCGTCCAGAGCTACCGCCATCGTCCGCAACCGTAACGATGGCCGTAATATCAACAGGAAACTTCTTTAATCCACGAAGCAACACGGGTAGCCCTGTACCGCCTCCAATAATCACAATTCGAGGCTGTCGAATCTTCGTCATGTAGTTTGTTCCTTTCTCCTTTCGATGTCACGGTGAGTGATTCGAGTTTCATAGTCTTTTTCAAAATGATTGGCAATGTATTCAGTTAGCGCAACAGACCGATGCTGTCCACCCGTACATCCAATTGCCACTACAAGCTGCGCTTTTCCTTCACGCTTATAATGAGGAAGCATAAACGCTAGCAGCTCCGTTACCTTTTCTAAAAACTTAGTAGTCTCATTCCATTTCAGTACATACTTTGAAACATCCTCATCTAGACCCGTCTTTGGTCTCATCGACTCAATATAGTGCGGGTTTGGCAAAAAGCGAACATCGAAAACTAAGTCTGCATCAATTGGAATTCCGTACTTAAACCCAAAGCTCATTACATTGACCGTAAAGATCGTCTGCTTGTTCGCTGAAAACTCCGTTAAGATTTTTTCACGCAATTCTTTCGGCTTCATTTTTGAGCTATTGTAAATGAGCTGTGCTCTTCCCTTTAGTTCCTCTAGCAGCTCTCTCTCAAGCTGAATGCCTTCTAAAGGAAGTCCGGACGGAGCAAGAGGATGAGTACGTCGAGTTTCTTTGTAGCGACGAACAAGCGTTGAGTCGTCCGCATCTAAAAATAAAATTTGCGGAGTCACCCACGATGTTTCTGCAAGATCATCGAGCGCCTTAAATAAGTGGTCGAAAAACTCTCTTCCTCTTAAATCCATTACAAGCGCTACCTTATTCATCTTATTTCCGGACTCTTTCATAAGTTCTAGAAATTTTGGCAATAAGGTTGGTGGCAGGTTATCCACACAGAAAAAACCTAGATCTTCAAAGCTTTGAATGGCGACTGTTTTCCCTGCACCAGACATCCCCGTTATAATCACCATTTGTGTATCTTGTGTCGCTCCAGTACTCATAAAAATTCCTCCTTAGCTAGGATCAAGACGATATTGAATTAACTGAAAATCGGTTGTATATGTAAACGTTCCATAGATGATTCCTTGACCGTGGATCATGTAGTCCAATATATGATAGTCCCCTTCTGCCATCGGTAAATCTTTAATCTGGTGGAAGTCATGCCAAGCAAGCTTTCCTTCCTCAGATTCATCCAGATTGATTCCATCAGCTTCTGTTCCAAAGAAGGTGAACATCATCCACTCAGAAACAACTTGGTCTCCATCTTTCATAATAAACGTAAAAATACCCTTAATATTGGGGTTTCTCAAATAAATACCCGTCTCTTCACGGTACTCTCGAATACAGCAGTCTCTCACTGACTCACCAGGCTCCATCTTTCCACCCGGAGCCACCCACCAGCCACGTCTAGGCTTTTGGAGCAGCAAGACCTTATTATCTTTTACCAATACACAATTTGTCACTCGTTGCACGCTTCAATCACCTCAAGGCCTTTTAGAATTAACGACTTTTATTCTTACTATTATACTATTTTTACAATGGGCTCACAATGAATAGGAAATGGACAAATATAAAAAAGCATTTTTCGTAAAGATTGGAAGTTGGAAGAGCCATAAAAAAAGAGCACAGGATAATTCCTGTGCTAAAGATATATATCTTAAAAGGGGGTCAATTTCTATTCTTATTTTACACGAGCAATGTTTCACTACTGTTACAGTATAATTAATTGCAGATTACGTTTTATTAAGAATGGATGAAGGGATGCAAAAATTGAACTATTTTTAGAGGTTTGCAGCGAAATAATCGGTACCGTTTTGGCATGGGGCTAAGGTTTCAGGGGGGATTACTTTTACTTTTATTTATTACCTCCACTGCTTCGGTCTCCTGGTTCGGGCACGATAAGCCTCCAAAACACAAAAAAAAGCTAACCCAAAAAGGCTAGCTTCTCGTATGTTATGCTTTTTGCTTTAATGATTCCATTAGCTCTTCTACATAGTGTTGCGCAGCTTGAGCGGCAATACTTCCGTCACCTGTTGCTGTAACAATCTGACGTAGTGTTTTTTCACGAATATCACCAGCAGCAAAAATACCAGGAACCTTTGTTTCCATACGCTCATTGGTTTCAATGTATCCTTCGCCGTTTGTGATACCGAGGTTCGCAAACGGTTTTGATAGAGGAACCATTCCGATATAGATGAATACGCCCTCTGCTTGGAATTCTTGCTCAGTACCATCTTCAGTTGAAACAAGAGTGACACTTCCAACCTTGCCGTCCTTGTCATTAATTTGCTTCACTGTGTGATTCCAAATGAAATCGATTTTTTCATTATCAAACGCACGTTGCTGAAGAATCTTTTGGGCGCGAAGCTCGTCACGACGGTGAACAATTGTTACTTTAGAAGCGAAGCGTGTTAAGTACACTCCTTCTTCAACGGCAGAGTCGCCTCCGCCAATAACCACTAGTTCTTTCCCTTTGAAAAAGGCACCATCACAAACCGCACAGTAGGATACTCCACGTCCGCCAAGCTCTTTTTCACCAGGAACGCCAATTTTCTTATATTCAGCACCAGTTGTAATAATCACTGCACGAGCTTTGTATTGCTTCGATCCAGCTACAACCGTCTTATACTCTTCTCCATCAATCACTTCTTTGATATCACCATACGCATATTCAGCACCAAACTTTTTCGCGTGATCAAACATTTTAGTAGAAAGCTCAGGTCCTAGAATATGATCAAATCCTGGATAATTTTCTACTTCTTCTGTGTTCGCCATTTGTCCACCAGGCACACCGCGTTCAATCATTAATGTCGAAAGATTCGCGCGTGATGTATACACAGCGGCAGTCATCCCAGCAGGACCAGCACCAGCAATAATGACGTCATAAATTTTTTCTTCAGACACGTTAATTCACTCCTTTTAAAAAAAGAAAACAATACTTGTTATAGTATTTCCCTGTTATCTCTATCCTATAAAACATAGCGAGTGGAGTCCAAATATATGCTCATTAAATAAGCCCTTTAACAATTTTTACATATTTTTGTAGGGTAGAGCTTGATAGACTGTACAAATCTGCTACCTGCTGCTGTGACGTTCGTTCCCCACGTTGCTTTCTCCACATATACTCTGTTGCTGCTGCCAAAGCCTTCGAGTTATTAGCTTGCACATTTTCTTTCATAAGACCTGGCAAAATGGTAAACCATAATAAAAATAAGCTCGACTGAGTCGTTCCAATCGGTTGATGCTGCTTATATAGCTCCAATGCTGTTTCATGTCCCGAACGCATGATAGGCTTTTCACATGTTTCCATGCTTAAAAGATTGACATATTCTTTTTCAATGGAATACTTTGGCTTCATAGAAGTTAAAATATTTTCCTTTTCTCCTGATAAAGAAGCAAGGAATAATCCGAATAAACGTTCTTCAATAAAGTTACTTTCTAACTTTTGATGAATGGCTTTTGGAATATGCTCAAAGCCAGCAGCTTCTGGTTTATTCTTTTCCCATGGCTCATGTCCTTCTTTTTCCGGGCTAAATTCAAGAACTCGTTTCCATGCTTGCTGAGCAATGGATTGACGATCGGTATAGTACGCTGAGTAGGAAAGCCAATAATAAAATGGTCCGTCTCCTTCAAAGCCCACTCGTTGCAGCTTTCTCAACCAACCGTAAGCCAGTTCGTATTCTCCAACAAGCGCAAAGCTTGCACCAAGTTTAAATTGATGCTCTTGCAGCATCGGCTTGATCTTTTTCAAAACTTCCTTTAGGGAATTTACGTTTTCTGTATCCTTCAGATAAAAAGCAAACACCAGCTTATTGCATAGCGCATGCAAGTTTCCCGGATTTTTCGTTAAGACATCCTCAAGAATGTCGTCCGCCTTCTCTGTCTCCCCTAAATAGAAGTAAGCGAGGGCTAGATTGTTGTAGGCTGACCAGTATTCAGGGAATTCCTCGATCACCTCTTCTAATAGGTCAACCGCTCTAGGAAAATGTCCTGATTCTAGCAAACGACGTGCTTCATCCTGCTTGATGATAAGATCGTCCTCTTCGTACAAATCCTCCTCGAGCTCTTCCGCTTCTAGCGTCAATAGATCGATTAACTCCTCAGTATCCTCGACAAACTCTCCGTCTTGGTCAAGCTTCAAGTAGAGTGACGCATGGGTGTATGCATCTTTAAAAAGGCCGAGATGTGCGTAGTTGTTAGCCAAGAAATAATGGCACTCCAGCATATGCTCATCCAGCTCTTCTAAAATTTCGTGCAAATAACGATTGGACTGCTGATAATCACTAAGCTCCGTACAAACAATCGCGAGCTGACAATAAATCATCGGCTCGCCTGGCTCTAGCTGAATCGCACGCTCCAAATATTTTTTTGATTTATAAAAATCCCTCCGCTGATACGCCTTTAAGCCTTTCGCAAAGTAGTATTCACCAGTTGGATGAAAAGACAACAATTTACCTTTAGGTTGATATGCTTTAGAGTCTTTGCTCATGAAATCCTCCATTTTAACGTGTTTACAAGCACTTCTTAGATGTAATGAAGTAATTTAAACAATATGTTTAACCAATGTATTATATCATAAGTCCCATTTGGCTGAAACCATGAATGTAGGATGGCTGACCAGGAACCTTTGTCCAAAATTAAAAAACCAGCCCCTTGGCTGGTTATTTCACTGCTGATTTTTCATGGCGCTTATTTAATACGGATAATACGTCTCGAGCTGGTAAGCCTTGCTCCACCAACAGCACATATAAGTGGTAAAGCAAATCAGCTGCTTCCCACTTCAGCTCCTCGGTATCGCGGTTTTTCGCAGCGATGATAACTTCAGATGCTTCTTCGCCGACTTTTTTCAAAATCTTATCGACGCCTTTTTCAAAGAGATACGTCGTGTAGGCACCTTCAGGACGTTCCTTTTCACGGTTACGGATTAGCTGCTCAAGCTCAAACAAAATTTGATAGTCTGCTAAGCTTTCCGCACCAGTTGTCCCTTCTTCCCCTGTGAACACACTTTCTGTAAAACAGCTTGTTGTTCCGTTATGGCAAGCAGGACCAGCTGGCTCCACCAATACCACTACTGCATCTTGATCACAATCGAACTTCATTTCAACGATTTTCTGCGTGTTCCCACTTGTCGCCCCTTTATGCCAAAGCTCCTGGCGAGAACGGCTGTAAAACCATGTTTCACGAGTTTCAATAGATTTATCTAGAGATTCCTTGTTCATATACGCAAGGGTTAACACTTCTTTTGTGACCGCATCCTGAACGATTGCCGGAAGCAAGCCGTTTTCATCGAATTTTACATTCATCGTACATTCACCCCTTTTTCTTTTAAAAATGATTTCACTTCTTCAACAGAGGTTTCCTTATAGTGGAAGATCGATGCCGCTAAGGCTGCATCAGCTTTTGCTTCTATAAAAGCTTCGGCGAAATGCTCCGAATTTCCTGCTCCACCAGAAGCGATAACTGGAACCGAAACCGCCTCACTTACCGCACGAGTTAAAGCCACATCAAAGCCCTTTTTCTCTCCATCACTATCCATGCTCGTTAACAGGATCTCTCCTGCCCCACGCCGAACAGCTTCTTTGGCCCATTCAATTACTTCATACTCAGTTGCTTTCCGACCACCATGGGTAAATACCCGCCATGTTCCAAGCTCTTCATCGTATTTCGCGTCAATGGCCACAACGATACATTGTGTACCAAAGAAGTTCGCACCCTCTGTAATAAGCTCAGGATTCAACACAGCTGCTGTATTCAATGACACTTTATCAGCACCTGCACGTAAGATCCGTTTCATATCTTCAAGGGAATTAATCCCTCCACCTACTGTAAACGGAATAGCCAGTTCGGAAGCAACAGATTTCACCACATCTACCATCGTACCACGGCCTTCAACCGAAGCAGAAATATCTAAAAAGACTAACTCATCGGCTCCCTGCTCATCATAAAAACGGGCAAGCTCCACCGGGTCCCCTGCATCGCGAAGCTGTACGAACTGAATTCCTTTTACCACACGACCGTCCTTCACGTCTAGGCAAGGAATAATACGCTTTGTTAGCATGTTACTTCACCTCTTTCAATGCTTCAGGAACAGAGAATCGTCCTTCATAAATGGCTTTTCCAACAATCGCACCGTTCACGCCTTTTCCAACAAGCTCCTTCAATGCTCGCAGATCAGCCAACTCACTAACTCCACCAGAGGCAATCACACTTTTCCCTGTTTCAACGGCCAGTTTCTCTACCGCCAATAAGTTCGGGCCAGAAAGCATCCCATCCGTTGCGATATCGGTAAAAATAAATGTTTCAGCACCCGCATCAGCAAGTCGCTTCCCAAGCTCAACGGCTGTAACCGTTGAGGTATCCAACCAGCCATGGGTCGCTACATAGCCATCCTTCGCATCGAGTCCGATCGCTATTCGTTCTCCGTACTTCTGGATCATTTCAATCGCGAACTCTGGATTAGACACCGCCACACTGCCGATAATGACACGTGCCACTCCGTTATTTAAGTAATGAAGAATATCTTCCTCGGTACGAATGCCTCCACCAATTTGAACCTTCGCATCAAGCTTCTGGGCAGCCTCAATCACAAACCGGTCGTTTACACGCTTGCCATCCTTTGCTCCGTCAAGGTCGACCATATGTATCCACTCGGCTCCTGCATCGGCAAAGCTTTTCGCCATATCAAACGGAGAATCTCCGTATACCGTTTCTTGATTATAATCACCTTGTAAGAGGCGGACGCATTTGCCTCCGCGCATATCAATCGCTGGATAAATAGTAAAGCTCATCGTGCCACCCTTTCTTTCGTTAGCTCAGTAAAATTGCGCAATAGCTCCATACCTAACTTGCTGCTTTTTTCCGGATGAAATTGCATCCCGAACACATTTCCACGGCCTACTACAGCAGGCACTTCGACGTCATAATCGCAGCTTGCAATAACCACCTCATGATCTGGAGTGTTTACATAGTAGGAGTGAACAAAATAAACAAAGTCTTCCTGGAGATTTTCCAAAACCGGTGACGAACGGAAGAAGTGGATCTGGTTCCAGCCCATATGTGGGACTTTATACGACTCTCCTTCAGGGGTTACACCTGGAAAATGAATGACGTTTCCTGGTAACAACGCTAATCCCTTCGTTAGTCCATTCTCTTCACTTTCCTCAAATAACAGCTGCATCCCAAGGCAGATACCTAATAATGGCTTACCTGTTTTCACGTAATCCCTAATCATAGTGGTCAAGCCTGATTCGTTCAGCTTTTCCATAGCGTCTTTAAACGAGCCAACTCCCGGTAAGATTAGGCTATCCGCTTGTAGCAGTTCACTAGCATCCTCCGATATGAAGTATGGAGCGTCTAGTCGTTCGAGGGCCTTCGAAACGCTGAACAAATTCCCCATTCCATAATCAATAATTCCGATCATTTATAACATCCCCTTCGTAGATGGAACGCCCTTTATTCTTGGGTCAATCGTCGTTGCTTCGTCCAAGGCTCGAGCTAATGCTTTAAAAATCGCTTCGATGATATGGTGTGTATTTTGACCATAGTGAACAATCACATGGAGGTTCATTCGTGCTTCAAGTGCAAGCTTCCAAAGAAATTCGTGAACCAACTCAGTGTCAAAGGTTCCTACCTTTTGGCTTGGGAAGTGTGCGCGCATTTCTAAGTGTGGACGGTTGCTTAAGTCAACAACGACTTGCGCAAGTGTCTCATCCATTGGTACAAAGGCATTACCATAGCGCTTGATTCCTTTTTTATCGCCTAATGCTTCACGAAGAACTTGTCCTAAACAGATACCGATGTCTTCTGTTGTGTGGTGGTCGTCCACCTCTGTATCACCCTTGGCGTTAATGGTTAGGTCAAATTGGCCATGTTTTGTGAAAAGATCAAGCATATGCGTCATAAAAGGAACGCCCGTCTCTAGTTCTGATTTCCCTTCTCCATCAATCGTTAAAGCAAGTTCTATATTGGTTTCACCTGTTTTTCTTGTAATGCTTGCTGTCCTTGTCATCCCGAATCCTCCTTCAATAAAGTGTTGGTCAAGGGGCGATTCCCCCTCCGTGCGCTGGTATCGCTACACAACAATGGCTTCTTCGGGTGGAACGCCCTCTATCCTTTTATTTAAACCGCGATTCCACCGCTCTTGCGTGGGCTTCTAGTCCTTCGAGTCTTGCGAAGGCGGCAATCTTTTCTACGTTTTGTTGTAATGCTTTTTCACTGTAGGCAATGATGCTTGATTTCTTTTGGAAATCGTCTACGTTTAATGGGCTTGAGAAGCGGGCGGTTCCGTTTGTTGGGAGCACGTGGTTGGGACCTGCGAAATAGTCTCCCACTGGTTCGGAACTATAGCGGCCGATAAAAATGGCACCCGCATGCTTGATTTGTCCTAGCAGCTCCATCGGATTAGCAGTCATTACTTCTAAGTGCTCTGGAGCTAACGTATTAATCGTTGCTATCGCTTCTTCTAATGTGTCAGCCACATATATCGCTCCGTAATCAGCGATGGATTGTTCGGCAATCGCCTTACGTGGAAGTGTTTCTAACTGAATCGCAACCTGATTAGAAACCTCTTCTGCCAGTGTTTGTGAAGTGGTGACAAGAACACAACAAGCTCTCTCGTCATGCTCAGCTTGAGAAAGAAGATCGGCTGCTACTTCACTTGCTCGAGCCGTGTCATCTGCTAAAATTGCAATCTCACTTGGACCTGCGATCATATCAATGTCCACGTCTCCGAAAACTTCCCTCTTGGCTAGGGCTACATAAATATTTCCTGGACCTACAATTTTATCAACCGGCTTGATTGCTTCCGTCCCGTAAGCAAGAGCTGAGACTGCCTGTGCTCCCCCAACTTTAAAGATTTCCTTCACGCCAGCTTCTTGAGCTGCAACAACAACGGCTGCTGGAAGCTTGCCGTTTGCACCCGGAGGAGAAACCATCACGATGCGCTCAACCCCAGCCACTTTTGCTGGCATCACATTCATAAGGACAGACGATGGATACGCCGCTGTTCCGCCTGGGACATATACACCAACGGAGTCAAGCGGAGTGACTTTTTGGCCAAGAATGGTTCCATTAGCTTCCGTCGTTAGCCAGGAATTACGAACCTGTTTTTCATGAAAGGAGCGAATATTGTCAGCCGCTTCCTTGATGATTGCCACATATTCCTCTCCAGTCTCTTCGTAGGCTTCTCTGATTTCCTCCTCAGAAACAAGCATGGATGTTAGTGTCGCACGATCAAATTTTTCTGTATACGCATAAAGAGCTGTGTCTCCATTTTTTCGTACATCCTCAATAATAGACTTGACCGTTTGGCGTTGCTCCTCGGTTCCCGCATCGACGGAACGCTTAATGGAAGCAGCCTCACTCACCTTTTGAATCTTCATCCTCTTCAGCTCCTTACTCCGTGAATCACGTCTGTTAGCTTATCAACGATCTCACTAATTCGCTCATCCTTTGTTCGGTAGCTGACCGGATTCACAATAAGACGAGAGGTAATATCAGCAATTCTTTCATATTCTACTAGTCCATTTTCAACCAGAGTTTTTCCTGTAGATACGATATCAACAATACGGTCAGATAAACCGATAATCGGTGCTAGCTCAATCGAACCATTCAGCTTAATAATCTCCACCTGTTCCCCTTGCTCACGGAAGTAGGCAGCTGCCACATTCGGATACTTGCTAGCCACTTTTGGAGCGACATCGTTCATCTTTGTATTTGGTAATCCAGCGACCGCCAAGTAACAGGGGCTAATTTTCAAATCCAAAAGCTCGTACACGTCACGCTCTTCTTCGAGCATGACGTCCTTACCAGCAATACCAAGGTCTGCAACACCATGCTCCACATAGGTTGGAACGTCCATTGGTTTTGCTAGGATAAAACGAAACTGCTCATCTTCCACGTCGATAATAAGCTTGCGAGAGTCCTCAAACTCTGGCGGAAGCTTGAAGCCTGCTTCACGAAGAAGATCGACTGCTTCGTCAAAAATACGCCCTTTTGGCATCGCAATTGTTAGTATTTCCTTCACTGTTAGGACCCCCTGCCTGCTTTTCCAATTAAAAAGACAATATCGCTATACTGACTCGTGCATGCATCAATATTTTTCACACCATTAATATCTTGTAACACGACTTTTTCGCCACTCGTACGCTTTTCCTTTGCCAGCTCATAGGCTTCCTGTCGTCTTTCATCACTAAACAAAATACATGTCGTTGGCGCTTCTTCCGATAAGCCACCAAGTGCCTCAAGTAAACGATCTAAGTAAAGAGCAAAACCGGTCGCTCCTGTTGCTTTCCCAAACTTTTCAAGTAATAAATCGTATCGTCCACCATTACCAATCGGTGTACCGACCGCATGGGAATAGACTTCAAACACAATTCCTGTGTAATAGCTCATATGGCTAATCAAAGTCAGGTCAAATTTCATCTTATCTTCCTCACCGAAGGCAACCATAATCTCCCATAACTGCTGAAGCTGCGAAAGTGCCTCACGTCCACTTTCATTTTCGATGATATCATTCGCAAAGCTTAGGACCTCTTCCCCTCCACGAAGTTTAAGGAAGTCTAATAGTCTTTGCTTATCAATCGAGGACAACGAGAGCTTCTTCACATGCTCACGATAGCCCACGTAATTTTTTTCATATAGAAATTTCGTTAACGCCTGCGCACGCTCTTCCGTTCCAAGAATTTGCTGGAACAAGGTTTGAACGAAGCCAATATGTCCGACGGAAATTTGGAAGCTCGGTAATCCAGCCTCACGTAATGACGAGATTAGTAGAGAAATGACCTCACCATCAGCACTAATGGTATGGTCGCCGATACACTCAACACCAATTTGCTCAAACTCTGCTGGTCTACCACCTTCTCTTTGCTGGGCACGGTAGACATTGGCAGAATAGGCTAAACGAAGCGGTAAGTCCTCCTTCAACAACTTTGACGCCGCAACCCGTGCAATCGGTGCAGTCATATCTGGTCTTAGTACAAGTGTATGTCCTTGTGAATCTAATAACTTAAACAGCTGCTGATCAAGAATAGCTGAAGCCGTTCCGACCGTTTCATAATATTCAAGTGCAGGCGTTTCAATAAATTGAAAGCCCCAGCATTTCATTTCTGACTTAATCGATTCTCTAGCAATGCTTTTCGTTTCATATAATCCTGGAAGGGTATCTCTCATTCCAAGCGGTTTTTCGAACATAAATAAACGACTCAAGACGATCACCTCTATATCTAAATGTTCCGAATCCTTTAGTTCGCTAATATGTTAGCAAATTGAAGTTATATGTAGTTTACCTTTTTCCTAATGGGGGAGTCAACTATAAAATGACAAATTCAAGGAGGAATGATGATGGTACAAAAAAAGCCTCACTAACTTGAGTTAATGAAGCTTATCACTTCCGTAAATCGGATCATGTTCCCATCTTGTTGCGAGCTCTTCCTTTGTATAAATGACCCGCATCGGGTTACCACCAACGAACGCTCCTGCCGGAACATCCTTGTGAACGAGCGTTCCTGCTGACACAATGGCTCCATCCCCAATGGAGATTCCAGGTAAAATTGTCGTGTTTGCCCCAATCATTACTTCGCTCCCGATTTGCACATCACCCAACCGATATTCTCTAATTAAATATTCGTGCGCAAGAATCGTGGTGTTATAACCAATTACCGTGTTTTTACCGACACTGATTTTTTCCGGAAACATGATATCCAGCATAACCATAAGAGCAAATGACGTTTGATCTCCTATATTCATTTTCAGAAAGGTTCGATATAACCAATTTTTCATTCCTAAAAACGGTGTATATCTAGCCAGTTGAATGACCAGGAAGTTCTTGACAACTTTTAAAAAGGGGACCGTTTTGTATACATGCCAGAGAGAGTTCGCCCCTTCGACCGGGTAGCGAGTCGTCCTTCTCATTGACGTTCTGCCTCTAAAATGGCAAGCAAATCAGTCATATTTTCAAGCATATAATCTGGATGATACTCCGCTAAATAGTCACGACCTTTGATGGACCAAGCAACAGCAGCTGTTCTTACTCCAGCATTTCTTCCTCCTAAAATATCATGGTGGTTATCTCCAACCATGATGGCTTCCTCTGGAGAAGAATGCAGTTTTTCTAAAGCCATACGGACCGGACCTGGATCGGGCTTTGCTTTTTCAACATGATCAAGTGCTACAACAATTTCAAAATAAGGATCAAGCTTTGTTAGCTTCAGCCCTTTCATGACGACATCTGACATTTTTGACGTCACGATTCCAATTTTATATCCCTTTTCCTTTAAGGCAATAACCGTTTCTTTTACACCCTCAAACTCTTTCACAAGTAAGTCGTGATTGCTAATGTTAAAGGCACGATAGGTCTTTATCATTTCTTCAACCTGATCCGGATTCATCCCACCAAATGTTTCTACAAGCGTTGGACCCATAAACGGAATCACATCTTCACGCTTGTATTGGTCAGGATAATAGTGCTGCAACGTGTGTAAAAACGACTGAATAATAAGTTCATTTGTATCAATTAATGTTCCGTCTAAGTCAAATAATATCGTTGTCGTTTTAGTGTTCATAGGCTGTTTCCTTTCGTTTTGAGAATTCAACTCGCTTCCAAATATTCACCACAATGACGGTTAGTATAACCGCTAATACTAATCGAATGAGCAGAAGAGGCAGTACCGGAATGCCTAATGGGATAAAGATAAGAGTATCTTCCACAACTGCATGGCAGGCAGAGAGGAAAATAAACGCAATCGTTACGTCCTTTTTGCTCACTCCATCCTCTTTTACGGCCTGAATCATAACTCCTGCACCATAAGCAAGGCCAAAAATCATTCCTGCTACTAGAGTGGTTGACGTATTTTCCTTCATACCTAACGCTCTTGTTGCGGGTGCCATCCAACGTGAAAATACTTGCAGCCATTTTAAATCCTTTAATATTTGAATCACAATCATTAACGGCATCACAACCATTGCTAACTGTACAATTCCAAGCGCTGCTGTTTGTATGGCTTCAAAAAGGACGGGAATGACTCCACTCACCATTTCTTCCTTCGGCTCCACAAGTCCGTATTGCGCTCGTTCACTTCCGCCCTGCCAAACGAGATTTATGATAATTCCTGAAAAAATGGCCAAACCAATTCTCGCCGTAAGTGCAATCCAAAGCTTTACCCCTACTTTGATCGCTACACTTGATTCAACAAACATATTGTGCGAAAAAGACAGCATAACCGCGAGGATAAACACTTCTTTTATCGATAAGTCAATCGTCAGCATCGCCCCAATTGCCGCGTACAGGTTTAAAAAGTTTCCTAGTACAAGAGGAATCGCTGCGTCACCAGAAAGCCCAAAAATCCCCATTAAAGGAGTAATTAATTCAATCACCCATGGCAGAACAGGGGTATGCTGAAGCAAAGCAACAATAAGGGCAACCGGAAATATAATTTTCCCCAATGCCCAAACGGTTTTCAAACCGACGAAAAACCCTGCTTTCGTAGATTGTAGCATCTTCTCTCCGAACTCCCTTTTTCTATAAGGATGAGGGTAGTTTCTCCTGAAGCAAGCCTTTGTTGCATAGCAACACCAGCTTGCGGAAGAGGAAACTATCCCTCTCACTTTTTTATGTTTTAAACACTCTGGTCCAAATAACGAACCTTCGAATACCCTTTTACTCTTCTATATACAATCAGCCCTACAGCTAAAACGATTAAAGCAATCGAAATCGTTTGAGCAATACGTAAAGATTCAGTTAGCATTAAGCTGTCTGTACGCAACCCTTCCACAAAGTAGCGTCCAATGGAGTACCAAATCACATACGAAAGGAAGATCTCTCCTTGTCGTAGATTCACCCTTCTTAAAGACAGTAAGAGAACAAACCCTAATAGATTCCAAATCGATTCATATAAGAAGGTTGGATGATAATAAGTCCCATTAATATACATTTGGTTCACGATAAAGTCTGGTAAGAATAAGCCCTCTAAAAAGCTTCTTGTTACTTCGCCACCGTGAGCCTCTTGGTTAATAAAATTCCCCCAACGGCCAATCGCTTGCCCAAGGATAATACTTGGTGCAGCGATATCAGCAAGCTTCCAAAAGGAAATGTTTCTCTTTTTAGAGAAAACAATCGCTGTTATAACAGAACCAATAAGTGCCCCGTGAATCGCAATTCCACCATTCCAAATCTTGATAATATCCCCGGGATTTTGTGAGTAATAATCCCATTCAAAAGCCACATAATAAATACGCGCTGAAATGATTGCAATCGGGATCGCCCACAGCATAAGATCCGGGAAAATATCTTTATGTAGTCCTCTTCTTTCTCCTTCTCGCATCGCTAAAAATAATGCGAGTGCAATGCCTACCCCAATGATCACACCGTACCAATGGATTTGTATTGGACCGAGCGACACCGCGATTGGGTCTATCGGCTGAATTGTTGATTCCATTCCATCTCATCCCCCTTATTTTTAGTGTTCTTCGTCATGCTCGCCTTCTTCGATCACGTCAGCAAGGCGATTCGTAAACTGCTCCGCTGCATTCACACCCATTCGTTTTAGACGGAAGTTCATTGCTGCTACTTCAATAATAACGGCTAGGTTACGACCTGGTCGAACAGGAACGGTTAATTTTGTTAAATCGGTGTCGATGATACGCATCTTTTCTTCATCTAATCCTAAGCGATCATACTGTTTCGCTTGATCCCATAATTCCAGATTAATCACTAGGGTAATCCGTTTATGGCTTCGAACTGCACCTGCGCCAAATAACGTCATCACGTTAATGATTCCTAGTCCACGAATTTCAAGTAAATGTTCAATCAATTCTGGAGAATTACCGATCAGCGTATCCTCATCCTCCTGACGAATCTCCACGCAATCATCTGCCACTAATCGATGTCCACGTTTGACTAGCTCAAGAGCTGTTTCACTTTTCCCGACTCCACTTTTACCTGTGATTAAAACCCCTACCCCATAAATATCAATTAGAACACCGTGAACAGCCGTTGTAGGTGCAAGCTTACTTTCTAAAAAGTTTGTCAAACGTCCAGAAAAACGAGTGGTTTTCTGTCTTGAACGCATAAGTGGTACTGCCTCGCGCTCACATGCTTCGACCAGCTCTACAGGTATTTCAAGTTCTCTTGTCACAATAATTCCAGGAGTTACATCCGTACAAAGCTTTTCCATACGAATAGCACGCTCGGTTGGTGATAATTTTTCCGCAAATGTCAGCTCCGTCTTACCAAGCAATTGAACTCGCTCGGCTGGATAATAATCAAAAAAACCTGCTATTTCAATACCCGGTCTTGAGATATCACTCATCGTAATCGGGCGATTTATTCCTTCTTCTCCACTAATTAACTCAAGGTCAAATTTTTCAATAATATCTTTCGTACGAACTTTCGCCATGGTCGTCTTCCTCCTCTGTATGTAAAGAGACAATTCCTATCTATTTTACCATCTTTTTTTAAAGAACCAAATTTCATCCTCATATTTTGTCAAAAAAATGACCCTCCTCAAGATTGAGAAGGGCTAACAGTTAAGGGAGAAACTCTTTTACCTGTTCACTCACAAAAAAGTCTGTTCCATTATAAACCGAGATACCATTTAGTTTATGTGTCTTTCCATTCACCATCATGATATTTTTATTAGCAGGAATTTCAATGGACAGGTCTCCTTTGGTAGCCACAAATACAGGATTATATTTTTGGGCATGATCCATTTTTGTAACATATCCTTGCTTTTCAAAATGTTCCTTTGCGTTCATGAACAATGATTGGCTTACTTTTTCTAAATGAAAGCCCATGAATTCCGCCATTTTTTCAGGGAGCTCCGTGTTCTCTAAATAGCCTGTAGGATGAGACGGACCATACGCGTACAGAAACACATCCTCGCCCGTATGACCACCTGTTGTGAAACCAAGGTTCGCTTTTTGTGCTATCATGGCACATAGATCTGCGCGGACGTTTCTAGAGTTTCTCAGCATTCTCACTTCATGATTAGTTAGCTCATCAATACCATACTGCTTGGCCACTTGTTTGATATTAGAGCGATCTTCCTTCAGATCTTCAAGTGCTCCCTCCACGGTCCGCTTCGCTTTTTTCAGTGGCTGAATGAAGTTGTCAACAGGAGTATGTGCATACGATTTAGTGGTTTGCATATTCCCTAGCGAGACTCCACTATTTCCATGGTCTGTTACAGCAATCACCATCGTATTTCCATCCTTTTTTGCGAATGTGATGGCTTCCTTTACCGCCTCGTCAAAGGCTAATACGTCGCTAATCATGCCAACAATATCATTATTGTGAGCAGCCCAATCAATCTTACTTCCTTCAACAAACAGGAAAAATCCATCTTCGTCTTTCGAAAGGGTTTGAATGGCCTTGCTTGTCATCTCTGCGAGAGTGGGCTCAGAAGGCTTCGTTGCCGGACGATCTAACTCATAGGCCAGGGACTCTTCCGCAAAGCTTCCCCAGATCTTTTTACCGTTCGCCTTTTGTAATTCACTTCTAGTATCCACCCACTGATAGCCTTTCTCTTTAATAACCTTTTGAAGATTCTCCTGATCCTTACGCTTATTTAAATGGACTGCCCCACCGCCAAGCACAACATCGATTTCTTGATAGACCTGCTGCTCAGCAATATCCTCTTGTTGCTTACGACTTGGAACATGTGTGGAAAATCCAGCCGGTGTGGCGTGTTGGATTTCAGAGGTCGCGATGATACCCGTAGCTTTTCCTACTTGCTTTGCTCCTTCTAGCACATTGGCTACTGGCATAAGGGCATGCTTTGGATTCTCATCCTGCTTCCCGGGTGTCGTGATTATCGACGGAAGTAGCCCGATATAATGCTCGTCCGTTTTATTCCCAGTCGCTAAAGCAGTGGCAGCAGCCGCTGAGTCTGTGATAGCTGATTGTGCGGAATATGTTCGGACGCCACCTGCCAGGATTTGATCTAACGCCAGGTCTCTTCCTTTATACCAGCGGGCTAAGGTGACCGCGCTCGAACTTGTACCGTCCATCACCATTATAATTACATTTCTCGGGGACTCAGGTTTTGGCTGCTGGGCTTTCATCTCCGCACAACCTACACTTCCAAGTAATAACATACATGCCAAGGTTGTAATCAGTAGCTTCTTGCTCATAAAAGCCTCCTTTCCCAATCGTTGTTTATTTTGTACATGTTGGTGGAAAGTAACCGGAAAAATGGAAAATCGTGATTGAAAAGGAACACTTATAAAGTGAACCAAAACAACCTATAATTCTTTGAAAAATGGCTGTTCTTTCACGAAAAAACCCTCCTTTAATCAAAAGGAGGGTGGAACCTTAGTTGTTTTCCTTCTTATTTTGAAAAACGGTTTTCTGAAGGATGACATTTACGATCGACATGATGAGTGCGATGAGGAAAGCCATCCAGAATCCTTCGATTTCAAAGGAGGTGCCGACTAACTTATCAGTGAGCAGAAGCGTTACTGCATTTATAACTAACAAGAATGCACCTACTGTCAAAATCGTGATCGGCAACGTTAAAATAATTAAAATAGGTCTTACCAGCAGATTTATTATTGCTAATATGAAACTTGCGGCCAGCGCTGCCCCAAAGCTTTCAATATAAAAGGAACTTTCAAAATAGCCTGCTAGTGCAATAAACAATATCGCGTTAATTCCTATTCCTATAAGCCATCTCATCACAATCATCCATTCTTATTTCACTTTTTTCAACGAAATCGAACCAGTCTTTGTATCTGCAAGAATCGTTGTAAATGAATCCATCGGTCTTGTAGATTTAAAGCTAAACATTTTTTGAACAACTTCATTCTTATTTTCTACGACTGAAATATCGTCTACATCCACTTGGAATCCACCGAGGTTGGACTTCAATTCCCCACTTAACGCCCAAGCCATAGGTACCTTCACCTTGATCGAACCCGTTGTTGCTTTTGCTACCACCACATCACCTTGGTCTCCACCAAGCTCACATTCTATATTTCCGTTAAAAGATTGAAGGTCGAGCTTTTTATAAGTACCATCCACTTTAATAGCCCCGTTAATCGTTTCAGCCTCCAAATCACCGACTGAGCTTTGCTTCACTGTAATTTGCCCATTAGCCGTTTCAAGTTCTGATTTGGAACTCTTCATATTCGACACTTCCACTTTCCCATTCGCTGTTTTTGCTTTGAAAGACGATACCACCAGATTTTCACTTGTAATGGGCCCGTTAAACATACGGATGCGAATCTGTTCAAAATCGGTAGTCGGCACGTATACCTTCGCCTGAACCTTCATCCATTTTTGTTGTGCTCCGAAACGTAGTTTATCCCCTTCGACCGAAAATAACACATCCTTGATAAAAAGGCTCTTCGCTTCCTCTGGTGATTCCACACGGTACACCTTTGCCTCACATTCGACGCGAACATCCGGTTGCTCCCACGGTATAAGCACTACGGAGCCATTGGCTACGTCAATATCAATATCCTGTACCCTGGTATGTGATTGTTGATAGATATGAGAAACATCAACCGACTGTCCGAAGTTCCAATCAAGATCGAAGTCTTTAATCTTTTTAAAAGCAACATCGACAAACTCTAGTATTTTTTCTTTTGCAGACTGGGCCTTTTGCTGAGAGAAGCCTGATGACTTTTTTCCCTCTTCAAAATTCACTACCGTTGACAGCTCGTTATATAATTTTTGTTGCTTTTCTTCCATCGAAGAATTGGATTTCTCCAGCTCTTCTAATAGTAGCAACGCTTCATCAACCTTAAGCTTGCCTTCCTCAACCATTTGTAATATTCGTTTTCTTTCTTCTTTCATGTCATACCCTCCTCAATAGGCTAATAATCTTCATTTGCAAAAACTTTAATAGCTTTTACAAGATTCCAAATCGTAACAATAATGGCGATCAATCCAGTTAAAAGTGCGCCTACAATGATATAAATGGGAGTGGTGTCTGATAATTGGTTAGTAAAATCTAGATAAACCGCTGCACCGACTAGAAACGGAACGGGAATAATTGGGATCAAGTGCGACAGAAATGCTTTTTTTGCATGCTGTTTTACGTAGGGACTAGTTGTAACTAAAAACACGACTAATGGAAAAATAAACCCAGCAAAAAAGATACTCAAATAACTCATACCGGCCAAAACTTTATTCGTATTCATTTTCCGTCATCTCCTCTGCTCATATGTACGTTCTTAATAAATAAAAGTTTCATGAATTTTGAGGAGATTGATACAAAAAGGAGCAATTCCTTATATGGAACTGCTCCCCACCTTACGCGTTAGTTACTTGCTCTTCTTTTTGCTGAATTTGCTTCTTCATTCGTTCACGATCACGTTCGAGAATTGGCTTCAGGTATTTCCCAGTATACGATAAAGGAACTTCTGCTACTTGTTCAGGGGTTCCCATCGCAATAATGGTACCGCCCTTGTCGCCCCCCTCTGGACCAAGGTCGACAATATAGTCGGCAGCTTTAATTACATCAAGATTATGCTCAATCACTAATACCGTATCACCGTTTTCCACAAGTCGCTGTAGGACGACAAGTAATCTTGAAATATCATCCACGTGTAACCCTGTGGTCGGCTCATCAAGAATATAGAACGAACGGCCGGTTGAACGGCGATGAAGCTCTGATGCAAGCTTTACCCTTTGCGCTTCCCCACCAGATAAAGTCGTGGCAGGTTGGCCGAGTGTGATGTAACCCAGCCCCACATCATATATTGTTTGAAGCTTCCTCTTAATTTTCGGGATATTTTCAAAATATACGAGTGCATCTTCGACCGTCATATCTAATACATCTGAGATATTTTTGCCTTTGTATTTTACTTCTAGCGTTTCTCGATTGTATCGTTTACCATGACACACTTCACAAGGGACGTATACATCTGGTAAAAAGTGCATCTCAATTTTTATAATCCCATCTCCGCGGCATGCCTCACAGCGGCCACCTTTGACATTAAAGCTAAATCGACCTTTTTTATAACCACGAACCTTTGCTTCATTTGTGGATGCAAACACATCCCGAACATCATCGAACACCCCAGTGTATGTCGCAGGGTTTGAGCGTGGTGTACGGCCAATAGGTGATTGGTCAATATCAATGACCTTATCAAGATGCTCGATCCCCTTGATTTCTCGGTGCTGACCTGGTTTTGTTTTTGCACGGTTTAATTTTTGAGCTAAGGATTTATGGAGAATCTCATTGATTAATGTACTTTTCCCTGAACCAGAAACTCCAGTAACAGCAATGAACATTCCGAGCGGGAATTTTACATTTACATTGTTCAAATTGTTTTCTTTAGCGCCCTTAATCTCGACGTAGCGACCATCACTTTTTCTTCGCTCAATCGGCAGCGGGATAAATTTCTTTCCTGCTAAATATTGACCGGTTAGCGAGTTAGGATCGTCCATGACCTCTTGAGGCGTTCCAGCGGATACAATTTGTCCACCATGAACTCCTGCCCCCGGACCGACATCGATTAAATAATCGGCAGCAAGCATCGTGTCTTCATCGTGCTCGACAACAATGAGTGTATTTCCGATATCACGCATATTTTTCAACGTTTCAATGAGGCGGTCATTGTCTCGTTGGTGAAGGCCGATTGATGGCTCATCTAAAATGTAGAGAACTCCAGTTAGTCTTGAACCTATTTGTGTAGCTAAACGAATCCGTTGTGCCTCTCCACCAGATAATGTTCCCGCCGCACGATTCAATGTTAAGTAGTCAAGCCCTACATTGATTAAGAACCCTAGACGCTCTTTAATTTCACGAAGAATTAAGTTAGCAATCTTTCTTTCTTTTTCCGTTAAATCGAGATGGTCAAAGAAATGATGAGCTTCTTCAATCGAGAAGGAAGTTACTTTTCCTATATGATGGTTATTGATTAGAACTGCTAATGTTTCCTTCTTTAGGCGATCCCCTTTACAGGTCGGGCAGTGGTGTTGTGCCATGTACTTTTCCATTTGCTCTCGAATAAAATCAGAGCTTGTTTCCTTGTAACGGCGCTCCACATTACGAATGACACCTTCAAATTGAATATAACCCTCACGGATTTGGCCAAAGTCGTTTTCGTAACGGAAGTAAATGTCATCTTCCTTTGACCCATATAACACTTTTTCAAGCAAATGCTTTGGAATATCCTGTACAGGTATGTCCATATCTATACCAAAGTGGTTACATACGGCTTCTAACAGCTGTGGGTAGTACTGAGAGCTCGTTGGTTCCCATGGTGCGATGGCATGTTTCTTTAAGGATAATTCTTTATTAGGGATAACAAGATCCACATCCACCTCAAGCTTTGAACCTAATCCATCACAGTCTGGACACGCACCGAACGGACTGTTAAAAGAGAACATACGAGGCTCAAGCTCTGTAATCGAAAAGCCACACAATGGACAGGCATGGTGTTCGCTAAACAATAACTCCTCTTCGCCCATGACATCTATAATAACCTTACCTTCACCAAGTCCAAGAGCAGTTTCAAGGGAGTCAGCGAGACGGGCAGTGACTCCCTCTTTAACAACAATACGGTCAACAACTACTTCAATCGTATGCTTTTTGTTTTTCTCCAGTTCGATTTCGTCACTGAGATCGAGCATTTCTCCGTCTACACGTACACGAACAAATCCTTGCTTTTTTATATCCTCTAAGACCTTTACATGTGTCCCCTTGCGACCCGAAACAATCGGTGCAAGCACCTGGAGCTTTGTTCGTTCAGGATACTCCATAATTCGGTCAACCATTTGCTCGATCGTTTGTGAACTAATTTCAATTCCATGATTCGGACAGGTTGGTCGCCCCACCCTTGCAAATAATAAACGTAAGTAATCATAAATCTCCGTAACCGTTCCGACGGTCGAACGCGGGTTACGACTGGTAGTCTTCTGGTCAATTGAAATAGCAGGTGAAAGTCCTTCAATCATATCAACATCCGGCTTATCCATTTGCCCTAAAAACTGTCTTGCATAGGCTGATAATGATTCCACATAACGGCGCTGCCCCTCAGCATAAATCGTATCAAATGCAAGAGAGGATTTCCCCGAGCCTGAAAGTCCTGTCAGTACGACGAGCTTATCTCGCGGAATGGTCACATCGATATCCTTTAAATTATGAGCTCTAGCCCCTTTAACTATGAGCTTTTCCATTGCCATTGGTTCGTCATCCTTCCGCTTTCAACTCTAATATTAAATCGCGAAGCTCTGCCGCTCTTTCAAAGTTCAGTGCCTTCGCAGCTTCTTTCATTTCCTTCTCCATATCTTCAATCAGCTTATCGCGCTCTTTCTTTGTAAGCTTTGTAAGCTTTTCTGTTGTCTTATACTCCGCTTCGTCTTCTGCCGCATGGGTCGCACGAATGGCATCTCGAATATCTTTTTGAATCGTCATCGGTGTGATTCCATGCTTTTCATTGTACTCTTCTTGGATGGAACGACGTCGTTTGGTCTCAGAAATAGCAAGCTCCATGGAGTTTGTCATACGATCCGCATACATCACCACATGCCCGCGTGAATTACGCGCTGCACGACCAATTGTTTGGATTAACGAGCGTTCAGAACGAAGGAAGCCTTCCTTGTCAGCATCTAGAATCGCAACTAATGAAACCTCTGGGATATCCAACCCTTCTCTTAACAGGTTAATTCCTATCAGTACATCATATTTTCCTAGTCGGAGTTCTCGGATGATTTCAATTCTTTCAAGCGTTTTTATCTCAGAGTGTAGATATTGTACCTTGATGCCGATTTCTTTCAAGTAATCGGTCAAGTCCTCTGACATCTTTTTCGTTAATGTCGTTACAAGTACGCGTTCATTTCTCTTGATTCGCTCATGAATTTCTCCGATTAGGTCATCAATTTGCCCTTCAATTGGACGAACATCGATTGTTGGATCAAGCAAGCCTGTTGGTCGAATGATTTGTTGAACCATATCTGGCGTGTGCTCAAGCTCATACGGTCCCGGTGTTGCCGAAACAAACACAATTTGATTGATTTTTTCTTCAAATTCGGTAAATGTTAGCGGACGGTTATCCATCGCTGAAGGCAGACGGAAGCCATGATCAACAAGAACCTGCTTACGTGCTTGGTCTCCATTAAACATTCCACGAATTTGCGGAAGCGTGACATGAGACTCATCGACTACAATCAAGAAGTCCTCTGGAAAATAATCGATCAATGTATAAGGTGTTGACCCAGATGGCCTTAAAGTAAGATGTCTAGAGTAGTTCTCAATTCCTGAACAAAAACCCATTTCCCTCATCATTTCTAAATCGTAACGCGTTCGTTGCTCTAATCGTTGGGCCTCAAGAAGCTTGCCGTTCTCACGCATGTCGGTCAGACGTTCTTCTAGCTCCTTCTCGATATTTTCAATGGCAACTAGAAGTTTTTCTTCACGGGTTACGAAGTGGGAAGCTGGGAAAATAGCAACATGGTCTCTTTCACCAAGAATCTCCCCTGTTAATGCATCAACTTCTCGAATTCGATCAATTTCATCGCCAAATAGCTCCACACGTAAGCAATGCTCGTCACGTGAAGCCGGGAAAATCTCAACGACATCCCCCCGAACACGAAACTTTCCGCGCTGAAAGTTTATATCATTTCTTTCATATTGGATATCAACTAAGCGGTGTAGGAGCTTATTACGTTCAATTTCCATCCCTGTCCTTAGTGACAGCACAAGATCTCGATATTCTTCAGGAGAACCGAGACCATAAATACAAGAAACACTTGCAATGATAATGACATCCTTTCTTTCGAACAATGAGGATGTCGCAGAGTGACGAAGCTTATCAATTTCATCATTGATGCTTGCGTCCTTTTCTATAAACGTATCCGTTGAAGGAACATAAGCTTCTGGCTGATAGTAATCATAATAGCTAACAAAATACTCGACAGCATTATTCGGAAAGAACTCCTTGAACTCACTGTAGAGCTGACCAGCAAGTGTTTTATTGTGAGCGATCACAAGCGTTGGCTTATTTACTTCTTTAATGACATTGGAGATCGTGAATGTCTTTCCCGTCCCTGTTGCTCCGAGTAACGTTTGACGTTTTTCACCGTTATGTATTCCATCAACAATCCTTTGAATTGCTGCAGGCTGATCTCCTTGTGGTGAGTATTTAGAGACTAATTCAAATTGGTCCTTCACAAGTACTCCTCCTATTAAAAGCATCCATTAGAATTTCATCTATTTTAACTAGCTGCTACGGACCTAGCTGAGCATATAACCTATATTTTCATATTAATCATTCTACCACAAATAAGGGAAAACAAACCAACGATATACGAACAAATATTCGGTATTTTTTCTTTCGGATGATGAAGTCTGTCTTTCCTAGTCGAAAAATAGTCAATCAAACGTTTGATTGAATTGGGTCAAGCACCCTCTATGACTAGAAAATATATAAAAAAACTTGTCGAAAATTTTATCGACAAGTTTCCTGCTACGAACGTTGTTTTGCCCTCTCTCGGACCAGTCTCGAGTAGGCAAAACCAATCGTTAATGACAATGCATCTACAATAATGAGCAAAAAGGAATCGGTGTATCCCTTATAAACTGATGCGGCTATTAGAGCAACTGTAAGCAATAAACCAATCACATGGCTGTATGTAACTCTTGTGAAAAAAATAACGAGAGCACCAGGGATAAAAAGACCCAATACATACTTCATCTTATTCAACCCCTCTTTATTACCACTTATAATTCTAGAATATATGGTCAACTCCTGTAGCACAAGTATTTCACATAAGGAAAGTACATACTAAGAAAAAAAGGTAGAAAGGGGTTTTTTTAATGGCAAGAAAAAGACGTCCGTTAATCCCTGAGGCTAGAGAGGCATTAGATTCATTAAAAGCTGATGTTATGAAGGAGAGAGGATATTCAGTGTCCAAGGATAACCCGGATCAAGTGAAATACGAGGTGGCAGCTGATATGAACATTCCGTTGAAAAGAGGAAACAATGGGAATCTCACCTCCCACCAAGCAGGGAAAATCGGTGGTCAAATCGGTGGTAGCATGGTCAAGGAAATGGTTCGACTTGCTCAAGAGAGAATGAGAAATCAATCGTCAGAATAAAAAAATTGTTACCCTTTTCACATTCCTTCTTGATATAATATGGGAAAACGGACCATTTTAGTGCGAGGGAACGATTATGAGTATCGAGGTTAATTTTTATTTAAAACAAGAAGACGAAACCATACCACTTCACGTTGAACATCCTTCCGTATTGATAAACCAACTGTTAAAAGAAGGTTACGCCACGTATGGGACTAGCTACTACCAGTATGAAAACCTTCAAATTCAAAAAGAAGCTGTAAATATTTTTGTTAGAACGAATAAATAAATGGAAAAATGCCTCTATCATTAGAGGCATTTTCAGCTAGCAATACCGTATTTGGTTAAGATCTCTTCATAATTGGAGCGCTCCACTGGCGGAGAGTAGAAATAACCTTGCACCTCGAAGCAATTCATATTTTGCAGGAAGCCGATTTGATTCAATGTCTCTACCCCTTCTGCAATGACCTTCAGATTTAGGTTGTGGGACATCGATATGATGGCAGAGATAATTTCTTTATTGCTCTCATAATCAGCAATGAATGATTGATCAATTTTCAAACGATCAACAGATAGCTTTTGCAAATAACTTAACGAGCTATAACCAGTACCAAAGTCATCCACACTGATCTCAACCCCGACTTTTCTTAGCGCAAGCAGGTTTTGATTTACTCGTTCTTCCCCGCGCATAATCACACTTTCCGTAATTTCAATCTCTATATCACTACCGTCAATTTCATATTTTGCTAGATTTTTTATGATAAAATCAACAAAGTCCTCTTGGTAAAAATGAATGACCGAAATATTAATAGACGTTCTTGGTACCGGCATCCCTTTCCGCTTCCATCCACCAATGGTCTCGAAAACTTCAGTAATCACAAATCTCTCCAGATCAATAATTAAATTGCTCTCTTCAGCGATAGGAATAAACTTACTTGGAGGAATAAAACCGTTTTCTTCATGGTTCCAACGAAGGAGTGCCTCTGACCCAACCAATTGGTTCGAACCCGTATCAAATTTCGGCTGATAATAAACCGTCAATTTACGATTTGTTATATCTCTACGAAGATCACTTTCAATCTGAATTTTATTAAGTGATTGCTCCTTCATCGTCGCTTCATAAACAACATATCGGTTTGACCCCTGATTTTTCGCTCGATACATGGCTAGATCTGCCGCCTTTAATAATTCCAAGATTGTTTCTCCATCCTTTGGAAAAGAGGCCACACCGATGCTCGCTGTAAGTAAAAAGTCAAATCCATCGAGTACGATGGGTGTACGAAACCCATCAATAACACTTTGTGCTACCGTATCATAGTCTGCTGGATGAGGTAGCAAAGCTGCAAACTCGTCTCCCCCTAGCCTTGCAATCGTACAGTTCTTAGGCATGAGCTCCTCAAGTTTTTTCCCGGTTTCTTGCAAAATTTTATCACCGAAAAAATGACCAAATGTATCATTAATCCGTTTAAAACGATCAAAATCAATATAAAAGAGATAAAAAGGTTGGTTTTCAACAATTGCTTCTGTAGCCACTTTTTCAAGCATACGTTTATTCGGCAAGTTGGTTAAGTCATCATGATAAGCAAGGTAGCGAATCGTCTCCTCTGCATGCGTCTTCTCCGTAATATCTCGGACAATTCCATATACACCAATCAGTTCTTCTTTAACGATAATTCGAACAGGTGTAATTCTTACATCAATAAAAAAGCCATCTCGATGTCGAAGTTTTACTTCTACCGATTGAATTTCTCCTTGGAGTACGCTTTGTAAATAGCGATTAATTTCCTCCCTGTCGTAGACTAATAACTCTTTGAAATGCAAACCCTTAATCGCTTCCTGATCATAGCCCGTAAGCATAAAGGCTTCCTTATTCGCATGCAGGATATGGCCTGACAAATTCACCGCAAAGACTGCATCTGGATTATGGTTAAAGAGCGATAAATATGACTGGATGTTACGCATCAATAATCGTTCACCAAACAGATCAGGAACAAGCATTAAGGCAAGATTCGTAATGACGCTATATGTAAATGGTAACAGCATAACCAATGGTGTCGTATGATCAGCAGCAATTTCCTCAAGATTAAACATGGAAACAATGACGATAAAAGGTATTCCCGAAAAAGCAGCTCCACCAAGAATACTACCAACAAGTTTCCATCTTGAAAGAAAATGGTAAATATCAGCATTTGTAATTTGAATCAGGAATCGAAGCAAAGAGAACATCGTGGCTAATGTTAGGAATACGGTCATGGTGGCAAGAACCGGCTTTACATCAAGCTGATCAGAGTAAAGTAGATAAAAACCAAGACCAAGTGTACCTAAAATACAAAGCGTAATAAATAATCCTGCAAATATGTACTGTATAGAGCTATTAAGTCCCTGTTTTGTTACACCCAGAGCAATATAAGATCCGATGAAACAGAAATAAAAACTCAATTGAAAGTATAAATTGACATTCCCTGTAGAGTAGGGTAATTCAATGGCAAAACAAACCAATAATAACGCGATCCAAAAAGAAAAACCTAGCATTAACGAGTATAATAGTCTTCTAGTAAACGTATAATTTTCTAGCTTCAGCCGTCGACAAAATTCTGCCCCTAATGTACAGCATATTATCGAAATGAAGATAGCAATCAAAACATCGCTTAAATTGAACACATAAAATGTGGCAGACCCAAGCAAAGTAACCCCTCATCCCAGAGCAAAATTCAGTAGACTTCTCTCCCTACTGTGGACTCCATTTTACCATGATTCGACAGTAATATCCTACTATTTTCGCAGGGATAAAAGGTTTATTTATTAGGTAAACGAATAAATACCCTCCTAGTATGAAGGAGGGTATTTTACCTAATGTAATTATTCTCAAGGTCGAGATAAATTAAAAAATAAATGCATCGATTGCATAGGCTCCAGGTCCCGTTAACGCAACACCAATAGCTACAGCTAGTAAAGTTAAGTTATACTCATATCCGTTTGCTGTTGACCATAATCCATTTGCTCCATGAACTTTAACAATTGAAATAACCATTGTAGCTGCAATTAATAGGCCTGCAAGTGGAGTTAAGAAGCCTGCCGCAAAGAATAATCCTCCAACCAACTCCGATAATCCAGCAAGAAGAGCCATTGTTACTCCAGGCTTTAACCCGATGGAATCCATCCAGCCACCTGTACCTTTAAGTCCGTAACCTCCGAACCAACCAAATAACTTTTGCGCACCATGGCCAATAAATAATAACCCTATAACAACACGAATCAATAATAATCCTAAATCTAACATCTTGTAATTCCTCCTAGTTGTTTATTCATTTGATAGTTCTTGAACTTTTTTCTTCGTTTTCCTTAGTACATCTATTAAACTGTTCACCTCATCATGATTGAAGGAGGCAAACATGGAATCAATCAGTACTTGATGCTCGGGAATAAGGGCATCCATTAATAATCTCCCTTGACCCGACAAAGAAATATGAATGGCTCGTCGATCTCCTGGACAATTATTTCGCTCTAAAAAACCCTTCTGTACCAGCTTATCAACTACATACGTCATCGATCCACTAGCCACAAGAATGCTGCTTCCAACTTCATGGATCGTCTGAGTTCCCTTATGAAAAAGTACTTCGAGAACAGAGAACTCTGTTACACTTAGCTCATGTTTTGCCACATTTGCCTTAATGCATTCTTGAATCGCCTTGGTTGTTTGCATGAGTAGCAGATACGGTTGGTTAGAACAAATCTTATCCATACTCTCACCCCCTTGTCTCTTTACCTTTGATTCAAATATCTTGAATATGAGATAATAATAGTATGAATTCGAGATATTGTCAATGGGTGCTTGAAAGTTTATTTCTTTTATGACCTTATTGACTTGAAAACCTGCTTGAAAAGGTCATAAACAAGTATTTATGACCTTTTTTACCAGGAATAGAAAGCTACCTTGGGTCATAAAGCGTATTTTATGACCTGAAAGCCGTTCAAACATACACAACACAGGTCATAAACTTTGCCTTATGACTTGATACACTAGCGAAATCAGGGCAAACGCGTCGTAAAACTCTTTCTCATATACCTTACTCTTTCTGACCAATCCCCTTAATCTGCATAATCCCTTCTTCCAATTGTTGGTCAACAATATGAGCATCATCGATATGTTGTAAAATGGCGTCATTTACATGATTAAATACTCCTTTTGTCATACTAATTTCTTCAATCACTTTACCGTTGCATGCTTTTTGTTCCTGTATGGTGAGGAGGGCGGTTTGTACTTCGGTTTGCACTGTTCCTATAACCTTTAGGATTTGATCAATTTTTGCTGTTGTATCTGTACTAAGTTGAATTCCTTCATTTACAATGGATAAACTTGTTTGTGTCTCAGTCAAAGCTTTGTTAATTTCTTGCTGGATGGTCTTTGTGAGGGCATCGATATCCATGGTGCTATTGGCAGTACTTTCTGCAAGTTTTCTTACCTCGCTTGCAACCACAGCAAATCCTTTTCCATGTTCTCCAGCACGCGCTGCCTCAATAGATGCATTTAAGGCAAGTAAATTCGTTTGTTCAGCAATGGAATGTATGACCTTCACAATGTCTTCGATCTCTTTTGATCGGATGTTTAGTTGGGTCATACTGTTTGTTGCCAGACTCGATTGCTCCCCAAGCTTCTGAATCATAGTTTCTACTTTGCCAACAGCCTCTCTTCCCTCCCGTGACTCTCTCACCAATTCATCCGTGGAATCAATAAGGATTTGTCCTATCCCAAGCGTCTTAGTCGATATGTCATTTGAATGCTTGCTAATTCCCTCCACTTTGTCGAATCGACTTTTAATTTTAGCAACAAGCTCTGCTAACTCATTATGTTGCCCATTCACAACCTCGTGCTGGTTCACTGTAGAAACCAAATCCCTATACAAGCTGTGTAAAAGCTCATTCATCCGTTGTTCTATTTCCTGATTTTCCTGGGTTGCTTTTGCATACTCTGATTTGAAAAAGTCTAACTCACTTTGTAACTTCTTATTTTTATTAAATATATTAAACATTTAGATACCCCTTTTTTAAAGTTATAAAAATCATATCGCATTAAGAGGTCTAATTTTGTGATTTATGTCATAGATACAAAAAACACCAAGCATGCGTTAGATGCTTGATGTTTATTTTACAATTAACACAGGACAGTTTGCCCGTTTGGCGACTTTATGACTAACACTTCCGAGTACAAACTCCTGCAACCCACTTAACCCTCTAGAGCCAATGACAATAATATCGGCTTGATGATTGTTGGCATATTCAACAATGGCAGGGCCTGGTTCACCTTGCAAAATGGTAACCTTGTAGGATACCTCATACGTTCTGGCCATTTTTTCTACTTCCCTTATTCGTTCCTTTCGTTTTCCGTCCAAATCAACTGAGTTCCAATTGCTCCGTACATCTGACTTCACTTTATCTGCATCCACGACAAAGACGATCTCTACTAAAGATCCTTCGGTGCATTTGGCGATATGCATGGCGTTTTCTGCTGCTCTTTTCGCATGATCGGATCCGTCGGTAGCTAATATAATGTTTTTATACACATGTTGACCTCCTTTTAAAGAGAATTTTTAATATGTTAATTATGCGTGAAATGCCTCTTTATAGCAGTGATATTCCTCACCGCAACCTCTGTTTTCTTCACATATAAGCCTTTCGAAAAAGAGAGACATATTCCCATGTACAAGCCCATATATTTTAAGGTACAATATAAAACGTAATTGTTACGGTTTAACCAATACGTAGGAGGGACATATGAACCGAATTGTTCGTACGAATTTGTTTGATATTACTGGATTAATTTTATTAGCAGCTGCTTTTTCTTTATTGACATTAAAATTAGACGTTGGAGACATTCTCCCCTCCTCATTTCTAAATCTGAATACTATTTTTCTAAGTATATTAATAGAGGCTTTTCCATTTGTACTTATCGGTGTGTTGATTGCAGGTGTAATCCAAATCTTTGTAACAGAGGAACATATCCAGCGATGGATTCCTCAAAGTAGGACTAAGGCAATCATCATGAGCTGTGTGGTCGGTGCGTTGTTCCCTGCTTGCGAATGTGGAATCGTACCAATTGTAAGACGACTGGTATCAAAAGGGGTTCCTTTATATGCAGCCATTGGCTTCATGCTAACTGGACCACTTATTAACCCAATTGTCATTGCATCCACATACATGGCGTTTGGAAATAATGCCGCGATTGCTGGTTGGAGAATGGGGCTTGGGTTTGCGGTTGCTCTTATGGTTGCGTTTCTTGTGAGCTTTTTCTTCCGAGGACACCAATTCAAGCAGGCACTGGTCACTACACAAACCATCCCAGTAGCCAGAAAAAAAGAGCCTTTTACCAAGCGTTTCTTTTCGATGCTTACCCACTCCATCGATGAGTTTTTTGATATGGCGAAGTTTCTCATTTTTGGAGCCTTTCTCGCGGCCGCTGTGCAAACCTATATGCCAGCTAAATCCCTATTAGAGGCAGGAGATGGTCCTTTTTCCTCCATCGCTGTCATGATGGGTCTTGCTTATGTATTATCCCTTTGCTCAGAAGCAGATGCTTTTATCGGTTCCTCCTTTAATAGTATCTTTCCAACACCATCTGTCCTAGCGTTTCTTATTTTCGGACCGATGATTGATTTAAAGAACACACTTATGATGCTAAGTGTATTCCGTGCAAAATTTGTTTTTAGTGTACTATTTTTTGTTGCAACGACAGTATTTCTATCAATTGTGCTCGTGCAGAGCTTTTTATAAGGAGGGATAATAAATGGTCTTCCAAGCCCAACAAGCCGTACGCGCAGCCATTTTGCTTTTTTTCACGGTGTTAATTTTTAAATTTCACTATACCGGTGAGATTACAAAGTTTATTAATCCGAAATACATCGGTCTGAGTCAGATTGCTTCTGTTTTGTTTCTCATCCTGTTCTTTATCCAGATTACGCGAATTTGGGAGAAAAAGGTTCATCATCACGATCATGAATGCAGCCACAATCACGGTTGTGATCATAACCATGATCATGGGAATACACCGATGACATTAAAAAAAGTGATCTCGTACGTTATTATTGCCTTTCCACTCATTACGGGTTTTGCTTTACCAGCCAAGGTGCTTGATTCATCAATCGCTGAGAAAAAAGGTGGAATGGCTGTTATTACAGGAAAAAGTGAAAAAGCTTCATCCAATGAGTCAACGAATGAAGAAGAAGAGGTTCAACCTTCAGACACGGAGGTGCTTCCAAATCCGTATGGAGAAATCACTCAAGAAGAGATGAATTCTCTCGTACAAAAACTAAAGCAGAGTGACCCGATTGTCATGGATGATTATGTGTACTATTTAAATTATGAAGAGATTAGTAAGGATGTATCGTCTTATAAAGGGAAAGAAATTACATTGAAGGGCTTTGTTTATAAAGAGGAAGGCTTTCAAACAGATCAGCTTGTCATCTCCCGCTTCTTGATCACTCACTGTGTGGCCGATGCTAGTATTATCGGTTTCCTAACACAGTTTGATGAAGCAGCTACTCTAGAAAAGGACACATGGGTGGAAGCCACCGGTGTACTTGATGTAACGACCTATAACGGAATGGAGATGCCTTTTATCAAAATTACCGACTGGAAAACGATTGAGGAACCATCCAAACCCTATCTATTTCCGTTAAACGTGAGAATTTTATAAACAAAGGGGAGAATGGCATCTATTCGTGATTCTCCCCTCCTTTTATATTATTCATCTTTTTCATCATAGGCAATTAACACGATATTTTCGTTTGTTTCCTTCCGCAATTCCTTCTCAAGAGAGGTGATTTTCTCTAACTGACTTCTGTCGAGGTTCGCTACAGGGAAATTTTCGTATACGCTCATCTAAATACCCCTTTCTAAGGTGATAATTAGATTTTTTCCATGTCATTACTAAATTATGCAGTTAGCGGTTCACGACTCTTTGGATATGGATAATTAAATATAATTTTTCATTATTCGTTAGACTGTAATCGAATTGATTTTCGATATACTCATTAATTTTTTCCGTACATTCAAAAGCAGCCCTATGCTTCTCACGCACTGTTTCGAATAAAAACGGATCGTCATCCTCAATATACGTCTTGCTATATAATCGTTGAGCAAAAAACTTTAAATGTGTAATAAATCGAAAATAATTTAATGATTCCTCGTCAAAGTCTATTTTGAAATGATATTTAACAATATTTAAAATATCCTGCATGACTTTTGTGATATTCGCAACATTGGGCATTTCTTGGTTAAGCTCAGCATTCACGATATGCATGGCAATAAAGCTTGCTTCATCCTCTGGTAAAAGTACCCCCAGTTTCTCTTGAATGATCTTTAAGGCTTCCATACCAATGATAAATTCTTGCTTATAAAACCTTTTGATCTCCCATAAAAGGGCATTTTTAATGTCATACCCTTTTTCATTACGTTCTACCGCAAAGTGAATATGGTCGGTTAAAGATATATAAATGCTATCGTTAAGGTTTCTTCCGAGCCTACTTTTCGCAATCTTAATAATATCCTCGGTTACTTCCATGTATTCAATCGGAACTTCATATAAAAGAGTTTTAAATTTCTCTGACATGTCATTATTTTTTAAAGCAAAAATCTTCTCAATCTTATCCTCATCAACAAGATCACCTGGCTTTTTTTGAAAGGCCAGACCTCTCCCCATCACGACTAACTCTTCGTTTTTTTCATTAAACGCACTGATTACGTTGTTATTGTATACCTTGGCTATTTTCATTTGACCACCTATAAGTTTATTATGGTTCTCTTTCTATTATTATAATGGAAATAGTGATCGTTATAAAATCTTTTAGACATTCAAAAGAAGGAAAGCCAATAACTCGCTTTCCCATTTTCATCCAACTTATAGTTTTTCACCGTTAGAAGCAATTACCTCTTTATACCAGTCAAAGCTCTTCTTCTTTGAACGGTTCAGAGTTCCATTTCCTTCATTATCCTTGTCAACATAAATGTAGCCGTAGCGCTTTTTCATTTCACCTGTTGATGCACTTACAAGGTCGATTGGTCCCCAGCTTGTATAACCAAGAATTTCGACGCCATCTTCAATTGCTTCGGACATCTCTGCTACGTGTTTACGTAAATATTCAATACGGTAATCGTCATTCACTTCTCCGTCTTCTGTAGGTACGTCAACCGCACCTAGTCCATTTTCCACAACGAAAAGAGGTTTTTGATAACGATCGTATAATTGGTTCGCTGTAATACGGAAGCCCTTTGGATCAATGGTCCAACCCCACTCAGACTTCTCTAAGTATGGATTTTCAATGGAACCAAATACGTTTCCAGATGTTGTCTTGTTGATTTCTGGGTCAGTACTTGTTGTACGACTTGCGTAGTAACTAAAGCCAAGATAATCAACTGTATGGTTTTTAAGAAGCTCTTCGTCTCCTGCTTCCATTTCGATGTTCAGGTTATTGTCTCTGAAGAATCTCTTTGCATAACCAGGGTATGCTCCGCGAGATTGTACGTCAATAAAGAAGAACGAATCACGGTCTTTTTCCATCGCATCAAAGACATCCTCTGGATTACATGAATAAGGGTATGTCTGACCAGCAGCAAGCATACAGCCGATTTTCATTTCTGGATTAATTCCGTGACCAGCTTTTACAGCTAATGCACTTGCAACCAATTGGTGGTGTGCTGCTTGGTACTTCACTTGCTTCTTGTCTTCACCTTCTTCAAATACAAGACCAGCTCCAACAAATGGCAAGTGCAGGAGCATATTGATTTCGTTGAATGTCATCCAATACTTTACCTTGTCCTTATAACGCTTGAAAAGAGTTGTCGCGTAGGTTTCAAAGAATGAAACAAGCTTACGGTTTCTCCAGCTACCGTAGTTTTTCACTAGGTTAACCGGTACATCGAAGTGTGCAATCGTTACGACTGGCTCAATTCCATACTTTATTAATTCATCAAACACATTGTCGTAAAATTGTAGTCCCGCTTCGTTTGGCTCAGCGTCATCCCCATTTGGGAAAATCCTTGCCCATGAGATCGATAAGCGTAATGCTTTAAAGCCCATTTCTGCAAATAGTGCGATATCCTCTTTATAACGGTTATAAAAATCAATCGCTTCATGCGAAGGATAAAATTCCCCTTCAAGTGGTTCATACGAAGGTAGATTACCTAACAAGATCTCCCAACGTAATTTTCCAGTTGGCATTAAGTCAACAGTCGTTAATCCCTTACCATCTGCTAAGTATGCACCTTCTGCTTGGTTAGCAGCAATTGCGCCACCCCATAAAAATCCTTTTTGAAAAGCCATAAATATCCTCCATTTCTAAAACAGCAGGAAGAAAGGAAATGTTTCTTCCTTTCTCCTCGCGTTTGTTTAATTACTTCGTATCTAGTGTAAATAATGGAGCCCCAATATTCACTTGTTTTGCATTCGCAAGTTGTAAATCGAACTCTTTATGATTAGTTACAACGATAGGAGTTGTTAACGGCTTACCTGCTTCTTTAATTTGCTCCATATCGAACTCAATTAGTAATTGACCTGCTTTCACATAATCACCTTGAGATACATGTGCAGTGAAAAACTTACCTTCTAATTGAACCGTATCCATACCGATGTGGATTAACAGATCCGCACCTGCATCCGTTGTAATACCAATTGCATGCTTTGTTGGGAATAGAGCTGATACCGTTCCTGCAACTGGAGCAACCAATTTCCCTTCACTTGGCTCAATTGCCACACCATGACCTAATGCACCAGATGAGAATGCAGCATCTTTTACTTCTGATAAAGCAATCACTTCTCCATTTAATGGACTAACTACTTCTTCGTTTTGAACCTTTGTTGCTGCTACTTCACTAGCAGCTGAAGTTGTATCTGTTGAAGCCTGTTGTTGTTTGTTAATTCCACCGAATAATAATGTTAGAACTAAACCAGCGATGAAAGCAACAACGATAGAGATAATTGCACCATAGAAACCTAAATCGATTCCAGCAGGATTAATATATGAAGGAATACCAAAGACTCCTAGACCACCAATAATGTAACCAGTTACATTTGTAGCACCGGCAATAGCTCCACCAATACCTGCAGCGATACAGCTCATGATAAATGCTTTCTTTAATGGAAGTGTAATACCGTAAATAGCTGGTTCAGTTACACCAAAAATACCTGAGATAAATGCTGGAATACTTAGTGTTTTTAATTTTTGGTTCTTTGTTTTTAATAGTATTGCTAAAACTGCACCCGTTTGTGCAAATGATGCTGCGAATACTGTTGCAAGGATCGTGTCATAACCTAGTGTTGCAAGATTGTTGAATGCGATTGGTACCAATCCCCAGTGAAGACCGAAGATAACGAATACTTGCCAGAAACCACCTAATAGTAGACCTGCAATCAGTGGGCTTACGTTATAGATTGCTAATGTCCCTTGACCTAATAAGCTTCCTGCCCATGTTGCTACCGGGCCAATAACAATAAATGTAAGTGGTACAACAATTAATAATGTTAACATTGGTACGACAAATGCTTTAATTACATCTGGAATAACTGTCTTTAACCATTTTTCTACTTTAGCTGCAAAGAATGCTGAAATAATAATCGGTATAACAGATGAAGAATAAGACATTAAGATAACTGGAATTCCTAAGAATGTAATGTAAATTGGTGATTGAAACATTGTTCCTGCAAATACTGTATAAAGAGGCTCACCTGCTGTTAATGTTGAAAGTGTCGGGTATACTAATGCTGCCCCGATCGCCATCCCTATGAATGGGTTACCACCAAATTTCTTAATTGCTGTATAACCTAAGAAGATTGGTAGGAAGTAAAACAGTGCATCACCTGTTGCGTTTAAAACTTGGTACGTACCTGATGTACTATCTAACCAACCAAATGCCACAAATAATGCGTTAAAACCTTTGATCATCCCTGTTGCTGCTAATACACCAAGAACAGGAGTAAAGATGCTTGAAATCATATCAATAAAGCGACTTAGTAGAGATCCTTTTGGACCTTCCTCTTCTTCGACAGGCGTTTGGCCTTGGAATCCGCCAACTGTAGTCACCGCTTTGTACACATCTGGTACATGGTTTCCGATAACTACTTGATATTGTCCACCGCTCTTCATAACAGTAACAACACCATCCATATTCTTTAACACTTCTGTATTTGCTTTGCTTTCATCTCTTAACTTAAAACGTAAACGAGTAACACAATGGACCACACTGAAAACGTTTTCTTTTCCACCTACATTGGCAATAATATCTTTTGCTAACTGCTCGTATTTCATTTTTGACCCTTCCTTCTATTAAAAATTTTATATATTTTTCCAAATAAAAAACCTGATCTGATTAGAAACACACAAACGTATTGCATTAGCAAAGTTGTGTTCTAATCAGATCAGGTTATGCCCACTTAAGGTAACATTCCTTCAAGGAATTTATTAAGTTTTTATTTGATACGTGTAATTTATCACGGGTATTTAGTGGGTGTCAACGCTTTCTTTTAAATTTTTTAATATTTTTATAGATTACCGACTTGTATCTTATATATATAAAAATACAAAAAAATAACGTTTACAAAATTCTTGCTTGTTCAAATAAATCATGTTATAGTTAACGCAATTAAACAAACAACCCTTTTAGGATTGTTACTGGTTATGCAGGCAAAACCTAAATCACGTAAACTATGAGATTATTGTGTCTTCTCTACGTGGTTTAGGTTTTTTATTTTGCCCTAGTGAAAGCGTAGCCATAAAAACATATATGGAGGTTTTTCCAAATGACTAAAACATATCAATTTCCAGAAGGATTTTTATGGGGCGGTGCAACAGCTGCCAACCAATTAGAAGGTGCGTATCTTGAAGGTGGCAAAGGAATGAACCTTGCTGATGTAATGCCTGGTGGAAAAATCCGTTTTCAATTAATCACGACTCCTGGCTTTAACTTTGAGATCGACAAGGAAAAATATACGTATCCGAACCATGACGGTATCGACTTCTATCATCGTTATGCTGAAGATATTGCTCTATTTGCTGAAATGGGCTTTAAAACATTCCGTCTGTCTATTGCTTGGTCACGTATTTTCCCTAAAGGGGACGAGCTAGAGCCAAACGAAGAGGGTCTTGCATTCTATGACCGCGTATTCGATGAGTGCTTAAAACATGGAATTGAACCACTTGTAACGATTTCTCACTATGAAATGCCTTTATATTTAATTAAAGAGTACGGTGGTTGGAGAAACCGTGAAGTGATTGGGTTCTTCGAGCGTTATGCAACGACTTTATTTAATCGTTATAAAAACAAAGTAAAATACTGGCTAACATTTAATGAAATTAACGGAGCAACACATATGCCAATCTTTGGACTTGGGTTCTCTCCAGCTACTGAAGATGTTCGCCTGCAGGAAAGCTTCCAAGGCTTACACCACCAATTTGTAGCAAGCAGCTTAGCTACAAAGGCTTGTCATGAAATTAATCCTGATGCTCAAATTGGCTGTATGTTAATCTATGCTCCTGTTTACGCATATGATTGCAATCCGGTTAATGTATTACATGCGATGAAGGAAGAGCAGATCTTTAACTATATTTGTGGAGACGTACAAGTACGTGGGGAGTATCCTGCCTTCACAAAACGCTATTTCAAAGAAAATGGCATCAAGCTTGAAATGCAACAAGGTGATTTAGAAATTATCAAGCAATACCCAGTTGATTTCATTTCTTTCAGCTACTATATGTCTCGTACAGATAAGAAAGAATTAACAGAAGAAGAAAAGGCAAATGGAAATATCTTCAACGGTGTGAAAAATCCATTCTTAAAAGCAAGTGACTGGGGCTGGGAAATCGACCCGATTGGTCTAAGAATTGCTTTAAATCAATTATACGATCGTTATCGCGTACCTTTATTTATCGTTGAAAACGGACTTGGTGCTTACGATAAGGTTGAAGAAGATGGAAGCATCAATGACGACTACCGTATCAATTACCTTCGCGAGCATATTGAAGCGATGGGTGAAGCAATAGAAGATGGTGTAGACTTAATGGGTTACACTCCTTGGGGCTGTATCGACCTTGTAAGTGCTTCAACTGGTGAATTATCAAAGCGTTACGGCTTTATCTATGTTGATAAGCATGATGACGGAAGCGGTACTCTTGAGCGTAGCAAGAAGAAGTCGTTCTACTGGTACAAGAACGTTATTTCTACAAACGGTCAAGAACTATAATAAATAGGAAAGCATTGGTCCATTTGAATGGGCCAATGCTTTTTTGTCCGTGGTTTTTTAGGCTGGCTTTTTCCGGATGTTAGTGAGGGAAAAAGGATGATACTCGTTTCCACTAGATTCACCGTTCCTTTTGATCTTCATCAGCTCGATGAACTTCTTTTCCAACAGATTCACCGCTCCTTTTGATCTTCATCAGCTCGATGAACTTCTTTTCCAACAGATTCACCGCTCCTTT
>NZ_BCVH01000022.1 GCF_001591645.1 Robertmurraya korlensis NBRC 107688 | reverse complement strand
TAGGCAAATAAAAAAAGTACCTGATTGGGTGCTTTTTTTTTATTTAGTAAGTAATTATTTTTATGACATAAAGTATCATTGTTTCTACCTATACAAGTCATAAACTAACTTTTATGACCTGTAAGATACTCAAATCATACTGCAACGAGTTATAAACTTGTTTTTATAACCTGCAGCACTCCTTTTTTCTTCGTCTACGTGTCATAACTCACTTTTATATCTAAGAATCTGTCCAAAACGTATTCATCCTCCATTTTATAGAATCATATTTATGTATTCTTTCCTAGTTTGCGAGCACGAAATTTGGGGAAAAATTTATAAGGTGTTGTTCATTGCATGAAACTACATTCATCATGTATAATTAATGTCAAATATAGTCAAAGTCAGAGAGGGGGGATATGGTGAGGAACATCTCCGATATCATTGAACAGTACTTAAAGGAAGTACTCGATATGAGTGAAAGAGAACTCGTTGAAATTAAACGGAGTGAAATAGCTGATAAGTTTCAGTGTGTACCATCACAAATCAACTATGTAATAAACACTCGGTTTACCATTGAAAAAGGGTATGTTGTAGAAAGTAAACGAGGTGGTGGTGGATATATTCGTATTATGAAAGTTCAGTCACACGATAACGCTCACCTTATTGACCAGCTACTAACTGTGATATCCTCAAGAGTGTCACAGAGTAGTGCAGAGCATGTGATCTTTAGACTAGTTGAAGAAGATGTAATCTCAACGAGAGAAGCAAAAATCATGCTTAGTGTAATTGATCGCTCTGTCCTGTATATTGACTTACCGTATCGTGATGAACTTCGTTCGAGAATGCTAAAGGCTATGTTAACAACATTAAAGTATAAGTAAGAATTCCACAGAATAACGCCTTTAGTAAAGAGTAAAGCCATTTATTGAGGTGAGTAACATGATCTGTCAGGAGTGTAATGAAAGGCCAGCTACCCTTCATTTTACAAAGATTAATAATGGTGAAAAGTCCGAATTCCACTTATGTGAGGTTTGTGCCCAAGAAAAAGGGGAGCATTTTGTAATCAATAATGCTTCAGGCTTTTCTATTAATAATCTATTAGCGGGACTATTAAATCTAGACCATAACTATCAGCTTGCTCAACAAAAAGCTTCACTTTATGAGCAACAGCAAGTATTGCAATGTGAAGGTTGTTCGATGACATATAAGCAATTCATTCAAGTCGGGCGGTTTGGGTGTGCCCACTGTTATGATGCTTTTAGGGACCAACTTCAACCGATATTAAGACGACTCCATAGTGGGAATTCAACACACAGTGGAAAGATACCTAAACGAATCGGTGGAAACATCCATTACAAAAAGAAAATTGAAGAACTAAAGGTCAACTTAAAATCTGCAATAGAAAGTGAAGAGTTTGAGCAGGCAGCGATTGTAAGGGATGAAATTAGAGAAATTGAAAAGCTGTTATGCAATGAAGCTGAAGGAGAGGAATAGTACATGTCTCTTGAAAAATTTATTAATCAAGCCATAAGCTCATGGATGAGTGCTGAGGGGCCTGATTCAGACATTGTTCTAAGTTCTCGAATTCGGCTCGCAAGGAATATAAATGAGTATAAGTTCCCAACTCTCTTTTCCAATGAAGAAGCGCAAGAGGTTGTTCAGACAATGGAAAAGGCATTATCAAACCATACCATTCCCAACTTAGGACAGTTAGAACTCCTAAGAATGGAAGAGCTTCAACCCATACAGAAACGAGTATTAATGGAAAAGCATCTCATTAGCCCACATTTAGTTGAAAACTCTGCTTTGGGTGCTTGCCTTTTATCCGAAAATGAAGAAGTCTGCATTATGGTTAATGAAGAGGATCATATTCGGATTCAATGTTTATACCCAGGATTTCAGGTGAGCGAGGCACTAACACTAGCGGATCGTATCGATGATGAGCTAGAAGAGCATATCAATTATGCTTTCGATGAAAAAGTAGGATACTTAACGAGTTGTCCAACAAATGTAGGAACAGGGATGCGTGCTTCTGTGATGATGCATCTACCCGGCTTAGCCTTAACACAACAGATGAATCGTATCATTCCAGCGATCAATCAGCTTGGTCTGGTAGTTAGAGGAATGTATGGAGAGGGCAGCGAGGCTTTAGGTAATATCTTTCAAATTTCTAATCAGATCACGCTTGGTAAATCTGAAGAGGATATCGTTGAAGACCTTAAAGGAGTTGTTAGTCAACTAATTGCTCAGGAAAGATTAGCTCGTGGGGCATTAGCCAAAACTTCTAACATACAATTAGAAGATAGAGTCTTTCGCTCACTGGGTGTTCTAACGCATAGTCGAATCATTGAAACAAAGGAAGCAGCTAATTGTTTATCTGATGTTAGATTAGGGATTGATATGGGCTATATTGAAAACATATCCAAAAATATTTTGAATGAATTAATGATATTAACACAGCCAGGATTTCTCCAGCAGTATGCAGGAGGACCACTAAGACCCAACGAGCGTGATATCCGTCGCGCCTCTTTAATAAGGGAAAGAATTAAAATGGAAAATTAACCTTAGTTAGGAGGATGTTCACATGATGTTTGGACGTTTTACAGAGAGAGCTCAAAAGGTACTTGCACTAGCACAGGAAGAAGCTATTCGTTTAGGTCATAACAATATTGGAACAGAGCATATTTTACTCGGGTTGGTAAGAGAAGGCGAGGGTATCGCAGCAAAAGCATTATATGCTTTAGGATTAGGATCAGAGAAAATACAAAAAGAAGTAGAAAATTTGATTGGTCGAGGACAAGATGCTTCCCAGACAATACACTATACACCGAGAGCCAAAAAGGTGATTGAACTTTCCATGGATGAGGCAAGAAAGCTTGGTCATTCATATGTAGGAACAGAGCATATTCTGCTTGGTCTTATTCGCGAAGGTGAAGGGGTAGCAGCAAGGGTTTTAAATAATTTAGGTGTAAGCTTAAACAAAGCTAGACAGCAGGTGCTTCAGTTGTTAGGTAGCAGTGAATCAGGCAATCATCAAGGTGGTACAACGGCAAGCGCTAACACACCAACCTTAGATAGCTTAGCCCGAGATTTAACAGCCATTGCAAGAGAAGGTAGCCTTGACCCAGTTATTGGTAGAAGTAAAGAGATTCAGCGTGTTATCGAAGTATTAAGTCGAAGAACGAAGAATAATCCTGTATTAATTGGAGAACCGGGAGTTGGGAAAACCGCTATTGCTGAAGGGTTAGCTCAACAAATTGTCAACAACGAAGTTCCTGAAACATTAAGAGATAAGCGTGTTATGACGCTTGATATGGGAACAGTTGTAGCAGGTACAAAGTATCGTGGAGAGTTTGAGGATCGTTTAAAGAAAGTGATGGATGAGATACGACAGGCAGGTAACATCATCCTATTTATTGATGAGCTTCATACACTTATTGGAGCTGGTGGTGCAGAAGGTGCGATTGATGCTTCCAATATCTTAAAACCTTCTCTAGCTCGTGGGGAACTGCAATGTATTGGGGCAACGACACTAGATGAGTACCGTAAATACATTGAAAAGGATGCTGCTCTAGAAAGACGTTTCCAACCAATTATGGTGGATGAGCCGACAGCAGATGAATCCGTTCAAATCTTAAAAGGTTTAAGAGATCGCTATGAAGCACATCATAGGGTTTCCATAACGGATGAGGCAATTGAAGCAGCAGTCAAACTTTCAGACCGCTATATTTCGGATCGTTTCCTTCCTGATAAGGCAATCGATTTAATTGACGAAGCAGGCTCAAAGGTAAGGCTTCGTTCCTATACAACCCCTCCAAATTTAAAGGAGCTTGAAGCAAAGCTTGAAGAGGTTCGGAAGGAAAAGGATGCTGCCGTTCAAAGCCAAGAATTTGAAAAAGCTGCATCTTTAAGAGATTCAGAACAAAGACTTCGTGAACAACTAGAAGAGACAAAGAAAACATGGAAAGAAAAGCAAGGAAAAGAGAATTCAGAGGTTACTGTTGAAGATATTGCCACGGTTGTTGCTAGTTGGACCGGAATTCCTGTATCACGTCTAGCACAAACCGAAACAGATAAATTATTAAAGCTTGAAGATATCCTTCATTCTCGTTTAATCGGTCAAGAGGAAGCAGTAAAGGCAATCTCAAAGGCTGTCCGTCGTGCTCGTGCAGGATTAAAGGATCCTAAGCGTCCAATCGGATCATTTATTTTCCTTGGCCCAACAGGTGTTGGTAAAACGGAGCTTGCACGTGCATTAGCAGAAGCGATGTTTGGTGACGAGGATGCAATGATTCGCGTGGATATGTCCGAGTACATGGAGAAGCACTCAACTTCTCGACTAGTTGGATCGCCTCCTGGCTATGTAGGGTATGATGAAGGAGGACAATTAACAGAAAAGGTAAGAAGAAAACCTTACTCTGTTATCTTGTTAGATGAGATTGAAAAGGCACATCCAGATGTATTTAATATTTTGCTTCAAGTGCTTGAAGATGGTCGTCTAACTGACTCAAAAGGAAGAAGTGTTGATTTCCGAAATACAGTCGTTATTATGACTTCAAACGTTGGGGCAGAGGCATTAAAACGTAATAAGTATGTTGGGTTTAATATTCAAGATGGAGAACAGGATTTTAAAGACATGAAGGGCAAGGTAATGGAGGAACTGAAAAAGGCCTTCCGTCCAGAGTTCCTAAACCGTATCGACGAAATTATTGTTTTCCATTCGTTAGAGAAAAAGCACTTAAAACAGATTGTGACATTGATGTCTGATCAGCTTATCAAGCGATTAAATGAACAGGATATTACATTAGAGCTAACAGAGGCTGCTAAAGAGAAGATATCTGAGGAAGGGTATGACCCTGAATATGGTGCTCGTCCTCTAAGAAGAGCGATTCAAAAGCATATCGAAGACCGTCTATCAGAGGAGTTATTAAGAGGTACGGTTCTAACAGGACAAAAGGTTGTTGTTGATTATATGGATGGCGATTTTGCTGTAAGGGCCGGAGAACCAATTCATAAATAATCGGAAAGATAAGAAGCACACGTAAGAGATTACGTGTGCCTTCTATTTTCTATTGGGAAATAGTTATCACTGCAATGAAATGAAGACATGTTATTATAATAAGGGAGTATCACAAGCAAGGTTTAAAGGGGGATATGAGTTTTGGCAAAAGTAAAAACAAAATTTATGTGTAATGATTGCGGCTATGAGTCTCCCAAATGGATGGGGAAATGCCCTGGTTGTGGACAATGGAATACGATGGTGGAAGAGATAGAAAAAAAGGTATCAAATCACCGCGCCACCTTTGCTCACTCAGTAGGCACAACGACCTTGTCTAAAGCAACGCCTATTACCTCGATTGAAACGATTACCGAGCCCCGTATCCAAACGGACCTGGTTGAGTTAAATCGGGTGTTGGGTGGAGGAATTGTTAAGGGCTCCCTTGTATTAATAGGTGGTGATCCTGGGATAGGAAAATCAACTCTACTATTACAGGTTTCCTCCCAACTTGCCAAAAAGCAACATTCCGTCCTTTATATATCTGGAGAAGAGTCAATGAGACAAACGAAGCTAAGGGCAGATCGCCTAGGGGTAACATCAGAGAATTTACTGGTGTATTCTGAAACCGATCTGGAAGAAATCAGTCGAACGATCGAAAAGGAAAACCCTAGTTTTGTCATTGTAGACTCCATCCAAACTATTTTCCATCCTCAAGTAACCTCTGCACCTGGAAGCGTCTCTCAAGTGAGAGAATGTACTGCTGAGCTAATGAGAATAGGTAAGACAAAGGGAATTGCTATTTTTATTGTTGGTCATGTAACAAAAGAAGGTTCGATTGCAGGTCCTAGACTTCTCGAACATATGGTCGATACCGTTCTTTATTTTGAAGGGGAGCGTCATCATACGTATCGTATTGTTAGGGCAGTAAAAAACCGTTTTGGTTCAACCAATGAAATGGGAATATTTGAAATGAAGGAATTTGGATTGGAAGAAGTTCTTAATCCATCTGAGATTTTCCTTGAGGAGCGCTCTCAAGGAGCTGCAGGATCAACTGTAGTTGCATCTATGGAAGGAACTCGACCGGTATTAGTAGAGATACAAGCACTTATTTCACCTACTAGTTTCGGGAATCCAAGGAGAATGGCTACAGGCGTTGACCATAACCGAGTATCATTGTTAATGGCAGTGCTTGAGAAAAGAGTTGGTTTGCTGCTCCAAAACCAGGATGCCTACTTGAAGGTGGCTGGAGGAGTAAAGCTGGACGAACCAGCCATTGATTTAGCCGTCGCTATTAGCATCGCTTCAAGCTTCCGTGATAAGCCAACTAGACCAACGGATTGTATTATTGGGGAGGTAGGTTTGACAGGAGAGATAAGAAGGGTATCAAGAATTGAACAGCGTGTTCAAGAAGCTGCCAAGCTAGGGTTTGAACGAGTGATTATCCCTGCGAACAACATTGGTGGATGGATAGCACCAAAAGGGATTCAATTAATTGGAGTCTCAACGGTAGCGGAAGCACTAAAAGCAACACTTGAATAGGGAATATATAGAAGGTAAATAATTGACACCAATATTTGCTAGGTGCTAACCTTAATAATAATCCACATTAGAAATCACCCGCAATTATACTAATATAACAAAGAGATTACAGGATAATAACAAACAATAATTTTCTATGTAATATTACGTTTCAATTTATAGAATTTGTTTATAATGTATAAAAGGAGGTGAAGGAATGTTAAAACGAATTGTTCAAGCCTGTTTCTTAATTACAGGTGGTACATTAGGGATCTTTTTAATCTCTGATTTATTAACTCTAATATCAATAGACGACATTCCTCTAATAAATAATCATTATGTTACCGCTATTTTAGGTGCTATTATTTTTTATCTTATTACTTTTTGGGCGGTCGATTATGTCGTCAATTTCGTTAAATGGGTAGAAGAATCCCTTGTGAAGGTGCCTATAACAGATATTATTTTTGGTAGCGTAGGATTAGTATTTGGATTAATTATTGCCTTTTTAGTTGGATATGCTTTAACTGGAATTGAAGTGCCTATTTTAAATACGGTTGCTCCTGTACTGTTAACACTACTTTTTGGTTATTTAGGTTTCCAAGTTGGTTTTAAAAAGAGAGATGAGTTACTCTCCCTTTTTACAAAACCAAAAAAGAAAACTGGTGAAGACGAAGTAGACACAGAGTCAACTACAGCCAAAAATGAGTTAAAAATATTAGATACGAGTGTTATTATTGATGGCCGTATCGCAGATATTTGTCAAACAGGCTTTTTAGATGGAACCATTGTTATTCCGCAATTTGTACTCGAAGAATTACAGCATATTGCTGATTCTTCAGATGTATTAAAGAGAAATCGCGGTAGAAGAGGTCTTGATATTTTAAATAGAATTCAAAAAGAACTGGCCATGAATGTAGAAATCTACGAAGGCGACTTTGAGGATGTACAAGAGGTAGATTCAAAGCTAGTTAAGCTTGCCAAGATAACAAGTGGTGTCGTTGTAACGAATGACTTTAACCTTAATAAAGTATGTGAACTTCAGAAGGTTGCAGTATTAAATATTAATGACTTAGCAAATGCTGTTAAGCCAGTCGTATTACCTGGAGAGGAAATGAATGTCCAAGTAATAAAAGATGGTAAGGAGCATAACCAAGGCATTGCTTACCTTGATGACGGCACGATGATTGTTGTTGAAGATGGTAGAGATTATATTGGCAAGCAGCTGGATGTATTGGTAACAAGCGTACTACAAACATCAGCTGGTCGAATGATTTTTGCTAAACCAAAATTACTAGAAAAAGCATTATAGAAATAGTTAGGGGATATCTTATGTCTTACCAAGTTATTATCCCTGCAGCAGGACAAGGGAAAAGAATGCGGGCAGGCAAAAATAAGGTGTTGCTTCAGCTAAAGGATATTCCCATATTGATTCATACACTCAAGGTATTTGAGTCTGATGAGGCATGTACGGGAATTATTTTAGCCATATCATCCGGAGATGAAGATCATTTCTCCAGCCTCTTAAAAAAGTACCGAATTAAAAAGGTTACCTCTCTCGTTGTTGGTGGAAAAGAAAGACAGCACAGTGTTTATAATGGGCTGCAAGCGGCAAGGAAAGAGGGAATTGTACTCGTTCATGATGCAGCTAGGCCCTTTATTGAAACAAGAGTAATCCATGAATTGGTAGCTGTAGCCGACCGGGATGGTGCCGCCGTAGTAGCAGTCCCTGTTAAGGATACGATTAAGAAGGTAAATAATTTTGAAGTTGTTGAGACGATTGAGCGTTCAAGCTTGTGGGCTATTCAAACCCCACAAGCTTTTCGCGTGTCATTGCTAGAAGAAGCTCACAAATTAGCGTTGGAACAGAACTTTTTAGGCACGGATGAGGCAAGTTTAGTAGAAAGACTAAATGTACCTGTGAAAATTGTTGAAGGTGACTACGATAATATCAAACTAACGACACCAGAAGACTTGTATTTTGCAGAAGCCATTATTAAGCAACGTGACTACCAAAAGAGGGGGCTTTAAAAACGATGTTTAGAATTGGACAAGGATTTGACGTTCATCAACTTACAGAAGGCAGACCTTTAATTATAGGTGGTATTACGATTCCATATGAAAAAGGGTTGTTAGGCCATTCTGATGCAGATGTACTTCTCCATACAGTAACAGATGCTGTTTTAGGTGCTATTGGTGAAGGGGATATAGGCAGACATTTCCCTGATACTGATCCAGAGTTTAAGGATGTCGATTCAGCTAAGCTTCTAGAACATGTATGGAAGTTAGTAGAGGGTCGCGGATATGAGTTAGTCAATGCGGATTGTACCATTATTGCTCAAAGACCGAAAATGGCGCCTTACATCGATCAAATGAAGAACCGTATCGCTGAATTACTGAAAGCGACACCTGAACAAGTAAATGTAAAAGCAACAACAACAGAGAAGCTTGGCTTTACTGGAAGAGGAGAAGGAATTGCCTCCCAAGCGGTGGTGCTCTTAAAAAAGAAAGACCTCTAGGAATTGTCATGTCACAATGATAAAATATATGTCAAAAATAGATTGAACTCTTTAGGAGGAAAAATAGAATGTCTAACACTGTACGTGTTCGTTATGCACCTAGTCCAACAGGACATTTACATATTGGAAATGCTCGTACTGCCCTATTTAACTACTTGTTTGCACGTCATCAAGGTGGAAAGTTTATTATCCGAATTGAAGATACTGACAAGAAGCGGAATATTGCAGGCGGTGAAGAAAGTCAGCTAAAATACTTAAAATGGTTAGGGATAGATTGGGATGAGAGCGTGGATGTCGGTGGTTCGTATGGTCCATACAGACAATCTGAACGTAATGATTTATATGAGGTGTATTATAAGCAACTTCTAGAAGAGGGCAAAGCTTATAAGTGTTATTGTACAGAGGAAGAATTAGAGGCAGAACGTAATGAGCAAGCTGAAAAGGGAGAAATGGGTGGCTACTCAGGGAAATGCCGCCACCTTACAGATGAGCAACGGGAAGCGTTTGAAAAAGAAGGACGCCAACCAAGTGTTCGCTTTTTAGTTCCTAGTGGGAAAGTATTTTCCTTTAACGACATGGTTAAAGGTGAAGTTGCGTTTGAAGCAGATGGAATCGGTGGAGATTTTGTCATTGTAAAAAAAGATGGAACACCAACGTATAATTTTGCGGTAGCAGTTGATGATCATTTGATGGAAATCTCACATGTATTACGTGGAGATGATCATATTTCGAATACACCAAAGCAAATGATGATATACGAAGCATTAGGTTGGGAAACACCAGTGTTTGGACATATGACATTGATTGTTAACGAAAGTCGCAAGAAGTTGAGTAAACGAGATGAGTCGATTATCCAGTTCATTGAACAATATGAGGAATTAGGATATCTTCCGGAAGCTTTATTTAACTTTATCACTTTATTAGGTTGGTCTCCATCTGGGGAAGAAGAGATATTCTCAAAGGAAGAACTTATTTCGATTTTTGAGGCGAGCAGACTTTCAAAATCTCCAGCGCTATTTGATAAGCAAAAGCTAACGTGGATGAATAATCAATATATGAAAAAGCAAGATGTTGAAGTCGTATACGGGCTTGCGCTTCCTCACCTTCAAAAAGCAGGAAGAGTAAGTGAAGAGATGACTCCAGAAGAAGTTCTTTGGACAAAAAACCTTGTGGCTCTTTATCAAGAACAACTAAGCTATGGGGCTGAAATTGTCGAGCTTTCTGAGTTATTCTTCAAGGAAGAGCTAGAGCTTGAAGAAGAAGCAAAGACGGTTCTTGAAGAAGAAGGTGTGAAAGAGGTTTTATCAACCTTTGCCAATGAGATTGAAAAACTACCAAACATTCAACCAGAGGATGTTCAGGCAACCTTGAAGAGTGTTCAAAAAGCAACAGGACAAAAGGGTAAGAAGCTATTTATGCCTGTTCGGGTTGCTACTACGGGTCAAACACATGGGCCAGACCTACCAAAAGCAATTGCTCTTATTGGAAAAGAAAAAATATTACAAAGAATTTCGAGCATTATTGGTTAACAGATTGGAAAAAATGTAATATAGTAAGGATAATCAAATATTTTAAAAAATGTTGAAGAGGAAAAGTAAAAAAGCAATGCTTTCTAGAGAGAACCATCATCGGCTGAAAGTGGTTTAAGCCCCTTGTTTTTTGAAGTGCCCCTCTGAGTCCTGATTCGAAAAGGGTTTGTCCCGTAGTAGATTGAGGCGGATGTCTTCCGTTACAAGAGTTGAGTTGAAGTAGCTTTTCTAGGTTACTTAAACAGAGTGGAACCACGCAACAAAGCGTCTCTGTCATTATGACAGGGACGCTTTTTATTTTAATAAAAAATAGCATTTACGTTTAGGGGGAACGATAATGTTTAAAATGCTAAAAGAAGATGTTGAAGTAGTTTTTGAACAAGATCCAGCGGCAAGGACGTATTTAGAAGTTATCTTAACATATTCAGGTTTGCATTCCATCTGGGCTCATCGAATGGCACATGCTTTATTCAAGAGAAAGTTTTATTTTCTGGCTAGAGTGATTTCACAGGTAAGCCGCTTCTTTACAGGGATTGAAATTCATCCGGGTGCTACTATCGGACGGCGATTTTTTATCGATCATGGCATGGGGGTCGTCATCGGTGAAACATGTGAAATTGGAGACAATGTTACTGTGTTTCAGGGAGTTACACTAGGGGGAACTGGAAAAGAGAAAGGAAAGCGACACCCAACGATTAAAGACAATGCTTTGATTGCAACAGGTGCAAAGGTATTAGGTTCTATTACAGTTGGTGAGAACTCGAAGATTGGGGCAGGTTCTGTTGTACTGAAGGATGTGCCGCCAAACTCTACCGTTGTCGGAATTCCTGGAAAAGTCGTCATAAGGGATGGAAAGAAAGTAGAGAAAGATTTAAATCACTGTGATTTACCAGATCCAACTGGCGATCGTTTCAAAGTATTAGAGGCTGAAATTCATATATTAAGAAAACAACTAGAACAGGTTGAGAAGGAAAGGAGTTACGAGCATGAGCATTCAAATATATAATACACTCACTCGGTCAAAGGAGCCATTTATTCCCCTTGAAGAGGGAAAAGTAAAGATGTATGTTTGTGGACCTACAGTCTATAATTATATTCATATAGGTAATGCTAGACCACCAATTGTATTTGATACAGTAAGGAGATACTTAGAATATAGAGGATACGACGTTCAATATATCTCCAATTTTACAGATGTGGATGATAAGCTGATTCGTGTAGCAAATGAGTTGGGAGAAGATGTTCCCACCATTGCTGACCGATTTATTAAGGCATACTTTGAAGATGTAACAGCACTCGGTTGCAAAAAAGCGGACGTTCACCCTCGAGTAACAGAGAGTATGGATATTATTTTAGATTTTATCGCTACTCTGATTGAAAAAGGATATGCGTATGAGTCTGAGGGCGATGTATATTACCACACACGTAAATTCGAGGAGTATGGAAAACTTTCTCACCAGTCAATTGATGAGCTACGACTTGGTACGAGAATTGCTATCGGTGAGAAAAAGCAGGATTCTTTAGACTTTGTACTTTGGAAGGCAGCAAAGCCGGGTGAAATCTTCTGGGAAAGCCCATGGGGGAAAGGAAGACCAGGCTGGCATATTGAGTGCTCGGCCATGGCGAAGAAGTATTTAGGCGATACCATTGACATTCATGCAGGGGGACAGGATTTGGCTTTCCCGCATCATGAGAATGAGATTGCTCAATCAGAAGCATTGACAGACAAAGCATTTGCTAGGTACTGGATGCATAATGGGTACATTAATATCGATAATGAAAAAATGTCAAAATCGCTAGGTAACTTTGTTCTCGTACACGATATTATTAAAAAGCATGACCCACAGGTTCTAAGGTTCTTCATGTTAGCTGTGCATTATCGAAATCCAATCAACTATACGGATGAGCTGTTAGAAAATACGAAGGCAGGACTGGATCGATTAAAAACCTCTTACCAAAACCTTAAACATCGTCGCGAGGCTAGTACGAACTTAACTGACAATAATCAAGAATGGCTCACCAAGGTGTCGACCCTTCACGATGAGTTTGTCCGGGATATGGATGATGATTTTAATACAGCAAACGGAATCACTAAATTATTTGACTTATCAAAGCTTGCGAATACGTACTTGATTGAAAAAAATACATCTATCACTGTAATTGATGCATTTATGAGTGAGTTTGAAGTATTATTTGGGATTTTAGGGCTAACGCTTGAAGCAGATCAACTGCTTGACGAGGAAATTGAAGCATTAATTGAACAGCGTATCCAGGCTAGAAAAGATCGGAATTTCCAGTTGTCTGATCAAATTCGTGATCAGTTAAAAGAGATGAATATTATTTTAGAAGACACGCCTCAAGGCACAAGATGGAAAAGAGGCTAGAATATGCTTCGTTTTGAAAACACAATAGACGCAAAACAACTGAATAGCCTTGCCTTAGCCTATATAGGTGATTCTATCTTTGAGGTGTATGTTCGAAGGTATCTACTTGAATCTGGGAAGGTGCGACCGAATTATCTTCATAAGCAGTCGACCAAGTATGTATCAGCAAAAGCTCAATGTCGATTTATTCTTCACTTTCTAGAACTGAAACTTTTAAGTGAGGAAGAAGAGGCTGTTGTTAGGAGAGGAAGGAATGCGAAATCAGGAACGGTACCAAAGAACACAGATGTTCAGACGTACCGTTACGGTACAGCATTTGAAGCATTAATCGGGTATCTATATTTGATGAACAGAGAGGAGCGACTGAATGAGCTTATTGAAGTCGCCTTCTCTCAAGTTGAAGAATGAAAGGAGGAGCTCTTACGATGAGCGAAGATTTTATCATTGGAAAAAATCCAGTTATCGAAGCACTCAAGTCAGAACGTGACGTAAATAAAATATTTATCGCTGAAGGTTCCCAATCGGGTCAAATGCAACAGGTTATAGGACTAGCAAAAGCACAAAATGTCATCGTACAATTTGTTCCTAAAAAGAAAATTGATCAGATGGTAGAAGGGAATCACCAAGGTGTGGTAGCCGCAGTAGCTGCCTATCAATACGCGGAGCTTGATGACTTATTTAAGGCTGCAGAATTAAAAGGAGAGACACCATTCTTTCTTCTCCTGGATGAAATTGAGGATCCGCATAATCTTGGGTCAATCATGAGAACAGCAGATTCATCCGGTGCACATGGAATTATTATTCCTAAGCGGCGTGCGGTGGGCCTAACTGCAACCGTAGCAAAGGCATCAACAGGTGCGATTGAATACGTTCCTGTTGTCCGAGTGACGAATATGGCCCAAACAATTGATGAGCTAAAGGAACGAGGCTTATGGATTGCAGGTACAGATGCGAAGGGAAAACAGGATTTCCGTTCATTAGATGGTACCATGCCTTTAGGACTTGTTATCGGAAGTGAAGGGAAAGGGATGGGAAGACTCATCCGTGATAAATGTGACTTTTTGGTTAGCCTGCCAATGAAAGGGCATGTCACATCTTTGAATGCTTCTGTCGCGGCGGCCCTTTTAATGTATGAGGTGTATCGAAAACGACATCCACTAGAGGGGTAAAATGGACATTCTGTTAGTGGATGGATACAATATCATTGGAGCTTGGCCAGAGCTTCGTGAGCTGAAAAACAAGGATTTAGCAGCAGCTCGAGATCGTTTAATTGAGAGAATGGCTGAGTACCAAGCTTACTCTGGCTATCGTGTTATTGTCGTATTCGATGCACATTTTGTAAAAGGAACAGAGAAAAAATATAAAAATTATAAAGTAGAAGTAATTTTCACAAGAAATAATGAAACAGCAGATGAACGGATTGAAAAGCTTGCGATTGCTTTAAATAATAGAAAAACTCAAATTCATGTAGCAACTTCTGACTTTACGGAGCAGTGGGCGATATTTGGACAAGGCGCACTAAGGAAATCAGCACGAGAGCTGTTAATTGAGTTAGACTCAATTGAAAAGAAGATAGAAAAGAAGGTGCAGAAAATTCAGGAAAATAGCCCTGCTTCAAAAATCCCATTAAGTAATGAAGTGGCAGAAATTTTTGAAAAATGGCGAAGAGGGAAGCAATGAGCGGTTGACGCTTTAAAAAAGGCTACTGTATAATATTTCTATCTATGCTTGTGCGGTCGGGGGGATCCGAAGTGAATGCTGACTACAAGACAACAAAAGCCAACGAAAATTATTTACATTTAACGCAGCTAGAGGATGAGGAAATAGTTGATTTAGTACACAAAGGTGATAGTGAAGCATTAGATTACTTGATTCATAAGTATCGAAATTTCGTTAGAGCCAAAGCTAGATCCTATTTCTTAATCGGTGCTGATAAAGAGGATATTGTTCAGGAAGGGATGATCGGACTTTATAAAGCTATCCGCGATTTCCGGGAGGACAAGCTCACCTCTTTTAAAGCGTTTGCAGAATTATGTATTACCAGGCAAATCATTACAGCAATTAAAACGGCAACGAGACAAAAGCATATTCCGCTAAATTCTTATGTGTCGTTGGATAAGCCGATCTATGATGAAGAATCCGATCGAACGCTAATGGATGTTATTTCTGGAGCTAAAGTGTTAGACCCTGAGGAACTCATTATCAATCAAGAGGAGTTTGATCATATTGAGGTGAAAATGTCTGAGCTTCTAAGTGATTTGGAGCGGAAGGTACTTGCTCTCTATCTAGATGGTCAGTCCTATCAAGAAATATCAGAGGAGCTCAACCGTCATGTGAAATCCATTGATAATGCGCTCCAACGTGTAAAAAGGAAACTAGAGAAATATCTTGAGGTAAGGGAGCTCACTCTGTAGTATTAAAGGTATATAGGAGTAGAGCTCTGTTGACATTGACAAGGGTCCATGATACAGTTTTAGGGACAAAATAGTTAGTTTTGAGGTGGCATTTTTGACAAAAAAGGTAGTTTTGGCCTGTGTAACTTGCGGTTCGAGAAACTATTCAACGATGAGCAACAAAGAGTCGGAACGGTTAGAGCTGAAGAAGTTTTGTAGGACATGCAGTGCTCATATCATTCACCGTCAAACAAAGTAGTAGGATCCACCTATAGATAGAGTAAGACAAGGAAGTTGGGGGTATACACATGCAGCGCGTAGTCAATTTTTTTAAAGATGTCAGTCGTGAAATGCGCAAGGTTAGTTGGCCAAAGCGTAAGGAATTGACAAACTACACAGTTACGGTATTAGCTACAGTTATATTTTTTGCTCTTTTCTTTGCAGTAATAGATTTGGGGATTTCAGAATTAATTCGTTTAATTCCTTGAATAACACCCGTAACATAATGGTATAATGGTAACAAACATAGGAAACTTTTAGCAAAGCCCGGTAAACGGGTTTTTTCATTTGTAAAAAAAATAAAAGCTAACAATGCTTTCTAGTTTAATAATGGATATTTTCACATATAGGGAGGGAAGGACAATTCGTCCTCGACAATGGAAAAGAATTGGTATGTAGTTCATACTTACTCGGGCTATGAGAACAAGGTGAAAGCAAACCTTGAAAAACGTGTAGAGTCTATGGCAATGCAAGACAAGATCTTCCGCGTGGTAGTGCCTGAAGAAGAAGAAACAGATATTAAGAATGGTAAAAAGAAAGTAGTTAAAAGGAAAGTATTCCCAGGATACGTATTAGTTGAAATTGTAATGACTGATGACTCTTGGTATGTGGTACGTAATACTCCTGGTGTAACAGGGTTCGTAGGCTCAGCTGGATCTGGATCAAAACCAACTCCGCTTATGCCAGATGAAGTGGAGTTCATCCTTAAGCGTATGGGGCTTGAGCAAACACGTATCGATGTAAACTTTGAACTGGGTGAAATGGTACAAGTGAAAGAAGGTCCGTTTGCGAACTTTACTGGTTCAATTGAAGAGATCGATAAAGATAAGGCAAAAGTTAAGGTTCTAGTAAATATGTTCGGTCGAGATACCCCGGTAGAACTAGAATTTACACAGATTGAAAAAATATAACCCGAAAAAACTTGAAATAGGTTTGGAAAAGTGTTAATATTTCAAAGGTCAGTATGTCTCAAACTTTGAGACCGGACAAAAGGAAACAGTTCTTTATTCTTATAAAGACTATTATATGAGTGGGAGGGGAAAATCCCCTATTACCACATCACGGACTTAAGGAGGTGTGTCTCGTGGCTAAAAAAGTAATTAAGATTGTTAAGTTACAAATTCCTGCTGCTAAAGCTAATCCAGCGCCACCAGTTGGTCCTGCACTAGGTCAAGCCGGTGTTAACATCATGGGATTCTGTAAAGAGTTCAACGCTCGTACAGCTGAACAAGCTGGCTTAATCATTCCTGTTGAGATTACGGTTTTTGAAGACCGTTCATTTACATTTATTACAAAAACTCCTCCTGCTGCAGTTCTTCTTAAGAAGGCGGCTGGTATTGAGTCTGGTTCTGGTGTACCGAACCGTAATAAAGTAGCAACAGTCAAGCGTGACAAAGTGCGCGAGATTGCTGAAACAAAAATGCCTGATCTAAATGCGGCTAGCGTTGAAGCAGCTATGCGTATGGTTGAAGGTACTGCACGCAGCATGGGTATTGTCATCGAAGACTAATTCATGCTCGAATGTTTCTTTAGTTAAGGGGTTGCGGTGTTGAATTTGGTTTCACGCGCAACCTTTCTTATGTCTAGCGATTGTGCACTTTTGTACATCGCTTTTATTCGTGGGAGGTTAGTTAAGAACTTTTCCGCTAAAACCACAATCTAGGAGGAAATAAAAATGGCTAAAAAAGGTAAGAAGTTTTTAGAAGCTTCAAAGCTTGTTGACCGTACAAAAGCATACCCAGTAGCTGAAGCTATTGAACTTGCTAAAAAGACAAACTTTGCAAAGTTTGATGCATCAGTAGAAGTTGCTTTCCGTCTTGGAGTAGATCCAAAGAAAGCTGACCAACAAATCCGTGGAGCTGTTGTACTTCCAAACGGAACTGGTAAAACACAACGTGTACTTGTATTTGCTAAAGGTGAAAAGGCGAAAGAAGCAGAAGCTGCTGGCGCTGATTATGTAGGAGATGCAGACTACATCAACAAGATCAACCAAGGTTGGTTTGAGTTTGACGTAATCGTTGCTACACCTGACATGATGGGTGAAGTTGGTAAGCTTGGACGTGTATTAGGACCTAAAGGTTTAATGCCAAACCCTAAGACTGGTACAGTTACATTTGATGTAACAAAAGCTGTTAATGAAATCAAAGCTGGTAAAGTTGAATACCGCGTTGATAAAGCTGGAAACATCCACGTGCCAATCGGGAAAACTTCTTTCGAAAACGAAAAGCTTGTTGAAAACTTCACAACGATTTTTGAAACAATGCTTAAAGTGAAGCCTTCTGCTGCTAAAGGAACATATATGAAGAACGTAACTGTTACTTCAACTATGGGACCTGGTGTGAAAGTAGACCCTTCATCAGTAAGTGCAAAGTAATTTAAAAATATAATTGACAACAGAATGGAATTCTACTAGAATAGATTTTGTTGTGAAAATAGAATAACATTTGTACCGCAGACAGTAGGTGCTGTAAAAAGCTTAATTTCCTACCGAGGTCATACGATAGATTGACAGTTCGTGTAAACGACTATTGTATACTTCCTCCATGTCTGTAAGGCATGGAGGTTTATATTTTCCGGTATAAATGTAGCAAATCTACAGGAGGTGTAAGGATGAGCAACGCTATCGAAACTAAAAAAGTAATCGTAGACGAAATCGCTGATAAGTTAAAAGCTGCTAAAACAACTGTAGTTGTTGACTATCGTGGTTTAAATGTTGCTGAAGTAACAGAACTTCGTAAACAACTTCGTGAAGCTGGTATCGAGTTCAAGGTTTATAAAAACTCTTTAACTCGTCGTGCTGCTGAAGCTTCTGAACTTGCTGGCCTTAACGACGCTCTTACAGGTCCTAACGCTATCGCATTCAGTAACGAAGATGTTGTTGCCCCAGCTAAAATTTTAAATGACTTCGCTAAAAAGCACGAAGCTCTTGAAATTAAAGCAGGTGTAATTGAAGGGAACGTTGCATCTTTAGAAGATATTAAGGCTCTTGCTGAACTACCATCACGCGAAGGCTTACTATCTATGCTACTCAGCGTACTTCAAGCTCCAATCCGCAACCTTGCTCTTGCTGCAAAAGCTGTTGCAGATCAAAAAGAAGAACAAGGCGCGTAAGTTAGAAATATCGTTCGTGTAATAAACTATTAAAACACAATTTTAAGGAGGAACTTTTATCATGACTAAAGAACAAATCATTGAAGCAGTTAAAAGCATGACTGTTTTAGAACTTAACGACTTAGTAAAAGCTATCGAAGAAGAATTTGGTGTAACTGCTGCTGCTCCTGTAGCTGTAGTTGGAGCTGCTGCTGGAGAAGCTGCTGCTGAGAAAACTGAATTTGACGTTGTACTTGCTTCTGCAGGCGACCAAAAAATCAAAGTTATCAAAGTTGTACGTGAAATCACAGGTCTTGGACTTAAAGAAGCAAAAGAACTTGTTGACAACACTCCTAAAGCTGTTAAAGAAGGCGCTTCTAAAGAAGAAGCTGAAGAAATCAAAGCTAAGCTTGAAGAAGTTGGAGCAAACGTTGAAGTTAAGTAATAAAGATATGAAAAGGCTCGCTGCATAAGCGAGCCTTTTGCTTTTTAAAAAAGGTTCGATTATAATTTTTTCGTATTGGTTTTCCCTACTAAAAATCATGGAAGTGGTATGAATGGCAGAGCATTATTTTTCCCGGGAGCAGAGGGTTGAGAGTAATCGAAAGACGTGGAGCTTTACTCTTAGAAATAATAATCTATCTTTTATTACGGATAATGGTGTATTTTCTAAAAGTGAAGTTGATTTTGGTTCGAGGTTACTAATTGAGGCGTTTGAATTTCCAAATCATGAAGGCCCTATTCTCGATGTTGGTTGTGGTTATGGTCCGATTGGGATATCTCTAGCAAAGGAACAAGCAGCCAGAGAGATACATATGGTAGATGTTAATGAGCGAGCAATTGAATTAGCAAAGGATAATGCAGCTCTAAATAAAGTGTCAAATGTATCGATTTATGAGAGTGATCGGTTAACTCAAGTCACACGCGATGGGTTTGCGGCGATTTTAACCAATCCCCCTATTCGTGCAGGTAAGCAAGTCGTTCACGATATTTTTGAACAAAGCTTTGAACATCTTGCTCCTAATGGAGAGCTGTGGGTGGTTATCCAAAAAAAGCAGGGGGCACCTTCAGCGGTTGAAAAATTAAATGAGTTATTTGGATCGGTTGAAACCGTTGGAAAGAAAAAAGGGTATTTTATTTTGAAAGCCAAAAAGATTTGACTTGACATTTTGGCTATGTTAATATTATAAAATGCCAACATGATATATTGTGTAAAATTGCTAAATTCAACTCTAGTTGTATAAATTTGGCAGTACAAGGCGATGCTAATAAAATAATAGTATGTAAATTGGAGAATGTGGTTTTTAAGAAAAAACCCTTTTTCTTTTTGTCTTATGAAAATAGATATGTGTAAGCGTTGTTGCCTGAATCGAGCGGTCAAGTAGGAAAATCCTCCTGTCTGGATGAAAGCATCATATCTTCCTATTTGTTTTTATAAGAAATTAATAGAAGCAATCACTAAAAGCTTGATTTGAGGGGTGAATCTGTTGTCAGGTCAACTAGTTCAGTATGGACGACACCGCCAACGAAGAAGTTATGCGCGAATCAGTGAAGTATTAGAATTACCTAACTTAATTGAAATTCAAACAGCTTCCTATCAATGGTTCCTTGATGAAGGATTGCGTGAAATGTTCCAGGATATTTCACCGATTGAAGATTTCACGGGTAATTTGTCATTAGAATTTATTGATTATAGTTTAAGCGAACCAAAGTATTCTGTTGAAGAATCTAAGGAACGAGATGTTACATACTCTGCTCCACTTCGTGTAAAAGTGCGTCTTGTTAATAAAGAAACTGGGGAAGTAAAAGACCAGGATGTATTTATGGGTGACTTCCCGCTAATGACGGAAACAGGTACATTCGTTATTAATGGTGCCGAGCGCGTTATCGTATCTCAGCTTGTGCGTTCACCAAGTGTTTATTATAGTGGAAAACTTGATAAAAACGGTAAACGAGGATATACAGCAACGGTAATCCCGAACCGTGGTGCTTGGTTAGAATACGAAACAGATGCGAAAGACGTTGTGTACGTTAGAATAGATCGTACGAGGAAATTACCCGTTACGGTTCTTTTGCGTGCATTAGGTTTTGGTTCAGATCAGGAAATCATTGAGCTAATTGGAGACAATGAGTACATTCGTAATACTCTTGAAAAAGATAATACAGAAGGTACGGAGAAAGCTCTATTAGAAATTTATGAGCGTCTACGTCCGGGTGAACCACCAACAGTAGAAAATGCAAAGAGTTTACTTGTTTCTAGATTTTTCGACCCTAAACGCTATGATTTAGCGAATGTTGGTCGTTACAAAATAAACAAGAAGTTGCATATAAAGAATCGTCTATTCGGCCAACGCCTTGCAGAAACTCTAGTTGATCCTGAAACAGGAGAAATTATTGCTGAAAAAGGTGTGCTTTTAGACCGTCGTACGTTAGATCGTATTCTTCCACAATTAGAAAAGAATATTGGCTTTAAGACGTTTACTCCAGTTGGAGGAGTAGTTCAAGAAGATATTCTTTTACAATCTATTAAGATTTTTGCTCCAAATGAAGATGGCGAGAAAGCGATCAATGTTATTGGAAATGCATATGTACCTGAAGCAGTTAAGAATATTGACCCTTCTGATATCATTGCTTCCATTAGCTACTTCTTTAATCTTCTTCATTCGGTAGGAGATACAGATGACATTGACCACTTAGGAAATCGTCGTCTACGTTCAGTTGGAGAATTACTTCAAAATCAATTCCGTATTGGGTTATCAAGAATGGAAAGAGTCGTTCGTGAAAGAATGTCTATTCAAGATACAAATACGATTACACCACAGCAATTGATTAATATTCGCCCTGTTATTGCGTCGATTAAAGAGTTCTTTGGTAGTTCTCAGTTATCGCAGTTCATGGATCAAACGAATCCATTAGCTGAGCTTACTCATAAGCGCCGTTTATCTGCATTAGGACCCGGTGGTTTAACACGTGAACGTGCTGGATTTGAAGTGCGTGACGTTCACTACTCTCACTATGGTCGTATGTGTCCGATTGAGACGCCTGAAGGACCGAACATTGGACTAATCAACTCTCTATCTTCCTTTGCAAAAGTTAACCGATTTGGTTTTATCGAAACGCCATATCGTCGTGTTGACCCTGAAACAGGGAAAGTAACAAGCCATATCGATTACTTAACAGCAGATGAAGAAGATAACTACGTAGTTGCACAGGCGAATGTGAGACTAAGTGATGATGGTTCATTCGTAGATAACGACATTATTGCTCGTTTCCGAGGGGAAAACACGGTTGTTAATCGTGAGCGTGTAGACTATATGGACGTTTCTCCTAAACAAGTAGTTTCTGCTGCGACAGCATGTATTCCGTTCCTTGAAAATGATGACTCTAACCGTGCTCTAATGGGAGCGAACATGCAACGTCAGGCTGTACCATTGATGCAGCCAGAAGCACCACGTGTAGGGACTGGAATGGAATACGTTTCCGGTAAAGACTCTGGGGCAGCAGTAATCTGTAAACATGATGGAATTGTTGAGCATGTTGAAGCACGTCAAGTGTGGGTAAGAAAAGTTACTGAAGTAGATGGCCAAGAAGTAAAGGGCGATCTAGATAAATATAGAATGCAAAAATTCATTCGTTCAAACCAAGGTACTTGTTATAATCAAAGACCAATCGTGGCTGTAGGTAACCGTGTAACAAAAGGAGAAATCCTAGCAGACGGACCATCAATGGAGCTTGGAGAACTTGCTCTTGGTCGTAACGTTCTAGTTGCCTTCATGACTTGGGATGGTTATAACTATGAAGATGCTATTATCATGAGCGAAAGACTTGTAAAAGATGATGTGTATACTTCTATTCACATTGAAGAATATGAGTCTGAGTCTCGTGATACAAAGCTTGGACCTGAGGAAATCACTCGTGATATTCCAAACGTAGGGGAAGATGCTCTTAGAAATCTCGATGAGCGCGGAATCGTACGTGTCGGAGCAGAAGTGAAGGACGGAGATTTATTAGTTGGGAAAGTAACGCCTAAGGGTGTAACAGAACTAACAGCTGAGGAACGTTTATTACATGCGATCTTTGGCGAAAAAGCACGTGAAGTAAGAGATACATCTCTGCGTGTACCTCACGGTGGTGGCGGTATCGTCCTAGATGTAAAAGTCTTTAATCGTGAAGATGGAGACGAATTACCTCCAGGTGTTAACCAGCTTGTACGTGCTTATATTGTTCAGAAGCGTAAGATTTCTGAAGGGGATAAGATGGCTGGACGACACGGAAATAAAGGGGTTATCTCACGTATATTACCGGAAGAGGATATGCCTTTCTTACCAGATGGAACTCCAGTTGACATCATGTTAAACCCACTAGGTGTACCTTCACGTATGAACATCGGTCAGGTACTTGAGCTTCACCTAGGTATGGCTGCAAGAGCTCTAGGTATTCATGTTGCTTCTCCGGTATTTGATGGAGCGCGTGAAGAAGATGTTTGGTCAACGATTGAGGAAGCAGGAATGGCTCGTGACGCGAAAACAGTTCTTTACGATGGTCGTTCTGGTGAACCGTTCGATAATCGTGTCTCTGTTGGAGTAATGTACATGATCAAACTTGCTCACATGGTTGACGATAAGCTACATGCTCGTTCAACTGGTCCTTACTCACTTGTAACGCAACAACCACTTGGTGGTAAAGCACAATTTGGTGGACAGCGTTTTGGTGAGATGGAGGTTTGGGCATTGGAAGCTTACGGTGCTGCTTATACGCTACAAGAAATCCTGACGGTTAAGTCGGATGATGTAGTGGGACGTGTGAAAACGTATGAAGCAATCGTGAAGGGTGAAAATGTACCAGAGCCAGGTGTACCAGAATCATTCCGCGTATTAATGAAGGAGCTTCAAAGTTTAGGAATGGATGTAAAAATCCTTTCTGGCGATGAGCAAGAGATTGAAATGCGTGACTTAGAGGATGATGAAGAAGTACAACAAGCTGATGCATTGACGATTATGCCAGATTTTGAAGAATCTGAATCAGAAAAAGTTGGTACAAAAGAGTAATTTATTCACATATATAATGCCATCTCCTCGGCTTATAACAAGTCAGGAGATTGGCTGATTTTTCAAGGAATCATTCCCTAACATATTGTTGGAATTAGACCTATAAATGGTTCTAAGCCTTTCATATAAGGGTAAAACCCGTAGATCAAAAGGGAGGTAGGCCCCTTGCTAGATGTCAATAATTTTGAGTTTATGAAGATTGGTCTTGCTTCACCAGATAAGATTCGTTCATGGTCTTTTGGAGAAGTAAAGAAGCCAGAAACAATTAACTACCGTACATTAAAACCAGAAAAAGATGGTTTATTCTGTGAGCGTATTTTCGGGCCGACAAAGGACTGGGAATGTCACTGCGGTAAGTATAAGCGTGTAAGATATAAGGGTGTAGTCTGCGACCGATGTGGAGTAGAAGTAACCCGTGCAAAAGTACGCCGTGAACGTATGGGCCATATTGAATTAGCTGCGCCAGTATCTCATATATGGTACTTCAAAGGGATCCCAAGTCGTATGGGTCTTGTGTTAGATATGTCTCCTCGTGCACTAGAAGAGGTTATCTATTTTGCTTCTTATGTAGTAACAGATGCTGGTGATACAGCATTAGAAAAGAAGCAACTTCTATCTGAAAAGGAATATCGTGCATACCGTGACAAATACGGTAATAAGTTCCAAGCATCAATGGGTGCTGAATCCATTAAAAAGCTTCTTTCTGACATCGATTTAAACAAAGATGTAGAAACGCTTAAAGAAGAGCTAAGAACGGCACAAGGGCAACGACGTACTAGAGCGATTAAGCGCCTTGAAGTCCTTGAAGCTTTCCGTAACTCAGGTAATGAACCATCTTGGATGATTCTTGATGTTCTACCTGTTATTCCTCCAGAACTACGTCCAATGGTTCAGTTAGATGGAGGTCGTTTTGCTACTTCAGACTTAAACGATCTATACCGTCGTGTAATCAACCGTAACAACCGTCTGAAACGTCTATTAGATTTAGGAGCACCAAGCATTATCGTACAAAACGAGAAGCGTATGCTTCAAGAAGCAGTAGATGCTCTTATTGATAATGGTCGTCGTGGTCGTCCGGTAACAGGACCAGGTAACCGTCCTTTAAAATCACTTTCACATATGCTGAAAGGGAAGCAAGGTCGTTTCCGTCAAAACCTACTAGGTAAGCGTGTTGACTATTCTGGTCGTTCGGTTATCGTTGTAGGACCTAACTTAAAGATGTACCAATGTGGATTGCCAAAAGAAATGGCACTAGAGCTATTTAAGCCATTCGTTATGAAGGAATTGGTTGAAAAAGGCCTAGCGCATAACATCAAATCTGCTAAGCGTAAAATTGAACGAGTTCAGCCGGAAGTTTGGGATGTACTTGAAGAGGTTATTAGAGAGCATCCAGTTCTACTTAACCGTGCACCGACTCTTCATAGACTTGGTATTCAAGCATTCGAACCAACATTAGTTGAAGGTCGTGCTATCCGTCTTCACCCGCTAGTATGTACGGCATATAATGCTGACTTTGACGGTGACCAAATGGCCGTTCACGTTCCGCTTTCTTCTGAGGCTCAAGCAGAAGCAAGATTATTAATGCTTGCTGCTCAAAACATTCTTAACCCTAAGGATGGAAAGCCGGTTGTTACTCCTTCACAGGATATGGTATTAGGTAACTACTACCTAACACTTGAACGTGCAGGTTCAGTCGGAGAAGGAATGGTGTTTAAGGATACAAGTGAAGCGATTCTAGCTTATCAAAATGGTTATGTACATTTGCATACACGTGTGGCAGTTCATGCCGGTTCATTGAATAACGAAACATTCACTGAAGAGCAAAATAGAAAGCTTTTATTAACGACTGTTGGAAAATTGATCTTTAATGAAATCTTGCCTAGCTCATTCCCTTACATCAACGAGCCTACAAAATCAAATCTTGAAGTAGAAACACCTGCAAGATTTTTTGTAGAGCCAGGGACGGATGTAAAGCAAGCAATCAGTGACATGGAAGTTGTTGATCCATTCAAGAAGAAGATTTTAGGAAATATCATTGCGGAAGTATTTAAGAAGTTTAAGATTACTGAAACTTCAAAGATGCTTGACCGAATGAAGGACCTAGGATTTAAACACTCCACAAAAGCTGGTATTACAGTTGGTGTGGCAGACATCGTTGTATTAGGTGAAAAACAAGAAATCATTGCTGAAGCACAAACAAAGGTTGATAACGTTCAAAAGCAGTTTAGACGTGGTTTAATCACAGAAGACGAGCGCTATGATCGTGTTATCTCCATCTGGAGTGCTGCGAAGGATGTTATCCAAGCGAAGCTAATGAAGTCCTTAGATAAAACGAACCCGATTTTCATGATGAGTGACTCCGGTGCCCGTGGTAACGCATCTAACTTTACGCAGCTTGCTGGTATGCGTGGACTAATGGCCAACCCGGCTGGTCGTATCATTGAATTACCAATCAAATCAAGTTTCCGTGAAGGCTTAACGGTATTAGAGTACTTTATCTCTACTCATGGTGCGCGTAAAGGTCTTGCCGATACAGCACTTAAAACAGCTGACTCAGGTTACTTAACTCGTCGTCTAGTTGACGTAGCACAGGATGTTATTGTACGTGATGATGACTGTGGTACAGATCGTGGATTGCATATTGCTGCACTTCGAGACGGTACAGAAATCATCGAGTCTCTTGAAGAACGTTTAATTGGACGTTATGCAAGAAAAGCTATTCGAAACCCTGAAACTAAAGAAGTAATGGTTCGTGAAAATGAATTAATTACAGAAGACCTAGCAACTGAAGTTGTTTCTGCTGGTGTTGAAGATGTATGGATTCGCTCTGCGTTTACATGTAATTCTCGCCACGGTGTATGTAAGAAATGTTATGGTCGTAACTTAGCAACTGGCCAAGAGGTTGAAGTGGGCGAAGCGGTTGGTATCATCGCTGCTCAATCAATCGGTGAACCAGGAACACAGTTAACGATGCGTACATTCCATACAGGTGGGGTTGCCGGAGATGATATCACACAAGGTCTACCTCGTATTCAAGAGATTTTCGAAGCGCGTAACCCGAAAGGTCAAGCGGTCATCTCTGAAATCGAAGGTGTTGTTGTGGGTATTAATGAAGGCCGTGACCGTCAGCATGAAATTATCGTTCAGGGTGAAGTAGAGTCAAGAACCTACACAGCTCCGTACACAGCACGTCTAAAAGTGGGTGTAAACGATAAGGTTGCACGTGGGGAAGAATTGACAGAAGGTTCTATCGATCCTAAGGAATTAATTAAGGTGAGAGACGTAACAGCTGTTCAAGAGTACTTGCTTCGTGAAGTTCAAAAAGTATACCGTATGCAAGGGGTAGAAATTGGTGATAAGCACGTTGAGGTAATGGTAAGACAAATGCTTCGTAAAGTTCGTGTCATTGACGCGGGTGAAACAGAAGTATTGCCTGGATCACTTCTTGATGTTCATCAGTTCAGAGATGCAAACGAAAAAGCGTTGCTATCTGGTAAGATGCCTGCAACAGGACGTCCTGTCTTGCTTGGTATTACAAAGGCTTCACTTGAAACAGATTCCTTCTTATCTGCTGCTTCGTTCCAAGAAACAACAAGAGTACTTACTGACGCAGCAATTAAAGGTAAGCGCGATGAGTTGCTTGGTCTGAAGGAAAACGTAATTATTGGGAAACTTGTTCCTGCTGGAACTGGTATGCAACGATATCGTAAAGCTGAACCAGTAGCCAATAATGAACAAGAAGAAGCATTAATTGTAGAATAATATTGATGCGGCACTCTTCTTTGAGTGCCGCACATTAAATGAAAAGCTTTAAAAAAATTGATTAGGTGTTGACAGCGAGTTTCATAGGTGTTAATATAGCAAAGGTGCTCCTATAAACCTGTTACTTTGGAGGATGTAATCATGTCTTATGAAAAAGTAATCCAGGCAAAGAGATTTATCGTAGGGACTAAGCAAACAGTAAAAGCAATAAAAAGCGGATCCATTTCTGAAGTGTTAATAGCTAAAGATGCTGAGCCTCGTGTGACAGCAAAAGTAATTAGCACTGCACAAGAAGTTGGTGTTCCGATCACATATGTAGATTCTATGAAAAAGCTTGGTAAAGCATGTGGAATTGAAGTGGGAGCTTCTACTGTAGCAATAACTTTTTAAAAACTGTTTTTATAGAAAGATATCTATAAAGACTTTGTTTTTTGTTTCAAAATGAACCACCTGGATGTGTGGGCTTTGAAATAGTAGATGAAGGGAGGAAAAAGAAATGCCTACAATTAATCAATTAGTGCGTAAGCCACGTTCTTCGAAAGAGGAAAAGTCTAAATCACCTGCACTAAACAAAGGTTATAACAGCTTCAAGAAATCACAAACGAACGTATCTTCACCTCAAAAGCGTGGGGTATGTACGCGTGTTGGTACAATGACTCCGAAGAAGCCGAACTCAGCATTACGTAAATATGCTCGTGTACGCTTAACTAACGGAATCGAAGTAACAGCATATATTCCTGGAATTGGTCACAACTTACAAGAGCACAGCGTAGTACTTATTCGCGGTGGACGTGTAAAGGACTTACCAGGGGTACGTTACCATATCGTTCGTGGTGCACTAGATACAGCTGGTGTAAACAACCGTATGCAAGGTCGTTCTAAATACGGAACTAAGAGACCAAAAGCAGCTAAGAAATAATTATTACTACACTACAAAAAAACTAAAATCACACTTCTGTGAAAGGAGGAACAAACATGCCTCGTAAAGGTCCTGTAGCAAAAAGAGACGTATTACCAGATCCATTATATAACTCTAAGCTAATCACTCGTTTGATCAACAAAATGATGATCGACGGTAAAAGAGGAAAGTCACAAGCAATTCTTTACTCTGCATTCGAAATTATTCGTGAGCGCAGTGGAAAAGAGCCAATCGAAGTATTCGATGCAGCTCTTAAAAACATCATGCCAGTTCTTGAAGTAAAAGCTCGCCGTGTAGGTGGTTCAAACTATCAAGTACCAGTAGAGGTGCGTCCAGATCGCCGTACAACTCTAGGTCTTCGTTGGTTAGTAAACTACTCTCGCCTTCGTGGAGAAAAGACGATGGAAGAGCGTTTAGCTAACGAAATCTTAGATGCAGCTAACAACACTGGTGCATCAGTTAAGAAGCGTGAAGACACTCACAAAATGGCTGAAGCAAACAAAGCATTTGCTCACTATCGTTGGTAGAATTCACTTTTACTTTTATCTCAAAATAAACTAAATCACTCATACGAGAAAGGAGAAATACCAATGGCAAGAGAGTTCTCCTTAGCAAATACAAGAAATATCGGTATCATGGCTCACATTGATGCTGGTAAAACAACAACAACTGAGCGTGTACTTTATTACACTGGTCGTATTCATAAGATTGGTGAAACACATGAAGGCGCATCTCAAATGGACTGGATGGAGCAGGAACAGGAGCGCGGAATTACAATTACTTCCGCTGCTACAACTGCTCAATGGAAAGGCCACCGAGTTAACATTATTGATACACCAGGACACGTAGACTTCACAGTAGAAGTTGAACGTTCCCTTCGTGTACTTGATGGTGCAGTTGCTGTACTTGATGCACAGTCTGGTGTTGAGCCTCAAACTGAAACAGTTTGGCGCCAAGCAACAACTTACGGTGTACCACGTGTTGTATTTGTAAACAAGATGGACAAAATTGGTGCTGATTTCAAGTACTCAATCAAGACAATTCATGATCGCTTACAAGCGAATGCCGCTGCAATTCAATTACCAATTGGAGCTGAAGATCAATTCTCAGCTATCATTGACCTAGTTGAAATGAACGCAACATTCTACGGTAACGATCTTGGAACTGACATTGAAGTTCGTGAAATCCCTGAAGAGTACCGTGCAGAAGCAGAAGAATACCGTGAAAAGTTAATTGAAGCGGTATCTGAGTTTGATGAAGACTTAATGGAAAAATACCTTGGTGGTGAAGAAATCACTACTGATGAGCTAAAAGCAGCGATTCGTAAAGGTACTGTTAACGTTGAATTCTACCCAGTAATCTGTGGTTCAGCCTTCAAAAACAAAGGTGTTCAGAAGATGCTTGACGCAGTAATAGCTTACCTTCCATCTCCATTAGATGTACCTGCAATCAAAGGTACACTTCCTGATAGTGATGAGGTAGTTGAACGTCATTCAAGTGATGAAGAGCCATTCTCAGCTCTAGCGTTCAAAGTTATGACTGACCCTTATGTTGGTAAATTAACATTCTTCCGTGTGTACTCTGGTACATTAAACTCGGGTTCTTACGTTCAAAACTCTACTAAAGGCAAGCGTGAGCGTGTAGGTCGTATCCTACAAATGCATGCTAACAGCCGTGAAGAGATTTCAATGGTTTACGCAGGTGATATCGCTGCTGCTGTAGGTCTAAAAGACACTACAACTGGTGATACACTATGTGATGAAAAGAACCTTGTAATCCTAGAGTCAATGGAATTCCCAGAGCCAGTTATTCAATTATCTATCGAGCCTAAGTCTAAAGCTGACCAAGATAAGATGACAACTGCTCTTCAAAAGCTTCAAGAAGAGGATCCTACATTCCGCGCGCATACTGACCAGGAAACTGGACAAGTTATCATCGCTGGTATGGGTGAGCTTCACTTAGATATTCTAGTAGACCGTATGCGTCGTGAATTCAAAGTTGAAGCTAATGTTGGTGCTCCTCAGGTTGCTTACCGTGAAACAATCCGTTCTTCTGCTAATGTAGAAGGAAAGTTTGCTCGCCAATCTGGTGGACGTGGACAATTCGGACACGTTTGGATTGAATTCTCTCCAAACGAAGAAGGAAAAGGATTTGAATTCGTAAACGGAATCGTTGGTGGTGTTGTTCCTCGTGAATACATCCCAGCTGTACAAGCAGGTCTTGAAGACTCACTTGACAGAGGTATGGTTGCTGGATTCCCTGTTGTAGATATTAAAGCTAGATTGTTTGATGGATCTTACCATGATGTTGACTCATCTGAAATGGCGTTTAAGATTGCTGCGTCTATGGCACTTAAAGCTGCTGCTTCTAAGTGTAACCCAGTTATCCTTGAGCCTATCATGAGAGTCGAAGTTATCATTCCTGAAGAATACTTAGGAGATATCATGGGTAACATTACGTCTCGTCGTGGTCGTGTAGAAGGTATGGAAGCACGCGGAAACGCTCAAGTTGTTCGTGCAATGGTTCCACTTTCTGAAATGTTTGGTTATGCTACAAGCCTTCGTTCAAGTACACAAGGGCGCGGAGTATTCTCAATGCATTTTGACCATTACGAAGAGGTTCCAAAGTCAATCTCTGAAGAGATTATCAAAAAAAATAAAGGCGAATAATTGATTTTCGCACTTTTTTAAAGTATAACTACTTATGTAAGCTTGGGCTTTGGTAGGTGTTGGCAAGTCTAACACCTCGAGTCCATAATTATACTTAGAATATTTCTATATATTAAAGGAGGATTTTTCAAATGGGAAAAGCTAAATTTGACCGTTCAAAGCCACACGTTAACATCGGTACAATTGGTCACGTTGACCATGGTAAAACTACTTTAACAGCTGCAATCACTTCTGTACTTGCAAAGGTTGGGGGAGCAGAAGCTCGTGCATATGATCAAATCGATGGTGCTCCAGAAGAAAGAGAGCGTGGAATCACAATCTCTACTGCGCACGTTGAGTACGAAACTGCTAGCCGTCACTACGCACACGTTGACTGCCCAGGTCACGCTGACTACGTTAAGAACATGATCACTGGTGCTGCACAAATGGACGGCGGAATCCTAGTTGTATCTGCAACTGACGGCCCAATGCCACAAACTCGTGAGCACATTCTTCTATCTCGTCAGGTAGGTGTACCTCACCTTGTAGTATTCATGAACAAGTGTGATATGGTAGACGACGAAGAGCTTCTTGAATTAGTAGAAATGGAAATCCGTGACCTACTTTCTGAGTATGAGTTCCCTGGAGATGACATTCCTGTAATTAAAGGTTCTGCTCTTAAAGCTTTAGAAGGTGAAGCTGAATGGGAAGAGAAAATCAACGAGCTTATGGCTGCAGTTGATGAGTACGTTCCAACACCAGCTCGTGACACTGAAAAGCCATTCATGATGCCAGTTGAGGATGTATTCTCAATCACTGGTCGTGGAACTGTTGCTACTGGACGTGTTGAGCGTGGAGTAGTTAAAGTTGGGGACGTTATTGAAATCGTTGGTTTCACTGAAGAGCCTAAGTCTACTACTGTAACAGGTGTAGAAATGTTCCGTAAGCTTCTTGACTATGCTGAAGCTGGAGACAACATCGGTGCACTACTTCGTGGTGTATCTCGTGAAGAAATCGAGCGTGGACAAGTTTTGGCTAAGCCAAAATCAATCACTCCACACACAAAGTTCAAAGCGGAAGTTTATGTTCTTTCTAAAGAAGAAGGTGGACGTCATACTCCATTCTTCACTAACTACCGTCCACAATTCTATTTCCGTACTTCTGACATTACAGGTATCTGTAATCTTCCAGAAGGCGTAGAAATGGTTATGCCTGGCGACAACATCGAAATGACTGTTGAGCTTATCGCTCCAGTTGCGATCGAAGAAGGTACTAAGTTCTCTATCCGTGAGGGTGGACGTACTGTTGGTGCTGGCGTTGTTGCGTCAATCCAAGAATAATTAAGTAATATCAAAAGCAGATGGATTTTTCCATCTGCTTTTTTCTGTCTAAAAGTAATAATTTAAAACAGGACTAGGGCTTTATACATAATATGGCAATTGGAGTAAATCTTTTCGAATAAAGTAATTGACAATTTACCATTCAATTGATAAATTTAATTAAACCTATCTGTTAAGTTGGAATTAAAAAATATATTAAAAATAAGCTAAAAATGTTAGGAGTGGTAGTTACATGGTTCAAACAAAGTTGACCTTTTCTGAATATGATCATTATTCGTTTCCTAGCTTTGATATAGATAATGAAACAAAAGGTGCCCTTGAAACCTTACGTTGGAGCTACGAACATTATGATGAGAATGAAATTGTATACGCATGTAGTTTTGGGATTGAAGGCATGGTCATGATTGACCTAATTACGAAGGTTAAGCCTGACGCAAAGGTAGTTTTCTTAGATACAGGACTTCATTTTAAAGAAACGTATGAATTAATCGATAAGGTGAAGGAACGTTATCCTCAATTACAAGTCGAATTGAAAAAACCGTCTTTAACGTTAGAGGAGCAAGCAGAGCAACATGGAGATGAACTTTGGAAAACAGCTCCCAACCGATGCTGTGAAATAAGAAAAATCATTCCGCTAAGAGAAGCCTTATCGGGTGCAACAGCATGGATAAGTGGACTAAGAAGAGAGCAATCAGAAACAAGAAAGAACACGGAATACTTTAATAAAGATAATAAATTTGAATCTATAAAAATATGTCCTCTTATTCATTGGTCTTGGAAGGATGTTTGGAGATACGCACATAAGAATGATCTTCCCTATAATGTTCTTCATGATAACGGGTATCCTAGTATCGGGTGTGCACCGTGTACCTCTCCAGCTTTTAACGCGGATGATATGAGATCTGGTCGATGGACAGGAACCGGAAAAACAGAATGCGGATTACACCAATAGGAGGGCCTCGCCCATGATCATAACATATATGGCTGTTATCGTTGCTCTATTCCTAGCAATGAACATTGGAGCAAGTGGAGCTGCTGCCTCTATATCTATCGCTTATGGCTCGGGAGCACTTCCTAAACAGAAAGTTGCCTTGCTAGTTTGTGGTGTGGCGATATTTTTAGGTGCTGTTCTCGGTGGTAGTGAAGTTGTAAAAACAATTGGTTCAAATATTGTGCCTTCATCCATACTAGATGAAAAAGTAGTTTTGATCATTCTATCTTCCGCAGCACTTTCCTTATTTATTGCCAACCTATTGGGCATCCCTTTGTCAACGAGCGAGATTACCGTTGGGTCTGTTGTGGGAGTGGGTGTCGCTTTTAAGGCGCTGTTTATAAAAAACATTTTAGTCATTGTTGCTTTCTGGTTTATTGTACCAATCGCTGCATTTACTATAGCACTCTTGTGTGGCAGAGGAATTAAAATACTTGAAAAGAAATTCCCTTCATTAAAGAATGGGAAGTATAATAAACCGATCACAATTTTTGTTATTATTGTAGGGTTTTTCGAAGCATTTTCTGCAGGAATGAACAATGTGGCTAATGCTGCTGGTCCACTAGTAGGTGCAGGGGTAGTGACTATTACAACTGGAGTAATAGTTGGTGGATTATTTATTTCGTTGGGAGCCATTTTCCTTGGGGGAAGAGTGCTTCAAACAAACGGGAAAAAAATAACTAGCTTTTCCTTAATTGAAGGTGGTGCTATCTCAAGTACAGGTGCCTTCTTGGTTATATTAGCTTCTGTATTTGGTTTACCCGTACCGTTAACGCAAGTAACTAGTACTGCAATCATTGGAATTGGTTTTGCTCAAAGAGGAAAGTTGATCTTTCAACAAAGTATTATCAACAAGATTATTAAAGTGTGGGTCGTATCTCCCATTCTTTCACTTGTCTTATCATATGGGCTTGTAAAGATCTTTGTTGATACAGATTTATATACTGTAGTTGTGTTATTTAGTGTGAGTATTGCCACTTTAGGTACATTATCCCTGGCTAATACGATAAAGAAAGAGAACAGAACATATTTTGAAAATAGCGGAGGTATTTAACTATGACACTTAGTACGCCACACGGAGGAAACCTTATTAATCTATGGGAGCCTGAATACAATTATAAAGATATTGAGCGCTCGATTGACCTAGATAAGACAGCAATTAGCGATCTAGAGTTGATTGGTAATGGTGCATACAGCCCAATTACAGGCTTCTTTAGTAAAAAAGATTATGAATCAGTTGTAAATAATCTACGCTTGGCTGATGGTCATGTATGGAGTATTCCGATTACTCTTCCGGTAGATGAAGCAACAGCAGGTACTTTAACAATCGGTTCAGAAGCAAAGCTTGTTTTTGAAGGTGAAGTATACGGGGTTATCACAATTCAAGATATCTACACTCCAGATAAGGAAGCTGAGGCAAAAGCTGTTTACCAAACTGATGAATTGGCGCACCCTGGTGTACGCAAGTTGTTTGAAAGAAAGAATATTTATGTTGGTGGACCAATTAAGGTAGTTAAGCGATTAGAAAGAGAAAGATTTGATGAATACTATTTAGACCCAGTTGAAACAAGAAAGATTTTTGCTGAAAAGGGCTGGAAGACTGTTGTAGGATTTCAAACGAGAAATCCAGTTCACCGTGCACATGAGTATATTCAAAAGTCAGCATTAGAAATTGTTGATGGCCTTTTCTTAAACCCATTAGTGGGAGAAACAAAATCTGATGATATTCCAGCAGATGTTAGAATGAAGAGCTATCAAGTGTTATTAAAGAACTACTATCCAGAAGATCGTGTATACCTTGCTGTATTCCCTGCAGCCATGCGATATGCAGGTCCTAGAGAAGCGATATTCCATGCAATGGTTCGAAAAAACTACGGTTGTACTCACTTTATTGTCGGAAGAGATCACGCAGGTGTAGGTAACTACTATGGAACTTACGACGCACAAAAGATTTTTGAACAATTCACACAAGAGGAATTAGGTCTTACACTATTATTCTTTGAACACAGTTTCTACTGTAAGAAGTGTGGAAACATGGCATCTACAAAGACTTGCCCACATTCAAAAGAAGATCACGTCATTCTTTCTGGAACAAAGGTAAGAGAAATGCTCCATAATGGGGAAATACCACCAAGTGAATTTAGCCGCAAGGAAGTTGTAGAAGTATTAATTGAAGGTTTAAAATCTCACAGTGTGAAGGCGTAAAGCGGAGGTTGACTATGAGTACAAATATTACATGGCATGAAGCTTCAGTAAATAAAGAGGGTAGAAGAAAACAATTTGGACATCATAGCTTTGTTCTATGGTTCACTGGCTTATCTGGCTCTGGTAAGTCTACAGTGGCAAATGCTGCTGCTAAGGCTCTTTTTGATCAAGGGTTAAATCCGTATGTATTGGATGGAGATAACATTCGACATGGGCTGAATAAGGACCTAGGTTTCTCTGAAGAAGACCGTACTGAGAACATTCGTAGAATTGGAGAAGTTTCTAAGCTATTTGTAGATAGTGGACAAATTGTAATAACTGCGTTTATTTCTCCGTTTATTAAAGATAGAGAACTTGTCCGTGAATTATTAGAATCCGATGAATTTATCGAGGTATACATTAAGTGTCCAGTCGACGAGTGTGAAAAACGTGATCCAAAGGGATTGTATGAAAAAGCGAGAAAAGGGATTATTCGTGATTTCACAGGAATTGACTCTCCTTATGAAGAGCCTGTAAAGCCAGAGATAGTAGTAGAGACAAATAAGTATACTGTAGAAGAAAGTGTTGAACAGATTCTAAAACACTTGAAATCTAAGGGTTATATAAAAGAATAACAATTATATATAGAAGAAAAAGAACAAGCTGATTCAATCGGATCTGGAGAAGACACCGATTGAGTCAGCTTTTTAAGTTGCATTTTCTAGAATATATAGTTTATAAGAGTGGAATTATTTCACACATAGATTATTCGCCCCTATGGTTGAAAAGAGCTATTGTAACAGCTATAATAGTAAAAGTGTGCGAAACATAAACAAAAAAACAAATTTATGTTGCAATTGATTTATTGTTTCAGTATAATAGACAATGTTGGTCTTTGACTGCGATGAAGTGAAAGGTTGCTGACACACCCGGCCGCTTTGCCATGGCGAGTGTGTGGGAAATTTTCACGGAGAATGTCTATTTTTAATATAGGCGAAAAGGAGGGAAAATAATGGCAAAACAAAAGATTCGTATTCGTTTAAAAGCTTATGATCACAGAATTCTTGATCAATCAGCAGAGAAGATTGTAGAAACTGCAAAGCGTTCTGGTGCGGCTGTATCTGGTCCGATTCCATTACCAACTGAAAAGTCAATCTACACAATCCTTCGTGCGGTTCATAAGTACAAAGATTCTCGTGAACAATTCGAGATGCGTACTCATAAGCGTCTAATCGACATCGTGAATCCAACTCCACAAACAGTTGATTCATTAATGCGTTTAGATTTACCATCTGGTGTAGATATCGAAATCAAACTTTAATGAAATAAAATAATAAATATTCAGGAGGTGTGACTTTAATGACCAAAGGAATCTTAGGAAGAAAAATCGGTATGACTCAAGTGTTTGCTGCAAACGGTGATCTTATCCCTGTAACTGTAGTAGAAGCAGCTCCAAACGTTGTTCTTCAAAAGAAAACGTCTGAAACTGATGGATATACTTCAGTACAATTAGGTTTTGAAGACAAGCGTGAAAAGCTTTCTAACAAACCTGAAAGAGGACACGTTGCAAAAGCTAACACTGCTCCTAAGCGCTTCGTTCGTGAATTACGCGACGTAAACGTTGATGAGTATGAAGTTGGTCAAGAAGTCAAAGTAACTATTTTCGCAGAAGGCGAAATCGTAGATGTAACAGGAATTTCAAAGGGTAAAGGTTTCCAAGGTGTTATCAAACGCCACGGACAATCTCGCGGACCAATGGCACACGGTTCACGTTATCACCGTCGCCCAGGTTCAATGGGTCCTGTAGCTCCAAACCGTGTATTCAAAGGTAAATTACTACCTGGACGTATGGGTGGAGAGCAAATCACTGTACAAAACCTTGAAATCGTAAGAGTAGATGCAGAACGCAACCTACTATTAATTAAAGGTAATGTACCAGGAGCTAGAAAAGCTCTAGTAAAAGTTAAAAGTGCGGTAAAAGCATAAATACTTAAGTCAGAAAGGAGGAAATAAGAATGCCGAAAGTAGCATTGTTAAACCAAACTGGATCACAAGTTGGCGAAATCGAACTTAACGATTCAATCTTTGGTATCGAGCCTAATAACCACGTTCTTTTTGAAGCGGTTATTATGCAAAGAGCTTCTTTACGTCAAGGAACTCACAAAACAAAAATTCGCTCTGAAGTAGCTGGCGGTGGACGTAAGCCATGGCGTCAAAAGGGTACTGGTCGTGCTCGTCAAGGTTCTATCCGTTCTCCACAATGGCGCGGAGGTGGTACTGTATTTGGTCCAGTTCCACGTAGCTATAGCTATAAATTACCTAAAAAGGTACGTCGCTTAGCGATTAAATCTGCATTATCTACAAAGGTTTTAGAAGAAAACATTCTAGTACTTGAAAACCTTGCTTTCGAAACTCCAAAAACTAAAGACTTTAAAGGTGTATTAGCAGGATTATCTGTTAATTCAAAAGCACTTATCGTAACTGCTGACCTTGATGAGAACGTAGCATTATCTGCACGTAACATCCCTGGTGTTACTGTTGTATCTGCTAACGGAATTAGCGTATTGGATGTTTTAAATCATGACAAGTTGATCATGACTAAAGCAGCGGTTGAAAAAGTAGAGGAGGTGCTTGCATAATGGATGCACGCGATATCATTAAGCGCCCCGTTATCACTGAACGTTCTACTGACCTAATGGCTGAAAAGAAATATACTTTTGAAGTTGATGTTAGAGCTAACAAAACTCAAGTTAAAGACGCTGTAGAAGAAATTTTCGGTGTCAAAGTTGATAAAGTTAACGTACAGAACTACAAAGGTAAATTCAAGCGTATGGGTAAATTCGGAGGCTACACGAACAAGCGTCGTAAAGCAATCGTTAAATTAACAGCTGATAGCAAAGAAATCGAATTATTCGAGGTTTAATTTAGAATAGAAGAAGAGGAGGGAAAAAATTATGGCGATTAAAAAGTATAAACCTACCTCTAACGGTCGTCGCGGTATGACAGTTTCTGATTTTGCTGAAATTACAACAAGCACACCAGAAAAGTCTCTACTTGCTCCTTTAAAAAGAAAAGGTGGACGCAACAACCAAGGTAAGTTAACAGTACGTCATCAAGGTGGCGGCCATAAGCGTCAATATCGTATTATCGATTTTAAGCGTAACAAAGATGGCATTCCAGGACGCGTTGCTACAATTGAGTACGATCCAAACCGTTCTGCAAACATCGCATTAATTAACTACGTAGATGGAGAAAAGCGTTATATCTTAGCTCCTAAGAACTTAGTAGTTGGAACAGAAATCATGTCAGGTCCTGAAGCGGATATTAAAGTAGGTAACGCATTACCACTTGCAAACATCCCAGTAGGTACAGTTATCCACAACATCGAGTTAAAACCTGGTAAGGGTGGACAATTAGTACGTTCTGCAGGTACTTCTGCACAGGTTCTTGGTAAAGAAGGTAAGTACGTACTTGTACGTCTAAACTCTGGAGAAGTTCGTATGATTCTTGCAACTTGTCGTGCAACTGTAGGTCAAGTTGGTAACGAACAACACGAACTAATCAACATCGGTAAAGCTGGACGTTCTCGCTGGTTAGGCAAGCGCCCAACAGTTCGTGGTTCTGTAATGAACCCTAACGATCACCCACACGGTGGTGGAGAAGGACGCTCACCAATCGGACGTAAGTCTCCAATGACTCCATGGGGCAAACCAACTCTTGGATTCAAGACACGTAAGAAAAAGAATAAATCTGATAAATTTATCGTTCGTCGTCGTAAAAAATAACGGGATTGTACTACGGTTCCAGCATAGAACCGTAGAGCAGTCACGAAGGGAGGTTCAGACATGGGTCGCAGCTTAAAAAAAGGACCTTTTGTTGATGAGCATTTAATCACAAAGATCGAAAAGTTAAATGAAACTGAAAGCAAGCAAGTTACTAAAACTTGGTCTCGCCGTTCTACGATCTTCCCGCAATTCATCGGACACACGATTGCTGTATATGATGGTCGTAAACATGTTCCTGTATATGTCACTGAAGACATGGTAGGTCATAAGCTTGGAGAATTCGCTCCAACTCGTACTTACAAAGGTCATGCAAGTGATGACAAGAAAACAAGACGTTAATGAGAGGAGGGCATTCTAATGCAAGCTAAAGCTGTATTAAGAACAGTACGTATTGCTCCTCGTAAAGCTCGTTTAGTCGTAGATTTAATTCGAGGTAAGCAAGTAGGAGAAGCAGTAGCGATTTTAAAGCACACACCAAAAACTGCTTCACCAGTTATTGAAAAATTATTGAATTCTGCTATTGCTAATGCAGAACATAACTATGAAATGGACGTTAACAGCTTAGTAGTAACTCAAGCATTCGTTGACGAAGGGCCAACTTTAAAACGTTTCCGTCCTCGTGCAATGGGTCGTGCAAGTGCTATTAACAAGCGTACTAGCCATATTACTATCGTATTAACAGAGAAGAAGGAGGGATAATAGTGGGTCAAAAAGTTAATCCAGTCGGCTTGCGAATTGGTATCATCCGTGATTGGGAATCCAAATGGTTCGCAGGAAAAGACTATGCTGATCTTTTACACGAAGACCTTAAAGTGCGTGAGTACATTACAAAGCGTCTAAGTGATGCTTCTGTATCTAAAGTAGAAATCGAGCGTGCAGCTAATCGTATTAACATCACTATCCACACTGCAAAGCCTGGTATGGTTATTGGTAAAGGTGGTACTGAGGTTGAAGCGCTTCGTAAAGCTCTTAACTCACTAACTGGCAAGCGTGTTCACATCAACATTCTTGAAATTAAAAAAGCAGACATGGACGCTAAGCTTGTAGCGGAAAATATTGCTCGTCAATTAGAAAACCGTGTATCTTTCCGTCGTGCTCAAAAACAAGTTATTCAACGTGCAATGCGCTCTGGCGCTAAAGGTATCAAAACAATGGTATCTGGTCGTTTAGGCGGTGCAGACATCGCTCGTTCGGAGTCTTACAGTGAAGGAACTGTTCCACTTCATACTCTTCGTGCTGACATCGATTACGCTACAGCAGAAGCAGATACAACTTACGGTAAGTTAGGTGTAAAAGTATGGATCTACCGTGGAGAGGTCCTTCCTACTAAGAAGAAATCTGAGGAAGGAGGCAAATAATATGTTAGTCCCAAAACGCGTTAAGTATCGCCGTCAACACCGTGGAAAAATGCGCGGAATGGCAAAGGGTGGTACTGAGGTAAACTTCGGTGAATTCGGCCTACAAGCAACTGAAGCTTCTTGGATCACAAATCGCCAAATTGAAGCTGCTCGTATCGCAATGACACGTTACATGAAACGTGGCGGTAAAGTTTGGATTAAAATATTCCCTCATAAGCCTTATACAGCTAAGCCTCTAGAAGTCCGAATGGGTTCTGGTAAAGGAGCTCCTGAAGGATGGGTAGCAGTTGTTAAGCCTGGGAAAGTAATGTTCGAAGTTGCTGGTGTATCTGAAGAGATCGCACGTGAAGCATTACGATTAGCAGCACACAAGCTTCCAGTAAAATGTAAGTTTGTAAAACGAGAAGAAATTGGTGGTGAATCAAATGAAAGCTAATGAAATTCGTGACCTTACCACTGCCGAATTAGAACAAAAAGTTAAATCATTAAAAGAAGAGCTTTTCAACCTTCGCTTTCAATTGGCGACTGGACAACTTGAAAATACAGCTCGCATTCGTGAAGTACGCAAAGCGATTGCTCGCATGAAAACTGTAGTTCGTGAAAGAGAAATCGGCGTTAACAATCGATAATTGAAGGAGGTTTGCGAAAGATGAGTGAACGCAACCAACGCAAAGTTTACACTGGACGCGTTGTTTCTGACAAAATGGATAAAACCGTTACTGTCTTAGTTGAAACATACAAAAAGCATCCACTATATGGTAAACGCGTTAAGTACTCTAAAAAGTTCAAGGCTCATGATGAGCAGAACGTTGCAAAAATCGGCGATGTTGTTCGTATTATGGAAACACGTCCACTTTCTGCTACGAAGCGCTTCCGCCTTGTTGAAGTAGTAGAAACAGCAGTTATTATTTAATTATGATCGGAAATAGCTACATCCCGAAGGGAGGTTACACACATGATTCAACAAGAAACACGTTTAAAAGTTGCTGACAATTCAGGTGCTCGTGAAGTACTTACAATTAAAGTTCTTGGTGGTTCAGGCCGCAAGACAGCTAATATTGGTGACATTATCGTTGTTACAGTGAAACAAGCAACACCAGGTGGCGTTGTTAAAAAGGGTGACGTTGTAAAAGCGGTAGTTGTTCGAACTAAAAGCGGCGTTCGTCGTGCAGATGGAACATACATTCGTTTCGATGAGAACGCTTGTGTAATTATCCGTGACGACAAGAGTCCACGCGGAACGCGTATCTTCGGACCTGTTGCTCGTGAACTTCGCGACAGCAACTTCATGAAGATCGTATCACTAGCTCCAGAAGTACTATAATCTTAAAATATATGCCTTTAAGGAGGTGCGAACAGATGCATGTGAAAAAAGGTGACAAAGTTATGGTCATCTCTGGTAAGGATAAAGGCAAAACAGGTGTTATTTTAGCTGCTTACCCAAAACAAAGCCGTGTGCTAGTTGAAGGTGTAAACATCGTAAAGAAGCACTCTAAGCCATCCCAAGTGAATCCACAAGGTGGAATCATTAACCGAGAGGCACCTATTCATGTATCAAACGTCATGCCTATCGATCCGAAGACTGGTACGCCAACTCGTGTAGGGTTCAAAGAGGTTGACGGTAAAAAAGTACGTGTTGCAAAAAAATCCGGTGAAGTACTAGATAAATAAGTCTAAAAGAAGGGAGGTACAAAAATGAACCGCCTAAAAGAAAAATATGTTAAAGAAATTACTCCTGCTCTTGTGAGCAAGTTTAACTATAAATCAATTATGCAAGTACCGAAGCTTGAAAAGATCGTTATCAACATGGGTGTTGGTGATGCAGTACAAAACGCGAAAGCACTTGATAACGCGGTAGAAGAACTAGCTGCTATCTCTGGTCAAAAGCCAGTTGTTACTCGTGCAAAGAAATCTATCGCTGGTTTCCGTCTACGTGAAGGTATGCCAATCGGTGCGAAGGTTACTCTTCGTGGAGAGCGTATGTACGAATTCTTCGACAAGTTGGTTTCTGTATCTCTTCCACGTGTACGTGACTTCCGCGGTATTTCTAAAAAGTCTTTCGACGGACGTGGAAACTACACATTAGGTGTAAAAGAACAGTTAATCTTCCCTGAAATTGATTACGATAAAGTAAGTAAAGTTCGTGGTATGGATATTGTTATCGTTACTACAGCTAATACTGATGAAGAAGCTCGTGAACTGTTAACTCAATTTGGAATGCCATTCCAAAAGTAATCGGTAAATAGAGGGAGGCGAAAACGTGGCTAAAAAGTCAATGATTGCGAAACAAAAACGCACGCCTAAATTCAAGGTTCAAGAATACACACGTTGCGAACGTTGCGGACGTCCACATTCTGTATACCGTAAATTTAAGCTTTGCCGTATTTGTTTCCGTGAATTAGCATACAAAGGGCAAATTCCTGGTGTGAAAAAAGCTAGCTGGTAAAACTAGAGTTTGGGAAGGAGGTAAAAAACAATGGTCATGACAGATCCAATTGCAGATTTGCTAACTCGCATCCGTAATGCGAATATGGTTCGTCACGAAAAATTAGAAGTTCCTGCTTCTAACACGAAGAAAGAAATCGCTGAAATCTTAAAGCGTGAAGGCTTCGTGCGTGATGTTGAATATATCGAGGACAACAAGCAAGGAATCATCCGTATTTTCTTAAAATATGGTTCGAATAACGAACGTGTTATTACTGGTCTTAAGCGTATCAGTAAGCCTGGTCTTCGTGTATATGCAAAAGCTACAGAGGTTCCACGCGTACTTAACGGTCTTGGAATCGCATTAGTATCTACTTCTCAAGGCGTTCTTACTGATAAAGAAGCTCGCGCAAAGCAAGTAGGCGGAGAAGTACTAGCATACGTTTGGTAATAGAGTTTCTTAAAGAATGGAGGTGCACTAAATGTCTCGCGTAGGTAAAAAACCAGTTGAAATTCCATCTGGCGTTACAGTAACAGTTGATGGAAACAACGTAACAGTAAAAGGTCCTAAAGGTGAACTTAGTCGTTCATTTAATCCAGATATTGAAATCAAGGTTGAGGAAAACGTAATTAACGTTTCTCGTCCATCTGATGCGAAGGAACACCGCGCATTGCACGGTACTACTCGCGCATTACTTTCAAACATGGTTGAAGGTGTATCTAAAGGGTTCGAAAGAACACTTGAATTAATCGGGGTTGGATACCGTGCTCAAAAGCAAGGTACAAAGCTTGTATTAAACGTTGGATACTCTCATCCAGTTGAAATCGAGCCTGAAACAGGAATCGAAGTCGAAGTACCTTCAAATACTCGTGTAATTGTAAAAGGTACAAACAAGGAGCGCGTTGGCGCACTTGCTGCTAACATTCGTGACGTTCGTCCTCCAGAGCCTTACAAAGGTAAAGGAATCCGTTATGAAGGCGAATTTGTTCGTCGTAAAGAAGGTAAAACAGGTAAGTAATGCCCTAAGGGGTAAACGAAAGGAGTGACCAAAATGATTACGAAGGCTGACAAAAATGCAACGCGTAAGAAAAGACACGCACGTGTGCGTTCAAAACTTAGCGGTACTGCAGCTCGTCCTCGTCTAAATGTGTTCCGTTCAAGCAAGCACATTTATGCACAACTAATTGACGATGTAAGTGGAGTAACTTTAGCGAGTGCTTCAACTTTAGATAAAGAAATCGGTCTTGAATCTACTGGTAACGTTGATGCAGCGGTTAAGGTCGGAGAATTAGTTGCAAAGCGTGCTGTAGAAAAAGGCGTTAAAGCTGTTGTTTTCGATCGTGGAGGATACTTATATCATGGACGCGTGAAAGCACTAGCAGATGCTGCTCGTGAAAACGGCTTAGAATTTTAATAGACAAAGGAGGGACACAAAAAGATGCGTCGTATTGATCCAAACAAACTTGAACTTGAAGAACGCGTAGTTACGGTTAACCGTGTTGCGAAAGTTGTTAAAGGTGGACGTCGTTTCCGTTTCTCTGCTCTAGTAGTAGTAGGTGACAAAAACGGCCACGTTGGCTTTGGTACTGGTAAAGCTCAAGAAGTACCAGATGCAATCCGTAAAGCAATTGAAGATGCTAAGAAAAACTTAATCGAGGTACCTATGGTTGGTACTACGATTCCACACCAAGTAATCGGACACTTCGGTGCTGGTGAAATCCTTCTAAAGCCTGCTTCTGAAGGTACTGGGGTTATCGCTGGTGGTCCAGTTCGTGCGGTACTTGAATTAGCTGGTGTAGCTGATATCTTATCTAAATCTTTAGGTACAAACACACCAATTAACATGGTTCGTGCAACTTTGGACGGTTTGAAACAATTAAAGCGTGCTGAAGACGTAGCTAAATTACGTGGTAAATCAGTAGAAGAACTGTTAGGTTAAGGGGGGAAACATAATGGCTAATAAATTAGAAATTACCCTTACTCGCAGTGTTATTGGACGTCCACAAGATCAAAAAGAGACTGTTAAAGCACTTGGTTTACGTAAAATGCACCAAACAGTTGAGCAACAAGACAATGCTGCAATCCGCGGTATGATCACTAAAGTTGCCCACCTTGTAACGGTAGTAGAGAAATAAAAAGATTTTTCTTTGAAATAAGGAGGTGCCAATATGAAACTTCATGAATTAAAACCTGCAGAAGGTTCTCGTCGTGAGCGAAAGCGTCTTGGACGCGGTATCGGTTCTGGGCAAGGTAAAACTGCTGGTAAAGGTCATAAAGGTCAAAATGCTCGTTCTGGTGGCGGTGTACGTCCTGGCTTCGAGGGTGGTCAAACACCTTTATTCCAACGTCTACCTAAGCGTGGATTTACCAACATTAACCGCAAGGAATACGCAATTGTAAACCTTGATGCTCTAAACCGTTTTGAAGACGGAACTGAAGTTACTCCAGAACTTCTTATTGAAACTGGTGTAGTTAGTAGTGAAAAAGCAGGAATCAAGATTCTTGCTAAAGGCAATGTTGAGAAAAAGCTTACTGTAAAAGCTCATAAATTCTCCTCTGCTGCAAAGGAAGCTATTGAAGCGGCCGGCGGTCAAACAGAGGTGATTTAATGTTTCAGACAATCTCCAATTTTATGCGCGTGGGTGATATAAGACGAAAAATCATATTCACCCTTTTAATGTTGATTGTATTTAGAATCGGGACATTTATTCCTGTTCCACATGTGAATACCGATATTTTAAAAGCACAAGATCAACTTAGTGTATTTGGAGTTTTGAATACATTTGGCGGTGGAGCACTTAGCAACTTCTCTATTCTTGCTATGGGAATCATGCCGTATATTACAGCATCAATTATCATTCAACTTTTACAGATGGATGTGGTGCCGAAATTCACGGAATGGTCTAAACAAGGTGATGTAGGTCGTCGTAAGCTTGCTCAATTTACCCGCTATTTTACGATCGTTCTTGGATTTATCCAAGCGTTCGGAATGTCGTATGGATTTAATAACCTTGCTGGTGGATTATTAATTGAAAAGCCTGGCATTGGAACTTATCTTTTAATTGCAACCGTGTTAACAGGCGGTACTGCGTTCCTTTTATGGTTAGGTGAACAAATCACTTCCAATGGGGTCGGAAATGGTATCTCGATTATCATCTTTGCTGGTATCGTTGCTAGCATTCCGAATATCGCAAACCAAATCTATGCACAGCAGTTTCAGGATGCCGGTGATCAGCTTTTCTTAAATATCGTAACAGTATTGTTGATTATATTAGCAGTAATTGCGATTATTGTTGGTACTATCTTTATTCAACAAGCTTTGCGTAAAATCCCAATTCAATATGCAAAGAAAATGACAGCTGGCTCTTCGCCTGCAGGACAATCCACTCACTTGCCTTTAAAGGTAAATGCTGCTGGTGTTATCCCTGTTATCTTTGCGGTTTCGTTTATTATTACTCCAAGAACGATTGCACAGTTCTTTGAGCAAAATAGCGTAACCATTTGGATTGAGCGAATTTTTGATTATACACATCCAGTAGGTATGGTGATATACTGTGCGCTTATTATCGCATTTACCTATTTCTATGCTTTCATTCAAGTGAATCCAGAACAAGTGGCTGAAAACTTGAAGAAGCAAGGTGGATATATTCCAGGAATTCGTCCAGGTAAGAACACTCAAGAATATTTAACGCGCGTATTATACCGCTTAACTTTCGTTGGTGCGCTGTTCTTATCAGCTATTGCCATTCTTCCAGTCTTTTTTGTGAAGTTTGCGGGTCTTCCGGAATCTGCTCAAATTGGTGGAACGAGCTTGCTTATCGTGATCGGGGTTGCCCTCGAAACAATGAAACAGCTTGAAGCTCAGCTTGTTAAGCGTCACTATAAAGGTTTTATAAAATAAATCGGATTTTGGGGACACCCGTTCCCAAACGCCGTTTTAGAGACTGAGGGGGAGCCAGAGTGAATTTAGTTTTGATGGGGCTACCAGGTGCGGGAAAAGGCACTCAAGCTGAAAAAATCGTTGAAAAATATTCTATCCCTCATATCTCGACAGGAGATATGTTCCGTGCTGCAATGAAGGAAGGAACAGAACTAGGTTTAAAAGCAAAATCTTTCATGGATCAAGGTGCACTTGTTCCGGATGAAGTAACAATTGGTATTGTTCGTGAAAGATTAAGTAAAGATGACTGTCAAAAGGGATTCTTACTTGATGGTTTTCCTAGAACTGTTGCTCAAGCAGAAGCGCTAGAGAATATGCTTACTGGATTAAATAAGAAAATTGATTACTGTTTAAATATTGATGTGGACCAAAGTATTCTGATGGAACGTTTAACTGGTCGTCGTATTTGTAAAGATTGTGGAGCTACTTATCACTTGGTTTTCAATCCTCCTGCAAAGGATGATACATGTGACCGTTGTGGTGGAGAGCTTTATCAACGTGCAGATGATAACGAAGAAACAGTTCATAACCGTTTAGAAGTTAATATTCAACAATCTGAACCTTTACTTCATTTTTATGAGACAAAAGGTTACTTGAAAAATATTAATGGTCAACAAGATATTAATGATGTTTTCAATGATATTGACAGCCTTCTTCGGGAGCTTGCGTAAATGATTATTTGCAAGACTCCGCGTGAGATTGAAATAATGCGTGAAGCTGGTCGCATCGTTGCACTTACGCACCAGGAGTTAAAAAAGCATATCGTTCCCGGTATAACCACAATGGAATTGGATAAAATCGCTGAAGCTTTTATAAGAAAGCATGATGCAATTCCTTCCTTTAAAGGTTATAACGGCTTTACAGGCAGCATTTGTGCTTCTGTTAATGAAGAATTAGTGCATGGGATTCCTGGAAACCGTATGTTAAACAACGGTGATATTATCAGTATTGATATCGGTGCTGAGTATAATGGCTATCATGGTGATTCAGCTTGGACTTATGCTGTTGGTTCCATTGATGAGGAGACACAGCGTCTTTTAGATGTTACGGAGGAATCCTTATACAAGGGACTCAATGAGGCTAAGCCAGGTGACCGCCTGTCGAACATCTCCCACGCGATTCAAGCTTATGTGGAAGCAAACGGGTTTTCAGTTGTACGCGAGTATGTAGGCCATGGAATAGGGCAAGACTTACATGAGGATCCTCAAATTCCCCATTATGGTCCACCTAATAAGGGCCCACGTTTAAAACCTGGAATGGTACTAGCGGTTGAGCCAATGGTGAATGCAGGAAGTCGTTATGTTAAGACATTAGCTGACGATTGGACCGTTGTAACAGTAGATGGGAGTATGTGTGCACACTTTGAGCATACAATTGCTATCACTGAAACGGGCTTTGAAGTTCTTACAAAAGCTTAACTTGTTAAGACTAAAGGAACTGTCAAGTGTTTAGTAATATTTTAATTATTAAAATTGGGCAAATCCTATTTAATATGCTATAATTATAAGGTTGCTAGAAAATTGTAGTGTATTGACCGGTCGTGTTGCATTGGAAAGCTACGATTTCTTTCAGTAAGTATTTAATGGATCATGTAACTGATGAGTAGAAGGGAGACTAGTTCTATGGCGAAAGATGATGTAATTGAAATTGAAGGTACGGTTCTTGAAACTTTGCCTAACGCTATGTTTAAGGTAGAATTAGAAAATGGTCATACAGTACTAGCTCATGTTTCCGGAAAAATTCGTATGCACTTCATCCGAATTTTACCTGGTGACAAAGTAACTGTTGAGCTATCCCCATATGACTTAACACGCGGAAGAATTACTTACCGCTTTAAATAATCTGTTGCACTCCGTAATATCAAGGAGGTTAGGATAATGAAAGTGAGACCATCTGTTAAGCCGATCTGCGAAAAGTGTAAAGTTATCCGTAGACGCGGCAAAGTTATGGTTATTTGTGAAAACCCTAAGCATAAACAAAAACAAGGCTAAAAAAGAGGGAGGTGCTCTAGTAAATGGCACGTATTGCAGGTGTTGATATTCCACGTGAAAAGCGTGTAGTAATCTCATTAACTTACATCTATGGTATTGGTAAAAATACTGCACAAAAAGTATTATCAGAGGCTGGCGTTTCTGAAGAAACTCGTGTGCGTGATCTAACAGAAGACGAACTTAACAAGATTCGTGATATCGTTGATAAATTAAAAGTTGAAGGTGACCTTCGTCGTGAAATTTCATTAAACATCAAGCGTTTAATGGAAATCGGTTCATACCGTGGTCTTCGTCATCGTCGTGGCTTACCAGTTCGCGGTCAAAACACGAAGAACAATGCACGTACTCGTAAAGGTCCACGTAAGACTGTAGCTAACAAGAAGAAATAATCGGTAAAGGAGGTACTTTAAATGGCTCGTAAAACTAATACTCGTAAGCGTCGTGTAAAAAAGAATATTGAACAAGGGATTGCTCATATCCGTTCTACATTTAATAACACGATCGTAACAATCACTGATGTTCATGGAAATGCTCTTTCATGGTCAAGCGCAGGTTCTTTAGGATTCAAAGGTTCTCGTAAATCTACTCCTTTTGCAGCGCAAATGGCAGCTGAAACAGCAGCTAAAACATCTATGGAACATGGAATGAAAACTTTAGAAGTAACAGTTAAAGGACCTGGTGCAGGACGTGAAGCTGCTATCCGTGCTCTTCAAGCTGCAGGTCTAGAGGTTACTGCTATTAGAGACGTTACTCCAGTTCCTCATAATGGATGTCGTCCACCAAAACGTCGTCGTGTATAATTTTTCTGTATAGAAAAAAAATCCCTGTCTATAATGGGATATGATAAGAACTTTATACGTTTATACAGGATCATTTTTCCAGTTGTTGTGCACAAGCGGGAACGTATACAGGGGGAATTTCGGTTAAACAAAAACTAACCGAGGTTTCGACGTTTTGAAGGAGGGTATATTTGATGATCGAAATAGAAAAACCAAAAATCGAAACGGTTGAGATCAGCGATGATGCCAAGTACGGGAAGTTCGTCGTAGAACCACTAGAACGTGGATATGGTACTACTTTGGGTAACTCCTTACGTCGTATCCTATTGTCGTCACTCCCAGGTGCGGCGGTCACATCGATTCAGGTCGATGGGGTGCTTCATGAATTCTCAACAATTGAAGGCGTCGTAGAAGATGTTACTTCTATTATTTTAAATATTAAGAAACTGGCACTGAAAATCTACTCTGATGAAGAGAAGACGCTTGAAATTGATGTGCAAGGTGAGGGAGTAGTGACTGCGGCTGACGTAACTCATGACAGTGATGTCGAGATATTAAACCCGGATCTACACATTGCGACCCTTGGTTCGAACGGCAATCTTCGCATGCGCTTAACTGCTAAGCGTGGAAGAGGGTATACACCTGCTGATCAGAACAAGAGAGAGGATCAACCAATCGGTGTTATTCCAATCGACTCCATCTACACTCCAGTTTCACGTGTTGTCTACCAAGTAGAGAACACTCGTGTCGGTCAAATGACGAACTATGATAAGTTAACTTTCGATGTATGGACTGATGGAAGCACTGGTCCTCAAGATGCTGTTGCACTTGGAGCGAAAATCTTAACTGAGCATTTAAACATCTTCGTTGGTTTAACTGATGAAGCACAAAATGCTGAGATCATGGTTGAAAAAGAAGAAGATCAAAAAGAAAAAGTACTTGAGATGACGATTGAAGAATTGGATCTTTCCGTTCGTTCATATAACTGCTTAAAGCGTGCTGGCATCAACACTGTTCAAGAGCTTGCTAACAAGACTGAAGAGGATATGATGAAGGTACGTAACTTAGGGCGTAAGTCTCTTGAGGAAGTAAAGCATAAACTTGAAGAGCTTGGATTAGGATTACGTAAAGACGATTGATCTTATGGTCAATGACCTTACTGTACCAAGTCTTAAGCAACTAGAGATAAATGACTTCAACAAAGGAGGGAAACTTTCATGGGATACAGAAAGTTAGGCCGCACTAGCGCTCAACGTAAAGCTATGTTACGTGATTTAACAACAGACTTAATCATTAATGAGCGTATTGAAACAACTGAAGCTCGTGCTAAAGAACTTCGTTCAGTAGTTGAGAAAATGATTACTCTTGGTAAGCGTGGAGACCTTCATGCTCGTCGTCAAGCATCTGCTTACGTACGTCACGAAGTAGCTAATGCTGAAACAAACCAAGATGCTGTTCAAAAATTATTCAGTGACATCGCTGGTCGTTACGAAGAACGTCAAGGTGGTTACACTAGAATCATGAAGCTTGGACCACGTCGTGGAGACGGAGCTCCAATGGTTATTATCGAATTAGTTTAATAGCTAGTACAGACAACAAGGGTGAAGGACAGTTTACACAGGAACTTGTTCTCTGCCCTTTTGCTGTAAAAGATGTTAACTACTAAAGCATTAAGCCCAACGAGTGTTACGATGAGGGTGTAGTTATATGTTTTCACTTCTCGTCTAGCTCATGCGCCTCACTCTTATTTGGAAGGAAGAGGAGGCGCAGGCTTTATTTAGAAAAAGAGCATTGGAATAAGAAGTCAATGAGACATTCATTCATTTATGCCATTATACATATTATTTTATATTTTACGGTGAATGGTCCGTGTCTTCACTTTCAAAGCTCGCCAAGATTGGCGAGTTTTCTTTATAATTATGAGTTTTTTCTATAGATAAGAATTGGTAGCCTGAGGGGAGATGAGTATGATGATAGCACCCATAGTTGAGATTGAAAATGTCTCATTTAAATATGATCTTCAAGAGGAGTACGCATTAAATGATGTCTCCCTTAACATAAATAAAGGTGAGTGGCTTGCGATTGTAGGTCATAATGGTTCGGGTAAATCAACCCTTGCGAAACTGTTAAATGGGCTTCAGTTTGCTGAAAAAGGAACGATTACCATTGGTGGAATCAAGTTGTCTGAAGAAACCGTTTGGGATACGAGGAAATTCGTCGGAATGGTGTTTCAAAACCCGGATAATCAATTCGTTGGTACTACTGTCCAGGATGATGTAGCATTTGGCTTGGAGAATCATGGAATCCCTCGTGAAGAAATGATTAATCGTGTACAGGAAGCATTAGAACAAGTGAAAATGAGTTCTTTTATATTACAAGAGCCTCATCATCTGTCAGGTGGACAAAAGCAGAGAGTTGCTATAGCATCTGTATTGGCTTTAAAACCATCTATTATTGTGTTAGATGAGGCAACTTCTATGCTTGACCCAAAAGGACGAGAGCAGGTACTAGAAACGATACGGGAGCTTAAGAAAGATAATGATTTAACAGTTGTGTCTATTACACATGATTTGGAGGAAGCCGCCAAGGCTGACCGCATGATTGTTATGAATAGGGGACAGGTGTATAAAGAGGGAACGCCTAATGAGATTTTTCATTTGGATGAGGAATTAATCTCCCTAGGATTAGATATTCCTTTTTCTATAAAGTTAAGCAAGAGGTTTAAAGAATTGGGCCTCACCTTAGATAAACATTTTCTATCTGAAGAAGAGTTGGTGAAACAATTATGGACATCTCACTACAAGAAGTAGAATACAAATATCAAGCGAATACACCCTTTGAACGCCTTGCTTTAGTAGATGTCTCTATTGAAATAAAAGCAGGAACTTTTTTAGCAATCATTGGGCATACTGGTTCTGGAAAATCCACGGTTATTCAGCATTTAAATGCATTATTAAAACCGACGAATGGCAAGGTTGTCATTGGCGACCGAGTAATAACAAGTGATAAAAAACAAAAACATCTAAAAGAAGTTAGAAAAAAGGTCGGAATCGTTTTTCAGTTCCCAGAGCATCAGTTGTTTGAGGAAACTGTTGAAAAGGACATATGCTTTGGACCTATGAATTTCGGTGTGTCTGAGGCAGAAGCAAAAGAACGAGCGAAGATTGCGATACGTCAAGTAGGCTTACAGGAGGCAATACTTCAGAAGTCACCCTTTGATTTATCAGGTGGACAGATGAGAAGGGTTGCCATTGCCGGAGTACTTGCGATGCAACCGGATGTAATTGTCCTAGATGAGCCAACTGCAGGATTAGACCCACGTGGAAGAAAAGAAATCATGGATATGTTTTATTCGTTGCATAAAGAACGAAATCTTTCTACGATTCTTGTTACTCATAGTATGGAGGATGCAGCCCTATATGCTGACCAAATTGCAATTATGCACCAAGGACGTGTCTTTAGAAAAGGAAATCCAATAGAGATTTTTAGTGAACCAGATGAACTATTTCATTTAGGACTTGATGTACCAGAGGTTGTTCGATTTCAAAGGATGTTTGAAGCAGAATTTGGCCAATCATTGGGGAAAACCTGTTTAACGATTAACGAGTTATCTGAAACAATTATGAAGCACTTGCAGGGAGGGTCTAAATAGATGGATAAAATGATATTTGGTCGTTATATTCCTGCAGACTCTGTGTTACATCGTATGGATCCTCGTTCAAAACTTGTTCTGATCTTTTTATTTGTTTGTGTAGTTTTTTTAGCAAATAATTCTCTAACATATGGCACTTTGCTTGTTTATACCATAATAATGCTTTCTTTATCAAAGATATCAATACGGTTTATTATGTCTGGCTTGAAGCCGGTATTATGGTTAGTCGTCTTTACATTATTTCTCCATCTTTTTTTAACTAAGGAAGGGACTCTTTTATTCCAGTTGGGGTGGATAGAGGTATATGAAGAAGGGGTAAAGCAAGGTCTTTTTATCTCATTACGATTCTTTTTATTGATTCTTATGACTTCTCTCCTAACATTAACAACGACACCTATTGAAATAACAGATGGACTTGAGGAGCTTCTTGGACCATTAAAGAAAGTAAAATTTCCGGTTCATGAGTTAGCGTTAATGATGTCGATATCTTTACGTTTCATTCCTACTCTTATGCAAGAAACGGACAAGATTATGAAGGCACAGTCTGCTCGTGGAGTAGACTTTACTGGAGGACCTGTAAAGGACCGTGTAAAGGCTATTATTCCATTGCTTATTCCTTTGTTTATTTCTTCTTTTAAACGGGCAGAGGAGCTTGCCATTGCGATGGAGGCAAGGGGGTACCGTGGTGGCGAGGGAAGAACAAAGTACCGACAATTGAACTGGGGTATTAGAGATACTTCGATGCTCCTTGCATTAGGCCTAGTTACCGCTTTACTTGCGATTTTACGAGCATAGAGGTGTGGTTCTCATGAAGAGATATAAGTGTGAAGTATCTTACGACGGTACGGCTTTTCACGGCTATCAGGTACAGCCTAATAAGCGTACGGTTCAATCAGAGCTTGAGGCAGCCCTTTCTAAGCTCCATAAAGGCAAAGAAGTAAAGGTGACTGCTTCTGGGCGTACAGATGCAGGCGTACATGCGAGGGGGCAGGTGATTCATTTCGATTCGGATCTAAACATTCCCTTAGCTAAGTGGCAGCTAGCGCTGAATGCAACCTTATCGAGTGAGATTGTCATCTTGTCGATTGAGGAAGTCGATAAAGAGTTTCATGCACGCTTTCACGCAACTGGTAAAGAATATCGGTATTTTATTGATAATCAGAAAATACGCGATCCGTTTCATAGAAATTATTCGTATCATTTCCCTTATCAATTGAACCTAGAGGCTATGAAAGAGGCATGTGTTCATTTTATTGGTGAATACGATTTTACTAGCTTTTGTTCAGCAAAAACAGAAGTAGTGGACCGAGTAAGAACAATATATGATCTAGATATATCTTCTGAAGGTGAACAGCTGGTACTTCGCTTTCGAGGAAATGGTTTTCTGTATAATATGGTTCGTATCATTGTTGGGACCCTTTTACAGGTAGGAACCGGTGCTATAATGGCTGACTCGATCCCTGGTATCCTAGAGAAGCGAGACCGAACATTTGCTGGAAAAACAGCTCCCCCACAAGGGTTATACCTTTGGGAAGTATTTTATAAGTAATGATGATTAATAGAAGAATTGATTAAAAAATTTCTATGACAACTAATCCTGGTGTAACATTTCCTTGACATCAGGGCTAATGCAGTATATGATATCAGATGTATGTATTTTAATCCCATGATAAGCCCCGTTAACTTATTATGTCGAGATATACGTAAACCATGACAGAACACATGTCGGAACACGTGTGGGAAGCATGCTAGAACAAAATTTTATGAATGAAAATTTAGGAGGGAATCTTCAATGCGTACAACGTTTATGGCTAATTCAAACAATATTGAACGTAAATGGTACGTGATTGATGCAGAAGGCAAAACTCTTGGACGTCTTGCTTCAGAAGTTGCATCAATTCTACGTGGAAAACATAAACCAACTTTCACACCACATGTTGATACTGGTGATAACGTAATTCTAATCAATGCTTCAAAGATCGAGTTAACTGGTAAGAAATTAACTGACAAGATCTACTACCGCCACACAATGCACCCAGGTGGTTTAAAAACTAGAACGGCTCTTGAAATGCGTACAAACTACGCTGAAAGAATGTTAGAGCTTGCTATCAAAGGCATGCTTCCTAAAAATTCTTTAGGTCGTCAAATGTTCAGAAAGTTACACGTATACGCTGGTAGCGAGCATCCGCACCAAGCACAACAACCTGAAGTTTACGAACTTCGTGGATAATTAAAGGGAGGGTATTATATTGGCACAGGTTCAATACATTGGTACTGGTCGTCGTAAAAGCTCCGTTGCACGTGTTCGTCTAGTTCCAGGCAGCGGTAAAATCACAATCAACGATCGTGACATCACTGATTACATTCCATTCGAAGCACTACGTGAAGTAGTAAAGCAACCATTAAACGCAACAGAAACTCTAGGTAGCTATGATATTCTTGTTAACGTTAATGGTGGAGGTTACACTGGTCAAGCTGGCGCAATCCGCCACGGTATCGCTCGTGCGTTACTAAATGTTGACCCAGAATACCGTCCAACACTTAAGCGTGCTGGATTATTAACTCGTGACGCTCGTATGAAAGAACGTAAGAAATACGGTCTTAAAGGCGCTCGTCGTGCACCTCAGTTCTCAAAGCGTTAATTTTACGCTTATCAAAGACTCTCAACCGTGGTTGGGGGTCTTTTATTTTTGTAAAAGTAAAAACACCTCCTCTCTATTGTATGAGTGATTACTCTACAAAATGAACGGGTAAAAGGATCTTTACTACCGTTCCTTCGCCTTCTTTACTAGTTATCTCCATTGAACCTGCATGTGACTCAATAATTTTAAAGCTGGTCATCATTCCTAACCCTGTTCCTTTTTGCTTGGTCGTATAAAAGGGAATGCCGATATTATCTAGTAAATCTTCCGGGATGCCGCAGCCCTGGTCTTGAATTATTATAATGACCTCATCGTTATTTGTTTTGTCTATGAACACATGTATATTTCCGCCAGATGGCATCGATTCAATCGCGTTTTTTATTAAGTTAATCAGTACCTGTTTTAACTGGTGGCCCACACAGTATACAAGGGGAATCTCTTCAGAATGGACCTTAATGTTTACTTTATTCATAAGTGCTTGTGAACTAAGTAGTGTGTTTACATCATGGAAAATCTCTTTCAGGTTCTCATAATGGAAATGATGAACTTGTGGTTTGGCTACCATTAATAGCTCACCAGTAATCTGTTCAATGCGTGCAATTTCGTCAGCCATTATCTCGTAATAGCATATTTCTTTGCTTGGGGCAGATGACCTCATAATTTGTAGGAATCCCTTGAGAGCAGTAAGAGGGTTACGTATTTCGTGTGCGATGGAAGCTGAGAGTTGTCCAATGGCCGAAAGCTTCTCAGACTTAATAAGTTGTTGTTCTGTCGCCTTATGGTCAGTAATATCCTTTGCGATGCCATATACACCAACCACTTCTTTATCAACTATAATTGGGATGTTTGTAACACTCACATGAATAACTCGCCCATCTTTATGTAATGCTTTTGTTTCATAATGTTGAGTGTAACCAGCTGCTGCTAATTCATAATGGTTTCTTGTCCTTTGTAACTCTGCTTCTTCAACAAGGGGGAGATAGGATATTTGAAGGAATTCTGCTTCTGTATATCCTAGCAGCTGTTCCATAGCTGAATTGACGCTAAGGTAGTTACCTTGTAAATCAAATGAAAAGACTGCATCAGGATTTTGTTCAAAGAGTGATTTATAATGTTGTTGCTGTTCAGAAACAGCTTTCTTTTTGATTGTAACATCTAAAAAGTAAACGGAGAGACCATTTGCAGATGGATAGGCTCTCACATCAAACCAGGTATCTAGGGGAGGGAAAAATGAATCAAATTGAACGGATACTTGTTCAGTTACTGCTTTTGTGTATTGTTCATAAAACGGTAAGTCGACTGCCTCAGGGAATTCACTCCATATATTCTTGCCAAAAAGATCTTCTCGATTACGAAATAATAACTGGGACGCCTTGGAGTTTATATAAGTGAAATTCCAGTTAGTATCAACCGAAAAGAAACCGTCAGTAATTCTATCCAATATCTCGAGCGTATCAATTTCAAGTTGGTTCATACTAGTACCTGCCTAACTTCATTTTTTTCTACATGGTAATCAATTCTAGATTTTGTATCATATTCCTGCCTCGCATTTGTTTCATGTATTTTAAATCATTGTAAATAGGTAGTTAAGATGTAGGAAAATTAATCAAAAAAATTGGAAGGTGAATTCACTGCCAATTTTGTATGTCTCGCTTTTCGTCGTTAAAGAATAACCGAAAGGGGTGACAATGCAGTGAATGTAATTACAACCTTTAAAGAAAAAAAACGTGAAAAGCAGTTGAAATATGAAAAGTCAGTCTTAAGAGAAATCTCGCTTAAAGTGTTAAAGGAACGAGTAAAACAATATTTTGGCTCCTCCCGTATGACAGCCAATTTACTTACGCAATCAGGGATTGAAGAGGCATGTTATGATGTTGCGATTGAAGCGTATCTTCTAGGTGCGCATTTTAGTAAATTCGGGTTTTATGGAGAGTCCGTTGAGACTATTAAGGAAAGATGTCATAAAGAAGAAAAGCATCTAATCGATACACTGTATAATTTTCTCCTTTATTGGGGAAAGGGTACAGAAGGTATATATAGTGAGTCCTTATTTTACCTATGCGAACAATATGTAGAAAGCTGGTGGCATGAAGGCTTTCGTAACGGAGAAAGAAGGCATAAATTAAGGCTTCACTAACTCTAGGTTCTATTATCCCATCTTGTCCCATATATTAAATTGAATATCGGACGGATGGGAAGGACTGACGCATAGAAATGAGCAAAAGAGTAAAAATTATTGCTTTTACTGCTGGATTAGTTATTTTATTTTTCATTCTTCAGTACGATTATTTTAAAGCCAAAGAATCATGGAGTTCTTGGAGTCTTCCGCTATCAGGCCAGATCATTTTACTTGACCCCGGTCACGGTGGACCTGATGGCGGAGCGGGAACAAAGGATGCACTAGAGAAGGACATAGCTCTTAGTATTTCGAAAAAATTGAGAGACTATCTTCAAGAGCAGGGTGCCCTTGTCATTATGACAAGAGAGGAAGATACCGACTTAGCAGCAGATGGAACAAAAGGATATAGCAGGAGGAAAGTAGAGGATTTAAAAAAGCGTTTAGCCATGATTAATGAATCTGAAGCAAACTTTTTTATTAGTCTCCATTTAAATGCGATTCCTTCACAAAAGTGGAGTGGTGCACAAACATTTTATGGACCGCAGTTAAAGGAAAATGCTAAGGCTGCAAAGTTCATCCAAGATGAGTTCAAAATTAATCTTGAAAATACCGATCGGAAGGCAAAATCGTTAAGTTCTGTCTATATTTTAAAAAATGCAAAGAAACCAGGGGTATTAGTAGAGGTTGGTTTTTTATCTAATCCAACGGAAAAGGAATTGTTAAAGACAGAGGAGTATCAAGATAAGGTAGCAGCTTCTATCTATAAAGGGATGCTACGCTATTACTCGAACGAAAATGAAATAGTTGAAATGGAGTAAGAAGGTGAAAGAAAGGCACCTTCTTTTTCTTATATAGGGGTGTGATGCAGTTAACTGTAAATTCAGGGGATTATGTTATAATAGGAACTGCAAACGAATTCAAAAAGGCGGTGTAAAAGTTGTTAACAGAAGCAAAAGTCATTGAACTTCTACAGAGTATCGAAGAGCCATTTTTACATAAGACATTAGAAGAACTAAATGCCATTGAAGAAGTAAAAATAAAAGAAGAGAAAAAACATGTAAGTGTTAAAATAGGGATTACTAAAACAGGTACAGCTGAGCAGTTGCAGTTACAGATGAAAGTGGTTAACTTATTAAAAGAAGCGGGTGCTGAGTCAGTGGGAATTCGTTTTTTTGAATTGCCACACGAGACGATTGAGAAGTTCCGTTCTACGGGTGAGGAAGGATCACAAGGTCTTTTATCGCCAGGAAGTAAGACAACCTTTATCGCTATTGCTAGTGGAAAAGGTGGGGTAGGTAAATCAACGGTGTCTGTTAACCTTGCTGTATCTTTAGCGAGATTAGGGAAAAGAGTGGGGCTTGTTGATGCCGATATTTATGGATTCAGTGTACCTGATATGATGGGGATCACGAAACGTCCGGCTGTACGTGGGGAAAAAATCATTCCAGTCGAACGCTTTGGTGTAAAAGTCATCTCAATGGGATTTTTTGTTGAAGATAATTCTCCGATCATTTGGAGAGGTCCGATGCTTGGGAAAATGCTAAACAGCTTCTTTAATGAAGTAGAGTGGGGAGATTTAGATTATTTACTACTAGACTTACCACCTGGGACAGGTGACGTAGCTCTAGATGTACACAGTATGCTTCCTACTTGTAAAGAGGTTATTGTCACTACACCACATCCAACTGCCGCATTTGTGGCAGCGAGAGCGGGTGCCATGGCCCTTAAAACGGATCATGAGATTTTAGGTGTTATTGAAAATATGTCTTACTTTGAAAGTAAGCTTACAGGGGAAAAGGAATATGTATTTGGCCAGGGTGGAGGAGAAAAACTCGCAGAAGAGCTTCAAACGAAAGTGCTTGGAAAATTACCTCTTGGTCAACCTGACTGGAATGAAGAGGACTTTGCTCCGTCTGTTTATCACGAAGATCATAAATTAGGACAAATATACAAAGAAATTGCTGGTACTATTATTGAGTCACTGAATTAATAAGAAAAACCTCTCCGTTTGGAGGGGTTTTCTTATTTGCGGGCGCTTCCGCTTTTCTATGCACCTGTTCCTTCTTCTTTTGCTTCTTCCTTGCTACCGCTTTGCTCGGCTACTTCTTCAACAGCTTTTAAAATGCTCTCTTGTATCTTTGCCTTAAATAATGGACTTTCGAATGTTTCTGTTATAACTGCTTGAACGTGTTTTCTGTATTCATTACTTTTTAAAATGGTCGTCACTTCTTTTTCTAGTTCGGGATCTTTTAGTACTCCAATCATCATTGCTCTATATTCTGGGTCTTTCATTAAGTCCTTTAAAAGTGCTTCGTTCTGTGTCTCCATACTCTTTGCAACACTCTCAGCAAACTTTGGATCTTCAAAGGATTTTATCCAGAATTCTGTCCCTTTATCAGATGTAAGTGCTTTTTCAACTGTATCTGAAACAACTGCTTGATCCATGATTAATGTTTCTTTCATTTTGTCGTCCTTCATCACTTCTTGTATGGCTTTCTTTCCATCATCTGTTTTTAAAATATCTACAACCATTTTCTTTGTTGCTTCGTAATCCATTTGGCTGCTTGGGTCCGCTTCAGCACAACCAGTAAGAAGTAACCCGCTTAGTAAAAGAGGGAGCACGAAAGACTTATTAAGCATGATTAACGCTCCTTTCGAAGAGTAACTATAGTATATGATGAAGATAAATGACAAAAATTATACGTTTCCTACGCGAACCTAGATTTTTCATAATTTGGTTGGTACAATCAATAAGGAATGAATACATAAATGGGGGAAATTACGTGAATAGCCGGAACTTGGTGAGGTTGTTTTTCTCGACGCTTATACTCGGGGGAATGACAACAGGAATCGTTGGCTTTGTTGTTCGATGGAATGAATTTGAGCCATTTTTTTCAGATTTTCAGATCGTTGAAATATTATCTATACTAGCTTGGTTAGTTGGAGTAGGACTGATATTTAGTCTAATAAGCCAAATGGGCTTCTTTGCCTATTTAACGGTTCATCGTTTTGGATTAGGTATTTTTAAATCTGTGAAGCTTTGGAATAGTGTCCAGGTTATACTCATTATCTTTGTCCTTTTTGATTTAGTTTATTTACGATTTAATGCATTTTCGGAAAAAGGGGATAGTCTTGTTCCGTATTTGGGACTAGCTTCTTTTATCGCTATTTGTGGGGTAATAGCCGCCTATTACAAAGCTAGACAAACAAATAAAGAAGCATTTATACCTGCCCTCTTTTTTATGATTGTTGTTACTGTCTTAGAATGGGTGCCTATTCTTCGGGTGAATGAAGAGAGTTGGTTATACTTAATGATTATTCCTTTGCTAATTTGTAATTCTTATCAATTATTAGCTTTACCTAAATTCATAGCAAATAGTGAAAAGAGTAAAAAAGCCGTCTGAAATAAGACGGC
>NZ_BCVH01000021.1 GCF_001591645.1 Robertmurraya korlensis NBRC 107688 | reverse complement strand
ACAGTGTAAGAATCACAAAAACTCTCATTCAGCGTCATATTTGGAAGGCTTACATAGAAGAAGCGGAACATTACGGCACACATATGAAATGAAACAAATATATGCAAGAAGCAAAGAGACGATCGAACGTGTTTTTGCTGATGCGAAGGAAAAGCATGGTATGCGATGGACAACTCGCTGGCTTTTGTCGACAATCTGAAATCTCCGGTTTTACGGAGATTTTTTATTTTAGACGAATACAAACTTTTATTAAATTTTCAAACATTTGTATAATTTTGATGTTGGAGGCTACAAAAATATGGTAAAATAGGAATAATTCATTCGATAGAAGAGGTTTGAATATGAGGTTGTCATTATACTTAGACGATTATGAAACAGAGAAGGTTTTTTCATACTTACGTTGGATATTTCTTCTTGTATCTGTCATATTATTTTATTCACCATTTTTTTCCGAACTACTAGAGTTAGAACATCGTACGTTCCCAATTCTTTTGGCAATTGGAATTACCTATATGATTAGTACGCAAATCGCATTTATAAAACTAAAGCCGCAAAACCCCTATTTTCATTTATTAACAAAAGCAGGCATTATTTTTGATTACATTGCTGTTATTTGGCTCCTGGTTTTGTCGGGCGGGGTGACGAGTCCGCTTTTTTCCATCTTCTATTTAATTATCATGCACGCAACTATCTATTGGCACACAAAAGGAGCATTTATTTCATCATCTAGCGCTACGATCGGGTATACCATTATTTTGTTAACAGAACAACATATATCGGCGCTCATTTTGACGATCTTTGCCCTAAACATTGCATTTATATGGATTATTGGTTTATTTGGCTCCATGCTGGTTTTACGAGAAAGAAAACACTTGAAACAAAAGGAAAGATATTATGAGCTAATGATTACCGATTACTTGACGGGCTTATATAATCATCGTAGCTTTCAAGAAGAAATGAAAAATCAGAAAAAAGAAAAAGAACCTTTTATTTTATTAATGTCGGATATTGATCATTTTAAAAGAATTAATGATCAATATGGCCATATTGCTGGTGATGAAGTTCTAGCTGAAATTGGCAAACTTTTTAAAGAGTGTTCAAATCAAGCTGGAGGTGAAGCCTTCCGCTATGGGGGAGAGGAGTTTACAATTATTCTTCCAACCTTAAGTGATAGTGAAATGAACGTATTTTTCACCAATATATACAAAAAAATGAATACATTAACATTTAATAGATGTATGAGTAATGTAACAATGAGTTTTGGTGTAGTTAATTCGATACACCATCAAGAGGGTGAGGATTTACTAGCGCTTGCAGATTGCCTCTTGTATGAAGCAAAGAAAAAAGGGAAAAACCAGGCGATATTTGATACTGGTTTGGTATACCGGAATACCTATCCTGCTCAACCAATTTCCTCACTTATTTAGGCCTCCAAGTATTGGAGGTTTTTTTGTATATGTTTCCCTTCATTACCAAAAGTTGAAAACGCTTTGTCCAAAAGGGTATAGTATATCTAAATACATTCCGTATCACAAGATGGGAAAGCTATTTACGAGCACATGATGTAAAGGAGGATGGAAATATGGCAGTGGTTTCTGAAACAATTAAAGATATAAACGGTTACAAGTTACATATGGTGAAGACAGATAAATTCAAGACTAATACCATTATTTTTAAAATGAAGGCACCTTTACAAAAAGAGAATGTTACGAAACGCGCATTACTTCCGAACGTTCTTCAAAGTAATTCGAAAAAGTTCCCTACAACTGGACAGCTTCGAGGGTATTTAGATGAATTGTATGGGGCAACTTTTTATATTGATTTAGGTAAAAAAGGTGAATATCATACAATTAGCTTCGCAATGGAAGTAGCTAATGAACGGTTCCTATCTGATTCTACCCCACTTCTTAAAACAGCCATTGATTTTCTTGTAGAAGTATTAACTAATCCAAATGTGGGAGATGGTGAATTTCATAAAGAAACATTGGAGAAAGAGAAGCGGAGCTTAAAGCAAAGAATTCAATCCATCTATGATGATAAAATGAAGTATTCAAACAACCGGTTAATTGAAGAGATGTGTAAAGAGGAACCGTATTCTCTACATGTTCACGGGAAAGAATCAGAAGTGGATTCCATTACCGGAAAAGACTTATACGATTATTACAAGAAAGCACTAGCTGAAGATGAGATTAGTTTATATGTAATCGGTGATATAGATGAACAAGATGTAGAACAAACAGTTAGTGAAAGGTTTACCTTTTCATCAAGAACTCCTCAAGAGGTCGTGAAGAATCAGCCAGCTCAGGTGGAAGAACAGGTGATTAAGGAAGAACAGGATGTTAAGCAAGGGAAGTTAAATATTGGTTACCGTACAAATGTAACTTACGGTGATCCAGATTACTTTGCCCTCCAAGTATTTAATGGTGTGTACGGAGGATTTTCACACTCGAAGTTATTTATAAATGTACGTGAGAAAGCTAGCCTTGCTTACTACGCTGCGAGTCGGGTCGAAAGTCATAAAGGTTTACTAATGGTCATGTCAGGTATCGATAACAGTAATTACGATCAAGCCGTTTCGATTATAAAAGAGCAAATGCAAGCTATGAAAGATGGAGATTTTTCTGAAGACGATTTGATTCAGACAAAGGCAGTAATTAAGAATCAATTGCTTGAAACGCTTGACACGGCACGTGGGATTGTTGAAATTCTTTATCATAATGTAGTCGCAGGTCAAGAAATCCAATTGGATGAATGGTTGCAGCGAATAGAAACTGTGACGAAGGAAGAGGTCGTACAGGTTGCAAATAAAATTCAACTAGATACGATCTATTTCTTAACGGGAACGGGGGCGACAAAGTAATGGAGAAAATCTCATTTGATCAGCTTCAAGAGGAACTTTACCATGAGAAGCTAGAAAATGGTTTAGAGGTATACATCCTTCCAAAGAAGGGTTTTAACAAAACATATGCTACTTTCACAACTAAATATGGATCCATTGACAACCATTTTGTTCCTGCAGGAAAAACGGAGCTTGTTAAGGTTCCTGACGGAATTGCCCACTTTTTAGAGCATAAGCTTTTTGAAAAAGAAGATGGGGATGTGTTTCAGCAATTTAGTCGTCAAGGGGCATCAGCGAATGCCTTTACGTCGTTTACAAGAACAGCGTATCTTTTTTCAAGTACATCGGATGTCGAAAAGAATCTGGAGACTCTAATTGATTTTGTACAGTATCCATATTTCTCGGAAAAGACTGTTGAAAAGGAAAAAGGCATTATTGGTCAAGAAATAGACATGTATGATGATAATCCAGACTGGCGGTTATATTTTGGAGCAATCCAAAATCTATTTGAAAATCACCCTGTTAAGATTGACATCGCTGGTACAAAGGAATCGATAGCTGAGATTACAAAGGATATGTTGTATGAATGCTATCATACCTTCTATCATCCAAGCAATATGCTGTTGTTTGTTGTTGGTCCCGTTCAGGTAGACGAAATCATGGAGCAGATCAAGGATAACCAGGCTAAGAAGACGTTCCCATCACAAGTAGAAATTGACCGTAAATTCGAAAGTGAAAAGGAAGATGTTTCTGAAAAAAAATTGGTTCTTCCAATGAATGTGCATACCTCTAAATGTTTAGTTAGTGTTAAAGCTACTAACACGAAAAAACAAGGCGAGGAGATGCTTAAACAAGAATTGACCACAAATGTGTTGCTTGAGTTGTTGTTTGGCAGAAGCAGTGAAAATTATGAAACGCTATACAGCAATGGACTTATTGATGAATCCTTCTCTTTTGATTATACGCAAGAGAAAGGGTTTGGCTTTGCAATGATTGGTGGGGACACAAATAACCCTGATCAATTAGCTGAAGAAATAAAAAGAATGTTAATAGAAGAAAAAAGTTCAAGAAAAATTACGGCAGAGAGCTTGGAGCGTACGAAGAAGAAAAAAATTGGAGCATTCCTGCGTGCAGTTAATTCACCAGAATACATTGCCAATCAATTTACTAGGTACGCTTTTAATGATATGAATTTATTCGACGTTGTCCCTGTATTAGAAGCGATTACGATTGAGGACATACAGCAGGTCGCTATCAACTTTATTTCTGAAAATCGAATGGCGGTTTGTCAAGTAGTGCCGAAATAATTTAAGACGAGGCGTCGTTTATCGGCGCCTTTTTGTTGAAATGAGGAGAAAAGTAGTGAGTAAATATGCGTTAATTACAGGGGCTAGTGGGGGAATCGGCTCCGCTTTAGCAAGGAAACTTGCCAAGGATGGTTATTCTTTGTACTTACATTATCATAAGAATATTGAGGGCATGAAAAATCTGCTTAGTGAACTTGCTGAATATAAGCATGAATATATTCCCATACAAGCAGATCTGACTGATAAAAAAGGAATTGAGAAACTTTGTGGGAATATTTTTGCCTTGGATGCAATCGTACATAATTGTGGTCAAAGCCATTATGGGTTATTGGTTGACTTGAAAGATGATGATCTTGAGCAAATCATGAAACTTCAAGTTACAGCACCAATTTTATTGACAAAGCATTTGCTTCCTAAGCTTTTGGAGAGACGTAATGGACAAGTTGTTGTAATCTCCTCTATCTGGGGACAGACGGGCGCTGCCTGTGAAGTAGCTTATTCTGCTGCAAAAGGTGCCCAAATCGCGTTTGTAAAAGCATTAAGTAAAGAAGTTGCTTTAAGTGGAATTACGGTTAATGCGGTTGCTCCGGGGGCGATACAGACACCGATGTTAGAGAATTTCTCGGATGAAGAGCTTGAGGAGCTCAAGCAGGAAATTCCTGTTGGAAGATTAGGGTCTAGTGAGGAGGTTGCTGAGGCTGTTTCCTTTCTTCTTTCTTCGGGTTCAAGGTATATTACTGGCCAAACCATTGCGGTTAATGGGGGTTGGTATACATAGTGTCATGAAATGTTCATGTTATCTAAATGAATAATTCCTTCCTTTACAAAGCAAAATAAGTTTGTAGTAAAAAAAAGGAGGTTATACAATGTCTGTACTTGATAATTGGGAGCAATGGAAAGACTTTTTAGGTGATCGCCTGCATCATGCTCAGAATGAAGGAATGAACAAGCAGGTAATTGGTGATCTTGCTTACCAAATCGGAGACTATTTAGCGAAGCAAATAGATCCGAAAAATGAACAAGAGCGCATTTTAGCTGACCTTTGGTCTGTTGCTACAACAGAAGAACAGCATGCTATTGCTAATATGATGGTGAAGCTCGTTCAAAATGATGGTTCACGCTAAGATGGTTTAAATAGGTAAATCAAAAAGAGAGGCAGACTTCCTCTCTTTTTTTTTCATATCGTATAAATATTTCTCCAAGTTTCGACTTGTTCCTGTTTTTCCTTTCATCTTACTAGAAAATCATATATGATAGAAGATGATTAATTTGCACCAAAATGGTCAAATATGGCGCTTCCCTTGGAGGTATTCTATGGAAAAGATGAACAAAACAGAATGGTACTTGGAGTATGAAATTCAGAAAAATCGGCCTGGATTGCTAGGAGATATTTCTTCATTATTAGGGATGCTCTCCATTAATATTGTAACCATTAATGGAGTGGATGAAGGAAGACGTGGGCTGCTCATTCTAGCACAGGATTATGAACAAATCGAGCGACTTGAATCTATTTTAAAAACAATGGATACGATTAAAATCATAAAGCTTAGAGAACCTAAGCTAAGAGACCGATTAGCTGTAAGGCATGGTAGATACATACAAAGAGACGCTGATGATAAAAAGACCTTTCGATTTGTTCGCGATGAACTAGGTTTGTTAGTTGATTTTATGGCTGAGTTATTTAAGCAGGAAGGTCATAAACTCATTGGTATCCGTGGAATGCCGCGTGTCGGAAAAACCGAGTCGATAGTTGCTTCAAGTGTTTGTGCGAACAAGAGATGGCTATTTGTCTCGTCTACGCTCTTAAAACAAACCGTTCGTAATCAGTTAATTGAGGACGAATATAATGAGAACAATCTATTTATAATTGATGGAATAGTTTCTACAAGAAGAGCAAATGAACGACATTGGCAATTAGTTCGAGAAATCATGCGACTACCAGCAGTCAAAGTCGTTGAGCATCCGGACGTTTTTGTCCAAAACACAGAATATACACTCGATGATTTTGATTATTTTATTGAGCTTAGAAACGATCCAGAAGAGGAAATAAAGTATGATGTTGTAAGAAATACGATGTTTTCAGATTCTGATTTTGGGGGATTTGATTTTTAATAGTGCTGTTTTCGTTTGTACATAAAAAATTGGCGAAAACGCTCTTTATTAGCATTGGAAGGTGTTAGAAGTTGACAGAACTAAGTAATAAACTAAAAGAAGCTCGGCTTTCACTCGGCTTGAGCTTGGACGATTTACAAACCACAACCAAAATCCAAAAACGATATTTACTAGCATTAGAAGAGGGAAACTATAGCATTATACCTGGTCCGTTTTATGTTCGTGCTTTTATTAAGCAATATGCAGAAGCTGTCCAACTGGACCCTGATGAGCTATTTGCCGAATATAAGTCAGATATTCCTTCGACGCATAGCGAGGATTTTCCTACGAAGCTTTCAAGGGTGCAAACTAGGAAGGATGTAGCACCGGGGAATTCGAAAGTTTTTGCCATTCTTCCAAGACTCCTAATTGGTGTTTTTATTATCGGTGCCGTGGCTCTTGCCTACTTTTTAGTAGTTAATATAAAGGAAAACGGTGAAACTGCAGAGGAACCGGCAAAAACTGATAGTGAACAAATACAGTATGAAGACAATTTATCCGAGAAGGAAGCAGGAGCGGATAAAGAAACGGAATCGACTGAAGATGAAGATAATCAAACATCTGGTGCGAATGAAGTAACGGAGGAAGAAACAACACAGGTTGAACCTCCTACACAACAGGTTACCGTGGCTGAATCTAAAGGGAAAGAAACGGTCTTTGAATTAAAAAATGCAGATAAATTTGAAGTAAAGCTTGTTTCAACCGGTGAAACCTGGGTGAATTTGTTAAATGGCAAGGGACACTCTTTTTGGCAAGGGATCTTAAAAAAGGGTGCTGAGGAAAACAAGATAATTGATTACTCCAAAGAAGAAGAAGCGGTTCTGGTTATTGGAAATTCAACAAACACAGAGATATATGTAAATGATCAAAAGCTAGAGTATGCTACACCTCCAGCTGATCAAGTTAGACAGGATATCACAATTCGCTTTGTACCAACAGTGAACGAATAGTCATCGTATGGTGACTATTTTTTCGCTTTCTTTTCTATTTTGTTGTATGCTTGTCTTATTGAATATGTAGTAAATACTACATGTACTATTGTTTAGGTTAAAATGGAGGTCTTTAAAATGAATTTGCCTAATAAAATTACTGTCTCACGAATTTTATTAATTCCACTATTTTTAGTTATTGTGTACGATCCTTTTAATTGGGGGGATATGCAGTTTATTGGGGCGGAGCTACCTGTTGCTCACTTTATTGCAGCATTAATTTTTATTTTTGCATCTGCTACTGATTGGGTCGATGGTTATTATGCTAGAAAGTATAATCTTGTAACCAATCTTGGGAAGTTCCTTGATCCTTTAGCAGATAAGTTGCTTGTGTCAGCAGCGTTAATTGTTTTAGTTGAATTTGGACTTGCTGCTTCTTGGCTAGTCATCATCATTATTTGCCGAGAGTTTGCGGTAACGGGTCTACGAGCAATCCTAGCTGGAGGCGGAGAAGTAGTAGCGGCTAATATGCTTGGGAAGATTAAGACCTGGACACAAATAGTTGCCATCTCCGCACTGCTATTACATAATACGATTTTTGAGCTTGTGTCACTCCCGTTTGCCGACATTGCATTATGGGTTGCTACATTCTTCACCATTTGGTCTGGATGGGATTATTTTGCTAAAAATAAGCAAGCATTTATCAATTCAAAATAATTAGAGGTTAGGTGAGTGTATTCATGAATGCTGAGATCATTGCGGTTGGATCAGAGCTACTGCTCGGCCAAATTGTTAATACAAACGCTCGTTTCATTTCCAAACAACTAGCCAGCATTGGAACAAATGTATTTTATCATACAGTTGTTGGTGATAACCCTACCCGCTTACAGCAAGCTATTGCTGTTGCAGAAGGACGATCTAACTTAATTATTTTTACAGGTGGATTAGGTCCGACAAAGGATGATTTGACAAAGGAAACGATTGCCAAACATCTCGGTAAAGAGCTTGAATTTGATCAAGCTGCTCTTAATTCTATCTCACAATACTTTGAACGTACAAACCGTATAATGACGGAAAATAATAAGAAGCAAGCACTGGTACTAGCTGACTCTATTGTGTTGCCTAATGATAATGGAATGGCTCCTGGAATGCTTTTAACTTCTAACACTCATCGTTATATGTTATTACCAGGACCACCAAAGGAAATGGAACCGATGTTTTTACAGTATGCCTTGCCTTTATTACAAAAGGAACCAGATGTCTCTGAGACAATCGTTTCACGGGTGCTGCGCTTCTTTGGGATAGGAGAGGCTGCACTAGAAACAAAAATTGAGGATTTGATTGATGCGCAATCTAATCCTACTATTGCTCCGCTCGCTAGCGATGGTGAAGTCACATTACGCATAACTGCCAAGCACAAAAAAAAGGAAGTAGCTAATGAACTTATTAATGAAACGGAAGAGAAAATTCGTTTACGTGTCGGAGAGTTCTTCTACGGGTATGATGAGACCTCGTTAATGAATGAGTTATTTACCTTGCTTCAAACCAAAGGGCTAACGATTGCCTGTGCAGAGAGCTTAACCGGAGGGATGTTTCAGCAGGAACTGACTGCTATTCCAGGTTCGAGTGCGGTACTAAAAGGCGGAGTCGTCTGCTATACGAATGAGGTAAAGGAAAAGGTACTTGGAGTTAAAAAGGAAACGCTCGAAAATAATGGAGCTGTTAGTGAGGAGTGCGCAAAGGAATTAGCAGAAAATGTGGCTTCCTTACTAAATGCTGATATTGGTATTAGCTTTACTGGGGTAGCAGGACCTGGTACGGTTGAGGGGAAACCGGTAGGAACGGTGTATATTGGTATTTCGAAAAAAGGATTCCCTGTAAAAGTACATAAGTTTGATTTTGCTGGTACAAGAGAAGGGAATCGGGTGAGAAGTGTGAAGTACGGATGCTTCGCGCTAATCAATAGTCTGAAAGATTGACAGAGCACATCGATGTGTTCTGTTTTTTTTTCTTTACCAAAATTAGTTTTTCATTTAAAATGAGATTTTTCAGGTCTGATAGTAAGTGAAAAAAACAAAATTGTTAAGGCGAAAAAAAGAAATTTGCCATCTAACTCAAGTGGAAAAAAATCGAATGAATGTTCGATTTTTCGCTCGACAAAGAGAAGTAAAACGAGTATAGTAAAGATAGTGATAAGAACATGTAACGAATAATAGATAGATATATTCGTTTTAAATAAGGAGGAAATAGTAGTGGCAAATGATCGTCAAGCAGCCCTTGAAATGGCGTTAAAACAAATAGAAAAGCAATTTGGTAAAGGCTCTATCATGAAGTTAGGGGAACAAACAGATCGTCAAATTTCCACTTCTAAAAGTGGATCGTTAGCTCTTGATACTGCATTAGGAATAGGTGGTTATCCAAAGGGACGTATCGTCGAAATTTATGGTCCAGAAAGTTCTGGTAAAACAACGGTTGCCCTTCATGCAATTGCTGAGGTACAGGCTGCAGGTGGACAAGCAGCATTTATTGATGCGGAGCATGCACTTGACCCTGATTATGCACAAAAGCTGGGTGTGAACATTGACGAATTGCTATTGTCACAGCCTGACACGGGTGAACAGGCACTTGAAATTGCTGAGGCATTGGTACGAAGTGGTGCAGTTGACATCTTAGTCATTGACTCAGTAGCTGCTCTTGTTCCAAAGGCTGAGATTGAAGGGGAAATGGGAGACTCTCACGTTGGTCTACAGGCTCGTCTAATGTCACAGGCTCTTCGTAAGCTTTCTGGTGCCATCAATAAGTCTAAAACAATTGCTATCTTTATTAACCAGATTCGTGAAAAGGTTGGAGTTATGTTTGGTAACCCTGAGACAACTCCTGGTGGACGTGCGCTTAAATTCTATTCATCTGTTCGTTTAGAGGTTCGTCGTGCAGAAACGTTAAAGCAAGGCAATGATATGGTTGGTAACAAAACCAAAATTAAAGTTGTGAAGAATAAAGTAGCTCCTCCATTCCGTACAGCTGAAGTAGATATTATGTACGGGGAAGGGATTTCGAAAGAGGGAGAAGCTCTTGATATGGGATCAGAACTTGATATCGTACAAAAGAGTGGATCTTGGTATTCTTATAATGATGAGCGTCTTGGTCAAGGTCGTGAAAATGCAAAGCTGTTCCTGAAGGAAAATAAAGATTTACTAGTAGAAATCCAAAATAAGATCCGTGAACATTATGGTTTAGACGGAGTAAAGACTCTTCCAGAAGACCATGAGGAAGATCAAAAGGAATTTAATTTAGTAGATTAATACAGATTTTTACAGCAGACTATTTGGTCTGCTGTTTTTTACATCATCGTTGACGATGTTTGTACGAAAAATGGAAGGTTAGCTCGAAAAATGAAAGCATTAACAGCAATGGATTTGACATACTTCACCATAATCTACCAATATAAACGAAATATTACAACCAAGCCGGACAAACCCTTGACAATAAAAATTCACACATTTACAATTAATATGTATATTTTATGTTTTTTAATGATGAATGAAGACGTGTAAAAGCCTTTGTGCTGTATATTGACAAAACAATGTACATGCCGACATTTTAGAAAACGTAACACAAGTTAATAGCAAGAGGAGGTGAAATGATGGATCTATTTACAATGATCATCTCCATTTTGCTTGCTTTACCCGTCGGTGCAGTTGTTGGCTATTTTGTTCGTAAATCTTTTTCTGAAGCAAAAATTGCTGGAGCTAGAGGTGCTGCAGAGCAAATTCTAGAGGATGCAAAACGTGAAGCAGAAGCTTTAAAAAAGGAGTCTCTGCTTGAGGCAAAGGATGAGATTCATAAGCTTCGTACAGAAGCAGAACGTGAAGTTCGTGATCGTAGAAGCGAGCTGCAAAAGCAGGAAAACCGCTTACTTCAAAAAGAGGAAAATCTTGATCGAAAAGACGAATCGTTAGACAAACGTGAAGCACTTTTAGAGAAGAGGGACGATTCTCTTAACAAAAAACAACAGCATATTGAAGAGATGGAAAGCAAAGTGGGCGAGATCGTAAAAATGCAACAGGCTGAGCTTGAACGCATCTCGGGCTTAACTCGTGATGAGGCGAAATCCATCATTTTAGAGCGTATGGAACAGGAGTTATCCCATGACATCGCTTTAATGATAAAAGAGAGTGAAAATAGAGCAAAAGAGGAAGCAGACAAAAAGGCAAAGGAAATATTGTCGTTAGCTATTCAACGTTGTGCGGCTGACCACGTGGCAGAAACAACTGTTTCAGTAGTCACTCTTCCAAATGATGAGATGAAAGGTCGAATCATTGGACGTGAAGGTCGAAACATCCGTACACTTGAAACTCTTACTGGAATTGATCTCATTATTGATGATACTCCAGAAGCAGTTATTTTATCTGGGTTTGATCCGATTCGAAGAGAAACAGCCCGCTTAGCGCTTGAAAAGCTTGTTCAAGATGGTCGTATCCATCCTGCTCGAATCGAAGAAATGGTTGATAAGGCACGCCGTGAAGTGGATGAACATATCCGTGAAATTGGTGAGCAAACAACCTTTGAGGTTGGAGTACATGGACTACATCCAGATTTGATTAAGATTCTCGGACGATTGAAATTCCGTACGAGCTATGGTCAAAATGTGTTGAAGCACTCTACTGAAGTTTCTCAGTTAGCTGGATTGCTAGCTGCAGAACTTGGAGAAGATGAAACACTTGCTCGTCGGGCAGGCTTACTACACGATATTGGAAAAGCGATTGACCATGAAGTGGAAGGAAGTCACGTAGAAATCGGTGTCGAGCTGGCTACAAAATACAAGGAGCATCCGGTTGTTATTAACTCGATTGCTTCCCACCATGGTGATTCAGAGCCTACTTCCGTTATTGCTGTTCTTGTTGCCGCAGCAGATGCGCTATCTGCAGCAAGACCTGGTGCAAGACGTGAGACGCTTGAAAACTATATCCGACGCTTAGAAAAGCTTGAGGAGATTTCAGAATCGTATGATGGAGTGGAAAAGTCATTTGCTATCCAGGCTGGACGTGAAGTTCGTATTCTAGTGAAGCCAGAGCAAATAGATGATTTAGAGGCTCATCGTTTAGCTCGCGATATTCGTAAGAAAATCGAAGAGGAACTTGATTATCCTGGCCACATTAAGGTAACGGTAATTAGGGAAACGAGAGCAGTTGAATACGCAAAATAAAGCGGTGCTTTTGCACCGCTTTTATTTTTGAATGTTACATATGATACAATGAAAAGAAATTACGGAAAAAGAAGGGTAAATAGATGAACATATTATTTGTTGGGGATGTAGTTGGTTCACCAGGAAGAGATATGGTGAAGGAATACGTCCCGAGATTAAAGGAAAAGTACCGTCCTCACATCACGATAATAAATGGTGAAAATGCTGCTGGCGGAAAAGGAATTACGGAAAAAATATATCGTGGCTTTTTAGAGGTTGGTGCACAAGCGGTAACTTTAGGAAACCATACATGGGATAATCGTGATATTTTCGAATTCATTGATGAGGCAAAATACATGGTACGTCCTGCGAACTTCCCGGAAAATAACCCTGGGAAGGGAATCGTGTACCTGAAGATGAACCAGGATGAGATAGCAATCATCAGTCTGCAGGGGCGTACCTTTATGCAACCCAATGATTGTCCATTCCGAAAAGCAGATGAATTAATTGAAGAAGCCAGCAAACGAACACCAATCATCTTTGTAGATTTCCATGCGGAGGCGACAAGTGAGAAGCTTGCAATGGGTTGGTATTTAGATGGCAGAGTGACAGCCGTTGTTGGTACACATACACATGTACAAACAGCTGATAATCGAGTATTGCCTCAGGGGACAGCTTATATTTCAGATGTTGGAATGACTGGTCCGTATGATGGGATACTGGGTATGGACAGAGAGATTGTAATTAGACGCTTTCTATCCAATTTGCCAGCGCGTTTTGAGGTTCCGGAAACAGACAAAAATCAGCTCGGTGCCGTACATATTGAACTCGATAAAAAGACGGGGAAAGCAAAAAAAATTGACCGCATTCTTATAAATGATGACCACCCATTCTTTTCATAGAAAAAAGATAAGACACCTGTGTGATAACGGGTGTTTTTTTACTTTTTTGTCCAAGCCGGAATATGTTAAAGCTTTCGCGAATATAGTAGCAATGGAATCATATATACCTGAGTTGTTCAATAACAAGGACATCAGGGGGGATTAAACAAGGAGGAGCTAGGAATGGAAATATTAAAAGTTTCAGCAAAATCTAATCCCAATTCTGTAGCTGGTGCGCTCGCAGGAGTTCTGCGCGAAAGAGGTGCTGCAGAAATTCAGGCCATAGGTGCGGGTGCATTAAATCAAGCGGTAAAGGCAGTAGCCATCGCACGAGGATTTGTAGCACCTAGCGGAGTAGATTTGATTTGTATCCCAGCATTTACAGACATATTAATTGATGGGGAAGAGCGCACGGCGATCAAATTAATTATTGAGCCTAGATGAGGGAGTTTCTTTTTTCCTGTTTGCATACCTTATTGCAAACAGGTTCTTTTTTTGTCACTATTGGTCTATGTTTAAATAAACGACTAAGGAAGGGATAAGAATCGTGAAAATATTTGATGCACATTGTGATGTATTATACAAAATGTTTATGAATCCAAAGCTTACGAGCTTTCTAGATCCAAAGGAGCTACAGGTTACGCTCTCAGGGATGAAAAAAAGTGGTGTGAAAGTACAATGCTTTGCGATCTATGTACCAGAAAATGTTCACCCTAATCTATCCTTCCATGCTGCTTTGCATATGATTGACCTTTTCTATGAGAAAATTATCAAACCATATAAAGAAATCAAGCTGATTACGTCCCAGAGTGGTTTAAATGAGCTTCAGGATGGAGAGTTCGGAGCCATTCTAACACTTGAGGGTTGCGATTGTATCGGAACAGATTTACTGAAATTGAACACACTGCTTCGTCTTGGAGTTTCTTCGGTCGGTTTGACATGGAATTTTGCTAACGCTGTGGCAGATGGGGCACTTGAAGAGAGAGGGGCAGGTTTAACTAGATTTGGAAAAAAAGTCGTTTCAACTCTTAACAAAGATAGAGTATGGTGTGATGTATCGCATTTATCTGAAAGAGGATTTTGGGATGTATTGGAGCTAGCGGATTATCCATTCGCTTCACATTCAAATGCATATTCTTTATGTCCACATCCAAGAAACTTACGGGATGAACAGATTGTTGCCTTAATAGAAAGAGAAACAGTCATAGGGTTAACCTTTGTTACTCAGTTCCTATCTGGTAAAACTAGTGCGACGATTACGGATGTGTTACGTCATCTCGATTATGTTTGTTCCCTGGGAGGAGAGGATTTTGTTGGATTTGGTTCTGATTTTGATGGTACCGAACACTGTGTCACTGGTCTTGAACATGTAGAAAACTATAGCAATCTGGTAGATGAACTAGGAAAATATTATTCCAGTATACAGGTAGAGAAGTTTTTGTATGGAAATATGGCAAAAAGATTTCCGAAGTAAAGAGGAGGAAATAAAGCGTTTTCATTTCTATTTAGACTGATCAGCCTAAAAAAGACAGATAAAACTATTATTTTCGCAAAAATAAAAAAATATTCATTTTTTCGCCATTATTTGGGCGTAAAGGGTTGCTTTTTTTTTCACATAGGTCTAGAATTGAAAGCGTTTAGTACCCTTCCATTTCTCACATTTTTACTCTATGAAAACTAGAGTCAAAATCTTCGTGTTACAATCGGAAAAGTGCTACACTATGGTTAAATCAAACGTTTTTACATATTTCTTAACGTATCCAAAGGGGTGTAAGACATGATCAATCAACTTTCTTGGAAAGTTGGCGGGCAGCAAGGGGAAGGGATTGAAAGTACTGGGGAAATTTTCTCTATTGCTTTGAATCGTTTAGGTTACTATTTATATGGGTACCGCCACTTTTCATCTCGTATTAAAGGTGGACACACAAATAACAAAATCCGTGTAAGCACGTCACAGGTTCGTTCTATTTCAGATGATTTAGACATCTTGGTGGCATTTGATCAGGAAACGCTTGACCTAAATTACAAAGAACTACACGACAATGGTGTGATGATTGCAGATGCGAAGTTTAATCCTGTGAAACCAACGGATACAAATGCAACTTTGTATGCGGTTCCATTTACAGATATTGCAACTGAATTAGGAACATCATTAATGAAAAACATGGTGGCTGTTGGGGCTACATGTGCAGTACTAGATTTAGATATTAACGTTTTTGAGCCCGTAGTTCAAGAGATTTTTGGACGTAAAGGACAGTCCGTGGTTGATAAGAACATGGAAGCCATTCAAGCTGGTTATACAGCGATGAAGGAACAAATTCAAAATTCTTCTATAATGCAATTAGAAAAGGCAGATGGAAACCGACGTCTGTTCATGATTGGTAACGATGCAATTGCTCTAGGTGCTTTAGCTGGTGGATGTCGCTTTATGGCAGCTTACCCAATTACTCCAGCTTCTGAAATTATGGAGTATTTAATTAAGAAGCTACCTGCTCTTGGTGGAACAGTTATTCAAACAGAAGATGAAATTGCAGCATGTACAATGGCGATCGGTGCAAACTATGCAGGTGTTCGTGCAATTACTGCTTCTGCAGGTCCTGGTCTATCATTGAAAATGGAAGCAATAGGTCTTTCAGGAATTACCGAAACACCAATTGTTATTGTTGATACACAGCGTGGGGGTCCATCTACAGGTCTACCAACAAAACAAGAACAATCCGATTTAATGGCTATGATTTACGGTACTCACGGTGAAATTCCAAAGATCGTTATGGCTCCAAGTACTGTGCAAGAAGCATTTTACGATACTGCTGAGGCATTTAACCTTGCTGAAGAGTATCAAGTGCCTGTTATCGTCTTATCTGACCTTCAGCTATCTTTAGGAAAGCAAACAGTTGAGCCTTTAGACTTTAGTAAGGTAGAAATTCGACGCGGAAAACTTGTAACTGAACTACCAGAATCAGAATCGGATTCAAAAGAATACTTTAAGCGTTACGAAGTGACTGAAGATGGCATCTCTCCTCGTGTCATTCCTGGTGTGAAGGGTGGAATTCACCACGTAACAGGTGTGGAACATGATGAAACAGGTAAGCCGTCGGAATCAGCTGCTAACCGTAATGCGCAAATGGATAAGCGCTTCCGTAAAGTTGAGAACATTAAATTTAATACGCCAATTCACGTTCAAGCTCCACATGAGGATGCGGATGTACTAGTTGTAGGTTTTAACTCAACTAGAGGAGCGATTGAAGAAGCAATGACACGCCTTGAGAAGGATGGAGTGAAAGTGAATCATGCGCATGTACGTTTGATTCATCCGTTCCCAACTAATGAAATGCTTCCACTAGTCAAAGCGGCTAAAAAGGTTGTAGTTGTGGAAAACAACGCAACTGGACAGTTAGCAAACATTCTAAAGATGAATGTAGGGCACGCTGAGAAAGTAGTAAAGCATTTAAAGTATGACGGAAATCCATTCCTACCACATGAAATCCATTCAAAGATCAAGGAGTTGTTCTAAATTATGGCGACGTTTAAAGATTTTCGAAATAACGTGAAGCCTAACTGGTGTCCAGGTTGCGGCGATTTCTCTGTTCAAGCGGCAATTCAACGTGCAGCTGCGAATGTAGGGTTAGAGCCAGATAACTTAGCAGTTATTTCTGGTATCGGTTGCTCTGGGCGTATTTCTGGATATATTAACTCTTACGGATTCCATACCATTCATGGACGTTCTTTACCGATTGCTCAAGGGGTAAAAATGGCAAATCGTGATTTGACTGTTATTGCATCTGGTGGAGATGGAGATGGTTTTGCGATTGGAATGGGTCATACGATTCACTCTATCCGCCGAAACATCGATATCACATACATCGTAATGGATAACCAAATTTACGGTTTAACAAAGGGACAAACATCCCCAAGATCGGCAGCAGGCTTCAAAACGAAGTCTACGCCACAAGGATCAATTGAACAGCCAATTTCTCCTATGGAAATGGCGTTAACAGCTGGTGCAACATTTGTAGCACAAAGCTTTTCTACAGACTTAAAGGACTTAACATCCCTTATTGAGGCTGGTATTAAGCATAAAGGTTTCTCGTTAATCAATGTGTTCAGTCCATGTGTAACATATAATAAAATCAACACATACGACTGGTTTAAGGAAAACCTAACAAAGCTTGCGGATGTGGAAGACTATGATTCGTCTAACCGTGAAATGGCTATGCAAACTCTAATGAAGAATAACGGATTAGTAACAGGCTTGATTTATCAAGATACAGAACGTAAATCATACCAGGAACTAATTACTGGATACTCTGAAACACCTCTATCACAGCATGATTTACAATTAGATGAGGCTCATTTTAATAAATTAGTTTCCGAGTTTATGTAAGACATAACGAACAAGAACCCCGAGAACTTCTCGGGGTTTCTCTATGAGTATCTTTCTGTTGAATTGTGATAACTATCACTTTCAATTAAAGGAGTAATAGGTAAAATTAGTTGCTGGAATGAATGTAACCGCTAACGATTGGTTAGGTTTTTTGTATTGTGTTCAGTTGTTCTACCATTTATACTTAATTAATGTGATTCATTCTACTATATCTAACTAACTATACGAAAATAATATTTTCGTGTGGTTGTATTTTTAACATGCTTTATCTTCGAAGTGAAAGGAGAAACATTCATGAATGAAAAGCAACGATTAGAAAGTCAACAAGCAGTGCAGGTAGGTAATTCTTCGGACAAAAAATCCGACAAGGATTACAGCAAATTCTTTGAAACGGTTTATACACCACCATCATTAAAAGATGCGAAAAAGCGTGGGAAAGAAGAAGTAAAATATCATAAGGATTTCTCACTTCCTGAAGAATTTAGAGGGATGGGACAAGGTCGTAAGTTCTATATTCGTACGTATGGATGTCAAATGAATGAACACGATACGGAAGTTATGGCTGGGATTTTTATGGGTCTAGGATATGAGCCAACGGATTCTGTTGATGATGCAAATGTTATTCTATTAAATACTTGTGCGATTCGTGAGAATGCTGAAAACAAGGTGTTTGGAGAGTTAGGTCATCTGAAGCATCTAAAGCAACAAAACCCAGATGTATTAATCGGGGTTTGTGGTTGTATGTCTCAAGAAGAATCAGTGGTTAATAAAATCCTAAAAACATATCATCAAGTGGATATGATTTTTGGAACACATAATATTCACCGTTTACCAAACATTCTTCACGAAGCTTACATGTCTAAGGAAATGGTCATTGAAGTATGGTCTAAAGAAGGTGACGTAATTGAGAACCTTCCAAAGATCCGCCGTGGAAATATCAAGGCATGGGTCAACATTATGTATGGCTGTGATAAGTTCTGTACGTATTGTATTGTTCCATTTACTCGTGGAAAAGAGCGTAGCCGACGTCCGGAGGACATCATTCAGGAAGTTCGCCAGCTAGCAGCACAAGGCTATCAGGAAATAACACTTCTTGGTCAAAACGTAAATGCATACGGAAAAGACTTTGAAGACATGAAATACGGTCTAGGTGACTTAATGGACGAAATCCGTAAGATTGATATCCCGCGTATTCGTTTTACAACAAGTCATCCACGTGATTTTGATGATCACTTAATTGAAGTACTTGCTAAGGGTGGAAACCTAGTTGAGCATATTCACCTTCCAGTTCAATCAGGTTCTACGGAAGTACTAAAAATCATGGCTCGTAAATACACAAGAGAACAATATTTAGAGCTTGTTCGTAAAATAAAAGCTGCAATTCCCAATGCTTCTTTCACGACAGATATCATCGTTGGATATCCGAATGAAACAGATGAACAGTTTGAAGAAACGCTTTCTTTATACCGTGAAGTAGGATACGAGTCTGCTTTTACATTCATCTACTCTCCGCGTGAAGGCACACCAGCGGCTAAAATGCAGGATAACGTTCCAATGGAAGTCAAGAAGGAACGTTTACAACGTTTAAATGCTTTGGTGAATGAAATGTCTGCTGAAGCAATGAAGAAGTTTCAAGGGGAAGTAGTCGAAGTATTAGTTGAAGGGGAAAGTAAAAACAACCCTGATGTACTGGCTGGCTACACACGAAAAAGTAAGCTTGTTAACTTTGTTGGACCAAAAACAGCGATTGGTAAGCTTGTAAAAGTAAAAATTACAGAAGCAAAAACATGGTCATTAAACGGGGAAATGGTGGAAGAAACTGAAGCGGTAGAGGTGAAATAAATGGCAAAGTACACAAAAGATGATATTATTGCACGTGCAAAAGATCTAGCATCGATGATTGCAAGTACGGAAGAAGTAGATTTCTTCAAGAAAGCAGAAGCGCAGATTCATAGCAATGAAAAAGTAAGCTCTCTTATTTCTCAAATTAAAGGGCTACAAAAACAAGCCGTTAATTTACAGCATTACGGAAAGGCTGAAGCTCTAAAGAAAACAGAGGATAAAATTGCTTCTATTGAAAAAGAATTGGATTCTATCCCTGTGGTACAGGAATTCAAGCAATCACAAATAGATGTCAATGAACTACTGCAATTAGTGGCTAATACCATCTCCAACAAAGTAACAGATGAGGTTATATTATCAACTGGTGGAAATGTACTAAGTGGAGAAACTGGTGCAGAGGTTAATAATAAGAACCAAAGCTGTTCTCATCATTAAGCTGAAGAATAGGAAGACCCTCGTTCGAGAAACGAGGGTCTTTTTTATGTGGCTCGGTATTGTAGGGGAGTGAAGACCGGAATAGGTTGAAATGGTGTTCATCGGAGTTATGAAGACCGAAATAGCTCGGAAATCCCGTTATAACGTCCTTCATTGGGCTTATGAAGAACAAAACTAAGAGTGAAAGTATCCGCAACGTCTTTCATCAGTGTGTGAAGGAATTGGTGGTGAATCTAATCAAAATGAAGTTCATCGAGCCTATGAAGATCAAAACCGTTAAAGAATCCAAACAAAATGAAGTTCATCAACGCAATGAAGATCAAAATCAGTAAAAAAACCGTCCAACAAATAACCAAGCACACCCACCATCACATATCCCGCGACCAATACAAAATTCTATAGAATTACCCAGCCCTCTTATTTAAATTCTCACCTTTTCTAGGTATTCGCATAGAATGCACTATATCCGCCACCGAATGCCGAAGAAAATACAAACATGAAAAATATAATCACACTAGTCTAATGTCCCGCATAGGATGAAGTGAAAATGAATGAGGAGGGTTCGCTCGCAATGGCAGATTACAGAGAGATTATTACAAAAGCGGTCGTAGCGAAAGGACGTAAGTTTACACAGTCTAACGATACGATTTGCCCAGATCACCAACCGACTAGCATCCTTGGTTGCTGGATTATCAACCACACGTATGAAGCTAAAAAGGTTGGAAAAAAAGTCGAGATTCATGGCTACTATGACATTAACGTATGGTACTCCTTTAATGATAATACAAGAACTGAAGTAGTAACTGAAAGAGTTGACTATTGTGACGTCATTAAGTTAAAGTACCGTGATCCTGATTGTCAAGATGACAATGATGTGATTGCTCGTGTCGTACAGCAGCCAAACTGCGTGGAAGCTGTTATTTCACCAAACGGTAACAAAATTATCGTACACGTGGAAAGAGAGTTTCTTGTAGAAGTAATTGGGGAAACAATTGTTTGTGTAGCTGTTTACGATAATTGTGACTGCGATGACGACTGGGGATTAGATGTTGAAGACGAAGAGTTTGAAGATTTAAATCCAGATTTCCTAATCTGTGACGAAGAAGAATAATGGCGAACTAGGAAGGTTTTACTTCCTAGTTTTTTCTTTGTGGCTTATATTTACAGCTTTCAAAAATCCTTTCGCCTTACTCTTTATGTTATAATAATGATCAGAGTTCAGAAAGAATTAGGGTTTTGGAGGATTGTATGGCTACATATACGCCGATGATACAGCAATATTTAAAGGTAAAGGCAGAGTATCAGGATGCCTTTTTATTTTTTCGTCTTGGGGATTTTTACGAGATGTTTTTTGATGATGCCGTCAAGGCTTCACAAGTATTAGAAATTACACTAACTAGCAGAGAGGGAGGGTCTGAGGACCGTATCCCTATGTGTGGGGTCCCTTACCACGCCGCTCCTCAATATATTGAACAGTTGATTGAAAAAGGATTTAAAGTAGCTATTTGTGAGCAAACGGAGGATCCAAAGCAAGCAAAAGGTGTCGTTAGAAGAGAGGTAGTTCAGTTAATCACTCCCGGAACGATGATGGAGGGAAGGGGACTAAGCGAAAGAGAAAACAATTACTTAGCCTCAATATCAAAGTTTACCGACGACCAGTATGGGTTTGCTGTGAGCGATTTAACGACTGGGGAATCACAGGTAACCACAACCAAAAGCATGGATGAAGTTCTAAATGAACTGGCTACATCAGGTGCTCGTGAAGTGGTGGTATCTGCCTCACATTCGGACGAGCTTCAAAAGAAAATTCGTGAACGAGGTCAAGTGACTATTTCGGTAGAAGAAGATATTCAAACGTATTCTTCATTCGAGAATCTTTTAGCGCACTTAACGAATGATGAGCTTAAGCAGACGACCGCAAGATTATTTAATTATCTCTATCGAACGCAAAAGAGATCCCTTGATCATCTACAGGCCGTTCGTTTTTATACAGTTGATCAATATATGAAAATAGATTACTACTCGAAGCGAAATCTAGAGTTAACAGAAACAATCCGCTCCAAGGGGAAAAAGGGTTCACTCCTTTGGCTACTTGATGAAACAAAAACAGCAATGGGAAGCAGAATGCTTAAGTCATGGGTGGATCGTCCCCTTATTGACCAAAGCCAAATTGAGCTTCGACATTCCATAGTAGATACGCTCTTTAGCAACTATTTTGAGCGTCAAGAAATCCGTGAAAAGTTAACGGAAGTGTACGACTTAGAGCGTCTTGCCGGACGAATTGCGTTTGGAAATGTAAATGCAAGAGATCTTATCCAGTTAAAAAAATCACTTCTTCAAATCCCGTTATTAAAAAGCATGGTGGATCAATTACCAAACGAAGCAACGAAGCGTCTAGCAGACAAGCTCGAACCATGCGAAGAAATAACTGATTTACTAGAAAGAGCGATCGTTGACAATCCCCCTCTTTCTATTAAAGAGGGGAATATCATTTCCGACGGGTACAATGAAGAACTTGATCGTTATCGTTATGCGAGCCGTAATGGCAAGCAGTGGATTGCTGAATTGGAAAAAGAAGAACGTGAAAAGACGGGAATCAAATCACTTAAGATTGGGTATAACCGTGTGTTTGGATATTATATTGAAGTGACTCGGGCGAATCTTCCCTTATTAAAGGAAGGTCAGTACGAAAGAAAGCAAACACTCGCAAATGCTGAACGGTTTATTACCCCTGATTTAAAAGAGAAAGAGACTTTGATTTTAGAAGCGGAAGAAAAAAGCACAGAGCTTGAGTATGAGCTCTTTACAACGATTCGTGAGTATGTAAAGGAATATATTCCGCATATTCAAAGATTGGCTAAGGTTGTTAGTGAGCTCGATGTATTACAGTGCTTTGCTGAAATAAGTGAAGCGCGTCATTACACAAAGCCAAGCTTTACCACTGATAGACAATTAGCCATTAAAAATGGTCGTCATCCAGTCGTTGAAAAGGTCATGAATGCACAGGAGTACGTACCAAACGACTGCAATATGGGTGGAGAGCGGGAAGTACTATTAATCACTGGTCCAAATATGTCAGGGAAAAGTACGTATATGAGACAAATTGCGCTCACTTCAATTCTTGCACAAATTGGCTGTTATGTTCCAGCTGACGAAGCGCAACTCCCAATCTTTGATCAAGTTTTTACAAGAATCGGAGCAGCGGATGATCTTATTTCTGGTCAAAGTACGTTTATGGTAGAAATGCTTGAAGCGAAAAATGCCATCGTTAACGCAACTAAAAACAGCTTAATTTTATTTGATGAAATTGGACGAGGAACCTCGACTTACGATGGAATGGCGTTAGCCCAATCGATCATTGAATATATTCATGAACGAATTGAAGCCAAAACATTATTCTCCACTCATTATCATGAATTAACCGTTCTTGAAGATCAGCTCCCTATGTTAAAGAACGTCCATGTAAGTGCGATCGAGCAAAATGGAAAAGTAGTGTTTCTTCATAAGATTAAAGAGGGAGCGGCTGATAAAAGCTACGGAATTCATGTGGCTGAATTAGCGGAGCTACCAAAGGAACTAATTGCTCGTGCGAATGAGATATTAAAAACATTAGAGTCAGGTGACAACAAGCCTGTCAAAGAAGAAAAGAAGGTAGTAGCAGACAAGGTATCAGAAGATGCTCAGCTGTCATTCTTTGATTCTCCAAAGGTTGAAGCGAAAGTAACTCTTTCATCGAAGGAGAAGAAGACACTAGAATTATTGAAATCATTAAATATATTAGAAATGACCCCTATGCAGGCTTTTAATGTACTTTTTGAGCTTCATAAACAGGCAAAAAGCTAAACATCTCAGGGAGGTGAGACGATGGGGAAAATCATTCAATTAGATGATCGACTATCGAATAAAATTGCAGCCGGAGAAGTAGTGGAACGACCTGCATCTGTAGTGAAAGAGCTTGTTGAAAATGCAATTGATGCAGGTAGCACTGTTATTGAGGTGGAGGTTGAGGAAGCGGGACTAGGTAAAATCCGTATTCTTGATAATGGTGATGGCATTTCCGAAGACGATGTACTAATGGCGTTCCAACGTCACGCAACTAGTAAAATAAAAAACGATGATGATTTATTTCGGATTCGAACGCTTGGTTTTCGTGGTGAAGCATTGCCCAGTATTGCTTCGGTAAGTCGTTTTGAAATGAAGACATCAACGGGTGAGGTGGGAACAAGAGTCGTGTTTGAGGGGGGAGTTTTGCAGGTTCATGAAGCAGCTGCTGCCCGTAAAGGAACCGATATTATTGTTACAGACCTTTTTTTTAACACACCTGCCCGCCTAAAATATTTGAAGACGGTTCATACGGAGCTCGGGAATATAACCGATATCATGAACCGTCTTGCGCTCAGTCATCCTGAAGTTTCATTTCGGCTAATGCATAATGATCGAAAGCTTCTTCACACAAATGGTAATGGTGATGTTCGTCAAGTATTAGCTGCCATTTATGGAATAAACATCGTGAAGAGAATGGTTCCTATTACAGCTACTTCACTTGATTATAAAGTATCAGGTTGGATCGCTTTACCTGAGATTACGAGAGCGTCTAGGAACTATATTTCTACCATGATTAATGGGAGATTTATAAAAAACTATCCTCTCGTAAAAGCAGTGCAGGAAGGCTATCATACGTTATTACCGATAGGCCGTTATCCGATTGTGCTATTGTCAGTAGAGATGGATCCCATTTTAGTAGATGTCAATGTGCATCCATCTAAGATGGAGGTACGTCTGAGTAAGGAACAAGAGTTAAACCAGCTAATCACAGACGAGATTAAAAAGGTATTTAAAGGTCAGGAGCTTATTCCTGCAGGATTTGTTCAACAGGAGAGAAAAGAAAAACCCCAATCGGAGCAAACATTTTTCGAACTTGATCACGTGGTGGAAAAAGAGATGCCTGTTGAGCGAAGCGTTTTGGAAGAGACTGATGCAAGAAAAACTATTATTAGAAATGAAAGAGTTGAACATATTCCAAGCCCTGTTTCTATGGTTAAAGAGGAACAACCGGTTGTCTCTACGTTTACTAAACCTATTCCTGAATGTAACACGACGATAGAAGCTAATAGGATACAGGAAGAAACAAAAACTAGAATTCCTCCATTTTATCCAATCGGTCAAATGCATGGGACATATATTCTTGCTCAAAATGAAAAAGGGCTTTATATCATTGATCAGCATGCGGCCCAGGAAAGAATCAAATATGAGTATTTCCGTGAAAAAGTGGGAGAGGTTCAGAGTGAGCTTCAAGAGCTACTCGTCCCAATTACGTTAGAGTATTCTACGGATGAGGCACTAAAGATTATGGAACATCAACATGAGCTGGAGAGGGTTGGTGTGTTTTTAGAGCCGTTTGGCCATAACAGCTTTATTCTTCGTTCACATCCACAGTGGCTCCCTAAAGGAGAAGAGAAGGAGCTTATGGAGGAAATGATTGAACAGCTTCTTTTAATGAAAAAGGTGGATATTCATAAGCTGCGTGAAGAAGCAGCGATAATGATGAGCTGTAAGGCCTCCATTAAAGCGAACCATCATTTGCGACAGGATGAAATTCAGGCACTGTTAGATAAACTACGATCAACTTCTGACCCTTTTACCTGTCCGCATGGAAGACCGATTATTATTCATTATTCTACCTATGAAATGGAAAAAATGTTTAAACGTGTAATGTGAGAACTGGATTCTATAAAGAATCCAGTTTTTTTAATATTGGAGTAATTTTACACAAAAAGGGTGAAAATAAGAAAGATGTCGAACAAATTGTATTTCAAACGCATCCATTATCCTATATATTGAAGGTAGAAAGGGGGAGGAGTATGTTTGTATTGGTATTGTTAGCAACAATTCTTCCAGTTGTGATCGTTATATTTACAATTGCTTATATTTCAAAAAATAAAAACAAGGAGGATGAAGAAACCATGATACGGCACTTATACACATATTTAGTTTTGTTTGCAACTTTAATGATGATCATCGGTGGTGGGATCTCCATTTTTATGGCAACAGCTGACTTGGTGAGTCCAGGTGGTTATTTTCAAAGCTTTTCCGATTACGAATTGATGCGTGAAAGTGAAAAAGTAGGGGGAAACACTCAAATTAGTGAAGAAGAGCTGCGTGCGGATTACGAACAAATGATTGAAGATGAAAAAGCTAGAACGAGAGAAAATGCAAAAAATCAAATGATTAAAAGCTTAGGTTTCATTGTTATTCCTCTTCCTATATTTATATACTTCAATAGAATGAGAAAAAAGCAAATTGAGTAAGCTCCTATTTTTGGGAGCTTTTTTAGTTGAAATGCCTATTTATCCGTGATATATACCCGTTTCTTGTAATGGATACATATAGTATCGTGAGGTAAGAAAGAAGAAAAGGAGAGTGCTCTATCATGTTTAGGAGAAGACCTTTTTTTCCTGGGTACGGGAATTATGGTGGATTTACCGGTTACAATCCTTTAACGAACTTTGATAGCTTCGGCTATCCTGATGCGAAATACTACGGATTTGAAGATCAAGTACCAAGTTCCATTGGTGTACCAGGCGGCTATACGCCAACAGGATATGGTGGACCGGGACTTGGTTATGGATTCCCTGGAGGGTTTCCTCAACCTGGATATGGACCTGGAGGGTTCGGGCAAGGGTATGGATATGGAACTCCAGCTTTTGGAGGAACTGGATACGGATATGGGGCTCCTGGATTTGGCGGAGGCTTTGGGCCTGGTTATAGTGGTGGATTTAGTCCATTGAGTACAGGGTTACTTGGCTTAGGTGCAGGATTAATTGGAGGAGCTTTACTAGATAATGACGGTCCGAGATACTATTAAACAAAAAACAGTCCCAAATCATTGGGACTGTATTCTTTTTATCTAGCAAGCGATGGGATCTTGTGAAGATATTCTAGTGCCTTCCCAGTTCCAATAGCTACGGATTCTAACGGTTCAGAAGCCAAGTGAACAGGAACGAAGATTTGCTCACTAATCCATTGTTCCATGCCTTTTAATAGGGAGCCTCCACCTGTTAAAATGACTCCTCGGTCTACTATATCACCACTCAATTCGGCAGGGCTATCCTCTAATGTTGCTCGAACAGCTTCCAGAATATGAAGTAAGGATTCTTTTATGGCATCACGAATTTCATAGGAATGCAGTTCAATCGTTTTTGGTAGGCCTGTAAGTAAATCTCTTCCGCGGACCTCCAACACTTCTTTTTCATGGTCCACAAGGGCATAACCGATTTCCATTTTTATTTGCTCGGCTGTGCGCTCTCCGATAAGGACATTGTATTCTTTTCTTACATACTGAATAATATCGTCATCCAAATGATCTCCACCAATGCGAATGGAGTGGCAGGCTACAACACCTCCGAAGGAAATAATCGCAACTTCAGTAGAGCCTCCGCCAATATCCACTACTACATTAGCTACCGGTTCATCTACTGGGAGCCCAGCTCCAATCGCAGCGGCCACTGGCTCTTCGATAAGAAAGACTTTTTTGGCACCCGCATTCTTTGCTGCATCCTGAATGGCCCTTTTGTCTACGCTCGTAGAACCTGCAGGAGTACAAATAACAACATTAGGCTTTCGAATCGTTAATCCCATTCTGCTTGAAGCTTTTCCAATAATGTACTTTAATAATTCCGAAGTGATATCGTAATCAGCAATGACTCCGTTTTTAAGAGGGCGAATCGCTGTAATTTTCCCTGGGGTTTTTCCAATCATTGCTTTGGCTTCTAGTCCTACGGCAACGACTTTATTTGTCGTTGTATCTAAAGCAACAACGGACGGCTCATTAAAAACGATACCTTTATTTTTGCTATATACAAGTACATTTGCTGTACCTAAATCAATTCCAATCTCTAAAGTTCCAAACATATTTATCCCACCAATTCATTTTAAGTCTCTTTAGACTCTTCATATAAAGTAGCACGAATTTGGGGGTTCTCTGTCGATTGTTATCGAATCGTTATATAACTGTAATGAAAAAAGAACGAACTGGAAGTGTATGGAAAAGGTATAACGGGTAAAAATCTGGTTATAATGCATAGAGGCTTACCTGCTTCTAGTTTTATGTTAATGATGTTCCGTGTTATACTACAAATCATCTAAAGTAATTTGTAAAGGCAGTGTCAACATGATGCAGAAGAAGGAAAAAGTCGTCGTCTTAATTGGACCAACAGCTGTTGGGAAAACGAAGACGAGCATTGAGTTAGCCAAGCGGTTTAACGGTGAAATCATAAGTGGTGACTCCATGCAAATATATAAAGAAATGGATATTGGTACAGCGAAGATTAAGAAATCAGAAATGGAAGGAATTACTCACCATCTCATTGACATCAAAAACCCAGATGAGACATTTTCAGTTGCGGAGTTTCAGGAGCTTGTTCGTATGAAAATAACGGAAATCACTAATAGAGGAAAGCTGCCGATGATTGTTGGGGGTACAGGACTTTATATTCAATCAGCTATCTATGACTACCAATTTTCTGATGCTCCAAACAATGAGGAACTGAGACGAAAACTGGAAGAACGAGTAAAGACAGATGGGGTGGAAGTTCTTCATAAAGAGTTGACCCAGGTAGACCCGCTAAGTGCGGAGCGTATACACCCAAATAATGTTCGTCGTGTCATCCGTGCATTAGAGGTTTATTTGACAACGGGACAAACATTAACGGAAATACAATCGGATCAAGTAATTGAACCATTGTATGAAGTTTCTATGATTGGGTTAACAATGGAACGTGAACGCTTGTATGACCGTATCAACCTTCGAGTAGATGAAATGATTACAGAAGGTCTTGAAAAGGAAGTGAAGAAGCTTTTTGACTGTGGACTTATGCATACACAGGCTTTGCAAGCCATTGGTTATAAGGAGTGGTTTCCTTATTTTTTAAAGGAACAATCACTTGAAGCAACGATAGATCAATTAAAACAGAACTCTCGTCGCTATGCGAAAAGACAGCTTACATGGTTCCGAAATAAAATGGATGTTACATGGTTTGATATGACAGATGTGACAAACGAACAACAGATTCAAAAAAAAATTATGGAAATTTCTACTCATATTGAAGGAAAGCTAAAAATAAAATCGAATACATATCAAATAGAGATAAAAGAGGAGGATTTATTATGAAGCAAGCCATTAATATCCAGGATCAATTTTTAAATCAACTTCGCAAAGACGGTACAAGTGTAACAGTGTTTTTGTTGAATGGCTTCCAATTAAGAGGACAAATTAAAGGCTTTGACAACTTTACGGTTCTGTTTGAATCGGAAGGGAAGCAACAGCTTGTATATAAACATGCCATTTCTACTTTTTCGCCACTGCGTAATGTGCAAATTGATTTAGAAGGTCCACAGCAATAATGGAACTTCATTCTAGACCCGCTTTCTTTAAGGAAGCGGGTCTTTGATTTCTAAAATTAATTTTTTTGAATACATATAGAGTAATCGCTTAAATAATGGGAAAAGCATGAGCTACTGCCAGACCGTAAATATAGGTAAAACTAGGCATTTGTCACAATTCATGCACCAAGTGCGTATACTGTTTTATAATGTGAGGTGAAAGCTTTGGACCAACCAATTCGAATGAAAAACAATGGACAAATCAGCATTGTCTTAAATTCTCAGAAACGAAAACCCACTGTTACAGAACCATTTGTGGCTCCAAAGGCCATTCCCGCAGAGCATGCAGCATTAAAGGAGATTGAAGAAGAACTTGGTGCGCTAGTAGGAATGGAAGAAATGAAGCGAATGATAAAGGAAATATATGCATGGATATATGTGAATAAGAAGAGAGAAGAAGCGGGATTAAAAGCAGGTAAACAAGCGCTTCATATGATGTTTAAAGGCAATCCTGGAACAGGAAAAACAACAGTTGCCCGTTTGATAGGAAAGTTGTTTTTACGAATGAATGTCCTGTCCAAAGGTCATTTAATTGAAGCGGAACGTGCGGACCTAGTAGGTGAGTATATCGGACATACTGCACAAAAAACCAGAGATCTCGTGAAGAAAGCCCTCGGGGGAATTTTATTTGTTGATGAAGCGTATTCTCTTGGTAGAGGCGGAGAAAAGGATTTCGGAAAAGAAGCCATTGACACACTCGTCAAACATATGGAGGATAAGCAGCATGAATTCATTTTAATTTTGGCTGGTTATTCGAGAGAAATGGATGAGTTTCTTACGCTCAATCCTGGATTGCATTCTCGGTTTCCTCTTGTTATAGATTTTCCTGATTACAGTATCGAGCAGCTTATGGAAATAGGGCAGAGAATGCTGAAGGAAAAGGAATATACTTTAAGTCATGAAGCGGAAAAGAAGCTCCGTGAGCATCTTATTTGGGTGAAGTCCGCGTTTAACTCAGCTGGTTTTTCGAATGGCAGATACGTGAGAAATGTTCTGGAGAAATCGATAAGGGCTCAGGCGATGAGGTTGTTAATGATAAGTAACTTCGACCGACATGATCTAATGACTTTACGAAGTAATGACCTAATATTTGAAGAAGATGAGTAAAAATGGAGCAGGCTAGAAATAGTCTGCTTTTTTCGTTTCCGAAGCAGATTAGTATTAGGTACAAATATTTGGTATGATATGAAAAAAGGACGATGAGGTGATTTCTTGGATCAAAAGCATGAATATGAAAAGGCAATTCTTGTCGGGTGTCAAACAGACCTAGATGATGAACGATTTCATTATTCCATGGAGGAGCTTGCTTCCTTAACTGAAACTGCAAAAGGAACGGTACAAGCAACACTGTCTCAAAAAAGAGACCGAGTTCATCCATCTACATACATAGGTAAAGGGAAAGTTGAAGAGTTGAGAGCGTTAGAAGAGGAAACCGAAGCAAATATCATTATATTTAATGATGAGCTTTCACCTAGCCAGGTTCGAAATCTTTCAAAGGATATTTCAGCAAGAATCATTGACAGAACACAATTAATTTTGGATATCTTTGCCCAAAGAGCCCGTTCTAAGGAAGGGAAGCTTCAAGTTGAATTAGCGCAGCTTCAATATCTACTTCCAAGACTGGGAGGACAAGGAACTCAGCTCTCAAGATTAGGGGCAGGGATTGGGACAAGAGGTCCGGGGGAAACCCAGCTCGAAACCGATCGGAGGCATATTCGAAGACGTATTGATGATATCAAGGCACAGCTTGCCGTTATCGTTCAGCATCGTGATCGTTATCGTGAACGGCGGAAAAAGAATAAAGTTTTTCAAGTAGCACTTGTCGGGTATACAAATGCAGGGAAATCAACATTATTTAATCGTTTAACAGAGGCAGATTCATTCGAAGAGAATCAATTATTTGCCACGCTTGACCCGATGACGAGAAAAATGATCCTTCCAAGTGGCTTTAGTACGTTATTAACTGACACAGTTGGATTTATTCAAGACCTTCCAACTACATTAATTGCTGCTTTCCGATCGACGTTAGAAGAAGTAAGAGAAGCAGATCTTCTCCTACATGTTGTTGATATGTCAAGCTCGGATTCATTTCAACATGAACAAACTGTGCATAAGCTGTTAGACGATTTAGATATTCAGCAAATCCCTCAGTTAACTGTGTATAATAAAAGAGATTTGAAAAATCCGGATTTCGTTCCAACTGCCAAAACAGAAACCATGCAGATTACAGCATTTAGCGAAGAAGATCGTTTTTTGTTAAAGCAAAAAATTGAACAGGTGATTATTTCAGAAATGAAATTTTACCAAGTTGAGGTTCCTTCCACAGAAGGCAAGTTGTTAGCTCAGTTGAAAAATGACACAATTTTGAGGGAGCTTTCCTTTGAGGAAGAGAAGGACAAATATCTATGCAAAGGATATGTACTTAACGACCATCAGATATTAGGACAAATTAATCAATACACCATTTAGTTAGGAGAACATCATGTATCAGCATTTCACATATGGGGAAGCACTAAAGCCAATCGTAAAACAGGTCGAAGAGAAAATTTATACAAAGCACAAGCAAATTGATGAAATAGTGGAAGCAAATCAGTTTCGTGTGCTAGAAAGCTATCAGCGCCATCAAGTGAGTGATTCTCATTTTATTCCTACAACAGGATATGGCTATGATGATATTGGGAGAGACACACTAGAAAAGATTTATGCTGATGTATTTGGTGGAGAAGCCGGGCTTGTTCGTCCTCAAATCATCTCAGGTACTCACGCGATATCCATTGCTTTATTTGGTGTCCTACGACCAGGAGATGAGTTGCTTTACATTACTGGTAAACCATATGACACATTAGAGGAAATCGTTGGGATCCGTGGTAACGGTGTCGGTTCACTGAAAGAATTTGGGATTACATATCAAAGCGTGGAACTAAAAGAGGGTGGTCGGGTTGATTATGAGCGTGTAAACGAATTGATAAAGCCGAACACGAAAATGATTGGTATTCAGCGTTCTAAAGGGTACGCCAATCGCCCCTCTTTTACAATAGAAGAGATAAAAGAAATGATTCGATTTGTAAAAAGTATAAAGGAAGATGTTGTCGTATTTGTTGACAATTGTTACGGAGAATTCGTAGAGGTAATCGAGCCTTGCCATGTGGGTGCTGACTTAATGGCTGGCTCGTTAATAAAAAATCCTGGTGGTGGCATTGCCAAAACAGGTGGGTATATTGTTGGGAAAGAAAAATACGTAGAAGCTTGCTCCTATAGAATGACATCGCCAGGTATTGGAGCAGAAGCAGGGGCTTCTCTTTATAGTCTTCAAGAAATGTACCAAGGCTTCTTTTTAGCACCACATGTGGTTGGCCAAGCATTAAAAGGAGCCATCTTTACATCAGCTATGCTTGAGAGATTAGGTATGAATACGAATCCGGCCTGGGATGCCGAACGAACAGATCTGATTCAATCCGTTCAATTCGACGACAAAGACAAAATGATTGCATTTTGCCAGGCTATTCAATTTGCGTCACCTATTAATTCGCATGTGACAGCATACCCGGCTTATATGCCAGGTTATGAAGATGATGTCATTATGGCTGCGGGCACATTTATTCAGGGAGCAAGCATTGAACTAAGTGCTGATGGACCCATAAGGCCACCGTACGTTGCGTATGTACAAGGTGGATTAACCTATTCGCATGTGAAAATGGCCATACTTATCGCGTTGAATCGATTAGCTGAAAAAAAACTGATTGATTTCCACTAAGTAAGTATGAAGATAAATTTTACTATTTCTCTTTTTCTACAAATTTTCCATGTTATATAAACTAACATTATGTTGACAGAAAAACTGACATTTCATATAATGAGAATATGAAAGAGAGAAATGGAGGGACAACAAATGAGCGGAAGTGATATCCGTCGTTCCATGCCATTGTTTCCAATTGGAATTGTCATGCAGCTAACAGAACTATCTGCAAGACAAATTCGATATTATGAAGAGCACCAATTGATCTCTCCGGCAAGAACTGAGGGAAACAGAAGAATGTTTTCACTAAATGACATTGATCAGCTTTTAGAAATAAAAGATTTGATCGAGCAAGGTGTAAATCTTGCAGGAATTAAGCAAATTTTTTCTGTGAAAGAGCAACAGGTGCTTTCAGAAGAAATGGTGAAGGAAGCAGAAAAAGCAAGACGTGATCTGTCCGATGATGAGTTGCGTAAAATGTTGCGATCAGAGCTTATGCATGCTGGCCGCTTTAATCGTTCGTCGTTGCGTCAAGGTGATATGTCACGCTTTTTCCACTAATAAATAATAGAGATGTACAATTCAAGGGAGGAAACAAAATGGCTAAGTTTACAAGAGATGATATTACAAGATTGGCAGAAGAACAAAATGTTAAGTTTATTCGTCTACAATTCACTGACATCCTAGGAACAATCAAGAATGTTGAAATTCCTATCAGTCAGCTAGAAAAAGCGTTAGACAATAAAATGATGTTTGATGGTTCTTCTATCGAAGGGTTCGTTCGTATCGAAGAGTCAGACATGTACTTATATCCAGACTTAGATACATGGGTAATTTTCCCTTGGACAGCTGAAAAAGGTAAAGTGGCACGTTTAATCTGTGACATCTACAATCCAGATGGAACTCCATTCGCTGGTGACCCACGTAACAACTTAAGAAGAATTATTAAGGAAATGCAAGATTTAGGATTCTCTGATTTCAATCTTGGACCTGAGCCAGAATTCTTCTTATTCAAGCTTGACCAAGCTGGAGAGCCAACACTTGAATTAAACGACAACGGTGGATACTTTGACCTTGCTCCAACAGACCTTGGTGAAAACTGCCGTCGTGATATCGTGTTAGAGCTTGAAGAAATGGGCTTTGAAATTGAAGCATCTCACCATGAGGTTGCTCCTGGACAACACGAAATCGACTTTAAATATGCTGATGCATTAAGCGCTTGTGACCAAATCCAAACGTTCAAGCTTGTTGTTAAGACAATTGCACGTAAGCACGGTCTACATGCAACGTTCATGCCTAAGCCATTATTCGGAGTAAACGGTTCTGGAATGCACTGTAACGTTTCATTATTCAAAGAAGGCAAAAATGCATTCTACGATCCAACTGGAAACTTAGAGCTAAGTGACACGGCTCGTCAGTTCATTGCAGGTATCATTAAGCATGCTCCAAGCTTTACAGCGGTAACGAACCCAACTGTAAACTCTTATAAGCGTTTAGTACCTGGTTACGAAGCACCTTGCTATGTTGCATGGTCTGCTAGAAACCGTTCACCGCTAATCCGTATTCCTGCATCTCGTGGAATATCCACTCGTGTAGAAGTACGAAGCGTTGATCCAGCTGCTAACCCTTACTTAGCTATGGCAGTATTATTAGCTGCAGGTCTTGACGGAGTAAAGAACTCATTAACACCACCAGCTCCAGTTGACCGCAACATCTACGTTATGAACAAAGAAGAGCGTCAAGCTGTTGGTATTGAAGATCTACCAGCTACACTTGCTGCTGCTTTAGATAACTTAAAATCAGATGAAATCATGGTTACTGCTCTTGGAGAGCATATCTTCGAACACTTTGTGGAAGCAAAAGAAATTGAGTGGGATATGTTTAGAACACAAGTTCACCCATGGGAGCGCGAGCAATACATGTCAATGTATTAATCCGTATACTGAAAATCCTCAACACTTTGCTGTTGAGGATTTTTTGTGTTAGTAAGGAGGAACGACTACAATATCTTGAATAGGTTTCTTGGAATTACTAAATAATATAACTAATAACAGTTTCTAAGGTTTGTTGTGGAGGAATAATCATGTCGTTTCAAGATGGTCTAAGTAAAGTTGATAAGGGTTCCGACTTAATTAAAGAAGGAAATCATCTGATCATAGATGCGACGATGAATGCCTTCTTATTCACCTGGCAATGGTGGGTTGCGGTTCTAATGATCATTGTACCGTGGGTACTTTGGGCAATTTTTCGTAAAAAAGAGAGCTCAGCACGGTTATTATTTTCAGCTTTTATCGTTATGATCCTATCTACTAATATCGATTCAATAGGAGTGGAACATGGATTATGGACTTACCCAGTAAAAGCCATTCCCATTCCGACCATTAGTTATTCCTTTCGTTATTCTCTTATGCCTGTCCTAATTATGTTCTTCTTACAATATAAGCCAAACGCAAACCCATTAGTAAAGGGAATTATACTTGCTGGTATAAGCGCATATATCGGTATGCCACTCATGGCGATGGTTGATATGTACAAAAAAATAGACTGGGCTTACACCAATTCGTTTTTTATAATCCTGTTATTGTATTTAGTGGCCCATTGGTTTAGTAAAAGAAAAAGCTTTCAAAGTCTATAATTTGTTCCACTCTAGAAAAAGAAAGCAAGCATCTCATGATGCTTGCTTTCATACATATGATCAATGAATATGACGATATACTCCAATAACTTTACCGAGGATAGATACATTGCGTAGGATAATAGGCGCGAGAGACGAATTCTCAGGCTGAAGTCGAACATAGTCTTTTTCCTTGAAGAATCTCTTTACAGTAGCTTCATCTTCCTCAGTCATAGCAACAACGATATCACCGTTATTCGCTGTTTGCTGCTGCTTTACGATGACGTAATCTCCATCAAGGATCCCAGCCTCAATCATACTGTCGCCCATAACTTCAAGCATAAAGACTTGTTCATCCGCAGGGGCAAGACGTTCAGGAAGGGGGAAGTACTCTTCAACATTCTCGATCGCTGTTATAGGCTGTCCTGCAGTTACTTTTCCGACTACAGGAACGTTCACAATATTATATTTTGGTATATTGTTTACCACTTCATCGAGATCCAGAATTTCAATAGCACGTGGCTTTGTTGGGTCTCTTCTAATATATCCTTTACTTTCAAGTCTAGCTAAATGGCCATGAACGGTCGAGCTTGATGCTAAACCAACAGCTTCCCCAATTTCACGAACGGAAGGTGGATAGCCTTTTTGCTTAACTTCTTCTTTTATATATTCTAGTATATCGACCTGACGTTTTGATAGTTTTGTCATACTTACCGCCCCTCATTGGTTAATCTTGACTATATTATAGCATGTTCTACCAGTCCATACAAACATAAGTTCGAATAATCGTTGACACAAAACAAATGTTCGGTCTATAATAAGGATATAAATACGAACATACATTCTAATTGAGGTGTCTTACATGGGAAAATTGTGGAATAAATATTCATATGCTATTATTCTAGTTGTTTTATCAATCCTAGCGTCAATTATTTTAGTAATATCAAATGGGAATTCAGTAGAAGAAAAATATATGTCTGTAACCATCCATGAAGGAGAAACGCTTTGGGATCTTTGTAAGGACTATGCAGATAAGCATTCTCTGTCCGAAACAGAATTTGTCTCATGGGTAGAAGAAATGAATGATATTAATGGTAATGTTTTATTAGCAGGAGACCAAATCTATATCCCAGTTGAATTAAATGATTCCACCATTACAGAGTTAGCATCAAAATAGGAGGGATTATGAAGGCGATTATCTATTGTAGAGTAAGTACAGAAAAAGAGTCACAGTACTCTTCACTTAAAAGACAGGAAGAAGAGTTACTAAGGCTAGCGCAACAGCACGGAATGGATGTTATCGACGTGATTAAGGAAAAGGCGAGCGGCTATGATTTCGATCGAGAGGGTATTTTGCTCCTCTTATCTAAAATAAAGGATGAGAAGGTGGATGCGGTCCTTATTCAGGATGAAACAAGACTTGGTAGAGGGAATGCCAAAATTGCTTTGCTCCACTGTATCTTAAAGGATCATATCAAACTCTTTAGTATTTCTCATAATGGAGAATTACAATTATCCGAATCGGATTCAATGGTATTACAAATTGTAAGTATGGTAGAAGAGTATCAGCGAAAGCTCCATAATAGTAAAATAAAAAGGGGAATGAACCGTGCAATAAAAAACGGCTACAGACCAGAGAGGAATCTAAAAAACAAGGGTGTTCATGCAGGAAGAGAGCGTATTGAAGTGCCTATATCAGAGATTGTGCGGTTACGAAACAATGAATTAACATTTTCGGAAATCGCTGCTACTCTTAGAGGTTTTGGATACGATATTTCAAAGGCAACAGTAAACCGTAGATACCTTGAATACATAGAAGAACAAAAGAAAATGATAGACATGAATAAATCACCTAATGCCAACATGTAATACATAATGTTGGCATTTTTTGTTATTCGTACCTCTTCATACTTCTTCCTTGTCAAAGACTATTTCTTTTAGTAACATGTTTTCTATTGGTAAAACTAAAAGTAAAGGAGCAAAGAGATGCTACCGAAGGAAAAAATTGCTAGAATTAATGAACTAGCAAATAAGGCAAAAGTAGATGGATTAACTGAAAGTGAAGCAAAGGAACAGTCAAAGCTTCGTAGTGAATATTTACAAACATTTCGATCATCTATGCTAGGAACGCTCCAAGGTGTTAAAATCGTTGATCCGCTCGGTGAAGACGTGACACCAGAAAAGCTAAAAAGGTTAAAAAATAGCAAGAAACTACATTAATACTTGGATATATTAACCAGTAAATGATTGAAAACACAGAAAATTATAAAATAAATGTCGTTTTTTCAAAATTATTTAGGCAATCTGTTGTATAAATAATAGAGCAGATATAATATTAAAAAGTGGGATTATTGAGATAAAGAATAGGAAGGGTTGAAAAAATGTTTGAACAAAATGATGTACTAGCAATTAACGCAATTCGTACTCTATCGATTGATGCAATTGAAAAAGCTAATTCCGGCCATCCAGGTATGCCTATGGGTGCTGCTCCAATGGCTTATACATTATGGTCACGCTTTATGAATCATAACCCTAAAAACCCAGAGTGGTTTAACCGTGATCGTTTTGTTTTATCCGCAGGACATGGTTCTGCATTGTTATATAGCCTACTTCATCTATCAGGTTATGACGTAACAATTGATGATCTTAAGGGCTTCCGTCAATGGGGAAGTAAAACTCCTGGTCATCCTGAATTTGGTCATACCCCAGGTGTAGATGCAACCACTGGTCCATTGGGACAAGGAATTGCGATGGCAGTAGGTATGGCAATGGCGGAAAGACATTTAGCTGCTACTTATAACAAAGATAAATTCAATGTAGTGGATCATTATACATATAGCATTTGTGGTGACGGAGACTTAATGGAAGGTGTTTCTGCAGAAGCTGCTTCTCTTGCAGGACATTTGAAACTTGGTCGATTAGTTGTTTTATATGATTCAAATGATATCTCTCTTGATGGTGATTTAGACCGTTCTTTCTCGGAAAGTGTTGCAAAACGCTTTGAGTCTTATGGATGGCAATACCTTCGAGTAGAGGATGGAAATAATCTTGAGGAAATTGCTAAAGCAATGGAAGAAGCTCAAGGTGATCATGACCGTCCAACACTAATCGAAGTGAAAACAGTTATCGGATACGGATCTCCAAACAAATCAGGTAAGTCAGATGTTCATGGTGCTCCACTTGGTGCAAATGAATTAAAGCTAACAAAAGAAGCTTATCAATGGACGTTTGAGGAAGATTTCCATGTTCCTGCAGAAGTATATGATACGTTCAACAAATACATTGTGGAAACTGGTGCAAAGAAAGAAAACGAGTGGAACGACATGTTCGCTTCTTATAAAAAGGAGTATCCTGAACTTGCTCAACAGTTAACATCTGCAATCAATGGAGAGCTTCCCGAAGGTTGGGATAAGGATCTCCCTGTTTACCCTGAAGGAAAAGCTCTTGCTAGTCGTGCATCATCAGGTGAATCGTTAAATGCAATCGCTAAAAACACTCCTTCGTTTATTGGAGGTTCAGCTGACCTTGCTGGTTCTAACAAAACAATGATTAAAGGTGTGGGTGATTTTACTCCTGAATCGTTTGAAGGTAAGAACATTTGGTTTGGAGTACGTGAATTTGCTATGGGAGCTGCGTTAAATGGTATGGCTCTACACGGTGGATTAAAGGTATTTGGAGGAACATTCTTTGTATTCTCTGATTACTTACGTCCAGCTATCCGTTTAGCTGCATTAATGGGTCTTCCTGTAACGTATGTGTTCACTCATGACTCCATTGCAGTTGGAGAAGATGGACCAACTCATGAGCCAGTAGAACAGCTTGCTGCGTTACGTGCAATGCCAAACTTAGGTGTTATTCGTCCGGCTGATGGAAATGAAACAGCGGCAGCTTGGAAACTTGCACTTGAATCAACGGATGTACCAACGGCATTGGTGTTAACAAGACAAGATTTACCTACAATCAAGGACACTGATAAAAATGCATATGAAGGTGTAAAGAAAGGTGCATATGTGATTTCACCAGCATCTAAAGAACAAGCGGATGTTTTATTACTTGCTGCAGGTTCTGAGGTAGGATTAGCTGTTGAGGCCCAAAAAGCACTTGAAGCGGAAGGGATTTATGCTTCAGTAGTAAGTATGCCTTCATGGGATCGTTTTGAGAAGCAATCTCGTGAATATAAGCAAAGTGTTATTTCTCCAACTGTTAAGAAGCGCTTAGCGATCGAAATGGGATCATCTCTAGGGTGGCATCGTTATGCAGGAGATGAAGGGGAAGTACTAGGTATTGATACATTCGGTGCCTCTGCTCCTGGTGAAAAAATCATGGCAGAATACGGATTTACAGTAGAAAATGTAGTTGCTAGAGTGAAGGCACTACTATAATCTAAAAAGGCTGTTCTAGTAAATAGAACAGCCTTTTTGCCATGCACCAAGGTATACGACCCTTTCCGACAAAAATAGTGGAAGTTTTTGACGACGTAAGACAAACGTTCTATTTCTTCTTCTTTATAATAGAGAGAAATAACATAACATTTGATCAGACGAGGAGGAAGCTTGGTGAGAACATATCAGCTATATTTAATTGATGATGAATTTGCCTCTCATTATTTTGGTAGAGAAAAGATGTTCTTTGATCTGTTTGCTGAGTATAACGAATCCTTCGGTGAACTGAAAAATATATTAAAAAAACAAATCCAATTTATTACGAAGCCTCTATCTACACTACGCCTTCAACAATATATTCTTCAACAATTAGGAAAAAATCAGGATTTTGAATACAAACAGGGGATATACTATATTCAAAATGGAAACATAAGCTCAGCGAAACTTGAGATGTTTGAAAAGCATATAACAATTCATGCGTTCGGTAACTATGATGCAGAAACGCTATTTTTCGAAGTTCTCCGAAAAAGTGAGAGCTCCTTTCTAGCAATTGACCTGATTCACGAGCGTTACGGATGGCTCAGACCAATTAAGGAAAGAAAGTTGATTTAAAATAGGAGAAATTCCACAGCAAATATTGTATAATAGCATTTGGTTTAGTACACTGTATGATAGACAACATGAAGGAGGAAGTTTAGTATGTGGCAGATTATTCTAGTAGGCGTACTTGCTCTAGCAGCAGGTGTTGCACTAGGTTTTTTCATTGCTCGCCGTTATATGATGAGCTACTTAAAGAAAAACCCACCAATCAATGAACAAATGCTAAAAATGATGATGATGCAAATGGGAATGAAACCATCTCAGAAGAAAATCAATCAAATGATGTCAGCGATGAACAAGCAAACTGGCAAGTAATAGTTTCTTAGGAGATAAGCCTAAAGGGTATTGTGTAAAATAGCAGGTAAGTGAAACGTCATTTATACATAGGAACAATTAGGTTAGTTTCCATACGAACGAAAAACCACTCGATTCTGTTGATACAGAGAAGGGTGGTTTTTTTGATTAGTTTCCGTTTATCATTCTATAACTTGTACGTATATCTTTGTCGATTTTTGTTGTGTAGAAAACTAGTTTGAATTATTATAGGTATAAGGGATGAGTTGACTAGATAAGGAGGATAGTGGTAAAGGAAGGAGTTTGCAAAGCTTAATGAATGTTTGAGTTTTTTTGTTGTTTATTTGAAAGCGTTGTCAATTCCTGTTCAGTTGAAAAAATGTACGTACATATGGAGGTTCTTTATGAGAGGGAAGCTACGGTTTAGAAAAAATTCAATAACAGATAGAAGCAGAAGGATCAGTTGGTTTAGTAATTTAAAGATTGGACGAAAGTATGGCTTCGTTATTGTCATTATCTTTTTGTTATTTGCTATTTCGACTGCACTAGTGACAAAGTTAGTAATAGGTATTGAGAGAGATGTGAATACACTGGATCAAACCGGTGATAAGGCATTGAAGATTTCCGAAATAAATACTTTATCCCAATCCATGGGCTTACGTATTGCCAATTATGTACATTACTCCAACCAACGATATGTAACCGAGTATGAGGATCGTATCTTATTAGTGAATAATTTAATAGAAGAAATTAGACCTGAGATGAAAAAACAGGAACAAATAGCCTTACTGAATCAGGTGGTCACATATAACGAAACGATTCATGAGAAATTTAAACAAGACATCATACCAGCCGTTGAATCAGGTGACTACATAACGGCAAAAAGGACAGCACTGGAATTAGATAACCTGCAGTTGGAGTCCGTTGCTGTTTTAGATACGCTTCGAGATATTGTCAATGATGAGAAGCAAGTAGCAATCAATCGTGTAAAAGAGACTCAACAAGGGACATTCCTAACTCTAATTGCTTCGATTATTGTTTCCATTCTACTTGGAACGATCCTCGTATTCGTAATCAGCCGATTGATCTCACGAAATTTAGGTGAAGTCGTTGAGGTAAGTAATAAAATAGCGAGTGGAGATCTCACTATTCAAACAATTGATTATCATGGGAAGGATGAAATTGGACAAATTGCTTTAGCAATCAACACAATGAGTAGTAATTTGCGTCAAATGATCCATCAAATATTTGAAATCTCTGATACGGTAATGAATCAAAGCCAAGTACTAACTCATTCCGCCAATGAAGTAAAAGCAGGTACTTTGCAGATTGCTTCTACGATGCAAAATTTAGCCCTGGGAACAGATTCACAAGCAGAGCATATTAGTTCGCTATCTTCCATCATGGGTAACTTTGCTGAAATGGTAGATGAGGCGAATAAACATGGTGAGAATATCTTCCAGACTTCAAAAGCTGTTTTAGGAATGACAGATGAGGGAAGAAGTCTAATGGATTCCTCCATTAAGCAGATGGTCAAAATAGATGAAATTGTTAATCATGCTGTACAGAGAGTTCAAGGATTGGAGGATCAATCTCAACAAATCTCAAGGCTAGTGTCAGTAATCAATGATATTGCAGCGCAAACCAATTTACTGGCGTTGAACGCCGCTATTGAAGCTGCTCGAGCGGGTGAACACGGGAAAGGATTTGCAGTTGTCGCGAATGAAGTTAGAAAGCTAGCTGAACAAGTTGGATTATCCTCAAATGATATCACCACGATTGTCCAGAGTATCCAAAAGGAAACGGATCTTGTTACAGAGTCATTGCGTACAGGCTATAACGAGGTAAAAGAAGGGACAAATCAGATACGCTATACGGGTGAAACATTTACAGAAATCAGCAACGCAGTGCATACAATGGCTAATAAGCTTGAAACAATAAACGATTACCTCATCAACATTTCTTCTACGACGAATGAAATGAACGGCTCCCTTCAAAACCTTGCTGCCATTTCACAAGAATCAGCTGCGGGGGTTGAAGAAACCTCTGCAACCACAGAAGAGTCAAGTGTTTCCATGGAAGAAGTAGTAAGGAATACCGATGAACTTACTACACTAGCTAGACAATTAAATGAGGTTGTAAGAAAGTTTAAGCTATAGGTAAATAAATGTCACCATATTCGATAATAAGTCTCTACCTCTCTTCACGAGTATGGTGATTTTATAAAACAAAAAAACGCCAATGAATGGCGTTAAGCTTATCGGTTGTTCTGATTGTTTTTCCCTTTTTGCTGGTCCTTATTGTCTTGGTCATTACCAGTAAATGTATCAACAACATTTTCAATAGCATCACCAATTCTGTCCATCATCCCACCATTGTTACCTTCGCGGTCATTTCCACCTTGACGATTTTTTTGGTTTTCCATAGTTATCACCTCCAGATATAGAGTGCGTAACTTTTGAAAAAATTATCAGTTCCCTTGGTGGAAAAATAAATATCCTCTTAAGACTTCTTCCTCGTGCGCTTTCGTCTATAACTTTTCCTTAGAGGAGGTAGCTTGTAAGTCAAATTATGAACCTCGGTTCTAACAATGTTTTTTTTAAGAAAATGAACCAGAAACGGGTATACCTTGCCCGTATAATCCTCCAATGATCGACACTCATAATGTACAGGAAGATACACACTATATTTACAAGTGACTTCAAAAGCAGAGTTACCCTCTAAATCAGTCACGTCCTTATAGCTCGAAATTTTGATGAGATTATGATCCCTATTTATATAAAATTTCGGATCCAAATTATAGGTTAGAAAAGTGACGAAACCCGTTGCGTTTACCATGTAATCACACTCACTTGAAATGATATCTCATCTATTATACAGGACATTGCTAGTTCGTTCATCTTTTGGCAAATTACTGATAAGTCTTTTTGAACATGTACATCCTAAGGAATAGGAGGTGGCAAGATGGTACGCATTCATAATCCGGTTAAAGGTAATAAAAGTAAGCTAGGTGTAGATAACCAGATGCATGGTGGAACGATGGAAGAGGTAGATCAATTTTCAAATGCCATTTATCAAGCGGTACATCCTGGAAAGGGCAACGAAGATAAAAACAATAATAGTAAATAGTAAAAACGCCTTCACTGAACTGCACCAAAATTGTTAGACGAAAAACTAACAAGAGAGGTGCAGTTTTTTATGTTATTCGACTCTCTAAGTATCTTCCTTATTTTCACAACATTTGGTAAACTATTCTAGTTACAGGATTTGGTTTTTTAGTGTTGGGGGTTGTGAGATATGAAGGTTTTTATTGATTTGATGTGGTTTTTTAAGCAGGAGAAAAAAGCATATGTTACTGGGGTTCTTCTGTTATTGTTTGTGGCATTTTTGCAACTGGTTCCTCCCAAGGTTATTGGGCTTGTAGTCGATCATATTGAACAAGGTTCTTTAACGATGGAGAGGTTAGGTCAATATTTGCTCCTTTTAGTGGGGGCAGCCCTAATGATGTACATACTAAGGTTTTATTGGAGAATTATGATCTTTGGTTCAGCTGTCAAGCTCTCCATGCAATTGCGTAATCGATTGTTCCATCACTTTACATCGATGTCTCAGTCTTTTTACCAAAAAAAGAGAACAGGGGATTTAATGGCACATGCAACAAATGATATCCAAGCCATACAACAGACCGCTGGCGCAGGGGTTCTGACCTTTGTGGATTCTCTAGCAACAGGTGGCTTTGTTATTCTAGCAATGGCCCTTACAATCAGCTGGAAGCTTACGTTAATCAGCTTAATTCCAATGCCGTTTATGGCGATTTTAACAAGCTGGTATGGGAGTTTATTGCACAAGCGTTTTCACCTTGCGCAGGAGGCCTTTTCGTCGTTAAATGATAAAACACAGGAAAGTATCACAGGGATAAAGGTTATAAAAACCTTTGGTCAGGAAAAAGAAGATATTGAAGATTTCAGAAAACAATCAAATGATGTAGTAGATAAGAATATATCGGTTGCACGGGTGGACTCCTTATTTGATCCAACTATTTCCATCATCGTGGGTATCTCCTTTTTTCTTTCCCTCACATTTGGTGCAAGATTTGTTTTAAATGGTGAGTTAACCATCGGGCAATTGGTTTCTTTTACAACATACTTAGGATTATTAATATGGCCGATGCTGGCCTTCGGTTGGTTATTTAATATTGTTGAACGAGGAAGAGCTTCTTATGATCGTGTTATCGCACTATTAAATGAAAAAGCGGATATTGTAGATAAAGAAGCGGCTTTAAACGTGACACCAAGTGGAGATATCCAATACGTTATTAACCAATTTACCTATCCAAATGAAGTAGAGCCCACCCTCCAAGATATTCATTTTGAATTAAAAAGAGGACAAACTCTTGGGATTGTTGGGAAAACTGGTGCAGGGAAGACGACGTTATTAAAGCTTTTGATAAGGGAATACGATATCAATCATGGTGAGATTATGTTCGGTGGTCAGAAGATTACGGAGTATACGATCGACAAGCTAAGAGAAGCAGTCGGTTATGTTCCGCAGGATCATTTTTTATTTTCGGCTACGATTGGTGAAAATATCTCCTTCGCTAAACCTCTATGCAAAAAGGAAGCGATTCAGGAGGCAGCAAAAATAGCCAATATCCATAATGATATAATCCAGTTCACAGACGGGTATGATACGGTCGTGGGAGAGCGTGGCGTGTCGCTATCAGGTGGGCAAAAACAGCGTATTTCCATTGCTCGTGCCTTATTGTTAAATCCGGAAGTGCTTATACTCGATGACTCTCTTTCAGCGGTAGATGCTAAAACGGAAGAAGCAATTTTAACCTCACTTAAAGAAAATCGAGAGGGAAAAACAACGATTATTACGTCTCATCGACTAAGTGCCATTGGGCATGCGGATCTTATCCTGGTCATTGATAATGGTCGAATCACACAATCAGGAACACATGATAGGTTAATGGATCAAGACGGATGGTACAAGGATATGTACCTAAGGCAGCAGCTGGAAGATCTTGTGGAGCATGGAGGATAAAAGATGGAAAATCAGCAATTTTCAGAAGGGAAACAGCAGTGGAAGGTGCTTGTAAGGCTGCTTGCTTACGCGAAACCACACACCAAAACCATTGTTTTTGCTTTTTGTCTCCTTATACTAACAACCATTGGTGATATACTTGGTCCGATTTTAGTAAAGGTATTTATAGATGACTATTTAAAACCAAGAAATCTACCGTTTGAGCCACTACTCATGCTAGGGGCAGCGTATATAGGGATTCAAATCCTTAACGTCATCATCTCTTATTTTCAGCTCTTAACATTCCAAGAGATTGCTCTAAAAATTATTCAAGAGATCCGAATTGACATCTTCTCAAAGGTTCAATCACTCGGGTTGAAATTTTTTGATAAAACACCTGCAGGGAGCATTGTATCAAGAGTGACAAATGATACTGAAGCCATCAAAGATATGTTTGTAACGGTGTTAGTGACGTTTATCCAAAGTGGATTCCTAATTACTGGTATCTTTATTGCGATGTTTATTTTAGATGTAAAACTAGCATTGTTTTGTTTAGTAATTCTCCCAGTCATTTTTTTCATCATGAGCCTGTACCGAAAACTAAGCTCGAAATTTTACCATGATATGAGAGAGCGCTTAAGCCAGCTGAATGCAAAGCTTAGTGAGTCCATTCAAGGAATGGGAATTATCCAGGTATTTCGTCAAGAAAAAAGAATGCGTGACGAATTTGGGGTCACCAATGATAAGCATTTTGCTGCAGGCATGAGAAATATAAAAGTAGATGGCCTGCTATTGCGACCGGCGATTGACCTTGTTTATGTTGGCGCATTGATTATTGTTCTAAGCTATTTTGGCATTACATCCTTTGATAGTCCGATCCAAATAGGAGTGTTGTATGCGTTTGTTAACTATTTGGACCGTTTCTTTGAACCAGTGAACAATATGATGATGCGTCTTTCTTTATATCAGCAAGCCATTGTCGCGGCTTCTAGGGTATTCAACGTTCTTGATGAAAAAGAGTTATCCCCTTCACAAAAGGAGACAGAAAATCATATCCATGAAGGTGAAATTGAATTTCGGAATATCAGTTTTTCATACGATGGAAAAAGAGATGTGTTAAAAAATATCTCCTTTACAGCAAAACCAGGTGAAACGGTTGCTCTAGTTGGCCACACTGGAAGTGGTAAGAGCTCAATAATAAATTTAATGATGAGATTTTACGAATTCGATAGAGGAGATATCTTCGTAGATGGGTCTTCCATTAAAGAGTATCCTGATAAAGAACTTCGATCAAAAATGGGGTTGGTTCTTCAAGATCCATTTTTGTTTTTTGGAACAGTCGCGGATAATATTCGCTTGCATAATGAGAAGATGAGCATAGAAGAGGTAGAAGCAGCGGCAAGGTTTGTTCAAGCTCATCGCTTTATTGAGAAGCTTGAGGGAGGATACGAGCACCAAATGGTGGAAAGAGGGTCTACGCTTTCAAGTGGACAACGACAATTGATTGCCTTTGCTCGGACGGTGGCTGCAAATCCGAAAATATTAATCTTGGACGAAGCAACGGCAAATATTGATACAGAGACTGAGGAGGCAATTCAAGAGGCACTTGCACGTATGCGAAAAGGTCGAACGACGATTGCCATTGCGCACCGTTTGTCGACCATACAAGATGCCGAATTGATTTTAGTATTGCATCAGGGGGAAATTGTAGAGAGAGGAAGTCATCAAGAACTTTTGTCCCTAAAGGGCTTGTACTATAAGATGTATCTTCTTCAAAATAATTTATCCGAGAAAATAGAGGATGTTGTTAGTTAAAAAATAAACAGCTTGAGTCGCTATTAGCTCAAGCTGTTTTTAATAAGAGGGAACCTTTTTTAAAAAGATACGGTTATATTCATTTAATAGATTGTCTAATTCCTGACTGTAATGAAGGGCAGTAGAAGAATTCAGTCCACTGATCATAGCGATCTCAATAAGCTCCGCTCGTTTCCTTTCAATGAGTGCTAAAAATTCCTGTTTTGACAATTCTGTTTAGTCCCTTCCAAATAATATCCAAATTGCTTCGTGAAACTATATACATAGTATACCCAAGAAGTAGGAGGAATTCAAAAGAAAAAATCTAGAAATAGACAATTTTGTCTGGTAATTAACATTTTTTAAGGTTTCTTACATACAGATGTACGGAGTGGTGTGCTTGACTACATTTGTTCGCTGACACAGAATATTCGAATTTATATTAATACCCTTTCTATATATTCTTTGATAGAATAGATAAGAATGATTTTTTTTAGGAGTGGTTACATTTGACCGATGTAAACGTATTTATTGCGCTTGGGGCCGGTTTTTTAAGCTTTATCTCTCCATGTTGCCTTCCCCTATATCCTGCTTTTCTCTCGTATATTACTGGTATGTCAGTAGGAGAGTTGAAGACGGATAATGCGATGCTACAAAGACGCAGCTTACTACATACATTGTTTTTCTTAGTTGGATTTTCCATTATATTTATCGCAATCGGTTTTGGAAGCTCCTTTATAGGCGAGATATTTGCTGGATACCAGGATCTAATTCGTCAATTAGGTGCTATTGTCATCGTCTTCTTTGGTTTCGTAATTGTTGGTGTATTGAAGCCGGAAGTGATTATGAAAGAAAAAAGATATGAGTTCAAACATCGTCCGTCTGGTTATTTGGGTTCAGTTTTAATAGGAATTGCTTTTGCAGCGGGTTGGACACCATGTACCGGTCCTATCCTAATGTCAGTCATTGCCCTAGCTGCGTCAAATCCAGGCTCAGGTATGGTATATATGATTGCCTATATCCTCGGATTTGCCATTCCATTTTTCATCCTATCTTTCTTTATCGGAAAATTACAATGGATTAAGCGCCACAATGTACTAATTATGAAAATTGGTGGCTATATTATGATTGTAATGGGTGTGGTCCTATTCTTTGATTGGATGACAAAGATTATCATCATCTTTACCAATATGTTTGGTGGGTTTACAGGCTTTTGATTTGGTTCTTATTCTGTTATGATAAATAGGTAATTAGTCTTAAGGTTTTACAAGGCCCTGTCGATAATAGTCGAAATATTCTTTTTGTCATTGTTTTTAAATTTCGTTATATTTAAATATGTGTTTGAGATAGATAGAAGATTCTGTTGTAGTGTTGAGGGGGACCAGCGTTGGCAAAAATATTAATCGTAGATGATGCAAAGTTTATGAGAATGACCCTTTCAGACATTCTAATTCGAAATAACCACGAGGTCGTGGGAGAGGGCGAGAATGGTAGAGAGGCAATCGCTCTTTATCACGAGCTACAACCAGATTTGGTGACGATGGACATTACGATGCCTGAGATGAGTGGCTTAGAGGCTATGAAAGAAATTAGGCAGAATTATCCGCAAGCAAAGGTAATCATGTGTTCTGCTATGGGTCAACAGCGTATGGTTGTAGAAGCGATCGAAGCCGGAGCAAAAGACTTCATAGTGAAGCCCTTTGATGAAGGAAGGGTTATTGAAGCAGTAAATCGTGTATTAAGTTAAATATAATAGATGCTGACTAGTCGTTGATAGTCAGCATTCTTTATTTAAAATAATATTATTATGTTGGAAGTGTATCCGCTATAATAATAGGGAAAATATATTTTTTAGATTGGGATGAAAGTATATGAACAACACGGTTGTTGTTGCTTCCTCCATAGGGGCGATTGGAATGGCGATATTGGCCATGTTCGTCCGTATGAAGGCAGCGAAAAAACCTGCAACAGCAAGGAAAATTATTCTACCACCTGTGTTTATGAGTACAGGTGCACTGATGTTTATAGAACCGATGTTTCGTGTAACGCTTCTAGAGTTCTTAGAAGCCATGGCCGTAGGGCTCGTATTCTCATTATTATTAATCAAAACCTCGAATTTTGAGATCCGTAATAATGAAATCTACTTGAAGCGGTCCCGTGCATTTGTCTTTATTTTATTCGGTCTGCTAGTCATACGCATCATCTTAAAACTAGTTTTAAGCACTACCATTGACTTTGGTGAGCTAAGCGGAATGTTCTTTATTTTAGCCTTTTCCATGATTGTCCCGTGGAGAATTGCGATGTTTCTTCAATTTAGAAGATTTCAGGCAAAACTAACAAACGTCAAATCATAGTTGTTTTGGCGTTTTTATAAAATAAAAAAACTGCTTAAGTAATAAGCAGTCCTTAAAATAAATGCTGATATGGGGTCATATCTATTTTGTTTTCAGCAAGCTTCCTTTTCAAAAATTTATGGTCGCGTTTTGGCGTGGCTAAAATATAACCTCGAATCACGAGTTCTTCGGTAATCGAAGGACGTTTTTCCTCTACGGCAAGCTCACCAATCTTGCCAGCAATTTTTTGACGAGCCACATCTCGAAAAAGTTCTGGAACAGGGCTCACGAGGTCTTCAAGAAGATCCTTCTCAGGCTGTTGCCATAGATGACGTGTTTCATTGACAAAGTGTTCTTCCCAATCAAGGACGGATTTCCCATCTTCAAGAGGCATTCTCTTTAAAAATTTACGAAACATAAAAAATCCACCGATTGCAAACGAACCGATTAATAAGACTACCCAAAAAATAATAAACACAGAAAACCATCCACTTAACTCCATGTACTCACCTACAAACGTATTAATACTATTATTATAGCCAATATTCTAGTAGGGAGACAAGACGAACGTTTTGAAAGCGGTTAAAAAGTGGGGAGAGGAGAACATTATGACAAGATTATACATATTCGAAGGAGTCCCTGGTTCAGGAAAGACGACCAGTGCCAAATGGTTAAAAAGTAGATTAGGAGACAAAGCAAAACTATTTTTAGAGGGGGACGCGGAGCATCCTGCTGACTATGAGTCGGTTGCTTGTTTAACAGAAGATCAAATAGATGAAGTTGAGAAGGATTTTCCGTTAATTCGTAAGTTGGCAATCCCAAAAGGGGAGAGGTATTTTATCTCATATGCAGGTATGTATGAAGAGGACAAAGAGTTATTTGAACGTTTAAGACAGTTTGATGTATACGAGCTTGCTGTTGAAGACTACTTAATAGTAGCCTTAGATAGATGGAGAGAGTTTGTTCAAAAAGCAAAAGTAGAAGGTCATAGTTACATACTTGAATGCTGTTATTTACAAAACCCATTTACCTTCCTGCTTGCAAAGCATAATTGCAGCAAAGAAGTGATCTTTCATTTTCTTAATAATGTGACAGAAATCATTTCAGAGTTAGATCCGGTCGTTGTTTATTTTGAACAGGAAAACCTTTCAGACAACCTAAAGAAAATCAGACAAGAACGTCCTATTGAATGGTTTGAATTTGTAACCTGGTATTATACAGGCCAGGAGTATGGGAAAGAGAGAGGGCTGTCAGGGGAAAGTGGAGTGCTGCATTTCTTAAATGAGAGGAAACAGTATGAGAAGGAGTTCCTCAGTAATGCACGAGTAAAATCAATGATTATCAACAACACGAATGCAGACTGGGAGCAAATTCATGATCAACTTGCTTTTGAACTCGGACTATTAGAAAAGTAGATTGTGATCGATATAATTAGACATTTTTACTTGAAAAATAAAGCCAAATACTACATAATAGAAACCGTGTCGTAAAACGTAACCCTTTAGGGTCACAAATGATCAACACGGTTCTTCCTACGGGGCTGATTGGGGTACTGGTGTCCTCCACGGTCTTCAAAACCGCTTGTGTCCTGCGTGCCAGGATAGCTGGGTTCGATTCCCAGGCAGTCCCGCCAAACCTTACATATCACTTTGCCACCTTCTAGATAAGAGGACTTGGTAATGGTCATTCGCCGATTATTAAAGTCGATATCTTTCCACGTCAAAGCCCGTAACTCACCTAAACGCGCCCCAGTATGACCTGCTGTGAAAATCATAGGGGAATATACTTTACTCGATTTTGCAGCTTCAAAAAGTCGGTCAAATTCCTCTTTTGAATAAAAAGTTGGTCTAAATTTTTCCGGTTTTGGTGGCTTGGTTTTTAGAACGACATTTTTGTTCACAAATTCCCAATCTAATGCATCATTTATTGCTTTAGATAACACACGGTGATGATGTTTGACCGTTTGAGCCGATACATCTTCTAGTTTTTGTGTATAGTAATTCTGTAATTGTAATGGTTTTAACTCTTGTAACATGATATGTCCAAGGTCAGGTTTTAAATGAACACGGATTATTTGCTCATATCCTTTGTAGATGTTAGGTGAAGTATTGGATTTTGCATACGATTTAAGCCAATAGTCTAGATAGTCACCTAAGGACTGATCCTCTACTACCTTATTGTTGTCCATTTCCTTTTGAAGTTCTGCTAGAGCAAGGTCTAGTGCCGTTTTAGCATCTTTTTTTGTTTTGAAATTCTTCAGGACTCTTCGTTTTCGGTCTCCTTTTGTACCAACTTCAATTGTTACATAATAAGTACCTTTTTTTTGTCTTTAGTAACGCGACCAGTCAATAGTCAACATCCTCCTTAAAATGACTGGGCACCTAAACTCAAATCACCATTATCAGTATGACTGCCTGTTTTATGTTATAAACATTGATTGAGTGAGTTCAGGAGCCAATTATTCTTTATTTTTCTCCTTCTAGCCATTTCTGGATAGAGCGTTTAGGAATGAGTATCCTAGTGCCGACTTGTACTGTATAAAATTCTCCAGAATGAACCAACTCATAAGCTTTTGTCCTGCTAATTCCTAAATATTTCATAATATCTTTTACACTGAGTACATCCTTTAAGTCCTCATATCGCATACTGTTTCCCCCTTAATTAATTGATTATGAGACCGAAAAGACCACCAACAATGTTAATTCTCATCCACCTGAGGTTATTTAAAAGTTTTTGTATAAAATAGATTGATTGTCTCTCAAAAACGACTTAATTTTATACGCCCTCCTTGTTAAAACAAGAAAAACCCCGCAGTTATCAAAAGGAAGACACAATGCTACCCAAGAAATAAGATCTATTACAATCTTAGTGCTTGGATTGGCAAGGTGCTTCCTTTGTCCAATCTGCGGGGTTTAACCCATTGATTTATATTATTTTTGTGGGTATAAAAGATAGATTAGTATATGTATAATCTAATTACTTTTCCCATTTTAGATTACTAACTTATGGGTGTCAAGAACTCATCCATAAATTATTTCTTTAAAATGGGGCTAACTGATAGGAATACTTGACTTTTTAATAAATAAAGACAGGGTATTGCCTTTTTAAATATAGTTAGGGGCAAAGGAAGTCACTTATTTTAATAACAAATATCAAATATTATTGGGGGAAAACCCACAGACATAGAGCAGCGGAAGCACTGCGCTTTGAAAGTAACGCTACCTTTAGGTGCGTTACCTCTAGGGCTACGTGCAAAGGGAGTGGATACTGAAGGATGAGAACGAGTAAAAAAGTAGTTAGAAAGACTATCGGACAAAATTTACAATCTGTCTCTAATAAACATAATATCTATTAGGAAAGTCGATAATTTGACTTATCGTTTAGTTTCCATAAATAGCGGTACGGTATAGGAGATTATTGAATACGACCTTAGAAATTATGGTCATTCTAATACGCCATAATATCCTATATTTTAACCACATTTGGTAGCTGTAAGCGTAACATTAAAAGGATAATTAATAATAAATGATTTTAATATTCATTTCTGGTTTAGCTAGTAGGGGCCTTTCTTTAAAAAAGGCCTTCTTGTAATGCAGATTCGTTATTAGTGAAGAAAAGTAACCTCTACTCTGCCAGAGGAAAATCTATTAAACAAATGAGTAAAATACGTTCAATTAAAAACAATTAATTCTGGTATATCAAGGTTTTTAGCATCCTGTTAGTCAATCTAGATCAATTAAAATCAATTAAAAAAGTTATGTCTGTGCACACTTTTGTGCACACATTCTGTACATGGTGTGGAGCTAATTTCTAATGTTTAAAGAGTTGCAGAACTTCTATTAACACTAATCGGCCCTCGTAAACATCCTTATGGAACAAACGGGGCAGTTTTATGGAAGAAGGATTTCTAATATAGAATGAAGAATACAATTCCAGAGAGATGCGAAGGCAACTCTTTTTTGCAACATTGATAGGAGTGATTAGATGTTAAACTATCGTAGAGCAAACCTGAACGATATTGATAAATTGGTTGAACTAAGAAAAAAACAATTAGTTGATGAGGGTTTAGAACCAAATATTGATATTGATAAGGAACTATCAGTTTTCTTTAGAGATAAACTAAGTGAGGGCAGGCTTATCCAATGGCTAGTAGAAGATAATGAAGAAACTATAGCTTGTGGTGCAGTAATTTTTTATGATTTCCCGCCTAGCTATACCAATAAGAATGGGAAGAAGGCATACATTGCAAATATGTATACTAGCGAAAATTATCGTGGTCAAGGAATAGCAAAAAATTTACTTTCTAAATTGGTTGAAGATGTAAAACTATCTGGTATATCAAAAATATGGCTTGCGGCATCAGAAATGGGAAGACCTGTCTATAAGAAGTTCGGATTTAAAGAAGCAGATGAATATTTAGAGTTAAATATTACTAAATAATCCTTAAAGATAGCACTTTAATTAATTGAGGCAATGCCTAAAAGCATTGCTCTTTCTTATTCTACAAAAGGAGCAGTTTTGTTTAGGAAGGATATTTTCACCAATATTTAGAATATAAAAGTATTCACAAATTTAATAGGGGGAAATATGGCTGAATACATAAAGGAAATAAGAGAACTTATAGGTAGCAGACCATTTATATTGGTTGGTTCCACAATTGTAGTGATGAATGAGAAAAAAGAAATCTTATTTCAACACCGTTCCGATACAAAAGAATGGGGTTTGCCAGGTGGAGCAATGGAAATGGGTGAAACATTAGAGCAAACTGCTGAACGTGAACTTTATGAAGAAACGGGGTTAAAAGGAAACAGTTTTAAGTTTATTGATATTTTGTCTGGAAGTAATCTATATTATAAATATCCTAACGGTGATGAAGTCTATAACGTAATTTGTGTCTACTTAGCACAAGAAACAAGTGGTGAGTTAGCTATGAATGATGGTGAGAGTTTGGATTTAAGATATTTCTCCATCAATGATTTACCTTCTCAACTTGATGAAAGAGCAAAGATAATTATAGAGAAACATTTTATCTAAAATAAGTTTTTTCGTCGGAGTATTTTATAGTTAATAGCCCTCTTAACTTTTCAAAACCAAGAAGATTGTGAACCATTGTACTTAAAGTATAGGGGGCTTTATAAATATATGGACGATTGAGATGGTGATGGACTAGTAGGTGAGTAAACAAATCGGCCATGGTTACGGAAACAATAGGGGCTTTAATAAAAAGGATGAATTCTATTATGATAAAACATTGTTGTGAGGATATGGCTTATCATGCAAATTTCAAATGTGATATTCATAAAAATCCATTTGACTGCCCTGATAAAATAATCGTATTTGATGATAGAGATAAAGACTATGGTTTGATAATTCATGATGGCGGTTCTTCAAGTATAGCGATTGATTTTTGTCCGTGGTGTGGGTCAAAATTATAATTTGTTGTTATGGAAGCTCTTAATGTACAATAGGGCACTTTTGTTCAATAAGATAAACAGAATGGTATTACTGAATAAATATTGATTAAGAAAACACTTTTCATATATGCCATCATTTTATTCTTTTTTAAGACCCATCTTAGATAACTCAAAATATTGTTATGTTTACGGTGTTTCAGAAACCTATATAACTCCTAACCTAAGTACCGTTTTGATAAAGGCTAAGGGGAAATATCGTTTGGACTTAACTAAGGAAGTAATTAGTGGTTACGAGTTTTTGTGGAATGGCTCCTACCCTGAAAGGGGTTCGATAGTAATAGTCTTAGAATCAGATAATATTGATTTTTCCTTAGTTTTTTCACATTGTTATAAACTTCCTTCTCATTATAGGACATTAGCATTATACTATAGTTATATTATGGAAGGGAGCTAGTACATAGTGAAAAAGTTATTGTTAACGGTTTTATCTTTATTATTTGCGTTTAGTATATATATTCCGCAAACCAACGCTACTGAAAGCAATCCTTGTGCTCAATATGCAGGAGTAAAGAAGATTTGGTGGAATGGTGTAGAGTTAAAAAAAGGACAAATTGGAAGGTTAACAGTGTTAAAAGATACTCAACTTTATATAATTAAGGAAATTAAGGGTGAAGGAGAGATAAAATTATTCTATCGCACGCTTAAAAAAGGTGAATCTTACAGAATCTATGCCTTTAAACCCGGGATGCTTAGTGTAGGTGGGGGTTATTTTGTAGATAGAGATTCTAAGGTAAGTTATGAAACTCCTAGTAAGGCGAAGTTGGCTGCAGTTGCTTGTATTAATCAAAGTAATGTAGAGATACTACCTAAAGGATATGTTGAGGTTCAAAAGGCATTAGCAGACAATCCTGGCTTTGTACTTAGAAATGGTAACGATGGTAAAGGCTTTGCTCTTATAAATGATACGAAGCAACACGGTGTATTTACTTATAATGGGTCTGGAGAAATGTTCATTGTGTCGGTACAAGAAGATGAGTTACCTATTATTGCTGAAGCATCAATTATTTTAGGAAACCCATTATCTAAAGAAGAAACAATCAAAGCGTTAAAGGGTTTTATTAATTATGAAGATCCTGTTGAGAAAAAAGTAGGGGACTTGAACGTTTACATTGGTGATGCTGGTACTGGAAAACATGCTGTAATTGTATGGAAGTAGTAGGGCTAAATAATTACACCCTGAATTAAATAAAAAAATTTAATCCCCTTTATTAAAGGGGATTTTTAGTTGTTGGGGAAATTGGAATTTTGTTTTCTTTTAAATATTTTCTAACACAATTAATACAAAATCTGGTCTAAACATAGAATACTTATCATTTTTAATTAGGTATCTAACATATACTTTTATCTTTTTGCTATCTGAGCAGTATGCCGTCTTTTCTTCTTGTTATGCTAACGAAGACTTACACTATAGGGGGCATTCCTTAAAGATCTGGCTACATATGATTTTGTGAAAAATATATGAATTATTACTGGATAGTAAAAATCTAAAGTGTTAAAGAAATGTCTTGTTGAATAAAAGGGGCAGGTTTATGGAATAAGGACTTTTCATTTTAGAGTCTTTTTTATTTCACCTAATACCTTGCATTATATAGTAATCTGTTTTATATTTAAATTAGGAGGTGGACAAATATGGAAGTTAATAAAGAAGTTCTAAAAGGTCATATAGATACGTTAATACTGTCTTTACTACATACTAGAGATTTGTATGGATATGAGTTAGCAAAACTGGTTCGAGAAAAAAGTAATGAACAGTTTGAATTAAAAGAAGGTACACTCTATCTGTCTCTAAAGCGATTAGAAAAAAATGAATGGATTTCTTCTTATTGGGGTGATGAGCAAGGACCAGGAGGAAGAAGAAAATATTATAAACTCACTCCATTAGGAGAAAAAGGTTTTGATGAAAAACGTTCGGAATGGCAATTTGTGAAGAAAATTATTGATTCGTTTCTAGAAGGGGGAGAAAAAGCGTGAAACAAATAGAATCTTATGTTGATGAAGTTTATCATAGTGTCGGTGGGAACAAGAAAGAAATTGAAGAGTTAAAAGAAGAAATGAAAAATCATTTGTTAGAGGCAGTTCACGAATTGAGAACACAAGGAATATCAGAACAAGAAGCTATTGAAATCGCAATTAACCGTTTCGGTGGAGAAACAGAAATGCGTTCGGTTGTTAGACAATTATTTAAAGCACAAAAGGTCTTTGCAAAATCAGTCTTGAATATTGCGGTAATCTTACTTATTTTAAGCATAACTGTTTTTGGAGGTATATATGTAGTAGAAGAACGAAATTCTAGTGAAACATCTAATGTAGCTTCCGATATTTCGTCTCTATTACAAGGAGAAAGTACCATTTCAGCAGATATGGATAATGAGATCCAACAGTTGGTTCAAGGTACAGATCAAATTTCAAACATCAAGATATATAACGTTAGAGAAGTAAAGAGGGAATTCAAAGGCAATATTACAACTTACGAATATACAAAAAAGGCAAGTCCTACCTATGAGTATGAAAGGATTGTATGGGCTCCTGGCTGGTTATATAATTACGGACCATATGAAATTGGAGACAAAGAATGGTATATTGCAATGGAAGTTAAACGTCTTGGTTCCATTGTGCCTCTTGTTGCACTTTTAGGTGTTACCATTTATATTACTCTATTTACGATTTGGGCAACGATAAATGCATATCATCATAAACGATTAAATATTGGGTGGATTTTTGCTTTTACTTTATTTAACTTTGTAGGTTATTTAATCTATGTACTAGTAGGGAAGAAGAAAGAAACAGCCTAGTTTCTGGATGGGGTATAAATATTCATCTGTCTTTCCTGTTTGAATCAGCCATCTAATTACAAACGATGGACAAAGTTATAGTAGTCAAATTTAAAGATAGGGATCGCTGCAGCGATCTTTTTTCTTATTGTAGAAAAGGAGCAGGTTTGTGGAATAAGGAACTTTTCATAAATAATCAACGTCTATATATATAAAGGGGGAAATACGTTGGTTCAAAAGCTATTCTTACTCTTGATTTCTTTAGCTTTATTTACGATTACTGGATGCTCTAATGTTGGAGAAACAACAACCAAAGTATCAATTGACAGCATTGATGCTAAAGAAGTTTTATCATTAGACCCTAACGCTGATATTTTTCAGTATGATGGAGTAATCTACAAAACGAATATTGATTGGGTTGAAGATTTGTCTTTAACAAAAGACGTTCAAATCGGAGAAATAAAAGCCCAAAATGATGTTAATACAGAATTCAATGATGAAATGGCCAATAAGCTTCCAGTTGGTTCAAAGATATTTTCAGCCAAGGAAAGAACAGATATTTTAATTATCGAATCAGAAGGAGAAGATTATAAATACCTTGCAATTGTTGAAGGGTAATCAAATTTACAAGTAAGGGGCGATTTTCTACAATGTAGATCGCCTTTTCTTATTGTAGTAAAGGAGCAGGTTACTTTAAGAAGCCATTAAGAAAGACTTTTCTATTTACATAAAATGTTAATTTCTGTAATATAGAAATAATAAACAAATCCGATGAAGAGAAGAGTAAATAAAATCCATTCTTTACAGAGAGCTCCGTTTGGTGAAAAGGAGTAAGGATAATTTATTGAACCAAGCCTCTGAGTATCATATCGGAACCTTTTTAGGTGATGGTATGACGGGAGTTCCCGTTATAGAGCTAGGGTATAGGATTATTGTACCTAATAAGATTAGTATGGCGACATATTAATAAACTGGGGTGGCACCACGATTAAAAATCTCGTCCCCAAGACTTTAGTTATCATAGAGTCTTGGGGGTGGGATTTTTTTGTTGTGAAATATAACATTTAGTAAAAATAATTTTTGTGAAGTCTTTATTTGTGTTGGGATAGGGGGATAAAGTGATGAATTTAGAGAAAAAAATAGCGTCTTGGAAATATCCATCAATTTTATTAATAGGAATTGGAGTTTCAAATATTGGTGAATGGATATATTTTATTTCACTTAATTTAATAGTATTAGGTATGACTGACTCACCGATTGCAGTATCAGGTCTTTATATTATAAAACCCTTGGCGGCTTTATGTACCAACTTTTGGGCGGGAAGTATAATTGACCGTTTAAATAAACGAAAATTAATGGTTTTTCTAGATATATTCAGAGCCATATTTATAGCATTATTACCTTTTTTTTCATCCGTCGCTCAAATTTACCTTATTGTATTTATCATAAATATGGCGAGTTCGATGTTTGGACCAACATCAATGACTTATATTACAAAATTAATTCCGAAAGAACAAAGAAAACAATTTAATTCCCTACACAGTTTAGTTACATCAGGTGCATTTTTAATTGGTCCAGCAGTTGCGGGGTTATTGTTTCTAATTGGCACCCCAATATTTGCAATATATATAAATGCAATTGCTTTATTTTTATCAGGATTAATTACAATAATAATGCCTGATATAGAGAAGGAAACAATTGTTTCGTCAACGAGTAACACATTATCGATGGAATTAATAAAAAAGGATTGGTTTGTTGTCGTAGATTATAGTCGCCGATATATTTATATTATGATGATTTACTTTTTGTTTAGTTGTGTGATGGTTATTATGGCGAGTGCAGTGGATTCATTGGAAGCTGCTTTTGCCAAAGAGGTACTTTTTTTATCAGACAGTGAATATGGTTTTTTGGTCACGATTGCTGGAGCAGGTATTGTTGTTGGCGCTTTAATTAACTCTTTCATTGTAAAAAAAATTCATACATCAGTATTAATTGGTCTAGGTTCTGTATTAGTCTCAACTGGTTACATTATATACGCATTTTCAAGCTCGTTTATTATTGCAGCAGCTGGTTTCTTTATTCTTGCCTTTTTTATCGCTTATGCAAATACGGGGTTTCTTACCTTCTATCAGAACAATATACCAGTCGATGTGATGGGGAGGATTGGCAGTTTATATAGTCTAGTTCAAGCAATTTTAGTGATAACAGCAACTAGCATTATGGGTATTATGGCTCAGATTACTTCTATCCAGATTGTCGTGATTATAGGTGTTTTAGTTATGATGATATTATCCATAACTTTATGTATCTTCAGCTTATTACCTTCAAAAAGTCAACTATACCAGTCAGAAAATGTTGCAACTAAGGGTTTCTAACCAATATTTTAAAGAAAAGTACATCTCCACCTTATTGAACTAAAGGGGGCTTTAGTTGAATAAAAAAATAAAAAAAGGATAGAATTACAGGGATTCTTTTACCTGTTCATCTATCCTATTTCTATTATATTTAACACTTTATTGTTATGACTCACCTATAGTTATATTCTCTTTAACTATTCGCTTTTTGCACTTCGGTTGTTCGCATGTAACCTTTTAACACTACTTGGTGATTTTATCTAAACTGTCTCAATCCGTTGGTATCAAAGGGTTGAGACGGTTTATATTTTTTAGGAAAGTACGCAAAACTTCTATTAACACTAATCGGCCCTCGTAAACATCCTTATGGAACAAACGATGCAGTTTTATTGAAGAAGGAATATTGGTTTATAGTGAAGAATAAAAGAACTATAAAATCTTAGGGAGTGAGAAAATGGTGGCTAATAATGAAGTTATTGGGTCTAAAAGTATCCCTTTTAGATTGATAGACTAAAAAGAAGAAACAAATAACTAAGTTATTGTCTTACCTGGGGCTGGTTACACAACGCAGTCTCCATGGTTACACTTTACAACAGGGTTATTTTACGCTAAGGGTTTTGATGTATTACTTTTAACTATAAATTTAGTAGGCAAGAGATGTCCGCTCTCAGTGAAGAGGATATCACTAGAGATGTACAACTTGCAATCGACAACGGAATCAAGAACAAGAAATATAATAATTATTATTTAGTGGCTAAATCAATAGGAACAATAGCTTTGAGTTATCTGCTTAATAATAAAATGTTGAAAGATGCAAAAGTGGTATGGTTAACTCCATTACTACAAAGCAATGACGTATTTAAATCAATGGTTAACAGTGATAATAAAGGTCTTTGTATTATTGGAGATAAAGATAGTTGTTTCATTGTGGAACGCTTTGAGGAATTGAAAAATAATCAAAATCTTATATTAAAATTGGTTGATGGTGGAAATCACAGTTTAGAGCTAGATGGAGAGCCAGTAGAATCCATTGAAATATTAAAAAGTGTAATTTCTGATATTAATGAGTTTTAAAACTAACGGGGCGTTGATTCTAGAAGGATCAATGCCTTTTCTTGTGGAATTTCTTATTGTAGAAAAGAAGCAGGTTTATGTAAGAAGAAGCAGACCTAAACAGCCCGACCTCCAAGGGCAGTCAAACATTTATTGCCACCAGAGATACAATCTCAAGCAATAATGTTCTATTATGATATTTTCCTGGCGAATCTTGGTATGACCTTGCTGCCCATTGATGAGATGATGTTTGAGTGGGGAAAAAATCGTTTTATAAGTCAGCCGGATTATGGCCTACCAACCCATAAGTATAAATAAAAGGAAGTGAAAAGGGTGAGTCTATTTATATCATAGATTCACCCTACGTTTCATCTTTTATATCCATAGATTCTTTAATATGCTCTAGTCAGCTAAATCCTCCGATGATTAAAGAGATATCCCAATGAGTGAAACCTTTCCCAACACCCTTGTAAACTATTACGATAAGGAAAAAATCGCAGTATACTCACCTTAAGGAGTTATTTCTCATTATTACTTGTTATAGACTAAACAACTATTATGAAAAGAGGTACTGAAAATGAAAAAGAATTCTATAGTAATCGCAGGTGGAGGAAGTACTTATACAGCAGGAATTGTTATGTTGTTAATTGAAAATCAAGATAAATTTCCTCTTAGGAAATTAAGATTATATGATAATAATAAGGAACGTCAAGATATTGTAGCGAACGCATGTGAAATTATTATTAAGGAACGTGCTCCTGAAATTGAATTCACAGCAACAACAGATCCTGAAGAAGCATTTACAGATGTTGATTTCGTAATGGCACATATTCGTGTAGGTGGTCTAAAAATGCGTGAACTAGATGAAAAGATTCCATTAAAACATGGAGTCGTTGGACAGGAAACATGCGGCCCCGGCGGTATGGCCTATGGTATGCGCTCTATTCCAGGAGTAATCGAATTAATTGATTTTATGGAAAAATATTCACCAGATGCTTGGATGTTAAATTATTCTAATCCAGCCTCCATTGTTGCAGAGGCAACACGTATCTTACGTCCAAACTCGAAAATCATAAATATTTGCGATATGCCAGTTGCGATAAAAAAATCAATGGCTGACATTTTAGGTCTGGAATCTGAGAATGATATTATTGAACGTTATTACGGATTAAACCATTTTGGCTGGTGGACTGCGCTTTATGATAAACAAGGCAATGACCTAATGCCAAGACTTAAAGAGCATGTAAAACAATGGGGGTATGGAGCCAAAAATGATGGGATTAACAATCCTTTGTTAGCAGAATCCAGCTGGAAGGATACATTTACCAAAGCAAAGGATGTATTTGCTATTGACCCAGTTACATTACCAAACACGTACCTAAAGTATTATTTGTATTCAGACTATGTTGTAAAGCATTCAAATCCAGAACGAACAAGAGCAAATGAAGTGATGGATTATCGTGAAAAGAATGTTTTTGAAGAATGTAAGCAGATTGCCCAAGATGGAACAGCTGAAGGAACAAGCATTGAAGCAGGTGAACATGCTGAATTTATTGTTCGACTAGCTGGGGCACTCTCCTACAATACTTATGAACGGATGTTATTAATTGTTCCTAATAATGGAGCTATTACAAACGTTGATCCAAATGCAATGGTTGAGATTCCATGTTTAGTAAGTAAAGTAGGTGTGGAACCATTATCTATTGGGACGATTCCTCAATTCCAAAAAGGATTGATTGAACAACAAGTATCAGTAGAAAAATTAGTCGTTCAAGCTTATTTAGAAAAATCCTATCAAAAACTTTGGCAGGCACTAACATTGTCAAAGACAGTACCAAGTGCGAGTGTTGCAAAAGCTATTTTAGATGATCTTATCGAAGTAAACAAAGATTTCTGGCCGGAACTTTCTTAAGAAAAAATGATTTGCTTCACTATAATAGGGTATGAGGTCTTTTCATACCCTGTTGCCTGTTTTAATTAAGTTAGGAGGATCTCCTTGTGAATCTTGAAGAGTTAATTAATAAAAATTATGAGTATTTGAGTGATACTGATTTTACTATTGCTAAGTACGTTCTTGCTAATAAAGATAAAATTGGGAACATGGGTATTAATCCATTAGCTAAAAATAGTTTAGCATCCAAATCATCGGTATTAAGATTTGCTCAAAAATTGGGTTTTAGTGGATATAGTGAATTTAAAAACTTCGTAAAATGGGAAAATGCTAGCCCAAATGAGGAACTTAAACCAAATGAATTGTTTGAACAAGTTCTTTATGATGTCAATAAAACGTTAGACTATTTAAATAGTATGGACTTTGAACCTATCTATAAAGCCATTGATACTAGTGAAAATATTTATGTTATTTCGACAGGAATAGCTCAGAAAAATCAAGCTACAGAACTGCAACGATTATTCCTGCTTATTGGTAAACCCGTTCAAATTATTCCTGCTATGGCCCATGCAAATGAATATAAGCTTATAATTGAAAAGTTAACTTCTAAAGATTTAATTATTTTGTTTTCACTATCCGGTGAAAATCCAAATTTACAAGGATTACTTGATATTCCTGCAGTTAAGGGTGCAAAAATGATTTCCCTTACCAATCTTAAAAGTAATTGGTTGTCAGGACATGCTGATTTTAATTTATATGCTTCCAGTACGATGAATCCTATTCCGAAAAATTGGTGGGTACGATCTGCCTCTTCCTTTTTTATTGTGGTAGAAGCATTGGCATTTGGATATTTAGATTTTATAAATAATAAAAGGTAGGCATTGAGGTGTAGAATGATGTTTTTTAAGAAGAGTAAAAGAGAAAAAAATATATTTATCCATAGCCCATTAAAGTGCGAGGTTATTCCCTTAGAAAGTGTTCCAGATCCCGTTTTTTCACAGAAAATGATGGGCGAAGGGCTCGCCTTTATTCCAACTAGAGGCGAAGTTTTTTCTCCTATAAATGGGAAGGTTACACAAGTGTTTCCTACTAAACATGCAATTGGAATGGTAACGGAAGATGGCCTTGAAATGCTTTTACATTTAGGACTTGAAACAGTTGAATTAAAAGGTGATGGATTTAATATTAACATTAATGCTGGAGATATAGTTAGTGTTAATGATCACATTGGTACTTTTGATCTTTCCTATATTGAGGAAAAAGGAAAAGAAATTATTTCAGTCCTTGTTTTCCCGAATTTTGAAGAAAAAATTGCTGAAATGATTCCGATAAAGCCAGATGAAGTTGAAAGTGGAACGAGAATTGCCCAATTGATTCTTAAATAACTCAAATTTTATGCTTGAAAAACAGCACTTTCCATTTAGAGAAAAACGGTGGTGCAAAAACTCATCAATTTATGAACACATAATAAAAGAATAGGGCACCCTATCCTTGCCTGTACATTGTTTTTACAGGCTTTTTTGTATTTACGATTAGACCAGTTAAAATTGCTGTGTAAATAGTAGTTAAAAATACGGGAGAAATCCAATACAAAGCATGATATTTATTTTTTGTCTAGGGCTTCTTATATTCAATTCAATCACCTCTACTAGGTATTTTAACGAAGGAACTATCCAATCGCTTTAGAGTAGATATAAGTTATTGAGCATATGCTTTAAGTTGATGTCTCTATTGTTACGTATTTTGGTAATTATATGTTGTAATAAAAAATTAATGTTACGAAAAAAAAACCGCATTGTTAGCTGCTAAAAGGAGTAGATGGGTGGCACTTAATAGGCTATGTAAAAAGTAGTTGTTGAACTAACGGGACAACATTCCTGTAATAAATGGGAATAAGCATCTAGTATGTGAATAAATACACTTAAATAAAGACATTAATCCAAATAGGATTAAAGTCTTTATTTGTTGAAGTTACCTATTGAACAATAGGGGCAGCATTCCTGTAATGAATGAAAATGAGCTTTGAACAAAAAAATAACCTCTTGGTAGAATGAGAGAGTCCTAAAGCCGGCTAGCAAAAAGGACGAACTCAATTAACCAGGAGGTCTTAAAATGAATTATAACCAAAATGAAAAGATTGCTCAAATCACTTCTCAGACTCTTATTATAGGTGTAGATATTGC
>NZ_BCVH01000020.1 GCF_001591645.1 Robertmurraya korlensis NBRC 107688 | reverse complement strand
TTGAAAAGCCATCAATAGATGGATTTTGTTTTATTCCCAATCTTCATATTTGACGATTCCGCCTGTTAAATCAATTTCTGAGCGATCTCCTTTGTAATATAGCTTTCCATTTTCAGATTGAATCAAGTTTTCATACGTATATACTTCTTTCCCACTTGGTAAGACGATAATTATTTTTTCTCCTGGTTCGTCCTTCTTGGGTGATTCAATGACAATAGTCTTATTTAAATAAAGCTTCGCAACTAAAAAGAAAAGAACGATTAGGCTAACTAGTAAAAAGATAATTTTCAAACTAACCCAAGGTTTATAGATCATGTATCGCTTCAATCGACTCACTCGTGTCTCCGCCTTTACTTTATTCTACCTTTCAATCTATGCAGGAATAAGATGGAAGTTTCCTTTTTTCACAAAATCTATTAAACTACTTTAGGATGGTTTTTTTTATAAATAGATGGCAAATTACCATCAATAATGGCAATGAATGAAAAAAACATAAAACAATCGTCCTGAAATTTCATAAATAATAGAAAAGCTTGTGTACTAGCTAGGCCGATTGTCCAATTTTATAAATCGACAAATTGTGATAATGTATGCTTACATACGAAAATGAGGAAATAAAGGAAATGGAATTATGAAAAAAAATATGGCATTAATTTTTAATACGATTGATGGTGTTTCTCTTTGGAAAATTAATAGAATGCTAAAAAAGCTTTCTAAATCAAAATTGATGATATTGGATTTAATGAAGGATGATAAAATTGTGATTCATCTTCCTTCAAAGAAGGAAAGGGAAATAACTAGTCTAGAAATGAAAAGAAAGTTACTTAAAGAAGTGGTTCAGTTAGATGGGTTTGAATCCTTTAATGTTAGTGTTTTAGAAAATTGCCGACCAGTTTACAAAGAACAGCTAACTCAATTTGGTCTGTATCGCTGGATCGAACTTCCTTTGCCAAATCAAATCCAGTACGAATATAATTTTGCTGAAATGAAAGAATCAATTATTAATAATTACGAAGTAAGACCAATCATGTAGAAACAACAGCCTCCTAGCCGGGGGCTGTTGTTTTTTTTGTTAAAGCTAACCTTCGATGTTACGCCCCTGAACAAGCCGCTTCCGCTTTTTAACTAAAAAAGGGCGGATGACTATTCGCACATTTTAGGATTCTTACATAGGATATATTGACTTACAACTAAGGAGGTAATTTAAAATGTCAGAACAATTTGGTGGATATGGCGGAGGTTTCGCTCTGTTAGTAGTATTATTTATCTTATTAATCATCATCGGTGCTTCTTGGGGCTTTGGCGGATACGGCTACTAATCTAATTTTAAAATATTAAAGGAGGAATAGATATGTACGGATACGGATATCCTTACAGCGGTTGCGGCTATGCTGCTCCAGCAGTTGGTGGCGTTGGGTACGGCGGTGGCTTTGCGCTAATCGTAGTACTTTTCATCCTATTAATCATTGTTGGTGCTGCTTGCTTTAAGTGGTAATAAAAAAGAATGAAGGTGGGGTTTCTCACCTTCATTCCTTTATATATCAAAAAAATTTCTAGTGTTTACATAGAGTGTCTCATAGGTCTTATCGATTGATATAGTTTTTAATTCAGAAAGCTGTCTTACTGTTTGATGGATCATGTTGGGGTGGGTAATTCTCCCGCTAAAAGGACCTTCAAAGGGCCAGGGACCATCCGTTTCCACCATCATCTGTGATATTGGAAATCGCTTAGCAATAACCTGAATTTCCTCTTCATACAAAATGTCAGGAGTAAGTGAGATGAAATGACCGTTTCGGATGATCCGATCCATATCGGTATCTACCCCTTTAAACCAGTGAAAATGTGCTTTTTCTATGCTGTGCTTTTCTAAAATCGAGCAAACGGTCGGTACATCATCATAAACGGCATGGAGTGAGATAGGCAAGTTGTTTTTACTAGCAAGCTTTACCCATTCTTCAAGAAGTTCCTTATATGGTTCGAGTGAGGAACTCCAGGAGCTAGAAGTACGTAGGTAATAAGGAAGCCCAACCTCACCAACTGCAATCATTTCGTCGATATGTGAGTATACCCATTGAAATAGATCAGCCATTTCTTCGTCTGTAATTATTGCTTGCTCAGGGTGAAATCCAAACGCTGTTTTGACATTTTGATATGACTTTGAGAGAGTAGAATTTCTTTTACATGATTCTAAGTCATAGGATACGCTAATAAGCATATCCACTTGGTCAAGGGTCTTCATCATCATAAGAATTTCATTGTCTAAATACTTATCTAAATGTAAATGGGAGTCTATTACTTTCCTCATGTAAGAATCAACCTTTTCTCAATAGATCATGAATCATTTTTTTATGTTGAAGAAATTCACCGGTAAACAGCATTTCTTCATCTCTTGGTCGCAAAAAGGGAACAACGACCTCTTGTTTAATTCTTGCTGGTTTAGCGGATAGGACAAATATACGGTCGGAAAGAAAGAGCGCCTCCTCAATATTATGGGTAACAAAGATAATGGTCTTTTTGTACTGTTCCCAGATAGAAAGCAACCATAGTTGCATTTCCTGACGGGTTAATTCATCTAATGCTGAAAAAGGTTCATCTAAACATATGATTGGTTGGGGACTAAGGAGTGCTCGTAAAAAAGCAACCCTTTGCTTCATACCGCCTGAAAGCTCGTGAGGATAAGCATTTCTGTACTCCAGTAGCCCCGCTCTTTGTAGCATCTCATCTGCTTTTTTATAATCCTTTTTCGCTTGTAGCTCTTGACCCAACAGAACATTTTGAATGATCGTTCGCCAAGGAAGTAAGGAAGGAGATTGGGGCATATAACTTATATGTCCTCTGTCTCCTGTGATTTCTTCCCCTTCGAGTATAATTGACCCCATATATGGAGTTTGGATCCCGCCAATTAACTGGAAAATGGTGCTTTTCCCACTTCCTGAGGGACCAAGTATGGTTACAAACTCACCGTTTTTCACAGAGAGGTTAAGATCATGTAAAATTTGTTTATCTCGATAAGAAAAAGAAACATTTTGCATTTTAAGAAGCTCCATGATTTTCCCCCTCCGCTTTCCAACGAATAACGAACCGTTCCAACCAATTTATCATAATAAAAAATAACAAACTTAATGCCATAATGAGAAATATGGCAACAAACACTCGATCTGTCCGAAAAGATGAGGAAGAAAGTGTCATGTATACTCCAATGCCATTCTCAGATCCTAGCCATTCAGATATAACAGCTCCCATGACACTGTAGGTTGCTGAGATTTTCAGCCCTGAAAAGATCGAGGGGAGAGCAAACGGAAGCTCAAGTTTCCAAAATAACTGTCGCTTTGTTGCTCCTGCCATATGCATATAATGGAAAAGCTCTGGAGCAACTTGGCGGAATCCGTCCATTGCTGAAATCGTAATTGGGAAGAAACAAACAAGTGTAATAACAATTAATTTCGGTAAAAGACCAAAACCAAACCAGATGACAAGTAGTGGTGCAAGTACGATAATAGGAATATTCTGCGATAGAATAAGAAGTGGATAGAAAGATTCTTTTAAAAAAGGAATATTATGTAAAATAAAAGCGGTTAACAGTCCTACTGTAACTCCTGAAAAAAAGCCTAATAAAATAAGCTGAATAGTTGAAAATAGATGAACAGAAACACTGCTCCACCCATTAATAAGTTCATTAAAAATTTGTAATGGAGTTGGGAGAAGCCATGTAGGAACCTCTGATATTCTTACGGTAAATTCCCAGCCAATGAATAAAAGGAGGAGAACCAAAATTGGTCTCCATCCCTTTGGAAGTTTGTGAATCATGAACGATATTTCTCCGTAAGTGTATCCATTGTTATTCCATCTGGTTGGTAAAGAATTTTTATCTGCGAAATAACATTACTGCTTCCCATTTCAATCATCTTTTCATTCATTTTCGTAATAACTGCAAAAAGCTCCTGGAGATCACCCTCCATTGTTGTCTCAAGCGGATGAACCTCATACTTTACACCAGAAGCATCAATAATGGCTATTGCTTCATCTACGTAAGGAATCACATTTTCACCATTTTTTGTTTTAGGGATAATTTGAATACTAACAAGTGCGTTTGCCATATGACCAACTCCTATTGTGGTAAAAATTCATTCGTAAAGGCTTTTTCTGCATCTAACTCGGATTCTAACAATCCATTTTCAAGCATCCAAGAAGCATAGTTTTCCCACACTTCTAAACGTTGCTCACCCCATTGGTTTGCATCGTCTTGATATTTGGTAGCCAGCCATTCCTGACTTTTCTTTACAAGCTCTGCGTCAAGCTCAGGAGCAGCTTTGATTAGGACGTCCGCCGCATCGGAAGGATTGTTGATAGCAAATTCATAGCCTTTTGAAGCGGCTTTAACAAATGCTTTTACTGTTTCGGGATCCTTATTAATCATGTTTTCACTAGTTGTTAACACAGGTGTATAGTAGTCTAGCTTTTCGGAGTAATCGGTTAAATAAACCATGTTAATGTCTTCTCCTCGTAATTCCGCTTCCACACCTGTCCAACCGTAGTATATCCAGGCGAAGTCAATATCACGTTCGACAGCGGTAAAGAAATCCGCATCTCCTATATTTACTATATTTACTTTATCTACATCCGCTTTCTCCTGTTTCATAAGAGAGGAAATGATGGATTCTTCAACAGGTGAACCCCAGCCACCGTAAGTTTTCCCCTCAAAATCCTTAGGTGATTGAATATTTTTAGATGCAGGTGATGCAAACCCAGATGTGTTGTGCTGAATGACTGCAGCTATAGAAACAAGCGGGACACCTTGCACTCTTGCCTGTGTAATTCCCTCTTGATACCCTACACCGAAGTCAGCCTTCTCAGAAGCAACAAGTTGGTCTGCGCCTGCCTCTCCCGGCATTTGAATCGTCACATCTAGACCTTCCGCTTCAAAAAAGCCTTTATCTTTCGCCACGTATAGTCCTGTATGATTCGTATTTGGTGTCCAGTCTAGAACGACCGTCACTTTCTTTAAGTCATCCTTATTCGCTTCGTCTTTCTCTGCACTCTGTTCATTTGTATTTGAACATCCTGCAAGTAACACGGTAGTTGCTAATGCAGCTATCCATTTTTTCATTACTTGTCCCCTCCAATGGTATAAGTAGGAATAGATCTGAAACTCTAGACGTCAAAAAACGCCACAGTTTTGAACCGGGCGCATATGTTTTAAACAAATATTTTTTGTCTAAAGAATATGTTCCCTACGCTGGTATCATCCAGATCAGGTTCAAAGGGTTAGCATCAGTTGGATGCACTCTCAACCGGTCTTCACCGGTTCCCCTACAATTCTTACCTATTAAGTTTGATTTCTATCTCATTATAGCAGAAAATTTTTTCTTGAAAAGGAAGAACCTTCATAAATTGTCTTACATAATGATAGGTTTGTTACTGCTTTTGCAAAAGAACACATTGCAAACTTTATACAGTCGCGATAAGATTGAAGTTATGGATGAATTTGTGTAAGGAAAGAAAGGAATTTCTATAATGGCAAAAAATTTCAAAGATGATGTACAATCACGTCGCACATTTGCAATCATTTCCCACCCGGATGCTGGGAAAACAACATTAACAGAAAAGTTATTGTTATTTGGTGGTGCCATTCGTGATGCGGGAACAGTAAAAGGAAAGAAAACGGGTAAGTTTGCAACAAGCGATTGGATGGAAATTGAAAAACAACGTGGTATTTCCGTTACTTCAAGTGTGATGCAATTCGATTATAACAACTGTCGAGTCAATATTCTTGATACACCAGGGCACCAAGACTTCAGTGAAGATACGTATCGTACACTTACAGCAGTAGATAGTGCGGTCATGATTATTGATTCAGCTAAGGGGATTGAAGAGCAGACATTAAAGCTATTTAAGGTATGTCGCATGAGGGGTATTCCGATTTTTACCTTTATCAATAAGCTCGATCGTCAGGGGAAATCTCCATTAGAGCTATTAGCTGAGCTAGAAGAGGTCATGGGGATTGAATCATATCCAATGAACTGGCCAATCGGTATGGGGAAAGAATTCCTAGGAATTTACGATCGTTTCTATAAGCGAATTGAACAATTCCGTGTAGAAGAGGAAGAGCGGTATGTCCCATTAAACAAGGATGGGGAAATAGAAGGAGACCATAAATTAAAGCAGTACTCCTTATATGATCAAACATTGGAAGAAATCATGCTATTAAATGAAGCAGGAAATGAATTTTCTCGTGAAAGAATTGCAAACGGGGAGCTAACACCTGTCTTTTTTGGTAGTGCACTAGCGAATTTTGGTGTACAGACATTCCTTGAAACATATCTTCAATTTGCTCCTTCTCCCCAAGCTCGGGAATCTACGGAGGGGAAAATTGATCCATTAATAGAAGATTTCTCGGGCTTTGTTTTTAAGATTCAGGCTAACATGAATCCTGCTCACAGGGACAGAATCGCCTTTTTACGTGTATGTTCAGGGAAATTTGAAAGAGGAATGACCGTCAATATTCCACGTTTAGGGAAGCCAATGAAGTTATCTCAATCCACTCAGTTTATGGCGGATGACCGTAACACGGTTGATGAAGCAGTTAGTGGAGATATTATTGGCTTGTACGATCCAGGTACGTATCAAATCGGAGATACATTGACTGTTGGGAAAAATAATTTTCAATATGAAAAGCTTCCACAATTTACACCTGAACTCTTCGTTCGGGTCTCAGCTAAAAACGTGATGAAGCAAAAATCCTTCCACAAAGGAATTCAGCAGCTAGTACAGGAAGGTGCCATTCAGCTCTTCCGTACAATTCGGACAGATGATTATTTGTTAGGGGCAGTGGGTCAACTCCAATTTGAAGTATTTGAGCATCGGATGAGAAACGAGTACAATGCAGAAGTATTGATGGAAAGATTGGGTTCGAAAATCGTTCGTTGGGTTGAAAATGAAGAAATTAATGAAAATCTTTCTAGCAGCCGTAGCTTGTTAGTAAAGGATCGCTACGATAAGAAAGTATTTCTTTTTGAAAACGATTTTGCTCTTCGTTGGTTCCAAGAAAAAAATCCAGACGTTACGCTTTATAATCCTATGGATGATTACCAATAAGTACCTAGAAGCCCTCGTGTCCTGAGGGCTTCTTTTTTCTAGGATAAAACACTATTTTTGGTATAATAGTATTGATTCTTAAGTCCTGGAGGAGCTTCTATGAAAAAATGTACTGAATGTGGAGTTAGTTACAAGATCAATACCTCAGGTTACTTATTTATCGAGGGGATGAATAATGATCGTACTTATACTGAGTATAAGTACTCTTCGATTCAAGAATTAGAAGACTATTTAAAAACGCTGACTAGAGAGCTAAAAGATCTTTCGGAAGTAAAAGCAGCTGTATCGAATGAAGCGGAAAAACCAATAGTATTGACCTCTTTACCTGTTTTATTAGAGAGAGTAAAAAATCGTGAAATTGTTCAAGTCATTCAAACGGGGGAATTAATTGGACATATACAACCAATCATCGATTTACAGAATAATCAATTATTCGCATTTGAATCCCTATTACGTACGAATGGCATGAACCAAATTCCACCGGGCCAGCTATTTCAGGTAGCAGAAAAAACGGGGTTACTCTCGATGCTTGACCAGAGGGCAAGAGAGGTGGCTATACAGACTCGTAGAAAGTATATAAAAAAAGGGGTCAAAAGCTTTATAAATTTTTTGCCATCGACCATTTATAATCCGGAATTTTGCCTTCAGCATACCTTTCATCTTGTTAATAGATATGGAATCGATCCAACTGATTTAGTGTTTGAGGTCGTGGAGACAGAGAAAATCGATGATGTCGAACATTTGCAAAAGGTGTTTATCACTTACAAAAAGCAGGGGATGAAGGTGGCACTTGATGATGTTGGCTCAGGCTTCTCTACAATAGAGATGCTAGAACTATTACATCCCGATTATGTAAAAATTGATCGAAGCTATATAGACCACTGTGATCAAGATAGGCAGAAACAAAAGTTTTTAAAGGAAGTTCAATTAATAGCACAAGACCTAAACATTCAAGTTCTGGCAGAAGGAATTGAAAGAATAGAAGAACTAGAGTTGTGTAGAGACCTTGGGATGAACCTGGCTCAAGGGTATTTTGTTGGAAAACCTAAGACAGGGGATCAGTATATAAATCTACAAATATAAAATCCTTTTATGTAAGCTTCTCCTATAATGGAGAAGCTTTTTTTCTTGCAGGAGAGTTTGAAAACAGCGCTTATTTGCATACGAAATTTGCCTTCTTTATAATATGGGTCATAAAAACCCTTTAGATGGCTGAATGTGTGAGTGGTTGAGAGGAGTGTGCCATGGGATGAAGATTAGTGAATATGCTATAAAAAGACCCGTCTTTACAATTGTTACGATGTTCTTAGTGCTGATTCTTGGAGTTGTTTCTTTAGTGAATATCCCTTTAAAGCTAATACCAGAGATCAAACCTCCGGTAGGTGTGGTAGTAACAAACTACCCTGGAGCGAGTCCTGAGGAGGTTGTAGAAAAAATTACAAAACCACTTGAAAGTAATTTAGCGACCCTACCTGGTATAAAAACTCTCACCACCACCTCACAGGAGGGAGCAAATTTTATCCTCCTTCAATTTTCATGGACGACGCATATTGATGAGATACAGGATGAAATTATCCAACGCATCGATCTAACAACACTTCCAGAGGATGCAGGAAAGCCTAGGTTCTTAAAGTTTGACCCTTCACAGTTTCCTGTTATTCAGCTTTCGTTAAGTGCGGGAAAAAACGAGAAGATGCTAAGGCAGCTAGCTCAAGAATTAGAGCTTGAGTTAACAAAAGTGGATGGAGTCGCGAGTATAAATATATCTGGAACGACAGCAAAGGAAGTAAAGGTTGAGCTTAATCAGGAGAAATTAAAGGAGTTTGGATTAAGTCATAGCGATATAGTTGATCTAATCCAAGCCAATAATATTTCAATGCCAGGTGAGCCTATTTTAACTGAAGGTAAGCAATTAACGACAAGAGTTATATCTTCGTTAGATTCTATTGATACATTAAAAAATCTAACAGTGGTAATGAACCCTTTATTAGGAGAAGAAGTAATTTTAAGTGATATAAGCCATGTAAAACTGGAAAATCAGGATGATCGTACCATTACTCGTACAAACGATAATCCATCTGTTCTTCTTAGTGTCCTTCAGCAATCTGATGCAAATACGGCAGAAGTTTCCAAAGCATTCATAGAAAAATTAGAGAAACTGTTGAATGAGGATAAATATAAAGATATTCAGTCAGATATCATTTTTGATCAAGGGGAATACATTAAACAAGCCATAGGAAACATAACGAATTCCTTAATCCTTGGTGGACTATTTGCAATGGTTGTTCTTTTTTTCTTTTTAAAAAATGTTAAAAGCCCTCTGATTATTGGCGTTTCTATTCCGTATTCAGTTATTTTTACATTTGTATTAATGTATTTTTCGGATTACACGCTTAACATTATGACGCTTGGAGGACTAGCATTAGGGATTGGAATGTTGGTGGATAACTCGATAGTGGGTGGTTATTGAAAACATTTACCGTCACTTGGCGATGGGCAAGGATGCAAAGGAAGCAGCTCGTATAGGCTCATATGAAGTTGGTGGGGCAATCACTGCCTCTACACTGACAACAGTTGCTGTTTTTTTACCAGTTGTTTTTATTACAGGAATTATTGGAGAGCTATTTAAGGAATTTGCCGTTACCATATCTTTTAGCTTGATTGCTTCGTTGTTAGTATCCTTAACCGTAGTTCCCATGCTAGCAAGCAGACTATTAAAGTCACCAAAACGTAATATTGAAAAGGAAAGACAAAGCTCATACATACTGCAGAGACTTGAAAGAGGAGTAAGATGGTGTTTACACCATCGAGTACTTGTCCTAATTATTTCCACTTTGTTATTAGTTGGTGGAGGGTTTGGCTTAACAACTGTAGGAATGCAGTTTTTACCAAAAACGGATGAGGGATTTTTTACAATTCGTGTAAAGTTAGGAAATGGAACAGCGTTGTCAGAAACAGAAAAAGTACTGGTAGCAATTGAAAAAGAACTGAAAAAAGAACCGGATGTGGAGACATATGTTAGCCTAATTGGTACAACACAGGAGGGTTCATTCAGAGGAGCAAGAAATGCAAATGAAGCAGAGATGTATGTAAAATTAAAACCAATTAATAAACGTACACGTTCTATCTTTCAATTTTCGGATGATATAAAGGAATCAATCGAAAAGGTAGCAGTGTCTACGAATGCAACGGCGAGACTGTCATTTAATATGCAGTCAACTGCTGGCTCGAATCCCAATACACTTACATTCAGTGTACTTGATACAAATAAGGAGAGGTTAGAAGAATCCGTTAATAAAATCTATGGAAGCTTAAACAAACTGGAAGAAGTAAACGAAATTACAACAGACCTTATGGAGCAACTAGAAGAAGTTCAGATTACGGTGAACCGTAGAGAAGCATTAAAACAGGGGCTGATGCCTGCAGCCATAGCGATGATTGTGAATAATGTGACTCGTGGCAGTATAGCGACCCAGATGGTAGATGACGACTTAGAAATCTATCGTGTAATTGTTGAATATGATAAAGATGTTAGTGAAAGTGTAGAAAGCCTAAAAGGCTTGCTGATCAAAAATCCTGCAGGGAACTATATTGAGCTAGGCGATGTAACCAATATCAAACGTGGGTATGGACCTGTCAGAATTGAACGAATTAACCAGCAGGATGCTGTTCAATTCACGTTAAAGTATAAGGATACAACGAACCTCGGTTTCATTTCTAGAACAGTCGATCAGGAGATTAAAAACCTGAAGCTAGCCGAAGAAACAGAAATTATTTTTAGTGGGGACCGAGAATTGCTTGATAGTGCATTAAATCAATTGATCTTAGCCTTTGTCTTAGCCATTACGTTTGTGTATCTTGTAATGGCAGCACAGTTTGAGTCCTTGAAATTTCCACTTGTCATTATGTTTACTGTCCCGTTAATGGTAATAGGTGTTGCCCTCGCGCTGACCATTACAAAGACACCAATAAGCTTGACTGTTATCATAGGAGTGATTGTCCTAGCGGGGATTGTCGTTAATAATGCTATTGTTATTATAGACTATATCAATCAAAAGAAGGATCAAGGTATCGAATCGGTTGAAGCAATTATCCTTTCTGTAAAAGAACGGTTTCGACCAATTCTGATGACAGCCATAACAACCATTTTGGGACTTATCCCGCTTGCTCTTGGTATTGGGGGTGGGACAGAAATTAATCAGCCTATGGGGATTACGGTGATTGGTGGATTAGTAAGCTCGACGTTTTTAACATTGTTTGTGATTCCGGTTGTATATAGCATTTTTGATAGGGGAAGTAGGAAAATCAATGGAAATAATGGCTAATGTCGAAAAATGTAGGAAAACTCTTATGTGTTCAAGTGATAATTCCAAACTAATTCGTGCAACCTATAGGTAATGAAAATTAGCTGGTGATTAGAATGAAAAAACAAGGGAAATTAGAAGCTGTATTGTGGAGTGTTGCGCTGCCTGGGTTTAGTCAGCTTCTTAGGGGAAGCTACGTGAAAGGGGTACTATTTGTACTCTTAGAGTTTGTAGTAAATGTAATGAGTAACTTTAATGAAGCCATTATGTTAAGTTTTTTATGGGAGATTGATCGAGCATTTGCAGTACTTAATTATCAATGGCTAATGTTTTACCCTTGTCTTTATATGTTTGCGATGTGGGATGCCTATCGACACGCTATGCCAGAAACGGAGGAATATTCTTATCTCCCTTTTGCCTTCGGAGCATATTTTGTGACGGTTGGATTGATGCTTTCAAAAAAAGTAAAGATCTTTGGTGTCATGTTTGGTCCAATCTTTCTCCCGATGATTTTTTTGGTTCCTGGTTTGCTTATTGGTTTTATAATCAGATACATAATTTTAAGAGCAAGGGTGCCAAAAGTGAAGTTCTAACTTTTTTGTTAGAACTTTTTTTTTGTTTTTCTTTTTTTACCCCCAAAGCACTCAGTAGTTACTCGTAGGTATTTAGTGACTAGAAGATAGCGGCCGCTTCTTACAATACGACTGAGGTGAATGAGATGAACAAACATACTATTTTCGATCTTAATAAGATTACTAAAGGTGCCTTTGCTTTTGTTTTAGCAGGTTCACTTTCATTAACAGCATCAACTGCATTAGCAGAAGAAAATGAGAACAGTGAGTCGCAAGTGGTTGAAGAAACAATAACAAGTGAAGAAACAAATACGAACGAGGAAGTTATTTCTTTAGATGACGCACTCGTTGATGAAAATACAGATAAAGTAGAGGAGCCAAAGCTGTTACCAGGAGATTTCTTCTATTTTGCAAAAACTGCGTTAGAAAAAATCCAGTTAATTCTAACTTTTGATGATGTAAAGGAAGCAAAGTTACTTGCAGAATTTGCAACGGAAAGATTAGCAGAAGCGGAAGCTCTATTCTCAGCAGGTCTAGAGGAAGAGGCATTAGCTGTGATGGAGGAAGCGTTAGAAAATATTTCAATTGCTGAAGAGACGGTAAGTGAAAATACCGAAGAAGCAACTGAAGATGCAACCGAAGAAGAGACTAACACTACAGAAGCAACGGAAGAAGATGTAGATGCTACGATTGAAATTATTGAGAATGATGAGGAAGTAGTTGAAGAAACAGAAGAGGTTAAAGAACAAATTTCTCAAAATATTATTGCACTCACAGCGGCAATGGAAAAAGTAAAAAATCCTGTGGCTAAAGCAGCTCTACAAAAGAATATTGAAAAGAGTTATGCAAAACTAGCTAAAAAAATGGCTAAGCTTGAAAAGAAAGCTTCTGAAGAAGATAGTGAAGAAGTGACTCCGGTTGAAACGGAAGATAAAACAACAACTGAAGAAACAGATGTAACAGTAGCAGATGAAACAACTACTGAGGAAGAAGTTATCGAAGAAAATACTGAGGCAGTAACGACTCCTGCTCCTGCTGCTGCTGCTAAAGTAACGAATCAAGTGAAGGTTGATCAAGCTCAAAAGAAAGCTGAAAAGCAAGAAGTAAAGCAGGAGAAAAAAGCTGAAAAGCAGCAAGGAAATAAGTCAAATAATCAGCAAAAATCAAATACGAGTGAACAAAAAGGAAACGGTAAGAACTAACATTTTTTCATAAAAAGAGGCCATTTTTTTGAATGGCTCTCTTTTTTCCAATAGCTTACCCTTAAAAATCCCAACAAAGTATCGTATGATATATGGTGATAAGTGAGGTGAAGCTGTTGTTAGGTTTATTATTCTTACCAAAAAAGAAAAAACGCACACTAGAAGAGACTGTTTTTGCCATTCAAAATGGAGATCAAGGACTTCAAAATGAGCTCATTCATCAATATAAACCCTTTATTGCAAAAGCGGTATCTTCCGTTTGTAAAAGATATATTAGTGAAACAGACGATGAATTTAGCATTGGGTTAATTGCATTTAATGAAGCGATACAAAAATATAGTTCAGATAAAGGCAGCTCCCTACTTAGTTTTGCAGAGGTTATCATAAAAAGACGAGTGATTGATTATATCCGGCAGCAAATCAAGCACCAAAATCTTTCTCTGGATGCAAATGGATTTGAGGAAAGTGACGAAGAGATTGCACAGTCAAGTCTTGAAGCAAGTATGTCGCTTGAGGAGTACCATAAACAAACAGATGAAGAGTTAAGAAGACAAGAAATTATGCATTTTTCAAAGCTTTTGACAGAATTTGATTTAACTTTTAATGACTTAGTAGAGAACTCTCCAAAGCATGCGGATGCAAGAAAAAATGCCATGCTGGTTGCTAAGGAAATCGTTTCTAATGAAGAAATCAAGCAAATTTTAGTAGAGAAAAAGAGACTCCCAATCAAACAAATTGAGGATTCAGTAAGTGTTAGCAGGAAGACGATTGAGCGGAATCGAAAATATATTATAGCAATAGCTCTTATTTTAATGAATGACTATCTATATTTACAGGATTATGTTAAAGGGGTGTTGGAAACGTGAAACAAGGAATCATAATGGAAGTTAATGATCGTTTTTTAACATTATTAACCCCCGAAGGTGAATTTTTAAAAGCGCGTAATCAAAGTAGAAATTACCAAATAGGACAAGAAATCTCCTTTGTTCCGGTTGAGAAAGAAAGTTTCTTTAATGGATGGAGCAAGGTTTTTCATAAAAAAACTGCAGGAATCCTTGTTGTAGCTTCTCTTCTTCTATTATTTACTTTCCTTCCATCTAGAGTGGATAACGAAGTTTATGCGTATATGTCGATTGATGGAGAATCAAGCATTGAACTTGCTGTTAATAAAGACCTAGAAGTTATTGATGTGGTAGCTTATGACGAGAGTGGAAAAGAAATTATTGCAAACATTGATTGGAAAAATACACAGGTTGAGAAAGTATCATCTGAGATCCTAGCTAACGTTGACAACGAAGACTCTGTATCGCAAGGAATTGTCGTGGGAACGGTATATGCTGGAACTAATGAAAAGAAAATAGATGAAAAGCTTGAACAAGTGATTATTTCTCTAAAAGAAGAAACGACAGTAGAAATTGAAGATGTGAAGGCAACTGCTGAAGAAAGAAAAGAAGCAAAAGATAAGGGTGTTTCAGTAGGTAAATACAAAGCTCAGAAAGCAAAAGAGAAGGCAAAAGAGAAGCAAACGGATAGCTTAAAGGAACAGGAGACATCCGTAGAAACACCAGTTCCGAGTGTAACTATTCCAGAGAACAATTCAGGAAGTACACCTGTAACGAATAATAACGGGAATGAACATGCCAACCCAAATGCTCAAAAGGATGGTTCAACTGAGCAAAATCCTGGGAATGGTAACTCGAATAAAAGCAATCCTGGGCAGCAAAAAAAAGAACTAAACCAAACAGCAAAACAAAATGGTAACTCAATACAAAAACAAGAAGTAAAGAATAAGCAAGTTCATGGAAATAAAGAAGAAAAGCCTCGCAAATAATGCGGAGGCTTTTTGCCATTTATATGAAGTTTTTAAAAGTTACGACCTGACATTTGTGATTGTGCTTGTTTAACAAGTCGCTTTGTAATTTCTCCACCAACTGAACCATTACCTCTGGAAACTGTATCTCCGCTTAACGTAACGCCAAATTCTTGCGCGATTTCGTATTTAACTTGATCTAAAAACTGCTCCACGCCTGGAACTAAAAGCTTGTTGCTATTTCTTGACATATTCTCAACTCCTTTTTAGTAATCACAGAGGAACATCTCTGTATGTGTAGTATGCAAGCATTTACTTCATTACATAAGTGGTAAGTTTTCTTATTTTAGGGAAGTGTTATTAATCTTTTCCGTGACTAACATCCTTAGTGGGATGCATGAAAGGATATCCCTTCGGTTTTTTCTTACTTTCTACAAGGTCTCGATTTTCACTTGTATTCCAACCAATATCATTGGTCGGATGTACCCATTCGTCTCCAGACATAATTGCTGGGTCTGTATCCTCGCTCCATTGCTCTAAAGGGGAGTTAGGTGATGAATAATGGCTATCTCCGATTACAACTCCTTGAGAGTTAATAAATGGTGGTTCAATAACCATCCCTGTTCCTTTAAAGTCAGGAGAATTGATTTGATGAGGCAGTGTCCCATCAATTGAGTAGTTTTCTTCCATGTTCTTTTTCTTTTTGGTCATAGCATTCATTCCTTTTTCTTTTATAGTTTGTTTTCAGTGGTTTTTTATAAGTAGTAAATGGAGACAAAATAAGGAAGAGTGAAATAAGAAAGAAGAGTAAAAAATATATGTAGTTCCACTAAGGAGGAATGAATAATGGCAAAAAGAAAAGCAGAGCGAGATGCTGCTGTGAAATATAGCAAAACCCCTAAGAAAAATGTAAATGAATCCGAATTTTCAGCAGAATTTACTGCAGGTGAAGACACCATGAAGGGCTTTAACAGAAATTCTAAACAAGGAAGAAAAGGAAGATCATAATGAAAAAGCAAAAATCAACACCAAATGTCGAATTTGGAAGTGAATTTGGTGATATCAACGCAGCAAAACATTATGAGGTTCCACTCATGAACGCTGAAAAGAAGAAGGACAATAAGAAAGACAAAAAAAAATAAGGAGGGGCTTTGAAAGCCCTCCTTATTTATTATTTTTTGTACCGAATAATAGCGATTGTTGTTTAGTAGGTTCAAAATAAGCTAACAGACTAGTTTTCCCCGGTAAAAATACTCCTGTTTCCATGTATTCTGGATAGTCAAAAGAAAGCTCCTCTACAATAGAATGCTTGTAAAGCTCCTTCTCTTTAATACCTAAAGCAGCGAAATCTTCTCCTAACATGCGAGGCTCTTCTAGGAACAAGTGGTATAGAGCAGATCTCTCATCCTTCTGAAGCCGATCTTCCCACCAAGACTTTCGTGGTTTGAATTTGGCATTCTCCAAATAATCTATCTTCATTAAGCTTAAGATGATATCCCGGTCAGGGAGATTGATTGTTTCGATAAATTCAAACAGTCGCTTATATAAATCCTCAAGCTGGTGACCTATCCTAGACCAACCTCTATCTTCCCAATAAGACCCAAATTGTTGGAAAAATTCAAAAGGAGAGGAGAAAGAGTTCGTAACTAAATATTCAATCGTATGGTCCATGCGATGATCATTCCAATACTTTTCTAGTACATCCTCAACCTGTTTGATTCTAATAATATCATCAAAGGATAAGACATTATTACCTAGTATTTCATATGGAGACTGATCCATATAAATGTATTGATGATCTGCAGCACGTAAGCGCAAGCCAGTCCCTCTGAGCATTTTTAAGAATCCAAGTTGGAGCTCCTCCGGTCTCATCTCAAATACATCATTAAATGTCCTTTTAAATGTATCGTAATCTTCTTCAGGCAAACCCGCGATTAAATCAAGATGCTGATCAATCTTTTTTCCTTCTTTAACCATCGTTACAGTACGGGTAAGCTTTTCAAAGTTTTGTTTTCTCATCACAAGTTCATTTGTATAATCATTTGTAGATTGAACACCAATTTCAAAGCGGAATAAGCCTGGAGGTGCTTCTTGGTTTAAAAATTCAATAACCTCTGGACGCATGATATCAGCGGTAATTTCGAATTGAAAGACTGTTCCAGGTAAATGTTCGTCTATAAGAAAACGGAACATTTCTAGAGCATAGCTACGACTAATGTTAAAGGTACGGTCAACAAACTTAATCGTTTTTGCCCCATTTTTCATTAAATAACGTATATCTTCCTTAATCTTTTCACGATCAAAATAACGTACTCCTACTTCAATAGAAGAAAGGCAAAATTGACAACTGAAAGGACATCCACGGCTAGTTTCAATATACGACACTCGTTTTCCTAGGTGTTTTATATCCTCTTCAAAACGGTATGGGGAAGGAAGCTCACGTAAATCAAGCTTATGACGCTGTGGATTTAGTTTGATTTCCCCTGTTCCGGTACGATAGGAAATTCCAGCCACATGTCGATAATCTTTCTCAGAGTTTAGCTGTTGTAGGAGATTTTTAAATGTTTCTTCTCCTTCACCAATAACAATAAAATCAAATTGAGGTACTTTTTCCATCCATTCCATCACATCATATGTTACTTCGGGTCCACCTACAACAATTTGGATGGAAGGATTGATTTTCTTAATCATACTAATGACTTTTATTGTTTCTTCAATATTCCATATATAACAGCTAAATCCAATTACATCTGGCTTTCTTTGGACAAGGTCAGTGACTATATTCATTGTTGGATCCTTGATTGTATATTCAGAAAGATCGACTTGAAATTCAGGTTCAGCATAAGCTTTTAAATAACGAATAGCTATATTGGTATGAATAAATTTTGCGTTAAGTGTTGCTGCAATAACTTTCATCGTGTGCTCCTTTGTATTTCTTTTATGCAATCATTCTATTTTATCATAGTTTCTCCAAATATAGAGAAGGGAAAACCTAACATACATATGCATAGAAAAAAAGGAAGCCGTAGTCTTAATGACTGAGCTTCCTTTTTTCTATATATTTCTGAAATCTTGCGAAATATTGCTTGATACGTGACACCTTCAGTTCTATTAATGGCTGGGCAAAGGTCGTAAAAAGCTTGCTAGATAACAGCACGGTAATGACAAATGATAGTAATAGAAGCAAAAAGAAGGTTTCTATATTGTAAAAATAATTCTGTAATTCGCTATGGCGGAAAGGCTGAACAATAAATCCGTGTAGCAAATAGACGTAAAGCGTATTTTTCCCAAAAGGAGTGAAGAATAACTGACGCTTTGGAATGAGTGAGAAAAAGGCTAGAACCAACAAAGTACTAAGCAAGAGAAGTCCAAATCTCATCACAGGAGCTGTATAAATTTCTGCTCCTAACGCTTCATAAGGCTTTGATCCAAATAACCATTGATAGTTCATATCAGGTACTATATAAAACCCAGTGAAGACGATAGTAAATAGAACAAGTGACGCTATTCGGTACGGTCCAGTTGTTAGAACTTTAAAATGCTCCTTCTTTAAATAAAAGCCAATTAAAAAGAGTGGGAAAAAGACAAAGGTCCTTGATAGACTTAAATAATTTGTCATCCAATCCACATATCCAACAAGGAGACTCAGTATAACTGCCAATGTAAGGGCAGTTTTCCTATTAACCATAGTAAAAATAAATAAGAATAGATTCCAAAAGAACAGACTTATTAAGAACCAAAGAGACCAATGGGGATCAAATGGGTCTACCACAAAAGTCTTTTTAGAATCCAAAAAGAAATAGAAAACTGAATAGATTAACTGGAAAATTAAATAAGGGATGATTAATTTAAAGGAAATTTTCCGTAAATAGCCTTCCTTCTGAAAGCCTTTAGCAAAGTAGCCCGAAATAAGAATGAAAGCCGGCATATGAAAGGTGTAAATAGCTTTATATAAAGTATAGACCGTATGGTGGTCTTGAATGAATGATTGGATCAGATGACCAAACACAACAAAAAACATCAAAATAAATTTTGCATTATCAAAGTAGTAGTCTCGTTTTTTCATTTTATCCTCCTCTGAAATTCTACTACTAGTTACCCTTTTTATCTAGTCATAAAACCTGACACTTTTTGTTATTTCACCCCTCCCTGTTTTAGTACAAAAAATAAACTGTTATATAACTGGGTTGACTTGATATTAAAGGAGAAATCATAAAAAAAAATGGCTGTTTCATAAAAAAAGTTCGATTGTTTGATATTTATCACAGCTAAAAATGGATCATTGCCTTAAAATTTAAACAATTACATTTCGTTTTGGGGGGAGCTTATGTCGATTTTACCGGTTAAAAATGAGTTGGGTTTTTTTGAAATACGATTGGAATCCATTGGGGGATTAGGTGCGAACCTAGCTGGGAAAATGCTAGCTGAGTCTGGGGTTCTTGGACACGGGTTAAATGGTTCGAATTTTTCCTCTTATGGATCAGAAAAGAAAGGCTCACCAGTTAAGAGCTTTATCCGATTTTGCGATGCTGAGGTAGAAATTAGAGATCATAGCCCGATTGAACAGCCTCATGTAATCGGGGTTTTTCACGAGGCTTTATATAAAACTGTTGATGTCGTAAGCGGTTTAACAGGCGACGGTATTGTATTGGTTAATTCAACTAGAGATTTTGATGAAGTGAAAAAAGACTTGAAACTCACATATGGTACGCTGGCCATCGTTGATGCACTTAGTATTGCCGTTGAAGAAAGAACAAAAGTAAATACTGCTATGCTAGGTGCCTTATTCCGTATTTGTAGTTTTTTAAATCCTGATACTATGCGCGATGTTATTCGAAAAACGTTTGAAAAGAAATATCCTCACTTGGTTGAACCGAACATTCGTACATTTGATCGTGGTTATAATGAAGTGCAGTTCAAAACTTACGAGGTACCAGAACATGCAGAAGGTAGAGCATTTACAAGACCCGTGCCACAGCTTGGATATCAAACACAGGCTATTGGGGGAGTCATGATTTCGCAAGCAAATAGTATCCTGAAGGATTTAAGTGGCTCTAGACAAGGGTTTATTCCAGAATTCCACCAAGAAAAATGTATCAGTTGTGCTGCTTGTGATACTGTGTGTCCGGACTACTGCTTTGTTTGGGAAGAAGGAGAAGATAAACGAGGCCGTAAACAGACCTTCCTGAAAGGTATTGACTATCAATATTGTAAAGGCTGCTTGAAGTGTGTGGAAGCATGCCCAACAGATGCATTAAATGACCTTCGAGAAGTGATTGGTTACGCAAAAAAACATTCAATAAAACAATACTTTCCATTTGTAGGGAGTGAAGGGTAATGGCAACTTTAGAAAAAGAATTACAGGCGATGGGTTTACCTGAACAATTAGCTACGTTTGAATCTGGAAATGAAATGGCAGCTATGGCAGCTGCTCAAATCAACTATCATTTAATGGGTTATTTTCCTATTACTCCCTCAACAGAGGTGGCACAGTATTTAGATCAAATGAAAGCTCGTGGAGAGCATAATATTAAATTGATTGCAGCTGATGGTGAGCATGGATCTGCTGGTATTTGCTACGGAGCGGCTGTTACAGGTGCACGTGTATTTAATGCAACAAGTGCAAATGGGCTAATGTATATGCTTGAACAGCTACCTGTTCAATCTGGTACAAGATTCCCGATGGTAATGAATCTAGTTACTAGATCTATTAGTGGTCCTCTAGACATAAGAGGAGATCACTCTGATTTATATTTTGCTTTAAATACAGGATGGGTGATATTAACTGCAAGAACCCCTCAAGCGGTATACGATATGAACATCATGGCTTTAAAAATAGCGGAGGACTCAAAAGTAAGATTACCGGTTATCGTTGCTTATGATGGTTTCTTTACTTCGCATCAGAAGCGGAAGGTGAACTACTTTAAGGACCGCAAAGTGGTACAGAACTTTGTAGGTGAATGTCCAACTGACTATCATGTTGCTCGTGATCCAAAAAAGCCTGTCACTATCGGTGCTCATATGAATGGTGACGATCTATTAAACAACCATTTCCAGCAATCAGAAGCTATGTATGCAGCTGGCGACGTATATAAAGAGGTAGCAGAGCAGTACAAAAAGATATCTGGTAGAGAATATCCAGTTCTTGACTTGTACGGCATGGGGGATGCGGAAGTTGCTTTGTTCTTATTAAATTCTGCGGCAGAATCTGCAAAGGATGTAGTAGACCAGCTTCGTGCTAAAGGAATCAAAGCTGGAGTGATCAGCCCAAATATCATTCGTCCTTTCCCTTCTGAACAAATTCGTGATGCACTGAAAAATGTAAAAGCACTCTTAGTTGGGGAGCGTGCAGATTCATATGGAGCAAACGGGCCAAACCTTACTCATGAGGTGAAATCTGCCTTACAGGAGGATAAAGAAAATCAAACACTTGTATTAAGTCGTGTTTTTGGACTTGGTGGCAAGGATTTTTACGCGGATGATGCAGCGAAATTCTTTGAGCTTGCCATAGAGGCTAAGGAAAAAGGATATGTGGAGAAGGCATTTGATTATTATGGTCATGTTCCTGGCGAAGTTGAAAATGTAATGAAACCAGTTATTGAACCTCAGTATGGAGATGCATACAAAACAGGTTTAATAGAAGTCAAGCAAGATGAAGAAACAAATAAACTAAAGGTAAAAATTCCGCCTTTACGAGCATTGACGACAAAGCCAAAGCGTTTAGCATCAGGTCATGGTGCATGTCCTGGATGTGGGATCTTCCCTGGACTAGAGCTATTCTTTAAAGGGATAGAGGGAGATGTGGTTGTTTTATTCCAAACAGGCTGTGCGTATGTTGTAACGACTGCGTATCCACATTCATCACATAAGCAAACGATGATCCATAATTTATTTCAAAATGGTCCTGCCACTCTATCAGGAACCCTAGAAGCATTTTTGGAGCTGAAGGAAAGAGGAGAAGTACCGGTTTCTGACGATGTCACGTACGTTATGATTACAGGTGATGGCGGAATGGACATTGGTATGGGTTCTGCGATTGGAACAGCTTTGAGAAACCATAAGCTGATTATGCTTGAGTATGATAATGAAGGGTATATGAATACGGGATCGCAAATGTCTTATTCTACTCCATTGGGGCATATGACGAGTACAACAAACGTAGGGAAAGCTCAGCAAGGAAAGGCATTCCATCACAAAGATACCGCTCAAATAATGGCTTCCACAAATATACCGTATGTGTTTACTGGGACAGAAGCATTTCCACAAGACTTAATTAAAAAGGCGGCAAAAGCTCAGTGGTATGCCCAAAACGTGGGAACGGTTTACGGAAAGATTTTAATTACCTGCCCATTAAACTGGAAGTCTGAGGAAAGATTTGGTCAAACCATTATGGAAGCGGCAGTAAACTCATGTTTCTTCCCTCTATACGAAGTGGAACAAGGGGAAACGACGATTACCTACAATCCAGAAGATAAGAAAAAACGTATTCCTTTATCGGATTGGTTAGCCTACATGGGTAAAACAAAACACCTACTGAAGGAAGAAAATAAACCAATGCTAAATGATTTTGGTAATGAAATAGAAGCGAGATGGCAACGTCTGAAGGCGAAGCACGAAAATCCATTTTTATAATAGGCAGGAGCAAAGTGGGGAACTCACTTTGCTCCCTTTATTTTTAGAGTCGAATACAAATTATTACTCTTACTAGAAAGCGTTCTTTTTTCCTATAGAGGAGTTTTAGGAATAGTGTAGAATTCATAATGAAGAAGTTCCTTTATAAGGAGAGATATCGTGAATACGTTCATTTCTAATGTAGGTAAGGAGAAAGTACGGATAGAGCATATGGTGAAAAATGATACTGGAATACAAATGGAGCATCTCTTTAAATCATTTTTTGTAGAATCTCTAGATGCAATCATTTTCTGGAATGAAAATAAGACAGTTATTGACGCTAATGATGCAGCGTGTCGCTTATTTGAGTGCAGCCTTGATATATTAAAACGTTATCCCATTGATACATTCGTGTACGAAAAGGACGAAAAGTATCATTCCGCCAAACAGGAGTTATACAAAAAAGGTTCCATTCGAGACGAATTGCTTTTTCAAATGTACAATGGTCAAATGAAATATCTTGAGTTTTCTACCAAGCTATATATAGTCGGTGACTATCATATGACCATTTTTAGAAATGTGACGGAACGGTACCAAATGGAAAAAAAGCTAAGAGAAAGTGAGCAAAAATTTCGTAGAATTTTTCAAGGCTCTCTTGATGGGATGCTATTATGGGATGAGAATCAAAGAATAATTGATGTAAATCCTGCTGGTGAAAAGTACTTAAAAGCAACCAAATATCAAGTTGTCGGAAAAACAATGCGTGAATTGTTATTAAATAGTCATTTTTCAGATGAAGAGCTAAATGAGGTTATGAAAAATGTCATGATGGAAGGACACGCAACAGGTACTTTAACCTTAAAAACAAGAAGTGGGAAGACATTGCATTATGAGTATTCCACCAAACAAAATGTAGTTAGTCACCTTAGCTTGACTACATTTAGGGATGTAACGGAAAAGCTAGAAATGGAGGCGAACCTTCATAAATCTGATACTCTTAGTGTAATTGGTCAGCTAGCAGCTGGAGTTGCACATGAAATTCGTAATCCCATGACTGCGTTGAAAGGTTTTATTCAGCTTTTAGAGGACTCAAGTGAAGGAAAGCATCCCATGTATTTTGAGGTGATTTCAACAGAGTTGAATCGGATTGACGCGATTATAAATGAGTTTTTAATTTTAGCCAAACCACAAGCGATTAAATTTGTGGAGCATAGTATTACTCAGATTATGTCCGAAACTGTAAATCTATTAAGCGCACAAGCAGTTTTATACAATGTTCAATTCCTCCTTCATTATGATGATGACTTACCAACATTAATATGTGAGCCTAATCAACTGAAAAAGGTTTTTATTAATATGATTAAAAATGGCATAGAGGTCATGCCAACCGGTGGATTTATCACTATTACAATGAAACAAACAACAGATAATCGGATACATATCTCAATAAGGGATGAGGGATATGGTATACCTGAGGAAAAACTAAAAAAACTCGGTCAGCCTTTCTATACGACTAAGGAAAGGGGAACTGGTCTAGGGCTTATGGTTTCTTACCGGATTATCGAGGAGCATGAGGGAACGATTAAAGTCGAAAGTGAAGTCGGAAAAGGAACGGTATTTCATGTGTATTTACCAGTCGAAAAATAAAGGTGGTATAATTTATGAATAGATTCTATGGAACAGTGGAATCTGAGCTAGGGACTATCTATATAGTAATCGAAAATGATCTGGTTTCAGCCGTTCACATTGGTGATGAGGATTTTCAGAAGCACGAGCGGGGCAAGAAACCTATCTTTTCCCAAGATAATGAATTGGTAGAAGAGGCAGTTCAGCAAATGGAAGACTATTTCTCAAATAGAAGAAAGCGCTTTGATTTGCCACTTCAGATGGAAGGTACCGAATTTCAAACATCTGTTTGGAAGGTTCTTTATTCCATTCCATTTGGGACTACGTATAGTTATCAGGAAGTAGCAGAAAAGATTGGAAATAGTAAAGCAGTTCGCGCGATTGGACAGGCGAATAAAGCGAACAAGCTTCCTATTATCATTCCATGCCATAGAGTGATTGGGAAGAATATGAAATTAACTGGCTATGCAGGAACCCGAACAGATATAAAGGAAAAGCTCCTTACTTTAGAAGGAGCTGGCTTTAAACAATAGAAAGTTTCCGAGTAGAGAATCATCTACTCGTATTTTTTTGTTTGTAAAAATGTAACTAACTCTTCAATGGATGTGAACTCATTACGCTTGAGAATTAGTTCTCTGCCTAACGCTAATGTCTTTCCTTTTGCTGCGATTCGCTCTTTTTCGTCCGAAAGACCATCTAAGTCTGCGACATGGGCAAGACCAATGGTTCTTCTAATAAGTTCGCAACCAGCAAATCCGATTGCATCTTGAAAGTATTTTTGTAGAGTGTGAGAAAGGAAACCGTTAACTTTTGAAAATGGTTCCAAATTGTCATTTTCCCAGAGTACGGAAAATTGGTTCTGATACACATTCCAAAATGTTCTTACTTGAGAGTATACCGCCTCGGACTTTTCTTGGAAGGCAATTGCTTGAAACAATAAATTGGCTATCACTTGACCAATATCAAAACCTACTGGACCAAAGTAGGCAAATTCCGGGTCAATTACTTTTGTTTCTTCTTTCGAAACAAATAAGCTTCCTGTATGAAGATCCCCATGTAAAAGGGCCTCAGCCTCTGTTAAAAAGCTTTTTCTTAGTAACGCCACTTGAAGTTTTAACTCTGTATCATTCCATAGTTTTTCAACCTCTGAAGTAAGCTGTGGTTCAAAATCATTTGTCTCAGCATCAAAATAAGGATCTGAGAATATAAGGTCCTCTGTAATTTTACATAATTCCGGGTTAATAAACTTTCCAACAAGCTCTTTCTTTTGTCCCTTATCCAAGCCGAACTCCGATGTGAAAAAGGTGGTATTGGCTAGGTATGTTCCAAGGTGGCTTGATAGCAATGGATATTCGTTTCCATCAATTAACCCTTTTCTAGCAATAGTTAGATGGGAAAGATCCTCCATAATCGTTATGGCTAATGTTTCATTCGTATAATACACTTCAGGAACAAATTCAGGAGCATGCTTCTTAAAAAGTTTTAATGCCTCAGCCTCAATGGTTGCTCGTTGTAATGTGAGTGGCCAAGACTCTCCTACTACTTTTGCATAGGGAAGTGCTTGTTTAATAATGATTCCATTTCCAGCTTGATCTTTAATATGAAAAACTAAATTTAAGTTTCCATCTCCTATTTCGGTACACGATAGAGTACTAGTTTCAGGGAATAAATTTCTCTCTTTTGCTAGTAAGATAGCTGTTTCTTCTGTTAGTGGTTGATAGGTTTCTTTTACTACTGTTGACATAATGATTATCCTCCTATTGCATAAAAAAACCTCTTTCTACTAGAAAGAGGTTTGAGGCTTTAGTCAACAAACCTCTTATCTACCAGAAAGGAAATTCTTTCTGTTGGAATTAGCACCGTGCCTTACGGATTACTCCGGCGCTTTCGTTTTAGCGCCCCATTTCACAATGGTATTACGGTCGGTTGCTGGGCTTCATCGGGCCAAATCCCTCTGCCTACTCTTGATAAGAGATGTAATTTTCAGTTAATATTCACTGATGAGAATCATATCAGCATAGTGTTAAAGTTGTCAACAGTTTTTAATATAAGTCTGTCCGTCGATCTGAAAAAATAGGAATGGTATTTCGGACTTTCTTCACTTCTGTCAAATCAATTTCGCCTGTAACAATTGATTCAAGTTCGTCTCCTTCAGCAATGACTTCTCCCCAAGGATTAATAATCATCGAATGTCCAGCAAATACGTTGTCAGGATCTGATCCAGAACGATTACAGGCTATGACATAACATTGATTTTCAATTGCTCTTGCAATTAATAATGACCTCCAATGGTTCAAACGAGGGAGAGGCCATTCAGCCACAATAACGATTGTCTCTGCACCTTCTGTCGTATGAGCACGAATCCATTCGGGAAAGCGAATGTCATAGCATATCAATCCTGCAAAAAGTTTATTGTTAAGTTCAAATAATCCTTTTGTACTTCCAGATTGAAGATGTTCATGCTCGTTCATCAGCTTAAAAAGATGAGCCTTACTATATGTGGATACGAGTTCCCCTTCATTATTTATGACGAGGAGTGTGTTATAGACACCATTGTTCTCCCTGGAGGCAACAGACCCACCAACTATGTGTACCTGATGTTGTTTAGCTAATTTCTGCAAAAACTCAATACTCTTTTTTGCTTCCACGTCTGCTAGAACGTCAAGGCGAGTTAAATCATAACCTGTCGTCCATAACTCTGGAAGTACGACTAAGTCAGGATTTTCAGCCATAGCCGACTTTATTAATCTCTCAGCTTTTTGAAAGTTTTCTTCTACATTTCCAAAGCTTATGTCCATCTGAATACAAGAAACCTTCATAAGAATCCACCTTTCTAAAAAAAAATTGTAAAACTACTTTACAAGTTGTCATTTACGATATACATTTGTGACTAGTTTTTCAATATAAAATTGTCGATTACCCGAATTATCTAAAGTAGGTGAAAAAATGATGATATTTCCTCAATCAAAATTATTAAAAAGCTTACCCAAACAATTCTTCGCTTCACTTGTAGCAAAAGTAAATAAACAAATTAGTGATGGGCATGATGTCATAAACTTGGGACAAGGAAATCCTGATCAGCCGACACCCGCACATATTGTAAAAGCATTGCAAATTGCAGCTGAGAACCCGAATAATCACAAATACTCTCCCTTCCAAGGCTTTGCATCATTAAAAGAGGCTGCAGCAGCATTTTATAAAAGAGAATATAATGTGGATATCGATCCAGAGAAAGAAGTGGCTATCCTTTTCGGAGGAAAAGCAGGTCTTGTTGAGATCCCACAATGCCTATTAAATTCAGGTGAACATATTCTTGTCCCAGATCCCGGTTATCCGGACTATTGGTCAGGTGTGGCCCTAGCACAGGCAGAAATGATTACAATGCCATTAAAAGAGGAAAATCAATTTCTTCCAGACTATACGGAACTATCCAAGAGCGACCTTGAAAAAGCGAAGCTTATGTTCTTAAATTATCCGAATAACCCGACAGGTGCAATAGCAAATAAGGGGTTTTTTGAGAATACAGTCACTCTTGCAAAAAATCATGGGATATGTGTTGTGCATGATTTTGCTTACGGAGCCATTGGCTTTAATGGCCACAAACCAATTAGCTTCCTACAGGCAGAAGGTGCAAAGGATGTAGGAATAGAAATTTATACATTATCAAAGACGTTTAATATGGCAGGTTGGAGAGTCGGCTTCGCGGTTGGGAATGAGAGTGTCATTTCTGCTCTGAATTTGTTGCAAGACCATCTATATGTTAGTCTTTTTGGAGCTGTTCAAGAAGCGGCGGCTGCAGCGTTGACCGAGTCACAAGCTTGTGTACATGAGTTAAATGCTTTGTATGAATCGAGAAGAGATGTGTTTATCGGGGGCCTTCAAGAATTGGGATGGAAAGTAGTTGCTCCCGAAGGATCGTTTTTTGCATGGCTAAAGGTGCCTAACGGCTATACATCCGAGCAATTTGCCGATCTGTTACTAGAGAAAGCACATATTGCAGTAGCTCCTGGAATTGGTTTTGGTACGTGGGGAGAAGGATATGTCCGTGTAGGGCTACTCACTTCTGAGGCACGTTTAAAGGAAGCTGTTGAAAGAATTTCAAAGCTCCAAATTTTTAGTTAATGTATTGACAGTCGAAATAAATTCTGGAATAATCAGAATCAATTGAAGTATAACAATAATTTCATAATGAAAACATTCGTTTTCTTATCAAGAGCAGGTGGAGGGACGAGCCCGATGAAGCCCGGCAACCGACTTACAATTTTTGTGAGCACGGTGCTAATTCTTGCAGCAAATGCTGATAGATAAGGAGATGTTAGTTTACGATACTAACCTCTTCTGATGACATGAAGAGGTTTTTTATGTGTATGCGTATTGGAGAGAAAGGACGAAAGCAAATGAGTGAGATTATCGCAACTTACTTGGTGCATGACGCCAAACATAACCCAGAGAAAAAAGCAGAGGAAATTGCGCTTGGCTTAACAGTTGGTTCATGGACCCAATTACAAAAGCTTGAACAAGAGCAATTACAAAAATTCAAAGGTAGGGTTATTTCAACAGAAAAATTATACGTAGATGATCAAACAAATGAAACGGTAGCGAAGTTAAAGATTGCTTATCCTTCAAATAACTTCTCGCCAGATCTTCCAGCTATTTTAACGACTGTGTTTGGAAAGCTCTCTCTTGACGGGAAGGTTAAGCTACTTGATCTTGAGTTTTCAAAAGAACTAATACAGGCATTTCCTGGACCTAAATTTGGTATTGATGGCCTAAGAGAAAAGATTGGTGTGTATGATCGTCCGTTATTGATGAGTATTTTTAAAGGAATTCTTGGTAGAGATCTACCTTTCCTCTTCAGCCAATTACGCGAACAGGCATTGGGTGGAGTGGATTTTGTAAAGGATGATGAGATTCTTTTTGACAACCCTTTAACCCCTTTTGAACAGAGGATTTCGGGTGGCAGGGAAGTGTTGAAACAGGTTTATGAAGAGACGGGCCATCGTACATTGTATGCAGTGAACATAACAGGCCGAACATCACAATTAATTGAAAAAGCCAAAAAAGCAAAAGAGCTAGGTGCAGACTTACTATTATTTAATGTATTTGCATATGGCCTAGATGTTTTGCAAGAGCTAAGGGAAGACGAAGGAGTAGATCTTCCGATTATGGCACATCCCGCTGTAAGTGGTGCCTTAACATCATCTAGTGTTTATGGGATATCTCATTCGCTTTTACTAGGGAAATTATTGCGTTACGCTGGTGCTGATTTATCTTTGTTCCCATCTCCATACGGTTCGGTAGCTCTTGAAAAGCAAGCAGCATTATCTATCGCTGAAGCGCTAACAGATAACTCAGAGCCTATGAGAAAAAGCTTCCCAGTTCCTTCGGCAGGTATTCACCCTGGGTTAGTACCACTTTTACTGCAAGATTTTGGTTTGGATAGTGTGATTAATGCTGGAGGTGGCGTACATGGCCATCCAGCTGGAGCGAGAGGTGGAGGCCAGGCTTTCCGCCAAGCTATCGAGTTAAGCCAAAAAGGGCTGCCTTTGAGAGAAAATTCACAGCAATATCCTGAGCTAGCGACAGCAATTGAACTGTGGGGAGTTACTGAGGTGGCCAAACAATCATGAGCAAGAAAATAGCTGTATTCTGTGATTTTGATGGCACCATCACCGAGAAGGATAATATAATTGCCATTATGAAAAAATTTGCCCCACCTGAATGGGAGCTTTTAAAGGATGATATATTGTCTGAACGAATGTCGATTCGAGAAGGCGTAGGAAGGCTCTTTTCATTGTTGCCTTCTTCTAAAAAAGAAGAAATCATCACGTACGCGATTGAAAATGTGAAAATACGTGAAGGATTTGCTGATTTTGTAAAGTTCTTGAAAGAACAGAATATTCCTTTGTATATAGTGAGCGGTGGAATTGATTTTTTTGTTCATCCTATATTAGAGACATACGGTCCTTTTGCAGGGGTTTATTGTAATGTTGCTGATTTTAGTGGAGAGTATATAAACATCCTTTGGCCTAATGCTTGTGATGAGCAGTGTGAGAATGATTGTGGATGTTGCAAACCAAGTATTATTCGTAGCCTTAAAGAAGACTTCTATAAAGTAGTAATTGGTGATTCTGTAACAGATCTACAAGCAGCCAAACAAGCGGATCTAGTAATTGCAAGAGAGCTCCTATTAGAAAAATCAGAGGAGTATGGTTTAAACTATCGAGAGTTTGTTACTTTTTATGATGTAATCAAGCATATGTCGCAGGTAGAGGAGTTGATTGGATGAGTTTGTTAACAGAACGTTGGGAAGAGCTTGCAGACGTGAAAGATGAGCTTGCTGTGCGTGATTGGTTTATGGGAACAAGCGGGAATTTGGCCATAAAAGTTAATGACGATCCTTTACAATTCCTTGTAACAGCCAGTGGTAAGGATAAGAGAAAAAGGACGTCAGAAGATTTTTTACTTGTAGATGGCAATGGTAAACCGGTAAATGAAACACATCTGAAGCCTTCTGCGGAAACTCTCTTACATGTTGAAATATACCAAAAAACATCAGCGGGTTGTAGCTTACACGTTCATACCGTTGATAATAACATTATATCTGAATTATATGGTGATAAAGGTGAAGTAGTCTTTGCAGGTCAGGAGTTAATAAAAGCTTTTGATCTGTGGGATGAGGATGCTGTACTCCGAATTCCAATTATCAGTAATCCTGCTCATATTCCCACACTTGCAAAGGAATTCAGTGAGTATATACAAGAAGATAAAGGTGCTGTGTTAATCCGAAATCATGGAATAACCGTTTGGGGTAAGAATGCATTCGAGGCAAAAAAACTACTAGAAGCATCTGAATTCCTATTTCGCTATCATCTACGCCTTCTAGATTATAAAAATAAAATATAAAGGAGTATTAAGAAAATGGCACATATCGTATTTCAAAGCACAAAAGAAGAAATTAGAGATCAAAAAGAAGTAGCAGCATTTTTACAATCTCAAGAGGTAATCTATGAGCATTGGGATATTACAAAACTCCCTAGCAATCTTCAAGAGAAATATATTTTAACAGATGAAGAGAAAGCAGAAATCTTATCGGCATTCTCAACTGAAATTGCTGAGATCTCAGAGAAACGTGGATACCAAGCACAGGATGTAATTTCTCTTGCAGAACATACTCCTAACCTAGAGCAGCTATTAACCAATTTCCAAAAAGAGCATCACCACACAGACGATGAAGTTCGTTTTATTGTTAGTGGACACGGAGTGTTTATCATCCAAGGTTTAAATGGAGAGTTTTTTGAGGTGTTCTTGAATCCAGGTGATCTTATTTCAGTTCCTCCAAATGTTAGACATTACTTTACCCTTCAAGAGGATAGAAAGGTTGTTGCCATCCGTATTTTCGTAACAACTGAAGGATGGGTTCCAATCTATGAGAAGAATGAAGTAGAAGCTTAATGTTTTTTCGAAAAGGTACTAGAGTCTATCTTCTAGTGCCTTTTTTGCTTTTAAAGAAATCGATTTTTGTCGAATGGCAATAGGGATTTATGCGTGTTTTTTGTCGTTTTAAAAAAATAGTAAGAAAACTTTGTCTTATTTTGCGATTCTATTTACTTTTATAAGATTTCTTGCAATAATTCATCAAGTGATGTAATTTTTAGCGGATTTATGGAGTATTAGGAGGTTAACGGGGTGCAGCAGAATAGCAGAGAAATGCTTGCCACGATTCAACAAATGAGAGAGAAAATGATTGAATCTGCGCAAGTAAATGGTCTAGGTGGGGAAGAGACAATTGAGTGTAGCCAGGAGCTAGATAAGTTGATTTTTGAATATCAATGCTTATCAAAAGAGAAGAAGAAAAGCAAAAAAGAAATAAAGATTATAAGAAAACAAGCAATGTTTATGTGGCCTAATAACATCTTATGTGTTTAAATAGATTAAAAAGGAAGGAGACGATATCTCTCCTTCCTTTTTTGTGGAATAAGTTAATGTATAGCTCGTTTCTTAAATCTGCCGCCTCTAACTTCTGCTATGTCAGCAACGGCTAAAAAGGCATTATTATCAAGATCCTCTACAATGAGCTTGAGCTTTGCTTCCTCCAGTCTTGTAATGACGCAGAAAATCACCTTTTTATCATCTCCTGTATATGCCCCTTCTCCGGTTAGGAAAGTTACACCTCTACCGAGTCTAGCCAGAATAGCATCACCGATTTCTTTATGCTTATCACTTATGATCCATGCAGATTTCGATTGATCTAAACCTTCAATAACGATATCAATCGTCTTGAAGGCTATAAAATAAGCTAGAATCGAATACATGGCTCGATCCCACCCAAACACAAACCCACCGGTACCAAAGATGAATATATTGAAGAACATGATGACTTCTCCAACAGAAAAAGGAACCTTTTTATTAATTAAAATAGCTAGGATTTCTGTACCGTCAAGTGATCCTCCATAGCGAATGACTATTCCGACCCCTGCACCTAATGCAATCCCTCCAAACACCGTTGCTAACAGGATGTCATCAGTAAATGCGGGAATAGGATGAAGATATACGGTTGCGATTGATAATATGGTTATGGCAAAAAGTGTGGATAGTGCGAAGGTTTTTCCGATTTGTTTGTACCCAATGAAAAAGAATGGAACATTTAAGATGAAGATAATAAGACCTATTTTAATAGCGGTTAGATGCGACAATATAATTGAAATACCGACGATACCACCATCCATAATTTGATTAGGAATGAGGAAAATCTCTAAACCTACAGCCATTAGGATGGCACCTAGAAAAATAAAAATGGCCCTTTTAATGATGCTTTTTTTCGGTAATTTTCGATGCTGTATATGGTTCTCTAATTCCATTTGAATGGCTTCATGATTAAGCTGGTTTTCCATTAAGTCACCTCCGTTAATAAATATCTTACTATTTATTATACAATAAATCATATCTATGTAGGTAAAACTGACAAGCCTTTCCTATGGACATAAAAAAAGGCATGAATGACTCATGCCGAATGCCGATTAGGAGAAGAGATCAATTAACAAAATCATAAAAAGTAAACCAGAAATAAAGGAATATGTTGATGTTCGTTCATTCCCGTCCCCATGACTTTCAGGTATTAGCTCTTTATAAATAATGAACAGCATAGCTCCTGCTGCAAAGGCAAGACCGTAAGGCACTAGAATGGCAACAAAGGAAGTTAAATAGAAACCTAGTAAGCTGGTAACAATTTCAATTGCACCTGTTAAGGTAGCAACTATAAATGCTTTGCCTTTTTCAATTTTTTGATTCACTAAAAATAGTGCAACTAAAAATCCTTCTGGAGCATTTTGAAGTCCAATTGCAAATGCGATTAGATTTCCCGTATTAGCTTCAGCATTTGTGGCGTAACTCACTCCAACGGATAATCCTTCAGGAATGTTATGAAGCGTTATTGCCGCAACAATTAACATCGCTTTCTCGTCAAATTCCATTTCGTATTTCTGTGTCGTATGCTGTAAATCAATATGAGGTATTTTCATTTCTAACCAAGTTAAAGTAATTACCCCTAATAAAATACCAATCATTAAGGGTATAAAACCGCCAGTATTAAGGGCTTCAGGAATTAGGCCCATAGTGGAAGCTGCCATCATGATACCTGCTGTAAAAGCTAGTAGACTGTCTCTCCAACGGTGCGTTACCGACCGATGCATAAATAAAATAATCGCTGCACCTAATCCGGTTGACATGGCAGAGAGAACACTTCCGAGCAAAACGTCATTCATTACGGTTCCCCCTAAAAATTAAAACTTAGGTAATACACTCTATTATAAGGAAGAGCAATTGGTCACACAATTACATATATGAAAATTGCATGACATCTGTGATTTTTATCATTTGGGAAACTACGTTTTTCTTTTAATATAGTAACTATAATGGATAAGTACTGTATCATTCCCTTCCAAAAAATAATTGTTATTCCATCATAGTCGTTAAACCCCATCGTCTAAATCTGTAAATATACAAAATGAAGATTCCGTAAGCAATCTACTTCACATATTCTACCTAATTTGAAAGCGTATTCAAAATTAAATTATTTGCATAAAATATCAACTAATTTGTTTGTACTATGCTTGTAAAACGATACATATATCGTAATTACGAAGCTTTGCAAAATATAAAGATGATTTACCATCAAATCATTAAGGAGGGGGATTTTTATGCACATTGTAGTATGCGTCAAGCAGGTACCAGATACAAAGATTATTAAGATTAATCCAAAGACAAATACACTTGATCGTCGGAGTGCACCAGCCATTTTAAATCCTTACGATGCACATGCTGTTCAAGAGGCCGTTCGGATGAAGCGTCTCATCAAGAATGTATATATTTCTGTCCTATCCATGGGGCCACCGCAAGCAAATGCGATCATAAAAAAAAGTTTAGAAATTGGCGCTGACGAGGGATATTTAATTTCAGATCGGGCATTTGCGGGTGCGGATACATTAGCAACAAGCTATGCACTTTCTAAGGCTTTAGAAAAAATAGCAAGTATCAGACCGATCGATATGATTCTTTGTGGAAAACATGCGATTGATGGAGATACAGGACAAGTGGGGCCTGGAATTGCAAGGAGATTGGATATTCCTCCAGTAACAAACGTGATAGAAGTGACAGAGCTTAGTGAAAAAGACCAAACTGTTGTAGTGAAGAGAAAGCTTTCTGGAGGGTACCAGCTACTCCGAATACAAATGCCATGCTTATTGACAGTTGAAAAAGAAATAAACGAAATTGAATACTCCCCTCTTCCTAATATGTTAAAGGCTGCAAGGTATGAACCTGTCGTTTGGACTGTTAATGATCTACAAGACGTGGATCGCACACAGCTTGGACTAAAGGGTTCCCCTACCATCGTTGGTAAAATGTTTACACCTCCAAAGCATGAAGGTGGGAAGCGTTTAGAGGGCTCAGCTGATGAACAAGTAAAAGATCTTATTACATGCTTACTTGAAGAGAAAAAAGAGCTTTTTTATGTGAAGTGATACACATTGAATATCGATGACGGGGGTGCTTGAAATGAGTAAAGAATACCGTGGAGTATGGGTATTCATTGAACAGAATGAAGGCGAGATTGAGGGCGTTTCGTTAGAATTGCTAGGAGCTGGGAGAACGTTAGCAGATAAGCTAGGAGTTTCACTCGCTGGAGTTCTTCTCGGGAAGAATGTTTTGGCCCTTTGTAAACAAGTCATCTCATATGGGGCAGATGAAGTATATGTCATTGATCATCCAGTCTTAGAGGATTATCGGACAGAATCTTATATGAAGGGTGTTATTCTGCTTGCCGAGAAATACCGACCCGAAATATTTCTATACGGAGCGACACCAAATGGAAAGGATCTTGCTAGTGCAGTTGCAACTGATTTAAGTACGGGTTTAACAGCGGATACAACTATGCTTGATGTAGACCTTGAAAAGAGATTACTAGAGGCAAGTAGACCAGCCTTTGGTGGGAATATTATGGCAACGATTTTATGTAAAAAACATCGCCCTCAAATGGCAACAGTTCGACCCAAAGTAATGAAAGCTCTCGAACCAGATAGTGAGAAACAGGGAGTAATCATTGAAGAAAATATTGAACTACATGAGGAGGACATGAGAACAAAAGTGCTCAAAATAGTTAAGGATGTATCGAAAAGTGCCAGTCTAGCGGATGCACATATCATTGTGTGCGGTGGAAAGGGACTGGGCGATCAGCAAAATTTCACATTAATATATGAGCTAGCGGAAGTGATTGGTGCGAGCGTAGGTGGAACGAGGGACGTGGTAGAAGCAGGCTGGCTCCCACATGAGTTGCAAATTGGGCAAACCGGTGAAACGGTCACCCCGAAAGTTTACTTTGCAGTTGGAGTCTCAGGTGCCATTCAGCATGTAGTAGGGATGAAGAATTCTGATATTATTATCGCGATTAACAAGGATGCAAGTGCCCCTATTTTTGATGTCGCGACATACGGAATCGTTGGGGATGCGTTGGTTATACTCCCAAAGCTCATCCAACAATTTAAAGAGATACTTACTGAAAAGGGTGGTGAAATCAGTTATGCCGGAAAAATTTGACGTGATTGTGGTCGGTGCTGGACCTGCTGGTACTTCATGTGCCTATACATGTGCAAAGAATGGCTTGAAGGTGCTACAAATTGAAAGAGGTGAGTATCCAGGTAGTAAAAATGTGATGGGTGGAGTATTATATCGGAAGCAAATGGAGGAAATCATACCAGAGTTCTGGAAGGAAGCGCCCTTAGAAAGACCTGTTATTGAACAACGTTTTTGGATGATGGATAAAGAGTCAACCGTCTCCTTTGGATACAAAGGATTAGAGTGGGGGAAAGAGCCTTACAATAATTTTACCGTACTAAGGGCTCCGTTTGATCAGTGGTTTGCAGCTAAAGGAGTTGAACAAGGGGTATTACTCATAAATGAGACAGTAGCCAATGAATGCATTGTGGAAAATGGGAAAGTAGTTGGTGTCCGAACCGATCGTCCTGATGGTGATGTGTATGCGGATGTAGTTGTGTTGGCTGATGGCGTAAACTCTCTGTTAGGAAAGCAGCTTGGCTTTCATAAAGAATTCCGCCCTGATGAAGTCGCTTTAACTGTTATGGAGGTTATTAACCTATCAAAAGAAAAGATTAACGACCGCTTTAACCTTGAGGATAACCAAGGCTGTACAATTGAAATCTTTGGCGATTCAACAAAGGGAAACCTTGGTACGGCTTTTATTTATACGAATAAGGAAAGTATTAATATAGGTGTAGGCACAACCCTATCGAGCATGATAAAAGCAAAGCTAAAGCCTTATGATTTACTAGATTATTTGAAAAATCATTCCATGGTAAAGCCACTCCTTTCTGGTGGGGAGTCTGCTGAATATTTGGCACATTTAATTCCAGAGGGAGGATACCACTCTGTACCGAAAGTGGCCGGCAATGGTGTAATAGTAGTGGGAGATGCTGCGCAACTAGTGAATGCCATCCATCGAGAGGGCTCTAATATGGCTATGGCATCAGGAAAAATGGCAGCTGAAGCCATTATTCGTGCGAAGGAAAAAAATGATTTTAGTGAGGCTAGTTTAAATAGTTACCGTGAGGCGCTATACAATAGCTTTATTATGAAGGATTTAGAAAAATATAAAGACGCTGCCCATACATTTGAGCATCATCCGCAGTATTTCAAAGAGTATATTCCAATGGTGAACCAGGCGATGAGCAAGTTCTTTACGGTCGACGGAACACCAAAGCGTGAAAAGCAAAAGCAAATTATGAGAAGTGTGACAGGGACAAAAGGAACATTTAAGGTCATTCAAGATGTCTATCGTGCTTGGAAGGCGGTGAAATAATGTCAACGAAAACAATCGAGGAAAAACAGTACTTATTGCGTTTTAAGTGTGACACAAAATCTCATCTAACCGTGCTTGACCACGATGTTTGTATGACAAAATGCCCTGATAAAATCTGTACCGTATTCTGCCCAGCGGAAGTATACAAGTGGGAAGGTACAAGAATGCAAGTTGGATACGAGGGCTGTCACGAATGTGGAAGCTGCCGAATCGGATGCCCGTATCAAAATATTAAATGGGAATATCCAAAGGGCGGCCATGGAATTGTCTTTCGATTAGCGTAAGCGCGAATAAGGGGATAAGCGGAGGCACCTTCATTGGATATGATGGGTGTCTTTGTTTGTTATGTCTGAATCAAACTCGTATTGGAGATGGGTTTATCTGTCCGAATGAGAAACACTCGTGTTTTGGTATAAAACTAGAAATACCAAGTAGATTCATTTGTGTCTGAATATTGAATTATTGGAAGATTCCGATAATATAGTTGAAAACGAACGAGCGTTCCGTTACTATTAATATAGGTACTATTAATAGAATGGAGGAGAAAATATGGATCGAACTTCGTATATAGCTGGTATACTCTACTACTTAACTAATGATGTACAAGTTCAAGAGGTAGCCATTGATATTTTAAATGGAGAATTAACTGTAAAAGAGGCGGGGGCTCGTCTTACTATGCAGCCCTATGTTATGCTGGCAAAAAAGCGGTTAAAGGAGCTTGAAAAGAATACAACTGATAATCAACATGTAGACATTATTCAATTCGTTGAGAACAACTTATATAGCTATCAATCATAGAGCGTCACTCCAACATCTTCGATAAACCCCTATGAATTCCATCATTTTATAAAGTACGTTATGTATAAAATTTCACATAGTAACTTAAAAAGGAAAAGCCAAAAATTGATTCTTTTGTATTTTAGCTTATTCTCACTCTAACAGTATATTTCATCATTTCGTCGTTTAGTCCACTTATCATGAGATCCTTAGCTGTATTGCAGGCTTGCTCAAAGCAGGTGTAGCTTTCGGTGCAATAGTGTGGTTCGCTTAATTCAAAGTTACCATGAATGTCTGCTAGGTAGACTAGAACATTCCAAACATAGAATTCTTCTAATCCATTTTTAGGATGACCGTCTAGCGCTACTAGCCAGTGGACGGAAGCTTCAGACATGAATGGACTTCCTTTTAACATCGACTGGTCATTCTCTCCAATTCGAATAAATGCGGTTGGGTAAAATTCTTGAAGATTACAACGATACATTTTAACCCCTCCTTACTTCAAGTGATTACAAAAGAAACTTCGTATATTTTTATTATATGAGTAATCATAAAAAATTACCTCTCGAATTGTTAAAATTTTTAGAATATTAAAAGCAGATACATTTTGTGTCAATGTGATAAGCATCACAACAGAAAGGCTTTTTCTTTTTTATAATCATAGTAACAAAATGATTATAAGGAGAAATGACAATGCAAGGTTGTATGAGCTCAATGATGGATAGAAATGTAGAATTATCTGCTGGATTACAGCAGTTAAAAAACGAGCATCCTCCATTGCTTTCTATGCTTGATGAACTGCTTGAAGTATGTCAGCAAATTGAACGTGTTGAAACTACAAGGAAAACAATGTTTCAGGAATTAATTCAAAAGGTAAAAGCCTTTTTCCATGAATTAGAGCCCCATTCAGAAAGAGAAGAGGGCGTGCTATTTTCCATGATGGAAAAGTATATTGGACGGGAAAGTGGACCAATTGCTGTGATGGAATACGAGCATGATCAAGCAAAAGGATTTATCGGTTCTTTTTTAAAGGCAGCAGAATCTAATAGCTCTTATACAGATAAAGAAATGATGGAGCATGCTGAACTAATAAAAAAGGCATATTACACTTTAGTTGATCACTTCGCTAAAGAAGAAAATGTTCTATTTCCGATGGCGGAAAACTTCTTTACAGATGAAGAGAAACAGGAACTAAAGGACAGAATTAGTAAATAAAACGGATAGGGAGCCCCTATCCGTTTTATTTGTATATATCTGCAATTTGTTGGTCCGATGGAAGGAGCAATGTTAGGAACCCGAGTAATGGAAGAAATCCAGTTGAAATGATCGTTAACGGCAATCCAATCGTATCGGCTAATATACCTAAAAAAACAGACCCTAATGCCCCCATTCCAAAAGCTAAGCCTACCGTCAATCCTGCCATTGTTCCTATCTTCCCAGGAACGAGTTCTTGGGCGTAAACGACGGTAACTGAGAAACTAGACATCAGGATAAAGCCAGCTATCCCAAGTAAAACAACTGCGACATAATGAGGCACAAAGGGTAGCAAAGTGGTGATAGGAGCCGATCCAATCATAGATAAAAAGATAATGGTTTTTTTTCCAAACCTGTCAGCTAGAGGTCCCCCGAAAAAAGTACCTAAAGCTCCTGCAACTAAAAATACAAACAAATACAGCTGAGCCTGCTGTATGGAAAAACTGTACTTGTCAATCGCATAAAACGCGTAATAGTTTGTGATTCCTGAAATATACCATGATCGAGCAAAGATTAAGAACAATATAACAAGCAAATAGAAGCGAATTTGACGTTGAAAGGAAAACGCTGAAGGTGTATTGGCCTGCTTTTGTTTTGGCTTACGGCCATCTATTTTGAGTTTGTTAGCATACCAGAAAGCAATATAAACTAGCAACCCTACGGCAACTGCTGCAACAATCGTAAACCAACCTGCACCTTTTTGACCAAAAGGAACAAGTATAAGTGCAGTAATTAAAGGTGCTAGTGCTTGACCGGAGTTTCCTCCCACCTGATAAATGGATTGGGCAAGTCCTCTTCTTGGACCAGCTGCCATATAAGCAACTCTTGAGCCTTCCGGATGGAAAATGGCTGAACCTAAACCAATAAAGAGAACGGAAATGACAATCAGTAAAAAGCTAGGGGCAAAAGCCAGCCCAAGAACTCCGATTAAAGTAAAAGTTAGACCGATTGGTAAAGCAAAAGGCATGGGCTTACGGTCTGTAATCATTCCAACAAAGGGCTGCATGATAGATGATACAATATTAAGAGAAAATCCGATAATTCCTAATTGAGTAAAGCTGAGTCCCATAGATTGTTCAAGTATAGGGAACATCGCGGGGACAACAGCTTGGATTGAATCGTTTAATAGGTGACATAGGCCAATAATAAATAGGATTTTATAAGTTGTTGCACTGTCAGGTTTTTTCAATTCTTGAACAGTGGCAGTCTGTGCCATAATAAAAATCTCCTTTGAAATTTCCAAATTATATAATGATATCTTACTAAATTTCTAGAGTTTATGAAATGATTATTTCGGGAGGCGAAAAAAAGAATAGGAAGCTGACAAGGCTCCCTATTCTTTATATAGTGGGAATATCACATCTACAGTTGTTCCTTTGTTTTCCATACTCGAGATCTGAATATCACCATGAAACGATTGAACAATTCTTTTGCAGATTACTAGCCCTAAACCGGTACCTGAGGCCTTAGAAGTATAGAAGGGGTGAAAAATCTTTTCAAGTTCTTCTTTTCCAATCCCCACTCCTGAATCCAAAACAGTAAGGACACATTTTCTCCCCTCTTTTGAAATGCTGATTTCAAGTGTACCCCCTGTAGGCATAGATTCAAATGCGTTTCTTGTAAGATTTAATATCACTTGTTTCATCTGATCCTTTGTACATAATACGATTACCGGTTCTTCGGGAAATGTATATTGGCACATAATATTGTATAAATTTGCTTCTGAAGAGATAAGCGGTTTAAGCTCATATATGATCATCCTTATATCTATCGGCTCATTTTTCATGGCTGTTGGTTTTCCAAGAATCAGAAACTCACTCACAATTTGATTGATTCGCTTAATTTCGTCATTGATTACCGAAAAATAAAACTGATCTTCTTCCTCTTTATGTTTTTCACTCAGTAACTGAACAAGCCCTTTAATTCCAGTCAATGGATTACGTATTTCATGTGCTGTTCCAGCTGCTAATGTACCGACTAGTTCCAGCTTTTGTGCCTCATTTTGCTTTCTTTCCTTTATCGATTGTCTCTTTAGTAATATATATTTAACTAATAGAAAAATGATATGGGTCAAAATAAAGAACACAGTAATGGTTCCAACTAAAAACGGAATATTACTACGAGCTGCTTCTTCATCGACCTTCACTTTGATCATCCATGGTAACTGATTCATAGGCGTTGATACCCAATGACCACCTTGTTTGAATAATTGTTCTGAATCAAAATCAATAATCACCTGATCTTTCTGATTCAGAATGACAATAGGTGTATCAGGTGTGAGTATTTTCATTATGTTTTGAAGATGGTCGACCCGTAGCAATGCAAGAGTGATAAATGTCAGGTGATCATGCTCATCCAACACAGGTGAAGCAAGTCCAATCACCTTCTGATTATTTTTTAATGTATTTACATCAGCAGATATTATTATATCCTTTGTTCGAATTACTTCCTGAATATATGAATGCTTGTATAGATTGTCATCTAGTAGATTGTTAGAGCCTACAATCAATCGACCTTCTTCATTCAATAAGAACAAACCGCTGTATCTAGGATCAGTCTGAAACGCTTTTCGTAGCAATGGGGCCATTTTATCTGGACTGTTTACATATATCTCTGAGGTAAGAGACAGAGTTCGAAGAGAAGTGACGGTTTCACTTATAAACTGATCCCAGTGTGATTTATGAATGGAAGCAACCCACTCAGCATGTTGAACCTGTTCTAAATGGTTTTGTTCTTTTTCTATCTGAGAAAATATATAACTGCCACCTAAAGTTGGTAGAACTACGATGATGCTATATAAAAATAGGTTTAGTAAGTGTTTATTCATGTAATTGCTCCATGCCTATAATGTTTTTACTAATCTTTTCTCTCTTAGATTACAACCTTTTTCTTATTATATCACTATAGAAGTATTGTTTTTATAGGAATTCAGGATCAGACGGGAATTTGACAGAACAAAGCTAGTTTTTCTATAATAGTCTTAATTATAAATATGTTATCGTAAACAGGTAAATACATTGGATCTTAAAGGAATGAGACTCATGGAAGCTGAAATTAGTCAATCTTTAAAACTTTTTATTGTGCTATCTAGAGCATATCGCTCAGTTAATGAAAATGTAAATAAACTTATTCAAACATATGGATTAAACCCAACAGAATTTGCTGTTCTTGAACTTTTATATCATAAAGGTGATCAGCCATTACAGCAAATTGGAGAAAAAATTCTTCTTGCTAGTGGCAGTATAACGTACGTAGTTGATAAGCTGGAACAAAAGGCATTACTAGCTAGAGTAGCATGTCCTAGCGATCGTAGAGTAACGTATGCTCAAATTACAGAACAAGGAAAGAGGTTTATCGAGGATATATTTCCTGACCATGCCCAGAAAATACATGAATTAATGAAAGAGCTAACTGCTGATGAAAAGGATCAAGCAACAGAACTGTTAAAGAAATTAGGATTATCTATTGAAAATGGTAAATAATTGTGAGAAAAGGCATCCACTTGGGTGCCTTGTTTTTTTGTGCTTCTTAGCCGCCTGAGTTATAATATAGAAGAGTTTTTCTTGATTTTTAAATAAAGGGGGAGTCACTTTGCAATTTGAGCAGTATACATATGAGAGACCAAATTTTGAGGTTGTGGAAAGGCAATTTATAGCTGCGATAGAGGTTTTTTCAAAGGCAGCTTCTGCAGACGAGCAAAACGAGGCAATGAAAGATATAAATAAATTACGTAATGATTTAGGTACGATGTTTAACCTTGTTTATATTCGACATTCTATTGATACCAATGATGAGTTTTACAAGACGGAACAAGATTATATAGACGAAATTCAACCCAGTGTTGAGGGACTAGTTACTAAATATTACGAAGCACTTGTTCATTCACCTTTTAAGCTTGAGCTTGAAGAAAAGTGGGGAAAACAGCTTTTTGCCCTAGCAGAAGCACAGTTAAAGGTTTTTTCACCTGATATCATTCCTTTGCTTCAGCAAGAAAATAAGTTAACGACTGAATACACAAAACTCCTTGCTGCTGCAAAGATTCCTTTTGAGGGAGAAGAGCGCACGTTAGCTCAAATGGAACCGTTTACAGAATCGAAGGATCGAGAAATGAGAAAAAAGGCCAGTGAAGCTCGTTTTAGTTATTTCTCAGAAAATGAAAGTGAGCTAGATCGAATTTATGACGACTTGGTCAAGGTGCGAACAGAGATTTCTGAAAAACTAGGTTATAAAAACTTTGTTGAGCTAGCTTATTACCGGATGTATCGTACTGATTATGATGCGGAAATGGTGGCAGGATTTAGAAAACAAGTGGAAGATTATATCGTGCCAATTGCTACAAAGCTTAAGGAGCGTCAAAGACAAAGAATTGGCGTTGATACTCTAAAGTATTTTGATGAGAACTTCAAGTTTAAAACAGGGAATGCGGTACCGAAGGGTGACCCTGAGTGGATTACCCAAAATGGACAAAGGATGTATGATGAACTGTCAAAGGAAACAGGCGAGTTCTTTCAGTATATGGTAGAAAATCATTTAATGGACTTAGTCGCAAAAAAGGGAAAAGCTGGTGGTGGATATTGTACGTATATAGAAAATTACAAGTCTCCATTTATCTTTTCAAACTTTAATGGAACATCTGGTGATATTGATGTTTTGACACATGAGGCAGGTCACGCATTCCAGGTATACTCAAGCAGTCATTTTGAAATTCCAGAATATAATTGGCCTACGTACGAAGCAGCTGAAATACATTCTATGAGTATGGAATTTTTCACATGGCCTTGGATGGAGCTATTTTTCAAAGAAGATACGGATAAATATAAATTCGCTCATTTAAGCTCGGCTCTTCTATTCCTTCCATATGGAGTAAGTGTAGACGAATTTCAGCATTGGGTTTATGAAAATCCTACTGCTACACCAAAGGAAAGAAAATTAGCTTGGCGTGAAATCGAAAAGAAATATATGCCTCACAAAGACTATGATGGAAATGAATATTTAGAGGGTGGGGGATTCTGGCAGCGTCAAGGTCATATTTACACGACTCCTTTCTATTATATTGATTACACATTAGCACAAATTTGTGCATTCCAATTCTGGAAGCTTTCCCGAGAGGATCATAAAAAAGCTTGGAACGATTATCTACATCTTTGTACTTTAGGAGGAAGCATGCCTTTTACAGAGCTTGTAAAAGCAGCAAACCTAATTTCTCCATTTGAAGACGGGTGTGTACAATCTGTTGTAGGAGAAATCGAAGCTTGGTTAAACTCCATTGAAGATCAAAAGCTATAAAAAAAGAGCGAAGCCATTTATTTATGTGGCTTCGCTCTTTTTTTATGCTTTCTTAATCAGAATGGTATCGTCCTCAACAACTGCAATTAATTTTTTACAGTCAGGTTCATTAATAATAAAGTCTGAAATTTGATCTTCAATCTGGTCTTGAATCACTCTTCTTAGTGGGCGTGCTCCAAAGGAAGGGGAGTAACCTAATGTTGCAAGTTTTCTTTTTACGTCATCAGTTATTTTTACCGTCATCTGTTGTTCTGTAAGCATGTTATTTAAGTCAGTGATCATGATATCAACAATTTGAAGTAAATCCTCTTCTTGTAGTGATGAAAACTCAATAATTGAATCAAAACGATTGAGGAATTCAGGCTTAAAGTATGACCCTAAGGTAGTTATTAAATTGCTTTCGTTTTCTTGATGATCATTTCCAAAGCCAACCTTCACTGTTCTATGACCGACACCTGCATTGGAAGTCATGATAATAACCGTATCTTTAAAGCTAATCGTTCTTCCTTGGCTATCCGTTAATCTACCGTCTTCAAGTATTTGTAAGAACATATTGAGAACGTCTGGATGAGCCTTTTCAATTTCATCGAGTAAAATAATGCTATATGGATTACGTCTTACCTGTTCCGTTAATTGGCCAGATTCCTCATGTCCAACATAACCAGGAGGAGAACCAATTAATTTAGAAACACTATGCTTCTCCATGTATTCACTCATATCTAAGCGAATCATTGAATCTTTTGAACCAAATAGTTCTTCTGCTAATGACTTAGTCAGTTCTGTTTTACCGACACCAGTTGGACCAACAAACAGGAAGGATCCAATTGGTCGTCCTTTTGCTTTTAATCCAGCACGACTTCGGCGAATCGCTTTGACTACTTTTTGCACTGCTTCCTTCTGTCCTATAATCTTACTTGATAAATGGCCTTCGAGGCTTTGGAGCTTTTCTTGTTCTGATTGCTCCAGTTTCCCGACAGGAATCCTAGTTTTCTTCTCAATTAAATCGTGGATATGCTCGACTTTTACGATTGGTCGATGACCAGGTTCACCTTGGCCAAGCTTTCGTTCCAGTTCCTTTTCCTCTTCACGGAGCTTCGCTGCCATCTCATATTTTTCTTCCTTTAACGCTTCTTCTTTTTCTTTTGCAATTTCCTTCAAGCGATTTTCGATGACATCAGTATTTGAATAATTCGCTGTTAAATTAAGCTTTGAACCAGCTTCATCGAGTAAATCAATCGCTTTATCAGGAAGAAAACGGTCTTGGATGTATCGATGTGATAGGTTCACACATGCTTCAATTGCCTCATCTGAAAATACAACCTCATGATAATCTTCATATTTTTTTCTAAGACCTTTGAGTATGTCAATCGCTTCAGAAGTCGTTGGCTCAAGAACTTGAACCGGCTGGAAGCGGCGCTCAAGTGCAGCGTCCTTCTCGATTTTTCTGTATTCTTTTAAAGTTGTCGCACCAATAAGCTGAAGTTCACCACGTGCTAAAGCGGGCTTTAAAATATTTCCGGCATCCATAGAGCCTTCAGCACTTCCTGCACCGACTAGTTGATGAATTTCGTCGATGAATAAAATCATATTTTTCTTTTGTTGAAGTTCAAGTATTATTCCTTTCATTCTTTCTTCGAACTGTCCACGGATGCCTGTGTTTGATACTAATGAAGCAACATCTAAAAGATATACCTGCTTATTTTTAAGTTTGTTTGGAACTTTTCCTTCAGAAATCTTGACTGCAAGATGCTCTGCGATGGCTGTTTTACCAACCCCAGGTTCCCCAATTAGGACTGGGTTGTTTTTATTTCTTCTATTTAATATCTCAATGACACGGTTTACCTCTTCATCACGGCCGATTACTGGATCAATAAGTCCTGCTTGTGCCATTGTTGTTAGATTTCGACCGAATTGATCAATAAAGCCACCATTCCCACCGTTTTGTTTAGGGGGAGCCATATTTTTTTTGTGTTTATCCATATGATCAGGATTCATTGGCTGAAATAATGATTCAAAAGGAAATGAATGAAAACCAGATAAGCTTGGTCCGAAAGAAGTTAACATTTTTTCTCGCTCATGCTGGAAACAGCTTTGACAAAGATGTAGCTGTTTTTCATTCCCATTCATTCTAACTGTAATGGAAGCCTCTGTTTTTTGACATGTTTGACAAAGCATATCGTTTTCCTCCTTTAAAGATATATTGACTTTGACTAACTTTGACTATTGTAAATTAATTATACTTTGACCTATTTTGACTTTCAAGTATTTTGACTTTCCTTATTTTGTAAGGTTACTTTGGAATATGATATTCTTCTGATGCCTGAAAAAGCTCGTCATTGTTTGTCCTTCTTCTCATATAAATAAAAGGAAGGGGGAGATGGAGTGAAAAAGAAATGGGGGGCAGCGTTTCAGCTGGCTGCAGTTTATGTAGGAACTGTGGTTGGTGCGGGGTTTGCCACAGGAAAAGAAATCGTAGAGTTTTTTTCCCGATTCGGTTTTATTGGACTAATAGGGATTTTAATGAGCGGTTATATTTTTATCTTTTTAGGCTCCAAGTTGATGCGTCTTGCTGCCAGATTGCGAGCAAAATCGTATCAGGAGTTAAACACGTTTTTGTTCGGTCCTTATCTAGGAGGAGCTATAAATATTTTAATGTTATTTATGTTACTAGGAGTTAGTGCCGTCATGTTAAGTGGTGCAGGAGCTGTTTTTCACGAGCAGCTTGGCCTTTCAAGAAGCTTAGGTATACTTATAACAATTGCCCTTTCATTTATTGTAATGATTGTCGGAACGAAAGGTCTATTTGCAGTTAACACTTTTGTAGTACCAATGATGATTTGTTTTAGTTTTATGTTATTTATAATAACGATTCAGCAACCTAATTTTCTTGAACAGCTCTTATTTATCCCTCCAGCTGAGGATGGGTGGAAATCTGTCGTTAACCCGTTTTCTTATACGGCCTTTAATATTGGTCTTGCCCAGGCGGTGCTTGTTCCTGTCGCAGCAGAAATCGAGGATGAAGAAACGGTTAAGTGGGGCGGGATTATTGGAGGTGCTGCATTAACGTTAATACTTCTATCTAGTCATGCCACATTAATTATGCTTCCCAATGTTGAGTTATACGAAATTCCCATGGCAGCTATAATGAAAAATCTCGTCTATGGTTTTTATTGGATTTATGTACTTATTATTTATGGAGAGATTTTTACATCTGTCATTGGAAATGTATATGGACTTGAGAAGCAACTTAATAATTACTTGAAACTTCCAAGTATGGTGTGGGTTTGCATAATTTTTACCATTTCATATTTAGGTAGTTTTGTAAATTACGGAACATTGCTTTCATATTTGTATCCAGTGTTTGGTTACATAACTATCATCTTTATCGTACTTTTATGGATGAAACCACTTGATTCTGTGAAAAAATAAGACTCAGGGAAAATATCCCTGAGTCTTATTTCGCCTTGTTAACTATGGTTTCTGCCATTTTAATAAATGGATCACGATGATCAGCTGTTTCTTTTGTAAAAGATGTGAGTTTGATAACCCCTTCATTGTTGTTTAAGAGGTATGAGGTAATGATTTCTCCGTTTACCTTAGCTTCATATACTTTACTATATTCAAAAAATCCAAGCTTGGGTGGTGAGACTTCCTTCACTTCAGAAGCTACAGCTTGTAATTGTTCGATAACAGTCTGTTCGGTTGCCTTCCAATCAATATCTTCGGGTAAGAGCTCAATTCTCATAAAAATTTCACCATTGCTAGAAAGCATGACTACGTCTTTATTTGGTTCCTCTGCTGTTAGTTCATACTCTGGGAGGATATACATTGAATATCCTTGATTGTCACTATGTTTTAGAAATGCTGTCTCTTCTTTTGTTTCTCCATTCACAGTAACCGATAATTGATTTTCAAGTAGTCGAATCATTGTATCTGATTGGTTAGTTTCTTCATTAGCATCTTCTTGAACTGTTTCTTCGTCACTAATTACTTCCTCTTTTTGGGGGGATGTCCCATTTTTTACTTCCTCTAGGTTTTGTTCAGTTGTTCCACAAGCTGTTAGTACCATAGCGAGTAAGCCGATTGTTATATACAAATGATAATTCTTCAAGGTTATATCCTCCTAGTTAACAATTGAAAGCCTTCATACTATTAGACGGGGGTAGGTAAGAAAGGTTACAAGTTGGTGTTACCTTAAAGGAAATAGAACTAACAAAATCAAATCAAACACAATGTGTGACACAATTAGTAAAGGAATGCTTCTCTTCCAAACATAGAGGCTTGACCAAAATAACCCAGCAACAATCGAAGCGAGTATCAGGTGACTTGATCCAGAATATATGTTCACAGAAGTATATAGTAATGTTGAAATCAAGATACTTGGTCCGAACTTTATTTTTCTAAGAAGTCGTTTTAAAATAAATCCTCTCCAGAAAACTTCTTCTCCTGGGATAATAATAAGAAATAAGACGATGTACTGCCATATTTCGGTAGGGGACATTTGTTTATACAGTTTTGCAACAGATCCCTTTAACGGTAGATCAATCATATGTAATAGGCTATTACCTAGGAAAAATAAAACAAACAACATTACCCCTGATAACACACCATAGGTAATATATAGTCCAACTGGTTGTTGGTCATCCATTTCCTCATGGAGGATCGAATACGTAATTAAAAACAGCATGGTTGCTGTGTATATGTACCAAAAAACACTTTTCTCTTGGAATGTAATGAATAATAGTACATGGGCAAGTAAAATAGCCAGAATCATTCTCAAATCCATTTTTCTTTGAAGCATATAATGACTCCTTTCAAATGCTTGGTTATACTAAATGTTTGAAAAAAAAGAAGAAACCTCTAAGTAGAGGTTTCCCACATTATAACCTATTTTTATTTTAGAGACAAAAATGCACTCTACTAAACTAGCAGAATGCGCTTCCATTAGTTTTTAAAATGAAGATTCCTTAATAACTTTATAGTTTTTATGATTTACAACAGTTCTTTGGTCTAATTCAAGATCTCGATAATTGTCCATATAAGTAAGGTCTACAATTACTGAATTTTCGTTCACTTTTTCAACAATACCCTGTAACCCGTCTCTAAATTCGATAACGTTCCCCACTTCAGCTCTTTTCAATTTCGCTCTCTCCTTTTCCTTCCAGATGACGATATTATTAACATTTTGCACTACTTTTTCCTATACGTAAAGAATTTTTTGTAAATTTTAATAATTATTTATTATAGTCTTAGATTTTAAGAGAATGGATAGTCGATTTTGAAACCTTTGGGAATTTTTTATATAATTAATTATAGACGGAGGGATTACATTTGGAAAAAGAACTGATTACCGAAATGATTGAAAAGTTAAGAAGTGGACAAATAAATGAGTGGTATGTACATAAGGATGAATTTTTAGAAATAAGAGCTGTAATTGTTTCTCTGGATGATTTTAAACACTTTAGAGGAATTGCACAAAGAAGCGGTGATGTGATTTATCAGTATTTACAAGAACCTAGAAGCTAGGCAGGAGGAATAATCATGTACAAAGATAAAATCGTGATTGTTACTGGCGGTGCCAGCGGAATTGGTGCAGGAATCGTCTATGCATTTTATGAGGCTGGAGCGAAGGTAGTAATTGCCGATTACGATGTAGGGAACGGTGAGCGATTAGAAAAGAATTATAATAGTGAAAGAGTACACTTTGTTGAAACAGATGTCTTAAACGAGCAATCAGTCATTTCATTGGTTAAATATGTAATGGAAAAATTCGGTCGAGTCGACATCTTGATTAATAACGCAGGTATTTCATTGTTTTCTAATTTCTACGAAATGACCGTGGAGCAGTGGGATAAGGTACTCAATACAAACTTAAAGGGTGTTTTCCTCTGCTCAAGAGAAGTAGCAAAGGTGATTGCAGAAGGTGGAGCAATCATTAATATTTCTTCAACCAGAGCGTTTATGTCCGAGCCTCATACAGAAGCATATGCAGCTTCAAAAGGTGGAATTGTTGCACTTACACATGCATTAGCAGCGACTTTATCTGAAAAAAAAGTGAGAGTCAATTGCATAAGTCCAGGGTGGATTGAACCCAATCATTACGAGGAACTTCGTGAGATCGACCATTCACAGCATTTATCTAAAAGGGTTGGGAAGGTAAGTGATATTGCACGTGGATGTTTATTCTTAAGCGACGTAAATAACGACTTCATTACAGGTACAAATATTACCATTGATGGAGGAATGACAAAAAAGATGATTTACGAAGAATAAGGAAAGGCTACCTAAATGTAGATTAGGTAGCCTTTTCATCTTGAACTTTTGATTCATTGTAAATCATTTTTGTATGTATTTTAAGGACATTGATGATTTCTTCTTTTGTTTCCTTGTCATCTAAGCCTGTAAATCCGTATACACACATTTTGCCTTCAATCTTTTTCCATTTAGGCGTTCCTATGACACGAATTAACCGGTCGGCTAGCAAAAAAGAAACCTCTAGAAGAAAATCATTTTGTTCAATTGGTAGGTTAATTGGTGATTTGAATTTTATACCATTGGGGCTAATATCTACTATATACGCTATAGCAGACTTCACATCACCTTGGACACCATTAATGCTAATAATCTTGAATGTCCCATGAATAGGCTGTTGAAATTGAAACCGAAATGCTTCTTGTCTTTTATAAATCACTACTATCACCTTGAAAGAAAATGTTACAAATGAACTATTACTAAAATCATACATTTTCAATTTATTGATTACAAGTATTTTGTTTGTATGAAATTAAGCTGTTGGATAATTTTTACCATTCTAACTCATGTTGGAAAATTTAAATATAATGAGTAAAAATGTAAGCGGTTAAATAAAAAAACTGTGAAAATTCCTCTACAATTGTGGGTTTTTCATTGTATACACGCTAAGGAAATGCTATTCTTTTTTTTGAGATGTCGATTGTCTGATGGCCTAAGAACTTTAGTCGGCGCTAGCTATATTTAATGAATAAAAAGGACAATGGAAAAAATACTAAAGTATGTTGTAAATTTCAATGTCGGAATAATTAGGATAAAGTGAAGGAATTAGACAATTAACGAGAAACATCTTAGCAATCATATATAGGAAAAAGGAGTTTGATTAACCAATGGCAGAAAAACAATTTAAAATTATAGCTGAAACAGGAATCCACGCTCGTCCTGCAACTTTACTAGTACAAGCAGCTAGCAAGTTCGATTCCGATATCAACCTTGAGTACAAAGGGAAAAAAGTAAACCTTAAGTCAATTATGGGTGTTATGTCTCTAGGAGTTGGACAAGGAGCTGACATTACTATTTCTGCAGTAGGTGGAGATGAGCAAGAAGCTCTAGCAAGTCTTGAAGAAACTTTGAAAAAAGAAGGTTTAGCATAAAAATGAAATTTTTAAATGGAATTGCTGCATCTAGCGGAATAGCAATCGCAAAAGCATACCGTTTAGTAGAACCGGATTTAACCTTTACAAAAAAGTCTATCGATAACGATTCAGTTGAAATCGATCGTTTCCGTGCGGCACTTAGTCAATCAAAGGTTGAACTAGAAGGTATCAGAGACAAGGCAAAAGTTGAATTGGGTGCTGATAAGGCAGCTATTTTTGAAGCGCACTTGCTCGTACTAAGTGATCCAGAGCTTGTTTCTCCAATTGAAGATAAAATCAAAACGGATAAAGTAAATGCTGAATTTGCTTTAAAAGAAACAGCTGATATGTTTGTAGCGATGTTTGAGTCAATGGACAATGAATACATGAAGGAAAGAGCTGCTGATATTCGCGATGTAACAAAACGCGTTCTTTCTCATTTACTTGGTGTGCAAATTGTTAACCCAAGTATGATTTCAGAAGAAGTAATTATCGTTGCTGAAGATCTTACACCATCAGACACAGCACAATTAAATCGTCAATTTGTGAAAGGCTTTACAACTGACATCGGTGGTAGAACATCTCACTCTGCAATTATGGCTCGCTCAATGGAAATTCCTGCAGTAGTAGGTACAAAAACAGCGACTGAGGAAATTAAAAACGGTGACCTTGTAATTGTAGATGGACTTAATGGACAAGTTTACATCAACCCAACTGCTGAGGAAGTAGATCGTTTCAAGTCCGAGCATGCAGCTTTTGAAGCTCAAAAGGCTGAATGGGCCAAGCTTGTTAATGAACAGACTGTCACTTCAGATGGCCATCATGTAGAGCTTGCTGCAAATATTGGTACGCCTAAAGATCTAAAAGGTGTTATTAACAACGGTGGTGAAGCAGTAGGGCTTTACCGTACTGAATTCCTATACATGGGTCGTGACCAACTTCCAACGGAAGAGGAGCAGTTTGAATCTTACAAAGCCGTTCTTGAAGGAATGGATGGTAAGCCTGTTGTTGTTCGTACGTTAGACATTGGTGGAGACAAAGAACTTCCATACTTAAATTTACCGAAGGAAATGAATCCTTTCTTAGGCTTCCGTGCGATTCGTTTATGTCTTGAAGAGCAAGGGATGTTCCGTACACAGCTTCGTGCACTTCTTCGTGCAAGTGTATATGGAAACCTAAAAATTATGTTCCCAATGATCGCAACTTTATCTGAATTCCGTCAAGGAAAAGCAATTCTTGAAGAAGAGCGTCAAAAGCTTCAAGCTGAAGGAGTTGCTGTATCAGAGAAGATTGAATTAGGAATCATGGTAGAAATCCCTTCTACTGCTGTCATTGCTGATCAGTTTGCAAAAGAAGTAGATTTCTTTAGTATCGGAACAAATGATTTAATTCAATATACAATGGCTGCAGACCGTATGAACGAAAGAGTTTCTTACTTGTATCAGCCATACAATCCAGCTATTTTACGTTTAGTAAAAATGGTCATCGACGCTGCACATAAAGAAGGTAAGTGGACTGGAATGTGTGGAGAGATGGCTGGGGACGAGCAAGCGATTCCTGTTCTCCTTGGGTTAGGATTAGATGAGTTCTCAATGAGTGCAACTTCTATCCTAAAAGCTCGCTCTCAAATCCGTAACTTGTCTAAAGTAGATATGGAAAAGTTAGCTTCTGAAGTGCTTCAAATGAGCACAACGGAAGAAGTGTTAGAGGCAGTAGCCAAAGCAACCCAACGCTAAAAAGAAACCCAACTGATTCAATCAGTTGGGTCTTTTTGTAAGAAACGGGTTTTTCCATTCCATCAGAAGTCCGTAATTTAATGATTGTTCATCCTCTAAATAATCCTTCACAGCTACAACTGGTGTTCTTCCACATCTTAATAAAAAGGTGATGACCGGATCTTTTAATTTTCCTTGAATCAGCCTCTCTACATATTCATCCACCGAAAGTTGATTCGCTTGCATTTGGTACCCGGGCATCCTGCCACCTCCTAGTAAGCGTTCGAGCTTAAGTTGGACTACTGTTTCATACATCGATTGCATAAGCCATTTTCCTAACCCTAACTTTCTATAAGTGGGAGAGATACAAATATCTACTATGTACAAGGTGTCTCCATCAGCTCTGTGGTTGGTAATATATCCATTATCAGTAGCTTCAGCCCAGGTATGATCCGGATGATTTTTATTAAATGTAGTAATTAATCCCGTAATAGAACCACAGATTTTCCCTGCCACCTCTACACATAATGCTCCTTCAGGGAATCGGTCGACATGATTGGTTAACTGTTCTTCGTTCCACCATAGCTCAGATGGAAAGGGAGGAGGAAATGCCTCTTGTTGAATCCGAATTAGTTCTTGAAAATCATCTTTTGTATATGTTCGAATGATTGCTTTTGTGGGTGTTGAAGAATTAAAGACATACAGTTCTTTATAATACATACCTATTCTCCCTTCTTTTTCCTGATTGTAAAATGAATGGAGTTGTATAGTCAAACAATGTCTATTTGTAAACTTTTTAAATGACTGTTTATACTTTTTATTTCTTGGCAAAGGTAAGTGATAAAGGAGGATGATTATGAAGAAAGCCATTTTATTATTGTTTTGTTCATTCATTCTAGCAGCATGTGAAGGAAGCCAAAAACAATCGTTTATTAATCAGTATGCAGATGTTTTACTTACGAAAAACAATGAGCTTCAATTTCGATTTAAATTTGATGAGAGATTATTTTCTGATGAAGATATGTACAAAGTAAAAGTCCTAATCCAAAATAAACAATTGGCAAAAGCATTAGGAACAACAGAAATTTATTACGGTGAGCAGTATGTTCATGAGGGAAAATTACTACATGTAGGAAATCAGGAAGAAGTTTATCTTTCAATGGATCCAATCCCCTTACAAATTGATTTACATACTTTTGTATTAGAAGAGATGATTCAACAAGAGAAAGCAGTTATGGTACAAATTTTTAATGAAGATGATATGATTGTTGCGGGATATGTACAAAACTTCCAATCTCAGTTGTAGTCATCTCTTTGAACTAATTGGAAATAAGTGATAAAATACTACTTATTTCTAAAGGGAGATGTGAGTATGGAGCTGAAGGCAGATAGTACAATTGGGTTTATTGGATTAGGTGTTATGGGGAAAAGTATGGCGAGAAATCTATTAAAAGCAGGTTATAAGGTCGTTGCATACACCCGTACCAAAGAAAAAGCCCTAGACATATTAGATGAAGGGGTAGTTTGGCTGGAATCACCAGAGACTCTCGCCAAAAAGGCAGATATCATCATAACAATGGTTGGATATCCATCTGACGTTGAACAAATCTATCTTGGAGAAAATGGAATTGTACATATGAGTAGGCAAGGTACTTTCTTAATAGATATGACAACCTCTACTCCAACATTGGCAAAAAAAATATATAGTGAGTCTAAGAAAAAAGGCCTTTATGTTGTAGACGCTCCTGTTTCAGGGGGGGATATTGGAGCAAGAGAAGGCAAACTTTCCATTATGGTTGGTGGAGACCAAGAAGTATTTGATACATTGCAGCCTGTATTTCAGGTATTAGGTAGCAATATTGTATATCAAGGAAGCGCTGGTGCAGGACAACATACAAAAATGTGTAACCAAATTGCCATCGCATCTAATATGCTGGGTGTATGTGAAGCGGTGGTATACGCGGAAAAGGCTGGACTTGACCCGACTACTGTACTCCAAAGTATTTCTTCTGGAGCAGCAGGAAGCTGGTCTCTTTCAAATCTCGCCCCAAGGATGATTGGAGGAGATTTTTCTCCTGGATTTTATATAAAACATTTTATTAAAGATATGACGATTGCTTTAAACGAGGCAGAGCAAATGGGAATGATGACTCCTGGCTTGGCACTTGCTAAATCACTATACGAGAAGCTCGCGGAGCAAGGCGAGGAAGAGAGTGGTACTCAGGCTCTTTATAAATATTGGCAGTAAAAAAACGAGCTCGAATCTGAGCTCGTTTTTTCTATTTTTACAACTGATGATCTTTTAGAAATGCCTCAAGTCTATCCAAGGCTTCAGCAAGTACTTCCATTGAATACGCAAACGAAATACGTATATATCCCTCGCCCAGCGGAGAAAATGCACTTCCTGGAACAACTGCTACTCCTCGTTCTTTTACTAATTGAAGGGCGAAGTCAAATGAATTCGGAAATGCATTGGGGAGCTTAACAAAGAAATAGAAGGCTCCATCTGGTTTCACGACTGATAAATTCATCTTGTTCAATCGCTCATTCACAAACTCTCTTCGTTCCAAATATGCGTGTTTCATTTCATCAGCATCATTAACTCCTACTGTAAGTGCTTGTAAAGCAGCCATCTGAGAAACAGACGTGGCACAAGAAACATTATATTGGTGAACCTTTAAAATATGTTCGGTTATCGAACTAGGAGCAAAAAGCATTCCAATTCGCCAACCGGTCATTGAGTGTGATTTTGAAAGGCCATTAATGACAATCGTTTTTTCTTTTAAAATCGTACCGATGGAAAAGTGTTTATGATCAAACACTAATTCACTGTATATTTCATCTGCTAATACAAATATATCTTTGTCTCTCAGTAATTCTGCAATATCGATAAGTTCTTCCCTTGTTAAACTTACTCCAGTAGGGTTGGATGGATAAGGCAAGACGATACAACGAGTTTTGTCAGTGATATAGTTTCTTATAATATCAGCAGTCATTCGGAAATTGTTCTGTCTTGTATCTGCATATACGGGGGCTGCTCCACATAATTTGATAATTGGCTCGTAGCCAGGGTATACAGGTCCAGGTAAAATAACCTCGACACCTTCCTCTAATATCGTTCGAAACGTAATATCAATCGCTTCGCTTGCTCCAGAGGTAATAATGATTTCATCTTCCGGATTGTAAGTTAAATCGTATTTAGACTGGACAAATTGAGCTGCTGCTGTACGTAATTCAATGTATCCCGCATTATGCGTATATGTAGTATAATTTTCATCAATTGCTCGTTTTCCAGCTTCTTTTACATGCTCAGGAGTAGGGAAATCTGGTTGGCCAAGAGTTAATGAAATCATATTCTTTGTACCTGCAACCATATTAAAAAACTTTCGAATTCCTGATATTTCTATGTTCTTTACTTTTGAATTAATCATATGTTCCAAGTGATCACTCTCCTATTCGTATATTTTATCATGTTGAGGAATAAGAGTGAAAAAATCCTCTCAATTTTCATATCAAAATGGGACTCTTCTGGGTTAATATGGAAGTATATAAGAAGGAAAGATATTTTAAGGGGGAAAGAGTATGAATAAGGTAGAAATTACTCAAGCTTATGAAAGCTTAAACCAATGGTTTCAGTCACTAAATGAGGTTGATGAACAAAAATGGTTTGCACCAATCGATGAAGGAAAATGGTCAATGGCTGCTTGTCTATCACATCTATTATTTTGGGATCGATTTTCACTTGAGGAAAGATTTCCTTTCATTAAAGAAGGAGCTAGTTTACCGCCATTTCCTGATTTTCAAACGGTGAACAACAAGGCTCACGATTATGCGGAAAGTGGAATCACGAAAACGGAATTATTACATGAGTTAATTCATACTAGAATGGAGCTTCTCTCCATTATAACTTCCTATAGTGAAGAAGAACTAGATACTTCATTTTCTATAGGGGATCATCAGTTTACTATACGTGAATATTTTGTAGACTTTATTCAACATGACTATCATCATAAAAATCAAATAGAAGTGTTACTTTCATAGTTTACTAGTTGTCTAAAGATGGTAGAAAAGTAACATATTTTATTTAAAAGAGAACTGTTAATTCAACGGTTTCGTGGTATAGTATGTGTATGCTAACACAGATACCATGCTAGTTAAAAGGGGTCGAACCGTTTATGGATAATAAAAAAGGAATCTTATTAGAAAGCGGAACTAATGAACTAGAAATAGTTGAATTTAGTATCGGGAAAAATAAATTCGGTATTAATGTTATAAAAGTAAAAGAAATAATAAATCCAGTTCAAGTCATTCAAGTACCTCATTCTCATCCACATGTTGAGGGAATCATTGAACTAAGAGGGGAAGTATTACCAGTAGTTAATGTTGCTAATGCTTTAGGCTTTCCTCCTTCACAATCTCCCGAACAGGATAAATTTATTGTTGCTGAATTTAACAAACAAAAGATAGTCTTTCACGTTCATACGGTAACACAAATTCACCGTATTTCATGGGACCAAATTGAAAAGCCTTCAGAGATGTACCAAGGTCCAGAGAGTCAGATTATTGGAGTGGTTAAGCTTCATGGTGAAATGATATTACTACTTGATTTTGAAAAGATCGTTGTTGAAATCAACCCTGAGACAGGGATTAACGTTCAACAAGTGAAAAAGCTCGGACAAAGAGAAAGATCATCAAAAAAATTAGTAGTGGCAGAGGATTCTCCTTTATTAAGAAAACTTCTTCATGATACGTTAAATGAAGCAGGGTTTCATAAAATTGAGTTTTTTGAAAATGGGAAAGATGCCCTTCATTACCTAGAAACGATCAGTTCTCAAGGGAAAAACATAACAGATGAGGTTCAGCTGGTAATAACTGATATTGAAATGCCTCAAATGGATGGACATCATTTTACAAAAAGAGTGAAAGAAAATAGTCAAACGGCGAAACTTCCGGTTATTATTTTCTCTTCGCTAATTACGGATGACCTTCGCCATAAAGGTCATATGGTTGGTGCAGATGCACAGGTTAGTAAGCCTGAAATTGCCGAATTAGTTCAATTAATTGACAAACATATACTATAATAAAAAAAGGTGTTCCTAAAAATATAGACTTTAGGAACACCTTTTTTTAAAAATAGCTCTCACCTAATTTTTTAAAGACAGGCTTTTCATATCCTTTTTTCTTAAAAGTGTTGCTTGCCTCTTCTTTCAATCCGGTGTATTTAGATAGAAGTTTCTTTGCCTGACTAAGTGATAGAACGGCTCTAGGATTTCGTATATTATCATTTAATTTTCCTAAGTGTGGAAGATTCTCGAAGTCCTGTTTTGATGGGGGAAGATGGAAGGAGTAGTTTCCACACACAACGAGAACATCTGATTGTTGCTGGCTATATTTTGGATTGTTGGAGAAATGTAAGCCTTCCTTTCTAGCTTTCCCTTCCTGAATAAGCTTCTGTAGGGATTTTCGCTTCAATTCATATAAAAATTTTGGATTTGGAGCAGTTTTTGCATGACGATTCACAATGAAGATTGCCTGTGAGAGGTTTTCTATCGTTGGTTTTATAGGAGGATAATGTGTTTTTTCCTGACTCAAGGTTTTGAGCTCCTTTCACTAGTTAAAACTACTGTATTGTTATTATACCTTTTTTTAGTTGGAAAGAAAATGGTTGAGAATAAATGATTATAAAAAACCAGATTGAATGGATAAGCTAAATGGTTAGAGGAATGTCGAACGTGGAATAGAATAAATATAATAGTGATTAGTAAAGGAGTTAGAACAGATGAATAAGTGGGCTGTTATTGATATAGGATCAAACACGATACGACTAGTTATATATGTAGAAACCACAAACAATTTCTACAAAGAAGTGGAAAATATTAAGGCTGTTGCAAGGCTTAGACAGTACTTAAATGAAGAAAAAATTCTCTCCGATCAGGGAGTTCAGAAATGTCTAACGATCCTTAAGGGGTTTAAAGAGATAATTGACTTTAATGGGATAAAAGAAATAAAATGCGTTGCTACCGCAACTATAAGACAAGCAGTGAATAAATCTGAAGTTCTAGAAAAGGTCATGGGAGAAGTTGGATATGACATCGACATTTTAAGTGAGGAAGAAGAAGCTTATCTTGGCTTTTTAGCCGTAGTGAACACGACGGCAGTAAAGGATGGTGTAACAATTGATATTGGTGGGGGAAGCACAGAAATTACCTATTATCAAAATAAAACGCTTGTACATTCACATAGTTTCCCATTTGGTGTCGTTTCTTTAAAGGAAAAGTTTATGAGTGGAAGCCGGATGACAAATGAAGAAAAAATGGCCCTTCAAAAAATGGTCATGGAAGCCCTAGAATCATTACCTTGGCTAAAGAACAAACATGTTCCCATTGTAGCTATTGGTGGGAGCGCTAGAAATATTGCTCAAGTCCATCAACATGTAAAAAACTATCCATTAGCAGGAATTCATCAGTATGATATGAGCCCAAATGATTTAAATAATATTTTACGAATGATGGAAACGATGGAGGTTTCTGATATTGAAAAATTAGAGGGACTATCAAAGGATAGAGCAGATATCATCCTTCCGGCACTTGAAGTGTTTGACATGCTATGTATGTATGTTCAAGCCACTCGTTTTATTTTTAGTAAAAGAGGTCTAAGAGAGGGGATACTTTACAAAGAAAAAGGGAGGGGAAAGAAACCATCTGATTTTATATTGGAAAGCAGTATCGATCAACTAATAAGGGATTATGGAATAGAAGAAGGTCATTCCGACCATGTAGCATGGCTAGCAAAACAAATTTACTTCGAACTTTCTGCTATTTTCGGAAAGAAAACAAATGGATATAGTGAGCGTCTAATTGAACAAAGTGCTCGCATATATTATATTGGGCAATACGTCGATCCAGACGTTAGCAGCCAGCATACGTTTAACCTTCTTGCGCATCAATCCATAGACGGTATTACACATAAGGAAAGACTCATTCTTGCCTTGATTGCATCGTATAAAAACTGGGCACTTTTGAAGCAATACTCAACCCCCTTCGTAGAATGGTTCTCAAAAGGAGAATTAAAGGATATTCGAATAGCTGGTGGGATGGTTAAGCTAGCCTCTGCGTTAGATTCATCAAAACGTATGCAAGTGAAGGGTATAAAGGTTCATAAAAAACAGGATGAACTAATTTTTCATCTATCTTGTATGGGTAATACTTTTGTCGAACAATATCAAGCGGAAAAACAGATTCGTCATTTAGAGAAATCGCTAAAATATAAAATCACTCTTGAGTTCACCTCAAATAGGTAAAAAGGTACATATTTACAATTTCTTTACAAAATCCTTTTGATTATTTTGATAAGATGAAAATATGTCGATGTCGAATACTGTTGAAAAAGGATGGGAGAACGAATGAATGGTGAGAGGCAATACAATCTACCTTCCTATTATAATAACCGTGAGTTAAGTTGGTTAGCTTTTAATGCAAGAGTGCTTGAAGAAGCACTTGATACGAGTAATCCACTTCTAGAAAGGTTAAGGTTTCTATCGATATTTAGTTCAAACCTAGATGAATTCTTTATGGTTCGAGTGGCTGGTTTACAGGACCAAGTAGATGCGGGTTATAATAGGCCGGAAAACAAGGCAGGTTTAACACCGAAACAGCAGCTTGAGGAAATTTCGAAGCTCACACATAAGCTGGTAAATACTCAATGTGAAACCTTTACAAATGCCCTACTTCCAGAATTGAAAAAGGAATCTATTTATCTCCTTGCCATTAAAAGCTTGGAAAAAAAACAAATCTCTTTTTTAGAGGAATATTTTGAGGATCAGATTTTCCCTGTATTAACTCCGATGGCCATTGATGCGTATCGTCCTTTTCCAATGCTATCAAACAAAAGTTTAAACCTTGCCGTTATGCTAGAAGAGATGATAGAGGGCCAGAAAAGTAATCGGCTTGCATTTGTTCAAGTACCAGCGGTTCTTAATCGATTTATTAGTATCCCAAGCGAGGAAGGTAGCTCATTTGTTTTATTAGAGAATGTGATCTGCTACTTTATACATAAGCTTTTTACAGGATATAAAGTAGTATCGGTTACCCCTTTTCGTATTACGAGAAATGCGGATTTAACGATACATGAAGAGGGCTCGAGAGACCTACTACTGGAAATTGAAAAGGAGTTAAAAAAACGAAAATGGGGAGCAGCAGTCCGATTGGAAGTTAGTGATGACCATTTTGACCACTCTGTTGTTGACCATATAACAAAAGAACTAGAGTTAGATGAAGAGGATATATACAAAATAAATGGACCACTCGATCATACCTTTTTAGCCCAGTTTGCCAAGCATGTTTCAAGAAAAAGAGAACACTTAAACTTTGAAGCTTTTATTCCTCAAAAGCCAGTGGATCTCGATTTCGGCGAAAATTTATTTACGAAGCTCCTTGAACAGGATGTTCTTTTACATCACCCGTACGAATCGTTTCAGCCTGTAGTTGACTTTGTTACTGAAGCGGCAAGTGACGCCGATGTTTTAGCCATTAAACAAACCTTATATCGTGTAAGTGGGGATTCTCCTATTATTACTGCTCTTAAAAATGCTGCAGAAAATGGAAAGCAGGTAACCGTACTAGTAGAGTTAAAGGCAAGGTTTGATGAGGAAAACAATGTTCACTGGGCTAAAGAACTAGAGAAGGCAGGCTGCCATGTGATATATGGTATGACCCACTTAAAAACACACAGTAAGATCACTTTAGTAGTTAGAAGAAGAAATCAAATAATTGAAAGGTTTGTTCATCTAGGAACCGGAAACTATAATGATCAAACAGCTAACTTTTATACAGATGTAGGATATTTAACCTCCAAACGAAAGTTTGGTATTGATGCAACAAACTTTTTTAACTTTCTGAGTGGATATACAGAAAAGCCAAAGTATAATCATTTAGTCGTTGCACCGTATGATATAAGAGGGAAGTTTATAGAGTTAATAGACCAAGAAATTTCCTATCACAAGCAATATAATAATGGCAAGATTATTGCAAAGATGAACTCACTTACGGATAAGGAATTAATTATGAAGCTATACGAGGCATCGGCTGCAGGAGTCAAAATCGATTTGATCATTCGAGGAATTTGCTGTCTAAAACCAAAAATTCCAATGGTTAGTGAAAATATTCGTGTCATAAGTATTGTTGGTCGCTTTTTAGAGCATAGCCGTATTTATTATTTCTATCATAACGGGGAGGAAAGGGTATTCTTATCTTCAGCCGACATGATGACAAGAAATATGGAAAAGCGAGTAGAGATTCTCTTTCCGATCTTGGAAAATCACCATAAGGACCGAATTAGTCATATATTAAATCTGCAGCTGTCAGACAACGTAAAAGCAAGAGAACAGGATCAAGATGGGAAGTACTCGTATGTCTCTTCTAACAAAAATTCCTTATTAAACCATCAAGTGGAACTTATGAAAGAAACCTATCAATTAAGAGAAGATGAGGAATGAGAGATGCTAAAGTATCTCTCTTTTTTGTACTCTAGATCAGTTGCCCTACTTCATAAAACAACTTGACGATAGCATCGATATTTAAGGATAATATAAGTTAAGAAGTTTTTTACTACAACAAAATGCTCAGGTCAAACGAGGATGATGGGATGGAGCAGTTTAAAAAAGTAATCTCTCGAGAAGTGATAAATGATAAAAATAGACGTGAAATAGAAGGGATGATCTTTGATATAATCCTTAACCATATTAATGATATGGTGTTCATAATGAAGGTGGATGGAGATCAGTTTCGATATGTTTTTGCTAATAAAGCGGGTGCGACACATGCAAAGCTGACAGTGGAAACAATGGGGAAAACCTTGTATGAAGTAATGCCCTTAATGATTGCCGAAAGACTACAAGCTGTATACAACACAGTATTAGAATCAAAAGAAGTTCAAGTATTTTTTGATCAATCAACATTAGAGGACGGTAAAATGGTTTATGGTCAATCGATTTTGACACCAGTCCTTAATGAAAATAAGGAAGTTAGATTTGTTGTCTCAGTCACTCGTGATATTACAGAGCTAGAAACGGAAAAAAGTCGACTAATAGTAACTGAACAGCGTTATCGGTCTATTGTGGATCATAATCTCGATGGAGTTATTCTTGCTACGTTGGTTGGTGACATTATTGATGCCAATCCAGCAAGCGAACATCTCTCAGGGTACACAATTGATGAGTTAAAGCAGAAATCAATATTTGATTTTGTTGGTGAAGATGCTGATAAATTTAGAGAATTTATTAATCATTCACTATCGGGAATATCCCTAGAGACTCTAGACTTCCGTATGGTAAACCGTAATAATCGGAAAATTACAGTCCATATAAAGACCGTTCCTTTAACGATTCATAATAAAATTACAGGTATTTATATGATCTTTCGAGATATTACGGAACAGGCTACTAATGCTGAGACGATAAAATTCATGGCATTTCATGACCAGCTAACGGGTTTATACAATAGAAGGGCATTGTTACGTGATTTAGATATTCTTTTAAATCAATCAGTAAGTAATAATGAAGAACCATTTTCTCTTCTTTCCATTGATATAGACCGGTTTAAACAATTAAATGATTCTCTGGGTCACTTTGCTGGTGATCAAATTTTAATCAAGGTGGCTGAACGATTAAGTATTGATCGGACAGACGATTATAAGGTCTACCGTCAGGGTGGAGATGAATTTATTGTCCTTCTAAAGGGAAATAGGCAAAGCGCAAACCAACTCGCTCAAAATATTTTGAAACGATTTGCAAAGTCCTTTTATTTAGAGTCACATGAATATTATATTTCTCCTAGTATTGGGTTAAGCATGTATCCTCAGGATGGAAAAGATGCGGAAACTCTAATGAAAAATGCTGATGAAGCATTGTTTCGTGTGAAAGAGAAGGGAAAAGCACATTATCAATTTTATCGAAGTGAAAAAACACAATCATTTGCCAATATCGTTTCGATAGAGACGCAACTTAGAAAAGCTCTTGAGCGAGATGAATTTATTCTTTTATATCAGCCACAGGTAGAACTAAGAAACGGGAAAATCAATAGCTTTGAGGCATTGATCAGGTGGAATTCGAAGGAATTTGGGTTGGTCCCCCCATCAGAATTTATTCCGCTTTCGGAAGATACGGGTTTAATCATTCCTATAGGTAATTGGGTAATTGAACAGGCTTGTAAGCAAATCAAAGAATGGAATACTCTTTGTGATGAGGATATTTCGATTGCTATTAATATATCTGCCAAACAATTTCAACAACCAACTCTTGTCAATACAATCAAAAAAGCAATTCAAACATTTCAAATTAAGCCTAGCTTACTCGAAATTGAGATTACAGAGGGAATTATGCAGGATACAGTGGAAACGGCTCCCATCCTAAAAAGTTTAAAGGATTTAGGGGTTAGAATAGCCATTGATGATTTTGGAACAGGGTATTCATCTTTAAACTATTTAAAAAATTTCCCTATTGATGGTCTTAAAGTAGATCAGTCCTTTGTACGAGGTATTCATAATAACGAAAAGGATGCTGCCATTACAACTACAATCATTCACCTAGCAAATAGCCTCGGAATGACGGTGGTTGCTGAAGGGATTGAGGAAGAGGCGCAGGCAGAGTTTCTATTAAATACAGATTGTCACAAAGGACAGGGATATTTTTATTCCAAACCATTAACAAAAATGGATATTGAACATACGATTTTTAACAGACCGGCCAATTCGTAATGGACGGTCTGTTTTATTTTTGAAGTGATTGTAGAGTAAATAGTGTAATTTCTGGTGGCGACAGAAATCGAAAAGGAAGTCTTGTTGTCCCTAAACCTCTATTTACATAAAGAGTCAAAGGATTACTTGTTTGTCCGATTTGATAAAACCCTTCATAATACTTTTTTGCGAATGGGGGCTTAATTATTGCACCTAAAAAAGGGATTTGGATTTGTCCACCATGACTGTGTCCACTTAATTGGAGGTGAACATTTCCGATACCTGCTGCCTGGTCGGCTAAATCAGGTGCATGTGATAGAAGTATGGTATATGCATTGTCTGGAATAGTTTCCAAGGTACCTTGAATATCTGGCATTCCTAACATTGCATCGTCAATCCCGGCGATATACACACTCTCGTTTGTAAGAAGGGATATCTGCTGAGCTTCGTTTAACAAAAGTGTAAATCCAGCCTCTTTCATAACATTTCTATATAAATCCGAACCATAGCCTCCATGATCATGGTTCCCATATATAGCAAAAGAACCAAACGGAGCTTGGAGGTTTTTTAAAATGGGGGCAATCAAGTTAATCTCAGCATATTGATTAGGTGTATCCATCAAATCACCAGTAAATAAAATGATGTCGGGCTTTAGTGCATTTATCTTATTGACCAGTTCCTTTAGCTGGGGTAAATCATATTGAAATCCAATATGTGTATCACTGAATTGAAGTATTTTAAAGCCATTAAAACCACTAGGAATCATAGGGTGGGTTATCGAATGCTGCTTAATGGATAATAGTTTCGGCTCAATTTCTCGGGCATAGAAGCCGCCTCCACCTATCGCAACAATTCCTGTTAGGAGGGTACCAAATCCTTTTTTCAAAAATCGTCTTCTCGACATTTTTGTTTTCATTACAAATCAACCTATTCTCATTTCTAAATTTAGGACAATCCACTTTATACTAACAAAATCATGGAGATATGAGAACTAAAAAGGCGTGATTTATTCCTTGTCCATGAATATATGTATACAGAAGGAGAATAAAAAATGATAAAATAAAAGTGAATGAATGTTCATTCTTTTTTTAGAGAAAAGGGGGATGGAAGATGGATAAGAAGGTTGTTATTATTACAGGTGGATCTTCTGGTATGGGCAAAGCGATGGCGAAAAAATTTGCGTTAAGCGGGTTTTATGTTGTTATTACTGGAAGAGATGAAGAAAAACTGCAAGCTGCGAAAAAGGAAATTGAAAAAGAAAATGATCAGGTACTAACTGTCAAAATGGATGTTAGGCAGGTGGAGGACATTAAAAGAATGATTGATCTAACAGATGAATCATTCGGGCGGATCGATATTCTCATTAACAATGCTGCAGGAAACTTTATCTGTCCAGCAGAAAAACTATCTGTAAATGGGTGGAACTCTGTTATTAATATTGTGTTAAACGGTACGTTCTATTGTAGTAGCGAGGTTGGGAAGTACTGGATCAATAAAGGGATAAAGGGGAGCATCATAAATATGGTTGCTACATATGCCTGGAATGCAGGTGCAGGAGTCATCCATTCAGCAGCTGCAAAGGCGGGAGTGTTATCAATGACAAGAACTCTCGCTGTTGAGTGGGGAAAAAGCTATGGAATAAGGGTAAACGCCATCGCTCCAGGTCCTATTGAACGCACAGGTGGTGCACAGCGGCTATGGGAGTCACAAGAGGCTGCTACCCGAACTCTTTCGAGCGTACCGCTAGGAAGACTAGGCACCCCAGAAGAAATTGCTGAATTGGCCCATTTCTTAAGCTCAGAAGGTGCTCATTATATAAACGGTGAATGTATTACGATGGATGGTGGACAATGGCTTAATCAGCATCCATTTTAAAATGAGAAGACAGGCTAGTGTCATACTAGCCTGTTTCTTTTATTGATAGCTTACCGCTCTGTTTTTTAATGCATGCCATGACTGAAGAAATTGTTGTTTGTTTACTTTTACCTGTTTTCTACCTGATAAAGGATCATTTAAATAAACAAAGGATTGATCAAAGCCTACAAGAACGACCGCATGTAGGTCAAGTGGTGTAATTATTTTTTTATTTCCATGCATCCAAGACTCTGGTCGATCCGGTAAACGGTAATCACCTGTCGTCCAGACAACTACAGGAAAGCCCTTGGCTACATGAGCTTCAATTTCACTAAACGATTTATTTGTTAAATTGACCGCTTTCCCCGGAAGGTAAGCGTTAATTAGGTTAATTATAGGACCATCAAATACTGCATAGCCTGCGCTTCTACCGGTCATATCACCAACAAACCCTTCATCAGGGTCTCCCCAGCGGATAATATCACCATTTTGTTTTACTATAGGATCATTGTCTTTTTTTATCTTATTGTATAGATCCATTTTATTTGTTTGGACTCCAGCAAATTGGAGCATCATGGCGAGGCTTGTAACTTCACACCCATATCTTAGCTCTGGGTTTTGTTTTATCAAAGGAACATCCAACATGGCATTGTTTTGAGCCAATGAAGGAAAGGGAAACGTAATCACTAAAAGAACGGATAGAAACAAAGATCTTATTTTCATTTTGTTTTACCTTCCTTTCGTGGTTAACGTTAGAATGCTGAAAAGGAAGGGAGAATATAAGATAAGGTTGTTGGAAGAGGTACATGGAAAAGGAATATTAAGCCTATTTATGGTATAATTATTGAAAAGTTTGATGGTAGGGAGCGATCGTAATTGGATGCATTGGATATCTTAACAGATCTTGAAAATGTTATTCCTTTTTTCCAGCCGATATTCAGTGCGGATGAACACCAGGTTATCGGTTATGAGATTTTAGGAAGGTACTATGATGGCTCTGAGTATAGAAGCCTTGGTCCATTTTTCCATGATTCAAGTATTCCTGAGGAATATCGAACGGAAGTTGACCAAGTCGTATTAAAAAAAGCCCTAGATCGGTTTTTAGAGGTTGATGAACACCTTTTGATTTTTATAAACAGGGACGCAGACTTGTTAATGAAGGGGGCAGATGAACCTTTCTTAGAACTATTGCACGAATACGAAGAGCTTGGCCTATCTTTAAATCGATATGTGCTCGAGATTTCGGAAGCTAACTATAAAGGTGAGCTCGATCAACTTGATCATTTTTTTAATTATTTAAAGACGTTAGGCATTAAAATAGCTATAGACAAGTTAGGTCACGAAAGCAGTCACTTAGATCGAATTGGCCAGCTTTCCCCAAATATACTGAAAGTAGATTTACGTGCCCTTCGCTCTAACCGTGCATCACAAGGTTTTCAGGATATTTTGTATTCACTATCTCTTTTAGCACGTAAAATTGGTGCGACCTTATTATTCGAAAACATAGAAATGGTATATCAACTCCAATTTGCTTGGAAAAATGGTGGAAGGTATTACCAAGGGTTTTACTTACATAAGCCCGCAAAGGATTTTGTCGAGCGGACCATTTTAAAGGATAAGCTTAAGGAAGAGTTTCACCGTTTTATTTCATACGAGAAAAAACGTATTGAAACTTTACATCAAATTACAGAATCCTTTCAAGTCAGAATGCAGGATTTAGTTTCAAAATATAAAAAGCAAGAAAAATACGAGGATTTCTTAACCTCATTAACAAAGGAATTAGATTCAATTGCTTTTCGTTTATACATTTGCGACGAAGATGGATTTCAGGTGTCACCAAACTTATTTAAAGGTGATAACGAATGGGTTAGCCAAGTGGAATATATGAATAAGAACTGGAGCTGGAGACCATATTTCTTAGAAAATATTCATAAGATGCGCTTTGAGAAAAAAGGCATTTTGTCTGATGTATACAGCGATATCGAAATCGGTGATAACATTCGAACATTCTCCTACCCATTAAGTTCAATGCACTATTTGTTTATTGATCTTTCCTATGCATTTCTTTATGACAATGACGGTTTGTTATAATTTATCCTTTTTATAAAAGAATAAACAATGATGGTTGTGGAATCGTATAGATATGACACTTTATAAAGGAGGAGTTCTCCTTGAGTACTTACATGTCAATCTTACTGTTTATATCCATGGGTGTCCTTGTTTTTTCACTAGGATATACATTAGCAGTCACTAGAAGACCAAAGCAACTAAAACCAGAAGCGGATACCCCTCTACCGGAAAAGGTACAATCGCATATATACTTGCGAAACCCGGTGTTTCTTTCATATGGAATTTTCTTCGTGCTGCTAATTCTAATCATCTTATTTTATAACCTGTCGTAAAAAACCTCTATACTTAGGGGTTTTTTTGTGTGTTTATAGGGATTTAAGAGGGCTGGTAATCGTGCCCCAACGCGATCTGGTGATAGCCGATGGTCTAGAATAGAAGGTAAACATGCCCGAAAGCAACCGTGAGGAAGGGG
>NZ_BCVH01000019.1 GCF_001591645.1 Robertmurraya korlensis NBRC 107688 | reverse complement strand
GCTGCTTTCACTGTTGTTTTCTTTACACTGCTTCTTACTTTTTTAGCAAAGCTATAGGCTTTTATGGCTGTATTTTTTGTAAAGTTCCATGCTTTCTTTGCAGCATTTCCTATTTCTTTGCGATACTTAATAGCTAATGACCCTACACCTAAAACCACTGCTCCAGTTATTAAGAACGGTGCTGCAGCCGTTCCAGCTGCTAATAACCCAGCAACTGCAAGGAAGTTAGAAGCTGCTGAAGTAAATTTCTCTGTTTTGTTCCAGAAACCTTTTTTTGTAAACCCTTCAACTAGATCTACAGTTCCCCCGATTACTGCAAGAGGAGCAAGCACCTTGCTTAAAACCGGTGAAGCCTTCCAGACATCTTTTGATATATTTTTTAACCCTCGAGCTACTCCATATTCATTTTTGTATAATTGCCAATTCCTACTACCATTGGAAAGCGTCAGTACTGGCTTAGTAAAAGTAGTTTTAGCTGAGTTAAAATAGGTTCTAATTTTACTACTTGATGGTGAGCTATCTATTAACGTATAGGATTGTTTATATGTTTGATTTAATTCAATTATTTTACTTGCACCATCACCAAGGTCACCAACACCTTCAAATACCTTATTTCCTGTTGCATCTCCAATAATCTTTGAACCTGCCGTTAAGAGAAGCCCAGTCTGTGTTATTTTCCCACTTGTACTGGTTGGAGTATTTAGCAGTAAGTCTACACTGGCAATCTGTGTACCAACTACACCATTTCCAACTTTCACACCCGTTAACACATTATCTAAATTCTTATTTTCTTTTTGCTCAGGTTTTGGTTTTTCTGCTGCTATTACGACAGGAGTTCCTGTAATAAATAAAGAACTCCAAGTAAAAACTATTAGTGATAAAATTGCTGCAGCAAAGTACCTCTCCCGTTTTTTTTGCACAACTTACACCTCCAAAATTATATTTCTTCAATTCTTTAAATCAACCTACATTTTTCTCACCCCCTTAGTGGCCATTTTGTTAACATTGATTCATTTGTATCATCTATAATAAAATCCTCTGTGTTCATCCTTTTATGGGTTATTTCTATTATTTCGTCTATATTACTTCTATTATGATTTTTCACTTGATTCATAACTGTATCTTTAATAGCCCCCTCAAATAATGAAACTGTTTCCATTACTTTATCAATCGTTTTACTGATGCTTGGGGAGTTAATATTACTGTCTTTCTTAGCATCCTCTAATATTACCTGTATCGAGAATAAACAGTCTGATATTCCAAGTAATGCACTAGTTCTATTATCTGAACATCTAACAAAATCTAATAATAAGCTTTTGGCCCTAATATACGTTTCCTCGCTAACATTCCTTCTGTTTAACGCACTTTCAAGTGGATTTATTAGACTCATAGATAAATTCTTAAAGATTTGCCCAGTTTGATCACTTATTTCTAAATACTCAAAAAATTTCTTAAAGGATCCTATATATACTTCCTTTTCCCTTCTCCTCCCTTGCATAACAGGGGCTAATATCTCTACGAATTTATTAGGGTCTTCAACCAAATCTCCCACAAATCGGAAGGATTCATCTACACCAGACCGAATATGTTGTTCTGCCTTCCAAAGAGTGTACATTGTATGATATATAGCTAGGGCTTTTTTAGATAACTCATAATCCGTTACGACTGTTCCGTTTTCTTCAACAACGATGAACTTAGATAAATCTGAAGTAAAGGACAAACCAAATGGCCCATTGTTATATGTTCCTACTAACTTATACTTCCTTCCATTCAGCAAATAGAATGCACTCATTAATGTGATTTGACCAAACCTTTTATACTTTTTTACCGCTTCTAAGTAAACTCCAGAAGCTGGTTCCATTATTGGTATTTTCATATCTACCATCTCCTAATTTTAGCTAAGTATAAATTTTGCCACTTCCAGTAGTACAGGTCCCAGGATAAAAATTATAGTAGCAGGAAAGGCAAGTAACATTAGAGGGAAGAATAACTTAGCTGACGCTTTAGCACCCATTTCCTGTGCCCTTTTCTTTCGTCTTTCCCATACTTCAGCTGCCTGTTGCCTCAAAATATTTGTAATGCCTGCTGATCCCCTCTCAAGAGTCTGATTAACTATTGAAACAAACCGGCTCATTTCGTCTGATTGACATCGCTCGGCCATTTGCTCTAAAGCTTCTGACTGAGGTGTACCTAAGGAAACTTCGTATAACACTTGGTTTAGCTCATCTGATAATACTCCATTTTTCCTCTCCGAAACTTCTTTGATTGCTGGAAATAAGTTCAGTCCAGCCTCACACATGATAGCGATTGAATTAATATAATGTGGCAGTTCGCTGCTTATATTTTCTTTACGCTTTCTAACTTGATTAGTTAACCAGATACTCGGTAGGAAATAAGATAGGGGTGAGAGAAACAGTGCAAAATAGTAAAATATCGGGTCTCCATTAACAAGTGCTAAGAAAATATAAAAAAGACTTATACATATTGGTAAGACCAGCTGGAGACTATATATATCCATTGGGGTCCACCTACTAATTAACGCTGCTTCTGTCAGTTTTTCTACTAAATTTTGCTTCTGTCGCTGACTCATCTGTAAATTAAAAAACAATAATAGATTTCCCACATTCTTACTAATTTTTTTGACTAATCCCGATTTATTTAAGGGTATTCCTTCCTTAACTGATTGAAAGTTAAAACGCCTCTTCAGTTTATATACCTTCAACATATTAAAAGGTAAAAAGGTAACACATACTAACAAAAATGTTAGTACTGCGATCAATATAAGCATTTTTACTCACCCACTAGATCTTAATAGAAGTAATTGCACGTGCAACATAATAATTCAAAATAAGCATAAGTGCCGCTATAAACAATAAGGTTGTCCCAAACCATGTTTGATACATAGGAGCCAAGTAGGAAGGGTTAAATAACATTAATAAAAAAACTAGAAGTAAAGGCATAAAAGTTAAAATCCCCGCTTCCGCTCTCTTAGAGGCAGTAGCCAATTTTATTTCCTGCTGAATGGTAATTTTGTCGCTGATCATCTGGCTTATGTTATCAATCACTTCTGTTAAGTTTCCGCCTTTTGATTTGGTTATTAAAGTTGCATCAATAAATTGCTGTACCTCTTCATAAGTATTTTTTTCCTTAAATCTTAGTAGCGCTTCTTCTACTGTTAGACCAAATTTGATATCATTATTTAATTTTTTCATTTCTAACAAAAGTGGCTTTAGCTTTTGCCTTCCAATCTGCTTATGCAAGTCATTTTCGCACCTTAACAATGCAATTTGTAATGAATTACCTGCTTTAAGTGAATTTGAGATAGATAAAATAGCATCTCGAAACTGTAATACAAAAGCCTCTTGTAACTTCTCTCTTTTTTTCTTCTGTACCATTCTTGGATATAGCAATCCTAAACAACCACTTAATATTGTATAAAACACACTTTGAAAAAGGATAAAACCAAAGAGTGTACATCCTATACAAATTAATAAAACTAGCACCCAATTAGTTTTTTGACCATCCTCATTTTTAAAAACCAAATTTTTAATTTTTTCGATTAAAATACCTTTTTTTCTTTCACGATTTTGCAGCCTATTAAAGTAATTTAGTAGTAATTTTTTTTGAGGAACGTTTTGGTGAACCAGTAAATGTACTAATTCATAAAAAGAACGTAGTATTACATATACTGAAATTAAGATACATAGATAGGTTAAAATCATGATCTCATCAGAATCCTTTTATTCAAAATATCATTAATAGAGTGATTAAAGCCCATCGCTTCCCATTTTTCTTCCTGTTCTATGAATTGGTTAGTTGACTCTAGCCTTCCATAAATCTTTCCGTTTTCCCCAGTATGGTTGGTTCTCCATTTAAATAACTCAACACATTCTACTTCACCATCTTTTACCCCTCTAACCTCTGAGATCTGAATGACCTTCCTCGTTCCATCCCTTAATCTTCCTAAATGAACAATAAACTCGACAGCAGAGGAAATTTGTCTTCTAATTGCTGAGAGGGGGAGATCTAAACCAGACATTAAAACCATAGTTTCCAACCTTGATAACATATCGATTGAGGAGTTAGCATGACCTGTCGTTAAAGACCCATCATGACCTGTGTTCATAGCTTGAAGCATATCTAAGGCTTCTCCAGATCGAACCTCTCCCACCACAATACGATCTGGACGCATACGTAAAGCTGTTCGTACTAAATCACGAATTGTGATCATCCCTTTATTTTCTATATTTGGGGGCCTAGTTTCTAACCTTACTAAGTTTTCAATATGCGAAACCTTCAGTTCTGCTGCATCTTCTACTGTAATTACACGTTCATGATCTGGTATGTACATGCTTAGGGCATTCAAGAAAGTTGTCTTTCCAGAACCTGTACCTCCAGAAACAATAATATTATATCTTGCCTTTACCATATGAGATAACCATTGGGCTACTTCCTCATCAAGGGCTCCGAGCTGTACAAGTTCTTCCATAGAATAGGGGTTTTCAGGAAATTTTCTTATTGTAACTATAGGGCCATTTAGAGAGACCGGCCTAATAACAACATTGACACGAGACCCATCGGGAAGACGAGCATCTACGATTGGATTACTTTCATCTATTTTTCTATTGATAGGAGCAACTATTTTCTCAACTAAATTTAATATTTCTCTCTCCGATTCAAACTGTATTGGAGTACCTTCATTGGTATAAGATCTTGAGATTCGTCCATTTTTCTCAATAAAAATTTCCTTCATTCCATTAATCATTATTTCCGTAATTTCTTTATCTTTAATCAATGAGTCAATAACACCAAAGCCCACTAAGTTACGAACAATGTCTTCAGCAATGATTCTTTTCTCATCCGTAGTTAAAAGTAGATCAATGTGAGTGCTCTCATATTTCTCCTCTAGCAATCTCCAAGTAAGCTGTTTGAGCATCTCTGCTTTATTAAGTAATTCTGGATCTTCCCCAAACTTAGCTAAAATATCTTGTCTTACAATATATTTTAGGTCATCCACTTTCTTATCTAGTGTATGGGCAAGTATAACTGCATTCTCATTTCCATCAATCTGAGATACTTGCTTTTTTTTTATGGCTTCTTCTATTCTCATTTCTTCCTCCCGAAAAATGAAAAAGTTTTTGCTCTTCCTAGTTCTTTGTTGGAGAATATAGGAAATATTGAGTGAGCTACTCGTCTAAAATATTTGTGAACCTTCAATTGTGGATTATTACTAATTAATCTACCTCTATTTAAAAAGTTCTGTATTTGCAAATCCACATCGGGTATTTCTTCTTTTACCTGCATTGATAGTACTGTCTCAATTTCCTTACTTCCGATAGAATAGCTTGGATTAGATTTATTTATAATTAAAAAATGTGATTGCAGGGGATGTTTTAACTTTTGAAGTAACTCTTTAACAGAAACCAATTGCCAGTTCACTAAAACATCCGGCACAGTAATTAGAAAAATGTCAGTGGCCCAACTAATAAGAGAAATGTTTTTGTGAGTTAACTCTGTTGAGGTGTCACATATTATAGCGTCAAAATCGTAACTTTCCACAATTTCTAAAATTTTGTCAGTCATTTCCAAAGTTAGATTCCCCATTTTAATGTATGAAGCAGCTGCTAAGACAGAAAGTTTTTTTTCATTGTGGAGATCAACTTCAATTATCGAATCTATAATGGCTTTTTCCAGAGCATCGGGATTATATGTTTTTTGTTCTAGTATTCCAAGTGCTTCAGCCATACTTTTATTTCGAGGAAGGTTAAATACGACAGACACACTTCCAAATATAGAAAAATCAATCAATAAAACCTTTTTTCCTTTCAATGCAAGCTGAGAAGCCGTGTTAATCGCCAAGGTTGTTTTGCCTACTCCTCCCCTTGGAGAATAAAAAACGACCTTTTTAACATGATTTAAAGATTCTGCTAATTCATTAGGTATGAAATTAATTAGTTTTTCATTGAAATCAAACTTTAGTGAGAATATTTTTTGTGTTATTAGGTCATAAGGAGTGTATTTATAAAGCAATTCCACAGAGTCTCTTTGATCATAAGTAGATAACTCTGCCATTTCCTCAATAATAAGGATAATTTTGTGAAATCCTCGTTTAAATAACAGATTTACCCCTTCAGGGATTGTTTCAATAAACTCCATATTAATTAATAGTACATCAATATTTTCAGGGTCTACATCTGATAACAAGTCCATAGAATCACTATGAAAAACAACATTTATAGGTTGTTGATACTGTTTATAATAATTTACAATGTCGTTCCTATAGGACGTGTTTTTTTCAATTAAACCAATTCTAACTATATGATTCTTCATTCCTGGAATTAAGTTAGTGTCCATTATTTTCATCCTCATCTATTTAAAAAGCTGGTTATTGTAATACATTTTCCGTTACTGGAAGAGTTTGCTCCTTCTCACCATTCCAAGGATTTAATACTAAATCAATACTACCTTGACGTTTGGCTAGAGTAAGTATTGTGGCCTCCTGAGCACTGACGAGTAAGGTAACATGCTGGATTACCCCTGTTTTACTAGTACTATTATCATCTAATTCAATTTTTTCGACATCAAACACTTCTACTTGTTGTAGGACCATATTAGCGAAATTTTGATTGTTTTCAGATGCCTTAGATGTATAAATAACATCAACCCAATCTCCTTGTTCAATAAGATTGTTAACTGATGCTTGTGGCTCTAATGCTACTGTCAGTAACCTTTTATCCTTTGGAATAAAATGCGTGCTATCTACTTTACCGCTAGAATTTAAGTACAACTTGCGATTCTCAGGGAAAATAATATTATCAGGGTCCATTTCAATCGGTTGTCCTGCAGGAATATTCTTTAAAGAAATTCCACCTATTATAGATTCCTTATCTGGTGCAGGTTTATTAAGCAGCTTTTCTGCTGAGTTTACTTCCACTTCGATTTCCTCCAACATATCATCAGTAATATCAGAGTGAGCAGGGATATCATTTGCTGCAACAACTACCTTTACTGTTTGTTGAAGCGAGTCTAAATAAGAATAGGTAGAAAAGGCTATAGCTCCAGCACTAAGAATAATAAGAATAATTCTCCAACTTAATTTAAAAAACATACTTCGTCACTCCATCAGTCATTTAATCTAATAATATAAAGAAATTTACATTAGAAAGTCCTTTAATTGATAGATTAGTTGTTTTTATTAGCCATTAATAGCTAGAACACTTAATTCACTTATATACTAGTTAACTTAGAACACTTCAATATTTTTACAATAATCCTTTATTATGGTTACTATTTTCCTTTTTGAATTATATAAGAGTCTGCCAAAATAATCTACAATCTCTTAAAATTTCCCATATAATTTCTAAGAAAAAAGATATAAGCTTTTTCCATCATCTTGAATTTTTATGTAATATACGTGCTTATTTTATTTAGAATTAGATAAAACCTTGCAAAACTAATAATAAAAACTATGAAACCAAAGAAATGATGGTACGTTATAGTAACAAAGTATTTAAATCAGCTGTGATCCATACATAGAGACCGAATACTAATAAATCATCTTCCGAGACATAAATGAAAGAAACCTAGGCATTATACTGAAGTTCTATAAACTCTTTAGAAATGATCTCCCTTCTTATACGCATAAATAATATACCGCTCAGTCGCATCCCCAACATACCCAAATGGATAACATGTGGTGAGAATTAGCTCCTCCTCTTGATCCTGCAAAGTGATAATGCTTGTATCATCAGCATCAACAATTTTTGTATTCACAATCTCATACGTTACTTCTCCATACGGCATTTTCATGACGAGCTCATCACCAAGCTCGAGCTCCCCTACTCGTTTAAATACCGTATCACGGTGACCAGATAAGACGATTTGCCCGCCTTGCTCAGGATAAAATGACCCTTTGTAATGCCCCACTCCCTTAGCGAGTTCATCTGGATCCGTTCCTTCGACAATCGCTAACTCTGACTCTATCTTTGGTAAGGATAGTAGCCCAACCACTTCTCCATCTACCGGTTCAAAAGGAGTCTCGTTCACCGGTCCTTCCTGTTGATCCACAACTTGCTTTGCTTCCTCTAATGATCGTTCTGCTTGTATATTCGAATGCAGTATCTGATATCCTGCATAACCAGTAATCCCTAATCCTAAGAGAATGAAAAGATATGTAAGGTATTTAATATTAACCAATCCCCCTTTAACAAAATTCACCAATATTATAGCAATCTTATTGATAAAAAAGGGAATCTCTCAACCGAGAGACCCCCTTACTCTTAAAATCTAGTTCTTTCTCATTCGCTTAACTCCAAACAGCGTTAATCCCATAAAGAGAAGCGCCACTCCTAGCAACAATACATTAAATAGATTCGTCGCTGTATTCGGTAACGCCTTTCCTGATTTCGGAACAGTCGTCACCTTCGACATATCCTTATTAAACACCGCAAACGTACTAAAGTGTGTCGTTGGAACGCTAACCTGGCCATTAGAGTACTCGGCACCAGGAACTAGCTCCCATCTTTCCGTTTCTTCATTAAAATAGTAAACTTCAAGACCATCTGGGTTAGATTGTGTTCCTACATTAAAGGTAATCGTGATTGGTGAGCTGAACTTAGTATACTTCTTGCCGTTTTCATCGTAAATGTTAAAGTCATATACTTCGCTTACCGCACCATCCACTTTCTTCATTTGTTTCATTTCGATCTTTGTTGCGCCGTTTGGAAGAATTGAAGCAGGAATGGTTAGTAATGCTTCACCATTCGCAAAAACAACCTTAGCTCCTTTTGCCTTGAGCTCTTTGATTTGCTCAGCAGTAAAGCTAACTGTTGCATTTTTATCTTTTACTTCCACTGTGATCGTACCGTTTTGAACGACTTGCGCTACCTCATCGTCGGTAACGGTTGCTACTCCATTTTTCACAGCTGGCTTTGTTACTACGTTATTTTGACCTGGGTTATTCGGCTTTCCAGGGTTGCCTGGAACAGTTGGATTGCCTGGATTATTCGGTGTTCCTGGGTTGTTTCCACCATTTCCTGGATTACCTGGGTTGTTGCCACCATCGCCCGGATTTCCCCCATCGCCCGGCTCCCCAGTAGAAGTCGCCTCAGCAAGTATAAACGTTCCACCTGCATCACGAGATGCAAGATCCACCGTTACTTCCTTCGCACCAGAAACCGTATAGCTCACTCCACTATACTCATCCACAAGCACCGTGCCTGGCTCAAAGTCCACCGCAAATGTGACCTTCTTCGCTTCTGTTGCTGTGTTTAATCCAACATATACTTTCTTTCCTAGATACTCACGCTTTGTAATCGAGTACTTCTCTGCATTTCCACCAGCTACCATCATTCGTGTACCCTTTGAGAAAATCTTTGAGTAATCGCCACGAATGTTTAATAGCTTCGCATAGTGGTCGTGAAGCTTAACCGCTGTTTCGTCTCCACTTTCAAGCTTTTCCCATGGCATGGAGTCACGGTTTTGGCCGAATGCTGATACGACACCATTGCTAGATTCCCAGCTTGATTTGCCAGAGTTGCCTAACTCTTCCCCGTAATAGATAACTGGTTGACCTTTAGACGTAATTTGAAGGGCTGCTGCGACCATCAGCTTGCCAACATCGCCTCCGACATATTCAGATAAGAATCCGTCCTGGTCATGTGAGCTTAAGAATTGTCCAAGCGTTGACGTGTTGTCGATTCGAGCGTCGCGCTCTACTAAATATGACTCAACTCCGCTAATGTCACCGTTGACGAAATTCTTTGCTTTTTCTTTAAAATCAAAGTCAAGCAACGAGTCCATTTGACCGGAACGCAGGTAGCCACCGTCATTGGTGACGCTTGCTCCCCAATACTCGCCGATCATTTTAAAGCTTGGGCTGATTTCGGTTAACGCATTTTTGAACGCCATCCATGTTGTTTCTTCAACGTGTTTCACTGTATCGACACGGAAGTAGTCAATCGTTTCTCCGCTATCTGTTCTTGCTTTTTCTAACCAAGCGGTTTGCCACTCGATAATCTTGGCACGAACCGCTGGATCCTCGGTTTTAAAGTCAGGAAGTCCGTCTAGCTCTCCGCGAACGGTTGGATCCTCCATTTCCGTACGAAGCATATCCTTCAATACTGCTTGTTCTTCAGCTGTTGGTAGGCCAGCTTCGCCCTGCCAGTTTGGTTCAATTCCGTCCATTCCATATCCGGCATGGTTCAATACGACATCGACCATGATTTTGATGCCTTTGTCATGTGCTTTTTCGATAAGTTCTTTGAACGTTTCCATGTCTCCGAGTGTTTCATCTAAAGACGTGAAATCCTTTGCCCAGTAGCCATGGTACGCGTATTGCTTTGCTTGTAAGCCATCGCTCGTATTAAAATCGACACCTTTATTGAAGTCGATATTATCTACGATTGGTGAGATCCAGATCGTGTTGATACCTAGGTCATCCAAGTAATCAAGGTTATTGATGATTCCACGGAAGTCCCCACCATGGTAGGCTTCACTGTGGTTTGGATCGTATCCAGCTGGGTTGTTGCTTGTGTCTCCATCCTTGAAACGGTCTGTAAGCATGAAGTAAATTCGTGCTTCATCCCAATCAAAGTCAAGATCTCCTTGGTACGTGCGTGGTGCAACTTCCACCGGTACCGTTTGATTGTGCCGGTTACCGAATTCGTCCACTGCCGTTACTGTCAAGTTCTTGATTCCTGCAGCAACAGAATCCTTCACCCCAATTGTGACCGCTTGAAGCTGCGGGTCAATGATGTGCTTTGATTTTCCACCAAGTGGCGTCAAATCTACGTACATTTCTTTAAAGTTAACCATTTCTTCTGTCGTCACATTGATCTTTAACACGGCATTTTCGTTATGCATAATTTTCCCTGGTGACACCTGACCTTCTATTGTCACCTTTGGCACGGTATATACAATCACCGATTTGCCATCGACGGTATTTTTCGGGTCTGTCACCTCGGTTGTTTGCCCATCCTTTGTGACAAGGAAGCTGTACTCGTATGTGCCTGGGTCAAGATTTTGCAACGTATAATAGAAGTATTCATTCTTCTCGTCATACGTCATTGCGTATTCCTGAGCTCCTACCTTTACCTTCACACCTTCAATCGTGTGCATCAAGTCGTTTTGGTACAACTCTTCATCACGATAGTAGAATGTCACATTTCCATCCTCTAACACTGGCCCTTTGACTGCTGGTACAACCGTTTGGCCAGCCACACCTGTGACTACTGTTACTTTGGTGATCACTTCATCACGGTCGATTTTTACGACATGATCATCACTATCCGGTGAAATCTTCGCCGTTGCCCAGTCCGTTCCCTTTCGGATTAAGAAGCCGATCGATTCAGTTGTTGGTGCGATTTCGATATTCGCAATTGCTGTATCGTCATTGATTTCCGTAAAGTCGATTTGATCGTTCTTCACGCCTGTATTCCACACCCAGATATTCCAGTCCGTGAAGTCTTTATCTGATCTCACGTATTTTACGCGAACGTAACGTTTCACGTTTTTCTTAACAGTTAATGCGAGTGTTGCTTCTGCGTCTCCTGCTTTTGCGGTAATCGTAACCGTACCCGGCTTTAATCCTGTTACCTTGCCTGTTCCATCCACGATGGCAATGGTTTCATCAGACGATGTCCATGTGACCTTCGCACCAAGCATTTCTTGGTTGTACTGGTCACGAACGAGCGCGGATAGCTGAGCGGTGTACGTTTCATAAACGGAGTTCTCTCCTGAAATTGTGATTGTCTTCGGTGCGAGTGTGGCCACCGTAACTAGAATTTCCGCCTTCACATCCCCAACTGCGGCAACAATCGTTGCTGTCCCATTTTTCACAGAGGAGACTTTCCCTCCATCTACCGTTGCTACCTCTGGATTTGAAGACGTCCATGTGATGTTTTGGTCGAGCATGATGCGGCCTTTTTGGTCCTTCACATAAGCCGTGATGGTCTTCGTTGTGCCCGGGTTGATTGCAAAGCTTGTAGTGCTCGTTTCGATGCTTGTGACCGTTGGTGTGTATTCACCTTCTGCCTCATCGTACAGCACCATCATGGATAATGGAGCGACCGTTGCTTGAGCACCTGTAATTGTGCGAAGCGTTTCAACACCGGCTGCTTGGTCGTCGACTACGACGTTCCAAGACGTGTTCGATGGAAGGCTAACTTCCTTCGCTGTATTGTTGGCATTGTAAATGACGACGATGTTTTTCCAAGAATCGTTGTTCGCGAAGTTTTTCAACTGGAACGCGACGATATTGTCGTCTGTTTTGTATACTTGTAGATTTTGCTCAATCGCTGTTTTTGTGTTCATTTTAAACGCTGGGTGAGCTTTACGTAGCTCAATCAAGCCTTGGTAGTAATCGAATACTGGCTTGTATTGGTCCTTGAGCTCCCAACGAATTTGGTTGATGCTGTCGGGGCTCTTATAGCTATTGTGGTTACCGTATTTACTTCTAAGCATTTCTTCCCCTGCATGGATGAAAGGAATCCCTTGTGATGTTAATACGATGCCATTTGCTAATAAGCTGCGTTTCACCCATTCGTTTTGCAGAGCGCTGTCCTCGGTGATGATCGCGTGCGGATCCGTTGTAATATCCTGATGCGCAACCTTCATCATTTTGTCCCAAAGGTTTAAATTATCATGCGCCGTGACGTAGTTGATGCTCTCAGATGGACGGTTTGCAAAGTCTGTAATTGAACCGATGACACCCTTCGCTACGTCCGCTTCTTTCCCGGTTGCACCTGTTGCGAATCCAGTTGAAGCATCATCACTTCCACCTTTAATCGCTCCACGGATATTATCGTTAAATACGGCATAGCCTTGGTCCTTCTGTGTTCCTTTGAAGTTTTGAAGGGATGCATCTAAGCTTGTTGATCCGCCTGTCCATGGCTCGCCATAAATCAGAATGCTTGGATCAACCTCTTCTTTTAATTCCTTCGTTAATTCGCTCATCGTTTGACGGTCGATTAAGCCCATCAAGTCAAAGCGGAAGCCGTCCACTCCGTATTCGGTTGCCCAATATTTCACGGAGTCCTTGATATACTTACGAACCATTGGTCTTTCAGATGCAACTTCGTTTCCTGTACCTGAACCGTTTGTAATTTTCCCCGCATCGTCCGTACGGTAGTAGTATCCTGGAACGATTTTATCAAACGGCGAACCTCCAGAAAGCTGGGTCGATTCAGGGATATATGTGTGGTTGTACACAACGTCCATGACGACACGAATGCCTTTGTTGTGCATTGCTTGAACCATTTCCTTGAACTCGGTTACACGTGATGTTGGATCTGCTGGGTCAGTTGCGTACGACCCCTCTGGTACGTTGAAGTGGATCGGGTCGTAACCCCAGTTGAACTTAGGATCCGTTGAAGATGGATCATTGACTGTTCGCTCGTTCACGGAACCGAAGTCATAGACTGGTAATAAGTGAACGTGAGTCACTCCTAACTCTTTCAGTGAGTCTAAGCCTGTTTTAATGCCATTTGGCCCCGTGGTGTTCGACTCGGTGAATGCCTTGTATTTCCCTTTATTGGTCATGCCTGAATTTTCATCTATGGAAAAATCGCGCACGTGCAGCTCGTATAAAATCGCATCCGTTGGCGACACAAACGCTGGTTTTGCTTCAGGATTAAAACCAGTTGGGTTCGTCTCATCCAGGTTGATGATCGCTGTACGTTGACCGTTCGGCGAAGTGGAGCGAGCATACGGGTCAACCGCATAGTTGGTCGTTCCATCTGCAAACTCGACTTTGTACATATAATATTTTCCTGCTTGGTCACCATTTAGAGTTAGTGACCATACGCCGTTTGAGGCACGGGTCATTAGAGTTTCTGTTCCATTTGTATGGTCGGTGACAAACGCCCCTTCATAATTGCCTTGATCGTTATAGATGGCAACGCTTACTTTTTGTGCCGTTGGAGCCCAAAGCTTGAACGTTGTTTCGGATGGTGAGTACGTGTACCCTAGATCTTTTCCATCATAGTAGAATTGGTCATCGTTTAGGACGTTACGCATCGTTACCTTTGTAGGTTGGTAACCGGTTGCGTTCACTTGATATTGTTTTCTTACGTCGATTTGTGATGGGTCTGTAATCGTTAGCTTCACTTTTGTATCACTAAGCTTGGTTATGGTTGTTGCGATGTCCTGGTTGGCAGCGACATCGGTTAGTGTAAAGGTGGTGTCATCCGCTAGCTTTTTGTTAACGGACACGGTGATGCTGTTTTTTGCGTCCATTAAAGCTGCTTGAACAGCTGCCGTTAAGTCAGGCTTGGTGTAGCTTACTTCGGCTTGGTCTTGAGTGAGCCAAACTTCTGCTGAGTTGCCTTCTTTGATTTCGATTTTCCGTGTCACATCTTGTGTGTCCCAGTTACCTGGTCTTGTGATGATATTGATGGAGCTTGATGAGAATTCGTAAGTTGCTTGTGCAAATCCATCTTTCGTTGTCGTGAATGGATAAGCCGCTCCTTCTTTCCCGTCCTCCCAAATCCACATATCCCAGTTGTTTTGGGCACCGTCAAAGCGGTAATAGTTAATGGTATAAGAATAAGTAGTGCTTAGGATTTGAATCGATTTTTCAGCTGTTTTTCCGTCGTGTGTTGCTTGGACGGTGATGCTGTCATTTGCTTGAACAGCATACGTGTCAGCGATCGTTAAGCTGTTGTTGGATAACGTGATTCCGTCTCTTCCGTCCTTCAAGCTCCATTGTGGAGTTACGTCAGACTGCTCTCCAGCTTCGTTTAATGATTTTGCTGATAGTGTGACCGTTTGACCTTTTTTTGTTGTGGCCGGAGCATTGATGGTTAGGCCTGGTACGTGGACGACAGAGTTTGTGTTTGCTTGGTTCGGGTTGCTTGGATCCGTGATCCAGTTGTTTTCTCCTAGGATGAATTTGTATTCATATGTTCCCGGAGCAAGTTCTGTGGTTAGCTGCCATACACCTTCAGCATTTTTCGCCATATCTAGTGCACCGTCAGCCCAGCTCGTAAAGCTGCCTGCGACACGTACTCGCTCAGCTTCTCCTAAGTACTGGAACGTGACCGTTCCATCCTCATTGATGATGGGACTTGTGGCTGTAGCTGGTGGCGGACCGATGCGGAAGGTGGAATTCCCTCCTGCTTGTGGGTTGGTATTTAAAGGATCTGTCGTGCTTTCATCCCAGCTTCGATTGTTTAATAGAAACTTATATTGATAGTCTCCTTCTGCCAGAGTTGGGACTGTTGCCGTGAATACGCCGTTTTCTAGCGTCATCGGGGTCGCTGTGTCGGTTGACCAATCGTTATGGTTCCCTATCACATAAACGGCTGTTTCCCCTTTGCTTACATAGCTAAAGGTAACACTGTTGTCTTCATGGATGATTGGGCTCGCTGGTGTAGTTTCGGCATTTGCTCTTGTGTACAATCCACTTCCTGAAACTAGCTGAAGTAGAAGAGCAATAACCATCACTATCGAGAATGCCCTCGTGTTCTTCCTACTCAATCGCTTCTCCTCCTATTCTCTTTTAAGGGTGTTGCCTGGTGATGTTACTTGGGGCTTGAACTGTTGGAACATTATGTAGATCTCGGTGCTCTGGGGTGTAGATTCGTGCAATCGGTTGCACAAATGATAAAAAAAGAGATAATAGTTTTGTTATCGTACTGTGCAACACGTTGCGCAAACGCTTTCATAAACTATTAACCTAAGAATATCATGTTTAGAATTACGAATCAATTCCTTCTGATAGGATTACATTAATAATTTTTCAATTCTCTTCTAAATATAAAAGCTACCAATCTGTTATTTGGGTAAATTACTCAAAAACAGATTGGCTCATTTTTTATTCTAAAATATAGACTCTAGATTCGTATGGTCGAAGGCTAAACTCTTTACGAAGCTTACGATCAGCCACGTCATAATTTGTGAGAACGAGCTCGAAATTGCCTAATTTCACGTTCGCCACCGCACTTCCAGGAACACGAAATCTCGTTACGTCTTCGCTAAAGTTATTCACCACAAGCGCCACCTTTTTCCCCCATTTGCGGGTATACGCGAATAGCTTTGGATGGTTCGCCAGTAGTAACTCATACGTACCGTACACGAACACAGGCTGGTCCTTCCTCAATCGGATTAACGTCTTATAAAAATTCAAAATCGAATCCGGATCCTCCAGCTGTTCCTCCACATTAATATCCACATAATTCGGGTTCACCCCAAGCCATGTAGATTTTCCGCTCGTGAATCCAGCCGTTTCCGATGAAGCATTCCACTGCATCGGCGTGCGTGAGTTGTCTCGGCATTGCTTCCAGATGAGCTTCATAAGCTCCTCATGCGAGCGACCCTTCTCGCGTTCGACCCGGTAATAATTGACCATTCCTACATCGTTGTAATCCTCAATCGACGGGAATTGCACGTTTGTCATTCCGATTTCTTGGCCTTGGTAAATGAACGGAGTTCCCTTCATTAGGAAGTACAACACACCCAGCATTTTCGCGCTTTCCTTCCAGTACTCCTTGTCATTTCCCCAGCTCGACACACGGCGCGGCTGGTCATGATTTTCGATGAAGAGCGCATTCCAGCCTCTTCCTTCCAATCCCGTTTGCCACTTTGTTAGTGCCTTTTTCAATGCACGAACATCGACACGACTATCATCCGAGTTCTTATCCCATAGGTCCAAAAACTCAAACTGAAAAATCATATTAAAATAGCCGATTTCTTCACCAACCCAGCGGTCCGCGTCAGCAATCTTAACCCCATTCGCTTCTCCTACCGTCATCACATCGTACTTTTTAAAGGTCCTCTGTGAAAAGTCAGCCAACCACTCATCGATTCCCTCGACATTCATCATGTAAGGAAAGCAGGGAACTACATCTAGCCCTTTCGGATTCGGCATATCCGGGAAGCCTGGCTTCTTTTTAATATGAGAAATCGCATCCACACGGAAGCCATCAATGCCTTTATCGAGCCACCAGTTCACCATGTTCTCCAACGACTCACGCACCTCTGGGTTTTCCCAGTTTAAATCAGGCTGACGCGTCGAGAAGATATGCATGAAATACTGGTCGGTCGCCTCGTCGTACTTCCACGCCGGACCGCTAAAAATCGACTCCCAGTTATTCGGCTCCTTGCCATCCTTCCCGTCAGCCCAAATATACCAATCGCGCTTCGGGTTATCCTTGCTTGAACGAGACTCAATAAACCAAGGATGCTCATCGCTCGTATGATTGATGACCAAGTCCAAAATGATTCTCATCCCACGTTCATGAACGCCAGCCAATAGCTCATCAAAATCTGCCATCGTCCCAAACTCATCCATGATGTCATGATAATCGGAAATATCATAGCCGTTATCGTCGTTGGGTGATTTGTACATCGGTGAAAGCCAAATCACATCAATGCCCAAATCCTTTAAATAATCTAACTTGGAGGTTAACCCCTTTAAGTCGCCAATGCCGTCTCCATTGCTATCCATGAAGCTTCTTGGATACACCTGATAGGCGACACTTTCCTTCCACCACTTCTTGTTCACGTTCGCACCTCTATTTCTGCTTACACCCACCACATTTGTGAGCCAGGCTCTTCAATTAACACTGACTTTAAATTCACAACCGCACGAGTGAAGCCTTCTTCAATCGACATAATTGGATCTTCATGTTCAATGCTCACGACATAGTCGTAGCCGTATGTTCGTAATGCGCTCATCATATCGGACCATTCCTTCAGGCTATGGCCACTTCCAACTGAGCGGAAGTTCCATGCCCGCGTTCTGATTTCCCCGTATGGTTGCATATCGGTTAATCCATACATATTCACATTATCTTGGTCGATATACGTATCCTTTGCATGGAAATGATGAATCGCATTTTCTTTTCCTAAAATTTTTATCGCAGCCACTGGGTCAATTCCCTGCCACCACAAGTGACTTGGATCTAGGTTCGCCCCAATCGCATCACAAGTTTCCGCGCGAAGCTTTAACAAGGTGTATGGCGTATGAACCAAAAATCCGCCATGTAGCTCAAGACCAATTTTCACATTATGATCCTTCGCGTATTGTCCTGCTTCACGCCAATAAGGAATCAGCTTTTCCTCCCACTGCCACTTCAGCACATCACCGTACTCATTCGGCCACGGTGCCACCGGCCAGTTTGGTTGCTTCGCTTCCTCGTGATCTCCAGCTGTACCTGAAAAACAATTCACGACTGGTACGTTTAAAAGTGATGCCAACTTGACCGTCTTCAACAACGTATCATTTGACTCTTCCGCAAATGCTTTATCCGGGGAAATCGGATTCCCATGACAGCTGAACGCACTAATAATCAAGCCGCGCTCTTCCACTTTACGAAGATACTCTGCTCGTGCTTCTTCACTTGCCAATAACGCGTCTAGATCACAATGGTTATTTCCAGGATAGCACCCCGTACCAATTTCGACTGCATGTAAACCTGCATTTTTCACTGTATCAAGCATTTCTTCGAATGATTTCTCTGCAAAAAGTACCGTAAAGACTCCTAGTTTCATCGTGAACCTTCCTCCCTTTCACTACTCTCATAGATTTTGTCAATAATCTGTGATACTTGTAGCGCTTGCTCTGGTTTTACCACAAGTTCCGCCTCACCCAAACAAGCCGCGACAAAATTCCTGGCCTGTGGTACATCTGGTTCCTCTTCTCCTGGCATCCAGTCTGCTTGCGTGTTAAAAAGCATGCCATTTTTCGTTGTGTAGAGTTCAAATGGGAATACATTTATCCCGCCCTCAACACCAGATATGCTGACATTCGCAACATCTTCCTTTATATTTGCAGCCCAAGACGTTTCAAACAGCATTGAAGCTCCGTTCTCGAATGTCATGTAAGCCGTTACATGATCATCCACTTCAAATGTCTGGGGATTAAATTCTCCCCATTGGTTCACTAGACCAGGAGTTTTGCTCAACGTGTTATACGCGCGACCCGTTACGCTTGTTTGCTTCGGATTGCCCATCAACCAAAGGGCCAAATCAAGTAAATGACAGCCAAAATCGATTAAGCTTCCGCCACCTTGAAGATCTTTGTTTGTAAAAACACCCCATCCAGGAACCTTGCGACGCCGTAACGCCTGAACTCGAACAACGAGCGCTTCCCCAACGTCTTCCATCGACTTTTTCGCCGCGATGGCTTCCTTCATAAAACGGTAATGATAGGCTATCGCCAGTACCTTGTTTGCCTTTTTCGAAGCGTCAATCATTGCCTCACACTCGGCCGCACTTAGCGCCATCGGTTTTTCACATAGCACATGGACTCCCGCTTCAAACGCAGCAATTGTAATTTCCGCATGAAATTTATTCGGCGTACAAATGCAAACCGCATCTACCTTTTGAAAAAGCTCTTTATAGTCCTGAAACACATGTGGGATATTAAATTTTTCCGCCGCCTCACGAGCTCGTTCACCATTCACGTCACTAACGGCTGTAATCGTACACTTATCGCCTAAAGCAAGAAAAGCCGGGATATGGCGGGCCTGTGCAATCCCGCCAACCCCGATGATCCCGATTCGTAACTTTTCCATTATTCTATTACTCTCACAATCTGTTTCGTTTCATTAGACTCAAGAGCTGCCAAAATCACTCCAAGAGATTTCATACCCTCTTCCCCGCTCACGGCCACTTCTCTATCATTCAGCACAGCATCCACAAATAAATCAATCACATGAGAGCTCGATTGGCCGCCCTCGTCATTCGACTGAATTTTTCCAAGCTGGTAATTCACGACATCACCGTTCTTGTATTGAACTACTAACGAATTGGTTGGATCGTCCTCTAAACGAAGGATCGCATTTTCTCCATAAATTATCGTTGAATTGTCTTCTTTGCTCACGTAAGACCAGCTTGCTGCAAGTGTTCCAATGATCCCGCTTTCTGTTTTTAATACACAAACCGCCGTATCATCGACTGTCGCAAATTCCTTGGCACTCGTTTCTACAAAGGCACCCACTTCAACGATTTCTTCTCCTAATACATAACGAAGAAGGTCTGTTTTATGAACACCTAAATCACCCATCGCACCAACAAAGGCCTTGTCTTTTTGGAAAAACCAGCCCTCTTTTCCTTCCACGCTCCAGCCCTCTGGTCCACCATGTCCGAAAGCCGTACGGAAGCTATAAATTTTTCCAACTTCTCCACTTTGAATCAATTGACGCGCTTTTTGATGTGATGCCACAAAACGCTGGTTGTGTGCGATCATCAGCTTTTTGCCACTAGTTTTGGCTGTCTCAATCATCGACTCTGCTTCCTCTTTTGATGTTGCCATTGGCTTTTCACAAAGTACATGAACGCCTGCAAGCAGTGCTGCATTGGAGATCGGTGCATGAAGATAGTTCGGCGTACACACGCTCACCGCATCCACTTCCGCGTTTCTTAAAAGTTCCACAAAACTTGTGTACGATGGAACTCCGTACTTTTCTCCGATTTCTAGTGCTCTCTCTGCGTTATTGTCGCAAACCGCCACCAGCTCCACATTTGGATTTGCTGCATATTCAGGTAAATGGCGATGGCGTGCGATGCTTCCGCAGCCAATCACACCTACTCGTAGTTTTTTCATGCTAGTTTCCCCCTTTGATCGTTTCTAATGGTTTGGCGTTTCCGTAAACCGGACGCTCTCTTTTCACTGGCTGTGCCCATTTGACAGCGTTTGTGATCACCTTTTGAATTTTTTCGTTATGATACGTTGGGTATGTTTCATGTCCAGGTCGGAAGTAGAACACCTTCCCGTTTCCGCGCGTATATGTACAGCCGCTACGGAACACTTCGCCGCCTTCAAACCAGCTGGTGAAAATCAGCTCGTCAGGCTGTGGAATATCAAAATGCTCCCCGTACATTTCTTCTTGTGGCAACTCAATATACTCACCAATTCCCTCGACAATTGGATGGCTCGGGCTCACTACCCATAAGCGCTCCTTCTCATCTGCTTCACGCCATTTCAGATCACAGCTCGTTCCCATTAATGTTTTGAAGATTTTTGAAAAATGGCCTGAATGAAGAACAATTAAGCCCATTCCATCAAGAACACGCTGCTGTACTTTTTGCACGACTTCATCAGACACTTCGTTATGAGCTAGATGCCCCCACCAAACTAGTACATCTGTATTTGCTAACACATCATCCGTTAATCCATGCTCCGGCTCATCAAGAGTTGCTGTCTTCGCTTCGTAACCTGCTGAAGTTAAAAACGACGCAATCGCCCCGTGAATGCCCTCCGGATAAATATCCCTTACCACTGGATTCTTCTGCTCATGTTGATTCTCATTCCATACCGTTACCTTCACCATGTCAACCACTCCTTCATCTTTATCGTTACTCCCTATTTTAGAGTGTTAAAGATTTTATGAAACTGCTTACATTGACGGATAGGGTGGAAAATATTGACCTTAGCTTATGCAAAAAACACTTAAAAAGAAACTATCCTCTTTTGATTACCGGTAGCTTCCGTTTCCTGCCTTCACGGGAACCTAACTCCCCTTTGATTACCACTAGAATCGTTTTCTCTCCTTCATGGGAATCTAACTCACCCTTTGGTTACCACTAGCATCGTTTTCTCTCCTTCTCGGGAACCTAACTCACCCTTTGATTACCGCTAGCCTCGTTTTCTATCCTTCTCGGGAATCTAACTCACCCTTTGGTTACCGCTAACCTCGTTTTCTTTCCTTCTCGGGGAGCCTAACTACCCTCTAAGTTACCAACAGAACCTATTTTCCTCCTGCATGGGCACTGACAACCTCTCTCCCTTACCATCCACCCTCATTCCCTCCGCAATGGGGCACTGACAGCCTCTCTCTCTTACCATCCACCCACATTTCCTCCCGCAACGGGCACTGACAACTGCTCTCTCTTACCATCCACCCTCATTCCCTCCAGCAATGGGCACTGACAACCTCTCTCTCTTACCATCCAACCTCATTTCCTCCCGCAACGGGCACTGACAACTGCTCTCTCTTACCATCCACTTACATTCTCTCCCGAAACGGGCACCGACGGCTGCTCTCTCTCTTCCCATCCATCCACATTCCCATTTCCAACAAAAACAAAAAATCCCCCTTCTAAAAAAAGAGAGACTCCATTTATCACCTATTCACCTATCTATCTACCTAATAAACCATCCCAACATCGTGATAGTACTTAAACTCCAGCAAATTATTAGCAGGATCAATTAAAAAGAACGTAATATGCTCTTCTTGCTTCCCTGCGAACCGTACCATTTTTTCCTGAAAAAACGGCAGTTCTTTTTCCATAGCAGATTCTAATACTTGATTAAACTCATCTTGGTCGACAAAAGTGATTCCATAATGACGCGGATACATTTTCGGCGAAGGATCCACGCCTTCTGGGTTTAGATGGCACACGACTTGGTCTCCAAAGAAGTTAAAGGTGACTCGGTCGTGGTATCTTCTGGCTAGCTGGCAGCCGAGTTTTTCATAGAATTCAACGGTTTCGTCAAGGTCCTTGCATGGAATCGCTAGATGGAATACTTTGTTTGTTTCTCTCATCGCTCTTCTCCTTTACAGTAAATCAAATGTGTCTGAACGTAGGCCAAGGCGTAAGGTTTCAACAGAAATGGTATCGGAGAACGGGATATTGGCGAGGTTCACATTGGGCCCTACTTTTTTAATGAAGGTGGTTTGCATTTTTTTATTCGGGGCTTCAAAGATAATGGATTCAAGATCCATGCCTGATGTTAAAATACAGTCGATTAAATCAAGTCGTAGCTCCCCGTTGCTGTTGCAAACTCCACTTGTGCCGCTTTCCCGCGCTTCTGTGATCACCTTATGAGCCCCCGCCTCAAAGTCTTCTTGGATCCAGTCAACCCATTGAGAGATGTCCTCGTTTTTGTGATGGTTGCTGTCCTTGTTGCCGACTTCACTAAAGACGGTAAACTCCTTAGAAAAATCCCGAATATAACGGGCTTTATCCTTGTTCGTTAACGCTAATGTACCATTGGAAATCTCTACATACTTACAGCCATATTGACGACAGTACTCGTGATAGTCATCGATTCTTCCCTGACTTAGGAATTTTTCAAATAACGTACCGCCGAAAAAGAAGTGAACGTCATGTTCTTGTAAACATTCGATCTTCTCTTCCAGCTTGTTAGTAATCAGGGATGTGCCCCAGCCAAACTTCACATAGTCAATCAGCCTACTTGCACTTGAAATCGTATCGATAAAGGAGGACAAAGGGATCCCATTATCGATCAAAGCCGTAATCCCATGACTTCTTGGCTTTTGTTCACGTTGTGGCAACATTAATTGAGTTTTGTTCATATTTGAAACCTCTCTATCACTGGTATTCCGCCATTCTTATTTACCTTCATTAGAAACGTCTCCGGTATCTCCTTCATGCAATAAGTAATATCCTCTGGATTGAACTCTGGTTGTGCGGGATCAAAGAATTTTGCAGTCACTACCGAGTTTTTTATTCTTCTCTTAACATCCTCTTCTGTTAGTACTTCACTACCTTCGAGGATGCCCTTGATAAATTCTGCACAGACAAGATCGTCATCCCCCTCTGGATGGGACGCGACAATATGAATTTGAGGTTCTCCTCTTATTTCTCGAACCATTTCTTTTAAAAAAGTCGCAGTGGTTCTTGCATTGGAAAATCCCGTTACAAATAAATGTTCTGCCTGTAGTGAATGTAAGGTTGCTTTCACCCCATTGGTTGTCTTTTGGACCAGTGATTTTCCTGCCACATTCTTTGACATCAAGCTCGCAGGTGAATTATCCAAATCAAACCCTTCAATGGGTAACCCCTTCACTTCCCCGGCAAGGAGATAATTTGGAAACTGTTCCTTTAAACGAAATGCTTCCTCAACCGTACCGACGAGCAATATCTTCTCAGCACCCTTGATAAAAGCATAATGAGCTACTGTAAAGGCTCGGATGACATCAATCACAATGGTGATATCAGAAGGCGGCAGCAAATGATCGTTGCCTTGATATATGGTTATGTTCAAAAACGACTCCCCCACTCAGCTCCTACCTATATTGTCACAAAAAGTATATTCTAGTAGGGTTTATTCGGTGCTATTACAATTGGAAAAATGCCTGCACAAAATTATAGTTAACACCAAGTATTATTGTCAGGATTAATAGATAAAAAAAGTAGTACAACCGTATATAAGTTGTACTACTAGAAAATAGCTTTACTAGAAATTATTTATATGTTGGGATTTCAAGGTAAATAGTGTACGGTTGGATTTTATAAACTTCATACATAGTATTTACTTGTTTATAAGCCCATCCAATATCTGTAGCATATTGATTTCCGACTTCAAGTTTAGTAGACATTAACTCCGGATTCCAACGCATCTCATATATCGTATTTTGAACAATCTTGTATCGGTTATTACCACCTAAATATTTATCACTAATAAATGCTGCTCCACCTACAATCGCCGCATACGGAGTAAACCATCCCTCATCATAAGCCCTTTGCACTCCACATTCTAGTGGACAATCATCATAAGCACCTACGCCATACATGTTATAAACGGTTTTCCCGTTGTAATCTACTCCTCTCGCAAGAGTAGAAGTCCCGTTTCCTGTTTCGAGTAGAGTATGAGCCATTAAATAGACTTCATTCATTCCATATTTATTTCCAGCATCTATAAACGCTTGCCCCTGATTTGCAAGAATTCCTTTTCCTGTAAGGAATGTATTTAGCGTTCCTACTGACACGTCACTAGGTTTACTAAGGTTCATGAATTGGAATCTTTGCTTCTCATCATTGATGTAAGCTGTTGGGTTTAAATATTGCAATACATCTGAAGAAGTTGCATTACGCCAGTTTCCAATCCCTACTCTATACCAACCAGTACTATTATCTTCCTCCAATACAGATAATAAGCTACCCATACCTACGGAGCCATAAATATGACTTGTACTATTCTTTTCTGCACGAATGTTTAGAGTAGCAGAAGTTACTTTACCAACTCGCAAATTATTACTTGCCAGAGTGCTATGAACATACAATACTTGACCCTTATATTCAATTTTATACCATCTTGTATTTCCAGAAACACTCTCACCTATAATATTACTATCTAACAGTATGAAGAGTGTATCTTTACCTACAGTTGCAGCGATACTACTGCTCGTGCTTGGCAATGTTCTTAAATTTACACTACTACCAATTATTGAGCCCCCAGAAGACATTTGCAGATATTGACTACTAACATAAGCAGGATTATATCTATATTTATCTGTCTGTGGTAAAACTTTCATTTGCATGTTTAGAGCGTCGTTTAACGTAATATTATAATAGTTATAGGAAGTTATCACGCTAGGCTTTACAAATGGTTTATCTGTAGGACCAGGTGCCGCTTTACCTTTTTCAACTAGTATAATTTCTATTGCTTCCAGTCGTTTCGATGCTAATTCCGTCCCTGCTGATTGTCCATTTTTGGCCCAATCTAACCACCCATAGGACTCTGCGTGAACGCGGTAATAAATATCGTAATACTGAGCCATTTCACCGCTAAGATTGATTTGAATCGCTTCTATTCTCTTGCCTTCTCCAGATGTTCCGGATATCGCACCATTTGAAACATAACCTAACCAGCCATAGTCCTGAACATGAGTTCTATAGGTGATGCTTCCAGAATACGGATTATTTCGCAAGGAAATCTTGATTGCTTCCAACCGTTTTGATTGTCCTGAAGTCCCAGACAAGGCACCATCAGAAACTGGTGCTAACCAACCTGAATCTTGTACATGGGTGGAATAAGTTACAGATGGATTGATAACCAATGGTCTGTTGGTAGCCCCTGGTGCAGCTCCACCTTTTTCGACCAAAACAATTTGAATGGCTTCTAATCGCTTTGAAAGTGCTTGAGTTCCAGAAGATTGTCCATTTTTGGCCCAATCTAACCAGCCATAGCTTTCCGTGTGAACACGATAATAAATATCATATCGTTGTGCCATTTCACCAGTTAGGTAAATTTGAATAGCTTCCATCCTTTTACTTTCTGCCGAAGTTCCAGAGAGAGCTCCATTGGACACGTTAGGCAACCAACCATAGTCTTGCACATGAGTTCTGTAAACAATATCCCCTGAATACGGGTTATTTTGTAAAGACATCTTAATGGCTTCCAAACGTTTCGATTGTCCGGATGTTCCAGAGGTTGCCCCGCTAGTAACAGGTGTTAACCACCCATAATCCTGAACATGTGTGGAATAAGAAACTGTTGGATCGATGACAAAAGGTTTATTAGTAGAACCAGGTGCAGCTCCACCCTTTTTTACTAATACTACTTGAATAGCTTCTAACCGTTTCGCAAGAGCTTGAGTTCCAGAAGATTGTCCATTTTTGGCCCAATCTAACCAGCCATAGGATTCCGTATGAACACGATAATAAATATCGTAATACTTTTCCATATCACCAGTTAAACTAATTTGAATGGCTTCCAAGCGCTTCGATTGTCCGGATGTTCCAGATACAGCACCATTTGATACATTACTTAGCCACCCATAGTCCTGTACGTGAGTCCTGTAGGAGATCCCCCCAGAATATGGAGCATTTTGTAATGAAATCTTAATTGCTTCTAATCGTTTGGATTCACCAGATGTTCCCGATACACTACCATTAGAGACTGAATTTAACCAACCGTAGCTTTCTACATGTGTAGAATAGACAACTGATGGTCCGGTAGCGGCGCTAAACAATACAGGTTGCTCGGGTTCAACCGCATTTAGAGAATCATATTCCTCTTCAGTAATCTCTGTTTTTTGGTTATTTTCTTCGGTTAGAAAATACACTATTTCATTTTTTATAGTTGTACCATATTCATCAACGGTCTTTTTTTCTTCTATAGATGTTCCATTATCTTTTCTTTCTATAACATTCCATTGTTCGTTTAACTCAATGGGAGTGACTTTTTCTGCAGTAAATGTATCTGCAACAGTGACCCGATAGAAAGTAATTTCTTCATCTGTAATATTGAGTTTATTTAACCCCTCACTAACCGTTAAAACGGTATCTATTGCTTGATTAGTAGAATGGTAGATCGTTCCGTTAACAGATGATTTCGTTTCATCGGTCCATCCAGTTAGTTTCAAGGTAACCTCTTCATTGATTATTACTTCTTGTTCTTCACCATTATAGTGAATGAGATAATAACTAGATCCTTCACTAAAATTAACTGTTTTTGAGCTTTCTGTTGCATAACCAATATTTAAATTGGAAATAAAAGAGAGACTCACTAGTAATGTACTAATCAGCAATATAAAGATCTTTTGCGTGAACTTCAACGTTTCTTTATACCTCCTATTAAAAATTTATTATATTCACTACTTAAGTAAATAGTGATTAAGCATAAAGTTACAAACAATAGTAAACTATGAGACCTTCCTGTTACTCACAGACAAAGTTCAACAAAGTTTTTATTACATTTATTAGAATATCAAAATATAGTAGAATTAAATAGGTTTATTTTCTTCCTAGTTATAGTAAATTAGGACTATCCTTTACCATAGAATCTTAGTAAATCGAGTTGGTACAATCTCCATATTAAATAGAAGCACCCCCTAAAAGAGTGCTTCCTGTTTTACCATTCATTTCTTCTCTTCCATACTAGCCCGATACTCATTCGGCGTGATCCCCACAACCTTCTTAAACACCTTCCGAAAATACTTATCATCCTGGTAGCCAATCATGTTCGCAATCTCATAAATTTTCAGCTGGCTATTTTTCAACAGTGACTTCGCCTTTTTCATTCGGATATTCACTATATAATCAGAGATATTCACGTTAAATTCCTGCTTAAACTTCCTTGATATATACTCTCTGCTAATGTAAAAATGCTCAGAAATCTCTTGAAGCTTTACGTCACGATCGAAATTCACCTGCAAATAGGCTTCAATGTCTTCAATGATATTGCTTGTTTTTCGACTGGCTTGTCTCTTCATCTTCCTTAAAAACAAACCGATCTCGCGCCTTTTCGCGGCCACATATTCGTCCAGCATAAAGTTTCCATCTTCATCAAAGAACGAGTCCACCCGCCCTTCGACGTCTTCAGATACCTTCACCACAAGCTTATTGGCTTTATAAGAGCGATTGCTAAGCAGTAAGTATTCATTTTCAAACTGCAATACTTGCCTAACCGATAAGTAGTCCTGCTCTGTAAAATCGGTTCGTACCTGTTCGATTAACTCGTCAAATGCTTCTATTTCTCCTGCCTGTATCGCTAGGTCGATGCTTGAGGAATAGTCCATGAGACTCTTTAATGGTTTGGCCGGCAACACATTTTCCACATATACCTTACATGCTTTCTTCTCCAACAGGTTTCTGCCCACAAGCACCTTCCTTGCTTCTCGGTACGATTCCTTTAGTTGTAAGCTTTCCACGACCATTTTTCCTAAAGCAATCGGACAAGCAATATTCATGGCTGCTTGCAAGGATTCGTAAATGCCAGCAAGTATGTTCTCGACCTCATCAAACCGATCCCAAAAGATGATGACAACCTCGCCTTTGTTAGATAGATATCGAAAACCGATTCCACACTCTTTTTCTAGTAAAACCTCGTTCACCACATTAAGTACCGTAAAATAGGCTAAATCCCGGTCACCACCAAAGGCCTCAATCGTTCTTCGGTTGAGCCGAATAATGCCTACTTTGTAGCTATGTGATGGCTGAAATCCTAATTCCTCGAACAAGCCATCGTCCACACCTTCATCACTATTCATAAGCTGTGTAAACTTTCGGTCGCGGTAGACGGGCTTCATCATATTCATCAACTGACCGCTGCTCTCTTCTTTTTTCCGCTCCTGCTCTTCCTTTTTCCACTCATTTACTGCCGTTTCTAGTGTTTGGTTCAATATGTCCGGGTCAACAGGCTTTAGCAAATAATCCGTGCTTCCGAAGTGAATCGCTTTTCTCATATAATGATAGTCATCGTATCCTGTAACAACGATCACCTTGCTTGTAGGCTGATTGCCTTTGATCCATTCAAGCAGCTTCGTGCCGTCCATTTTTGGCATTTTCATATCGGAAAAAATAATCTCTGGACGGTGTTTTTCAATGAGATTCGTTGCTTCTTCCCCGTTGCTCGCTTCATAGATCGTGGTGATTCCGTGCTTCTCCCAATCTCCTAGAAGTTTGATTCCTTCACGTACATGCGTTTCATCATCAACAATTAATACGTTCACGATTGCTTCCCCTCCTTCGGCATCTCAACTGGAATATCAATGCTTACCCCAAAGCCTACTTCCCCATTTTTAAAAATAATAAAATTGGCTCGATTTCGGTAATAAATCACTAATCGGTCATAAATATTTTTCAGTCCAATCGATTCGGAAGTCTTCTCCGTTCCACTATATAACTCCTGACGGATATGATGTAATTGCTCCTCCGTTACCCCTGATCCATTGTCCTTTACACGGATTTGAAGCATTCCGTTCTCTTGGACGGCAGCAGAAATGATAATCGATTGTTTGTCTGTATGCTGATCAAAACCATGCTTAAAGCAGTTTTCAACAATCGGCTGCAGGATCATTTTCGGAACAAGAATTCCCTCGGCTTCCTTATCGATCACAAGCTGAAATTGAAACTGATCATCAAATCGTTGTTTTTGCAGCTGCAAATACGATTTCACATGCCGGACTTCGTGTGAAAACGGGACAATGTCTTCTCTCATATTCATGCTATACCTCATGATTCCAGCGAGTGAGGTTAACAGTGTATACACCTTTGTCCCGTTAGCCTTGAGTGCCAACGTGCCAATCGATTGAAGCGAGTTGTATAAAAAATGAGGGTTAATTTGTGAACGCAGGACACGAAGCTGAGATTCTTTATTTTCAATCTCCAACCGGTATTCTCGCTCAATCAGTTCATTTATTTTTTCTATCATGCTCTTAAAATGTTTTCCTAACATACCAATTTCGTCATTTCCTAAGGACTCAAAATCGGCCTTAAACTCCCCTTTTTCTACCTTTTTCATATTGGTAATCAGCACTTTAATAGGGGCTGTAATTTTAAAAGAAACGAACATGGTGGCAACTAACACCACGATGAGCGTGACAATTCCGATTAGGATATTCGTATACGCGGTTTGCCTTGCCATTTGATAAAGCACATCATACGGAATCCGCTTGGCGATATACCAATTTTCTACCGGCCCTGAAAATTGGTCAAACACGATGACCCCTTCATCCCATTCCATGCTCTTTGCCGATGCTGGTTGCTGCTTGATCGGCTCGTACCAACTCTCTGTCATTGGCTCTCCAATCACCTCTTCATTCGACGAATACACCACGATTCCTTGGTCATTCACAATAAACAGCTCTTCGGCATCTTTCGTATATAATCGATCCGCTACCGCACCGATTCTTGATAGATTGATATCAATCGACAGAAATCCAAGAATATCTTCCGCTGGGACATCGCGAATGATGCTATGAAAGCTTAGGACCTTTTTACTCTGCGATTTCGGAATTAGGGACATATTGTTATAGCTGTATATTTCGTGAGGTGCTTCAATCAAATAAAAATCGTCATGGTCTGGTAGCGCGGCATAATAAGGATGAGAAAAAATATTCTCATACTCTCCCCGGCCACTGATCGTAGAATGATAGTTTATAAATGAATCTTTTTCCTTATCAATATATAAATGCATTTGTTCGATTTCTGGTCGGGTGTTAAATAAGTAGGCAAGTGCCCGTCTTATTTCCCCTTGATTCCTTCCTATATCATCAGAGATTCCTTCACGCATCACGCTCATTAGCGGTTCATAACGATAGAGGACGGTAGACATTTGCGCGATATCCTCCAAATAAACGGTGAGTTCCTGCTCGCCCTTTGCAATGAGATCGTGGTTCGTTGAAACAAACTGATCATTAATGGAGTTGGTTGTCTGATAATATGTGATTCCAATTGCTGTACCAAATGGAAGGATGGTTGCCAGCATTAAAAAGATGATTAACTTTTTTCGTATTCCCCACTTCATAGCTCCCTTATCCTCCTATGTACCTGAAATCCCACTCATTGTAGCACAATTTTCTCCGACTTCAACAGAGGGTGTAAAAAAAGAAACGGTTCAATATTTTCCACCCAGTTGGTCAATGTAAGCCGTTTCATAGTTTCGTAAAATAGTTGAAAATAGGTACATGGAGGTGCTGGGAATGAATAGTCAAAGTAATCTAAAAGAAGTTGACGGATCAGTGATTGTTCGCGATACAAGCAAGCACAAGGCTGAATCCAAACCTTTTCTAAGTAAAAAGAATCTGAAAAACGCAGGGTTGTTTACCTTATTCGTGGGACCTGTTTTCTTGGCATTTACCTTAATTGTTCTGATTCCTTTCTTTACAGGTGTTTACTACGCGTTTACAGATTGGAATGGGGTAACGGGTGCCGTTCAATGGGTCGGCCTAGATAACTTCAAGTATCTACTATTTGAAGATAAACAGTTTCACGCTTCATTTATTTTAACGACAAAATATACGGTCGTCGCTATTTTACTAACAAACTTGATCGGCTTTGGTTTAGCGCTTCTCGTGACACAAATGCTGAAAACAAGTAATATTTTACGAACGGTCTTTTTCATGCCGAATCTACTAGGTGGTCTATTGCTAGGATTCATTTGGCAGTTCATTTTTGTAAAAGGTTTTGCTTCGATCGGTGAGTTAACTGGCATCCCACTTTTTGAACTAGCGTGGCTAGGAGATGCAAGTACGGCGTTCTGGGGAATTGTCATCGTGAGTGTATGGCAAGGTGCTGGTTACATTATGATCATCTATATTGCGGCACTGCAAAATGTTCCGCAAGAATTAATTGAAGCAGCAAGAATTGATGGAGCAAACAGATGGCAGGTTCTTCGACACATCACAATGCCGTTAGTGGCACCCGCTGTAACGATTTGTTTATTCTTAACCACTGCCTCATCTTTTAAAATCTTTGATGCGAACCTATCTTTAACCAATGGTGGACCGTTTAAGTCAACGGAAATGTTAGCACTTAACATCTACACAGAGGCGTTTGTTAACAACCGTTACGGTATAGGTGAAGCGAAGGCATTGATTTTCTTCCTAATTGTCGCAGCCATTTCCGTGCTGCAAGTGACGATTTCTAAGAAAAGGGAGGTTGAGTCGTGATGGGTCACAAGTATACAGGGAGAACCTTTATTGTTGAGATCCTTGCTATTGCGCTCGGACTCGTGTTCTTAGTCCCTTTCTATTATGTAATTTCAAACTCCTTGAAGCCTTTTGCCGAAATTCTAACGAACACGTCGGCATTACCAAAAGTGTTTCAATTTGAAAACTATGTGCAAGCGTTTGAGAAACTAGATTACTTGAATGTATTTACAAACTCTCTAATTATTACGGTCACAAGTAATATCGTGTTAGTTATTTTTTGCTCGATGGCGGCTTATATGCTGGTTCGTACCAAAAAGAAGATTAGTCATGTGATCTTTATGACCTTCGTTGCAGCGATGATTATTCCGTTCCAATCGATTATGATTCCGCTTGTTAAGACGGCAGGTAACTTTGGATTACTGAATAGCATATGGGGCCTTGTGATTATGTACCTTGGCTTCGGGTCAGGAATGACAATCTTTTTGTACCACGGTTTTATTAAAGGAATTCCGGTTGAGCTTGAAGAGGCAGCCATTATTGATGGCTGTACTCGATTCGGGGTCTTCTGGAGAATTGTTTTTCCACTATTAAAACCAATCACCGTAACGATTGTGATTTTAAACAGCTTATGGATTTGGAATGACTTCTTATTGCCGTCCCTTGTTCTTCAAGATCCGGAATTAAGAACGATTCCACTTGCAACCTTCTTCTTCTTCGGTCAATATACGAAGCAGTGGGATCTAGCACTTGCCGCATTGGTTCTAGGAATTATCCCGTTATTGATTTTCTTCTTCTCGATGCAAAAACACATCATTAAAGGGATTACTAGCGGTTCAATTAAGTAATGGGTTTACCTCCACGGTCTGAAAACTCAGGCTGTGGATCCAATATATTAAAGATCATTTTCCAAGGGGGAAAACAAAAATGGCTTTAAAGTTGAAAAAGTATTCGGTATTAGCAGGTGTATTATCCGCATCCCTTCTATTAGGAGCATGTTCAAGCGACAGTGCGTCTGGTGACAAGGATAGTGGAAGCAAGGATGACAAGATTGTTCTTGATGTTTTCCAAGGTAAGGTTGAAATTGCTGATCAATTGAAAGCGTTAACAGATGAATATACAAAAGAAAACCCTGATGTAACTTTTAACATTGAAACCGTTGGAGGCGGAGCGGACGGAGCAGCTGCCCTGAAAGCAAAATTCGCTTCCAATAAAGCACCTGATATCTTCATGAACGACGGAGATGCAGCGGCACTTGTTTGGAAGGATAAGTTTGAAGATCTTTCTGATCAGCCATGGATTGACGATGCATTCGAAGGAACATTAGATGGAATGACCCTTGACGGGAAAGTATACGGAATGCCGTTGAACATGGAAGGTTACGGATTTGCTTATAACAAAGAATTATTTGAAAAAGCAGGAATCACTGAGCTTCCGAAAACATTCTCTGAATTAGAAGCAGCTGCTAAGAAGCTTCAAGACGCTGGTATTACTCCATTCTCAATCGGATACGGCGAGTGGTGGGTATTAGCTAACCACGGCTTAAACGTTCCATTTGCTTACCAAGAAGACACAGCGGCTTTCTTTAACGGGTTAAATGATGGCTCTGGAAAAATTGAAGGTAACGAATATGTGAGCAAGTATTTCGATTTAATTGACTTAACGATCAAGTACGGGAACAAAAATCCATTAACAACTGACTACAACACACAAGTAACTTTATTTGCTACTGGTGAAGTGGCGATGACGCAACAAGGGAACTGGATTCAACCAATGTTAGACAAGATTAACCCTGAAATTGAAGTTGGATTCATTCCAATGCCACTTACGGACGATGCAGCACAAGCGGATAAGCTAATGGTTGACGTTCCAAGTAACTGGGTTATTCACAATGGTGCTACAGATGAAGAAAAAGAAGCAGCAAAGGACTTCTTAAACTGGATGGTTACTTCTGACGCAGGTAAAACAGCTATGACAAAAGAATTCAAGTACATCCCTGCTTTCAAATCAATCGACGCTTCAGCTGATGACATTGGACCTCTAGGTGCTGACCTTCTAAAGTACTCTAAAGAAGGCAAAACATACTCTTGGCAGTTCATGAAGTACCCAGATGGTGCAGGTCAAGAATTCGGTGCAGCTCTTCAAGCCTACGTTGGCGGCCAAGCATCGAAAGAAGAAACAATGAAAGCTTTCGACGACACTTGGAAGAAGCTTAAGAAATAATAGTAGGAATGATCACTGACTCAACCTGGTTGGGTCAGTTTTTTTGTGGTTATTCATTAACTGTCCATCCCACACGTACAAAACCAGTGTTTCTGTCCACAAAGGGTGACAGACACCCTAAAAAGACACTTTCCCTACTTTTGTCCACGGACGGTGTCTGTCACCCCAGAAAGACACTTTCCTACAATCTGTCCTTGAAGGGTGTCTGTCACCGCATTCGGTGGTATAATGGAGGATAGACTATTTCTGAAAATGGGAGGGTTGGACGGATGTCGCATATCCCTGAGGTATATAATGAATTAATTGAAGCAGCTGCCGCAGATGTTTCGAGACTTCTTAGTCCTGGCTATGAGCCGGATGCGAAGCTCATACAAAAGGGACTTCTTATATATAGGCAAGGTCTTGTTACTAAGGTCCGCTACGAGGATGGATCGGTTACATCGACGGTTCAGGATGTTACACCGGTGTTTGTTCAGGTTGAGCTCAACTTCTTCCAAACAAGCTCCTGCTCCTGCCCAAACGAAGGAATCTGCCGCCACATCATCGCTACTTTTCTGTACGCTTATTCACAGGTGGGAAGTGTGGCTGATTGGGTCGAGGAATGGCGCACCCCTCTTCATGAGAAAAAAACCGCCCAAGAACTTGGGCTTATGAAAGCAAAAGATTTAATGAAGGCGAAAGGATCATTTAAGCCTCACTATGATACATGGGTTAAAACCTTTACATCTAGCTTTGAGGCTATCATGAAAGGCCAAGGCACACCAAAGCCCTACCTCATCCCAGAACTATACCAAGCATATACGAGACGACTACGTGCCATCGCGCCGGTTGAACTCGAATGGAAGCACCTGTACCAATTGGTCGGAAATATTTATTCCTTCCGCCAGCTACTCTCCTTAAGCCAGGAAAGCGGCCACAGTACTTATGACATTGAAAGAAACTACCAACAGTTATTTTTCTCACTCATTGATGAAACGGAAGTGCTTATTAATCGCTTAAGCGTACACGCCCTTCCCTTCGCCTTTGATGAGTTCATTGCCCGCTTAAAGGATGACGTCACCGACCTCCTCATTGACGAGGTCGCTTTAGAATTTGAACGGATTCAGCTCTATCAGCTACTTTGGAGTTCTCTTTTTAAAAAGAAGCATTGGCGTGAAGAAGAGCTTAAAAAGCTTGAGAATCTTGGCAAAATCAACGGCTCTTACGCCCTGTCCATCGGTTACATCCATCTTAACCTTTTGGTCAAACAAGATGAAAAAGCCTTATCCATTATCAATCAGCACGAATCAAACATCTGTCCTTTTCTCCTTATCTGGTTAGAGGATTTTAAGTCAAACCGTGACTGGAAACGCATGGGACCGTTTGTTGATGCATTTGTTGGATATCTACGACCCTATTTACTAAGCCTACCGAATAGCTACGCATGCTTTGACTTCACACGGTATGCGACAAGGGTACTGCAATCCTATTGCTCAGATACGAACCGAATTGATCTGTACGAAAAGATTCTCATGCAGCTTCTTCCTTATAGCTATCGTGATTATGAGCATTACTTATATGTAGAAAAGCAATATGAAAAATGGAGCGACCTGCAAGCCTATATCGGCTATGATATGACCTCCATCTCAACCGATAAAATCAAAGAGCTTCAAAAGGAGGACCCGTCCGTCCTTTTACCACTCTATCATCAATCGATTCAGAAAAATATTGATTTAAAAAATCGTGGCAACTATCGCCAAGCCGTTCGTGAATTAAAAAAACTTCGTACGCTCTACAAAAAGCTCAAGCGCCAAGATGAGTTCGAGCAATTTTTCGAACTTTTACTTGAACGAACGAAACGGCTTCGAGCATTTCACGAGGAATGTCAAAGGGGTAAGCTGATTCATGCTTAAAACGAGACTCGTACACATACACATTCGTCATATAGAAAACAACCGATACTTTATTTGGGCAACCAATGACCATAACGACGACGTTCAACCGTCCCAGTGGAAATCGCTTCTTTTTAACCGTCACAAGGAATCGTATTACGGAACCTTTGTCGAAGAAGTAACGATTGACCCTCATCCCGGAGTGTCGATCGACGCATGGCAGCTTGTATCTCTTTTAGCCCAAGAGCAATTCAACCAGCTCATTGAATGGGATTGGGATGAAACGGCGCAAATCTGTCTAGCCTCTGCCCATTCCCTACACGAAGCGATTTCGGAAAAAGATTGGCTTCCTGATTTTTCAGCATGGGAGCAGGACGAATTCCGCTGGGCCCTTCCTGAACGAGTAAAGCAGGAATTTGACCCCTCCTTTTTTGAGCAACAAATTTCTGAGGACGAAACCGTTCAGCTTTTTATAGAAAAATGGTTTGACTCCTCTCTTAGTGCCTTCTTCGACAGAAATCAGGAATGGCATGAAAAGGTAGGCATCAAGCTTGAGGCTTTGAAAAACCAAGCTTTGTCACCAAGCGCATTAGCCGCCTATTTTGATGAGGAAACATGGAGCGAATGGATTGGCTTAAAGGAATCACAGGTCCCCTTTTCACTAGGACTCCGCTTAGAGGAACCCGCTGATCTTGACGGAACATGGGAGCTTCAAGTCTTTTTACGAGGAAAAAAGCAACCCGATCTACTTGTTGATGCAAAAGATGATAGCAATATGCCTAAAAGCTGGTATTCGTACGACTCCTATATTGAGCGCGAGCAGAAGCGTTGGGTTGAGCTTTTTCCTTGGCTGGAAGGAAGACGCGGTGTCACTAGTCAGTTAACGGAAAACGATGCTTGGATGTTCTTGTCTGATGCTAGTGAAACGTTGCTTGCACTTGGAGTCGAAATTCTCCTCCCTTCCTGGTGGCAAGCAATGAAGAACGCCAACTTAAAGGTAAAAGCAAAGCTCAAGGGAACCGGCTCACGAGGTCAATCCTTTGTCGGCCTTCAGGCAATGCTCGATTACAATTGGCGTTTTTCGATGAACGGAGTGGAGCTGAGTGAGGATGAATTCCATCAGCTGGTCGAGGAAAAAAGGCGGCTTGTGTATATTCGCGGTCGTTGGATCAAGCTTGATCCTGGCTTTATTCGTACGATTCAAGACCTGATGAAAAAGGCAGAAAAAGAAGGACTGCACGTACGAGACCTTATCCAGCAGGAGCTTTTAGGTGGGGATGACGAGGACCCATCACAGTCCTTAGATGATCCACGTGCATTTGCCAAAATTCAAATTGATTTAAACCGTCAGTGGAAGCAAATGATCAAGCAGCTTCAGGACATCCGGTCGATTCCAGAGGTTGATGTGCCTAAAAATTTCCTCGGCGAGCTAAGACCATACCAAAAGCAAGGGATGAGCTGGCTATTGTTCTTACGAAAGTATGGCTTTGGCGCCATTTTAGCCGATGATATGGGACTTGGAAAAACGATTCAGCTGATTAGTTATCTATTACAGGTGAAAAAAGAGGACAAAAACCCAGCACCAGCTTTAATTATCTGTCCAACGTCCGTGCTCGGCAACTGGCAAAAGGAAATTGAACGCTTTGCTCCCAATATGAAGGTCTACCTTCATTACGGATCCAATCGGTTGAAAGAGGAAAAGTTCAATGAGAAAGCGTTGGAGTCGGATGTGGTTTTAACCTCCTATGGTCTAACACATATCGATGCAGCCGAGTTCGAGCCCATTACGTGGAGCTCAGTCGCAATCGACGAAGCTCAAAATATTAAAAATGCCGGAACGAAGCAGTCGCGTGCGGTACGAAAGCTGAAGGGCAAACACCATATCGCTCTTACCGGGACACCGATGGAAAACCGACTGACCGAGCTTTGGAGCATTTTTGATTTTACGAATCACGGGTATTTAGGAAGCTTAGGGAATTTCCAGAAAAAGTTCGTCTTGCCGATCGAAAAGGACAATGAGAAGGAAAAAATCGGTGAGCTTCAAGCATTGATTCGACCATTTTTATTAAGACGAACGAAAAAGGACGAAGAGGTTGCCCTCAATTTGCCGGATAAGCAGGAGCAGAAGGAATACTGTCCGCTAACCGCTGAACAGGCTTCTTTATACGAGCAGCTCGTCCAGGATACCTTTGCTCAGATCGAGACGCTTACTGGCCTCGAGCGAAAGGGTCTTATTTTACAGCTATTAAGCCGCTTAAAGCAGCTATGTAATCACCCTGCTTTGTATTTGAAGGAAGTAAATCCATTACAGCTTCTTGATCGTTCCGTGAAGCTTGAAAAATTAACCGAACTCATCGAAGCTGTGCTTGAACGTGAGGAAAGTGGATTAATTTTCACTCAATACATCGAGATGGGTGAGATTATCCGTAGAGTACTGAATAAGAAGTATGGAATCGAAGTACCATTCTTAAACGGAAGTGTGCCAAAAGCAAAACGTGATGAGATGATTACCCGATTCCAAAACCGTGAGTTCCCTGTGTTCCTGTTAAGCTTGAAAGCTGGTGGAACCGGACTTAATTTAACGGCCGCGAACCACGTCATTCACTACGATCGTTGGTGGAATCCTGCCGTCGAAAATCAAGCTACCGACCGTGCCTACCGAATTGGCCAAAAACGATTCGTTCATGTTCACAAATTTATCAGCACGGGAACACTCGAAGAAAAAATCGACGCTATGCTAGAGAAAAAACAAACGCTAAACGATGCCATCATCCAAAGCGACAACTGGATTACCGAGCTCTCCACCGACGAGCTCCGAGACTTAATCCTCCTCTCATAGTAAAAACGGTGTCTGTCACCACCAAAAGACAGATTAGGTGTTTTTGTCCGCCTGGAGTGGACACTTACTATAAACACCATACTGTCCGTCTCAGGTGGACAAAAGCGATAAAAGTGTCCGCGAAGGGTGTCTGTCACCAAAAGTGGGACGTTAATAGACCCAGCCATAGCGGCTGGGTCTTTGTTTATACTTCTAAATGTCCTTTTAGCTCTTGCTGTACGCGTTCTCTTTCCTCATCGGAAACAAATAGGTACCATACTTTCCCTATGTACCCGCCTGTTCCTTGAATGGTGAGTTGGTCGATCATACTTCCGGACTTCCGATAGTTTTTCTGGATATCGACCATTTGATCCCAAGTTAGGTTGGTTCGAACATTTTCTCCGAGTGCGGAGAAAATATTGTCGAAATTGGTTAGTGAGCTAAAGCTTGCTCCTTCACGAATGACCCCTCGAATAATTTGTCGCTGACGCTGCTGCCTTCCAAAATCTCCTTGTGGGTCACCCTTCCTCATTTGAACGTACGCAAGTGCTTCTTCTCCCGTTAGACTGATTTGTCCTTCTTTAAAGGTAATTCCTCCGTTAGAAAACTCAAACGAGTTATTCACACTAATTCCGCCCACCGCATTCACGATATCTTGAAAGCCTTCCATATTCACCTTAATATAATAATCTATTGGAATATCTAGGAAATCCTCTACTGTTGCCATTGCCATTTCTTCATTCCCGAAGGCATATGCGTGATTGATTTTATCCTCGGTACCATTCCCAACGATCTCGACCCTCGTATCACGTGGGATACTTAACATTTTCACAGTCTCTAATTGCGGATTCACCGTCAATACAATCATCGTATCGGATCGGCCTTTGTCTCCTTCTCTCTCATCGACACCAAGCATAAGCACAGAGAACGGCTCCTGCCCCTCAAGTGAAACCTCCTGTGCCCTCTTATCGGAAACCTTCCGACTCGTTGGATCATGCATCGTTTCCACTGCTTTACTTAATGAATGATAAACGGAATACGCATAGGCACCGGCTCCTAGAAAAAGCAGCAACAGTACTATTCCAGTTATTCTTACCCATCTCCGCTTTTTTCTACGCTTTTCTTCCCTCATAAAGACAAACCATCCTTTCTAAAAACAGAATAACAGAAAAAACTTCCAATTTTTATATAAAGTATTCGACACATTTTTATCTATTTCCCAACCTACTATTGAAAAAACCATGCCACCACCGTACCAAAGCTCGATCCTAAAATCGCACTTAATGTCATGGAAACCGAGCTAGTTGAAACCTCTATTTCTCCAAACTCCTTTGCTTTGGAGGTTCCAATGGCATGAGAAGCACTACCAAATGCCAAACCTCTCCCCAGCGGACTTGTAATCCGAGACCACTTAAACACGAGCGGGCCTAAAACCGCCCCGGAAAGACCAGCAATCATAACAAAAACAATGGTCATAGAAGGAATCCCTCCAATTTCCGATGTCACTTGAATCGCCACTGGTGTTGTAATGGATTTAGGAATGACCGAAAGAAGGAGTCCCTTTGAAACTCCAAGACTCTTCGCCAATACCACTCCACTTACCATACCTACAAAAATTCCTACAAGAATTCCACCAAGAATGGGAACGAGCTGTTTTAGCAATGTTTTTCTCTGTTTATACAAAGGGTAAGCAAGAGCAACAACCGCAGGACTCAGCAATCCATTGATCCATTGTCCCCCTATCATATACGTTTCATAGGATAGGTGAAACATACTTAGTAATACAATAATGGTAATGGTTGTTGTTAGCAAGGGAAGGAGAAACGAGTATGAATACTTCGAATACAATCGTCTCATTACGAGGTACAGAGCAACCGTTAAACCAATGATGATTATTGAGATAAGGAATTGTTGCATTCTGATTCCACCTTCCTTTTTTGAACCTGTCTTTCAAGGAGCTGGCTAGTCCAGCCTACAGATATCATGGTGAAAATCGTGCTAACAATGATAACCCCAGATAAAATGAAGCCTTTTCCTGAAAAGAGAGTGGTCGCCTTCATCACACTTACGGTTGCAGGTACTAAGAGTAACGGTAGAAAAGTAATAAGAACATTTGCACCACCCTGTATCCAGTCTGTAGGCACTATTTTTAATGATAATCCGAGCAATAACAACAGCAAACCAATAATGCTCCCAGGCAGAGGAATATGGAAAAGCTCTTTTAAGAAACTACCTATATAGGAAAAAGCAAATAGCATACCAATCTGACCTATTATTCTTATTACATTCATGAGGTAATTGATCCGCCGCCTTGTTTTTACTTTATTTTACTATAAAAAACAAAAAAAGAGCAGCCAGTTAGCTGCTCGTAAAAAGTGAGGGGGAGTGAGGTGGTCATTGATTCTCTCTAAGTGGGGGAATAGGAGGATTATTGTAAATGTGTTTCTCGAATCGCACATTCTAGCTGAGCGATTCTCATTTGTAATAGAGTTATATGTTCATGGGATTTGCCTACAAGTTCGATCAGCTGTTCCACTACATGTTCGTTCATTTGTTTCATGGAGCAACGACCTCTCTTTCTGGTGGAGGGGTAGGAAGTGGAATTCTTTCCACTCGGTCGTCTTCTCTTCTCGGACCGATAAATCGAACGTTTTCTGCAACTACTTCCGTTACATACATTCTTTTCCCCTGATGATCATAGCTGCGTGTCTGGATTCTGCCAGTAATGCCAATGAGGGAACCTTTTTTACAAAAGGAAGTTGTGTTTTCGGCGGTTTTCCGCCATAGGGTACAATGAACAAAGTCTGTGTCCACCTCTCCTTTTTGGTTTCGATACTGTCGATTTACTGCGAGGGTAATATTACAGACATATACTCCTTCTGGGGTTACCTTTAAATCTGGGTCCTTCGTCAACCTCCCAACTAACGTCACTTGATTAATCATCTGTCATCTCCTCTCCAATTGATGCTCTAATCATAACCGGGAAAAAGCTCCTATGTAAAATCGACAAGAACTGATTTTCCTTGTCATTTCCCGACCACTTTTTAAAATTTCCCTAGGTGAAAATCCAAAAACATAGTTCATTTTACCTACCAAAAAAATGAATTTCCCCTTTCATGATTCTTTTTTTCGACAGATTCTTTTCGATTGACCTGAATGACATATGCCTCAATTACTGCACCCAAAAACTCCAACCACCCACCTGTTGCTAACAGGATTCTTTTTTGTACTCTCTTTTCTTCGGCAGCTAGAATCCCAATCGCGTCAAGAATAGCTCCAATGGATATTAGGGTATTTCCAAAGGCTTCTACATCATTTAAACTTCTTTCCTCCTTTCTTTCTACACCTGCTGCTTCTAATGCTGCTCCCATTGATTGAATCGTACTTCCCAATGCATTTATCCTCGTAACAGCTGGACTAGGACTTTCAATCTCCTCATTTGCCGCCAAGCTATTGGTCGTGTTACCACCTGCTTGGACAAAGCACCCCACAATCCCTAACACATTCATCCTTTCCTCTGGTTTCTCTCCTATCTTGATTCTCCCAATTCCTTGAAAGGTATTGCCCACTGCTTGAACGGCATTCCCGTCACGTATGAGCTTTGTATTGATTTCTTCTTGATATACGCCTGTCTCACCAATAGCGGCAATAAGCGTTCCAAGGACTAACAAATAAGACCCAAATGAAAGCAACTCTTCTCCCTCTAAATACAAAGAAATCACCTCACGCCTAACTCGTGCTACTATCTTATTCAAAGAGCTTTTCCTTGACTATTTATCGTGGATTTTTTCAAAAGCGAGCAGAATTCGCTTTCAACTCTGCATATGTTATAATTTAGGAAAGCTTGTTCGGGAGGTATCAAAATGAAAACGTTCAAATTGATTTCTTTACAAATCATTGACGACAGTGATGCACTAGATATTACTCTCTATGACGGACTAATTATTAACAAAGAGGACGAAAGAAACAGATGGCTGATTGAAGCATATGTAGATTCGAACTACCATGATTTTTTCACTCGGCTTCTTGAGTCTGAAAAAGAAACACCAGCACAAGTTGTCATATCCAAAAAGGAAAACGATCCAGCTACGTTTACCACAAGAGTTCTCTCCGTGAAAAAAATCGATGGTCGACTTTCCGTTTTATTTGAAGGCTTTTTAAAAAGATCAAAAAACTATGCCGAGTTATTGCTAAGTGACCTTATCGAAAAAGGATTAAGCGGAGAAGAGTTATTAAACGAATTCCGTGAAAAAATGCTAAGAAAACCCAAACTAACTTCCAGCAAATAATAAAACGTCAACGAGCAGAAGCTTGTTGACGTTTGCTTATTATTTTCTGATTTTATCAAACAGAGCTTGAAATCCATATAAAAAGAACGCTTTAAAAAAGAAGTAGAGGAAAAATTGAAAGTTATTGATATTCTTCAATCTTGCTACTTTTAAGCGCTCCAAGATCCGGACAACAATAAAAGCAAAGAAGGCATTAATCACTGCATTGAGCATCAAAAATTTTTTTAGATTTCCATACGTCCACTTTAATATCCACATAGAAGCAACGACAAACGGTCCAATATTAAAGCTCATTTCTCCGGTAATATATGATTTAGGTTTATTATAAAAAACCCACCATTTTCTCTTTTTCGCATACAATACATTCACGGCTTCAAAGACTACAGCAAAAATCGATGCAGGCAGGAACCTCTTGATATTCTGCTTTCCTAGAAATAAGGCTGTCGTCCAAGAGACAATCACCATGATCACATTAATTGTCCACTGTTGTCTCAATCTCATGATAAGAAACTCCTTTTTCCCTTAGAGTTTCCTATTTACCATTAATTTCATTCATACTGTCAATTTATGAGCATGAAATCGCAGCTTCAAGCCAAAAAAATAGACCAAATCATATGATTCGGCCTAAATGTTAACCTATTCCTTTTTATCTCCAAGACCAAACATAATTTCTACTTCACACACAAGCTCGCCTTCCACGGTCGCTACTGCTTTACCTTTGCCGAATGTGCCACGTACTCTAGTCATTTCTACCTCTAATCGAAGCTGATCGCCAGGAACGACTTGGCGCTTAAAGCGACAGTTATCAATTCCTGCAAAAAATGCAAGACGACCTTTATTTTCTTCTTTCACGAGCATTGCCACTGCTCCAACCTGAGCAAGAGCTTCCACAATCAGAACACCTGGCATCACTGGGAATTCAGGAAAATGTCCGTTGAAAAACTCTTCGTTTGCTGTCACATTTTTAATACCGACCGCACGCTTACCTTCTTCCAGTTCTAAGATTCGATCTACTAGTAAGAACGGGTAACGATGGGGAATAATTTCTTTAATTTGCTCTATATTTAACATAAGAATTAGTACCTCCTACTAATACTAGGTTTTATATACCTATTGTAGCGGAAAGCCCCTAGGAAAAGCAAACAAAAAAAGCAGTCATATAAACTGACTGCTTCCTACTTATTTATCACTATTCACCAATTCAACGATATGCGTCCACGTTGACTTGTCAAACACATCCTTGGCTTTGCCATTGCCCATGACGCTGTATCCGACCATTGCACCTGATACGGTACTCACAACAAGTAGAATGGCAACGATGATAACCCGAAGCCAGATCGGAATAAGACGAATGCGAATTCGCTTTCGGCCTTCCTTCAGCGCTTTCTCCTTTTCTTCTCTGCGTTCCTTTTTTCGCTGCTCGCGTAAGGAAACAGCTTCCTGGTTACTTTTGTTTACAGCCATGGTTGATTCCCCTTTTAACGAATTCCGTTCACAAGTCCCATCATCTGATCCGCAAGTGTCACGGAGCGAGATTGAAATTGATATGCACGCTGAACATTGATTAGTTCAGTCATTTCTTTTGAAAGGTCTACATTCGATTGTTCAAGAGCTCCCTGTTGAAGGCTGATTTCTCCTCTAAGCCCTCCATTTAGCTCTGTTAACACTTCATCTTCAGCCACATTTGCCGGAAGACCAAGTAAATTCCCACCACGTTGCTCCAAGAATTGCGGCTTGTTGACACGAACTACTCCAAGGTTAAACACTTCCGTAGCACCAGCTGTTTTCGTTACCGTTAACTGCCCAGTAGCATTGATGTTATAATCCTTGGCTTCACCATTTATTGTAATCGGATTATTGTTTTCGTCAAGTACTGGCAAGCCATCGCCATTAACAAGCATCACTTCTGTATCGGAAAGAGGCGATAAATAAAGCGCACCATTTCTTGTATACTGAACTTCGTTTACTCCATTGGTTTGAACGAGTACTTTATAGAGTTGTCCTTCTTTTGTAAAAGCCGTATCAAGTGAGCGATCCGTTTGCTTAAGTGCTCCTTGAGTCATGACCAGTTGCGCTTGTCCAAGCTTTGCACCAGTTCCTTGTCGGATACCGTTAGGAGTTAGTCGGTTCACTTCTTTATTCGCACGCTCTTGGTTGTTAAATTCTTGAACCAATAGATCAGTGAAGGTAGCTTCTCTTCTTTTATAGCCGTTTGTATCGACATTCGCCATATTATTCGAGATAATATCCATTTGCTTTTGAAGCTGGGATAATGTGTTTGTCGCTGTAATCATCGTACGATTCATCTTTTATGCCTCCTTCCTTCTTATATTCTTCCGATTTCATTGGCAGCCTTGTCCATGCTCTTGTCATATGCTTGAAGCACCTTTTGGTTGGCTTCAAAGGCACGATACGCTGTTAGCATATCTGTCATGGTACGGCTCACATCCACGTTCGAGCGCTCTAAAAAGCCTTGCTGAAGCTTAAACTGAATGCCAGCTTCGTTAAAGGCATTGGCAAGCGGATTGCCGTCCTCTGTGCGGTATAGTCCGTCACCCTCTTTAATCATACGCTGTGGATTTGCTGCAAATCCTACACCTAGGCGCGCAGTTTCCCCATTCGCACCAGTGATACGCCCATCTTCACTTACCGTGAACTGATCACTTGAAAGCTGGATTGGCTGGCCTTGATCATTAAGGACCAGATTCCCGCTAGAAGTCGTCAAAAATCCTTGCCCATCTAATGTAAAGTCACCATTACGAGTGTATTTCGTCGTACCATCTGCACCTTGGACGCTATAAAAAACAGATCCAGCTAAGCCGTTATCTCCATTCGGAGGCATGTACAAATCAACAAGCGCGATATCCGTACGTTGCTCTGTTGCTTGTAAGTCACCTTGAATGAACTTTGGAATGGCTTCCTGCATATATACGCCCGTGTTAATGGCACCAATTGTTGTACCGGTCGTAAGGTTTAACCCTTTTTCAGTTGGAATTGATTGCGAATCATAACGCTTTAACAGCATCTCAGGAAACGCACGCATCGATGCCTGATCGGCCTTAAATCCCGGAGTATTGGCATTCGCCATATTATTAGAGAACATCTCCGTTCGTCGCTGTTGGGAGATCATACCTGAAGCAGCCGTATAAAACCCTCTAAACATCCTGTCACCTCTTCATTTTCAGCTATCTATATGAATATCAAAATATCTTTCAAACAACACTTAGTTTCTATTATAAAAAAAAATGTCGAAAAGCACATTATGTTTTTTCAGGAAATTTCAATCCCTATTTCCCGGTGACAGACACCGCAGAAAGACAAATTGGCCCATTTTGTCCATGGACGGTGTCTGTCACCACAAAAGGACAAATAGGCCCATTTTGTACGCCTGGAGTGGACACTCCGTAGACTGTCCACCTGAGGTGGGAAAAAGGGCGATTTTGTCCACGAAGGGTGTCTGTCACCGCAGCTGGTAAACAAAAGGCACTTCCGGACGGGAAGTGCCTTTTGGGTTGATGTTAGCCTAATCTTCTGCGTGGAAGACGGTCGATGTTGTCAAGCATGATGCCTGTTCCGATTGCTACGCAGTCCATTGGGTTTTCTGCCACTAATACAGGAACCTTTAGCTCTTCGGAAAGAAGCATATCGATACCGTGTAATAGCGCTCCGCCACCTGTTAAGATGACTCCACGGTCAATGATGTCTGCAGATAATTCTGGTGGTGTTCTCTCAAGAACGGCTTTCGCAGCTTGTACAATTACAGCCACTGATTCGCGAAGTGCTCCTTCGATTTCTTCTGAACGAACCGAGATGGTACGTGGAAGTCCTGACACCATGTCACGGCCACGAATTTCCATTTCTTCTGAACGAGAACCTTCGAAAACAGTCCCGATATTGATTTTAATATTCTCGGCCGTACGTTCACCGATTAATAACTTGTATTGACGTTTAATGTATTGAAGGATTTCATTGTCAAACTTGTCCCCAGCCATTTTAATGGAAGAAGATGTAACGATATCACCCATAGAAAGAACAGCAACATCCGTTGTTCCGCCCCCGATATCAACAACCATATTTCCGCTTGGCATGAAAATATCCATTCCCGCTCCAATGGCTGCTACCTTTGGCTCCTCTTCTAGGTATATCTTCTTCCCACCGCTCTTTTCAGCCGCTTCTTTAATGGCCTTTTGCTCAACACTTGTAATGTTTGTTGGGCAGCAAATCAAAATACGTGGCTTAGATAGGAAGCCTTTAACATTTAACTTATTAATAAAGTGCTTAAGCATCGCTTCTGTTACGTCGAAGTCAGCAATAACTCCATCCTTAAGCGGGCGAATCGCTACGATATTTCCTGGTGTACGTCCAACCATCTTTCTCGCTTCTTCACCAACTGCAAGCACACGATTTGTATTCTTATCTATAGCCACAACAGATGGTTCATTTAACACAATCCCGCGGCCCTTCACGTGGATCAGTACGTTAGCTGTTCCTAAGTCAATTCCAATATCTCTCGCAAACATCCTTTTCATTTCCTCCTTGAAAGGTAACAATCGTATTCGTGCTCTTCTCATATATTAAATGGGGCATTTTCTCATGTAAAACTCGTTGTGTAGGAAAAGAGACTTACCTATTACGAACCTAATGTCTCTAATAGAGTATTTTATCACAAATTGGTAAATTACAATAATAATTTGTCAAAAAGACAGACAAAATGTCAAAAAAACTTGAAAAGCGGAAGCAGCTTGCTTGACTTAAGATGAAATCTGGTGGAGTACCGGGACTTCAAAACCACTACAAAAAATAAAAACCCTCCATAAATCATGGAAGGTTTTTAAATTACTGAACAGGCTCGCCTTCTAATTCTTCTTTCTTATACTTCATTTTTGTTGCTTCTCCCCCACGTAAATGGCGGATGGATTTATGGTAATCTAATATGTCTTTCACTTCGTTTGCCAGTTCTGGGTTTATCTCGGGTAGTCTTTCGGTTAAATCTTTATGGACTGTACTTTTGGACACGCCAAACTCCTTCGCGATCACGCGAACTGTTTTTTTCGTCTCCACGATATACTTTCCAATCTTGATAGTTCTCTCTTTGATGTAATCGTGCACACCACTCGCCCTCCTCAAATTGGATGTGAGAAGTGTGAAATGAGACCCGCTTCTTCGCTTTGTTGGTATACTGTTACCCGCACAACATCCATTATTATTTTCAAAAAACAATTTCTACTGAGTATTGTGTGCGGCAGAAAGTATGAAACTTTCTAAACGTTACAAGGAATAATCATGTATGGAACTAAATCTCGCGCATTTGCAAACGACTCCTCACCTCATACACTCTCTTTGTAGGTTTGTAACATTTTATTAGCTTGGATGAAGATATATGCACGAAAAACTCAATCGGGACAAGGCTTATTGAAAATTTTTTGAAAAATGGAACAAAAACAAGCTTTCTTTTTCAATTTTTTTGATAAAAATGTGAACACTTTCGTCAAAAACAAGAGAAAAGGACCATTCGATATAAAGGACAAGCTACCTATTATTTACTGGTCATTTTGGCCCCATTGCCACCAGTTATGGAAATCAAACCCAAAACCATAGGTCGTTTTATGCCAATAATCCGCAAATTTTGTTGAAAAATAGGCGAAAGGGTGTAAGAACCATGTCGAAATTTTAGAGAGGTTATCCCTATTGTCTATGCAGGGACATATTACGTAGAATGAGGTGAATTTATACATAAATATGGGTTTATTACTACATTTTGGGGAGATATTATGGACTATTCAAGAAAAGCAAGGATTCAAAACGAAAGAAAAGCTGCTTCAAAGGCAAACCGTCGTAAACTTGCTGGTGTGACCATGATGGCAGCGATTACAGCTTCATCCTTATTTGGATCTAGTATGAAGTCAGCAAAAGCACAAACAGAAGTGGGCTTCTATACGGTGCAAAAGGGTGATACCCTTACACATATCGCGAAGCAATACAATGTAAGCGTAAACGAGCTGATGAAGGAAAATAAGCTTATTTCCGACAAGATTTATATCGGACAAAAGCTAGAGGTTCCCACTCACCTTGGAATAGAAGAGAACTACGATGAAATTTCCGTACAATCACATAAAGTGGTTTCTGGGGATACGTTATATCGAATTTCTGTCAAATACGGAACAACTATTTCTGAATTAAAGACCGTAAACAAACTTTCTTCCGATACGATTAAAATCGGACAAAACTTACTGATTCCATCCAAGGAAAAGGACATTTCACAAAAAGCAAAACAGCTTGCTAAGTTTTATACTGTTGCACCTGGAGATACCATCTATGGGTTAGCGAAGCGCTTTGGCACTTCCATTGATGTGTTAAAAGGACAAAACGGACTAAATAAAGAAATGATCTTAATCGGGCAAAAATTACTGATTACCGAAGCACCAATTACCACGAGAGCAAAAGTAGTTGGGGCCATCGACAAGTTTACCGTTGAGTTCCAAACAGCAACTGGTACACTACCTCTAAAAGTGTCTTATGGAACGGCTGAAGCATATCAAAAGCTATCAGGAAAAGCGTACATTCTTTCTTATAAAAACGGTGCCTTATTATCCCTACAGCCAGAATAAATATAAGAGCATGGGGTTTTCTCCATGCTCTTACAGCTGTATGGATCGAGCCTGACTCTCAGTCGCCTTCACAAGCTCTCCCCAGGTGCGATATCCACGATCTCGAAATTGCAAGAGTAACTCTACAAATAAATACGCGGTTGTCTTCGCATCCCCTATCGCGCTGTGACGATCGTAAATTCTCGTTCCAAATGCACGTGCATACCGTTCGAGGTCCCTCATATCATAGGACGGTGCAAGAAACCCGATAAGATCCAATGTATCTATCGTAAAAGTCCCCTTTAGCCCCATCTTTTCCCGTTTTAACTCATTTTTTAACACTAGCGCATCAAAGCTTACATAATGCCCGACTAGACTAACGGTTTCTTGCTCCCTCACATACGAAAAAAAGTCTGAAATCGCCTCAAATGCTTGTGGCGCACCAGCCACGTGTTCATTGGATATAGACGTTAGCTCCGTTATTTCCCGAGAAATTTGTCGAGAGGGATTCACATAGGTTTGAAAGCTAGAAGCCTCACAAACCTTAAAACCATCTATTAAAACTGCCCCTATCTCTATCAATCTGTCTGTTGTAGCAATTTCGAACCCTGTCGTTTCCGTATCAAATACGACAAATTTCAGCTTATCTAATGGAGTAGACAGTGGTATTTCCTGATATAGAAGTGGGCAAGTGACCTGTTTTCGTAAAAAGAACATCCTTTTCCTCCTTCTATACCGTAAAATTAGCAAACACTTGGCTTTGCATTTCTTTTATCGATTTTAAACTAAGAATGAGCTCTTCTTTTTCACGGGTTGATAGTCTAGCAAATTCGATATGGGACTTTCCTTGCTGCTGCCAACGCTGAGTTACATACAGACGGAGTACCTCCTCCACCGCTAGCTTTATATCGGTGGCAAATACATACGAGAGCACTCCTTTTTCTTTTAAAAAGGTAATCTTGTCTATTGATGTGCCAGATAATCCGCCGTGTAATAGGGTGAGAATTTGCAGACTATGATGATAAGGAAACAACACTTCTTTTTTCATATCCATCTGTTTTCGCTCTAGCTTAAATAAGGACCGAATCGGTTGGTCAAGAGTTGGAATGACATGCTCTCTTTCAATCTGGGTCATTCGATAGAGAAAGATTTTCGAACGCTTCAGCAGCTCTCTTATCCCCTCCTCAAACCTCTCATGCAACGGTTGGGATCCTACTAAAAAACGATAGGAAAAGAAGTTTTGTGCAAGTAGTAAATGGTCATTCGTCGCTTGAAGCATCCACCCTCTCACTCTCTCCTGCCACACCTCGATTGTCCCGCGCCAATTCCCCTCACTACACATCATCAATCCAAGACAACGTGCGTAACCTGCTTTTTCAAGCATGACTGTAATCTGAATGCCTAATCTTGAAAAATACTCTTTGTATTCCTCCTTCTCGTAAACAAGAAAATGATCCTGATCCGTTAACATAAACTGCTCCCCACGGCCAGCACTTCCCATTTGATAGAAAGCAAAAGCACAAGGAATCTCTTCACCTAGCGAGTCGACTGAAAGCTCCACCGCTCTTTTTACTAGTCGGTCGTACAAACGAGTCACAATCTCTAACGTTTTTAACATAGGAATTCTATCTTTTATAAGCGTTTCAAGAATGTCATATATCGCCTTTTTCACGTGAACAATTGTCTCTTCTGTGCATTGCTCAATCTTTTGAATGGTCTTCATTACATTTTCGTTCTTTTTCCGTAATAAATCGGATAACGTCACCACTCCGAGGAGCTTCTCTCCGTCTACAACCGGCAAATGCTTAATTCCTTTTAATAGAGTTAAAGATAGAGCGTCATAATAATAGGAGAAACGTGTAATCGTAACTGGATTAGGTGTCATCACTTCAGATGCAACGGAACCCAATGAACGACCAGCCGCAATCACCCGCTCCACCAAATCCCGCTCCGTAATAATCCCTTCTAGCCTCCCATGATTGGTTACAAGTACAGAGCTTGTGCGTTCTTGATGCATGAGGATCGCTGCCTCTTGAACCGTTGTTTGAGGAGAAACACTCACTACCTGTTCCGTCATCAAATCTTGAACACGCAGCACGAACGCATCCCTTTCCCCAAAATCACGTGCTAGCTGAACCTGCTCTGCTAGTGAAGCATAAATATCCTTAAGCCTTACACTCACCTGAGCTAATAAATAATCATGAACATTCGGATCATCCCAACGCTTAGCGATGACGGAAAACGGGATAAAAAGAGCTTTGCTTTGTTCAATCGCTCGAACCTCCACTTGAGTGGCTGCCTCCTTACCTGGTTTGGAAACACCGAGGAAATCAGCCAGGCTCGAAAAGCCAATCAATTCTCCTTTTTGAACTACTTCAAGTACTTCCTCTTGCATCCCGTGATTATTTTTTATATACACTTCGGCAATCCCCGATAGGATGAGGTGCAAGCCGTCACGCTGGACTTCTTTTTTTAGCATCGTTTCCTGCTTTTCATAAGTCCGAACCTCACATAGCTCAATAAGGGAAAGGGCCGTACGGACATCCACCCCTTGAAAAAAGGGGTGAAACCGTACAGCCTCTAAAATTGTTTCATTATAGTTGTTTTGTTCCATCGTTCATCCAAACCTCGCCATTCTTATACACCATCTGCTCTGGATAGCGTAAGTCGATTACTTCCTCCTGGATTTTCTGAGATGGAGCCTCGGTTGATAAAGAAACTATTATATTTGTTAGGAAAGCCGCCGCTGCTCCAAACACTCCCGCTCCTGTATCAATAATGCCTAAGATCGTAAAGCCACCGTATTTTGCTGCAAAAATATACATTAACGTCACACCCAAGCCGACTAATAGACCCGCGATTACCCCTTTTGAATTTGAACGCTTCCACCAAACCCCTAGAACAAGTGCCGGGAAGAAGGTTCCTGTTGCAAGCGCAAACGCCCAAGCCACAATCTGTGTAATGGCTCCCGGTGGATTAAGAGCGATAAGCCCCGCAAATAAAGTCGCTATAACGATTGACCAGCGCGCTACAGATAGACGTTTCTTTTCGGTTGCATTTGGCTTCATGACACGATAATAAATATCATGGGCAAATGAAGAAGAAATCGCAATCATCAGTCCGCCTGCTGTTGATAAAGCCGCCGCCATTGCACCAGCAGCCACCAAACCGATAACAAATACGCCTAGGTTTGCAATTTCAGGTGTTGCCATAACGACAATATCATTTGAAATCACAAGCTCGCTCCACTGAAGAATACCATCTCCATTGCCATCAGCTACTTGAAGCTTCCCAGTATCTACCCATGTTTTGGTCCAAGCTGGAAGCTCCGCAATCTTACTACCAGCTACTTTTGTCATTAAAATAAAGCGTGAAAACGCCGCATAAGCTGGTGCGGATAAGTATAATAAGCCGATGAATAGTAATGCCCAAGCTCCTGACCAACGAGCTGCCTTCATCGTTGATACCGTATAGAATCGAACGATTACGTGTGGAAGTCCCGCCGTTCCAGCCATGAGCGTAAACATAAGTGCAAGGAACTGCCACTTCGTTCCGTTTGTAAACGGAGCAAAGTACTCTGAAATGCCAAGCTCACGGTCAAGTTCACCCATTTTCCCAACAAGCTCTCCGTACGATAGCCATGGCATTGGGTTTCCTGTAATCTGTAAGCTCATGAAAATAACTGGAATCAAGTAGGCAATAATTAAAATAATATACTGTGCTACCTGCGTCCAGGTAATTCCTTTCATTCCTCCGAACGCTGCATAGAAAGCAATTAACACAACCCCGATCATCGTCCCAAGCTTGGCATCGATCTCAAACAATCGCCCGATAACCACCCCAGAGCCTGACAGCTGACCGATCGAGTACGTAAAAGAAATAATGATAGTTATAACTGCAGCAATCACGCGAGCTGTATGGCTGTCAAAGCGGTCACCGATAAATTCTGGTACCGTATAACGACCATACTTACGAAGCTGAGGAGCCAGTAAGAAAGTAAGCAATAAGTAGCCACCCGTCCAGCCCATAATATAGGCAAGACCATCGTAGCCAAGTAGCATGATTGTACCGGCCATACCAATGAATGAGGCTGCACTCATCCAGTCCGCCCCAATCGCCATCCCGTTAAAAATAGGTGGTACACCGCGTCCCGCCACATAGAAGTCGGATGTTGCTTTCGCCTTGTTATAGATGGCAATCCCGATATATAGAGCAAATGTTGCTAAAATGATCGTTAATGAGACCAAAAATTGTGTATCCAAATGTATTCCCCCCTATAATTGCTCCCAAATCAATTGTAAGGAGCATAGATTCTCCCTTTGTTCGTCTTTTTCTATTTAAAGCCCGAGCATTCCCCTTTAATGCTCGAATACCTTACCAGAGCTGATTTGTTCATTTTTGCTCTCATCAATTCCGTATTTTTTGTCTACATTGTCACTAAGCTTGGCATTTACAAATAGTAAAATGATAAACGTGAGCACTGCCCCTTGAGCTCCCATGAAATAATGGAGTGGAAATCCATTAATGGAATACTGACTTAGTGGCTCAGCAAAAAAGACCACTCCAAAAGAAACAAGAAACCAGACGATAAAATAGATAATAATATTGCGAGTTCTTTCGCGGAAGTAACGATCGGCTACCTCTTTATCAATTTTCTTCACACTTACACCCCCATGGAAAATGATGTTCCTGTGCATATCTAGATGATGATCAATCAATCGATCCTCCTTTCTAAGCAACAATATATATGAACTTTTCCTCGCGGGAGCAAGAAAAAGTCATTATCGGTTTTAACTAAGACTGAAAATAAATTTGATGGTATCGATCAAGGGCATAGGAACTAGGATGATTTGTACGACGAAGTAGACGAGAATGGATAGGAATGGAATCACTAAGAAGAAGGGTCTTTTCTTTTTTAATGCAAAAAACAAACAAAAAACGGAGATGAAAAGTAAGCCAAATAAGATCATATCTTGCCTCCCTTTATGTGAAAGCGTTAACATTTTTACTTTTCTGAAATTTTATGAAAATTCAATTTTTATTATCTACATAAACTGTCTCTTGGTCAAGTAAGACTAGCCATTAAATTTTCTACGTGCTTGTCGAAAATTGGAGACTGTTTAGAAAAACCCAGTATTACCAATACTTTCCCGATAGAGCATTCGTCGAAAACTTTTTTATTTCAAGGAGGTTGTCATGCTAGTTAACACTATGTTGAAATTAGAAAACTAACCTCCCTTGCTACATGAAAAAAAGCATGTGAAATCTCACATGCTCAGTGTCTTAATCATAATTTTGACTGCTTCAAGCAGATCTCTAGAGGACCAGCTTGGCATCGGTTTTTTCTCATCAATCACAAGCTCATGAGAAGCAGGGACGTGTACAAAGCCAGCGGGAATGTCCACTTGCTTCTCCTTTAACCCATGTAAAACGGTGTACATTACATTATTGCATAAATACGTACCTGCGCTGTTGGAGATGGATGCAGGAAAGCCTTTCTCATTCAGAGCCTCCACAAACCTTCGAATGGGAAGAGTCGAAAAATAGCCGTCTGCTCCCCCATCTACAATCATGGAATCGATCAAAGCTTTCCCACTATTGTCCGCTTCACCATCACGGCAATTAATCGCAATGCGCTCCGGGGTAATTTGTGTCCTTCCTGCCGCAAGTCCTAGTGAAAGCACCGCATCAGGGGTAAGCTCGCGAACGGCATCTAGTATAGCCACTGGGGCTTTTTTGAAATCTACTGGTAAAAGAACCCCCTTCACCTCGTACTCACCAATTTGTGCCCCATCTAGTCTTAACACGATATCCTCGGTTGGATTGATGGGATGGGTTAGAAATGGTTCAAATCCTGTTAATAATAGCTTTTTCATAGATGTGCTCCTTAATAACTAGCAATGCTGCCGTCCGTACGCTTCTCCGTACCTCCCGATAGCACGCCCGTCTCTGGATTTCGAACAATCACCTGGCCACGACCAAACCCGCCTGAATCATGAGCGACAATCACCTCATGTCCTTTTCTCGCTAGCCCCTGAACGAGATGAATTGGAAAGTCATATTCCACCTCAATCTTCTTCCCGGATATCCATTGCCATCTAGGAGCATCTAGAGCCGCTTGTGGGTTGAGGTCAAAATCAATCATATTCATCGCTACCTGAACATGCCCTTGTGGCTGCATATACCCGCCCATGACACCAAACGGTCCGACTGCCTCCCCACCCTTTGTAATAAAACCAGGAATAATCGTATGATACGTTTTTTTCCCAGGTGCTAGAGCATTTTCATCTTCTTCATTCAGGGAAAAATCATGCCCGCGATTTTGCAGTCCAATTCCCGTGTTTGGAACAACGACCCCAGAGCCAAAGCCCATATAATTGCTTTGGATAAAAGAAACCATATTCCCTTCCCCATCAGCTGTTGCCAAATAGACGGTTCCTCCCTTGGGAAGAGAGCCTGGTTCTGGAGTGCGTGCTTCGTCTGTGATCTTTTCACGCGCCTGCTGAGCAAATCCCTCAGATAGCATATCTGATACATTTGCCTTCATTGTGGTTGAGTCAGTAATATATGTTTTCCCATCCGTGAATGCCTGCTTCATGGCTTCTAATTGGAGATGCAATCCAGTTAAATCTTCGCGATGAGAAAACTCGTAGCCTTTTAAAATATTTAGTGCCATCAATGCGACCAAGCCCTGACCGTTCGGCGGAATTTCCCATACATCATAGCCGCGGTAGTTGACGCTAATCGGATCCACCCACTCCGCTTTGTAGGCTGCTAGGTCTTCTTTTCGTAAAAATCCACCCTGTGCCTTGGAAGCAGAGTCGATTTCATCTGCTAGTCGACCTCGGTAAAAGCTTTCGGCATTTGTTTCGGCAATTTCCTGAAGCGTATTCGCATGATCCTTAGACTTCCACATTTCTCCGATTTGTGGTGGCTTTCCGTCTGGCGCAAACACACGGAACCATTCTGTGTATTGGGGGTCATCACGAAAGCGTTTCTGATAGGCTTTATAAGCACCTGCCCAGTACTTTCCGAGCGTGGGTGATACGGGGTAACCCTCGCGTGCGTAAGTAATCGCCGGCTGTAATACATCCGTTAATGGTAGACGTCCGAATCGTTTGGAGAGCTCCGCCCACGCAGAGGGAGCACCAGGTACAGTGACAGGGATCCATCCGTGTGAAGGCATTTTTTCATGCCCAAGCTCTTTCACTTTTTCGATTGAAATTCCTTGTGGAGAAGGTCCACTTGCATTTAAGCCGTACAGCTTATCTTTTATCCAAACAAGCGCAAACGCATCACCACCAATGCCGTTTGACGTTGGTTCAACAACGGTTAAGCATGCGGCTGTAGCAATGGCGGCATCCACGGCATTCCCGCCCTTTTTTAACATATCAAGCCCTGCCTGTGCAGCAAGTGGCTGAGATGTCGCCACCATGCCATTTCTCGCAATGGTTACCATTCGCTGCGATCGATACGGATATGTAAGATATGACAAATGAAACTCCCCCTATTAAACTTCGTCTTTCGAAATATTATACGATAAATTTTGAATTTTTCCAATAATGAGAAGTATAACTAGGGTGTCTGTCACCGCGCGTGGACAAATTTTCAATTTTGTCCATTTCAGGCGGACAGTTACTATCAAGGATTCTCCTCCACAACAAAAAAAACCCGCACCAGGGCGGGTTTTCCTCATATCCTATGCATCAGAATTATCTGTGCTTTCAGTTCCTTCTTCCGTTCCAGGAGTTTTTTCTTTCCCAGAATCTGTTCCTTCTTTATCAGAAGACTTGTCCGCATCTTCTTCTTCAGCAGCTTTCTTTTCTGCTTCGTCATCCGTTGCTTCCTCTTCTTCTTCTACTGCATTTTGATCATCTTTTCCGCTGTTTTCCATATCAGACACATTCACATCTTTTAGTGAACTTAAAGGCTTTTGGAAGTAGTCAATTGGATTTAAAGCTACACCCTCTTTGCGAATTTCAAAGTGTACGTGAAGGCCAGCTTCTTCATTAACTAAGCTTTCACCAGCAGTTGCGATTGATTTCCCTTGCTTTACTTCATCGCCTACTTTTACTTTGATGTCACTAACTGATTGATATTGTGTTACAATTCCTTTGTCATGCTCAATTTCGATGACATTTCCAAGTAGGGAATCGTTATCAACCACTTTTGTAACGGTTCCGCTAAGAGCTGCTACAACATCGAATGCTTCCCCATCTTTTTGAACAATATCAATACCTGTGTTTGGGTGGTATGAATTGTCGTAGAATACTAGGGCTGCTTCTTGCTGTTCTGCTGAGCCGTTATTATCATAGAATTGCTTTTGAATTTCTACCTTGTTTGGATCTGTCACTGGCATTACAAAGTTTTCCATTGTACGTGATACTTCAACAGCTGGCTCATTGAACTTCTTGTCTGTAACGTCAGTAGCCTCGTTGTTGTACCCAAACTTGTCTGAGTCTGTTGCACTGTTTTGATACCATAAAACCGCGGTTAAAATGATCGCTGCGCTTCCTAGATAAATTGCTGGGAATGCCCATCTTTTCTTTAAAAAGCGCTTAACATTTGAATCTTGAGAAGATCGTTTCTTTTCTTCCTCTCTCATTTATCATCACCTCAGCAATCAGTTTGAACAATGTGAGAGAAATATATACCTTGTGATAAAAAAAATTTTTAGACTTATTTTTCGACAAAGCTTTTACAATTATTCATGTAAGGAGAATGTTTTATGAAAAAGTTCCTTTGGGCTCTTCCCATTGCATATATGACGCTGATTTGGACACTATCGAGCTTTCCTGCTGACGAATTCGTTGCCCTGCCCGATTTATCCCTCGATCGAATCATTAAGGAGTCCCTACACCTTGTTGAGTTTGGGATTCTATACCTTTTATTCGCCCTAGCTTTATATGGAAATGGCCAGCTTACCAAAAAGACAAGCTTGGTATTTGCGGTCTTCGCCTGCCTGTACGGGGCTTTAGATGAAATCCACCAGTCCTTCGTTCCTTACCGCTCAGCCACGTGGATTGACCTTGTGAAGGACGTCATAGGTGTTACGGTCGCTTCATATTTCGTCAACCGTTTTTACTTTTTGAAAAAAAAATAAGCTAGAGCAGTCGCTCTAGCTTATTTCTGGGCAGTAATCTTCGTTAGCAGGTCATTTGATGATACGACTTCTGCTCCTTGGTAATAATACTTCACGATATCCACATATGATTTACCTTCTTGCGCCATTCCGTTTGCCCCGTATTGGCTCATGCCAACACCATGACCGTACCCCTTCGTATTGATAACGATTTGGTCTCCCTTACGCTCCCACGTAAAGTCTGTTGATTTTAACTCTAGCTTGGTACGAATGTCTTGCCCTGTTAATACCTTGCCACTAAAGTCCACTTTGCCAACACGGTTACTTGATGTTCGTTCAATGACTTTTCCGATCGTATTACTTGAACCAATCTTCACACCTAATAGGCGTTCAAAGTCAGAAACGGATACCACCTTTTGTCCGTTAAATTCCTTGGATTGAACGTCCCAAGGGCTTTCGACGCTTTTTAAATAAGGAAGAGCACCTTGCCAAACCGCTTCGGCATTTTCAGTATATCCGTTGCTTGTTGAAAAGAAGGTCGCGTCAATTGGCGTCCCCTCATAGGTTAGGATCTGTCCGCTCGTTTCCTTAACTGCTTTACGGATCTTCTCTATTTTCCAGGAGTAATCCTTGCCCCAAATTTCCCGAAGCTCTTCTTCATTCTTAAAGACTTGGTGCTGTACCGTGTCCGTCACGATTGCACCGTCAGGTACCTCAAGCTTTTCCGAGCTGATCATTTGTCTAACGATATATGTTCTTGCTGTAAGGGCTTGTGCCTTTAATGCTTCAAGCTCAAATGAGGCGGGCATTTCAGATGCCACAACGCCTGTTACATAGTTGTCTAATTCGAGTGTCTCAACCGATTCTGACGCCGTACGATAGACAGCCACCTCTACGGCAGGACCCGTTGGTTGTGCTTCAGCTACGGTCTCTTTTGCGGTTTCCTCTCCAAGTTTACCACTTACCTTACCCTCTGAAAAAGGGAGCACGACGAGTGTAGGAATCATGAGTGTGACGACGAATAGAATGGCGGATACGATTACAAATGGTTTGAGTTTCATTATGCTTGTGCCTCCAGTACGCATTAGGTAACAAGGAATATGTAGTCCCGTCTCCATTCATACATATGGACTTGGACAAGCAAATATGACTTTTTCTTTGTTCATGAATAAAAACGTCTATGAAGCATCACAATATTCTAGGTGGTAATATTTCACGTAATGAAAATGTAAAAAACCGCAGAGTATGGAATACTTCTACGGTTTACTTTTATGAATATACATTTATTTAAGCATTCATATCTCTAACGTAAGTTTCTTCAATCGTTTCAACGGCTTCTGACACACGCTCAATATCTGCACCAATGGATGCTAGCTTCTGATGGAAGTCAACATATCCTCGATCTAAATGCTTAAGCTCTGTCACACGAGTCACGCCATCAGCGACTAATCCTGTTAAAACGAGCGCAGCAGCCGCACGTAAATCAGTTGCAGCAACTTCTGCTCCTTGCAGGTTAGATGGTCCATTCATAATCACTGAACGGCCTTCAATTTTAATATCAGCATTCATTCGACGGAATTCTTCTACATGCATAAAGCGGTTTTCAAATACCGTTTCGGTAATCATACTAGTTCCTTTTGCGTGAAGAAGTAATGCCATCATTTGTGATTGCATATCTGTTGGGAATCCTGGATGTGGCATTGTTTTAATATCAACGGCTTTCAGCTTTTCTGGTCCAATAACACGTAGGCCATCAGCTTCTTCTTCGATAATTACGCCCATTTCTTCCATTTTCGCAATAAGTGAAGTTAAATGCTCTGGAACGGCTCCTCTTACTAGCACGTTTCCACCAGTAATAGCGGAAGCAACCATAAATGTTCCAGCTTCAATACGGTCAGGAATAATATGATGCTCGCAACCAAATAGAACGTCTACACCTTCAATGCGGATCGTACCTGTTCCTGCTCCTCTTACTTTGGCACCCATTTTGTTTAGGAAATTAGCTAAGTCCACAATTTCTGGCTCTTTCGCACAGTTTTCCATTACTGTTGTACCATTCGCTAGTGTCGCGGCCATCATAATATTTTCTGTAGCACCGACACTTGGGAAATCTAGATAAATCTTTGCGCCATGTAAGCGGCCTTCTGGAGCTTCGGCTTCGATAAAACCGTTTCCAACTTTTACCTTAGCACCCATCGCTTCGAAGCCTTTTAAATGCTGGTCAATTGGACGTGAACCAATTGCACAGCCACCAGGCAATGCAACTCGTGCACGGCCATTTCGAGCTAGTAATGAACCCATTACTAGTACAGATGCTCTCATTTTTCTCACATATTCAAATGGTGCTTCTTCTTTTAATACTCCAGATGCATCAACAGTGACAGTGTTATCTTTAAATACAACATTGGCATTTAAATAGCGTAACACTTCATTAATTGTATATACATCGGAGAGAGTCGGCACATCTTTAATTACGCATTTTCCATCACTTGCTAATAATGTTGCGGCGATCACAGGCAAAACTGCATTTTTAGCGCCTTCTACTTTAACTGAGCCACTAAGCCTTCTTCCGCCGCGGACGATGATTTTTTCCAAGTGTATTCCCCTCCGCGTCCATTTTCTCTATATTAATATTCAATCGTAATGATTGGTGTGCCAACTACTAGGGTAGTCTTTGCGCCCAATCCTTGCGTTCTAAGTCCTACTTGTAGATTCATTTCTTTCTCTTTGCTTGTTAAGGTTCCTGACAACATAGGCGAATAAGCCGATGTGGATACAAAATTATTTTCGTCTAATGATTCGATCTCTTCTGCCTTAAACTGCGTAAGCAATTGATTGACAGTATCAGGCAAAGACGTATTCATCTTATCACTGAATTCGCCTTTTATACAAGAGAAAATTGTTGGTTTCCCTCGAAATATGTCAGAGAGCTGCAATGGTAGTTCTTTTTCAAGAAATTGTGTGGTTTGTTGCGAAAATTTCTCGTCATTCACCTCATAAATGATATACGTTTGAGGATGCTGATTTGTGAGGGTTGTTAATACTTGGATTTTTTCCTTTGGACCATGGTCAGTGGTACTAATACCTGTAGCTTCCCACATATTCGCTTTAGAATTCACATTCCATGACCATTCAGGAAATTTTTTTTGCAGGTCCTCACCGAACCCCTTTACGTCCTCAAGACTTGTTAAATGGTCCATTTTTTCTCTTGCATGTAGAGACCATTCAGTGATGGGAATTTGTTCCCCTTCTACGATAGTTGCAATCGTAAGTAAGTCAAGCTGTTCTTCCGCTACTATCGTTTTATTCCCAAAGTTTATAATGGCAAAACCTGTTAAGCAAATTAATAAGACATAAGAAAGTTTTTTCATCTACAATCCCTCCCCTTACTACCATTGTTACCAGGTAGCTCAAGGTCATACGTGGGAATTGTCGTCACTTTTTGACAAGTCTTATGTAAGATTTTGTGCAGTTTCACACAAAGAGAATTTTACTTAAATTTAGTTGCGAATAAAAATGTCAGAAGACCTATATTTTTACATAATCATTTGGAAGAGTAGTGGTAGTTGTTGCGACCAAAGCAGGTAATCCAGGAAAAAGTTACTAACAGTAGAACCAATCACAATGGATAAAAATATAAACAACACCCGTGCTTGAAATACATGGCTCCCTCTTAGCAGTTTTTCGTAGTTAATTGATTGAAGCGCCCACCAGGCAAGTGCAATAAAAAACAAATGCGACAAAATGCTAATCAACGCTTGATGTCCAAATTCTGCGATCATCGGTACTTCTTCTCTCCCTTGTACAAACGGTCTATAGGCAAGCCTACCTTTCATTGTATCATTTTTGCAACGAAAACAGAACCTACATACCTCATTATTGACGAATAAGGGTGGGGAAAAGTTTCGTTTTTGTTAAGAAGATTTTTGAGGTTTCAGGTTTTATGACGAATACAAGCTTTAGTACCACCGTTAAGCGTCATAAAACCTTGTTTATGACCATTATGTTTCATTATTTTCCTTTTTTATGTCATAAATCGATCTTTATGACCTATCACCTGAAATTTCTCATCAAACATGTCATAAAACTCTTTTTATGACATTACGAGAACCCCAAAGGTTATAAAAAAAGAAGAGGGTTCCCCAACCCTCTTCTTTCTCACTCTATTAAAACCCATTTTACCGTGTGTAACTAGCAAAAGTCCCCCAACTCTTGCTAGTCTTTCTCCCAAAACTACTTATTGAAACATGTCCGAAAAGCCGTTGAAACTCGTGTGTAAGAAGTCAAACGCCAAATTCGGGAATAGACCGAACACAATGGTTGCTGCGACCGTTATGACGAGCACGACGATGATTCCAGCTGGTAGCTTGATTTTTTCGTCGGATGCTGCTGGTCGGAAGAACATTTGTGTAAAAATGCCGAAATAGTAGAAGTACGAAATGACGGTCGTGGCGATCATGACCGAGGCTAGCACATAATGCGCTGGATCTACATAGAACGTTCCCATAAAGATGTTAAGCTTCCCGATGAAGCCTGCTGTCCCTGGAATTCCTGCTAACGATAAGAGGAACACTCCCATGGAGACGGCCAAGATGGGCGAACGCTTATAAAGGCCAGCAAATGCACTAATATCTTCATTATCTGATTTTCCACTGATCAGCTGAATAATGGCAAACGCGCCAAGATTCATAAACAAGTAAGCCCCTAAGTAAAACCACATCGCATCAAACATGAACGCTGATAAAGCCGCTATGGCTACCAATAAGTAACCCGCATGCGCAATACTTGAGTACGCGAAAAGTCTCTTTACATTGCGCTGACGTAATGCAATGACGTTCCCGATAATCATCGTTGCTCCTGCAAGCAGTGCGATATAATCCTGCATTTTAATCAACATCGGATATGATGCGGTACTGGAACCCGATGGTGCCGCACCGTATACAGTCAAAAGGATACGAAGCAAAATCACAAACCCAGCTGTTTTTGATACAACACTTAAAAAGGCTGTAACTGGTGTTGGAGCTCCTTGGTACACATCTGGTGCCCACATGTGAAACGGTACAGATGCCAGTTTAAAAGATAAACCAACAAACACTAGTAAAAAGGACAACCCAAGCAAGTAGATTTGCTGTGTATCAAAGTTTGCTGATAACACACCCGTGATCTCTGTTAAGTTGGTTGATCCTGTTAATCCAAACACATAGCTTAATCCAAACAATGTGACCGCTGTTGAAATTCCCCCATTAATGACATATTTCATCGCTGATTCATTGGAAGGAAGATGCTTTTTACGAATCCCTGCTAATATATAGGAAGAAAGAGATAACAGTTCAAGTCCAACAAATAATGTGATTAAATCTCCGCTCGACGACATCACCATCGCTCCGAGCAAAGCGGTTAAAAACAAGTAGTAGAACTCTCCCTTGTATTCCTTCATCCCTTCCTTTGGCTCATAGCTGATCGCCAGCAGCATCACGAGTGCTGCACCAATTAACAGTAACAGTTTGAATGCCTTTGCGTACGAATCTAAGCGAAACGTATCATATAGAATACTTGTTACTTCTAAATCTACTAATCCTAGTAAAGAAACAAACGCTGCGATAATGGCTGTGAACGCAATCCAGCCAAGAATTTTTCGATCCTGGTTTTTCGGCATAAACAAATCCATAATAGATAGGATGGTTGCTATACCTAGGATGATGAACTCCGGGGTCATGATTGCCCATTGATACGATAACATTTGTTCAAGATCCATCCTTCATCACCCTCCTAACCCAAGCATGATAGTCTCAAGTGTGGCTTGTAGTGGCTCGCTCAGTACACTTGGGTAAACACCGATTAACACAATTAATGCGACTAGAACGAGAACCGGCGCCCATTCAAATGAACTAATATCCGATACACCTGTGAATTCTCGCTGTGCTTTTCCAAACGTCATTCCTAACACGGCTCGAAGTAAGTAGACGGCTGTTAAAATGATGCCCAAGCAGCCAACAGCAGCAAGAACTGGCATCGCATCAAATAATCCTAAAAATGCCATGAACTCACTAACGAATCCACTCATTCCAGGTAGACCAAGTGAAGCCATTGCCCCAGCCAGTAAAAACCCAGCCGTAATTGGCATTCCCTTCGCCATTCCACCAAGCTTCGTAATCTCAGACGTATGGAAACGCTCGTAAAAGATTCCCACTAGAAAGAACAATAATGCAGAAATCAATCCGTGAGAAACGACTTGGAAGATCGCTCCTTGAATACCAGCTTCATTAAGAGCACCCACTCCGATTAACACAATTCCCATATGAGAAATCGAAGAGTATGCCAGCACCATTTTGAAATCCTTTTGAATCAGTGCAAGGAACGCGCCATACAGCAAGTTCACGACACCTAATGTCGCAAGCAACCATGCGATCGAGGTGAATTGTTCTGGGAAAATCCCCATCCCAAAGCGAATTAACCCGTATGCCCCAATTTTCAAAAGAATTCCTGAGTGTAGCATTACGATTGACGGTGGTGCTTGAACGTGCACGCGAAGCATCCAAGTATGTAACGGAAAAATTGGTAGCTTTACCCCGAATGCAACTAATAATGCTAGTAATAACCCCATTTTTACGTTATCTGTGATCCTTGCATGACCTGCATCCGCCGTAAGCAATTGCTGCAAGACATCGATATTAGATGTTCCTGTACGAGCGAACAACACCATAATCACGATCAACAGAACCGCTGAACCAAGTCCATTATAAATAAGGAAGCTATAAGCCGCTTTTTCTTTTTCATGAAAGCCCCATTTTCCGATTAAAAAGAACATCGGAATGAGTGTGATTTCAAAAAATAAGAAGAACAGAATAAGGTTTTCTGCAACGAATACGCCAAGCATTCCTACTTCAAGAAGAAGGAATAGCATGAAGTAACCCTTCCACTCTTTTTTAATATGAAGTGAAGCAATGGCAGCCAGCACCGAAAGAATGCTTGTTAAAACAACCATGATGAGGGAAAAGCCATCCACCCCAAGTTCAAAAGGGATTTCAAATACTCCTTCACTCATTCCAAAGTGGATCCAGTCCCATTTGAGATTATACGCAAATAGCTCCGTTCCATTTTTATATTGAGAAAACACTGCCAATGAAAGAACCAATGCTGGAAGGGTAGCAAGAATCCCGACCAACTTAATGGAACTCTCCTGCATTTTTGGCATCAATGATAAAACGAGAATCCCAAGTAACGGGGAAAACACGATGAGTGCTAACATCAAATTCATCCGAAGTACCCCCCTGTTACAGCAAAAATGACAAATAATACAGCTAAGCCAACGAAGGCTACGGTACCGTACATTTGGACCTGACCATTATGCACGCGTGAACCAGTTTTTCCAAACGTTTGAACAACTTCCACGACCAGCTTGATAATTCCTTCCACAATAAACACTTCAATATACTTGAGGAACAAGCTAAAGAACTTGGTTATGTTCACAATCGTTAACTCATAAAACTCATCAATAAAGTACTTATTGTATAACACACTGTACGTTACTGGTGCACGGCTGGATAGCCAATCCCGTGATAGAGACTTTTTCCCATACATGAGATACGCAAGGAAAATCCCCGCAAGTGATACGAGGGTTGCCACAATCATGATCCATGCTGGACCTTCCACGTGACCATGACCAAGCGCTTCATTCCCCTCTACTAACCAATCTCCTAAAAATGTCCCAAACCATGGCGTGTTCACATAACCAGCTACAACAGCCAGTACGCCAAGCACCACCATTGGCAGTGTCATGACTGAAGGAGATTCATGAACATTCCTGATTTCTTTTCTAGCCTCACCGGTAAAGACGAGGAAGAACAAACGGAACATATAAAAAGCGGTAAAGAAGGCTGCGATAACCGCTAACCAGAATAATGCTATATTTCCGTGAACCCAAGCAGAAATTAAGATTTCATCTTTACTGAAGAAGCCTGAGAATAAAGGAACCCCACTAATCGCCAAGGTTCCAACTAAGAATAACGGACCAGTGACACGAAGCTTTTTCCATAAGCCACCCATCTCTTCAATGTTTTGCGTATGAACGGCATGGATGACACTACCTGCTGCCAAGAACAGCAAGGCTTTGAAAAATGCGTGTGTCATGAGGTGGAACACCCCTGCCACATATCCAGCAGATCCAAGAGCTAACATCATATAGCCAAGCTGTGAAACCGTAGAGTAAGCCAATATCCGTTTAATATCAGTTTGAACTAGACCAATGCTGGCAGCAAAAATGGCGGTAATTGCCCCAATTACAGCTACGGTCATTAAGGCTGTTTCACTTGCTGTGAAAAGCGGGAACAAAGCAGCTACTAAATATACCCCGGCAGCAACCATCGTTGCTGCGTGGATTAGTGCTGACACAGGTGTCGGACCTTCCATCGCATCCGGTAACCATGTGTGAAGCGGAAACTGACCTGATTTTCCAACTGCACCAATAAAGATAAGGATCGCCGTCAATGTGATCATGCCTGTAGAAATGGAACCAGTCTCTACCGCAGCAAAAATCTCATCATATTCAAAGCTACCTACCTGCCAGAATAATAGGATCATCCCGATAAAAAGGCCAACATCCCCTATACGGGTCATGATAAAAGCCTTTTTTGCAGCTTTTTTGGCATCTTCCTTATAAAAGTAGAATCCGATTAATAGGAAGGAACCTACCCCGACTAATTCCCAGAAAATATATGTTTGTAATAAATTGGGTGATAAAACTAAACCAAGCATCGCAAACGTAAATAATCCTAAATACGCATAAAACACATGAAAGCGTTCATCGTCATGCATATATCCCTTTGAATACGTATGTACAAGCAAACTAACAAGAGATACGATAACGAGCATTAGCGCATTTAACTGGTTTACTTCAAAACCCGCTGTTAGTTGAACATCTCCGATCGAAAGCCATGTGCCCTCTGCTTTATAGGTCGGTTGTGAGAATCGCTCAAATAAGACGATGAGCGAGTACACAAACGAGATACCCACTAGCAAAATACCGACAAAGGCGCTGTTTTCCTTTAGCTTTTTTCCGAACAGAAGAAGGAACAAAAATGATAGTAGCGGGAAAAGCGGTATGATCCATGCATTTTCCATCAATATCACAATCCCCTTTTTAGAACGCACACCGGTTCTTATTTGACCTTACTTTGTGCGTTTGATTGAGGCCCGCTGTAAATAAGCGAGTCATAATTTTTTATCTAGTGCTTTAATGTGTTCATTTCATCAATATTAACTGTTTTCCGGTTGCGGTAAAGTGCAATTAAAATCGCCAGCCCAACGGCTGCTTCCGCTGCTGCCACAGCGATCGAGAATAACGCAAACACTTGACCAGTAATTCCTGGGTTCGCCCCATACTTACTGAAGGCAACTAAATTAATATTGACTGCGTTTAGCATTAATTCAATTGAAATTAATACGATAACCGTATTGCGCTTCGTTAATGCTCCGTACAATCCGATACAAAACAAGATTAACGCAAGCGTGAGGTAGGCTGAAACGGGAACTGAGCTCATTCCTTATTCGCCTCCTTTTCATCATCTTTTTTCGCTAATACAATGGCTCCGATTAGTGCAACTAACAAGATGACAGATGTGATTTCAAAGGGAATGACAAATTTTGAGTAAAGTGCCACCCCAATTTGCTCGGTATTATTCTCATGAAGGTTGTTCGGTACAGAGGCCAGGTCTAAATCATACACCCCGATATACATTACAACCGCAAAACCAAGAACACCGATAAAGAGAAGAGTCTTTCGAATCCAGCCCTCCTCCGGCTCGCTCGTATCATTATGACGGGTAAGCATAATCCCGAATAACATAATGATCGTAATCGCGCCTGAGTAGATCAAAATCTGAACTGCTGCCACAAATTCAGCAGAGAGCATGACGTAAATCCCCGCAATGCTCACAAAGGTGAACACAAGAGCCACGATCATATGAACGACCTTTGTCAAATTCAATAACAGCACGCCGCCAATGACCGCAACGAGCGCTAGCGACATAAATGCGATTAATTCACCCGTAACTGTCATGCTTTATTCACCTTCCGAATATTTTCATCGTTCTCATCTAACCATTCTAGGTTTTTAAAAAGCTCATCACGGCTATATTCCGCGAGTTCAAAATTATTGGTCATAATGATGGCTTCTGTCGGACATACCTCCGTACAAAGGTCACATAGGATACAGATTTCGAAGTTGATATCATAGGTATCTATAATTTTTCCTTTTTTGGTTGGGTCAGGGTGTTTTTTGCCCGTTAGTTGAATGCAGTCGGTTGGGCAGATGGCTGCACATTGATTGCAAACGATACATTTTTCGGGGTAAAACTTCTGTATCCCACGGAACCGATCCGGAAGTGGCAGCGGCTCATTTGGATAATCGTAGGTTACTTTTTCTCGCGTTAAGTTTTTGAGTGTGTAGGCTAACCCTTTTGCTAATCCAAGCACGTTGACTCACCCTCTCTAGTAGTAGGCTCTGTTAAACATGGTGTTGATTTCCGCTCCAGGCGCTTGCTTTCCGGGGGGCGTTTGGTGATCCCCCATGGGTCAAGCGCCTTCCGCTCCAATCAACCGTGTGTAAAATCCACTTTGACTTAACAGATTCTTTTAAAAAAGCTTCAACAATTCTTTTACAAGTGCTGTTAAGAAAATATTCGCTAATGCGACTGGTAATAGTACCTTCCATCCGAATTCCATTAGTTGGTCCGCTCTTAGACGTGGGAATGTGACGCGGATCCAGACTAGGAAGAAGATGACGACGCTGAATTTTAGGGCGAACCATACGGCTCCTGGGATGAATCCTAAGAAGTCGAACGGTGGTAGCCAGCCTCCTAAAAATAGTACCGTTGTTAGTGATGCCATTGCGAATAGATATACATATTCGGCAAGCATGAAAAATGCCCAACGGAAGCCCGAGTACTCGACGTGGAATCCGGCTACTAGTTCAGATTCTGCTTCTGGTAAGTCAAATGGTGTACGGTTTAATTCAGCAACGGATGCTATCATAAAGACAAGAAATGCGATCGGCTGCCAAAGAATAAACCACCCTTGCTCACCCTGAGCGGCGACGATATCGTTTAAATTCAGGCTTCCTGCAAAAAGGATAACCCCAATGACTGACATAACGAGCGGTATTTCGTAGGAAATCATTTGGGCAGCGGCACGCATTCCACCAAGCAACGCGTACTTATTATTGGATGCCCATCCTCCCGTTACTACTCCAATGGTTGTTAAACCAGAAATAGCGATATAGTACAACAGTCCAACACCAATATCGGCAAATTGTAGATGATCGGTTAACGGAATCGTAGCCAGTACCATGAATGCTGGAGCAAACGCAATAACCGGTGCTAGGATAAAGAGCGGACGGTCAGCAAGCTTCGGAATCGTATCTTCCTTTAATAGAAGCTTTAATACGTCGGCTACCGTTTGTAAAAGTCCCCAGCGCCCGCCGACCTGATTCGGTCCTTGACGTAGTTGCATAAAACCCATGACTTTTCTTTCTGCTAAGATTGCATACGTAACGAATCCCAAAACAACTAATAATAGAACCGTTGCTAGTAAAAAGAAAATCCCAAAGTTTAAGAGTCCCGGTTGTGATTGCAGCAGTCCCTCTACCATTAGCCATCAACCTCCCCTAGGACAATATCAATTGCACCTAAAATTGCGATTAAGTTTGCTATATTCTCTCCCTCCAATAGCTTCGGAAGGATTTGCAAATTGTAAAAAGAAGGTCTTCTAAACTTCAAACGATACGGCTCTTTTTTTCCATCACTGGCAATATAGCAGCCGATTTCACCACGAGGAGACTCAATACGAACGTATGCCTCTCCCTTTGGTGCTTTGATAATCTTAGGAACTTTAGCAAGAATTTCTCCCTCTTTTGGGAATTGCTCAACCGCTTGTTCTAAAATTTTCAAAGATTCCTCGAGTTCTCCTAGACGAACATGGTATCTTGCCCACGCGTCTCCACCCTCTTGAACAGGAACATCAAAGTCAAATCGGTCGTAAATTGAATACGGCTCATCTTTACGAAGATCCCATTTGACTCCCGTACATCTCAGGTTCGCTCCACTTAGCGAGTAGTTAAGTGCATCCTCTTTCGTGTAGCGACCCACACCCTTTACCCGGTTCATGAAGATTTCATTCCCCGTTACGAGGTCATGGTAGCCTTTTAACTGCTCACGCATATATGGGATAAACTCGCCCACTTTTTCAATCCAACCCTCAGGTGCATCCCACTTTACTCCTCCTACACGCATGTAGTTAAAAGTAAGACGGGCACCCGATAATTCATTTAACATATTAATAATCATTTCACGCTCACGGAACGCGTAAAGAAATGGGCTGACCGCTCCAATATCGAGTAAATATGTACCCCACCAAACAAGATGACTCGCAACACGACCAAGCTCCATCGCGATTACTCGCAGGTATTCCGCTCGCTCCGGTATCTTTAAATCCATCATCGTTTCAACTGCATGACAGAGCACATAGTTGTTTGTCATCGCTGCTAAATAATCGAGTCTGTCTGTGTAAGGAATGATTTGAGTGTATTGTAGATTCTCAGCTAACTTTTCCGTCCCGCGATGTAAATATCCAATAACCGGCTTCGCTTCCTTGATGATTTCTCCATCAATTTTTAACACCAGTCGGAACACACCATGCGTACTAGGATGCTGAGGCCCTACGTTTAATAGCATTTCTTCCGTTCGAAGCACTCGTTACACCTCCACATCGTATGGTTCATAGTCTTTGCGTAGAGGGTGACCAATCCAATCATCACCGAGCATAATTCGATATAAGTGCGGGTGATTTTTAAATTGAATTCCAAGTAAGTCATATGCTTCACACTCAGGCCAGTTTGCACCTGCCCAAAGCTTCGAAAGCGACTCTACCTCAGGTTTCTCGCGGTCAATCTTCACCTTTAACGCAACGGATTGCCTATTTTTATATGAGTAGAGATGAACATACACTTCCATGTGTGTCTCAAAATCTCCCCCATGAAACTCTGATAAATAATTGAAGCCAAGCTGCTCATTATAGCGAAGGAACTCGGCAACTTTATAATAAGTTTCCGGCTTTGCTACCAAAGTTGGTACGTCCTTCGACAGATTATTAATATAGAAATCTTCCAATACTTCCTTGCCAAGATGCTCTTCAATAACCTTCACGTATTTATCTAAATACGGTTGGTTTGGTGAAGGTACCAGTTCTTCAGGAGCTTCTTCCTCAGCAGGCTTGACTTTGGCTCTAGCAGCGGCTGCAGCGGCTGCTTTCGCTTTCGCGACTGTAATGGCCTTTGCTTTTTCATCGTCTCCAGCGGCTCCACCTTGTGCTGCTGCTTTCGCTTTGGCAGCTGCTGCTGCCTTGGCCTTCGCAGCGGCG
>NZ_BCVH01000018.1 GCF_001591645.1 Robertmurraya korlensis NBRC 107688 | reverse complement strand
TATGGGTGCTTTTTTTGTTATATATTCTTTGTTTTATCGTTAGGGATGGTATTAGAATTGAGTGGGTAATAAATAGAGCGGTTCTATTTGACCAAATGAAGCAGTTAATTGTTAAAATGGGTAAATAGAGGTGCACTATCTAACCGCAGGGAGGATTTTTTTAATTAATGGTAAGAGAGAAGGCGTCTCAGTGCCCAAACGGGCGGACAATCATGATGGATGGTAAGAGAAAAGGCGTCTCAGTGCCCAAACGGGTGGACAATCATGATGGATGGTAAGAGAGAAGGCGTCTCAGTGCCCAAGCGAGCAGAAAATCATGATGGATGGTAAGAGAGAAGGTGTCTCAGTGCCCAAACAGGCGGAAAATCAATATGGATGGTAAGAGAGAAGGCGTCTCAGTGCCCAAGTGAGTGGAAAATCATGATGGATGGTAAGAGAGAAAATCCCTCCTTGTCGATTTTAGCGCATAATCCCGATGAATGGTAAGAGAGAGGAACTCTATCTGCCCGTTAGCGAGATCGATTGCCCCAACCGGTAAATAGAGAGGCTCAAACTGCCCTCGAGCAGCAACAGTTGCTCTCACCAGTCAAATAGAAGTGTTTAATTGCTCACTAGCAACATCAACTGCTCCCACCGGTAAAATAAGAAGGGCCGCTCCCCCTATCTGTCTCCAAAAATAAACCAAGCACCCATCAAGGTGCTTGGTTTGCTTTATTTATATTAATGTTTCAAATGATAAGGCAGGGTCGAAACAATTACATTCTTTTTATAAAGCAAGAAGGAACGGATTAATAGGCTCGATTGATTGTGTAGAATATTATGCCAGCCTTTTTTCGGAATGAACTGTGGGATTAATACAGTTACTCTGTAATTCGACTCACTTGCTTTATGCTCGACCGTATCAACAAATTTGGTTAGTGGATGGATGATGCTTCTATAATGAGAATGCAAGGTGACCAATCGTACATCAGGCTGCCACTGTTTCCATTTTTCCTCAAAGCGCTTTTCTTCTTCTCGATCAAATGCTACATAAACAGCAATCACCTGGCTTGCTGAAAGGGACTTAGCGTAGGTAATCGAGTTTTCCACGACATGAGTGATGCCAGCGACAGGAACGATAATCACATTTCCTTCAATCGGAAGTGCTGCCTCACAGGTGGTAACACGAAGCTGATCAGCAATGGCATCGTAGTGCTTCCGAATTTTGTGAAAGAGAAGGACAATTACAGGAATAAAGACAAGCACCGGCCATACTTGGGTGAACTTTGTAATAAAGAACATCAAGGTAACAATGAAACTAATTAGAGCGCCAGCTGTGTTAATCACGAGTTTTGGAACCCAACCAGCTGGCTTTTCGCGAATCCACTTTACCATCATCCCAGTTTGTGAAAGGGTAAAAGGAATAAAGACACCGACTGCATACAGTGGAATTAAATTTTCTGTATGTCCATGAAAAGTAATAATGAGCAAGATAGAAGCAAATCCTAAGATGATGATTCCGTTAGAGTAACCAAGTCGATCTCCTCGAAGTGTAAACATACGAGGGATAAATTTATCATTGGCTAAGTTGACTGCTAATAAAGGGAAAGCAGAGTATCCTGTATTTGCCGCTAGTATTAAAATCAAGGCCGTTGTCCCCTGGACGAAGAAGTACATAAATGTTCGTCCGAAAGTTTGATTCGCAATTTGTGAGACAACCGTTTCTTCTGCCTTTGGAGTAATGCCGTAATAATAAGCTAAGACAACAATTCCAGATAACAGGATTGCTAGCAGTGCTCCCATTAACATAAGTGTCCTCGCCGCATTTTTTGGTGCAGGATCTTTAAAGTTCGGGATCGCGTTTGAAATGGCCTCCACTCCTGTTAAGGCGGAACTTCCTGACGCAAATGCTTTTAGTAAAAGAAACAAGCTGATCCCTGCAACTGGTGTTCCAATTGGCGTATGCAGTTCAGGAGGTACTTGACCTGTGACCACATTAAATAAACCGACTCCAATTAAGATAAACAGTGCTAGTACAAATAAATAAACTGGATAAGCAAGAATAGATGCGGATTCGGTTACCCCTCTTAGGTTTAAAATCGTTAAGAAGATAACAAAAACAATCGCAATCTCCACATTAAAATCATGCAAAGCTGGAAAAGCAGAAGTAATGGCATCGGTACCTGCGGACACACTTACTGCCACTGTTAATATATAGTCAACCAATAACGACCCTCCGGCCACTAGACCTGGATTCACACCAAGATTGGTTTTTGAAACCACATACGCACCGCCACCGTGAGGGTACGCATAAATGATTTGTCGGTAAGATAAGATTAGGGCTGTTAATAATAGAAGAACTCCAATCGCTATCGGAATGGAATACCAAAATGCCACTGCTCCAATAGTTACGAGAACAATGAGAATTTGCTCGGGTCCATAGGCGACGGATGATAAAGCATCCGATGATAAAATAGCCAAAGCTTTTGTTTTATTTAGTTTTTGCTCACCTAATTGGTCGGACTTCAACGGTCTGCCAATAAGTAATCTCTTAAGAGAAGAGATCATGTTTTACACCACCATCTACCAAGATATAATGAAAAAAATCCACAAAAAAAAGCCTACAAAGTCATCAAGAATAAGACTTGTAGACATTAGCAAATTTGCTCTACAAGCTCCACCTTCCTTCTCAAAAAACGCTTACGAGGTTAGCTGTCGGATTCGGGCCTCATGAGTAGCCCTACCTAATAAAAGGATTCACCCCAGGACGTTTTGGGTCCCCCGTACCAATGGTTTCAGCGATTTAAGAATATGAAACTTTGATTATCATACTCCCGTCATTTCAAAATGTAAATGAACATTTTGTTAACGATTTCCCCGTAAAAAACATGTAAGCGATACCTATATAAGAAGGGCTTAGCTAAGCACAAATAGACTTCTATTACATCTTATAAATGGGTATAATAGGTTACTATTAAAGGACAATGAAGGGACTAGAAAAAATGACAAAACCAAAAAAGGCAAATTTCGAAGTAGAAGAAAACGAAACATTGAGTGATTGTCTTGAACGAATGGCGAAAGAAGGGTATACTCCTGTAAAGCGGACAGAAAAGCCCGTTTTTCAAGAGGTAAAAGAGGCGGGAGAGGTTTCTTATGAGCCGATCGCCAGGAAAATTGTATTCGAAGCGCGGTTAATAGAGTAAAACACGAACATTAACTATACATAAATTATAAACGTTCGACAATTTCATTGACAGATTATATAACAGATTGTAATATAGACATGAGATTAATTTCAGAAATAGCCCTCGTATAATAATGGGAATATGGCCCATGAGTTTCTACCCGATTACCGTAAATGATCGGACTATGAGGAATGTGATATGCCCGGAGTAAGAGGCGCTTCTTTTGTGTCTCTTCCATCTTGTATGAACAAGCCCGGACAGATTCCTTTCCTCGTCATGGAAAGGAATCTGTGTGGGCTTTTTATATTATTTAGCCAGGAGGGGTACAATGGAAGCACTAGTTGGAATTATTATGGGAAGCAAATCAGATTGGGAAACTATGAAACTAGCATGTACAGTGCTAGATGATTTAAATATACCTTACGAAAAAAAGGTTGTATCTGCCCATCGTACACCAGACTTGATGTTTGAATATGCGGAAACTGCTCGTGAACGTGGAATTAAGGTAATCATTGCTGGTGCTGGTGGAGCAGCGCACCTACCTGGAATGGTGGCAGCAAAAACAATATTGCCTGTCATTGGGGTTCCGGTGCAATCAAGGGCGTTGAACGGTTTAGACTCCCTACTGTCCATTGTGCAAATGCCTGGAGGGGTTCCGGTAGCAACAGTTGCCATTGGAACGGCAGGTGCTACTAATGCAGGACTGCTAGCAGCACAAATGCTGGGGGCATTCAATGAAGAGATTGCTTTAAAACTCCAAGAAAAAAGAGAACAAACGAAACAAGCCGTTTTGGAAAGTAGTGATGAACTTGTCTAATCCAGTGATTTTGCCAGGACAAACGATTGGGATTATCGGTGGTGGACAATTAGGCAAAATGATGGCCTTATCGGCAAAAGCTCAAGGATACCGAGTGGCTGTACTTGATCCTGCGGAAGATTCTCCTTGTGGCCAAGTATCAGATATTAGCATCGTGGCAGGGTATAACGATCTTGAGGCAATCAAAGAACTTGCGAGCGTGAGTGATGTCATCACATATGAGTTTGAAAATATTGATGCAGAAGCATTGAAATGGCTCGCTGATCATGCATATGTACCACAAGGAACCAAATTGCTAGAAGTTACTCAAAATCGAATGACAGAAAAAGCTGCAATAGAAAAGGCCGGAGTGAAGGTAGCACCTTATGCGGTCATTCTATCTGCACAAGACATTTATGATAATATAAAAAGGCTTGGATTTCCTGCCGTTTTAAAGACAGCTACTGGTGGATACGATGGCAAAGGTCAGCTGGTTATAAAGACACAAAATGATTTCCTACTAGCTGAAAAATTACTAGAGCATGGTCCATGTGTATTGGAAAAGTGGATTCCGTTTGAAAAGGAAATATCGGTGATCGTCGTTCGAAGTGCTAGCGGGCAGACTGAAGTGTTTCCAATTGGGGAGAATATCCATCAAGACAATATTTTACATGAAACCATTGTTCCGGCTCGAATCAGTAGAAACGCAGCTGAAAAAGCATTGCAACTCGCTGAAAAGCTAGCAACTGAATTACAGTTGGTCGGCACGCTGGCAGTGGAGATGTTTCTTGCAAAGGATGATGAGCTTTATATCAACGAGCTGGCTCCTAGACCTCATAATTCGGGACACTACACCATTGAAGCTTGTGAAACATCACAGTTTGAACAGCATGTGCGTGCGGTTTGTAACCTACCGCTAGGAAAAACGACTCTTTTAAAACCAGCTGTTATGGTGAATATATTGGGAGAACATCAAGAAGCTGTCCTTAACGCCATTCCTTCTGTGACCGATTGGAAGATTCATCTTTATGGAAAGATAGAACCGAAAATCAAGAGGAAGATGGGGCATATTACCTTGCTTCGTGAAAACGTAGAAGAAGCATTAGCAGAAATTGAACACAGCGGGATTTGGAGTAAAACTGAAGAATTGATCGGAGGATAAAACATGATTGATCGTTATACACGCCCGGAAATGGGAGCTATTTGGACTGAGGAAAATCGTTTTAAGGCATGGCTTGAAGTAGAAATCCTTGCTTGTGAGGCATGGGTAGAGCTAGGTGAGATTCCGAAAGAGGATGTTGAAAAAATCCGTAAGAATGCTTCTTTCAATATTGACCGTATTAATGAGATTGAACAAGAAACACGTCATGATGTAGTAGCTTTTACAAGAGCGGTTTCTGAAACTCTTGGAGAAGAGCGTAAATGGGTACATTACGGACTAACTTCTACAGATGTGGTTGATACAGCACTTTCTTATTTACTCAAGCAAGCAAATGATATCCTTTTAAAAGACTTAGAGAACTTTGTTGAAATCTTAAAAAATAAAGCTATCGAGCATAAGCATACGGTAATGATGGGACGTACACACGGAGTACACGCAGAACCTACTACATTCGGTTTAAAGCTTGCTCTTTGGTACGAAGAGATGAAACGTAATCTTGAACGCTTTAAGCAGGCAGCAGAAGGCATCGAATACGGAAAAATTTCAGGTGCAGTTGGAACGTACGCAAACATTGAACCGTTTGTTGAAAAATATGTTTGTGAAAAGCTTGGAATTAAGCCAGCTCCGATCTCAACCCAAACGTTGCAACGTGACCGTCATGCACACTATATGAGCACGATTGCTCTAATTGCTACATCGATTGAAAAATTTGCAACGGAAGTACGTGGGTTACAAAAGAGTGAAACGCGTGAAGTGGAAGAATTTTTCGCTAAGGGTCAAAAAGGATCTTCGGCTATGCCACATAAGAGAAATCCAATTGGGTCTGAAAATATGACAGGACTTGCTCGTGTGATTCGTGGATACATGATGACCGCTTACGAAAATGTTTCCCTTTGGCATGAAAGAGATATTTCTCATTCATCTGCTGAAAGAGTGATCCTTCCAGATGCGACGATTGCTCTAAATTACATGCTGAACCGTTTTGGAAACATCGTTAAAAACTTAACGGTCTTCCCAGAAAATATGAAGAGAAACATGGATCGTACACTAGGCTTGATCTACTCACAACGTGTTCTGCTGGCTCTTATTGACAAAGGATTAACTCGTGAACAAGCATACGATACCGTTCAACCAAGAGCTATGGAAGCTTGGGAAAAGCAAGTTCACTTCCGCTCACTAATCGAAAGTGATGAACTAATCACAAGCAAGTTAAGCCCAGCTGAAATTGAAGATTGCTTCGACTACAACTACCATATCAAGCACGTAGATACGATTTTTGAACGTTTAGGATTGTAAAAGATAATATAGGAAGCGTCCCAGCGGCGCTTCTACTCAAAAAATTGCCAATATTCCGATTCAGGAGGTACGATTACTAATGGAAAAAGGTTCCTTATTATACGAAGGCAAGGCGAAACGGGTGTACAAAACGGATGATGAACAAATTGTTTGGATTGAGTACAAGGATTCAGCTACTGCTTTTAATGGTGAAAAAAAGGCAACGATCGATGGAAAGGGTCGTTTGAATAACGAGATTACTAGTTTGTTATTTTTAAAGCTTCATGATGCTGGTATTCCTTCTCATTTTGTAAAGCGCCTTTCTGAGACAGAGCAGCTTGTACAAAAGGTTGAAATTGTTCCTCTTGAAGTAGTCGTTCGTAATGTGGCAGCTGGAAGTTTTTCAAAACGCCTGGGTGTCGAGGAAGGCAAAGAGCTGTCAAAGCCATTAGTGGAGTTTTATTTAAAGGATGATGCATTAGGTGATCCACTTATCACAGATGATCATGTAGAAGAATTAAAGCTTGCCACTCCTGAAGAGGTAGCGCAATTGAAAGAGAAAGCACTGAATGTAAATGCTACTTTATCAAGCTTTTTCAAAGAATTAGGGATTCGTTTAATCGATTTTAAACTAGAGTTTGGGAAGAATACAGCTGGTGAGTTGTTACTTGCTGATGAAATCTCCCCAGACACATGCCGCCTTTGGGATGCGGTCACAAATGAAAAGTTTGATAAGGATGTATTTCGCCGCGATTTAGGAAGTTTAACGGATGCTTATGAAACCATACTTGAAAAATTAGGGGGACCACAACATGTATAAAGTAAAAGTGTTTGTAACGTTAAGAGAGAGTGTACTAGATCCACAAGGAACAGCCGTTGTTCATTCACTACATTCGTTAAATTATCAGGCGGTATCAGATGTTCGAATCGGAAAATATATGGAACTAACAGTTGAAAAATCAGATCGTGATGTAGAAGAAGTAGTGAAAGAAGTTTGTGAAAAAATCCTAGCTAACACGGTCATTGAAGACTATCGTTATGAGATTGAGGAGGTTGTTGCACAGTGAAGTTTGCGGTAATCGTGTTCCCTGGCTCCAACTGTGACATCGACATGTATCATGCGATTAAGGACGAATTAGGGGAAGAAGTAGAATATGTATGGCATGATGCCACTAGCTTAGAAGGATTTGATGCAATTCTGTTACCAGGTGGTTTTTCTTACGGTGACTACCTAAGAACGGGTGCAATCGCTCGCTTTAGTAACGTCATGAAGGAAGTCGTAAAGGCAGCAGAAGCTGGTAAGCCAATTTTAGGTGTATGTAACGGATTCCAAATCCTATTAGAAGCTGGGTTGTTACCTGGAGCTATGCGCCGCAACACAAGCCTAAAATTCATTTGTAAAAATGTTGAGCTTCGTGTGGAAAACAATGAAACGATGTTCTCTGGTAGCTATAAGCAAGGAGAAACCATCCAAATTCCTGTCGCTCATGGTGAAGGAAACTACTATTGTGATGAAGAAACATTAGCTAGATTAAAAGAAAACAAGCAAATCGTGTTCACATATACGAATAATCCAAACGGTAGCTTAGAGGATATCGCTGGAATTATGAACGAAAAAGGAAATGTATTAGGGATGATGCCACACCCTGAAAGAGCGGTAGATCAGCTTTTAGGTGGAGCAGACGGAGTAAAGCTATTCCAATCGATCGTTAAACAATGGAGGGACTCACATGTTGTTAAAGCTTGAGCCAAGTCCGGAGCAAATTAAACAAGAGAAAATCTATTCACAAATGGGCTTGACTGACGAAGAATTTCAAATGGTAGAAGACATTCTTGGACGTACGCCAAACTATACGGAAACAGGTTTGTTCTCTGTTATGTGGTCAGAGCATTGTAGCTACAAAAACTCTAAGCCTGTTCTTCGCAAGTTCCCAACATCAGGAGCTCATGTTCTTCAAGGTCCTGGAGAAGGTGCAGGAATTGTCGATATCGGTGACGAGCAGGCCGTTGTTTTTAAAATCGAAAGTCATAACCATCCATCTGCAATCGAGCCGTATCAAGGGGCAGCTACAGGAGTGGGCGGAATTATCCGTGACGTGTTCTCCATGGGTGCTAGACCAATCGCGTTGTTAAATTCTCTACGTTTCGGTGAGTTAGATGCATCGAGCCGTGTTCAATATTTGTTTAAAGAAGTCGTTGCTGGTATCGCTGGTTACGGAAACTGTATCGGTATTCCGACAGTAGGTGGGGAAATTCAGTTTGACGCTTGTTACGAAGGTAATCCACTAGTTAACGCTATGTGTGTGGGCTTAATTGATCACAAGGATATTAAAAAAGGTCAAGCGCATGGCGTTGGAAACACGGTTATGTATATAGGAGCTAAAACAGGTCGTGATGGTATCCACGGTGCCACGTTCGCATCCGAAGAGTTAACAGAGTCATCAGACGAAAAGCGCCCAGCGGTTCAAGTCGGAGATCCATTTATGGAGAAGCTGCTTTTAGAAGCTTGCCTTGAATTAGTAAAATGTGATGCTCTTGTTGGGATTCAAGACATGGGAGCTGCGGGTCTTACTAGCTCGTCTGCAGAGATGGCAAGTAAAGCTGGCTCTGGGATTGAAATGAATCTAGATCTTGTACCACAGCGTGAAAAGGGCATGACAGCTTACGAAATGATGCTTTCTGAATCACAGGAGCGTATGCTAATCGTTGTAGAAAAGGGACGTGAACAAGAAATTGTTGATATCGTTTCTAAGTACGATTTAGATGCAGTTGCTATCGGAGTGGTTACTGACGACAAAATGCTTCGCTTAGTTCATAACGGTGAAGTAGTAGCGAATGTTCCTGCTGATGCACTGGCAGAAGAAGCACCAGTTTACCATAAGCCATCATCAGAACCTGCGTACTTCCGTGAGTTCCAGGCGATGGAGAACACAGTACCAGAAGTAACAGACCATAACGAAACGTTAGTAAATCTTCTTAAGCAAGCGACGATTGCAAGCAAAGAATGGGTTTACAATCAATACGATTATATGGTTCGTACGAGTACGGTTGTAGCTCCAGGAAGTGATGCAGCAGTGGTCCGTATTCGCGGAACAAGAAAAGCGCTAGCGATGACAACGGACTGTAATTCTCGCTACCTTTACTTGGATCCAGAAACAGGCGGAAAAATCGCAGTTGCTGAAGCGGCACGTAATATCGTTGCTTCTGGTGGCGTGCCACTTGCAATCACAGACTGCTTAAACTTCGGAAATCCAGAGAAGCCAGAAATTTTCTGGCAGATTGAAAAATCGGTGGATGGAATGAGTGAAGCGTGTAACGTTTTAAGTACACCAGTAATCGGTGGAAACGTATCACTTTATAATGAAAGAAGTGGAACGGCTGTTTATCCAACACCGGTAGTTGGAATGGTTGGGTTAATCGAAGATATCGATCATATTACCACGCAAAGCTTTAAAGCTGCTGGGGACTTGATTTATTTAATAGGGGAAACGAAGCCTGAATTTGGTGGAAGTGAGCTTCAAAAGCTGACAAACAACAATATTTTTGGTAAGGCACCTGAACTGAACCTAGAGGTAGAAGAGAAGGCTCAAAAGCAAGTTCTTTCAGCGATTCGTGCAGGAGTAGTAGCATCTGCGCATGACGTGTCTGAAGGTGGAGTAGCGGTAGCACTTGCTGAAAGCTTAATGGGTAGCGAAAATCTAGGAGCAAATGTAACCCTTCAAGGTGAAGCGACAACGGCACTATTTAGTGAGTCGCAATCTCGCTTCGTATTAACGGTGAAAAAGGAAAACCAAGCTCAATTTGAGAGCTTAGTAGATGCAACATATATCGGTACAGTAACAGATTCATCTGTTTTAAAAATAACTTGTGGTGAGGAATTGGTCGTTTCTCAACCAGTTTCTACGCTAGAAAAGGCTTGGAAAGGGGCAATCCCATGCTTGCTGAGCTAAAGGGGTTAAATGAAGAGTGTGGTATTTTTGGTATTTGGGGCCATTCGGACGCTGCACAACTCACGTATTACGGATTGCATAGCCTTCAGCATCGTGGTCAGGAAGGAACGGGAATGGTGGTTTCTGATCAACAGAGATTGAAGGGCTTAAAAGGGGAAGGTCTTGTTGCCGAGATCTTTACGGCTAAGGCGATGGAAGAAATGACGGGAAATGCAGCAATTGGGCATGTTCGTTATGCAACAGCTGGAGGAGGCGGTTATGAGAATGTTCAACCGCTTCTCTTCAACTCACAGACGGGCAGTCTAGCACTTGCACATAATGGAAACCTTGTGAATGCCAATCAGCTGAAGCTTCAGCTTGAGGGCCAAGGAAGTATTTTTCAAACGAGTTCTGATACAGAAGTTCTGGCCCATTTAATTCGCCGTGGTGGATTTTCATCCATTAAAGATCGTGTGAAAACGGCTTTAACGATGTTAAAAGGGGCATATGCCTTTTTGATCATGACGGAAAATGAGTTAATGGTTGCCCTTGATCCGAACGGCATGCGACCATTATCTATCGCAAAACTGGGTGATGCGTATGTGGTGGCATCAGAGACTTGTGCCTTTGACGTAGTGGGTGCAGAGTTCGTTCGTGATGTGTTACCAGGTGAGTTAATTACAATTAATGCAAATGGCATTCATTCAGAAATGTATTCTCTAGCATCAAACCAAGCAATGTGTACGATGGAGTATGTTTATTTTTCAAGACCAGATAGCAATATCCAAGGAATTAATGTTCATACCGCAAGAAAAGAAATGGGGAAGAAGCTTGCATTAGAAGTTCCTATTGAAGCGGATGTCGTAACAGGTGTTCCTGATTCTAGTATTTCAGCAGCGATTGGATATGCAGAACAGTCAGGAATTCCTTATGAAATGGGCTTAATTAAAAACCGTTATGTGGGACGTACGTTTATCCAGCCTTCTCAAGCTTTACGTGAGCAAGGGGTTAAGATGAAGCTTTCTCCTGTTCGTGGAGTGGTTGAGGGCAAGCGTGTCATTATGGTGGATGATTCGATAGTTAGAGGAACAACTAGCCGTAGAATTGTAACGATGTTAAAGGAAGCGGGAGCAAAGGAAGTACATGTGGTTATTAGCTCCCCTCCTATTCAAAACCCATGCTTCTATGGGATTGATACATCTACAAGAGAAGAGTTAATTGCTTCTAAGCTTTCGCCTGAGGAAATTCGTGAGATGATTGGTGCAGATTCACTTACCTTCTTGAGTGTCGAGGGAATGCTTGGAGCCATCGGGAAGGATCCAAGAGAGGATCATTGCGGGCAATGCTTGGCTTGCTTTACGGGTAAATACCCAACGGAAATTTATCCAACTGAACTAACATTAGAAACGGTCAAATAATGGCAGCAGCACATGCTGCCTTTTCTTTAGAAGCGAAGAAAGAAGATAATATTGAACTTTGAACAGTGTCTAGCTGCGCTAGACGGGCGCTTGCGCTTTTCTTATAAAAATGTCTAGCACTGGCGTCTACTTTAGACGCTTGCGCTTTTCTATGGAGGGTTTTTACAATGGCAAATGCTTATAAACAAGCTGGGGTAGATATTGAGGCTGGATACGAAGCTGTCTCCCGAATGAAGAAGCATGTAGAGCGTACGATTCGTCCAGGAGTGCTTGGCGGCTTAGGTGGATTTGGTGGGATGTTTGACCTATCGAGTCTAAATCTGAAGGAGCCGGTGCTCGTCTCTGGAACGGATGGCGTAGGAACGAAATTAATGCTAGCATTCATGCTAGATAAGCATGACACCATCGGGATTGATGCGGTAGCTATGTGTGTGAACGATATCGTTGTTCAAGGGGCAGAGCCGCTTTACTTTTTAGATTATATTGCTTGTGGAAAAGCTGAGCCTAGCAAGATTGAAGCAATTGTTAAGGGGATTGCGGACGGTTGTGAACAAGCTGGCTGTGCACTTGTCGGAGGAGAGACAGCTGAAATGCCTGGTATGTACAGCGAGGAAGAGTATGACCTTGCTGGATTCTCTGTAGGAGCTTGTGAAAAATCTGCTTTAGTTAACGGTGCTTCGATTCAAGCAGGTGACGTGCTTATTGGACTTGCGTCAAGCGGCTTACACAGCAATGGCTTTTCACTAGTTCGTAAGATTTTACTAGAAAAAGCAGGTCTTGAACTCACTCAGTACGTTGATGAGCTAGGGTCTACTCTAGGAGAGGAATTACTGCAACCAACAAAAATCTATGTGAAGCCCCTTTTAGCAGCTTTGAAAAAGTTTGAGATTAAAGGAATGGCTCATATTACTGGCGGTGGATTTGTAGAGAATATTCCACGTATGTTACCAGATGGCTTAGGAGCAGATTTAGAAGAGTCAAACTGGGCGGTACCAGCCATTTTTAATTTGCTTGAAAAGCTTGGTGAGCTTGATCGTAAGGAAATGTATAATATCTTTAACATGGGTACTGGCATGGTAGTAGCAGTTGATCAGAAGATTGCAGAAGATGTTATCAACTTCTTTAATGAAAGTGGAGAAAAAGCCTATGCAATCGGAACGGTATCAAGCCAAGCTGGAATACACATTGGGTAACTGGAGGACGGTATGAAAAATATTGCTGTATTTGCATCAGGCTCGGGCAGTAACTTTGGCGCGATATTAGAAGCAGTTCAATGTGGTGAGCTCAGGTGCCGGGTGCAGCTGTTAGTATGTGACCAGCCGAGTGCATACGCCATTCAAAGGGCAGAAGAAGCTGGAGTATCGACTTTTGTGTTTCGGGCAAAGGACTATTCTTCAAAAGGGGAGTATGAGCAAGAAATCTGTGCACTTCTTACGGAGAAAAACATTGATCTTGTGGTCCTTGCTGGTTATATGAGATTAATTGGTCCTACCTTGTTATCCGAGTTTGAAGGAAAAATCGTAAATATTCATCCATCCATGCTACCAGCTTTTCCAGGTAAGGATGCCATCGGTCAAGCATTAGCAGCCAAAGTAAAAGAGAGCGGTGTAACCGTACATTACGTGGATGCAGGGATGGATACAGGTCCGATTATTGCTCAGCAGGCCGTAGTCGTTGATGAGGAAGAAACAAAGGAAAGCTTACAGAAAAAAATACATGAGGTGGAGCATAAGCTCTATCCTGCAGTCATCAGTCAGCTTTTAAAGGGCGAAAGGAGAACGAAACGTGAAAAAACGAGCATTAATTAGTGTATCAGACAAAACTGGGGTTGTAGAATTTGCCCGCCATTTAAGCGAATTAGGGTATGAGCTTATCTCTACTGGAGGAACAAAGAATGCGTTACAGCAAGCTGGTGTTCCAGTTATTAGTGTAAGTGATGTAACGGGGTTTCCGGAGATTCTTGAAGGTCGTGTAAAAACACTTAACCCTTATATTCACGGGGGATTGTTAGCGAAGTTCTCAGATGAAAACCACCAAAAGCAACTAGCGGAGCATAAAATTGATCCGATCCAAATTGTATGTGTAAACCTTTATCCTTTCCAACAAACCATTGCTAAGCCGGATGTGACGGTTGAAGATGCAATTGAAAACATTGATATCGGTGGACCAACGATGCTTCGTGCGTCAGCGAAAAATCACGAGTTCGTTACCGTTGTTGTCGACCCTTCTGATTACGCTGTGGTACTAGAAGAACTAAAATCTTCAGGTGATGTAGAAAAAGCGACACGCCGTAAGCTTGCTGCTAAGGTATTCAGACATACAGCAGCATATGACGCAATGATTGCGGAGTACATGACAGACCTTGCTGGTGAAGAAAATCCAGAGAAAATGACGGTTACTTATGAATTAAAACAAAGCCTTCGTTATGGGGAAAATCCACATCAAAAGGCTGCTTTTTATCGTAAGCCTCTAGGTTCTGTTTTCTCGATTGCAAATGCGACTCAGCTTCACGGCAAAGAGCTTTCATATAACAATATTAATGATGCAGATGCAGCCCTACAAATCGTAAAGGAATTTACTGAACCTGCTGCCGTTGCGGTTAAGCATATGAACCCTTGTGGAGTAGGAACAGGAACAGATACTTTTGACGCATTCACGAAGGCATTTGCTGCTGACCCTGTATCCATTTTTGGTGGAATCATTGCATTGAATCGTGAAGTAGATAAACAAACGGCTGAAAAACTGCATGAGATCTTTTTAGAAATTATCATTGCTCCTTCTTATTCAAAGGAGGCATTAGAGGTATTAACAAGCAAAAAGAACCTTCGCTTACTAACGATTCCTTTCAATGAAGAAGCAAAGGTAGAAAACAAGCTTGTTTCGATTGAAGGCGGACTTCTTGTTCAAGACCAAGACCGATACACACTAGAAGATGCGACTGTATCTGTAGCAACGAAGCGTGAGCCTAGTGAAGAGGAATGGAAGGCACTTAAGCTTGGCTGGAAGGTAGTTAAGCATGTGAAATCTAATGCGATTGTTGTTAACGATGCAGACATGACACTTGGAATTGGTGCTGGCCAGATGAACCGTGTAGGTGCAGCGAAAATTGCTTTAGAGCAAGCAGGAGAAAAAGCAACAGGTGCGGTACTTGCTTCGGATGCATTTTTCCCAATGGATGACACCGTTGAAGCGGCAGCGAAGGCTGGGATTACAGCTATTATTCAACCGGGTGGATCGATTCGTGATGAGGATTCAGTGAAAAAAGCAGATGAGTACGGAATCGCAATGGTACTTACTGGAGTTAGACATTTTAAACACTAATTTTCAAATGGGGGTACAAACCATGAACGTTCTAGTAGTAGGTCGTGGAGGGAGAGAGCACGCTATATGCTGGAAGGTAAGTCAAAGTCCTTCTGTGAAAAAGGTGTTCGTCGCTCCTGGGAATGTAGGAATGACAGATGTAGCAGAGCGTGTTGACATCTCTGAAGAAAATCAAGACAAGCTGATAGATTTTATTAAAAAAGAACAGATCAATCTTACAATCATTGGACCTGAAGCACCACTGCAAGCCGGACTTGCCGATCGAATTCGTGCGGAAGGGCTAGCGGTTTTTGGTCCTGATCAAAAAGCTGCTGTGATTGAAGGCAGCAAATCGTTTGCAAAAGAGCTAATGGAAAAGTACCAAATTCCAACAGCTGCTTATCAATCCTTCACAAACTTTGAAGAAGCGAAAGCCTATGTCGAGGAAAAAGGAGCTCCTATTGTGATCAAGGCGGATGGTCTTGCAGCAGGAAAGGGAGTGACTGTTGCCCTCACATTGGAAGAAGCGATTGACAGCCTGAGAGACATGCTTGTTGACAGCAAATTCGGGGCAGCTTCGGCAAAAGTGGTCATTGAAGAGTTCTTAGAGGGAGAAGAGTTCTCTCTTATGGCATTTGTGAATGGTGACGTTGTCGTTCCAATGGAAATTGCTCAGGATCATAAGCGTGCCTACGACGGAGATCAAGGGCCAAACACGGGTGGCATGGGGGCTTATTCTCCTGTCCCACAAATCAGTCAGAAGGCAGTTCAAACGGCAGTGGAAACAGTCTTAAAGCCAGCAGCTAACGCGATGATAGCAGAAGGCAGAAGCTTCTGTGGAATCCTTTATGCTGGTCTCATTCAAACCGTGCAAGGACCAAAGGTAATTGAGTTCAATGCCAGATTCGGAGATCCAGAAACACAAGTCGTTCTTCCTAGAATGGAATCCGACCTAGTGGAGGTTATACTTGCCGTGTTAAACGGAGAACAGCCAATCATTCAATGGTCGACGGATGCAGTGGTTGGTGTCGTTTGCGCGGCGAAGGGCTACCCTGAAGAGCCTATAAAGGGCAGTGTCATTGAAGGGCTTAATTTAGTGAAGGATGCACTCGTCTTCCATGCTGGAACAGAGGAGAATGAAGAAGGAAAGATTGTTACTGCAGGGGGGCGTGTATTACTTGCAGCAGCAAAGGCTACCACGCTTCAGACAGCACAGGACGCAGTATATGCTGAGTTAACCAATGTTTCAAGCGAAGGAATCTTCTATCGTAAAGACATTGGACATAAAGCCATTACGTTTGCCGCCGTTTCCCAGACTTCTTAATATAAACAAAGAGCAAGGCGATGATACTGCCTATCAAAGCGATTAAGACAAAGGACATATCGCTAACATATTCCCAAAACATCATGTGATGGACTCCTTTCTATAGTGATTCCCCCTCTAAGCAGAGGGGGATATTTTTTTATTGTTTTAGCGCTTTTCTTATTGAGTACTGTACGGAAAAAACTGCTCAGTCATTGATTTTTCATTAGAAGATTGATTTTGATTGCTTCTTAAATTTTGTTCTCTTTCATATAGGGCAACGACCGGACAAAAGCGTACAATCCCCTCTGCGACCTTCATTGCACCAAGAACTCCGAGTAAAATATAAGAATCTCTCCAGGGCATTTTTGTATGTTTGGCTGTACTCCATGCTAAGACGCTTAAACCAATGGTAATGCGAATAAGAGCATTTACGATTCCGATGTTAGGTTTAACATTCATGGAATTGTCACTCCTTTACATTTATTTTAAAAATTTAGTTATTCTTTACTGCGTTAAATAGTGAAATATGATACTATAAAAATCAAACCTACAAAATGTAAGGGTTTTCATTATGTTGAGTTAAGGGTAGTTTCTAACAAGTCAGTTGAAAAAATGTGTTAATAAATCTAACAAATCAATGGTAGAATTTCGATATTTCAACTATTGTTACCCGTAATATGACAAAATTTTTCTAGAATAAGAATTACACATCTTAAGGGAGGGACATTCAATGCTGGATCAGCGATATCGGTGGAAAAATAAACATATTAGAGAACATATTTCCGTTCTAGATGGAATGGTTTCTCCATCCATACTTTTAACCAATGCCAAGTATTTAAACCAGACGTTTCGTTCTTGGATGACAGCAAATATTTGGATATATGACGACCGCATTATTTATGTTGGCGACAAATATCCTGACAATGTAGAGAACTGTGAAATAGTGGATTGTTCAGGTCTTTTGTTGGTGCCTGGCTATATAGAGCCACATGCCCATCCCTTTCAAATATATAATCCCCATTCTCTAGCGCACTATGCATCACAAGGTGGAACGACCACACTAATCAATGACAATATGGTGCTTGCCTTACAGTTGGAAAAAAATAAAGCGTTCTCATTTATGAGAGAAATGCGTAAATCACCAACGACGATGTACTGGTGGTGCCGATTTGATGCACAAACAGAAATTCGAGAAGAGGATCAAATCTTTTCTCATAGCAATGTAAAGTCCTGGCTTGAAAATGATTCGGTCATTCAAGGGGGAGAGCTGACCGGTTGGCCAAAGCTCCTAGATGGCGATGATATGATGCTTCATTGGATGCAGGAAGCAAAACGAATGAGGAAGAAAGTGGAAGGTCATTTCCCTGGAGCATCTGAAAAAACATTAGCAAAAATGATGCTATTTGGTGCAGACTGCGATCACGAAGCGATGACAGGGGAGGAAATATATAACCGCCTCATGCAGGGGTATATGGTTTCTTTAAGACATTCCTCCATCCGTCCAGATTTACCTGTGCTTTTAGATGAGATCCATCAGCTTGGAATCACAATGTACGACAAATTTATGTTTACGACAGACGGGGCCTCTGCTTCCTTTTATCAAGATGGAATCATTGACGAAATGATTCGTATTGCAATTGAAAAGGGAGTACCGATCATTGATGCATATAATATGGGGACCATTAATGTGGCGCGCTATTATAATATCGAGCACTTGCATGGGAATATTGCGACAGGAAGAGTGGCTAATATTAACTTTTTGACAGATGAGGAAAATCCTACTCCTGTATCGGTACTTGCAAAAGGAAAGTGGGTAAAAAGAGACGGAGAAGACACAAATGCCTATGAGCCACTTAATTGGGTAGATATGGGATTTGAACCGTTAAAGTTAGACTGGGAGTTATCCATGGATGATTTTCAATTTTCGATGCCTTTTGGAATTAAAATGGAGAATGCGGTGATTACAAAACCATATTCGGTATCGATTGATGCAAATTATGATGAGCTTTCCTATGATCATGATGAGTGCTTTTTCATGCTTATTGATAAACATGGGAAATGGAGAATTAATACCATGTTAAAAGGATTCTCTAACAAGGTGCAAGGCCTTGCTAGCTCTTACTCAAATACAGGAGATATTATCTTAATTGGGAAAAATAAGTATGAAATGATGAACGCCTTTCATCGAATGGTCGAGTTGGGTGGAGGAATTGTCATCAGTGAAGAAAGAAGAATCGTGTTAGAAATTCCGCTGCCATTAAGTGGAGTGATGAGCGATCACTCTTTAGAGAGCCTTGTGGAAGAAGATAAGGAATTACTGGCTTATTTAAAAACAAAAGGTTATGCCTACTCAGATCCTTTTTATACATTGCTCTTCTTCTCATCTACTCATCTGCCCTATATCCGGATCACGCAGCAAGGGATGTACGATGTGATGAACAAAATGATACTCTTTCCAACGATAATGCGTTAAAATATAAAAGGACATCATAGAATGAGCATATAAATAGATAATTAGGGGTGTAACGATGCTTAGGAAATGGATAACAGTCGGATTGGCATCTGCCTTTTTACTTACTGGCTGTAACAAAGTAGAAGAGGTTCAAAATAATAGTGATAAACCAGTGGAAGAGGAAGACAAAGGCGTAGAGGCAGTAGAAGAAGTATCGAAAGCTTTTGAAGCTCCGTTAACTGGTGTTGAACTTGCAGAAGAACCCTCTGGTCGAGCGTTTGGGGTTATGATAAACAATGATCCAAAAGCTAGACCTCAGTCCGCGTTGAACCAGGCTGATATCGTCTACGAAGTGTTAGCTGAGGGCAATGTGACAAGATTTCTGGCTATTTTTCAAAGCGAACATCCGGAAAATATTGGGCCAGTAAGAAGCGCAAGAGATTATTATATCGACCTAGCCAGCGGTTATGATTCATTATATATCGCTCATGGCTACAGCCCTGAAGCACAGGAGATGCTTACGAGTGGTGTGATAGATAATTTGAATGGAATGCAGTATGACGGTACTCTTTTTAAACGGGCAAGCTTTAGACAACCACCACATAACTCTTATATTTCATATGAGAGTATTGTAAAGGGAGCGGAGCAGGTCGGATACGACATGACAGAAACTCCTGATTCTCTTCCGTTTTATAAAGAAGACGAGTTAGCCAGTATCACTGGTGAGGATGCTCGGCATGTGACAGTTGCCTATTTAAAGAGTAATCTTTTTAAGGTCGACTACAAATACGATAGCGGTAGCAAAACATATGCTAGATATTCAAATGATGAACAGACGATAGATTTAGACTCAGAGGAGCCTGTTCTCCTCGACAATGTTTTTATTGCTGAAATGGAGCATACGGTATTGGATGACTCCGGAAGAAGAGAAATTGATTTAACCTCAGGTGGAAACGGGTATTTGCTGCAGCAAGGAAAGCTTCTTCAGGTAGAGTGGAAGAATATAGGTGGAAGAATCCTTCCGTTCTTAAATGGTGAAGAGGTCAAGTTTGTCCCAGGAAAAACATGGATCAATATCGTTCCAACGAATCCTGGTTTGGAACAAACCGTTACGATACAATCATAAAGGAGTCTAGATGAATGCAAATTGATAAATTAAGGGGCAAAGAGCTCGACCAATTGTTTAAGGCGGTATTAACTCTAAAGGATTTAGAAGAGTGCTATAAGTTTTTTGATGATTTATGCACAGTTAATGAAATTCAGTCATTAGCACAGCGTTTAGAGGTAGCCCGTATGCTTCGTGAAGGGAAAACCTATCATAAAATCGAAACAGAAACAGGTGCAAGTACTGCAACCATTTCGCGCGTAAAGCGTTGCTTGAATTACGGTAATGATGCGTATGAGATGGCACTAGAGCGTGTGAAGGAAGAGGAAGCAGGGACGATTTCGGAATAAAAAAATAGCGGGATAAAAGGATTAGAGATGAAAATATCTCTAATCCTTTTTTGAATTTCCCTTTTTACAAAAGCAGTAAAGCATGTTTGAAAAATAAGCGGAGAAATTTCTCTTAATTAGGGAAATCGCACTGAAAAAAACCTAAATAGAAGGAAAGATTCCGACTATTGGCTCGAAAAACGTGAAAATGGCTAATTTTGCTTTGATAACCGGAAAACCTCCGCTTATATAACCCAAAACAAGCTGTATTCTGTAGCTTAACAGAAAAATCTCCGCTTATTTGTATCAACTAAGCTTCTATAAATCCGCCAGATTTTTAAAAAAACTCTCCTGTATCCATGTGAACTCCCTTCTTCCTATTTTTGAAAATATTAATGATGTTAACTTAGAAAAAACGAAACCGAAGAGAAATCTTCGGTTTTCTTTTTTGTCTCTTTCGCTAGTGCTATAATGGTGTAATGGAATAGTAGAATGGAGGGTTACAGCATGTACGATGCAAGAGAATGGCGTCATGCTTTTAAATTAGATCCTGACAAAACAATCTCAGAGGAAGCTCTTGAGAGAATCTGTGAGTCAGGCACAGATGCAATTATCGTTGGTGGAACAGATGGTGTGACCATCGATAAGGTGCTAGATTTGATGGCAAGGATTCGTCGTTATACGGTTCCTTGTGTACTGGAAATCTCGAATTTAGAATCCATCACTCCTGGATTTGATCTGTATTTTATCCCTACCGTCTTAAATAGTACGGATGTGAAATGGATTACGGGACTACACCATCAGGCAGTCAAAGAATACGGGGAAATAATGAACTGGGATGAAATACTAGTTGCAGGATACTGTATCTTGAACGAGAATTGTAAGGCGGCTAAGCTCACGAATGCGAAAACGTCCTTATCAACAGAGGATGCTGTTGCCTATGCTCAAATGGCAGATAAAATGTTTCATTTGCCCATTTTTTATCTAGAATACAGTGGAACCTATGGAGATCCTGAGTTAGTGAAGGCAGTTAGTCAATCGGTCCAGGAGACAACGGTGTTTTACGGTGGCGGGATTCAAACATTAGAGCAGGCGAAGGAAATGGCTGAAGTAGCAGATGTGGTTATCGTGGGGAATGCCGTTTACGAAAATTTAGAAGAAGCCCTTCAAACGGTAGAAATTAAATTGATAAAAGGGTAGAAGAAAGATAAAATAGTATAAGAACATATGTTTGTATGGTGGTGAAAATAGAGTGCAATATTTAACAGATAAATTATTAAATGGTCTAAATCCAGAACAACAACGAGCGGTGAAAACGACTGATGGTCCTCTATTATTGATGGCTGGTGCGGGTAGTGGGAAAACAAGAGTACTTACGCATCGTATTGCTTATTTGATGGTTGAAAAGCAAGTTAACCCATACAATATTTTGGCGATCACGTTTACGAATAAAGCAGCACGTGAAATGAAGGATCGTATTTACTCCATGATGGGTGGAGTGGCAGACGAAATTTGGGTGTCTACCTTTCACTCCATGTGTGTACGTATTTTACGAAGAGATATTGATCGATTAGGATACAATCGTAATTTTACGATTCTTGACACAACGGACCAACAGTCGGTGGTAAAGACGATCTTAAAAGAAAAAAACCTTGATCCGAAGAAGTATGATCCACGTGCCATCCTTGGAGCAATCAGTTCTGCGAAAAATGAACTGATTAGTCCGGAAGAATTCGCAAAAAATGCGGGAGGACATATGGATCAAATCGTTTCCGATGTATACGAGCTTTATCAGAAGCGATTGCGCAAAAATCAAGCACTTGATTTTGATGATTTGATTATGACAACGATTCAGCTTTTTCAGCGTGTTCCTGAGGTATTAGAATTCTATCAACGAAAGTTTCAATATATACATGTCGATGAGTATCAAGATACAAACCGTGCTCAGTATATGCTGGTCAAACTTTTGGCGCAACGCTTCCAAAATTTATGTGTCGTTGGGGACTCAGACCAATCGATTTATCGCTGGCGTGGGGCGGATATCGCCAATATCCTTTCTTTTGAAAAGGATTATCCACGTTCGGAGGTTATTCTTCTAGAGCAAAACTATCGCTCCACAAAGAGAATTCTTTTTGCAGCGAATGAAGTCATTAAAAACAATCTAAACCGAAGACCCAAAAATCTTTGGACCGAAAATCCAGAGGGAAATAAAATTTACTATTATCGTGCGGACAGTGAGCAAAGTGAAGCACAGTTCGTAGCGGGGAAAATTAAGGAAGCCATACAAAGTGGAGAACGAAAATACTCCGACTTTGCCATTCTGTACAGAACGAATGCCCAGTCCCGTGTAATGGAGGAAGTGTTACTGAAGTCGAACATTGAATACTCCATCGTCGGTGGGGTGAAGTTCTATGACAGAAAAGAAATTAAAGACACACTTGCTTACCTGCGTTTGATTGCAAACCCAGATGATGATATTAGCTTATCACGTGTGATTAATGTTCCTAAAAGAGGAGTCGGGTCTAGTTCGGTTGATAAAATTGCCAACTTTGCGGACATGCATGATATGTCTATGTTCCAAGCGCTAGGGTCTATTGAGTTAATCGGATTAAGTCCGAAAATCACAAAGGCATGCCGAGAGTTTTACGATCTGATTAATAACTACACTCATATGCAAGAGTACTTATCGGTAACCGAGCTTGTAGAAGAAGTGTTAGAGAAAACCGGCTATTATGAGATGTTAAAAGCGGAAAAATCGATTGAAGCACAAAGTCGCTTGGAAAACTTGGATGAATTTTTGTCAGTTACGAAAAACTTTGAAGAAGGAAATGACGACAAAAGTTTGATTGCCTTCTTAACCGATCTTGCCCTTGTTGCGGACATAGACAAGCTTGATGAAGATGGGAAGCAAGTTGATACCGTAGTCTTAATGACCTTACACTCGGCAAAGGGTCTTGAGTTTCCTGTCGTCTTCCTACTTGGACTAGAGGAAGGGGTATTCCCACATAGTCGTTCTCTTATGGAAGAAGCGGAGATGGAGGAAGAGCGTCGCCTCGCATATGTAGGAATCACAAGAGCAGAGGAAGAACTGTATATTACGAATGCACAAATGAGGACCTTATTTGGGCGTACGAACATGAATCCCCCTTCTCGATTTATAGGAGAAATTCCATCCGATCTGATTGATGGATTAGAACCGAAAAAGAAGCCGTTACAATCACGGTCAGAGAGTCCTTTCGCCGCTAGACAAGCAGCCGCTGTACGCAAACCAGTACTTCGTCCAATGACCAATTCGACCGGTGGAGAAGAGCTAGGATGGAAGGTCGGCGACAAAGCCGCCCACGGAAAATGGGGTACGGGAACAGTGGTTAGCGTAAAAGGTGAAGGAGAAGGAATTGAGCTTGATATCGCCTTCCCTAAACCAGTTGGGATTAAACGACTACTTGCTAAATTTGCTCCGATAACAAAAGGGTAAACCATTTGAATCAATCAAACGTTTGATTAATATGGATTCAGCCATTGATAGAACTGGCACGAAGGCAATTCAATCAAACGTTTGATTGAAAAATATTTTTCTATTTTAAAATAATTCTGATGGAAGGGTTGAGTACATGGATCAACAAGCTGCGGAAAAAAGGGTACAGGAGCTGCATGTCCAGTTAAATCAGTTAAACTACGAATATCACGTATTAGACCAACCAACCGTTTCAGATGCTGAATATGATCAATTACTAAGAGAGTTAATCAATCTAGAAGAAACTTTCCCTCAACTAAAGAGTCCGGACTCCCCTACACAACGGGTAGGTGGAGCCGTCTTAGATATGTTTGAAAAGGTACAGCATCAATCTCCTATGCTCAGTCTCGGAAATGCCTTTGGAGAACAGGATTTATTGGATTTTGACCGACGTGTACGCCAAGCGGTGGGAGACCATATTTCTTATGTGTGTGAATTGAAAATTGATGGCCTAGCGGTTTCGCTTCGTTACGAAAATGGTTTATTTATTCGAGGAGCAACAAGAGGAGATGGAACCATTGGAGAGGATATTACGTCTAATTTACGTACAATCAAATCCATTCCCCTACGATTAAAAGAACCCGTTTCGATTGAAGTTCGTGGAGAAGTGTTCATGCCTCGGAAATCGTTTGAAGCATTAAATTTATTGAAGACAGAACGTGGGGAAGAGCTGGCAGCAAACCCTCGAAACGCAGCAGCAGGTTCGCTCAGACAGCTGGACCCGAGAATTGCTGCTTCACGAAATCTAGATATTTTCCTATACAATATTGCTGATGTGGGAGAAACAGGTGTTGTTTCACATAGTGCAGGTCTAGATTTATTAGAAGGTCTTGGATTTAAGACAAATAAGGAAAGAAGAACATGTGCTACGATTGAAGAAGTCATTTCTTATGTGAAGGAATGGACGGAACAGCGTCCGAACCTACCGTATGATATTGATGGAATTGTTATTAAAGTAGACTCACTAGCACAGCAGGAGGAGCTTGGTACAACAGCAAAAAGTCCGCGATGGGCAATTGCTTATAAATTCCCCGCTGAGGAAGTGGTTACTACTTTAAAAGCAATTGAGCTGAGTGTAGGGCGAACAGGTGTGGTCACACCAACTGCCATTCTCGAACCAGTTCGTGTAGCTGGAACAACCGTGCAACGTGCATCACTACATAATGAAGATCTGATTCGTGAAAAGGATATTAAAATTGGCGACCAAGTGGTTGTAAAAAAAGCCGGAGATATTATTCCTGAGGTTGTCAATGTTCTTGTTGAGAGTCGTACAGGTGCAGAGGAAGAATTCCATATGCCCACTCACTGTCCAGAATGTGAAAGCGAGCTAGTGAGGCTTGAAGATGAAGTGGCGCTCCGTTGCATCAATCCGAAATGTCCGGCCCAAATCAGAGAAGGATTAATTCACTTCGTATCCAGAACGGCCATGAATATTGATGGTCTTGGTGAAAAGGTAATCAGTCAATTATTTGCAGAAAAATTGATTGAAGATGTGGCAGACATCTACAAACTTACCTTTGACCAGTTGATTCAGTTGGAGAGAATGGGAGAAAAATCAGTCAATAATTTGATTGAAGCGATCGAAGCTTCCAAAGCCAATTCACTTGAAAAGTTGCTTTTCGGTTTAGGAATCCGTCATGTTGGAGCCAAAGCGGCAAAAACTCTTGCGCAAGAATTTGAAACGATTGACCGTTTGGCGGCGGCAACGGCTGAAGAATTAACAGCCATCAATGAAATCGGAGAAAAGATGGCCGAATCAGTAGTCGCTTACTTTGAGCTTGAAGAAGTAAATGAATTGATGGAAGAGCTGAAAGCAGCAGGAGTAAATACGACTTATCTTGGACCGAAAAGGGTTGTCGTTGAAAATATCGACCATTTCTTTGCAGGAAAAACGATTGTACTAACAGGAAAGCTAGAACAGCTGTCACGGAATGATGCAAAGGAACAAATAGAGGCTTTTGGCGGGAAAGTAGCAGGAAGTGTAAGTAAAAAAACAGATCTGGTCATCGCCGGGGAAGATGCTGGATCCAAACTAACCAAAGCAGAACAACTTGGAATTGAAGTGTGGAATGAAGAGAGATTAGTGGAAGAATTGAAGAAATAGAGGTGATACCATGAGGAAGATTCTAATGGTGGCTCTTACCGTTCTCTTGACCTTAACAGCCTGTGCTCCTAACCTAAAGAAGCAGGAAGAGGTTGTACAAGAAAACGATGATTCAAAAGAAAAAGCCATTATACCGAAGTATCAGATTTCTGATCAATACTATCGGACAATCCTACCTTTCGAGCCATCACAAGCAAGAGGGTTAATCGTAAATAACTTAAACACAAGATACGATATCAGTGAGTTTGAAACCGGGTTAATGAGACTTGCGCAAACGTCCTTTGGACCGGATAAATATCTTTTTAAAGAAGGTCAAAATCTGGACCGAGAAACGGTTGGTTTATGGCTGAACCGGAAAATGACGGAGGGGCAGCTACAAGAGGCTGGTTTAAAAGAAGATGAAAACCTTGGTTTGAATCCGCAAATTCCTGAAGGTGGAGATATAGCAGCCAATAATGAGCAAAACCCAATCTATTTAGCGCATCTTTTAGAGCATAACTATCTTCTTAAAGATGAAGATGGAACCGTACGTTTAGGGGGGGTAGTTATAGGGCTAGCTTTAAACTCTATTCACTATTACCAGAAGGAAGCCTATGGTGCCACGTATGAGTCTGAAATTCCTCAAGAAAAACTTGAAGAAGAAGGAAAAAGAATCGCTAGTGAAGTAATTACTAGACTTCGTGGAATGAAGAGCTTAGCAAATGTGCCAATTACAATCGCTCTTTTTAAACAGAAAAGCCGTTCTTCGGTTGTTCCAGGTAATTTTATCGCTTACGCCTCAGCAGATAAAGGAAGCTCAAAATTGGGTGCTTGGCAAAGTGTAAACGAAAATTATTTCTTGTTTCCGTCTACAGAAGCGACAAATGCACACCGTGATGATGTCACATTCTTTCTGAATTTTAAACAGGATGTAGAAACTTATTTTCCAAATTTCAATGGTGTCATTGGCCAAGCTTTTTATGTAGGAGACCAGCTTCAAGAGTTGAAAATCGATATACCGATTCAGTTTTATGGGAAAGCAGAGGCAGTTGGTTTCACGCAATATGTTACGGGGTTAGTAATGGAACATTTCCCTGACTACTATTCCGTGGAGGTTAACATTACTTCTGTTAATGGACAGGAAGGTCTTATCGTAAAAGAGGCGGGAGACAAAGAACCATTTGTTCATATTTATAAATAATCAAAGGACAAGGTGAAATGCCTTGTCTTTTTATAGGGTAAGAAAGTATAAAAGTTTGTACATTGAAAATTGTCCAGCTTCAGCGCCCAGCAACTAGTGTACTTCGATCTTCTCCCTACGATAAGTCAACATCGAATCGCTTTCGCTCTCCGTGTTTCCTTTATCTCAGTCGAAGCTCTCCAGTCCATACGTTGCTAGACGGGCGCTTACGCTTTTCTTGTGTACATTTGAAGGTCGATTTGTTAGCATGCTAAATGGAGTGTAAAACGTTTTCACATATAAGGAGGCGGAAGAATTGGTACAACAGTATAAACATGAACCATTCACAGACTTTTCTAATGAACGTGAACGCGAAGGGTTTTTATTAGGATTAAAAACGGTAGAAGGATATCTTGGCCAGGACTACGATTTAATCATTGGTGGCGAACGAGTTTCTACAGAAGATAAGATTGTATCCTATAATCCATCAAATAAAGCAGAAGTAGTGGGACGGGTCTCTAAGGCAACTCGTGACTTAGCAGAAAAAGCCATGCAAGCGGCTGTAGAAGCATTTAAAACGTGGAGAAAAGCAAAGCCTGAATTACGTGCCGATGTGCTATTTAAAGCTGCCGCCATCATTCGTCGCCGCAAGCACGAGTTCTCTGCGCTGTTAACAAAGGAAGCAGGGAAGCCTTGGAGGGAAGCAGATGCTGATACGGCAGAAGCCATCGACTTCTTAGAATATTATGCACGTCAAATGTTGTTACTAAAGGACGGTGTACCGGTAAATAGCCGACCAAATGAATTCAACCGTTATGACTATATTCCGTTGGGTGTTGGAATCATCATCTCTCCTTGGAACTTCCCGCTAGCGATCATGGCTGGAACCACTGTGGCTGCCATCGTATCCGGAAATACGGTTCTTTTAAAACCGGCTTCCACCACTCCGGTCGTGGCAGCAAAGTTTGTGGAGGTCATGGAAGAAGCAGGACTACCAAAAGGTGTACTAAACTTTGTCCCTGGTAGCGGAGCGGAAGTAGGTGACTATTTGGTTGACCACAAGGATACACGATTCATCTCCTTTACAGGTTCAAGAGATGTGGGACTTCGTATTTTCGAGCGTGCCTCTAAATTAAATGAAGGTCAAATCTGGTTAAAGCGTGTGATCGCAGAGATGGGTGGAAAGGATACCATTGTTGTTGATAAAGAAGCGGATCTTGGATTGGCAGCACAAGCCATTGTTGCCTCGGCATTTGGCTTCTCTGGTCAAAAATGTTCCGCTTGCTCGCGTGCGGTGATCGTGGAGGATGTTTACGATACCGTGTTAAAGCGCGTCGTGGAATTAACAAATGAATTGACTCTTGGAAATCCGGAAGAGCAAAGCATGGATATGGGACCAGTTATCGACCAAAGTGCCTTTGATAAGATCATGAGCTATATTGAGATAGGAAAACAGGAAGGACGCTTAGTTGCTGGTGGAGAAGGAGCTAACTCCAAAGGCTTCTTTATTAAGCCTACGGTATTTGCAGACTTAGCACCAGATGCGCGAATCATGCAAGAGGAGATCTTCGGACCAGTTGTTGGGTTTACAAAAGCAAAAGACTTTACAGAAGCCATTGAAATTGCCAACAACACAGAATATGGGTTAACGGGGGCTGTTATAACAACAAACCGTGAACATATTCAACAAGCCCGTGAAGACTTCCATGTCGGTAACCTATACTTTAACCGAACTTGTACAGGTGCGATCGTAGGTTATCAGCCATTCGGAGGATTTAACATGTCAGGAACCGACTCCAAAGCGGGTGGGCCAGATTATTTACTGCTACATCTCCAAGCAAAAACAACATCTGAAATGTATTAATTTAGAGCAGGCACCACTCCTTAATGGGGGTGGTGTTTTTTGCTGTGGCCCTTGAGTTGGGGAGGAGGGGGCAAAGAAGGCGTTTATGACGTAAGGATAAGGGGATTACAAGCAGGAGGAGTTATAAAAAAAGTGTGCGATAGAATCCCCCTTTTTAAAAGAAAAAATCTAACACCAATTCAATAGAAATCACTCAAAAATCGCCATTTTTTCAATTTAATTTTATAAATTTCGATGTATACATATCGGGAAACGAAGGGCTGAGCCCTATAAACATACAAAAACTATGAATATTTATAAATTTACCGTTTAGTTTTCAGATAATTCAGTTAGATAGAGCCTAGTATCTATGCTACGCTTGTTATGTTGGTTCGGTTGCGGAAAGAAATGATGTGTATAATTTTACAAAAGAATTGTATGAGCCAATCAAATTACTGAGAGGGGAAATGTGAAAAAAATATGGAAACAGCTACTTTGGTTACCTTTATTGTGTACCTAGTTGGCATGCTGATCATTGGTTTGATTTCGTATAAGCTAACTAGCAATCTATCGGACTATGTATTGGGAGGAAGAAGTCTTGGACCAGGTGTCACAGCGTTAAGTGCTGGTGCCTCTGATATGAGTTCATGGCTACTACTTGGATTACCAGGTCTTGCATATGCAACGGGAATGGATTCCATCTGGATGTGTGTTGGTTTATTAGTTGGTGCTTATCTAAATTGGAAATTTGTCGCTTCAAGATTACGATCGTACACTGAGGTCGCAAATGATTCGATTACTGTCCCCGATTTTTTTGAAAATCGCTTCAAAGATCAATCACGTTTACTACGAGTTATCTCCGCGTTAGTTATATTAATCTTTTTCACCTTTTACGCTTCCTCAGGGCTAGTAGGAGGAGCATTATTATTCCAAGAAACATTTGGGATGTCTTATAATACAGCTCTATTTATTGGGGCAATAGTTATTATTTCGTATACCTTTTTAGGTGGATTCTTAGCTGTTAGTTGGACGGACTTTTTCCAAGGGTTATTAATGTTCCTTGCATTGGTGATTGTTCCAATTGTAGCTATTGTTAAGTTAGGTGGCTGGGGAGAGTCGATGGACACGATTCGAAGTATTGATCCGTCGTATCTCAATGCTTTTGACTCAGTTACGGCCATGGGTACCATTTCGTTACTTGCATGGGGCTTAGGATACTTCGGTCAACCGCATATTATTACCCGCTTCATGGGAATCCGTTCGATCGAAGAAGTAAGAAAAGCCAGATGGATTGGTATGAGCTGGATGACGATTTCAATTGTGGGAGCTATCGTTGTTGGATTAGTCGGGATCGCCTATTTTGCTGATAATCCACTCATTACAGCTGATGTGAATAATAGCGAAAAAGTATTTATATTTTTCTCAGACGTCTTATTTAATCCATGGGTGTCAGGGATTCTGCTTGCTGCCATTCTTTCGGCAATTATGAGTACCATCGATTCACAGCTATTGGTTTCTTCAAGTGCGTTAGCCGAAGACTTTTACAAAGCGCTGTTCCGAAAGAATGCTAGTGATGCAGAATTGGTGTGGGTTGGTAGACTAGGTGTGGTTGTCATCGCCTTAGTTGCTATCGCACTTGCTTACACAGGCAATCCTGCAAATGGTGGAGCGTCCATCTTAGATCTTGTTAGTTATGCATGGGGAGGATTTGGTGCCGCATTTGGTCCAGTTATTATCCTTTCTCTATATTGGAATCGTATGAACCGAAATGGTGCTCTAGCAGGTATGATTACAGGTGCTGTTACTGTTGTTGTATGGAAGCAGTTAACGGCAGCAGGAATTATTCCTTTCGAGTTATATGAAATCGTGCCTGGATTTATCTTAGCAACCATTGCCATCATCGTGTTCAGCTTAACAGGAAACGAACCGAGAAAAATCATTAAAGAAGAATTTGTTGAAGCAGTTGAGAACGACGTTGAAAGTAGATAATTAATTAAAGTATTAACCACTCGCAGGTTTGCGGGTGGTTTTTTTGTGTTGTAGTTTAATTGACTGTAAGTTTACTAGAGCCATAATTGCCCGTTGGTGATTTTCTGGAGGACGAATGGGAGTCCCTAGCAAGCCGCTTCCGCTTTAGGTTTTTTTGTCGAAAAAATAATCAGAAAATTTTAGAAAAAGTGGTTCCTATCTCCAAAACTCTGTTATATAATACAACATGTAAACACAACTGTATTATAACAAAGGGGACATTAATCGAAGGGAGAGGTTTTTAACATGACGAATGAAAGAGCTAGGGAGTTACAGGAAAGCTGGGAAATGGATGCGCGTTGGAAGGGGATTGAAAGACCGTATTCTGCAGAAGAGGTTATAAAATTAAGGGGTTCTATTGATATTGAACATACGCTTGCTCGCCGAGGTTCAGAAAAACTGTGGAAGCTTGTGGATGAAGAAGACTTCGTAAACGCACTTGGGGCGTTAACAGGCAATCAGGCGGTGCAACAGGTGAAGGCAGGCTTGAAGGCCATATACTTAAGCGGCTGGCAGGTTGCAGCAGATGCCAACCTTTCTGGGCACATGTATCCGGATCAAAGCCTGTATCCAGCCAACTCTGTACCAAGTGTGGTAAAGAGAATTAATCAAGCGTTACAACGTGCGGACCAAATTACTCACTCGGAAGGGGACGACTCGATTGATTGGTTTGCGCCAATCGTGGCAGATGCTGAGGCTGGCTTTGGTGGACAATTAAATTGCTTTGAACTGATGAAAGGCATGATTGAAGCGGGCGCTGCAGGGGTTCACTTTGAAGATCAACTATCTTCTGAGAAAAAATGTGGTCACCTAGGTGGAAAAGTACTTCTTCCAACACAAACGGCTGTACGAAACCTTATTGCTGCGCGTCTTGCTGCAGATGTAATGGGTGTTCCAACTGTACTAGTAGCAAGAACGGATGCCAATGCTGCAGACCTAATCACTAGTGATGTGGACCCTGTTGATGCTCCGTTTATTACAGGAGAAAGAACTCCAGAAGGATTTTTCCGAACGAAAGCTGGGCTTGACCAAGCGATTGCTAGGGGATTAGCGTATGCACCATACGCAGACCTTATTTGGTGTGAAACCTCTGAGCCGAATATTGAAGAAGCACGACGATTTGCCGAAGCGATCCATGAGAAATTCCCTGGAAAGCTTTTAGCCTATAATTGTTCTCCATCGTTTAACTGGAAAAAGAAGCTGGATGATGACACGATTGCGAAATTCCAAATCGAACTTGGAAAAATGGGCTACAAGTTCCAGTTCGTTACGTTAGCTGGTTTCCATGCCCTAAACCACAGTATGTTTGAACTTGCTCGTGGCTATAAGGATCGTGGAATGGCGGCGTACTCAGAGCTTCAGCAAGCAGAGTTTGCTAGCGAAGAAAACGGCTATACGGCTACAAGACACCAAAGAGAAGTTGGTACAGGATACTTTGACCAAGTCTCAATGGTGATTTCTGGTGGTACTTCTTCCACAACGGCTTTAAAAGGCTCGACGGAAGAAGAGCAGTTTACTGCAACAAAGTAAGTAGCTCCAAACTTGTTTTACACCTTTATTTGTAACCTCCATTTTGTCCTTCTCTTTGAAGTAAAAGGGAAGGGATTTTTTTGTCTTTTATTTTGGGTTATACTTTGTATATGCACTTTTTTAGAGTGGTTTCATACTAAGGTATAAAGGAGGGATCATTGTTTTGCGACCAGATGTAGATGATTATCTTCAACAAGGGATTCACGGGGAAAAAGAAATCAATCCTGAGGAAAGACGTCAGTTTTTAGGTACTCTACGGGAACGCGTGGTAATTGCGTTAAAGCAGGCGCAGCTGATGGAACCAGGAATCTATCCAGAGGTGGAAACGGCTTTAAAGGGAAATAAAAATGCTCATTTGTATTTAAACGGCAACATGAGTTACGAATATTTATCAAAATATAAAAAGATTGCGGATAAGTTTGATTTAGAGTATACGATTGTCACGAACAAAGAATATGACTCAGAGCTGGGGCTTGTTCTAGCCTATGATTACGCGATAGATAAGGAAAGTATTTATGTTGAAAAGAAGGTAACCATAGATCCACCTCCAAAGAAAAAGGGTTTCTTTGGAAAGTTATTTGGCAACTGACTAGCAGACACCAAATGTGTACTGCTTTTTCTCTTTGCCCAAAGCCTAAAACTTTGTTATCATCAGTGTATTATTGTGTGAAAAGTTCAAAAAAATATTGGAGGTGAGAGGATGTCAAGAATATCCATTGAAGAAGTAAAGCATGTGGCTCATTTGGCACGACTTGCGATTACGGAAGATGAGGCTGTGAACTTTCAAAAACAGCTTGATGCAATCATTACATTCTCAGAGCAGTTAAATGAACTTGATACAGAAAATGTGGAACCGACGTCCCATGTTTTAGATATTAAAAATGTATTAAGAGAAGATGTTTCAAAGGAAGGCTTACCACAGGAGCTTGTATTGAAAAATGCACCAGACCATCAGGACGGACAAATTAAAGTTCCGCCAATTATTGAGTAAGGAGGGTCAGCATGAGTTTATTTGATCAAAAAATATCTGTCCTTCACGAGCAGCTACATAAAAAGGAAATCAGTGTAACAGACCTTGTAGAAGAATCGTATAAAAGGATTAAGGCAGTAGATGAACAGGTATCTGCATTTTTGACATTAGATGAAGAACGCGCTCGAAGCCAAGCTGAAAAATTAAATGAAAAGCTGGGAACTGACGAGGCAAAGGGTTTACTATTCGGAATGCCGATTGGAATTAAAGACAATATTGTAACAAAGGATTTACGTACAACAGCAGCTAGCCAAATTTTACATAATTTCGATCCTATTTATGATGCAACAGTCGTACGAAAGCTACAAGAAGCGGAAACCATTACGATTGGGAAACTAAATATGGACGAGTTTGCGATGGGATCTTCTACGGAAAACTCAAGCTTTACAAAGACAAAGAACCCATGGAATTTGGAAACCGTTCCTGGTGGATCTTCAGGTGGCTCTGCTGCAGCGGTAGCAGCAGGTGAGGTTCCTTTTTCTTTAGGTTCTGATACAGGCGGTTCTATCCGTCAGCCAGCTAGTTTTTGTGGAGTCGTTGGTCTAAAGCCTACATATGGACGAGTATCTCGTTTTGGCTTAATTGCCTTTGCTTCTTCCCTTGATCAAATTGGTCCGATTACAAGAACGGTAGAAGACAATGCATTCGTGTTACAAGCAATCGCTGGTGTGGACCCAATGGATTCTACCTCTGCCAATGTTGAAGTTCCATCTTATGTGAATGCCTTAACAGGTGATGTGAAGGGACTAAAGATTGGTGTGCCAAAGGAATACATTGGTGAAGGTGTGAATCCAGAGGTTCGTGAATCTGTTCTTAAAGCCCTTGCGACACTAGAAAAGCTAGGAGCTACTTGGGAAGAGGTTTCTCTGCCGCATTCTAAATACGCACTTTCTACCTATTACCTTTTAAGCTCATCGGAAGCTTCAGCTAATCTAGCACGCTTTGACGGAGTAAGATATGGCTATCGATCTCCAAATTCGGACAACTTAATGGATCTGTATAAAAACTCAAGAGCGGAAGGCTTTGGAGATGAAGTAAAACGCAGAATTATGCTTGGTACATTCGCTTTAAGCTCAGGCTATTATGATGCGTATTATAAGAAAGCACAAAAGGCTCGTACATTGATTAAAAAGGATTTTGAAGATGTATTTGCTAAGTACGATGTAATTGTTGGACCAACAACACCAACACCAGCTTTTAAAATTGGAGAAAAGACAAGCGATCCACTAACGATGTATGCCAACGATATTCTAACGATTCCAGTCAATCTTGCTGGAGTACCTGGAATTTCTGTTCCTTGTGGCTTTGATCAAGGATTGCCATTGGGTCTTCAAATTATTGGTAAACACTTTGATGAAGCAACGGTCTACCGTGTAGCTCATGCATTTGAGCAGGCGACAGACTTCCATAAACAAAAGCCAGGTCTGTAAGGGGGGATAACAATGGAATTTGAAACGGTAATTGGACTTGAAGTCCATGTAGAGTTAAAAACGGAATCAAAAATATTCTCCGCGAGTCCCAATCATTTTGGTGCGGAACCTAATACAAATACAACGGTAATTGATCTTGGGTATCCAGGCGTATTACCAGTTCTAAATAAAAAGGTTGTTGACTACGGCATGAAGGCTTGTATGGCCCTCAACTGTGAAGTAGCCACTCATACAAAATTTGATCGAAAAAATTACTTTTATCCAGACAACCCGAAGGCCTATCAAATTTCTCAATTTGATCAGCCAATTGGTGAACATGGCTTTATTGAAATTGAAGTAGATGGATATAAGAAGAAAATCGGCATCACTAGAATTCATTTAGAAGAGGATGCTGGAAAGCTGAATCATGGAAATGGATATTCTCTATGTGACTACAACCGTCAAGGAACACCTCTTATTGAGATTGTTTCTGAACCGGATATTCGTACAGCAAATGAAGCTTATGCCTACCTAGAAAAGTTAAAATCAATTATTCAATATACAGGAGTATCTGATTGTAAGATGGAGGAAGGCTCCCTACGATGTGATGCGAATATTTCCATTCGTCCTGTTGGTCAAGAGGAATTTGGAACAAAGACCGAATTAAAGAACTTAAATTCTTTTAACTTTGTTCGTAAAGGAATCGAATATGAAGTAAAACGTCAAGAAGAAGTGGTTCGAGCTGGCGGAACGATTCAACAGGAAACACGTCGCTATGATGAAGCGACGAATTCCACTTCGCTCATGAGGGTGAAAGAAGGGTCGGAGGATTATCGCTATTTCCCTGAACCGGATTTAACGGATCTGTATATTGATGAAGACTGGAAGGCTCGTATTCGTGCGGAAATTCCTGAGCTTCCAGATTCAAGACAGAAGCGTTACACAGAAGAGTGGGGATTACCGGCTTATGATGCGGCTGTCTTAACTGTGGTAAAAGAGACAGCAGACTTCTTTGAAGCAACTGTTGCGGCAGGTGCAGATCCGAAGCAAGCTTCCAACTGGATCATGGGTGAATTATCAGCATACTTAAATGCTGAGCAAAAAGAGCTGCACGATGTAGCCCTTACTCCTGAAGGACTAGCTGGTATGATTAAGCTGATCAGTGATGGAACGATTTCTTCAAAGATTGCGAAGAAGGTGTTCAAGGAGCTTGTTGAAAAAGGTGGAAGTGCAGAGAAAATTGTTAAGGACCAGGGTCTTGTACAAATTTCTGATGAAGGTGCTCTTCTGAAAGTCATTTCTGAAGTGCTTGATGCCAACCCACAATCCATTGAGGACTTTAAAAATGGGAAGGAAAAAGCGATTGGCTTCCTAGTTGGTCAAATTATGAGGGCAACAAAGGGTCAAGCGAACCCACCATTAGTAAATAAATTATTACAACAAGAGATTCAAAAGCGATAAAAAAAGCTCCCTTGCTAACTAACTAGCAAGGGAGCTTTTCATTTATGCTTTTTGTTGAAGAATATTGATTCCTTTTTTCTCCAATGTTTTGCGAAGAAATGGTACCACATAGTAATCTAAGCCGTAACGACCTGCGTTAAATCCTGCAGCAAGAATAATGACACCCATTAGGATATCTGTTGGGTTGTGAGATACCGTACCAGCTAACATGAAAGAGAAGTTCATCACTAGACCGAAGAACATAGCAGCTGTAGTGAAGCAACCAAGGATTAACCCTAAACCTACTAAAAACTCACCCCATGGAACTAGGAAGTTAAATAAAGCTACGTTTGGTAGTGCAACACCTTCAAGGAAAGATACATACCATCCATAAACAATTCCATCTGGACCAGCCACAGGGTTAGCGATAGATCCTTTTAAAAATCCAGCAGCGTCAAACCCGCCAGTGATTTTGCCCCAACCAGCTGTCATCCAAGCATAACCGAGATACACACGTAATAAAGTAAGAAGTGCTGCAGAAATCTTGTTTTCTCTTAAAAATTGATTAAACATAAATGATTCCGCCTTTCAATAATGGATTTAATAATTACACCTATAATATATAATATTGTAATGAGTTAAAGAATCTTTATGTGAAGATGTTCACAAATTGGTTGAAATCATTTGAACGAAATGTTCACAATGTCCATTCATGACTGAAATCGTTACGCCTTTTGCTGAAGAATATTTGTATCTTTCTTAATAACCGTTTTACGAAGGAAAGGAACTACCCAGTAATCTAAGCCATAACGACCTGCATTGAATCCAGCTGTAAGAATGATCACACCCATTAGAATGTCAGTAGGATTGTTAGATACCGTACCTGCAAGCATGAAAGAGAAGTTCATCACTAAACCAAAGAACATGGCTGCACTTGTAAAGCATCCAAGAATTAATCCTAATCCTACTAAAAACTCGCCCCAAGGTACAAGGAAATTAAATAGATCAACATTCGGTAGTGCCACACCCTCAAGGAATGATACGTACCAGCCGTAAACAATTCCATCTGGACCAGCAACAGGATTAGCAATAGAACCTTTTAAGAATCCAGCAGCATCAAACCCACCAGTTATTTTGCCCCAGCCTGCTGTCATCCAAGCATACCCGAGATACACACGTAATAATGTAAGAAGTGCCGCAGAAATCTTGTTTTCTCTTAGAAATTGATTAAACATAAATGATTCCGCCTTTCAAAAAGGATTTAATTAATGATTACACTCATAATATACTCTGTGGCCATAGTAATAACCATAGGTCTACAGGTAAGTTCACAGTTTGTTAAAGGCTTCTTGACCGAAGTGTGAACTATGTCACTTTTATGAACAACAAGAATAGACAAGTTAACTGGAAATAAGTATGTATTTCCCAGGAAAAGAGTATTTACGACAAAAAAACAACTCATTCGCTGTCGAATGAGTTGCTGTTGTTACTTTATTTTTCCTCTTTCAATAAACGGATAGATTCATAAAATTCCTTTTCAATTTGATCATCTTGCTTAAAAGTTACCATACTAACAATAATCGCAACGATTGCATTTAGGATAAAGCCTGGAACAATTTCATATAGGTCGAAAATTCCACCTTCCGCTTGTTTCCATAGAATGACGGTAATCGCACCGGTGATAATCCCTGAGATCGCTCCCCAATTCGTCATCTTCTTCCAGAAGAGACTAAGAAGAATAACAGGACCAAAGGATGCCCCAAATCCAGCCCATGCGTATGCAACTAGAGCTAAGATCGTATTGTCTTGATCGAGTGCTAATAATAGGGCGATAACGGCTACTGTCAGAACCGCTAACCGTCCTAATAACACGTAATGCTTATCAGTAGCATTCTTCTTCAATAATACTTTGTATAGATCTTCAATTAGTGCACTTGAAGTAACAATCAGTTGTGATGAAATGGTACTCATAACGGCTGCAAGAACAGCAGCTAATAAGAATCCTGCAATAATTGGGTGGAATAAATACTGACCAAGCTCAATAAATACAGCTTCTGGATTTGATAGAGTTAAGTCAGGGTTTTTCTTAAAATAAGCAATCCCAATCATAGCGGTAAAGATCGTACCAATGAGAGAGACAATCATCCACGTCATACCAATACGTCTGGCACTCTTTACTTCTTTAACGGTGGTAATGGCCATAAAGCGTACGATAATATGTGGCTGTCCAAAATATCCCAATCCCCATGCCATGGCAGACACGACACCGATCAAGCTAGCCCCTTTTAATAAATCCATAAATTGTGGATTCACAAGCTTGACGGTCTCAAACGTTTCAGCAGGTCCCCCAGTTTCCATTACTCCTATAATTGGTACGAAAATAAGAGCAAGTAGCATCATGAGACCTTGAATAAAGTCGGTGTAACTTACTGCTAGAAAGCCACCAAATAACGTATAGGCAACAACAACAGCTGAGACGATAAATAATCCAGTATGGTAGCTAACTCCGAAAGAACTTTGGAAGAATACGCCTCCAGATACCATTCCGGAAGAAACATAGAATGTAAAGAATACGAGGATAACAATACCTGAAACAATACGAAGAAGCATGGTTTTGTCTTTGAAACGGTTTTCTAAGTATCCAGGTATGGTGATGGAGTCATTCGCTACTTGAGTATAGGAACGAAGTCTTGGAGCAACCAGGACCCAGTTTAAATAGGCACCAATGGTAAGACCGATGGCAATCCACCCATCTACGATACCGTTTACATAAATGGCCCCAGGCAATCCCATTAAGAGCCAACCACTCATATCAGCAGCCCCAGCACTTAGTGCGGTGACAGCCGGACCTAATGATCTTCCACCTAACATATAGTCTGTAAGATTGCTAGTTTTACGGTAAGAATACCAACCAATAAAGAGCATTCCAGCCATGTAAATAGCAATAGAGATGCCTTGATAAATTTCATTGGACATACATCTTTCCCCCTTTTGTTCTTGAACACAATTGTGTAAATATATGCAATATTCTATCAGTATTATACAAAAGTGACTATATTTTTTTATCCGAAATAAATAGTGAAATAGGTAACATAATGCGATCCTTAAAAACCACTCTATCACACTTTCGAATATTCATGCATTTGCTACAAAAAAATTCAATCAAACGTTTGATTGAATTTTTAATAATGTACTCTTAATTTACTTTTTAGGAGGAATTCGATCATCCTTCAGCTTTTTATCATTAATTTTTAATTCAGTATGATTCAAGTAATTTCGGATATTGGAGCGGTGCAAAAAGAAAAGGAGAAGTAAGAATAAAAAAAATATAAGATCTGTTTTATAACCCTCTTCAAAAAAAGAATAAAAGAGCATGGCGACACCAACCGATATAGATCCGAAAAACACATATTTTGATAGAAAGATAACTACGAAAAACGTAAGAAAAGTAATCAAGAATAAGAAAGGATTATAGACGATTAAAAAACCAGCAGTCGTAGCAATGGCCTTTCCACCACGAAAACCGGCAAATATCGGAAAACAATGCCCGATAACCGCAATGAGTCCTGTATATAATGGATCCAGACTCGAATGGAAGATTTCAGGTAAATAAGTTGCAAGCGCTCCTTTGCCCACATCAACTAAGAGAACAATGATTCCTGCCTTCTTTCCGAGAACCCTAATCGTATTTGTAGCCCCGGGATTGTTACTACCAAGCGTTCGAATATCAACTTGAAAGAGCCATTTTCCAACCAATAAGGCAGTAGGAATGGAGCCGAGTATATAGGCTATGAAAAGCAGTCCATACTCCATATAATTCCTCCTTGTGATTTTCAGTTTTTATCTAAATTTTACCATATTCTCGACAACAAAAAAGATATTTTAGGTTTGTAGAGGATCAAATGAAATGAAGATGGTTATGTAACGTTTCATTAAAGAGACTTTTTTACTTTTACCTATTAGTCATGATATGATAGATTGTCAACAAATTTGCAGGAATGAAGCCTGTGAGATATGATATTAATGTTAATTGATGGAATCGGCAACGGAGTTTACATACAAAAAGATAAGAACCTTATTTTTGAAATAGGATGATGAGAAATGAAGAGAGCAAGAATTATTTATAATCCTACCTCAGGGAGAGAAGCCTTTAAAAAGCAATTGCCAGAGGTACTACAAAAGCTAGAGATAGCCGGATATGAGACTTCTTGTCACGCAACAACTGGTGCAGGGGACGCAACGGAAGCAGCTAGAATTGCGGTAGCTCGTAAATATGACCTTGTCGTAGCAGCAGGTGGAGACGGCACGATTAATGAGGTGGTGAACGGACTTGCTGAGCAGGAATACCGCCCGAAGCTTGGCGTCATTCCCGTTGGAACAACCAATGACTTCGCAAGAGCGCTACATATTCCACGAGACATCGAAGCAGCAGCTGACATTATTGTCAAGGGTGATACCATTCCTGTTGATATCGGTCGGATTAATGACAAGTACTTTATCAATATTGCTGGTGGTGGGCGCTTAACAGAGCTAACCTACGAGGTACCTAGTAAGTTAAAGACGATGCTTGGACAATTGGCGTACTATTTAAAAGGGATTGAAATGCTTCCTTCCATTCGTGCAACTGATTTGACCATTGAGTATGACGGGAAGCTATTTGAGGGAGAGGTCATGCTGTTTCTTGTTGGGTTAACCAACTCAGTTGGTGGATTTGAGAAGCTTGCACCTGATGCTTCCATTAATGATGGGATGTTTACTTTACTGATACTTAAGAAGACCAACTTGGCTGAATTTATCCGAATTGCCACGTTAGCGGTTCGCGGAGAGCATGTGAACGACCCTCATGTCCTTTATACAAAAGCCAACCGGATAAAGGTACATTCGGAGGAGAAGGTTCAACTGAATCTGGACGGAGAATTCGGAGGTCTTTTACCTGCAGAGTTTGTTAACCTCTATCGCCATTTAGAGGTATGTGTCCCAATTGACCAAATACGTGAGCAAGATCGACCAGCAGAGGGCTGGAAATCCTCAGAGAACTAATCGCACAATGTGTGGTTAGTTTTTTTATATGGCTCTTTTCTAAAACATTGTTGCTATTTACACACTTTTTAGTAAATACACTATTTGTTTCAACAGCCAATCAGTATATTATCATCCTTAGAAAAGAGCTAATCTCCAAATAGACCAATAAATCCAGCGTTATGCGGGGAAAAATCCGGCTTTTAGGATTTTTCCAAGACAACAAACTTTACGAAAACAGCCTTTTATGTAGACGGGACTTCGTATTCCGCGCATAGTTATGGTACAATTTTTCTTATCGAAAAATGTCCAAAGATAAAGGAAGTAACCAATGACCAAAACAATACCCGTTCAAAAAAATGATTATATAGAAGTTCAATTTGAAGATTTAACACATGATGGGGCCGGAGTAGCCAAAGTAGATGGCTATCCATTGTTCGTTAAAAATGCACTACCTGGTGAAAGAGCAAAAATAAAGGTGATCAAGGCGGGTAAGGGATATGGATTCGGCCGTTTAGAAGAGATCCTTGAAGAAAGCCCATACCGTGTGAACGCACCTTGCCCGATTTATAAGGAATGTGGCGGCTGTCAGCTTCAACATTTGAGCTATGAAGGACAGCTATTGGCAAAGGAAAAGCAAGTAAGGGATGTTCTTACTCGAATTGGTAAGCTCGAAAATGTAAAGGTTCATCCTGTTTTAGGCATGAGTGAACCATGGAGATACCGAAACAAAGCACAAGTTCCCGTAGGAGAACGAGAAGGAGGCTTGATCGCAGGCTTTTACCAACAGCGTAGCCATGAAATCATCGATATGGAGGCATGTATGATTCAGCAGGAAAAAAATGATGAAGTCGTACAAGCGGTAAAGAAAATCTGTACAAAATACGGAGTCACTGCCTATAACGAGGAGCGTCATAAAGGGACGTTACGACATATCATGGCTCGTCATGGACAAGTCACAAAGGAAGTCATGGTTGTTCTTGTCACGCGAACATCAGAGCTCCCGAACAAAGAGAAGATTGTAAAGGAAATCGTAGAGGCCGTTGAAGGGGTCAAATCGATCATTCAGAATGTCAACTCAAAGAAAACCAACGTCATCCTTGGGGATGAAACCCGTGTGTTATGGGGAGAAGAGGTTATCTATGATTTGATTGGCAACGTGAAATTTGCGATTAGTTCAAGATCATTTTACCAAGTGAATCCAGAGCAAACGAAGGTGCTTTATGACCAAGCACTGTCTTATGCGGAGTTAACTGGTGAGGAAACGGTCATTGATGCTTATTGTGGAATAGGGACGATTTCATTGTTCTTGGCACAGAAGGCTAAGAAGGTGTACGGAGTAGAAATTGTACCAGAGGCCATTGCTGATGCGAATCGTAATGCAGAGTTAAATGGGATTGAAAATGTTGAGTTTGCAGTAGGAGAAGCAGAGGTTGTGATTCCTAATTGGTATAAGGAAGGGATTGTCGCGGATGTTCTTGTCGTAGATCCACCACGTAAAGGCTGCGATGATGCTTTATTGCAAACGATTATTGAGATGAAGCCTAAGAAGGTTGTTTATGTTTCTTGTAATCCAGCTACTTTGGCGCGGGATTTGAGAGTGCTTGAGGATGGAGGATATACCACGCTAGAAGTACAGCCTGTTGATATGTTTCCGCATACTACGCATTGCGAGGCTGTGGCGAAGATAGTTTTGAAGGGAAAAGCAGAAACTAAATAAGGTTTCTGCTTTTTTGGGAGGATTAAAAGTAGTGAACCTTACCATAAATAGAGGAAGTTTTTTGGGAAAGGGTTAGGTGAGGAAATATTATGGATAATACATTCCAAAGCAAAAGGAAACTAGGATTATATCCAAAAGTGAAATTTAAATTAAAGTTAAAAATGATTACGCTTATAAGCCTATTGATTATTGGAATCTTTGCTATTTTTGTCATATTCCTCAATCGATTCATTTCAAATACAATAGAAGAACAAGTCGGAAAACGGGCGCTAAATTTGGCACATAGTGTTGCCCATATACCAGAAATCAAAAAAGCTTTTCAATTGAAAGATCCTTCAACGGTTATTCAGGATATTGTTATACCGATTCAAGAAGAAACCGGAGCTGAATTTATTGTTGTTGGTAATAGTCAAGGAATCAGATACTCTCACCCAGATCCTAGCCGGATTGGAGGGAAAATGGTAGGGGGGGATAATGAGCGAGCCTTGGTCTTGGGACAGTCATATGTTTCAAAGCAAGAGGGAACGCTTGGTTTATCTATACGGGGGAAGGTACCAATATACGTGGGTGAAAAAATAATAGGTGTAGTGTCAGTCGGATTTTTGAATGATAATGTACAAGACATTATTATCAATCAAAGCAAATCAATCTGGTATACACTTGGTATTATTGTCCTGCTTGGTTTAATCGGAGCAATTGCTATATCATTTTATATTAAAAGGTTACTGTTTAATCTAGAACCAGAAGAGATTTCTTACTTGTATTTACAGAACGAGGCTATTTTACAGTCCACACATGAAGGGATTATCGCAATTGATAATAGAGGAACCATTCATGCAATAAATTCAGCAGCAAAACGAATTATTAGCAGTAAGGAAGGACAAAAAGATTATATCGGTGTTTCAATAAAGGAGGTCATTCCGAGTTTTATTTCTTTTGGAGAGAAATTTAATGATAGGGAAATGATCCTAGGTGAAAATATTGTGCTCGTCAACCAAACCCCATTGTATAGTGAAGATTCTATCACCGGTGTGGTATTTACTTTTCGTAAAAAAAGCGAGCTGCAGAAAATGACAGAGGAATTGTCACGCATTAAGCAATATGCGAACGCCCAACGAGCCCTGACACATGAGCATTCAAATAAGCTACATATCATACTGGGATTATTGATTCATAACAAATTAAAAGATGCAATCGAGTTTATAAAAAAGGAAAGTAACCTTCAAAGTAAACTGTTAAGGTTTTTAACAGAAAAAGTGTCCGACCCTTTAATACATGCTTTATTACAGGGGAAATTCATTCAAGCGCAAGAGTTGGGAGTATCATTATATATTCTTCCAGACAGCCATCTTACATTTCAGTTTAATGAATTACAAAAGGACGCCATTTTAACTGTGTTAGGGAATGTAATTGAAAATGCATTAGATGAAGTTAAAGAATACAAAGACGGAAAAAGGGAGGTTTCTATTTTCTTTTCTGATAATGGCGATGATGTCATTTTCGAAATAGATGATTCCGGTAATGGAATAAAAAAACAGGATTATCTGCACATATTTGAGCAAGGTTTTTCGACAAAGAAGGGCCAGCACCGCGGTACAGGATTAGCTTTGTCTAGGAAAGTGCTGCAAGATGTTGGCGGAGAAATTTTTCTCGAAGATGGAGATTTAGGTGGGGCTTGTTTCATCATAAGCATTCCAAAAGATATGAGGTGATAACATTGAATGGAAGATACTCAGTACTTATTGTTGAGGATGATTTTAGGGTTGCTGAAGTGAATCGACAATATGTTGAAAAGGTAGAGGGCTTTCTCGTACAAAATGTCGTTAACAGTGGTAAAGAGGCATTAAAATACCTTAAAAGTACTAAATGCATCCCAGATTTAATTTTATTGGATATTTACATCCCAGATGTAGAGGGATTAGACCTTCTTTGGCAGATTCGTAATGCTTATCATGGAATTGATATAATTGCAGTAACAGCTGCGAAGGAAGTAGAAATAATCCAAGAAGCGCTACGGGGCGGGATTTTTGACTTTATTATAAAACCATTTGATCACGTACGTTTTGAGCAAACATTAAAAAGATATAAGGAATTCCGGCAGCTCCTAGATGTAAATAAAGAATTATGTCAGGGAGATATAGACCTTATTAAAGGATTTAAGGAGAGCCCAGGTTCTGATTCTACAATGATTACAAATCATCCAAAAGGAATCGAACCTATCACATTAAATGAAATTACTCGTTTATTTGAAGAGAAAAAAGTGGAAGAAATCACCGCATCAGAACTAAGTATCCTAATTGGAACAAGTCGATCTACCGCTCGGAGATATTTGGAATATTTGGTGATGAAAAATAAAATTGAAACAAAATTAATTTATGGAAGTGTTGGAAGACCAGAACGAAAATATATTCTCTGTGAAACTTATGAACAAAATTAATAATATGCTAGTTATTGTACTTATGAAACAATTATTCCCCTTTCTACTATCTATATGATATTTTTTTATTAATCTAAAAATTTAGAAATATATGTTTCTCATACTCTTCTGGTAAGCGCTTACGGAGTAAGCTATAAGGCTAGTTAGTTGAGTAGAGACACGATTTAGGAAGGGGATACGACATGAGTTTAAGCTTAATTGGTTTTATTATTATATTCGTTATCGTCGCATTGCTCGTTAGTGGAAAGGTAACACCAATTGTTGCAATGGTTATACCGCCGATTATTGGTGCGCTGCTAGCGGGCTTTTCGTTTTCGGAAGTTGGAGTCTTTTTTGATGAGGGAATAAGTTCTGTCATCTCCATTGCTATTATGTTTATCTTTGCGATTCTCTTCTTTGGAATCATGCAAGATGCCGGACTCTTCGATCCAATGATCAATAAAATGGTAGCCCTTACAAAGGGGAACGTTGTTACTGTTTGTATCGTTACCGTTCTTATAGCAGCAGTTGCTCAATTAGATGGATCAGGTGCTTCTACGTTTTTAATAACCATTCCAGCCCTTCTTCCAGTATATAATCGTTTAAAAATGAATCCATATTTGCTGCTTTTATTGGTAGCAGGAAGTGCAGGTATGATTAACATGCTTCCATGGGCTGGACCTCTAGGGCGGACAGCTACTGTTCTTGAAATGGATGTAATCGAACTATGGAAACCTATTATCCCTATTCAAATTATCGGGATGGTCATCATGTTAATTGTAGCTGTTTTCCTTGGTATGAGGGAGAAACGCCGCATATTTAAAGAATATGGTTCTTTAGAAATTGCTGCTTCAGCCGAATTTGCATTAACTGAAAATGATACAAAGGATATAGAATCCGCTAACAAAGACAACAGCCTCGCTCGTCCCAAATTATTATGGATCAATGCTATTCTTGCTTTAGCTGTAATCGGTGTTCTTATGACTGGGATTATTCCCGCAGGCTTAGCTTTTATGATCGGTGTCAGTCTAGCATTGCCAATAAATTATCCAAGTGTTAAGGAACAGATGCGAAGGATTCGAGAACATGCACCTAATGCCTTAACGATGGCATCTATAATACTAGCAGCAGGTCTATTCTTAGGAATCCTGGAAGGTACAGGGATGTTGACAGCAATTGCAAATGGTATCGTAGGTACCCTTCCGGGAACGATTGCTCCTTATTTGCATTTAATGGTTGGATTTTTTGGTGTTCCATTTGATTTATTATTAAGTACAGATGCTTATTACTTTGCATTGTTACCTGTGGTTGAACAAATAACCGCAGGATTTGGAGTCGATTCTGTATCGACAGCTTATTCGATGATAATTGGAAATATTGTAGGTAAATTTGTCAGTCCTTTGGCGCCTGCAGTATGGCTGGCCCTAGGTTTATCCGGTTTGGAAATGGGACGTCACATACGCTACTCTCTATTTTGGCTATGGGGAATAAGTCTTGTCTTAATAGCCATTGCTGTATTTATAGGAATTATAAATGTTTAATCTAAACGCAATTTGTAAAGAGGGTGAGTATGAATGACAATGAATTTATTACAAAGGACGAAAACGATCGTTCGATATCAAAATATATTTGGTGAAAAATACTACGGGATTGTTCAGGATGGGGAAATTCTACAATTATCTAGTAACTTTAATGAAATTATAAATAATGAGTTAAAACTTGATGGTGTAAGAGTTAAAGTTGCAGATGTAAAGATATTGGAGCCTGTAAAACCCCAAAAGGTGGTTAATTTTGGTTGGACATATGCCGAACACGCAAAGGAGACCGGGGGAAAGGCCAATCTGAAAGAACCTTTTTTGTTTTTAAAACCTGCATCTTCCTTGATTCCAAACGAGGGGGAAATCATTCTTCCCTCTCCTAGTCTAACAAATCAGGTGGAAATGGAGGGTGAAGTTGCACTTATTATTGGAAAACGTGCGAAAAACATTAAGGAAGAAGAAGCATTGGATTATGTTTTTGGATGTACGATTTTTAATGATGTAACGGCAAGAGATCTGACACAAACTGACCCTCAATTTACACGGGGCAAGGGATTTGATACATTTGGACCGTTGGGTCCGTGGATTGTGACAGGTTTAGATCCAACGAATCTAAGAATCATCACAACTTTAAACGATAAAGTCGTACAAGATGGCAGTACGAATCAGATGTCCCTTTCGATTCCATACCTTATTAGTTGGATTTCACGGGTTATGACATTGGAGCCGGGGGATGTTTTAGCTACTGGTTCTCCTTCCGGCAGTTGTCCAATGAAGTCAGGAGACGTAGTATCTGTGGAAGTTGAGAATATCGGTAAGCTACTTAATTATGTAAAATAGAGTAAAAGAACTGCCTCTTAAATAGGTGCGGAGAACCGTATCATAGCAAATGCGTTTTTTAACAATCAGCACCACTCCATAATAGGATTGGTGCTTTAATTTTAATTTGAGATTAAGAGAGAGTTTTCAATTTCAGTTACTAACTCATGTTCCTTAATCTCCGTTGAACGAACAGAATTTGCAAGTCTTCTCGTTTTTGCTTCATAGCTAATATTAGTATTTATATAAATCTAATATTAACTTAAACAAAGATTTTGATGATCAACATGTTTAATAAATGATTTTAATGTTGTAGAGTCGTTGTCTTTTCTCCTGGCCATTGAAGATGTACAGGAAGTGTTGTTTTCAGTTAGTGTTAGATAGGTCACTTTATTATTAATATAGTTCATGATGGATGCTGGTAAGACTGCCATTTCCTACTCCAGATGCGACTAACGAAACAATGGTTTGGAGTTCATTCGCTTGTTGAGATTTAATGGGGCTAAGTCCTACTTCATAAAATAGGCTGATGATTGCGTCGTAATAACCGTGACCTTGTAGACAAAGCCATTTTTGGCTTTGTCTACACTCGTTTTTTAGAAAGGGACTCCTTTAAGGAGAAGACCCATTAGTCTTCTTCGATAGAATTCTTCTTCATCGATCACTTTAATTACTTTTTCCATAAAGCAGCTTTATATATAAAACAGAAGGTATTCAGTGTTAGTGGCAAGTTTACAGTAAAGGATGCGCAGGAGAAGGATGTATATTACGTAGAGGGCAGTTTTATGCAAATTCCAAAGACTTTCTCCATTATGAATACAACTAGAGACGAAGTGGCGCTCATTACGAAGAAGGTGTTCAGCTTCTTACCGAAATTTCTTGTTGAGGTGAATGGGCGAGAGGTAGTAACGATTAAGAAGGAGTTTTCCTTCTTTAAGGCACGCTATACGATTGATGCTGCAGGTATTGAAGTGTATGGGAATTGGTGGGATATGGAGTTTGAGATATTACAAAATGGTAATGTCGTAGGTAAAGTGAGCAAGGAGTGGTTCGCTTGGGGAGATAGCTACAAAGTTCAAATAATGAATGAAGAGATGGAAACCGTCATTATTGCACTTGTCGTGGCAATTGATTGTGTGAAGGCCGATCAAGCAGCTGCTTCCTCCGCAGCAACACCATAACGTAGGAATACAAATATAAAATAGCATAGAAATCTCTAGTAATCGTGGTTTCAATAGATAATAAACAAGAAACGAAGCATGGGAACCGCCCCATGCTTCATTGTTTTATTATTACACCCTTTTCTCCTCAATTCCCCAAGCCTTCTGCAGTTCAGTTGGTATGAGAAATTGGGTATATTCATAGTCGGTCATCGCAAGTGACTGGCGCTTCAGTATGGCTAACCCCACTCGATTGACCATGCTTCCGAAAAAACCCGTATAATCTGGATCAAGCAAAAAGCCTGTTAGCTCTTTGAATTTCATAATTTTTATCCAATTGGAGTGAGGAACTTCCAACCAGTCTGCTATTTCGTCTCCTGCAGTTTCTCGAATGAGAGCTGGAATTATATTGTCAAACATCTCACCGGGGATGAGGTCTGCATGAAATTCAAGTAGAGCACGAGTCATCAGAACCCCTTCTGGAGAAGGTCCATGGTGTCTTGTTTTAATCATTTCCTCTAACTGCTTTGCCTCTTGGATGGTTTCTGGGAGAATATCTTTTCGAACTCCCAGCATGATTCCGACAATTTTCCAAAAGTACAGGTAATCTTCCGCTTGTTTATTTGTTATTTTCATACCTAACTGACGAAGCCCATCTATGATCACAATGGAAAAGCTTATTAGAGTACCAAGCAGATCCTCCTGACAAATGGGGATGCCATTCTCTTTTTCGTCCCATCTGCCGGTCTTTTGAACCAAATGGCGAATGGCGGAATGCATGAGACGGACTTTTTGAATGGCTTTGATTCCTAGTCCTCCGGATTCAAGTCCACCTGGAGCCAAGATGTGAAGCACGAATTGCCCTGTTTCTGCTATCCTACGGTATGCGTTTTGACCTAAACGATAACTGAAAGTAAGGACCTTCACACCTTTACGTGCTGCGTAACAATTCACAAGTGAGCTTGTTGATAGTAGGAAGGTGATGGCGATGCCATGTTCCTGAAATAAATCAGTAGCGTTTTTTATTCTGGCCCAGTCCACTCCTTCTGGGCAATGAGCGGTATTTTTCAGCCAAAACTCAATGGTATCCGGTAGTTCTTCTGGATACTCCTGATTATTGTGCATTAATCGCTTCAATAATTCGTTTACGGATCCAACCTGACTGTTCTGAAACAGTTCATCCATTATTCGGTCCAGAACTGGATCGCCTTCCATCCGCAACTTCTCTAAACACTCGTCTGTATATAACATCCCTTTCCCCCTCCTCACTAACCCTTAGTAGAACAGTAGACTTGAAACATTTACATAAATCTTCCTATCGGGAGACTAATATGTAAACATGATTGAAGTTAACAAAGGATTATTTAAGAAAATTTTACCATAAAGAGTAATCAAGAGTTGTTAGATTTTTCCGACATTACCTGATGCATATATCGTAAAAGGTATTCGTAAAAAATACCCTATAAAGAGACACTATGAAAATGGTCTCTTTATAAGGTACTTTTATGTATATTACTTTTCACCTATTTAGATTTATATAAATCATGTTGAATCTTGTAATATTTGAAATATATTTGTAATTTACCTATAACATTATTGTCAGATTTTGATGATATAATACTATTAACATATATATTTGTCGAAATCAATACATGTCATTATACATATAAATTGTTTCACTGCCGGGAGCAGGGAGGACCTAAACTTGAAAAAAACTACATTCATTACACTTATTACAACATTCACACTTGGAGTAGGTAGCTTGCTTACTGTTTCACCAGTTAAAGCGGAATCCATCCAAAATATTCAAAACAGTATTGTAAACGCTCAACAACAGCTTAGTGGCTTACAAGCACAGCGATCAGAAGTAGAAGCACAAATCCAAAAGATTGAACAAGCTATTGCTGACAACAGTGCTAAGATTGAATCTACAAATGCGCAAATTGCGGAAACACAGGTCGAAATTGAACAACTGAACAGTGCGATTGATGAGATTGAGGAACGAATTGCGGTCCGTAATGAAAAATTGAAGGCCCGTGCGGTTTCTTATCAAGCTAGCGGTGGTCAATTAAGCTATTTAGATGTAGTCTTTGGATCCAAAAATTTTGGTGATTTTATTGACCGTGTTGGAGCAGTGACAAAAATACTAGATGCTGATCGAGAAATGATAGAAGCACATGAAGAGGATAAAAAGGCAGTAGAAGAAAAATACAAGGCTGTCGAACAAAAGTTAAATGACCTGAACAATATGAAGGTTGAACTTGAGGGAATGCAAGCTCAAATTGCTGAGCAAAAGGCAAACAATGAGGCTCTAAGAGCACAGTTGGTTAATCAAGAGAATGATAGTTTAGCAGAAATTTCAAGTCTTCAGCAGCAGAAAGCAGAATTGCAAATAGCTGCCGAGGCAGCAAGAACTGCTGTTACAGCCCCATCGAACCCCCAATCTGGGACAAGCAAAGGAACGTCAGTAAGCAACTCTAACTCAATACCGGTTTCAAATACAGCAGGTTCATCTGATTCTATTTCGATTGTAATCAATGCAGGTAATAAATATATCGGTAATTCAGTGTATGTATTTGGCGGGGGAAGAACAGCCTCTGACATCGCAAACGGGCGTTTTGACTGTTCTGGTTTTGTATCTTGGGCATTTTCACAGGCTGGTGTTCGCGTGGGTGCTAGCACGGATTCACTAAAAAATACAGGGACACCTGTATCTGTAAATGAAATGCGACCTGGTGATATGGTATTTTTTAATACATATAAACAGGATGGTCATGTTGGAATTTATATCGGTGGCGGTAAGTTTATTGGATCACAAAGCTCAACAGGTGTAGCTATTGCCAATATGTCAAGTGGGTATTGGGCAAATACGTTTAACGGCAGAGTGATGAGAGTTATTCATTAATAGATTAAAAGACAGGGATTTTTTCCTTGTCTTTTTATTTTAGGTTACAGTAAGAAAACGCTGGGTTTCCTAACCGGCGTTTCTTCATGAATCCGTAACAATCATCTCTGTTTTCTACACAAAAAAGTCGGTTTTTTATAGTAATCCATTCGTGTTTTTCTATTACACTAGTATAAAATTGGGAATATTATTTCCCTTATTTAAAAATGAAAACGTTGTCTTGCTAAGTATACTAAATTACAGCATTCCCTTTATGAAAGCTCCACAGATGGAGCCGTTTTCTAAGCCTTATATGCTAAGGGAGATTTCTAAATTACATGAAAAAGATAAGGGTCAGCATTGCGAATTTCTATAAAAGTTTAAAACTAAATGCAAAGTTATTTATAACGATCACGTTAATTATGTTGACCACACTGGCATTCGTATTGGGTGGACTTCAATATGCGTTTTCCTTTTATGATGAACAACTCTATACAAAATCCTCACAAGTGTTGATGATGTCATCTAACACGATCGAAAAGGAGTTAGATAGAGTAGAAGAAGTCAGTTACAATATTGCGGTTGATCCACAGATTCAAAGGATCTTATCAGAGCTTCAAGCTGATGTGACCGGTTATGATTTCCATCGTCTTCAACAAGAAATTGAAGATGAATTGGCCAAATATATCGGCTCTGAAAACTATATTCAATCCATTAATTTATATGATTCAGTTGGAAGGGAATTCTTATCTGGTTCCAGCAGCCATCCCCTAAAGAAGGAAGATAAAAATCTTGCTTTTATTCAAGCTGATAAGTACGAGGGGGAAAACCATTGGTTGGAACTAGTTGGATATAATGGAGACTTAATTTCAGCCCGACTCATCCTTTCGTATGAGCAACTAAGTTTTGAGAAGATCGGAAAGCTCCTTATTCGGGTAAATTTAAATAAAATTGTAAGCGATTTACCGAAACCTCAAGGGGAGATTGCAGGAAATATTGTTATTACGCAGGGAAACCGAATGATCTTTTCTGAAAAAGAAATGGACTATTTGAGCGAATATACGTTCCTTACGAAAAATATGCAGGGGTACAGTATTGAAAACATCAAGGGAGAAAGAACATTCATCAACCATATAACAACGAATTTTGATGGGTGGACTTATTGGAGCATCATTCCATTTGATAGGATGTTTGCAAAGATTACGGCCGCAAAATATACATTGTTGTTGGTATTTATGATCATGTTCGTTTTTCTTATTACCATTGGCTTTACATTTTTAAGGAAGCTTACGAATCCTATTTTGGACTTAGCAACAACCATGCAGGAAGTTCAAAACGGCGATTTTAACGTTGTTCATAGATTACATCCTGCTATTCAAAATGACGATGAAATTGGAATTCTTTATCGCAATTTTAAAACAATGATTCAAAGAATTGATGAGTTGATACAAGAGAATTTCTCAAAGCAGCTCCTGATAAAGGAAACGGAGTTTAGAGCTTTACAGGCTCAGATTAACCCACATTTTTTGTACAATACGCTTGAATCTATTAACTGGTTGGCAATAACAAGAAAACAGGAGCAAATTTCTAAGATGGTTGAATCCCTCGGACATCTAATGAGGAACTCCCTAAATTTTAAAGAGGATATCATTCTGTTTGAGGAAGAACTTGATATTGTGAACAGCTATTTAACGATTCAAAAGTACCGATTTGACGATCGGTTCGACATGGTTATGGATATTCCCGATTACGTTAGAAAGTATAGGATTCCGAAATTAATCATACAGCCACTGCTTGAAAATACCTTCAAGCATGCAGTGGAGCCTTCTATTTACACGATGAATATTAAACTATCTGCTTTTCAAGAGGAAGATAAACTTTATATCCAGATTGAAGATAATGGACCAGGTATTGACCCCCTGATTTTGCAAAAGGTCAAAGAAGGCTTGGTGAAACCTAGAGGGACGGGAATTGGATTAAATAATATTGACGATCGAATCAAGCTTTATGCTGGAGAACACTATGGCTTAAGAATTGAAAATCTTTCGGGGAATGGGACCGCGATTACTGTGGTTTTACCTGTTAGGACGGGGTGATTAGATGACTTATAAGGTGTTAGTAGCTGATGATGAAAAGATTATTCTTGAAGGGATTTCTAGTGTAGTTGATTGGAAGGCATTGAATACGGAACTTGTGGCAACTGCAAGAAACGGGATGGAAGCCTATGAAAAAATTATCGATTTAGAACCAGATATTGTGATCAGTGATATAAGAATGCCTGGTATGGATGGGCTCAGTCTAGTATCGAAGGTCAACAAGAAATTTCCTTCCATCAAGTTTATTCTCTTATCCGGATTTAATGATTTTGAATACGCTAGGACTGCCATGCAATATGGTGTTAAAAAATATTTGTTAAAGCCTTGTAATGAAGAAAAAATTACGGCTGCGTTACACGTTGTTATTACCGAATTAAAGGAACAAAACGTCAAGGATACCTTTGTCAGTGATCTTCGGGCAAAATATGAAAAGGCGCAGCCTTATATAAAATCCCACCTATTAATGGAATTCTTAACTAGTAAAAACTATTCAAATAAAGACTTATCTTACTATCAGCGACTTTTTGATATAGAGATAGAGAATGAAAAAGTTAGACTCATCCTTTTTAAGGTGGAGGGTGATTTTACCTATCAGGATTTATATGCGATAAAAAATATTGGAGCAGACATATTTGATTCGATTCTCTTAAACAGCAATATTGGAGAATATGCACTGTTTCTCATCAAGGATAATAATGACTGGGAAAAACTCCATGATCAAATTACACAAATTAGACAGCTTATTTCACAGTACTTCAAAAGGGATACCACTGTTGCCATAAGTGAAGGGGATTCTATTGGTAACGCTAGAAACTTGTACCGTGAAGCAATGGAGTGTTTGGAACATCGTTTTTATTTAGGAGAAGGAAGCATTATAACGAAAAAAGATCTATTCCCCATAAATACTCACTTTCCAAGCGAAAGGATCATGGATGAACAGCAAATCATTTTAAAAATCAAATCGGGACATATTCAGGATGTAGGGAAAGAAATCGATATCATCTTTGAAAAAATGGCTGATTTACGGATAGGGATTGACTTGACAAAATCCTACTGTATCCAGCTATATCTTTCCGTCATCCAGACGGTAGATGTAGAGCATATGCAAGACTACCTTATGGGAACCTCAGCATTGCTAGGTATGGAAACCGTACAGCAAATGAAGGAATATATCGAAGCAGCCGCAAAAAACATGACAAATGAATACTATAATCATTTCAAATCAAAACAGTCCTCTGTTATTGACAGAGTAATAGAAATTGTAGAAGAGAATCTTAGTAATCCCGATCTTTCTCTTAAAATGGTAGCGAATAACATCCTTTATATGAATCCAGATTATTTAGGAAAACTGTTTAAACAAGAAACTGGTCAGAGGTTTTCTGCTTATCTTACAAAACAAAGAATAGAAAAGGCAGTTGAATATATTTTGGAAATGGATAACGTAAAAGTTGGAACGTTAGCGGAAATGATCGGTTTTAAGGATAACCCACAATATTTTAGTCAAGTTTTTAGAAAGTATACTGGGTATACACCTTCAGAATATCGAAAAGTAACATAAGTTATACCCTCCATTCCTTATTTTTCGGCCAAAATCATTATAGAGTTTATTCACCAAAGGGGGGATAAAAATTGAGAAGGCTTGGCCCGGTATTTTTATGTTTCATATTGCTACTAACCGTTTCTGGATGTAGCCCCAGCAGTGAAAATTTGAATAGAGATAACGGTGAACATGAAAAAGTAACCCTTCGTGTATCCTGGTGGGGTGGTCAGCAAAGAAATGATTATACCTTGAAGGTTATTGAGTTGTATGAAAAGGAAAACCCGCATGTGGAGATTGAACCCCAATTTGGGAATTGGGACGATTATTGGAGAATGCTCGCTCCAATGGCTGCCACGAGCAAACTACCTGATGTGATTCAAATGGACACTGCCTACCTATTTCAATATGGGGAAAAAGGACAACTTGAGGATTTATCAAAATATATCTCCAATGGTACCATTGACGCCCGTTCGATTGGTGAAAATGTGCTTGCCGGTGGAAAGAATGATGATAAATTATACGGATTTACATTAGGATCAAACGTCCTTTCAGTTATTGCAAATGACTTTATTTTAAATCAGGCTGGTGTTGTCATTGATGACGAAAACTGGACTTGGGAGGACTTTGAAAAAACGGCAATTGCTATAAGAAAAGCTACAGGAAAATACGGTACAAATGGAATGTACCCAGCTGATGTGTTTTTCCCTTACTATTTACGAACAAAAGGTGAACGATTTTATAATCAAGAAGGTACACGTCTTGGCTATCTAAACGATCAGTTATTCATAGATTACTTTAATAGGCAACTTAGACTAATAGATGAGAGCGCTTTCCCGACGCCAGACGTACAAGCACAGATGAAAGGGCATGAAGCAGAGTTTATTGGAAATGGAAGTGTTGCACTGACTTGGAATTGGTCCAACCAATATTCCACATTCGCTCAATCTTCAGATTCCTCTTTATCAATCTTGCTCCCACCTGAGCAGGCAAAGGAAAAAGCGTTATTTTTAAGACCAAGTATGTTTTTCTCCATTCCTAAGAGTTCAAAGCAAAAGATAGAAGCTGCTAAGTTCATTGACTTTTTTGTAAACAATGTGGAAGCAAATAAGTTGATTAAAGGGGAACGAGGTGTTCCGGTATCTTCAAAGGTGATAGAAGGAATCAAGCCAGGATTAACAGATGTAGAAGCAAATATCTTTCAATATGTAGAAAAGGTTTCTCAAAATATAAGTAAATCGGATTCACTTGATCCACTTGGAAATTCAGAGGTCATAAGGGTGTTGAAGGATATTACAAACCAAATCTTATTTAAGAAAATTACTCCAGAAGATGGTGCGAAGATGTTTAGAGCAGAAGCAGAAAGGATTTTACAAAGCAATAACTAATGCATAAACAGGATTAGCACCTCCCTTATAGGATAGCACCCTATATCCATAATCAAAACCAGCCGATGCTGGTTTTTTTATTTTATTAATAAGCTGTCAAGAGTATTAACTTCTCCCAAAATCAACTGGTTTAAAAACATCCATGTTTTTTATACCTAGACCTCTGTTTTTTAAATTGTTCCAAGAAACCGCATTCATTACAATGAACCTATAAGATTTGATAGCGCTGACAAATATTAAAAAAGATGATTTTCGGAGGGATATCTGTGATAAAGGAACAGGTTATTGAAAAAAAAGAAATCATTCATTCTATAAATTTATTAATGAAGAACCTTACAAAAATACAAGATGATTCTGGAGAATTTTTGCTCAATTTTGATGGGCTAATCGTTGACGATAAAAGCTGGAATGTTTGGAATTGGCCTCAAGGTGTTGGTCTATATGGAATCTATAAATATTGGAAATTGACGAATGACCCAAAAGCGATTGAAATTATTAATCGTTGGTTTGAAGCAAGATTTGAAGAAGGTGTGCCACCTAAAAATGTTAATACAATGGCACCATTTCTAACCCTGGCTTGTTTGTATGAGGATACAAAGAACCAGACATATATCCCGTATTTAGAGGATTGGGCTGAATGGGTCATGTATGATATGCCCCGTACAAAGGAAAATGGCTTACAGCATATGACCTACGGACCTGAAAACAAAAATCAGTTATGGGACGACACCTTAATGATGACGGTGCTCCCTTTAGCGAAAATTGGGATATTACTAAACAAACCTGAGTACTTAGAGGAGGCAAAACAACAGTTCCTTATCCATATCAAATATTTAACGGACCGAAAGACTGGTCTATGGTTCCATGGCTGGACATTCGAAGAAAATCATAATTATGCAGAAGCACTATGGGCAAGAGGAAACTGCTGGATTACCATTGCCATTCCTGAAATTATTGAAATATTAGACTTGAAAAAAGGGGATTTTCTTCGTGAATTCCTAATAGATACATTAAACAGACAAATTGAAGCACTAGCAAAATACCAACATAAAAGCGGATTATGGCACACATTACTAGACGACCCAACCTCTTATTTAGAAGCATCTGCTACAGCTGGATTTGCATATGGGATCCTAAAATCCGTTCATAAAAGGTATGTAAGCCAGGATTATAAAGAGGTCGCCCACAAAGCCATTGAGGGAATCTTGAAGGAAATTAATCATGAAGGAGCATTGCAAAAAGTCTCAGTCGGTACCGGTATGGGAGATACACTACAGTTTTATAAAGATATTAGAACAACTACCATGCCTTATGGACAATCGCTTGCGGTTTTATGTTTAAGTGAGTATTTACATTCTTATATTTAATATAGTGATGTTCAGAAACAGAGCGGAATATTTCGGGAGGGAAAGAAATGAAGAGAAACTTTCTACTGGTACTTGTAGGAATATTATTGCTTGCAATGGTTTCCGGTTGTAGTACGAAAACCCAAGCAGAAGAAAAAATCGTCCTCAGATTTGCTTATGCGAGTAACAGTCAACCTGTAATCGATTCAATGAAGGAATTTGGAAGATTGGTTTCTGAAAAAACAAATGGAAAGATTGAAGTTCAATATTACCCAGATGCACAATTAGGCGGGGAAAGAGAACTAATTGAACTAACCCAAACCGGAGCGGTTGATATTACAAAAGTAAGCGGTTCCGCTCTAGAGTCTTTCTCAAAAAAGTATTCTATTTTCGGGATTCCATACTTGTTTGATAGCGAAGAGCATTTCTATAAAGTAATGGAAAATGAAAAAATTATGAATCCCATTTACCAATCAACGGAAGACCTTGGTTTTGTCGGATTAACTTATTACGATAGTGGTCAAAGAAGTTTTTACATGAAAGATTCTCCAATAGAGACCCCGGCAGATTTAAAAGGGAAGAAAATAAGAGTTATGCAAAGTGAAACGGCTATAAAAATGGTGGAGTTGTTGGGTGGTTCCGCGACACCAATGGGCAGTAATGAAGTATATACCTCATTACAGCAAGGCATTATTGATGGAGCTGAAAACAACGAGTTCGTACTTGTGACGGCTGGGCATGGTGATGTGACACAATACTACTCTTATGATGAACATACGAGGGTCCCAGATATTGTGGTCATGAATACTGAAAGATTAAAGGGCCTAACAAAGGATCAAAGAAATGCCATTCATGAAGCGGCCAAAGAATCAACTGTATTTGAAAAATCGGTATGGAAAGAAGCAGTTGAAAAGGAGAAACAGGCAGCGATCGATAAACACGGTGTTGTCTTTAATGAAGTAGATAACAAGCCTTTTCAAGAAGCTGTTCAACCGCTTCACGAACAATTTAAAAACAGTAAGGAGTTTTCAAAAACCTATAATGCGATTCGCAGTTTAAGTGAAGATGAGTGATAGGAGGAGGAAATGGTGAAAAGTATCAAAAAAGTGATTGACCGAACGCTTGAATGGATTACGGGTACATTATTCCTTGTAATGGTAGCGGTTACCATGTGGCAAGTAATCAGTCGTTATATCCTGAATAGTCCTAGTTCGGTTACAGAAGAGTTTCTTAAATTTGCTTTAATTTGGCTATCGATGTTATCAGCTGCTTATGTGGTAGGGAAAAAGAAGCACATTGCTTTTACACTGTTAAGTGATCGTTTTAAGGATAATAAAAAGTTGTCGATTGATATTGTGATTCAAACGGGTTTCTTATTCTTCTCAGGCATTATTATGTTATATGGAGGAGCACGGGCAATTTCCATTACTATGGCACAATTATCACCTTCTCTTCATTTACCAATGGGATTGGTATATCTCTCATTACCAGTCAGTGGAGCATTAGGGCTTTTTTACAGTATTCAAAATATAATTGAACTTTTTTCAGAGAAAAAAGAAGTATTTACGAATAGTGAAGAACAATTGCCAGAAGAGAGAGTTGTTTAAATTATACAAAGAAGGTGAACTCGCATGGTTTTACAAGCCACGATCATTTTAGTCTTAGTATTTGCCGTTCTACTAGCTGTGGGAATTCCGATCGCGATAAGTATTTCAGTCGCTTCCTTGGCAACGGTTTTATTGGTATTGCCATTTGATGTCGCTGTGTTTACGTCAGCACAAAAAATGGTGGCCAGCCTGGATAGTTTTTCATTGATTGCTGTACCGTTCTTTATATTATCAGGAATCATCATGAATAATGGAGGAATTGCCGTTAAGTTGGTGAACTTCTCCAAGGTATTAACGGGGAGAGTCCCAGGTTCCTTGGCTCACTCCAATGTTATGGGAAATGCGCTTTTTGGTAGTATTTCTAGTTCAGCTATCGCGGCATCAACAGCCATTGGTGGTGTGTTGGTCCCACTTCAGGAAAAAGAGGGATATGACAAAAAGTTTGCAGCGGCAGTTAATATCGCTTCGGCCCCAACCGGAATGATTATTCCTCCAAGTACGGCGTTTATTATCTTTTCGTTAATAAGCGGAGGAACCTCCATTGCTGCTATGTTTATAAGTGGATACGTTATCGGAATTCTATGGGCTCTTGCGATTATGATTGTTGCATTCATGATTGCAAAGAAGAGAAATTTCCCCATCACACCTAAGGCGAAGAATGTGAATGTAAAAAAAATCTTTATTGAAGCCATTCCAAGCTTGTTATTGATTTTTATCATTATTGGCGGGATTCTTACGGGAGCTTTCACAGCTATCGAAGCATCTGCCATCTGTGTCGTCTATTCATTATTTCTTGCTCTTGTATACTATAAATCACTTACACTCAAACAAATACCGAATATTTTAGTGCAAGCGGTTGAGATGACAGGGATTATCATGCTATTGATTGCAGCGTCCTCGCTCATGTCTTTTGCCATGGCGTTTACTGGTCTGCCAGCAGCGATTAGTAGCTTTGTTTTAGGGATTTCTGATAATCCGATTATCATCCTGTTAATCATGAATATTGTCTTGTTACTCATTGGATGTTTCATGGACGTTGCTCCAGCGATTTTAATCTTTACACCAATCTTTTTACCTATTGCAACTAGCATAGGTGTACACCCTGTCCATTTTGCTATGTTTTTCATTTTTAACTTATGCGTGGGCTCAATTACACCACCTGTTGGTACGGGACTGTTTGTTGGAGCCAGCGTAGCGAAGGTGAAAATCGAGGAAGTTCTCAAACCGCTCCTTCCATTTTATGCAGCCATATTTGTTTTACTAATGCTCATAACTTATGTACCGCAAATCAGTTTGTTCTTACCAAACTTACTGGGGCTATAGATGTTCGTAGGAGGCAAAACCTTGGTAAGAAAAGCTAGTATCATGTATAAAGTAATCAAAGAAGTTCAGTGATGGACTTCTTTTTTTGTACCCTATTTTTAATTTGTTTCGGGTACCGATAGGAATTTGGTTGGAATTGGTTTTAGTGATATCTACCCAAATTAATGTTAAATTTCCTTACAAATATGTGTTTGGAATAAAGGTGTTTTTGAACAACATGCAGAATAAAACAGGTGTATAAATATGTCCTGAGGGGGGCTTTTTATTAAACCAGTTTGTGATGGGTGTAATATCAAAGCTTTGCTAGAAGAAAGTAGAGAAACATTAATAAATCTAGTATCTGAAAAAGAGAATATGTTGGATGCTATGGTGGTTAATAAAAGTCAAGCGTTAGACCAATTTATTGTAGAGTGTATAAAATGTGATAAAAGAAGAATTGATAGCAAAATAAAGACTCTAGATAATATTTTTGGTATTCACTCTACCTTTTATTATTATGGCCGTGAGCATCTTTTAATCAATCTATTACCTTATATAAAGCATGGGGTAGAAAATAATGAGCTAATAACCGTTTCTTTTAGTAAAGATATATACCATCAACTGATGGAGTTGTTGGAATCCCATGGAATAGATAAATCTAGTGTAATATTTTTTCCAGTAAAAGATATGGTTATGGCTAATAACAAAAATGGTCTTGAGGGTGTAAGGCAACTGATTTCGACTTTACTAAAAGGGGTAGAATGTAAGAACTATAAAGGAGCAAGAATAATTGGACAACCTTCTTTTGCTATTGGAGAAACGTCGAAAGAAGATTTCCTTAAGCTAGAAAAGGTGTTAACAGACTCAGTTATAGGGATGAATGCTTCAGGACTTTGTGTATATGATGCTTTTGATTATATTCATAATGGACAATTGATTGATGAATACATTATGAATGATTCTTTTAGAACCCATTCTCATCTATTATATAATAACTCTTTATTTAAATTTAATTGAAATTAAAAGATAAAAACAACTGGTTTTTTACTAAAGCCATACAAAACTCCATTTCATACAAATCTTCAAAATAAAGCTCTTCAAGTTTTTTATTCAGAATCCCATAATAATAGGCTATCGGCTTTTGTATGGTGCTCACTTTTAGTTTGCTAATCAATTGTTTAAATGAGTGAACGGCGATATTTACAAGGTCTTTCCGGTTTTCAAAATTATTCCGGTAGGCGGCGATTTGTGTCATTCTCCAGAATTCCTCAATCTGCTTTGCTTCTGTATAGAAGTATCTGACTACTTGAGAGAATGAGTAAGGAACTCGGTCACTTGTGTAAGTGTAATCAAGAGGTTTGTTCGTTTTATTTTCGGTATGATTGGCTGAATCCGTTTCTTTACGTTCTTTTATCTTTTTACTATTAGTTTTCAAAGGATTACTAGTTTTATTAGGGTGGTTTAATTGATTTTCCTTAGGTAGTTCATTTTTAGGAAAAGGTTGGAACACATAGAGATTACTAGACTGTGATCCATTTTTTCTTTCAGTTTCATGAACGGTCAGCATTCCTACACCAATTGCCTTTTGGATCATTCGTTTGAAAGTAGAACGAGAGATTCCGTTTCCGTTGTGTTCATCATGAATTGCTTTTAACACGGTCCCAATTTTCGCATTGCAAACACCAGGGATTTTCGCAGCAAAACGAACGAGTCGCTTCAAACCTACTCGTTCTCCCTTAGAGAAATCATCTTTATGGACAGCCAACCACATTTCCATATGAGTATTGAATTCTTTTAAAGAGGAAAATTGAGAATACTGCTCGAATTGTTCAATACAGCCATTTTTCATTCCTTTACACCATCCCTTCAATGTTTATATAGAGAGGGGTAGTTTAATAGGACAGGTTGATTTTCGAATATTTGTGACTGATTTTTGAACAATTAGGGTATTGTAATCTTGGTATTGATAGAGACGGTCGGATAGGTCGAGTTCTTGTAAAAAGAGTAGCTTTAGGTTTTTGATTTGAATGTGTATGATAAGTAGATAGACTTTACTCAAATCATGGGAAAGAAAGGGTTTTACGATGGAGGCAAACAAAAAGTGGCTTTCTATGCCGAAGGATGTAAGAAATGGGTTACTAGGTAATGTTTGGTGCGGGAATTGCTCAGATGTAACAACGATTACTGCTTTTATAGTGGAAGAGCATAATTTCGGTATTGTGTTAAAAGGAAAATGTAAAAATTGCGGTAACAATGTGGCTAGGGTTATTGAGGAAGAATAAAGAAAAGAAGCGGGGACTCCAGATAAAAGGAAAAGCCCTGCTTCTTTTTTTCATAGGTTCACATTTGTTTTGTAAGATAGTTAACTACTATTTTTAAAAACCTCTATAAGTTGAAAGCGTTCTTAATTGTATGTAAAATAACGTTATACTAAACATGGGGGATTCGTTCGATGGATTATATCTACCAAAAGTCTCGTTATCTGATTGTTATTGATCAAATAAAAGATAAAATTAAAAATGGCGAATTAGAGCCTGGTGAACGTTTGCCTTCTGAGACTGATTTTGCGAAACAACTTCATGTTTCAAGAACGACCTTAAGAGAAGCACTTCGAATTTTAGAAGAGGAAAATATTATCACTCGAAAACATGGTATTGGCACCTTTGTGAATAAAAAGCCAGTTATCTCTGGTGGGATCGAAGAGTTGTTTAGTGTTACGAACTTAATTGAGCGAGAGGGGAAGACCCCTGGGACAGAGCTTTTATTTTCTGGATATGTAGAACCGCAAGAAGAAGAAATTAACGAATTAAAGTTAAAGAAAAATGAAATGGTCCTACTAGTTAAAAGAGTACGTACAGCAAATGAAATGCCACTAGTTTACTGTATAGATAAAATTCCAGCACACTTATTTCCTGGTGGCTATCAACTGAATGACGAGTCTTTGTTTGATTTTTTAGAGGAAGAGGCTAACGTAACGATTACCTATGCAAAGGCTTTTATCGAGACAATGGGTTACCATGAAGAGATATCAGATATTTTAAAATGTGAATCAGGAACTCCATTATTGATCCTCAAACAAGTCCATTACGACTCGAATGATGAACCAGTATTATATTCAATTAACTTTTTTAGAGCAGATCAAATCAGCTTTAATGTTTTTCGAAAAAGAATCTTTTAGAAGAATATTTTAATTGAAGTGTATAGAAAATGAAAAACTACCACAAGGATGGTTATCTTATATTCTAGTGGTAAGGTTTCATTTTTGAACTTTTTGTGTGCAAAAGGTGCCTGTTTCCGAACAGGTTATTTTTTACAAGAAAAAAAGTGTTGAGTTGTTGGACCTCTTACCTATATAATGTGAGAGAGAAGTCGTCAAACGAAATGAAAGGGGATACAAAGACGGAAAATAGCTAGTTACTTTTTCATCTAACTTCCTACTCGCTTATAGTTGTTGGACGTCTGATAACAAACGTCGGACAATAAAGTAAAAATGTATATTTTTTTTGTGGATTAGTAAGCGCTTTCGGTAACTGTGTATAACGCTTTACATTACATTATAGAGGTGAACAACATGAATGTATTATGGGGAATTTTTGGGATCTTTGTTGTTTTGGGAATAGCCTTTCTTTTATCAAATAAAAAGAAAGCGATTAATTATCGAACGATATTCGGTGGTTTAGCGATACAGCTGGCGTTCGCGTTTGTCGTTTTAAAATGGGAAGCTGGGCGTACGGCCTTACAATGGTTCACAATGAGAATTCAAGATGTCATTAATTATGCGAACGAAGGCCTTTCGTTTGTTTTTGGGCCTTTAGCAGGTGCTGATCAATTTGGATTTATCTTTGCCTTCCAAGTGCTAACCATTATTATTTTCTTTTCATCGTTAATTTCGGTTTTATATTATCTAGGTATTATGCAGTGGTTTATTAGAATTATTGGCGGAGGATTATCAAAGCTATTAGGTACAAGTAAAGCTGAGTCCATGTCGGCAGCTGCCAATATTTTCGTAGGGCAAACAGAAGCACCACTTGTTGTTCGTCCGTTTATAGAAAAAATGACACAATCAGAATTGTTTGCTGTTATGACTGGAGGACTAGCTTCTGTAGCAGGTTCAGTCCTTGTAGGTTACTCTCTTTTAGGTGTTCCGCTTGAATATTTACTAGCTGCTAGTTTCATGGCAGCTCCAGCAGGTTTGGTTTTGGCTAAATTAATGATGCCTGAAACGGAAGAATCAGAGACTTCTCATGAGTTAAAAATGGAAAAAGATACAGAATCGGTTAATGTGATCGATGCAGCTGCTCGTGGGGCTGGAGATGGTTTAAAGCTTGCTTTAAATGTAGGGGCAATGTTAATAGCGTTTATTGCATTAATTGCATTAATCAATGGAATATTGGGTGGTTTAGGTGGATTATTTGGTTTTGAAAATCTATCACTACAAGCAATTCTAGGAATTCTGTTTTCACCAATAGCGTTTGCTGTGGGTGTACCATGGTCTGAAGCAGTAGCGGCAGGTAGTTTTATTGGTCAAAAGCTAGTTTTAAATGAATTTGTTGCGTATTCTGCATTTGCACCACAAATTGAGCAATTAAGTCCAAAAACCGTTATTGTAGTAAGTTTTGCGCTTTGTGGTTTTGCGAACCTAAGTTCAATGGCGATTCTTTTAGGAGGCTTAGGTGGACTAGCTCCGAGCCGTCGATCTGATATTGCAAAGCTTGGGCTTCGTGCAGTAGCTGCTGGGATGTTAGCTTCATTACTAAGTGCAGCAATTGCGGGAATCTTTATTTAGGTGAAGGGGAGTCCTCCCCTTTTTATTTAAAATACTAATGTGTAAGGATGAGATGTCATGAGAATGGTCGACTTAATCGAAAAAAAGCGTGATGGTCATGAGCTAACGAAAGAAGAAATTGATTTTATGATTAAGGGTTATACGGATGAAGATATACCTGATTATCAAATGTCAGCCATGGCGATGGCGATTTTCTTTCAAGATATGACCATTTCAGAACGAGTACATTTAACGATGGCAATGGTTGAGTCAGGTGACCAAATTGACCTTTCTTCCATTGAAGGGGTTAAAGTTGATAAACACAGTACAGGTGGAGTTGGTGATACGACAACACTGATTCTTGCACCATTAGTCGCTTCTGTAGGAGTTCCTGTTGCTAAAATGTCTGGGCGTGGACTTGGACACACAGGAGGAACCATTGATAAATTAGAATCAATAAGCGGCTTTCAGGTTGAAATTGATGGGGAAACGTTTAATAATCTAGTGAATAAAAATAAAATTGCCGTTGTTGGACAGAGTGGGAATTTAACACCTGCTGATAAGAAGTTATATGGATTACGAGATGTCACGGCAACGGTTAATTCCATTCCACTGATTGCAAGCTCCATTATGAGTAAAAAAATTGCTTCTGGTGCTGATGCAATCGTTTTAGATGTCAAAATAGGATCAGGCGCATTTATGAAGGATTTAGAAGGTGCCAAGGAACTCGCCCATGCAATGGTGCAAATCGGCAATGGTGCTGGCCGTAAAACAATTGCCGTAATTTCTGATATGAACCAGCCGCTCGGTTTTGCAATCGGAAATGCCCTAGAAGTAAAAGAAGCGATTGACACGTTAAAAGGTCAAGGACCAGAAGATCTATATGAGCTATGTTTAACACTTGGAAGTAAAATGGTCTATTTAGCAAATAAAGCAGAAAATGTGGACGAAGCACGGAAAATGTTAGAGGAATCCATCCAGACAGGAAAAGCAATTGAAACGTTTAAAACATTTATTGCAGCTCAAGGTGGAGACGATTCGATCATCGATGATCCGTCAAGGCTTCCAACAGCTTCTTTTACTTTTGAAGTAGAGGCCAAAGAGGATGGTTATATTGCAGAGATCATTGCTGATAAAATTGGGATTGCTTCAAGTATTTTAGGAGCAGGAAGAACAACAAAAGACTCAGAAATTGATTTAGCTGTTGGGCTTGTATTAAATAAAAAGATTGGTGATTCAGTTAAAAAAGGGGAGTCACTTGTAACCATTCATAGTAATACTCAAGAAGTTACGGAAGTAATCAATCGAATTTATGATGCTTATCATATTTCGCAAAGAAGTGTAGAATTAAACCCTTTGATTTATGACATTATTTATCAATAGTAAACAGAAAGAGGGGCCAATGAGTGGCCCTAACTTTTACCTTTGAGAGGTTAGACCTCCTACGACGGTAACGTTGTTATTTTACAAAAAGGAGAATGGAAAATGAAGGAGTTACTATTAAGTATATTAGCAGGAATTGTAATAGGAGTTGTCTTTAAGTTCTTGCGTCTACCATTACCAGCTCCCCCTGTGCTTGCGGGCGTGTTAGGGGTTTTCGGTGTGTACCTCGGTGGTGTCTTGGTAGATTTTATTTTTAAAACTTTTACAAACTCATAGTTCAGGAAATTCAAAGATAGGAATGTGAAGAGAGAGGAGGATGTAGGATGAGCAATCAATTCATGTTTGAAGAAGCAAAAAAGGCAAGAGAGAAGGCATATACTCCCTATTCAAATTTTAAGGTGGGGGCTGCACTACGAACAAAGGATGGGAAAGTATACCATGGTTGCAATATCGAAAATGCAGCTTATTCAATGTGCAATTGTGCTGAGCGTACAGCCCTTTTTAGTGCGTATGCAAAAGGTGACAGGGATTTTGATTTACTAGTTGTCGTGGCAGACACCAATCGTCCTGTTCCACCGTGTGGTGCATGTCGTCAAGTGATTTCTGAGCTATGTAATCCAGATATGAAGGTAATTTTAACGAACGTCAAGGGAGACTTCAAAGAAATGACGGTTAAAGAATTATTACCAGGTGCGTTTTCTCCAGAAGATTTAACTTAAACAAATAAGTTCCAAAAGGAAGAAGGAAAGGTGAAAAGCAAATGACTAAAAATATGGCAAACCTGATTGACCATACCCTGTTAAAAGCCGATGCCACAAAGGATCAAGTGGAAGTCCTCTGCCAAGAGGCAAAAAAACATGGGTTTTTCTCTGTTTGTGTAAATTCTACTTGGATCGAAACGGCAGTCGAATTATTAAAGGGTTCTGATGTGAAGGTATGTACAGTAATTGGATTTCCATTAGGGGCAAGCACTTCAGAGACAAAGGGTTTTGAAACAAAAGATGCGATTCAAAAAGGTGCCCATGAAGTGGATATGGTTATAAATATTGGCCTGTTAAAAGACGGCGATGATGTTACCGTTGAACAGGATATCCGTTCAGTAGTGAAGGCAGCTGAAGGAAAAGCACTAGTGAAAGTAATTATTGAAACAAGCTTGCTGACCGAAGAGGAAAAGGTCCGGGCTTGTAAGCTTGCTGTACAAGCAGGTGCTGATTATGTGAAAACATCAACGGGCTTCTCAACTGGGGGAGCAACGGTTGAAGATATTACGCTTATGCGTGAAACGGTTGGTCCGGAAATAGGAGTGAAGGCTTCAGGTGGTGTTCGTAACCGTGAAGTAGTAGAAGCGATGGTAGAAGCAGGTGCGACACGTATTGGAGCAAGCTCTAGTGTAGCGATTGTCCAAGGTGAGACCGGGACCAGTGCTTATTAATTTGTAAACTGAAACATTGAAGTAAATCTTCAATGTTTTTTTGTATATATTCGTTATGAGGCCAAAGGATCGCGTATTAATCCCATAAATTTGTAAAGTATCAAAAAAATTCAATCCAAACGTTTGATTGAATTTCCAGAAAACATATATCCTAAATAGATTTTTAATTCACCCATTCTACTAGATTATGGAAGTTGCATGTTCTAAATAGAATTTCAGTGCACAAATTCCACTAAATCCTGGAATCTGCATGTCCTAAATAGAAGTTTAGTTCCCGACTCACTAAATCCGAGGCGAGAATATAGTTCGGAATCTCTATAATATTACATAAATTGGTACAAGTAAGATCCCCTATGCGGTAAGATGAAAGTAAGGATAATGTTAGAGGGGGAGACCTATATGATCCCAACAAAGTTAGATTCAATGACCATCGGTACGATAAGAGAACAGGGAATGGAATCTGTCATCAATTGGTTCGATCAGCATAAACAATCATTCTATGAACTGGGTTTATTTTTCCTTAGTAATGAGCACCAAATAGAGGAGTTGTTTTACCGTTCGATTAGTAAGGTTCACAAAGAAGTGCCTAGATTTAAGCAGGAAACATCGTTTGAAGTTTGGGTGACTACTATTTTCCTTCAAACCTGTCGTTCGCTTTCTCGGGAAAGTGGCATACATTCCTCGGAACCACAGCATGAGTTACTTAAAGCATTTGATCAACTAAATAACCATGAAAAAGAAGCGATGGTCCTTAGGTATGTAAAAGGCCTTTCTCAGGAGGAAGCAGCATATATCCTTCAAGTATCAGTGAATCAGTTAAAGAAGTATCTGTTTTCGGGAATCCGATCCCTTAGAAAACAAATGGGGAATGAAGAATCCTATGATGGCTGTACAGAGTATCATAAGGATTACATCGATTATTTAGAAAGAACGATGGATCGGCCGAATAGGATTGATTTCGAAGTACATATTTATCATTGTGAAGAATGTCAGGAGGATTTGTCTACCTTTCAGGATGTTAGGTTATCGATCGTAAATGATACGGATACAATGGAAGATTTTCATTTACCTTCTCATTTTATGATGAATGTAAAAGAGAGGCTATTAGAAGAGGAGAACCGCAAACGTCAAAAGAACCAAAAACGCAGGAGAGTTGGACTTGCTATTGCAGGCGTATTCGCCTTGCTAATGGGAATTGGCTTTTTTACGGGTGCATTTGCCAACGTCTACTATACGTGGACCGAAGAAGATGAGCAGTTGCGTGCCTATCTACAAGAGGACCTGGGTCAAAGGGTGAACCTAGTAGCGGAAAGTGAAGGGGTGAAAGTTAAAATTAAGGCCGTTGTTGCCGATGATGTTCAGACGCTTGTTTTCTATGAGATAGAAGATACGAATGAAGATAATCAATATTTTATGAATTATGATGATGGGGTAATTGTGGAAAACGTATATAAAATCATGAAAAATGAAAGTTATCCGAGATATTATCCTCCTAATCTTGAATCAGATGTCAATAAGACCGAAAAGAACGTATATCAGGGGAAAATTAGTCTACTACCGCTAAAAGAGGAAGAGGGGACCATCAATCTGAAGATCAACAAGCTTCTGAAAATAGATCGTGATTCCTCTGTCGCGAGTCAATTATGGGGCTACGGGGACATTCAGTCTAAAACAGGGAAGTGGAACTTCGAGATTCCTGTCACCAAACAGCCTTCTGTTGAATACGCGTTAAGTGGACAAACCAATATTGAAGGGATTCCGGTTCGGTTTGATAAGTTAATTATTGCTCCAACAACAACGACCTTGCAATATGGCATTAATACGACAGATCCAAAGAAACAATTAGAGTTTCTTCAATTTAACGATCTAGAAGTGAACAACAAAATCGTGAAATCAGATCTATATGGTGGTTCTCATATACAGCAAGACATGAATTGGTTCATTTCTCAAGCACAATTTGACACTCTTTTAGGAGAAAAACCAAAACAGGTTAGCGTTCAACTTGGATCTGCCTATCTAATAATACAAGACAATAAAACGATTGAACTTAATGCTAGTCAGGAATACCCTCAAACCTTTGAATATGCAGGAAGTACCATCAGTATTGATAAGGTTGATGTTGGTATCCCTACGACCATTGTTATAAGCGATCATAATGTTGAGAATCGAGCATATGAGGGGCTTCATATAAATGTTGTTGGTGAAGATGAAAGCTTTCCAATGTCGATGGGTATGGAGACGGAAGGGGTCCTTGTCGACAAGAATGGGGTAAAGTACGACATGAATACCCCAATCGAATATGAAAAAATTGAGCAACCCCGTCATTTTACAACCGTCCAAACCCTTAGGTTAGAAGACAGTGATATGATTCCTAAAAAGCTTGATATCTCTGGATATAATACAACAAAATATTTGAATGAGATTGTGAAATTATCGTTGGAGTAATAGGTTAGTGCAGAGGGAGATAGATCCATTCCTTTGCATTTTATACAAAAGGAAGCACGTAATAACCCCAGATTAGGGAGTTTTGCGTGTTTTTATTTACAGAAGAATTTGTAGGTAATTCCCCCAAAAAATGACGTTATATAATAAAATATTACTAATATATCATATTCTCACCATCTGGAGGGATACAAGTGACCGTTGGCGAACGTTGCAGAGTAGTAATCGTTGATGATGAAATATTAATTAGGCAAGGGATTAAGCATTATCTGAACTGGGAACATGAAGGATTTGAAATAGTCGGAGAAGCATCGAATGGTCAGGAAGCACTTCAAATCATTGAAGCGACCTGCCCGCATATCGTTATTACTGATATGGTGATGCCGATTATGGATGGAGAGGAATTAACAAGAATCGTCAAGGAACGTTACCCACAAATCGAAATCATTATCTTAAGCAGTTTCGGAGAATTTGACTACGTTCGCTCCACCTTCCAAAGTGGAGTGGTTGATTACATTCTTAAGCCAAAGTTAGAGGCAAAGGGACTGTTAAAAGCCTTAAGGTCAGCTGCTGCTAGAATCCCTTATTTACAATTGGCGGAAAGTAATGCAGCGGTTACCCTCTCCATTGAGCAAATGATTCAGAAACTGATTTCTGGATATGAAGTCCCTTATGATAAGGAGAAGATTTCAGAAACCTTTCCTTACCGTACGTTTCGTTTATTAGGTGTTGTCTTTAGAAATGGAGAAACAGATTTGCCTACCTCTATTAAGGAAAAAATGGAGGCAGAATTAGGTGAAGAGTATTCTTTTTATTACTATAAAAATATCGTCCTAGTTAATGGGGATCATTTTTCAATACTTAACAAGTATGTAGAAAACCTAGGTGAATTAACTACTGATTATGGTTTGGTTTTGAGTGAACCATTTACTGATTTTTCATTGGTAGGAATTACTTACAAAGAGAGCCTGATGAAATTAGTAAACTATCGTTTTTATTTTTCAGAACAGCCACTTTTAATGAAAGAGAATCTTCCCATACAAAAGGTAGAATGTGAGAGTTTTAACTTAGACTGGTTTACCAGTGAATTTAAGCGGAAAAATTTTGAAAGTGCTTTCAAATATCTCGATGATCATGTAACAGCCTTATCAAACGACTATACACTGGACGTATATGAATACAAGGCATTTTTCGGAAACATCATCTTTAATATTACGGTTCTACTTGGAAACATGGATTACCAGGTAAAGTCATTGAATCAAGCGAAATATACGTATTTTAAGACAATCGATGAGGCGAAGACGGCTAAAGAGGCTGTACACCTATTGACACAGTTTATTTCAGAGGCAAAACAATGTATCAATTCTTCTCAAAATCAATACGACAACCTGAATATGAATAGACTGCTTGAGTATATCAAGGATCATTATGCTGAGCCGTTAACCCTTACGGATGTTGCCAAGCATTTTCATTTCAATCCGTCCTATTTATCAAGTTACTTTTCTACTCATAACGGTGAGGGATTTATTGAATACTTGAATCGGATTCGAATTGAGGAAGCCTCTAAGCAGCTAGTCGAGGGAAAGGCTACAATCTCGGAAATAAGTGGAATAGTCGGTTATTCTGATCACAGTTATTTTTGCAAAGTGTTTAAAAAATTAACGGGTCTGTCGCCAAGTCAATATAGAAGAAAACAAAACATGAGATAAGAGATGGTATTCATATGAGATTTATTCCCGAACGTTTTAGACATAACAACTTGTTTATTACTATGTTTGTCATTAGTGTCATCATTATCATCACTGTTTCTATCACCATTACGTGGACGACGATTCGGATGTCGGAGGAATTCTTTTTTGATAAATTCAGTATTACCAATGCAAAAGTAATGGACCAAGTAGAGGAAAGCTTCGAAAAGTATCATTATTCGGTTGTCGTTGCATCAAACAACTTACTGCAAAGCGGTACGATTAAGGAAATACTTACAAAGGAAGGCTCCAATCTTGAGAGATACCAGGATTTTTTTACATTAGACCAGCAAATGAAACGAATTAAATCTAGTATCGATACGTACGAAACCGGAATTATTATTACAGGTTCTAATGGGATCATCTTTTCGATTGATCGCTCATACTGGCCAATAACGGATGAGGAGCTAAAGAAGGGTGTTATTGCCCGTAACACAGGTAATCAGCCGAAGAAGTTGATGTACCAATTGGACAAACGCACTGCTAAAGCGCAGGGAAACTACATCGTTACTTCAAAGGCGTTAATGGAAAGGACATCTGGAAACATCTATGGATCCATGTACTTTGCTATAAAAGAAAGTGAATTTAGAAAATTTTACTCAAGCTATACAAGTCCAGGTAATCATGTTTTCTTGGTTAACAAAGCGGGAGTCATTATGTCGAGCGATCAGTCAAAGCTTATCGGTGAAAAATCGGAGGAGTTACTTCAATACGCGCAAGAAATGAAAGCCGAACCGAAGGATTACATCATTGGTAGCTTCTTAGGAAAAGAACAAATCATTTTGACTAAATACCTTCCATCCTTTGATTTGTATATGTTTAATATCATTGATAAAAAGACCGCATTTGGCAACCTGATTGATAAGAGGAAAATGGTGTTTATTTCAATGGGGATTGTTTTTGTTGCGCTACTATTTGTGTTTCTTGCTTCAAGAAGAATGACCAATTCATTGTCAAGGCTAGTAAAGCAAATTGAGAGTACATCTAAGCATGATTTCGGGCAGTATGTGACTGTCTCGGGAACCTATGAAACAAGGCAAATCGGTCAAGCCTTTAATTCGATGCTTGATGAACTTCATGAGTATGTTGAACAGCTTGTCGTCTCGCAAAAACAGCGGCGGAATGCTGAGTTAGCAGCTCTGCAGCAACAAATCAACCCCCATTTTTTATACAATACACTGACATCCATTAAGTTCATGGTCCAGCAAGGTGGAAAAGAAGAGTCGGAAGCAACCATTAACTCACTTATTTCACTCCTCCAAAATACAATTGGCAATGTGAGTGAAACCATTACGTTAAAGCAGGAATTAGATAATCTCAAGAATTACGTCCTGATTAATCAAAAACGCTATGGTGACCGCATAAAAGTAAACTATTTTGTTTCTCCTGGATGTGAAGAACTGCAAATTCCAAAGCTGGTTTTGCAGCCTTTTATGGAAAATTCATTTTTCCATGGATTTATTCAAAAGCAGGACGGATATATCAATGTTCTCGTTTGGCAGGAAGGAAACAAGTTAATTTGCGAGGTTGTTGATAATGGGGATGGGATGGAGGTTTCAGCCGATTGTTCGCTACCTGATACGAAACGTAAACAACAGCACTTCTCTGGAATTGGGGTAAGGAATGTACATGAGCGTATCCAACTGATTTATGGAGATGATTACGGAGTTTCGATTTCTAGTAAGCTAGGAGAAGGGACAAAGGTGAAGATCATCCTTCCGAGTCAAAAATAGTCATAGAATCTAAAAAAATTCCAATAACGGTTTTGTAAGCGTATTCAATTAACTGAAAATTTTACAAGGTATTAAAAATATCGTCCTAACGACTAACCCCGTAATGTTGCTAATATAAGGAATGTAAGGTGTGGATAACGCTTACAAAAGAGATAGAAAAAAAAATGGGGGGATAACAATGAAAAAAATGCTTGTACTATTTTTAGTGAGTTTACTGTTATTGACGGCTTGTTCCGGCTCGAAAACAGAAGAAACTTCCGGTGAGACAAAGGATACAAATGAAATTACCGTTTGGGCATGGGACCCGAATTTTAACATTAAAGCAATGGAAATTGCAAAAGAAACCTATGCTTCAGAAGATTCAGAGCTCAAGATTAAAATTATTGAAAACGCACAGGATGACATTATTCAAAAGTTAAACACGAGCTTAAGTTCTGGTACAACGAAAGGGTTGCCAAATATTGTCCTTATTGAAGATTATCGTGCACAAAGCTTCCTACAGGCATACCCAGACATGTTTCACGAACTAACGGGCACGTTTAAAGCCGAAGATTTTGCTGATTATAAAATTGCCCCGACAAGCTTGGACGGCAAGAACTATGGCCTACCGTTTGATACGGGGGTTACAGGATTGTATGTAAGAACAGATTATTTAGAGCAAGCTGGTTATACAATTGATGATCTACAAAACATCGATTGGGATACGTACATCGAAATCGGTAAAAAAGTGAAAGAAGTAACTGGGAAACAAATGTTAACACAAGATCCCAATGACCTTGGCTTAATTCGTATGATGATCCAAACAGCTGGTTCATGGTACTTAGAAGAAGATGGTATCACACCTAACTTAGCTGATAATGAAGCACTAAAAGTGGCGTTCGAAACTTATAAGAAGCTTTTAGAGGCTGATTTAGTAAAACCAGTTTCGGACTGGAGTCAATTCTTAGCAGGCTTTAACAGCGGTGAGGTAGCAACGGTACCAACAGGTAACTGGATTACTCCTTCCGTTAAGGCAGAAGCTTCGCAATCGGGTAAATGGGCGGTCGTACCTTTCCCTAAACTTCCAGGTGTAGCGGATTCTGTAAACGCTTCAAACTTAGGAGGAAGCTCTTGGTATGTTCTTAATGTATCAGGAAAAGAAAAAGCGGCTGAGTTCTTAGCTGGAACTTTTGGTTCAAACGTTGAATTCTATCAAACCATCAATAAAGAAATTGGCGCGATCGGAACTTACAAACCAGCTTCTGAAGGCGAAGCATATCAAGCAGCAGATGAGTTTTTTGGTGGCCAGAAGATCATTGCTGATTTCGCAAAATGGACAGCGGAAATTCCACAAGTAAACTTTGGCTTACACACATATGCCATCGAGGACATTCTTGCAGTGGAAGCACAAAACTATATTAAAGGAAAAGAGCTTGATAAAGCGTTAGAAGATGCTCAAGGTCAAGCGGAAACTCAGGTGAAATAATTTAATAGGGTAAAAGCCTCGTAAACTCGTCGGCTTCAGCGATTTAGTGGCAGGCGAGTGTGTCGGGGCTTTTATTTTAACATACCAGATGAGAAACATTTTTAGGTTAGGAGATGACTTGATGTGATACCTGCAAAAGCCACCCCACACATACAGACAGGTAAGTCCACTCGCGGGCATCGGTTGAAAAACACCATCATTGGCTGGTCGTTTGTAACGGTTGCTACCGTGTTGATTTGCTTATTTTATTTTTACCCAATGGTTCAGGCTTTTATTATGTCATTACAATCCGGTAGGGGAACGAACTTAACCTTTGTCGGCTTCGAGAATTACGCACGATTATTAAAGGACCCTGTATTTCTGACTACGGTAAAAAATACAGTGGTGTATTTAATCATACAAGTCCCATTGATGATTATACTTGCCTTGTTTATTTCTGTTTTACTGAATGATAAGGCTTTGAAATGTAAGGGCTTTTTCCGGACGGCCATATTTTTACCGTGTGTTACCTCACTTGTTGCCTATTCTGTTATTTTTAAATACTTATTTGGTCAAGATGGCCTAGTGAACATTATGTTATTGAAGCTATCATTCATTTCAGAGCCGATTCAATGGTTAACAGATCCATTTTGGGCTAAAATCACCATCATTATTGCCATTACTTGGCGCTGGACCGGCTATAATATGATTTTCTATCTGTCTGCCCTTCAAAACATCGATCATTCTATTTATGAAGCAGCCAAAATCGATGGGGCGTCACCCATTCAAACCTTTTTCAAAATTACGATTCCAATGTTAAAACCAATTATTTTGTTTACTAGCATTACCTCTACCATTGGAACGCTTCAACTATTCGATGAAGTAATGAATATTACGGTAGGTGGACCAGGGAATGCGACGATGACCATCTCCCAGTATATTTACAATCTATCCTTTAAATATACTCCTGACTTTGGCTATGCAGCTACGGTTTCCTATGCGATTGTCATACTGATCGTGATCTTCTCCATCATTCAGTTTAAAGTGGCAGGTGATAAAAATGCTTAAAAAAGTCTTTGGTTACGGGTTTCTTACAATCGCTGCGATTGTTTCTATCTTTCCATTTTTGTGGATGATTATCAGTGCAACGAATAAATCAGTTGATGTCACAAAGGGGAAATTACTACCAGGAAGCCATTTGGTCGAGAATCTAACCAATCTTCTCAATACGGTTGATCTAATTCCTGCCCTAGTCAATTCAGCAAAAATATCGATTATTACTACTGTACTTGGAATGCTGATTGCTTCATTGGCTGGATATGGGTTTGAAATATTTCAAAGTAAAGCAAAGGACTTCTTATTTAATTTCCTGCTTCTTTCAATGATGATTCCATTTGCCGCATTAATGGTTCCGTTATTCCGAATGTTTGGAACGATTTCACAAACGACACCGATGATTGGAATTGATACCTTTTCCGCTGTTATTTTACCAACCGTAACAACTGCCTTTCTCATTTTCTTCTTCCGACAGAGTACAAAGATGTTTCCGAAGGACATTCTTGAGGCGGGAAGAATTGACGGTTTAACTGAGCTAGGTGTGTTTTTCAGAATTTATATTCCGACGATGAAAACAACGTATGCAGCGGCGGCCATTATTACGTTTATGGCAAGCTGGAATAGCTACTTATGGCCACTTGTTGTGCTTCAGTCACCAGAGAATCAGACCATTCCATTGTTGATATCGGTGCTTGGTTCCAGTTATTCTCCTGACTTTGGCGTGATTATGACGGCCATTGTTATTGCGACTCTGCCAGCAGCCCTCATCTTCTTTATTATGCAAAAGCATTTTGTTGCTGGAATGATGGGTTCTGTTAAATAGGAAATAAAATATATAGATAGGAAGTGTAATAGATATGACAACTACACCAAGTTTGAACTGGCTTACAGATGTAAATGTGTTTGCGGTTAACCGTGTTCCAGCTCACTCAGACCATGTGTACTACACAACCATGGAAGAAGCACGTAATGGGTCACCAATGAAATTGCGACATGAATTAAACGGAAATTGGAAGTTTACCTACAGTATGAATCCTAACCATCGCCCCGTAAACTTTTTCGAAAAAGACTATCTCTGTGCTGGCTGGGGAGACATTACCGTTCCAGGGCATATTCAACTCCAGGGCTACGGGCAGCCTCAATATGTGAATACGATGTATCCATGGGATGGGCATCATGAACTTCGTCCCCCGGAAATTCCTACGGATCATAATCCAGTTGGAAGCTATGTGAAGTATTTTCAGGTTCCAGCTGCAATGCAGGAAAAGCCGGTATATATTTCTTTCCAAGGGGTAGAATCTGCTTTCTATGTATGGGTAAATGGTGAGTTTGTAGGATACAGTGAAGATTCTTTTACGCCTGCGGAATTTGATTTAACTCCCTATTTACAAGATGGGGAGAACAAGCTCGCGGTGGAAGTCTATCAACGAAGTACCGGCAGCTGGCTTGAAGATCAGGATTTTTGGAGATTCTCAGGAATCTTCCGTGATGTTTATCTGTATACCGTTCCAGAAATTCATGTCTCTGATCTTCATGTTCGTCCTGAACTAGATATATCTTTTACAAATGCGACTCTCTCAGTGGATTTAAAACTTCAAGGGGAGAAGCCTTCAAGGATCACTGCAGAATTAGTGGATGGAACGGGTAGTCTTGTTAAAAAAGAAAGTGCTACATATATCGATGGCAAGTGGTTAATTACGTTGCCTGTTGAGCATCCAACCCTATGGAGTGCCGAGAATCCTTATTTATATAAATGTTTTATTCAAATCTATAACCAGTCTGGAAGTTTAGTAGAGGTAGTTCCCCAGAAGGTTGGGTTTAGAAGATTTGAGCTGATAGATAAAATCATGCATCTTAATGGTGAGAGGATTGTATTCAAGGGTGTAAACCGTCATGAGTTCAATCCACGCCATGGCCGTGCAATTACAAAAGAAGATATGCTTTGGGATATTAAAACCTTGAAACGTCATAACATCAATGCCGTTCGTACCTCTCATTACCCGAACCAAAGCTATTGGTACGAATTATGTGACGAATATGGTGTGTATGTCATTGATGAGATGAACCTTGAAACCCATGGGTCATGGCAAAAAATGGGGGCAGTTGAGCCTTCTTGGAATATTCCAGGTAATAAGCCAGAATGGGAACCGATTGTCATGGACCGTGCGATATCAATGGTGGAACGGGATAAAAATCACCCATCCATCTTAATTTGGTCCTGTGGGAATGAATCATACGCGGGTGAAGTTATCTTGAATGTCTCGAAATATTTCAAACAGGCTGATCCTAGCAGACTCGTTCATTACGAAGGTGTGTTCCACAACCGTGAGTATAATGACACCAGTGATATGGAAAGCCGTATGTATGCAAAGCCGGCCGACATTGAGAAGTATTTAAATGACAACCCTGAGAAGCCGTACATTAGCTGCGAGTACATGCATGCGATGGGGAACTCACTTGGCGGGATGTACAAATATACAGAACTAGAGCAGAAGTATCCGATGTATCAGGGCGGATTTATTTGGGATTATGTTGATCAATCCATTTATAAAAAGGATCGTTATGGAAATGAATTTCTAGCCTATGGCGGTGATTTTGGAGACCGTCCAACGGATTATGGGTTCTGTACGAATGGGATTGTCTATGCAAACCGTGAGCTCTCTCCAAAAATGCAGGAAGTGAAATTTTTATATCAAGATTTTAAACTAGTACCCGACCAGACAGGCGTCACCCTCAAAAATGAAAGCTTATTCTCTAATACAGCAGATTACACACTTGAGTATGTTTTATATCGTGAAGGAAAGGAATTGTACAAAAACACCCTTCTAGCTGCTGTTGAACCGCAAAGTAAGGGACGATTTGAGTTTGTCTTACCTAAGGAAGTTACGATGGAGTCAGGTGAGTATTGCATTCAAACCTCACTAAAGTTAACGGAAAGCACCGTTTGGGCTGAAGCAGGATATGAGATTGCATTCGGGCAGTATGTATATGAAGTGGGTACGAGAGAAATGGCTTCAGTAAGCGGAGATTTACGTGTTGCCCATGGTGATGTCAATATAGGCGTTCATGGCCGAGACTTTACCGTAATGTTTTCGAAGCAGGCTGGAAGCTTGGTATCACTAAACTATGCAGGGAAAGAAATGATCTCACTTCCTCCTGCACCGTTGTTCTGGAGAGCCACAACGGATAATGACCGTGGCTTTTCTCAAAGCTTCCAATCGGGGCTTTGGTATGCTGCAAGCCTTGCGCGAAAGTGTGTAAATATTGAGCATGTAGAAGATCCCAATCAAGTGAGCATTGCTTTTACTTATCAATTCTCCATTCACCAAGACGTCGAGGTGAAAACTGTTTACACGGTTTATCCAGATGGAAGCGTTCGTGTGAAGTCTGCCTATAGAGGAGCTGAAAATCTGCCGCAAATGCCGATTTTTGCAGTTTCCTTCAAGCTGCCAGCGGACTATGATCAACTCGACTGGTATGCAATGGGGCCTGATGAAAATTACTCAGACCGTGCGATGGGTGCGAAACTAACTACCTTCAAGAATCAGGTATCTGACAATCTATCAGGTTATGTGATGCCACAGGAATCTGGTAATAGAACGGGTGTCCGCCGTGTGAACGTGACCAATCGTAACGGCCAGGGAATGAAGATTTCGTCGGTAACTGATCCATTGGAGTGTAATTTCTCTCCATATACAGCATTTGAACTGGAGAGCGCACAGCATATCTATGAGCTTCCCAATGTTCATTATACGGTTGTAACGGTTGCCGGCAAGCAAATGGGAGTCGGCGGGGACGACAGCTGGGGTGCACCAGTCCATGATGAGCATCTCATTAAGTCAGAACAGGACATGGAATTTGAATTTATGATTCAAAAAGTGTAATAGATTGTGAAGAGCCGGGGTAATGGGCTCTTCGCATAAAAATGGTAGCATCTACAATAAGGGATTAAGTGAAGAGAAGGTGAGGATTATGCTAATACATACCAATCCAGAAAAACAACAATTTCATCTAACGAATGGGCAAATAAGCTATATTTTTCACGTGATGAAAAATGGCCAATTAGGTCATCTTTATTTTGGCAAGGCATTACGGAACAGGGCGGATTTTTCTCATTTACAAGCCTATGATGTCCCAACTGCTGCCAGTTGTCATGTGTATGAGGATGATCCTGCTTTTAGTTTAGAAACGGTAAGACAGGAGTATCCTGCGTACGGAAACTCTGATTTCAGGGAACCAGCCATCAGTGTTAGTAAAGAAGCAGAGCCCCATGTACCGAATTTTACCTATGACTCTTTTACCATCTTAGAAGGAAAGCCAAAGCTGGAAGGACTTCCTGCCACCTACGCAAATGATAATCAAGACGCGAGCACCCTTCAAATTTCTCTAAAGGATGAGTTTCTTGAAGCAGAATTGATATTAAATTACACCATTTTTCGAGACAAACCTGTTATTACTAGAAGTACATCCTTGAAAAATAAGGGTAGTGAATATCTGGAGATTGATCGACTCATGGGAGCAGTCCTCGACCTCCCTAACAAAGATTTCATTGTTACCCATCTAGGAGGCACATGGGGACGGGAAAGGCATGTCAAGGAACGCAAGTTAGAAATGGGAATTCAGTCGATTTCAAGTCTGCGTGGGGCAAGTTCACACCATCATAATCCGTTCATGGCATTAAAAAGACCCTTTACGACAGAGCATACTGGTGAGGTATATGGATTTAACTTTGTTTACAGCAGTAATTTTATCATGCAGGTGGAAGTTGATCACTATGGTATGGCAAGAGTAATGGTCGGGATTCATCCATTTGGATTTAAGTGGATTCTTCCACCTGGAGAGCTTTTTCAAACACCGGAAGTGGTAATGGTATACTCCGACCAGGGTCTAAATGGAATGAGTCAGGCCTTCCATCATCTGTACCGTGACAATCTGATACCTGATCAATGGAAAAGGGAAGAGCGTCCGATTTTGATTAATAACTGGGAAGCGACGTATTTCGATTTTGATGAAGAAAAGCTCGTAAATATTGCCAATTCAGCTAGCGAGTTGGGAATTGAATTGTTTGTTCTCGATGATGGCTGGTTTGGAAAAAGAAATGACGATACCTCTTCACTAGGAGATTGGCAGGTAGACTTGAATAAACTTCCCAATGGATTAGAAAGCTTAGCCCAAAAAATTTCCAATACGGGTATGAAGTTTGGTCTTTGGTTTGAACCAGAAATGATTAGTCCCAATAGTGAGCTATATAAGGAGCATCCGGATTGGGCTGTTGGGTTATCTAATCAGCCCCGTACTTTAGGGCGAAACCAGCTCATGCTTGATTTTTCAAGACCAGAGATTGTTGATTTTCTGTATGGAAAAATCGCTGGAATTATTAAGCAGACCAATCTTTCTTATATTAAATGGGATATGAATCGAAATATTACGGAGGCTTTCTCACAAAAATTAGCAACAAATCAACAGGGAGAGTTTTTCCATCGTTATATTCTAGGGGTGTATTCCCTTTATGAACGGTTAACAAAGGAGTTTCCACATGTATTGTTTGAATCCTGTGCAGGAGGGGGCGGTCGTTTTGACCCAGGGATGTTTTATTATGCCCCGCAGGCATGGACCAGTGATGATACTGATGCAGTTGAAAGGCTGAAGATTCAATATGGTACATCTTTTGCTTATCCATTATATAGTATGGGGTCCCATGTATCAGCAGTTCCAAACCATCAGACATTAAGGGAAACACCGCTATCCACACGGGCAAATACAGCTTATTTTGGTACATTTGGCTATGAATTGGATCCATTGTCGTTAACGGAGGAAGAGAGGGAAGAAATTAAGAAGCAGGTTATCTTTTATAAGGAACATCGCCGCTTGATTCGTGATGGGGATTTCTACAGATTAATGAGTCCTTTTGAAGGAAATGAAACTGCCTGGATGGTGGTGAGTCAAGATCAATCCGAGGCACTGGTAGGCTATTATAAGGTTTTGGCAACACCGAACTCTCGAAAGCAACAGACATTATTACTAAGCGGGTTAGCCGCAGATATGGCGTATGCAGTGGAGGGGAAGACCTATTTTGGTGATGAACTGATGCAAGTCGGTCTTCAGTTGCCTACCGAATTTAACGGTGTGAATAGGCAAGTAGCAAAACGCGGTGGAGACTTCCAATCTCAGGTGTTTTATTTAAAATGTGTAGAATGATTGTAAACGTAAGAAGCACACAAAGCCCTTTAAAAGAAGGTTTTGCGTGCTTCTTTATCCATCTATAAACCTAATGTTTTATTAGGTACCTTAATTCTGAATGTGATATGATCATTTTTTAAATCAAAACTTTGTACCTTTACTTTAAAGTTACTTTTCACTTCCATTTGTGTTACTCCAATATAAATAAGTTGATTTTTAGGATCAATTTCAACCCATTCAGGCGTGATTAATTCTTTCTTCACGTATTCAAGAATTTTCTTTTCTGGCAGTCCCAATAATCCAAGTGACATATCTGAAGCATACAACACAAGGTCTCCGTTTTCTTGTACCTCGGGTTCTAATGTGATTGATATAGGTATATCCGTTTGGAAGGCTTCGACTGACCCCAACAATTGAACATGTTCATCCAATATGACTGTATATTTATCATCTTTATCTTTCATGAAATGATCTACATATTCATTGACTAGTTCATTCAAATTTTGCTTACTCGAAGTAATCGTAAATTCGGCCCCGGGTTCCTCTTCAATATATTCCTTTATAGGTATTTCTGTATCTGACAGGGGCCACAGTAAAAAAATAAAGAAAAATAAAACAAAGCATACATTTACTCCAACTATTCCAAAAAATAATTGTTTCCATGACGGTTTTGTTTTTATTTGTATTCTCATCAAATTCATCTTCTATTCGATCTCCTCATCTGGTAACTCAGTTTCTTCATAATATTCATTTAAATACTCAAGAACGCGCTGTGCCATTAATTTGTACCCACTTGTATTTGGATGGAAATTATCATCAGTAAATAGGTTGATAGTAGAATTAGAGAATAAATCCTCTGTAGGGATATAGTATACATTCTCAAACTCTTCTGTAACTGATTCTCCTGCTTGGTTCCACTCATCGAGAATTACATTTAGTTGCTCTATATCACCAAAGTAACGCTCAAATGGATTATAAAACCCAATCAAAAAGATCTGAGTATCTGGATTTATTTCATTTATTTTATCAAATATAGCAGTTAATCTCTCAATATAGCTGATTTTTTCCTCTTGGAAGGGCTCTATATTAAGGTTTGTATAATTACTTCTAACAACTTTCATAATATCATTTGCACCGATTGTGATTAAAACGATATCCGTATCCTTTATAGCTGAAGAAATCTCCTCTTCTTCTAACCTTTTTAACAATTGATCCGATCGATTTCCTCTTTTACCGAAGTTTTCAATGGAAATATTCATCTTATTCACTTCGAATGTGTGGTTTAAAATTCCTACATAACCGCCACTTTCTGTTTCATCTCCGACACCTTGAGTGAGGGAATCACCAATAGAAACGATTTTTTTATCATGACTAAAAAAATTAATAGCACCTTCTATCATTTCTCTGACTTTTTCTTTTACCGCCTTTGCCACTGGTTTCTCGTCAATCTCAGTTGCTTCTTCTTCTTCCTTAACTGCAGTATCAATAGAAGGACTAACTTGTTCGTTAACATTTATTGAAACACTTACAGGTTCTTCCTTCCATTTACTAAAAGACGAAAGAAATATATAAAGAATGAAACATGATAAAATAACAGTAAAAGCACTTATCCAAACCTTCTTTTTCTTCAAGTAATCCTCACCACCAGTTTCTAGTAATATCGGTGTCTTCTGCATTCTAATAAGCCAAAAAGTCATTTTACCATTGATTGACTAGTAAAATGAGAGAATTATATATATTTAACCCTATGCTTAGCTTGAAATTCATCAAATGATTGACACAAATTTAAAAGGAACCATTTTTTGTTCCCAACGAGTACTAAAGGTAATGGGTAAAGAATAAAGGATGTATCATAAATATTATATAGAATTCAGGAAAAGTAGTAAAAGATACTGAAAGTGTTTACAGTGCAAGTAAATTTGGTGTTCGTGGATTTTCCGAAGCGATAGCACTCGAATACCAATTGAGGAGTTAACATTCTTTCAGCTTATAGGGGAATATGAAGACAAAATTATGGGGATCAACCCGATCAAAAGAGCAACTGGATACTTATGCGGATCCATTCAGATGGCGGATTTGATTTTGAATTAGCATTTTTGTATTAAATGAAAATGAGGGTTGAATAAAAAAATAACCTCTAGGTAGAATGAACGAGTCCTAAAGCTCACGCGAAAAGGACCAACTCAATTTACCAGGAGGATATAAAATGATTGAAAATGAGTGTTTCGTTGCTAGAAATAAATTAATCTTAGGAGAGTAGTAAATTATCTAATTAACAGTAAGCACCTTTTTTAAAGGTGTTTGTTTCCATGACATAGTTGGGCAAACCTAACTTTAACTTATTCATTACATGGTCAAGTGAAGTAACGCCACTCCAATACCTGTTATTTAGCAATAAAGTCAGCACCCACAACTATTAGACAGGTTAAGATCTTCAGAAGTATCTGAAATAGGAAAGTTCATCTCTTTCCAAGCTGCAATTCCCCCGGTTAACTCTTTTACTTTATACCCACGTTCTAATAAAAACATTGCTACTTTGGCAGCTGTGTTGCACCAGACATCCCAGCAGTAAACAATAATTTCCTTATCGATCGGAATTTCACTTAGCCGATCTGGTAGCTCTTGTTGGGGAATGATATTAGCACCTTTGATTGTTAAACTTCTTACATGATCCGGACCATTTCTAACATCAATCAAAAAATACTTATTCGGTTCAATTTGTGTTAACTTCAAATAATCCATAGGGCTAATGGTTGCTTCTAAACGTGCATGAAAATAATCAAGTGCGTTCATATTTCTTTACCTCCAGTTTTATAGTGAACTCCAAATTTTAACTAGGAATTCCTTCAGCAATTGTTTTTCTTGATTGCTTAAAGGGGATAGAACTTCTAATTCCGTATTGATTAGAAATTCCCAACGTGAATCTAAAACTTCATTCCCTTTTTGTGTAATTAAAAGACTATAGAATCTCCTATCATTGGGATTCCTGGTTCTCTCTACAAATCCTAATGTTTCTAAGTGATCAATATGGCTTACCATGGTCGTCCGATCGATTTGTAGGTTTTCAGAAATATCTTTTTGTGATGAATAAGGGTTCCCATTAATAAATAAAAGCACACCATATTGTCTAGCATTAATTTGATATGGTGCAAGTCCCTCAGCAAACTTAGTTTCCATTTGCTGAAGTACTTTTCCAAGCAAAAAACCGTAAGATTGATTCCATTTTTCCAAACGTAGTATTCACCTCTTTAGATAATCAGTTTAATATATAATCAGTATAACTGATTAATTTACGGGATACAAGTGTTACGTTCGTATGAAATAAATACAAAAAACACATAGTGAAGACTTAGGGTAACTGATATAACTTTTTGAGGGTTTTTCATTGGGCAAAGTTAATTCTTCAACAAACCAAACAGGTTTATGTCATAAGGCTAAAACATTAAATAAATATTAGTCCAAGTAATTAAACCAATTAAAGACTAGAAAAGAGAATATAGAGAAAACCTTTAGCGGTACACTAATAAAGTAATAAGGTTTACTTCAGTAAAATAAGGTATATTATATTGGGTGAATAGATTCTCTTTAAGGACAAGAAAAGTAGGTGAACAAAGTGGGGAAATATCAATTGGATACCAAAGGTAAGGTAGCTGTGACAAAGTATCATGAAAAACACAAGCCTGCCAAATTTGATAAAAAGCAGCAACTTGAAAAAATACGTGCGGAGTATTTGAAAAAGAAGAAAGAACAAACAGATAAATAATATGAATGAAAACATAGGAAGACTAAAATCTCCCTATGTTTTTCTTATTCGAGTTTCCTTTTTCAAGCCTTAGGTAGCTGAATAAATAGATAAGTCTCGCTCTTTTCAGCGAGTTACTTTCTCAACACCACACACTCAAAGAAAGTCAAGGATTACGTGCTTTACATCAATAAGGGAGGTTATTTAAGCAACCTTTTCTTAATAAACTAACGGGAGCTTTCGTTAAAGAGCCTTTTTCCTATTCTACTAAAGAAGCAGGTCTATTCAATAACAGTAAAAGAATAGTCTAGAAGGATTGCTGCTCCTTCTGTGGTGTTATTGGAATAGTTACTTCTGGTATTTTTATTGGAGCTTGGACGGATGGGCAGCAACAAAGGGCTAATTTTTCATTCTGAAACTGAAAACCATAGAAAATTCAGAACAAAAGTAGCTATAGTTTCTGGTTTAGGTGGATTACTTTCAATAGGACTTGCTGGATTAATATATTTTATGTAACAAAATGGACCTTATCAGAGGTCTTTTTTTACAGCCTATTATTAAGATAAAGAGGTAGGTTAGTGGAATAATTCGCCACTAATCCACTTGAATATATACTATATGATAATAAAAAGTTTTTATCAGAGGAGCAAAAAATGAAGTGTTTTTGTGAACAACAAGAAACATACAAGTTAAAGGTCGAAGGTGATGTTGGAGCTGACCCTATTTGGTGTAATCAATGCGGTTGTAATTTTGATTTAGATGATATTTCAATCTAAATAGAACTAAAAAGGGAATTAAGCGAATGGGCAACAAAGTATGGTGAATGGATTGATTGGGACATAGACCAAATAGTTGAAAATGGTTTTGAAATAGAGGAAGAACATAACAGACAAGGTGCTTATTTAACAGAAAAAGTTAAGTTAGAGGTAAGCGGTAAATATAAAATAAGGTTTTCCCCTTCGTCAATGGGAAGAAGTTATGCAAATAATAAACGTCTTTAAAGTAACTAGGGTGCGATCTATAATAGGTAACACTGTTTTATTCTTAATGTACAAATCGTACAGGTTTGTTAAATAATAAAACGCTATGCGCAGATATTGAATAAAATAAATAAATCAAAGGGCACCTAGGGAATTATAACAATAAAAAAGATTTAAAGGAGATTTCGTATATGGTAAAACTCGTTTTATGGTCTTTCTTTATAATCCCTTGGATTTCCTTATTCTTTTTACATCAATTAAATAAATCTGCTGTTCGTAGATATATGCCTGTTGCCTTGTTAGCAACGGTGTTAAACACAATTATATATCAAATAGCTTGGACTTATGATTGGTGGAAATACAAAGAAACCATTTTTTCATGGGATAAGGTAGCACAAATACATACTGTGTATGGGGTTTTTTTGGTTGGAACTATTTGGATTTTCTACTTCACATTCGGTAAGTTTTGGCTTTATTTTATTATCAATTTGATTGTAGATTGTATCTATTCATTTGGTTTTAGAGCATTATGGAAAAAACTCGAAATTACAACTGCTGGAGGAAACTTGTCGCCACTTGAAGGGATTTTAATAATGACAACAATTGCTATTATTCTTTATGGTTATCAAAAGTGGCAAAGTGATATATTAGTGGAAAATAAAATTTAGAAAAGAGAAGAGTTTTTATCAATAAAAGGGTGCTTATGTGTAAAAAAAGACGAAAAAAGTCATTGCTGTCAGTACGAAACTATTGAACACTCTTGAACAAACGGAGCAGGTTAGTGGATTAATGCTCTTTAAAAAATAGGCTCTGTTAAACTTAATTGTTGATTTTCAAGGATAAAAAACCAAACAAGTGGCATACTAATTTAGGGTGATTAACTTGGGTGGTAAAAAAAATGAAAAAAGGTTTTTATATGGATTACTAATACTCTCCATTGCAATATTGCCTTTCCTAATGAAACGTCCACCTAAAAAGGAATGGTGGTTAGCATATACTTTTAACGCAGTTAGCAATATTATTTTAGACAAGTGGGTTACGAGGAACTTTATTTCATATCCTACACGATTATTTCCGATAATCTTTAACATACATATACTATACAACGCTTTCCTTTATCCAATTGTAACGGTTATATACAATCAATGGACAAGTAAAGATAATCTAATAGGTATCGTTTATAAATTGCTCTTTTTTACAGTTCCACTTACAATTTTTGAGTTTTGGGCTGAACGTAAAACTGGATTGATTAAATGGAGCAATGGTTGGCAGTGGTATCATACTTTTCTTAGTGTTAGTTTGAAGTCTTTAATCACAAGGGGCGTTTTATCAATTTCTAGAATTTTCAGAGATAAGAAAACTTTAAAAACTGTGAACCGAAAAAAGGACTGTTCTTTACACTAGAGCGGTTTCTTTTTTTGTGTGAGAAATCAACAATATACGTAACAAAGCCAAAAAATAAAATGCCCGACCGATTTGGAAAGGCACCTTTTGTTATATTTTTCAATGTGGAGGTTGTTCTAACCAATTATTCTTTACCATAATTTCAAACCAGTTATAGGAAAAAGTGTATATTATCCGACAATCTTTTTTGTATTATTAATCTGATTATGCTTTTTCGCCCATAGCTTTTCGATATAACCTGTCCCAAAAAGAACTCCTGCTACAATAAATACAAATCCAATCAATTGTGAAGATGTAATTTTTTCATCTAAGAAAAGTGCGGAGAACACAAGGCCAAAAAAAGGAACAAAGTTATTAAATATGGCTGTTTTTCCTGCTCCTATCTGTTGAATAGATGCATTAAAAACAATATACCCCACTCCTGTTGCCACTACTCCTGACACAATAAATAAAAAGTAAATAAATATATTAGCTGAAGTCATTTCATTGACTCCCTTTGGTTCAGTTATAAAACTAATAATCAATAATCCTATTGAACCCACTAGATACATTATTGTTGTTACCTGTTTTGAATCGAGTGTTGCTGTTGCCTTTTTTACAAAAATAAAACTGATGGCTTGCACGAACATAGCAATAAATATAATCAATTCTCCTTGAGACAATTGCATATTACTAAATGAACCACCTTGAATAAAAAATACACCAATTAATGCGAGAATATAACCTATCGTGCGCAATTTAGTTAATTGTTCACCTAAAAAAAGGACAGCCAGTATTGCTGTTGTAAGTGGTACTAATGCAAGAATTAAAGAAGCATTCGAAGCATCAATCATCGTTAAACCTACTGCGATAAGCAAGTGATGTAGAATGACACTAAATAACATTCCTAGTAATGTATAAATCCACTCTCTCTTCGATAAACGACGAAAGGATTTTCCAAGAATGATTATGATTAATGCTGTAATCCCAGCCATCATAATTCGAAATGCCGTCATGGTTTGTGGAGGTAATGCTTCCACCAATACTTTAATCAAAACCATATTAAGTCCCCATATAGCTGTGACAAAAAATAATAATCCATAATTTAGTAATAGTCGCTTTTGATCCACAAACTGCCCCTCCTTTTAGCCTATTTGATTCATCGCTACTAATTCTGTGAAACAGCTGATTAGGAGTAGACGACGAACTGTTTTTAACAAAGGAATTTATCGTTATTGTTTAAGTGAATATTACATTTCGATAATTGTCGGAATGTGCTTTGCGTAGGTAAGGAAGTTATTGACGATTAGCTTTGTTTTAACTTTCATATATCCAGTTGTCGTTCCATCGCTACATCCATACCACTCTTCCAAAAGCACTTCCTTATCAAAAACAACCTGCACAAGATTTTCCTTGTCCATTAAAACACCAAATACAGTAGCAGCTCCGACTTTTACGCCCAGAATATGTTCCATCCGCTCTGCAGGAGCAAAGGATACACGTGATATGCCGAGTGCATTGCTGAAATCCTTTGCTTTAAATGGTTTATCTGCTGTAGTTATAAATAAATAAAATTCTGTCTTTTTACTATTACAGAGAAACAACGTTTTCACCATTTTCATATCCAATTTTCGATTAATTTCTATACAGTCCTCCATTGAAATTGCTTCATCAGTATTCACTCGTTCAAATGAAATCTGTAACTTTGTCAATGATTCGTAGACCATTGCTTGTAGATATGACTTATAGCTGTCTGGTGCTATTGCCATTATTTCACTCACAAAAAACATCGTTTAATACCTTTTCCTTTCCAAACTTGAATTATTAATAGTGATAATTTATCATACTCACATACATTTAAAAAACGAATGTTTATCATGATGTATATGACAAAACCAGATGGGTTGGGGGAAGAGAAATGAATATCCAAAAATATAAGGCATTTGTCAAAGCTGTAGAATTTGGTAGCTTTACAAAAGCTGCCGAAGTATTGGGCTATACACAGTCTGGGATTAGTCGTATGATTAACGATTTAGAAACGGAATGGGGAGTTTTCCTATTCGAAAGAGGACGGACTGGTATCAATTTAACTTCGGATGGCTTAAAGTTACTGCCCCAATTAAAGCGAATTTGTAATGAGTATGAAATCTTAATGACGCAGATCGAAGACTTACACGATATGGAGTCTGGGATGGTTCGCATTGGGACTTTTTCTAGCGTAGCAAGCCATTGGCTCCCTAACATTATAAAAATTTTTAAGAAGGATTACCCAAAGATAGATTTTGAACTTTTGCTTGGAGATTATACAGAAATTGAAAGCTGGATTCTAAACGGACGTGTTGACTTCGGATTTATACGACTACCGTCTAAACCAGAATTAGAAACTATCTTTTTGGAGCAAGACCGATTGTTGGTAGTAATTCCGCAAAATCATCCTCTTGCTAATTGCGAAAAGTTTCCAATCAAGGACTTACTGAATAATCCGTTTATGTTATTAGAGAAGGGAGCAAAAGCAGAAATCTCTGAGATTTTTGAGAAGCATCATATTTCACCGCAAGTAAATTTTACAACATGGGATGACTATGCCATTTTGTCTATGGTGGAAAACGGGCTAGGAATCAGTATATTACCAGAATTGATATTACAGCGTATTCCTCATAAGATTATAGCGAAAGAGCTTGAAGTTCCTGCTTTTAGAAATATAGGTATTGCTATGAGAGATCAAAAATCACTTTCCCTTGCGTCCAAGAAATTTTTAGAATATTTATCATATAGGAACTGTGAGTGAATAATCGAAAGTTTGTGAAGAAATGTACTTAAAGTAACGGGGGCAATAACATAATAAAAAACTAAAAAACTAGTATATTTTATAGCTTACAGGTGAAGAATGTTAGTAAAAGAACGATCGGGGGGTTGTTCATTATGCTTGTATCGGAAGCCTGGAATCTATATAAAGCTGATAAACAAATTCAGGGCTATTCTTCTCAAACATTGAAGGTATATAATGTTCAGTTATCCTTATTAATTAGATATTTTGGTGATATTAACATTACTGATATTACGACCGAATCTATTAAACTATATCTAGGAGAAGTCGCTACGGAGTTGAAGGCATCTAGTCTTTGCCATCGAATTCGATTTATAAAATCATTGTTTAAATGGGCTCAAGAAGAGAAATATGTTTCTACAAACCCAGTATCTACAATTAAAGAACCAAAGCCTGAGAGTAGAATTCCTAAGTTTTTAACAGAAGAAGAAATCGAGTTATTGCGTGAAGCATGTGATACTACTTTTGAGAAAGCGTTATTTGAGTTTATGTATTCAACAGGATGTAGAATAGGAGAAGTTGTAAACTTAGATAAAAATTCAATCAACTTTCCTGAGCAGTCAGTTATTGTATTTGGGAAAGGGAAAAAAGAAAGAGAAGTGTATTTTAACACTCGATGTAGTATTTGGTTAAAAAGGTACTTAGAACAAAGAACAGATGACCAACAGGCTTTGTTTGTTACGATCCGAGCACCGCATCGAATGAGCATTGCTCAAATGAGATACGTTATAAAACAGATCTCCAAAAGAGCAGGAATCAATAAGAGTATTCATCCACATCAATTACGACATAGTTATGCCACAACACTTATAAATAATGGAGCACCCTTAGAGGTTATACAGAATTTAATGGGACACGAAAAGAGCGAAACTACAAGAGTATATGCTTATCTAAGTGGGCATTTGAGACGCGAGTTATATAAGAAATTCTTTTAAGTGCTGATTTGATACAGCACTTTTTATTGTGCTAAAGGCAGTTTTATTTAATAAGCACCACTGAGAATCAATGAAACATTTATTAGATTAAATTCGTATAATTTATTAAGGTCATATAGATTGGTGGTGTAATTTTGGAAACCAATGTCCAAACGTCACAAAATGCTGTAATTGTAGCTAATAAAGAATCAAGTATGAGAAGATTATTAAATATAATCGGTATATTTATATTTGGTGGTCTAGCACTAACTAATGTTACAAGTCCACTTCCTTCGAGTAATTACACTAAAGAATTTATGCTTTTTATAGTCGGTAGTGCAATTACCTATTACCTTATGGTGAATATCTATTTCATAGGACAGTTAGGTAGAAAACTTGTATTTACAATGTTAATCCTTTTAGGTTGTTTTAGTATGTTTATGATTTTTTATCTTTCAACTAATCCAATCACACATTAAAACTACTTTTTATTATTATTAGTACACTAACGGAGTATAGTTAAAGAAAAAAATCGCTGCGGCGATTTTTTTCTTCTGTAACAAAAGAAGCAGGATTATTGAATATGAAGAATGGAACTTATACTAATTGTAAGAATTTTTAATACGGAGGCTATGATGGAATTAGGGGTAGGAAGAATATTAAACCAAGCATTTGCTGAAAAAGGTCTACATAATGTAATCAAATGGGATGTACAAAACATTGAGGACGGACAAGAAATTAAGGTTGAATTTATTAGTAAAGGGTCACCCCATAGACAAGGGGTTTGGTTACGAACTGATAACGGAATTGTGATTCCCTCTTTAAGCAATGAAAAATACCCCAGTATTTCTTTATGGGAAGATTCTGCCCCAAAAGAACTGATTTGTAGATGCTATACAAGCAACGGATACTTAAGTATCTATAATATTTGGGACAGAGGTAACGGGAGACAGTCACAGTCATACTCATCGGGTATTTACTTGAAGAACGAAATAACATTTTAACTTATAAATGTAACGATATTGGATTTGATACAGATTTTAACGATTTAGTATTTTTAATTGAGAAAATGTAAAAATTTCTTATTAAACAAAGGGGTATTTATTCTAGAAGGATTATACCTTTATCGAATCTCTTATTGTAGAAACGGA
>NZ_BCVH01000017.1 GCF_001591645.1 Robertmurraya korlensis NBRC 107688 | reverse complement strand
TGTTTGGCCCCTTGGTCAAGCGGTTAAGACACCGCCCTTTCACGGCGGTAACACGGGTTCGAATCCCGTAGGGGTCATAAAAACATTGAACATTTGTTCAATGTTTTTTTTTGCTTTTTTACTCTTCTAATAGACCTAAACCCTATGTTGTTTCCTCCCTGGCTTAATCACTTCAAGTATCTATAAATGTGTCTAAAATTCGACAATAAAATGAAAACCCTTACATTTTTCTTGAGAGAAATTCCTCTATCACATAAAAAAAACCACATGAATATATTATTCAAATTTATATTTTTTTATAATTCTAAATAAACATTTTATTCATTAACACTAAATTATTAGCATATCTTCTTATATCTACATCATAAAATTTATTATCTACTAAAAAATAATTTCTATCATTTTTTGCAATTTGCTGCGTAAAAGAGATGAATGCTGTCGAAATCCAAAACCTATTCAATGTTTATGTCGAAATGGGCGTTTAATTGTCAGAAAAATTAAAAAGGGATTTGGAAGACTGACGAGAATTATACAGTAAAAGCAATGCACAAAACTAATGAATAGGTAGGGAGTAGAATGATTTTGGATTTGATTCATCCGACTGAATACCAGCTGCACTTGTTTCATGAAGGTAATTTCTTTGAGTGCTATCGTTTGTTTGGTGCCCATGTTCTAACTATTGATGAAAAGAAATGCACAAGATTTTGTGTGTGGGCACCAAATGCTAAAGAAGTATCACTCGTTAGTAATTTAAACAATTGGAATGGAAGTGGTTATGAATTTAAGAAGGTAAATGATGAAGGTGTATGGATGCTCATTGTTGAGCAGGATCTAACTGGCTATCTTTATAAATACGAGATTCTTACATCTATTGGAGAAGTGTTATTGAAATCTGATCCATACGCTTTCTTCTCTGAAGAAAGACCTCAAACTGCTTCGATATGTTACCCCTTAGATGGCTATCAGTGGAATGATCACAAATGGCTACAGAAAAAAGAGAGGAACAAAGTATATTCAAGTCCTACCGTTATCTATGAAATGCATGTTGGGTCATGGAAAAAGAAAGAGGACGGCAGCTTTTTTTCGTATCGGGAATTAGCAGAAGAGATTATTCCATACGTTCTCGATCATGGCTTTACTCATATAGAACTATTGCCGCTAGTCGAACATCCTCTTGATATTTCTTGGGGCTATCAAGGAACAGGCTACTTTTCAGTTACTAGTCGTTATGGGACCCCTCACGATCTTATGTATTTTATAGACCAATGTCACCAAAATAATATTGGTGTCATTATGGATTGGGTACCAGGTCATTTCTGTAAAGATGCACATGGATTACACCGATTTGATGGATCTTGGGTTTATGAATATGAAACAGAAGGTGACCGGGAAAATTATACGTGGGGAACTGCCAATTTTGACTTAAGTAAAACAGAGGTTCAAAGTTTTTTAATTTCTAATGCACTGTTTTGGATGGAATACTTTCATGTGGATGGGTTTCGTGTAGATGCGGTTTCAAATATCATTTATTGGCCTAATTCAAATGGCCAACGTATAAATGATTTTGGGATTGCTTTCTTGAAGAAGTTAAATCAAATTGTATACCAATATGATTCACAGCTTTTAATGATTGCTGAGGACTCTACTGATTGGCCACAGGTAACTTCCCCAACTCACTACGGTGGATTAGGTTTTAACTACAAATGGAATATGGGCTGGATGAACGACATGCTTTCCTATATGGAGAAAGGTTCACATGAACGCTCACAATTTCACGATAAGGTCACCTTTTCCCTTCTGTATACTTTTTCGGAGAATTATATTCTTCCATTTTCACATGATGAAGTAGTACATGGAAAGAAATCGTTACTTGATAAGATGCCAGGAGATTATTGGCAGAAGTTTGCGCAATTAAGGCTTTTATTAGCCTATATGTTTGGACACCCTGGAAAAAAACTATTATTTATGGGCTTTGAGCTTGGTCAATTCTCTGAGTGGAAAGATGAAGAAGAACTTGACTGGCATTTATTAGATTATGATATGCACGATAAAATGAATCAATTTGTCAAAGAATTGATCAAAGTGTATAAGCGCAATAAACCTTTCTATGAACTGGATCATTTACACGAAGGATTTGAATGGATTGATGTAAACAATCGTGACCAGTCCATTTTCTCTTTTGTTAGAAAAGGGGAAGATGGTGAACCATTAGTACTAGTGTGTAACTTTACAGAAAAGACCTATGAAGAGTATAAGGTTGGTGTTCCCAAAGAGGGAACGTACCGAGAAATCTTGAATACAGATGCGGTTGAATTTGGAGGCTCTGGTGTATTAAATAAAAAGCCCCTAGAATCGATTGATGAAAGTTTTCATGGAAGAGAGCATCACATAACAATGAGGATACCTCCATTTGGGGTTTCTATAATGCGTCCCGTTAAACATAGAAAGGAGAGGAAAGGAAATGGCAAAGAAGAAGTGCGTAGCTATGCTGTTAGCAGGAGGGCAAGGAAGTAGGCTACATTCCTTAACTGCTAATTTAGCAAAACCGGCTGTCCCATTTGGAGGAAAGTACCGGATCATTGATTTTACACTGAGCAATTGTACGAATTCTGGAATTGATACAGTTGGGGTTCTTACTCAGTATCAACCGCTCGTATTAAATTCGTATATCGGAATTGGAAGTGCGTGGGATCTGGATCGTAAAAATGGTGGTGTGACTGTTCTGCCACCTTATAGTGAATCCAAAGAGATGAAATGGTATACAGGGACTGCTTGTGCAATATATCAAAATTTAAACTACTTAACCCAATATGACCCGGAATACGTGCTCATTCTCTCCGGCGATCATATTTACAAAATGAATTATGAGTTAATGCTAGATTTCCATATTGAAAGAAACGCTGATGCAACGATTTCTGTAATTGAAGTACCTTGGGATGAAGCGAGTCGATTTGGTATTTTAAATACTGATCGTAATATGAATGTGGTTGAGTTTGATGAAAAACCAGCTAATCCGAAAAACAACCTAGCATCAATGGGAATTTACATTTTTAAGTGGTCTATTTTAAAAGAATATTTGGAAAAGGATGCGATCCTTCAGGATTCCAGTCATGATTTCGGAAAGGATATTCTCCCAACCTTGCTATCCGATCAGAAAAAATTAGTTGCTTATCCATTTAGCGGATATTGGAAGGATGTAGGAACCGTTCGTAGTCTTTGGGAAGCCAATATGGATCTCCTTGATGATAAGTGTGGATTAGATTTATTTGATTACACTTGGAGGATTTATTCGGTTAATCCAAATCAGCCACCACAGTTCATATCTAATGAAGCACTTGTGATGGACTCTCTTATTAATGAGGGATGTGTCATTGAGGGTGAAGTTGAGAAGTCGGTTCTTTTTCAAGGAGTTAAGGTTGAAAAAGGAGCATTGATACGTGAGTCCGTCATTATGCCTGATGCCGTAATTGGAAAAAATGTATATATCGAAAAGGCGATTGTACCCTCAGAAATGGTTATACCTGATGGAACAATTATACGTGCAATGGATGATTCCGAGGATGATATTGTGTTAGTAACTGAAGATATGCTTCAATCCCTTTAACAGTAGAGATAAGAAAATATGAGGAGATGAGGGGTAAGGATGGATAAAAAGCTGCTAGGAGTAATTGATGCAACAACCTATCAAAAAGGATTAGAAGATTTAATCCAACACCGTTCATTAGCTGCGGTACCATTTGGGGGACGCTACCGATTAATAGATTTTATTCTTTCTAATATGGTCAATTCCGGAATAAACAGTGTGGCAATATTTCCAAAAAATCAATACCGTTCCTTAATGGATCATTTGGGTTCAGGGAAGGATTGGGATTTAAACCGTAAGAGAGATGGGTTGTTCTTTTTCCCTGCTCCAGCAGAGGAGAAAGAAATCAATTCATTTAGTCTTTTTGCGGCAAATAAAGATTTTTTTGATCGTAGTAACCAACAGTATGTCCTCATCTCAAATTGCTTTACGGTCTGTAATATGAATTTCCAACCTATTCTTGATTGGCATATTAAGAGTGGCTGTGATATTACGGAAGTAAGAAGAGACGGACGAACTCTTCATATGTTTCTTATTAAAAAATCGCTTTTAGTAGACCTTTTCGAGACAAGAGAGCAAACCGGATACACTTGTATGAGAGATGTTGTAACAGATATAAATAGTCCATACCGTCAATGCCATTATGAATTCAAGGGTTATGCAGTAATGATTGACTCCATTGCTACGTACTTTAATGAAAGTATGAAGTTATTAGATCCTCTTATTTGGAAGGAATTATTCTTAAAAAATCAACCAGTATATACTAAAGTAAAGGATGAGCCACCTACTAGATATTTTACCGGGGCTACTGTGAAAAATTCAGTCATTGCAAATGGATGCTTGATCGAGGGAACCGTTGAAAATAGCATCATTTCTCGTGCAGTAAAAATTGGCAAGGGCTCTGTTGTGAAAAACAGTATCATCATGCAAAAATGTCAAATTGGTGAAAATTGCGTATTAGACTCAGTTGTTTTAGATAAAGATGTTAAGGTAAATAGTGGAACGATGATGTATGGAACAAAGGAATTACCATATGTGGTTCGTAAAGGAACAGTACAAGGGGCGTTGATGAATTCGTGAAAGTATTATTTGCAGTATCCGAATGTGTACCTTTCGTAAAATCCGGAGGGTTAGCAGATGTAGCAGGATCTCTACCAAAAGAGTTAAAAAGACTTGGGACAGATGTTCGAGTAATGATGCCGAAATACGGCACAATTCCTCTAGCCTTACGTGAAAAGATGATAAAAAAACATGAATTTACTGTCAATGTTGGTTGGAGAGAGCAATATTGTAGTATTGAGGAATATACACACGAAGGAATAACTTATTATTTCATAGATAATGAATACTATTTTAAGAGAGACTCACTGTATGGGTATTTTGACGATGGTGAACGCTTTGCTTTCTTTAACCGCGCCGTACTTGAGTCCATTCGTATGTTAGATTACTATCCGGATGTCATACATTGCCATGATTGGCATACGGGAATGATTCCTTTCTTGCTAAGAACGGAATATCAAAAGAAAAATGGCTATGGTTTTATGCGCACCGTATTTACGATTCATAATCTTGGATTCCAGGGCATTATGCCTAAGGATGCTTTAAAGGATTTATTTAATTTAGATGAATCATATTTTAATACCGACCAGCTTGAGTTTTACGGAAATATTAATTTTATGAAGGCAGCACTTATTGCATCTGATCGAATTACTACCGTAAGTCCGACATATATGGATGAAATCCAAACTGAGTACTATGGAGAAAAACTTGATGGATTATTAAAAAGCCGTGTAAGTGATCTAGAAGGAATTCTAAATGGAATTGATGATGAGTTCTATAATCCAGAGAAGGATTCGTTTCTTGTAAAAACGTATGATGCTAATCACCGGAATCATAAACTAGTCAATAAAAAGGCGATACAAGAACGCTTCGGCTTAGCACAGGCTTCACAAATTCCATTAATGGTTATGGTCACACGTTTAACTAAACAAAAGGGTTTAGACCTTGTTAAACATGTGTTTAATGAAATTATGGCTGAACCCATTCAATTCCTTATTCTTGGAACGGGTGATGATGAGTTTGAAAATTTCTTTCGAGACATGGAGCGAGAGTATCCTGATCGATTTAAAGCATATATTGGTTTTGATGAAGGTTTAGCTCACCAAATTTATGCAGGTGCTGACCTTTTCCTCATGCCATCTAAATTTGAACCGTGTGGGTTAGGACAAATGATTGCGATGAGATATGGCACAATTCCAATCGTTCGTGAAACCGGGGGTCTAAATGACACGGTGAAAGCATATGATGAATTCTCAGGCAAAGGGAATGGATTCTCTTTCCGGAATTTTAATGCGCATGATATGTTGTACACCATTAAACGGGCTATACATTTTTACGAAAATGATAGGGTTTGGAATAATCTCGTTAAGCACGCAATGAGCATTGATAACAGCTGGGCGCAGTCTGCGTTTAAATACAATCAATTGTATGCTCAACTAATATCCAGGAGTGAAACTCATGTTTTCTAATAAAGAAATGTTCACGGAAACGTTCTTACAACGTCTCGAAATGACTTGTGGAAAAAGCTTTCAAGAAAGTACGAAGAGAGATCACTATCATACTTTAGGAATCATGATCCGTGAATATGTTAGCTCAAACTGGATCAAAACAAATGAAACGTATCGAGCTGAAAAAGAAAAACAAATCTACTACTTATCCATTGAATTCTTACTTGGAAAGCTATTACGGCATAACCTCCTTAACTTAGGAATCGATCAAGTGGTCGATGAGGGACTAAAGGAGATTGGAATTGAACTTAGTGAATTAGAGGAAATGGAAGCAGATGCTGCGCTTGGTAATGGGGGCTTAGGGCGTCTAGCAGCCTGTTTCATGGATTCTCTAGCAACTTTGGATTTACCAGGGCATGGTTGTGGGATTCGTTATAAACATGGATTATTTGAGCAAAAAATTGTAGATGGATATCAAGTTGAATTACCTGAGCAATGGCTCCGTCATGGCCATGTATGGGAAGTAAGAAAAGCTGATTTAGCTGTAGAAATCCCTTTCTGGGGAAGAGTCGAAGCAATAAGTACTAATGGGAAGCTAAAATTTCGTCACCTGGAAGCGGAGACGGTCATGGCGGTACCCTACGACCTTCCAGTGGTAGGGTACCAAACAGATACAGTCAATACATTGCGTCTATGGAGTGCGGAAACGACACCATACCCGGTTAATCGGGATATTATGAAGTATAAGCGCGATACAGAGCTTATCTCAGAGTTTTTATATCCAGACGATACCCATGATGAGGGGAAGATATTACGTTTAAAGCAACAGTATTTCCTCGTCTCCGCGAGTATTCGTTCTATTGTAAGATCTTATCGAAAACAACATGCTAGTCTAGTAGATTTTCACAAGTATGTGGGTCTTCATATAAACGATACTCATCCCGTGTTGGCCATCCCAGAATTAATGCGGGTACTTATTGATGAAGAAGGTATGGGCTGGGAAGAGGCATGGCATATTACCACGAACACGATTTCTTATACCAATCATACAACCTTAGCAGAAGCATTAGAAAAATGGCCGGTTCGTATTTTTCAACCATTGCTTCCAAGAATTTTTATGATTGTAAATGAGATTAATGAAAGATTTTGTCAAGATTTATGGAAGCAATATCCTGGAGATTGGCGGAAAATTGAGGATATGGCTATCATTGCTCATGACCAAGTAAAGATGGCTCATTTGGCCATTGTTGGTTCTTATAGCGTCAATGGAGTTGCAGCCATTCACACTGAAATATTAAAACAAAGGGAAATGAATCAATTTTATCAAGTATTCCCTGAAAAGTTTAATAATAAAACAAACGGGATCACCCATAGACGTTGGCTGATTAAATCCAATCCTAAATTGACAAATTTGATTAATGAGGGGATTGGTACAAAGTGGGTAAATCAACCGGAGCATTTAAAAGAGCTTCAGTTTTTTCAGCAAGATTCTGCCTTTTTAGAGCAGTTGTATGAGATTAAGCAGGATAATAAGAAAGCACTTGCTGAAAAAATAAAGGCAAAGACAGGTATTGTTGTTGATCCACTTTCTATTTTTGATGTTCAAGTGAAGAGACTTCATGCTTACAAAAGACAACTCTTAAATGTTCTGCACATCATGTACTTATATAATCGCTTAAAAGAGGATTCAAGTTTTGATATGTACCCAAGAACCTTTTTATTTGGAGCGAAAGCATCACCAGGTTATTATTATGCAAAAAAAATTATTAAACTCATTAATTCAATTGCAGACAAAATAAATAATGATAAATCAGTATCTGATAAATTAAAAGTAGTGTTTCTAGAAAACTACCGAGTGTCATTAGCGGAAGGAATTTTCCCTGCTGCTGATGTGAGTGAACAAATTTCAACTGCCAGTAAAGAAGCATCGGGAACGGGAAATATGAAGTTTATGATGAATGGGGCATTAACTTTAGGAACGCTTGACGGAGCAAATATTGAAATTAAGGATCATGTGGGCGACGAGAATATTTTTATTTTTGGATTAACAGCTGAAGAAGTAATGAATTATTATCAGTATGGTGGTTATACATCTGTCGATTATTATCACCACGATAAACGTATTCGTCAGGTTGTAGATCAATTAACAAATGGTTATTTTGGAAATCTTGAAAATGAGTTCGAGCCAATTCATGATTCGTTATTAATGGAAAATGATCAATATTTTGTATTACGAGATTTCTCCTCCTATGTTCAAGCACAAAGGGACGTAGGTAAGGCCTATAAAGATCAAAATAAATGGCTAAAGATGAGCTTAGCTAATATAGCAAATTCAGGGTTTTTCTCAAGTGATCGAACCATTCAGCAGTATGCAGATGATATTTGGAGCATATCTTCTGTGAAAAATAAAATAGGGAAATAAAAAGAGGAGGCCATTTTAAAAAAATGGTCTCCTTTGTCTACTAATTGTTTAAGAAATGTCCTAAAAATAGTCCAATTGATAACAAAAATCCGAAAATCGTATTTGTTTGTGCTGTGGCAATCATGGCTGGCACCATTTGCACAGGCTTTGTTTTACCTATAAATCCTTTAATCGCTTTTAATGCCTTCGGTGAACTTAGCAATACGATTGCTAACCAAGCAGAAGCATAGTCTAAACCAATAAGAGTAAACACCCATGCATAAGAGACAACAAACATTCCTGCTAAAAGAATAATCGCTCTCTTTTGACCAAGGAGAATGGCTAATGTTTTCCTTCCATTTTCTTTGTCACCATCGTGATCGCGTATATTATTTGCCAACAGTATAGCACCTACAGTAATCACAATGGGAACAGAAATTAGAACGCTAATAAGTGTAATGAAACCGGTTTGAATATAGAAGGCTATGAGGATAATAAGCATTCCCATAAAGAAGCCTGCAAAAATTTCTCCAAATGGTGTGTAGGCAATTGGAATCGGTCCACCTGTATATAGATAACCAACAGTCATTGAAACAAGACCTATGACAGCTAACCACCAGCTGGAATTCATACATATATAAACTCCTAGTAGCATGGAAATACCATAAAGGCTCAGGGCAATCTTCATGACGGTACCTGGTCGGATTCCTTCACGAACGATGGCTCCACCTATACCGACAGAATGCTCGTTATCAAGACCTCGCTTAAAATCATAATATTCATTAAACATATTAGTGGCCGCCTGTATAAGCAAGCAAGCAATGAGCATGGTGATAAATAAACCGAAATCAATAGATGTTAATGGTAAGGCTAATGCGGTTCCTAACAGTACTGGAACAAAAGCAGCAGTTAAAGTATGTGGACGTGTAAGCTGCCACCAGACTCTCCAATTTTTCCCCTTAAACGTAGGCGAAGGACCCGTGTGCATTTGTGGTTGCATCGTACCTCTCCCCATTTCTATATTTATTTGTCAAAACTATATAAGTTTAAAATAATTCTTATCCAAATTCAAGTGTAGGAAAAACGAAGGAGTGTGTCAATTAAATTTTCCTCCCTAATAGAGGAGAGCATTTCCAAATTTTCTACGATAATATTTTGTGCGTGGAAGGCATAATTGGGCATAATATCTCAAAATAGGTCGAAATAGCTTATAATAAGGAAAGATATAGGGTTTTCAAGGTTCCTTTTGTTGACATGTAATTAGATTGAGGTGTATCTTAAAATAAGTTTATAACGTTATTTAACAGGAGTTGTACGAATTTGGTTACCATTCAGAATACGGAGCTTAAAGAAGGGATCATTGAAGCAATTGAGAGAGCACGAAAGCTTTCAATGCCCGTATTAGTTAGCGAAGTCCAAAGGATTCATCCGATACAGCCTCTATCCGTGTTTGCAGCTGGAAGAGACCAATTTGTTGGCGAACGCTTTTTTTGGAAAGATCCCTCTGATGAAGTAGTTATGATTGGCATTGGAATATGTAAAGAAATACAATCGGATCAGGCTTCTGGCCGCTTTTTTCATGTGGAGAAACAATGGCAAAAGCTTATGAATAATAGTATCATGCTGATGGATGAGAAACAATCTGCTACAGGACCAGTGATGTTCGGAGGCTTTTCCTTCGATCCATTAAAAGAGAAAACCAATCGTTGGGCACAGTTTTCTCACTCTCTTTTTCATATACCAAAATATTTAGTAAGTGTCATAAAGGGAGAATACTTTTTAACGACTAACATCATTTGTACGGCGGAAGATGATGAAGCATTGTATGAGGTAATTGACCAAGAGAGAAAAGCAATATTAGGTGGAATGGAAGAGGAATCACTACCAGGTTTGGCAAACCTATCAACTGTCACTGAAGTCAATCCTGAAGGTTGGAAGAAACGGGTGAGTGAGGTAGTTGAGCTATTAAAGGCTGGGACCATGAAAAAGGTTGTTCTTGCTAGAGAGCTTAGACTTCAATTTGAAGAGCAAATTCCAGTAGAGCCTGTGATTATGAATCTTTTGGAGGAACAGCGAGAGAGTTTTGTTTTTGCTTTTGAATCAAAAGGTGATTGTTTTATTGGAGCCTCACCAGAAAGATTAGTGAAAAAGGTCAAAAAAGATGTGTACTCTACCTGTTTGGCTGGTTCCATAGCTAGAGGGAAGTCATTAAAAGAAGACGAGGAATTAGGAAATGAGCTTCTATCTGATGAAAAAAATTTAAATGAACACCAATTTGTTGTGGATATGATAAAAGAAGCGATGGACAAAGTATGTCACGAAGTGAGAATACCTGCCCGTCCACAGTTGATGAAAATGAAGCATATACAGCATTTATACACGCCGGTGGTTGGTGTAGCTAATGAAGAAAGCTCGTTACTTCAGCTTGTGAACTTGCTTCACCCAACACCTGCTTTAGGTGGATTGCCAAGGAAAGAAGCAGTACAAAGCATTCGGACAATGGAAGACCTAGATAGAGGAATGTACGCAGCACCGATTGGTTGGATAGATTTTGACGGTAATGGGGAATTTGCAGTTGCCATACGGTCTGGCTTGTTGCAAGGAGACGAAGCCTCTTTGTTCGCCGGGTGTGGAATCGTTAAAGATTCGGACGTAGAAAGTGAGTATCATGAGACGAATATCAAGTTTCGTCCTATGCTTTCTGCTTTAAGGGGGAACTAGTAATGAATCACCAGCAAGCATTAACGAAATACATTGCTTCTTTTGTAGCAGAACTCATACATGCGGGAGTAAAAGATGTTGTAGTTAGTCCTGGGTCAAGGTCCACTCCTATTGCAATGATTATGGCTGAGCATCCTGATCTTCGTCTTCATATTCATGTAGATGAAAGATCAGCAGCCTTTTTTGCGTTAGGGATGGCCAAGGCTTCTCGAAACCCGACAGTCTTGTTATGTACCTCCGGAACGGCAGCAGCGAACTATTTTCCTGCAATAGCCGAAGCAAATTTATCAAGAGTACCACTTATTGTCGTCACAGCTGATCGACCACATGAGCTTCGTGATGTTGGTGCACCACAAGCGATGGATCAAGTGAATTTATATGGCAAGCATGTTAAATGGTTTGTTGAAATGTCTCACCCGGAAGGCTCAATAGAGATGCTTCGTTATACCCGTACCGTTGCTAGTCGGGCTGTTGCAACCGCTTTATCTTCTCCAGCTGGTCCTGTACATTTAAACTTTCCACTTCGTGAACCTCTTGTTCCTGATTTAACAAGCGAAACTTTATTTGTGATGGCAGAGAGGGAAAATGGTTATGTTCACATTGAACAGGGGCATCTATCATTGAATGCGCATCAACTACATTTGATTGCAGATGAATTGAATAAATGTACAAATGGTTTAATTGTTTGTGGCGAGATGGAAAGTCCAGCATTTGCGGAAGCAGTCACTAAGCTAGCGGAAAAGCTGCAATATCCGATTATTGCTGATCCTTTATCCCAACTCCGAAGTGGTAAACACAAGTTTGTACATATTATAGATAGCTATGATACGTTTTTAAGAAACGAGGATGCTGTTAATCATTTAACACCAGATGTAATCATTCGATTCGGTGCAATGCCTATTTCTAAGGCATTTTCATTATTTATGAAAAAGAATGAACAAGCTACTCAATATGTGATTGATGGTGGGGAAGGCTGGAGAGACCCTTCCTTATTAACATTTAATATGATCTATTGTGATGAAGTACAATTTTGTGACTCACTTCTCCCTCTTTTAAATGAGAACCAGGATACATTGTTTGTTGAAAAGTGGCAACAAATAAACGAGATAACAAAAGCAGCTTTGTTCCGTATAAAGGAAAATGAATCCCTTAGTGAGGGTCGTTTATTTAACGAATTAGTAGAATTGCTACCTGATGGAGCTACTCTGTTTGTTGGTAACTCCATGCCGATACGTGATGTGGATACTTTTTTCTATAATAATGCAAAGTCCATAAGAATCATGGCAAATCGCGGTGCAAACGGTATTGACGGAATCATTTCATCGGCTCTCGGTGCGGGGACCGTTCACAAGCCAATGTATTTAGTCCTTGGAGATTTGACTTTTTTCCATGATTTAAACGGACTAATTGCTTCTAAGCTATATAATATTGATTTGCGGGTCATCGTAATTAATAACAATGGAGGCGGCATTTTTAGCTTCCTTCCTCAAGCTAGTCACCCGAAACATTTCGAACGACTCTTTGGTACGCCTTTAGACCTTGATTTTGAACCAGCTGTTTCTATGTACGGTGGGACATTTAGCCGAGTTTCCTCTTGGCTGGAGTTTACTTCCTCTTTTGAGCAAAATTTAGCGATAAATGGCTTGTCGGTCATCGAAATTCCGACAAAAAGAGCGGAGAACCTACAAGAACATCGAAATTTGTGGGATTATGTTTCCCGGGAAATTAGTCGGAATTTGCCTGGCGAATGCTGATGAATATTCATGTTAAGGGAATACAGTATTATGTCGAAATATCCGGAGAAGGTTTTCCAGTTGTTTTATTACATGGGTTTACGGGTGACAGTTCTACCTGGTCAAACTGTGAAGAGTTGATAAGTAAAAACTCCCAGGTTATTAAAATAGATCTCGTTGGACATGGAAGATCCTCATCTCCGGAAGCAATTGAACGATATGAGATGCAGTCAATTATGGCGGATTTACTTTATATTTTTCAATATTTAAATATAACTCAAGCTGATGTCGTGGGGTACTCGATGGGAGGTCGAGTGGCCCTTGCATTTGCGATGGCACACTCTAGTTATGTACGTAAACTTGTACTAGAAAGTGCGTCTCCAGGTCTCTTAAGTTATGAAGAGAGAAGTAATCGGAGAGAGCAGGATCAAGAGTTAGCAAGTAAAATTATAGAAAATGGAATGGAATGGTTTGTAGAATACTGGGAAAACATCCCTCTATTTGATAGTCAAAAAAAATTACCAGCATCTAGTCGAAAACGCATAAAAGAGCAAAGAAAGCAAAACTCTATTAAAGGATTGGCAAATAGCCTAATAGGAATGGGAACAGGGTCACAACCTAGCTATTGGGAAGAACTAACGCATTACTCAGGTGAGGTATTATTGCTCACAGGATCTACTGACGAGAAATTTGTAAGGATTGCTGAAAAGATGTCGGAAAAACTTAAAAACAGTCAGTGGGTAAATATTGATGGGTGTGGCCATGCAATACATGTGGAACAACCTGAAAAATTTGGTACAATAGTAGGTGGGTTTTTGTCGAATAAAACCAATATCGATTCAAGGAGGAAAAAGCATTGACAGTTGAGTGGGTATCTCAAAAAAAGTATGAAGATATTCTGTATGAAACATATAATGGTATTGCGAAAATTACCATCAACCGTCCTGAAGTGCGAAATGCATTTCGTCCAAAGACTGTTGTGGAACTAATTGATGCATTTGCTTATGCTCGTGACGACCGTAATGTAGGTGTTATCGTATTAACAGGAGCTGGAGATCAAGCATTCTGTTCTGGAGGAGACCAGAAAGTACGTGGGCACGGTGGATACGTAGGAGAAGATGAAATACCACGTTTAAACGTCCTAGATCTTCAACGCTTAATTCGTGTCATTCCTAAACCAGTTGTTGCGATGGTTAAAGGCTTTGCAATCGGTGGAGGACATGTTTTACATATCGTTTGTGATTTAACGATTGCTGCTGATAATGCCATTTTTGGACAAACTGGTCCTAAGGTAGGTAGCTTTGATGCTGGATATGGCTCAGGTTATTTAGCAAGAATCGTTGGACATAAAAAAGCACGTGAAATTTGGTATTTATGCCGTCAATACAATGCACAAGAAGCACTTGATATGGGGCTAGTAAATACAGTTGTTCCACTTGATCAAGTCGAAGAAGAAACAATTAAATGGTGTGAGGAAATGCTTGATAAGAGTCCTACTGCCCTACGTTTCTTGAAAGCAGCATTTAATGCGGATACAGATGGCTTAGCTGGAATTCAACAGTTTGCTGGAGATGCAACCCTTCTGTATTACACAACGGATGAAGCAAAGGAAGGGCGCGATGCGTTTAAAGAAAAGCGCAAGCCAGACTTCGGGCAATTCCCACGTTTTCCTTGATGGGTTAGAAATAAAGATGCTTGGCTTAACTATAGCCAGGCTCTTTTTTTATACCATTGAAAATGAAAGGTCAATTTGTTAATTTTATTAAGGAAGAGGGTGAAAAAATTGTCAAATGAAGTTATACCGAATTTCCTTAAAAAAAGAGCATTTTTGACACCTAGTCGAACGGCGTTGGTTTTTGAAGGTAAACGCTACACATTTCAACAGCTATATGCTGAATGTGTCGAAGTCGCAGGGAAAATTCATGCACTTGGAATAAAGAAGGGGCAATACGTTGCACTGTTGCTAACGAATCATTCTGAAAGTGTTGTTATATTGTTTTCATTACAGCTACTTGGTATTAAAGCGGTCTTGCTTAACACAAGATTAACTCCAGAAGAACTAAACTATCAGCTAAAGGATTCAAACTCAGCATGTTTAATTACGGAATCATTGTTCGAGGAAAAAGCTGAGCAATTAGATATAAACGTTCTTTTCAAAAATAAATTGTTTCAATCTTCCTTTATCGAGCCACCTCTTGTCAATGAAGTAGCTTTAGAGGAGGTTTGCTCACTTATGTATACTTCAGGTACGACTGGTTCCCCTAAAGGGGTGATGCAGACGTATGGAAACCATTGGTGGAGTGCAGTTGGCTCAAGCTTAAATCTTGGTCTACAAGATAGTGATGGGTGGCTATGTGCAGTCCCCCTTTTTCATATTAGTGGGTATTCAATTTTAATGAGAAGTGTGATTTACGGGATAAAAATGGTGTTGCATGAGAGCTTTGACGTGGGAAAAACGTTAGAGGATATAAAGGCTGAGAAAGTGACAACGATGTCTGTTGTGAGCACGATGCTCTCACGATTTCTTGACCAGTTGGATAGCCAGCTGCCGAGTCATTTTCGCTGTATGTTATTAGGCGGTGGACCAGCATCCCTTCCTTTATTAGAAAAATGTAGGGATCGAAAAGTTCCTGTTTTTCAGACGTATGGAATGACAGAAACGACCTCGCAATTTGTTACATTATCTCCTGAATTTAGTTTGAGTAAATTAGGTTCGGCAGGGAAAGCACTTTTTCCATCACAGTTAAAAATTGTTAATTCTGGTGGATTGGAGCAGCAACCGATGCAATCCGGAGAGATCTATGTGAAAGGTCCGAATGTTACGAAAGGCTATTTGAATAAAGAAGACTCGCATCTAAAGAATGGATGGTTTGCAACAGGCGACATAGGATTTGTGGATGAGGAGGGCTTCTTATATGTGCAAGATCGCCGTTCTGATTTGATTATCTCAGGCGGGGAAAATGTTTATCCAGCAGAAATCGAGGGTGCTTTACAGGGCCATCACGCCGTTCAAGAGGCAGGGGTCATAGGTGTGGAAGATCAGGAGTGGGGACAAGTACCTGTAGCCTTTGTTGTAAGGAATGCATTAACAACAGAAGACGAAATCATTAAGTATTGTTCTTCAAAATTAGCAAAATACAAGGTTCCCAAAAGGATCATGTTCGTTAATGAGCTACCGAGAAATGCGACTAATAAACTTCTAAGAAGAAAGTTAAAAGAATGGATAAAAGCGGAGGGGACATATGAAAATTGAGAAGGTTAAGATATCGGTTATCTCAATGAAATTAAAGACTCCGTTTACCACTCATTTAGAAATGGTACATGAACGGGAAGGGATTGTCATTGAAGTCATTAACCGAGAGGGAGTTTCTGGGTTTGGGGAAGTAGTTGCCTTTTCCTCTCCTTGGTATACAGAAGAGACCGTTCAAACCTCCTTACATATGTTAAAAGAATTTTTTATCCCAATGCTCTTTACTAGTCGCGTAGAGCATCCAAGTGAGATCACTCCCATTTTTAACCGATTACGGAGAAATTTCATGGCCAAAGCAGGCCTTGAGATGGCAATGTGGGATTTATATGCAAAAGAAAGAAATCAGTCATTATCAAGTCTGCTTGGAGGAACTCAAGATACCATTCCTTCAGGAGTTGTCGTGGGAGCTAAGTCGACGAAAGAGACCCTTTTGCAAATTGAAAGGAATCTTGAGAATGGCTACAAGCGTGTAAAGGTAAAAATCTCTCCTGAAAATGATTACGAGTATATCCATTCTATCCGAAATCATTTTCCTGATGTTCAATTGATGGCAGATGCAAATTCTGCCTATACTTTAAAGGATATCAATCGGTTAAAGGCGCTTGATGAGTTTGGATTGCTAATGATTGAACAGCCATTAGGTTACGAAGATATCGTTGAGCATGCGAAGCTACAAACTTCCATCCAAACACCGATATGTTTGGATGAAAGTATTGTCACGTTTGATGATGCTAAAAAGGCAATTGAGCTTGGGAGCTGCCGAATCATTAATATTAAAGCTGGTAGAGTGGGCGGTATTCAAACGGTAAAGGATATTCATGATTACTGTTTGGGAAAAGGTGTTCCTGTCTGGTGTGGGGGAATGCTGGAATTTGGGATCTCTAGAGCACACAACATTGCGATTGCTTCTCTACCGAATTTCACGATCGCTGGGGATATTTCGGCAAGCAGCCGATACTGGGAAGAGGACATTACAACTCCTGAAGTAATTGTCCGTAATGGAATGATTGATGTTCCTAGTAGACCTGGAATTGGGTTTGAGATTAATCGTAAGAGGTTGGAAGAGGTAACGATATTTGAAGAAGATTTTACGAAACAATGATTAGAAAAAATCGTGCCCATTCATTTGGCCTCACACCAAATATCGGGCACGGTTTTTTTTACGATTTTGTCTCTTCTGGTGGCTTTTGTTGCAAATATCTTTTGTCATTCATAAATAATGTCCAGAAGTAAAAGAAGCCTGGGAAAAGAATCGCAAATCCTGCTATGTAGGTGGCGAATATAGCACGGAACGAGTTTGGATCTGTAAAAGCATTCTGAATGGTAACCTCTGGGTACACAATGTAAGGAAGGTGCGCTTGACCGTACACGAGACTAGCTAGTAGGTATTGAATCGTAATTGCAATAACTGTGAGACGAGGCATTCCCTTAGGTCCGCCAGTAACAGAAGGCAAAAATAAACCAAGCCCTCCAATGATAAAAAACACAACCGATGCTATTAAGAATGCCAGATTGTCCATCATTTTTTCAAAGAGCCAAGGTGCTTCTGTTCGAAGCGTAAACATAATGAGTACAGCCATTATTAGGGAGATGGGTCCTAGGATAATGGCATCTCTTCGATAGACAGCATAGGCCTCATATTCTTCAGCAGTTTTTGAATAGTCTGCAAGCAGTAAAGATGATAAGAATAAGGTGGAGCTTATGGCGAACCCAATAAACGCGTATTCATTTAGACTTGTAAAAAGTTTTACAAGATCAAGGGTTTGGCGGCCATCTGTAAAGTCTATATAGTTCCCATGGGTAATGGGCAGTACGCTGATTAATAGTCCAGGAATGAGAATGCCAGTAATTCCCGATATATATGTTAGTGGTTTTCGATATTCAGATGCAATATTTGAGAAAACAAGAAAAGCACTTCGTAAGGCAAGCAGAAGCAAAATCATACTGCCTGGAATTAGCAATACCGTTCCTAGTGTATAGGCAGCAGATGGAAATAAACTGTACACGGCAACGACTAGAGCAACAATAAATGTGTTGGTTACTTCCCATGTGGGGGATAGGTATCTGTTAGCTATATTAGTCGCCTTTGTCTGCGTTCTATTAAAGTAAATCATAGACCAAAACCCGGCTCCAAAGTCCATGGTTGCCATAACAGCATAGATGAATACAAATCCCCATAACACAGTAATGGCTAGTAATGCATCAGTCATCTATTTTCACTCCTCCGTTCAAATATTGCCTTGTTACGTATTGGATCCATAAAGTGGGACACCTTTTTGTTCTGCTCGATGTAAATCATCAGCAACCGTGTTCTTTCTAAAATAATAGAGAAGCACGAATACTACTGATACTCCTAGGATTACGTATACCGCCGTAAAAGCTAGGAACAAGACGCCTAAATTTGTTGCAGTTGTCGCCGAGTCTGCTGTTGACAGGACACGGTAGATTGTCCAGGGTTGTCTACCTGTACAAGCAAAAATCCATCCAAACTCAATCGCAAGTACTGCTAAAGGGCCTGATGCGATAAAAGTCGAGAGAATCCAACGAGGATATCTGTCTCTTTTTAAAAATTTAATCCAAAGTAAAGCAAGTAGTGGCAACAATATTAATAAAGATCCGATACCCACCATTCCGTTAAATAGGGTGTGAACAAACAGGGGAGGCCATTCTTCTTCGGGCCATTCTTTTAGTCCCTTAACGACCGTATCAAAGCTATTTCCTGCTAAAAAGCTAAGAGCCCAAGGAATATGAATCGCATACTTAACTTCCTCCGTTTCACGATCAGTGAATCCTCCAATCACGAGTGGGGCATGCGACTGAGTTTCAAATAATCCTTCTGCTGCCGCAAGCTTTTCAGGCTGATATTCATGCAAGTATTGAGCAGATTCATGTCCGTTTATGGCAGTTAATAAAGAAAATATTCCTCCAACAATCAGACTAAGTGTTAATGCCTTTTTGTGAAAATGGTAGATGCGTGTATTAAATTCCGTGCGCCATAGTTTATAGGCTGATACGGATGCAATAACAAATGCACCTGTTGTATAAGCTGATAAGGCTACATGTGTGGCTGTGACAATAAAGCTAGGGTTAAAAAATGCTGCCCATGGATCAACATCGGTTATGATGCCGTTTTCGATTCTAAATCCAGTTGGTGTTCCTTCCCAGGCATGAACATTTGTTATGAGTACTGCAGACGCTAATGCACCAATCGCTACAAGTACTAGGCTTGTGATTCTAGCCCAAGGAGGAATGCGCTCAGCCGCATATACGTATATGGACATAAATAGCGCTTCAATAAAGAAGGCATATATTTCAATTTGGAAGGGAAGGGCCATTACTACACCAATTACTTCCATAAAGCCAGGCCATAACAGAGATAGCTGGACTCCAGCGATGGTACCAGTAGGTATTCCCACACCTAGAAGTACGGCAAAGGCTTTTGTCCACCGCTTGGCCATCACTACATATTCTTGGTCTTTAGTTTTTTGGTAGATGAGCTCAGCGGTGAGCATCATAAAAGGCAAGCCAACACCGATTGTTGCAAAAATAATATGAAAACCCATTGTTGTTCCAAATAACGAGCGTGCAATTAGCAAATCATCCATTCAGATCTCCCTTTCAATATACTCACCAAGTTATTCTTTTCTAATTAAAAATAAATATGTAATCTTTACCTATTTTTACAATTTCCTTTTTAAAATATAGCGACAAGGGGATCGTTTGTAGAAATCAAAAAAGCCCCCTCAAGAATTTGAGAGAGCTAAGTTTTGTTTTTATTCATTTAAAGCTGTTTGCAATGCTTTTAGATTATCTTTCATGATGGTAAAATAAGTACGCTCTTCATTTACATCTTCGTCTGTTAGGGTCGAAAGATTATGGAGGGTTAATGGGTCGGCTCCAATTTCCTTTTGGACAATCTCAGTTAGTTTTGAGCTTACGTTTTGCTCGAAGAAAATATAATGCAGATCATGTTCTTCTGCTTCAGCGATGATTGTTTCGAGCTCCTTTTGAGTAGGCTCATTGGTAGAAGTTAATCCAGCCACGCTGATTTGCTCAAGACCATAACGCTCCGCCCAGTAACCAAATGCGGCATGGGATACTAGGAATTCCTTGTGTTTAGCTGCGGTAGTCACTTCTGTGAACTCTTTATTTAATTGTTGTAATTCTTGCTCTAATGCTACGAAGTTTTCTTCGATTTGCTCTTTATGATCTGGTAGTTTTTCAACAAGGTGTTCTTTAATTTCTTCTGCTAAGTTAATAGAATAAATAGGGTCAAGCCATACATGAGGGTCTACATCACCATGGTTATGTCCATCTTCTTCTTCGTGAGCATGATCTTCACTAGATTCTTCTTCATGAGCATGATCTTCGCTAGTTTCTTCTTCATGGGCATGTTCTTCACCAGTCTCTCCCGCATGCTCTTCAAATGTGATATGTTCAGCAGTTCCGACTAATGTTACATTTTCATTCTTTAATGCTTTTTCGGCCTTTGAAACAAACCCCTCTAATCCTAGACCAACATAAAAGAAAAGGTCAGAATCTGCAAGGTCAATCATATCTTTTTGAGATGGCTCATAAGAGTGCTCATCTGCCCCATTGGGATAGATTGATTTTACCTCTACTAAATCTCCACCAATACGTTCGGTGAAGTACTGTAATGGATAAACAGTTGTGTAGATTGATAGTTTATCATTTTCTTGACTGGTTTCCGCTGATTTCCCCTGACAACCTCCAAGAAATGTAGCAATGAGTAGTATAACAATTAATGCTGTGTATTTACGAAACATACTTAGTCTCCTCTCAAATGTAGATAAAACGTAATTATTTCGATTTAAAGCGTATGAGAATATATATGATTTTGTATTTTAATAGATAATACGAAACGGTTACGATTTACATTAGTTATCTTACCTAATAGTAGAGATTTATGCAACCATAAAAATTGTCTAGTTTTGCAATTATCTTGTATGATAGTCATATGTATAAAAATAAAGGGGGTAACAGAATGAGGCTGTTAGATGAAATTTTACGTTATAATCAGAAGTTTGTGGCAGAAAAACGGTATGAGGAATTTACAACTACAAAATTTCCGAACAAAAGGCTGGTAATCTTAACCTGTATGGACACAAGATTACTAGAGCTGTTACCAAAATCAATGAACGTGTCAAATGGGGATGTAAAGATTGTAAAAAATGCTGGTGCACTTGTCATGCATCCATTTGGAAGTATTATGAGAAGTTTACTTGTAGCTGTATATCAATTACAGGCAGATGAGATTCTAGTTGTTGGTCATTATGACTGTGGAATGAGTGGCATGAAGGCTGATGTCGTAATTGAAAGCATGAAAGATCGGGGAATTACCCAAGAGACACTTGATATGCTGAATTATTCTGGTATTAACGTCTCTGAATGGATGCATGGTTTTGATAATGTGTCTGATAGCGTAAAGCACAGTGTTGACATGATTAAGAAACATCCTTTACTTCCAAAAGGAGTTCCTGTACATGGTCTTGTTATTGACCCTGAAACGGGTAGACTGGATGCCGTTGAAAATGGATATGAAAACATCTAGTTTCCTTTTTCCTTTTTCTCGGGAACATAATCAAATCCGCCTGGATGAAAAGGATGACATTTTAATAATCGCTTAATCGTTAAGTAGCCACCTTTTATCGGTCCAAACTTTTCGATTGCTTCCAGACCATAATGAGAGCAGGTTGGATAGAAGCGACAGCTTGGTGGTTTAAGGGGAGATAGTGCAACTTGATAGAACCGGATAAAGGCAATCATCACCTTTTTCAACATGAAAAATCTCTCTCTTTCGTATCCAAGATACGACCAACATACCATAGATAGAAAAAATAGTCTAAAAAATGGAATGCGATTATGTGAGATAATGCGTAATAATTGTTGTATACTGATAAAAGAACTTGAATGTATAGGAGTGGAAAATATGCCTTCTGTAGAAAGCTTTGAATTAGATCATAATGCAGTCAAAGCCCCTTATGTAAGACATTGTGGAGTACATAAAGTGGGAAGTGATGGGGTTGTTAATAAATTTGATATTCGATTCTGTCAGCCCAATAAGCAAGCGATGAAGCCAGATGTGATTCATACACTGGAGCACTTATTAGCCTTTAATCTTCGTGAGCATGCTGAAAAATACAGCCATTTTGATATTATTGATATTTCTCCAATGGGATGTCAAACAGGTTATTACCTAGTCGTCAGTGGTGAGCCTTCTGTAGAAGAGATTATTGATCTATTAGAGGATACAATGAAATCAGCAGTGGAGATCGTTGAGATTCCAGCAGCCAATGAAACACAATGTGGTCAAGCGAAGCTTCACGATCTTGAGGGAGCCAAACGATTAATGCGTTTTTGGCTTGAACAATCGAAGGAAGATTTAAAACAAGTATTTGCGTAATCGAAAGCCGAGCCATTTTGCTCGGCCTTTCTTATAATATGGGAGACAAGAGCCTTGAGACAGATTCCTTCAGACGAATTTTTACAGATCTTGTCATATAACTTTCAAGAGTTAACTCAGTTGAGGACTTCATATCATGGGAAAATTGGTCCGTTAATTCTTTGGAAAACTCTTTATTATAAATAAATGCATTTACTTCAAAATTAAGACGGAAGCTTCGAACATCAATATTAGCTGTCCCAACAGAAGCTATTTCATTATCCACGACAATGGATTTCGAATGAATAAACCCTTTTTCATAGATATAGATTTTTGCACCAGCCTTTAGCATTTCTCCAATATAAAAATAGGTAGCCCAATAAACAAACATATGATCGGGCTTATTTGGGATCATAATTTTTACATCCACTCCGCATAAGGAAGCAATTTTTAGTGCATCTAAAAGACTAGAATCAGGGATAAAGTAAGGTGTCTGAATGACGATGGTTTCTTTTGCTAAAGAAATCATTTTTATATAACCGTTTTTTATTTGTTCCCACTCAGAATCAGGTCCGCTAGTTACAATTTGAAGACCCACGCTCCCACTATTTCTTGGTTGTTGAAAGTAGCGAGGGGAATAGTTAATATCGTGACGGTAAGAAGCTTGGTTCCAGTCAAGAATAAACCTAGTTTGAATAGGGTGGACTGCTTGGCCAACAATCCGGATATGGGTATCACGCCAATATCCAAACCTTTTATTTAATCCTAAATACTCATCTCCCACATTAAATCCACCAACATATCCGATGTCCCCATCAATAATAGCGAGCTTACGATGATTCCGATAATTTAATCGTAAATTAATTAAGGGAAGTTTTGAAGGAAAAAAGGCCTCTACCTCTCCGCCAGCTTGACGTAATTCCTTGAAAAAGGACTTTCTTAATGACCGAGAACCTAGTTCATCATAAAGGACTCGAACCTTTACTCCAGATCGTGCTTTTTGTGCTAATACAGTCATTAACCTTCTGCCAAGTTCGTCGTTTTTGATTATATAGTATTGCAGATGGATATGGTCTCTTGCATTCTCTATATCATGAAAGAGAGACGTGAATTTTTCTTTGCCATCTGTAAAAATTCGAATTTCATTATGTTGAGAAAACATAGCTGCATTATTGATTAAATGCATATGAATGAGGTCCTGACTCTTTTCTTCGGTAGAATTTTCGAAAGGAAAGCTTTTTTGATTTAATTGTGTCATCTGCTCTTTGATTAATGGCTCTATTCCTACTTTGTCACGATCTTCCCAATAAAACATTTTTTTTCTGCTCAAATTTTGTCCGAATAATAAATACATGATAAAGCCGAGAACAGGGATAAAGAACAGTACTAAAATCCAGGCCCAAGTGGCACTAGGATCTCTTCTTTCTAAAAAAATGACGATGATAGCAAGTAAAATGTTAAGGAAGAAAATAACCCCAACAAAAATAGAAAGTATATTCACCAAGATACCCTCACTCTTCTCTTTTTTGGTCGCTATCTGTATGTATATTTGGGTTATCCTCAAGAGAATCAACGGTGTGTTTATATGAATAGGCTTTTGAAGTAGTGACAACCGATAATAATAAGACAATACCAACGATAATGAGACAAATAATTAAAACCGTTATCATATTATTCCTCCTTTCTCCCATTCTATTTTAGCATGAGTGTTTAAGAACTTTAATTATTTGTCACTTGGACAAACGTTTTATCTTGTCCATTCTGGGTAATATAACTATGGGAGTATCGGCATAAGTGAATTTTTAGGAGGAGATCTAATGGAAAATAAGTTGCATGATGTATTGAACAGCCAAATCTCTAACTGGAGCGTATTATTTGTAAAGCTACATAATTTTCATTGGTATATTAAAGGGAAAGATTTTTTTACCCTCCATACTAAATTTGAAGAGTTTTACAACGAAGCAGCTATTCATATTGATGAATTAGCAGAAAGACTCTTATCGATCGGTGGAGAGCCAATCGCTACAATGAAGGAGTACTTAGAACAATCGAGCATCAAAGAGTCTACAGGTAGTGAAACCGCAAATGAAATGGTTCAAAGCATATCAAATGATTTCACTGTGTTAATTGAAGAGTTAAAAAGCGGAATGTCACTGGCTGAAGAGATGGACGACGAGGCAACAGGTGACATGTTCCTGGCTATTCATTCATCATTGGAAAAACATGTATGGATGTTAAAGGCTTACCTAGGTGAATCAGTTTAACTGATTAATTAATGGACAACCCTCTGAGGAGGGTTGTTTTTTTTTGTTTGAAATATTCACAATTTATTAATAATTACTATTCTCTAAATCGACAATATTTTCAAAAATGTGATATTATTTATCATATCATGTCACAAAACATAACACTAAGGGTTGGTTTGAGAGGAGAATGGATGGATATGGTCACTGCTCAAGAGAAAAATTTAAATGTATCTGTTCTGATGAATGAGTTAAAGCAGGAAAATAGTAAGATGGAAGGTGTCATGCAAAATATAAAAGACATTTCCATGAAATCGAATATATTAGCATTAAATTCAGGAATTGAAGCAGCAAGAGCGGGTGAAGCTGGACGAGCATTTTCAGTCGTTGCTAAGGAGATTAAAAAGTTTGCCCAAGATTGCCTGGATTCGAGCAAGGCAAGCGAAAATATTATTAAAAATATACAAACGAAGGCCAATAATATTATTGCTTTACGTACGGTCGATATTGCTTTTGATACCATTGATAAAATAGATCGGAATTTATTTGAAAGAAACTGTGATGTTCAAGCATGGGCAACCTTTGATGCCATTAAAGAATGTTTACTTCAGCCTACTACTGCTTCGAAAAAAACAGCAGAAGCGTTCATGAAGAACATCTATACCATTTACGAGGTGTATTTTGATTTATTTGTTGTTGATTTATCAGGAGAAATTATTGTTGCAGCACAAAACCAGAGTCAAGTCGGAAGGAATATGAGTGACCGGGAGTGGTTTCAAGAAACGGTAAAAACTAACGATGTTTACGTCACTGACATGTACTATTCCTCGGTAGTTGAGGGATATACGATGGGATATTCTAGTCCTGTTCGTAATGAGACTGGGGAAGTAATAGGTGTATTCACCACTCGATTTAACTGGGAATACATTTATGACATTATTGATCGTGTCCAAACTGATGAAAAAAGTAAGCTCTACGCTATTAATTCAGAAGGTTATGTCATAGCTTCTAAGGACCGTACTGAAATTCTAAAAACAAAACTGACTCATTTAACCGCTGTCCAGAATATTTTATCAGGAAGAGAAACCCGAGGGTACACGATAGAGGAGAATCAAATCTTCGCCTATTCCTTGACTGAAGGCTATAATGCCTATAAAGGAAAGGGTTGGTCAGTAATTGTTGCTGAATCAATTTAAAAATAAAGGAAGCTGACTAAAACTAGTCAGCTTCTTCTATGTGTTCTGGTTTCCTCTACTATGTACGGTCAGTGTAAATTTCGGTGTTGGAAGTTAGGGATATTTCGCTGGTCAAATTCTTCTTGTGCGAATTTTCCCTTTAACCCTTCAATGAGATAGACACCAACTAGATCGTACAATTCCTGCTTATTAAGATCCTTAACAATACTAAGAAGGTCTTCATAGGTCATTTCCTCTAAAAAGGCAAATGCTAGCATATCGATATCCTCTTCATCGCCTGTTAGCTTATGCTTGTAAAACTCATAAATTTCATCTACTAGCTTCACGACTTCCACCTCCCCTATTCTTATTATATAGGTATTGTTATCATTATACTTCAGCAATAGCCGTAAATATGTAAACTATTCTTTAAATTTATCAATTTAAGCCTTAGGAAAAAGAGAATAATTCATTCGCTTGTGCAAATTATAATAAAAAAGGAGTGTGTGGTCATGGATAATGGAAAAAAGACTTACTATGTTTCGATTAGTACCGGAGAAATCACACAAAGTAGAACGAGTTCTCCATGGAATTTTAAAATAGAAGCCACTGACGATGAGATTATTCAGCTTCGTGAATACTTTGATCAAAATCATTCAAATGACTGGGAAAACTTTTTCCGTGCCCATGTTCCGTATGTTCAGTATCATCATGATAGAGAAAATGATGCTTATGATTCGGTTACTGTGCAAGTGTATAATATGATTTATAATCTCGGTGACGAAGAAGCTAAAAAGCATATTGAGTCTATGGGGATATTAAACAACAAACCGCTTAGGTAAATTCAAAAGCGGTTTGTTTATTTTACATCTCCATTTCTGTTGCAGTTTCCAGAACCTCTTTTGGAATGGTAATGGTGGTTGCTTTGTTAAAGTTTTTGTATGTTCCTTTCATGTCTTGGATCATGTGTACGGTTTCACCCTCTGCAGAGATTTCCATGTCCATATACACATCCGTTTTAACGGGATAAAACGTTTCTTTATCAATATGGTAGACAAATTTTGCTTCATTGATTTTCATTGAGTCGAAAATGGCAGGATCAGCAGTAAGCTCAGCGGGCATTCCTTCCAGAGCGGCCTCTTTAATAAATTCACTAAGATTTTCCCCGGAAGCCTGAAGCGTTAAGATGTACAACTCATTATCTTGTTCAAAAGAAAAATCATTTACGTATTCCTTTAAGTTTTTTAGTTCTTCTGCTGGATTCGTCTGTTGATTAGATAGTTGTAGTAATTGGTCAGACATATCACTTGGAAACTTCATCCAAGTATTTGTGGTTGGGTCAGAAATAAACATTCCATCCTTTGAAAAGTAAGCTTCTGTTGCAAAGCTTTCAGGAGTGCTCCCTATTGTCATGTTCATTTTTTGATAAAACGCCATTGGTTCTGTAACAACGTCCATCGTAATGGTGGATTGAATCTTCATCGTTTCTTCTGGGGCTGCTGCTATCTCTTGGTTCAATTCCATGTCAATGGAGAAGCTTTGTAGTTCCTCAGATGCTTGCAATGATTTCTCAAATACTTGCTCAAGAGTTAATTCAGATTTTTTTTCCTTGCTACTACTGTCTTCTTCGTTATTCCCTGTTGGTGTGGCAGTTTGTGAGCATGCAGCAAGTAAGAATACTAGAAATAAGGTAACCAATGGTTTCATAAACTTTTTCATTTCATCCCCCCTAAATCTCATTGACATATATACGATTGGAAAAACAATTAGTTTCAGCTATTATGTAAATAAATAGAAAGTTTAAGGGTGAAGGGTTCATGGAGATATTTAGGGATCATTTGGGAGCACAGGTGTTGCTTTCCTTTGGAGAAAATAAGTTTGGTATGGCTGTACAACATGTTCTTATTCTAAGTAAATATAAAAATGGGTGGGTACTCACTAAGCATAAAGAAAGAGGACTTGAATTTCCTGGAGGAAAAGTAGAGCGTGGAGAAACCGTAGAGGAAGCAGCAAACCGGGAAGTTTTTGAAGAAACGGGTGGAGTACTAAAAAAATTAATTAAAATTGGTCATTATGAAGTTCGCAACGATCATGAGACTTTTGTTAAAGCAATTTTTTATGGAGAGGTAGAAGAGCTCGTTTGGAAGGAAAACTTCCTTGAAACGGATGGACCGGTATTTATTGATGACCCTCAACTAAGTGACCGATTTAGCAATGGGTATAGTTTTATTATGAAGGATTCTGTAGTAGAGAAAAGTTTACGGTACATACAAACACATTTTTTGTAAAAAGAGGCAAGGATGGTCCTTCGCCTCTTTTAGTTACTTTTAATTAGTTTTCTTTCTAAAAGTTCAACCAATTGGTACATAATTGTCGCAAATACCGCGATGACAAGTAAAGAAAGTAATACAAGTGTGAAATTAAATACCTGAAAACCATAGATAATCATATATCCGAGTCCTTTAGACGAAACGAGAAATTCACCAACAATAACGCCTACCCAAGAAAGACCAACATTCACCTTTAGAGTTGAAATGATTGTAGGGAAGCTTGCTGGAAGGATAGCTTCTTTGAAGCATTGAGATCTCGTTGCCCCGAAGGTTTGCAGTACCTTCAAATAGTTAGGATCGACTTCTTTAAAAGCGGTATAAACAACAATGGTCGTGATGATAATCGAGATGATTGCACCCATGGCAATAATAGACGTCATACTTGGTCCAAGTGCAACGATTAGAATTGGCCCTAATGCAACCTTTGGCATAGCATTTAAAATTACTAAATAAGGGTCAAGTACCTTTGATAGGAAAGGTGACCACCAGAGAATGGCCGCGAGAATGGTTCCAAGAAGTGTTCCTAAAATAAATCCAAGAACAGTTTCTGATAGTGTGTAACCAAGGTCCACCATTAGCGAACCATCCTGGACTTTTTTTATAAATAAAACCCATACTTTTGATGGTGCACTAAAGATTAAAGGATCAATCCATTGTTTTTTGCTGGCTATCTCCCAGCCAGAAAAGAAAACAAGAAAGATGATCAATTGGTAAAAACGGACCCATCTTTTTTGGTTGGTGAGCTGTTTAATATAATCCTTATGAAGGAGTTCCACCGTTTGCCTTTTATTCAAGGGATTCCAACTCCTTCCATATTTCCTGGAATAGCTGTGTATAATTTTCGTGATTTCTAGACTGAAATGGAGATAGGTCTCTTAATTCCTTTGGAACGTTAAAGGTTTTGTGAATTTGCCCGGGACGAGCAGAAAATAAAAAGATTCGATCGCTCATTGCGATTGCTTCTCCAATATCATGGGTAACGAGAATAGCTGTTTTTCCGAAGGTTTTTAATGTCTCGGACACTAGATCCTCGAGTCGCAGTTTTGTTTGATAATCTAGCGCTGAAAATGGTTCATCCAGCATAAGTAATTTGGGTTCCGTTACTAATGTTCTTACTAGTGCAACCCTTTGTCTCATTCCACCAGAAAGTTGCTTAGGATATTGCTTGTCGTAGCCTTTTAATCCCATTTTCTCAAGAAGAGTAAAGGCGTATTTCTTCTTAGCAGCTTCTTCAATCCCAGAAACCTTTAAGCCAAGCAATATATTTTCCTCAATGGTTTTCCAAGGAAATAAATAATCTTGCTGTAGCATATAACCGATCTTTTTTTCTGATTTGTTAACAGAACGATTCTCTAGCAGAATGGTACCTTCTGTTGCTGGAAATAATCCGGCGATGATTGAAAGAAGGGTAGTTTTTCCGCATCCACTCGGACCAAGGAAGGAGATGAATTCCCCTTCCTCGACTTCGAGTGAAATGTCGGAGAGGGCCGTTGTAGCAGAGGTTTTAGTGAAATAGGTGTGATGAATATGCTCTAGCTTTAAAAAGCTCATAGTCGGCCTCCTCGAATGTTAATGTTTTATTTCATAATTCCTTCAGCAATTTCGGTATTTACAAGAACACCGTGATCAACTCTCTCAGGTAACTCTCCGGCTTCATCCATAATATTTTGAAGGTTTTCCCACTCTTCTTCATCAAGAACTGGGTTTGTTGCATAAGAGCCCTGGCTCTTGTATCGGTCAACCACTGTCTCAATTAGGGATAAGTCTGTATCCTCGAAGTAAGGGGAAATGGCTTCAGCAATATCCTTTGCAGAATTTTCCTCTACCCATTTTTGTGCTTTGTAGATAGCTCTTGTGAATTTTTCAACGGTTTCTTTGTTTTCCGTCATATAGCTTTCTTTTGACATAAATGTGGTATATGGCACCATTCCTGACTCTGTACCGAACGAAGCGACAATATGTCCTCTTCCTTCCTTTTCAAACACACTTGCAGTTGGTTCAAATAGCTGTACAAAGTCGCCTGTTCCAGAGGCAAAAGCACTTGAAATATTGGCGAAATCAATATTTTGAATGAGATTCAGGTCATTCTGTGGGTCAATACCATGCTGTTTTAGGACGAACTCCCCAACCATTTGTGGCATACCACCCTTTCTTTGACCTAAAAAGGTAGATCCTTTCAACATTTCCCATGAAAAGTTATCAATCTTTTCACGAGATACAAGGAACGTGCCATCTGTTTGAGTGAGTTGGGCAAAGTTGATGACTGGATCATTTGCTTCTTGTGCATACACGTAAATGGATGTTTCAGAACCAACGAGGGCAACGTCAATACTGTTGGTCAAAAGTGCAGTCATTGTCTTGTCTCCGCCTGATGTAGTGGTTAGTTCAACATCTAATCCTTCTTCTTCAAAAAAACCCTTTTCTATGGCAACATATTCAGGTGCATAAAAAATGGAACGGGTTACTTCACCAATTCGTACTTTTTGGACTTCTTCCCTACTGCATGCCGCAATCGGTATAATAAGAATGACAACTAGCAACATGGAAAAGAAAATCCTAAATGACTTTTTCATTTTATGGAGAACCTCCTTTATAGATAAACTTTTTTATGTCAACGGTTTGGGCACCTAACATATCGTATGAAGTCAAAAAAAATGTGTGAATGCCTAGATGAAAAACATGTGTAAGGGAGTGTGACAGAAGGTATGTATCCTATAGATATTATTGATATAGAGAGGTTTCCTTCTCCTCATCCCGATGTGGAGTTATCGCTAGTAACGTATACCTCGGGTGAATTTAAGGTAAAAGGAATGTTAGCGGAGCCTAAAGGGATAGTGCCACTTGATGGATTTCTCTATTTAAGAGGAGGAATAAAAAGCGTAGGAAAGGTGAGGCCATCAAGGTTGGTGCAATTTGCTTGTGAAGGGTTTATTGTCTTTGCTCCATTCTACCGAGGAAATCAAGGTGGGGAAGGGAATGAAGATTTCGCTGGATATGACCGAGAAGATGCATTTGCTGGGTTTCGCATTTTACAGCAGCATTCACGAGTAAAAAGGGTACATGTATTTGGATTTTCCCGTGGTGGGGTAATGGCATTATTAACTGCCCTTGAGTTTCCAGAAACGGCCTCTGTTGTTACTTGGGGTGGAGTAAGTGATATGATTCTTACATATATGGAAAGAGAAGACCTAAGAAGGATGATGAAAAGAGTAATTGGTGGTACTCCAACTAAATATCCAGAGAGATATAAATTCCGCACCCCCTTGTATCAGATTGACCAATTAGGTTGTCCAACTTTAATCATACATGGATCGAAGGATCGGAATGTAAGTGTAGACCATGCAAGAAGATTGGAAGAAAGATTAAAGGATCTGCAAAAACCAGTCGAGAGTTGGTATTTCGAAGAGTTAACTCATTATTTTCCCCCTAGCATCAATCGGAAAGTCGTTGCAGACTTAACTCAATGGATGAAAAAACAGTGATAGTAATGATAAAATAAAGAAAAGGAGTGGAGAACAATGGGTATGCCATTAGAGCTTAATACAATGATTGTGACAAAGGGTAGAGAAAGTAGACTTGAGGAGAATTTGTTTACATTAACCAAAGAAGGATATCGTCTATATCCAATAGACATTCCCCTTGAGGTGAGAAGAACCATTGATGGGGAAGTTAGTGGTATGGCAAAGATAAAAAAAGTAATTCTTGAAGGGGAAAGGACCACAATTGAATATCAATTGATCTCCTTGCATTCATCCAATTAAAAGAGCGTAATCAGTTGATTACGCTCTTTTTTTGCTATTATAAAGTTGGACCGCCTTTTTCGATAATATGTTCGGCAACATTAGCGAATTTTTTAAAGTTATCCTTGAATTTTGTAGCTAATTCTTTGGCTTTGATTTGGTAAGAATCTTGGTCTGCCCATGTTCGATTTGGCTGAAGAACGTCATCTGGAACACCAGGGACATGAAGTGGGATCTCTAATCCAAAAATAGGATCCTTACATGTCTCTACATGGTTAAGCTCTCCTTCGAGCGCTGCCTGTACCATGGAGCGGGTAAAGGCTAGCTTCATTCTGCTTCCGACTCCATACTCACCACCAGTCCAACCGGTATTCACTAGATACACCTTGGCATTATGCTCATCAATCTTAGAACCAAGCATTTCTGCATAACGAGTTGCTTCTAACGGTAGGAAAGGAGATCCAAAGCAAGTTGAAAATGTTGCTTGTGGTGAAGTGATTCCTTGTTCTGTACCAGCAAGTTTTGATGTGTACCCGCTTAAGAAGTGATACATCGCTTGCTCCTTTGAGAGCTTAGCAATAGGAGGGAGTACCCCAAAAGCATCAGCAGTAAGGAAAATAATTGTATTAGGATGACCTGCTACACTAGGATCCACGATATTGCTAATCGATTGAATAGGATAAGCGGCACGTGTATTCTCTGTTAGTGTTCCATCATCATAATCAGCCACACGTGTTTCTGTATTCAGGACTACATTTTCTAACACAGATCCGAAGTGAATAGCGTCAAAAATTTGAGGCTCCTTTTCTCTGGAGAGGTTAATACACTTAGCGTAGCAACCTCCTTCAATATTAAAAACACCGTTTGCTGACCAGCCGTGTTCATCATCCCCAATTAATCGTCGATTAGGATCTGCAGATAAAGTAGTTTTCCCTGTTCCGGATAAGCCGAAAAACAAGGCAACATCGCCTTCAACGCCAACATTTGCTGAACAGTGCATAGATAGAATATTGTTTTCAGGTAGTAAATAGTTCATGATGGAGAAAATGGATTTCTTCATTTCACCTGCATACTCGGTGCCGCCTATTAACACGGTCTTTTTTTCAAAAGAGACAATGATAAATGTCTCAGACTTAGTACCATCAATAATAGGGTCTGCCTTAAAGTTTGGAGCAGATATAACCGTGAACTGTTCTTCATGTGCCAAAAGCTCTTCTGCTGTTGGTCGAATGAATAACTGGTGAGCAAAAAGATTATGCCAAGCAAACTCGTTGATCACCTGGATAGGTAAACGATGTTTTTTATCTGCGCCAGCAAAGCCTTTGAAAACAAATAGTTCATTTCTATCTTTCAAGTACCTTAGTACTTTATTATATAAACGATCAAAAACTTCTTGAGAGATTGGTTGGTTAACAGCTCCCCAATCAATCTTGTCCTTAGTTGAAGATTCTTCAACAATGTATTTGTCTTTTGGAGAGCGACCAGTATATTTCCCTGTTGTTGCTCGAACAGCACCAGTCGATGTTAAGACTCCCTCGTTTCTAGTGAGAACCTTTTCGACTAATTGTGGTACAGATAGTTGCACATGCACATGACCAGAGGCTAACAATTCGCTTAATTGGTTAGAAATACGGACAGAGTTCATCTGATGACTACCTACCTTTATTGGTTATTTTTTAATTAGTATAACACATTAACTTTATTAGTCTATACTATTTATAAAAATATTAGTTTGTGCAGGAAAAAACATCATAATCTACCTATTTCAACGCTTTTAGAGTCATAAAAATCCGAATTCGAGTTAATAGTCTATACTATAAAAGAAAGGAGCGAATTATATAGAAGGAAGTGTGGGATAACAGTCACTTGTTATTTGAAGAATGAATCAAATATTTTTCATAAAGATGTTGACAGTATTTGACGTGATACGGTATTATTCTACATTGAACGGATACTCTCTTATCCCGAGCTGGTGGAGGGACAGGCCCTATGAAACCCAGCAACCTGCTTTAATAATTAATTACAATAACTGTAATTAATATAAAAGAGAAGGTGCTAACCTGAGGCAAGGATTTTAGTCCTTGAACGATAAGAGCGAAAGGCGCAAATTATTTTGCTATCACCCTTTCCTCAAGCAGGGAAGGTTTTTTATTTTGCATAAAGTTTTTATTCGGTGGGTATTTTTCAAACCTTCATAATAAAAATGGCATGTTTATTTCATACTACTTAGGGAATGAGTTCCGTATCAAATGGAAGGTTTTGTTTATGTTGATATAATAAGCATACCTTTTTCTCAAAGATAAATAAATAGGAGGTCAGGAGATGTCAAAAAAACGTCGTTTATTTACATCCGAGTCAGTTACTGAAGGTCATCCGGACAAGATCAGTGACCAAATTTCAGACTCAATTCTAGATGCTATTTTAGCAAAAGACGCAAATGCTCGTGTTGCTGCGGAAACGTCAGTAACAACTGGTTTAGTATTAGTTGCTGGGGAAATTACTACCTCTACATACGTAGATATTCCTAAGATTGTTCGTGAAACAATTAAGGAAATTGGGTACACACGTGCAAAATATGGTTTCGATTCTGAAACATGTGCGGTTTTAACTTCGATTGATGAGCAATCAGCTGATATTGCAATGGGGGTTGACCAAGCACTTGAAGCACGTGAAGGATCTATGTCTGATGAAGAAATCGATGCGATTGGAGCAGGTGACCAAGGGTTAATGTTTGGTTTTGCTTGTAACGAGACAAAGGAGCTTATGCCTCTTCCGATTTCTTTAGCACATAAATTAGCACGTAGATTAACTGAAGTTCGTAAAGATGATATTCTTCCGTACCTTCGTCCTGACGGGAAAACTCAGGTTACCGTTGAATACGATGAAAATAACAAACCAGTTCGTATTGATACAATTGTTATCTCTACACAGCACCATCCTGAAGTGACGTTGGAGCAAATTCAACGTAACCTTAAAGAGTATGTTATTAACCCTGTAGTACCAGAAGAGTTAATTGATGAAAATACAAAGTATTTCATTAACCCAACTGGTCGTTTCGTTATCGGTGGACCACAAGGTGACGCTGGGTTAACAGGACGTAAGATTATTGTAGATACTTACGGTGGTTATGCTCGTCACGGTGGCGGTGCATTCTCTGGTAAGGATCCTACAAAGGTTGACCGTTCAGCTGCTTACGCTGCTCGTTATGTAGCAAAGAATCTTGTTGCTGCAGGTTTAGCAGATAAAGTGGAAGTACAGCTTGCTTATGCAATCGGTGTTGCACATCCAGTATCTATTTCTATTGATACATTTGGAACTAGTGATGTTAGTGAAGAGGTTCTTATCGAAGTGGTACGTAACAACTTCGACCTTCGTCCAGCTGGTATCATTAAAATGCTTGATTTAAGACGTCCTATTTATAAGCAAACTGCTGCTTATGGTCATTTTGGTCGTACAGATGTAGATCTTCCGTGGGAGCGTACAGATAAAGCTGAAATGCTTCGTAAGGAAGCTCTTGAAAGATAAATTAACAAGGAACAGCCGGGAGTTACAGAAATTTTGTAACTCCCGGTTTTTCTTTACGTCTATATGGGTATGGTGGTTTAGATGCATAAAGGGATGTAAACAATGGGTAGTAAGCTTGAATTTTTAGGAAATGGTTAATTTGACAGTGCGATTCTAAACCAATAGTGGTAGTATTAATAGGTATTCTTTCTAAAATGGAAGATTAAACTCGTAAGAACGGAGTAGGTGAGTTACATACATGTGTGGTTTTATTGGATGTGTTCATGACAAATCGCAAGTGTTTAGTGATGGACAAAAACAACAATTTGAGAATATGAATACTTTGATTACGCATCGCGGCCCAGATGATGATGGATATTTCTATGATTCTCATGTTCAATTTGGGTTCCGACGATTAAGTATCATTGATATAGAGAGTGGGCATCAACCCCTTCAATTTGAAAATGAAAGATACTGGATTATCTTTAACGGGGAAATTTATAATTATGTTGAGCTTCGAGAAGAGCTGTTAGCTGAAGGATTGACTTTTGCAACGAGCTCCGATACAGAAGTAATTATTGCCCTATACAGCCATTTGAAGGAGAAGGCTGTTGAGAAGCTTCGCGGAATGTTTGCCTTCGTTATTTGGGATAAGCTTGAAAAGACGCTATATGGAGCACGTGACCCATTTGGAATCAAGCCTTTCTTTTATTTTGATGACGGGGAAAAGACTTTCTTTGCTTCAGAGAAGAAGAGTATTTTGCTAGCGCTTCAGAATGATGTATTAAACTATGATTCTTTGCAACATTACTTAACGTATCAGTTTGTTCCTGAGCCTAATACAATGTCAGAAGGTATTTCAAAATTAGAACCAGGACATTACTTTACAAAGAAAATCGGATCTGAAATGGAAATTAAGCGTTACTGGAAGGCAAGTTTCCATCCTGTAAGAAAATCAGAGAATGATTTTGTTAAAGAAATAAGAGATGTTCTTTTTGATTCTGTTAAAATTCATATGAGAAGTGATGTACCAGTAGGTTCGTTCCTTTCTGGTGGAATTGACTCTTCCATTATTGCATCGATTGCAAAAGAATTTCACCCGTCAATTAAGACATTTTCTGTTGGTTTTGATCATAATGGATTTAGTGAGATTGATGTTGCTAAGGAAACAGCTGACAAGCTAGGGGTAGAAAATATAAGCTATGTCATTACTCCTGAAGAGTATATGAATGAAGTGCCAAAGATTATGTGGCATATGGACGATCCGCTTGCAGATCCAGCATGTGTACCTTTATATTTTGTGGCACGTGAAGCACGAAAGCATGTGACAGTTGTTCTATCTGGAGAAGGTGCAGATGAGCTATTTGGAGGCTACAATATTTATAGAGAGCCTCAGGATCTTGAGATATTTAATAAAATTCCTCAGGTAGGAAAAGCATTTTTACGTTTACTAGCAAAAATCATGCCAGAAGGTATGCGTGGGAAGAGCTTTATTGAACGTGGTCTGACTCCTTTAGAAGAACGCTATATCGGAAACGCAAAAATGTTTAGTGAGCTTGAAAAAAGAGATCTTCTAAATACGTATAATAAAGGGTTAGATTTTACAAATATCACGAAACCTTTATATAAAGAAAGTGAAGGCTACGACCCAGTTGACCGTATGCAGTATATCGATATTCATACGTGGATGCGTGGAGATATTTTATTAAAGGCTGACAAAATGACAATGGCTCATTCTTTAGAGCTGCGTGTCCCTTTCTTAGATAAAGCGGTATTTGATGTTGCTTCTAAAATCCCAACAAGTTTAAAGACAGCCGATGGTACGACAAAGTACGTTCTTAGAAAAGCAGCAGAGGGAATTGTACCAGAACATGTTCTTAACCGTAAAAAACTAGGCTTCCCTGTGCCAATTCGTCACTGGTTAAAGGCAGAGATGAATGAATGGGCAAAGACAATTATTAGAGAGAGCGATACAGACTATTTATTAAATAAGACGTATGTGCTTCAGTTGCTAGAGGATCACTGCCAAGGAAAAGCTGATAATAGCAGGAAAATTTGGACCGTGCTTATGTTTATGGTATGGCATCAAATATATGTAGAAAAAAAGTATTCCTTCGAGAAGGAATACTTAGCGGAAAAAGTGTTACAAAGCTAATTAACGAGGAAGGTAGGTGATTGCCTGACTTCCCATTTGCACCCAGGATTGTTCAAAATCCATAATGGGTGCTTTTTTATTTTTTTCACCTGTTAATGGGTCATTAAAGTACACATAATCCTTATCAAAGCCCGTTAATAAAACAGAGTGTTCTTTGTAGGTAATCTCAATGACACCACTGGGAGTGTGCCATGTCACAAATTGATTGGAAGGCAGCTCTTTAAATGATGTGTTGGTAATCACCCAGACAGGGCGTTTGTCAGAAAGGTGGATTTTTAATTCATTAAATGGTGTTCCAGTTAAGTCTTTTATTTGTCCAGGTAAATATTTTTCAGCCAGTTCTTTAATGGGTTTATGGTAGACACCTAAACCAGGTTGTTCTTTTGTATACATGCTCCCAACAAATCCGTTATTAGGGTGACCAAAGTGAATTTTACCATCAGTGACCTTGTATGGTGTAGTGTCTTTTCTAATATCTGTTGCAAGTGTCATTTTATCTACTGAAACATTTGCGTATTGTAATAGCATTGCCAAGCTCGTTACTTCACACCCTCGAGGAAGCTCAGGGAGTTGATTAATCACTGGTGCATCTAAGAGGACTGTTTGTTCTAGCGGAATAATCGTTAGGTCAAAACTATCCTCAATGAAAGTGTTTGTCGACCTTAAAGGGGCTTGCGCCCAGGTCTTCATTCGACCAACAGCCTCAGCGATATGAGTTGTTTGTGTCATAAAAATAATTAATAAACCTAACAGTACTATTGCAATAATAGAAAAAGATGTTTTGAGAGAAACGGTCTTTTTTATTAGACTTGTAAAAACAAATAGAAGGATGATTAATACCCCTATTAATATGAATAATGTAGTCATATGACACCACCGATAAACAATTCGTTATGCATTCTTTTTAGTTATATCGGCATTTTTCCTCTAGCTTCAAGATACTAGTTTTAAAAATTCTTATTTTTGTATCGATTTGTAGTATTGTCCTTTTTCTACGTATTGGTTCATGATTCTGTCACGATCCTTTATGTCTTCCTCAGTTAACTCACGAATTACTTTGGCAGGGCGACCAAATGCAAGTGTGTTCGGTGGAATTTTCTTTCCTTGAGGCACTAAACTTCCAGCTCCAATGAAAGCACCTTCGCCAATTTCTGCCTGATCTAGTATAATAGAACCCATTCCAACTAACGCTTTCTTTCTTATGGTACAACTATGCAAAATAACTTGGTGGCCAATGGTTACCTCATCTTCAATTATGAGCGGATTATTTGGACTTTGGTGTAAAATAGAGTTATCCTGAATGTTCACGCGATCCCCAATAATCGTTGGGGCAACATCGCCGCGGATAACCGTGCCGAACCATATACTAGTTTGGTCACCAATTACAACATCCCCAGTAACTGTTGTATATTCAGCAAGGTACGCACTCTCTGCAATTTTTGGGGTTTTATCATGGTAAGGATAAATCATAGACATCCTCCTTTATGTAATCATATATTTACTATAACGAATTTACAGAAATTTTTCTTATACTTTTTTCGAAGGGGCAATACATATGTGGAAATGGGAAGCAGAAGGGAATGCTAGGGCAGTTATTGTTATCGTACATGGGGCAATGGAGCACCATCGAAGATACGGTTGGCTCATTGAGCAGTGGAGGAATGCTGGATTTCATGTCGTCATGGGTGATTTGCCCGGCCATGGATTAACGACAAGGTCAAGTAGAGGGCATATCGATTCATTTGAAGAGTATGTGAATGAAGTGAAAAAGTGGATCGATGCATCCTATCAATTTGACTTGCCTGTATTTTTAATTGGTCATAGCATGGGTGGGCTAATTACAATAAGGCTTCTTCAAAAGGAACGATTAAATGTGGCAGGTGTGATTCTTTCGTCACCTTGCTTAGGTCTTGTTAACAAGCCTTCTCCAATCTTACATGCCGCGACAATTATTTTAAATAAAGTGTTTCCAGCCTTACGCGTATCCTCAGGAATTTCTTTGGACATGGTGACAAGAAATGAAGATGTAAGAGAGTTGGATCGTAAAGACACTTTATATGTAAAGAAGGTATCTGTACGCTGGTATCGTGAGCTAGAAGAAGCCATGAAGAATGCATTTGCGATGATTAAAAGAACCCAAGACACACCGTTATTGGTCGTTCAAGGTGGAGATGACAGGGTCGTAGATAAGGAGAAGGTGAGAAATTGGTTCAACTCTGTTCCTTTATCCGAAAAACGCTTTAAAGAATGGCCAAAATGTTACCATGAAGTGTTTAATGAACCAGAAAGAGAAGAAGTATTTTTATATGTACAGGATTTTGTTGAAGGTCAGTTAAGAGGACTTGGATATATCGTGTGAGTGAGGTGAAATGAATGAGTGTTCCAACGATGCCGATCAGCTTAATGGCAGAAGTGTATAGAAAGGTTCTACCAGCGGTTCATAGAGAACTGCGGGGTTGGAAGGCACGAGCGGAAGAAATACCGAATCTAGAGCTTCGCAAACAAGCATTAGCGAGTATTGAACACAAAACGTTTCATTGTGAAGGCGGAGGAATTCTTGCTTTAATGGGTATGGACCACTATGAGGAAGCGATTCGATTTATCGTTGCCTATCAGACAATTAGTGATTATTTAGATAATTTGTGTGATCGAAGTACCTCTCTTGATCCCGCTGATTTTGCCATGTTACATGAATCAATGGATCATGCTCTCACCGTTGGTAAAGAGCAAAAGAATTATTATCAGCACCGAGAAGACCAGGATGATGGCGGGTATTTATATGATCTTGTAGCAACCTGTCAGGATGTTCTTGGCAGGATAGATAATTACGAAATGATCCGAGAACATTTGCTTGAGTTATGCCGCTATTATTGCGATTTACAAATACATAAGCATGTTCAAAAGGAAGAGCGAATCCCCCGACTCAAAAATTGGTTTGGTAAGCATAGAAGCACTATACCTGATATGGAGTGGTTTGAATTCTCAGCCTGCTCGGGTTCCACATTAGGAATCTTCTGCCTGGTTTCATTTGCGATGAGCGAGGGATTTACTCATCATCATGCTCAAAGCATTCGGGAAGGTTATTTTCCTTATGTGCAAGGCTTACACATCCTTCTGGATTATTTTATTGATCAGGAAGAGGATCTTCATGGTGGAGATCTAAATTTTTGTTTTTACTATAAAGACGAAAAAGCGCTATTTGAACGACTAAATCATTTTGTAAATGAAGCGGATCGCCATATAGAAAAACTACCGTATAAAAGATTTCATCAGTTGATTAATCGAGGCTTATTAGGTATTTATTTATCCGACGATAAAGTACGTAATCAAAGAGGAGTAAGAAAACTCTCACGAACGATGATATGGAATTCAGGTCCAATTGGTTTATTTTTCTATATTAATGGTCGTCTATACCGCTCTGTTCAAAAATGGAATATATTTCGAACTCGCAGTAAAACAGTCTGAAAAGAAATTTCAGACTGTTTTTTCTATCGTTTTTCGATAGCAATGATGAATGGAGCATTATTTTTCTGATTTTCAAACTGATAGCGAAGGACATGTGCCTTTTGTTGGTCTAATTCTTTTACATATTGTAAAAGTTCATCACGTTCAATAGCTCCTTCGTCGTGACCGTGATAAATAACAAGGACAATTATTCCTTCCACTGCTAATAGGTCTAAAAGCTGCTCAATCGCGGAAATAGTCGTTTCAGCTTTTGTGACAATGCTCTTGTCTCCACCCGGAAGATACCCAAGGTTAAAAATAGCAGCTGTTATCTTTCCTTTTACTGATTCAGGAATATGCTCTTTTACCTTCTCATGTCCGTCATGGATAAGGGTCACGCGGTCTGAAAGATTATCTGCATCCAATCGCTCTTTTGTCGTTTGAATGGCCTCTTTTTGAATATCAAAACCGTACACATGACCATCGACGCTTGCGAGTTTTGCTAAAAAATACGTATCATGCCCATTGCCTAGAGTCGCATCAACTGCTATTGTACCTGGGATAAAGGCCTTCTCAAGCAAAGTTCTTGCAAAAGGCAAAATTCGATCTAACTTCATAAACTGTTTGCCTCCACACGGTAGAACTTTCCTTGCCAGCTATCCCTTCTTTTTAATTCAGCGTCTATTGCATTTAACACTTCCCATTTATTGACGCTCCACATCGGTCCAATCATTAAATCAATCGGCCCATCACCCGTAATTCGGTGGACAATCATTTCGGGTGGTAGAATTTCTAATTGGTCACATACTAAGCTTACGTAGTTTTCAAAAGAAAGAAACTCTAATTTGCCCTTCTCATATTGCTTCACCATAGGTGTTCCCTTTAATAGGTGTAATAGATGAATCTTAATTCCCTGAACGTCTAGCTTTGCCACTTCTTTTGCGGTTGTCATCATCATGTCATGGGACTCAAGTGGCAATCCATTAATAATATGTGAGCAAATTCGAATATTATGCTTACGGAGCTTGTTTACTCCTTCTACATAACATTGAAAATCATGAGCTCTGTTAATAAGCAAGGCTGTTCGTTCATGAACCGTTTGAAGACCAAGCTCCACCCATAAATAGGTTCTCTTATTCAGTTCCGCTAGGTATTCAACCACATCATCTGGAAGACAATCTGGTCTTGTAGCGATAGAAATCCCTACAACCCCTTCTTGTGAGAGTACGCTTTCGAATTTTTCTTTTAACTCTTCAATGGGCCCATGTGTGTTCGTATAGGCTTGAAAATAAGCCATATACTTTCCATCCTTCCACTTCGAGTGCATTTTTTCTTTTATTTCTTCAAACTGAGTCGTTAAATCATCTACTCTATTTCCCGCGAAATCTCCTGAGCCTGCGGCACTACAAAAGGTACACCCACCATAAGCAACGGTACCGTCTCGGTTCGGACAATCAAAGCCGCCATCAAGCGCTACTTTAAACACTTTATGACCAAATATATGTCTTAAGTGGTAATTCCATGTATGATAACGCTTATTATCTGATGCATACAAAAAAGGGTTTAACTTACTCAACTTCGTAATCTCCTTACAATCAAAGTATCCTCATTTTATCAGAAAAAGGATACACAACCAACCGCATAAATATTGGTGAGTTATGCCACTATAGACAAGTTGTAAGATGAAGGGTACTTGTACAAACTACTTATGAAGCATATTGCTTCTTGTAAGCAAGAATAGGGGGGCTTTAAGAAATGGCAACTCATCAATCCATGATTAACCTCTTTGAGAGATGTAATGCGGTATTACGAAATGCCGAGACACAGTTTAACATAAGCAGTAGGCAGGATCATTTTAATGATGAGAACCTAGATATTGCTATGAGAGAGCTAGAAGATGCATACAATGATGTCGCCAAAATGGCATTAAGTGCAAATGAGGTACAACGAGAAGATTTACACCGAATGAGACTACAAATTCAACAACTCCAAAACCAAATGACGCTACTTGATCGATAGGGGGAGAAGGATGAAAAAGCGTTCAAAACAAAACAACCCTGAGCAAAAAACAAGAAATGGAATTAATAATCAAGACGTGGAGCTTGGATCTGATTTCGATCAGGTCAAAGCATCCAAAAAGAAGTATGAAAACAGAGGCGGACAGCCTGTGAAATCTAAGTTCCATCCAGAACCTGAACAAAGCTCCTAATAATAAGAAAGAGTCCCACAAATGTGGGGCTCTTTTTATGTTAAATTGATTGAATATTTTTACTCTCATTATGACGGTAGAAAATAGTTGATGTTTCGAAAGTGACCAACTACAATTTATTTTGAGACCCGAAATTGTAAATATATCTAACAAAGAAAAGGGGCGTTTTTCGTGCCTAGAGCTCTATGGTTACTAATTATAGGGATGGCGGTGAATGTAACTGGCTCTTCTTTTTTATGGCCTTTAAACACGATTTATATCCATGAGCATTTAGGAAAATCACTAACTGTGGCTGGCTTTGTTCTTATGTTGAACGCTGGTGCAAGTGTGGCGGGAAATTTATTTGGCGGAGCTTTATTTGATAAAATTGGTGGTTATAAAGCCATTTTGCTTGGAATCGGAATTACTGTTGCTGCACTACTCGGTCTTACATTTTGGCACGGGTGGCCTATGTACGTTGTTTTTTTAACGATCATTGGTTTTGGTTCGGGAATTGTTTTTCCTTCTATGTATGCAATGGCAGGAACGGTATGGAAAGAAGGCGGAAGAAGTGCATTTAATGCTATTTATGTTGCCCAAAATTTAGGGGTTGCTATTGGTGCAGCACTAGGTGGTCTTGTTGCCTCATATTCATTTCAGCTGATTTTTGTTGCCAATACGCTTATGTATATCCTCTTTTTATGTATAGCGCTGTTTGGATACCGTGGAATCCAATTAAGTAGCAGTGGGAAGCAAACCAATATTTTGGAACAATCTACTACAGTGAAAAGTCATACAAAGCTATATGCGTTATTGATTTTATGTATCGGATATTTGTTGTGCTGGGTTGGTTATGTGCAGTGGCAGTCTACGATTGCTTCGCATACACAGGAGCTAGGGATCTCACTTAAGCAATACAGTTTATTATGGACCATTAATGGAGCTTTGATTGTTGTTGCTCAGCCTATAATAAATAAAATGCTTAAACCATTTGTTCATCGAATCAAAGGGCAAATTATCACTGGCATCTTTATCTTTATCGTGTCATTTGCGGTTGCTTCTGTAGCAGGTGAATTTTCTGGTTTTCTTACAGCAATGGTTATTTTAACAGTAGGTGAAATGCTTGTTTGGCCAGCGGTGCCGACCATTGCCGACAGATTAGCACCGAAGGGGAAAGAAGGGTTTTATCAGGGTATCGTCAATAGCACCGCAACGGGTGGCAGAATGATTGGTCCTCTTCTCGGAGGAGTCCTTGTAGATGTTTATGGCCATCAGCTGATGTTGTTAATTTTAATTATTCTTTTTGTTATCTCTATTGTAACCACATCCATCTATGACCGAAATCTTCGAACTACGAAGCTACAATATAAACAAGCGTAAGGAACTAGCTCATAAACGGAGCTAGTTTTTTATTAGCTCAGATGACTCTAAGCCTTAAGTCCGAGGAGAAGTTAAAGCTTGCGCCTCGCTACATTTTTTTCAAGTCCTTCTATAATCAAGGTATAGAACACAAGGAGGAAGAAAAATGAAGAAATTAATATATGGAGTTGTGGTAGCTACGGGAGCGCTTATGCTTGCAGGGTGTAATATTTTTACAGTTGGGAAAGATGCTTATGAAAAAACTCTATTGGTTGAAAAGGATAAAGCCGAAGAGTTAGAGCTCGAGGTAAATATGGGAGCGGGAGAATTAACATTGGAACAAGGCTCGAAGGATTGGGTAATTGGAGAGGCGAAGTACAACAATAAAGATTTAGAGCCTGAGGTATCCTACAAATTAACCGGAGATACAGGGAAAATAGCTATTGACCAGTCAAAGAGTGAAGATATCAATGTAAATAAAGGTGGACTCAAAAATGAATGGAATCTTCAGGTAACGAATGATGTTCCCATTGGATTAATTGTAAACTCTGGTGCTTCCACTAGTACTTTGAATTTAACAGGTTTGAAGCTTGAAGACCTTCAAATTAACGCCGGTGTTGGGGACCTTACTGTTGATTTAAGTGGAGACTGGAAGAAAAGTTTTGATGTAAATATGGACATGGGAGTAGGAGTAACAACATTGATATTACCAAAAAATGTTGGGGTAAAGGTTATTTCGGAAAAAGGTTTAGGAGTAAGATCGGTGGAAGGTTTATCGTCAGAGGGAGATGGAGTCTACGTGAATGACAAGTTTGGCAAAAGTGATGTCACCATAACGGTGAATGCGGATCTTGGAATTGGCGAGTTTGAGATTAAAGAGGAGTAGTCAATCTTAGGTGGGGGAACTGATCGAGAGAATTGATCAGTTTTTTTCTGCTTTACACCATTGTCTGAAAAATATGATAATGAAAGAAAAAGCAAAGGAGCCATCTAATGATTCATGCCTTGTCAAAGCTTTCGGTGGATACGATTGAAACAATTGTTGAAAATGCATTTGAGTGGCTAGTTGTTGTTGATAGGGAAGGCTTAATCACTTATATAAATAAAAATTATTGTGAGTTTCTTGAGGTGAACAGAGATGAAGTAATTGGGGTTCACGTATCAAAGGTAATTGAAAATTCGAGAATGCATATTGTAGCGAGCACTGGAAAGGAAGAAATTGCGGATCTCCAGTATATTAAGGGCAATTATATGATTGCTAATCGTATCCCTATATTTTCTAATGGGGAAGTCATCGGGGCTTTTGGAACCGTTTTCTTTCGAGATACACAAGAATGGATGAAAATGAACTCTCATGTAAAGAGCTTGCTATCAAAGATGCAAAGTTACATACAAGACCTTGATCGAGGTGTGAAATACTCATTAGAGGATATTCTAGGGACTTCCAAGCAAATTGTCAGCTTAAAAGAAAAGGTCAAGATGATTGCTGCGAGTGATATATCTATACTGATTCGAGGAGAAAGCGGTACCGGAAAGGAGCTTTTTGCACACAGTATCCATCAGCTAAGCAATCGTAGCCATCAGCCATTTGTTAAGATCAACTGTGCTGCCATTCCAGAGCATCTTTTAGAATCTGAACTTTTTGGCTATGAGGAGGGTGCATTTACTGGGGCGAAAAAAGGAGGTAAAAAAGGAAAGTTTCAACTAGCGGATGGGGGAACTCTCTTTTTAGATGAAGTGGGGGATATGCCATTAAACATGCAGGTGAAATTGCTACGTGTACTCCAGGAAGGAGAGGTTGAAAGTGTTGGGGCTCTAAAGCCAATGAACGTAGATGTTCGAATTATTGCAGCGACTAACCGTCCGTTAGAAAAGATGATGGAGGAAAAACGATTTCGGGAGGATCTTTTTTATCGAATTAATGTTGTTCCCTTTCAAGTCCCCTCATTACGTGAGCGAATGGAAGATATTCCTATCTTACTAGATTACTTTATTAATAAGATTACAAGAAAAAGTGGAAAAAGAATACACGGGGTGAGTGAAGATGTCTCTGAATTGCTTCAAACCTACAGCTGGCCAGGAAATATCCGTGAGTTAGAAAATGTAATCGAGGCCGCCATTCACTTATCGAATGGTGAAACTATTACATTGGAGTCTTTACCGGATTATATTCATGACGCATCTGTTTATCCACTTGGAAAAAGGAAGCTAAAGGAAATAATGGACGAAACCGAACGAAGGGTTCTACAGCAAAGCTTAGTGAAGTATAATCATGATAAGCTTTTGGCGGCTAAGGCACTAGGGATTAGTAAATCAACTATGTATGATAAATTAAAAAAATATGGGATTGAATAGTCCAGATATCCGGAATGTGTTCCAGATTTCTGGACTTCTTTCTGTCTATGGTTTTATAAAAGGAATTCAGTTAAAAGACCTGGTTTTTTTAAAATCTATTCTATGATCGTTGAGTTTTAATAGAATATTAGTCCGGAAATTCGGAATAAATGTTCAATAAATAGTCACAAAACTCACATCACATTAGGATTAACAGTTTGGCACGATCCTTGCATAAATAATAGTGAAGGGAGGTAGGAAAAGGAAAATGTAACCGTTTGCATTTTACAACAACAAAGGGGGAAATAAGATGCTAAGTATGATTGGTTTAATTGGGGGTTTGGTCTTATTAATTTTCTTAACGATGCGAGGTATGAATTTACTTGTCGCAGGGCCATTATCAGCACTATTTGTTGCTGTTCTAAATGGAATGCCTTTGTTTCCACAACTTGTAGCCGAAGGGGAAGCGAACCTTGTTGGTAACTATATGTCCGGTTTTTCAAGCTTTGTTACATCTTGGTACTTAATGTTCCTTTTAGGTGCTATCTTTGGAAAAGTAATGGAGGATAGTGGTGCAGCTGATTCGGTTTCTAGATTAATTGTTGAAAAACTTGGGATGAAATACGCTATTCTGGCCATTGTTGCTGCTTGTGCGGTGTTAACGTATGGTGGAGTAAGTTTGTTCGTGGTGGCTTTTTCTGTCTATCCGATGGCACTTAGTCTGTTTAAACAAGCCAACTTGCCAAGACGTTTTATACCGGCAGCATTAGCCTTCGGTTCGGTTACCTTTACGATGACCTCTGCTGGCTCACCTGAAATTCAAAACTGGATTCCGATCGATTATTTAAATACTTCTCCTTATGCTGGCTGGGAAGTTAGCTTAATAGTTGCAGTATTTATGATGATTTTTGGTTATTGGTGGCTAAAGCGCATGATTACAAAAGCGGTAGAAAAAGGGGAGCGCTTTGTAGATAGGGATGGAGACCCAGTTAATGAGGAAAGAGAGCTACCGAATCCTGTGATGGGTATTTTGCCATTAATCGTGGTTCTTGTGATTTCTTTTATTTTTCATGATTCCTTAAAGCAATCGGCCCTTATTATTGCTCTTTTGGGCGGTGTTATCGCGACTTATGCACTTAACCGTAACTATTTTAAAAACTTCTGGAGTGCTGTTTCAGAAGGGACTCTTGGAGCGTTAATTGCGATAGGAAATACAGCTGCTGTTGTTGGATTTGGTGGGGTAGCGAAGGCAGTTCCAGCATTTGGAGTGGCTGTTGACTTTATGACGAGCATTCCAGGAAGCCCTCTAATTGGCGGTGCGATTGCGGTTAGTGTAATTGCTGGTATGACAGGTTCTGCCTCGGGTGGTCAAGCGATTGCTTTGCCATTACTAGCCCCTCATTACATGGATATGGGAGTCAATCCAGAAGCGCTCCACCGTGTCGTAGCCATTTCATCTGGAGCATTGGACTCTCTTCCTCATAACGGATATGTGGTCACAACGGTTCGGGCCATTTGTGGGGAAAGTCATAAAGATGCATACAATCCAGTTGGTGCAGTAACCGTCATAGTACCTACTCTAGGTGTTATTCTGGCGATTATTTTGTTCTCTTTAGGTGTAGGAATCTAGAAAGGAGTTTCTTATGAAGGACCAATCGATTGTTTTTGTGACGGGGGCAGCACAGGGGATAGGGTATGAGATTAGTAGAAAGTTTGCTGAGCAAGGGGCAAAGATTGTATTAACGGATGTCAATGAAGAGGCGGTTGTCGCTTCAGCCAAGGAGATTAGAGGACTAGGGTATGAGGCAATAGGAATCAAATGCGATGTAACGAAGGAAGAAGATATTATTGCAGCCATTAACCATGTGATTTCTCATTTAGGATCAATTGATGTGTTAATCAATAATGCAGGACTTCAACATGTATCATATATTGAGGATTTTCCAACAGAAAGGTTTGAGCTTTTGATAAAAGTCATGTTAACGGCACCATTTATGTTAACAAAGCATGTGTTGCCACATATGAAAAGGCAAGGCTTCGGGAGAATCATTAATATGGCATCTATCAATGGGTTAGTTGGTTTTGCTGGTAAAGCCGCTTATAATAGTGCGAAGCATGGGGTGATTGGGCTAACGAAAGTGACAGCCCTCGAAGCAGCGACCTATGGGATTACAGTGAACGCTCTCTGCCCTGGTTATGTAGACACGCCACTGGTACGTAACCAGCTAGCAGATCTTGCCAAAACGCGAGGGGTGGAGTTAGAAAGAGTACTCGAGGATGTTGTCTACCCACTCGTCCCACAGAAACGCTTGTTAGCTGTTGACGAGATTGCGAGTTATGCTATTTTTCTGGCAAGTGAATCGGCAAAAGGGGTTACTGGTCAATCGGTTGTTATTGACGCAGGCTATACGGTTCAATAAAAAATAAACACACTCTACTCCTTATCTTCATATGCTACAAAACACAACTTGCATCGAGCTAAAAAATACACTACAATAGCATCATACTTAAATATGTGGTGACCATGATAAGGAGTAGTAGTGAGAAATACCTGAAAGTAGAGAGTTGACGGATGGTGAAAGTCAACCAGGTGTCCATGAACTCGCCTTTGAGTCGCAAGTGTGAAAGAAAAGTAATGCTTGCCGTATTCCGCGTTAAGGATAATGAAGCGAGTGACTTGTGCACTAATGTGGGTGGTACCGCGGGAGATTCTACATATCCTCTCGTCCCTTTTTATAGGGACGGGATTTTTTGCGTTTAACAAGTATATCTAGGAGGAATTAAAGGTGAGTTTTAATCATCAAGAAATTGAAAAAAAGTGGCAGAGCTACTGGGATACTAATAAGACATTCCAAACGAGTGAAGAAAAGGGTAAACGCAAATTTTATGCGTTAGATATGTTTCCGTATCCTTCAGGAGCGGGATTGCATGTTGGCCATCCAGAAGGTTATACAGCAACAGATATTTTATCACGTATGAAGCGTGCGCAAGGCTATAATGTGTTACACCCTATGGGATGGGACGCGTTTGGTCTTCCAGCTGAGCAATATGCGTTGGATACAGGAAATGACCCCGCAGAATTTACTGCACTTAATATTGCCACATTTAAAAGACAAATTAAGGCGCTAGGATTCTCGTACGATTGGGATCGTGAGGTTAACACAACGGACCCTGGTTATTATAAATGGACACAGTGGATTTTCTTGAAATTGTTTGAAAAAGGCCTAGCCTATATTGACGAAGTAGCGGTAAACTGGTGCCCGGCACTGGGAACAGTTTTATCAAACGAGGAAGTTATTGATGGAAAAAGTGAGCGTGGAGGCCATCCGGTTGAACGTCGTCCGATGAAGCAGTGGGTACTAAAAATTACAGCGTATGCCGATCGTTTATTAGAGGATTTAGAAGAGCTTGACTGGCCAGAGAGCTTAAAAGATATGCAACGTAACTGGATTGGTCGTTCTGAAGGAGCCGAGATTACTTTTAACATTGAAGGTAACGACGGTCAGTTTACTGTTTTCACAACTAGACCTGATACATTATTCGGAGCTACGTATGCGGTTTTAGCACCTGAACATGCATTGGTTGATAAAATTACGACTGCTGAACAGCGTGATGCGGTTCAATCGTATATCGACAAAGTCAAGAGCAAAAGTGATTTAGAGCGAACGGACTTAGCGAAAGATAAAACCGGTGTCTTTACGGGTGCTTATGCGATTAATCCGGTCAATGGCTCAAAAATGCCAATTTGGATCGCTGATTATGTGCTAGTGAGCTATGGTACGGGAGCAATTATGGCGGTACCTGGTCATGATGAAAGAGATTATGAATTTGCAAAACAATTTGACTTACCAATCATTGAAGTAGTGGCTGGTGGGGATGTTTCGAAGGAAGCATACACAGGTGATGGAGAACACGTAAATTCTGATTTCTTAAATGGAATGAACAAGGAAGAAGCTATCTCTCGTATGATTGCGTGGTTAGAAGAAAAAGAAATCGGCACGAAAAAGGTTACGTATCGTTTACGTGATTGGTTATTTAGCCGTCAACGCTATTGGGGAGAGCCAATTCCAGTGATTCATTGGGAAGATGGCACAATGACAGCTGTTCCGGATTCAGAGCTTCCATTGGTGTTGCCAAAGACAACCGAAATTCGACCTTCTGGAACAGGTGAATCACCACTTGCGAACATCGAAGACTGGGTGAATGTTGTCGACCCTGTAACAGGGAAAAAGGGACGTCGTGAAACAAATACAATGCCTCAATGGGCAGGTAGCTGCTGGTATTACTTACGTTACATTGATCCGAAGAATGATCAAGCGTTAGCGGACCCAGAAAAATTAAAAGAGTGGCTTCCGGTGGATATTTATATTGGTGGGGCAGAGCATGCGGTTCTTCACTTACTATACGCACGTTTCTGGCACAAGTTCTTGTATGATATCGGAGTGGTTAGCACGAAGGAGCCTTTCCAGAAGTTATTTAACCAAGGAATGATTCTTGGTGAAAACAATGAAAAGATGAGTAAATCAAAGGGGAATGTTGTAAACCCTGACGAAATCGTTGGTACACATGGGGCTGACACTCTTCGTCTATACGAAATGTTCATGGGACCTCTAGAAGCTTCTATCGCATGGTCGACACAAGGATTAGACGGTTCGCGCCGTTTCTTAGATCGTATTTGGCGCTTGTTGGTAGATGAAAATGGTGAATTAGCAGAGAAGGTACAATCTGTTGATTCCTCAAGTCTTGAAAAGATCTATCACCAAACAGTGAAAAAGGTGACAGAGGACTTTGAAGGTCTGCGCTTTAATACAGCTATTTCACAATTAATGGTATTCATTAACGAAGCTTATAAAACACCAGTGATTCCGAAAGATTATGTGGAGGGCTTTGTGAAATTGCTTGCTCCTATTTGTCCACATATCGCAGAAGAGCTTTGGTCAAAATTAGGTCACAGTGAAGGAGTTTCTTACGAAGCATGGCCAGCATTTGATGAAGCGAAGCTAGTTGACGATGAAGTGGAAATTGTTGTTCAAATTAACGGTAAGGTGAAAGCTAAGCTTATGGTGCCTTCTGATGCAAACAAGGAAGCACTTGAGCAAATCGCGATGGATGATTCAACTGTTAAAGAGCAAATTGATGGAAAAACAGTACGTAAAGTGATTGCTGTTCCTGGAAAATTAGTTAATATTGTTGCGAATTAAGTTGGTAGAAGAGCTCCCAGTGTTGGTAGGGAGCTCTTTTTCTAAGCTGGAAAGATTGAAATATACTATGCAAGTCGTGTACGATAGAAGAAAAAATAAAAGGGGTAATGATGGATGGTAAAGGAAATTACAACTGCAGAGTTACAGGAAAAGATAGAGCAAGGGGAAAAATTAAATCTGATCGATGTTCGTGAAGATGAAGAGGTAGCTGCTGGAATGATTCCGGGTGCGAAGCATATTAAAATGGGCGAAGTTCCTATGCGTTTAGACGAATTGGATCAAGATACAGAATACATATTCATTTGTCGCTCAGGGGGCAGAAGTGAAAATGTATGTTATTTCCTGCATGATCACGGCTACAATGTAGTGAACATGGTCGGTGGCATGCTCGCGTGGAATGGAAAAGTAGAATAAGGTAGTTGAGGCCTAGGAAACTAGGCTTTTTTCATGCTTTTAAAATGTCTGAATTTTGTTAATACTCCTTAATAAAAAGGAGTGAGGTTCAATGATTCAAGTAAAGCTTTTTGATGAGGAGCATGAAAAAGACCTTGAAAAGAAGATGAATCGTTTTCTAGAAAAAGTGGATGAGCAAAAGCTGGTTGATATTAAATATAATATTGCTGCTTTACCGGAAGACGTAGACGAGCAAATCTATTGTTTTACAGCTATGATTATATATAAAGCCTGAGGAAGAAAATCCTCAGGCTTGACTTAAAGCATATTCAGCACTATTCACCCCAGCTAAACGTCCGGTCACAAGGGCAGAAGTAATATTATATCCACCTGTATATCCATGGATATCTAGAATTTCTCCACAAAAATACAGTCCTTCAACAAACTTGGATGCCATAGTTTGCGGTTCTACCTCCTTCACAGACACTCCACCGCCTGTTACAAAGGCCTTTTCTAGGGAAAGCGTTCCATTTACCTTGAATTGGAATTGTTTACACGCTTTTACAAAGTTACGAAGCTTTTCATGCGAGATGACTCCGCCCTGCTCATTTGCATCAATGTCAGAAACCTCTAATAAAAACAATAAATAACGTTCGGGTAAATAGCCTTTAAGGATGTTTTTTACACTTTTCTTTGGATCTGCTTTCACTATCGCAACAATTTCTTGGAATAATGGTTCCTCTTTTTTATCTGGGAGGGCATCAATACTCATAGTTACTTCTTTTAGATCCCACTTTTTCATTGCCTTCACCACATACTGACTGCAACGAAGCACTGCCGGGCCACTAATACCAAAGTGGGTAAAAATCATATCCATCTCATGAGTAATGAGTGGTTTGCCCTTTGGATTTAACACACTTAAGCCAATTCCACGCAGTGATAATCCTTGCAGCTCCTTTGATTGAATAAAAGCTTCATTCGAGGTAATAGGCACTTCCGTTGGAAATAGGTCAGTGATTGTGTGTCCTGCCTTTTCAGCCCAAGCATACCCGTCTCCAGTTGAACCTGTATGAGGAACAGACTTTCCACCGACTGCTAAAATGACTGCAGAGGCAGAGTATTTCTCTTTGTTTTTTAATCGTACAGCAACAGCTTTACCATTTTCATAATCGACTGTTTCTACTGGAGAATTTGTTAGCATATCAACCTTTAGCTCTTTCATCCTTCTGATCAATGCATCAACGACAGACTGTGCCTTATCTGAAACTGGAAACATCCGCCCGTGGTCTTCCTCTTTTAATTGAATCCCAAGCTTTTCAAAAAAGGAAATAATATCCTCGTTACTAAATATAGAAAAAGCACTATATAAAAATCGACCATTACCAGGGATATGCTTAATAATCTCATCTACTGGAAGTCGATTCGTTACATTGCAACGACCACCACCAGATATGGCAAGCTTACGCCCAAGCTTGTCTCCTTTATCAATTAAAAGCACCTTTGCCCCTTTTTCACCTGCAGCAATGGAAGCCATTAACCCAGAAGGCCCTCCACCGATGACAATTACGTCATAATTCATATCTATCACCAACTTTCATTCACCATTATAAGGCAGCTTGTATAGAAAGAAAACTTTTCCACAAAAAGTAGCATCAAAGCAAGGAGTTGTGTACACTCAAATTAGGTTCACACAAAAATCACAGTTTTTTTCAAACTTTATGATAAAATATGTATTTGGCGTTTGAAACCATTTTGGCATTTCTACATAGGAAGGGATCACATGCAATCTAAGTTACTTCGAGGAACATTTATTTTAACTTTAGGTACTTTTATTTCGAAAATATTAGGGCTTTTTTATGTTATTCCATTTACAAGAATTGTAGGACCTGCAGGAGCTGTACTTTACCAATATTCCTATGTTCCTTATACGATATTTATTAGTTTAGCAACGGCTGGAGTACCTCTAGCTGTAGCTAAGTTTATTTCTAAATATAATGCTATGGAAGAATATGCGGTAGGTAGAAGGCTATTTAAATCAGGGATTCTAGTGATGCTAGGAACGGGATTTACAGCATTCCTTATTCTTTATCTAACAGCTCCTTTCGTTGCAGATATTATCATCGCTGATAATGAGAAACAAACGAATCCAAGCGAAATTGTTACTGTCATTCGAGCAGTGAGTTTTGCTCTTATTATTATTCCATTTATGAGTTTAATTCGTGGGTTTTTTCAAGGGCATCAATCAATGGGACCGTCGGCTGTTTCACAAGTGGTAGAACAAATTGTTCGAATCGTATTTCTATTAGCGGGTGCTTTTATCGTCCTTAACGTTATGAACGGTGACATCGTTACAGCAATAAGTATCGCTACGTTTTCGGCCTTCGTTGGAGGTTTGGGGAGTTTATTTGTCCTCTTTTGGTATTGGTATAAGAGAAAGCCTCACCTTGATGAGTTGTTACAACAAGATAAGGGGACCATTCAAGTTTCACTAAAGGATATGTACAAGGAGATCCTTGTTTACTCTATCCCTTTTGTTCTCGTAGGTATTGCCAATCCCTTATTCCAATGGGTTGATACATTAACCTTCAACCGAGCAATGGATTCTATAGGGCTTGCAAGTATATCTGAACATGAACTAGCTAAATTAAGTTTTTATACACATAAGCTAGTCATCATTCCTGTCTCGTTGGCAACCGCTTTTTCGTTAACGTTAGTTCCTAGCATAACTCAAGCCTTTATTGCAAAAGACCAAAAAGCGGTTAATAAGCAGCTAAACCAAACTTTCCAGGTATTGATGTTTATCACCTTACCGGCTGCACTTGGATTATCATTACTGGCTGAGCCGGCTTATACGGTTTTCTATGGACCTAATGCTTCAGGAACAGAAATCCTGCGGTTATATGCACCTGTTGCAGTCTTATTTGCTCTTTACTCAGTAACAGCAGCGATATTACAAGGAATTGACCAGCAAAAGTTCACCATTTTAAGTCTTCTTGTTGGTATTTTGGTTAAGCTATCTTTAAATATTCCATTTATCAAATGGTTTGAAACAGATGGGGCCATTTATGCAACAGCACTAGGTTACGGTGTAGCGATTGGGATTAATTTTGTCGTTATTAAAATATTCTCAGGATATCGTTTCCGACTCGTTCTTCGAAGAGGATTGCTAATTGTCATATTTAATGTTCTCATGTTAATCGTTGCAGCTTTGGTATATTATTTGTCAACAATGTTTTTATCACCTAAAACAGAAATAGAGTCCATTATTATTATTCTCTTATCAGCGGCAGCTGGTGCAGGAATCTATGTATATTTAAGCTTCAAAACTCGCCTTATTTACTTTTTATTTGGCGAACGTGTGGAAAGAATGATGAAGAAGGTCAAACTAAGAGGGTAAGACTCCATTGGGAGGGAAACAATTGCGTATTGATAAAATGCTAGCCAATTTAGGCTATGGAAGTAGAAAAGATGTAAAAAAATTATTAAAAGACGGCGCAGTCATCGTGAACGAAAAAGTAATAAAAGATTCAAAGCAACATATTGACCCAGACAAGGATGTTGTTACGTTAAATGGGGAAGTGGTCGAATACAAGGAGTTTGTTTATTTAATGATGAACAAACCTCCTGGGGTTATATCAGCAACGGAGGATAACCACGATGAGACTGTAATCGATTTACTTGAATACGAAGATCAAGTGTTTGAGCCGTTTCCAGTAGGGCGACTAGATAAGGATACAGAAGGACTCTTGTTGATAACAAACGATGGACAGTTATCGCATCGTTTGTTATCCCCAAAGAAACACGTGCCGAAAACCTACTTTGCTGTTATTGAAGGAATGGTCACTAGTGACGATGGGGAAGCTTTTCAAAAGGGAGTCACACTTGATGATGGGTATCTGACGAAGCCAGCACATTTAACGATTTTAAAATCGGGAATGACATCGGACATTGAGTTAACGATTACGGAAGGGAAATTTCATCAAGTAAAACGAATGTTTGAAGCAGTAGGAAAAAGAGTAGTCTACTTAAAAAGATTGTCAATGGGTCCTCTAAAGCTTGATGAGACTTTAGAGTTAGGGGAATATCGAGAGTTAACGGATGAAGAATTAGAAGAGTTAATTAATTATGAAGTGAAATAAAAGAATTCGCCCTTTCGATTAGGAAAGGGCGAACCGTCATTTAAGATGATATTTTTACCTTTTTTTCGGTTGTTGTCCATTTTCCACGACTTGGACTTTCGACTAGGTCATTGTAAGCTAAAACATTTAGATCTCTCTGGATCGTTCGAGGAGTGATACCAAATTCCTCCACAAGCTCTTGCGTCGTGACAATTCCATGGTTATTAATAAACATGTAGATGGATTTGATACGGTTTAACATCCGGTTAGTCGAAGGTTTCAAAAAACCACTCCCTATCCTTTTTTCAAACCTTTGGCAAATAGCTACAACGGACGACTTCTTGAAGATGACTCTCCAAATGTATGTAAGCTTCTTTTCCCTAGACAACCCCTTTACATAGTGATGAAAAGCTGACTAAATGATCATGTCTTTTCTTGTAGATTATTGTACTCTTATTTACAGATAATTTCTACTTTTACACAATAATTTAATAAAATGGTAATCTTTTCTTTAAGATACCCCTCCTTTTTCTTGCTGCTGTTACATTCTATGGCTAAAGTCATACCAGTTATGATAATAAAATTTGATTTTTGCAAAAATAGGACAATAATAATTTGAAAGGAATGACACATGATGAATACTTATTTGCCCTCTCAGCTTGTCCATCGCAAAGAGAATATCTATTTTGCACTTGTTTTAATTTTTAGTATTTTAACCTATCTATTTTTAGTTTTCTCAATACTAGGTATTGGAATTATTATAATTATGGTTCTTTTATCAATATTTTTCCATGGTTTGATGATCGGAGGTATTAGGAGAAATGGAGTTCGAATAAGTGAAGAACAGTTTCCCATGCTCTTTCAAAAGGCGCAAGAAATGGGCGCACAAATGGGGCTAGAAAAGATTCCTCAAATGTATGTGATTGAGTCTCAAGGAACATTAAATGCATTTGCCACAAGATTTTTCGGAAGAAATATGGTGGTTCTTTATTCAGAGATATTTGAACTAATCGAAAGAGATGCAGAAGAGGAAGTACTATTTGTTCTTGCACATGAATTTGCCCATTTAAAAAGGAAGCATGTAACGGTGAATTTTCTTCTATTACCAGCCATGTGGGTACCTTTTTTAGGTGATGCGTATTTACGAGCTTGTGAATACACATGTGACCGTTACGCAACCTATTACTCAGGTTCACTCGCAGCATCCAAAAATGCTCTGACCATTTTAGCAATCGGGAAAGAGCTTTATAAAAAGGTCAACAAAGAGTCATATATGAGACAAATTGAATCTGAAGCAGGCTTCTTTGTTTGGTTAAATGAAAAGCTGTCTACACATCCCCATTTGCCAAAAAGAATCTATGAAGTGGAAAAATTCTTTTCTGAAACAGAAGTGGAGACGTTAAGAGAGCCGAAAAGAGGAATCGTAATTGGAGTAATCGTAGCCCTATTGCTATCTCTTGTATTTGCTGGCGGCGTGTATATGACTTACAAGGCATTAGAGAAGTTCAATGTCTTCTCGGAAGCTTTTGAAATCGAGGGCACGACACCCTTAATGGAGGCCGCAAGTGAAAATGATACGGAAGCGATATCTACTCTTTTAGATGATGGTGCCGACGTGAATGAGGTAGATAGTGAGGGATCATCTGCTCTCCATTGGGCAGTATATTCGGGTCAGCTTGATGCAGCTGCTCTATTACTAGAAAGCGGAGCGGACCCTAATACAGTAGATACGTACGATTCGACTCCGCTTATAGATGCTACCTATAATGAGAATGTTGAAATGGTGAAGCTCTTATTACAATACGGGGCAGATCCAAATTACGAGGATGCCTCTGGCTATACGGCCTATGATTATGCATTGGAATATGAATATGATGAACTACAGGAGCTCCTTAATCCGTAATCTTAAAAAAATGCTGTCCAGTTCAAAGGGACAGCATTTTTCTTTAAATAAATACATTCTTATTATTTTGAAACTTTTTCCAATAATCTACCGTACTCAAGTATAGGAGGTGGATGATGGAATTACTTAGAGTTAATATAAATCAAGCACAATACGAAATAAGGTCTTCAATTATTGAGGATATTCACTTTTCCTTGAATAGTGGAGAATTGATTGGTCTTATTGGCCCAAATGGTGCAGGAAAAAGCACCACGATTAAATCGATTTTGGGTTTAATGAAAAATATGGATGGAACGATTGAGTTTCCAGAAGGCAGCCGCTACTCCTATTTACCAGAAAGACCGATTTTTTATGATGAATTAACTTTGTGGGAACATATGGATTTTATTGCAGCGGTCGAGGGGTTAGATCAAACACGCTATCAACAACAAGCTGAACGGTTGCTTGAACAATATAAACTAGTTGAAGTGGCACATACCTTACCCGCAACATTCTCAAAAGGGATGCAGCAAAAAGCAATGTTAATTTTGGCTTTAGTTACCAATCCTCAAATCTATATTATAGATGAGCCTTTTATAGGATTAGATCCGATGGCTATGAAATTATTTCTCACATCAATCGAGGAAGAACGCTCTAAGGGAGCAGGAATTCTCATGTCGACGCATGTACTTGATACAGCTGAAAAGGTTTGTGACCGCTTTTTATTGGTGAACAAGGGTCGAATAGCAGCATACGGTACACTTGAGGAAATAAGGCAGATTTGTAAGCTTCCTACTGGTTCATTATTTGATTGCTTTCATTTTATCGCTGAGGGGCAATTGGAATGAATGGGTTTTCGCTATTTTCTACAAGAATCTTAAGGGAATGGAAGTTTCAATATGGGGTTATAAAAAGTGTAGCCGATTGGACCATCCTTCTTTATATAATCCTTCCATCGATAGCGATTGGTGTTGGTATGTATCGTTCCTGGTGGATGGAAGTTCCAAATTGGATTGTACCTATTCCTGTTGAACTCGTTTTTTTGGTTGGTTATGTTTTCACTTGGTTCGGAAATTATCGAACATTTATAGAAGAGGCTGATAAAGTATTTTTAATAAAAAATAAGCACCTCTTTTTACGAATGAAGATATGGAGCTATTTTTTAACCGTTATCACTCAAACGGTCTCTTTGCTTCTGTTACTCTGTGTGTTACTCCCTTTTTTAATTGTCCATTTTGAACTGAAGCTAGAGAATATCTTAGTGTATTTTTTCTACCTATTACACTTTAAGATATTACTGATGTATGGAAAACAGCAGTTGAGTAGGATTAAGCAAAAATACATAGGACTTCTATTCTTATTTTTTGTGTTTGTGATAGGTAGTTGGATCACACAATTAGTTATTTGGGCTGTTACAAACTATGCGACATTTCTATGGTTTATCGTTTGGGTTCCTGGTTTTTTGGGGATGTATTTATCGATTAATAAGCTTCGTAGAATAAATCGTTTTGATGAAGAACTCATAACTGAAAGAGAAGAGAGGCTAAGATACATTGGCCTTATTTATCAATTTTCTTTTTCAATTGAAAAAACAACTCCTGTTATTCGGAAGAACCCGTTATTGTTTCGCCATTCTAAAAGACTATTTAAAAAGAGGACGGCGAGCCATGCATTTATCGAGTTGTTCTTGAAGGTGTTTCTACGAAATTTCTCGTATGTTCTTTCGTATTTTCAATTTATCGGAGTAACCATATCAGCGATGATTGTATCACCAACGATCTGGCTAGTCGGCCTATTTTTTGTTGCTTTTCTATTTATCATTCGTTGGTATCTTGATGCCTGTTGGGAAAAAATTACTGCTTCTCATCCACTCGTTGGGAAGTATAAAGAACATCCAGGGTATTACGAAGGGAAACGGAAAGCAGTAAATAGTTTGTTCCTTATAGCAGTTGTCATTACGGTTGTTTTTTCAAGCACTGGGATATATTATTTAAGTCAAGTAGATTGGGATTTTTAGGAGGATTATTCGTGACTAATATAAATTGGGTTTTGGAAGTGGAGAAAAGAAAGGAATCATTAATAGAGGATACCAGAAAGCTATTACAAATCAAAAGCGTGCTAGATGAAGAAAATGCTACTGATGATGCACCATTAGGACAAGGGGTAAAGGATGCACTGGACCACATGCTTCAGCTTGGAAAGGTAGACGGATTTTCTACCAAGAACGTTGGCAATCTTGCTGGGCATGTAGAATTCGGAGAAGGAACGGAGAGCGTTGGAATTCTTTGTCATGTTGACGTTGTTCCTGAAGGTGATGGATGGGCAAGTGACCCGTATGCAGCAGAAATTCGTGACGGGAACATATATGCTCGTGGTGCTATTGATGATAAGGGGCCAACCATGGCAGCTTATTACGCGATGAAAATTGTAAAAGAACTTCAATTACCTCTTTCCAAAAGAGTGCGAATGATTATCGGAACGGATGAAGAAAGTAACTGGCGTTGTGTGGATCATTATTTTGAACATGAAGAAATGCCAACTTTTGGGTTTGCACCAGATGCAGATTTCCCGATTATATTTGCTGAAAAAGGAATCTCAGATTTTGATATTGTTCAAAAGAGTAGCCAAACTGAGGATCATAGTGGAACCACCATTCTATCGTTTCAAGCAGGCAGGCGCTATAATATGGTTCCTGACTTCGCCAAGGTTGCCTTACATACGAATCAAGAAGAAACACATATTATCCAAGAGTTTCAAACCTTTCTTGATGAGCAACAGCTAAAAGGAAAATACTTTGTTGATAAAGGAGAACTCGTTTTAGAGCTAGAAGGAGTATCCGTGCATGGAATGGAACCTGATCTTGGAAAAAATGCCGGTATACTACTTGCAGCTTTTCTAAATAAATTACAGCTAAGTGGTGAGGCGAAACAGTATTTCTCCTTTATTCAAACATATTTTTACAATGATAGTCGTGGAAAACAGTTGGGAATTGCTTATACAGACGATATTTCAGGGGATATTACGTTGAACGTTGGAAAACTTTCCTTTACAAAAGGAACTGGTGGAATGTTAGGAATCAATCTTCGTTACCCAGTCACAGCTACTCTTGACCAAATTCAGAAAAAACTGGCCCCTGTTTTACATGAAAATGGATTCGAGGTTCAAAATTTATCAGACTCGAAACCCCATCACGTTGATGAAAAGGATTTTCTCATTCAAACGTTGAAAAAGGTATATGAGGAACAAACGGGTGAGAAGGCGGAGCTGATGGCTATTGGTGGGGGAACCTATGCACGTTCATTGAAATCAGGGGTTGCCTTTGGCCCGTTATTTCCTGGTCGACCGGATGTGGCTCACCAGAAGGATGAGTATATGGTTGTAGAGGATTTATTCAAGGCTACAGCGATATATGCTCAGGCGATTTATGAACTAGCTAAATAAATAAAGGTCAAAGGGAGTGTTGGAATGGATTACGTTATTGTTGATGGAGAGATAGTAGAGCGTGCCCTTGCAAGTGTCGATATAGAGGATCGTGGCTACCAGTTTGGCGATGGTGTCTATGAAGTAATACGTGTATATAATGGAAAAATGTTTACGGCAAAGGAGCACTTACATCGATTGAAGGAAAGTGCGGAAAAGATAAGCATCCAAATACCCTACGGTACGTCTGAATTGGAAGAAAAGCTAAACCGTCTTATTGAGAAAAATGAACTGACGAATGGAATTGTTTATATGCAATTTACTAGGGGTGCATCTCCACGTAATCATGCCTTTCCTTCCAATGTAACCCCGACTTTCGTTGCTTATACGAGAAACGTTGATCGTCCAGTGGGAAGTATGGAAGAAGGGGTAAAGACAATATTTATTGAAGATATTCGTTGGCTACGATGTGATATAAAGAGTCTGAACTTACTAGGGAATCTTCTTGCAAAGCAAAAAGCAGTCGAAGCTGGTTGCTTTGAGGCCATTCAACATCGAGGGGAGATTGTAACAGAAGGCAGTTCATCCAATGTATCAATTGTGAAAAATGGTACAGTAATCACTCATCCAGCAAACAACTTGATTTTAAATGGAATCACAAGGCAAAAAGTGAAGCAAGTATGTGAACAAAATCAGATCCCTTTTGAAGAAAAAGAATTCACCCTTGAAGAACTTTTACTTGCAGATGAAGTATTTTTGTCAGGAACTACGGTTGAGGTAACACCAATTGTAGAAGTAGAGGAGAAAAAAATCTCTGCAGGAATTCCTGGGGCTGTAACGAAAAAGCTTCAGCAGTTGATCAAGGACGAAATAGAAAAGGAATGCGGAACACTTTTGTAACGAAAAAAGGCTGTCCTCTAGGGCAGCCTTCTTAATAAATTTTTATGAGAACAAGTCACTAGAAAGATATCTTTCCCCTGTGTCACATGCAATACACACGACAATGTCATCAGGTCCTAGGGTTTTAGCAACTTCAATGGCAGCAAAACAGGCGGCACCAGAGGATGGTCCAACTAATATTCCTTCTTCACTAGCCAATCTCCGGGTGATTGTGTATGCATCCTCATCAGTGATCTTATGAATATGGTCGTATACATCTTGGTTAAGTATGTCAGGAATAAATCCTGGACTCGTTCCTACGAGTTTATGCTTACCAGGTTCGCCCCCAGAAAGTACCGGTGAGCCTGCAGGTTCTACAACATGAACTTGTAAATGTGAATAATGCTCTTTTAACACTTCACCTGTTCCCGTTATCGTTCCTCCTGTTCCAGCTGTAGCTACAAAAGCCGAAAGTGGTTTTCCTAATTCATTCATAGCAGCAACAATTTCTAGAGCAGTAGAGTGTCTGTGCGCATCTGGGTTTGCTTCATTTTCAAATTGCATAGGTAAATAACTATTAGGTATTTCTTTTGCCAGCTCCTGTGCCTTTTTTATGGATCCAGGCATTTTTTCATCACCAGGTGTTAAAACAACCTCAGCCCCGTATGCCTTTAATAGATTGATTCGTTCCTTTGTCATAGTATCTGGCATGACTAAAATCGAACGGTACCCTCTTGCTGCGGCATTCATTGCTAGTCCAATTCCTGTGTTGCCACTTGTCGGCTCAATAATAGTAGCACCCTTCTTTAATAATCCGTTCTTTTCAGCGGAATCAATCATGTTAAACGCAGCGCGATCCTTGACGCTTTTACTAGGATTAAAAAATTCAAGTTTTAAATAGACGGAAGCACCCGTTTTAGGTGCCAAACGGTTTAATTTAAGTAAAGGGGTTTCCCCGATTAATTCAGCGATATTCTGGACAACCTTCATCAAAATATTCTCCTAACTACAATTTTTTCCTTTTGTTTCGAAATTTTTACTTAAAAGTGGGAAATGTAACATATAAAGAATAATCCTATCTTACCTTAAGAGGTATATTCTATTCAAACATATCCGGTTCATAAATACGGTTAAGTACCAATGTCTGTTAAAATAAAAGAAAGCTTGAAAGGTTTGAAAAATAATAATGGATAAAAAAACACATTTTTTTTATGCAGTAAAATTACCAAGTGATACAAAGAGCCATGTACATAGAAAACTACTCCCACTTCAAAAGGACTTTCGCTTTCAGAAATGGGTTCATCCTGAGGATTATCATATTACCCTAGCCTTTTTAGGAAATGCAGAAACAGGGATGTTAGAAAAGTCGGTACATTATGTTTCCGATGCTCTCAAGGAGGAAGTCTCCTTTCCTCTAAGTCTTGAAGGATTAGATACATTTGGAAAAAAGGAATCCCCAAGGATATTTTGGCTGCGTTTAGTGGAACAAACCCGTCTTTATGAAATAAGGAATAAGGTGTTTCAAGCTTGTGAGCAAGCTGGTTTTACTCTTGAAAAGAGACCGTTTCATCCACATGTAACAGTAGCCAGAAAATGGAAGGGGGAAGCTCCGTTTGCGCATCAATTGTTACATCAAAAGAATCCTTTTGATGGTAATGCAATCTCGTTTGAAGGGGAAGAAATCGTGTTGTATCAGACACATCTTGATAAAGAGCCAAAATACGAGGTTGTTCATTCTTTTAAGTTATAGATCAACTGTTTATAGGAAGGTAGTTTCCGTATGGGACAATTAATTAAATTGCAAGATTATGTTTCACGTTATGAACAAAATATTTACGAATATCCAACTAGGTATGTAAGGTTGAAAAAGCAGCAATGGGAAAAAATCTATATGCTTTGGGAGTCAGATTCTGTCATTGAGAGCATTCAACCACCATCAAATAATTGGCTAGAAGAAGATAAACCGCCCCTGGTTGATCGGATGAAGGGACTTTTTAAAAGAGATAGAAACAAGGAGGAAGTGGAGGAGAAGGAGAATCAACTAGAGGTTCCAGAGTCTTCTGGTCTTTCCTTTTCCCCTTCCTTTACATTAAATCCAGCTACTGAGATTGAGCTTAAGCATCAATTTCTCGATCAACTATTTCGTTTTCAAATGAAATGGGCGAGTACAACCTTGTTAGAACAATCAAATATTAGTAAGAAATATGTATATGATGAAAGACTAAAATATTTTTTGCAACGCTTTCCCGATACAACCCTGGTGATGTACGAGCCAATCTTTCTTTTGAAAAAAGCTCCAGTAGAAGTAGAGACTATTTTAATCACACCAACTGAGGTGTGGTGTATAAGCTTCTTAGAGGAAGAAGACCACGCGGTATTCCAAGGGACGAAAGATAGGTTTTGGGTAAAGCGTCATCAGGATCAAGAACAAAAGGTGTTAAATCCCCTTATTGGGCTTAATCGAACAGAAAAAGTTGTAAAGAAAATTTTTGAGTTGTATGAAATAGAGTTACCGATTCATAAAGTAGTATTAAGTAGAAATGGCTATATTGATTATTCCTTTCCACCATATGGTTTGCAGCTAATTGAAAAAAGAAACTACGAAGAGTGGTTTTACTCGATGCGTAATAATAAATCTCCACTAAAGCATGCACAGCTTAAAGCAGCTCAAATGCTTCTTCAGTTTAGTCAAACAACAAGTATGCGCCGACTAGAATGGGATGTTTTAAATAAAGGTGATCAAGAAGAAAAAGAATACTAGACACGTATGGGATGAGAAAAATGGGGAAATTATACTTTATTATTAATCCAAATGCTAAAAATGGATATAGTCTAAAAGTGTGGGCCAAGGTAGAAAAAGAATTACAAAGACAAAAAATCCCCTATGAAGGTTTTTTGACCGCTTACAAAGGAAACGGAGCTGAAATAGCTCGGCATTTAGCTAAGCAAGAAGGAGAGGTATTGATTACAGTTGTTGGAGGAGATGGTACCTTAAATGAGGTAGTTAATGGGGTCATTTCAATGACAAATATCAAAGTTGGATTTATCCCTGCTGGTTCTGGGAATGATTTTGCAAGAGGGTTTCAAATACCTAGAAATCCTCTTCATGCATTATCTGTATTGTTAAGGCAGAGAAAGCACGAACCTAAGTTTACCGACCTTGGTAGAATAGCCGTCGACAGTAAGAATGATCTGTACTTCATTAATAACATGGGAGCAGGTCTTGATGGCTTAATTTCTAAGCTCGCCAATCAATCCGCTTTGAAAAAATGGCTTAATCAACTCTCCCTTGGCGGCCTAGTATACGTGTACTTGCTTATTAAGGAAATCCTTTTTTATCAGACGACAGATGTTCAACTTACTGTGGATGGGATTACACATGAATTCCCTGACACCTGGTTTGTGACAGTGGCCAATCAACCGTTCTATGGTGGAGGAATGAAAATTGCTCCGAATGCCAAAACCGATGATGGCTTGTTAAATATTATTATTGTACATCGTTTATCAAGGCTAAAAATGCTTTCTGTGTTTGTGAGCGTTTTTTGGGGTGGTCATGTCGCCTTCAAAGAAGTAAGAATGTTAACTGGCCGAGAAATTCTAATATATTCTTCTACCCCGATGATGGCGCATGCTGATGGTGATTATTTTGCTGAGACACCCTTGCAAATTCAGGCTTGTCAGCAGGTGTTGCCAATGATCACAAGGGGAATAAAGAAGGATAGGGGGCAGAAGGAGCTGAAAAATGCATGATTATTATTGAGAGACTTTTTTATGCCTATTTAGATGATGTCAACATAATTACTATTTTGTTACCTATGGCTTATCATAATGGTGAATCAAAGGAGTTTTCACTCAAGCAAGGAGATAAAACTGAGAAGTTAGCTATTATGGAGAAAATGCAATTACATGAGTCGGTAAAATATATTTGTCATATCGATAAGGAACCAGAAATCGGATTAACTTATCATGTAGTTGATGAATATGGAGGGGAAACAGATCTCCAAATCGGAGCAGTTATTCGAACGCCTCAGTTTGATGATGAATTTTACTTTGATGGGTCTCTAGGAGTCCAATACTCACCAGAACGGACCATCTTCACTCTTTGGGCACCTACAGCAACACAAGGTCAGCTGAAACTTGATCGCACGTCTGGCGAGGAAGATCTTCATTATGAAATGAATCGCATGGAAAAAGGGGTATGGACAACAACCGTAGAGGGAGACTTAGAAGGATACCACTATACTTATCTTGTTTGCGTAAATCTACAATGGAGGGAGGCCGTAGACCCTTACGTAGTTGCTGTGACAGCCAATGGGGAAAAAGGAGTCATCGTAGACCTAAATCGTACCCCTGTGGTAGGTAAACCGCTAACAGGATTTAATGCTCCTACTGACGCGATTATTTATGAAGCACATATAAGAGACTTAACCATCCACCCAAATAGTGGAGTTTCAGGTAAGGGATTGTATCTAGGTGTGACTGAAAGGGATACGTACAGTAGTCATGGACAGTTAACAGGCTTAAGCTATATAAAGGATTTAGGAGTAACTCACATCGAACTGCTTCCACTCAATGATTTTGCTGGTGTAGATGAGCTTGGAGATAAGAAGGATTATAATTGGGGATACAACCCCATTCACTTTAATGCTCCGGAGGGAAGTTATTCATCTAATTGCTCGAACCCTTATTCCAGAATCAATGAATTAAAGGAGTTAATAGGTGCTGTTCATAGTGAAGGACTTCGAGTCATTTTAGATGTTGTATACAATCATGTATACATTAGAGAAGAATCTTCCTTTGAAAAAATAGTACCAGGATACTTTTTTCGACATGATCAAAATGGAATGCCCTCCAATGGAACGGGAGTAGGAAATGATATTGCCTCTGAACGTAAAATGGTGAGGAAGTTTATTATAGAATCTGTCCTTTTTTGGAAGAAAGAATATGGAATAGACGGATTTCGCTTTGATTTGATGGGGATATTGGATATAGAAACAATGAACGAGATACGAAAATCTCTAGATTTATTGGACCCTTCCACCATTATGATTGGTGAGGGGTGGGATTTAAATACTCCCATCGCCATCGAAACAAAGGCAAGCATTCGCAATCAGAAAAAACTTCCAAGAATCGGCCAATTCAATGATTTCTTTAGAGACACCGTAAAGGGTAACACGTTCAATATACACGATAAAGGCTACGCACTAGGAAATGAAAGATACTTCGAGGCAACGAAGAAGATTTTAGCAGGCAGTGTAGGGTTGAAGGAAAAGGGTTTATTTCAAGAGCCCATTCAATCGGTAAACTACATTGAATCACATGATAACCATACCTTTTGGGATAAACTGCTTATATGTGAAAAAGAGGAGTCCGAAGAGACTAGGAAGAAGCAACAGAGACTAGCAACAGCATTAGTCCTCTTATCTCAAGGAATTCCTTTCTTACATTGTGGGCAAGAATTTTTTCGCACAAAAAAGGGGAATGGAAATAGTTACCGTTCACCCGATGATATTAATCAAGTGGATTGGGATCGAGTGTATGAAAATAAAGACCATATAGAGTTTATCAAGGGATTAATCAAACTAAGGAAATCACATCAAGCCTTTCGTTTTCCTTCCTCAGACTTGATTAATAAGCATATGTCTTTCTTACCATTGGAAAAGCCTGTTGTTGGGTACACACTCAAAGATGTTAGGAATTATGGAATGTGGAATGATATCATCGTTCTATTCAATCCTCTTAAGACAGAACGTACCGTCGCGTTGCCAAATGTTGATTGGCAAGTAATCACCGATCAAAATAGGGTAGATATGAATGGGATGTATCGAATATCCGAAAATGAAATATGTCTTTCTCCTCTTAGTGTTTATGTACTAGTGAAGTAGAAAAGTATGATGTCTCTCTTGACGAAGAATACTGTAGGAGATAAAATCTATAAAGATGGCTATTGGCGATTTAATTTACAATAGCTGTCTTTTTTACTTGTAAGAGACTCGTGTATGAACATGGATTACTTAATATGGTAAAGCTACTTATAATAGAAACTAATGACGCAGTTAAAATGAAGGTGAACAATTTTGGAACACTTATTTGGACAAGAGTGGGAAATCGTTCCTGCAGGAGGAGCGACGGGAGAAGCGTTTATTGCACAGCATGATGATCAGAGGCTCTTTCTTAAACGAAATTCCTCTCCATTTCTTGCCGTATTATCAGCAGAAGGAATTGTTCCAAAGCTTATTTGGACGAAAAGGCTCGAAAACGGGGATGTCATTACCGCTCAGCAATGGTTAAAGGGAAGAGAGCTAAAGCCACAAGATATGAATACGAATCGAGTGGCAAAGCTTCTAAAAAAGATCCACAAGTCAGAGGCATTGCTCGGTATGCTAAAAAGGATGGGGAAAACTCCATTAGAGCCTGTTCATCTTTTGTCCATTTTAGCGCAGGAGTTAGATGATGATGTGAAATCTCATGCTGCTATTGGCGAGGCTCTTTTGTTTTTACATCAGGAGCTCGATAATATTCAATATGAGGAGAAGGTTGTTTGTCATTGCGATGTCAATCACAACAACTGGTTGCTTACGGAAAGCAACCAGTTGTATCTCATTGATTGGGATGGTGCAATGATTGCCGACCCTGCTATAGACTTAGGTATGATGCTGTACTGGTATCTCCCACATGATAAATGGGTGGACTGGTTAGACATGTATGAAATCGAACTCACTGACGAACTAATGCTACGAATGAAATGGTATACGATTGCCCAAACCATTTCCTCCATTCAATGGCATAAAAATAAGGATAGATTTGAAGAGATGAACCATTGGATAAAGTACTTATCCACTCTGGTGGCTCAAGAAAACTGATCGATTTCCGATACCCACTGTCCAAGTTGCTCTTGGTGGGACTCGATATGCTCATCTAGCTCACTTGAATTTGCACCGTGCTGAGAATAGCTATAAACTTCTTCCAGTACATTTTTTACATTATGATCGAGTTCAGTGTTAACCATCAGTGATTTTACTAATCGTTCCAATTGTTCGCATTCAGATACGGAACCACAACAATCAGTACTGTGATTCGTTAATATATCTTTTATTAAGTTCATTTGATCCTTTTGTTCTAAAGGCATTTGAACACACCCTTTCAAGGTTGCTTTAAATACGGAAAAAGGAATTTCACACTTAGGTTGTGAATTCCTTTTTTTATTTATACGTAAATTAATAAGTAGACAAAGGATTAGTTTTGGTTGCAACTCTTTTCCTCTCATGATATGGTTTGAACGATAGATTATTTTAGGGGTGTCAACATGCGTTTAAGAAATAAGCCTTGGGCAAAGGATAGGCTAGAATCCTATCCGCAATATGTTGTAGCGGATCCAGAAAGCTACAGAGGAAAATGGAACGAAGTGTTCGGAAATGACCAGCCTATTCATATCGAAATTGGAACGGGTAAAGGTCGTTTTATTACTGAAATGGCTAAAGCAAATCCACATATTAATTATATTGGTATTGAGGTATACAAGAGTGTTATTGTCATTGCTCTAGACCGACTAATTGAAGAAGATCTTCCTAATTTACGTTTAATGAATGTAAATGCTGTTGAACTTCAGAATTATTTTGCAAAGGGCGATGTGAATCAGGTATATTTGAATTTCTCTGATCCTTGGCCAAAATCTCGCCATGAGAAAAGAAGACTAACGTACAAAACTTTCCTTTCCATTTATGAAAATATTCTTGTGGATAATGGAGAGATTCACTTTAAAACGGATAATCAAGCATTGTTTGAGTTCTCTCTTAGGAGCTTTTCGGAATATGGAATGCTTTTAAAGTATTTGAGCTTAGACCTTCATAATAGTTCATACGAGGGCAACATAATGACAGAATACGAAGAGAAATTTTCTTCCAAAGGCTTCCGTATCTATCGTTGTGAAGTTCAATTTCAGAAAAAATGAGCAGTCTTACTAACGTAGGGCTGTTTTTTTTGTAAGGAGTTGGGTAAGTTAATAATATTTACGGATATTATTGTGAAGGGGGAAGAAGGAATGCTCACTCCAGAACAGCGAATTGAGTTGCATGGCTTCAATAACTTAACCAAATCACTGAGCTTTAATATGTATGATATTTGTTACACCAAAACAAGGGAAGAGCGGGAAGCTTATTTAGACTATATTGATGAACAATATAATGCCGATCGGTTAACAAAAATTTTAAAAAATGTTTCAGATATTATTGGTGCTCATGTGTTAAATATTGCTCAGCAGGATTATGTCCCGCAAGGAGCTAGTGTGACAATTCTCGTTTCTGAAGGACCAGTTGTTGAGGTGCCAACTGAATCTACATATGACGAGTCCCCAGGCCCTCTTCCAGATTCAGTGGTTATGCAATTGGATAAGAGTCATATTACGGTTCATACGTACCCAGAGTTCCACCCTTATGAAGGGATTAGTACGTTTCGTGCTGACATTGATGTCTCTACCTGTGGGGAGATTTCACCACTAAAGGCATTACATTACTTAATCCATTCATTTGATACAGATATTATGACCATTGACTACAAGGTTCGTGGGTTTACGAGGGATAAATATGGTCACAAATTGTTTATCGATCATGATATTACATCGATTCAAAATTTTATTCCGGATGAAATAAACGATCAATATCATATGATTGATGTGAATGTGTATCAAGAAAATATCTTTCATACGAAGTGCAAACTGAAAAATTTTGATTTAAATAATTATTTGTTTGGGTACACAAAGGATACTTTAACTGAGTTAGAGCAGAAAGAAATTACAGAAAGCTTAACAAGTGAAATGGATGAAATATTTTATGGGAAAAATTTCTTCCAGTAAGCCAAGTGAGTCTATTCTCTTAATAGACTCCTTTTTAATTCCTAAAAAAGGAAGGAATGGTACAATACATAGTATAAGACGAAGGAGGGATAAAGTGGAAACGTTACAGTTAAAACATGTAAAGCTTACTTGGTTACAAGGTGGAGTTACTCACTTAGATGGTGGGGCGATGTTTGGTGTCGTTCCAAAAGCACTTTGGTCAAGGAAATACCCTCATAATGACAAAAATCAAATAGAGCTTAGAACGGACCCTATTTTAATCCAGCAGGATGGGAAAAACTTTTTGGTTGAGACAGGTATTGGGAAAGGCAAGCTGACTGAAAAACAGAAAAAGAATTTTGGCGTAACAGAGGAATCAGCCCTTACCGAATCCTTAGACGTACTAGGATTAACAAAAAAAGATATTGATTACGTTTTAATGACTCATATGCATTTTGATCATGCTTGTGGGTTAACAGAATTAAAGAATAACCAATATGTATCTACATTTCCTAATGCAAAGATTATTGTTTCAAAAATAGAATGGAATGAAATGAGAGAACCTAATATTCGATCACAAAATACATACTGGAAGGAAAATTGGAAAGCCATTGAAGCACAGGTTGTGCCATTTGATCACGAGTGGGTCAATGGGAAAATAAAAATGGTTCATACGGGTGGACATAGTGATGGACATTCCATTCTGATCATTGAGGATGACAATGAAGCGATCATTCATATGGCAGATATTATGCCGACACATGCACATCAAAACCCACTCTGGGTCATGGCTTATGATGACTATCCTATGAATTCAATAGAAGCGAAACAAAAATGGCTCCGATTTGGTATGGATAAAAATGCTTGGTTTTCCTTTTATCATGATGCTTTTTATCGGGCAGTAAAATGGAATCAAAATTATGAGATTGTGGAATCAGTAAAGAGGGATAATAAATAAAGAGAGCTGCCTAAGTTAGGCAGCTTTTTTTAGAGTGGATATACTTCTAGAATACTTCCCGTTTTTGCATCAGAAATAAATTCAAACTGCTCTAACGTATCATCTACAGTTCTTGATACTCCACCTTTATACACTTCATAGGTTATGTTGTTCTTTTCATATGGCTCAGTTGTCATTTGAATCCAAGAGCCACTAATGGGACCTCGTTCTTTAAATTTTACTTTTGCGTGTGTAAGGGCTTTTTCTGGGGATACTTTTCCCTTTTGGGAGACCCACTCGCTTGCAAGATAGCCTGAAATTAATCCAACAGATATGCCAGTAAAAAATGATTTCCAGTTCATATAGCCCCTCCTTTTTCATACGAACAAATCCTCTTTCCATCATATCAAATTTTACATACATAATTAAGAGTGGCAATCAATAAAGTGGTAACACGTCGGAAAGTTAAGTAAAATAAAGAATGTACATAAACAGAGTCATGTGAATAATAGGAGGCCATTATACATGAATTCGAAGACATTACAACTATTCAAAACATTAACGGAACTTCAAGGGGCATCTGGAAATGAGCACCTAGTTAGAAAGTTTATGCGTGAACAATTAACTCAGTATTCGGATGAGATCATTCAAGATAATTTGGGAGGTATCTTTGGAGTTAAGCATGGTGATACGAACGGACCACGTGTCATGGTTGCGGGACATATGGATGAGGTAGGATTTATGGTAACAGCAATAACAGATAACGGAATGATTCGTTTTCAACCATTAGGTGGCTGGTGGAGCCAGGTCCTACTAGCTCAGCGTGTTCAGGTTATGACAAATAATGGACCCATTATTGGGGTGATTGCCTCTATTCCTCCGCATCTGTTAGATGAAAGTATGCGAAGTAAGCCGATGGAAATTAGTAATATGTTAATTGATATTGGGGCTGACAGCAGGGACCATGCAAAGGAATTAGGAATTAAGCCTGGGCAGCAAATTGTGCCAATCTGTCCGTTTACACCAATGGCAAATGCGAAAAAAATATTGGCTAAAGCTTGGGATAACCGTTACGGATGTGGTCTAGCTATTGAATTGTTAGAAGAAGTTCAAGGTGAGAAGTTACCAAATACCTTATATTCTGGGGCAACAGTTCAGGAAGAGGTTGGATTAAGAGGAGCGCAAACAGCAGCAACTTTAATTAAACCAGATATCTTCTTTGCGCTTGATGCAAGTCCTGCAAATGATGCCGCTGGTGATAAAAATGAATTTGGGCAACTAGGAAAAGGAGCGTTACTTAGAATTCTAGATGGATCAATGGTCACGCATCGAGGAATGAGAGAGTTTGTTCTAGATACAGCTGAAACGCATAATATATCATATCAATACTTTGTCTCCCCTGGAGGGACAGATGCTGGGCGAGTGCATACTTCAAATGAAGGGGTCCCAAGTGCTGTTGTAGGTATTTGCTCTCGATACATTCATACTGCTGCTTCCATTGTTCACATTGACGATTATGCTGCTGCAAAAGAGCTTATCATCAACCTCGTTAAAGCTTGTGACAAGACTACAGTAGATACGATTAGACAAAATAGTTAAAAACATGAGGAGGTAACCACTGGTAACCTCCTTTTATTTTGAAATAGAGGTGTAGTTATATGCGTGTGGCAGTAGGTTCAAAAAACCAAACAAAAGTAAGAGCGGTTGAAGAGGCTTTTAAGAGGTATGAGGCCAGAATTGAGGCAGTTGATGTTCCATCTGGAGTAAGTGAACAGCCATTTTCAGATGAAGAGACCATACAAGGCGCGATCAATCGTGCACAAGCAGCCCTTGAAAAATGTGGGGCCGAGGTAGGGATTGGACTTGAAGGAGGAGTACAGCAAACGAAATTTGGAATCATGCTATGTAATTGGGGAGCATTAATTCAAACCGGTAAACCTCCGATCATCAGTGGAGGAGCTAGAATCTTATTACCTAAAGAAGTTGAACATAGGCTTTTAGTAGGGGGAGAATTAGGGCCAATTATGGATGATTTCATGAACAAAACAAATATTCGAAGCAAAGAAGGAGCAATAGGTATTTTTACAAATGGACTCATTCCAAGGCAAGAGATGTTTCTACACGTTAGCACATTACTAGTTGGCCAATATGAGTACATAAACCGTTTAGAAACACAATTGTAACAATTGGAAGGCTTGTCATCGGATAGGGAGACGGGTATGATAGAAAAGAAGACAATAGTTCCTATGTAGGGAGGAAGAAAGTATGAGAAAGTATATACAGGCAACTTTCCTCTGTATAGCTGCTCTATTTTACCTTAGTGGATGTTCTGCATCCTTTGACGAAGAGGAAACAGAAACAGTAGAGGTTGTGGAGAACGCTTTTAAAGAAAAGGCTAAAAAACCAAATAATAAAACGGAAGAAATTGAGTATTATTTACCTTTTGGTTTTGAAGTAGAAGAAGAATCTCCCAATAATATTATTTTGAAGAATGGTTCAAAAACATACATTTTATTTTATAACCCAATAGAAGGTCAAGATAGCAAAGTTGTTTACCAATCCACAGTGGATCAAGAGAAGTTTGATACCGATAAAGTGATAAAACATGATGGGAAATACGGCTTTTTACTAGTAAGAGAGCTCGAAGACAACATGAATGAGCTAACAATTGGTGTCGGTGGGATGAAGATAACAACAGAAACAAAAACAAGGTCACTAAGCAGTGAAGCAGATATGATGATTGATATTGTTAACTCCATAAAGTTGATAGAAAGCGCAGGATAATTTCCTTCGCTTTTTTTATTTGAGGTCTAATTTCTTTTCAGTGAGGCTGTAATGTTTTAGAATATGGTAGTCTGTATAACTAATTAAGGAATGTATAAACTGTAATAGGAGGTAATCATATGAAAATGCTTGAGAGTGTAGAACAGTTTGATTCAATGAAAAATAATGGGAAACATATATTTATGTTTTCAGCAAATTGGTGTCCTGACTGTCGTATAATTGAACCAATCTTGCCGGAAATTGAAGAGAAGTACAACGAATACAACTTCATATACGTAGATCGTGATCAGTTTATTGACCTGTGTATTAGCTTAGATGTGTTTGGTATTCCAAGCTTTATTGCGTTTGCGGAAGGAAAAGAGCTTGGCCGTTTTGTTAGCAAAGATCGAAAAACACAAGAAGAAATCGAACAATTTATCAAAGAACTATAATAACCACATAGCTCCCAATTCTCCTTAGATTGGGGGTTATTTCATGTAAAATAAAAGCAGAATGCTCCAATGAGGAGGTAAGTATAGATGAAAATGGACAGTAAAAAAATGAAGAATGAGCTGGAAAAACGCCTTCAAAATGATAGCCGTACGATAACCTATGATCGGAAAACGGATCAACTCCGTATAGAAAGCAAGGATAGTGGAAGAGGGATTTCCGTTGAATTGCCTAGAATTATAGCAAAATGGGAAGTAGACAAGGAAAAAGCGATCGATGAAGTCGTCTACTATGTCGAGGAAGGTCTTAAGGCAATGGATGAGAAAACGACTCAAGAAGGAGAAAAGACGAAAATTTTCCCTGTCATCCGTTCTACATCCACTCCTGTTGTATCGCGTGAAGAAATTCCTTTAGTGTATGATGATCATACTGCTGAAACTAGAGTTTATTATGCGTTAGACTTAGGAAATGCGTACCGAATAATAGATGACGCATTAATGACAAAGGAAAATTGGACGAGAGAATATATTCGTGAAGTTGCCCTTTTCAATGTAAGAAGCCTAAAAACTACAATGAAAAGTGATACTGTTGCAGGAAATGTTTTTTATTTTCTAAATACAAACGATGGTTACGATGCTAGCCGTGTTTTAAACGAATCATTTTTAAAGGAAATGCATTCAAAAATAACTGGTGATATGGCTGTGGCGGTTCCGCATCAGGATGTGTTAATTATTGCAGATATTCAAAACGAGACGGGTTATGATATTTTGGCACAAATGACCATGAGTTTCTTTGCAAGTGGGCGAGTTCCAATAACGGCTTTGTCCTTTTTGTATGAAAATGGAGAATTAGAACCTATTTTTATTTTAGGCAAGAACAAAAGCAAAAAACCAAACTAAAGGGCCAATGATGGTCCTTTTATTTTTCCTAATGACTGTTATTTAACATGTTAGGTCAAAAGATTCAAAATTATAATATTACTAGTAATCTTTTATTTCTTGTCGAAATTATTGTATTCAGTGATAAAATAAGAAGACATGATGAGAATGAAGAAAGAGTGATTAGGTTTGAATTGGTTTAAGAAATTGTTTAGTAAGATAAATGACAATGAACAAGAAGAAATATTTGAACAAAAGATGGAGCCTTATAAAGAAACAAAAAAAGAACAGAAGGATATTGATGTTAGAATCGTGTACCAGTATCCGACAGGCAAATTTAAGTTTCCTTTAATACCAGACGAAACAGAGAGACAGCAAACACCTAGAAAAAGCAGAGAAGAAAGAATCTCTTCCCGCCAACGCACAGAAACAAAAAGAAAAAGTGAAACGGTTTATTCAAAACCAAGAGTAAGCCCAATCACTAAAAGCACGGTGAGTCCGACTCCAAAAAGTGAAACAAAGACTAGAGAAGTATCCAAAAGACCATTTCGACCAACAGAAATTCCTTCTCCTGTTTATGGATTTACGAAAAGGGGGAGTCATCAGGAAGAGAGGCCGGTAGAATACGAGCTTAATTCGTTTATAAAGAAAGATTACATAGAACGTACTTCGGACATTCCTATTCAACCGGAAACTAGGGAGACACAGGAACAAGTCACGATAGTTCCAGAGAAAGTGGTCATAGAGACGGATCCGATTGAATTAACTAGTATGAATGCTGAAAATGAAACATTCTTTACAGATACAGTAGCAGAACCTACACAGGCTCCTACCGATCAGTTGGAGTCATTACAAGAGATAGACTTGAAAGAGCATATTCCGATGGAACTTACTGCGGAATTAGAGGTAGCAGCAGCGGTAGAGAGCGTTATAGAGGAAGTAGAGAAACCAGTAGCGGAACAGATTATTCAAACAGAAGAGACGGACGTAAATGAACAGGAGCTTGTTCAGGTAGAGGGGCATACCATTGAAGCAAATCCACAACAGAAGATTGAGCAGGAAGAGTTAGATAGTAATGAAGAGGAAGAAACCCCTGTTGAACCTGCACCCAAACGAAAGCATTTGCCTTTTAATGTATTAATGTTACAGGAAGATCGGCGCAAATTAGAGAATCAGAAGAAGCAGGTAATGACTGATAACCCTGTTGTGCCACCCATACAACTGCCTGCTAAAGAAGAAACGGAAGAAGATGTGCTACTTTCTAACGACTTTGAAGTAGATACAGTTGTGGATGAGGAAAATCCGTATTACGTATTCCCAGAACTGAATCTCCTTTCCCCTCCAGTTATCTATGATACAAGCGGAGAGTGGCTTGAAGAACGAGAAAGACTTCTTAATGACACGTTAGAAAGTTTTAATGTTCGAGCAAGTGTGGTGAATGTCACGCAAGGTCCATCTGTGACGAGATTTGAAGTGCAACCAGAGCCAGGTGTAAAGGTAAACAAAATCACAAATCTAGCAGATGATATAAAATTAAGTCTAGCCGCAAAAGATATTCGGATTGAAGCACCGATTCCTGGGAAGCACACGATCGGGATTGAGGTACCTAATGAATTAAGCAGACCAGTCTTACTATCAGAGATAATTAACAGTTCAGAGTTTCTTCAATCGAAGTCACCGTTAACTGCTGTACTCGGACTAGATATTTCCGGAAAGCCAATCGTAACAGATTTGCGTAAAATGCCGCATGGCTTGATTGCAGGAGCTACTGGATCGGGGAAAAGTGTGTGCATCAATACCATACTAGTCAGCCTTCTCTATAAAGCAAGGCCCGATGAATTGAAGCTGCTATTAATTGATCCGAAGATGGTGGAACTAGCTCCTTATAATCAAATACCACATCTTGTAAGCCCTGTAATTACTGATGTGAAAGCAGCAACAGCTGCCCTAAAGTGGGCTGTGGAAGAAATGGAAAGACGATACGAATTATTTGCGCATACGGGTGTTCGGGAAATCAATCGTTTTAACGAGCAGTGTGAACAGCATAATCAACATGCGGATAAGTTACCTTTTGTTGTAATTATTATAGATGAATTAGCAGATTTAATGATGATGGCCCCAGCAGATGTAGAGGAGGCAATATGTCGTATTGCTCAAAAGGCAAGAGCATGTGGAATACATTTAATTATTGCCACACAACGGCCGTCTGTTGATGTCATTACTGGTTTAATTAAAGCAAATGTTCCTACCCGCATTGCGTTTTCTGTTTCAAGTCAAATTGATTCTCGTACCATTATAGATATAGCAGGAGCAGAGCGTCTACTAGGCCGTGGAGACATGCTATTTTTAGAAAATGGATCCTCAAAGCCTGTCCGTCTACAAGGTACATTTGTTTCGGACGAAGAAATTGACTCGGTGGTTGCTCATGTACGGAGAGAACAAAGTCCAAACTACCTGTTTCATCAAGAAGAGCTTTTAAAAAGGGCTTCTGTTAGTGAAGAAGAGGATGAACTGTTTTTTGAAGCTTGTGAATTTGTCGTTGACCAAGGGTCCGCTTCGACCTCGAGCCTTCAAAGAAGATTTAAGATTGGATATAATCGAGCAGCTAGATTAATTGATATGATGGAGAAAAACGGGTATATTTCTGAAAATCGTGGAAGTAAACCGCGGGATGTATTAATTGGTGAGAATGATCTCCAAAGTATTCAAGAAATGTAATGATGGTTATTTTTAGGCTTTTTCTCATAAACTATGTAGTAAAATAGGCATAGATAGAAAAGGTATTATGACCAAACGTTCCATAGTTTTTATAAATAAAAAATGATATAATGTCACAATATGATAAAATTGAGTTCACTGTTTGCAAAAAAAAGCAGTACCAACTGCATAAATGAGCAAATAAAATAAAATGTCATATACTGTGATACAGTTAGAAGATGGTTGGAGGTTCTTTATATGACAATTTACCATTTTGTAGGTATAAAAGGATCTGGAATGAGTGCACTGGCACAAATTCTTCATGATATGAATTTTGAGGTTCAGGGTTCCGATGTAGAGAAGCGTTTCTTTACTCAGACAGCTCTTGAACAATTAGGAATAAAGATCCTGCCTTTCCAAAAAGAAAATATTGTACCTGGATTAACAGTTATAGCTGGAAATGCCTATACAGATGAACATGAAGAAATTCAAGAAGCGATAAAACTAGGCTTACCTGTCGTTCGATATCACCGTTTCTTAGGTGATTTTATGCAGAACTTCACTAGCGTTGCTGTGACTGGTGCCCACGGGAAGACATCTACAACCGGGCTCCTTTCGCATGTCATGAGAGGCGCAAAACCGACTGCCTTTTTAATCGGGGACGGTACTGGTAAGGGAGAAAGAGATGCGGAGTATTTTGTATTTGAAGCCTGTGAATACAGAAGACATTTCCTTTCTTATTTTCCAGATTATGCAATTATGACGAATATTGATTTTGATCACCCTGACTATTTTGCCAATATTGATGATGTATTTTCAGCTTTTCAAGAGATGGCATGGCAGGTAAAAAAAGGGATATTTGCTTGTGGCGATGATGAACAGCTTCAAAAAATCCAAGCAAAAGTACCTGTTGTTTTTTATGGCTTTGACGAAGAAAATGATTTCCAGGCTAGGAATGTGGTAAAAACTACTGAAGGAACGACCTTCGATGTATTTGTTAGAAACACCTTCTATGATACATTCCAAGTGCCAACCTTTGGTGATCATAATGTGTTAAATGCACTTGCAGTTATTGCCATTTGTCACTATGAAGAGCTATCAGCTGACAAGGTAAAGGAACAGCTTCTAAGCTTTACAGGCGTTAAGAGAAGATTTACAGAAAAGCATGTTGGCTCTCAGGTGTTGATAGATGATTATGCCCATCATCCAACTGAGATTAAGGCAACAGTGGATGCAGCAAGACAGAAATATCCAGATCGAGAAATCGTTGCTGTGTTTCAGCCACATACATTTACAAGAACACAAACCTTTTTAGAGGAATTTGCTGATAGTCTTCAATTGGCAGATAAAGTATATTTATGTGATATTTTTGGTTCGGCTCGAGAAAACTACGGAAAGTTGTCCATAGAGGACTTACGTAGTAAAATCGATTCCGCAGAAATTATCAATGAAGAAACTACAGAAACTTTAAAACAACATAAAAACAGTGTCATTTTATTTATGGGTGCTGGAGATATTCAAAAGTTTCAAGAAGCTTACGAACGTCAATTATAAAAAAGATGCAGCTATTTTAGCTGCATCTTTTTGCTTACTTTAAATTCTCAGGATTTAATACTTCAAGGTCTTTGATTACGAAGCGCCCATCCTTTCTCACTAATACATCATCGAAGTACATTTCTCCTCCACCGTAGTCACTACGTTGAATATTAACCATATCCCAGTGAATGTTCGAATGGTTTCCATTAAATGCATCATCATAACACTGACCAGGTGTAAAGTGGAAGCTGCCATCAATTTTTTCATCAAATAAAATATCCTGCATCGGGTGTAGTATATAGGGATTTACACCAATGGCAAATTCCCCAACAAAGCGAGCACCTTCATCTGTATCAAATATTTTATTAATTCGCTCTGTATCATTAGCTGTGGCCTCAATAATCTTCCCATCTTTAAAAGTAAGTTTTACATTTTCAAATGTAAATCCTTGATATGGAGAAGGAGTGTTGTAAGTAATCACTCCATTGACAGAATCACGAACTGGTGCAGTATATACCTCTCCATCAGGAATATTCATTTGTCCCGAACACTTAATAGCCGGTATATCTTTAATAGAGAACGTTAAATCCGTTCCAGGTCCAGTGATTCTTACCTTGTCAGTTTTATTCATTAACTCTACAAGAGCATCCATGGCCTGATCCATTTTTCCGTAATCTAAATTACAAACATTAAAATAGAAATCTTCAAAGCCTTCTGTGCTCATTTTTGCAAGTTGAGCCATTGAAGAATTTGGATAACGCAGGACAACCCACTTTGTTTTAGGCACACGAATATCACGGTGTACTTTCTTCCCGATTGTTGATCCGTGAATTTTCATTTTCTCATCAGGTACATCTGCATGCTCATTGATATTGTCGCCGGAACGTAATCCTATGTATGCATCCATTTGACTCATAACGTTCGCTTCAAAATCTGCGATTAAGTTAAATTGATCTTCCTGTGCACCTAGTAGCAAGGCACGGTCCACTTGCTGATCTTTAAGGAGTACGAAAGGATGCCCTCCTGCTGCATAGGCTTCCTTAACTAATGCGGTTACTAATTCTCTTTGTAAACCGAAATTTTCAATTAGTACCCTTTCGCCTGGTTGCAGCTTAACTGAGTAATTAATAAGATTTTTGGCTAAAAGCTCAATACGTGAATCTTTCATCTTTTTTTCCCTTCCTTTTAACAAACTTTTTACACCTTTATTATTGTAACCTAAAGGGTGAAAGTTGGCGCACTTATAACAATTTTGTTTTATTTATGGTAAAATTTTAGTATTGATTTATTAAGATTGACGTTTAACGCATTCTTAGTAGGGTAAGTAATGAAATGTAAGCGTCAATGGAGGTGTAAGATATTGTGGAGTGGATACTTTATGTAAGTGCAGGGATTGCGGCAGTTGCCTTTCTTATTTTAGTCATCTTTCTATCCAAAGCGTTACAGTCTCTTCAAGGAACATTGGATAGTATTTCAAAAACATTAAATGGTTTAGAACGTCAGCTTGATGGGGTAACTAGGGAAACGACAGACTTATTGAAGAAAACGAATGCCCTAGCAGAAGATATTCAAAAGAAATCAGAAAGCTTAGGAAGTGTAGTGGATTCCGTTAAAGATGTAGGAGGGACCATTCAAAAGTTTAATGCTTCTCTTCAAACAATCACAAATTCTGTAAACGACGCTGTTGATCAGAATAAAGACAAGGTTAGTCAAGTGATCCAATGGGGAAATGTCTTTCTTGAAATGAAGGATCGATGGGCACATAGGAAAAAAGAAAAGGTGATTGTTGAAAAAGGTCTTAGTGAGAAGGGAAGAGAAAGAAGTTATTATTAGAGGAGGAATATGATATGGTGAATCACGATACTGAAAAGGACAATCGACAAATAGAAAATGAAACATCTGGGTCGAAGGAATTTTTATTTGGTGCTATCATCGGTGGGCTAGTTGGAGCAGCAACTGCACTATTCCTCGCGCCAAAGTCTGGTAGAGAAATGAGAACGGAATTAAACACACAGGCTGACCATTTAAAAGGGAAAACTAGTCAGCTGTATGATGTAGCAAAAGGGAAGAGCGCAGAATTAGCAGAGGTTGCTAAAGGGAAGACTTCTTCAATTGGACAAGTTGTCTTCAAACAATCCAATGAAGTCATGAGTAAGGTGAAAGCAATTAAACCTGTTAAGACGGAAGATGAGTCGACAGCAAATCTAGTGTATGAGGACGAGTTTTCTCCAGTTTTAAGTGATGATAAGGATCTTCAAAGAAAGCTCGAGGAAACAAAAAGAGCTTTTGATGAAACGGAATCACAATTCAATCAATAACAAGCAGATAAATGTTCAAAAACGCAGGGTAATGATATTATATCTACACTGCGTTTTTTATTACAATTTGTGTAAAATAACCTTATACATATCTTAGGAGGGGAAAAAATGGAACAAATTCAGACGAAGGAGCAATTTGATGCTCTTGTGGATAAGGAAAACTTTTATCTCTTAAAGCATTCGAATACTTGTCCGATCAGTCAAGCTGCTTATGAGGAATACGAAGAATTTACTAGTAAGTCAAGTGTTAAGAGCTATTATTTGATTGTTCAAACATCAAGAGAGCTTTCTAATTATATTGCAGAACGCTTTCACATTAAACATGAGTCACCACAAGCCATTCTTTTTGTAAGAGGGGACGTTGCTTGGCATGCATCTCACTGGAAGATTACAAGTAAAGCGTTAGCCACTGTTTCCCAAGAAAACGAATTATAAAAAAAAGGAAGCCAGGAATCATTTGATTTCCTGACTTCCTTTTTGAGTTGGAAAAATGATCTTTATTGAGTCAAAGGGTTCAAGAGGATCATAGAAGGTTGTTTCTTCGTTGTTCTTCAAAAGGATGAATGATCCATTCGTATCTTTTGGAAGGTGGATATCAACCTCTTTAAAAATATCTTGAAAAATAAATGGCTGTAACCTTTGATGAGTGATGCTTAAGGAATCACCATCATGAATGGTACAATCCTCACTTAATATTGTATCTCCTCGGGTTATGATCGTAATGTCTTTTTTTAAGAGTATTTCTTTATCGTTGAATGTAACAGGTATTGTCTGATTAAGGATATATTGATTTAGATCAGCTAGATCTTGTACAGTAATCGTACCCCTTTTTTGTACGGTAATTTTATCGCGATTTTCAAAGCTGCTTTGAAGTTTTGATTCCACACCGTTTCGGTATAGCTTCCCTGAGAAGGATGGATAAAACGTATCCTTTCCATTAAGGATTAAATGAAATGGATGAAGATCTTCTAGAAGATTTGTCAGATTTAGATTATAGAAGAGATCTTCAATTGTCTTTGGAAAATGAAACACGATGGCATCCCGGTCTTTAAGAATATAATTTGTATTGACAGTTTCGCCATTACAGATAAATGAGGGTTCAATTTGATAGGTGTTCCTATTAATCTCTACTTCCTTCATTGGAATATCATCAAGTAATTGTCCAATTGATAGTATGGTAGGATCTCCATCCTGCCCTTTTTCAACAAAAAGGGTATCTCCATTTTCAATGGGATCATCTAGAGAACAGCATTCTCCGTTTTTCAGTAATGTTGGAGGGGCACCATATTGACCAGGAATAGTTATATTCTTTTCGTTTAGAGAAACGATCATGGCTAGTCCCGGTCGACCGTATAATTTATTCATTTTAATTCCAGCAGCTAACAAGCAATCTCCAACGGTTAACGTTTTTACCTCGAATAACCTAACAGGTTGTTCGTTTACATAGACCGTTCTATATTGGACCGGGGATTGTTTGGCAGCTAAGGCAATGCCAATTGGAGTGACAAGCTCTGGTCCCTTTGTGATTTTGTCAGAGACAGTTAAGGAAGAGATGGCATCAATTCCTCTAATAGCTACTCTGTTTGCAGGAAGCTGAAGTTTCTCAGCAATTTTCTTTGATAACTCAGGTGTTAAGCTACCACCACCAACCAGCATAACTGCTTTTGGAGGTTTATTGTTGTTAAGTTGAAGTACCTCTTCACAAATGGATAAAGCTAGCCGATCAATGGCATATGAAATTTGTTCAATTGCCTCAGCCTTTGAAACCTCAGTCTCAAATCCAAGAATGTCAGTAACAGTTATTGAATCTTGGGTATTTAATTGTCTTTTAGCTATTTCAGCTAAAGGGAAATCTAGTAAAAATTGATCACTTATTGCTTCCGTAATTTCATCTCCTGCGATAGGAACCATTCCGTAGGCAATGACTGTTCCTAAATCAGTTAAGGCAATATCCGACGTCCCTGCACCAATATCTACTAAGGCTACATTTAATCGTCTCATGGAGGGGGGAATGAGAACATTAATAGCTGCTATTGGTTCAAGTGTTAATGCCTCCATTTCTAAACCTGAGCGCGTCAAGGCAGCTAATAAGGACTCAACCACAACCTTTGGTAAAAAGGTGGCGATAATTTCTACTGATGCCTCGTCTCCTTGTTGATCAATCAGGCTTCCGATTTCTTCACCATCTAAACGATAATAAAGGACAGAATATCCTACGCAATAATAGTAATGACTTTTCTCTTCCTTGTATTTTTCTGCAACAGCTGCTTGGGCATGTTGCACAGCTAAAAGCTCAAGATGTAAAATGTCCTGTTTCTGCATAATTGGTTTCCCGTTTATGGGAAGTGATACCTTCGACCGCTCCGTTCGTAAAGCCCTTCCCGCAGCAGCAACACATACCTTATGAAGAGGACCATGGTTGATCTCAAGTTCTTCTTTTATTTGGGTAATAAGCTTTGATACAGCCATCACATCATGGATTTGGCCATCTAGCATAGCTCGCTCAGAGTGTTCGATAGACAACATATCAACAACATGATATTGATCATTTGTTTCTTCAAGGATAATGCCCACACACGAGCGAGTACCTATATCTAGAGCAAACAATTTATTATTCATTGACAAGAATCACACCTTCTACCATAGGTTCATATAATAAAAAATCACTTTAATACTTAAAAGCGTTTAATTATTAAAGAAAATTGCGTGACATATGGAAAAATTTCATATATAATAACTCTAACTTATATAGAAATGTAACATACTTTATGAAGCGGATAAAGAACAATCCTTATTAGGCTTTCTTTTCGCAAGTAATAAAGCCATGTTAATGAAATTTACTATTCAAAGGGGCGAGAAATGATGAGTAATGTTGAGTTAGATCAGCTTAGAGACCGTGTTGACGAGTTAAACGTTGAGCTTTTAAAGTTAATTAATGAAAGAGCTAGACTTGTTCAAGAAATCGGGCGTGTGAAGGAAACACAAGGTGTCTTCCGTTACGATCCAGTTCGTGAGAGAAGTATGCTTGATATCATTAAAGAAAACAACGATGGACCTTTCGAAAACTCTACGATTGAACATATCTTTAAAGAAATCTTTAAAGCGGGATTAGAGCTTCAAAAAGATGATCATAGCAAAGCATTGCTTGTTTCTCGTAAGAAAAAGGCTGAAGATACAGTTGTTGAAGTCAAAGGCGAAAAGGTTGGACATGGGATCCCTCAATTAATTTTCGGTCCATGTGCGGTTGAGTCATATGAGCAGGTTGCCGCTGTTGCTGCCTCTATTAAAGAAAAAGGTTTGAAATTTATGCGTGGAGGAGCATACAAGCCTAGAACTTCTCCTTATGATTTCCAAGGACTTGGTGTGGAAGGACTTAAGATTTTAAAGCGAGTAGCTGACGAGTACGATCTAGCTGTCATTAGTGAAATCGTAAGCCCAGCTGACATTGAGAAAGCTGTTGACTATATTGATGTGATCCAAATTGGTGCTCGTAACATGCAGAATTTTGAGCTTTTAAAAGCAGCAGGTGCTGTGAATAAGCCGGTTCTATTAAAGCGTGGACTTTCTGCAACCATCGAAGAATTCATCAATGCAGCTGAATACATTATGTCTCAAGGCAATGGACAAATTATCCTTTGTGAGCGCGGTATCCGTACGTATGAAAGAGCAACAAGAAATACACTAGACATATCAGCTGTTCCAATTTTAAAGCAAGAAACACATCTTCCGGTTCTTGTTGATGTTACACATTCAACTGGTCGTAGAGATCTACTTCTTCCAATGGCAAAGGCAGCCCTTGCAGTAGGTGCTGATGGAGTAATGGCTGAAGTTCATCCAGATCCAGCAGTGGCATTGTCTGACTCTGCTCAACAAATGAACATTGATCAATTTAATGCTTTCTACAAAGAAATTCAAGCTTCTAATTTAGTGCGTGTCTAATAAAAAAACACAGAAACCGACTTATGAGAGCTTATCATAGTCGGTTTTTTTGCGTTTTCCACCGTAAAATTGTTTTTTTTGTTAAAAAGATAGCCTTTACATTGCGACATTCCACTATGTGAAGTATGATATTTATACATAAATAGACAAGTTTCGATTTTTATATAATGGTTAAAAATGACAGACTTGCAGTAAAATAAACTTAAACGAAGCGCGTTTAAAGAAGGAGTCGATATTGTGAACATAACAATTTATGATGTAGCACGTGAAGCAAATGTTTCAATGGCTACCGTGTCACGTGTTGTGAATGGTAATCCAAATGTTAAACCGGCAACAAGAAAAAAGGTTTTAGAGGTAATTGAAAGATTAGGTTACCGTCCAAATGCTGTAGCTAGAGGATTAGCTAGTAAAAAAACAACAACAGTTGGAGTGATTATACCTGATATTTCAAGTCCATTTTTTGCAGAGCTTGCACGTGGAATTGAAGATATTGCGACGATGTACAAGTACAACATCATTTTAAGTAACTCAGACCAAAACAAGGACAAGGAGTTACACTTATTAAATACGATGCTTGGTAAGCAAGTAGATGGAATTGTTTTCATGGGTGGTAATATCTCTGAGGAACATGTGGCAGAATTTAAACGATCTCCAGCTCCTATTGTTCTTGCTGGATCTCTTGAAGATTCTGAACAAGTACCGTCTGTTAATATTGACTACGAGCAGGCAACCTTTGATGCTGTAAATACCTTTATTGAAAAAGGACATACAAGAATTGCGATGGTTATTGGGCCTTTCCATGAACCAATTAATAAAGAGAAGAAGTTGGTAGGTTACAAGAAGGCGTTAGAGGCAGCTGGAATTTCAGTTGAGGAAGACCTTATTGTTGAGGGCGATTATACGTATGATTCTGGTATTGAAGCTTTCGAAAAGTTACTTGAACTTCCTGAAAAACCAACAGCAATCTATGTAGGATCTGATGAAATGGCAGTTGGAGTTGTTCATGGAGCACAAGACAAGGGCTATCATGTTCCAGAGGATTTTGAAGTGATTAGCTCTGACAATACGAGAATATCTCTTATGGTAAGACCACAACTAACAACGGTTATCCAGCCTCTTTATGATATTGGAGCTGTTGCGATGCGTTTATTAACAAAATTCATGAATAAGGAAAAAGTCTCAGAACATACAGTAGTACTTCCGCACCGAATTGAGCTAAGAAGCTCAACAAAGTAAACAGTTTGTCGATAAGTAAGGTAGTGGACAAATTTGTTTATGATAGTTGGGAGAGAATCTATGAAAAAGCTTGATGTTCTAACACCTATCGGTTTAACGATAGGTGTAATTATGCTGTTTTTTGGAATTGTATACAACGGGGGAATGACTGGATTATTATCTTTTGTTGACCCTGCATCATTGCTTATCGTTATAGGTGGACTTCTTTCAGGCTTACTTGTCAGCTTTTCTTTAAAGGATATAAAGCAAATGGTAAAAGTCATGAGACAGTCTTTTTCTTCCGACGAAAGGAAGCTTCAAGATTTGATTGATACCTTTGTTCATTTATCGGGCAAGGCAAGAAGAGAAGGGCTACTTTCACTCGAGATGGAGATTGATCAAGTAGAAGATCGTTTTTTACGAAAAGGGATGTTATTGGCCATTGATGGAACGGATCCTGATGTCATTCAAGATATTTTATTAGCTGAAATTGCAGCAATGGAAGAAAGACATAGGAAGGGAAGAGCAATCCTTGAAAAAGCCGGTGATTATGCACCAGCTTGGGGGATGATTGGAACACTGATTGGTCTTGTGCTCATGCTCAAAAATTTAAATGACCCATCGACGCTAGGACCTAATATGGCAATCGCTTTATTAACGACCTTGTATGGTTCGTTGCTTGCCAATTTAGTTTTTATCCCTATAGCAGCAAAATTAGAATTAAAGACAGAAAAAGAGACTTTTCTTAAACAGATCATTGTTGAAGGGGTTATCGGCGTACAATCAGGTCAAAATCCGAAGCTTCTTGAAGAGAAGTTAAGTGCATTTCTTTCTGAGGAAGAACGTGAGGCTAAGGAAAAAGAGGTAACTAGAGAGGCTTTAAACGATGAAGTTTACTAGAAAACATCGACAGGCTCCTAAAGGGGCACCACGTTGGATGGTAACCTTTTCTGATTTAGTGACCCTTGTGCTCGTCTTTTTTATTCTTTTATTTTCAATGTCACAAATTGACCTCATTAAATTCCAAGCACTAGCAGACTCAATGAGGGATAAGCAATTCTTAGATTTTTATCCTTCTATTGTACCGCTTGAAGGACAGGGTGAATCGGAACAAGAAGAGAATAACGATCAAAGTCTCGATAAGCTTTTAGAAGAAGTTCAAGCGTACTTGGATGATAATGGATTAAACAATATTATCGTTGCAAACCGAACAGAGAGAGGTGTCGTATTAGTTCTTCAAGAACAAGCACTGTTTCAATCAGGAGAAGCAGAGATTCTAAATGAATCAAATGCCTTTTTGGATAAAGTGGGTGTGTTGCTAGGAGGGATGCCGAATCTTGTTAAGGTTGAAGGGCATACAGATAATCGACCAATTACAACCGAACGATATCCATCAAACTGGGAGCTTTCTGCAGCTAGAGCTGGATCAGTCATCAGATATTTAATTGAGAACTTTTCTCTTGATTCAACTAGATTTATTGCTGTTGGTTATGGTGAGACGAGACCCATTGTTCCTAACAATAGTGAGGCAAATTGGCAAAAAAATAGGCGGGTTGAGATTGTCATCTCTGATCCTAAATACAATGCAAATGAAATGATGGACAAGTGAGAAAAGGCTGAAGCTGAATGGTTTCAGCCTTTTTCTATTCTCTTTCTATTGTTACGGATTGGATATAATGCTTTTTCAACTGTCTGTGCATTTTTTTCAGTAATTTCAGCTTTTCGAGGAATGGGTGGATATAAATCGCTTGGATCAACCCATTGATCTGGTAGTAGGACAGAGGCTTTTGGCTGCCAAGCTTGAATCCATTCCGTAGGCAAGGGGTGCTTCAAAGGAGCTAAGTTATTTGTCATTTCAAGCCAAAGTAATGACCAAGCTCGTGGAACAACCCTCCAAATATCATAGCCACCACCTCCAACGGCAATCCATCTCCCCTCACAATATTGATGGGCGATACGGTGGGCAACTTTAGGAATCTCTCGATAGATGTTCATAGTAGCTGATAAATGAGTTAATGGATCCAAATAATGAGAATCAGCACCATTCTGGGTTACAATCACATCTGGTTTGAAAAAAGCGGCAACTTCACTTATGGAGGTTGTATATGCCTCTAGCCACGATTCATCCTCCGTAAAGGCATCAACAGGGATATTGAAGGAATACCCATAGCCTTTCCCTTGCCCCCTTTCATTCACATTACCTGTACCAGGGAATAAATACCTCCCTGTTTCATGTATAGACAATGTACAAACATCAGGATCATCATAAAAGGACCATTGTACTCCATCACCATGGTGAGCATCTGTGTCCACATAAAGAACTCTTGCATGGTATTTTTCCTGAAGATACTTTATTGCTACTGAACTATCATTATAAATACAAAATCCAGAAGCCTTCCCTTTAAAACCGTGATGTAAACCTCCTCCAAGGTTCAGCGCGTGTTTGGCTTTACCGGTCATGACATAGTCAACGGCGGTTAATGTTCCCCCAACCAGCCAGGCGCTTGCATCGTGCATATTGGGAAAGATCGGGGTATCATCTGTCCCAAGACCATAACTCTCTGCTTTCTCAGCTGATAATTGGCCTAGACCAGCAAGCTTTACTGCATTAATATAACTAGGGTCATGGATGAGCTGTAATTCTTCATCGGTAGCTTTCCTAGGATGAACCATTTGATGATTATCAATCGCATTCAGTTGTTTTAATAGATCTAGGGTGATTTTTAAGCGAAGTTGATTAAAAGGATGATGGGAGTTAAATTTATATTTTAGTTGTTCTTCAGAAAAGATAAAAACAGAATCATGGATCATGTCGTAATCCCCGGGAGATTTGGCCATAGGACCGTATATCCTGCTTTTTTTAATTCATCAATGAGAGTAACCGGATTCATCGTTTGAACTCTCAAAACTAAAATTTTGTAGTTTTCATCCTTTTTGTCTGGATAGACTAATACACTCAATAGATTTGCTTTTCGCTTACTTATAACCGCAGTAACTTCACAAAGCATTCCGGCTCGATTTGGAACCTTTACCTCTATTTGAGAACCAGGTTGATGGGCTCCGGTTAATTGAACTAGCGTATGCAATAGGTCTGTTTCTGTTACGATTCCAACAAGCTTTTGATCGTTAACGATTGGAAGACAGCTTATATGGTGTTCATAAAAAACAGCTGAAATTTCTTCAACAAAATCTAAAGGGTGTCCCGTGATTATATTGGTTCTCATAATTTCTTTTACAGATTTCTGGAGAATATCCCTTTGACCAGTAGCATAAAAAATGGAAGGTGTTGCATCCTTAATATCGCGATCCGTCACTAATCCGATGATATGATGGCTTTTATCTATTACTGGAAGATGTCTGATCCGTTTTGTTTTCATTAATTGAATGGCGTCTTCTATCGTGTTGTCAGAGGTTAAGGTTGAGACGTCAGATTTCATAATCTCTTCGACTATCATACTATTTTCTCCCCTTTTCTTAGAATAAAAAAGAGTTAGTACATGAAACGATTCATGAATCTTAGTCGATCAAATTTTTCGATAGATTCATTAGAAACACGTTTTCCGATCTTAGCCATAAGACAATTGGCTGGATGGGAGCTAATTTCTGGGTCATCCGTTGCAAAATATTCTAAGCCACCGGCATTCATCATTTTCTCCATGATTTTGCGATATTCCCAAACATTTAATCCAGTTCCTTTCAGGTCCCAATGCCAGTAATATTCCGTTGTAATAGTGATAAAATCCTCCATAGCATCATCCATCATGGAGACGATAAGCAAATTCTTCCCTACACTACAACCTCTGTATTTAGGAATCACTTCAATGGCTCCTAATTCTATCAAGTCCTCCATTTTTCCCTCAGACCAGCGCTCCAAAGGATCAGGATATAAATATGTAACATAACCGACAATGGTATTTCGGTCCCTCGCTACAATAATTCTTCCTTCAGGAAGGGCCGCAATTTCAATTAGAGCTTTATGCTGTTGCACTGGGGGACGAAAGGCAACTAAGTCACTATGAAACTCATAACCTGCTAAAGCTTCAGGAGATATGGGACCCTCTATAAGCAAATCCCCATAGGGAGTTTTTAATTTTTTTGCATTATATATTTTAATATGTTCCATCCATACACCACCCAATGAAAATCGTACCGTTTGTAATCCATATTATACATGAAAATGAGTCGTTTTAAGCGCTTTCACTAAATTTTCTGTTTAATTTAGATAGATTATGTGACATAAATATTTTACTGAACAAATATTTTAAAAATTGAGAAAAGGATATTTCTGTTATATAATAACAATAGCATGAACAAAGGGGGATACGGTTTGATGAAAGTGGAAGCGCTATCAGTAGTTAAAGGGGAATTTAATCTAGGAAACTATGATCAAATGTACGAGTCATTCGACTGGAGTGAAGTGGAAAAAAGTTTTTCATGGGCTGAAACAGGTCGAGTGAACCTAGCGTATGAAGCAATTGACCGACATGCAGAATCCTACCGTAAAAACAAGATTGCTTTATACTATCGAGATGCGGATCGTAATGAAAAGTACACATTTAAAGAAATGAAGGAATTCTCAAACAAAGCTGGTAATGCATTAAAAACATTTGGAGATGTGGAAAAAGGGGATCGCGTCTTCATCTTTATGCCAAGATCACCAGAATTGTATTTTGCTCTGTTAGGTGCGATCAAACTAGGGGCCATTGTTGGACCATTATTTGAAGCATTTATGGAAGGTGCCGTTAGAGATCGGTTGGAAGACAGCGGGGCAAAGGTGCTCGTAACGACTCCAGAGCTTCTCGAGAGAGTCCCAGTAGATGAACTTCCTGCTCTACAAACGATTTTCTTAGTGGGGGAAAATATTAAAGAAGAAGGAAAGTATATTGACTTTCAAAAGAGATTTGAAGAGTCAAGCAGAAAGCTAGACATTGAATGGGTAGACCGCAGGGACGGTCTAATTCTCCACTATACTTCTGGTTCGACAGGGAAACCAAAGGGTGTCTTGCATGTACATAATGCAATGATTCAACATTATCAAACGGCAAAGTGGGTATTAGACCTAAAGGATGATGATGTGTACTGGTGTACTGCTGACCCAGGCTGGGTAACCGGAACTTCCTATGGTATTTTTGGACCGTGGCTAACTGGGACATCAAATGTCGTTGTAGGTGGCCGCTTCAATCCAGAAACATGGTACAAGATGATTGAAGAATATGGGGTTAGTGTTTGGTATAGTGCTCCAACAGCCTTCAGAATGCTAATGGGTGCTGGGGATGAGGCTGTGAAGCGCTTTGACTTAAATAGCCTAAGGCATATTTTAAGTGTGGGTGAGCCATTAAACCCAGAGGTCGTTCGTTGGGGAATGAAGGTATTCCAGCTGAGAATCCATGATACGTGGTGGATGACAGAGACGGGTGCACAATTAATTTGTAATTACCCATGTATGGAGATTAAGCCAGGCTCTATGGGAAAACCAATCCCAGGGGTAAAGGCGGCTATTGTGGATGATCAAGGAAATGAGCTTCCTCCATACAGAATGGGGAACCTAGCCATTCAAAAAGGCTGGCCATCCATGATGCACACCATTTGGAAAAATGAGCAGAAATACGAGTCTTATTTTATGCCTGGTGGTTGGTATGTTTCTGGAGACTCTGCTTATATGGATGAGGATGGTTATTTCTGGTTCCAAGGTAGAATCGACGATGTGATCATGACTTCCGGTGAACGAGTGGGACCTTTTGAAGTAGAGAGCAAACTGGTCGAACATCCAGCTGTGGCTGAAGCTGGGGTTATTGGTAAACCAGACCCAGTAAGAGGGGAAATCATTAAGGCATTCGTCGCTTTAAGAGATGGATACGAAGTGACGGAAGAGTTAAAAGAGGATATCCGTCAATTTGTGAAAAAAGGGTTAGCAGCTCATGCTGCACCTAGAGAAATTGAATTCCGAGATAAGCTTCCGAAAACTAGAAGTGGGAAAATTATGCGCCGTGTCTTAAAAGCGTGGGAATTAGATTTACCAACAGGTGATCTTTCCACAATGGAAGATTAAATGAAAAAAGCAATCCTCTA
>NZ_BCVH01000016.1 GCF_001591645.1 Robertmurraya korlensis NBRC 107688 | reverse complement strand
AGTCTGGTAGCTCGTCGGGCTCATAACCCGAAGGTCGCAGGTTCAAATCCTGTCCCCGCAATTAATGAAAGTTACTTTTCAAGTTTCACTTGAAAAAAACTTCGGTCCCGTGGTGTAGCGGTTAACATGCCTGCCTGTCACGCAGGAGATCGCCGGTTCGATCCCGGTCGGGACCGCCATTTTCATATTTTAGTAGAATCAAACGAACCAATTGGATTCGTTTTTTTGTTTTTTTATGGTGATTTTTTAATTAAATACGCCTTTTATGGCGAAGATAGAAAGAAAATCGTTTAGAAATGAAGGATATGATATATTTACTTGTGATTATATTTGCGATTTTGAGAATTTACTTGCGATCCTATGTTATTATTTGCGTTTATAATCCAGCACTTCATTTCAAATCCAACCATAATTAATCAATTTTAAATTACATAAACAACTACATATCTACTACCGCAAAATCCAACCTACTTTGCTCATTTTTTTAAAATCATGTAAACTTATAAGAGACTAGCCTTAGGAATTTGTCCTAAGGCTTTTTTATAAAAGAATTGGGTGATGAATTCAATGAACGAGTACATAGTAAAAACAAACAATACAGAAGAAACATTACAATTTTCTAAAGAACTTGCACAGAGACTTCAACCAGGTGATGTAATTACGTTAGAGGGAGATCTAGGTGCAGGGAAGACGACATTTACTAAAGGCTTGGCAGTAGGACTAGATATTACTAAAAACGTTAGTAGTCCGACTTTTACCATTATAAAAGAATACAATGGGCGACTTCCTCTTTACCATATGGATGTATACCGATTAGAAGATTCCTATGAAGACTTAGGGTTTGATGAGTACTTTGAAGGTCAGGGAGTAACGGTTGTGGAATGGGCTCATCTGATTGAAGAACAACTTCCAAATGAACTTTTACAAATAAAGATTACTCACGGGGAAGAAAATACTCGTATATTAACGATTACGCCCATAGGAAAACGATACGAAATGCTTTGTAAGGAGCTATTTGCATAATGAAGGTATTAGCAATTGATACATCTAATTATCCACTAGGCATTGCCCTAATTGATGACAATCAAGTGATTGGGGAATACATAACGAATATTAAGAAGAACCACTCGGTTCGAGTCATGCCAGCAATTCAAACTCTATGCAAGGAATGTGACGTGAAACCAGCAGAGTTGGAGAAAATCATTGTTGCAGAAGGTCCAGGTTCCTATACTGGTGTTCGTATAGGAGTCACTATTGCAAAAACTTTAGCTTGGACATTGCAAATTCCTCTTGTAGGGGTTTCGAGCTTAGAAGTGTTAGCAGCTTCAGCGGCACGTTATTTTCCAGGCTATGTGGCTCCTCTATTTGACGCTAGAAGAGGACAAATCTATACTGGCCTGTATCGTTTCAAAAATGGCTCACTCGAGACAGTGAAACAGGACCAACTGGTATTATCCGCAGATTGGGCAGAACATTTAAAGGAGCTTTCTGAGCCTGTTTTATTTGTTGGAAATGACCTTCCGATTCACAAGGAAGCCCTAGCAGAAATTATGGGGGATCAAGCAAGATTTGCTCATTCGACTGAAAACAATCCTCGTCCTGGGGAGCTAGCTCATTTAGGGATGTATCGTGAGCCAGTTGATGTGCACACCTTTGTACCAAATTATATTCGATTAGCTGAAGCTGAAGCGAAATGGCTAGAAGGGAAGAAGGAAAATGAAGCAAAATGAAGAAACTCAATCATTGACTGATTCCTTAGTATTTCGATATTTGAAGGAAGAAGATATTGATCAAATTCTAAAAATTGAGGAGCTTTCATTTGCAACCCCTTGGACTAGACAGTCATTTGAAAATGAATTAAATTTAAATCAATTTGCTGTCTATCTTGTGTTAGAAAAGGAAGGACAAATTGTAGGTTATTGTGGAATGTGGCTTATTGTTGATGAGGCACATATTACAAATATAGCTGTGTTACCAGAGTTTCGTGGTCAAAAGTTAGGTGAAGCCATTCTTCGTATGATCATGGAGATTGCAAAGAAGAGGGGTGCGAAGACAATGACACTTGAGGTAAGGGTTTCGAATGAAGTGGCACAGTCTCTGTACCGTAAGCTTGGCTTTATGAACGGTGGAATACGAAAGAAATATTATACTGATAATTATGAGGATGCATTAGTCATGTGGGTGACAATATGAGTGAAAAAAATCAATATATATTAGGTATAGAAACAAGCTGTGATGAAACGGCTGTTGCCATTGTAAAGAATGGACATGAAATAGTAGCAAATATAGTAGCCTCACAGATCGAGAGTCATAAACGCTTCGGTGGAGTGGTTCCTGAGATTGCTTCTCGCCATCATGTAGAGCAAATCACGATGGTAATTGATGAAGCGATGAAAGTGGCAGAATTACAGTTTTCAGATATAGATGCGATTGCTGTAACGGAAGGACCAGGACTTGTGGGTGCCTTATTAATAGGAGTAAATGCAGCAAAGGCACTTAGCTTTGCACATGGTATTCCTCTTGTAGGAATCCACCATATAGCTGGTCATATATATGCCAATCGGCTGATAAAGGAAATGGAATTTCCACTTTTATCATTGGTAGTGTCTGGTGGACATACAGAGCTAGTTTATATGAAAGAACATGGTCATTTTGAAGTAATCGGTGAAACAAGAGATGATGCTGCGGGTGAAGCGTACGATAAAGTGGCAAGAACGTTAAAAATGCCTTATCCAGGCGGCCCACATATTGATCGGTTAGCTGCTGTGGGGTCACCTATAATTGATTTACCAAGAGCTTGGCTAGAGGAAGGCTCCTATGATTTTAGCTTTAGTGGGTTAAAATCAGCAGTTATCAACACTGTCCACAATGCAGAGCAACGAGGAGAAGTCATCGCACCTGAAGATCTTGCGGCAAGCTTTCAACAAAGTGTGATTGATGTGTTGGTAACTAAAACCGTACGTGCTACCAAACAATACGAGGTTAAGCAAGTACTACTTGCGGGTGGTGTTGCAGCGAATAAAGGTCTACGAACGGCACTTGAAAATGAGTTTTCCACAATGGAAAATGTAGAGTTACTGATTCCGCCGCTCTCTTTATGCACAGATAATGCAGCAATGATTGCTGCAGCAGGAAGTGTCATGTTTGAAAAAGGGCAAAGAAGTGACTTTTCGTTAAACGCAAATCCAGGGTTAGATTTATCTATCCACAATTCATAGTCTTAGGAAAAAGTCCCTATCATAAGATAGGGGCTATTTTTTGTGTATAAACACTCTTTCGACAAGTTTCCCTGTGTATAATGTGGATAAAATAAACTAAAATTGTGGATAATGTGGAAAACCCTGTGGAAAGCTTATATTTAACCACTTTATCTGTGAATAAAATTGTGGAAAAAGAAAAACCGAGATAGAATAATCTTCCCGGTTCTTTTTGCTTATTCAGCTAGCTCGCTCCATTCTTCTAGTAGTTCATCTAGTTGAAGTTTCGCCTGTTCATTTTCTTCATTAATTTTAAGAACTCTTTCATGATCCTGGAAAATCTCTGGTTCACATAACAAGGCATTATTTTTCTCAATGGTTTCCTCTAGTTGTTCAATCAGTCCCTCGATTTCTTCAATACGACGCTTTCGCTGGCGCTCCAATTTCTTGGCTTCCTTATCGATTTGATAGGTATTTTTGTCGGGGCTAGCTGATACGGTCGTGGCTGCCTTTTCCGCTAGTTCAATTGCTTTTAACTCTTCTTGTTCCAGCTTCTTTTCCACAAAGTAATCATAGTCTCCGAGGTATTCAATGGCAGCAGATTTACTCAGTTCAATCACTTTTGTGGCTATTCGATTAATGAAGTATCGATCATGAGATACAAATAGAATCGTACCAGGATAATCCACTAAAGCATTTTCTAAAATTTCTTTGCTATCCAAATCCAGATGGTTGGTAGGCTCATCTAATATAAGAAGATTCGCCTTTTGCATCATGAGCTTAGCTAGTGCAAGTCGGGCTTTTTCCCCACCACTAAGGGTAGACACGGTTTTTAACACATCGTCACCTGTAAACAAGAAATTGCCTAATACCGTTCGGATTTCCTTTTCACTCTTCAGTGGATAATCGTCCCAAAGTTCATTTAACACCCGTTTGTTTGAAGTTAAAGCTGCTTGCTCTTGGTCATAGTAGCCAATACTGACATTTGCTCCATAATGAACTTGTCCTTCTAACGGTTGTAACGTTCCTTGAATCGTTTTGAGTAGCGTTGACTTTCCAATCCCATTTGGCCCCACTAAGGCTACGGAATCCCCTCTAGTAATTCGAATGGAAAGATCCTCTGCTATTCGTCCATCTTGATAACCAACTGCTAGGGAATGGATATTTAACACCTCATTGCCACTTTGCTTCTCAATATCAAAACCAAAGGAAGCAGACTTCTCATCTCCTAGAGGCTTGTCCATTACTTGCATTCTCTCTAGCTTTTTCCTTCTACTTTGAGCACGCTTTGTAGTAGATGCACGCGCAAGATTTTTTTGAATAAAGTCCTGAAGCTTTGCTATTTCATCTTGCTGTTTTTCGTATTGTTTTAAATCACGCTCGTAGTTTTCGGCTTTTTTATCAAGATAAGAGCTGTAGTTTCCTGTAAATTTACTAATTTGGTTTCGCGAAATTTCGTAGACTTGATTGACTACTTTATCTAAAAAGTACCGATCATGAGAGACAATCAAGATGGCACCCGTGTAGCCAGTAAGATACTGCTCTAGCCAAGCCAAAGTATCGATATCTAAATGGTTGGTAGGTTCATCCAATATAAGAATATCAGGCTTCGTTAATAACAGCTTCGCAAGGGCTAAACGAGTTTTTTGACCACCACTCAAGCTATCAATTTTTGTAGAGTAATCGAATGAATGGAAGTTTAAGCCATGTAATACAGAACGAATATCAGATTCGTACTGGTATCCTCCGTTCTCCTTAAAATCGTTTTGAAGAAGGTCATATTCTTTGATTGTCCGCTCATACAAAGCAGCATCCTCAAATACGGCTGGATCAGCCATTTTTTCCTCTAGCTTACGAAGCTCCTTCTCTTGTTTCATGAGATTTTCAAAAACGGTAAGCATTTCTTCCCATATGGATAATCCAGAAACAAGACCTGTGTTCTGAGCTAAATACCCAATGGTCACATGCTTAGGCTTAATCAAGTCACCTGATTCATATGAAAGGTGACCGGCAATAATCTTTAGTAAAGTAGATTTTCCGGCACCATTACGTCCTACTAAGGCAATTCGATCTCTTGTTTGAACTTCAAGTTTTATATTCGTTAAAATTAGATCAGCTCCATAAGACTTGGAAAGCTGGTTTACTTGTAGTAATATCATTGATTTCACCTCTATACTTCTACGGTTAGTGTATCGCATTCAATACGGATGAGCAATGATATGAAATGTGAAGTATGTTACAATGTAATCAACGGAATGAGGAAAGTAGTGTATGATTTTATAAGAGGTGTATAATAGATGACAGAGTTCACTCATTTTAATAAAGAAGGCAGAGCGAAAATGGTAGATGTGAGTGATAAGCCCGAAACGGTTCGAACGGCCATTGCCCATTCTAGTATCACTGTCAATCAAGAGATATATGATCGAATTACCCATAACCAAATGAAAAAGGGTGATGTGCTAGCAGTAGCCCAGGTAGCAGCAGTAATGGCTAGTAAAAAAACATGGGATATCATTCCAATGTGCCATCCTATCCCACTTACCGGTGTCGATATTTCTTTTGATTGGGAATCAGATAACAATTGCCATACTCTACATATATCTGCTAGTGTAAAGACAAAAGGGAATACGGGTGTAGAAATGGAAGCGTTAACAGCTGCTTCTGTTTGTGCGCTCACCGTTTATGATATGTGTAAAGCAGTAGATAAAGGAATGGTTATCGGAAAAACGTACTTGGTTGAAAAGACCGGTGGCAAAAACGGTGACTTCAAACGGGAAGAGAGACTATATTAGTTAAAGATAGAAGGCAGGGGAAGAACGATGAGTAACGAATCAGTGAAAATCCCACAAGCAACAGCGAAAAGACTACCATTGTATTATCGCTTTTTAAATAGCTTACACTCATCAGGAAAACAACGAGTTTCATCTGCAGAACTTAGTGAAGCGGTAAAGGTAGATTCGGCAACCATTCGAAGGGATTTTTCATACTTTGGAGCGTTAGGCAAAAAAGGGTACGGGTACAATGTAAACTATCTATTATCCTTTTTCCGTAAAACACTCGACCAGGATGAGCTAACGAAAGTGGCTTTAATCGGGGTGGGGAATTTAGGGACAGCATTTTTAAACTACAATTTCTTAAAGAATAATAATACGAAAATTGCTGTTGCTTTTGATGTTGTAGAAGATAAGGTAGGTACAAAAATTGGTGAAGTACCTGTCTACCATATGGATGAACTAGAAAAGGTCATTGAGAAGGAAGATATACAGGTAGCCATATTAACGGTTCCAGCAACAGTTGCTCAATCCATTACTGATCGGATGGTTCAAGGAACAGTAAAAGGAATTTTAAACTTTACACCAGCCCGTTTAACAGTACCATCGTCAATAAGGGTTCACCATATTGATTTGGCTATTGAGTTACAGTCGCTAGTGTACTTTTTAAAGCACTATTCAGTGGATGAAGAAGAGGTAGTAGTAGAGGAATAAAATAAGCCGCCCTAGGTGAACTGTACTCCAATAGTTAGTGATGTCTAACAATTGGAGTACAGTTCACTACAGAGCGGCTTATTTCTTTTGCTGCTTTTTTATCTCTTTTACTTTGAAATGTAAAAGAATCATCCGAATGCCTGAACCAATATCAAAAGTAGCTAGCACAACCAGTAAGTAGGTAAAAAATCCCCACTCTCCATTCTGCTGTAAGTCCTGAATGGCAAACACAGTGAACAGAGCACCTAAGATGATGTATATAATTCCAGAGAATAACGGTGACTGTCTCATAAGAAGAATCCTCCAATAAAGCTTTGCATTTGTTCTGCTTGTTTCATAAGTTTTTCTATGTCTTCCCTATATATCGATTGCACAAGAACAACAAAAGTATTCATTGCCACGTGAGCAACGATAGGAACAAGAATCCGATTGGTTTTTACATATAAATACGCAAAGGTAAAGCCCATCGCAGAATACAGGAGTGTATGCTCTGGTTCCATATGAGCAAAAGAAAAGATGACTGAACTTAGTAAGGCAGATAGGAAAAAATTAAAGCGTTTATAAAAAGCGCCAAAAATGATCTTTCGAAAGACAATTTCTTCTAAAATAGGCCCAATAACTGAGCTAACCACAATCATAATTGGAAAAGATTCAATGATACGTAAAATTTGCTGTGTATTCTCCGATCCCATTTCGATGCCAATCAACCGCTCAATGTTTGCAGCAAAGGCTTGGGCAAATAGAGCAAGAAATACTCCGGTAATGGCCCATAGGATCGAACGACCAATGCTCGCTCCATTTCTTTCTGCTTGTGCCTGGATCATCTCTTTACGTAAAAGCACTAAAACAATTATAAGTGTGACGGAAAAGCTGAAGACAAGCCAAATGATACCTGCGAATGCCTGAGATTGCCCCGTTTCAAAACCAATCATACCAAGGATAAGAGAAGTTATGGGGACACCAATAAAGCCTGAAAGCTGCATGGCAATATAAACAATTAATATAAACCAATATTCCCGTTTCAAAACAAGTCTCCTTTTCAATCCAATATAGTTATTCTACTCGTAAACAGCCCGTTGTATCAAATAAGAAGAATTATTGTCCGCTTTTTAGCATTATATGGATAGAATGATTAGAAAAGTACATACTTAGTAAGGTTGCAAAATTAACAAGTTATGGGAGGACTTTTACAAAAAATTTATAAAAAAAAGCGGTTTCTTGCTTGCAAAAAAAGATGAGATTCATTAATATAATAAATGTGTTAGCACTCTAGTTAAGTGAGTGCTAATAAATTAAATCTTACATATATTTGAGGAGGTTGTTTCACTTGTTAAAGCCACTAGGTGATCGCATTGTAATTGAGCTAGTTGAAACGGAAGAAAAGACTGCAAGCGGTATTGTATTACCAGACTCTGCTAAAGAAAAGCCACAGGAAGGCAAAGTAGTTGCTGTGGGAACTGGTCGCGTTCTTGAAAGCGGTGAGCGTGTTGCTCTTGAAGTTTCAGTAGACGACCGCATTATCTTCTCAAAATACGCTGGTACAGAAGTGAAGTACGAAGGCAAAGAGTACTTAATCCTTCGTGAAAACGATATTCTTGCTATTCTTGGCTAAGAGTAAAACGTTTCTTATTAAATAATAAAACTAAACGAAAACAAGATAAATTGAAAAAACTCGAGGAGGGTATTTTACAATGGCTAAAGAAATTAAGTTTAGTGAAGACGCACGTCGCTCAATGCTTCGTGGGGTAGATGCACTTGCAAATGCTGTTAAGGTAACATTAGGACCAAAAGGACGTAACGTGGTTCTTGAAAAGAAATTCGGTTCACCACTTATTACAAACGATGGTGTAACAATCGCGAAAGAAATCGAACTTGAAGATGCATTCGAAAACATGGGTGCTAAGCTTGTTGCTGAAGTAGCTAGCAAAACAAACGATGTAGCTGGTGATGGTACAACTACTGCAACTGTTCTTGCTCAAGCGATGATTCGTGAAGGCTTAAAGAACGTAACAGCTGGTGCAAACCCAATGGGTATCCGTAAAGGAATGGATAAGGCAGTAGGAGTAGCGGTTGAAGAGCTTCGTGCAATCTCTAAGCCGATTGAAAGCAAAGCTTCTATCGCTCAAGTAGCAGCTATTTCTGCAGCTGATGATGAAGTAGGACAATTAATTGCTGAAGCAATGGAGCGTGTTGGAAACGACGGCGTTATCACAATCGAAGAATCAAAAGGCTTCACTACGGAGCTTGATGTAGTAGAAGGTATGCAATTCGATCGTGGATATGCATCTCCATACATGGTAACGGACTCAGATAAAATGGAAGCTGTTTTAGACAATCCATATATCTTAATTACTGATAAGAAAATTGGAAGCATTCAAGAAATCCTTCCAGTTCTAGAGCAAGTAGTTCAACAAGGCAAGCCATTATTACTTGTTGCTGAGGATGTAGAAGGAGAAGCATTAGCTACATTAGTAGTGAACAAGCTTCGTGGAACATTCAATGCAGTAGCGGTTAAAGCTCCTGGATTCGGTGACCGTCGTAAAGCTATGCTTGAAGACATCGCTATCTTAACAGGTGGAGAAGTGATCACTGAAGAACTAGGTCGTGACCTTAAGTCTGCAACGATCCAATCTCTAGGACGCGCTTCTAAAGTTGTTGTAACAAAAGAAAATACAACAATCGTTGAAGGTGCTGGAGACTCTGCACAAATCGCAGCTCGTGTAAACCAAATCCGTGCGCAAATGGAAGAAACAACTTCTGAATTTGACCGCGAAAAATTACAAGAGCGCTTAGCTAAATTAGCTGGCGGTGTGGCAGTTGTTAAAGTTGGTGCTGCTACTGAAACAGAATTAAAAGAGCGCAAGCTTCGTATCGAAGACGCATTGAACTCTACTCGTGCAGCTGTTGAAGAAGGTATCGTTTCTGGTGGTGGTGTAGCCCTACTGAACGTATACAACAAAGTGGCAGCTCTAGACGTTACTGGTGACGAGAAGACAGGTGTGAACATCGTACTACGTGCGATGGAAGAGCCAGTTCGTACAATCGCACACAATGCGGGTCTTGAAGGATCTGTAATCGTTGAGCGCTTAAAGCGTGAAGAAGTTGGAACAGGCTTCAACGCAGCTACTGGTGAGTGGGTAAACATGATCGAAGCTGGTATCGTTGACCCAACTAAAGTAACTCGTTCAGCTCTTCAAAACGCTGGATCTGTTGCGGCAATGTTCTTAACAACTGAAGCAGTTGTTGCTGACATCAAAGAAGACACTCCTGCAATGCCTGACATGGGCGGCATGGGTGGAATGGGCGGCATGATGTAATAAACATCATAAAGCCTTGATATATAGGGGTTTTTAAGTGGAATAAAGATAAATGCTCATACTTTTGCTCATAGTAAACAAAAAATGCTCATTTTTTTCACAAAAAACGTCTTATTAGAGAAGGTCTTTCATCAGTTTACTGAACTGGTGGGAGGCCTTTTCTTCCATATTAGCTGTCATATGAGCATAAATATTCATAGTAGTGTTAATATCTGTATGTCCTAAACGTTGCTGAATCTCCTTTACTCCAACACCCGCTTCAATTAATAGTGAAGTATGTGTATGTCTGAAGGAGTGAGGGGTGATGTTTTTGTTTATATTTGCCATTTTTAATAAACGTTTTAGTCTAGTCTCCACTACTTTTCTTAATTGCGGATGTCCATCATTACGTGAAAAGATAAAGTTGTTATCGACATAAAAGTTACCTATTTTCAACTTAGTTTCTTTTTGTTTGATTTCATGGCGTTTCAACATTTTTATGAGCTTTTCATCAATTTTAATTGTTCGTATAGAACCTGTTGTTTTAGGTGTAAGCAACTCATACTCCTTAATATTATTTTTAGGATTGTATAAAGTCTTAGTAACACGTAATGTGCCTTTTTCTTCATCAAAATCCGTCCATTTAAGGGCGAGTAATTCACCTATTCGTAAACCTGTATAAGCAAGAGTTGTAAATATTAAATAATCCATTTCTAAACCATTTGTATTAGCTAACCGTAGGAATTGGGCTAGTTCTTCCTTTTCTAAAAATTTTATTTCATCTTCTTGACTTTCAAGCTCTTCTACTTTTGCTATATATTTAGGTAAGCGAATATTTTCCGTTGGATTTATTTTTATTAGGCCTAATTCTGTAGCATGACTAAAAATCATTCTTCCACAAGCATGAATCCCACTTACGTAATTTCGACTATACTTTTCGGACAGTTCTATTATTCGTCTATGATATACCTGCTTGCTTATTTTTTTTAAAGGATATGGCCCCCATTCCGATATGAAAAGGTTCATTTCCTTACTACGAGCTCTTACACTACTTATTTTTGCGTTTAAAGCATAGTTCTCTATCCATTGTCGAGCAAAAGCTTCGAAAGTCATTTTCGTTTCTTCTACATATGTTCCATTTTCTATTTCTGCTTCCAGTTTTCTTGCTGCAGAAACTGCTTCTTTTCTTGTTTTAAAGGTCGCTTTTGTTTTTTGTTTCTGTCTTTTGGTAAGCGGGTCAATACCTAAAGAAACAGTATATCCCCATTTTTTGTCTCGTTTATAAATATAAGCCATGTTAAACTTCTCCTTTCAATTTCTTTTCCTTTTTTAAACGGTTATTGTATGCCATTTCACAACTAGATCTTTTCCTATTAGGAACTGGCGGACAAAACCTTTGCCTTTGGTGGGTAACTTCAAAAATATAACCACAATTGTCACATTCACGTACTTCTACATCATTAACTAATGCCCTAGCCAGTTGAAAATAAGCAAAGCTAAATAGATCATCAAACCAGAAACCTTGATTGTAAGTGCCGTTACTATATTCAAAATAGGTATTTGGATTATATGCATCTAGTCTTGAAAGTAAATCTACCACATGATGTTTTGCTTGATCCAAAACACTCTCATCATTATTCGAAGTATATATTTTAGGAAGTAGTGTGCGTATTTTTGGCACATTCTTTGTTTGAATCATTTTAAACCATTCAAAGTCGTGTTTATAAATTGCAATCTTTTTATTAAGTACGGATATAGAACTAAAAGGGAAAAAAATATTATCACCATAAAGTACTACATCAAATCCCCTGTCATCCTCAATCCCTGAAGGCATACCAAAATGTTTAGAAAATCTCATTAAGGACTTAATGTCAAAAACATCTAGCTTGGCTAATTCTGTATATAATGAATGAGCATCTTGAAGGTTATACGTTTTTGGTATTTTGGCCAAAGAATCTGGTTTAACACCAAATATTAGTGGGTCGTTCAAAGGACTGCCTAACTTTAATGCATATAACTCTTCAACAACTGATACTTGATGACTACTACTTTCTAATTCCGCGTATTTCTTTAAACTTGTTAGTAGTAAATCTTCATCGATTTTTTTGTAGTCAGCCCACTTTTGAATAATTGTTTTTGAAGAACGAAATAAAAGATCCCTATGAAAGTTCACCTCCTTAATGAATTGTTCTTTTAATGCTACCTTCCAAAAGTCTGTTAATTCCTTTTTTTTCAGTGTATATGTTTCTGGCAACTCCTTGGCTTTGGAGGTAGAAGCAGGAAGATACAAACTAAAAGGGTATTCTTCTAATAAATTAATGTCTTCAATTAAGAGGTAATCTTCCATAACGATAACTTCTTGATCACATTCAACCTCATTTAAAAAATTTTTATTCATGTCGTACCCCTATCAATTTTTAAATTTTAAAAAGTGAAAACACATAAATCTATCGTATTTAGTAGTATATTGAATTATTTTTTCTGTTTACCTTCAATGTTAACGACATAAATATGTGTTAATCATTTAATTTTATGTGTTGATGATTGTGTGCTAAATATATTACAATTAATTATAGGTTAACACAACTACGACATAAACAACAACAATATTATGAGTTTTATGCGTTAAGGGGGTGGGCCTATGTTTAATAAGAGAAATCACATCATTAGAGAAGCCAAAGGTGATATACCTTATTGGGTAATTGCGGAGAAGTTAGGAGTTCATGAGAATACTATTATGAATTGGATGAAAAAGGAAATGTTGGATAATCGGAGGGAAAAAATTTTGAGTGCAATAAAAGAGATTAAAGAAGAAGTGCGGAAGGAAGGGTGACATTTTTCATGAATGAAAAAAAAATTATCCACTTATCTTTGGATGAAGAAGGATTAAAAGAACTTTATCTCTCTGAAGTGAAAAAACATCTTGAAAATATTCAAATGGAAACAATTCTGATGGACAGTAAGGAACTGTGTAAGATGTTAAACCTTTCGTGGCCGACCATAGAAAAGCTGTTTCTGTGTGACCCAAACTTTCCTTATATACGGATAGGGAAAAAGTGGATTTTTAACAGGAATGAGGTTCAAGATTACATCGATAGATGGTTTATTGAAATTAGAGAACTAGGTGGAAGAGTCAATATATAGAGGAAGATTAAAGGATGTTGGAGTTGATACCATGAACAAAAATAATAAAGAGGTTGACCTTTGCCCAGATCAACCTCCGAAAAAAAGTGAAACTACTAATATTATAGCACAAGAAATAGATCCCTTTTATGAGGATTTGCAAAAAGAATCACAGACAATTGCTCTACAAAAAACACCTCCTTTTCCTTATAAACTACTCCCAGAACCCCTCGGAAGGTTTATAAATAATACATCAAAGGCTCTTTCATGTCCTCCAGATTTTGTAGGATTAGGAGTATTGGTGTGTGCAAGTGTAGCCATTGGTAATGGAGCAGTACTTGAGCTAAAGAATAGTTGGAGGACGGGAGCAAGTCTTTATTGTGGTATCGTAGCTGAACCAGGAAGTGCAAAAACACCAGCTATAAAAAAAGCCTTACAACCTCTTTTTGAAATGCAGGAACGTAATTATGAAGAATACCAAACTAAGAAAATTCAATTTGAACTAGAAGAAACCAATTACGAGGTTGAAACTGAAAAGTGGAAGCAACAAATTAAAGATAAGAGGGTATTAGATAATAATGATAAACCTGAAAAACCCAATCCTCCAATCTTTGAACAAATAATAAGTATGGATTCAACAATGGAATCACTTCAAGAAATTCTATTATTTAATAAAAGAGGTGTAATAAAATTTCACGATGAGTTAGTGGGGTTTATTAAGGGAATGAATCAATATAGAGCGGGTGCAGGAGCTGACAGGCAATATTGGCTATCTATTTGGTCGAATGAGCCAATAATTGTAAATCGAAAGGGGAAAGAGCCTTTACAAATATTAAAACCATTTGTAAGTATTCTAGGGGGTATCCAGCCTGAAATGATTGATGAGATTTTAAAAGTAGGACAAGGTGGAATTGCCAATGATGGGTTTATAGATCGCTTCTTATTTAGTTATCCAGACTCTATTCCTTCTAATTGGACCGACGAAGATGTTACTGAAGAGGTAGCTTCTGGGTACCGAGAAATTATATTTGACCTATATTATGCCTTAAACGAGGAACACCCAAAAGTAGTTAAACTTTCATCTGAAGCAAAAGAAGTTTTTACAACTTGGTATGATGTTACCGAAAATGAAACGTTAGCCCCTGGTTTTCCTGAAACATTAAAAGGTCTGTGGAAAAAAATCAAGGGACTACATCCAAGAATATTACTAATATTGCATATGCTTCACTGGACTAGTGATAAACAAGCGTCTGATATTGAAGTTGTAGATAAAGAGCTGGTAATGTTTACAAACTATTTTATGGAATATTTTAAAGGACAAGCAAAAAAAGTATTTCAATACACACAATCAAATAATGAGGATAAGAATGCAATAAAGTTGATGGACTTTGTAAAGAGAAAAGGAGATGCTCATGAAAAAGGTATCTGTATAAGAGTAAATGCTTTAAATCAAGGAAAAGTGTTTGGTCGCAATACGAAAATAGGAATTATAGAAGAAACCATTGCTAGAATTGAGTCACAGGGTTTAGGCGAAATTGAACATTTAGAGTACAAAAAAAAATATATAAAGCAATTCATATTATATCCAAATGCAATTCAGGATTAAAAGTAAATGCTCCTACTATAGAACATGTAGAAAATTTGTAGAACGATGATACACATCTGGAAACCTTATATATAAAGGTTTATCTATATTGGTAGAACATTCGAACCACGGGGTAGAGAATTAAATATTAAATATAGAAAGTAATTTACAGTTCTATTAGTTCTATAATTTGCTAATAGTCTAACAGACACAGGTTTTTATAATAGAAAATTTTAAAACTACAGTTCTACTTGTTCTACAGTATATGGATATGAAACTTACAAAACAACCAATTATAAAAAAGGAGAGTGATGATTTTGGCTAAAATATCCAAAATGGACCAAAAAGAACGTTTTATTGAGATGAGAGCAAAAGAGATACCGTATGAGCAGATTTCGATGGACTTAGGTGTCAGTAAGCCTACTCTTATTAAATGGGGTAGGGAGTTAGAGTTAGAAGTTAGTAATCGTAGAGCTTTAGAATTGGACTTTCTGCAAGATAAGTACTTTGTTTCAAAGAAAAAAAGGATAGAGTTTTTCGGGGAACAGTTAAATCGTTTTAAAGAAGAGCTATTTAAGAGGGACTTATCGGAGATACCAACAGATAAATTATTTGAAATGGCAATGAAGACAATTGGTAGTCTAAAGCAAGAAGAAATTGTTATTCAACTAAAAGAAAAAGGTACTCTAGATGATACTCTGGAAAGCTTAACAGAATCCTATCTAGAATGGAGAGCATAAAAGCTGGTTAAAGTCGTTAAAATAATATAAAAGTTTACCAAAGGTTTACTGTTTTTTTACCTTTTCTGGTCTAGTATATTTAGCTGTGTGTTTATAAGCTTCTTTAAAAAGTAAATATAATCCATAAACATATCGGTATATTCTATGATAAAATTATAGGTAAATTCTTTTAATAGGTTATTCATTAAGCTAGGTATAGATAGCTCGATAATATAGTTAAATCAGAAGTAATAGGGAGTTTTGCTTATGCAAAAGTTAGAGGTAAATGAAAAACGTAACTCTGTTATTGATATGGTCAATGATGTTTACGAAGCAGATAGTATAGAAAAAATGAGGGAAATTCCAAACAAATCAATTGATATGATCCTATGTGATTTGCCTTATGGAACAACACAAAATAAATGGGATTCAGTTATTCCTCTAGATGAATTATGGGAACAGTATAATAGAATTATAAAAGATAATGGAGCAATCGTATTAACTTCAAGTGGGGTTTTTACGGCTCAACTCATCATAAGTCAAACGAAGTACTATAAATATAAATGGGTATGGGAAAAGTCGAAGGCAACGAATTTCCTTAATGCAAAGAAGCAGCCATTAAGAAAACATGAGGATATTTGTGTTTTCTATAAAAAACAACCTGTATATAATCCTCAAATGGGTAAAGGGGAATCTTACAACAAAGGAGTACGAAAAAATCAGTTAACTGGAAGTTACGGTGATTTCTCTCCTGTTCTTGTTAAAAGCGATGGAGATAGATACCCTACAGATATTATATATGTTAAAACTGCAGAATCAGAAGGTGAAGTTGTCCACCCTACTCAAAAACCTATTGAGCTAGGAAGGTATCTCATTAGAACATATACTAACGAAGGTGCAATTGTATTGGACAACACTTCAGGTAGCGGGTCATTTCTTGTGGCTGCACTTATGGAAGGTCGTAACTTTATTGGTATTGAAAAAAACGAAGATGTTGAACTATTTAAAAAGGCAAACATTGATTATATTGAGATCTCGAAAAATAGATTAAGAGAAGCTTGGGACAAGCTAGACGAAATTAAAAAGTCAAAAGTGCATAATGTAAACTTGATAAATCAGTTTATAGAAGATGTCGAAGTTTCCAAAGAAGAAGATTCGTTGGACCCACAAATGAGCATGCAATTATAGAAACAAAAAAGGGAGACACTATGTTTATCGGGTACGGTTTATAGGTACAAAACATCAAATCGCACCATAAATAACATACTAATTGGCAGTGCCTTCAACATTAAATTAACAATAGAAAAAGCAGAGGATTTAACATCCTTCTGCTTTTTTTTGATTATTTATTTTCCAACCTATTTGTTAATGAACATTTTATTCGTAGTGTGCATTAAGGCAGCTGTCTATAACCATGTTTATAAAGGTAACACCATTGACCGAAAATGTTTTTACCTCATACCTTATCTAAACTATAATATATAAATTCGAATATACGCCTTTTCATAAAACATTTCCTCATTTTAAGAACTTGTTTATTGCTTTAGCATACCAGTAAACGATCTTGATTGGTTTAGTAACCGGTTTTGTTAAATCTTTCATCACACTTTGAGCTAAGTTTTTTCTTTTCTCTGGTGGTCGACCACGCTCTGTCAACTTCTTATCAATCTTATTTTGTAAATTATCAATTGCCCCATGTATTCCTTTTTTAGGTCTTTTATCATTTCCTAACATTAATAAATTCCTCCCATTCTAAATGTCTTTCATAAAGTGTTAAGAATTCGTTAGGTCTGTAAGTTGTAAATAAGTGTCTTCGCCTACAAATAACATTTCATCATCAACATTATCCCAAGCATTCCTTTTTCTGTTTGCACAATATTTCCGTTTAACTATGTTTTCCCTTTATTATTATTCTCGTCTTGCAGATAATCTAATATTATAAAGCTGGATTAACGATTGCTTAATTTGTTCTTTATACTCACTAATACCAAAAGCCTCTAGTACTGCATCATCAAATTCGTTACGATCTTGTTGCTCTAACTCCTGTGCAATAGGTAATACATCTCTTTGTTTTAATATGTTAAACTTTGTTAATATATTTCTAGTTTGCTCTTCATTTATTAAGGCTGGATTAAGCATAAATAAACTGTTTTTTATATTTGTTGCACTAAGGTCTAAGGCACCAAGTCCACGTCCAAAACCAATGGCTTCAATATAAAACAATCCAATCACACTATTGAGAAGTGCATGACATAAATCAACATTAATGGTACTTCTCTTTTTAGTAAATCGTATGAGTCTTTGATTCACAAAGGAGCGTTGCTCTAACTTTGCAACAAATAATCTATGATATGGATTCATACTAATTACCATATCTGCCAGGGTAGATGGACTCATAGTATACCACTCTATATTTGGTCGACTCAGAACTTGAGGTAAAGGCTCTCCTTTTCCATTTACTTGATTAGCAAAACGCATAATCCAATTATATGCCCTTAAATCGTTATTTTCTTGGAGTGTTTCTAATGAATCGCTACAACAGAAAGCTTCATCAGTTGCAACTGCGGTAAGTCCTGTTATCTGTCTTGAATTTAATAGAACTGGTTCAATAAATTTTTCCTCAATGCCGTGTCCCGCTTCAGGATAAAATAGTCTGTCCCATCCACGTCTTTCACCACGCTTGATATCAAAGAAGTCACTTGCCGAAACTAACTTTTCACCTATTGAAATTAACCACTTACAATCTGTGAATAGTGCATTTAACCCTAGCCCTAAATTAGATATTCCTTCTATCTCAGGAGGAGTATATTGAGTTAATAAGAAATCTGAAGGTTCCTGAATGTTTCCACGAATCAATGCAGTTAATTCATTAATCTTATTGTAATCAATGTTACTGTCAGTAGTAGTTGTTTCTTCAATATTATTTTGTAATACAACAAAAGAGGTGGTTTCATTTTCATTCTGTGTATTCTGTTGAACTTCTTCTAGAGATCGTTTCTTTAACACTAATATGTTTGTAACCACTTCAGCATTATCAAACCAACGTCCATTTCCTGAAGTAACTACACATTCTATATTGAAGAACCTATTAAGTATTGTTCGGAACTTAATACCCCATTTAGTTGATAACCAAGAATTTGAAATTATTAATCCTATTCTTCCATTTTCATTTAGTAACCCCCATAGAGAAAACGGTAGGTATGCATAAAGGTCACTCTTTCCATCAAGCTCTAACGGTTCTTGAGCTATTTGAGATATAAGATTATTAATATCATTAATGATAGTAGGATTTAGTACCTTTAAATCCTCTTGTTGGACGAACGGAAGATTAGAAACTATTGAATCCATTACTGGTAGAGTTTCTACAACTGGACTTCCATCATTAGGACTAAAGAGGTTTACTTGATATCCAGACACTAAATTTATTGCATCCTCTTTAAAAATCCTTAGTATCTCTCCTGTATTTTCTGGTGTTGTCATTGCTAATGTAGCCATTTGTATAGGAAATGAAAATTTATCGCTAGCCCAAGTCGTTGAAATAGCCTGTCTTTGGGTGAGTCCAGAGTTAACCTTTAAATTATAGGCGGACTTACTTATTGTTCCAGTACCACAACATGGGTCAATTACATTTGCAGTGGTATCTCTTATAGTTAAAGCAGTTAATAGAGCAGCTAATTCTTTTGGTGTATGGAATTGTCCACTAACTTTTCTTTGAGTACGGTATACAGTATTTTGAAGTAGGTCTTGAATCAATGTTGTACTAACTTCTTCTAGGCGTAAGTCAGTTAAGAATTCATTAAACTGAACTATTCTTCCCCAAGTGTTATTATCAATGAATGCTTCTCCCAGTTGAGGTTGAAAGATGTTCCAAAAATCACACGATCTAGAAATACTAGTTATAATTTCTGTCGCATCATGAATAGTAAAATTGTCTCCACTTATGTTATTAATTTCTGTAGCTTCATGACGGAACTGTTTTAATATATGAGCAAATATTAATTTATTTGCCCATGTTATTAGTGCAATCTTTGCTAAAGGAATCCATGGTTCTCTATAATCTAGGTATTCCTGTCGATTCCCCCTCCACCATAATGTAACTTGGTCCCTAAATTCAGTGTTTGTTCTAGCGACTTGTCTCATATTATCTGCGACTACTTCTGCATTATCGAGAGTAACAGTAGAAATACCGTTTCCTGTTAAGGCTTCAATTAAAGTAGTACTTTTAATGGAACCTTCATTTAAATAAAAATTAATATCATCTAGCATTCTATGTAGTTGTGCTTTCCATTCATCTCTAGATTGAAAAACCTGATTTCTTCTAGTAATATGATTTAAATCATTCCAAGTATGTAGAATCTGGTTATTACCATTTTCATCGATTACATATAATACTGCAGTAGTAACATTCCACAATAAAAAACTATTTGTACCTAGTGCATCAGCTTTAATCCGAGCATTATTTATTAATTCTGTATCATCAATTGGAGTGTCAGGTAATTTTAGTTCCCATCCTTGTAAGATTAATGATGAATGATTGTCACCAAAAATTAATACATCAGGAAATAAATTTGTTCTACCCGTGGATAGCGTGTTTTCTCCTCCTCCACGTTTAATGGTGACATTCCTATTTGTTGCCCAAATGTTTATTTCAGAAATAACATCAATAGCCCAACTTCTTTCGTTGTAGTTAGTAATACTCACTGTTTTTACCTCCTAATATTTTATATCATTGTAAGTACTGACATTGTAATCCTTAGCATTTCTCTTTTATCTTTAGGTAAAGGTCGAAGTGTTACATTTTCTGGATTTGCCTGTAAATGTCCCACCTTCCCGATAATATGTTCAATTTTCATATAGGTTGAGCCTTTCCAAGTTGGAAAATATATATTAAATATAGGAATTTCCTTTTTAAAATGAGCTTTAAGGAAGTCTCTAAGAATAGCTAGACGATCATATTTTCTTTTGTCAGGTTTCGGATAATATCTTGAAAGTGTTTCTTGTGAAATAGGAACATGATTCTTATAAGTTGGTGCTTTTGTATTTTTTTTATATTCTAAAATAGCAAGCGGTATTAAATTCTTATCTAATATAATTAAGTCAACATCACCCGGCCATGCTGCTCCTGATCCTCTACTTAAGTAACATTCCAAAGTAGTTGGACTATATGTAAGCCCCTTCTCTCCAACGTTAACTATACCACCAGAAAGTCGCTGAATATCTTGCTTTATATCTCTTAGAGATTTCTGGTTAGTGCTTGCGATTTTTCCATCACTATTAATTGCTGCTGTAACAATCGGTTGAGGGCTATTTCCCCAATCTTTTGATTCCTTAAATAATTGATATTTTAAATTTAAGTTACAGAGTTTTGCAAAACTACCTAATCTTTCAACGTATTGCTTACTTTCACACTTATATAAATCGTGCTCTAATGATGACTTGTTAGTATGAGGCCAATATTTGTTTTTATCATCAACTATTGTTTTTATCCAGATTTCGTCTGATAAGCTATAATTCTTCCAGTTAACAAAAAAGTCAAAAGAGACCCCTGTATAATTTCCTGGTAGAATTGTATCACTAAACCAGTCATCTGGCGTACCTGAATACTCATGATTATTTGGCAAATCATTTCTATCATCGCATTTTGCCCACACAGGCTTTTTGAACAAATATATCACCCCAACAATTACTTATTTGGGATTATTATCCTACAGATATATAATATGTTCAACTTAAGATTGTAAAATATCAAACTTTTAATTATATATTAATGGTAAAATATAGGTAAAACGTAATGAGCTTACATTACATTAATAATAATGGTTGCAAAAGGGGGAAATTATGTGGTCCAAAATAATTTGAAATCTATTAATGACATATTTGAAAATAGGTTATTTAGAATACCGGATTATCAGAGGGGCTATGCATGGGAGAAGGGACAATTAGTTGACTTCTGGGAGGATCTAAATAACCTCAGGTCTAATCGACCGCACTATACTGGTGTAATAACTTTAGAACCTGTTAATGAGGAAAGACTTACTAGGTGGGAAGAAGAATCTTGGATTATAGAAAGAGGACATAAAGCTTATTATGTAGTTGATGGACAACAGAGGTTAACTACTATTATGATTCTTATTCAAGCTATCTTAGAGCAATTACCTGATGACCAAACTATTAATCACTACGATAAGCAAGAAATAAGAAAAAAATACATATGTCATTACACGCCAGGAGGAGTATTAAAGGCTTTTCTATTTGGCTATGAAAAGGACAATCCAAGCTATGAATACTTAAAGACTCAGATCTTTAATGAAGAGTCGAATTCAAATCAAAGTATCGAAACACTCTATACTAAAAATCTTCATGAAGCAAAAGAATTCTTCTCCAAGAAGCTTAAAAGCTTAACCATTGAGGAAATTTCAGAAATATTTAAAAAAGTAACTCTACAATTGAAATTTAATATTTTTGAGATAGAAGATCAGGTTGATGTGTTCATCGCATTTGAAACTATGAATAATCGTGGAAAAAAATTATCGACTCTAGAACTATTGAAAAATAGGCTAATTTATCTCACAACTATTTTAACAACGGATGAAGACTTAGAGGGTTCAGCAAATCTAAGAAACAATATTAATGAATGTTGGAAGACAATTTATGAGTATTTAGGGAAAAATAAACAGAAACCACTAGATGATGATACTTTCTTGAAAAATCATTGGATAATGTATTTTGGTTATACCAGGGATAAGGCAAATGCTTATGCAGATTTTCTTCTTAATGAACATTTTATTGCAAAACAAATACTAGATAATAAATTATCAGGAAAAGATATTCAAAATTACGTAACTAGTTTACAAAATAGTATAAAGAAGTGGTTCTATTTGTATAATCCTGATGCTTTATCTGAAGAAAATAGCACCCACACGTTTTGGTTAAGAAAATTAAATCGGCTTAGGTTTGGAGCATTTGCACCCCTAGCAATGGCTGCATTGCTTAAATGTGATGATGACCAGTTAGTAACTAAACTCTTAAAATCAATGGAGAGATATATATTTGTAGTGTTTAGAATATCTCAACGTAAATCGAACACTGGTGATAGTCATTTTTACAAAGAGGCATTAAAGCTATACTACGGCAAAAACAATATTAATGATGTTATCGCAGAGATAGAACAATGGATAACATGGTATATTGATATTCCGGCATTTAAAAAACATATTGAGGAAAAATTTAAATTTGAGGGAAATGGATACTATGGATGGTCAGCCTTAAAGTATTTTCTTTACGAGTATGAGCTGAAGTTACAGGGAGAGGCAGGTAAGGGTTCTCCGAAACTTTCATGGTCATATTTCGAGAAAACGGCTGATACAATTGAACATATTTTACCTCATCAAGCTTCAAAGGACTGCTGGACAAAGGATTTTGAAAAATTTGATAGTTACGAACAAAAATATTTGAGAAACTCCATTGGTAATCTTTTAGCTCTTTCTAGGAGTAAAAACTCTTCATTAAAAAATAGTTGCTTTAAAGATAAAAAGGTACAACCTAATGGACAAAAAGGATATTTTAATGGTTCTTATTCTGAGATTTCAGTAAATCAATATGACAATTGGACTCCATATGAAATTAAAGATAGAGGTCTTAAAATGTTGAAGTTCCTAAATGAACGATGGAATCTTAATATTAGCGATGACAACCTAGAAGAGCTATTATTTCTTAGCTTCCTGGAAATTGAAGAAAATGCCGATGTAATGTAATTGTTCATTATTAATTCCAATCTATGTTTTGGCCATGTGATCCTTCTTTCATATTTGATTTTTTTAAAAAGATCTATAGTAGGATTAGTCTAAAGGTAGATTAACAGTAGAAGTATTTATATCTTTAAATAATGTAAAGTAGGAGGACATTTACGTTGTTTTCAATTAGGTCCCTTTTTATTATTAGCTTTTTGATATTAATATCAGGTTGTGTAGTTATATACTTTGGAATCCAAAAACGAGATATTGCACTAATTGTCTCGGGTATTGGTCTATTTGGTTCATTTGTCGGGATGTATGCCAGTGCTCAAACCTCAAAAAAACAATATGAACAAGACAGACCCTATATAATCATGAAAACGAATCAAAGCAGGTATGGTCATTTTCAACTTGAATTTAAGAATCTTGGCAATAATATTGCTATCATTAAAGGGCTTGAACTTAATGAAGAATGTGCATCATTAAAAGGTGAAAGCATACCTGAACTAATTAGAGATGTAGTATTAGAAGGAAAAGGGTCAATAGTTTATCCCTATACTATAAGTGGCGGGGAAGATTCTAAGCAAAAATTGAGAAATTTTTCTGGCTACGTTTACTATGAAGATATAGACGGAAAAACATTCAAAAATAAAGTAATTCTAAACCTAGAAAAGTACTTACCAACATTAACATATAATGAAGAATCTTTAAAAAGAGATTACGAAATAATACAAATCAGTAAAACACTAAAATCTATTAATGAGAATCTTAAAGACAAATATATAACTAAGAGATAAAGAGAAAGAAAAAAGCGTAGAGCTTCACAGAGGTTAGAAGTAACAGCAGCAAAGAAAACATTAGTAGAAATGAAGACCTACTAAAAATGTCTAGTAGGCTCTTCAATTATTTTAATTATTTGATTCATATGAAAATTGACTTCTGTTTTTTGTAGAGAACCACTTTTTTCATTAATTAAATGCCCTTTTACATGATCTCTTTTAAATGATGCTTTTGTAACTTTAACCTTTCTACTTTTGCTTTTACTTAAACCAGTTACTAAAACTATCTGTCCTTGTTGTAGTCCATATTCACTCAATGCCCATATATTGTTGTATAAGGGTAAAAAATGTTCTATCAACCTTTTTTCCCACATAGGAATCATTGATGATGTTTGATTAAATTCTAAAAAGATAATATTAAATTGATTGGCCTTTTTCCAAGCTTCAAGGAGACCATCTGCTGAATATTCCTTGTACCCAAGGTCTTTAGAGATTTTTTTTATAACGTTATTAAAACCACCAGCTTCCCTAACATCAAAATGACCCGCTAGTCTTTCCAAAAAGGTTCTTGAAGTTGCTTTTCCAATATAAATAATCGTATTGTTTTCCTTAACAATATAAATTCCGTTTTTCAAGAGCTTTTCCATTCCAAAGTTTAAATTCTGTATTTTTTCACCAAATGTATGGTTAATTTTATATAATACATCCTTAAAGCTATCAGACTCATTAATAACTAAATTAGTCTCTATTTCATTCATATTTTTTCTCTCCAATATATCTTTTTGGAATTAATGTATTCTTTGCGTACTCGTTTTTCATTTATGTATTTAAAAAAAGCCATTAGTTTATTTTAACTAACAGGCTTGTTTTCTTTAAAATTAATGATATTTTATTCTACAGTCTCTCCAGCCATTTTTAATACTTCTTTTACAACCTTCTTTTTATCATTAGCGTTATATGGTACCTCCATAGTGATACTTTCACCAGATTCGAGTTCCTTTACTTCACCAATGATTGATTCCAGTTTAATTATATTCTCATCCTTATTATCTGTTTCCCATGAAGGATAGTATACAACAATAATTGGTAGATTTTCCTTTAAATAATCTCGTAGAATAGCAATACGATTATATTTACTGTTATCTTCTGCTTTATCAGATTTACTGTAATAATTAGATAGTTCCTCATTTATTATTGGCCTGTGCCAATCCTTACTAGGATCTTGAGTATTTTTCTTTAGTTCAACTATTGCGATAGGAACATTTTGTTCATTAAATATTAATATATCGACATCTCCTGGCCATGCAGCACCAGTTTTATCATTTGCCAAATGACATTCTAAGGATGTAGTACCGTATCTTAGCCCTTTTCTTACATACATTTTTTTGCCAGAAAGACGTACTATATCATTCTTAATATCACTTATTGAGTTTTTTGTAACACCAGTAACTTCTCCGTTTTCATTAATAACCGAAGTTAAAATATTGGAAGGATATTTGCTCCAGTTTGGTGAATCTTTAAATATTTGATATTTCAAAATTAAGCCCCTTGCAGATGCAAATGAACCTAAATTTGATAAATATTCACGTCCTTCGCAATTATCTAAAGCATCTTGTAGGATTTTAGTATCATCTGTAGGCCATGTAGTAGTTTGGTCTTTATTAACAGTTCTCTTAATCCAGATTTCTTTAGAGAGCTCATCCTTTGTCCAATCAACAAAGAAATCGAAATTCAAACCATAATATCCTTCTGGTAAATATTCTTTTTGGAACCATTCTTCTGCATCGGTGGTTGTAGGATGCACGGGTGCTTGTTGAAGCCTATAGCTACATTTACAAGAAATTGGTTTGCTCACACTAATCATAAAAACTACTCCCTCCAGGAATTTTAATATCATACAATTATCCTATAGAGAAATAAAAGCATCAATATATTTTACAAAAATTTCTAGATGTAGAATGCAGAATATGAAAAATAGCCTTAGGTTTTCTTCGGACCTTAGCTAAAGCTATATAATAAAACAATTACTATCAATCTATTTGTTTACCTAATATAACAACATAAACTCAAGAATTACTCCATATTATATGTATGTAAAAGTTACTATTATATTAAACTTCATTTGTACCTCCAAAAATGACACTAACTTATAGGGAGTGATAGTTATATTTACCCCTTCTAGGCAATTAAGGCGGCAATTCCTTACAAAAGGACGATTTTACCGTTTAGATGTAAATGGAAATATAATTCCTTGTCGAAGTACGCTCGAGATCTTTAGGAATAGTATTAACATTAATGATTATTATCCAGATGCTTATGTAACCATGTTAAATCCGGGGGATTCTGTTTCCCTCGAAGAAATTGGTGGGAGTATTGATGGTCCATTGTATTCCTCGGAAAGCTTAACGATTTCAGACCAGATAAGAAACACTCCATTAACAAATGCAAAACCTGATAGAACACAGTATCAAATCATGAGGTTGATGAATCATTACGCTTGGTCATATGTTCGAATTATTAATTTGTCAGATATTAGAAACACTATTAGTGGAGACTTGATTGAGGACCATCAACGTCTCCAAGTTCCTTATTTGAGTTTGTTTTCTGATTATAGGGACACTGAACGTACTGTGTGGTTGCAACATCAAGAAAGTAAGCCTATTGTAGTGGCTTGGGGTGTTAACCCTAAACTTGAAGAAATGGCTAATAATGCAATTCAAAAGTTACCTATACATATAAAAGGGCTCCAAGGTGATGAGCCATACCAATATTTTCACCCTTTACCAAGAAAGGGAGGGGAAGCTAGGAGATGGCTTGAACGGTTTATTAGGGAAATAGAATTTTAGTATAGTCATTGGATTTAGCCTGGAAACGAAAGAACATAGTTAAAATATATTATAGTACTCTGACCTTAAGGTTAGAGTTTTTTATTAAAGCATGTGGTTATCGTTCATAGCATATTTTTTACTGATAAAAGCAAATTGTGGGGATGATTATATGAATTATGAAAAAGCAAGGGTTGGAATAAAAATTGTATATGAAGATTGGTGTTATAAATGGGATGATTGGAAAGAGATTATACATTTTCCAGAGGATTTTAAAAATAAATATTACTTTGAAGAAGGGACAGAGATGCTTTTATACTTTTGTGGGTACAAAAAGATATTAGGTACATATGAAGTGGTTGATCCAAATTGGTTTATAGATTTACGAAATAAAAAGCACCGTTATGCTATTCGTGTTGAATATAGTAGTTCCAATTTTTATATTCGTAAGGATGAAATATTAAATGAAATAAAAGATTTTAGCCCTTATCAAGAGACATATTGGCAATTAGAAAAAAGTGTCTTTGAGAAGCTTAAGATGAAATTAGGTTGAATGGATTGATAAACACTAGCGTGATTAAAATAGGAATTCAAGGAGGGAATGAAAAAAGTTGAAAAAGCGGGTTAATAACGATGAAGGATACGTAATAGACTTGTGTGATGAAATCTTGAATCAGAAGGGCTATAGGCAGTATAGGCTCGATTTTTTAAGAGGAGATAAAGGGAAAAATAATAGATCAGTTCCGTTACCAGTTGATGTTTACTATAAAGAGTTGAAATTAGTAATAGAATATAAGGAAAAACAACACGATGAAAAGGTTCCATTCTTTGATAAACCAGATACCTTAACAATTAGTGGTGTTGATCGGGGGGCACAAAGAAAAATCTATGATCAAAGAAGAAGAGAGATACTGCCAAAACAAGGGATAAACCTATTGGAGATTTCTTATAGGGACTTCCACTTTGATTCAAAAAAGAAAATTATTAGAAACAAAGATAATGATGTTCGTATATTAAAAGAAAAGCTAAAAAAATGGATTTAAGTATATAATTACTGCATATAAAATAATCAGAATAGGAGATAATTAAATGAAGATGATCCCTTCGAAAGAAATATTTATCTTTAACGATGAAGAAGACAGTTATGAAGCCCTGGTATGAAGATAATCCAGATGGTTATGTTTTTAATCATTATGGGGGACCTTTAAATAAAAAATATAAACAATATAATAAGTTACATCGTGTGGGTTGTCATACTTTAACTCGTGCTATTGATAAAGGTAAGAAAACAAAACGTTATGAGAAAATTACATCAACTGATTAAACTGTTCTGGAAAAACACATTAGAGATATTAGAGGGGAATCATGGGAGTATTGTAAGTTAAGGTGTTGTTTTTATGAGGCATAAAATTTTTTTATTAAATTAATATAAAAATCAAGTACTTGCCTACTGTAATATATCCTGTATCATCCTTTTAATAAATTGATTATATAACCAATAAAGTAAAAGTATTTAGCTGCATGTCTACACTGACTAGCAGCTAAATTAATGCTCATAATTTTGCTCATAGGATTTTTCAAATATGTTTTAGATTATTTAAAACAAAAGATGTTAATGCTATGAAATCATTGAATTTAGTTAAATTATTTATTTATATTATATATCATGATGAATGGGCGGCATGATGTAATAACGCCATCAATCCCTTGATGAATTGGATTTTTTAAAAAATAGAGGAAGTTTCTCATAAGTTAACTAAACTACTTATGAGAAGCTTCCTTTTTTGTTTTTTACAATTTGTTCCTCCAAAAATTTAATGAAACCTACTTGCGATTAACTCGTATATAAGGTAATAAAGAGCGAAACATGGTTTTGAAAGGGGAGAGGGCGATGGAATTTTTTATTGGTTTTATTATAATCGGTCTTTTTATTCTGCTAGGAAGTACGTTGTTTTCAAGCGGGAAGAAGAAATCATTAAGGAATGACCCAATCCCAGAACAATTAGGTGTAGAGGTAGAAGAGGGACTTCCGATTGTGGCAAAGCTCGATCAATCCTTGCCCAATTTTTATACAGACAATGTGAAAAACCGGGTCTTACAGAATCATCCGAAATGGAAGGAACATGAGTTTGACTGGGGGATGTTTGAACTAAAGCGGTATTTCTTGATGAATAGTTTATTGAAAACTGTTCCGATGTTTAGCCATCATGTAGATGAGATTTGGCATGAGATGCTTATGTTCACAAGAGACTACGAGAAGTTTTCAAAGCACTTTTACAATGATACACTGCATCACACTCCTAATTTGGATAGCACACCGATTCCAGGAGAACGAGCTTTTTTTGATTGGGTCTATATAAGTTTATTTGACGTAACCACGAACAGTAGAGCCATCTGGGGGCGCTTTTTACAGAACCCCATTAAGCGAGAAATCTTAGATGATTTCCGCCTATTATCTGAAGATGAGCTACTATCAAAGTATTTTAGAAAAAATGAAGATTGGCTGGAAGTGAAAAGATATTTAATTCGTAAAATGAAAAATGAGATTCATGAGGCCGAGATGCAAAACACAGGCTCAAAGAATTTTGATCCACATGCATCAACAAGTAACGCACATTTGTATTTCTTAGCAGCTGGGGCAGCTGTCTATTATTCCATCTACGAGGAAGATCAATTTCATGAGCAGATGAGTGAAGTCGTTCCGGAAGAATACCAAAAGGGTACTATTTACGGTGGAGGATCTTCTTGTTCTGGTTTTGCTTGTAGCAGTGATTCAAATGATTCAGGTGGCGGTGGAGATTCAGGAGGTTCCAGTTGCTCGAGTTGTGGTGGAGGCTGCAGTAGTTAATTAATAATTATATAAAGATTAGAAACCAATTTGGTTTCTTTTTTTATGGAGCAATGCGAATAAAAAAACTATTCCTTTCACTGTAAAAGGCCCCTGGCTTAACATGAAAAGGCTCCATGTCAAGCCTTCAGCAATGATCCTGAAAAGAAGTTTCTATGTAAGAACCCTCTGATGGGAGAGCCTATATTGAAGTGGAGTGGTCCCTACCATCCTTTTAAATAATTGTATAAAATAGGATACACTTTCGAAGCCTACGCTTTCAGCAATTAATTCTATAGGTGTTTGTGACCTTTCTAGTAGTTGACTAGCTTGCTTGATTCTTCGAATAGTAAGGTATTCTGTTAAGCTACTCCCTGTTTCCCGCTTGAACACTCTTGAGATATATGATTTTGATAAATGAAGTTCTTCAGATAGTAGCCCCAAGTCAAAGGGCTCCGCATAATGTTCTTCTATCCAATGCATAATCCTTTCTGAATAGTATAGTGAACGGAATTTATTAGTAGAGGATTGGTCCATGTCAACATCATGAATGTTTGAACGGATACAAGAGAGCAATTGCATAAGAAAGAGCTGGCTATCTTCTTCCCAGCTGCTTGTTTGTATCGATTTATTGAATCTATTACATACCTCGTACAAATAATCATACATATTTTCTAAGTCAAATGCTTGAGGTTCATTGACTCCATTTTGTAATTTTTTTAATAAGGCACTAAGGCCAGGGAATGAGTGTAAACTTTTCTCCCCAAGAGTAATTGGGTCAAAGTGAAGGATACTCCGTTCATAAGGACTTTGGGGGGATACTTCTACATGGACCTTATGCAATTGAAAGGGTTGAAAAAAGAACAGCATACCTTTCTTAATCTCGTAAGACTGCTGATTTACAATTACACGACCTTCTCCCTGATAGACAAATAATAATTCACAACCTTGATGCCAATGATAAAAACCTTGGAAATTCTCCTCAGAAACCTTACGGTAAACCCAATGAAACGGCTTTAAATCAATCTGTTCAAATAGATTATCCATTATCGCCCCTCCGTTTATATTCCCTATTGTTAAAATCATCCCAGGCTTTTGAAATAATTAGTTAAATAGTCTTTTTGATCCAAACGTAGCTAACCGAAACCTAAGCTTGGAATCACCACTGACACTTAATCTATATGGAAAAGTGTATGACCTATTCTATAGTATACCAAATCTTCAGATATACGAGCTTACTAGAGATTCTCCGAGTAGTCCTAGATGAGCCTGTTAACGATTTACGCCTGGAGACTAGAGAACAATAGAACGATATTTTTGGTTATTTTACAACAACTTTTAGGAAGATACCCAAGTTATAATTTAGTAACAAAGTGAATTGAAAGTAAGAGGGTGAAAATGTGACCGTGGTAAACAATAATGACCGAGAATATTGGCTTCATTCTATGCTGAAAATGGCAAGCCCCGTTCTCCTGCATTTAAAGGAGAGAACATTAAATAGAGAGATGCCTGTAGAGATGAAGGAAGGTACCAATCGCGAGCAATTCTCCCATCTAGAAGCGTTGTCTCGTTTGCTGGTAGGTATGGCTCCTTGGCTTGAAAAGAAAAGTGAAAATAGTGAAGAAGAAAGACTGCGTATACAATATTGTGAGCTAACACGGGTGGCCATTGATTCAGGCACAGACCCTGATTCCCCCGACTATATGAACTTTTCTAATGATTATCAGCCAATCGTTGATACCGCTTTCCTTGCTCATGCTTTTCTTAGAGCTCCAAATGAACTATGGGAGAAACTCAATGCTAGGGTGAAAAACAATGTAATTCTTGCCATGAAAGCTACACGAACAAGAAAGCCATTCTTTTCTAACTGGTTATTGTTTTCAGCAATTATTGAGGCATTTTTATACAAAGTAGGGGAAAAAGACTGGGATCCGATGCGAATTGACTTTGCCATTAAACAATTTGATCAATGGTATTTAGGAGATGGAATCTACAGTGATGGTCCTGAGTTTCATTATGATTATTATAATAGCTTTGTCATCCATCCCATGCTTGTAGATGTATTAGAAACGGTTGGGGAAGAGTACAGGGATTGGTTAGATAGAAAAGAAACAATGATAGAAAGATCGAAAAGGTATGCGGTGATTCAAGAACGATTAATTTCACCAGAAGGAACCTTTCCGCCAGTAGGAAGATCTATTGCTTACCGGTTTGGTGTTTTTCAAACATTAGCACACCATGCACTACGTAAAGATTTACCGAATGACCTATCTCCTGAACAAGTTAGAAGTGCTCTAACTGAAGTGATCAAACGGACGCTTGAAGCCCCAGGTACATTTACCGATTCAGGTTGGCTTACCATAGGTTTTTGTGGTCATCAACCGGAGATTGGTGAAGGATATATCTCTACAGGCAGTGTCTATTTGTGTGCGGCAGTTTTCCTTCCATTAGGATTGGTGGAGTCAGATCCTTTTTGGAGTAATCCAGCGGGGGAGTGGACATCAAAGAGAGCATGGTCAGGGAAAGACTTTCCAATTGACCAATGCTTATAGGGCCATATCAAAGGTCTATCGATTGAGTAGGTCGTATAAATCATGATTTGAAAGGGGAAAGAGAATTGAAAACGATTAAAGAAGGAATCAAACAAGATAAATTTAAAGTCAAAACACATGTAGATAAAAACTGGCTTGATATCGAAATTCAGTTTGTACTGAAGAAAATCGATGAAAACTTAGAAGTTTTTAAAGAAAAAGTACCGCCGGCTGCATCGAAAGATTTAATGTACATTCCAGAGGGAAATACGGATTGGACTGCTAGCTTTTGGATAGGGATGCTTTATTTGGCATACGAATATACAGGTGAAGAAAAATATCTTGATGTTATTAAAGTACAGCTTGAAAGCTTTAAAAACAGGTTAAAAGAGAATATTCAGTTAGAAACTCATGATATTGGATTTTTATACTCATTATCCTGTGTAGCGGGATACGAGGTGTTGGGTGATGAAACGGCAAAAGAAACGGCCATTAAAGCAGCAGATAAGTTAATCACTCGTTATCATAAAGAGGCAAAAATTCTGCAAGCATGGGGGGATTTATCGGATCCAGAACAGCGCGGAAGAATGATTATTGATTGCAACATGAATCTGCCGTTATTGTATTTTGCTTCAAAAGAAACAGGTGATAGAAAGTATTATGATATTGCCGTAAACCATGCGGAACAAGCTGCTAAATATATTGTCAGAGAGGATTCGTCAACGTACCATACCTATTATATGGATACGGAGACGGGTAAACCATTATATGGAAAGACTGCGCAAGGCTACACGGACCAATCTTGCTGGGCTCGTGGCCAGGCATGGGGTGTATACGGTTTTGTCCTAAGTTATGTACATACCGGCGATAGAAAATTCCTTGATATTTCTGAAAGACTAGCACACTATTTCTTAAATCGTCTTCCTGAAGAAGATGATATCTGTTATTGGGACCTAGATTTTACAGAAGGAAATGAAGAACGCGACAGCTCAGCAGCTGCCATCATAGCTTGTGGTTTACTAGAATTAAGCAAGCACTTGCCTGTTTCAAATGAATATCGAGAACTTTATGAAAATGCTGCAATCAAAATGATTAAATCACTGGCTGAAAACTATACTACTAAAAATGTTCATTCCAATGGTATATTGTTACATGCTGTCTACTCTAAGCCAGGAGATAATGGTGTAGACGAGTGCTGTATTTGGGGAGATTATTACTATTTTGAAGCTTTAATCCGTACAGTAATGAGCTGGAAAATGTACTGGTAAGATAGCTAATTAAAAAACATATAACAAAACAATAACCACTTCCTATAAATGATAGGGAGTGGTTATTTTGTGTTATTAAAATTTGCGTATCAAGACTTTTTGGACGACAGACGATTCAGGAACACAACTAAAACAAATATCAAGAATTACGAAATGTTACTTGGTAAATTCGTGGATTACTGTATTGAGAACCAAGTAGTAAATGCTGAAGAAGTTACCTACAGTCATGTTCGACAGTACCTATTAAATTGCCAAGAAAAAGGAGATAAGGCTAGTACAATCAATACCAAGCTGTTGAGGATAAGAGCATTCTTGAATTACTTGGTTGAATGTGAAGTGATTAAAACTAACCCTGCCAAGAAAGTTAAAAAACAAAAAGAAGATGTAAAGATTGAGGTTTTCAGCGATGAACAAATTAAACAAATGCTGAACTTTTACAGACGTATCAAAAGGAGAGAGAAAAGTTATGTAGCTTACAGGGATTACATGATTATTGTAACGATTCTAGGTACTGGTATAAGACGGGGGGAGATTATCAATCTTCAATGGTCTGACGTGGATTTCATTAATAAGACAATCTCTGTTTTTGGAAAGAGCAGGAGGAAAGAAACAATTCCTATTACGGATAAGTTGGTAAAAGAACTGGCAGGCTATCACTCTTTCTGTAAACAGTATTGGGGTATTATAAGTGATTATGTATTTGTTAAACGTGATAACAATCAAATGACTGAAAATGCAACTATGCTTGTCTTTAAGTACTTAGGAGGAAAAATGAATTTTAAGGATATTCGAGTTTTCGCTCACACTTTCCGTCATACATTTTGCCATCGACTAGCAATGTCAGGAATGAGTGCGTTTGCGATTCAGAAGTTGATGAGACACCAGAACATTGCTGTAACCATGAAGTATGTAGCAATGTGGGGGAATGAACTAAGGGAACAAAATGACAAATACAATCCATTAAATTCATTAGACATATAAATTTTAGATAGCATTTATTATTGTTTCGACATATATTTACATTTCCAACAATAGATGATTAAAAGGATAATTTCTAAACTATGCCTAAAAGCGAGACATTTTTGATTGGGTCTATATTAGTTTATTTGAAGTAACCACGAACAGTAGAGCGATCTGGGGGAGCTTTTTACAGAACCCCATTAAGCGTGAAATTTTAGATGATTTTCGCCTATTACCTGAAGATGAGCTACTATCAAAATATTTTAGAAGAAATGAAGATTGGTTGGAAGTGAAAAGATATTTAATTCGTAAAATGAAAAATGAGATTCATGAGGCCGAGCTGCAAAACACCGGCTCAAAGAAGTTTGATCCACATACATCAACAAGTAACATACTTGTATTCCTTAGCAGCGGGGGCAGCTGTCTATTATTCAATCTACGATGAAGATCAATTTCATGAGCATATGAGTGAAGTCGTTCCTGAAGAATACCAAAAGGGAGCTATTTACGGTGGAGGATCTTCTTGTTCTGGTTTTGCTTGTAGTAGTGATTCAAGTGGCGGTGGAGATTCAGGAGGTTCTAGCTGCTCCAGTTGTGGAGGCGGCTGCAGTAGTTAATTAATAAAAAGAAAAAAGAAACCGATTCGGTTTCTTTTTTTATGCTTAAATAAATAGAAAAATAATACGTTTATTTTCTAAATTCTTATGGTAGGGACTAACGCAATTATGAGTGGTGGACACCAACGGCAATAACTGTTTTAAAAAATTAAGAGTTTATATAGAAAAGGTATACATAACTGAATTATTGAATTAAATGAGAAATTATATAAAAACGATATTTTTCGTGGTACGATATTCCTAGTATTTAATTAATTTGGCAAAACTACCTTAAGGGTAAGAGGAAAAGCTAAAGGGAATATTATAAAGGGAAGAGGACCGTACCCATGGTCCATCGTCTATAATTTTTCTTATACGAGACAGAACAAACATCCTCTCTAAGATCAACCTAAGAGAGGGTGTTGTTCTTTTACCCACAAGTTGCAATATTGTAGAAATACCTGAAGGAAAAAACTATAAGATCATGCAGTTTACATAATTTCTAAACGCATAAAGAAAATGTGCTAAGAGGATGTTTTATGAAAAATAAGAGGTTGAAGTCCATTTTTGTTGTATCTATTCTATTATTAGTAATTTTTATAATGGTTAATATACTTGTTTCTTATTATCGCATTATAAAAACAACGGAAAACGCCATTGCTAATCAGAATATTGAAGTTGCCAAATCAATAGCTGCATCAATAGATGTAGAGACTTATAAGCTGTTTCTTGAAAATCCTAAGAAAAATAAGGAGTATTCAGTCATTAAACGTTATTTAGAAGATGCTAGGGAAAAAAGTGGTGCATTACATGTGTATACACTTGCTGTCGATAATTCTAAAGTATCTAAGGTCATGATTGCTGCATTGCCGGAAGAGATAAAAGAGGAATTTCCTATCGGAGGAATCTGTACAGTTCCAGAAGAACAGGTAGGGATGGCATACAGGGGTATGATATTTTCAACTGACATAATAACGGATCCTATATATGGAGATTATTTAACAGTTGGCGTACCGATTGAGGATCCGTTGAGTGGAATTATTGGCTACCTTGCAATCGACATAAGTGCAGATGTTATTAATCATATTAGTGGAAAGGCATTAAAAAGCAGTATTTTAAGTCTTGTTTTTAACGGTTTATTTGTTATTCTCATGCTTGTCTCTTTTCTAATAATCCAAAATTGGTATACACGAGAGTTAAAAAAAGAAGTAGGGGATACTGAAGATACCTATCAGTTAGAACTTCAGTCATTAATATCCTCTGTTCAATCTTTACGGCATGATTTTTTAAATCACATTCAGGTACTACACGGCCTGCTAAAACTCGGACATCATGGTAAAGCGCTCGAATATCTAACCAATCTCTCTAATGAAGTACACTTGATTAAATCGATTACATTAGGAGTAAGTAATCCTGGGTTATCAGTGCTTTTGCAAACGAAAAAGCTCTCGGCTCAAAATCATAACATTGATGTACATTTTGATGTTTTTCATGATTCATTTAACAAAATAAAGACAACAGAATTAATTAAAATATTATCCAATTTAATTGACAATGCCATAGAAGCGACAATAGAACTTCCTGAACAAGAACGAAAAATAAAAATAGTTTGTAAAGTGATTTCAGATACCTACATATTCGAAATTACAAATACAGGACCTACAATTAATGAAATGGACAAAGAACAGATATATATAAGAGGTTTCTCCACTAAGAAAGGACAGCAGGGGAAAATTAGGGGACAAGGTCTATTTATCGTTAAAGAAGTAGTAAGTAGGTATGGTGGGAACATATCAATTAATTCTAATGAAAATCAGACAATTGCTCGTGTGGAAATTCCAATTAAATAGGGTAATAAAACCGTATAAAAATACACTACCTGTTCCCTATGGAGTTTAGGAAACAGGTAGTGTATTCATACAGGAACTATAGTCTTTACAAAAGCTTTGCCCATGCCACTTCATCCTGAGAAAAAAGTTCAATTATATAATCAGTATCTTTCCCTAAAATCGGCTTGGCTTTATTTAATATTCTTCGCGACGCCCTCTCTTATCAATAAATGCTGCTTCATTTGGACGCTTCAATTTTTAAGTCGGATGAGTAGTTTTGGTACTGTTGTCCTTTAATTGACATAAAAAATCACCCCTAAAAGTAAGTGTTGCCCTGAAAGGGGTTTTTCAACATCTACTTTAAGGGGTGCAGTTCAGAGTTAGGGAGTGGTTATTTTGTGATGAATTATCTTACTGCCTCAGGCTGTAGTAAAACACTTAATAGTCGGTCCATACCGAGTTCAATGGTCTCAGGAGTTGAATGGCTAAAGTTAAGTCTGAAGGTGTTGTTCTTTGGTGCATTCACGTAGAATGGAGCTCCTGGAACAAAGGCAACCCCTTTTTCAACTGCTTGGTTTAATAGAGCGGTTGTGTTTAGATCTTTATTGCCTTCCACCCAGATAAACATTCCGCCTTTTGGTTCCTTCCATTTGAATAAATCAGGACCTAATTTATTTAAATAATCTCTCATGATGGTCATCCGTTCATAGTAGACACTTCTAATTAAATCGATATGGGATGCAAGGTTAAAATCGCGTAGTAGATAATAAAGAGCCTGTTGGTCTATCGAACTGGAATGTAAATCATTCATCTGCTTCGCTTGTACCATCATATTGATGACTTCCGATGGTCCGGTTACCCAGCCTGTTCTTAGTGCAGGAACAACGGACTTTGAAAATGTACTTGTATAGATAACATGTCTATGTTCGTAGTCAAAAGAGGCTACTGGGCAATATTGTTCCTCAGGATGAAACTGTATATCCCCATATGGATCGTCCTCTAAAACTAGGACATTATATTCTTGGCAAAGACTTAAAAGCTTTTGTCGTCTATCATTGCTCCAGACCTTCCCATCTGGATTAGCAAAGGTAGGAATGACATAAACAAATTTGGGACTCCATGTTTCCAACTTCTCTTTTAAGTCTTCAGGTAACATTCCATGTTCATCACTGTCTACGGAGATGACATTTGCGCCGTAAGATCGAAACACCTGCAAAGCTGCTAAGTAGGTGGGATCCTCTGTAAGGATAACATCTCCAGGCGTTAGCATAATCCGTGAAAACAAGTCAATGGCTTGCTGGGATCCTGTTGTTACAAGGATGTTATCAATAGTAGATGTGATTCCTCTATCCTCCATCTTTGCTTTAATGGCCTCTCTAAGCGGGATAAACCCTTCTGTTAAACCATATTGCAAAGACGAATTTCCTGAAGCAAAAACTTTATCGTAGGCAATTTTAACTTGTTCAAGAGGAAAGATATCTTCGGCTGGTAATCCACCAGCAAAAGAGATTACATGTCCTTGTTGTGTAACCTTAAGAATGTCTCTTACTGCAGAGGATGCATAGTTTTTGGTTTGAGGTGCAAATGTATAATCCATGGTGGTCGCTTCCTTCTATTAATGGTCTATTTTAGTTAATCAAACGTTAATGTAAATTGGTATATGATATATTGTTTTAAATAGTACAATATAACATCCGGGTTGTGCAATGGTTTTTTGAAAATATTTTGAAAAATTAAATAAATTATTTAACCAATAGTCGGTGTATTGACAATTTTCTGACTTATGATAAATATATTATAATAACATGATGTGTAATATTGCATACAGAAAGGGTAAAATTAAATATGGATAAAAACTCTTTATCTGTCCAAATCGGCGAACAGTTACGTTATTTCCGACAGCAGCGGAATTTAACATTAGAAGATTTGGCTGATTTAACAGGTGTTAGCAAACCAATGATCGGACAAATTGAGCGTGGCACCTCTAACCCTACCGTTTCTACTCTTTGGAAAATAGCAGCAGGACTTCAGATTCCGTTTGCTTCTTTCATAACGACCAATCCCTCGGTCAAAATCAAAAAAGTAGAGGAACAACCCTTTTTTACAGATGATGATAACTTATTTGAAGTCTACAACACCTTTTCATCCCCTGGTATTCCTGTTGAAATCTATCGAATTCGTTTGTTACCTGGATGTATGCATTTTTCTGAACGAAGTGGATCTGGAACAGTGAAGTCTATCACTGTCTATTCCGGAAGACTTACTGTAAAAATTGGTGAGGAAGAATCATTTACGATTAATAATGGAGATTCAGTCTCCTTTACAACGGATAATTGTCAAGTCTATGAAAATACGACAAAAACAGCATGTGAAATAAATATGGCCATATACTACTCTCGTACTCAAGTTGAACTTTAGATCCTTACGCACACCAAATGTTAATTATAGTGATTTTATGGGGCTCTCTTAGTTGGGAAGCCCCTTTTATTATAGTTAGGTATAAAAAACACAACAAACATATATATAGTGAATACTTTGTGACAATTGGAAATTGTATTGACAATTAGATGCTTCGACTCTACTATTGATAATAGTTATCATTATCAGCATAGGAGGAGCAATTATAATGTCTAATCAAATAATGAAAAAACCAGTTTTACTTATATCTGTGATTATTCTTATTTTATCAATAGCTTTAATCGGTTGTTCAAATGAATCAGTAGAAAATAAAGAGGAAACTACAAGTAAGAGTGAAAATGCGCTTACTTTTGCATGGCCTAGAGATATCGGTGAATTGAATCCACATGTGTACAATCCGTCTCAATTATTTTCTCAGTCAATGGTATATGAACCTTTAGTGAGCTACGGTGATGGAGGAGAGCTAAAACCACATTTAGCAGAGTCTTGGGAGATTTCTCCGGATGGGAAGGAATATTTATTCCATTTACGCCAAAATGTAAAGTTTTCTGATGGTACTAGTTTTAATGCAGAGATTGTGAAAAAGAACTTTGATGCTATACTTAAAAATGTAGATTTTCATAGTTGGTTAGGATTTATTTCAAAGATAGCTCAAACAGAGGTAATCGATGAGAATACGTTTAAATTAACGTTAACTGAACCCTATTATCCTACGATCCAGGAGTTAGCTGTTGTACGTCCTGTTCGATTCCTTGGAGAAGCTGGTTTCCCTCAAGATGGGGACACGTCCAAAGGGGTAGAAAAGCCAGTTGGGACAGGTCCATGGGTACTTGATGATTATAAAGTAGACGAGTACGCTGTCTTCACACGTAACGAAGCGTATTGGGGAGAACTCCCAAGCGTAGAGAAGATTACGGTTAAAATCATTCCTGATGCCGAAACTCGTGTACTTGCTTTCGAAAAAGGTGAATTAGACCTTGTTTATGGTGAGGGTGTTATTAGTATAGATTCGTTTAATCAATTAAAATCAACAGGGTCTTACGGGACTAGTATTTCAGAACCAGTTGCTACTAGACAGCTTGTTTTAAATACAACGAAAGAACAACTATCCGATGAACGTGTTCGTCAAGCATTACATTATGGATTTGATAAAGCAGCAATGGTTGAGGGAGTTACATCTGGATTGGAAGAGAAGGCTGACTATATCTTACCAACAAACTTCCCTTATACTTCAGATATTGATGTAAATACAGTAAAATATAATGTAGAAAAAGCGAAGCAACTATTAGATGAAGCTGGCTGGAAGCTGCCAGAAGGTAAAAGTGTTCGTGAAAAAGATGGAAAACCACTAGAAGTAGAGTTAATGTATAACTCAGCTGAATCTATCCAAAAGACAATGGCTGAAACATTACAATCAGAGTGGGCAGGATTAGGTGTTAAATTAAATATTGTAGGTGTGGAGCTTACGACTCAAGTTGAGAGATTCAAAGCGAATGAGTTCGATATGAACTTCTTCAGTAACTATGGTGCTCCATATGACCCACATACTTTTGTAAACATAGTTGCTACAGAAGGTTTTGGATTTAATGAAGCCATTTCAGCTTATTCTAACAAAGAAGAAATCCTTAGCCAAATCGCTAAAGTTACGCAAACAACAGATGAAGCTGAGCGTCAACAACTATATTCAGAAATCTTAGGATCATTACAAGAGCAGGGTGCAATACTCCCTATTTCGTATATCAAGAAAATAGCAATTTATAAAAAGGATATTTCTAACTTTACATTTCCTGGTAACCGAGATGAACATCCATTTACAGGAATTAGCGTAAAAGAGTAAGCATCAGGAGGAGGTAGTTATGGCTACTTATGTCTTTAAACGAATCATCACCATCGTTCCCATCTTTCTAATAGCCACACTAATAACGTTTGGGATGATAAACCTGTCACCGGTGGATCCTGCAGAGGCCTACTTTGCTGCAGCACATATCCAAGCAACGGATGAGGCGCTGGAACAAAAAAGACATGAGTTCGGCTTAGATCAACCTCTTCTAATTCAATATGTGAATACCCTTATTAAGATATGCCAATTTGATTTTGGCATATCTTATGTTACGAATAAACCTGTATGGGAAGAGATTTCCGCGCGAATCCCAGCAACCATTCAACTAACAATAGGTAGTTTGTTGATAGCTATATTCGTAAGTGTGCCGATAGGGTTTTTAGCTGGTATAAAGAAGAACAGTGGAATGGACCATTTTAGTCGATTCCTCTCTTTTATTGGAGCATCCATTCCATCTTTTTGGCTTGGATATTTATTTATTTTTTTCTTTTCTGTAAAATTGGACCTTTTCCCCGTAGAAGGTACGGGAACGTGGAAGCATTTAATTCTTCCTTCCCTCACTTTGGCATTCCCTTTAATCGCTCTATATACTCGCCTGTTACGTGCTAGCATCTTAGAGAATTTACAAGAGTCTTATGTTCTTTTTGCAAGGACGAGAGGGATTCATGAGATGGCCATCATGGGCAAGCATGTATTAAGGATTGCGATTTCTCCGATGATTACGGGACTTGGAATGAACTTAGGGAATTTATTGACTGGAGCGATCATCGTGGAGGCGGTCTTTTCATGGCCAGGATTTGGACGTTATTTTCTTGAAGCCATTTTCAACCGTGATGTTCCTGTCATTCAAGCCTATGTACTATTAGCAGCGGGATTATTCCTTATTAGCAACTTGATTGTCGACCTTATCCAAATGTTTATTGACCCACGTATCTCTAGAAAAGGAAGGCAATTTCAATGATTGCAAAGTTTTATAAACAATTGAAAAGTCGTAAAGTAATTGTATTTTGTTCGTTTATACTGTGTGTGTTGTTTGTTATCACTATTTTTGCCCCTTGGCTTGCGCCTAATGACCCGATCGCTGTTAATTTAGCTGATAAGCTACAGAAACCTTCATTGGAATATCCATTAGGAACCGACCATTTAGGCCGATGTACGTTGTCACGTATCCTGTATGGCGCCCGTATATCTCTCGGATATGCTATGCTTATTTTTATTTCGGCTTTAAGCATCGGTCTTATTATTGGGATCATTGCTGGATATAAAGGTGGCTGGGTGGATCAATTGTTAATGAGACTAGGTGATGGCCTAATGGCGATACCAAGTCTTTTGTTTGTTATTGGTTTTGTAGGCATTTGGGGAGCGGGTCTAAAACAAGTCGTTTTAGGACTAATTCTCGTACAATGGGTTTATTACGCAAGGGTTATTCGTGGAATGGTTTTAAGCTTGAAAGAGCAGAACTATATTACGGCAGCTAGAATCAGTGGTTCTTCCACATGGACCATTATGAAAAATCATATTATTCCCAATGTGATCCCCTCATTAGCAGTAATGGGAACCTTAGAAATGGGGTGGGCGATCATGAATTTATCATCGATGTCGTTTTTAGGGTTAGGTGTTCAACCTCCTACCCCAGAGTGGGGAGCGATGATCCATGAAGGGAAGTCGTATATCAGAACCAATCCAGCTCTGATGATATACCCAGGTTTAATGATTATGCTAGTCGTTGTTACCTTCAACTTATTAGGTGAATCACTATCAGAACGTTTCGGAGTGAAACGTCGCTAATAAAAAAGGACTGTTGAAATGGATACAAACGATCGAAACATTTTAAATGTGCGAAATTTACAAGTGGATGTAAGAACAAAGGAAGGTTCTACCACACTTGTTCAAGATATTAATTTTGGATTAAGAAAAGGTGAAATCCTTGGCCTTGTTGGGGAAAGCGGTAGTGGGAAAACGGTTACGAGTATGTCTATCTTGCAGCTACACGATAGAAAAAATGTAGATATTATAGGAAGCATTACCCTAAACGGCAGGGAATTAAATGGCTTAAGTAACAGGGACATGAGGAAAATTAGAGGGAAAGATATCGCGTTTATCATGCAAAATCCGATGAATGCTTTTACACCCGTTTTTACGATTGGTCAACAGTTTCTAGAAACGATTCGCTCCCATACATCGTTGAATAAGAAGCAAGCAAGGGAGCTTGCGATGGATGTAATGGAAAGTGTAAATTTACCGGAGCCAGATAAATTATTAAAATACTATCCGTTTCAATTAAGTGGAGGTATGCTTCAAAGAGTAATGATTGCCATGGCTGCATGCTTACAGCCGTCGGTTATTATTGCAGATGAGCCAACAACTGCACTGGATCTTCACAGCCAGGTGCTAGTTCTTCGTCTACTAGATAAAATTCGCTCGGAATATGGAACATCCATCTTACTCATCTCTCATGATCTTGGAGTCATTTCGGAAATGGCGGACCATGTGATCGTGATGCAACATGGGAAAATAGTAGAATCCGCAAATGTACTAGAAGTATTTGATCATCCACAACATGAATACACGAAGAAGCTATTAAGGACAAGGCCAACCTTATATTCTGAGAAACAACCTTATACCTATATGCTGTAAAGATGATTATATTTTCCGAGGGGGGACACCATTGAGCTTATTACAGGTAAAGCAAGTAAACTTAAGCTTTCAGTCGAAGAAGCTTTTTAATGGCAAGGATCAAACAAAAGTTCTTAAGGATATTTCCTTTGATATCCAAGAAGGAACCTGTTTGGGCTTAATTGGTACAAGCGGAGCCGGTAAGAGTACTCTTGGGAAAGTCATTCTTGGAATTCAACGTCCACAGCAAGGTCAGGTTTTGTTTCAAGGACATGATATTTACAAAGCGGATAAGCTTACACGACAAAAGATCCGTCGTGATCTCCAAGTGGTATTTCAGGATTCCTATTCATCGGTTAATCCTCGAATGACAGCTGAATCAATTATAAGTGAGCCTTTAAAGAACTATGAGAAACTGACGGTAAAAGAACAGAGAAGAAGGGTGATTGAGCTACTAGAACGTGTGGGCTTACATGAATCGGATTTAAAAAAATACCCTCATCAATTTAGTGGTGGACAATTGCAACGAATTAATATTGCTAGAGCCATAGCTCTGAAACCGAGATTAATTGTTCTTGATGAATCAGTAAGTAGTTTAGACATGGTGACACAAAGCTTGATTTTACAATTATTAAGCGAATTAAAGGATGACTACGGTTTATCTTATCTTTTTATCACACATGATATTAAAGCGGCTTTTTCCATTTCGGATCAAATTGGCGTTCTTGAAAGAGGAGAATTGATTGAGCTTTACGACTCAAATGATGAATTCTTTTCCTCTAAACACCCTGTAGTCAAACGATTAAGAGAGTCTGTCCTTTCTGAACATCCGCGCTTTCGTACGATTAGGACTTTGGAGAATAGGGTGACATGAAGCGACTAGAGTACCTTATAAATAAAAAGAAGCTTTCCATAAGTTCAATTTACTTATTGGAAGCTTCTTTTTTATATTATTATTCCTCCTGACTCCCACCAAAAGCTTCTGGAATCATCGTAAATCCTTCAATCACCGTATCTTCTTCCACTTCAATCATGAGATACCGTTTGCCGGCCAGATGAACTTGTTTGACGTATCTTAAATCTTGTGGGCTGATGGAAATATTGGCTATTTTCGTGCTGATTTTAATGGACTTTGAACTAAACTTCGGCAAGATGTTACTTGCTTTTATCTCGTATTTATCATCATCTATGATTTTTTGGAACGCTGCTTCTACCTTTTCCGTGCTTACGTCTTCAATGCCGCTCATCGTTAACACGCGTTCTACGTCTTTTGTATCTAATTTAGGTTGTTCTTCCTCTTCGTTTTCGACGATCATGCGATTAATTTCTTCATATACATTAGCGAGAGTAGAGGTATTTAATTGATCTCCTGTAACATCTTTAATGATTTCTTCAAAAACGATTTTATCGTCTTGTGCGGTCATGATTTCTTCGCCATTTAGTACGTCCTCAATGAATGAATAGTCAGGCTCATGAACCTTTCCTGCCGAATAAAGAATATGGTTCACATCGGCTGAGTTATCGGTGAAGGCAGGGAATAGAAAGCCAGCAATAGGAGTATTGAGGTTAATGATCGGATCAACCACAAAGTGATATTTGAACTCTCTCTCCACATAGTCAAAAAGCAGCTCTTTCTTTGGCTCTTGTGTATTGTTGATACTACATAAAATAAAAGGGTGAGAGTAAACCCTATCCCGTTCGCTTTCCTCGGCCTCGTCATTCCGACGTTTGGTCGGCTTTAAATATTCTGCACGAATAAATGTAACGACGATATCCATTTCGTATTGTCTGTTCAAGAGCATTTTGCCTACCATTTTAAGCATTTGCTCTTTCCAGTCTTCCACATCACTGCTTAGCAACCCTTGATGTAAAATGAGTTGACTGCTATTTTCAGCATTGCGTTGAAATCTTAGTTCGAAAAGCTTCTCATCCATTTGACCAGCAAGCAGCTTTTTAAAATTACCCATAAATAATTCTTGTTGATCCTGGTCAAGCATGGCAAAGGGTTGGCTTTGGTGATGATAGATATCACTTGAATCCTTCATAATATAGACATTGAAAATATCGCTGATTTTGAGTAAATCATTATTTATTTTGAACTGTTTTCGTATGTTTGCTACGTCTTTTTTGTTCATTACTTATTCCACTCCTAAGCTACGCTAATTGCATTTCAACGTGATATATAAGTATCTTCCTCTTTTGGACATTCACTTATTTTAACATAAATTGTGATGTGGAAGGCCAGTTATATCATAGAAAAACCACTTCCTAGGAAGTGGTTTCATGGTTGTCGATCGTTTTGATTTTCTTAATAAAATAGTAATGCTTGTAGAGGGCTGTTCCTATTAATATGATTTGTACGAAAAGGAGGTCCACATAAAGTACTGAAAATAAAATGAAGGAATCGGCAATCAAGTTGATTCGAATTTTCTCTTTACGTGTGAGTCCTTTCTTTTGTAGGAACCGTACCACATATTTTTCATAAAGTGCTGTATTCTTAAACCAGTTTTCTATCCTTTTAGAGCTTTTAGCAAAGCAATAAGAGGCAAATAAGAGAAATGGAAGGCCTGGCAGAACAGGGAGAATGATTCCTGATATCCCAATACCCAAGGAAATCATTCCAAGAAGGAAAAAGAGAATGCTTTTTATATTTTTGATGCTAATCACCTGACTTTAATAGAAGATATACTAATAGCTATACCATAAATATATGCATATCTCCATAGCTCTATCTCCTTTTATCAGCCTAATATCCGTTTCTCCCCATCGATTTCTTTAATAGGGGCAATATTTTGGGTGAATTCAAGAGTCCCCATATAAGTTCCCTTCTCATCTCTTACTGCAAAGTAACGGATATAAACGTATTTATCCTTGAATTTAATCCAGAAGTCTTCGCTATCCTTTTTCCCGGATTTAAAGTCCTGTAAAATTTCTTCAACCATATGAACGCTTTTCGGAGGATGACAATTTTGAACGGTTCTGCCGATGACCGCTTTTGTTCTTATGAATATACGTTCTTTCCCGTGGGAGAAGTATCTTACCACATCGTCCTGGTCGATAAAGGTGATATCAACAGGTAAGTGGTTTAACATAAGTTCTAGTTGCTCAATAGATAAAAAGCCTGTTTCCATACGGATGAAGCCTTCTGACATGGCTGTGCTAGCAAGTGCTTTTCTTTCCGGTTTCCACTCGACAGCGGGACTTGTTAAACAATAGCCTATTTCATCACTCTCATGAGCAATCTTAATCCATTCATCCTCTGTTAAATGCTGAAGTGCCATTGGGAATAATATATTCTCTTCTTTAAATATCATCTCAGATACTTCACGGATAACGAATTCAAGGGAATTAACAGCTGATTGATGATCATGATTAGAATAGTTTGATAAGACCTGTTTCGCTGTTTTTATCGCTTCTCGAATTCCGTCATCCACGCCCCACATCACTTTTGTAGGACCGAAAATTCCGTATTTCTCTAAGAAAGGAAATAACAAATTCTCCTTACGACTATAGTGTTTATCGATATCGAGTAACAGATTTAAGTCCTCCATTAATTTAAACACGTTATCACTGCTATCCTCTGCTTTAAAACGGTCAAAGTGTAATTGGATTTTGAAGTTCACAAGCATATCAATTTCTTTATTTTCTAGCTTAAATGTATGAACGGGGTGTCCAGGCTGATCTTCTGGTTTTTGGCTGCGATGGATTTCTTCAATGGACCCTTTAAAAATCGCCGTATGAACAGAACATAGGCGTTGAACTTCTTCGACTGGTATGCCCTCTTCTTCCATAAGAGCCTGTTCAAGCTGGGAGATTTCTTCGATGGAGATGGTACCTACCGCTTTTTCGAATTCATCCCTAACTTCCTCCACACTTCGTCCCATGTGCAAATCTTTTATGATTGCTTTTAAAATTTCTTGGCGTTCTGTTTTATTTAACTGTACTTGTTCACGATTATTTATGATCTCACTCATTGGTAACCCCTCCGTTACTTGATTAATTCAAACTCATGATTTTCAAATGTATGGATGACAGTTTCTAATGGAATATCTTTCACTCGGCAGCCTTTAGGTATCGTCATTACACGGCCAACGGTTTGAAGCATGGTGGGTTTTGAGATGTTTTCAAAACCTAGACTCTCCATGATTGATATCACTTCTGGAAATTGAGTACATATTTCATAAAGGGATTGATTTAAATTAATGGTCTTTGACATTTCCATCACCCCATAACTTAGTGCTTTATGTGGTTAATGTATCATATCTGTCTTGAAACCAATGTGATGTGCATCACAAATGAAAATGTTTCTCATTAATGAGTAAATAGCACTATGTATATGTTGGTTAACTCTCTATTTTTTCAATTAAATTACGATATAATGAATATATTACTAGGACTTTATTAGGGGGATTTTTATGAAGAGGAAGGACAAGTCTCTAAAAAATACATTTATGTTCATGCTTTTTACTATGATCATAGGCATTTTTATTATAAACGCTGCCATGATTTACTTTAGTTCTCAGCAGTCCATTGATAAAACCCTCAAAACGAATGGGATTATCCATGCTGAAAGGGTAGCGAAGGCAATTGACGCGGATGATTATGCAAATTTTCTAGCAGACCCAGTAGAAAATGAAACGTATCGTAATCTTCAAGAAGAGCTCAATGATTACAGAGTAAAGATGGGGGCCATGTACGTTTACACCTTGGAAGTAGAAGAAGATCAGTCTCTAAAAATTATGATTGATGGTTTACCAAAGGGTGAAGCCGTTCCAATTGGTGAACCAACAACAGCAACGAAATATGATGATGTAAAAGAGGTTGTGGCCGGTGGTGTTAGTAGCACAGATATAGTAAAAGACCCTGAGTTTGGGGAATATATGTCTGCTTTTGCTCCTATCAAAAATAAGGAGGGGGAGGTTCTAGGGATAGTGGGTGTTGATATGGAAGCTACCCAAGTTCATGCCATTACTGATTCGGTAATTAAAGAGTCTATTCCTATTCAACTAGGGGTATCTCTTGTGATCCTACTGAGCATTCTAGGAGTGGTTTATTTCTATTTGGGAAAAAAGCTTCGTCCTTTATCCATTCTTACAGCTGTATCCAAAGATATTGCGCAAGGGAATCTTAATCTTGCTAAAGAAACGCTAAATACGCTTACTTTTAAATCAAAGGATGAAATTAGTAGATTACATCAATCAATGACAGAAATGAGTAAGATTCTGGAGAAGATGGCTCAAGACATGCAAGGAACCTCACTGACCATCAATAAGAAAAGCGAAGAGTTAAACGTTGCTTCTACTGAATTACTAGAAGGTTCTAGCCAAATTGCCTTAACGATGGAGGAAATGGCAACGGGAGCAGAGACCCAAGCAACTTTATCTACAGAACTTGCAGAGAATATGAGGCAATTTTCAGGATTAATTGAAGAGGCAGATTCAAAAGGAAAAGAACTATCTCGATTAAATGAGGAAGTGACTCAACATACAGAGTCCGGTTACCAATTAATGCAGCAGTCTGTTACTGGAATGAATGATATCCATATGGTGGTTACTCGTTCCGTAACGGAAGTAAAGGACCTGGCAGAACAAACGAGACAAGTATCCTCGTTAGTGACACTGATTCGTTCGATCGCTGACCAAACCAATCTACTAGCTCTAAACGCAGCGATTGAAGCAGCAAGAGCTGGGGAGCAAGGAAAAGGGTTTGCCGTTGTCGCTTCAGAAGTCAGAAAGCTAGCGGAGGAAGTATCAAAGTCAGTGGACGAAATTCAAGAGATTGTAGGAAAAGTAGACAATAACTCTAGGAAAGTAGTGGATACCCTTGAGGAAGGAATACAAGTGGTAACGGCTGGCCAAGAGAATGTAAAAGATACGGGTCTTACATTTAAAGAGATTTCACAGCTTATTGAAGGAATGAACAAGAAAATTATCGACTTAAGTCAGCAACTGAATTTGGTTGTTACGAAACAGGACAGTATGAATAAGTCGATTGAGGAAATTGCCGCCATTGCAGAAGAAAATGCAGCTGGTATTGAAGAAGTATCGGCATCCTCTCAACAGATGACTGGGTCGACGGAAGAGATGAATCAATGGGTTAGGGAACTTAACTCCGCTTCTGTAGAGCTTAAAGAGGAAAGTGAGCGGTTTAAAATATAAGAACATTTTTTAGAATTAGAAAGTCTTAACTCAAATGGGTTAAGGCTTTTTTTGTTTGCAGAGGGTTTATGATCCGTTGAAATGGTTAGGATTTGGTTTGTCTGTGTGAGTAAAAAGTACCCTAGAAATAAATAAAATAAGAAATATTTCTGTCGTAGTGTAATTAAGTTGTGTATTTTTACAATAATAGTTAAAAACAGTTATAAATACCTAGTTTTTCCTGTTTTTTCAATTTGTTTCTAAAGTAATTAACACTATAGGTGTGGTAAAAAAGTTGTGATTTGTAACTTGATTATGCAAAAAAATCCTAGTTTCAAAAGGTATATGGAAAAAAGTACTAGATGGATTTCGGTGCCGATTTATGGGCAAATTGATTGATTAGTAGGAGCTGTGTTATATAAGTATAAGGGAATTACTTCCAAAGAAAGTTTATAAGATAACAAGATACATAAGGTATGTATGAGTAACGAAGTAAGTAAAGCATTATTAGTTAGTTTTATCATTATATTTATGATAAATAATTGCCTATTTATAGGCGAAATTTACATTGAGGAGATGGAGAACAATGGCTGGACAAATCCGTATGAGCCCTGAAGAGCTTAAATCAAAGGCAACTCGCTATGGCCGTAGTGCACAACAGATCGAACAGATTTTAAGAGAGCTTACAAACCTACAAAACGAACTTCGTGGCGAATGGGAAGGTAAAGCATTCCAAAGATTTGATGATCAGTTTAATCAATTAAGCCCTAAAGTACAAAACTTTGCTCAATTAATGCAAGAAATCAATACTCAATTGAACAAAACGGCTGATGCTGTGGCACAACATGATGAGCAATTATCTCAGAACTTTGGTCTAAACTAATCTATTAACTTAGTAGACTAAGACAAATCATTCGGCACTATGAGTAATCAGTCTAAGGCCACGCGACATGTGTTGTGTGGCTTTTACACTTTGATTGCTTTCACATGAAACGTAATTGAATTCATACATAATTTTTTACATATTAGCGAATGAAGCAGGGGATGATGGGATGAAAAAGGTTGAGCGTAGCATATTACTATTTTTAGTACTTGTGCTTGTCCTATCCTCAGGTGGCTCTTATGTTGCCTTAAATTCAGCAACAAAAAGCAATACTAGTGAGGATAATCAAAAAATGACAGTTGCGCTGGTTAACGAGGACCAGGGTGCTGATTTTAATGGGCAAAAGTATGAGTTCGGTAAAGAGTTCATTAAAAGTATAGAAAAAGATGAAGAACACAATTGGTATGTGGTAAGTCGTGGGGTTGCGGAAAGTGGCTTAGAGCGCAACTCTTATAACATGATGATTGTGATACCAAATGATTTTACACAGAAGGCATTATCCATTGATTCACAGTCACCAGAACAAGTTGTACTAAATTATAAAATTAATGCGTCTGATAACAGTAATTTTAAAGCCAAAGCAGAAAAAACAGCTAGCGCAATTATAGGGGACTTTAACCGCCGTATTATTGATGTTTACTTTGCTAGTGTCATTGGAAATCTACATGAGGCACAGGATAATATCTCAACTATCATTAAAAAAGAACAATTATATACGTCTGTATATAATAATGCGATTCATGGACCGTTAGAAGGTTACACATCACAGTTTGGGGCAGTCCAATCAAATACAAATGTTTCGAGGGAAAGCTTTAAAGGATTTCAAGACATTTTAAAGGATTTTGAGAACAATCTGGGACTTGGTGTACAAACAGGAAAAGAATATCAATCTACCATTTCAGACTATAACAAAATGAAAGCTACGAATGCTCTTGTATCAAATAATTTTTCCGTACAATTGAGTGATTTTAGTAGCCAAATGAAGAACAAGGATCTACTTGCACAGTTAGATTATTTAATCGCTGCAAACAATGAGATTAATAAACAGTTTCAATTAAAAGAAAATCAACCAGCAAATATTATGACTGAAGCATCTGCACTCCAACTGTTTTTAAGTAAAACGAAGGAACAAGTAGAAAATACAGATACAGATTTAGCGGACCAACTAGCTTCGGATATGCAGAGTTCAATTAGTGAGAAGTTAAAAAAGGAAATAAGACATTCCTCTGGTGAAGAGCAAAGTGTATATTTAAATAACTTTTTTGTTGGGCCAGATGAAAAGGCTCGTCGTTCTATACAAAAGCAAATTGACCGGTTACCTTCTTTAAATCCAAGCGATTTAAATGGGATAGCCATGCGAGAAGAAACGATTACCCAGCTAAGAAACGTAATGGCCTTATCTAATAAATACAGTCAGGAATTTAACTATGTACCAAGCAGAGGAGGAGATAGTCTTCCTCTATTGAGCACAATAAGTCAAATTAGAAACAGCTTAATAACGGACGGTGTAACGTTAGCTGATTCTGTCATCATACCAGAGAATAAAAAGAAAAGTGGTCAGGAATTTTCAATCAAAATTCCAGAGGGATTTGTTGTTACTCAATTATTATTAACTCTTCCCAACAGTGAAGAGATGGATTATACAAGGTCATTCGTTGAAAATAATAAGGTCAACTTACCCCAAACATCGGAAGGGAATTTTGGTGTAAAGGTAAAGGTGAAAATGTTAGAGACGACTAACAATATTAATGTTTATGAACCAGTTAAATGGAGCTGGAGATTAGACCAAAAAGACGTGACCGATGTAGATACTCCAGATGTGCCTGAAATCCCAGAGGAGGAACCTGCCTCACCAGAAACCCCGGAGGAAGGATCCACTTCACCGGAGGAACCAGCTGAGCCTGAAGAACCGATTAATGAAGGAAAGACTGAACTTCCTGTAGTGGAGACAGCTACAGCGGGAGCAACAGTTGTAGCAGAAAGCCTGATTACTGAAGAACAGGATGATACTCAGCCTACAGAAGGAGCTGAGGAGAATACGACCGAAGAGCCAATTGAAGGGGGAGACCCAACGGAGGAGAAAGAGCCAGTTGATGATCCGGAAGCTACTCCCATCACCATCGTTGAAAAGCTTAAAATCGTTAACAATCTAATTTCTCACCAGTTGTTATCACCTTTAGTTAACGATTCTACTAGTTCATTAATTAATGCAGCAAGTGACACTGTGAAGGATTACCAAAAGCTATTAGCCCTATATGACGTATACCTTGGGGTTGAATTGGATCAGTTTAGCCGTTCTGAATTTGCGGAAGAGCTGAATCATGTTAGTTTAAAAGATTTAGCCACGGAGGATTCCCTATACTATCTATTTAATAAGCAGGACATTGTAGATATATTAGCCAATTTTGTTGCAGCTCAAACAACGGAAGAATTCCGTGCGGAAACGGAAGAATTGAAAGCGAAGATAGAGGCATATTTGGAACTCGTTTATACTGCCAATGATAATTCCAAGCTCTTAACTGAATTGATTCAGAAGACCATGGCTCAAGCGGAAGTACAAAATACGAACCTTACAAAAACGCTAGCAGACCTAGCAAAATGGCGTGAAGTAAGCACGAAGCTTCAGGAGGAACAAGCCAAAATATTAGGTAATGGGGACGACGAGCAAAAGGCTGTTCTGGCATTAGATAGTAATTTTAGCTCGTTACTAGCATCTAGCCAATCCCTTGCAGATCAATCGAAAAGCAACCTAACTTCAGCTGACCATGTATATGATACATTTGATGCGATTGATAACCAGGCAAAGGACATACAGGCAAGTGGAACCACTCTTGTAAAGCAGGCAGGAGAACTTTCGAATAATTTAACGAATAAACTAGCGGAAGACCAGGACTTTGCCAAGAACTTTGCAGGAGTACTAGCCAATAGCCGTATCGGAGATCGACCAAATGAAAATCTACTAAGCTTCCTATCGAATCCGGTAGAAACGAAAAATGCTGGTGTCATTATGGAAGGAGACTCATTTACTCCATATTTCATCGTTTTGCTTTGTTTCATCGTTGCTTTATTTACAGCGTATGTTATTTCCAATAGTGAAAGAAAAAGACTCGCTGACGATTCATTCTCTGAAGAGAAGACCTTGGTGGGATTAAATACTCCAATCACCATCTTAACGACAAGTATCGGTGTAGTGGAAGGGCTCGTAATAGGGTTACTTTCAAGCTATCTATTACAAATGAACGAGGAAAGACTTCTGTCATGGGTGGGAGTCATTACCCTAATTATGATGACGATGCTTTTGGTTGCAACGTATTTACTTCGCCAGTTAAAAATGGGAGGTATGTTTATCCTACTTGTTCTTTTAAGCTTGTACTTATTCTTAACAGAAGCGATCGGACTTCATTTCGACAAGTCTTCCTCAGCAGCTAAGCTAAAGGAATTTTCACCACTTCAATATGTAGAGAAGTTATTGATGGAGTTTGGAAACAATGCTGCAAATACTCAGGCAATTGTCTTCTCGTTACTAGCAATTATGATGATTGCTTTGGTTAGTCAGTTGTTTGTAGTCCATCGTTTTTCAAAAAACGAGGAGGTAAGTAATGAAGGGATTACGGAAAGTATGTAGTATGTTTGTTTTCTGTACGGTTGGGATATTTGCTATAGGTTCACCCTCCTCTTATGCGGAGGGGAACCTAGATCATAGTGGAGAGATGCGCCTCAAAACAGATCGGATTGGTGAGGACACAGCAGAAAGAGAAAAACAAGATATAGAGTCCCAAAAGGAAACGGAATTAGAAAAGCAGGTACCGGGTTTGTTCAGAGAACAAACTCGTGCTGCTATTCAGAATAAGAAAATAGAACTGGACAGTACATTAAAAAGTATGGAGGAGAGCTTGTTTGTTCAACCAGAAGCTTCTAGTTCAACGTTAGAGGTGTCAAAGAACACACTTTTTTCAAGTGACTATAAGGTTCAAAGTCCTAGTTCTATTAACCAAACCGGCAAGGACGGTTCAAGCTCCAAGATTGCCACAGCTCTTGTTGGATTTGTTGTCGCCTGCTGTGGAGGGGTTTATTTTATGATGAGAAAATTACTTGAATAGAAGGGATACCATGTCAAAAGAAACGCATGTAAATATAACAGTAGATTTTGATAAATGGGGCAAAGGGACTTATGACTTGCGAATCCCTTTGCACCAGCCCATTAAGCAATTGCTAGCTAATTTAGATGAAACATTACATCTTGCTTTAGAAAAAGAAGCTCTATTTGCAGTTAAAATTGCCGATAAAGAGCTGATATTGGCAGATGATGATCGCCTCGTTGACCATCCAGTGACAAATGGCGATATTTTAGTCGTTTTATAAGCGTAAAAGGAGTCGGAAATCATGAAAGAAAAAACGATCCAAATGGAGTCACTAACCTTTCAATTCTCCATTGATAAAGATCAATGGCAATTAAAACTACCTAAATCACAAACACGTGTAAAAGATATTCGTCAAATGTCTTTGATTAATAGTGACTCAGGCTTATGTGTCCCTGCAGTTGTTGAGGAAGAAGACGATTTGTTTTGCTTTTCCTATATCGTTGATCCTAAAGCGAAGACTTGGGACGATATTCTTAAGCTGGATCGAAAAGACAAGTTACGCCTGCTGTGTAACTTAGCTCGCTTCAAACATTGTTTAACCACAAGAATGACTTTCTTCCTTCATCCGGATAATCTAATCGTCGACGATAATCTGATCCCAGCCCTTATCTATCGTGGAATCCGGGATTTAGTCCCCCCTTATCATCTTGATGAAAAGAGCTTCACAATTCAGTACAAGTGCCTGACCATCGCCTTATTTTCAAAAAAATATTCCTATGACGAGCTTATGGCTGGTTCTCTTCCGCAGGCGAAGGATACAGAGTTCGAACGTCAGGTTATTGAGTGTGAAAATAGCGATTCACTCATTCAATTTTTAAACGGGAAATACATGGAGGAAAAAAAGGCCACAGAGAAGAACATGCAAGTCGTATCAAAAAAGCGATTCAGGCTTTATAAACGATTAACGTTTTCAATGTTGGCACTCTCCGTTATATTGGCTATTCCGTTAGCGTATGTAGGATTAGTGAAAGTACCTTTTCAAAATCACCTGTTGGAAGCGAATCGAAGCTTTTTAGCGTTGGATTATAACAATGTGATTGATCAGCTAGAGGAGCTAGAGCCAGAGGATTTACCAGATTCGAGTAAGTATGTTCTTGCATATTCTTATATCAAATCTGAGAGATTATCGGATAAGCAAAAAGAGACAATTCTTAACAATGTAAGTATAAAAAGTGATCCGAATTACCTTCTATATTGGATTTATAATGGGCGAGGCGAATTCAGTCGAACGGTTGATTTAGCGAAGTATATTGATGATCCGCAGCTAATTATGTATGGACTTATTAAGCAAATAGAACAAGTAAAAAATGACCCTGATTTAAGTGGAACTGAAAGGGAAAAGAAAGTTCAACAATATCAAGATCAATATGAAACTTATGCAGAAAAATACGAAATGGATTCATTGGTGGAGGAAGATTCATCGGAGTCTGAAACCATAGAGGATGAGTCAGCTAGCGAACAAGTGAGTAAGCCAGAACAAGTAAACGAACCTTCTGTTACTGAAGGAGAAACCGTAAATCCTGAAGCTAGTGATACAGAAAATACATCAGAGCAATAAGAGACGACCGTTTACTTGTGTGTAGAGAGGGAGAGAAAGATGGCACAGAGATTATTGCTGCTAAGCTATAAAAATGTAATGCATAAATGCCATTTAAACATAAATGAACCAAAGATCATTACCGTTGGAAAGGAATGGTCGAAAACCATTACATTTAGAGACTTGTCTACTCCGTTTGAAATCCAATGGGATGGTCAGGAGTGCAGAATTAGTGAACAGCTGTTATCAGTTCATGAAAGCCTAGAAATAAATCTGAAAGACGAAAAAGTAACGATCTATCTGATAGAGCAGCAAGAGTGGCAACTATACGATACAACCGAGTGTCGTAGTATCACTATTGGATCGAACGAGTACGATGATGTAACTCTAGTGAATCACGAGGTTTCCTTGGCGTTTATTCGAGAACAGCTTGGAGAGTTTTTTCGTTTAGAAGTGTATCAAGGAGAAGTTTATCAAAATTTCATTCTGGTAAAAGGTGAAGTGTTATTAGAGCCAGGTGATGAGCTGTTCTTTGAAGGGATAACAGTGAAAGTAGGAATAGATGATCTTCGTATTCTTGGGAGAAAAGCAATCGTAGATACAAAATTAGTCGAAGTGTTTGGGGCGAGTCAAAGATTTGATCATGATTACCCGGACTTCCATCGGTCTCCACGGATTATTTACCGAGAGCCAGAGGATAAAAGAAGGATTGCAAAGCCCTCTAATAAGCCGGCAAAACCAAGTGAACAGCTAGCCCGAATTATTGTGCCTCCGCTTGTCATGATTGGGGCTATGGTGGCCGTGTCTATTTTTAGCCCAAGTGGGTTTTATATTATTGCCATGCTAGCGATGACGGTTACGACGGTTATCTTTTCTATTACCTCTTATGTAAAAAGTGCCAAGCAGTACCGACTGGATCTAAAGGAGAGAGAGAGTAGCTACAAGCAATATTTAAAAGAAAAATCGCACGAGCTATATAAAGCAAGCGAGGAACAAAGGCACGCATTGCATTACCATTTTCCGAACGTAGAAGAAATTCGGAAGATGGCAAAAAAAGTGGATTCACGTATTTATGAGAAAACGATGTTTCACCATGATTTTCTTACCTACCGTGTCGGGTTAGGAAGAATGGATTCTAGTTTTGATATCGAGTTCAGTGTGGAAGAATTTACTTTAGAGAAAGACCAGTTGGTTGATGAAGCAAAGCAACTAAGATCCAAATATCTGACGTTAGATGATGTTCCTGTCATTACTTCCTTAATGAAGGGGCCTGTTGGTTATATTGGGCAAAGACACCTTGTGTTGGAACAGTTGCAATTGTTGGTTATGCAGACTGCCTTGTTTCAGAGCTATCACGATATTCAGTTTGTTACCATTTTTCCAGAAGAGGAGAAGAGCAAGTGGGATTGGATGCGCTGGCTGCCACATGCGAGCTTACGTGATATTAATGTTCGTGGCTTTGTTTATCACGAACGCTCAAGAGATCAGGTGCTGAACTCACTGTATCAGATCTTGAAGGAGCGAAGACAGGCAACCGATGAAAAATCGAATAAAAATGAGAAGCTGTATTTCACTCCGCATATGGTTGTCTTAATTACGGATGAAAAGATGATCTTAGATCACTCGGTGATGGAGTACTTTAATGAAGATCCTAGTGAACTAGGCGTTTCGCTAGTCTTTGTACAGGATGTTATGCAGTCCTTACCGGAGCATGTGAAGACAGTTATTGATATTCGGGATGCAGCTAACGGAAATATCCTTCTTGAGGAAGGAGAGTTGGTTAATCGAACGTTTAGACCGGATCACTTTACGGAAGGGTTTAACAAGGAAGATGTTTCTCGAGCCTTAGCGCCTCTAAATCATCTTCAAAACTTGCGGAACTCCATTCCTGAAAGTGTCACCTTCCTTGAGATGTATGGAGTAGAAAAGGTGCAGGAGCTTGCGATACAGGAGCGATGGGCAAAGAATGAAACCTATAAGAGTCTTGCGGTTCCGTTAGGACTGCGTGGAAAAGAAGACATTGTCTACCTGAATCTTCATGAAAAAGCACATGGTCCACACGGTCTTGTTGCAGGTACAACCGGTTCGGGTAAGTCGGAGATTATCCAATCCTATATCATTTCGCTTGCGGTTAACTTTCACCCTCATGAAGTAGCATTTCTATTAATTGACTACAAAGGTGGAGGGATGGCCAATTTATTTAAGGATCTACCTCACTTACTAGGAACGATTACTAACTTAGACGGTGCTCAATCGATGCGTGCACTGGCTTCCATTAAAGCAGAGCTGCAAAAGCGTCAGCGTTTGTTTGCTGAATATGATGTGAACCATATCAATCAGTATCAAAAGCTTTATAAATTAGGTGAGGTAAAAGAACCCATGCCTCATTTGTTCTTAATATCAGATGAATTTGCTGAGTTGAAAGCAGAGCAGCCTGAATTTATGAAGGAGCTTGTTTCAACCGCACGTATTGGTCGTTCTTTAGGAATTCACTTGATTTTAGCTACACAAAAGCCGAGTGGTGTAGTAGATGATCAAATTTGGTCCAACTCAAAGTTCAAGCTCGCCCTAAAGGTACAAAATGCAAGTGATTCAACGGAAATCTTAAAAACACCGGATGCAGCGGAAATTACTCTGCCGGGCCGAGCTTACTTACAGGTCGGAAACAATGAAATTTATGAGCTTTTCCAAAGTGCCTGGAGCGGAGCAGACTATATTCCAGATAAAGATGAGCAAGACCTAATGGATACGACTGTATATGCAATCAATGATCTAGGACAATATGAAATTATCTCACAAGACCTAAGTGGCCTTTCTAATAGAAAAGAAATCACGAAATATCCAACCGAGTTGGATGCGGTAGTAGATTATATCCAATCCTATTCAGTGAAAAATCAAATTGAAGAGCTTCCTAGACCATGGTTACCGCCATTAGAGGAACGAATTTACCTGCCAGAACTGGTTGATGTGGACTATAAGACAGCATGGTACGCAGAGAAAAAACCAATTGAAGTCACGGTTGGGTTTTTAGATATTCCAGAAATGCAGCTTCAAAAGCCATTAACATTGGATTTGACAAAGGATGGGCATATGGCTGTGTTCTCTAGTCCTGGTTACGGAAAATCGACTTTCCTACAAAGTGTAGCTTTGGATATTGGAAGAAATCATAGTCCAGAGAGAGTTCATATGTACCTAATTGATTTTGGTACGAACGGTTTGCTTCCACTGAGGGAAATGCCTCACGTGGCAGATGCGATTATGGTCGATGAGGAAATAAAAATAGGAAAACTACTACGACGCTTACAAAATGAGCTGAAGGAACGAAAGCAAAAGTTAAGTAAATATGGTGTGGCAACCATCCAGATGTATGAGCAAGCAAGTGGAAGGGAAGTTCCTGCAATTCTATTAATTATTGATACCTTTGACTCCATTACGGATGCTGTGTATCGTGATGAATTTGAAAAACTAGTTGCACAAATTGCTCGAGAGGGAGTTAGTGTAGGGATACATCTAGTCATTAGTGCAGGAAGACAAAGTGCCATGAGGGCTGCCCTTCTATCCAATATTAAACATCAAATCTCTTTATTTATGATTGATCCTTCAGAACCAAGAAATATTGTTGGAAGAACAGACTTAACGATTGAGGAAATTCCTGGGCGGGGTCTAATTAAACTGGAACAGCCAACCATGTTCCAAACTGCCTTACCTGTTAAAGGAGAGGAAACACTCACTATTATTCAAAACATTCGGGAGCTTGGTCAAGACATGCGAAATGAGTGGAAGGGGAGCTGTCCTCTACCGATCCCAATGGTTCCAGAGACCGTTCATTTTACCGAATTTATGGCTAGAGCAGAGGCAAAATCAATGCTCCAGGAAGGGGAAATCCCGTTTGCTGTTGATTTTGAAAACGTGGAACCCGTTCAGCTTAGTGTGATTGAAGATCAACATACCTTGATCCTGAGTGACCGACTCGATTCTGTCGAGCAAACTTTCTTAATGCTTGTATCGAGTATCTCTATGAATGAACATATTGATGTGGGCTTAATGGACAATGCTTCTTCTAGATTTAGAGTCTTTAAGGATCATGTCAATCTCTATGCAGGAACATCGGTGGAGATGGACGATTTTACAGGAAGAATCCAACAGTTATTTGAAGCAAGGGAAGATGCCTTCCGACAGGTTCAGTTAGCAACTGACGGCAGAACAACGGTAAGGGATTTCTTAAAAGAAATTAGACCAATGGTCATTTTACTAACAGATGCTTCATTCTTAATAGATTCGCTGTCGTTCTCTGCTCAATCTACTATGACGAAATTAATTGAAACGGGTGCAAGAGTAGGTATTTATTTTGTCACCGGTGCGGTCCATGGGACGATTGAGAGACAGTACGATGATATTTCATCAGCCATTAAGAAACAGAAGACAGGTGTCTTAATTGGTAGAATTACGGAGCAAAACATTCTAGAGGTTCTGAATCGACCTTATAAAGAACCAAGTCTTCTTCCATATGAGGCGTACTATATTAAGCATGGAAAAGCGGAAAAGATTAAAATAGCGGCACTTTATGAAAAAAGAGAGGATGTGAATGTTGGTGTTATTCTGGGGTAGAACAGCTACGGAGAAAAAAAGAGACGATTATCATAAATTGTATCAGAAGCTAGGAGATGCAATATCGGAGCATGATCGTAAGGTTTCAGAGGCGAGCTCGGCACACAGTTCTTATGTAGGTACGGTTCCAAACCTATCAAATACAAAGATTCCTTCCAATGACTTTGAAGTAAGTAGAGAAAAATTAAATAGCGAATTACTAGATTATTTTCAACAGGATAAAGACAAACGGAGCTCGCTCGTTTCTGCCAAAAACAAGGCATATGAGCGCTATATTCATTACAAAAATTTAGCCATTCGTGAAGCAGAAGAAAAGGCACGAAGAGAACGTGAAGAACGTGAAAGAGAAAGAGAAAGAAATAAAGCGAAGGGGTGATGCATGATGGGAAGCGTGAAAATTTATGGAGATAAGGTAAATGAAGCAAAGGTGGCGGCGAGGGCTTTGGAGAGATCGATCGATAAAACATACGACCAATGTGAACAGCTCATCTCCTATGTTCAATCTGCTTCTTGGAGCGGAAAAGCCAGAGATTCCTTCTTAAGTTATATGGAGATTATTCAGCAATATCATCATGACATGAAATCGGCGGTCGCGAAACAGACAAAGGCTCTAAACAATTTAAATGGGTATTACAATGATTTTGAACAGGATGGTTCTGTAAAAGAAGTGAGGAACTTATGATGAGAGGTTCAAAAGACGTATTCACAGCTCCAGAGCTATATCTTTTAGCGGCTGCATTTGGTGGAAATGTCCTCTTTGGATTACCAGAAAAGGAAAGATATCAGTTTCAGGGGGAGGACATTTTTAGAGAAGCACATGAACGTTTAATAGAGAAAGAAATCCTCTCCACGGATGGAAAAATCACTCAGACCGGTGCGATTATTATTCAAGCGATTGAGTACTACCATCAAAGTGCGAAGTATGTTCGAATCAATAATCTTATGTTTGCTTTTCGTGAGAAGGAAAGCGATGAGGTCATCTTGTTGGTGGAAATGGAAGAACCAGAACACTATCAATTACGGATTCTATCAAAGATGACAGCCTTACGTGTATTAAGGGAAAGCTTCCCAGTGGTTTCTAGAGAACCACATGAAGATGAAAAGACATTCTTAAAGGTTGAATTATCCCATCAGGAAAGAAGAGAGGCGGAAAGTTACGAGCCAGAACAGATGTTTATGAACCTCGAAATCTTTCATATAAATGAAGAGCCAAGAGAACGGTTTAATGCTCGTTACTACCAACAATGGCTTGTGTTTACAAAAGATGAAAAACTAATCATGGTTGATACGGTGAAGAAAGCCTATTACCACGCAAGTCAGTATTGGTTCTTAAAGGTCCTATTTGATGAAATGGATTTCCCTTACAAGGAGGAGAAGTCGTATGCATAAGGCAATAGCTGGTGGCGGTGGAGGCTCTAGCAAATTAATAAATATCAATCCAGATGAAATGACGACTATTTTCAAATATCTGGATGGGATTTTAAAGGAGTTAGAATCCAATGCAGCACCAAATATTGAAAAGCTAGGAAATCTCAATTATTACACAGAAGGAAAAGCGAAGAAAACGATGGAGGTCTATGCCGAAGCAAACCAAAAGGTCATGGATCTCTACGATAACTACACCCGTGCTTCTACATTAGTCGTTGATATTCTTAATACCATGATGGAGGCAGATGCAGCCATTGCAGAACAGATCATTGCTAAACTGGGGGTCTAATACATGGATGTAAAATACATTCCGTCTGATTGGCAAAGAATGAAGGACGGAATCGGAGATTTAATAGGATTAGGTCGCTGGGGCAAAGGAATGATTGATGAGCTCAAAGACTTGAGTGATAACTTAGAGGACGCCGACTCCGATATCGCCAAATATGACAGTGACGGAGCGATCTCCTTTCGACATACCAGTCTGAAGGGGAAGTACCAAGCACTGTATGAAGACTTCCAGGTATTGCATCGCTTCAGTGGGAAGGTAGGAGACATCGTCGATCGAACCATTGATCAACCCTTCTACGAAGATATGGATGCATTTGTGGCCGCCATGCAGGAAGCCTCCATCTCGAACTATACCACCAAGAACCGAATCGGAGCCACCGAAACACAATACGTGTACGGTGGCTATGGTCCGGCGCAGGCTTTAACCGTTCCAAAGACGGAAGTAAGTCTGGATGACATATTCAGCGGTGATACTTTCTATGGAAAGCAAATGCAACTGGAATACGAAGCTTGGAAGAAACTGAACCCCGACCAGGACTTTACACAAAAGGAATATCAACTGGCAGCAGTCAATACGCATGCCTTTGAGTATGAATCGATTCGAAGCCAACAGGAAAGTAAGGAATTCTGGGTACAACTTGGAGCATTGGTCGTTATAGTCGGCGCCACCCTCATATGCCCTCCTGCAGGAATCGCATTAGGGGTCGCATATGGAGCCATGGAATTGAGCTCAGCTGTTTCAGGAAAGGATTGGGTTTCTGGTCGTGAGCTAGGAACAGGGGAGCGTTGGTTCCGTGGACTATTAGCTCCGCTTGATATCATACCGGGTGTAGGGGCTGTAGCGAAGTTTGGCAGCACGGCTCGTCTGCTCAAAGTGGGAGACAAGGTCGGGCAATTATCAACCAGTGTTCGTGCAGGGGTTAAGCAAGGAGTGGCACAGGTCGACAACCTGGTTCAGGCCGCTAGCCGAGAAACGATGGCTCGTCTGAAAAGTGCCAATGCCGCCGTGAAAGATGCCGCGAATGTGGTGAAAAATAAGGTTGTTAGGGATATAATAGAGGTAGGAGATTTAATAGATTCGGGCATAACTAAGGCAAGAAATACCTTCCAACTCCCACAAACACATCTAGTCATGGACAATATAGGTGATATAGGAAGAGTGCGTGAGCCCATAGAGAATTCTCATACTGTTGGGAATAAGATGAGGGATGTACTTAGTCGGATTGATGGGATTAATTTGGAGAGTGCTGCTCAGGGTACGGGTAATGCTTCAAATAAAGTAAATAACACGAAAGAAATAAATGAAGTAAACTATGGTGACCACTTTACTAAAGGGAAAAGAGGAAGAAAAGAACTTGCACCTAATGTTCTCTATGTGACTCAAGATGCATATAAATATACAACGGATGACTTAGGAAGAATAGTTGATGTGGAAGCTGATAATCTGATATTACAGGAAGCGGATAGAAATTTAGGAATGCAAAGAGCCGCTGGTAGAGAAGACAGATTACCTGATGATGACGGCGGACATCTAATTGGGAGTCAATTTCATGGTTCGGGAGATATTGATAATCTTGTTGCTCAGAATAGCCAAATTAACCGTTCTGGTGGAGAATGGTATAAGATGGAGACGGTTTGGGCAAATGCTTTAAAAGAAGTCCCACCGAAGAAAGTATCTGTAAGGATTGAACCTGTTTATAATGGAGATTCTCTAAGACCAAGCAGTTTTGAGATTTATTATAAAGTTGAAGGAAAAAGGGCAGTTAGGAAAATTATTAAAAATCAATCTGGAGGATGATATTTTTGACTATGGAACAAGAGATGAACCAAATATATAGAAAAATTGCTGAAACGGTTAATGCAATGATTCCAGAAAAATGGGTTAAATTTTTTATGTATGCTCAAGTGTCAGAAACAGGTGGAGGTACTTACTTCTTTTATAATACTCCAGAAGAAGAGTTTAACTATAAATATAGTTTAGAAATTCCTTTTGAATTTAATATTAATAAAGAGGAGTATAAGCAAAAGGAGAGAAATCTGTTTGAGCTGAGTGACAAGCTAAGAAAAGTTTTCACTGACTATCAGCAAGAGCTATGGTATTCGTTTACAATATCTCTAGAGGATAATGGGAAATTTAAAATTCACTATGATTATACTAACTGGTTTGATACAAATTATAGCTTTGATGATCAGTTGGTTATTTGGGAGTATAAATATCTAGGGAATGAACCAGATGATGTTGAGAGCAAAGAGCTGATTGAAAGATATTTTAATGAATATCCAGATAATCCAATTTAATAAAATAGATTAGAATAGATAAAGGAAAGTCTATAAATGAAATATTAAGATAACTATAAAGCACTTGATTGTCTTTTAGACTTCAGGTGTTTTTTTATAGCTATTATGGGTTTGGTAAACTTAAATAATCTAAAATATATGTCAGCCGCGAAACATGCCGTGAGTGTGTGGAAAAAAAGATACTTGAGTAGAAACATAAAGAGTACAAGTTAAAACATATGAAATTAAATTCGATATTAATAATGGATAAGATAGCACCTGATTTCCTTTTGAGCAACAGGTGTTTTTTAAAAATTAAAAGATAAACTAGTCTGCAGCTTTACAAGAAACCTCACCTAAAGAAGTAAAGATTAATGTTGAAATCAAATACGATGGAAGTAGTAAAAGACCATCAGAATTTATTGTTGAATATGAGATAGACGGAAGATATGAGGAAATAAATATATTAAACTAGGGGTGAATGTATTGGGGAAAGTATTTGAGGATTACTTTAGTGAATTGCAGGCAGATATGGTTTCGATATGTTTAGAGTATGTTTTCGATAGAGCAAATAAAATATATATATATTGTTCTTATGAAGAAGGTTTTGTTTCAAATGATTTTTTTTATAATATCAATGGTAAGATTGTAGAGAGACATAAACTTAATGATGCATTGGTCAATTTAGAGAATGAAGACGATTTTTCTTATGATATTTCTGTAGTCCGTCAAAAAGCAGTTGTTAAAGTAATTAATGAAGATATTAAAGAAATGATTAAATTATGTAAAGAATATAATCGTGAAATGCCAACAGAAATTAAGATGGTTTATGATGTTAAAGCAAATAAATTAACGGCAGTTTATAAATATGAGCTTGTACATACAAATGATTCTAATGAAACTGCAAGTTCTATTGCTAGGTTATGGTTTGAACAAGTTAAGAGGGAAAATATTTAATTTAATGATAAAATAACATATTAATTTCTAAAAACCCTTGATTGAGTGTTGGTTACTCGGTCAAGGGTTTCATCTTACAAAAGGCAGTTTCTCCGCATGAAAAATAGATTATCTTACCTATGGTGGGCTTTAAGTGATGTTGGCTCACCTTTTTTTCTGTCCATATCAATCTAGTTTCGCTTCTCAGAGACCCTGTCGTGGTAATTAAGTTCAACAAACCGAAAGGGTTAAAGAAAAGTATAGCGTAGGTCAACAGCCTCGTTCGAAACCGCCAGTCGGAAACAGTAAACCGGATGCAAATGCTACGGCAAGAAGCTGTTTTAGATATTGGAATTGAAAATTTAGAAAAAATTCATGGAAAATGTAAAGAATATGAAAAAGAAATGCCTACAGAGATAAAGTTACATTATAATGTGAAGCAGAATAGTTTAAAAGGAAACTATAGATATGATTTAGTTTATTCAAATGACGAAGAGCTTTTACCAGATGATATTTTTGATTTTTGGTTTGAAGAGGTAAAAAACGGAAATTACTGAAGTAGAAATGTCTAAATTAATATAAGAGTTCAGTAGTATTCAGGATTATGTTTTAGAATTAACTATAAGCACTTGTTTGTCTTATTAGGCAACAGGTGTTTTTGTTTTTTTTAGAAATTACTTTGGACGACATTGTAGGATGTTACTGAAATTCACTCCTACGAGGGCATTGAAATTAAGCTCTGTCGATTCAGGTAGGGAGTGGGTATCCGGTCGAGAGCTAGGATTCTTGGACTGTTACAACAGCTAGATATCATTCCAGGTGTGAGTGCTATAGAAAAGTTCAGCAGTACGGCTCACCTTGAGAGAAACAGGAAGTCCCTTTATCAGTATGCTAGTGTAGAAAATCTACAAAATAGTAAATTTTTACCTTATTTGTACTTTATTAGTTATGGTACGGTATTGTTAGAGAGGTGTGTTGAGGTTTAACACTTAACTTATGTGTTTTAGTGTTAAGTAAATACACTATAGTTACGTTTATAACAAGTGTAACTGATATAACAATAGAAGGAGTTATTACATGGATGTAAAATATATCCCTTCAGACTGGGAGAAAATGAAGGATGGTATAGGAGATTTAATAGGTTTAGGGCGTTGGGGGAAAGGGATGATTGATACCCTTAAAGACTTAAGTGACAACCTAGAGGATGCGGAGTCTGATATTGCAAAGTATGATAGTGATGGTGTGATTGCGTTTGGCCATACCAGTCTAAAAAGCAAATATCAAGGATTGTACCAGGACTTCCAAGTATTACATAGGTTTAGTGGCAAGGTAGGCGATATTGTCGATCGGACCATTGATCAGCCATTTTATGAGGATATGGATGCGTTTGTAGCTTCAATGCAGGGGGCAACCATCTCTAACTATACGACGAAAAATCGAATTGGAGCGACTGAAACACAGTATGTTTATGGAGGCTACGGTCCTGCACAAGCCTTTGAAGTTCCTAAGACGGAAATTAGCATGGACGATATATTCAGTGGAGATAACTTTTATGCAGACCAGATGAAGCTTGAGTACGAGGCATGGAAGGAACTGAATCCTGACCAGGACTTTTCACAAAAGGAATACCAGCAGGCAGCGGTTAACACACGAGCCTTCGAATATGAATCCATTCTTAATCAGCAAGAAAACAAGGAATTTTGGGTGCAAATCGGTGCTTTAGTGGTCATTGTTGGGGTAGCCTTTATCTGCCCCCCAGCGGGAATGGCATTAGGAGCAGCCTATGGAGCAATGGAGCTAAGTTCCGCTGTTTCCGGGAAGGATTGGATTTCCGGTCGAGAACTCGGAACAGGGGAACGCTGGTTTCGAGGATTGTTAGCACCGTTGGACGTCATTCCAGGTGTGAGTGGTTTAACGAAATTCAGTAGCGCTGTTCTCCTTGCTAATGTTAGTGATAATATCGGACAGCTAGGAATGAGAGTTGGAGTTCGGTCCGGATTCCAGCAAGGGGTTACACATATTGATAACATGCTGAAGACAGCTGGACAGCAAACCGTAACCCGTCTAAAAAGTGCCACACAAGCTGCAAGAGATGCCTCAAATGTCGTGAAAAATAAACTCGCTAGAGGTACAATTGAAGCAGGTAAGATAGTTGATAATGCTATTACAATGGCGAATAATTTAACACCACCTCGAAGAGTCGGCTTGGCTATGGAGCAAGTTGGAGATATTGGTAGAATTCCTGTAGAAAATGCTCATATGGTGGAGAATAAACTGAGAGATTTGGTTAGTAGGATTGATGGGGTGAATCTTGTTAACGACGGTCCTAGGTTGGGCAATATTAATAGTTCGGTTGAACAAGTTAAACAAATTAGCTTTAGAGAATTAATGAGTATAGATGAGGTAATAAGGTATAACCAATTTTGGAAGAAAGTTGAAATTGGTATGGACACAGAGGCTAGAGTTGCAACTAGTCAAATGAGACAAAATAGTTTTGTAAACCATACTCTACCAATTAAACTAAAAGAGCATAACTTAAGTTTTGCTCAATTTACAGAATTAAAGTTAAAACCTGATTATTTGCTAACGGATAGCGAGAGAATCCTAATGCAGGATATTAGAGACTCTGTACCACGTCCAGATAAGAATACGACTTTTATAAAAAATCTTCCGGAAAGTGATATTCAAAAATATCTAAATGGAGAATACAATGCTATTAAGGGATTTGTTGCAATTGCACAAGATAGTTCGCATATACATGAATATTCTCATGTCCGTGAGTCATTGAGACTAGATTATTCCTATTATGATAGCTATTCAGATAAGGTGGTTGTACCGTATCCTGAAGCTGGAAGTAGTTATGGTTATATTGAATTTAAGGCTAAAAATCCAGAAATGGTATTATCTGATCATTTAGAGATACCATATGGACACAGTATGGATAAACCGTACAGTGGGTGGGAATATAATGAATGGCCATGGACAGGGAATGGTTTCACGTCTTCACGAAATACTGAGGTGGTTCCTGAGTGGACATTTAATAGGTTTATTGATTTGAGAGAGGGTTCAACACTACACAAAGTAATAAATGGAGAAGATCTAGTTATAGCTGTTTTTAATGGAAAAATATTTGTACCAGTGAAATAGATTTATGAGGTGATTAACATGTTGAAATTAGGTTTATATGGAAAATACAATGGAGTTTTATATGAAATCACTATTGATATGGATAATAATGTAAAAATTATGACTGATGAAATAAATAATATTGACCATACTTTTGTTGATTCATATAACAGTGGAGTCTATTCAAAGATAGTTAACCGGAGTGAATTAACAGAATGCGTTAATATAACTTACTTTGGAATGGTGGATGGAGAAAGGGTTCAAATACTACAAGAAAAAGAGGGCGAATTTCAGATATCTACTGGCTCAATGATAGTGGGAGATAATTTGAATTTGCCCAGAATAGATCGTGAAACTTGGCTCGGATGGGTTCCAAAAAGAAAAGTTAAGCTTATAGAGGAGAAAGAATTGATTGATCCCCAATTTTTATAAAATAGTCTTAACATTAAATCTAGCTATCATTACAAAGATAAGTTGTAAAATATGTATCTCCAATTATTAAATATAAACAAAGTTAAAGTAGTAATTTCTGTGACTTTCTTATTCTACATACTTAGAAATGAATAGAGTACTGGCTGGACGAAACTTTGTTATTACTTTAATTTGGAGGAGAGCAATGCTAAGGAAGATATTTACTGTATATATAAAGGTAAAGAGTTTCGATGTGCTCATAAAACTGACGGAACATATGAGATTGTAACCAACATTGAATATTTCTTCAAGTTCATTTAAATTTACTTGTTTTCGAAAAATTTAATTTTGAGAGTAATCGAATGATTCATCAGTCTCGGATTTATAGTTTTGCAGTTTATAATGGGGACATCTTTGGAGTGAACCGCTCTTCAAAAGATATTATCAATAGCAAAAGTTGATTTTATTTTTTTAAATTGCACGTATATGAAAAAATCACAGTGTTTGTTAACCTGTGATTTTTTTAGTTGCAGGAAAAAATGTGTATTTATTTCTATCTAATATATGGTATAACCAAAATATTAATATTGTTAATGTGATTAACGTCTTCTCAGTACTCTCATCGAACTTCAACATTTTTTACTAATGATAGTTTAAGTGGCTTGTGAATTTACGTAGTAGCTCCACAAAGGAAAAGAGGAAAAATAAGTGAAGATTGATTTGAAGGATGTTAGAAAAAGCTACAAAAATGATAGCAATACAATTGAAGTATTAAAAGGAATCACCTTACACATTGAAAAAGGAGAGTTTATCTCAATTGTAGGAAAGTCCGGGAGTGGCAAGAGCTCCCTTATTAATATAATAACTGGTATAGATGAACCGAGCTCTGGAGAGATCTGGATTAATGAAGTAGGACTACATAAAATGAATCGTGGAAAGATATCCAGATGGAGAGGGTTACATATTGGAGTTGTATTTCAGTTTTTTCAACTAATTCCTTCCTTGACGGTACTAGAAAATATTCTCCTCCCAATGGATTTTTGTAATAAGTATGAGAAGCGTGAGAGAAAACCTGTTGCTAGAGAATTATTAAAAGTGGTTGAATTATCTGATTGTGAAACCAAGCTACCATCCCAATTAAGTGGAGGTCAGCAGCAAAGAGTGGCGATTGCACGAGCATTAGCAAATGATCCCGCTTTAATTGTGGCAGATGAACCGACAGGAAGTCTTGATAGCCAAACAGCAAACACGATTTTTTCTCTTTTTAGAAAGCTAGTTGCTGATGGCAAGACGGTTATTATGGTGACTCATGATGAAGAATTAGCGTATCAAGCCGATCGGGTGGTTCATATTAAAGACGGAGAAATTGTAAATATCCAAGTTCCAGATTCTCGGAGCGGCTTAACATGAGTATCCAATTTAAAAAAATACTGAGAGACCTCCTTTCAAGCAAGGGCAAGAGTTTCATTGTCATTCTTTCTGTTCTTACCGGCATTGTTGGAACAGGGGTGATCGGCCATACCGGATACATATTAGAAAAAGGAATGAGAGATAGTCTGGAAACCTTCCAGCCGGCGAGTGGAACGATTGCCTTTCAACAGTTTGATGAAAGTTTTGTCGATAAAGTAAAAGAGATAAATGGTGTTCAAACAGCGGAAGCAAGGACCACCTTTGATTCAGAAGTATATATGGCTCAAGAGAAGGAATGGAAAAGGATCAAGTTATTTGTTATTGATAAAGATGATCCCAATACACTCGATGTGATGCTCTATAAGGAAAGCGAAGCTCCCAAAGAAGGTGAAATTCTATTAGAACGCCTATCCTTTCCATTTCTAGAAGTGAAACTGAAAGATCAGGTGTTACTTAAATCAAATCAAGAGGTCGAAACGAAAGTAAAGATCACAGGAAGCGTACATCAAGGCGGCTTAGAGGCAACACCGATTTCTAGTGTCGTGTATGGTTATGTCTCTAAAGAAACAGCTGCTGATTTAGGGATGAGTACAGAGAAGAATCTTTTGCTATATAAGACAGAAACGAAAGAAAAAGAAACCGTCGAAAAGATTGAAAGTAAGATTAGAGATTTAGCCCATGCAGAAGGCTACACCTATCTATCCTCAACCATCCATAATAATAAACATTGGGGATATGACATCGTTAATTCTATGGAGAATATTTTAATATCCTTAGGACTTCTGACTATCCTATTAAGTACTTGTTTAATAATTAATACCATACTATCCATTATTAAAAGCCAAATTCCTCAAATTGGGATTATGAAGGTCATTGGAGCAAGCGGATCTCAGCTTCAGTGGTTGTATTTGTGTTATATCATTGTTTATAGTTTGATCGCGCTTTTAGTAGGAGTCCCCGTTAGTTTGTATCTCGCCAAAGTATTAAGTTCCTACTCGTACGTTTTATTGAGTTTTACTACAAAAGAAGTCACGTATTCCATGAATACTTTGCTTATTCAAATCGGTATTGGACTGGGTTTACCGATTATATCAGGCCTAATACCAGTTATAAATGGTGTAAGAATTAGTATCTATGATGCTCTTACAAAAGGTAGCAAGCAAAGTACCAAAGGTTTCCCTTCTTGGCTGTTAATTATCCCGTGGGTATCGCGCCCTTTTCTATTCATTATAAGAGATACCCTACAAAGAAAATTCCGCTTCTTCTTAACGGTTGTGACATTAAGTATTGGTGGGGCAACCGTAATATCTGTACTAACCGTTTATCAGTCCTTACTTCATACCGTGGAAGAATCATTAAAATATGAGAAATATGATTTACAGTTGATTGTTAGTGGGGCTAGTGGCCAAAAACAGCTGGAGGATTTATCATTTACGGATCATGTTCAAGATGTTGAGATATGGAATCTTACAAGTGGATCCTTTGTTAACGGTGATATAACAAGCGGATATTTATCGATTGTGCAACCTCCGATTTCTTCCTCCTTTATGGAGCCGAAAATCATTGAAGGAAGATGGTTGAAAGATGATCAAAGCAATGAAATGGTCTTAGATTCCTATTTTTTAAAAAGTTATCCATCCATAAGAGTGGGGGATTATGTAACCATTGAAGTGAATGGGGAACATGTGCAGTATAAAGTAGTCGGGAAATTCAGGAAAGTTTCAGGTGCCGTAGTTCAGTATGTTAATAACTTGGGTCCTGAATTCACACCTGTGACGTCTTCCTTTATGGTGAACATAAAGGCTCAAGAACATAGTGTTGCTGAACAGATCCGTTTAAAGGAGAATATGAAGCGCATCTATAGCGATAATCAGATACCTATCATCACATCTCATACGTTTACTGAAATAAAAGAAATGCAAGAGGCACGAGTAAATATTGTCACCGTTTTTCTCATAGGAATGGCCATCATCCTTGTTATAGTAGCCATGTTAGGGCTGATCGGAACACTCAGCCTTAATGTTTCAGAGCGAAGCAAATCTATTGCCATTATGAAGCTAATAGGCGGAGGAGATGTGACTCTTTGGAGAATGATTATGGTGGAGAGTTTATTGATTGGGTGGATCTGCTTCTTTATAAGCATTATTCTCGCCTATCCATTTAGTAAACTACTTTGTAATAAGGTAGGGCACTCTTTATTTCTATCTGATTTAGATTTTTCATTTTCTATGCTCGGGATTCTCATATGGTTCATAATTGTGATTGTTTTATCGTTGGTAGCAAGCTTTATTCCCGCATACAAGGCGACAAAAATATCTATTAGCAAGGCTTTAGCATATGAATAGAAAAATCCTCACTTCCTATCGAAGTGAGGATTTCTTTCGAATCTATAATACAAATTTATTGATTAGTTGCTTTAAGTCATTCGCTAGATCGTTTAAGCGAGTGGCGCTGATTGCAATTTCCTCCATAGAACCACTTGATTGTTCAACAGAAGCAGCTGTTTCTTCAATACCTGCAGCAGCTTCTTCTGAGACGGAGGCAATTTCAGAAATGGAATTGTTTATACCATCACTGTTAGTAGCAATTGTACCAAGAGTACGTGAAATGAACTGAACTCCATTCGCCATTTCTGAAAGAGAACGTTCGATTTCCTCAAACGTATGACCGGTAGTTACAATTTGATTTTTACCACTTTCCACTTCTTTGTATCCGCCCTGCAGAGAGGAAGTTACTAATTTTGTTTCGTTTTGGATATTATTTACGATTTGTGTAATGTCAGTTACGGACAATGAAACTTGTTCTGCTAACTTTCTTACTTCATCAGCTACAACTGCAAAACCTTTGCCATGTTCACCAGCACGAGCGGCTTCAATCGCTGCGTTTAAGGCTAATAGGTTGGTCTGCTCAGCAATGGCTTTAATGACGCCTACTAATTTTGAAATTTCCTGTGATTGGTCATCGAGTCCCTTAACCTTTTCTACAGCTTCTTTTACGATTTGGTCAATGATGCTCATTTGGTTAATAGATGAAGTCATTAATTTACTACCATCTTTCGTTAAACCAAGCACTTTCTGTGAAGAATCATAGACGATTTCACCACTTTGATTGGCGTTTTTCACTTCAGTTGTAAATGCACCCATTGAACTGGAAAGCTCACTCGTGATGTTGACTTGTGTCTCTGAACCCGATGAAAGTGCCTGCATGGTAACCGCAATTTGACTACTGCCTTCCTTTACTTCAAAAGATGTCTGGGTTAGGTTACTACTCTGGTTGGATAGAGCTTCCGATACAGAGCTGATACTTGTTAGCATTTCTTTCAGATTTTCGCTCACTTGATTGGATGACTGTAACAACATTCCAATCTCATCCTCTGATTTTATTTCTAGTGGCTCATTACTCAAATCGCCATTTGCCATTAAATCCATACGTTCTTTTAATATATTGATAGGTTTAGCAATATTTCTAGGAATGACAACTGATAAAATAACAATGATTATTAATAATAAAAGTCCAAACATCATCGAAATAAAAGAGGTGGTTTCCGCTTGCTTTAATGCATTTATCCCATCCTCTTTACTTTCTTCTCCTTTTGCTAAAGCTAGAGTCGTCATTTGCTCAACAACTTTTATTAGTTTTGGCTCTATTTCACTCGAAAGTATGAGCTTTGCTTCCTCAACATTTCCTTGCTCATAGGCTGGAAAGTATTCTTCCTCCACTATTTTGTAGATGGTTGCCGTTTGTTCAGATACTTCTTTAATAACTGGGTCTTCGGATTTTTCCAATAAATCTTTCTGGATGGCTAAGCTAGGTTCTTTTAACCCAAAGTAGATCTGTTTATATTTCTCTTCTCCAGATAATAAGTATCCTCGAAGCTCACTTTGTTGTTGTGTTAAAATTCCTAGCAAACTAAAATCAGAAGCCATTAACGGAATATCTTCTACAGAAAGCTCTCTTGTATGGTCCTCCATTTTGCTTATTGAGTTGATTAAATAAAACCCAAACCCAAATACAAGAATGGTAATTAGTAAAAAGACAGACATTAATTTCGTTTTAATGCTCTTAAACTTAAATAAGTTTCTCATAGAAATACCCCATTCATATAATTTTTACACTTTTTACTTGTATCGACAAATTTCGACTGATATGAAGTGTTTTCGTGAAAACGCTTTTAAAAAAGTGAAGTCATACAAAAAAGCTCCCCTTTTATGAAAGGGGAACTCTTAATTCTGATTGCGGTGCTTTTCGTTTATACACCTGGTATAGAATGAGGGCAAAAAGTGAAAGAACGGCCCCAGAAACATAAGGAAGCGGAAGAGAAATGGAGAATAGCCATCCTCCGAGTGGTGGACCAATGATACGACCTAGGGAATCAAAAGATGAGAGTAGTCCGGTAGTACTCCCATGCCCAGCGCTAGAAGTTTTCGTTAGTAGGGAGGAGACGCTTGGTCTGATAAATCCATTCCCAATACCAAAAACGGTTAAATAAATTGCTGCGGTTACAAAGTTATCAATGAGTAAAATTAAAGAAAATCCGATGGCAGAGATCACAATTCCGAGTTGAATAACAGATCCTTCTCCCCACTTTTTTGTCAGTCTTCCTACAAGTCCGCCCTGAACGATGGCACCAGCTAGTCCCATAATCATAAATACGTATCCGAGCTGAGCTGGCTCAAGCCCAGCTTTTTCAGAAGCAAAGTATGCAAATGTTGCTTCCAAGCCTGCTAAGGATAAGGTGACAAACCATTGTAGGATATACAAAACAGATGCAGGCCCTTTGAAGGCTGAGAATATGGAAGCTTTTTTCTTATGTTGGTTTTCTTTACGCTGTTCAGTAGTTAGTGATTCTTTTAATACAAACAAGACAAGTAAGAAGGTTAGTACAGATGATGCACCGGCAATAAAGAAAGGAGTGTGTAAGCTTTCTTTTGAGAAAATCCCACCGATCGCTGGGCCAAAAATAAAGCCTAGTCCCACCGAAGCTCCGATGATTCCCATGCCTTTACTGCGATTCTCATGTGAAGTGATATCTGCCACATAGGCCATAACTGTCGGCATATTGGCCGCAGATAAAACTCCCCCAATAATTCTCGCTACAAACAGTATCCATAGAGAGGATGACATCCCCATTAAAAAGAAGGAGAGCGCAAGTCCAAAGATCCCAATCATTATGACTGGCTTTCGCCCGATTTTATCAGAAATTCTGCCCCAAAAAGGTGCAAAGAACAGCTGCATCAGGGAGTATACGGCCATTAATAAGCCTAGCTGAGTAGGAGAAGCCCCTAATTCTTCGGCGTAAAACGGCATAACAGGGATGATAATCCCAAACCCCACCATAACTAAAAACATAACTGCAAATAAAATAGGCAACGCTTTTTTAACTTCCAAAATCAATACACTCCAGTAGGTTTCATTTGTATCTCTTCTCTTTATTATAACTCTAAGATTGCAGGTGATAAAAGTCTTAAACTTACTTTAGGGGTTTTATACTAAGTGTGATTTCATTCGACAAATTTCTCCGACCCTTACATAAGAAATTATTATCTTTTTTATAAAATAAAGATTTTTACCTAATGAGCAGTTTTTTATTTTAAATAAAGGATAAAAATCTCATCCGGATCATGAAGATACTAGTTCTTTGTATTTGTTAAAAAGTCATGAAATGGAGATTCTGTTAGTTTCATAGTACCAGACAAAAATCGACAAACTGCCATGGGTTCATTGACGGAGGTTTCACTAAATGATACTAAATAATATAGAAAAAATAATTCTAAAAAAAGGAAAATATAAAGGGGCGGTATATTTTTGAACGTGTTTAAGCGATTCTTCCTAATACTAGTCATTATAAGTTTTGCTGTTGCTTGCTCAAATAAGGAACAAACAATGCAGAAAGAAAAGTCTAATAAGGAAGAAGAAAAGGAAGTCGTTAAGTTAGTGACATATCCTGAACAGCCTACCCTAGCTGAAGAAATGGTTCAACAACCGGCTGGTATCCACTCGGAGGATCTATATGCATCGCTAGAGGGTTCTAACGTTGATTCTGAACTTCCAATGGGTTCTGCAATAGAGGATTTAGTGGTGCAGGATTTGAAGGCAGAAGAAATATATAATGGATTGATTCATTATTTAGGAGCAGATTATTCACTAGTTTTTGATTCCTTGAAAAATTTTATTCCTGACTACGGGGCATATGATTTATCAAAGGAACAACCATCCTTAAAAAACGTAGCCATCCATCTAGACTCAAGTGGTAGTATGAATGCTCAAGTTTCGGGCGGAGTGAAGATGGACTTAGCCAAGCGAGCTATTGCTACATATGCATCAGGCCTACCTGCCACAAGTAAAGTTTCTCTAAGAGTATACGGACACCGGGGTACAGGGAGTGACAATGACAAGGCAAAATCATGCTCAAGCACAGAAATCATGTACAATACCCATACATATGAGCAGGCTAGCTTTGAACAGGCATTAACAAAATTTAAGCCAAGTGGTTGGACACCTCTGGCAGCATCCATTGCAAATGCCTATGAAGATTTAAAGAAATCAGCCGATGATAAGTCTGAAAACATCCTATTTGTTGTGAGTGACGGGATAGAGACGTGTAATGGAAATCCAGTCGAAGAGGCTAGAAAGCTAGCAAACTCGGATTTAAAGGTAAAGGTGAATATTATCGGCTTTGATGTGGATGATGCAGGGCAGAAGCAATTAAAAGAAACGGCATTAGCTGGAAAAGGAACGTACTATACAGTTAACTCGAATGTGGAATTGAACGATACGATTCAAGAGTTGCTTCAAGAAGCAAGGACCACCTATGAAAGGAATTTTGAAATTGCAAAGATTGGCTACAAGATAAATATGAAAAAAGTAGAAATTGGTCAAGGGATAGAAGATCTTGGCTCTAGCTTTATGGACGTTACAGATGCAGAAAAAGATGTCTTATTTGAGGCTGTGACTAGACTAGAGGATCAAAAGGAAATTACTCCAGAAATGGGAGAAGAACTCCGAACAATCATAGATGATAGACATATAGCTATAAGAGAGTACATTAACCAGCTAGAAGATGAAGCGAGAGAAAAGAATAACACCAAGCATCAGGAAGTGATTTCAGGTCTAAAGTGATTTAGTTTCCCAATAAAGGGTCCCTTTATACTATGGTGATTATCTATTAACTTCTTTTAATATTTCTTCACATGGAGACTGGTGGTAGGATTAGATATTGTTTTATAGATAATATCCTTTATGGGTCACCCAATAGTACGTATCAAAACGCTCGATTTATGGTGGAATATCGATTGCTGCGGTATTTATTATTTTTCGCTTATTAATGAGTGTTAGATAATGATCTAGCTATCAATGAGAAGGAATGTTAATGCGACGTGTTAAAGCGTCGCATTTTTCTGTGTGAAAAAAGATATAAGTCAAAGGTCACTTTATTAGTAAATATCTTACATGACAGGAGATTGGGCATAGGTATTCGTTCTCGTTATTGAACGAATGATTAATAGTATAATAGTAGTGTAAAAATTAAAACCTAATCTTTTCTTTGTAAATATTATTAGTCCCTTGTATATATAGAGTTAAAATTTCGTTAAAAAGAACGAAAGAACAAAGGGAAATGGTATGTTGATAGTAATGCCTCAAGTACTTCCTTCCAAGAGAAAGGAGGAAATATAAAACTGCTGATTTGGAGGACAAATTAGTTGGAAGTACATATTGAGGTCAACTATAAATGAGATTTAGAGGAGGAACACACTTGAAGAGGCTTAGAAAACAGCTTTTTGCGGTAACAACAATGGTTGTCATGTTAATTAGTATGATTCTCCCTTATCGTGCACAAGCAGCTGAGACAATTTCGGTTGCAGAGGCGATTGCGAATAATACGGGGACAGCGACTGTAATGGGTTACATAGTAGCGCATACATCAGGTGGTAGCGGAGGAAAAGCTAGTTATGACTTTGAAGCTCCATTTGGAAATGATTTTAATCTAGCGATAGCAGATTCTCCTACCGAGAACGACCCCACAAAATTATTACCCGTTCAGCTCCCTTCAAGTTTTCGTTCGGAGTTTGGACTAGCAACGAATCCTGAGATTATCGGGAAAAAGGTATATGTTACTGGTACACTCGAAGCTTATTTCACCGTTCCAGGATTAAAATCTCCAACTGCCATGTCATTTGACGGCACAACGCCACCTCCAGATGAAGAAGACCCTGTAACAGGCGAAACAGGCTTAAAGATTCGCGACATTCAAGGGCAATCACATACTTCACCTTACAAAGATAAAAATGTTGTAGACGTACCTGGTATTGTTACTCAGGTAGTGGATGGAAGCAACTTCTACATGCAGGATTCCAGCTCAGATGACAATCCTAAAACTTCAGAGGGTATCCTTGTGTATAAACCAACTCACGGTGTTTCTGTGGGAGACAGTATCACAGTATCAGGACTTGTTAAAGAATGGGTACTTGATGGGTACTCTGAAAAACTACAAACCGATTTAGCTATGACCGAAATTAACGCCCAATCAGGAAAAATTACAAAGGTTTCGAGTGGAAACGAACTTCCTGCTCCAATCGTGATTGGAAAGGATGTGATTCCTCCAACTTCTGTTATAGATAATGATGAATTCAGTGAATTTGATCCTTCAGAGGACGGAATTGATTTTTATGAAAGCCTGGAAGGAATGCGTGTGGCACTTGAAAGTCCACAGGTAACAGGCCCGCAAAAGTACGCGGAAATTCCTGTTATTGCTGGAAAGGTGGATGGAAAAGCTTATACGGAGAAGGGTTCACCGCTTCTTACGGCAGAAACACAAAATCCTGAGAGAATGTTCCTTCTACTAAGCAATAATAACCGAGATTTTGTAACAAAAACGGGTGACTCTTTCAACGGTACGGTTACTGGTGTGATGAGTTACAGTTTTAGTAATTTTAAAATTTTAGTAAATGAAGCTGAGCTTCCTGAGCTTGTGGAAAGCCCGGTAACTAGTGAAGTAACGACAATCGAACAAGCGGAAGACAAGCTAACAGTTGCTAGCTACAACATCGAAAACTTTGTAGCATCAGATACAGCAAAACGCGATAAGCTAGCAAAATCTATGGTTGAGAATTTAGGATCTCCAGATATCATTGGTCTCGTGGAAGTACTTGATGAAAGTGGAGAAACCAACAACGGTGTGGTCAAAGGAGACGCGAACTACAAAGCATTAAGTGATGCGATTGCCAGCTTTGGTGGACCAACTTATGCATGGACAGAAATCGCTCCTGAAAACGGTAAGGATGGTGGAGTTCCTGGTGGAAACATTCGCGTAGGCTATCTTTACAATCCTGACCGTGTTCAACTTAATGAGGCACCAAAAGGAGATGCGACAACAGCGGTTGGGTATGAAAATGGTTCACTTACATTAAACCCGGGCCGTGTTGACCCAACAAACTCGGCCTTCAATAGTAGCCGTAAGCCACTAGCTGCGGAGTTTACGTTCCAAGGCGAAGAGGTTATTGTGATCAACAATCACTTCAATTCAAAAGGTGGAGACCAACCACTATTCGGGAAAAATCAACCACCATACCTTGAGAGTGAAGCCCAACGTGTAGAAATCGCAACTATCGTAAATAATTTTGTCTCTGATATCAAAGAAAAGAACAAGGATGCTAATGTAGTTGTATTAGGAGACTTAAACGATTTTGAATTCTCAGCACCACTTGCTGCTTTAAAAGGTGATGATTTAACAAACTTAGTAGAAACATTACCTGTATCAGAGAGATACACGTATAACTACCAAGGAAATGCACAAGTCCTCGATCATATTTTAGTAACAAATAATTTAGCTGAAGCAGCTGAGCTAGACATCGTGAACTTTAACTCTCCTTATATGGAAGACCATGGACGTGCTAGTGACCATGATGCATTAGTGGCTCAGTTAGATTTAGCAGTGGAAGAAGGACCATTCACTCTGTCACTTCTTCATACAAACGATACACATGCGTATGTGGAGCAGTTCCCTCGACTTATTACGGCAGTGAATGAGCTGCGTGCTCAGAAGGAAAATAGTTTATTGCTGAATGCAGGGGATGTGTTCTCAGGAACTTTGTATTTTAGACAATATCTAGGTCTAGCCGACTTGTATTTTATGAATCAGTTAGGTTTTGATGCCATGACTCTAGGGAATCATGAGTTTGATAAGGATTCTGCTACTCTAGCAAACTTTATCAAACAAGCGGAGTTCCCAATCGTTTCTACCAACGTGAACATGGCAAATGATCCTGATCTAGGACCTTTGTTCAATAATTCAATCGGTGGAACAAATGAGAAAGGTGAGATTTTCCCAGCGATTATTAAACAAGTAGATGGGGAAGAGGTAGGTATTTTTGGATTAACAACGGAGGATACCGCATTCCTAGCGAATCCTGGTGACCATGTTGTTTTTGAAGATGCTGTTAAAAAAGCAAATGAAACCGTAGGAATGCTTGAAGCGCAAGGTGTAGATAAGATTATTGGACTCTCACATTTAGGCTATCAGCCAGACGTTGAGCTAGCTGGTCAAGTGGATGGAATTGATGTCATCGTTGGTGGGCATTCTCATACCACCCTAACAGAGCCAGTTGTTATTGAAAAAGAAGAGCCAACGTTAATTGTTCAAGCCAATGAATATTTGAAATACCTAGGTGTACTGGACGTAACTTTTGATGAAAATGGTGTCATCGCAGATTACGCTGGTGAATTGAAGGATTTAAGTAAGTATGCAGAGAATGCTGCTGCAAAGGCGAAGGTAGAGGAGTATAAAGTACCTTTAACAGAGCTTCAAAAGCAAGTAGTAGGTAGCACATCTGTTGTGTTAAATGGTGTACGTGATGATGTACGTAGCAAGGAAACAAATCTAGGAAACTTAATTACAGATGGAATGGTAGCAAAAGCGAATGAATTCATTCCAACGTATATTGCGATGCAAAATGGTGGAGGAATCCGTGCCTCTATTGATACAGGGGATATCACTCTTGGTGAAGTATTAACGGTATTACCGTTTGGAAACAACCTAGTCACACTTGATTTAACGGGAGCAGAAATTCTTGGTGCGTTAGAGCACAGCGTGAGTAATGTTGGGCAAGGGGCTTTCATGCAAGTAGCCGGTCTGAAATTCAAGTATGACGCTGCTAAGCCAGTGGGTGAGCGAGTATGGTATGTGGAAGCGATGACGGCTAATGGATATGAAGAGCTGCAGGTGGATAAAACGTACCGCGTAGCGACAAATGCCTTCACTGCTGATGGTGGGGATGGATACACCATGTTTAAAACGGCAAAGGACCAAGGTCGTATTACAGAGCTGTACTTTGTTGATTTTGAGGTATTTACATCTTATTTAGAAAAACACAATCCTGTTTCACCGGTAGTTGAAGGTAGAATCATTCAAGAAGTGTCAGATCAAGTGGCACCAGAAGCGCCTGCTGTGAACGAGATTACTGACCAATCAACAGAAATCACTGGAACAACAGAAGCTGGTGCGATTGTTAACGTGTCTGTTGATGGAACAGTGATTGGTACAGCAATGGCATCAGAAAATGGAAGCTTTAGCGTAGAAATATCGAAGCTAACAGCTGGTACAGAGGTCTCAGTAACGGCAACCGATGCGGCTGGTAATGTAAGTGAAGCTACGGTAGTGACTGTTATTGATGTGACTGCGCCTGACGCGCCAAACGTAAATCCAGTCATTCACAATGACACCGTAGTTACTGGAACAACGGAAACAGGAGCAACGGTTAAAGTGATGATGGGTGGCGATGAACTGGGTACGGTTGTCGCTGACAGTAACGGAGTGTTCTCAGTGAACGTTCCAAAGCAAAAGCATAAGAACGTTTTAACCGTAACAGCAACCGATGCCGCTGGAAATGTTAGCAAAGTAACTACTGTAGATGTATTAAAGAAAAGCGAGAAGTAATTAATAAAGAAGGCAGGTTGCTGTTGGGCAACCTGCCTTTTGATGTGGAATCGCAAGTAAGTCTGGCGAATCGCAAATAAGTTTTATTAATCGCAAGTAAGTTTAGCGAATCGCAAATATATTTTTAGAATCGCAAATAAATTTTAAAAATAGCAAATAACTCTAAAAAATCGCAAGTATATCAGAAATTAGTAGAGCAAACACTCCGAATGTAGGTGCATTCCCTTCTCAAAAGAGCTTAAATGCCCTTTTCTTTTTCAAAAAGCCCCTTAATCTTTGCAAAAGAAAGCTCCCCTGTCTCACTATAGACCACATCCGCTAAAGGAAAGGATTCACCAGCCCCAATAGCTACAGCATACATGCCCGCAGACTTAATCGCTTCCACACCTGCAACAGCATCCTCGACGCCAATGCAGTTTGCAGGGCTAACTCCGAGTAGCTTGGCTGCTGTTAAAAACACTTCAGGATCTGGTTTTCCGTTTGTAATCGTTTTGGCATCGACGATAACATCAAAGTCATCTTTTAGTTCAAGTGAATCCATCACGGTAAAGGCATTTTTACTCGCTGAAGCTAGCCCTAGCTTTAGTCCGTTTGCCTTAATCGCAGTCAGTAATTCCTTGATCCCAGGTAGGATGTCAGACGGGCTAATTTTCGTAATAAGCGTTAAATAATGATCATTTTTCTTTGAAGCAAGTGCTTCTTTTTCAGCCTCTGAAAAATCACTTGAACGTTCGCCGATTTCAAGGATTTTCTCCAGTGATTCCATCCGTGATATACCTTTTAACAGTTCGTTATCTTCACGGGTAAAGGTGATTCCCATATCATTGGCAAGTGCCTGCCATGCTAAAAAATGATACTCAGCGGTGTCGGTGATTACACCGTCAAGGTCAAAAATAAATGCTTCTAATTTCATAAAATCTCTCCCTACAGAAAAGGGGGCAAGGTAACCAAGCCCCTTCCTTCTTTATTTTTTAAGAGCAACGGTCTTCGTTCCGTTTTCTGGTAACACAAGTTCCTCGGCATATAGCTTAATTGACAATTCTGGTCCTTCTTGAGAAATCGTCACACCATCTTTTGAAACATGGATATTTAACAGATGGTCACGATAGACGATTTTAAAGGAATACGAATTCCATGATTTTGGAACAAATGGTGCAAACGAAAGAGTTTCATGGGCGGTTCTCATGCCTGCAAAACCTTGAACGATGGCAAGCCAAGCGCCTGTCATACTGGTAATATGAAGACCGTCTTCTGTGTCGTTATTGTAGTTATCTAAATCCAGACGAGCCGTACGATGGTACATCTCGTAAGCCTTTTCCTCTTTTCCAAGCTCTGCTCCTAGGATCGCATGGATGGACGGGGAAAGAGAGGATTCATGAACTGTCATTGGCTCATAGAAATTAAAGTTTCTTTCTTTTTCTTCATATGAATACTCGTGATTTAAAAAGTATAAGCCTTGAAGAACGTCTGCTTGTTTGATAAAGCAGCTTCTTAAGATTTTATCCCATGACCATTTTTGATTTAACGGACGATCCTCTGGTGCTAACTCGTTAACAGTTTTCAAGTCTTTATCAAGGAACGTGTCGTGCTGAACAAAGACGTCAAGCTCCTCATCGTATGGAAGGTACATTTTGTCAATGATCTCCTGCCATTTTGAGATTTCTTCATCAGTAATTTGAAGGTCGGATATACGCTTTTCATGCCCGCTTGCATTAAGCTCCGTAATTACTTCTAATGTATATCGAAGGGTCCAACGAGCGATTGTATTGGTGTACCAGTTATTATTTACATTATTTTCATACTCATTTGGACCGGTTACGCCATGCATCATGTAGACATTTTTCTTTTTATGAAAATGAACACGGTCTGCCCAAAATCTTGAAATCCCTGTAAGTACGTCAATTCCATACTCGTTCCAATAGGATTTATCACCCGTGTAATTGACATAGTTATAGATGGCGTAGGCAATCGCTCCGTTTCGGTGGATCTCCTCAAACGTAATTTCCCACTCGTTATGGCTCTCAATGCCGTTAAAGGTAACCATTGGGTAGAGGGCGCCCTTTAGGCCTTGCTGCTGCGCGTTATGATAAGCACCATCAAGCTGATTATGACGATAAACTAGTAGATTGCGAGCTACCTCTGGGTTGGCTGTAGATAAATAGAGTGGTAAAGCATATGCTTCTGTATCCCAATACGTAGCACCACCATATTTTTCACCAGTAAATCCTTTTGGTCCGATATTCAAACGTGCATCTTCACCATAGTAGGTACTGAACAATTGGAACAAATTGAATCGGATCCCTTGCTGAGCTTCGTCATCTCCGTTGATTTCGATATCAGCAATGCTCCAGCGCTTAAGCCACGCTTTCTTATGCTCCTGAAGAAGGGAATCATAGCCCTTTTCAACAGAGTGTGTAAGTACTTCATCCGCCTTCGTTACTAATTCTGCAGCCTCATAATCTCTATCTGTTGTAACAGCGACATACTTAATCAATGAAACAGGTGTATTCTCACTTGCTTGAACCGCAATCGTATTTTCAACGTATTCTTCACGCTCATCTGTAGAATGAGCCAAAACTTCTCCATCTACCTCAAGACGCATGCTAGCAGCTACTTGGAAGGTAGGAGTACCAAAAGGATTATCCTTCGTTTTCATTACTAAATGACCATTGCTGTTAGTAACTCCTCTCTTGACCTCTAACCAAAAATCTTCCTCATAGTTGGAGTCTTCATTTCTCACATCTCCATCTAAGTAGGGGATGAAAGTCACAGTACCTGAATAGTTTTTCGGGGTAACCTGGTACTTAATGACAGCAAGCTCAGGATTCCTAATTGATAGAAAACGAACAACCTCCACATCTGTTTCTTTGCCACTCTGCGTTACTGTAAAGCGACGAGTTAACACACCATGTTGCATGTCTAGCTCTCGATAAAAGCACGTTACTTGGTTTTGATAACAATCCATTTCTTCACCATCGATTAGTACTCGGATACCGATATAGTTGATGGAGTTAATCACCTTCCCAAAGTAATGGGGGTACCCGTTTTTCCACCAACCAACTCTCGTTTTATCTGGAAACCAAACTCCAGCAATGTAGGAACCGCGGTGGAAGTCTCCTGTATACGTTTCTTCAAAATTTCCACGCATTCCCATATGACCGTTACCAAGGCTCATCATGCTTTCGGCTAGACGAAAATCTTCCTTGTTTACATTTGTTTCAACGATTTTCCATGGATCGATGCTAAATAATCTTTTCATGTAATCACCTCAAAAAATATTTTAATTGCGCAAACGATTGCACAAAAACAGTAAAAAAATAAGCAAAAGATTTACACATCTATATTGTAAAGGATTTCATAGAAAAATGCTTTAACAAATTGTTATATTTTTTTGACAAACTTTTTTTCTAGAAGTTTATCAATGTTTTCCAATTGTTTTGTAGTCGAAACTTCTGTCAAAGTAGAAACGTCTACTTAAAAAGGGGTAAATCTATCAATAATATTTGTTTTTTACAGGAAATTGACAAATAGATAGCGAATATGTGTAAAAGGTATGAAATTTTTTAGGTAACTATTCAGGAGGTTGTTAGTAGTGAGTCAGATGAATCCGTTGATTAACCGAATTCTTCAAAATATAGAAAAAGTAATGATTGGGAAAAGAAATGTTGCGGAGCTAAGCTTAGTGGCACTATTAGCTGAAGGGCATGTGTTACTAGAGGATGTGCCAGGTGTAGGAAAAACGATGATGGTCCGTGCGTTGGCAAGGTCTGTAAGTGCAGAGTTTCGTCGGATTCAGTTTACTCCAGATCTTCTTCCATCCGATGTTACAGGTGTATCAATATATAATCCGAAAGAATTGGAATTTCAATTTCGACCAGGTCCCATTATGGGGAATATTATACTCGCTGATGAGATTAACCGAACGAGTCCAAAGACACAATCAGCCCTGTTGGAGGGGATGGAAGAAAGCAGTGTAACCATTGATGGAGTTACACATAAGCTTGATCGTCCATTTTTTGTTATGGCCACGCAAAATCCAATTGAGTACGAGGGTACGTATCCACTGCCTGAAGCTCAGCTTGACCGATTTCTTTTAAAAATGAGAATGGGATACCCAGATCTAGATGAGGAAATGGAAGTCCTTTCTCGGGCGGAAAAGAGATCCCCGATAGCCGAACTACAGCCTGTGATTGACCTAGAGGAGCTAAGGGAGCTACAGGAAGAAATCCAAAATGTAATAGTGGATGATACAATTAAGCGCTATATCGTGGATATTTCTCATCGTACAAGAACTCATAGTAGTGTGTATCTAGGAGCAAGTCCGCGTGGGTCGATCGGTCTTATGAAAGCAGCGCAGGCTTATGCATATATGCATAACCGTGATTACGTGTTGCCTGATGATGTTCAGTATCTTGCCCCATATGTACTCGCGCATCGGATTATTTTAAAGTCAGAAGCGAAATTCGAGGGGATCACAGCAGAGGATGTTATGGCTCGAGTGGTGGAAAGAGTACCAGTTCCTGTCAAAAGGCTTGTGAAGTAATGAGACAGGTTTTTCTATCAATACAACATATTTGGAAACTCATCATTCTTCTATTTCTAATCGCAGTAACCTTTTCATATGCGATGTTCCAAGGTGGGTTTGTTAGTTGGTTTTTATTTTATAGCTTTGTTCCTTTTGCTTTGTACGGTCTTTTCTTGTCTTTATATTCGACTCGAACATTCAATATTAGTAGAGAGTTATCAAGGTTGGAATACAGTGCAGGTGAAACCTTAAAGGTCAAAATTCATTTGACTAGAACCAATTCCTTTCCGCTGTTTTATCTTATTGCAGAGGATCGATTAAGTGAACAGCTTCGTGGGAGTAATCAAAAAGCAAAAGTGCTTTTATTTCCGGGATTTAAAAAACAGCTTACGTTTGAATACGAGGTCCAGCAGGTACCCCGAGGGGAACATGTTTTTGAGTGTGTTCGTCTAAAGCTTGGAGATCCTTTAGGTTTAATAGAGAGACAAGTAGAATTTGATACAACCGATCGGTTCATTGTTTATCCTCAAATGGAGGAACTTATTTATCGTCCGCATTCCAATCAGTTTGACCAAGGAATGACCGCATCGAAAGAAAGAGTTCAACGAGATACAACGATGGCGATTGGGCTTAGGGAATATCAGCCGGGAGATAAGTTCTCATGGATTAACTGGAAGGCTAGTGCGAAGCGGAATGATCTGATGACGAAGGAATTTGAACAGCGCCAATCACATGATATTTGTCTTATTATGGATTGTACAAAGACTGAAGAGTTTGAAACCATTGTTTCCTTTACTGCATCCTTAGTTAAGGGGATCCTTCGTAAAGGGGCGCAAGTGGGTCTATTGACGTTAAGTAAGGATCGGCATTTCTTCCCTGTTCGCAGTGGGGAAGATCACCAGCAAAGTCTTTTTTATCATCTGGCTAAAATTAAAGCGGATTGTCAAGTATCCCTTGACCGAGTGCTAGGAGGAGAGAGCTTTCTTGGAAATCAAAATGCCTCTTTTATACTTGTGACCTCGAAATTAACGAAGCCTCTAATAGAGAAGGCGAGCTTTTTCTCTGGGAAAAAAGGGGCAGTGACTATTTACTTGGTGAAGAATCAAGGTGAGTCCTTGAATCAGTTAGATATATCATTGAAAGGTTCAGCGAATGCAAGAGGAGTTCGTGTTGTTCTTGTTCATGAAGGACATTTTTCTGATGTATTTTCGGAGGTGAGCAGGTAATGACAGAAGTGAAAAAGAAGCATGAAACGATGGTTACACTTTTTCTTTACTTGCTTGGGTTTTTGTTGTTATGGGAGTGGCTCAGGCCAGTTGATGAATTGACCAATACCGGAAACATTTATATATTTCTAGGTTTTCTTTTCCTATGTCTGGCCATATCTTTTTCAAAGATCCGGTTTTTACTAGGGGCGTTGTTGAAGACTGTCTATATCCTTTATTTTATTCACTACTATTATTTTGAAGGGTCGTTTTTTCAATTCTCATGGTTTTCACAGTTTCTGGACGACTTTATTCTAAACATAAGTTATTCGTTTCAGATGGAATGGACTGCGTTAACCTTTGTTTTTCGAAGTCTTTTATTTTTCATTCTTCTTTGGCTCATGGCCTATTTAATCAACTATTGGCTGATTATTCGTAGACAAATTTTTATCTTCTTTTTTATGACTCTTGTATATATTACTGTTCTAGATACGTTTACTCCCTATGAAGCAGACGGAGCCATTGTTCGAACGGTAGTTGTTGGTTTTGGCGTGATGGGAATGCTAACCTTCCAGCGTCTAGTAGAGAGAGAAGCAATTGGTAAGGGATTGGCTTCCATACGGAAGTGGGGCCTACCTTTGTTTATAATGATTGGGGCGAGTGTCGCTTTAGGGTTTGGCGGACCAAAAGCGGCACCGATTTGGCCCGATCCTGTTCCGTACCTGACTTCCTACTCAGAAGATAGTGGAGCAGGTGCGGGTGGACAGAGGGTAGGTTACGGAACGGATGATACGAGTCTAGGAGGTCCGTTCATTGGAGACGATACCGTTGTGTACGAGACGGAAGTGGACCAAAGGCATTATTGGCGAGTCGAAACAAAGGATATCTATACGGGAAAGGGCTGGGAGGTATCAAGCTCAGATGATCCTATTCCATTTACTCAAAATGAGGTGTTTCCAATTAGTTCCTTTAACCAAGAAGGGTTAGAGGTAAAGGAGCTAACGGCAAATGTATCCTCTGTTCGAAACTATCCGCATATTATTTATCCGTTAGGGCTAAAATCCGTCAGTACCGAGAATATAAGCAACTCCTTCCGTGTCAATGAAGGGCTCGAAAAGGTATATACATTAGAGGGTGGTCGAACAGCGTCGTTAGAGGAATACACAGTATCGTACGACATTCCGAGATACAGTGTAACTGCCATGAAGGCAACCGAAAGCTTAGAGGCATCCGGGTTAAGTCAAGAGTTTCTCTATCGATATACACAGCTCCCAGAAACGTTGCCACAACGAGTGAAGGACTTGGCACTTGAAATTACGGGTGAACAAAAGACGTGGTTTGACAAAGCGAGAGCAGTAGAAAAATATTTTGGGATGAACGGATTTACGTATGATCAAATGGACGTGGCTATACCCGGTGCGGAGGATGACTACGTAGACCAGTTTTTGTTTGAATCACTAAAAGGGTATTGTGATAATTATTCCACCTCGATGGTTGTCTTGTTACGCTCAGTGGGTATTCCCTCTCGCTGGGTAAAGGGCTATACAGAAGGGGAGTACCAGGGACCAACGGAGTCAGGAAAACGAGGCTATACGATTACGAATAACAATGCACATTCATGGGTGGAGGTGTACTTTCCTGAAGTAGGTTGGGTTCCTTTTGAGCCGACGCAAGGTTTTTCAAGTAACGTGCAATTTAACTTTGATGAAACCTCACAAAGTTCTACGGATGTAGAGACACCTGAAACTGAGGAACAGCCAGATGTGAAAAAACCCGAAACTCCTGAAGAAACCGTTTCCTCTGAAAGCTCTTTTTCCTGGAAGGGATTATGGGACAACATCGTGGCGGGCATGGTTGAGCACTGGAAGAAGGGGCTACTTCTTCTAGGTATTATGGTAGTCCTTGCATTTATTGCTTATAAGCTACGGTTAAAATGGCTTCCGTATGTACTGGTGCTAGTTTTTAGATTTAGGAAAAAGGATGATGATTTCTCCAGAGCCTACTTGGCACTATTAAAGCAACTTGATCGATATGGGATAAAGAGAAAGGACCATCAAACACTCAGAGACTATGCTGATTATGTCGATTTCTTCTTTTCCTCGAAGGATATGGGCACACTTACCTCTCAATACGAGAGATATGTGTACAAAGGAAAGCTGGAAGAAGGTTGTTGGGACCGTTCGCGTGAATTGTGGGAAAATTTAATTAAAAAGACAATCGCTTGACCGATAAAACGACATGTTGTTACAATAATCTCTAATATTATAAAAATGTATCTCTTCATATATCCTCGAAAATATGGTTCGAGAGTCTCTACCAAATCGCCGTAAATGATTTGACTATGAAGGCGGAGCTTTCTATGGTTGTTAGAGATATCAGCTAGAATTCTGCCTTCAAAAAATTTTTTTTGGAGTGGAATTCTAGCTTTTTTATTTGGTAAAAATAACGATGAGGTGAATGGGATGTCTGAAAAGGTAGGTTTATCAGGTCAGGAAATGGTCGTTGTATTGGACTTTGGAAGTCAGTATAATCAGTTGATTACTAGAAGGATTCGTGAATTTGGTGTGTATAGTGAATTGCACCCTCATACCATTACTGCTGAAGAGATCCGTCAAATGAATCCAAAGGGAATTATTTTATCTGGTGGACCAAACAGTGTATATGACGAAGGATCTTTCCGTTGTGACGAAGAAATTTTTGAGCTTGGACTTCCTGTACTAGGGATTTGTTACGGAATGCAGCTGATGACTACTCATTTTAATGGGAAAGTTGAACCTGCTACGCACCGTGAGTATGGAAAAGCAGCTATTCAAATTGAAAACAAATCCAAGTTATTTGCTGACCTTCCTGAGGAGCAAATTGTTTGGATGAGCCATGGAGATTTAGTAGTAGAAGCACCTCAAGGCTTTACTGTTGATGCAGTTAGTCCTTCTTGTCCGATTTCTTCTATGAGTGATGCGGATCGTAAGATGTACGGGGTACAATTCCATCCAGAGGTTCGTCATTCTGTTTATGGGAATGAGCTATTAAAGAATTTTGTATTCGGTGTTTGTGAATGTACTGGTAACTGGTCGATGGAAAACTTTATTGAGGTTGAAATGGAAAAAATCCGCCAGCAAGTGGGTGACAAAAAGGTTCTTTGCGCACTAAGTGGTGGTGTTGATTCATCAGTAGTCGCTGTACTTATTCATAAAGCGATTGGTGATCAATTAACATGTATTTTCGTTGACCACGGCTTACTTCGTAAAGGGGAAGCTGACAGCGTTATGAAGACTTTTGCTGACGGCTTTAATATGAATGTTATTAAAGTAGATGCAAAGGATCGTTTCTTAAATAAATTAGCTGGAGTAAGTGACCCGGAACAAAAGCGTAAAATCATCGGTAATGAGTTCATTTATGTGTTTGATGATGAAGCAACAAAACTTGAGGGGATTGATTTCTTAGCTCAGGGAACTCTATATACAGATATTATTGAAAGTGGTACGGCTACTGCTCAAACAATTAAATCGCATCACAATGTTGGTGGTCTTCCTGAAGATATGCAATTCACATTAATTGAGCCGCTTAACACATTATTCAAGGATGAAGTACGTGCTCTTGGTACGGAACTTGGAATTCCTGATGAAATCGTTTGGCGTCAACCTTTCCCAGGCCCGGGACTTGGAATTCGAGTGCTAGGTGCAATTTCTGAGGATAAGCTAGAAATCGTTCGTGAATCAGATGCGATTTTACGTGCAGAAATTAAGAAAGCAGGACTTGATCGTGATATTTGGCAATACTTTACTGTGCTACCAGATATCCGTTCTGTTGGTGTAATGGGAGATGCTCGTACGTACGATTATACAATTGGGATTCGTGCGGTAACATCTATTGATGGAATGACGTCTGATTGGGCAAGAATTCCATGGGAAGTATTAGAAGTCATTTCTACTCGTATTGTGAACGAAGTGAGTCACGTCAACCGAGTAGTATATGATATTACTAGTAAGCCACCTGCAACCATTGAATGGGAATAAATTCTAACAAAATACGAACAATAAAACGGACATTTGAAAAAATGTTCGTTTTTTTATATTGACGAAAATCCAAGTGCTTGGTATGATGAGAAAGTACTAATAAATGTCGTTTTTCGTCGTATAATCTTGGGGATATGGCCCAGAAGTTTCTACCGAGCTACCGTAAATAGCTTGACTACGAGGTGAGTGATAATAGGTCCTTTCTTTGACCTCTATTTCGCGAATCTTTGTTGTCAGGCGCTCCTTGTTTTGTTGGGGCGTTTTTTATTTTTCTAAAAATGGAGGAAAGAAAGAGATGAAAAAGTACTTTCAATTTGAAGAGCTTGGAACGAATTATCGTCGCGAGTTTATGGGAGGATTAACTACCTTCCTAGCAATGGCATATATATTAGTAGTCAACCCACTTACGTTGACACTAGCGGATGTACCAGATCTTCCTGATGCAATGCGTATGGATTACGGAGCAGTCTTTGTAGCTACCGCACTTGCAGCAGCGGTTGGGTCAATTATTATGGGACTCATAGGTAAGTTCCCGATTGCTTTAGCACCTGGTATGGGTCTGAATGCATTCTTTGCTTACTCAGTAGTATTAACTCATGGAGCACCATGGCAACATGCGTTAGCTGCTGTTTTTATCTCAAGTGTTTTCTTCTTATTATTAACCATTTCTGGTTTACGTGAAAAAATTATTAACGCTATACCTGTAGAATTAAAGCATGCCGTCGGTGCAGGTATCGGGCTTTTTATCACTTTTATTGGATTGAAAAATGCAGGCATTATCGTAAATAATGATGCAACATTGGTTGGACTTGGAGATTTAACAGCGGGTAATACTCTACTTGCCATTTTTGGTCTTCTTATTACAGTGATCATGATGACAAGAGGGATTAACGGGGCTGTATTCTTCGGAATGATTATTATGGTTATCGTGGGTATGATCTTTAATTTAATTGATGCACCTGAAAAGGTTGTTGGTGCAGTACCTAGTCTTGAGCCAACATTTGGTTCGCTATTCTCAGCATTTGGTGATCCATCTTTCTACACGGCTACTATGCTTGGGATCGTTTTAACTTTCTTATTCGTTGACTTCTTTGATAACGCAGGAACGCTTGTAGCAGTTGCGAATCAAGCGGGATTAATGAAAGAAGATAAGCTTCCTAATGCAGGAAGAGCATTATTTGCGGATTCTATTGCATCATTAGTAGGTTCTATCTTTGGAACATCAACAACCACTTCTTATATTGAATCATCTGCAGGTGTCGCTTCAGGAGCAAGATCAGGTTTTGCAGCTTTAGTGACAGCAGGATTTTTCTTACTATCATTATTTTTCTTCCCAGTTTTATCAGTTGTTACATCGCCTGTAACAGCTCCAGCATTAATTATCGTTGGGGTTCTGATGGTATCTTCTTTAGGGAAAATTGAATGGAATCGTTTTGAGATTGCTGTACCATCTTTCTTAACAATCATTGCAATGCCGCTAACGTATAGTATTGCAACAGGTATTGCAGCTGGGTTCATTTTCTACCCAATTACGATGATGGTAAAAGGACGTACAAAAGAAATACACCCAGTCATGTATGTATTCTTTGTCATCTTCTTGTTATACTTCATGTTCTTAACAGAATAGAAAAAAGGGTTGGCTACTTGTAGTCAACCCTCTTTTTTATGACGGTTTTTACAGAAATATGAATGCGTTTGCGTATTCTAATTGACAAGCATTTGTACGTTATATAACATTAACCTTGTTATGTCGAAGCTCTCAAATAAAGCGGGGAATTAAGATGTCTGGACTTATCATTAGCAAAAATTTAAATAATAATGTTGTGATAGCTGACCACTCGGATTATGGAGAGGTTGTTGTGATCGGTAAGGGCATCGGGTTTAACCGTAAAACGGGAGATGTCATCGACGAGGCGTCAGCAGAAAAACTATTTGTGTTAAAAAATGAAAAGGAACAAGAGAATTATATTAAACTCCTTCCTTTTGTCGAGAGTAATCTACATGAAGTGTTCATTTCTGCGATTGAGTTAATAAAGAAAAGAACGAATGCAGAGTTAAATGAGCATATTCATGTGGCGTTAACGGATCATTTAATGTTTGCAGTCAGTAGACTTTCAAATGGACTGGAAATGAGAAATCCTTTCTTGATAGAAACGAAAGCACTATATCCATTTGAGTATGAAATCGCAAAAGATGTAGTGACTATGATTAAAGAGAGTACAGGACTGGAGCTTCCTGAAGGGGAAGTAGGTTTTATTTCTCTGCATATTCATAGTGCGGTGATGAATCGGAATTTATCGGAAGTAAATCAGCACTCGCAACTGGTCACTCGTTTAATTGATATGATTGAAGAGCAACTCGAGATAGTAATTGACAAGGAAAGTATTGATTATATGAGGCTTGTTCGACATATTCGGTTCACCATTGAGCGTGTTCATAACGGAGAAAAAGTAGAAGAACCAGAAAAAATCGCAAACCTCTTGAAAGAGGAGTATCCGGTGTGTTACAATCTCTCATGGAAGCTCATTAAAGTGATGCAACAAGCTTTAAAGAAGACAGTATTTGATGCAGAAGCAGTGTACTTAACCATGCATTTGCAAAGGCTTCAAAAAAAAGTTAAATAAATCGAACTTATCTTTTATACGTGTTACTGATTCGATCAGGCATGAGTGAAGAAGATAATTGAAATTGAGATTTACGGGTATTATAACCTTGTAAGCTCTATTTTGATTCCTTTTTCTCTCATGTCTTTTTTGTTTTCTTTTTGCAAATTGGGGAACAACAATGAGCGAAACAAAATTTTTAGGAGGTTATACCATGTTTAAAAAGGTGTTTGGTGTTTTACAAAAAGTTGGTAAAGCATTGATGTTACCAGTTGCTTTGCTTCCTGCGGCAGGGATTTTACTTGCATTAGGGGCAGCGCTTAAAAATCCTGCGTTGTTGGAGTTAGCTCCATTTCTAGATAATGGTGGAGTAGCAATGGTTGCTTCAATTATGCAAAGTGCGGGGGATATCGTATTCGGAAACCTTCCTGTACTCTTTGCGGTTGGGGTTGCTGTTGGTTTAGCAGGTGGAGATGGAGTAGCTGGTTTAGCTGCCATCATCGGATACTTAATTATGAATGTAACAATGGGTACAGCTTTAGGCTTAACGGCTGAAGATGTAAACGGATTAAATTACTCAAGTATTCTTGGAGTTCCGACACTACAAACTGGGGTATTCGGTGGTATTATCGTCGGTATTATCGCAGCGGGACTTTACAACAAGTACTATGAAATTGAATTACCTTCTTACTTAGGATTCTTTGCTGGGAAGCGTTTCGTTCCAATCGTTACAGCTGCAACAGCAGTTATCTTAGGTCTTGTTATGTTAATTGTTTGGCCACCAATTCAAAATGGTCTAAATGCATTCTCGCAAAACATGGTTCATGCAAACTTGACACTATCAGCGTTTATCTTTGGTGTTATTGAACGTGCATTAATTCCATTTGGTTTACACCATATCTTCTATTCTCCATTCTGGTATGAGTTTGGTGAGTATGTAACAAAAGCTGGAGACGTGGTTCGTGGTGACCAACGTATCTTCATGGCAGAAATTAAAGATAATGTACAAAACTTAACTGCTGGTACGTTCATGACTGGTAAGTTCCCGTTCATGATGTTCGGTTTACCTGCAGCAGCATTAGCGATTTATCATGAAGCTCGTCCTGAAAGAAAAGTTGTTGTTGGTGGACTTATGGCTTCTGCTGGTTTAACAGCTTTCTTAACAGGTATTACAGAGCCAATTGAATTCTCATTCTTATTCGTTGCACCGGTTCTTTTCGGTATTCACGCAGTATTTGCTGGTCTTTCATTCATGACTATGCATTTATTAGATGTAAAAATCGGTATGACGTTCTCTGGTGGATTAATTGACTATATCCTATTTGGTCTAATCAACCCACAAACAAATGCTTGGTTAGTAATTCCTGTAGGTCTTGTATTTGCGCTTGTTTACTACTTCGGTTTCCGTTTTGCGATCCGCAAGTTTAACCTTAAGACTCCTGGTCGTGAAGTAGAAGAGGAAACAACAGAAGGAGCTGCTGGGCAAACTAGTGACCTTCCATACGATATCTTAGAAGCAATGGGTGGAAAAGAAAACATTTCTCACTTAGACGCTTGTATCACTCGTCTGCGTGTATCTGTAAATGATATCGGATCTGTTGATAAAGATAGATTGAAAAAACTAGGAGCTGCAGGTGTACTTGAAGTTGGTAACAACATTCAAGCAATCTTTGGTCCTCGTTCTGAAACAATCAAAGGTCAAATGAAGGACATCATGTCTGGAAAAAGACCAACACCAGCAAAAGCACCAGAAGCAACAAATGCAGCAGTAAGCACGACGGCTTCATGTGAAGATACTTTCGTTTCACCATTAACAGGTAACCTTAAGCCAATCACTGAAGTTCCTGATGCTGTATTCTCTGGTAAAATGATGGGTGATGGATTTGCGATTGAGCCAACAGAAGGTACAGTTGTATCACCTGTGAACGGTAAAATCGTTAACCTATTCCCAACAAAACACGCAATCGGAATTGTGTCTGATAGTGGACGCGAAATCCTAATCCATTTTGGTATTGATACAGTAAACCTAAAAGGAGAAGGTTTTGAAGCGTTAGTTGGTGAAAATGATACGGTTGTTGCAGGTCAACCATTACTTAAGGTAGATCTTGAGTATATTAAGAATAATGCAACATCAACCATCACTCCTGTAGTATTTACAAACCTTGCTGAAGGTGAGAAAGTTACCATCAACAAGCAGGGTGCTGTAACAATTAAGGATCAAAACATCATTTCAATTAACTAAGTAATTATTATAGAAGAAACTCGACCAGTCTTTCCTAGGGAAGGCTGGTTTTTTGGTTATTCTCGATCCGTGGAGACTGTCCGATTCGTATTAAGGTAGGTAGATTAGTTGAAAATCATAATTAAATTGTAGTGATAGCAAGTAACATAGAAGAATCGAAAAAAAACTTTAGTAATCGTAAGTAAATATTCAGGATACTACGTGAAAGTACTCGTTGCTTTCTCTTCGTTCTATGGCAAAATTACACTCGAACCAGCACTTTTGGTAGCTCTAGAGCGTTCCTCAACCAAGTTAGAACCTTTTTTAACCAAAAATCTCCTCCTTTAAGCTCCTTTTAGGTATCTATTGAAAGAGTTATTTTGGATATTATTACCACGGATACCTTGTTGACTCTCTAGGCTCACGATGGTATTATATAAAAACAGTCGCTGATGACGAGATAACAACTTAAAATTTTTTAAGAAAGTTGTTGACTTTAGGTGGTTGAGATGTTATTCTAATATAGTTGCTTCTGAGGGAGCAAAAGTTG
>NZ_BCVH01000015.1 GCF_001591645.1 Robertmurraya korlensis NBRC 107688 | reverse complement strand
ATTGGAGAGGAAAGAGAAGTTGGCCGGTAAGAGAGGAGATTTCTATTTGCCTGTAAGAAAGGAAAAAGCAGGTAATCAGTCAGATAGGGGCTCTAAGTGATCACAACAACCCAAAACTCATCCACTGGTCAGTTAGACTAGCCCAAATATAAAAAAAAGTCAGGTTTACATATCCCCCAACCTGGGTATTTCATTAACACAAAAAAGAAGCAGCGGATTCTAAATCCACTACTCCTTTTTTGGAATATAATTAAATATTTCCTTTGATTCAAGGCTGTCAACAAAACGGTTAAGCCAGTCATAGTAATCAAGTGCATATTGGTATTTTTCAATATCTAACTTTACAGAAGCTCTTACTTCGTCAGGTGTTTCTGGATTATCACGAAGGTTATGCAGCTCTTTAAGTGATCTATTTATTGTAGACATATTAAGGGAGATGCCTGTTCGCCAACTTGTGGTAAACAATGCTGTAAAGGAATCGTACCAGTCGTCGGCCGCTTGGTATAGATCCTTTCTCTCGCCTTTCTTCCACACTTTTTCTACCATATTTAATTCCTGAAGCTGCCTGACAGCTGTGCTCATACTTGTTTTGCTCATTCCAAGCTCATCTTTCATTTCATCAAGAGTCATTGGCTTTTCGTTAAAGTATAACAGTCCATAAAGTCTTCCTACTGAATGGGTAATTCCGTAAAGACTCATATTTTTAGCCATCGAATCAATAAAACGATCTCTAGCGTTTAATAGTTTTTCTTGTTCATTCAAGATATTTTTCACATCCCTGAGCTTTGTATCTATAGATTATCATATTGATTTTAAAAGTAGAAACTTATTATATTGGAGGAATCTGGAGTATTCGGGAGGAATATTAACCATCTAATCGTTAAATTCGTACAGTTAAAACTTTACGAACTATATACACGGAATATACAGAAATTTCGGCTTTGTTAAAAAGGGGTCTATCAAGCTACAATTAAAGGGCAGGAAAACTTCAAACTACTCATATACTTCGTTTTTCCTCTTATATGCAATACAAATCTTTTCAAACTATCAATCTATCAAATAATAGAGATAAAAAGTCTACAAAAGACAAAAGGGGTTAGAAAATGAATAAAATTCTTGTGAAAAATCTCACAAAAGTGTTTGGTTCCAATCCAAAGGAAGGTGTTAAGCGCTTACAACAAGGGCAGAGTAAAGAGCAAATATTAAAAGACACGGGCATGACTGTTGGTGTAAACAATGCTTCGTTCGAAGTGAAGCCAGGAGAATTCTTCGTTCTAATGGGTCTATCGGGGAGTGGGAAGTCGACATTGATTCGATTAATCAATCGACTAATTGAACCGACGGACGGCGAAGTTCTCATCGATGGTCAAGACATTACAAAAATGAATAAAAACGACCTTATGCAAACGAGAAGGAAAAAGCTTTCAATGGTGTTTCAAAAGTTTGCGTTATTTCCGCATCGTAATGTTCTTGAAAATGTAGCATATGGCCTTGAGGTACAAGGGGTAGAAAAAAGTGAAAGAGAAGCGAAAGCTCAAAAGTCGATTGAGGATGTTGGGCTTAAAGGCTATGAAAATAGCTATCCTGACCAGCTCAGTGGTGGAATGCAGCAAAGGGTTGGGCTTGCGAGAGCACTTGCGAATGATTCGGATATCCTTCTCATGGACGAAGCGTTCAGTGCGTTAGATCCAATTATTCGTAAGGAGATGCAGGATGAGCTCCTTCAGCTACAGAGCAAGCTTGGAAAAACGATTCTCTTTATTACTCATGATCTAGATGAGGCACTGAAGTTAGGTGATAGAATTGCAATTATGAAAAATGGAGAAATCGTTCAAATTGGAACGGCTGAGGAGATTCTAGAGAATCCAGCTAATGAGTATGTATATAACTTTGTTGAGGACGTGGATCGTTCTAAAGTATTAATGGCTTCTAATATTATGAAAAAGCCTGATGTCATCACCACATGGAAGGATGGCCCAAGGGTCGCGATGAAGAAGATGGAGGATGCGGGTCTCTCGAGTATTTTCGTCGTGGATAAAGATAAAAACCTAAAAGGTATTTTAACGATTGACGCAGCTATCAAAGCCTATAAGGAAAATAAATGGGTCGAGGATGTGCTTGAGTTAGATTTTCATACTACTGATCCAATGACTCCGTTAAGTGATTTAATTGGAATTGCAGCAGAATCAAAATATCCTATCGCTGTTGTAGAGGAAAACAAGCTAGTGGGAATTATTGTAAGAGTTTCGATCCTTTCGGGACTCGTGTTAGGGAAAGAGCAAAGCGAGGGGATGAAAGAATGAACTATTTTACATTACCATTAGAGGATTGGACGAATGACTTTGTATATGACTGGCTAATCCCTGTTATGGGTGGATTCTTTGATTCCGTCAGTTCCATCATTTCGTTTTTTATTAATGGCGTAGCTGATTTATTCCTCATGATTCCAGCCGAAATCATAGCTATAGTATTCATTTTATTGGCGTGGAGACTTGCTGGAAAAGGAATTGCTATTTTTACTTTAATCGGTACTTTATATCTTGGTTCCGTGAATCTCTGGGAAGATGCCATGCTTACGTTAGCCGTTGTGGTTGTAGCAACCTTCTTCTCCATTATTATAGGACTTCCATTAGGGATCTTAACGGCAAAATATTCAATTTTAGATAAAATTGTCCGCCCAATCTTGGATTTCATGCAAACCTTGCCGAGTTTTGTGTATTTGATTCCGGCCATCCTCTTATTTGGATTAGGTGAAGTTCCAGCCGTTATCTCAACATTTGTGTTTGCTACACCGCCAGCGGTTCGAATGACCACCTTGGCCATTAAACAAGTTCCCGAAGATATGGTGGAAGCGGCAAGAGCTTTTGGATCTACATCATGGCAAATGCTTGTGAAGGTACAACTACCCGTTGCCATTCCAACTATTATGGCGGGAGTAAACCAAACGATTATGTTAGCCCTTTCGATGGCGGTTATTGCATCAATGATCGGTGCACCAGGTCTAGGTTCAACCGTTTTAGCTGGTATATCAAGTGTGAACGTTGGATTAGGATTAGTTGGTGGATTAGGAATTGTGGTTTTAGCTATTATCCTAGACCGTATTACTCAAGGTTTAGGTAATAAAAATAAAAAATAAAAAATAAAACAGTCAAGGAGTGGGGAAGATTGAAAAAACTAAAGGTAAGCTTATTATTACTACTATCCTTCATTTTATTAGTAGGTTGTAGCAGTGGAGCAAGTACTTCTGGGGAAAATGGTGGAGAAGACAGCAAAGATGTCACTATTAGCTTCGGGGTAACACCGTGGACAAGTACAATCCCACCTACAAAGGTTGCCAAGCTTCTTCTTGAAGACATGGGCTACACCGTTAAAGAAACGAGTGCAGATGCTGGTGGAGTGTACACTGGACTTTCAAAAGGAGATCTAGATGTGTTTATGGATGCATGGCTTCCAGATATGCATGCAAACTATATGGAGCAATTCGGAGATAAACTTGAAGATACAGCAGTTAGTTATACAGATGGAGAGCTTGGTTGGGTTATTCCAACGTATGTAGAAGGCATTGAATCTGTTGAAGATTTAAAGGGCAAGGAAGATTTATTTGGTGGTAAGGTTTATGGAATTGAAGAAGGGGCAGGAATGAGTGTCACCTCTCAAAAAATGATTGAAGAGCTTGGATTAGACTTTGAATATGTGTCATCAAGTGAAGGTGGAATGATTGCACAAGCACAGCGTCTCATGGCGAAGGAAGAACCTGTTCTATTCCTTGGTTGGAGACCACATCCGATGTTTGCCAACTATGACTTAAAGGTACTTCCAAGTCCAGAAGGCTTCTTTGAAACATCAGAGGTTCACGTTATTACGAATAAGGACTTTAAGGAAAAAGCACCAGAAGCATATGAACTTTTAAGCAACTGGAGCATGAATGTATCAGATATTGAAAAGATGATCGTTGAAATCGAAGATAATAATCGTGATGCAGAAGAAGTGGCACAGGAATGGATTGATAACCATCCGGATGAAGTAAAAGCAATTAAAGGCGAGTAACGTTCAGATTATAATAGTAGTAAGTTAAAGGGAATGACATCAGTCATTCCCTCTTTTTTTTTCATAAGCCAAAATTTCCGCTCTTTCCCTAGTTATGAGCCTGTACGTTTTTGTGATTTTTGAATCTAATGTAAAGAGAATGTAAAGTACAACACTTGTTTGTAGATATTGAACAGTCTGGTGAAAGGTGGTTACTTTTTTGGATACGAGTGAAATAAGACAGTTGGTTGAGAATATTACGGTAAATAACCTAGAGAATCAAGACGTGGAAGTAATAAATAATACCTCTCTTCTAATGCTCGGGAAGGGGAGACAAGGGGCGGTATTTCATTATACCGATGATGTTTGTGTCAAGGTATTTGGAAATGAAGAAGATTGCACGAGGGAGTATGAAGCATTATCGATGGGGCAACATACAGGCTTGTTCCCAAAGGTTTATGATCATGGACCTCTTTTTATTGTGATGGAAACCATTAAGGGAATTGATTTAAGGGAGTATCTGCAATCCCAACCGTTAACAGAAGAGCTATCCGCGAAGCTTATTGAAATGCTGGTTACTTTTAAAGAAATTGGTTATGAAAGAATTGACCATCATAAGAGGCAAATTTACCTCCAAGCAGATGGCAGTCTCCGGGTAATTGACGTAGCAAGAACGATATGGCGTGACCGGGTATATCCATATCCCCGTAAACTATTAACCTCTTTAGGTGAAACTCATAAAGAGACGTTTCTATCACATGTGAAGGCTTTCTCTCCAGAACTTCTTGAGGAGTGGAGCTATTATATGCGCATGGAAGAGCTTGCTAAGGAAATTTATTCGTTGTTATTAGAGGGCGGGAATAAGAAGGATATTGTTAAGGACATAAGTGGTCGACTGTTAACAACGGATGAAAAAGATAATGCTAGCAATCTCGTTAACTTAATGCACAAGGTTTTTAAAGAAGAATGGGTAAAGACGATGTTGGCCAGAGGTGAAAATCCTGATGAAGTGATGCAGAAAATTGACGAGCACTGGGCTGCATTAGAGCAGAAGCAACAACAGAAGCAACAACCGGTAGTAGAAGAGTCAGATACAAGGCGAGAAAAAATTGACTTTACGGATATCCAACGGATCATCAATGGATTCAATAACCCAGACAAAAAAGACAAAAAAGACAAAAAAGACAAAAAAGACAAAAAAGATAAAAATAGCAAGAAAAGTAAGATTGATAAAAAGAAATTTGAAAAGGCTACTCCGGCAGAGAAAAATAAAATGTTAAGACAGGAGCTAACATCAATGTTGATGCAAAAAATCATTGATAATGGCAAAAAGGGCAAAAAGTAAGGAGAATTATGATGAAAATTTTAGTAATCTGGCGGCTACTCACAGTCGGAGGGGTAAATGCTGGATGGCGTAACAGGGCGATTTATTTTAAGAAATATGGCATAGAGACGGAGTTTCTGTACACGACAGATCACGGTGGAATGCATATTATGGAAGACGTTGCGAAAGTGTATTTGACAAAGGATAAAGACAAAATCGTCAACATCATTAAGGAAAACCAGTACGGTGCTGTTATTGTTGTTGATACAAAGGATGCCTTTAAGTGGTTAAAAAAAGCCCAGTATAACGGACCAGTAATTGTCGAAGCACGTACCCCAGAACTGATCAAGCTCACCCCCCATATAAAAAATTTTCGCGGCATTCAACCGGTAGCCGTTATTGTCCCTTCCCATTACCAAAAAAGGCTTGTATCAATCCTTATTGAAGGGATTCCTATAGAGGTCATTTATAACGGAATTGACCCATCCTATTATTACGCATTAAGTGAACAAGAAATAAATCATGAAGCAGAACCCTTCCTGCCACAGGGTAAAAAGGTAATTGGCTGGATTGGACGCTTAGATAAGAGGAAGAACTGGCCGATGCTTGTAGAAATTGCTAAAAGAGTCAAGCAGGAGCGTAATGATATTGAGTTTTGGATTATTGGTGGAGCACAAAGTGTGCAGAGAGAAGAATTTGCTGCAATATGGAAAGAAGAAGGGTTAACCGACATAATCAAATGGTTTCCGGTCATTCCTTACCAGCAAATGCCACATGTCTATGCAAAGATTCGCCAATCCGGCGGCTGTACAATAGCAACCACAAAGACAGAGTCATTTGGGAACACCTTTGTGGAATCCATGCTTTGTGGAGTCCCAGTCGTTGCTTCACGAATGATGCCAATCACAGAGGTTGTCAAAGACGGCAAAACAGGGAAGTTATTCCATGGAATGAATATAGATGATGCGATTAAACAGTTATATTTCATCGTTGATCAGCCTGAAGTACAGAAAGCAATGTCTGAGGCGGCAATCCTTCATACACTTGAGCACTTCCATATACACCAAGTGGCCGAAAAATATGTCCAATTTCTACTGACCATCGTACAAAAAGGGATGGATAAAGATGGTGTGGTGAAGGTGGATGATTAAGCCAGTATCGTATGTAAAAAAGTTAGAGGGAAAATCAAACACTCACCTAATCAAATTTGACGATGGCTATGACTATGCAGTGAAGTACTTTATAGCTGGTTTTGAAAAGTCATTACCAAATGAATGGGTAGCTTACTGTCTGGCCAGATATCTGCAGCTACCAATTCCATATGCACGAATCGTTGAAATCCCGCCTGATTTCTCCTCTCAGATTCCTGGGTTTATAGAAAGTAGCAGTAACTTCCAGTTTGCGTCACGATATATTCCTGGTTGCTCCAACGGACATGAAGTCTCTCACATGAAGGAAATTGTAAACGAACAACAACTAGCTTCCATTATCTTATTTGATTATTGGCTATCAAACGGAGACCGAACAAAGAAAAATATTTTACTCAGAGAAGAAGAGGATGAGAAATATCATCTGTGGATTATTGACCATGCCGAATGCTTTGGTTCCTATAACTGGATAGGAGAAGAGGTGGAAGACCTTCCTGTAAAAATATTAAAGAGTGCGACCCACCAATTAATGGCCCAATTTGTAAAGGATGAATCAGCATTTTATGAAGCACTAAAAGTGATACAAACTCTACCAAATTTTCTTATTGAGGAAGTCATAAGTTTAATTCCCGAGGACTGGCAAGTAAGTGAGGCAGAGAAAAAAATACTTTCTCAGTATTTGATCAGACGTCGAAAGAAAATCCTTCCACATATTTTGAAGAAATACATGGCAAGGGAATACCTCCCACTTCATTCAGCAGAGAAAAGCAAAGAGGAGGAAGAAGAATGAAGGTAAGAAAGGCAATTATCCCTGCAGCAGGATTAGGAACAAGATTCTTACCAGCAACAAAGGCACAGCCAAAGGAAATGCTTCCGATTGTCGATAAACCGACTATTCAATATATAGTCGAGGAGGCAGTAGCAGCTGGGATTAAGGAAATTGTAATTATTATCGGACGAGGCAAACGTTCGATTGAAGATCATTTTGATAAATCCTATGAGCTTGAAGACACATTAACACGTAAGAACCAGTTAGAGGTTCTAGAAGAAATTCAAAAGTTATCAAGTTTAGTAACCATCTATTATGTACGACAAAAAGAGCCACTTGGCTTGGGGCACGCAATTCTTTGTGCAAAAAGCTTTATCGGTAATGAGCCTTTTGCCGTCATGCTGGGTGACGACATTGTGGAATCAGAAGTACCCTGCTTAAAGCAGCTTATGAATGTGTTCGAATACTGTAATAGCTCCGTTGTGGCGGTTCAAAAGGTGAGCGACGAAGAGGTGAATAAATACGGAATTGTGAAACCTAAAGGAGCGATCGGGATTCCTAATTTATTTTCACTTGATTCGTTAGTAGAAAAGCCAAGGAGGGAGGATGCTCCCTCTAACTATGCGATTATCGGAAGATACGTCTTTAGACCAGAGATTTTTGAAAAGCTTGAGTCATTACCAATCGTTCCTCCTGCTGAATTGCAGTTAACCGATGCGATTAATGAACTTAATAAAGAGCAAGCGGTATTTGCTTATTCATTTGAGGGTATACGTTACGATATTGGAGACAAACTCGGGTTTGTGAAGGCAACACTCGATTTTGCGCTAAGAAGGGATGACATGAGGGAAGTGGTTCTAGAGTATATTAAAGATATCTACGAGACTATGGACTTTCAAAATCGTGAGAATGATGGAGTATGAGAATTGCCGTAATTGGAACAGGTTATGTTGGATTATCTACAGGTGTTTGCTTAGCAGAAATCGGGCATCATGTGACATGTATTGATACAAGTGAAGAAAAAATAAAGCTCCTCCTTGGTGGGGAGTCCCCCATCTATGAACCAGGCCTTGAGAAATTAATAATAAAAAATATGGACGAAAAACGATTGCGGTTCACAACATCCCATCAAACGGGATTGGAGAAAGCAGAAGTCATTATCGTTGCAGTTGGTACTCCCCAGCAAAGCAATGGAGAAGCTGACTTATCTTATCTAGTCCAGGCGATACTAGATGCTGCTCCATATATGGAAGAAGGCTCAATCGTAGTGATTAAGAGTACAGTGCCAGTTGGCACAAATGAAAAGGTAAAGGGAATATTAGATCATTTTGGACCAAAGGGAGGATCACCATCAGTCGTATCCAACCCGGAATTTTTGCGACAGGGATCTGCTGTGTTAGATACATTACAACCCGACCGTATTGTGATTGGGAGTGAGAATCAGAATGCAGCTTCAATCATAAAGAAGATGTATACTCCTTTGAATGCTCCTGTTGTTGTGACAGATGCAAGAAGTGCAGAAATGATTAAGTATGCTTCCAATGCCTTTTTAGCAACGAAAATTAGCTTTATTAATAGTATTGGAAATCTGTGTGAGGCAGTAGGTGCAAATATAGAAGATGTGTCAAAGGGAATGGGGTTCGATCAGCGCATTGGAGCAGCCTTTTTACAAAGTGGAATTGGTTATGGTGGCTCCTGCTTCCCTAAGGATGTTAGTGCACTTGTTGCTATCGCAAAAGAGTATTCTGTGCCTTTTTCAATGATTGAAGAAACCATGATGATTAACAATCGACAGAAGCAGCTTCTTGTTCAGAAGGCTCAGAATCGTCTCGGTAGCCTGAAGGATAAGAAAATAGCTGTATTAGGATTTGCTTTTAAGCCGGAGACGGATGATATGAGAGAAGCTCCGTCCATTACCATTATCCATTCCTTGCTTACAGAAGGTGCAATGGTAGTAGGATATGATCCAGTGGCAACTCTGAATGCAATGAAAATATTCGGAGAACAAATCATCTATGCTGCTTCGGTGGAAGAGGCGTTACAAGAGGCAGATGCTGTCTTTCTCGTAACGGAGTGGAAGGAGATCAAACAGTTAGTTTTATCAGAAGCAGTTTCTCATATGAAAGAGCCAATCGTATTTGATGGAAGGAACTGCTTCTCGGAAGAGGCTGTTCGATCCTGTGAGGAAATCGAGTATTATCCGATTGGAAAGCCAGCGATTATCATTAGAAAAAGCTGAAGAAAAGAGTCCTTCAGCTTTTTTACTGTTTCGGTTCGTATTGTAATTCTTTAAAAAGTTCTTCTTTTTCCGCTTTCGTTAAGTCTCTCCACTGTCCAACAGGGAGATTGCCAAGATGGATGTTCATAATTCTTGTCCGTTCAAGGCGAACGACACCATAACCTAAGCTTGAGCACATGCGGCGAATTTGTCGATTTAAGCCTTGGGTTAAGATGATTTTAAATACGTACTTTGATAGCTGCTCTACTTTACAAGGAAGGGTTACCGTATCAAGAATTTCTACACCAGCTGACATTTTTGCAACAAACTCCTTCGTAATCGGTCTGTCAACGGTCACGATGTACTCTTTCTCATGTTTGTTTTCTGCTCGAAGAATTTCATTTACGATGTCTCCATCATTCGTCAAAAGGATTAGACCCTCAGACTCTTTATCGAGCCTTCCAATATGGAAGATACGCAGCGGATGGTTCACAAGGTCAATAATGTTCCCTTTAATATGACGCTCCGTTGTACTAGTAATGCCAACGGGCTTATTAAGTGCAATATATACATAGTTTCTGGCAACAACGATGGATTGACCATTCACCCTTACATCGTCTCCAGCTTCCACCTGAGTGCCCAGCTCTGCAACTTGCCCATTAATCGTAACCTTTCCTTCGCTAATGAGCTTATCTGCACCACGTCTAGAAGTAAAGCCTGATTCGCTAATAAATTTATTTAATCTCATTATTTTTACATCCTTTAGGTGTTTTGTCCTTTAAAGAATACAGCAATTGTTTGCTTGTTTTCAAGCGGGTGGTTGGTTAGGTTATGGAAATCGCAAATAAATCTGAGGAATCGCAAATAAATTCCAGAAATAGCAAATATATTTTTAAAATATTCAAGGATTTTCAAGTAAGTTTATAAGAAAGTGAATGTAAACAATGGTTAATCACATATTTCCAAGAGAAATAGAGTTGAAATATAAAAATTGACGGATTTCCCCCAGAGGAACCAATTGAATCTATTTCGTAATAGGAGTACGATAAAAACAAAAGATTACTAGTTAGTAGGAGAAGTTGCCCTATGCGAAGCTACCTCATTTTAGCGATGTGTAGCCTTTATTTGATTCAATATTTTGCAGAGCTCTCGTGGCTGCGGTACCTTGTTGTTGCTATAGCCCTGATTGCGTTTGTCGGTAGTGCACCAAAGGCAGACCGTCTACCAAGGCTCCTAGGCTTTTTTATGATGGGGCTTGGCATGATTCTTGAAATCGGAAAGGGTACAGGAGTCGATGGAATAAGTGACGGTCTATTTCTTATTCTCCCTCTACTTTGTTTAATCACGTTAGCTCCCCTGTTATCCATTCCTTTGCGATTCGGAGGATACTTTGAGGCGGTAGCTACTCTGCTTAAAAAGCTGATGCAGCAACCAAAGAAACTTTATGCGGGGATTACGGGTACATTGTTTTTACTTAGTCCTGTCTTAAATCTTGGCTCAGTCCGTATTATTAATGAGTTTTTAGATGAGTTAAAGCTTCCCTCAATGATGTCAGCGAAGAGCTATCTCGTTGGATTTACGACAGCCATCTTCTGGTCTCCATATTTTGCATCCGTCTCTTTAGTACTTCATTATTTGCATGTTCCGTTCACAAAGTATATTGGATATGGGATTGTACTTTCATGCCTATCTTTATTTATTGGAAATCTCTTATTTGCTCTTTGGCAGAAGAGAAACCCTTTAATCATGGAATCTACAGAATCATTTTTACTAGATAAGCAGATTCGTAATCAGCTTATTCGACTCGTTTTCTTCGTTGTTCTGTTAATGGGGTCCTGTCTTTTGACAGAATGGGCCACCCATTGGTCAATGATCGTCATTGTTTGTTTGATATCGGTTTTTGTTCCGGCAGTGTTTGCCATTATCCCTCGTAACTGGGAAAAGATGCGACCACTGTTAATTGATTATCGAGATCGTACCGTTCCATTGATGAATAATGAAATGATGCTATTTATGAGTGCAGGAATGCTTGCTTTTGCGATAAAAGGAACAGCACTTGCCGAGGGAATCAATCTTTTTCTAGTAAAATTGGCGATGGAGTCGTTTGTTGTCTTTGCGGTTGCTGTCATTGCGATCGTACTAATACTAACGTATATGGGGATACACCAAATTGCTGTTGTTGGAGCACTAGCTATGCAGCTTCAGCCTGATGAGTTAGGGATCACGAACATATCGCTAGCCTTATTATTGCTGCTCACCTGGGCGATGTCGACCGCGCTTAGTCCGTTTTCTGGCTTAAACTTAATGGTTAGCCGATTTGCTGGAATCTCCGGAGTCCAGGTTGGGTTGCAAGCGAATGGAATCCATGTGTCGATTGTTGCGATCGTAGGAGTGACAATTATATCATTTGTTAGTTAAGCCTCTTAGAGAATCTAAGGGGTCTTTTTTTACAAGCAGAGAGTAGTGCCGTTATACTTATATAAAAAGCAGGACGATAAGGAGAGGTAAATGTGGCCAATTTAAGCTGGGATCATACCGTTCATTACGTCAGAAATCTAGATTCTGCAGTAGAGATCTTTAACAAAAAAGGTTTTCACGCCTTCAGAGGCGGATCTCACACAACCTGGGGAACGTATAATGCTTTAAGCTATTTCGGACTTTGCTATCTTGAATTTTTAGCAATAGAAAATTCGGAGCTTGTTGAAAAGAATAAGAATGTAAATGCGGTTGTTTATGATGCAGCAAGACTTTTACCTGAAAAAGAAGCAATTGCACGGTTGGCCATACGTACAGATGATATAGAAGAAACGGTTCGTTCGTTAATAGAAAAAGGGTTGGAGCTGTCACCCATTGTAGCGGGAAGCCGAATCAATACGTTAGGAAACAAAATTGAATGGAAGATGGCATCTGTAAAGGGTGATTATGAAGGAGTTGTGTACCCTTTTTTCATACAATGGAAGGAATCTGACGAGAATAGACTTTTATCATTAACAAATGCAGGTGCCATTCAACCGCATCGTGGAGGGGACGTGTCCTTAAAAGAAGTGATTATCCATAGCTTAGACCCTCAAAAAGTAGCATACCACTGGTGTGATGTATTTGGATTGGAAATGGAAGAAGGAAGTGGAGATTTTTTGAGAATTCGTATGCAGGATCAATTTTTTACATTTCAAAAGGGTTCTAATGATCAATCAATGACGCTAATCTTTCATACAGATATGGATGAATTAAAAGGGACGACCTTCTTCATTGGTGAAGGAGAATACACGTTTCAATAAGTAGGGAAAGGAGTTTTTTTATGGGTTACCATGAGGAGTATTATGTAAGAACAAACCGTCACAAAGAGCTCTATACCATGGTGAGTAAGCTAGCTGATTCGTTTAAGAGTCGGTCGGAACAATATGACCGGGAGGGGAGTTTTCCTTATCAGAATATCGAGGAGCTAAAGAAAAGTGGTTACACGAGGCTTTCTGTACCAAAGGAATTGGGAGGGGAAGGAATTTCTCTTTATGAGCTTGTCCTTCTACAGGAAAGGCTTGCCCAAGGAGATGCTTCGACCGCCCTTTCTATCGGCTGGCATTTAGGAATTGTCATGGATACCGCTGAAAAAAGGTTATGGGACAATAAGGTTTTTGAGAGAATAGCTCACGATATCGTTCAGAATGGAGCGTTATTAAACAGTGCCGTTTCTGAGGCAGCAACCGGGAGTCCCACACGAGGAGGAAGACCACAAACTCTTGCGGTAAAGGAAGGGAACGAGTGGGTGTTAAACGGTCGAAAAACGTTTACCACGATGGCTCCTGTATTGGATTATTTTATTGTCGTTGCAGCGGTGGAGAAAAATGGCGAAATTGCTCAGTTTATTGTTCCACGTGAAACAAAAGGGTTGGAAATCGTCGAAACATGGGATACTATGGCGATGCGTGGAACAGGAAGTCATGACATTCTTTTACAAGATGTGAGAGTTCCTCATGATGCCCTAGTTCAAGTGCTTGATCAGGAATCAAAGAAGAAGGCGAGTGGGTGGCTACTCCATATTCCAGCCTGTTATATGGGTATTGCCTTAGCAGCAAGAAACCATGCGGTTGAATATGCCAATCATTACAAACCAAACAGTATAAAAGGTCCAATCAGTGATCTCCCCAATATCCGCCAGCCTATTGGGGAAATGGAGCTTAAATTAATGAATGCAAGAACATTTCTTTATTCTGTTGCAGAAAGATGGGATCAGGATGTTGAAAATCGCTATGAGCTACATGCGGAGCTGGCAGCGGCAAAACATGTTGTAACAAATACAGCGATGGAAATCGTTGATAAGGCGATGCGTATAGTAGGAGCACAAAGTCTTTATCATAAAAGTCCACTTCAAAGGTATTACAGGGACGTAAGGGCAGGCCTTCATAATCCACCAATGGATGATGCGGTTATCTCTCTACTTGCTCAAAGAGCCACAAAATAGATATTTGTAAAAAAATTGCCTTTCTTTCATGAGAAAGGTTATTTTTTTTCCATTCAATTAATGCTATTCTATTAGAAAGCAAACGTTTGCACAAAACCTTTACATAAAAGAAGGAGATATACAAATGGATAAATCATGGTGGAAAGAAAGTGTCGTCTATCAAATCTACCCTCGTAGCTTTAAGGATAGCAATGGAGATGGAATCGGTGATCTTCAGGGAATTATTGAAAAACTGGATTATTTAAAGGAGCTTGGTGTTGATATCATTTGGCTTTCTCCAGTATATAAGTCACCAAATGATGATAATGGGTATGATGTAAGCGATTACCAGGATATTATGGATGAGTTTGGAACGATGGATGATTGGGAACATTTGATTCAAGAAATGCATGAACGTGAAATGAAGCTAATGATGGACCTGGTAGTAAACCACTCATCAGATGAGCACCATTGGTTCCTTGAGGCGAAAAAATCTAAGGACAATCCCTACCGGAACTATTATATATGGCGTAAAGGGAAGGAAGGCAAAGAGCCAACCAATTGGGAATCATTTTTTAGCGGGTCTGCCTGGGAATATGATGAAACGACCGATGAGTACTTTCTCCATCTATTTAGCAAAAAGCAGCCTGACTTAAATTGGGAAAATCCAAAGCTACGTAGAGAAGTCTACGATATGATGAATTGGTGGATCGACAAGGGTGTCGATGGCTTCCGAATGGATGTGATCAATCTTATTTCTAAGGCGGGGTACCAGGATGCCCCAAATGTAGAAGGAAAAAAATATGCATCAGGTGCGGAGTACTTTTTTAATGGACCCAAAATACACGAGTACTTACAGGAAATGAATAAAGAGGTGCTTTCAAGAGGTGTCGTTACAGTTGGTGAGACACCAGGTGTAGATGTCGAGCAGGCTAAGCTTTATACAGGTTCAGACCGGAACGAACTTAATATGGTGTTCCAATTTGAGCATATGGATCTTGATTCAGGGCCAGGTGGGAAATGGGATTTGCGTCCGTTGAAGCTAAAAGACTTGAGAGACAATTTTACGAAATGGCAAAAGGGACTTGAAGATGCAGGCTGGAATAGCTTGTATTTAAATAATCATGACCAGCCTCGTATGGTTTCGCGATTTGGAAACGATGGGAAGTACCGAGTGGAATCGGCTAAAATGCTTGCTACCTTCCTTCATACACTTCAAGGAACCCCTTATATATATCAAGGCGAGGAAATTGGCATGACAAATGTTAAATTTGATTCGATTGAGGCATATAAAGATATTGAAACACTAAATATGTACAATGAAAAGGTCACAGAAAATAACGAAGACAAAGCAAAAGTGATGGAATCAATTTATGTGAAAGGGCGAGATAATGCACGCACACCGGTGCAATGGAATGATAGTGAACATGGCGGTTTTACAACAGGAACACCATGGATCGCAGTAAACCCCAACTACGAAGAAGTGAATGTAGAAAAAGCGATTTCTGACCCAGATTCCATTTATCACTACTACAAAAAGCTGATACAGTTAAGAAAAGAGAATGAGGTCATCGTTTATGGGAAGTATGACTTGCTTCTGGATGATCATGAGCAAATCTATGCCTATACGAGAACACTTAAGAAAGAAAAGCTGCTAGTAATCTTGAATTTCTCTGATCACCGACCAGTATTTAAGCTCCCAGAGGATATGATTTGCCGTGATGTAGAAGTATTAATCAGCAATTACGAGCAACCAGGGGAGCCAGATGTTTCTTCGATCAAGCTTCGCCCGTACGAGGCAGTGGTATATAAATATAGATAAGAGAGTAGGCGAGGGGGGCCCTCGCCTATTTTAATAATAGCTCAATTACTCGTTTTGTCAGTGTAGGAACCACTTCCAAAGAGTAAGTCATTTCGAGTCTTTCTAATCGTTTATGCGCATCAATTCCATAGGGTCCAATATTGATGACAGGAACATTAATATCTCGTATATCCTGGAAATTGATATAATGCTTTCGACCCCAGCTTGGATTATTGTTTGTTACTGCTTGAAGCCCAGCATCATCATCACTTAATGCTACAAAACTCATATCAGAGATATACGGGAAAAAATTACGTGTAACAATCGGATGTGGGTAGTCTGGTTGTATGTCAGCAACTGCTTCATCAAGTGCGTCAATAAGGTTTGATTCATCCGACGTTTTTCCTGTTAGTTCAATTCGTGGTGAATATAAAGAAGAATAAAACAAAATCATGGCAGGGCTTTTGTCCTTCATCCATTTCCATGCTTCCTCTACCACACGCGCTGCGTACATTCGGCTATCCAATGATCTGTCTTTTTGCCGTTCGTCTTTAAACTGGTCCATATGTTTTTTGAAAGGCTCTCCATGTTCATGATGCAGGATTTCTTCCATCTGTTCATAAGTAAGTACTCTTGTTTTCCATGGAATCGGTTGGAAAGCTTCTCCGCTAATCATGCAATATTTTTTATAACGTTCTTCGTAGGTACGTAAGGCACGATCAAATGCTAGTGTAGCTTGCTCGGTCAACTTGTCTATTACGTCCTTTGGCGTCCACGAATGAATAAAGAAATTATAATAAACATAGGCAGCTAGTGCGGTTTGCACATCATACGACGGTTTCATATCCATTTGTTTTAACGAGACCGGCGGAACAGTCGTTTCCCCATATGCCTCATTGCAAAGCTCTGGATTATAATTGATTTGCTGAGTTAGCTCTGCTGCCAAAAAGTTTGGGTCTAATCCCTCAAAGCAGGAACCAACATGTGTCTCAGCACCAGTAATAAAAAAGGAGGGGAGAAGCTTTCCGACAGTTCCTTTATAGATGTAGCGATTTTGATCGCCTTTGAACCGGGGGGCTACGAAATCGGCATTGATAGCCGCGACATAGTCAAAGTGGTGCTCAGCCTTCCATCTTTTTAATGTTTTTAAAGAAGAAAGGATACCGTTTGAACTATCCTCCTCATCACATTCTGCTAAGAAAATAAGGTTTCCATCAAGTTCCTCGGGATGTTCCGAATAATATTTTAAGAGATAAAGATGGCTAGCAAGTCCGCTCTTCATATCTAGGGTGCCTCTACCGAATAGCCAGTCCCCAGATTCAAGCTGATCCTTTACCTCATCTGCTAGGTCCTCCTTCTGTAAAGCTTCAGCTAGCTCGTCAGGATAACAAGCAAGTTCCTTTAATTGATTAAAATCTTCTATTCCAACTGTATCAACATGGCCCATAAGTATAACGGTCCGATTACTTGTTCCTTTTGTACCTTTCACAAAGGCAATCACATTATACCTTTCGTAATCGTCATCAAGGGTTTGTTCGATGACGATATGTGTTGGATTTTCTAGAAAATAAGGTAATGAAGTCAAGAGGGTATGCAAGGAGTGAGAGATGACTTTTTCTCCATCTGTATTGACTACACTTTCAATTTGAACGAGCTGTTTGGTGAGAGCTAACACATCTGTACGACAAGGTAATAGCATGGTTTTCTCCTTTTTACATGAAATAATCATCTGTTTATTTTCACTATACGATAAAGAATCTTTATTAGAAAGTGGCAAGTGTAAGAGGATTGTAACAAAATGGATGATTCAACGAGTTGGTTACCTCCTATAATGAGAACATTGGAAAATTAAAAGATTGTTAGGTGATACCATGCATGGGAAACATGTTCATGTTGATTACAGCCAAAATCCGTTTATTGTCATATGGGAGGTAACGAGAGCCTGTCAGCTGAAATGTGTACACTGTCGAGCGGACGCGCAGTTGACACCAGATCCAAATGAATTAACACATGAAGAAGGAATGGCTCTAATCGATGAAATTTATGAAATGAATAACCCGATGCTTGTTTTTAGTGGTGGTGACTGTATGATGCGTGACGATCTACTTGAGCTAGCAGATTATGCGGTTAAAAAAGGAATGCGTGTTTCGATGACTCCAAGTGCAACAGCTAATGTCACAAAGGAGAAGATGAGACAGGCGAAGGAGGTGGGGTTATCAAGATGGGGATTTAGCTTAGATGGACCCACTGCTGACATTCATGACCAATTCCGGGGAATTCCTGGTTCTTTTGACTTAACATTAGAAAAGGTAGCCTACCTTCGTGAGCTGAAAATGCCGCTTCAAATCAATACGGTTATTTCACGTTACAATTACGACCATCTAGAGCAGATGGCAAAATTAATGGAAGAGCTTGATGTGGTTATGTGGTATATCTTTTTACTAGTGCCAACTGGAAGAGGCCAGGTGGATGATTGTTTAACCCCCCTTGAGCATGAAAGGGTGTTTAAGTGGTTATACGATTTAAGTAAAAGAGTTCCTTATGATATCAAAACAACGGCTGCACAACATTATAGACGTGTCGTCCTCCAGCAAAAAATGATGGAGCATAAAGTAGAAAAAGGCCATATCCGCTATGAAGACACAATGACGATGGATCAGGATAAAATCCGAGACGGCCTAAAGCGTGCGCCAAAGGGCGTAAATGATGGAAATGGGTTTATTTTTGTATCGCATACTGGAGATGTGTATCCAAGTGGCTTGCTCCCAATAAAGGTCGGAAATATTCGTGAGAATCGTTTAGATCATATTTATCGAACCTCTCCTGTTTTACAGGAACTTCGAAATCCAGACCTCTACAAAGGAAAATGCGGGATGTGTGAGTACCGCCAAGTATGTGGAGGTTCGCGTTCTAGAGCCTATGCGATGACTGGAGATTACCTAGCAAGTGAACCGTTTTGCTTATATGTACCAGAAGCTTTGCGATAGACATAAAAAAGGTAAGCCTGCTGTTTCATGACAGCAGGCTTTTTGGGTTAACTATTTTGAACGTTACGAAGAATTTCATATGCTTTATCACCGGCTTCACTTGTTAGGCTCTCCCAGATTTCGTCTCGAAGTAGGTCTAGTTCAATAATCATCTTGGCTAATGTAATAGCATCTTCATTTCTCATCATCATTCGTCCTTTCCCTTTCCCTTTCCTTTCCTTGATGCTACCCATTTTCTATATACCTCTTCCATCTCGGTAAGAGTGAAATCAGCTGAGTCCTTACGAACAGTGAGTGCACCGGCTTTTGTTAGGAGACTCTCATACTCTTTTCGCCTTTTCTCAACCATTTCTCTTAGAAGCGCCATGGGGAGTTCATCCTTTCTGTTGGTATTATCGTAATTGTAAGCGAGGTGGAAATTAATATCACCTTAAGTGTTAGTTTAACTAACAGCATTTCTAAATCTTGTTAGATTTCCTTACAAGTTAGACGTCTATTGTGTGAGGTAATGGTATAATCTAGAAGCAAACGGTGTGGGAAACGGAGGAATAAACCATGGGGGAAGATACTTCATATAAAAGCCGAAAAGTCATAACGATAGGTGTAGTTAGTGAATTAACAGGCCTTTCCGAGAGGCAAATCCGTTATTACGAAGAACGAAAGCTCATTTTCCCTGAGCGCTCTGAACGAGGGAACCGAAAATACTCATTCTCAGATGTGGAGACACTAATAGAAATAGCCAACAAGCGAGAAGAGGGAGTTCGTACGTACGAAATTAGGCAAGATATGATTAAGAAAAATAACTTAGCCAAGGATGAAAAACTCCGTAACAAAATGCTTCGTGGACAAATTAACGCAAGGTTTGGAATTCAGAAAAACCAATAGCCCTTATGAAGAGCCTGCAAAAGGCTTTTTTGTTTGCTCTAAAAGAAGATTGAATATTTTGTACACTTTATTAATATGGTACAATAAAAATAGTAAGGGATACTAAATAATTTGTATATTTTCGGAAATGGAGATGGAGGGACCCCACCATGAAGAAGCTTTTTCGATACATATTTCCCTATAAATACGCCACAATGATTGCGTTAGCACTTACCGGCTTTGAGCTAGTGGTGGAGCTTATCCAGCCAGTACTCATGGCAAGAATTATAGATGAAGGCATCGCAAACGGAGACATGAATCCCGTTTATCTATGGGGAGGCATTCTCTTACTCCTTTCTTTTATCGCCTTTGTTGCAGGAATTGTAAACTCCTTTTACTCTTCCCAGGTAGGTCAAGGGGTCGGTTACGATCTTCGGAGAGACCTTTTTGGAAAAATACAACAGTTTGCCTTTAAGGATTTTCAGGAAATACCCACCTCTTCCTTAATTACTAGACTCACAAATGATGTGACTCAAATCCAGAACTTCTTATTTATGAGCCTGCGTATTGCACTCCGGGCGCCTTTATTTATTTTAGGTGGAATGATTATGGCATTCACGGTAAACGTGAAGCTGGCTACCATTCTGCTTGTTTCAGTCCCGCTATTGATGGTGATTGTATTAATGCTTATTCGAAAAGGAGTCACTCTTTTTCAATTTGTTCAAAAAAAGCTTGATGAAGTGAATAGTATCATTCAAGAAAACTTAATAGGTATTCGGATAATCAAAGCCTTTACAAGAGGTGATCATGAGCAGGGGCGCTTTGAAAAAATAAACAAGTTGCTCAGAGAAGACAATAAGAAAGCCCTCCAAATTATGGAGATGACGATGCCTATTCTCATGTTCGGAATGAATGTTGCAATGGTCGTTATCCTATGGTTCGGTTCTCTTCAGTTTGGTACTGGAGGAGCACGAGCGGGAGAAATAGTAGCGGTGCTTAATTATGGAACAAAAATTATGTTTGCTTTTACCGTGTTTTCCTTTGTCATGATGAATTATTCTAGGGCACAGGCCTCGTCTGGAAGGCTTGTTGAAATTCTTGAGCAGGACACAGGTGCTGAACAACTTAAGACATCTTCAACAGGAAAACCAATTGACGGACGGGTACAATTTCATCACGTTCATTTTCAATACCCACAATCAGTTAATCCAACACTTGAAGATATTAGCTTTACGGTAAAGGCTGGAGAAAGGATTGGTATCTTAGGGGAAACGGGGTCAGGGAAAACGTCATTATTTCAGTTGATCCCTCGTTTATTTGAGGCAACTGGGGGAGAAATTACGATTGACGATGAGGATATCACGAATTATGAGAAGGAAGAACTTCGAAAGCAAATTGGAATGGTCCCTCAAGAAGCTCATTTATTTACGGGGACAGTAAAAGAGAATATCGGATGGGGAAAGGAGAATGCGACCCTTGATGAGATTATAGAAGCTGCGAAAAAGGCAGAAATTCATGAGTTCATCATGACTCTCCCGAACCAATACGAAACCATGGTGGGACAACGTGGAGTAAATTTATCTGGTGGTCAAAAGCAACGACTCTCCATAGCAAGGGCGATTGTCAGGCAGCCAAGCATCTTGTTATTGGATGATAGTACGAGTGCACTTGATGCAAAAACAGAAGCAAAGATCCTATCATCAATTAAAGAACAAGCCTGTACGACGTTTATTATTGCTCAAAAAATTAGCACGGTTATAAAGGCCGATCAGATCCTTCTTTTAGAGGAAGGCCGCTTAGTAGCAAGTGGGGCACATGAACAATTACTAAAAGAAAGCGACAGTTACCGTAGAATATACAGGTCTCAGATGCAAAAGGAGATGGAACAGCTTGCATAAACCTCAAACTACACCAAAGGCAAAGAATATGAAGGGAACACTGCTTAGGGTTCTCGGGTATGCAAACAAAGAAAAGACACTGCTTACTTGGGTGCTTTTTATGGTGATAGCAAGCTCGGTTTTTTCCTTAGTGGGACCTTATTTATTAGGAGTGGCGGTCGATGATGTCATTGCAGGGACCAATAAGGAGAGATTTTTATTCTTGTTATTTGGGGTAATCATCGTCTTTCTTCTGCAGTCAGGTGCCTTATTTTTTCAAAACTATTGGATGATTGGGATCGCACAAGAAATCGTTTTTCGCATGAGAAATCAGCTTTTTAAAAAGCTGCATTTGCTATCAATTTCCTTCTTTCAGAAGCGTCAGCATGGCGAACTTATGAGTCGTTTAACGAACGATATGGAAAATGTCAGCCGAACATTAAACTCAGCCATTATTCAGGTCGTTACAAGTACATTAACGATTATAGGAACGATTGCTATGATGTTGTGGCTTAGTCCGTTATTAACCGTACTAACATTAACGATTGTTCCTGTTATGTTTGCCGGACTAAAGTGGATCACAAACCGAACAGGGAAGTTCTTTAAGGAGCAGCAAAAAACGCTCGGTGAAATGAATGGTTTCATTGAGGAAACACTGGGTGGTCAAAAAATTGTGAAAATGTACTCACAGGAGCGTAGAGTCATTGAGCTGTTTGCAGAGAAAAACGATTCGTTAAAGGAATCCAACTATTGGGCTCAAACCTACTCAGGCTTTATTCCAAAACTAATGAACATGCTAAACAATGTAAGCTTTGCAATCATTGTTGGGATTGGCGGAATTCTTGCGATTAAGGGGTCTGTATCAATCGGTGTCATTGTTACTTTTACTACATACTCTAGGCAGTTCACGAGACCATTAAATGATCTCGCAAACCAGTTCAACATGATTTTATCGGCTGTAGCAGGTGCGGAGCGTGTGTTTCAAATCATGGATGAAAAAGAGGAACAGGACGATGAAGGCAAAGCAAGGTCCATCGATCATTTACGAGGGGACATTGTGTTTGATCAGGTGGGATTCTCCTATGACAAGGGTCTTTCAACTTTAAGGGATGTAAGCTTTCAAGCAAGAATGGGTGAAACGGTTGCGTTAGTTGGACCAACGGGAGCAGGAAAAACGACGGTTATTTCCTTGCTCGCTCGTTTTTACGATAGTGATGAAGGGACGATTTGGATTGATGGAATAGATAGCAAAGAAATCACCCGAACCAGTCTTAGAAAGCAAATCGGGTTTGTGTTACAGGATTCCATATTATTTGAGTCAACCGTTCGAGAGAATATTCGATTTGGGCGCTTAGATGCTACTGATGAAGAGGTTCTTCAGGCAGCAAAGGAAGCGAATGCACATGATTTTATCATGAAACTTCCCAACGGGTACGATACAACTTTGAATGGGGAAGGATCAGGAATTAGTCATGGGCAAAGACAGCTGTTATCCATTGCCCGGGCATTACTTGCAGATCCAGCTTTATTGATTTTAGATGAGGCTACGAGCAGTATCGATACCATTACGGAAATGAAAATTATCGAGGCGTTAGAAAGGCTGATGAAGGGGCGTACAACATTTGTGATCGCCCACCGATTGAACACCATTCAAAACGCTGACCTAATTGTTGTGCTAAAGGACGGTCAGGTCATTGAAAAGGGTTCAAACAAAGAATTATTGAAAAAAGATGGATTTTATGCAGACTTAGTTCGTACGCAACAACAAAAGGCAATTATGTGAAAGTTGGTCCTTTAAGGGTCAGCTTTTTCTTCTTTTTAGAAAAAAACATCCGATAGTTGGGCAAGGTAAGGAGGTAGGAAGGAGCGGAAAAACAGTGGTCTATGATTGTGTCATTATTGGTGGAGGAATAGCTGGATTACAATGTGCGATTCAGCTAGGAAGATATATGTACAAGGTACTCGTAATTGATTCAGGCGACGGCAGATCTACCCTCTGTCGGAGCTATCACAATGTTCTTGGGTATCCATCCGGAGTAAGCGGTGAATATTTACGTTCAATTGGTGAGGAACAGGCGAAACAATATGGAGTGGAATTTTTACTAGAAAAAGTCGAAAAGGTCGAGAAGAAAAACGAGGTTTTTCATGTAACGACTCATCATGGAGATGAGAAAAGGGCGAAGAGATTGCTACTTGCAACCGGGGTAATGGACCGAATCCCACCCATTCCTGAGCTGTACCCATGCCTAGGGCAAAGTGTCTATATTTGCCCGGATTGTGATGGATATGAAATCAAAGATCAGGAATGTATCGTAATTGGCTCAGGAAATGTTGGAGCAAATGCTGCCTTGACTTTATTGTTTTGGTCAAAAAAACTTGTGTATGTGAATCACGAACGAAAAGAAGTGGATGAAACCCTCCTTAAGAGATTAAAAAAGGAGAACATTGAATACTATGAGGAATCTATTGAACAGGTGCAGGCGAAGGACGGGCAGTTTCAAGGGGTACAATTGGCAGATGGAACTCAATTAGTTTCGAACCATGGATTTGTCGCCTTTGGGAACAATGAGGTTCGTTCGGAGCTTGCAGCTCAGCTCGGAGTTGAACGCATGGAAAATAAACATATTCTAGTGGATCCTCGTTCAAAAATGACGAATATTAAACATGTATGGGCAGCAGGTGATGTGGTTGCTCACTCCGAACAAGTAACAGTTGCGATGGGAGATGGCCTCCAAGCGGCTATTTTTATTCATAAATCGTTGATGAATGAATCTTAAATTGAAAACTGGCCGTCGTTTGGACGGCCAGAAGAATGTTTTTGGTTCTTATTGTTGGATTTTAAGCAATTTCAACTGATTTTTAGTATATTGTCGGGTTAGGTTGTGTAGTTATTTGCGATTCCGAAATCTATATCCAACTCTCCCGAACCGACCTACTAGCTCCAACAGCAAACCTGTCCCCGTTACTCACTCACTTCCTACATCGTAATACCCGGTACCCTAGCCGGTCTCCGTAAAACCCGAGCAGTTGCTGATGGGCTACCATTACTTGATCATATACTGGATGGTTGCTTACCGGCATCGAAGGCGAAGCATCTGATGTTCCCCCTTCGCCGCTTAGCATTTCCTCCCAAGCGGTACGTCGGAGAAGAACTTGGAGAGAATGAAAACCTGTCTTTTCAAATAACTGAACCCATTGTTGTTCTGAAAATATACTCGAGATTCCATACACGGATTGAATTCTTTGGCGATCACTCGGAGCAAGGGAATCGTCACCGCTCATTTCAATAGCTAAGAGTACACCATCTTTTTTTAACACTCGATGAAGCTCACTGAGTGACTTTTCTACATTCGTAAACGTCAGAACCGATTCAGCTAAAATAAGGTCAAAACTCTCATCTTCAAAAGGGAGGTTTTCCAGACTAGCTTGTTTAATAGTAACAGGCAAACCTTGAGAGGTAACACGCTCGCGGGCTTTTTCCACCATCTCAGGAAGGAGATCGATAGCTGTGACGTGCGCTCCAAACCTTTTAGCAATATAGGCAGACGTTAATCCTACCCCGCAGCCTGCATCTAGGATGGTTGTATCCTTTGTAATATGTTCCCGTTTTACCATCTTTTTTGTTAATGAATGTCCACCAGGGTGGGCTCCAGCAATACCGTAATACGCTAGAGCTTGTTGATAGGTTTTTTTCACTACATATTCCTCCCTCATCTATGCATAACATATCGTATGGTGCTTAAGGGATGGAGGACACTGCAGACCAGAAGGGAAATCAGTATTGCGTAAAATGAATGTAAGCGTTAAACTATAAACAACAGTGCAACCTTTAGAAGGTTATTTTTTATCACCATTTATGCAAACGGTTGCGCTAACTAACAAGATGTATAAGTGATCAAAAAAATAGAATGTCAGAGGGGTAATTTATGAAGAAGATATGGTGGAAGGAAGCTGTGGCATATCAGATTTATCCAAGAAGCTTCCAGGATTCAAATGGAGATGGAATTGGTGATTTACAGGGTATGATTCAGCGACTTGATTATATAAAAGATCTAGGGATTGATGTAATTTGGATTTGTCCTATGTACAAATCACCGAATGATGACAATGGATATGATATATCAGATTATGAAGATATTATGGAAGACTTCGGGACGATGGAAGATTTTGATGCTCTTTTAGTGGGGGTCCATGAAAGAGGAATGAAGCTGATAATTGATCTAGTTCCTAATCACACTAGTGATGAGCATCAATGGTTTATCGAATCACGTCAATCAAAGGACAATCCAAAGCGCGATTGGTATATTTGGCGTGATGGGAAAGAGGGAGCAGAACCGAATAACTGGGAAAGTATTTTCGGAGGATCTGCTTGGGAGTACGATGAACAAACGAACCAGTACTATTTGCATGTGTTTTCAACAAAGCAGCCTGATTTGAACTGGGAAAACCCTGAGGTTCGTGAGGCTGTCTACGGTATGATGAACTACTGGCTGGATAAGGGGATCGATGGGTTCCGAATCGATGCAATAAGCCATATTAAAAAGCGTCCGGGATTCCCAGATATGCCAAACCCGGTGCAGAAGAAATATGTTTCTTCTTTTGACATGCATATGAATCAGGAGGGAATACATGAATTCCTTTCTGAGATGCAAGATAAGACCTACGGAAATTACGATGTTATGACAGTAGGAGAAGCGAACGGGGTGTCAGTAGACGAAGCACATCTTTGGGTAGGAGAAGAAGAAGGTAAAATGAACATGGTATTCCAGTTTGAACATCTAGATCTTTGGGATACCGATCCTGCGAAGGGTCTTGATATTTTAGGTTTGAAAAAGGTACTTACTCGCTGGCAAAAGGGATTAGAAAAGGATGGCTGGAATGCGTTGTTTATCGAAAATCACGATAAGCCAAGAATTGTCTCCACCTGGGGGAACGACAAAGAGTACTGGTATGAAAGTGCAACAAGCATGGCCGCCATGTATTTCCTAATGCAGGGGACACCATTTATTTATCAGGGTCAGGAAATTGGAATGACAAATGTCCACTTCCCAAGTATTGATGATTATGATGATGTAGCTGCAAAGAATATGTATCGATTGAAGCGTGAAGAAGGGGTTTCGCACGAGGACATTATGGAAATCATTTGGGCTACTTCAAGAGATAATAGCCGTACTCCAATGCAATGGTCTGATGACGATCAAGCAGGGTTTACAACAGGAACACCGTGGATGAATGTGAATCCGAACTATAAAGAGATTAATGTGAAAAAGCAGCTGGAGGAGGAAGGGTCGATTCTCTCCTTTTATAAAAAGATGATTCAGCTGAAGAAGAACAATGAAGTGTTCACATACGGTATATATGAGCTTCTTTTAGAGGAAGATCCGAAAATCTATGCGTACACACGTCAAAGTGACAACGATAAAGTTGTGGTTCTGTCGAATCTAACAGCAGAGGATGCAACCTTTGCTATAGAGGAGTTAGAGCTAAAGCACAATCAGGTATTATTGGCAAATTACGAAGTTGATCCGCATGAGAGCATGAACGGGTTTACATTAAAACCGTTTGAGACAAGAGTGTATCGTTTAACATAATTTTACCCGAAAAGACCATATCCTCTTGATATGGTCTTTTCAATTTCTTAACACGATTTTAGCAATTCTTCCTATACATACAAACTATACTGATAGTAAGATAATGATACGATTAATGGGGGGGTCTTATGAAAATAACAGTCTGTGGGACCGGGTATGTCGGGTTAGTAACAGGTGTTTGCCTAGCTGAGATTGGGCATGATGTGGTTTGTTTAGATACAGATGAACAGAAAATCAATTTGCTGCAATCAGGTATTTGTCCCATTTATGAACCAGGCCTAGAAGAGTTATTGTCAAAGCAGCTCCTAGCAAAAAGGCTCCACTTTTCAACAGATGCAAAGCAAGCTTATAAGCACGCAGAAGTGATTTTTCTAGCAGTTGGAACTCCTGAAAAGGAGGATGGAGCGGCAGATTTAACTTATATCCAGCAGGCTGCAGAAACCATGGCACAACATATCACTTCACATAAAATCATCGTAACAAAAAGCACCGTCCCCATTGGTACAAATGACCAGCTCCAAGCCATGTTCGACAGGAGGGGTATTTCTGTTGATGTAGTCTCAAATCCCGAATTCCTTCGAGAAGGCTCTGGGATTTATGATACGTTTCACGGTGATCGAATTGTGATTGGTTCAAATAACAAAGCAGCCATGGAAAAAGTAGAGAAGATCTTTCAACCTCTCCAAATTCCTATTGTTCATATGAGCATTTGTAGTGCTGAAATGGTTAAGTACGCATCGAATACCTTTTTAGCCACAAAGATTTCGTTTATTAATGAAATTGCAAGGCTGTGTGATTATACGGGGGCAAATGTAGAGGATGTTGCTCTTGGGATGGGAATGGATAGTCGAATTGGAACGCCTTTTCTAAAGGCTGGTATAGGTTTTGGTGGTTCCTGTTTCCCGAAGGATACGAAAGCGTTAGAAAATGTAGCAAGCCTGTACGGATATGAGTTTCAAATTCTCCGTTCTGTTATACAGGTGAATGAGAAGCAAAAATCACTTCTTTTTGAAAAGGCGATTAATCGTATGGGAACTGTTGAAGGAAAAGACGTTGCTGTTTTGGGGCTGTCCTTTAAACCAAACACCGATGATATACGGGACGCTCCATCTATTCCACTGATTGATGAGTTAGTAGGAGCAGGGGCCCATGTCCGTGTGTTCGATCCAATTGCTTCTAAACATGTAAAAAAGAGATATCGAGATTTAATCCACTTTTCGGATACAATAGAGAACGCTATTACGCAAGCTGATTTGGTGTGTATTGTGACGGAATGGGCGGAAATAAAGGAATTTCCCCTAGATAATTACAATCGAATGATGCGAGAACCGCTCGTTATTGACGGTAGGAATTGCTACAAGTTAGAGGAAGCGGAACGCTCTGATATGACGTATATCTCTATTGGTCGGAGAGTAGTAGAGAGAAAGACACCCATTTTACGTTATTAAATAGGACTTAAAAGGCAGGGAATTGTATCTCCCAGCCTTTTTTCGTATTATAAAAATAAAAAGGGTGGGCGTATGGTGAAGCAGGCGAAAACAAATGCGATGCGAATTCTAGATAGTAAAAAAGTAGACTACGAATTAATCACGTACGATTCAAATGATGGGAAAATTGACGGTGTTTCTGTCGCAGAAAAGATAGGAAGAGATGCCAAACAGGTATATAAAACACTTGTGGTTCAAGGTACAAGTAAGCAGTTATATGTTTTGATTGTTCCTGTTGAGAAGGAGTTAAACCTGAAAAAAGGTGCTCAAAGTTGCGCTGAAAAGAAAATTGAAATGATCCCTGTTAAGGATATACAAAAGTATACAGGGTATATTCGTGGTGGGTGCTCTCCCGTAGGGATGAAAAAACAGTATCCAACGGTAATCGACGAAAGTGCGGAGGAGTTATCTTCCATTATTGTGTCCGGAGGAAAAATTGGTGTGCAAATGGAGCTTACCCTTCAAGACTTGTTATCTGTAACAGATGGGAAATTAGCTGATATCGCTAGTGAATAATGATAAGCAGACTCGTTTCACATAGAAGAAAAGGAGTCTGCTATTCGTTGACGACTAAACGGAACCCGTTTACATGAGGACAAAATCAGTTTTGGATACGATGAGTATTAGAATCAAAAATGGGATCTGAAACGTCTGGTAAAAACCAAGTATCTTTTATTATAATTCCATTTTTTCTTTGCAGTTCTTGAAATTCTTCCATGAAAATCCCCCTTAAAGGATCACAGGATGGGCTACTGCCAATTCCAACAAGGCCACATAATTCGTATCCACTTTCTTGATAAGCGACTAGCTGTTCAATAACCGGAGTTACTATCGAGCGACAGTGCTTACGATACTCTTCTGTATTATATTCTTCGTACGTCATTGGAGGTCGGTCCAAGCCTAAAAAGGTAAATTCAGGACAAGGAAGTTGAACCAGGCCGAATCCCTCTTTTCCCACCCATTGTAGAACACTAGGGACTGCACCTAATGCACGGGCTTCATGGGGGATAACGGTATTTTGATTTAAGATACAATGAGAAACAACGAGAATTCTCTTACTACGCTGCATGCTTCGGTGTCTCCTTTCGTGAACGGTATAACTTTAAGAGCACTGGTAATCGGAGAATGAGAAATGTAACGAGTAGACAGGTAATCACTTTATCTACTAAATTGCCAGTGATTCTAGAAATAAAGGTTGATGCATATATACTCTCTCCTGCAGCTCTCGCCCACAGGACAATCCAATCCATCCCACTGCCGTTTAATCCTCCAAAAAGAGCTACAGCGATCGGAGTTCCAATCAAAGGGGCAATCACGGCAATAAGAAGTCCAGCACCAAGTGAGACTGGTAGCTTTGTAAAATCAAATCTTCGGGCAATGGTTCCAACAATGATGGCGATTGCGACATTAACGAGTCCGAAGAAGACAGCTGTTGGTCCGATTGTTATACCGAGAACCAAGTTAGTTAGTACTCCAGCTAAAGATCCCCACCATGGTCCGAAAAGAGCTGCAACCAATACAGTTCCTACAGTATCAAGAAACAGCAGGGGAATATTCAACAAGGAAACCGCCGTACCGAGAACAACATTCAAGGCAATCCCAAATGCTGAATACGTTAAGATGGTTGTTCGATTTATCTTCATGTTCCACATCCTTTCTTTACAATTTTTATTAACTTACCAAGTTGTGTCTGACAAGTTTATCCAAATAAGTATATGAACCTCCTCGGATGAAAATAACATAGTGTCCTATATTGTTAGATCATGTGCTAAGACAAGGGGAGAAACGCATATATTTCTAATGCTCCACGTATGAATTTTCAGCAAAGGATGTGTGCGAATGGCTGGGAGTGTTAGGAACTATTATGCTGGTGGAAATACAGCTAAAGGCTTTCATAGTTTATGTGATGACTGTTTAAAGGATTTACAGAAGGTTTTTATTTTGCAAGGTGCACCGGGAACGGGAAAGTCAACACTTATGAAGAAAATAGGAGAGTACTGGGTAGGTAGAAATTATCAAGTAGAATACCTGCATTGTCCTCTCGATACATCCTCCATTGATGGAGTAATCATTGTAGAGCTTAAGGTAGGAATAGTGAATGGATCGGGATCCTATGAAATAACTCCAAGGGCACTTGGCGCCATTGAAGAGTATATAAACCTAGGAGAAGCCTGGGACTCAGCCAAGCTGGCGGATCAAAAGGATCAGATTGTGAGATTATCCATGCTGGCAGGAAATGCAACACAAAAAGCGTATGAGCACTTTGCCGAAGCTCTAAGTATTCATGACAATTGGGAAAAAATCTATATCGAAGCAATGGATTTTCAAAAAGCAGATGATTTAACAAGAAAATTAATCTTTCAATTTTTTGGAAACATGACCTTAAATAAAGAATCAACGGTAAAGCATCGATTTTTAGGGGCAGCTACTCCGGATGGAGCCGTAGACTATGTTCCTAATTTAACTGAGGATGTTGCTAAAAGGTATTTTATCAAAGGAAGACCTGGATCCGGTAAATCAACGATGCTTAAAAAAATAGCTGAAGAAGCACAAATACGTGGATTAGACGTGGAAGTTTACCACTGTGGGTTTGATCCAAATAGTCTTGATATGGTTATTGTGAGAGAGTTAGGAATTGCCATCTTCGACAGTACGGCACCTCATGAATATTTTCCAAGTAGAGATGGAGACGAGATTGTTGATATGTACGGCACTGTTATCGCTAGTGGAACAGATGAAATTTTTGAAGAGGAAATTAACAATCATAAAACTGCCTATAAAAATATGATGGATTCAGCGATGGGATTTTTAAAGGAATCAAATGGGTACAATCGTGAGCTTGAGGAAATTTATACAGGTGCTATGGACTTCGAAAAGGTAAATGAACAAACAGAGCGAATTCAGGATATGATTCATCAGTTCGAAGAAAATTAGATGACAACTCACCCCTCGTAGGCATTTTGCATACATTACAACGAGATGTAAGTAGAGAGGGGTATGTATGTGAACTATTATCATCCTGATTATTCGAATGATGACCGACAACAGCCAACAATTGGAGGATTCCCAGGCGGCTTTCCGGGAGGAGGATTCCCAGGTGGCTTTCCAGGAGGAGGGTTCCCGGGTGGCGGATTCCCAGGTGGTTTTCCAGGAGGAGGGTTTCCAGGATTCCCAGGTGGAGATGACGACTTTCCGGGTGGCGGGTTCCCACCACCATTTGGAGGAGGTGGAGGTGACCAATACGGCCCACCATCAGGCCCACCACCTTCGTATACACCGCAACAACAAGGTTTTTCCGCTTATGCTGTAGATCCTGGTGCTATTAGAAGATGCCGTTTCCGCTTCACGTATATTTGGTTAAACAATGGTCGAAGCTTCTGGTTCTATCCAACGTACGTTGGAAGAGATTCCATTGCAGGGTATCGCTGGAGAAATAGACGTTGGGTTTATTATGGAACGGATTTAAGAAGAATTAGCAGCTTCCAATGTGGCGGAGGATATGGAGGATATGGAGGATATGGAGGATATTAACTCCAAAGAAAGGCATGAACTCATCCGGTTCATGCCTTTTTATATGAACAGAAAAGCCCTTATAAGAATATCGTATAGGTGTCATACCCTTTGAGGAGGAGAACCATGTACCCTGTATACCCATATTACGGAATGATGAAGGAAACAGAGAATGTTCCAATTGCCTTCCCACCCCAGGAGCAACCGCGTCAGCCTGGTTTCGAATATGAAATGACCCCACTCCCTATTGCCGAAAATCCAGCCTACCAAGGGTCCGGAAAACTGCGTGGAAAAGTAGCAATTATCACGGGCGGAGATAGTGGGATTGGTCGAGCGATCGCCTATTCCTATGTAAAAGAGGGAGCAAAGGTAGTCATCGTCTACTTAGATGAGCACCGGGATGCGCAAGCGACAGCGCAAAGAATTCGAGAGCTTGGTGGGGAAAGTCTTTTGATTCCGATTGATTTACGAGAGGAAAGAAGTGCTCAAGAGGTCGTAGAAAAAACGCTTGAGGCGTTTGGAAAAATAGATGTTTTAGTAAACAATCATGCGGTACAATTTGTTCAAAAAAGTATTCTTGATATTACGGCAGAGCAGCTGTTAAACACATTTCAAACGAATATCTTTTCCTTTTTCTATCTAGTAAAGGCAGTTTTACCTCATCTACAGTCAGGTAGCTCCATTATTAACACCACCTCAATCACAGCCTACGACGGACATAAGAAACTGATTGATTATTCCTCCACTAAAGGGGCCATCGTTACTTTTACACGATCCTTATCGCTCTCTTTAGTAAAAAAGGGGATACGAGTAAATGCAGTAGCACCTGGACCGATTTGGACCCCGCTCATCCCGGCTAGTTTTCCAGCCAAAGATGTGATGAGGTTTGGAACAGATACGCCAATGAAACGTGCAGGACAGCCATTTGAACTTGCACCTACCTATGTGTATTTAGCTTCAGATGATTCTAGATATGTATCGGGCCAGGTGTTACATGTGAATGGTGGTCATATAGTAGAGTCATAAGAAGAAGGCTCTTTCCTATCATGGAATGAGCCTTTAATAAATTTTTACAGTTGCATTATTGGTAAATTTACAAAAAAATCTTTACAATAAAGCTATGTCACTATAAAGGAGCACTGTATGAAAGAGATCGACATCCTAACGAAATTATTTCGAGCGAATGAGAATCGCGAGAATGCTTATTATATGGAAAAATATATGCGAAACCAGTTTCCTTTTCTAGGAATCAAAACCCCGTTACGACGTGAACTATTGAAGCAGTTTTTTGAGGAGACGGGTATAGTGAAACAACCATATAATGAAAAGTTTGTCGAAGAGATATGGGCCCTTCCAGAAAGGGAATTTCAAGCAGCTGCCCTAGATTATATCGAGAAATCGTTGAAGAAGCTGGAGAAAAAGCATCTACCTGGGATAGAAAAGCTTATCACAACCAAGTCGTGGTGGGATACGGTTGATGTACTTGGGCCAATGGCAGTTGGGAAAATTGCTGCTGACCATCCAGAAGTGATTAAGGAAACGATTGATAATTGGGCTTATGGTGATGATTTATGGTTAAGGCGCGCAGCTATTCTTTTTCAGTTAAAATATAAAAAGAATACGAATGAAGAGCTTTTGTATCGATATTGTAGAGAAAATGCCGACAGCAAGGAGTTTTTTATACAAAAAGGGATTGGCTGGGCATTGCGGGAATACTCTAAAACGAATCCAAGCAGTGTAAAGAATTTTATTGAGCGCACTTCCTTGTCTAAGCTCAGTATTCGTGAAGGCAGCAAATACATATAGAGGTGGAACTGAATATGATCAAATGTATCGCTAGTGATATGGATGGAACATTATTAAACTCAAAGCAAGAGGTATCTGAAAAGAACCTCAAGGCGATCCAAAAGGCCTTAGATTTAGGAGTAGAAGTCGTTATCGCAACGGGTCGTTCCTATGAAGAGGCGATGTCAGTCTTACGTGATTCTGGATTACAGCTACCAATCATTTGTGCCAATGGGGCAGAGATTCGAACAAAAGAGGGTGAAGTAATTAAGGCGCACCCGCTTAATCATAAAATTGCGAAACAAGCTGCTGAGGTGTTAGATCAAGTAGGTATTTACTACGAAATTTATACAAGTGAAGGTACGTATACAGTCGATTATGATAAGGGAGTTGAAATCATTATCGACATCTTTACAACCGCTAATCCTGAACTCTCTAGAGAGCTTGTACAAGAAGAAGCTCATCACAGATATGAAAAAGGATTAATTCATAAGGTTGATAGCTATGAGCCGATTTTAAATGGAGAAAAAACGATTTATAAGCTACTAGTATTTGATATGGACCATAGCCTTTTGGATCAAGTTGAGGAAAAGCTAAAGCAAATTGGAAATTTAGAAGTCACATCCTCTGCATTTGGAAACCTAGAGCTTATGAATACACTATCACAAAAAGGAATCGCATTAGCTGAGTTCGTAGAAGAAAGGGGAATTTCCTTACAGGATACGATGGCGGTTGGTGATAACTATAATGACCTATCTATGTTCCAAGTGGTTGGTCGCTCAGTGGCAATGGGAAATGCAAATGAAGATATTAAAGAACGATGCACGCATGTGACATTGAGAAATGACGAAAGCGGTGTAGGAGAAGCCATCCTACAAGCATTAGCTGAGTAAGTAAATAGGCTTGAGGAATGAGATCCTCAGGCCTTTTCTTTTGGTGATAATCCATGCAAAATAAATTGAATCGTGGCTTCAATTTCTTGTTCATCGTCCCAATCCAACTCCGGAAATAGGAGATAACGACCGATAAGGAAGCCGAAGATACTTGACGCTGTCATCCGAACCACCTGGTAAGGAGGGAGGTCAATCAATTGCCCTACTTCTTGATAATGCTTGATAATCGCTGACATTCTTTCGTATACCTTGATGGCAATATGCTCCTTGAATTGCTTTTGAAGCTCCGGTTGAAAAGGGAGTTCCTGAAGAACAATTTTAAATAAGGGAATGTTTGCCTTTAAAAACTCCGCACGATTATGGATCATGGCACGTAAAAAATCCTCTAGGCTCTCGAAATCCTGGTTCAAAACCTTATTTAGATCTTTGATTACAAACGGAGCAATCAGCTTTGCCATCATGGGAGCGACAATGGATAAAAGCAGATCCTTTTTGGTTTTATAATGGCGAAAAATGGTTCCTTCCGCTACACCTGCTTTCTTAGCAATTTCACTGGTGGAGGTAGCAGCATAGCCTTTTTCAGCAAAGGATTCAACAGCAGCTTCTAGAATGAGCTTTTGTTTTTCTGTAAGATTTTCATTTTTATCAATAATCTCATCAATTATATTGTTATCTGACATATATACTCCTTGTTAAATGGAACGATATTTTTTTAGGGCAAGGATATTTAGGATCATGAACAGTATGGAGAATCCTGTTAGCATAAGCAAATCAATTGAGATGTCACCCCACCCGTACCCTCTTATCATAACATTTCTTAACGCATCTGCTCCATAATACAGGGGAGTAAACGGTCCAATCCAGCTTAAATAATCCGATATCGTTTCAAGATTAAATAATCCAGAGAAAAAGATTTGTGGAACGATCACGAGCGGAATAAACTGAATCATTTGCAATTCATTGTTAGCGAATGCAGATAGCAGTACCCCAAGTGTTAAAGCAGTCAGCGATAATAATAATGTGATAACAAGAACATAAATGAATGCACCTTCCATCATCATGCCAAGAACATAGATCGCATACGAGGCAATGATGGTTGCTTGTATCATCGTAAAAATTCCAAAACCAATCACATAGCCAACTACGATTTCCCATTTACGAAGGGGACTACAAAGCAGTCTTTCAAGTGTTCCTGTCGTTCTTTCACGTAAAAACGAGACTCCAGCAATGAGGAACACGAAAAAGAAGATGAAAAATCCTAGCAGCACAGGCCCAAATGAGTCAAACTGGCTCATATCGCTAGAACCATGAAGATAATCAACTTTAAGTTTAATAGCCGAAGAGTCAGGCTGCATAGACGTTAGGGACTCTTGTAACCACTTCATTGTCGCTCCATTAATGGTAGGGTCACTACCCTCTAACGTGAGGTGAAGGGAATTGCTAGACATAACGATATATCCATCAATGTCTCGTTCCGTTAAGGCAATCTCTGCCTTGTTGGTTGAATTGTATTCCACTATGGTCGCTTCATCTTCATTGAGTTGTTCTGTGAGAGGTGCGGGTAGATCGACAAAACCAATTTTTGGCGTATAACTATCTCCATTAAAAACCAGATGAAGCATTGTTAGAACGAGGATAGGAGCCATAATTAGTAAGGCCATCGTGCGTTTATCACGAACAATTTGTTTTAAAATTCTTCTTACAAGTGCCATGACGCGCATTAGTTCACACCTCCATAGCTTAAAAAGGCATCCTCAAGACTCGTACTGTTCATATTTTCTTTTAAGGATTGAGGAGTACCAACAGCAATCAAGTGTCCGTCTCTTATCATCCCTAGTCGGTCACATTTATCCGCTTCATCCATGACATGGGTGGTGACAATAATCGTCACTCCGCGCTTTTTTAGTTCATAAAAGGAATTCCATATGCTTTTTCGAAGCACGGGGTCAATCCCCACAGTTGGTTCATCTAAAACTAATAGCTTCGGTTCATGGAGGAGTGCGATTGCGAGTGAAAGGCGTCGCTTCATTCCCCCTGAGTAGTTGGATACCTGTTTATCGGTATGTTCGCTTAACTGTACAATCTCCATACAAGTCTGAATTCTATCCTTCTGACGGCCTCTGTTTAATCCGTATAAAGACGCAAAGAATTGGAGGTTTTCTCTTGCTGTTAGCTCCCCGTATAAGGCATCTGACTGAGCCATATAACCAATTTTTGCAATGACATCAAGTGAAGGCATCGGAATGTTAAACACTTTATTTTGACCAGATGAAGGAAGCTCAAGACCAACGAGCTGCTTCACGAGTGTGGTTTTTCCTGCACCGGATGGACCAAGTAACCCAAAGATTTCTCCTTCGTTAATATCTAGATCAATTCCTTTTAATACCTCTTGCTTTCCAAAGTGCTTTTTGACCTGTTCAATTTGGACAATTGGATTCATGTGAATCCCTCCTTTTAGATAGAGAAGTGAGTAATCACTCACATATATCATAAGGCAATATTCTGTAAATGAAAAGGGAAATTTTGTGAATATTTTCGGACGGATGAGGTAGGGAATTCTAGTATAATAAAGACAAACAATCGTCCCAGAGGTGCATAATAAATGGCTGATTTTCGAGTAAGTGAGATAATTCATTGCCCGATCGAAGAAGTATTTAGTTATTTATCCAATCTAGAAAACGTTACAAACCTATTGCCGTTTGTTACTGATATGGAAAAGTTGTCTAATGGTCCAGTTGGACATGGCAGCCGCTTCTTGGAAACAAGATTAGTGAGGAGACGGTCTATTCAATCTGAAATTCACATTACAGAGTTCAATCGACCAACCGCCTTTACCTCAAAAAGCATATCAAATGGGGTGGAAATTCTATATCACTATACCTTTTCTGCCATTGAGGAAGGAACCCAAGTCGAGATGGAAGCCGAAGTCAAAACAGGAGGTTTTCTTAGCTTTTTAACAAAAAAACAGCTTGTCAAAATTATTAAAAATGAGGATGGCGGACAGCTAAAGAAGTTAAAACAGGTTCTTGAAGCCGAGGAAGTTCATATTTAAAAGGGAATGCCCACAGGCTATAACCTCCTGTGGGCATTGTTGTTAAAATTTATACGTCCAAAAACGTTCGTTATTTACCCAAGCAATCATGTCGGGATCCTTTACTTTAAGCTTTTCGGCCATGTTTTGAATCATTAGCTGCGTTTGTGATGCATGGGCCTGGATTGTTGCAATTTTTTGATCAGAGATGGCACTTACATCATTAACGATGTCTGGTGCGCCGAGCTCATCCAACGTATTTTTTGAAAAAGCCACACAGTGGAGCTTCGGTCTTTGTTCTGGAGCTAAGCGACCAACTGCTTTTACAACAGCGGCACCTGTAGCGTCGTGGTCTGGGTGCACAGAATATCCTGGATAAAAGGTGATGACTAATGAGGGGTTCACATCAGCAATGATTTCCCCCATATGATCAGCAAGCTTTTCGGGATCCTCAAACTCTACTGTTTTATCACGATACCCGAGCATACGTAAATCTTGAATACCAATCGTTTTTGCGGCGTTTTGCAGCTCCACTTTTCGAATGTTAGGGAGCGACTCTCTTGTTGCAAACGGTGGATTCCCAAGATTACGTCCCATTTCCCCAAGTGTTAAGCAAGCATAGGTGACAGGTGTTCCATTTTGGATGTGTAGTGCAAGCGTGCCTGAAACACCGAATGCCTCGTCATCGGGATGGGGGAAAATGACTAATATTTGTCGTTCTTTTTCCATGATGCGCTCCTTTCTACTCAAATGGTGTTGGACTGATCTGGAAGGCAACTGCTAGTTTTCCTTGATAATCATGTCCAGCCATTAGTAATCTATTTTGATCATCAATTTCAAAATGTGTAATTCCTTCCGCATACACCCAGCCAATGTTTAGCTTTAAGCCGATGCGGTAAGGTCCACTTCCTTTGATCTGACCAATCTCATAATTCACTAGCGCATTGCGAATAAATGCTCCTGAGGAAAAAAAGGATTCATCGTTATGAGTCGCATACGCTCCATTTGTTGTTTCTAAATGTATATACACATCTTGGTTCGCAAGACGGTTTAGCTCTTTTTGAACTTCTTCCACTATGACGAGCTCCATGTCATTTCCTCCTTCACTTCTTTAACGAAATTAATAATCTTTATTTTACTAAAAAGAAAATAGAAAAGCGAAAAGTAGGATTGAGTGATTTTCCAACAAATTTATGTCTGTAAGAGTTTTAGGTTTCCTTTTGTGGAATGATTATGTATAATGAGGACAATTTAATAAGTATTCCTTCGGGGTCGGGTGAAATTCCCAACCGGCGGTGATGAAGCAAGAGCTTCTTAGTCCGTGACCCGTTTTGAATGTTCATTCAAACGGTGGATCTGGTGAAACTCCAGAGCCGACAGTAAAGTCTGGATGGGAGAAGGAAAAAAATTCTGGTTTCTGTTTATGGGTGTAGTCTATCCATTTATAGACCTTTATTTGACAATGCCATCTTTCTGACCCCGTTCCTTTCTTGGTGCGGGGTTTTGTTTTTGTATATGATCTTTACCTTGAAGGAAAATCAAGATTCTCGGAAATGCTAGAGGTAGGAAAATTAGAGATTAAGATACATACCTCGGATAAATCGTACTATAGGTAACCCATGAAAGGAGGAGAGAAAATGTTTACTGGGATTATTGAAGAAATAGGACTTGTAACGAATACAAAGAATACAGGGCAATCCTCGGTATTAACGATAGAGGCCAATCATATTCTTGCCGATGTAAAGCTCGGTGATAGTATCGCTGTGAATGGAGTTTGTTTAACCGTCACTTCATTTACCTCGAACGCGTTTACAGTAGATGTAATGCCGGAGACCATCAAGGCAACGAGTTTACGAGATATTGAACCAGGGTCGCAGGTAAACCTGGAACGGGCGATGGCAGCTGGCGGACGATTTGGTGGTCATTTCGTATCGGGGCATGTGGATGGTCTCGGGGTGATTAAAGAAAAAAGAGAGGTTGCCAATGCGGTGTACTACGAGGTCGAGGTAGAGAGTGACCTGCTGCACTACATCATCGAGAAAGGTTCCGTTACGGTGGATGGAACAAGCTTAACCGTTTTTGGTGTTTCTGAAACGAGCTTCCTTCTGTCCCTTATCCCACACACGCTATCGGAAACAATTATTGGGCGAAAAGGGGCTGGGGATATAGTGAATATTGAGTGCGATATGATTGGCAAATACATTTCACACTTTTTGTCCAAGCAATCAACTCAGAACAATCAAAAGAGCTCTTCACTTAGCGCTCAATTTCTAGAGGAAAATGGGTTTAAATAAGGAGGTAAGAGAGATGTTTAATACAATTGAAGAAGCACTGGAAGACTTAAAGAATGGAAAAGTTATCATCGTATGTGACGATGAAGATCGTGAGAACGAAGGGGATTTCATTTCTTTAGCGGAAAAAACAACTCCTGAGGTAATCAATTTAATGGCTACTCATGGGAGAGGGCTTATTTGTGTCCCAATCGAGGAGGAGCTAGCTCAGAAGCTCGAGCTCCTACCGATGGTTACAAGAAATACAGATCCGCATGGGACAGCCTTTACCGTGAGTATTGATCATAAAAATTCAACGACTGGTATTTCAGCCTTCGAGCGTTCCGATACCATCTTACAAATGCTACATCCAGATTCTAAGGCAGCCGATTTTAAAAGACCAGGTCATATTTTTCCGTTAATTTCGAAAAAAGGTGGCGTACTTAAACGTGCTGGTCATACGGAGGCGGCTGTTGACCTAGCGATGTTATCAGGTGCCAAACCTGCTGGAGTCATCTGTGAGATTATGAATGAGGATGGAAGCATGGCACGTGTGCCACAGCTAAAAGAAATTGCCGTAAAGCTAAATGTTAAAATGATCACGATTAAAGATTTGATTGAGTACCGAAATCGTGAGGATCGCTTAATTCAGCGTGAGGTTGAGATTGAGTTACCTACCGAGTTTGGCCAATTCCGAGCAGTTGGTTATTCCAATGTGATTGATGGCAAGGAGCATGTGGCATTAGTGAAGGGAACAATAGATTCTAGCAAACCAGTTCTTGTTCGTGTTCACTCAGAATGCTTAACAGGTGATGTGTTTGGCTCGTATCGCTGTGACTGTGGTCCACAACTACATTCCGCATTAAGTCAAATCGAGCAAGAGGGCGCAGGAGTGTTACTGTATTTGCGTCAAGAAGGCCGCGGACTTGGACTGTTGAACAAGCTAAGAGCGTACAAGCTTCAAGAGGAAGGGTACGATACGGTTGAAGCAAACGAAAAGCTAGGCTTTGGTGCCGATTTACGAGAGTATGGCATTGGTGCTCAAATTTTAAAGGATTTAGGGATTCATCAAATCCGATTATTAACCAACAATCCTCGAAAAATTAAAGGCTTAAAGGGCTATGGATTAGAGATTGTCGACCGTGTGCCTATCCAAATGCAATCGCGTGAAGAAAACGAAAAATATTTAAAAACAAAACAAAGTAAGTTAGGACATTTACTACACTTTTAGGAGGAACAGATAATGGGTAAAAGCTTTGAAGGTAATTTAGTTGGCAGTGGGTTAAAGGTTGGTATTGTGGTAGGGCGTTTCAATGAATTTATTACAAGTAAGCTTCTAAGTGGAGCAGAGGATGCGTTAAAAAGACATGGCGTAGCGGAAGAAGATGTGGATGTGGCATGGGTACCGGGTGCATTTGAAATTCCGTTAATCGCACAAAAGATGGCACAAAGTAAAAAGTATGATGCAGTAATCACATTAGGAACGGTTATTCGTGGGGCTACTCCGCACTTTGACTTCGTGTGTAATGAAGCAGCCAAGGGTGTACAGGCAACAACATTAAACACAGGAGTTCCTGTCATTTTTGGTGTACTTACAACAAACACGATTGAACAAGCAATCGAAAGAGCTGGGACAAAGGCTGGAAACAAAGGATGGGAATCAGCGGTTTCAGCAATTGAAATGGCAAACCTATCTCGTATGTTTGAATAAAAGAAAAAATTACATTTCTAAATTAAGAGACCGCTGGATTTTATTCCAGCGGTTTTCTCTATTTATGCATTCACTTTTACACCAAATGTACGGTACGCACCGTGCATGGTTGGTCCAACGTACTCATTTAATTTAAAGCCATGCGTGATCGCAGCTGTAATGAATTCCTTCGCCGTAGCAACAGCTTCCTTCACTGATTTTCCTTTTGCAAGCTCTGCCGTAATAGCTGAAGAGTAGGTGCAGCCTGCACCATGAATGTAAGTAGTATCAATTTTTTCACTTTCTAGTAAAGTGAATTCCTCACCATCAAACAGAAGATCCACTGCCTTTTCGTGATTCAGCTTACTTCCACCTTTAATTAATACATACTTAGCACCAAGTGCATGAATTTTTGTTGCTGCTTGTTTCATGTCTTCAATCGTACGAAGAGGAGCGGTTTGTGCAAGCTGACTTGCTTCAAAGAGATTTGGAGTGACGACTGTTGCGCGTGGTACGAGGATGTCACGAAGGGCATCAGTTGTTTCTGGGTGCAACACTTCGTCTTCCCCCTTACACACCATAACGGGATCAATTACAACTGCATTCAGTTTGTTTTCATCAATTACCTTTGCCGCAAGTTCAATAATTTCCACTGTGCCCAGCATACCTGTCTTCATCGCATCGATTCCGACAGAAAGAATCGTTTCCAGCTGTGCTTCTAGCGTTTCAATCGCAATAGGGAATACATTGTGGTGCCAATGGTTTTTAGGATCCATCGTCACGATTGTTGTTAAAGCAGTCATTCCATATACGCCGAGCTCCTGGAATGTTTTTAAATCTGCTTGGATACCAGCACCTCCGCTCGTATCCGAACCCGCTATCGTCATTACCTTTTTCATCGTTATCAATCCCTCCTGAGTATCTCTTTTTCTAATTAGGAGTACTCTTCCAATCTCCTAAATTATTAACATTCTATGACAATTATTTTACCACTAATTTATGAACTGTACAGGCGTGAGAAAAGTCACTGTTAGGAGAAGCAAGGAAGCATAGCATAAAGGATAAAGATGTTTTCCCACTATAGCAATATTATTAAAAGATTTTAGTAATTAAAAAAACCACTAATTTTGAACAGGTTATTGCTATTAAGACATTTAAAGTGATAATTGTCGCAGAAAGGTTGAGTTTCATTTTTTACAATATTAATGAAGGACCTTAAGCGAACCAGGAGTGAGGACATTGAATCAAAAAGGCTGTCCTGAAGAATTCCCTATTACATTAGTTCTCGATGGATTTGAGGTTGCTGTGTTTCAACTGACAAAGCAGGATTTAGAGGATTGGGTATACGGTTATCTATTTTCTGAAGGAATTATTCAAAAGCTGTGCGACGTTGAAAACGTTACCATTAATGAGGAGACGGGAATGATTCATGTGAACTTATCCTCACCATTTGAAGCGGAGGCTTTGTATTCAAAGAAGAAACACTATACAGCAGGTTGTGGGCGAGGAGTCACTTTTTTCTCCATGACGGATGTGAAGACGTTTCAAAAGGTTGAGGGAAAAAATCAATATGTACTAAGCTATCTTTTAAAAAAGAGAAGTGAATTTGCAAAGGAATCACCACTTTACCTTGAAACGGGAGGAATGCATGGAGCCTGCATTGTAGATGAGAATGGCTTCATTACTGTAAGAGAAGATATCGGCAGACATAATGCGGTAGATAAGATTATTGGTCATGCGGTAAGAAACGGCCTTGATCCTAGCAAACTACTACTTTTAACAACCGGTAGAGTCTCGTATGAAATGCTTTCAAAGGCGGCCAAATTTGGTTTTGGAGTGATTGGTTCAAGAACAGCGGCAACCAAACAAGCGATTCAACTCGCTAAGTATCTTCAAATTGAAGTAGTTGGTTATTTAAGAGGGAAAATGGCCATTACATACACCTCTTTTGGTCGAGTGGTAAATGACCTGGCAGAGCGCACAATTTAGGGGGTCCATCCTAATTTAATTAGGATTTTAATAAAAGGTTTGATTTCTATAGGGGGGAAAAGCAATGGAAATGAATGTCACAAGGAGACAGTTTTTAAAGCTGTCGGGGGCTGTGGCAGCAACATTAGCCGTCGTGGAGCTTGGATTTAATGAAAATGAAGCAAAAGCGAAAGCAAATAGCTTTAAAATTGCAGGCCTTAAGCCAACACCAACGATTTGTCCATACTGTGCCGTTGGATGTGGAATTTTAGTCTATTCAAAAGATAATACAGTGGTGTATACGGAGGGGGACCCGGATCACCCAATTAACGAAGGTGCACTTTGTAGTAAAGGGACAACGGTTAGACAGGTGTATACATCCGATCGCCGTCAGGAGAAGCCGATGTACCGCGCCGCCGGTAGTAGCAAATGGGAAGAAGTGGAATGGGATTGGGCACTGGATAAAGTTGCTCAGAAAATGAAAGAAACTCGCGATCGCACCTTCCAAACGATGGAAAATGGAGTGACGGTTAATAAGACAGAAGCGATTGCCTGCATGGGTGGGGCTGCGTTAGATAACGAAGAAACGTATCTTTTATCGAAGTTAATGCGTGCTGGTATGGGTTTAACCTATATCGAGCATCAGGCCCGAATATGACATAGTTCAACGGTTGCCGGTCTGGCACCTACATTCGGTCGTGGAGCAATGACAAATCACTGGAACGATTTACAGCATACTGATTGTGCAATGATTATCGGTGCGAACCCTGCTGAGAATCATCCTATTAGCTTTAAATGGCTGCTAAAGGCAAAAGGAAAAGGTGGGAAAATTATTTCTGTTGACCCACGATACACAAGAACCTCACAGCAAGCGGATATTTACGGTTCGCTTCGCTCAGGTTCAGATATTGCCTTCATGGGTGGCTTAATCAACTATATGTTAGAAAAAGAACTTTACCATAAGGAATACGTGATTGCCTATACAAATGCTTCGTTTATTGTAGATGAGAAGTATTCATTTGAAGATGGTCTATTCAATAGCTATGACGAAGCTAAACGAAGTTATGATAAGACCTCCTGGGCATTTAAGAAGGATGAGGAAGGGAAAATTCTAAAGGATTTAACGTTAGAAGATCCTCGTTGTGTATTCCAATTAATGAAAAAACACTATTCCCGTTACGATGTGGAGACAGTAATCGGTGTAACAGGAACAGATAAGAAAACATATCTAGAAATTGCAAAAACATTTGGAGCAACTGGAAAACCAGGTAAAAGCGGAACGATCCTTTATGCCATGGGTGCTACCCAACATACCGTCGGAACGCAAAACGTTCGTATTTATGCCATGCTGCAGCTGTTGCTTGGAAACGTAGGAATGCCTGGCGGCGGTGTTAACGCACTTCGCGGTGAATCAAATGTTCAAGGCTCCACGGACTTTGGCTTACTGTATCACAATGTAAACGGGTATATGGAAGTACCGACTGCTTCTCCAGAAGAAGCAACCTACAAAGGCTTTCTCGAAAAAAATACACCGAAGTCTGGGTATTGGAGGAATAAGCCTAAGTTTTATACAAGCATGTTAAAAGCGTACTATGGGAACAACGCTACGGCACAGAACGAATTTGGTTATCAATACATGCCAAAGCTAACACCGAAAAAGGATTATTCGCATATGCGCTTATTTGATGCGATGTATGCAGGTGAACTTGAAGGTCTATTAATGTTTGGAACCAATCCAGTAGTTGGGGGACCGAATGCAGGTAAGGAAAAAGAAGCACTAAGCAAGCTAAAGTGGATGGTCGCTGTTGACCTTTGGGAAACAGAAACATCCGCATTTTGGCAGGAAGGTGCTGGTTCCAAACCTGCTGATATTCAAACAGAGGTATTCTTCTTACCGGCATGTGCATCTTTTGAAAAAGAAGGCTCTATCACTAATAGCGGTCGCTGGATGCAGTACCGTTGGCAAGCAATCCAGCCAAAGGGTGAGTCAAAGGCTGATTTAGAAATTATTCATTTACTGGCGCTTCGCTTGAAGGAACTCTATCAAAATAGTACGAAGCCCGCGGATACACCTATTAAGGCAATGTCTTGGGACTACGGACATGGAAATCACCCTGACATTGACCTCGTTTGTAGAGAAATCAATGGGTACGATATGAACACGAAAAAACAAATTTCACTTTTTGCTAATTTAAAAGACGATGGTTCAACATGCAGCGGAAACTGGATTTATTGCGGCTTTTATACAGAGGAAGGCAATTTGTCTAAGCGTCGCGATCATACAGATGAAGGCATGGGCAATTTCTTAAACTGGTCATGGGCATGGCCGGCGAATCGCCGGATACTTGGAAATCGTGCCTCTTGTAACCCTAGTGGTCAACCATGGTCAAAGGACAAAACTGTTGTTTACTGGGATGCTGCCAAAAGGCTTTGGGTTGGCAATGACGTGGCAGATTTCCCTAAGGATCGAGCACCAGATATAGAAGGTGGAACCGATGCGTTTTTTATGCTTCCAACAGGAAAAGGGGGACTGTTTGCAGGAGTAAATGAAGGTCCCTTCCCTGAGCATTATGAGCCATACGAGAATCCGGTTTCTAATGTGTTTTCAAACATTCAGCTAAATCCAGCCGTAAAATATGGATTGGAAGAGATGAATGCAAAAGGGGAAGCAAAGGATTTTCCAATTGTCGCAACAACCTACCGCATATCAGAGCATTGGCAATCAGGGGCAATGACGCGGAACCAGCCTTGGTTATCTGAACTTGCTTCACATATGTTTATTGAAATGAGTGAAGAGCTAGCAAAGGAAAAAGGAATTAAGAACAAGGATAAGGTCATTGTGACTTCTGCTCGTGGCAAGGTAGAGGCGTACGCCTTAGTAACAAAGCGCTTTAAGCCACACAAGCTGAAGGAAAAAACCGTCCACCAAATAGGAATGCCTTGGCACTTTGGCTACAAAGGAATTGTCACTGGAGAAACTGCAAACCGATTAACGCCACATATCGGTGATGCGAATACAACTATTCCAGAATATAAAGCATTCCTATGTGATGTAAGGAGGGCGTAATAATGGCTGCAGAATATTTAAAATTTGTTGATGTAACGAAGTGTGACGGCTGTCGTGCGTGTATGGTTGCTTGTAAAAACTGGAATGACCTACCGCCTGAATATGAGGAATTCCAGGGAAGTATCCAGTCGCATGAGCAGCTAACAGCTCATACGTGGAATGTCCTTACATTTAATGAACAAGAAACGACAAATGGTGGATTTGAGTGGTTGTTCCGTCATCAATCCTGCCTGCATTGTGTGCAAGCAGGCTGTGAAAAGGCTTGTCCGGAGGATGCAATCAGCCATACAAAATTTGGATCGGTTGTTGTTGATGCCGATAAGTGTGTTGGTTGTGGTTATTGTGTCCAGGGCTGTCAATTCAATGTGATTAGTCTAGCAACCTATAAAGATAAACGCGGCAAGGAATATCGAAAAGCGCAAAAGTGTACGCTTTGTACCGATCGCCTGGAACAAGGGCTGCAACCGGCATGTGTGACTGCTTGTCATACCGATTGCTTAATTTACGATGAGCGTGAAGCGGTGCTCTCTGAAGCAAACAGTCGCCTTTTACAAGTGAAGGATCGCTTCCCAAATGCCAATATTTATAACCCTCAAGGAATTAAAGGGACCACAACGGTGTATCTTCTGGCTGATAAGCCGTCTGTTTATGGTTTACCTGAAAATCCTAAGGTGGCTCTTTCACAGGTCGTATGGAAGGATTATGCACAACCAATAGGAAAGGCCATGCTTGGTGTAACCACCATGGCGGTCATTGGAGCAGTGATTTCCAATTCGATAGCGAAAGTGAAAAATGGAGATAAGGGAGTGGATCACCATGAGTAAGGGAAACCCAAAAATGGTAAAACGTTTTAGCAAGCCTATTATCTTCGTGCATTGGTTAAATGCCGCAGCTTTTTTTGTCCTATATATATCAGCACTGCCGATGTATACCGAATATTTTGATTGGTTATATGCGGTATTTGGAGGACCCGCAGGAGCAAGATTGGTTCATCGAATTGCGGCTATATTCTTTGTTTTACCTGTGGTCATCATCCTTTTGGCTGACCCAAAAGGCTTCTTTTTCTGGATAAAACAAATCATGTCTTGGAAAAAGCATGACTTTGCCTTTTTTAAGGAATTTCCAAAGGAGTTTTTCGGTGGTCATGCGAACATTCCGAAGCAGGACTTTTATAACGCAGGGGAAAAGGTTAATTCGATCTTAACGATTTTAACTGCGGCCATGCTCATATGTTCAGGATTTGTTATGTGGTTTCCGCAATTTTTCCCGCAAGCAGCGGTTATGTGGGCATATCCAATTCATAATATCGGCTTAGGACTATCCGCTGCTGTAGTCATTGGTCATATTTACTTATCCGTTGGGCACCCAGGATCAAAAGCCTCGCTGAGAGGAATGACAAAAGGAGACGTGCCAGAAGAATATGCGAAGGCACACCACGGACGCTGGTATGACGAACTAAAGGATGCAGAAAAGAAAGATGACAAAAGGATAGGGTAAATAATCATTTCTGGAAAGAGCTATCCTGTCTAGAACGGGATAGCCTTTCTCTTCCATACAGATTACGATAGAGGTGAGTGTATTGAGCACAGATAATCAGCATTACGAAGAGCTTCAGAAACGGATTGAGCAAACAAGCCACAATTGGGCCAGCAGGATAGAGGGTACAGATATAGTTATAGCAAAAGGCTCTGGAGGTACGTTTCCACTGATTCCACAGTTACAATTAGACATTAACACAGAAAGATACCACACCTTTATTCACGAGCTTTTAACTCTTTTGGAGTTAGAACAACCATCACTTGCCAAAGAGTACAGCCTTCTTAGACAATCGTTACATGAGAGCCTATTAAAAGAGTGGTTTGAAGCAAGTGTAGCAACAAATTTCTTTTATTTTGAAGAGTATGCTAAGAATCTATCAATAGCAAAGTGGTTACCGTTCTTTATCGCGGAGCACGCCACGAGACCATTTCTTCAAAAGCTCGTTTTGGACCATAAAGAGGAGCTAGATTTAGCAGACCACCAACATGGATGTGTGGCTTGTGGAGAGCCGGCTCGTTTGGCCATTATAAGTAAAAAGGGAAAAAAAGAGCTAATTTGTCCACGCTGTAATTATTCTTGGCAGGAAAAGAAAATCAGTTGTGCCCATTGTGGAACAGAGGATCACACAAAGATTGAAATTTTAAAACTAGAAGGCCAAGAGAATGAACAAATTCATATTTGCGATAGCTGCAAAGGATATACCAAAGTAATTGATGTTCGAAAAATGATTAAAAAAGAATCTCCACAGCTTCTTGATCATAAATCGATTCATTTGGATTATATCGCTCAAGAACGTGGATATGGAATTCCTACAAAAGCAGTTACTCATTAAAAAGAAGGGTGGCAAATGAGATGAGCAGAACGGGAATTATTTTAGCTGGTGGCAAATCGAGTCGAATGGGTCAGAATAAGGCGTTATTGACAATAGAAGGTGCTACCGTGATTGAAAGAATTGCTCATGAGCTAACAAAAATTACGGACCAGCTCCTCATTGTCACAAATACGTTTCGAGATTTTGAGTTTTTAGGAATCCCGATGGTAGAGGACATGCAAAAAGGAAAAGGGCCGATTGCCGGGATACATGCCGGGTTAACAGCAACTACTACAAATGCTAATTTAATCGTGGCTTGTGATATGCCCTTTATTTCATCAAGCTTGGGTGATTTTCTCCTTACGGGGTTAGATGAGTACCAGGCGGTCATTCCCGAGCTTGGTGGTCAATTACATCCACTATATGGTGCCTACCGAAAGGATGCGTTACAGGTGGTCACGAATGCCTTAACGAATAATCAGCTGCGAATTCGCTCGGTTCTCGAGCAGCTTAACGTACAAGTTGTAACAGAAGAATTGCTTCAAAGGAAGCAAATAATGATAAAAGAAACGGATATGTTTAATATGAATGATCCGAAAGAGTATGAGAAAGCGTTGCGTGTCAGAACAAAAGGTAGTGAGAAGAGATGAAATTTTTCCAAGTAAAGTCAGTAGAAGAAACCTATCAGCTAATAGAAGAAAAAGTAAAACCTTTAGTAGAGAAAATCAACATCCCTCTTTTGGATGCCCTTCATTACGTATTAGCTGAAGACATTGTAACAAAAGAAAATGTCCCGAATTTCAGAAGGTCTTCTGTGGACGGGTATGCGCTAAGAGCAGAGGATACCTTTGGAGCCTCGGAATCGATGCCGGGTTTTTTATCTGTAGTTGGAGAAGTAAGGATGGGCCAGGAAGTGACGACTGCCGTTAACTTCGGAGAAGCCATCTATGTTCCGACAGGTGGGATGGTTCCAGATGAATGTGATGCCGTGATTATGATCGAACACTGTGAGGATCTTAGTGGGCTTTTGAATGTGTACAGACAAGTGACTCCTGGAGAAAATGTGATAGGGATTGGCGAGGACGTCAGAATGGGGGAGCTTCTTTTACCAAAAGGGAGAAGACTTCGTTCCCAGGAGCTTGGAGCACTTGCTGCACAAGGAATTACCGATGTAACCGTGTGGAGGAAACCGGTTGTTGGGTATCTATCAACGGGCGATGAAATTGTCCCGATGAATGTGCCTCATCTTCAAATCGGAGAGGTCCGAGATATAAATGTGATGACGATAGGCTCAATCGTTCGAGATAGTGGCCATATCTTCCAATATGCAGGAATTGTCTCAGACAATGTGGAGGATTTAACGAAAAGCATGAAGGAATGGTTTGATAAAGTCGACTTTCTAGTCCTTTCGGGCGGGAGTTCAGTGGGGACAAAGGATCATTCCATGGAGGTAATAGAGTCACTAGGTAAACCAGGTGTGTTTGTCCATGGTGTGGCAATTAAACCAGGTAAACCAACCATTATAGCAGCAGCTGATGGAAAGCCGGTTCTAGGACTTCCAGGCCATCCAGCTTCAGCGATGATCATTTTTCAATTATTTGGAATCCATATTTTACAATGTCTTCAAGGGGTAAAACCATTCGTACCAGAATGCCTTAAAGCAGAGATCACAAAAAATATTCCTTCCGCTCCAGGAAGAACCGATTTTGTGAGGGTTAGCTTAAAAAATAAGGATGGAAAATGGCTAGCAGAACCGATATTTGGAAAATCAGGGCTCCTTTCAACGCTTGTGAAAAGTGACGGCCTAGTTAAAATTCCGTCCCCAAGTGAAGGAATGACTAAAGGAACGATAGTACATGTACGATTATTTAAATAGGGTGTGGACATAATGGTGAGCAAACAATATAAGCGTAAAATTTACTTAGAGGATAAGCGAAGAGCCGAAGCATTAACGGAGCTTTTGGAGAAATTTCCACCAAAAAGAAAAATAGAAAAAGTGCAAAGTTCAGCAGCCCTTGGTCGAGTAACAGCCGTTCCTATTTATGCGAGGTCCTCCATGCCCCATTATCATGCATCTGCAATGGATGGGATTGCAGTAAGGTCTGAAGATACCTATGGAGCACATGAACAGCACCCCCTTCTACTCAAGAGGGGAGAAGGCTTTATATTCGTAGACACAGGAAATGTAGTACCCTATCCGTTTGATGCCGTCATTATGATTGAAAATGTAGAAGAAATCGATGAGGACACCATCGAGATTATTGAACCAGCTTCCCCGTGGCAGCACATTCGCCCAATTGGTGAAGATATTGTCCAGGAGGAAATGCTTTTTACACAAGGACATCGGATACGACCTGTTGATATTGGCGTATTGTTAGCCTCACACACACAGGAGGTCGATGTCGTAAAAAAGCCGATCGTCACAGTGATTCCGACGGGAAATGAGCTTGTTTCCCCATCAGAAATGGCTGGTACGGGAAAGCTGATTGAATTTAATGGTACGGTTATTGCGAACTATGTGAACGAATGGGGTGGAGAAGCGAACCTTCATGAGATTGTGAAGGATGAGCCTGACCAGATTAAAAAGGCACTTTTACATGCAACAGAAAATTCAGAGATTGTTGTTATTAACGCAGGTTCCTCAGCCGGCTCAAAGGATTACACCGTCCATATCATTGAAGAGCTCGGTGAGGTTTTCACCCATGGTGTAGCTACTAGACCTGGGAAACCAGTCATAATAGGGGAAATTAACGGAACGATTGTTATCGGGATTCCGGGATACCCCGTGTCCGCCTATCTTTCGTTAGAATGGTTTGTTCAGCCCCTTATTTGTAAGTATCTTCAAATACCCGTTCCGAGACGAACCAAGCTCCAGGTAAAGCTAGGTCGTAGAATTGTATCGACGATGGGAGCGGAGGACTTCGTTCGTATGAATATCGGTTATGTAAACGGTGTGTTCGTGGCTAATCCACTTACCCGAGCGGCTGGCGTCACCATGTCACTCGTAAAAGCAGATGGGATCCTTATTGTTCCTCCAGACCATTTGGGCTATGAGCAAGGAGACATGGTTGAGGTAGAGCTGTGGAAGCCGCTAGAGGAAATACAACGATCGATTGTATGCATCGGGAGCCATGACTTGACGATTGATTTATTATCGACTTATATGAAGAAGTCGTATGGGACAAAAATATTATCCTCTCATGTGGGGAGTATGGCTGGCATCATGGCGATTCGAAAAGGAGAAGCACATGTGGCCGGTATTCACCTACTCGATCCGGAAACAAAGGAATACAATCTTTCTTATGTACGAAAGTATGTAAGTGGTCAAGAGGTTGTCCTGTATCCATTTTTACGTAGAAGCCAAGGGTGGTTTTTACCTAAAGGGAACCCACTTCAAATAGAAACGGTGCAAGATATAGTTGAAAAGCAGGCTCATTTTGTGAATCGGCAAAAGGGAGCTGGTACGCGAATGTTATTCGATTTGCTTTTAAAAGAGGCTGGAATGAAACCAAGTGTAGTCAATGGGTATAATCGTGAAATGTTTTCTCATCTAAGTGTGGCTGCCGAAGTAAAGGGGGATCCGAGGGCAGTTGGACTAGGAATTTTCCCTGCGGCCCGGGCGATGGGCTTAGAGTTTCTTCCTGTTGCAGAAGAACGTTATGACCTGTTAATGACCGTTTCATTTTTTGAGAGCATGCAAGGAAAAGAGCTTATCAGTATGATACAATCGAGTCAGTTTATAAAAGAAGTTACTGAAAAATTAGGCTATGCAGTGATCAAAGATGCTGAGCCCATTTTTATATAAGGAACTGAGGTGCTAGGATGAATTTTGAAATATCTAAGGAACCGATTGATACGCAATCGATTATTGATAAAGTCATTCAAAGAGAAGCTGGGGCCATTACTACGTTTATTGGGACGGTAAGAGAGCTAACGGCAGGAAAAAAGACATTATACTTAATCTATGAAGCCTACGAATCCATGGCTGTAAAAAAATTAGAGCAAATTGGACGTGAAATCGAAGAGCGCTGGACGGGGGCAAAAGTAGCAATATCGCACCGAGTGGGGAAACTTGAAATTACGGATATCGCCGTTGTCATCGCCGTTTCTACCCCACATCGTGCCGATTCCTATGAAGCCAATCGTTACGCAATTGAGCGGATCAAGGAAATCGTCCCCATTTGGAAAAAAGAGCACTGGGAAGACGGAGAAGAATGGATCGGAAATCAACTAGAAACCGTTGCTTACCCAACTGGAAAACCAGAGGAGAGTGATCTAGATGAATAAAGTAATGTTTTTCGCCCATTTACGCGATGCAGTTGGAGAAGAATCGGTATCAGTAGACCTTACAGGGAAAACCGTTGCTGAAGCAAAAGCGATTCTAAGCGAGCAGCATGGGATAAATTTGGAAACCGTTATGACAGCTGTAAATGAAGAATTCGCTGGTGACGATGATGTATTAAGTGACGGAGATGTGGTTGCGTTTATACCGCCGGTTAGTGGGGGATAATGGAGGTTTTAGCATGGATGATCGGTACTCAAGGCAAATTCTATTTTCACCGATTGGAAAGAATGGGCAGGACAAACTAGCGTCTAAGCATGTGCTGATGATTGGTGCAGGGGCGCTTGGATCCGGCAATGGGGAGGTGCTCACGCGAGCGGGTGTTGGGAAGCTTACCATTGTGGATCGAGATTATGTAGAAGCGAGCAATCTGCAAAGACAGCAGCTGTATACCGAAGAAGATGTTCGTGAGAAGCTTCCGAAGGCGGTCGCAGCTGAAAAAAGATTGAAGGCCATTAACAGCGAGGTTGAGATTGTTTCCATTGTTGGTGATGCATCACCTGAGATGCTCGAGGAGCTTGTCCGGGATGTGGATGTAATTTTGGATGCGACGGATAACTTTGAAACTCGGATGGCCATTAACGATATTTCGCAAAAGCACAAAATCCCTTGGGTTTATGGAGCTTGCGTAGGGAGCTTTGGCATGAGCTTTACAATCATTCCAGGCAAAACTCCTTGCTTAAATTGTTTGCTGAAAAGAATCCCTATTCAAGGAATGACCTGTGATACAGGCGGGATCATCGGACCGACTGTACAGATGGTAATTGCTCACCAATCGGCAGAGGTGCTGAAAATTCTGGTGGAGGATTGGGAGGCCGTTCGTGAAGGGTTCACAAGCTTTGATTTATGGCGAAATCAATACACGAGCATGAAAGTGGGAAAAGCAAAGGATCCAGGCTGCTTGTCTTGTGGAGATTCACCTGAGTATCCCTATCTGGAAAAGGATAATCTTTCGCGCTCAACCGTTCTTTGTGGTCGTGATACGGTGCAAATTAGACCACCAAGACAAAGTGAGATTAATTTAGCAGATTTAGCGAACCGGCTAGCTAGTCTAGGTTATGGGGTGAAGGCAAATCCATACTTGCTGTCGGTTGAAATGGGTGAACAGCGTGTCGTTATCTTTAAAGATGGAAGAGGTCTTGTTCATGGGACGAAGGATATGAGTCAGGCGCGTTCGATTTACCAGAGATTGTTGGGATAGGTAGAATAGGACGGAATGAAAGTTCAATGAAAACAATTGCTGGTCGCAACCATTGCGACCGGCTTTTTCCATATAAAATCTACTAATATCTTCTATCCGACTTCTTTCTGCAAAATTCTACAAATTCCCTCGGCAACCGTTATAATAATATCTAGTAGTTTGTTAGGAGGGTGAAGATGAACGAGAAAGAGGTACAAATGCAATTAGAGGCATTGCAGAAGGAGCTTACTGAAGCGAAGAAGCAAATGGCGGCTAGCGTTGCGTTCACTGAGCTGCACCATCACAAGAAAATAAAGATGGGTGTGATTCCGAAATCATGGAAATGGAAGCTAGCAGGATTAGCTGTATTTATTCTAGTCATATTCGGAGCCATGTTTACCATAAAAAGCACAGATAAAGCTGCCATACAAACAGGTAGTTTCATAGAGCAAATAAAAGACTTGTCGTCACTTGCGTCGTCACAGGCTTACGTGAAGGCAGTTATTGAAAAAGAGGACAATCAGCTGTTTGGGAAGGAAATTAACACGAATCTTCCAGGAACAAAGAGGAAGTTCCTTCTTATTATCCCAGGAACCGTTACAGCAGGAGTCGATTTAACAGGAATCACCGAATCAAATCTCCACGTAAACCAAGAGGAAAAGACGATAGAAATCCAACTTCCTCGAGCCAGTATGATCCAGGAACCAGCACTTGATTTTGATCAAGCTCAGGCATTTTCAGTAGAAGGTATTTTCCGGGATGAAGTGAATTGGAATGAGGGTTACGAGCTCGCAGAGGAAGCCAAGGGAATCGTAAAGGAAGAGGCGATATCCCAAGGACTATTAGAGGTAGCAGAACAAAATGCAGAAAAAACATTAACCGAGTTTTTCTCAGCACTTGGCTATAAAGCGGTGATCACATATGAAGAGTAATTTGAACGGCTGGGAATCGTATATTGGTGGGGAGTTTACAAAGGAATACTTTACAAAGCTCGAACGAATGATGGAGTCAGAGTACGAACAATATACGGTCTATCCCAAAAGGGATCAAATCTTTTCTGCACTTACGTACACGGCCTATGAGAAGGTAAAGGTCGTTATACTTGGTCAGGATCCTTATCACGGCCCGGAGCAAGCCCATGGCCTGAGCTTTTCAGTCCTACCAGGTGTTCCAATGCCTCCCTCGTTAAAAAATATTTTCAAAGAGTTACAGAATGACCTAGGCATACCCATTCCAAACCATGGATATTTAAAGAAATGGGCGAAGGAAGGAGTACTCCTGTTAAACACGGTTCTAACGGTTCGAGCGGGAGAGGCTCATTCTCATAAAAAAATGGGCTGGGAAAAATTTACGGATGCGGTGATTACAAAGCTCAGTAATAGAGAGGAACCGATGGTGTTTGTTTTATGGGGAAAACCAGCACAGGAGAAAAAGAAGCTGATTTCCGGTCATCATTATATCATCGAAGCTCCTCATCCAAGCCCGCTTTCTGCTTATCGAGGGTTCTTTGGGAGCGAACCATTTTCAAAAACAAATAAATGGCTGAAAGAGAATGGTTACTCGGAAATTGATTGGACAATTGAATGAAAAGGATGGATCACATGAAGGTGGAAAAAATGGACTGCTTTAAGTGCCAGTATTTCTACGTTACTTGGGACCCTCATTTTCCAAAAGGATGCAAAGCATTTGGGTTTAAAACAAGACAGCTTCCGTCGGTAGAAGTATGGAAAGCTTCTGGTCAAGCATGCCTGCGTTTTGAGAAAAAATAACGCTATTCTTTGGAAAATTAACTATCAGGTCGTATACTATAGGATAGACAAGGGTATGGGGTGAACGAATTGGATATTAGTGTGCAAAAGCTACTTTTAAAAATGGAACAGGAGCTGCAAGCAGCCAAATCAAGTGGGAAAACCTCTCACGTAAGAGAACGGGTTCAAGCAATTAAAACATTATGTGAGCTTGTGCTTGAAAGTCAAACAGGTGAGGTAACGCGAAGTAATCCTGTTATTCCTACGATACGCGAACAGCAAATTCTAACTCCTTCACCTATTCAAACACAGCCCAAAAAGCTGCAAATAGACGATGAAAGCAATGGAGATTCACTGTTTGATTTTTAACAGAATGGGGTGGAGAGGTTGAAGACTTTTATTATTATTGGTGCGATTAATGCTTTTCTAGCAGTGGCACTGGGAGCCTTTGGAGCACATGGACTGGAAGGGCGAGTGGAGCAAAAATACTTGGAGATTTGGAAAACCGGAGTAACCTATCAAATGTTCCATGCTACTGGCTTATTGATAGTAGGTGTAATGCTTGGGCGCTTGCCAGCGAATACGCTTTTATCATGGTCAGGCTGGATGATGTTGATTGGTATCGTTCTTTTTTCAGGTAGCCTATACGTCATGACGTTAACGAAAATTAGCATCCTCGGTGCAATAACACCATTAGGGGGCTTATCGTTCTTAGCTGCTTGGATTTTAATCGTGGTAGCAGCGGTAAAATATTTGTAAAAAATAAGGAGCATCCTGTAAAAGGATGCTCCTTATTTTTCTATTTTTCAAATCAACGTGGAGGGTAGGAAGCTAATCCAGGGGTATAACCAGGATATTCATACTCAAGTTCCTCATCAAAGGTAGCGTATGCGAAGTACACCATTGGAATTAAATATCTCATGCCGGTTTGCGGATCGCTTAGGATTAAGTGGTCACGCCCAGCCGCTTCAATAATTCCTTTAAATGTCCTTGCTAAGGCCTCACCATTTGCATCAAAGTTCGTGTATACAGTAGCGAGCTTCCCTTTATTTAGACGGAGGATGTTTTCGATATATGATTCCTCGAGTGGTAGCATCCCCGGTATCTGAGGAGCTGCTGATGGAGCGTTAAAGGCGCCCGTGTAACCAGGAACAGCACCGACCGGTGGTATCGTTGATCCTGCTGGCATCGTTGGATAAACTGGTGTGCCGTATGTAGGCATCCCCGCCCCTGCTACCTGACCAGTAGTTGGGTATTTTTGTGCACCTGGTTGGGTCTGTGCGCCATAATAAGGCTGTTGATAACCTGTTTGTCTGTAGAAAGCATTAGGATCATTATAATTTTGTGACAATGTAAATCCCTCCTAGAAAGTAATTAATTTAATATACTTTTGGACAAGCCTGCTGAGTAGGGCTGAAGAAGCAGTGTGCTTTATACCGGCCTGTATTCCACTGGTTATACCACTGAGCTGGACAGGAGCCAGTTGGTCTAAAAAACCAAAGGGAATTTGAACCGGGATGAAATCGCTCTCCTTTAATGACGCGTCTAGCAAGTTTTATTTCATTTTCTCTTGGGGCCTGGTAAAAATATCCCTTAATGGTAGCCTCAAATCCGCCTGGACGCTGGTAGACCATCTTACGTAAATCACGAATGTCTTTAAAATCCAAACATTCCCCTCTTACTCTATTCACACCGACATTTCCAACTAGCAACATACCTAAGTTTCCATCACCTTCAGCTTCCGCTCGAATTAATCGAGCCAGTAGCTTCACATGCTCTTCTGTGTAAGGAATCACACCCATAATTTTCACCTCTCTTCGTGTTGTACCTTCTAGTGGTGAGATGAAAGGGTCAAAGAAAAGAAGAAAAACTCACTAATTCATTCGTATGTAAGGGGAAATTCTTTTATTCCATGGAAAGACAAAAAAACCCCCTAGCCGAAGCTAGAGGGTATGATCGTGATTAGTTTACGTGTAAGAAGCTATGTAGATGATCAATCTCTAATAAATTCCCTACAAAGAAGGCACCGAATTCGCCGTATCGTGCGCTTACTTCATCAAAACGCATTTCGTATACAAGCTTTTTAAATTGTAATACATCATCTGAGAAAAGGGTAACTCCCCATTCATAATCATCAAAGCCAACAGATCCCGTAATAATTTGTTTTACTTTCCCAGCATACTGTCTACCGATCATCCCGTGACTGCGCATCATGGAACGACGCTCCTCCATCGGTAGCATGTACCAGTTGTCATTGCCTTGGCGGCGCTTGTCCATTGGATAGAAGCAAACATGTTTCGCTTTTGGTAAAGTAGGATACAAACGAGCTAGAATCTCAGGGCTTTGATAAGGATCCTGATCAGCTGGAAGATAGTTGCTAAGCTCAACAACAGATACGTAGGAATGAGCCGGAATCGTATATTCAGCAAGAATTGTCTTATTAAATTCTGTTTCAATTTCATTTAGCTCTTCCATTGTTGGACGTAAAATCATCATCATAAAATCTGCCTTTTGTCCAACAATTGTATATAAAGCATGGCTGCCTTCCTTCTTATCTTGAGTAGTATTCCATTTTTCTACTAAACCTAAAAATTCATGAATAGCGGTTTGTCTATCGTCACTTGATAATAATTTCCAAGCGCTCCAATTAATTGTGCGGAAGTCATGTAAACAATACCAGCCATCAAGAGTTTGTGCTGCTTCTGCCATGTAATTCACTCCTCATTAGAATTATTATAATGTACAAAACATACTATACCATAGTTTCACCATGAAACGTGTGAATAAAACCTGAATTTTCACGATGGTTGTATTAAAAAAGTATAATTATAGTAAGAAATGCAGATAGTAAAATAGGTAAACTTTTTGTAACTATTCAGAAAACAAAAACTTTTTTACTGAAAACGGTAACAATCTTTGAAACAGTTGAAATTTTATGTGGTAGGCGTATGCTAAAGGTATAGTACATAAGGGAGGATTCGTCATGAGCGACCTATTTACAGGACTGAAGGAAAAAGTGAGTGGACAAAACATGAAAATCGTTTTTCCAGAAGGTCTAGACGAAAGAATTATAAGTGCAGCAGGACGTTTAGCTGAAGAAAACGTATTAACGCCTATTTTAGTAGGAAATATAGAGGCTATTGAAGCAAAGGCAAAGGAATTAGGTGCATCGTTAGAGAAAGCTGAAATCTATGACCCAAGTCAATTTGCAATGATGGATGAGCTAGTTGCTTCTTTTGTTGAAAGAAGAAAAGGAAAAGTGTCTGAAGAGGACGCACGCAAAATTTTACTAGATGAAAATTACTTTGGAACGATGCTTGTTTATTCAAACAAAGCGGATGGACTAGTGAGCGGAGCAGCTCATTCAACAGCAGATACCGTAAGACCTGCTCTTCAAATCATCAAAACAAAAGAAGGCGTTCGTAAAACATCAGGTGTATTTGTTATGGTACGTGAGGATGAAAAGTATGTGTTTGCTGACTGCGCAATCAACATTTCACCAGATGCTCAGGATTTAGCTGAAATCGCGGTAGAAAGTGCAAAGACAGCTAGAATGTTTGATATCGAGCCAAGAGTGGCGATGCTTAGCTTCTCAACGAAGGGTTCTGCAAAATCTCCAGAAACAGAAAAGGTTTCTGCAGCTGTTCAAGAAGCAAAGCTAAGAGATCCACTTCTTGTATTAGATGGGGAGTTCCAATTTGATGCTGCATTTGTTCCATCAGTAGCGAAGAAAAAAGCTCCGGATTCAGTCATTCAAGGGGATGCGAACGTATTTGTTTTCCCAAGTCTAGAGGCTGGTAATATCGGATACAAAATTGCTCAACGTTTAGGAAATTTTGAAGCAGTTGGTCCGATTTTACAAGGCTTAAACCGTCCGGTAAATGACCTTTCTCGTGGGTGTAACGAAGAAGATGTATACAAGCTGTCATTAATAACAGCGGCCCAAGCATTAAGTCAATAATTACTAGTGAGCCAGTTCTCTATAGCTGGCTCTTTTCTATGGTAAAATAAAGGCAAGAAAACAAGAGGTGACGAAACGTGGAAGAAGCGCAAAAGCTATTAAACCAGCCTACATGGAGAATTATTGATCAATCAAGTACGGGACTTCATATGAGTGCGCTTCATTCGTTTGGGTATGATGATACGCTCTGTGCCTCGATCGGCACAAAGGGAGCACCTGCAACCGTCCGAGCGTGGGTTCACGCGGATACAATTGTACTTGGTATTCAAGATACTAGATTGCCTTTTATAAAAGATGGACTAGAGTATTTGATAGACCAAAACTACGAGTATATTGTTCGAAATTCCGGTGGATTAGCCGTCGTACTAGACGAAGGGGTTCTAAATCTATCAATTATTCTTCCGGAACAGGAGAAGGGAATCGATATCAACCGTGGATACGATGCAATGTGGGAGCTTGTTCAGGAGATGTTTGCTGATTTTGGCCAATCCATTGAGGCAAGAGAAATCGTAGGTTCCTATTGTCCGGGAAGCTATGATTTAAGCATTGATGGGAAAAAGTTTGCCGGAATTTCACAGCGACGTCTGCGCGGTGGAGTGGCGGTTCAAATCTACCTATGTGTGACGGGCAGCGGGAGTGAACGTGCGAGAGTCATTCAAGAATTTTACGAAAGAGCTGTCAACAATCAGGAGACAAAATTTTCTTATCCGAAAATTGAGCCATCGGTCATGGCATCCTTGTCTGAGTTATTCGGGGTGTCTCTCACCGTTCAAGATGTGATGCTAAGGCTCTTGCTAACCTTGAAGAAAAAGGCTGTTTATCTCCAGGCTGGGGAGTTGACGGATGACGAACTGAAGTTGCTTGATTCATATGTGGTAAGAGTAGTGGAGCGGAACGATAAGTTTTTAGCAGAGGCAAGTGAATAAAGTAATAACAAAAAGCCATACCTAATTTAGGTGCGGCTTTTTTAACTGCAAGAGATATTATTGCCTTCTCTCCCATACTTATCTATATATTTATTCAGCAATCTTTTCTAGATTTCCATTTCGGTCCATCTTGAATTTCGTTGCTGGGCGTTCTTCATCTTCCTCTAATACGACTAGTTTCCGAGCACGATTCATGATTTTCATTAATGTCTCGTAATCTTCTTGGATGATTTCCGTGTTTTGTTCCAGATGCTCGATCTTTCCTTCTAGCTCTTCATTGCGTCTTTTCAGTGAAGCAATTTCACGCTTAAGCCTCTCATTCTCACTTTTTAAAATATCCACTTGGATGTTGGATCCACCTAGTGATCGTAAATACGAGATGACTGTCTCCATATTCATTTCCCTTGGCGCTTGGATTTGCGAAGCTTGAGGGCTTGGCAAGGATACCTGTGTGACAGTTGCTGGCATTGCTGCAGGCTCAATGGCTATTTCTTCAGAGAAGTTTGGAACTTCATAGGCTTCCACTTCAGCTGATGCGATTGAACCAACCTCTTCCATTGTTGGAACGGGTGGAGAGTATAATAGTTTCTTTTTCCCACCTTGATCTTTTCCTAGTATTCTTTGACGCTGCTTTCTTTGCTTTTTCGCTAATTGTAACGCTTTTTCATACCGATGTCTTACGACCGCATTCCAACGGAAACCACATGCTGCAGAGGTACGATTAAGCTTGTCCCCAACCTCTTCAAATGCATTTAGCTGTGTGCTTCCTTCCCTAACATGTCGTAAAACGGTTTCAGCTAGTAATAAATCATTTTCATCTGTCCACGCGTCTTGTCTAACTTTCATTCTACTCAACTCCCTAACCTTATACATTTTCATGTTCTTAGTTAAAGCATGACCACATGTTGCCGGTTTTATACCAATTGATTGCAAGGATAGTAGATTTTTTTAATGCTTCTTTTCAAAAGTGTCGTTATTCAATGCAAAGTAATAAGATACTATACTCATTTTTTGATAAATACTCCTTATATCAGCTAGAAAAGAGCTTGGGATACGAGATAAGTAGTGCTGTCTTAATATATAGTGTAAAAGGCCGTATCTTAGGGCTTTTACGAAAATAACAATGTTTGTAAACATTACAATCTTTAAAAGTAATTAAGATTTCACTAGATAGACAGGTTTTTTATGGATATTCGGCTAAGGATTACAGCTTGCATTAGGAGAAAAGAAACGGTAAAATACCGTTTAGATTATTAAATAGAGTTTACTTGGCTTAGTTTGCACCGAAGAAAGGGTTGTAATAATGGCAAATGAATTTCGTGTGTGTGACGATTGTCAGGCCGTAAATTTAAAAACATTGATTCCTCGCTTAAAGGACATGGATCCTGAGGCAACAATTGAAATTGGCTGTCAATCATACTGCGGACCAGGGAGAAAGAAAACATTCGCATTTGTGAATAATCGTCCCCTTGCAGCACTAACAGAAGAAGAATTAATGGATAAAATTAATAAGAAGCTGAAAAAATAAAATCACCTATAGTACGAATGATAGGTGGTTTTTTCTTTGATAAAATGGTCGGTTGAGATGCATGAACGAGCCGTTATTTCGATAGAAATAACAGCGAAGAGAGTGCGTTCCAACCGACATGTTACTACCCGTGTAGGGGAGAAAAAGGTTGAATGTAGCTTTCTAATTTTGTCGAAATTTTGTAGAATTTTTCCTTTTTTAAGGTGAATTGTAGAATGAATCAAGTTATAATAGTTTAAAGATAGATAGGAAGAGGGATTCTACAGTGGCATATTCACAGGAAAAGCTAGTGGAGGAAAAGGTATTTAAAGATCCCGTTCATCGTTATGTACATGTGAGAGACCGTGTGATTTGGGATTTGATTGGTACGAAGGAATTCCAACGTCTTCGTCGTGTGAAGCAGCTTGGAACGACATATCTTACATTTCACGGGGCAGAGCATAGCCGTTTTAACCATTCGCTCGGAGTCTATGAAATCATCCGTCGCATTATCGATGATGTGTTTGATGGGAGACCAGAATGGAACAGTGAGCAACGTTTGCTTTCACTTTGTGCTGCACTCCTTCACGATCTTGGACATGGACCCTTTTCGCATTCGTTTGAAAAAGTATTTGACCTGGACCACGAAGCTTTTACACAAAAAATTATTTTAGGTGATACACAAGTAAATGCCGTTCTAACAAAAGTAAGTAAGGACTTTCCGAAAATGGTCGCTGAGGTCATTGCCAAAACGTCACCCAATAAGCTGGTGATAAGCTTGATCTCGAGTCAAATTGACGCGGATCGCATGGATTACTTACAAAGGGATGCGTATTTTACAGGTGTGAGCTATGGGCATTTTGATATGGAACGCATTCTACGTGTAATGCGACCAAAGGAAGATCAGGTGGTTATTAAGCAGAGCGGTATGCATGCTGTGGAAGACTACATAATGAGTCGATACCAAATGTATTGGCAGGTATACTTCCATCCCGTGACTCGTAGTGCAGAGGTCATTTTGACAAAGATTCTCCACCGAGCAAAGCATCTATATAAAAAAGGCTACCAGTTTTCGTACGAGCCGATTCATTTCTACTCCGTATTTGACGAAAACATCACCCTTCATGATTACTTGAAACTAGATGAGGCAGTCATTCTCTACTATTTCCAGATGTGGGAAGAGGAAGAGGATGCCATTTTGCGGGACCTGTGTATCCGATTTATGGATCGTAATTTGTTTAAATATGTGGAGTTTGACCCAGCAAAAGAATATAAGAAGCTAAGTGAGCTTTCTACTTTATTTACAAAGGCTGGTCTCGACCCAGAATACTATTTAGTTGTCGACTCATCGTCTGACTTACCATACGATTTTTATCGCCCGGGTGAGGAAGAAGAGCGACTACCGATTCAATTGCTTATGAAAAATGGGGAAGTAAGAGAACTTTCAAGGGAATCTCAAATCGTAGATGCCATTTCAGGGAAAAGAAGAACGGATCATAAACTATATTTCCCTGCGGATCTTTTAAAGGACGATTCGTCAAAAAAGAATATTAAAAAACAAATTCGAAATTTACTAGACCTATGAGATATAGGTGCTTGATATAAATATATAGAAGTAGGAGAGGGTCTCATTGTTAAAGGATCATGCCAAGATAATGCAAGCTTTTGCAGCGGCAGGGGAAATTGTTGGTCGGAAAAAACTGCAAAAGATGATTTATATAGCGAAAAAAGTAGATTTTCCTTTCCAAGAGAGGTTTCAGTTTCACTTTTATGGACCTTACTCCGAGGAACTGACCCTTCGTGTTGAAGAGCTATGCAATATGGGCTTTCTTAACGAGGTAAAAGAGAAAAAAGGCGGCTATATGCAGTACCGTTATTCCCTAACAGATGAGGGAATGGAATTCTTGAATATGAACCTAGTGGAACTTCCGGCTCTAGAGGATTGTTTAACGGACATGAATAGCCAGAATGCTAGATTTCTAGAGCTCGTTTCAACCGTACTTTTCTTTGACGAGTTAGAAGTAGAGGAAGTAAAGGAAAAAATCTTTACTCTAAAAAGTAAACAAAAATATACAGAAGAAGAAATACAGCAGGCATACGAGTATATTGAATCACTAAAGGGGAAGGTAGTCCCTGTATAAAAGAGAGGCTTGGACTTTTTATGTCCAAGCCTCTTTTGATATCATAAGCCTTTATTCCATTAGGAATACCAGTGAATTGAATGCGTGCCAAGCGACATCTAGACACTAATTTTATTCGTCAGACAGCCTTTTTCCAGCAATTCCATAATTGTTTTTTGTCATTTCATCTATGAAAACAACGACTTTCTCAGCAGGTGCTCCAGTTGTTTCAACAACGGCAGCTGTTACTTTTTCCACAAGAGCTTTCTTTTGGTCATCTGTACGGCCTTCTAGCATTTTTACAGTTACGTATGGCATAGTGATAGCCTCCTCGAGAAATATGTAAGTTCTTCATACATAATCATAATGTTCCAAACGTGATAAAGGAATACTTGATTTTCCATTTATCCTGTATTTCATGTATAATTTGGCTAAATAGAGTCTTCGAAAAGGAGTTGTGGTGTTGGATCAATTATCTAGGTTTTTAGCTTTTGATTTAGAAACAATTCCATACGTGATCATTACGCTTATTATTGCATTTTCTGTTCATGAGTTTGCGCACGCATGGGTGGCCTATAAGTTCGGTGATCATACGGCAAAGAATCAGGGTAGACTAACTCTAAATCCGATGAAGCACTTAGACCCATTTGGAACATTGTTAATTTTTATCATTGGATTCGGTTGGGCAAGACCCGTCCCAGTCAATCGCTTTTTCTTTAAAAATCCTCGTTTAGCAGGTATCCTTGTATCCGTAGCAGGACCGGTCAGCAATTTGCTGCTATCGGTACTTGGCTTTGTGTTACTGTATGGATTGGTGGCTGTTGGAGCTGTAGAAACGATTCCTTATTACATATTTGATTTCCTACAGTTATTTTTATCCTTAAATGTTGCTTTATTTGTATTTAACCTGTTGCCATTCCCGCCGCTAGATGGATATCGAATCATTGAGGATCTCGTGCCGGTGAAGGTACGGGCAAAGATGACACAGTACGAGCAGTATGGGGCATTAATTTTCCTAATTTTAGTGATTACCCCGCTTGATCAATATACAATTAACCCTCTGTATCACAAGGTGGTTCCATCTATTATTTCTACTTTAGATCAGTTCTTTTATCAGTTATTTTTATAGGAGGCGTTTTATTTTATGGAAGAAAAAAAGAAGAAAAATATTGGCTTTAATATCATCAAAAGCGACCCAACCGAGGGACATGGGGGATTTGGTGTGGGCGCTCTTACCCTTGATAATGTATCTCCGGTTATTATTGATGTGGAAGCCGGCGATGCGGTCATTGATGTCGGTGCGATGCATGCGAGAAGTGTCGTTGAAAAGGGAATTAAGTTTTTAAAGACGAAAGAAGAAGTACCAAACGCAAAGCCGTACTGGCTGGTGTGGGTGACAATCGACCGTAAGCAGGAAGGTCCGTATTACGCGGGTGTTACAGCTTGTGAAATGACCGTAGACCGTGAGATTCGACGCGGATATAAGTCATTACCTGAGCATGTGAACCGCATGGATAAGTCAATTAAACGACATATCATTGTTGATCATATGGATAGTCGCTCAAAAGGAATCCTAGCTGAATTTTTGAAAAATCATGATGTTGGTATGTGGGAACGATCAGAAGAGAAATTAAAGGCTGATCTTCAAGGGTAAGGGATATTATTCCAAAAAGGTTTTTTTAACAAATTGTCAGGAAATACTTGCCGTTTTCCGCTAAAAAAAGTAAACTTTAAACAGCGATAACACGCTATAGCACTAGGACAGAAAAAGCCCCGAGTACATGTGACTCGGGGCTTTTTCGTATATTTAGATAGTAATCGTGTTAGCTCCAATCAAAAATCTTCTTATACCACGTCTTTTTTTCTTTCTTTTCTTCTTTTTTCTTTTCGGTTGGCTTTTTTGCATCATGTTCTAGATGGTTGATGCAGTGCTTCGTTGGTTCTGTTCCTGCTATAAAATAAGTGAGTCGTTTGACAGGGCAGTCATCGGTCGCTAATAGGCCGCTTTCGGGGTCGATGTATACTCCCACTGTCCCTTTAGGGGCTTTGAAGTTTTTGATTGGCTCATTAGCCAATGCGTCCTCCATATAGTTAACCCAAATGTTTTTCGCGTATGATTTCTCAGCGACTATTTCTATTGGATTCCCTTGGTCATAACCTGTCCATACGGCAGTTACTAGCTGAGGAGAGAAACCGACCATCCAGCTATCGGAATCAGTGGAACCAGACTTCCCAGCATAAATCCTTGTCATATCATTAACCATCGAGCTTCCGGTAACATTGGAGTACCCATCAAGCTTTTTATCAAACATGCCTGTCATCATATGGGTCATAACAAAAGCAGCATCCGCTTTTAGCACTCGCTCGTTTTCCTTTTCGAACTCGTAAATAACTTCTCCACGGTGGTTCTCCACTCGCTTAATAAGAACCGGCTTTACTTTTTTTCCACCGTTAGCAAATAAGCTGTAGGCATTAGCCATATCAATGACCTTCACTCCGCTTGTACCGAGGGCAAGGGAGGGTACACTTTCCATAGGGGTCGTAATTCCAAATTGCTTAGCTGTTTTAACGAGTGTCTCTTCTCCTAAAAATAAGTGTGTCTTTACGGCATACACATTATCGGAAAGAGCCAATGCTTGTGCCATCGTAATTTCTTTTCCCGCATACCGATTATTAAAATTATGAGGAGTGTATTCAGCTCGACCATCGTCAAAACGGAAGGTCGTCATTTCACTTCTCACCAATGATGCGGGTGTGAACCCTTGGGTAATGGCCGCATAGTATAGAAACGGCTTAACGGTAGAACCCGGTTGACGAACGGCCTGTACCGCCCGGTTAAAAGGACTCTCCACATAATCTCTTCCGCCGACCATGGCTTTTACATAACCGTTCTTCGGATTCATGGACACAAGTGCTACCTGCAATTCAGATTCCTTAGCCATGTGAGTAGAAACATTTTTCTCCGCTAATTCCTGCTGCTCTGTATCAAGCGTTGTGTATACACGCAAACCACCAAGCTCAATCGTCCGGTCATCCAAGCCTAAATCATTTTTTAATGATTGCTTGACGGCATCCTGAAAATAAGGGGCAATTTCTATCACGGCATGGGAGTGTTCTCCGATAAAAGCTAGTTTCTCATTAATCGCTGTATTTGCATCAGCTGCGGTAATATATTTATTTTTCACCATGGAATCCAAGATGATTTTCTGGCGTTCCTTTGCATTTTCCTCAGAAATAAGAGGCGAATAATAGCTTGGACCCTTAGGGATACCTGCTAGCATGGATGCTTCACCTAGAGTCAAGTCAGCAGCGTCCTTGCCTAAATAATACTGACTGGCTGCTTGAATGCCATAGGCCCCTTTTCCATAGTAAATGGTGTTTAAGTAGCCTTCAAGAATCTCATTTTTCGTATAGTTCATTTCAATTCGAATCGTGTACAGTGCTTCGAGTAGCTTTCGCTTCCACGTTTTTTCATGCTCTAGAAACAAATTTCGGGCATACTGCTGGCTAATCGTGCTTGCCCCTTGAACCTTGGCCATTGCCTTAATATCAGCAAGGGCAGCTCCGGCAATTCGTTTAAAATCAAAGCCATTATGCTCGTAAAAGGAACGATCCTCAATCGCGACAGTAGCTTCAATTAAATGCGGAGAGATCTCATTAATTCCTACCCAATATCGCTTCTCTCCATTATTGCTTTCTCCGATTACCTTTCCATCATCTGAGTAATAGAGACTCGATTGAGGGACAGCAAGTGGAGGAGGTCCTTGTACCTTGGCGTATATAAGAACACCGGTCACTACCAATACAAGTAAGCCAAGACCGATCGATCCTAGTATGAGAAAGGCACGTATGTATTTCATCGTTCTTTTAAACCGCTGATCCGTAATAACCTCCAAGGATGACACCTCACCTTCAGATAGATTTTTCCTGTTTTCCCATCTTTCTTACTAGTATGAAAAGAAAGAGGCCTTTTTAAACACTTATCTATTAAAAAAAGAATTTTTTTCTTGCAATTTTGCTAGATTCATCTATACTTTTCCTCATGTTTGAGTTTTTTTGGGGAAGAATAACAATACAGGAAATACTGTATTGAAACCGATAGATTTTTCAAATAAGGAAGGGTGGCATAAATGGGACTTTGGTTTACGGAAAAGCAAACTGAGAATTTTGGTATTACAATGAAGGTAAAACGTACATTACATACGGAACAAACGGACTTTCAAAAATTAGATATGGTGGAAACAGAAGAATGGGGCAATATGCTTCTATTAGATGACATGGTTATGACATCAATTAAAGATGAGTTCGTATACCACGAAATGGTTGCTCATATACCATTATTCACACATCCAAATCCAGAAAACGTACTAGTTGTTGGCGGCGGAGACGGTGGAGTGATTCGTGAAGTGCTTAAGCACCCAAGCGTGAAAAAGGCTACTCTTGTTGAAATCGATGGAAAAGTTATTGAGTACTCTAAAAAGTATCTTCCAGAAATCGCAGGTCAGCTTGATGATCCACGTGTAGAAGTAAAAGTGGATGACGGCTTCATGCACATCGCTACTGCTGAGAATGTTTATGATGTAATCATGGTAGACTCAACTGAGCCAGTGGGTCCAGCAGTAAACCTATTTACAAAAGGCTTTTATGCAGGGATATCTAAGGCGTTAAAAGAAGACGGAATCTTCGTTGCTCAATCAGATAACCCTTGGTTCAAAGCAGACTTAATCTCTTCTGTGCAAAAAGACGTAAAGGAAATCTTCCCGATTACACGTCTTTACATTGCGAACATCCCAACCTATCCAAGTGGAATGTGGGCATTCACATTAGGATCGAAGAAGCATGATCCACTTGAAGTGGCTGAAGAGCGCTTCCATGACATTGATACGAAGTATTATACAAAAGAACTTCATAAAGCAGCATTCGTGCTACCGAAGTTTGTTAAAGATTTAATCGAAGGCTAATAATAAATAAGACGGAGGGAGCTTCCTCCGTTTTTTAATGTGATGAATTAAGTTTGTGGGAAGGGCAGTTTCCGCCTCGAGGTGAAACGGACCGGACCCTTTTAATAAATTCATTTATTTTAAGGAGGATCTACTTATGCGTTTTGATGAGGCATATTCAGGTAAAGTGTTTATTAAAAGCCATCCAAGCTTTGAAGAAAGTAAGGCTGTATTGTACGGAATGCCAATGGACTGGACAGTAAGTTACCGTCCGGGATCTCGTTTTGGTCCAGCGCGAATTCGCGAAGTTTCCATTGGTTTAGAGGAATACAGCTTGTACTTAGACCGCGAGCTTGAAGATGTGAAATACTATGATGCGGGTGATATTCCACTTCCATTCGGAAATCCACAACGTAGCTTAGATATGATCGAAGAGTTTGTTGACAAGGTTTTAGATGAAGGGAAGTTCCCACTTGGAATGGGTGGAGAACATTTAGTTTCTTGGCCTGTTTTTAAGGCTATGTACAAAAAGTATCCTGATTTAGCGATTATACATATGGATGCACACACGGATCTTCGTGAGAATTATGAGGGAGAGCCACTATCTCACTCCACACCGATTCGTAAAGTGGCCGACTTAATTGGACCACAGAATGTCTATTCATTTGGAATCCGCAGTGGGATGAAGGAAGAATTCCAGTGGGCGAAGGAAGTGGGCATGCATATTTCACCGTTTGAAGTGCTTGAACCATTGAAAAAAGTATTGCCATCGCTAGCGGGTCGTCCTGTCTATGTAACGATTGATATCGACGTGTTGGACCCAGCACATGCGCCGGGAACAGGTACCGTTGATGCAGGTGGAATTACATCTAGAGAACTTCTAGCATCTATCCACGAAATTGCTCGCTCAGAAGTAAATGTGGTTGGAGCAGACCTAGTAGAAGTAGCCCCAATTTACGACCACTCAGAACAAACAGCAAACACAGCAAGCAAACTCATCCGCGAAATGATTCTTGGATGGGTAAAATAAGTACGAGTTAGAGCACCCGCCTGAATTGGCGGGTGTTTTTTGTAGGGTTAAAATAAGGAGCAACTCACCCTGTCTTAAACTTACCTTGCACTCCCCCTTCAAAATCTTTATAATTATTAAGTTATAGAACAAGCATTTAATAAAAGGAAGTGTATGGCCGTTGTCGAACAGTCCAGCGGATCAAATTCCCGTGAAAATTAAGGTACATACGTTCATTGAAAATGGTGGGGAAAAGGAAACTTTTGAACTCACAACTTTTGGTCGATACTATGTAAAGAATACAAGCACCTATCTTCAGTACGAGGAAAGTACGGAAGAGGGACCAATGAAAACGACGATGAAGCTTACCGATAATGAGATTCTTCTCATGAGAAGTGGCTCCATTAAGATGCGAATGCTTTTAGAAGAAAGAAAGAAGCATCGCGGCACCTATACGACTCCGTTTGGAGAACTGCAGATGATTACAGATACAAAGGAACTTCAGCATAGATGGAACAGTAACGAAAGTAAGGGAAGTATAGAAGTGTTATACGACCTTTCAATACAAGGCTCAAAAGCAGGTACATACAAATTGCAAATCGTGTTTGAGGAGGAAAAACGTTGAATATCGTTGAACAGGTACAGGTAAAGCTTAAAGAGGAAATTAAAGCAGCTGTTATTAAAGCGGAGTTAGCGACAGCCGAGCAGATTCCAGATGTGATCCTAGAAACGCCAAAGGATAAAGCTAATGGGGACTACTCTACCAATATGGCGATGCAGCTTGCAAGAATAGCAAAGAAAGCACCGCGTGCCATTGCGGAGGCACTTGTGTCAAACTTTGACCAATCAAAGGCATCCATTGAAAAAATTGATATTGCCGGTCCTGGATTTATCAATTTTTACATGAACAATAGTTACTTAACTGACTTAATTCCTACAATTCTTACTGCAGGTGAAAAGTACGGGGAAACGACGGTTGGAAATGGACAAAAAGTGCAGGTGGAGTTTGTTTCAGCAAACCCAACTGGTGATCTTCACCTTGGACATGCTCGTGGAGCGGCCGTTGGTGACTCTCTTTGTAATGTGCTAGCAAAAGCTGGGTATGATGTGTCCCGTGAATATTACATTAACGATGCAGGAAACCAAATCAATAATCTTGCCCTATCAGTAGAAGCTCGTTACTTCCAAGCGCTTGGGATGGAAAAAGAAATGCCAGCTGATGGATACCACGGGGAAGATATCATTGGAATCGGGAAGCGATTGGCTGAAGAGTATGGCGACAAGTTCGTAAATGCTGATGAGAAAGAGCGCTTTGACTTCTTCCGTAGCTACGGGTTAAAAGAGGAAATGGCCAAGCTGAAGCAGGATCTTGAGGACTTCCGTGTGCCATTTGATGTTTGGTATTCAGAAACCTCTCTTTATGGCGATGGGAAAATTGACGTGGCATTAAATAAGCTTCGTGAAAATGGTTATATTTATGAAGAAGATGGTGCGACTTGGTTCCGCTCAACGGATTTAGGAGATGACAAAGACCGTGTGCTTATTAAGCAGGATGGTTCTTACACATACTTAACACCAGACATCGCTTACCATAAAAATAAGCTTGATCGTGGCTTTGAAAAGCTGATTAATATTTGGGGTGCTGATCACCACGGATATATTCCTAGAATGAAGGCTGCCATCGAAGCGTTAGGATATGGAAAAGATGTACTAGAGGTTGAAATCATCCAGTTGGTTCACCTATACAAAAACGGCGAAAAAATGAAAATGAGTAAGCGTACCGGGAAAGCTGTTACCATGCGTGATCTAGTGGAAGAGGTAGGTCTAGATGCAACTCGTTACTTCTTTGCCATGAGAAGTGCGGACACGCATATGGACTTTGATCTTGATCTAGCGGTATCACAATCAAATGAAAACCCAGTATACTATGCTCAATATGCACATGCTCGTATTTGCAGCATCCTTCGCCAAGGGGAAGAAAATGGGTTCACGTATGATACGAATGCCGATTTCTCATTAATTGGTGCTGAGAAGGAAATTGAAGTGCTTAAAATGCTTGGTGAGTTTCCTTTAGCGGTGGCAGAGGCGGCCGAGAAGCGCATGCCACACCGAGTGACTAACTATATTTATGAGCTTGCTTCAACCTTCCACAGCTTTTACAATGCGGAAAAAGTATTGGATGCAGAAAATACAGAGCGTACAAAGGCACGTCTTTCATTAATTAAAGCCGTGCAAACGACGTTAAAAAATGCACTTAAATTAATCGGAGTTTCCGCTCCTGAAAAAATGTAACAAGCATGAGGCTTCCGGATTGGAAGCCTCTTTTGAAACCTAAAGGTGGAGGAAGACATGATTAGAGACTGCTCAGTTGAAAAGTTTTTAGAAAATAAACAACGCTATACGACGATTGATGTACGGTCACCGGGTGAATTCGCTGATAGTCATATTCCCGGTTCGATCAATATTCCTCTTTTTACAAATGAAGAGCGGGCATTGATTGGAACCATTTATAAGCAAGAAGGGCAAAAGGAAGCCAAATGGAAGGCCATGGAGATTGTTAGTCCGAAAATTCCTGATATGCTTGCGCAAATTCAGGAGATTGAGGAATCTGGTAGTGAGCCAATGGTGTACTGCTGGAGAGGTGGAATGAGAAGCCAATCCGTTGCAACGTTTGCCACACTCGCCGGAATTCATGTTAGAAGGATCGAGGGCGGCTATCGCGCTTATCGTGAGCATGTAATAGAGCATATCTCCGATCTAATACCTGCTGAATCCGTCGTCATTACAGGAATGACGGGAACAGGGAAAACAGAGATCCTTCAGCATTTGAAAAATGCTGGGTATCCAGTGCTTGATTTAGAGAAGTACGCAAACCATAAGGGATCAGTTTTTGGCTCTATAGGTGGGGAACCTCCACATAATCAAAAAATGTTTGATGCTCTTCTTTTTGAGGATTTGAAAAAGATCAAAGGCTCTCCTTATTTCATAATGGAAGGTGAGAGCAAACGAATTGGACATGCAGTACAGCCCCCAGAGCTAACAGAGAAAAAACTGAAGGGACTTCATATCACGGTCTATTCCTCCGTTGAAAAACGAATGGAACGTATTTATGAGCAGTACGTAAAGCCTTACGAACATTCAGATGCTTTTCACGAGCGTGTCGATCTTGCTTTAAAGATGATTATTAAAAGAATGAAATCAGTCGATATCCAAAATGAACTACTAAGTTGTGTGGAAGAAAAAAATTATATGCCGCTCATTAAACTATTGATGGAGCATTACTATGATCCACGATATGGTAATAAAGTAGGGGATTATGAGAATCCAGAAATTTTTGTTTGCAGCGATTCAATCTTGGAGGCAACAAATAAGATTTCTGAGATTATTGAGCAATCAAGAAGAGCAAAAATCGAAGTATAAACGTGCATTGTGGGGAATGCTTAAACGTATACGGATGATTTTTGGAGGGGTTATATGAAGCTTGTCCTACTTTCATTAGTAACTGGTTTTTTCGTTGGGTTTCTCTTTGCACTCTTTCGTCTACCAATTCCGGCTCCACCAGCTTTAGCGGGGATTACCGGGATTGTTGGTATTTACTTAGGCTTTAAAGTGTTTGAGCAAGTATCTCCATGGCTGCAAAGCTTCGGAAAATAATCATCGCATGAAAATGACCTATCTTCTAAAGATAGGTCATTTCCATTCAATTTCCGCACCGCCCACTCGTTTAACACCCCGAATACGGCTAATGTCCTCCACGAGCTTTAAACAGGCCATATCCTTTGCCTTTGCCTCAACCATGAAGTCGACGTCCGCATTCATCGAACGAAGAAGCGAAAGTAAGGGCATGACAAAATCCAAATCTACAAAATCAGCGTGAGCGCGATACATTTTTTCCGACTTCGGAGAAGAGACATGGATTTTGGGCTTTAATGAGCGGCCCTCCCAGGTTCGAAATACCTTTGGAAGCAGGGTGTCTAAAGGTTCTTCACTCAGGTTGGCCATATGATGATGATAATCAAAGACTAGACGTATGCCTTCTTTTTGACAAACGGAGAGTGTCTCCTCTGTTGTATATGTTTTATCATCATTCTCTAAAGTCGTCACCTCTTTAATATGAGAGGGGAGGGATTGAATATTTTTATGAAATCGCTCTAGTGACTGGACTTTATCCCCATAGGCTCCTCCGACATGAATATTGAGAACCCCCTCTTTTTCCACTCCCATTGCTTCAAGCATTCTGTAATGATAATCCATATCAATAATGGCGTTTTTTGTTACTTCTTCACGCGGAGAGGTAAATAATGTGTACTGGTTAGGATGAAAGCTTACACGCATCTTATGTCTTCGAATTAATTCACCTAGCTCCTGCCACTCCTTACGAAAGGGTGTGATAAAATCCCAGTTCACCTCTGGATGGGTAGAAAGAGGGGCAATGGAGCTTGACAGGCGATACACTTGAATGCCATGAGCAATATTGTAGGAAACCATTCGTAACGTATTAAAAATATTCTCACCAGTAACCGCCATGAGTTTTTCCTCGCGTTCGGAAGCTGATAACTGCTTATACCGAGTAAAGGTCAAGGCTCTTGCCGGTGATGCCTCCCAAAGAGAAAGGGCAGTCGATACATAGCCGAGGCGAATTCTCATCGTCATATAAACTCCTATCTACAGAAAATAAGAAATAGGTCGGGCAACCCATTCCAATATTTTTTGCTTGAGGCTTAAATGCGTTAGATCTTGTAGGGACACTTTGGTTGAATCCTTTATATCCGTATCATAAATACTTTTCATTTTTGAGATGATGGTTGGATCGAACATATAGCAGTTAATTTCATGATTTAAGAAGAAGCTTCGTTTATCAAAGTTTGCTGTTCCTGAATCACATATTCGATCATCAATCATCAAGATTTTAGCATGGTAAAAGCCTTTTTTATAATCGTAAACATTGGCACCCTTAGCTAAAAGCTTACGCAAATAGGGGAACGAGGCTTCTTTTACAAATGAGTGATCTGGATTTTTGGGAACGAGGATGTTCACCTCCACACCTCGATCCAGTGCTTCTAACAAGTCACGAAGGATTCGTTTACTTGGAATAAAATATGGAGATCCTATCATAATCGATGTTTCAGCGCTACGAAGCAACCCAGAGAAAGTCTCCTCAAGATAAAACCCTTCAGATGGGATCAACTGGTGCCGAATGGGGCCTGTTACAGGCTCAGGAAAATAAGTGGGAATTTTGAGTAGATGTTCCTGTGTATCCTCTTCCCAGTCCCTTAAAAACTCACGTTGGAGATCATGAACCCCTTCCCCCTTAATCTTCAGGTGATAATCACGCCAAGGAGTAAGCTTTGGATCTTCATTGATATATTCCTTCCCAATATTATAGCCCCCAATATAGCCGAGCTTTCCATCAATAACCGTGATTTTTCGGTGATTTCGAACCTGTAAACGGTAAAAGAGATAAGGAAATTTCGGCTTATGGCTATAAGCAAAATGAACGCCTGCTTTTTTCAGTTCACGAATAATCCTGCGTGGAACACCAAAGCTCCCTACCCAATCGACGAGAAGCCGTACCTCCACTCCTTCTAATGCTTTCGTTTTTAAAATATGCAGAAACCTACGGCCATAGGGATCGTCTTTTAAAATATAAAAAAGAACATGTATATGCTTGGTGGCTTGCTCGACTTCGGAAAATAAATCAGTGAAGAGTGCATCTCCTCTTGTAAATACGTCGATATGACTTTGCCTTATCGGATAAGTTTTTCTATGGATAGAAGATAAATGATGTCTTCTTCCGAGCCGAAAGTCAACATACAATAGAAATAGGATGATGAGAATGGTGAGTAGTATAAATCCTATAACCTTCATCAAATTTCTCCCTTCTGAGAATATCCCATTGGTTAGGGAGTGAGTGTATGCTGTAGTATCTCCTGTAAGAGCTCTTTCTATGAAAGACAGAAAAGGATGATAAAAAAATATTGACTGAATGCTCATTCATTATATAATAGGGGTATATACAATTCAGAAAATTACACATTTTCACACAAACCTATGCTGCTTGAAGGGGAGCTCTAGTAAGACAGAAAGGGGTAGAAAAGATGAACGCCATGCTTTGGATCAACTTGATTGCTTTTCTAATTGTAACCGCTTACGCAATTAGTCTTTTTGTTTATGTAGTTAGAACAAGACTTGAGTACATAAGGCTCGGGAAAAAAGTGGAGTTTGACTCTCGAGTGAAAGAAAGACTCCAAAAGATTTGGGTCAATGTATTCGGGCAAAAAAAGCTGTTAAAGGACAAGAAAAGCGGAATCATACATGTGATGTTTTTCTACGGCTTTATTCTCGTTCAATTTGGTGCGATTGACTTTATTATCAAGGGGCTTGTTCCAGGTGCTCACCTGCCACTGGGTCCATTGTATCCAGGATTCACCTTTTTTCAGGAAATTGTCACTCTAATGATTTTAGTTGCTGTTTTTTGGGCATTTCATCGTCGCTATGTGGAAAAATTAGTTCGATTGAAACGGAATTTTAAATCGGGACTCGTGTTAATTTTTATCGGTGGATTAATGCTTTCCGTTCTTGTTGGAAATGGAATGGGCTTAATATGGCATGCTCATGAAGCTTCATGGACAGAGCCAATTGCCTCTTTAGTAAGTGTGGCCTTTTCATGGGTAGGAGAAACAGCTTCAATTGTCATTTTCTATGTGGCTTGGTGGATTCATCTGTTGTTTTTACTAGCGTTCCTCGTATATGTTCCGCAGTCAAAGCATGCGCACTTGATTGCGGGTCCAGCCAATGTGTATTTTAACCGTTTAGAACAGCCGGGGAAATTAACAAAGATTGATTTTGAAGACGAAACACAAGAAACATTCGGTGTTGGAAAAATTGAGGATTTCACTCAGCATCAACTGATTGACTTATATGCATGTGTAGAGTGTGGACGCTGTACAAATATGTGTCCAGCGACAGGAACCGGAAAGATGCTGTCGCCAATGGACTTGATTGTAAAAATGCGCGATCATTTAACGAATCATGGGGCAGCGATTACACAAAAACAGCCATGGGTACCGACCTTTGCTTTTTCTAACACAAAAGGAAATCAAATCGCTTTAGCGGCTTCTGGGAAAGGAGTTCATGAGTCAGCAGCAAGCCTAGCCTACAGTCCAAGCTTGATTGGAGATGTGATTTCGGAAGAAGAAATTTGGGCTTGTACGACATGCCGAAACTGTGAAGACCAATGTCCGGTTATGAATGAGCATGTGGATAAAATTATCGATCTTCGTCGATATCTTGTTCTGACAGAAGGAAAGATGGATGCCGATGCACAAAGAGCGATGCAAAACATCGAACGTCAAGGAAATCCATGGGGACTTAACCGGAAAGAGCGAGAGAACTGGCGGGTGGAGAGAGAGGATGTTCTCATCCCAACGGTAAAAGAAATGAAAAAGTCAGGCGAAGAGTTTGAGTATTTGTTCTGGGTGGGTTCCATGGGCTCTTACGACAACCGTAGCCAAAAAATTGCTCTGTCCTTTGCAAAGCTCTTAAATGAAGCAGGGGTGAAGTTTGCGATTTTAGGAAGCAAGGAAAAGAATTCGGGTGATACCGCAAGACGTTTAGGAAATGAGTTCGTGTTCCAAGAGCTTGCGACGAAAAATATTGAGGAGTTTGAAAAGAACGAAGTGAAGAAAATCGTGACAATCGATCCACATGCTTATAATACATTCAAAAATGAGTATCCTGATTTCGGATTAACAGCAGATGTGTACCATCATACAGAACTGCTTGCTGAGCTTGTGAAAGATGGAAGACTGAAGCCTAAGTTTGAAGTGAACGAAACGATCACGTTCCACGATTCTTGTTATTTAGGACGCTACAATGAGGTGTATGATGCGCCTCGCGATATATTAAAAGCCATTCCAGGTGTCACACTCGTAGAAATGGCCCGTAACAGAGATACAGGAATGTGCTGTGGAGCTGGTGGTGGACTGATGTGGATGGAAGAAGAAACAGGTCATCGCATCAATGTAGCCAGAACCGAGCAAGCTCTAGCCGTAAAACCATCTGTCATCTCGTCCGGTTGTCCTTATTGCTTAACGATGCTTTCAGATGGAACGAAGGCAAAGGAAGTGGAAGAAACGGTATCAACATATGACGTGGCAGAGCTATTAGAAAAGGCAGTAATAGGAGACACGCAAAAAGTGTCGTAATATGGGTAGAAATAATTTGCATAAATTTTATGTAAATTATTTCTATTCTAACTATTTTGATAGTAAAATAGAAGAAGTTAGTAAAGCGCTTACAAAATATATTTACTTCAAAGGAGATATTTGAAAGTCTCCTTTTTTCCACGACACATACTGAGCGAGCGTTCAGTCATCACAGAAACGAAAACTACAACAAGAAAACAAATCCAAACAAATGAATACGAAAAAAGGGGAGAGTAACATGGGGAAAACAGTTATTTTAAGTGGAGTTCGTACACCTTTTGGGAAAATGGGCGGAAGCTTAAGCTCATTTACAGCATCTGATTTAGGGGGGATCGTCATCAAGGAAGCGCTTGGTCGCGCAGGGGTTGAGGCGGAAAAAGTGGATGAGGTGATTTTTGGAACGGTTCTGCAAGGGGGGCAGGGTCAGATTCCATCACGACAAGCAGCTCAGAAAGCAGGGCTTCCATGGAATGTAAAAACAGAAACGATCAATAAAGTTTGTGCTTCTGGCATGCGAAGTGTGACATTAGGAGATCAAATCATTCGTCTAGGTGATGAAGAAGTCATCGTTGCTGGAGGAATGGAGTCGATGAGTAATGCACCTTACTTTCTTCCAAAAGCTCGTTGGGGATTACGGATGGGTGATTCAACGGTGAAGGATTTAATGGTGTATGACGGACTAACTTGTACGTTTACGGGTGTTCATATGGGGACGTACGGAAATGGTGTCGCAAAGGAAATGGAACTATCCCGTGAGGAGCAGGATCAATGGGCACTTAGAAGCCATCAGCGTACCGTTCAAGCAATAGAATCTGGTGTCTTGGCCGAAGAAATTGTTGCTGTTCAAGTTCCTCAGCGTAAAGGGGAACCACACGTAGTGACGGCTGATGAGTCACCGAGAAAAGATACGTCCTATGAAAAGCTGTCAAAGCTTGCTCCCGTGTTTAACTCAGATGGAACAATCACAGCAGGAAACGCACCTGGAGTAAATGATGGAGCCGCTGCATTGGTTCTAATGAGCGAGGAAAGAGCAGCGCGTGAAGGAAGAACGCCTGAAGCGTACATTATTGGGCAAGCAGCTGTTGCGGTAGAAGCGAAGGATTTCCCGAAAACGCCAGGAATCGTCATTAATGAGCTATTAAAGAAAACAGGCAAATCAGTCGAGGAGATTGACCTGTTTGAAATTAATGAAGCATTTGCTGCGGTTGCCTTGGCGAGTGCAGAGATTGCTGGACTTGATCATGAAAAAGTCAATGTGAATGGCGGAGCGGTAGCAATTGGTCACCCAATCGGTGCAAGCGGAGCTAGAATCATTATAACTTTAATGCATGAGCTAAAAAGACGTGGCGGTGGAATTGGTGTAGCAGCCATTTGCTCAGGTGGAGGGCAAGGAGATGCCATTATGATTGAGGTGCCAAAGCAATAGTCTTTTATGGGGATTTCCGGAATGTCTGGTACGGAATGTCCCTTTTTTTAAGAACTTAGGTAGAAAAGGGGGATAAGATGGAAATCAAAAAGGTAATGGTCGTTGGAGCAGGTCAGATGGGTTCTGGGATTGCACAAGTATGTGCACAAGCGGGTTACGATGTTATTTTGCACGATCTGAAGGAAGACTTTGTTCTGCGTGGGCTTGGTGTGATCCGAAAAAACCTCGCTCGCCAAGTCGACAAGGGGAAAATGACACAAGACCAAATGGAAGTAATTTTAGCATATATCCAACCGTCAACAGAATTGCATAACGCGAGTTCAGTAGATCTAGTCATTGAAGCGGCGGTTGAAAACATGGAGATCAAAACAAAGCTTTTCCATGAGCTGGACAAAATCGCTCCTGATCACGCGATCTTAGCGAGCAACACTTCTTCGTTGCCGATCACGGAAATTGCAGCAGCAACCTCAAGGCCGGAAAAAGTCATTGGCATGCACTTTATGAACCCTGTCCCAGTCATGAAGCTTGTTGAAATCATCCGCGGCTTAGCGACGGATGATGAAGTATATGAGCTGATTGAAGGCATGACAAAAACAATGGGAAAAGTACCAGTCGAGGTAAATGATTTCCCAGGATTCGTGTCCAACCGAATTCTAATGCCGATGATTAACGAAGCGATTTACACCCTCTATGAAGGAGTAGCCACGAAGGAAGCCATCGATGAGGTCATGAAGCTAGGAATGAATCATCCGATGGGCCCACTCACCCTAGCTGATTTTATCGGGCTAGATACTTGTTTGTACATTATGGAAACCCTCTACGAAGGATTTGGCGACAGCAAATACCGCCCATGTCCATTGCTCCGCAAATACGTAAAAGCTGGCTGGTTAGGAAAGAAATCAGGTCGCGGGTTTTATGAGTATCACTAACTACCCCTATTCCAGGAGGAAATAATATGGATTTACGATGGACGGAAGAACAGCAGATGATGAGAAAGATGGTTAAGGATTTTGCCCGAACCGAGATCAGTCCATTTATTGAAAAAATGGAACAAGGGGAGTTTCCAAGGGGTATCCTCAAAAAAATGGGGGAACTTGGCCTCATGGGGATCCCTGTTCCCGAACAATACGGCGGGGCGGAGATGGATTTTACGTCCTATATCATTGCCATTCACGAGCTTTCAAAAGTAAGCGCCACTATAGGGGTAATTCTCTCTGTGCATACATCGGTCGGAACGAATCCCATTCTTTACTTTGGAAATGAAGCACAAAAGAAAAAGTATGTCCCAAAGCTAGCAGGTGGAGAATACTTGGGTGCTTTTTGCTTAACAGAACCAAGTGCGGGATCCGATGCGGCAAGCTTAAAATCACGTGCCGTAAAAAAAGAGAACCATTATGTACTTAAAGGCTCGAAAGTATTTATTACAAATGGCGGGGAAGCAGATATTTATATCGTGTTTGCTTTCATTGAGGATAAGGGTGTTTCGGCTTTTATCGTTGAAAAAAATACCCCTGGGCTGATTATCGGGAAAGATGAGAAAAAGATGGGCTTACATGGCTCAAGAACGGTTCAGCTAACGTTTGAGGATATGCAGGTGCCGGTAGATAACTTACTCGGTGAAGAAGGCCAAGGCCTGAAAATTGCACTAGGCAATCTTGATGTGGGAAGGATCGGCATTGCAGCACAGGCATTAGGGATAGCGGAAGCTGCATACGAGGCAGCGGTCGAATACGCAAAGCAGCGAATCCAGTTTGGAAAGCCAATCTCTCATCAGCAAGGAATTGGGTTTAAATTAGCTGATATGGCAACGAATATTGAAGCCGCGAAACTATTAATCTATCAAGCTGCACAGCTTCGTTCCCTCGGGCAACCGTGTGGAAAAGAAGCCTCCATGGCTAAATTATTTGCCTCAAAAACAGCGATGGAAGTAACAACCGAGGCAATACAGGTATTCGGTGGTTATGGGTATACAGAGGATTACCCGGTCGAGCGCTTTTTCCGAGATGCCAAGGTGACCGAAATTTACGAAGGAACAAGCGAAATTCAACGTATCGTTATAAGCAAGCATTTATAGATTTTTAAAAAAGCGAGGGAAACAGGATGAATTTCAAATTGTCAGAAGAACATGAAATGATTCGTAAGATGGTTCGTGATTTTGCTAGAAATGAAGTGGCACCAACGGCAGCCGAAAGAGATGAGGAAGAACGATTTGATCGTGAGATTTTCGATAAAATGGCAGAGCTCGGTTTAACCGGTATTCCGTGGCCGGAAGAGTACGGTGGAATCGACAGTGATTATTTAGCCTACTGTATTGCTGTTGAGGAGCTATCTCGCGTTTGTGCATCAACCGGTGTGACACTGTCCGCCCATACCTCATTAGCAGGCTGGCCGATTTATAAGTTTGGTAGTGAAGAGCAAAAGCAAACGTTTTTGCGTCCGATGGCGTTAGGTGAAAAAATAGGTGGCTATGGATTAACCGAACCAGGTAGCGGGTCTGATGCAGGTGGTATGAAAACGACCGCACGTCGTGATGGTGATGATTTTATTTTAAACGGCTCAAAAATCTTTATCACTAATGGTGGGATTGCTGATATTTATGTCGTCTTTGCTGTAACAGATACAACGAAAAAGCATAAAGGAACAACGGCCTTTATCGTTGAAGCGGACACGCCAGGCTTCTCGGTTGGAAAAAAGGAGAAAAAGCTCGGCATTCGTTCCTCACCTACAACGGAAATTATCTTTGAAGACTGCCGGGTTCCTGCTACTAACATGCTAGGAACAGAGGGAGAAGGCTTTAAAATCGCGATGATGACGCTCGATGGTGGACGCAACGGAATTGCGGCGCAAGCAGTAGGGATTGCACAAGGAGCACTTGATGCAGCAACTGGTTATGCAAAAGAACGCGTACAATTTGGAAAGCCTATTGCCCAGCAGCAAGGCGTCGGCTTTAAGCTTGCCGACATGGCGACAAGCATTGAGGCCGCAAGATTATTAACCTATCAAGCGGCGTGGTTGGAGTCTGAGGGGCTTCCGTACGGAAAAGAGTCCGCAATGTCAAAATTATTTGCAGGTGACACGGCAATGAAAGTAACAACAGAAGCCGTTCAAATCTTCGGTGGCTATGGATACACAAAGGATTATCCAGTTGAACGATATATGCGTGATGCGAAGATAACCCAAATCTATGAAGGAACGCAGGAAATCCAGCGACTCGTTATTTCACGGATGATAACGAAATAAATGAAATCTCTCTAAAGGGGTAGAGAAATCGATGAAAAAAAGAGAAGTTCATGCCTCTGTGAAGGATGAACAGCTCGTCGTGAAGAGGCGTGACCAGATGATCAAAGGGGCGGTTGCGCTTTTTAAAGAGAAGGGCTTTCATCGCACTACAACTAGAGAAATAGCGAAAGCATCCGGCTTTAGCATCGGTACCTTGTATGAGTATATTCGTACAAAGGAGGATGTGTTGTACCTAGTCTGTGATCATATATATGACGAGGTGCAGGAGCGGCTGCAGAAGGATTTGGATACGAAAAAGGGAACATTACAAAGCTTGGAGCGAGGGATTGCCAACTATTTTCGCGTGATGGATGAGCTTCAGTCAGAGGTGCTCGTCATGTACCAAGAGGCAAAATCACTGAACAAGGATGCCCTTCCATATGTACTAAGAAAGGAAATGGAAATGGTAGCTATGTTTGAGGATGTCATTGCCCGATGTGTGGAAAATGGCGAAATCAGTCTCAGTGAAAAACAAGTGAAAATGATTGCTCATAATATTTTTGTTCAAGGACAAATGTGGGGATTTAGACGCTGGGCACTCCAAAAGCTTTATACGCTTGAGGAGTACATCACCCTTCAAACAGAGCTATTGTTTTCAGGGATAACGAGGATGGGAGGAGAACGATGAGTACGAAACCAACGTATAGACATAAGCATCATATCCGATTTGTTACCGCATCAAGCTTGTTTGACGGTCATGATGCATCCATAAATATTATGAGAAGAATCCTCCAAGCAAGTGGGGCAGAAGTCATTCACTTGGGCCATAACCGCTCGGTTGAAGAAGTCGTGAATGCCGCCATTCAAGAGGATGTTCAGGGAATTGCTATATCCTCCTACCAAGGGGGACATGTGGAATATTTTAAATACATGTATGATCTCCTTAAGGAAAAGGGTGCCACTCATATCCGTATTTATGGTGGTGGTGGTGGGGTCATTATACCTCGTGAAATTAAGGAACTTCATCAGTATGGCATTGCTCGGATTTTCTCGCCCGAGGACGGAAGATTGCTTGGGCTGCAGGGAATGATTGATCTTATGTTAGAAGAATGCGATTATCCAACGATTACAGCTGAGGTAGATTCGTATCTTTCCCAGCTCGATAAGGGTGACATCATTGCCACATCGAAATTGATCACATTTGCTGAGCAGCAGGTCGGGACAAACAAAGAGAGTGCTGCAGCGGTAGAGACCGTGATGAATCAGGTGAAGGCATTGCAAAAGTCGGTTCCTGTCCTTGGAATTACTGGGACGGGTGGTGCGGGAAAAAGCTCATTAACGGACGAATTGATTCGTCGTTTTATTAATGAAGTACCCGACCAGAGGGTTGCGATACTCTCTGTGGACCCAACCAAGCAAAAAACGGGTGGAGCATTGCTGGGTGACAGAATTCGAATGAACGCCATTTTTTCTCCAAGAGTGTATATGCGAAGCCTAGCAACAAGGCAATCGAAGACGGAGCTATCACTTGCCATCCAGGATGCAATCTCAGTTGTCAAGGCAGCTGGTTTTGATCTAATCATCGTAGAAACGAGTGGAATTGGCCAAGGTGATGCGGAAATCGCGGAGATCTGTGATGTGTCCATGTATGTCATGACGAGCGAGTTTGGTGCGCCATCACAGCTGGAAAAAATAGATATGATTGATTATGCCGATTTAATCGTGATCAATAAGTTCGAACGAAAAGGGTCTGAAGATGCTCTTCGTCAGGTACAAAAGCAGTATCAACGCAGTCGAATGCTATTTGAAAAAGAGCTGGATGAAATGCCGGTGTACGGCACAATTGCCAGTCAGTTCAATGATTCAGGCACCAATGCGTTGTTTGCGGCATTGATTGAGACATTAAATGAAAAAGCGGGTACGACATTCTCGACTTCTTTTACAAAAAATGCTCGTGTTGAAAAGCAGAGTGTCATTATTCCGAATGATCGCCGCTACTATTTACGCGAAATTTCAGATACCGTTCGTGGGTATCATAAAAAAGCGGAGGAGCAGGCAAATCTTGCTCGCAAGCTTTTTCAAATAGAAGGAACGCTCGTTGCTATTGAAGAAACCAGCACGAAAGAAGAAGCAGTAAAAGCATTGGTGGAGCTTAAGTCTCAAGTAGAGGAGAAGCTTACTGCCGAAACCAAAAAGGTGTTATCTTCTTGGGAGGATAAACGAAAGCTTTATAGTTCGGATCGATTTATCACGAAAATTAGGGACAAGGAAATCGTAACGATTTTAAAAACAAAAAGCTTGGCTGGTTTATTGATTCCAAAGGTAGTCTTGCCGAAATATAAGGATTATGGAGAAATTATTCGCTGGGTATACAAAGAAAATGTGCCTGGAGAATTCCCATACACTGCCGGAGTGTTTCCGTTCAAGCGTGAGGGGGAGGACCCGAAGCGCCAGTTCGCAGGAGAAGGGACACCGGAACGGACCAACCGCCGCTTTCATTACCTCTCGAAGGATGACAATGCCAAACGCTTGAGCACCGCATTTGACTCGGTTACTTTATACGGCGAGGACCCAGATTATCGGCCAGATATTTACGGGAAGGTTGGGGAAAGTGGTGTAAGCGTTTGTACGTTAGATGATATGAAAAAGCTGTATGCTGGCTTTGATTTATGCCATCCATCAACATCTGTTTCCATGACGATTAATGGTCCAGCCCCCATTATTTTGGCGATGTTTATGAACACAGCGATTGAACAGCAAGTGGATAAAAAGGAACACGAGCTAGGTCGACCACTTACGCTGGAGGAATGGTCAAACGTTAAGGCTGCCACTCTCTCAACGGTAAGGGGCACAGTCCAAGCAGATATTTTAAAAGAAGATCAAGGTCAAAATACCTGTATTTTCTCAACTGAATTTGCGCTTCGAATGATGGGAGATATTCAGCAATACTTTATTGATTATAAGGTTCGTAACTATTATTCGGTTTCGATTTCTGGGTACCATATTGCTGAAGCGGGAGCCAATCCCATTTCTCAGCTTGCCTTTACGCTTGCAAACGGACTAACGTATGTTGAGTACTACTTAAGCCGTGGCATGCAGATTGATGATTTTGCTCCGAACCTTTCATTCTTTTTCTCTAATGGGTTGGATCCTGAATATACGGTAATTGGACGTGTCGCCCGACGTATTTGGGCAACGGTAATGAGAGAAAAGTACGGAGCGAATGAGCGAAGCCAGAAGCTGAAGTATCATGTTCAAACGAGTGGTCGCTCCCTTCATGCACAAGAAATTGATTTTAACGATATCAGAACCACGCTTCAGGCATTAATGGCTCTGCAGGATAACTGCAACTCGCTTCATACCAATGCGTACGACGAAGCGATCACCACCCCAACGGAAGAGTCGGTCCGTCGGGCGATGGCAATCCAAATGATTATTACAAAAGAGCATGGCTTATCGAAAAATGAAAATCCTCTTCAGGGCTCATTTATTGTTGAGGAGCTGACAGATTTAGTGGAGGAAATGGTTCTCCAGGAATTCGAGCGTTTGAATGACCGTGGGGGAGTGCTTGGTGCAATGGAAACCCAATACCAACGCGGAAAAATTCAAGACGAATCCATGTACTACGAAATGAAAAAACATACAGGCGAGCTGCCGATTATCGGTGTGAACACGTACTTGAATCCGAATCCTCCTTCAGAAGAAGATACAGACAATATGGAGCTAGCACGAGCAACAAAAGAGGAAAAAGAGCTTCAAATCCAGAATCTGCGTGAGTTTCAAGGGCGAAACAAAGATAAAATAACAACTGCTTTACAAAAATTAAAAGAAACAGCTGTCAACAATGGTAATATATTCGAGGAATTGATGGAAACAGTAAAAGTTGCAAGCCTCGGTCAGATTACCCGTGCGTTATATGAAGTGGGTGGGCAGTATAGAAGGAATATGTAAAGAGAAAAGCGGAAGCGAACCTTCCGCTTTTTCTCTTTACACTTTTTTTACAGAGACATTACCTAAATGGGCCTAATTTTTACTATAATAGAAGAAGGAAGAATGGTCTTTTTTCACACGAAGGACCTACCATTTATCATGGGATGTGAGATGTTTGAAGCAACTTCTTCGATTTATCGCTGTTATTCTTACAGTTGTTTCTGCTTTTTATCTTTACTCATTGCAGCTTGGTGCGATCCCTTTTTTTCTTATGTCCTTTTTCTTTTTCTATTTAGCGGTGAGGATCTTGGCAAGGGACAAAAAGAGGCAAAAAGAAGAGGGCAAGTACTAAAAAGTTTTGTATCGAATAGATAGAACTAGCATAAAGGTTCATATTTTGTTTATAATGAAGAATATGCAATAATTGTGTACATATTTTATTTGTCGTGGTTTACATAGTGAAAGGAAGTGCAAATATTGAGTTTGAATCAGATTACTCAAGAAGAATTGCAAGAAATGTCCTTAATGGAGATTGCGTTTGAATTGCTGAAGGAAAAGAAACAGCCAGTCTCTTTTAAAGAATTAATGGATGAAATTACAAAGCTACGTGGATTAACAGAAGATGAAGTGAGAGCGAGAATTGCTCAATTTTATACAGATTTAAATATAGATGGTCGCTTTATGACGATTGGCGAAAACCGCTGGGGACTTCGCGTTTGGTATCCTGTTGACCAAACAGAAGAAGAACACGTAACAGCTGTGAAGCCGAAGAAGAAAAAAGCGAAGAAAGTTGTCGATGAGGACGAGGAACTTGACATTGAAGAGTATGACGAGTTAGAGGAAGAAGAGCTCGACTACGATGATGTGGATGATGACTTTGATGAAGATGACGATGATGATCTTCTTGAAGATGACGTTGATGAAGATTTAGAAGAAGATGATGAAGACCTTCTTGAAGATGACGAAGAGGAATTCGATCTTGACGAAGAAGAAGATGATGAAGACCTCGAAGATGACGATTTTGATGCAGAGGACGACGAGAATCTTTAAGTCGAATTTTGTAGGATCTCGACTTGACTTTTTACAGAGCTGTAGGTAGAATACTTTTTGGGCTCCTTAAAAAGGAACAATCGAAACGTAATTTCACGCTCCCCTTGCTATTTCTAGCAGGAGGGGCGTTTTTATTTTTTTATAGGCTCTTTTCGGAAGTGAAAATTAGTCTTCAAAAATCGTTTTATCCCCTTGCCAATGTAATGGATTGATATTTAAAAAATATGCACAAACTTAATTAGAGGGGGATTACAGATGACAAAGTATATTTTCGTTACAGGTGGAGTGGTTTCTTCATTAGGTAAAGGAATCACAGCAGCGTCTTTAGGGCGTTTATTAAAAAATCGTGGTTTAAGCGTTACAATCCAAAAATTCGATCCTTATATTAACGTGGATCCTGGGACAATGAGTCCATACCAGCACGGTGAGGTATTCGTAACAGGTGATGGAGCTGAAACGGATCTAGACTTAGGTCACTACGAGCGTTTTATCGACATTAACTTAACGAAGTTCAACAACGTTACTACAGGTAGAATCTATTCAACTGTATTGAAGAAAGAGCGCCGTGGCGACTACTTAGGTGGAACGGTTCAGGTTATCCCACATATCACAAACGAAATTAAAGAGCGTGTTTTCCGTGCAGGTCGTGAAACAGGTGCTGACGTTGTCATCACAGAGATCGGTGGAACGGTAGGGGATATCGAATCACTTCCATTCCTAGAAGCGATTCGCCAAATTAAGAGTGATATTGGCCGTGATAACGTGATGTACATCCACTGTACGCTAATTCCTTACATTAAAGCTGCGGGTGAAATGAAAACGAAGCCTACTCAGCACAGTGTAAAAGAGCTTCGTAGCTTAGGAATTCAGCCAAACATTATTGTTGTACGTACAGAAATGCCTGTATCACAGGACATGAAGGATAAAATTGCTTTATTCTGTGATATCGATCAGAAAGCAGTAATTGAGTGTCGAGATGCGGACACATTATATGCTGTTCCAATTGCCCTACAAGAACAAAATATGGATCAAATCGTATGTGATCACCTGAAGCTTCAAAGTCCAGATCCGGACATGACAGAGTGGTTAGCTTTACTTGATAAGGTTCGTAATCTTTCTAAAATTACTCGTATTGCACTTGTTGGAAAATACGTTGAGCTTCAAGATGCGTATATCTCAGTTGTGGAATCATTAAAGCACGCTGGCTTCGCATTTGATTCTGATATCGATATCAAGTGGATCAACGCGGAAGAAGTGAACGAAGAAAATGTACGCGAACTTCTTTCCGATGTAGATGGAATTTTAGTTCCTGGTGGATTCGGAGATCGCGGAGTAGAAGGGAAAATTACGACCATTAAGTTTGCTCGTGAAAACAAGGTGCCTTTCCTTGGAATTTGTCTTGGAATGCAGCTTGCTTCTGTTGAATTTGCACGTAATGTACTTGGACATAAAGATGCGAACTCTTCAGAAATTAACCCAGAAACTAATTATCCAATCATTGACCTTTTACCAGAGCAAAAGGATATCGAAGATCTTGGTGGAACGCTTCGCTTAGGTCTCTTCCCTTGTAAGCTTGAAGAAGGGACAAAAGCCTTTGCCGCTTACAATGATGAAGTCGTTTATGAGCGTCACCGTCACCGTTATGAGTTCAACAACCAGTTCCGTCAAGAAATGGAGAAAGCAGGCTTCATCTTCTCAGGAACTAGTCCAGATGGTCGCTTAGTGGAAATCATTGAGCTTGCAGACCACCCTTGGTTCGTTGCATCTCAGTTCCATCCAGAATTTATCTCTAGACCAACAAGACCACAACCATTGTTTAGAGATTTTGTTGAAGCATCATTAAAGTCTAGAAACTAATATAGATAGAGGGCCTCCCGGGTGGGGGGCTTTTTTTGTACATAAAAAATACCCCCAAAATAGGGAGCAAAACTGTCCAGCTCCAGCGACTAGCCCCTCGGGACATAAGCCACCCTACTACAGAAGGCAGGCCTTCTTGCGTCGTTCGTCTTATGCCTGTCGGGGCTGACCAAGTCGCTTACGCTTTTCTATCAGTATTCTTCCATAATCTCATCAATCGTGAATTTTAATCCATAATAAACATATAGAGCAGCCATGGATGCAGGGTACCCGTAGCGGTTTCCTTCTTCATCTGGCAGTAGTCCCTTTTTTAATTGAAGATCGATATGGACGTGTGCAAGATCATTCAGAGCGTCTCCCTCTCCCTCGTCTACAGTGGCCACCGATACAAACGGAATTCCTTTCTCTTCTAGAGCCTTCCCGATAGCGACTGCACTGGAATCGCGAATGGTTCTCGACATAATCAATACACGGTCAGCAACTGTCACCTGTTCGAGTTGTTGTAAACCATCAAGTACACGAGCACGCTGTAAAGGCTCCTTGCTGTGAACAGCCTCTGCTTGAACAGCAGTAAGTTCATTTTCAGCAAAGATAAATATATGGCCGTCTCCAATGAGTGCTTGGGCAAGAAGTCTGGCACCATCCTCTATGGAGAGGTCCTCCTTATCCTGGATTTTTTTAAATAATCCACTCAATTGGGTTGTGAACATTTTTAACATAAAAGGCCTCCAAATTTCAATATTCATATATTATAAAAGAAATGGACGAGGAAGGTAAAATCCCGAACTGTAAAAATTTATATGTTTTCATGTAAAATGTTTGCAGGAAAAATTACGTAGTGTATCGAACTACATGAAGGTGGATAGTCCTGATCATTCAAATACATAAAAAAATCCAGAAAAAGAGGTGGCTTTCATGAAAGGCAAAATATTAATAGTAGATGACCAATTTGGCATAAGAATTCTGTTAAATGAAGTGCTGCAAAAGGAAGGCTACGAAACATTTCAAGCGGCAAATGGGGTACAAGCACTGGAAATCGTGACAAAAAACCCTCCAGATCTTGTGTTACTAGATATGAAAATTCCTGGTATGGATGGAATTGAAATTTTAAAAAGAATGAAAGTAATCGAAAAGGATATTCGTGTCATCATTATGACTGCTTACGGTGAGCTAGATATGATTCAGGAAGCGAAGGATCTTGGAGCACTCACTCATTTTGCCAAGCCATTTGATATTGATGATATTCGTGCAGCAGTTAAGAAGTATTTACCAGTAAAAAATAGCTGTGTTCCATTGAAATTGGAAAAATCTTTAAATGATAGCGATTCCATTATATCTATTTTATGACATCCTATAAAAGTGGCCAAGATTGATAGCATTTCTATTTTTTATTTGGTATGATTACAAATGAATTTAGCGGATGATCAATCAAAGTCAGGATCTCAAATTACATAACGTTAATTGTTTAGGGAAAACTCTAAAAGGGAACCTGTCTATAAAAAGGTCATCATGAATAGGAGGAAGAAGAATGCCTTTAGTATCTATGACGGACATGCTCAAGAAAGCAAAAGCAGAAGGGTATGCAGTAGGACAATTCAACTTAAACAACCTGGAATTCACTCAAGCGATTTTACAAGCAGCTGAAGCTGAAAAATCTCCAGTAATCCTTGGGGTTTCTGAAGGTGCAGCTCGTTACATGGGCGGCTTCAAAACAGTTGTGAAAATGGTAGAAGGTCTTTTAGAAGACTACAAAATTACTGTACCTGTGGCTATCCACTTAGACCACGGTTCAAGCTTTGATAAATGTAAGGAAGCAATCGATGCTGGTTTTACATCAGTAATGATCGATGCATCTCACCATCCTTTCGAAGAAAACATTGAAACTACTACAAAAGTAGTTGAGTATGCTCACTCTAAAGGTGTATCTGTTGAAGCTGAACTTGGAACAGTTGGCGGACAAGAGGACGATATCATTGCTGAAGGTGTTATCTATGCTGACGTTCAAGAGTGTAAAGAACTAGTTTCTCGCACTGGTATCGACTGCTTAGCTCCAGCACTTGGTTCAGTTCACGGTCCTTACAAAGGTGAACCTAACCTAGGTTTCAAAGAAATGGAAGAAATCGGTGCAGCTACTGGTGTGCCATTAGTTCTACACGGTGGAACTGGAATCCCAACAGCTGACATCCAAAAGTCAATCTCTTTTGGAACAGCAAAAATTAATGTAAATACTGAGAACCAAATTGCTTCTGCAAGAACGGTTCGTGAAGTGTTAGCAGCAAAACCAGATGAATACGATCCACGTAAATACTTAGGACCAGCTCGCGATGCGATTAAAGAAACAGTTATCGGCAAAATGCGCGAATTCGGTTCTTCAAACAGAGCGTAATCGAATTTATTTGATTTATAAGTTGAAACCGCCTTTTTTGAAAAAGGGCGGTTTCAATTGTATTGATGTCATTTTAAAAAAATAGTCGAATTATGTAAGGGAGAGTGGAACAGATGAAATTTTTTATTGATACAGCAAACATGGAAGAGATTAGAGAAGCATATTCTATCGGAGTTGTTGCAGGGGTTACAACAAATCCATCATTAGTAGCAAAAGAAAAAAATGTTTCATTTGAAGACCGTCTTCGTGAGATCACGGCATTAGTTCCTGGTTCAGTTAGTGCAGAGGTCATCGCGCTTGATGCAGAAGGTATGATTCGTGAAGGTCGCGAGCTAGCTGCCATTGCTCCAAATATTACAATTAAAGTACCGATGACACCAGAAGGTTTAAAAGCGGTATCGACTTTTTCAAAAGAGGGCATCAAGTCAAACGTAACCTTAATTTTTAGTGCAAACCAAGCATTGCTAGCAGCAAGAGCTGGGGCTACATATGTATCTCCTTTTGTTGGTCGATTAGATGATATCGGTTACAATGGTCTTGATTTAATCTCAACAATCGCAGATATTTTCGCGGTTCATGGGTTAGAAACAGAAATTATTGCTGCTTCTATCCGTCACCCACAACACGTAACAGATGCAGCTCTGCGAGGGGCGCATATTGCTACTATTCCTTTTAAGGTTATTATGCAATTATTCAATCATCCACTTACAGACAAAGGGATCGAAGCCTTTTTAGCAGATTGGAAAAATAGAGAGAATCAATAACAGGACATTTTTCCTATTTATAACTTTTTTATAATTCCATACATGAAGTTTGAAATTTCGTGTAAACTATAAGTTAAGTTGGTATATGTCGTTTTTTGTACTTTTTTAGTGGTAAAATATACCGCGTATAGATTTTCCGAAAAAGCATATATGGAAAAATAAAAAAGATGAGCCAAATCAGTATAAGATATAACACGTATTCTGTGTGAATTGATATGGCTTAGAAGGGAGTCAACGATGGATAAGCTGATGATTGCCGGTGGAGACCCTTTAAAGGGAACCGTTCGTATAAGTGGTGCCAAAAACAGTGCAGTCGCACTCATTCCAGCGACCATTTTAGCCGATTCACCAGTAACGATTGAAGGATTACCAGATATTTCCGATGTGCAGATTCTACAAGGACTGCTCGAGGAAATTGGAGGAAAAGTCAATTTTTCAAACAATGAAATGTGGGTGGATCCTTCTGAAATGATCTCAATGCCTTTGCCAAATGGAAAGGTAAAGATGCTTCGTGCAAGCTATTACTTAATGGGTGCTATGCTTGGTCGTTTTAAAAAGGCAGTGATTGGATTACCTGGTGGCTGTCACTTAGGTCCAAGACCGATTGATCAACATATTAAAGGCTTTGAAGCACTAGGAGCAACCGTGACCAATGAACAAGGTGCAATCTATCTACGTGCGGACGAGCTTCGTGGGGCAAGAATTTATTTGGACGTTGTGAGTGTTGGAGCAACCATCAATATTATGCTTGCAGCTGTTCGTGCAAAAGGTCGTACAATCATTGAAAATGCGGCAAAAGAGCCGGAGATCATTGACGTAGCCACGTTGCTCACGAATATGGGAGCCAAAATCAAAGGAGCAGGAACAGACGTCATTCGTATTGATGGGGTGGACGAGCTTCATGGCTGCCAGCATACGATTATTCCTGACCGAATTGAGGCTGGTACCTATTTAATTCTGGGTGCGGCTGTTGGTGACGGATTGTTAATTGATAATATCATTCCTCAACACTTAGAGTCTTTGATTGCTAAACTTCGTGAAATGGGTGTACCGATTGAAACGAGCGATGACCAAGTATTTGTAGGAAAAGCTGAATCCTTTAAAGCGGTTGATATTAAAACATTGGTCTATCCTGGTTTTCCAACCGATTTACAGCAACCATTAACATCATTATTAACTAGCGCTGTTGGGACAAGCATGGTGACCGATACGATTTATGGAGCTCGCTTTAAGCATATCGATGAATTAAGACGAATGAATGCAAACATCAAAGTAGAAGGTCGTGCGGCGATTATTCATGGCCCAGTGAAATTACAGGGCGCCAAGGTGAAAGCGAGTGATTTACGTGCCGGAGCTGCTCTAGTCATTGCGGGGTTAATGGCAGAAGGCGTAACTGAGGTAACGGGGCTTGAGCATATCGACCGTGGCTACAGCCATCTTGTAGAAAAATTAAATGGGCTTGGCGCGACCATTTGGCGTGAAGCAATGACAAAAGAAGAGCTAGAACAACTGAAAAACGCTTAATAGAAAGCTATCAAAAAATTATAGATTACATGTAAAGAAGGCAGACCTGCTTTCGTCTGCCTTCTTTACAATTACCCTCCTTACTAACTTCCCATTAAAATAAAGTTGATTAATAATTAAAAAAAAGGGTAAAATAGAAATTGTTTTTTAAAAAGGCATTTTCATGTGTAAAAATAGACTTGTCTTTATAGAATATAACTTTCTTTATTTCTTCTTATACTTCTAGAAAGCCTCAAACATTCAATCCTTCCATCCAATTTTATCGAACAAAATCATAAAGCCTGTGGTGGAACAACTTATTATGTAAAAGAGTGGTGTACTAATGGAATTAACAATTTCAAGCCTGGAAAATATGAAGCTAAAAGAGCTTTATGAGCTGGCAAAGACATTTAAAGTGTCTTACTATAGCAAGCTAACAAAAAAAGAACTTATTTTTGCGATACTCAAAGCACGTGCGGAATCAGAGGGCTTTTTCTTTATGGAAGGTGTCCTTGAAATCATCCAGTCTGAAGGCTTCGGTTTCCTACGACCTATCAACTACTCCCCAAGTTCAGAGGACATTTATATTTCAGCCTCACAAATTAGACGATTTGACCTCCGAAATGGTGATAAAGTATCTGGTAAAGTACGTCCGCCTAAGGAAAACGAGCGTTATTTTGGACTTTTACAGGTAGGTGCAGTAAACGGAGATGATCCGGAATCAGCCAAGGAACGTGTTCATTTCCCTGCGTTGACGCCATTGTATCCTGACCGTCAAATGAAACTTGAAACGTCACCTAAGCACGTGAGCACGAGAATTATGGACCTTATTTCTCCAGTCGGTTTTGGCCAGCGTGGATTGATCGTTGCTCCTCCAAAAGCAGGGAAAACGATGCTATTAAAGCAAATTGCTAATAGCATTACAACGAATCATCCTGAAGCAGAGCTTATTGTTCTATTAATTGATGAGCGGCCGGAAGAAGTAACAGACATCGAGCGTTCGGTTGCTGGAGATGTGGTTAGTTCCACATTTGACGAAGTACCTGAAAATCATATTAAAGTAGCTGAGCTTGTACTAGAGCGTGCGATGCGTCTAGTCGAGCATAAGCGCGATGTAATCATCCTTATGGACAGTATTACTCGTCTGGCGCGTGCCTACAATCTCGTTATTCCTCCGAGTGGCCGTACGTTATCTGGGGGGATTGACCCTGCTGCCTTCCACCGTCCGAAGCGATTCTTCGGTGCAGCGCGTAACATCGAGGAAGGTGGAAGCTTAACAATTCTTGCAACGGCACTTGTGGATACAGGCTCTCGTATGGATGATGTAATCTATGAAGAATTTAAAGGAACAGGTAATATGGAGCTTCATCTGGATCGCGGTCTAGCTGAACGCCGTATTTTCCCTGCGATTGACATTCGCCGCTCTGGAACGCGTAAGGAAGAGTTGCTTATCCCGAAAGATCATTTGGATAAGCTATGGGCCATCCGTAAATCAATGTCAGATACACCTGACTTTGTTGATAAGTTTTTACGTAAGCTGAAGCAAACGAAATCGAATGAAGAATTCTTTGCTAAGCTAGATGAAGAAATAAAAGCAAAAAGGAATTCGTAGGTAAATAAAACCATGTTGCAAAACGAGTGCCTGCTTGTTATAATAACATCAGTGTGTTTTTCCATTACACCTTGTGTGTAAGAATAACTCTGTTTCGAACGACTCAGGGCAAAAGGAGATGAAAGGTAATGAGAGAAGGAATTCATCCTAACTATAAAAAAGTAACGGTATCTTGTGCATGTGGCAACACATTCGAAACTGGTTCAGTAAAGAAAGAACTTCGTATCGAAACTTGCTCAGAATGTCATCCATTCTACACAGGACGTCAAAAGTTTGCTGAAGCAGGCGGACGTGTTGACCGTTTCAACAAGAAGTACGGAATCAAAGCAAACCAATAATGAAAGAAACAGGCAAGAAGATTTCAACCCTTGCCTGTTTTTTTATGAAATTGAACGTACATAGGTAGTCAGCCGGGGATAATTTTCGTAAAACTGACTACTTTATAATAGAGAGCGAAGCGGAAGGAGAGGCCGTTTATGTATGTAATGAAGCATCATGGTTGGGTGGAAGTCATTTGTGGTAGCATGTTCTCAGGCAAGTCAGAGGAACTGATTCGCCGCGTGAGAAGAGCCCAATTTGCCAAACAAAACATTGCCGTTTTTAAACCGAAAATTGACAATAGATACAGCGATGAAGCTGTTGTCTCTCACAATGGTACATCGTTTATTGCGCGTCCAATCGCCCATTCAACAGAGATTTTTCAGCATATCGATCCTGAAGTTGATTTGATTGCTATTGATGAAGTGCAGTTTTTCGATGAAGAGGTAGTAAAAGTGATTCAACACTTAGCTGATAGCGGCCATCGCGTCGTCGTTGCTGGTCTAGATCAAGACTTCCGTGGCGAGCCATTTACTGTAATGCCTGCCTTAATGGCTATTGCAGAGCTAGTAACAAAGCTGCAGGCAGTATGTGCCGTTTGTGGATCCCCAGCAAGTCGTACACAACGTCTAATCAACGGAGAGCCAGCCTCTTACGATGACCCAATTATTCTAGTAGGTGCATCGGAAGCGTACGAACCACGCTGTCGTCATCACCACGAAGTTCCGAAATCACCAAACGTAATAGAACGAGCAGACTTTACACAGTCGAAGCTATAAATGATAGTATCCACCCTATATGTAGGGTGGATTTTTTGGTCTCGATACCTGTAGAGATGAAGATGAGGTTTGGAATGGTATGAGAGAAACAGTTTCAGTGCCCGTTGGGGAGAACGAGAGGATGGGATGGTAAGAGAGAAGGAGTCT
>NZ_BCVH01000014.1 GCF_001591645.1 Robertmurraya korlensis NBRC 107688 | reverse complement strand
GGGAATGAAGAATGTTAGGATGAAGGATCAGTCGGGTAACGTCCTTCATCAATGGATCCAGCATTTCGCTATTGTCTTTTTCCAATAGCAAAGAGCGTCCTCAAACTAATCTTGAGGACGCTTCTTCACGAAAAAATAAATAACTATAACGAAAATAACAGCCACAGCTAAGATTAACTGAACTTTTGAATCAAACCCCATCACATGATGAACCGAATAAGCTTCCAAATACAAAGAAGGAATTTTTCCAATCGTACTCACGGTTGCAAAAGCTACGATGTTCATCTTGCCAAGAGCAGCCGTTAACGTCACAAAACCAGAGGGGACAAATGGTAATAGTCGAAGCAAGAGAACAATGGCCACAGCTTCAAACCCTTTTGCTTGATACAATCGATCAAGAAGGAGTCGAACCCATCTCCATTTTACCTGTACCTTGTCCTTCAGCCGTGAAAATCCTTTTCGATAGAGCCAAAAGCTTACGATGGCACCAAGTGCTTCTCCTATAATAGATACAACCAACCCGAGCTCAAATCCTAGGATGGAGATATTAGCTGCCGTTAAAAAGGCACTCGGAATCACACCAGCTACAGCAATGAGCACATTCCCAATGACGCTTCCCAAAATAAAAAGGAGTTCATTCATCTTTTTATTGTCCGTCCTGCCACTTATATCCTACTCCCCAAACCGTTTGTAAATGCTCATCTGCAGGGAAATGGGCTTTTCTTAATTTTTCTCGTAAATTCCGAACATGGGAGTCAATGGTTCGGTCCTCCGTTGCGACCCCGTGGCCCCAAATGGAGGTGATTAAATGGTCACGAGTAAATACTCGATTAGGATTCGTTAAAAACAGCTCCATCATGGAAAATTCCTTTGGTGTTAATGGAATTGGTGTTTTTTCAAAATGGAGGTCAAAGGATTCTAGATTTAATACGAGCCCTTTAAACGTTAACAGTTGACTCATCGATTTATGCCTTCTTAATACGGCTCCGATTCTAGCGAGTAACTCATCCTCATCAAATGGCTTCGCGATATAGTCATCCGCACCACTATCAAGTCCCTTTACGACGTCGGTCTTATCCGTTCGTGCCGTTAGCATGATAATCGGAATATCCCATTTGCTTCTAATTTCTAAACATAACGTCCAACCGTCCATCTCCGGCATCATAATATCAAGAAGAACGAGGTCAACCATATGGGATGATAAATATTCTAATGCAGATACAGCAGAGGTATAAGGAACACATTTGTATCCTTTTGGTTCCAAATACAGGCGTAACAAATCCAGCATTCTTTGCTCATCGTCCACTAGTAAAATTGTTTTCATCACTCCACGCTCCCTTAAATACCATTTGGAATTCTGTTCCTTCTTGTATTTTGCTTTTTACCGTAATCGTTCCATCGTGTTTATTCACAAGTTCCTTCACAATTGAAAGTCCAAGACCCGCCCCACCTAACAAGCGGGTCCGAGATTTATCGACTCGATAAAAGCGGTTAAAGATATACGGCAAATCTTCCTCAGGTATCCCGTTTCCGGTATCACGGATTGTTACAAAAAGCTGGCCTTTTCTTTGTTCGACAGTCACGCTGGTGATTCCGCCTTGTGAAGAATATTTTATCGAATTATCTAGTAAGTTTAAAAAAATCTGTTCTATTCGAACCGGGTCAGCCATGAGGAAGCTATCTGTTAGGCATGAGATTTCCAAAGTCATTCGCTTCTCCTTAAAAGCAGGAGCTAGTTTGATCTCCACTTTTTCGAGAATCTCTTTCATATTGACCTCGGTTTTTTCAATCAAAAAAGAATTCTGGTCCATTTTGGCTAAGTCGAATAATTGCTTAATTAAGTCATGTAAGCGATTGGTTTCTTCAAGGATAATAGTTAGGTAGTTCCGTCTTTCTTCCTCAGAAAGGTCGCGTTTTAACACGATTTCTGTATACCCTTTTATGTAGGTGATTGGTGTCCGTAGTTCATGCGAGATACTTGCCAGAAAGTCATTTCTCTCTTGTGTTAAGAAGGTGAGATCATGTGCGAGAGATTCAATTGACTTTGCCAGGTCGCCTAACTCGTCCTTACCTGTCTCAGGTAAGGAAATTGAATAGTTACCTTGGCTAATTTGAAAGGTAGCATCCTTCATATTGATAAGTGGCTTAGTGATTGCTTTTGAAAGCAGAGCGATAATAAATAAGGTTAGTGCAACCGTTAGGAAGCCAGCCAGTAGGAAATGTTGGTTTAGTCTTTTGATTAAGGAATGGACCGTTTCTGTATCTTGATACATAAACACGTAACCAATGGTTTCCCCCTCATTTTCTAGTGAACTAACAGTAGAAATAAAGGGTTCTGTTTCCCAGTCATTCTCGATAATGACCCCTTCCCTTGGAATCTCTTTTAACGGTAGCATTAGGTTATTTGAGAGCTGTCCATTCGCACTGGAAGATCCAAGAATCTGTAAATCAGTACCCGTTACCACAACATCTGTCGTAGATTCTGTCTCCATTAAAGCGACATGTGCAATGGTTTCTGGTGTAAAATGGTTTTCTAGAATGGTGCGATGTGAATTTCCACGCGCTTGAAGGGCATTTAGCTCTTCTTGTATCCTTGATTCTACTAAAGCATTGTGAAGAAAAAAGAACATAAACGATTCAAGTCCGAGAATACATAAAAAGAAAATGGCACCTAATTTAATGGATAGCTTTTTCAAAGGGAAATCTCCTTTTCCTTTAATACTTCTATAGTAATCGAAATCACTATGGAAATCTTAATTATGGGCGAGAAAAATTAGGCAATACTAGCAGGTGACAAAAAAGAATCAAACTTTATGCATAAAATCTGCACAAAGTGTTGGTAAAGTGAAACTATGTTTTCACTATGATATTGTAGAAAAAGGAGTGCTTCTAGATGAAAAAGCTGTTTGTGAGTGCTATATCTATTTTGTTGTTAACATTTTTAGCTGCTTGTACGTCGAATGGAGAAGAAGGTAAGGATGCAGAAAATGAGCATGGGGAGCATACGGAGGCTAGCGAAACAAATGGGGATGTTTCTAGCGAGCTGCTAGTAGCTAGTACAAAAAATGTAACGCGACTCCATGCTGATACATTGAATGATGCAGCGATTATGGTTTCGCAAACCATATGGCCAGCAACGGGGAGTGATAATCGACCTGGCACCGTTATTTTAGCACCTGCGGATCAATGGCAAATCGCTCTTGCTGGAGCAGATTTAATTCATCACCCGAATAACGGTCCTGTACTATTTTACAATCAAGAGCTTTCGGAAGAAACGTTAAATGAAATAAATCGACTTAACCCAACTGGAAACGCAAATGGAACAGAAGTAATGGTTATGGGGGATGCGACGGAGAAGGTTCTTGGTTCATTACAAGATTATAAAGTGGAGCAAATCACGGGTAAAGATGCAGCTGAATTTGCTCTAGCAGTTGATAAGAAGTATGCGGAGACAGCTGGTGAGTTACCACAAAGTGTGATCATTGTTTCGCTTGAAGACGAGGCCAAGCTATTCTCACTGATTGCCTCTAACTGGATTGCTCATATGCCTGAACCGATTTTATTTGTTTCAAAGGATGACATCCCGAAGGCAACGGTTGAAGCATTAAAATCAAGGGGAAATAAGGCCAATATCTATGTGCTAGCACCAGAAGAAGTTATTTCTGAGGGTGTTGTTACTAGCTTAAAAGAGTATGGGAATGTGACTCGTATTGAAGGGGAAAACCCGGTGGAAGCGTCCATCGCATTTGCGAAGTTTAAGGATGAGAAAACAGGTTTTGGCTGGGGTGTTACAGAGCCAGGACATGGATTTGCCTTTACAACAACAGCTAAGCCTGAGTTTGCCATTGCTGGAGCTCCTTTTGCCCATTTAGGAAAGCATGCGCCACTTATTTGGCTGGAAGATGGGGAAGCCACAAGTGCGGTCCATGAATATTTAGCAGCCCTTCAGCCAAAGTTTACGAATGACCCAACCGTTGGACCGTACAATCATGGTTATATTTTAGCTAATCTTGATGAGGTTTCAATGGATACACAAGGAATGATTGATAGCATGCTAGAGATTTCTCCAGCTGAAGGAAGCGGAGGACATGGCTCACATTAATGTTAGGAGGACCTTTTTTAGATGAAAAAATTTATACTACTGGTGACTATGACTCTTTTTGCATTAACGGCGTGTAGCCAAGAAGAAGAGGCGGCACCGGCACAGGAATCAACCAATCAAACGGAAAACCAACCTTCAGACAAAGATAACAACGAAGGAACGGAAGATTCGACTTCAGTCTCGCTAGCATCACATGCCTTTTTTGAACCATTCACTGGAAAAATAGATCATATCCACGGAATCGGTTATGTAGGTGGTCAGGGAGCTGCTTTTTTTGCCACTCACGATGGGTTAAAAGTGTACGAAGATGGAACGTGGTTAAAAACGAAGAAGGAAAATAACGATTATATGGGATTTAACGCGACCGATAATGGATTTTATACAAGTGGTCATCCAGGAACAGATTCTAAGCTACCCAATCCAATCGGTATTATGAAAAGTGAGGATTATGGTCAAACGTTAAAAAGTCTTGGTTTTGAAGCAGAAGTGGATTTTCATCTTATGGCCGTTGGATACAACAATCATATGATTTTTGCCTTGAGTCCACATAAAAACTCGCTGATGAAGGCGGATACTTTTTACGTGAGTGAAGACGACGGGGCCAATTGGAAGGAAGTTGCTGCAAGTGGTTTAAAAGGTGACTTAATTGGATTGGCTGTACATCCAACAGATAAAAACATTTTGGCAGCAGCCGGTGAAAACGGTATTTATCTATCTAAAGACCAGGGAGAAACCTTCGAGTTACTTACAAATGGCACCCAAGGAACAAGTGTTTATTTTACAAAGGATAATCTCCTTTATGGCGAATATAATGGTCAGCCCTCGTTGGTTAGTAGAAACTTAAACGATAACCAAGAAGAGGAGATTGAATTGCCGGAGATGAAGGAAGATGCCGTCATGTATGTGGCAATCAATCCAATAAACGAGCATGAAATCACATTTGTTAGCTTTAACAGTGACATTTACCAAACAACCGATCACGGTGAAAGCTGGAATTTACTAGCGAAGTCTGGAAATTTACAATAAAGGATCTGACGTAGAGGAATGGTTCTCTACGTCTTTTTTTGTAGAGAAGTATAATTTTTCCCTCTTAATGAATAATAACCCTAGCATAATTTTTATTTATGAAGGCTCGGTGAGAATTCGTGATAAGAAGAGGAAGTAATAAATCAAAGGAAAATCCACAGGCTTCCTCTATTAGAGAAGCTTTGGAAACTTTAAAAAAATCAACGGATTTTGTGTTCTATAAAAAGGAACGTGGAAATGTTCCTTACGTTATCTCCTATTTCTCAAGTATTGTTAACGCGGAGATAATTCATAAGGATATTCTCCCTTATATCCAGGAAATGCAACAAGTAAAAGACCTGAAGGAAAAAGTACCTATTGAAGAGATCATTGATGTCACGCAACCAAAAGATCTTCTCGAAAAGCTTCCTCTCGGTTATGTCTATATTTATTTTCCTGAGTCAGCCCACCTTGGTGTGCTCATTCCTGCAAAAAAGGATGAGAAACGGTCTATTGCTCCACCAGAAGTAGAGTTTAGTGTAGTTGGTCCAAAGGAATCATTTATCGAATCTTTAGATACGAATATATATCTTGTAAGAAAAAGACTCCCTATAGAAAATTTACGTGTGGAAAAAATAACGATTGGTGACTTATCAAATACAGAAATGGCCTTATTATACATCGAGGACATAGCTGATAAAGAGAATGTAAATACGTTAAAGCAACGGTTAGATGATATTGATTTTGATGCGATAGGTGACTCTGCCTATATCTCGCAAATTATTGCAGATAATCAAAGATCACCTTTTCCACAAATACTAGATACAGAAAGACCAGACAGAACAGCAACAGCCCTAGCAGAAGGGAAATTAGCTATTCTAGTGGATCGTTCTCCACATGCATTAATTGGTCCTACGACTTTTATCGAGTCGATTTCAACCTTTGAGGATTATCTATTAAATTGGTATGCTGCGTCTTTTATCCGGATTGTTCGTATGGCATCCATTGCCTTTTCTATTTTAATTACACCGATTTATGTGGCAACGCTAACGTACCATTATGAACTAATCCCAAAGGATCTATTGGCTACGCTGATTACCTCTAGAAGAGTAATTCCATTACCCCCTATTCTGGAAGCCTTATTTCTTGAGTTAACGATTGAGTTATTAAGGGAGGCGGGAGCAAGATTGCCAACGAAGGTTGGACAAACAATCGGTATCGTTGGTGGGATTGTTATCGGAACCGCGTCAGTGGAAGCGGGCCTCACGAGTAATGTTTTACTTATTATGGTGGCGTTAGCAGCATTAGCATCGTTCACCACTCCTACTTATCAATTTGGTAACACGATTCGTATCCTTCGGTTTCCATTTTTATTATTCGCGCATGCCTGGGGAATGGTAGGAATTGTTCTTGCCTTTTCCGTTCTTGCCGCACATATGTTGCAGTTAACTTCTTTGGGGAGACCGTATTTAGAGCCATTTTATCCGACGAGGGTTAGAGATTTAAAGGATACGTTCATTCGAATGCCTTTTTCGAAATTAAGTCGAAGACCTGTTCATAATCAACCTGATGATAAAGTCCGCTTTAAGCCCAAAGACAAAAGAATTCATCGAGATATTGATGAATAGCTTGCTACAAGGAGTTGTTCCTTTGTGACTAGAATCCCTGAACGATTAAAGGTTTCTCCGTTCTTTGCTTTTTATCTTGTTCAAGCCATACAAATTGGAGTTGGTATTTTAGGATTTCAGCGACTGCTCACAAAGGCTGCTGGAAATGATGCGTGGATCTCCATTCTATTCGCTGGCATTGGAGTTCACGTTATCATTTGGATGACGTATAAAATCCTGGATAAGCAGGAGGGAGATATAACAGATGTCCATAAAATTTTATTTGGGAAGTGGATAGGAGCAGCACTTTCTCTTTTATTAATAATGTATCTATCTTTACTATCGATCACTATTCTAAGGACATATATTGAAGTGGTTCAGGTCTGGATATTTCCTGGGATACGAATTTCCCTTTTCTCAGCTTCCATTTTAATTATTGTATTTTACGTAGTAAACGGGGGACTTCGGACGGTTACTGGGATGGCCGTTTTAGGAGTCATTCTTCCGGCTTATTTATTGTTTTCATTGTTCTACCCATTGAAATATTCATTTTTTGAGAATCTACTCCCTATTTTTGACCACTCTATTTTAGAAATTTTGCAGTCTACCAAGCAAGTGACTTTAAGTATATTGGGCTTCGAGACATTGTTATTTTATTACCCCTTTTTGAAGGAAGCTAGAAAATCTCAGAAATGGGCACATTTAGGGTCAGCAAGTACAATTTTTGTCTATTTGGCTGTTATGGTTGTAAGTACCGCCTATTTTTCAGAGGAACAGTTAATGAGAAACATTTGGGCAACCTTAACTATGCTGAAAATTGTCGAGCTTCCCTTTGTTGAGAGGGTTGAATACGTCGCTATTTCTTCCTGGTTGTTCGTTATTCTTCCTAATATTTGTCTAGCGATATGGGCTGCGAGTCGTGGATTGAAACGGATATTGAATAAAAAACAACGACCTATGGTGGTTTTGTTATTAATATTTGTTTGTGTAGTTAGTTGTACTTTAAGAACTAGGGAACAAGTTGATATGCTTAATAACTATACGGCACAAATCGGATTTTTCTTAATTTATGGTTATATTCCCTTTCTTTTTCTTTTTAGTACTGTTTATTATCGGATTAAAGGTAGGAAATCCACATGAGAAAATATCTATTCATTTTTTTATTATTGAACTTTTTTTTGACAGGGTGTGTGGAGCAGAAAATCATTGATGATATCAATATCATTAGTGCAGTTGGTTATGATGCTAAGGAGGAGGGGAAAGTAAAGGGAACCGTTGTGATTCCTGTTTACAAAGCTGACCAAAGTATTTCAAGTGAAACTTTTATCGCTGAAGCGAAAGTAAGCAAGGAAATTAATAGGCAAATACAAATGAAGTCAGCAGATCCTTTAGAAAATGGTGCCATTGAAGTGGTCCTGTTTGGACAAGATTTAGCAGAAAAAGGGGTATATGAGATCACTGATACCTTTGAACGTGATGCAAGAATTGGTGCAAGATTATTCTTGGCTGTTGTTGATGGAACCGCAGATGAGATCTTGAAAAAAAACATCGGAAATCTCGGAACAGGGACCCATTTGAATACATTAATTGAACATAATATGAGGCATCGGGAATTGCCACGATCGAACTTACATCTCTTTATGTACTCCTATTATTCAAGGGTGAGGGATCCTTTTCTTCCTTATCTTAAATTAGAAGGGAATAAAGTCAAGGTAGAAGGAGTTGCGTTATTTGATAAAGATAAAGCAATAGATTATTTAAATGATAAAGATATGTTTTTCTTTAAAGCACTAATGGAGAACTTTAGAAATGGAGCGTATACCTATAATGTTGGGGATCATTTGGTAACGACATATAATATCACAATGAAAAGACAGTTTGATGTCAATAAGGCTATGACTCAACCAAAGGTCAACGTACTTATTCAATTGGAGGCACATATCAGGGAGTACACAGGTAAGAAACTCGACCCGAAAATTATTGATAAAGCAAGGGTAGCATTTGAACAAGATATTAATAAGAAAACAAAGGAACTACTAGAACGCTTCCGTGATCAGCATATTGATCCGGTTGGAGTCGGCATGCATGCAAGAACTCAAACAAGAAATTTTGACGAAGAAAAATGGAATGAAGTATATCAAAATGCCACCTTTCATGTGTCAAGCAAGGTATTAATCACTGAAACCGGGGTAATTGAGTAAAGAAAAACCTCTTAAAGTGGGATCCACTTTAAGAGGTTTACTTTGTTATAAGTAACTTAGCTAAATGATTCAATCGCCTGGTCGATTGCACGGTATGCTTCACCAAATGCATTGGTGGATGACGTATCGCCTGCAACCTTTAATTCCACTTGAGCATTTCTTGCATGTTCGATGGAACGGATCACATCTTCAATCATATTCTCTTTATCTCCGGAGGTTTCAAGAGCTTGTTGAAGCTCCACAATGCACTGATCTAATTCAGAAGACTCCGGGTGGTCGAATGTTCTCTCCAATACATCCTTAACATGCTGCAATACTTCTTTCATGAACAATCCCTCATTTCAATATTTAATATTCCCAAGGATATTGTCCCTATTTTCAAATAGTTTATACCATTTCTTTTCAATTACACTTGGCTTTCGAACAAAGTGTTGCGGTTATTATATTTGGATATTAAGAAGATCAGCAGAACGTTTATCATCAATAAGAACATTCCAACCAGCAGAAGGATGATTGGACTGATAATCAACATACCGGTAGCTTGCCCTACAAATAATCCTACAATCGGAAGGATGACAAGTCCACCGATTTGTTGGGCTTCCTGGAAGCTTTTTGACCTGGCTGACACTAATACCTCAATTAAGATGGTAAATAGGGTAAGGATTGGAGATAACCAAAATACAAGCAAGAGCCAATTGGTATTTGGAAAAATAAAACCGTTAAAGATGGGATACGTTATGGCAGTCGTAATGACACCAAAAATGACAAAGCTACCAACCGTTAAAACCATGGTTGGTACAAATGCAGAGAGTACCTTTCCAATAAATAATTCCTTTACAGTGATTGGTGCAAACAATAGGCTTTCTAATGTCCCTCTTTCCTTTTCACCAACAAAACTATTAAGGGCGATCATCATGGAATTAATGACTGGAATAAGGAGAAACATTGAACCTAACAAATAATTTACCACTACATAGATCATTTGATGATTAAATGAGGGTAACTGGTTTATCGTATCCTTACTATCTCCATTTGGAAGAGCGGATAGGATTGTGTTTGTCATCGTTTCTACTTCAGTAGAGGTGAGTGGAACGAAATTTAAAAGTAAAATAAATACTGTAGGAAAGATGACAGCAAAAATCAGAGGGAGTATGATCAGTCCGATTAAAACTTGCTTATTGCTAGTTATTCCCTTAATATCCTTCATAGCAATGGTCCAGACAATATTTTTATTTATCTTCATTTCTCTCACCTCTAATCTGAAAATATAAACTTTCTAAATCTCTATTTTGGATTTCTACATGATGAATCCAGTACTGTTTCCTTAATATGTCTTCTAGTAATCCCGGTAGTTCGTCTTTCGTTTGTAGGGTAAAAGTGACAAAAGAGCCGTCTTGTTTAGCGACTTTGTATAGAGGATTTAGTTCTTTTACAACGGCATTCGTTTCAATTTTCACGGAAATTTCTTTGATATATTTCTTTTCTAATTCCGATTTTGTCCCAGACTCAATAATAGTCCCTCGATCCAAAAACAAGTATTGGGTACAAACGCTTTCAATTTGGTGTAGAATGTGTGAGCAGAGGAAAATAGTCGTTCCATATTGCTTATTTAAGGTATAGATATTCTCTAACACCATATGTATACCTTCTGGGTCCAACCCATTCGTTGGTTCATCTAAGAAGAGGATGGTTGGGTTATGTAAGATAGCTTTAATAATTCCTAATCTGCGTTTCATACCTGTGCTGTAGGTACCCACTTTTTTCTGTTGATGGTCAGCTAGTTGAAAATCCGTAAGTAATTGTTGAATCCTATTCTCATCATTTACTCCGTAAAGTTTCCCAAAGAATCTAAGATTATCAACACCAGTCATTTCATGATACAGCCCTGCTCCATCGGTCAGTATCCCACTGATTTTACGAATTTTATGGCCTTCTGTATGTGGATCCCAATGGTTTATCCGCATCTGTCCTGCGGTGGGTTCAATGACACCATTTAACAATCGAATAATCGTTGTCTTTCCACTCCCATTTGGTCCTAACAACCCGACAATATCACCTTGATTAACCGTGAAAGAAACATCATGTAAGACCGTCCGAGCATCAAATTGTTTTTGTATTCCTCTTACTTGAATGATTGGAACCAATCGTTTCATCCCCCGTTTTTATAAAAATTTCTTAATTGTAAATTTCCATTATTAAGGTGATTATACCATTAAAAAGTTAAAAGAAACCGAACACGAGAGAGTCACTTGGAATAAAAATTTGTGAATATCAAAGGCATTTCGTTTAAACGAAGTGCCTATTTTATGATAAATTACTTACCTAGGTAACTAATATATGATATATTAGTATGATGATAGGTAAGGAGAGATAAATGTATGGAAGAAAAACACCATTTGTTTCATAGCATCCACCAACTTTCAAGGAATCTGACCAAAAGGTTAAATGCTGCGCTAGAACCGTATGAGATTTATAGCTCTCAGTGGTCAGTTTTATTCATACTTAAGGAAAAGGGATCTATGACACAAAAAGAGCTGTGCAGTTATTTGGCGATCGAAGCTCCACCAATGACGAGAACCATTCAGAAGCTTCAAAAGCTTGGGCTTATAGAGCAGACAGAAGGGCAAGACAAAAGAAAAAGATACATTGCCTTAACCAATAAGGCACTAACAAATTATCCGGTTTGGGAAAAAGCCGTTATGGACGTAAATAATCAAATTAGTACTAGTCTTTCTGAAAATCATCAAAAGGAACTTCAAATGATTGTGTCAGAATGGCTTAGGAAATTATAAGGGAGCTGTGAACAACTTGGATGATACTACACAAACAAAATTATGGTCGAGAAACTTTATTGCCGTTTCAACCAGTAATTTCTTTTTATTTATGAGCTTCTATTTTCTCTTAGTAACGTTGCCAGTATATGTCGTTAATGACTTAGGCGCATCCAAATCCTCTGCGGGTTTACTTACTACTACTTTTCTTCTTGCGGCTATCATCATACGCCCCTTCTCAGGAAAGCTGATTGAAAAATATGGAGGAAGAATCATATTAATTACCTCATTACTATTATTTCTATCTACCACTCTTCTCTATTTCTTTTCACATAGCGTTTCTCAATTGCTCATCGTTAGGCTTATTCATGGAGTAAGCTTTGGTATGGCAACGACTGCTGCTGGTTCGATTGTAGCTGATATTATCCCTGAAAAAAGAAGAGGCGAAGGAATGGGATACTTTATCTTATCCTCAGCACTAGCAATGGTCATTGGTCCTTACCTCGGACTAACTTCCATGCAAAGTGGCGGCATTGCAGTCATGCTAATCATTGCCTTGGGTGCATCTTTTGGAGGGCTTGTAGCAGGCTTCTCACTGACAAAAACGAAAGAACTAATAGGGGTTGAACCTTCTAAGGAAAAGACGAAGTTTACAACAGGTTCTCTTTTTGAAAAAACAGCATTGCCCATTGCCATTACAGGGGCATTCTTTGCGATAGTGTATTCTTCGATTATTTCATTTATCTCTGTTTATGCAAGTGAGGTTCATTTAGGTCATGTCGCAAGCTTTTTCTTTGTTGTTTATGCCTGTGTCCTTTTGGTTTCCCGACCATTTACAGGTAGATGGTTTGATCAATTTGGAGCCAACATTATTGTGTTTCCTGGCATTGTCTTATTCGCCATTGGGATGTTTGTACTAAGTCAAGCAAACTCAAGCTTCATTTTTTTACTAGCGGCTGCTTTTATTGGATTAGGCTGGGGTACATTGTTCCCGACCTTCCAAACCATTGCGATACAATCGGCACCACCAAAACGGAGAGCGATGGCAACGGCAACCTTTTTATCTGTATTTGATATGGGGATTGGCTTTGGATCCTATATCGTTGGACTGCTGGCATCAGGGCTTTCATTTAGCCAACTATATTTTTACGGATCGTTCTATATATTAGCAGGTATGGCAGTTTATATTTATTTTAATATGAGGAAATCGATGAATAAGAACGGGGAAGTAGCTTATAAAACAGAATTCAATAAGAGGGCTAACTAGTGCGGTCGCAACAGACATGAGTGGTCATGGAAACGGTCGGTTTTGTCCGAATGAGAGGCGGATTAAGACAGCATGGAGCTCATAACCAATCAATGAGTCCAAATAAAGGGTTCATTCAGATAGGAACAGTTTCAGAAGTTAAAAACGAGACCTACTAAGACATTGACCTCAGAGCCGCACGTTTTATATGCTTTGTAGCACTCCCATAAAATAGCATAGCGATACTTTGACAAACCAGTTCCCTAAAGGGCCTGGTTTGTTTTATTTTGACCGACTTTCACTTTCCATGTTAGATTAACTTACAAATATATACATTAACCTGTTTGGATTTGATATGATTCGATAAATACACTGAGTTATCGGGAAATCAAAGGAGGAGCAAGAGATGGAAACGATCCATGAAATACTACAGTCGATTTCAGCTTCTAATGAGGGTGTTCTTGCAACGATCATCCAAGTGGAGGGCTCCGCCTATAGAAAAGAAGGAACATCCATGTTGTTCCATAAAGATGGCTCAAGAACGGGCATCCTTAGTGTTGGCTGTCTAGAAACGGATCTGGAGTCTCGAGTGGAAGCTTTGTTTGGAACCAGTGAGTCCCAAACCTTTGTCTATCATATGCAGGCAGAAGACGATCTTACATGGGGGCAAGGAGCAGGCTGTAATGGAATCATTACCGTTTTACTAGAACCGGTTGATGACCAGTTCCTTGAACATTTAGCGATTTTAAAAAGTCATCTGAAGCTTGGAAATAGAGTGACGATGATCAAACAATTAAATGAAAATTTATCTTTATCCTCTTATTTATTTATGACCGATGAAGGGATGATTTTTGGAAAATGGTCAGGTGAAAATCTTTCCTTAGCTAAAAAACTAATGAAAGACTATCATCATAAGCCCCAAAAAAGCGGAACAGTGTATTCCCCGGAGTTAACTTCTCACCTATATATCCATACATTTGAACCAAAACCACGGTTAATCATCTTCGGAGCGGGCGAGGATGTAATTCCTTTAGTAGAACTAGCTTCTAAAACTGGATTTTCCGTACTAGTGTCGGATTGGCGACCTGCATTGTGTAATAAAGAAGTGTTTCCAAAGGCAGATCAACTAATTATTGGTTTCCCTAAAGAGAGCTTAGAAAAAATTTCGTTCCAACCTTCAGACTCAAGTATCATTGTTTCCCATAATTTTCAGAGGGATAAAGAATATTTGGATTATCTGCTTGCCAAGGAACTAAGGTATCTAGGAGTACTTGGTTCTAAAAACAGGACGCAGAGGTTACTGGAAGGGAAAGAAATACCTATTCATTTAAAAAGCCCAGTGGGTTTATCCATAGGAGCAGAGGGACCAGAGGAAATAGCTGTTAGTATCGTTGCAGAGTTAATTCAACACCGGAATAAAAGCAAAGAGGGAATTCTTCATGAAAAATGGAATCATCGCCATATATCTTGCTGCGGGTAAGAGTAGCCGAATGGGGACTAACAAGCTATCCCTTCCACTCCCTACTTTCACTATTGGGAACTCAAGCTTACAAACAGCATTATCCTCATCACTACTTGAGCATGTCCTAGTAGTTACAAAAAAAGAAGACTCCCTCGACTGGATTGATCCCTCACTGTTCTGTTTCCCCTATTCAAGTCAATGGACTCATGTGGTATGCGATGATGCGGAGCGAGGGCAGGCACATTCATTGAAACGCGGAATACTTGCAGCGATGAGTGAGAACCCAAAGGGAATGATGATCCTTCTAGCTGACCAGCCCTATTTGTCGAGGGCTACCATTAACGAATTAGTAACTACCTATATCAATGATTCTGACCAAAAAGACTTCGTAGCTGCTAGTTACGATGGAATACCTAGACCACCAGTAATCTTTTCACCGCGCGTTATTCCTAATCTAATGAAACTACAGGGAGATGTTGGAGCGAGAAAGCTTTTTCACGAATTAGAAGGAATATATGTGGAGTTCCCATATGCTCAAGAATTTTATGATATTGATACAAAGGAAGATTATGAACGTGTGATTGGAGGGGAATGGAGATGATTAGACAAGGAACAACTTCACTCATTGATACCTGTGTTTGGATGCCTACATCACTTGAGGAGGCTTGGGATCTTAAGAAAAAGTACGGGGAGAACGCAGCGTTTATTGCAGGTGGAACTCTTATGCAGACACATTGGGCGAAAGGGCTCAATTGTCCTTCGCATTTAATTAGTTTGGATCACATGAATGAGATGAAAGGTTGGGGGGAGGAACTAGTAAATGGCCAAACCTATACTCGTCTTGGAGCTGGGATTACCTTGGATTTCTGCCGACAAAATAAGAACCTGTTCCATCCTCTTCTTGTCGAAGCTGCTAAAAATATTGCAGCACCTGCTGTCAGAAACAGAGGGACGATTGGTGGAAACATTGCTAATGGGTTTGGAGATATGATTCCTGCTTTACTAGCGATGGATGCCTTCCTCACCCTGTATGACGGAAACTCTACACATTCTTTGCCATTATCGGATTATATAAAAACTAACAATCAATCGCTTATTATCTCTGTCCTTGTGCCAGAAGATCAAACGAAGCGTTTTTTTTATAAGAAGCTCTGCCACCGGGAGGCATTTACACCGAGCGTCATAACGGTTGCAGGATCGTTCAATCTAAATGAAAAGAGGAAGCTAACAGCTGTTCGATTGGCCTTAAGTGGTGGTTCGACTCACCCTCAACGCTTATATGAATCTGAACAGCTATTAGAAGGTTCTACTCTTACGAATAACCATCTTCAGAAGGTCTATCAAGTGATAAATGAAGAATTTATTCCTTCAACAGACCCATTTTCTACCGCAACTTATAAAAGATTAGTTGCTTCTAATTGGGTTGTCTCTGAGATTGCTAGACTAGCTACGTAAAGGAGGGGGACCATGCCGATACAAACCAGCTCTTTAGATAAGAAAAAGAAAATACGTCCTGATGGTCCGGGGAAGGTAACTGGTGAACTAAAGTATCTAACTGATTTATCATTTCCAGGTATGTTATACGGGAAAATCTTAAGAAGCACAGAACCTCATGCAGAAATTCAATCCATTTCTACCGAGCTGGCGAAGCAGCTTCCTGGGGTAAGAGCAATTGTTACTTATGAGGATGTCCCAGGTTTAAACGGATTTGGACTCATTTTTCCGGATCAGCCCGTACTTTGTGAGGATCGAGTACGATATGTTGGCGATGCCATTGCTGCTGTGGCGGCAGATACGATAGAAATTGCTGACGAAGCGTTACAGTTAATTCAGGTTGTGTATAAAAAGCTTCCGGTTATTATAGAGCCTGAAAAGGCCCTTCATCCTAATGCACCAAAGCTCCACCCCGATGGGAACCTTCTCCACCGTGCCCATTATTCAAAAGGAGATGTAGAGAAAGGCTTTGAGTTATGCACACATATTGTTGAGGGAACGTATGAACTTCCAAGGCAGATGCATGCTTATATGGAAACAGAAGGTGGAGTGATCGTCCCAGAGGTTGACGGGAATTTAACTGTTTATGTTGGTACACAGCATGGGTTTAAGGATCGCTATCAGCTTGCTAGAATTTTAAATATGAATGAATCTGATATTCGGATCGTGTCGAGTCCGATGGGGGGATCCTTTGGGGGAAAAGATGAATTAAACGTTCAACCTTACGGAGCTCTGCTCGCACTTGCAACCAATTGTCCAGTCAAAATCCACAATACAAGAAGAGAGTCAGTTCGCGCGGGGTTAAAACGACATCCGATGAAAATAACAATGAAAACCGGGGTTGATGATACAGGAAACATTATTTCACATAAGGTAAAGATAGTAGCTGATACGGGAGCTTATGCAACATTAGGTCCTGCTGTGTTGGACTTTGCTGTAGAGCATGCTCCTGGTCCTTACATTATTCCGAACATAGAAATAGAAGGGGTGTCGGTCTTTACAAATAATGGCGTGGCAGGAGAATTTAGAGGTTTTGGTGGAAATCAGGTGACTTTCGCTCTCGAAGGGCAAATGGATCGTTTAGCTGAAAGACTGCAGATGGATCCAATCGAATTTCGTGAGAAGAACCTGAGACAAGTGAATAGTCCGGGTCCTTTAGGGCAAAAGGTTGCCCCAACCAGTGGTGCAAAGGACGTCTTAGAAGCAATCAAGCAAAAATTAACTAACATAACAAATGAAAATGATTCGTTAGAAAAGTGGAAGGTAACCGGAACCGGAGTGGCCATTTCAATTCATGGAGGGGGTTTAGGTGCCGGTCGAATGGACCCAGCTGGAGGACGTCTTTCTTTTACAAGTGAGGGGAAAATAGAAGTTGCTTTTGGTTTCGAAGAGTGTGGGCAAGGATTATTAGCTGTGATTGAGACGTTGATCATGGAAGAGTTTCATTGTATGGAAGACGATATTCACATTGTCATAGGGGATACGGATTCAGTACCTGTATCGGGTTCATCCACTGCCTCTCGTGCCACGAGTATGGTGTGGAATTCCATTCAACGAATGAAGGATACGTTTCGAAGTAAAATACTGGAGAGGGCAACAAAAGTAACTGGTCTTCCAGTTGAGGATCTATGTATGGGACCAAATGGAATTTGGTTCAAAGATGACAATCTATGTATCACGTTTGTTGAATTAGCTGAGAAAACTTTACATGAACCTTTTATAAAAGTAGAAACTTCCTTTGATTTTCCGACTAGTCCTGATGCTGTTGTTGATGGAAGTCATTTTTTATATGCGTTCTCTTCCGTATTAGCAAAGGTGGAGGTAGACCTTTTAACAGGAAAAATAAAGGTGCTTACTTTAGATCAAGCAATAGCAGCTGGTCCTGTTGTGAGTTTACTAGGTTATCAGGGGCAAATTGAAGGAGGAGGGATAATGGCATTAGGCTACAGTTTGATGGAAGAAGCAAAGATGGAAAATGGACATTACGTAAATGATAATTTTGATACCTATCTTATTCCTACCATACAAGATGTTCCGTTTGTCATGAATGTGGAGGCGATCGAGAAGCTTCAAGACGGGGATATCTATGGACCGCGTGGAGTGGGGGAGATTGGTACAATTGCAGTTGCTCCAGCAATTGTGAAGGCCATTCATGATGCAACGGGGTGTTGGATCAGTAAGCTACCTGTGTCAAGGGAAGTATTATTAGAGCACTTGTCTAGTAGAGGGGAGAAGCGATGGATATGAAAGAACAGGCAGAGGTCATGACTCCCCCGAAAATGGAGCTTTCTCTAACGATAAATGGAGCAAATTATGAATTACAGGTTCCCCCCACGAAGAGGCTTGTGACCATTTTACGAGAGGAATTGAACTTTACTGGTACGAAAATTTCATGTGAAGTCGGTCGTTGCGGTGCCTGTGCGGTTCAGATGAACAACCAGTTAGTCAACTCATGTCTTGTTATGGCTTATCAAGCAAACCACGCTTCTATTATTACGATTGAAGGTTTATCTGGGGAAGAACTTGACCCCATTCAGCGTGTATTTTTAGAAGAGGGAGGTTTTCAATGTGGGTACTGCACACCGGGAATGATGATGGCGGTACATGCCTTATTGGCTACCAACCAGGCTCCATCGGAAGAGCAAATTCAGGAAGCTCTATCTGGAAACCTTTGTCGCTGCACAGGATATGGTGGAATTATTCGAGCAGTCCAAAAGGCAATTTCAAACAATAATCAAAAATGATTTGAGGGTCCTTCTAGGGATCCTCTTTTTATTTTTATCCAAATCTTTAAGTATCTTTTACATTTATCCAAATTCTAATTTAAAACACTTATTTATACTAAATGACAGTATGAAAAGTGTTTTTAATGTTATTTAGACTCAAGTTTGTCCGTGTAAAAAAACGAGCAAAGGTGGCTAAATATGAAAATCTTACTAACAACTGAGTGTTATACTCCTATAATCAATGGGGTAGTCACATCGGTTATGAATTTGGAAAAAGAACTAAGAGTACTTGGACACGAGGTGAAAATACTTACTTTATCTACAACAAAACGATCATATAAAAAGGATCATGTTACTTATATTAGCTCACTGGGCGCGGGGAAGGTCTACCCGGGTGCAAGATTTGCCTTGCGTACAGGTACTGCATATGTTGACGAGCTGATGTACTGGCAGCCGGATATTATTCACTCTCACTGTGAGTTTAGTACCTTTTTAATGGCTCGACAAATTGCAAAGAAACTTGAAATCCCGATGGTCCATACATATCACACCGTTTATGAAGACTACACCCATTATTTTTCCCCGTACAAAAAGTGGGGCAAAGCCATGGTAGCTTATTTTACTAGAAAGCTATTAAAAAATACCCATTGTATTATTGCCCCTACCAATAAAGTTCGCTCCATTTTGCACGGATATGGTGTGAACCGACCCATTCAGGTGGTGCCTACCGGAATCAATATAGCTAGAATAACCAAGCCCATCAATGACGAAGATAAGCAAACGCTTCGTATGAGAATGGGTATCCCTAATCATCATAAGGTAATGTTATCGGTTGGTCGTTTAGCAAAGGAAAAGAACCTCGAGGAGATTCTATTCTATCTGTCAAAAACAGATCAAAATAACGTGACGCTACTTATTGTTGGTGATGGACCAAATCGGGAGTGCTTGGAGCAATATGCAAAAACGTTAGGAATTAGTAATCAAGTCATATTTGTTGGAATGGTCTCTCCTAAAGAAATCTCTTCTTATTACCAATTAGGGGATGTATTTGTTAGTGCATCAAATAGCGAAACACAAGGTCTAACGTATGTGGAGGCATTAGCAAATGGAGTACCTGCCCTTTGTCGGAAGGATACCTGTTTAGATGACGTGATTATTGATGGAGTAAATGGATGGCAATACTCGAGCTTTGAAGAGTTTAAAGAAAAACTTCATGTCATTCTAAGCAAAGAAGACGTGTACCTACGTTTAAGTCATAACGCAAGATCGATAGCGGTATGTGACTATTCTTCTGATTCTTTTGCAAGGAAGGTGGAAAGAATTTATCAACAGGAGATTATGAATTATGGGGAAAACAAAATTCGAAGGAAACGTTCTTCATAGGGTGTCTGAAGGACGTTAGCTGAGGAGAAATTAGAAGAAACAGCTTTCATAGACCGAAAAAGACCCGTAAATCTTACAAAAATATGATAAAGTCCGGTAAAAGTTCATTAAAATGTAATTAAACGACAAAAGGGGTGGTGTTTGTGGGGAAAGTAGTAGGATTTGAGTTAAATAGTCAGGATCCTAAGAAGGCTACTAGTTTTTATTCTATGGTGTTTGGGTGGGAGATTTCTGAGCCACAATGGGATTACCAAACGGTGACGACCAATAAAGACACTGAAGCTGGGGTGAACGGTGGTATCGCAAAGGGACCACATGATTTTCCTCATGGGATTCGTCTTCAAATAGAGGTGGATTCAATAGAGCATTCAATTGCTAAAGCTACTGAAAATGGTGCAATGGTCGTAAGGGAGAAAATGGAGTTTGAAGAGTTTTATCTAGCTTACATTGTAGACCCGGTAGGCCTTGGATTAGGTTTAATCGAAAGAAAATAAAATGAACAAGCACCAGACAAAAATTCTGGTGCTTGTTTTTTTAATATGATACCCCGGTACGCGTATGAGATTTTTCGAATTCTACTGGATTTGGATCAAAGTATTCTGTTGTGTACTGTGCCACGAAGGCATTGTCTTTAATATATCCAGCACCCCAGGTCGGGTCCATGGTTAGCCAATTTCCATCTACCTTTGTCTCTACCCATGCATGCTTTTGTGGCCAAAATCCACCAAAGGCACTTCCTTCAATTAATCTAGCTTCGATATTGCTAGCCCTTAATAAGGCAATCGTAAGGTATGCGTAATCCTGACAAATCCCCTTCTTTAATTCAAGAGTTTTTAAGGCACTATCATCCCAGTTATAGTTTTTCGTTTCGTATTTTTCTACATCATAAGAAATAGTACTTGCCACATACTTGTAAATGGCTTCTGCTTTTTCCCTGTCAGTGGTTAAGCCGTTTGTTAACTGGCCGGCTAATTCCTGAATTTTTGGATCATCGGACTCTACACCACGTGATGGTAGCAAATCACGTTTATCTTCGGAAATAGAATCAACCTCAAATTTAGCAAATCCAAAATATCTAAACTTGTCACTTTTTTCTTCCTTGATTTCAGGCACGCTTAGCATGACTTCATATGTTCCCGGTCCAAATCGTAAGTAGAAGGAGTCATTGAATGAGAAATCCTCTACGGGAATGACGTCTAAGGCTTCGTCTTCGCCTTTTTTCGTAGTGACATAAAGATGAGTCGTTTCTGGACCAAATTCAGCTTTTGGGTCAATTGTACCTTTAATAGTAAAAAGGCCATCAGATTCAACACCACCAAACTGTGGATAAGAAAGTGTGACTCCACGTTCTAGATACGTACTTGAAAAATCAATAGGCGACATCATCCGGTCTGATTCGTTATTAATAAGTATCTTTGTTGCTGGCTGATAATACTTTTCTCGCTCCTTATCAGGGACTAGTACTTCGAGTTCATGTACTCCTTTCCCATATAAAAGAGGGACATCAAAGGAAAATTGACCATCTACAATCGGTAATACATGAGTCCAGGAATCGGAGTCTTTTGTTAGCTTAATCATAATGGTGTTGCTATCGGTTAATTTTCCTGCATCTCCTCTTAACGAGAAAATCTCTTCTTCGGTGACATATCCAAGATCGAGATCAAGAAGGATTTCAGCTTCTTGACCAAAAGGGGAATAGGTAACATCCCTTTCCATGTGTGGGTTCACATTATGAACGATAAATGATGCAGTTTCAAAATAATAATCTTCCCGATCTAAGCTAGGAACCTGTACTTTTACATCATACTGTCCTACTCCATTAAAAAGGGAAATCTCTTGCTTAAACTTCCCCTCTTTAATTGGTGCATAATATTCTTGCTCCATCCCTGCCGGTCCCTCTTCGTTCGCTCGAACCTTGATCCAAACATAGTCAGACTTAACCTCTGAAAATTTTTGAATGGCTCCTTCAACCATCACCTTTTTATTTACAGCGAACTCTTTATATGTAGGATTTTTTAATGTTACGCCAGCCTCTTTGCTATAAGAAGTTAGTTGAAGGGGCTGAAGATCAAGTTCTTTATTTTTATCTTTTACGAGCTTTTCGTATTTATTTTCTTCCTTTTTCGTTTCTTCTGTTAGAGAATTACTAGCTTCGGAATCGCTACATCCAGAAATATAAAGAATAATGCTTAGTAAACTGATGATAATAAATATGACAGGTCTTTTCTTTTTCATTATATCCTCCTTTAAAACGACCATTTACATAGGTATTTACGTTAGAAATATCGGTTAGGTTTCTAGGTCTTAGTTCCTTATTTATCCTTTGTGATAACATTCACAAAAAGTTCAATTTTACTATCACACAAAGAACGACGGGTAAAGTATATTAGTAATATGTTAATAGTGTTAATCGCAAGGAGGACATAACTATGAAGAAAATCTTTTTCTTTACAACACTAATTGGGGCCATTTTAACACCTTATTTTGCACAAGCTCATGTGAAGTGGTTCACAAAACTAACACCACAAAAAGAAACGATAGAAAATATATTATCACCGCTATTTATATCTTTAGCACTACTTGCTGCGGTTGTTTTAGGGGTACTTACACTTCTTATCCCTAGATTTGCTCAATGGAAGCAAATTAAGATTTGGGATGACAAATTATCTAGTTTAAGAAAATATTCTAGATATTTGTTAAAGTATGGGACAGCCATTGCCCTTATACTTCAAATCATTAATGGAACCTTATTTGCACCGGAATTACATGTAACTCAGATGGTAGCCATTTTTGCTTGGGTGAGCGTTGGTTTCTTATTGATTCCTCATCACATTGCAACAAAAATTGGATCAGTTATTCTTTTAGGCTTATTTGTTTATATTACTGTAGAACATGGGATCTTCTACATGCTTGATTACGGCTTTTATATTGCTATTATTGGTGTATTACTTGTAGGAAAAACGAAGCTAGAAAATGTAGGATTTCCATTTTTATATTTAGGCACAGGGTTATCTCTATGTTGGGTGGCAGTTGAAAAATGGGTGTATCCAAGTATGTCGATGGACATTATTGTACATCACCATGTTCCGACCTTTGGATTCGCACCAGCTACTTTTATTGTGATGGCAGCATTTATCGAGTTTGTCGTAGGCTACTTACTAGTGGTAGGTATTTTAAATAGAGTGTTAGGCCTTGTTGTTACAGTTATCTTTATCATGACGACGATGTTGTTTGGTTTTACAGAAATTATTGGTCATTTCATGATTCATATTGTCTTAATCATCTTTATTATTGAAGGAGTATCATTCTATAATCCTCCTATCAAATGGCATAAAACAAAACTGGATCAGTTTATCTTTGTATTTTTAAATTTCTTGTTTGTTCTAGCAACGATTGTTTTGGTTTACTACCGATTCGGTTAATAAAGTTACTTCCTAAAAAGCTACCTTACCTGGTAGCTTTTTATTTTTTTCATGTCATATAATCTAACATGTCCCTTGAACCTACACTTTTCCGCATTTATACTTCAGAGTATAAAAGCATACAGGTTCTCGTTACGGTAATTGAGGACAAAAATTGCTGTCTAGGGTTCCGGTTGCGAAACGTCTGGTCCGAGAGAGAGCGTACAGTCAATGCTGTAGACACGGAGGGACAAAAGCCCGGGAGAATTTTTCTATAAAATTCTCTCGGGCTTTTGTTTTTTTACAAATAATCCCGAAAAGAGAAGGTGTTAGGAATGAATAAAGGAACTGGATTAGTAAAATCACTAAAGCTGCATCAAGTGGTATTTATGGGGCTTGCTTGGATGACCCCTATGATATTCTTTACCGTATACGGCGTTGCTTATGAGGCTTCAAGTGGGATGATGGCTGCTGCCTATGTAACGGCATTCATAGCAATCTTTTTCACCGCCTATAGCTACAGTTTAATGGTTAAGGCTTACCCCGTTTCAGGTTCTGCCTATACGTATACCAAGAGGGCGGTTCACCCAATGGCTGGTTTTCTTGTTGGTTGGGCACTTCTTTTGGATTATATCTTCTCCCCTATTATCGCCATACTAACATTTGGTATCTTCATGCATACTGAGTTTCCTTCTATACCCGTTTTTGTTTGGATTATCATTATGAATATCGTCCTTGCTGTCGTTAATATTGTTGGTATTAAATCAGCCGCTCGTGTGAGTGGGATGTCGGTAATAGTCCAAATTGGATTTATTCTCATATTCTGTATCCTTGTGGCAAAGGATCTTTTATCAGGTGGATCGGGTGCTAGCTCCCTGTTCTCTTTAACGCCTTTCTTTGGAGAAGACATTAGATTAAATGCCGTTTTTTCCGGTGCAGCACTCATTTGTTTTTGCTTCCTCGGTTTTGATGCAGTGACAACCATGGCAGAGGAAACGATTGATGCAAAAAAGACGATACCAAAAGCAATCTTCCTCATTGTAATCATAGCAGTGACGATGTACACGGCCATCTCTTATTTGACTCAAATAGCCTATCCAGATTTTACGTTTACCAAAGCCGATAATGCAGCCTATACTCTTGTTCAAGTAGTAGGTGGCAATCTATTCAGCTCTTTATTCATAATGGTTCTAATGATTGCCACTTTCACACAGGGAGTTGCCTCTGTAACAAGTGTGAGCCGTTTCTTATATGCACTTGGAAAAGAATCGATTCTACCAGGAAAAGTATTTACATCCATTCACCCTAAATATAAAACACCGTTTGCTAATATCGTTTTGGTAGCCATTATCTCCTTGTCCGCTGTCTTTATTAGTTTAGATACTGCTGTTATGTTTGTAAGTTTTGGTGCACTAACTGCGTTTATATTTGTCAATTTATCAGTTATTGCCCATTATTATGTAAAAATGAAAAGACGTTCACTAAAAGGGACCTGTCTCTATCTTATTTTCCCACTTGCAGGAGCAAGTTTTATCGGTTGGTTGCTGACACTGCTTGATAAGCATACCTTAACCGCTGGTGTCATTTGGGTTGCTACAGGATTTGCTTATCTTTTCTTAAAGAATGAATGGACGAAAGCTAGAGAACGTAAAATAGCGCTGTCTTTTAATCAGACGGGGATGAAGAAAAACGTTGTTAGATAGTCTGACATGTTCGTTGTTTTCTATCTTTTCTGACAGTTATACTACTTATAACAACATACAGGTTTCCGCAAAATGTTGGAAACAAAAAAGCTTTCTAGGGTTCCGGTTGAGAAACGTCTGGTCCGAGAGAGAGCGTACAGCACCTGCTGTATACACGGAAGGATAAAAGCCTGGGAGACGAATGATCTCTCCTAGGCTTTTATCCTTTTTTATTTTAAAGGAGGCTAAAAATAATGAATCAGGTACCTACAAAAATCATTCCAGCTGGTGGGAAATGGTCTACGAAAATAAGAAGAGGAAAGAAACTAACGTTTACTGCTTTAGGAGAAGGAGCAAACCTCTCTATACTTTTATATAACGCAGATGACACAACAGAGCGTTACAATATGCCGGATACATTAAAAGCTCAGCATACGGCTCACTTGACAACAGGGAATGTCCTAATGAGTGATAACGGAAGAGTACTTGCTAGTATTATTGATGATTCTCTTGGATGGCATGACACGATATCAGGTTATGCGACCCGCCTAATGATTGACGAACGATTTGGGAAGACCTCCTATCAAAATCAACGAAATGATTGGTACAGAAGTGGGGAGGAAAACTTTGCGGTTGAACTGTTTCGAAATGGATTGACGAACAGAGATCTGACTCCAGTCGTTAATTTATTTTCAAAGGTCTATTGCGAGGATGACGGTTCTCTCCATTTTGTCCCTGGTCATGCCAAAACAGGTGAGACGATCACCCTAAGGACCGAAATGGACGTGATTATCATTCTATCAAACACTCCAAACCCACTTGACCCTAGTGCAAGTTACCCTTCTGTTTCGGTTGAGGTGACGGTTACCGATGCAGCTCCTCTAGAGGAGGACGATACATGTGTTAACCACCGTCCGGAAAACCGCCGGGCATTTGAAAACACATGGGAGTACGTTGTGCTAACAAAAGGAGGAACAAACTAATGGCTACTTTACAATACAAGGTTAGTGAAAGACAGGTAGAGGAAGCAATTAATAATTATATTGTGCCTGCTGGAGAAGGGTGGACACAGATTCTAGAACCAGGCCAGGTGCTACGAATCGTTGATTTAGAAGGAAATCAGGCAGCAGATACGCTATTCTACGATGCTGATCATCCCACGGATCATTATAGTGCCGTAAATACGATTCAACGCCAGGGCAATGTTTATTTAACAACGGGGTCCGTTCTTGTATCCGATTCTGGAAAAGAACTTGTAAAGATTGTCGCTGATACATGTGGACGCCACGACACACTTGGTGGAGCTTGTTCCGCACAAAGTAACACGGTTCGTTATTCGCACGACACGCTTCCTATGCACAACTGTCGAGACACATTTATGCTTCAACTGTCAAAGTATGGAAGTCGATTTAACAAACGTGATCTAGCACCAAACGTCAACTTCTTTATGAATGTTCCTGTTACTCCACAAGGTGGATTGACCTTTGAGGATGGCGTTTCAGCCCCAGGGCTATATGTAGAAATGAAGGCAATTAGTCGGACACTGGTTCTTATTAGCAACTGTCCACAATTAAATAATCCATGTAATGCCTATAATCCTACTCCTATTCAACTACTAATCTGGGATAAATAACATAGAGAGGAGCTCCAGCCATGTTCAAAAAAGTATTAATTGCCAATCGTGGAGCAATCGCGGTTCGGATTGAAAGAACACTAAAGAAACTAAATATCTCATCTGTTGCAGTGTATACCAAAGCAGATCAAGACAGTCTCCATGTCGATCACGCGGATGAAGCAGTATTAATTGGTGAAGGTGCTGCAAAAGAAAGCTATTTAAATGCGGATCTTATTTTAAAAACGGCACTAGAAACCGGAGCCGAAGCCATTCACCCGGGATATGGATTCCTAAGTGAGAATGCAGATTTCGCTCGTGCTTGTCAAAAGCATGGAATTGCCTTTATTGGGCCTACTCCTGAACAGATGGAGCTGTTTGGATTGAAGCATTCAGCACGGGAAATTGCTGAGAAAGCGGGCGTTCCTCTTTTGCCGGGAACACCGTTGATTACTACATTAGAAACGGCGATTTCAGAAGCGAATCGAATTGGTTACCCTGTCATGCTAAAGAGTACAGCAGGTGGTGGTGGAATTGGAATGCGTGTCTGTAAAGATGAGACTTCCTTAACGGATGCTTTCGATTCAGTCTGTCGCCTAGCTGAAACGAATTTTAACAATGGGGGAGTTTTCTTAGAAAAATATATTCAAAAAGCGCGCCACGTCGAGGTACAAATTTTTGGAAATGAGTATGGAGAAGTGGTTGCACTAGGAGAACGTGATTGTTCCATTCAGCGTCGTAACCAAAAGGTGGTAGAAGAAAGTCCAGCTCCATGTTTATCTCAAGAGGTTCGTGAAGAAATGCTCGCTGCTTCCAAACGACTAGCAGAGGAAGTTGGATACCGTAGTGCAGGAACGGTCGAGTATTTGTATGATCCGGAGGCTGAGAAGTTCTACTTTCTTGAAGTAAATACAAGACTTCAAGTAGAACATGGTGTAACCGAAGAAGTATTAGGTCTTGATTTAGTAGAGTGGATGGTTCGTGAAGCAGCAGGTGAACTTCGTCAACTTAGTACTTTGTATACCACTCCGAAAGGGCATAGTATTCAGGCTCGTATTTATGCGGAAGATTGTCTTAATGATTTTCGTCCAAGTGGAGGTCAACTGGATCAAGTCCGATTCTCAGAGGATGCACGGATTGAAACATGGGTAAGAGATGGATTAACTGTCACATCCTTGTATGACCCGATGTTGGCGAAAATCATTGTCCATGCCGACACGCGTGATCAAGCATTGAATCAGTTAAGTCAAGCTCTACAGGATACAAGGCTGTATGGTGTCACAACGAACCTACAATATGTACAGTCGCTATTAGAGGAAGAGGAATGTCGTTCTGGAAATGTTCATACGCAAATGTTAAAAGAATTTTCCCCAGCTGAGTGTGCTATTGAAGTACTAGATGGGGGAATTCAAACAACGGTTCAAGATTGGCCTGGTCGAGTGGGGCATTGGGATGTAGGTGTTCCTCCTTGTGGACCGATGGATCCGTTCTCCTTCCGAATAGGTAATCGTTTGTTAGGAAATGACCCCCAAGCGGCTGGATTAGAGCTAACTTTACGAGGGGGATCCTACCGTTTTCGTGGAGATATCGTGTTTTGCTTAACCGGTTCAGATATGGGGGCTACACTCGATGACCTTCCTGTTCCTTCTTACACGGTGGTCACTGCCAAACGCGGTCAAATTCTTTCATTCGGTGAAGCTGCAAAAGGGATGCGCTCTTATTTGCTAGTCGCAGGTGGTTTCGATATGCCTCTTTATTTAGGAAGTGCTTCAACATTTACCCTTGGAGGCTTTGGTGGACACGGTGGCCGTGCGCTTCGAACAGGAGATGTTTTACGTGTTCAACCTTGTGCGACCCCTAGAAATAAAGAGCTTGCATTGTATCAACAGCCAGTATTAACAAAAGAATGGACAATAGGTGTGATTCCTGGTCCACACTGTACGGAAGAATTTTTATTACCGGAATATTTAACGCAGTTGACAGAAACAAGCTGGGAAGTTCACTTTAATAGCTCACGTACGGGTGTCCGATTAATTGGACCAGCACCACTATGGGCTAGAGAAGACGGGGGAGAGGCTGGGTTACATCCTTCTAATATTCACGACAATGCGTATGCGATAGGTACATTAGATTTAACCGGAGATATGCCTATTTTACTTGGCCCTGATGGTCCGAGTCTTGGTGGATTTGTTTGTCCAGTGACGACAGCTTCTGCAGAATTTTGGAAACTTGGCCAGCTTCATGCGGGTGACAAGGTTCGCTTTCAACTTCTAACATTAGAAGAGGCAGAAGAGTTAAGAAAGACACAAGAGCTATTTTTAGAAAATATAGGGGAGCATTCGGTTCCTACTTTGCCTAAAAAAACGAAGCTTCTTTCACCAAGTTATCCCGTACTAGTTCAAAATAACGAAAGCCGTTTTCCGATGACGATTCGTGCGGCGGGAGATGAGCATATTCTCATTGAATATGGAGATATGGAATTAGATCTCCTACTACGTTTTCAAATTCATGCTTTGATGGATGCTATCCAAGCCCGCAAGGATATTCCTGTTTTAGACTTAACACCTGGTATTCGTTCCTTACAAGTTCATTTTGATGCATATCAAATTTCAACCTTTGCTATATGTGAATTAATTGAAGGAATCAATCGAGAGCTACCTCCGCTAGAGGAAATTGAAGTACCGTCCCGGGTCGTTCGACTTCCTCTTTCATGGGATGATCCAGCTACACAGCTTGCCATCGATCGTTATCAAAAAAATGTTCGTCCGGATGCGCCTTGGTGCCCGAGCAACTTAGAGTTTATTCGAAGAGTCAATGGTCTTGGTCAGATTGAGGATGTAAAGAAAACAGTCTTTGATGCAAGCTATCTAGTCCTTGGTCTTGGCGATGTGTATTTAGGTGCACCTGTTGCAACACCAATTGATCCAAGACACCGATTAGTAACAACCAAATATAATCCAGCTCGAACATGGACGCCGGAGAATGCTGTTGGAATTGGTGGGGCTTATATGTGTATCTATGGAATGGAGGGACCTGGTGGCTACCAATTCGTTGGGCGGACGGTTCAAGTATGGAACCGTGTTCGGGAAACAGAAAGCTTCACGGAACAAAAGCCTTGGTTACTTCGTTTCTTTGACCAAATTCAATTTTACCCAGTTAGCACAGAAGAACTTACCGTCATGAGAGAAGACTTTTTACGTGGACGTTTTGAAGTAGAGATTACAGAGACCGCATTTAACCTTGGTGAGTATCTATCGTTTTTAGATTCCATTAAGGATAGTGCGGAAGAGTTTCGACAAACACAAGAGGCAGCATTTAAAGCGGAACGTGAAAGCTGGAAGGAGCTTGGTCTAGCCGAGTATATTTCGGAACAATCGGTATCTGTATCGGTAGAGCAAGAGTTGCCTAAAGGAGTAGAAGCGGTTCGCTGTACCATGCCCGGAAGTGTCTGGAAAGTGCTTGTATCTCCAGGTGATCAGGTCAAGAAAGGTGATGTGTTAATGATTGAGGAAAGTATGAAAATGGAATTTCCTCAACATGCTCCGTTTGATGGGGTGATTGAATCTGTCCACGTATCACCGGGTGACGAGGTACATGCGGGACAATTGTTTGTCTCTATTACAAAAGAGAAACGGGGGATATCCAATGAAAACGATGAACACGCCAAAGCTCCTATCCATTCATAAATTAAAAGAAAAGTATATGGCTAACGAATTAACACCGGAAGGGTTAATTCAAGAGATTATTCAACGAGCAGAAGCTGACAAAGAGATGAATATTTGGATTACTCCACCATCTATCGAATTCATCCAGCCATACTTAGACAACTTGAAGAAATTGGACCTAGAGAGTGCACCTCTCTGGGGGATCCCTTTTGCCATTAAAGATAATATCGACCTAGCAGGAGTACCAACAACAGCTGGTTGTGAAGAGTTTGCTTACACTCCTAAAGAGCATGCGACTGTAGTCAAACGGCTCATAGATGCTGGTGCGATTCCGGTTGGAAAAGCCAATCTAGATCAATTTGCTACAGGACTTGTTGGAACGAGAAGTCCCTATGGAGAGACAAGGAATGCGCTTAACCCAGATTTAATTAGTGGAGGCTCAAGCTCGGGATCTGCTGGTTCTGTTGCACGAGGTCAAGTGGCTTTTGCACTTGGAACGGACACAGCAGGATCAGGTCGTGTACCTGCTGCCCTTAATAGATTGGTAGGATTCAAGCCAAGTCTGGGAGCATGGCCAACGAAAGGGGTAGTTCCAGCTTGTGCAAGTCTTGACTGTGTGACCATTTTTGCAAACGCCTTGTCGGATGTAGAGATGGTTGACCAGGTGGTAAGAGGCTTAGACGAAAGTGATCCATGGTCAAAAAATATTACTCGCGAGGCAAATGCTTTACCTGAAAAAATCTATTTAACGAAGGAGCCACCTAGCTTTTTTGGACCATTCGCAGATAAGTATGAGAAAGCTTGGGATGCAGCTATTGTAGGATTGGAAAAACTAAATATTCCTATTGAATACATTGATGGAGGCTACTTATCAGAGGCGGCTAGCGTTTTATACGATGGTCCATGGGTAGCAGAACGGTGGTCTGACTTAGGAGCATTCATAACTGAGAATAAAGGTGTTGCATTTCCGGTAACTGAGGCCGTTTTGCGTTCAGGGGCGAAGCCGGAATACGATGCGGCATCCGTTTTTGAAGCCATGCATAAGCTACAAGCATTCAAGCAAAAGGCTCATCAGCAGTTTAAAGATGGAGTTTTGGTAATGCCTACTTCTGGAGGCACGTGGACAAGAGATGCTGTACGAAGCAACCCGATTGCTACTAACAGTGCGATGGGCTTATACACGAATCATTGCAATCTATTAGATTTGAGTGCTATTAATATCCCAACTCTGGATGCTGAAGAGAACCTTCCATTTGGAATAACCTTTTTCTCAACAAACCAAAATGAGCATTTCATTCTTGGTCTTGCCGATCTACTATTAAACAATAAGCAGACTGAAACAAAAAAAACTACAACGCTAGTAGCAGTTTGTGGATTGCATATGAGAGGCTTTCCACTAGAGAAGCAGATGGTCGAACATCAGGCTACGTTTGTTAAAGAAGCAAAAACCGCTCCTACCTACAAACTAGTGAAACTTGATACAGTACCGGCAAAGCCGGGACTTATACGATCCAATCATGATGGAGCTTCCATTGAGCTTGAGCTTTGGGAAATGCCTGTTTCAGAATTCGGTAAATTTGCCTTGCTCATACCAGCACCTCTAGGGATGGGAAAAGTCCAACTTGAAGATGGAACGGAAGTACCTGGGTTTGTGTGTGAAGCAAGCGGAGAGGAAACCGGCGAAGATATTACTCGAATAGGTGGTTGGCGGTATCTTAAATAATTGACCCATGTTGCCCTGTAGGATTACCCTACAGGCTATTTTTTCTCATTGTTTCATTTTCTCTTATTATGATATGATGCCTACAAATGATGGAAGAAGGGGAGTACTAGTTTGAAAAAGCAAGGGGTCATTTCACTTGGGGAGGCATTTGTTGATTTTATTGCCACGGATCGAACGAATAAAACCTATCAGCATTTGTTAGGAGGGGCTACTGTAAATGTAGCCGTGGGAATAAAAAGACAAGGAATTCCATCTTATTATCTATGTAAGCTAGGTCAGGAGGAATGGAGCCAGTTTGTGGTAGAAGAATTAAGAAAAGAGAATGTAGATATATCATCTAGTTCCTTTAGCGAAACAAAAAAGATGTGTTCCGTATATATTCATGTAAATGAACAAGGCGACCGTTATTTTCATTCTTATGTGAATGAGACACCGAATGACTGGCTTACTACAGAAGAACTTGATAAAAAGCCGTTCACCAAAAGTAAAATATTCTACTTTGGATCAGGTACCCTTTTTCATCCGGTAGCAAGAAAAACAACCGATCAAGCTCTTGTATATGCTCGGGAGATGAATATGCAAGTAGCTTTTGACACCAACATCCGGTTGAAACGTTGGGAAAGTGAGGAGCAATGCAGAGAAACCGTACTATCTTATGTGAAAAAAGCAGACATCGTAAAAATGGCAGAGGATGAATTATTGTTTCTAACTAAAACCGAAAATTTTGACCAGGGATTCCTTGCTATTTCTAAACTGGGTATTCCTTTTCTTTTTATCACGAGAGGTAAAGAAGGAGCAGTCGCTTTACATGAAAAAATTGTGGTAAGTGTTCCTGCAATGGATGTGAAGGTGGTAGATACAACAGGAGCAGGAGATGCGTTCTTGGCAGCCCTCTTAGTTGAATTTCATAATTATGGCTTGCCTAAAACAAAAGCCCAATTAGAAAGATATACAATCATTGCTAATAATGCGGCATCACGCTCTACAACGAAGTTTGGTTCACTATAATTAAAAACGTTAAAATCCCTCCTTGATGAAGGGTTTTAACGTTTTTAAAGAATTTAGTGCTCTAACTGTGGTGGTAGCTTTTTGAAACCATTCGTTCGAAAATAAAGAAATGCGATTCCGATAATTAGCCAAACCGTTCCTAAAAGGAAAGCTAATTTGTCCATACCGCTCCATACATAAGCGATTACTACAAAACCTAATGCAGGGAGAGCCATGTATCGCAGGTGGTATATTCCAAATGGTTTCCAATTTGCTTGCTCATGTAGATGTAGAGGTGCTTCTCCTTTTTTCTTGATGTAATACAACCATATAACGGATAGATTTAAAGCAGCAAATCCAAAAAACGCCCCGTAGTTCACTAAATTAGAGATCATGCCAATATCGACAGTAATTCCAAGCACGAATTCAATGGCAACAATTAAAATGATATTAAAATGAGGGGTATTAAATCGTTTGTTAATAGCGGCAAATATCCCTTTGGGTAATAGATTATCGCGGCCCATTCCGTAAAGTAGCCTAGCACCTGCAGCGGTTGCAACTAAATTAAAGACAGCCAGAGAACTTAAAAAACCAGCAGTGAAGAATAAACCAAATGCATCCCCACCTGTTAATATGGAGACCTGAAATAAGACGGTATTCATCCAATTTTCGTCAGCAATATAATCTCTCCAATTTGGAATGGCAAGCATGGCAATATAGCTACATACTACCATGGTAAGTAATCCAATTCCGATACATAAAAATATGGCTCGAGGGATGTCTTTTTTTGGATTACGGGTTTCTTCCGCTAATGTTGTAATGGCATCAAAACCTAAAAAACTTAGAACAGCTAATGAAGTAGCTGCGACTAATCCCGTCATGCTATCAAACTGAAAAGGTAAGCTACTTATTAATGTACCAGTCCCTACACCATCGGAATATACCGCTTTTCCCCATACGAGAATACAGGTCCACACGACGAATTCCCCTAGAATTAAAAACCAAATTCCCATCTTAGACATTAGTTCAACACCAAAAAGATTTAGTAAACCAATACCAACGGAGAATATACCAAGTAGAATCCAGAAGGGGATAGTTGGAAAATACTGTTGAACTAAATACGCAGCACTTACAGAAGTTATAGTTGGTATCAATACATAATCTAACGTAACGACCCATCCTGCTAAAAAACCAAAGTGAGGGTTCCAGCCACGACCTACGTAACTGTAAACGGAACCAGCTAAAGGGAAATTCTTAACCATAGTTGAATAACTAAATGCGGTTAATAGCATGGCAATACCAGCAAGGAGAAATGGTAGAGCGACCGTGCCGCCTGATGTAGCAAGGAGAACACCAAAAATTACTGCAGGTGCTAATGGTAGCATATAGTTGAGACCAAAAGCAGTTAGTTGCAGTACATTCATCGACCCTTGAAGCTCTTGCGTGTACCCAAATTTGTCTACCAACGTAAGATCATCATTTTGAGCAATCTTTCTTTCTTGTAACTCCAAGACAATTCCTCCTTCGTATTGTTTATTCTTCTCACACTTTATGACGAGTAAATTATGTGGAGTTATTAGTGTGAATGGTTATGAACGTTGGGGGTATCTTCAACTTCTGCTTTAGATAAAGATTGTAAAACTCCTATCGTACTAATAAATGTTAAGCTTAATATAAATACAGTTGAGTAGATAATAACTTTTGAATTCAGCTTCTTTTGCGGCTTTTGTTCTTTTCCATTCATTAAGAGCAACAATATTGCGAGTAAGCTTATTAGATAGATGACGTCAGCAGCAATGACCATAGTGACTACTTCTTCAGTGGATAGCATAACCCCTAACATCGCTCCCATCATGGCCCCCATAAAACTCGATGATTGCGCCTCTATGATTCCGTTTATCCCAAACACTCTTCCTATCAAAAAAGCAATAATAGCAGATAGCATAATGGAAGCTATAGTTGAGATGGCAAGTAGGTGAGGAATCCAGATGGCAATAATTAAGCCTATGGTGACACTACTAGTCATACCGAGTAACATCGGAATGCACTTTGCTAAAGAGGAATTCGAGTTATGTTCTCTTACACTTCTACTAGTACTAAAGTAAATGCTATATGCAATGACCATCAGTAAACTAATCCAATTAATCATTTGTATCTCTCCTTATTTATTAAGGAGAAGAATGTTAGGTCTTCTCCTTAATACCCAGGTATTGTTAGTGACAATTTGTTTGATTGTTCATATGACAAGTAGATCCTTTGGCCTTTGGGCGTGGTAAATCAAGTGCAGGGTTACGATCAAAGAACCCTACTGGTTTTAACTGGAAGTTAATATAAGCAGTTGGCATGACAGGCCAGTCTTCCGGACGTGTGATGTGATGATGTCCCATGGTGTACCATAGTACGATGTCTTCGTTCTCAATATTTCGATTGGCTGATACATATTTTGGAAGGCCATCTCCGCCTTTATGTTGGTTTGGGTAGTTTCCAGTGGCATATTTTTCATTCGAATCGTACTTAGTAACATAAAGATGGTTATTAAGGAATCCAGCCCGTTTTATCACACTAGAGTCCTGGCTAGCGTAAGGCAAGCAGTTTTCGCCAGGCATGATTTTATATCCAACTGGCGTACCAACCGCATTTAATGAATTCGGATTAATCACCTTCCACGTACGTTGTGATGCAAAATCCATTGTTCTTTGAGCTTCCTGTTCCGTTTTGAATGTTTTTGCCTCAATATAAAATGCATTGTTATTTGGGTTATGAGGTCCTTTCGTTTCAGGCAGGGTGCTTACTTCTACGACAGAGTTTTTCTTCCCATCTAGCATGGTATCAAGGCGGAAGTTAAAGAAATGCTGGTGATAAGCCGCATTTAATTGAGGAGCGATTTCCGTACCGTATTTAGATTTGCCAGTCTCATCAAATGTACCAGTATTCAGCATCCCGGTTAACTTCACTTCACTTTCAATCGTTCCGTCTTGATAGAAGCTCCAGTAAAAACCATAGTCATAATTTCCGACTGTACAGAAAAAGGAAATAACTAATCTGCGAGAACGACGCGTTTCGACTTGGTCGGTTCTCCAATCTGTATGTTTCCAAGCAACTCCATAATCTTCCTCGTGAAGACAGATCGCATTAGGGATTGTACGTACATTTCCTCTACTGTCTGTCATGACTGCATCAAAATATCTTATTTCACCTAAACAGTCACATCCTAATGTTAATGGGTTGGCAAGCTGCCCCATTCCGTATTCTCCTGCATCAAAAGCATTTTGCGTGTTATGGGCGAAGCTTCCCTCTGCATAAGGTACAACCATTTCGGATAAAGCTGCACGGTATAAGATAGGACGAATCGTACCTTTATCCTCATATCCTACTGTGTAAAGAACGAGTCCTTCTCGTGGAGTAAATCCAAAGCGTAAATGCCATTTTTGCCATTTAATATAATGGCCATCTACTTCAAAGCTTGGACCTTCAGGTTGAATAATCTCTAATGGTTTCAAATCTGTTCGGAGTGTAATACTATCGGATGTTTCAGGAGTATAGTTTGCATCCGTAGGAGGGAGTGGCCGAATACCATGGTCCTCAAACCTATGGACCTCCATTTTATTCAAATCTACATAAACTACTATTCCTGTTAATGGGTAAGCATATCCATTATCAGTTGGGAATTTCCTTACCCAACAAATCGCTCTAGCTAGCCGTTTCCCTTCATCCTCTTTTATACCGAAGTTCCCAGCCGACCAAGGGTCAACCATAACTAGATCCGTGTTTGTGATTCCCCGTTTTAGGAGAGCAGCTTGAAATTCTGGGCAATCTTTAACTACCTTTTCACACTCCTCAAATTCATCAAGCATAATTCCCGGTTGGACTCCTGGGATGTGTTCCCATGTAACAACTGTTTCGTTTGTAATTGAAACAACTACCTCGTAGGTTTGTTCTGAATTATTATCGAGGATGATAATAAAAGCTTCCCTTTCGATTTCCTCTCCCATTTGAAAATTTAGAACAAAGTCTTTCTCAGGTTCATTCAATACGACAGTAACAAATCTTACATGTTCATTTAAGTTCTTCTCTTTACGTAAAATGGCTACAGCTTTTGAAACTTCTTCTCCTGTTAAAGGCTCTAAGGGATGCTTCACCTTATTCATTACTTTTTGCATTTGTAGTTCCTCCTTGTGATTGGTTGCTCTAAATATACGAAACATTCAGAACTATATCATTGTAAAAAAAGGAACTATGTATCTTTTAGTGACAAATAATGTGATATCTCCTGACATAATATGAGGAGGTTGTTGTAAAAGGGGTTATAATGATTCTCAACTTGTATATGGTGAAAATGTTTGTATGAAGGAGGATGAAAATGACTTGGTTATTTAACCCTACGCAGCCGGAGATGATCAAAAATAGTTATTATTATGAGGAAGAAAGACCTCCAGTAATTTTACAAAAGAACGTGTCTTTATTCTATCAATTTAGAATTAAAGAAACGTCCTCAGGATCTCTACCGGTTATTCCAGATGGTTGTATAGATCTACTTTTTTGCTTTGACTCCACTAAACCGTTTGCGGTCGTTGCAACTAGTCCCCTTCAAAGATGTACTTATGAGTTCAGAAAGGATGCAGACTATTTTGGTGTGAGGCTTTATCCTGAACAAGGCACTTTGAAATTTCAATGCTCTTTAAAGGAACTCATTCAACATCAGCAAATCCCTTTATTTGATGCATTTACCTTTCATCCTTCCATCATAGAAGAACTAGCTGAACAAAAAACCTTACATGATCGGATGATGTGGTTTACTTCTTTTTTGACTTCGATAACCTATGAGGGGAATTATGACTTAAATCTAACAAATTTTTGTTTAGATAAGATCTATTCCTCTTATGGGTCATTGAATATAAGGCAATTGTCTTCCATCACAGGTTATACCGACCGATATATCCGTAAAAAATTTGACCAATATATTGGTTTTTCACCAAAAGAATTTTGCCAAATTGTTCGATTACAAAAAACTATTCAAGAACTGTTAGATTTTAGCAAGAATATTAAGGATGAAACGGTAGATGATTTAGGCTTTTTCGATAAATCTCATTTTTATAAGGAATTTAAGAAATATATGTCCATTACGCCTAAGCAATATAAAGACCTCTTTTTGGGTTACAGTCATTGAAAAAGCCAATATCAGTAGTTGATATTGGCGTTTACACTTAATTTTTACTTAGTCTATCAATTTCTACTTCTGGCTCTAGCGAATTGCTCACTTCTTCTACAATGATATCTTTTGCAACTGTGAAGGTTGCTGTCCCTTTAATATTCTCTGAGGAAGCTCCGACCTTTACCGTATATACACCTTTTTCTACAATCCAATGATTTTTTTCTTCGTCAAAGGATGCAAGGTCTTTGGCATTTAAATCAAACTTTACTAGTTCGCTTTGGTTTGGCTTTAGTTCTTTGGTTTTTCCAAAGGCTTTTAATTCGATTTCAGGCTTTTCGAGTTTTCCGTCAGGAGCAGAAACATACACTTGGACGGCTTCTTTTCCAACAACATCCCCCGTATTTTTAATGTTTGCAAATACGGTAATTTGATCTTTAAATTTACCTCCCTGATTCACTCGAACATTACTGTAATCAAAGTTTGTATAAGACAATCCATATCCAAACTCATAGGCAGGCTTTACATCGAACGTTGAATGGTACCGGTAACCAACATAAATGTCTTCTTCATACACAACCTGAGTAGGGTTCTCTGCTGGTGTTCCAGGGAAGTTTTCAGAAGAAGGCACATCTTCATATTTCACAGGGAAGGTGGTCGCTAGCTTTCCAGAAGGGTTTACCACTCCACTTAATACATCGGCTACAGCATCTCCCGCTTCCTGTCCCGGTTGCCATGCTAGAAGGATGGAATCCACTTGATCTCTCCAACTAGCTATTTCAACAGGTCCACCAATATTAAGGACAACCGCCACTTTCTTTCCAGCAGCATGGTAGGCTTTTGAGACGTTTTGAATCATTGCTTTTTCCGTATCTGTTAGAAGGTAATCACCCTTTACGTTCTTACGGTCCACGCCTTCACCAGAATTTCTTCCAATAACAATCACTCCGATATCGGATTCATCCTGTACTTTTTCAATCTGGTTCGTATCTAATACCATCTCCGGAATGACTGGTATTTCTTTTCCAAAGTCCTCTCCCCATGGACTTGGTTTAATTTTGTATTCTTCCATTTGTCTTAACTCACCAATATAATTACTATATTGACTCACAAGGTCTTCATGTAGGGAATAGCCTGCGTGCTTTAATCCATCAACAATAGACACGGTATACGCTGCGTTTACATCTCCACTACCCGTACCACCTTTGACTGTCTCAATTTGTGCGGTACCAAATAAAGCAACTTTATTTTCTTTCTTAAGTGGGAGTGCATTTGAAGCATTCTTTAATAGGACCATTCCATCTGCTGCAGCTTGACGAGCCACTTGGGCGTGAGCTTGAAGGTCTGGATTGTCAGAATGGTTATAGTTTTTAAAGCTAGGAGATTCCACGACGAAGTTTAAGATGTTTTTCACGTTTCGATCCAATAACGACTCATCTAAGCTCCCGTCTCTCACGGCATTTGCTATTCTTTCTGAGCTTTGAGGGAAACCAGGCATAATCTGGTCATTTCCTGCTCTCATTTGGGCAACTGGATCTGTTCCAGCAAACCAGTCAGTCATTACATAGCCATCGTAGCCCCAGTCTCCTCTTAAAACCGTTGTCAGCAATTCTTCGTTCTGTGATGCTGGAGTACCATTTAACAAATTATAGGAACTCATGACCGCTTTCGGATGAGATTCCTTAACTGCTATTTCAAAGCCTTTTAAATACAACTCTCTTAGAGCTCTTTCAGAAACGATGGTATCAATGGTGAAACGATTGGTTTCCTGATTATTAGCTGCAAAGTGTTTGATGGTCGCACCTACTCCATTAGATTGGACACCATTTACTAAGGCAGCCGTCATTTTACCAGCGATCAAAGGATCCTCGGAAAAATATTCAAAGTTTCTACCGGTTAATATATTACGGTGAAGGTTTAGAGCGGGTGCCAGCAATACATCCACACCGTATTCCTTCACTTCATTCCCTTGTGCTTGCCCAACCTTATTAACCACACTTGTATCCCAAGTGGAGGCGAGCGAAGTTGCGATTGGAAAAGCAGTGGTATAATACGTTTTTGATTCTCCAGGACGTATTGGACTAATTCTTAATCCAGCCGGTCCATCCGCATAATACATAGCGGGAATTCCTAATCTTTCAATGGCTGGTGTTCCTCCGACTGCACCTTGAACCGGTAGTTTAGGAATTGTTAAACCGGGCATACCTACGCCAACTACGAGTTTTGCTTTTTCCTCAAGTGTCATCGCTGCGATGACAGCATCAATGGAGGCTTTGTCTACTAGTTGGGGTACTTCACTTTGGGTTATTTGTTCTGTCTTTGCGCCTTGCTCTGCTGCGAATACTCCTGTTTGCAAGCTCAAACCCGATAAAGCAATACCTGTTGCTAAAACAATGGAAGTTAATTGTCGTCTTCTCTTCTTCATTTTTTTTAACATTCTTATCCCCCCATAAATACGCAAATGAATTGGTAACGCTTTCACCACAATCTTACCAACCGAAATGGAAATTTTCAGAAGCTTTAAAATGGAATATTTTAGTATTACTAGTAATATTTCAACCCAGATTCTATGAAAAATGATCATACGACAACATTCCCTTTTAAACGACAGAAAGGTATACTTGAAAAAATAGGTTAAAAGTCGGGTGAATACAATGAACTTCACATATGAAATTATTGAAATGAATAAGGACTTACCGATACATATTTTTCTTCACAGTGTTGATTACGTTACGAACCATTGGCATGACAGCATTGAAATCATCTTTGTATTAAAAGGGAAAGTAAGCGTTTCAGTTAATGATAAAAGATACGATTTAAATGAAAAGGATATTTTCCTTATCAATGCCAATGATATTCACTCCATACAGCACCAGGAAGATAATTTATTACTTGCACTTCAAATTCCAATCCCTGATTTGAAGAATCATATAAAAGATGCAGATTCCTATGTTTTCTCTTGTAAGTCTTTTTTATTCGATGAAAGCCATCAAGGGGAGTTTAATGAAATTCGTGCATTGCTTGCACAAATGATGTGGGTGATTAATAAAGAGGGAGAAGGATATGAGTTACAAATCCAATCCCTTTATTTCCAACTAATCTACTTGTTAAGGAAAAATTTCAGGGACGAAAACGTAAAGGAAAACAAAATCTCAAGCCAAAAGCATATTGATAGACTTTTACGAATCACTTCTTATGTAAAGGATAATTTTAAACAAGAAATAACACTGAACGAACTTGCGCAGATCGAGTTTCTGTCTATTCACTATCTATCTAAGTTTATTCAGAAGCATCTTGGTATGCCTTTTTCGAAGTATGTAGATAGTATTCGACTTGATCACGCGGTAAAAGATATCGTTTTTACAGATATTCCTTTAACTCAAATCGCACTTGATAATGGATTTGCTAGTGTTAAGGCCTTTAATAGGGCATTTAAGGAATTTTATCACCAGACACCAAGTGAATATCGACGTGCAGTTGAAATGGAACCAAGAAAAACAGATAGTAATAAAGTTACTCTTGCCAACTATGTTGAAATCGATAAGGACCAAGCCTTTTCTAAGTTGTTTTCGTATTTACCACAAGAGGGACAGTTAATAGAAGTGAATAATAAAGCGGTGATGAAGAAAAAGTTTCCTATTAATTTGAAAGGAAAAGCATCAAAGCTTGATCATACGTGGAAAAACCTAATGACCATCGGTAAAGCGAAAGAAGGTCTTTATACAAATGTTCAACAGCAAATAAAGGAAGTAAAAAAAGCAATGAACTTTCAGTATCTTCGCTTTCATGGGCTATTTGACGATGAAATGATGGTATACGCTGAAAACGATATGGGTGAGGCGGATTATAACTTTTTCTATACTGATCAACTATTTGATTTCTTAAAAAGCATCGATGTGAAACCATTTGTTGAGCTAGGATTTATGCCAAGGGATTTAGCTGAAAACCCAGAGGAAACTGTTTTTTATAAAAAAAGTATAATTAGTAAACCAAAGGATATGACTAAGTGGAATTCACTGATAGCGAACTTTCTTTTACATTATGAGAATAAATATGGAATAGAAGAAGTTCAGAAATGGCCTTTTGAGGTATGGAATGAACCCGATTTTGATGTGTTTTGGAGAGGTACCTTTGAAGATTATTGCTATCTATATAAAAGCACATATGACACAATTAAAAAGCACAACCCTACCTATAAAGTCGGCGGTCCTAGTATCAATACCCTTCATAGTGACTGGTTACAGGGGTTTTTAGATTTTTGTAGGAATGAGAATTGTGTGCCAGATTTTATTACGTTCCATTGTTACTCACATGAAGAAAAGGATATCAATAAGAAAAGAAAATTGTTAGACGAGGAGTCTTTTGAATTTGGTTATATTTCAAGAGACGAGGACTTTTTGAAACATAAGCTTAAACGACTAAAGGACATTCTTGCTGAGAAAGAAATGGAACAGGTGGAGGTTCATTTAACGGAATGGAATTCAACCGCATTTCACCGGGATTTGACAAATGATACAAGCTTTAAAGCAGCTTTTGTCGTTAAGAATCTACTGGAAAATATCGATGAAATTCAAAGCTTTGGTTACTGGACGTTGACAGACTTTATTGAGGAACAAAGGGTAGCTCTCGAAACGTATCATGGTGGACTTGGATTAACGACAAACAATGGTATTCGAAAGCCTGCCTTTTATGCGTATGAGTTTCTAGGAAAACTAGGAGATGAGCTACTAGCTTCAGGGGATGGATATTTTGTTACTAAAAATTCTAGAGGATATCAAATCCTTCTTTATCATTATTGTCATTACGACAGATTATATTGTATGAATCAGCATGCAAATATTAATCTAATCGATCGCTATAAAGTATTTCTCGATAAAGATGATCTTCGAATGACTCTTCAAGTAACTGGTTTGGATAAAGGTTTTTATAAAATTAAGCAACACAAAATTAACCGCGAGAGTGGTAGTAGCTATGACCAATGGGTTGAAATGGGAGCACCTATTCAAATGGATAAGGAAGAAGTGGACTACTTAATGCATTCTTCCGTGCCTAATAAGTTTATTAGAGAGGTAAAAGTGGATGGAGAATTGATCTTAGAAGAAACTCTTCAGCCCCACGAAGTCCAATTAATAGAAATTTTCCCACAAAGAACGCTTTAGGCAGGATAAAATACCTGCCTTTTTTTGTTGTAGCTAGTCAGTTAGAAAAGTCCTTTCTGAGTAGAAATGACAATTTACGGTCTCTCTTTGCACAAATATCGGATAGTGTAAAGGTTTTCATATGCCTATAATGAAGTACATAGGAAGCGTTTCCAGGATAAAAAGAAAAAATTGTTCATTCTGCACTTATGTTATGTAGTAGTTTTATAGGATTTTTGAAAGCGCTTAGGTAGTTAATAAAGGGAGGTTAATCAAATGGAAAGTGTAACATGGAATAAAACACCGCTATTTCGATTAGTTTTTGCAGCTATTTTAGGAGTAGGTACAGCAGTTGCTCCTCTGGTATTATTAGGTTTTGGTCTCATTCAGTTTAATATCATTCGACTTGTTGGAGAGGAAAATGTAACCGCTGTTTATGGGATGGTTGCTGGGATCGGTGGTCTTGCGATTGTATTTTTAGGTCCTCTAGGAGGGGTGATCGCAGATAAGACTCGCTTGAAGTTTGGTAGAAGAAGAACGTGGATGATAGCAGGAAGTATCGGTGGTGCATTATCCATGCTGTTATTAACATATGCCCCATCTATTCCGGTTTTAGTGGTTGGCTTTTGCTTAGTTCAATTCTTTTATGGAATGGTTTCTCTGTCTTGCTTTGCGATTGTACCTGAACAAGTAGACCCTGAAAAGTTTGGTCGTGTATCTGGACTGATTGGTGCAGCGGCTCCTGCGTTCGTTATGTCAGGTCAAATGATTATGGGTGTGTTTGCAGATTCAACGGTTCAACAGAAATTGGTAGCAATTGCTATTATTCAGTTAATTGGGGGAATTGCAGCCGCATTACTTGTAAAAGATAACTACTTTGCTGGTACAGAACAAGCCTCAAAGAATACACCAATTTGGAAGCGGGTACAAAACTTCTATCCTAGTTATAAGAAACACCCAACATTCACATGGGCATTGTTAACAAAACTATTTATTAACGTTTCAAATGCTGGATTATCACTATTAACTTTGTTCTATATAGCCAGATTCCATCTAGGCGAAGCAGATATCTTTAAATTAATGGCTTATACGGCACCTTCTATTATGTTAATGGTTGTTGCAGGAATTCTTGGAGGCTTCCTTTCTGATAAGGTGAAGAAGCAGAAACCTTTTGTTATGGGGGCAGCGTTAATAACGGGTCTGTGTCTCGTTGCATTTGCTTTCTCTAAAGATATCAAATGGGTCATTGTTGGTAACTTTATCTTCAACTTTGGTTTTGGGATGTACACGGCTGTTGATAATGCACTAGTTAACCGTATTCTTCCTTCAAAACTGGATGCAGGAAAAGACTTATCAATTATGAATGTTACCGTTCAGCTATCTTCTGCATTAGTTAACTTTGCTGCACCAGCCGTCATTGCACTAGGTGTCGCCTGGTTTGGTGGAGATGGATATACATTATTCTTCCTACTTCTCGCTGGATTCTCTGTTCTTTCAGCATTAGCAGTTATTCCCATTCCGGAAATGGGAGCTCCCATTAAAGGGAAAGAAGATGATTCAGAAGAAATTCCTCATAATAAGGTAGGATAATAAGATAATTATAAAGAAATAGTTATGGGTTCGGTTTTTAGATCGGGCCCATTATTCTGTTAAATAAGGAGGAAGAGTGGTTATGTTAATCGAAAAAATGAGTCTTTGGGATAATTGTGATCATGTGTATTTACAGACTTATATTCTTGAAAATTCATTGGAATTTCAAACGGACCAAACGCGACCAGCAATTATTATCTGTCCTGGGGGTGGATATTTAGGAACATCGGACCGTGAGGCAGAACCGGTTGCTTTACGATTTGCATCTCAAGGCTATCATACCTTTGTGTTACGATATACTACATATTTTAAGGAGTGGGTAAAGGATTTTAATAATCTGCCGACTCCGAATGAACAGTCTGCTTACCCGCAGCCATTATATGATTTAGCACAAGCGGTTTTACTAATTAAAGAACATGCGTCTAAATGGTTAGTGGACCCTGAAAAGATTGCTGTCTGTGGATTCTCTGCCGGAGCGAACTTAGCTGCTAGTATGGGAGTTCAATGGAATAGTGCACTATTAAAAGAAAAATTTAGTGTTGAAAGTGATGTGTTTAAGCCTAGCGCTGTTATTCTTGGATATCCTCTAGTAGATTATCAGCTTATGAAGGAAAAGGTGGACACAGAGGCAGATCAGTTTGCTAAAGACTTTTGGAATATTGCTAGTAAGGCTGTATTTGGAACGGCCACGCCTACAGAAGAGCAGCTTTTCGAAGTTAGCCCAGTGAATTTCATTTCCTCTCAAACACCGCCAACCTTTATTTGGCACACAGCAGATGATTCACTCGTCTATGCTGAAAATGCTTTAAGATTCGCAACAGCACTAGCGCAAAAGAAGGTTCCATATGAACTGCATGTTTTTGAAAGTGGAGTACATGGATTATCTCTTTGTGATGAAACAACCGCAAATAATCCTGAGCATTTAAATGAAGAATGCAAGGTGTGGTTTGACCTAGCGGCTAGGTGGTTGAATAAACAATTTAAATAGCATTTGAACAGAAACGTTCTTCATAACCTTAATGAAGAACGTTTCTTTACTAGAATGAAAGAGAAGTGTCCTTCATAAGCCGTATGAAGAACGTTAGAGAAGGAGAATGAAAGGGAAACATCCTTCATAGCCCGTATGAAGAACGTTACGGGAGCAGAATAAGAGGAAAAAGTCCTTCATCCCCTCAAGTTTTATTAAATCCTACTACTCCAAGCTTTCCTCCACACGATAAAACCTCACTTTTTCCGGGTCAATATACGTTAATTCCATTTAGAACAAATAACGGCCCCTTTAATGTCAAAAAGGGGAAAGCGTAATCCTGTAAATTCTTATATCATAAAAATAATGAAACGCTTTCAATAATACAGTATGGTGGAAACGACCTTACTATAAGTGATAAGGATGGGATATATGAATAAGTCAGCAGTGATTTTTGATTTAGATGGAGTGATTGTCTCTACAGATGAGTATCACTACCAAGCATGGAAACACATTAGCGAACAGGAAGGAATTCCTTTCAACCGAGAGATAAACGAAAAATTACGTGGGGTCAGCCGAATGGAAAGTCTTGAAATTATCCTCAGTAATTCTACTAAAAGTTATAGCGAGAGTGAAAAACTTCTTCTGGCTGAGAAGAAGAACGAGATCTATCGCGAACTCTTAAACCATCTATCTGAAAAAGATATTTTGCCTGGTGTAAGGGAACTTATTCTGAACCTAAAAGGAAGAGGTATTAAAATAGCCATCGGTTCCTCAAGTAAAAATACACCGTTTATTTTAGAAAAAATCGGAATGGCTTCAAGCTTTGATGCGATTGCAGACGGAAATGGCATTAAAAATAGTAAGCCAGATCCAGAGGTATTCTTACTAGCAGCCCAAAAGCTTGGTGTTCGTCCAGAAGAATGTATCGTCATGGAGGATGCGGAAGCTGGAATTGAGGCTGCGATTGCTGGAGGTATGGTAGCAGTTGGAGTTGGTGCAGCTTCTACCTATCAGAACACGCATATTGGTGTTGAGGATTTAACTAAGCTCAATATTGAACAATTATTTGAGATAAAGGAGAGTTCACGATGATTCAAGTGGAAAGTAAGTACGCTCATTTAAAAACCAAACCGTTTTTTTTATCAGATAAAGATATCCAATGGATTGAAGTAACACTCCATTCAATGAGTTTACGTGAGAAGGTTGGCCAACTATTCTGTCCAATTGGTAGCTCCGACAATGAAGAAGAGTTAACTAGATTTATAGAAGAATTTAAACCAGGCGGCATTATGTATCGTCCTAACGAAGGAGCTAAAATACAGGAAACTCACCGACTATTACAGAGTCTTTCACCTGTCCCTCTATTAATATCTGCTAATTTAGAAGCTGGTGGAAACGGAATCGCCACGGATGGAACATATTTTGGGAAGCAGTTACAGGTGGCTGCTACGGACAACGAAGATATGGCCCGTAAGTTAGGAGTGGTAGCTGGCCGTGAAGGAAGAGCGGTAGGGTGTAATTGGGCATTTGCGCCTGTCGTTGACATTGATATGAACTATCAAAACCCAATCACAAATGTTAGAACATTTGGTTCGAATCCTGAACGAGTGGCAAAGATGGGGAAAGCCTATATGGAAGGCTTAAGCGAAAGTGGTGTAGCAGCAGCTGTTAAGCATTTTCCAGGAGACGGAGTAGATGACCGTGATCACCATCTATTATCTTCAGTGAACTCATTATCACCAGAAGAGTGGGACCAAACCTTTGGCATGGTTTATAAAGAAATGATTGAGGCTAATGCAAAATCGATTATGATCGGCCATATCAAACTACCACATTATTCTAGAAAACTCGTTCCTAGCATTCAAGACGAAGAAATTATGCCAGCCACGTTAGCTCCAGAACTGTTAAATGATTTATTAAGGAACCAACTAGGCTTTAATGGACTCATCATTACAGACGCGACGCCAATGCTTGGTTTTACCGTTTCGGAGAAGAGAGAAATTGCTGTTCCAAAAGCAATTGCATCTGGCTGTGATATGTTCCTTTTTAATCGCGATATTAGAGAAGATTATGAGTTTATGATGAAGGGGATTGAAACAGGTATTCTTTCAGTGGAAAGGGTAGATGAAGCAGTAACGAGAATATTAGCTTTAAAGTTGTCTATCGGATTACACAATCAAAAAATAGACGGAACAATTGTACCTGGTCAAGAGGCATTATCCGTTTTACAGAGCGATGAACATAAGAAATGGGCAAGTGAGTGTGCAGATCAATCCGTCACGTTAGTAAAGGACACACAAAAATTACTACCGATCAGCCCTAATAAATATAAACGGATCAGACTAAATATTTTAGGTGACCATAGTGGTGGCTTGAAAGAAGGAGCTTCTGTAACCGATTCATTTTTAGAAGCCCTTCAAAAAGAAGGATTTGAAGTCGATCTCTTCGATAATAGTAAGGTGAACTTTAAAGAGTTACTCATGAGTGTTCATGCTCTAAAAGAAAAATATGACCTTGTTTTATATGTAGCGAATCTAGAAACGGCAAGTAATCAAACAACTGTCAGAATTGATTGGATGCAGCCTTTAAATGTAAATGCTCCTTGGTTTGTGAACGAAATTCCGACAATGTTTATATCGGTAGCCAACCCTTATCACCTTCAGGATGTACCAATGATAAAAACATATATTAATGCCTATTCGTCAAATGAGTTTGTCGTTCAGTCAGTGATTGATAAAATAACTGGAAGATCAGAATTTAAAGGTACAAGTCCAGTAGATGCGTATTGTGGAAAATGGGATACTAGACTATAAATAGAAAGAGTACTAGTTAAAAGGAGACTCTAATCATGAAGATAATAAATTTGAAAACCAATCGTATAACAAACCCTTTGGGATTTGATCTAGGAAAACCAAGACTGTCTTTTATCACCTGTGAAACAGAAGCAAAAAAGCAAACAGCTGCACAAATCCAGGTGGCTTTAGATATTCATTTTACTGATATCGTTTTCAATAGTGGAAAAAGTCAAGACATAGACAGTCTAGCTTTTGAACTGCCAATCGAACTAAAACCGTATACACGCTATTTCTGGCAAGTGACCGTATGGGCAGATAATGGGGATGTGGCAACTAGTGATCCCGCTTGGTTTGAGACAGCAAAGGGCGAGGAGCAATGGGAGGCTAGCTGGATTACACCAGAACTAGATAAAAGTATCGAGCCTGTATTAATGAAGGATTTTAAAATTGAAAAAGAGATTGAATCTGCTCGAGCTTATGTTTGCGGGTTAGGTTTATATGAAATTGAAATCAACGGTGACAAGGTCGGGAACGAATATTTAACACCGCACTTCAATGCTTATCATAAATGGCTACAGTACCAAACCTATGACATTTCAGAACATGTGAAAAATGGACAAAACATGGTAGAAGTAATGCTAGGAAATGGCCTTTATAAAGGAAGATTTGGTTTTGACGGAGGTACCTCTGAAATTTATGGAGATAAGTTTGCACTTCTATGTGAAATCGTAGTTACTTTTAAGGATGGAACCAATCAACTCATTACCACAGATACTACTTGGACAGCGAGAAAAAGTAATATTCTAGAAAGTAGCATTTATGATGGTGAGGTGTATGATGCAACCTTTAATGATCGTACAGCCTATAACGTCCAAGAAATCGATTTAGGGTTTGATCAATTAAAAGCAAGATTGAGTTTACCTGTTGTAATTAAAGAAACCTTACAACCGATAGAGGTCCTATATACACCTGCGGGTGAGACCGTGTTAGATATGGGTCAAAACATGGTGGGGTGGATCCAATTTAAAAATCGTACTCCTAAGGGTGCGGAAATTACATTAGAGTATGGCGAGCTTCTTCAGGAAGGTAATTTCTATCGTGAGAATTTACGTACAGCTCAGGCGAAGTTTACGTATATATCCAATGGAGAAGAAACGCTTGTAAGACCACACTTCACTTTCTACGGTTTCAGATATGTAAAAGTATCTGGATGGCAGGGTGAATTGAATCCTGATGATTTCACAGGATGTGTATTGTACTCAGATATGGACCAAACGGGACATATTGAAACGAGTAATCCTTTGGTGAACCGACTATTTTTGAATGCATTATGGGGACAAAAAGGGAACTTTTTAGATGTACCGACCGATTGCCCGCAGAGAGATGAACGGATGGGTTGGACGGGAGACGCACAAGTCTTTTCAGGAACGGCCTGTTTTAATATGGATTCGTATGCTTTTTTTAGTAAATATGGATATGATCTTTGGAAGGAACAAGAGGATAAAGCTGGTATGGTCCCAATGGTGGTGCCAGCTACAAATATTAATGGTGGCGGTTCAAGTGCATGGGGGGATGCAGCTACCATTATTCCTTGGAATGTATATTTGCATTATGGAGATAAAGCGATATTAGGACAGCAATTCGATAGCATGAAGGCTTGGGTTGATTATATAAAAAGAGCAGATGACGAATCCGGTTCAAAGAGGCTTTGGACGACAGGCTTCCATTTCGGTGATTGGTTAGCATTAGATGGGGAGAACCCTAATTTTCCGACTGGTGGAACGGAAGTAAACTTTATTTCATCCGCTTATTACTGCTATTCTGCAGGGATTGTGGCAAAGGCAGCCAAAGTGTTAGGCATGGGGGATGTCTCAGAAGAGTATGAAAAACTATCAAATGAGGTAAGAACAGCGATCCAGGACGAGTACTTCACAAAAAATGGCCGACTCGCATTAAATACGCAAACGGCATTAATTGTTGCTTTATTTATGGAGTTAGTTCCTGAAGAATTTACCGAAAGAATCGCTAATGATTTGCGTGCCAAGTTAAAGAATGATGGTAATCATTTAAAGACAGGCTTTGTGGGAACTCCGTATCTTTGCAGAGTCTTATCAGAAAACGAAAGCAATGACGTAGCTTACACATTGTTACTAAATAAAGATTATCCAAGCTGGTTATATGCAGTAACAATGGGGGCAACAACCATCTGGGAGCGCTGGAATTCTGTACTGCCAGATGGAAAAATAAGTGGTACCGATATGAATTCCTTAAATCACTATGCTTACGGTTCAATTGTGGAATGGATGTATAGAACTATGGCGGGAATTAATCCAGTAGAAGATCAACCAGGATTCCGTCATATTAATTTAACTCCTCAGCCAAACAGCAGAATCAATCATGTAAAGGCTAGTTTTCAGTCGGCGGCTGGTTTGTATGAGAGCCAATGGTCCATTGATGAGGAAGGAAATCTACACTTTGCATTCACAATTCCATTTAATGCAACTGCTACACTTGTATTGCCAGATGCAGCATTACAAACGGTATTGATTAATGGTCAACTGTTAGAAGAGTCTGGATTATCCGCACAACAAATGCATGAGAATGTACAGGTAGAGTTGGAAAGCGGAGTATGGGAAGTTAGCTATACTCCAACGAATGCTTATATCGAAAGCTACAGCACTGAATTTGCCTTATCCGAATTACTTTCCAATGAAGAGGCAAAAAGTATTCTAGTGGCAAAGGTACCACAGATTTCTATGTTACCTGAGGATATGATAGGAAAAGTCGGACACTTATCCTTGAGAGAAGTGGCAAACAAACCGTTTTTACCTGTACCTAGAGAAGTATTGGATGAATTAGATGGAATGTTAGCTAAAGTTCAGGTTCGTTTTGAATAATGATAGATTTACGAAAAGCAGACAACTACTGTCTGCTTTTTTATATTAACGGGGAAAATCCCGGATGTAACGAAGTTCATCGAGCAAATGAAGATTATTTGAAGCAGAAAAGCGGTAGCAAATGAAGTTCATCGAGCAAATGAAGATCATTTGAAGCTTAAAAGCTGGAGAAAATGAAGTTCATCGAGCAAATGAAGATCACTTGAGGCTTAAAAACCCTAGCAAACTTAGTTTAACGCTCTTTGGGTATGTTAGTTGGTGTAGATAAGTTTGCGAAAGGTCAATAGAACTCCAATTTAAGTATAATTATCCGAACTATTCACCTTCTCTGGTCGAATCAAAAACGTTCCCGAAACCAAGAAAACCCCACTTACCAAAAACACAGACATCATTCCAGCTGAGGCACCAATCACTCCAAAGAATAAAGGCGCAATCAGCTGTGACAATCGGTTGGTTGTTAGACGTAGCCCAAGAACTTCTCCGGTCCTTGTTTTTGGAGATGCATTGTACGTCGTCGTCATAGAAAGAGGTTGACCACAACCCAATCCCAATCCCATCAGGGAGCTCAAAACGCCCATAAAGAGCACATTCTCTGAGAATGGCATAAGCAGAAAGGAGGTTCCGGCTATAATGATGGAGATAAGTAGTACCCTATCCCTACCCAATAGTTCTACTAATCTCGGTAGAAAAACGCGTACAACAATCATCGCTAATCCTTGAACAGCTATAATAATTCCTATCGTGGAGTCAGACAGTTGGAAGCTTTTTGCGTATAAAGGGAAATAGGCAACAAAAATATCTCTTGAGTACAATACTAAGGCACTTGAAAATAATGCTTTTTGTAATAATGGATTTTGTAATAGTCTAATAGAAGATAGCATTCCATTGTTATTTGTGGAAGCTTGTCTTTTGATTACAGGGAGGAAAAAGGTAAAAACAACAGGGAGTATCCCAATTAGAATGGATAGTAAAAAAGCAAAAGAATACGAAATATGCTCTGTAACATATCCTCCGATGATGGGCCCGATTAATGCACCTGTTGCTACCGCCATGCCTAACATACTGAAGTAGTGGTCACGATTCTCTCTCGTTGCACTGTTCCCTAGAACATTCTGTAAGGAAACAGGAATAAATACACTTCCAATCCCTACAAAAAACTGGCTGATAAACAAGGCCCACATGCTTGGGAAAAACAATGGAACAGCCATGCCAACGATAATTGAAAATAACCCAATTAGAACAGGAATACGATCTCCAAGTTTATCTGCCAATTTACCGGCTTGAATCGCAAATATTAGAGGGAACAAGGCAAAGGCTGCTGTAAGGATACCTATTTCAAAGGGTGAAGCCCCGAGCTCTGAGGCATATAACGTAATGACCGGTCTCGTCATATTAATGACGGTTTGAAACCCTAAGGTAATAATAAAAACCATTCTTAACACCAATTCAATCACCTCAATCTGTAAAACATCTCTACTGACTACTTATAGTATACTGTTCATTTTCCCTAGTAAAAATTAGGAAAATCCTATGAGTAATGATAACTAAAATGAATTCACTTTTACCCGAGTTTATCCTCTGTCTTAAAAATGTGTACACAATCGAAAAAATAGCACACTATCGATAAACAATAGATAGGGATTAAAATAGTTTTATAGGAGACCGGTCCCTCCATTAATGAAAGCGCTTAATAATATATCCGAGAGGAAGTGCTGTAGTTGAAGAAATCCCGCCTTTCTACAATAGGGAGAAAATCACTGTCCGTATTGCTTATTACTTCGCTAACTGCAAGTATGGTTGGATTCAAAGCTCCAGAAAAACAAGCCGAAGAGAACATCGTATTTAAAAATCAAGTTGGTGGGGTATTTGATGGTATGCCGTTATTTGATGGTGTGCCTGACCATCTTGATGAGTATGTGGATGCTTATTTTGAGTACACAGGTCTAGAAGGACCAGCTGTATATGCAACTGGTTCGAGAAACCATTACACCTTACAGCGTGGTCCCAATAAAGGGAAGGTGATTCCTGGTGCTCTTTCAGCAGCTGACAATGTTCAAGGGATTTCAACGGATTTCCCTGCGCTAGTAGGAATGGGGCAAACCTGGAATAAAGAACTTCTTACGGATATTGGGAAAGTAGTAGGAAGTGAGAAAATTAGTACATTAAAAGTGAAGCAAGGGGAGTCAAATATTCATGGCGGAGCAGATCCTTCTCCAACGGTTGCATTTACGGTTGTAAGCGATATGCGAATTAATCCGTTAAGCGGTCGATTTGACGAGGGGTTTTCCGAGGATGTTCATATGGCTGGTACGATGATTGATAATATGGCAGCCGGTCTTAGTGGCACGGATCAAGAAAAAAGTGAAGATGGATTTTGGATGCGTGCAGCTGTTGGTACGAAGCATTACTCTGTATATAATGCACAGTGGTTCCGTCAAACAGCAAATAACAGTGCCGGTGCAAGATCTATTTTTGAATATCAGACGAAAAGTCCATTGAAAGCATTAAGCTCAGGTTCAGTAGCTGGGGTCATGACTTCATTTGGACGTACGAATGGAATTCCGAATATCCTTTCACCTTATCAAATTCACGCTAATAATCATTCTAAGTACGGTGTATACAGCTCTCCTGACTTTAATGGAGATGCTCATGTTTTTGGAGCAAATGCGCAAGGAAATGGGTATGATACGCAATATGCGACCGATCGAACAACTGCAACCATCTTAATGATATTAGCTGATGCAAATGCTGGTCGTCCTGGACCAAACCCTCAAAATGCATTAAACGATGTAGCAGCTGTAGTTGACGCAGTTGAAGAAGGAAAGTACGGGGTAACAAAAGAGGATTTAATAGATGCGGCTCGTCCACATGTGAATCAAATGGTTCGAGTAGGTATCTTTAATGAAGTAGATGAAAACGGAATTCCAAAGAACTATCCGTTTGCTGAAGAGGCGAAGGATGTAAGGGAGGAGCTTGCTACATATAGTGATCCTGAACATCAGGAGGTAGCTTTACGGGCTGCGCAAGAAAGTATTGTTCTTCTAAAGAACGATGGAGCCCTGCCACTCGAGAAAAACAAAAAGGCTGCAGTTTCTGGAGTTTATGCTGATTCAAGATTTAAGACCACATACTCTGCAAGAACAACGCCAACTATTGATAACTCTGGGATCTCTCCACTATTGGCAATTATCAAAGCCAATGGGGCAAATAATGTTTCGTATGATCCTGCCGTTGAAGTAGTTTCATTAAAATCAAAACTAAATGGTCAGACCGTTACAGCTGATGAAAATGCAGCAGATGTATCAAAGGGTTCTCAGCTTGTTACAACAGCCCAACCGTTAGATGTAAATAACCCTGCTCATCTATTTGAAGTATTTGATTGGGGTCAAAAGGGGTATAGCTTACGGTCCGTGCTGAACGGAAAATGGATGACTTCTCCAACAACAGGGAATGCATCAGTTGAAAACACCAATGCAACACCATTAAACTTAACTAATAATGACTGGGATCTAGCTCAGATGTTAGGGAATACAAGTGCGATTCCTCCAACTATTCGAGTAGAAGAAAATGCCGATCAAACCGTTTCCCTTGTCGCAAGTGGATACAGAACAGGATTCTCAGGGGATTTCACAAACTGGTATTATTCAAATGGTCGAGTAATTGCAACCGGTGCCGATGGAAAATTGAAAACAGCGTCATCCACGATTGGAAATGCTGAAAATGTACTGAATCGAAATGATGATGTGAAATTTGAACAAACCGTTGTCAAAGAAGTAGGAGCGGAAGCTGTAAAACGAGCAAAAACGGATGATTATGCCGTTGTATTTGTTGGAGCTATACCACGCCATAGTGCGGGAGAAGGAAATGATCGCTCTGACTTAAATATGGGAGATGCAGATTACGAGTTGGTTGAAAAGGTATCGGCAGCTTTTGCTGCAGAAGGGAAAAAGACGGTTGTTGTTGTAAAATCGAGCTTCCCAGTCGGAATGGAGCCCATTCAAAATAACCCGAACGTTTCAGCAATTGTTTATCAACCATATGGAGGTCAGTATGATTCCTATGCCCTAGCTCAAGTGCTATATGGAGACTACGCACCAACTGGACGCCTTTCTTCAACATGGTATGCAGATATGTCTGCATTCCCAGAAATCAGTAAGTATTCCATTCCAGAAGGAAATACAAGCATTACATTGGATGATATAGATCCAAGATTCACGTTGGATATGACGAATGCCGATCCAATAGAACAAGAATTAACTTATATGTACACAAAGGCTCCTGTCACATACCCATTTGGTTACGGATTATCTTATAGTAGCTTTACGTATAGTGATTTTGAAGTGCCTAATAAGGCTTCTGAGCAATCGCCTTTTGAAGTAGCGGTACAGGTGAAAAATGAAGGTACAGTTAATACATCTGAGGTTGTTCAGTTGTACGCCAAAAATAAAAAATCTACTTATGGGGAATATGCCCCTCAAAAGCAACTCGTAGCTTTTGAAAAGGTTTCGTTGCAAGCTGGGGAAACAAAGAAGGTTACGCTCAAGGTTGATCCTAAGGACCTAGCTATTTGGGATGTAAATGCTGGAGATTTCCTTGTAGAGGAAGGAAACTATGTATTGATGGTTGGTTCTTCTTCTGAGGACATTAAAGCAGAAAGTACTGTCTCAATTGACGGGGAATCTTTTGCAGCTTTACCAACCAATAAACCTTTTAATGTGTTCGACCACTCGTTTGCTTCAAATGAGGTTGTCTATCATGAAGTCTCAAAAGCGAGAACAGCCGAAAGCTTAAAAGCCGAAAAAGTTGTTGGTAAATATCATGCTGTTCGTTCAAAACAAGATGGTTCATGGGTAGCCCTACCAAAAGTAGTGTTAACAGGTTCGAAGAAAGTTACGGCTAGCGTTGCTACGGACATAGCAGGTGGGAAAATTACTCTGCATGCTGGCTCTGTAAATAGCGAACCTTTCGCCGAAATAGAAGTCCCGAAAACAGCAAAGAACACCTATACAATTGAAAATGCAGGAGTTACTGTGAATGAACTGGGGTACACAGATGTAACCGTCGATCTGAAGGGGAAATTGCCGAAGGGTCTTAATACGGTATATGTCGTGTTCCACGCTCCAGATCTTCGAATTGATAGCTTATCATTCGAAGTAGGTCAACCAGTAAAGAAATAATCAAACTAAGCAAGAGACCATAGTCTGTCTAAAAGACGCCTGTGGTCTCTTTTTTTAGTTACACCTAAAAAATACAGACATCAACCAAAAAAGATAGCGTTTTCAGAATTTTAGAAATCTTAGTATGATATAAGTATCAAATAAATTAAAAATTTCTCCTTCTGATCTTCCAGAATAATATTCTAGTAAATACCCTCCAATGATATGTTTGACTATCCAGAAATCATATACCCATTTTATTCAATCTATTAAAATGGAATTTTATTCCATAGACAAGGAGTTGATACCACGATGTTAAAGGCCACCAAATTTGAAAATGAGGGGATGGTTTTAACAGAAGAGGAACTAACAATAAAAAAGCGATCACTTCTACTCAGTCTCCATACTCTAGACCTCGAAGCGTTTTTAAAAAAAATAGAGGAATTTAATTGTTCCATGATAGAACAGAAATTAGATCCAGAAATAGTAAAAGGCAAAATGCTAAGACTTATTTATCTAAGTATGGAGGTAGCTAAAGAAAGTCTTTGGAAAAAGGGATATTTGCCGCATTTGGAAATTGCCGACAAGCACTCGTCATTAGAACTATGTCATTGGTTTACACAGCAAATGAAACAAATTTTTCAATGGGTGGAGAATAATCAAGTAGAGCCAAAACATATCGCCATTGAGCGTGCTCTCCATTTTATCCAAGACAACTACAATAAAGAACTTAGTCTACAAGAAGTTGCTGAGCATTCAAACATAAGTAGTGCTTACTTTAGTGTGTTATTTAAGGAACAAATGGGAGAGTCTTACATAAAGTATGTGACGAAGTTAAGGATTGAACAGGCAAAAAAGTTGCTGCACAGTGGAGCAAAAGTAAACGAAGTAAGTGAAAGTGTTGGTTATAATAATTATCGGCATTTTTCAGAGTTATTCAAGAAACATGTAGGGGTGACCCCAGGTTATTATCGAGATAAACAATCAAAAGCGTAGGGGCTTCAAGCATAAAAGCAAAAGCTGCCAACCAAGGCAGCTTTAATAGTTGTTACTATTTATTACCTTTTTTTGTTTCATATGTAAATTATGTTGTGTTCCCCAATCATGCATGGCTCTTAATATGGGTTCTAGGCTTTTCCCATACTCCGTGATGGAATACTCTACCTTTGGTGGAACCTGTGGGTAAACCACACGTTGAACAATGTCTTCTTCTTCTAATTCACGTAGCTGATTGGTTAACATCTTCTGAGTAATTCCAGGCATACTTCTTTTTAATTCACCGAATCGAAGAGTTCCTTTTGTTAACAGGTGCAAAAGGATAATGGGCTTCCACTTTCCAGTTAATATATTTAATGCGTCATCCACACGACACAACTCAGGTTTTATTTCCAACTTCATTTCCTCCTTTATATAAAAATGTATTTGAACGAAATGATTCTGTTGCTATACAGTGGTATACATTATGATACTATACCACTTTTAAGTGCGTACTTAACAATTATTTGACTCAGATTATAATAATTATAGTTAGGTTAGACGGTATGGATAGCCTTGCGAAGTAATAAAATTGAGGAGAGAATATAATATGAATATTTTAGTTGTAAAAGCAAATAACCGCCCTGCTTCAGAGGCGATTTCTAGCAAAATGTACGAAACGTTTATGGCAGAGTTAGAGGGAAAAGACGTAAACGTTACAGTTTATGATGTATTTGAAGAAGATACACCATATTTTGGTCAAGAGCTTTTTAATGCATTTGGTAAGGTTCAAAATGGTGGAGAATTAACAGACGTTGAATCACGTCTTTTGGCTGCAAAACAAAAAGCAATGGATGTACTTTCTAATACAGATGTTGTTGTTTTTGCATTCCCATTATGGAACTTAACGATTCCTGCAAAATTACAAACATTTATTGATTATGTATATGCAGCAGGTTTTGCTTTTAAATATGATGAGTCTGGAAACATGGTTAGCTTAATGCCTGAAAAGAAAGCTATTTTCCTTAATGCTCGTGGTGGGGTATATTCAGCTCCTGAAGCAGCGCCGATGGAAATGGCTGTGAACTATATGCGTAATGTTTTCGGTGGAGTGTTCGGAATGCAGATCATTGATGAAGTTGTTATTGAAGGACATAATGCTATGCCAGATAAAGCACAGGAAATTATTGCTTCAGGTCTAGAAGAAGTAAAAGCATCTGCACAACGCTTAGTTGAGTTAGCACTAAAGGCATAATTGTAACAGTTCAACAAAGGAACCCCTAATTAGGGGTTTCTTTGTTTTGGAAAGCATTTGGTAGTATTGAGAGCATCATTGTGATTTGAATTAAATTTAATTCCTAGTTTACAAATAGGGATAATGTAGTTTATATTATTAAAATATTGAATTTGAGTTTGGAGGGGACTTTGATGACAGTGACTTTGACAATCATTAATATTGTAGTCATGCTTCTATTAATCTTTGGATTATTTAAATTACAGCAAAAGCATGTATCGTTTTCAAAACGAGTATTTATCGCGTTAGGGTTAGGGATTGTATTTGGTCTCGCATTACAGTTTATTTTTGGGGCAGGATCAGAAGTAATTACAGGTACCATTGATTGGTTTTCAATTGTAGGTTCAGGCTATGTGAAGTTGTTGCAAATGGTTGTTATGCCGCTTGTATTTATTTCAATTGTAGCTGCTTTCACCAAGCTAAAGCTGTCAAAAAATATTGGAAAGATTAGTGCACTTATTATTGGTATATTAGTAGGAACGACAGCCATCTCTGCAGCGGTTGGAATTGGAACCACGTTGGTATTTGATTTAGAAGCGGTTCAAATCCAAGCAGGAGATGCGGAAACTGCTCGTGGCGAAGAGATTGAGGTCAGGTTAGGAGAAGTAGAAAACTTAACCATTCCACAACAAATACTTTCTTTGATACCTGCAAATCCGTTTTTAGACCTAACCGGGGCTAGAGCAACATCTACTATTGCCGTTGTTATTTTTGCGGCTTTTATCGGAGTGGCCTATCTTGGGGTTAAGCGTAAGGAGCCCGAGGTGGCAGAATCATTTGCCAAACTAGTTAACGTTTTAAATACGATTACGATGCGTGTAGTAACGCTGATTTTACGCTTAACTCCATATGGGGTATTAGCAATCATTACGAAAGTGACGGCAACAAGTGATTATGAATCAATTGTGAAGCTAGGGAAATTCGTGATTGCCTCTTACGTAGCATTAGGAATTGTCTTTTTGATTCACTTATTACTGCTTTCGTTGGCGGGTTTAAATCCAATTACTTATGTAAAGAAGGTACTCCCAGTACTTACATTTGCTTTTACATCAAGAACTAGTGCAGGTACTTTGCCACTTAATGTGAAAACTCAGTCCGAAGAGTTGGGGGTTCCAACAGGAATAGCAAATTTTGCTGGTTCCTTTGGTCTAACAATTGGGCAAAATGGATGCGCAGGTGTTTATCCAGCGATGTTAGCTATCATGATTGCGCCTACAGTTGGGATCAATCCATTAAGCCCGAGTTTTATCTTTACTGTCATTTTAGTGGTAGCCATCAGTTCATTTGGTGTTGCTGGTGTTGGGGGAGGAGCAACGTTTGCTGCTATCCTCGTATTATCTGCACTTGATTTACCAGTTGCCTTAGCTGGTCTGTTAATTTCTGTTGAACCATTAATCGATATGGGGCGTACAGCATTGAATGTAAGCGGAAGTATGACGGCTGGAGTCTTGACTAGTAAGGTAACGGGTGAGTTAGATACTGATGTATATGTTGAACCTAAACAAACAGTCGGGGTTTAATTTATAGAATGTTGCATATGGAGAAAGTTTATAGGGATTGCATGTGCAATCCCTATTTAATTGCATGTTTTGCATCTCTTCAAGCTTTAATAAAACTCTCAACAACAAAAGCAGACATACCTAGTGCAATTGAATGATTCCCAAGTCTTGAGAAATCTAGTTGAAATTCATTTTGATGATATGCGAGCGAGTGATTTTCAACCGTCGAACGTATGGGTTGCTCGATCCATTCTCTAGCCATCGATAAACGATTTCCTATAATTACTTGGTCAGGGTTAAAGGTATTGATAATATTGTTGATTCCATATCCAAGGTAAGTACCTATTTCTTTAAATAAATTCTGAGCATTTTTATCTTCACTACTAGCTAATTGTATTAAGGTTTCAAGTGAATTCCTATTTTCTCCAGCCTTCTCCAACAGAGCCTGTTCAGAAGCATATGCTTCCCAGCAGCCCCTGCTGCCACAATTACATGGCTTTCCCTTAATATCTATGATCATATGTCCCATTTCACCAGAAAAGCCATTTTTCCCTTGGTAAAGTTCTTTGTTTAAAATGATCCCTACGCCGATTCCGATTCCTGCACTAATATAAATGATGTTTTGATAATCTTGACCAATACCAAACTGTTGTTCACCAAATACCCCAGCATTTGCTTCATTTTCAATGAATACAGGAACTTGGAAAAAGTCCTCAAGATCCTTTTTTATTTGAATGTTTTTCCACCCTAAATTAGGGGCTAACAGAACAGAGCCCTCTTTGTTAACAATCCCAGGTACGCCTACGCCAATCCCAACAATTCCATATCTACTGCTAGGCATCTCGTCAATTAATGATAGGACCATTTCTTTAACAATCTCGATGGTAGCAGCATATGGGGACCTATGAAAAGGGTGATTTTTTTCTATTACGATATTCCCTTTTAAATCAGTTAGTACACACAATACATAGTTAACTCCGATATCAATTCCAATGGAATAACCAACTACTTTATTAAAATGGAGAATTACAGGGCGACGGCCTCCACTAGATTCTCCAGGACCGGATTCATAAACAAGATCTGCGGCTAATAATTCATTTACTAAAGAAGAAACGGTTGCTTTATTTAATCCAGAAACTTGAGCAATGTCAGCTCTTGAAATGGGCTCTTTTTCCATAATCAGTTGTAATACGAGGGCTTTGTTATTTTTTTTTACAACTTGTTGATTCCATGTAATGGTTTCCAATGCTAAAAACTCCTTGTGTAATAGTACATGTATAGTAACATAAAAAGTTTGTTTATTGAATATACAAACTTAGTTGATAGATGTTATTATTAACTTAAGAGAGTTCCTTCCCACTTAGTTTGTTTATCATATAAACTAAGTGGGAAGGAACAAATTTTTAAAAATTAGGAGGAAGAACCATGGCGTATTTCGAATTAATTAACAAAATTCAATTTGAAGGTGCAGGATCTAAAAATCCACTATCATTTAAGTATTATAATCCTGAGGAAGTGGTAAATGGGAAAACGATGGAGGAAAACCTACGTTTCTCCGTTGCTTACTGGCATACATTTACTGCTGATGGTTCAGATCCGTTTGGTGTAGGGACAGCTATTCGTCCGTGGGACCATTTAAAAGGCTTAGATTTAGCAAAAGCACGAGTGGAGGCTGCATTTGAGCTTTTTGAAAAGTTACATGTTCCTTTTTTTGCCTTCCATGATGTTGATATAGCCCCTGAAGGAAGAACATTAAAAGAGACGAATGAGAATCAAGACGTGATCGTTGGAATGATTAAGGAATACATGAAAACTAGCAAAACCAAATTGCTTTGGAATACTGCTAACATGTTTACGAATCCAAGATATGTTCATGGGGCAGCTACTTCCCCTAATGCAGACGTATTCGCTTATTCTGCAGCAAAGGTGAAAAAGGCATTAGAGGTAGCAAATGAACTTGGCGCAGAGAACTATGTATTTTGGGGTGGCCGCGAAGGATATGAAACACTCCTTAACACAAATATGACACTTGAACAGGATAACTTAGCACGTTTCTTTCATATGGCAGTAGACTATGCGAAAGAAATTGGCTTGAATGTTCCATTCTTAATTGAGCCAAAACCGAAAGAGCCTACCAAACACCAATATGATTTTGATGTAGCTACTGGTATTGCATTCTTGCAAAAATATGATTTAACCGATTATTTCAAGTTTAATATTGAAGCAAATCATGCTACACTGGCGGGCCATACATTTGAACATGAATTAAGAACTGCTCGAATTAATGGAATGCTTGGTTCTGTTGATGCTAACCAAGGTGATACACTACTTGGGTGGGATACAGACGAATTCCCAACGGACCTATATACCAATACATTGGCAATGTATGAAATCTTACAAAATGGTGGCTTAGGTAGTGGCGGTCTAAACTTTGATGCAAAAGTTAGAAGAGGATCGTTTGAAGCGGAAGATCTGTTCCATGCACATATCGCTGGAATGGATGCATTTGCGATTGGTCTAAAAGTTGCGAATAAGTTAATTGAAGACAAGGTGCTCGACAGTTTCGTTGAGGAACGCTATAGCAGCTTTACAAAAGGAATTGGTCTAGAAATTGTAGAAGGAAGAACGAACTTCCGTGAATTAGAAGAGTATGCACTTCAATTAACAGAAATCAAAAATCAATCAGGTAGAACAGAACGCTTAAAAGCAGTCATTAACCAATATATACTTGAGACCCTTACTAGTGTAACAGTTTAATAACGAAAATAATCAAAAATGTGCTGGCAGTATATTTACTCCAGCACATTTTTGGATAGAGAGGATGAGACAAAATGAAATACGTCATTGGTGTTGATCTTGGTACGAGTGCCGTAAAAATATTACTTGTTAATCAAAATGGAGAAGTGTGTATAGAGATATCTAAATCTTACCCCCTTATTATTGACAAATCTGGTTACTCGGAACAAAACCCGGAAGAATGGGTGGAAAAAACGACAGCAGGTTTGGCTGAATTGGTGGAACAATTTGAAGGAGATGTAAACGATATTGAGGGCATGAGCTTCTCCGGCCAAATGCATGGATTAGTTTTACTAGATAATCAGCATCAAGTATTAAGAAATGCGATTTTATGGAATGACACAAGGACGACGAAACAGTGTCAAGAGATTTACGAGACCGTCGGGAAACAGAAATTACTCGAAATAACAAAAAATCCTGCTTTAGAGGGTTTTACTTTACCTAAAATTCTTTGGGTAAAAGAGCAGGAACCAGAAATTTTTGAGAGAGCCAGTTTGTTTCTGCTTCCAAAGGATTATCTTCGTTACCGAATGACGGGGAATGTTCACATGGAGTACTCTGATGCGGCGGGTACCTTATTACTAAATGTGGCCAAGCACGAATGGAGTACAGAAATCTTAGAAGCCTTTGACCTCTCACCTAATTTATGTCCACCTCTAGTAGAGTCTCAAGCTTTTGTTGGAAGCATAACGGCTAAAGTTGCAAAAGAAACCGGGTTGTCAGAAGGGATAAAAGTATTTGCCGGCGGTGCAGACAATGCGTGTGGTGCGATTGGCTCTGGGATCCTATCAGAGGGGAAAACTCTCTGCAGTATCGGTACCTCTGGTGTTGTGCTTTCTTATGAAGAAAGAAATGATTTAGATTTTGAAGGAAAGGTTCATTATTTTAATCATAGTGAAGAAAACGCTTACTATACCATGGGTGTGACTCTTGCAGCTGGCTATAGTTTAAGCTGGTTTAAAGATATGTTTGCAAAGGACGAGGCATTTGATCGATTTTTAGATGGAATTGAAAATGTACCGGCTGGAAGTAATGGATTACTTTTTACTCCGTATATCGTCGGGGAAAGAACGCCACATGCGGATTCAACTATCCGAGGCAGTTTTGTTGGTGTGGATGCGGCACATGAACGTCAGCAATTTGTTCGTGCAGTCCTTGAGGGAATCACCTTTTCATTAAATGAATCCATCGAAATTTTTAGAAGCAGTGGAAAAAAGATTGATTCCATCGTTTCTATCGGTGGGGGGGCAAAGAGTGATGTATGGTTGCAGATGCAAGCAGATATTTTTAATGCAAAGATTGAAAAGCTTTCGAGTGAACAAGGTCCTGGAATGGGAGCTGCTATGTTAGCAGCCTATGGGTGTGGCTGGTATCCATCGCTAAAGAAGTGTGCAGAAGAATTTATTCAAACCTCAAAAACATATCTTCCTATTGAAGAAAATGTGAAAGCTTATAGAAAGTTATTTGCTATTTATCAACAGGTATATAGACAAACAAAAGAATTAAATCAGAAGTTAAGTGAATTCAGGAAATGATTTCTAAGCCCGGACGGAAGTAATCGATATGAACTTCCGCGAATGCTGATCCTTCAGAACCATACATTAGATGAATTTGTTAGAATGATAGAAACAGGTTACTAATATATTTTCTGGAGGAATAGAAATGATCATTGAGCCGTCTCAAAAACTATTATTTATTGGGGATTCTATTACTGATTGTGAGCGAGTAAAACCAGAAGGAGAAGGGTTGTTTCAGGCTCTAGGTAAGGGCTATGTCTCTTATGTTGATGCGCTATTGCAAGCGGTTTATCCGGAACTTGGGATAAGAGTTGTCAATAAGGGGATAAACGGGAATACCGTTCGCGATCTGAAAAACAGATGGCAAGAAGATGTTATTAGCCAAAACCCAGATTGGGTATCTATCATGATTGGGATCAACGATGTTTGGCGACAATATGACACTCCTTTTATTAAAGAATGGCATGTGTATCTAGAGGAATATGAGGATACCCTTAGGAAGCTTGTTAAGGAGACCAAACCTTTAGTGAAGGGGATGATCCTTATGACTCCATTTTATATAGAAAGCAACGAGCTAGACCAGATGCGACAGTCCATGGATCAATACGGGCTAGTGGTAAAGAAAATAGCAGAAGAAGAAGGGTGTTTATTCATTGATACCCAAGCTGCTTTTAATGCAGTATTAAAAGAACTATATTCAGCCACATTGGCTTGGGACCGTGTCCACCCTACAGCTGCCGGGCATATGGTTCTGGCTCGCGCATTCTTAAAGAAAGTTGGCTTTGATTGGAACCGTTCGTAACTTTACAGAGGAAATAAGTAAAAAGATTGAAAGGAAGAGGAGGCACTCACCTTATAGGTTTGTGCTTCTTTTTGCTTCTAATTTGTTGCTTTTGAAAAAAATTCTAAAACGCTCTCAATTATATGAGTGATAGTAAAGAAAACCCTTAAGAGGTGATATTTATATTTTTCATTCGGGTATGTTATATTGATAATTGTATAGAATAGTTTTTGTATGAATGTTGGAATTGCTGTCAAATCAATCCTAGTTATTTATCCCTTTGTGAATATTATCACGATCGGTTGTTCTCAATTGGCTTGTTAAATTGTCATTCAATCTGTTTTTAAAATCATATTTAAATGAGGATTTTCATTGACAAAAAATATTTAATATACAATAATAATAACTATGTATTTATAATGATTCTTAATAAGGGTTATTTCAACGTATTTTAGAATCATCTAAACATCTATTAGGAGGAAATAATTACTATGTCACTAATTGGAAAAGAAGTAGCACCATTTGCTGCAAAAGCGTACCAAAAGGGAGAATTTATCGACGTATCAGAAGCGAATTTTAAAGGGAAATGGAGCATTGTTTGTTTTTACCCAGCAGATTTCACTTTTGTTTGTCCTACAGAATTAGAAGATCTTCAAAATCAATATGCAACTTTAAAGGATCTTGGAGTGGAAGTATATTCTGTATCAACTGATACTCATTTTACACACAAAGCATGGCATGATCATTCAGAAGCGATTGGCAAAATTGAATACATTATGATTGGTGACCCTTCTCAAAAGATTACTCGTATCTTTGACGTTCTAGACGAAGAAGAAGGTCTTGCAGATCGTGGTACATTTATTATCGACCCAGATGGTGTGATCCAAGCTGTAGAAATTAATGCAGGTGGTATTGGCCGTGACGCAAGCACACTTGTAAACAAAGTGAAGGCGGCTCAGTATGTTCGTAATAACCCAGGTGAAGTTTGTCCAGCAAAATGGGAAGAAGGGGCAGCTACACTTAAGCCAAGTCTTGACCTAGTAGGTAAGATTTAAGGAGCAGGATTATGTTATTAGATGCAGATATTAAAGCACAATTAGCCCAATATCTTGAACTGATGGAGGGTGAAATTTTACTCAAAGTGAGTGCAGGTTCTGACGATGTTTCTCGTGACATGCTAGCTCTAGTGGACGAATTAGCTACAATGTCATCAAAAATTAAAGTAGAAAACACTCAATTAGAGAGAACACCTAGCTTTAGTGTAAATCGTGTAGGAGAAGATACTGGAATTGTTTTTGCTGGTATCCCACTTGGTCACGAGTTTACATCACTAGTTCTGGCGCTACTACAAGTAAGTGGCAGAGCTCCTAAAGTAGATCCATCTGTAATTGAACAAATTAAAAAAATTAAGGGCGAGTACCGGTTTGAATCATATATCAGTCTAACCTGCCACAACTGTCCTGACGTTGTACAGGCACTGAATGTTATGAGTGTTCTTAACCCTAACATTACACACACTATGATTGACGGTGCAGCATTTAAAGAAGAGGTTGAAAGTAAAGAGATAATGGCAGTGCCAACCGTTCTTCTCAATGGAGAAAACTTTGGCAGTGGTCGTATGACACTTGAAGAAATCCTTGCTAAAATGGGGACTGGCCCTGATGCCTCTGAACTTTCTGATAAGGATCCTTACGATGTTCTTGTTGTTGGGGGCGGTCCAGCAGGTGCGAGTGCAGCAATCTATGCAGCCCGCAAAGGCATTCGTACAGGTATTGTTGCTGAGCGCTTTGGTGGTCAAGTAATGGATACTATGGGCATAGAGAACTTTATCAGTGTGAAATATACTGAAGGTCCGAAGCTTGTTGCAAGCCTTGAAGAGCATGTGAAAGATTATGGTATCGATGTAATGAACTTACAACGTGCCAAAGGGATAGAAAAGAAAGACCTTATTGAGCTTGAGCTCGAAAATGGTGCTGTCTTAAAGAGTAAAACCGTTATCCTTTCAACGGGTGCACGTTGGCGTAATGTTGGTGTACCAGGTGAAGCAGAATTTAAAAACAAGGGCGTTGCCTACTGCCCACATTGTGATGGTCCATTATTTGAAGGAAAGGACGTTGCAGTAATTGGTGGAGGTAATTCTGGTATTGAAGCTGCTATAGACTTGGCAGGGATTGTGAAACATGTAACAGTTCTTGAGTTTATGCCTGAGCTGAAAGCTGATTCTGTCTTACAAGACCGACTATATAGCCTACCAAACGTAACGGTTCATAAAAATGTTCAAACGAAGGAAATCACTGGAACTGATAAGGTTAACGGTATTTCTTTCACCGATCGTGAAACGGGAGAAGAACACCACGTTGAATTACAAGGTGTGTTCGTCCAAATCGGTCTGGTACCTAATACCGATTGGTTAGGTGACTCGATTGAGCGTACTCGCTTCGGTGAAATCGTAGTGGACAAGCATGGTGCTACGAACATTCCTGGCGTATTTGCTGCTGGTGATTGTACGGACAGTGCTTACAAGCAAATTATTATATCTATGGGTTCTGGAGCAACTGCAGCCCTAGGTGCATTTGATTATCTTATTAGAAATTAATTTTTAATAGCAAAAAGCTGCCAAGATTAATTGGCAGCTTTTTTGTTGGTACTAGTAGATTGTAAAATAAGCTCAATAAAACCTTCTACTGCTGGAGATAACCATTTTTTCTTTTTGATCAACATATGAGAATAGAATGGTTCGAACTTTTCAGAATGATTTAAGAGTTTAAGCTGGCCACTTTCTACATCTTCCTTAACAGTAATGTAAGGTAAGGCAGAAAATCCAAGACCACTTTTCACAATCTGTTTAATTGCTTCTATACTCCACAATTCCATTGTTTGAAAGGTATCGATGCCTTCCCTTAATAGAATTCTTTCAAACATTGAGCGATAACTACAGCCTTCTTCATTTGTAATGAAATATTGGTTGTAGTTATTTTTTTTATATTCATCAAAATGTTCTGGACCTTCAATATTACTTACTAGTACGATTTTCTCTTCACCTAAAGAATAATGAATGCATTTTTCGAGTTTTATATCGGGATAGACCATGAAGGCAACATCTACTCGTCCACTAATTAAATCATTTTGGTTTTGTCCACATGTACCATTGGTTAATATTAGTTTGACATTGGGGTACCTTAGGGAATATTCCTTTATTATTGGAGACAACATGGAGATGGTTAGAGACTCCGGTGCAGCTATTTTTAATACACCTTTCACTTCGTTGGTGCTCTTCATGCTTTTAATCTGTTCGTGAGTAGAAAGCAAATCTTCTGCTAAAGGTATTAACTCTCTAGCTAACTGAGTAAGCTGCAAATTTCTATTTATATAGGTAAAAAGTTCTCCACCAATCTCGGATTCAAGTGCCTGAATATGAGAAGTTATGGTCGATTGAGTATATCCTAACTTCAAAGCAGCTCCTGTATAACTTCCGATTTCTATAATAGATTGAAACGTTACTAGGTGTCTAATTTCCATATCGTTCTCCTTATGCTGTATGATCTATCGAAAAAAATGATAATGAAATTATTAATTTCAATTTTATTAATAATTATTTTTATCATACAATAAAAGCGGTTCGACAGTAAATTAGTAAAAAGAAGGTGAGAGTATGAGTATAGTAGCGTTTCTTTCGTATGTGATCATTACATCTATTACGCCTGGTCCAAGTAATATTCTTATGATGAATGAAGCAAGGAGGTTTGGTTTTATTGGTTCATGGCGATTTATTAGCGGCATCTTGTTGGGGTTTGCGGCAATAGGGATAATAAGTGGAATATTTACAACTAGCCTATACAATTGGATTCCTGTTATAGAGCCATATTTTAAAATAGCTGGTGCGACATATCTTCTTTACTTAACCTGGCAGGTCTGTTTACCAAAAGCAACAAAGAGGGATATCCAAGGTGTGCAGTCTTCTTTTTTTTCGGGGTTTATTTTTCAACTCATAAATGTTAAAAGCATCTTGTTCTTTTTAACAGTGTTAAGTGCGTTTATTTTACCGTTTAATGATTCTCTTACATCTGTAAATGCTTATTTAGCTTTAGCCATTCTTCTAGGATGGTTAGCCTTACTATTGTGGTCAGGGTTTGGATCACTGTTCAAAAAGTTCTTTGCCAAGCATGACCAGTTATTTCGATTCGTTATGAGTCTGCTATTAATTTATTCTGCGGTTACTATTTTTCTTTAGGCTTATTACCTATGTTTGGACCTGAAATTGTCGATATAGGAATTCACAGTTAAAAATGAACCAATCAGGAATATTAAAATTCCAGTGATACTAGTTGGATACAATAAATGCCACAAACAATCGCCTCCACCCATATTATATCGCATTAAGATACTTTGTTGTTTTGAATTATATCACGTTGAGATATAATTAACAATATAGAAAGGGTGGATACTTTGTTATCGAAAGAGGTATATGAATATTTAGCAGAGTTTCGTTATCAACTTAGAAGGTTTCAGAAGTTTAGTGAGGAAGCTGCCCGGTCGCAAGGGCTCACTGCACAACAACACCAATTAATACTTGCTATTCAGGGTTTTCCAAAGCGGAGTGTAGTAACCACAACTGAATTGGCTGAAAGGTTGCAAATAACCCATCATGCATGTGTAGGATTAATTGATCGTTGTGCAGAGGGAGGTCTGGTTACTCGGGAGAACAATCCAGAGGACGGTAGAAGTGTTTTGATTCGGGTAACCTCAAAAGGTTTAAAGATATTAGAGAAACTGTCAGAGGCACATTTAGAGGAAATTGAAAAAATCCAGCTGTTCAGAAAGGCTAAACAACATTAAGGAGGGTTATATGAAACATTTAATTGACGAATACAAAGAAAGTTACCATAAAATTGTTAATGAAATTGAAGGGGTAACAGATGACCAATTCTTATTTAAACCACATGAAAATAGCTGGAGTATAAGGGAAATTATTATCCATGTAACGGATGCTGAACTTGTACATATTCATCGAATGAAATCAGTTTTATCAGAAGAAAATCCAATACTTACTGCCTTTGATCAAGATGCTTGGACATCTCAATTAAAGACACAAGCGCTTGATCATCAGTTATATCTTTCGTTATTAAATACTATGATCAACAGTTTTACCCCTATTTTAAATGAATTAGAGGAGGATGATTTTTTTCGAGTAGGTACCCACAATATAGAAGGGGAATTTACTTTTAAGGAATTACTAGAACACTCTTTAGAACACATACAAAACCACATTGAGCAGATTAGAAGGATAAAGAAAGGATTTTAGTATAAATGTGAGGGTGAGGGAGGGCCGAATAACAATCAATGCCAAGAATCCCAACATTATATTTATATCCCCGTTAACCTCAACACATTAAAGGGTATTATGAGCACGGTTTCGTGATGGTACTACAAAAGTTAGAGCGAAATTAACTTTTGAGGGTTCCGCTCATGTAAATGGTGCTCTTTTTGTACTTTTTTAAAAAAGTCTACTCCACTAATTACCTATTCTGTTTCTTAAAAAAAGAAGTTACACCAATAAAGGCCCACAGCACTTTTTAAATTTCTTCCCACTCCCACACAAACATTGTTCATTTCTTTCTGGAAATCGGTAACCACTATCCTTTAATTCATTCATACGCGCTCTTTTAATATTTATAGCTAGTTCAAGCATTCTATCATGTGCATATCGATAAACTTGTTTGAAGCTACTACAAAAATAATCTACTCCAGTTACGTTGTTCTCAGTAATTCGATTTCGTGGGCACCCGCCATGACAAAGTTTAAGAAACTCACATGTTTTACAAGAATTCGGAAGTAAAGGTTTCATTGCTTGGAATTTATCCATGTTAGAATGGGAGAGTATTTCTTCTAATGAATCTGTTCGTATATTTCCTAATTTATATTGTTGGTCAATAAAGAAATCACAAGGGTATGCATCCCCATTTTGCTCAAAAACAAGTGTTTTTGGACAAGATTTTTGATTCGTGCAAATTTGAGGTTGTTCGTTAAGATAGACGGCAAGCATATTATCAAAGAAGCGAATCGACATTTCTGGATATCTATTGTTATACCAAATATCAAAAACTTTACAAAGGAAATCTCCATATTCTTTAGGAGTGATTAAGTATGATCCGGTTTGGGTGATATCTTGAGCAAGGAAATCCATACAAGGGATAAATTGGATGTAGGGAAATCTATGTTCCTTATAAAAATCCATTAATTCTTTTGCATGATTAATATTATTTTCATGTAAGACGGTCAAGATATTAAATTCAACCCCAGCTGCACGTAAGCAATCTATGCCTTTCATTATCGTTCGATAACTTCCTTTTCCTGAACCAGTCACTCTCCGACTATCGTTAATTGATTCAGGCCCATCAACACTTACCCCGACAAAAAATTTATATTCCCTGAAGAAATTAGCCCATTCTTCAGTAATTAATGTTCCGTTTGTTTGGATTGAGTTACTAATAATGGTGTTTTTAGGAGCATATTTTGCTTGTAATCGAACGACCTTTTTGAAAAAATTTAGTCCTGCTAATAATGGCTCTCCACCTTGCCATACAAAGGGAACCACCCCTCGTTTTAAGGTCATATATTCTTTTATAAATTTTTCAAGAACATCATCTTCTATTACTTGGATATTGTCTGGTCTCCCATTGCACCGACTGTAATAGCAGTAATCGCAAGCTAGATTACAAGCTTCCGAGACTGTTTTCCACATTACTCCAGATAGTGAGGTTGTTGCTACCATAGACTCTGTCGCCATTTATGTTCACTCCCAAAAGGTGATATTATCTGTATATTAGAAGCTAGCGTGAAAAGCGGATATGATATAAATCACTAATTTAGATACAAAAGGAACAGATAGCATTAGATTAGTAAAAACTAAAGTGAATATTTATATTTTTTTTAAAGAAATATCATTTATAATTGTTTGTTAATAAAAGGTGACATTAAAACGAATGTATTTAGGGGAGGTTTATAAATGAAACTCGAAGATCTGATAAAAGAAAAATATACTTCGTTTACTGAGGGAGATATTGCGATAGCAAGATATTTACTGAATAGTACAGAGGATATTTCAAAGATGAGCATCAATGAACTAGCAAAAAATAGTTTAACCTCTAAATCATCTGTTTTAAGATTTGCTCAGAAGTTAGGTTTTTCTGGATTTACTGAAATGAAAAATTTCTTAAAATGGGGAAATTTTTTTTCTGAGAATTCAATAACATATAGTGAACTAGGGGATCTCCTAAGCGAGAGCGTTAAAAAAACAATAGAAACCTTCAAGAATTTGAATCTTGATAACATACATCAGGCAATCGATGAAAGCGAACATGTTTATTTAATAGGGACGGGACTCTCACAGCAAAGTATGGCTGCACAGATGCAAAGAATTTTCTTAGGATTAGGTAAAGAAATGCAGGTTCTTCCTATAGGTTTACAGACTACTCTTTATCAGATAATGATTGAGAGAATGTGTGAAAAAGATCTACTTATTGTTTTCTCTGGATCAGGTAATAACCAAATATTAAAGGAAGAACTATCAACACCTATTCTGAAGAACGTAAAAATACTTGGAATCACTTCTACCGGAAATAATTGGTTGGCTAATCATTCAACATTTAGTATTACTGCTCATGTTGACATGGATAATCAAATATCTAATTTGCTATCTATATCTAGTCCTTTCAATGTAATTATTGAATTACTGGCTTATAGTTACATAAAATACAAAAATTTATAGGAGTTCTACCATTGAGACTTAAAACGGGGTACGTATAGACCCCGTTTTTTCTTAAACTTTTTCTATATATTTTCAAAGGCGGATGTTCCCAAATGTTGAAACCGTTTCCCAAAAGACCCGAACATACTACAACCAACGATGTTAATAAACTATAATCCAATAGAAGGCGCTTTCAGTTCATAGGACAATAGAAGAACTTGTAACACTTTAAGGGGTTTTGTGATTAATTGGGTCCATTAGAAAAAGAAAAAAGGGGAGAAGGGTCAATATGAAATATGAACAATTAGCAAAAGACATAATTAATAATATTGGTGGCAAAGAAAATGTTATTAGTGTTGTTCATTGTGTTACCCGCTTACGTTTTAAGCTAAGAGACGAAAGTAAGGCTAATACTGATGTATTGAAAGACATGGATGGCGTCGTAACAGTGATGCAAAGTGGGGGCCAGTACCAAGTCGTTATCGGAAATCATGTTCCTGATGTTTACAAAGTAGTTGTAGAAGTTGGAGGTTTTCAATCTGAAGTATCCTCAGAAGAAGAGGATGGTAAAAAACAAGGTCTTTTTAATAAATTTATTGATATTATCTCGGGGATATTTGCTCCAACATTGGGTGTGTTAGCTGCAACCGGTATGATTAAAGGGTTTAACGCAATGTTTGTAGCATTAGGCATATATACAAATACAACAGGAACATATCAGATTTTAAATGCTGTTGGTGACGCACTATTCTTTTTCTTCCCAATCTTTTTAGGTCTTACAGCTGCAAAAAAGTTCAACTTAAATCAATTTGTTGGTATGGCGATAGGAGCAGCATTAGTTTATCCAGCTATAACCGGTTTAAGAGCGGGAGAACCACTTTATACTTTATTTGAAGGAACGATGTTTCAATCGCCTGTCTTTATAACGTTTCTAGGGATACCAGTTATTTTGATGACGTACTCATCTTCAGTTATTCCGATTGTGCTTGCTACTTTTGTAGGGGCTAAACTGGAGAAGTTCTTTTCTAAAGTAATTCCGGATGTTGTTAAAACCTTCTTGGTGCCTTTCTTTACCCTATTAGTAATTGTTCCACTAACATTCATAATTATTGGTCCAATTGCCACATGGATCGGCATGCTCCTAGGAAATGCTTCCATCTGGGCATATGATTTAAGTCCTTTAATAGCAGGAATAGTAATTGGTGGATTATGGCAACTATTTGTAATGTTTGGATTACATTGGGGATTAATTCCTATTGGAATCAATAACTTAAGTGTAATGGGATATGACTTTCTATTAGTTTTAACATCTGCTACATCAATGGCAACTTTGGGTGTTGTACTTGGAGTTTTTGTTAAGACAAAACAGCAAAAAATAAAGACACTTAGTATTCCAGCAGCAGTTTCAGCATTCTTTGGAGTATCAGAGCCTGCGCTTTATGGTATTACACTTCCGCTAAAAAGACCATTTATATTAACCCTTATTACCTCAGCAGTTGGGGGCGCAATTATGGGGGGAATGGGGACGAAAGCATACATGATGGGTGGAATGGGTGTTTTCGGAATTCCGTCTAAGATAAGCCCAGAAGGTATTACCTTAGGATTCTGGGGTGGTATTATCGCTATGGTTGTAAACGTAATCCTTGGCTTTACGCTAACTTACTTTTTCGGTGGTATAGGGAAGGAAAAGGAAATAGAGGATCCTAATAAAGGCAAAAGGAAAAATGAGAATTTGGAGAAAAATGAAGAAATATCTAGTCCTTTAAAAGGTGAAGTAAGATTATTATCTGAAATTGAGGACATCGCTTTTGCCTCAGGCTCACTTGGAAAAGGAATCGCGATTGAGCCGACTGAAGGTAGATTAGTTTCACCTGTTTCTGGAACAATCTCAGCTATTTTCCCAACGAAACATGCCGTTGGTATAACAACTGATGATGGTGTAGAAATCTTGATTCATATAGGAATGGATACAGTACAACTAAAAGGGAAGTTTTTCTCTACTCATATTGATCAAGGAGCAAGGGTGGAAAAAGGTCAATTACTAATCGATTTTGATATTGAACAAATTAAAAAGGCCGGTTACTCCCTAACAACACCTGTCGTGATCACAAATACGGATAAGTATAATGATTTTATAGCAACTAACAAACATCAAATTAATCATGGTGATAGTTTAATAACTCTAGTAAGCTAAAATATTTATATAGAAGAAGGAAGGTAATCTATTACTTTCCTTCTACTTCATTTAAGTGAAATTGTGAACAAAGGAAAGGACTGAGTACCAAATGAAAGTAATTCAAGTTATGTTTGACACCTTAAGAAGAGATTACTTAACTCCATACGGAGGAACAGATATCAGTACACCAAATTTCGATCGATTGGCAGAAAAATCAGTTCGATTCGATAACTTCTTTGCTGGGAGTTTGCCATGTATGCCTGCTCGTCGTGAACTTCACACGGGTCGCTACAATTTTCTTCATAGAGGATGGGGACCAGTCGAGCCGTTTGATGACTCAATGCCAGAAATCTTAACAAATAACGGTGTATATACTCATTTGGTAACAGATCATAAACATTATTGGAGAGATGGTGGTGCTACATATCACCCTCGTTATTCTTCATATGAATTAATTAGGGGCCAAGAAGGGGATCGGTGGAAGCCAAGAGTAGTAAAGAATATGGAAGTTAAGGGTCTAGAGAATCTTCACCCTAAAATGAAGGAAAGAAAATTAGGAAGTATCACTCAGGATTTGGTTAACCGAGAATATATGCAAAGGGAAGAGGATCACCCTCTCTATCGAACCGTGGAAGCAGGACTTCATTTTTTAAAAGAAAACAAAGATGCTGATCATTGGTTTTTACAAATAGAATGCTTTGACCCTCACGAACCGTTTTTTGTACCAAAGAAATATTTGGATATGTGTGGTGTTACCGATGAATATGATGGATGGATAACGTATACCCATGATGATTTTTCCAATGATAAAAGAAACATGGTACAAGGATACTATAAAGCACTAGTTAAGATGTGTGATGAATATTTAGGAAAAGTATTGGATTATATGGATGAATGGAATTTATGGGAAGATACCATGCTCATTGTAAACACAGATCACGGTTTTCTATTAGGTGAACATGAGTGGTGGGGTAAAAATATTATGCCTTTCTATAATGAAGTTGCGCAATTGCCATTTTTTATCTGGGATCCCCGTAGTAGGGTACAAAATGTTCATTGTGAGCAGTTGGCTCAGACCATTGATGTTCCTGCAACCATTTTAGAATTTTTTAATTTAACCATTCCTAATGATATGGATGGAAAACCACTAACAACAATCATACATGAGGAGCATCCAAATCATGATGATGTATTGTTTGGGGCCTATGCAAGCAGTATAAATATTTCTGATGGGGAATACGTTTATATGAGATTTCCAAGTCCGAATTATGAGGGTAAATTATACGAATATACATTATCACCCATGCGAATGGAAAGACGTTTTACACCAAAAGAACTTACAAATATAACCTTGGATAACTCGTTTAGCTTTACTAAGGGGATCAGTGTATTAAAAGTTGAATCAGATACTAATATGATGAAGAGTTATCAACGATATCAGAATAGACTTTATAACTATAAAGAGGATCCAAAACAAGAACTACCGATTTATGATATAAAAAAGGAATTCGAAATGATTCAAAGAATGAAACATTTAATGAAAGAAAATGAAGCACCACAAGAGCTTTATGCTTATTATGGGCTTGATAAAGTTAATTCTGAAAACGACCTAATAAATGAGCATGAAAGTATCGGTAAAGAAAAGGAAATCTCCTTAAATGGGCTTTCATTTAGTAATAGCGGCACAAAAGAGGGGTATTTATTGTTGCAGGGTATATTAAAAGGTGAAATGAAAGAAGAATTAACTAATTACTTTATCTCACTAGGAAATGGCCATGTTATTGATACGGAGCAAATTCAACATTGGGTAGAGGGGAATGTGCCAAAAGAAGAACAGCCTTTTACCATTTATCAATTAAATATGGCTTTAAGAATAGACTAATTCAAAATAAACATTTAGCACTTTAAAGAGGAGTCCCCTATGAATACGGATAATAGAAAGACCTGTTGTTCCATCAATAGAAATAAAGTTACACATAATGTAGAAACGAAGGAAAAGGATTTTGCAAGGGAGCCCTTACTGGAGGAACCCACCAAGACTAATGGAGAAAGGGTCTTGATTCCAGGGGGGAGCTTTTATATGGGGGATTCATTTAATGAAGGATTTCCTCAAGATGGAGAAACCCCTGTAAAAGAAGTTGAAGTATCTCCTTTTCATATGGATACATTTGCTGTAACGAATAAGGACTTTTCAGCTTTTGTAAAGGATACAGGTTATATTACTGAGTCAGAGAAATATGGTTGGTCATTTGTATTTTATCAATTTGTTGATAGGGACAAGGTTGAGTTAGCTGAACCATCTAATCATTGGTGGCTACCTGTTAAAGATGCTTATTGGTCACAACCTGAAGGGAAAGGATCCTCTATTGAAGAGCGTATGAACCATCCAGTTGTTCAGGTGACATGGAATGACGCAATGGCTTACTGTGATTGGGCTGGGAAAAGACTACCTACTGAAGCGGAATGGGAATTTGCCGCACGTGGTGGATTGGTTAAAAAGCGGTATCCCTGGGGTAATGAGTTAACTCCTGATGGAGAACATCGTTGCAATATATGGCAGGGGACATTTCCAACCTATAACGATATGAGCGATGGGTATATAGGAACAGCACCTGTAGATACATTTAAGCCAAATGGTTATGGTCTTTATAATATGTCAGGGAATGTTTGGGAATGGTGTTCTGACTATTTCGACCCTAGATATGATCATAGTAAAATAAAAGATCCAAAGGGACCTGATAGAGGTAGAGGGCGTTCAATGAGAGGTGGGTCATTTCTTTGTCATGACTCATATTGCAATCGTTACCGGGTTGCTGCCCGTAATTCAAATCCACCTGATACGTCTTCTAGTAATTTAGGGTTTCGTTGTGTATCTGACATTCGATAAGCGTGTAATTAGAGGCAAATATCACTTTGCCTCCTTTCATTTACCTATTGAAAACGAAAAAGAGTGAATGGAAAGAAAATACCTATGCCGTGAGGGTGGTATAAGATATAAAATATATAATGAAGAAACGAGTGAGAATCATGGAATGAGAAGGAAAGATGTATATGAAATTAAAAAAATTTATGCCACTAAATAACATACAATACAATCGTGATATATTGTCAAAGGATTTAATTGCAGGAATTACACTTTTTGTTATGCTAGTTCCCCAAGGAATGGCGTATGCTATGTTGGCAGGGTTACCACCTGTAATGGGGTTATATGCATCAACATTGCCACTAGTTATTTATGCCCTGTTTGCATCTTCTAGACATCTTTCAGTTGGTCCAACTGCAATTACTTCCTTATTAGTGTTCTCTGGAATATCTACCGTTGGCCAACCAGGAACCTCAGAATATGTCACGTTTGTCATCTTATTAGCTCTAATGGTTGGATTATTTCAATTTTTATTCGGTGTTTTAAAACTAGGTTTTATTGTGAGATTTATCTCTCCTGCTGTTTTAGGCGGTTATACCTCGGCAGCGGCCATTATCATTGCATTGAGTCAATTGAAACATCTGATAGGGATTGATTTAGGCAATTACTTTCAAGTTCATTTGCTAGTTCATGATGTTATAAATAGAGTTGGTAGTTTACATGTGATTACTTTAGTAATTGGGATAATTAGTATTGCTTTGTTAATCATTCTAAAGAAGGTAAGTCCACGAGCTCCTGCAGCATTATTATTGATTCTCGTTTCTATAATTAGTGTTTATTCTCTAGGTTTAAACAAAGAAGGGGTAAAGATTGTTGGTATGGTTCCAAGTGGATTTCCGTCTCTTGTTTTCCCTAGTTTTACATTAATTACTGTTAAACAAATCATACTACCTGCACTAACTATCGCGTTACTTGGATTTATGGAGTCACTAGCAATAGGTAAATCGATTGCTGATAAAGAAAAATATAAAATAAATCCTAATCGGGAACTAAAAGCACTAGGACTAGCAAATATCTTCGGATCTTTTTTTCAAATATTGCCGATAAATGGGAGCTTCTCTAGAAGTGCTGTCAACCACCAAAGTGGTGGGGCTACTCAAATGGTTTCCATTTTTACAGGAATTCTGATTCTGATTACACTCCTATTTTTTACATCCTATTTTTATTACCTACCGAACGCAGTATTAGCTGCAATCATTATTGTTGCGGTTTATAAGCTAATTGATTTAAAGCAATTTAAAAAATTAATCAAAATTAAACCCGTCGATGGTTGGAGTTGGTTAGTTACATTTCTAGCTACGCTTCTTGTAGGTATCCAATGGGGAATCTTAATTGGTGCTACTTTTAGTTTCTACCAATTGTTAAGTAGAATGTTTAAATCAAGTATTATAGAAATTGGATACCTTGAAATGGAAAAAACGTTTCGGGATTTAAGAAGATTTCCTCAAGCTAAGACACTTGACGATGTAATTTTTTTAAGAATAGATTCTTCCCTACATTTTGCGAACATATTTTACCTTGAAGAGAAAATTAGACATTTACTATTCCAAAGGGCAAAGGTGAATTTGGTAATTTTAGATTTTTCAGGTGTTAATGATATGGATACAACTGCATGTAAATCGCTTGAAGAGTTCAAAGATCAACTAAAACAACAAAGTAATATCGAACTGTATTTTGTAGGAATGAAAGGTTCTGTAAGAGATACTGCTTATAGAGCTGGCTGGGGTACAAAATATAAAAAGGACATAGGTTATGTAACAATAGAAAAATTACTTGAAGACAAGAAGATATCATTTTCTTCTAATGACAAAGGTGAAACAGAAACACCTTTTATCTATATGATTTAAAATGTCATGTTTGTTGTGGAAAGAAACCCTCACTTTGAAGGGTTTTTCATTTTTCAACGTGAATCTGTCGAATTTCCTGATTTACTAAGCGCATCTGACTGGATTATTGAAGATGCAACAAAATCTTGATAAATACAATGCCCCAACTCTCCTGAGAAGGGGCCAATTTCTATTTTTATGATATTTCTGGAATGTGTTGGTTTTCTATTTCCTTTGTTGGATTGTACAGTTGTCCTATCATTTTACTTAAAGTACTAACATATTCTTCAACTTCAGGAGGGGTATATCCAACAGAATTCCATGCGGCTTCTCTTCCTCCATACATACCAACTGCTCTCTTTGAGCTTAGTATACGTTTTACTTCTCCATAGTGAAGATAAACTTCCCATAACCATTGATAGTGTTCTTCTGTGCTAATTCCAATCATTTTAAGGTTGGACCAATTATTATCGGTATCACCTATTTTATTTAGTTTATGGATCATAGTACGCCAGCTCCTTATGATTATGTCTTAATTCTTGACATATCATAGAGTGTTTATAACTGGAGAGTATAGATCCTAGACCAATATTCTAATTCAACGTACAATCAAATTTATTACCCTAACTCAATTCCTGCCGTAGCCAATGCTTCCTCTACAATTTCCATCACAATCTGGCTCTGTTCTAACATATGACTGGCTTTAGAGTAATCACTATCTTTAATCATTCTTGCAAACTCGCAAAATTCTTCAAACATTCTGTGTGGGTGCACTTTGTTATCAATCGTACGGCTTTCTTGGCCATATATATTTATCTCAAAAGAATCGCAAATGTTAGGTGGTCCATTTAATACAATAGAGCCTCTATCCCCTTGAATTAGAGTTCTTATAGGTGCTGTTGAATCTTTTGCGCCAATACAAACTACTTTGCAGGTAGGATAGTTTAATAAAAGAATTCCTGATGTTTGCCAGATAAGTTACTGAAATAGGTTTACCCAAAATCCCAACCACAAAGTGAATATTATATATATTTATGTCCATTAAAGCTCCTCCACCTGCTTTAGGATTAAAAGCTGGCAAGATTTCCCCTTTTTTGAAAGCATCATATCGAGATGAATATTGAGAATAATTACACTCTATAATTTTTAAATCACCTAGATTTTTAATAGATTCTTTAATGGATATGTAATTTGATAAATATTGTGTTGTGATCGCTTCAGTTAGTATGAGATTATTCCTTTTAGCAATATCTTTTAACTCAGTAAACTCAGAAAGTTTTATGGTAAACGGTTTTTCACAAATGACATTTTTTCCACTTAATAATGCCTCTTTTGCAAAAGAATAATGAAGATGATTTGGTAATCCAATATACACTGTATCAATATCGGGATCGTTTAAACACTCATCATATACTGTATATATTTTTCTAAGCCCATATTTGTTTTTCATTTTTTTCATTTTTGGTATACTCTGTTTTGTTCCAAAGATAGAAACTAAATCTGTATCTGGTAAATCTCTCACCATTGTTAAGAAATCTGTGACAATCTGGCCAGAACCTAGTATTGCAAGTTTCAAAGTGAACTACCTCTTTCTTTCTGCTAAATGGCAAACAATCATTTTTATTCTTTGATATGGTTCATTCCTTCTTCTAAAATTTCCATTTGCCTTATTGTTTCTTCATCCTTAACAATTTTTTCTTTTCCATGAATGATCGATTCATAAACTCCGTCGTAAATTCGCCCGTAGTCACCAACTTCGGAAATGACTTTCTCTTCATGATATTTTCCATCTTCATCTACAAAAGTTAAAACGCCATAGTGTTCTGGTAAATCAATCCCAAAATCCTTATTGGTTGGCATATAATATAGTTTCAAGTGTTCTTCTTGCCTATCTTTTGTCTGTTTAACAAAAATCCCTTTATTGCCATAAACGACAAAGCTAGGACGTTCTTTCAAACGGAAATAACTAGATTTAACAGAAACCTTTTTGGAATCATAAAAGAAATCCAAATCAAAATAGTCATTAAAATGTCCTTTTCCAAGAAGTTGTCTAACGTCATAAGTAATATGATTGGGATTACCAAAGAACGAGAGTACTTGATCGATTGTATGGCATCCGTGACCGTATAAATAGCTGTGTTCTCTAGAAAACTTTAGAGACTTTGGTACCTCAGGTCTGAAATAATCATAGTGCATTTCCACTTCTAAAATATCTCCTAATACGCCACTATTAATAACCTTTTGTACAGTTAGGAAATCTGAATCAAATCGGCGATTTTGATAGCATTGAATAAATAGATTGTTTTCTTTTGCATATGCAAATAACTCTTTTGCTTGATCAGAAGTTTGTGTAAATGGCTTTTCGACTAATACATGTTTGCCCTTTTCTAGTGCCAATTTAGCATATTCATAATGTTCTACTGGAGAACAAATGACGACCAATTGAATCTCTTCGTCCATCCAGATTTGATCGATATCATTAACATAATTCACTTCAGGAATTTTCCCCCAAACACTGTTGTTTCGTGGAGAGTATATGTTTTTTACTCGGATTTCTCCATTTTTTAATGAAAAAGGTAGGTGATAGCGGTTGGTACTTTTTCCATTTCCGATATAGGCAATCGTTAACATAAAAAACTCCTCCAATTTTCTTTGGTAGCTTGATTATATTTGAGATAGTAAGTATTGAGACCGCTTTTATAACAGATAGGACCTGATTTTCAACAATACTTAAAATTCGTTATACTAGAATGAACATAATGTTTAAACAACTAGTCATTTTATATGGTGCCGTAGCAATACAAATGGAGGGGAATAATGACCTTATTAAAGAAACTCGAACAGAAGCAAGGGTTCACTGATACTGAAAAAAGAATCGCTGATTTCATTTTAATGAACCAAGAGGATGTTCCGAATATGTATATCCAAGAGCTGGCAGAGAATACATTTACTTCCCACTCTGCAATCATTAGGCTCAGTCAGAAATTAGGATTCTCAGGTTATAGAAATTTTAAAGTAGCATTAATTCATGAAATTCAAAGTAATAAACATACTATTTCGCATGTGGACCCTAACTTTCCTTTTCTCCCAACTGATAGTTCTATCAACATTGCCAAAAAAATGGCTGATTTGACGATTGAAACTATTAGAAAAACAATGGGGAAATTGGATAAGGATCAGTTAAATAAAGCAGTAGAAATAATTAGAAATGCGAAACGAGTTTATTTATTTGGCAATGGGGATTCTCAGATCCGTGCTCGTAGCTTTCAAAACAAATTTATTAAAATTAACAAGCACTTAATCATCGCGGATGAATATGGAGAAACAACATGGAACACTTTAAGCATGGACGATTTGGACTGTGCAATTTTTATTAGTTATACGGGTAATTCAGCTTCTTACATAAAAATAATAAAATATCTAGCTTCAATGAAAATACCATCCATCATGTTAACCGGTAATTCTGAATCGATCATGTCTAGATTATGTAATCTGACCATTGAGGTCCCACATGATGAATATGACTTCTTCAAAGTAGGGACATTTTCTTCACAAATATCGTTTGAGTATATCCTAGATACACTTTTTTCAATTATTTATGCGAAAGAGTATACAAGTAACCTTAATAATCTTAAGAAAAAGGAAGAGGCCATAAAAAAATGGGAACTACTTTAAGTTTAATAGCGATATAAGAAAGAAACCGCCAGATTCAAATTGGCGGTTTTTGTAATGTGTATCAAAATGAACATTTTTAAATTAATCTATATTTTTTAAAACTATTATAGATACCATCTTCATCATGTGTATCAGTAACATCATTAGCTATATTTTTAACTGCTTCATTTGCATTTCCCATGGCGATTCCGTAGTGGACGAATTCAAGCATTTCTAAATCATTCCAGCTATCGCCATATCCAAAGGTATCCTCTTTTTTTATGTTTAAGTGATTAATGATCTTTTCAATACCTGTTGCCTTATTTACACCAAGAATGGATATTTCACCACAATTTTCTCCGAAAGCAGCTACTGTGCTAGGAATGACCGTGAATTTAGATGCGAATTCTTCTTTTATCCTCTCAAGGGGTAATTTTGATCCAAAAAAGGAAATCTTATTAATATCATCTCTAAGTAAGTCTTCACTCTCAATAATAGTATCGAAAATAGACTCAAATCCTTTTTCTATGTCTATCTTTGAATTAGGATCAGCTTTATGTAATTGTTCTAAAATGAAACGCATACGAGAGTTACCATTTTTACGAGTAAATATACCGATGTTTGATTCCAGATTAAACTCGATTCCATGTTGGTTAAAAAAGTCTACAACATGCTTTACATCCTCTTTTTTAACATTTACGTGTAATAACACCTCATGGTCCATTTCTATATACCCTCCGGCAGAACCAATAATCCCATCAAACCCAACTTCCAGTATATCAGGGGAAATTAGCGATTTTGGCCTTCCTGTACAAATAAAAACAAGGTGTCCGTTTTCTCTAGCCTTTTGTACGGCAAGTTTGGCTGATTCAGGGATTATAAGTTTATCGTTAACCAAAGTTCCATCGATGTCCAAAAAAATAGCCTTTTTCATCTTTTAAACCTTCCTATTCTTCATCCTGAAGACAAGTATATTTAGTATCACTTCTAATTTTTATAGAGTCAGATTATATCTATTTTATTTCCGTTCACTTGAATAGAAAATAGTTCGAGGTTTTATTGTAATGGATAACAACTAAAATTATGTGTTACCTAAATGAAACGCCTTGTTACATTCTTAGTTTGTTTCGTAGTTTTCTGTGAAATGTTGGATGTAATATTTCAAAATAATTAATACAGAATGGGGAAAAACTCATAAGAAAGGAGTGGGATAAAATGAGTAACATCAAAAACAATATGCCTATTGTCGAACTAACCGTAAACGAGTTCTCAAACATTTGGTCTTCCTATATCAAAACAGTATGAGTTAAGGCTTTTTGAGTACTTTTATGCAAGCACAGAAAATATTTAAATAAAACAAGTGGTAGAAAAGATGTTAAATCAATCTCAAGAAAATATTAGTGAACTGAATACTTTGAGTGCGTCAATTCTAACGTATTCGTTTGTAAAACCAAGAGGAATTGTAAGATTCTCTTTATTAAAAATAGTTATAAATATAGAAGTTAATCGAAATTAATCCGCTTATATCTGCTTCTTGAGCCCCTACTATAAACATTAACCGTAATTTCTCCGTTTATGAATTCCCTATACCTCCGTGAAAAAGTCAACAATGAATTCAATAGAGTCTTTTTTTTCAGATAACTTGTCTTTCTACAATATTTTCTAACTTGAATATCCTGGTTGTTGTATTCAGCATTGTATTTTGATAGTTTCCTTATATAATTGATAAAAAAAGGAGGAGTCATTGATGGCTTCAGTTACATTTATTAATTTGAACAAGTAAAAACATATTCAGACCATAAGGATCTTTCATTCGGGAAGGCATAAGGTATATATATGGAAGAATTTCTTCTATTAGCACGTTCGGTGTTTGTTATTGAAACAAAAGATAAAGTTACATATGTTGAGTATGTAAGTGAAGGAACCAACCGTCCAAACTATGAAGCAGCAGTTGATGCTGTGAAGGAATTATTATAAAGTAAGAGCCTCTTCCAAAAATGGAGAGGCTTTAATTATAATAAGTTGACAGCAACAAAGAAGAAAAATATATTAAATAATAAAATACTTGGTAGACAAATAGAAAGAAGTATTTTTGGTTTTTAATACTTAGAGATTATCTAAGTAGGAATGGAACTGAAACCGCTCTATAAATTACATAATGAAAGAAGGGGAATTATGAGAAGAATTGCTGTACTAACTAGCGGTGGGGATTCTCCTGGAATGAATGCTGCCATACGGGCGGTAGTTTTGAGAGGGATCGATAAGGGGTTAGAAGTATTCGGTGTTTACAATGGTTATGAGGGTCTGTTAGAAGGAAATATCGTTCCAATGAATCAAAAGTTTGTTGATGGAATCATACAGCGTGGGGGAACGATACTGCGTACATCAAGGAGTGAGCGATTTAAATTGGATGAATCGCAACATGAAGCAATACGAAATTTAAAGGAGCTAAATATTGATGGACTTGTTGTAATAGGTGGAGATGGATCTTTTCAAGGTGCGTTGAAATTATGTGAAAAGGGCCTACCTGTTGTGGGGATACCTGGAACCATAGATAATGATATAGCTGGTACAGATTATTCAATAGGTTTTAATACTGCAGTAAGTACTGCAATTGATGCAATTGATAAAATTCGAGATACCGCTTATTCTCACGAAAAAACCTCAATTGTGGAGGTTATGGGACGTGGTGCGGGGGACATTGCCTTATGGGCTGGACTTTGTTCGGAAGCAGAATCAATCATTATTCCGGAGGCATCTTACGATATTAAAGATGTCATTGCACGTATTCATACGGCAAGGAATCGTGGACAAAAGGATTGTATCGTCATTGTTGCAGAGGGTGTGTGTAGTGCTGAGGATATACAAAAAGAGTTACAAGACCACATACAACTAGATACAAGAGTCGTTGTACTAGGATTCTTACAACGTGGTGGGACACCTACTGCCTATGATCGGATGATTGGTAGTCAAATGGGGGCAAAAGCTGTGGATATCCTCCTGAGTGGGGATCATGGAAGTATGGTTAGCGTAAAGAATGGTAAAATCACTTATACCACTTTTGAACAAGCTGCGACAGAAATACACGAAATTGATATGTCATTGTATGATTTAGCACTTAGTTTATCCATGTAGTAAATTAGAATAAAAGAATAAAAAAACGAAAGGCAAACTCGAAGGAGTGTGAGTTTGCCTACTTACTTGTTGCATTAGGGGCTGCTACAGTTGCAACTCTACCTATAGTGTACTTTCCTCAAATACAGCTGTAGTCGGATTAGGGTTTATTCTGATATTAGATTTGTTTATTTAGTAGTAAAAGAGATTGTAGAATCATGAAACCTTATCAAATATCAAAATTTCCAACGGAACGGTGCTCAGGAAGCATCGTTTTTTCTAAATGAGAGGAATTTACGGTCTATAACTGAACCAATATCACAGATAAATATCTTTTCCGCTGTGAAAAGGAAAAATGGTGAATATAAAAAAAGCCCAGTGGTTTTTGTCAAAGGGCTGTTGGTATTTACTCTTTTGATGTTATTGCTTCTCTCTTATCTCTTATCTGTCTACTTAAACAGAAAGTTAACTTATACAATATTTCTTACTTGGCTTAAAGGAGAGGTTAGTAGCTGGAGTTATTTTCCTTTAGAAATGTAACTAAATCCTTAATTGTGATTATTTTTAACTTGTGAGTAATTGAAAATTCTTTTAAATCTGTTAACCGTGCCATTTCTCCATTATCTTTAATTACTTCACAAATAACTGCAGCCGGAAAACTTCCAGCTAGTTTTGCTAGGTCAACCCCTGCTTCAGTATGTCCCGGTCTTTCTAGAACACCTCCATCGACTGCTATTAGGGGAAACATATGTCCTGGTTTTCTAAAATCACTAGGTAAAGATTCAGGATTTGCTATTGCACGAACGGTATCTGCTCTTTCAAAAGCTGAAATTCCTGTTTTATAAGAAATGTGATCCATGGAAACAGTAAATGCGGTCTTTAAACTTTCCGTATTCTCAGAAACCATGATTTGAAATCCCAATTGCTCTGCCCTTTCTCTTGTAATTGGACAGCACACCAATCCACGGCCATATTGAATCATAAAATTTATTGTCTCAGCTGTAATATTTTCAGCTAGAGCTAAAAAATCACCTTCATTTTCCCTCTTTTCAACATCCATTACAATGACGATTTTTCCCTTTTTTAGATCTTCAATGGCATCCAATATCGAGCTCAGTATAACAATTTTACCCTTACTATTTATTTTCTGAACATGAATTTCTTTCAATTAGTTCCGTATCTACTAGTACTTTAACTTTATCAAAGTCGTTATTTTCAATCTGTCGGATTAGTATTTCAACTGCTAGAAGTGCGATTCGATCTTTCTTAACACGGATAGTTGTTAATTCAGGAGTAATCACTTGTGATTCAAAAATGTCATCAAAACCAATGACTGAAATTTCATCTGGTACTTTAATACCCAATTCGGTAAGTGATTTAATGACGCTAATTGCCATATAATCAGCTTCGCAAAATAAAGCAGTTGGCAGTTGGTTCATATTATTTCGTACTTTCTCAATAAAAATATCTTGAGATGAAATAGTTGTTGGAGAGATGGAAAAACAATTTTTTTCATTAATAGTAAGGTTTTTTTCTGTTAGTGCTTGAATAAACCCTTTTTTCCTCATATCAAAGTTATACATCCTGATATTTGATTGAACATAACCAATATCATGATGTCCATGTTCCATTAAATACATTGCTGCCTGATAAGCGCCATGTATATTGTTCATCACAACAAAGTTAACATCTAGTGTTTCAAAGCAAGTATCTAAAACAACTAAATTAGGTTGAATACCTGAGATAACTCTGATTTGCTCAGAAGTTAAATTGGTACCCAATAACAATATACCAGCAGACTTCTGCTCTTTTTCCAATCTAGATATTTCATCCTCAAATGTTTCTATATTTATAGAGGAAACCATTAAGGAATAACCACTAGATCCAATTTCAGTATCAATACTTTTGATTAGCTCCATGAAAAAGGGAAGAGATTCAAATTGTTCCGTGACGATCCCTGAATTTGTCACAGCAACGAGTCTCAGTAGTTTAGTATTCATTTGGTAAACCTGATCAGCCTTAATAATAGGTCGGGGAATGTAGCCATAATCCTCGGCAATTTTTAAAATTTTATTACGAGTTTTTTCACTTACTCCGTTTTTCCCGTTTAGTGCTAATGAGACGGCTGATTTTGATACATTCGCTAGTTTAGCGATATCATCTATTTTCAAAAAAATGCACCTTCCTAGAAGTGTAAAGTTGTTGTTTATATTGAATATAAACGAATTATATCATACTTTTATTTTGTTTAGTTAATAATTAGTTTTTGTTTAGTTATTTTTTATATAAAACCTATTGAATCTTTGTTCTTATATGTAATCTCAGTCCATTTTATGTCTTGTTTTTTGATTTTTTATATAAATTTTATATAAAAATATATAATTATAACTAAATAAATTTATAAAAAAGTTGACTAGTAATCTAGCGGTTGATAATATTACATCAAGGAAATACCCTTAATGAACAACATGTAAGCGGTTTTAACTGTATAACTAAATAGTTTAGCTAAATAAAACAAACTAATTTAGTAATTTACATCGGAGGTTAGTTATGGGAAAAATTAAACTTGGATTTGCTCCAACTCGGAGATTTGTATTTAGTAAGGAAGACGCACTAAAATTTAAAAATTTAATTAGAGAAAAAGTGGAAAGTTTTGGACTTGAAATGGAAATTATCGATTTAGAAGAAATAAATGAAGAAGGATTATTGCACGATCGTTCTCAGGAATCATTGATTATCAAAAAATTTAGAGATGCTGAAGTAGATGCTTTGTTTTTCCCTCATTGTAACTTTGGAACAGAAGACATTGTGGCACGTGTAGCCAAAGCTATTGGTAAGCCAGTTTTACTTTGGGGACCACGGGATGAAGCTCCTTTAGAAAATGGGATGCGCCTTCGTGATACGCAATGTGGACTTTTTGCAACGGGTAAAGTACTAAGGAGGTTTAACGTCAAGTTTACATATATAACGAACTGCGGCGTTGATAGTCCTGTTTTTGAAAGAGGTTTTAAGAATTTTATCGCAGCAGCCAATGTTGTAAAGCAATTTACCAATCTACGAATCTTGCAAATATCTACAAGACCATCTGATTTTTGGTCCGTTATCTGTAATGAAGGTGAATTGTTGGAGACATTCGGAATCCAGATTCATCCGATCACTCTTGAAGAGTTGAAGAAAGAAACTTTGAAAATCGAAAAGATAGACAGCCAAGAGTTAGAGGAGGCTATGAACTATATTAAGGAAAAGCTCGACTGGAGCGGAGTAACTGAACAGGATGTTCGAAGAATCGCATCCTTGAAAGTTGCTATGAAACAACTAGCTGCGGATACAGGAAGTACAGCGATTGCGATTCAGTGTTGGTCAACCTTACAAGAAATTATTGGTATCATGCCTTGTTTAGCCAATGCGATTCTAACAGACGAACAAATCCCTGTGACGTGTGAAACAGACATCCATGGTGCGATTACATCCATTATGGTTCAAGCAGCAACTTTAAATACAAAACCAACATTTTTCGCAGATATCACTGTGCGTCATCCGGAAAATCCAAATGGTGAGTTATTATTCCACTGTGGTAATTTCCCTGTATCGTTAAGTGTGGAAGAAAAGCCAAAGCTAAATAAACACTTCTTATTTGACGACCATTCACCAGGAACACATGAAGGTGAAATTAAGGGTGGGGATATGACAATTGCACGCTTTGACGGAGACCATGGAGAGTATTCCATCTTCCTTGGAAAAGCAAAGGGAATTGAAGGGCCATTTACTAGAGGTTCATATGTATGGGTCGAAGTAAATGATTGGCCTTTATGGGAAGAAAAGTTAGTGAAAGGACCGTATATTCACCACTCAGTAGGTGTTCATGCTGATGTTATCCCAGCTCTATTTGAGGCATGCGAATATATTCCTGGTTTGAAGCCTGATCCAGTAGATCCAACCGAAAGTGAAATTAAAGCATGGCTTCGTGGGAGTGACCTTAATAAATAAGCTGGAGGGAATTGATGATGAATAATATTGAGTTTCTAAAACAAAAAGCAACCGAAATTCGAATGGAACTTTTAAAGATGATTTATGAGGCGGGTACGGGGCATACAGGCGGCTCTCTATCAAATACCGATATTTTAACAGTTCTTTATTATCATATTATGAAGGTTGATCCAAACAATCCTAAATGGGAAGACCGAGATCGTTATGTTCAAAGTAAGGGGCATGCCGTTGAGTCCTATTGGGCCATCCTGGCAGATAAAGGTTTCTTCCCGAAAGAGGAATTAAAAACATTTTCTCAGTTTAATACTAGATTAATTGGTCATCCAAACAATAAAGTACCAGGTGTGGAAATGAATACAGGGGCTTTGGGACATGGGCTTCCAATCTCTGTTGGAATGGCCTTGGCTGCCAAGAAGGACGGAAAACCGTACCGAGTGTATACCTTAATGGGAGACGGTGAACAGGCGGAAGGTTCTGTTTGGGAAGGAGCCATGGCTGCCGCACATTACAAGCTTGATAACTTAATAGCTATCATTGATCGTAACGGTTTGCAAATTACAGGAAGTACGGAAGATGTTATGTCCCTTGAACCGTTCGGAGAAAAGTGGAGAGCTTTCGGCTGGGAAGTTATAGAAGTAGATGGAAATAACATAGAACAGTTAGTACATGTTTTGGAGGGAACTCCAAAAGTGGTTGGAAAACCAACCTTAATTATTGCCAATACAGTCAAGGGCAAGGGAATATCCTTTGCAGAAAATGTTGCAAAATGGCATCATCACGTACCTAGTAAAGAGGAATATGAACTGGCAATGAAAGAACTTTCAAAGCAGCTGGAGGTGCTACAATGAGTAATGTTGCTCTAAAAGGTGCAAAACGAAATAAGATCGCCAATCGTCAAGTGATCAGTGAGGTTTTATTAGACTTAGCTAAAGAAAATAAAGATATTTTAGTCTTAACTAGCGATTCTAGAGGGTCCGCATCCCTTGCGAATTTTGGTAAAGAATTACCGGATCAAATCGTAGAGGTAGGAATTGCAGAACAAAACCTTGTTGGGGTTGCGGCAGGCTTGGCGGCTTCGGGTAAAAAACCATTTGTTGCGTCTCCAGCTTGTTTCTTAAGTATGAGAAGTATTGAACAAATTAAAGTAGATGTGGCGTATTCCAATACGAATGTTAAGTTAATCGGTATAAGTGGCGGTATTAGCTACGGAGCGCTAGGAATGTCTCATCATTCTCTACAAGATCTTGCAGTAACTCGTGCTATTCCTGGTTTGGATGTCATGATGCCTGCTGACCGTCACGAAGCAAAAAAAATGATTGAAGCATTGGTTGAATATAATCGACCGGTTTATCTACGAATTGGCCGAAATCCAGTAGAAGATTCATATGTATCAGAAGATTACGAGTTTCAAATCGGTAAAGCAGTTACAATGATGCCAGGAAACGATATTACCATTATTGCAGCTGGGGAGACAGTTAGATTGGCATTAGACTCCGCTATAGCTCTAAAGATGGAATGCATCAATTGTAGAGTTCTCAATATGCATACAATTAAGCCGTTAGATAATGAAGCCATCCTAAAAGCGGCTCGAGAAACAGGGAAAATCATCACTATTGAAGAGCATAGTGTTTACGGAGGATTAGGTTCAGCGGTAGCAGAAGTTGTTTCGCAAAATCACCCGGTTCCTGTTAAGATTCTGGGGCTTCCAGACGAGCCAGCTGTTGCTGGGAAAACCGCTGAAGTTTTTGAGTACTATGGTTTGAGTGTGAAAAATGTTAAGGATATCGCCATGCAAATGGTTGGTAAATGATGAGGTAATCATATGGGAAAAGAAAATCATATCCTTGCAATTGACCAGAGTACATCAGGAACAAAAGTGTTACTAGTAAATGAAAGAGGACAAATTATTCACAAATGTTCTAAAAGTCATAAGCAATATTATCCGCAAACAGGCTGGGTAGAACATGATCCGATTGAAATCTATGAAAATGTAAAAAAACTAATAATAGAACTGGTTCAAACATCTAGCATTTCTCAAGTAGAATTAGCAGTTTTAGCTATTACCAATCAAAGGGAGACGGTAGTCGTTTGGGATAAGGAAACAGGAGTCCCTGTATATAATGCAATCGTTTGGCAATGCCGAAGAACTTCTGATATCTGCAAAGAGCTAAAAGAACAGGGATACGAAGAGATGATACAATTCAAAACGGGCTTAAAGGCGGATCCTTACTTTTCTGCATCTAAAATTAAATGGATTTTGGATCATGTGGATGGTGTCAAAGACAGAGCTAAAGAAGGGAAACTATTGCTAGGAACGATTGATAGTTGGCTCATTTGGAAATTAACATGTGGTAAGGTACATGCAACTGATTATTCAAATGCAAGCAGGACCCTGCTCTTTAACATTGATACACTTCAATGGGATGATGATTTGTTGGATCTATTTGATATACCAAGATCCATGCTTCCTAGTATAAAAGATTCGAATAAGATATTTGGTTTGACGGAAGATCAAGGTCTTCCGTTCACAGCACTACCTATATCAGGTGTAATCGGTGATTCTCAAGGTGCATTATTTGGACAAAAATGTTTTGAAGCGGGAATGGCAAAAGCCACATATGGTACAGGTACTTCTGTTATGATGCACACCGGAGAATTAGTAAGAGGTTCAAAGGGTTTAGTAACATCCGTTGCCTGGGGGCTAAATGGTAAAGTGGAATATGCACTAGAAGGAATTATTAATAGTACCGGTGATGTAATTAAATGGCTAAAAGATCAGCTCGAATTAATCAATGGAATAGATGAGGTTGAGGAATTAGCAAGCTCTATAACTGATAATAAAGGTGTTTACCTTGTTCCTGCATTTGTGGGCTTAGGAGCTCCTTATTGGAATCCGTATACACGTGCTGCAATTTTGGGTATGAGTAGAGCTACAGGAAAGGCACACATAGTACGGGCTGCGTTAGAAAGTATTGCTTATCAGGTTAAGGATGTTATTGAGTTGATGCAATCCGAATCCAATATTCCAATAATAACCTTAAAGGTAGATGGAGGAGGAACCAACAACTGTTTCTTGATGCAATACCAAGCAGATATGTTAAATATCAATGTAAACGCTTCAAGAGTACCGGAATTATCTTCAATGGGTTCGGTTTACCTAGCTGGATTAGGAATTGGAGTTTGGGAATCAATAGACGAAATTAATAAACTAAATCAAGAACATCAAGTATATCAACCTTTAATGACTAAGAATGAGAGAGATAAGTATTATCGAGGATGGAAGCAGTCGGTTGATTATGTTTTGGTTAAGTAATTTATCTGGTATACTCTAAAACCTTCTAAGATTTTTGTTGAACTTTAAATAGGAAGAATAGTAGAAAGTGTTGAAGAAACATAAGCTTCTCAACTCATGAGTCACGTATGAAACTATTAATCATCCAAAGCTACTTTAAAGCGATGAATAGGAGAGAATTTAGATGTTATGTGAGAAGATTACATTAAACGAAACTGCTTTCATGGAAACTTATTTACTTAATAATTCGAAAGAATATAATGTTGGAAAGAAAAGACCTTTAGTGATCGTTTGCCCGGGTGGGATCCATGGTTAACTGAACAATTACATACTACGAAGGAGAAATTAAAGGTAAATTTGGCGATCCCATGTTATCCTTCTGTGTCAGCAAATCGGTTTGATGAAGATGAATTAGGGTTTGCAGCATCGTTAATTAATCAGCCAAATACAGCAAATGAAAGATTCTTTGGAGTTAAAAATCCTGCAGATGATGATGTTGAGAAGTATAATATTTTAAATTATATTGATGAAGAAACACCACCGATGTTTATATGGCATACATTTGAAGATGTCCTTGTTGATGTATCGAATTCTTTAACGCTTGCTGTAAAGTTAAGAGAGAAGAATGTCCCGTTTGAACTACATGTGTTTGAAAAAGGAATGCATGGTTTAGCGTTGTGTGATCGAACAACAGCTAGAGACGAAAACCATTATAACTTTCATGTCATTCATTGGTTTAAGTTGTGTGAAGAATGGCTTTCATCTTATGTTGATTGAAATGATAAAGAAGGCCCCTGTTGAGGTGAGGCATAAATAAACGAGTGTCCCGCTTCACATAACATGGATTTATATTAAAAATTAGGAGGAATGATAATATGGTCAGGGATAAAAAATTGCGTACTGTTGTCATGTTCGATCCAGAACTTGATGATTCAAATACTTTGGTTCGATATCTGCTCTATAGCAATCAGTTTGATACAGAAGGACTGATCTATACAAGTAGCAGTCTACATTGGAAAGGGGATGGCAAGGGTACGCTGTTCTATGGAGAGTCGGAACACTCTCAATTTGGAATTGGTCCGATTACTAACTGGCGATGGGATGAAGAAACGCGTTTTATGGAGGAAGCTGTCGACATTTATGCAAAAGTATATCCAAATCTTTTGGTTCATGCTGAAGGTTATCCTCACCCAGATGAGTTGCGCTCTCGAATTCTTCATGGCAACGTAGAGTTTCCAGGAGACATTTCCAAGGATAGCCCAGGTTCTGATCTCGTAAAGAACCTGATCCTTGATAATAAGCCTGGTCCATTATATCTATTAACAGGGGCTGGACAATCAACAATCGGAAGGGCTCTAAAATCAATTGAAGAGGAATATAAAAACAGCGATCAATGGAAAGAGATTTATGAAAAAGTTTCTAAGAAAGTCATCATCCAGTCGTTCGGAGACCAAGATGGCATCTATGAAAGCTATATTGGCATAAACTGGTCTGAAATAGAATTCCGTGAAATGGCTACAAAAATATGGGGATATCCAGCACGCAAAGTTGTTCAACCTGAAGACCGCCATTATCTTTCCGCTGCTTGGACGAGGGAGAATGTATCTGTAATTGGACCGTTCGGAGAGTTCTATCGAGTCTGGGGAGACGGAAAACTAATGCATAAGAATGATTTTACTGATTTCTTCGGTTTTGCAGGATTGGATGGAGAGCAACTAAAGAAACTTGGTTACTGGCCTTGGTATGCTAACTTTTTTGGCAGGTTGGAAGAACCCGGTTCCTGGATCTCGGAAGGCGACACATCCATGTTTATGAATCTATTGGATAACGGTCTAGATGCCCATATGGATGCCAGCTATGGTGGCTGGGGTGGTCGAAATGGAAAAGACTTTGATCCAAATGGTGTTGCTTCGAAAGAGTTTTCTTCAGCACGTTGGTTCGGAGCTGCTCAACGAGACTTTGCAGCAAGATTAAAGTGGACGATTACACCGGAGTATGCTTCTGCAAATCATAGTCCTGTAGTTAAGGTTATTGGTTTAGATAATACAATTGTAAAACCTGGGCAAACAATTACTCTAAAGGCAATCGTTAAGGATCCAGATGGAGATCATCTCACAGGTCGCTGGTGGCAATATGAGGAAGCTGGTACTTATCCGGGTACGATAGAACTGGTTACCATAAGCGAAGAGGAAAACACTAAGCCAGAGTATAATACCTATCCTTTTAATGTTCCTTCACCGGGAACAATTGATATGGCAGAGTTGATAAAAGATGAGATTGAGGTAACGAGTCAGTTTACTGTTCCTACAGATGCTGTCAATGGACAAACACTGCATTTTATCCTTGAAGCCTCGGATAATGCTGACCAACCATTGACTTCATATCAAAGGGTAGTATTGACTGTGGCCAGGTAGAATCTCCAGAGACATAGTAAATGCGTTTTTTGATATAATTATAAATTACTGTTAAAAAGCTTGATCTATTACTGATGAATTAATTGAAAGAAAGCTAGAATAGCGGAGGGATAGATGCTCAATCCCTCCAGATGTAAGTCGTGGGAAAGCTAAAAGGTGTGTTTAATCAACAAAATATAATAACGCTTTTTTAATAGTTCTTGGAAAGCCTACACGAGTTATTGGAATACAAAGTCAAGTAGTTATTTAGTACAGTAAAGTGAACCATTGTACAAACTAAAATTATTTTACTCTTAAAAGTGGAAGATGTAATTGCAAAGGTTCAATCCATGTTCAAAAGGTACGATTCACAAGCAGTAAGGCGTGTCTTCATCACAAAAGGAAAAGGGAAAACTAGACCTTTGGGACTTCACAAGAAGTCCTTTTCATTTACCTGAAAAATCAACATTATTGTTTAACAGAGCCTTTACTTAAAAGCGAATTTCTCTTTCTCATTCGTATGACAGGTCTTGGTATCTTCCAATTCAACATCATTGAAACCATCCTTAACAACACGATTCCAATGAATAATAGGGTAGAGGGAAAAGGCGGTAAGGCTCCACTTATGGAAATTATGATACCAGTTAAGATAGCCCAAAGAGCATACAATTCATACTTGAATACAAATGGTTGTCTCTTTGCTAGTAAATCTCTGATAATTCCTCCACCTACACCGGTTAACAACGAAGACACAATAACTGCACTAGTCGGTAACCCGGTATTTTTTGCTATCATGCCTCCTTGAATAGCGAAGGCTGCCAAACCTATAGCATCTATTAAACCATAGAAGAATACCCAGTGTTTTGACTGAATTAGTTTATCTATAGGTACGAAATAAATAACCGTAATAATTATGAAAGAAAGTAAGAATAATGGTTGTTGGTTCCAGAATGTACTTGCAGGGACTCCGATAATAAGATTTCGTAACAATCCACCACCAAAAGCTGCAACAAAACCCATGGCGTAAAAGCCAATTAAATCATATTCTTCTTCTGAAGCAGCAACCGCTCCACTAATAACAAATGCAATTGTTCCTATAATGTTAAATAAATGCCAATCCATGTTTACATACACCTTTTTCTTTACTATTTCATATTGCTAATCTGAAAAAATATTTTTTTGTAAAGTGGTTCTTTTGATATGTTCATTTACTTCCTCTTACTATACTCTTAAGTCTGACTTAATAAATAGTAACAAAAAAGACGACATTCGTGTCGTCTAATTAATAAATATTGCATTTTTGATGGTTATTATTCTTCGAATTTCAAAAACTTCTGAGCTTCGTTAGTCTTATTTCTTTACGATAACACTATCCACGTTTTTTTGAAACAATTGAAATAACTTTATTGATTAGATCATACGTAAGGGATGTAGTATATGGAGCATAGGGGGCTTGAACCCCTGACCTCTACGCTGCCAGAGGAAAAACTATTGAACAACTGAGTAAAATAAGTTCAATTAAAAACAATTAAGTCTGGTATATCAAGGTTTTTAGCATGTTGTTAGTCAATCTAGATCAATTAAAATCAATTAAAAAAAATAAGTCTGTGCACACTTTTGTGCACACATTGTGTACACGGATTGAGAGTTTTTTTGTTAATTCCTATTTACTTAACGACATTTGCAGAACTTCTATTAACACTAATCGGCTTTTATAAACACCATGTATCACACCAATTGATGCAGCTGTAGAAAAGGGGAATAGGGGAGTGTCGATGTTTTGCTTAATGGCCTCCCAATCTAAAACTCCATTTAGTCAATATCATACAAGAAGCTCTAATATAAATATGCTAAGCTATTTATCAGAAGACCGAAAGGAGTTTCTTTACATGAAACAGGAAGAGAGAGAAGTTTGCTTTGATTATGATTTGCAAATCGAGGCATATCGTTTTCATGGAATTATGCAAAAATTCCCAAACCATTTTCATGAATATTACGTCATTGGCTTTATCGAGAGCGGACAAAGAAAATTGTCATGTAAGAATAAAAATTATGTCATTAATAGTGGTGATCTTATTTTCTTTAACCCGTTTGATAATCATGCGTGTGAGCAAATTGATAATAAAACATTAGATTATCGATGCTTGAATATAAAACCAGATATAATGCGAAAAGTGGTAAAAGAGATTACCGGTAGAGACTATCTTCCTTACTTTACTAATCCTGTTGCATTTCACAGTGAACATGCTCAACTGTTGCAGCATCTCCACCATATGATATTGGATAAATTATCAGATTTTAATAAAGAAGAAACGTTTTATTTCTTAATGGAACAAATAATTGAAGAGTATTGTGAAATAGCTAAAGACATTAAATTGGATAAAATTGAGCAAAAAGTCGCAAAGGTTTGTGAGTTTATAGAAATGCGTTATTCAGAGCCTATTTCTCTTGATGATTTAGTGAAAATTTGCGATATGAATAAATACACATTGTTACGCTCATTTGCACGTATACGCGGTATTACTCCCTATCGTTACTTACAAACAGTTCGTATTAATGAAGCTAAGAAGCTATTAGGGCTAGGGGTGAAACCATTGGAAGTGGCTATGCAGACTGGTTTTGTGGATCAAAGTCACTTTAGTAATTATTTTATGGACTTCATCGGATTAACTCCCGGACAATACCGGAATATTTACATAGATGATATTAAATAAGCTGGTTTTAGTGGAAAGGAAAGAGAATGGATAGCAAAATGAACATGGGGCAACGCTTTGCCCATCCAGTCTACTTGTTTAATATGATTTACTTAGGACTAGGTGCATCTGCACTTTGCTTTGTAACATGGAATTTTGCCATTAAAAAATTAGGGGCTATTAAAGCAAGTATCTATATCTATCTTGTTCCTGTTATTACAGTCATTACTGCTATGATTGTGTTGCACGAACCTTTAACTTGGATGGCAACTTTCGGGACATTTCTTACCTTAACAGGCCTTTTCCTTTCTGAAACCAAAATCATTACTAAGAAAAATCGGAAACTAGTAAATAGTCTATCAAAATAATAATAGGGTATTGGGAGTGTTCCTAAGTGATTTGATTGATCGGTAAAGGTAAAGTGAATTCTCTTAAGTAATGGCCAAGAACTTCTACTAAAGAAGAGTTATTTGTGAACAAATGTACTTAAATTATAGGTGGCTTTTGTTGAATAAAAAAAGGATAGATAAGTTCAGGTTTTCTTACTCCTGATCATCTATCCTTTTCATCTATGTGTTATTTATTTTTTGACTCAGCTTAAGTTATATTCTGTTTAACTATTCGCTTTTTGTACATCAGTTGCCCTCATGTAACCTTTTAACGCTACTTGTTGATTTAATAGAAGACGCCTCAACCTATTGGTATCA
>NZ_BCVH01000013.1 GCF_001591645.1 Robertmurraya korlensis NBRC 107688 | reverse complement strand
CTGCTACGATACAGCAAAACGAAGCCACCTTTTAATTTTGAAAGGTGGGAAGTTGGGTGGAACCACGAGACAAACACACTCGTCCCTTGTTTTAGGGATAGGTGTGTTTTTTATTTTTATAAAGGAGGAATTTTTAATGGAAGTAATTATTCAATTTCCTGATGGAAGAGGAAAGAGGTTTAAGAAAGGTATAACTTTAGAAGAAATAGCTCAGGGTATAAGCCCAAGTCTTCGGAAGAAATCAATCGCTGGAATAGTGAACGGAAAGATTGTTGATCTTAAACGAGAGATTCATCAGGATGCAAGAGTTGAATTAATTGATCGAAATTCTGAAGAGGGTGTTCGGATTATGAGACACTCAACTGCGCATGTGTTAGCTCAAGCGATTACACGCTTGTATAAAAATGTTCATCTATCTATCGGTCCGGTGATTGATAATGGATTCTACTATGATGTTGATTTACCGGAAAGCATCACAGTCAATGATTTAGGGAAAATCGAAAAAGAGATGGAAAAAATTATTGCTGAAAATCTAGATATTAAAAGGGAAGAATGGTCTAGGGAAGAAGCAAAGAAGGTTTATGCACATGAACCTTACAAGCTTGAATTACTTGAGGCCATCCCTTCTGAAGAAAAAATAACGGTGTACCGCCAAGGTGAGTTCTATGATTTATGTAGAGGTCCACATATACCGTCCACTGGATATGTAAGAGAGTTTAAATTAACTCATGTATCGGGAGCTTATTGGCGAGGGGATAGCAATAATAAAATGTTACAACGTGTCTACGGAGTTGCTTTTACTTCAAAGGAAGAACTCGAGGAATATTTCCACTTTTTAGAGCAGGCGGCTAGGCGTAATCATCGGAAGCTAGGAAGTGAGCTTGAGCTGTTTATGTTTTCAGAAGAAGCACCTGGAATGCCATTTTATTTAACAAACGGACAATTGATTCGAAATGAACTGGAGACATTTTTAAGAAAGATTCAAAATTCTTTTGACTATAAAGAGGTTCGTACTCCATTTATGATGAATCAGAGGTTATGGGAGCAATCGGGTCATTGGGATCACTATAAAGAAAATATGTATTTTTCTGAGGTGGACGAACAAAGCTTTGCTTTAAAGCCCATGAATTGTCCTGGACATATGCTGATATTTAAGGATAAGCTGCGTTCTTATCGTGACCTTCCGATTCGTATGGCAGAGTTTGGTCAAGTGCACCGGCACGAATTTAGTGGTGCACTAAATGGGTTGTTACGGGTAAGAAGCTTTTGCCAGGATGATGCACATATCTTTGTAACACCAGAGCAAATAGAAGCCGAAATTTCTTCTGCTCTGCAGCTAATTGACTATGTATATAAAGTATTTGGGTTTGATTATAGTATCGAGCTATCGACAAGACCGGAAGATTATATGGGAGAAGAGGAATTATGGGATCGTGCCGAAGGATCTCTAATGAATGTTTTGAATCAACTGGGTCTACCTTTTCAAGTTAATGAAGGGGACGGTGCATTTTATGGGCCTAAGATCGATATCCACATAAAGGATTCTTTAAAAAGGAGTCATCAGTGCGCTACGGTTCAACTCGATTTTCAAATGCCTGAGAAGTTTGATCTTTCCTATATTGATGAACAAAACAAAAAGGTCCGACCTGTTGTAATTCACCGAGCTGTATTTGGCTCCCTTGATCGTTTCTTAGGTATCTTAATCGAACATTTTGGAGGTGCCTTTCCTGTTTGGCTTGCTCCAGTTCAAGTTAAGATCATACCAGTGTCAAATGAGGTTCACCGAGAGTATGTGAAGAATATAAAACAACAACTAAAAAAGGAAGAAGTTCGTGTGGAGGTCGATCTCCGTGACGAGAAGCTTGGATATAAAATAAGAGAAGCACAAATGAAAAAGATTCCTTATATTTTAGTCGTAGGTGACCGTGAACTGGAGAATCAGTCGGTTAGTGTGAGACAATACGGATCTAAGGGTTCGGTAAATATGGAAATTGAGAAATTCATGAAAATCTTGCAAAAGATGATTGTGGAGAAGGTGATTTTTTAGTACAAAAAACTTTACGAAAATACTGAAAACGAATTGAAAAATGGAAGAGAATAGTATAGTATTTACTTTGGATGCAGGGTTTATCGCCTTAATCTATTGAACAATCATATGGATGAGAAAAATGTAGGTTAACGGACTCTAGATATAGAAGCTAGATTTTATAGCCACCATAAGCATTAGGATTTTTTCCTATTGCTTATGGTGGCTTTTTATATGGGTTTATCAAAAATAGAGAAAGGAGTGTATCCTGCCTGATGGCTAATATTGGTGATGTGAATAACAGTAATTTATTAAAGGAATTCATTGATACTAGCATAAAAAAAGACTTTTCTATCCTCTCAAAGAGCAAGGATACCTTTTTGGTTATCTGCTCGCAAGGAAATATTAAATATGCCAGCCAGCCTAGTGAAGACCTTTTTGGCTATTTAACCAATCATTTGCAGCGGCTAGGATTGAAAGACCTATTCGATACAGCAGTACTAAATGAAGAGCATTCCTTTTTTGAAGGGTTTTCACAAGGGAAACGAATGACCTTTGAATCGAGAATAATGGAGAAATCTCGCAAGACTATCGATGTGATAGTTACGAGCTTACCGATTTACTTGAAAGACCAATTAATCGGTTCCTATATTATTCTTGAACCATCTATCATCAAAAAAGATAATAATGAGGTGATTGATCAGTTAGCTCAGTTGTCTGAAAAGCGCGCCACTGCCGGTCACTTAGCAGCTGGAATCGCTCATGAGATCCGTAATCCAATTACAGCCATAAAAGGGTTCCTAAGGTTATTAAAAGATGAATATGAAGGTAATGAAATTTATTACGGAGTGATTGATTCGGAGATTGAGAGGATAGAACTCATCCTTAAAGAGTTGATGGTGCTAGCTAAGCCAAATAAACAAAAGTATGAAAAGGTAAATATTCAGCTATTACTTGATCAGGTAGTAACCCTTATGGAGTCACATGCACTATTAAACAATATTCAGCTACTGAAAAATTATCATCTTGATAACGCTCTACTTATGGGAGATAATAATCAATTAAAACAAGTGTTTATTAACTATATAAAAAATGCCATAGAAGCAATGCCTGCTGGTGGAAATATTCATATTGAAGGCAGAGTATTGACTGATTTGAGTATAGAGGTAACTATTATAGATGAAGGAAGTGGAATGCAAAAGGAAGTTCTTGATCGGGTAGGGGAGCTTTTTTTTACTACAAAAGAAAACGGAACAGGCTTAGGGATGCTTGTTAGTCAACAGATTATAAAGGAGCATAAAGGTACCATTCTAATTAAGAGTAATTCAGGAGGTACATGTATTAAGGTACGATTTATGCCTAGAATGAACTAGTTAGAATTTTAAATTTCATCTTGTTAACTGATGAGAGAAATGTTATGATACTCTTTGTCTAATGTCTTGCTGTCATTAGTTTTTAAGCGATTATTTTTTTATAAATAACAATTTTATTTATTTTACTCTGTTGATTGGTAAATGGTAGAAACTATTATATAGTCGTCTTAACCGTGGCCTAACTTCTTTCCTGAGAAGTTAGGCCTTTTTATTTATGTAAGGGGGATATGAATGCTAGCTACGCAAGATGATTTGCATGCTCTCAGTAGTTCATTTAGCAAGCTGCTTAAGAGAGGATTCGGGAAAGGACCTCAGACGTGTTATGCCGTATTAAAAGGAAACAAGCTTTACGTTTACATACGTAGTTTTATGACACCTGCTGAAGAAATTCTATATGGTAATCACCAATACAATTTAATTGCAAAGTTTCGAACCTCCGTTATTCGTACACTCTCCGAAGAGTTCTTAAAAGAATCGTCTAAGCTTTTAGGTGTACAATTTGAATCCTTTTATCAAGATTGGAATTATGATACAAATTCAGGTTTGTTACTTTTTGTTTCAAATTCGGTCAATGTGGATACAAAGACAGAGAAAATGGGTAGTGAAGGAATAAACAAGGTAATTCGAACGGTCGGTGCTCGATTTCACAAATTACCGGTTGCATTACGAACTGTACCTTCTCCTACCAATTCCTATACGATTGAATTAAAAGGTGTATTGCTCCCAATTGAAAACTTACTTTATGAAAGAGGAGAAACGGATCTGTTACTTACCCAAGTACGAAACATAAAAAATGGGTATTGGGTGCACAAAGTGATTATTGAGGAAGCATTGAACCGTTCCATTGAAGATATTTTTATGATGTGGGACTATGTGGAGAATAAAAATTACATAATTTTCATTTTTGGGAGAATAAATTGATTGAAAAATGAGAGAAGTGGACGAAAGCTCCACTTCTTTTTTTGTTTTGGTGAAAAGATAAAAATCATAAGCAATGGGCAACCTTAAGAGACATAGTAAGATTTTGGGATATTTAAATTTGAAAGAGAGGGTAACTAGTATGTCTACAGAACCACTTCAAGAAAAGCTTATGAAGCTAAGCAGCCTTACCAGCAAAATGTTACGGAAGAATTTTGGGCGTGGTCCAGATTCTTGTTTCGGATTTGTTAACGGTCCATTTCTTGTACTCTACATACGTGGGTTTCTTTCACCCATGGAATCTGTATTGCTTGAAAGTGGGAACTTAGACAATATAGATATGTCCCGTACAATAGTTATGAATAAAGTCTTAAATCACCTAAAGGGAATGCTCGAAATCGAGTTTGAGATTGATGTGAAATCAGCGTACCACGATTGGAATTATAATCAAAATACAGGGATGATCGCCATTGAATTTGATAGAAATATAGCTGGGGCATTTGTAAATAATGAAGACACCTCAATCTTGAAAAACTTAATTAATGAGGTAGATCGAATAAGCATTATCGTGCAGAAGAAACCGGAAATGACCGATGCATTTTCCATTTCTCCCAAAGTATATTTAGTCAAAAGAGAAGGTATTTTGATTGAGATTGAAAAGTCCTTAATTGCTAAAGGATATGAGGAAACTCTAATGGTAACTAAAGATGAATTAGAAAAATCATACCTTCATCATAATGGACATTTTGAAGAAATTTTTAGCCGGCCGGTTGCAGATATTTTTGTAGATTGGAACTTTCATGCTGATAACAGTATTATGTGTTTTATACTAAAGAATTGACTTTGAAAGGTTCATATCTCCATATTAACAAGTCAAACAACCTAGGTTTAAAAGTAATTGGATTCGTTCATAAAGGTAGTAGACTATTCCCTAAAGAGGTGTCTTTATGAACGAGCTTTTGCAAGAGCTTTTCCATTCCAATAATCAATTAGTGACTTTAATAATAGGTATAGTGTTTATTTTTATAATCGTTACAATTGTTCGCTCTGTATTTCGAGTGATACTTCCATTTGTTGTCATTGGACTAGTCATGGTCGTTTTTCTTGGACATTCCCCTGATGATGTGATGAATAAAGGGAAGCAATTTATCGCTCAAGGCTCAAACTTGATTCAAGACCTTTTGCCTTTCATTCAGTCAGGTGGCCAGGAAAAGGATGGGGGATTTCCGGACACACCACCAGGATTTGCTCCATTTTCTGATGAAAATGAAAACAAAGAGATTTTTAAAAATGATGAAAAGGACATTGAGATAAATAAGTTTTAAATAGTCGTTTTTGAGCACCACAACTGTACACAAAGAAAAGTAATCCTTTTTTCCTCCATAAGGTTTCATTATAATTAGTGAAGAGGTGAAAGCTTATGGCACGTGAACGGAAATTTTCCAATGAAGAACTGTTTCGGTTAGTAAAGAAAATGCTTCTTCAACATGGATATGAAGGGTTTCATTTCGGTCTTCTAGCGGAACAACTTGATATATCTAGAGGAGCTTTATATAAATATTACGAGAACAAAGATGAGTTAATAACAGATTTTATGTTGTTTGAAATGCAGTTATTTATTGGGGATTTAGCTCAGATAGAAAATCAAGGAGACTTTGAAGCCCAGTTTGATTTCCTTATGAAGCTTATTTTTGATAAAGCAGAGGTTCATCAACTCATTTCGGTCGTCCAGCAAATGGGATCTAGTTCAAATGACAAAGCGAAAGTGAGTAAAGAACGGTTGGAAAAGCTACCGTTAGAAATGTATCACTATTTACAAAGTTTTATTTCACTTGGAAAAAAAGAGAGGAAGCTTAAGGAGCATATTCCGGATAGTGTCATGCTTGGATTAATATTTCAGTCTATCGCTATTCCTAATCATTTTGGTATTCCGAAGTCCGTTTGGGTAGAATCCATAAAGGAAATCATTAGTAAAGGAATGTTTGCACATTCATAATTGACACAACTGTCACTTACGCTTGATAATAAGGGTGGCAATTGTGTTTTTATTTTTAGTTTAAGTTACACTTGTGTCACTTAAATTTAAATTAAGGGGAGAAAACCATGAAATCAATACTCAAGAGAATTACTGATCGAGTTTCCACCAGAAAAGGAACTTGGGTTACATTAGGTCTTTGGGTCATAGTAACAGTCCTTCTTGCCATACTTGCACCAAGTGCAAAGGATTATGAATCATCCAATATTACTTCATTACCTAGTGATGCAAAGTCAGTTATTGCTCAGAATAAACTTGATCAATATTTTAAAGACAATGACGGAATACCGGCGATCCTCGTATTTCAATCAAGTGATGATAAAGAAGTGAATGTATCTGAATTAGGGTCATTTATCATGCAGGTTGAAAAGGTAGAGGGGGTTAAGGACATTGTTCCAATAACTACTTTGCCACCACAAGCCACAGCAAGCTTCTTTTCAGAAGATAAAAGCACTGTTATCCTGCCAGTCACTTTTGAGGCTGGCTTTGAAGCGAAAGAGATGCGGGCCTCTCAAGAAGAGATGTTGGATATTGTTGAGGAATCTACGGATTTAACGTTAACGATAACTGGACCTGCTGGTATTGCGGTCGACGCTCTTGATTTGTTCTCGCGAGCAGATGTTGTACTCCTTTTGTCAACTGTTGGCCTTATCCTTATATTGTTAATAGTGATCTACCGTTCACCACTACTAGCTTTCATCCCACTTCTTGCTGCTGCATTTGTATATGAAGTGGTGAATCAAGTGCTTGGTTTAATGGGGAAAGCGGGTTTACTTATTAACAGCCAAACATTTTCAATCATGACGATTTTATTATTTGCAGCCGTCATTGATTATTCATTATTTGTCTTTTCTCGCTATCGAGAGGAATTGAAAACGTACGATAGTAAGCATGAAGCCATGAGAGAAGCAATGAGGGAGACGGGATTACCAGTTTTCTTCTCTGGTGGTACAGTCCTTGCTGCGATGTTGGTATTATTCTTCGCAGAATTTGGGGATTACCGAAATTTTGCACCTATTTTTGCAACGGCAATGCTTATTATTATGATAGCTTCGGTCACACTAGTTCCTGCCCTTTTTACCCTATTCGGAAGAAAATCGTTCTGGCCTAAGATTCCTAGAGTTGGGGAGGAATCAGTTAAAGGAAATTCTTTCTGGAGTAAAATTGGCCGTAGTGTAGTGAAGAAGCCAGTTGTTTCAACGGTAGCAATTGGGATTATCTTGATGGTATCGGCATTAAATATGTTCAATCTAAAGTACGAGTTTGATACGATGAAGTCCTTTCCAGAGGATATGCCATCTAGGATAGGGTATGAGATATTAGAAGAAAAGTTTGAAAAGGGAGATTTAGCTCCAACAACGGTCTTGTTAGAAGCTTCGGAGCAAGTCACGATAGAGCAGCAGGACGCAATCATGAAAGAACTGCAGAAACAACCACTTGTTAGTAGTGTTCGTCCAAGTGGTGTAGCAGAAGACCAAAAAGTGGTTCAATTTACGCTTACCTATACAGAAAGTCCATATGATAGTGAAACGATGGATGCGTTGGATAAAACAAGAGACAATTCCCAGAAAATAGTAAGGGATGCAGGTCTTGAGGGTGAGCTTTATTTCGCTGGCGAAACAGCCAATCGAATTGACGATCGTGCAACGAATAACAGAGACCTCGTCGTCATTGTTCTGTTAGAGTCCATTCTCATCTTTGCTATGCTCATTGTAATGACAAAGTCGTTCAAGCTACCTTTATATATGATGGGGACCATTTTATTATCGTTCCTGGCTGCTGTTGGGTTAGGGATGTTCCTAACAAACCTATTTTTTGATATTGATACGGTTAGTAACCGTGTCCCGCTTTACTCCTTCGTCTTCTTAGTGGCGTTAGGAATTGATTATAATATCATTCTTATTTCAAGGTTTATGGAAGAAAGGAAAACTCACCCAGTCAAGAAAGCAGTTGAAATTGCTGTTGCCAATACTGGCGGTGTGATTTCTTCCGCGGGAATCATTCTTGCTGCCACCTTTGCCGTGTTAATGACTCAACCGATTCAACTATTATTCGTCTTTGGATTTATTGTGGCGGTAGGAATTTTATTAGACACCTTCTTAATAAGAGGGATTTTATTACCAGCACTGCTTGTTTTGTTTGAAAAAGATTCGTCTTTGCAAAAAGGGCAATAGGGATAAAGTAAGCCAGTCACACAAATTTCAGTGACTGGCTTTGTTTTATGCTTCTATACTTCTATACTTTGTTCGTTTGCTAATTGAGTTCGTTGTTTCTTAGACTTTTTAAAATGTAAAAGCTCATAAATCACCGGTATAACCACAAGAGTAAGTAGGGTTGCTGCTGCTAATCCCCCAATAACAACTACAGCTAAGCTTTGGGACACAAGGGCACCTGTCTCTGCCTTTTTAAACAGAAGAGGGAGCATGGCACAAATGGTTGCAACAGCTGTCATTAAAATCGGGCGCATTCTCGTTGCAGTAGCTTCTACAATCGCTTCCCGAATGATCATGGTTTGTTCGTTTTGTTTAATACGGTCTAACAATACAATCGCATTCGTGACAACGATACCAATCAACATAAGGGCACCCAAGAGAGCCGTTACATCCACAGGAATTCGGCTAATCACTAGTCCAAGCACAGCACCAATCGCTGCAAGTGGAAGGGAGAATAAAATAGCGATAGGAGCTCTTACTGTTTTGAAAGTAATCACCATGATTAAGAAAACTGCTCCGATGGAAACAATCATGGTCATAAATAAATCAGAGAAGTCATCCGCTTGTTGAACACTAGCACCTCCAACAAAAATTTCTACATCATCAGATAGTTTGATTCCACCATTTCCCTGAACACCAAATATAGCTTCATTCATTTCTTTTGAGATTTCAGAAATGCGTGCAGAATCAATATTTGCAGTTACTCGAACATATTGGTCTCCATCTTTATGAAAAACACTCGTTGATTCTTCGCGTTTCGTAATCGAAGCAACCTCAGAAACAGGGACTAAACCCGTTTGAGTCATAACAGGGATATCATTAATCTCATCAGCTGTAGATGGAGATAATATTGGTTCCAATAATACAGGCGTGTCTTGTTCTTCTAGTTGTATCATACCAATTGGCATAGCATTCAGCATGGCAGCCAAACTTTGAGCGGTTTGTTCAGAGTTTACTTTACTGGAGTCCACTTCAAGTGAAAAGACTGTTTTCTTTTCTTCAAAATTGGTAGAAACTTTTTCAACACCATCAATTCCCGAAATCTCATCCTTCACTTTTAAAGCTGTTTCTTCTAGATTTGTTAAGGAATTACCCATCACATCGATCGTGACTTGGGAAGAAGAGCCAGACATCATCGAACTAGCTGAAACCGTAAGCTGGGCATCACTATAATTCTCTTTTTCACCTTCAATCAGTTTGATCATGCGATCTGTATCATTTTTATCTTTAAGAATAATAGAAAAGCTGGTTGCTGTAGGTGATTTTACATCCCCGTATTGAGCAGCTTCCGCAGAATTCCCCATTTGAGTAAAGTTATGTTCAACCTCTTCTTGTTTAAGAATAAATTTCTCTAGTTTGAGAGAGCCTTCCTTTACCTCGTCAATAGGGGTATTATTCGGGTACGTTAGATTGGCCACGATGAAATCGGAGCTTGAGTTATCCATGGCACCTTTCGGCAGCGTTACATAGGTTACAATCGATCCAGCAAAAACAAATAGTGCTAGGAGGAGGACTGCCCATTTATGATTGAGTGACCAAGTTACTAGCTTAATGAATTTTACCGATGGCTTATGTTCTGGCAGCTTTGTATTTTTCAGCAGGCCTGCGCTCATAAGTGGAACAACCGTTAAGGCTACGACTAATGAAGCGAGCAGGGAATAGGTAATCGTTAAGGCAAATGGAAGCATGATATCCTGAAGTGACCCACTTACAAGACCGATAGGTAGAAATACTGCCACGGTTGTTAAGGTTGAAGATGTGATGGCTGTTCCTACTTCTTTTGTTGCCTCTATTACTAAAGGTACTGAGAATTTTTCTTTTTGCATTTTACGGAATATATTTTCGATCACTACGATACTATCGTCTACTAAACGACCAACTGCTACTGCCACTCCCCCTAAAGTTAGAACATTAAGTGTAATTCCTGAGCGTGACAGGAGGAATAATGTAAAAGCTAGGGACAATGGGATAGACACAATTGTAATAAAGGTCGAACGAATGTTTCTTAGAAAAAGCATAATCACAATCGTTGCAAACAATGCTCCAAGTAACACTTCCTTCATCATTGTGTGTACAGAGTTTTCAACCATATCGGTTAAGTCTAAAACCACTGTTGTCTCTGATTGGCTAAACTTCTCGTTCAGCTCCTTAATTGATTTATCGAGCTCTTTACTGATGGATACGGCATTGGATGCACTATCCTTTGTCACTATTAGGAAAAGACCATCTTCCCCATTAATGTGATTCAACGTATCATTGGGTTCTTGTTTATCAACAGTTGCGATATCTTTTAAACTTACCCCTGGAGATACTTGTAGGTTTTTTAATTCATCCAGACTATCGATACTGCCAATCACTTTAATATTACTTGATTTACCATCAATCGTTTGCTCGCCTACAGCCATCGATGAATTCTGTCCCTGTAACACGGTCATGATGGTTTGAAATGGAACCTGAGTTTGTGCCAGCTTTGCATTATCTATTTTCACAGATACATAGGAAGTCGCTTCACCCATGGTTTGTATATTAGCAATACCATCAATATCTTTTAAAACGGGAACAATTTCTTTTTTAGCAAACTCCACATTTTCTGCCGTTAATCCATCTTCGAACGTGATTGAAATCTGTGAGATTGGAATCATATTCGTATTTAGTTGAATAATATTTGGTTTTGACACGTTTGGTGGAAGGGTAAGCGTGCTCAGTGCATCTTGTACCTCTAGCTTCGCATCCTTCATATTGGTTTTGGAGTCGTAAAAGATATCAAGCTTTGAATATCCGTCTCCTGTAGTAGAAAAGATATTTGTTTTTCCTTTTACTCCTTCGAGTACCGTTTCCATTGGATTCGTCACTTGCTTTTCCATCGTGTCAGAGTCTGACCCTTGACCTAGTACAACAACCGAAACCTGTGGCTGGTCAGCTGCAGGAAAGAATTCCATAGGTAATGTTGTGTAGCTTAGGATCCCTAAGCCGAGGACCAAGATCGTAAGAATGGATACAGCCGCTTTGTTACGAAAGGCCCATCTTGTAAAAATAGACATTGTAAAATTTCCCCTCTCATGGTAAAAACTAATAATAATCACAAGATGTATCTTAACACATTTTGTTCATGACTAAGAACGGTCTGGAGACCGATAACGTAATACTTACAAAGACTTAATATAAGGGTGTTCTTGAAGTTAATTTAAATTTTTTATTAAAATTGTTCGTTTTATTGAATGTTTGTGCCTTTTGAAGATAAAGGATATTCATTCAAAACAGAGGGAGAAGAAATAATGTATGTACTAGAGACAGACCGATTACGATTGCGTGAGATGAATTTTTCGGATGTACCTCATTTAATGAGATATTCTCCGATCCTATAGCGATGAAATACTATGTATCTACCAAAACAGAGGAAGAAGCGGAAAATTGGGTTAGGTGGAATCTTACTAATTATAACTCCATAGGGGCAGGTCTCTGGATTTGTGAATTAAAGGACAGTGGTAGGTTTGTTGGTCAATGCGGGATTGTCCCACAAGTGGTGGACGATAAGGTTGAAATGGAAATTGGTTATTTATTTTCTCGAAACTTTTGGGGGCAGGGTCTAGCTACTGAGGCAGCTAATGCGGCTAAAGAGTTTGGGTTTCATCAGTTACATTTACAAAAGCTAATCTCGATGATTTATAAACCAAACACGCCTTCTATTCGAGTAGCAGAGAGAATAGGAATGTCATATGAAAAAGAAACAATGATAAAGAATCGAGAAACTTTCATTTATTCTATAAATATATAACTTTATATAAGTGTTAAAAAGGCAAGCACATCGGCTTGCCTAAAGACTAAATTAGTTTACATATTCCACTAATTTCTGGGGATAGCATGTTCTAAAGGCCAACTTAGTTCACCAATTCCACTAGTTTCTGGGAATAGCATGTCCTAAAGGCCAACTTAGTTCACCTATTCCACTAGTTTCTGGAAATACCATGTCTTAAAGGCGAGCTTAGTTCACCAATTCCACTAATTCCTGGAAAACATATGTCCTAAAATTCAACTAAGTTCATAGATTCTACTAGTTTCTGGAAATAGCATGTTCTAAAGGCTAACTTAGTTCACCAATTCCACTAATTCCTGGAAAACGCATGTCCTAAACAACTTAGCTCACTTATCCCACTAGTTTCTCGAAAATACATGTCCTAAAGATCAACTTACTTCATGTATTTCACTAATATCCAGAATTCATCTTTTATGCCGTGGATTCTTCCTTAGCAAATTCTATTTCAAATCCTAGATCTTCTAACATTTTGTGATCTGCTGTGGTTTCTTGCCCAGCTGTGGTTAAATAGTCGCCGACAAAAATAGAATTAGCAGGGTATAATCCGAGAGGCTGAAGACTTCGAAGATTAACTTCTCTGCCACCAGAAATCCGAATTTCTTTTGATGGATTAATAAAACGCATTAAGCACAGTACTTTTAAGCAATAACGTGGATTTAGTTCGTTTACTCCTTGAAGTGGTGTACCATCAATGGCATGAAGGAAATTAACAGGAATGGAATCCGCATCCAATACTTTTAGGCTTCTTGCCATGTCAATAACATCTTGTTTCGTTTCCTTCATTCCAATAATGACACCGGAGCATGGAGAGATGCCTGCATTCTTTACTAGCTCGACAGTGTTCACTCGGTCTTCATATGTATGGGAGGTTGTAATTGATTCATGGTGATTCTCTGACGTGTTTATATTATGATTGTATCTGTCGACTCCCGATTCCTTTAGACGCTTTGCTTGAGTTGGGTTGAGTAGACCTAGGCAAGCACAAACTTTCAGACCATATTTTTCTTTGATCTCTTCTACTGCCGAGGTGACAATTTCAACTTCTTTGTCGCTTGGACCTCTCCCGCTTGCGACAATACAGTACGTGCCGGCATTTAGATGATAAGCCTGTTCGGCACCTTGGAGAATCGTTTCCTTATCCATCATCCGGTATTTTTGGATAGGTGCGCTTGAGATGCTGGACTGGGCACAGTAACCACAGTTTTCTGGACAAAGTCCAGATTTGGTATTAATGATCATGTTCAGCTTTACTTTGTTACCGTAATAATGACTTCGAATTGTATAAGCTGCCTGAAGAATTTCAAGCAGCTCATTGTCAGGGCAATGTAAGATACGTAACGCCTCATCGTTCGTGAGCTGTTGCCCTTTTAATACATTAAGAGCAAGTGCTTTCCAGTTATTCACCCTTATCTCCTCTCTTTCCGCCTTTACGCAGTTCTTTTTAAATGCTTAAAGCTTCCTTTTGATAGAACAGTTCTTTCCAGTCTATAAGCAAGAGTTGCAGCAACAACAGTTAGAATAATATCTTTTGGCATTGGGACAACCATCCAAGACCATGCCATTTGGTAAGTAAAACCTTCAGGAGCTGCAGCCCAAAGTTTGTACGCAAAATACATCCAGTTTGTTCCAAATGCGTAATTTATAACAAGTCCAACCATAGCAGCGGTAATAAAGGCAGGTAGAGAACGTTTCTTTTCAACGATTTTCCCTACAAAATAAACGGCAATGATATAAGAGACAATAAAGCCAAATGTGGGACTTAACAAAGTTGAGAATCCAGCACCGAACTTTGCAAAAACAGGAACACCTACTAAACCAACTAGCGCATATACACACATGGAGATTGTTCCTAAACGGCTACCTAGAATCAAACCTGCTAAGATAGCAAAAAAAGTTTGTAATGTAATCGGTACTCCACCAACTACTAAGAATGGTGCAAATGATGTAATATTTGCTCCTATAGCCATTAAAGCAACAAACATGGCTGACAATGTCAGATCAATCGTTTTTAACTTCATAAAAAAATCCCCCTTGTTTTTTTTGTATAAATAAAGAATAAAATTTCAGAACCTTTTTTGTCAACTAAATATTTTTTAGGTTAACAAAAGAATCGTACCATAGAAAAATGGGGGGAGAATTTCTATATCCGAAATATACAAAAAAATGTCATAAATTAAACAATAACCTTATGTGAAATTATGTTTCTTTTTCCTTATAACCGTAGTAAAATACGCTTATAAAATGGAAGGGAAGAGAAGAGAAAGATGAAGTTTCCTAAAAATGTAATACTAGATTCTGTTGCAGAAAGAAAAAATCATGAAGGCTATGGGTTAGAATTTGTTCAAGAGCTTGGAAATGATGATGCTGGTTACTCTGAAATGGTAGTTATCATTTTTAAATATGAAAACAAATACTACAGTGTTGATATTCAACATGTGAATGGTGAGAATAACTACGACCATTGGGACGATGAGGTTGACTGCCCGGAAGTCGTTCGAAAAGAAGCTATACAGTATTATTGGGAAGAAGTTAAACAGTAAACCACATGAAAGGCACCAAGATGATGAAATCTTGGTGCCTTTTTATTATTCCTTGATAGCAATGACACAAATCCTTTTGTAATCCGCTATCCATTTACTACCGTTGTATATACTAGGTTTTAATTGATTTTCAATCTTAGTTATGACCTGTTCTAGCTTTCTTTCATCTAATCCATTGAAAAAACTTAATGCGAACATCTTTATCCAGTTACTCAGACCGTTTGGCCCTTCAAGCGGTGTGGGTCTATCATAGTGATGGGCAAAGGTAACTTTAAAACCGATCTCCTCGAGTAATGATGAATACTCACCAATACTAGGATAATACCAAGGGAAATCCGTTTTGTTGGTATCGCTACCTAGTTGATTGTAAATTGCATCGCTGATCGTTTGCACATTCCCCTTTCCACCAAATTCCGCTACGAATCTTCCACCTGTTTTTAGACTATTATAGATACATTGTAAAGCTTGTTTAGGTGGTTTTACCCAATGAAGAGTGGCGTTAGAAAATACAGCGTCAAATTCACTTTTAAAAAGTAGTTCTGTTGCATCCTGGACGAAAAATGGTATTTCAGGATATTTTTCTACTGCTTGTGTAATCATATTATTTGATTTGTCTACCCCAATCACTTGAACACCTTGATCAAATAATCTTTTCGCCAAATCACCGGTTCCACACCCTAAATCAAGAATTCGCTCTCCCTTGCTTGGTGCTAACATATCAATGAGACTTTCCCCATAGTTTGAGACAAATGAGTGATTGTTATCGTATAAATTCGCATTCCATTGATCTGTTTGATTTGAAATGGTCCCCATAACCAACATCTCCTTTATTTTAAATTATCAAAATTTTAACACATTTAAGCGTTTGAGAAAAATTTTCCAACTTAATTGTGTTATGGTATAAGTTAAGTGGGTAAAAAAAGGGGAAAGTAAATTAATCTACTACAGTACTAATGGAATGATTTGATTAAGGAGGAAAATTAGTGTGAGTGAGGCTACCAAAAAGGAAGTATATTCTTGGGTTAAATCCATCGTTTTTGCTCTTATTGTTGCTATTATTTGTCGTAACTTTCTATTCTCACCTGCTATCGTTTACGGGGAATCGATGTTACCCACCTTTCAAGAGCATGATCGGCTGTTGCTAAGTAAAGTATCTGAGATTCAACGATTCGACCTTGTCGTATTTAACGCTCCAGATTCAGATGAGAGATATATAAAAAGAGTTATTGGATTACCTGGAGATATAGTAGAAGTAAAAGATGATACACTTTATATCAATGGTAAACAGATCGAAGAACCGTATTTAGAGGATATAAAAAAAGACCTTTTATTTGATAAACTGACAGGAGATTTTACACTCGAGGAATTAACAGGGGAAGCAGTGGTACCTGAAGGGACTTTATTTGTTATGGGAGATAACCGACTTCACAGTAAGGATAGTCGTTTTTTTGGTCCTATTCCCATTTCTTCGTTAATAGGAGAAGTGAAGCTACAGATTTATCCAAAGATAGGTATGCCTGAATAATTGTAATAAATAAATCTTAAGATAACCGACTTCGAACACGAAGTACGGTTATTTTTTTTATCTGGTGACATGATATGTTTTGTAAAGGAACTTCAGGTAATAAGGAGAAGAACTATGACCAATAGCAATGAAGTGTATACAAAAAGTAATTTTTGGTCCGGTTTTCTATTTGGGATAGGACTAGTAGCGTTTATTGATGAGGCTGTTTTTCACCAATTATTACATTGGCATCATTTTTATGACAAACTCACAACTGAAATGGGATTAATTTCAGACGGGTTCTTTCATGCATTTAGCTGGTTTGCAACCATAGCAGGATTATTTCTATTCTCCCATCTCCGGAGACAAAAGGCTTTGCAGATCCCTACATGGGTAGGTGGCATTTTTCTTGGTGCTGGTCTCTTCCAATTGTATGATGGAACGATTCAGCATAAACTGCTGCGTCTTCATCAGATTCGATATGTAGAAGATGTCTTATTTTATGACTTGGTTTGGAATATGATAGCGGTTGTTTTGGTAGTAGTAGGTATTCTCCTATCGGTGAATAAACCAAAAAGGGAGAATTGGGAAGGTATTGTTAATGGGGGGCAATAGTTATATTCAAGCAATATGTGGTACGGAGAATATGGTTAATGGTTCTAAGTTTTTACTCCTTCCTTTTACGGTGCTTTTGATTATTTATGTAATAGCTGCACTAAAGCAAGGAAAGAAGTGGCCCCTTTACCGTTGCTTGTTTTTTAGCTTATGTTTTTTATGTGTAGGTATTTCTTCTATAGGACCGCTAGCCATTCGTTCCCAAGTTGATTTTAAGGCACATATGATAAACCATTTATTATTGGGAATGGTAGCCCCGTTACTCTTGGTATTAACTGCTCCAATGACCCTTATTCTTCGAACGCTACCGGTGTTTTTTGCCCGCAAAATCTCCATGGTCCTAAGGAGTTTTCCACTCCGTTTTTTAACTCACCCGATCGTTGCAGGTGTTTTAAATATAGGTGGTCTTTGGTTATTGTACACTACAAATTTCTATGCTCACATGCATGAACATTCCTTGATTCATTTTCTCGTACATTTTCATATTTTTATGGCAGGTTATATATTTACGTTATCCATTATTCCCATTGATCCATTGCCACACCGGTTTTCTTTTCTATATCGAGCCATAGTATTGATTTTTGCTTTAGCAGGTCATGGGATTCTCGCGAAACATATTTACGCACACCCTCCTATCGGAGTACCTGTTAAACAAGGTCAACTGGGTGGGATGATTATGTATTATGGGGGAGATATAATTGATAGTCTAATGATCTATCTTCTCTGTCAAAAATGGTTTGGCTCAAATCGGGTAACTATTGGAAGGAGAGAACGAAGACAAAAAGCTTTACTTCAATGAGAGTAAGGCTTCTTTTGCTGGTAAACGTGAATAATAAATAAAAACCATGTTAGAAAATGTAACACGTGTATTGGGGTAGGTTCTGATTCCATATATACTTGATTTAACTTAGATATTAAAAACTATATAAAGGCTCTCTAAGAAGAACGGTGAGAGCAAAAAGCTGTCTAGGGTTCCGTTGATAGGATGTATGATCAAGTCTGGTCCAAGAGAGAGCGTATAGAAATTTTTCTATATACACGGAAGGATAAAAGCCTGGGAGATTCATTCTCTCATTCTTTTATCCTTTTTTATTTTATTTAAACCAAAATCTAACAATGAGGTGAAGAGGATGAGAAGAATGAAGTTTTTATTTTTAGCGGTCGTATTGGCTGGAACCATGTTTTTAAGTGCTTGTGGTAGTTCGTCGAAGGAAAGCTCTGGTAGTGAATCAAAAACTATTAAAATTGGTTTTAGTGCTCTCCCTAGCTGGTACTTATGGCATCTAGTTGATCAAAAGGGATTTTTTGATAAGTATGATGTTGATGTTGAACTAGTATGGTTTCCTGTCTATGCTGACTCGTTATCAGCCTTAAATACTGGGAAAATTGATGGGAATACGCAAGCTTTATTAGATGCAATCCCTCCTTTAGATAAAGGGATTGATTTAAAAACGATTTTTATTACGGATAACTCAATAGGTGGCGATGGCATTGTTGCTACTAACGATATTCAGTCGGTTGAAGACTTAAAAGGTAGATCTGTAGGAACTGAACTTGGAACTATTGAACATTTCTTTTTGCTTACAGCTCTAGAAGATGCCGGTATGCAAGAGTCTGATGTGAAATTTACCAACCTAACCGTTCCTGATGCAGGGAATGCTTTCCTTTCAGGGAATATTGATGCAGCTGGACTTTGGGAACCATTCTTAAGCAAAGCGATTGCTAAAGAGGGAACACATAAGCTTGTTACTTCTGCCGATTATCCTGGGTTAGTATCTGATGTGTTTGTTGTACGAGAAGATGTAACAAAAGAGAAGCAAGAAGAGTTGCAAAAGGTTGTAAATGCTTGGTTTGATGCGGTTGCCTACTTCGAACAGAATCCAGAAGAATCAATTGGCATAATTGCAAAAGAGGCGGGTATTACCGTCGAAGAACTAACAGAAGGGTTTAAAGGGTTTAAAATGTTTTCCCCTGAAGAGAATCTTTCATCCTTTAAAGAGGGAGATAGTTACGATTCATTCTATTACACGGCAGAAAAAAATGCAGAGTTTTTAAAGAGGCAGGGTTATGTAGATGGAATACCTGACTTTACTGACTTTGTTGATTCATCCTTTGTGGAAAATGTATCCAAATAAGTTGAATAGAAAGGATGAGAGAAATGAAGCTACAAAAAAATAAAATAATGAGGAACTTAACGTCAATACGTGAAGAGGTTCCAAAAAAATGGTATTTATTCGGAGTAATCATTACCTTTCTATTATTTTTCCTTATCTGGGGTGGCTTTAGTTTTATTCACATAGTTGATGAGGTCTTTCTCCCAACGCCAAATGCAGTGGTCCTTTCGTTAGCAGACTCCTTTGGAAACCCCGAATTTTGGGGGCATATCGGGATTAGTGTATATCGTGTGTTTATGGGGTTTTTACTTGCTTGTGTGATTGGAATTCCACTTGGAATCATGGCAGGAACTTTTAAGTTTGCTGAATCCTTTATTTTACCAATGTCAGAATTTATCCGTTATATGCCCGCGGCAGCATTTATCCCACTAATTATGGTTTGGGCTGGAATTGGTGAGACAGCAAAGATTTTAGTTATTTTTATCGGCTGTTTTTTTCAGCTAATCTTAATGGTAGCAGATGACACGAATCGGGTAAGTAAAGACCTTCTATACGCCTCTTATACACTGGGTGCTAACCGGATGCAGGTCATTTTTAAAGTGATCATCCCGGCGTTACTTCCCAAACTAATGACTACTCTAAGACTCATTATGGGCTGGGCTTGGACATATTTAGTCGTAGCTGAGTTAGTAGCCGCAAATAATGGCCTTGGTTATTTCATTATGAAGGCACAGAGATTCCTAGATACAGAGTCAATTTTTGTAGGAATTATCGTTATTGGTCTTCTAGGATTAATTATTGATAGAGCCTTTGCGATTGCCAATAAAAAATTATTTCCTTGGGTGGAAGGTGGAAATTAAATGGTGAATATTGTGCAGCCGAAAATAGTCCTAGATCCAGTAGATATAGAGATTGATATCAGTGGGTTATCCAAAATTTATCATACGAAAAATAGTACATTTCAAGCTTTAGAGGATGTGTCGCTATATGTTAAGAATGAGGAATTCGTATCCATTCTTGGACCATCTGGATGCGGGAAATCAACGATTCTTCGCATTTTAGCTGGGCTAGAGGAGGCAACGTCTGGAAGTGTGAAGGTTTCAGGTGAAGAGGTACACGGTCCCAGTGTCAAACGAGGAATGGTCTTCCAGTCTTACACCCTATTTCCATGGCTAACCGTACGTGAAAATATAGAGTTTGGGTTAAAGTTAAAAGGGATATCACCAAAGGAAAGGAAGAATATCTCTGATAAATATTTAGAACTTGTCGGTTTAGAGAGATTTTCTAATTCTTATGGTAAAGAATTATCCGGTGGGATGAAGCAACGTGTCGGAATTGCTCGTTCATTAGCTAATAACCCAGAAGTATTGTTAATGGATGAACCTTTTGGGGCACTAGACGCACAAACAAAGCAGTCGATGCAACAGTTGTTATTAGATATATGGAAAAAAGAAAAAACAACCATTGTTTTCATCACCCATGATATTGATGAATCCATCTTCCTTTCCCAAAGAATTTATGTCATGGATGCACGACCAGGGAAGATAAAGGAAGAAATTAATGCGGATCTCAACCTTTTTAGGAACGGTGAGCTAGTGGAAGTTGAGCGATTTATGAAACTGAAGAAACATATTATCAAACTACTAAAGCATTAAGGGGGCATGTCCCTGCGGAGTACTAAAGGAGGGAATCAATTATGACAAAGGGATGGTCCACAACTCTTTCTCCTGGTGGGAAATGGTCAGGATACATGAAACGAGGGAAATTAATTCGTTTTACTGCATTAGAAGATGGGGCTAATGTGTCTATTCTTTTTTATAATGCGAGGGATTTAACCGAACGCTACGTCATGTCCGATACACTAAAGGCTCAGTTTACCAGTCATTTAACTACAGGGCATGTGTTATTAAGTGACAATGGCCGAGTTTTGGCCAGTTTTATAGAGGATAGTGTTGGCTGGCATGATCCGATAGCTGGTTGTACAACACGTGAAAAAACAGACACTAAATATGGTATAACCACATACCAAAGCGAGCGAAATGAATGGCTTCGAAGTGGCCGTGAAAACCTGGTTGTCGAACTTGCCAGAAATGGTTTAGGTGCACGTGATCTAGTCCCAGTTGTGAATTTGTTCTCTAAAATTACGACGGAACAAGATGGAAGATTAACGTTCCAGAAAGATCATTGCTTAAAAGGTGACACTGTAACGCTAAGGACGGAGATGGACGTGTTAGTTGTTCTTTCCAATACACCAAATCCTCTAGACCCAAAGCCAAACTTTCCGTCGGTTCCTGTCAAAATGGAGGTCCTCCCTTCAAAACCAATCGAAGTGGATGATGTTTGTGTGAATCATCGTCCTGAAAATCAGCGTGCTTTTGAAAATACTTGGGCTTACTTTTCTTTACTAGAAAATTAAAGGAGATGAAACCATGCCTGTTTTAACGAAAGTAGAAAGTCCTCGGAAGGTGGAGGATGCGATATATAGTAAAACGGTATTGGCTGGTAATGGATTTATGCATAAGCTCCTACCTGGTCAGGTCATAAGAATTGTGGACCTAAAAGGAAATCAGTCGGTGGATGCGTTGTTTTTCGATGCTGAGAACCCAGATGACCACTATAGTACAGTGTTGACCATCGCTGAACAAGAAAATATGTACCTTAAGTCAGGCTCTACCCTCCTTGCAGAATCTGGAAAAGGACTTATGACCATCGTCGCTGATACGGTTGGTTGCCATGATGCTTGGTTCAGTTTTTGTTCGGCACAAAGTAATACGGTACGTTACGGTCACGATAAGATTGATATGCATAATTGCCGAGATACTTTTTTGCTTTTATTAGAACAACATAATGAAGCATACACGAAAAGGGACTTACCACCAAGTGTTAACTTTTTTTGTATTGTTCCATTTACTCAGGATGGTGCCATAGAGTTTATTGATGGAATTTCTGCTCCGGGGAGCTATGTTGAGCTTAAGGCTAAGTGTAGCACAATGGTTTTACTCAGTAACTGCTCACAGCTAAATAACCCATGTAATGACTATAATCCAACTCCCATTAAAGTATACATTTGGGAAGAGTGACTAAGGGAGGACAGGTTTTTGGAGAAAATAATTGATTTGAACTGTGATATGGGAGAAAGTTTCGGCCTTTATAAGTACGGAGCTGATACGGAAATGATGCCTCTAATAAGTTCCGCCAATATTGCGTGCGGTTTTCATGCGGGGGACCCACATGTCATGCGGGAATCTGTAGAGTTGGCAACTGAATATGGTGTTAGGGTTGGAGCACATGTAGGATTACCAGATAGACTTGGATTTGGGCGACGTGAAATGCAAGTAAAACCACAGGAGATATATGATTATACTCTTTACCAGCTTGGAGCTCTTGCTAGCTTTTTGCAAAAGAGTAATACATCCTTATCTCATATTAAACCGCATGGTGCTCTTTATATGATGACAGCTGAGAAAAGAGAATTAGCGGAAGTAACAGTGGAAGCCGTTCTGGATTTCAATCCTGGAATTGAGATTTATACATTGCCTAATTCAGAGCTTTATTATGCAGCAAAGGAAGCGAAGTTAAATGTAGTAAGTGAATATTTTGCTGATCGTCCGTATGTAAATAATTATGTGAAAATGTTCGGCTGGACGTTAGAGGAAATCGGCCAACCAAACGAAATGGCGAAAAGATCTTTGCAATGGATTGAGGAAAACTCCGTTGAAACAATTTGTGTGCATAGTGATACAACAAATGCACCAGCAATTATGAAATCGGTTCGAGAAGCCTTATTAGACAATGGATGGCTAATCGGTAGGAAACGTTAATAGTTAAGTAAGTTAAAAATACCCTCTAATTGAAGATAATAAAAAAATAATAAGCACCAAAGTAGTATCGCTAATATGAGAAGTGAGTGTTTAAATAGTTTCATCATAGTATTAGTTTGGGAAATTATGTTTGAAATATTCCATGCTACATAAGGATTTTTCGCTTTTATCACACTAGCATATGAAAAGGTGTCAGACATAGACTCTGACACCTTTTTTGATTTACTTTTTTACTTGTTTAAATACCCATTCAATCATTTCTTTGTTCTCGTACGCAGGTACCCATGATCCATGGTTATATCCAAGATCAGCTGGATATTCAGTATAAATAGGATTACCTCCAGCATTCTGAATCGCTACTATGATGTTTTGTGAGTAAGATACCGGAATAATAATATCATCTACGGCATGGAATGCCCAAATTGGTTTATTTACCAGCGCAGAGGCTAGAGCTGGATCTCCACCACCAGCAATTGGTACCATGGCAGCAAATAGGTCAGGATATTTTATATTGAGATTGAAAGTACCAAATCCTCCTTGTGATAATCCGGTGGAGTACAGTCGGTTACTATCAATATTGTATTCACTTCTAACCTTTTGAAGGATGTCATATGCAGTACCTAGGTCTTGAGAAAATTCAAACACTCTATTTAAACTAATTATGTTATTTGTGTCTCTAGTGATTCCAAATCCACCATCATGTACATTACGTGCTTGAGGAGCGAGGACAAAGGCTGGATGCTTTGCTTGATTTTCAGGAGCTGCCCAGATGACAGCACCATCATTGGCTAAGATTTGCTTTTCGTTGTCAGTTCCGCGTTCGCCACCACCATGTAGAAATAGGACCAGTGGGTATGATTGAGTTGGATCATAATTTTCTGGTACATAAAGGCGATAGGGCATATCATTATAGGTGAAACTTAAAAACTTTGAAGCAATTTCTTGTTTTGTTGTGAATGAATAAGTGAAAGTGGATATGGTACTTTTTGTTTTTCCATTACTAACTTCTAATGCTTTGCTATTTACATTGCCTCTAATGGCAATGGCTTTAACAATAGTATCTTCGTTTACTGTAATAGGCGTAGAGTATAAGGTGCTATCTTTGGAAGGAGTAGTTCCATCCGTTGTATAATAAATATTTACACCTGATGTTGAGGATTGTAGCTCAACTAATTGTGCTTTGTAATATGTACCTGATTCGATGGAGGCTTCAGGTGAAGCAATTAGACCGTTAGAATTTAGATGCTTGGCTTCCCCTATAGGTGTAAATGCTTGCAGTACAAGGACTACTAAAAGTAGTGAACAGATACCTTTCATTACTAATCTTTTCATGAAATCTTCCTCCTATTAATATAGTAAAATACAAGGCTAATCATAAAATATAAGCGCTTTCATAAAAAGATAGCCTTTTTCCTTAATTCATAGGAAAAAGTTTGCAAATCCATTAGAGACAAGAATGAGCTCCATTTTAACCGAGTGGTTTCATAAAAAAGGGTTAAAATCACCTAGGCCGTAAGTCTTGGAGAATTAACACATAACCACTAGTCATTTGATTTTTTTATTCCTATAAATTGGTCGTTATATAATAAAATGGAAAAACGGCTCTCGCTGCACTAAGATAATTTTTATAAGGAAAGGGGGAGTTTTGTGATTAAGGCGGTAGTATTCGACTTAGATGGAACGTTGCTTGACAGAGATAAGTCTGTTCATCGGTTCATCGATAATCAATATATAAGGCTGAATAAGTGGCTGGGGAATATACCGAAAGAAAGCTATTGTTCTAGATTTCTAGAATTGGATAAACGAGGTTATGTATGGAAAGACGTAGTTTATAAACAGCTGATAGAAGAATTTAAAATTGAAACGTTTACGTGGGAAGAGCTCTTGCAAGATTATATGAGTCATTTTAAACACCATTGTGTTGCGTATCCTAATTTAATTGAAACCTTACAAGCATTAAAAGATCGTTCATTACAAATAGGGATAATCACGAATGGTTATGGAACCTTTCAAATGCAAAATATTAAGGCATTAGAAATTGAACAATATTTTGATACGATTTTAATATCTGAATGGGAGGGAGTGAAGAAGCCTCATCCGGACATTTTTCGTAACGCACTAACACAGCTTAGGGTAGATGCAGAAGAGACTATTTATGTTGGTGATCATCCTGTAAATGATATGAAGGGAAGCATGGATATTGGTATGATTGGAGTTTGGAAAGAGGATGATGATTGGGAAAAGGTTGATGCAGATTTTGTAATCAAGGACTTAAACGAGCTGATTGATTTTATTGATACTATAAAAATAAAGAAAAGGGATGCTTAATGCTCCCTTCAATCCATTATTCCACTTTAACCTTTATCCTATCTATTGCATGGTAGCCATAACCTTTTCTATTCCAAACAGGCTTTATGGGTTGAATACGATTATATGAGTCGGTAGCTCTAGATAAAATACTGTATTCACCTTTTTGTTCCACTTTCCAGCGATAATACCAAGTAGTCCAACTATAACCTGTATGGTCGAGGGTTTCGAAACGGACCGTTTGCCAAGATACACCATTGTCTGTACTAATTTCCACCTTTGTTATATGTCCTAGTCCTGTCCAAGCGATCCCTTTAATAGTATGTGTGCCTGTTTGTAAAATATCTCTATCCAAAGGCTTTTGAATCGTTGAATTTACATGATTCGTGGTCACTGGAACAGCTTCTTTGTCACTTTCTTTATGCGAGTAATATACATAATCAATCGTTTGAAAGGGACCTGTAAAAGGAGATTTAGTAACGATTATTTGCTTAATCCATTTAACCGAGGCCATAGCGTACCACTGTGGGACAATTAATCTCAAAGGAAAACCGTGCTTAAAAGAGATAGGTTGACCATTAAACTCATAGGCAATAATTGTATCTGGGTGAAATGCCTTTTCTATTGGAAGGCTTCGAGTGTAAGAGACTAATTGATCGGTATCTTTCCGTTCCCCATAATCATACCCTTCAATGATTACTTCTAAGGCTCCTTTTCTGAGACCAGCAAGTTCTAGTACACTACTTAACGGTACACCTTTCCAAACGCCTTGGCTAATCGCCCCTTTTTCCCACTGCTCACCAAACACTTTCGGCTCGAACAAGCTTCGTTTATTGCCTGAACATTCAAGAACTACTTTTAACTTTTTCGAAGGTAGTTCGGCTATTTGTTGCAATGATAAAATCAATGGCTGTTTTACATGGCCATTAACGGGGAGCCAATAGTTTGAGTGAGAAAGAGCGGGATAGGGAAAGTGATTTCGTCTATAGAATAGGCGAGAGGAAGTGGTCTCGTTATCTAGAAACAAAATAGGGGACTCTTGATTCTCTGGGCGAAGGCTTCTGGTAATCAAGTGTGGTTTTCCACTAGGGTGGTATTGGTTATTCATCTATATCCTCCTAATCTGACGGTTGTTTTATATAGAGTATGTGGATAAAATGGTCGTTAGTCTTTAGGTATTAAAAGAAGTCTTGTCTTTACGAAGACAATTTGGCAGTATAAGTAAGGAATAACTAGTTAGAACGGAGGAATATAAATGGCTAATATGCCAAATTGTCCAAAGTGCCAATCGGAATACACTTACGAAGATGGTGCATTATATATTTGCCCAGAGTGTGCTTTTGAATGGACAGATGAGACTGAAACAAGCGAAGAGCAAAAGGTAGTGAAGGATTCAAACGGTAATGTATTAAACGATGGTGATACAGTTTCAGTTATTAAGGACTTAAAAGTTAAGGGGTCGTCATCAGTAATCAAGATCGGGACAAAGGTAAAAAATATTCGTCTTGTAGAAGGCGATCATGATATTGACTGTAAAATTGATGGGTTTGGTCCTATGCAATTAAAATCTGAATTTGTAAAGAAAATATAGCATCAGATTCATATATTTCGAGATGGGAAGTCCTTCGGTTCAGAAGACTTCCTTTTACTATTGCAAAATATCTAATGTAACTGAATTCCTTTTACTTGGATAGAAGTATAGACATATTTGTGGTATTTAATGGGTATATAAGGATATACTAGTAAGAAGGGGACATCCATTTGGTCTTCTAGTTCTCATTTGTAGAAGGCAAGAGACCCTTAGGAAGGATGACCAAAAATGACTGTTATCGGTTACCAAGCTCAAGTTGCAGATGGAGTTAGAAAAAAAGGAATCAAAAGAATAAATTCCTTTTTTAAAACTCCTGAGGAAGCAGTAGAAGAGGCTTTTTCTTTAAAGGAAAAGTTGGATTCTAGGTACAAAAATCAAATCAAGTGGGATTATACTAAGAAAATCACTGGCACACTTGAAAAAATGAAGATTTTAAAAGGGTACTTGGGTGGGGATGAAGATTCGAATGCCTTTTATCTTCAAATTACTACCTCGGAAATTAAAAGGAATCTAAAGCTTGCGACACCGAGTAAGCCGAAAAAGGTATCGGTGAATGACAAAAAAGTGATGACTAAAGTAACGAAGATTTTTTTATAATTTTTTACAATGCAGCTGGATAATTAAAGAAATTCATACTTATCATTGTTTTATTTTAGATATGCTGTTATGCTTAAAGAGAATTATTTTTGTTCGGTCGTAAGGAAAGAATTGTGAAAGCTTTTTCGCCTTTTATTTCTCATTGAGCAATGATAGTATCAAATAGTGGAGTGATCCACGCAGGAGGAAACAACATGCAACAAGGTACAGTAAAATGGTTTAATGCAGAAAAAGGCTTCGGTTTTATTGAAATTCAAGGTGGAGAAGATGTATTTGTTCACTTTTCAGCAATCCAAGGTGAAGGTTTCAAATCTTTAGACGAAGGTCAAAAGGTTACTTTTGATACTGAGCAAGGTCAACGTGGACTTCAAGCTACAAACGTAAAAAAGGCGTAATTTAAATACATTAGAACAGATGGACGAATGGCCATCTGTTTTTTTTGTCTCAAAAAATAAGGGAATGGTGCTCGAATCTTAAAGTTCGAGCACCATTTTTGTTATTATTCATGAACTTTGAACGTATTAACCATGGTTTGAAGATCTTCAGCCATTTTTGCTAGTGAATGTGCGGAAGCGGAGATCTCTTCCATAGATGCAAGTTGTTCCTCGGCTCCAGCAGCTACAGTTTGAGAACTTGATGAGGATTCTTCCGTTTTCATCGAGATATCAAATATGCCCATGGCAACCTGCTCAACGCTTGAAGATAACTGCTTAACTGCAGCAGATACTTCAACCGATTGTCTTGATACATCTGTAGCAGAATGAAGAATTTTCTCAAATGATCTTCCGGTATCATTAATTAATACAAGGCCAGTTTGTACTTCTGTTGTACATTTATCCATTGATACAACCGCGTTAGCTGTACTGCTTTGAATATCATGAATCAAGTGTGTAATTTGTTCAGCAGAACGTCTTGACTCTTCTGCTAACTTTCTAACTTCATCAGCAACAACTGCAAAGCCTTTTCCATGTTCACCAGCTCTTGCAGCCTCAATCGCTGCGTTTAAAGCGAGTAGGTTTGTTTGTTCTGATATACCAGAGATAACTGCAAGGATTTTTTCAATCTCGGAAGATCGGTCACCTAAGTCCTTGATAATGCTAGATGATGTTTGTACGGTTTCATTAATAGATCCCATTTGATCAATGGTTTTCTTAAGAGCGATATTTCCTTTTTCAGATTCTTCTGTTGTTACATTTGAATGGTCTGAAACTAGAGTAATAGAATCTGCGATATGTGTAATACCAATGGCCATCTGTTGTGTGGAAATGGATACAACTTCTGTCCCCTTTACAGATTCTTCGCCGTTTGCTGCCATAATGGAACTCGCTTCTGCAATCTGCTCGGCTGCTTTATTGGTTTCTTCCGCACTGGCCATTAGTTGCTCAGATGAGGCGGCCACTTGGTCTGAAGATTCACGGACCATCATAATTAGAGATTTAATTTGAGAGATCATTTCATTAAATGAATTTGACAGGGAACCTATTTCATCCTTTGATTCATAGTCACTATGAACGGTTAAGTCCCCATTTTTTGCTTTTTGCATTAAATATTCCATTTGCTTTGCTGGTCCGTAAATCAATTTTGAAATCGTCCAACTAACGGCTAACGAAACAAGCAAAGCGATCACAATGATCGATAACATAATCAAAGAAGATGTTTTAATAAAGTCTTTATTGTCTGAATTTACGATTTTAGCTTCACTACTGTTAATTTCAATTAGCTGTAAATATAGTCCGTCAATTTCTTTTAAGATTGCTTCCGTTTCTTCAATGAAAATTTCATATGCTTCAAAATTCTGATTCTTTAAAGATAGAGCTACGATCTTATCTTTAGATGTTTGAAGGTTTTGTGCTAGGTCATTTACTTGTGAAATAATTTTAATCTCTTCTTGATTGTTTGTATTATAGCTTTCTCTAATTTTTTGATTCATTTGGAGTTTTGCATCCATCTCGTCTATGAGCTCATTTTTTTTACTAGTGTCTCTAGTCGTCATTATTTCCATTAAGTAGGTTTGAACATATTGAGCATTTGACTGCAATGTACTAACTGTTTGTATTGGTTGGAGATTTCTTTCATACATAAAGGAAAGTTTATCTCCCATACTTGTAAGCTGGAAAAATCCGATACCACCTACTGTAAGTAGACTCACAAAAGTGATTGATGTTAGTAAAAGCATTTTTTGTACAATCTTTAAGTTTTTAATCCATTTCATCGATGGTTGCTCCTTTGTAGTTTAATGTTATTCGATGAATTATCTATCTTCATTTACTATTATCGGCTCATAATTGGAAAATTCAATACTATTCTCCTAGATCTTTTGTCGAAATAATTAACAAAATTAAAAAAAGCCTCAGAGTGAACTGAGACTTTTCGTTGTTATTTTTCTTCATTAAACCAAAGTGGATCTTGATTATCTTCTTCACCATTATAGTTTATTAGTACTTCTTCTCCAGCTTTTATATCTTTGTAAGCATAAAAGTCAAAGGTATGATTTGGAAAGTTGATCTCATACGTTGCATTTGGCTCATAGGAATGGTTGAACAACATACCGTAGCCAAGCAGGAGTGCGGAATGATTAATACCATATTCAAATGCATAATCCGCAAGAAGTGTTTTTTCGATATGTTCATGCTGGTCATTTGGATAAGGAATAACAGGTGCCTCATGGATTAGTTCACCTTTTTTAATATCTCTTGTTGCAAATACGCCTCTATTGAGCTCTCCATCACTGAGTGTAGAAGTTCTTATCTCAATCACAGTTGTCACCTTCGTTTCATTTTTTGTCTTTCATATGATTGTATCAGTGTTGTTTACAAAAAGGAACCATATCGCTCCATTTGCCCATACATATGTCCAATTAGATACATACAGTAAAGGAGTAGGACAAATATGTAATGAAAGAGGTAATAAGATATGACTAATGAACGAAATGTATACGGCGGAGGCCATTCTCACGGTGGTCATCACCACGGACACCATCACGGAGGCCATCACCACGGACACCATCACGGAGGTCATCACCACGGAGGCCATCACCATGGAGGTCATCACCACGGTGGGCATCACCATGGAGGACACCATCACGGAGGCTACTATGGTGGAGGATATGGAGCTGCTCCGTTAGCTGGTGGTCTACTTGGTGGACTTGTGGCAGGTACTTTAACTCAAGGAACGGGTTATGGATATGGATATCCAACAGCCACGCCTTATCAAGCTTATAATCCTTATGGTGGTTATCCGTATTATTAATGAAGGGGAGCGGCTGTTTATTGAACAGTCGCTTTATTCGTGTTATTAACAAATACATCCAACAAAGTCTATGGTCTTTACATTAAAAAAGACATTTCTTGGTCCATTAACGATATATATTACAAAAAGTACACTAAAGAGAAGTTGAGCGTAATTTTGTAATGTTACAATGACATCATTTGTTCCCAATCACAACACAAAATGTAAGCGCTTTAATATATATTTATTACAGGAGGCATAGATGATGATTGAGAAACGTCCAGCACTTTTAATGAAGCACCTTCTCCAGGTGAAAAAAACTACATTAAAGCAGGTAATAGATAAAACCAATTTAACTAGAAGGCAAGTATCGTATGATTTGGAAAAAATTAATCATTGGTTAAAAAAGAGAGAACTTCCTTCTATTCCTTATAAGGGAACAAAATACATCGCCATTCCGGAAACAGTGGTGGAGTATTTTTATAACCATCGTTTAGATGTTTCTGACCAGGATTTTATATTTTCAGAGAACGAGCGTTTGAGTTTTATATATTTGTACCTTTTTATTAGGGAAGAGCCAATATCATCGGTACATTTAACACAGCTTTTACAAGTTAGTAAAAATACAGTCATCTCTGACGTGAAAAAAGCAAATGGAGCGAATGCGCCGTTTCTTGTAGAAATCCGTTATTCAAGACAAGTTGGGTATCATCTTTATGGAACTGAATTAGATAAAAGAGTTTTGGTTCAACATCATTTGTCTCGGCTAACCGATTTACCCTATTTTCATAAGCTTATTTTTTTATTACTAGGGAATAAAGAACAGATTCATATTAATTTTATTAAGGGTACTCTTAATGAAATTCAGAAGCAATTCCACCTTCAGTTTGTAGAGGATCGCTTGAATCAATTTGCTTATTTCTTAGTTTTATATTTTTATCGCTTAAAAGAAATGAAGTTCGTCCGTTATCATCAAGATGAAATAGAGTTGTTAAAAAAGGATTCATTGTGGGATGTAGCTCAATCGTTATTTAAATATCTTCAAATTGAGGAATTGGAAACAGAAGTCTGTTTTATGACGATCCAATTTCTTGGGTTATCATTAGGAAATCAACAAAGTTTAGAAAGTGATAGAGACTTACTGTTTAAACTTTGTGACCAGCTCGTGTATGACTTTGAATCGAAAACAGCAATTGTATTTGAGAAGAAAAACGAAGCAATACAAACCTTGTATCAGCATTTAAAACCTGCATATTTCCGAATGAAGTATCGAATTCCAATAACCAATCCCCTTCTAGAGCAAATCAAAAGCGAACATAAAGAATTGTATTCGATTGTAAGTGAGTTGCTACTGCCTATTGAATCTCTGCTTAGCATCACGATTCCGGAGGAGGAGATTGGATTTATTACCATCCACTTTGGAGCTCTATTACAAAGTCCCAAGAAAACTATCCCTAAAAAGAAACGGGCAATCGTAGTTTGTCCAAGTGGAATAAGTTCCTCCCTTATGGTCAAACACCTGTTAGAGTCATTATTCTCCGAAATCTCAGTCGAAAAAACTTTGTCTTTACAGGATTTCTATGCTGAAAATACCGAGCAGTACGATTTGTTATTTTCCACAGTAGAGATAGACTCAAAGATTCCTTGTTTCTATGTAAAGCCGATTATGACTCCTAATGAAAAAAACAATCTAGTGAATGAAGTATACCAATGCTTATTAGGGATTCAATATAAGGACATTTCTATTAAAGAATTATTCCAAACAATAGGTCAATATGCAAATGTATATGATGAAACAGGACTGAAAAAAGCATTAAGTCAATTGACTTTTCATAAAAGAGTGGAAGTAAAGAGGGAGGAAAAACCTGTGTTAAGTGATTTATTAAAGGAAGAAACCATCCAAATAATGGATCAGCTTTCTAGTTGGGAAGAGGCTGTTACAGTAGCAGCTAAACCATTAGTCATGAATGGGGTAATTGAAACAACCTATATTGATTCAATGATTGATAATATAAAAACACTTGGACCATATGTAGTCATTGGCCCTGAGGTAGCTATTCCTCATGCAAGACCTGATTCTGGCGTTAATAAAGTGGGAATGAGCTTTTTAAAGTTAAAAACGCCTGTCTACTTTCTAGATAATGAAGATTATCCCGTAAGGCTGTTGTTTTGTATAGCAGCAATTGATAATACTACCCATTTAAAGGCGCTTTCGCAGTTAACAAAGCTTCTTAGTAATAGTAAAAATATAGATTTATTAAAAGAGGTCGATTCGATGGAAAGCATTCTGGAGATGTTTAAACAGTATTCTATCATTTCGTGAGCAATAATTTTTTTATATATAGGGTCATATCAAAATTTAGGAGGGTTAATATGAAGATTTTAGCGGTCTGTGGTTCAGGGTTAGGTAGCAGTTTTATGTTAGAAATGAATGTTCAACAAATCTTATCAGAGCTTGGGGTAAGTGGAATTGAAGTGGAACATTCTGATTTAAGTTCTGCTACACCTGATGCAGCAGATTTATTCATCGCAGCAAAAGATATTGCCGAAGGAATGGGACACTTAGGAGAGGTTATCGTCATAGAGAGTATTATCGATCTAGATGGACTTCGGACAAAGCTAAAAGAAGTACTTGAACAAAAAGGAATACTCTAATCTATTGAAATAAATGAATGAGATTAAAAGGAGGCCTATAACATGGGTGAGAGATTACTAAAGTTAGTGATGGATATTTTGAGTACGCCTGCTGTGTTAGTTGCGTTAATATCGCTCGTTGGATTATTAATCTTAAAAAAGCCTGCTAGTGATATTATTAAAGGCACTGTCAAGACCTTCCTTGGTTTCATTGTCATTTCTGCAGGTGCTGGTGTAATCGTTGGCTCCCTTGATCCTTTTGGAAAGATGTTTCAGGAAGCATTTAATGTAAATGGTGTGGTTCCGAATAATGAGGCGATCGTTGCCATGGCATTAACGGAATACGGTGGTGTAACTGCATTTATCATGTTCTTTGGAATGTTGGCTAACATCTTAATTGCCCGATTCACTAGGTTAAAATACATTTTTTTAACTGGGCATCATACGTTGTATATGGCATGTATGCTTGCAGTAATCCTTGTTGTATCAGGATTAGAAGGAATTCCTCTTATTATTGTTGGGTCGCTAGCATTAGGGTTAACTATGGCAGCCTTTCCTGCGATTTGTCAGCCGTTCATGAGAAAGATTATTGGGAATGATAGTGTAGGATTTGGCCATTTTTCAAGCTTAGGTTATGTTCTATCAGGTCTTGTCGGAAAAGTTGTAGGGAAGGGTTCTCGTTCAACAGAGGAAATCAAATTTCCAAAAGGCCTTGGGTTTTTGCGTGATAGTTCAGTAACAATTGCGTTAACGATGACCATTCTTTATGTCGTTATAGCGCTATTTGCAGGTCCAGCTTATGTAGAAGGTGAGCTGAGCGGTGGTACTCATTATCTCGTTTTCTCTCTTATTCAAGCAGTTACTTTTGCAGCTGGGGTATTTGTAATTCTATCAGGTGTTCGCCTTGTTTTAGCTGAAATTGTGCCCGCTTTTAAAGGGATTTCTACAAAAATTGTACCAGATTCAAAACCGGCGCTCGATTGTCCGATTGTATTTCCATACGCACCGAATGCTGTATTAATAGGTTTCTTTTGTAGTTTCCTAGGTGGAATTGTTGGAATGATGTTCCTTGGCATGGCTGGAGCAGTTATTATCTTGCCTGGTGTGGTTCCACATTTCTTTACTGGTGCGACAGCTGGAGTGTTTGGAAATGCGACTGGTGGAGTTCGGGGTGCCACTATAGGATCTTTTGCTAATGGTTTGTTAATTACTTTCTTACCTGTTTTCTTAATGCCGGTATTAGGAGATCTAGGTTTTGCTAGTACGACATTCTCTGATGCAGACTTTGCAGCATCTGGAATTATTCTTGGTAATGTTGCAAACTCATTTGGAGCCACTGGTGTGACGGTTACTGTAGTAGGACTCGTATTACTAGCAGTAGTGTACGGATTCTTTAAAAAAGACAAGAATAAAACACAACAAATCCAGGCCTAATTAATGAAACCCTTCACAGGGCCGTTCGCTTTATGAGAACTTTCCCTGGAAGGGTTTCTTATTTTAAAAGATTAGGAGAAAAGGAGAATGCTACATGAGTATTGAGTTAGAGAAGGTGGAACAGTTTCGGGATGAGATCCGATTAAAGACATTAAAAGAGCTCTATCATCTGGGTTTTGGTCATTATGGGGGAAGTTTATCAATCATTGAAACCTTGGCGGTGTTGTATGGAGGAGTTATGAAGATAGATCCGAAAAATCCGGATTGGGAAAAGCGAGACTATTTCATTTTATCGAAAGGACATGGGGGACCAGGTCTTTATGCAACATTAGCGGTAAAAGGGTATTTTCCAGAGGAGGTACTATATACTCTCAATAACAATGGAACAACACTTCCTTCCCATCCGGACCGGAATTTAACACCAGGTGTTGATATGACAACTGGATCATTGGGACAAGGGATTTCTGCGGCTGTTGGAGTGGCTCTCTCACATAAGCTTTCAAAGAAAGATAACTATACTTTTTGTATTGTGGGAGATGGTGAATTAAATGAAGGACAATGCTGGGAGGCGTTTCAATTTGCAGCCCATCATAAGTTAAATCGACTTTTTGTCTTCATTGACGATAATAAGAAGCAACTCGATGGTTTAACTAAGGATATTATTAATCCATTTGACTTTGAAAAGAAGTTCAAGGCGTTTGGCTTCTATTCACTGAAAGTAGACGGTAGTTCATTAGGACAAATTTATGATGCTATTAAAAAAGGAAAAGAGCAAACAGAACGTCCAGTGGCCATTATTTTAGACACGACTAAAGGTCAAGGCGTACCATACTTAGAACAAAAGGTTGATAACCATCATATCCGTCCTAGCCAAGCAGATGAAGAAGCTATTTTACAAGCGATTGATGACTTGGAACACAGATCTGGAAAGGGTGTGGCCAGATGATTCATACATCTACTTACAAGTTAGAAAATATAGAAATGCGTCAAATGTATGCAAACACACTTCTAGAACTTGCTAAGGCGAATCCCAATGTTGTTGCATTGGAAGCAGATTTAATGAGTGCCATTTCAACAAATAAAATTATGAAAGAGATTCCAGACCAATTAATAAACTGTGGCATAATGGAAGCCAATATGATTGGTGTCGCTTCGGGTTTATCTCTCACTGGGAAAATTCCTTTCGTCCATACGTTTGGACAGTTTGCTACTCGTCGAGCCTTTGATCAGTTATTTATATCCGGTGCTTATGCAAAAACTAATATTAAAATTCTAGGATCTGACGCGGGTGTATCTGCGGAGCATAATGGTGGAACGCATATGGCATTTGAGGATTTAGGACTAGTTCGTCTTATTCCTAATGCGAAAGTGTATGAGGTGAGTGATTCTACCATGTTAGGTTACTTGCTTCGGAAGAGTGAGAAGGAATATGGAATTCACTATATCCGGACTATTCGAAAAAACAGTGTGAAGCTTTATGATGAAAGAGAAGTTTTTGAGACCGGGAAAGGGAAAGTATTAAGAGAGGGAGGAGATGTCACGATTATTGCTTGTGGTATCATGGTCGCAGAATCACTGAAGGCAGCAGATCTTCTTAAAGAGCAGGGAGTGGAAGCCACGGTGATTGATATGTTCTCTATAAAACCTATCGATAAAGAGTTAATTGTAAAATATGCAACGAAAACGAAAGCAGTCGTTACAGCAGAAAATCATAATGTAATTGGAGGGTTAGGTAGTGCTGTCGCTGAGGTGTTAGGTGAGCAATGTCCAACAAGAATGAGGCGAATTGGGGTAAAAGAACAATTTGGCCAGGTTGGAAAAATGGACTATTTAATGGAATTCTATAAATTGACTGCTAGAGATATTGCTGAGGAAGCTAGAGAAATTATCATTAAATAGATAGTTAAATGAGGCACCCTATGACGTCATAGGGTGTTTTTCAGTGAAAAACAAATTGAACAAAATTTTCAATTAATTACTGTATACAAATTCTCTTAATATTGATATCATGTAAGGAAATATAACATTTACATGTCAGGAGAATTTACGTGATTGTTCGAGATGAATTGAATCGGTACTTCTATTTTTCTTCCTCTGAGATTACGAGCATACTTCAACGAATTTTATTTACAAAGGAACAAGAAATTAATGAGTTGAAAAATAAAATTACAAAGTACGAAGAAAAAAGACGAGCAGAGGATGCGTTTTATCAATCCTTGTCTCCTGTAAGAAAGTTTTTTGCTAGTCGTCCTCCAAGTCATCACCAAGCGGTCGAATATATTGTTCATGTGAAAGATCGCTTGAAGCAAATTGACTCTCTGAAACAACGAATCTATGAAATTAACATGGCCATTCGTCAATGTGAAGAAATAACAAGTGGTGATGAACTTGAACTATCAAGTGTTATAACGGAAGACATCATTAAGCAGAAGAAAGACGAGGAGTAGTAGTGATGACTATTGAAACATTGAACTCAGGATTAGATACGATATGGGTTGTACTAACTGCTGCAATGATTATCCTCATGGAGGGTGGCTTTGCTCTTTTGGAGGCGGGCTTTGTTCGTCATAAAAATAATGTAAATATTATAATGAAGGTGTTTGTCGATATTACAATAGGAGCACTATGCTTTTATCTAATTGGCTTTGCTTTCATGTATGGAAAAGACGCATGGGGAATAATCGGTACGAGTGGCTTTGCTTTATTAGGTGACCTGTCTCATATCCAGCTATCCATTTCTCTCGATACGTTCTGGCTATTCCAAGCGGCCTTTGTTATTGCCGTTATTTCAATTGTTTCAGGTGCAGTGGCAGAGAGAATCAATTTTCGTGCGTATATTCTTTATGCGATGATCATGACAGCAGTTATTTATCCGATTGCTGGACATTGGGTATGGGGTGGAGGCTGGATAAGTCAGCTTGGAATGCTTGATTTTGCAGGAAGTGCTGTTATACATGCGCTCGGTGGTTTTTCGGCATTGGCAGCAGCGATGTTTATTGGTCCACGTAAAGGGAAATTCACTCCTTTGGGAACAAGCACAATCGCTCTACCGAGTAATATTCCTTTGGCTTCAGTAGGAGCGTTTCTTCTTTGGTTTGGATGGTTCGGTTTTAACGCAGGAAGCACATTGAGTGGTACAGATGCAAGAATTGGACATATTGCAATTGTGACCATGTTATCAGCTGCTTCAGGAGGCGCAGCAACGCTTATTTACACGCTTTTCCGTTATAAGCGTTCGGATGCACCGGCAGTCATTAACGGTTCATTGGCAGGACTTGTTGGAATAACAGCGGGGTGCGCATTTGTTAGTGATCAAGCAGCAATTTTAATAGGAGCAATTTCTGGTTTATTGATGTTGTTTGCGACCAATTGGTTAGAGTCAAGAAGAATAGATGACCCAGTTGGAGCATTCCCAGTCCATGCTGTTTCAGGTGTGTGGGGAACCATCGCTCTTGGGTTGTTCGCGACAGAAGGTGGACTTTTTTACGGTGGGGGCTGGGATCTACTGGGAGTCCAAGTGTTAGGTTTAATCGTTCTATGTGTATGGGGATTCGGAATGACCTGGCTAGGTTTATCACTCATCCGACTCTGGATACCTGTTCGTTCCACAGAAGAGGAAGAAGAAATGGGACTAGATATTAGTTACCATGGTGTGCTGGCTGCTTATCAGGAGCACGAATTTATTCATTATCAAGATCACTATACAGATTTTTCAAACAAAACTGCTGATTAAACATGGGGCTCTATTACATTGGTAATAGAGCTTTGTTGATGTTAGTTATTGGTCAAGTAACAGTCTCATATATTGGAAAAAAAGAGAGGTGAATGCTTTGGCAAAGAACTTTCGTCAAGAAGCACTATTTGAGTTGAATTTCTGGTTACAGGTACTTGGAGACCACGCGAGATTTATCCACGATTCGTTAGCACCTACTGAAACTGAATACATCAGTCAGGCGAAGAAGTTCATTTCTGTATTTGATGAACTATTGACCCTATCACGTAGACAGCCTACTGGAGAGGAACTAATGCAGCTGCTACATAGGGCGAATCAAGCGGGTACAGAAATTAGAGAACTGAAACTCACGCTTATTCGAGAGCATTTGGTCGGGGAAGTGAAAATTACTTTACCACCATCTTTTCTTAGTCATATGGTCAATGAGTTAGAAGAGGCATTAAGAGTATTCTCGTTTTTTCTTAAAGGAGAAATACCTCCAACCGTTCATCCTTTACACCATGATTTATTGTGGCTATTAGACGCCGCAGGACATGCGGGAGCAATCGATGCCAATTTGGATCGTGTGGAAAAAAAACTCAAAGAAAAAGGGCGAGAGTTCACAAAGGATTGGGAGGATTTTTACCTAAAGGCCGTTGAAATGGCAGGTTATTTGCGTGCGAATGTGTATTCCTTTCCTGCTTTAAGTCGTTTTCACAGAGAGATTGAGTTAGAAATGGAGATTTTCAAAAGCTTTTTAAGAGAATTAGAGGAAATGGAGTTAAATAAAGAGACGCTCGGAGTATTAACGCCTCTTATGGCTGATCATATGGCTCGGGAGGAATGTTATTATTTAATGAAACTTGCCGAGACAACAGAGGTGAAGGATCCTAATTGTGATCCAACGAAACCAAGAACAACGAGTTAATTTAAAACAATGTCCCTAGTCTTTGGCTAGGGACTATTTTTGTTTTGGTAAAATTTTATTTTCGTTAATAATGAGTGCGTTTTCATAATGTATAATAGAAATATTCAAAAAACTGACAAATGGGGCAGGCTTATGGAACTATTATTCGTTGTATTATCAGCTTTATCGGTAATCGGTGTAGGATATCTTGGTCAAAGAACGATAGGGTTTGATCGGAAGGCGATTTCGGCCATGGCGTTATATTTAATGCAGCCCTTTTTGGCATTTCGTACCTTTTACACGAATGAAATTACCATAGATTATTTGTATATTTTACTGTTTTGTGTGCTCCTTTGTATAGGGATGATTTTTATTGTTCATATTACAGCAACAATAAAAAAGTCACCTCGTTCAAGGCAATCAGCGATGGTGCTCTCAGGGGTGTTCATGAACAGTGGAAACTATGGTGTTCCTATTATTTTACTTGCTTTTGGGAACGTGGGTGTTGACTATGCTGTAATCATGATGGTCATACAATCTTTCCTTATGAATACCATCGGGGTATATTATGCTGGCAAGGGAAGCGTGAGAGAATATTCTATCAAACAATCACTCTTAAATATTTTAAAAATGCCAATGATATATGGATCTGTCTTAGGAATCGCTATTCAACTACTATCGGTTCCAATGCCAGATATGATCATGAAACCAATCAATCTCATTGCCGATGCAACTATTCCAACCATTATGCTTGTTCTAGGAATGCAACTGGGGGCAATTAAAAAGAAGAATGTAAGTATCGGAGATGTTTCTACTATTATGGTACAGCGAATGCTGATTTCTCCAGTCCTTGCTTTACTATTAATCTGGGTATTACCCATTGAAGGAATGCTTGCCCAAGTTCTTATTGTTCTATCAGCAATGCCTTCAGCAGCGAATACCATGATGCTTTCGCTTGAGTTTGGAACAGAGCCAGATCTTGTTTCTTATAGCACGTTAGTTACGACCTTGTTGAGTATTGTGTCGGTTCCGGTTATGTTGATGTTGGTGATGTGAGTAGGTTTGCACTATTTTTAATTAAATGCTACTTAATGTAGCATTTTTTTTATTTACGGGTATTTATGTAGAATTTGAAAAGAATAGAAAGAACCATTATGAAACTAAGTAAATAATTTAAATATTTTAAAAATTATTTACAATAAAACATTTACCGTGTTACAATGCATTTAAGGTTGTTTTGTATATTAAAATTGGTTTTGTATACTAAACCAGCGGAAGAAAAGGTGAACAAAATGGAAAAGAAATATTGGGTGCCAGCTTTAGAAAAGGCGAACATCATATTAAATTTTATTTCACAGTCACCCAGCCAGCTTCGCTTAATTGATTTATCAACGAAATCTGGTATAAATAAGAGTTCTTTATTCTCACTCTTAAATACAATGGAACTTTTAGGGTGGATAGTAAAAGAAAAGGGGGATACCTACGCTTTAGGACCAACTTTAGGTTCTATAGGAGCTTCTTACTTTAGACAATTTAATATTCTGGAATCTTTCTTTATAGAATCCGAGAAGTCTGTGGAGAAGATAGGTGAAAATATCCAATTAGGAATTTTAGAAGGAGGAGAAGTCCTTTACTTAGCAAAAAAGGAAGGTACGTCACCTTTACGATTGGCAACAGACCCGGGAATGCGTTTTCCAGCCTATGCTTCAGCAATTGGAAAGGCACAATTAATGCAATATAGCAGGGATGAATTAGTTAATATACTTCCAAATGAGCCGCTCCCCGCTAAGACTGAATTTACAGTAACCAAAATAGATAATCTATGGTCAGAGTTAATAGAATCAAAACAGCGTGGATATGCAATCGAGCAACAAGAAGGTGCTCTTGGCTTCTGTTGTGTAGCAGCTCCAATTCTAGATCATGAGAATAAGTACATTGCAGCTGTCAGTTTTACGATGTTGGAAAACACTTGGGAAAACAAAAAAGAAGTAGCAAAAGTTGAAATTGTAAATTTAGCCAAGAGACTTTCTTTTTTGGCTGGAAATAAAAAATAATTAGAGGGGTAGGAGTAAGTCTATGAAACTAATTACTTTTAGTGAAGAAGAAAAGATTCAAATTGGAGTTATACAAGATCAAGTAACGATAAAATTGAATACGCTTTCAGATTTGGCTGCAAAGAAAAATGGAAATGACTTAAGGTTACCTAACGATATGCTAGGTTTAATCAGTCTTGGAAAACATGGCATTGATCAGATTGAAACATTATTAAGTTGGTTGGAGGAAAATGATTCATATAAGAATGAAGTACAAATTGATAATAGCTTGATAAGAGTATTAGCCCCTATATCTAACCCAGGAAAAGTGGTGTGTGTTGGCAATAACTACATGGACCATTGTATTGAACAAAATGTAGAACCACCAAAACAACCAATGATCTTTTCTAAATGGGCTAGCTGTATTATTGGTCCGAATGATACGGTTATTCTCCCAGAGGATTCTGAACAAGTAGATTATGAGGCTGAATTGGCTGTCATCATTGGAAAAGAAGGAAAAGATATTTCTGAAGATCAAGCGTTAGATTATATTTATGGATACACAGTAATGAACGATGTGAGTGCACGGGATGTACAGTTCAAAGATGTTCAGTGGGTAAGAGGGAAATCCTATGATACATTTGCCCCGCTTGGACCAACTATTGTTACAGCTGACGAAATTAAAGATCCACATAATTTAGATATTAAGTTAACCGTTAATGGAGAAACACTACAGGACTCGAATACAAAACACCTTATTCATAAAATCCCTTACATCATCTCCTATCTCTCAAGAGGGTTTACGTTTAAACCAGGAGATGTTATTGCAACAGGAACCCCTCATGGTGTAGGAGTTTTTAGAAATCCACCTATTTTCTTAAAAAGAGGAGACGTATGTAAAATTGAAATTCAAAATGTTGGAGTGTTAGAGAATACAATCTACTAGAATCATAGGAGGTAAGTATGAGAGCTTTAATGTGGACAGAGCCAAATAAAATGGAAATACAAGAGGTTTCCATTCCCGCTTTACAAAAAGACGAAGTTTTAATAAAGGTGGATGTAGTAGGTATTTGTGGTTCTGAAATAGAAGGGTTTTTAGGCCATAACAGCTTGCGAGTACCTCCTTTAATCATGGGACATGAATTCTCAGGGGTGGTTGAGAATACAGATGGATCTCCTGACTTGATGGGAAAACGTGTTGTTGTTAATCCACTTATCAGTTGTGGGAAATGTAACCGCTGTCGTAAAGGGTTAGAGAATCTCTGTGACAATCGATTAATCTTAGGTATTCATCGTCCTGGAGCATTTGGGGAGTACGTAAGTGTCCCTTCTTCAGCCGTGATTCCAATTCCAGACCATCTAAACTCATTCGCTGCTTCGTTAACAGAACCCCTCGCTTGTAGTTTACGAGCAACGAAAAGAGCAATGGCAAATCATCCGTTCGCGAATGTAGTTGTGTACGGTGCAGGAACAATTGGATTGTTGAGCGCCTTTGTTGCAAAAATATTAGGGGCCGAAAACGTAATTGTCCTTGACCTTAATCAAGAAAGGTTAAATACGATTCAGGAATCAGGAATTGCTCATGTGATTCAATCCAACAAAGAAAATGTTGAAGAACGAGTGAAAGAAATCACGGGGCAAAAGGGATTAGACATCATTATTGATGCAGCGGGGTTTGTACCTACCCGTCAGCAAGCAATCAAGATCATTAACCCTGGTGGAGTAATTATGAATATTGGTCTTGGTGTCGATGAAACACCAATCCCTATTAATCAAACAATTCGAAGTGAGATAACTGAACTTGGTTCATTCTGTTATACCAAACAAGATTTTCACGAAGCTTTACAATTACTAATCAATGAACAAATATGTGAAAAAATCTGGTCAGAAGTTCGTCCAATTGAAAATGGTCACCAATCATTTGTCGATTTGGTTAGTGGAAACGTAGTAAAAAGCAAGATCTTTCTTCAATTTTAAAAAGGAGTGAAATCAAATGAGGGGACTTGGACAAAAAATTAAGAGTCTAAGGTGTTATGTGGTTGAAGGTGGGGGAGCGGATTATCATGATCAGGGTCAGGAGCATTGGATTGTTGGCCAAATTTCAACGCCAATGAGCATCTATCCCGAGTACAAAGCTTCACGAACAAGCTTTGGAATAAACGCACTAAAAACAATTGTTGTTGAGGTCGAAGCTGATAACGGAACGGTTGGCTTCGGCATTTCAACTGGAGGATATCCTGCCGCCTGGCTCATTAAAAATCACCTCGAACGGTTTGTTGTTGGCCAACAGGTTGAAAATATTGAAATCATGTGGGATCAAATGTACCGTGCCTCTCTTTACTATGGAAGAAAAGGGATTGTGCTGAATGCTATATCTGCGATTGACCTAGCACTTTGGGATTTATTGGGGCATCTCAGAGAAGAGCCGGTCTACTCAATGATTGGTGGGAAGGTGAGAGAAGAACTTGTTTTTTATGCAACTGGACCTCGACCTGACTTAGCAAAAGAGCATGGCTTTATTGGTGGGAAGATGCCTCTAGTGTATGGCCCTGCCGATGGAGAGGAAGGACTACGCAAAAATATTGAGGCAGCTGCTGAGATGAGAAGTCGAGTGGGGGATGATTTCTGGCTGATGTGGGATTGCTGGATGTCACTGGACTTACCATATGCACAAAAACTAATGGCAAAATCTGAGGAGCTTGGCTTTAAGTGGATTGAAGAATGTTTTAACCCTGATGAATATTGGAATTACCGGGATCTCAAAAAAAGGGCAGGAAACAATATATTAGTTACAGGTGGGGAGCATGAAGCAACACGATACGGCTTCCGAATGTTACTAGAGTATTGTGATCTAGATATTATTCAACCAGATGTCGGTTGGTGTGGGGGATTAACGGAACTGATAAAAATAGGAAACCTTGCTGATAGTTTCGGTAAAATGGTTGTTCCACATGGAAGTGGTGTCTACAGCCATCACTATGTAGTTACGAAACCAAATAGCCCGTTTACTGAATACTTAGTGATGAGTCCAGATGCTTCCGAAATTGTTCCTCAATATTATCCATTACTCAAAGATGAACCTATTCCTGTTAACGGAAAGTTAAAAGTTAGTGACAAGCCTGGCTTTGGGGTAGAGCTTAACCGTGAGGCTGGATTAGTAGAAGTTAAATCAGGACAAATTCTATAAAAATAGGGGGAGAAACATGAAGAACAAGGGGATTGCAATACTAGTAATCATGTTAATGGTCATTTTGTCGGCATGCGGGGGTAATAAAAGTAACGGATCAGCCTCAGAATCAGATTCAGGTAAAAAAGAAGAAGTGAAGATTCGAATTGGATCACACCTTGCACCAGAACATTCAGTTGTAAAAACGGCAGAAAAGTTCAAGGAGTTGGTTGCCGAAAAGTCAGATGGAAGAATTAACGTGACTATCCATCCATCTGGTGAACTAGGAGATCAAAAAGAGCTAGTAGAGGGTTTACAACTAGGGACAATTGAGATGGCTATCAATGATGCTGGTTTATTAGCAAACTTTGTTCCAGAAGTGGGAATTCTAGATATGCCATATTTGTTTGAGGATTATGACCATGTCCATCAAGTGTTTGATGGAGAAGTTGGTTCCTCGCTTCAAGAAAAAATGGCAGACAAGGGAATTCGTTCGTTAGCATGGTTTGACTCTGCTTTTCGTAGTACCTTTTTAACAAAGAAAACAGAATCAATAGACGAATTGAAAGGGATAAAAATTCGTACACCGGAAGCCCCAAGCGTTATTGAAACGGTACAATCATGGGATGCTGTAGCCACACCACTTCCTTGGGGGGAACTATATACAGCAATGGAAACAGGTGTCGTTGATGGGTTTGAGGGCTCTGCAGAAAGTATTTATTCAGCTAAAATGTATGAGGTATCCAAATACTTAGTTAAAACAGAACATATTTTTACAGCGCTTTCATTGAATATGAGTGATACGTTCTTTAAAGGTCTATCTGAGGAAGATCAAAAACTAATTTCAGAGGCAGCTCTAGAAGCTGGCGAATATGGTCGTCAGTTAGCAATGGATCTTGACGAAGAATATTTTAATAAGTTGGTAGAAGAAGGCCTTGAAGTAGTAGAGGTAGATAAAGCACCATTCATTGAGAAAGCAGAGTCTATTGTAGATGACTATGCAAAGGAAGTAAATGCTGTAGATTTAGTAGATAAGATTCGAGAAATAAAATAGATGTAAAAAACTGATTCAAAGGTTTACCTTTGAATCAGTTTTTAAAGATAGGTATTCCAACTTATTGATCATATTTTCGATGTCACCAAAGGGGTGAAAAAATGATTAACTTTCTAGATAAAGGGATAAGGGGTATAGGAATATTTTTATTTGCTTTAATAGTTATTTTGACGCTAGTCCAAGTAAGTTCACGTTTGATTGGAAGCCCAGTACAGGGGACTGATGAGGCAGTAAGATTTTTATTTGTCTGGATGGTTTTCTTAGGGATTGCTTACGGAATGCGTAATAAGGTTCATATTGAAGTGGATTTTTTTATAAGTAGATTTAGTGAGACCATTCAGTTTTGGCTAACTTTATTTAATCATTTATTAATGATTGTCTATACTGTTGTAATTGTATATCAAGGATATTTTGTAACAGAAGTAATGGGTAACCAATTAGCCCCTATCAGCCGTATTCCTATGTCATATATTTTTGCAGCAATCCCGATTGGAGCAAGTTTGTTACTCATCTATATTATTCTTAGTGCTATTGAAACTATAAAAGAAAGGAAGAGGTGATAGTATGTTGGTTGCGTTGTTTATAAGTTTACTCGTTTTACTATGTATTAGAGTACCCATAGCGTTTGCAATTGGCTTATCATCTCTTTTTTCAATTTTTTTCTTTAGTGATATCCCGCTAAGCTTACTCATCCCAAGAATTTTTAATACATTAAATAGTTCAACTTTTTTAGCCATCCCACTGTTTATGTTGGCTGGCGTAATAATGGAAAGTGGGGGAATCTCGGCAAGATTAATCAGGTTTTCTAGCTCATTGATTGGCCATATTCGTGGTGGTTTAGGACATGTTACGGTTCTCACGAGTATGGCTTTTGCTGGAATATCTGGCTCCGCGTCTGCAGATACATCAGCTGTCGGTTCTGTATTAATTCCATCTATGATAAAAAAGGGATACCCGAAAGGATATGCTGCTGCGTTAACTGCATGTGCAGGCTCACTTGGACCAATCATCCCTCCAAGCATCATTATGATTATATACGGATCATTGACAGGTTTATCAATTGGAAAGCTTTTCTTAGCCGGAGCAATCCCAGGGATATTAATTGGGATGGGATTAATGATAATTAATTATATGGCTGCCAAAAAACTTGGTCTTGAAAAATCAGAGAGGGCTTCTTTGAAAGAAGTGTGGAAGAGTTTTCTTACTGCTTTCTGGGCTCTTATGGCTCCAGTTATTATTATTGGGGGAATTGTTACAGGTACTTTTACAGCAACAGAATCAGGTGTGATTGCAGTCCTCTATTGTTTTCTTATTAGTACCTTTGTCTATAAAGAGATGAAGATACGTGATTTGGGTGAGATATTCACGAAAGCATTAAATACAACGGTTATGGTTATGTTTATTGCTGCAACCGCTTCTGCGTTTGGATGGATACTAGCAAATGAGCAGTTTCCTATTAAAGTTGTAAATATGCTAAGTGTTTTTACAGAAAGTAAACATATTGTTATATTACTAATTATTGCTTTTTTACTATTAATTGGTTGTTTCTTAGAAACTATCGCTGCAGCAATAATATTTGTACCTGTCTTATCTGTTTTAGCGGTAGATTTTGGATTTGATCCTATACAGTTTGCTACCGTTGTTGCTATTTGTTTAATTATAGGAGGAATAACACCACCAATTGGGGTGCTTCTATTCATTACAAATGGAATTGCTAAGGCAAACATTAATGAATCGATTAAATATCTCTGGCCATTCTTCGGAATGATTTTGTTTGTCATCCTGCTAGTAGCATATGTTCCATTCCTATCAACGTTATTACCTAGCTTAGTAAAATAGTGTCAAAAAATCTCTCCATAAATAGGAGAGATTTTTTATATATTTAATGTAAACATATAATGACATACAACTATTGTTTCCTAACCATGTTTTGGGAATTATTTTAGTTGTTGTATAATTAAAGAAGACATTGAAAAAAGGAATGTTTTTAATGGAACTTCTAAAGAAATATAAATTTTTTGGTGGAAGAATTGTTAAGACAGGGATTGCTGTGTTTCTTACTGCGCTTATATGTGACCTACTGTCTTGGCCTCCGATGTTTGCAGTTATAACAGCGATTGTTACGATTGAACCTACTGCAGCGCATTCTATTAAAAAGGCGTTCGTTCGGTTTCCGGCATCAGCTATTGGAGCCGCTTTTTCTGTTTTATTTAATTTTGTCTTTGGAGATAGTCCGTTTACTTACATGCTCGTAGCAGTTACGACGATTATCGTATGTTATAAGCTTCGATTGCACGATGGAACACTTGTAGCTGTTTTGACAGGAGTAGCGATGATATCAACCGTTCATGATCATTTTTTAAGCTCATTTTTTATTCGGCTGGGAACAACGGGTATTGGCTTAACGGTATCCGCACTCGTTAATTTCCTTGTTATAAAACCGAATTACTCATTGATGATTAAATCTAAGCTTCACCATTATATCATTGAGACAGGCACAGTTATTGAAGAACGCGGAAAAGAAATTGTATTTCAACAGCCATTACATCAAGAGACTAAGGCAAAGTTTGAAAGGCTTTGGAAGGACTTCGAATCCGTAGAGACATTATGTGAGTATCAAAAGCAGGAATGGAAGTTACATCATATTGACCGAAAGTATACCAGGGAGTTTCATTATGAATATAAAAAGTTAAGTACTATGCGCCAAATGTTTTTTCATGTAGCCAATCTTATGGCTATTCCTCCACTTGATGCACCATTATGTAAGGAAGAGTCCATCCAGTTGATGTTCAAGTCCTTTAAATATGCACTGAATGATAAGGAGTACCGGATGGATGAAGGACATCTACAGGTGGCGGCGGAACTTCGGTCAATATTTAAAAAATGTGTACAAGAGGATAAGTGTCCCCAAACGTATATTGCGCTACTGTTTGAGCTCCTTTCCATTCATGACTTGATAGAGGAGCTGCACCAGATACAATTATTGGCACATAAGCACCAGAAATTCATTCAATATAAAGGGGCTAACGCCGAGATGTAAGAAATGCTGGGATATAACCAGCATTTTATTTTTTTTAAAGGGTTTATTATTCTCTGACATACATATTGTGGAAATAAAAGTGTTTAAGAAGGGAGCAGATGAAAAAATGGTAGCACCGAAGCATATTGTTTCTGCCAAGGCTTTCGTACTGAATGATAATAATGAAGTTCTTTTAATAAAAAGTCCACGGAGAGGTTGGGAAATGCCAGGTGGTCAGGTTGAAGAAGGAGAGTCGATTAAGGCAGCTGTGATACGAGAAACAAAAGAAGAAAGTGGGATAGATATTGAAATCGTAAAGCTCTGTGGTATTTTTCAAAATGTAAAGCACTCTATTTGCAGTACTATGTTCATCGGGAAAGTAGTTGGTGGCCAACTAGCTACTTCACCTGAGAGTTTAGAAGTGGGGTTTTTTCGTATAGAAAAAGCACTTGAAATGGTCACTTGGAAACACTTTAAGACGAGAATGGAGTATTGTCTGAATGAAGAAACACATCCATTTTTTGTTGAAGTTTAATAGAACGGCAATCTCTATAAATACGAAAGAGCTGCCTTGAAAAAACAGGCAGCCCCTTTGGTTATTTAATAAACGGTTGAATTTTTGGAAAAACCTTTAATGCGGTTTCGTAGAACACTTGGCTATGGTATTCTTCAGGGATTAATTTTTTGATAAACTCAATGTACGGAGCAATCGGTACTAATGGCCAGTCGGTACCAAACAAAAGCTTGTCATAAGAGTCTGCAAATACCAAGGCGTGTCGCAAATGATCAAGGAAACGACCTTCGCTTTTCGCTGCTAGGTCCTTTTTTGTCCCGACAATTAGTCCAGATAAATCTGCAAATACATTTGGATTTTTATAAATGATTTCTGCACCTGTAAGTGTCCACGGGTCCCCGAAATGAGCCATCATAAAATTCACATCTCTATTGTCAACCGCAACCTCATCGATGGTGAGAGGGTGAGAGTATTTTAAATAGCCCCTTTCTGAATACGTATCCCCTGTATGAAAGACGACAGGAAGTTTGTATTTTGCCGCTAGTCTATAAACGGGCTTATAAACAGGGTCATAGGCATAAAACGGATAATAACCAAGATAAATCTTGATTCCAACCGTTTTAGGATGTAATAACATCCCTTCTAAACGAGTGAGCGCCTTCTCATCTAAATTGTACGGATTTACTCCTGCACACGTAAAGATAGAAGGTGGAAGCTCATCGACTAAATCGAGACCCATCGGTGTTGGCGTCTCGTAATCAGGAAACCCCATTCTTTCTGTTTCCGTAAGTCCCATCCCTATACCAAGCACCACTCCAGCTTCCTCGAATTCTTTGATAATGCCAGAGGCTGAATAATCCACAAATGATATATTTTCAGCTGTTTCATGAAATGAATGTATGTTCGATAGGTGAATATGAGCATCGATGATTTTCATAATAACTCCTTTTAAAATTGGATATTTAGTAGTTTTTGTACTGCTTCTGCTGGTAGTTTTCGCTCATCAAACAGGAAGAACAGGGGAGCAGTTGCTTTGTCTTTCTTATTTGCGAATCCTGGTTGCGCTGCAACTAGATGAAATGCCTCTTTATTTATATAGGCTTCGGTCTCTTCCGTGTTCAGACTTGAAATTACATAAAGCCTCTCTTTTTTTGTAGCTGATTCAATATAGGAGTCTTGTGGCAGATACATTGGTAATTCCTGTTTGCCTACCCGATATTCCGTACAGCCATCTTTAATAGATAGGTTTGTTAAAACCTCTCCACCGAGGAATAGGTCAGTCAACCATCTTTCCCCAGTCAGCCATTTCCCGCCATCATGTATTACCTGTAAGAATGTTGCTAAAACAGGAACGTTAGGTAGCATCAGATAGTAGTGAATATACTCAACATTTTTCCATTGTAAATGTTCTTCGAAATTTGTCTGAATCGCTATTCCTCTCCAAGTATTGCCTTTGCGATCACGTATATTAGCCGTTGATACAGTTGTTTTTTCTTTTAAAAGAGAGAAGGTAGTAATCCCTTCGGGAGACCACTTCATTCCTCCTGCCCATGGATTCCACCAGCTTTTGGCGATTCTTTCTGGATACTCTGTATCTAACCACTCCAGTCCGTTTACTTTCAACGAATATAATCCGGGGTAAAAATCAGCATTTGCTTTTATCAATAAACAACCATTCTCAACAACTATTGAGCCATCAGCCTCTGTCTTAGAGGAAATAGCTCCACTTGGAGAAAGAAGTAGACCCTCGAATTTCGTCTGGATACCTGGCTGTTGAAAATAAGCTGATATATGTGAAATAGGGGTATCTACTGACAGCTGTTGTTCATAAGTAATAGAATTTTTCTCTTCTTTTGCCTGGATACTCCATTTGCCAACAGGAGTTTGGTCGCAAGTGATTTCAAGCGTTCCATCCAGATAACTGTTTCTATATGTCTTTAATGTAAAGGAGGGAGATGAGCTTGGCGTAATAATCATCTCATTTGCCTTGAGATCCAATTCACTCGTTATATCAATTGCATCAACGAAATGGCTTTTCTCTGCAAAAGCCTGAAAATGGTTTGCTTCCTGGAACGAATCTAAAGCAACGATGATTTTTTCAGTTGAAGCCTTTGCCCCAGGTTTCATCTCACCAACCTTTTGCTCAATGACGAATTGCCAACCTTCCGGAGCTGCCTTGCTATTCTTTGGCCAAGTCACTCCAACTGTTTCTCCTTCAGTCTTAGAGAAATACCAATGACCCGTTATCATAGCAGGATTTAGATCCCCGAATTCAAGCGGGCGGTCCTCCGAAAAGAAAACGACTCTTTGGTCTAGAGGAAAGTATGTGTTGCCAAGTTCTTGGTAGATGGGCTGACTGATAGCAATATTTTGGTAAGTGGTGGGGTGGGCATTTTCGATTTCAACCCACTGGTGAACGATTCCATCTCCAAATAGCTGAAGACACTCAGTTAAGTAGATTCCTGGGAAATCACTTGATTGAAGTACAAATTTGATAATAATAGATGAATCATCTGTATCCCAAGTCACTGATGTTGGTTTCTTTTTGTTAAATTCATTGGTGTAAGGTTTTCCAAGTTTTGGGGCAAGAAATGCAAATGATGGCTGTTTCCTTCTAGCATCTTTTTTTAATTGGACATTAAGATCGAGCTTTCGTATGTTTAATTGGCTTTGACCGTTATATACATGCCAGTATAGCTTAGATTCTCCACCAAATTTCTTTCCTGCCCCTTTAAAAGCTACCGAAATTTGCTGTTCAAAAGTGAGTATATGATTGGAGGTCTTAGTTTGAACATGAATAATTGGATCGTAAAAACCATGCTTTCTAACGATAATGGGTAGGGGTAGGGTTATTCTTCCTTTAGCAGGAACCGTAACCTCGTATGATGTATGTTGAAGACTGACTAGGTCATTTTCAGGAATGGTTAGAACAAACTCTGTTTCGACAGAAAGATTATTTTTTAACTCCAGGTAAAACTCAGACTTTGTATTTAAAAAGGAAAAATTTCCTTCATTGAAAGCTTCAAGCTTAGCAGGTTGGATGGGGGATATCCCAATGTTCAAATCGCATGGAACACCATTAATTTCTACGGTTACTTGAATGCTTGGATGAGTTCGCCAAACACTAGGCTCTTCGCCTTTTCGTACTTTAAAAGTATTAGAGAGTGTAACCTCTTTTTCTACGGTTAGTTGTCCCGTATGGAGTTGATATTCGACTCGTGCATTCTTAGTACCAGTAGCCTGAAAGGACATAGGACTATCAGTTTTGTTTACGATTGTTAATTGATAGGTATGCTCCAGTTCCTCAATCACTTCATGGTTATCCATTGAAAGCTGAACGAGGAAGTCATCGGTTTCAATCAGGGTAATGCCCCGACTCGTCCGCTCGAATTGAACACGTACATTAGCTTCAGGTGAACTCCAGCTATATTCATAGAAGGAAAATCCATTTTTATTTTCTCCATCCGGCTTCACTTCTATTTGTCTTGTACTTGCTTCATACCAGTCCATTTTTTCAAATAGTGGTTGAAGAAGTGGAGTATTTAGCACCTTGGGGATGAAGTTCATCAGGTGGGTAGTGTCGTCACGATCCTCCCAAAAGAAACCACATTTTTTATAAAGTGGAACAGCTTTTGTATTGCCTGGCCAGGTGTATAAGTCAAGACGTGGCCAACCGAGCTCGAGTGTTTTTTCAAGAGCTTTCATAACAAGCATTTTCCCGATTTTTTTCCCATGGTGACTTGGAAGAACGTTGAGTAAGGGGATGTATAAAGAGCCAGTATCCTCCTTATATTCAGATAATCCACAATAGCCAACGACTTCATTTTCATCTAGTGCCAGATACAGCTCGATATTTTCAGAATTGGCTTCCTTTGTTTTCACTTGTTCCTCTGTCATGACACGGGTGTCGCCGCCCCAACTGTCACGGCTTAAATTCCACATTTTTGCTACCCCTGCGGCTAATCCTTCGTGATAACTTACAATTTGGATCCCATTTTTTACAGATGGCATATAGTTTCTCCTCTCACTAAGTAGATTCTTCCTTTTGAATTTGCTTTTCTTTTCTTCTTATTTGAATCATCGTGCTCTCCTCCTTGTGTATGTAGTAGGAATGTTTTTCCATTCCAACTTTAATCGTAACTGCTTAAATTTTTAAAGTAAAGAAAATTCAGATTACAAATTCTGTGAAAATACTAGGGAGGGAATAAGGTCTTGAAAGTAAGAAAGCGAGAGTCTTGAGACTCTCGCTTCTTATAAAATAGTGTCCACCTCACGCGTACAAATCAAGCGAATCTGTCCACGAAGGGTGACAGACACCACAAAAAGACAGATTGGGGTGATTTGTCCACGGAGGGTGTCTGTCACCCTATGGGTTGGTGGACCAGAGGCCGGCTGATTTTAGGAATACGCGTGGGTGGAGCTTTAGGCCGGATACGATGAGGTCTGCTAAGTCTTCTGGGTGCATGACGTTTTCAGGGTTACCAGAGATTAAGTTTGCTTCCGCGGCAAGGTCTGTTACGACTGTGCTAGGTGTAAGGCCGACCACACGGATGTTGTGCTTACGAACTTCTAAAGCTAAGGACTCTGTTAAACCAAGAACCGCAAATTTGGATGCACTGTACGCGCTTGTGACAGGTGCACCTTTCTGTCCGGCGCTAGAAGAAATATTAACAATGTCTCCCGATTTTCTTTCAACCATTTCCGGTAAAACCGCACGAGTGGTATTGTACACACCCATAAGGTTAACTTTAATAATGTTTTCCCACTCTTCAGGCGAGAGATCTAAAAACCCACCAAATTTCGCTGTTCCTGCATTATTAATTAAGATATCTATGGAACCAAGTTCTCCTTTTACTTTCTCCACTGCAGTAGTAATGGAGTCAAGGTCTGCCACATCAGCTGTTGCAACAGAAACTTTAACATTGAAGCCTTGTAGTTCCTCAGCAACTTTTTCAAGATTCGAAAGAGTTAATCCTATTAAACCAACATTTACTCCTTCTTTTGCAAGAGCAATCGCTGTGGCACGACCAATTCCTCTGCCTGCACCAGTTACAATCGCTGTTTTTCCATTAATGGATTGCATTTCTTACCACTCCTTTTCTTATGTAATGTAATTAAATATATCAGGAACCATTTAATCTATCCATTCAGACATCTTGTTCTAATGTCGAAAGTAAAAGACAGACTTACTTTGCACATTTCTTTTTCCCTTTAGTCTATTGGAAATGAGTAAAATGCCGAATAAAGTCGAAATTATTTTCTGAAAATTCCGTTGACTAAGGAGATAGGCTAGGATATAGTAGATTATAATATAACAATATATAACGTCCTATAATGTTGTATGTTGAATGAAGGGAGGATAGGCAGTACCCCATATTAAAAAAATACTTAGGAGGCTTTATAAAATATGAGTACTGAACTAATCGTAGATGTAAAAAATCAAATCAAACATGCGCTTGAGGAAGTAGAGAAGAAACAAATCGATAATGTCTTTTTTGTAGCTTGTGGGGGTTCATCTGCTTTAATGTACCCAAGTAAGTACGTTGTTGATCGTGAAGCAAAAAAGATAGATGCACATCTATATAGTGCGAATGAATTCATCCATCGTAATCACGCAAAGCTGGGGGATACATCTCTAGTGATCCTATGCTCTCATTCTGGTACAACTCCTGAAACAGTAGAAGCTGCTAGGTTTGCTCGTACGAAAGGCGCCTTAACCATTTCTCTAACAAATGAGCCTACTTCTCCATTGGCTCAAGCTTCAGAGGTTGTCCTTAAGTATGAGTGGGGCCCAACTGCCAATGCATTTGCTACAAACTACTCTGTTCTGTATCAATTAGTCTTTGGAGTACTAAAGGTTGTAGAAAACAATGAAAAATTTGCTTCTCTTGAGAAGAGTTTAGAAAGCCTACAAACGGTTTTTGAAAAAGCTGCTTCCCAATATCATGATGCTGCTGTAGAATTTGGAAAACAGTACAAGGATGAGAAAATTATCTACACGATGGCTAGTGGATCAAATTATGGTGTGGCCTATTCCTTCGCGATTTGTATTTTAATGGAGATGCAATGGGTTCATTCCCATGCGATTCATGCAGGAGAATACTTCCATGGTCCATTTGAAATTATTGATGAAGAAACACCATTTATTATTCTTCTAGGTCTAGATGAAACAAGATACTTAGAGGAGCGTGCCCTTGAATTCTCACAACGGTATGGAAAGAAGCTAATCGTTTTAGATGCGAAGGATTTTGACTTTTCTGGAATTTCAGAGTCTGTTCAAGGATATATTGCTCCGCTAGTCTTAAACCATGTATTAAGAAGATACGCAGATAACTTGGCAGAACAGCGCAATCATCCATTATCTACAAGAAGATATATGTGGAAAGTAGAATATTAAAATAAATAGGAAAAGCGGGGGATACTTCGCTTTTCCTCTAATTGCTAGATTAATAGAAGATAATCTTGAGGGGGCCAATTCATGAAAAAGTTCAAAATATTTAGTATCATCGCCGTGTTAATTCTCTCAATGCTTGCAGCTTGTTCCTCATCTAGTCAAACAGCTTCAGAAGACAGTGATACTGTCGAACTTCGTTTTTTCCACAGATGGCCAACAGAACCCAAAAAGCAGTACTTTGAAGATGCAGTGAAAGAGTTTGAAGAGTTACATCCGAATATCAAAATAAAAACCGAAGCAGTATTGAATGATTCGTACAAGGAGAAAATTCGTGTTGTTTTAGGATCGAATAATCCTCCTGATGTTTACTTTTCTTGGAGTGGAGAGTTTGCCTATAATTTTGCACGAGCAGGTCAATCACTTGACTTAACTAGCTATGTGGAGAAAGACAAAGAATGGTCAGGTCAAATCATTGAATCTCAATTCGGTCCCTTTACATTAGATGGGAAAGTTTATGGAATTCCTTGGTCGACAGATGGAAAAGCCTTCTTTTATAACAAAAAGGTATTTAACGATTTGAATCTTGAGATTCCAACAACTTGGGAAGAACTTTTAACAGTATCCGAAAAAATTAAGGATTCAGGAGTGACTCCAATTGCATTCGGAAGTAAGGCACCATGGACGATTTCTCACTATATTGGATCACTAAATGAGTATATTGTTCCGGAAGATGTTATTGCAAAGGACTATAGCCTAAGTAATCCGGATGCAGAGTTTACTCATCCAGGATACGTAACTGCCTTGGAAAAATTCATTGAATTAGAGCCATTTTTTAATCAAGGAGTTAACTCCGTTGACCACCAATATGCAAGAGAACTATTTAATGGAGGAAAAGCGGCGATTGGGTACTTTCAGCTAGCTGAGATAGGTCTGATTGAGCCAAGCCTAGGAGAAGATTTAGGTGTATTCAACACTCCGTTCGTTGAAGGTGGAGAAGGAAATCCAAGCTCCATTACTGCTGCCCCTGAAGGAATTATGATTTCTTCTAAAACAAAGCATCCTGAAGAAGCAATGGAGTTTATTAAATTCCTAACTTCAAAGGAAAAAGGGATCGACCAATTAAAAGAAGTAAGTGAATACAGTGCTGTAAAAGAAACAACCACTTCCGAAAATGGTTCAGCACTTCAACAAGAAGCAATTGATCTAATCGTAAATGCTGAAAAGACGTACTTATGGTTTGATACAGCTGTAGATATCAAGATTGTTGATGCGTATTTAAATGGTGTTCAGCAGATGTTAGATGGAAAAAAATCCGCTAAAGACGTGATGAAAGACGTTCAAAAAGTAGCTAAAGAGCTGAAATAACAGATTAACTAGAAAGGTAGTGTAGGGGACCGAAGCTACCTTTCTTTCATAAAGGAAACACAAGAAAAGGGTCGGAAAGGACCTAGAAAAAAAGAGGTGAATACGATGACGCTTAGGAAAATGGCTCCCTATTTATATATTGCCCCTTGTATTTTGTTAATGGGATTGTTTGTCTACTATCCCATTGTAGAGAATTTCCGATTCGCTTTTTATGAGTTTTCTGCTTTTTCCCCAGATAAGGTGTTTGTTGGATTCGAAAATTTCCTTGCTCTATTTCAGGATGAGGTTTTTTATATAGCTATAAAAAATAATATTTGGTACGCAGTTATTTCTATTATCTGTCAGGTATTCGGTGGATTGGTGCTTGCAGCTATCCTAGAGGATCCTTTGACTAGATTGTTTAGTGGTTTTTTCAGAACAACCTTCTTCCTTCCCGTAATCATATCCATAACGGTAATTGCTTTATTGTTCAGCTTTGTTTATAACCCGGATATTGGGATTTTAAACAGCTTTTTACGATTGCTGGGTCTTGAAGAATGGACAAGGGCATGGCTCGGGGAATCAGAAACGGCAATCTTCGCCGTAATCGCTGTCTCCCAGTGGCAAAGTATTGGATATATCATGATGCTTTTCATCGTTGCGATCCAGTCTATTCCGCAAGAGCTGTATGAGGCAGCTGATATTGATGGTGCAAATAAATTCTATAAGTTCCTTCATATTACTGTTCCCCAGGTAAAAGAAATGCTTTTTGTTGCCACGTTGATTACATTAACAGGTGCATTTACGGTATTTAATGAACCGTATATTTTGACAAGTGGTGGACCAGGAAATGCCAGTGAAGTGCTTGGAACGCTTCTCTATAAATCGGCCTTCTTTAGGGATGAGATGGGGTATGCCTCTGCAATTGCAACAATTATTTTGATACTCTCATTGGTTGCTGCAATGATTCAAATGAAGTTATTCAAAACAGGGAAGGAGGATTAATATGGAGGCAGAAAAAGTAACACCTACAGACTCTCCGATTCAATCGTTTCGGGTTCGTTCGTTTAAAAAGAAAAAGATTGCTGGATCGGTTTCGCTGTATACAATATTAATCTTCTATTTTATAGTCATTTCTTATCCGCTGTTTTGGATGGTCATTAATTCTTTTAAAACAACAGAAGAGATTTTCTCGAACAGTTGGGCATTGCCGACTACTTGGCTTGTCTCAAATTATGTTCATGCATGGAATACGGGAATTTCTGAGTACTTTTTAAATAGTACAATTGTTACGTTGAGCACCTGTTTATTAACCGTTTTTCTTAGTGCGCTTGGAGCATATGGGTTAACCCGATTCCAGTTCGCAGGTAAGAAGCTACTATTAATATTATGTATGGGTGGAATGATGTTATCTCCTCAGGTAAGTTTAGTTCCACTGTATAAGCTCATCCAGGCTCTGGGAATTCATGATACTTACTTAGCGCTTATTCTTCCTTATGTTGCGTATCGGATTCCGATTACTGTCCTATTAATAAGAGCAGCCTTTTTAGAGATTCCAAAAGAGCTAGAGGAGTCTGCTTTTCTTGATGGATGTTCAACGTGGAAAGTGTTTACAAAAATATTTTTGCCAATGAACCTACCTATTTTGTTTACAGGGGTCATTATTACTGCTTACTTTACATGGAATGAATTCATGTTTGCCCTCATCTTCATTGACTCAGATAGTTTAAAAACCATTCCAGCTGGTCTGATGCAATTCCGTGATGCGTTACAAACAAATTGGGGGGTTCTATTAGCGGGGTTAATGATCTCTGCTATCCCGATTATTACACTGTTTTTATTTTTACAAAAGTATTTTGTACGTGGTCTTGCATCTGGAAGTTTAAAAGGGTAAGTCACCAATAGAAAGGAATGTAATAATAATGAAGTTACTAGCAATTGGAGATAATGTGGTGGATGTTTATTTGGATCGAAACGAGATGTTTCCAGGTGGTAACACATTAAATGTTGCTGTATTAGCTAAGCAATACGGAGCAGTCGAAACGGGGTTTATTGGCATTGTTGGAAATGATGCGGAAGGTGATCACATTATCGACTCTTTACAAAAGACGCAGGTGAATATTAGTCATATTAGAAGGGCTTATGGGGAAAGCGGAAAAGCCTATGTTGATATTGATTCGACTGGTGACAGGATTTTTGTAAAATCCAACAAAGGTGGGATACAATCACAATTACGATTAAAATTAAATCCATCAGATTATGATTATATCAAAGGTTTTGATGTTCTTCATACAAGTATTTATAGTAGTCTTGATGACCAGCTCCCACTTATCAAACAGCTTTTACCGATCTCATATGATTTCTCCAATCATTTTTCGGATGAATTGCTACAAACAGTTTGTCCTCATATCACTTTTGCTTTCATATCGGGTAGTGATTTTGGTGATAAGCAAATTGAGGAATTAATAAAGAAAGTTCATGAATTAGGCACGCATTACGTAATTGTTACACGAGGTTCAAAGGGAGTTATCATGTCTGATCGAACACGGAGCTATGTGCAGGGGATAGAAGAAGCTGAGGTAATTGATACGTTAGGTGCTGGAGATTCCTTTATAGCTGGATTTTTAACTAGTTATTTAAATCACCATACGATCAAACAGTCTTTGCAGCTTGCAGCACTTCGAGCCGCTCGTACTTGTGAAGTAAACGGAGCATTCGGATATGGAAAGCAATTGGTAAAATAGTAAAAAGGGACTGGCTGATGGCCAAGTCCCTTTTTATCAGGATGTCTAGCTTCAGTGTCCAGCAACTAGTGTACTTCGGTCTTTTCCCTACGATAAGTCAACATCGAATCACTTCGTTCTTCGTGTTTCCTTTATCTCAGTCAAAGCCCTCCAGTCCATACGTTGCTAAACGGACACTTCCGCTTTTCTATGTCGTAATTGTATAAGCGATAACTGTAGTTAAATTTTTAAACGTAGATAAATGAATAGGGACCTTGTTCTTATCGTACACGATTTTATCTATATTAAATAAAATCTCGCCAATGTCACAATTTAGATGCTCAGCTTCTATAGAAGAGGCGGGAATTCCAGTGATTGTTTTTTTTGTTGTAATGTCCTTCATATCTACATGATATATATTACTCAGGACATCGTATGTGGATTCATAGTCAAATATATGTTCTTGAATCTTTGGAAACCGCTCAATTGGATAATGAGTTAAGTCCAGAGTAAATGGCTCTTCATCAATATACATTAATCTAAGAAGTTTAAGTACTGGTGCATCAACCTCTATTTGAAGATCTTCTGCTATTTTCTTCGATGCTTTAATTTCTTCACAAAGAAGAACTTTCTTGCCTGTCTTTTTTCCAAGCTGTTTGCTGAAATCTGAAAAACCCTCAATGGTTACTAATTCACGAGCAACCTTTTTCCTAGCAACAAAGGTACCTTTTCCTTGTTTTCTTTCCAATAATCCTTCGTCAACTAAATCCTGGATGGCTCTTCTTACAGTAATTCTGCTGACACCATAAATATCACAAAGCTCTGCTTCATTGGGAATTTGTTGACCTGGTCGATACGTGTTCTGGTCAATGGCTTCTTTTATCGTGTTAAATAATTGTTCGTAGAGTGGACGTGAACTAGAGCTATTTAACTTCACATGAAAACTCCTCTCAAAGTATAAATCGTTATATAATATTATATTACAAATAGGGGTGTGAAGTATATACTTAGTCTGAGAATTGTGAATTCTAAATGATCTGCTTTATTGGCAATAAAAAAGCTCTTGCCAGCAAATCGCCAGCAAGAGCTTTTAAATAATCGTTATTATCAAACTTTGACAGAAGAACCTTTTGGAGCCCACGTTTTTCTCCAAGACATTTGTGCAATGATCAAGACGAGTAAAGCAACCACACCAATCCCAGCATAAACGAGGAATCCTGATGCATATGTGCCTGTTACTTCTCTTAAGGTTCCTAGGATATTAGGGATAAAGAATCCGCCTACACCACCAGCTGCTCCTACAATTCCTGTAACCATTCCTATTTCCTCTTGGAAACGTTGAGGAACAAGTTGGAATACTGCGCCATTCCCCATTCCTAGACACATCATGCCCACAAATAACAATAGGGTAACAAGCGTGATGGAAGGAAGTTGACTAACACCTAGCATGGTTAAAGCAACACCGATAAATAAGAAGGTTAATAGACGAACGCCACCAATCTTATCTGCAATAAATCCTCCTACTGGTCGAAAGAAGCTACCTGCTGCTACACAAAGGGTAACAAAGTCTCCAGCTCTTACTCTTGAAAGATCGTATTGATCAACGAAAAAGATACTTAAAAAGCTAGAAAGTCCAACAAAGCCACCGAAGGTAACACTATACAATAAACAGAAGTAAAGAGCATCTTTTTGTTTGAAAACATTAAAGTATTCTTTAAGTGGTTTTGGTGCTGGCTGTGAAGGAGCATCTTTTGCAATAAGAACAAAGATGATAAACACAATGGCAAGAGGGATAAGGGCAACCCCTAGTACATTATGCCAGCCGATTTGTTCAGCAAGGCGAGGGCCAAATAAGGTCGCAAATAAAGTTCCACTATTACCAGCACCAGCAATCCCCATTGCTAATCCTTGCAAATGAGGTGGATACCAACGACTTGCCATTGGTAAAGCCGCTGCGAAGCTTGCACCAGCTACTCCTAATAGTATTCCGATAAAATAAAGTTCCGTTAATGTGGTACCAAACAGCCACCCCCATATAAGAGGGATCATCGTAACGACCATACCTATAATGGATGTTTTCTTTGGACCGATACGATCGGTTAAAACACCAAGAACGAGACGGAAGAACGAACCACCGAGGATGGGTATCGCTACAATTAAGCCCTTTTGAGAAGGGGAAAGTCCAAAGTCTTTGGTGATATAAACCCCAAGTGCCCCTAGTATGACCCAAATCATGAAACTGACATCAAAGTACAGAAATGAAGCAAATAGTGATGGTGCATGTCCACTTTTTCTTAAATTTGCTAACTTCATAGGTAATCTCTCCCTTTAATAGATTCGATATTTCAAATGTGTTACCAGCCGATATAATTTTTGCGAGAAAATAAAATCTTACCTAATACATAGAAGAACGAAAAAAAACCTAACTTATTTGTCATTGGAATTCCTCCCTTTTTTGTCCAGCTCCAGCGCCTAGCCCCTCGAGGGAATAATTTAAAGCCATTATTCCTAGGTCATAAGCCAAATCTCTCCAGAAGGCAGGCCTTCCTGCGAGATTCGTCTTATGCTTGTCGGGGCTGAACAAGGCGCTTTTGCTTTTCTGTTTTGTAAGAGTTTTTACCATCTTTGTCTTGTTAAAGGATAGTATGTAAACTGTTGCTTTGTCTCAAAAGGTGTTAGCTAATCTAACACGGAAATTTATTAGAATTTTCAAACCGAATGGATTTTTATTCTTGGAAGCGAATTCAAAAAGAAACAAAAAAAGCGAATGATCTTCGAATTTACTTCGTTATTCGAAAAATGAGTATACCGTAAGAGTGCATAAAAATACCCCTTTTTTAATCGGCTTTTATAGTAAATACCACCCAAATAGTACATATCGTGTTAGAAAATGTAACAGGTTAAATTCCATTTCAGTAGATGTATGAAATAATAAAACGAAATTTATTAAACATCCATCTACTGTTTGTTGGGGGTTATTACATGAAAAAGCAAAAGTTAGTTATGGTTGGGAATGGAATGGCAGGAGTTCGTTGCATAGAGGAAATCCTTAAAAATGATCCAGACCGATTTGAGATTACGGTAGTTGGGAGCGAACCACATCCAAACTATAACCGAATCCTTCTTTCTTCCGTACTGCAAGGAACAACAAAGCTTGAAGAGATAACCATCAATCATTTTCATTGGTATGAGCAGTATCAGATTCAACTTTTTACGGGAGAAACGGTTATTTCAATTGATCACATGAGTCAAATAGTTAGGACAGATAAAGGTCGTAGCTTATCCTACGATCGATTGATATTGGCAACTGGTTCTGTTCCCTTTGTACTTCCCTTGCCCGGAGTGGAGAAGGAAGGTGTCATTTCTTTTCGGACAATTGAGGATTGTCAAAAGATGCAGGAAACAGCAAAAAATCATAAAAAGGCAGTTGTCATTGGGGGAGGATTGTTAGGGTTAGAAGCAGCAAGGGGGCTTTTACACCTTGGCATGGAGGTGCATGTTGTTCATATTAGTAGATTCTTAATGGAGAGACAGCTTGATGAAACGGCTGCAAAGATGCTACAAGCTGAACTTGAAAAGCAAGGTATGAAGTTTTTATTAGAAAAACAAACAGAAGAAATTATAGGTGGCAGGCGTATTGAGGGACTCCGGTTTTCGGATGGAACATCGGTTGAAGCCGACCTTCTTGTAATGGCTGTTGGTGTAAGACCCAATGTTCGTTTGGCGAAAGAAAGTGGGATTACAGTCAATCGTGCGATTGTCGTAAATGACTTTATGGAGACGAGTATCCCTAATATTTTTGCAGTAGGAGAATGTGTGGAACACCGAGGAATGGTTTATGGCCTAGTGAAACCACTTTACGAGCAAGCTGAAGTTTTAGCAAAACATATTTGTGGAGTAGAGGGACATGGGTATGAGGGCACGGTGTTAGCCACTCAATTAAAAATATCGGGTGTTGATGTGTATTCAATTGGTGCTTTTCAAGAGGATCCTACAAAGAAGTCAATTAAAATACACGACGAAGTGGAAGGTACTTATAAAAGGCTTGTATTTCAAGAGGAGAAAATGATTGGGGCCGTTTTATTTGGAGATACAAGTGACCGGCTGAAATTACAAAATATGATACTGAAAAAGCAAGACGTATCTGATGTTGAAAAAGTTACTATTTTTCAATCAAGTGGTTCGAAAACAGCAGTTTCCTCCATGGCAGTAACTGAAATCATTTGTAATTGTAATGGGGTTTCCAAAGGTGCAATTATTGAGGCTGTTCAAAACCATGGTTGTTCTACTGTAGACGAAGTGAAGGCTTGTACAAAGGCATCCGGGTCTTGCGGAGGTTGTAAACCGCTTGTTGCAGAGCTAGTATCTTATATTCATGATGACGAATTTGACGAAGTGAAGATGGAGAAACCTGCGATGTGTCATTGTACATCGTTAACAGAGGATGAGGTTGTGCATGAGATGCAGGTGCTAAATTTATCCTCTGTTAATGAAGTGATGCTAGCTTTGAACTGGAAACATAAAGAGGGTTGTTCCAAGTGTGTTCCAGCTTTGACGTATTACTTAAGTATGATTAATCCGGAGTATGAGAATGTCCAAGAAACGTTATTTGTAAATGAGCGAATGAATGCCACATTACAGAAGGATGGTTCGTATTTTGTCGTTCCACAAATGTATGGGGGCATGACGAATGCACATGAGTTACGAAAAATTGCAGACGTGGCGGACAAATATGGAGTGTCCAACCTAGCAATTACTAGTGAGCAGAGAATTCATTTAATGGGCCTAAAAAAAGAAGAGTTATCAAAGGTATGGAACGATTTAAATATGCCGTTAAGTGCCACATACGGAAATCGAGTTCAAAATGTAAAAACCTGTATTGGCGAGCATATTTGCCAATGCGACAAACACAAGGCACTTCAACTATCGGCAGCTCTAGAAAAGAAACTTGAGTATCTCATCACTCCGTATCGAGTGAAAATAGGTGTTTCTGCTTGCTTGCATAATGGCGCAGGTTCGACAACAAAGGATATCGGAATGATTGGTACAAAGCGTGGCTGGGAAATGTATGTGGGAGGAAGCAGTGGTAGAAGTGTAAGAGGAGGTCAATTATTTACGGTAGCAGAAACGGAAGAAGAGGCGATTCACTTGATTTCAGGGTTTGTCCAGTACTACCGAGAGACTGCCAACTACTCGGAAAGAACATGGGAATGGGTGGATCGAGTGAGCCTCTTGCATGTGAGAGAAGTGCTTTTTGATTTTGATCTTCGTCAGCAGTTATTAGAACGGCTAGATACGGACTCTTTAGTGATAAAGGGGTCTAAGGATATTGCCTTTTTAAAGTAAGTACCGTAAAAAGCAACGTAATGTAGCTAAGAGTATAAAGGATTGAGGGTGATGATGTGACAGAAATGCTATTAAAATATTTTCGTACGAAGCAAAATCACGTAGAGTCGGAGAAAACATATGACTCACAATGTCCATTCTGCAGCATGCAATGCAAGATGCAGTTAATAGAGCAATCCATTGTTACACGAAAGAAATATACAACTATTGGATTAGATAATCCCACTACACAGGGACGATTATGTGTGAAGGGAATCAATGCCCATCAGCACATCTTCCATAAAGACCGATTAAAGTACCCATTGATAAAAGTAAACGGGGAATTTGTTCGAGCAACGTGGGAAGAGGCACTGAAAGTCATTAAGGAAAATATTGAGTCCATTCAAGAACGTAATGGGAAAAACGCTATGTCCGTGTATGGAAGTGCGTCCATTACAAACGAAGAAGCATATTTGCTTGGAAAGTTTGCTCGTGTCGGGCTGGAGACAAAGTACATCGATTACAATGGTAGGCTTTGCATGTCATCAGCTGCATCGGCTGCTACACAAACCTTTGGGATGGATCGAGGATTTACAAATAGCATAGGGGAAATCCCTTCTTCTCGCTGTATTATTCTTGCGGGAACAAACATTGCTGAATGCCAACCGACCATTATGCCTTATTTTGAAAAAGCAAAGGAAAACGGTGCTTATATTATTGCGATTGACCCTCGAGAAACGGCAACAACGAAACTAGCAGACTTGCATATTAAGATTAAGCCTGGAACTGATGCTGCTTTTGCTAATGGAGTACTAAAGGTCATTATCGAGGAGCAGCTTTATAACGAAAGCTTTATTTCGGAAAGAGTTAGTGGATTTGAAGAAGTGAAGGAGAATGTGACCTCAATGAGCTTTGAGGAAATTGAATCCATGACAGGTGTCCCAATCGAACAGATTCGTAGGGTTGCTCACCGGTTCGCGAAAGAAGAGACTGGAATGATATTTACGGCACGTGGAGTAGAGCAGCAGACAGACGGCTCCGCAGCAGTTAGGAACTTCCTAAATATTATACTCTCGGTTGGGAAAATTGGAAAAGTAGGCTGTGGGTATGGAGCGATTACTGGGCAGGGCAATGGCCAAGGAGCAAGAGAGCACGGTCAAAAGGCCGATCAGCTTCCGGGATATCGTTTAATTGAAAATGAAGAGCATCGAGCCTATATTGCGAAAGTGTGGGGAGTGAACAAAGAGGAGCTGCCGAGAAAAGGTGTTTCTGCTTATGAGATGTTTGAAAAAATTCATGACGGTGATATATCAGGGATGCTTTTAATGTGTTCTAACCCAATTGTGTCTAATCCAAATGCAAAGTTTGTTGAGGAGGCATTGAAAAAACTTTCCTTTCTCGTTGTGGTTGATTTATTTGTATCGGAAACTGCCCAATTAGCAGATGTGATTCTACCGGCTTCTTCTTACTTAGAGGATGAAGGGACAATGACCAATGTAGAGGGGAGAGTAACGTTAAGGGAGGCTAGTTATCCATGTCCAGAAGAAGTAAAGCACGATTGGCAAATACTTTGTGAAATTGCACATGTACTTGGGAAAGGAAAGTATTTTCCATTTAAATCAGCTGAGGACATTTTTAACGAACTAAGGGTAGCTAGTAAAGGTGGTCTTGCCGATTATTATGGCGTGACCTATGAGAGATTAAGAGCGGAAAAGGGACTGTTATGGCCATGCCCAACTTTGGAACATAAAGGAACGGTCCGGCTATTTGAAAATTCGTTTGCTCATTCTGATGGAAGGGCGAAAATGGTCTCTGTTTCCAATGTACCACTCGTTTCAAAGGATAAGGTAAGTGAGGAGTTTCCGCTATATTTAACAACAGGACGGGTGGTGTCTCATTATTTAACGGGCGTTCAAACACGTAAAAGTGCTGCATTAGCAGCAAGAAATGTTGAATCGCATGTAGAAATCCATCCTATCACAGCTTTGAAATATGGAATCCAAGATGAAACTCTCGTTAAGATTTCGTCTAGAAGAGGAAGTATTGTTGTAAGGAGTAAGTGGTCGGAAAGCATTCGTCAAGACACTCTGTTTGTCCCTTTTCATTGGGCCAATTCACAAAATGTTAATTTCCTTGTTGGAAGCGAATTGGATCCAACGTGTCGAATGCCTGGATTTAAATTAAGTGCAGTAAAAATAAGCACAGCCATGGATGTTGTATGACGAAAATTACAGGAAATATAACTGTTCAATATTCGGAAAATTCGGTATACGAAGTAAAAAGCGTGTGAGGTAATCTAACATGTTAAACAATTTTACAAGAGTCATGTGTTACAGTTTAAGAAACTTTCTTGGGGAGGCGCGTTAATTTGGCAAAGAAAAAACTCGTTCTTGTTGGTAACGGAATGGCAGGAGTCAGAACCATAGAAGAAATTTTAAAGCTTACAAAGGACCAATTTGAAATTACGATTTTCGGTAGTGAGCCGCATCCGAATTATAATAGAATCCTACTTTCAAAGGTTTTACAAGGAGACACAGAGGTCGCTGATATTACGCTCAATGATTGGAGCTGGTATGAAGACAATGACATTCAGCTTTATACAGATGAAACAGTAGTTAAGGTTGATTCCGACCGAAAAGTAGTCGTAACAGATGCTGGGAGAGTAGAACCCTACGATGAGGTGATTGTTGCCACCGGTTCTGTTCCATTCATTCTTCCTATTCCAGGTGCAGACAAGGATGGAGTTACAGCCTTCCGAGATATTAAGGACACAGAAATCATGCTAAAGGCCTCCAAGAAATATAAAAAAGCGGCTGTAATTGGTGGAGGGTTGTTAGGACTCGAAGCGGCAAGAGGGCTTCTAAACTTAGGGATGGAGGTTAGTGTTATCCATCTTGCTCCGTATTTAATGGAGCGTCAGCTCGATCCAATGGCAGGAAAAATGCTGCAAACAGAATTAGAAAAGCAGGGAATGACGTTTTTATTAGAAAAACAAACGCAGGAGATTTATGGAGAAGAGCGTGTCGAAGGATTGCGTTTTAGTGACGGTACCGAGATCGAAGCGGATCTTGTTGTTATGGCGGTTGGTATCAAACCAAATATTTCACTTGCTGTGGAAAGTGGGATAGAGGTTAATCGAGGAATTGTCGTTAACGATTATATGCAAACAAATATTCCTAGCGTCTATGCTGTTGGGGAATGTGCAGAACATAACGGAATTCCATACGGACTAGTAGCTCCTCTATATGAGCAAGGGAAGGTGTTAGCAAAGACGATTTGCGGAGCTAAGACTGATCCATATAAAGGTTCGGTACTTTATACTCAGTTGAAGGTATCTGGGGTGGAGGTATTCTCTGCAGGCGATTTCATGGAAGGCGACGATAAAAAGGCTGTTAAGGTTTTTGACGAGCAAGACAGCTATTATAAAAAGCTCGTCCTACGTGGAAATCAAATTGTTGGTGCCGTTCTATTCGGAGATAGCAGTGATGGAAATCGATTAGTTTCTATGATCCAAAAGCAGGCTGACATATCAGACACAATGAAGGTTTCCCTGCTGCAGCCAACCGGTCAAGAAGCAGGTGCCAGTCTTGTAGCAACAATGACGGATGATGAGATCATTTGCGGATGTAATGGAGTCTCAAAAGGAGCCATCGTCTCTGCCATACAAACACAAGGCTGCTCATCTGTTGATGAAATTAAAGCCTGTACGAGTGCATCCCGTTCTTGTGGTGGGTGTAAACCACTTGTTGCAGAGGTTCTTCAGCTTACATTAGGTTCCTCCTTTGATACTAAGCAGCAAAAGGAAGCGATTTGCGGATGTACCACTCTTTCTCGTGATGAAGTGGTAGAAGAAATAAGAGCAAAAGGTTTGACTCATGTGAAAGAAGTCATGTTTGTTCTAGATTGGAAAACCGAAGAGGGTTGCTCGAAATGTCGTCCAGCTCTTAACTACTATCTAGGGATGGTCAACCCAACCGGCTATGAGGATGAGAAGGAATCAAGGTTCGTTAATGAGCGGATGCATGCAAACATTCAAAAGGATGGGACGTATTCGGTCGTTCCTAGAATGTATGGTGGAGTGACCAATGCGAATGACTTAAGACGGATTGCAGATGTGGTCGATAAGTATGAGATCCCACTAGTAAAGGTGACAGGAGGACAACGAATCGACTTATTCGGGGTAAAGAAGGATGATCTTCCAAAGGTGTGGGAGGATCTTGATATGCCATCAGGCTTCGCTTACGGAAAATCACTTCGTACCGTTAAAACATGCGTAGGAGAACAATTCTGTCGCTTCGGTACACAAGATTCCATGGGGCTTGGAATTCAATTGGAAAAGAAATATGAAGGTCTTCAAACACCACATAAGGTGAAAATGGCTGTTTCTGCTTGCCCAAGAAGCTGTGCTGAATCAGGGTTTAAGGATATTGGATACATCGGCATTGACGGGGGCTGGGAACTTTATATTGGAGGAAATGGTGGCACCCATGTGCGTGGTGGAGATCTTCTTTACAAGGTAAAGACAGAGGAAGAGGTCATCGAAATTACATCCGCTTACCTTCAATATTACCGAGAAACAGCGAATTATTTAGAAAGAACATCTGCTTGGGTGGAACGGGTTGGTTTAGAACATGTCCGTGAGGTATTAGATGATAAAGAAAAGCGTAAGGAACTAAGTGCTCGCATGGATAAAGCCTTATCCGTAATCGAGGATCCTTGGAAGGCCATTATCGAGAACAAAAAGCTGAAAAAGGAATTGTTTGAAACAGTGGTCACGTCGTAATACAACGATCAAAGGAGGAGATCTTCCCAATGGTTAATAAAAACATCAGTAAGGTATTAATTAGCTCCCTTCAAGAGCTGCCAGAGCGCTTAGGGAAAACATTTCACGTAGGAAACATGGAGGTTGCAGTATTTAAGCTTTCCAACGGAACGGTTCGAGCAATAGAAAATCGTTGTCCTCATAAGGGTGGCGTATTAAGCGAAGGAATTGTCAGTGGTGATTCAGTCTTCTGTCCAATGCATGATTGGAAGATATGCTTAGAGGATGGCTTGGTTCAGGCTCCGGATACAGGCTGCGTTAAAACTTATTCTACGGTAGTTGAAGGAGAAGACGTGTTTCTTCTTATTGAATAGGAATCATATGCATACAAAGAAAGGGGTTCTCGATGTTGCTCTAAGGGTAACGGAGGATTCCTTTTCTTTTTGTTTGAATATTTATTAGGATATATAAATAAATACACAAATTTATCTTGAAAAATAATCAATTTATGCATTATAATTCAGTGGGTAGTAAGAAATATGCATCAAAAGTTCGTGTTATTTTAAAAATTCGGAAAATTATACTTGAACATGAAGTATTTTCTGCTTTAAAATTATAAAAGGAAGTTTTTCCTTCACCAAATCTAAGAAGGTGACGAGACGAGTATGGAACAAAAGACGGTAACACAAATCATTAAAGGAAGCTTCTCAGCATTATCTTCAGGTCAAAAGAAAGTAGCCGAATTCTTGTTAGAGCACTTGGATGAAGGATCGTTACTTACCGCTTTCCAAATTGGACGAAAGGTTGGCGTTAGTGAAACAACCGTCATTCGTCTAGCGTATGCGTTAGGATTTAGTGGATATTCTGAGATGCAAGAAACCATTCGGAGAGAATGGCTAACACATGTTCAGCCAGGAAAAAGCGAAGGAAGGCCTTCAAGTGCAGATGAATTAGAAGAAAATCAAATGTTTCATCAAATCATTGAGAAGGAGAGCCAAGTTCTTAAACAATTACTGAACCAGTTGGAAATAGAACAAATATGGCGTGTGGTGGATGTGCTTCATCAAGCAAAGCGAATTTTTATCGCTGGATTTGGTAGCTCACATGCTGCTGCCTACTGGTTGTATTACGCACTAAAGCAACAGAGAGGAAATGTGTTTCTCTCTAGCCCAAGTGGCTATTTGCCTGAAGAAATATGTGAACTTGATGAGCAGTCGACCGTTCTTATTTTTTCTTATCCTCGTTACCGAAGAGAATCACTTAAGCTAGCAAACTATGCAAACAATCAAAAAGCAACCTTAGTCGCAGTTACAGATCGGCAGCTTTCACCTATTGGCCAGCTCGCACAATTGACATTAACGACAGAGGAGCATTTAGAATCGAGTCATCATTCAATTGCTTCGGTAATAGGTTTGCTTGAGGTGATTATCTCTGGAATGAACAAGAAGAATACAGAAAATACTAGTCACCGTCAGAAGAAATTAGAGCAGTTATATTCCGAACAAAATATTTTTTTAGAATGAAAAAATCATTATTTAAGAGGAGGTTTACCCTTTATGACTAATGCTTCAAATGTTAGAACAGCAAGAGAGGAAGCTTCTCCGAAATCCTTCTCTCTTCAAGATTATTTGAAATTTATCTTACCATCCCTGATTGGTATTTTGCTCTTTATTATTCCTATTTCAAATGGTGAAGGAATAACGATTCCAGTTGCATTCCTAGCCAGCCAATTAAATAACCTTTTTGTTGATCAAATCCCAGCTTTTGCAACCGGTGTCATTATCCTATCTGTCTTAGGTTCACTTATTGCTGTAATTGCCAAGCCGCGATTTATTATCGAAAATGAATTTCTAAATAAATTATTAAATGTAAGCAAATTATGGTTAATTGCACGTGTTTTAGGGTCAATTTTTACAGTGATCGCACTAACGAAAGTAGGACCAGAATTTATTTTCTCTGAGAATACAGGAGGAATGCTGCTATATAGCCTGCTTCCGATTCTACTAACCACATTTTTACTAGCAGGATTCTTATTGCCGCTTCTTTTAAACTTTGGTTTGCTAGAGTTCTTTGGAGCATTGACAATGAAGATTATGCGTCCGATTTTCAAGCTACCTGGACGATCATCTCTTGACTGCTTAGCATCATGGGTAGGGGATGGGACAATCGGCGTCCTTCTAACAACAAAGCAATATGAAGAAGGCTATTATACAAAAAGAGAAGCAGCGGTTATAGCTACAACTTTCTCAGTTGTATCGATTACTTTTACAATTGTTGTGATTCAGTACTTAAATCTAGATAAATACTTTCTTCATTACTACGCAACGATCGTTATTGCTGGTTTAGCAGCAGCGATAATCATGCCGCGAATTCCTCCACTGTCTAGAAAATCAGACACAGGCTATGAGCATGCCAAGTTAGTGAAGGAAACGAGTATTCCAGCCGGGACATCATACGCTAAATGGGGATTAGTACAAGCGGTAAGTAAAGCGAAGACAAATACAAGTGTAAAAGCAACATTTAAAGAGGGACTTCAAAATGTATTAGATATGTGGATGGGTGTACTACCAATAGTAATGGCTATTGGAGTTACCGCTTTAGTAATCGCCGAATTCACTCCGGTATTCACCATTTTAGGAAAACCATTTGAGCCAATCTTAGCTTTAATGCAAATTCCAGAAGCTGACCAGGCAGCTCAAACGATGGTTGTTGGATTTGCAGATATGTTTTTACCAGCAATTATCGGAAGTGGAATTGAAAGTGAATTAACACGTTTTGTCATTGCATGTGTCTCCGTTACACAGTTAATTTACCTATCTGAAATGGGCGGTTTATTGCTAGGATCCAAGCTACCTGTTAGCTTTAAAGATTTAGTACTAATCTTCTTAATTCGTACGTCCATTACTTTACCGATTGTTGCCATTGCAGCACATATTATTTTTTAACAAGAAGGGTTTTGACAACAAATGGTTCTTTTAGAAAACTATATAGATACAGAGCGAAAACAAATCTTAGATACGTATAAAGACCTTCACGAGCTTGCTGAGCCGAGCTGGAAGGAAGAAAAAACCTCTCTGTATGTAAGGAGAAAGCTAGAAGTAGCAGGATTTGATGTCCAAACTTTTCATGGTCATTATGGGTTGATTGCTGAAATTAAGGGAGAAAGTAATGAGGTAATTGCGATCCGTGCTGACATGGATGCGCTCTTACAGGAGATTGATGGTGTCGTACAAGCAAATCACTCATGCGGCCATGATGGCCATAGTACGATGGTGTTATATGCGGCACTCGCACTTGCTAAAATAAAGCATCGGCATACCATTCGCTTTATCTTTCAGCCCGCAGAGGAAAAGGCAGAGGGTGCTTTAAAAATGATTGAAGAGGGCGCTCTAAGCAATGTGAAATTTCTTTGTGGAATCCATTTACGCCCTGCATTCGAGGTTGCTAATGGCATGGCAGCTCCAGTAATCCTGCACGGTGCATCAAGCTGTATTAGAGGCACGATTAAAGGGACACCTGCACATGCTGCGAGACCAGAGGAAGGCAATAATCCGATTGAGGCTGCGGCCCTTTTGGTCCAAGCTTTTCAAAAGATTCGTTTAGAAACCGACGTACCATACTCGATTAAAATGACTGAGCTTCATTGTGGTGAGGCATCGAACCTCATCCCAGAAACAGCCCGATTTACCGTTGATCTTCGCGCAAAGTCGAATGAAGCCATGATGTTGCTTATAGAAGAGGCACAACAAACCATTCAATCTATTGAGGAAGGGACAAATACGAAGATTGAGTTCCAGCAGGATAGTTATTCTCCAGCTGCAGTGAGGAACGAATCTGCTGTAAAGCTTGCGGAAGAAGCAATTAAATCTGTTCTGGGAGAGGAATGTCTCGTACCAATGTGCGACTCTCCTGGAGCAGAAGACTTTCACTTCTACACGTTAAAACAACCCGAAATGGTTGCGACTATGATTGGATTAGGATGCGGTTTGGAACCAGGCTTACATCATCCAAAGATGAAATTTGACAATACGGCATTATTATATGGCACAAAAATATTAACAAGGCTTTTATTGGAAGCAGATAAACAGACTTGGTAACCTCTCCGATGAAGGAGGAGAATACATTTGAAAGACGAAGTGAACATTCGAGATCTTCAAAGTGTCATAGAGCTAGAAAAGGTACGTGAATTAGAGGCGCTTATTTGGAGCTTAGAAGATTCAATACCGGTAAACCAAACCGTGGCCGCTGTGAAAAATGGCGGCTTCGTTCTTGGTGCTTTTCTCGATGAGAAGCTAATTGGTTTCCAGTATAGCTTCCCAGGGTTTGATGGTGCGAAAGGGTATCTATGCTCTCACAGCCTAGGGATTCATCCTGATTATCGAACATTCGGAGTTGGGGAGAAATTGAAATGGGCTCAGAAGGAAACGGCGCTTCTGAAAGGCTATGATTTAATCACATGGACCTATGACCCCCTTGAAACAGTGAATGCGAATTTAAATTTACATAAGCTTGGTGGCGTATGTTCTACGTATAAGAAAGATGTATACGGGGAGATGAATGATGGGCTGAACACAGGCCTTGCAACGGACCGTTTTCTAATAGAGTGGCGACTAAAGTCCGAGAGTGTGAAAACGGAATTCGTCCGGGACGCCCAGCACGTAATTAGAACAGATCAATTCAATGGAAACTTAGCTCCAATGGAAAGCAACTTGAGCTTATCTCAGGACGTACTTTATGTATCCGTACCTGGGAATTTTCAGACGATTAAAATAGAAGACTTTGCACTTGCTAAAAAGTGGAGAGAGACCACTCGGAAGGCGTTTATGCACTATTTTAATAAAGGATACACTGCGACTGATTTACGGAAGGAAAAAGAAAATCACTACTACTACGTCTTACAAAAGCTATAGCAAGGGGAATGTGAAATGGAAGTAAAGAGCATCATTTTGAGGCATGTAAAAATGAATCTGTTGACTCCGTTTACTACGAGTGTTGGTACGGAAGTGGATAAGGATTTCATTATCGTGGAAGTACAGTCGAAAAGTGGTTTATCAGGATGGGCAGAGTCTGTTTCAATTATTGAGCCGATCTATAACGAAGAAACGGTAAAAACCAATTGGCATATCATGAGTGATTTTCTCATCCCCTTATTATTAAAAGAACCCATTTCGCATCCAGATGAAGTGTCTGAGCGATTTCAATTTATCCGTGGCAATAATAATGCGAAGGCAGCATTAGAGTGTGCCGTCTGGGATTTATACGCTAGAGAGAATAATCTTTCCTTATCAAAAGCGCTTGGTGGAGTGAAGGATCGGATTGAAGTGGGTGTAAGTGTAGGGATACAAAAGTCAGAAGCGGCGATGCTTAAGCAAATTGAAGAGTACGTAAAAGAAGGGTATAAGCGTATTAAAGTAAAAATAAAGCCTGCTTGGGATATTCATATATTAAAATCTATTCGCCGTGAATTTCCAAGTATTCCTTTAATGGCTGATGCCAATTGTGCCTATACATTAAAGGATATCAATCACCTTCAAGCATTAGATGAATTCAATTTAATGATGATCGAACAGCCGCTTGCCTGTGACGACATCATTGATCACGCATCGCTACAAGCGAAGCTTTCCACTCCCATCTGTTTAGACGAAAGTATCCACTCCGCTGAAGATGCCAGAAAAGCGATTCAGCTTGGAAGTTGTAAAATTATTAATTTAAAAATTGGCCGTGTGGGCGGGCTCACAGAGTCAAGGAAAATACACGATTTATGTGTGAAAAATGAGATCCCCATGTGGTGTGGTGGAATGCTAGAAGCAGGAATTGGGAGAGCACATAATATTGCAATTACATCACTAGCCAACTTTACGCTTCCAGGTGACACAGCCCCTTCCTCGCATTACTGGAAGGAAGATATTATTTCACCGGAAGTAGAAATGAGTGGCGGCTTTATTCGAGTACCAGACGAACCTGGAATTGGGTTTGAACCAAATCTAAAGAAGATTAATCAAGTGACGCTCGAACAAAAAATCTTTCATATATAGTAGAGAGGATATAGACTGCATTGGTCTATATCCTTTTTTAGATTTGGAAAAGTGGTAAAAATAGACGATAATTAATTTTATATCTTGGAAGGGAGCGGAAATAAATGAATTCACAGAAACGAGTAAACATTACTATAGGAAGTCTAGTAAAGGTGGTACAAAAAGCAGATCAGCGATCAGGTAAGTTAACGGAGGGTGTAGTTTCAAAAATACTTACAAATAGCCCTACTCATCCACATGGGATCAAGGTAATGCTAGAAAACGGGGTAGTTGGAAGAGTCAAAGAGATATTATAATTATTAGAAGGATATATTTTTAAAATAAATAGGAATTTTCCTCTCTTCTACGTGCAAAATAATGGAAGAAAAATTATTATTACGTGTGGAGGAAAAGGAAAATGCCTGAAACACCAGCTATGACATCTTCTGAGATTGGTGCACTATGGATTACATATCAACAAAAGACTATGCTTTTTCAAATGCTAGAGTATTTTATCGAAAAAGCTGATGATCATGAAGCGAAAGAAATCATGAGCTCTTTAAAAGAAGAAATACAACTGAATGTAGAACAGATGAAATCAATGTTTCATGCGGAGGGAATTCCAATCCCAATTGGGTTTGTTGCCCAAGATGTAACTAAAGACGCACCAAAGCTATATGAGAATGGTTTTGATATCATGTTTGTCCGTTTAGTAAAGGAAATCAGTTCTGGGATGCACACGATAAACTTAACCATGGTCTATAGGGAAGATATCGTTTTGTTCTTTAGAGAGCTAACGAAGATGACACAGAAGTATTATGACTATTGTACAAAGTATTTATTACATAAAGGACTTTTACCAAGAGCACCGTACGTTTCCATTGAAAAATCAATTGAATTTGTTAAATCTAATAATTATCTCGATGGGGCGAAATTTTTTAGTGAAAAAAGACCACTTAATACAGTGGAAATTGCTCATCTATATCGTGGTGTTGAAACCAATGTGTTAGGAATGAAAATGATTTTTGGCTTTGCTCAGGTGGCAAAAGAGCAAGAGGTGAGGAAGTATTTTAATAAAGGGGGAGAATTAGCAAAAGCAATGATTAAGGACTTTACTGAGGTTCTCCTCCAAAATAATTTACAAGTCCCTACTACAGCGGGAGGAAATACTACAGATTCAACTGTGCCACCGTTTTCGGATAAACTGATGATGTACTGTATCAGCCTTTTTTGTAGCTTTTCCTTAGGTGGGAACTCAATTGGAACCGCCTTTAGCCTAAGGAACGATTTGCCTACAAAGTTAGCTGCTTTTATGAAAGATATATTTGAATATGCTCATGAGGGAGCAAAGATCATGATTCAGAACGGGTGGCTGGAAGAACCACCACAGACGATCAAGTAATATGGTTTGTTTTTTTATTAGTTAATTAATAAAATTTAGTAGGACCGTACTCGAGCAGGGGCCATCCCTGCTCTTTTTCGTACAGAAAAGGGGTGTAAGTCGTGAAATTAAGTATATTGGATCAATCCCCTTTGATTTCGGGGAAATCTCCACAGCAAGCATTACAAGCTTCTATGCAGTTAGCAAGATGGGGAGAAGAGCTAGGGTACACAAGATATTGGATTGCAGAGCATCATGATTTTCCAGGTCTTACGTGCCCTGCACCAGAAGTGATGCTCCCATATATTGGAGCAAACACCTCCACAATTCGGATTGGTGCGGGAGCGATTCTACTTCCTTATTATAAACCCTATAAAGTTGCTGAAAGTTTTAATTTATTAGCCACTCTATTTCCAGGTAGGATTGACCTAGGAATTGGAAGAGCTCCAGGAGGATCGGCTGAAGTAACAGAGGCGTTATCAGGTCAATTTCTACAACAGGTATGGAGAATGCCAGAAAGCTTTGAAGAGCTATTACATTTTTTGCATCATGATTTCCCACAGGAACACTTATATTCAGGTGTAACTGCTTCACCACGACCTATTGTTCCTCCACAGACCTGGTTACTTGGCACAAGTGGTAAGAGTGCAAAGCTAGCAGCGGAAATGGGAACTTCTTATGCATTTGGACATTTTATGAGTGAAAAACCAGGCCCTGATATCATGAAGTCTTATCTAGAAAGCTTTGTGCCAGTTAAACAACCAACATCTGAAACAATCGTTGCTGTCTCAGTAATTTGTGCAGATACTACTGAAATGGCTGAGGACCTGGCTCTATCAGGATATCTTTGGAGAATAAAACATTTAAAAGGGGAAGGAAAAGAAGGAGTTCCCTCTCTAGAAGAGGCAAAAAGCTATCGATACACAGAAGAAGAAATGTTAATGATTGATGATATGAAGAAGAAAATTATTCTTGGAAATCCAGTTAAGGTGAGTGAGGAGCTTCAAAAACTACAGGCTCTGTATCATGCAGATGAAATAATGATTGTAACAATTACTCCTTCGTACGAGGATCGAGAGCAGTCCTATAAGTTAATCGCGAAAGAATGTATTACGAAAAATTAATTCAGTGCTTAGCTAAGTGTATGAATCTATGAAAGAAAGTAAAGCCACCCTGAGTAGGGTGGCTTCGCCTTTCCATGATTAGAAAGACTTTCTTAAGGCTTTATTGGCTAGATTCACATCATTTTGTAAAAGCTTATCAAATTGGTAAGAAGGATATAATCCTTTGCTATACATAAATGAATATACTTTTGCATGTGTGTCAATTGCAGCGTTTAGATGCTGTTTTAGAACGTTACGAAGTGCTGGTGTTGCGGTTTCTGTAATGGCAATCGAATAATTTCTTACGCCGGTCTTAAATAATGCTAGTAAGTCTCCCGCGTAAAAAGGCATTAAATCCTCACGAATCTCTTCGTCCTCACGATTTGCTTTTGGTGCCATCGGATAAAACTTAAGTAGATCTTGAATATTTTTACTCAATCCTTTTATTGCTTCATTATACAAATTCTTTAGAGCAGGGTCAGTGACTTCAGGGAAAGCTTTTTTTAACTTCATAAGTCCAATAGATTGAAAAGCGACCAGTTCGTGAATCTCCAAAGTTTCATGCCAGGCCAAATGCCTAGGTTGTTGTCTCTCTTCCAATTTAGTTCTCCTCCTCAGGGCATAATCCTCTACAACATATTCAGCTATTTTAAAACGGAAGATTGTCTTCTGGAAATATTTAATAAACCTTTGGAATATAAACCCTCCCTGTAAATATGCATAATGAAAAGGGAAAATTTCTATCATCTATAGGTAACCTTCTTTTTTACCGTAATATAATAAAGTAAGACAATTAGTTGGAGGGGGAAAGGGTGAGGAAACTTTTAGGACTATTGCTCATTTCATTTGTTCTACTCATTGGATGTACGAAGAACGATGTTGAAGAAAAGCCTGTGTCACAACCATCAGTGGGAGAGAAGCCAACTAGCAATGATGGGAACGATCAATCTTCTGGGGAAAAGCCAGCAGAGAATCCGGGCCAAGATCAGGATGACGAGAAGCCAGAGGACAATCCAGGTACCACCGATCAAGGAAGTTCAGGTGTGACAAAGGTGAAAATATTCCTGATTGGAATTGACGACAATGGAGCTAGCGGAAAAAAAATCGGTGGAAACGACAGTGCTATACCTGTACTAGTTGATATTGAACCTACAAAGGCACCATTAAAGGCAGCACTTACAAAGCTTTTATCCTTAAATGAGCAAATGTACGGCCAATCAGGGTTTTATCATTCTCTTTATCAATCAAATTTAGAAATTAAAAGTGTCGTGATTGACAATGGTGAAGCGGTTATTGAACTGACAGGTGATCTCAAGCTTGGAGGGGTACTTGATAACCCTCGGGTAAAGGCACAAATTGAAGAAACGGCCCTTCAGTTTGATAGTGTCAAAAGGGTATCAGTATTTATTGATGGGAAAAGGCTAGATGAAGTGTTGTCGCTTAAATGATAAGTATGTTAAAGCTTGGAGCGGGATCTTCAAGCTTTTTTTTGCGTGTGATTCCAAAGTTTACATAAGCGGCTACTTGATAACAAACAATAGAGTGCGGATAATCTAAAAATAGTGGTGATAAAAGTGTTATGTCAATCGAGTGAAGAACTAAAAGCATTGGTCGAAGAAGCTAGAAAATGTACTCATTATGGGAAGGTCGCGGATTATATTCCTGCTTTAGGCAAAGCCAATCGTGATGATCTATCAGTTGCCATTCATTTTCCAGATGGCAGCTGTATATCGGCAGGAAATATTGAAAAGAAAATTAGTCTACAAAGTATTTCAAAGGTAATTAGTCTAGCACTTGTTTTAATGGATCATGGGTCTGATTATGTTTTTGAACGAGTGGGTATGGAGCCAACGGGAGACCCTTTTAATTCTATTGCAAAGCTAGAAACGATGGCAGTAGCAAAGCCACTGAATCCAATGATTAACGCAGGAGCCCTTGTTGTCACCCATATGATTAAGGGTGATTCCATTGATGAACGATTTGGTCGTTTGCTAGCATTTGTTCAACAATTAACTAATGACACGGAAGTAAGCTATTGTGAAGACGTAGCTAGTTCAGAGTTTAAGACCGCTGATTTAAACCGCGCACTTAGCTTTTTTATAAAACAGCATGGAATTATCAATGAAGATGTGGAACAATTAATGAACTTGTATACAAAGCAATGCGCAATCGAAATGAATGCCTTGGATTTAGCCAGAATGGGAGTAGTGTTTGCTATGGATGGTAAAGACCCCACAAGCGGGCAACAACTCATGCCTAAAGAAGTAGCAAGAATTTGTAAGACCTTTATGGTGACATGTGGAATGTATAATGCATCGGGTGAATTTGCGATAAAGATAGGAATTCCTGCTAAAAGTGGAGTTTCTGGTGGGATTATGGGGGCTGTTCCAGAACGATTCGGCATTGGTATTTTTGGACCGGCTCTAGACGATAAAGGGAATAGCATTGCTGGAATTAAATTATTGGAATTGTTATCAAAAAATTATGAGCTAAGTATGTTCTAAGAATGACAATAAGCACTGGGTAGCAAGGAAAAATTCAAGAATATATCTATTTGAATAGTGTCTTCTAAAAAGTGGGGAGAAATACCCCGCTTTTCTTTTTGTTCATACTTTTTTCATACTTCCTTTTTAATATGGAAACATCCTTTAGTTAGAATGACCTATATGAAAAAAAGTTGCGGAAGGAAGAAAGACCAATGAAACTATTGAAAAATCTGAAATTTGGACGGAAAATTGCTGTTCTTACAGTTAGCTTTTTTATTTTTCTTATTATAAGTGGAGTAACATCCCTTGTTCAAATCTCAGAAGTGAACTCGAATATTCAAAAGCTAAATAATGAAAATCTAGTCCCCATCGTCAAGCTTGAGTCCATCAAATCGGATATTGAATACATACGAACTCTAGCAAATTCACTTAAGGATGCTGGAGAAGATGAGGAAGAGGTACAATCCATTCAAGATGAGGCCACCGAACAAATTTCCAGTACAAATGAAAACATAAAGGAGTATGAGAATAATAGTAAATATAATGAATTTATATCTAGCTACACTGAGTATATAGAGGCCATGACAGCTTTCCTCGAGAGTAATGGGGTAGGTAGCCTGCAGATGGAAACGGAGATAAATGAGGGACCTCCTCAGGAAATGTTGTTGCTAGATTCAACAAAAGCGGAAGCAGTCAGTGCACTTGATAAGATTATTGATATACAAATAAAACAAGCTGAAAGTACGTTTAACGAGAGTGAGACAGTATACAAGACCACCCTAGTAATTACGATTTCTGTAATCGTGATAGCGATTGCTACAACCTTGTTGCTTTCTATTTTTATTGCTAGATCGATTAGTATTCCTGCAAGAAGAGTAACATCTAAACTCAAGGAAATTTCTGAAAGTAATGGGGATCTTACCGCAAGAATCGGTTACGAAAGTAAAGATGAAATTGGTGAGTTAAGCAACAGTTTTGATACCTTTGTAGAAAAACTTCAAAATATCATAAAAGAAGTAGCTGGATCGGCTGAAACTATTTCAGAATCAAGTGATCAATTAACTGATGCAACAAGTGAAACGACAAAGTCATTTGAGCAAATCTCTTTTACCGTTTCAGAAATTGCATCTGGAACTTCACAAAGTGCGGCAGTAATGGAGGAAACGACGGGTACCTTGATTGAAATGGCAAACTTCTCTAGTCGCACTTCAAAGGCTACGAAACAAACTGCAGATAATACTAAGTTGGTACATGAGGCGGCTTTAAATGGCTCAAAAAAGATAACGGAAGTCGTAGCTTCTATTTCGGATATCGCTGCATCCTCCAAGGACGTAACTGGAGTAATTAGTGAGTTGAATACATCATCGAATAAGATTGGTGATTTTATCCAAATTATTACAGGGATTTCTGCTCAAACTAATTTACTGGCATTGAATGCTGCGATTGAAGCTGCGCGTGCAGGAGAGGCGGGAAAAGGTTTCAGTGTTGTTGCTGATGAGATTCGTAAGCTTGCCGATAAAAGCAATCGTGCAGCCCTGCAAATCTCAGATTTAGTCCAGGAAAATCAAGTGAAAACCTCATCTGCGGTTACGTCTGTTTTAGAAGTAGAAGAGTTGGTAACAGCTGGGGTAGAGAAATCGAATGAAGTATCGGAGGCCATCCAACATATCATTTCTCATATTCAAGAGATATTAAGTGAAATTAACCAAATTGATGAGGCAGCCGAAAAACAAGCGTTATCAACCAATGAAATGGAAGTAGCAATGAGCAATTTGGCTCAGACAGCAGGGGAAACGGCGGCTGGTACAGACCAAATTCGGACAAGTATCTCAGAACAACTTGCCACGATGACCAATATTGAAGGAACAACGGAACAGTTGTCTAAAATGGCAAAAAACCTACGTGAATTAACTGCAGGTTTCAAGATTTAATCATATGACAAAACCCACCGATATGGTGGGTTTTGTTGGTTTAAGAAGTCTTTGGTTCCGGAACTTTTGTTAATATTACGAGACCGATAATAAATAGGATAACGAGACTGAATACTCCGCTACTAGTATGTCCTGTTACTTGAGCCGTTGCCGCCACAAGCAGAGGACCCATAATGGATGCGAATTTACCAAAGATATTGTAAAATCCAAAGAATTCATTAGAGCGTTCCTTTGGTACAAGCTTTGCAAAGTAGGATCGACTTAAGGCTTGGATACCTCCTTGAGACGAGGCAACAAGCATGGCAAGAATCCAAAAATCAGTGGCTGTCTCAAGAAAGAACGCATAAATACAAACAATAATATAAACAAAAATTCCAACGTAGAGCATTTTTTTCTCCGTGAATTTTTCAGCAAGCTTTCCGTACAAAATCGCAAAGGGAGCAGCGACAACTTGGGTAACAAATAATACAATTAATAGTGTTGTAGAACCAATCCCTAGATCGGTTCCATATGCTGTTGACATCGTAATAATGGTCCCTACACCATCAATGTAAAAGAAATATGCTAGTAAAAATAAAAATAATGCCCGATATTTTTTAATTTCCTTAAAGGTTTCAGCTAGCCTTTTGAAGCTGCTTGTGACTGGCTTAGGGTCCCGTGGGATGTAATAGATTTGATGTACATTTTTAAAAATTGGTATAGAAAATAATCCCCACCAAAGTGCAGTTATGATAAATGATATTTGACTAGCGGAAGTAGTTGAGATGGGAATGATTTTTGATTGTGCCAGCATGATAACAGCAATACTGATAATAAAAGGAATCGTACTTCCGATATAACCGAGACTAAACCCACGTGCGGACACACGACTCATGCGGTCCTCTGTGGAAACATCTACTAAAAAGGCATCATAAAATACATTGGATCCCGATGAACCGATTACGGCTATAGTGTAAAAGATTAAGAGCCATAGCCATTGATCACTCGGCACAAAGGCTAATGCTGCAGTCATTGAAATCCCTAATGCAACAAAGAAGGAAAAGAACTTTTTCTTAAAGCCTTGATAATCAGCGATAGTACCTAATATGGGAGCTAGTAGAGCAAGAATGGATGTAGCAATTGCAATTGTATAGCCTAAATAGGCAGTCGAGTCGGCTGCATCAACTCCAGAGTTGGTCGCTGCTGCCTTATAAAACAGTGGAAAGACAGCGGTAGAAATAATGATTGAATAAGCAGAGCTTGCCCAATCATACATGATCCAGCTTTTCTCTTCTTTCTTAAAGCGCTTCATAAGATCCCCCCTAATAATGGTACATTCATTTTTACATATAAATCACTTTGTAGATTGGGTTTATCTCTTTTTTAACAGTTAATTTACAGAATTAATATTTCCTCTACCACTCTACCATCAACTTTCCCTAGGTCGAGGCCGAGAAGACGAGCAAGAGTTGGACCTTCATCAATTAGGTGCATAGACGGGAGGACGTGACCTGATTGGATTCCTTTCCCACTCGCAATGAAGAGCGTATCGTAGTCTTTCTTTTCTGGTGAATACCCATGGCAAGCTTTAGTATACTTTTTCGATGCAACATCTTTTTGAGTAATTTCATCGATAAAAGTACCTTCAACTGATTCATGGAAGTAATAATCTCTTGCTGCTTCTATCATTAGACTGCAATTCGGATCTGCTCCGAATCGTGAAGCTTCTTCTGAAGACCATATGGCTTCTATTTCAGAACGAGTAAGTAATTGACGAACCATTTTTATCGTCCTAGGATCATGATTCTTAATATAAATATATGCAGAACCATCACAGCTTTTGCAGTATGCCTTCCAGTCGATTACTTTATTATTTTTTCCAACGTTAAGAAGGCCGTGTTCATGAAAAAGCACGTTAGGCTTTAACACCTTCGACTCATCTATGGCACTGTGGTCCCCTATTGCAATAATAGTAGATTTTTGTTCAATGCCTGCTAACTTAACGGCATCCATTATTCGTCCAAGTCGATTGTCATGACGTTTTATTGCAGCAATTGCTTCCTGTGAGGAAAACCCAGTTTCATGCCGCTTTGTATCAAGATCAGTAAAGTGAACGAGTAATAAGTTAGGCTTTTTCATACGAATGGTTTCAACAGCGGCTTCAAGAACAAAGTCATCAAGCTCAGGCTGAGAAAGCCCCTTTCTGATATGACCGAATTTCTTGTTCATCTCAAGCTGGTATAGTGAGCTTCCATTCACTAAAGATACAGGGATTTGGTGATGCCACCGACGATTGGCAAAGATCTCTGGCATATTGTAATCAATATTTGCTTTTGCTGTAACAGGCCATAGGAGAGCAGCGGTGCTCATCCCTTGTTGCTTTGCTTCGTCATACAAGGTCGTTCCTTGAATATCTCTTCTATACCAGTACCAATCTGGAGAGACTTTGCCAGGCTGCAACAAGGTGTTATTAATAATTCCATGATTTTTTGGTAGTTTTCCCGTTACGATCGTAGCGTGACAGGGATAGGTAACAGAGGGATAAATCGTCTTTACATTTTTACAGTACGAGCTATTTATTAATAGTTTTCGAAAATTCGGAAGTGTTTCTAGTGTTGGAAAATCTAATCCTGACAAGCAGTCGAAGGAAATAACAATTAAATGATCAGTCAAAGGTCCCATAGATGCCCTCCGTTATATAATTTAAATCGCTACTTTCATCATAACAAAAAGGATTTAAATTTTCAGAAAAAAATGGAAGGACTATAAAAAAGACGATGGAGCAATCTCCATCGTCCACCTAGTTCTTATTTAAATAGAAGGATTTTTCCAACTGTTCCATCAGAGCTTTGGCCAATAACGCGAACTTTCAAGCCGTATTCTGGAACATTACGTCCTGCATCCACCAATCCTTTGTTTGAATAATCCGCACTGTCATCAAATAGAGGAGTACGTTTAGTATGGTTATCCTGCAATGTAATACCTAATGTGCTAGTGTAATCTAAGAACATTTTATCCGTTTTGTTTACATTAAAGGCAGCATCGTGAATTTGGTAGCGAGTAGAACCTACTGCACCATCACTCCAGTAGTTCGTATGCTGGTCCGCATCAACAACACCAACGAAACCGTCACCAGGGTGAATACCAGTCCAGTTAGAATCAAATTGCTTATCAACATACCAAACAACTAATCCTTGATCATAGCTCATCAAGCTTGCTCCACGACGAATATTTGCTAATCCTTCGTCAACGCCGTTGTGGCTACGCCATTCAAGCAAGTAATAGTGCTCGGAAGTCACAACTCCATTTGATTTTGAGAAGCCGTCAGATACGAAAGATGTTTCACCCTCAGCATCATCAAATACAACTTGTTCTCCGTTAACACTTACTGCAACATCGTCTACATAAAATCCTGGATGTACAGCAGCTACGTCTGTCCAGTAGTTAATAGATAGCTCTACTTTTTCTCCAGCGTAACCTGATAGGTCAAATTCGGCATCGACCCATTCACCATTTGAAGAGCCTGTAATTCCATGCCCAGGGTTTTGGTCATGTGGGTTAGTTGTTGTTGTAAGATTTCCTGGAATTGTCTCACCGTTAACCTGAACGGAAGCGTAATCCCAATCAACTTCAATGTCATACCATGTCTTGAATGTTAATTTAGCAGATGTTGCATTTGTTAAATCTAGAGTAGTTGATAAAGAGTTATCTAAATCATTGGCACTACCTGAGAAGTACATTGATTCACCACTGTATGGAGAGGTGATCACTGTTTCTTTGTCAGGAAGCTTAACTTTTAATACATCATTATTTGTTCCTTTTGTAGCAGCTTCATCGAGGAGAACTTCTAGGCCTGCCTCAGGTACGTCTGTTATATTGATTTCAGAACCGGACAGCCAATTGCCACCTGCAGAGGCTTGTAGCATTTCTTTCATGTATGGGCTAAAGCCTGTTGGCATTGAACCTGGAAGAGCACCTGCCCAACTCCCGCTTGACATAATAGACCAGTACCCAACTGGTTCACCTTGACCAGTGTACTGAGTGTCATACTCATCTGGAAGACCTAAATCATGACCAAATTCATGAGCCATTACCCCAACTGCACCGTCCTCAGGTTCAACTGTGTAGTCGTAAGCTGCCATTGTTCCGCCCCAGTAAGGGACAGTAGCTTCCGTTCCGGCAATTGGATAAACACCACCAAGGTTCCAACGATGTGACCAAATCGCGTCTCCACCGATTTTTCCACCGCCAGCCTCTTCACCAACACCAGAGTGGATAACCATTAAATGATCCACAAGTCCGTCTGGCTCAAGGAAGTCTCCATCACCATCAAGGTCGTAGCGATCCCACTCATCATATTCTTCTAGATTAACAGATGGATCCGCCGCTGCGGCGTTTAGTGCTTCAGCTATTAACGTACGAGGTCGTGCATCGCTACCATCTGGAGTTGGAACATTTCCACCGTAATAAGCAGCAGGTTGACTTGCTTTATACCAGCCAGCAACCGTACCTTCTACGGAGTAGCTACCACCAGATTGTTGTTCGTAATATTGCTTCATAGATACATAGGTTTTACCATCTGGACCTTTCCAGCCACCTGTTCCAAATAGCATGTCTTGATAGTGTTCCTGGGAATATGCTTCTTCGCCTTCGTAATACATATCTGTTTCTTCCGGAGTAAGGGTATTGTGAGGGAGGTCAGGGTATTCCATCAACACAACTAGAACTTTATCCGTTCGCATACCGCCGTCCCAAGCTTCTTCTTGGACTGAGTCAACGGCTTGCTTCTTTGTCTGTCCAAGCTTGTTTCCGTTTCCGTTTGTTAAACTAGTAGTTTGCATTTCCTTTTGGAGAGCAGTACGAACATCTTCTACTTTTTCGTGGAGCTCACCAGCTTCTTTTTCTGCTGATGCTGCTTTATTTTGTAGGAACTTGTTTAGGGCTTTTTCTGCCTCTGCTGGGCTTGCGTTCTTTGAGATTTTCCCTGAAGCCTTTAGCATTTTAATTAATCGCTCATCATTAGCAATTCCGAGGTCAAATGGGGAACCACTTGCGTGTGAGTGAGATGCGTGTGAATCACTTGTTGATTCTGCAGCAAGCTTTGAGCTAATTGGTAGAGTCGTAGATAGCATCCCTACACTTAGTGCTAAAGCGGCGGCTGAGGATATGACTTTTGAGATTTTCAAATTTTTCCCTCCATCCATTGTTCTATGTTACCTAAGTTGAAAAAGTATGTAGAATATCAATTATTTAGGAACACGATTGATTCAAATATATCAGAATAATTCGAATTTGTTTATAGGGAAAAGTGACTGATTATTCTTGTATGTATATCTGAATTTTTTGTGAATATTGCACTATGAAAATATATTTAAGGGATGGGGTTGGTAATATAAAAAAAGAGAAGGAATTTACATGTGGTCAATATTTCAACTAACAGTTAGGGTTTAGTCAAAACGGGAGAAAGGAGGAGGTAATTTGAGTATTTTAATCATCTATACAACCAAGCATGGAACGGTGGAAAAGTCGGTGAACCAGTTAAGAGAAAGATTTAAAGAGGTAGAAACAGTGAACCTTTTAAAGGAAAAGGTTCCAGGCCTTTCTGACTATTCGACAGTGATTATGGGGGGATCCATATATATGGGTAGAGCTCAAAAAGAACTCACATCCTATATGGAAATCCATCTAGAAACCTTACTTACAAAAAAGGTTGGATTATTCTTATGCGCAGGACACCCGGACAAATCCATAATAGAGGAGGAGTTTAATCAGTCATTTCCCAAACGTTTAATAGACCATGCAGTTGCTAAAGAAGTATTTGGGTATGAACTTGATTTCGCCAAAATGAACATGCTAGAAAGATTCATCATTAAAAAGGTTCACAAAGTAAAAGAAAGCCAGTTTAAGCTCGACGAAACCAAGATAACCCACTTCGCAAACAAATTAAGGTGACAGACACCCTTCGTGGACAAATCATGTTGATTTGTCCACGTGGGGAGGACAGTCACCTTTTACTTTGCTTTTTCTTCAAATAATCGAGCGATTTCTACGATAACACTAGTTGCTTTCAGCATATTATCAATGGAGATAAATTCAAATTTTCCGTGGAAGTTTTCTCCACCGGTGAAAATATTTGGCGTTGGGAGACCCATATAAGAGAGTTGAGAACCATCTGTTCCTCCACGAATGGGCTCAATAATTGGCTCAATGCCGAGCTTAGTCATCGCCTCGTGAGCAATATCGACAATCTCTTTGACAGGTTCAATCTTTTCTCTCATGTTAAAGTATTGATCATGAAGCTCAAGTTCAATCGTTCCTTGACCGTACTTCTCATTTAAGTTAGCAACAATTTTTTCTACTGCAGATTTTCTATTATTAAAGCTTGTGCGATCAAAATCACGAATAATGTAACTTAGGACCGTCTTCTCAACATCTCCGTGGAAGGATATAAGATGGTAGAAGCCTTCATAGCCCTCTGTATATTCCGGTGCTTCTTCATGTGGAAGGAGGCTGTTTAATTCCATTGCAATCTTAGCTGAATTAACCATTTTTCCTTTAGCGGTACCTGGATGAATATTATTTCCTTTGATTGTTATCTTTGCAGCAGCTGCACTAAAGCTTTCGTATTGAAGCTCTCCAATAGGACCACCATCAACTGTGTAGGCATACGTGGCAGCAAATTTATCCACATCAAATTTATGTGGCCCACGTCCAATTTCTTCATCAGGTGTAAATGCCACACGAATTCTTCCATGCTTAATTTCTGGATGTTGAACTAAATAGGCCATAGCTGTCATAATTTCAGCTATTCCAGCTTTGTTATCAGCACCAAGCAAGGTAGTTCCATCAGTTGTAATTAAATGATGTCCGATGTAATTTTTTAGATTAGGAAAGTCGTTTGGTGAAAGAACAATATGTAGGTCTTCGTTGAGAACAATATCGTTGCCATCATAATTTTCGTGAAGTAATGGATTTACTCCGTTACCGGTAAAGTCTGTTGCAGTATCAAGATGGGCTAAGAAGCCAATCGTTGGAACCTCTTTATCTGTATTTGCAGGAAGGGTTGCCATAACATAACCATTATCATCTATACTTACTTCTTCTAGGCCAATTGACATTAACTCATCTACAAGCTTTTTAGCAAGTGTAAGCTGACCGGGTGTGGAAGGACAGGTGTTACTTTCATCATTTGATTGCGTATCAATAACAACGTAAGAAATAAAACGATCAATCAACTCGATTTTCAAAGCGCAATTCAGCTCCTTTTGACTAATAATTAGGGTGACTAAATTTATTCAACTACAAGAATCATATTATCATAGGGGAAATCGAGTGTCATGTATGATTTTCTTAACGGAGAGGAAAGAGGGGTGTCCACCTGAAATGGACAAAAATGCATAAAGTGTCCACGAGCGGTGACAGACACCGTCGGTGGACAAAACAACCGGATCTGTCCACGAAGGGTGTCTGTCACCCGGTTTTGCACAGGTATTGTGGATGGTTGTGTATAAGTAATGGTAGTGGAACCTCTTTGTATTCATACCTCTGGATGGTTATTAACATTATCCACAATAATGTGGATAATGTTGTGCACAACTGTTAATGATTATGCCTTTTGGTTTTTTCCACTTTTTGCACGCTCATCAGCTGCTTTTGAACGAGCCATTGCTTCTAAGTCGTCGTGGTCGGCAAGGTCACGGTCAAATTCTACATCTAACCCGTCTGATTTCATATTTTTCGGTGTTTGTGGAAGTGATTGTTTTTTACTCAATGCGATCTACCCCTTTCATAGAAAAAAGTACGGAAATGTAACAAATTCCCGTACTTTTATCCTTTACTTTCTCGGACATTGTTATGAATGGAAAAAGTTTAATGTCTCGACTTTTTACCTGAGAATCCTCCTGCTTGGTCAGCAAGCTTGAATTCACGTGAGTAAGTAACCTCTTGCATGCTTGACAATGTACTTTTTGACTTATCCTTTTTCTTCTTATCACTCATTCAAAAACATCCTCTCAAAGGTATTTTCACGTTACTAATTTTTACCTTAACGATCCATTTACATACTTCTTTTATGAGTAAATATTATGAAGAGCGTCTCTAAGTGTCGGATATGTGAACCTAAATCCACTTTTTACTAACTTTTCTGGTACCACCTTTTGTCCTTCTAACAACAGCATGCTCATTTCACCAAGCAATAGACGAAGGGCAAAAGAAGGGGCTGGCATCCAATGCGGACGTTTTAATACAGATCCAAGTGTCTTTCCAAAGGTACTCATCTTTACTGCTTCTGGGGCACAAAAATTTACAGGGCCAACCAGGTCGGTTGAATCAATGACATGACGAATTCCATTAACGACATCTGTGATATGTATCCAAGAAATCCATTGTTCGCCGGAACCGACTGAACCTCCAGCAAAGAAGCGATAGGGAAGAGCAATTCTTGGCAATGCACCCTCATTTTTGTCTAAAATCACTCCGAAGCGCGCAAACACAGTCCGTACACCAAGTTCGATAGCCTCTAAGGTTGAAGCCTCCCATTTTTGCACCGTTTGGGCAAGAAAATCGTCACCAGCCTTCTCGTTTGCTTCCGTAAAGGTTGCATTTGTGGAGGTACCGTAAAACCCAATTGCGCTTGCGTTGATAAGGAGTTTTGGTTTTTGAGTTAACCGCTTGAGAATGGCCACAACCTCGTGAGTTGCAGTAACTCGGCTATTTAAAATTCGGGCTTTTCTACTTTCTGTCCATCGTCCACTGTTAATGGATTCACCAGCAAGATTAATAAATACATCAATTGCTTTAAGCTCTTTTGCAGCATCTGAACCTTCCGTAAGCCACTCCACATAAGTTACACCCTTTTGATATCCATTTTGCGGCTTTCGCGTTAAAATAAAAAGGTCATGTCCATCCGCTCTTAACGAGTCACAAAGAGCTTTTCCGACAAATCCAGTTCCGCCTGAAATAGCAATTCGCATTAGTTTTCCTCCTATAAGGATCCTTTATTGTATATTCTACACGGTTTCCTTCAATTCCTACGTTTACAATGTGCTACATTACTAAAAGAGGTGATAAAAGATGCCAACCATCACAAAAATAACCGTTCAAAAAAAACGGACAGATCGTTATAATATTTTCCTTGATAACGGAAAAGGAGAAGAATATGGTTTTAGTGTCGATGAAGATGTATTAATTAAACACGGACTAAAAAAAGGCATGGTGCTTGATGACCTACTCTTTTCAGAAATATCGTTTTCAGATGATATTCGAAAAGCTTACAATACAGCAGTGAATTATTTAGCACGAATGATGAGAACGGAAACTGAGGTAAGAAAGCATTTAGCCGAAAAAGAAGTGGATGAGGTGATCATTCAGGAGGTTATTCATAAGCTGAATGAATACCAATTCTTAAATGATGAACAGCTAGCTTTTGCTTACGTAAGAACACAAATGAATACGACTGACAAAGGACCATCCTTAATTAAACGTGAGCTTAAGGAAAAGGGAATTCCTGAAGAGTATATTACCGAGGCGATTGAAGAGTTCCCCTTTGAACTCCAGGTTGAAAAGGCAATTGCTTTATGTGAGAAATATATGAAGAAAAACAAACAAGAATCACAGAAAATCATGAAACAAAAGATGGAACAGCTTCATTTTAGAAAAGGCTTTAGCTCACAAGTCTTCCAAATTGCTTTTGAACAAATGGAAACAACTAGCGATGATGAGGAGTTAGAGTCATTAAGGTATCAAGCAGAAAAGTTAGAGCGAAAGTACAGTAAGTTTACTGGCTACGAATATCAGCAAAAAATGAAGCAGGCGCTTTACCGGAAAGGTTTTTCCATTGAAGCCATAAACAGGTATTTAGAGTCCAAATAATAGCTTATTTGGACTCGATTACTAGACAATCCTTTTCTCTTTGTGAAAAAATAATCTTCGCCACTTCTTTTGGCGAACGGAACCGTGAGGGGTCCTTCACATGGTGCGAACGATTCCAAAAGGGTGTGTTCATGCCACCCATATACACTGCTGATATATGAACGGGTGTTGCTTCGTATTCCTTTTGTAAGCTTTCGGTCAAGCCCCGAACGGCAAACTTACTTGCGACATAGACTGCCTCATGAACTTTTCCGCGAAGCCCTGCGGTCGAAATAATATTCATAACAAAGCTTCCCTCTAATTCATAAATACTTGGAAGAACCGCTTGAGTCATATACATGGTACCGAGGACATTCGTATGTAGCATCCCCTCTATCTCGTACTCCTTTACTTGCTCAAAAGGACCGAAGTATCCAATCCCGGCATTGTTAATAAGTCCAATGACTTCATAGTCCTTGAAAATGGATTTCATTTTCTCGTTAACTTCCTGTTTGTTTCGGATATCCATAACAATTACATGTGCATTCGTAATCAACTTTTTTACTTCTTCTAAGGTTTCTGTTGTTCTACCAACTAATATGAGGTGGTAACCCTCATTTGCATACTGTAGGGCGAGCTCTCGACCTAGACCCGATCCTGCTCCCGTAATAATAACTGATTTCAATATGTATCTTCCTTTCGTCCGGAATAATATTATGGTACCATTACCTATACGAAAATACAGCCTAAGAGGCAGGTGGTTGGGATGGAAAAAGAAAAACGTTACAGTGAACTATCTGAGTTTGAATTACATCAAGAAATAACTAAGCTTAATGAGAAGGCAAGGAAAGCAGAGCAGTTAGGCATGGTAAATGAATATGCTGTATTAGAGAGAAAAGCGATAATGGCTAAAGCCTATTTATTAAATCCAACTGATTTTAAGCCTGGTGATATATATGAAATTGAAGGAGATCCAGGCGCCTATTTTAAAATTGATTACTTAAACGGAGTGTTTGCGTGGGGGTATCGATTAGCGGGGAGCCAAAAGGAAGAAGCATTACCGATCTCGATGCTCAAGAATAGCGGGAACCAGACAGGCTGATTCCCAGTATTTGTTATCATCGAGTACTTGAATTTTTCATCCGTTCTTGTGGATGAGTGTTTATCGTTCCATCCGCTCTTTTTGAAGCAAATTCAGGTCTCGCCCGTGGTTCTCCTTGGAATTTATTTCCATTTTGGTTAGGGAAATCCTTGGCTTTATTTCGCATCGCTTTTACCTCCTCAAAAATGAGTGATGAAATAATCAAGCACTATTAGTATGCTTTAATCGGATGGTATCGATAACTGGAAAAGAGGTGAAATCAATGGAACATTATCAACAAAAACTAATTGAATTATTGCTGGAGAAAAATGATAAACTTTCATTTGGACAGGCTCGAACCTGGGTCGAGTTATTGTGGGATGATTTTGAGACGACAAGAGCCAAGGCTGGTTACACCTACCGTGGGAGTGAAATGACTGAAAGAATTGTTCGGCAATGGATTGATTATTATGGTGATAAGCTTCATGACTTTGTTGCTTCTAACCCTAAATATAAGCATTTACTAGAACAAGACCCGAATGACTTACATTAAAAAAGCGATGTCCATGGGAGACATCGCTTTTTGCTATCCAGGAATAATATCCAGCTTTTTACGAAGCTTTTCCTCACTAAAAATCCAACCAGTATAAGAGGACAGGATTTTAAGATCAAGATCTAACTGAACAACGGCCACAAATGGATAATGACCATTGCTTCGGTACCGCAAATCAATAAAGCGCACTTCGTAATACGTATCATACTCATCCACTTCCCATCGATAAACAGGTGAAAAGGAGAGGAAAGCTGAAAGGTTTTTATCTAGCTTTGCTGCTTCAAGAACCGGGGTTTCAGGAACAGCTACTCGTTTAAATTGGTCCAGGATTCGCACCTTGTTATCATGGGCACGTCCAACGAAGAATTGGTTATTATTCATGACAGCGATTCGCCACTGATGAAACTTCATTGTTGGAGCGATAATGATGTCTGTTGCATCCGGGACCAGCTTTTTTACTTCATGGTAAACCTTGCGTCGTGTAATAAATCGAAGAATATAGTAGGCGACTAAGACGGCATATACACCAATAAACGTATAGCCAGGGTGTGCCCCAAACGCCCAAGCAAGGATTCCGACGATATGCATCGCAAAAATAAATGGATCAAATGTATTGATAACCCCTAGGGCCACCCATTTAGAAGAAAAGGGTCGTAATGCTTGTGTTCCATACGCATTGAAAATATCTACGAATACATGGAGGAACACAGCAAAAAAAGTCCAAAGCCATAAATGGAGTAAATTAGCATCTGGAAAAATCGGATAGATTACAGCTGTGATGGCTAAAGGCCAAAGCAATACAGCTGGGATGGAGTGTGTGATTCCACGGTGGTTACGAATATAAACGGCATTGTTTCTAAGCTTTAATACTGTGTCAATATCAGGGGCTTGTGAGCCAACAAGAGTAGCAATCATGACACTAGTTGCTGTTGTGGAGCTGCCTGCTACAACGGGATCGAGTGTTGCAAGTCCTCCTAAAGCTAATCCCATCACTACGTGTGTACCGGTATCCAAAGGAATCTCCCTCCTTTTTAGGAAATAATTGATCCTACTCTAATCTTAATTTTATCAATAATTATCTTGTAAAAGTAGTGATAAATCGTTACTTTAAAGTAGTTGTAATAATTTAAGTGTATTCACTGTCCAATTTAAAGATTTCGGGAAAAAAATTAATGGGAAAAGCTATCTAACATTATATTCCCTTAGTATGTACTTGTTTAACTTTTTGGAGGCAAAAAAATGTCCAATTCTTTAAAAAATGTAACAAATATAAATAAAAACGAATTTCAAAATGATTTGATAGGCTGGTTTGAAAGAGAGCAGAGAGATTTGCCATGGCGGAAGGATCAAGATCCTTATAAAGTCTGGGTATCAGAAATTATGCTTCAACAGACTAGGGTAGAAACCGTAATTCCCTATTTCAACCGTTTTATTACAGAGTTCCCGACAATTGAGGCTCTATCTAATGCTGATGAAGAAAAAGTACTGAAGGCTTGGGAAGGGTTAGGTTACTACTCACGGGTTCGTAATCTGCAATCAGCTGTTCGGGAAGTTCATGAGCAGTATGGAGGAAAAGTACCTAATACGCCAAAGGAAATCTCAAGCTTAAAAGGTGTTGGTCCCTATACGGCTGGAGCCATTCTTTCCATAGCCTATGGAGTACCTGAACCAGCAGTGGATGGGAACGTCATGCGTGTATTTTCAAGGATTCTATCTATTTGGGAAGATATTGCAAAAGCATCCAGTAGAAAAGTGTTTGAAGAAGCTGTTCGTACCTTTATTTCCCACGATAACCCATCTTATTTTAACCAGGCCCTAATGGAGCTAGGTGCATTGATATGTACACCAACTTCACCATCCTGTTTGCTTTGCCCGGTTAGGGACCACTGTCATGCCTTCGAGGAAGGGACTCAAAATGAATTGCCCGTTAAAACGAAGGCGAAAAAACAACGGAAGGTACAACTTGCAGCGGTTATCCTGAAAGATGAGGATGGACGAACGGTTATACAAAAACGTCCATCAACAGGATTGCTTGCAAATTTGTGGCAGTTTCCAAATGTAGAAATCCATCTTCCCGTTCTAGGTGATAGAGAGCAGTTAGTATCGAATTTGGATAAAGAGTTGGAGATCAAATGTAGTATCGGAGAGCTCGTTGGTCATATCGAACATGTCTTCTCTCATCTAGTATGGAATGTAAATGTGTACGAAGGAACTCTATTAGCACCAATCACAACATCTGATCATTTAAAGCTTGTAACCAAAGAAGAAATAGAAAGCTTTGCCTTTCCAGTTTCTCATCAGAAAATGCTGCGTCAATTTTATAAAAAGGAGTAAACGCCACAAGTTTGTGGCGTTTTTCTTTGTCCAGCTTCAGAAGCTAGTGGCTCGATGGAATAATCTAGAGCCATTATTCCTTGGTCATAAGTCAAAGTACTCCAGAAGACAGGCCTTCCTGCGTACTTCGCCTTATGCTTGTCGCCCCTGAGCAAGCTTCTTCCGCTTTTCTATTAGTCATAAGAAACTCTTGTCCCATGAGTCCAATCTGCTTCGTTTCGATGAAGCCCACCACGCTCTTCAATTTCCTTAATAATTTCTCGGTGGATGGTTACACCTTCTGAATTTAAATAAGGCATAATTTGTTGAAGAGAGTGATGGAAAAAAGCTAGCTCCTCTTTTTTCCACTCCGTTTTTGGTATCATAGAGAGCTCAGTCATATCTCGACCTACATACATTGTCTCACACATCCTCTATTTTTCTTATAGATGTATTGTGGTAATCTTATTTGTGAACTATTCATATAAAAGTTAAATTATCAGAAAGTGAAGGGATATGTACATATGACAAATAAAGTAGCACTAATAACTGGAAGTAGCAGAGGGATTGGAAAAGCAACGGCCCTACGATTAGCAAAAGAAGGATACGATATTGTCATTAACTACGCTCGTAGCAAAAAAGCGGCGCTAGACACTGCGGGGGAAATTGAGGCTCTCGGTAGAAAAGCACTTGTTGTGAAAGCAAATGTGGGTGATGTTAGTAAAATTAGAACCATGTTTGAAGAAATTGAAGCGCATTTTGGAAGGCTTGATGTATTTGTAAGCAATGCTGCTTCTGGTGTTCTCCGTCCCGCAATGGAGTTAGAAGAATCTCACTGGGAATGGACGATGAATATCAATAGCAAGGCGCTTTTATTTTGTGCACAGGAAGCAGCAAAGCTGATGGAAAAGAATGGTGGCGGGAAAATTGTAAGCATTAGTTCACTAGGTTCCATTCGTTATTTGGAAAATTACACAACCGTTGGTGTATCAAAGGCAGCTTTGGAGGCACTGACACGTTATTTGGCTGTAGAATTAGCACCAAAAAACATTCGAGTAAATGCCGTTTCAGGTGGAGCGATTGATACAGAGGCACTCCTTCATTTTCCTAATCGTGAGGAAATGCTGGAGGAAGCAAGACAAAAAACACCTGCGGGGAGAATGGTTGAAATCGATGATATGGTTAACACGATCATGTTCTTGTTAAGCGATGGATCAGATATGATTCGCGGGCAAACGATTATTGTTGACGGAGGAATTTCTCTCTTAGTTTAATGAAATTGGAAAAAAATTCTTTAGGATAGACTCGTCACCTCTTGGATAAATTAATTTCTGTGGAGGTGATTACAATGGCAAAGCAACCAAACAGAACTCAATCTGGAACTAACGTTCAAGAAGTGAGACAACAAAACGCTGCTTCAGCTGGACAAGGTCAATTCGGTACTGAGTTCGCAAGCGAAACGAACGTACAAGAAGTACGTCAACAAAACGCACAATCAGCTAGACAAGGTTCTCAATCAGCTGGACAAGGTCAATTCGGCACTGAGTTTGCTAGTGAAACAAACGTACAAGAAGTACGTCAACAAAACGCTCAAGCTGAGTCTCGTAAAGGCCAAAACTCTTAATAATAACCACAATAAGGTGCTCTTTTTCTTCGGAAAGAGCACCTTATTTTTTTATGTGCATTGCAACTATTTTTAGGTCTCAATGACCGTTGTAAAGTAAACGGAGGTACGAAGGTAAGAGAGAACGTCGCTCAGTGCCCGTTGGAGAGTAAACGCGGGTACAATGGTAAGAGAGAACACCCGTCAGTGCCCGTTGGAGAGAAAGTAGAGGTACGATGGTAAGAGAGAGCGTAGCTCAGTGCCCGTTGGAGAGTAAACGGAGGTACAATGGTAAGAGAGAATGGCCGTCAGTGCCCGTTGGAGAGTAAAAGGAAGTTCGATGGTAAGAGAGAGCGTAGCTCAGTGCCCGTTGGAGAGTAAACACGGGTACGATGGTAAGAGAGAGCGTAGCTCAGTGCCCGTTGGAGAGTATACGCGGGTACAATGGTAAGAGAGAACGGCCGTCAGTGCCCGCTGGAGAGTAAAAGGAAGTTCGTTGGTAAGAGAGAGCGTAGCTCAGTGCCCATTGGAGGGTAAACGCGGGTACAATGGTAAGAGAGAACGGCCGTCAGTGCCCGTTGGAGAGTAAAAGGAAGTTCGATGGTAAGAGAGAGCATCGCTCAGTGCCCATTGGAGGGTAAACGCGGGTACAATGGTAAGAGAGAACGCCCACAGTGTCCCTAGGGAAGAAAGTACATGTTCAACAGCAAGAGAAAAAGTCCTCATTTGGCTACTGCTGCTAAAACAAGTTGCATTTTGACCAACTTTGATAAACCTCGTATTCGACAAAACTTCTAATACGTCTACATAACTAGTCAAAGGAAAGTTTCCGCCATTACCGAATAGTATATATATCGAAAAAGAAGGCGGTGGACAAAGTGAGTGATTTTTCACGATTAGTTGGTGAACAAATGGCTACAATGGAAAAGCTACTATACATACAAACAGAGCTTGAACGCTGTCAGGAAATTGAGGAAGAACTGAGACTGCTACAAAAGCATGCAAATTTGGATAGCATTCAGGATGAAATCCAGCAAATGAAGCAGGATTTGCGTGAGATTCATCAAATCTTCGAAAGGCAGACGGAGGAGCTTATTCGCTCCTATCAGGAAGCAGAAACAGTATTAAGAAGATAGATGAGGAAAAAATATCACAATTTAACTAATTTTATACGTAAATTAAGAGGCCTTTGAGAAATTTCAAGGGCTCTTTGTTTTAAATTCGATGTTTTACCGTTATAATAGTAGAAAACAGGAAATGTTCTTTGTAACCTTTTGAGGAAAACATATATAATTTTAGAAATTTTTAGGTTTCGGGAGCGTTCGGATAATGAAAGTAGGGAGAAAAATGGGCGTACCCATGGAAGGTGAACCGGTCCAAATACATAGTTACAAACATAATGGTCACATCCATCGAGTATGGGAAGAGACTACCGTATTAAAGGGAACGCAAGGATTAGTCATTGGTGGAAATGACCGTACCATCGTAACAGAATCTGATGGAAGAACCTGGATTACTAGAGAGCCAGCCATTTGTTATTTTCACTCTCAATATTGGTTTAATGTAATCGGAATGATACGTGAAGATGGAGTGTATTATTATTGCAACATAAGCTCACCCTTTATTTTTGATGGGGAAGCTTTAAAATACATTGACTATGACCTTGATATTAAAGTGTTTCCTGATATGACATTTAACTTACTAGACGAGGATGAGTACGAGCGTCATCGTATAGAGATGAACTACCCTGAGGTCATTGATAAAATCCTTCGTGCAAATGTGGACAACCTTATTGGGTGGATTCGTCAAAGAAAAGGACCTTTCGCACCAGATTTCATTGATACGTGGTACGAAAGATATTTAACATACAGACGGTAATCAATTTACGGAAAAAAACGCCTGTTGTCACTAGTTGCAACAGGTTTTTCTTTATGTGAGTAAGAGTGAAATGGAGGATAGGCAGGATGAGTAGCATTCGAAGGTATTTACACTTTGTAAAACCGTATCGACTACAAATTATTGGGACAATTGTGATTGGAATTATTAAATTTGTGATACCACTATTAATTCCGATACTAATCAAATATGTCCTAGATGATATCGTTGGTAATAATACATTATCTGTTGAAGAAAAAACGAGCAAGCTATTTATGATTATGGCCATTATGATGGTTATATTTGTTGTTGCTAGACCACCAATTGAGTACTATCGCCAATACTATGCACAATGGGTTGCAAGTAAAATATTGTATGATATAAGAGACGAGCTATACACTCATATTCAAAAGCTAAGTTTTAAGTATTATTCAAATACAAAGGCAGGGGAAGTAATCTCCCGTGTTATTAATGACGTGGAGCAAACCAAAACATTTGTGATTACGGGATTAATGAATTTATGGCTGGATGTTGCTACGATAGCAATAGCGATTATTTTGATGATGACGATGGATGTTAAGTTAACACTTGTTTCACTCGTGTTGTTTCCCTTTTACGCCTTTTCAGTAAAGTATTTTTTCGGCAATTTACGTGGACTAACTAGAAGAAGGTCTCAGGCTCTTGCTGAGGTACAAAGCTTTCTCACTGAGCGTGTCCAAGGAATGTCTGTCATTAAGAGCTTTGCAGTGGAAGACTATGAGCAGGAACGCTTTGACAAGCAAAATAAAAATTTTCTAACAAAAGCATTAGACCATACGAAATGGAATGCCAAAGCATTCGCGGTTGTCAACACGATTACAGACATCGCCCCGCTCATTGTGATCGGCTTCTCGGGTTACCAAGTAATTCAAGGGGACCTATCAATCGGAGAAATGGTTGCCTTTATCGCATATATTGATCGACTTTATAATCCTCTTAGAAGATTGGTTAATTCTTCTACGACATTGACACAATCTATTGCTTCCATGGACCGCGTGTTTGAATTTGTGGATGAAAAATACGATATTGACGATTCTTCTGATGCAGTTGAATGTACAAATGTCGTTGGGAACATTCATTTTCAGAATGTGTATTTTAGATATAATGAGGATGAACAAGATATATTAAAAAACGTCAATCTTGAAGTGACCCAAGGAGAAACCATTGCACTTGTTGGTATGAGTGGTGGAGGAAAATCTTCGTTAATTAGCTTAATTCCAAGGTTTTATGATGTCACAGGCGGCGCCATTTATTTAGATGGAAAAGATATCCGTTCGTTCCAGGTTCGATCACTAAGAGATAAAATTGGAATGGTTTTACAAGACAGTATTTTATTTAGTGATTCGGTAAAAGAGAATATATTGCTAGCCAAACCTGGAGCTTCAGACGAAGAGGTAATTGCAGCTGCTAAGGCAGCCAATGCTCACGAATTTATCATGAACCTACCAGAAGGATACGAAACAAAGGTTGGAGAAAGAGGCGTCAAGCTTTCAGGTGGACAAAAGCAGCGGATCGCGATTGCAAGAGTATTTATTAAAAACCCACCAATTCTAGTGATGGATGAGGCCACTTCCGCTCTTGATCTTGAGAGTGAAGCACTCATTCAAGAGGCCTTTGAAAAGCTAGCAAAGGATCGAACGACCTTTATCGTTGCTCATCGACTATCTACTATTACTCATGCAGACCGAATAGTCTTGATAGAGAATGGTGAGATTTCTGAAATTGGGAAGCATGAAGAACTTATGAAGAGACAAGGAAATTACTATAAATTATTTCAAATTCAACAATTGGAGCATTAACAACACCCCCGAGGAATAAACCTTCGGGGGCTTTTTGTCATTTCTGTTAGGACTAACTCATAAGATAAGAAGATAGGGTATATAAAAGTTATCTTATTATACTATTCTAAAAATTAACAGTGTTGAGAAATAGTTGTAGACTTACCAGTATTTATAGAATAAAATGAAAAAAAAGAATGAATTGAATATTCAGTAAGAGAGGAGTAACTTTGTGAGTCAAACTCCAGTATTAGATGTAAAACAGCTTCAGACGACCTTTTTTTCAGGAGATGGAGAAATTCCTGCGGTTGACCAAATCAGCTTCTCTGTAAATAAGGGAGAGATTCTTGGGATTGTTGGTGAATCAGGATGCGGAAAAAGTGTAACATCCTTATCAATTATGAAGCTTATTCCCCAGCCACCTGGAAAAATAACAAATGGTGAAATCTGGTTAAATGGTGAAAATCTAGTTCAAGCTTCAGAAAAAAGAATGCGTCAGATAAGAGGCAATGAAGTCGCCATGATTTTCCAAGAACCAATGACTTCACTTAATCCACTTTTTACAATAGGCAATCAATTGATAGAAGGAATTCGAATACATAAGAAAATAAGTAAAAGAGAAGCACGAGTTGAAGCGATCGAGATGTTAAAGCTTGTTGGACTTCCTCGCGCAGAACAAATAATCGATGAATACCCTCATCAGCTATCGGGTGGCATGAGACAGCGTGTCATGATTGCGATGGCCCTTTCTTGTCATCCACGATTATTAATCGCCGACGAGCCGACAACTGCATTAGATGTAACGATACAGGCTCAAATTTTAGCGTTAATGAAAGACTTGAATGAAAAACTAGATACAGCAATCGTTATGATTACCCATGATCTTGGAGTGGTCGCAGACCTTTGTCAACGAGTCATCGTTATGTATGCGGGGAAAATTGTTGAGGAAGCAGAAGTACGAGATATTTTTAAAAATCCAAAGCATCCATACACTGTGGGACTTTTACAATCGGTGCCAGATGTTAGAGAGAAAAAGGAGCGGCTTTATTCAATTCCTGGAAACGTTCCGAAGCCTGGATCCATTCAAAAGGGCTGTCGATTTTCTGCTCGCTGTGATAAGGTGCTTGATCGTTGTTATATAGAGGATCCGAAACTCTATCAATTGGAAAATGGTCAAAGTGTAAGATGCTTCCTCCATGAAGGAGATGTTGCTCATGACTGAAGTTTTATTGAAAGTTGATAATCTAAAAAAATATTTTCCTATCACAGGTGGTTTGTTTGGAAAAACAGTTGGCCATGTTAAAGCAGTCGATGATGTTAGTTTTTATGTTCGAAAGGGAGAAACGCTAGGTCTTGTTGGTGAATCGGGTTGTGGAAAATCAACGACTGGCCGTGTTTTAATGCGTTTGCTAGAGGCAACAGAAGGAAAGGTCGTTTTTGAGGATCAGGAATTAACTAGTCTGAATTCAAATGCCATGAGAAAAATGAGAAAAGAAATTCAAATGGTTTTTCAAGATCCTTTTGCTTCTTTAAATCCACGACATACGGTTGAAAAGATTCTAGAAGAGCCGCTTATTGTCCATGGAATTGGCGATAAGGAGGAGCGAAAAAGAAGAGTAAGAGAAATGCTAGAGGTTGTTGGTTTGAGCAGCTATCATGCAAAGCGATATCCCCACCAATTTAGCGGTGGGCAAAGGCAACGGATAGGGATTGCTCGAGCATTAATGACTAAACCAAAGCTTATTATAGCAGATGAACCTGTTTCAGCTCTTGATGTTTCCATTCAGTCGCAGGTGTTGAACCTACTGGAAGACTTGCAAAAGGAATTTGGTTTAACATATATCTTTATTGCTCATGATCTTGGAGTAGTCAAGCATATTAGTGATCGAGTGGGAGTTATGTATTTAGGTAGATTAGTAGAGATTACTGAATCAGAAAAGCTTTACGAAAACCCTCTCCACCCTTACACGAAGGCTTTACTTGATTCCATTCCCATTCCTGACCCTGATGTGAAAAAGGATCGAGAGCTCTTAAGTGGAGATCTTCCAAGCCCATCTAATCCGCCTCTGGGATGTGCGTTTCATACACGCTGTAGGGATTGCATGGATATTTGTAAAACAACAAGACCTGAAATGAAAGAAATCGAACCTGGTCACTTTGCTGCATGTCACCTTTATTAAGTGGCATGAGCATGGATGATAAATGACAAAAAGAGAGTAGTAAACTCTCAAATTAAGAGGGGGAAAAACATTGAAAAAGCGTACTAGTCTTATGTTTCTTGCTTTTATCCTCATGCTTTCATTAGCATTGGTCGGATGTAGCAAGAACACAGCTAATGAGTCTTCTTCAGAAGGAGAAGGTTCTGGAAGCGAGGAAGCTTCGGTTGATACATTAGTTTTTGGACGTGGTGGAGACTCGGTCTCACTAGACCCAGCTACTGCTACTGACGGTGAATCATTTAAAGTAACAAAGAACATTTTTGAAACGTTGATTGAATTTGGAGAACAAGATACAGAACTTGCTCCAGGATTAGCAACGGAGTGGACGAATAGTGAAGACGGCTTAACTTATACATTAAAGCTACGTGAAGGTATTAAGTTCCATGATGGAACAGACTTTAACGCGGAAGCTGTTAAGTTTAACTTCGACCGCTGGGCAAGTGGTGACAAAGAACAATACTACTACTATAACTCTCAATTCGGTGATCGAATTAAAGAAGTGAAAGTGGTAGATGACTACACGGTTGAATTTGTTCTAAATTCCCCACTAGCACCATTCTATAAAAACTTAGCGATGAGCCCATTTGCAATTGCGAGCCCTGCTGCAATTGAAGAGCATGGTGACAAGTTTTTAGAAAATCCAGTGGGTACGGGTCCATTCGTATTCAAGGAATGGAAGCGTAACGACAGAATTACAATTGTTAAGAACGAAGAATACTGGCAAGAAGGATTACCAAAGCTTAACCAAGTTATTTTCCGTGCGATTCCTGATAACTCTGCACGTTTAAATGCTTTATCTTCAGGTGAAGTAGATCTTATTGATGGTGTAAACTTCTCTGATGTTGGAACGGTTGAAGCGAATGCAGATTTACAAACATTCTACCGTCCTTCTTTAAACGTTGCTTATCTTGGACTTACAAGTACACGTGGTCCATTGAAGGAAAAATTAGTTCGTCAAGCGCTTAACTATGCAGTAGACAAAGAAGCTCTTATCGATGCATTCTATGCTGGAGCTGCTGAGCCAGCGAAGAATCCAATGCCTCCAGTTGTTGCTGGATACAATGATGATGTAGTTGATTATGAGTATGATCCTGAAAAAGCGAAGGAACTTTTAAAAGAAGCTGGCTATGAAAACGGCTTTGAAATGGAACTATGGGCAATGCCTGTAGCAAGACCATATATGCCAGATGGTCAAAAAGTTGCAGAAGCATTACAAGCAAACTTTGAAGCTATCGGTGTAAAGGCAAAAATCGTAACTTATGAGTGGGGTACTTACTTAGACAAGGCACGCCTTGGAGAAGCAGATACCTTCCTACTTGGCTGGACAGGTGATAATGGTGATGCAGATAACTTCTTATATGTGTTACTTGACCAAGACAGCATTGGAAGCAATAACTACTCATACTACCAAAACCAAGAGGTTCACGACCTGTTAGTAGCAGCGCAAACTACTGCTGACCAAGCCGAACGTGAAAAGCTTTATAAAGAAGCACAAGTATTAATTAAAGAAGATGCTCCATGGATTCCACTTGTACACTCACAACCAGCTTTAGCAGGAAAAGCGAATATTACTGGCTTCCTTCCGCATCCAACTGGTTCTGATGTCCTTTCAACGGTTGAATTCAAATAAGAATGAGGAAAAGGGAGTGGAGTTTCGCTCCCTTTTTTCACTCTACTCACCCTAAATTGAAGCGAGGTGGACTATGCTTACTTATACAGTTAAACGGATATTTTCCTTAATTCCAGTTCTACTTGGGTTATCATTAGTGGTCTTTTTTATGATTCGAGCAATCCCAGGTGATCCTGCTCAGTTAATTCTAGGTCAGCTTGCAACAAAAGAGGCTGTTGAGGCCTTAACAAAACAGTTAGGACTCGATCAGCCATGGTTCGTTCAATATTTTCATTATGTAGGAAATTTGTTAACAGGGGATCTTGGTGAATCACTTAGAACAAAAGCGCCTATTTCAGAAGAAATGGTCCCTTATTTAATGGCAACCATCGAGCTCTCGTTCTGCGCGATGTTCGTGGCAGTAGTGATTGGCGTTAATGCTGGAATCATCAGTGCATGGTTCCAAAATTCATGGTTTGATTATGTTGCCATGGTATTGGCTTTAATTGGTGTTTCGATGCCGATTTTTTGGCTTGGACTAATGGAACAATGGGTGTTTGCTATTAATCTTGATTGGCTACCAACCTCTGGCAGGGAGGAAGTTAGGAATCCGGTTACAGCGATTACTAATATTTATATCATCGATACCATCATCCAAGGAAGAACTGACCAGCTTGTTGAGGTCATTAAACACCTTGTACTCCCTAGTTTGGCTTTAGCAACAATTCCGATGGCAATCATCGCAAGAATTACTCGTTCTACCATGCTTGAGGTCATGCGTTCAGACTTTATCCGTACAGCACGTGCAAAAGGATTAAAGATGTTTTGGGTTGTGTACAAGCATTCGCTAAAGAATGCCATTATTCCAGTCTTAACCATTATAGGTTTACAAACGGGTTTATTATTAGGTGGAGCGATCCTTACTGAAACGATATTTAGTTGGCCGGGTATTGGCCGCTATATATACGAGGCGATTGGTTATCGTGACTATCCAGTTGTGCAGTCTGGAGTGCTAGTTATTGCTTTTATATTTGTCATGATTAATTTAATCATTGACTTATTATATGCAGCGATTGATCCTCGAATTAAGTACCATTAATTGAAGGGAGGGATATACCAATGGAACTTTCTACACAAAAAAATGACCAGCCTATAATTGAGACAGACGAGAAGGTTGTCTCCCCCTGGCTAGAAGCATGGAACAGCTTTAAAAAGAATAAGCTTGCCGTTATTGGGGCGTTAATTGTTATATTTTTTATTTTTATTGCGATATTTGCACCTCTAATTGCACCTTATACGTTTAAGGAGCAAATGCTGTCTAACCGCCTGTTACCTCCATCTAGTGATCATTGGTTTGGAACAGATGACTTTGGTCGCGATATATTTTCAAGAGTCGTATATGGGGCAAGAATTTCATTATGGGTCGGTTTTTTAGCGGTTTTAGGCTCTATAGTAGTAGGCTGTCTACTGGGAATTATAGCGGGGTATTATGGCAAATGGGTCGATACAATTATCTCAAGAACATTTGATATTATGCTTGCTTTCCCAAGTATTTTACTAGCAATTGCCATCGTTGCTGTACTTGGTCCTTCTTTACGCAATGCATTGATTGCCATTGCTATTATCAATATTCCAAACTTTGGTCGGTTAATACGTTCAAGAGTATTAACGGTTAAGCAGGAGGAATATATTATGGCAGCAAAAGCAGTGGGAATGAAGGACTCTCGAATATTATTTCATCATGTGTTGCCAAATAGTATGGCTCCTATAATTGTCCAAGGAACATTAGCAATAGCGACGGCTATAATTGAGGCAGCAGCATTAGGTTTCCTAGGACTTGGAGCAGAGGCACCAAACCCTGAATGGGGAAAAATGCTAGCGGATGCTAGAACCTTCCTGATTCAAGCTCCATGGACAATGATTTTCCCTGGACTTGCGATCATGTTGACGGTTCTAGGGTTTAACTTAATGGGGGATGGTCTTAGAGACGCACTGGACCCTCGAATGAAGAATTAACAAAAAGCAGCTGACATATGATCTGACCCAATAAAGTTAGACAAACTTT
>NZ_BCVH01000012.1 GCF_001591645.1 Robertmurraya korlensis NBRC 107688 | reverse complement strand
TTGATGAAAGACGTTTCCTGGTTAATTCTTCATCCAAACGTTCTTCATTCCCTTGATGAAGGACGTTTCCTGCTTTATCCTTCATCCAAACGTTCTTCATTCCCTTAATGAAAGACGTTGCCCGCTTGATTTTTCATCCTAACGTTCTTCATTCTCCTTACACGAAAAAAGTCCCCCTCATAATTAAAGAAGGACACTTTAACGTTTGTTATTTAATTTTGAACAACAATATTCTCCAAAGCTACAATCAAATCATTCAGCTGATCCAAGCTAGAAATAACCTCTTTCATCGAATGTCTTTGATCTTCCACTCCAGCAAAAATTTCTTCCGTTGTCGCTGATGCTTCTTCGGTAATATTGCTAATTGAAGTTACTTCATTCACAATACTGTCGGAAGCCTCTAAAAGAGAGTTCGTTTTATGCTGGATTTGATCTGCTTGTGAAAATACATTCGTTGCATTCTGACTAATGAGTTGAAGAATATTTTCTGCTTCTTTTGCCGCTTGTGAGCTCAACTCAAATGCATTTTTACTCTGATTTAATTTTTCCTGAAGCTGAATAATTTTAGAGAAAATGTCGGTTAACATGTTCCCCACTTCTTCTGTTGCTAGACGAGAATGTTCAGCTAACTTTCGAACTTCATCGGCAACAACCGCAAACCCCTTGCCTTGTTCTCCGGCACGAGCTGCCTCAATACTTGCATTAAGAGCAAGTAGGTTCGTTTGTTCGGTAATTCCTTTGATCGAGCCAAGCATTTCTTCAATTTTACTATTTTGAGAGGCAAGTGTTCCCATCAAACTTACTGTTTCTGTCATGCTGCCTTCCACTTTCCCCATGTTAGAAGCAAGCTGAGATAAGTGTGTAGCTCCCACTTGTGTCGACTCACCTGTTTTACCAGATAACGTCTTCATCTCCTCTGACGTTTGAGTAACAAGAGAAATTTCCTTATGAATTTTTTCAATATTATCCTTAATATCATGAATGGAAACGGCTTGGTATTCCACCCCTTTAGCTACTTCTCCAAAACCAACTGCAATTTCCTCTGTTGCCTTGCCCGTATGACTCACTTCGGCTTGAATGGATTGGTAAAAGGACAATAACCCTTGAATAGAGCTTTTAATGTTCTCAAAGGTTTCTTGAAGTTGCTGTTGCTGGATTTTAGATTCTTCTAAATGCACATTCACATCAGAAACTACTTTTCTACCAATAACAGAAATGATAATTCCCGCCACACCACACATAGCTACTAATACGTACAATACAACAAGATCAAGAACTGGCAACTGGACAGCTTTAAATGCTGGATTCATAAAAAACTGAATCGTAAATACAAACAACATAAGAACCGTTGCCGAAATCATGACTTTACGATCTAAGTAAACGATTGAAAAAATCAAATACAGGATAAAAATGGTCCACGCATTAAAGGTTGGAATGGCTATTAAAAGAAAATGACTGGCAAGAAACATGAGTGAGACTACTAGATACTTTGTCCAACTATAGCTTGCAAGCTTTTTATTAATAAAAAATAATAGCGAACAAACAATCACCGTTAACGCAAAGAAACCAAGCATGGGTCCCATCTCAATCTGCTTGAAAAAATACATAAGCCCAATGATGGGTACTGCCGAAAGATAAAGGGAGATTACTGTATATGTCAGCAACTTTGTCCCTAGTTTTTCATAATGTGTAGCCATTGTGCACCTCTTTTTTAAATTACTTTGTTTTCCTAAATGAATTATCGACAAATTTCGCGATTTTTTTAGAAGAAAAACACACTGTGTAAAATTTATTTTTTTTAAAAAGAAGGTACCAAAAGTAGTATGGATTAGTATTTCCGGTGAAATTATTTGTGAAGTTGATGATAGTAGTGGTTAAGTTAGAGGGTCGGGTTCATACTATGTTGCAGTATGAACCCTTATTTATTATCCAGCCTTCTTTACTGAATCCTGATTAATTACTTTTTGCGATTTTAATTTATTTATATCCGCTCGTATCAATAGAGAAATAACAAGCGCAAGTACAAATAATCCCGAAAAGAAGGTTAAGCTTCCTGCATAGCTTCCTGTCGTATCCTTAATCCATGCAGCGAACAGCGGACCCGCTAAGCCAGCAGCAGCCCAAGCGGTTAATATATATCCGTGAATCGCACCTAACTGCTTTGTTCCAAACAAATCTCCGATATAAGCTGGAATCGAGGCGAATCCCCCACCATAGCAAGTATAGACAACGATGAGCATCCCCATAAACAACCATTGAATTGACACTTGTGGAAGGAAGAAGAAAATAACCATTTGCAAGACAAAAAATGCTGTGTACGTATTTGGTCTACCAATATAATCAGATAATGAGGCCCAACCAATTCTTCCAAGACCATTAAAGATTCCAATGGCACCAACTAAAGCTGCCGCTGTCGCCATATCAATTCCTATGCTTTCCATTGCTAATGGCTTTGCTACTGCTAAAATAGCAATCCCACAAGTTACGTTAATGAACAACATAAACCACAAATACCAGAAACGCTTTGTCTTTACTGCTTGATTCGCTGTTAATTGTGATAAATCCAACGTAGCTTTTGCTTTTCCACTAGCGATTTTCTCTTTAAATCCTTCTGGCAACCAGTCTTCTTCCGGTTTCTCAAGGTATAAAGAAGAGAGAACCATGATGATAAAATAAGAGACACCTAGAATGTAGAACGTGTTCGCCACCCCAACGGAGTGTATCAAAGAGTTCATCACCGGGCTAGCAATCGCCGCAGCAAAGCCGAATCCCATAATCGCTAAACCGGTTGCTAATCCCCTACGGTCAGGGAACCATTTAACAAGAGTAGATACAGGAGCAATATAACCTACTCCAAGTCCAATTCCTCCAAGTGCCCCGTAAAACAAGTACAATAAGGACTTCGATTCCATATCAACCGCAAACCCCGCTCCTGTCATTCCAATCCCAAAGAATACCGCAGCTAGTAATCCCGCTTTTTTCGGTCCGTACTTTTCTACGAAATGCCCTAAAAAGGCCGCTGATAATCCTAAAAATAAAATAGCAATACTAAAGGTTAAAGCCACTTCAGAATCAGACCAACCAAACATCTCTTTTAACGGTGCAGTAAAGTTACTCCAAGCATACACGGAGCCAATTGAAATATGAATCCCCACTGCTGATAATGCGATCAACCACCTGTTCTTCCTCACTAACATCTCTCCTTAGTAAATTCTATATTTTAAATCGTCATGAATGGATCATAACGGATTTTACTTACCATAGGATTGTTGATTAAGTAAATGCAAATCAACCAAGACCAAAACACGAACATTTTTATTAAAGAAACAAAAAATATTCGCCTTTTCAAAATTGAATAAACCTACTTTATCATGCGAAAGTGAGGAAGACAATAGAAAATTAGTATTTTTATTGTGGGTATGTTGTTAAACTGAGGATTAAAAATAGCTGTAGGCTTTTTTGTAAGCGCTACAGCTACTGGTGTTTATTAGAAGTTATGAAAAGTGGTTTGTGTTGGCCGAAAGGATTTCATCCAATTGAAAAATTCATTTTTACTATGTGAGATACTATCATAGCTAAAAAACGAATAATCAATAAAATCTAGATAGTTCTTGAGTTGTTTCTTGTGTCCATTTTTAAAGGCTTTATAGTCCCAGAAGTTAGGTCTTCTAACAGGTAATGGTTTTACTTTCTGTAAATATGGATGCTGTTGATAAACGATTGCAAGAGTACGTATCATTCGTTTTTGAGTACGATGTTGTCTAGCCTGATTAAACAATGTAATATAATCAACTTGCTCACCAATTCGATAAATAAGTTGAATGATATCTAAAAAGTGTTTCGGAGAATCAAGATTATGTCTCCATCCATGCAAACAAATCATGTAAAAGGTATGGTAATCATTTAACTCAAAAATATGTTGATAGTTTCCCAACCTCTTGGCATTTTGCCAAAACTCTTCAATGGGAAGCTTACAGGTGTCATTCTTCAGTAAATTCCAGTGCAGTTCTACGGTTAAAGGAATTCTTGCATTTGGTATATGTCTACTAAAACTGCAGTGAAAATGTCCTTCGATGGGTTCCTCTTCAACTGTAAATCCTAAGGAAGTAACAAGAGAAATAGCTTTGTTTAAATCCTCTGGATGAATCAGCAAATCAATGTCTGAGGTTCCCCGTGCTCCTATATGACCAAAGTATTTTTCCGCAAAGTGTACACCTTTTAAAGGAATAGCTGGAAGTTCTCTTTCCTCAAAACAATCCAAAACCTTTGTAAGCTGGCTCCTGATAAATAGAGAAAGAAAAAGACTCTCTTCGTATTGCTCCTTTAATCTTTCTTGAAAGAATACAGGTGTTTGCTCCAATTTTCCTTGTTGCTTTAATAAGTAATACACCTGGGGAACAACACCGAACTCCATGATTTCTTTCAGTAGAGATTTATAATCAGATGAATCAAGAGGTATCTCTGGTTCATACAATGCTTCCATCCAGTTCATAACGTTATCCTCCTTTCCTTATGCAAGTGACAATTCAACTTTTGATTTAAACTTTGTCCGGCTTAAGTTTTGGTATAACCCTGGTTGATTGAGTAACTCCTCATGAGTCCCCTGTTGAACAATCTTCCCCTGATCCATTACTAAAATTAAGTCAGCACTCTCAATGGTCGATAAACGGTGAGCAATCACAAGAGTGGTTCGGTTCTTCTTCAAAGAATTCAAAGCTTCCTTCACATAGTACTCTGTTTCTGTATCAAGTGCCGAGGTTGCTTCGTCCAATAATAAAATCGGTGCATCCTTTAATATTGCCCTGGCAATCGCCATCCGTTGCTTTTGACCACCTGAGAGCTTCATGCCTCTCTCACCAATTTCCGTATCGTAGCCATTAGGAAGTGTAAGAATGAAATCATGAATACAAGCGTCTTGCGCAGCTCTAATCATTTCGTGTTCTGTGATTCCAGGTCTAGCTAACATTAGGTTTTCACGTATGGTACCTGCAAACAAAAATGTTTCTTGAGGGACGCTTGCTATAGAGCTTCGTAACTTTGATACAGTCATTTCTTTAATTGATACCCCATCAAAGAGAATGTCACCTTGTTGGGGTTGATAGAAGCCTTGGATTAGGTTGAATAAGGTGCTTTTTCCGGCTCCGCTTGGGCCGACAAACGCCACTGTTTTTCCAGCAGGTATTGTAAGGTTCATGTTAGTAAAAATAGAATTCACTTTGTTATAACCAAAATAAACATTTCTAAAATCTATTTGATTTTCTAACTTAGTAGATTGGATTTTTGAAGGCAATTCTGGAGAGTGCACGGGTTCATCTAGGATTAGTAAAAGACGATCGATAGCTGTAATTGAACGTTGGAAGTTTGCCCACTGACCAGCAGCGCCTGTTAAAGGCGAAATTAAATAACCAGAAAGACTAAGGAATGTTAGTAGGGATCCTACTGACATTGTACCTGTTGACACATAATAAGCTCCCATTAGAAGGCAGAGATAATATGTTCCTGAACGAATAAATCCGCTCCCTGCATTAAAGCCTCCACGGATTTTAGCATTAGATAATTCTAGTTGGTATAGGTCTTCATTTTCCTTTGAAAAAGAGTGATAGGTTGATTTATCAAGAGTAAAAGACCGAATTACTCCTATTCCCTGGAATGTTTCGGTAATTCGCATATTTACTTTTTCAAACAAGGAGTTAAGTTTACGACTATTCTTACGTATTATAAAACCAAAAGTAATACCTGCAAGAATTGCAAATGGCGTTACCATTAAACCTATAAAAGTTAATTTAAAATTGATATTAGCTAAATAAAAAAGTACGATTGTAAAAACAACGGGGATACGTATTAGGTTGATTAGACTGTATCCAATGACACCATCAAGATTATGAATATCATTGGTAAAGTAAGTAATAAGTTCACCTGTATTTATTTTTGACACTCTACTTACAGGTAACCTCAATATATGACTAAACATATGATTCTTCATATCTCTTTTCACACCACTGGAAGTGACTGTTTCAAAATAAATATCGGATAACCCGTAAAGAATATTAGATATGATTAGAATCAGGGCAACCGGAATATATGATATTATTTTATCTACATCAGCTCGTACTGCTGCATTTGCAATTTCCCCATAAAAAGTAGCAAAAGCAATGGTTAATAAAATATCTACCAATAGTAAAAAAAGCATGATAAGATACGCTTTTTTATGCTTTATTATAAAAGGTTTTAAGAGAAAAAATGTCTTCCTAAGATCTTTAAAATTAAAATATTCTTTCATCAAATCCTTAAACACACTAAATTTCCTCATAATGAAACACTTCTTTTATTTAAATAGGCTCTTACTATTCCAGATAATTTTGGTATAAGTATAATTATTTTTCCCCAAGTTATCGCTGCTATATTATTAACATTTATATTACGTTCTTTTCTCTTAATAAATGTCAATCTAGCAATTATATTGGAGCTTTCTATTGGCTCATCAAAGGCTAGATTGGTATCTCCTTTACAGAAATAATACAGTCTATTATTTCGCGATTTATTGCAGTAATAACGATGAGCAATTAGTTCCCCAGTTTTTGTCCAGAATAATATAATGTCTCCTTTTTTTAGTTTATCAATGTCGAATAACTCGAATTCACATAAATCCCCATTTTTTATGAATGGAAACATACTTTCTCCTATACTTGGTAATATTATTTTGCTATCACTCTCTAGTTTATGTTGAAGAACGTGGAGTACTTCCTCTTTAAATATCATGTTCTACTAACCCACACTCTATAAGCTGAGTTAAATATTGTTCTATATCGTTTATGGTAAGTTCCTCACTTTCTGGAAACTGGACTCTGATAGAACGATACAATTCATTAAGTGTTTGTACTTCGTTTAATAAATCCCAACAATATCCGCCTAATTGGTTAACTTTAGTTACCGTAAATTGGTCAACATTTAATAATATCCATTCGTTATCTAGTAAAGTTGCTTCTACATTACTTTTTTTTATGTATTTACACATTAGGAAATCAACTCCCAAAACGATTCGTTTTTTTGGAAATACAGTTCATAAACAGGAGTGTTTTGTACTAGTTGCTGCATTAGTTGTAAAATATTTTTAGTGTCTTCACGATTATGTGCCCAATAAAATACCTTATCCATTAATTGCATAAGAGCATCAGATTTTTTTAATAACTCCCGTTTATTTTGATTAGATTGGATAAGTAACTGAATACTACCTATACCAGCAGTTAAGTTTTTTGCATGCGATTCAGTCTCACTTCTAAAAGGGGAATCAAATACGGTAATTTCATTACCTTGTATCTTTATGATACTGGCTTCATCTGATAAAAGTATTCTTGGGTTTGACAGTTTAGCAGCAGTAGATTTTCCTGCTCCCGAATAACCCGTAAATAAGTGAGCTTTATTTTGGTCAATCACACAAGATGAGTGTAATAATAGCCCCCATTTTCTATAAACAATATAGCAACTATATAAATTCATCATTGCATGCTTGAGAGCAAAATCGTTATTAACATATATCTTTGCTTCACTATAATCCGCTTTTACTTCTATTAAATAATCATTTCTTTGGAAAATGATTTCATTCGATGTTAATTTAATCTTCATATCATAGTTAAAAAAAGGGGTACCATAATTCCCCATGATTTTAATGTACATATCTATGCTATCAACCTCTGTTTCAGGGAATTTATTGATTTCTTTTTCAAAAATACTATCGCTATAATTTATTAGAAAGATATGTTCTGCAATGATGGCTCTTTTTTCACTCATATTCTTCATCCTTTTATTTTAGTTAGAAGATGAGCAATCCTTGCCTCATCTTCTAACTTCCTAAGTATTGTGTACTCTGTCTGATTGAGCACCGCTATCCTTGTTTGATGGATTACAGTTTGTACCCAACCCTTTTCTATCGCCGTTTGCAGTTACACTGTCTGTTTTTAAGCATCCACTAGCTTTTGTTTCAAAATAAATCCTTTGGTGTGACAATACTGTTGGTTTCTGGATTAACCCCAAAATTTCTCACCTCCTTATTTCTCAATAGAGAACATAAAGAACTTAAAAAATATAGATAACTATTAATGAAATTATCTATAGCACCTCAAGTATACTCCTAAGACATTTCTTTATAAAGAACATCTTTTCGACAAAAGTTAACATTGTTATTAAATTTTTTGACGAATCCCCATGCTTTAGTAATTCTATCCTATGTACTTTTTAATTGGATAATTTCTTAAGGAAAGCTCCTAATTTTGAATTTTCTTGCATGTATTTTCTTCTAGTTAAATACCACAATGCTAAAACCCCAGTTGCATTTTTTAATAAATCAAGATAGGAAAATGAACGAAACGGAACAAAGTATTGGTGAATCTCATCTAATACACCATATCCACCAGCAAGAATAATCGCAATAATCTCTTTTGTTGTAGTAAGTTTCCCGAATAGCAAAAATCCAAAGATTATGAAAAGATATAATAAACCAAATTCAAAAAGGTGGGCTAATTCTAGCCCAGCTCCTATTAATAAAAGAAATCTCATATCTATTTTCGTTGAAAGCATATATACGGATTCTGGATCAAAGTTGCTAGTTTGGATCCAAATCAAAGCCATGTAGACGAATGGGAGAACCAATAGGAGCAATCTTATAATAAACATTTTATCCCTCCGTTTATCAGCATCCCATCAGAGTCTTCCATTGAAGACCACATTACTCATCATTTCTGCATTTGGGTACCCTACGTTCTTGTACTGTTCTACTACCTTATGGACATCATAACTTACTCGGACATTTGAAGTTTGAATAGTACCTTCATTTATATCAACTATAGAATACGAAGCCTTATTTAAACCATCAAATGGAAGCCCTACACTTCCAATGTTCACAATACATTTTCCGTTCATAAAACGTATGTATGGCTTGTGAATATGAGCGTAGATAAACAAATCTGCGTCAGTCGTAACCAACTTTTCTAGGATGGTTTCGTCACTAGCAGATGGGAGAACTACTTCGAACAAACTGTCAGGTGTAGCATGAAAAGCATGAATTCGTATTCCTTCAACCTCAAGATTCAATTGAGTTGGTAATTCTCTTAAGTAGTTGATGCTTTCATCAGACAGTTTGGATACAATCCAATCTCTTTCTTTATTCATTAGTTCTAGAACATGGTCAGGGACCTCTCCCTGCTGCACTCCTCGGACCACCCATTCATCAGCATTTCCTTTTATTACATTACAATCGAGTGCTCGAACTAGGTCTAACGCACGTTGCGGCTCAGGTCCGCGGTAGCAAATATCACCTAGGACAAATACTTTATCAACGTTTTTTGTTTTTATATCATTTAATACCGCATCCAATGCAATGCCGTTACCGTGGATGTCGGAGATGAATGCTAGTTTCATTTTTATAAACTCCTTAATTAATATCCGTTTAATTATACAAATATTTAACTACCCATTCAATTTAATAAAGATACTCTTTTGAGGAATTGGATTTCTTATTAATTCACTATTCCTATCAAAAACAGGAGTCAAATAATCATCCTGAACATGGTTACCTAATGCCTGATAGGTTGAAGCAAGCTTTGTATCTAGGAGTGAGTATTGAGTAAAGTGAACCACTAATAATCCATTTGGTTTCAAGAGATTATCAAGCTCAATAATCTGTTTTTCAAATTTTTCAAAGGGGTAGATTTTACTTAAGTTAGTAATTCCTTTAGCAGCTACATCATGTGGATTTCTTTGTAAAACAGCCATGCAAAAGATCACATCAAATTTACCATGCTTTTTTATTTCACTAGGTGTGGAATAAATAAAAGAAATCTTCTCATCTACTGGAAGCTTTCTGCATGTTTCAAGACTACGTTTATTAATATCTGCACCAATTATTTGTGCAGTTGGAAAATAGCTTCGTAATGTTAATACCTCTTCACCCGTAGAGCATCCATAGGAAAGAATCTTTAGATTCCCCTTACCCTTAAAGTACTCTTGACATGCTGAAAAATTTTAGGATACCGATTCATAAAGGTAAGAGGAGTAGTTTGATGGGTATTTTTCGATTTAAAAGATGCAAGAACAGGAGATATCGATAGTCTTTTTCAAAGCATACACGCTTTAAAATTTGGACTACTTTCCATATAGACGAGAGGATAGTAGCTCCTAATCTAACAATCTTACTTTGGGAAGACTGTTGTGCCCTTACCAACTGTTTTGCCATTCCGAACATTGAGACCTTTGTATTCATCTATACATTTCCCCTACCTAATCATTTTAGTCATCCTATTTTCTATATACAATATACCATCGTTCATTATCAAGAACAATAAAAACCTAAAAAACTACAGATTTACTCTAAAAGCCTTTTTTGATTAATCTTAGGAAGTTGTCCAAACAATGACATAAATCATTCCATAAGATGTTAGAAGAATGAGAAATGGAGGAGAAAGAAGTGATATTAGTTATAAAAGATTACTTTCAAGGAAGTGCGAATACACAAAAATCATACAATGAAGATATGATAGGATTTACAATAACAAATAATCACGAAACAAATAGCCTAACATTTACTATAAACGGAATGACCATTCCTGTAAAACCAAAGCAACACTTTAAGGGGAGATTTGCACCATTCCGTACCGTTACTATTACCTCAACTGTTCCATTCGAAGCAACTGTATCTGGCTTAATTGATCCTGATAGTGATCCGCCTACAGATACTGAAGCACCAATATTAAATATAACTCCAGCGAGTACATTTGATGGTCAACAAACCGTCACTATGAATACGAATGAGACTTCTTCTATATATTATAGCACTGACGGAACCACTCCAACTTCATCAAGCCTTAGATATACTGAGCCAATTACAATAGAAGACACTACAACCATTAAAGCATTCGCAATTGATTCCGCAGGAAATTCAAGTAGTATCCAAACTATAACTTATACAAAGGTTTCTAGTGGTCCAATTCAAGAAGGTCTTGTCTTGCATTATGACTTTACTGGGAAAGCGGGCACATCTTCAAATACCCTTACTGATAAGGTAAATAATGTGGTAGCTACCGTTGTTGGAGTTTCACATGATGGTTCAACGGATGGGTATGTGGATAATCGTGGACTTTTGTTACAAAAACAAGACTACGTTAGTATCCCTACCAATACTAGTCCATTGAACAACCTAATTGATTTTAATAAAGGTATAACCATTCAAATGGTTAGTTATGATACGAATGGTTCTCATTGGAAGACTGAGGATGGAAGGTTTACTTCATATCGCTCCTTAGCCTCACTTAGATACAATAAACGAGATGGTAGTACAGGAAGTATAGCCTATGATTCCTTTTGGTTTAGGGATGAACAAGGTCTTCGTCAGAGTTACTCAGATTGGTTAAATCCAATTGGGTCTAATGCCATTAATACTTTTACATTCAGAATTAACTTTGATAGAACTGTCAATATATTCATAAACAATGCGATTAACGATAATGGTTCTCTACCAATACCAACTGATTTTGCCTCATTTGTGAATAATATTGCAACTTCTCCTCTTCATATAAGAAGAGATTTTGTTGCACTTAACACCCAATCTGAGAAACTAGCTTCTTTTATTATTTATAACCGGGCAATAACAGATGACGAAGTCAGAAGAAACCATAATTTTTTCTCAGCTAGCACACCCTTAGTAGGATTACAAGTTCAACCAAAGGAAGTTAATCTTTCACCAGGAGAAAGTCAAATTTTATCGGTTCAAGCATTACCTGATCAATATACAGACCAATTAGATATCACCTTTCAAAGTGGAAACCAAGGTTTTGTTACTGTAGATGAAAATGGGGTACTAACTGGGGTCACTGATGGCGAGACGAATATATCAATCACTGCTCAATACAATAATCAACCCTTTACTGAATATGTGAAGGTTAAGGTTGGGGGAGAAGTAAGTAATCCCCCTTCTTCCTCTAGAATTATTGATGGAATGTCTATAAATAGAAAAACAGACTCCATTGAAGTAGGAGAACATTTTGTTGTTATGGCTACAGCTTTATCAAGCAAGTTACCATATGATGTGTTTAATGAAAATATCGTCTATTGGGAAAGTTCTAACCCTAATATAGCAAGTGTTCAATACGGGGTGGTTAAGGGGATTGCTGAGGGACAAGCGACACTAACTGCTTATGACGCAACTAAAACTCACTCTAAAAGCTTTGATTTAACAGTTACTAAACCAAGTGTTGAAACAATCACACCCCAAGATACTTATCTTGTTCCATTAGCATCATACCAAATCAGTTCAACTAACACTAATTCTGTAGATACTACAAACGGGATTCAAAAAGCCTTGGATTATGCTTCAGCTAACAATTATAAAAAAATAGTCTTTCCAAAGGGGAGCTATCTAATTACACCGACAGCGAGAACGATTCACCTCCCTACCAATTTGACTGTAGATTTCAGTGATTCGGTAATAAATATTGAACCTAGCTCACTAACCGCTACTGGGTACAGAATGTTTTTAATGAATAATGTTGTTAATACAAAGCTTATAAGAGCTCATGTTTTTGGAGAAGCGGATTCTACAACTGTTAATACTTCTGTTGAAGGCTGTATAAGTCTATTAATTGAGGACTGTGTGAATTCGGGAATTGAACAATGTACGTTTAGTAAATCACCAGGATTTAATGTAATTACAGGTACAAGGCAGAATATGAATATGGGTAAAGCGACAAAGAGTATTTCTGTCAGTAGATTTAATTTTGAAGCAGGCAATATTAATGACCAAGGACAAAATGATAATAGTATTACAAAGAATTACTACCGGTATAATCAATTTATGGATATTTCGGGACTAGGAGAATACTATTTATTAGGTTATACCCAGGGGTACCATGGATATCCTCACTTACGATCACGACTTTACTCTATCCATTTTTACGATTCAAACTATCAGCATATTAGCTCACAAATGTACAACCTACAATATTATAATTATCCAAAACCAGTTAACGCTCGATATGCTAAAATTGTTATTTATCAAGAATCTCCGCCAACTACTGGCGACGCTGACTTTGGTGGAGCAGTTGCTTTTATCCGAACGGTTGGAATGCCGAGAGATTGTTTTATTAAGAACTGTACGCTTGAAAATAACTTTAGTACAGGCCTTGCCTTATGTGGCGGTCAGGGATGGTGGATAGAGGGGAATACGTTTTCCAATAACAAAGGAAGAATGCCTGGTTGCGATATTGACTGGGAGGACGGCTGGGAGCATATGGTAGGAGATGTGTTGAAGAACAATACGTTTAATTCACCAATCGGAGTAATCATGAGTGCCGGTGCTAGCCTTGCAGCATTTGAAAATACCTTTAGTCGCTCCGCCTTAATTGTTTGGGGAAGAACTCAGAACTGGAGAATTTTTAATAATTTATTTAACGAAAAACCAAGTGTAGCTAGTCCAAGTCTTTCTACTCAGGGCGATTCTATCTTTGCAAGGAATATTTTAAAAAGGGTACCACCTTATACTACAAGTACTTTACATGGTGCTAGTGCAGAGTATAAAGTTCATGAAATAGGTAATATTTTTGTTAATTAACTTATAAAAAAAGTAGCCATTCTAAGTATAGGCTACTTTTTTGTTAATGTTTAACCTACATTTTTAATTTGTTTTTTCAAACTAATTAGTTTAAAAGTCTTCTGAAATAAACCTTTAGCAATACCATATAAGTATTTAAATTCTTCAGTCTTATGATAAATCAAAATATATATTATGTTTGGAATGGTTAAACTAATTACTGCTTTTAATATTAGAGTTTTAATATCATGTGCATTAATCAAGTCTCCTGTATTTTTAGTAATTAAGTAGACTACAAACCCAGTTACTAAGTATACTGTGTAACTTCTAATATATGAACTAATTGGTTTAGAGAAGACTTTTTTATACACTAAGTAGGGTGTTAACCAAAAAGGAACTGCTAGCGCACTCACTAATGTACCTATAAACACACCAGTAATACCTATTTTCTGGACAAGTGTTATGGAAACTACTAAATTAATTACTGCTTGGCAAAGAGGAGCGTAGCGATCTTCATGGAAGATACCGGATGTAGTTTTTAAGGTTGTGATTGAATTCCTCATACCTCTTTCAAAAAAAATGAGCATCAATACATAGATTAAATTTCCTTCAAATAAAAAGTCTTTTCCTAGCCACAAACTGATAAAAGGTTCGAGCATAATGGCCAAAAATATTGTAAAGATGGAGTATAACCAAAAGTTTAGAAGCCTATATGTTTTATAAATGCTATAAACCTTTTCTATATTTTCTTTTGCAACCAAATTTCCTACACTGTGGTAGATATTATTAAATATCTGATTAATAAATGTTCTACAGATTTCAATTAGCATATTGTAGTTAGAGTAAATTCCTACAGCAGCAACACTAACAAAAGAAGAAATTATGATGTTATCAGTACCAAAAATTAAGTAATTACCTATGTTCTGGAGAATAAGTGCCTTTACATTTTTGGTAATGTCCTTCTTAGTAGAGCTATCAATTTTACCTTTAACTTTATCTCTTAAAAATGGATACATTTTATTGACAATTATAGCTAATATAATTGAGTTCGAGATAGTAATTACACTATCAATGACCAGGTACAAAATATAATCTTGTGTGAAATGAAGTATTGCTATTTTCAAGCAAACAGATAGTATGGACGAAATAGAATAAATCCCCGTAACAATATATCCTTTTTGACTAACATTTAAGAATGAGCTTTTATGTACATAAAAATAAGGTGCAACCGTATTTAGAAGAAAAATCAGATAGATCGAATGAACATTATTAATATTAGTATCCTTAATAAACATATCTAAAAAAGGCATAATAGCTAAGCCTGATACCAAAACAATTGCCGCAATGACCAAATATGCATTTTTATAAAACTTCATTAAAATATTTACTCTATAATGATCACTCTCAGCTAAAGGCTTATAAAGGCTATACATAATACTAGCCCCTAATCCAGCTTCTGCTAGTGTTAACATCGCTAGTATATTGGTAAACAATCCATTGATACCTAAATACTCTATTCCTAACGTACTAATAAATACTGTTCTAGAAACAAAGCTTAGTATGGTTATGATCATCTGATTAGCTAAACCGGCTCCAATATTAATCATAGAATTTTTTACTCTCATAAAATCCCCATTTTCTACCGTTATTCACTTCTTAAACTCTTTATTTGCTCATTCCAAATAATCTATTCTTTGACTGGAACACCATTATTGCTGTCAGTAGGGTTAACTTGTTTATCTCCAAATTTTTAGCAGCTTCATTTATTCCGGTAGTGCTTTTTACAAAGTTATAGTACAAATTGTAATTAGCTAACTTTGCTTTTAAATTATACTTACGAAAAGTAATCTGTTGCTTGAAGTAGATGGCTGTTCCTATTGGATTTCTTGAAAAAATACTTTCCATGTTTTGTGTTAACCCATCCTCAAGGTAGTCACATATGTAAATTACCTGGTTAAACCACCTAATTTTGTATCCATCATTAGCCATTCTATCCCAAACAGTAGCTTCTGTAATAAATGTTTCTCCATCTATTTCATCAAATTTATACTTTCGAAGAATTTCTGTATAAAATACCTCTGCCTTATCGCCTGTGATGTTATATTGATTTCTTTCAAGGGATGTAGCATCAATGTATTCACCAGCAAAAGTTGTACCTATAAACTTTGATTTTGATTTACCCCTATTCCCAGAAAGCCCACAATACATTTCTTTATTCTGTAAATCCAACTCCCATTTAACCACTGTTTCTAGGGCATCCTCTACCAGATAGTCATCAGAATCTACAATAAAAAACAACTCACCTTTTGCTAGGTCAGTTGCTTTATTTATAGCCCGATGCTTACCCCCATTTTTAATTTTTAAATACCTTATTGTAAAATTGTTATTATCTTTTAACCACATTTTAAACATTTGCTCTGTGTTGTCCTCGGATCCGTCATCAATTACTAACCATTCAAAATCAGTAAATGATTGTCGTTGCAGTGATATATACAATTTTTCTATTATATAAGCCCGGTTATAGGTTGGAGTAAAAACAGTAATTTTCATATTTCACGTCCTTATTTAACTTACCTTTGATTTCTCAGTTTTGGCTTCATTCATCTTCATAAAACTGTTCACTAACCTAATACAAAACCCCTGAGTGAAGGGTAAGATATTAAATTCATTAGAGTAAACACCGATATCTTTTGTATCACCTTGCGAAAAATCAACCGCACCATTTCTTCTAGTTACCCGCATAAGATAGTTTAAAGATTTATCAGAATTTATAAAACACTCTTCTGTAATTTCTGGTATTTCTCCAGCATTCACCAAAAACCATCCTAGAATAGCGGTGGTAGATGAGTCTTTTAGTGTTTCACTTCTTGTTACCGTCCATCCCCAGCTACCATCATCTTGTTGAAAACTAATTGCTGCTTTTGCAAATTTAATTACAATCTGCTCAAGTTCATTTTTATACTTATTTCCTACAGGTAGTTGCTTCCATGAATCCATTAATCCTATGGCATACCACCCTAGACCTCTTCCCCAACCATAAAGGCCTAATGGTGTTTTATTTTTATAATCATATGCATGGACAGGAATAGAATATTCTTTATGCATACCATACAGTTCATAGTTTCTTATTTGGGTCATTGCAAGTTCTAAACATTCTTCTTTTCCATACCTTAGTCCATAACTCACTAGAAAAGGGCAAATAAACCCAATAGTATCAACATAGCGATATTTTTTTGTTGAATGCCTATAAAATATAGTTCCGTCCTCACCCTTATGCTCTTTAATGAGGGACCATACTGTATCTAGAGCATGCTTATACATATTTATATCAATAAATTCCAATTTCATTACAGCATATGCAAGGATCGCTACATCAATATGTTTCGGCTTTTCTATCCATTGCCCATTTGAATCAAAAGTTCTATTTAGATAACTTACAATTGACTTCTGAAATGATATATCATCTCTAGTCTTAGAATATTCATTTAATGCTAGAAGTAGAGATGCTTGTTGCCAATGCTGAATTGCTGCTTTTGTATAATTCCCCTTAATGATATCCAGTATGATCAATCTTGAATTATCAGTTACCTTTATTTTTGGTGTTTTTAGTATCCACTTCTCTGCTATGTTACTTATGTCATTTGTCCATGAATCCATATCTTTAAATCTTCCTATTTTAATTCTTCCTATCCAATCTCTTAAAAGTGGGACCAAGTCTATACAAAGGACTAAAAGAATCATAGTTACAAATAAGTACAATCCCAAGTGTATAATCACTATCTTATAATTCCTTTCTAGCAATAAATAAATTATTTAACATAACCTACTGTATTTTCTAACTCCTCTGCCATTTGGTCACACATAGCAGGTGTAATATTTCCACCAACAGTCCATCTAAAATCATAGACTCTTGATCTCTCCATATTCTACTTATGTCGATTAATATATTCATCTGTTTGGCCAATACCCTTGCTGGGTTGCCGCCTACAATTGTGTTTTCCGGTACCGACTTTGTTACCACACTTCCAGCAGCAACGATAGCATTTTTACCTATACACCAGGCATAATTAAAGCTCTTGCACCTATAAATGCATTGTCTTCAATTTTTCCTTAGCTATTTTGGTCTAATTCTAATAACGTTTTGTACTGGCGTCATGTGCAAGTAAATATGCTTGTGGAAAATGTACATTATTACCTATTTCTATTAACCAACAATGTGCTCCGTCAATCAAACAGGTCTCTCCTATCTTCATACCTAGACCAAGACAAGCTTTAATAGTCAGCTCTTCATTTGACATTTCCCCCATTTTCATTTGAATAAAGTTCTTTACCCTAGTAAACAAATTGATCAGCTGCCTTTAAGATTATTAAAATAAAAAAACTACCCCTAAAGGTAGAATGCCATTACAAATTTATAGTTACTTTATCTTCTAATAAACTATAAAATTTATTTACTTCATCTTCAGTACCATGACATTCCATAATCAAATTCTGACTTAACTGAGTTCTTAGTGCCTTATTATCTATTAAAGATTGTATATTTATAGCAATTTCATCTTCGTTCATTTCAGATATAAGCCCTGTCTTTCCATGGATAACATGGTTAGTTGCTGTTTCAAAGTTAGTTATAACTATAGGTTTTCCTAAAACTTTCGCTTCCTCAATAGATATAGATTTACCTTCGTACCTTGAGGTCTGGACAAAAATATCTGCTTTTTTTATATAAGGATAAGGGTTTTCTTTTAATCCTAAAAATTCAACATGATTATTCAGTCCCTTTTCCTTTATAGCTTCTTCTAGCAAGTTTTGTTGATCTCCCTCACCTATTAGATACCATTTGATTTTGTAACCTTTACGTATTAATATTTCCAAAGCATTTAAAGTTAGTTCCAAACCCTTTTCTTTTGCTAACCTTCCAACAGAAATCAAATTTACAGCTTCCTCAGAAATCATATCTTCGACTGGTTCTATAGATAAATTATTTATTATATTTGTAGAAATAATATTATGTATACACTCTATCTTATTTTCATTATTCGGAAACATATCTTTTAATTTATTTACTAGGTCTTCCGAAACAGTAACTATGTGATCTAGCTGACTTAAGTAAAAGTTTTCTTTCTTCACATTTATATTTAATTTATTTAAATCAGTATGAATCCAGCCAATTTTCTTCTTAGCTTTTACTCTATCTACTAAGTAATAAATCGGACTTTTTTCTTGAAAACCAATAGCAACATCATATTCCTTGGGTAAGTGGCTTAAAGATGAAGCTAAGTATTTCCAAAATTTCTGTTCTACTTTCGCACCATTCTTTTCCGTTTTTGCCAAAAATCCCAAAACACCTCTATTCATAACTAGTTTATAATCTTTTTTACTTACTAGCTCAAACAAAGAATTTTTTAGAGGAAGGTCTATATATTTATAGTTTTTTGGTTCTGGTAGTAAATTAACTTCATTTGGTAGCTTCTTCAAAAAAGTACCCTCATGCTTAAATAAAAATAAATCTACATTGTAGGAAGTATAATCAATTGTTTCCAATAAAGATATAAGTGATTTTTCAGCTCCCCCACAAACTAACTTATTCAAAATAAATAACAAGTTTTTTTTCACTTTTTCAACCCCTAAAAAATTTGATAGAGCTTTTCAACTTCCTTTTCCGTTCCTAGTTTTAGCTTTTTTAGGTTATCACTCAATGTTTCTCTATGTTCTCCATTTATTATCAGTTTCTCTATTCCATCAGCTACAGATTGGCCGTCCATATTTACAATCATACCGTCTACTCCGTGAGTTATCTGATCTTTCGCTGTACTAAAGTCTGTTATAACAATTGGCTTTTGTAGTATTTTGGCTTCATCAAGAGCAATTGACTTTCCTTCAAATCTGGAAGGCTGGACATAAATATCTGCTTGTTTTAAGTATGGGTAAGGATTTGCTTTTAGACCTAATAGGAAAAAATGATTTTTAAGACCCTTTTTCTCTATGAGTCTTGTTAATTTTTCACGTTCATCTCCTTCTCCTATTACATACCATTTTATGTTAAATCCATTTTCCACTAGTAACTCACAAGCATCAATTGCCATTTCCAAACCCTTTTGATAATGTAGTCTACCAATTGTTAGTAAGTTAAATTCGCTTTCTTTTTTCTCAAATTCACTCTCAATGGTTTGGTTAGCCATTTCATGAATGGTGGATGGAGAAACTACATTGTAGATAACTTTCACTTTATTTTCTTGTGTTGGGAATCTCTTAACAAATATATTTGCACACTCCTCAGAAACAGTCACTATTGATGAGAGTGCATCAAAATAAGGTGAGTCGAAAACTGGATCCATTCCCAATTTGTCATAATCAATATGTACCCAGCCTATTTTTCGTTGAGCCTTCACTTTATCCACGCAATAGTAGGTAGACGTTTTTTCCAAGAATCCGATAGCAACGTCATATGTTTTTTCTAAGGAGTCTAGTGATTTACTTAAATACTTCCAAGTATATTGCTCTCTTTTGGATATATCCTTTGTTCTTCTTATCTCTAGACTAAACAATATACGATTTAAAGCTAAAATTGGTTTTCCTGCATTTATTAAGTCCTTGATAGAATCTATTAATGGTTTTGAAAACATTTTATAGTTCTCAGGTAGAGAAAGAATCTTTACTTGAGATGGAAGATAGTCCATAAAAATTCCTTCATGGTTCAGAAGGAACAAATCTACATTAAATTGTTCATAGTTAATTTGAGATAGTAAATTGATTAAACTTTTTTCACCACCACCAGCAGATAAGCTTGGGATGATAAATAATATATTTTTTTTCATACAACCCCTCATCCTATTTGACTAGCTTTTGTAAATGATCCGCTGCTTTATATGACATTTCTTTAATTTGAGGAATCGATTCATTTAATTTATTTATTATTTCTTCCTCTTCATTAACCATTTCATCAAAATATGTTTTTAATAGATCGCTATTGGAAATTTCATTTATATTTAATACCAGTTTCTCTTCACCAAATAAATCCTTGGCTATTCCCTTTGATTTCACGCTATAACCAAGTACCATTGTTGGTATATAATTCGAATATGCCGCGATTGTCGCATGAGTTCTTGCTCCAATAAAGAATCTCATTCTTGCAATATACCCTTTATATTGAATGGCATTTAGATTGTTAGGTAAGAGAATGACTCTTCCTGTATCTTTAAATTCTTCGTAAAACTTTTGAAGTACCTCATAATCATTATTACCATCAATAATTACGTGAGGAGTAAGAGCGATAGTCATGTCTGTAACATCTATTATGTGACGGATAAGATCTCTAACTGATTGTTCTGATTTTGGATTTCTACTTAGTACTAGTGGACTGAAATTTAAGCCTACTGTGTTTCCTTGTTGCCATCCATTAGGCAAATCTAATTCTTCCTTCTCCATAGTAAAGGCTGAGTCCGCACAAAGCTCTACATTGGTTAGTCCTTTACCTTTTAGCATGTTGTAGGTTAGCGTTTCCCGTGCCAAAATAAGATCAAATAATTTTAAATCTTTAAGTGTATGTTCTGTAATATCTTCTTCTCCTATTGAACATCCCCATAGAACTAACTTCTTCCCCTGCTCTTTTGCTTTCTTATCAATAACATAAAGTGCTGGTTGGTCTCCATAACAATAGTTATCTCCACCAACAGATAAAAGAACATCCATATTTTTCATATGCTTAATTGTGTTTTCTTCATACCTACTTATGGCATATGTGTCGTCTTTGAACAACTTAACATTAAGCATTGAGATAATCCAATCTTTTGAGTACTTCTTTATAGTTCGGGTTGATCCATCAAATACTCCATCTATTTTCTCAATAAATTTATCTGTTTCTGGTTTGCCTGATGCTAAGTAAACCCTCGAATTATCGATCTTGTTCTTAATAATCGTTGCAGTAGAACGAACAATTGCTTCACAACCTCTATTTAAACTTCCACCATGGGCAAACATTAAAATATTCATAATAAAATCCACCTTTCTATCTGTTTCTAAATCTGCTGTATGCTGTCGCAAAATAAAGTGCAGTTACTGATCTTTTATGTATCATTTTTACAATAAATCTCTCATATCTCCCTAAATCACTTTCAGTATCTAGGTAATATACCTTTAAAGCCTCTCTTACATCTTGGTTGTGAATCATATTTTTTACGTATTGGTATCTTTTGTTAAAGCTAACTTCCTTTGATGGTTGCAGGTATAGATGTATATATGAAATTACACTGTTAATAAACTTAGTTGATTTAAGTATTTGTATTTTTTTAAGTGGTATCTTCTCAGTGATTATGGTAGGAAATTTCATATTGTATACATCTAACGCTCTTTTAAAATAATCTTTGTTGGCGATATTTCTTGTAGCACTACCTTTTACTTCTCTGTAATAATAACCAGTGTAGTCAATATACTTTGCAGCTTTTGTATAATTAAAAAAATAAAGATTAAAAAGGCCATCTTCTCCTAACGCAATGCCTATAGGAAATTTAAGCCTCTTATCTTTTAATATTTTATTTTTATATATCTTATTTACAACACTGTTTAAGTTATCCACCTTTAACAAGTAAGGCAATATTTCATTTTCTATGTAATCGCCTACCAACCTTTGATTTAAAGGAAATGGATACGTTGTTTTATAAATTTGACCATTCATTTCACTTTCAAAATTGCATATGATCACATCAAAATCATCTTGTTTAGCAGCTTCATACAGTACTTTGAACATATCCTCCCTAACGTAGTCATCAGCATCAACAAAACCGATATACTCACCACTTGCTAATTGTAAGCCTGTATTTCTAGCAACACTTACTCCCTGATTTTTTTGGCTGACTAGAATAATTCTTTTATCATTTCTCTGATAAGATTCAATCAATTCTCGACTTTTATCCGTTGAGCCATCATCTATAAAAATGAATTCACATTCCTTAATTTTCTGATTCACTAGGGATTGGATGCATTCCTGAATGTATTTTTCCGCATTATAAACTGGAATAATGATACTAACCTTCACTTCGTCCATCCCAATCCCCCCTTACTGACTTTTAATTATTTCATATAGTTTTTCAATCTCATCATTGTTACTGTAATTTTCTTTCTTTGTATTTTTAACTAGGAGATTTCTAAGGTCACTATCAATAAATAGATCTTTTATTGCATCTGCTATTGCTTCAGGGTTACTTCCACAAATGATTCCATCTTTTCCATGGGTAACTTGACTTGCAGAAGTAGGATAGTTAGTTATAATGATCGGCCTGTTTAATATCTTTGCTTCAGTAACAGTAACTGCTTTCCCTTCATAACGAGATGGTTGGACATAAAGGTCACAAGCTTTTATATAGGGATAAGGATTGGCTTGTTTTCCTAATAAAATAAAGCTATCTTCCAGTTGATAGCTTATAATCAGATTCTTCAACTCTTGTTCATACCCTCCGTAACCTACCACATACCATCTAATATTAGTAAAACCCTTGTCATGTAATAGACGGAGTGCTTTAACTGCTAAATCAAATCCTTTTACATAGGATAGTCTTCCTACTGAGAGCACACTAAAAGATTCTCCAGGCATCTTATTAAATGCTACCGCTTCATTGGCCATACTAGTTATAAAAGCAGGTGATGTAATATTTTCAAGAATAAATACCTTGTTCTTTAAAGATGGATAAGTTAGTAAAAATGAATTGCAACATTCCTCGGATACAGCTGCAATATAATCAAACTTATTCCACATCTCTAAATCAATTTGATTATCAATCTCTAATTTACTGTAATCTGTGTGAATCCAAGCAATTTTTCTCTTTGCAGAAATTCGATCAGCAATTAGATCATGAGGCCAAGCATAACTTATGGATACATCATAATTTTTCTTGAGCTTTGGCACTAACAAGGATGAATATTTGGATACCAGTTGCATCTGTATATAACCAGATCCTTCCTCAAGCTTTCTTGCCTTTGCTTTTTGTATTGCGGCATACTTTGCAACGATTCTGACTATCGATGATGCATAATGACCTTCATTCAAACATTGAGTTATTGGCTTTCTAAAGACTGTATAAGCATAAATTTGAGGTAGAAGATTTACTTGATCAGGGATTAATTTCATAAAATCTCCTCGATGTTCAAATACCAACAAATCTACGTTATACTGCTCGTAATCAAAAGCTTCCAGCATATTAATCAAGCTTCTCTCAATTCCACCAATTTCCATATCATAGACTGATATTAAAATATTCTTCTTCATAATTTTTCCTCACATTACTTTTGTTTGGATGTGACCATGGCCAAACGGTATTACTTCTTTTTCTCTTTTATTAATAAATAATGAATTTGCTGGAACATTACCTTTTACTACACTACCAGCAGCTATAACTGCGTTGTCCCCTATGGTGGTATCACGTAATATAACTACATTCGCTCCAATCCACACATTCTTTCCAATGGAAACAGTTCCTTTTATTAAATGTGATTCGCTTGGATCTTTGTAATTATGATCATGATCATTAATGCATACATTAGGTGCTATTTTGGTTTGACTGCCTATAGTAATCTTATTTACACAATTTATCGTGCAATTATTATTAATAAAAACCTTGTCACTAATGAGAAGTTCACCAGTATGATCAACACGAATACTAGTGTTCTTTCTAATAAAGACAAATTTACCTATATGAACTTTAGCTTTTTTATGAAATATTTCTATATGACTATTTGCCTGAAGAAAAAATATAGTTGATCGGATATTTCTTATAAATAAGAGAGCATTTAATGAACCTCTTATACAAGCAAAAATGTTGGATAAGTTCATTAAAATTGTGAAAATTAATCCCCTTGATTTAGCTTCGGTAACTAGTGCTTTTACCATTTTTATGATCATGGTAGGAATACTCCTTCCACATTATTTAGTAATAAAGCTTCTTAATCTAGCAATATTTGATCCCCCGATAATTCTTGCAGTAGCTTTTTTCAAACTACTTTTTATCCTAGCACTGGGCGGTAGCCAACTCTTGTAGAAGTAGTGCATAGCTACAGTACTCTCAGTAACAAATTCCCTTATGTTTATATAATCATATGGAGAAAAGTACGTTTGTGGATAAAAGGCTCCGATGCCTTCAATCTCTTGATAACTTCCATCTCTTTTTAATCCAGTGTCTTCTAAAATTTTTGTAACGATCGCAACATTTGTTAGCTCATGAAAACTACCGTCTTCCTTTAGAAAACTTTTGCTTCTATATGAATCTAAGAATTGAAAAATTAGTTTATTTTCTTTTCTCGCTCCAATCGTACTTGTCGCAATATAATTCTCTTGCTCAAATCCCCAAAATGATTCATGGTGAAGAAATTTGTCAAAGGTTTGAAACACTTCAACATCTGTGTCTAAATAGATTCCACCCTGGTTATAGAGTGCATATACTCTTACATAGTCACTTACAAATGCAAATTTACCAGCTTCATAAGCTTCTTGAACAAAATTATTTGAATGAATGTCAAAGTTAGTTTCATTCCACTCAACAATTTCATAATCGTTTAGGATTTTCCTCCAACTTTGGATGCACTTTTTAACGATTTCAGGCTTCTCTTTCCCGCCAAACCAACAATAGTGGATAACCTTTGGGATAGTTGTTGTATCTGCTTTCATCCCACACATCCTTATCCTTGTTTTGTATTCTGCCACTTTATAAAATCTAAGAGCATCTTATATTCTTGAATTTGCTCTTTTTCTACTCCAGAATCTCTCAATTCTTTTACAAACTCCACCCACTCATTATCCATTTGAGGCTCATTTTTATCGTCACCCGAACCTAGTAATTCCTTTAAATCTACTTCCAATACAGAAGCAATCTTTTCAATTACATTAATGGAGGGATTTTGATTTAAATTTCTTTCAATGTTACTAAGGTATGATTTGGCTATTCCAGCTCGTTCTGCAAGCTCTGTTAAGGTAAAGCCTCTTCTTTTTCGAATATCATAAATGTTTTTTCCAATCATTATTTTTACCCCGTTTTATCCGTATTGTTGTACTTTTTCACATCCAAGGTTTAAGGATTTAATACAATCGACTATTCTAATCAGTTCTTCATTTGTTAGATTTGAACCTGAAGGGAGGCAAATCCCGGATTCAAATAACTGGTCCGACACACTATAGGTTTCTTGATGTGAATAATATTTCATCCCCCTAAATAAGGGCTGTAAATGGAGTGGTTTCCATACAGGTCGAGCTTCTATATTCTCATTGGCCATTAAGTCCAAGATTTCCTTTACAGAAGCTCCTGCTTCTCTATCATCTATTGTTAAAGCAGTCAGCCAACGGTTGGACTTGGTATCCTTCAATTCAGGCATAAAATAAATACCAGGTAAATGCCCTAATTCTTCTTGATATTTAGAAAATACACTTCTCCTCGCCTGAACTCTTTCATCTAAAACTTCTAATTGCCCTCTGCCTATACCCGCTAAAACATTACTCATTCGGTAGTTATAGCCCATCGTGCTGTGTTGATAATGTGGAGCAAAGTCTCGGGCTTGCGTTGCTAAGAATCGTGCTCGGTTTAAGGCTTCTAAATCATTGGAAACCAGCATACCTCCGCCAGATGTTGTGATAATTTTGTTACCATTAAAGGAGTAAACTCCGAATTTGCCAAGAGTTCCACTTGGTATTCCTTTATAAGTAGCTCCTAACGATTCTGCTGCATCCTCAATAATGGGTACCTCATATTCATTACAATGAGATACTATCTCATCCATTTTGGCACTTTGACCATAAAGATTGACAACAATAACTGCCTTAGGTAACCGTCCCTGAATTTTCGCATCCCTTAATGCTCTCTCAAGTGCCTTCGGAGACATGTTCCACGTATCCGGCTCTGAGTCAATGAACACTGGCTCTGCTCCTAGATAAAGAATTGGATTCGCACTTGCAACAAAGGTAAGTGAGGAGCAAAATACAGTATCTCCTTTACCTACTTCTAATAAAGAAAGAGCCAAGTGGATGGCAGCTGTACCTGAACTAACAGCAACTGCTCCATTGACTCCTACGTAATCGGCCAATTCTTTTTCAAAGGCATCCACATTAGGTCCTAAAGGAGCAATCCAATTTGTTTCAATTGCCTCCTGCATATACTTGGCTTCATTACCTGACAGATGAGGAGGCGATAGGAAAATTCGACTTTTCTTAACTGAAGAAATCATTTAGACACCCTCTATCAATTGTAGTTTTATTACTCTTGCAGGGACACCAACAGCTGTACTTGTTGGAGGGATGGACTTTATCACAGTGGCACCAGCACCGATGATTGACCATTCCCCAATTTCTAAGCTGGGAATTACTGAGGCTCCTGCCCCTATATGTACTCCCTCTCCCACTTTCACTCCACCCGTCAATGTAGCTTTTGGAGAAACATGAACAAAATCAGAGATTTGGTTATCATGTTCAATAATTGCTCCTGTATTAATGATCGTATGATTACCAATGTACGAATCTGCATTTATTACGGCTTGTGGCATGACAACTGTTCCAACACCAATTGTTACACTCGGACTAATCCATGCTGTTGGATGAATCAATGTTGCAAAGAAAGCATCTTGGAACCCTAATCTTTCGACTATTCTTTTCCTAGTCTCATTTCTTCCAATTGCTATAATGAACTTTAGATCTGGATGAATGTGTAATAGTTGTTTAGCCGAATCGATTGGACCATTGTAAACAGAATGTTCAAAAGTTAGACTCGTGTATTTATCATCTAAGAAGGCGATAATTTGACTTTCCTCATTTAACCGAACCAAATCTTGAATAACCTTGCTATGTCCTCCCGTTCCAACAACCGCTAGTTTCATCCATGACCTCCTTCTACTGATTTTGTACCCTTGAATGGTTCTACTGTAGCTACCCCTCTTTGGGTAATCCCTTCAGTTTTAACCACTTTTTTTATCGTTATAAATAAGATTTTCAAGTCTAACCATAAGGAACGATTGTTCACATACCAAACATCAAATTTAAACTTATCTTCCCAGCTGATTGCGTTACGTCCATTTACTTGGGCCCACCCAGTAATCCCTGGTCGGACCATATGACGTTTTGCTTGTTCTTCGGAATATAAGGGTAAATATTCCATTAATAAGGGTCTAGGGCCGACTAAGCTTATGTCCCCTATAATGACATTTATTAATTGTGGGAGTTCATCAAGACTGAACCTTCTTAATGTAGCTCCAAACGGGGTGAGTCGAATACGGTCAGAAAACAAATTCCCCATACTATCTCTGGCATCGGTCATTGTCCGAAACTTATAAAGATTAAATGGTTTTCCATGCAATCCCGGTCGTTGCTGCTTAAATAGAATGGGTGCTCCTAGTTTGATTCTTATTAGAAGAGCTAAAGTTAACATGACTGGTAAAAACAAAATAAATAGTATCAAACCACAAATAAAATCAAGACATCTCTTCACTTTTCCTACTCCTAGGGTAGAATTTGCTTTTTAGGTTCTAAAAGTTCATTCAATCTTTGCTGTATTTCTGAAATCATGTCATTCACTTGTATATCTGACTCCTGCCCTTTTGAATAAAGCTCCACAAGCAATTCTTTAAATTTTTGTTGCGTTTGTATTCCCACTGTTTTTTCCTCACTTTACTGTTTCTTCAACTTTTTCCCCAAATAAAAAATCCCCACTTTTTCCTGTAAAGTGAGGGTCTTCTTCATATCCATTTGGATTTTTTAGTTGCCATCGCCAAGCATCGGCACACATTTCTTCTATTCCTTTTTCCGCTTCCCAGTTCAGTTCCATTTTTGCCTTTGTTGGATCTGCAAAGCAAGAGGCGACATCTCCGGGTCTAGGTTCTACTATTTTGTAAGGAACCTTAGCCAGTGAAGCCTGCTCAAAAGCTTGAATGACATCAAGAACACTGTATCCTTTTCCCGTTCCAAGATTGTACGCACCAATTCCTTTTGTTTCCTTCACCTTTTCTACTGCTTTTAAATGGCCTTTTGCCAGATCAACTACATGGATATAATCCCTGACCCCTGTTCCATCTTTTGTTGGATAGTCATTTCCAAAGACACTTAACTCTTTAAGTTTTCCAACAGCCACCTGCGTAATATAAGGCATTAGGTTGTTAGGTATACCATTTGGATCCTCTCCGATTAATCCACTATCATGTGCTCCAATTGGATTAAAGTATCTTAATAGAGCGATGCTCCAGCTTTTATCAGATTCGTATAAGTCTCTTAGAATGTCCTCAATCATCAATTTTGTTCTACCATATGGGTTCATTGCCCATAAACTGGCGTCTTCTGTAATTGGTACACTTTCTGGTATACCATATACCGTTGTAGATGAACTAAAAACCAGATTTTTCACTCCATATTTGCTCATCACTTTACAAAGAATCACTGTGCTAGTGATATTGTTGTAGTAATACCATAGTGGAACATTCACCGATTCTCCTACTGCTTTTAGACCAGCGAAGTGTATCACCGCATTAATTTCGTTTTCTTCAAATACTTTACTAAGTGCTTTCTCATCTAAAAGATCGATATAATAAACCTTGAAGTCTTTCCCTGTGATGTTCTTTATTCTATTCAAAGATTCTGGTTTGCTATTAATGAAGTTGTCAACAACAACGATATTGTGTCCTTCATTTAATAGTTCAACACAGGTATGGCTTCCAATGTAGCCTGCTCCACCCGTGACAAGTATGGCCATATATTCACCCCTCTTTATCTTCTACAGATAATTACTTTCATAAATAATATTGAGACTTATTACAGATTCATAGAAATAATATAGGAAATAAAAAATTACTATCAGATAATATATAAACCTTTGTTCCTTTTCTCTAAAAACCTGTACAACCCAAGAAACTAAAATAAGTTGATACAGATTAAAATAAATAGAAAAACGGGCAAATATCCAGTTTTGCATGGAGATAATCATAAATATTAACCCTACGAGAGCCATATTTACTATATAGTCACTACTGGGAAATATCTCCCTAAGCTTTTCCCTTCCTAGGAAAGCAATTACAAGTGGAGCTGCATACACAGCTACACGTACAACATTGGCTCCACCTTCATTAAAGTTTGAGTAATGTCCATACTGTGTATCTTCAATTGCTGAAAACAATAGAGAAGAAAATAAATCAAATCCAACGACAATAATAACCGAGAAGAATAATAGAATAATTGTCGCCTTAGACCACGCTTTGTATCTTACTAAAAAATAAATAGGTAAAAGTATAAGTGCACTTTGATGAAAAGTAGCAGCTATTAAAACAACAATAAAATACATGATCCAGTTCCCACTAATGATAAAACGCGTAGCAGTAAATATGATTGCCGCGGCTAACACCTGTCGTATCCCATTCATAGAAACAAGAAATAAGCCACCTGTAATATAGGCATAGGTGCTTAATTCAAAAAAACCTGAATATCTGGATAGTATCAAAACGATAAGTATATTAGTTATTAACGCGGTTATAAAAATTAGCGTTTGAGGGTCAGTTGAATAATTTTTTAATAGCATTTGAAGAATTCCGAAACCAAAGTCTTTATCTTTTACTATTGAATCCCATGTAAAAGTACTAACTTTAAATGAGTGCATATAAAAGAAGGTATCACCAATGTTTTTTCTAAGTCCTGCAATGACTACTAGCGATAACATAACGCCTGCCACTAATAATCGATTAGGTCTAAAATTTATTAGCACACCCTTTACAACGACTGGATTTGAGAAATATCTAGCAAAAAACGAAAATATAAAAACAATAGCAAGATTCCACCATAAAAAGGTCATGTGTAACTACCTTTCAGCATTGTATAGGAAGTAATTTACTGCTTTATTACTGTTGCTCTTTGTGTTTTATTAATGAACAGATATAATGAAACACCAAATGGTATGGCTAATGCTGTAAATACTTTATTTGGTGATTCGATTAAAAATCTATTATTTTTTATCATTAGGCTACTAGAAACATAATGAATACACTCTCTAAATTTATCTTTCATTGTAGGTGCGTATTTCATTGCTTCTTTCCTAAAAAAGGCGAATCCATATGGATTTTTCCTGTATTGATGGATCATATTCATACTCGACCCATCTTCAAGATACTCCACATGGCAGAGAACTTCGTTCATAACTAGTAACGGACATTCTTGATCAATTAAAATATACTTATAACTTAATGGACAATATTTTTCACCATTAAAAAGGGGGTATGGTGGAGTTTTTTTAGTTAACTCTGATCGATATACAAGTTTTTTATCTCCCTTAACTTTGAACTTTGCATATAAATCAGTTAATGTTGTTTCTTTTAATTGTTCTGGGATTCTTGTACCGATTACTTGCCCTTCAGGGGTAGCATCAAGGCCAATTAATCCAGCATATTTATTACTACCATACCTATTCCAATATTGTACTATTTTCTCAACAGCGTCATCGGGCATATAGTCATCTGAATCAATACAAACATTTAACTCGGTTTTTATCAATTCATAGGCTGCATTATGTGCCCCGTGCATACCTTGATTTTCTTGATAGTGGTACTTAATAGGTACAGTACCCTCAGTGATCCACTGTTTCACTAATTCCCTTGTATTATCAGTTGATCCATCATCTATGATTAACCAAATGAACTCCTTACAAGTTTGCCTTTGAAGACTTTCATAACATAAATGAAGAGTATATGCACGATTGTAGGTAGGGGTGAAAATAGTTAAAAGGGGCTTCAAGACTACTCCTCCTATCACTTTGCTTCCATTAAATAATAATTTTCAAGCCAACTAGCCATACTATTCGTGTCATATCCACTTTCTCTTAAATGCATGGTTGTATCATAATGCTCATGAGTTTTTGATAGTATTTTATTTGCCCAATATTCGGGAGAAGCTTGTAAGCTTATAAACTCTACCCTTCCAGTGACATCACTTTCCTTAGTAATCGAATCTGACACAATACAGTTTAGTCCGGCTGCTTGTGCTTCTATTAACACGACTGGCAAACCTTCGAATAATGATGGGAAAAGAAAAAGATCCATTGCATTCATTAAGTTAGAAATATCTTCACGGACCCCTAAAAAATTTATATTCTCAGATAAACCCAAACTTTTCACTTTCTCTTCAACCACATTCCTTAAATCTCCATCCCCCACAAGTAATAAAATGGAATTAGGTGTTTTCTTATAGACTGATTGAAAAATATCAATTAGATAATCATGATTTTTTTGCTTATTAAATCTACCGATGTGACCAATCACTAACTGATCTTCGCCAATGCCTAGTTCTTTTCTTAGTGAATTTCTCACTTCTGAGTTAAACTTGAATTCTTTAACATTTACAGCGTTATTAAGGACTTTCACTTTATTATCATTGGAAACTCTTCTTCCAAAAAGCCATTCCCCTGCCTTTTTGGAACAAGCAAAGTAAGTTGTAGGATTTTGCTTCATATAATATCGAGCATAGAGTCTGAATGGAAGCTTTAAATCGATTCCTAAATCACTCAAGTGACTATGAGCAATTCTTACTTTCACTCCAGCTTTTTTAGCTGCTCTTAAAACAAAGCTACTATTTTCATTGATATGCGAATGGACAATTTTATATATGTTCGATTGAAAAAAATCATCTAATAGGCTGAAATATCTTTGATAGTTACCAGGACGAATAGGTGGCATGTTATAGATTCTTCCTCCTAGATTAAGGATTTCGTCATCATAGTGACCCTTTTCTTCCCGATGAACCATAAAATCAAACTGAACCTTAGTTCGATCGATTTGGCGGTAGTAATTCATCAGCATGGTTTCTAATCCACCACGATTCATAATGGTTACTACTTGAAGTATTCTTATTGGTTCCACGCCGATCCTCCTATCTTAACGACTTTCTTAATATATTTATGGTTACTAATAAACAGTAGTAACCCGCTACAAATCTTGATTTAGCAAAAAAATAAAAGACTCTCCAAACTAATGGAAATTGACTTAAGTCTAAATTAGTAAAGGAACTTCTTATTTGTTGATGGTGTAAGATCTTTTTTATTTTTTTCATCTTTATTGATACATGTTGGTTCTGTTCAAATAATTCATTTAATCCAAGACCAAGAGTATTAAGACAAATACGGTTACTGAGTGCTTGACTATAGTCATTACCAAGTTTTTTTTCTTCAATAAATGTTGATAGTTTATTAAAAAGACATTCCCATTGACTCAATAGATTAGGTTTATAATTAGAGGTTAAGGAGGTACTGTTCTCTCTCCAGTAGTGATAAAAATACTTATTGATGAATACAAAATTTTGTGTAAGGTACATTACCTCTATATTAAATAAAGAATCTTCATTGGTTCCTATCTCATGTAAGTCAGTAAATACTATCTTATTCTCAAGAATTAAGTTAGCACTATATAGCTTTGACCAGACGGTCCCCCATGCATCTAGTAATTCTGGATTCCTTACTTCATCACCCAATGGTCCTATTAACCTTCTTAATATTTTTTTATGAACTTCTTCACCGGTAATCTTCACTTGTTCAGGCATATGAAACTGCTTTTTCTTTGAATGACTACCAAATTCTCTAATATAACTACACATAACAACATCAGCTTCTTCAACTTGAGCAGTTTTATATAGTTCTTCATACATATAGCTATCAATCCAATCATCCGGATCAACAAAACCTATATATTCTCCAGAAACTTGTTCTAATCCAGTGTTTCTAGCTGCGGATACTCCACCATTTTTTTTATTTATGACTTTGAGTCGTGGATCCGATTTTTGGTAATCAAGTAAGATTTCGTAGGACCTATCGGTTGAGCCATCATTGACAGCAATGATTTCAATTTCCTTTAGTGATTGATTTAAGATACTGTCTAAACATCTACTAAGATATTTATCCACGTTATATATAGGCACGATTATACTTACTTTCGGCTTCACGACGTTCCTCCGCAATATAGTTTGAATACACTTCTTTTATTTCTGTACTAACTTGGTCTAATGAAAACTTTTTTACTAATTTAACGCTAGCAGCTCCCATTTTTTCTCGCATATCCACCGAATTATATAGCTTCAAAATTTTCGATCCAAAATCCTGAAAGTTATCATTTACAACTGTAAATCCATTTACACCATCACTTACTAACTCTATATGTCCCCTATTAACACTAGCTATAATTGGTAACCCACATGCCATTGCTTCCATGATATTCACAGGAAGTCCCTCTCTTTTACTAGACGCAACGACTATATCACTCATTTTTAATAGAGATTCGATATCCCTACGGTATCCTAAAAAATCGATCATACTTAAAACATCTAACTGTTCTGATAGCTGTTTGCTTTGCTCGAGCAGAGGTCCTTCTCCTGCTAACAGTAGTCTCGCTTTAGGAATGTGCTCCTTAACATGTGCAAGTGCATGAATTAGAAGCTGCTGATTCTTATTTGTATTAAACTCGGCCGCGTAAAACATTAAAAAAGCATCGGTATCATAACGATGCTCTGCCCTTAACACTTCTTTATGAAAGTTGGATACTGGTGTATACCGTTCTGTATCCACCCCCACCCCATGTACATGTTCAATTAGCTTTGCTTTGAACTGATGGGAGGTGGCTAAGTGATAATCTTCTTCATTAATCGTAATTAAACAGTCCGTTAAGTAAGATAATACTCTTTCAATAGGGTAGTAGACCATCCAGTTAGGGATGGGTGATCCCTTACAAAAATGAAACCCATGTGCGGTGTAAATCACTTTTGTCCCTTTCTGTCTTGCGGAACGAGCTGCTAGTCTCGCAAGCACTCCTCCCATTGGTGTATGACAGTGTATGAGCTGATACCCATTTCGATCGATAACCTCTTTTAGTTGGCTATACGCAGCTATGTTTTTTCTATGAAAAGGTGACCGTTGTATCGGGAGATTGAACTTTTCATCTACAAATGGTAGTTCGATTGTTCCCGAAGCAGCTACATGAACATCCCATCCTTGTTCCTTAAACCACTTTAAATAAGGTAGATGGAAGGCACTGAAGTGATAGTCAACTGTCGCACAGAACAACACTTTTCTTTTCATAGGACACCTACTTTATTAGTTGTCTATCGAGCACCGCTGATAGATAGTTTAATAGGTCAGAACGTAGCTCTTCCTTTTGAAGGGCAAATTCAATGGTTGTTTGAATAAAGCCCATCTTTTCCCCTACATCATGGCGAGTTCCTTCAAAATCATAAGCATAGACTGCCTCATATTGATTTAGCCCTGCGATGGCATCTGTTAACTGAATTTCTCCACCTGCTCCGGGTCCCTGGTCTCCTAAAATATCAAAAATTCTAGGATTTAAGATGTATCTCCCCATAATAGCTAGATTGGAAGGAGCCTCCTCCATCTTAGGCTTCTCTACTAGGCTATTCACGCTAAAGAATCTCTCTCCAATTTCATTGCCGTTAACAATGCCATAGCGTGATACTTCTTCCATTGGAACCTTTTGTACTCCAAGAACGGAAGCCTGATATCTTTCGTATTGATCGATTAATTGTTTTAAACATGGCTTTTCTGCTTGAACGATATCGTCTCCAAGAAGAACAGCGAAAGGTTCATTTCCAATGAATTTTCTTGCACACCAAATCGCATGACCTAATCCCTTTGGTTCCTTTTGACGGATGTAATGAATATCTGCCATTTGTGAGGATTTTTGCACCTCACTCAGTAGCTCAAATTTACCCTTTTCAATTAAGTTTTGTTCTAGTTCAAACGAGTTATCAAAGTGATCTTCAATGGCACGTTTTCCTTTACCTGTTACAATGATGATGTCTTCGATTCCTGAAGCAACTGCTTCTTCAATAATATATTGAATCGTTGGTTTATCTACGATTGGAAGCATTTCTTTTGGCATCGCCTTTGTCGCTGGAAGGAATCTGGTTCCTAATCCTGCCGCTGGAATGATTGCCTTTTTTACTTTTTTCATTTGTTTCCCCTTTCTTATCCTGAAATAGATACAACAGTTGCTTTCTTTCTCTTCACCTTATTGTTCGCTAGGTTTATTAACACTTCTTTTAACGTTTCTTTCTCCATGGTGTGGAAGGTTTGAACAATCTTATCAATATCCTCGAGATAAAGCGTAGCTGGTTTTCCTATATATATATTCGGAAATACTTGTTTTTCCTGTACTTCATCATCCTTTAATAGCTCTTCAAACAACTTTTCACCAGGACGGATTCCTGTAAATTCAATTCCTATTTCTTCTATTGTATATCCTGACAGCTTGATTAAATTCTTGGCCAAGTCTACAATTTTTACGGGTTCTCCCATATCTAATACGAAGATTTCTCCTCCACGTGCTAGTGCACCTGCTTGAATGACTAGTCGAGAGGCTTCTGGAATGGTCATGAAATATCGAATCATATCTGGATGGGTGACCGTAACTGGTCCACCTTTGGCTATCTGCTTTTTAAATAATGGAATGACGCTACCTCGACTACCAAGTACATTCCCAAAACGAACAGCAACAAATTTCGTCTTACTTTTTTGATCCATATTTTGAACGATCATTTCTGCAAGTCTTTTCGTTGCTCCCATCACACTCGTCGGATTCACAGCCTTATCTGTTGAAACCATGACAAATGTTTCAACCCCATGCCAGCTAGCTGCTTCAGCTACATTTCTTGTACCAATAATATTATTTTTGACTGCTTCTTCTGGATTTCGCTCCATTAAAGGAACATGCTTATGAGCTGCTGCGTGATAGACCACTGCAGGATGGTGAGTTCCCATCACATTCATCATTTTCTTAGCATCCTGTAAATCAGCTATCTCCGTAACATACTCAATTGGGAGGTGCCCAAACTTTTCTTTTAGTTCTTGCTCAATGGAGTAAATACTATTTTCACCGTGGCCAAGCAACACAAGTTTCTTTGGTGAGAACAAGGATATTTGTCTACACAACTCTGACCCGATGGAACCACCTGCTCCAGTTACTAGTACAACTCGATCCGTAACATACTCCGAGATACGATCCATATCAAGAACGACAGGACTACGACCTAATAAATCCTCTACCTCAACATCCCGAATACCACTTACAGACACTCTTCCTGTCACAATGTCCTCTAACATCGGAAGAATTTGAGTTTTTGCCTTTGTTTTCGCACACTCTTGAAAAATGATGTTCAAGTCTTTTCTTCCTAAAGAAGGGATGGCAATAATGATATTATCTATACCTAGTGAATCGACTGTTTTAGTTATTTGGTCGATGCTCCCGACTACTGGTAGCCCTAGGATGTCTAATTGATGTTTATTGAGATCATCATCAATAAATGCAACGGGTTGTAATACTGAATCATTACTTCTTAGTAACTGTCTTGCCACCATTGTTCCAGCAGAACCTGCACCAATAATCAAAGCTCTCTTTTTTTCTTCAGATGAACGCAAATAGTTATCACGATACATTCTCCAACAAAATCTTGAGCCACCAATCATGGACATATGAAGAAGCCATGTGACAGCCAAAAGTCGGAAGAAGATTTCACCAAGCATAATCTGTTGAGTAAGTGCTGCTGTCAGTATAGACAACGTCACCACTTTACATATGATGATCATTTCTCCCACGCTCGCATACTCCCATGCTTTTTTATAAACATGTAAAAGCAATGAGTAAACATGATGACTAAGTACGATAGCTAATGAGCTAAGTACAATTGGTGTTGTGATAACACCAGTACTTGCGTTCGTAAGGAAGAACCCAAAGAAGATGGCTGTTAATACAATGAAGGAATCAATTAATATAAATAATGACAATCGTTTCTTATAAGACAATTTTTATCCCTCCTATTCGTCTTACTATTTAATCTAATGTCACATTTCTTCGTTGAATCGCATAGTCAATGATCTTCCTAATTTCTTCTAGCTGCTCACGTGTTGCCTCTTGTTTTATGTACCTCACCGTCTTTTTAAGTGACTTCGGAAACTTATCAATATTACCCATCACTGATCGAACTCCTTAGGAATAAAATAAAAAACTTAACTATACGTTTTTCTGTGTAAAAGCGTATAGTTAAGTTTTTTATTAATAAAACAGGGCATCTAACCCCACCTCACATCACACTATCGACGACACGCGTCTAAGGTTTTTCACCCACAGCATAACCGAGTGCCTCCATTGATATAGGTTAGGAGGCATCACCTTTCAGATTGTTCTATTGTGAACATAGGTATTCTCAATTAAGAACAAAACGATTAAAAAAACTAGCTTACTTGATTTACAATTACACCAACTAAAGGGGCCTTCGCAAATTCTAACACCTTCTTTGATTCTTGAGCTGCCTCCAATTTAGTTTTTGCCTTTTGTACCACTAGAATCACTCCGTCACACAAGTTTGCTAGAACCTTGGTGTCTGTAACCTCAAGTACTGATGGTGAATCAACCAGAATAAGGTCATAGAGTGGTTTAACATGGGATAACAATTCTTTCATTTTTTCAGATTCAAGTAGCTCTGCGGGATCCAGAGGAATCGGTCCACTTGTTAATAAATCTAGATTATCGATATTACATTTTGTAATCGCTTCACAAAAAGGTGTTTTTTCACTTAAAACATCTGTCAAGCCAACCTCATTACTCACTTTAAATAGTTGATGAATACTTGGATTTCTAAGGTTTCCATCAATAAGAAGGACTTTTTCTTTTTGTTGAGCAATGGAAATAGCTGTATTAGCAATAATGGTTGATTTTCCTTCAGATTGCCCTGGAGAGCTAACCACCAGCAAATTGTTTTTCTCAGCTTCATTTAGGAAGTGAATATTCGTTCTTATTGTTCTAAACTGTTCGGAAATGATTGATTCTGGATTTGAGTACGTAATTAAGTTTCTTCTCTTAATCTTAGCTAATTGCTTACGTCTACTAAATACCAATAGAATCACCTCGATTATTCACATTTATCTTTTTGGTTTTGTTAATATTCTTTTTGGACATGATGGACACACTTCCCAAAATAGGGACTTCTAGAAGTTCTTCCACTTCCTGCTCTGAGCGAATGGATTCATCAAGCGAGTCCACTAAAAATATTAAGCCTATCCCTATGACGATGCCTCCGATAATGGCGGCCCCCAATATCTTGTTTTCATTACTTTCATTAATAGGAATTGGATTTATCTGAGCATCCGATAATACTCTAACATCTTCAAAATCCATAATATTAGGAATCTCTTGAATAAAGACATTTGCAGTAGTATTGGCAATTTCTGCAGCTAGTTCAGGGTTTACATCAATGACACTAATTTTTACCACTTGCGTCTCATCTATACTTCCAACTTGTATACTTTGTGCTAAAGATTCTGGTGTTCTTTCAATACCAAGTTGAGTAATTACCTTCTCTAATACGGTTTTGTCCTTAATGATTACTTCAAGTGTCTTTCGTTGCCCTCCATCCGCATTTATAATGATATTAGTAGATGAACTATATAACAGCGTTGTTTGATTGATCGAACTGTAAAAATAACCAAACAGGGCTGCTAGTATCGTGATGGTTATTCCTATCCAAGCACGTTTCTTTAAAACTCCAAGTATTTCTTTTAGATTTATTTCCTTAGCCATGCGTCGATCTGTTTGTAATCGCCCCATACATACCACCTTGTTCTCTTTGTATTGTATAGTTCTAAATAAAGAACAATCGCTACAAAAAAATAGATTTCCTTTGTGGAATCTTCTTTTTTCGAACTAATATTCTTTATAATAAATATATTAGTTCTTTAAAGAGAACAAGTCAACAAAATTCTAATTTAAAATTAATTAAGAATTGGTAAATATTAAAGGGTCGCTTCAAGTTGTTTTCCAAGTAAATGATTAAACATACCTTTTCGATCCGCAGCTAATTGATTGTACTCTCCAAATTGAATTATTTCACCTTGATCTAATACAATCACCTGATCAGCGTTTTTTATTGTTGAAAGTCGGTGAGCTATTATTATAATTGTCATTTGACCTCTGAGTTTTTCAAGGGATTTTTGAATTTTCCATTCGTTCTCGGAGTCTAAAGAACTTGTAGCTTCATCTAAAACGAGAATAGTAGGTTTTCTTAAAATCGCACGGGCTAACACTATTCTTTGCCTTTCTCCTCCTGAAAGTCTAAGTCCCCGATCCCCAACTAAAGTATCAAGCCCTTTTGGCAATTCTCTTACAAAATCTGCTGCAGATGAAAACTCTAAAGCTTCCCATAGTTCTTCTTCGTTCGCAGAAGATTCCAACATGATTAAGTTTTCTCTAATTGTCCCATTAAATAAGTAAGGATCTTGCGGAACATAACCGACCGATTTTCTTAACGAAAACAGCAAGTGTCTTGTTAACTTTGAGCCATCAATACTTACCAAACCAACTTCTGGCTGATTAAGCCCCATTATTATATCTACCAATGTACTCTTTCCTGCTCCTGATGGACCAACTATCGCTGTGGTTTTATTCGCCTTAATACTGAGATTGATATTTCTTAATGCAAAAACTGGCATACTCGTATCGTATCTAAATGAAACATTTATACATTTTATTTCTCTTCGAATGCTAATTCTCTTCTGTTCAGAATATAAATACTCTCCTAATTCAGCTACACTTGCACTTTCCTTTTGCAATTTAATTATATTTTCAAAAGAAGGCAAAAGTGCGTTTAGTTGTTCTAAACTAAACTGAATTGAGGTTACTCTTGGCCATAGTCGACTAAAAATTAATAGTATGATCATTAAATTAGCCGAATCTGCTTGGAACATAACAATTGAAACATATGCAAAAATTGCAATCAAAATAGCTGAAAATGCCTTAAAAATAAACTGTGTATTTGTTCTTAACCTGATCGCTTCTAAAGTATTATTTTCTATATCCTTACTTAGTGAGCTTACCCTGTTTATATGACTAAGCTCTAATGTATTACTTTTAATGTCTTTTATTCCGTTAAGTTGATCACTAACATTTGCTAAGTAAGCTTTAGAAAGCTCTACAGTTTGATTTCCAATTTTGTTATTTTTCTGGAGAAACTTTTTAGAAAATACGAGTAAAATCACTCCAAATATTAGTACTGTTACAGTGAGTTTTACTGACAAGAATAAAGCAATCCCAATTTGTATCATGGTAAACGCAAGTGAAGTAATAAACTGTAAAAACATTTGTATTCCAGCGCCTACACGGTTTAACTCTGTAGTTAACGAGTTTATAATATCTGACTTTCTTAATCTAAGGAATAATTCCCACTTCGCAATAAGTACTCCCCTATAGGTTTCTTCTCTCAAATGGCGAATAAAACCTTGTTGTATTTCTCCATTTAAACGTGTTTGATTTCGTTGAAAGGCCGAATGTAAAATTAGTAATAAGGTATATATAACCAAAACCACTGGTAATCCTAAATTATTAGGTAACCCATTAAAAAAGTTGTTAAATAAATTAAGTGATGAATCTTCTTTTAAATTTAAGTTAAGTAGACCTGAGACACTTATCAAAGGAATTAACAAAAATATCCCAACACCCTCAAATAAGCTAATAAATATCATCCCAAATAAGTTAAAATATAATTTCTTACCCGCAAAAAGATGAATCTTTTTAGTGAAGTATAGTATCTTTTTCATCTTCAAGCTCCTTTTATTGAAACACTTTTTTTCTTAAGAACCATAATAATGGTCTAAGCGGAAAATACAGAATATGTAAATGTTTTGGTAATGGAAATAATTCAGCATCCAATGGATAAGGATGAAGATAACTTAATACAGTCATAAATTTTTGTTTTGTAGACATCAATGAGAATAGGTGTTTTTTATGATATTGAGCTATTTCTTCAGGCAGTGGGTGATTATGCAAATTTACCATTCTCTCAATATAAAAGACTGCCCCTTGTGCTAGTTTCATCGAGGTATTGCTTTTACATAGAAGTTTCTTTTGTTCTTGTGTTAATTTAGTCCTAAATATATTACTGGATAATATTAATGCCTGCCCACATAAATGGCTATTATTATACTTTCTCAATAACTCATTTGTATCTCTCCAATTAATCTGTTTGGATGCCAAGTAATGAATATCAAGCAACCATCTAAGTCTTGACCATCCGTGCCTTGCTCCATGAGTAACTAGAAAAATAAACATATCCTCTATACTAAGTTGATATGCGTAATTTTTAGATAAAGCACATGTTTGCCTTCTTTCCCATAACTCCTCAAAAGTTGCTTCAATTGACGGACCTGGATTTAACCTCCAGTGTAGTTCTATTTTTACCTTATTTGTAGGATCCGAATATGTTATATGATGATGTCTCCATTTCCAATCATTTAAAATAGTTTTGATATAGTCATCCTTTTGAAACCCAAGCTTTACTAAAAATGCCTCAACCTTTTCCAAATCTTTCAAAGGTATTAGTACGTCTATGTCACTTGAGGTTCTAAGATTAATATCTCCATAAATAAAACTCCCTAAAAATGGACCTTTTAAAAAGATAGCTCGAATGTCATTTGACTTAAAGATTTTAGCTAACTTTTCCATCTCACCAGAAAGATACATCATATTAAAAGTATTAAAATTATGATAGATTTTTAATTTATCTAGAACTACTCTAGGTATTTTATCTCCAACATAATTTGATAGGATTGGATAAATGTAGGGATATAATCTATGGTGTAAGATTAGGTCAGTAAAAGCTTCCCAATCAATATCTTCAAGAAGGTTTTTATCTCCTATTTCCTTATCGTTAATAATGTCAATAATGAGTAAAAGCTCTTTCGGAATATTTCGCAGATCAAGATTATATTTATTCACACTTGGGCACCCTCATGTTTTATTATTTTCTTCGCAAATTTCCCTACAACTGTAAATTTCTCCATTGATTCTTGGCCACTTATATATATATCTCCGCTTCTTAACCATGCATGTGCTATTAATCTATCATTGTTATCTTTTGCCGTACCTAAGTAGATAGTACTTTCTATTCCACGTAACTCTAGCATTTTCATTCCTGCCAATGCTTTAACTAAACATTGACTTTCCCAGAAAGTGTATTTACTCACTATATTAATTGCATTAGAAATTAAAATTAGATCTTTTTTTTGATTCTTTCTATTAACAGATGTTTCTCCTATCACAAGGCCAAGTCGAGAAAGCACTTGATTAAAAGGTAGAAATTTCAAGTATCTCGCCCACCCTAAATATATAAACGCTTCAAAAAATAACCGTTTATTCCTATTATCCATTACAAGAAATAGTTTAATTATATTCATAAGCTTCATTGTTATACATTATTTGCTCCTTTCTACTAATCCTTCTTTATAAAGATCATTCAAAAAAGATAGTACTTGTTCTTCACATTGTGAATGTTCTACTTCATATTCATCCCCTAATTTTTTACATAGAGAACTGATTGTTATAGGTTGCTCTAAGTAATTCCATAGCACCCCACCTATTTCTCCCAAGTTATAATATTTACCATTTTCAATACATAGCATAACTGTTTCTGATCCCATAAGACTTACAACAGTTCCCCCACTTTGTTTTAGGACGTCATCAGAACTTATCTTTTTACTCAATTAGAAAACTCCTTATTATTGTAGATTTTGGATAGAACTTTAGATTTAATTAAATCTGCTGTATACTTTTGTTCGGGGCGTTTAATCTGTAAAATTTCAACATAGTTTGTTAATTGAGAGATCATATTAAAATGCCATTCTATTAACTCCATCCTATACAATAAATGATTTCTATAGGTATGCATTGTAAGTACATTTAGACTGTGTAAGCCCTTAAAGGATTGGATTTCTAATTCATTACCTTGAACCTTTTGTAATTCAAAAATCCCTCCTATCGGTAAAGGAGTTGCACAGTAACTGTCTATAACTGGAACACAATACTTCCTTTCCCTTCCATATATAGAACAATAATTCATATGACCCCTTCCGATTTTATCCAGTGCGTCTTCCCATAACTTCTGTTGTGGATAAGCAGGAGTTACCATTGGGACATTGTCTTTTCCAATTGAAATTGGAATAACATCATCTGAGATAAGTTTATAGCCATCATTCAAGAATGCTGCTGCAATTGTTGATTTTCCTGCTCCTTGTTCTCCAATAAACAGATAGGCTTTCCCATCAACCGCAATAGCACTGCCATGCAGAGGGAATATTTTACGTTGATAAAGTAACGCACCAAAACAGGAGCCTAGTACATATATCTTTGCAATTTGTTCATTGTAGTCTTCCAATGGAGTTATAGTAATCTTTTTTCCACTTTCAATAGTGAATTTTGCGATATTCTCAACTTCAAACATCACCTTATTCTTATCAACTTCCCAATACTTCATTTGATTTGAGCTAGTTTCTACCACTTCTTTTTTATAAATGATAACATCTGGTTGTTCCTTATTAATTAAAATTGCCCGCTCTTTTAGTTCTGAAAACACTATATTTGAATGGATTTTAAACCCAAACGCTTCATAAGCTATTAGTTCATTTGTAGTAGTTAACAATATTGTTCACTCCAAATATAATCAATCTTAAATTTGATAAAGCCCTTATACATAATTATCTGTATAAGGGCATTCATTCCTAAAACATTAAGTATTAAGATCCATGGTGAACGCCAGTTTGACCCTCTTCACCTAATGCAGCATTATAACCTTCATCATATTTTCCCCAGTTTGCAGAAGCCATTGTTTGTGAAACATCAAGTGTTTCTAGAGTGGGTTGTTTCCATTCCTTTTTCATAGTATCACCTCCTTTCAAGAATATTTTTTAATAAACCTATAAACAATAAGAATTCTAATTAGAATAGTAAAGTTCAAATCAAATATTAAACTTGGTTTGAGACCTTCCTTTAAAACCTCGAGAGAACTTTTCAATACTGGAGAATTTGTTATTTCCTTAAGTACATTATCAGAAATAGCAAGCTCTAGTTCAGAAATAAATGAGTCCCACTCAGATTTCATACGGTGAATACTGTCAGCCGCCTGAATTCCTCGAATGCTCTGGTTTAATCTAACATCATCTGGCAGGTAACCCAAGGTTGCCCTACGTATTAATGCTCTACTAAACCCATTTTGTACATATTGATCCTCTGGAAGAGACAAACAAAAATCTATAACTCTGCTATCATTTGTAGGATCTCTTTTCCAAAGGGAGTTATAAAGCGACAATTTCGTACTGATCGTATTTGTAGCATTCCATGAAAAAACTTCGTTAAAATGATTTATTCTATTTTTAGTTACATCACCATACGGTCTACTAACCCTTTCTATCCCGTGGTGTTCAATTTTTTCATATATTTTTGTAGCTTCGGCAAAAGTCGGGTTTAGTACCAATGGAAATTCCGTGATCTTTTCTCTATTTAGCCAATTTCCAATAGTTGGGAATGCATTCATCCCAATTTTCGGTAACAACCTAAACCTGCTACTGTGCATATTTCTGCTATACATATTTAATTCACGAACTAAACATCGCCATTTCATCGTCCTTAACAGATGAGCATAATAGTTAAATGTTTGCCCCCAAGAAATACTAAGATTTCCTCTTCCCCCATTTAACAAGACTCCAATCTTATTTTTTTGGGCTTCTTCAAAAATACCTCTAATCCATATTGCATTTCCAAAAAATTTGAAGGGCATTTCATTTATTTCTAAGGTTTTGTCTATTTCTGCTAAAGGGCTTTCTCCAACAAAATCCAGATAATGATCTTTTATATTTCCAACATAGTCCACTGTTGACTTTATATATGGGCTCTCATCAGCAATATAAGCATTAGAAGTCCAGTCTTTAAAATCACTTGGAGGCACATAACTGAAAGTGTGCAGACTTTTATTCCTGTTTCGGAGAATCCGTGAGGCAAAACTTACTACCGATCCAGAGTCTAATCCACCACTTAAATGTGCGCCTACTTTTAGGTGTGTGCGAAGCCTAGAATTTACTGCAGAATTAAATACATCACGAAATGCTTCTATATATTCACTATCAGATCCAAGTTTTAGGTAATTACCTTCTTTAAACTTTATATATCTATCAATTTTTGTTTTTCTATTATTTATACTTATTCTATGTGAGGGAGGAAGCTGTTGAATGTTTTTATAGGCTGTATTATAAGTGTCCACAGTATCATTCATGTCTGGAATTGCTAAAAATTCCGCAATCCACAGTTCATTAATTTTTTTCTCTAGCCTTGGAGTAGAAAACAATGGCTCAATGGTTGTTGAAAAAATAAACTTTTCATCATCCCTATAAAAATATAGAGTCCTCCCACCCGAAAAATCTCGAGCCCCAAACAATTTCTTCTCTTTCTCATCCCAAATCACATAGGCAAAATCCCCAACTAAGAACTTTGGCGATTCCTCTCCCCACTTATGATAGGCAAGTAAAATTAGCTGACTATCAGTGATTTTCTTACGATCTTCTCTATCAATCTGCAAAAGTTGAAAAAGCTCTTCTCGATTGTCAATGATTGCATCAGCTGTAATGGCTAGACGTCTTTCATAGTCATAGAATGGTAGCTGTTCGCCAATGGATTCTGGCGTGATCCACTGAGCATGGCAGCCGAGGAACAGGTTATCTTTGTGCCAGGTTTGTATGTCGTTGGCAGGAAATTTTTCTAGAGCTTTCATCATGCCAGTGCTTTGTTCAATTGAGACGGGTTCCCCGTTAAGGTTTAAGATTCCAGCAATCGCGCTCATATTTCCTCCTGATTCCAAACATTCTGTGTTTATATATATTTTACCGTTCTTAGTAGAGAACGTATAATCCAAAAAAATTCCCTGCAAGTTTTTTCTTTAATGTGTTCTGATTGGTTCTTTATTAAGAACTAAAATTACTAAACTAAAAATACCACCTTCCACTCCTTTAGTCAATCTACTTTTTTTATATTTACAAAAAATAAATAGACATCCTCAAATGAATGTCTAAATAATCAACAACGCTGTTCCAATGGTAATTAAAACTGCCCCTGCAATCGTATTTTTCGTAGGCTTTTCTTTTAAAATAAAAAAGCTTAGTACCATCGTGATTACCACACTGAACTTATCAATCGGCGTAACCACACTCACCTTCCCAAAGGCAAGTGCTGCAAAGTAGCAGAGCCATGAAAGTCCTGTAGCGGCACCAGATAAAATCAAAAATATGTACGATCGTTTCGAAATGGTTTTTAACTCCTTACCTGTCTTTTGAAAAAAGACAATTCCCCACGCAAACAGGATAATCACTACGGTTCGGATAAAGGTCGCTACATTTGAGTCCACGTCTTCGATTCCGATCTTTGCTAAAATGTTTGTCAACGAAGCAAAGATGGCAGAGAGTACCGCCAACCAAATATACGATTGACCCACTCGAACTTTTTTCTTTTCTTTATTTCTGCCAATTAACACAAAGGTTCCAACAGAAATGATCACTCCCCCGGCTACAACAAGGGTAGTCGCTGGCTCCTGAAGAACGATAAACGAAAGAATAATCGTTAACACAACGCTTGCTTTATCAATCGGAACGACCTTTGAGACATCCCCGATTTGTATAGCTTTGAAAAAGCAAAGCCACGATAATCCTGTTGTTAACCCAGAAAGTACGAGGTAAAACAGCGCTTCTCCAGATACTTCAAACAAAGCATCCGTCTGCTTGGTGACCAATACCATGACAAATGCCATAACAAGTACCACCACTGTTCGGACGGCTGTGGCGAGGTTTGAATTTACATTTTCAATTCCGATTTTGGCCAAGATAGCAGTTAGTGCCGCGAATAATGCTGCTAGTAATGCTAAAATAATACTCAATTCCATCAGCTCTTTTTCTTTTTATGTATTTATTATCTCACTGTTTATTCTTCTTTATCTTATTTTCGCCAATCACTAATGATTCGTCCAGTTTTTAACATCATAAAAAGAGATTGCTACCATTCTAGCAATCTCTCCATTAGACTGTGACCTGATTGGTACCAACTTGATTTCGTCCCATTTCTTTCGCCCGGTAAAGAGCAAGATCGGCCTGTTCAATCAGCTGTTTTAACCCTTCTTCTTCCATTATTGTACCTGTTACGTATCCAATACTCACGGTGACAACCTGAGCCACAGGTGAAAACCCATGTTCCAACCTCATCCCCTCCACAGAATTCCGAATCTCCTCAGCCAACCCACGAACAGCCTTTTCTTCCATATCAAAAACAGCCACAATAAACTCTTCTCCTCCAAACCTAGCAGCTATGCTAGAAGGGGCATCGACTACCTTGGTTAACACTTTACCAACAGCTTGAATAACTTGATCACCTTGCAAGTGTCCGTAATGATCGTTATATGGTTTGAAGGCGTCAATGTCCATCATGAGAATGGATAGTGGTCGTTCCTGATGTGAGCGTACCAGTGTACTTTCAATATATTGATAAAATCCTCTTCGATTCGATATTCCTGTGAGCTCGTCTAACATCGAAAGCTCTTTTAGCTTAACGTTCATCTTTTCGTTTTCTTTTATTTTTTCGGCGAGTGAGGTGTTGGATTCTTTTAATAGTAGCTCACTAATGTAATTGGTCACATAGCTTCGATATAGCATTCGAGAAGCAAGCCAACAGAAAAATAGGAAGACAGTTAAATTGATAAAATGTCCCATCACAACGGTACTCGAAGGTTGAACCATTGGTAATCCAATTCCTAAAACGAGAATGGCCGGTGTGTAAATAGCCAGAATGATTTTATTTGTGGCGTGAAACAAAATCGATACACACATAAAGTTCACAACAAACGCCATCACATGTCCGTATTCTCTTTGGTCCACGAGCGTTACGACTGCCCCCCAAACTAAAAACATACTAACAAGGCTTAATAACACAGGTTTTGCCCACTTATTCCGGGAGATCTGCTGCTCGAACCAACGTATTAATAAAAGCATCGTACTAGCCATGAGGACCAAAGTAAGATAAAGAAAAAAATATGTATTTCCATCAACTAAAATTTGTTTCTTATCGTATGTTTCCGCCATATTCATTCCAAGTAAAATCACTTCGAATAAGATGACAATTCTAGCGAACAGCTTACAGCGTTGCATGTTTTCTTTAAATAGGTATTCTTCTAATAATAATTTCTTTTCTCTAGGGATATCTGGTGTAAGAAAGGAATGTTCCAATTTCATTTTCACAACCTCATTTCATTACTATTTACCTAGTATACAAAAGAGGGAAGATGAAATATATTCTTTTCTTTTAAAAAGCTTGTGACGAATTGTCACAAGCTTTCCCGTTAGTCGTTCGATAGAGACAGCGCCGTCTCCGCCGTTCTCAAGTCCACCTCAAGCTGTTTTTGTGTATCCTGAGGATGATAATATCCTTTCTCCATCATATATTTAGAAAGTTTCCGATGGGTATCAATGGCATCCTCGAGATGGTTAATTAAGGTTTGCCTGATTTCCGGAGTTGCGGTTTCTGTAATGGCAAGTGAGTAGTTTCTCACAGCCGTTTTTGATGCCATTAATAAATCGGTGGCAATGACCTGATCTGTTAATGGCGCCATACCGGTTAGTTTTTCGATAAATGAGTTCATCGTTTCCTCCGTTACGTGAGATGACGTTTTAAATCTTCAATATGTCTGGAGGACGCTGTGACATCCTCCTGCATTAATTCTTTTAAAGCTGGGTCAGTGACTAAGGCTTGCATGACTGTTGATTTCGTCAAACATAAACTTTTAAAGGTTAACAGTTCGTGTAACTCGAGACTTTCGTGAACTCCTATATTGTCTATCATGCCTTCACCTCCATTTATTGTTCAAGCGCTTCTGTTGCGTACGAAATGTCCTTTTTCAGTTGTTCAGGAATATTATACGCATCATAAATGCCTCTGTCCTGAAGGAATCCGTATATTCTTTCATGATAAGCGATGGCGTTTCGTAACTCTTGTCGCAAAAATGTATGTACCTCATCAGATGTAGCTTCTGTAATCGCTACAGAAAGATCTTTTATTGATGCTGTTGTTTCAAACAGCATATCTGTTGCAATTACATGGTCTGAAAAGCTTAAAGGTTTAACCTCCATACGATCCCTCCTACTGATCCATTTTCGTTTGTGCCTTTGCCAGGATATCTCTCATTTGGGTCAACGTGGATGTTCCCAATCGAATGTTTTCTTCCACTAATTCTCTTAGATCCGGATTTTCTACTCGGTCGAGTCGAGCTTTTGCCTCTGCTAAACATGCCACCTTAAAGGCATTTAGTTCTCTCAAGTCTATAATTTCATGAACTCCAATTACATGACTCTCCATTTCCCTCACCTCCTGTTTTTAGCTTTTGTTTGAACACAGAAACATATCCAAAAATAACAATGTTTGAAGGGAGCGATTGTGTAACAAAATAAGAACGCTCTAAAGGAGGATTTTTCATGAAAAATGTAAGCTGTGGTAGTGGAAAAGCAAAGGGTAATGCACCAAAAGGGGATTTAAAATGGTGGCAGCTGAGCCTCATTGGGATTGGATGTACGATTGGAACAGGCTATTTTCTCGGATCTGGAATTGGAGTGAAAATTACTGGACCGGCAATAGTTATTTCCTTTTTATTAGCTGCCATTGGAACCTATGTGGTTTATCATTTTTTAGCCATGATGACAACCGAAGATCCGCAGGAGGGCTCGTTCTGTTATTACGCCGGAAAAGCATTCGGGCGCTGGGGTGGATTTAGCTGCGGGTGGAATTACTGGATATCGAAGATTTTAATTATCGGAAGTCAGTTAACGGCCCTAGCGATTTTATCCAGATTTTGGTTTCCAAAGGTTCCTTTATGGATATTTGCTGCAGGTTATGCAGTTCTTTCTATTATTGTTGTTTTATTAGGTACAAAAGGATTCGATAAGGTAGAAAATGTGTTAGCTGTCACGAAGACTGCAGCAATTCTTATGTTTATTGTTCTTGCGATTGCTGCATTGGTCGGATGGGTGCACGGTGGAGATACACACCAGCCAGGAATACCTAATTCCCTTCATGATATTTTTCCAAAAGGTGGACTGGCTTTTTGGTCGTCCCTTCTTTATGCGTTTTATGCATTTGGGGGAATTGAAGCGATTGGGTTATTGTCGATGCAACTTGAAAATAAAGAGGATGCTCCCAAAGCAGGGCAAATCATGCTTATTGTATTAACTATTATCTATGCGATATCAATGGGGCTTGTTGTTACCATGGTTTCTTATCAGGCAATTGATGAAAAAGAAAGTCCGTTTGTCACCGCCTTGTCTCATTATAAGCTGCCATTTTTCCCACATGTGTTTAATGCAGCCATTATCACTGCTGGGTTTTCAACGATGACCGCTTCACTATTTACAGTAACAAACCTGTTAAAAACATTAGCCAAAGATAAGGATGCACCGGCTATTTTTGAAAAAGAAAAGAAGCTTTTCCTAGGCAAAGAAGTCCCGCTGCCTTCGTTGGGTCTTGCTACACTAGGAATATCAGCTTCGGTTGTTGCAGCCTTGCTTTTACCAGGGAAAATCTATGCTTATATCACAACAGCAGCTGGAATTTTACAGATGTATAACTGGGGATTTATCATCCTCTCTGCTTTAAAAATCCTTACGTTAAAGGCTTGGGATAAAACCTTATGTATGATCGGATTGATTTTACTAGCTGCTGCTGTGACAGGCACCATTTTTGAAAAAAGTATACGACTTGGTTTTTTCATTAGTTTGATTGTGGTCGCATTAATTGCTCTTGTCACGTTTATCATGACTCGGGTCTGGAAAAAGGCAAAAACAGCGTAAATAAAGTCCCAATAAGGGGAAGCTTATTGGGACTTTATCATCTATAGTAATTGGATATTGGCGTCCCTGCATGATTGAAGAATTTCATCATTCCATATGGACACTTGGACCTCACCGATATGTGCTTTTTGCAGGTAAAACATACATAATCTTGATTGTCCAATTCCTCCACCGATTGTGTATGGCACCTCTCCGTTTAGAATGGCTTGGTGGAATTCTAACTGCGCACGTTCCTCAGCACCCGCTAGTTTTAACTGCTTTTTCAAGGTTTCCTCATCCACTCGAATTCCCATAGACGATACTTCAAATGCCATTTCAAGGGTAGGATTCCAAAGAACAATATCCCCATTCAATGTCCAATCGTCATAATCCGGTGAACGACCGTCGTGCTTGTTGCCTGACTTTAGTGCTCCACCAATTTGTGAGATAAAGACGGCACCATACTCCTTGGCAACGATATCCTCTCTTTGTTTCGGTGTTAGGTCTGGGTATTGATCTTCTAATTCCTGTGTAGTGACGAAATGAATGTTCAATGGAAGGGATGGTTTTAATTCTGGGAAAAAGTCATTAAGGTAGATTTCTGTGGATCGAAGTACATTATAAATTTTCCGAACCTCCGCTTGTAGGGTTTGGACGTTCCGTTGTTCTTTTGTAATGACCTTTTCCCAGTCCCATTGGTCCACATATAAGGAGTGAAGATTGCTTAGTATTTCGTCTCGACGGATGGCATTCATATCGGTATATAATCCCTTCCCTAAGCCAATCCCATACTTCGCTAGGGCCAGTCTTTTCCATTTGGCTAATGATTGTACCACTTGGATTTGTGTATTTTTTACATCCAGTGCGTCAAAGGAAACTATTCGTTCCACACCATTCAAATTATCATTGATTCCGTTCCCTTCTTTTACAAGAATCGGGGCGGATACACGAATGAGATTCAATTCTTCGGCCAAATTGCTCTCAAAATAGTCCTTCACTTTTTTTATCGCTTGTTCGGTTTGTATCAAATCGAGCTTTGATTGATACCCTTTAGGGATTTTCCTAATCGTCACTACTCATCATCCTCATCCTCTTTTAATTGTAAGCCTTCTTCTTCTTTCTTTAGCTTTAAATGACTGAAGGGCTTCACTTCACGTACAGTGTATGAATGTGATGATGGGTGGTGAATGTCCGTTTTAGGATTGAATTATATTTCGGTGGTAATGGTAAACTTTGTATACAGCACCTTAAATTGGACATTCTATGACAGTAATGTTCAATTGGAGGTGTTTTAATTTTGGATAACAAAGAAAACATAGAAAACGGAACGGGCGTTTCTGGGGTCGGAGGACCACAGGATGGTCGTTTGGGAAGCAATGAGTCTAGTGAAACTCTAACGAACCGACAAGGCCATCCAATCACGGATAACCAAAATGTAAGAACCGTTGGAAACCGTGGACCAACTACATTAGAGAACTATCACTTTTTAGAGAAAATCTCTCATTTTGATAGAGAACGAATTCCAGAGCGTGTCGTTCATGGTCGCGGAGCGGGTGCTCATGGATATTTTGAAGCGTATGGGAAAGTAGGGAACGAAGAAATTGCGAAGTACACACGTGCCAAGCTGTTCCAAGAAGCTGGAAAAATTACACCTGTATTTGTTCGTTTCTCTACAGTTGTTGGCGGTGGACACTCCCCGGAAACATTACGTGACCCACGTGGGTTTGCGATTAAGTTTTACACAGAGGATGGGAACTGGGATTTAGTCGGTAACAACCTGAAGATTTTCTTTATCCGTGATCCAATTAAATTCCCTGATATGGTTCATTCGTTCAAGCCAGATCCTGTGACTAACTTGCCAGACCCAGAAAGAATGTTTGACTTCCTTTCTCAGACACCGGAAGCGACACATATGGTAACGTTCCTATTTTCCCCATGGGGAATTCCAGCGAATTACCGTCAAATGCAAGGTTCTGGGGTAAATACATACAAATGGGTAAATAAGGAAGGGCAAGGTGTCCTTATTAAGTACCACTTTGAGCCATTAAAGCAAGGAATCAAAAATCTTCTTCAAAAAGAAGCAGATGAGATTCAAGCTACCAACTATAACCATGCGACTCAAGATCTGTATGAAGCAATTGAACGTGGAGATTATCCGGAATGGGAGCTATGCGTTCAAATCATGAGCGACGATGAGCATCCTGAGCTAGACTATGATCCACTAGATCCGACGAAGCTTTGGGATCCTGAACAGTTCCCATTTTTAAAGGTTGGGAAATTGGTGTTGAATAAAAATCCGGAGAACTATTTTGCCGAGGTCGAACAGGCTGCGTTCGGTACAGGGGTTCTTGTGGATGGATTAGACTTCTCGGACGATAAGCTGTTACAGGGGCGTACATTCTCCTATTCCGATACACAACGTTACCGCGTTGGAACGAATTATTTACAAGTTCCAATCAACTCTCCGAAGAAGCGTGTGGCGACGAACCAACGTGACGGGCAAATGGAATATTCGGTGGATATGGCACCAGGTCAAAATCCACACGTGAACTACGAGCCATCGTTGCTCGGCGGTTTAAAGGAAGCGGAAAAAACAGGTGCTGACCATGAACCGCATTATGATGCAAAGCTTGTCCGTCAAAAGATAGACCGTACAAATGACTTTGCTCAAGCCGGAGAAACGTATCGCGCGTTTGATAAGCTGGAGCAGGATGAGTTGATATCGAACTTGGTTGGTGCTCTATCGGTATGTAAGAAGGAAATTCAAGACCAAATGATTGAGTATTTCACTAAGGCAGATGAGGAATATGGACGCCGCGTACGTGAAGGTGTCGATCAAGCGATGAAGAATAAGGAACATATGAGTACAGCTGCTGCTGATGAAGCGATGAAGAAGGCTGATGATATGGGACATGAATCTGATCGTTATTAGGATTTGTTGCGAGCTGCACGAGATGCGGCTCGTTTTTTAATGTTTGGGGATAGCCGATAACTTTCGAAAGTCGCTGATATCTTTGAATGGCGCCGATATATGTTTGGATGTCGAAATCATATCAATATTCGGCTATAATGAAACGGAAAGCTAGTCTTCTATCGAATTTTACTTAGGATGTGTAATGAGATGAGCCATTATTCTGCAACGAATATAAAGATTAGTAAACTATCCATTTTTAGTGGGTATCAAGTTCTTTTTGATGTGAAAGGCCACTCCTATCAAATGTTAGTTGGTGGAGGCGACTTCAACTTTCCGATGAACATCATTCATTATTTTAAAGAAGACGGGAAATGTCCTGTTTGCGACAAATATACACTAACCTATCCCATAGGACAGCAACCTTGTTCAGCATTACTTCGAGATAAAATGATGCTGTTTGATTTATTCCAAAGGAAATTCCGTTCCTAAGAACAGGAGGCAGCTCTTCTTTTGAGCTGCCCGCCTCTTCTACTATTTATCCCAATTTTGAAACGATATACTCTGCAATCTGTTCTGGCTGTTGATCATCCGTACCTATTTTTATATGGTGGTGTTGATAGATTGCTTGTCTACTATTAAATAGCTCCCTGATTTCCTCTTGATTGCGACCTTGAAGAACGGGTCTTGAATCAATAATTAGACCGATTCTTTCCTTCCAATACTCCCATGAGATATCAAGGAAAATCACCGTACAGTTTTGCAAGCAAGCTTCTCTCGTCTCTTCCTGAAGAAACGCTCCTCCCCCTAGAGACAGTATATATCCTTGTCTTTTACTTAGTTCGATGATGATTTCTTTTTCCTTGGCACGGAAGGCTTTTTCCCCAATTTTCTTAAAAATTTCTGAGGTGGGGATTCCGTACTCTTTCTCTATTGCTTCATCAATATCAATAAACTCTCGACGGAGCTTCTCCGCGACTAATTTTCCTATCGTTGTTTTCCCAGCACCCATAAATCCGATAAATACAATACTTTGTTGGTTACCTATCACTTTTATCACTCCATTATATACCCGTACATACCCCATTATTATTCTACTATGTTATCACTTTTTTTCGTTTGTTCCAAAGTAAATTTCTGAGAATTCAAGTTATTTTATCACCAATTGACCAACTTTATGATACTATACATATATGAACATATGCTCATATGTTAAATCATGAATTAAAGGAGCTATTTGATGGAACGTACTGACCATTCATTTCTTAACCAAGCAACAGCGGATGAAGCATCAAGAATTTTTAAAGCGCTAGCTGATCCAACAAGAATTAAAATTTTATATCTACTCTCCCAAGAGGAATGCTCTGTGGGTCATATTACCGAAGTACTCGAGATGACTCAGTCTGCGGTTTCACACCAACTTAGCACGCTTAGGAAGCTCCGATTAGTCAAATATCGCCGGGAAGGAAGCACCTTGTACTATTCCTACGATGACGAGCATGTCATCACAATTCTCCAGCAAGTGCTCACCCATATTAATTGCAAATAGGAGGAATATGTATGGGTCACCACCATCACCACCACGGTCATGGGCACCATCATCATCATGGACATGACCATTGTCATGATCACTTTGATTCACAAAGGGAAGGAAACAAAAAGGGGTTACTTATCGCTTTATTTGTGACAACTGGAATTATGTTCGCAGAGTTTTTTGGAGGGTTACTTACCAATAGTCTTGCACTATTATCAGATGCGGGGCATATGCTTAGTGATGCGAGCTCATTGCTACTAAGTGTTGTGGCACTTTGGATTGCTTCCCGTCCTGCTACACCACAGAAAACCTTTGGATTTTACCGTTTTGAAGTATTAGCCGCTTTGTTTAATGGGGTTACTTTGTTTGTGATTGCTGGTTTTATCGTGTGGGAAGCATTTGAGCGGTTTTTGGAACCTCCAACTGTTTCAAGCGGAACAATGATCCTCATTGCTTGTATTGGCCTGGGGGCGAATTTAATTAGTGCTTGGTCTTTATTACGAAATGGAGATGTCAAAGATAATGTAAATGTGAGAAGTGCCTATTTACATGTGTTAGGAGATGCCTTAGGGTCTGTTGGAGCAATTATTGCTGGAATTGTCATGCTGCTATTTGGATGGTATATTGCTGATCCCATCATTTCCGTCATTGTTGCTTTATTAATTTTACGTAGTGCATGGGGTGTCATTTCGCATTCTTTCCACATATTAATGGAGGGAACCCCTCACTCTCTGAAGCAAGACGAAGTAAAGGATGCACTAGAATCCATTCATGGTGTTATTGATGTGCACGATCTTCACATTTGGACGATTACATCCGGACTTCACTCGTTAACTTGCCATTTACTTGTAGACGAGGACCACCATTCACAAACTATTTTACAAGAGGCCATTCGGACAGTAAGCGATCGGTTCCATATTGATCATGCAACGATACAAATTGAAACATCAACCAGTCTTCATCAAGAGTTAAAAATATAAAAAGTGCTCCCTCATCTGGGAGCACCTTACATACATTAATGAGATCCAGCCTTTTTCAACTCGTACGTTTCTTCCGTTTGAGCTGCAAGCTTTTTCTTTTTCATGGTCATTTTACCAGCTAAAACAACTCCAGCAATCACAAGGATTTCAAAGCCGTATTTAACAAAGCCATTTACAAAAACAACATCTAAGAATCCTTCACCAACAATCATTTTTGCTGCTGTCCAAGCTAAAATCGCTGAACCAATTGTAACGATCACTGGATAACGCTCGATCCATTTAATAATCATCGTGCTACCCCACATAACGACAGGGACGGAAACAAGTAATCCAATAATAACTAGTGTCATATTCCCGTGAGATGCACCTGCGATTGCTAGCACATTGTCTAATCCCATTAAGGCATCTGCAATGATTACGGTACGAATCGCTGCCCAGAATGTATCTCCTGCTTTCACGTCACCGTGGCTATCGTCATCCACCAGTAATTTATAAGCGATCCAAACAAGTAATAGTCCACCTACTAAGTGTAAGCCTGGGATTTTCAGCAACCAAACAACAGCGAGTGTGGCCACTACACGAATGACAATCGCTCCAATTGATCCCCAAAGAATTACTTTTTTCTGCTGTTCTTTTGGAAGACTTCTAGCTGCTAATCCAATAAGAATGGCATTATCACCGGCAAGAACTAAGTCAATAGCAATAATGGTAAGTAGTGCAGTTAAAAATTCTAGTTCCATAAATATTCCCTCCTAAAAATAAGTTCTTATCGATTTTTTTGCCTACAAAATAAAGAGACCTTTGCCATTGTAGGCAAAGGTCTCGCTAAGCACAAATAAAATGCCAACAAAGCCGATGGATTGCTCCATGTAATGACGACTTTGTTTCAGGAAAAATCCTGACGCTACTCCCCTTTACTGAAAAAGGAAAATCGATATTAATTTTATACTATATTGTTACTATAGTCGAAAACAAATGATTATATGTCTATTAAAACATAAACTTATCACTATTTGCAACTATAAAACTTGTAACAAATTCCCTGTTACAGTAACTGAATCTCCCTCGGAAGGACTACAGTCTTTAAAATCTCCACTTCTTCTAAGCGTTTGTATGTGTAGGAAGAGCCTTTTAAAAGAGCATTATCCAAGTAGGCTGGATGAGTCATGACTTCAATTTTTGTATGTTCTGGAAATCGTTCCTTGAGCTTGGTGAAATATTCACCTTCCACTCCGTCTCCATAAAAATCAAATAATGCCAAGTCAGAAAACGGTTCAACACCTTTAATTCGTTCTAGTCCATTTGTTCTCACAGGCAGGTTATATTTCTTTGATAAACGTTGCACTACAGGTAACAGCTCTTCAATCGTGTGAACATGATGGTGACTGTCGGTATGTGTGAGTGGTACACCTGAACGTAGGAACTTTTCAATTTGAGCAGTCCATTCCCTCTCCACTTCCTCAAGAAGGACAGTGCCTTTTTTAGAGTGGAGATCTGACAAGGAATGAAAGGACCCCTCTTCATTTGTAAGGGACGAAACATCATGTAAAAGCGGTTTTCCGCATGTAAGGACTAAATGAATCCCCACCTGCAAACTAGGATGCTCTTTTGCAAGCTGAATCGCATGCTCGGTTCCTTCCATATTCATCATCATTGTGGCAGAATTCACAATTCCATTCAGATGAGTGTCAATTATTCCATAGTTCACACCTGAACTAAAACCAAAATCGTCTGCGTTTACGATTAATTGAATCATGTACATACTCCCCTATCTCAAAGTAAACTGTGGCAAGTGCTCTTTATGAGCTTCTAACATTTCATTTAAAATGACCTTAGCTGTTTGATCACTTGGTATGAATGGATTCATGGTCATGGCAAGAAGGGCGGTATTGTAGTTTCCTGTTATAGCAGCTTCAATCGCTACCTCTTCAAAAGATTTCATAAAACCAACTAGTCCTCTTACCGCTACTGGTAGCTCTCCTACACTAATTGGTTTGGGACCGTCTTTTGTAATGACACAGCTTACTTCTACAGCTGCCTGAGCAGGGAGACTGGAGATCGTCCCGTTATTCCTTGTATTCACTGCTTGTATATCCCGTTTATCCGTATACATCGAGTGAATGAGCCGAACGGCTGCATCGCTGTAGTAAGCTCCCCCTCTTTTTTCTAACTGTGGAGGTTTGATGTCTAGATTTGGATCCTTGTATAACTCGAACAAATCATCCTCTAATCTCTTCACTACCTCGGCTCGAATATTTCCTTCACGGAATTTTTTCAGTTCATCTTCTAGCATGTTGCCAGACTTGTAATAATAATTATGATATGGGCAAGGAAGGACATTTAATGCCTGTAAAAATTCAGGCTCCCATCCCATCGCATGAATATTTTGCATCGTAATGGCCTTGTCTGGATCTGTTAAAAGAGAGATCACTTCCGTTTTCACTGATGTTCCGTCCACAAACACATCCAACCCATAGACCAGATGATTTAAACCAGCAAAGTCAATTCTGACTCGGCTATGGTCCACACCTAATAGTTTGGCAACTCCCATCTCCATCCCGATAGGCACATTACATAGACCTACTGCTTTTATGTTCGTATGTTTTAAAACAGCCTCTGTTACCATGCCAGCTGGGTTGGTGAAATTAATGAGCCACGCATCAGGACAAAGCTCCTCCATCTCCCGACATATATCAAGAATTACTGGGATTGTTCGGAACGCTTTAAACAATCCACCTGGTCCGTTCGTTTCTTGTCCTAACACTCCATGCTTTAATGGAATGCTCTCGTCAAGCTTACGCGCCTCCAGCAATCCTACTCGCAATTGAGTTGTGACAAAGTCAGCTCCTTCTAAAGCTGTTCTACGATCTAATGTTAAGTGAATCTCGATCGGAAGACCTGATTTTTCAACCATTCGTTTGGCTAAGTTTCCAACTATATCGAGCTTCTCTTTTCCTGCCTCTATATCGACCAGCCATATTTCTCTTATTGGAAGTTCGTCATAATACTTAATAAATCCTTCAATTAATTCGGGTGTGTAGCTTGACCCTCCGCCAATCGTTACAATTTTTAATCCTTTATTCATGATGAAACCCTCCTACTATTTATGGAAAAAGAAACTCCCTGGAAAGGTGGAATAACCTCGCCCAGGGATTTGCACTTACATTTTCAAAGTATCAGTTGGAGCTTGAAGTTCTCTTTCTCTGTCCTTTCTTGCTTCTATCTTCCCTTGGGCAATGACGAATGGTAGATAGATAGCAATGGAGACAACTAGATTTACAGCAGAAAGAACCGCTCCTGAAATATGACCACCCGTAGCGAGTAGCCCACCTAAAATGGCTGGTGTTACCCATGGAATATCGGCAACAACAGGGTGAACGAGACCGAAGCTTATCGATAGATATGCGATAATTGTCATTACAATTGGTCCTAAGATAAATGGTATGAACCAGATTGGATTTAATACAATGGGGAGACCAAATAAAATCGGTTCATTAATTTGGAATACCCCTGGAGGAGTACCTAACGCTAATAACTGTTTATGCCTTCTTCTTCCAGCAATAAACATAGCAATGAGCAAACCAAGCGTCGCTCCGGAGCCTCCTAAATAAACAAATGCATCTAAGAAAGACCCTGCTAGAATGTTATAATCACCAAGCTTCTCCACACCTTGAGCATACATATTCAAGTTTTCCTGTCCAAGCTTCGTCATTAAAGGTGTCGTGATTCCGCCTAAAATATTGGGTCCGTGTAATCCAATGACCCAGAAACCATGAACTAAAGCCACAATCAATATCGCAAATGGCAATGAATCCACTGCCCCAGTTAAAGGTGTAACAAGAACTTGGTTTAACCAATCGTTTAAATACGCACCGCCACTAATGAATTTCCGTAAAATAAGACCCAATAACGCCATTGTAAAAATAGTTGCCATTCCAGGCAGTAGCTTCGAAAAAGATCGTGCGACAGCTGGTGGTACACCATCTGGTAACTTAATGACTAAATACTTAATCTTTGCTAACCGCACAAAAATTTCAGTAGCAATAATAGAAACGATAATACCTGTAAAAAGTGCGGTTGCATTAAAGTAATTCCAACTAATAAAGCCCCATGCGCCACCAGTTACTGCCTCTCCTCCTTCAGGTGTAAGAGTAACATTTCCTATTTGCGGAATGAGTACAAAGAAAGCTGCTCCGGCAACGAGCATCGCTTCAAACCCATCATCACCATAAGACTTCGCAAGCTTATACGCAATTCCAAAAACAGCAAAAACGGTCATGAACGCAAGCGTCCCCCACCAAATGTCTCCACCAAGCGTGTTCCATGTTTCTCCGAAAAGAGCAACCATCATTTTTTGATACGGTTTCCCAATTCCAGGTACAGACCCTAGGTTGTTTAACAGAACGGCCAAAGAACCGACCATCGTAATCGCAATCATTCCAACCAACGCGTCACGAATCGCAAGTAAATGCCTGTTATTCCCCAACTTGTTCGCTACCGGCATGATGTATTTGTCAATAAAATTCATCATCCACCTATTCCCCCTTTTCATTGTTTTTTGAGAGCGCTTACCAAGATGTATCTTCATTGTACTGATCTATGTATCATATTTCAATACAAATATTTAATTTGTTACTACAAATTTATTCACCCTTATTTGAAAATACAAATTAAGAATAATGTTTGCTATAATGAAATAAGGAGGTTATCCGATATGAATGAAGAGACGAAAGATGGAAATGCCCTACATTTACGAGTGAAGGAAGCGATTATCCAGCTTATAAAAGATGGAGAATATCCACCAGATTCACAGCTTCCGACAGAGGCAGAATTTTGTGAAACCTTTGGTGTTAGCCGTACGACCGTAAGAACAGCACTTCAGCAGTTAACATCCGAGGGATATGTTTACCGAAAAAGAGGAAGCGGTACATTTGTATCTAACAATAAGGTGAAGCAAGTATTGACTGCAACGATTGAACGATTTTCAGATCAGATCTCAATGCAAGGAAAAATACCGTCGATTAAAGTCATTAATTTGGAAGTAGTTCCTGCGAATGATTATTTAATTAATCTTCTAAAAGTTAATGAAGGTGAGCCTGTTAATGTACTCGAGCGAGTACGTTTCGTGAATGATGAGCCCATTCAGTATGAGATTTCTTATCTTCCTTGGTATAAAACGCCTGCTATTAGTAAAGAAGGCTGTGAAGATTCACTGTACAAGCTGCTGCAAACTCAATATGACCTTTATATAAATAAAACGATTGAGAACTTAGAACTTTATCTTCCCGATGAGGAAGTAGCAAAAAAGCTACAAATTCCTGTTGGCAGTCCTTGCTTTTCTTTAGATACACATGCGTACTTAGAGGATGGAAGTATTATTGAATACTCAAAAACGATATTCCGGGGAGATTTGACCCATTTTATTATTGAAAGAAATTACACAAGAATGTAAACAACAGAGTGGTTCATTCTGTTGTTTTTTATTGTTCTTTAACATCATGACAGAATGTAGAAAAAGTTATATAATAATCTTCGGAAACCGAAATTTTTTATCATAATTAGAATATATTAAACTAAAAAGAGGATCAAAAAATGTGGAAAAATCGGAATGTATGGATTATTTTAATCGGGGAGTTTATTGCTGGCGTTGGGTTATGGACTGGAATAATAGGAAACTTAGAATTTATGCAAGAGAAGGTACCATCTGATTTCCTCAAATCTCTCATCCTTGCTACAGGCTTATTAGCGGGTATTCTTGTGGGTCCTCTCGCTGGTCGGATGACCGATCAGTATAGTAAAAAAACGATTATGATTTATTCAGGAATTGCCCGTATGTTTAGCGTAGTCTTTATGTTCCTTGCTCTTTATACCGGCTCCGTCTGGTGGATGGTTGTGTTTATGATTGGGATTCAGCTCTCTGCTGCTTTTTATTTTCCAGCGCTACAATCCGCTATCCCTTTAATTGTCACTGAAAATCAACTTCTTCAATTAAACGGAGTTCACATGAATATAGCAACGATTGCACGTGTATTAGGAACGGCACTAGCTGGTGCGATGCTTGTAGTCATGCCGTTATCGATGCTGTATGTGGCCTCCTTTGTTGCTTATGGGGCTTTGCTCGTATTTACCTTCTTTTTAAAAATTGACGAGCCTGTGGCGAGTAGTTCTACCACAAAAGGGAAAGGTACGAGTGGTGGTGGATTCAAAGAGGTTCTTCCGGTTATTAAGGGAATGCCGGTGGTTTTGATGACCGTAATCATGGCCCTTGTTCCATTGTTATTCCTTAGTGGATTTAATTTGATGGTCATCAATATTAGTGAAATTCACGATGACCCTTCTATTAAGGGACTTATTTATACAGCAGAAGGAATCGCGTTTATGTTAGGAACGTTTGTGATTAAAAGGCTCAGTGACAGATGGTCTCCTTTTACAATTATTTTTGCTTTTTCAACGATTATCGGGTTAGGGCAAATTTCTCTTTATTTTGTAGAAATCAAGGCACTTGCAATTCTTTCATTTGCTATTGTTGGATTTGCTGTTGGATGTTTCTTCCCTACCGTTGCCACGCTTTTTCAAACAAAAGTGCCAAAGGACTTCCATGGCCGCTTCTTCTCTTTCCGAAACATGCTTGACCGAATTATGTTTCAGGTAGTGCTACTAGGAACGGGATTTTTGCTCGATGTGGTAGGATTACAATTGATGGTTCTCATATTCGGGGCAATCTCATTAATTACAACAGGTATCTTTTATACAAAGCATAAACAGCATCCTGTTGAGATCGAAGTGAAGGCTGCAACGGTCGGAAAATAATAGGCAAGAGGTGTCTTGAATAGAGATGCCTTTTGTTCGTATATTCCATCTTGTTTGCTGATTTTTCACGCAAATCTGATTAATGAAACCCCTAACACGAATAATATTCATGTTTTTACCAATATATTTCGGATTTAATGTCTAGTTTTCTATTGAACTATACTATAATACTGGTATAATGATTACTAACTTCATACGATTCACTCATATAATGGCGAGGATATGGCTCGCAAGTTTCTACCGAATTACCGTAAATGATTCGACTATGAGTGAGCAATGGGATTGCTTGACGTTCGTTGTTCAAGCAACCGCACCTTCTTAAGTCTAAGGTCATTGCTTCACTCATCTTGATGTGAATGCAATGAAGTTAGGCTTTTTTTATTTTCTTTCTCAGGGAGGACATATGGAGTTATTACAAAATAAGATTTTAGAAGAGGGTAAAGTACTTTCTGAATCTGTGCTTAAGGTTGATTCCTTCTTAAATCATCAAATTGACCCAAAGCTCATGCTAGAGATTGGAGAAGAATTTGCAAGGCTTTTTACGACTGAAGGTATTACTAAGATTCTTACACTAGAGTCTTCAGGAATTGCTCCTTCGGTTATGACAGGATTAAAACTTGGAATCCCTGTTATTTTTGCTAGAAAGCGTAAGTCACTTACATTGACGGATGACTTACTAACAGCAAATGTTTATTCATATACAAAGCAAGAGTCCAACGAAATCTCTATTTCAAACAAGTTTATACAGCCGGAAGATTGCGTATTAATCATTGATGATTTTTTAGCAAATGGAGAAGCTGCTCTAGGTTTGATTGATCTAGTAACTCAGGCGAAGGCTACTGTTGCTGGAATTGGAATTGTCATTGAAAAATCGTTCCAGGTGGGTGGACAAAAGCTCCGTGAACAAGGCTGGAGAGTAGAATCACTAGCAAGAGTAGAATCCCTTTCAAATGGAAAGGTCACATTTGTAAATGATAAAGTGGAGGAAACCATCTAATGAAAACAAATCCGTTTAAACTAACTTCCTTAGGAATTCAACACGTACTTGCGATGTACGCAGGTGCCGTGATCGTTCCCCTGATTGTCGGAGGAGCACTTGGCCTAACGGGAGAACAATTAACCTACTTAGTTTCGATTGATATTTTAATGTGTGGGGTAGCAACCCTTTTACAAGTTTGGAAAAATAAATTCTTTGGAATTGGCTTACCGGTCGTTCTTGGATGTACATTTACGGCTGTAGGTCCGATGATTGCTATTGGTGGAGAATATGGAATTTCCGCGATTTATGGGTCGATTTTAGTCTCTGGTTTATTCGTGGTTGTCATTGCAAAGTTTTTTGGAAAGCTTGTACGCTTTTTCCCACCGGTTGTAACAGGGTCTGTTGTAACTATTATCGGAATTACATTGATTCCTGTTGCCATCAACAATATGGCTGGTGGTCAAGGAAGCCCTGATTTTGGTTCAATGACGAACATTTCTTTAGCTTTTGGAACGTTATTATTTATTATTGTTTTATACCGCTTTTTCACAGGTTTTGTTCGATCCATTTCAATTCTTTTAGGCTTATTAGCAGGTACAGTGGTTGCTGCATTTATGGGAATGGTTAATTTCTCTGCAGTAGCTGAAGCTAGCTGGTTCCACATGGTTACCCCTTTCTATTTCGGGATGCCAACATTTGAAATCACAGCGATTCTAACGATGATTCTTGTTGCAATGGTAAGTTTGGTTGAGTCCACTGGTGTGTATTTTGCCTTGAGTGATATTTGTGAAGAGGAAGTAACGGAAAAGGATTTAGCTAATGGTTATCGTGCAGAAGGCTTAGCGATTCTTTTAGGAGGATTATTTAACTCTTTCCCATATACTACTTACTCTCAAAACGTTGGTCTATTACAGATCACGGGAGTAAAAAGCAAAAACGTTATTTATACAACTGGAGCGATGTTAGTTTTATTAGGATTTATCCCTAAAATCGGGGCTTTAACAACGATTATCCCTACAGCTGTATTAGGTGGCGCGATGATCGCGATGTTTGGAATGGTTATTGCGTACGGTATTAAAATGCTAAGTAAGGTAGACTTTGCTTCACAAGAAAACCTATTAATTATCGCTTGTTCAGTAGGTATTGGCCTTGGTGTAACAGCAGTTCCTGACCTGTTTGCACAAATGCCATCTAGCATCCGTATTCTGACTGATAACGGAATTGTGGCTGGAAGCATCATGGCGATTCTATTAAATATTGTATTTAATGTTGCCCCGAAAACATCAAGTGTACAACCAATTATGAAAGAACAAAAAGCTTCTTAATATAAGCTCCTCTGGCCATCTCTATTTAGAGATGGTTTTTTGTTATGATTAACATAAATCTAAATAGGAACGAGGAATAGAATATATGGCGGAACGAATAAAGGATCGATACAATCTTTCATTTTTCGAACACTTTAGTCAAGTCATCAAGTCAGCCTATCCAACATTTGATGAGGAGTCGTTTTTATCTTTTATTTTTGATCATGATTGGGAAGAACGCGAGTTCAAGCAACGGATTCGGCACGTGACTTTTGCGCTACGGAAGTACTTGCCTACTTCATACGCGGAAGCCCTACAGGTTTTAATGAACATTGCACCTCAGTGTCGAGGAGTAGAATATTTATTTTTTCCTGATTTTGTCGAGGTATATGGGATTGAGAAATGGGAAGCTTCAATGAGAGCACTCGAGGAATTTACAAAGTACTCGAGTTCTGAATTTGCTGTACGCCCATTTATTATACGAAACCAGGATAAAATGATGGAACAAATGCAGAGATGGTCACTTCATGAGGATGAACATATCCGTCGACTAGCGAGTGAAGGATGCCGACCGCGTCTGCCTTGGGCAACAGCATTAGTAGAATTAAAAAAAGATCCCACCCCAATCCTGACCATTCTCGAACATCTAAAGAACGACCCTTCCCTATATGTGAGGAAATCCGTAGCAAATAATTTAAACGATATCTCAAAGGATCATCCCAACTTACTGAAACAAATCGTGCGTGAATGGAGAGGAAAAGATGTACATACGGACTGGATTGTAAAACATGCCTGTCGAAGCCTCCTTAAAAAAGGAGATAGAGAAACCCTTCAAATATTTGGATATACATTACCAGCTAGTGTATCGGTTCAAAACTTGTTCTTATCCAATAATGCCCTTTACCTTGGTGAGACATTAACCATTTCCTTTGAAGTGAACAATGAATCCAATATGCCACAAACTTTACGAATTGAATGCGGGATCGATTTTATGAAAGCAAACGGGAAACAAGCTAGAAAGATTTTTCATTTATCTGAGAAAAGCTACCCTGTAGGAATAACTCCTCTAACCAAGAAGCAGCTGTTTCAGAATTTAACAACACGCAAGCATTATGGAGGTTTACATGGGGTAAGTATTCTGGTAAATGGTGAAGAAATGGCTAGGACTGAATTTTTATTAAAGATGTAAATATCAAAAAACCGTTGCTTTCAGATGGAACTAAAGAGCAACGGTTTTTTGTAATCAAGTTTAATCTTCTACTACTTCTCTACGATTTTTCTTTAACATTTTTGAAAGTACTTCGTATACGATCGGGACAATCACAAGTGTTAAAAGGGTTGATGATGTTAAACCACCAATTACTGTTATAGCTAACCCTTTAGAGATAAGTCCAGCTCCACCAGCACCAAACACCATTGGTATCATCGCACCAATTGTGGCGATTGCAGTCATTAGAATCGGACGTAATCTTGTAGCCCCGGCTTCAATAATTGCGTCACGGATGGACATCCCTTCGCGTTCCATATGGATGATCCGGTCAACGAGTACAATGGCGTTCGTAACCACGATCCCAATCAACATCAATAGACCCATCATAACGGAAACAGAAATCGTCTCACCAGCGATCCACAGTCCTACAAAGGAACCAATTACCGCAAATGGTAAAGAGAATAGAATGGCAAATGGTGCTAACCCTTCACCAAATGTAACAACTAAGATGAAGTACACAATCAGTACTGCTGCTAACATCGCTACACCTAACTGTGTAAACGTCTCTTGCATATCAGCTGCTACACCAGAAACTCCTATTGTTACACCCTTAGGTAAATCAAGTTTATCGATCTTCTTATCTGCTTCAGTAGTTGCTGCTGACACATCATCTGTCGTTACTGTTCCAGAAACAGCAGAGTAGTATTCCCCTTCACTACGAGCTAATGTGTTATAGGTTGTACCCTCTTCTACAGATACAAGCTTAGACAACGGCATCGTTGTACCTAGAGCCGTTGGAATTGGAGTCTCTAATATTTCATCAATGGATTTCGCGTCAGTCTTTGCTTCACGTTGAACAATAACGTCTAATTTTTCACCGTCATTTTCTACGGTTGTTAACACTTCTTCAGAACCTGTATTTGCTAATGCTCCAACGATTTGCGCGGTTGTTAGACCATACTGTAACACATCCTGTTGATCCACATGTAACACATGCTCTACATATGGATTTTCCAGGTCAGAGGTAACATCTTTCAAGTTTTTCACATCTTTTAATGCATCCCCTACTTGGCTAACTGCTTCATTTAAGTCATCTAAATCTTCACTGTACAATGTGTAGCTTACTTCATTAGAACTCATACTACCCATTGCCATATTTTGTGATTTCCATTCACCCGAATGATCAATGTTGAATACATACTCTTCTACTTCTTCTTTTACCTCAGGGAAATCTTTCATGTCAGGGTCAAAGATTAGGTACATTAACGCACCTTTTGCCCCACCGGTCATGATAGCAGACATGTCTGTAGAAGCTTTATTGTTATAGGAGATTTGAACAATGTCCAAATCATCACGTTTCATTAATTCTTTTTCAACTTCTTCAATATTTCTTAATGTTTCTGCCTCAAGCTCACCAGCTTCTGGTGTATAGGTTAAATAGACTGTTTTTTCTTCTTCAGATCCCATAAAACTAAAGCCGATAAGTGGAGTTAACGCTAGAGATCCACCTAGTAATAGAACCGCAATAACTGATGTAATGATTTTATGATTTAATGCTTTAGCTAGAACACCTTTGTACCATATTGCTAATCTTCCACCCTCTTTGTGCTCCTTCACTTTCTTTTCACCGTATAAATTCTTACGGAATAAGAAATGGGACAATGCTGGTACGATGGTAATCGCAACAATGAGTGATGCACCTAGGGCAAATGCCATCGTTAAAGCAAATGGTCTAAATAGCTCACCAACCATCCCACCAACGAACATAAGTGGTGCGAATACCGCAACCGTTACAAGCGTAGAAGACAAGATTGGTTTAAACATTTCTATTGTTGCTTCACGAATTAATGCACGACCTCTAAGCTTTTCTTTCTCTAAATCATTCGTCTGTAGATGTTCTCCACAACAACGATTGAGTCATCTATTACACGACCAATCGCTACGGTAATGGCACCTAAGGTCATAATATTTAATGTAATATCAAGCCAGTTCAATAGCAAAAATGCCATAAAGATAGACACTGGAATGGATATAATAGAAATAAGTGTTGATTTCACATCACGTAGGAATAAAAGAATGATGATGACTGCGAACAAGCCACCAAATAGTGCTTTTTCTACCATTGTGAAAACAGAATCTTCGATTGGTTTTCCTTGGTCCAGCGTTACATCAATGACTAGACCATCAATAGCTTTTTCCTCTTCCTTAATTAAGTCTTTGATTTCATTAACGACTTCAACTGTGTTTGCTTGTTGCCCTTTTGTAATTTGGATAGAGATTGCTTCTTCCCCGTTTGTACGAGAAATAGATTGTACATTTCCAACGGTCTCAATGGTAGCAATATCTCCTAAAGTGACAAACGGGTTTGGATTTTCTGCAGTTGGTGTCACTGGAATTAACATTTCTTTTAATTCATCAACCGTTTTAATATCCCCATCAACAGCAACTGCTTCTTCTCCTGCTTCAAACTTTTGGAGACCTAACGATAAAGCCATATCACTCGCTTGAATCATTTGTTTCACAGTGTCTTCCGTTAACCCTAGTTCTTCCATCTTTTCTTGGTTATACGTGAATTGTACTTCTTCAATATGTTGACCAGTTATTGTTGTTGATCCAACACCATCAATATTATCTATTTTCGGTAAAATCGTTTCTTCTACTGTTGTTGATAAATCAACAATATCTTCCTCTGTGCTGCTTATCGATAATGCCAAAACAGGCATCATATTCATGCTAAGCGCCATAATTGATGGATCTTCAGCAGCTTCTGGTAACACGATATTATCAAGAGCCGATTCGAGTTCGCGTTTTTTCTCATCCATATCAACGCCATAGTCATACTCGATTTGCAATTGTGCTACGTTGGCAGATGAGTTTGAGAAAACCGCCTTGACATCTTCAAGCCCCTCAATGGTCTGCTCCATCGGTATCGATATCTCTTCCATTACTTGTTCGGCCGTTGCACCTGGATACACATCCATGACAATTAAATATGGAATTGATACGTCCGGAATACTTTCCATCTTCATTTTTGTCCCGGAGTATATCCCAGCAGCTGTTACAATAATGGTTAATAACCATACAGCAAGCTTATTTTTCAGGACGAAGTTAACTAAGCTTTTCAAATTTATTTCTCCCCTTTTGATTAATCTCCAATGATTTGTTATAATCAAAACTATTAATTGACCAATCGGTCATTTCTACAACAATATAACTGACCAATCAGTCATACGTCAACTTATTTATACTCACAATGTGTTTATACGGTTTACAATAAATAAAGATTCAAAATCCACTTAGAAAAAATTACAATGACTATAGGAACTTGGTTTAACGGGGGTTTATTTTATGAATGATAAAGATATGCAAATTATTGAAGTTAGCATGAGGCTTTTTGCCAGCAAAGGATTTTCAACGACATCTATCCAAGAAATCGCAACAGAAAGTGGTATTTCTAAAGGGGCTTTTTACTTACACTTTAAATCAAAAGACGACTTACTATTAGCTATCTTAAAATACCATTTTGAGATGATTGAAAAAGCTTTTTCCGAACAAACAATCAATATACAAAGTCCTCGTGAAAGACTAATCTGTCAACAAATCGCGTTATTTTCACATTTTATTATGCATAAAGATTTTCTCATTATGTTGACAAAAGAGCAGGCGATCCCTAGGAATGAAACCATTAAACAGCTTTTATTAGGTAAACAAATGGAATCTCATCAACACTATCGGCAAAGCATTATTGAAATTTACGGTCCTGACATTGAGCCGTACTCGTGGGACTTAACTATCATTCTTGAAGGCATGATTAAATCGTATATGGGTGTTTTATTATTTTCTTCATCAGATTTTAATGTCAGACAGGTCACTGAGTTTATCCTTAAGAGAGTGGATAGTATTGTGAAGGATATTTATGAGGACAGTCCTTTCTTAACAAATAAGAAGGTTGAAGAAATTATCAGAAACTTTTTCGTATCACCTGATCAACCATCTATCACAAATGTATTAAAAAACTTAGAAGAAGAGATAGAAAAAATAGGGGAAGAGGAGCTACTTGTAACTTTTCAAGTTTTAATGGAGGAAATCGAAAAGGAGAAACCAAGGGCTCCTGTCATTCAAGGGATGCTATCAAACTTCAATAACTTTCCTACACTTGATCACTATAAAAATCTCCTACTAGAATATTATTCAAGAAAATAAACGTTTAGATTTTAAACGTTTAATACATAGGTTGACCGATTAGTCATAATAAAAACATTCGTTCGTGACCAATTAGTCATATTAAGTGAGGATGATGAAAATGAAGCTAAATGAGGTAGTAAAACAGGCAGTTCGTGAAACCATTACATTAAGTAAACGATTAACGAATGAGCAAATTGTTGAGAAGCTACAAAAACAAGGGATACAAGCTTCACTTTGTAAGCGCCTTTTAACACATGAATAGGAGTAGAGATTATTGAAAACAGCCATGTACAGTAGGCTCATCTTAACCATTATTTTATATAGTGCTTTCACCTTTTATCTTGGCTGGAATCTTCATCTATGGCTACAGTCGACTTTTTCATTAGATATTTTCAGTTTTGTTACTGCCGTAATTTTCCTTCTGTCCTACAGCTATGTGCTAGCTAGATTTTTTAAAAGATTTTTATTCCTGAAATACATTGGGTCGTATTGGTTTGGAGTTATTCAATATGCGTTATTGCTTCTTCCTTTGGCTAATTTTGTAGGCTGGTTATTTATTTTCACTGGCTTTTCACCTGACAGCGTCGTCTTTTGGTGTGGTACCGTTGTTCTATTGTTGATGGTTGGTATTCTAGGGAAAGGAACCTTTAATGCATACAGTCCTGTCATTCGGGAGCATTCCATTGAAATCGATAAAGAAGCTCCATTCTCATCTCTACGGGTTGTCATGGCATCTGATATGCACTTTGGACACCTTTCCGGAAAAAGACATGCAGCTAGATTAGTTCATGAAGTGAATTCGTTACAACCTGATTTGATCCTCTTACCTGGAGATATCATCGATGATGATCCCGAGCCATTTATTAAAAAAGGCTTCGGTGATATCATGGAAAAGCTTTCTGCTACAAATGGTGTATACGGAGTATTAGGAAATCATGAATATTACGGTGGTGGAATTCCAACCTATATGAAAGAAATGCACCGAATTGGAATTCCAATCCTAATGGATGAAACAATTGTACTTGAAGGTGGCATACAGATTGTTGGTAGAAAAGATAAAACCGATCGTAACCGAAAAAGCATTGAACATCTTATAGAAGGATTAGATAAGTCAAAGCCCATCTTTATTATGGACCATCAACCACTTGAATTGGTCCAAGCTGCAGAACACGGTGTTGATTTCATGGTATCAGGACATACTCATCGTGGACAGATGGCACCGAATCACTTGATCACAAAAAGGATTTTCGAGCTTGATTGGGGATACTTGAAGAAGAACGAGCTTCATGCATTTGTCTCTTCAGGCTTTGGTTTTTGGGGTCCACCACTCCGTATTGGGAGTCGGTCTGAAATCCTTTTGATTGATATTACATTTACAAAAAACAGTTTGCATACGTAAAGCAAACTGTTTTTTTATTTTCTAAAAATTTATTCATTGACAAAGGTTTTATCCTTATCATATAATTACTTCGAAATCTAATATATTTAATTCAAGATATATGAAATAAAACAAAAACTTTGGAGGTATGTAAAATGACAAAAGCAAAATGGGCAGTAGACACAGCACACAGCAACGTAGATTTTTCAATCAAACATATGATGATCGCTAAGACTAATGGAGCATTCCATGCGTTTGATGCAGAGATTGAAGCAGATCCAACGGACTTAACAACTGCTAACATCGTGTTTAACGTGGATGTGGCAAGCATCGATACTCGTAACGAAGATCGTGATAACCACCTTCGTTCTGCTGACTTCTTTGATGTTGAAAACTATCCAACCATGACATTCAAATCTACTTCAATCGAAAGAAAAGACGAAGACGAGTACAATGTAACAGGTGATTTTACTCTTCACGGTGTAACGAAATCTGAAACATTTGTAGTAACTTACGAAGGACAAGGCAAGGATCCATGGGGCAATGAAAAGGTTGGTTTCAGTGCAGAAGGTACAGTAAATCGCAGCGACTACGGACTAACTTGGAACGCTGCTCTTGAAACAGGTGGAGTTCTTGTTGGAGATAAAGTTAAGTTTGCTATCTCTTTAGAGGCTTCAAAAGCTGAGTAATACTAGAATAAGCTCCAGGAAGTTTCCTGGAGCTTATCTTTTATCGATATCCTAACCGATAGGAAATGTTTGATCCCGTTTTTAAAACATGTTGCTTCAATTCTTCGATACGTTCGTCCTTCATTCGAATGGTTGGTGCAGAGACACTGAGCGCCGCCACTGCATTTCCAGCATGGTCAAAGATCGGTACGGCAATACATGTAATTCCAACCTCGTTCTCCTGTAGATCTAAAGCATACCCTCTTTGTTTCACTGCTTCTAATTCAGATAGAAATTTTTCTCGGTCAGTAATTGTATATTGGGTATGAACAGGCAACCCTTTTCGATTCAAAATATCTTCGGTTATTGCGGAAGGCAGATAGGCTAAAATAGCTTTGCCTACACCGGTACAATGCATCGGCGCTCGCTTCCCTACCTTGGAGTGCATTCTAAGCGTCTCCGTTCCCTCAAATTTCTCAATATAAACAACTTCTCCTTGATCATATACGACTAAGTGAATGACTTCGTCGGTGAATTTCCCTAGCTCGAGTAAGTAAGGCTTTGCTTCCGTTCGGATATCTAGTGAATCTAAAAGCTTCGAGCCAATATCTAAAAAGGTGTACCCTAGCCGATAACGCCCTGACTCAGCATCCTGCTCAATATACCCATAATGAGCCATTGTTGTTAGGATACGATAGACGGAGCTTTTGTTTATATCCATCTGGTTTGCTATTTCAGTAACGCCAAGACCTTCTTTTTTCATAGAAACAAGAGTAATAATATCAAGGGCGCGACTCACCGATTTGACCATGTTTTCTCTATCCATTCTTTTCACCTCACGCCCTGTTTCTAGTTGATTATTTTTGATGAGCGAATTTTCTTTTTGCTTCCATTCTTCGACGATGTAAGATTGGTTCTGTATACCCACTAGGCTGTTCATAACCTTTAAAAACTAGTTCACATGCTGCTTGGAACGCTACGGAATCCTCGTATCTGTCAGCCATTGGACGGTAGTTTTCGTCTCCCGCATTTTGTTCATCTACTACCTTTGCCATCCGTTTTATTGTTTCAAGCACTTGCTCCTTTGTACAAATCCCATGATAGAGCCAGTTAGCCATATGTTGGCTGGAAATTCGTAAGGTTGCTCGGTCTTCCATTAGCCCAATATGGTGAATATCTGGAACTTTCGAACAACCGACCCCTTGCTCGACCCAACGTACAACATATCCAAGTATTCCTTGAGCATTATTGTCTAGCTCTGCCTGGATCTCTTCCTTACTCCAGCTCATGTTTCCTTCCACTGGAATGGTTAACATATCAGATTGATAGCTTCGTACATTTTGTTTGAGTTCATCTTGAAGAGAACGAACATGAATTTGATGATAATGAAGTGCATGCAGTGTTGCTGCCGTTGGTGATGGCACCCAAGCCGTATTTGCCCCTGCTTTTAAATGAACGATTTTTTGTTTAATCATTTCAGCCATCAAGTCAGGCATAGCCCACATTCCTTTACCGATTTGAGCTTTTCCTTGAAGACCTGCCGCGAGACCAGTCGATACATTAGATTTCTCATAAGCTTGAAGCCAAGTAGCAGCTTTCATCTCATTTTTACGTATCATTGCTCCCGATTCCATTGAAGTATGAATTTCATCTCCCGTGCGATCAAGAAAGCCGGTATTGATAAACACAATTCGTTCCCTTACTTCATGAATGCAATTTTTCAAGTTTAGACTCGTACGTCTTTCTTCATCCATTACCCCAATTTTAATCGTGTTTCTTGGAACTTCAATCAAGTCCTCCACTCGATTAAATAATTCATTAGCAAAAGCTACTTCTTCGGATCCGTGCATTTTTGGCTTCACTATATAGATGGAACCTTTAGATGAGTTTTGGTATGAGCCATTTCCTAATAGGGAGTGTTTGGCAATCAAGCTGGTTACCACCGCATCCATGATACCTTCTGGCACTTCATTTCCTGCTTGATCCAGGATGGCGTTGGTCGTCATTAAATGTCCCACATTTCTAACAAACATTAAGGAGCGACCTTTTAATGAGAATATGTCTCCATTCGGATCTTTGTATTCACGGTCTGGCTGCAAGCTACGAGTTAGAGTTCTTGATCCCTTTTGGAAAGTAGTCGTTAAGTCCCCTATCATTAATCCTAACCAATTTCGGTACACACGTACTTTGTCTTCCGCATCAACTGCGGCTACGGAATCTTCGCAGTCCATAATGGTGGTTAAGGCCGATTCCATGACGATATCTTTTATACCAGCCGTATCTGTTTTTCCGATCGGTGATTCATGGTCTATCTGGATTTCAAAGTGGAGGTCGTTATTTTTAAACAAGATTGCTGATGGGTTGTCACTTTCTCCTTGGTATCCAACGAATTGCTGTTGATTATCCAGCTGTGTCTTGTTTCCATTTGTTAAGGTAATGATGAGATGCCCATCTTGAATACGATAGCTAGTCACATCTATGTGGGAGCCTTCACGGAGAGGAGCAGTTTGATTTAAAAATTGCTTCGCAAATGAGATTACTTTTCCCCCGCGAATGGGATTATAAGCTCCTGTCTTAGCTGCACCATCTTCGTCACTTATGACGTCCGTTCCATAAAGCGCATCATACAGACTTCCCCACCTTGCATTGGCGGCATTAAGTGCATACCTTGCATTATCGACTGGAACAACGAGTTGAGGACCCGCTTGAAGACTAATTTCTTGATCGACATTTTCTGTTGTGATTTCAAAGTCAGCCACCTCTTGTTCAAGGTAACCGATATCAGTTAAGAAGGCTTTATAGGACTCAGCTGTGAAGGATGTTTGTTGTTTGTGGTAGGTGTTAATTTGCTGTTGGAGATCGTCTCTTTTTCTTAAAAGTAATTCATTTTTTGGTTTTAAATCCTGGATTAGCTCTGATAGCCCCTCCCAAAATGATACTTCATCGAGCTGAGTTTGTGGCAACCCTTCCTTTTGGATAAAATGATAAAGCTCTACTGCAATTTGTAACTTCCCCTTTGTTACATAAATAGACATTCTCTTTCCTCCCTTTGAAAATAGACTGTTTCTTATTACGCAACGCTGTTTGTTATTTTGTATGGTTTTATCGTAACACACGATTGTAAGATTATTCAAACAATATTTAATGAACATTTTAAAAGCCAAAAAAACCTAGATTCCAATGAATCTAGATTTCTCATTATATTACTCAGCTTCCGTTACTAACGGCTCTTCGCCTTCTACATCTGTTGGGATTTCTATAGCTCGTTGTTCTTCGTATTTAATGAAAGCTTCCACCACACGGTTCGCAATATGTTTGTTCACAGGGTGTTTGTCATTCGAAGCCCATGGAACGACTACGGAGAAAGCTACTTTAGGATTCTCCGATGGATAGTAACCTACGAATGTTAGATTGTAAGTTGCCTGCCCCCACTTCGAGCGGTCCGGTCCGTAGTAATAGGTTTGTGCCGTTCCTGTTTTTCCTGCTACGTCCATGTTAAAGGATCCTTTAGCTGTCCCATTCGATCCATTTACAACCCGGTAAAACCCTTCACGAACACGTGCCAAATCTTCATCTGTGTTCAATACACGGTTTAATACTTCTGTTTTGATTGTTTGAACAACCGGTCCTAGCTCTTGTTCTCTTGATGGTTCATGGACACTTGCTACTAAGTGAGGTCTAACACGCATCCCGCCATTCGCAATGGCTGATACATATTGAGCCATTTGAAGTGGAGTGTACGTATCATACTGCCCGATCGCCATGTCTAGTAGTAACCCTGGATTGTCTGGTGTTCCCTGGTATCCTGTTGCCTCATTCGGGAGGTCCACTCCTGTTGGTACACCTAAACCAAATTGCTTATAAATATTTCTTAATCTAGTATAGTCCTCTTCCTGAACAGAGAGTCCACCGTAAGGAACATATTTCACTCCTGCCATTTTCATGACAGTATGGAACATATATACGTTACTGGATACCTCTAATGCCTTTAGGTCATTCAGGCTTCCGAAGTTTTTCCATGAGGACTTCGGCTTTGCTCCCGCTAAATAAACTGGTGAATCATAGAAATAAGAACCATGCTTAATGGCACCTGTTTGATATCCAGCCAATACAGTAGCCCCTTTGACAGTGGATCCCATTTCGTACTGACTCGCAAACGCTCCGACTGAGTAATCGAGAAGTTCGCTTTTGTTTTCCTGATCCACCATTTTTCCAGCAACGCTATACACTTCACCAGTATATGGGTGCATCATAACGACAAAGGCACGATCTAGAAGGTTATTCCCTTTTCCAGATTTCGCATTCCAAAGTTCTTCTTCTACAATCTTTTCAACTTCCTGTTGCAAATCCGCATTGATACTTAAGCGCAAATCCATCCCTCTAGAACCTTCAGAAACAAGTACTTCATCGACTACATTGCCACTTCTGTCTGTAACATATTTCTTTTGACCCTTATTTGGGTGTAGTAATTCTTCATATTGATACTCAAGATAGCTTTTACCCACACGATCATTCCGGGAATATCCTCTAGACAAGTAGAAACTGCTTCTTTCATCTAATATTCCCTGTTTCGCAGTCGTTACACTACCTAGTACAGGCTTAAGCATTTCTCCATACGGATATATACGATTCCAATCTGTTATGATTTCCACACCTGGAAGATAGCTCAGATTTTCTGATACGGTTGCCATTTCCTCTCGTGTTAAATTTTCAGATTTGATTGTTTGAATCTCGTACATATATCCACTCGTCATGCGCTTATAGATAATCGCTTCTTCACGTTCGTTTTCTTCAATATCTTTTATCGAATCTTTAGGAACACGTTCAATTTGCAAGGCATACTGTTCTTTCCCAGTAAGCGAAAGTTCTTTTTCTTTTAAAAGCTTTTCCGCTTCGTCTGGATAAGCGGCTAGCCAGTAATCCTTTAAATCTCTTTCTTTATAACTCTCATTTTCTAAGCTTAATAGTTTTGCAAGTTTACGTGTTACTTCAATTTTATCTTCAGTTGTCATGCCTGGTTCTTCTGAAAAGGCGACAGCATCCATTCCTTCATTATCAACGACCACTTGTCCGTGACGGTCATACATTTTCCCTCTTGGCGCTGGCAAACTAACAACCGTTGCATCAAGTCTTGAAACTTCTTTACTATATGATTCCCCGAATACGATTTGTACTAATCCTAAACGGATAATGAGCATCGTAAATAGACAAAATATCACAAAGAACAGTAGGTTTAACCGAAATGATCTGCTTTTTAAATTCTTTTTTAGTAATTCCCTATTTCCCAATTTTCAGTTCTCCCTTCCATACCCAAATAATTATAACAAATTTTTCAGGAGAACTAGGAGACGAATCGACATTTTTTTCAAAGAACATTTTACCTTTTATGTTCCTACATATATCGGTAAATACTAAAACTTGTACCAGACCGACGAAAGGATTGGTTGAGATGCTATCAAATCAACAAATACAACAGTTTAGACAAGGTTTAGAAGACCGTAAAGCACAATTAGAAGAAGAATTTGAAAACAATGATCATTTCAATTTACAGCGAAGTCTTTCCGATTCCGTAAGTGAACTCTCTGTTTACGACAATCACCCTGGTGATGCTGGAACTGAATTATACGAACGAGAAAAAGATCTCGCCCTCAACGAACATTATCGACTTGAATACCGAAATGTTCTAGAGGCTATTGAAGCAATTGACAAGGGAACGTACGGTATTTGCGCAGTATGTCATAAAGAAATCCCAGTTGAGCGTTTGGAAGCTCTTCCGAATACACTTTATTGTATTGAACATTCACCAGATAAAGTGACTTCTCACGAACGACCAATTGAAGAAGGAGTACTCATGCCTCCTTTTGGAAAATTTGATATGGATGAAACTGATGAAAATGTTTCATACGATGCGGAAGATTCCTGGCAAGATGTTGCAAGCTATGGAACCTCTGAGTCCCCTTCTGATCAAGTCGAGCAAGTGGATCATTATAATGATATGTACATCGAACCCCAAGAGAATGTTGGGTATGTGGAGGATTATGAAAACTTTGTCGGTGTCGATATAACCGGAAAGCATGTGACCGTTTATCCAAATAAGCAACATGAAAAGTATGAAGAGGAACTCGATGAAGAAGGTATCATGACAACCTTTGGCGATCTCCCTGCATTTGAACATGATCCTTATGTGGAAGAACATGAAGAGAGAGAAGAAAAAGAAGAAAAAGGACAATGATTCATTGTCCTTTTTCTCTGCTTCTAAAAGAGTTGCTCGTACACCTCGTTTAACTGATGCGCCCGAGTCTCATCTTGTTCGTTGTTGGCGTGCTTAATTTCTTCAGGCAAGATACTGTTTAGAAAATTGTTTTCTTCATCAGATAAGCTTCGAACAAAGCTTTCTTCATTAGAATAATGTCCTTGCTCTATTCTCTTGAAGAGGAACTCAGCTGTATCAGACCGATCCGTATAGTTGGACAGAATTTCTCTTAAATAGGCTAATGGCTTGTTCATGTAGTAATCCTCCTTTTATAACCCTACGTTCATTTTTGCTGTTTATTAAATAATTTATGTATGAAGGCTGTTCCTTAAAATTACCATCAATACTAAGACAGTGACTGAACAACCTAATAGTAGGAAATAAACTATGAGGTGAGAAGGATGTTTCGAAGAACAAGACCGCTTATGCTAATTGGATTAGCATTATTGCTTATTATAGGTGTTGCTCGAGCGATGCCCGAGAGAGAAGTAAAAACGCTCGACCGAAATAACATAGATATGCGAAGAGTGAATTATGAACCTTCTCAAAATAGAACATCAAGACTCATGGACTTACACAATGATCCATCAAATAACCGCTTAGTCTCAAAGCTTAATCATCACCCAGAAGTACAAATTATTAATCATAACGAAGAGGATCAAAGTCACTACTATGAGCATGAGGCAACTGTAAAATTTAAAACAGATATTAGCGATGAACGGCTAGCTGAAATAAATAAGGAGATTGATGCAAGTAAAAGTGATAAATTAGCCAATCTATATATGTTTCGCTCCAAATCGAAAACCACTCATCAGATGCTCCTTTACTTTCGTGGGTTAGAGGAAGTAGAGTATGCCGAACCTAATTTTATTCTTTTACAAAATGAAGCCGTCTTACCAAATGACACCTTTTACCAAGAGCAGTATCAATGGAATTTACCCGTAATAGAAACCGAAAAAGGGTGGGATATTTCGAAGGGTAATAAAAATGTAGTGATTGCGGTTGTGGATACTGGTGTAGATTTGGACCACCCAGATTTAAAGGACAAGTTGGTAGAAGGATATAACGCGATTGATGAAAAGGCTACTCCAGATGACGATAATGGTCACGGGACCCATGTAGCTGGGATCATCGCTTCGGAGACAAATAACCAAGAAGGAGTTGCTGGGATCACATGGTACAATCAAATTATGCCAATAAAAACATTAGCGAAGGACGGATATGGTTATACGTTCGATATTGCAAAAGGCATTGTCTGGGCCACAGACCATGGAGCCGATGTCATTAATTTAAGCTTAGGTAATTATCAACCCGCTACTGTCTTAGAAGAGGCTATTCAATATGCCTATGATAAAGGGGTTGTTCTTATCGCTGCCTCGGGTAATGACAATACGAACCAACCAAGCTACCCTGCTGCTTTTGATCAAGTTCTAAGTGTATCTGCTATCGGCTACTCAGGGGAACGTGCCTCTTTCTCGAACTACGGTAATTATATTGATGTAGCCGCACCAGGAGTTGATATTCCAAGCACTTATTTTCAAAACCAATATGCAGCACTTTCAGGAACATCGATGGCCTCTCCTCATGTGACGGGATTAGCCGGGTTAATTTTATCTACCAATCCGACTTTATCCAATAAGGAAGTTATGGACATTATTCGTTCTTCAAGCTACGACATTGGAGAAGTTGGGAAAGATGAATACTTTGGGGAAGGATTAATTGATGTAAATAGAGCTTTGGCTGCGGCAAAACGGAAATAAAGATTCAAGACCCTCGTTCACGAGGGTCTTTCTTGCGTTTAACAGGGCTTTATATGGTCAATACTTTAAGTGATTCTTATGAAGAGGTGAGCAGATGCACCACCGAATTTATACTGGCTTTTTAAGATTGCCTACGCTTGTTCGAATACTTACCATGGCTTTATTACTCGTTGTTCTTTTTGGTGTAATTATTCATCTTGTTGAACCAGACAGTTTTCCTACAATCTTTGAAGGAATCTGGTGGGCAATCATTACCACATCAACCGTTGGATATGGAGACTATTCTCCAGAAAGTCTTCTTGGAAGAATAACAGGAATTATACTTATTTTTATAGGTGCTGGATTCTTATCGACTTATTTTATTACCCTAGCTACGACTGCCGTTTCTAGGCAAAATAATTATCTCGAAGGAAAAGTTCATTTTAGAGGGGATAGACATTTGATTATCATTGGATGGAATGAACGCTCAAAAGAAATTATTCAAACGATTCGTACAATCGACCAATTCTCAGACATTATATTAATCGACGAAACTTTGAGTTCCAATCCCATTATGGACGCAAAGGTGCACTTTATTAAAGGTAGAGCTTCTCAAGATCATGTGTTAGAAAAGGCAAATATTGCAACAGCTGAAAAAGTACTTATTACAGCCGATCAGCATAAGGATGAGCTAGATGCGGATATGAATACCATTCTTGCTCTACTGACAATTAAAGGCCTAAATCCAAACATAACTGCTATTGTAGAAGTTCTTACCCGTGACCAGATGGAGAATGCTAAAAGAGCTGGCGCTGACGAAATCATTCAATCCAACCGAATGATGAGTTATATTATGACAAATTGCATCGCCACCGATGGAATTGTATCAACTTTTGTTGAAGTACTTGATCAGCTTCATGGAAGTAGCTTTAGCTTTCATCCATCTGAAGGCTATGTCTCAAAATCATTTTTTACGGCTAATGGCGAGTTACTTAAAGATGGTAAGCTTTTAATCGGCATAAAAAGAGGAGAAAACACAATGGTGAATCCTCCTCGAGAAACAATTATTCATGATCATGATGAGTTACTAATTATTGGCCAACTCTAGTCGATAAGGATCTGTTCAAGCTCTTGAACAAGAGCCTTACCAATATCTACAAATTTTTCAGGAAAGCTAGCGTCCTTATCTACCGGTTCCTGAAACTGGTCAAAGGAAGCAGATGCATTCCCGATATATGCATGATCATCTAGATCCGGTTGATACAAATGGGATAGTAAAAACGGTCGTTCAATTGCAACAGTACAGTTTCTTGCATCGAGTTGTCCGTCTATGACTCGAAAGGGAACTCGTAAAAACTGGTACCCTTCTCGGTCATCAATTTCGTAATCAAAATACCCGTGATCGTAATCCCAATTACCACCAATGGTATAACCCAGTGGCTTTAATAATTGCTCAAGCTTATACAAATCAAACTGCTTTCCTTCAATTTGTGAAGGTATTTGAATCATATCCATCCCCCTTAGTTCTTTTGCTTAGTTTTTGTCAAAGGACTGATTTTAAACCTAGATAAAGGTATAAATCGGTAAGTGGAGAAACCAGGCTTTTGGAGTATTTATGACTGAAAGCTTTGTCGGGTAGCCCTTTAGGAACGATTACTTCCTATTCGTTACCGCCATCCTCGTGCACCACACTTTCGGAACGATTACTCGTTATTTATGACCTCCTGCTTCCTGTTCGGCTTTTTCGGGTACGATTACTCCCTATTCATTACCGCCAGCCTCGAACACCGCATTTTCAGGAACGATTACTCCCTATTCGTTACCATATCCTCATACACTACACTCTTCGGGAACGATTATGAGCCTGGAAGCAACCGTAAACAAAAAAAGTGTTAGTCATAAATGACTAACACTTTTTTTCAAATTATAAACGCTTCTCAAGCTCTGCTTTCTTCTCTTCGAATCCAGGCTTGCCTAATAATGCGAACATGTTTACTTTATATGCTTCTACACCTGGTTGGTCAAATGGATTAACACCAAGTAGGTAGCCGCTCATTGCACATGCTTTTTCAAAGAAGTATGCAAGATATCCGAATGTGTAAGCATCCATTGCTGGAATCGTTACAACTAGATTCGGAACTCCACCGTCTGTATGAGCAAGCAATGTACCTTCGAATGCTTTGTTGTTAACGAAGTCAACGGTTTCGCCAGCAAGGTAGTTTAATCCATCTAAATCACTTTCAGCTGCTTCAATTGTTAACTCATGACGTGGCTTTTCTACACGAACAACGGTTTCAAATAGATCGCGACGACCTTCTTGAACATATTGTCCTAAAGAGTGTAGGTCCGTTGAGAAGTTTGCAGATGAAGGGTAAATTCCTTTTTGGTCTTTTCCTTCACTTTCTCCAAACAACTGCTTCCACCATTCAGCAAAGTACTGTAAGCCTGGTTCGTAGTTGATAAGCATTTCAATTGTTTTTCCTTTGTTGTAAAGGACATTACGAACAGCTGCATATTGGTAAGCTAAGTTTTCTTCTAGTTCAGAGCTTCCGAAATCATCGCGTGCAGCAGCTGCACCTTTCATCATTGCTTCGATATCTGCACCACTAGCAGCAATCGGAAGTAAACCTACAGCTGTTAGAACAGAATAACGACCACCCACATCATCAGGAATAATGAATGATTCGTATCCTTCTTCAGTCGCTAGAGTTTTTAATGCTCCTCTTGCTTTGTCAGTTGTTGCATAAATACGCTTCTTCGCCTCTTCTACTCCGTACTTTTCTTCTAAAAGCTTACGGAAGATACGGAAAGCGATTGCTGGTTCTGTAGTTGTACCAGACTTTGAAATCACATTTAAGGAGAAGTCTTTGCCATCTAAAAGATCCATTACGTCTCTCATGTATGTAGAACTAATGTTGTTTCCGATGAAGATGATTTGTGGTGTGCCACGCTTCTCCTTTGGTAATGCATTGTAAAAGCTGTGTTGAAGCATTTCAACGGCAGCGCGAGCTCCTAAGTAAGAACCACCAATACCACAAACTAATAAAACATCAGAGTCTTGCTTAATTTTTTCTGCCGCTTTTTGAATGCGAGCAAATTCTTCTTTGTCGTAGTTAACTGGAAGGTCGATCCAACCTAAATAGTCACTTCCAGCGCCAGTTGCTTCATGTAATGAATGATGAGCAACTTTTACAAAATCACGTAAATAAGTAACCTCATGTTCCCCAAAAAAGCTAAGTGCTTTTGAGTAATCAAAACGAACGTGTGTCATGAATGATCCTCCAATGATTTGTTGTTTACTATATCACTTTAACGAAAGCTGGTTAAGGAATCAAGAACCGTCTACTTATGTAAGCGTACACATTTCAAACAAATTGGTTAATTGTTAAGAAATGCTCAAAAACCCACCTTCTTACCGTAGTATTTCCACCCTATAAAAAAAGAAACGTGTGCAATTACGAAAATCGCACACGCAAAACTTTTTTATAAAGAAGCACGGTAAATAGCCATGACGTCCTCTTTGTTTAACTTCGTAAAGTTTCCGAATTCGCCGTATACCATTGCTTTGTCAGCCATCACTTCAATTTGGCTATCGTCGATATCATAGTCTGCTAAGCGAGATGGAGCACCGATTGAGTTCCAGAACTCACGAAGCTTATCAATTCCTTCCATTCCAACTTCTTCATCCGTTTTCCCTTCAGGATTTACTCCGAAGACGCGAACAGCAAGCTTCTTAAAGCGCTCAGGCTTTACCTTCAAATTATGCTTCATCCAGTTCGGGAATAGAATCGCAAGTCCCCCACCATGAGGAATATCGTATACAGCGGAAACGGCATGCTCAATATTATGTGTTGCCCAGTCTCCACGGTATCCCATAGAAAGCATACCATTTAGTGCCATCGTTCCAGAGTAAAGAACGGTCGCACGGTGCTCATAGTTTTCTAGGTTTTCTAGTAACTTTGGTCCCGCCTCCATTACGGTGAGCAATAACCCCTCACACATACGGTCCTGAAGTTCTGTGTTCTCGGCTAAATGGAAGTAATGCTCTAACACATGGGACATCATGTCAACAATTCCATAAACTGTTTGATCTCTTGGAACCGTATATGTATTTACTGGATCAAGAATAGAAAATTGTGGGAAAGTGACTGCACTGCCCCATCCGTATTTTTCATTTGTTTCCCAGTTTGTAATAACCGACCCAGAATTCATTTCTGATCCTGTCGCTGCTAAAGTTAACACTGTTCCAAACGGAAGCGCTTCCTTTGCAACGGCTTTACGTGTCATTAGATCCCAAGTCTCTCCTTCGTACTTAGCACCTGCAGCAATTGCCTTTGTACAGTCGATAACACTTCCGCCACCTACAGCTAAAAGGAAATCAATGCCTTCAGCTCTGCAAATTTCAACTCCCTTTTTAACGGTAGACAGACGCGGATTCGGTTCGACACCTGCTAGTTCAAATACCTCAACATCTACTTCTTTTAATAATGACAAGACCTGATCGTATAGGCCATTTCGTTTAATACTTCCGCCTCCATATACAAGTAAAACTTTCTTGCCGTATTGAGGGACTTCTGTTTTCAGTTGTTCTACAGTACCTTTACCAAAAATTAATTTCGTCGGATTAAAAAATGTAAAATTATCCATGCTTCATCCTCCTATTCAACCTTTATTATGTTCCAAAATGGTAGCAAATGCAAAAATATAGACTCTAAATTCTTATTACGAAAATGCATAAAAAAATCATAACAATCACACGATAAGAATGTGTAATTTTATATAGCATGACTATATAAATAAACCATCCCAAGGAGGAAATATGCATGAGTACAATTCAACGTATTGCACTAGTACTTACAATTATCGGGGCTATTAACTGGGGGCTAATTGGCTTCTTCCAATTTGACCTTGTAGCAGCTATCTTTGGTGGACAAGATTCTGCTCTATCTAGAATTATCTACGGTTTAGTAGGGATTGCCGGGTTATTAAATCTAGGACTACTATTTAAACCAAATGAACAAACAGCGAGAGAACCTGAAGCTAGACCAACCAGATAATCTGAAGCACCTAATAAAAAATCCTTGCACTAAAAAAGTGCAAGGATTTTTTATTAAGCGCTCAATACCTTTTTAATACGTTCAATCGCCCAGTCAAGGTCTTCGTTACTAATCACTAATGGCGGAGCAAAACGGATGACTGTTTCGTGCGTCTCTTTACATAAAAGCCCTTCTGCCTTTAGCTGCTCACAGTATGTTCGAGCAGGGACCGTAAGTTCTACCCCAATAAACAGCCCACGACCGCGCACTTCCTTTATGATTGGATTTTTGATTTCTTGCAGCTTGGACAGAAAATAGCTTCCAAGCTCCTGGGAGCGTTCAGCTAACTTTTCTTCCTTCAGTACATTTAAAGAAGCGATAGAAACGGCACATGCTATCGGGTTACCTCCGAATGTTGATCCATGTGACCCCGGATTAAAGACACCCAGCACTTCTTTATTTGCAACCACACAAGAAATCGGGAAAACTCCCCCACCTAATGCTTTTCCTAAAATATACATATCTGGTTCAATGCCTTCCCATTCACAGGCGAACATTTTCCCCGTACGAGCGAGTCCTGCTTGAATTTCATCAGCAATAAATAAGACATTGCTTTCTTTACAAAGGTCAAAAGCAGCACGCATAAACCCTTCTGGTGGAATTACGATACCTGCTTCACCTTGTATAGGTTCAATCAAGAAGGCTGCTGTATTGGGAGTAATGGCCGCCCGTAATGCTTCAATATCACCATAAGGAATCAGCTTAATTCCTGGTAGCATCGGTCCAAATCCACGTTTGTACTCTTCCTCAGATGAAAGAGAAACCGCTGTCATTGTACGACCATGAAAGTTTCCTAAGCAAGCAATAATTTCTGCTTGATTATCTTCTACACCTTTCACATCATACGCCCACCTACGTGCAGCCTTAACAGCAGTTTCCACAGCCTCTGCACCTGTATTCATTGGCAATGCCATTTCTTTATTTGTCATTTCACAAATCATCTCATACCACGGTCCAAGCTGGTCATTATGAAAAGCACGTGACGTAAGTGTGACACGATCTGCTTGCTCTTTTAATGCTTCAATAATTTTTGGATGACGATGACCTTGGTTTACTGCTGAATAAGCGCTAAGCATATCCATATATTTGTTTCCTTCAGGATCCTCAACCCAAACCCCTTCTGCTTTAGAAATAACAATTGGAAGAGGATGATAGTTATTAGCCCCAAACTTTTCCGTTTGCTCAATGACTTCTTTGGTTTTTCTTGTCATGTTGTTCCCTCCAATCTCTCTCATTCATGCGTGGTGAAGAACTACCTTTCCTTAGTGTATCTTAAACGAATAACTTTTGTCCTTTCTCGAGAAAAAAACATAAAAAAAAGTGGGAGAAATCCTCCCACACTTTGCTCACATTATTATCTTTGTGATTGCTCGATCCACTCTTGAAGCTTATCTTTTAGCGTGTTAAAGCCTTGTGGCGCTTCTGTATCTTGCTTGATAGCAGCTGCTGCTGTACGCTTTCTAGGCTTCTTAGCTGCTGCTGCCTTTGGTGCAGCAACTGGTGCTTCTGGTGCTTCTACAGTTGCACGGATAGAAAGGCCGATTTTTCCAGCATTCTCATCAATAGAAAGAACCTTTACTTGAACTTCATCGCCTACTTTAAGATGCTCGTTAATATCTTTAACAAAACCGTGTGTGATTTCTGAAATATGAACTAACCCTTGAGTATTTTCATCAAGTGCAACGAACGCACCGTATGCTTGAATTCCCGTAACCTTACCTGTAACAACACTACCAACTTCAATTTTCTCTGACATAGAAACACTCCTAAATGTAATTTATTTATCTTTTTTATACGCAATATAAAATTATATCACAATGTCACATCTTATTCAAAAAAATTTACTACACAATTGTCCGAAAATATAGTATTATGGGAAAATATCTTTTATAGAAGGTGGAAAACACGTAATGAAAACACAAGAGCAATGGACATCAAAGATTGGCTTTATACTTGCAGCAGCTGGCTCGGCAATTGGATTAGGTGCCATTTGGAAATTCCCATATATGGCTGGAACAAATGGGGGAGGACTCTTTTTCCTTCTTTTTTTATTGTTAACTTTATTTATCGGTGCACCGATCCTTATCGCTGAATTTATTATTGGTAGAAATACACAAAAGGATGCAATCACCTCGTATAAAATTCTTGCTCCAAACTCAGGCTGGAAAATCGTGGGTTATTTAGGTGTACTTGTTTCAGGACTTATTTTATCTTTTTATAGTGTCGTAGGAGGATGGATCCTCTCTTATTTAACCCGCAGTGTCACTGGCAGTTTAACTGGACTCTCTCAGGATCAGTACGGATCTCTATTTGAAACGATTATTGCTAATCCAGTTGAAGCAATCGTTGCACAAGCGATCTTTATGGTTTTAACAATTATAGTGATCCAAGGTGGAGTTCAACAGGGAATTGAGAAAGCTAGTAAGTATATGATGCCGGCCTTATTTATTCTCTTTATCATACTAGCGATTCGGTCCCTCACTCTAGATGGGGCCTCAAAAGGTGTAGAGTTTCTTCTTAAACCGAATTGGAGCAGCTTAACCCCTGACACCATTTTGCTAGCACTTGGACAATCCTTTTTTGCTTTAAGTGTAGGTATATCTATCATGGTTACGTATGCTTCGTATCTTTCGAAAAAGGAAAACATTACAAAATCAGCTTTTTCAGTTGTGGGTCTAAATATTTTTATATCCCTTCTCGCTGGAATTGTTATTTTCCCAGCTGTTTTTGCGCTCGGATTTGAGCCTGGGGCAGGACCTGGTTTAGTGTTTGTCGTACTCCCTGCCGTGTTTAACGAAATGGCATTTGGAGGATTATTTTTAACCATTTTCCTTGTTCTACTTTTATTTGCTACATTAACCTCAGCTTTCTCCATTTTAGAAATAGTTGTAGCGGCTATTGTTAAAGAGAGAACCGAACAGCGAAAGCAATTAGCTTGGAAAACAGGGTTTGTTATTTTTCTTGTCGGAATTCCTAGTGCCTTATCTTTCGGGGTTTGGTCCGATGTTCTCATTTTCGGTAAAACCATCTTTGATTTCGCTGATTTTATTGCAAGTAATATTGGTATGCCGTTAGGAGCATTATTAATATCTATCTTTGTTGGATATCGACTTCCATACAAGCTACTAAAAAGTGAGTTAGAACTTGGAACCTTTGGCAATATGAACAAGTTTTTTGCCGTGTGGTATTTCACTATAAGGTTTATTGTTCCGATAGCAATTATCTTAGTGTTTTTACGTTCGGTCGGCATTCTGTAACTGTAACGAAACGTTCACGATTGGGATAAATTACCCTATCCTAATCGTGATAAGATAAATAATAAGTACAATCTTTTTCGAAAGGAAGATGAGACATGACTGTTATTGGTCACAACATTAAACGCTTTCGGGAAGAATTAGAAATGTCACAGCAGGAGCTAGCTTTTAAGATCCGTGTTGGCACTGCTACGATTGACAAATATGAGTCAGGCGTCCAAACTCCTGATACACAAACCATTTTAAAAATATCTACGGTACTTGATATTCCTGTCTCTGAATTGATGCAAGAAGAAAGCCATATTTAATGGAATAGCTAAAGCGAGGGATTTTTTCCTCGCTATTCGTTTGTTTCAATCGCTTTATTTGGGGATAATATTTCATTATCATAGTGCTTATATAACATCTTATGGAGGTCATTATGGCGAAGAAAATTGCTTGGGTAACCGATTCAACTGCTAGCTTCTCTGAAAAAGATCAAGCTTGGTTACAAGACAATCATATATACGTTGTCCCTCTTTCGTTTACATTTGGAGATGCAACGTTCAAAGAAGGGGTAGACATAAGCTCTGAGGAATTTTATGAGATGATGCGTCACTCAAGTGTTCCACCTACTAGCTCACAGCCTGCCCTAGGAGACTTTATTGATCTTTATACCCAATTAAAAGAAAGCTACGATGAAGCAATTATGATCCATGTTTCTAGTGAACTTTCAGGAACGTATTCAACATCGACACAAGCGGCTGAGATTGTTGGTTTCCCTGTACATCCCGTTGATTCTTGGATCGGTTCTTATCCGTTAAAGTTTTTAATAGAAGAAGGCATCACCTTATATAACAAAGGATTCAAGCCCGCAGAAATCGTGAAGGAGCTCCTTTCGTTAAGAGAAAAATGCCGTTTGATATTAATTCCTGCAAACCTAGATCAATTGAGAAAAAGTGGACGAGTCTCCAACTTCGGCTCCATTTTAGGAAATCTGCTACAAATTAAACCCATCCTAGCTTTTAAGGAAGGAAAAATAAATATCGTTGAAAAGATTCGCACGATGAGAAAAGCGGAGCAAGCGTTAATTGACCGATTACACGAAGCATACAAGCAAGGGATATACGATCGAATCGGAATTATGCATGCAGGTGAAAAGGAAATCGTTGATGGTTTTCTAGAAAAAATCGTAGCTGAGTATGAAACGTTAAAGATTGAAGTGCTTCCATTAATTCCTGTTGCTGGTGTTCATACAGGTGTAGGAACCATCGCTTTGTCATACATTATGAAGGATTAGATAAGAAAAGCGGAAGCGCCCGTCTAGCAACGTATGGACTAGAGAGCTTCGACTGAGATAAAGGAAACACGGAGAGCGCAAGCGATTCGATGTTGACTTATCGTAGGGAGAAGATCGAAGTACACTAGTTGCTGGGCGCTAAAGCTGGACAATTTTCAATGCGCCAATTTTTATACTTTCTTACTCTGTAAAAAAGGACAACAGCTTAGTAGGCCGTTATCCTTTTTTGATTTTATTTTTCAACAAACCGTTTGATTCGTTTCATTGCTTCTTGCAAATGTTCCATGGAAGAAGCGTACGAGCAGCGAATATGTCCTTCCCCACTACTACCAAACACATTACCTGGTACAACTGCCACTTTTTCTTCAATTAATAACTGCTCAGCAAACTGCTCCGATGATAAGCCTGTGCTTACAATCGATGGAAATGCGTAGAACGCACCACCTGGAATATGACAGGATAGACCGATTTCATTTAGTGACTGTACAAAGTAGTTTCTTCTTCTACGATAGCTTTTTTTCATATCTTCTACGTCTTCTCTGCCGCCTTTTAATGCTTCAAGTGCCGCGTATTGAGCCATCGTTGGTGCACACATCATTGCATACTGATGAATTTTTAGCATGGCTGCTGTTAGTTCTTCGTTCGCACATACAAAACCAAGTCGCCAGCCTGTCATCGCAAAGCCTTTCGAGAAACCGTTAATAAGAAGTGTTCTTTGTCTCATCCCTTCAATCGCAGCAAAGCTAACATATGGTTCATCGTAAGCAAGCTCTGCGTAGATTTCGTCAGATAAAACGAGAAGATCATGTTTTTCAATGAATGCGGCAAGCTCCGTTAATTCCTTTTGACCTAGCATCGTACCCGTTGGATTATTAGGGGAACAAAGCATAATGGCCTTCGTTCGGTCAGTGATCGCCTTTTCTAACTGATGTGTTTGAATTTTAAAATCGTACTCCTCTGTTGCCTGGACAGCAACTGGCTTACCACCCGCTAGTGAAACGAGCGGTGCATAGGAAACGAAGCTAGGCTCGATAACAATCACTTCATCGCCTGGATCTAGGATCGCACGGAGTGCAATATCTAACGCTTGGCTCGCTCCAACGGTAATAATGATCTCGCTTTTCGGATTGTAATCTACATGAAATCTCTTTTTCATATACGATGACACTTCGTTACGAAGCTCCAATAAACCAGCATTTGCTGTATATGAGGTATACCCTTGTTCAAGGGAAAGAATCGCTGCTTCTCTTGCTGACCAAGACGTGACAAAATCCGGCTCACCCACCCCTAGAGAAATAACCCCTTCCATACCTGCAGCGAGATCAAAAAACTTACGAATACCAGATGGCTTTAGGTCTTCTACCGTTTTTGCCAGATAAGATTTTGTCTGTTTCATTAAGGTGACACCACAATTCTCTTATCATCGTCTGCTAACGGTTCGAATATCGTCCCATCATGCTTATATTTCTTTAAAATAAAATGCGTGGTTGTAGATAATACCGAATCAAGAGTGGACAGCTTATTGGAAACAAATCTTGCTACTTCATTCATCGATTTACCCTCAATAATTACGCTTAGATCATAAGCACCTGACATGAGGTAAACGGATTTTACTTCCTTAAATCGATAGATACGCTCAGCTACCTCATCGAAGCCCACCCCGCGCTTTGGTGTTACCTTAACATCAATCATAGCCGTCACACCTTCATGACCGTCAATTTTAGACCAATCCACGACTGTAGTGTAATGAACAAGAACCTTCTCTTTTTCAAGCTTCTTAATAAGCTCCTCTGTTTCTTGTAAGCTTAGACCGATCATTTTTGCTACATCGTCAGCTGAAATTCGAGCATCCTTTTCAAGAATTTCTACAACTTCGAGTTCTTTATCCGAAAGTTTCATGCGTTAACATCCTTTTCTGCTTTATCGCTTAAAATAGTTACATTATAACAAAAATGCAAGAAAAATAATTAAATTTTCAAATTTATCATCATATTTTTTATGATTGATTTTATCAGGTGATGGGTATTCTATGAAAAACAAAATACTGGTAAAGGGTGAATACGATATGGATGACGCTTGTATTACCGGTACTATCAATATTAACGGAAACGACCTGTATTATGAACAGTACAAGCATCCTGAAGCAAAAGAGACACTATTGCTCATTCATGGTTTTCTCTCATCAACCTTTAGCTTCCGAAGGCTCATTCCTCTTCTTCGTGAGGAGTTTAACGTCATCGCCATTGATTTTCCACCATTCGGAAGAAGTGGTAAGTCAAAGAAGTTTATCTATTCGTATGAAAATATATCGCACTCGGTTATTTCCTTTATGGAGCATCTCCATATAAAAAAGATTTCCATTATCGGTCACTCAATGGGAGGACAAATCGCGTTAAAGATTTCACAACTGAGACCCGATCTCGTAAAACGTTCTGTTTTATTATGTAGCTCTGGATATTTAAAACGAATGAAGCTTCCTCTTGTATTGTCTAGTTATCTTCCTTTTTTTCACCTGTATGTAAAAAGGCATTTAGCGAAATCAGGAGTCAAAAAAAACCTACTTAATGTCGTTTATAATCATTCCATGATCGATGATGATATGTTGAACGGATATTTAGTCCCTTTTTTAAAAGGAGATATTTTTCCCGCATTAACTCGAATGATTCGACATAGGGAAGACGAGTTAGACGAGTCTGATTTAAAAAAAATTGAGACCCCTTGTCTCCTCATTTGGGGCGAGCATGACAGAGTCGTCCCGCTGAGGGTTGGAAAGAGATTGAAGCAGGACTTAAGGAATTCCGAGCTAATTGTATTAAAGGAGACGGGACATCTCGTGCCGGAAGAACGACCGGAAATCGTTCATAAATATATTAAGGAGTTTCTAGGATAAATAAAAGCTTCAAGGGAGTTTCCGCTTGAAGCTTTTTTACAGCGAACAGGTGCTTTCGTTTTTAATGGCCAACAATTCTTCCGCCATGGCAGTGCATTTCGATAAAGGAATCACTTCTTCAAAAGAAAACTCATAGATACTTTGGATTTTTCGAGCTAACTCGTTTGGAGATGACAATACATGTACCGCTTGAATTGTATCGGCAATTTCCGTCTCATAGCTGTCTTCCCCGTATCCAAGTGGATCCCAATCCATTAGACGTTGTACCAAGCTTATGTTCATTTCAAGAAATTCCATTTATATCACCTTTTATTTTATCTTTTTGTTCACATATCTTATCATATTACATAGATCAAATAAAATGGAAAAAGGTGAGGTGCTTTATGACTACATATGATTTTGATAAAGTGATTGACCGAAATAATACTGGATCAGTTAAATGGGGACTCCTCCACGATGTGTTTGGAAGCAGCGATCTTCACCCGATGTGGGTAGCTGACATGGATTTTCCACCACCTGCTGAAGTAACGAATGCGATTCGAAATCGATTAAATCATGAGATATTCGGCTATACATTTGTCCCACCTTCTGTTGGAAAAGCGATACAAGCCTGGGTGAAAAAAAGACACAGCTGGGATATTCGTCAAGCATGGATATCCTACAGCTCGGGGGTCGTGCCATCCATCAGCACAGCCGTTCAAGCATTTACTTCTGTTGGAGACAAAGTCATGCTTCAATCTCCGGTGTATACTCCGTTTTTTTCTATGGTGGAAAAAAATGAGCGTGTAGTCGTAAATTCTCCTTTAAAAAATGTAAATAATCGTTATGAAATTGATTTTGATGATTTTGAAGCTAAGCTTAAAGAAGGGGTAAAGCTGTTTTTACTATGTAATCCACACAATCCAAGTGGGAGAATATGGGGGAAAGAAGAACTGATTCAAATTGGAAGGCTTTGTAAACAATATAATTGCTTGATTTTATCAGATGAAATTCATTCCGATCTAGTGTTTGAAGAAAACAAACATGTCCCAATTGCGAGTTTAGAGGATTTTGCTGATTTCGTTGTCACTTGTATTGCTCCTTCTAAAACCTTTAATTTGGCTGGTCTTCAAGCATCTGCAGTTATTACTAGCAATAAAAAGCTTCAAGAGCTATTTCAAGCTGAACAACAAAAGCAAGGGTTTCACACGTTAAATACATTTGGTATCGTTGGGATAGAGGCAGCATATCTTCACGGTGAAACCTGGTTAAACGAAGCTCTGGCTTATATGGCAGAAAATATTCGCTACGTACAGCAGTTCCTAGATTCTGAACTTCCACAAATAAAGATGATGGATCCGGAAGGTACCTACTTAATCTGGATGGATTGTCGTGAGCTTGGACTCTCAGATGATGAGATAAAGAAATCACTAATCGAAAAAGGAAAAATAGGACTCGAGCCTGGACCAAAATACGGAGCTGGCGGAGAAGGGTTTGTTCGAATGAATATAGCGTGTTCAAAAGAACATGTGGTAGAAGGCTTGCAACGCTTGAAAGCAGCTTTTGCATAATAGTCAGACGGAAGAGTAGGACTCTTCCGTTTTTGATTAAAATAAAAAAACGTACACTTTTCGAAAAAGTGTACGTTATCCTTTGTTTTGTTGCTCACTCATAATTTGATTCTCTAGCTCTTTTGCTTTTGCCTCTTCTTTTCTTGAAACCTTAACGATAAATCGCATCGTAAAAATACAGAGAATTAAGAAGATGGTAAAAGAAATAGCAGCAGGAATATATTCTGACTTATCTTCAGGAAAATAAAGAAACAATGATAATATAAACGAATGGATCATGACGATCTTCCTTTCTGCCAACGAGCAGTCATTCATGCCTATTATATCAAGGTTCTACCGATCGTCCAAGTACGATTACTTCAGTACAGTAATCTTCTTGATGATCACATCTTCTTCCGGCTTATCACCTTCACCTACTGGAGTGGTAGCAATTTTATCCACTACGTCCATGCCTTCAATCACTTGACCAAACACGGTATGAGCTTGATCCAGCCATGGAGTACCTCCATCTTCATACTGCTTAATGACCTTTTCGTTGTAACCAGCTTGTTTCATTTGGTCCACCGCACGTGGATCTAATGTTTTATTTTGAACGATAAAAAACTGGCTTCCATTAGTACCAGGACCAGAGTTAGCCATTGATAAGGCACCTCTGAAATTATAAAGCTGTTCCGAGAACTCATCTTCAAATGGCTTGCCATAAATGCTTTCTCCACCCATGCCGGTTCCATCCGGGTCTCCCCCTTGAATCATAAAGTCATTTATTACACGGTGGAAAATGACTCCTTCGTAATATCCCTCTTCACTATGAGTAATAAAGTTCTCTACTGCCTTAGGAGCTTGTTCTGGAAACAGCTTGATTTTAATATTTCCCATTGATGTTTCCATTTCAACTAGTCTTTCCTTTTCACCAACCTCTGTGGTTGCCTGTGGAAGAACAATATTTTCTTGGTTAGCGGTTTCATTATTACTTGCATTTCCGTTTGAGTTTTCAGTACCTTCTTCATTGCTTGTCCCACATCCGGTGACAAGTAAAACAACAAACAATAAACATCCTAGGAATTTCTTCATGTAATCACCCTCCAAAATACTTTGTTTTTCATTATGCTTACGTCATAATTATTATCATATACAGTTCTAGCCCAATTTGAAAGGAGAAACAAAAAATGTCCGACATTCAAATCGGTGACAAGGTCACAGCTATTTATAAAACCGGGAAGTATATAGGTGAAGTAACAAATATCCGACCAGAAACCATTCTTGTCCGGGTTCTTGCTGTTGTTACTCACCCGACACAAGGAGATTTACATAGTCACAAGGATGCAGATGTCCCTCTTTTTCATGAAAGACGAGCTCTTGCCTACCGAGAACAAGCCAATATCCCTGCAAAAATGGTGAAGCACTACACAGAGGAAATTCCTGATTATAAAGAGTCGCTACAACATTCCATTCAAAAATTGAGAGATCAGCTCGCTAACGATGATTCCCTCTGGGCTAAAAAGTGCCTTGAAAATATGGCAACTCTTGAAAGAGAATACTTTTAACACACAAAAGCCAAATCCGATATAAGGGATTTGGCTTATTATGCAAACTTATTAAGTACTTGGGAAAAATCAATTCGGTCACCAATTGTAGTTGGCGTATGACCTTGAAGATACTTTTTATCCTTCTCAACTAAACGAAAAATATTGAATGTGGTTAATGCATCGTCCAGTGCCCGGTGGTGCTTGCCTGTCCCTTCTTTGCCATACTCTTGCACCGCTTTCCATAAGCCTGTTTGATTTTGGTCTCCGAAAAATCGCTTGTACTCCATGGATAAATCGAGTTCTTCCCCTTTTAAAGGAAAGGATAGACCAGCTTGTTCGCAATTATTACGAAGAACTCTCATATCCATATTGCCCCACGTAACAATTGTCAGGTCTAATGAAGGAGAACATAACATCTCAAACTTTTTCACAAGGTCCGCAAAGCTAATGCCCGCATTGACCTGTTGCTGTGAAATTTTCAAGAATGATTTACAGCGATCCGATAGCATTGGGAAACGATTAGGAGTGACATACGAAGAAAATTTCTCGCAGATTTGATCATTTACAACCGACACAATGCCAGCCTCAATGATTTCTGGGTAAAAACCTTTAAACCGTTCAGATCTCTCAGGCATCGTAAACTCAAAATCAATAAATAAATACTGATGCTCCTTCCTCATCTTACGTACCCTCTTTCCTCCTTCGACTCTCACTACCATTATATGAAATAACCATTCCAAAGAATGAACATGAATGTTTCTTTATTATATCATGTTTTTTAATAATTTTTTCACTTTTCTGTTTAATTCATTTAAATAAAGTGTGAAAAGGAATATCTGCTTCAAAATATGTAAAAATCTCCATAAAATGATAATTAGTAAACCGAAGAAATACAACTTTATCTCGGGGTGGTATAATATCTCAACTGTCTTTTTTATCACTAGTGCTTTATTCCTTGCTGCTTTTGTCTTATTATGGTGGAGTGTAAAAAAACAGAAGCACATAAACTTCATCATAATATTTAATAAAAAAGGAAGTGACTGACATGAAAGTAGCGACCGGTTATTTTTTTATTATCCTGCTTCTCCCCGTCTTCTTCCTGCTTGCCTATTTTTCTAGCAATGAGGTAAGATCTTTTGATACTTTCGATCATGTGATAGAAAACAAGATACAACTAGAAAGAACTAATCTATCACAAACAAGCTTAATCAAAGATCGTAACGGGGAAACCGTTTTAGAATGGTACAGCAATGTGAATCGTATCGTTCTATCAACTGAGGACATTCCGGAGCTATTACGTGAAGTGTTTGTTCTATCAGAGGATCAGCACTTTTATGAGCATATTGGTTTTGACTTAGCTGCTATGGGTCGTGCACTTACGATCAATATTCAGTCTAACGGGATCGAACAAGGTGCAAGTACGATTACACAGCAGTTAGCAAGAAATCTTTATTTAACTCACGAGCAATCTTACAACCGAAAGCTTAGTGAAATTCTATACGCCTACAAATTAGAACAAACTTACTCCAAGAAGGAAATCATAGATTTATATATTAATTCTATTTATTTTCAAAATGGAGCTTACGGAATTGAAGCCGCAGCTAAGCACTATTTTAATCGCGGAACACGAGAACTCACAAAAGCAGAGCTGCTTTTTCTAGCTGCTGTTCCTAATAATCCTACTTATTATGACCCACTAACACATTTTGAGAGAACAAAAGCACGTCAAGAGCGTCTCATTGATTTATTAGTTGAAAAGGACACTCTCACCGCTTCAGAAGCAATGGAAATAAAAAATATGCCCATTACTCTATCGGTACATGAACGAATTGACCAGGCACCTGATTATATAAACTATGTGCAGAGTGAACTATCCGCTTTAATTGCTCTTTCAGAAGGGTTAACGGATGAGGAGCAGATTGACACTCGGGTCAAAGAAGTCATAGCATCAGGGGTTAGCATTGAAACATCATTAGATCAAAGTCTCCAAAATCGTGCAAAAACAGCGGTCAGCGATAATCTCCCATTTATTGACGTGGAAGGATCTGCGGCCGTCATTGACCATACCAATGCACAGATTCTCGCACTTGTCGGCGGGAAAAACTATCAAAAGGGCGAGTTCAATCGAGCGTTCCAGGCGTATCGACAGCCAGGGTCATCAATTAAACCTTTACTTGTTTACGCTCCATATATAGAGCAGACACACTCCTCCTTATCTAAGACAGTAAATGCAGGAGAACTTTGTATTGGTACCTATTGTCCAGAAAACTATGGCGGAAAAACATATGGAAATGTAACGCTTGAACGTGCATTTGCCCATTCATACAATACACCTGCTGTAAGACTATTAAACGAAATAGGTGTAGAAACGGGCTTTCAATATCTTTCGGCTTTTCCTTTTAAAAAGGTAGTTCCAAAGGACCATGTGTTAGCGTCTGCCGTCGGTGGCTTTACGTATGGAATGTCCCCTTTAGAGCTAACGGGTGCTTACACCTCCTTTTATGACGGAGGGTACCAACAACCTCGTGCCATCCGTAAGGTAACTGACTTACAAGGAAATGTTCTTTACGAGTGGAAGAATGAGGAAAAACAAGTCTGGTCTGAGGTAACCGTTAGTAGCATGCGCAGTCTGCTATCCGAAACGATCCTCTCAGGAACCGCTCGAAAAGCCAAATTATCTCAAGCAACGTATCAAGGTGGCAAAACAGGAACTACGAATCAGTTCCATGACTATTGGTTTGTAGGGTTAACGGATACGCTCACAGTTGGAGTTTGGGTGGGGAGAGATATGCCATCTAGTATTGAAACGATTGAGCAATATTCTCCGCACCTTTATATATGGAAGGCGATTATGGCTAATTAACAAAACCCCGGATGTTTTCACATCCGGGGTTCTTTAAACTGGTAAACTAGCAACGATGCTATTGTATACTTTTAATGCAATAAATAGGACACCTAACACGAGCGTGGACCAGGTAAGTACTTGGAAGAAAATAAGGCCGATAATACCAGATAGTGATAGTTTTGAGCTTACTTTATAGACAAAAAAGACAAAGTAACTAATCGTTGTAATCAAAAATACGGAAGCTAATATGGTTACATGGGCAGATCCTAAAAGAGACAATATAGAGCCCGTAAAGTAAATAATCGCTCCCGCACGAACATTCTTTAAACTTTCTCCATTAAAGTCCTTCGAAAAAAAGAGGAGGGAAAGTTCATTAATGGTATCAGCAATTAGCTTTAGAGCTGCAAAAACCATAAAAAAGGCAACAAGTAATAAAATAAGAAGGGCTAGCTTAATTCCACTTCTAGAAAAAAACTCTAGCATTCCTACATATATACCGGTTGCATTTAAAAATTTAAATAGATGCACCTCTACAAGCATGGCAAAGGACAAGCTGAATAAAAGAATAGAAACTAAAGGAAAGTAACTTGTTACGTACGTATTTTTCATTGGATTCTCCACATCTTTTTTATCTTTCATTATTATGAAAGAAAGGAGAACAGATTACAAGTCCTTATGGTCTCTCAATTCTTACATACTCCCTTGCCTTAAACATGCGATATCTCTTTTTTTGAATCCCCTCTGCACTTGGGTCAGCCGTTAAAATTTCGACCACTTCCCCCTCCTCATCAGCATTATAGAATTCTCGCTTATCTTTTTGATCTAATGTCCACGCTAAAGATAATAAGAGGAGAAAAATGGACAATGATGCTAGTATTTTCTTTTTCATCCTCACACCTCACTTTAAAATTATTTTGAGGATAAAAGCCTTATTTTATTCAAAAAAATAAAAAAAAAAATTTAACAGTTTCTTCTGCGTTTCTACCTATTTATTAGTTTTGTTACGAAAAAGGATTGTTCTACGCTTGGGGCATGCAAGGTCTGATTTTTTACGTTATACTTTTTTATATGGTTATTTGGGTCAGAATTGAGAAAAGCATGTTTGGAGAAAAATTTGGAAATAGTAATAGGCAGTATTACTTCTAAAAAACAGTTGTCATTTTTATAAAAAAGAGGGGGTTTTGTTTTGTCTTTGCTACACTTGGCCATTGTTTCACCTCTATTGCTTGCGGTCATCATACCTATTTTTTCTAAAAGCATTAGACAAATACATACAGGGTGGTTTGTACTACCTTTACCAGTTGTATTATTTAGTTATTTTCTTTCATTTATAAGTACCACTTCACACCAAGGTACGGTTTATGAGAGCTTTGAGTGGATTCCTTCTCTTGGCATTAATTTCGCCGCAAAAATAGATGGACTCGGATTACTCTTTGCGTTGCTTATCTCAGGAATTGGCTCTTTAGTTGTTCTATACTCCATTTATTACTTAGAGAAGGATAAGGAGCAGCTAGGAAGCTTTTATGTGTATCTTCTCATGTTCATGGGAGCGATGTTCGGGGTGGTGTTGTCCGATAATTTAATCGTTATGTACGGATTTTGGGAACTCACTAGTATTTCATCATTCCTACTAATCGGCTATTGGTATCACCGGGAAAAGTCGAGATATGGTGCTCAAAAATCAATGTTGATTACTGTTTTTGGTGGACTGGCAATGCTTGGTGGAATCATCCTGCTATACATCATGACAGGATCGTTTAGCATTTCAGAAATAATTACACAATCAGACCGTGTATTAGAGCACACTTTACTGATCCCTGCATTAATCTGCTTCTTACTTGGTGCCTTTACGAAATCAGCTCAGTTTCCCTTCCATATTTGGCTCCCTGATGCGATGGAAGCACCAACACCCGTTAGTGCCTATCTCCATTCGGCAACCATGGTTAAGGCGGGGATTTATCTAGTAGCTAGAATGAGTCCGGTATTCGCTGAATCACCTGTTTGGCTATGGCTTGTCGGAGGGTTCGGGATCGTCACATTATTCTGGGGATCCTTTTCAGCTGTAAAACAGACTGATTTAAAAAGTATTCTTGCCTTCTCTACTGTTAGCCAACTAGGATTAATTATGTCTCTTTTAGGTGTTGGTGCTGCAGCCCTACACTATGATGGAATCGACGATAATGTTTTTACTGTTGCAACGACAGCGGCTGTTTTTCATTTAATTAATCATGCTACCTTCAAAGGAAGCTTGTTCATGGTGGTAGGAATTGTTGACCATGAAACCGGTACACGTGATATTCGGAAGCTTGGCGGATTGATGCATTTGATGCCAATCACCTTTACGCTTGCGATTATCGGTGCGTTTTCTATGGCTGGCTTGCCACCATTTAACGGATTTTTAAGTAAGGAAATGTTCTTTACCGGCATGGTAAAGATTTTACAAATGGACCTTTTCTCACTAAGCACTTGGGGATTATTATTTCCTGTTCTAGCTTGGATCGCCAGTGTATTTACATTCATATACAGCATGAAGCTTGTGTTTAGAACATTTACAGGTAAATACAAACCGGAAGGATTAAAGAAGAAGCCACATGAGGCACCGCTTGGAATGCTCATTTCACCAGTTGTCCTTGGCTCTTTAGTTATAATTTTTGGATTATTTCCGAATATTCTTTCCCATAATTTAATTTCACCGGCTATGGCTTCTATCTTACCGAGCCTGCTTTCTCCAGGAGATATGTTTGACGTTCATATTTACTTCTGGCACGGACCAACCCCAGAATTATTTATGACCATTGGAGTCGTAATACTAGGAATTTTATTGTATTTGACGTTACCAAAATGGGAAAGAGCCTATCATTTACTGCCTGAAAAACTAACCTTAAACAAGGTGTACGACAAAGGTCTTGAATCGATCCAAACTGGTTCGTTTAAGCTGACACGATTTTATATGAATGGCTATATCCGGACGTACTTAGTGTATATTTTCGCATTTTTCATTTTGATTTTAGGCTATACCCTTTATAAGAAAGATGCGTTTGTAATCGATACAGCCCATGTATCAAGCATCGGCTTTTATGAGCTGGTTCTTTCCGTGCTCATAGTGGTTTCGACTATTACTATTCTTTTTGCAAAATCTAGACTCACATCCATCATCCTGCTTGGTGCGGTGGGTTATACGGTTGCCCTTTTCTTTGTGGTTTTCCGTGCACCGGATTTAGCACTTACTCAGCTAGTCATTGAAACCGTGTCAGTTGCATTGTTTCTACTTTGTTTCTATCATTTACCGAAACTTAAAAAGGAAGAATCAAAAATTCCTTTTAAGCTAACAAATGCTCTTATTTCTATAGGAGTGGGTGCGATTGTCACAGCCATTGCACTTTCTGCGAATAGCACAAAACTCTTTGAATCAATCTCACAATTTTACGTAGACAATACGTACATTCGTGCCGCTGGAAAGAATATGGTTAACGTCATTCTTGTTGACTTCCGTGGCTTTGATACGCTTTTTGAAATTTGTGTACTTGCAATTGCCGCACTAGGAATTTTTGCAATGATTAAATTACGTCTTACAAGGGGGAAAGAAGGATGAGAACGAATGACCTCATTCTACAAACCGTAACAAAAGTGATTTTGTTCATCATCCTCCTCTTCTCTATTCATCTTTTCTTTGCTGGACATTATTATCCAGGTGGAGGTTTCATTGGAGGCTTGATGACGGCAGGAGCGCTTGTTCTCTTGCTGCTAGCGTTTGACATGAAAACGGTAGCTAATATTTTACCGGTTAATTACCGTATTATGACAGCGATTGGGCTCCTTTTTTCTATTGGTACAGGAGCTGGATCCTTATTATTCAATGTTCCATTTTTAACTCATGCATTTACTGATGTTTACTTGCCTCTGCTTGGCAAAACATCGTTGCATACTGCAGTGTTGTTTGATATCGGTGTGTATCTTGTTGTTATCGGTGTCACAATGACCATTATTCAAACAATAGGGGAGGACGAATAATGGAAATCGTTATGGCGTTTGTTGTTGGGATTATTTTTATGGCAGCCACCTATTTAATGCTTTCTAAAAGTTTACTTCGAATTATTATTGGAACGGGACTTTTAAGTCATGGAACCCATTTATTGGTTTTAACTATGGGAGGTCTGAAAAATGGAGCTGCTCCCTTACTTGGAGAACACGCTCCAAGCTACAATGATCCATTGCCACAGGCTTTGATTTTAACGGCTATCGTTATCGCCTTTGGCGTTACTTCCTTTTTTCTTGTGTTAGCTTACCGTGCATACCAGGAGCTAGGAACGGATAACATGGATCGCTTGAGAGGGACGAAGATAAATGAATAATTTGCTTTTATTACCTATACTGATTCCGCTTTTTACAGCGGTTATATTAATCTTTTTAAACCGCTTTACGATAGCTTCAAGGTGGGTTTCCGCTCTATCATTTTTATCCACAGTATTTGTGTCATTTCTACTTTTTCAGAAAGTGCAAGCTGATGGAATACAAACGTTAAACCTTGGAAGTTGGGAAGCTCCATTTGGGATTACATTAGTATCTGATATGCTTTCCTCCCTTCTTGTTTTGACAACGAGTGTCATTGCTTTTGCTTGTTGTCTATACTCCTTCCGAGCGATTGGAGAGGAAAGAGAGAAGTTTTACTATTATCCTATTTTGCAATTTCTCATTGTCGGTATTAATGGGGCGTTTACAACAGGAGATATTTTCAATCTATTCGTTTTCTTTGAAGTCATGCTTATGAGCTCTTATGTCTTATTGGTCCTAGGAGGAACAAAAGCTCAGCTTCGCGAATCGGTGAAATATATATTAGTCAATATTATCTCTTCTTCCCTGTTTGTTATTACCGTCGCTTACCTATATTCAGTGGTAGGAACGCTAAACATGGCACATATCTCATCTAGAATTGCAGAAGTAGGACAGCCTGGAATATTAACCGTAATTGCCGTGTTATTTTTAATCGTTTTCGGTTTAAAAGGTGCGATTTTCCCACTTTACTTCTGGTTGCCAGGTTCATACTACGCTCCTCCTGCTCCTGTATTGGCTTTGTTTGGGGCACTATTAACGAAGGTTGGGGTCTATTCGATCATGAGGACGTATACGCTCTTTTTCCCTCATGATCCTGGTTACACGCATGAATTATTAGGTGCTCTTGCTGTTATTACAATCGTTGTCGGGATTATTGGGGCATTGGCATACTGGGATGTTAAAAAAATCATTATTTATAACATTATCGTTGCTGTTGGTGTCATCTTATTTGGAGTATCGGTAAATACAACTGAATCTTTGACCGGTGCGATATTTTACCTAATCCATGACATGCTCATTAAAGCTGCGTTATTCCTACTGGTTGGAATTGTTATAGCGATTACAGGCACAACCAATTTAAAGAAGATCAGTGGATTAATTAAGAACTACCCCCTACTAGGCTGGATGTTCCTTCTTTCTGCCCTAGCTCTAGCTGGAATTCCGCCACTGAGTGGCTTTGTTGGTAAGCTGTTAATTATCAAGAGCGGCTTTGGTGCTGAGGCATACTGGGGTGCAGGAATTGTTTTAATGTCGAGTCTTCTAGTCCTTTTCTCAGTTATGAAAATCTTTATTAATGGCTTTTGGGGCATTCATCGCACATACGAAGAGGAAGAAAAAGCTCCTGTAAGCTGGTTGCTTATCTCTCCCGCTATTTTAGTGATTATTTCTGTATTGTATGGAGTTGGTGCGGAGTTAGTATACCCGTATATTTTAGAGGCTGCGGAAACACTTACTAATCCATCCACCTACATCAATGCCGTCATGAAGGAGTGATAACAATGGCATTTCAAATTTTATTAAACGTATTCTTAGCTCTTGTTTGGATGTTTTTAAAGGTATCTAATGAACCAATCGATTTCTTTGTTGGTTACTTTTTCGGGTTAATGCTCGTCTTTGCCTTTCGACGATTCTTCCCTTCACGGTTCTACTTATTAAGAGTGTTAGCCGTGATTAATTTAATTGCCATCTTTATTAAAGAGCTTCTCTTATCTAATATTGCAGTTTTAAAGGTAATTATTAAACCAAAGTTGGATATTCACCCAGGCATTTTTGCTCTTCCTACTGAACTAAAAAAGGACTGGGAAATCACTTTGTTATCTAACTTAATCACCCTTACACCTGGGACATTAGTTGTTGATATATCAGACGATAATACGATCCTTTATATCCATGCTATGGACGCCTCAGATGCTGAAGCAGCCATCTCTAGCATCAAAAATACATTTGAAAAAGCAATCTTGGAGGTGAGCAGGTAATGTTAGAATGGGTTATAACCATTTCTCTAGTATGTATTACCTTATCCATGCTTGCGATGGTGTATCGAGTCATCAAAGGACCTACTACACCTGACCGTGTGGTTGCTCTTGATGCACTTGGAATTTGTTTGGTTGCCATTATCGCGCTCGTTTCCATCATTTTAGAATCGAATGCTTTCCTAGAAGTTATTTTATTAATAGGGATACTAGCTTTTATCGGAACCATTGCTTTCTCCAAGTATTTAGAAAAGGGGGTCATCCTTGAACGTGATCGAAATAGTTAAGGTTATCATTGGAATATGTATCGCACTTGGAGCACTCCTAACAGTAGTTACAGCAGTAGGGCTTATTCGATTACCTGATGTATATACGCGTACACATGCGGCATCTAAAGCCGCTACCTTAGGAGTTATGTTTGTTTTAGCTGGTACCTTTCTTTACTTTTATCTATTAGAAGGCCATATGAATTCTCGACTGATTCTGGCAATAGTCTTTATTTTTATGACCTCACCAGTAGCTGGGCATCTTATTTGCAGGGCTGCCTATAATACAAATGTTAAGCTTTGGGAAAACAGTGTACAGGACGATTTAGCTGCTGTGAAAAAAGAACGTGCTCAGCAATAAGAAAAATCCATGTGTGACTTTCACACATGGATTTTTTTATCTTCTCTCGATGACAGCAATCGTACAACGTGAGACACTAATAAGCTGATCTTGTTCATCTGTTATTTTGATATCCCATACCATCGTTGTCCGACCTTGGTGTAGTACAGATCCAGTAGCGGTCACGATACCGTCTTTTTTTCCTCTAATATGATTGGCATTGATCTCTAGCCCAACGACAACTTCCTTTTCCTTATTTACTAATTCGTACGCTCCAATCGAAGCAACCGTTTCTGCAAGTGCCACAGATGCACCACCATGAAGAAGACCAAACGGTTGACGGGTACGGTCATCTACTGGCATCGTAGCTACGACTCTCCCCTTTTCAACTTGCTTAAATTCAATGCCTAACGTTTGAATTAATGAGTTTCCCTTCATAAGCTTGAAGACCCCCTAAGCTTTTTTCCTTTTTTTCGATTGACTAGTTTTATTAAAAGAAACGAACAGACAAAAAACATACTTCCCATAAGTAAAAGTTCTGTTTCATACTGGACAAAGATCTCTTTTTGATCTCCAAACCAATATCCAATCGTAAACACAATGCTCAGCCAAATAAAAGCCCCACTATAGGCAAAAATCGCAAAAACTTTATAGGATAGCTTGCTTAGTCCATAGATGAATGGAACAAAGTTTCGTAATCCTGGGATAAAGTAACTAAACAGTAGGGAAAAGGCATGATATTTCTCAATGGATTGGAAGGACCGGTCAATCGTTCGAGCCATCCGTTTGCTCTTTTGAAAGAATGGAAGGAGTCTAACACCTATGTACTTTCCTGCGAGGTAGCTTGTGGTCAGTGCAGCAACTATTCCTAGATATGTAGATAGAAAGATGAGTATTGGATTTAAGGTACCTAAGGAGGCCGCTAATCCAACCGTCATGGCGATCAGCTCATTAGGTACTGGCATACCTACCACTCCGAACCAAAGCCAAAGAAACAGCCCTATGTATCCATTTTCCTCTATAACATCAAGGATTAAATCTAATTCCATTCTTTCACCTCCCCAAACCCACTTTATCAACATAAGTAGCTAAGTAAATTCATTATAGCAAAATATAGAAGAAACTATGTGATTTTAACATTTTTGTAATGTTATCATTAGACATTCTCTCGGACGCATATATTGTGTTGGAAATATACCGGATTATCTAAAAAAGGATGTGACATTATTGAATCATTATGATCCTAGGTGCTTTCCATACTATTCTGTGCCCGTTCAAGCTTATCCTCACTATTCACCCTATTACACCACAGGCACTCGTCAGACACCTTTTTATTATCACTATTATCAACCAATCTACGGCCAGAGACCTTTTCAAGAAGTAAACCCACAGTTATTTATGACTTCAGCTAAATATATGCAATCACTCATGAAAGATGCAAGTGTGCTACTTGAAAGAATGGCCGATTCTAAGGAGTTTGCTAAACAACTCATGACCAACGCGCAAGAATCGAAACAAAAGCTCGTCGAGGATCAAATTAAACAGACGGGGATTGGAAATATACCAGTTGTTAGTTATACACCTGATGGGTTAAAGCTAGTCTTCAGCAAAGATTTAGATTCCATTAATTGCTGTAATCTAACCCTTACAGTTAGGTGGATGTAAGGGTTAATGCATAGTAAAAAGGTTGAAATCCGCCAAAGTGATTTCAACCTTTTTTATTGTCACTTTTGTAGCATAACATTTCAATTAATAGTAGAACGGACCGCCAAATCCGCCGTAACCGCCATATCCATACCCATAAACTGGTGGATAATATGGGTAAACTGGTCTTGGGCGATAAAATGCGCCACCTAGTAATCCTCCAGCAAAACCACCTAATAACCCTGCTGCAAATGGTGCGCCAAAGAAGAATCTATCCCCACGATGATGTGGTCCTACGTAATGATGTTGCATTCTTTTACCTCCTTTTCGTATCTGTACTTCCCTACACTACTACATATGCAACAAACACCTATTTGGAATAGGCTAACGTCCCACAATTTAAAAGATTACTAACAAATGAGGGGCTGTGGGGGGATGAGTTCTTAGAGTTTGATCGTTACTTGGTGGAGAGGGACGATGTCTGTGGAATGAAGACTTTTTTGGCATGGATTATTGCTTCCTTTGATCTGCGTCAGGTGGATGAAGATCGTTTCCTGATAGTTCTTTT
>NZ_BCVH01000011.1 GCF_001591645.1 Robertmurraya korlensis NBRC 107688 | reverse complement strand
CGATTATATTTACTATTACAACAATGTACGGATGAAAGGAAAATTAAAAGACATGAGTCCGATTGAATACCGGACTCATGTCCAACAGGTCGCATAGAATATTTGTCTAACTTTTTTGGTTCACTTCAACCAGGACGTTTTTCATCACAAATTATTTCTTTCCAGCTAACCACTCTGCAACGGTCGAAGCATCTGCACCTTCGAGAAGTCCCTTCGGCATTGCGCCCTGGCCATTGGCAATTACATGTTCAATCTCTTCTTTTGATAGACTAGCACCAATCGCATCAAGCTTTGGCCCTACTCCACCTTCAAGGTTTCCACCGTGACAGCTTGAGCATTTTTGCCCGTATAGCTTTTCAGCGTCTCCCCCAGTAGCTGTCGCCGTGTCATCGCTTGCTTCTTCTCCACCACCACAAGCAGCTAGTACAAATAGCGATCCCATCAATACTGCAAGAAGCTTCTTTTTCATCCAAACTCCCCCCTAAGGAAAAAAATACATAGTCGGTAATATTATACCAATACTAGGCTCGTTTGAAACCCTCACCGAGCACCTCGGAGGCATCCATAACGATGACAAATGCAGATGGGTCAATGGTTTTTACTAGTTGTTTCAATTTAGTGAACTCTGTTTGGTCAACCACACACATAAGAATAGGCCGCTCGTGATCCGTATACCCACCGTATGCTGATAGTTTTGTCACACCACGGTCGATTTTATTCAGTATGCCTTCGCGTACTTCCGCCTGTTGGTTCGTTATAATCATCGCCATTTTCGAGCGCCCAAGACCAATTTGGACGAGGTCAATTGTCTTTGTTGTTACATACAAGGCAATCAATGCATACAAGCCGCGTTCAATATCAAACACGATCGCAGCAGACAGGACAATTAACCCGTCGATAATCGCTACGCATGTTCCAAGTGTGAGCCCCGTGTATTTATTAATAATCTGAGCCGCCAAATCCGTCCCACCTGTTGACGCTTTTCCACGGAACACAATGCCTAACCCAAGACCCACTCCGATTCCTCCGAACAAGGCACCTAACAAGGGATCATTCGTCCAAGGCTCAGTTTGATTTGTTAAAAAAACGACCAAGGGAAGAAAAATCGTTCCTACTAGTGTTTTCATACCAAAATTCTTCCCTAGCAAAAGAACCCCAGCAATAAATAAAGGAATATTAAAAGTCCATTGAACAATAGCTGGTTCAAATCCAAACAGGGAATATAGAATGGTCGATATCCCACTGACTCCACCAGAAGCGATTTGATTGGGTAATAAAAATAAGTTAAACGCAACCGCCACGATAGCGGATCCAATTAATACATATATGTATTCTAATAATACTTCTACCTTCGGATGGACCCCAGATGTCTTTTTTCGATTCATAAACCGTGTCTCCTTTACCAATACCTCTTTTCAATAACTAGGCGAGTATAGCATGGAGCAAAAAGGTTGTAAATGCCACTGTACCAACGTGTTAAAGGGCTAAAAAACCTTCTTATTAATATGTGAGTTTCCCTATAGAAACATACAAATAAGACCGGGCATGTAACATGCACGGTCTTATTACTGTTTATTGACGATTCCAACAGCAATCGTTTCTAGAAAAGGACGAACGTTGGTGGATCGGATTTTCGCATAACGAATCATCATAATGACATCGTGTAGCTCCTGTGGTGATAGAAGCTCAATGGACCAATCAACAAATTCCTCATTGGAGATGGTGTAGTTTTTCGTAGGGACTTTAATTTGTTTATATGTACGTAATTCGTCACGTAAAAGTCGTTTATAATATTCATACTTTAGCTCCACCAGTTCATCCTCTTTGCGGAGTTTATCTGTTAGATAGAGCATGGATTGCTCGTTAATCATAACTATTCATTTCACCTCTGTCTAGCACTGCTCGCATTCCCTTCATAATGATATCAAAAAATTAGCAATGTGCCTATTTCTTAAGCCTTTCTTTATTATTTTTGAAATCCTTTTATCTATCAAGGGCATTTCGTATTAATTTTACCGCTTTTTTCCTTCCTCTCAATCGTATCCCTTGACATACGAATGAATAAATAGAAACATTATATACTAAATGGGAATGAACTGTAGGAAGGATGATTGCATGAATGAAAAAAAACTTGGTTCGGTATTTTACATATCCGTCATTATTATTAGTTTATTTGTTTTATGGGGACTATTTGCACCAGAGAACTTGGCAGCGTCTGCAACTGCGGCACTCGCCTTTACAACAGGGGCTTTTGGATGGTTTTACCTATTAGCTGCCTTTATCTTTTTAGTATTTGCGGCATACTTGGCATTTGGACCATATGGGAAAATCAAGCTTGGGAAGGATGATGATGAGCCCGAATACTCATACTTTTCATGGTTCGCTATGCTATTTTCTGCAGGTATGGGGATTGGACTGGTTTTTTGGGGAGTCGCTGAACCCATTACTCATTATATTGATCCCCCGCTAGATTTGGCAGAGGGGCAAACAGCAGAAGCAGCTCGTTATTCGTTACGATACTCCTTTTTCCACTGGGGTCTCCATCCATGGGCGATTTATTGCATCATTGCCCTTGGACTAGCTTATTCACAGTTTAGAAAAGGAGAATCTGGACTGATCAGTTCCACCTTTCGTCCTCTTCTTGGAAATCGGGTCGAGGGTCCGATTGGAAAAGGAATTGATACATTTGCTACGATCGCTACGACGTTTGGTGTGGCGACTTCACTAGGATTAGGGACACTTCAAATTAACAGTGGCCTTTCCCATGTAATGGGAATACCAAACAACACTACCATTCAAATGATAATTATCGCTATTGTCACCGTCCTTTATATGGTTTCTGCCACCACAGGGCTTGATAGAGGGATTCGTTATTTAAGTAACATGAACTTAGGACTGGCTGTCGGAATCTTATTATTTGTGATTATCGTTGGCCCAACCTCCTTTATCTTTGATGCCTTTACCACTACGATTGGGGGCTATTTAGGAGACATCATTCAGATGAGCTTCCGATTATCTCCTTTTACACAAGGAACATGGGTAGGCGCTTGGACCTTATTCTACTGGGCATGGTGGATTTCGTGGGCGCCATTTGTCGGAACGTTCATTGCTCGCGTGTCTAAAGGAAGAACCATCAAGGAGTTTGTCCTAGGGGTATTACTTATCCCTACACTGTTTGGTACCATTTGGTTCTCAGCTTTTGGAGGCTCTGCGCTTTTCTTTGAGCTTTTTGAAAACAGAGGAATTGTCGATGCCGTGAGTAACGACGTAACAACTGCGCTCTTTATCACCTTAGAGCAATTCCCACTCGGAACCATTTTAGCTGGCTTAGCTACATTGTTAATTATTACGTTCTTCATTACCTCTGCCGACTCGGCTACGTTAGTTTTAGGAATGCTTACGTCCAAAGGGGTGTTGAATCCGGCGAATTCGACTAAAATCATATGGGGTTTTCTGCAATCAAGCATCGCTGCGGTGTTGTTGTGGAGTGGTGGGTTGAATGGACTTCAAACCGCTTCCATTGTCGCCGCCTTGCCATTTGCCGTGATTATGGTATTTATGGTCGTATCCTTGAGTAAGTCCTTAAATGAGGAAGTACGTGAGCAGAAGAGGATTGAGAAAAAGCGCAATAAAAAACTAGATGAGCTTTTAAAAGAGAGTGAGTTATAGTGAAAAAGCCTTCTAAGCAAGTGTGCTTAGAAGGCTTTTGTTTTTATAGACTTAACTTCGAACGTAAGTAGGCGTTGATGAAGATATCCAGATCTCCGTCCATAACCGCCTGCACATTTCCTGTTTCTGTATTGGTACGGTGATCCTTTACCATCGAATATGGGTGGAAGACGTAGGAGCGAATTTGTGAGCCCCATCCGATTTCCTTTTGCTCTCCACGAATTTCTAGAAGCTCTGCTTCCTGCTCTTCGATCTTTTTCTGATAAAGCTTAGCTTGTAGCATTTTCATCGCACGCTCACGATTTTTAATTTGTGAACGCTCCGTTTGGCACGTTACCACCACGTTGGTCGGAAGGTGGGTAATACGAACGGCAGAGTCAGTCGTGTTAATATGCTGTCCACCCGCACCACTCGCACGGTACGTATCAATTTTCAAATCCTCTGTACGGATATCGATTTCAATTTCATCATTGAACTCCGGCATAACTTCACAAGATACGAAGGAAGTATGACGACGACCAGATGAATCGAACGGTGAAATACGAACGAGACGATGTACCCCTTTTTCTGCTTTTAGGTAGCCGTAGGCATTGTGGCCTTTGATGGCTAGAGTAACACTTTTAATCCCCGCTTCATCACCTGGTAGGTAGTCCAGTGTTTCCACCTTGAAGCCTTTCTTCTCTGCCCAGCGAGTGTACATACGAAGAAGCATCGAACCCCAGTCCTGCGACTCGGTTCCACCCGCACCTGGGTGAAGCTCTAGGATCGCGTTGTTTTTATCATATTCCTCACTTAATAACAGCTGAAGTTCGAATTGAGCAAGACGCTCAGAAAACTCCTTCAACTCAGTTGCAAGATCGTTTTGCATTTCTTCATCTGTTTCTTCACGAACAAGTTCATAGGTTAGATCTAAGTTTTCGTACACTTCGTATAGGTCATGAAATTCATGTACCTGATCCTTTAATGCATTTGATTCCGAAATAACCGCCTGTGCAGCCTGCTGGTCATTCCAAAACTCTGGTTGAAGCATGACATCGTCAAGCTCCGCAATTCGTGCCTCTTTGTTTTCTAAGTCAAAGAGACCCCCTAAAGTCCGCTAATTTCTTAGCTGTTTTTTCAAGCTCATTGCGAATATCCGCTAATTCCATGTGTGTGCCACCTCTATAAGAATTTTAATATAATCGTATTCCATAAAAAGAGGACGGTAGATTCCGTTGCTACCGACCCTCTATGTTTGTGTTTGGTTGAATTGGGAGCTGTGTTGCGAATCGCAAGTATTTTGTGAGGATCGCAAATATATTACTAAAATCGCAAGTAATTCCTGAGAATCGCAAATATATTACTAAAATCGCAAGTATTCCTCGAAAACAACTGCAATTTCAACCAAGAAATCTCCAAATCCAACCACTAAACCCTTTATTTTGCCACTAGTCTAGGCTTCCGCAGCAGTTTTTATACTTTTTGCCGCTTCCACAGATACATGGGTCGTTACGTCCAACGTCAAGTGCCTTTGTTACAGGCTTTTTCTTAACTGCCTTATCGCCGTCTTCCTTCGGGTTCACCGCTTGACCCTTTGCAACCTCTTGACGCTCCAGGTTGTTGCGGATTTCAGCCTTCATGACGTACTTCGCTACATCCTCTTCGATGGCTGTGATCATGCTTTCAAACATTGCAAATCCTTCGTGGTTGTATTCGCGAAGTGGGTCAATTTGACCGTACGCACGTAAGTGAATCCCTTGACGAAGCTGATCCATTGCATCGATGTGGTCAATCCACTTCGAGTCAACTGCACGAAGCACAACAACCTTTTCGAATTCACGCATTTGCTCGAATGAAAGCTGCTCTTCTTTTTCGTCGTAGCGCTCCTTCACTTTAGCAAGGATTAACTCAGAGATTGCCTCTGGCTCTTTGCCACGAAGGTCTTCAACCGTTACGTCACCCTCGTAAAGAAGATTTCCGTTCACATAGTCAATGATTCCTTGTAGGTTCCACTTATCGCGGTCCTCAAAGCTTGGTGTGTGAACTTCTACGCTTCTGCTAACGACCGTTTCAATCATTTTCTCTACGATCTCTCGTAAGTTCTCAGACTCAAGAACTTCGTTTCTTTGAGTGTATAAAATCTCACGCTGCTGACGAAGTACATCGTCGTAAGACAGAAGCTGCTTACGCGCATCGAAGTTGTTTCCTTCTACACGTTTTTGTGCGGATTCTACGGCTCTTGATACCATTTTACTTTGGATCGGCTGAGAATCATCCATTCCAAGGCGTGTCATCATTGCCTTCATGTTGTCTGATCCGAAGCGGCGCATCAGCTCATCTTCCATAGAAAGATAGAATTGCGTTACCCCTGGATCTCCTTGACGACCAGAACGTCCACGAAGCTGGTTATCGATACGACGGCTCTCGTGTCGTTCCGTACCAATTACAGCTAATCCGCCAACTTCTTTCACACCTTCACCAAGCTTAATGTCCGTACCACGACCAGCCATGTTAGTAGCGATCGTTACCGAACCTTTATGACCTGCTTCCGCAATAATTTCTGCCTCACGCTCGTGATTCTTCGCGTTTAATACATTATGACGAATACCTTTTTTAGAAAGATATTTGGAAATCAATTCAGAAGTTTCGATTGCAACGGTACCAACAAGTACTGGTTGACCCTTGCTGTTTCGCTCGGCAATATCCTCTACAACGGCACGGAATTTTCCGTCCATCGTTGCGTAGATTAAATCGGCACGGTCATCACGAGCAATCGGACGATTCGTAGGAATAACAACAACATTCATGTTGTAAATGTTGCGGAATTCCTCTTCCTCTGTTTTCGCCGTACCCGTCATACCTGATAATTTTTCATACATACGGAAGTAGTTCTGGAACGTAATCGTAGCAAGCGTCATGCTCTCGTTCTGAACTTCAAGACCTTCCTTCGCTTCAATTGCTTGGTGAAGACCATCGCTATAACGTCGGCCCTTCATCAGACGACCCGTGAATTGGTCAACGATGACGATTTCGCCTTCCTGAACGACATAGTCCACATCTAAATGCATGCTCGCGTGAGCTTTAAGCGCTTGTCCGATATGGTGATTCAATGCTACATGACGGATGTCGAATAAGTTCTCAATCCCAAAGGCACGCTCCGCTTTGTTGATTCCGTCTTCTGTAAGCTGAACACCCTTTGTTTTTTCATCGTATGTGTAGTCTTCTTCTTTTTTCAGTGTACGAACGAATGCATTCGCTTGAATATAAAGAGCTGTCGACTTTTGGGCAGAACCAGAAATGATTAATGGTGTACGTGCTTCATCTATAAGGATCGAGTCCACTTCGTCAATTACCGCATAGAAAAGCGGACGCTGTACCTTTTGCTCTTTGTACAGAACCATGTTGTCACGAAGATAGTCAAATCCAAGTTCATTATTCGTTGAATACGTGATATCACAAGCGTAAGCTGCTTGCTTTTCTTCTTTTGAAAGACCGTTCGTATTTAGACCAACTGTTAAGCCTAAGAACGTATAAAGCTGACCCATTTCCGTCGCATCACGACTAGCCAAGTATTCGTTCACCGTTACGACGTGAACACCTTTTCCAGACAAGGCGTTTAAATACACGGGCATCGTAGACGTTAACGTTTTCCCTTCACCTGTCTTCATCTCGGAAATGTTCCCTTCATGAAGAGACGCGCCCCCCATTAGCTGAACAGGGTACGGGTATAGTCCAAGAACACGCTTGGCCCCTTCGCGCACAACCGCAAACGCTTCAACAAGCAGATCGTCCAGTGACTCTCCACCTTGATAACGAGACTTGAACTCCTCCGTCTTAGCACGAAGCTCATCATCGCTTAATGCTTCCATCCTTGGTGCCAGTTTTTCAATCTCTTCACTCAGTTTTGTCAGGCGTTTTAATTCTCTTTTATTCGGATCAAACACTTTATTTAACATTCCAAGCATTTAGAACGCTCCTTTTTGGTAATGGCTATTATGTAAAAAAATCGCCAGCTTGCATGGCGAAGCTTCGTTATTCGAATGTTTACCTTTTATTTTATCACTTTTGGGTACTCAGTGCCAATAAGAGTCAGAGAGTATTACTTTAAATACTCGTCCTCTTCCAGTTCAATCTGTAGGTCTTCTAATATCAACGCTCGTAGCTCTCGTAACTCAGGAGTTAGCGTGGTCTTTAAGTCCTTGACGATTCTTCCAAGACTAGTAGAAGATACCCCCGTCTCTAAGGCAAACTCATTGATCGTCAAATCCACCAACGGGTGAACCTCCATTGCCACATACTGAACAGCCGCTATGTACACAGATTTGTTCTTCACCTGCTTCGGCTTGATTTGACAATAACGATTCCAAAGGGCGATTCCCGTTCCTGTTAGTTCCGGAGGAGAACCGTAGCTCTTAAATTCTTCAATTAATAGCTCAGCAATCACCTTGTGAACCGGAAGTGGCCAGTTAAAGTTATCAGTATTTACTTCAGCTGATAAAAACTGAATTTCGTTCATCACATACAGGAGCTGATTTTTCAAAAACTCGATCGGATCATCGTATTTACTCTCAGCGAACTCATGCTTGATAAACTCCTCATCCCTTTGATCGGACTCACCTTCAAGGTCAAAGAAGGTCGGGAAAAAGATCCACTCATCGCGATAAGGAACAATAAATCCGAAAATGAAGGAGTTCGGCTCGGCCGCTGATGGCTGAAGAAGCTTAATATGAAGATGCTCATCCGTCAGCGTGTCCTTCATCTCCACACTGGCTGGGGTTAGCTCGAGCATTCTCCCCGCCACTGGTCGCGGGCTATGCCAGGAAGCAACGATGTCTCGCAAACCCGCTCTTGTAACCGTTTTATCACGGTGATTAATGAAGTCTTGTAAAAACGTTTGTCCTTGATTCACTTGTTTGAAAAGTGCGAACCACACCGTGTGAATAAATCCAAAAAACTCTATTTCTTTTTCATCGTCAACAAGTGCTGGAAGAACATACCGATCAAAATCTTCATCGATTTCATCGCCATACATATAGTCGACATCACTAATCACTTTTGCCTGAATTTGCTCAATCTCACGTTCAATTAATGAGTTTATCGATATGGCTTCTTTTAAGCCACAACATTTTTTATACTTTTTCCCGCTCCCACATATACATGGGGCATTTCGGTTAAATGATGCTGCCATTCGGTTCTCCTTCTTTATCAAGGCTCTTTTCTTAAACTTTGTTGTTTTGGAGATAAAAAACGCTTAACCTGAGCTACAATACATAGCAAAATAGACTCCAATTGTAAGAAAAGAGCTTGCATTCTTAATTTCAAGCACAAAATAGCTAGTTTCCACGTTAAAATCGGCTTTTAGATTTTAACAACAATCTATGTGGACATAGCCTTTATCCAAATCTCTTACCCTTTAGTGTAAACGATTCTGTCCAAATACAAAAGCTATTCGGAAGAAAATGGGTGGAGTTTTTCCATATAAAAAACACTTCTTCACTTAGGAAGAAGTGCTGGGCTATTATTTTACTAGTTCTAACTCAATCGGGATAAACTCTTCTACAGTCTCCCCATTCGCTACTTTAATCGCAGCTGTGATTCCATTCTGACCAATAAGTGCTGGTTTTTGTGCAACCGTTGCTGTCATTCTTCCGTCTTCTACCGCCTTGACTGCATCCTCCGTTGCATCAAATCCAACTACCACTACATCTTTTAAACCTGCTGCTTCAATTGCTTGAAGAGCACCTAAAGCCATTTCGTCATTATGAGCAAATACTGCTTGAATGTCTTTGTTTCCTTGAAGAATATTTTCCATAACTGATAATCCTTTAGCACGGTCAAAATCAGCTGTTTGTTTCGCAGCAACTTCTAATGTGCTTACTGCATCTACTGCTTCGTGAAAACCTGCCCCGCGTTCACGTGCGGCTGATGAACCTGGAATCCCCTCGATTTCAACTACTTTTCCTTCATTTCCGATTTGTTCTAGAATAAATTCCCCAGCCATCTTTCCTCCAGCGGTATTGTCAGAAGCAATATGTGAAACGACTTCTCCGCCTTCAGCACTTCGATCTAACGTAATAACTGGTACATCTGCATTGTTAGCAGATTCAATCGCTGCCACTACGGCTGCTGAATCTGTTGGGTTAACAAGCAAGACGTCCACCCCTTGTTGCAGTAAATCTTCGATATCATTTACTTGCTTTGCTGAATCATTTTGTGCATCTACCACTACGATGTCAATTCCTTGTGCCTTTGCTTCTTCTTCAGCGCCTTCTTTTAATGTCACAAAGAACGGATTGTTTAGAGTTGATATAGAAAGACCGACTTTAATCGCATCACTTTTCGTTCCACTCGCTTCTTTTGCCTCTTTAGAAGAACCTGGTGGCTCTGTTGAACAGCCAGCTAACAAAATCATAAACATCGCAAGGAATACGAAACCTTTGAACATCTTCTTCATATAAAGACCCCCTAATAATAGTTGAATGGTTTATGCTGCTTTTTTTCGATCTAGTAAGACGGCAAGTAAAATGACACCCCCTTTAACCACTTGTTGATAAAAGGAGCTCACATTCATGATGTTTAATCCATTATTTAATACCCCAATAATTAGAGCACCTATTAACGTTCCAAAAATCCAACCTCGTCCGCCAGAAAGACTCGTTCCGCCTAGTACAACTGCTGCAATGGCATCTAATTCATAGGAAGCTCCTGCTGTCGGTTGAGATGAATTCAATCGTGAAGCGAGAATGATCCCCGCTAATGCAGATAAAAGACCAGTGATCGAGTAAATCCAGATTTTCACTCGATCGACACGAATGCCGGATAGAATGGTTGCTTCCTCATTCCCACCAATCGCATACACTCTTCGGCCAAATGTTGTTTTCTTTAAAATAAAGTACAAGATTCCGTATGCGACCATCATATAAATCACGGGTACCGGGATCCAAGACACATACCCTTTCCCCATCATTTCAAATAAAGCACTTTCAGATAGTCCGGTAATCGGTCGTCCATCTGAATACACCAAAGTTAACCCTCTAAAAATCGTCATGGTAGCGAGTGTGGCAATGAATGGAGCAACCTTCCCTTTGGTAATGATGAATCCATTAATCGCACCCATGATCGCTCCTGCCAATAACCCAATCAATATCGCTAAAATCGGATCCATTCCTCCAGCTAGTAAACTAGCAGTTATCGCAGAAGATAATGCCAGGATTGAACCAACAGATAGGTCAATTCCACCGGTTAAAATAACAAAGGTCATACCAAATGCAATAAGTGCATTAATGGATACCTGACGCATAACATTTAAGATATTATCAACCGTCATAAAATTATCACTGACAATTGCTAAAACGAACGTGATAATAAATAATCCGATTAACGGCCCTAATTTTTGAAGATTGAACACCTTTAATGAGGACGCTTTCATTTTAATTCCCTCCAGTTGCTGCTTGCATGATTTTTTCCTGATCTGCTTCGTTTCTTAACAGAGTCGCTGATACCCTTCCTTCATGAATAACTAAAATTCGGTCACTCATCCCTAATATTTCAGGCAACTCCGAAGAGACCATAATAATCGCAACACCTTGTTTTGTCAGTTCATTCATTAATTGATAAATTTCCTTCTTTGCCCCCACGTCAACTCCTCGTGTTGGCTCATCTAAAATTAAGATCTTCGGTTTAATGCCTAACCATTTTCCAATCACGATTTTCTGTTGATTTCCACCACTTAATGACTTAACCGATAAATGTTGGCTCGCTGTCTTTACGTGCAGCTTTTGGATCAGATCCTCTACAAAATCTTCTTCTTTTTTCGCAGAGATGACACCCTTATTCGAAACGCTTGCGAAGTTGGTTAACGTAAAGTTTTCTCGAACAGATAGCCCTAGAACGAGCCCTTCATTCTTCCTGTCCTCTGTAATAAAGCCAATTCCATGCTGAATCGCCTCGTAAGGAGATTTAATGTTGGTTTCCTTTCCATCAATCAACACTTTTCCACTTGAAATCGAGCGGTATCCGAAAATGGCCTCCATAATCTCTGTTCGACCTGCTCCCATTAACCCTGCTACACCGAGGATTTCCCCTTGTTTAACGGTGAAACTAATATCTTCAAAGCTTCCTTTGCTCGTTACATTCTCGACTTGTAATCTAGTAGGCCCTAGCTCCGTCACCCTTTCTGGAAAACGCTCACCCAATTGGCGCCCTACCATCATTTTGACAATCTCATCAAAGTTGGTTTCTGGAATCGCCTTCGTTCCGATAAACTGACCATCCCGGAGAACAGAAATACGGTCACAGATTTCAAAGATTTCATCCATTCGGTGAGAGATATAAACAATTCCTACTCCTTGTTCTCTTAAGGAGTTAATGACTTGAAATAGAGCATGGATTTCTCTATCTGTTAAAGCAGCTGTCGGCTCATCCATAATTAGAACCTCGGTATTAGCTGCAACCGCTCTAGCAATCTCGATCATTTGCTGTTGACCGACCGAAAGAGTACCTGTTTCCACATCTGGGTCAATATCTATACCGAGACGATGTAAATATTCCCTTGTTTTGGTCTTCATTTCTTTATACTTAATAATCCCGGTCTTCCCGATCGTTAATTCTTTTCCAAGAAACATATTTTCTGTAACCGATAGATAAGGGATTATATTAAGCTCCTGATGAATAACAGCGATTCCTGTATACTCAGCTTCTTTTGTATTTTTAAAATGAACCTCTTTTCCTCTAACAAACACGGTTCCAGCATCTCTTTCATAAATCCCAGTTAAAATCTTCATTAACGTCGACTTGCCCGCTCCATTTTCGCCCATTAACGCATGAACTTCCCCTGGTAAAATCTCAAATTCTACATTTTCTAACACCCTGTTACCCGAAAACGCTTTACTAATTCCGCGCATCTGAACTAAAGGTTGTTGTGTCATATTAGAAAGTCACTCCTGCGTGTAGAATAATATTGGCGTATGGTGTGATCTCACCCGTACGAATCACGGCTTTTGCTTGTTTGGTTTGTTTTTTAAATTCTTCATGGGACACATATGTAATCGGTTGGTGTTGGAATAGATCTACAATCTCTTGTTTTACCTCAGGGTTATTTTCATGTATCTCTTCTGCTAGCGTGATTTTTTCAACCACCATATCTTCTAAAAGTACCTTTAACGTATCTATAAAATTAGGAGTGCCTTGTTTTAAGGAAAGATCGATACGAATCGTTTCATCAGGGATGGGCAACCCACAATCGGCAATCACAATGGTATCTGTATGACCTAGTCGTGATAATACCTCTGATATATGGCTGTTTAATATTCCTTGTCTTTTCATTTATCTTCACCCTTCCTGCTTTTAAGAAACTCTTCTACCTCTGCTTTTGTTGGCATTCCTCCCTGAGCCCCAAGCTTAGTGACAGATAATGCCCCGACAGCATTAGCAAATTGACAAGCTTCCTCTAGTGACATTCCTTCACTTAGGGACAACGCAAGTGCCCCGTTAAAGGAATCTCCAGCTCCCGTTGTATCAACCACATCTACTTCGAAACTAGGAATCTCTTTTTCTACTCCATCCTGATACAGCATGACTCCCTTTGATCCCTTGGTAACAATACACCTTGCTTTGACTGATTTTAGTTCTTCCTCTGTTAACTCTGGTGAGTTCAATAATAATTCTTGCTCATGCTCGTTTGGTGTGATGTAATCGACTTTCTCTAATAAATCCTTTGGTAAAGTCTGAATCGGAGCCGGATTTAAAATTACTTTTACGTGATGCTGTTTGGCGATATTCACTGCCTCAATCACACTTTCTAGTGGAATCTCCAGTTGGAGCAGCAGGATATCACTTTCAGCAATGACCTGTTCAAAGCTTTGTACATATTCAGGAGTAACAGCGAAATTCGCACCAGGAACAACAATAATGCTGTTATCACCGTTGGATAAGGTGATGGACGCTGTCCCTGTCGTCGTATGTGTAACCGGTTTCACATAAGAGGTAATAACTCCTTCCTTCGTTAAACCTTCCGTCAACTGGTTTCCAAAAGCATCCTCACCTACACAGCCAATCAACGTTACCTCCGCTCCAAGTCTCGTTGCAGCCACCGCTTGATTGGCTCCTTTTCCACCTGGAATGGTGAAAAAGGCTTCTCCGATCAATGTCTCCCCGATCTTTGGTACTCTGCTTGTTTTCGTAACAAGATCCATATTAATACTTCCTATAACCAATACCTTCTTTTTCAATTCATTCACCTCTTGTTTTCGTTGATTGACCTTTACTTATCGTCACCTCTAACTGGTAATGCTTCTTTTCAATTACCCTACCCTCAATGAGATCTAATAGCGTTTGGGCTGCTACGGAACCAATTTCATAGATCGGCTGGGCAATGGTTGTTATTTCTGGATTGGTCATCTTACAGAGACTGATTCCATCAAAACCAATAACAGAGAGGTCTTCAGGAATTCTTTTTCCAAGCTGCATAGCCGCTTTTATGACGCCGACGGCCATCATATCATTTCCGGCAAAAATTCCATCAACATCTGGGTTTTCTTCTAACAGCTTTCTCGTAACCTCAATGGTTTGGTCTATATTGAAGTTTCCACATCGTACATAGTCCGTTTCAAACCAATATTCACTTTCTACCTCCTGCAAGTACCCGAGGTAACGATCTTCCGCACTTGTAATGTTTTTAGGACCACGGATATGGGCAATTCTTTTACATCCTGTTGATTTTAAGTATTGAACAGCTCTCTTCGCACCCTCCATATTGTTTACCGATACACAAGGGATAGATGGATCAATGAATCGGTCAACTGCAACAATGGGAATACCCTTTTCCTCTATGTACTGAGGGGTTAATGTAGATGTCACAACAATCACGCCATCGACATACTTTTGTTTCATGACCTCAAAGTATTTCTTTTCTTTCTCTGAGTTATCATCAGAATTACATAAGATTAATGTATACTCTTTACTGCTTAAAACATCCTCAATCGCTCTTGCCACCTCTGGGAAGAAAGGATTCGTTATATTCGGGACAATTAATGCAATTGTCATGGATTGTTTTTTAAAAAGGCTACGTGCTACTGAATTCGGTTTATAGTCTAATTCCTCAATGACCTTTAACACTTTCTTTCGTGTTTCTTCATTTACATAGCCCGTGCTGTTTAACACTCTGGATACAGTTGCAACTGAGACCTTCGCTTCTTCTGCAACCTTCTTGATTGTACTCAATTACTTCACCCCAAGTTTCCAACTGTGTAATGTATGTGTAACCGGTTACACATTGGATAAAAAAATAATCTAACATTGATATGGTTTATATGTAACCCGTTACACATATTGTAAACGCTTACCGTTTAGGTTGTCAATCATAAATATAATACTTTGTTACACTGTTAATCAGTCTTTCTTATCTATATTAAAAGGACTTCTCTCTCAAGAAGTCCTTTCCTTAACACTTTATTTCTTCACAATTGCTGATGCTTTTCCAACTACTAAATACGTTCCTACATATCCTCGTAATTCAAGCTGTGCTTCTCCTGGAGTCCAAGTGAAGTCTGAACGTTCAAACTTGAAATGTCCTTTTTCAGCTTGCTTATACAAACCGTTATTATCTGTAATAGGAGATACACCATCTAATGTTACGGTTGAGACATTAAATGTGTAGGATTGAAATTCTTTTGGTAAAGTTGCTTTTACCGTAAAGATTCCTTTGTTTCCTTTGATCACTCGAGGTAATACCTCAAGAGAAACTGGAATATATACTACAATTGATTTCTCTACGACTGTTGACCAACCCGCGGCATCTGTCACTTTTACACTTAATTTGTACTCACCCGGCTGATTTAACGTCACTTGATCTCCCTTTTTATAGGTTTGACCATTAAATGTTACTTCTTCCACCGCTATTCCAGATAAATCATCATTTGCTAGGTAGTTTAAAGTAACGGTTTCCCCTAACTCATACTCCCCTTTTACACCAAGTAAAAGAGTTGGAGCTGTTTTATCAATCTTTACTTCAACTGATTTCGCTTCCTCTACATTTCCTGCAGCGTCAACGGAGTAGTAAGAAACATAGTTAACCCCTTCTCTATCTACAGTAAATGTCGTTCCTTCCACATACTCTGCTCCATTAATTGAATAGAATGTTGATATAACCTGACTATGTTTATCTTCAGAGGATAAAGAAACCAAGACAGAATCCTTTGACCACTTGTCCGATACATCCGAAACAGTTATCGGTGCTGTCTTGTCCAGCTTCACCTCAGCAGTTCTCATATCTTCCTTGTTTCCAGCTAGGTCCACTGAGTAGTAAGAAATTGTATTAACTCCTTCCTTATCTACTAAAAGACTTGTACCTTCTACAAAGTCAGATCCATTGATAGAATAATAGGTTGTTTCTACTCCACTATTATCATCAGTAGCAACTAACGTAACATTTACATCTTCCTTCACCCAAGTAGTCGGAAGGTCAGCTGTAGTAGTTGGAGCTGTTTGGTCAATATTCACTTCAACCATTCTACTTGCTTCCTTGTTACCTGCAGCATCCACTGAATAGTAAGAGATGTTGTTTAGTCCTTCATCAGTAACTGCAATAGACGTACCTTCTACATACTCTGACCCGTTAAGTGAGTAATAAGTTTTTGACACTCCACTTAATCCATCACTTGCAGTTAACTCAACTGTATAGGATTGTGCAGCTGTAGGGATCTCATTTACTAGTGTGATTGGAGCTGTTTTATCAATGTTCACTAGTGCAGTTTTTACTTCCTCCATATTGCCCACTTTATCAATGGAGTTATAGACAATTTTATTGATACCTTCTTGTGTTACTAAAACTGATGTTCCTTCAACGATTGGTCCAGCATTTAATGAGTAATACGTATGAGCTACGCCCACTTCATTATCCGTTGCTGTTAATTCAACTAACTGATCTTGATTAACCCACCCAGTTGGAGCATTCACTGTTGTGACAGGTGCCTCTTCATCAATGATCAGCTTGGCTAAGACGGTTTCAGAAGGCTTAGATTCTCCAAAAGAGTTACTATAAGAAGTTACATAATATAAGTGATTAGCATAGGTCAGATTATTAATAGTGTAAGAAAGATTATTAATATTCTTCGCAACTAGTACCGGCTTACCATCAATCACTTCATAAATATTGTATCCATTAGCATAAGTAACGAAATCCCAAGTGATTCTTGCACTCGTATCACTTAGAAGCTTTAAGCTAGCGACAGGAACTCCCATTACAGGATAAACAACTGTTTCCTCAATCGTATTTGAAGGTACAGATTCCCCAAAGCGAGTACTCAAGGCGGTTACCTCATATGAATGAACACCTTCTGATAAGTTATATACTTTATGGTTTAGCGTTTTTCCTTTGTAAACCAGTTCCTTTTCTGAACCCGTTACTTTGTACACGCGATATTCATCTGCCCAAGTAACAGCTGGCCACGACAACGTAAAATTATTTACATTTTCAACTCTATTGCTTACTACTGGAGCCTGTACAACTGGCCAAGTAAGGTTAAAAGCAAGAATACTTCCTTCTGGTGACTCTCCAAAACGACTGCTATAGGAGTGTACGACGTATTCATAGTCACCTTCTGGCATATTCGTATAAGTAATTGTTCTCGTGGTTGTTGGAAGTGTTTTTAATAATACTAATTCTCCATCAACTTTTTGATAGACTTTGTAATTGGTTGCATATGTTGAAGCATCCCAGCTTAACTTAATATCATTTCCATTTACTATCGATTTCGTTAATTTTGCTGGGGCTTGCATAATTGGATGTACCAATGGGAACTCAAGCTTACTTCCCTCTGGTGACTCCCCGAAACGGTTACTGTAAGAGTGAATGACATACTCATAGTCACCCTCTGGCATATTCGTAAATGTAAAGGTTCTAGTTGTTGCTGGAAAAGTGTTGAGTAATACTAATTCTTCATCAACTTTTTGATAAACTTTGTAATTGGTTGCATACGTTGAAGCATCCCAGTTTAGTTTAATATCATTTCCATTCAATATCGTTTTTGTTAAAGTGACTGGGGCTTGCATAATTGGATGTACCAATGGGAACTCAAGCTTACTTCCCTCTGGTGACTCTCCAAAACGATTGCTATAGGAGTGAACGACGTATTCATAATCACCTTCTGGCATATTCGTATAAGTAATCGTTCTCGTTGTTAATGGAAGTGTATTAATTAATTCTAATTCTCCATCAACTTTCTGATAAACTTTGTAATTGGTTGCATACGTCGAAGCATCCCAACTTAACTTAATATCGTTTCCATTCAAGATTGACTTTGTAAGATTTGCTGGTGCTTGCATTACTGGATGTACCAATGTAAACACAAGCTTACGTCCCACTGGGGACTCCCCGAAACGGGTGCTATAGGAATGCACCACGTATTCATAGTCTCCTTCCGGCATATTTGCAAATGTAATGGTTCTCGTGGTTGCTGGAAGTGTGTTTAGTAATTCTAATACTCCATCAACTTTTTGATAGACTTTGTAATTGGTTGCATAGGTTGAGGCATCCCAATTTAACTTAATATCGTTTCCATTCAAAATTGACTCTGTATGATTTGCTGGCGCTTGCATTACTGGATGTACTAATTTGAACACAAGCTGGCTTCCCTCTACTGACTCTCCGAAACGATCACTATAAGAGTGAACGACGTACTCATAATCACCTGCTGGCATGTTTGCAAAAGTGCTGGTTGTTCCTGTTACTTTACGAACAAACTGCTTTTCTCCATCGACCACTAAGTAGATTTGGTATGCTGTTGCGTACTGAACACCGTTCCATTTAAGAGTTATATCATTTCCATTTGAGATCGTGTAGCTAGCATTCTCAGGCATAGCCATGTCAGGATGCACTAAAGTCCCCTCTACTAACGCTCCTTCAGGTGATTCACCGAATAAAGTAGAGTTAGCCTTAATGCTGTAACGGAATTCACCTTCTGCCACATTGGTTAATATTGTACTCGTCCCCGTAACTGTTTTTAGTAACACTTCTTCTCCATCAACCGACTGATAGATTTTATAGTTATTTGCGTACTGTACCGCATTCCATTTCAATGTAATGTCATTTCCATTACTAATGGTGTAGTTTGGATTTTCTGGAGTAGCTAGTGTTTCTCCACTTAAAGTGAACTTGATAAAAGTTCCCACTTTTGATTCACCGAAACGAGAGGAATATGAATAGATCTCATATTGATACTCACCTGGTGCTATATTTGTGTAGGAAGCTTTATTTGTATAAACGGTACTTCTTAAAACTTTCTTGCCATCTATAACTAGATAGACTTTATAACTATTTGCATACTCTACTGTGTCCCAATTTAACGTAAATGCAGCTGGACCTGTGATGGTATAAGTTCCGTTTGCAGGTGCCTTCATCTCGGGATGTACTAATGGTAAGTCTACAACAGCTCCCACAGGTGATTCACCAAATCTACTGTTATACGCATAGATCTCGTATCTATAATCTCCTGCGGCAAGATTAGTTAAAGTTGTAGCTAAAGAAGAAACTGTTGTTTTTAAAACCTTCTTCCCCTCTACTACCTGATAGATTTTGTAACTATTAGCAAACTCTACTGAATCCCAGTGCAGATACAAATCATTTCCATTTTTAATCTCGTATCTTGCGTTTCCTGGTGTCTCTAACACTACTTGATCTAAGACAAAGGAAACAACAGCACTTTCCCCTGATTCTCCAAATCGATTGCTATTTGTGTGAACTTCATACTTGTAATTCCCTGCTGGCATATTAGTATAGCTAACCGTTGTTCCTGTTACCGTGCTCTTTAATACCTTTTGGTCTCCAACCACTTGGTAAACCTTATAATTCGTAGCATTTTCAGCTGCTTTCCAGCTTAAAACAATATCATTACCATTTTGAATTTTATACGTTAGCTCAGAGGGTGGATTGACTATTACTGTCTCAATCGTAAAAGTAACTTGCGAGCCCTTTTCAGACTCTCCAAAACGGTCGCTATATGAATGAACTTCATACAGGTAGTCTCCACCTGGTAACATAGACGCAGAGTATGAAGTGTTTGTTACCGTTCCTTTTAGCACTTTTTCACCATCGACAATTTGATACACTTTATATCCTGTCGCATACGGTACTGCGGTCCAACTAACGACTATATCATTTGTGTTTTGAATTTTAGCAGTTACATTTTCAGGAGCAACCATCTCGATAGATTGAACGGAAAAAGCAACCTCGCTGCCTTCTACAGATCTTCCAAAACGTGAGCTATTTGAAAACACCTGATAGACATAGTCACCTGCAGGTAAATTCTTAAGTGTAAAACTTGTACCGGTAACTATTTGAAGCAATTCTGACTGTCCGTTGTTTACTGAATATATACTATAACTATCTGCAAACTCTGCTGCTTGCCATTTCAATGTAACATCGGTCACGTTAGCAATTGTAAAAGAAAGATTCGTTGGAGCTTTCATTTCCGGCTTTACCACTTCAATACTTATTGGGGATGAAACTACTGATTCCCCATAAAGTTGGTGATTAGAAGAAATCGCGTAAAAGTAAACACCCTCATCCACATTAGAAAAACTGTACATCTGTGCATTAGTAGATGCTACAAGTGACTTTTCACCACTCTCTAACACCTGATAGATATTGTAATTCTCCGCATAAGAAGAAGTTTCCCAGCGCAATACAACGTCATTCCCATTTTGAATCGTTGCTGCAAAGGCTGTTGGTGTTTGCATTTCAGGGTAACTAATTTCTGCGCTTACCGGGGCAGATGGACCAGACTCCCCTTGGCTAGATAAAGTAGAAACTACATATCTATATGAGCCTTCTAGCAAATCTTTAAGTTCATACGAGGTACCTGTCGTTTTCCCAAGGGCTATAAGCTGTCCGTCTTTAATTTCATAAACTTGATATCCACTTGCTCCAAATACAGCACTCCAAGTTAGCTTTCCGTCATCTGGAGTAATTGATTGATAAGCTAGATTACTAGGAGGAAGCATAGTTCCAGTATCTGCAGAAGCTCTTATACTACCAATTGGGACAAGTAGCTGATAGGTAAGCATAAAAACAACTACAAGGACTGGAACATTAAACATTCTTTTCAACATAAAATTCACCCTACCTTTCATGTTAAAAAAGGCAAATAAAAAAGAACCCCATAAGAAAGGTTCATAGAAAAACAATCTATGATTTCTTGTGGTAACTGGCTGCCATTCGCAATTCTGCGGTAAGGCCCTCTTAGTTTTGCGTCTCACAGTTTCCCGTGATTTGCCCTTTTCACTTCATTAAGTACAATCATTTTTGAAAAACATCTATTACTAAGTATTTCACCTCCAAACATTTGCGTTACAAATCTATTATCGGCAGTTAACGGGAGTTATTTAGGATTAACTACCTAAATTTAGTTCAATTATACCACTTTATTTTTATGATACGCTAGGTATTTCCGCATGATCCTGTTGTTATCTCCCATCGTCCACAACATACCAGTATAAAATAAAAACCCCCATTGCTGGGGGCTATGCTTAACTATTGCTAATTCATAAAATCAAGTACGTCCAAGTCAATTTTTCCACGCTCTAACTCACGCGCTTCAAAGTTCTCCGTATGTATATAACGAGTAAGCGCCTTGTGAACACTGTCCTCATCTACATACAACTCTAAATAGCCATGACGTCTTAAGCAAGCAACCAACTCTTCCTTTACATGCCCTTCAATCGAGGCAATTCGCTCTGGCTTTGGAGGAGCAAAGTATAGCTGTTGCAAACCAAATACACGAATTAGTTCTTTAATCGGCTCCGGATGGTCGTCAACACGAAGATCAATATAGCGATCATTGTACCCCCCGTAACCGCCCGCTTCCTTTACAACTAACAAGGCTGCTGATTGCTGACCACGACTATCTCCACCCGCTTCTTGACCCGCATTCAACGCAGCTAGTAAGCGTTCGGCTAATGTTCCGCTTGTCCCTTGAAACGTTTTTGCCATTGCTTGTACGGTCTTCTCGTCTACTAATATATTCCCCTGTGCGGCAAAATTCTCTCCAGTCACTCCACCTGCCCAGTCATAGCATTTTTCACCGGTAAAAGTCGCTGCTTGTCCGTTCGCATCGATGACTCCAACCTGGCGGAGATCTCTGTCCTCATCACGTGATGTAATAATTTCGATGACCTCTTCCGCAGACTTCCCTTCTGAAAACAGCTGTAATGCCTCCGGACCATAAGCTGTATTCGCGTAAGATTGTGTTGCAACGGCCCCGACTCCTGCCTTCGCGAACGGGACTACGGCCCCCACGCCTAAAAACTTCGATTGCACCGCAATTCCCCATTCTTTCTCCTTTGGGTCATAGCCTACGATTGAAAACGTCATGTTTCTTCCTCCCTAATACTAAATAAGGATCGTTTCACCTAAAGTAAGCCTTTGTTGCAATTGGAACACCAGCATACGGAAGGAGAAACGATTCCTTTCTACCCTAAGAAAATTCCACCATAAATCAACGAACCGGCAATAACGTATGCCGGATGAACCTTCAGCCGCTCCATTAACACAAAGGCAATGACACCAATCCCGATTGTCTGCCAGATGCCTACTCCTTCATATGAGGAGAAAAAGAATTCATACGTCATGACGCCTAGCAATACAGCGATGACAGGTCGAACCAACACAGTAAGTCGCTTCACCTTTGGAGATTCCTTAAACTTCATCAACAAACCAAGTAGAGTGACCATTAAGATTAACGATGGTGCCACAGTAGCAAAGACGGCAATCACTGCCCCAAAAATCCCGCCCACTTCATAACCAATATAACCGGCCATTTTCGTTGCGATAGGACCTGGTAAAGCATTGCCTAACGCAAGCACCTCACTAAATTCGCTCACTGATAACCAGCCGTACCGATCCACCACTTCATTTTCAACTAGAGGAATGGACGCAGGTCCCCCACCATAACCGAGAATTCCCGGGATAAAAAACGCCAAAAATAAACTCCAATAAATCATGCGGACGTCTTCTCCTTTTCTTTAGAATTCTCTGGATCCTTTTTTAATAACGCACTTAATAGTAAAGCAAAGATTATGATTGCAGGATGTACGTTTAATAATTCAAACAACACAAGGGAGACAACGACAAACAACAAAGTCCAACCCCACCCAAGACTAGAGGTAGAAGATTTTTTTACAAAATCCCATGTCAATGTAGCGAGCATAACTGCAACTACTGGCACGACCGCCATCGACATGCCGCGGACCCATGGCTCATCCTTGTATGTATTTAATACATTTAGCAAAACAATCATTAACAAAATGGTTGGAAGAGTAGAGGCGAAAAGAGCATTAATCATACCGAGGATTCCACCTACGCGATAACCAATATACCCCGCCATCTTAGTAGCTATTGGACCTGGTAACGCATTTCCAAGGGCTAATACATCACCAAATTCATCCGAGTCCATCCATTGAAACGTATCGACAACTTCCTTTTTTACAAGAGGAATTGATGATGGCCCTCCACCATAGCCCAAGATTCCTGAGCGGAAGAAAGCAATAAAAATGTGTACGTGCTTCATAACATTCCTCCTAAATTATAAAAATTCAGATAGCTTTATCATACCAAATAACCGTGATTATGGTAACTATTTATTTCGGAAATCGAGATATTCACAAAATCGAAACAAAATACTTAAACTTGTCGAATTTTGTCCGATACATAAGAGGTATGTACAACTATGAGGAGGACAAAAACATGCTAAAAAGAATATTCTTATTGTTCCTAGTCGTGAACGTTTTAAGCGCTTGTTCACTCAACGCTGAGAAAACACAGACTGAAAAAGAATACAAAATTGGGATTCTTTTATCGGATAGTGGCCTTGGGGATGAGTCCTTTAATGATTCTGCGTTTCGTGGACTCGAACGCGCTCGCGATGAGTTTGGGATTTTATTTGACTATAAAGAAGCTCCAGATGGAAACTTCGAAGAAAAACTAACAGAGCTTGCGGAGGAAAAATATGACCTGATTATTGGTCTTGGTTTCTCTGTAAAGGAAGCGTTAGAAAAGGTAGCAAAGGAACATCCGAATCAGCAATTCATGATCATCGATGAGGGTTCCGAGCTTGAAAATGTTGTTTCTCTAACGTTTAAAGAATACGAAGGAAGTTTCCTTGTCGGTATGGTTGCTGCTATGAAAAGCACCACTGGAAAAATTGGATTTATCGGTGGCTTTGATGTTCCTGTCGTGAATCACTTTAAAGCAGGTTACATACAAGGAGCAAAATACGTCAACTCGAATGTAGAAGTAATTGTTGAATACGCGAACTCATTTGGTGATGCAACACTTGGTGGCACCATTGCGGAAAAACAAGTCGCAGCTGGCGCTGACTTTATCTACCCTGCCGCAGGGTTCACAGGTTTCGGTGCACTTCAGACCGCTCAAAAGCTTGGGAAGTTAGCAGCTGGTGTGGACTCTGACCAATTTTTCGTTGCAGAAAAAGCAGTTACCACTTCCATGCTGAAAAATATTGACGTAGCCGTATACGATATTGCCAAAGAATTAAAGGAAACAGGAAAAATTGGTTCCTCTACGTATGTTCTTGGTCTAGCTGAAAACGGTGTAGGCTTAGCTGACATTCGCGTTGTGCAGTTAACTGACGCTGAGCAAAGTCAACTTGAGGAAGCAAAAGAAAAAATTATTTCTGGCGACATCACCGTCGAAATGGAATAAGGAGGGAATGACATGAAACTTAGATCTCGTTTATTAATCATCGCTATCATTCCACTTTTATTATCAACAATGATTATCGGATTTATGATTTCCCAGCTTGTTAGTATGCAAAGCTCCGCTAAGGATGACGTCCAGATTTTAATATTAGTTGAAGACATTCAAGGAGAGCTGGTTGTAGCAAAACAAGCACTATCTAACTATGCATTTAATCAAAGTGAAGCAAATAAAACCGAGGCAGACAGTCAGTTACAATCCATTGGGGAACAAATCACATCTCTGACCAAATTGGTACGTGTTCAAGAACATAAAGACATCCTAGCGAAAGTTCAGGAGAAATTTAATGCCCTTTCTTCTGAGGTCAACACAGGATTTGAGAATAATGACCGCCACGCAATCAAAAGACAATCCATCCGTACCTCTGGAGTCCTAAATGACATGTATGTATTGGACAAGCGGACGGGTGAATGGTACGACGAAATGCTTCAGCAAACAGAGAAAAAGATTCATTTTGTTGTTGTATTCTCAATCATTGCGATTGTTTTATTAATTGTTTTATCTGCCCTTTCTACATGGTTCCTAGCTATGCGTATCGCGAAGCCATTAAGCGAAGTCGTCGATCATGCAGTTAAAGTAGCTGACGGAGACCTCACGGTTGAAGTTGGTGAGGTGAAGGAAGACAGTTCATACGAGCTTGACCAATTAAAATCAGCTTTCGCCCTAATGATTACAAATGTAAAACAAACCGTACAATCCATCGAGCAGGTGGGAGAACGAGTGACTGGCTTTACTGCAGAAGTATCTGGACATATGGTAAGCTTACGTGAAATCAGCAACCAAGTGGCAGTTTCAACGGAGGAGCTCGCTCGTGGTAGCCAATCGGTTTCAGAAGACATCCAATCGACCGCTGGTTCTATGGGAGCAATGAACGAAGAGTTTACTCGTGTTCAATATAAAACAGAGCAATCCTCACAGGCTGGATCTGCTGCGCTGGATTCGGTTCAAACTGGCCGAGTATCGTTAGAAAAACAAGTTGAACTTGCTTCACAATTGTCGCAATCAACAGAGCATATAAAAGCATCAGTTGAAGGCTTCACACAGTTTGCAGGACAAATTGAGGAAGCAGCAAGATCCGTACGTGATATTGCCAATCAGACAAACTTATTAGCCTTAAATGCGGCCATTGAAGCAGCGCGCGCAGGAGAAGCAGGAAAAGGCTTTGCTGTGGTTGCAGACGAAGTTCGCAAGCTAGCAGACGATTCAACAAAGGCAACAGAACGTATTACAACCATGGTTAGCCATATGAAAAAAGGAATTGCAACGATTGTGGAAGCAACGGACCTTGGGTATGAGTTATCAAATCAACAGCAATCTTCTATGAAGGAAACAGAATCTTCGTTTGAAGTGATTTCTATGAACGTAATGGCAATCAATGAGCAATTGGATGCATTGGTTGAAGGTATGAAAACTTCTAGCAGCATGAGTGCTTCGGTGATTTCTGCGATTGAGAATATCTCGGCGGTTACTGAGGAAACAGCTGCTGGGACTGAAGAGATTAGTGCTTCTACAGATGCCCAGCTTCAGGCATTTGAGCAGGTGAATGAGAAGATGGAGCAGCTGCAGGAGTTGACTGTTGAGATGAAGAAGGAATTGGCGAAGTTCAGTTTATAATTAAGATTATAAAATCAAAAAGACCTTTGAGAGAATCCTTGGTCTTTTTGATTTTGTAAAGAATAACATGCAAACCCAAAGTAGTTTAGAGTATCAACTATTAAAACTAAACTCAAAGATAGGTAAACCTTCACTATTATTTATATTTACCTTAATTCCATCAAGATGTACTATGTAGTCCTTTTCTAATTCCATACTCTTGGTTTTAGGGTTCTCAAAGCTTAGAGCATAATCAAATAATTTTAAAAAGTCTGCCTCTAAACCATGGGTATTTGATTTATATTTTTGACTGTCTACATCGTATTTAGTAACTAAAATAAAAGTTGAGTTACTGATATTTTCTATAATTCCCCTCTTTTCAAGGTGATTTACTAAATGATCATCATCCCCCTGAAAAGTAATAATTTGAGTTGATCCTTTATACCGATTATATAGCTTTTTTAAGTGTAAGCATTTTTTATTTATTATGAGATTCTTACCTATATATTCTATTTCTGTAACAACTTTAATTCCCTGATAACTGTTATGAAGATACCTATTAGAATACAAGTACGCCGGTTTGACCCAAGCTGAGTTATCAATTATAAGTGAGTACATATCAGGAGACAATATATTACTTAAATGAAGTAGGTATGCCCCATGAGAGTGCCCGTACCCTATAGTTCGCTCTGAGTTGAACTTAAGACTATTATCTTTTAATAGTACTTTAACCGTTTTTACAGCTGTTAAAATATCAATTGCCTGCATGAATGACATATCATTAAATTCATCTATCGTTTCATTTAAGCAATGCTTATTATGAAGAACTGCATTCTTACCTTTTAGGAAATATTCCAATTTACCAGGATCAAGTTCAATTAGTTTAATTTCATCAACAGTTAGCCATCTTCTTAAATCAGTTTTATCCACGTTAAACCTGTTAACATCTTGCATAAATTTATTACCAAAGTAATCACATTGAATAGTAACTACATTGTATTTATCTGCGAATAGTCCCCTCATTTTTTTATATACCTTAGAATCAATGTTACCCCCAAAACCGGGAACAAATATTAACAGCCCCGTATTCTTGGTAACCCCCTCTTGTGGTATACAAAAATCAATTCTCAACTCTCTTCCATACCCTCCAGTGTATATATTTGGATGTGCAGGAATATTTATTGTATGATCCTCAGACATATTGCTCTCCTTTACTCACTTACATGTAATTCTATACTAGTTAACAGCCTACAAACATTATATATGATAAATACCCTATACACTTAAAATGTATAGGGTATTTATCATATTGCTTTTTTTCTATCTTATTGAGCTTCAATCAGACCATAACGGCCATCTTTACGCTTGTAAACAACATTTGTACGGTTTGATTCAGCATTAGTAAATACGTAGAAGCTATGACCAAGTAGGTTCATTTGAAGAATTGCCTCTTCACTGTCCATCGGCTTTAAATCAAAGCTCTTTTGACGAACAAGCTCTAAATCACTCTCATCCTCTTCTACGGCTACACCGCCACCTAGATCTTCAACTGGAGAAGCAAATAATTCATTCAGGTTCCCTTTTTCACGGAATTTTCGGTTCACTTTTGTTTTATGCTTACGGATTTGACGCTCTAATTTATCAGTAATTAGATCAATCGCCGCATACATATCATCATGAACTTCCTCGGCACGAAGCACCAGATTCGCCATCGGAATCGTTACCTCTACTTTGGAGCGCTTGTCATTGTACGTCTTCAAATTCACATGAACATTTGCATTAGGAGTCTCAGTAAAATATCTTTCCAACTTGGCAATCTTCTTTTCCACGTACTCTCTAATTGCTGGAGTTACCTCAATGTTTTCACCACGAACGTTGTAATTCATAAGTGAACTCCTCCTTCACATTATACAAATTTGGTTACCTTACTGTTATGCTTAGATCAGCTTGTCCTACGCCACTTTTTCCAAGCATTCCTTAAAAATAACCACCGTCTTAATATGATAATTAAGACTATGTATTTATACTTCTATTTTACCCCTAGGAATTCCTGCTGAAACTTGAAAAGTAATAAATAATTATGTCGAATTGGTGAAGTTCCAGTTACGATACTAACGCCATAAAAATAGAAGCTAGCTCAGCTAGCCTCTATTTTTTACGATCGTAGAACACTCCATCAGGATTATAGTTCTCGTATGGATTTACATATTTATTTGTCGTTACTTTTTTGACTTTCAATTCTTTAATATCTTTTTGAATGTTTAGTCTTTCTTTTGTAAATAATGCGTTTAGATGATCGTTTAATTGCATACATTTTTTCACAAGTTCACGATCCGCCTCTGATGCTGGTGGTGTAGCATCTCTCATTGCACCCTCACGAAGCTCTAGTAAACGCTCGGTCTCTTTAAGTCGTTCATCCCTGTCCCCTGCTGACTGATAAAGCTTTATTAATTGGACCGTTATATCAAAAAAAAGCCCTAATCCGTTCACTAAGCTTGACCGCCTTGTGAGAATTGTTTTTGACGATTTATCTGGATTACTTGTTTCCAAGTATCTCGGTATTCTGTTACAAATCCTGCGACTTCATCCAGAATCTCTAAATCGTTCTTCATATTCGCCTCTACTAGACGACGGTTTAAGTAGTCGTACATTGCCATTAAGTCTTTTGATAAAGGAATATCCATATTTAAGGTAACCATAAGTTCTTGAATGATTTTTTGGGCCTTAATAAGATTTGTATTCTTCTCTTGGATATTCTTGTTTTGAATAGCCAACTTTGCTTGTTGTATAAATTTCAAGCAACCGTTATATAACATTAAAGTTAGTTCCCCAGGTGAAGCTGTATTTAAAGAGTTTTGCTGGTAAGCTTGGTAAGGGTTATTGACTGCCATTTTTATACTCTCCTTTTGTACATAATATTTAGAACTATTCAAATTGGTTATAAACTCAAACTCTATTTCTTAGACGTAGATAATACATTGACCATTCAATAACGATTTATATCTTTTTATCTATCATGACTCCAATAAATTCTGTCATTGCAGCATAAAAGTCCAGCATCTTTTTTGAAGGTATTTCCTTAACTACTTCCTTCGTATTATCATCAACTAAAGTTACATAGTATTCATTTAACTTATCATGAAATTCAAACTTTAAGGAAGTATGAGATGGGATCAGAAAGTCATTCAAACTATCTACCACTTTTGCTACTTTATCTTTTTCATTGGGATTTAGCCTTTCTTCACTGTCTACCTTAGGTTTTGAACCTTCTATGTTAGTAGATGATTCTTTACTATCTAATGAGTTTGTTGCTACTTTTACATTCTGATAAGTACTATTAGTAGATGATGTACGCTCCAACATTTTTATCCTCCAAGATATAATCGCTTTTTAATAATATCGGACAAGTCTATATTTTTTTTAGTATTAAATTTATTTGGTTAAGAGTTATCTAGATAACTCTTAACTTATTATAAATAGTACCGATATATATTATATGAATATGCAAAGTAGTTTAACAAACTATTCGTGAGGAGGAAGAACTATGGCAATAAGAATCTCTGGGCTAGCGTCTGGGATGGATACGGACACAATGGTTAAGGAATTAATGACTGCACATAGAAAACCTTTAGATAAGATCTATAAACAGAAGGAATTGGCTAATTGGAAAATAGATGCTTATAGGGAAGTAAACACAAAGTTATTAGAGTATCGTAAATCAATGGAGGACTTAAGGCTCCAGCGCCCATTTAATAGTATGATTGCCACTTCATCAAACCCTAATGCAATAACTGCAACAACAACCGGTACTCCTACACAATCCAGCTATGAAATTAAAAATATCTCATTAGCCAAACAGGAAAGTGCTGCTTCTGTAAAATTTTTCACATCTGGGTTTGACACTACCAAAACTTTGACAGAACTTGGTATCAATGTAGACAGCACAACAAGCAAAGTAGAATTATCTGTTAATGGGACAAACGTATCACTCGATCCAACTATGAAACTTAGTGATGCTCTAAATGCTATTTCAACTCAAGCAGCTGTATCAGTATCTTATTCAGCAACTGATAAATCTTTTACATTTACAGATAGTACAAAAGGCTCAAACTCCAAAGTTATAATCTCGGAAACAACTACAAATGGAAGTAATTTTTTAAGCACATTAAACATGGTATCCGGAGAAGTAAGCTCAACCCAGAATACATTTGGGAATTCTAGTACAATTTCATCGGTAGTTGGAAGCGATAAACAACAAGCTTCTGCTGAAATTAATGGACTTTTATATAAGTCTGATACAAACTCTATCACATATGATGGAATGCAATTTGATTTGCTTGGTGTTCCCCAGGACAATACTGTTCCTATTACAGTAACTGCTAAACCAGATAACGATAAAATTTTTGAAAGTATAAAGACATTTGTTGATGGCTATAACCAACTAATTGAAGATTTAAATACCCTTTATTCAGAGAAAAAGAGCAGAAGTTATCAACCACTAACTTCCGATGAAAAGGAAGCAATGACAGATAAAGAAGTAGAGCTTTGGGAAGAAAGAGCAAAAGTCGGGCTTCTGGGAAGAGATCCAATATTGAGCAAAGTTTTAACATCAATGAGATCAGCAATGTATACTCCTGTTAAAGGAGCAGATGCAGGAGCAACAAATCCAATCGATACACTCGAAGAAATAGGTATTAAATTAAGTACAAAATGGGAAGAAAACGGTAAATTAGAACTTGATGAAAATAAATTAAAGGGTATGATTAGTTCAAATTTAACCAAGGTAGCAGAAGTATTTAACAAGAGTACCAGTAGTTTAGCAGCAACTGATGATTCCAATACTATAAAGAGTCAAACCAAATTTTCTGAGAGCGGAGTAGCCGACAGAATCTACGAAAGACTCGAGGCAACTATGAAGGAATTTACCAAGCAAGCTTTAAGTGGCTCACAAAGTACTATCGGAAAACAACTTACTTCATTTGATACTAGAATTGCAGCTTTCGAGAGTAGGCTTGTTAATATTGAAGATCGCTATTATAGACAATTTGCAGCGATGGAGAAAGCAATCCAACGGGCAAATAGCCAGAGTAGTTGGCTCTCCCAGCAATTGGGTTAGTGACTAATTAGATTTTATACCCTTATAACTAGAAAAACCAATGGGTCTTATTATTTGTACCCATTGGTTTTTCGGTCTATACAAAGAGCTTATTACAATCAAATCGATTTAACCAAAAGGAATTAGTGTCCTCTATTGCACCACTAAGAGTAGTAAAGGCTCCCTTATAACCAGCTGATAATAAGTTCTCCTTAAGTTTGTCGAGCATAACCATTTTATTTTCTCCCCCGCCGAAAGGAGGCGTATACCATACCGGCTTAATATCTAATTTCTCTTTCATAAAGTTTGCACAAGGTAAAATCTCATTATTATAGTATTCATCGGCTTCCCCATTAAAAGGTGAGTGCTGTGCACCATGAACACCTAATGTCATTCCTGCTTGTTTCATTCTTTTAAATTCCTCAACATTTATATACATAAAATCTATAAATTTCTGTTTTGATCCAAACTCGGTGAATACTATATCTTCTAAGAAGCTCTTGCTTTCTTGGGTATCCAAAATAAAATTTAAAGTATATTTTATATATCTCCTTAAAATCGATTGTTCGTAAGAGTAGATATCTTCCGAAGACTTTAAGTTAAGTAATTGTTTAGGAGTTAATATGTTACGCAAATTTTCCCATATAGTATCTTCATTTACCTTGGATAGAGCAGCATGTACTAAGTGAAAAACTGGTACATTTTTATCTACTAAAGGCCCCGACATAACAGTAAAATAACCCGTTACTCCTTTTCTTTTCATAATATCAAAAGCAATCTCATATTGATCTTTTGTTGCATCATCAAAGGTTAATATGCACTTAGGTTTTGTAGTTTTCTTATTTAATTCATCCGGACCCACAAATTCATGTGTCCTACCAATTCTATCAATTTGTTCTTCGAATGCCTGGGGAGAAATAGGAACACTCCCTTTCCACGTTTCTGGTTCCCTGACATAATGATACATGATAGCAAAATTCACTTTAATCCTCCTAAATGCTTGTTTAATTGCGGTTAACTGCACTTTTTTACTACTAGGAGATAGAATTAAAAGTACCCACCAATAAATAAGGTAGGTACTTTCTGACTGAAAAACTAATCAATCCTCAAACTTTTTTCTTTTCAGCTATCTTAGTTTCAATAAGTTTTTTCAATTGTCCTACAACCTGAAAGGATTGAGAAGACAGCTCTTGCTCTGAAAACTCAATGTCAAACTCATCCTCTAATTCACAGACAAACTGAATGATTCCTAGAGAATCCACGTAACCACTTTCCACATAATTTAACGTTTCTAAATCAACAGAATGGTCAATCGTATGTTTTTTCTCTAAATACTTAACAATAAATTCTAATATATCCATCTAGCATCTCCCCACATTCATTATAATACATGATTTTATATGGTATGTATAAGCTGGGCTCTTACAAGTTTACCCATTGAATTTTTGGGTAATTCGTTCAAGAAAATTATCTTATGAGGTTGCTGGAAATCGGCAAGATTTTTCGCACAATGCCTTTGTACCTTACGTTGGTTAATCTCCGAACCTTCGTTTATAACGATTGCAAGGGCAACTATTTCTCCGAGCTTTTCATCCGGATAAGAAAAGGCAGCACATTCCCTTACCTCTGGAAGTTCAAAAACACACTTTTCTATATCCTGTGGATACACATTAATACCACCAGTAATAATTATTTCCTTTTTCCGTCCAGAAAAATATAAATACCCGTCTTCATCCAAATATCCTACATCACCAGTTTTAAAGTAGTTATTTTGTATGGATTTTTCAAATACCTCATCCATTTTATAATATCCTTCACACAAAAGTCTTGTTTTACACCCAATTTCACCGATCTCACCAGCTGTTGCAACCTCCCCGTTATCCTTAAAGATTACCACATCTGCACCGGGTATTGGTTTTCCCACCGATTGTTTCTTATGAATAGACTCACTTAAATTAATGCTAGTTACAGTTGAAACTTCTGATGTTCCATACATTTCATGGAAATCACAATGTAATTTTTCAATAAGTTGATTCTTAACATGCGATTCTAGTAATGAGGAGGAAGATACGAGACATCTCAAACTAGTACCATTAAGGCTATTATCATTAACAGCTGCTATTTGATTAAGCTGAGCAGATACAGCAATAGTAAAAGTAACTGACTGCTCTTTTACACAATTTATCCATATATTAGGAGTGAAGCGAGGAAGTAAGACACTTGTCCCACCTAACAGTAGTGGGATAAGGACAAGTCTTTCTGCCAATGAATGATAAAGTGGCGTTGCCGCTAACACATTATCGTCTTGGGTAATCTTATAAAGGTCTATATGAGCCATTGCTCTTTCATATTTATTTTTTTGTGATAAACTAATAGGCTTCGGTGCACCAGTTGATCCAGAGGTCATTGTTATAATCAATATCTCATCCCCTGTTACATGTTCGACAATCGGCCTTTCCTTTGACATTTTATCCGCTTCTAAAAGGGATTGCGTGCCTTCTAGTTTCCCATCTATACAAATCTTTTCTCCTAGAATCTCAAGACCACCATTTTTATCACAGTTTTCAAAGAACGCTTGTCGTGCTATTAGGTGTTTTATGTTTGCAGAGTAAAATGCAGCCTTAATAGCATCTATAGGCAAAGTTGGATTAATCGGCACTAATCCTACACCAAGATTCGCTGCAGCCAAAATTAATGCTACTGAATGAATACTATTGGTCATAGGAATACCAATGTGGTCACGGTAAACTATATTATTACTCAGAAGAAAATTTGAATACTGACTAACCAGGTCTACAAGCTCTCTATAAGTAATTGAGTTATTATCACACCAGATTGCTGTTTTATCTGGTTGGATTTCTGCGGCTTTATAAAAGATATCTGCTAATTTGTACATATATAATCCCTTCAAAACTTTTTCTATTTTTCGTTTATTACTAACCTTTCTCCTATTTCAGCAGATTTATATGCAGCATATGTTACCTTTATTGTATCGTATGCTAGTTTGAACCCAGATTTAGGCTCTCTATCATATTGAATAGCCTCCATAAAATCTTGCATTTGATCTGTATAACCACGTATGACTTCATCTGCGATAAAAGGCTTATTCCAACCAAGTTTTGAAGGAAGCATTTCTGAAAGATAGACATCCTCTAGACCGTTTTCATCAAGGAAATAGGTGGTCATCATATCATTCATGGTCAAAACACAGTTTATATTAGCATCATTACAATATAATTCTACATAGTTTTTACTCCCACCCAAACAAACATCCGTAGCAATAATCACAGCCCTTGAACCATCTGAGAAAGTAAGTATTACAGTACCCATATCCTCAACATCATTAGGCCTTGCCATAATATGTCTATGCTCATAATCAGATAATGTTGGAGTTACTCTAGCCATATCTCCTAAAACACTCTCAACTGATATTTCTACTCCTCTTGCTCTAGCTTCTTGCTCCTTAAGCCATAAAACTGCAGATAATGGATGAGATCCTACCCGGAGAAATGATCCTCCCCCAGTCTTTGACCACTCCCCTGCTACAGGAGAACTAGATCCTTTTAAACTCTCCTCACCCTTCATGTATAGAATTTTACTCTTCTTAGCAGAAATGATTTCAGCAGCTTTAACAACCGAAGGAGCATAGACAAAATTCTCTGCGTACATAAACTTTTTTTCTGAAGTATCAACCGTATTTTTTAACTTCTCTAAGGATTTGAGAAGTTTTTCATACATAACAGCTTTAGACACTCTATTACCTACCGATTCTTCTTCACCAAGTTCACCAAAGTACCCTGTTAAAGGCTTTTCGCAGATTACGTGCTTACCGGCCTGCATAGTCTTTAATACCATTTCTTCATGAACATATGGTGGTGTACAAATGTCAATGACATCAATTTCCGGGTCCATAAGTAAGTCATCGAAGTTGTACGATGCGATTTCAAATCCATAACGATCTTTGGCAGGCAATAGCTGTTCTTCCCGTCTTGCAATTATTGTCTTGAATCTTAAAGGTATGCCACTAACTCGCTTTAAAGCATTCATATGTAATTCAGTTGCTCGTCCGGCTCCCACCATACCTATTACTATTGGTTTCAATTAAATCCCTCACCTATATTATTTTATCTATATAAACTTGTTAAAAAGACCATTTTAAAAAAATCAATTCTATCATGTTGGATTTTAAGAATTTATTCTAAATCAGAAGTGAGCCTATCTCTTGGTATTGCATAACAAACTGTTTCAAATGGAACCATATCTTTATAATGTCGGATAAAGAAGGAATAATCCGAATTTAATTCCTTTATTAGTAAGGGTAGCTTATAGAAATCCTCCAAGCTATGGTAAAGGCATATCGCCAAGGTTGGCTTATTATTTCTAATTAATTCACTTGCTCCTTTAATAGCATTTTCCTCCGCACCTTCAATATCCATTTTTAGAAAGGTAACTTCTTTGCCCTTTAAAATATTATCTAAAGAGTCTGCTCTTACTACGCGTTCCCCCGCATCAGAAATTCGACCAGATGTTTGTGCTTGTTTAAATCTTAAATTTGCTTTCTTATCCCAGCATGCAATATTATAAGCTTGTACATTTTTGTACTCATTCACAAAAATTTTATTATTAAGTTCATTGTAAATATCCTCGTCAGCTTCAAAAGCGATGTATTTCCTATACCTACCTCCTGATTCACTAAGAAAAGACTCTAAAGTATCTCCATTATAGGAACCACAATCACAAAAAACCTCGTTGTCCTTTAGAACTACCAAATCTTTATCAAAGTATTGTTCATTAGAAGGGTTTGAAATACCATTCAAAAAATCATTATCCAATGATATTTTATAATTTAGAACTGCTAAATAAACTTCTTTTGAACGTTCGTCAGCAAGTAGAGAATACACTTCTTCGTATTCATTTATATGTGATTTAATAACTTGGTAAGCAGTTGCTTTTTTTTGAAATTCAAAATATTCTTTTGCTAAACAGAAACCCTTTATATCAATTGCATTCTGTTCAATTCCTAGTGATACTAACTGATTTCTTATTTCTACCAAGTGCTCCGCTGCTATAATAATATAAATATCTGGTATATCTTCTTTGATTTGAACCACTTCCGATGGGGACAACACTACCAATTCGTTTTGCTTAGTCCCCCACTTTTCCTCATTATTATCAGCAAAGTACTTTACATTATCTTGAATGTCGAAACTTTTTATAAAATCAAAGACACATTGACCGGTAGTTGCACTTCCCCAAATAATAATATTTCTTTTATCTTTAATTTTATTAGTATAACTAGCAGAATTAATCCAATAAAGATCGTGCTCTAGCAGTTTACTTCTAAATTCATTAACCATTGCTCTGCCACCTTGTTCTTGTATTTTAATCTAGGTTCATTCGGCCTATCCTAATTAGCATCAGCTTTAAAAAAGGGTTCCACCAATTTTATTGAGCAAAATGTAGTATCTTTTACGGTTAACCCCGCTAATCCTATACTATATAGATAAGCTATACCTATCTCTAGGGATAGCATAACAAACTGTTTCAACAGAAAACTCTGAATAATGACGCATCAATAATATATAGTCCTTATTTAAACTTTTCATTATTAACGGAAGTTTATAATAATCATACAAGTTATGATATACACATATTGCCAATAATGGTTTAGAACCCCTAATTAGGTTTGATGCACCTAGCAATGCTTTCTCCTCAGCGCCCTCTATATCCATCTTAATAAAAGTAGGATTTTCATCTTTTAGAATACTATCTAAAGTATCTGCATCTACTTCACTATCCCCTTGTAATGAAACATGCCCAGATGATTGGTTTGATTCAAATTTTAGAGAAGCTTTTCTATCCCAGCAGGCATAATTATAAACTTGTACCCTTTCATAATTTAATTCATTTACTTTATGCCTAATAATATTAGATAATTCTTTATCAGCTTCAATAGCTAGGAATTTACTGTATTTACCCTTTGTTAGAGAAATGAACTTCTCGAGAGTATCACCATTAAAGCTCCCGCAGTCACAAAAAACTTCATTATCTTTAATCTCTATTATCTCTTTATCAAAATATTGTTGCTCTGAAGGTGAGTAAATTTCTTGGATGTATTTATTATCTAACGATATCTTATAATTTAGTAAACCTAGATAAACATCCCTTGACCGTTCATCCGCTAAAGATGAGAATACTTCTTCAAATTCATACAAATAATCATATATTAATTGTAGAGGGGTTTTACCCCTATAGCGTAAATAATCCCAGGCTAGACGAAATCCTATTATATCAATATTTTCTTCCTTTACCCCAAGAGATAACATTTGTTGCTTAATCTCCTCTAATCGTTGACTAGCGATTATAACATATGTATTTTGATCGTTTTTCACAAATTCCTTTACCTCTTTGGGTGATAATATCGATATGCCATCCTGTTCCCCCCCCCACTTTGTTTTATTATTATCTGCAAAGAACTTTACTTTTTCTTCAATATTGAATTCCTTCAAAAAATCATATACATATTGACCAGTTACTGAACTACCCCAGATAATTATATTGGCTTTATCCCTAACTCTATTTGCATACCCTGCAGCGTTTATTGGAAATAAATCTTTGTCTAACAATCTATTTCTAAAATCATTAACCATTACTTTGCCACCTCGTTCATGTATTATAGTTTAGGTTCATTCGGCCTATCCTGATCACCATCTGCTTTAAAAAAAAGTGTTCCGTCAATTTTATAGTGTGCCCAAATGTCAGCATTTTCACGGACAAATGGTTCAAAGTAATTAGGGATAATATTTGTGTCATCTTCTGTTCTTAATTTAAATCCGGCATCAAAAATGTACTCTTCCTTGAAACCTAATGTATAAAAATCTATGTATTCATAGTCATTTTCCTGTAGTAACTTTCTAAACTGATTCCCTAAACCAGCAAAAAGCTTGTGCTCACCTATATAATCAACAATCCTCAGGATTCTCCCACCATTACATGTAATGGAACGGGTCATCATTAATGCTCCAGTGTTACCAGACTCATCTTTAAGGCCATAAATATCGTATGTATAGTAAGGGTGGTTAAAATATCTTTTATTTATGTACCAGAAATCTTTATATGGTATAGCATCAACATTTTCAACATTGAAGTTCTTTTTTACATCCTCTATAGAAGCAAACTTCTCTAAAAAAACATTTTGTTTATTCCTATCTATAGCTTTCTCCTTTTTTTCTTGTATTTCTGCAATATTATAATTTTCAATTTCAGTATTCAAAAAGTAATATTGCTTCATCTTTGCAACCTTTTCTCCAAAAAATATCCTTCTTAACGGAATCGTTGTATTAAGGTTAGCACCATTCCCAATGTGAGTTCTACAGCCAGTCAAGGGGTATACCCTTTTGGCTAGTTCAATTCCTAAAAGTGGGATATTGTCATGATCATCAACCACTTTCCATAAACTTCCCCAAATATCTTTGCGAGTAATATCATTTGTGGCTGAACAATTTAGAAATCCAAAAATACCTTCAATTGACTCAGTATTTCTGTCAATAGCTAGAACAAAATTTACATTGTCACCCTCAACAAATTCATACTCAAATAATTCTCTATCTTTAGACATGATATGTCCTTCACGCCAGTAATCATTTATAAATTTCATAATACTTTCAATATCTGTATATCTCGCGAGCCTGATATCGTATCTTGCATCAAATTTATTCAAGAGATATTCCTCCTTTAAGGGTGGTATCGTTATCGATTCGGAATAATTAAATAAGCAATATGATTCCGAACCTCTCCAAATAATGGATAGTTAGTAAATAAATAATCCCCAATCACCTGCATAAACTCAAAGTCAATTTCATGATCTAGATCAAGAACAGCAGTGTCCATCATTTGTATTACATCACATTTCCCCTCAAATATCCCTTTACCACTTTCCAAAAAGCTTGGAGAATATGCATATAGAGAGGCATTCATATCGTATATTTCTGGTGCCTCCTGCCTCGTATTATAGGAAGACTCTATTACTCGTTCAAACGTGCCATTCGATTTTTTCACCATATTAAAATAAGGATTTCTTCTAGAGGTAGTAACAGAAAAAACAACATCTACGTTTGTGTCTACTTTTTTATTGATTATGTTTTCTAGATCGTCCAAGGTTCTAAGGGGAGCTGTAAGATCTAAATCAACAACCATGTCATAATCTATTGATTTCCTTTTTTTCATTATCTTTAAACTGTTAGAAATGACAGGTACTTTCGGTGTGTTATCTTGCCCCAATTCCTCTTCTCTATCTATTATTTCGACATTTACCTTTAAATCTTGGATCAAATTAATTAATTCTTTACTATCCGTATTTAATACTATATCTACACTATGATTTGGATTTTTCGTCATGTATAGGTCAATAACAGATATACTATAATATGGTAGTGGGAAATCTAGAAATTTCTTTATATTTTTATTTTTTATTCCTTTTGACCCAGCTCTACCGCATATGGTAAATAGTATATTCATTTAGACCTTTCCTTCCTTTGATATATTAAGTATTTGAAGTGCACTTAAAATGTCGTTGTGGTTTTTCCTTTTTCCTTCTAGGGTATCAAAAAAATAAGTAATTTCTTTTCTTTGAAAATCATCCCTTGATTCCTTCAGAGACAATACTCTCCCACTTTTCAAAAACCTTATTTCACTTTTAATCAGATCTCCAACCACTGTTTCATTAGCTGTAAATAACTGAACTTCTCTTATAGGCTCTCGTCCAAAATAATCTAAATGAACCTCTGCTAGCATATCTTTATATCTTGCTATATAGATTGACAAATCCTCACTGTCGATGTGTAACTCTGAAAACTTACCTTTAATATTAAATACTTCTTCAGGCTTACCGAACAAATAACAAAGGTAGTCCCACTCATGAATTAAGTCGATAGGAACACCTCCACCCTGTGATTTACGAGCACTATAGGTAATTTTGTAATCTACATTAGGTCTCCAGTCTGGGAGATAGCTAGAACAAATTACTCTAGCACAATAAACACGAGTAGCAGAAATGGACTCTTTCAAATAACTGATTACATTCGTGTATCTTAATGGGCATGCAACGTAATAAACAGCTTCTTTATTTAATGGTAATTCGTGAATAGGGTGATTAGAGTGATCAAATACAGGCTTTTCAATAAACATATGCTTCGTTTTGAGCGCGTACTGTTTAATAGTATTAAAATGTAAATGCGTGGGATTCGTAACAAAAATGACGTCATAATCTGATGGAACATCCTCATACTTGTAAAAAACTCGATTTACTAACTGATATAAATGACGTTCAATTGGTGTATTACTACTTCTTATTACATCTATTACATATGTAGTTTTTCTCTCGTTTAAAACACTCACTATATTTTTTAAATGTCTAGTCCCTATAGACCCGAGACCAACGATAGCTATTTTATAGTTTCTATTCATGATAACCCTCAATCTCATCAATGAGTGCTAATATCTGCTTATCCTTATCAAAGCTATATATAGGAGTAACTCCAGTTTCTAAGGAGTCAAAAAAAGAAACGATTTCATTATAGTAAGCATTTTCAACCACAAAGTTACTGTACCCTTCTAATTGATCAACTTCCTTATATAAATTAATTACAAGATCCATTTTCTTTTCATAATCATATATTTTTAATCCTTTAGCAGTTCCATCCCAAGATAGGTAGAGTTCCTCTCCAAAAACTTCTAAATTTCTCACTGCCTTCCTAGATACAACATCAACAGCTAAAGTCCCCTTATGACCAGACTTGTGCTGAACAATTACTAGGTAATTATCATAGTAATCAATTTTTAAATTGCTAATCTTATTTCTAATTACATCTACTTTAACAACATCTCCAAACACACTTGTTAACCAAGGGAGTTCGATAGCAAAAATTTCTCGGCAACCATTGGATCGTTTATCTCCCACAAAAAAATTTGTATAATTTTCCCACGGGTGCCAATCAGGTAAATACTGTCCGACGTGATATGTATAATTTAACCGTCCATTTACTGCATCAATTGAAGTCCGGATCTTGTTTATTTCTTCACGGTATAAAAAGGTAGATGACAAAAATAATAAAAGGTTCTTCTCTTTAGCAATAGCAATGTTTTCCTCATATCTATCTGATACTAAATTGAGCTCAGTAAACACATGTAATTGATGGTTTAGACATTGATTAATTATTTGACTATGTGATAGGGGCGATGTACAGACGAATGCACATGTAACCTCCTTTTCTAGAATTAATTCTTCCAGTGTTTTAAAGGTTTCAATTCCATAAAGCTCTTTACATTCATTTCGTCTCTCTTCTTTTGTATCTACCCCAAATATTAGCATGGTGTCATCATATTTCTTTATTAGTCTGATTCTCCTCTTTCCCATTGAACCTAAACCAATAACTACTACATTCAAGTTATTTCACCTCAATATTATAAAATGGTTTTTTTAAATTTATTTTTTTATTTAATAGGTAATCTTTTATGGTACTAATTACTTTCATTGACGTGTTTCCATCTCCGTATGGATTTGTTACATTGGATGCTCTATTTTTGAACTCGTTACTTAATGCTAGTGAAATGGCACTTTCAATATCACTTGTTATTGGTTCACAATTTATTACACTACCAGCCTGAAGACGCCCCTTTTGTCGATCCCCTATATTTATAGTTGGTATCCCAAAACTTGGTGCTTCAATTAGTCCACTTGAAGAGTTGCCAATTACGATAGAACCATACTTTAATGCACTTAAATACCTCTTCATACCTAAGGAATTAAATGCTATAGCATTAGAGTTATCTTCAATAAAATTATCAATCAATTGGTTGATGATTCTTCCATCTACATCAGCATTTGCCTTTGTAAAAATAAAATTCATTTCTTTAAACTTCTTACAGGCATCGAGTAATGACTCAAATTGACTCAATGAACTATTAGCATCTAATGTAACAGGATGATATGTTACGATAGCATAAGGCTTTTCCAAGCTAAAATTGATGGAGGATTCCAGCTCTTCTTTATTTAATAAAGTTTGATTATGGATATTCTCAATCCCCAATGCTCCGACATTAAAGACTCTACTTGGGTCTTCTCCTAACTGAATAACACGCTTCCTATATTCTTCAGTGCTCGTAAAGTGAAGATAACTTAATTTAGTTATGGCATGTCGAATAGATTCATCAATAGCACCTTCCGTCGTCTCTCCTCCATATAGATGGGCTATTGGAACACGTAAATTCATGGCTGCTGTACAAACTGCCAATGTTTCATAACGGTCACCAAGGACAACTAGTAAATCTGGTTTTAACTCGTCAAAATAATCAGCAAAGCTTACTAATGCCAAACCCATAGACTTGGCAATAGCAACTGGAGTATCTGAACTCAAAAGAATCTCAATTTTTTTATCTATTTTAATATCATCTTGCTCAATCTCACTGAAGGTTAGGCCAAATTCGGGAGATAAGTGTGTACCAGTTACTACAACACGCACATCAAATGATGAATCTAAGTTCATTTTTTTTATAATCGGCTTCAATAACCCGTATTCTGCTCGGGTTGCAGTTAATATACTTATCTTCATAATTCAATCAGCTCATCTTCATTAAAGTCTCTAACCGCTTTTTGACCAATGACCTCAAACCATCTCATGGGATTGATTCCATTCCCCGGCCTTTTTACTGTTATATTTTCTTCAGTGAAGATATCGCCCTTTTTTATATTTTTTAGAGCGATAATACTCTTTCTGGCAATGGATATATTTTTTATTTCCGATTCAGCTGGGGATTTTTGATCACTACCAATCGCTAGCTCTATATTTCTAATTGCTCTTACCATCTCTTTTAACTCTTTTGGTTCTAAACTTGCTTTATGATCAGGACCTTCCATATTTCTATCAAGTGTAAAGTGCTTCTCTATAACTGTTGCCCCTAGTGCTACTGCAGCAATTGGAACTTCAATTCCGGTAGTATGATCTGAATACCCGATAGAAACACCAAACTCTGCTTTCATAGTATTCATTGCCAAAAGATTTACATCTTTATACGGGGTTGGATACTCCGTTGTACAGTGAAGTACGGTGATCTCACCAGAACCATTATCTCTTAAGGTATTAATAGCTAATTCTACTTCATTTAATGTGCACATACCCGTAGAAAGAATCACAGGCTTATTAAGTTTTGCAATTTTTATTAGGTAAGGAAGATTGGTAATGTCACCAGATGGTATCTTCCACTTTTCCATGCCTAACCCTTTTAAAAACTCTATGCTTTCAAAATCAAAGGCTGTGGATAAAAATTCAATTTCTCGTTGCTCGCAATAATTATTTAGTTCAATAAATTCATTATGAGTCAGCTCTAGCTTTTTAAGCATACTCAACTGACTTTCTGTGGCATCCGTTTGTTGTTGCTGATACTCAGCTTTCTCAGCATACTTAGATACAATATTTTCTGATACAAAGGTTTGGAATTTAATGCAGCTAGCACCTGCTTCTTTTGCTACATCTACCATTTTCTTTGCTACTTCTAAACTTCCATTATGGTTGACTCCTGCCTCTGCTATGATATAAACACTCACTTAGGTCGTACCTCCTTACATGGATTTCCATAAGCAACCACATTGTCCTCAATATCACTTATTACTACACTGCCCATTCCAATAATAGAATTTGAACCGATATGTATATTCTGCTTTACTACACTTTTAGCACCTATATGTGTATTAGCCCCTATTTTTACATCACCGCAAAGAACTACACCAGGTGCAATATGTGAGAATTCTTGTACAACCGAATCGTGTTCAACAACAGAGGATGTATTAAGAATGGCTCCTTTATAAATAAAGGAGCCCGCATTTACCACCACGTTTTTCCCTATAAAAATTCCCTTTTCCAAAGTAGCATACTTACTAACAATAGCTGAATCATCTATAATATTCGGTAAAGCAAACCCAATTGTTTCTAGCAGTTGAAATAATTTCTTACGAACAGTAGAATCACCAATACTTCCTACTGTAACAAATGCATCTCTGTACCCGCTCTCATAGAGCTTTAGTAAATCACCATCACATCCAATAATCGGAAATGATAATATACTTTTTCCTATTCTTTCCTCTCTATCAATTATACCGATATCAGAGTAGTGTTTTGTTCTAATTATAGAATCAATGACAGATTTACAATGACCACCGCCACCAATTAAAAGAATTCTACTTTGCATCTAACTCCAACCTTCTTCTCATCTTCTCCATCTCATCGATTTGCCCCATATCAAGCCAAGCATTCTCACTAATAGGGTAGACTCCAATTTTTTCTCCAGCTTGTTTATATTTCTCAATGATATCCGGAAAGCCTATAGAAGTATTAGATTCAAGTTCTTCAATTATTTTTGGTTCAACTACATACATACCAGTATTAGTGAAAAATGAGAATTCCGGCTTTTCCTTCATTTTCTCAATCTTTCCGGATTCATTAATTTCAATAACTCCATAAGGAATCTTAACTTTTTTAAGGGAACAGACCATTGTTATCAAGTTTCCCTCTTCTTTGTGGTAAGAATAGATTTTTTCATAATCTTCTTCAATTAAAATATCACAATTAGTTAAAATAAAAGTGGAGTTAATTTTACCTTTTAATAAGCTTAGCCCACCACCTGTACCAAGCGGTAATTCCTCATCGGCGTATTGTACATCATAACTTCTTTCAATTTCATTGAAGTATGCCTTAATCATATTTTTCTTATGGTTTACTATTAAGAAAAATCTTTTATTACCATAAATATTGAAACGATTTATGATATGCTCTATTATCGGTATCTCCCCAATTGGAATTAGTGGTTTAGGTAATATTTTTGTATAAGGGTATAACCTTGTACCTAAACCACCAGCCATAATCACAACAGGAACTTGCATTTTCCTCTCCGGTGTAATTTCCTCATCATTCCATAACACAACCGAAACGATATCTTTTTCCCTATTTAGGATGGGAAGAGCTTCTATAGAGTTTTTGCGCATATATTCTTTTGCTTTTAATTTTTTTTCTTCATATAAGAACTTAGGTTTATAATTTGCGATATCTTTAACTTTTGCATCTAAGTGTCCCTTTTTTAATATCCATCTTCTGATATCGCCATCTGTAATGGCTGCAACAAAACGATTATCTTTTACAACAAATAGAACTTTTTTAGCTACCTTATCTAGTAATTCCATGGCTTCAATCATGGTGGATTCTTCATCAATTAAAAAGGCCTTAACATCCAACTGCTTCGCCTCCATCATTATGACCCTAAGCTTTTAAGACAATTAATTATGTATTGAACATCTTCTTCTGTTAAGTTGGAGCTACAAGGTATATTCACTACATTCGCCCAATATTTCTTTGCGTTTTCTATTTTATATACCTGATTAGAGAGATATGGTTTTTGCTCATTTATCAGACCCCATACGGGTCTTGCTTGTATTTTATTCTCGTTTAAATATTGAATGAGATTTTCTCTATTAAGGGGATAATCTTCACTAATAAACAATGAATAAAACCAATAGTTACTCCTTATATCTTCACGAAATGGTAGCATTTGTAGGCCCGGGATTTTTCTTATTCCCTCTTGATAAGCAACATAATTTTCCTGTTTTTGTTTGATGAAAGTTTCTATTTGCTCTAGCTGTGCTAAGCCTATAGCTGCTTGTACATTGGTCATTCGATAATTGTAACCAATTTCATCATGAGTATAATAAAGATCATCACTTTTAGCTTGTGTGGTAAGATGTTTTGCTTTTTTCAATAGCTCCTTGTCATTTGAAACAATCATTCCACCTCCACCTGTGGTGATAATTTTATTACCGTTAAAAGAGTAAACTCCTAAAGTTCCTATAGTCCCAGCAAACTTCCCTTTTAAAACCCCTTCACTATAATAAGAACCTAGAGCCTCTGTAGCATCTTCAATAATTTTGAGATTAAATTCGTCTGCAATCTCTGTGATTCTTTCCATATCTGCTAAATTTCCAAAGACATGAACCACTAAAACCGCCTTAATATACTTGCCAGTACGTTTATTTATAAGTTTCCCATCAGTAAAAATACATTCTTCTTTACAGAAATCACTTAGTTTGACTGGATCCATACAAAGGGAATCATCACAATCCATAAATATTGGGTCTGCTGATAAGTATTTAACAGGATTTACAGCTGCAATAAAGGTTAACGTTGGTACAATAACCTCATCGCCCGCTGAAACACCACATACTTGAAGAGCAACATGCAGCCCCGATGTACCATTTTGAACGGATATAGCTCCAGCTGCATTGACATATTCAGCTGTTTTTGTTTCAAATGAATCGACATAGGCTCCAACAGATGACACCCACTCGGTTTGTACTGCATGGGTAACATACTCTAGCTCTTTTCCTTTTAAATTGGGTACCGAGAGAGGAATAAACTTTTGATCCATGCTCCCCCTCCTATATGTTATAAATATTTGCTTTATATTTATCTAAATTGTTTTTAAAAAACTCAATAGTCTCTGAAAGACCTCTTTCGAAAGAGTATAACGGCTCCCAATTTGTAAGCCTCTTAATTTTTTCATTCGATCCTAACAAACGGTTCACTTCACTTTTTTCCGGGCGTAGTCTTTGTTCGTCACAGATGATTCTAGCATTAGGATTAATTTGTCTGATTAATTCTTGAGCAAGCTCACCTATCGAAATCTCCTGTTGAGTGGCAATGTTTATTTCTTCTCCTATAGTATTATCTGATTTAGCTATTTCAATAAACCCGTTAGCTGTATCTTTTACGAAGTTAAAATCTCTTGTAGGTGACAATGAGCCCAGCATAATTTCTTCATTTCCATTTAGTAACTGGGTAATAATTGTTGGTATAACAGCTCTTGCTGATTGGCGAGGTCCATAAGTGTTAAACGGCCTTACAATAGAAATAGGCATATTAAAACTTCTATAAAAAGACTCCGCTAGACGATCCGCACCTATTTTTGTTGCTGAGTATGGTGACTGACCCTGATACGGATGATTTTCATCAATCGGTACGTATTGGGCAGTTCCATAAACCTCAGAAGTAGAAGTAATAAGGACTCGTGATGTGTTCAAGTCTCTCGCTGCTTGCAAAACATTTAAAGTTCCTTTTATATTTGTATCAATATATGTATCTGGAGAATGATAGCTGAATGGTATAGCGATAAGTGCTGCTAGGTGATAGACTTGGTCTACTCCCTGCATCGCTACTCTTACTCCATTCGGATCCCTAACATCACCAGTTATAACTTCAACTTCTTGCATGACATCCTGAGGAAGTGCATCAAGCCAACCCCATGAATTAAACGAATTGTAGTAAGCCAATGCTTTAACTTTATACCCTTTTTCCACTAGCATTTCTGTTAAATGGCTTCCAATAAATCCGTCCGCACCTGTTACTAAAATATGTTTTGACATATCTTCACCCTTTCTTACTCGGTTCTGTACAGCAAAAGGAGGCATTCAATAAATGAGATTGAGACACCTATTGTTCTTAGTCCCCTTTTTTCTCCTCGATAAACTCTTTGAGCCTTTTGTGTTTCCATCCCTCTATATAAGCCCCACCTTCCGTACAGTTCCAAAACTCAGCATTACTACTAGTATCTATCACATATCTTTCAAACCATCTAAGATAGCCGAGTAAAAAACTCTTTGTCTTTACCTTCTCTCTTTGATAGTAATCAGTTACTTCTATGAGATTTTCATAATTTACTTTTTTCACATTATGTGAACCCACAGCATGACTATACCCTCCTGTAAAGGACAAGTCTTGACCAACTAGCGCTACCCGACTACTGCCCATCCAAACTAATAAATCTAGCAAGCACGTAGCTACTGAACCGCCTGTCCGAATAGTAGGCTCTTTTATAAGATCCGCTTGTATCCTTGAATTAGAGTAGTCTTGCTGCCATACAATATATCTCTTACCCGTATATCCTGAAACAGCCTTTTGATTAGCGGTAGCTAAATAGAATAACGGTACATCTATTATGTTAGACGTTCCCTTAAATTGCTCTAATAATGTATCCTGTGCGTCAGAAATCATTATAGCATTAGGTTTTATCCCAAAATTCAGTAGAGGGATTAGAGCTGTCCCGACACATGCTATAAATATTTCCCGTTTTTTATATACTTCCTTTAACAGTGGTAGTTGCTTAGTTAAAGAAGGACCTGCTGATACAAGAATTGCCGATTTCCCCTTAAGGTAATCTTTCCACTCTAGAATGCCTTTATCATTTAATTTTAAATTATTTGCAAAGTTTTGCTCTAGTATCTCCTTATTCTTTCGCACTGTTTTCAAAAACGTATAAAAGTCACTAAGTCTTTCTTTCAAGGAGGAAAGGTTATTTGGGATTAACTCTAGTGATGGAGAATGAATCATTACCATAGTATCTATTTCATCCAATAGAGGGAGAAAGTCTTTGGAAATCTCATTAATGTCATTAGAGATCTTTATTGAGGTTCTTTCATCCTCTAACCACTGCAACAAATGATTACCCCTTAGCCAGCTAACATAATTTGGATTAAATTCCATTACTACTATAGGAATGTTAGGAAACTCTTCTCTAAGAGCAGCGATATGATAACCTACACCTATACCAATCACACATATCCTACTAGGTTTCTCATTCATCATTTCCCATTGTGCTACCCAGCGTCTGGATTCTTTACTTGGGTCATACTTACTATGAAGCAAATATTTACCTTTATCATTAGTAATAGCTACAGTCCATTCACCATTAACTGCTTTAACTTTTTCCCAGATCATCTTTCTTCCTTATCGACCATTAAGACCCATTTTTCAAGTGTAGGTGCAATCTCATATTGCAGCAAGTCTGCTAATAATACATGATCACCAATTTCTAAAGCCTCCACCATTTCTTGAAAGTTATCCTTTAAATCCAGTAAATTAATATCATTTAAGAAGCCATTATTTTGAATTCCCATTACAGCCTCAAAAACCCATTGTAGCCCTTCGACCAACTGTGGCATAACACTCAGTGCCTTTGCTTCATTTCCCTCCTGTAAATACTCAGCAATTTCTCGCGATCCATTTATTAATTTAGGGAAGTATTCCTTTAAGCTCTCTAATGTGTCTATAACAATTTGTTCCATTATTTCACTCTCCTTTTTGCTCCAATTTATCTAATGTGTAATCCACAGATTCCAATATTCCATTGTATAAAGAACTAGACTTTTTAATGATCCTTCTCTTCATTTCTAGAGGCGTTTCAGTCTCAGGCTCCTGATACATATGATTAATACGGAAGCTGAGTGGCATTATTAAATAATAAATAATGTTATCCTTCGAATAAGTGTTGATTTTCTCATCTAAGCTATCTAGCTTTTTTAAAACCTTGCTATCCATGTACTCTGATTCCATAGACACTCCATCAATCATTTCAATTGCCTTTTTCACATACTTTCTTAATTCAATGAGGTTATCCTTTTCCTTAATTAATGCCATTTCTACATTTTCTTTTGAAATAAGAAGATCAGGATCGATTTCAAGAACCTTTACGAATTCACTTCTATAACTCGTACCACAATATCTATCGATAAAGTCAGTAAAAGGTAAATTAGTAACCCCTTTAATATTCACTCCACCTTCTGTGCAGTTATAATAAGGTCTTTTATCACCTTCTAGACTAAATTGATGAAACATATCCTCAAATACTTTTTTCATACTTAAAAATCCATAGTCAGTTAGTACAGTATCTCCATAGTATCCTTCAACCTCAAGGTAATTCTTGTTAGCTATATTCTCCTCTTGAATAACCTTCTTTTGATTACTATTCCCACTGGCATGACTTAGATTGTTTGTATATGCTAAATCTTGACCAATGAGACAGATTGGACCGGAAGAGATTAATTTGGCCACGTAAAGAGAAAAAGTTGCAACCGAGGCACCACCATAGACAAACTCAACCTCTTCACCTATTACTTTATTTACCCAACCTGATAATTCTCTATCTTGAGAATTAAAAATTACATTTAATCCGTTATGGTGCTTAGGAATGTTTTTATGAACGTTTACGCTATAAAAAAGTGCAATATCATCATAGTCTAATTTTTCAAAGTGTCTCCAGTTGGCCATATCTCCATCAATAGAGACGACGATATCCGGCCTTATCCCTGCATTCAATAAAGGGTTAATTGTGGAACCAGCTGCCAAAATAAGTGCTGTTTTGTTCTCTTTAATCTTTTTTAAACTAGATAACTGTTTATTTAAAGAAGGTCCTGATGCCGCAATAATTACAGGGCATTGAAGTTTATTAACAAATTTATTAATTGTAGTAGACTTCCATGAGTTTGAAATATTGTTCAATAAGTTATCCTGCCACACTTTCCCAAATTTCATCATGGTTGCTACGTTAACTAGTGATAGCCTAGCATTTTTTAATATTATTTCTTTAAAATGAGCAATAATCGTTGGATACACCTTTTCATAATTCGGTGAAGTAATGAATTCTAATTGTCCAATATTCCTTTTATTAACAAGATATCTAACTTCCTCTTCAATCTTATTGGGGTGATATCCAACTATAAAAAAGACTTGTGGATGGTTAATAAGCGACTTAAAAAGCTCACTACCTTTAACAAGCTCAAATAGCTTTAAACTGGGTTCTATAATGAGAAGGAAATCATTACTTCCCATCTTATTTACTAATTCATTCGCTAAATAAGAATAAGGAAGACCAAATAGAATGTGTGAATAATTTTTTTTATATTCACGCTCAGCTATCTGCTTCGATTCCTTCAATGGATCATATCTGCTATTTAGATAAAATCCATTCTTCTTAACAATAGGCAAGCCACTTTTACTTTCAAGAATTGAAATATCTTCGTTTAACTCCAACCGTTCTCCTTTAATTACATATAAATTTTCCAAGCGATATTCCCTCCCTAAGCCATGCACACTACAAGTATTTTATAATTAAGAAGGACAACCATATATAGGTTGCCCATCTTAATTTAAATTTAATTATCTTAAAAGTTGTAGTACACCTTGTGGCTGTTGGTTAGCTTGTGCCAACATTGCTTGAGATGCCTGTGCAAGAATTGAGTTCTTCGTTTGGTTCATCATCTCTTTAGCCATGTCTACGTCACGAACACGTGATTCTGATGCTGTTAAGTTTTCTGCACTTGTATCTAGGTTAGCAATTGTGTGCTCAAGACGGTTTTGAACAGCACCTAGCTTTGAACGCTCTTCAGAAACCTTTGTGATTGCACTGTTAACTGTTGTAATAAATGCAGTGAAATCAGCTGAACTTGCTAAAGCTGTGATAGCTCCAGCAGTTAAGCTAGTTGCTAATGAAGATGCATTCATTGAACCAATACTCAAAGTAATTGTTTGTGAAGAGTTAGCACCCACTTGGAAATTATAAGTTCCAGAAGTTTCGATAAGTTTCTGTGTATTGAACTCAGTATCAGTTGAAATTCTATCGATTTCTTTCTTTAACTCTTGTAATTCTGATTTGATTGAGTCACGGTCAGCTGTAACGTTTGTATCGTTGGCACCTTGTACCGCAAGTTCTCTCATTCTTTGAAGGATTGAATGTGTTTCGTTTAAAGCACCTTCAGCTGTTTGAATTAAAGAAATACCATCTTGTGAGTTACGTGATGCTTGCTCTAACCCACGGATCTGACCACGCATTTTTTCAGAGATTGAAAGACCTGCTGCATCATCACCAGCACGGTTGATACGAAGTCCTGAAGATAATTTCTCCATTGATTTCATTTGCCCAGCATTAGCTGTACCTAATTGACGATACGTGTTTAAAGCTGCAATATTATGATTGATTCTCATTTTAATTTCCTCCTTGAATTTTCAGGTCCACATCCTTGTGAACACTTTATGATTAAGTTTAATTGAGAATAAAAACAAGGTCGGCCGCCCGTTTTCTTACCCTCTAGCTTACAAATATAATATCGGAGGTTATATAGAATGTTTAATAGTTTTTTGCAAATTTATTTAACTAATTCATTCAATGATTCTAGTTATATAAAATTAACGCTAAAGAATCGTTCTTATTTACTTATAGAAACAGGCAAAACACAAAAAATGGACAACCTTTTGGTTGTCCATTTCAACTGGATTATAATTATCTTAATAGTTGTAATACACCTTGTGGCTGTTGGTTAGCTTGTGCCAACATTGCTTGAGATGCTTGTGCAAGAATTGAATTCTTCGTTTGGTTCATCATCTCTTTAGCCATGTCTACGTCACGTACACGTGATTCTGATGCTGTTAAGTTTTCTGCACTTGTATCTAAGTTAGCAATTGTGTGCTCAAGACGGTTTTGAACAGCCCCTAGCTTTGAACGCTCTGCAGAAACCTTTGTGATTGCACTGTTAACATTAGTAATAAATGCAGTAAATTCAGCTGAAGTAGATAATCCAGAGATAGTTGCAGATGTTAAGTTAGTCGCTAATGAAGAAGCATTCATCGCACCAATACTTAAAGTAATTGTTTGTGCAGAGTTTGCACCAACCTGGATGTTATAAGACCCTGAAGTTTTAATAAGTTTCTGTGTATTGAACTCAGTGTCAGTTGAGATTCTATCGATTTCTTTCTTTAATTCTTTTAATTCTGATTTGATTGAGTCACGGTCAGCTGTAACGTTTGTATCGTTCGAACCTTGTACCGCAAGTTCTCTCATTCTTTGAAGAATCGCGTGTGTTTCGTTTAAAGCACCTTCAGCTGTTTGGATTAAAGAAATACCATCTTGTGAGTTACGTGAAGCTTGCTCTAACCCTCGGATTTGACCACGCATTTTTTCAGAGATTGATAGACCCGCTGCATCGTCACCAGCACGGTTAATACGAAGGCCAGAAGATAGTTTTTCCATTGATTTCATTTGTCCAGCATTTGCTGTACCTAATTGGCGATACGTGTTTAGAGCTGCGATATTGTGATTGATTCTCATTTTAATTTCCTCCTTGAATTTATAGGTTCACATCCTTGTGAACTATTTATAGATTGGTTTGCTCAAGAATAATTGAGGTCAGTCCTTTTTCTCTTATTCTCTTGCTTACAATTATAATATCGGAAGATAAAACAGTATTTTAATAGTTAAACAAATTTTTCACTATAAAATTTTTCATTTACTAAAAAAAAAGAAGGACAACCTTAATGGTTATCCTTCTTAGCCTAAAATTAATTATCTTAAAAGCTGTAATACACCTTGTGGCTGTTGGTTAGCTTGTGCCAACATCGCTTGAGATGCTTGTGCAAGAATTGAATTCTTCGTTTGGTTCATCATCTCTTTAGCCATGTCTACATCACGTACACGTGATTCCGATGCTGTTAAGTTCTCTGCACTTGTATCTAGATTAGCAATTGTGTGCTCAAGACGGTTTTGAACAGCCCCTAGCTTTGAACGTTCTTCAGAAACCTTTGTGATTGCGCTGTTAACATTTGTAATAAATGCAGTGAAATCAGCAGAATCTGTTAGTCCAGAAATACCTGAAGAAGTTAAACCAGTATTCAAAGCAGAAGCATTCATTGCACCAATACTTAGAGTAATTGTTTGTGCAGAGTTTGCTCCAACTTGGAAGTCATAAGTTCCGTTTTCTTTGATTAACTTTTGTGTATTGAACTCAGTATCAGTTGAAATTCTATCGATTTCTTTCTTTAACTCTTTTAATTCTGATTTGATTGAGTCACGGTCAGCTGTAACGTTTGTATCGTTCGAACCTTGTACCGCAAGCTCTCTCATTCTTTGAAGAATTGCATGTGTTTCGTTTAAAGCACCTTCAGCTGTCTGAATTAAAGAGATACCATCTTGTGAGTTACGTGATGCTTGCTCTAATCCACGAATCTGACCACGCATTTTTTCAGAGATTGATAGACCTGCTGCATCGTCACCTGCACGGTTGATACGAAGACCAGAAGACAACTTCTCCATTGATTTCATTTGCCCAGCGTTTGCTGTACCTAATTGACGGTACGTGTTTAGAGCTGCAATATTGTGATTGATTCTCATTATAATTTCCTCCTTGAATTTATAGGTCCACATCCTTGTGAACATTCTGAAATATTAAACTGGAGTAAGGAAATTAGGTCGGCCTCCCGTTTCCCTACCCTCTCCTACAATAATAATATCGGTTGGTACAAGAAATGTTTAATAGTTTTGTCTGAAATATTTATTCTATTTAATGGAAAAACCGAGTGGTGCTTACCATCCGTCTTACTAACACTAATATTAGTTCCTGTTTAACAAATGTAACAAATCAACCTTGGTGGATGCAGCTTTCACATTTTCTTCCCGAATTTGTTCCAAAAGCTCCTTACGAGTAATCTCAATGTTCTTTGGGGCACTAATACCAATCTTTACATGATCATTTTTCACCGAAAGAATTGTTATTTCTATGTCTTCACCGATTTTGATTGATTCTCCCATTTTCCTTGTAAGAACTAGCATTTCTGCCCACCTCTATCCCATAATTTTATGCCTTGTAGTAAAATGTTCGTTATTCAATACTACTTGCTTTCCGTGATTCCTCTTCTTATTTATTATGAGCGGTGCTCGTAGATTGGCGGTTGATTGCTCAAAAGGATCGTGAATAGTAATTATATTTAATACAAGGATATCCTCTGGAGCCTCAATCTCTAATTTTTCGATCACTTGCTGATCTAACTCAAAATCATATTGAGGAAAATAGTGAAAAGGGTTAATGATGATAAAGGCTAGTTCTTGACTTTTGGCAGATTGCATTGTCAGGAACACCTCATCATCCCCTACCGGAAGGATAAAGAATTCTTCTTCTTCAGGAAATCCTGGAATCCCATTCTGAAAAGTAATCTTGTCCTTTTCACACACTTCTACTAAGCCCTGAAACTTTGTTTGTAATTCCATCAAACTCATCCTTTTTCACAAATTATTATTCAAAATCAATCTCTAAAGAAGCATATTGAGCAATACTAACATTCACTTTTGTAGGTTGTATGGATATAAGTGGCTTATTAGCTTGATAGTTAATTTTAGGTTTATTAGGATCAAATTTAACATCAACTCTTCCAGGATCGTAAGAAACTTTTACCGACCCAGCCTTTGGAATGAATCCTAGTCCAAACTCTTTACTTGGCCCCTCACTAGCCCTCTTTGAAATGGAGCTTATTGCTCCAAAACCATTTTCGATTCTCATTAACTCTTCTCCATCTTGCACTCTCTTAGCTATACCCGAGAGCAGTTCCTGTTTCCCTAACTGTGCCGCTTCTTCATTTCTTTTTCTAACAGATTTCATATCAACATCTGCCCTAGCTTGCGTTTGGTCTATTGTTAGTTTCCCCGGAATTCTTGTAATATTCATATCTGCCTTCGGTTGCTCTATTTCTAAAGTACCTTTCGGCTGTTCAATGGACACTGCTCCTTGTTGAGTATCAATTTGTATTTTAGCAGGCAATGAACTCAATCGTATTTGCGGGACATTCATATATTTCTACCTCCTATAAAAATAGGGTACCTACATTTTGCAGGCCACCCCTATTTTAATAATATTTTATTTATCTTATCTTAAGAAGTCCATAAGGGTTGGTTGAATAATTCTCGCCCCTACACTCAGCGCGGCTCGGTGAATACTTTCCTGTGTTGTCAAATCAGTAATAACACGTTCTATATCCGCATCTTCATTATCAGATAGAACTCTTGTAGCAATTACCTCTTGTTGGTCAATTCTAGACTCTATCATCTCTAACCGATTATACCGAGCTCCTAACTCTGAACGTTCAGCAGAAAGTGTATCCGTATGTTTGTCAATTTTCCCCAGTAGTCCACTAAGATCTATATTTGTATTACCACCTAATGACTCCTGAATGCTCTGTAATGTGTTAAACAGGTCCTGACTAAAGACATTCTCAGGATTAATATTTGACTTTAATGAAACACCTCGGGAAACTTCTACATTATAGTTATTAGTGTTAAACGCTGCTTGGGGTGCTCCACTCCCTCCATCACTAACAGGAGCAACAGTGGTATTAGTACCATTAAAAATATATCTCCCAGCAACCTGAGTATTGGCAACCGTCATAATATCTTTCTTAATTTGATCAATCTCTTGTGATATAGCAGATTTATCAGATTCAGAAAGAGTTCCGTTTAACCCCTGAACCGTAAGCTCACGTACACGTTGTAACCCTTGATTCACTTGCTCTACCCCAGCTTCAGAATTCTCCATCCATAGATAAGCTTCAGAGAGATTCCTCTTATACTGTTCTACTTCGGTAAGGTTCGAACGATAGAACATCCCTTTCATCGCAACTACTGGATCATCTGAAGGCTTAGTGATTTTCTTTCCGGTAGCAAGCTGATCCTGGTATTTCCCCATCTGTTTATAGCTATTACTTAAGTTTTTAAGAGAGTTTGATGCTAACATTCCTTGAGTTACACGCACTGTTCATTCACCTATCTTCCTCCGGTTCCCATACCGTTAATAATTTTGTCTAATAATTCATCCTGTAATGATATCATTCGAGCTGATGCGTTATATGCATGTTGAAATTGAATCATGTTTGTCATTTCTTCGTCAATTGAAACTGCACTTACAGACATTCGTCTTTCTTCAACTGCTTGACGTAGTGTTCCACTATTAGAAGATAAACGTTCTGCTTCCTGCGATTCAACAGCCATCCCACCCACTAAAACTTCATAGTAGTTACGGAAGCTTGAATCTGTATCGTTTCCATATTTAAACGGTTTATTAATTAAATCGGCAAGTGCTTTAATATTTGAAGCATCTCCCATCGTTGGGTTTGCACCACTCGATGTTGCAATGTTATCCAAACTAGCTCCAATTTCCGCTGAAATCGTTAAACGTCCCGAAATCCCATTTTTATTAACAATATCAACTGATCCATTTTTTACGTCAGAGAAAAATTCAGGTGTAGGAGCTGTTGATGTTCCGTTCATTTGATTAGGTGTAGCCCCTGCCTGATGCTGTAGATTAAATTGATACGCAAACATATATGCCATATTATCAAGCTCTGACAACATTTCCGGATATACTCCCGCTACTTCTCCCGGGCTTTTCTCATATCCATACGACTCCACTAAAGCTTTTAACTTTCCGCTTGAAGTAAACTTTTGAAAATCTACTTGAGTTGCACCAACGGTAACCGTTTTAACTGATTCATCACTACCATCAAAAGCCACAGTAAGCTTATTAAATCCTGTTCCATTTACTAACTGACCTAAAGAACTCCCTTTAGCGTCTAAAATAGTAATGTTCGCTTTCCCCTCTGCAAGGGTAGATGGCTTCCCTCCACTCATCGAGTAATCTACCTTGATATTCACCAAAGAGGATAGTTGATCGACTAATCGGTCACGCTCATCATACAGATCATTAGGTAACAAACCATGTGGCTCTACATCAGCTATTTGGTTGTTTAGATTATTAATTTGTTCAGCTAAGGAATTGATCTCCTTTTCTGTAATCGAAATCTCATTTTTTAAATCGGCTCTTATACCAGTTAGAGAACTAGATAGGTAGTTAAAAGTTTCTGTTACAGCTACCGCACGTTGTCGAACAACAGACCGAGCACCAGGGTTATTCGGATTTACCGCTAAGTCCTGCAAAGATTGCCAGAATTGATCCATTGTCGCTGATAGTCCACTGTCAGATGGTTCATTCATGATTTCTTCCATCTTTGTATACGACTCCGCACGAGTTTCCCAGTATCCTAGTTTATTATTTTCACCTCGATATTGTACATCCAGAAAACTTTCTCGAACACGCTGTACAGAACCTGCAGCCACACCGGTCCCAACTTGACCTGGTAGCTGCGGCATATTAAGACCCGCACCTGGATAAGGTTCGGTCTGTGTAAAATTCACACGTTGTCTTGTATATCCTGGCGTGCTAGCATTTGCAATATTATGCCCAGTTGTATGAAGGGCACCTTGTTGTGTGAACATCCCTCTTCGGGCTGTTTCTAATCCCATAAATGTTGATCGCATCTTTGTCCCTCCAACTGTTAGGCTTTTCTGTTAAATAGCGAATTCGATGTGGACGTTCCGGTCTGCTTTGGTGGCCCATAATTGAATTCAGGTGTTTTTGGGTAAAACATGTCTAAGGACATTTGAACGAATTGAAGTGACTGTTTAACGAGATCCGAGTTTAACTCGTTTTGCTTTTGAAGTTTTTGCGCCACTTCTAGTAGCTCGTCGCGTAAATCAGCAAGCTTGTCCTTATTTAAATCATCTATATATGTTAAACAAGTAGAAATTGTAAAGTTCTCTCCCTCCACATGAAAAGGAGTGAGAAAATTTCTCACAAACTGCTGTCTTACTTGTTCGAATTTATTAATATTTATTACTAATTTCTGTTCATCTTTAATGAGAGTGTTTAGGGCATCGATGTCCCCTTTTTCAATAATGGTTGTTTTTTGGAAAGCTTTGTCGAGCAATTCTTTGTGCAAATCGAGTAGCCTTTCCATTACTGTAACTAATTGTTCAGCAGACATCTATGCCCCTCCTCTCTTATATTTTAAAATAGTTGATGATACTTGAAGCAGTTGCTTTTGCATCCGCCTTGTATGTTCCATTTTGGACGCTTTGCTTTAATTCTTCCACTTTCTTTTGACGAGCAGCATCAATCTGGTTCATTTGCATTTCTTTTGCAACTGAAGAAATCTCTACCTTATCTGCTTTTGCAGTAGTTGTGTTGCTGACTTTATCAAGTTTGTTAATTGCTTTTTTATATGGATTAATTCCTGTTGGTCCAAGGTTGTTAATTTTCATATATATCCATCTCCTTCAAAGTCCGTTCCAACTTCTACTAGTATTATCGGATAGAAAGGAGGTTTATTTAACATTTTTATCAAAAATGTATCTAAATAACTAAAATATATAGGTAGTTATTCCTATTATCATTTTGACTTATTTGATGTAAAGTATGTGGCTTGTTTTTCTCTTTTGCGTAATTCCTCTTTAAAAGCCTCGCTTTGTTCGTGTTTCACTAAATCCTTTTTTATTTCTAGTGCACAAGGCTCGCATAGTTTCCCTGCACGGATAATAGTCCCACATTTGTCACATGGGTAACCTAGATTAGGAAATTGCGTAACTTTGAGTCGACCTGTACGGATAAACTTTAACAAAAGTTCTTCCTCAATTCCTACAGCTTCTACAACTTGTAACATAGTTGCTGCTCTATTTTCACGTTTTCTCATGTATTGTGATACTTGATCGTATGCTTGTTCTTCTTCCTTCCAGCAATTCTGACAAACGTCACGAAATTGATTCTTAACATATATATCCCCACAACTTGGGCAAGTTTCTATTTGAGCCATTACTAAGTCTCCTTTTATTAGATATGTCGATAGACTCATTATAGCTTGTCGAATTGTGTAAGGATATGAAAATTATTTGGAAGTAAATGTATTCAATCGGTCGTTTGATTGAAGCAATGATAAGTCTTGGGGCTCTAAGAGTGGGGTTATTTCAATCAAACGTTTGATTGAAAATTTGAGTCTGTTGCATTTTGTTGTATCTTGTCACTAACCTCTTGCTATAGTAAAAGACGACACGGATAAAGTTCCATGTTGTTTCAAGAGTTTACCTGCATGCATCAGTGTAGAGCCTGTAGTGTATATATCGTCAATTAGCATCACTTTCTTACCGACAATATCTTCCTCATTAACAATTGTAAAGATATTGGAGAGGTGAATCCTTTCTTCTCTAGATTTTTTTGATTGTTTCTCCGTATGAATACGTTTTAATGCAGGTGTTAATGTTAGTCCTGCTTCAATAATTAATGCCTCTGCTTGATTAAAACCTCTTTCATACAAACGTTCCTGACTTAATGGGATTGGTACTAGTAAATCGTAATCAAAATCTTTAAGTACTTGAATTAGAGTTTTGCAGAAAAACCTCGCAAGAACGTAATCCCCACGAAACTTATAGCGACTAATAACCTCTTTTAGAAAGTCATTATATAAATAAAGAGATCTGTTTCGTTCAAGGATTCCATTCCACTCTATATCTCCCTCCCAGCGAACACAGTCGTAACAGTACTCACCTTTCCGATACTCTACTGCCAAGCCATCAAAAGGTCTACTGCACCGAACACAGCAGTCCCCTTCAATAAGGGTAAGTTGGTCTTTGCATTGCTCACATAACAAAATTTCTTCTTCTCTTGAAAACAAACTTCCCCAACTCACCACTGGAATAATCTTTTCTCCACAATAAAGACACCTCACTCATCAATCAGCCCCTTCTCTTTCGCTTCTATATTCATAGCAACGATTTGTTTTCGTGCTTTCAACATTGCCTCTGTCTTCCCATTATGAAAAAAGGTCACATTACCTGTAGGAGAATCAATATCCCGTCCGACCCTCCCAGCAATCTGCACAAGTGCCGACTCGGTAAATATGCGATTTTCAGCACCGAGTACCGCTACCTCCAAACCAGGAAATGTTACTCCCCGCTCAAGAATAGTAGTTGTTACTAGCAAAAGAATTTCTCCTTGTCTCATCTTCAGAACCTTCTCCTTACGGTTTGGATCCTCCGCATGCACTGATTCAACCCTGCCATCAAACGTCTGTAACAAAGGTAATAATTTAGTTATCCACGCAACATTTGGAACAAACACTAACATTGGGGTACCTGCTAATAACCGTTGTTCAATCCACTTAAGTAATTTCGCTGGTAATCTTCCTTTATTGATTACCTTCTCCCAATTCCCACACCAAACAGATTCAGGAACAGGTAATGCACGTCGATGAAATCGAGCAGGAATCGTAACAAACTCCCTTTTCCCCTTCCGACATTCCCTCTGCCATTTCAGACTGGGAGTTGCCGTCAGATAAATCATACTCGAAGATTCCTTTCGAGCATTCTTCACAGCAAACTGAAGCATAGGGTCCACAGAATAAGGAAAAGCATCCACTTCATCAACAACCATGACATCAAACGCTTGATAAAATCGTAATAACTGGTGGATAGTAGTAATCGTTAAAGGGGAAAACTGATGGCGGTCATCTGCACCACCGTACAAAGAGGACACTTTTATTGAGGGAAACACCGATTTTAATCGTGGGGTTAATTCTAAAACAACATCTGTACGTGGGGTAGCAATACACACTCGCTTGCCAGTAGCTAAAGCCACTTCAATCCCTTTAAAAAGCAGCTCAGTCTTACCAGCACCACACACAGCCCAAACGAGCAACTCTTCACCACGGACAATTGCTTCCACCACCCGGTCTGAAGCAACCTGCTGGCCAGCTGACAATGAATCACTCCACTTAAGGGGAGCAGCCACAATCTCCGGCATATCTCCAATCCATCCATACTGCGGGGTACACTCGCTAACCCGTCCCATCATAATGCAAGCACGGCAATAGGTGTCTCTTTTACCACAACGAGCACAAGGAAACACGGCAAACAACTCAGGATCACTATTCCCACATCGATTACAATGTGCCCGACCTTTCTTATCAAACTCTATTCCAGATCTTTTAGAAATAAAAGGAGAATCAACCAACTCAAAGGGGATTTCTTCACGAAGAAGCTGCTTACCAGCGAGGATAGTACGAAGAGAGTCTAAAATCAAATTTTCACCTCATAATCAAATTTTCAGAAAACATCCCGAAATGACAAACACCATTTCAGCAATCACTGAAATGGTGACAAATAATAAAATGATATAAGTTCAGTAATCAAAAATTATTTCTTTACCCAGCCAAGGCCCATTGAGCCCTCACCTAAATGTGTACCGATAACCGGTCCGAAGTAACTAATAACAAATTCTACATTCGGAAGTTCAGCTTCAAGCTCCGCCTTCCATTGCATTGCTTCCTGCTCACGATTCGCATGAATAATAACTGCACGACATTCCTCACCAGCCGAAGCTTCAGCTAACAAATCTACCATACGACGCATCGCTTTTTTCCGTGTACGAATTTTCTCAAACGGAACAATTTTCTTGTCTTCAAAATGAAGAAGTGGCTTTACCTGCAACAAGCTTCCTATTAACGCCTGCGCACTCGATAATCTTCCTCCACGCTGCAAATGGGATAGATCATCCACCATAAAGTATGCGTACAACGTTTTCTTCATTTCTTCAAGTCTTGCGAGAATTTCCTCTGGCCCTTTTCCTGCCTGAGCCATTTCAGCTGCTTCAAGGACATAGAAACCTTGAACCATACAACTAATCTCTGAGTCAAAAGCATACACATCAATATTCTCTACCATTTCTCCAGCCGATACTGACCCTTGAAACGTTCCACTAATGCCGCTTGATAGATGGATGCTTACAACGGCATCATAGTCTTTTGAGAGCTGTTCGAATAGCTGGACAAACTCTCCAACGGGTGGCTGTGACGTGGTTGGAAGGTCTCGAGTCTTTACCTCTTCAAAAAATTCAGAGGCTGTAATCTCTACTTCTTCTCGATACGTCTCTGTACCAAAGATTACGCTTAAAGGAATCATATGAATATGTAGCTTATCACGCAGGTCTTTCGGGATGTACGCGGTACTATCCGTTACAACTGCCGTTTTCATATAAAAGTAACCACCTTTGTTTTTCTTTACAATATGCCTCTAGCTTATTTTATATGAAAATGATTCAAATTGCATTACCTACACGTACATAAGGGAATCTCAACTAGCCTCCTTTAAGCCCCTGCGATTCAACTCTTGCAAAATCAACTCAACAAACCTTATATCTAGCTTGTAAATTAATGCCTTACTATAAACTGTAACCAATTCCGTATCTGATAATATACCCAAAGATGTATTAATGGAAAACACCTCCATTTATACTAGATTAAGTAGTATTATAAGCAAAAACACCTACTAGGAAAATGGCTTTCACCACTTTGTCAAAATTGGAAATGCTTACAAAAAAAAAAAAAAAAAGACACCTGTCGAAAATCCTCGACAGATGCCTCTTTCCACTATATTTTTATCGAACCTCAACCCAGCCCTTTTTAATGGCTTCTACTACCGCCTGAGTACGATCGTTTACGTTCATTTTTTGAAGAATATTACTTACATGGTTTTTAACCGTTTTTTCACTGATAAATAAAGCTTCACCAATTCCGCGGTTACTCTTTCCGTCAGTTAACAACTGAAGAACTTCACATTCACGACGAGTTAGTAAATGAAGTGGACGACGTACTTCAGTCGCTCCCACATAACCTCCACCGCCTTCACCTGCTAATCGACGGTATTCTCTTACTAGATTATGAGTTACCTTCGGATGAAGATAAGAACCACCATCAGCTACTACCTTAACCGCTTCAACTAGCGCATCAGCATCCATTTCCTTCAATAGATACCCACTTGCACCTGTTTGCAGCGCATGTGTTACGTAATTTTCATCATCATGAATCGAAAGAATGATGACTTTTGATTCTGGAAAATTCTCAATCAGCTGACGAGTGGCTTCCACACCATTCACTTCAGGCATATTAATATCCATAATGATTACATCTGGCTGAAACTCCTCGACAATAGAAACTGCTTGGTTACCGTCTTCCCCTTCAGCAACCACCTCAAACGTTTTTTCAAAATCTAATATTCTTTTGACACCTTCTCTAAACAGTTGGTGGTCATCAATAATCGCAATTTTTGTAGTCATTCTCTCAGCCTCCCTAAGCCTATTCAATAAATTAACTCTCTAACGGAACCTGTATAATAACAATTGTCCCTCGACCGATATTAGAGTCGATGGATAGCTGCCCTTGTAAAAGCTCCACTCTCTCTTTCATTCCTAATATTCCAAACGACTCCGGCTTGTCAACATTTATATCAAAGCCTTTGCCGTCATCTCTTACTACTACAGATATACTATTTCTAGATATTTCTAATTTCACTTTAATTTCATGCGCAGCAGCATGCTTGATGGCATTTTGTACAGATTCCTGTATAAGTCGAAATAACGCAACCTCAAACTTGGCTGGTAGCCTCTTATCAGTGCCCATATTGACAAATTCAATTTTCATGTCACTATGATACTCTTCGATCGTTTGCAGGTATTTTTTGAGGGTAGGCACTAAGCCCAGGTCATCAAGCGCCATTGGACGAAGGTCATAGATAATTCTACGTACTTCATACAATGCATTTCGGACCATCTTTTTCAAATTCTTAATCTCACTCATACCCGCTTGTTCCCCATGCTCACGAAAAACTCGTTCAATAAGATCTGAACGCATCATCACGTTCGCCATCATTTGAGCAGGTCCATCATGTATCTCTCGAGACAATCGTTTTCTTTCTTCTTCCTGTGCCTCTATAATACGCAAGCCAAATTCCTGCTTTTGCTTCGCATCCTCTAATACTTCACCCACTTGCTTGAGATCACTCATCAGATAGTTCATTACGACAGAAATTTGAGAGACAAGATGCTCGGCACGGTCAATCGTTTCCGTTAGACCATGTAATCGCCGTTCAATATCATCGCGACGATCACGGAGCTGCTTTTCCGTTTGACGTTTCACCGTCAACTCCATTTGGAGCTGGTGAGCTTTCTCGTAAGCATCGCGAACCTCTGCCTCCGTATAGTCCTTGAAATGCATGCTTACTTCCGATAATCGTTTCCGAGCAAACCGTGATTGAGTTTCAAGCTTATCTCCATCCTCAATCACTTCGATGACCATTCGCTTCACATCTTTTAACTCATCAGCTAGCGATTCGTAATCCTTCCGGCACTGCTCACCGATACGGAAAATCTCATCCTTACTCGTCCCTACCGTCTCTATCATTTTCTCGAGGATAAAATCAAGCGTCTTTATATCAAATTTTTTCTTTATCATAATAATTCCTCCAAGGGTCCTATTTTCCCTTTCGGCTATGATATTATTTTAGCTCGATTTAGAAAAATATACTATCTCTTGGTGGTGAAAAAACTGTCGAAACATAAGAAAATCGTTAGAAAGAACGATATTTATTCGACTAATCGCGTAATTTAGCCTATATAACAATTTGAAAAACCATTACTATTTAATTATTAGAGCCCTGAATAAATTATGCTAAAATAGCAGACGCTCTAAATTTAATACACTTCATCATTATACCATGTGAAAAAATTACATAGATTAAAGTTTGTTTACAATCAGTTTGAAGTTTGATGAAAGTTGTCGAGAAGCTTTATACTATTACTAAGAGATTATTCATAGAAAATATTTACATAGAAAGGAGCTCATCCAATGCTCCCCTCATATTTAACTGTAAAAGGCTATGGCGAACATGAAATTGTAATAGATAAATCTCGATTTATCGCTCATATATCCCGTGCTGAAACTGAGGAAGAAGCGCTAGAATTCATTCAGAGCATAAAAAAGAAACATTGGAATGCAACACATAACTGTTCAGCTTACTTAATTGGTGAACATGATTTGATCCAAAAGGCAAATGATGATGGCGAACCAAGTGGAACAGCTGGTGTTCCTATTCTCGAGGTATTAAAGAAAAGAAAGCTGAAAGATACAGTAGTCGTTATAACACGTTATTTTGGTGGGATAAAACTAGGCGCAGGCGGTCTCATCCGGGCATACGGCAAATCGACGTCAGAGGGCTTAAATGCCACAGGGATTGTTGAACGAAAACTGATGAAAGTTGTTCACGTAAAAGTTGATTATACTTGGCTAGGGAAACTTGAAAACGAACTTCGAGCTTCTGTTTATGAGATACAAGAAATACACTATCTTGACGCGGTAGAGTTTGAAGTATTTGTGGAAGAAGGACAGGTAGAGATATTCTCCGACTGGATGGTAGAAATGACAAATGGACAGGGTAAAATTTCTACAGGGGAAACACTTTATCAAGAGACACTTGTTTAAAATTAGAATGACCTCAGGAAAAGTCACCTGAGGTCATTTATTTATGCTTTATTCTTTTCATTTAGTGGTCTAAGTCCATTTAAGAAATTCAAGAGAGGACGATATCCTTCTCCCACTAGACCAATCTTCTCTACAAATAACTCTATTGCAACGAGAATCGCTAACAGAATAACAGTCGATCCCCAGAGCGTTGCCTGTGAAAAGATAAAGGCTGCTAACCCGAATACTGCGCTCATTGCATAAATAAGCAATACAGTTTGTCTATGGGTATAACCAAGCTTCAACAGACAATGGTGTAGATGAGACTTATCTGGTGCAGACAATGGCTGCTTGTTGACTAAACGTCTAACTATTGCAAAGAGCGTGTCCGAAATTGGTACTCCTAGGATTATGACAGGGATGATTAAGGAGACGAATGTAACTCCTTTGAATCCTAGTAGAGATAGAACTGAGATCATAAACCCTAAGAATAGAGCTCCTGTATCTCCCATGAAGATTTTTGCTGGATGAAAATTATACAGCAAGAACCCAAGTGTTGATACTGCTAAGATTAGAGCCATTACCATAACATATGGATTTCCCATAAAATAAGCCATCCCAGCAATAGTGAATAAAGCTATAGTTGAAACTCCAGCTGCAAGTCCATCTAATCCATCAATCAAATTAATGGCGTTAGTAATCCCTATGATCCAAGCCATTGTAATAGGAATGCTAAGATATCCAAAGTCTAACTGTCCACCAAATGGTAAGTTAATAAAATCGACCCGTAAATCACCTACCACTACTACTACCAATGCTGCTGCAATTTGACCTAAAAGCTTTACTCTTGGTGAAATTTCCTTCACATCATCAAAAGCACCAGTCAAAATGATAATCAAACTTCCAAGTAGAATAGGTAGATGAATACTTCCATCTAGATTTAAGACTGAGATGAGGTAGAAATCACTAGGGTCAAGAATAAATACCCCAATGAGAAAACTAATATAAATTGCCAAACCACCTAGGCGAGGCATGATTTTTTGATGAACTTTTCTTTGATTAGGTTGATCTGTTGCACCAATTAAAAAGGCAAGCTTTTTGACAACCGGCGTGAAAAGTATTGCTGCTAAGAAACATATGATTAGAGTCAAATACACAGTATGCCCCTCCATATTTTTATCATTATCTATTTAGTGAAAAAAAATGTAGATTTTTTTTCTTTATTGTCTAATATTCAGAGTAAATTGTGGAAATAATAATTCCTTGTGAATTATATCATACAGCCCAATCGAATTGGAATAATATTTTATTACCCTTTTTATTTTTAATAAAACCGTAATATATTTAATACAATTAATTTGACGTTCAATTATAAAAAAAGTTTCTCCATACATAAAAGTTCTACTTTTCAGATAATCAAAATAGCCTGCAGAGACAAATATACTCTACAGGCTTGTTTTTATGACAATTCTTTAAGGTAATCCTTAAGAGCTTCCTTCCAATCACGCATAGGAGTGAAGCCTTGATTGACTATTTTCTTTTTACTTAAAACTGAATATTTCGGTCTTGCTGCAGGACGTGGAAACTCTTCTGACGTTAAAGCATTAACCTTTATATCCAATCCAGCTTGGTTAAAAATCTCTACCGCAAATTCATGCCAAGAGCATACACCTTCATTTGAAGCATGATATATTCCAAACTTATCTGAGTCTACTAACTCTACCAAAAATCCAGCTAAATCGACCGTATAAGTAGGAGAACCAACTTGATCGTATACTACACCTAATTCGCTACGATCCTGCGCTAGCTTTAGCATGGTTTTGACAAAGTTATTACCATTAATTCCATATACCCATGCAGTTCTTACGATAAAGCACTTGTCCAATGTATCTTGTAGGATTTTCTCTCCAGCTAGCTTTGTTTCCCCATAAACGCCCAGCGGGCTCGTTGGATGATCAACTTCATACGGCTCTGTTCCATTACCGTCAAATACATAATCCGTGCTTACATACACCATTTTTGCATCCACATGCTTAGCTGCTTCTGCAAGGTATTTTGTACCTAGGGCATTTACCTTATAGGCACCCTCTTGGTCTGTTTCTGCAGCATCAACATTAGTATAAGCAGCACAATGGATAATGGCTTGTGGCTCTAGATTTTGGACAAAAGCAGACACAGCTGCTTCATCTGTTATATCTAGTTGAGCACGATCAACACCCACAGCTTCATGCCCTTTAGCTGTAAGCTCCTTTACAACATCATAACCAAGTTGTCCATTTATACCAGTGACTAATACTAACATTATTCAACCTCTAGGCGGTCAGAGTACTGTGCTTTGAAGTAGTCTTGGTAGTCACCAGAAATAATGTTTTCCCACCACTCTTGGTTTTCTAAGTACCACTTAATCGTTTGTTCAATACCTGTATCAAAATTATATTTAGGAGACCAACCTAATTCCGTACGAAGCTTTGTTGCATCAATCGCATAACGACGGTCATGACCAGGACGATCCTTAACAAACTTCATTAATGATTCTGGCTTACCTAAATGCTTAAGAATTGTTTTAACGATTTCGATATTTGTACGCTCATTGTTACCACCAACATTGTACACTTCTCCGTCACGGCCTTTGTGAAGAACAAGGTCAATCGCTTGGCAATGATCTTCTACATGTAGCCAGTCACGAATATTTAGTCCATCTCCGTAGATTGGCAGCTCTTTATCATTTAAAGCATTAATGATCATAAGAGGAATTAACTTCTCAGGGAAGTGGAATGGACCATAGTTATTTGAACAACGAGTGATATTCACAGGTAACCCAAATGTTTCATTGTAAGCACGAACAAGCATGTCCGCTCCAGCTTTACTTGCACTGTATGGGCTGTTTGCCGCAAGTGGTGTTTCCTCTGTAAAGTACCCTGTTTCCCCTAGCGTACCGTACACTTCATCTGTAGACACTTGAAGATACTTTGTCACTTTGTAAGTTTTCGCAGCATCTAAAAGAGCTAAAGTCCCTTGAATATTCGTTTGAACGAAAATCCCTGGATCTGTAATACTGCGGTCCACGTGAGATTCTGCAGCAAAGTTCAACACATAATCAAACTTTTCTTCTTTAAAAAGACCGTCAACAAATTCACGATCTGCAATATCTCCACGAACAAACTTATAGTTAGGAGCATTTTCAATGTCCTTTAAGTTCTCTAGGTTCCCTGCATATGTTAATAAATCAAGGTTAACAATTGTATATTCTGGATACTTATTTACCATGTAACGGACAAAATTACTTCCAATAAAGCCCGCACCGCCAGTTACTAATAATTTCATGTTCTTCCTCCTATTCCTCAAAAACAAAGTTCAAAGTTGTTGCTTCAGCTAATCTTGGATGTTTTGTATCTTTTTCAGATAAGATTGGATTTGTAGTCGGCCAATCAATAGCAAGCGCTGGGTCATCCCATGCAATCCCACCATCGTGCTCTGGAGAATAATACTCATCAACCTTATAGGCAACTGTAGAATCTGGTACTAATGTACAGAATCCATGTGCGAAGCCTTTCGGTACAAGCAGTTGACGTTTATTATGCTCGGAAAGCACTACGCCTACCCATTGACCATATGTAGGGGAACCTTTACGGATATCTACAGCTACGTCATAAATAGCTCCTGTCACACAACGTACAAGCTTTGTTTGCGCCTTTGGATTTAATTGAAAATGCAAACCACGTAGTGTATGAACAGGTGCAGAAAGTGACTGGTTGTCTTGAATAAAATCAAACTTCAATCCCAGCTCATCATATAGACTTTTATTATAGCTTTCCATAAAATACCCACGGTGATCACCAAATACTTTGGGTTCTAGGATCTTCACTCCAGAGAGTTTTGTATCGATTACGTTCATTATGCACCTCGTAATTATTATTTCCCTTGCTTAGCCACTTTTAATAAATATTGTCCATATTGGTTTTTCTTTAATGGTTCAGCCAGTTCAAGTAATTTTTCCTTTGAAATATAACCCATTCTATATGCAATTTCTTCTAGACAAGCAATTTTTAAAGATTGTCGTTTTTCAACCGTTTCAATAAACTGAGAAGCCTCTAATAATGATTCGTGTGTACCTGTATCTAACCAGGCAAAGCCTCTACCTAATAATTCAACGTTCAGTTCACCCATTTCAAGATAAACTTTATTAATATCAGTAATCTCTAACTCACCACGTTCAGATGGAGAAATACTCTTTGCAATCTCAACTACTCTATTATCATAGAAGTACAAGCCAGTTACTGCATAATTTGATTTAGGTTCAGCTGGTTTTTCCTCAATAGATACAGCCTTTCCATCATTGTCAAACTCTACAACACCAAAGCGCTCAGGATCATTTACATAATAACCGAAAACTGTAGCTCCCTGTTCTCTTTTAGATGCTTTAACCAATAAGTCTGTTAAACCATGACCGTAGAATATATTATCACCTAAAACTAAGGCCACATTATCGTCACCGATAAATTCTTCACCGATTAAAAAGGCTTGAGCAAGACCACCTGGCTCAGGTTGAACAGCATATTGGAAATTTACTCCGTAGTCAGAACCATCACCTAGAATTTGCTCGAATCTCCCGATATCTTGAGGAGTAGATATAATTAATATATCCTTAATTCCAGCTAATAAAAGAATAGAAAGAGGATAGTAAATCATTGGTTTATCATAAACAGGTAATAACTGTTTTGACACAACCTTCGTTAATGGATATAGTCTTGTCCCACTACCACCCGCAAGTATAATACCTTTCATTGTCAACACTCCTTTTATAAATACGAAAAACAATATATATTAGCTACATTTAACCACCTAAACCATTATAATGAAAACTATCAACAAATTACAACTATAATCAATAATGTCATTTATAGGTAATAATCGCCTTTATGACACCCAACCTTCCTTTAACCTGTTGATTAAGCGTCCGCTTCTTCATACCTGTTACATTGCTACCATGTCTAACATATTTAATTAGCCTATCCTTTAAATACACGAGCTTTTTCTGTCTCTTCATACATACTAAAGCAATCCATTGGTCATGCATTTCAATACTTTTTGGAAAAGGAAGAATACTAGGAACTAATTCTCTTGTAAAGGCCATGCAGGCACCTGTAGCAGAGTTTTTTATAATATTTGCGACTATTCCTTTAGAATGGTTGTTGTTGTACTCGTTCCAAGAAGGATTAATCTCTTTAAGTCCAGAGTCAACTACATAGGCATCATGAATAACTAGTGAAGCATCTTCCTCTCTCACACATTCAAGTACCTTCTGAACCTTATTATCCTCCCATATATCATCTTGATCACATAGAAAGATAATATCCCCTTTTGCCAGTGAGATTGCTTTCTCGAAGCTTTTTATGGGTCCGAGGTTCTTTTCGTTAATATAAAGCTCAATTCTATTCCCGTACGTTTCCTTTAATAGTTGAACTGTATTATCATTCGAACCATCATCTACAACCACTATTTGATCATCTTTTTTTAATTGTTTTACAACAGAGTCCAGCTGTCTAACAATAAATTGTTCACCATTATAAGAAGCAAGACAAACAGAGATTTTCATACGATTATCCTTTCTACATGGACAACAATTTTTTTAACGAGTAGAGGGCAATTTTTTTATTTTTTACTGTTAAGAGATGTTTGATAGCTCGTTTGGCAAGAATTACTTTGTAGTCTTTATACATACTCGTCTTAAAGTTTTTATAAAAGTACACTTCCGAGTCTATAATACTTTTATGCCTTGGCAGCGAGATTTGATTGTAGTCCATTACTGATAGATCGTGCGTTAAAGTTGAGTGTAACACCCAGACCTTTCCGCCTTGATCAAATACTTTATGAAACAGCCAATGATCTAAATAATCTAGAGGAAATTGAAGATTAAAACCTCCAATTTTCTTTAAGAAATCAACTTTAATAAGTGACCCAGAGTTTATCGCCATTACAGGTATTTCCTGCAAGCCAACGTCAGGTCTATCCGTTTGCAAAGGGCGTAGTGTTTCGCTATACACAGGCGAAATCATTACATCATTAGAAATAATTTTTGGGACAACAGCTACGACACTCTCATCTAATTTTTCAAGTCCTAGGATTTCATTTGCATAGTCCTCAGTGATATCTGTATCGTGATCGAGTAATAGAAGCCATTCACTTTTATGTGTTATCGAACTTTCTAGAGCTAAATTATAGGCTGTTGCTAATCCCATATTTCGATTGTCATGAATATATCTAACATCCAACCCAGTAAAAACCTCACTATCAACAGATTGTTTTTCAGGGGAGTTGTCGTAAATAATTATTTGAACACTGTCCTTTAGTTCTGCCTTGCCAAATGAAGAGTTAAGTAGCGTATTGATGGTTTTGCTCTCCATTAGCGTTTTTTTGTATAAGACAACTACTAATGTAATTTTCATTTCAGAACCTCATTTGTTATTGGTTACCCATTGAATTTTTTTTATTGAGTGAAAAGACTAATAATATTAAAAAGAAACTTATTCCAATTGGATTATTAATGAAAGGATTTATATTCGTCAATAGCAAAGCACCTACAAACGCAGCAAGCAATGAGACATCTACAGTTGTAATATCTCCCTTTCTTTTATAATACACATGGTAATTTAAGAATATCAGAAGAAATAGAATCCCCCATATAGATAGACCAATTAACCCTTGTTCCACCAAAATGTCTAGGAAACTCATTTCAATTCCATTTACACGACCTGCAATTTCCTGTCCATAGCCTGTACCTATAATTAAATTGACAGGATTTTTCAGGATATTTAATGAGTCTAGTATGAAATCCATTCTAGCGTTAACACTTACATCATTTATTTCTTCATTAACTATCTCTTCATCTTCGGGTTGTTGTATTTGCTGACTTGTGTCCACACCAAACCGTTCTAGAGTCATATAGTTATAAAGAAACGGCACTGCAACAACTAATAGTAAGGTTATTATCATCTTCTTAAAAATCATTTTATTCTTAGGAATTGCTCTTATTTTATTCAATACTCCTTTTATGTGATCCGTAACCATTTTAATATCCAGGAAAATAATGAATATCATAGCAACCATAAAGGCCAATAAGAATCCTCTTGTTTCAGACCAAATAAGTGATATAGCGCAAAAGATTACATTTAATATATCTAGTTTTGAGTACTTTTTAGATAGCAGTGCATTTAATGAAATAACTAAACCAATCAATACAAAAAAGTGACTTTTATGAAACACACTATTACTAGGTCTAAAGAATAAATCTCCTTTTGTATATTTATTGATGAATTCATAGTACACACCAAAGTTTTGGGAGAAGATTGTCTTTCCAAGTATTGTGACAGCTATAGTAAATAAAGCTACAATAAGCGACCCATATTTAAGTATGTTTACTATATCTTTTTTTGAAAACCTCTGATCCGATATATAATAGGCTAATGGAAAATATAAAAGGAAAAAAGATACTCTAAAAAAGTCCATAGCAATGACAGAAATTGAGTGATGATTCAAATAACCAATGACCGAGCTTACTACAAAAGAAGTAAGGAGAGCATAAATAGCTACTGAAACCATATTAAAATTCACCATCGTATTTATCTCTTTATTAAAGATTGCTTTTTCTCTTACTATACGGACCAAAAAAGTAACCAACAATAACACAAAGAGAACCTGTCGAATGGATAGAGGTCCAAATTCAATGAGCCTCCCCCCACCACCAATAAATATTTCAAGAAAAAATACTGTTAAAAGAATCTTTTCAAACCTATTCATCATCAATAACTCCTCTAGTTTAGAATAGCATTTTCACTCAGTTATAGCGTATTAATACCATTTCCAGCCCCATTTATTAAAGAACTTGTACATGGAGCCCATAAAAATCTTAAACAGTTTGAAATTTTTATGGGCCCCTCGCTCATAATAGTGAATAACTGACACAAAAGGGTTATAGATTATTTTCTTTCCCCTTTTATTAAGCTCGAGGCAAAGGTCATAGTCTTCAAAATACATAAAATAGCGGTCGTCAAAGCCTCCTACAGCTTTGAAATCACTTCCCCTAAATAACATAAAGCAGCCTGAACCGATTAGGACCTCAGATAAGATATCATCTGAAATGTCTCTACACTCATATGTAGAAAGTCTAGTATGAAAAATATTCTTAACTATTTTGAACGGTATAAATCTCAATGCATAATCAAAAACAGAAACACGATTTCTTATTAAATGCTGCTTAGTACCATCAGAATTAAGCACCTTTGGGACCATCAAAGAATACGAACGATCCTTCTCCATTTCATTGATCATATCTAATAGATGTTCTTTCTTTAAAATAACATCTGGATTAAATACAACAAAGTATGTTTCATTTGCTTGTAATAAGTTAAAGTTGTGTCCAAACCCAAACCCTTTATTCTCGTCATTAAAAGTAATTTCTGCAAAATCACGATATTCTTCTAGCTTTTTTTTATAATCAGCGTTTGAATTGTTATCAAAAACAACAATCTTGAAGCGTTTATCTGTTCCAAATTCCTCTTTTATGTTATCAATAACTTTAAAAATATGTTGGCTATTATATGTTACAATACTAATTGTACAGATTGGCTTATTCACTGTTACCCACTCATTTCATCTAGATTATTCCTAGTAAAAAACACTGATATTTCTAAATTTCGTCTCGGGTTTAAATCAGTCATCTTCTTACAAACTGTTATTATACCACCATGTTTCTTACATTTGTAGCCTTGTTAACAATTTCTTGTTGCATCTTTTCATAGGTCAATATTATAATTTTAATTAAATGTGTTCTTAGCTGTTAAATACCTTATATAGAAGGGATCTCATATGGATAGCAGAGAAAGAAGAAAAAAAAGAAAAACAAAAAGAGTAATTAGAATCCTATTAACAGTATTCACTTTTTTATTGGTGGGTATTGGGGTATTTGCATATAATGTTTATTCAAATATGGCTAGTGCAGTTGATAAAATGCACAATCCTATTTCGAGAGAAGTATCAGAAAAACGAGAAGAACAAGCAGAGTTTGTTGAGAAAGATCCTATATCTATCCTTTTATTAGGAGTAGATGAACGTGAAGGTGATGGTGGTCGTACAGATACCATGATAGTAATGACAATCAATCCAATTACAAAATCAACAAAAATTGTTAGTATTCCAAGGGACACTAGAGCTGATTTAATTGACCCTGAGGACCCTGACGATAGTACAATTGATAAAATGAATCACGCCTATGCATTTGGCGGGATAGAAATGTCTATCACTTCTATTGAAAACTTCCTTAACATCCCAATTGATTATTATGCAGAAGTAAATATGCAGGGATTTAAAGACATTGTTGATGCAGTTGGTGGTATAGAGGTAAATAATGAGTATGAGTTTGAATTAGATGGTGTTTACTTATCAGAAGGTTACCATAAGCTAACTGGAGAAGAGGCATTACAATATGCTCGAATGAGAAAAGAAGATCCACGTGGGGACTTCGGTAGACAGGAACGACAAAGAGAAGTAATCTCTAAGGTTATTGCTAAAGGGAAATCTTTAAAAGCTTTAACTAACTACGAAGATATTCTTGAGGCACTTCAAGGAAATATTAAAACGAACCTAACTTTAAAACAAATAATTGATATTCAGAAGAGCTATATTGCAGCTGCAGAATCAATTGAAAAGGTTGAAATCGAAGGAGAGGGGAAAATATTAAGTAATGGTGTTTGGTACTATTTAGTGGATGATAGTACTAGACAAACATTATCTAATGACCTTCGTACCCACCTTGAATTGCCCAATGATACAGTAACTGCAAGCTCTGATTATTAATAAATTTTTAACCACCTAATAGCTAGGTGGTTTTTTGTTCTTTAAAATACAACAGAAGATACTGAAAATGCAACCAAAATTCTATAAACAAAGTGGCTGTCGTTAGGCTAAAAGGTATATAATGTTACGTGGCAGTATTTTTAGCAGAATTTTTTCTATGGATTTTAATAAAAGGAGAATTTATACACAGCATGTCTACCAAAAAAAGACTTATATCTAACTTTCTGTCCCTTGCAAGTGTTCAAGGTTTAAACTTCGTACTTCCCTTGGTTACACTGCCATACCTATTACAAGTGGTAGGACCAAGCAAGTTTGGACTTATCAGCTTTGCCCAGGCATTTATACAGTACTTTATACTTTTTACTGACTATGGTTTTAATTTAGTTGCAACCAGAGATATATCTTTGGCCAGAGATAATAAAAACAGATTATCGAAAATATTTTCTACAGTCATGTTAATCCGGATAGCACTTGCCATTGTTAGCTTAATCGTTTTAATCTTTTTAGTATTACTAGTCCCAAAATTTCATGAGAATAGTATCATTTATTTCATAACATTTGGTATGGTAATAGGAAATATCGCCTTTCCTATTTGGTATTTCCAAGGGATTGAAAAAATGAAAATTATTTCAATATTAAACGTTATTTCAAAGTCAATTTTCACCATTGGGATTTTTATCTTGGTACAGGAAAAAGCAGACTTTTTGATTGTCCCTATCTTAAATTCTCTAGGTTCTATAACAATAGGAATTGTTGCTATTTACATCATAATTGTGAAGCACCAGATAAAATTCATAAAGCCATCAAAAGACGATATTGTTCACCAACTTAAGGAAGGATGGCACATCTTCCTTTCTAATGTAGTAACAAGTCTATACACGACTAGCAATATTTTCATCCTTGGATTTTTTGCTTCCAATACAATCGTTGGTTATTATTCAAGTGCTGAGAAGGTAGTTAAAGCGGTGGCTAGTGCCGTATCACCATTGATACAAACCATTTATCCCTTCCTTAGCAAAGCACTTCAAGAGTCACGAGAGAGAGCTATATTGATTTTAAACAAAATGTTTATCATCGTTACTATAAGTATGGGATCTTTATCCCTTCTAGTTGGTGTGTTTGCTGAACAACTAGTAGTAATAGGCTTGGGACCTGAATATAAACCAACTATTCCATTGTTACAAATTTTATCACCTATGCCGCTAGTGCTTGGTTGGGCAAGTATCTTTGGAATATTAACAATGATTAACTTCGATTATAAGAAACAGCTTTCTAGAATTTATATCGTTTCAAGCATATTAAGTATTATTTTAATGATACTATTGATTCCTACTTATAAGGAGTTCGGGACGGCCTGGAATGCAATAATAACAGAAGTCTTTGCGACACTTTTAATGGCAATATTTTTATGGAAAAAAGGAATTCATATTTGGATGCCTAAATTAGCCAGTAAGAGTAATCAGTAACTTTTAAAAAAAGTGATGAAAATGGCAAGCAGTTTGCCACCTTCATCACTTTTTTAGTATTTATTTAAAATGTATAGCAACCTAAATATGATAGAGTCTCTGCTATTCTGACGAAACAACGGAGTATTATTTGCGTAATCAACCCTTTTTAATAGAGAATCCCTTTTATTTAAAAAGTTATGAATGACCTGTATTTGAGACTCACTAAGCTGTGCTTCGTGTAATCTTATGAATTCCTTCACTTGTTTGGTATAAGGTTTTTCCTTCCCCTCTTTTTTAAAATTCCGGTATCTTACCATTGCACTTTTCATTTTATTATTTGCCATACCTAACGTGTTAGATGAGTGCTGTCTATATAATATATTAGCAGTCTCATCGTAAACCACTTTGCCTAACGCGGTACCTAACAGATAGAACCAAGCATCATGCATTGTTATGTTTAAAGGGTTTGGTTGGTGTAATAAAAACAAATCTCTCATTTTTTTGTTAAATACAATGGTACATCCTGTGGCTATGTTCTGAATCAATGCATTTTCTAATGCAGGACCCCGAGGAGGAATTTGTGACTGCCTTAGAAAATGTAAATTTTCATCTACTAGCTCTAATCGGGAGAAGTATAACAACGGAAGATTTTTATCTTCTCGTTCTAGTAATTCAACGGCTCTTGAAATTTTAGTTTTCTTCCAAACATCATCCTGGTCACAAAAAGCAAAATACTCTGCATCAGAGGCACTGTTTTTGACAAGTTCAAAGAAACTGGCTATAACTCCTTTATTCTCACCTTTAATTAGAGTAATATTCGGATTCCCTTTACTATACTCATTGATAATAGAGATCGTTGAATCCTTTGAACCGTCATCTCTAATTAATATATCTACCGGAGAATAATCTTGGGCCATTAAGCTATCCAATTGTTGTTTTACAAATTTCTCACCATTATAGGTAGACATTAATACTTGTACCTTTTTCAAACGAATAACCTCCAAATCCCCTTTTTATTATAAAAATAAGGCAGGAGTCAAATAAACTCATGCCTTATTTTTCAAAAAAGGAACGTTAAATATGAATAGAACCTAATAAAAGAGATCTTTTAGAATTGTCTTATATCCATTCGAATATTGATTATATCTTAATGTGCTAGCCTCTGCTACTACTTTACCTGCTCTAACCAAGGCATTTTTCGGTAGGCTATTGCGAAATTCCATATGCTTTACCTTTTCTGATAGCTTACGCATCGTATCTTCTGTAACATCTATTTTATACTCTTTTATTTGGTTAATAACCTCATTAAAGTTTATGTTTAGCTTCTTTTCTTTTTTCTTTGCCTGACTAATTTGTTCAGATAGATTTTTCTTGCTTGCCCCTAATTGATTATTAGCGTGCTGCCTATACTTTATTAAAGGCTTATCAATGATTTCTACCTTCGTATTACGTAAACAACTTATGAGAATGGCTATCCATGCATCATGTACCCAGATATTAGTAAACGGAAAAACAACATCTGTTAACGATGATCGAAATGCCATCGCAGCTCCTGTGACAACGTTTTTTCTTATCATTACATCAAGAGGATTTGATACTAGTCTTTCTTGTTCAGTCTCGGTAAATGGGATTGACTCCCATAGACTATAGCCAAGAGGTTGAAGGTCTTGATCAACCATTTCCGCATTAGTAAAGACCATACCCACTTTTGGGTCTACAAATCTTGATTCCATTATAGAAATTTTATGAAAGTCCCAAACGTCATCCTGATCTGCTAGAAAGATAACATCTCCACTACAGTGTTGAATTGCTTTTTCAAAATTTTTAGTACTCCCAAGTTGTACTTCATTTATAATAATTTTCACAGGAAAAGGAGCATTAGTCTTAAATGTATTAATGATTTCAATCGTACGATCTGTTGAGCGATCATCACACACGATTAATTCATCTGGCAGCCTCGTTTGATTCATTATACTATCAAGTTGCTCACTAATAAATTTTTCCCCATTATATGTACACATGGCAATAGACACTTTATTGATATCTTGCGAATTCATAACATCATCCTTAGTAATATAGTCTAATACAGTAGCAGAAATATTTAATATGTATTTTTACTATTTACTTTCGTAATACACTCTTATAAAAAAGTCCTCGAATGGAATTAGGAAGTAATCTAACTACGCTTCTAATAACAATATTGGAAAGAAATGTACTTATATTTATAAAACCAAGCTTAAGAAACTCTATTTGTAAAATTACGTCTCTTTGCACGTATTTAATTCCTCCACGTCTCTTAAACATTTCGCTACCAGTTCGTGCATATACTAAAACCTCAGGAATATTTACTATTTCCATCCCTTTTACAAGCATCCGTACCCAAAGGTAATAGTCTTCATTCCATAGCATAGGCTTATAATTACCCGCCGAAAGAACAGCCTCTTTTCTATACATAACTGTCATATGGTTAAGCGGGTTCCTCTTTTTAGCATAGGCAACAACCTCATTTGAAGTGATGGGAACTTTGCGAATCGTATCAATTTCCTCAGCATTTTCACTAAATTCCCCTATCCAAGTTCCAACCACATCTACTTTAGGGTGTTCTTTCATGTAAGAAACCTGCTTTTCAAACCTTTCTGGATGGCATATATCGTCTGAATCCATTCTAGCGATCAGATCAAATTTACATTCAGTAACACCAATCTCTAATGCCTTTCCTAAACCCATGTTTCTTTCTAATTTAACACACTTAATTATAGAAGGGTTTGCTTCTTTATACCTATTTAGCACTTCATACAAACTGTCCGTTAACTTCCCGTCTTCCATAATGACAATTTCATTAGGTAACACGGTCTGACTTAATACACTATCAAGGCAAGCTTGTAAATATTCAGGTTTTTCTTTCATATAGACTGACATTAATACCGAAAAACTCATTTATTAACAACTCCAAAATAATTCCTTATGACTTTGTAAGTCTTTTAAGGATGTAATTTATATACCTTTTCCCATTACTCCACGAAATCCATCCCTAATTCCTTTTACCATCATCTTTGTCCTTAATCCTTTATTTTTAGTAAATAAAGCATAAAAAACAAATTTTAGAGGGAGGTACAATAGATATTTATTTTTAAATCCTTTAGGAACATATGATCTTCTCAGGATAATTATGGTGTTTCTAAATTGGTAGTAATGTCTAATGGGTGAGGGAAGTCCCACATTCACTCCTAGAATTGAAAATCGATCATCTCCTAATCGATGAGCTAATTTTACATCTGAAGCAATATAGGTAGTGAAACCTTTATCTTTGGCTCGCCAACACCATTCGTAATCGACTAAGTCAATAAACAATTCCTCTTCCATTAAGCCAATTTCTTTTATCACATTTTTTGTAATTAGCATGCCCGAGCTTAAAGTTTCACTCACTTCAATCAGCTGACTATCATTTCCTTCATACGTATGATACACACTATCCTCAGACTTGTCTCTGTTATAAGCCAAAGGACCAATGCACGCTACTTTTTTGCCCTTTAAGGCTAGAGATTTTTGATGTTCTACTAACCGGTTAACTGTCTGGTCAGCAATCTTACTATCTTGATCGAGGTAGAAGAAAGCCTCGAAACCATTTTGCATGGCCCACTCTGTTCCAATATTTTGAGCCTTTGCAATGCCTACGTTTTTATGATTAGTTATGACAGTATACTTTTGTTCATCAGAGAAATTTTTAAGGTCATTCTGAGCCCGTACGTTCGTAGAGTTATCTACAACACATATTTGACCTACCTGTTCCTTTACAGATTGAATATTATCAATAAACTCCGTTACATCCGGATTATAAGTAACTATTATTGCACAAACGTCTTCAGTTTTTATCATCAATAAATTTCCCCTTTTTTCCAGAGAGACCGTCCAATAATCCTTTTAGTATATATCTTAACCGATTTGATCGGGGATATATAAATAACGGATATGCAATCATGTCAATGGCTCGTTCAATTACTGTTCTAAATTTCCAATATGTAGGTACATAGCTTCTCTTCATTAACAGTATAGTATTTCGGAATTGGTAATAATGCCTGATTGGGGATGGCACTAGTAGAGTATACACACCCATTATGGTGATATTTTTTTGCCCCACCATATGTCCCATTCTCACATTTTTTGTAACATAACACTTGTATCCTATTTCCTTCGCTCTCCAACACCATTCAAAATCAACTAAGTCTATGAATAGTCCTTCTTCCATAAGACCGATTTCTCTTATGGCATCCGTTGGTATCAAAGTCCCTGAGCTAATCATTGAGTCCTTTTCAATATAAATAGAATCAAAAGAAACACCTTTATTTAATAAAGGTGTGTATGCTTCTTTTGTGTTCTTATTATAAACCTCCGGACCAATACAAGCTGGATTTTTCCCTTGTCCCTTTAAATCTGAAATTCCAGTAACGAGACCCTCTACCATATTCTGTGGTGGAGTACTATCCTGGTCAAGAATCAAAATAGAATCAAAGTTCTCTTTAAGCGCAGACTGAATGCCCAAGTTCTGAGCTGCACCGATCCCCTTATTTCTCCCTACCGAAATCCACTCAATTTTAGAACTGATATTTGTAATTTCATCAATATTAAGTGGACGTTCACTATTGTCCACGACAAAGAGCTTTTCAACCTGATTAATTATTAACAAAAGATTCGATTTAAGTTCCTTCAAATCAGGATTATAACTTACCAATACTGCACAAACTTTAGACTTTTCCCTCATTAAATGTACCCTCTTTTGTTAGTAATTTATTTAGCGAGCTTAGTACTATTAAGATAATAATATTTGTAGTATCAAATACATATGGGTTTGATAGAGCATACAATAAATAACATCCATATAGGACATAAACCTTTGAATTATTCCAAAACTTATATACAAAGAAAGCTTTAGTAATGACAAACAAAATCATATATAGTATTCCCACTTGATTTAGGATATATAAGGTTTGTAATTCAAAGTACGTATTATTCGTATAGTCTCTATATTCTGTTTCAACCTGGAGTGTATTACCTAATCCTTGTCCGAAAAGAGCCGATGATGGACTTTCAAACAAATCATCAAATAGAACTTCTACTTGATCAAACCTTGCTGGGATGGAATATTCAGATTTTCTTACAATAACATCGTTTAAATAATTAAACATGGGAATACAAATAGCAAGTGTGAAACTGATCAAAACAGTCAAACTAATGACTGTCCTTTTTACATCTTTAAAGAATTTTCCCTTCACCATTTCCCTTTTTGAACGTAGTAACTTAAAAAGGTATATAAATAGATAAAAAAGGAAGTACGCAGCAATCGCTACAAGGAAAGCAAGATTTCCTGCAATAAACGTCCCTAGAAACAGAATCGTCGCTACAGTAACTTTTAACCTTTTCTCTGTAATTGCGAATAAACTTACAAGAAAAGCAATAGGCAAAATTGCATTACCTTTTATCTGAATTCTATAGAAGTATCCATTATAGGTATAAATATCCCCTAGCCCTAAATGTAAAACGGTGTTCCTAATATGGGTTTGAAAAGCTGGGTCGGAAAAGAAAACAATATACAATTCAAAAATAATTATAAATAAACTATGGAGAGTTGCTATTACAAGGAAAGCATTCACAAAAAACTTCTTTCTAGGAAGGAAGAAGCTTGTTAGGACTAATACTAAGATAATAAAAAACCTTAAAGCAATGCCTAGATCATTTCCCTTAAGAAAAATTGAGTAAGGGACCAATACTATTAAAAAAGCTATATTCAATATAAAAAGCTTTTTAATTGTGCCTTCACTTTTTAAAATGTTGTTTAAAACAAAAAGAGCCGAAAAGGCAAAGACAAGAACAATACCTACACTAATGAATCCAGATAATTCCGGAAAAGGGTACTGTCTTGTCATTGCAAACAGACTCACAGAAAACGAAATATAGGTTAGTATTTGAAGGGCCATTACCCATTTACTGTTCGAAGCTATTTTAATCTCTCCCTTGACTATTTAATAGCTTGACTGAGTTAGTAAAATACTCATGAGAGAGAATTTACTTTTTATCTCGCACCGCTACCAGTTAGGCAGACTTTAACTGTTTTTAAAACAATGACTACATCTAAAGAACCACGCATATTCTTTATATAATACCGATCTAGTTCTAGTTTTTCCTTTGGTGAGATATCATATCCACCGTTTACTTGTGCCCACCCTGTTAATCCTGGCTTAACTTGTAGTCTATCTTCAAAACCAGGTATTTCACGGTTAAACTGCTCAGTAAAAATTGGTCTTTCCGGTCTAGGACCAATTAGACTCATTTCACCCTTTATTACATTTATAAATTGAGGAAGTTCATCAATTCTTGTCTTTCTAATAAACGCACCGATTTTCGTAACCCGAGGGTCATTCTTACTCGCCCATTGTGCACCATTTTTTTCGGCATCAATCCCCATGGATCTAAGCTTAATTACATTGAAAATTTTACCTTTATGCCCCACTCTTTCTTGAACAAAAAAAATAGGACCCGGTGTCTCAAGTTTAATTAAAATACCAAAAATCACAATAATAGGAGCTGCAAAAACTAACCCAACGATTGCAGAAATCAAATCAATAAATCTTTTTATAAAAAGGAAAGCATTTGCCGTCTCACTATATACATTGTATTGTGGTTTAGTTTGGTGAACAACTTGTTCTTGTACCAATTGCTTAACTGCCAAATAAAACACTCCTTTACAAAGCTATTATTATCTATATTAAACTACTAAAGTCTCAAACCTAAAGACCTATGTTTTTTCGACAAAAAATATTGTATACGACACTCTTTTTGTATTCTAACATAAAATAATGCCGAAATGTATGCTCATCTATACTTTTTTTTGTATTTATTTACATTTATGTTCACAACAACTATAAATATATAATTCTCTCTAAAAAATTGCAACCCTATATAAATATGCAACTATTACAACATATACCATATGTACGCTCAAATTATTTTCTTCACCAAAAAAAATAGATGGCCCGTTTATGCCATCTATCTCAGTCATTATCATTCCAAACCTTCTGGATTATTCATTTGCCATCTCCAGGAATCTTCACACATATCAATAATTCCTCTTGTTGCACTCCAACCCAATTCATCCTTAGCTTTTTGAGGATCAGCATAACATATAGCTACATCCCCTGCTCTTCTAGCCACTATTTCATAAGGTACCTCTCTTTTTGAGGCATTCTCAAACGCACGTACAACCTCAAGTACGGAATACCCCGTACCAGTACCTAAATTATAAGTAAAAACTCCTGTTTCTTCGGAGGTTTTCTTTAATGCTTTTAAGTGTCCTATAGCTAGGTCAACTACATGTATATAATCTCTAACTCCTGTACCATCAATGGTAGGGTAGTCATTACCAAATACTTTAAGCTTCTCAAGCTTTCCGACGGCTACTTGAGTTATATAGGGCATTAAATTATTGGGGATACCATTTGGATCTTCACCAATAAGACCACTATTATGGGCCCCTACTGGGTTAAAATATCGAAGTAAAGAAATACTCCATTCGTTATCAGATATATAAAGATCTTCAAGAATTTGTTCAAGCATAAGTTTACTGCGTCCATATGGATTTGTTGCATCTAGTGGGAAGTTCTCATTAATTGGAACTGTTTCTGGGTACCCATAGACGGTTGCAGAAGAACTAAATACTATTTTCTTCACACCAAATTCTTTCATCACATCACAAAGAATTAATGTCCCAGAGATATTGTTCATATAATAATGAAGCGGAATTTCTACCGATTCTCCCACTGCCTTTAGACCAGCAAAGTGTATTACAGCCTCAATCTCATTTTCAGTAAAGATCCTAGTAAGTTCATATCTGTCCAAGATATCTGCCTTGTAGAACTTTACGGATTTCCCCGTAATTGTCTCCACTCGATTAACCGCCTCTATCTTACTGTTAGATAAATTGTCTACAACGATAATCTCTATACCGTTATTTAATAACTCAACACATGTATGAGTACCTATGTAACCTGCACCACCAGTTACTAATATAGCCATTAAAATGAGTTCCCCCTTCTAGAAACACAATCCGATCATTTTTCATTATACATTAGCGATAAACTATATTGTTTTCCTAACAGTAAATCATATGCAATAAGCCTGTAATCTTCAAGTAATTGTTCTTGTTCCTTCGTAAGTTCCGTTACAAACTGCCTATCCTCTTTAAGTTTTATATCTCCTTTAATTGCGAAGAATTCATTTCTTATTTGGTCCAGCAAATTGTAAAAAGGAGGCTTTTCCATTCCTGCCATTTCGTACACAATCGGTCCAAAGAAAAACGGACTAACCGTATCCAGTTCTTTTGAAGGCACATCGAAATTTGAATAAATGAGAAGTGGAGTTTCGTAATATTTTACATCATTCACCTTTTGATCCTCATCATCAAATTTTGCTTCTTTATAAATACCTAAATTCGCCCCTAATACAGGCAGATGATCTCCCCAGAAAACCACTATTGTTGGCTCACCTATTTCTTCAAGCTCATTAACCAAGAGTTGTAAAGATTCATCTGTCCTTCTAATTCCTTCTGTATAGACCTCTAGTAATGTATTTGATTCTTCCTTCAGGCCACTTACCTGAATTTCATTTTTTTCATATGCTCCTAGGTTATAAGGCATATGATTTTGCATGGATACCGCATGAATAAATAGAGGGTTTTCTTCATTTTTAATACTTTCTAATAATTCATAGGTTAATGACTCGTCTGAAATGACCCCTCCAGGAGTTCTTCCCTTATTCTGCATGGTTTCCTGGTCTAAAAAGAGATCAATGCCAAATGTATTATAGACTCTATTTCTTTTATAAAACACGCGATTGTAAGGGTGTATGGCCAAGGATTGGTATCCCTTATTCTCCAAATCACTAACAATCGTTGGAATAAACTCTTTATTATCAACAAATTCTTGGAAGGGAATGGAACCTATCTTCAAAAAAGATGTCGTAATACCCGTTAACGCTTCAAACTCTACATTAGCTGTAGCACCACCAAATACAGGAGACAAGGTTTGTCCGGATGTATACTTTTGTGATAATCGACGTAAATGAACCATTGGATCCCCGCTAAATGACACATTTTCCAACTTTGTTGGATCCCAAAAGGCTTCACTCATTAAATAAATAATATTGGGCTTTATTGAATCGTTTGTAATGGTACCCTTCGACTCTGTTTTATCTAAATACTTATTAGCCACTTCTAATACATTTGCTTTTGAGTAATCCGCTGGTTTTTCAAACCCGTCATTAAAAAGGTTGGATAGAAAGCCAAATAAAAAACCATTCTCTTCATAATTGGAAATCTGACTCCATTGTACAATAGCAATATTGGAAAAATCCGCAAATTTCTTCATAAAGGTTTTTGGAAAAAAGGTATATGAATACAACAGGTATACTGAGGACACAAATAGAAGTACTCTAACCCATATGTTCGTCTTTGTTCTAGGTAAAATCATAATCAACAACACAAATATGATAATAAATAAGAGGAACAAAAGGATTGAACCTATGGACAGATATTCAGAGACCATTGGTATTACCTCTTTTAAATGACCTACCTGTAAAAAATCCATTGGGTATAATGGCTCTGTTCGTAGGTTCAACTTATTATAATGAACGAAGCCCATTAATAATAAGCTAACACTTGTAATCAATGCACTAATATATACATTTCCTATAATAGACCATGCTAGGATAAATAAAATTTGCAAGTACAATACTCCTGCAACAAATTGCCTTGTGTTTTCAGTAATCCATCTAGTTGTCAATACCGGATCCCGAAGCCACTGAAAGTATTGAAAAAAATAGTTGATAATAAATGCGGTCAATACAGATACATATAATAAAGTAAAGTAATTTCCCACAATAGAAATCCAAGGATATTTCCTTCTCAGTGATTGATGGCCTTTAATCTGAAGTTTGTACGTTGCTAAAGATAATCCGAATAACACTAAGAAATATATAAGCAACTTTTTCGTATCTGTTTGAAACCAAGTAATCAGGTTATCAATACTAAAATTATTTCTGGTAAGTTTAATGATGAATAAGAACAACAATGCAAAATAAGCATTATATGTAATTAACAAGGTTGTGTTTTGGACTTGTTGTCTATTCATTCCACCCCTCCTTTAAAACGGTGATTGCCCTTTCATTTTAAACTTTTGTTAAGAATAAATAAAGTAATGTAAAGTCTCCCTGGAATTTATAAAAATATTAAGTAGTTTATCGAGGAAGGACTCTTGCGGACAGTTCCAAAAAATTCCGTTGAATTTCACTAATCCCCCATAAAATCTTATATAAATCTTATATCTTTTCTGTTATTCTATATAGGTTAAGTCGATATTTGTCATTTTGTAGGAGGTATAGACCTTGAGATCCGAAAGAAAAAAGAAAAAAAAGCGTTGGGTAAAGATACTTCTCACTACCCTTTTAGTAATTATTTTAGGTGTTGGTGCCTATGCGTTTACGGTCTATAATTCGCTAACATCTGCATTAGATTCAATGCATTCACCGATTGATAGAGATAAGTCTGATAAGCGGGCAGAAGAAGTTACTCTAGAAAAGAAGCAACCTTTCTCTATTCTAATGCTCGGTGTTGATGAGCGTGAAGGTGATAGAGGACGCTCTGACACAATGATTGTATTAACGGTTAACCCTAACCTAAACTCTATTAAAATGTTAAGTATTCCAAGAGATACAAGAACCGAAATAGTTGGGCGTGGAACAACTGACAAGATTAATCATGCGTATGCATTCGGAAAAGAAGAAATGGCAATGGCAACAGTAGAAAACTTCCTTGATATCCCAATTGATTATGTTGTGAAGGTTAACATGGAAGGCTTTGAGGACATTGTTAACGCTGTAGGTGGAATTAGTGTTGATAACGCTTTTAGCTTTTCAGAAGAAGGACACCAGTTTAATCAGGGACAAATCACCTTAGATGGAGAAGAAGCACTTGCCTACGTAAGAATGAGGAAACAAGACCCAAGTGGTGACTTTGGCCGTCAACAAAGGCAACGTCAAGTAATTAAAGGGGTTATTGACCAAGGTGCAAGCTTCAACTCGTTAACCAATTTCGATAGTATTTTCTCCGCTCTTGGTAATAATGTTAAGACGAGTATGACCTTTGACGAAATGGTCGAAATTCAAAAGAATTATAAAGATGCGGCCAAGAATATCGAACAAATCCAATTGACGGGTACAGGGTCAACCATTGATGGAATCTATTACCTTGTTGTCCCACAAGAAGAAAAAGTAAAAGTACAGGATCTGTTAAAATCACACTTAGAAATTTAATAAAAGAAAAGAGGAATCTTTAGGCTTTAAACTAAGATTCCTCTTTTTTATCATTTAACTATTTCTACTTTAAAGTCCAGTTTTGCTAATGCGACTTCCTCCAAATATTGAACCTCAATTAAGTGATCACCTGAAGAGATATCCAAGATTACTTGATTCCTCTTTTCACTAGTTCCAGGCCATGTATCGAGTATTAGCTCCTTGTTCAAGAACACGCGCGCTGCATCATCAGCTTGAACAGTGAACATGTATTTACCAGTTTCCATTTTTTCTAGCTTGGTAAACCTTGCTGTAAAGTGATCGGCTGGAATAGATGGATGTGGTGATCCTGCCCAGCCCCAATCAAACTTTACTTCCGATAACTTTTTAAAAGATCCAATTCCACCTACTACATACGGTATTCCACTGAATGTATTATTCGAATAATACTCAGCTACCCATGAGCTCTGAATTTCTTTTTCAAATGGCTCTAACGTTACATCAATATACCCTACTGACACTTCTTCCCTATATTCTACCTCAATCCAGTGAATATCCCTTTCTCCCGCAGGGACATTCACATGGTCAGCAATAGAGAGTTTGATGGCCTCTTCTCCTAGTTTCCCCCATCGATCAAGAACTAATTTGCCATCAACATACACTCGAACTCCATCATCAACCTTAGTTCTCAAGATATAGTCACCAGAAGATATCCGTCTAGCTGTTGTGTATCTTGCTGAAAAATAGTCATTTCCAATACCGCTTGCAGGGCTCCCGGCAAAGTATTCAGACAGTGCGCCGGAATTCCCTGAAGGAGTAATCACTTTAGATGCAACAGGCATTCCTGATAACTTCATGTTTGGATAATAATAGGTTAACCAAGAATTGAATGGAACAATATCAGAAAACACTCCTGCACTTGCAACATTTTCAATATAGTGTGTCTTCACAGTCTGATTTCCACCAGGTACCCCTAACCATAAAGCACGTTCTATTCCACCTGTATAATCAGTCCATCGATCAATAAGGTTATTACCGTTAATCTCAACTTTCACACCATCATCAGCAAAGGTCTGAACGAAGTAATCACCACTCGCATATGATCCTGATTGGTCAAAGATCCCTGTGAAGTAATCACTAGGTATACCATTACCCGGACTACCCCAACCCCAGTTATACCGAACTTCTTTACCTATCTTTGTTGGCATTACCGTGTACTTCTGGTAACCAAAGGACAGCTTTGCTAGAGCAACATCTTCCATATACTCAACCACTATCGAATGTTCTCCCGCAGTTACATCTACGAACTTTTGAGTCAGTCTTTGCGTTGACCCTGGCCATGTATCAAGGATTAATTGATTATCTAGATATACACGTGCTGCATCATCGGCTTCTACTTTAAATAAATATTTACCCATGTCCAAATTGTCCTTCTTTAAGAAACGGGCCGTGAATCGATCTGCAGGTATAGCTGGATGAGGCGAACCGTTCCAACCCCAGTTAAAGTTGAGATTTGTTAACTTTGAACTAGCTCCCACTCCTCCGATTACAACAGGAGTTCCCTCAAAGTTAGTATTGGGATAGAATTCTCCAACCCAAGTATTTTGATAAGCACTATCATAAGGTTCAATTCCCACATCTACATAACCTACACTAGCCACATCATGGTACTCAACCTCAATCCAGTGAACATTTTCTTCTCCCGGCTTGCTATTTTGATTATTAGTGATATGAAGCTTTATTGCCTCTTCACCAATTGTTGTCCAACGATCCAGAACTAAATGACCATCAACATACACGCGAACGCCATCATCTGCTTTGGTGCGGAGAATGTAGTCTCCTTCTGTAATTCTTTTTGCTGTGGTAAATCTTGCTGAAAATTGGTCATTACCAATACCAGGAGCTGGACTTCCTGTATAGTACTCTGATAATTTTTTATTGGTACCAACCGGTTGAATTACTTTTGCTGCTACTGGGAAACCAGAGAGAGTACGGTTTGGATAATAATAAGCAATCCACGAGTCAAAGGGAACGACATTGGATTGGATTCCTGCACTTGCCACATGTTCGTAGTAATGAGTCTTTACTGAATGATTTCCTGCTGATATATTTGTCCATAAAAACCTATTCATCTTCCCATTGTAATCAGTCCATTGATCAATCACCCTAGTCCCATCAATCTCTACTCTAACACCGTCATCCGCCAGAGCCTGCACGAAATAGTCTCCAGCTTGATAGCTACCTGATTGGTCAAATGTCCAAGTAAAATAATCAGACGGAATAGAATTGCCCGGTGACCCCCAGCCCCAATTTACGTTCACATCCCTAGCTGTTGAAGTAAATAAAGGGAGTTTGTTAAAAGTAAAGAAAAGTTTTGCTGGACCGGTTTGCTCTGTATATTCTACCGTAAGAACATGCTCTCCTTCACTAACTTCCACTAACTTTGTACTATTGCTTGTACCTGTGAAATTCGCTACCTCTTGACCATCTATTGAAACTTTTATTGAATCATCAGCATTTCCTTCAAATTTATAGAGACCTGATTTGAAGAAAAGGCTTTTCGTGAACCGCGCCGTGAAATAATCAGCCGGCACCTGGGAATTAGGAGATGCCAAACCCCAATCCTTATTAATATCATTAGAATAATAGACTTCTTTCCCTAATGATATTTGGTTTGAAAAATATTCCACATTCCATCCTTTAACGGCTGGTGATTGTATTAATCCATAACCATAAAAAGCATCTCTACCACTTACACCAATGTCTTTAACAGTCGTTTGTAGTAATTCTCGTAATTGTTGATTCGTATAGCTAGGATACACTTGTTTAAGCAAAGCTAGGTTCCCAGCAACAAAAGGAGTAGCCATAGACGTTCCACTCATAGTTACATACATATTAGTTGGATACGTACTTAAAATACTAACCCCAGGAGCCGCTACTTCTACTGTATCTCCCGTTGCAGAAAAAGAACCTCTTTTGTCGTTACTATCTGTTGCAGAAACAGCGATTACAGAACTATATTTTGCTGGGTATTCAACCGTATCTCCAGAGCCGTCACTTTTCCCATTGTTACCAGCAGCCGCAACAACCAACAGTCCGCTATTATAAGCCTTGTCCACACTCTGCTTTAATAAGTAAGAACCATTTGGTGAGCTAATACTTAGATTAATAATATCCATTTTATTTGAAATCGCCCAGTCAACCCCTGCAATCAAGTCTGATAAGTACCCCTCACCGTTTTGATCCATCACTTTCACGGAATAGATACTTGCATCGGGTGCTACACCTACTACACCGATGCTGTTTCTTTTAGCTCCGATAACACCTGCTACATGTGTGCCGTGCCCATTATCGTCATAGTAAGATGATGTATAGGAAACAAATGAAACTCCCCCCGCTACCTGCAGGTCCTCATGAGGGGATATTCCTGAATCAAGAACAGCTACTTTTATTCCCTTTCCAGTAATACTTGAGGTCCATGCATTTGGGGCATTAATCTTTAATATCCCCCAACCTTCCCTTTGCACACCAACCTCAAGCACTTGATCAACTTCAATTAGTTTTACAATTGGATTAAATTGTATAGTTTTCAATGCTGATGTTGGGATTTCAGCGACAACAGCATTCAGCCCTTTTATTTCGTCAATTACTATCCCTTTCGCCTGATAAATAACTTCATTATTAACTTTACCTTGGAACAAAACTATTACTCTTATATTTTCAAAATCAGCTGCCTTTGCCACATCATTATTTGTTATAAAAGAAATTGAGAGTAATAGAAATAAGATCATTAAAGGATTATGTTTCAATTCGTATACCCCCATAAAAATTATCATATTATATTCAAACTATATGATAGAATACCCTTTCTTTCAACAAGCTTTATTTGGTAGTTTTCTATCTAAAGTCCTATATATGTTATTTATTTTTTTCTCTAAAAAACAATAACCCACCTTTCGAAGGGTGGGCTGATTATGCTAATTAGAAACCTTTTCACTTTCAGTTATTTTCACTAAATAATCGAGGAAATCTTGTCTTAAATCCTCTCTCCGTAGGGCGTATTCAACGGTTGCCTGTAAGAAACCTAATTTATCTCCCACATCATAGCGACGACCTTCAAAGTTATAGGCATATACTGCCTCCTTTTGAGCGAGTTCTTTAAGGGCATCCGTTAACTGAATCTCTCCACCTTTACCAGGCTCTGTGTTCTCTAGTATACCAAATATAGCTGGATTAATGATATATCTTCCCAAGATAGCAACGTTGGAAGGTGCATCACCAATAGAAGGTTTTTCTACAAGTCCCTTTACCTTATATACGCGATCTTCAATATGCTTACCTTCAATGATTCCGTACTTATCAACATCCTCAGGTGCTACCTCTTGGACTCCAAGGATAGTTGTTTTATACTCTTCATACGTCTCAATCATCTGCTTCAAACATGGCTTGTCACTATGAACAATATCATCTCCTAGAAGAACAGCGAACGGTTCATTCCCAATAAAGCTTTTTGCACAATAGATCGCGTGTCCTAAACCCTTTGGCTCTTTCTGCCGAATAAAATGAATATTAACCATTTCAGAAATATGTCGAACCTGTGCTAGTAACTCTTTCTTCCCTTTCGACTCAAGTTCTAATTCCAACTCAACTGATTTATCAAAGTGATCTTCAATAGACTTTTTATTACGGCCTGTAATAATAAGAATTTCTTCTATTCCTGAATCTACGGCTTCCTCTATGATATATTGAAGTGTTGGCTTATCAACAATTGGCAGCATTTCCTTTGGTTGTGCTTTCGTAGCAGGTAAAAAGCGAGTACCTAAGCCAGCCGCTGGAATGATAGCTTTTTTCACTTTTTGCATTTTTGATCTCCTTTAAGACATTGTCAGTAGTTATATATATAAAATTATTCCATATTAAAGGAAAATAGACAAGCTTCAAGTGAATACCCCAAATTTTTCAACATCTTATAGTATTAATCTAAAATCCCTACTTAACTTCCAAATTTTTATATTTTTATTTGTCGTAATTTCTGATATTCTAAGAGATAAAGTCGCTTTTTGTATTTTAGGAGGTAAATCTATTGCGTTCGAATAAAACGAAGAAAAGAAGAGTTTGGTTACGAGTTACTCTTAGTATTTTTGCATTACTTTTCATTGGTGCTGGTGCTTATGTTTATTCTATATATCATTCATTGACTGCTGCAGTAGACACGATGCATCAACCAATTGAACGAGAAAAGTCAGAAAAGCGTACAGAAGAAGTCATCCTTGATCAAAAGGATCCTTTTTCTATCCTCATGCTTGGGGTTGATGAAAGAAGTGGAGATCGAGGCCGATCAGATACGATGATTGTATTAACGGTTAACCCGAATACACAGTCAGTGAAAATGCTTAGTATCCCTCGTGATACGCGTACTGAGATTTTTGGACATGGAACAGTTGATAAAATTAACCATGCCTATGCATTTGGTCAAGAAGAAATGGCTATGGCTACCGTCGAGAATTTACTTGATATTCCAATCGATTATTATGTCCGTGTTAATATGGAAGGATTTCAGGATATAGTAGATGCTGTAGGTGGCATCAGTGTTAATAGTACTTTTAGTTTTTCACAAGACGGTCACCAATTTACAGAGGGACTATTAAACCTAGACGGGGAAAAAGCTCTCTCCTATGTTCGAATGAGATACGAAGATCCTCAAGGTGATTTTGGACGTCAACAACGACAACGACAAGTGATTCAGGGCGTTGTTAATAAAGGGGCAAGCTTCAGTTCGTTGACTAAGTTTGACGATATCTTTGGAGCATTAGGAAAAAATGTTAAAACGAATATAACGTTTAATGAAATGGTCGAAATACAAAAGAATTATAAGGATGCTGCCAAAAATATTGAGCAGCTACAACTAACTGGTTCAGGAACTAAAATTAGTGGGATCTACTATCTAATTATTTCTGACGACGAGAAAGCTCGAGTACAGAATGAGCTCAAAACACAATTAGAGCTTTAATATAAAACAAAAGACAGTCTACTCCTAGACTGTCTTTTGTTTATGTCAAATTTAATAAATTCTAAAATACTCATCAATTCCATCGGCAATTGCTCTTGCTAATATACTTTGATAGGAGTCTGTAACTAATTTTTGACGTTCTCCATCATTACTAATAAAGCCAAGCTCTAGTAACGTCGCAGGCATAGAGGATTCCCGTACCACTGAAAAAGAACTTCCATCAGTTCCACGATCATATGCACCTGTATAGTCAACCATATTTTCTTGAATCAAATCCGCAAGTGTTATGCTCTTATTAACTCGGTCTGGATTATTATGCATATCCCCATTAATCTTTGATGGGTTATTGGGGTTATATTCATAATAATACGATTCGATGCCGTTAGCTGATTTATCTACTGAAGAGTTATGGTGGATACTAATAAAAATATCCGTATTTAAATTATTTGCCATTTGAGAACGTTCTAGCAAGGATAGAGCAGTATTACCTGTACGAGACATATAAACAACATATCCACGTGAAACTAATAACGATTCCACCTTTTTGGCAACAGCCAAATTCAAATTAGCTTCTGTATATCCACCAGCAACTGCACCAGGGTCACTCCCACCATGTCCTGGGTCTAAAAATACGGTTTGCTTCAGCTGCTTAAAAGCTCCACTTTGAGTGACGTATTGACCTTGTCCCTTTGGAAGTAACTTGATTTCAATTCCTTCTAAGCGTTTAGAAAGCCCCTCTGAACCAGCCTTCATCCCATTTTTAGCCCAACCCAACCAGCCATAGCTTTCAATATGAACACGGTAATAAATATCATAATGATTTGCGATATCACCGGTTAAACTAATCTTTATCGCTTCCATCCGTTTACCTTGTCCAGAAGTTCCCGAAATACTATTATTCGATACATTACTTAGCCAGCCAAAATCTTGGACATGTGTGGTATAAGTAACCCCTCCACTAAAAGGCGCATTCTGCAACTGAATTTTAATGGCTTCTAACCGCTTCGATTGCCCTTCTGTACCACTCAATTCACCATTTTTAACTGTACTCATCCAACCGTAATCCTGAACATGCGTAGAATAAGCGACAGTGGTATTCGTTTTAAATGTATTTTCTGTTGATCCAGGAGCTGCTCCACCTTTTACAACTAGAACAATCTGTATAGCTTCCAACCGTTTAGAGAGACCTTCTGTCCCTGCAGACATCCCATTTTTAGCCCAACCAAGCCAGCCATAGTCTTGGGCGTGAACACGGTAATAAACATCATAATAATTTGCCATATCACCAGTTAAACTTACTTGTATAGCTTCAATTCTCTTACCTTGACCTGTTGTGCCACTAACCCCACCATTTGATACATTTCCTAACCAACCGTTACTTTCTACATGGGTCTTGTAAGAGATTCCTCCGCTATATGGTGTATTTGAAAGAGAAATTTTTATAGCCTCTAAGCGTTTGCTTTGTCCCATTGTACCTGATAGTCCACCATTAGCAACAGGTGCTTGCCAACCTATATCTTGGACATGGGTAGAATAACTTACAGAGGTAGCCGATGAGGTACTAAATAATATCTCCTCATTGGTTGGTCCATCCTGAATTAATTGCATATCGTTAGTATCTGTAAGATCAACTGTTACTTGACTTAACTCATCATACTCTTCCTTAGAAATCTCTACTTTTTGATCATTAGCATCCTTAAAATAATAAACGGTAGTTTTTTCTATTACTGTTTTATATTCATCAATAGTCGTTACTTCCTCAACGCTTGTTTGGTTTTCGTTACTGCTAACTAGAGTTACATCTTGCTCGTAATTAAGAGGTTTTACTATTTCTACTCTACTAGTGTCAGAAGGCACTATTCTATAATGAATCCTATTGTTTTCTGTCAACACTAACTCATTTAAGGAATCACTAACTTCCATTGTAATATCCTTTGTTGCTGAATCCACCTGAGTAAGAACGGTACCATCAACCGAAGCCTTTGATTCATCACCCCAATTTTTTAGTGTGACATTCACGCCTTCAGCGACTTCTATACTTTGTTCTTCACCATTGTAATGAATTAAATAGTAACTAGAGTCCTCTTCAAAGTTTCCTTTAATTATACTCTCTTGAGCATAAGCAATGTCCACTTTTAGAGGGAATAGTAGGCTAAACAATAACAGCCCAATTAGAAATAATGCTTTACTCCTCATGTTGGTTTTTCTCCCTATTTGGTGATTTTTTGCATAACAAGAGTGATAGGTAAAGTTTCTCCTATCACTCTTGTATGTTTATACTGTTAGTCTAGCATATAATATATGATTATAGTAAAAAATTTACTATTAATATTTTCCTACTTTGCAGAAAGCAATTTTAAAATTTTCGACATTTTTTGACACATACCCCGAATTTCCTATTGGCTTTTTGTCATCTTTATACGATAATAGTACTAGATACAAAAGGCAAGATCACCTAAAGGTGATTCACGCAAAGCTATAGGGGCCTCTATCATTGGATTTGATAAAGCCAGCCAGCTACTATCAACGTTAAAGGAGAATGGGTACATGTCAAAATTTTTAACACCTGAAGAAGTGATGGTAAAGAGGAAACGAAATAAAGCAATTCTTTACGCATCCATCATTCTGGGTACCATGTTATTAAGTGCCGTTGTAACAATCCTAACCAACCAACTATAATATTAACATTATAAAGAGAAGCAGCCTTATTTGGCTGCTTCTTCTATTTTAAAATAGGATTTTTCGTTTAAGGTAGTAAAGAAAGTTCACATTTTTTGTATAGCCGTTATTAGTAAAATAAGTGCCATACTCCAATTTAAAAGTCCATATAGTACATTTTGACAATGTACTGCGATTACTATCCCAAGATGGACATTGAAGACTGCAAGCAATAGTGCTACAGATAAAACTAAATTTACATAAAACATCTTTCTCACCTGGTTCATCTAGCAGTTATTTACATAGAAGTATAGGATCAATTTCCTGTTTGTACATTTTTACACAATCTCTAGAAAAAGTAAACCATCTACTATTATAACGATATACCTTTAATGTCTCGAATTCAAGGAACTACTAAACAATAATTTCGACATTATTTGACACATCCAGTATCCTCCTATTAACTTTCTTTCATCTTGTCCGATATAATTACTAAATACAATTGTCAAGTTGCACTAAAAGTGACTAGTTAAAAATTTTTGTGACACTAGCTTCTATGAAATACAAAGGAGAAATGGGAAATATGTCAAAGTTCTTAACGCCAGAAGAAGTGATGATTAGAAGAAAAAGAAATAAAGCAATCCTCTATGCATCCATAATTTTAGGTACAATGATACTAAGTGCCGTTGTAACCATCCTAACGAACCAATTATAATTCATTAATAGAGGAGAAGGCCTACCCAAATTTGAGGTAGATTACTTCTCCTCATTTTATTTACTGCTAATAGTTATAATCCCAGAGAATGACCCAATCACCTTTTTCCTCGGTTACGTATACGTATTGAATAAAATCAAACGTACCGTACTTACCTTGATAATATTGCGTGACAGGTACTTCATAAACCATTTCTATGCCTTTACTCTCTTTTGACATCTTCCAATTGGATTGTTTTTCAACATCCCCAATCTTATATTCAAAGGTATCCGCTCCAAAATGACCCATAAATACATGAACACGATCTTGTATGTACACTCCTTTTGGAAACCTTTCCTTCATTGAGGGGTGTAATAGCTCCCATGACTCCGCATAATCCCCTGTTTGTTCGTACTCATAAAATGCCTCCACCACATCAACCGCTTGCCTTGATGGAGAAAAGAGTCCATAACGTATTAAAAAATATCCACCTATAAGAAGGAATATGATGAAAAGGAGAGGAGGGAATCCCCCTCTGTTTCTTCTATACATAAACAACCTCCAAAAAAGTCTGTTACTAATTCTTATGCTGAGATAACAGAAACATACTTCCCCTTTCATTTCAGGAAATGGAACAAAAAGAAACACCAGCCTCAATGACTGGTGGATAGAGTTAGATTTTAGTATTCAAATATCTTTTGTATAACGCTTATCAACAAAATAAAGGCCATACCCCAATTAATTACTCCATAGAGACTACTATGATAACGCTTTGCCACAATGATCCCAAAATGGACATTAAAAATCACCAACAAAAGCGCTACCGATAAAACAATGTTAACTACCATTTTCTTTCACACCTTGTTCGTCTTGCTGTCATATGTATATATAGTAACATTTTCCTAGTACTCAAAATTTATCACACACCCTAAAAAAAGTAAATAGTGACGTGGGGACAGGTTCCTTGTCCCAAATATACAAAGATAGGGGGCATAATCAGAGTTTTACCCGTTGGGAAAGTCCACAGTGCCTGTCCCTTTGTCCCATAATTACTTTATAGATTTACTGACCTTTCCACATCTGATACATGTACCGGTGAAATAGTTATACTTATGATATTTACGAAAAAGGCAAATAATAGATTTTATTTTCAAGTAGAACAACTCCTGTCAACGTATTTGTTCACTAATTAATATTATAACGTTTTATATAAAGAACAATATGAAAAAAATGTCGATTATTTCAAAGAAATAGCCGACATTTTTCTACAAATCTATTAGGAAAAGGTTCCATGTTTTTTAAGTTCCAATAGTTCCTTACCTTACATTAAACGAGATACTATCTTTTCCCCATTCCAAACCCTATTACTCTCAGCTCTTTTAGCGATAACCTCTGGTTCCTCTAATAAGGTAAAAAAGTTCTTCTGTGGGAGGTTTCCTAAATGGTGTTTTACACAAAGTCACTTTAGATATTGATTACGTTTTTCCGATAAATTTGCTGACTGGTTGTCGCCACCTGAGGAAAAGGCATATAGTACACTAGCAATTGCTACCCGTTTTACTTTAGAGGTTTCGAGCACTCTTAATATAAAGTCCCAATCCCAATAGTTATTCATCTCAACATCAAACAGTCCGATTTGGTTATGTAATGATTTACGGTACAAGCACCCTGACGAAACATACGTAGAAAATGTCCTCATAAACTCCTTATCTAGTTCATAAGCAAACAATAGCCTATTTATAGGAAGCCTTTGTCTTCCCTCCCATTTGTATTCGACCATTTCCACATCTGAGTATGCTAAATCCGCATCCTTTCTCTCTCCTAGCATAGTCTCTAAATGATTTGGTGTAATAAGATCGTCATCATCACACAGCATTATGAACTCACCCTTTGCATGCAATACCCCTTCATTTCGTGCATGAACATGCCCTTGATTTACTTTTAAGTTGATGATTTTCAACTGTAACTCGGAAAAAATTTCTTTTAGCTCATCAACTGATGCTCCATGATCATTGATAACAATCACTTCAAAATCTTTAACACTTTGCCCTGCCAACGATTCTAGCAGTTCTGCTAAAGCATACCTACGATTATAGGTTGGTATTACAACGGACACTAACGGACTACTCACTGATGATCCTCTCCTTTGATAGGGACAGGTCAATTGTCCCCTTATATTGTGGTGGGACATGGTACCTGTCCCCTTGAATAGCAAGCAACTTCCTTGTCAAGGCTAGAACTGTGTATAAGGAGGTTACTTTGAGACAAATATATGTTGCTATATGTATTGGTTTTATCATAATTATTGGAAATACACTGGGAGAGTTAGGTAGGAGTAACTTTGATTCCACTGGCCAGATATTCAAAAACCGGATATCACCTTTGTATTTTCTAGACACAAGTAGCTCTTTCTACCATATATACTCCATCAAAGGAGATTTCCCCAACTTAGCTATTAGAAAAGTTGGACACTTTTTCTTTTATGGATTCATAGCTATTTTACTCTTTAGAGTAGGAAAGCGGAAAAGCCTACTGTTAAATGGGATTTTGTCCGTACTCTTAACAATATGCGTAGGAATCCTTGATGAAGTTTACCAATACTTCTTAATAGGAAGAAGTGGGCGGTTACTCGATATACTGATTGATGCAGCGGGTTGCTTTACTTTTCTACTGTTCTATTTGCTATCAAGGCTACTTGTGAGACATAGGGACAGGTCAGCTGTCCCATTAGAATCAAAAGGAGGGACATAGAACCTGTCCCTCTAGCTCCGGTCCCGTGCACGCTGAACAACACTTTTAGAAAATCCTGTGATCCTAGAAATTTGCCTTATTGATGTTCCTTTCAATTTCATTAGCATAGCTATAACAGTATCTCTTTCTCCCCTACTCATTTGTTGCAGCATACTATTGCTAGTAATACCTATCGTTCGTAAATACTCGTTTACATCGTTGTCTGATAATCTTACTTTCGCCATATCTTCCATGCAGAGGTCATCGTTTTTTTCATTCATGTACCTAGCGATCAACTGAACGGCTGTTTCTCTATCCTCCGATAAGAGACTTAGTACAAATCTTGTGTCTACAACGGTTGATTGATACAAATATTCACCTATACTTGTCCATTTACTATCAAGCACATTGCCTGTGATACCTGCTTTTAGAGGATTTTGGTGAATATATCTAAGTACTGTAAAAAAGTAAGCCCTAGTTTCAACCACTTCACTCTTGAAACGATCTTGAAACAAGTGTCCACATCGGTCATATTTCATGTTGTACCAATATACATAGCTTGAGCAAATTCTCTTTATGAACACTGAAACAGTCTCGTCTACTTCCTTCACCAACAGAAGTACATGATTATCCATCAAACAGTAGCCATACAACTTAAAGTTACATTGCTTCTTATATTTAACTAGCGTTTCTAAAAATCGCTTTTTATCTTCATCCTCCTCAAAAATAATTTGTTTATTAATTCCTCTAAGGATAATATGGTACACTCCATTTCTGCTTTTCTTCCTAGATTTTCTTGGCAAATAATAATCACCTCGGTAATTGTTTTAAGAGACTTGGGTTTTGGTTGTAGGGATTTTTGAATAATAATACTTAACGGAATTCATAAGCGAGTATTTAGAAGGGGGGTACTTAGGGGGCGAAATACATACACTTAAATATTCCACTGATGATTCTATAATCCTGCTAGAATCTCTAAAATTTCAAAAACTCAAGGGACAGTGTAAAGGGACAGTGTACCTGGTCCCGGAATCTGCTTAGGAACAAGGAGGAAACACAGTTGCTATTTCCCTGCTCTTTCCATTTTATCCTTTATATATTTTGTATTTTCTTGTAAAATATAGAAACAAAGACCTACAGAAGTAGATAGGGGATAAGAAATATGACACAGGAACAAGAGAAATTAGAAAAACAGATGGAGGCAGCAAGTAAGCATTTTTCAGATGATAAGTTTTGGGGAAAATTAAAGAAGTTTGCCAAAAAAGCTGGTGCTTCAGTTGTATACGCGGTTCTACTTTTATATTATACCCTTCAAAAGCCTGAGGTTCCAATGAAAGCTAAAGCAATTATAATCGGTGCGTTAGGTTACTTTATCTTACCATTGGACCTAATTCCGGATGTCGTTGTAGGACTGGGCTATACTGATGACCTGGGTGCTTTAGGCGTTGCTCTTTTCCAAGTAGCCATGTATATTGACGAAGATATTAAAGCCCAGGCAAAAGAAAAGTTAAAAGATTGGTTTGGAGACAATGTTGATACTTCTGACATTGATGCCAAAATAGGTTAATAAAATGGGATAAAGGAACCTAAGCCTTTATCCCATTTTTTATAAAGTTTGAAAACAACTCTAGATTTTTGGGGTGAAATGAAATTGCTTTTACTTTGTCACAATAGACCGAAACAAGTTTAATTGGGCACATCTAATTTCCCTAGGATATCTGAATCCAAACAGCAGTCTGCTAAACACCTATAATAATAGAGCCGTGCGTTATGCCAACTCATTTTTATCTTTACTATTCGACTATTAAATTCCATAAAACTCTCCTTAGATTTTCTATAAATCGTAAGAGTCCGTATTCGGAAACTGGCAAGCATAATTATTTTTATAGGGACAGGTCCCTTTTCCCTACGAAATATCATAGATAGAGGGACAGTACCTCACACCTTGTCACAGTACCTGTCCCCTTATCTCGCTTTTAATGTAATTGAGTCAAATGATGTTGTACTTCCTCCACTGCTATTTACGTAAATAGAATAGTCTCCCGACTGATAATATAGATAATACCTGGAGTCGACTTCACTTTGTCCTTCCTCTTCAGGTTCACCTAATGATTGAATTAGATCATCATAGGAAAGTTCAATAGGTAGATAGAGACTGTACACAGGTGACTCTAGATATGCTTTGTACTCATAATCCACTCCAAGACCATAACCGTTGCTATTGTAGATTAGTAGCTTCCCTCCATGGGATTCCCACTCTTCCTCGGGTGTACCAATCACATTTTCAATAGTAGTCCCTATCGGTGCTCCAACTGAAACATCTATACCTTTAATCATCCCTTTTGAGGCAAGAGCTAAGAAATCGCCCTCTCCTACTATATTATTATTTCTTTGAACAACATCATCATTAAAGGGAAGATTGCTCGACTGTTCATTGTTTTCAGCAATTTCTTGTTCCTCCACTACCTCTTCTTCATTACTCTCTATGACTACATCTTCCTCTGTACTTTCTTCGAGCTCAAACTCTTCCCAATCCTCAATTAGAAAAACTTCCAGTCTATAGCTAATCGGATCTTCATGCATTTCTTCCTTTACTTTTTCAGGAACTAAATCAGATGTACTGTGAGAGACCTGTATTGCAGCATAACTATCAAGCTCCGGAAGATTATAAATAAACGTTTCTTCGAAATTGGTTTTCGTGTATCTAAAGGTCTCATTTTTGTCCTCTGTTTCAGAGTATTCATTTTTGACAAAGGAATATCCCTTAGGAAGCATTTTTTCTCCTAATCTTTGAATATCTTCTATCTCACCTTCTGTATACAAATGCATAGAAGTAATAGTCTCATCAGAAAATTCATCGTTTCGAAATTCTACGTACAATGTTTCTTGTTGTTCTAAGATATAAAAATCAATTTGGTCCTCTGATTCAAATGCTACCTCACCTAATAATTCATGTGCCTGCTCCATTGAATTCCCAAGTCGCGGATATTCAAGATCCAATAACTTTGAAAGCTCATCCACACCTGCTACTTTTTTCACCTTTTCAGAGACTGCCGGTTCCGTATTTAGAATAATAACGTCTAACTTCCATAAAACAACCAAGGTCACTAAAACAGTCACCACGGAAACAAGGATAACACCCAGTATCTTTTTCATATGTAATAACCTCCTATTAATCTCCTAAATACTACTATAGAACTATACCTCTGTAAAACCGAGGGACAAGGGACCTGTCCCCAGTCTTCATTAGTTTAGCTAAAATTCCAAATTCGATTGACTTTACCAATCATCTCTCTAATTTTCTACGACAAATCATATATTTTAGCATCCCTTTTACTAGCTAACTCCACTTTTTCCGATTGGAACATAGAGTCCTTCTTCCATTATTGTAAGGCTACCTGGGAATACAATTGGTAGCGCGCTTCCTGAAAGGGAAAGCAAAGTGGAACATTTTAATGAAATTGCAAAACAATATGAGCCGATGATTCACAAAATAATACTGACACTAGGTATCTATAAAAACCAAGAGGAGTTCTATCAAACAGGACTAATTGCCCTTTGGCAAGCAGCTAAACGATATGATCGAGAGCGAGGGGCTTTCTCCTCCTTTGCTTATTCCTATATAAAAGGCCAACTCCAAACGGAGATGACCAAGAGAAACAAGCATGACGAGCATTATGTAAGCGTAGATGATGAAAGCTGGGCTTCACTCCCTGACTTAGCTTGTCAGCTCTCATTTGAATGGGAGGACCTTGATTGTGAGGGGCTTACAGAAAAAGAAAGAAAATGGTTAATGTACACTGTGATTCATGGACTGTCAGTAAAGGAGATAGCTGTACTAGAAAATGTCTCTCAGTCTGCTGTTAAGCTCTGGCGATCAGGGGCCAGGAATAAATTAAGAGATAAGTTCCTTGTCCCACTGGCCGAAAATTAATCTATTCGAAGAGGAAGCTTGAAGATTGTCTAACGCTTCCTCTTTTTATCGATTCCAAACGCAACCAACTTTTCCCTAGTGATTATTATCACCCTAATCGTAGATTTCACTAGTCACTATTACTAGATAAAAGTCTCTAAACCCCATTCACAAGTGGATTTGTGAGCCTTTCCCCATTATTCACAAATTTGACTTGGAAGACACTCTAACAATAGGCATTTAATCCCATTCTATTTTCCTTATAATTATATTGAAGGGAAAACCACTTTTCTGTAGAGGAGGGTACTTTGAAAATCATAAAGGGATGTATTAATCGATTTACTATTTGGGAGCCGGGGAGTTGAAGAGCTTGTTATTATTAGAATGCTATATGGTTAACCAGAGAACTCTGTATATGTATGGTTTTTATGATCGAAATGGAAAGCGATGTACGGTTGTGAAAGAAATCGATAAAACTTTTACTGTAGATAAAGCACCTCTTCACATCCTTGAGGACAGTATTAAATGTATTGGCTATGACCTAAAAGGTGCAATGGCTTCAGCTAAATGGATACTAGGTAATATCCATATGCCACCTGTGATGATTAACCCGATTCAAAGTACCTGCTTATTCCCTGATAAATCAGCTAAGAATGCCGACACCATTTGGTTTAACCCAGCACATATTGTTCTAACCACTAGCTACAAGAAGAAAACATACATAGAATTTACAGACGGTACTACACTCATTATCCATTGCACAATCTCTGCCTTTAACACCAAGCTCCAAAACGCCATGCAGCTTAGAAACATAACGACGGAAATGGGAAAGAATCCAAAATCCATGTCAATGATATTGGATCCTAGTAGGAGAAAACCTAAAAAACGGAAAAAGTAATTGGGACTGAGGGACAGGTTCATTGTCCCTCAGATCTACACAAGAGTAGGACACGGTGCCTGTCCCTATGTCACCCTTCTCTTCTCAATATACATATTATAAATGTCAATCATATAATGTACATTTTTGATCGTTTAAGAATGTACATTTTTGTTTTCAATAAGTGATATTTACCCCCAACCTATTACTGAATAAATCGGGGGAGGTATTTGTTTTTAATATCTATCGTTTTTAGAACTCGTATTGTTATCCTTATCGAAATGATCTTTAAGACGCTAAGAATCTCCAATAATATTTACTACTGTGGCATGATGGAGAATACGGTCTAGAATGGCGTTAGCTATTTTAGGATCCTGGAATATTTCTCCCCAGGTTTTAAAACTCGCGTTTGTTGTTAAAATGGTACTTTTCTGTTCGTATCTCAAGTCTATTACCTGAAAAAACAGCTTGGCATCTTCTCCGTCGATAGGCAAATAACCGATCTCATCAATAATAAGTAGTTTATATTTTGCATAGTGTTTCAACTATTTTCCAATCGATTCTCCAACTTTGCTCTTTTCAAATTCATAATTAAATCATTACACTTGATAAAGTACGTACTTGTTCTTTTCTTGGCAGCCGCGATTCCAATAGAGGTTGCTAAATGCGTTTTGCCTACTCCACTTGTTCCCAGGAAAACAATATTTTCTTTTCGTTCTAAAAACCGTAAGGTCGTAAAATCCAATATCTGCTGCTTATTTATTGATGGCTGAAACTCAAAGTCAAAGTCCTTTAATTCCTTTAGATGCGGGAATGCTCCTACTTTGACCATCGACTTTACCATGTTTACTTCTTTCATATCGATTTCGTAATCTGTAAGTTTTATTAACGTATCCGTAAATGACAGTTGGTTATTTGTCATAAAATTGATTGTTTTATCTAGATGTATCATCATCTGTTTTAACTTTAAGTATTCTAAATTTTGGACAAGCTTGTTATAACTACTATTCATTTTTATACACCTCATTAATCGCCTCTAAATTTTTCCTTGCCAGCTCTTCAATGTTAGTAGAAGAAGGGAGCCCTCTAGCGAGGGTCTCAACGTAATGTTCTGGCTTGTAGTTAATTTTCAACTGGCTAATAGTGTGTTGTACGACTAATTCAGTGTTATAATAGATGAAGATATGGTTGTCATATACTTGTAAACTAAGGGTTTGTCCGATGTATCCAGGTGGGACTGAATACTGGTTGGACTTGAAGGTGATCATATTTGATTGATTCACTTTCACAAGTATTTGATTAATTTTATAGAAATCTCTTATTCGTTCATGTGGTAGTGGAGATAAGAGGTTTCTTTCTTTTTTAAGTGCCAGTATTGGTATTTTCCCTGTCCCTTGATGGTAACTATTATTGATTCGATCACAGAGTTTTTGTACAAACTGATGAAGTCCTTCAAAATCAAACTTTCCTTGGTAGGCATGAATTTCATCAATTAGTTTCATCGGAGCTTCCACTTTGGCTTTTGTTCTTGGTCGCCCAGCAATACAAGGCCTCACTTCAAACCCCATGTCCTTGGCGAATTGATAAAATCGATCATTAACTTTCCCTTTTTGATATTCTGTTCTTGGCTCATCCATGATGGTCTTCATATTGTCTGTCAGAATCGTTTTAGGAACGCCCCCAAATGCTTCGAAACTTTCCGTAAGGAATGCCAACAATATACTTTGAGACTTTGAGATAGATAGATTAAATGCTCTAAATCTTGAATGGGAAAGCAGGAGCATACAGACATTTACATATAATATCTCTCCATTTTTTGTGCTATAGCGAATATTTTCCTTCCAATCCAATTGAGCTTGTTCTCCTGGAGGTGTTTCAAAGCGAATCACTTCACTGTTTGAGCTCTTTCGCTTCCCTGAATCAAAGTAACTTTGAAATTCTGGTTTGTTCGATATGTACTTTCTGAAGTTGGATTGGCTACAGGTTAATCCATGATTATCTTTAAGGTATTGCCATAATACTCGTTGTAATAGAATATCTGCTTAGATTCTTCTGAAAGCAATAACTTGATAATCTTGTAATAGTCGTCTATTACAGAGGTCCGATTCTGCATATTTTTCGGTACACTACCCTTAAGGTATTTATCAACCGTCCTCCGATCGACTCCCATATCCCGAGCCAATTTACTTTTATTGATTTTCATGTTTAAGCTCTCCATTAACATTTTTAATTTAGGTAAATCTGAAAGACTATTAATTTCAATATCAGTATGAACGTTGATTGGTATATGCATAATATTCACCTCGAGAATATTATGCAGTTTAACCATCAAAACTGTACATCCTTAAATTAGCATTTATACATATTCCCATCCACCTCTCGACTTCTAAATCGGCGTTAGACACTTTTGTTGTATAGGGCCTTCCAATACTCGCAGAAACTCGTTTCATATGATTATTAGTACTCATCGGCTGCTTCAATGCAGATTGGATACCTTCTAATCGGGATTCTACTTCAATGATCTCCATATCAGATAGTAAGATCAAGATCACAAACTCATCTCCACCAAATCGATAGAGTAAATTATACTCCCTCAGCTTTCCTTCCATATTAATTGATCCCTTACATTTATGTAAGTATTAATTCATTGCCAATCAAAGATGGTCATTCCTGTTCTTGGGTAGTAGTTAGGAGTAGGTTCATCAAGGACCTACTCCTATTTCATTTGAAAATTTCAGCATATGAGTTTAAGGGAACAGATTTCTGATCAGGATTGGGGATAGTTTCGCTATAACCTGTTCCGATGTACCTATTTCCAGTAAAGGCATCATAAAACAGCATACTCTTAAAATAGCTTAGCCTCCGCTTGTTATTGGCTAGAATGTACCGGTGAAGATACCAGTAGTTATTACCCTTGATCGTTCGAAACATAAAACTCATTATAGTTCTAAAGTTCATATCCTTTATTTATTGATTCTCCCATGAAAACTCTATACACTGGCTCTTATCTCCATTAGAATTAAAACCGATTTGTTTTCGTTTTTCTTTTTCCCACGTATCGTATAACGATGGTATAACATATTGGCAAATTATCAAACTCATCAACTATGGATGTATTACTATCATTTTCTTTTCTAACTTCTACGCTGGAAAATATCTCTTCCCGTTACAAAAAGACATATAAACCACTTAGGAATACCCTTCCTTAATTTCTAAAAAACTAAATATAGTTACCATCCCAAAATTATATTTTCTCTGATATAATTTGTAAGTTAAGATATAGTAAATTAGTACTGGTTAAACTCCTATCTAGGACAACACGATATTTAAAAAATATTTTTTATTAAGATTATGGAGTTAAAATATGTTATTTAATTCTTTCGAGTTTATTTTCATTTTCTTGCCAGTAGTTGTTTGGGTATATTTCTTACTTAACAAAAGGAAACTTACCACCCTGTCAAAATATTGGTTAACACTAAGTTCCTTATTCTTTTATAGTTGGTGGAATATATATTATCTTCCCCTACTTCTCTTTTCAATGATTATAAATTATGGACTAGGAAATGCCTTAACTAATGATTACTCCATCAATAAAAGAAAGACGATTTTAAGTATTGGAATTTTAATAAATGTTGGTTTACTCAGCTATTATAAGTATGCAGACTTCTATATTGAAAATATTAATATCCTATTTAAATCAGATATCCCATTTCTAAACTTAGCATTACCACTTGCCATAAGCTTTTTTACATTCCAACAGATAGCTTATTTGGTAGATACGTACAGGAAAGAAATTGAAAACTATAGTTTCAACGATTATTGTTTGTTTGTAACATTCTTTCCACAGTTAATTGCTGGACCAATTGTCCATCATAAGGAAGTAATGCCACAGTTTAATAACTTAAGAAAAAAGATTATTAATTATAAAAACCTAGCAATTGGCTCATTTTTATTTTCGATTGGATTATTTAAAAAAGTAATGCTAGCAGATAGTTTTGCTCAATGGGCAAATCAGGGATTCGATGTATTAGAAAAACTCACTTTTATTGAGGCTTGGATTGTTTCCTTATCTTATACTTTTCAACTGTATTTTGATTTTAGTGGATATATGGACATGGCTAGTGGAGTTGCCCTTTTATTTAATATCACTTTACCTATTAACTTTTACTCACCTTATAAAGCTTTAAATATACAGGAAGTATGGAACAAGTGGCATATGACTCTGGGGAGATTTTTATATAAGTATATTTATACCCCTATGAACAAAGCTTTATTACGAAAAGTCTTTAAACCACTTGGATTAAATAAACAAGTCATGCTTCGAACAAATATTAGTCTGATGCTTTTATACATCATAAGTGGTATCTGGCACGGGGCAGGATGGACTTTTGTAGTTTGGGGACTTATACATGGGGTAGCAACAGTAACACATAGGTTATGGAAATCAGCCAATTTTAGAATGAACAAGCTGTTAGCTTGGATCATCACATTTAACTTTATTAATTTTTCTATGGTGTTTTTTAGAGCTAGTTCTTTTGAAGATGTATATAAAATACTTAAAGGGATGATAGGTTTAGAGGGTATTGTTTTCCCTTCAATCATATATAAGTTACTTCCATTCATTAGTTCTATTAAGTTAGCTGATGGAGAACTGTCTTTAACAGATGTAATAACTTCAGTTAAGTTTTTAGTACTTGGATTTATTTTAATTTTATGCTTTAAAAACTCTACACAACTTAAAGATGAATATAAAGCCAGTTGGTTTTATATGTTATTTACCTTATTCTTGTTGTTAATTTCAATTCTTCATCTCACCCAAGAAAGCGAATTTATCTATTTTAATTTTTAGGAGAAATTTATGGTAGAGTATAAAAAATGGTTTAAGGCTTTGATAATATATACATCGTTATTATTATTTTCAATTTTCTGCTTTAATTATTTTGTAAATCCATACAATATTTTTTATGTTAGAAAAATACATAACTTTAATGAAAAAAAAATTGAAAATAAAGAATACCTACAAAAAGCTAGAGATATTGTTGTTCTAAAGCCTGATGTCATCCTTTTAGGGACATCCAGGACTCAAATCGGGTTAGATCCTAACTATTACTATAAAAAGACAGGTGACACTGCTTATAATCTAGGACTCTCAGGAGCAAACATGTATGAGCAAAGGCTTTATTTTGATTATTCACTTTTAGTTAACCCTAACCTTGAGAAAGTAATTATTGGTCTTGATTTTGAAGCTTTTAATGAGTATAGACCTAACACAGCCACTTTTACTGAGGATAGACTAAATTCAAAACTTTTCAAAATAAATGACCTATTAATAAATTTACTTACATATCAGGCTACAAGAGACAGTTTCAAAGTTATTTCAGACAATTTTTATAATGAGAGTATGTATACTTTTAATACGATCTTAAAGAATGGAAGTCATAATGAAGAGGCAATCTTATCACAGCATATAGAACTGTTAGATTCCGGAAAAAATAGGTTCTACGATCATTTAAAAGAACACTTACAAAGTGAGACTGTACTTAAAAAATATAAACTGTCAAGGAATCGTCTAAATGATCTACACTATATAATAAATACTAGTCGTTCACATAATATTGAATTAATTATATTTATACACCCTATACATGCTATACAATTAGAGGGTATTTTAAAAGCAGGGCTTTGGGATGAATTTGAAAAGTGGAAAAATGAGGTCGTAGAACTAACTCCTGTTTGGGATTTTACTGGGTATAATTTCATTACAACTAGTTCACCTAATAATTTTAATATTTACTTAGATCAATCGCATTACAGAAAAAAAGTTGGTAATCTGATTTTTGACAAAATATTATCTTATAACGAAAACTATTCTACTGAATTTGGTGTAATATTAACTAATAAAAATATAAGTAGCTATCTAAAAACAATAAGAATAGATAGAAATAATTGGGAAAGTGACAATCAAAACATTGTTGATATAATTAATGAATTATAAATATGTAGTAATATTTTTCCTCAATATTATTATTTGAGTGGGACTGTATATTTTTAACAGTATCACTAGTTTATAAAGCACCCCTGTACCCTAATTTTCTGAAAGAGCTATCTACTCTTGTGAACGCTAAAATAAAAAGTTTTCGCTATGTTCCCCTCTACACTTTCGCCATTTTTGCTAACCTCCAATAAACAAATTTTATTCGTTTATTGGAGGTTAGATTTTTGGAGGACAAGTTAGTGTTGTATTAAAAATCAGTGAACTAAGAGAAAGGAAATTTAAAATCGCCTCATATTAATTCTTCGCTTTATTTTATCCAAAAATAAACACCTGTGGTTAAATTTTCCTCTTACCTAAGGGGTGCTAATGCAATATAATTTATTTTTATTTAACCTTATAATATTCAACATACCAGTCAGCAAACTTTTGTAAGCCATCCTTTATTGAGGTTTTCGGCTTGAAGCCTACTGCCTTTTGTAAAAGATCGGTAGATGCATAGGTAGCTGGGACATCACCAGGCTTTAATGCTTCAAATACTTTTTCAAATTGTACTTCTCTACCAAGAGAATTACTTAAAGTCTTTTCCAAAGTTTGAATAAATGTCATCAACTTCTCAGGACTATTGTTGCCTATATTGTATACTATATGCTGGACTTCACCTTCAGGTGGATTACATAACAATCTTTCTATTCCCTCAACTATATCATCTATAAATGTAAAGTCCCTATACAGGTCATTTGCGAAATCACCATTATTAAATATTTTTATTGGTTCTCCAGCAAAATACTTGTTTGTAAAACCAAAGTAGGCCATATCAGGTCGTCCCATAGGTCCATAAACAGTAAAGAAACGTAACCCCGTTGCTGGAACTTTATATAAATGACTGTAGGTATGAGCCATTAACTCGTTAGACTTTTTAGTAGATGCATATAAGGAAACCGGGTTATCTACAAAATCCGTTTCTTCAAATGGAACCTTTTTATTAGCTCCATAAACTGAACTAGAAGATGCATATAAAATGTGATCGACTGGATAGTATCTACATGCTTCCAGAATATTATAGAACCCAATAATATTACTTTGTATATATATATCCGGATTCTCTATGGAATAACGAACTCCTGCTTGAGCAGCCAAGTTAACCACAACATTTGGCTTATATTCATCAAAGATTTTCATAACCCTATCTTTATCAGATATATCAGTTTTAATGAAGATAAACTTATTAAAAGGTTCTAGTTGCCCCAACCGAGTATGTTTAAGATGAACATCATAATAGTCATTAACGTTATCAATACCAATTACTTTACAACCTTGTTCTAGTAAATTTCTAGATAAGTAATAGCCAATAAATCCTGCTGCTCCAGTAACTAGGTATGTCTTACTTGTATCAATAGGTTTGTAGTTCAAGACTATTCGACTCCTTCAATCCTTCTCTAGTTGTTGATCTTCTACCAATTGAGTGGTATTCTACTCCTACTTTTTCCATTTCTCCAACACTGTATATATTTCTTCCGTCATAAACTAAAGGAGTTCTCATTAGTTTCTTATAAGTATCTGGTGAAATTCCTTTGATTTCTTTCCATTCAGTAAAGATAAAGCAAACATTTGCATTTTCTAAGGCATGCTCTATATTTGAAACGAAAGTGATACTTCCTTTGTTGTGCTTACCTTCTTTAAACAACTTTGCAAAGTTTTCTACACCAACAGGGTCATAGGCAAAAATATCTGCACCCTGTTCTAATAATAATGGTACATTCTCAAGTGATGCTGCTTCCCTTAAATCATCTGTACCTGGTTTAAAGGTTAACCCTAGTACAGCTACTTTAAGACCATTAAAGGTAATTAGCCTTTTACTAGCTTTAGCATATAACTTTGTCTTCTGCTCTTTATTCACATCGATAGCAGCCTTAACTGTTTTAAGTTCGTAACCATTCATTCTAGCAATATACTTTAGTGCATTTGTATCCTTTGGAAAACACGATCCACCGAACCCAATTCCTGCATTTAAAAACTTGCTACCAATACGCTCATCGAAGCTCATTCCTCTAGCAACATCTTGAATATCTGCACCAACTAATTCGCATAGATTAGCAATGTCATTCATATAAGATATTTTAAGAGCTAGAAAATCATTTGAAGCATACTTAATCATTTCAGCTGATCTTCTGTTTACAGCTACAATAGGTAAATTAAAAGGTTCATAAATTCTTGTTAATAGTTCCTCTGCCCATTTACTTTCAGATCCAATAACAATTCTTTCTGCGTAAAGGGTATCATGGACTGCAGATCCTTGTGCCAAGAACTCTGGATTGGATGCAACTTCTACACGTACATCATTTACTAAGAAGTCATGAATAAACTGTTCTACTTTATCATTTGTTCCTACTGGAACTGTAGATTTAACAACAACCAAACAGTCGTTCTCAATTGATTCAGCTATTTGTCTGGCAACAGTTGCAATGTATGAGAGATTTGCAGAACCATCTGGTTGTTCAGGAGTACCAACACCAATAAAAATGGCATCTGCATCTTTGTAAGCCGATTTGAAGTCTGTTGTATACTCAATTCTTCTAGAATCATAGTTCTTCTGCATTAATTCTTCAAGACCTGCTTCGAAAATTGGTGAAACGCCAGATTTCATTAGCTCTACCTTTTCCTCATCTATATCAACACAAGTTACTTGATGACCCATTTCAGCAAAACAGACACCAGCTACTAAGCCAACATACCCTGTACCAGCAACTGCAATTTTATACATGGTTATTCTCTCCTAAATCTATAAAGTATTTTCAATTTATCCTCTAATTTTTACTCCAAACAACTCTATTAACATAATCTGTATAAGATAGAATGATCCTAAGTACTTTATCGGAAACATTGGGCATACTATAATCACTTACTAGCCTCAAAGTACCTAATTGCTGACTCTCTAACACTTCTAATCCTTGAATAATTCTCTCTTTCTTAAGACCGACCATCATAACCGAAGTCTCTTCCATCGCTTCGGGCCTTTCATGAGCTTGCCTAATATTTAGAGCTCTAAATCCTAGAATTGAAGACTCTTCGCTAATAGTACCACTATCGCTGAGTACAGCTCGTGATTTAAGTTGAAGTTTTACGTAGTCATTAAAGCCTAAGGGCTTCATTGTTTTAACGAGAGGGTTAAAAACAATTCCTTTTGCTTCAATCATGTTTCTCGTTCTAGGATGAGTACTAACAACTACAGGTAATTTATACCTCTCAGCAACTGCATTTAAACTCTCAACTAAATCTAAGAAGTTTGTTTCTGAATTAATGTTCTCATCTCTATGGGCAGATACAACAAAGTATTTCCCTTCATTTAAGTCTAATCTACCTAGAACATCGGAATCCTCAATATCTCTTTTTCTAGAATTAAGCACCTCAAACATAGGGCTTCCTGTCTTGATTATTCTATCTGCAGGAAATCCTTCTCTTAATAAGTATTCTCTTGCTATATCACTATAAGTTAAGTTAATATCCGCTGTGTGATCAACTATTCTTCTATTTGTTTCTTCTGGTACCCGTTGGTCAAAACACCTGTTACCAGCTTCCATATGGAAGATAGGAATCTGTCTTCTTTTTGCTGCGATAGCACATAGGCAACTATTAGTATCTCCTAGCACTAGAAAAGCATCTGGTTTTACTTCTTCCATTATCGGATCAATCTTTACCAATATATTCCCAATTGTCTCTACTGCAGTTCCATTTGCTGCGTTAAGAAAATAGTCAGGTTTTCTCAGGTTAAAATCTTGAAAGAAAACTTCATTCAACTCGTAATCATAGTTTTGACCAGTATGAACAAGTGTATGTTCAATCGCTTCTGATTCTTCAAGTTTATTTATTACAGCTGATAGTCTAATAATTTCAGGTCTAGTACCTACAACTGTCATTACTTTCAACTTCTTCATATATTTATACCTCCAGGAAGTAAGTGTCTGGCCTTTCAGGATCAAAGTGTTCATTTGCCCACATAATAGTTACCATATCACTATTACCAAGATTCTCTATGTTATGTGTGTAGCCAGTAGGGATATCTACTACTTCTAATTTTTCACCGCTAACAAAATATTCTATGATTTCTTCAGCATCTATTTTTCTAAAACGAATAACTCCTTTTCCACTAACAACTAGAAACTTCTCATTCTTAGTATGATGCCAATGGTTTCCTTTAGTGATTCCAGGTTTAGAAATATTGACTGAAACTTGTCCTCTATCAGGAGTTTTAATGAACTCTGTAAATGACCCTCTATGATCTACATTCATTTTAAGATCATAGCTAAACTGATCATCTGGTAGATAGCTTAGAAACGTGCTATATAGCTTTTTCTCAAAATCATTTGCCATATTTGGAATAGTACGATCCTCACGACTTTTCTTAAATGATTCTATAAGCTCAACAATCTTACCGAGCTTAACAGTATATTTGATCGGAATTTCGCAAACCTTACCAATTGAGTTTTCATTTCCCTTTAAGGCTTGAAGAAGTTCTTCTACTACATCATCTATATAAACTAAGTTCATAACAACTTCTGGATTGTTAACTTGAATAGGTAGGCCATGTGCAACATTATAACAGAATGTGGCAACTGCACTATTATAATTAGGACGGCACCACTTACCAAAAACATTGGGCAGGCGGTATACAAGGACTTTTGACCCTGTGTAGTTACCATAGTTAATGAGGGCATTTTCAGCTTCTCGTTTACTAATCCCATATGGATTTTCTAACTCAGCTTGTATTGATGATGAAATCATTACTGGGCAATTATTATTATATTTTTTTAATGTATCAAGAAGAGTGGAAGTAAAGCCTAAATTTCCATCTATGAAATCAGACTCCTCTTTAGGACGATTTACACCTGCGAGATGAAATACAAAGTCGGCCTCTTTGCAATATTCATCTAGTAAGGAAGGATCTGTACTTCTTCCATATTCAAAAATATCTTTAAATTTTTGATTCCTTAGTTCCGCAATCAGATTCTTACCGACAAACCCATAAGCCCCTGTTACTAGAATCTTCATTAATGATTCCAACCTTTCAACTCTTCAACTACATAATCAAGTGTAAGTAATCTATCCTTAATTTGTTCAATATTTAATCTATGAGTATTGTGAGAGTTATACTCTTCTTCAGAGGACAGTTGTTTATCTCCTTCGACGAAATACTTGTCATAATTAAGATCCCTTTTATCTGCAGGTACTCTGTAGAAACCACCTAAATCATTTGCAACGATATGTTCTTCTCTTGTAAGCAAAGTCTCATACAACTTCTCACCGTGACGAGTACCAATTACTTTGATTTCATTCTCAACATTAAATAACTCCTTAAGTGCTTGAGCAAGGTCACCAATAGTTGATGCAGGCGCCTTTTGCACCATAATATCTCCAGCTTCTGCATTCTCAAAAGCAAACACCACTAACTCTACCGCTTCTTCAAGGCTCATTAAGAATCTGGTCATATTAGGATCCGTTACTGTTAGTGATTTCCCACTTTTAATCTGATCTATAAATAATGGAATAACTGATCCTCTAGAAGCCATTACATTTCCATAACGCGTTCCGCAAATAAGAGTTCTACTAGGGTCTACGGTATTAGCTTTTGCTACAAATACTTTCTCCATCATAGCCTTTGAGATCCCCATTGCATTAATAGGATACGCTGCTTTATCCGTAGATAAGCAAATCACCTTCTCAATTCCACCTTCAATAGCTGCATTGAGAACATTTTCTGTTCCAATTACATTAGTTTTAACTGCTTCCATTGGAAAGAACTCACAAGATGGGACTTGTTTAAGAGCTGCAGCATGGAATACATAATCTACACCATGCATTGCATTCTTAACACTACTAGAATCTCGCACATCTCCAATGTAAAACCTTAGTTTATCGTTTTTATATAATTTCCTCATATCATCTTGTTTTTTTTCATCACGAGAGAATATTCTAACTTCTTTTATATCTGTATCTAAGAATCTTTTCATTACTGCATTACCAAAAGATCCTGTTCCTCCAGTAATTAATAGTGTTTTATTATTAAACATAATTGTTACCTCCTAATTCTTTTTCTTTAAGAAACCTACTTAGCCAAAATGGTTGTATAACGCAATAAAAACTCATTGCTATGATATTTGCAATTACTATAGCTATCCAAGAATTAAAAATATCAACAAAGTACCAAGAAGCACCTACTTTTACAATGACCCCCACAGTTAACCATATGGTCTGTGTTTTTAATTGACCGATTCCATTCGCTATACTAGAGATAACTCCATTCCAAATGAATAAACTTCCATATATAGCAAAGATAAAGCAGTAAAAATAATTCACTTCTATTGAATTTTTTCCTAGCCAGATATCAATAAATAATTGTAGAAAAGGTATCATCAAAAACTGTAAAATAACGGCAATTAGCGCAAATATTTTCAGATTTTTATATAGCTGATTCACCCACTTAAAGTTCTGCTCTGATATTGCCTTGGTTACAGCCGACCAAACTGGGGTTAACGCCAATAAGAAAAATACTCCAATTAAAGAAAAGACCTTGTTATAAATTTGATAATCAACTACCATACTTGGACTTACCAACAATGAAATTAAAAACTCATTTGTTATCACAATAATCATATACATTATTTGAACCCAAAAAAATGCTCCACCTAATTTAACTATATCTTTTGCATATTCTTTATCAAAATAATTTAACTCCGGTTTACAGTCCTTTAATTGTTTCGAAAAAATTCGAACAGTAATTACCAACAAAGGTATATTGATTGATAAAATGTAAATCCCTGCTAAATAGATCAGGCTCAATTCAATATCTTCATTATTCCAGAATGAAACATAGACTAATATTAAAAAATTACTTATAAGTCCTAGGAGGTTATTTAGTGCTGATCTTTGCATTGCATATAGTATTGAAGTAATAAGTTTTAATAAAAATTGAAGCATAATACCTGAAAATACTAATAGTACTGTTTTATTTAAGGTTTCTCTGCTAACTACATCAGTAGAAATATTAAAAAAGTAGTTCCAGTCAACAAATCTGAATACTATGAATGCAGTTATCATGGAAAAAATCACAACAATAGCTATAGCTACATAAGCTGAAGATACATACTTTTTTGTTTTAATTGTATCATTGTTAATTAAAGTAGGAACTAAATGGTTTCTTAGACCATTTCCTATTCCTAAATCAAAAGTTAGAATCCATGATAAAACTGAAAGTACTGTAAACCAAAGTCCTAAAACAGGCTGACTGCTAAAATACTCCATATAGGCTGGGAATGTTAGGAATGATACAATAATTCCCCCTCCCTTTATAACCATTGCACCTATTGCATTATTTAAGATTATTTTGCTATTCTCATTTTTAAATTTATTTGTAAGTTTTGTTAGAACTTCAACCATTCTAGATCTCCAGTAATTGTTTGATTTGTACAACGAACTCTCTATCTAATTTTTTTATTAGTTCTTTACCACTTTGTTTTCTATTAAGATCTATAGAAACTATTCTACTTGCAACCTCTTTTGGATCAGGTTTGTCGTAATAAAAAATAACTTCATCAACTGCTGATTTTTCAATAGATTTAATCCGAACAGATACAACACTTAATCCATTAGCTAAATATGACAGGATTTTTGAAGGAAAAGAAGTTTCATTGTAACCTGCATTAGGGACTTGGGGACTGAGACCGATATCACATTTTTGTAAGAAACGAATATATTCTTCACCTTGAAGCAACCCATTATAAGAGATATACGCCTTCGTTTTTTTAGAAACCAGTTCTATTTTATTTTTAATATTGTTAACTTGTTCATCGGTACCAAATCCAATTAAATGCATGTGATAATTTTCAGGTAAGTATTCAGCAACAGCAATTGCGAGAGTAGAGCCTTTACTTGGTTCAAAGGTACCAGCGTATACTACGTGAGTTTGATTATCATCAAATTTACACTCTCGTTCATCTTCTACCTGGTATGTTCCATATATTATAGAAAAAGGTTTCTCCCCTAAATTAATCTTTTCATTTAGGAGTTCTGTAGGGAAGATAAATTTATCAGCAATCTCAAATAGCTTAAATTCACTCTTTTCCATAAAACTAGAAGCAGATTGTACATCCTTATAGATTTCTTCTACTTCGAGAATTAAATTAAATTTCTTGAGTAATTTAACAACCCTTATTGGAAAGGATAAAAATACTGAATGATAAACTATAATGGGTTCATCCCTTTTGGTATTTTTTAACAAGTAGATATAAAGTTGCAGGTTTGAAAAAAGGTATTTGAAAAATTTCATAAACTTGTTCTTACTCCCAAATGTTGCAAAGGTTTTAAGTGTGACTCCTTCTGTTACTTCTTTTGTTTCTCCTCTATAAACTCCAGTATTGTTATTTGTCCAACTTGGGGAAATGATTTCAACATCATATCCATTTTTTCTTAAAGCACTACATATATAGTTAATTTTATTAGTAGCAGATAAAACAGCTGCTCTATTTTGAGAATCTCCGATATCAGTTGAGTAAAACGCTATATATTTTATTGTTTTACGAGTCATATTTTACTCCTTGTATAGAGCTTTTTATTTAGTTATTAAGCATTAATGAATATAATTCACTAAATTTATTTGAGATTTCAGTTGCATTAAAATTATTAAGAAGCCTTTCCTTTGCCTTCAAGCCCATTTCTTTTCTCACCTCAGGCTTAGAATAAAGCTCTCTAATTGAATTGGTTAGAGCATTTGAATTATAAGGTGGGATTAGTAATCCCGTGACACCATTGCTTACTATCTCAGGTACTCCTCCCACATTAGTTCCAATGCTTGGAATTCCTACAGTAGAAGCTTCTAAAAATACATTCCCTAAGTTCTCATGTAGTGTTGGAAGTACAAATACATCACTCTCATTTAAAATATCCAGTACATCATCAGTCTTCCCTAACATTATTACTTTTCCATCTCTAATTTCCTGACTTACTTTATTAGCAAATTTACCCTCGTAATCCCCATCACCTACAATTAAAAATCTAATATTTTTTAGGTCCTTTAGGCTTTTAATTGCCTCTGCTAGTTCCTTATAACCTTTATCAAGAACTATGCGAGAAACAGATGTAAAAACTACTTCTTCACTACCTATCCCCAATTTCTTTCTAATATTCTTATCAGTTGAAAGTTCATCCTTACTAGGAGGGTAATTATAAATGTAACAAGACTTATTTTTAGCATATTTTTTTACCATTTTTTTTTCGATAGTAAATTTGCTTATACACTGCACATGTGTAGCCAATACTAGAGTTAAAGGTTCAATAATTTTATTAAATATATTTTTTTTAATTTTTGATATATTAATTGCATCACCAGAAAAACCATGAGTTGTAACTAATCGATTTCGACAGCCAGCAAGCACCGCAGCAACCATACAATGAAACCCTGAACTCTGCATCCCAGAAATATGAATTATATCAGGCTTAATTTTTGAGATTTCTTTTTTAAGTTCCCATATTAAGCTGAAATTAATTTTCCCACCTGCAACTCTGTTTTGATTTAAATGAACAAATTCATATTTTTCATTTAATTGAGGAGCATTTTCAATTCTCTTAAACAGTACGTTTGGTCCCCCAGTTGATCCTGGCTTAACATAATGCATCATGACTTTTGGTTTAATACTAGCTTTTTCTCCCATTCTGCAGAATCTCCCTATGCTTTTGGATAGTTTTATCATCAAATCTTTTTAATTCTCGTCTAGGTAATGCTCCTACAACAATTGTGTAAGGTTCAACGTCCTTGTTTATAATACTTCCGGCTCCGATAATGCATCCTTCACCAATAGTTACACCTTTTAAAATAGTTGCTCCAGCTCCAATCCATACATCGTCACATATATTAACAATACCATCCTCACCTTCCACCTTGTCAGTAATCGACTTCATATAAACTCCCACAGAATTATATTTATGATCACCACCATGAATATGAACATTGGGTCCAAACATTACATGATTACCAATTTTTATCTGACCATGTACAGACTGAAAGCAAGCATTGTTCCCAATATATACATCATTACCTATACTTATGTTCTCGCATGTAAATATACAATTACGTCCTAGATATACACCCTCTCCACAACTTTTAAATTGTGTTAGTAGATACCTTCTCCAAAAAAACCAATAAGTTTTCTGAGCTAATAACAGTACTTTTCCTATTACATAAAAAGCATAGTTTAATATGGATCTCATATCATTTCCCCTTTAAGATTTGAGTTTATTTATATTATCCCTATTCAACTAGCATTTTTCACTATCTTTTCACGCTCTACAAACCAGTCATAGACTACTGGATAGACAAAAAATACAGCGAATCCTATAGAAGTTGTTGCATTATTCATCAAAAATAGGATTATAGTTGATATTAATATCGTTAGGTTAAAGCCTATTAAATCAGGATTAATTCTCATTCTTACTATAAAAGGTTGAATTATTAAAATTATGTTTAAAATACCAAAAAAAAGTCCAAACAGAGCTAATGTGTCAATAAAATGTGAATGTTGCCCAAAACCAACCATAAAACCACCATTCGATTCTATTGGATTAGTTATAATTCCGATTATCGGATTATCCAAAAAAGCATTCCAACTAGATTCCAAAGTTAATGTTCTATTCAATAAAAGGGAACCTTCTCCGTTACTCCCCATAATATTTGCTTGTAATATTTGAAGCTTATATACTGTTGAACCCTCTTCTAGAAAACTAATTAACCAACTTATTATTAAGTTGATAACTTCTTTACTGAAAAACAGAAAAATAATACCAAATAATATAAATATTGATTTTATAAGTAATTTTCCTTTACTAATTATTAGAATTAATGAGAAGGCAATTGTTACTATTAATAAAGCTGTAAAATAATTAGCAAAGACTATTGTTAAAAGGAAGAGTAGTAAAATTAAATAGGATAATATCTTTTTATATATAGAGATTAATTTAATATTAAATAAAATATAGAAGAGTATTATACTTACAAATACTAAAAAGTATATTAATTCATAGCCTCCTACCCCTTGAGCACGTAACATCATAGTATCCTCACCACTAGTTTTTATACTACGTGCCAAATAAGGGTTATTTAGAAGACCGTAAAATGTGACTACGCTTGTATAAATAACAACTGGTATTATCCATTTAACTAAACTCTTACTAATATGACTATAATCAAACATTTTGTTGTATTTATACATTAGGTAGAAAACAAACATAACCCCATGCTCTAAATATCGATTTCCTAAGGTACTATTGCCGAAAAGATAAGGAGTTAGAAAAGTATACGATACAAAAAATATTATTAATAAAGTATTTATTTGTGGTCTAACAAAAAATATAGGATTTAATAAAAGAGCACAAATAAACCACGCAAACATAGCAGCAAAAACTGAAACTGTATAACCAGGTATTAACTTTAATTGTGGTAGTATACTTGCAACTATTAGGTAATATGATATCAAGGATAAAACTTTCCTCATTAGTATTGTTTCTTGTTTATTTTGTATTTGTAACTTCAACATTACCACCCTATTATTACAACCATATATTTGTTTTTTAAATCTATAGATTGCTAATGAATACTTTAGTTTGGTTCACATAATTCCTGAAATCAAAAGCACTATTATCTATAATTTTTTGTTGTCCCATTTCTCTATAAACTTGTTCTATTATTACTTTTATATCTGAGAATTTGCCAAGATAATCTTTAATAAAATAACCATTATAGCCTTCATTTAAATATTCTTTTAAATCACTGTTATCGGAGGTAATAACAGGAGTACCACAACTTATACTCTCAACAAATTTAGTCGGGAATCCTGCCCTAGTCATACGATTATCCTCACGTATAAACATTGTATAATCAGCTGTTTTAACCCACTTTAAACTTTCTGTGTGAGGTAATCTTCCCAGAAATTTGATGCTATCATCCAGCTGCTCAATTATTTCCCCATGACTTGGATAATCATTTAAATACTGTTCCTTAGTCAATCCAACAATATAAAAAGAATACTGATTTTCAATCCTCAATTTGCTCATAGCCTCAATCACTAGGTTTAATTTATCTTTGTTTCTACCTGGACTCCCGGCATAGACTATAAGCGGTCTGGATGAATCATTGCTAAATTTAGATGTATCCCACTTCACTTCTAATAAATCTACAAGAGGAGGGAGATATAGTACATTTTTATTATTTCTATAATAATCTTCTAAATATCTACTAATTACTATTATACCGTCTACTTTTTTTTGAATAACTCTCATACGCAAAAAAGAATCAAGTCCTTTAATTATCTTAAACACTATATTAGTTCCTGAAGTACTATACCACTCTGTACAATCTGCTATAATATTAATATTTTGCAATTTACAGTAATTCTTTATTTTTAAAAAAGGTATTGATTGATAGTTATAACAAATAATAGTTTTAATATCCGAATAGCTTCTTATAATCTTCTTAAAAAAAGTAGTATTAGTTAGATAGTCCATCCAGTGTACATTAGAACTTGGATATGGCAATGACCAATATTCAAAGCCTTGAACTTTTTTCTTCTCTAATGTTTGATTAACGTTATATTTTAAAGTTTTATCTATTCCAATAAAAACTACATTATAACCTAACTCCCTCAGTAATTTCCCATTATTTAATACCCTATGTGCAGCAGCATTTTTATCAGGAAGTTCAAAACCTCCTATATAGACAATTGTTCCTTTATTCATTTACCATTATCCCCTCCTTTTAAACATAAACCTTGTGTTCTTACACTCCTAAGTTTTCTAACTCGTTAAGGTAATTATTTATTACTACTTTTCTATCAAACTCATTTTCGACTTTCTTTCTTCCTGCAAGACCCATTTGTATTCTATATTTATTATCTAATTCTAAAAACTTAATTACCTGATTAGTTAGATCATTATTATCTTTGGGTTCAAATAAATATCCATTTATTTCGTGATTTACCACATCTCTTGAACCGCTTATATTTGACGCTATACATATTCTACCCATCGCCGCAGATTCTAAAAGTACATTTGGTACTCCTTCTCCACCATGTGAAGGTAAGATTGTACAGTGACACATTTCAATAAAGCTCTTAATATTATTTTGAAAGCCTAAATAATTTACGATACCTCTAGAATGAAACTCATTAATAATATCTTTATATATATCTTCTTCAATAAAACCCGCAATATAGAATGTGGTGTTAGGATACCTCTCTTTCACTACTCTTGCTGTATCAAGATATTCTTGAATACCTTTTATTTTCATAATTCTCCCTATAAAAATGAAACTGATATTTTGCTGTGTTGGAAGTTCACTATATGCATAATGATTTAAATTCACACCTGAACCTGGAAGCAAAGAATAGTTATTTTCTACCATTCCATTTTCAATGAAAAAGTCTCTATCTCCTCTATTTTGAAAGAAAACCTTGTATGACCTTTTGATTGAGATTTTATACAGTAATTTTGCAATTTCATTAATAACGGTATCATTTAAGAACGTTGCTCCTGTACCTGTGATATTACTAATTTGTTTGTTTTTTGTGAGTTTAGACGCAATACAACCATATATATTTGGTTTTATAGTATAAGAAAAGATGATATCTGGTTTTACAGATAGCATAATCTTGATATAGCGTAGAATCAACTTCAAATCGCTTACTGGGTTAATGCCTCTTCTATCAACAGGCGTTTCAATAATTTTACACCCAAGGTCTCTAAAAAAATCATTATCATCTTTAGGCATAGATATAAATACTTCATGTCCTTCTTCAACTAGCTTTGTTATTAGCTCCTTCCGGAAATTAAACAATGTTATAAAATGATTAGATAAAATTAATATTTTCTTATTCAATCATTATGCACCTCCAATGGTTTTGAGGTTGTTCCTTGGGAACTAGCTATATCCTTATTAGTAGTTCCCAGTTTTCTACCTTCAACAACACCCTTACTTCTAAGAACACTTATAATAGTCCCGAAGAAGCATTTAATATCCATTATAAATCCTATATTCTCAACATATTTACCATCTAATCTAGCTTTCTCATCTATAGGAAGTTCATCTCTTCCATTAATCTGTGCCCAACCTGTTAAACCTGGCCGTATGTCATTAGCTCCGTATTTATCTCTTTCCTCTAGTAAATCGTACTGATTCCAAAGGGCAGGTCTAGGTCCAATGATACTCATTTCCCCTATGAATATATTCCATATTTGAGGAAGTTCATCAAGTGACGTTTTTCTTAAGAACTTCCCCACCTTTGTAATATATTGATCGGGATTATCCAAAAGATGCGTTGGAGTATCTTTTGGTGTATCTATACTCATAGTACGGAACTTTAAAATATTAAAATGGGTTTTGTTTATACCCACTCGTTTTTGTTTAAAAAGTACTGGGCCTTTTGAATCTAACTTTATCCATACTATGAGAATTAAAAAAACAAGGGATAGTAAAATCAGTCCAAATGCTGAGAGGATAATATCCACTAATCTTTTTATATACATATACATATTCATTAATGACCATCTCCACAAACAATCTAGGAATTAGGGGAATACAGAGATTTCTGTACAATCTTTATTCCTTTAAAACTATATTAACCAATAAACTCTGCTTTTCTAATTTCGCTACTATTTGCAAGTGATAGTACTAATTCTCGTATCTCTTCCGAAGTCATATTAGGAAACTCTTCCATTAAATACTCCACTTCATCATATCCACCCAAAACAGCCTTCCCAATAAAAATCTTCGGAAACACCGCTTCACTTTGAACTTCATTCTCCCCAAGAAGCTCTTCATACATCTTTTCTCCTGGGCGAATCCCTGAGTATTGAATACCGATTTCTTCTATTGTATATCCCGATAGTTTAATGAGGTTTTTCGCAAGATCAACAATCTTCACCGACTCACCCATGTCAAGGACAAAGATCTCCCCTCCACGAGCCAGAGCACCAGCTTGCATAACCAATCTAGAGGCTTCTGGAATGGTCATAAAATAACGAGTCATTTCTGGATGAGTCACAGTTACCGGACCACCAACTTGTATCTGCTTTTTGAATAACGGAATGACGCTTCCACGGCTACCAAGTACATTCCCAAATCGTACTGCGACAAACTTTGTCTTGCTATTTTGAGCAAGATGCTGAATGACCATTTCTGCAATTCGCTTCGTGGACCCCATCACATTCGTTGGGTTTACTGCTTTATCAGAAGAAACAAGCACGAACGTTCCAACAGAGAACGTATCTGCTGCTTCCGCCACATTTTTCGTTCCAATGACATTGTTTTTCACTGATTCCTTTGGATTGTACTCCATTAACGGAACATGCTTATGTGCCGCTGCGTGATAAACTACATCCGGTCGGTGTAGTTCCATCACCTCAAAAATACGATGGCGATCTTGAATATCAGCGATCACCGGAATAATTTCAAACTGATCTTTGTATTCGTTTCGAAGCTCCATGTCAATCTGATAAATGGAGTTTTCACCATGTCCTAACAGTAGGAGTTTTTGGGGACCAAACTGACTAACCTGTCTACAAATCTCAGACCCAATTGACCCACCAGCACCCGTTACCAGAATCGTATTTCCTGAGATCTTTTTCGAAATACTTTCCATATCAAGCTCGACTGGATCACGACCTAGTAAGTCCTCCACTTCCACATCGCGGAATTGTTTTACAGAGACCCGCCCTAGCATGACGTCTTCTACTTTTGGCATAATGACGGTTTTCGCTTTAGTTTTTGCACATTCCTGGAAAATGCTATTCATTTCATTTTTACTAAGAGAAGGTATAGCAATAATCACTTTATCAATCTTTAACTCTTCCACTGCTTCTTGAATGTTCACTGATGTACCAACAACAGGTATTCCGTGGATATCAAGCTTTAGTAGGTGGGTGTTATCATCGATAAAAGCTACAGGAACAATTCCAGCCTCTTGATTATTTAATAATTGACGTGCAAGGAGAGTTCCCGCTGCTCCTGCACCAACGATCAGGGCTCTTCTTTGTTTACTTTTCGGCTTAATATAACGATCTCGGTAAACTCTCCACGAAAACCTCGAGCCACCGATCAGTAGCACGTGCATCATCCACGCAAGACATAGTGCTCTGACATAAATATCCTGAAATAAAATCAACTGCACAACCGCAGCAGCTATCACTGCAAAGCTTACTGCTTTCACAATGGCTACTAATTCTCCCACACTCGCATACTGCCAGGCCTTTTGATATAAACGATAGTATGATGCAAAGATATGATGGCTAAACAGTAAGGTAACAGAACTAATCAGTAGGCTCTTATATGTAAGGACCTGGAATGACGGGTGTAAGATAATAAAGCTTACATAGATGGCTGTTAACACGATCAGTGAATCTAAAACGGCTAAAAACGTTAACCTTCTTTGAAAAGACATTCGTACCCTCCCCTTTCTAAATATTTGCTCGAATCAACGCTTTAAAGCATTACGAGCATAAAAATATCTAAGAAAAGACATATGGATCATATATTTTTTCTTAGATATTTAGATTCCAATTAAAAGATTCCTAGAAACTTCTTTGCCTTTACTCTTTCCGGAATCTCTTTCATCACATTCTTTCCTTCAATTAATAGCTCTGCATTTTCTGTATAAAAGTAGACCATATCAACACCGAATTTTGCTTCTACCATATCTAGCGCATCCATCATTTTAAATGTTCGATTATTCACATTATGTGCATCAGAAGCTAGAAAATGAGTAAGATTTGCCTCTATTAACTGGGCAGAGAACTTCTGAATCTTTTTTCCGAAATACCCTGCTACACTCGAAGCTGTTACTTGAGTCAAAGCCCCTTTTTTAACAAGATTGTACATAATATCAGGATTGGTGATGATTTCTGTGTTTCTTTCTGGGTGAACAATGATCGGTATAAATCCCTTAAGCTGAACATCAAATAGTAATCGTTCGGTGTATCTAGGTACATGACCAGATGGAAGCTCAACGAATACGTATTGAGTTTGGTTCAATGGGAGGATATGAACAAGCTCTTCTTCTTCTAAAAATTCACCAAATATTCTTGTTTCCTGTCCAGGTAGAATATTTAGAGGGATCTTTTCTTCTTGAAGTCGTTTATTCAGTAGTTTCACTTCTTCTAGAATAGTGAGTTTCTTATTTTCATACTGTCCGTTTTTATGATGGGGAGTAGCGATAATCGTATCAATGCCTTCCTTTACCGCTTCTCTTGCCATTGCAACGGACTCACTTATATCCTTTGCCCCATCATCAAGGGACGGGAGGATATGACAATGAATATCAATCATACATTCCACTACTCTCCGAATATTTTAATTTGAGACATTTCAAAACCGGCCTATATCAAAACTGGCAATTAACTCCTATTTCCCGCCATAATAATAGTAGTATTGAGATTTGTCTTGCTTCTTATTATTTAAGATAACTCCTAGCAGCTTTGCTTTTGAAGTTGTCAGCTGTTCCTTAGCTTTCACTGCATTTTCCTTCTCCGTGAAGTTTGATGAAACAACTAAAATCGTTCCATCACATTTATTTGCTAAAAGCTGAGCATCCGTTACAACTAATACAGGAGGCGAATCAAAAATAATCATATCAAACTCATTCAATGCCGTTTCCATCAGTTCATCCATTGCTCGAGAGCTAATGACTTCGGCTGGATTCGGAGGAACCGGTCCACATGGTAGCACATAAAGATTAGATGAATCTATTTGCGTTGTTGAATCATGTAAATTGGATTGCTTTGTTAACACCGTTGTTAGACCAAACGTATTTCCTAAGCTGAAGGTATAGTGAACGGTCGGCTTTCTCATATCTGCATCCACTAATAGCACCTTATTCCCCTGCTGCGCAAAAACCGTTGCTAGATTGGCTGCTGTTGTTGATTTTCCTTCTCCCGGTCCAGAGGAAGTGACCATCAAGGTACGGATTTCATTATCTAAAGTTGAAAATTGAATGTTAGTACGAATCGTACGGTACTGCTCTGATACCGGTGATTTCGGATCATTTTTTACAACGAGCTTTCGTTTAAAATCTGATACTTTTGCTTTTTTTTCTTTTTTAAACACCAACTCTCTCACCTCGATTACGTGTTTTGCTTGCACGACTTGTTTGTGGTACCGTTTCTTCAATCGTCGGGATGGCACCTAGTACAGGAAGTCCTAATGTTTGCTCAATATCTTGTTCTGTCTTAATTGTGTTATCCAAATATTCTAATAAGAAGGCAATTCCGACACCCATCATTAAACCAACTACAAGAGCAATCGCAATATTTAGTAATGGTTCTGGCTTAATCGGCGATTGGTTATCTAGCACTACCGCTTTCGCAAGAACGCTCACGTTGTCTACATTCATGATTTCCTTGATTTCTCTCTGGAATATAGATGCTGTTTTATTCGCAATATCGGCAGCTAATTTCGGGTCTGAGTCCTGAACAGACACATTTACAACCTGTGAATTTTGTTCACTTTGCACGGTAATCTTTCCATTTAACTGTCCTGATGTCATATTCAGGTCTAATTCCTTAATGACTAAATCTAAAATTGCTGGGCTTTTAATAATTACATTGTAGGTGTTAATGAGCTGTAGGTTTGTTTGAACTTCTCCTACATTATAAGTCGCTTGGTCATTCTTTGATTGGTTTACGAGAATTTGCGTTGATGCTTGATAAATCGGAGTAAGGTAAAAAAAGCTAATCAGGCCACTGATTGTTGCAAAGAGAATGGTAATTAAAGCTATTAAACTAAGACGTTTACGTAACGTCAAAAATAGGTCTTTTAAACTAATCGTTTCTTCCATCGTATCCTCCTAAAATGAAAAACTTCTAGTATTATAGCATATAACACGTTGAGAAAAATGACGGTTTTTGTCATACTTTATATAATTTTGAAGAAGTTTGTTAATTTCTATCTTAATAATAACTTTTTTTTGTTAAAATCATAGTATATTATTTAAACTTACAACAATTAACAAATCAGGAGGAACAACCATTTATGAGGGCCTTTTTTACTACATTGATTGCAATTGTATGTTTGGTTTTACTTATTTTCGGTAATCTACATTGGCAAAAGAAAATTGAAGTAACAGGTAGTGGTCAACAAACTACCTTTTCAGAGGAAGAATTAGAAGCTTTTGTATCAGTGGACCCAGTCCTCGATTTCACAAGCAATTGGTCTGAGCTAGAAAAAGAGTATTTCCAAACTGCTCTATCTGAAAAACGTCCCTATCATATTCTTATAGCCGGGTCTGAACAACTAGGTGAAGGTGAGTCATCTTGGCCAACTTTATTTCAGAAGGAAATGCTAGATACATATGGAGAAAATATTATTTCTATTGAATCAAGAACCTATCCCGAAACTACAGCAGAGTTTGTCGAAGCAGGAAAGCAAACAGACTTGATTACGAGTCAAGCGGATCTCATTATATGGGAACCTTTCATCTTAAGTGATAATGCGGTTGTCCCAATGAAAGCAACACTTGCGAATATTACAACTGTCATGAATGAGGTAAAAGAAGCAAATCCTAATACGATTTTCATTCTCCAACCTCCAAATCCTTTGTATCAACCAAAGCTTTATAAAACACAAGTTGCAGAATTAAAAGCTTTTGCTGAGGAGCATCAAATTCCTTACTTGGATCACTGGACAAGTTGGCCAGACCCTATGTCAGAACAAATACGTGATTACTTAGATGAAGATAATCAACCAAATGAAGAAGGACATCAAGTTTGGGCTAATTATTTACTTGGGCGGTTTATTAGCCAATAAAGAGTCAGCAGATGATTGTATCTGCTGACTTCTTTATTTATCAAATAACATAGTACATTTATCCCATTTACCCAACATATCCCTCCCTACTCTCTTATATATGGTAATATAGAATTAGTTATTTTTAATAGATTAGGAGGATTTGTCAAAAAATGAAGAAAAAAGTCGTATCTCTTACTTCCGCTGTTCTCTTAAGTTCAACATTTGCATCACAAGCTCTAGCAAATACATACACTGTTCAAAAAGGAGATACTTTAACCCGTATTGCGGGGAAACACAATACTACCGTCTCTTCATTAAAATCCATTAATCAGTTATCCACTGATATGATTTATATTAATCAGGTTCTAAAAGTAGCAGAGACTTCTTCTCCAACACCTACTCAAACCGTCCAGACGCCAACTGTTGTAACAACATCAGAGGTTAAATACCATACCGTTATTTCTGGTGATAGCTTAAGCAAAATTGCTAAAATCCATAATATTTCATTAAGTGATCTCCGAAAATGGAATAACCTAACTAGCGATTTAATTTATCCTGGACAGAGATTTGTAGTATCAGCCTCTTCTGGTACTGTAAGTACACCTGTTACAACAATACCTGTTCCTTCTACGCCAGCTGTTACAACACCCCCTACTTCTACATCTGTGAGCGAGTATATAGTAAAAAGCGGTGACTATTTAGGGAAAATTGCACCACAGTTCGGGCTAACGGTCCAAGAATTAAAAGCACTCAATGGGCTATCTTCTGATCGAATTTATGTTGGTCAAAAACTACTAGTAGGTAAGGCCGTTGCTTCAACCCCACCTAATGAAGTGGTAACTGCTCCAACAACTACAGCTACATCGGTGGTTGATATTTCCAAAACTCTTATGGGAATTCCATATGTCTGGGGAGGAAGTACTCCTTCTGGATTTGACTGTAGTGGCTTTATTCATTATGTGTTTAATCAGACTGGAACGAAGATTGGACGCTATTCTGCCGAAGGTTACTATAGTCGCTCCTATTATGTGGACCAACCTCAAGTTGGTGATCTAGTATTCTTTGAAAATACGTATAAGGCAGGAATTTCTCATATGGGAATCTATCTTGGGAATAATGAATTTATTCACGCAGATGGAACCAAGGGTGTTATGATTACTAGCCTGGACAACTCGTATTACAAGCAGCGTTTTGATGGGTTTAAGAGATTTTACTAGTTTCACCTCCCTAACAGGAGGTGTTTTTTTACACCTTATTTCATGAATATTCACAAATATTTAAGGAAACCGATTGTAATCCTCCTTTGCAATAGGTAGTATTTTCTATATAATGGATTTGTTAGAGTTACTTCCTGTAAATTTAAGAGAAATATTACGTTAGAAGTATTAAAATATAGGAATCTTCTCCGATGTTATATAGTAGAAGACGTATTTTTTACTAGAAATGAGGATTCTCAGTGATTAATATAAATGAAAAGGATTTTATAGAGACAGTAACAATTAAGGGTTTACAGGTATCTCTTGTTGCTTCTAGTCCCACTGCTGAGGTCATTCATCACAGATTAGAGTCAGGCACTAATTGGGCATTGGAACCTGAAGAGGGTTGGAATGCTCTAGAGTACCTGATCGTGTTAAAAGGTAAACTCCGAACATTACCCATAGAGGAATCGGGACAAACCATCAATGAAGGAGATTCATTTTTTAGACATCCTGTGAAAGAACTTCATACCTTTCAGGCAGTTGGTCTCACCGAATTTTTATATGTGACTTCTCAGCCTATCTTCCATAGATATAGTCGAATTGCTAGAGACATGTTCGCTCTAGTTGATGAGATAGAGAAGAAAGATGGATACACCTTGAATCATTGTTATCGTATTACAAAGTTATCAATGGTCATTGGTGAGGCTATGGGGCTTACCTCTGAACAACTTCTTAAATTAAATTTAGGCTCATTTTTCCATGATGTAGGAAAAATTAGAGTTCCAGAGGAAGTTTTAAAAAAGCCCGGTAAGCTAACCAGTGAAGAATGGACTATCATGAAGCAGCATCCGACTATTGGCAGAGAACTTCTGGAAGAATGTACAATCCCTGTTTTAGCTTCTGTTGCGGAAGTAGTGGAACAGCATCATGAACGATACGATGGCAAAGGCTACCCTAAAGGGTTAACTGGGGAGGAAATTTGTATTGAATCAGCTATTATTTCCGTAGTAGATTCGTTTGATGCAATGACTACAGACCGTGTTTACCAAAAGCGGAGATCAACAGATTATGCAATTGAAGAATTATTACGTTGTCGCGGAACGATGTATCATCCCGATGTCGTTGATAAGTTCATAGAATTAAAAGATATTATAATAGGAGTGAGTGAATAATGAAAAAAGTATTATTAGTAATGGTCACTGTATTAATTTTTGCCGTTAGCATTGCTGTTTCACCTGCAAAGGCAGCCTATTTATCAGAGTATGACAAGTATGTAGAAGTCTCTTATGAGGAAGCAAGACAAATTGCTGATTTAGTAGGTTTAGAGGGTATCCCTCTAGGCGAGGAAACTGCCAGAATTAGTTTCGAGGTACAAGAAGCTATTATTGCCGAAATTGAGAATATCATTAATAAAGAGATCGATCATTACTATATCTGGTTAACTGTAAATGGAGAACCTGTATTAGGGATTGATCCTCCGGTAATTCTTTTCTAATTTGAAGCCAAAAAACCATCAGGTACCTGAAGCTTACTTTCCCGAACGGAAAGAGCTTTAGGTATTTTTTTAATGGGGAGTTTTAGTAATTTTAACCATTAATAGGATTTTAGTACTACTCATTGTATATAGACCTTTTATACTATATATTTAGTATAAATATTACTTATTAACTTTTTTATTGGAGGATTCTATGAATGTCTTAATAACTGGTGGCTATGGTTTCATCGGTTCCTTTATAGCTGAAAGATTCTATAAGGAAAATCACTCCATTTTTATCATTGATAACTTATCGACTGGCAAGAAAGAAAATGTGCCTTTTAAGCATCGGTCGCTCATTTGCGATATTGAGGATGAAGAAAAATGCGAAAAATTCTTCCGAAATCATTCCATTGATATTGTTGTTCATTGTGCAGCTCAAACAAAAGTACAATTATCTGTCCATGAACCTCTAATAGACTCTTCTACAAATATTTTGGGATTAATTAATCTCCTTCATCTTTCTCAAATATACAAGGTAACAAAATTTGTTTTCTGTTCCTCTGCAGCGGTATATGGAAACAATGTAAATACTCCTTTAAAAGAAAATGAGAGTCTTAATCCCATCTCACCTTATGGGATTAGTAAAATGATGGGGGAAACATACTGTCAAAAGTGGGAGCAATTATATGGAGTTTCTTCCCTAATATTTCGACTATCAAATGTGTATGGACCTAGACAACATCTTAGCCAGGAAAGCAGCGTGATTTCAACCTTTACCAATCAAGTGCTTTCTAGTAAACCAATAACTGTTTACAGTGATGGAGAACAAACACGTGATTTCATTTATGTTGGTGACATTGCAGATGCTATCTTTCGATCGGTCATGAGTGAATTATCAGGAATCTACAATCTATCAACTGGAACAGAGATAAGCATAAACGAGTTAGTAAACGAGTTTAGCAGGTTACATCCGGTCGCGGATATCAAGCGAATCGAGAAACTTCAGGATAATATTAGTCGCTCCTCCTTAGATAATTCGAGTATCAAAGCCCAATTGGACTGGGTTCCTATGTATAGTCTTTCGGGAGGCCTGCAAAAGGTTATTGATTTTTACAAAGAAGAAAAAGCACCTATTGACAAGCAATCTGAACAAAAGGATGAAGTTGTTGTCACAAAGAGAATTCCATTCCTTTCATTTATTGAAAATATTGTACTCTTTATTCTTTTCTGGGCGGGGTTTTATTTTATTACCCCAATGATTGATACAGTGGACTTATGGATTATCTATGTGTTATTGACAGCCCTTATGTTTAACAAAAGCCAAATGGTTCTCGCTGCATTTCTCGCCATTGGTGTTCAGTTCTACGACCTTATGTCTGAAGGACGAATATGGACCTCTCTTTTTCTAGATAATTCAATCCTTGCGACCTTGACCATTTATCTATTAGTTGGTTTCATCGTGAGTTACAAATCAGATCACCAAAAAATTGAATTGCAGTTTACTAGGGACGAATTAGAATCAGCAAAATCAAAATACTCTTTCTTATCCAAGATCTACGAGGACACTCTACAGGTAAAAGAAGAATTAAGAGAACAAATTCTTCGGTCAGAGGATGGAATTGGAGTGATTTATCAGTCTGTAAAAGAGCTAGATAATTTAGAGCCTGAAGTATTATTTAATGGTGCTATTCATGTACTAGAAAAGACTTTAAAGGCTCGTAAATTTGCGATTTACTTAACAAATCCTAACGGGTATATGAGGCTAGCGGTCAAATCGAATGATCCAGGCTTTCAACCAGCTATTTCAATTAAATTAGAGCAAGGGTCTCTTTCCGAAAAAGCCTTACACTTTCAGAAGATTCTATTTAATATGAGTCTAGACCCTGTGGAGCCATCATTTGTTTCACCAATCGTTCAAAACAATGAAACGATTGCCTTAATCATCTGTTACGATGTGGATTTCGATCGTCTAACGCTTTCCTATCGTAATTTAGTTGATGTTACTAGTCGCTTGATCTCTTCTTCTTTGCAAAGAGCCTATGACTATATTAACGAAATTAATAAAGAGCGATACATCGAGGATACGAATGCACTGAAACCAACCTATTTTAAGAGAATGCTAGAAAATAAACAAAAAGGTCTAACTGAACTAAATCTTTCATTCATTATGCTACAAATGGAAACCAGAAGCTACTCTATTCAAGAATTGAGTTCGATTGGTTCCTTACTAAGAGTCAATGATTATTATGGTTACGATGAAAAAGGTGAACTATATATTCTATTATCGAATGTGCAAAAGAAGGATGCTCAGTTTGTTATCAATCGATTAAAGCAACAGGGGTTATATGCTTTCCTTACTGAGGAGGAAGCAGTCTATGCTGGTTAGTGTTCTATTAGTTTATTACCTTCTTTCTATTGTTTATTTAGTATCCATGTTTCTCTTAAAAAAAAGGGGACTAGCCCTTCAGGCAATTATTCTACTTTCTTGTCCGCTCCTTAGCTTTTTTATTCTTTACACCATTTTTAAAAAGCGTAAGGAGACGGATGCATTACCAGAATGGCTACTGCGACGAGAACAGTATGATGATAAAGTTCTAATGTCTCCTAATATACAAACAGAGACCAATGTCATCCCTTTTAACGATGCCCTTATATTAAATGACAACAAAACAAAAAGGACAATGCTCATTGATTTGTTAAAAGGACAATTTCAACAGAATATTGATGCTCTCGAATTAGCACTTCAAAGTGACGATTCAGAAACTTCACATTACGCAGCTACAGCAGTTCAGCATACGAAAAGAGAGCTTATCAATCAAATGAGAACAATTGAAGCACAATTAGATGAGGAGGAAGAGGATTACTCCCTACTTTCAATCTATCGAGATACTCTAAAACAATATATACGGATTGAATTTTTAGACGCACAAACTAGAAAAAAATATCTTTATTCGTACCTTCAAACTTTAACAAAGCTCATTCAGCTTCATCCAACACATAAAGACAAAAATTATATTGAGAAAATAAATACAGCCATTACTTTAGATGAGCATCAATTAGCAAGGGAGACAGCTGAACAATTTATCACCTATTTCCCTAAAGATGAAGATGCCTATTTTTATGCAATGAAGGTACACTTCCATATGCAAAATGAATTTGAGTTTAAACAAATTATGAATCAGCTACGTGTAACCGATATAAACCTTTCTCCAAGTCGGTTAAGTCAGCTACGTTTCTGGTTACAGGGTGAATCATATGAGAAATAATTTCTTTTTGGATAAAAGTATATACGTAATGATTGCTTTTGTAGGTTTATTAGGAATCATATTCATCCTTATTCGTTCGGATTATCTTTTAGACTATCGACATTTTAATGAGACCACAACGTCAGCAGTAGAGGAAGCGGATCGTGAAGAGTTGGCTGAAGCTTATAGCAAACCTTCTATACTTGTCCTTACGAGTGAAGACCAATCATCCATTTCCAATTCGATTGTCCAAACAATGAAGGAAATAGGGCAAATTCCTGTTTCTGTACCTATTACAAATCCATTAGACTTGGCTAGTAATGAGTATGAAGGGATTATTATTGCCACTGAAACCATCGACAAACTAAATAATCTGGAAAAGCTGATCTCCTATGTGGAGGATGGAGGTTCCGTCTTTTTTGCCGTTCGCCCATCTCCTGGTGCAGCACTTTCCACCTTATATCAGAGGCTAGGTATGATAGAGGTGGGATCATTCATAGAAACAAAGGGGATTGAATTATCTGATCCTATTTTTAAGGAAACCTTTAGCCAAAGGTTTCAATCTGACAAGATTATCAATTCATCTCTAGCAGTCAGACTCTCAAATACCGCAAAGATTTATGCCACCTCTAGTGATGGACTCCCTCTATTTTGGAGTTCTGCCCACGGTGAGGGTCAGTTTATCATGTTTAACGGAACGATTCTATCAGATCCCACTCAGCAAGCCTTGCTCATTCAAGGGATTCAAAGAATGAAAACCCATATGATTTATCCAGTTATCAATGCAAGAGTCACCGCCCTAAAAGGCTTCCCTTTTCCTATTTCAGGTGGAAAACACATGAGTGGAGGAATGACCAATGAGGAGTATTTTCAACAAGTCATTTGGGCTGACATGCAGCGTCTAGAAGCGAAGTACGATTTAAATTATACGGCATCGTTTGTGGCCTCTTATGAGGATAATCCTGACACCGCTACGTCTGGCGGGCATACCCAAGCTGATAAAGGGTTGTTGACCTTGAGTCACGAGTTGTTACGGATGGGCGGAGAGATTGGAGTACAAGGATTTAATCAACAGTCCCTAAGTCAGAAAAGCAGTAAGGACGTTGGAAGCTCCATGAAAGAGGTTGCCGCACAATTAGAGGAGGCTATTTCTAATTATCCTATTACATCGTTTATTCCTGTAGACGAAGTCCAATTCCTTGAACATATGGATGAGGTACAAGAGGCTTTTCCACACTTACGTACCGTTCTAGCAAATGTAAGCACTCCTACGGTTGAGGGCGAGTTAGCCACACTGCCAACAACCATTAATCATTTTGAAACGGATGACTATTCCAATTGGCTTATAGTCAATGAAATGACTAAAAGAGGATATTTTTCACATAGCCTCTCCCTTGATCGATTCGTTTATACTACTGATTTCGAGCAAGTCAACAAGCAATTTTCCTTATTTCAAGACAAGGTACAAACTGATGTTCCTTGGTTACGTAGCTTACCCCTGTCAAAAGCAGCAGAAGCGCTACCAAACTATATGCAAACTGAAGTATTTGAGGAAATCAATAAAAATGAAATTACCTTTCATTTATCAAGATTTTCTTCTCCAAGTTATTTTTATTTCTATACCGAAGAAGGCATTGTTGATACAGATAACTGCCAGCTTACGAAAATTGGACCAAATCTTTATTTAATAGAAGCAGAACAGCTTTCTTTTACTATTCGATTGGATGGATGATCATGAAAATTTGCTTGATAGCTGAAGGTTCTTATCCGTATGTTACAGGAGGGGTATCTAGTTGGATACAGTCCACCATGGTAAACATGCCAGAACATGAGTTTACCGTGTTATCCATTTCGGCAAAGGACACGGTTGGAGCGCAATCTAGATACCCACACCCCCCCAACCTTGCTGACATTCAGACGATACATTTAGGGACCTACTTAGATGAGGATATCACCTCCGGCAAGCGCTATTCTTTGACAGCTGATGAGAAAGAGGCATTCATTTCGTTAATTGGTGGCGTACAGACAGACTGGGATACATTATTTTCTTTTTTTACAAGTGGTCGCGTGGACTCTATTCTAAATTTTTTAGCCAGCAAGGACTTTTTTGATATTGTCCATGAATTGTGTCAAACCAGATTTGCTCAGGTTCCTTTTACCGATATGTTTTGGGCTTTACGCTCAATGGTTTTACCGCTATTTATCAGTATAGATAAACCAATGCCTGAAGCTGATCTTTATCACAGTGTATCTACAGGGTATGCAGGTGTGCTGGGAGCACTCGCTAAACAACAATACCAAAAGCCCTTTGTTCTAACAGAGCATGGTATATATACACGAGAACGAGAAGAGGAAATTATAAAAGCTGATTGGATTAAGGGCTATTTCAAGGATATTTGGATAGGTTATTTCTATAATTTATCAAACTGTGCTTATCAATATGCAGATGAAGTTACCTCTTTGTTTGATAGAAATCGAGAAATCCAAATAGAAATTGGTTGTCCCGCCGAGAAGACTTCCGTCATTCCAAATGGAATTGATTTAAACCGTTACGATATTAGAAACCGAGAAAATAAACCGGGGATCCATATTGGTGCCATTGTTCGAGTGGTACCGATTAAGGACATTAAGACAATGCTACAAAGTTTCTATATTGTTCAACAGGAAATTCCAGATGCTCAATTTTATATTATTGGGCCATTTGAGGAGGACGAAGAATACTACGAGGAATGTATTGATTTAACTAAAAGTCTGGGACTTAGGAACGTTATTTTTACAGGTGAAGTCAATGTAATGGATTACTTATCGTTTCTAGATATTCTAGTTCTAGCTAGTATCAGTGAGGGACAGCCCCTAGTCATTCTTGAGGGATTTGCCATGGGTATTCCTTGCGTGGCAACAGATGTCGGAAGCTGTTCAGAGCTTATTTTAGGTGGAAATGACCCATATGGGAAAGCAGGTAACGTTGTTCCGGTTATGCACTTTCATCTTTTGGCCAATGAGATCATACATTTGACGCTGGATGAACAAAAGCGAAAGAAGTGTGGAGAGAATGGCTATACTCGAGTGAAACAGCTATACCCTTTGCCATTAATGGTCAGTCGTTATAAATCCTTATATGAAAGGTGGGTTCACTAGTATGGCTGGAATAGGGTTTCAATTAAGGGATTTGTATAAGCAATCCCACTTTTTTAGTCAACTTCGGGCTTACGGTTATTCAGCCATAACTGCTGTTGGACCCATGCTCTTAACGATCCTCCTGATCACATTGACGAGAGAGTGGCTCCTATTTCTGCATGCACCCACTAGGGAGCTAAATATATTTATGGCTGCCGTGGAATACGCATTTATTTTTTCACAAATTTTCACTGGTGGATTTTTATTTGTGATCTCACGTTACGTAGCTGACCAAACCTTTATTGAGAAGGAAGAAAATGTCCTCTCCTCTATGTATGGGACCATTGGGGTTACAGTATTAATAGGATTCGTAGCGACTATTATTTTCTACTGGCATTCACCACTATCCTTCTCTTTTAAATTTCTATCTTATTTATTCTTAACTGAGCTTAGTATTATTTGGGTTCAGTCCATGTATGTCTCCGCATTAAAAGACTATAAGAGGATTGTAAAGAGCTACTTAGTAGGTATTCTGATTGCTGGTCTAATCATATGGGTGCTTACTCACTTTTTTCAATTAGTGACTGCTACATCTGTCTTTAGTGGGCTTGTGATTGGCTTCTTTTTCATAATGATGATGCTAATGAATGATATCTTTCGCTTTTTTCAGATTAATAATAAAAAGTACTTTCAATTTCTAGCTTATATGGAGAAATATCCACAGCTTTTTTTCATAGGACTCTTTTATTACCTAAGTCTATATGGTCATAATCTAGCTGCTTGGACAGGAAAACACCGTATAGTCGTGGAGGATACATTTGTCATTGCACCATATTATGATACTCCTGTATTCTATGCTTATCTAAGTGTCCTCCCTGCTTTGATTTTATTTATGGTGTCAGTAGAAACTTCATTCTATCAGTCTTACAAACAATACTACGGGAGAATTCTGAATGGATTTCCATTACAGGACATCCAAACCGCTAAGCATGAGATGTACCGTGTATTGAAGCTTGAAATTTTATTTTTATCTCAAGTACAGCTTTTAGTAACATTTATTTTCCTTTTCTTAGGTGTTCGTTTTCTACCATTTCTTGGGCTAACACCGGATCAGATTAGTATATTTATGGTTGTGGTTATCGGTAGTTGGTTTCTGAGTCTGATTATTACAATTTTCTTAATATTATTGTATTTTGATGAAAGAAAAGCAGCTCTTCTATTAATAGGAAGCTACGCCATTCTTTCCTTTACCGTAAGTGTCATCATAATCTTAGCCTTAAAGAACTATGGTGCTGGGATGTTTATTGCCTCTCTGATTAGTACACTCATTGGAGTTCGTTTGCTAATTAACCGATTAAATAATATAGATTATACCACCTTTTGCTCACAACCAATTATTTATAAAGAATCGATTACTAGAATGGAAAAAATGTTAAAAAGAGTCGGCCATTTAGACTAAACAGGGGGAGAAACATTGAGATTACCACCTTATTTTAAGACCTCAATTGTTGCTATTGTCCTATTTGTGAGCCTTCTAATTATAAAAGGCTTCCAGGAGACCTCAATAGCTAAGAAAGAAGCTTTACCCATTCCGGATACAGAACAGGTGAATGATGATCCAAGCGAGCCACTGATTGAGGACAAGCGAGTATACGATGGACATAATCTAGAGCTCAAACATGTTTATATTACGATATTTGATCAAGGAACCGTTCCGGGAAATGACATTTCTTTTTATGACTTGAATGAGTCCTATAAGGAATATAGCAATCTGGATTCTGGACCGAACTTAGATATCCTTTTTCAATCCGGAACTGAAGATGGCCCTAGTGATAATGGCTTTCTATCTGCCGGTAGTGATGTACCTAATGCAACGATAGAGCTGCGGGGACGATCCAGTCGCTTAGAAGCTCAAAAGTCCTATAAAATACGCCTTCAAGACAATGGAGGTTTATGGTATGGACAAAAAGTTATTAACTTAAACAAGCATGCGGATGATCAAACTCGAGTCCGTAACAAGCTTGCTTTTGACTATTTTAAAAAAATTCCTAACACCATTAGTCTTCGAACGGATTTTGTTCAACTTCATGTAAAGGATCTAACCAATTCAAGTTCAGACAAAGAATTTGTGGATTACGGTCTTTACACACATATTGAGCAATTAAATGATGAAGCACTTGCTGCCCGTGGATTAAATCCAGATGGACATCTGTATAAAGCTGAGAACTTCGAGTTCTACCGATATCCAGAACAATTAAAGCTATCAGATGATGCAACTTATGAAAAAAAAGTATTTGAATCGATTCTTAAAATTAATGGTAGCGAGAATCACGAAGAGTTATTAACGATGCTAGAGGATGTTAACGATGTTTCCAAACCATTTGATCAAGTATTTAAGACTTATTTTAATGAAGATAACTATCTAACATGGCTTGCTTTGAATATCATGTTCGGAAATTACGACACGATGTCAACCAACTATTATCTTTACAGCCCTTTGAATTCAGATAAATGGTACTTCATTCCTTGGGATTTTGATAAAGCTCTTGGAAGAGATTTGGAGATGACTAGTTCACTCCCAGACTGGCAGCTTGGTATTCAAAGATACTGGGGAACTGTATTACACAAGAGATACCTTCGTGATCCTCAAAATGTTGAAAAGCTAACAGCAAAGATTGAAGAAATTTCTGGTATTGTGAATGAGGAAACAACAAAAGGCATGATTGATCAATACTATCCTCTTGTAAAAGCATTTGTTTTAAATAAACCTGACTTAACTTATTTAAAGATAGAAGCCAATCAATATGACACATTCTATAAGAGACTTGAAACGATAACAACAAGAAATAAGGATCTTTATTATGAGTCAATAGAAAGACCTATGCCAATCTTTCTACATTATGAGCGTAAAAATGACCAGGACACCTTTGCTTGGGACGTTTCACATGACCTACAGGGAGATTCACTTACTTATCACTTCCAATTAAGCTCGGACCCGGACTTTAAACATAGTATTACCGATGTTAGTAATGCAAAGAATTTTAGCTTTGAATTGGATCCACTGCCATCTGGACGTTATTATTGGAGAGTTTTAGTCGAGGATGGAAATGGACATGAGCAAATTCCCTTCGATTATTATAGGGATAACGAAAAACGTGTTCATTGGGGTGTACAAGAAATCATTATTCCTTAAGGAGTAAAGGATGAAAAAGTTCAGACACGAATTAAAATACTATATAACCATTCATGATTACCACCTATTACGCAGAAAACTGGCTCTCATATTAAAGCAAGATAACAACTCTATCGATCAGCAAGGCTACCTGATAAGTAGCCTGTACTTTGATAATGTATATGATCACGATCTATTTCAAAAAAACAATGGGATATTTAGACGAAAGAAATTTCGCATTCGTATTTATAACCATTCAGACGAAGTAATAAAGCTAGAAAAGAAAAGCCGTCAAGGAGAGTATATCTTAAAAACCTCTGCATCGATAACGAAGGATGAGTATGAGAAAATATTGAATTATGACTACTTGTTTTTGAAAGAAAAGGACAAGCCTATCTACAAAGAATTCTATCATTACTTAAATAGTGAAACGATGCGACCTAGGGTTATAGTCAATTATGTTCGTGAGGCATATGTCAGCCCCATCGGGAATGTTCGTATTACCTTTGACAAGGAATTGAGCTTTGTTACGAATTCTATTGATTTATTTGGTGATTACCATGTATCAGAAGAAGTGCTGGAATTTCCGAAAATGGTTCTTGAGGTAAAGTATGATGAGTTTTTACCTGATTATATTAGACAACTGATTCAGCTAGACTCCCATCAAAGGTCAGCTATATCCAAGTACGTGTTATGTCGAATGGCTGCTATTCAATACCACGGCTTATAAAAGGAGAAATTAAGCTTGGAGAATAATGTAACGAATTTTAATGATGTGCTAAAAAATAGCTTTCTAAACAATACGATGTTTGGAAATTTATCGGCTACCGATATTTTACTGGGACTTCTAACCGCCTTTATGGCAGGTGCTTTTATATATGCGATTTATAAATACACCTATAAAGGAGTACTCTATAGCCCTTCCTTTAATATGACTCTCATTCTTATGACGATGATTACTTCCCTTGTCATTATGACGATTAGTACCAACGTGGTTCTTTCCCTAGGGATGGTCGGTGCCTTGAGTATTGTCCGTTTTCGTACAGCCATTAAGGATCCTTTAGATGTTGTGTTTATGTTTTGGGCTATCACTGCCGGAATTTCTAGTGGAGCTGGACTATATTTACTTACTCTGTTAGGAGCCTTAATTGTTGGTGGGATTGTGATTGCCTTATCTAAGAAAAAGAGCATTGACACCTTCTACCTACTAGTCATCCACTATGAAGAAGGAGCTCACGACGAGGTTCGGAGAGAATTACAGAAGATCAACTATACACTTAAATCGAAGATTATTCGTAGAAATACGGTTGAATTTACTGCTGAGGTACGCTTAAAAGTAGATAATACTGCATTTATGAATACATTAAATGATATTGAAGGTGTACAAGATGTTTCCCTCGTTCAATACAACGGAGATTATGCCGTTTAAAAAAGCAAACCCGGATAGTTACTCGGGTTTGCTTTTTTTAGTCCTGATAGGTATCTCCTTTTCTTAAAAAGGCGGGAAACTCCACTTTTTCACTTAGATCATAGCTTTCTTGATCGGAAACGACGGTAAGCACACGCACCCTTCCCCAACGTTGTTCCTTCCTTACATATTGTAACCACTTCTTCGCCCAGTCACTGTGCTGAGTATCTTCTGCTTTAAACCCTTCCCAAAGTAACCCGTCAATGTTGGAACGTGATGCTGCTTGATACGTTTCAAATCCTCGGTTTTGAATGATTAGCAGTTTGGGATAGTTCTTTTTGATATCCTCTAGGAGGATCCGGTAACTTTCTCTCATTTCCCGTTGAGTCTTTTGATCATTATGAAAGTAGTAGTCCAAATCATCTACTGTATCAAAAAATATGCCATCTAGCTTTTGGTCAGCAATATACTCCTTTATCTTCCAAAGCAATGCGTCACGATAATGACCTTCACGTAAGTCCATAACGTATGTATCATAGTCCTTAATATGAATTCTTTTGCCTTCAAGGATTGCATAATCTGTATCTCTTATATGTTCCTTCAACTCATCATTCCAATTTTCGAGCTGCATTAGGGAAACATACCCAAATATTTTTACTTTTTCTTCTTTTAATACTGAAATATCCTTTTCAGTGATTGCGGTAGGTTCTAAAATAACTGCATCACTCTTTAGTAGCTCTAGCCGCTTTTGGTCACTAATTGTATCATAATATATTTGGAAGGATTTTATTTTAAACATAGGTCCGTAGTAAAACATCCAAAGAAGTCCTCCCGTTAGAAGTAGCACCATTACAGATATGAGGATAATCAACCACCTCTTAACTTTCATATAATTCAATTGGTAACCCATCAGGGTCCGAGAAGAAGGTGAATTTCTTATTTGTAAACTCGTCGATTCTTACCGGTTCTACCTCTATTTTTTTCATTTTTAACTCCTCTACTACTTCTTCTATCCTTTCCACCTCAAAAGCGAGATGTCGTAGCCCAGCAGCCTCTGGAAAACTCGGTCTATTTGGTGGGTTTGGGAATGAAAACAATTCAATTTGGTATTGTCCATTTACCTCAAGGTCCAGCTTATAAGAGTCTCTTTCTTTTCGGTATACCTCATTCTTCGGTGTAAGCCCTAGTATATCAGTATAGAATGCCTTTGATTTCTCATAATTACTGCAAATAATAGCAATATGGTGAATTTTGATTAACTTCATATTCTACCCTTCCTTTTCAAAAAATTTTGACCCCTCCTTTATCAGAGGGGCCGTGTACGCCTATTCTGTTTGAAACACTCGTTTAACCTTCTCCACAACTACCTTCGAGCCACCTCTACCTTCTACATTTTCAATCATCATCGCAACGAGAAGACTAGGATTATCAGTGTTATAGGCTACGAACCAGCCGTTTTCTTTGCCTGCTTGGTTTTGCTTTTCTTTAAATTCAGCTGTTCCTGTTTTCCCTGCTAAAGGGAAGCCTTCCATCTTGGCAGCATTTGCTGTACCTCTTGGATGTTCTACTACTTGCTTTAATGCTTCATTTAACCTTGTTACATTTTCTTCGTCGAGGAGACCTGGCTTCCACACCTGACTATCTTCATCATCTAGTAGAAGGGTTGGCTTAATCATATTTCCGTTGTTCATTAGCATGGTGTACGTACTTGCTAGGTGAAGAACACTCATTTCGACTTGACCTTGGCCGTACCCTGAGTCCGCTAGTGTGACTTCTGAACTCATGTCACCAAAAGTGGACATTTCTAGCGGAAACAGGAAATCTGATTCTTCTTCAAACCCATATGCCTTTAAGCCTTGTTCGAATGGTTCTTTTCCAAGATCCAGTGCTGTTTGGGCAAAGTATACATTATCCGAATAAAGAAGTGCATCAGCTAAATTAACTGGTGCATTTGGATCCGTCACTCTTGTCACATAATAGCTACCCCATGAGGAGTCCTTTTGCCATTGCTTGCCACTTAGCTGCATGGTTTTTTCCCAATCGGTTGTTCCTGCTTGAAGGGCAATGGCAGCAGTAATTGGTTTAATGACAGATCCCGGTGCATAATTTGCTTTAAAACGATTAAGCAACGGCTGTTTTGGATCTTCCTCTAGCGCTTTCCAGTCAGCTGCTGTTGCTCCAAGGGAAAGTTTGTTAGGGTCAAAGCTCGGACTACTTACAAGTGCGAGTGTTTCTCCAGTTGTTGGATGAACAGCAGTACCCATTCCCGCCTCTCCTTGGAGTTCTATATGCATATCCTTTTGAACTGCCCCATCAATCGTTAGCTTTACATTTTCTCCTTCTTTGACAGGCTTTTCAGCTAATACTGTTTCTGTTCCATCTTCTTTTTGAATCAGAATCTGTACTCCTGACTCCCCTTTTAGACGCTTTTCAAGTACCTGTTCAAGTCCTCTTTTTCCGATCACATCATTCGAAGAGTATGTTCCTGGCTCTTGCTTTTCCAGTTCCTCTGCGGTAATAGCTCCTACGTAGCCAATCAGATGGGCAGCTGCTTCACCGAATGGATATACGCGCGCTTCGACGGTTTTTCTCTGGACCCCTGGGATTTGACCAAGTTGCGCTCTAAGTTCAGTATTAGCCTCCGAAATTGTTTTTAGTGGTACAAAATAATCGGGCTTAACCCAGCTTGCATTCAAAGCTTTTTCAATGCTTTCTTTCGACATCCCCAGAACTGCTGAAAGCTGTTCAATCACAGCTGCCTCCTGTCCTTCGATCTCCTTAGGAACGATCCCCATCTCGAGTGCAGTTCCTGTTGTTGCAAGCTCTAGTCCGTTACGATCTAGTATATCTCCACGTTTTGGTGTGGTCGTGTTGATTCCCACCTTGTTGCCTTCCTTTAGATCTGGAAAAATATATGTAGTATCCCAGTTAAGGTACCAGTTGGTGTTATCTTCTCTCTCTTCCTTTGTTAACCTGGCATCATGTTCAAAGGAAATTTCTCCAGCAATGCTGTCCATACTAACAGCAAATGGAAGACTAGCTTCTGTTACCTTTTTGTCACGTTCCTTTTCTTCTGCTGGTTTTTCATAAGTTACTTTTAGGTTTGTTATGCCAAGGTCGTTGTATATTTTCTTATATCGTTCGACAAACTCATCCTTTTTGATGCTGTCCTTCGCTTTGTCGGATAGGTAGCTATACATTTCCTCAAATTTTTGATCATTCCAAAGCTTTACATACGTCGAAAATCGATCCTCCGGCTGTGGCTCCTTATTACAGCTCGTTAGGATAAATAGTACGAAAATGATGAAGAGCCATAGGGACTTTTTCATGATTCTCCTCCTTTAAACCTCATTGTTCTATTTTACCATATTCCTGTAAACTCTACTTGAAGGGAGCAAATTTCTTTATTCGATCCATGGGAATTTGGGTTGTGGGTTGTAGTTGATGAATAGGATAGGCGTAGAACTGTACGGGGATACATTTTTGGGGAAGCTAAGCTTCCCCATAGATTAACTAACAAAGCCCTTTAGTGCTGTTTTTAATGCTTGTCTCTTCCCCATCTTCCTAAAGTCCTTTTTCTTTAGTTTCTCCGGTTTAAATGAGGTGTAGAACTTTGTTTTGTTTCTAAGTGTGTTCGCTGCGAGAACCACTTTTTCGCCCTCTTCAGCATTTGCTTTAATTTCTCTTACATGATTGAGTTGTAACCCTGTTTCAATTTGGCGACGTTCAATGGTCCCGTTTGCCTTCATGACATACAAGTAGGACTTTACTCCCTTTTGCTTTATCGATTTAGCCAATACGGTCAAAGCATCGTTTATTTCATTTGTGATTATCTTTAAGTCCACGTTTGAACCGTGAGGAATAGATGAGCTAGGCTGCTCATTTAATTGGATTGTATAGGAATAAAGAGTTTCCTTTTTTTCCTTTGGTTCAGTTTTTGGAAGGGTGGAGATAGTTGATATCGTTCCTTCCAATTTGTCTTTATGAAGACTTGACGATATTACTACCTTCATTCCCTCCTCAAGGGTTGGAATCTCTTTTTCTGTTAGAGTCGCTTCTACCTGTATGTCGTTTGATGTAATGGTAACAATCGGGTTATTTAAATCATGACGAATCTCTTTGACGATTCCAGCTATTTTGCTGTTAATCGTCAGGCTGGATAAGCTCTCGTCCATACTGGCAAGTGCAGTTTCCTGCTTGTCAAGTTCAGCTTCTAGTCTACTTACCTGTAATTCTTTTTCATAGATTTCAATTTCGAGTGAGTTGGCCATAATCGTGTTTGATGACTGATTTTCATCTGTTGTTGAACTTTCTATATCACTTAATAGGTCATCTAAACTGTCGATATTGTCTTCAAGAGCTTCTATATCATCTTCAAGCCTTGATATTTCTAGTTCCCTTTGAGCGATGGCCGCATCAATATCTACAGAGGAAAGCTCTAGGATGGGAGTATTTTCTTCCACCCGGTCCCCTTCTTTTACTAGAAATGCTTTTAAGTCCCCTGTATTTTCCCCATAGTAGATGTATTCCTCTTCTATTGGGGTAATCAAACCAGCATCGGTTTGTGATTCAACTAGGTTCTGCTCTCTAACGGTTGTCCATGTATCTACGAAGCTAAGCCTCTTGATTTCGCTATCCTTTTTGTAAATAAGATAGAGATTGCCGATCATAAATAGAGTGCTAACAACGATGACTGTCCACTTTTTCCAGTTCATAAATCTAGCAACTCCTTTATAGTATTTTTTCAAAATCGACGTAAGAGAAAAGTGCCAATACAAGCCAGATAAAGGCGTTTGTTGTTATAACAATGGCTAAGACGATTTTGTTGTTTCGGTTCATGTTGGATTTTACATATGTATACTGAAGTGCGATGACCCAAATTTGAAAAAAGGTGATCTGAGCTAAAAATAGGATGATATAACGATAATCTGTTATATACTGAGCAATAACTCCTAACGAGTATGGAAGTGACACTGAGTCAAGTCCTAGATAGAAGTGGAATAGGATACCGATTGCTTTTTCTAAGAGGATTATGGTCGTGATGATCAGTTGGATATTTACATATTTTATATAGTCAGTATCTGAAAAGAGCCAGAAAATGAGCGCTGGAAAAAAAATGAATAGTATTGTTCCTAGAACCCCTACTAATACTTGTCCAGCCGCAAACAATAGTTTGGTGGCTTCATATTCTGAAGGAGTTAACAGATAGATTTGATTTGATAACATTTCACTTCCTATACCTAGGTATGCACTAATGGAGTAGAGCAGGAAACTCGCGAAGGTTAGGATGATCGTATACTTCCAGGTTCCTTCTATTTTCTCAGCTTTTGTCAATTGGTGTCCAATGATGTATGGGTCTTTTAATCCGCGGAACAACTGTACACGATAGATCATGTTTTTCCTCCAATATTTGGCAGATATTCTGTTAATCCTACATTTTATTTTACTTGATTTGATATTTTTTGGAAACGGAATCGACAAAAATAGACCACTTCCGACGTGTGGTAGTCAAAATGGAAAGATGATAATTGTTCGAAATTTGGTTAGTATTTTATCGTTTAAGCATAGTTTGATAAATTCATAACTTATTGTTACCTAAATATTACCAACTTCGTCTAATATATAGAAAATAAAAAGGGGGGTAATTGTGGTTAAATACGACAGAGTGCTTACCAACAAAGAACAATACAATATTGAACAGATTTTAGACTTATATGGAGAGGAGATTAAACGATTAATATTTACCTACAGCAAAAATTGGTCAGTCACTGAAGATTTAACACAGGATGTATTTATTTCTGTTTATAAAAACCTTGATTCATTTAAAGGCAACTCCACTATAAAAAGTTGGATCTATTCAATTGCAATTAATCGATGTAAGGATTATTTGAAAAGTTGGAACTTCAAGAAGGTTTTATTGACTGATCGCTTCCCAATTTTACAAAGCACCCCTAAAACACCTGAATCAACAATCATATTTAAAGATGAATCACAGGAATTAATACAACGTGTATTCCTACTCCCATTAAAATTACGAGAAGCAATCATTCTATTTTATTATAAAGAATTAACTATAAAAGAAATAAGTGAATTACTAGATGTAAAGGAGTCTGTTGTAAAAATGAGGCTTCACAGGGGCAGAGAAAAACTTAAACTTTCTATATCAGAAGGTGATTGGAGTGAGTAAGGTGAACAAAAAGGAGATCAGAAAAGGGATTGATCTTTATATTTCACCAAGTGAAGTATTTACCATGGAAGATAAATTAAAGATTATGAATGCTATTCAGAATACCGAAAAAATAGAGAAAAAAAGCTTGTTACCTAAGATCCTCTCTGCTGCAGGGATAACTTCCTTGGCTTTTATCATTATGTATATAATAATCGGAGAACCACAAATCGATACTAGCCGAGAACTTGGTGAACAAGTACTAGTTGATACGGATAAACAGCCTTTCACAGATACTAGTGTTAACAGTAATCAGGCGGTGGAAAAAGAGAACCCTGATAGTACTTCAATAATTTCGGATGATTTTGATATCACACCGGAAGAAGAAATCATACAAAATACCCCTATTATACAGGATAAAACCAAGGATGTTACAGAAAAGGCTCCCGAAGAAGTCAAACAAGAGGCTCCTGTTACGCAAGTGGAGAAGGAAGAGGTAACTCTTAACTTTTTAAAGGAGAATTTATCAATTGGCATGACAACAGAACAGGTATACTCTCTCCTTGGTACTCCAAGTGTAGGCGACCAAACGGAACTGTGGCGTTATGACATCGGCACCGCCACTGACTACTCCTTTATTTCACAAGGTGAAGACCATATTGATTCCGAGGGATTAATTAATGGAAAGCTTAAGCTTCAATTATTTATTCGCTGGGATAGTAATAAGACACATACAATTTCAGTCGCATATCATGACCCTGCCGATCATTACATTGATGTTTTTCATCGTTTTCAAGATGGCACTGAAAAAACGGATTCTAAATAAGAGTAAAGAGCCCCATTTCCCTTAAGGGCTCTTCTTCCCAAGGAAAACCTTAAAGGGATAATCGTTCATTGTTCTTAAAAATCCTCTGAAGTTTAACTTCTGTACAATCAAAAAAAATTAATAAAAAACCCTTTAATAATTTTTATCCAACCAAATATAGATAACCACAATGGAATACTAATTAACACAATCCAATGAGAACCCTCAAAGAAATTACTTTTAGCGTGCATAGTATCACTTCCATGGATTTTTAATGTTTATATACCCCTTTTATCATTTCTATAAACATAATCTTTTGAGCTCATGGATTTATAAAATTTTCTCTCCATATGTTCTGGAATATCCTCTTGTTTTTAATTCAATAACAAGCTGTTTTGCATTTTCAAAGTCTGTATCAATGACTAACATATATGGATCTCCTGCTGCAGCCCTTTCATTTGGACCATATATTTTTAGTGCTACTCCTTGAGCTCTGAAACCTCTTTGTTCAAATTCAGCCACTAATGCTCTTGCTTGCCAAAAAGCAAGGTTTGGAATAATCACTTTATAGGGTGTACTTTGACTTTGAACTTGCAATTTCCTTTGTAGATTAAAAGCCTTTTCTACGCCAACCACATGAGCTCTAGCTACACTGTTAACCCACGCAGGATTTTTCATTTTTGAAGCATCCTCCGCATTATCTATAAACCCATTTTCCGTAAGAACAGCATCCATATTACTCTCTCTTAATACATGAAAATCTGCTTTTTTCGACCCACGATCCACCATATCAATCTTTGTAATAACTTCTAGATGAATCGTACGCTGAATTTGAGCAGTTCTAGAGGCTGATGATAAATTACTATGAATAAAATCCTCATACCCTCTACCCCCACCTGAATTAATATGGATGGAGAGAAAAAAATCTGCTCCCCAAGCATTTGCCATATTGGTTCGTTGGTTTAATGAAACCGTTTCGTCACCTGTCCGACTCATTCGCACTTCTACATTCGAGTATTCATTAATTAAAATTGATTGTATTGCAGATGCAATTTGTAGAGTAATATTCTTTTCTTGTATTCCATTTCCCACAGCACCAGAATCTGTACCACCATGTCCAGGATCAATAAATATCTTAACCACTTCATCTCCCCCTTAGGTTTTATTTTTTCTATTCCCTATTTCCTTAAGGAGTGAAACTAGACGATTGCGGATTTATTTATTGCCTTATTACTTCGTTGTACCTCTAGTGTCAAACTAAAAGAGCCCTAAAAAGGACTCTTTTTTATGCTTTATTCTGTTAACCGCATTATTAGCGGGGGTTTGTGCCCCAATCAAGAAGCTTTTGTTTCAGTTCATCTTCCATTTGCGCTAGTTCATGCTCGGCTTGACGGCGTTTGACTCGACCTTCTTGCTGGATACGGATGGTTTCCTCAAGTGTTTGGATAAGGTTTTCTTGAGTTTTCTTAAGCGTCTCAATATCAACTAGGCCACGTTCATTTTCTTTTGCTGTTTCAATGGTGTTTGTTTTTAACATCTCAGCATTTTTGAGTAATAGCTCGTTTGTTGTTTTTGAAACTTGCTTTTGAGCTTCTACCGCATTTCGTTGCCGGATAAGAGTGAGTGCAATGGCCACTTGGTTTTTCCATAATGGGATAGCAGTCATAATAGAAGACTGGATTTTTTCAATCAATGCTTGGTTTGTGTTTTGAATCAAGCGAATTTGTGGTGCACTTTGTACCGTTATTTCACGACTTAGCTTTAAATCATAGATACGCTTGTCTAGGCGGTCAGCAAATTGCATCATGTCATTGACTTCTTGGAATGCCATTTGATCTTGAGTCTGTTCGGCCTTTTGTTTTAGCTTTGGAATGGTAGATTGGTTCAGTTCATCGAGCTTTAATTCCCCTGCTGCAATATATACATTTAGCGCATGGAAGTATTCTTTATTGTGTTCGTAGAGTTTTTCAAGAAACACGACATCACTCATGAGTGTATTTTTTGAGCGCTCTAGCTTCACACTGATACGGTCAATTTGAGCACCAGTTTTTTGATACTTAGATAGAACTTCTTGAAGAGAATTAGTTATCTTTCCAAACATCTTTGAAAACATCGAGCGTTTTTCCTGTTTGAGTTCGTCAGGATTTACCTCATTGAACTTTTTCATGAGGTCAGAGAGAATTTCGCCCACTTCCCCAATGTCTTCCTTTTTCACATGCTCAATCATCGAATTCGAAAAAGTCATCAACTTTGATTGCGCTTGTGTTCCGTACGTGATGATGGCTTGATGATTTTTCGGATCAATTTGTTGGGCTAACTGAAATGCCTTTTCCCTATTCTCCGGTGGGATGACATCAATAAGTTTTAACGGCTTATCTGTTTGTTGGGTAGCTAGAATAGGTTGGTCCTGTGCTGATATTGGATCAGCAAATGGGTTTCCGAGCAAATCGTCTAACATATTGCTGCTAGATGCTGCTCTTTGCAATTGCGGCTCTGTGTTACGATCTGTCATTTAATTCTCCTACTTTCTTCATTCGGGTCTAGATCCTTCGGTTTGAGGGTAATCTTTTTTACTACATCTAACTCGAAGTTCAGTTTATCTATATCATTCGATAGGACTTGGTTTAAATCCTCTTCAATTACATGTGAAAGGTCTCGAAGAGTGCTTTTTGTATCTTGAAGAGAAATGAGTAATTCAGAGTTCTTTTTTGGCTGGTTGGACAGAAAAGCGTATTTTTCTGCAAGCTCAACCATTGAATCTAAGTGTGAATAATAGAACGGTTCCGCTTGGTAGAAGCGCTTTGGTTCTTTTTTTGTAATCGAATAAATCTTATTTGCTACTCGAAGCGTATCAAGCTGTTGCTTAAAAGCTGCCACATCCCTTACTTGGAAGAATGCTTTTCTTAACCGTTGGAGTTTAGGCTTTGCTTCCTTTAGGTTCTTTTTAATGTATACATACTCTTTACGTGAGATGTTGTACCTTTTGAATGTTTTTGCCTTTACGATTCCATTAGTGATTAAAAAGGCTACGATACCTGCAGCAAGTGAGATTCCTGATGCTGATAAAAAGCCAAAGTTTAGGCCGAAAAAGCTAACGAGCCACGTAGTAATGGCCGCTGGAATGGAGATGAAGAAAAATATTATCAATGCAATTAAGAAGTTCACTATAATCGACTCCTGACCTCTCGGGATTTCTATGTTAAGTAATACGAACGATTTCTTAAAAAGGTTTCATGTTTAAGTGTATCTAGACTTCGACACCTAATTTCCTCTATAACCAATATAACCGAAATCTCCTATATTCAAAATGGACTTCCTCTGTATTTGCATCTAGGTCTCAAGACCGAGAAGTTGGGTGACAGACACCGTTCGTGGACAAACACTCCGGTTTTGTCCATGTGGAGTGGACACTTTCTAACGTGATTTGATCATCCACCCACCTTTATTAACAATTTTGTCGGGCTTTGTAGAAGTTTTGGTTGTTTATTTATATTTGGTGGGTGGTAAATAAACAGTACTTGAAACCTAGGTTAAAGTGACAAATACAAAGGAGTGGTCTTATGAAGATTAAGGTCAAAAGCTGGAAGATGCTCACTGCCCAAGACAAAATCTTTATTTTAAAAGCCATTAGCTTTCGGTCACAAGCAATGTCTTCAAGTAATACTACAAACTGATTGTTTTCGTATGTAGCCTTCTAATTAGAAAAAATCGTTCTATTATAAATCGCCCGCTAGTTATTATAAGTGCAAAATATCTATGCCCACTTCAGCTATGCATTAATGCTTTTCTTTATTCCTCTTTTTCAGCAAAATTTTGTGATACTTTTTAACATATGTCCCACTACATGAATATACATACTATTGAAAGGAGGGATTATGTTGAATAGTTATCCGTTATTATTCTTAGCTTGTATCCTTGCGGGTTTTTCTCTGTTACGCGTCCCTGTAACCGGTTTCTTGGCTCCTCTTAGCCCATTAGTAACCGTTATTGGCGTTCTAACTGTTCTATTATTTGCTTTTGTTCTAATCTATCATGGACTAATGTTTTTAGCAGGTAAGAAAAAATTTTAATAGTTTTTCTAACCAGACCCATTTTGAACTGCCCCGTAAAAGTTAGACAATCTACTAACTTTACGGGTGTTTTTTATGGCTAAATTTACATCAGAAGATAAGATTAATAGTGTTTTAGGTATAAGCAAGGGAATGAATCGATAAAAAGTATCGGAAAAATTACTGAACCAAAAGTATTACGACAAAACAGATGCTGACGATTACATTATGCATGAGGACAATGAAAGAATTTACTTCTTGATCAAAACAAAGGCAGATGATTATTGTTTTACGAATTTGGCATTGATTCATGTGGATGGACAAAGCGCTGCGTCCTCAAAACGCACACTATATCGTTATCCATATACACAAGATTTCAAATGTGACGTTGGAAACGGCCGGAAAGCTTGACATGGATGTTGAGATTAAGTTTCGATTAGGTGATGCCCAATTTGATATAGATGTTCAAAAGGATCAAATTGAGAAGCTTAAGGATTTGTATAAGGCCTTACTACGTATCTAGGAATACTTGTGAGAACTCAGTTGTTACAAGCCTAGCGAACGAAAGTCTGGAGAAGGCTGTTGAAATCCTTCAAAATTCTCGTACTGAGGAACTAAAGCTTTCTGAACAGTATAAGGAATTAACTGAGTTTGGCTTTAACTGGTTAACGTTATTCGTGAACAATACCATGAGAAAGACTTTGGAGATGTGTTTGAGAAGTATATCAACAACTAATAATGAGAAAGAGGAGACCTCATTGAGCCTCCTCCTTTTTATTTATCTTTAAAATACTTAAATTGTGCAGGCCTTAACAACTTCAAACTTACTCATCAAAGCTAATAGTTTCCAAAGTTATAGCTTCTGCTTCCGGAGGATTCGACCACCAATTTATTCCATTACACTTTACCAATATATTTTCTCCCTCATCTACTTGGGATAGCATTTCGCTATTCTCCACTTTTACTGTAATGTTTTTAGAATTGTGACTTGTCGCCCCTACTAGTTCAACATCAACACTTTTTTTATCCCGGTCAGTAACGTACCCCTCAAAATAAGTATCTTCTGGATTTGAACAAGCAGTTAGGCTTAACAACAGTATCAATAAGACAATAAATCTCATATTTCGACACCTCATAATATTAGACGATATTGGAATTATTTAGTTTCTATTATCAAGTCTAAATATTATGGTTTTTCCTGTTTTTTGTAAATATAAATTTAAGGTTATAATAAGTTTTTTTTATAGATACTACATTTTCAATAATAATGAAAGTGTAAATACTAGACTAATTATCCATATCCTGCATCCAACCGAGATTGTTAATCCAACCCATATTATGGTATAATCCTTTAAATAGGCTATAATAGAAAGTTGAATAAAAATGATTATAAATTTAACAAAACAGTTAGTTATTTCGACAAAATACACTATTGCTAACACTTTTATTTCTCGGTTCATGGGTCTCATAGGAAGAGATTCATTATCAGATGGGGAAGCTCTGATACTTCAACCCTGTACCAGTATTCATACATATTTTATGAAGTTTCCTATCGATTGTATTTTCCTAGATAAAAATAATTATGTAATATACATCGTATATCATTTAAAACCTTGGAAGTTAAGTCCTATTTTACTAAATGCCCGGACTGTTATTGAACTACCATCACATATTCATCTAAAAGACCAAATAGACATTGGTGATAAAATAGTTTATAAAATAGAGTCTTATACTTGATAAACCTACCATACTAATAAGAACTTCTACGATAAAGGAAAGAGGATAAATATAAATGCAACATATTACCTTTTCAGATATTGAACATAAATCAACCTTTCAAATATTTAAACTATCTTTTCAAAGAGGAAAATCTGCTTATCTATCGCTTGTATTCTACCTAGTTTTATTTTTACCCCTCTTGTTTTTTCTTGAAAATATAATTGTTAGTTCATTAAACACATTTAGAGGAGAACAGGCTTTTCTTTTCTTTTTTGATAACCTTTTTTTGTCTTTGTATTATGCTTTTACTGTACTAATCTTTTCAAAAAATTCAGATTCATTTTTCAAGGTTCAAATAAGTTCTTTTAGCGTTCTTTTAAAGACCCTTCCTGCTATTCTACTAGCTTCTATAGTATATTATTTGTCGATTTTGTTTGGATCTTTACTTTTGCTTATACCCGGGGTACTTTTCCTCATCTGGTTTTACTTATATCCAATTGTTATAACTAGTGAAAAGCAAAAATCTTTAGCTTCCTTTAACAGAAGTCGATATTTATTAAAAGGTCACTTCTTCCAACTTTTAATATTATTATTAGTCTATACAGCTACTAGATATGTATTAGAGATGATTTTCCAAAAGTTACAACTATTGAATGGGATGGCAAACGATTTAGTAGCTTACACCTTAAGCGGAGTGCTTACCTTACCGTTTGAAGCAACTGCCTTATTTTTATTTTACCTATCAGTTAGAGCAGAGAAAGAAGCGTTTAATTTTAGTGAGTTTAATAAAACTTTTTATAAGACAAAAATCAGCTAAGTTTAATCCTTAGCTGATTTTTCAAGTCTTACTTCCTATTAAAAAGTTTTTGAAATTCTTTTCATATATTCTTAGATAAATTACAATAATCCACCTTTCTAAGATTAACTAATTTGTACCTTTGAAGAATCTGTTAGAGTAACCTCGTTAAAACCAAATAATTTTAAAAAGTATAGGGGAACTTGGATGGTGGCAACTACCTCAACTTGATTTTCATTGATTATCTTAACTGAACTCACTGTTGCACCAGGCATATTTTTATATAAGTATTGATTTGCCAATTGCTGAGCGTGATAATTGTCCAGAACCACCTTATTTGAATCTGTCCATACTTGCCTATCATATGAATCAAGAGCAGCCCAGGCGGCAGCATCAACAGCACCTGATAAATTAGACTTTTTTAAACTGATGATTCCTGTGTCTATAACCAGTCCACCAAAAACTAACAATACAGGGAGCATTAATACCCAAAAACTGAGTATACTGCCTCTCTCATTGATTAACTTTTGTCTTACACTCATATAACCTGCTCCTTTTGGATTGAATATTAAAGTATTAAATAAGATGAGCTATGTTTAATTTCCATAGTCCCCTTTCCAAAAATTGTACTAATTAATCCTACAGGTATATGATACTCATATATGACCTCAACCTCGATCTCATTACCGGAGTGAGTAATATTTACTTCTCTATCTTCACCAACCAGGGCATTGCTTACTATTGTTAGAGCTGTATTCTTTACCTTGTTATTTTTTTCTTCAATCGTTAATGTATCATCATTGTATATGGCTCCTCCTACTCTCGCCCCTTGGGAGGACGCAAGCACTACGATTGTCTTCGCATATATAACGGAACCTATTACTAACACACCTGTAACTAGTAGAATGAAAACAGGAAGTATAACAGCAAATTCAGTAACAGACTGACCTTTCTGGTTCTTTAAATTCCTTAGTACATGTACCAAATTGTTAACACCGTCCCTAGCATTATGGGTACACCATAAGGTAATTTTGTTGTAGACGTTACCTCAATATGTTCCATAAACCCTTTTATTGCTCTAGTAAATAATAATATATGGAGGCCTTTTATTATACTTATCAGATATTCTATATTTCTTTGTCTAACAAGTACAAAAGCAGAATATGCCCCTCCAACTATAATTACTATAAATATATTCAGTAGTGAAAATTTGTAACCCATTAATACTCCAATACCAACCATCAACTTCACATCACCAGCACCTAACATTCCAAGGCCATAGGGAACTAATAATATTCCTAAGGTAACTATTAGTGATAGAAAACCTTCGTAAAGTCCCAACCATCCGCTATAAATAACGTTATATATCAACCCAGTCAGAACTAAACTAAAAGTCAGATTATTAGGGATTTTTCTGGTGTTAATGTCAATGATTGCTCCTGCTATTACTATACCAATGCAAATGATAACCTTTAACTCCAACTCATAGAACATAATAGTTGTTATATTACTATTGATCATTTTTTATAACGCGTCTTTGATTTCAGTGAATGTCTCCACTATCTTATCTTTTAAAGCGACTAGGACAGTAACAGCTGCTACTGCAATTATTCCTAGTATTAATGCATATTCACCTAATGATTGTCCACTTTCGTCCTTTAAAAAGTTCTTAATATTCTTCATTAACTACACTTCCTTAATAAAGTTATGAAACAAATAATACTTACCTGCATAAGTAACATTAAATAGTCTTATTATTAAAAGATTTAAAGAGCATCCTTAATTTTTGTAAAAGTTGTAATTAGTTTATCCTTTAGTGCTACTAGAACAGTTACTGCTGCTACAGCAATTATCCCTAAAATTAATGCATATTCACCTAAAGATTGTCCACTTTCATCCTTTAAAAATTTTTTAAAAAACCCAGTAAACTTAATCATTCCACTATTCCTCCCCATTATTAATTACAAGCTAATTCATTCCACTTAACTCAGCGGTAACACCCTTGGTATAATCATAATCTTCAATAATTCCATCCTTGGGAAAATCATATCTTAAAGCACGTACCTCCCCAGTTTTTAACTCCCCTACATGCTCTGGGATGAGATCCAAGGTATTCTCCACCGTTTTTTCTCCGTATACACTGAATAAACTAAGAACTGCTCCATTTAGATCTTCTGCTGTAATGGACTTATCTAATCCATTTCTAATTAAGATTAGAGCAGCCACAGTTTCACCCTCATTTTTAGCTACTACTGGGATGACATCGACCTTTCCTTTTTCAATAGTTGGATATTTTTCTATAAAACTAGCTAGTAGATTTTGTGCTTCTGGAGTTGTAAAATGCGGTTGATTCTCTAAAATTACTAAATTTGCTTTTATATTTTCATTTACTGCTTCTGTTTCAGTTCCAATTTGTTGAGCTACATCTTCCTTTACTTCATGATTGGTTTCTACTTGAGGTTGACTCTGTTTCTCACTGCATCCTACTAGGAGGAGTACTGTCATTAACCCTATGCTTATTTTTAACATTTTCTCATTCACCTTTTGCTATGGGGAGGAATATAGCTAGTCTCCCCATAACCGTTTATTTTGTCATTATCTCCATTTCGGTTTGCGGAACAGATTTGAAATTCCTGATTTTACACTGTTTACTGCTTTCTTCG
>NZ_BCVH01000010.1 GCF_001591645.1 Robertmurraya korlensis NBRC 107688 | reverse complement strand
CCTCGTTTTGTTCTTCATCACCGCACTAAAGATTTTATTCTCGTTCACTTTCCATTCCTTCTGATCTTCATACAATACTACTCCATCATCTAAAAAGTAAAACGTGAATTCAATAAGAATTCACGTCTTCATCCTATTACTCTTGACTTAAAATTCCAGCCGTTTGGTCACAAGATTGTAGAGCTGAGTTTACTTGTTGCAATGTTTGCTCGATGCGGTCACGGTTAGATCCCTTTTCAACTGTATTTAAAGCATTTTGTAAGGAATCCTTTGCTTCTGATAGGGCACTTACTGAATCCTGAACATATCCTCTAGCGTTTTTCTGCATGGAAAAAACCTCCTTATTATCGTACGGAGATATTATTTACCTTTTAAAAGAGAATATTCTTTCTTTAGGATGAAAAAATGGAATTTCCATGACAATGAAAAATAAGGCTGAGGCTAAAATCTATTTTTCGCACCTTTCTAACATGCCTGTCTATAATGTATAGTGATATTTTTTCGTACATTAAAAAAGGGAGCTGAGGATCATTGCGCAGCGAACAGCTTGATGATTTATATAGCCTAATTAAATTAACCGGCACAAAAGCGGAAGCTTTGGCTAACGATTGGATCAAAAGCCGAGTAAACCAAGAGGACATCGTTGAACTTTTAGGTAGTAGAACCAAATGGTATGGGAAGCTAATTAAAGAGCTACAAGATGCTGTGGAAACGGCCTCTGTCCCATTAAATATCCCCACAAAAAGAGATGTAGCAAGCATTGCCAAACTGACCATTCAAAATGAGGATAGGCTCGAGGAAATCCAGCAGAGATTAACACAAATTGAAACAACGCTAAAGCGAATAGAAGCATCCATAGGTACTAAACCTGCTTCTACAAAAGCACCCTTCCAAAAAGCGAGCCGAAAACCTCTTGACCGTAAAGAGAGAGCAAAGCTTGTCCAAGCGAATCTTGAAAAACTCTCCGATGCATTACTAAAACAATCAAAGCATGGTGAGTAAGATGGGGGCTGATCGATTCAAACTAGAAAGGACACGGTGGAATTCACTTTGTCGTGCATTGACCGAAGGCACTTCTATTCCAACCTCCACACCTAGACAAGCACTCTGGAAAAGAAATAAAGCAACCTTATGGTACTATCCCGCAGCTGACAAAAAGTATCATACACCACTCTATTTAGTTTATTCCTTAGTAAATAAACCTACGATATTGGATTTATTACCAAATAGAAGTTTAATTGGAGCACTTACCAATGCTGGTTATGACGTGTATCTGATAGACTTCGGAATTCCAGGTTATGAAGATGGCGATATGACTATCGACAATTATGTAATTAAGTATATTCAGGCAGGAGCAAGGGTTGCCCTGCAGCACTCAAATAGTAATGATATTAGTGTCATGGGATTCTGCCTAGGAGGAACTCTTGCTGCTATGTACGCCGCCATAGCAAGTGAGCCTATAAAAAATCTAATTCTCTTTGTGACACCGATTGATTTTTCTTATTTTCCAAAATTTGATCTCCTACATCAAGCCATCCTGGATGAAACAATTGACGTGTCACCACTTATAGATGCATTAGGGATTATCCCAGCGGCATTTATGAATTACGGAATTCGATTAATAACTTCCCCTGTCTATATTTCTCCTTATTTATCTTTATTAGAAAAAGGGCACATTAAGGACTATGTGGAAAAATGGTCCTTGTTCAACCATTGGACAAAAGATCATATTCCCTTTCCTGGTGCTGCTCTAAAGCAAATTATTCAAGATCTAATCATCAGCAATAAGTTAATGAATAGTAAATTAACGATTGGAGGTGAACCAGCCCGAATGGAACAGATTTCTGCTAACCTTTTAGTCATTGCTTCTACGAACGATGACCTGGTCCCTCTCGAACAAGCCTTGCCTATTATTGATTTAACAGGGAGCGAAGACAAAGAGCTCATCCAATTGCCAAATGGACATACTGGTCTGGCAACCGGGGCAGGTTTGCCTAACAATCTCTTTCAATGGTTAGCTCACCGTTCTCTTCCAATCACTACAGAAAACGAGGAGGTTATCTAATTGGAAAGAGGAATATATGATGAGGTTTACGACTATTTAGGTTTTGCTTATATTGTCTTTCAAATGTTTTTTGAGAGAGGAAACGATAGGTATGATATGGATCTTTATGCATAATAGGAAAAGGGCCCCACTGTGGAGGCCCCTTTTCCTTCTATAAAATAAACACAACAAAGATAATCGTTGCAAGAACAATTCGATAAATCGCAAACGGAATTAACCGAACCTTATTAATTAACGCAAGGAAAAAACGAATGGAGATTAAAGCAAAGACAAACGCACTAATAAAACCTGCAATAAAGAATGGCAGTGCATCCATGGTGAAGTGTTCCCAGCTATTTAAAAGAGATATCATACTTGCACCAGCCATAATCGGAACAGCCATAATGAATGTAAAATCAGCTGCCGCACGGTGACTTAATCCTAAAATGACTCCTCCCGACATCGTCGAGCCTGAACGAGAAAATCCTGGCCATAATGCAATACATTGGAACAACCCAATGATAATCGCTTGCTTGTACGATATCTGATCGACCGTTTCCACGGTTGGCTTTTTATCCTTTGGCAGAAGATCGGCAATAATCATTAGTACCGCACCAGCCACAAGTCCAATTAATACCGTTTCTGTTGTAAAAAGATGCTCATCAATATAGTCATCAAATAATACACCAAGAACACCGGCTGGAAGTAGACCAACGATTACCTGAGATAGTCTTAGCTTCTTTCCACCAAGCTCTTGCTTCTTTTTTCGGGATGATAATCCTAATAACTGAATAAAACGGTCTTTAAATACAATCACAACTGCCAAAATCGAACCTAGCTGAATCACAACCTTAAATGTGTTAGCTACTTCACTACCAAATAATTCTTTCGATTTAAAAAGCATATCATCCACAATAATCATATGGCCAGTTGAGGAAACTGGAGCAAATTCCGTTAAACCTTCTACAAGGCCTAAAACAATCGCAACAAAAATATCCCATATATTCATAAATTTACATACCTCTATTTCTATTAATTCGTTCTATCCGTTGATATTTACTTCTTATAAAAAATTCTTCGTCCAAAGAAGATAAGTATCGCTAAAATTGCAACCGCACCTACTGCATAGATAATATCAGAATAAATCTCGGTGTAACTTAAAATCTGTGTCCAATTTTCCCCGAGCTTTGCACCTATTACTATTAAAAGTGTGTTCCAAATGGCTGTTCCTAAAAGAGTAAAGAGTAGGAACAGTGGCATTTTCATATTTGACATCCCAGCAGGGACAGAAATAAGACTTCTCAATAACGGAACCATTCGGCAAAAGAATACGGTCCAAATTCCATAACGGTCAAACCAGGCATCCGCTTTGTATACATCTTCTCTTTTGAGCTGAAGATATTTGCCCCAACGGTCCACAAGCTTCTCCAAACGTCCCACATCGAGAATCGTACCAATATAGTATAGAATTGTGCCTCCAACTACTGATCCAGCCGTTGACGCGACAATCATCATCGCTACCGACAATTCTGTCTTTGTTGTCATAAATCCACTAAACGGTAAAACCAGTTCAGATGGGATTGGCGGAAACACATTCTCGATCACAATAATTAAAAATACGCCAAGATACCCGTAGTTCTCAATAATATTAAAAATCCATTCTTCCATAATTTCCTCCTTGCCAAAAAGCCTATTCAAAATCGAATCGCTTCTGTCTTCAACTTCATAATTGTAATCATTGTTGCAATACCCTGTCTACCTTCTTTTTACATTCTGGATGATTTTCCCTACCCTAATCCCAGGTAAAGCGTTCTTCCTTCCATGGGTTTCCATAGTTGTGGTAGCCATTTTTCTCCCAAAAGCCAGGTTTATCATCCTTGGAAAACTCAATTGCTCGCAGCCATTTCGCACTTTTCCAAAAGTACAAATGTGGAATGACAGCACGTAGTGGATATCCATGCTCTGGGGTGAGAGGCATCCCATTAAAGCTGTGAGCAAGTAGACTTGTCTCTTTTGCAAAGTCTTCAAAAGGAATATTCGCTGACCAGCCTTCTTCCGCATGAAAAATAACATGCTTTACTCCATCTAACAGTTCAACAGCACCTAGCACTGCCTGCGTGCTGATTCCACTCCAAGTGTTATCAAGCTTCGACCACCCAGTCACACAATGAATATCATTTTGGTATTCTGTTTGCGGTAGCTTCATTAGCTCAGGAAAAGTGAAAACCACTTCCTTTTTCACTTCACCAAATAGATGAAGAGTCCATTCATTTAGGTCTTGATAATATGGGACATTCCCATGATGTAACACAGGAAAAGTCGTTGTTATATTTTGATTAGGAGGAACACGTTCGTTCGTCTTCTTGCTAACTTTTCCAAAGTACATACAAGCACTCCCCTATTGTTAATATGTATGAATGAATGAAAAAATGCAGCCTTCATTAAGAAAGCTGCACTTTCATCTATTATAATACCATAGCGGCAATCCAACCGAAAATGACAAGTGGAATATTGTAATGAATAAAGGTTGGGACACATGTATCCCAGATATGATTATGCTGACCGTCTGCATTCAATCCTGCTGTAGGACCGAGCGTGCTATCAGAAGCTGGTGATCCTGCATCTCCTAGTGCTGCAGCTGTACCTACCAATGCAATCGTAGCCATCGGACTAAAGCCTAGTTCCATGCAAAGTGGGACGAAGATGGTAGCAATGATCGGGATGGTTGAGAAGGAAGAACCTATTCCCATTGTTACTAGTAAACCAACTACTAACATTAATATCGCTGCCAATCCTTTTTTTCCACCAATGACATTCGCAGACTGCTGAACAAGTTCATCAACAGCACCAGTTGCTTTTAATACCTCGGCAAATCCAAAGGCCGATAACATCACAAATCCGATAAATGCCATCATTTTCATTCCATCGGTTAACAACTCGTCCGCCTCACGCCACTTCACGGAACCACTTAAGTAGATAAGAATAATCCCTGCTAGAGCACCGATGATCATGGAATCGAGTAAAATTTGTACAACCAGTGCACCAACAATGGCTAACACTGCAAAAAGGATGGCAAACCTACTTTGTTCTTGCTTTTCAACTTTGATTAAATCATGTGTAACATAGTTTCTACCTTTACGATAAGAAAAGAAAATAGCTACTAATAATCCAACCAAAAGACCTGCTGTTGGGATGAACATCGCTGTTGGTATATCGGCAGCATCAATGGTTAGTCCACTATCAGACATGTTTGTAGCTAAAATATCATGAAAGATTTTTCCAAACCCTGCTGGTAGTAGAATATAAGGTGCCGTTAACCCAAATGTTAAAACGGATGCTATCAATCTCCTATCTATTTTCAACTCATTCATCACATTTAATAGTGGTGGAATTAAAATAGGAATAAAAGCAATATGGATAGGAATCAGATTTTGCGAGAAACATGCCATTAATAGAATAGCAAACACAATAAGAGCTTTAGAATAGACTTTTGCTTTTGTATCACCGTTCTTTTGAACCATCTTTAAGACGGCATCAACCAATACATTTGGCAGCCCTGTCTTTGAAATCGCAATAGCAAAGCCTCCTAATAAAGCGTAGCTTAAGGCGACTTCAGCACTTCCTCCTAATCCTCCAGAGAATGTTTCAATCGTTTCTTCAATCGATAATCCCCCTGTTAGACCTCCAACGATTGCCCCAATAATGAGAGATAACACGACATTTACTCGAAATAAACTTAATATTAGCATAACAAGCACGGCCAGTATAACTGCATTCATGTTGTTTAAGTGCTCCTTTCAAATTACAATCCTTTAGTTTGGTAAATTGGTAGAGTGATAAAATACAAGATATAAAATAGCATAACTTTTCAAGGTGTGTCAAGATAATAAAAAAACTCTAAGGACGTTTATCCCTAGAGTTTTCCTCAAAATTATTTGATTGCCTCAAATCTTTCAACAAATATGGCAAGTGTTCTTGTCATCACACCAGTTGCTCCATCTGGTCCTAAATCTGAAGCTTTAGAAGTTGTTGCAGTCCCCGCAATATCTAAATGTACCCATGGGGTATTTTCAGCGAACTCCCCAACAAAGGCTCCACCCATAATCGCATGTCCTTCTCGGCCAGGTGAATTGTTTAAGTCAGCAACCTTACTATTTCTTACTCTTTCTTTATCCTTTTCGAAAAGAGGAAGACGCCAAATTGGCTCTCCTGCTTCAGAAGAAGCTTCAAGGATTTGCTCAAATAATGCTTCATGATTCGTTAAGGCACCGGTTGTATCTGTTCCCAGTGCGATAATCACTCCACCCGTTAGTGTTGCGACATCCACCAAGTACTGTGCTCCATGGAACTTTGCGTATGTGACAGCGTCTGCCAATACTAATCTTCCTTCTGCATCCGTGTTTAATACTTCTATCGTCTTTCCGCTCATGGATATGATTACATCATCCGGCTTAAAGGCTGTACCACTAATCATATTATCTGTTGCAGGAATCACAGCAACAACATTTTGATCAGGACGTAATTCACCAATGATCTCCATCGCTCCCAATACGGCCGCTGCGCCACCCATATCGGTCTTCATGCCAACAATGCCGTCCTTTGGCTTAATAGAATAACCACCCGTATCAAAGGTCACTCCCTTACCAACTAAGCCAATTACATCAGTCCATTCCTCTTTCCCTTGATACTTTAGAACGATCATTTTTGGTGGCTCACTTGATCCTTGATTAACAGCTAACATGGCACCCATACCAAGCTTTAGCATATCTTCCTTCTCAAGAATTTCTATCTCAAATTCGTATTTTTCTCCTAGCTGTTTTGCGTAATTAGCCATATCGGTCGCTGTCAGCATATTTCCAGGTAGATTTACAAGGGTACGAGCAGAATTTGTACCACGACCATAAACATAACCTACCGTTAACGCAGCCTGATGGTCTTCCCTTTCCAGCTGTCCGCTGTAAACATGAACTTTTTCAGTCGTTTTTTCTGGTTCATTTGATTTTTGTTTATAGCCCTTAAATTTATATGTAGCTAAAGCAAGCGCTTCTCCGAGTGCATGAGCCACATCCATTGCCACTAAATCTTTCGCTACAAAGGAATCTAAGTAAACAGCCACCTCAACCAGCTTTGCCGATTGAATTTGTTTACAAACGGCCCCAAATGCTTCACGTATAGAGGCAAAAGAAGCATGATCCTCTTTTCCAAGTCCTACAACAAATAAATTTCTTGAACCAATTTTTCCAAATGTATGTATTTTCGTTATGCTCTTCTTTTTTGCAGATAAGTCACCGCTTTTTACTAATTCTGTTAAATAGCCATCAAATTGTTCATCTAACTCTTTTAATTCTCCATCGAACTTTATTGGCTTATCAAACAGACCAATCACTAGTGCGTCCATTGTTGCTGAAAAATCCACTTTATTATGTACGGAAAACATACCTTCACCTCCATCAGTTATAAACCTATTATATAAAAAACTATTTCGAATATCTAATTATCTTCTTCTAAAAATAAATAGTACCGAGGCAGTCTAGGAAGAGTCCCTACCTTTTCAAAGGGAATTCGATCAATATGTTGTGGTATAATAGTAATACATTGGTAAATAAATGCATGGAGCTCTTCAACATCAAGCCCCCAATGTGTGGGACGATACGAGTCTAAATATTCATAAGCCACCTTCATCATTGATCTTGCACCGACGACGTTACCATATTCGTAATGATAAATGGCGACACTCATTTGTAATAGGCCTTTTAAAAAGTAATTTCTTTTATCAGTCATCCACATTTCTTCCAGTAAATCGTGACAGGTATAATAATCACCTTCATTAAAAGAAATAAAAAACTCATAATATTCAGCTGGATAGTGTGACAATGACTTCCCCCCTAAATATGCTCCATTTACCACTATCTTAACAAAGGGAAATGGGAAAATCATGTTATAAACTAGAGCTTTTGTGGTATTGATTAGTGATGGAGAAAAGAGGTATATACATTATGGAATTTTTATTTAACTTCCCGTTAATTGCTTCCTTATTAGCGATCTTTTTTGCACAATTTGTGAAAGTTCCTATTCAATATCTTGCCACACGTAAGATTGATTGGTCCCTCTTAACAAGCACAGGAGGGATGCCCAGCTCCCATTCTGCTGCAGTTACTGCACTTTCTACAGGGGTTGCATTCGAGGTCGGTCATGACTCCGCTTTATTTGCTGTCTCGGCTGTTTTCGCTATTATAACCATGTTTGATGCTACTGGGGTACGAAGACAAGCCGGAGAACAGGCAATCGTGTTAAATCAACTTGTACATGACTTTCATAAATTTCTAGATGAAGCAAAAGGATGGCCGAATAAGCCTGAACAGGAGAAAAGAAAAGAGTTAAAGGAGCTTCTTGGACATAAACCAATTGAAGTATTCTTCGGAGGAATTACAGGGATACTCGTTGCGTTCTTCCTTCGATTCATCACTACATAAACAAAGATAATTTTTCCACTTAATTATTCGAGATATTTTGGAAGACTAAAAAGGCAAGTTCCTCACAAGAGAGACTCGCCTTTTTTTCTTATTCTCTTTCGGAACTTATATATTGCTGACGGAATACTTGTAAGGCCTTGTCTTCATTTAAGGCACGCAGTTCATCTTCTGTCAGTTTTCCATCACCTTTTTCAACCACATAAACCTCTAGTGTTTTTTTACCCCAGTTGTTGTAAACATCTTCAACTGTTTCATAATAAAGGTCTACTTTATTTCCTTTAATGGCTCCACCTTTATCAGCAACTACCCCGTAACCGTAGCCAGGAATAAAGAGGATTGTTCCGATTGGAAAAACATTTAAATCCGCAGCTACTGTTGAAAATAGATCTCTAGTTACCTTTACACCTGAATATGTAATTCCGAATTCTGGATGCCCAGGATTCTTTCCAGTTGATTCAACTCCTGCAGTGTAGCCAGTGGCAGTAACAGTTGCTTTCGGATATTGTCCCCAATCAAACGCTTCTTCAAGCTTAGGTGGAGCACCGATTACTTCTTCACTTGATGAGATTAATGTTTCCTCACTAGCTATATTATTTAAGAATTTAAATGCCAATCCAATCGATTTTAATGTGTGATCAATGACTGAGTCGTCACCAGAGCCTGTGTTTGCCTTTGTCACAAGTGATTCTGCTTTTACTCCTGAGATACTTTGAAATGTTGCACCTAAAGCTCCAAAAAACAGCACCATCAACATAACACGCCTTATCCACAATTTCATTATTTTCATCTTTTTTTCACTCCTCCCAAAACTAGTCATTTCCCATTTTTGAGAGAAGTATTCATATTTTAGTGAAATAGTAGACTTTGGAAAACATAGGAAACTAGGTTATTCCATGAAAAAAAGCCTCCACTAGTGAAGGCTAAAACATGCGATATCCTCTATTTCTTAACATTTTAATCGTGATTCCCGCAAGGATTGCTCCTGCCATTCCACTACTTAAAATCAGAATGTCCGCTAGAGCTAGGTTCATAAAACGGTTCCCCAAATCTTGAAACGCAGAACCAGTATTCGTAAAATATTCACTGAAGCTAACCACATCGACAATAAGAATTGAAACGATTGGATAAATAATTGCCATGATCCATGACATTCTTAGTAACATATTTAAGATGAATCCGATTCCAAAAAATAAAACAAAGAACAAAAGCATAGATATTGGTAGAACAAATATCGTCATTGGCATTTGGTGTTTCCCCCTTCACACATCAACATTTAGTGTACTAAAAGCAAAGGATTCTCGTCAATAAAATGGGGGAAGGAAAGAAGAACAAAAAAAACTCCGCATCTTATACGGAGGAAGTGTGTTATTTTGAATCTTTTTGTTTTCCAGTTCCCCCACAGCTTGGGCATGTTTCAGATCCCCCAAGTAAAAGCTGGAAGTAGCCCTTGCCCGAGCAATAAAGACATTCCTTTGTTTCTACCTTCACTGCATTCATTTTCCTCAACCTTTCCAAACGACTGAATTTTCAGATAATATACCATGAAAAATCAAAAAGGGAAAGTAAGAAAATCTTCCAAAAACAAAGAGTGGAAACGCATACAAATGTTCTTTTCTTTAATTTCCATACTATTTCTAAAAATTTTAATAATTACAAAAACAACTTATAAGATGTGTATCCGAACTGTTGTCCTGGATCAATACTGTCAACTTTGATTCTCTTTTCTGAATTCATTGCTTCTATCATAAACGCTAGCATGATGGAAGCTGTCTGTTCATCTTGCAACTGGTCAGGATGGATAAAAGCAGCCTCGTAAAGCTCATTTTCTTGAATAACAATACGTTCTTCCGGATTGGATTGCTGTAGAAGAAACATAATCATATTGTCGCTAATTTCATGCTTTATGACACCTGTTCGTATGCCAAGTAACTCTTCAACCCGGCAGGTTAACCCCGTTTCTTCCTTTACCTCACGAATAACGGCTTCATCAGCTGTTTCCCCTTCGTCTACAAACCCAGCTGGTAAGGACCACATCCCCTTTAATCCCCCATATTTCTTTTTTACCACAAGCCATTCGCTCTGAGCGTTAATGACCAAGCCAGCAACTGCTAGCCATACCTTTCCTCTATCCGTTCTTTTCAATATAGACACCCCACTTATTTATCCATTATATCATTGAGGTCATGAGATTTTTTGTCAAAAAAAGAACAAGCTGTTTGTTCAGCTTGTTCTTTTTACTCTATTATAGAACGTTGAATTTTCCTTTTTTCAGTACTAATGACGGTCCACCAATCATAAATAAAGCACGGTTATCAACCATCTTCTTCATAAATGAAGCCGTTCCACCAGTCATCTTCTTACCAAAGGCTACTCCAATGGCATCGTCATGTCCAAGTGAGCATACAGTACCTTTATTGTCGAATGTAAAGTGACCTAACTCCCCTTTGTCACGAATAAGTGCTACAAGATTGCTAGCACAAAGTTCCCCTTGTTGCATAGCAATTTGAGCAGTTGGAGGGTATGGACGATTCACCTTTTCATCAATAATTAGTGAGCAATCACCAATAATGAATACATTTTCGTGTCCTGGAACACGTAAGTCAGGTTGAACCTTTACACGGCCTCTCATTGCTTCAAATCCAGAGTTTTCAATAATTGAGCTACCACGAACTCCAGCAGCCCAAACCACTGTTGCAGACTTAATTTCTTCCACTTCGTCTTCGCCTTTACCAACAATTATACCAGTTTCATTTGCTTCTTTAATAGCCGTACCAATCATGAACGTAACACCTTTACGCTCTAATTGAGCTGTTGCATAGCTAACAAGTTCTGGGTCAAATCCTGGTAAAACCATTGGAGCTGCTTCTACGCAGATAAGTTTTACTTTATTGAAATCAATATCGTATTCACGGCATAATTCTGGAATACGGTTTGTTAGTTCGCCAAGGAATTCAATTCCTGTGAATCCAGCACCACCAACAACGATTGTTAATCTCTCTTCTTTCTTCTCTTCTTCCATATTATACGTAGCGAATTGATATTCAATATGCTCACGAAGTTGACGTGCTGCATTGATATTAGCAATCGCAAATGCGTGCTCTTTCAAGCCTTTAATTCCGAACGTTTCAGGCTCTGCACCCAGTGAGATAACAAGGTAATCGTACTCTACTTCACCATTTTCAAGAACCACTTTCTTTTCTTCATGGTTAATAGAAAGGACAGTGGCTTTAATAAACTCCACTTTGTTTGTGTCAATAACATCTGTTACATTGTAACGTACACGGTCATGATGTAATGTACCAGCTGATGCTTCATGTAACCATGTTGTTTCATAGTGGTAATCATTTTTGTTAATAAGTACGATATCTGCTTCATTAACACCGACTTGCTTTTGTAATCTTGTTACTGTCATTAATCCACCGTATCCGGCACCTAGTACTACGATCTTTGGCTTTCTCAAGACGTTCAAACCCACCTTTATTATATATAGTTTTTTGTGTTTTTTTTATCTTCCGCTTCAACAAAGGAATTTATTTTATAATAACACCGAAAAAGTTTGTGATGTTTTTCACGAAAGAAGACAAAAAAATGTTGGAAAAAAGACACAAAAAGTTAACAATATGTCTACATATCATCATATTCCTTTTTATCTACTTTTTCAAGCAGAAAATCTTCCAAAAATCGATCCTATAAATAGTAAACTTTTCTGACAATCTCTCTGCTGATAGTGATTATTTATGTGGCATTTTCATTATTTAGTCATAACCTCGAGCTATTTTTAATATTTTTTGTAGTATGAAATCCTACACATAGTTAGGGGGATATAGAATGAAAGAGGACCAGACAGTATACGACATTACCATTATCGGTGGAGGACCTACTGGACTATTTACTGCCTTCTATGGGGGAATGAGACAAGCTACTGTAAAATTAATTGAGAGCTTGCCACAGTTAGGTGGGCAGTTGTCCGCTTTATACCCTGAAAAATATATATATGATGTTGCTGGATTTCCTAAGGTTCGGGCCCAGGAATTAGTGAACAACCTAAAGGAGCAAATGGCGAAATTCGATCAAACGGTTTGCTTAGAGCAAGCAGTTGAGAAAATTGAAAAATTAAAAGATGGAACCTTCAAACTAACAACGAATAAAGAAGTCCACTTTTCAAAGACCATTATCATTACTGCTGGGAACGGAGCCTTCCAACCCCGGCGTTTGGAGTTAGCAAACAGCTCACAATACGAAGGAAAAAATCTGTACTACTTTATTGATGACTTACACCAATTGGCCGGTCAGAAGGTTGTTGTATTTGGTGGAGGGGACTCAGCCGTTGATTGGGCTTTAATGCTTGAACCAATTGCCGAAAAAGTTACAATTGTTCACCGCCGTGATAAGTTTCGGGCTCATGAACATAGTGTACAAAACCTTAAGAATTCCAAGGTCGAGATAAAGACCCCATACGTTCCTGCTGATTTACTTTCAAATGGTGAAGGAAATATTACACAAGTCGTGCTAAAGAATGCAAATGATAAAACTAAGGAAATTGTCGAGATAGATGCTGTAATTTGTAACTACGGTTTCGTTTCATCGCTTGGCCCCATAAAGGAATGGGGACTTGAAATTGCAAAAAACTCGATTGTCGTGAACTCCAAAATGGAAACAAATATCCCAGGCATTTATGCCGCAGGTGATATTTGTACGTACGAAGGAAAAGTAAAACTAATCGCATGTGGTTTTGGTGAAGCACCAACAGCAGTCAACAACGCAAAAACATTTTTCGATCCCAAGGCACGGACTCAACCATTGCATAGTTCTTCAATGTTTAAGTAGAAAAGCGAAAGTGACCGTTTAGAGACGTATGGACTGGAGCGCTTTGACTGAGATAAAGGAAACACGAAGAGCGGATGCGATTCGATGTTGACTTATCGTAGGGAAAGAGCGAAGTACACTAGTCTCTGGTCACTGAAGCTGGACAATGAAAAGCGGAAGCAGCTTGTTCAGGCGCGACAGGCATAAGATGAATCACGCAAGAAGGCCTGCCTTCTGGAGGGATTTAGCTTATGACCCGAGCCCTTAGATGCTGGAGCTGGACAGAGTAAAGCGGAAAAAAGTGCAAGGATCGCTCCTTGCACCTTTTTAGCATTCTTCAGGTGTACCTTGATCCGTTGCTGTACGGAAGGACGATCCACACCCACATGAAGCAATCGCATTCGGATTTTCAATAGTGAATCCACCACCCATAAGGGATTGCTTGTAGTCAATAACTGTCCCTGCTAACGCTGGAGCACTTTCCTTGTCAATTAAAAAGGTAATCCCATGCTGCACTAGCTCGGTGTCCCCGTCTTCTACTTCATGCGCAAATCCAAGTCCATACGACAAACCACTGCAGCCGCCACCTTTAATTGCTACGCGTAGGTACGCATTTTCCTCTTCATTTTCTTTCATCATATCTTTTATTTGAAGTGCAGCTGATTCTGTCACAGTAATAATATCCTTCATGAATACTCATTCCTCCCTCGAACATCTTTACTTTTAGTATATACAGCTACGTCCTTATACTCAACTGAACGGACTTATAAAAATGGAATTGGTTTTGGTAAATGGGCCTTTGTTAATTGATCGAGGGCTTGGAAGAAATTTGATTTGTTGATACTTAAACAAGGTTTAGGAATTCTAAATTTCGGTTTAGTTCATCGGTTCTACTATATATTGGAAATCATATGTTCTAAATTACAACTTAGTTCATCAATCCTACTATATATTAGAAATCATATGTTCTAATTACAACTTAGTTCACCTATTCCACTAGATATTGGATATCACATGTTCCAAATGCCGATTTAGTTCATCAATTCTACTATATATTGGAAATCATATGTTCTAAATTATAACTTAGTTCACCTATTCCACTAGATATTGGAAATCATATGTTCTAAATTACAACTTAGTTCATCTATTCTACTATATATTGAAAATCATATGTTCTAAATTACAACTTAGTTCACCTGTTCCACTAGATATTGGAAGTCACATGTTCCAAATGCCGATTTAGTTCATCAATTCTACTATATATTGGAAATCACATGTTCTAAATTACAACTTAGTTCATCTATTCCACTAGATATTGGAAATCACATGTTCCAAATGCCGATTTAGTTCATCAATTATACTATATATTGGAAATCACATGTTCCAAATGACGATTTAGTTCACCGATTCTACTAGTTACTGGAAATAACATGCTCTAAATGGTGATTTAGTTCACCGATTCTACTAGTTACTGGAAATAACGTGCTCTAAATGACGATTTAGCCCATTGATTCTACTAGTTACTGGAAATAGCATGCTCTAAATGACTAATTATGCCCTTATTCCACTAAATACTGAAATACCCTAGGCGCTAAGCCTCCTTCTTTCCAAATATAAAGTTTTCATAGTTCTTTTATCCCGAATAATAAGGTACAATAGTATTATATTAACCGTTAAAAAAACAAAGGGGTGTGTGTGATTATGACTGAACTACAGCCGCTTTATGATAAAAAATGTGAATGTATGATGTGTAAAACCAAGTTTACGACTAAGAAGCTTCGCTCACGTTTTGTAGTAGTAAAGTCCTACGATACTGACTTTGCCCCTACATATGAAAACATAGAAAATGATCCTAACCTTTATTTTGTAGCCGTATGTCCGAAATGTGGCTTTTCTTTTACAGATGATTTTGCTCCTTACTTTCCACCAGGTAGCAAGGAGACCATTGATTCAAAAATTGCCCAACAGTGGCTTCCACGTAGCTTTGGTGAGACAAGGACGTATAAAGAAGCAGCCAATACAATAAAACTTGCTGCCTATTGCGGAACGTTGAAAAAAGAAAAGCATGTATCAATTGCAGGGTTATATATGAGGCTTGCTTGGATTTACCGATCCATACTAGATTCCGAGCAAGAGCAACGATTTATGAAGCTTGCTGTCGATGAGTATATGGAAGCTTATATCACTGATGATTATCGTGGTACACAGATGACTGAACTCCGGCTTATTTATATGATTGCCGAGTTATCTAGACGAACGGGCCAGATAGATCAAGCAGTAAAATATTTTTCAAAGGTAATTGAAAAGCAAGGAAGTTATAACGAGGCAAAAATCGTTGAGATGGCAAGAGATCGCTGGCAAGAAATACGTGAAAATCAAAAGGCAAAAATATAAAAGGGTCCAGTTGCTGGACCCTTTTTTGTATTCAAAACATTGGATTCTCTTCTAAATAACGATAGATATTCTCCACTAGCTCATCAGGCGTATCTCCAGAAACGACTTCGCCATTTACTAGTGCATACAATGTTGATGCGCATTTGCCACAATAGCCAAGGCACCCATATTCAATAATATCTAGGTCATAATCCTTTTCGAGTTGCTCAAGTGCTTTTTGAGCCCCGCTTGCTAAATTGCTTATACAAAACTCTATAATTGGTTTTATCATTTCTCCCACCTCTACAAAGCTAATGTACCTTGTCCAACAAAAAAGTGCAAGTAGCTAGTTTCCTTCCATAAATTTAAATTGTCAAGAAATTGTACTGAATGTGTTGTGGTTTTGTCACAATTTCGTTATACTTTTTATGGTGTTTTGTATCATATTAAATCTTTTTCTATCGATTTATCATTGTAATATGTCATCATATTGCAAACGTTTTTATAAAAGAGAATAGCAACTCAACTGTAGAGAAAAAGGGGAAATTAATTATGAAGAATCTCGTTATTCTCGGCGGAGGCTACGGGGGAATGAGAATACTCGCACGCTTATTACCCTCTCAACTTCCTGACGATGTAACCATCACGCTAGTTGATAAAATTCCTTATCACTGCTTAAAAACCGAATATTATGCTCTTGCAGCTGGTACCATTTCTGATCAGCATGTGAGGGTCGCTTTCCCAGAACATCCAAGGCTAACGATTAAATATGGAGAGGTTAAATTGATTAACCTTGAAGAGAAAACCGTTCTTGTGAATAACGATCAGATCACTTATGATGATTTAGTTATTGGACTAGGTTGCGAAGACAAATACCACAATGTTCCAGGTGCGGATCGTTATACGTATAGCATTCAATCCATTGAAAAGTCTAGAACAACGTATCAAGCATTAAACAACCTGTCCCCAGGTTCGGTAGTAAGTATTGTTGGGGCTGGCTTAAGTGGGGTAGAACTAGCAAGTGAATTAAATGAAAGTAGACCTGATTTAAAGGTAAAGCTATTCGACCGTGGCAATCATATTTTATCTGCCTTCCCTGTTCGTTTAGGAACGTATGTGGAGAATTGGTTTGATAATCACGGTGTTGAAATTGTTAACAATTCACATATAACAAAGGTGGAAGAAAATCTACTATACAATCACGATGAGCCACTACACTCAGATGCGATTGTATGGACTGCTGGCATTCAGCCTGTAGAGATTATTCGAAATTTGGATGTTGAAAAGGATCATCAAGGTCGAGTAGTGTTAACTGTCCATCACAATTTGCCTACTAATGAACATGTGTATGTCGTTGGAGATTGTGCAAGTCTTCCACACGCCCCTAGTGCTCAATTAGCAGAAGGCCAAGCGGAACAAATCGTCCAAATCCTATTAAAAAGATGGGCAAATGAACCTCTTCCTGAAACCATGCCTGTTATTAAATTAAAGGGTGTTCTCGGCTCTCTGGGTAAAAAGCATGGCTTCGGATTAGTTGCCGAACGTCCTATCACCGGCCGTGTTGCTAGATTATTAAAATCAGGTATTCTTTGGATGTATAAATATCATAATGGGTAAAACTAAACTGAAAAGTCTCTCCTAAGTTTGTAGGAGAGACTTTTGTTATTCCTCTGATTTACTTAATAATTCGTTAGCCAAATGTGCAAGGTTGGTAGTCGTTTCATTAATCTCTTGAATTGATGAAACGATTGTATCCAAATCCAATTTATTTCGGTCAAACAACTGTAGATATTGTTCCATTTCCATTTTTACCGTTATAAGACCACTTTTGACCTCTTGTATTTTGAGCTGTGATGCTTGGGTTGAATCGTTCATAGAATCTAACCGTTGAGATAGATCCGTAATTTGTTGGTGACTCTCGTTAATTAATACTTTAATTTCTGCACTCAACTTTTTGGAGTTTTCCGCTAGCTTTCGTACTTCCGTTGCAACAACCGCAAAGCCTTTGCCCCCTTCTCCCGCTCTTGCTGCCTCAATCGATGCGTTTAAGGAGAGTAAATTCGTTTGGTCGGCAATCTCTTCTATTCCTTTAGCCATTTGAATAATCTGGTCCGAAATCCCTTTTAATACTTCAATTCCCTCTAGAGACGTACCTACTTCTCCTAGCACACCATTAAAGGTTATTACCATTTCTTCCATTTGAATCTGGTTAAAATTCGTCAAGCCGAGGAGATTTTTGCTGCTCTTTTGGGTCGATTCTGTTTCTTCTCGAATGCGTTTTGCCTTTTGATTTGTTTCGTTAATGGAAGCCTCTGTCTCCTCGACAGATGAAGCCACTTCCTGACTCATTGCTGTAAGTTCTCTTCTCAACAATTCGTTTGCAGAGTTCAACTCTTGTAACTCATTAATTCTCGCTCCCATATAACTCGATACAATGAGCTGTGAATCCAAATTGATTACATGAGTTAATGCAGTCAACACCTTACTTAGTATTTCTGGATTCTTTTGAAGGGCCTCAACAATCTTAGGGATGAGTAGGGTGTTTAGTGCTGAATACGTGGCTAAAAACCATTCAACCGGTAACTGTCCTCTCATATGGGATAACCCAATGCGACTTCTCATTGAAAAATAGTCTTCGTTTAAGTTTCCTGTTACCAAGCTTTGGAAATATTGAATAAACACTTGGTATAAACGATCCCTCGTTGTCTGTGTTGTAGCAATGTTCGATAGAATAGGAAAAGTAAATAAGTGATCTAGCACCTTCGTGATTAACTCATCTAATAATGGAGCAATCACCGGCTTTGTCTCACGTAATATTTGTAAATGTTCGGTATGAAAACCCATAAATCGTAATCTTTCTTGCAATTCCTTGTTAGGAAGAGCAATTTCTAGCTCGGCATCTGAGTACCGCATATCAGCTTTAAAAACCATATCTTTCTTTTTAAAAAACACAAAAATACCTCCTATGTCTTAGGTAATAAGAACCACAGTATTCATTATGTGTTTCAAAAAGAAAGAGAGCAAATTTGAATGTTCTCGAATAAAAGACAAAAAAGGTAACCATATAGCTACCTTTTTTATTGAACAGGTACTTTACTAAAAAAGTTTCGAATGACCTCCAGAAACTCATCTCCATACTTGCTATATTTATTTTGCCCTACACCGTTAACAGTTAAAAATTCTTCAGGTGTTTGCGGTACTTTTGCACACATATCTTTTAAGGTTGCATCCGAGAATACGACAAACGGTGGAACTTTTTCTTTCTCTGCCAAACTTCTTCTCTTTGCACGAAGCTCTTCAAACAGAGGGTTGTCCACCTCAGTAATCTTGCTAATCTTTACAGCTTCTTTTCTAAGTACTTTCTCATTCCCTACTAACACTTCTCTTCCAGCAGGTGTGACAAAAATGGTTGGATAAGCTCCATGCTCCACACCAATCAATTCACGAGTAATAAGAAATTCAATTTCCTCACTAACTTCTTTTGCATTCTTTGATTTTAAAATCCCATACGTACTTAGCTGGTCAAATCGAAAGTCAAACACCTTTTTATTTTTCGATCCGGTCAATACTTGTGCTACTAGGTTTTTTCCATATTTCTGCCCCATACGAATGATACATGATAAAATCATTTGTGCTTCCTTGGTTACATCCACGCTTTTTCTTTCATCTTTACAGTTCCCGCATCGCCTACAATCGGTCGTCTCTTCTTCACCAAAATACTCAAGAATATGAGAGTGTAAGCATGCTTCTGTATGGCAATAGTCGATCATCGATTGAAGCTTTTCGAGTTCCTGATTCATACGGCTACGATCAGCCGACTGATCGATTAAAAACCGCTGAATTTGAACATCCTGAGGGGAATATAGAACGACACATTCACTTTTAAGTCCATCTCTCCCCGCACGCCCAGCTTCCTGATAATAGCTTTCCATATTCTTCGGAAGCTGAAAGTGAAGCACATATCGGATATTGGATTTATCTATCCCCATCCCAAAGGCTGAGGTAGCAATCATAACGCTACTTTCGTCTTTTAAGAATAACTCCTGCTCTGAATTGCGTTCCTCGTCACTCATCCCAGCATGGTACCGGGTGACTGCTACTTTTTCTTTTTTTAGTCGGTCATACAGCTGATCCACCATTTTTCTCGTGGCTGCATAGATGATGCCACTTTCTTTACTATTTTTCTTAACATAGCTCTTTATATAAGCATACCGATCCTGGCCTTTTACGACCGAGAAGCTTAAATTTTCACGTTCAAACCCTGTAATAACACTGTTGGCATCGCTAATGTCTAAGGTTTTACATATGTCTTCTCTTACTTGAGGAGTCGCAGTGGCTGTTAATGCTAGAACGACTGGTTTATCATGTAGGCTCTTAATAAACCTTTGAATTTGCAAATAGCTCGGACGAAAATCATGACCCCATTGTGAGATACAGTGAGCCTCGTCAATTGCAATAAACGGAATACGTAACATTTGCAGGCTTTGCTGAAAATCACTAGATTCTAGGCGTTCCGGTGCAAGATATAGAAGTTTGTATTTGCCTTCCCTTGCGCCGGTTAACCTTTCTTGTATCTCTTTTTGTGTTAACGAGCTATTAATATAGGTGGCAGAAACACCTACCTGAAGAAGCGTATCGACCTGATCCTTCATTAGAGAAATCAAAGGTGAAATAACGATTGTTGTTCCTTCAAAAAGTAAGGCTGGAATCTGATAACAAAGGGATTTACCTCCACCTGTCGGCATAATACAAATCCCGTCATTTCCGTTAATGACCGTTTGAATGATCTGTTCTTGACCCTTTCGAAAGGTAGAATATCCAAAGTAGGATTGGAGTAACTGAATTGCTTGATCGAACAAAACTCGGGTCTCCTCTCTATTTGCTTGCCTTATATCCGTGCTTCTCCATTGCCCCAAAGATTGTCTTTAGTTTCGGGTTTCCTTCCCCTACCACTTCGTCCTCTAGGACAACAACAGGATAAAACATATCTTCTTCTATGACACGTTCAGCAAAGGCTTGCTTTTTTTCATCATTTGGTGGTTGGTAAATATCAACATAACTTATTTGAAATGGTTGGTTTGGAAACTTCCTTCCGATAGCCGCTTCCAACCACTCGTAGGTTTCTTTTGAAGACGGTAAATTCACACAGCTTGGACAAAGTACTTCTGCTCCATACACTACAAGCTCAATCATGTTCCTTCCCCCTTTACTCACTATGTCTATTTTACATGATAAAAAAGGAGAACACACATGTTTAACGATTTTTGGATATGAGTATTTCCAATAGATTTTTTTAATTAAAATGATTATAATAAGGGGTATGAAGGGAGCGATTTAAATGGCAGAGCAAGAAATGTTGGAACAAGTACAAGAAGTATTAAATAAATTACGTCCTTTCCTTCTTCGTGATGGTGGGGACTGTGAATTAGTAGACGTTGAGGATGGAATTGTTAAGCTTCGTTTGTTAGGTGCATGCGGCAGCTGCCCAAGTTCAACAATCACGTTAAAAGCTGGGATCGAGCGCGCTCTATTAGAGGAAGTTCCAGGCGTAGTTGAAGTAGAACAAGTTTTCTAATTCAAATTGAAGAAAAAGCGATTTCTTTCGAAATCGCTTTTTCTTATTTTTCAAGTCTCTTTACCTTTTTTTGTACTCGGCTTCCGTCATTGTCTATTTCTAAGGAATAGAACGATACATGAGGTAAATATGGCTCCATACGAGAGATTACCTCTTGTCCAAGTCCTTTCTCTACAAAACAGATGACACTTGGACCAGCTCCGCTTAAAGCAACCCCAAAGGCACCGTATTGACGTGCTAAGTCTTCTACTTGCTCGAGCTCAGGTACTAAGGATTTTCGGTAAGGCTGATGAAACAAGTCCTTGCTCATCATTTTACCAGCTAACTTTAAATTGCCTTGTAAAAGAGCCGCCACTAACACGTTAGATACAGAGCTAGCACGAACAGCTGACCCGTATGATAGCTCCGAAGGCAAGACACCTCTAGAAGCCTTTGTCAGAAGTTCTTCTTTTGGTACAACCATGACAATATCAAAGGCAAGGTCCTTATACGTTAAAAAATCAACCTCATCACCGATTTGAGTTCCAATGATCAAACCTCCATAAAGAGCTGCACCTGCATTATCTGGATGCCCCTCCATGACAGAAGCAATTTTCATCTTCTCCTCTTTGGAAAAGCCTAGTTCTCCAACATGATCAGCCAGTTCAATAGCTGCAACAATTGCTGCAGCACTTGAACCAAGACCTCTCGCTAAAGGAATATCACTTTTCATCTTAATGGAACATGGAGATAGACTTTTTCCGTGTGTCTTGGCAATTTCGATGGCAGTCGAAACAATAAAGTTTGTTTCGTCCTTCGGAAATACCTCAAGCTTTTCTGACAACATCTCAATTTGCCATTTCTCGGATTTTTCCACTTCTAGTGATAAGTAGAGGTTTAGTGCTAACCCGACAGAATCAAAACCAGGTCCTAAATTGGCCGTACTTGCTGGTACATCGATAAAAAGTACAGCTTCCTCAATCATTGATGAACAACCCCTCGAATATGGTTAGCAACTGCTTCCTCATCATTTGGTAATGATACTGGCTTAATTGGACTGCATTCGATCGCTGTATTAGGATCCTTCAATCCATTTCCTGTTAAGATGGCAACAATTTTGCTACCCTTAGCGATTGTGCCATTCTGCAATTGCTTATACACACCAGCGATAGACGCACATGATGCAGGCTCTGCAAATACACCTTCAGTAGATGCAAGCTTTTGATAAGCAGCCAAAATTTCTTCATCGCTTACTTCGTCAATCTTCCCAGCCGACTCCTCAACAGCAGCAGAAGCTAAATGCCAGCTAGCTGGATTTCCGATACGAATCGCGGTTGCAATTGTTTCAGGGTTTTCAAACACTCGGTTATGAACGATTGCTGCTGCCCCTTCTGCTTCGAACCCATGCATTTTTGGAAGGGTTGTTCCCTTAGCCTCGTGATATTCCTTAAAGCCTTTCCAGTACGCGCTAATATTCCCAGCATTCCCTACAGGAATAGCCAAAATATCTGGAGCTCCACCCAGCTGATCACATACTTCAAATGCAGCTGTCTTTTGACCTTCAAGTCGGTAAGGATTTACCGAGTTTACTAATGAAACCGGTTCTGTTTCACTAATTTTACGAACCATAGCTAATGCTTGGTCAAAGTTTCCTTCAATAGAGATAATCTCTGCTCCGTACATGATTGCTTGTGCAAGCTTCCCCATTGCAATCTTGCCTTCAGGAATAACAACAATACAACGCATTCCAGCTCTTGCTGCGTAAGCCGCGGCAGCAGCAGAGGTATTTCCTGTAGAAGCACAAATAACTGTGTCACTACCCTCTTCCTTCGCCTTGGCAACGGCCATTACCATTCCACGGTCCTTAAATGAACCTGTTGGATTTGTTCCCTCTGTTTTAACGTAAAGCTCTACTCCCCATTCTTTTGACAAATTCTCAAGGTAAATTAACGGAGTATTTCCTTCGTTTAATGTTAATTTCGGAGTGTTCTCACTTACAGGAAGAAACTCTTTATATTCGTGTATTAATCCTTGCCACCTCATGTTTTACTTACTCCCTTCCACTCGATACGAGCTCTTGATTTGCTTTGTTGTTTCTAAGTCTCTTAATTTTACTAAAATATCCTCGTAATCCTGTAAAGAAGCATGATGTGTGACTAACACAATTTCCGCTAAGCCTTTTTCCTTCACTGGAAGCTGGAGAATCTTCTCAAAGCTTACATGGTTTTCTGAGAAAATAGAAGTGATATTGGCAAATACACCCACTTCATCTTTTACTAGAAGACGCAAGAAATACTTTGATCTGATTTCATGTGCCTCTTTTAGTTTTTTCTTGTATTGAGGAGTTACCGCGCTTGTACCATTCACACCAAGACGCATGTTTTTCATTACTCCAACAAGATCTGAAACGATTGCTGTCGCTGTTGGAAGGCTTCCTGCACCTGGTCCGTAAAACATCGTTTCCCCAACCGCTTCCCCGTAGACATATACCGCATTGTATTCGTTGTGAACGGATGCTAGTGGATGTGAATCTACTAAGAAGGTTGGCTGAACACTTACCTCGACTTTATCATCGTCAAGATCGGCGATTCCAATCAGCTTCATTGTGTATCCAAGCTGTTTTCCATACTCTAAGTCTTCCTCAGTTATATCGGTAATTCCTTTTACTTTTACATCATCTAAATCAATTTTCATTGAAAAGCCAAGTGTCGAAAGAATGGTCATCTTCCTAGCTGCATCAAGCCCTTCAACATCTGAAGTAGGATCACTTTCAGCAAACCCAAGATCTTGTGCTTCCTTAAGCACCTCTTCATACGCACTTCCATCCTGTGCCATCTTAGTTAGGATGAAGTTAGTTGTTCCGTTAACAATCCCCATCATCTTCGTAATACGATCAGATGCTAATCCATCTACCAACCCTCTTAAGATAGGAATTCCACCTGCTACACTTGCTTCATAAAACAAGTCACAGCCATTATCAGATGCCGCGGTGAGTAGCTCTGAACCATGGAGAGCCATCAAATCCTTGTTTGCTGTCACCACATGTTTTTTATTATTTAGAGCGGATAAGAGATGTTGTCTTGTTTCCTCTACACCACCCATCACTTCGATAACCACATCAATTTCTGAATCTTGTAGTATATCCCTCGGGTCTGTTGTTAACATTTCTCTGTTTAAACTTACATCCCTTTGCTTATCGATATCTTTTACTAATACTTTTTTTATTTGAACAGGACAGCCAACTTGGTGCATGAGCTTATCTTGATGGTTCTCAATAATCTTTACTACACCCGTACCGACCGTGCCTAAACCTAGTAATCCAATTGAGATAGCTTTCATTCTTTTCCCCTCCTACGTGTATTTCTGGAATGAACAGTTGTTTGTGTATAGTAGACATTATAGATGGAGGGGCTTAATATTACAAGGGTTAATTTGTGTATATCTATTGTTTGCAAACGCTTAATCCCTTATATTATTTGATTATTTTGAGAAATATATTTTTTTATCTTATAGCCAATCCAACTTCGGAATCTTCATTCTTCGGACCGGTACCTCTGCAAGTTGATAAAAGGACGTTAAGAAATCCTCATGCTCCTTTGTTTGATCAAGGCTTTTGATAAAGCGGTCTTGCAGGCTATTTTTCTCTTGTTCGGAGCTGGTGATATAATAATTTTCTACATTATCAAAGAAATGTAGCGGGAATAGCAACCGAGCATACACTAACCGCCAAGAGAACGAAGAGAGTGGCATCACTGTCTGATAATCCTTAAAGAACTGGTTTACCTCAGGCTCATACAGCTTTATATTTGTAAAATACCGATCTCTTGTCCATTCAGCTAAATCTCGACTACAGTGATCAAATACCCATTCAAACGGATTTTTTATATAGATTTGATTTCCCCATGTATGTTTGGTAAACCGAACATGACAAATGGTTCCACTATCAACCGCTTGGGGGTCTTCATCTAGCTCTGTATCAACTAAATATTGAATAGCATTTTCAGCAAGCCCCATATAATAAGGAAAGGCTTCTAAAAACAATCGTTCAAATTCATGGTCTGGCTGCTTATATAGCATATCGTTCCATACCCGTTCCATTTGATCTAAACGTTGTTCCCAATATTGCTTCCACTTTCCCATTCGGTTGATTTTATTCGTTTGGAAATTCACCGTTCTTCCCCTGTAATGGAACTTAGATAGTTTCCGGCCCATATGTTGTTGGTTCCTATTTGTTGACATATGACAAACAAGCACCACGTACTTTGCTTGTTGACTCTCAAGTAACCATTGACCAGAATCTTTTTGTAAAAATTGACAAGCGTGTCTATCACCTTGATTCATAACATGTGTAGAGAGCTGCATTAGCTCAGATATATCATCCTCCGGGAGAGAGCTTACGGGTACGAGCATATATAATTGATCTTTTATTCTCCCCGACTCGTAACGCCCCACCGATAGTGGCTCTTCTAATTGAAGTTGGAAATGTTCACTTAGTATTTCTTGAAGCATACATACACCCTCTTTCGTTCACTTTACTACTTATGTATATGTTCATGGAATAGAAAACTTGTGTTTTGTTGCATAAGGGAGAGCAAAGAGGCAAATGCTTCAAAGGTAGACCGTGCACGTGAAATTAGTTCTGTGCATAATTTTGATGATATAGTTATATATATAGTGAAAATGAGAGAGAAAAGGTGAAGCGAATGGCTGAAGAGAAGAAGATGAGTCTAACAGAAGAAACAGCACGTAAATGGCTACACGAGCGAGGCGTGGAAGTTCAAGATATTGCTGACCTTGTCTATTTTCTACAGGAAAAATACCATCCTGATTTACAGATGAAAGACTGCATTGAAAATGTGGAACGTGTCCTTTCAAAGAGAGAGGTCCAAAATGCCATTTTAACAGGTATTCAGTTAGACATAATGGCTGAAAAAAAACTTATGGAGGAACCTTTGCAGTCCATTATTGAGGTGGATGAGGGTCTCTACGGGGTTGACGAGGTTCTCGCATTCTCCATTGTAAATGTGTACGGTTCCATCGGTTTCACGAACTACGGGTATATTGATAAATTAAAACCCGGGATATTAAAAGACCTCAATGATAAATCCTCTGGGAAATGCCACACCTTCTTAGATGATATTGTTGGAGCGGTTGCGGCTGCTGCTTCCAGCCGATTAGCACATCGTGCGCAGAATACGGAATGACACACAGAAAAGCTACCAAAAGGACAGGGATGAACATGAATGTTCGTCCCCTTCTTTATGTTTATACTTCCCACTGGTCCAATGAGTCTAGACAATAGGTTGGTTGCTTTTCGTATCCTTGTAATAGTTCCTTCGTCGTGACACCTGTGTGCACCAGTAACGTGTCTAGGCCCGCATTCATTCCAGCGAGGATATCCGTGTCATAGTAATCTCCTACCATGATAGTTTCCTCTTTCCTAGTCCCTAGCACCTCAAGTGCTTGCTCCATAATGATAGCCTCTGGCTTTCCAATAAAAATCGGCTTTGTTGCGGTTGAGACGGCAATTACTGAGGTGAGAGAGCCATTGCCAGGAAGCAATCCACGCTCTGTCGGGATCGCAATATCGGCATTCGTAGAAATAAAGGTTGCCCCAGCTCTAACCGCTATACAAGCTGTTGCAAGCTTTTCATATGTAATGTCACGGTCAATTCCACATACAACATAGTCAACATCCCTCTCAGCTTGCTCGAATCCTTTTTCAGCTAATGCGGTTTGAAGTCCTTCTTCCCCTATACAATACACAGTTGCGTCTTGTTTTTGCTTGGAGATATAGTTTGCTGTAGCCATACTGGTTGTAAATACCTGGTCATCAGTTGTTGGAATCCCAAAATCACGCAGCTTTGTCGCTACCTGACTAGGCGTTCTTGAGGAATTATTGGTTACAAATAAATAGGGAATATTTTGCTCCTTTAACTGTTTTACGAAGTCCGCAGCCTCTTGGATTAATTCTGTTCCCCTGTACATTGTGCCATCAAGATCGATTAGATAGCCTTTATATTTTTTCATATTTTTAACTCCTCTACCTTTATTTTATTATCATTATTCTGCACCAAACAGATGGAAAACACAAAAAGCCTCATTAATTAGAGGCTTCGCTTAGTTTTTGAATGCAGTGACTGGACCGAGTTCGTTCGTTAAGTACTCTCTTACACGCTCGGCAACAAGCTTAACAGAAGGAAGGATTCGAGAAAATGTATTCTTCACATCTTCATGATTAATCCTTGTATAATCCTGAACGAGTGTTTTACGATATTGAACCATCACTTTTAGGTCTTGGCTCATATCCGTTGAAATAACCTTTTCATCTTCAAGAATATCAATAATATCCTCATAGCTTCCGGGATCACGCATGATAAATCCATCGATCATCGCATTTCCGACATCAAGTATAGATTCAATCATCATTTGTGTAACTCGCTCAAGCGCTGCCTGTTCAAGTGGAGTCTTCCAGTCATTCTTTCCTTCAAACTGCTGTATTTGCTTTTCTAAATAAATCAGTCTTTCCTCGATCAGTTCTCTATCAACAAAGTACAAGTTGGTCAGCTCCTTTTCAAATTTAGCACAAATTTTTATCCGTTATACAGATGCTAGTCCATGCATTAACGAAGCTGGCCTAGCAAATAAGTATCCTTGTGCTAAATCGACTCGATTTCTAGATAAAACAGAGGCTTCCTCTTCGCTTTCAATTCCTTCAGCGACAACAAGAGACCCAGCCTCACGGGCAACAAGAAGAAGGCCCTTAAGCATAGATTCTTTTACTGAGTTTTTGTCAATATCCTGAATAACTGAACGGTCAATTTTTATGATATCAGGCATAATTTCACTAATGGTATTTAATGAGGCATAACCTGCACCCGTATCGTCCACAGCAATCCGGAATCCTAAATTTCTTAGAAGGTTTATATTATAAATAAAGTATTCCATTCCATCAATGGAATCTCTCTCTGTAATTTCAATCGTAATTTGAGTTGGAGCGATTTTTTTGTACTTCCCCATCAAATTCTTTAGATCACGAAGAAACTTTTGATTCCCTACCGTAATCGGGGTAAAGTTTATAAAAATATCGTGGGTACAGCCTGTATCGTTAATTTGTTCGAGTACTTTCTCTAGAACAATTAACTCGAGGTCATATAACATTCCTGTTTGTCGTGCAATCGAAAATAGATGCAATGGGTTTTCATATTCCGTACCCTTTGGTCCTCTTGTTAGCATTTCCCATGCACGGATTTCCTTTGTGGCCACATCAAAAATCGGTTGGGCTAGGAGAATAATATTTTTTTGCGCTACAATTCTACTCAGGCTATAAAGAAGCTCATTGAACTCGGTTTGTACTCGCTTTTCTGCCATCGCTAATGCTTGCTGACCGGCCTTTAAAATAGCTTCCTGAATGGAGTATTGCTTCTTTTCAACGAACATATAGCCTGATTCAAACTGTATTTTCAAGGTAGGAAACTGGTGGCATACTCTTCTTTCTGCTTCCCTTAAGACCTTTTTCATCACCTGATCGATTTCAGATATACAATGTTGCTCATGATCTACCTTGAGGAATAACGTGATTCCATCACTGTGGTAATCATGCAATAAAAGCAGATCCTTATCTTCAATCTGTCCTTGAATCACTAATTGAAAATTCATCTTCAATTTTTTAATAAAATCTATATATTGATTTTCACTTAACTGCTCATAAATGTCTTTCATATTAGAAATGTTAAACACTATAACAGCCACTTCATGCCCTTGATTAAAGGATTTTTGTACCCCCTGAATAATTGGGTCTCTTATGACGAATTGTGGCGGATAAAATCGAATGGATCTTAGTGGCCAGACTACCTTTCTCCACTGTAAAAAATTCTTTAATGACTTCGTGGTCCATGCCATTTCGTCTCATTCCTCTCAGAAGTTCGCGATGAAAACTATTTCCATTGTATCATAATTTAGGAAAAATGAGACGTTTTTCCTGTTCTATATTTCTCTTCAGAGTATGCATCTAGTATGGGCTTGTCACTTCTGTTAAGATGTTAATAGTGCGTACAATGAGACAAAGGGGTGACTAGGTTGGGAGATCGTTTCTTTTTATACGATGAACTAGTTAATACAAAAACACGCTTCGTAAGCTTTATGGGTGAAAACACTCGATTTGACTTAGCCATTATTCAATCAGATAGATATTATGGCAAACATGTCGTTCTTGATATTCAAGGTAGTCGATTCGCCATCATTGGCCCAGACGATTTAAAGGAAGAAGGATATTTAGAATACGCCTACCAGCTTTCTGAGGAAGATGCGGAAGAATTACGTTCCTTTTTAATGGAATTAATTTAAGCGTTGAATGCTTTCTTCATCCTCTCACATACTAAGGAGAGAGGTGAAAGGCATGAGTGATGAGAAGTATACTGATTTTTCAAATGTAGAGGTTGGGAGAAGTTATATTCCTGCTCAACAAACACCAGAAGGTCCATATGGCTCTCCTTACAAGGCTAACGAGCCTCTACAAGGGAAAAAGGAACCTGCAGGAGCGACGGAATTGCGTTCTTATAGTGCTTTCAACTACGAAAATAAGACGCTTCATGAAGGGCTTCCTAGACAAATGGACGGGGCACATCCAACACATGATGACCCTACCAGGGATACTCAGATCCCTTATAAGCAGAATCAAACTATGGACGAAAAATGACGTGTATTGCTACACGTCATTTTTTATCGTATTGGTATTTTTTACACGCTTAGCTACAAAGTATGGACACCCAAAGTTACAGTACTCGTACAGATATTCTGTTAATGTACTGATCTTCGTGTCAAATGTTGCTTTATGATTCGAATCCTCAAAGAACCCTCGTAGACGTAGTTGACCGTACCCCCAATCACCCACGATATAATCATATTTCGTTAATATATCGCTGTAACGAGCCTTAAAGGCATCCTCATTAAATCCATTTGATCTTTCTTCCACTACTTCGTAACAAATATTGCCGATACAGATCATTTGCCCACCTCACTAACTCATCTATTTTAAATTATAACTGATTCTCCATGAATTACTAAGAGGAAAAAAGAATTCCCGTGGTCATTCTATAAAAGAGGGGGTGTAAATCTTGAAAAACTCAATGATAATCCTTGGAATTTGTGCAATGACGACACTAACCGCCTGTCAAAATAACTTAGGACGTGATGATGTTCAGAACGAAAGAAGCAACGCTCTAAGTGTCAATGATCCAACCGGTGACATTTACAATCGAGACAAGGATGGTTCAGAAGACTTCGGATATGTCAGACACAAAAAGGATGAAATGGCTCGTACCCAGTCCAAAAACCACTATGCTGCTATTGATCGCGAAAAAGTGGCAGATATTATTGGTGAATATTGTACAGACGTCCCTAATGTAGACGATATTTCTACCTTAGTAACAGATGAGGAAGTCCTGATTGTGTACAACACTGATTCAAGTGATCGAAATTTAACAGCCGACCAAGTAAAGCGAATGGCCATGTCCGTTGTTCCAAGATGGTACCATGTATATGTAAGCGATAATGAAGCACTTCGTCCAAATGTAGAGAACTTTGCAAACCTTGGGCCTAATAGCCCAAATACCGAAACGGGAATCAATCAGCTTATTAAGCAAATGTTAGCTTCTCCTCAAGGAAAAAAGATGAGCACAGGTGAAAATGCAAATGGTGAGGCTCAAGGAGAGCTAAACGAGGATATGGATAAAGATGATATTAGCGAACATATGACGAAAACTAACCAATAAGTAAAAGAGGCTTACGAACTTCGTAATGCCTCTTTTACTCATATTAAGCTTCCTTAGCTTCTTTTTCGCCTAATAATTGCTTATGCTTAGCTGCTGCATTTACCTGCTCATCAGCATGGTAGGAAGAACGGACAAGTGGCCCAGCTTCACAGTGGCTAAAGCCTTTGCTTAAGGCAATTTCTTTTAATTCAGCAAACTCTTCTGGACGATAGTATTTTTCAACTGGAAGGTGCTTTTTAGACGGTTGTAAGTACTGCCCAATTGTTAATATATCTACGTTGTTTGCTCTTAGATCATCCATCGCTTCAACTAAATCTTCCATTGTTTCACCAAGACCGATCATGATGGAAGACTTTGTAGGAATATCCGGTTGCATTTCTTTTGCTTTTCTTAAAAACTCTAGAGAACGATCATATTTGGCACGTGCTCTGACACGATCGGATAAACGTCTTACCGTTTCAATATTATGATTCATAATATCTGGGCGAGCATCCATGAGCATACGAAGGTTTTCTTCTACCCCACCCATATCGGATGGCAGTACTTCAATGCTAGTGAACGGACTTTTTCTACGGATGGCACGTACTGTTTCAGCAAACACTGCAGCACCGCCGTCTTTTAAATCGTCACGTGCAACAGCAGTAACAACCACATGCTTTAGATTCATTAATACAACTGAATCAGCCACACGTTCTGGCTCTTGAAGATCAAGTTCTGTTGGAAGACCCGTTTTAACCGCACAGAAACGGCATGCACGAGTACAAATATCTCCTAATATCATAAATGTTGCTGTACGCCTAACAGCCCAACATTCATGAATATTTGGGCATTTTGCTTCTTCACAAACGGTATGAAGCTTTTTCTCTCTCATCATCTTTTTTAAGCCTGTATAATTTTCGTTCGTGTTTAATTTAATTTTCAACCACTCGGGTTTACGTACATATTCTTGTTTTTTACTCATCTACCCACACCATCCTTATATGATAAGTGTTTTTTTACACTATGTAGCTATTTCAGACTACTCCTGAATCACTTTAACATAATGAAGATTATACGACAAGCAAGAGACCTACTATTACCAGTAATTGATATATATTGTTTTAAATGTTTTAAGACAAACTAAAGCATGTTAATTCTTTTGAAGGAGGATCATCGTGCGGAAACTGCTAAAAGGAATCTTTATTTTTCTTGTTATGATGCTATTATTACCTTCTGTTCGATATGTACAAGCTGAAACGGATCAACAAACCATTTATGCAAAGCGACTCGAGCTTTATAAAGAAGTGGAAGCAGCTACCCAGATTCCGTGGTACTATATGGCTGCTGTAGACCAATTTGAAAGAAGTCTTAGGCAGTCCCGACGAGACCTACCAAAGGCAGAAGGTTTTACTGGAATTTACTACAAACCGGAGGAATGGGTTGGTCCTCTTAATCCAAATCTTGAAGATGAGAATCCAATGTCAATTAAGTTCTTTAACGGATTTGGAATTGACGGGAACGGTGATGGAAAGGCAAGCATGAAGGACGATGAAGATGTTCTTTTTGCTTTTGCAAATTACCTACTATCTTATGGTACGGACCATGATAATATTAAAATTGGTCTTTGGAATTATTATAAGCGGGACAAAACGGTAGGTATTATTGTTGGAAAATCCGATATTTATAAAAAATACGGTCGATTGGATCTTGATACTCATGCCTTCCCCGTTCCTCTAAGATCCGATTATAGCTACCGAAACACATGGGGAGACGCTCGTGGCTGGGGCGGCAGACGAATGCATGAAGGAACAGATATATTTGCACACCATGGTGTCCCTGTTCGTGCAACCTCTTATGGCATTGTTGAGATGAAAGGCTGGAACCGCTTTGGTGGCTGGAGAATTGGTATACGAGATATCAACAATAACTATCATTATTTCGCCCATTTAAGCGGCTTTAGTAAGGACCTACAGGTAGGACAAATTGTTGAACCTGGAATGGTCATAGGTGGTGTAGGAAGTTCTGGTTATGGTCCTCCTGGAACATCAGGGAAATTCCCTCCACATCTTCATTATGGAATGTATCGTGATAACGGATATACAGAATGGAGCTATGACCCTTTCCCACATTTAAAGCTTTGGGAACGTCAAGAACGTGCTCGACGAAAATAAAAAGAGGACTAGCGGCCATCAAACCGTTAGTCCTCTTTCTAAATATTAGTTAGCTTTTTTGCCTTTTGCATAAGCATTTGCCACACTTGCTGCAAATCCACCCCAAAGGATAACCATTCCAATAACCATCATAACAATTGCACTTGTTGACATTATTTTGAAACCCCCTTGCTATCGGTTGAAGGTAAATCTAAAGCACCTTTTTGCCACTTGAAAGCAGCGAATACAAATCCAACTACAATCGCAGCTAACGCTACTCCCCAGCCTGTATATAATAGGAAGCTAGTTGGATATCCTTCGTAGTTATCTTTTATGTTGTTGATAAAGTTTTGAATCATCATATATCCTAAAACAACTGGTGTAATAACACCTAAGCAAACTTTCCACCATGCACCTAAAAGCATATCTGACATGCTATTAGCATGCTGTTGAAGAACCTTCATTTCACGTAATACCCATGCTACTATTACTACTTCCGCAAATCCAGCAACAACAATACCAAATTGGTTGATGAAGTAGTCAGCAGCATCAAGGAAGTATAATCCACCTTGAGTAGCAAATAGAATGGAAATGACCGCCGAGATTCCTCCGCCAATCGCTACTGCCTTGTTACGTGATACTTTAAATTTGTCTTGAATACCAGCTACATATGTTTCAATGATTGAAATTAATGAAGTTAAGCCAGCTAATACTAAGCATAAGAAGAAAATTGAGCCTAATAAACCGTTAAATGCAGGGAATTCACTAATGATTTGTGGGAAAACAACGAATGCTAACCCTACTCCACCTGCAACTACTTCACTAACAGCAACACCTTGCTGAGCAGCCATAAAACCTAATGCAGCAAATACTCCAATACCTGCTAACAACTCAAAACCAGAGTTAGCAAAAGCAGTGATAAAGGCATTATTCGTTAAGTCTGTCTTCTTTGGTAGATAACTTGAATAAGTAATCATAATCGCAAAACCAATTGATAAGCTGAAGAAGATTTGACCGTATGCCGCTACCCAAACCTTAGGCTCTGCGATCAAGCTCCAGTTCGGCTTAAAGAATGCATCCAAACCTTGAGCAGCTCCATCAAGTGTTACAGCGCGAACAACTATTACTAGGAATAAAATAACAAGTGCTGGAATAAAAATCTTGTTCGCTGCTTCGATACCCTTTTTAACACCTTTGAAAAGAACACCAAGTGCGATAATCCAAACTAGTACTAATGGGATAAATACGCTAGGAACAATGCTTCCAACCTGACCAGGTGCCTCAGCAAGCTTTAAATAGTCTCCGAATAAGAAAGCTCCTGGATCCTTGCCCCATTTCTCTCCAAACGAGAAGTAAGCAAATGACATTGCCCAAGCGATAATGACAGCATAATATGTTGAGATAACAAATGAAATCGCAACCTGCCACCAGCCAAGCCATTCTGTTTTTTTGTTTAAACGAGCGAAAGTTAATGGTGCTGAACCACGATATTTATGGCCTAGTGTAAACTCTAGAACGAGAAGCGGGATACCAGCAGTTAAAATAGCAAATAAGTACGGTAAAAAGAATGCTCCTCCTCCATTTTCATAAGCTACTGCGGGAAAACGCCAGATATTTCCTAATCCAACAGCTGATCCAACTGCTGCCATGATAAAACCTGCACGAGTCCCCCATTGTGGACGATTATCCATAGTAAAAATGACCTCCTACTGCGTCCCAACCTTTTTTCCTTATTTTAGAAAATAATTGGAACTTTTTATATTTTCTGATTATTTAATTTAATCTAAAGTTAGTATAGCTAGTTTTTGTCCATCTGTCAAAACATTATTTTCAGAATAATAATTTAGTTTAAAACTTTCTATATAAGAGAAGTCGTCAAAAAATGAAAAAACTAACATTTCAGAATATTATTCTCACATACTTATATCCCCTCATCCTAACCATTTCCTACACCCCTTTCTCCTACTTTTATTTAGAAAAAAGTCAGAAGAATACAGATATCCTCTGACTTTTTCACTTAATGGTTAGTTATCTACAGGTAGCTCAATTGATGCACCAGAGTCTCCGCCACCACCGTTATAAAACTGTGGAACTTCTCCCTTTATTAGACCGGTTGCAACAGGTACATCCTCTTTAACGGTAATAATTTCCGTAGCAAATGGAATGATGATTTGCACCTTTACTTCGACTTGAACATGAATTTCCACCCAAGTATTATTGATACCCAACTCCTCTTTTATTGTCTTAAAGGTAGAGGTAACGGACCCAATAGAATTGAATTTTATTGGTATCTTTGGTCCTAAGTTTCCTAAAAGGGCATTATTGGTAGCTTGACCTAACGGAACATAATAAACAATACCATTTTCCTTTTTATCCGTATTGATTTCAATATCGGTGAAGGACTCGAGTTCTGTAAGATCTCCCTTTTCGGCTTTTTTGATGTTGTCTTGTACCAATTCAGTCACTTCTGCTTTTACACGGTTTAGATGTTCCGCGTTTAGAAAGACCACATCTCCATTTCCAGTTTCTTCAAATTTAATATCCATCACATTCGTTATTTTTTTACTGACTGCATTATTTATAACGAGTGAAGCAATTTTTCGAGTTTGTGAGTTTGCATAGCTAACAAGTGTGGGCTTTAGCCCTTCATTAATTATCCATAGACCAGCTGCTGTTGAAAAGATGAAAAATACAAAGGTAAGTAAAAAAACATATCTGAACGGCAATGGACCTCTCCGCGGCAGACGACCGCGAAATTTACGCAAGACAAATCCCCCCTTTACAAGCTATATGTATGCTGTAAAGGGGGGAACTAGCGCAAAAATATGAATTTTTTTATCCTAACTGGACTGGTTAAGGTTTTTTTGGAAAAGTTGTATCGCATTCAACAATCATTGAAGTTAAGCTTTTACTTAAGTCTAGCTCGTATGGTTCAATGCTTTTTCCATCTTCTTCAATGATCCGTATGATTGGCCGATCGCTGACTCCCATATTTTGCTTGGATACAACTCCTTTACGCCCATCATCTAGAATCACAGTAATACCAACAGGATAAATAGCTACTCCTTTACGAAATGCCTCTACAATTTTAGGATCAAAAAGAGTTCCTGATCCAGCAAACAAAATGTCTAGCCCATGATGTGGAAGCATGGCATCCCTATACACACGATTGGAGGTAACCGCATCAAACACATCAGCAACAGCAATGATTTTTGCCAGCTGATGAATATCATTACCTTCAATCCCACGTGGATATCCACTTCCATTTAGCCGTTCATGGTGCTGATACGCACAGTGGGCCACCATCAGTGACATGGCTGGAACATTTCGAAGCATCTGAAATCCTTCTTCAGGGTGTTTTTTTATCTCTTCGTATTCTTGGTCAGTAAGTTTTCCCGGCTTCTGAAGAATATCACTCGGTACTTTCACCTTTCCTACATCGTGAAGAATGGCTCCCATTCCTAATATTTCAAGTTCTTTCGGAGCAAGCTTTAACTTGATTCCAATCGCAAGGGAATACATCGTCACGTGTAAGGAGTGAGTAAAGATATAGTTATCATATGTATAGACGTCCGCTAACATGGTAAGCAAATTTTCGTTATTTTTCAGCTCAAATAATAGCTGTCGAATCAGATTTTTAAATCTTTTAGACGCTTTCTCAATAACAAATGTGGTATTAAATTTGCTGTCATTTTGAAGCTCCTGGAAGGTCGTTTCAATCGTCTGAACCGCCTCTCTTCGAATCGAATCCGGCAGAACCTCGATATACTCAATCCCTTCTGTTAGAGAATCTTTTATATATATGTACGTAATACCAAGCAGTAGTAACCGCTTAAGCATTTTTTCGTTTAACTCTACTCCCTCGCTCAGTAAAATCTGTCCTTTATCGTTTCTAACCGTTTTTCCGAGTATTGTTCCAGATTCTACATTAGCGGTAGCTACTAGTCTCATTATAGTTCTCCTGTATTAGTCCGACTGAGATTATTCAACAATTCCTGACAAATTCCTACTTTATCTTCTACGATAACTCTATTATCGACTTAATTTCAACATACTTTAGTACCTAATTATAAAAATAAATAGGCCAAATGACTAGATTTTCATATAAATAAGGACAAACCATTTCTCCTTTACCATTATTTCCAATAAAAAGTAAAAAAGGCGCATATTCTGCGCCTTTTTATATCATTTTTAACATGGCATCTTTTCCAAGCATTCCCTTTGTAATCCCTAGGCGTTCCGCTTCATACGTAACGGATTCTAAAGGTGCCTCTAAAAGTTGCTCAATTGTTTTAACGCCAACCGCTCTACCGGCAATGACTTTTCTATCCTTAAGCTTTTCATTGAGAAGTGCCACATCAAGAGCACCACACATGATGTATCCTTTATCATTGCTCACAACGAGCAGATTCGTTTTTGGAAGTTTTACTGACACACTTAAAAATGTATGTCCATTTATTTCTATAGGTGAAAGCTCAATCACTTGCTACACTCTCCTTTCTTCCTTAACAACGTATGTAATTGGAAGAAAAAATGTGAGTTGCATTTGCCTAGCTATTGCAAGTTTTGGAGCTTCCAGCGTAATAAATCACGCATAAACTCAGGGAAGTAGAAAACTTTATGTTCGGCTCTTCTAATCTCAGGAAATAGCTGGCCGAAAGTAAACATGTCTGGTATAGCTACTTGATAACGTGCTTCTCTATCAATTGGCTTTCCATTTATTAAAAAAGAAAGCCCCTTATTCCCACGCTCCGCTTTAACACCTTCAAAAATCATCTTCCCCATGAATGTGCCACGAAATCCAAACCCCTTTATCATCATATTTTCCCACTTTTCATCTAAAGCGAGTCTGATGACCTCTTGATATTCAGCACCTGAAAGGTCAACTACCGTAGGATTAATCGGATGGGGACATACGGTTAAGAGATCGAATTCTGTAACCGTTTCACTTGGTAAATCATGTAATAGTAATCCCTCATTTAAGAAGGCACTATCAACCTTACACCAGCTGCGAAGGGTTTCACACAAGAGTCGGGCTAACACTGCCTTAGAACGGTAGGGTTCTTCAATCCTAGCAACCTCGGTAACAAGCAAGGTCTTCCCTTCCTCATAGAGAAGACCCTCCTCTTCCTTTTCATTTTCAACATAAGGAAGCTCATTTGAATCGTAAACAATTGCTCGCTTCTTCATCACATGAAGCGTCTCGTTATCTATTGTTAGAGTGATATGACCAACAAACATGCCATACTTTCCTGCCGCACCAAGCATCACTCCATTTATTTCCTTGCCTTCATGAAACACGTGATGTGTGTGTGCCCCTAAAATCACATCAATTTCAGGAAAATGTTCAGCAATAAATTCGTCATCATGTATGCCTAAATGCGAGAGGAGAATGATTATATCTGCTTTATCTCGTACTTGTGCCAACTGCCTTTTTAATTCTGCCATCGGTTCTGATAATTCCCAACCTAGCTGCCCATAAAAACGTGAAAAATACGCAGTCAAACCAATAACAGCAACGCGTGCTTTATTTTTCAGTTCATAAATATGATATGGTTTCACCCAAGAAGGGCGGCTACCCTTATCCGTAAAAAAATTCGCTACAATAACATCGAACTTTCTCTTTTGGTAAAGAGCATCTAAGTCTTCATACGAGAGAGTAATTCCTTCATTATTTCCAATGGTCACGGCCGTATAGCCCGCCTTATTTAATAAATCTATGTTCCGCTTTCCCCGTGTAGCATCCGTTAGTGGATGCCATCGATCCATATGATCCCCAATGTCAAAAAGGAGAACATCTTCGTTTTCGCTTTGATGTAGGTCTCTCCTTCTCTGCAAAAAGGAGCGGATTCTAGCCCAGTGCTCAAAATGACTATGTAGGTCATTCGTGTGATAAATATGAATGTCTTCTAAGGTCATACCGCTTCTCCCCTCACAATAATGCTAAAACAAACCTAGCTGACGAGGTGCTAAGTTTTCATACTCAATTCCAAGCATGTTTATCAACTCAAGCGCGTTTTCAGCAGCATCCCCACCAGAATTATTATTAAATACGATATAAAGCTGTTTTGTTTCTTTTTCTAGCTTTTTTATATGGTCTACCCATTGTAGCAGTTCATTCTGATTATACCGATATAAGTATCTGACTTCACGCCAGTTTTCTGTACGCTTTTGCCATCCGTGTACATTTCGTCCATGAAAGCGAATCAACACCTTATCCTTCCCCAGTGATTCGAGTACAGTAGGAACAGACCCCTCTCCTGATTGAGGTTCATCACATATGCTATGAATCCATTTTTCTTCTTTCATAAATTGAAGTGTTCGCTCATAAAAAGAGGGGCGAAACCACGATTGATGACGGAATTCAAGGGCACATGGAATATCATCCATCTGCTCCTTACACCAACGCAAATAATCAACATGCTCCCGTTTACAATCAAACCATGGTGGGAACTGAAACAAAACAATTGCTAATTTCTCCGCTTCTATATAAGGGGTAAGAGAATCCTTAAACGCTTGAAACATTTGCTCCTTGCTTTCAAAAGGAATCTCTCCTCGCGTATGCCCAGTCATTCCTTGATATGCCTTAACAATAAAGTGAAAGGTAGGCGGGGTATCATCAATCCATTTTTGCGCATTTTTTACGGGCTGAATAGCGTAAAAGGAAGAGTCGACTTCTACCGTTGGAAAATAACCAGCGTAGTCTTTTAATTTACTTCTAGGTGAGGTATGTGGACCATACAAACGATCATGGTCACCCCAGCCAGTCACACCGATATAGATCATTCCACCCCTCCGTCCTTTTGTCATCATCATATCATATGTATGAAAAAACGTTCACCTATTAGGTGAACGTTTCCCTTATTCATTAACCGATAGAACCTTCCATTTCGAACTTGATTAGACGGTTCATTTCAACCGCATACTCCATCGGAAGTTCTTTCGTGAACGGTTCAATAAAGCCCATTACGATCATTTCTGTTGCTTCCTCTTCAGAAATACCACGGCTCATTAGATAGAACAATTGCTCCTCAGAAACCTTAGAAACCTTCGCTTCATGCTCTAATGAGATGTTGTCGTTTAAGATTTCATTGTAAGGAATGGTGTCTGAAGTAGATTGGTTATCCATGATTAGCGTATCACATTCAATATTCGCACGAGCACCGTCTGCTTTACGTCCAAAATGAACGATCCCACGGTACGTTACTTTTCCACCTTGTTTCGAAATTGACTTTGAAACGATGGTAGAAGACGTGTTAGGTGCTAAGTGAATCATCTTCGCTCCAGCATCTTGGTGTTGACCTTTACCAGCTAATGCGATTGATAATGTCATTCCACGTGCGCCTTCACCCTTAAGGATAACTGCTGGGTATTTCATTGTTAGCTTTGAACCAATATTTCCATCGATCCATTCCATAGTTGCGTTTGCTTCACAAACCGCACGCTTTGTAACTAGGTTAAACACATTGTTGGCCCAGTTTTGAATCGTTGTATAACGGCAGTAAGCGTCTTTCTTGATGATGATTTCAACAACTGCACTGTGAAGTGAGTTTGTTGTATAAACAGGTGCTGTACAACCTTCTACATAGTGTACATGCGCGCCTTCATCAACAATGATTAAGGTACGCTCGAACTGACCCATATTCTCTGAATTGATACGGAAGTATGCTTGAAGTGGAGTTTCCACCTTCACACCTTTTGGTACATAGATGAAAGATCCACCTGACCATACTGCAGAATTTAACGCTGAAAATTTGTTATCGGTTGGTGGGATAACTTTTGCCCAGTGCTCACGGAAAATATCTTCATTTTCGCGAAGAGCAGAGTCAGTGTCCTTGAACACGATTCCTAAGTTTTCAAGGTCTTCCTGCATGTTATGATAGACAACCTCAGATTCATACTGTGCAGAAACACCTGCTAAGTACTTTTGCTCTGCTTCAGGAATTCCAAGCTTATCAAATGTTTGTTTAATTTCTTCAGGAACTTCATCCCAAGAACGTTCAGTCTTTTCAGATGGCTTTACGTAGTACGTAATTTCATCGAAATTTAATGCCGCTAAATCTCCACCCCATTGTGGCATTGGCATATTGTAAAAATGCTCAAGTGATTTCAAACGGAAATCGAGCATCCATTGTGGCTCTTGTTTCATTTTTGAGATTTCTTCCACGATTTCACGTGTTAAACCACGCTTCGAGCGGAAGATAGACACATCTTTATCGGCAAAACCATATTTATAATCACCGATTTCAGGCGCTTTTTTAGCCATTGTCGTGTTCCTCCATTCGTAGGAGCATGCTTTTATGCTTCCCTTTATTGTTGTTCTTCTTCTTTAATGCCCTTCTCCATTGCTTTCCATGCTAATGTCGCACACTTAATTCGCGCTGGAAACTTGGAAACACCTTGTAACGCTTCTATATCACCTAAGTCTAGACTATCATCGTATTCCTTGCCTTGCATCATGAGAGAAAACACTTCCGATAGCTTTAAGGCTTCTTCAAGTTTTTTCCCTTTGACTGCTTGCGTCATCATGGAAGCAGAAGACATAGAGATTGAGCAGCCTTCACCTTCAAACTTTGCATCCTTCACGACACCTTCTTCCAGCTTTAGTGTAAGCTGAATTCGGTCTCCACATGTTGGATTATTCATATTGATGGTGAGGCTATCGTTTTCTAAAACCCCTTTATTACGTGGGTTTTTATAATGATCCATAATAACCTGTCTATAGAGGGTATCTAAATGATTAGAAGACATCGCTAAAATACTCCTTTGTTTTGACAAGCCCTTCCACAAGCTTATCAATCTCTTCTTCGGTGTTATACAGGTAAAAACTGGCACGAGCTGTTGCAGAAGCCTTTAGCCATTTCATTAGTGGCTGTGCACAATGATGGCCAGCACGTACAGCAATACCTTCTGCATCTAGCACCGTTGCAACGTCATGCGGATGGACATCATCAATATTAAATGTAACTAGCCCCGCACGGAGGCTAGGATCTTGGGGACCGTAAATCTTCATCCCTTCAATACGTGATAACTTATCCATCGCATAGGCTGCTAACTTATGCTCATGTGCTTCAATATTGTCTAAACCGATTTGTTCTAGAAAATCAATGGCAGCTCCAAGTCCGATTGCACCTGCAATAATTGGTGTACCTGCTTCAAACTTCCAAGGGAGTTCTTTCCAAGTAGATTCATATAAATCTACAAAGTCAATCATTTCTCCACCAGTCTCGACTGGCTCCATTTTTTCTAAATGCTGCTTCTTTCCATAAAGAACACCTATCCCTGTTGGGGCACACATCTTATGTCCAGAAAAAGCAAGGAAGTCACAGTCAAGATCCTGAACATCAATCCTGGTGTGCGGAGCAGCTTGGGCACCGTCAACCACCATCACAGCACCATTTTCATGAGCAATTTTCGCAATTTCCTTAATCGGGTTCATGACACCTAATACATTTGACACCTTCATTACAGATACAATTTTGGTATTAGAAGTAACCGTTGCTCTTACATCATCTAGGCTAATCGTTCCGTCTTCTTGAAGGGGAATATACTTAAGAGTAGCTCCTGTTTTCTTTGCTACTTGTTGCCAAGGAATAATATTCGCATGGTGCTCCATAAAGGTGATGACAATTTCATCACCTTCACGAAGATTGTCTGTACCATAGCTGTGAGCGACAAAATTTAATGCCGTTGTTGCTCCACGAGTAAAGATGATCTCTTCTGTTGATTTTGCATTGATAAACCTTCTAACCTTTTCACGTGCCCCTTCATATGCATCGGTTGCCATTGTACCAAGCGTATGAACACCACGATGCACATTAGAGTTGTATTCCTTATAATACTTTTCTAACGTTTCGATAACCGCAATTGGCTTTTGAGAAGTTGCTGCGCTATCAAGATACACTAATGGTTTGCCGTTCACTTCTTGATGCAAAATCGGAAAGTGACTGCGAATATCCTGGATATTCATTATCTAACTTTCCTTTCGATAACTTCCACCAACTGCTTTTTTACACCTTCAATTGGAAGCTCATTTACAACAGGAGCTAGGAAGCCATGAATGACAAGGCGCTCTGCTTCTGTTTTAGGAATCCCACGGCTCATTAGGTAATAAAGTTGAAGTGGATCCACGCGTCCTACAGAAGCTGCGTGGCCTGCTGTTACATCATCTTCATCGATAAGAAGAATTGGGTTAGCATCTCCACGTGCTTTTTCACTTAGCATCAATACGCGTGATTCTTGCTCCGCATTTGACTTGGTTGCACCGTATTCGATTTTTCCAATTCCGTTAAAGATAGAAGTTGCACTATCCTTTGTCACACCGTGCTTTAGAATTTGACCATCTGTGTGCTTACCCCAGTGAACAACACTTGTAGTGAAGTTTTGCGTTTGCTCCCCACGTCCAACTGTTACCATTTTCATGTCGCCAACTGAACCATCACCAACAAGATTCGTTACATTATCAGAAACGGTGTTTCCATCATTCATTAACCCAAGTGCCCACTCAATACGTGCGTCTCGTCCCGTTACTCCACGACGGTTCACGTATGTTGTTACACCTTTTGCTAACGTATCAACAGCACCATATTGAACAGTTGCATTTGTCCCTGCTACTACTTCCGTTACGATGTTGAAGATTGAATTAGCTTCTTCTACAGTTGAAATATAGTTCTCTACGTATGTGACGGAGCTGTTATCTTCAGCCACTACAAGAACATGGTTAAATACGTTTGCTTCTTTATCATCGTGGATAAATACCGCTTGAACCGGTGTGGAAACTTCTACATTTTTAGGAACATATAAGAATACTCCACCGTTCATAAATGCAGCATGAAGAGCAGTCAGCTTATGCTCATCAACCTTCACAGCATCTTTCATGAAGAACTTTTGTAGCAGGTCCCCATGTTCACGAGCAGCTGTAAAGATATCTACGAAAACCACTCCTTGATTTTTTAGTTCTTCTGAAACGGAAAGAATCGTCGGACGGTTATTACGTTGAATGTATAGTGTTTTCTCGCCTTCTTCCGTACCGATCAAAGATTTCACTTCTTCTGGAAGATCAGCAAGAGAAGCATAGTCTTCACTCTTAACAATATGCTTATCGAATTGAGTAAAGTTCCACTTTGTAATATTTGTTTTATCAGGTTTAGGAAATGGGAGGGTTTCAGCCGTTGCTAACGCATTTACACGCTGTTCGGTTAACCACGCTGGCTCACCCATCTCTTTTGAAAAAGAAGTCACATATTCCTTATCGAATGGTAATACGGTTTCAGTAGTCATCTCTGGTCCCCCTAACTTACGCTTCTTGCCCGACAGTTTCGTCCTCAATGCCAAGCTCTTGTTTAATCCAATCATATCCTTCAGCTTCCAAACGCTGAGCAAGCTCAGGGCCACCAGATTTAACGATACGTCCTTGCATCATTACGTGAACGTAGTCTGGTGTAATATAATTTAATAAACGTTGGTAGTGAGTAATCATTAAGCATCCGAACTCAGAGCTTCGCAATTCATTGATCCCTTTAGACACTACTTTTAACGCATCGATATCTAATCCTGAGTCAATTTCATCAAGGATTGCAATTTTTGGTTGAATCATCATTAATTGAAGGATTTCATTACGCTTCTTCTCTCCACCAGAGAAACCTTCATTAAGGTAACGTTGAGCCATATCTGGATCCATTTCTAAAAATTCCATGTTTTTGTCCATTTCACGGATAAATTTCATTAAAGAAATTTCGTTTCCTTCTTCACGACGGCTGTTGATAGATGAACGTAAGAAGTCTGCGTTCGTTACCCCACTAATTTCACTTGGGTATTGCATAGCTAAAAATAGACCAGCACGAGCACGCTCGTCTACTTCCATTTCAAGTACATCTTCTCCATCAAGAGAGATTGAACCAGAGGTAACTTCATACTTAGGATGTCCCATAATTGCTGAAGACAAGGTTGATTTACCTGTTCCGTTCGGTCCCATAATAGCGTGGATTTCTCCACCTTTAATTTCAAGAGTTACCCCTTTTAAAATTTCCTTTTCATCGATTGACACATGTAGATCCTTAATGGATAAAGTTGATCCTGACATATCTATTACCTCCATAATTTGAAAGAAAATTAGTTATTTCTTTAGTATTAAAACTTTATTTTAATTCTCATTCTATTCTCATTACAATCTTATAACAAATGAAATGTGATAGCAACTCTTATGAACTGACTTCTCGGTATATTACTTACCTATTTTTTTCTTCCATTATCTTTTCTATGTACGGGAACCACTTGATCAATAGGAAAACCAGTGGGATATTCCACTGGCCTGTTCTCTTCCTTATTATTATATACTCTACTAGTTATGAACCCTACGATCTAAATCAGCAATCATTCTTTGACTTTGCAAATAATTCAGTTGCCTTGCTTTTTCAATTTTCAATCTAACTTTATGTCTTCGACTGTAGGTTTCATATCCTACTCCATGAGCTCCATACAACGCCTTTTCCATCTCGCTCGTGTAGTTCAACCTTAGTTGACTGATATTGAATCCATCCCTTCAAATGATCGTTTTTTTTCGCCTTTATTGGTCACCTTTATCGTAACACAGGTCGAATGAACGTCACAAAGCTGAAAAAACACGATATTTTAGGATGTATGAGGGTCAGAGACTGTTAGAAAAAATTACAATACGATTTCCATACTTTTCTTGTCATTTCCTCTTATTAAAAGCTTAACTCATTGTTTTAATTGGTTAAAATCATCCATTGTATTTTGTACAAGGGTGACAGCCTGGCTCATGGCAGCGCCTCCACCAAAAGCTGCTGTTACACCAATTGCCTCAAGAATTTCTTTTTCAGATGCCCCTTGATCCATGCATCCTTTCACATGATAGATGATACAATATTCATCCTGAGAATATAGGCTAATTCCTAATGCGATTAGTTGCTTTTGCTTTTGAGATAATACGCCCTCTTGAAAACATGCTTCGGTGAATGCATTAAAATGACTAGCAATATCCGGCATTTTCTGAGTAAACGTGCCAAGTCCTAATTTATAATCATGTAGAGCCTCTTCACTCGGATTTCTTGGAATAAACCCTTGGTCCATTTTGTCCCACTCCAGTCTATAAGATATGTAGTATCACATAAATTAGTATCCTTGAATTAAGACAAATTATTACATATCCATAAAAAAACAGATGACTCTTATCAGAGACATCTGTTTATCACATTATTCAGATACTGGTACTACAGCACCTTTGTATTCTTCTAGGATGAAGTCTTGGATTTCTTTAGAGCGCAGAACCTCTACTAAAGTTTTGATTGCTTCAGAATTTTCATCACCTTTATTAACTACGATTAAGTTCGCATAAGGAGACTCACTGCCTTCAATCGCAATAGAATCTTCAAGAGGGTTAAGACCAGAATCCATTGCATAGTTAGAGTTGATTACTACTGCATCCCCTTCATTGTTGTTGAAGATTTGTGGTAATAATGATGCTTCGTACTCTGTATCAAAGTGGATGTTCTTTGGATTTTCAGCAATGTCTTCCATTGTTGCCTTTACTTTGTCAATGCCCTCTTTAAGGGTAATTACCCCTTCTTTTTCAAGCAACGATAAGATACGTCCGTGCTCAGCAACAGAGCTACTCATGATCACATGTGCTCCTTCTGGAAGTTCATCTAAGCTTTTGTACTTCTTAGAGTAAACACCCATTGGCTCAATGTGGATTCCACCAGCGTTAGCAAAATCGTAGCCATGCTCTTCTATTTGAAGCTCTAGGTAAGGAATGTGTTGGAAATAGTTAGCATCTAAATCGCCAGCTTCTAATGCTTGGTTAGGTAAGATGTAATCTTGGAAAGTTTCAATCTTTAAATCGATTCCTTTTTCAGCAAGAAGTGGCTTTGCTTCTTCTAAAATTTCAGCATGTGGTACATTAGAAGCTCCTACTACTAATTCAGTAGTGTCTGCTGCTTCTTCACCTGCGTTTGACTCATCGTTCGCTGTTCCGCAAGCTGCAAGAACTAAAGCAACGGTTAATGATAAAAATAAGCTTAAAAATTTCTTCATTCTTCTTTCTCCTATCTTTTGTCTAGTTTTGATGTTATAGAATCTCCAATAAATTGGATAATAAACACAATAATTAAAATAATTATAGTCGCCATAAAAGTCACATCGTTACGGCTTCTTTGGAACCCTTCTAAAAATGCAAGATTTCCTAGTCCACCTGCACCAATTACTCCTGCCATCGCCGTATAGCTCACTAAGGCGATTGCCGTTACCGTAATACCCGAAACTAATGCTGGCATCGATTCAGGGATTAGTACCTTCACAATAATCGTACTTGTTTTGGCTCCCATTGATTTTGCCGCTTCAATTACGCCTTTATCAATTTCGCGAAGCCCAATTTCTACCATTCTTGCATAGAAAGGAGCAGCACCGATAATTAATGCAGGTAAAGCGGCATTTTCACCAATCATAGTCCCTAGGATCGCTCTTGTAAAAGGAATAAGAAGAACGATTAGGATAATAAAGGGAATCGATCGAAACACGTTCACAACAGAACCGATTACTTTATTCACCACAATATTTTCCCAAATATTACCCTTTGCAGTTAAGAATAATAAAAGTCCTAAAATTAATCCTAGAATAAACGTAATAACAACTGAAATAGCTGTCATGTAAAGAGTTTCATTCGTTGCTTCAATCATTTTTTCCCAATTCACATTTGGCAAAAGTGTCTCAAGCATTCGAAATCACCTCCACTCCTACTTGTTGTGACTCGATATAAGAAATCGCTTTTGAAAGCTCTTCGCTTTCCCCATCCAAGTGGATGAAAAGAGTTCCGTAAGAACCATTTTGAGTTTGTGAAATTTTTCCTTGCAGGATATTTACAGTCACATTGTAGTGACGAATAAGGTTAGTGATAAGCGGCTGCTCAGCAGCTTCACCAACAAATCCTAATTGAACGACTGTACCATGAGGGTATAGCTCTAATAAATGCTCAATCGTTTCCTTCGTCTCTTCCGGCTCTGTTACCTGTTGAACAAATCGTTTCGTGATTTCTTCTTTCGGGTGTTTAAATACATCAAGTACCGGACCAAGCTCAACAACCTTTCCACCTTCCATAACAGCTACACGATGACAAATCTTTCTGATGACGTGCATTTCGTGAGTGATAAGAACGATAGTTAATCCTAAGCGCTTATTAATATCTACTAATAGCTCTAGAATGGAATCCGTTGTTTGTGGATCAAGAGCAGATGTTGCCTCATCACAAAGAAGAACCTTTGGATTGTTGGCAAGTGCTCTCGCAATCCCAACTCTTTGTTTTTGTCCACCACTCAGTTGTGAAGGGTATGCGTCTTCTCTACCTTCTAATCCAACTAAACGAATAAGTTCATCTACTCTTTTCATTCTTTGGCCTTTCGGAACTCCTGCAATTTCAAGTGGAAATGCAATATTCTCCCTTACAGTACGAGACCAAAGAAGATTAAAATGTTGAAAGATCATACTTATTTCTTGTCTAGCTTTACGAAGGCTACTTCCTTTAATTTTCGATACTTCATTCTTTGCCACAACAACGGATCCCTCAGTTGGAATTTCTAAACCGTTAAGCATACGAATGAGAGTACTTTTCCCTGCACCACTATAGCCGATTACACCAAAGATTTCTCCTTCTGTAATCTCTAAGTTTACATTATCAACAGCCGTTACTTTTCCTTGTCTTGAAGAGTAAATCTTCTTCACATCTTTTATCGAGATCAAAGGTTTCTCCTCCTTCCATTTCCGATTATTCTGATAAAACTACATGGTTTCGTGCTACAGAAGGCTTCATTTCCCCTATGTTCTAACATCCGTTCCATTCCTATTCGAATGAGGACAATCTATAAGAACAAAAAAACCTTTCTGCATGAGCAGAAAGGCAGAAACAATTACCTTTCTCTCATCTATCAAAGCATACGCTTTGTGTGAATTGGCACCATTTCAATATATGACGGTTGCCGGGCTTCATAGGGCACATCCCTCCACCTCTCTTGATAAGAGCTTATCAATTTATATGAACTTTTTAGTTGTAGTCTTAATCACGATTGCTATCGTATCATGGAAAAATAAGAGTGTCAACGATAAATTTCGACAAAAATCTTATGGATTACACATTGCTAGTAAGTGACGTTTTGCCTGTCGCTAATGTAATCGCTTGCTCGAGATCTTCAACTAAATCTTCTACATTTTCAATCCCTATTGATAGGCGAATTAAGTCCTCTGGAACCCCTGCTGCTTTTAGCCCTTCAGTGTCCAGCTGTTGATGAGTGGTGCTAGCTGGATGAATAACTAAGCTTTTGGCATCCCCTACATTTGCGACATGAGCCCAAAGGGTAAGACTATTTATGAACGTTGCTCCAGCCTCTCGACCTCCGTCAATTCCAAAGACAACGATTGAACCCGCTCCTTTTGGTAAGTATTTCTTCGCAAGCTCATAGTCTGGGTGCTTTTTATTTCCTGGATACATCACCCAATTAACTGCCGGATGGGCTTCCAAATAGTTTACCACCTTTTCCGTATTTGCCACATGCTCCTTCATTCTGACATGCAGGGTCTCTAAACCCAGTGTGAACTGGAATGCATTCTGTGGACTTAATGCTGGGCCAAGATCCCGCAGTAATTGAACCCTTGCTTTCACAATATAAGCGGCGGCACCAATTGCTTCACTATATACAAGATCATGATAGCTTACGTCAGGCGTTGTAAAGCCAGGGAATTTCGATGAATTCCAGTCAAACTTACCTCCGTCTACAATAATACCTCCAAGCGTAGTCCCATTACCTAATAACCACTTTGTTGCCGAATGAATAACGATATCGGCACCATGCTCGATAGGACGGCATAAATAAGGAGTCGCGAAGGTGTTATCAATAATTAATGGTACTCCCGCATTATGTGCGATGTTTGCTACTTCTTCGATATCTAAAATTCTCAAACTTGGATTTCCGATTGTCTCTGCAAACACGGCCTTTGTTTTCTCTGTAATAGCTTCTTTAAAGTTCTCTGGATTGGTGGAATCCACAAATTTCACTTGTATTCCATATTTAGGTAAAGTCACAGCGAACAGATTATATGTACCACCATATAGATTTGAAGCAGCAACAATTTCATCCCCTGCTTCAGCCAAGTTAAGAATGGCCAGTGTAATCGCTGCCATACCACTCGAAACAGCAAGTGCTCCTACTCCACCTTCTAACAGGGCCACCCTCTCTTCGAATACAGTAGTTGTTGGATTATGGATACGTGTATAAATATATCCAGGCTCAGCAAGTGCAAACAGATTTGCTGCATGCTCTGTGTTCTTAAACTGATAGGCATTGTTTTGATAGATTGGTACAGCTCTTGCTCCAGTTACCGGATCCGGGGTTAACCCACCATGGACACCAAGCGTTTCTAACCGGTACTTCTTCTGTTCTGACATTTCATTCACTCCCAATCATTTATTGTAATAAAAAACCCCTCATCTTAAGAAGAGGGGGAAATTACGTCTCTCCTTATCTTCCAGAGTAACCTCTGCTGGATTTAGCACCGTGTATTCTACCGGTTGCCGGGTCTCAAAGGGCCAGTCCCTCCACCACTCTTGATAAGAATTTTATGTTTAAGTCAATCACGTAGATGATAATAGCATGGATAAAATTAGGCAGTCAATGATAATTGCGAAAGTTCAGAAAAGTTTCATATATTATCCACAAGCTTATATGGCTTTACTAAAAAGAACATTGTTTCTAAGTATAATGTTGTTCGAAAGCTAGCCTGTAAGGTAACAAGATTCGATACCATTGCTTGTCTTAACTTAAACTCCCCACGAAGCAAGGATAATAAATGATCCTTCTTTCCTTGAAGCTGTGCATCGATATGATGATTTCCCTCCAATAATAATTCAACATTCCCTTTACTTATATGGATAAAGAAGACCTCATCTTCTGATTTTATACAAATAACGGTAGAAGCCTTCTTTAAAAAAGGCAGTAAATGGCTTCGGTTATTCCATTCATTCACGGTTTTTTGTAACTCGACAAGCATCATTCTTCCCCTCTCAATATCCGGATACCTATATATATTCCACTCGGAGAGAAGTCTTACCTTTAATATCTTTTCGACAAATTCCCAAGCAATTGTTAAGATAACTCACAAGGCTTTGTATCGAATGCTGTAGTTAGACTTCATTTCCCGAGAAATATGTCAACTTTTTGAACGATATTAATTTTACTGTCGAAGGATTATGGATTTCATATACAATAAAAAAATCAGACAAATACTGTCTGATTCCTACAATGACCTTAAACTTTCATATAAAAATGGTACCGATTGAAACGCATATATTTTCTTCACAAGTTCGTTGTTTCTTAACACAAGTAAACAGGGAACTGACTCAATCGAATATTGCTCAGCTAACGTTGGGACATAGTTTAGGTCAGCCTTTAGCCAGTTGTGCTGTGGCAAAAGCTGTTCAACGACCGAGAGCATTTTCCCTGCTACCTGGCATGTACCACATAAAGGTGTGTACAAGTAGAGAAATTTGGTCTCCTCATTCGCGAGGAGTATTTCCCTGTTATTTTCAAGCAATTCTTGCATGTTGTTACCCCTTCTTACACTTTGTCTAAAAATTGCGTAAAGACGTCGATGTTTGCCCCGAGCAGTACAGTAGCTAAATGATGTTCTGGTGCGGTAGCGACTTCTCTGTACGTTCGATCGATGTATAAATGGTCTGCTTCAGGAAATTCCCTTTTAAATAATCTTCGAAGCTTTTCTCCAGCTTCATCGGCATCCACAAGAATATAGACATCCTTTCCAAACAACTCATCAATGATCTCATCTAGCTTTGAAAGGGATATCGTTCCATTCGTACAAATAATGTCTACAGGCTCCTTAATAACCTTTTGCACCTTCTTTTTGTCTGACGTACCTTCCACAATAATTACTTTTTCAGGTCTCATTTCAGTCATTTGCATCACCTGTGAACATGTTGTATTTTTTCTTTACTTTATTCATTATTCTCGAAAGAGGTGTACAATTCCTCTAACTATTTTTATTATAAAAAAATAAACAGCGGAAAAACACCCGCTGCTCTTAGATTAACACCATCCACCCTCATCACAATCGGTATATCTTGGTTCGTCAGAGGATGGGGTCGATACAAGCTGAAAAATCTTCTCCCCAGCGTTTTCAAAATGATGCTCAAGTTGCATATTACTACCACTCGGTAAAGTTACCTTCCCGATTCGCTCGTTTTCTAAATAAAGAACTATTTCCCCATTTTGAAGTTTCCCGACAACACGGTCTGTAATATCTAACTTCCCTTGCTGCAAAGTCATGTTGGTAGCATCCCTTTCTTTTCTGTTATATGTTTAGCATACCCATGTTTGCTAGAAAAAAAAGAGACAATAAAAGACACCTATAAAGGTGCCTCATACATTAGTCTTCGTTAACCATTTCTTCATATTGATCAGCTGTCATTAGTTTATCTACTTCACTTGCATCTGTTGGCTCAATAACAATCATCCAAGCCTTTTCGTATGGTGATTCGTTAACGAACTCTGGGCTATCGTTTAACTCTTCGTTTATTTCCACTACTTTTCCACTTACTGGAGCGTAAAGCTCGGAAACTGTTTTAACAGATTCAACGCTACCAAACGGCTCATCAGCTGTTACTGTGTCTCCTACTTCTGGAAGTTCAACAAATACGATGTCACCAAGCTCAGATTGAGCGAAATGTGTAATACCGATACGAACCGTATTTCCCTCTGTTTTTACCCATTCATGCTCTTCAGAATAACGTAGATCCTTTGGTATACTCACGATCAAACCCCTCCAAATTATGTACTAATAGTTGATTACTTTGTAAGCCATACTTGTTCATAGTCTGCTTCCTTAAAGCCAAGCGTTACCTTCTCTCCATCTGTTAGCAATGGACGCTTAATTAACATTCCATCCGAGGCGAGAAGTTCAAGAAGCTCGTCCTCCGAAGATGTTGCAATTTTATCTTTCACACCAAGCTCGCGGTATTTTTGTCCACTTGTGTTAAAGAATTTTTTTAGCTCAAGTCCACTTGCATTGTAGTAGGATTCTAGTTCCGCTTTTGAAGGAGGCTGCTCTACGATATGTACCTCTTGATACTGAATATTGTGCGAATCTAGCCACTTTTTTGCGTTTCGACACGTTCCACATTTCGGATACCAATAGAAGGTCAATGCCATGTTACCACCATCCTTTTACACGTTCAATTGCATATTAACATAATTAGGTACAAATTCATAACCTTGACTACGAAATTTTCGAGGAATTTTATTCTTACAACCAAATACCCCCTACGCTACCTGAAGGGGGTATTATCCTTAGTTATAGGACAAATTTTTCTGCATCGATTAGTTTTTCTGATGCTTCGCGCTTTTTCGCAATGACGTTGATTGGTGTGTGTCTTGTAAATTTACGAAGTGCGGAAATCATCATTCGGAGTGCATCGCCTGTTTCTGTTGCCACAAGTGTTTCCTTTGCATGCTGCTCAATTTCATTGAACGCTTCCTGACAAAAGATTTGTGTATATAATAGCTTTTGCTTGCTCTTATCTTCTCCATCTTTTGCGATTGCTTTCTCTGTTCTTAGAACCACTGATTCCATTGCATAGGCATTGGATACAATATCAGCAATGTTCACTAAAATTTCCTGCTCTCTTTCAAGTGCTTTACCAAACTTTTGAGCAGCTAAACCAGCAGCAAGAAGACCAATTTTCTTTGCATTTTTCACTAGATACTTCTCCTGAGCTAACGGCTCATCTCCTGGTTCTTCCGGCATCAGCATCATAAGCTCTTCTTGTAGGGCTTGCGCTTTCTGGAATAATGGAAGTTCCCCTTTAAATGCTTTTCTTAAATAAGTTCCTGGAACTAATAGTCGATTGATTTCATTCGTCCCTTCAAAGATACGGTTTATTCTAGAGTCGCGGTACACTCTTTCAATTTCATACTCGCTCATAAAGCCATATCCACCGTGAAGCTGTACCCCTTCATCTGCTACGTAATCCAACACTTCCGTCGCGAAAAATTTATTTAATGAGCATTCAATTGCGTATTCAGCAATGGATGCGGCTACCGCTTTCCCATTTTTCACTTCTTCGTCCGATAGCTTGCTCATACGCTCTTCAAAAAGTCCCACCGTTCGGTAAACGGAGCTTTCCGCTGCGTATATTTTTGATGCCATCGTTGCGAGCTTTTCTTTTGTTAAATTGAATTGGGATAGCTTTGTTTTAAATTGTTGGCGTTGGTTCGTATACTTCGTCGTAATCTCAAACGCCGCTTTAGAACCGCCCACTGCCCCTACCCCAAGCTTATAACGACCGATATTTAGAATGTTAAAGGCAATAATATGACCCTTCCCATACTCTCCCAATAAGTTCTCAACCGGAACTTGAGCATCTTCTAAAATCAAAGTACGTGTGGAAGAACTCTTAATCCCCATCTTTTTTTCTTCTGGTCCAACAGACACTCCCGAAAATTCCCTTTCAACGATAAAAGCAGAGAAATGTTCGCCATCAATTTTTGCATAGACAACAAATACGTCAGCAAAGCCTGCATTTGTAATCCATTGCTTTTCTCCGTTAAGAACATAATGGGTTCCTTCTGCATTTAATACCGCTGTTGTTCTTGCTCCTAATGCATCTGAACCTGAGCCTGGCTCTGTTAACGCATAGGCAGCGAGCTTTTCACCTGTTGCTAGTGTCGGTAAGTATTTTTGTTTTTGACCTTCGTTTCCGAACAATACAATTGGAAGGGAGCCGATCCCCACATGCGCACCATGGGAAATCGAGAATCCACCACCTCGAGACATTTTTTCAGCGATTAATGCGGAACTGATTTTATCAAGAGCCAAACCGCCGTACTCTTCCGGAACGTCAGCCCCTAAAAGACCAAGTTCACCTGCTTCTTTTAAAAGCTTTACCGAACGGTCAAATTCGTGATTTTCGATATGCTCCACTTGAGGGAGAACTTCATTGGTAACGAAATCCTCCGTCATTTTTGCAATCATCTTTTGTTCATCTGTATAATCCTCAGGAGTAAAAACTCGATCATAGGAAACGTCTTCAATTAAAAAGCTCCCACCTTTAATAAGTTTGTCTGTTTGATTAGTCATGTTATTTCCTCCGTTCTATTATGATGGCTTTATAAAAGTTCAAACACTCCAGCAGCACCCATGCCGCCTCCGATACACATGGTGACCACCCCAAATTGTTGATTGCGTCGCTTCATCTCGTGAATAAGAGAAAGGGTTAGCTTTGCACCAGTACAGCCAAGTGGGTGACCTAGTGCAATGGCTCCACCATTGACATTCACCTTTTCCTCATCAAGTCCTAGCTCACGAATGACTTGAATGGATTGAGAGGCGAAGGCTTCATTAAGCTCAAATAATCCAATATCCGATAACTCTAATCCAGCGAGCTTTAATGCTTTTGGAATCGCTACAACAGGACCAATTCCCATAATTTCAGGTGGCACGCCTCCAACAGCAAACGATCTGAACTTAACAAGAGGAGTGAGTCCATGAGCCTCTGCTTTTTCTCGATCCATGACCATAACTGCGGCCGCACCGTCACTTGTTTGTGAGGAGTTTCCTGCTGTTACTGTCCCTGTTACGGAAAAAGCCGGACGAAGTTTTGCTAATGTTTCTATCGTTGACTCAGGACGTACCCCTTCGTCTTGACTGAAAACAAACGGTTTCTCAACTAGCTTATTGTCTTTCCCAATCGAACGTAGAATAACGTCTACTGGAACAATCTCATCAACAAACTTTCCTTCTTGAAGGGCTTTCGCTGCTTTTTGATGACTGCGTACCGCAAAAGCATCCTGATCTTCACGAGAGATTCCAAATTTCTTTGCTACCTCTTCTGCTGTGTGGCCCATTCCCATATAGTACTGCGGTGCTGATTCAGCCAGCTTGGCATTTGGTCTGACTACATGGCCCATCATCGGCACCAAGCTCATTGATTCTGACCCACCAGCGATGATAGTGTCGGCGTGACCAATCATAATTTTTTCAGCAGCGTAAGCAATCGATTGAAGACCAGATGAACAATAACGGTTGATGGTAATAGCAGGTACCGTGTCAGGGAGTCCTGCAAGTGCCCCAATATTCCTTGCCATATTGAGCCCTTGTTCTGCTTCTGGCATAGCACAACCAATAATTAAATCATCAATATTCCCATCGTAATTTCCCGCGCGCTTTAATGTTTCTCGTACAACCAGTGCACCAAGATCATCAGGTCTAACACTAGCAAGCGATCCTTTTTTTGATTTCCCCACTGGAGTTCGTGCTCCTGCAACAATTACCGCTTCTCTCATCACGTTCCCTCGCTTTCACTTTATACTACGACTCTATTAATCTATTAGTTGCGCAATGGTTTTCCTTTAATGAGCATATGCTGCATTCTTGCTTGTGACTTCGGCTCTGCGATCAAGCTCAAGAACGCTTCTTTTTCCAAATCAAGTAAGTATTGCTCATCTACTTCTGTTCCAAATGGAACTTTCCCACCGGCAATGACATAAGCAAGTTTCTTTGCAATTTTCAAATCATGCTCTGAAATATATCCGGAGTAGTACATCGTTTGTGCTCCTAGTAGTAAAGTAGCGTACCCTGTTTCACCAACGACTGGTACCTTCTTTCGAACAGGTGGCTTATAGCCTTTTTCATAAAGAGCTAGGACAACCTGCTTTGCATCGTATAGCTGGTGATCTCCATTGACACTAACTCCATCAGCTTTGTTTAAGAAATTGTTTTCACGTGCTTCGTCTCCTGATGTTGACACCTTTGCCATCGCAATCGTTTCAAACACTTTATTCGCTACGTTTTGAAGATCAAATGGAACACCGTTTGGCATGCTGCTTAAAAACTTCATGTACAGCTCTTTATTCCCTCCACCTCCAGGGATAAGGCCAACTCCTGCCTCAACGAGTCCCATGTAAGTTTCCATCGTAGCTTGGATATGTGCAGCCGGTAAGCAAACCTCTGCTCCTCCACCTAGTGTCATTGCAAAAGGTGCAGCAACCACTGGTTTTGTGCTGTATTTTATCTTCATCATCGCTTGCTGGAAGTGACGAACAACCATATCAATTTCAAAAATATTATCGTCCTGAGCTTCCATAAGGATCATCGCAAGGTTGGCACCGACACAAAAGTTCTTTCCTTGATTCCCGATCACCAAGCCCTTGAAGTTCTTTTCCACTTCATCAACGGCAAAATTAATCATTTGTACAATGTCGAGTCCAATCGCATTGCTTTGTGAGTGGAACTCGAGAAGTGCTACTCCATCTCCGAGATCAATTAAGCTCGCACCACTATTCTTTTTAATCACACCACGCTGTTTTTTGATTTTTTTCAAATTGATAACCTTAGGATTCTCTTCAACTAGTTTGTATTCACCATTCGTATAGAAATAAAGGTCACCATTTTCTTCTTCCTTATAAAAGCTTGTATGACCATTTGCTAGCATTTCCTTGACCCAGCTAGAGACGGTAAGGCCATCTTTCTCCATTTTGGCAATGGACTTTTCTAGACCTAATGCATCCCAAACTTCAAATGGCCCTTGTTCCCACCCGAAGCCCCATTTCATGGCACGGTCAATGGCGACGATATCATCGGCAATTGTACCGAGTAAGTCTGCAGAATAAACAAGTACTGGACTAAAAATATTCCATAATAATTGCCCTGCACGGTCATCCGCATATACAAGCGCTTTCATTTTATTCGCTAGTCCTTCTTCCTGTTTACTCATTTCGACAGAGGCAGTTTTTAATTTTTTCCGCTCCACGTATTCAAGAGTGGCAGGGTCTAATTCAAGTATTTCTTTTCCTTTTTTCTGGAAGAATCCTTGACCAGATTTGCTTCCAAGCCAACCCTTTTGTAGCATCTCGTTCATAAAGGCAGGTACTTCAAATACTTCCTTCTCCGCACCTTCCACCTGTTCATACACATTTTTTGCTACATGCGCAAATGTATCAAGTCCAACCACATCCAAAGTACGGAAGGTTGCACTCTTTGGTCGCCCAATTAATGGACCAGTTACCGAATCAATTTCTCCAACACTGTACCCACCTTTAAGCATTTCTTGTACTGTCACTAATAGACCGTACGTGCCAATTCTGTTAGCGATAAAATTTGGCGTGTCCTTAGCAACAACAACCCCTTTTCCAAGAATATCCTCCCCGTATTGCTTCATAAAATGAAGTACATCGGGTGAAGTATGTTTGGTTGGAATGATTTCTAAAAGCTTTAAGTATCTAGGTGGATTAAAAAAGTGTGTACCAAGAAAATGCTTTTGGAAGTCTATAGAGCGTCCTTCTGCCATGGCCTCAACAGAAATACCTGAAGTATTTGAGCTTACAAAGCTACCCGGCTTTCGATATTGGTCCACCTTCTCGAAAATCTGCTGTTTAATGGTTAGGTTTTCTACGACGACTTCAATGATCCAGTCAACTTCGCTTAATCGTGAAAGGTCATCTTCAAAATTACCTGCTTCAATAAGGGCCAAATTGCCTTTTGAGGTTAATGGTGCCGGCTTTTGTTTTATGAGCTTTTGAAGTGCTGTTTGGCTGATTCGATTTCTTACAGCTTTATCCTCAAGCGTCAACCCCTTTTTCTTCTCGTCATCAGTTAGTTCGCGTGGAACAATATCTAATAGCAGTGTTGGAACACCGATATTGGCTAGGTGTGCGGCGATACCGGACCCCATTACCCCCGAGCCTAAAACGGCAGCTTTTTTAATTTGTTGGATCAACTTTTGTCTCCCCCTTTTACTTTTTGAGTGGATTCGATAGTTTGAATGAATACTCATTCATTTTTGGTTACTCTAATCATAAGATATTTAAAAATTTTACGCAATCCTTTGTCATTGAAATTTGAAAATTTTTTGAAATTTACATTATTTTATGCGAGCAATAGAAAGCTATGATTGTGGATATGTTATACACGAGTAAAAATGTTTGGGGGTGTACCTATGGCAAAAATGAAGAAAGACCCATCAAAGGCTGGAGTAAGTGCTGCTAGCGTTAAAGGGAATGCTGGCCCAACTGTTGAAAATGACGGTGGCGGGAAAAGAAACAGCCAAAACAATCAGTATAAGAGATAAATGCTGTGTGCCCGCACTTAGTTTGGTGTCGGGTACATTTTTTTTTGAAGTACTGGTATTTGATTAAAACAAAACAAAAAATCTGACTATGTATAAAGTCAGATTTCCTCTAGGATTCATTCGTGGTTCTTAAGTTTTTTGAAGGCCTTTCTAGTTTCGCCCACGTCTCTCATCAGACGATACGGTTTACTAAGTACCCTTATTGGAAATTCTCCAATAAACTTACTAAGGTCTTCCCTATACTCTTCATTTAGTCTTGTAGGTTTTGTTGTAATGCGTTTGTATACTTCTTTATACAATTCTCTTGTAGGATTTAAATTCATTTCAAGTTTGCGGTGGCAGTTTGTGCACTCTGTACTATGGATCTTATCGTTTAAGTACTGAACACGGTGAAGGGTTTCATCATGACAGCGTGAGCAATATAGGGAGACATCAATTTCTGAGATTTTCATATTTACCTTCTCCTTATTACATATTCCGGCAATACATACCACTTCTCTGTTAAATGCCACTTAATTATATAATAGTATATTTTATCCTTTATCGAAAAGGTACAAGAAAAGAGTTATTCATTATATTTATTAATCATTGCACTTGCCGTTAGTTCATCGGTGATTAAAACATCAATAAATTTCCCTTTTAATGCACCTAATATACTTTCTACTTTATGTTCCCCTTCAACAACTGCAATTACTTTTTTTATACTTTTGAACTCTTCCAGGGTAATGCCAATGACTTTCTTATTTAATGTATCATTTATTGGCTGACCATTTTCATCAAAAAAACGATAACCAATATCTCCAACAGTTCCTACTTCTCGGAGATGAGATAAATCATCCTCTTGCAAATATCCTAGTTTCATTAAAGTTGAGTCGGTAAATGGATTGCCAATTCCGACTAGTGCAATATCCACATTCCTACCGTTTTCTAGGACCGTTTGGATATCCTGCATTCCCATTAACCGCTCCTTTAGTTCTTCCGTTTCAACAATTGCCGGAGCATATAAATAAGTACAAGTACTGTGAAGCTTTTTAGCTAATTCACTTGCAAGCTGATTTGCATGGATTTGTACTTGCTTTACACCCATCCCACCTTCCAATGGAACGACGGTAACCTCTTCTCTTCGTTCAAAAGGGTATTCTAAGACAAGATTAGCTAATGTATCTCCCCATGAAATCCCAATACTCTTAACATCCTTCATACTATTTGAAATATAGTTAGCACCAGCCTGCCCTACTTCCCTCTTGGCCATTTCACCGGTTAATCCGTTATTCGGAACAACCACTACATCAGTAAGATGGAAATATTTCTCTAGCTTCCGCTCTAATTCAACTGTGTGGACACTTTCATCCTTAATATAGACCTTAACGATTCCTTCATCCTTTGCCCTTTGAAGCAATTTGGATATAACAGGTCTTGAAACTCCTAATTTTTCGGCAATTTGTGCCTGTGTCCAGCCGTCATGATAATACATACTGGATACCTTCACCAATTGTCTCTTTTCTTGCCAATCCACATTAGCCATCTCCTTCACGGCAATGATTTTTTTATTTTTACAATTGTTTTGTATATGAACATTTTAAACCATATTATTTCAAAAATCACCACACCCATAGCAAAAGTGCCGAGAATATTTATTCTCGACACCAGTCTTAGTACTCACTATGTTCTATACCAATATATTAAACAGCTGATTGTATAGCTCTATCCGTTCTTATTTTGTTAACTGCATTCACGGCTGCTTCATAGAAGGTTTCTGATATAGTTGGGTGTGGATGAATCATCTTAGATGCTTCTTCGATCGTACCCTCCAAATACATGAAAGCGGAGGCTTCGGAAATCATTTCTGTTACGTGAGATCCGGCCATCACAACACCTATGATTTCACCGTATTTTGCTTCATAAATAATTTTTGTAAATCCTTCTGGTTCTCCCGCGCTTAGTGCTTTACCGCTCCCGGCAAAGTCGAATTTTTCCACCAATACTTCCATCCCCTGCTTTTTCGCTTCTGCCTCAGATAAGCCGACAGAGGCGATTTCAGGTAATGTGTAGATACAACGCGGCATGACTTTGTAATCAATTTGGTCAATCCCGCCCGCAGCATTATTGGCCGCAACGACTCCTTCAGCACTTGCTGCGTGAGCGAGTTGCCAGCCCCCTATGACGTCACCAACTGCATAAACATTGGTCTGCGAAGTTTCCATTTTATCATTTACTTTTATAAATGGTCCGTTCTGTTCAAGATGAAGTTCTGTAACTGCCGATAGATTCGGGCGGCGTCCAGTGCTCACAAGTAATGTATCTGCTTGTAAGGTAAGTTCTTGCCCCTTTGCATCCTCACATATGACGGTTTTCAGACCTTCTGTTTCCTGAACTCTTAGGACCTTTGCACCCGTATGAATGTTAATCCCTTTTTTCTTTAACATTTTTGTTAAAAACTTGGATGCCTCAGCATCCTCTGTGGGAATGATTCGATCAGCAGCCTCAACGATGCTTACTTGGGCTTTTAGTGAAGCGAAGATAGTTGCAAATTCAACACCGATCACTCCGCCTCCAATAATGATCACAGACTTTGGTATTTCCTTAATATCGAAGATTGTATCACTTGTATCAAATTGAACAGTATCCAATCCCGAAATCGGTGGTACGGCTGGTGTTGATCCTGTTGCCACAATCACTTTTGCTGCCTGAACCGACTCTTCTCCAACAGCCGTTTTCACCTTCACTACTCCACCAGGAAGTACTGAGCCATACCCGTTATATACATCAATTTTTCCTTGTTTTAGTAAAAAGGCGATGCCTCCACGCAACCGTTGTATCACGTCGTCTTTTCGCTTTTTTATTTTACTAAAAGAAAAGGTAAGGCTTCCGGTTTCAATTCCCCAATCCTTTGCCTTTTCAATTTGTTCAATGACTTCCGAATGCTTTAAATAGGTCTTTGATGGGATACACCCGCGATTTAAGCATGTTCCTCCAAGGAAGTCTGCTTCAATAAGGGCTGTTTTTTTACCGAGCTCAGCAGCATGTAGAGCTGCTACATAACCGCCAGGGCCTCCTCCAACTACAACAATATCGTAGAATTTAGTCATTAATATTCACCCCTATACCAGTAACTCGAATGGATTTTCAAGGATCTGCTTTAACTCGGTCAAAAATGCAGCTGCCGGTGCTCCATCCAATGCTCGGTGGTCAAAAGATAGACTTAACGTCATCATTGGACGGATTTCAAGCATCCCATTGATAGCGACTGGCTTATCCTGTATCCGGCCCACCCCAAGAATCGCGCTCTCAGGCTGGTTAATAATCGGTGTAAATGCATCGACTGCGTACATACCAAGGTTGCTAACAGTAAAAGTTGAGCCCCTCATTTGATCTGGTAGTAATTTATTTTCTCTGGCACGCTTGCCAACGTCTTTTGCGTCTATTGTTAATTCAGCAAGTCCCTTACTTACTACATCTTTAATCACCGGGACCATCAACCCATCCTGAACTGAAACGGCAAGACCAATATTGATCTCACTATGCTGAACAATTTCGTCTCCGTCAATCGATACATTCACTTGTGGATGACGGACAAGAGCGGCTCCTACAGCTTTTACGAGAATATCAGTAAACGATACACGGAATCCTGTTTGTTTTTCAATCACTGGGAGAAGGGCGGCACGAAGTTCTTTCACCTTTGTCATTTCCACTTCAGACGTTAATGTTACATGTGGTGCAGTGTATGCACTTTGTGCCATCCTGTCAGCTATCACTTTTCTCATACCAGACATTTTTCTACGCTTCGTTGCAGGTTCTTGAAGCGCTACTGCCTCCTTAGGAACTGCCGCAGAAACCACATCATCCTTAACGATTTTTCCATTCACGCCACTGCCTGTTACAGATGATAGTTCCACCTTCTCTGTTTGTGCGATTTTCCTTGCAAGTGGAGTAGCTTTTGGTATGGATGTCTTAGCTTCTAAGTGGGCGATCACATCTTTTTTATGCACACGCCCATATGGTCCGCTTCCATCAATGAATACTAATTCAAGATTATTTGTCCGTGCTATTCGACGTGCTGCCGGAGTTGCACGTGGTTTCTCACCTTCTTGAGTATGGCTGGCTGTTGGGATAAGCTCTTGCTGTTCGGAAACAGTAGCTTCTTCTTTTTCTTCTGTCGTTCCTTCTTCCCCAGTCATTCCTGGAGAGCTATCAGGTACCTTATCTCCTGCCTGGCCAATATAACCAATGATCTGATTAACTGGTACCTCTGCATCAACATCAAAATATTTTTTTAGTAACACGCCTTGATCGTATGCTTCTACTTCGATGTTGATTTTGTCGGTCATAATTTCAAAAAGCGGTTCCCCGATTTCTACCGTTTCCCCTTCTTCTTTAAACCACTGAAGGAGGGTACCGACTGCCATTGTGCTGCTTAGCTTCGGCATAAATATTTCTTTTGCCATATCGTCCCTCCTCCTTACTTGTTCTTTACTGTTTCTCTTACAGCTTCAATAATATCTGGAACTTGTGGGATTGCTGCTTTTTCTAATGTTGGGTTATAAGGAATGGGAACCGCCTTACCACCGAGACGTTTGATTGGTGCATCTAAATAATCAAATGCTTCACTTTCAGCCACCACACTTACAATCTCACCGCCGAAACCGCCGCGCTGAACAGCTTCATGAACAACAATTAAACGACCTGTTTTTTTCACCGAATTAATAATCGTTTCTTTATCTAGTGGAACAATGGTACGAGGATCAACTACCTCTACACTGATTCCCTCTTTTTCAAGCTCAGAAGCTGCTTCCAGTGCTTTATGAACCATGATAGCCGTAGCAACAATCGTTACATCCGTTCCTTCACGCTTGATGTCTGCTTTTCCTAGTTCAATTTTGTAGGATTCTTCAGGAACATCATCAGTCGTTCTATACAATAATTTATGTTCGTAGAAAATTACTGGATTATCATCATCAATGGCTGCTTTTAGCAAGCCTTTTACATCATAAGCTGTGGACGGCTGAACGACTTTTAATCCTGGGATATGTGCCATCCACGCTTCAAGACTTTGTGAATGCTGAGCCGCTGCACCTGTTCCAGAACCTGCGGGTGTACGTAGAACCATTGGTACTTTTCCTTTACCACCGAACATATAACGCGTCTTCGCAGCTTGGTTTACCATTTGATCCATAGCGATCGTGATAAAATCAGAAAACTGTAGTTCTAAAATTGGGCGCATCCCTGTTAATGCTGATCCGATTGCTGCACCCGCAATGGCTGCTTCTGAAATAGGTGTATTACGGACACGTTCAGGACCAAACTCTTCAATCATCCCGCGTGTTACACCAAATGCTCCCCCATAAACACCGATATCTTCACCAAGAATAAATACATCGTTGTTTTCTCTCATCTCCAGGCTCATCGCTTCTCTTACTGCTTCTAAATAGGTTATTTGTCTAGTAGTCATGTTCCCTCTCTCCTTTCTTTACGCGTATACGTCCTCTAGTAAACTATCAAGTGATGGTTCCGGACTGTTCTCAGCAAATTTCACAGCTTCCTCTATTTCCTCATATGCTTGATCCTGAAGTTGTTTAGCCGTTTCTTCTGTTAATATGCTGGCTTCAATTAGTGTCTCTTTAAAACGTTTGATCCCGTCTTTTTCTCTCCATTCCTTCTCTTCTTCACGGGTACGATATTTTTTTGCATCGCTCTTGGAGTGACCTTTCCAGCGGTAAGTTTTCATTTCAATTAATGTTGGGCCTTTGCCATCTCGTGCATGTTCAACTGCCTCATGAACTGAATTCATAATTTCAATCATGTCAAGACCGTCAACCACTTTTCCAGGGATTCCATAACTACTAGCTCGGTCAGCAATATTTTCTACACGTGTCATTTCCTTAACCGGTCCTGACATTCCGTATTGGTTGTTTTCACAAATGAAAATAACTGGAAGGTCCCAAATGGCTGCTAGATTTACAGATTCATGGAAGCTACCTTCGTTCGAAGCACCATCGCCAAAGAAACAAAGAACCACATAATCTTCTTTTTTCATTTTTGAGGTAAGAGCAGCTCCTACTGCAAGAGGAAGACCCCCACCGACAATACCATTCGCACCTAAATTACCTTTTTCCACATCGGCAATGTGCATGGAGCCACCTTTACCTTTACAATAGCCTGTTTCCCTGCCGAATAGTTCCGCCATCATTTTGTTAATATCGCCTTCTTTTGAAATACAATGACCGTGACCACGGTGTGTGCTAACTATTTTATCTTTCCTACCAATGACCGCTATGGATCCGGCAGCCGATGCTTCCTGGCCGACACATAGGTGTGTCGTTCCATGAATCATTCCTTTCGCAAAAAACTGGTCAACCTTCTCATCAAAATAACGAATCAGCCACATCTCTTTATATAAATCTTTTAATTTCTCTTCTGTAATCATCTCAGGAAGCTTTAATGTTTTAACCATCATTATCTGTTCCTCCTTTTACATTTGTTCTATACTGTTACATTTGTAAACATCATATAATCTGTATCCGTTTTAGTCAAGTGAAAAACGAATAATTTTAATTATTTTTACAATGGTACAAAGTCTGATATAAAAGGAATGATTGCGTTTTCACTAATGTGTACTATAAAAAACTAAAGGGAAAAAGGGAGCCAGTTTTTATATAAAACCAGATCCACCTTTTCCCTCTTTATTAACACTTGTCTATTTAATTATTTCAAAGAAATGACTGTTCCTTCATTAATATTGTTAGGGAAGGAATGAGGGGCCGCAAACACCGCTCCAGGCAAAACTTCTTCCATTGGTTCCTGGAAGTAAATTGAAACATGCCCTAATTCCCTGAAATTTTTGTTTGCAAGGTCTCCCAATGCAGTAATGGTAAAGCTTTCCTCACCAAACTGAATCGTTCCTCCCTGCTTTAATGGCTCTTCTTCTAGATTTTCAAATTCATGAATGACAGCCATTTCACGTAATTCCTTAGGTGCTTGTGGTCCAAATAATATTAAAATTTTATCTTCTTTAAAAGTTGGTACTAATACCCCAATTTCTTTTACTACTGATTTCGTCATCTTTATCCTCCCGTTTTGTTCGCTAGTTCTAAATTATAATGTCACAAGTGGGCGTTGTTCAGAGCTTGTTGGAAACAGCTGATCTTGTAAAGATCGTAACTTCCAAACGGTTGTATTTGTATCCAGTTCCACGTCATCCTGTGTTAAAAATTGGCCTGTCTTAATATCTTTTTTCGCTACTACTTTCCCACTGATTAAACCAATTGGTATATGTCCGTTAGTTTTCATATCAAGATGTGTTTCTAAGACACCACGTACGCTGTAACCACCGATTCCGTCTAACGTCTCACCTGCTTTAATATCCCGTTTAGCCACAGAAACGGTTTCAGAAATTGGTGCTCCTAGCGGATGAATAGAAGAATCATGTTCTAACACTGCTTTTGCAATCGTAATCGGAGTTTCTAAACTAGCTAGGTGATATGGGCGATAGAATACATAGTGTGGTCCATTTCCAACTTTTAAGTATCGAAGTTCTGCGTCAACTGGTTCAAGATCACTTTTCACAATGACGAATACTCCCGGAGCTAAACCGTTTACATATTCTACAACGCCAAAGCTATCTAGAACTCCTCCATTTTCCTTTAAGTCCAATTTATCAGCAACATCTTGTACGGTTGCTGATACTCCATGCATTCCTACTTTATCTGGCACTAAGCCAATCGCGTTACTTAAAAGATTCATTTCAGCCATTGTTTTTGTTCCATCTTGGAATGCCGCAAGCATGTGTGCACTCATGTGCTTTGCCTTCGCTTCCGCTGCAGCTACATCAGGATTAGATAGCGGATTGAACGGATTATTCTTCCCTTTCCCAGCAACCAATACTTCTAGACCCATCGTTTTTGCAAATTCATATAATTCTAAAGTAGCTGCCGGCTCATCACCTGCAGAACCTGAATAAACCAAACCAGCATTATTGAACATTTGATACATAATTGATCCGATTGTTATATCTACTTCTACATTGAGTAGAACAATATGTTTTTTTGATCTTAATGCCTCAAGAGAAACGTTCGCTCCTACTTCTGGAACACCTGTTGCATCTACAACCACTTCAACATGATTGGATTGAATAACTTCACGATAGTCACTAGTTACGACCATTGCGTCTTTTCTGCTAGATTGTGAGTGGTAGAAGTCAGCTGCTCTTTGTGCTGCCTGAATATTTACATCACAAATTCCAGTTACGATCATACCAGGGATTTTTGAAATTTGTGCAATCATCCCGAAACCCATTTGACCTGCGCCGATTACTCCGACTTTAATTGGTGCATTTTCACGTTCACGTTGTAGTAGCTTAGTGTAAATTGACATGATAAATTCCTCCCAAAAGGTAAAGTTATACGCTTACATTCCTCTTACACTATTAATTTTTTATATACTTTTCGCTGTTATATACAAATGTTATTATCAGTAACAATTAATCTAAATTTATAACATTTGTTACAACTACTATCATTTGTTCCACAATATTAGTGTAAATGCTTATGTAAGCGTAGTCAAGTCATAATTTTCAAATATATCAGATAAAACACTAAAATTTTGGTTCTTCTCTGAGATTTAAAAAAGCTGCACCCTATTTCGAGTGCAGCTCGACAAATTATCCTTCTACCAGCGCATTTCCTGTTACTTCATCTGTAATCAACACATGAATCAGGCCACCCTCTAGTGCTGCTTTGATAGCCTGGACTTTTTCTAAACCAGAAGCAACCCCTATGACTAACGGAATTGCTTTCAATTTTCCTAGTTCAATAGCTATCACTCTTTCATTCCATGAGTTGTCTACAGGCTTTCCAAACTTATTGATGAAGTTATAACAAATATCACCTACAATTTCGTGATCATTCGTAATCTGTAAGTGGTCCGAGCCCATATAGGATTTCACCATGGTAGAGTCTTCAGGACGGCCGCCAATACCGACCACTGCAATATTAGACTGCTCTGCTAGATTTAAAGTGAAGCGGATGGACGGCTGGCGAATTAACACTTCCTTTGCTTCCCTCGTATCAACCATTACTGGTACATGGAGGAACTCATACTTGGATTGAAGCGCACTTCCGACTTTAGAGACAATACTGTTGGAATGGATATCCACCCGCTCGTTCCCCATTCCACCTACTAATGGAACAACGGTTACGGATGGAAATATCTGTACTGAATTAATTGCCTTGGCCACTTCATTTAATGTCGTACCTGACGACATACCAATAATTTGACCATCCTTAATAACCCGCTGTAAGTACTCGTTGGTCGCTTCTCCTAGTTGTTTTTTCGAAGACTCTCGTCCTACACTTTCAATACAAACTACTTCACGTAAATTGTATAATCGCTCAATTTTACGTTCTAAATTCCTAAACTGGTGGACTTGATCATCATGAATGATGATTTCAACAATCCCCTCTTCTCTTGCCTTTGTTAGCACCTTTGAAACAAGAGAACGGCTGATTCCTATTTTTTCTGCAATTTCCGACTGAGTTGCACCTTCGTCATAATACATTTGTGCGACTTTGACTAGAATCCTTCTATCTTGAATAACCACAGTAATCCTCTTCTTTCATATCATACTGCCCCTATATACCCTTAAATCTTAATACATACCGAAACTTGCAAAGTAGGCAATTACAACAGATACAACGCCTGTGACTAAGCGACTGTACAATACTGCAGGCACTCCGTACCGTACCGTTTCAGGTTTCGCCTCCCCTAGAGATAAACCAACAGGAATAAAGTCACAGCCTACCTGCCCGTTAATAGCAAATAACGCAGGTAATGCGTATTGTGGCGGAATATTACCTAATGCAATTTGTGTACCTATTAATACCCCAATAACTTGAGCAATAACTGCCCCAGGTCCTAAAACTGGAGATAAAAAAGGTAGGGTACAAACCATAACAATAACTAACAATCCCCATAGTGAACCAGCTAGCGGAGTCAATGCCTGTGCGATCCAATCACCAACACCAGTATAGTTGATAATCCCCATTAACATACTAACGAATGCCATGAATGGTAGGATATTTTTAATAAGGATATCCATAGTATCACGGCCAGCTTGATAAAATGTTCCTGTAACGTTCCCAATTCCTTTTGAAAAGCGAAGTAAAATATTATCTTTTTGCTGGGTAGCTACTTCCTGTTTTAATTGCTTATAACTCTCCTTGAACTTTTCTTTATCCTTTGTATCAAATTTGGGATCATCGGTTACCTCCTGTGCACCAGCAGACTGACTATAGCCTTCTGCAATCGCCACCTCTTTTGGTGTCACCCCTGATACAAAAATATCATCTGTAATATATTTAGAAAGTGGACCTGAAGGAGAGGATGGAAGAACATCAACTGTCAATATCCGTTTCATCGGATATACACCAATCCTTGCTGTACCACCGCAGTCAATAACAACACATGCCATTTCTTCTTCCGGATAGGATCCCTTAAACCCATCAACAGCCTCAGCACCAGTCAATTCTGCAATTCTAGCAGCAACCGGATGAATTCCGCCTCCTGTAATTGAAACAATCTTATTCTTTTTTGCATTAGGTTCAATAAATAGACCAACACCCCAGCCGCCTGATCCTTTTGATACGAATACTCCACGATAAGTCGTCATCTACAACCTCTCCCTTCTATGCTAAGTCTGCGCCCTCTTTTTTCGCTAAATATTTCGTAATTAATTCCGTTACAATTCCACGAATTAAGATAACAACCACACCGACGATAAAATAACGGACAGCTAAGTCTGCTACTGGCAAACCTAATTCCTGAATTCCATTGGCAATTCCTAAGTAGACAAACAACTCACCGGCATTGGCATAAGGAAATAACCCTGTAACTGGATGAACGAAAGATACCGCTGAATCATAGAAAGCAGGTTTTTGCTTTTCAGGTAAGAAACGGCCGAAAGTATATGCCATTGGATTTGTTAGCATGAGGACTGATAGAACTGGCATTAGAGTGTAACGAAGGATTGTATATTTTGCAGCAAACTGAATGATTTTAGTGACTCTTTCTTCCCCGACGAATTTCATCATGGCATACGTAAACGTTAGTAGTACGACCAGTGTTGGAACAATTCCTGTAACTAGCCCCATAAATGTTTCTCCGCCCGCCTGGAACATTCCGATAAAATGCTCGCCTAACCATTTAATCCATTCCATTGTTTGACCCCCTTTTTATACTCCCATTGACACTTTGTTCTTAGATATAGTTAATAAAGCATTTTCACCCGCTTGTAACAATGCCTTACTATAGGCAGGAAGTTTGCTTTTCCCTTTTTCAGGAATCACATCATTCACATCACTTACGATTTCGCCTACATGTCTGCCCTTATATTGATCTAACGGCTTGAACTTAGTTAGAACGGACATCCCCTTTAACATGTGACATTCGTGAATAATATAGTTACTGTCCACAACCAATATGGCTATTGCACCTGGCTTGAACTTTCCACGTTCCATCCCTGAGAACATGAAATAACCATCTTCCCCCTTGTAATCCCTGATGATTTTATCTATGTTTCTTTTGTACTGTTTTATCTGGATAAATGATAATAAGTATTGAACAATGAGAATGGAACAAAGTATAATCGCAAGCTGCATAAAATCCCCCCTATTTCCACTTCATAGTTTTCTAGATTCTTAAATACCTCCTTTCCTGCATTATAATAGCGCTTACATTTTCATTTAAAAATTTTCCATTTAGTTAGAAACAAATGTTACAGCACGCAACTTCAGATAAGTTATCATTACATTTGTTACAACGTTTAACATTTGTTAAACTAAGGATAATAAAAATACCTATCACTGTCAATAACTATTAATATAAAATTCTAATAATTTAAAAAACCGCCCACTCTCTTAAAATGGGCGGGCGGTTCCTCTCTTATTTTTTTAATATTCCCTTTAGCACAAAGGCCACATTTGCTGGGCGTTCGGCGAGGCGGCGCATGAAGTAGCCGTACCAGTCGGTTCCATAAGGCACGTATACTCGCATTGTATACCCATCTTTTACGAGCTCAACCTGGCGTTCCGGGCGAATTCCGTAGAGCATTTGAAACTCGAATTGGTCGTTGGTAATTCCATGCTTTTTGGCTAGCTGTTTTGTGTATTCAATAATGGCATCATCGTGAGTAGCAACGGCCGTGTAATTTCCGTTTAGCATATGCATTTTAATGATTTTTTTGAAATTGACGTCAACATCTTTTTTATCAGGGTATGCAACTTCTGGGGATTCTTTGTAGGCACCTTTCACAAGCCGTAAATTTGGATGAAAGTCATTGAGCTCTACTATATCCTTTTCTGTACGGTACAGATATGCCTGAATAACGGTTCCTACATTGTCGTATTCACTTTTTAATTGCTTAAAGATTTCAATCGTTTTTTGAGCCCGCGAGTAGTCTTCCATATCGATCGTTACAAACACATCGTTCTTTTTGGCCGCTTCTAATATTCTTCTCATGTTATGGAGAACGACCTGATCCGAAATATCTAATCCCATTGATGTCATTTTTAATGATAGCTGGGATTGAAGCTTTTCTCTTCCAATGGCTTCTATGGCAATAATCGAGTTATCTGCCATTTCATTTGCCTCTTTTTCATTATCTACAAATTCCCCTAAATAATCGATCGTGACTAATAAACCATTTTTATTGAGCTCCTGAATGACTTTTGTTGCGAGTTCGATCGTTTCACCAGCAACAAAACGTGATGCACCGAAGCGTAATCCATATCTCTTTGCCAGTTTGGTTAATGCTTTATTTTTAGAAAGGAATAAAAAGAAATCTCTCATCAGTTGTTCCATTTTGACTTCCCTCCTGTAAGCGTTTACTATATTATATGAATAGGAATAGCTAAGTGTTTTATACTGCCATTTTATCATTTCAATTGGTTTATTTATACGATGTTGGGAAGGAATCACACGAGATTTCCCCATGAAAAAACCGAGCCAGTGGACTCGGTTTTATTTTTTTGCTTGTCTATGTGCTTCGTTTAATTCTTTTATTTCGTTAATGGTTTGCTTTATGTCTTCTTTGGCATCAGGATACGTATCATTCCAATGCTTGACAAGAGCTGGCATGGATTTGCTCATGTGAGAATATAGAATCCATGCCTTCACTTTTTCCACTTGGTCAGTCTCTGATTCACCTAGTAGCAATTCAGTATATTTTGTTAGTAATCCATTGATTTTTTCATCAAGATGATTGCTCACTTGTTCCCTCCGTTCTTACGTACCTTTTTGGGTTGATTACAAGTTTGTGGACAGATTTTACAACGGTCCGTGGTTCCTGTTAAGGCATAAAAGAAGCAGCAGGTTGTTCGTACACGAACTTCTTCACCAAGATCAGGAATATAGCGTTTTTCATGAAAATGCCGTTTAATGGGATTTTCGTGATAACTTCCAAACAATGAGCCAGGTGCCTGTTGTGCAATGAAGTGTAAATCCTCCTTTGAACGCTTTCGAACCTCTTCATCCTCATATTCAGATAATACCGACTCATATAACCAAAAGATATAAATCGAAATATTTTCCCATAACACCAGCTTGGATTGTCTTGACTCGGTTTTTACACTCTCCACAACTGGAGTTATGATACTGGAGAAAAAGTCAGCAATTGCTTCATCCCTCCATTGTTCTCTATCACCAGAAGGTTCACTTAGACTCCACTTTGAAAAATAGAACGTAGGAAGCCAAATCGGATCTTGTTCATCTGTTTGAAGATGCATATCCTCAAGATCTATATGAAATCGTTTGTTAAAAGCGGTCATTGCATACAAATAAATAGCTGCTAAAAAGGCGTATCTTTTAATAAACATAGATGCTGTAACTTTTATATTAGGAGATTGGATATGTTCGGAAACACGACTTAAAAAAGGTCGAAGCTGATTTTTTTGAAGAAGCTCATGTAACGTAATCGATAAATCAGATTCCTCATGGACTTTTTCCAATGTAAATCGGTAATTCTTCAGTTGATTTAATTCTTTTTCTGAAAAAAGGTTATCCATTGACCGCTCCTGCCTGTTTAAATACGGTTCTTCCTTTTCCATAAGGGATACAAAGTGGGGTTCCAAATAATGGATCAATCGAAATTTCACAATCCATTCCGAATACCGTTTTCACAAGACCTCTTGTCACTACGTCCTCTGGCTTGCCCATCGCAGCTATTTTCTTGTCCTTTACTGCCACGATATTATGTGCGTAACGACACGCTAAATTCAAGTCATGTAACACCATCACAATCGTGCGATTTTCCCTTTCATTTAGTTCAAATAATAGATCAAGGATGTCAATTTGATGTGTCATGTCTAAGTAGGTAGTTGGTTCATCAAGAAGAATAAAGTCTGTATCTTGAGCTAATGTCATCGCAATCCATGCTCTTTGACGTTGACCACCTGAAAGAGAATCAACCGGCCGTTCCTTTAGTTCTAGCAATCCGGTTGCTTCAAGTGCCGTATAGACCTTTTCTTCATCCTCACTTGACCATTGTTTCAGCCACGTTTGATAAGGATATCTTCCTTGTTTTACAAGCTGAAGCACGGTCAACCCTTCAGGTGCAACTGGTCCTTGTGGCAATACAGCCATTTGCTTTGCGACATCCTTCGAGGACATCTTTGCAATCTCCTTTCCATTTAATACAATTTCCCCGCTTTTTGGCTTTAATAAACGAGCAATAGAGCGTAAGAGGGTTGACTTTCCACACCCATTTCCGCCTATGAATACAGTGATTTCACCTTTAGGTATGTTCAAATCCAAATCATCTATAATAATCGAGTCACCATATGATAGCGTTAATTGTTTTGTTTCGATGGCTTTTTTCATCATTATTTGCACTCCTTCCCTATCATTATGTATTTCTTGTTTTAAAAAGAAGATAAATAAAGTACGGCGCACCGATACCAGCTGTAAACACGCCTGCAGGTATCTCTAATGGAGAGAACAACGTTCGTCCAATCAAATCGGCCACCATGACTAAAATTGCACCAATTAAAGCAGAAACCGGAAGTAACGCTCCATAAACAGAGCCCACTAGACGACGAGCCATATGAGGGGCCATTAGTCCAACAAACCCAATTCCTCCGGCAAAGGCAACAGAACATCCTATTAAAGCTGTACTTATGAGCAGCAACACAAATCTTAGTTTTTGCACAGAAGTTCCTACACTAGTAGCTACATCATCGCCTAATCCGAGTACATTCACTTTTCTAGCCATAAAAAAGCTAACCAACATAAGAGCGAAAGCCCATGGTACAATCGTAAATACATTTGCCCAAGTCGAGCCATGGACCGTACCTGTAATCCAAATATTTGCTTGGCTTGCTCGGTAAATAGGACCCATGAGCATCATCATCGTAGTTAGCGCTTGAAAAAGTGCTGACAGACCTATTCCTATTAATACAAGGCGAATCGGAGACACCCCGTTTTTCCACGCAAACAGATAGACAAGTAAGCCTGCAACAGCTGATCCGATAAAAGCCGCAAGTGGCATCCATTGAATACTAACGGTTAACGCATTGCTTTCATTACTAAAGAGTGCTAGAAATAACACAACCGCTGTTGAAGCTCCTCCAGTAATTCCGAGAACATCAGGTGACGCAAGAGGATTTCTGATCATTCCCTGTAAAATGCCCCCAGCTACAGCCAGAGACATTCCGACGACTAAAGCGACAATGATCCTTGGCAGTCGAAAGGATTGAATCACGAGCTTTTCCATCTCTGTTCCGCCTCCAAAGAAAACGGAGACGACAGTGAGAGGATTGATTTTCATCTCACCTAAACCGGTGCTAAAAATAAAAACAGCCATTGTTACTAATAGCAAGCAAAGCATCACAAAGCTCGCTTTTCTGTCTATTAATATAGACACTTTCTCTTGAAACCATCGAAGATTTTGATATTGCTTCACTTTGCGTTAAACCCCCTTCTAGCAATATAGATAAAGAAAGGAGTCCCTATAATTGCTGTCATCACGCCGACTGGTACTTCCTCAGGCATAATAACGTACCGTGCAAGGATATCAGCCAATAGTAAAAGAATGGCTCCTAAAAATGCTGAGTAAGGTATGACCCATTTATGATCAATTCCAACAATGCTTCTTGTTATATGAGGAATAACAATCCCTATAAACCCGACAGGACCAGCAACTGCAACTGCCCCTCCTGCTAACAAAATGACAATTAAACCAATTCCGATTTTTAGTAACCCGGTTCGAATACCAAGTGCCTTAGCCACATCTTCTCCCATTGATAGAACATTAAGCTTTGAAGCTAGAAGGAATGCACCCATCCAGCCAACAACAAAGTAAGGGATAACAGAAATAAGAATTTCGAGTTTTCTCCCTTGAATGGAGCCAGCTAACCAAAACAAAACTTGATCAAGTGCCACTTCACTTAATACAAGAAATCCTTGTGTAAAGGAGGCAAACATCGCAGCAATGGCAGCACCAGCCAATGTTAGCTTCATTGGGGTTAGTCCTTCTCGTCCAAGCGACCCGATGAAATAGACGCTGATGGCTGCAACCGCTGCACCGAGGAAGGCAATCCACGCAAAGGCTTGTAAATGACTGATTTGAAAAAGCGATACGGCTATAACCACAGCAAAACCTGCCCCAGCATTGATACCAAAAATGCTAGGTGACGCCAATGGATTATTTGTTAATGTTTGCATCAAAGCTCCAGCGATGGCGAGACTACTTCCCACTGCCGCTGCAATTAATGCTCTTGGCAATCGAACCGTTTCTATGACTAAATGCTCGTTTGTACCATTATTGTTTTGAAACGCTTCCCATGCCATTTTCCATGACGTATCGGTATATCCATATACAATGCTTGCTCCTATTAAATAAAGAAATAATAAAATGACAAAAATGAGACCGACTATTTTTTGAGAGTTATTTTTTAAAAGCATCCTTCTGTTCCTTTTCTACATATTGTTACTGCTTACAAGATTCAGTCTATTGGATGCCATACACACTGTCAATGATTTTGAGAATCATTTTCAATAAGTAACACCAGCTTTTTACAATCTTTTCTAATTGAAAATAAATCTCAATTAACTATTGACACCCCTTACAATTCATTTTATGATAATACCGTAAGTGAAAATGATTATCATTAACAATTACATACATTCATTGTAGGAGGAACTTATGAAACTAATTAAATTTTCTTTCACTATGTTAACCATCTTAATTCTTAGTCTTCTAGCAGCATGTGGAAGCACTGAAGAAGCATCCACAGAAAGTAATAAAGAGGATGCGAAGACAGAAAATACAAGCTATACCGTCGAACACGCAATGGGGACAACCACTATACCTGATACACCTAAAAAGGTTGTTATCTTAACAAATGAAGGAACAGAAGCCTTATTAGCATTAGGAGTAACACCTGCTGGAGCGGTTCAATCTTGGACAGCAAATGGAGATCCTTGGTATGAGCATATTGCTGAGGACATGAAGGATGTTCAAGTGGTAGGGTTTGAAACAGATACTCAGGTAAACCTTGAAGCCATTGCTGCACTACAACCCGACTTAATTATCGGAAACAAAATGCGTCAAGAATCAATCTACGATCAATTAAGTGCCATTGCTCCTACTGTATTCTCTGAAACATTACGAGGAGACTGGAAGGAAAACTTTGAGCTTTACGCAAAAGCGTTAAATAAAGTAGAAGAAGGAAACAAAGTGATTTCTGATTATGATACTCGTGTTGCAGACTTAAAAACAGAGCTTGGTGATCAACTTCAAAAGAAGGTATCAATTGTTCGTTTCCTAGCTGCTGATGTTCGTATTTATCAAAAAGATTCATTCTCTGGAGTCGTTCTAGACCAATTAGGTTTTGCACGTCCCGATAGTCAAAATGTAAATGAATTTGCGATTAAAGGTGCTACAAAAGAACAGATACCATTGATGGATGGAGACATTCTATTCTATTTCACCTATGAAACTGGTGACGGTGCTGCAAGTCAAGTCGAGAAGGAATGGATTGAAGATCCACTTTTCAAAAACCTTGAAGTAGCCAAGCAAGGAAACGTCCATAAAATCGACGATGCCATCTGGAATACAGCTGGTGGAGTTGTCGCAGCGAATCTGATGCTTGATGATATCGAAAAGTATTTCTTAAAATAAGTTAACTTCCTAAATTTGATATAGATGACTCGCTCAGATTTCTTACCCCCCTCAACGGAAATCGAGCACTCCCCTTAAAAAACCCTCGCCATAGCGGCGAGGGTTTTTAATCGTCGTTTGAAAACATATACTTTTTATGGTGATAACGAATCGAGAAGATTAAGCTGATGGCAAGGAAATTCCCCATTATTGAACTTCCACCATAACTAATGAATGGAAGCGGAATTCCTGTGATTGGTAAAAGGCCAATCGTCATCCCGATATTTTGAAACACATGGAAGGTAATCATACTTATAATCCCGACACAAATATACGTATAAAACTCATTCTTCGTTTCCATACCAACCTTTGTAATATGGTAGATCAGTAAGAAAAACAAACTAATAATGACACTAGCACCCACAAACCCAAATTCTTCTCCGACAATACTAAAGATAAAATCGGTATGACTTTCTGGCAGGTATACTTCCCTTGTTCCGTAGCCCTTCCCTGTCGTTTCTCCGGATCCAATGGCCAGCAAAGAACGGGTTAGCTGGAAGCCAGTAGAACTTTGATAATTGTAAGGGTCTATCCACGAGTAGATTCTTCCAAACTGGTATTCCTTCACTCCCAGATACTTTTCTAGTATTTCTGGTTTCCAAAGCACTAAGTAGAATATGACTCCGATGAATGTGACCCCTGCTGAAAAGATCGGAAGTAGGATTTTCCATGATACCCCCGATATAAAAACCATTCCTATCATAATCGCTATCATAACAAGAGATGTCCCTAAATCTGGCTGCTGCATTACGAGCAGTAACGGTACCATCGTGATTAGGACAATTTTCCCCAATAAAATAAAATCCGTCTGAATGGTTTTTATCCGAAATTTCTCATGATGATCTCCTATTGCTCTGGCAAGTGCAAGGATTATAAACACCTTCATGAGTTCGGCTGGCTGAAGCGAGCCAATAAACGGCGCTTTATACCAACTCTTCGCTCCATTTATCACTGGTGCAATACTAGATGGAGCAATAATAAGAAAAGCCAATAAGAATACACCGAATCCGTAGGCATACCATGAGAGCTTTTTAAGCTGATCCGAATCAAGGGTAATGACCGCAACAATGATTCCAACTCCAATTCCATACCAAATGATCTGTTTTAATAAGAAATTCGAATCATACTGTCCTGTCGATTGAGCACTATAAATTGCCGTACAGCTCGAGAGAAACAAAAGTATTAAGATAAATATTAAATGAAAGTCTATTTTAGACGATGACTGTTGATTTGAGGACATAAAAATACTCCCATCTGAAAACATGGTATTCAATATTCCATTATATTTTTAATTCTTATAAAGCACAACTATTCTCTTGCAAGTGGAAATGTTTACATAGAATCACAAATCTAATCCTTCGTAACGATTTTGCGTTGTGGCCAATTTGTGAACGAACCTTACAGGACTTAACAAAACCAAACATAACTTAACAAATATCACAGCTTTCTCTTCTACTGATAGGTAAAGTAAATAAAAAGGTATGGAGGTGTTTCATTGGAAACCGAAGCGTATACACCCGATGAAGTTGCAAAGCTGTTTAAAATATCTAGGCATACGGTTTATGAACTTGTGAAAAGAGGAGAACTAAAAGCATTTAAAATCGGTAATAAGATGAGGATTGATTATGGCGAAGTAATTCGTTTCAAAAAAAATAAAGAAACTCCCTCCATTTCACATGAACAACCTGTCCATTCCCTTTCAATTACTGGTAGTCACGACTTTTTACTAGAATCATTAGTAAAATATGTTACCTCCCAATCGAACTTTTTGGCCATTCGTCCCTCTTTTATCGGAAGTGTGGAGGGGCTCATGATGCTATACCGTGGTGCATGTGATATCGCTGCTATCCATCTTCTGGATCCAGCCTCACAAGAGTACAACCTTCCATTTATTAAGCAATTATTCATTCACGATCCCATAACCGTTATTCGAGTCGCTAGTCGTGAACAAGGGTTACTCGTTGCAAAAGGGAATCCAAAGAATATTCACTGTCTAAAGGATCTAACAAATAATAGTAGGTTTGTGAATCGTCAAAAAGGATCCGGAACTCGTTTTTTATTCGACTCCTTGTTAGCTAAAGAACGAATCCATCCTCTACAAATACACGGCTACCACGATGAAGAGTGGACCCACTTACATACAGCGATTAAAGTCAAGCAAGGGGAAGCAGACGCTGGAATGGGTATCAGAAGCGCTGTCATAAAGCTAAATCTTGACTTCATTCCTCTTGCAGAGGAGCAATTCGACTTGGTGCTTCGTTGGACCGAACAAAATAAAGCTGCCATACAGCATTTCTTAGATCTCATCCAATTCACTTCATTTATACAAGAGTTTGGCAATACAGAAGGCTATAAAACAGAAGACTTTGGAAAAGTTATTTATTCTTATCAATAAGGGGATTCCTATGGAAACAAATCTACTTCAAAAAATCCTTACTTTTAGTTGTTTACTAATTGTTTTCCTCTCTACAATGATCGGTTGTGAAAGTAACACTAGTAAAAAATCAAATGCAAAAATAGAAGAAACAAAAGACCTTATCCTCGCAACAACAACAAGTACACAGGATAGCGGACTGCTAGACGTTCTTATACCTATGTTTGAGAAAGAATACTCCATTCATGTAAAAACAATTGCCGTTGGTTCCGGCCAAGCTTTAGAAATGGGAACAAAAGGGGAAGCAGATGTGTTGCTTGTACATGCTCCTTCATCAGAGGAAAAGTTAGTTAGATCTGGAGATGTAATAAATCGACAACGCGTTATGTACAATGACTTTATTCTCGTTGGACCTAGTGATGATCCCGCCAGTTTAAGTGGAAAGACGATTACCGAGTCCTTTTACTCCCTCGCCAATGGGAATGGCATTTTTGTTTCAAGAGGTGATGACTCAGGGACTCATAAAAAAGAATTAACCATTTGGGACTCGATCGGTGGACACCCCGCTTCTATGGAGTCGTACATTGAATCTGGACAAGGAATGGGTGCAACTCTACATATTGCTGCAGAAAAAGGCGGGTATGTGTTAACCGATCGAGCTACGTTTCTTGCTCAACAAAAAAACTTTCCCCATCTCTCTATTATCATTGAGGGTGATAAAGACCTTTTAAACATCTATCACGTCATGCAGGTGAACAAAGAAAAACACGAAAAGGTTTATACATTTGGCGCTAAGGCTTTTGTGGACTTTATGGTTTCAGACGATACACAAAAAGTAATTTCAGAATTTGGGAAGGAAGAGTTCGGACAGTCTCTTTTCACCTCCTATACCGAATAACAAAGAGGGTTACACAGATGGAGCTTTTACTCAGTGGATTTACACACGCTTTATATTTACTGTTTTCTGGAGAAAAGGATGTTTACACCATTACCCTCCTCACCCTTAAGGTTTCTTTTACAGCTGTGATGATTTCAAGTTTTATTGGGCTACCGCTTGGGGGGGTACTAGGGTTAACTTCCTTTTCCGGAAGACGGTTTCTGCTTGTACTAGTGAATATTGGTATGGGCCTTCCGCCTGTTGTGGCTGGTCTTTGGATAACCATGCTCTTGTGGCGATCTGGCCCACTTGGTGATTACTCGCTTTTATTTACGCCACCAGCGATTATTTGTGCTCAGGTTCTTGTTTCCCTTCCGATTATAATTGGGTTAACTTGTTCTGCTTTTCAAAAACTAGATAGCCAGATACTCCTCCACCTTAAGGCGCTTGGCGCAACAAGATCACAAGCCTTTCTTATTCTATTAAAAGAAGCAAAAATTGGAATCCTTGCTGCTATTATTGCTGGTTTTGGAAGAATTATGGCAGAGGTTGGTGCCGCCATGATGGTCGGTGGAAACATTCAAGGGGACACAAGAATTTTGACCACTTCTATAGTTATGGAGGTATCAAAAGGAAACTTTGAGGTTGCTCTTGCTCTTTCTTTTATCCTTATGATTCTTTCCTTTACCATTACATTCTTCTTAACATTTTTACAGCAAGGGAAGGAAACAAGATAATGCTGAAACTCCAAAATATCTCCTATATAAAAAATGACCTGCAGATTCTATCCATTCCAGATTTCGAATGTATGAAAGGAGAAATCATGGGGGTCATGGGACCAAACGGTGCTGGTAAAAGTTCTCTTCTTAAAATTTGTGCCTTTTTGGAAGAAGCGACTGACGGTAGCATATTTTTGAACGGACATGAAGTATCCACTCATACCCTTCCTCTGTTTGAAAGAAGAAAACTTGCTGTCGTCATGCAACAATCTCTTCTATTTAATACAAATGTATTTGAAAACATTGCCATCGGGTTAAAATTTCGGAAACTATCAAAACCGGTAATCATGAGGAAAGTAGAAGAGTGGATGGATCGATTTCAAATATCGCACTTAGCAACCCAGCATACCTATCATTTATCAGGTGGAGAAGCCCAAAGAGTGAACCTGGCTCGCGCTATGGTCCTTGAACCTGATATCCTGTTTTTAGATGAACCTTTTTCAGCACTAGATTTTCCAACCAAGGTGACACTTTTAAAGGATTTAAAAGCCATACTTGATGAAACGAAAACAACTACCTTTTTTATTAGCCATGATTTAACGGAAATAAAGTATATGACAAACTCACTTACCATTTTAATGAATGGAAGAATCACTGAGTCCGGAAGGACAGAGTCAGTGATCTCCTACCCCAACTTAATGACTGCTCGTTTTTTAGAGCAATGGAATTTATGAGCGATTTAACAACCTTCTTCTATAGGGGTTGTTTCTTTTTTCTCTTCTGAAAAAGTGGCTCGGCTCATATAGTAGCTATGGAGGTGTTGACATGAAGTCTTCAAAGCTATCATTTTGGACCTTTTTACAAGGCTGGCTGGCTATCATGCTAGCTACGTTCTTACTTGCAGGACTGGCTACAACCTATACAAATGCCTTTACTTCTGAAACAGTCAAGAAGTGGATTTCGAATATTGATACCCATGAATGGCTGGTTTATTTCGTAAAATCCGAGAACCATCATATATATTCTGAAAAAGCGAGCCTTACTGTTTCCTCCTTATCAAAGCTTGCTTTAAAACTGGCAACCAATATTCAACCGGAAGATACAAGAACATTTCTCGGAAGAGAACTTCCAGGTTTTACCGTGTTTGATACAAATATCGTAGTTGCAGGTAGCGGCACAAATTTTACAAACCTACCGATTGAATCGGCTCCACCCGTAGAAATTTTATTACAAGAACGTGAAATCGCGAGGGAAATGCTGAAAGAGGCTGAAGGTAGCCAAGCACCTGTTGTAGCTGGAGAAAAGAGCGTAATGATTTATCACACTCATAGCTGGGAATCATTTTTACCGTTATTAAAAGATGCCAAAGAACCTGAAGAGGCTACAAGTAACAATGAATCCGCAAACATTGTTGCCATTGGGAAAAAGCTTACTGAGGAGTTAAATGCAAATGGAATCAGTGTTCTTCACGATACAACAAGCATGCCGAACCTATTAAAGGAGAATAACCTTACTACCGATCATTCCTATAATCTTTCTCGGAAGCTCGTCCAAGAGGCACTTGGACGAAATGATGGAATTAATTACGTCATTGATATTCACCGTGATGCGCTTCGTAAAGACAAAACAACAGAGGTGATTAATGGAAAATCTTACGCAAGACTATTCTTTGTTGTCGGGAAAGCAAATAAAAATTACGAACAGAATCTAAAAGTGGCAACCGAGTTAAATGAAATGATTGATGAAAAATATCCGAACCTGAGTCGCGGTGTTCTTGCAAAAGGAATAACGGAAGGAAATGGTGTCTACAATCAAGATTTGTCGTCAGGGTCAATCCTCGTAGAGTTTGGAGGAGTGGATAATGATTTAACCGAGCTGTACAACACGGTTGAGGCCTTTGCGGAGATCTTTAGTGAGTACTATTGGAAGGCAGAGAAGGTAAATGGATAAATTACATGTTCTCCCACATCATTATTTATTTTTCACTTTTATTTCTTCTTTATTTTTGTATCTCATGTTAGGCTACCACCTGATTACGATTGCTTGGCTTGCAGCGGGGATTATTACCTCGATTACCGTTTTAATTGAGGATCAGCTTCTTAAATTTCAGCAATCGGAAAAAGACTTATGATTCGTTAACTTTTTACCTTATATGGTAAAATATATCATATGATGAGAGGACGTGTTGTAATGAAATATGCTGTAGTAACTGGGGCTTCCAAGGGGCTTGGTGCATCGATTGCGGAAAGAATTCTTCAAGAACAATTTGGGCTCATTTCTGTCTCTAGAACTGATAACATCACCCTAAAACAACTAGCTGAGGATAATGGATTATTTTATCAGCATGTATCGTGTGATTTAACGAATAGAAGCGAAACAGAACAAGCTTTTTCTTCTATTGCGGAAACCATTTTTTCTAGCACAGAAAATGAAGTCTTACTCGTGAATAACGCAGGTGTCGTTGAACCGATAGACCGAGCTGGGAACTTAGATCATGAGGCGATTGAAATCGCCCTTCAACTGAACCTTGCTGCGCCCATGTTCACAACGAATCTTTTTTTACAAAAGGCAAACGGTAGCAAGCTAACCGTTGTAAATATAACATCAGGTGCTGCCGAAAGACCTGTTCATGGCTGGAGTGTGTATTGTAGTACAAAGGCTGCATTAAATATGTTTACCAAAACCGTTGCAGTTGAACAAAATCATTTAGGTAATGCTACTGTTATTGGTTATAGTCCAGGAATTATGGATACCGATATGCAGGGGGTCATTCGTTCCTCAAAAGAACACGCCTTCCAAGAAGTGAATAAATTTATCGCCTATAAAGAAAATGGGATGTTAAGAAGCACAAAACTTGTTGCCGATGCACTCATTGATTTGCTTCGTACAGATGAGGTTGAAAGTGGAAAAATTTATAGCGTGAATAACTTACTAAAGTAGCTTCTATTTTGAAGCTACTTTTTTTATGCTTGACTTGTAATTGGATGTTTAAAATAAGCAGGAAATTCCAGAGAAAATTTTGTTTTTACAAAAAGCACATCATCGATTGAGTCGATTGGATGAACCTCATAATTCTCAGGATGATCTGGTGTAAAATGCAGATACACTTTTCCCCCTAACGAGGATAAAGTTTGAATTTGCTTATCTAAGTTTACAACCTTCTTACTAAGACAATCAAACAAATGAACATCTCCGTCTATTAATTGATAGATAAGAATCGATTCATTTGATTCGTCATAATAAAGATCGTTTGAAAACACATGTAGAAAATGAAAGAAATTAATTCCCTCTGTATGTAGAGTAGAAAACTTTTGCGATACTGGCTTTCTATTTTTACTAAAGTCACGAAGTACATCTATATCGGTTTCTAGGTGCAACTTCCTTATGGAGTTGTTATGTTGTGTTGATGGGAGGTTTTTACTAAATAGATGTTCTTTTTTTCGATTAAACCCAAATTTCGGATAAAATTCAAGTACGGTACGGTTCGCAAATAAATAATAAAGGTCTACCTGTTCGTCATAATCATCGATTACTTTTTGTAAAAGCATTCTTGATAGCCCTTTGTTTCGATAATTCTCATCCTTCATAACCGTTCCAAGCTGAACTGCTTTTTTCTCTTGACCATCTATAAGAAGAGTCAGCACATTCACGGAGACATTGGCAATTACCTTGTTCTTTACTACAAATGAATACGGGATATACCGTTCATTCCAGTACCCCTTTTCATACCATTCCTCAAACTGAATACCAAAAGTAGACGTTGCAAGGTTGTTAAAGCTGTGACGAAGAGTCATTTGGTCTTTGTAATTCTTCACGAATTCCATATGATAACCCCATTATCGTATTTTAAAAATATTTTTCCTCTATATGTATAAAATGGTAACATATTGGCAAGGATAATAGTACAAGTGTAATTCCCCCTTTTTCTTTGACTCCCATTTGTGGGGGTCTTTTTCTTTTTCATGGTTTAAGGAACCCGTTGTGAGCCAAACTATCTTTTGAACCTACTTGAAAGGAGCTCATGACATGACAAAAAAGTTTAATAAAGGCAGCAAAAATCAAAATTCTCCTAAAAACCATGGTGTTTTACACGGAAGCGGGGACAATAGCAAAGGAAACAAACGTAATAAAGACCAAAATGATAAAACTGATCTTGATTAATGAACATAAAAAAGGTGCTGAAAATGCTTCAGCACCTATCTTTTTGGGTTAATCTTGATTGCTGGTGTATTGTACATAAAATGGGTTGGAAGTGGATCTGCTGTTTGATCATGGGAGAGCGCCTGATCGATTTCTAAATTTGCTTTTGTTGCTTCCGTATCACCAGGAGCAGATGAATGAACTTCACTATCCTCCAGTCTTTGAGTTAATTCAATATTTGCATCATTGATGGCTGCAACTTCGTCTTCTTTATTTTGCAATTCACTCACCTCTTTCATATTATCTGTCCCCTCTCCTATCTTATCCACTGTATTTCAATTGATTAGCACACTAACTAGTTGTATAATATAGATATAGTTAGTATACTAACTTCTTTTCGTGGAGGATTCTTTTAGATGATGGATAATTGTACAAATCTCGGTTATTTACTTACCTTATCAGCAAAATTAATGAAATATCATTTAATGAAACAATTGGATCAAGAAAATTTTACGGTACAGCAATGGGCAGTGATTAAAGACTTGGAGCGTCTAGAGGGATTGGGTGGTGCTGAAAATAATTTTATGGCCGTTTCGATTGCTAATCGACTCGATATGGATAAACCTACAATTTCAGGAATTATCAAGCGTTTGTTGGAGAAGGGATATATTGAAAAATACCCTCATTCTACAGACAAACGTGCTTCTATATTAAAATTATCTGCTCAAACCAAAGAGATCCTCCCCCGGTTAGAGGAACTAAGCGATCAGACGGTTTCGGCTGCGGTTGTTGATTTCACAGAGGAGGAGATCTCACAGCTTACCCATTTATTATTTCGTATGACAAAAAATTTAAAGGAAGAGGAATGAGGGTATGGGAAAAATACTAGTGTACGGCGGGGGAAATTCGTTAAAGCAGGTGTTTACTCTGTCCAAAAGGCAACGGATCTTAATTCCCATGTGGAGGTTGTTCCGTTTAATTTTATGGATGAAAAGACATTTGATGAGGCGTTACGTGACGTAGATAAAGTATTTCTTGTTCGTCCCCCACAGCTCGCTAATCCGAAAAAAGATATGAAGCCATTTTTAAGAGCAGCAGAAGCTCATAAAATTAGCCAAATTGTATTTGTTTCTTTAATGGGAGTCGAGAAGAATCCGTTCGTTCCACATCGAAAAATTGAGAAAATGATTAAGGAGTTTCACATTCCTTATACGTTTCTTCGTCCAAGCTTCTTTATGCAAAACTTACATACCACCCACCTTGATGACATCAAGCTTCGGGATGAACTATATATGCCTGCGGGAAAAGCCAAAACAAGTTTCATTGATACAAGAGATATTGCAACAGCTGCTGCTGTATGTCTGTGCGAAGACACTCATATTGGTAAATCCTACACTCTAACAGGTAGTGAGGCACTTGATTACTATGAGGTTGAACGGATATTATCAGTTGAACTCGGAAGAAAGATAGCATATAAAAACCCAGGTACCATTGAGTTTAGACGAACATTAATTGCTCGCGGAACGGAACCAACATTTGCGAATATCATGATGATGCTTTATTTAGCTACAAAGCTTGGAACAGCTTCCAAGGTAACAAATGACATGGAAGAATTGATTGGTAGAAAGCCTATTACTATGAAGCAGTATGCTGAGGATTATCGGGAAATGTGGATATAAAGGAGTTATTTCAACACTATGAAAAACCCCGCCAACAAGGGCGGGGTTTCCATATTTTATTTTTCTCGCAAGAACGGCCACCAGTTGGCTTTTCCAAATGTTCTTACCATAACGGGGATAAATAACGGAAGAATGACAAGAGCATATAGGAATAATCCAACTAATACGATTGATGCGATTTGTAGTAGAGAGAGCATTCCAGAAGGCATCATGGCAGCAAAGGTTCCGCCTAAGATGACTGCTGCTGAAATAATAACTGTACCCATTTTTCTCATTGATTCAAGCATCGCATCACGAATGGATAGGTCCTTATATTCGTTAAAGCGGTCCATTAAGAAGATACTGTAGTCAACTCCGAGTGCGATTAAGATGACAAAGCCGAAGAATGGTACGGCCCAGCTAATCCCTGTATAGCCTAGTAGGTTAACGAAAATCGCTTCGTTAATTCCCATGGATGTGTAGAACGTTAAAATTAACGATGCAATGATATATGCTGGCATAATCATCGAACGGAACAGAATCACCAATATGATTGTTATACCAACTAACATCAGCACCACTGTACGTGAGTAGTCTTCACCTGAAATCGCATCTAGATCGGCATTGGTTCTAGTCACTCCACCAACAGCAACAACAGCATTTTCAAGCTTTGTATTCGCTGTGGCACTTTTTACCGCTTCATTTAGTTTATCGACTTGATTAATTGCCTCGTTAGAATAAGGATTTGCTTCAAGGATGACATCTATCGTCATTACTTTACGATCTTCAGACATAAATGTGTCTAATACCTGAACAAAGTCTTCACTTTCAAGAACCTCAGGCGGTAAATAGAATGCACCATTCTCATTTTCAGAAAGTCCTTTAATATAGTCTTGCGCCGAGCCTAGACCATCCGAAATTTGATTTAATCCATCCACACTTTGGTTCAAACCGTCAGTTAGTTGGCCTAATTGACCGCCTAACTCACCGAATCCAGCTGCTAATTGTTGTTGACCGTCACGAATTCCGGCTAAACCAAAAGTAAGCTTTGGCATATTATCAACAATTTGACCTTGACCATTTGCAAGTTGATTCAGACCCGCAAGCTGTTTGTCGATTCCAACAATAAATTGCTCTAAACCTGAAACTATTTTCTGCTGATTCTCATTAATTACAGCAAATCCAGCATTAGCCTCAGCCATCCCACTAGCTATTCCCGCTAATTGAGGTTGAACGGTTTGAACCGTTCCCTTTAGTCTTTGGTACGATTCATCCATTTGTAGTGCAGGATAATTGGTTTCTAAAGCAGCAAAATACTGTTCGGTAGAAGCAAGAGCAGCAGAAAGCTCGTTTAAGCCAGCTCCCATTTGTCCATAAGCACCAGTTAGCTTTTTGTACTCCGCCAACAGCTGCTCAGCACCAGATTTTACATTTCCAAGCTCTGTTTTGATTTGTGCGGAGCCCGCAGCTCCTTGACGAATTCCATCTTCAATTTTTGCTAAGTTTGTTTGAATTTCTGTTAAACCTGATTGCACCTGAGAAGTCCCCGTTACAAGCTCTCCGATACCAGCTGTTGCTTTCTCAAGCTGTGGAGCGGAACTCTCAAGACCATCACTTGCTTCTTTTAGACCAGAGCTAATTTGATCAAGACCTTCTTTTCCTTCCCCAAGCCCTTCCTGCAATGTATCAGCTTGCTTCGCAATTAAGAAGTCTTCAATTGGTTCACCAGTTGGTCGTGTAACCGACCGAACGGTATCTACTAGTGGTACACGTGCTAACTGCATACTGATTTCTTCAACTAAATTGATATATTCCATCGAATCCATTTTTTCGTCATTTTTTAAAACGATTTGAGTCGGCATCGATTCACCTGGTCCAAAGCTATCAGCAATGGCATTGAAAGCACGAATCGAATGAACGTCACCACTTATTTCTTCGAGAGAGTTATATGATAGTTTACTATCATAAGTAACTAAGAAAGGGACACAAACTACTGCTACTATAAGAAGAGCAATAACAGGGCGTTTTAGAGAAAATTGACCAACGACACCCCAGAATTTGCTTTCTCCATGCTCTGCCGTACTTTTTGACGGCCAGAAGATTTTCCCACCAAGTACTGCCATAAAAAATGGAACAATTGTAAATAATGCAACCAATAATAACGCTACTCCAACTGCAACAGCTGCGGCTGATTGATAAAGTACAAACTTTGAAAATCCGATAGCTGCAAATCCAATCATGACAGCTAAACCACTAAAAAACACCGTACGTCCTGCATTTTTATAAGTAGCCACAATGGCATCCGCACGATTCTCATGATGTGTTAATTCTTCCTTGTATCGGCTTAAAAGAAGGATACAATAATCGGTTCCGATTCCGAACAGTATAGCTACAAGGAAAATTTGCGTGTAGCTTGAAATCGGGAAGTCTACTTTATCTACTAAGATGGAAACAATTGATTGAGCTGCCAAATAAGAAAATCCAACTGTTAGTAGTGGAATGATAGGTGCTACTACTGAGCGGAATACGAGTAACAACACAACTAAAATGAAAACAACTGTTATTCCTTCTGTCTTTTTCAGACCTTCTTGAGAGCTTGTCATCAAGTCTTCATTGATTAACCAGTTGCTCGTGTAATCGTGATCTACCTTTACATCCTCTATAGTTTTATAAAGGGCTTCACTTACTTCTTTTGGTTCACGATCGTTCCACACAATGGTTAGCGAGGTAAGAATCGCTTTTCCATCCTTTGAAACAAGCTGCTCTTCTAAAACCTCTTCGTTAAAGTGCGAAAGAATTTCTGTAATGCCAAGCTCTTCTTTTTTGTCTTCAAGTGCTCGAATCGCCTTTTCGGCTTCTTGTATTTCTTTTTCTGTTAGTTTTTCTTTACTATGAAAAACGAGGGCGACCTGCGTATCATCGCCTCCACCTTCCTGCTCTTGCACCTTTTCCATAATATCAGAGGCTAATGAGGAGGAATATCCTTCAGGCACATCAATTTGCCCCTTCTCACGAACAAGGTCGGCCATGTTAGGAGCTAGCATGAATAACCCCACAATTAGTGCAATCCATGCCACTAACACTAACCATTTATTTTTAATAATTGCATACATGGGCTAATCCTCCAGTTGATTTTTCTTTGTTTCTAAAAGTACATCATGCAATTTTTCGTATGACTTGATAAACATTTCAATTTCCTGCTGATCAAACTTGGTGATAATCGACTCAACCAAGTTATGGATTCTTGCTTCTGTTTCTAGATAGAGCTCGTTGCCTTTCTCAGTCAACGTTAAGTACACCACTCGACGATCATTTTCATCTCTCGTTCTCTTAATAAATCCTTTGGTCCATAATCGAGTAATGATAGCTGTGATGGCACTCTTTTTTACAGAGAAAACATCTGCAAGCTCTGACGATGTACAGGATTTATTTTGATAAATGTAGCGCAACGTATAATGCTGCTCACTTGTTAGATCACAATCAAGCTGCTCCTTCACAAGCGCTTCCCCAATTTTGTTCACGGAAAAAGATAGAGCTATATATTGATTCACAATTTCCTTTATACGTAGGTCTGGCATCAGTAACATGTCACCTCCAAAAAATAGTTTCACCATTTAATTGTTCAACTGTTTAACTATCTACTCGATTATCATAAGTGAGTTACTTATCTCTGTCAATCAATAAAAAAACGAACCAACTAGATTGGCTCGTTACTTTAATAAGCTATGATGAATCATTTCCAGTGTTCGTTTAAGATCAGCGACTTCTATTTGACCAGGAGCTGACGCTTTCTTTAACGCACCGAATGTAACACTCGATCCAAACACTTCTCCTGATAGACGACTGATGGCACCTTGCCCTGCCATAGACATCGTAATAATAGGTGTTTCAGGATACTTTTCTTGCATTTCAACCGTAGCCTCCAACAGTGCTAGCACATCTCTAGCAGAAGTTGGCATCACTGCTATTTTCGGGATATCGCCTCCTAGCTTTTTAGCTCTTTCAAGGATTTCAACCATTTCACTCTTAGAAGGTGTAGCAGCAAAATTATGACTAGAAAGGATCCCGAATCTACCGTTCTCATGAATGACCGAAAGTAACTGATTAATATCCTCTTCCCTATGACGTAGTTCTACGTCTACTAAGTCCACCATACCAGATTTGGCTGCTGCTTTGTTCAACTCGAAATAATAGGAAGGATGAATCTCCCTCTCCCCACCCTCTTCTAGGCTTCGAAATGTAAAAACAAGAGGAAGATCTTCCAAAAGCCCATGAATAGAAGAAAGTGTGGTCATAACCTTACTGAGGTCTTCGAATTCGCTGAAAAAGTCTACTCGCCATTCCACCAGGTCAACATAATTTCTATTTGACTGTATAAGCTCTGCCTCCGCTAAAAGATCTGTCACTGTTCTCCCTGTCATCGGTACACAAATCTTCGGTGTTCCTACCCCAATTTGAATATCTTTTACATTAATGAAATTTGTCAAGCTACGTCCCTCCATTCTTATCCTCTACTTTATCCTACAATCACTGTTTAAGACTACAAAAAAATAGGATACTCTGCAAAAAAAGAGTACCCTTTCTTCGATCATGAAGTTCCCTTGTATACTACCTTTAATAGCTGCTTTAAATCTTCTTCCGTTACATCCTTTGGGTTACCAGTAGTACAAATATCGTGAAGTGCTGAACATGCCATATCAGATAAGGCTTTCTCAAATTCTCCTTCATCGATGTTACATTCCTGAAGATGCAAAGGAATTCCCATCTTTTTGTTTAATTCAACGATATGGGTGATCAAGCTCTTAACCCCTTCTTCCGTACTACCGCAAGGGAACCCTAACATGAAGGAAATAGAGGCATACTTTTTCGCTGCTTTCGACGTTTCCACGGATCCATCAAATAGTCCTGCATTGTATGCGATTACATAAGGGAGTAAAATAGCATTGCTTCTGCCATGCGGCATATGAAACCTACCACCTAGTGTGTGTGCCAGGCTGTGATTGATTCCCAATGCTGCGTTCGTAAAAGAAATTCCAGCTATACATGAAGCAACATGCAACTTTCCTCTTGCTTCTAAATCCTCACCAAATCGGTAAACCTTTAATAAATTTTTAAACACGTCTTTAATAGCCTTTTCAGCATACATATCCGTGATATCAGTTGCTTGTTTGGAAACATAAGCTTCAATGGCATGTGTTAAAACATCCATTCCTGTATCGGCACTCACGGAAGGAGGAACCGTCTTTGTTAATCCTTCATCGAGAATGGCAATATCCGGATACATGAGTGGGTCACTTAAAGGTATTTTTGTACAATTACTCTTGTCAGTAACAACCGCATAGGAAGTTACCTCTGAACCGGTACCACTTGTGGTTGGGATGGCAATAAATTGGGGCTTACCCCTACAGGTTTCACCTGATATTCGCTCTTGTACACGAATCGCTAGTAAAAGCATAGCCTTCGCTGCATCAATGGGTGACCCTCCACCAACAGCAATGATACAACTTGGTTGCTCCTTAACCAGCAGTGTTAATCCTTTTTCGACGGTTTCAAGTGAAGGATCCGGTTCAACTTCGGAGAAAATCGCATAACTCTTCTTTTCCTCACTTAACATTTTTGTTATCTTTTCTACGATTCCAATCTTCACCATCATTTCGTCGGTAACAATAAAGATTTTGTCTGCCTCAATTTTTCGTACATAATCTAACGAATCGGTTCCGTAATATAACTTTGGGCCAAGAAGAAACTGTTTCATCTAATGATCCTCCATATCATCTCTGGTCGCTGACCTACATAAAACTAAAGATAAATAAGCTACAGAGAAATATTGTTGTTGCAGGTGGATCAATATGCGTGTCACAGTTATTGTTAAATGTTCGACCCATAATTTCACCAATGACTCCTGCAATGACAGCGAACAGTGTACCGATAAGAATACTTCCTGAGGCAATAGTTGCATAACCGGCAACTAGTGTGACATGGTGTGTTGCTGGAATGTTAAATCCAAATTGAACAAACATTAGTAAAGCTGCACTGATCACAAAGCCCAATACATTTATCTGTGTTAAATCTACTAAATACGATATGACTGCACCAAAACCAAATGAGTAAATAACAATAAATAATAGATTAGATTTATCTGGGAAAAAGGCTCTTTTCGTTCCATCTGAATTTTGTATCGTTCCGAAAATCCCTGTATGACCGAACGCGTAACGAGAAATGATTCCCGAGAAGAATACCGTCATTGCTACTGTGTCCGTTGGGATTTCTAAGTAGCCAAACAAGTAATTTAATAGGTATCCTCCAATCCCAAATACACCACCGACTAAAAGTGACATCGGGTCACTGTTGATCGTACTAGGTGAAGTTAAAATATCCATCCCGTTCGACAGGCCTTTTTTTCTGTTTGCCTCATATGCTGCTGCTGCAACACCACCGGCAAATGCAATATGAGGACCAAGCAAAGTTCCGAATACGACATTTCCTAAGATCAAATCAGATCCCCCACCAGCAATGATGGCAACCCCTATAAGTCCTACTAATCCCGTGAAGATAAATGCTGGTAAAGCACCAATTAATGCTCCGAAAACCCCGCCACCAAAAGCTGCAAGTATAATTGAATAACTCATTGTCATTATCCTCCCTTAATCATGCAAATTTCTATCTAATTGATAAACCATCTACTAGTACACATCGTCTCTTTCTTGCAAAATGCTTAGCAGAAGTCAATCCTTCCCCAGTCGGCCCTGCGATCGTAAAAGTGGTATAACCAACTCCGCCCACGCCGATACCTGCGTATGAAGGTCCATTTTTCACGAAAATCGTTGTCTGAATTTCCTTTGCAAACTTGGTTAAGTTATCAATATTTTTTGAATGCATGATGGCCGTATGTCTAAATCCATGCTCAACTTCTACTGCTAGGTCAATCCCTTCATCCACATTATTTACCCGTACAATTGGTAGAACCGGCATCATCAATTCAGCCAGGACAAGTGGATGACGTCCTTCATATTTGACATCGACAATCACGACGCGAACCTCTGGTCCAACCTCTATTCCCAGTTGTCTCAAAATAAAATCCGCATTCTTCCCAACAAAATCCTTGTTGGCATGACCGTTACGGACAACCAAATCTACCAGTCTTTGAATTTGTACTGGATCGGTTAGTTGATAAGCACCATTGTTTTTCATATTTTCAATGAGGCAATCAGCGATACAGTCTACAGCAATGACCTCTTTTTCAGCCACACAAGGGAGGTTATTGTCAAAAGAACAACCATCAATAATATCCTTCGCTGCTTTTTCTATATCAGCGGTTTCATCTACGAGTGCTGGTGGGTTTCCAGCTCCGGCACCAATAGCTTTTTTTCCTGTAGATAAAACGGCCTTTACAACTGCTGGTCCACCTGTTGCAACTAGCATTCGAACTTTTTTATGGTTCATCATAATGTTTGCTTGCTCGATGGAAGGCTGAAGTGTGCTTACGACTAAGTTTTTAGGTCCACCAGCCTTTGATATTGCTTTACTTATGATCTTAATGGTTTCTATAGATGTTCGTTTTGCTGTTGGATGGGGACTAAATACGATTGCATTTCCGGCAGCAAGCATTCCAATCGTGTTACAAATAATTGTTTCTGAAGGGTTTGTAGTTGGCGTAATAGATCCAATAACCCCATATGGTGAAAGCTCCTCAACAGTTAATCCGTTGTCTCCTGAACAAGCCGCCGTTGTTAAATCCTCAATGCCTGGTGTATTGTTAACTGCTACTAGATTTTTATTTATTTTGTCTTTCACACGTCCCATGCCTGTTTCTTCAACAGCCATTTCAGATAGGAGCTCAATATGCTTTCGAAATTCAGTGCGAATCGACTCGATGATTCGTCCTCTTTCCGCTAGAGATAGCTTTACAAGCTCCTTTTGAGCGACAAATGCAGCATCTATCGCGTCATTCATTTCGGAATATAAGCCATTCTCTCCATCCAAAGGGGGATCCTCATGGTTATTTAATCCAGCAAGGACCTGCATTACAATATCTTCAATTTGTTTCACTTCAATCATTTGATTTCACCTCTATTAAGCTTTCAAAAATCTTAACACCACAATTGGCTAACAAAATATCCTCTTCCACCGTTCCACCACTGACACCGATCCCACCTATTATTTTTCCATTAACCGTTAATGGGAATCCTCCTCCAAATGGAACAATTCTATTGTGGTTGGATTGGTGGAGGCCAAACAAGTCAGCACCCGGCTGAACGAGTGGGGCAAGGTTATGAGTGGGTGCTTTTAATGCCACAGAGGTATATGCTTTATTAGGAGCAAGTTCCACACTTACAAGCAGCGCCTCATCCATCCGATGTAAAAGAATGACATTGCCACCCTCATCAACGATAGAACATACGATTGGCACCCCCATTTCTTCGGCTTTTCTTTCAACTGCTTTCGCTAGCTTTCTAGCTAGATGAAGATCAATCTTCACAAGATAAGGGTTTACTTCCACTCGATTGAGCACTTTTGTAATCACTTGATCAACTAACGAGTAATACACTTCTGCTCTTGCTAACATAAAAAGTACATCTGATAGGCGATTAATATACTTAATCACCACTTCTCTTATTTCTGAGGTCTTACTTAGTTCAACCACGAGACGCTCCGCTCTTCGAATAATAGAACGAGCTTGATGTAACTGGGCAGAGGCAGTCGTCTCTCCAGGAATAATGAATTCCGTAATAGGACCTAAAAGCCCATCATACTCATCAATTACTTTTTCGAAATAAGTAATATCCTCGGTGGAAACAAGCTTTTTGATATAGCTTATCCCCTTTTCGTCACTTGCGAGTTCAGCACCGACAACAAATAGTTGCCGCTGTATGTTATGGATAATACTTTTCAATTCTTCACGCTTAATCATCGAATAGGCGATACCAAGCACAGCATTTGCCTCGTCGAGAGTCCCATAGCTAGAAACCTTCAAATGATCCTTGCCAATCCGACTACCGCCCAGAAGCCCTGTTTCACCTTTATCACCTTTTTTTGTATAGATGCTCATCACTCACACATCCTTATTTGTTCACTTCTAAGCTATCAATAATACCGACAATGGCTGCATCTATGGCAGAACTAGGTTTCCCAAATACCGATCTGGCTGCACTACCTTTTGTTATCAGCACAACCTCACCTGTTCCAGCTCCAACTGCATCGACAGCGACCTCTGGCAGCCCTAGTAATTCTTCTTTCTCATTGATACCTTGAACGATAAGTAGCTTTTTTCCAACGAAGTCCTCTTCCTTTCTTGTTGCTACGACCATTCCAACTACTTTAGCAATATACATTTTGCCTCACCCTTATCTCTCCTGATGGATGCTTACACCCCATTCACTTGCGGCTTCTCTAGCCAATGCCGTTATAATAGTCTGTTTTGACACTACCAAGTCACAGCTTGCTTGTTTTGCTTCGAATACAGCCAATCGACTCAACACACGGTCAGTATAATAAATAGACGATTTTTCAACCGGATTCTCTTCTTCTTCTGTTTCACTGAACTGGAAGGTAACCTTCCTTGAAGCCTCTGCTATATCTTTTGCTCGGACTAAGCTAATTCCATAGGCACGTAGTTGCTCTAAATGATGACTATTCATGTCTAAGTAGGCTTTTGGTGAGTGATGCATACGATATTTCTCCCGAATAGGATTCTTTAAGTCGCAAGCATCGTCAGCAGCAACGATTGGTGTTCCAGTCGTTATATAGTGAGAAACAAGATTGGTTACAGCAGAATCGACAATCCCTAATGAGATTTTTGTTGCAGAATTTAATGTAAGTGTGGGAATGATTAAAAGGCTAGTATCTTTATAAAATTCACCTAAGCCCTCTAGTTCTTTTTCATAGAACACCTCGTTTGTACCTAGATCCTTTTCTATCGTTCCAGGTAAAAACACATGCTCTGCACTGCGGGTTAATAGAATTTTAAAGGACCAGCCTTCTTTCTTCATGGTCTTCAGTTGTTCGAGTGCATCCTCGAAACCTAGTGCTCCACCAGTAAAAACAACAATCGCTGTTTTTAACCTTTGGTTTAATCGACGAATGACTTCCTTTACAATGTCTTGGATAGCTTTCTCTAAATCCAATCACTCCACCTCATTTCACACAATTCATAGCGATTCCTATCGGTGTGATAAAGAGAGGATTCTCCGGCTTAATTGTATCGATCCCAATTTCTTTCAAAAAAACACTTTCAAAGTCTTCAAAGAGACAAGCCCCACCTACGACGTAAATTTTGTCCGTTGCAGAGTATCGCAGATGACGGTTAACAATTGCCGCCATCTTTTCAATGACGGGTTTGACGACGGTGAAGATTTCGTCTTGTCTTTGATTGTCCTTTTTAAGCTTTTCCGCTTCTTCAAATGAGATCTTGTAATTTCCGGCAACAACTAAGCTCATATGCTTCCCACCGGTTGGTTCATCGGCCGTATAAATGACCTCCCCATTCTTTAGGATACTGATACCTGTTGTTCCGCCCCCAACATCAACCACGGCACCATCTTTTACACCTAAAAAGGTTGCAGCTGCTGTTGGTTCATCAACAACATTGACTATTTCAAGTCCTGCTGATTCAATGACATTCGCAATCGCTTTTGCGTTACCACCTATTGTTCCAGGAGGCACGGCGGTAGCTGCATACAGTAATGGAACACCGAGTAAATCCTCAACCTGTGTTTTAAGCTCCTTTACAATTTTGACCGCCCCTACATAATCTACGACAAGGCCATCCTTTACCACTGATGCTGGATGAAGAGCACCTGCAACTGGTTGATTTGACTCATCTAATACAGAAAGAACAATATTGGCTGTTCCAAGGTCGACACCGACCTTTAACTCACCTTCAAATTTATTCACTTTCTTATTCTCAATTAAACTGGCAAAATCCCGAATGTACTGGTTTATATATTCTAAGTTCACAGTCATTTGTTTTTAACCTTTCATGATTTTCCCAATCGCACCGGTACCAATCCCCGCTGCATTGGCTTCATCGGTATCCAAATGCATCTCTTCCACAAACCGATTGGACACTCTAATTAATACATTGTTAAAGGTTACTTGACGGATTCCATCAAAATGAACACTAACCATCTCTTTATCTTTTAAATGAAACTTCTCTGCAAAGGGTGGAGAGACGTGTACATGTCTTAATGCAGCGATAACTCCTTCGTTGATATCTAACTTCCCCTTTGGCCCAACAAGAGTGATACCAGGGGTACCAGTAATTTTCCCTGATTCTTTAACTGGTGCCTTCACACCTAACTTAAAGCTATCGGTTAAGCTAATTTCTAATTGTGTTAAGTTTCTAACAGGACCTAATATCCGGACATTTTCAATTGATCCTTTTGGACCGACAATTGTGACGGTTTCATTCGCAGCAAATTGTCCAAGTTGCTTAAGATCCTTCATTTTCGTCAACTCATATCCTGTTCCAAATAAGGCTTCTAGATCCTCTTTTTTTAGGTGTAGATGGCGGTTTGAAACACCCACAGGTACGTATGGTTGTTCTTCTAATTCTTTTATGCGTTTTACAACCTCTTGGACAATAACCCCATAGTCCCTCATTCCATCATCTCCTGAAACATTAAACTTCTACTTTCTCTACCTTTGGAATTAATCTCTCAATATCTGAGTGTGGTCTTGCGATTACATGAACAGAAACCACTTCACCCACTCGTTCTGCTGCAGAAGCACCTGCATCTGTTGCAGCCTTCACAGCTCCAACATCACCGCGAACCATTACTGTAATTAGACCTGAACCAATTTTTTCATAACCGACCAATGTCACATTCGCTGCTTTCGTCATTGCATCGGCAGCTTCAATGGCACCAACCATCCCTTTTGTTTCGATCATCCCTAATGAATCTCTCATTCTATTTTCCTCCTATTGTTGCATGATAGTGGATGCACATCGTCCTTGCTTCTCCTTTTCTTCTCGTACACATTGGATCCTTACAAATATTGCAAACCTCTTGGTCATTTTCTTCATTCAGTGAATCTCCATCTACATTTGCAACATCGTTCCCATGTTCATCCTGCTCTACAGACTTTCTTACAGGTTGTTCCTCCACCACCGCTTCTACCGGGCTTTCTGCTTCCCGTACTTCCTCTTCATTTGTTGACATCTGTTCTTCTTTTTCTACTTCCTCTTCCTCTTTTTCAACCTCAGTTATGATTTCTTTTGACACCCTACTTCTTGGGATGGTCATTTTCTCAATTTCATCGCTTGGTCTAGGGATAAAGTGCTTGCTTACAATTCGATTTACCTTTGATGCCTCTACAGTTGCAGCCTCAAGCGCTGCCTTCACAGCCCCCACATCTCCTTCGAATTTTACGGTGATCATTCCGCCGCCTTTTGAATTTTCATATCCTATTAAGCGAACGTTTGCTGACTTAACAGCTGTATCAGCCGCAACAATTGCCGCTGTCATCCCTACCACTTCAATGAGACCTAACGCATTTCTCGCCAAAATGCTTCCCCCCTCTACTTCAGATTGGTCAACTTTTGTACGACTGCTTGAACAATAAAAGCTATCTCCTCTTTAGAAAGTACACGCACTTCCTCATCAGATGGCTCCTCCGAATGGCATACTTCCTTAAATGGAATATTTTTTACAATTCGAGCCGCATTCGCTCCGAGCGTTCGTAACAATCCTTCACTCGACTGTAGTTTGAATTCAAAAAGCGGCTTTTCGTATGGCAATTTATTATAGTGAACCACTCCATGACCTGATTCACTAATCCCAATACCTACTCCAAGGTTGGAGCTTCCAGCCGCTCTGTATCCTAACGCTAAAGCGGATTCGGCATCATGCAGCTTTAAAACATATGGAACACCTTCCTCTTCCATACCATATAAGAGGTGGTTCACTAAGGTAGGCTCTTGTACCCTGCTGCAATAATACACATGGATTGTAGGGGAGTGTTCGTTATCTAGCTTCAATGAACTCATCTCCCTTCCTTCAATGCCATAATCAATCCAGTTGCCACCGCATTTCGAGGGCCTTCCGTTCCTCTTATATTTCCTCTTCCTGCCACCACACCATAGTGTGAAAGGGAGTCGGTCACAAGCTGTGGCACTTCGAAATCCAATGCAGACCCTCCTACTAAAACTACAAACTCAATATCTCGAATATTTCCAGTTGGACACACCATACTTAGCGCACGAATAGCGTTTGTCACAAACACCTTTTCTTTAGCTGAGCGCCGAATCAGTTTGATTTTTTCCACTGAGTGATTACCAGGAATCGGAATAAGATTTCCATCCTTTAAGATAACCACCCTTGCGAATACTTTTGGATCCAGTGGATGTTCAAAAAATTCAACCGTTCCATTTTCATGTCTTATATGGAATAGACTCTCAACCTTTGCAAGAGGATATTTCTTTATATCTTCCGCCAAGTCTAAATCCTCAAGACCAAGTTCTGAATTAATAAGCAAAGTGACCATGTTACCTGCTCCAGCTAAATGTACGGAGGTTGTTTTCCCTTCCGAAATCATGATGGATGCATCGGTCGAACCCGCACCCATATCAAGAATGGCAATCGGTAAATTGGTACCGGGTGTTGATAAGGCTCCTCTAATCGCCATATCCGCTTCTACCCCACCAACCTCAACCTCCACATGTATCTCTTCCCTTAATTTTTCAGCAATCATTTGCATTTGCAGCCTATCTGCTTTCACCATCGCTGCGATTCCCACAGCATTTTCCATTGAAAATTCCTCAGCAAGTCCACCCTTCACCATTTGTGGGATAAAGGTATCAACCGCCAATAAGTCCTGGATCATAATGTCATTTGGATGTTGCTTTGTCAGTTCAGCCATTACTTGTCTGACACGTTCAAGCATTCCTCCTGCATTAGTTCCTGGTTCTCCCTTAATGTCTTGAACAGGTGCAACGGATGTAAGTACTTCCATAATCCTGTTGGCGCCTTCATCTACATCAACAGAGCCTTTTTTTCGGGTACCAATGATTTGAATCTTTCCCGCTGGAATACTCCTTGCCTGTACGTCACCTGCTGGTGTTTTTATAACAACAGCTGATCGATTCCCAATAATTGCTCGAGCGATCGGTACAATCATTTTGGTTTCTTCTGCACTTAGTTCAAAAACGGTTGCGATCCCATATGGATTTGATAAAACTTCTACTACGCCTCCAGGGGGAGCAACTTCAATGGCCGCTTTCATTCCAACAGGTACCTTTTCCAAAAGACTTACCTCATCGACAATCGGAATTTTCTTGTTTAGGCGGTTATTAATTAGTACACCATCATCCTTCTGGACAACTGCGCCAGTCACTAGAACTCCCTTGGAAACTGCTTCGTTAATGAGTTCCGCAGCTATGGTGAAATCGACCTGTTTCCCAATTAATACGATAACGTTACTATTTGAACCCTCCTGATGGAGCCGTTCAATCGGCACTGTACGTCCTATGCCAATTCCTAGTCCCCCAGGTGTAGCTGGGTTATGTCCGATCATGGTCGATTCAGTAATAATCGTTTCCGTGATTGTTTCCATTGCGACGTCGCCTATTACTGGAGCCGCTTCATTGATACGAATCAAGTCTAGGTCCTCTACCTTTTTTCCCACCTTATGTAAGGCCTGCCTAAGGGACTCCAAGACCCCATGGATATTTTGTCTCGTTCCCTTAATTCCGGTGGTATTGACAATACCAGTGGCTAAAAATTTAATTTCATTAGTAGAGCTGACTTGAGCTAAAGCTGTTTCTGTGGTGGCATTCCCTATATCCACACCTGCAACTAGTTTCATATTTTTCAGACCTCCTGGTGTCGTCTGAGGAATGATTAATCCTGTCTCAACCGATTTCTACCTTTGTACACATCCGCTGCTTCTCTTACAAGACCAGCATTGATTGGTGCATTGTACTTAACCTCAAGTTCTTCAGCAATAGCGTACAATTCTTCCCGAGTAGATCGGTATGGACGAAGCGCATTATATATTTCTAGCATTCTTTCATCGGGAACTTTAATTAACTCAGCTGCTCTCCGTAAATTTCGAGCAAACGGCTTACGACCAACTGAATCTGCAATTTGAGCTTGGTACTCAAGTGTTTCTGGTGAGATACGAACATCCTCTGGCTTAACGGTACCATCTAACACTCCTTGTAACGTGATTTCGTTGATTCCTTTTCCAGTAGCTGATTTTAAAAGCTCAGGGCGTTTTTCAGCGATTGGATAATCACGGGTAGCTGTAAGGTTTTCAGCTTCCTTTACGGCTGTCATTACGGATTCCGCTTGAGGCTTTTCAGTACCCATAGAAGCCATAACCTCTTTAACTAACTGTTCAATTAATGCTTGATTCATATCTTTCACCTCCGGTTAAATGAAATTCACTTCTAATTCGATTGGTTTTGAGTTTGGTACTACATGCTCCGTTTCTTTAATATGAAGCAGCGCTGCCTTCGCTTGATACTTAGGTCTGGCCATTTGATCGTTTCTTGTTGGAACTGGATCAGGAGACTCACCCTTTGCGTATTTAGCAGCATTTTTACCTATTTTTCTATATGTCTCTAAATCTAGTAATGGAGCTTGTGGGAACAGCTCAAGATTACTTAAGATTAGTAAATCTTTTTGATGGATAACCGTTGTTCCTTTTGATTGAAGGCCAATTCCAATGCCAGAACCGCTTAATCTCGCCCCTTCATGAGCAACAAAAGCAACGTCAGAGCTCCTTTGAACTCTCACTACACGAGCAACTAAGCCTTCTTCCTCGATCCCTGCAATGATCTCTTTTAGAACATCTGAGTGAGGAATATTTTCAATCGTTTTGGTTTGATACTTTCCAAAGGCAGGAGCAACTGAAATGACTACTTCATCCTTTCGAGTTCCAACCTTTGCATTTCCTAGCTCTGTTAGCTTTAATCCTTTTGCTGTCGCTGCTACAGAGACTTGCTTAGGTGCTTCAGCTGCTGCTGATTCATTGGATAAATATCCTTGTAGTACTTCTTCTATTACACTGCGAATTAATTTTTCATTAATCTCCATGCTTTCCATCGCTCCTTTCTTTTAGTTGATATCCTCGGCACGAATAGCATTTGGAATGTTCTTGATTTCTTCCCAACGTGCTTCGCTTAATTGATAGCCTGTTCCTGGCCCCATATAATCATTGCGATTATTCACTGCACTAATTATGTTAAAATCCTTATCAATAATGGCTGATGTATGAAGGTAGTCACCAGAAATACGTTGCTTCAGCATGTTTAATACATTCTGTGCTACGTCATCAAAACCGTGTTTGCTCAATGCTTTTACGACATCGATTCCAGTTATACCCTTCTTCATCATTTCTTCTGCGGCGCGTAGGTCTTCTACGACATGTCGATCTGGCATGTCTTTACTTCCGTTAGCATAAGTTGCAGCTTCCACTTCTTCATCTGTAATCTCAGGTAATCCCAGTTCTTCAAATACTGCCTGAAGAGCACGAGCTGCTTTGTTTCTGACAGCAACCACATCTGCTTCTAGAACTGGACGTAAGCCGCCATCTACCTTTAAGTCACGTTGAAGAATGTTATAGTCATCAAAATCCTCAGCATCAAAGTTAGAACCAGCAAACATATTGTCATAGTTTGGTGTGGCACTATAACCAGAGAAGATAAAATCTGTCCCCGGGAGCATTTGCATAAGCAATCGAGCGGTTCTACGAATATCAGAATGTGAGAAGGTTTGGTCGTTACCAGAAGCAACCTCCATATCTAACATCGTCGTAATTAAGTTTTCAGCTAAAACGGCTCTAATACCTGAAGGAACGGCACCCGGAACACCGATACAGCTGATAGAACCATTTTGTAGTCCTTGAGATCCTGCACCTTTTGTGATGAAAATACAGCGCGCTTCAAGATACAGCATGGATTTTCCTTCGGCATACCCCATTTGCACCTCTGAGCCTGTTCCAGAAGTAAAACGCATCTTTAATCCGCGTGAAGCATAAGCAGAAGCAAGGAATGCCTTTGAGTATGGAGTATCATCACCATCAACGAAAACTGGTTCTGTGCCATATACGGAAACGGTTTCTGCATAGCAAGTTAACCCTCTCATACCAAGCTGAAGCTCTGCTGCTTCTTCAACCGCACACTGAGTTAGAATTCCACCGCGTCCGACTTGTGCACCAACTAATAACGAGAGGGCATTAAAAGGTGCGTAACGCACAATCCCTACCGTTGTTTCCTGCTCATCAAATCCACGAATCGCAGCTTCAGCTGCATCTGCAGCGATTTGAACTGGATGATCCTTTACATTCGTAACATGACATTGATTCGATGGTGTTTTTCTTGCTCTCATCTTTTGCATCGCCATCATCATTTCAACGACGTTCATGTTACTTACAACTTCAACAATTTTTGCTGGAGTCATCGAGGTAGTAAGTGGAATAATTTCATCTCTTGAGACATGAATATCAACGAGCATTCTCGCTAATTCAAGAGAGTCAATTTTCATTACTTCCTCAGCATGTTCTAAATTAATTCCATAATCTGCAATAAATGTATCGATAAAGTCAAATTCGTCTCTTGTTTTTCCATCGAGCTCGACAATTTTTCCATCTACAATTTTTATGCTTGGCTTTGGATCATTCGGACTACTCATTGCGATGAGACCAACACTTGGCCATTCAGCAACAAAGCCGTCTTTATTAACTGGACGTTCAGCCAATGCCTGAAAACGTTTTGATTTCATAAGTTTACCTCCCTCTCTCTATTATTAGATGTAAGGAACCGTGTCCGTTACAGGTGTGCTTCCTAATGTTCCAAGTAATTCCTTACCAACTTCTCTTGCGGCAATAATCGCTTGACGTACAGCTCCAGAATCTCCCGTAACCGTTAAGATCACTTCGTTTGAGAAGCTAGTTCCTTTCGCCGGAGAACTATAGCCTAGTACTTCAACATTCGCAGCCTTCACCGCTGTATCAGCTAATACCACACCGATAGCTGCTGGTGCTCCAACAATCAAACCAAATGATTTCCCAAGTGGTGCTCCAAAAGCCTTTTCACAAGCTAAGCTTGCACGAGCTGTGTATTGGAATTCTAAATGTCCTGCTTCATTGGCATATACATCACCGAATGTACGATCAAGCTCCTTAAGAGCTACCTCCACAGCACGTCTTGCATCTGCTACATCTTCCGCTCCAAAAATAATTAAACTACCATGACCTGCTCCACCTTTTGTGTCACGAGCAAGTTCAATTGCAAGTATTTCTGTATTGGTTGCTTTCACTGCTTCGTCAGCGGCCATAATGTGTGGACCAGCTCCTACACGAGCTCCAAGAATACCAATAGAGCGATACTTTTTATCCAGATTCATCGCTTCATGAACACTTGAATCTACGTTTGCAATGACTAAACCGATTGTGTCTCCTCTACCAACACCTACGAATTCAGTTAAACCGCTGTATTTTCTCTCAAGTGTTTGAACCGCTTTTGGTTGATCAACTTTCTTCATAACTTCTTCCATTACTTTTTCAATAAGAGTCTCATTCATCGATTTTCACCTCCGGATTTTTATGCGTGGACAAGTTTCGGTAAAACCTCTTCTACTTCAGCATGTGGTCTTGGAATGACGTGGATAGAAACCACTTCTCCAACCTTTGAAGCCGCTGCAGCCCCTGCATCTGTTGCAGCCTTCACTGCTCCTACGTCCCCTCTTACCATGACAGTAACAAGACCAGAGCCGATTTTTTCATAACCAACTAATGTAACGTTTGCTGCTTTTAACATCGCATCTGCTGCTTCAATGGACCCGATCAAGCCTTTTGTTTCCACCATTCCTAAAGCTTCTTTAATCATGATTAAGCCTCCTTGTTTTTAATGTAAGCGTAACCACTAAGAATGTAGTGACTACACCTACTTACGCTTCTCATTTGAAGCTATCTTAAATGTAATAGAATTCATCGTATTTCTCTCGGTATGAAATTGTCATCATAGGATAAATAGTTGTTATCAAACAGGACTGTCAAAAGGTAATTTTCTGTCCTTTGAATGACAATTTTCTACCCTGTTGATACTTTTTTGCACTTCTATGTGAACAAAAAAACATCCACCTGGTGATGAACCAGATGGATGTTTTTTTAGATATACCATTTGCCATTCGGAATATAGTAATTTCTTTTTAATAGATGCTTTCCTGCATCCTCTATTTGCCTTCTGTATTCAGAAGGTGTCATTCCTGTGCTCTTTTTAAATACCTTGCTAAAGTAGTTCGGCTCATGGTAAGAAAGCTCCAATGCTATATTGATTACTGGCATATCTGTTTTTTCTAGCATTTCCTTTGCAAGATTGATTCTTCTCTCTGATACATAATTGACAAAATTGATGTTTAATTCTTTTTTAAATAGACGACTGAGATAATGCGGTGATAAATGAACATGCTCTGCTACCTCTTCTAGGGTGACTCCTCGTTGGTAGTTTTTTTCTATGTAGTTAAGAGCACATTGTATTTGTTTGCGGTCTTCAGGCTTATTTTGGTTAATGATTTTAGTAAACAAATCCTCTATCCATTCGTATAGGTAGGCTGATGCTTTATCAATTGAGGTGATATCAATGCTATTTTTGGAGAACGGGGGAAGGGCTATGTCTTTTTCTTCATAAATACTCCGGATGGTGTGTAAGAAAGTAGTTAAAGCCAGTTGAGTGTCCTTATTCCAATTGGCTTTTTGGGTAGTATCCATAAACTCACCCACCAATTCTTTGGACTCCTTATAGTCCTCCTCACGTATCCTTTGGAGAAGCTTTTCTAGTACCTCTGCTATCTCATATGGACGTTCCTTGGCTTGGGCCAATTTTTCGAGCAATGCCAGTAAGTGAGAGGGTCTAATAGGCTTACGTAGTGACAGTGTACTCTGCTTGATTGATTCATTCTCACTAAATTCCTTAAGAAGTACAATGCTCATATTGGGGAATTCCTTTATGATTAACTCTGTTGCCAACTCGCTGCTCATCCCAGGCATTTTCTCATCCATTATTATCACATCAGGATACATATTTCTAATCAGTAATAATGCATCATTTGCGGAGGATGCTTCACCCATGATGACAAACTTATTGGAATGATTTAGTAAAATCTTCCGCAATGCTTCACGCTCCAGCCTTTCATCATCGACAATTAACACTTTAAGCATACATCAATCTCCCCATCAGTTTCGGAACTTTAATTATTACGTTTGTACCTACATCTTGTATGCTTTTTATTGAAATGGAATGCTCTGGTCCGTAATGAGTGACAAGAATTTGATTAACCATATTAAGACCTATACCTTTGCTTTGTCTCGTTGAATACGTTCCTTCTTTCCAGCTTAGAAGATTGTTTAGCACATGTTCTGGAATACCAACTCCATTGTCGGATACTTCAAGGATCCATTGGTCCCCCTTTGAAGAACCAGTAATCGTAACACTTCCTCCTCGCTCTTTCGGCTCCAAACCGTGAATAACAGCATTATCAACCAGGGATTGGATAATACCGGCTGGTACTTTGCTTTCATTCATTTGATCAGGAATGTCGATTTCGAATGTTATTCGATCCTCAAAGCGAATAGCCTGCATCGCTAAATAATTTTGAACATGGTTTAATTCTTCCTCCAAAGTAACAAGGGAATTAATATTGTCCAATAAATACCGAGAAAACTCCGTCAAAGAACAAATGAGTTCTCCGGTCTTCGGAGCATCCTCTAGGATAGAAAGATTAGATGCTGTGTTTAAGATGCCAAACAAAAAATATGGGTTCATTTGTAGCTGTTGTGATTGAATATCCTTACGTTGAAGCTCTTTTTCTAGATGCTCTCTTAGCTGCATTTCTTCAATAAGCTTCGTTTTCTTTTCATTTAGTTCACTTTGAATAAGCCGTGTAATATTTTGCTCAACTAAATTATTGACGACAAGAAACATCATTTCTGCGGCGGCTGTTATCTTTTCAAACGGAATCAATGGGATATCTTCAAAAGCTTCCTTTGCCTTTTCATGCTTTTCCCATTCTGATTTCCTTCCAATTGTCTCCAACTCATTTACGTTTGTCTCATCTAGCCTAGTTTGACCTGCAAGAATGGAGCCTAAGTATTGCTCGTTAGCTATAATCGGGATAGCAAAGTCAATTAGTCCACTATGACATTGATAAATATAAGGTTTCTTTCTTCTTGCTGCTTCCAATCCCCCAAATGCATCGCATTGATAGCATTTTTCACGATATTCTGGGAACTCTCGTAAATAGGCACAAAAAGAAGAAAACTTGCTGTATTTGGTGATAGGCTTTCCACTGTAGTCTACTGTAATCGCTGCCAATCCAGTTGCCTCTGCAAAACGATCTTGAATTTCTTGGAGCATATCCAAGTCACTCAATTGTTTCAAACTGAACGCTTCCACTAAGACCACACCCAATTCAAAAATAATTTAATAGAAAGCAAAATTCTTCCCGTTTTAACTATACAGCAGTCTTCTTCTCTTTAGTTATAAGGACTGTTAATATTCACAATATTGTTATATTTACCTCTATATCAACGGTGTAACCGCTTTATTACTCTTGACTAATCGAAGCGTATCTCTTGCAATCATGAGCTCTTCATTTGTCGGAATGATGTACACATCAACAAGAGAAGAAGCTACTTGAATACTCCTTTCCTTCGGTTCTCTTGTATCGTTTAGTTGGTCGTCGAGCTCAAGTCCGAGAAAAGTAAGACCTTCACAAATATCACTACGAACCATATGAGAGTTTTCACCAACTCCGCCCGTAAAAATAATCGCATCCACTCCATTCATAACCGCACAATACGAACCGATATACTTCTTGATTCGGTGAATGTACATCTTATAGGCAAGTGTTGCTCCTTCATGGCCAGCGTTTACTCCATCGGTAATCTCACGCATATCTGCCGAAATTCCAGACACTCCAACAAGCCCGCTATGCTTGTTCAGCATCGAGTTCACCTCATTGACATTTAGATCCTCTTTCACCATTACAAACGGAACAATGGCTGGATCGATATCGCCACTTCTCGTCCCCATGATTAATCCTTCAAGTGGAGTCATTCCCATGCTTGTATCCACGGATTTTCCGAATTCAATCGCTGAAATACTTGCTCCATTTCCGATATGGCATGAAATGATTTTTGTGGATTGGAGATCTTTTCCTGTAAGTTCACTATAGCGTTGACTCACGTATTTATGTGAAGTGCCGTGGAACCCATATCTTCTAATTTTATGTTTGTTATAAAGGGCACGAGGAATCGCATACATAAAATGCTCCGGTGGCATCGTTTGATGAAAAGCTGTATCAAATACACACACCATAGGAATATCTTCAGCTAGCTCTAGGAACGCATAAATTCCTTTTAAGTTTGCCGGGTTATGCAGAGGGGCAAGCTCTATATTTTTGCGAATCGCTTCAATGACATGGTTTGTAACAACGACTGAGTCCGCAAACTCTTCTCCTCCATGAGCTATCCGGTGACCAACAGCTGCAATCTCATGAACGGATGTAATCACTCCCCTGTTTTCGTCAGTAATCATCTTTAACACTTTACGCAAGGCGTCTTTATGCTCTAAGATAGAAGCTACCTCTTTAATCGTCTCATGCTCAGGCCGCTCATATTGAAAAATGGCCGTATCCATACCAATTCTCTCCACAATCCCTTTGGCAAGGACACTCTCCTTTCCCATATCAAACAGCTGATACTTTAAAGAAGAGCTCCCACAATTAATGACTAGTATTTTCATCGAACTACCTCCAGGCTTGCTTCCTGCTTAATCCGCTGGCCATTTTCATCATATTCAAAAAAGCCTTTGCCATTCTTTTTCCCAAAGCAACCGGCGTCAATATATGTCTTTAGTAATGGGCTAGGAGTAAATTTTTGTTCTCCTAGCTCGAGCGAAAGCTGCTCCATTAAACGCAGGATATATTTCAGTCCAAATCCGTCTACCATTTCTAGTGGACCTTCTTTCATACCAAGGCCAATCTTCATAGATTCCTCGATATCTTCTGCAGAAGCAATTCCCTCTGATAATATATTGATGGCTTCGTTCATTAACTGAAGACGTAGTCGTGTAGTAACAAATCCCGGTGATTCTTGAACGTAAATATCCTTTTTGTCTAGACTTTTTACGAGTTGGGATAACGTCTCAAACGTTTCAGGTGACGTGTTTTTCCCAGGTACAATTTCAACAACATTATAAAAAAAGTGAACACCAATCATTCGCTCTGGATGTTTTGCACCTTCCGCGAAATTAGATAAAGACAGAATCGAGCTATTGCTAGCAATAATGGTTTCTTTTGGAATCATTTGATCAAGCTTTAATAATATTTCTCGTTTTAGTTCCGGCTGACTTTTAATTGATTCCAAGATAAAATCAGCTTCTTGTAACTTATAAAAATCCGTTTCTAGTTTAATATGAGATAGAATTACCTTTTTCTCTGATTCTGTTAGAGCCCACTTAGCAATTCTCTTGTCTAGATCTATTTCCACCTGTCGCTTTTCCTGTTCGAGTATTTCGATGGAAGGATCATATAAAATAATGTCGTAATCTCTTTCAGCTAGGGCTTCCACAATCCAACAATCAGTCAGTCGATCAATAATGAGTCCAACTTTTCTAATCATTTCATTCGTCTCCCTTTACGCCATGGCCATAGCTAGCGCTTCAGCGTGATTTTCTTCAAACCATTGGATTTTCTCCCTCATTTGTACAACCTCTCCCACTAGAATGATCGATGGGTGAGAAATTTCGTGTTTACTCACAATCCCTTCAATTGTTTCGAGAGTTCCCGTTACTGTTTTTTGTACAGAGGTCGTCCCCCAATGAATGACCGCAACAGGTGTAGTAGCTTTCTTCCCATGAGACATTAGATTCTTGCATATATTTGAAAGATTGTTTACTCCCATATAAAATGCAATCGTATCAATTCCTGTAGCAAGAGCCTCCCAATTTAAAAATTCACTTCCTCTTTCACTACAGCCGTGTGCCGTTACCATCGCAAAGGAAGTGGCATAGTTTCGGTGCGTGACAGGAATTCCTGCATATGCCGATGCCGCAATTCCAGCCGTTACTCCAGGTACAACCTCAAAAGGGATTCCATGTTTCGCTAGAAACTCCGCTTCCTCCCCTCCTCGACCAAATACAAACGGATCACCGCCCTTCAGTCTTGTCACCACCTTGCCCTTCATCGCCTGATCCACTAGCAGTTGATTGATTTCATCTTGAATCAAATGGTGTTTACCAGGTCTCTTTCCACTATAAATCAGTTCACAGTCCACCTTTGCATACTTTAATAACTCTTTATTTACTAATCGATCATAAGAAATGACATCCGCTTTTTGAATGCATTCCAACCCATACAGAGTTAATAATTTCGGGTCACCAGGACCTGCTCCTACTAGATACACTTTTCCTTTTTTCATCGAGTCCCCTCCATCTTCGTTATTTATTTTTCATTTCTATACGAATCTTCTTTTCGTAATACTCCCTCATCTTTTCTTCAATAAATGGAAGATTAATATGCTCCATAACATGTTCAGCTAGTTGATCATATGCTTCCTCACGCTGGGAACGAAATGCCACTCGGTCATGCTTTTCTTCAAGACCCTTTTCTTTTCGAATATGATTAATAATGGCAGTACGATAAGAATCGTTATCGAAAATCCCGTGAAAGTACGTGCCAATAACTTTTTGATCCTCGCTTATTACTCCATCAGTGGTAGTACCATGAGTAATTAATGGTGTGCACGGCTTTAGAAACGTCGTAACTCCCATATGAATTTCATACCCTTCCACATCATGCGTCTGTTCATTGGTCTGAATGGTTCCTTTTGATAGAACCGTTGTTTTCTCAGAGGTGATGGTTGTATAGATTGGTAACAGGTTTAACCCGTCTTCAATGGCAACCTGCGATTCAATTCCTTCTGGATCCTCGACGGTTGCTCCAAGCATTTGATAGCCTCCACATATTCCAAACACCGTGGTTTTCCCACTTTTTGTGAGCTTTTGAATCTTCTCGAACAATCCAGATTGCTTAAGAAACATCAAATCCTCGATGGTATTCTTACTGCCAGGTAAAATGAGCAGGTCAGGATTTTGAAGCTGTTCCTTGCTACTTACAATTCGTACATGGCAGTCCTCTTCTGATAAAAATGGATCAATATCTGTGAAGTTTGATATTTTTGGAAATTGAATGACCGCAATGTCTATTTCTTTTTCCGGATTTCTTTCTGTACTGTATAGCTTTAAGGCAACGGAGTCCTCTGCATCCACCTTTACATTTGTATAAGGAACCACTCCTAGAACTGGCACCCCGGTATAGTCGGTAAACCAATCAAGCCCAGGTTCTAATAAGCTGACATCTCCCCGAAACTTATTAATAATAACCCCAATCACTCGTTCACGATCCTTCTCATCAATTAACTGAAGCGTTCCTACTAAGCTAGCAAACACTCCACCTCGCTCAATATCGCCTACTAATATAACAGGAGATTCCGTCATGTTCGCGACCCTCATGTTTACTAGCTCACGATCATTTAAATTTATTTCTGCCGGACTTCCTGCTCCCTCAATCACGATTCGGTCGAACTTTTGATCAAGTTGCTCGTATGCCTCCTTTATTAAAGTGAGTCCCTGCTGGAAAAATTCCTGTCGATAGGCTCCTGCCTGCATATTTTTATACGGCTTGCCATGCACAACAATTTGTGCCTCATAGTCTCTCGATGGTTTGATCAGAATCGGATTCATATCAGTAGTCGCTATCGTTCGCGCGGCTTCCGCCTGAACCCCTTGAGCTCTCCCAATCTCCTTCCCATCTAAAGTTATATATGAATTTAATGCCATATTTTGAGATTTAAATGGGGCTGTCTTATAGCCCTTATTAGAAAAAATACGGCAAAGCGCTGTTGAAATAACACTTTTTCCTGCATCTGAATGTGTTCCCTGTATCATAACGGACTGTGCTTTACGCATAGATGTACCCCCTACACCGTGAAATAAAGTTTTCTACTACTTGTGGACAGCTTCCGAAATGGAGATGTGTGTATCCCGCCATCAGGTTGCCCTTCGAGTATCCTTCAAGTGTTTCTCCTCTTAATCCTTTTGCTTTATATGCGTGAGGAATGTCTGTCGGCCCTTCGTATGTGGAATAGTGAAATTCATGTCCCCTTGCCATGGCGCCTTCCTTTACATACTGATTAGAGGGCATTCCTTTAATCTCCCGATACCCTAAAGCTACTAGTTTCTTCTGCATGGTAACTCTTCCTGGTATCACACCGGCCATTGGATAGACTTGACCGTTTGACGTAATTAACTGGTCTGTCAAAAACATAAACCCTCCGCATTCAGCAATTGTTGGAAGTCCTCCTGTAACGGCATCGTAAATGGATTGTTTCATTTCTACATTATCCGCCAGTTCAAAGGCAAACTCCTCAGGAAATCCTCCACCTATATACAATCCCCTAACGTCTTTGGGTAGCTCTTCCCCCTTTACTGGAGAGAAATAGATGAGTTCTGCACCAAATGCTTCCAATAGCTCAAGATTTTCAGGATAGTAAAAATTAAAAGCTTCATCCTTTGCTACCCCAATACGTACAGAATCGTGACCCTGTTCCCTTGAAAAAAGACTTTTCTTTGGAAGAGGGATTTCCTCAGCCTTTGCCAGTTCATATATTTGATTGATATCGACCGTTTTGTCTAGAAGGTCTCCTAAATTCTTAAAAAAGTCTTTTAACTCACCACGTTCAACAGAGGGAACTAACCCTAAGTGACGCTCAGGTATGGATAACTCCTCATTCTTCTCTAGGTATCCAACGACAGGAATGCCACATTCTTGTTCAATTGCTTGTTTCACTAACATATAATGGCCCTTGCTTCCGACCCGATTTGCTATCACACCAACAATATTTGCACGATGTGGGAAGGACTGGAAGCCTTTTACGATGGCTGCTGCACTTCTTGCCATACTTGAGCAATTAACAATTAATAGTACAGGAGACTGGGTCAATTCACTAATATGTGCGGTGCTTCCTTCGTTTGATAGAGAATCCCTCCCATCAAAGAAGCCCATCACTCCTTCAATGATGCTTATGTCAGCTCCATCCGAGCCTCGCAAAAGCACTTCTTTTACCATCTCTTCCGATAGCATCCAGCTATCCAAATTACGTGACTTTCTCCCCGTAACGGCAGTATGGTAGGATGGATCAATATAGTCTGGTCCACATTTAAATCCTTGAACCTCATACCCTTTCCGCTGAAGCGCCGCCATTAACCCAATGGTGATTGTTGTTTTTCCAACTCCGCTCCCTGTTCCTGCGATTACAATTCTACGGTTCGTCATCACTGTTACTCCCTTCCGAGGCGATGATCCATCAGAGCTACTGAAATCGTGACATTTCCTGACTTTTTCTTTGTTAGAACTAATTGATCATTCATGCTATAACACTTTGCCGCTGGCTCACTTACACCATAGGCACCTGTGTATTGATAGACTGTTTCTGATCGTTTGGATATGGTGACTTGGTTGAGTGTATCAGCCGAAAAGGTATGGAACACCCATTGATATTTGTCCGTAACTCTAATAAGACCTTCTTCGTCCTTTTTTAAATCGATAGACACGATCGCTTTCACACTTTTTTTAGAAAAATGGAGTTCGTCGAGCGTTTCATCAATTACCTGTTCTATTTCTACTGCAGGCGTTCCACGGTTACAGCCAATTCCTAATACAACGACCTTTGGACGATACACAACATTTTTTGTGAAATATGGATCCTCAGGTAATATTCGATGTGTGATTATGATGGCGGAAGTCGCTTTTCCCTTTTTTGCTTCATCTAGAACAGAATAACAAGCAAGATGGTTAGGAAGATCCTTATCATACTTCCACCAATTTCTTTCTCCTGATTCCTGTATAACTGCAACAGGCTCCTCATTCACTACAGCCGCACTGACTGCAGTCACATGCCCCGAGTCCTCCAACTCCCAACCAAACTCACGTCCTAGTAAATCAACAGCCAGTGTTTCCTGAACATCAGAGGCAGTCGTAATCACAGGGGTAGCACCAATTGCATTCGCTACCTTATGTGTTAGTTCATTTCCACCACCCAAATGTCCCGAAAGCACACTAATGGCAAATCTGCCGCTATTATCAACGACTACGACACATGGGTCCTTCTTTTTATTTTCTACCAGCGATGCGAGCATTCTAACCGCTGCTCCAAGAGAAAAAAGAAGAATCACTCCTCGATACTGCTTAAAGGTTTGCGAGAGTAGTTCGCGGGTAGAGTAATCAAATAGTCTTATTCCAAGCTCCGGCTCATCCCCTTTTTCCAATTTTCTAGCAATATAGACGTCCACTTGCTTCAATTTGTTTTGAAGGGAATGGGCGAGGTCTCGCCCATTTTTAGTAATGGCAATAACAGCAAATGGATTTTTGGGAACAAGCGGAATCATACCTTTTCCCCGACCCGGTACTCATGAGTAAACTGTTTATCGTAAAGCTTTGATTGATAGCGTTTCGCGTAGATATCCTCTTCTAATGCCCAGCCTGCTAAAATTAGGGCATGTTTTTGGATTCCATTTTCCTTTAAATCTCTTTCTAAATTTTCCAGTTTCGTTCGAATGATTTTCTGATCAGGCCATGTGGCTTTATACACAACAACCATTGGTGTATCCTTACTCCATCCAGCTTCCGTCAGCTCATTCACTACCTTTTTCGTTAATGCGGCACTTAAAAATAGGGCGATGGTTGATTGGTGCTTGGCGAGTTCACGTAAGCTTTCTAGCTCTGGTACTGGCGTTCGACCTTCCGCTCTTGTTAGAATGACGGTTTGCGTAAGATCCGGAACCGTTAACTCAGCACCAACCATCGCTGCTGAAGCAAATACCGAGCTTACACCGGGAACAATTTCAATCTCGACACCCGATTCCTTTAGTAGTGCCATCTGCTCTCCAATGGCCCCATACATGGCTGGATCGCCGGTATGAACGCGAACGACCTTTTTCCCTTCTTTGAGACGAGTAACCATGTAATCAACCATTTCTTCTAAGTGCATCGAAGAGGTTTTAACAATGGTTGCTCCGTCCTTTGCTTCTCTAATAAGTTCTTCATTCACAAGAGAATCTGCGTATAAGACAACATCCGCTTCCTTTAAAAGCTTCAAGCCTCTAACTGTAATTAGATCGGGTACACCTGGTCCTGCTCCTACAATATATAGCTTCATTTCCTCACCACCATTAGCGTTAAATAGCCGATTTTTTCGTTCTCAAGCTTTTCTACATTCCAAACAATTTCTTCGTCTGAGGTTACCTTTGTTACGACTGAGGCTTTATCGAGTAAATCAAGATCTCTTAAAACGTTTATTAATAGATTCATCACTTTTGCAGCCTTAAGGAAAATCACACATTCATGCTCCTCAATTGCTTTTCGCATGAGGTCATAATCATCGTGGGCAGGAATAATCCCAATACGATCATTTCCATCAGCAAGCGGTATCCCAAGCGTTGCAGCCGCCCCATTTATAGAAGAAATTCCTGGAATGACTTTAATAGGAACCTCTGGGTGATGCTCCTCCATTAGCCTCATTAAATAGATAAAGGTGCTATATAAAAAGGGATCTCCTTCAGTAACGAAAACACAATCCTTCCCTTCAGCGAGCTTTTTATATAACCCCTCCACTGCTTCCATCCAGTCTTTATGTAAAACATCTGGATCACTCGTCATGGAAAAAACAAAACCAAGCATTTCCTTTTCTGCAACATTTACATAACCTTCTATTATTTGATAAGCGTAGCTGCCGTCCCCTTTGCCTTTTTTCGGGTAAGAAATAACGGGGCATGTTTCCATTAAACGTAATGCCTTTACTGTAATAAGCTCTGGATCTCCAGGTCCAACACCCATTCCGTATAGTGTTCCGATCATGTTACCTCACCTTTCATTCTTGACCCAGTAATAATATAAATAGGATTAAGTGGGTCAAATCTAGTTAACTGTAAAACTGGCTTACTTCTAGAAATTTGCGCAAGGGTTATAGTTGTTTTAAAGCCCTTTGAACGAAAGATGGCAACTGCCTCGGATAACGATTCAATTGTCACTGCATTTACAACAATTCTTCCATCTTCCTTTAGTCTCGTACAGCACACTGTTAGAATATCTTCCATATTCCCTGATGTTCCACCTATAAAAACAGCATCAGGATCAGGGAATCGATCGAGACCTTCTGGCGCCCGGGCCTCTAGGACCGTAATATCGGTACGAAACTTTGCTAGATTTTTAGAGCAGTTCTCTAAGTCGGCCGCATTTTTTTCTATTGCAAAGACCGCCCCCTCTCTAGCAATCTTTGCTGCTTCAATCGCCATTGCACCCGTACACGTACCAATATCCCACACAATGCTCCTTGCTGACAATTTCATGGCACTAAGACTGAGCACTCGTATTTCCTTCTTAGTAATAAGCCCAGCTTCTGGCTTTCGTTGTGAAAACTCTTCATCTTCAATTCCTATCGTCCAATGAGGCCGTGGCACTGTTTGAATCAAGATAAGGACATTTAACGGGTGACATTCCATATTGGCTAACTCACTGAGAGAATAAAAGGAATATCGTTCATTCTCTCCACCAATATCTTCTGCGACGAATGCTCGGTACTCGGTCATTCCGAAAGACAAAAGGTAACTTGCAATTCGACTAGGAGTATGAGTGTGATCAGTTAATATGACAATCTTTTCCCTACCATCGATTCGTTGGGCAAGACCAACCATGCTCCTTCCATGAACACTTGTAAAATATGCATCATGCCAAGCGGTGTTCATTTTTGCAAATGCAAGCTGGATGGAACTTACACTCGGGTAAACCTCAAGGGGAAGCTTACTTGCTAACGATGCACCGATCCCATAGAAATATGGGTCTCCCGAAGCCAAAATAACAGTTCTACGTCGATCTATTTTTAAACCTTCTACAAGATCGCTCAGCCCTCCGGTAATTTCAACTTTCTCCCCGCTAAAATCAGGAAAATAACTTAATTGCCTCCCTCCTCCCACTAAGACTTCGCTTTCATTAATCCATGTCTCGTAGATTGGGAGAATACTAGCCCTACCTTCTGCACCAATTCCTATTAGCTTTATCTTGTTAGTCATTGATACTCGCCCTTCCTAACAACTGTCCGTTTAATGTGTACACGCTTGTTTCAATATTGAGTCCACCGCTTATCTCTTCAAACGACTGTTTACAGCAGGAATAGCAAAGGGAGTCAAAAAACCGTTGCCCCACTTCCCTTTCCATCCATTCTCCTACCTGTGAAGCGGTGTTGGCCTGGGAAATAGCTTTCGTAAGCTTCTCAGTTGCTCCAGCCTCCATTGCTAGTTGAGCCAAAAAAGAAAAGTCTATTGATTCTGTGTGGGCATGAACCATCATTTTTCCTTGTGCCACTTTTGATAATTTCCCCATCATTCCAACTAGCTTCACACTTTTCACACCAAGCTTTTTGCACTCATGAAGCGTATATCCGATGAAATCTCCCATTTCTATAAAAGCCACTTCTGGCAAATAGGAGTATTGCTTCATCGCATATTTCTCACTTCTGCCACCGGTGGTAATGGCAACCGTATCGCATCCTGCCGAACGTGCTACTTGTAAAGCTAATGTGATGCTTGCTGTGTAGGCCTCGTTTGAAAAAGGAACGACAATTCCCCGTGTTCCTAGAATCGAAATACCACCAACAATGCCTAGTCTTCCATTAAGCGTTCGTTTAGCAATTTCCTCTCCATCCGGAACAGAAATGACGATATGAACACCTTTATTGACTTTGTATGTTTCTAATAATTGTTGAGCAACCTCCTGAATCATTTGCCTAGGAACCGGATTGATGGCTGCCTCACCAATAGAAATGGGTAGTCCAGACTTGGTAACACGGCCCACTCCCCTTCCACCGTCAATCGTGATGGAGCTTGAATCAGAAAAGCTTACGCTTGCTTGAATGAGTGCACCATGCGTCGCGTCTGGATCGTCGCCGCCGTCCTTGACCGTTCCTGTAGTCACTTGATTCTCTGAGATGTCACCATACTGAATGGTGAAGGGGACATATTCCCCAGCTGGAATATAAATGGTTGTTTCGTTTGCTTTTTCACCTGTAAGCAAGGTGATCATGGCTGCCTGTACGGCCGCTGTCGCACAAGCACCTGTTGTATAACCGGAGCGTAGATTTTTTTTCTTTGTTGCTTCCATTTCCTACAATCCTTTTTCTGCTAAAATGGCTAGCGCATTAATGGCTGCGACCGCAATCGTGCTTCCACCCTTTCGTCCAACATTGGTGATAAAAGGAATATCAAGCTTCGCTAACTCTTCCTTTGATTCTTCCGCAGAAATAAATCCAACCGGTACACCGATAATCAGGCCAGGGTTTGCTTCTCCTTCTTTCACTAGACGAATGAGCTCCAGTAATGCGGTTGGTGCGTTGCCGATTGCAAAAATGCCTCCTTCAGCCTCTTTGGCTGCTTTCCTTATTGCCAGTATGCTACGGGTTACCTGTATCTTTTTTGCTTCTTCCACCACATCAGGATCTTTAATATAGACCTTCGTTTCACATCCATAGGCTTCAATCCGGGGCTTACTTATTCCGACTTGGACCATTTGAACATCACAGACAATTTTCTTTCCAGCTTTAATCGCAGAAATTCCCGCTTCAATGGCTTTTGGGTGAAAAAGCATGCTTTTCCCCAGTTCAAAGTCAGCTGATGCATGGATGATTCGTTGAACAATTTGGTATTCTTTATCAGGAAACGAGTGCACTCCTATTTCTTCATCAATTGTCTCAAAGCTCTTTTTTTCAATTTCCTGCGGCTGAATCGTTATTGGTTGAAACTCGGTGAGAAAGTTCATATTCTCTATCCCCTTTTATGAATTGAATAATACTTTCAATAGAATCGTAGGTTGTTCCAAAATGGATGCATGGCCTTTTTATGATGATGGTTTCTATTCCTAATTCTTCTGCTGCCTCCACTTTTTCATGGAAAGATCCTTCGTTCCCACTCTCTTTTGTAACAAGTAATCGGATCTCATAATTCAAGAACAGGGCCTTATTAAGCCCCTTTGAAAAAGGACCTTGAATCGCGATGATATCTCTTGATGCGATTCCAAGACGTTCACACTTTTCTAAGTTTTCTTGCAGCGGAAGAAGCCGGAACAGAGTTCTCCCATTCCTGCGATTTCTTAATTTTTCCGAAAAAATCCCCATTGTTTTCGCGCCAGTTGTCAGCATAATATTCCCCTCATACTTAGAAGCTAGCTCTGCAGCCTTTTCATAGCTCCCAACATAAGCAATTTGCTTCCCTTTTAAAACCGGCGATTTTCGTTCGTACCGAATGTAAGGAATACGGATGGATGTAGTTGCCTGAATCATATTTCTGGATGCTTCCTCTGCATAAGGATGACTGGCATCAATCACCAGTTGTATGGAAAAATCAGCCAGGCATTTTTCCATATCAACCGCTGTCAGTCGGTTCACCAGAACAGGAATCCCTTCTGCTTTTAATGACATGGCCGCGTTTTGCGTGACAACACTAACTACAAGTGGAAATCCATTTGCATGGATCCTTTTTGCAAGCTCTTTTCCATCACTGGTACCAGCCAACAGAAAAATCATTGATTTACTTTCTCCTCGTGATGATGGTGGTGATGAGCATGGTCGTGGTGATGGTGGTGATGATGGTCCATATGTTTCGCTGTCTCCATTCGGAAGTGACACGTATCACAATTCATCATGACAGAGTTTGTTACAGCTTCGTTCATCCGTTGTATAAACACCTTTTCAAGGTTTGGGTGAAAGCCCAAATACGATGCTAGCGTGAATTGTACGTAAGGAAGCTGTGTTTGTAGCCCAACGATTTGCTCTTCAAGTCGTTTCATGAGAACACCTGTAAACAATAGATATGGCAGAATGATAACCTTTTTTGCTCCTAAGGTGATAAGTGTATTTACACTTTCCTCTAATGAAGGTTCGGTTACAGCAATGAAGGCCGGTTCGATTTTTTTAATGGAAAGCTTTTCGCGGAGCAAACGGGATAGCTTGTATAAATCACTGTTTGCATCTCCATCACTGCACCCTCTTCCCAGAAGAACAACTCCGACATCCTCTTTCTCCATATTCGTTACGTCCATTACTTCTGTTACCCGCTGTTCACATATTTCTACCATTTCCTTATGTACACCAATCGGTCTACCATATGTAAATGTGACAGAAGGATATTTCTTTTTTGCCTCATCAATGACAAACGGGATGTGAAGCTTAGAATGAGAAGCAGCAAATAACATCATAGGAATGATCGCAATATTCGTTGCCCCCTGGTCCAAACATCGAGTGATTCCTTTATCGATGTCAGGTTCAGCTAGTTCTAAAAAGCAGGTCTCAATAATCCATTCCTTCACCTGATTTTTAATGTTTGTAACCATCTGTACTACTTGTTCATTGCCTTCTTTCTCTCTGCTTCCATGCCCAACAAATAGAACCGCCTTCATGTCATTTCCTCCTTATGCTTTTCCACCATGCAATGCCCAAGGTTCATGCTCTTTTTTTAGTCTTTCATGTGGCTTTAGCGGCTGTAGAGTTGAATCCAGGTCATATTTTCTTTGATAACCTCTAGGAGTAACCATTTTCCCGTCCCAAACAAACGTCGTTGAATTTCCAATAATAACGGTTGAGAGCATGCCAATTTCATGATTCAACATGTCACCAAGTGTGGTAACTTCCACCTTTTGGTTGTCACGATATGCTCCCTTAACGAGTCCAACTGGTGTATTCTGCGAGCGATATTGAAGAAGGATTTGTTGGGCCTCTTCAATTTGAGCCGTTCTTTTCATGCTTTTTGGATTGTAAAGGGCAATAATAAAATCTGCATCTCCTGCTGCATGTAGACGCTTCGCGATCGTCTCCCAAGGAGTTAAGTGATCACTTAAAGAAATGGTACAAGCATCGTGCATAACCGGAGCTCCTAAAAGTGACGCACACGAATTAATTGCTGAAATACCTGGAATGATTTCTACCTGTACATCTTTACAATCCTTTTCTGCTAGCACTTCATAAACAAGGCCTGCCATCCCGTATACTCCCGCGTCTCCACTAGAAATGACGGCTACCTTCTTGCCTCCTCTAGCCAACTCAATTGCCTCCTGAGCTCTTGTTACCTCCTCAGACATCGGGGAACTGATTACTTCTTTTTCTTTTACTAACTCGCTAATTAAATCGACATACGTCTTAAACCCAACAATCATATCGCTCTCAAATATCGCTTCCTTGGCTCTCTCTGTAATGTGTTTTTCATGTCCTGGCCCTAGGCCAACGATAAAAATAGATCCTGTCATTGAAACCTTCCTCCTACAGCTTTTTTTGAATGAATAAATGGGTTTTCTCCTTTCATCGTGGTCCGTAACAAGGAAAAGAGTTCATCTTGATTTTTCGGTACAAACACACTGTTCAAAGGTTTAATTATTTCGTCATACACCTCAAGCAACCATGGCTTTCGAAGCTGACTTCTTCGTAAGTTCTCCTGATTTTGAAAAGCATCGTATGGACAGCCGTGAAACAACAAGCACCCATTGCTGATAATCATGATTTCATCAGCCCACTCATAGGCAAAATCAACATCATGGGTAGATAAGACAGTCGTTTGTCCTTGTTCATGAAACTCATTTAAAAGTTGAATCATGGATTGAGTGGAAATAGGATCGAGCTGGGCTGTTGGTTCATCTAGCAAGAGGACCTCCGGTTCCATTACGAGAACTCCTGCTAGCGCCACCTTCTTTTTCTGCCCTTGACTTAAAAAATGAGTTGGTTTCCCTTTCAAACAAGTTATTCCTGTTTTTTCCATAATGTCATCTGTTCTTGTTTTACTCTCAAATCTAGAACATCCTAGATTTCTTAAACCAAACATAATATCCTCCTCAACGAGGGAGGAAAAAATTTGAGAGTCAGGGTTTTGCAGCACAAGTCCAACAAGTTTTCGTAACTCCTTTAAAGTAGAACGAGTATAGGAAAGCTCCTCCTCTTTAAAAAAGATGGAGCCGTTCGTTGGCTTTAAAATCCCATTCAAATGAAGAAGCAGCGTTGATTTCCCAGCTCCGTTATTGCCGAGCAGGGCAACTTTCTTCCCCTTTTTGATAGAAAAGGAGACATCCGAAAGTGCTGCTTCTTGCTCGTTGAATACTTGATAGACATTTTTGAATTCAAAAATGGTTGAACTCATACGAAAACTCCTTAACTAATAAAATTCAATAATAGAACAACTAAAAAAAATACGGTTATAAAGCAGACATGGATAACAGAAAGGTTTTTCTTTTCATAAACGGGGTCATACAACGTTCCTCCCCCACGGGAGTCAATACTGATTTGCAGTTCCTTGGCTTGTTGATACGTTTTAATAAACAAAGACGTTACTAGTCGACCTCCTGAAAATAGTCCAGATGAAATAGATTGATAGCCTAGTCTACTCCTTTGCGATACGTAAATATCAGCAGCCGTATCAAGCAATAAAAACAAATACCGATACGTTAACATAATGATTTCCAGTAAAAGTATTGGTACCTTCCATCGATGTAAAATACTTACTATCTGACTAATCGGTGTGGTAAGGATTAGAAAGTATAAGCAACTAATGCTGCTAAATGAGCGAATGATAAGTGGCAATACTACTTCCAACTGTCCTGGAAGGAAATACAAATGAAAGTTTGCTAGTTTCACTAAAAGAACCGCTTGTTGAACACCCGCAGATGGCGCAGCTGTTATGGAAAGAACAATTGATACACCTCCTAGGCACAAAAAGGAAAGTGGGAGTAAAAGAAGCTTTCCATAATAGGAAATTGGTATTTTTGCCACCCTTACTATTAATAGACTCATCACAATAAGGACTAGAAAGGAAATCCAACTATTTTTAAACAGCAATACAAGGAGCAGACTTCCCAGGCTCAAGGTGATCTTTTCAAAACTATTCGCGTAATTTAGCTTGTTTCTATAAGCGAAATAATCAACCCTCAGCATTAGGAACGATCATTTCTAGAAAGATATTTTGACTTGGCACGCGAAGAGCCGATAAAGTATCCGATGACAATTGAACCAATTGAGGCTTGAACGGCAAACAACAAGCTCTCCACCTCACTGCTGCTTGGCTTCCATAGATTATCTATCCAGGGCTTATAAGAGGGTGCTAGTTCTTCAATCACTTCAATAGCCTGCGTATCTGTTCCCGAAAAACTGGCATTATTCTTGAATATAAGCGGAATCGCCACAAGAAAAACAATTAGTAGGAATAACAAACTATTCTTTTTCATGAGCTAGTCTCCTTACGTAGAAAGTTGAGCATTTGTAATTCACTTGCATTGTATTTAAGCAAAAAGTTCATCACTACCACCGTTATGATCCCTTCTGAAAGTGCCAAAGGAATTTGCGTGACTCCAAATACGGAGATGAATTTTATGAATGCCCCTCCTAACCCGCTAGTTGGGTCAGGGAACGCAATGGCAAGCTGAAAAGAAGTCATGGCATATGTAGCTAAATTGCCAAACGCTGCTGCAAAGAAAATAACAAATTTCAAATTCACTCTAAATCTTTTCAACAGACAATAGACACCGTAAGTTACGAAAGGACCCACCACTGCCATGGAAAAGGCATTTGCTCCAAGCGTACTAATGCCACCGTGTGCAAGTAACAATGCTTGAAATAACAAAACAATAAAGCCAACTACACTCATAATGACCGGACCAAAAAGGAGAGTTCCTAGACCAATTCCAGTTGCATGCGAGCTACTTCCCGTTACCGATGGAAGCTTAAGTGCGGAAAGAACAAAGGCAAAGGCAGAACTTAAACCGAGCATCGTTTTTATCTCTGGTTGAACCGCCACTTTCTTTCGTGCTGAATGAATACCTGCCGCTAAAAAAGGGAGCATTAGCATCCACCAAATGATTGCCCACTTCATTGGTAAAAAACCTTCCATAATATGCATGGCGTACACATCTGATATGGATCCAACCCAGAAATAAAGTACACCTGCACCAATAAGCACCAATTTCTTGAGACTCCTCATCTATTGAACCTTCCTTCTAATAATCTAGCCCGACTATGGCTGGAACTTCTCGATCATAGTAATGCTTGATTCCTTTCATTTCTGTTACTAAATCTGCTGCAAGAAGAATATCCTTCTTGGCTCCCCTCCCAGTCAATACGACATGGAGACCCTCTCTTCTTGACTGAAGCGCTTCCAATACCTCTTTTGTTGTGACGATATCCTCAATCGGAAAACGAGAAACAGCTAACGCGTTATTTATCTCATCAAGAATCAGTACATCCACATCATTGCTTTGTAAAAGGTCCTTCGATAGTAACCAAGCATGTTTTAAAGCCGTCCGATGTTCCTCGGGCGTTTTCGTCCATGTAAATCCCATTCCCATTGGATATATTTCGATGCCTAGCTTTTGCAAGACTTTCCGTTCACCCACGGTTCGGTCGGGAGATTTTATAAATTGAATCATTTTTACCCTTTTCCCCTGACCAGCTGCTCTTACCGCGAGTCCAAGGGCAGCTGTTGTCTTTCCTTTTCCTTCTCCGGTATACACGAGTAGTTGACCTTTGTTCTCCATTCCTTTTCACTCCATTCTGTACTTTGTTACATACTGAGCAAAAGAAAAACACTTCCCATAGGAAGTGTTAACAATGTCCGTAAACATTTAGTGAGCAAAAAGGCCGTCACCTAACACCTCCCCTATCCTCGTAGGTTGGTACCATCCTAGTCTTAGGCAGGTCTCCTGGCTTGTGCTCATCACTCGCTACCCCTTCCCGTGTTTTTAACACAGTGGGTGATGTAGCTTGCTCACACTTACAGTGGCGGGACCGCATTGGCATTGAACCAATTTCCCTTTAATCTCTTCTGTTTGAAAAGAAACCTAAGTCTTTTTGTATTTGTTTTTTTGTATTTAGTTGGATTATACTCCTCAGAAACGTAAGCTGAGAAGTGCTCGAAGCCGCCTTTTCGAAAGTTTCATAATAAACTCATAATTCAGATGAATAATTGTCACAATTTACTAAACAGACGCTAACAATAGATGTTCTACACTTCCCTCTACAAGAAGCTTTCTTTCTCCTTTTTCCAGTCTTATCAAGGTTAAACTCGTTCCTTCAGTAATAGGAGTGGACCAAAAATCCTTTATGGTAAGCTTTTTTACAATCGATAAAAATGCCATGATGGCTACCCCATGAGTGACAATTAGCACTCTTCCGTCCGTATAGGTTCTTTCTATCTCCTGTAAGAAGTCTTCCACTCTAGTTATTACTTCTTCAAAGGTTTCTCCACCATCGTTGTAGTACCTGTCTGGAGCATTCCAGTAATGCTTATACTCCGATGGAAACTCATGATGGATTTCTTCCTCCGTTTTCCCCTGCCATTTTCCTAGATGTATTTCCATTAAGCGGGGATCAGTTGTTATTTGTTTTTCCATTGGGCGTATAAGCTTCGCGGTGGTATAAGCCCTACCACTGGGAGAAGAGATGACCTCATCAAAGGAGGTACAAGCTAAGTAGTCTCTCAACCGTTTCGCATCCTCAACCCCTTTTTTGGTAAGGGAGGAATCCAATCTGCCCTGCATTCGCTTTTGAACATTCCAAGTCGTTTGTCCATGCCTAGCAATATATAAATCAACCATTAAGGTCACTCCCTGCTCGATTTAAAAAGTTACTTCATGATAATTATGTCCTGAGAGTTCCCTTACCATATTCTCTTTCTCAGCTGGAAATGCAATAAGGCAGCATGTAGATGGACCAGATGTTTTTTCTAAATTGATTACACTATTCACTTCATTTTTTAAAAACGTTCGATTTGAAAATAGACGATTTAATTTGTAAAGCACTCCCTTGGACCCAACTGGCAATAGGACAGCTTCTTCTAATTGGGAGAGCTCCTTTACTAACTGTAGTGGTGCTACTTCTTTATCCTGCTCTATTACTTCATTTCCGACGAGAGGAAGACCAATAACAGCGACTTTCGTATTTTCTAGAAATGGAATAGCACTCATAGAAGCATCGTTTGTTCTTTTTCCTAATACCGTTAATCCCACCGCAGATTGTACAAGTGAAAAGTTACTTTCTGTGCTACCGGTGATCGGAACATCTGGTATAGAAAGCTCATGCAGTCCTCTCGTTATTCCTTTTACAAGTCCGTCCCACGCCTTATCACCACAAAAATTTTGAAGGATGACTGCTTCTGGAGTAGCTCCCGCACAATAGCATTCCATGGCTGCTACGCGAAAAGTATAATAACCGACGATATCATATGGAACGTGTACCGCATCCTGCTGTTTTAAACCGATTGCTCCGCTATTATCTGATGCCACTACAAGGGTTTCTTTGCCCATCTTTAGCAATTGGACATCTCTCATTTTTGAATTTTCCCTACCACTGCTGGTTTCATGATACTAGCTAAGCGAGGAGCGACAATCACAGCTAGGACAGTATTAATGACTGAAGCAATGAGTAATGAGGGAACCATACTTACATAAAATGCTTTTGAAATGAGATAGATAAATGGCAGTGGTGCTGCAAAGGTATTTCCTAGCACGAATAAGATAGAGGCAGTCCACTTGCTCCCTTTATGATAAAAGTAAGCAAATACCCCTACTAACAAGGCCATTTCGATCGCAATTAAAAAGTGCATCGGTCCAAGAGGCATTCCCCCAATTAACGCAGAGACCATATGCCCTAATCCACCGACAATTGCACCCGGAATCCCTCCTAGAAGCGCGGCAGCCACTATTGCTGGAAATGAATCAAGCGCGACACTTCCAATGATTGCTGGTATTTTTATCGCACCACCTACAACGGTTAAAGCTATAAATACGGCCATCCATGTTACTTTTACTACCTTCATTTTTCTTCCTCCTTTTGAATTGTCATCACTTGATACGTTGACCAATTCCATACCAGATGTGATCCACTCGATCACATAATTGGACCATATCCTGAAACGTCCATCCTGCATCATCACGCCATTTCCGATCCGTTTTTTCAACAGGCACAATTCCCCTTGTAATATCCGAACCAATAATAACGACTTTTCTCTTCCAACCATCCTTTTCCCAACAATCCCAATTCTGTAGCGTCTCTTTCCATATGGTTCTTACTTTGCCCGATTCATACTGAAGCGATAGTTCCCTAATCCAATACTCGATTCCTTCTACCACTACTAAAGATGCAGCGGGATCTTCACTAAGCCAGTCATAAAACGAGGTTTCATAAGCCTTTATCCAATTTTCTTGTGGATACTTGCACAAACTATAGTGTGCACGAACCCAATTTGCCTTGCCGTTACAAGCCCCGCCTGTTACAAAATGCAACGTCATCACCCTCCATTTTCATACAAATGGGAATCCCTGCTTCAACGAGATATGCTTCCTTTGCAGTGGAAACGACCTGTTGGTTTAGCCTGCCTAGGAGCTTTGCATACACGAGCACAAGGTCATTTGAGAATATCGGTTCATTTAAGATTTCATTGCTAACAACGATGAGCGTATGGCAGTTCTTTTGTATAGTGAGAATGCCATCCATAATCGATTTCTTGATTTCCTCATGAAAAGATGGATCCATCAGCCGCTCCTCGGTTTGAAACAAACGGTTGTTTAATAGATTGGTTAGGCAATCAAAGAGCACAATATCATTTGATTGAAAAGCAGTTGATAGCTTATGTAAAAAATAGGGCTCCTCCCATGTTGTCCATTGTTGCTCGCCTTCATTTCTTTGCACTTGATGCCTATTGATTCGATCCTTCATTTCCGCATCAAAGGCCACTCCAGAGGCAATGTAATGGAGATTACCATGGGTACTCTTTGCAAGACTCATCGCTGTTTTCTCTGCAAAACTGCTTTTTCCACTTCTAACACCACCACTGATAAAAATCAGCTGTCCACCTTCCGCCATTCCTTCATCACCTCTAATAGCCTTTCATGCTCGGTCGGCCCCTTAATTGCCAGTCGCAGCCATTTTCCGTCAAGTCCAGGAAAATTCATTGTATGCCTTGGAATCATCCCCTTTTCCATTAAAAAAAGGAAAAAGGGAAATTGATCGTGTACTTTGGCATCTTTTAATAAATAAAAGTTTACGTTTGTAGGGGAGTAAAAGAACTCATTTTCATGATAAAAAGACATTAGCCTTTCCCGTTCATTGTTTATTAAATGAATGGTTTGTTCTACATATTCTTCTTCTGACAAACACCATTCCCCAACCTTCATGGCTATCGCATTAACACTCCAGTGCGGTTTATTAGACCTTAGCTTTGAAAGCATGGCTTCATTTGCCATTATGTACCCAAGGCGTATCCCTGGAATGCTGTACATTTTTGTCATCGAACGAAGAATGATCATGTTCTCGCAGGATTGAAGGCAGGAAACGGTTGATTCGTACTCTACCACAAAGTCGTAAAAGGCCTCATCGACGATAAGCATGGTTTCATATTTTGCACATTCACGAGCAAGAAGTTCAATCGTTTGTTTCGGAAAAAACATTCCTGATGGATTATTTGGATTGCATAAAAATACTGCATCAACCTCACGTAGGTCCACAAGTAAATCTTCTAGGCGTAGTTCCCAGCTTTCCACATCCATTAGGTGATAGCGCACCTCACATTGATTGACTCGGCACGCTTCTTCGTATTCGGAAAAGGCTGGTTGAACGATAAGAGCTTTTTTACCAGACAATATTCGCCCGATTAAAGATATTAACTCCGCCCCTCCGTTACCAACTAGGATTTGCTTTTCACATACACCCTCTTTTGTGGCAATCAACTCTGTAAGCCTCGCCGCCGTCGGATCTGGATAATCCGATACAAGCGGAAACAGTTCATTCCACCTGTCTTTTACTATAGCTGGTGGACCAAGCGGGTTAATATTGGCACTAAAGTCAATGACTGATTCTGGCATATCGAGATGTAGTGCTCCATATAAAAATTGAGGATTAGATCCGTGCGTAGGCCATTTCAACGATCATCCCTCCAATCCATAATAGAAGTAAAAATGTAAGGACCGTTCGAGTTAAAATGCCGTTTGTTTGTAAAATATGCTCTCCTGTAACAGGAAAATGGGGTTCTCCCATTTTGGCTCGATCAGAGCGGATGCCTTTGTAAAAATTGATGCCTCCAAGCTGGATCCCAAGTAGGGCAGCTACCGCTGCTTCTCCCCATCCACTGTTTGGACTCGGATGTTTTTTTGCATCACGAAGAACAATTTTAGCTGACTCTCTAACACTCGATTGAACTGGCTTTTTGCTGATCAACATGCAGATGGAGGTTAGGCGACTTGGAATCAAATTTAACCAATCATCTAGTTTTGCTGATGCCCAGCCAAACTCCATAAATTTTTCATTTTTATAACCAACCATGGAATCACAAGTATTTACTGCCCGGTACAACATCGCAAGCGGTGCACCACCGATGAACGCCCAAAAAAGCGGAGCTGTTACCCCGTCACTTGTGTTTTCTGCGACCGTTTCAATCGTTGCGCGAACCACTCCCTGTTCATCGAGCTGATCGGTGTCACGGCCTACGATATACGATAGCTTGTGACGCGCTTCGGTGATGTCCCCCTTTTTTAACGGTTCGTACACCGTCATGGCGGCTTCCTTTAAACTTCTTTGAGCAATCGTCGTCCATATAATCACTGCTTCAACCACAATCCCAACTATAAGATGAATTTGATAAGCTAGCAGCGTAATTAGTAATGTTATCCCCACGACGAGCAGGAGAAGCGTGACCACCATAGCAACTCCCTTCCACTTTTTCTGTGTTCCTTTATTCCACTTCTTCTCAAGCTTATAAATCATTGTCCCAATCCATTTCACCGGATGCGGCCAATCGACAGGATCACCGAGAAGTAAATCGATAAAATAAGCAATTGTCATTGCCAATAGATGTTGAAGAAACATGGGTAACCCTCCCTAGGCAAAATAAAAACATCTCCATATAGATATGGAGATGTTGGAATAAGCTTCTTCCTTATGTAAGAAACCGACCACACCACCTATCCTCGTAGGTACACGGTGTCAAGATATAGTCAGGTTTCCTGGCTCATGGTCATTGCTTTCTGTACCTTCCCATGCAATCAACTGTTGCACAGTGGTTCCTTACAGTATGCTCCCATTTACAGTGGCGGGACCGCGTTGGACTTTCACCAACTTCCCTAGACTTCTTAAAAAGAAGTGCGCCTACTCTTGCTCAATATATACTTTTCATATCTTAATACTAATCTTGTAACTAGGGAATGACAAGGCAATCTCTGACATTAATTTTTCCATTGTGACAAATTGGAAACGGCAAACTACTATCACTATAAAAATATTAAAAAGCCAGTGTATGTTAGATAATCTCCCTCCATACACTGACTTTTCTATTCTACCCTTTTTGCTTGGCAATAACGACGAGTCGTTGCTTACTTGAATACCTCGGGTGACAGGTGATAAGTGTAACAAGGGACTCCTCTGGTATGGTAGAAAGCACACTCAAATCACTTGGGTCAATAATCTTCTGGTCGACCACTTCGTACTCAAACTCAGTTGAGGAGGAGGTAATAGAAAACGTATCTCCTTTTTGAAGTTTATCAAGCTCACTAAAGAACTCACCCGTGACAAACGAGCGATGTCCGAGGATGACACTGTTTTCCCCCTTTATACCTACTCGCCCAGTTCCTTCTAGGTGAGTAACCGCAACTCGGAGATTATCCTTTGTTGCTCCCTCTAATACGGGAACATCGAGCGAAAGCTTTGGAATAACGATCCTCATATCGTTCGGTACACCCTCTTGATTCGCGTCAACACCTGGAGGCAATAGCGCCTCCGCTGTGACGATTGTATCTGAAAGTATTTTTTTCTCAAGATAGAGCTTGTATCCATGTTGAAAACCTACGTAAGCAATAACAAATACCCCAGATGCTAACAGTACATTTCCGATCCATTTCCTCAACTTTATACCTTCCTTCTTCCTCTGACCACTAGCCCGAGAACAACTAATGCCGTTCCTACCATGAGAAGTGTCCATGTGGTAAAAGGAGAACCTGTTTTTGGCAACACTTTGATTGGTAAGCTACTAACTGGTGCGGCCCCCTCTTCTTTCACAGGTGTTTCTTTTTCAATTGGAGACTCAGCAGCAGGTTTGCTTTCCTCAGTAGGAGACTCGTCAACAGTAGGTGGTTCTTCTACCGCTTCAGTCAGTTTAGAGAACATATTCATATTGTATTCAACAATGGTCTGTCCAACATGTATGATCCCGTTTGTAATATAGCTGTCTTCGCCAGGAAGTGCTTCAACCGTTCTACCTTCGATTCGGCTATCATAGACCGGGTATCCATCCTTCTTAGCGATGATATAGTAATCTCCATCAGCAAAAACCATCCATGCATATTGTCCATCTTTTGTTGTGTACTGATTATTACGGTTTTGGTTTGGTGCAAAATCCTCTAAGATAGGTAGATTTACAAGGGTATGTGGTTCCCTGCCATACCTTCTGTTTGTTTCCGTATCAGCCCAGTACAGCTGCATATCAACACCTTCAATCGGCTCTAACGTACCAGGATCTCGAACAATTCCGTATGGATCGATTAAGGTCGATTCAATGGAAGCAACCCCATCTTCAGGGATGGTTACTGTCATTTTTTGTCCGGCGAGAATTACATCATTGCCATTCTGATCTTTTACAATAACCGTGATTGCAAATGTGTAAGATTCCCCTTTTTCTCCACCAGTAATGATGTATTGACCCTCTGGAGTAATGGTTACGTTGACATTACTAGTAGTTTCACCAACTAGTTTCGCCTCAAACGTTGCTCCAGGCACCATAGAAGTAATACTTTCTGGTTTACCCGACTCCTCATTTTTCATAAAGAGCTGCCCGATAACGGTATGCTCTGATTTCAACTCTTCACCCGTTCCAGAGGTTTGTCCAACATTCGCATCCTGTGTAAATGTTACGGGAACTTCCACTCCTCCTATGGTCATAGTCGTTGTAATTTGCAGCTTGTAATGCCAGTTTCCTTTCGGTACGACAATATCATATTCACCGTTTGAATTGGTTTTAACAGTTGTTTGAAAGTCCACGACACCATCTTTGTTAAAATCTTCTTTAATGGTAATCGTTGCGTTTGGTATTGGATTTTTCGTTACAGAATCAATGACTTGGCCTGTTACTCTTGCTGGAACAAAGGTAATATTAACCGACTTTGAATCCACTAAGCCCTTGTCAGGATTGTTAACTGATGCGGTTACCTTCTTCACAATGGACTGCAGGTTTCCACTTAAGTCTGGGGCAACCAGTATAACAGTCGCTTCGCCTTTGTCATTGGTTGTTGCTTCTGTTGACTTTAAGGTGCCTAGTTCGGTATCAAAGACAACCTTCTCATTTGCGATTGGTTCTCCAAGGCTATTTTTAATTACTGCTTTTAGTAAGACTTCCGTTTTTCCATCTCCTACAATCGAGCTTGGTGTTGCCGTTAGTTCGATTTGCAGGGGAAGGTTTGCGATCGTTACCACTTGATTGTCTTTAGTCGTTTCGTTATAGAACGTATCAGTTAACGTGACTTCCACCGCATAATCAGCAGGTATCAGTTCTTTCGTTACTTGATGTGACCATTTGCCATTCACTATATTCACCGGAACCGTTTCAACCATTTCCCCGCTTGTATCGTGAATAACAATCGTTGCTTTTCCTTCTACCGTTTCCTTCACTTCACCGGTTAACAATGGTGTTCGGTCTACAAAGGTTTGTTTTTCTCCACCGTCAATCGTGATGGCTATATTTGGTTTTGCCACATGTACCACGACTGTCAATTCTACATCTGAATGATAATCATCATTTACAAAAAGAGTAAAGGAATCATCACCAACATAATCTCGAGTTGGTTTATACATCCACGTTCCTAAATTGGTTACTGCTACTTGACCGTGTTTTGCACCAGTTCCCAGTCTATACGTCAAGGCATCGCTCTCTTTGTCAGTTACTTTTGCTGAACGTGTTACTTCCGTATTTTTCAAGGTGGTTACTTCGTCATCTGTTACAACCGGTGCTTTATTAGGTATGAACTCTAGATTAATAGATTCCATATCTACAAGGCCTTTGTCCGGATTGTGGACAGATACAGTGATTTGATTGCTAATTGAATCCAATTCATCTGTTAATTTTGGAGCAACTAAAATAACGGTTGCTTCACCTTTTTCATTTGTTGTTACGGAAGTTAACTTCAGGGTCCCTATTTCCGTTTTAAAGGTCACTATTTCATCTACAATTGGTGCGTTTGATTCATCTGTGATGACAGCTTTTAAATTAACTTCTGCTTTTCCATCTCCCAAGACGGATTGCGGCGTGGCAGTTAAGTTAATTTGTAATGGAACTTGTACAATTGTGAGAGCTTGCTCCGTCTTTGTTTGTTCCTTGTAAAAATTATCCTCAAGAGTAACTTCCAATAGGTACTCTTCAGGAGAGAGTTCGGTTTTCAGCTGGTATGTCCATTTTTCACTTTCAACAGGAACATTGGCAGTCTCAATTGTGTTACCATCTTTGTCCTTGATTACAATACTTACTTCACCCTGAAGCATACCAAATGCTTCTCCATTTATTAGCGGGGTTCGATCAACCGTACGATCTTCCACTCCACTATCAATAGTAATGATGAGGTTTGGCTTCACAACATGAACAATAACCTCTAAAGGTACAGCTTGATTATGTTGATCGCTTACTAGGATTGTGAAAGCATCGTCACCAACAAAGTCTAGGTTCGGCTCATATGTCCATGCTCCGTCAGCTGTCACTGTCACTTTTCCGTTTTGTCCATCTGTACCTAGGGTGTAGGATAATGGGTTCTTCTCTGCATCGTTAGCATGTGCGGTTCCATCAACCTTTGTATGTTTTCGTGTAGTTACTTCGTCATTGGTAACGACAGGGGCTTCATTTTTAACTTCTGGCTCCTTCACAGGAAGTGGTTCCATTTTGAAATCGTAATTCACGATCGAGTATCCAACACGTATGATTCCATCTTCTACATTGCTATCTTCGCCTTCTTTGACTGGGGTAGTTCTTCCTTCTTCTAAACTACTGTAGCTATAATAACCCTCTTTATTCGAGACGATATAATAGTCTCCCTCAGGGAAAACCATCCAAGCATAAAAGCCTGTATTGGAGGTGAACTGAGAGTTTTGATTATTATTTGGGTCGAAACCTTCAAGCAGAGGTAATTCTACTTTTGTATCTGCAACTCTTCCGGCTAGTCTGTTTCTTTCCGTATCAGCCCAATATAGAGTAACTTCTGCCCCATCAATCACTTCGTCTGTCTTCGCATTCGTTACGGTACCATATGGATCAATTAAGATTGGTAAAATCGTAGCCTGTCCGTCTTCAGGAATCTTGATTTCTACTTTCTTCCCTGCAAAAATGTCACCGTTATGTTGAATAGTAAAGCGAACATTATATGTTTTGCCAACTTCCCCACCTGTCACCTTGTATTGTCCGGAAACTGTTGGGGCAATTTGTATATTGGCAGTTGGATTTTCAACTTCTGGAACGATGGTTACATTGCCAAGTGCTTGGGTTATTTCTTGGACGGCACCGGTTGTTCTATTTACAACTAAGAATTGCCCTGAGACAGTTCGTTCAGCATTTCTTTGAATTTCAGAGTTTTGTATTAATTCAACCTGCGCACTTTGTGTGAAAGTGATCGGGACTTGAATTTCATCAACCACTGTTCTTGCACTTATTTCCACATCGTATGTTGTATTTCCACGTTTTACTGGGAAAATATAGTTTCCGAAAGCATCGGTAGTGCCTTGATACGAAAATATTTCACCATCTTCATATGTTTTATTTACCTTAATCGAAGCATCAGGGATAGGTACTCCCGTAATCGCATCTAGCACTTTACCTTTAACGAAAGCTGGTACAAAAGTAAGAAAGTAAGGAGCTTCCGCGTCAATGTTCTTCTCCACGTTAGTAACTGAAGCCGTAGCTTTAACGATTCGACTCATGGGTTGACCATAATAATCTGGAGTAATCAATTCCACGGTTGCTGATCCATACGCATCGGTCAAAGCTTCTGTCTGAACAAGTTGCCCCTGCTCTGAAGTAAATACTACTCTTTCATTTGCTACAGGGTTCATATCTTGATCTGTCACTACCGCTTTTAAGCTGACTCGTGACATCCCATCTGCTATTACCTTTTCAGGCGTTGCTAACAGGGTAATGTTATAGGAAGGATCGTAAACTGAAAAACTCTTTGTGTCTTCAAACACTGACCCTAGTTCAGTATCTCTAATAACTGCTTTTATCGTATATTTACCTGCCTCAAGTAGAATTGGTGAATCGAACTGCCAGTCACCGTCGTCAGTCATTAAAACTTCTTGTGTAGTTATTGTTGTACCATCTTCTTTTAACACATGAACCGTTAATAAACTGTTTTTTGTTTTTTTTGCTGTTCCTGTAAAGGTTGGTTGATGGTCATCGGTACGAATATCCGGTAGCCCATTGATATTCACACCTAGTTCTACAATTTGTATTCTAACCGTTGCTTCCGTTTTATTACCTAAATGGTTTGTCACCTCTACAATAAACTGATCCTCACCTAATTGTTCAGAATTTGGCTGATACGTCCAGTTTCCTGTTGAATCAATCATTGCTGCCCCCTTTTCACCATTAGATTTTAAGGTGTATTGAAGGGACTCGGTGTTTTGATCAGCAACAGCAAGTTTGCCATTCTTAGTTTGATTTTTTATCGTATACGTATTTTCATCCTGTGCAGTTGGTTTAGTTGGATCCACGATGATAAATTCGTGTGTCACCTTAGCTTCAGTTCCATTTGGCTGATTAATGTTGCCCAGCTCATCCATACCTGAAACGGTAATTGTGTGGCTTCCGTAAGCTAATTCACCTGTTTGGTAACTCCAATTTATTTTTTCACCAAGATTGATGATTTCTTTAGGACCGCTATCAACTTGTACAACCACAACACCTCTTGCTTCTCCCGTACCAATAAACGTATTGTTGGTCTTTGTGAACTCAGCAGGAGGTGTTAGTGTCACAGTTGTTGTTAAGTCTAAAAGTAAGGTTTGGGTATCTGATGCAGAAACCAAGCTTCCCTCTTTAGCTGTTGCAACAACGGTATGAGGTCCTTCGGATAACGCAGTTCCCAATGGAAGCCTCCATTTTCCATTTGTTACGGACACTGTATGAGTAAGAACATTATCTATCGTTACTTCTACTGTTCCGTTATTGGAGACAGATGCTTTCCCATAGATTGTTGGTGTTGTGTCGTTTGATACTGTTGAATCACCGTTTGCGATACTAACGGTGATGTTAGTTACATCATGACTTACAGTCCCCGTCGTCACGGTATTATTGTAATCATCTTTAGTTGAAGCTTTAAACGTATGTGTTCCAGTTGGGAGCTGACGGTCAATCACAACTGACCAACGTCCATTTGAATCTGCTATAGCACTTTTATATGCAACTGTTTCATTATTAATAAAAAGTTCAACGGTTTCTTCCGCTTCAGCGTTTCCTTTTACAACAAGTTTCGAACCTTCTATTACAGGTGTCTCAATTGTTAATGGATTTACAATAATAAACCTCTTGTTTGCTGTAGGAAGGTTAGTGCCGTTAGTATCTTCTATAGCTTGTACAAGATACGTTCCCGGTTCAGGGTTTAGAGTTAATCCTGTTTTCTCCCATGTTTGGGTGGTAGAGTTTGACTGAATATTAGCAAAGCTACCATTTGGGACTGGGGTAAAGACCTCCGTATTATTTTCAATGGTTACTTTACTGACCATAAACTTCACTTTTTTTGCGCCACCCGTAGAATTTACAAACTTACCCCCAATTCTCGTGGGAAATTTATAAACTTTTTCTACGCTGGGTCCATCTATAGAGATTAAGGTTCCCACATTGATGGTTTTACTTGCCGTTGCTATGTTACCTTCTTCATTTATCACTTTTACTTTAGTATCATAGGTTCCAGCGTTTTGTGGACTTGCAAGGGTGACGTTCCATTCTCCATTAGAAACCAACGTTTGATAGTTTATTCCAATAATAGTTAATGTAACCGGACTACCATCAACAGCGTTTGTTACTAATCCCTTTATCGTTGGAGTCAAACTATTGTACGTTGTTACATCTGCATATGAAATCGTCGGCTTATAAATTCCAAATGGTACAAGCTTCACACTTGCACCCTGTTCAGCTGCTTCTAACCCGTCCTTATTTATAACTCGTAGATTAGCAGATTTAGAGGTACTAAAACCAAATGATACGTTCGGCTTACTCGTATCTAAATCAGGGATGATTTCTTTTATTTTTGAAATCGGGATTTTAAAATCCAAAAAGTGATGTCCATTTTCTGCATCCGAAATGCTAGTTCCCGGAACAGCCATTCCTGTGCTGTCTGTTTTTGTGACTTGAATTACATTTTCCTTGTCAGGACTAGCTACAAAAAGATAGTCCACATGTGGGCTTTTTCCATCTATTCCAACGGTTGCCCGGTGTGTCTCATCTACTAGAATATCCACATTCCAGACTGATGATAAAAAGCCACCCTTACGATCAAAAGGATCCCCTAACAATCTCATACGAAAATAAAGATTTGCTGAGTCTCCATACACATAAAAGCTTGGCTTGTCTCCTACTTCATTCCGCCCATCGCTCCCGCTAGTAAAATCTACTTCGTCCGGAGAAATACCTGGCTCATTTGTAGGATCAAAGATGATTTGTCCCTCACTGTTTTCATAAGGGATAAATTGGGTGGTAATGGGTGTTCCAGTATCTGTACTTACCGCTGATACAACATTGCTAAATGGAGCAAGTAGTAAGGTACATACAACCAAGATATTACTAACTTTCATTAACCATTTCTTTCTCATACTCTGCCTCATTTCGACATTCTTCAACTATAATAGACAAATCGTATCATAGGAAAAAGGTACTATCAATACAGTGGGAAGTGTGGAAAACATATTTATTTTTTGTAAATTTCCCCTTCCTTCAAAATCTACCAAATGAATGTTTTGTCATCTTCCTTTACAAGTCCCTTTCTATTTGTTAAAATTTTTTAATAATTTAAAACATTAACACCATTGTGTTTTTGATAGATTGGGAGGAAATTAGAATGGCAGAATTAAGAAGTAATATGATAAAAAAAGGATTTGATCGTGCTCCACACCGAAGCCTATTGCGTGCGGCTGGGGTTAAAGAAGAGGATTTTGGGAAGCCGTTTATTGCGGTAGTAAACTCCTATATTGATATCGTGCCAGGACATGTGCACTTACAAGAGTTTGGGAAAATTGTGAAGGATGCAATCCGTGAAGCGGGCGGAGTTCCATTTGAAATGAATACAATCGGTGTAGATGACGGAATTGCAATGGGACATATTGGTATGCGTTACTCGCTTCCAAGCCGTGAGATCATCGCTGATTCAGTGGAAACAGTTGTGGCAGCACATTGGTTTGACGGAATGGTTTGTATTCCAAACTGTGACAAAATCACACCAGGTATGTTGATGGCATCACTTCGTTTGAATATCCCTACGGTTTTCGTAAGTGGTGGACCGATGAAGGCGGGAGTAACCAGTGAAGGCAAAAAGATCTCACTTTCTTCTGTATTTGAAGGCGTTGGTGCATACCAAGCTGGAAAACTTGATGACAAGGGACTATTAGAACTAGAACAATTTGGATGCCCAACATGTGGATCTTGTTCTGGTATGTTTACAGCAAACTCGATGAACTGTTTAGCAGAAGCGCTTGGATTGGCTCTTCCTGGAAATGGAACGATTTTAGCAGTAGCCCCTGAGCGTAGAGACTTCGTTAGGAAATCAGCCACACAGTTAATGGAACTAATTGAAAAGGATATTAAGCCTCGTGATATCGTAACTGAAAAAGCGATTGACAATGCGTTTGCTCTTGATATGGCATTAGGTGGATCATCTAATACGGTTCTTCACACATTGGCATTAGCTCATGAAGCAGAAATTGATTATCCAATCGGTAGAATCAACGAAGTAGCGGCTCGTGTTCCTCACTTGTCTAAGCTTGCTCCTGCTTCTGATGTATTTATTGAAGATTTGCATGAAGCGGGTGGTGTGTCTGCGGTTCTAAACGAATTATCTAAGAAAGAGGGAGCTCTTCACTTAGATACATTAACGGTGACAGCGAAAACACTCGGTGAGAATATTGCCGGATGTGATGTAAAGAACTATGATGTAATTCATTCCATTGATAACCCACATAGTGAAAAGGGTGGCCTAGCTGTGTTGTTTGGTAACCTTGCTCCAGACGGTGCCATTATTAAAACTGGTGGAATCACTGGTGGAAATCGTCATGAAGGACCTGCTGTTGTTTTTGATTCACAAGACGAAGCCCTTCACGGCATTGCAAACGGAAAAGTAAAAGAAGGCGATGTAGTTGTTATCCGTTATGAAGGACCTAAAGGTGGACCTGGTATGCCTGAAATGCTAGCTCCTACTTCTCAAATCATGGGTATGGGACTTGGCGCGAAGGTTGCTCTTGTAACCGATGGCCGCTTCTCTGGGGCTTCACGCGGATTGTCTATCGGTCACGCTTCACCAGAAGCTGCTGAGGGCGGACCATTAGCATTTATCCAAAATGGAGACAACATTGTGATCGATGTTGATGCTCGTTCCATGGACGTTGTTCTTTCTGATGAAGAATGGGCAGAGCGTAAAGCTAACTGGAAAGGCTTTGAACCAAAGGTGAAAAAGGGTTATCTTGCTCGTTATTCGAAGCTTGTAACATCTGCTAGCACCGGTGGAGTTATGAAAATCTAATATTTTCCCGACACCCATTCACGATATGTGAATGGGTGTTTTTGTATTTTTCCCAAAAAAAATTTCCTCTTACAGCACCAAGCGTGTAAGCGTTACCTTCCCTTCCTTCTTTTAAAAATACCTGTTGACACTTTTTACCTACTAGATTTATGATTCATGTAACAAAATTAAATAAGACCATTTACTTATCAAGAGCGACCGAGGGATAGGCCCTATGACGTCCGGCAACCTCCATTACATGGAACGGTGCCACTTCCTACAGAATGATTTCATTCTGAAAGATAAGGCGTATATATAACGATGCCTCTTTCTGAATGGAAAGAGGCATTTTTGTATTTTCATAGCTTAAGGGGTGACAGAGATGATCGAAATAAATGACTTGGTGAAAGTCTACCAAACGAAAAAAGGGAAAGTAACCGGTGTAGACCATGTGTCACTTACCGTGGATAAAGGCGAAATTTTTGGAATTGTTGGCTATAGTGGTGCGGGCAAAAGTTCTTTGTTACGCTGCCTGAATTTATTAGAGGCTCCGACTTCAGGCGAAATTAAGATTGATGGTGTTTCCCTTACTTCTCTTGGGAAAAAGGAGCTTCGGAGTGCTCGCCAAAAAATCGGGATGATCTTCCAACACTTTTATCTCGTAAGCTCAAAGACTGTTTTTGAAAACGTAGCATTTGCTCTAAAAGCAGCTCATAAATCAAAAGCAGAAATTGATGCACGAGTAACAGACCTACTTGAAATGGTCGGTTTGTCCGATAAGCGTGATGTGTTTCCGTCACAGCTAAGTGGTGGACAAAAGCAACGTGTAGGGATTGCGAGAGCATTAGCAAACAACCCCTCTGTTCTCCTTTGTGATGAAGCTACCTCAGCCCTAGACCCAAGCACGACCAAGGCAATATTGTCACTGTTAAAAAAGATTAATCAAGAGCTAGGGTTAACGATTGTACTGATTACACACGAGATGGAAGTCGTAAAAGAGATTTGTGATCGTATGGCAGTAATGCAGGATGGTCGAATTGTTGAGGAAGGTCAAGTGTATGAATTGTTCGCAAATCCGACAAATGAACTTACGAAGGAATTCATCAGTACCATTCTTCAATTTGATTTACCAGAACACTTGCTAACTTCAAGCAAAGGAAAGATTGTGAAGATCCATTTCCGTGGGGCGATTGCAGAGGAGTCAGTGATTTCAGATGCGCTTCAGAAGTTTCAGGTGAAAGGGAATATTCTACACGGCAAAATCGAGTACATAAAAGAGACCCCTCTAGGGATTTTCATTATGGAGCTTACTGGAGATCATGCTGAAGTAGAAAAAGCCCTTCAGTACATTACATCTCGAACAGAAAGCTTGGAGGTGATCAGAGATGCCGCTTGATAGCTTGATAGAATTGCTACCCGATTTAAACAAAGCCTTTTTTGAAACGATTTATATGGTGGGAATATCGATTGTGGTAGCCATGATTGTCGGCCTACCTGTGGGAGTACTATTATTTATTACCGACCGCGGATTGTTTTTAGAGAATTCCCTATTTAATCAAATTGTGGGGTTTTTAGTAAACATGATTCGGTCGGTCCCGTTTATCATCTTGCTCATTGCCCTTTTACCATTGGCAGACTTGATCGCTGGATCAACAATTGGGCCAACTGCCGCTTCTGTTTCACTCTCAGTAGCTGCGATTCCTTTCTTTGCTAGATTGGTAGAACAGTCACTGCGTGAGATCGATAAGGGAGTCATTGAAGCAGCTGTCGCGGTCGGGGCTTCCCCGTGGATGATCATCAAGGAGGTTCTTCTTCCAGAGGCCAAACCAGGGATCATCCAAGGCGTGACCATTACGATTATTAGTTTAGTCGCATACTCTGCGATGGCTGGTATCGTTGGCGGCGGAGGTGTCGGAGATCTTGCTATCCGGTTCGGTTACTACCGATACGACAACACCGTAATGATCACCACCGTTATCATCCTAATTTGTTTAGTCCAGCTCATCCAATTTTTTGGTGACCGACTAGCAAAAGCAGTAAACAAAAAATAAATCACATGTGACCACTGTCCATTCCAGACGGACAAAAACGCACCAACTGTCCACGAAGGGTGACAGACACCATAAAACTATTGGGGGAATATTTACGATGAAAAAGTTATTTTTGAGTTTTGTCATTTTGATTGCGATTGCTGCTCTTGCAGCTTGCGGTGGAAGTTCTGATGAAACTTCTTCTTCTGAGGAAAGTGCGACTACGAAAAAGGAAGTAAAAATTGGAGCAACATCTGGGCCATACAGCGACATGGTGTCAAACGCGATTAAGCCATTATTAGAGAAAAAAAACTATGTAGTAGAAGTAGTAGAATTCAGTGATTACGTTCAACCAAACCTTGCCCTTTCCAAAGGCGATCTTGATGCGAATCTTTTCCAGCACAAAATCTACATGGAAAACTTTGCAAAGGAAAATAAGATTGAACTTTCTGATGTGATTTCAGTACCAACCGCACCGATGGGAATCTACTCTAAGACGTTTACTTCTATTGATGAAATTGCTGATGGCGCTGCTATTGCGATTCCTAATGACCCAACAAACGCAGCACGTGCTTTCTTAATTTTAGAAGACCTTGGTTTAATTACATTAAATGCCGATGCTAATCCATTAACAGTTTCTGAAAAAGACGTAGAAAAAAACGTGAAAAACCTTGTATTCCAACCAATTGAAGCAGCTCAGCTTCCACGTGCAGTGGATGGCGTAGACCTTGCTGCTGTACCAGGGAATTTCGCATTAGCGGCAAAAATGGATCTATTAGATGCATTACAGCTTGAAAACATGCCAGATCAATACCGCAACCGTGTGGTAGTAGATACAAAGAATATTGACAGCCAATTTGCAAAAGACCTGAAAGAAGTCGTAGAATCGGAAGAATTTGAAGCGATTATCGATGAAGATTTTCAAGGCTTCGGAAAACCCGAATGGATGGTAAATCGCTAATTGGAGAACTCAAAAACAACGCCTTTTCGGCGTTGTTTTTAATAGAAAGGATTGAGGACAGTGACAAAAATAGAAGTTCGTGGTGCTCCCTCCTATTATGCATGTTATGAGCGTTCATTAAACGACCTAGAAAATCTACTTCTCTCCCATTCAATTAATCATTGTTTAGTGATACACGGAGAAAAATCTTGGAAAGCGGCCTCAGCCTATTTTCCGGAAATGACCAATGTAGAACTTACCTTTGTTCCCTATCATGGTGAATGCTCGTTAAATGAAGTACAAAGAATCTCAACGATAGCCAATGGCACAACCATCGACGCTATTATTGGAATAGGAGGAGGGAAAGTACTCGACCTTACAAAGGCAGTGGCACACGAAACAAGCACGGAAGCCATTCTTATCCCGACACTCGCCTCCACCTGCTCTGCTTGGACACCATTGAGCGTGTTTTATACAGAAGAAGGCGAATTCACTCATTACACCATTTTTCCTAAAAGCTCACTCATTGTTTTAATTGAACCTAGTATCATCCTTCATTCACCGGTGAAGTATATCCGAGCAGGAATTGCAGACACATTAGCCAAGTGGTACGAAGCCGATGTGTTAATACGTGAGTTACAAGAGCTACCGCTACCTGTAAAAATTGCCCATCAAAGCGCAAGACTATGTCAGATCGTTTTACTTGAACATAGCCAAGCTGCATTAGAGGCGATGGAAGAAAAAAAAGCGTCTCCAGCTTTTCTCCAAGTAATTGAAGCAATCATCGTTGCAGGTGGCATGGTCGGTGGCTTCGGAGACCGTTATGGGAGAATCGCTGCTGCCCACTCAGTTCATAATGGACTAACGGTTGCACCTGACACTCATCACCTTCTTCACGGCGAAAAGGTAGCATACGGCATTCTTGTTCAGCTTGTACTCGAGGAGAATTTTGAGGAGGTTGCCTCTCTTCTTTCTTTTTATCAATCCCTGGAGCTTCCTATTTTACTAAAGGATCTAGGATTAGATAACTCTGAAAAACTTACGGCTATTGCCGAGAGAACAGTAGCAGTTGGAGAGTCCATTCATTACTTGGAGAAAAATCTTACTTCAAACGATATCAAAACAGCCATTCTCACACTAGAAGCATTTGTTCATCCCCTTGTCTAACAGGACAAAGGGGATTTTTTCAAGGAAATTGTATCCAAATAGAATTTTTTTATTCAATGTTCACAGAATGTTACCAACTATTATTATCAATTTTTAGTACCTAGTAATAAATATCACATTCTTATTCCATACTACATGCTAGAATCGAATGGAGATTAAAAGAAATGGGTGATAATCATGAATTTTCCTCAGTTAAAAATCGGACATATGCTTCCTAAAGCTCCAATCATACAAGGTGGCATGGGTGTTGGGATTTCCCTTAGCAAGCTTGCCTCAGCTGTTGCAAATGCAGGTGGAATTGGCATTATTTCTGGAACAGGGATTTCCGTTGAAGAAATGAGAAACCATATTCGTCAAGCGAAGGCGCTTGTGAAGAAGGATGCAGGATATATTGGTGTAAATGTGTTATTTGCAATGAATGACTTTGCTGAAAAAATGAAAGCGGCACTTGAAGAAAAAGTCGACTTTATTATTTCGGGTGCAGGGATATCAAGAGATATGTATGCATGGGGGAAGAAAGCGGGGATTCCAGTCCTTTCAATCGTATCCTCAGCAAAGCTAGCGAAAATGTCGGAGCGTCTTGGTGCAGCTGCAGTCGTGGTCGAAGGAAATGAAGCAGGTGGCCATCTCGGGACCGAACGTCCATTGTTTGACATACTTCCGGAGGTTGTGGAGGCTGTAACCATCCCGGTTATCGCAGCGGGAGGAATTATGACAGGAGCAGACATCGCTAAAGCCTTTAGCATGGGAGCTTCTGGGGTACAAATGGGAACTCGATTTGTTGCCAGCGAGGAATGTGACGCACCACTTTCCTTTAAACAGAAATACGTTGAAGCGACAAAAGAAGATACACTGCTTGTCAAAACAACTGTTGGTCTTCATGGTCGTGCCATTGCGAACCATTTTACAGATTTAATCACCACTTCAGAAAAGCTTAAAATTACGAAGTGCAGAGATTGCTTAAAGAATTGTTCTTATCGCTTCTGTACCCTTGATTCCCTTTTAAAATCAATGGCAGGCGATGTTGAAAATGGACTTGTGTTTGCAGGAGCAAGGGTTCATGAAATCAAAGAGATTCTCCCTGTGAAAAAAATCTTTGAAAACCTAACAAATGAGTATCGACTTGCGATCAGTCAATAGAAAAAAGAGAGGGTTAGCCTAATTGGCTAACCCTCTTATTATTTCAAGCGTGTTTTCTATGTTCTCGATTCAGGGTTAGAGTTTTTGGTGGATGGCTTTTGTTAACTAGTTTTTGTTTGGTTACCAATAGGGGCGAATTTCTCGGTTTGTGGGAATCAAACAGCTACTTTGGTTACCGCTGACTTGTGATTTCCGGGTTCACGGGAATCTAACTCCCACTTTGGTTACCACTGACACCTGATTCCTGAGTCCATGGGAATCTAACTCCCACTTTGATTACCACTGGCACCTGATTCCTGAGTCCACGGGAATCTAACTCCCACTTTGGTTACCGCTGGCAAAAAATGCCTCAATCCATGGGAATCTAACCTAATATTTCTCGATCACCATTTTATTATGACAGGTGCTTTTCCTTTTTTAGGCCTCGGAGGTTATAACATTCACCTTATGACCTCTCTCCTTCTTTTCCCCATGCCTTGCGCTTCATAAAAATCATTTAATGACCGATAACCAGCCTTTTTCCATGCCACACACGTCAAAAAAATACTTTACGACACGATACCCTCTTCTTCCATGCTAAAAGTGTCATATCCCTCTAACCCAAACAAAAAAAATACCCCGACCTACGCCGGGGGCATGCATACTCTATTTTAAAGCTTCACTCGCTGTAGTCGTAATGCATTTATCACAACAGATACAGAACTGAAGGCCATGGCTGCACCCGCAAGCCATGGAGCTAAGAAGCCAAGTGCGGCAATGGGAATGCCAAGTGTATTGTAGGCAAATGCCCAGAACAGATTTTGCTTAATATTTGTAATGGTCTTTTTGCTCATAAAGATAGCATCTGCAATGCTGTTTAAGTCGCCACGAATGAGGGTGATGTCGGCAGCTTCCATTGCCACATCGGTACCCGTTCCAATGGCCATCCCGATATCAGCAATGGCCAAAGCTGGTGCATCGTTGATTCCATCGCCCACCATTGCCACTTTCTTTCCAGCTGCCTGCAGCTTTTGGACTTCCTCGGCCTTTCCTTCTGGAAGAACCTCGGCAATAACACGATCGACTCCCGCTTCTTTCGCAATCGCTTGGGCAGTTTGCTCGTTGTCGCCAGTAATCATGATGACCTCAAGTCCCATATCCTTTAATCGCGTAATCGCAGACCGTGAGGTTTCTTTAATTGTATCAGCCACTGCAACAATACCAGCAAATACGCCATCAACTGCTACTAGCATCGCTGTTTTCCCTTCTTTTTCAAAAGAGGCCATGTTTTCCTGAACCGTTTCAACGATAGTGACTTCGTATGTTTTCATCAAACGACGAGTACCTACTAACACGTCTTTCCCATCAATGACTGCCTTAATTCCGAAGCCAGGAATCGCTTCAAACTGAGACGCATGAACGAGTACCCTTCCTTTTTCCTTAATTCCTTCCACAATTGCTTGAGCAAGTGGGTGCTCTGATTGCTTCTCAGCAGAACCGACCAAAGTTAGGAATTCGTCTTCATTCATGGAAGTGACCACATCCGTTAGTACTGGTTTTCCATTTGTAATTGTTCCTGTTTTATCAAGAATGACCGTCTGAATACGGTGCGTCGTTTCTAAATGCTCTCCACCTTTAAAAAGGATACCGTATTCTGCGGCACGGCCAGATCCTGCCATGATGGATGTTGGTGTGGCGAGACCTAGCGCGCAAGGACAAGCGATGACTAAAACAGCAATTAATTTTTCTAATGCTTCTGGGAAGTCACCTGGAGCGACCCAAAAAAACCAAACGAGGAAAGTCACAATAGCAATTCCGACTACGATTGGGACAAAAATGCCTGAAATGGAATCAGCTAAGCGCTGAATAGGTGCTTTCGATCCCTGTGCTTCCTCTACCACCTTAATAATTTGCGCAAGAGCTGTGTCCTTCCCAACCTTCGTTGCTTGCACCTTTAAAAATCCATTTCTATTGATCGTTGCTCCAATGACTGAATCCCCAACCGTTTTATCAACTGGGACACTTTCACCTGTTAGCATGGACTCATCAAGCGCGGACTGCCCTTCCAAAATCACGCCATCTACAGGGATCTTTTCACCAGGCTTAACAAGTAGCACGTCCCCAGCAATCACCTGTTCCAATGGAATTTCCATTTCGACTCCCTCGCGAACGACTAGAGCAGTTTTTGCCTGAAGTCCCATGAGCTTTTTAATGGCTTCAGAAGATCGCCCCTTAGCTTTCACTTCGAACAATTTTCCTAATATGATTAACGTGATTAAAACGGCACTCGTTTCAAAATACAATCCGACTCCATGTGCGCTGTGACCAATCGTGCCAATGGCAATATACACACTGTAAAAATATGCAGCAGAGGTACCGAGAGCCACAAGCACATCCATGTTGGCACTTTTGTTTCGGAGCGCTTTATAGGCACCTACATAAAACTGTTTACCAATGTAAAATTGGACAGGTGTCGCTAACGCCATTTGCACCCATGGATTCATGAACACTTCGGGAACATATAAAAAGGATGTAAACGTAAAGTGCCCTACCATTGCCCATAAAAGTGGAAGAGATAAAATCATAGAGAAGATAAACTTTCTTTGCTGTTTCTCGATTTCCTTTAAACGATGATCAACTGTTTCTTTCTCATTTTCATCAGATTTAACGGTTGCTCCGTACCCAAGCTTTTCAATCTTCTGAATCATATCCGTAACAGATACATCGGCTGGATTATATTCAACAGATGCCTTTTCAAGGGCAAGGTTCACGTTAGCACCGACGACACCGTCAAGTTTGTTTAATCCTTTTTCGATACGGGTGGAACAAGCTGCACAGGTCATGCCAGTCACGTTTAGCTCTACTTTTTCAGTGATAACGTCATATCCAAGGGCTCGAATTTTCTCTTGAATATTAGCTGGTCCTGTTACGGCGGCATCAAACTTTACTGTTGCTTTTTCTAAAGCTAAATTTACATTAGCATCCGTGACTCCATCCATTTTTTTCAGTCCTTTTTCAATGCGAGTAGAACACGCAGCACAAGTCATACCGGTAATTTGAAATTGGCTTTCTAGTACCTTTTCACTCATATGAAAAACTCCTTATACCTATATAGGGTATATTTTTTTAAAAAGAGGACGTGCTATTTCTAGCACGTGATCTTTTTTATTTCACATCATATCCTTGGTCATCAATCGTTTCCTTGATTGTATCTAATGAAACTTTGTCAGCATCAAACTCGACAGCAACTGATTTGGTTTCTAGGTCAACCTTTACAATTGAAACTCCAGCTAATTCCCCTACACTGCCTTCTACTGCTTTTACGCAGTGTCCGCATGACATTCCTTCTACCTGTAGTGTTACTTTTTCCATTGTTAACAACTCCTTATTTTTTCATCAGTTTTTGAATCGTTACTAGCACCTCATCTAATACTTCTATATCGCCCTCTTGCAGTCGATCTACGACACAGCCCTTTAAATGACCTTCTAGCAAGATTTTTGCGACACTGTTTAACGCAGATTGTGTAGCTGAAATTTGAGTAATGACATCGTCGCAATACGTATCCTTTTCAATTAACCCCTTGATTCCACGAATTTGCCCTTCAATACGGTTTAGCCGTGTGACAAGATTGCTTTTCACTTTATCTGAATGGTGACTTTTTCGATCACTAGTGTGACAGCTTTCCTCTTCATGTAGCAAAGAATCATCTTGATTCATATGACTCCCCCCTTCGATATTTTTATAATAGCATACCCCTGTATGGTATGTAAATTAATTTATAAAGAAATATTGGATTTTTTTTAGAACTTTTCTCTATAAAAAAGGCTCCCCAAAAGGAAGCCTTATGATTCATCTTTTACCCGAAGCAACCGTAGACTGTTCAACGTCACAATAAGCGTGGCTCCCATGTCTGCGAAGATGGCGATCCATAGTGTGAGCCATCCTGGAACGACTAATAATAGAGCCAATAGCTTGATACCGAGTGAGAAAGTGATATTTTGTTTAATAATACGTAACGCTTTTCTGCTTAATTTTACGGTAAATGGAAGCTTTCTCAAATCATCAGCCATAAGTGCGATATCTGCTGTTTCAAGGGCTGTATCCGTTCCCGCTCCTCCCATGGCAATCCCAACGGTAGACGCTGCTAATGCAGGAGCATCATTCACTCCATCACCGACCATAGCGACTCGATGATAAGCAGATCGTAACTCCTTGATAAAGGAAAGCTTATCTTGTGGAAGAAGGTTCGCTTTTACTTCGTTTACTCCAGCTTTATTACCAACTGCCTTTGCCGTACCTTCATTATCACCCGTGAGCATAATGGTCTTTTGTAGCCCGAGCGAATGCAGCTGTTGTATCACTTCTTTTGTTTCTTCGCGAATTTCATCAGCCACTGCCACTATGGCTAGGAATTGTTCAGATGAACAAACAGCCATAACGGTTTTTCCTTGTTCCTCAAGGGCAGTGATTTTTTCATGGTAGACAGCTAATAAGCCACCCTCAATCTGTTCATTAATAAAGCTTGGGCTTCCCACATAATACTTTGTACCTGCAATTATCCCAAAGATTCCTTTACCAGTTACAGACGTAAAATCCTCAAGTTCTAAATGGGCGTAGTTTAACTCCCACTGATCTGCCTTTTTTAAGATGGCTGAGGCAAGCGGATGCTGGGAGGCCTTCTCAAGTGCTGTAATGATGGCAAATGTCTCGTTTGCATGGATGCCTGGGGCCGTTTCATAATCGGTAACTACTGGGACGCCCTTTGTTAATGTTCCGGTTTTATCAAATGCAATGGCCTTTAGGGCTCCCATTTCCTCTAAATGAATGCCACCTTTGATTAAAACTCCCTTTTTCGCTGCATTTCCAATAGCAGTTACAATCGCAACAGGTGTGGAGATGACGAGGGCACACGGACAACCAACCACTAGCACGGCCAACCCTTGGTAGATCCACTCATTCCATTGTGCACCAAACAATAGCGGCGGGACAATGGCTACTCCAAGAGCAAAGAGCATAATAAGTGGTGTGTAATACTTTGCAAAGCGGTCAACAAATGCCTGTGATGGCGCTCTCTCTGCTTGCGCTTCTTCAACCAAATGAATGATTTTCGCAATCGTCGTATCCTCCACATGCTTTGTCACCTTTACTTCAAGAAAACCTTCTTCATTAAGAGTGCCGGCATACACTTCATCGTTTATCCCTTTTGCGACAGGCACGGATTCACCGGTAATGGCTGCCTGATTGATGGCTGACAACCCTTTTACGATGATGCCATCCATCGCTAGCTTTTGCCCTGGCTTTACTAGTAACACATCATTGATTTGGATGTCTTCTACGTCAACAACCATCTCTTGCTGTCCACGTCGAATCATTGCTTCTTTTGGGGTGATGTCCATAAGTGAGCGGATCGATTGGCGAGCTTTATCCATCGAATACGATTCAAGTACTTCACTAATGGCAAACAAGATAACAACGGTTGCCCCTTCACCCCATTCACCAATAATAGCAGCTCCAATAACAGCAATCGTCATGAGTGTTTTCATATCAAACTGAAGGCGAAGCAAATTTTTTAACCCTGTCTGGAACAGGTGATAGCCTCCTATGATAATGGACGACGCATAAGCTATAATCGATGCAATCGAATCCTCTCCACGAATCTCACCAATGATCCATCCTACAAGTAATAGGACAAAGGCAGCGAGAACTGTTGCATATTTTTGTAAAAACGGCTCCTTAACCTCTTGGATACGAGCGTTTTTCGGTTGAACCTTTATCCCGTCAAATGCACCAGCTTTTTCTAGTTCTTCTATTGTTGCCTCACCAAACACAGTTAGTTTGGCGGCACCAAAGTTTATATTCGCATCAAAAACACCATCCAGGTGCTTTACGTTCGTTTCGAACTTTTTGGCACAGCTTGCTCAGGAAAGCCCTTGAACGCGATACACTTGCTTAACATTCGTCATACCAGTTGAATTATCCACGTAATGCCACCTCCTTTTGATGGGTAAAGGCGATGTCAACGAGTTGTTTTACATGTTCATCATCTAAGGAATAATAGACAAGCTTTCCTTCTTTTCGATATGTTGCTAGACCTAGGTTTCTAAGGAGACGGAGATGATGAGAGGCAGTTGCAACCGTGCAGCCAACAATGTTCGCCACATCGCATACACAGAGCTCCTCTTCCACACTTAGGGAGTAAGCAATTTTTAGTCTGGTGTCATCCGATAATGCTTTAAAAAGCTTCGAGACTTCCTTCGTATTTTGCATACTAAGCTCATCTTTTACTTTGGTAACCTTCTCCTCATCAAAACAGCTGACCTCACACACATCTTCTTTTGTCATCGCACTTCCCCATTTCATTCAAACATTCTTTTGAGTATTATAACATATGATATAAAATGAGAGTTGTGACAAAATAAAGAATGAATGAAAAAAAGGACAAACTTGTTGTCCTCAAACTTCTTACTCCGTTGTAGGCTTTTTTCGAAAAAAAATCTCTGGCTCGAAGCGGTGAAGTGGATGTGTTCGATTTTGTGCAGGCTCATGGGATATTCTAGGGGCCACCTCTGGTCTTCGGGGGTTATGTGCTGCCTTGGTTAAAGACTCTGTTAATGGACCCCACTTTCTTAACATCATTACAAAAATGAAAATCACGAATCCGGAAATCGCAAACACCACCGAAGGCGTTGCATTATTTACACCACCTACATCTAACAGCCTGCCACCTATTGTTTTTCCACCCGCCTCTCCTAATCCATACACCACATTTGATAATGCAAAAAATAAACTAATGAGCTCAGGCTTTGAGAGTTGAGAAATGGTACTATCTACGGTTGGTAAAATCATCATCTCACCAATAACAAAGATTGCTCCACTTATCATAAAGAAGAAGAAACCATTCGAGAAAAACAAGGATGAAATTCCAGCTGTTATAAACAATACCCCTACCGCTAACGCCGAAATCGGATTCATTTTAGTGATGAATCGTTTCGTAATAATTCCTTGAAGAGCAATAACGATAAAACTGTTGATGGTCCAAATTAACGATATATTTTTTGGATTATCTAAAACTACTGTTGCTCTTAGTGGTAAAGCTAAAGAGAATTGTGCATACAGTGCCCAGATAAGGATCGTTACTAGACTGAAAGTGATAAACGGCCGATGCTTTACTGCTTCCCCATATGCTCCTATGGGTAATGAGGGACAGGGGATGTCCCCGCACTTTTTCGGAAGCAATATCCAACTCACTAAGGCCAGGGCTACATAAATGGCGGCTGCGATAAAGAATATATTTCTCGATGCTTCTGCTAGAAGGAAGAAGATAACGAGTCCACTTATTCCTGTACCAACATTTGCCGCAATCCCACGGAGAGAAAATGCGGTCGTTTGGTTTCCACTTGAAGAAGCAAACGCCGCAATCGCTGCCTTAGTGGAAGGAGCATTCAGTCCATTACCAAGTCCCATAATTGCTGCGGAAACTAGAAGGAAAACATATTCCGTAAATATTCCAAAGTTTAGTACCCCACCTGCCGTTATCAACGCTCCTAATCCAATAATAAAACGTCTCCCTATTCGGTCCGCAAGTACTCCTCCTGTAATACTCCCAAACTGGAAAGCAATCGCTATCGTTGCTAAAATGGCCCCAATTTGTACTAAAGAGAGTCCTGTTTCGGTTGTTAGTATAATAGGAAGCATAGGCATTACTAGATAGGACCCTAGGTGGGCGAGCAATACCCCTAACAATAGAATTTTTAATGGACGGTCTAGCTTCCTGTATTCCCTTAATGCCACTTTGATCATCTCCAGCTGTGAATACGTTCACTTTCTACTTTTCCCCATAAAACTCAATTTATGAAAAAAGCCTGTTCCCCCATCGTCAGGATGGAGCAACAGGCTTACTCGTGCTAGCTGTTTAAGATATCTTCAATTTGTGTTAATTCTTCCGATGTGAATTCCAAGTGATTGAGTGCTGCTACATTGTCTTCAATTTGACTAACCTTACTGGCTCCTATTAAAGCAGATGTTACTCTTTCTCCACGAAGTACCCAAGCAAGAGACATTTGAGCAAGGCTTTGTCCTCGTTTTGCCGCAAGCGTATTGAGTTTTTGAACGCGGCTAATCACTTCTTCTGTTACTTGGTTTGTTCCTAATGCTCCTGTTGACTTCACAGCTCTTGAATCACTTGGGAGTCCAGTAAGGTACTTATTAGTTAGCAATCCTTGTGCAAGGGGGCAAAAAGCGATTGAGCCGACCCCGTTTTCTTGTAAGACATCCTGCAAACCATCTTCAACCCAACGGTTTAGCATGGAATAGCTAGGTTGGTGAATAACCAATGGTGTACCGAGTCGATTTAGTATGCTAATCGCTTCAGCAGTTTGCTCTGCACTATAATTCGAGATCCCTACGTATAACGCCTTTCCTTGTCGGACGATTAAATCCAACGCACCCATCGTCTCTTCAAGCGGTGTATTCGGGTCAGGTCTATGCGAATAAAAAATATCGACATAATCAAGCCCCATCCGCTTCAGACTTTGATCAAGACTTGCCATTAAATATTTTTTCGACCCCCAGTTTCCGTAAGGTCCAGGCCACATATAATAGCCTGCCTTTGAAGAAATAATCATTTCATCCCGATAAGGGGCAAAATCAGTCCTTAACATCTGTCCAAACATTTCTTCAGCGGAACCTGCCGGTGGTCCATAGTTATTTGCTAAATCAAAATGCGTAATTCCTAAGTCAAACGCTCTTCTAAGCATGGCACGGCCATTTTCAAACGTATCTACTCCACCAAAATTATGCCATAACCCTAGAGAGATGGCTGGAAGTAATAATCCTGATTGGCCACTTCGATTATATTTCATTGATTCATAGCGATTGTCCTTTGCTTGATAGACCATGTTTTATTCCTCTTTTCTCTTTAATTTAGTTGTTGCTATATACACACTTTTTAGGAAATAAACTATTTGTTTCAACAGCCAATCAGTATATTATCATCCTTAGAAAAGAGCTAATCTCCAAATAGACCAATAAACCCAGCGTTATGCGGGGAAAAATCCGGCTTTTAGGATTTTTCCAAAACAACAAACTTTACGAAAACAGCCTTAATTTATAAACCTGGTGCATTCGATTGAGCTGAAGTTTGCAGTCTTTGCTCTTTTCCATAAAGAACCATAAATACACATGCCAAGCCGGCAGAAAGAGTATAGACCGTAATCATATGGTCATAATTGATGAACTCAGAAATAAGTCCGAACAACAAATACCCTACCGTAGATCCAATCTGTGTCGCGTTCATGTAAAGAGTGGTTGCCGTACCCGGTGCTTCTGGCATAAAATCCTGAAAATAAGAAATAGCAATGCCAGACGTAATGGAAACCTGTGCGGCACTTAAGATTTGCAGGGGATAGATTTGCCAAGGCTCGGTAACAAAATTAAATAAAAGAAAATACGTAAGAGCAGTGATAAATCCAATCTTCACAAGCACTGAAACATCCATTCTTGTGGCTAGTAAACCTAGCCCAATCATCATCGGAACCTCAAAAATCGGTGGCACACTAAAAATCAAACCAACATCCATTTCCGTTCCATGAAGTACCTTCGTAACAAATTGAGGCACATTTAACATATGAATAGAAGTAGCTGTCGATAGTAATAGTGCCGCAGCTAGATTGGCAAAAATATGCGGTTTGATGATTGATTTTTTTACTGACAATGCCTCTTGACTCACAACCTTCTGTTTTGACACTTCCTGTAATAAAAACACAACAGTTAGAAAAGCAAGCAAGTACCCTGCAGCTACGAATAAAAACAACCCTTTGAAGTCAACCAATATTAAGAGCCAGGCCCCTAGAGCAGGGCCCACCGTCCAAGCTAAGGCAAAAAACATTCGAAAGATATTCATGATAAAAGGCGTATCCTCTGCTGGAATAGCAGCCTCTTTTAAAGCATCTCTTGCATATGCCCATAATTGAGGAACAGCAGCCGCTGATGCCCCCAATAGAAAGAATGCGGTTACAGACAAAGCAAAATAATTTCGTAAGTATGCAAATAATATATACCCAATCACCCCAGCGATGGTAGTAAGGATAAGCAAGTATCTTCTACTAAGCTTTGTATCTGATAACTTTGCCAACGAACTGCTAATGGTTACCCCACCTAACGCCAGCACTGTCATAAAGACACCGAATGCTGCGTTACTCATTCCGACTTCATCAATACCGAAAAGAGATGAGTAGGGGATAAAGAAGGAAGTGGCAAAACCAAGGATGGTGTTAATTAAAAAAAGAACAGGTAAGGATGGAATTCTCCAAATAAATAGTACCTTTTCCTTTGTTACGGTAATCATATTCTTTTTCATATCATCAATCCTTCTGTTGGACTATGAAGCTATAACTTTTTATACAACTACATGTTTCGGTGTTTGATTATTTAAAGCTAATAATAAATTATCTGTTGCTAGATGGGCCATTTGAAGTCTTGTTTTTATGCTCGCACTCCCTATATGAGGAAGAGTCACTACATTAGGCAGTGTTAATAACGAATGGTTCAGGAAAACGGGCTCCTCCTCAAATACATCCAATCCTGCTGCCCAAATCTGACCCGACTGTAATGCATCATACAAGGCATCCTCATTTACAATTCCACCGCGTGCGGTATTGATTAAAATGGCATTGCTTTTCATTAAAGCCAATTCTTTTGCTCCAATCAAATGTTTCGTTTCCGGAGTATAAGGAGTCATGATACAGACAAAATCAGATTCTTTTAATAACTGATCCATTTCAACATACGTCATAGAAAATTTCTTTTCCAGATCCAGCTTCCGAGACCGATTATGATAGAGAATTTTCATGTCAAAGCCTTGGGCTCTTTTTAGCAAAGCCGCTCCAATTCTCCCCATACCGATGATTCCTAATGTTGCCCCATACACATCTTGACCAGTCAATTGCATAGGAGACCATGTTTTCCAGTCCCCATTTCTCAAATAAGTCGATGACTCTATTAATCTACGAGCTGTTGCCATTAATAACGCAAATGTTAAATCGGCGGTTGTTTCTGTTAATACTCCTGGTGTATTGGTTACAGTGATTCCTTTTAACTTTGCTACTTCAATATCTATATTGTTAAAACCTACTGCCATATTACTGACTACCTTTAATCTTTTTGCCTTTTCCAATAAAGATTGATCGATGGTGTCGGTTAACAAACAAAATAACCCTTCCACTTCCTGAATTTCTTTCTCTAACACATTTCTTGGTACAGCAATATCTTCTTCCTTCCATATTCGAATCACGCAATGCTCTTCTATCCTTTGAATGATCTCATTAGGAATTTTCCTAGTGATATATACCGTCGGCTTCAAGTGCAGCCTCTCTCCTTTCAGATTCTAATTGAATGCCAGCACCTTAGGGTTATCTCCCTTTACTCCGTTTTCTAATATCTGCATAAGAAAAAGTACTTCTTCATCACTCACTAATTTCGGCTGTCCATTAATAATGTGGTTGTAAAGGGAATCATATACTTTTCCATAATCTCCAACAGGGGATGGAATTTTTTGTTTAACTTCCTGACCTTGTTCATCTGTGTAGGTTACTACTCCATAATGCTCTTCACGATCTTCTCCAAATCCGACACTTCCTGGCATCATTCCTGCTTTGAGAAACTCTTCCTGTCGATCGATTCCGTATTTAATAAAGCTTCCCTTTGTCCCATGAACAATGAATCTTGGGTATGGAACTTTCACTAGGTGATTCGTTTTCACGATTACCTTGAAGGTTGGGTAAAATAATTCCACATGGTAATAGTCATCAGGATTTTTCGAATTTCGGATCGAACGGATATCGTAATACAATTTATCAGACTTACCAAATAACGAGACGATCTGATCTAATGTATGAACTCCTAACCCGTAAAACGCCCCATCGTAAAATTCACCTGGTATCGAAGGAGCTTCCGTTCGGTAATAATCCATATGTGATTCAACTTCCACTACTTCTCCAAGGTATCCTTTTTCGAGCACCTCTTTTAACGCTAGGAAATCGCTATCGAAACGGCGGTTTTGATAGGGCATAATGACGAGATTTCTTTCCTTTGCTATTGTTAAGAGTTCCTTCGCCTCTTCAGTCGTCGTAACGAACGGTTTTTCAACAAGCACATGTTTATTATGCTCCAGGCATCTCTTTGCTAGCTCATAATGACTGTTGTGTGCTGTACATATACTTATTAGCTGGATCTCAGCATCGTTTAATAGCTCATTAAGTTCGTATGTAAATTCAATTCCATGTGTTTTATATGTGTTCTCGAGTTCTTCTTTTTTTGTGCGGGAGTAAATTTTTTTCACCTTTACATGATCTCTTACTAATAGATAGGGCAGGTGATATCTTATAACGCTTTTTCCAAAACCAATAAATCCCATTGTAAATTTCATCCTAATCACTCTCCTTATCTATATTAAAGCATAAGAAAACTCGCTTCACCATTAGGGGAAGCGAGTTGTAATAATTAATCTTTTATACCTTTTCAGGTGTACCCAATTTCGGTTGTTTCGGTGAACGTTTCACCCAAGCCATCGTTGTCATTAATGTAAATACTAATAATACTAACCCTAATACAAACGGGTAAATGATATTCACATCGTAAAGCAGTCCAGCGAGTGTTGGCCCAAGTATATTACCAATACTCATATATGCGTTATTCATTCCCATCGCAAAGCCTTGCTCATGACCAGCAAGCTTTGAAATTAGGGTGTTTAACACCGGGCGTAGAATCGACGTTGCTAAGAAGATAAGTAACGTAATACCAAAGAACAACACATAGCTTGAAGCAAAAATCGATAACAGAAATCCTACCGTGGCAACTGCTAAGAAAATAGTTAGTACCTTCTCCTCACCAAGGGTAACTACCAATCGATCAACAACAAATAATTGAACAATCGTACTGATGATCCCTGTCGCTGTGATCATCAAAGCGATTTCCTGAGGGGTTGCACCGAACTCATTATCAACAAACAAGCCTAGTACTGATTCATAAGCCATTAATCCAAAACTCATTACAAGGGTGATCACTAGTGGAATAAAATAAGGCATTTTCACCGATCGAACTAGCTTTTTGACCATGGATTCATCATCATAATGAATTCCTTCCGCTTGTTCCTGCTGGCTTTCTTTTAGGACAATAATGGAAAATATAACAGCTACAAGCGATACAATCGCCGATATCAAGAAGGGTACTTTTAATCCGTAATCTGTTAAAAAGCCTCCGATTCCCGGTCCAATGACAATTCCAAGTGACATAGCTGCTGAAATTAAACTATTTCCTTTAGCACGCTGCTCCATCGTTGTAATGTCTGCAACATAAGCGAATATGGCAGGAACGAGAAGCGCAGCTCCTATTCCACCGATTACCCGTGATGCGTATAACCACCAAATGGTATCAACGGCATAAAAAATAAACATCGATGCGGTTAATCCAATTAATCCGTATATAATCATTTTTCTTCGACCAAATTGATCCGTCCATTTTCCGGCAATTGGTGAGAAAATCAGCTGTGCTCCAGCAAATATCGCGATCATTAAACCAGCTGCGGTTCCGCCCTGACCAATCGATTGCAAATAAGCAGGCAAAATTGGGATAATGATACCGAAGCTCCCAATCGCAATAAACATATTTATCATTAGTACAATTAACTTTTTCCTTTGTTCCGCGCTCACGCAAGCACCTCCAGCCCCTGCGAGAATTTTACATTCTCACCTGAAATACACCTAAGTATACCACCAAATCTTCTTAAAGATGTAAGATAATATCCTAATTTACTAAAAATTAACCAAGGAAAAAGAGGACAAGCCGTAGCTCATCCTCTTTAGGATAAAAACAATCAAACCTACTTCTTCTTACGAATCTTCTCTACTTCATCCGCAACAAATTGCACTTGTGTACCAACAATTACTTGAATGCTATTTTGCCCAACAATATTGATACCTGGAATGCCTGTTGATTTGATTTTTGCTTGGTCAACAGCTCCCATATCCTTTACCTCTATACGAAGACGAGTAACACAATTGTCTACAGAAGTAACATTAGTATCTCCACCTAAGCCCTCATAAATGACAGCAGCCATTTGTGCGAACTTGTCACCACTAGCTGTCATAGTTGCTCCAGCCTCTTCTGCTTCATCTTCACGACCAGGTGTCATTAAATTAAACTTTGTAATTAAGAAACGGAATAAGAAATAATAAATTGCTGCAAATACTAAACCTTGCACAAGAAGCATATATGGTTGGTTTGCTAGTGGTAATCTTGAACTTAATACAAAGTCAACGAAACCAGCACTAAAGCCAAATCCAGCAGTCCAGTGGAAAAGGGATGCCACAGCTAAAGAAATTCCTGTTAACACCGCGTGAACCACATATAACATTGGTGCAACGAACATAAATGCGAACTCTAACGGTTCTGTTACCCCAGTAAAGAATGAAGCAAATCCTGCCGCAAGCATTAAGGAAGCCACTTGCTTTTTACGAGCGGTTTTAGCTGTATGATACATCGCAAGTGCCGCTGCCGGTAAACCAAACATCATGACAGGGAAGAAACCAGCTTGGTACATACCTGTTGTTCCTTTTGTTCCATTTCCAGACCAGAAGTTACCGATATCGTTAATGCCAGCCACATCAAACCAGAATACAGAGTTGAGTGCGTGGTGTAACCCTGTTGGAATTAATAAGCGGTTAAAGAATCCATACAATCCTGCTCCGATAAAATCAAGCTTACTGAACGCTGTACCGAATGAAACCAACCCAGTGAAAATAACTGGCCATGCAAAGAAAAGAACTAATGATACCACTAACATAGACACAGCAGTCATTATAGGTACGAGACGTTTCCCACTAAAAAAGGCAAGGGCATCTGGCAGTTTTACATGACTAAAGCGATTATATGCAAACGCTGCCACTAACCCTGATAAAATACCAATAAATTGATTTCCGATTTTTCCAAACGCAGCATTTACCTCTGCTGGATCAATCCCTTGAAGCATGGCCACAGCATTCGTTGAAAGCAATGTCGTAACAACCAAATATGCCACGAGGCCACTTAGGGCTGCAGATCCATCTTTATCCTTGGACATTCCAAGAGCAACCCCAACCGCAAAAAGAATGGCCATATTATCGATGATGGATCCTCCTGCTTTAATCAGGAACGCCGCAACTGGACTTCCTGCTCCCCAGCCAGACGGATCTATCCAATATCCAATCCCCATCAGAATGGCTGCTGCCGGTAAAACGGCCACAGGAAGCATAAGTGAACGACCAATTTTTTGTAAATACTTCATCACCATTTTGTTTTCCTCCTCTTTCTCCTCAAAAAAGTTATTTATAGATATTTGTAACTAACATTGGGATTCTTTCTTTGTATCGATCAATTAAACGTTGATTATGCGAACCAGCATCGTTGGCATTATTGCTTAAAAACACAGGAGGTTCTTTTCCCTCTTCAAGCATCAGCTGAATGGTTTCAGCCATAATTGCATTCACGATCGTCATACCGATAATGGAAGAACCAGAGCTAAACCCACTTGCACTATTTGGATGGTGCAAAAGGGTGTCGCCAACCTCTATGTGATTATCGATGGTCAAATCAACCATTTCAAACAAGTACTTTCCACTTTCATGCCTAGAAGCTTGTGTAGCTGCATAACGAGGGGAAGTAATTGCAATGATATACGCGCCCCTCTCCCTCGCAATTTCTGCTACTTCAATCGGAACGGGATTTCTTCCAGAAGTTGAAGCCACGATTACGATATCACCTGCTAGAATCTTGCTAGAAGATAGCTTCCCTTTTGCTAGACCACTCTTTTTTTCTAGATTGGATGATTCAACGGCTCCTTTATGCAGCATCAAATCCTCTATGAGAATGGGGCTAATCGGAGCGAGTCCACCTGCACGGTAAAAGAGTTCTTCCGCTAGCATATGGGAGTGTCCAGAGCCAAACACATGAACGATTCCATCGTTTTGTATACAACGAGCAATCTCATGAGCCGCTATACTCATTTTGTCCTGTTCTTCATTTTCAACCTCATCGAGTAACTCTCTCAGCTTTTGAAAATACTCTTTGATCATGTTCTCCCACCTCCCCTTCTACCTCTTCATGTCGATCATAAACTTGTAGCGATCTGCCCGATAAGAGGACTTCACGACTTCAATAGGGGTTTCATCTTCAAGATATGTGTTTCTCTGGATTAGCATAATCGGAGCTCCCTCTTGAATACGTAAAAACTCTGATTCAATTTGATTCGCCACCGATGATTCGATAATTTGTCTTGCATGATCGATTTTATAGCCTAACGTACCCTCGATATACTCATACAACGAACGATTCACAATCTCTTGTGTTAGCCCCTTTACCTTGTCTGTGGATATATAAGTAGTTTCAAGTGCCATTGGCACCTGATCAGCCAGACGGATTCGTTTGATTTCGTACACAGGACTACTTTCCTCAATTGAAAGATATTTAGCAATACGGACCGGTGCTGGAATGACTTCGAAGTTTATAAGCTGGCTTCCCGGCTCCAATCCCCTTGCCCTCATATCCTCGGTAAAGCTGGTTAGTCCTTGTAATCCTTGCTCCACTTTTCTTTCTGCTACAAAGGTACCCTTTCCTTGCAAACGGTATAAATAACCGTCGTTCACTAGCTTTGTGAACGCTTGTCGAACCGTCATACGACTAATTTGGTAGGTTTCCGCATACTCGCGTTCCGGTGGAAGGGCATCTCCAGGCTTCAGATCCCCTTTTTCAATTTGATCCTTTATCAGCTCCTCCAGCTGATAATAGATGGGAATAGGCGAGTTTTTATTAATCATACATAACTTCCTTTATATTTAAATTTCCAATGGCAGCTGCATCCGCAATAATAGTGACAGAAGGATGTTGCTTTAAGATGGATGCCGGAAACTGCTCGGTTAGATCTCCGGTTAATAGTTTGGCTAACGAATCATGCTTATGCTCACCTGACACTAGTAAAAGAATTTCCTTGCTCTTCATAATCGAAGCAATCCCCATTGTAATCGCCTTTTTTGGAACATCCTCCATCCTCTCAAAATAGATGGAATTTGCTTCTCTTGTTGATTCAGTTAACTCAACCACATGCGTATACGATTCAAAAGAAGCGCCCGGTTCATTGAAGCCAATATGACCGTTTGACCCAATTCCCAATAACTGAAGATCAATTTCTCCTTTAGCTCGAATTTGCTCCTCATAATTTTTACACTCTTGATCAAGGTCTGTCGCTATTCCATTTGGTACAAAGGTATTATCCTGATCAATATCAATATGATCAAAAAAGTTATCATTCATATAGTAACGATAGCTATTTGGACTCTGTCCTGTTAACCCAATATATTCGTCCAGGTTAAAGCTAACAACTTGTTTGTAAGATGTTTTTCCATGCTTATAATCCTCAATCAGCTTTTTATACGTCCCTAGTGGTGTTCCCCCAGTTGCTAATCCTAGCGTAATGTTTGGATTAGCACGGACCTTATCACTGATATAACTTGCTGCCAGTTCACACATATGCTCATAGTTTTTTACTTCAATTAGTTTCATAATCTATTCCTTTCTCTGAAATGCAATCGATCCACGACAAATCGTCAATTCCACTTCCAGGTCTCGATCTAAAATAACAAAGTCAGCATCCTTTCCAACAGTTATGCTTCCTTTTCGATCGTATACGTTTAATTGCTTTGCAGGATTAATAGACGCCATATGCACAACATCCTCAAGTGTACAATTCGTGTATGTGATCATATTTTTCACAGCACGTTTCGTCTCTAATATACTGCCTGCTAGTGTTCCATCTGAAAGCGTCGCCATTTCATCGTTCACATACACATCTTGGCCACCAAGCTCATACACTCCATTTTTCAGGCATTTTGCTCTCATGGAGTCTGTGATTAAGATTAGACCATCCTTTTTCTTTTGCTGAAAGGCGAACTTGACCATTTCTGGATGAACGTGAATACCATCCACAATCAACTCGGCCTTTAGCTCCTCTAGCAAAAAGGCTGCCCCAGCCACACCAGGCTCCCGATGATGCAACCCTCTCATCTGATTAAACAGATGTGTAACCTGAGTCGATCCTGCTTCAACTGCTTGCTTAACTTCTTCATAGGTTGCATCCGAATGACCAATAGAGGCAATAATATGATGGTTACTCAAATATTGGATAAGCTCTATTCCACCAGGAAGTTCCGAAGCAAGTGTTACGAGTTTAATCGTATCTTGTGAAAGGGCTTGCCAATTTTTAAACAACTCGGTATTTGGATGCTCCATATGTTCCACCGGCTGTGCTCCGGCTTTGCTTGGATTGACAAACGGCCCTTCCAGATGGATACCTAAAATCTCTGCCTGGTCCGTTGCTTGGTTGTTTTTGATATATTCACCAGCCACTTCTAAGGCTTTCTCAATTTTTTCGTGCGATTGTGTCATAGTTGTTGCTAAAAAGCTCGTTGTTCCTTCACGTGGAAGAGAAGTTGACATCGTATATAAGGCATCCTCAGTAGCATCCATGACATCTGCACCGTTGGCTCCGTGAATATGCACATCAATGAAGCCAGGAAGGAGTATGAAATGTGGAGGAAGCTCAATCACTTCGAATCCACTTTCGTCAGGTACCATTTCGAATGATCCTACTTCTACTATTTTTTGATTGCTTGTTTTAATATAACCGCTTTCAATTATTCCCTGTTCTGAAAACACTCTCATCCCTTTTAGTAAAAGGGGTGAATGAGAAGAATTCATCCTCTCTACCTTCTTTCTATTAAGACCTTATTGCAGGTTTATCATATCACTCTATACATATAGTTGTCTAGACCAATTTTTATACCAAATAAAAACAGCTACTGATTGCTCAGCAGCTCTATTTTTTACACACGATGACTCATTGGGAGTGAGAATAAGTAAATATTGATGATTCCTAGAACGAGCATTAAGCCATAGTATGGGAGCATGGCTTTAAAGGTTGCCTGCTTTCCCATCTTATAAGCCGTATAAGAGGATCCTATAAATCCTATCGTAATGATGATATATTGAAGCATTTGAACCGTTGGTGTCGTCGCTAAACTTAAGTCACCACTTGTTACCTCTTGTCCAATGAAAGCAAGTGAATTATACCAAATTGCTTTGCCCTCTGTGATGATATGAAACAAATTATGTCCAAGATGTCCGGCAAGATCTAGTGGAATAAAAGCATAACCAAAAAGGATAAAGTTTTTCTTTATTGTATTAGGCATCCCGAGTATGGTTGCTAGCTTGGCTGCACCTAATAAAAGCAAAATCGGAAGTGCCATAGAAATGATGAAGGCAATCGTAAAATTAACAACGTAATTAGAGGTACCCGTTACAAAAGAAATTGTTTCGAGAATTTGCCCCCATATTTCGAGCATGGTTATGTTTTGTACAAATACAATTCCCATGATAACTGCTGCAAGTGAGGCATGCTCAAGTTTTGGATTTTTGAGACTCCAAAGCTCTTTTGTCGGAACACGTAGGTTTAGTTTGATTGATTCATTCGGGCAATTTTTCACACAGTTTCCGCAAATATTGCATTCAGCACTCGAATCCATTGTACGAACAAATTGAAACATCGGGCACCCTTCTGCTTTTTCACTCCCCTTAAAGCAGCTTTGTGTTTTACACGTTCTACAAATATCTGCTGTTCCTCTTAGCTGTAACGCTCCCGATCGAGAGTAATTTCCAGCTAGTCCTCCTAAAAAACAAAGCGTTTTACAGAATGTTCTTCTCTCATAAAATACAGATGTTGCCACCACCATTGTGACAAGTAAAAGCAGCAAGTACCCTGATCCACGAGGTGACTCCACAATTCCCCATACATGATCACTATATGTAATCGCAATGAAGAATAAGTCGATTAGCCAGATCCCATACTTTCGTAAGAATTTCGGCATGGGCCTCTCACTGCCTACCATCTTACGGATGATATCACTTAGCTTTCCAAATGGACAGATGGCACACCAAAATCGCCCCAGTGCTATAAATAAGATAGGAATAATCGGCCACCATAGCACCCACGTCATTGTTGTTCCAAAATTACGATGTGGATTCACCGTTCCTGCCACTAACTCAAACACGATAATAGAGAAGACTAGTAACACTGTCCATTGAAAAATGCCTGGATACCATTTGCTTTTGATAAACTTCTTAATAATTGGAATGGATAATAAATCGAAAGAAGATTTTTTATTTGTTACCGCCATGATAGTTTCCTCCCTTTCTGACTCTGTTCCAAATACCTATCAGAAGGAAACCGGCATTTACTGATGCAATGCTCGACAGTACGATGTAGTTAGGACCAGTCTCTTCCCCAGTGAATGCACCGTGTCCGCCACCTTGGTCATGGGAGCCGGAATCATCATGACTTTCTTCTTTGATTGTGGATTCGGAATGTTCTTGGTTACTATGATTATGATTGGTAGATGCTTCTGTTTCATGGGAGTCATGTTCCCTTGAATCCTCACTATCATGAGTACTATCTTCGATCTCATGAGAATCATGGGAGTCCGTTACTTGCTCTTCGGTGTCTGAATGTTCATGTTCATTAGTTGAAAAGTCCTTTAGGTAGGTTTCTGCCTCTTGTTCCTCCCCTTCATGTGCAAGTACTGCCGTATTATAGGAAAAAAACAAGAACCATCCTGCTGCGATAAGAGCAAATTTCCAATGCTTCATACGAAATGTTACCTCCGAATGTAATTTAATGATTGCTTAGATAAAATGTAAACGGAGGATATGCAGAATTTATGTAGAATGTTTGGAGAAATTAAGAACAATAGAAGTAGCTTTTCACTTTTGTTGCAAGTTTAATAGAGTTTGTTGCAACTTATGGTTGATTTCTTGCAACTTTTTCAATCTGACATACATTTAGACAAATTCCTGCAATTATTACGCATGATAAAAGGAGCTCACACCTTTTGTGAGCCCCTTTTATCAAGCATTATATTTTTTCATAGATGAGAGTTGAATAGCGCGTGCAAATTTGAATGAGTGGACCAATCATCAACATAATGATTACAGTTCCTAGACCAATCGGCCCCCCAACGCTCCATGCAAAAGCTAAGCCAATCACCTCTAAAATGGTTCGAGAGACATTTAAAGTAATCTTGAATCTCTCACTGATGATAAGCATGGTACCGTCGTATGGCATGGTTGGGAATTTAGAGGTTAAATAAATACCGATTCCAATTCCAGTAAGAACGATCCCAACTAGGAATGCCCCCCATTGCATCGACAATGCAGCATCCACGAGTTGAACATTCTTCAAAGTAACACCCATTTGAAAATCGATAATGACACCCCACAATAGGACGGTAATCACCGATTCAAATTGAATGCGTTTCTTCGATAAGATTGAATTAAACACTAAATAAAAAGCTTGGATAAGCATAACCCAGATCCCAACCGTGAGGCCGAGTTTATCAGTGATCCCCACAAAAAACGCATCCCATGGCCCTGCTCCTACACCGGACTTAATGATTAAACCTACTCCTAAACACGCGATAACTAACCCAATAAAAAAGAAAGATGTTTTCTTTAACATCAATGCTTCCTCCACATCCAATTCTCATCCGATTTATCCGGTGCAGAACTAGGTAAAAATTATTTTTTTCCATAGGAAAAGCTCTGGGAACGATATGCCCCCAGAGCCATTTCATATCGTGCTTTTATGCTTCAACTTTCGTGAAGAATTGTGGTAAATGCTCTTTATGAGCCTCTAACATTTCATCAACGATTTCCTTAGCAAGCTTATCAGATTGCACAAGCGGGTTAATCGTTAAAGCAAGTACCGCTTTCTTGTAGTCTCCTGTTACTGCTGCTTCTGCTGCCACTCTTTCAAAAGACTTGATTTGTTGTACAAGTCCTCTTACTGCTACTGGAAGATCTCCAACCGCAATCGGCTTAGGACCTTCTTTTGTAATAATACAGTTCACTTCTACAGCTGAGTCATCTTCAATGCTAGCGATGGCACCATTGTTGCGAGTGTTAACCGGTTGAATATCACGCTTGTCATTGTAGATAGAGTTAATAAGGTTACATGCTGCGTCACTGTAGTAAGCTCCCCCACGCTTTTCTAACTGTGGAGGCTTAATATCTAGGTTTGGATCTTTGTAAAGCTCGAATAAATCCTTTTCTAAACGTTGAACGACTTCAGCACGTGTTCCTTCTGTTTCTGCTTTTTCAAGTTCTTCTTGAAGCATTTCATTTGTTTTGTAGTAGTAACGGTGGTATCCACATGGAATAACCCCTACACCTTTGATGAAGTCAGGCTCCCATGATAGACCTGAGATATTTTTCATTGTCATTGCATTTTCAGGGTTAGCCATTTCTTCGATTACTTGGTCCATTACACTTTTACCATCAAGGTATACATTTAGTCCATACACCATGTGGTTCAAACCTGCAAAGTCCACATGAACGCGCTCAGGCTCAACCTTCAACGCTTTAGCAATTCCCATTCTCATTCCAATTGGAACATTACATAATCCGACTACTTTTTTAATATTGCTGTAACGTAAAACTGCTTCCGTTACCATTCCAGCTGGATTTGTGAAGTTGATTAACCATGCATTCGGGCATAGCTCTTCAATATCCTTACAAATACCAAGGATTACCGGAATTGTACGAAGACCTTTGAAAAGTCCACCAGGACCGTTTGTTTCTTGGCCAATTACGTTATGTTCTAATGGAATTCTTTCATCCTTCGCACGAGCATCCAGTAGACCTACACGGAATTGAGTCGTAACGAAATCTGCATCCTTAAGTGCTTCTCTTCTATCTAATGTTAGGTGAATCTCAATTGGAAGGCCAGCTTTAGCAACCATACGCTTAGCAAGATTTCCAACGATTTCTAACTTTTCCTTACCAGCTTCTATATCAACTAACCAAAGTTCCCTTACAGGTAGCTCATCGTATCTTTTAATAAATCCTTCAATTAATTCTGGAGTGTAACTTGAACCTCCGCCAATAGTGACGATTTTAATGCCTTTACTCATTGTTCATCCTCCTAAAAAGTACTGATTTACTAACACCTATTCTATAGGGGATTTGCACAAATGAATATAGTTTTGGAAGCGTTTGATTTGTTTCTCACAAAAAGGCATTTGTTTCTTAAAAATAACACTGTGTTTCTTTCATAGTGTATAATGAATCATGAAAACAGCGTTAACATGTAAGGGAGAGAAGGCTTTGTTTACGAATGAGGTTATAGCAACATTCAATGAACTAGAGATGCTACTTTACAACTATATAACACAAAATAAAGGGAAAGTTGTCTACATGAGAATACGTGATCTTGCAGATGAAACCCACGTTTCCACCTCAACGATCATGCGATTTTGCAGGAAGTTAAATTGTGAGGGATTTTCCGAGTTTAAAGTAAAACTAAAGCTTTTAATTGATGAAAAGAATGAGCCGACCATTAAAAGCAGCCAACATGTTTTAGCAGAGTTTTTTGAACGAACACAGAATGAGAAATTCGCTTCTAAATTGGAGGAAGCTGCAGAGGTCATTTCAAAAGCAGATAGTGTTATTTTTATTGGAATTGGTAGTTCAGGGATTCTCGCCGAATACGGAGCGAGATATTTCTCAAGCTTAGGGAAGTTCTCTATGTATATTAAAGATCCATTTATGCCTATTCACGCAAATTTGAATAATAGTATCACCATTGCCCTTTCTGTTTCAGGAGAAGGGAATTACACCATTTCTCATATTCACCAGTTAAAAGGAAAAGGAAGTAAAATTATAAGTATTACCAACAATCGTCAATCCACGATTGCTAAATTAGCTGATGTAAACATCTCCTATTATGTAGCTGAAGAATTTGTGGATCATTCAAACATTACTACACAGATTCCGGTGATATATATATTAGAAGAAACTGCCCGATTGGTTTATGAGTTAGGGAGGAAGAATAAGGACGAAGAAATCCCTCCTTTGTAAAAAGGTGGGTTATTCGCTTCTCATTATCCTTAGATGCCAAGGTAAAAAGGCTAGAAACACAAATATAAATACAGGTATAGAGTACCAAGTTTTCCAACCCATACTCACCATGTAACCTGATTTTACTGCACCTAATACAAGTAGAAATGAAAGGACAATCCATAACCATTTGTAGAGAGTAGATTTATTATGGGTTAAAAAATTAAGAAAGATTAAGCCAATGGCTAAAGGAACAAATGAAATGAAAATGTAGTCGATAAAATAAGTATGAGGAGAAGGACCGATTCTAAATGCCTTAAAAACATCCCCCACTAATGCATTTCCAAGCCAGGCACCAAAACCTAGTACTCCTGCACTTAAATACAGCTCTCTTAAGGTCAGCTTTTTAGGCATAAATAACAGGATCAAGAGAAATATCGCTACAATTGTATAGGCATACCACATTTACGCTCACGGCCCTTCCGGAATTTCTTTCATTTATGTATACCTTTAAAATATCCTTGTCTCTGTTTGGTTATACAACTGTGAAAGAAGCGAATATTCTATCCTACTTATAGGAAAATAAAAAGAGGAAGAAGAAAAGAGGTGCATCATGAAAGAAAAAACAGAACCACAATTTAAAAGTGGTGAGTTGGTTAACGAGGAGCGAAAAGGTTATTACGGAATGGACCCAGAAACCAGTCTTCAATCTGTTAATTTTGCTACAACAGAAAATCCATACTTAAATGAACATTACCAAGAAGATTCTAAGGAAAATGAGTAAGAGCCGGAACATTAACTTATTAGCAAACTACTAAGTAGGAGTTACCTCACACATGAAATACATGAAATCGCAAATGAAACAGCTAATTAAAGACAATAAAGAATTGCAAAATCGATTAAAAGAATTAATGAAAGATCACGAGCTTGAAAAAGAATTTGCCCTAAAGGCTTTGTACCATGCGGAAGTTGCTGAAGGGGGAAAATATCAGTTAGCATACCAAGCACTAGACTTACCTAAAAAGTAGATTTTTTTCCATCACAAAAGAGAGTAGTCAAACGACTACTCTCTTTTGTGATGTGCCT
>NZ_BCVH01000009.1 GCF_001591645.1 Robertmurraya korlensis NBRC 107688 | reverse complement strand
AAAAGCCATCTATTGATGGCTTTTAAATTTTATAATTTACTTTTATTACATTCGCTTTTTTTAACGTATCATAAACAATTACTATGGCAGGACCTACAAATAATCCGAGAAAACCAATTAACTTAAACCCTATATATAGACTTATTAACGATGCTAATGGAGAAATACCTAAACTACTGGAATATACCTTCGGCTCAATAATTCTTCTAATAACAGTGATTAACCCAAATAATATGATTAATCCAACTCCAAGCAATTGATTTTCCTGTAGAATTGCTACAATCCCCCATGGAACCAACACGGAACCAGTTCCTAAAATAGGCAGTATATCAACAATCACTATGAGTAAAGATAAAAGAGTCTTATTTGAAACCCCTAAAATCCATAATCCTGTGAATGCCATCACAAAGGTAATGACACTTAAAAATAACTGAGCCTTGATAAACCCAACCCCAGCCCGAGTAAGCTGATTAATGACAAGAGAGGCTTTCTTTAAACTTCCCTCCGTTAGATGTTTTTTCATATTTTCTTTTAACCTAGGAAGCTCTAAAGAAAACAGAAATAGAGCAACCAAGTATACTAAAAACTCAATTAAGAAACCAGGAATCGCTGTTAATAACGATATGATTGTTTGAAAGAGAGTTTGTAAGAAGGCATCTAATGATGCAATACTTGACTCTATTGTATTTTCCATCGATTTTAACACTTCTTCTGGAAGTGTCTGTAAATACCTCTCTAAACTCCCCATTATCGGTAAAAGTGTACTACGATAAAAATCCTTTACAAATGTCGGTGTGCTCTCTGACAAACGAAGGGTTTGTTGAATAATTAAAGTAAAAAAGTGATAGCCTAGGATTACTAAACCAAATATGTACGTTAAGAATGATGCTAATACTGCATGCACTCGTGCAATCCTTAATTTATTCTTATAAAAATCAACTAAACCTTCTAAAAATATAGCTGTTATTAAAGCGAAAACTAATGGCAAACTATACGGCAACAAGAAAAAGCCGACACTGCACAAAATGATAACAATCAAAAGCTTTCTTAACATGTAATTCTAACCTACTTTCCTTCCATAATAATAGTATACAGCGAATTTTATATGGAAAAAAGAGTGAACATAAAATAAATATGAAAGGACAATGGCTCATTTGATAATTTGAGCCATTGTCCTTTTTACATTCATAATATTTGCTTTGAAAACTGTGATAAATACTTATAGTTCAACCGACTGTGCTGGTGTATTAAGCGCGCAGATCTTGTTGTACCTTCTTTTCGTAATGTATTAAGGGCTTTAATCATTTCTTCTGCCGTTCCTATTCCAATTCCATGACCAAAGTATTTATTTTCTCCTAAAAATACAACATTTTCTCCAATCCAAACTGGGTTTTCATAATCTGGATTATAAAAATACATTACATCTCCTGGAATAAAATCCGAACCCACTCTTGTTATTATTCCAAGGTCATCATCATAGCTCCAATCCCAAACGAGAAGATGGTTAAAAAGCTGATTAAAAGCTTGCTCCTCTATCGATTGAAGGACAGCATAATAAAATATAACAACAATGGCAGTAGAGCATTCAAAGCCGTACTCATTCCCATTATGAAAAATATCTTTAATGGCCACTGAAGGCAATACACTGGGCCTAAGCATATAACCTCTTGGTGTCTTCCTCCAATACAAGGAGTTAAACTTGGAAGTTTGAAATACCGAAAATTCTACTTCACTTTCGTTTAATGCAACGGCACTATCTATCATGTTTTCTCGCAAAATCAGCTCAAATAAGAGCTGTCTAATATGATCATATCTATGCACTTCATTACTGTCTTTTAGGTAATGAAAAATTTCAGCTTGCTTACTGGATAATTGAAAAGGGGGTGTCTCTACATACATTCCCGCAGCGATAATCACAAATTCTTGACCTCCTTTCTCCATTACTACATGCTATGCTTTAATGGGAAAAGAGGCATCAATATTATGTAAAAAGCTACTGAATATCCCCTACCTTTACGGTTTTAGTATGATTTTTAAACAATTTTCCTTCCTTTTATTAAACAACTTAAATGCTTTTTCTCCATCGGTTAGAGGCATGTGATGGGTGATGATATCATTTACCTTTATTTTCTCTTTACTTATTAAATCATAAAGGTATTGCATGTTATGGATCACCGGCGCAAACCCCATTTTTAACGTAATATTTCTGGCAAAAAGATCACCTAAAGGGAACCCATTATACCTGAGACCATATACACCAACAAGTTGCACAATTCCTCCCTTTCTTACCACTTGGCTAGCCATCTTAATTGCTGTAAGGCCGCCACCTTGGAGAAAAAGTGCCGTTTCAGCTAGCTCAACCGGTGTCATTTTACCACTAGCTCCCACACAATCGATGACAACATCCGCCCCGCCTTTGGTTAACTCTAACAAAAGGTCCGCTAGATCATTTGTCTCTTCTAAATTAAACACCTCTGCTCCATTGGTTTTTCTCGCATGCTCTAACCGATAAGGAATTCGGTCGATTACTATCACACGACTAGCTCCCATTAACCAAGCAAATTTCTGTGTTAACAAACCAATAGGCCCACTTCCGATAACTATTACTGTGTCCCCAGGCATGACACCTGCGTTGACTACTCCCCAATACGCAGTTGGTATCGCATCAGCTAGAAGAACAAGAGCATCATCTTGCAGCTCATTTTCCTCTGGGACTTTAAACCGAGTAAAATTAGCAAACGGAACTCTTACCCACTCTGCTTGACTACCAGAATAATCTCCGTATAGTCGTGAACAACCAAACATTGCGCCCGCTTCTGGCTCTTCCTCTTTGTTCGCTAGGTCACATTGGCTTTCAAGACCATTTTCACAGTAAAAACAATGCCCACATCCGATATTAAAGGGGATGACCACCTTATCCCCTTTTTTTAATCCATTTACTTCACTTCCGAGTTCTTCAACGACTCCAACCGCTTCATGCCCAATCACATAATCTTTTTCCAGACTCGGAATCATCCCGTGATATAAATGCAAATCTGATCCACAAATGGAAGAGGTAGTAACCCTTACAATGATGTCATCTGGGAGCTGAATAAATGGATCAGGTACATTTTTCACTTCAACATGTAAGATTCCTTGATAAGTTACAGCCTTCATCCTATTCACCCTTTCTAATCAGTGATTGTCAGCAAGTAGTGAATAAGTGCATCCTGCTCAGATTCCGAGAACCCCGTCGTTTCATCTACCCAAAAGGAATGGCCCTTACCAGTGACATTCACCGTAGATAAATCATTGTTCGCTGTATTGCTCTCAATAACTTTTTCCCTTAACCGGGAGTCAACCATTGCTTTTAAACTTTGATATGGATCAGGAAGTTTCCCTTGTAAAATGGTTTCTGTTACTCCAATCTCTCCATTTGCACCAACAGACACTCCTCCATCATGTAGATAAGGCGCACTTCTAGATAAGTTATATAGGCTAATTGTTTTGTAAGCCCCTTTTGTTTCCGTAAAGCCCCAAGCTAGACGAAGTAATTGCTCCTGCTCGGGTGTTGTGTGTATTATTTTTGATTTCGGATTTTCCGGAAGCGGTACTTTTGTTCCTTCTTCATAAACCTTTGGTACATCATGATAGGATTTCAATCCTGAAAAACCCTTTGCTCGTGAGCCATTTGTTTTTAATTCCTCAACCGGAATTAACTTATTGCTCGTTGCAAATCTTCCCGCATGACAAGATATACATCCTGCTTTTGTAAATACTCTTTCTCCTTTCTCCGCTTTTTCGTTATTCTTTTGTATCCCGCTGGGTACAGGCGAAAGGGAATTCATGTATGCACTCATCGCATCTAATTGTTCATATACCTTATAGCCTGCCGAGCTAGATAAGACCCCAACCGATGTCATATAGGAAGTTTTAGGATAGGTAGGTGATTTTGTCAATCGATTCACACCAGGTACTCCCGGGGTAGGGTCTACTTTCGCAAAAAAGTCAGATGGCTTTTGCGAAGACTTTCCATCATATCGATACTTTGGATTCGCCGCATTTTGTAAAATGCTTCCCAAATATACTTCCTTATCTATTTTCAACGTATATTTACTGATCTCAGAAGCTGAAACCGCATCCATATTCTGTGAATGAGCGTTATTAATTGCAGCCGAGATTCCATTAAATGGGCCGATTTGACCTTGTCCACTCCAACCAAAAGGGCGATCACCATTCGTCATCGCATCAGGAATTTGAACAGGATTATTATGTAAATCAATGGTCGTGTCGTTACTTCCTGCAGGCCATTTAATAATTTCGGCATCGACGAATTTTTCAAACTTCTCAGTATCAGGCAAGGAAGCTTTTGTTCCATCAGATGTATCTACTTCCATAGAATGTTGACTAATATAACGTTTAATATCCTCTAGTTCTGTATGAGTGAAATAAGCTGCTGTATTCGTACCCATCGCAAGAGAAAGCCCAATTTGCAAATCCGTATTAGGGACTCCCTCCATAATCTTCCCTTTTGAGTCAACTGTTGCATGACAAGCAGCACAGCTTACTCCAGCCTTTAAGCTGCCTTCGTCAAATACAACCTTAAAACCGACGGGTGTCTTGGCCCCCTTCGCTACATCAAGACCTGTATCAAATAATTCACCTTTTTTTATATTAATATCACCTGCAGAAAAATCCTCATATGCTTCGACTTGCAGGTTATTCGTTCCCTCTCCATTTAATTTTAAAATTGCCTTACCGATATTCCCTAATGTTAATGGACCATTAAACATACCTAAAATATCAGAAAAAAACACTTCATTCCCAAAGGTTTCCTCGTAAAATAACTTCCGCCCTAACTCAATCTGCTCTGGTGTCCCCATTTCCACATCATTTGACATAGAAGCTATTTTTGTTCTTTTTTCTGCTTCTCTTATATCTTCATTATCGGGTACAAATGCGTAATCAATTGTCACATTTGTCATTGCATAGATACCAACACCAAAGATAAGCATAATAACTCCAAATACAATTAATAGTTTTCTCATGTCGCACCTCCATTTGGCAAACATATTATTTGCCTAACGAAGCTTTAAAATACAAAAAAGACGTAACAATTATGTGCCTACGTCTAGCTATTTTAGTTCCGTATTTATATTAGAGAAGTGCTATGAATAGATATTTCGGCAGGAGAAACTATAAAAGAGATGAATAAGGAGGGAATTTTATTGGAGAAAACACTTGGTGTTCACGAATCATTAGAACTGTTTGAACTAATTACATTTAAAAGCCTTAGTTTAACTAAAACCACAACAATGAGCCCACTTGCAGTAGACCCGGTATTAAAGGATATACTTACCCGTGATGCTGCTATTTCAAAAGATCAACTCCAAAGATTGCAGCAATTCTTACCTAATGAATAAAGAGGCAAAGAAATGCCTCTTTTTAATCCCTTAGGAGGTAACCACATTGGAAATCCCTCTTTTTAGACCAATCGGCGATACAGGATAACGCTTATATAAGACAGGTAGACTTATACTTTCTAGCGCTCCTTCGTACAAGAAACTTCCGAATATACTGCCATCAATCTCCTTTACAACTTCTTGAAGAATGTTTACTTGATTCAGGTTTTCATTTATGACTGCCTTTAAGCTCAGCCATTCCTCCTTTGTTTGTAAAGGAAATAGCGCTAAATAAATACTTTGTTGATTCTCTTTTTCGTTTTGTGCTTGATAGCTATAACGATGAACCTTTTGTAACGGTTCCTTTTGTTGTTCAATCTGCACCAAATCTTCAATCATTGCACTTGCGGTAGCTTTCGACCCTGCTCCTGGTCCTTGGAGCATAAGAGTCCCAACCAAATCCGTTTTAATGACGATTCCATTGTCAACACCCTCCACATTATAAAGAGGATGTTCAGAGCTTACAAACGTAGGCTTAACAGTTGCCTGAATCCCTTCATTTTCTCTTCTTAAAGAGGCCAATAGTTTCAGCCTTAACCCATGTCCCTCACCTAAGACTAGATCTTCCAAAGCGACCTGTTCAACACCAATTCTCTCAACCTTTTCCCAGTCGGGCTGGTCATGGTATATTAAACTACTTAATATCATTTGCTTGTAAAAAGCATCTCTTCCAGAAATATCACTTTCTGGGTTAGCTTCTGCATAACCTAGTTGCTGCGCCTCCTGTAAGCATTCTTCAAAGCTTAGTTTCTCATTTCTCATTTTTGATAGAATGTAATTGCTCGTTCCATTCAATATACCCTCTAGCACTAAAATTCCGTTCACCTGAAGAAGCTGAATAATCGTTCTAAGAAGAGGAATGCCTCCAGCAACAGCTGCCTCAAATGTTAAAAATTTGCCACGTTCTAAAGCGTATTCCGAAAGCTCCTCTCCACGATTAGCCAGCAACTCCTTGTTTGCACTTATACAATGGCACCCACGATCTAGAAATAATTTTATATAGGAGTATGCTGGTTCAATACCAACAATCGCTTCGAAAACATAATCAATGCTAGGGAGAGATAATATTTCGTCAATGTTTGTAGTTACTACTACGTCCCCTGGTAGTTGTCGTTCCTTTTCTGTCTTTACTAAAATCCCTACTATTTCAACCTTCTTGCCAATCACCTTCTCTAGCTTCTCTTGATGAGTATGAAGGATGGAGTCGTACACACCAGAACCCACTGTTCCAAATCCCAAAAGAACCACTCTTACAGTTTCCATAATTATTTCCTCCCTAAATAAAATAAAAAACCCTCTTCCAAAGAAGAGGGTTTATAGTTAGCATCTCTTCTTATCTGTCAAGGCATAATTACCTTGCAGGAATTGGCACCGTGTTTTCTAAAAATAGAAAATCGGTTGCCGGGTATCATCGGGCCAGCCCCTCCACCACTCTGGATAAGAAATCCAATATTCAGTTCATTTATGGATAATAATAGCACAAACTTTTTTTAAAAGTAAAGAAGAATTATTAGATCTTTTTACAGCTTCGCCATAAGATTATATATATCTTGAAGGGTTTCGTATCCCTTTTGCTGAGCTTTTTCATTAAAAACACACCATAGAACAGCAGTTAATTTAGCATCTCCTAGCGCATGATGCCTATCTACTACTTCTATTCCATATCGCTCACAAATATCCTCAAGTTTATTTTGATTTAATTCCGGATCAGCCACCCTTGATAAAAAAGAGGTATCAATAATGCGGTGTTTTTGAGGGGCTTTAAATTGTTTCCAGTTCGCTGCTTGCAGGAAGTTCTTTTCATGATTTGAATGGTGTGCAACAAGTGGCGTACCTCTTACAAAGTGATAGAAATCCAAAAGAACATTTGATAATGGCGGCGCACTCTTTAGCTCTTCTTCAGAAAGTCCAGTTAACTCCTTCACATGAACTGGAAGTTCTTTATCATATCGAACTAAAGAATAAAAGGTTTCGGTTTCTTTCACATTCGAGCCTTTTATCTTAATCGCACCAATGGACAAAATTTCATCGCCCTTTTCTGGAAAGAACCCTGTTGTTTCCAGGTCAAAAACTGTCACCTCCAACTCAGACAACGGGATAAGCAAGGCATTGTCTGAATTCAATTCTTTTTGAATTTGACGTAAAAAGGCAACATGCTGACCGTTTTGACCTTGTAGGCCACTATATACATTTGTCCCCAGCCTCCCCTGAATTCCCCTCATGAAATGAATAAACGGTTCAAACGCCATGGTTTCCACCCTTTTCAATCATTCTTTGAACATATTGCTGCAGCTTTTTTCCATCCTTCAATATTTTTTTTATTAGTTTTTGATTGTCTTTGGAAAGTTTTTTTACATATAAATAATGCGAATCATCATAAGAGGAAGTCAACGAAAGGTGATCTAATCGGAACTGAAGAAGTTGCGAAAAATTTTCCTGATACTGGGACAACTCCTCATACTTGGCTAATTTGTTTAATTCTCTTAATCTACCTATTGTACTTGTCTCAAAAACCCCTTCTTTCCACGCCAATAGCCGGACTGCGTTCACATAAGGGATAAAAGCAGAGTACTTTAAATCAATTGCACCAGCATGAATTCCCTTCTCTTCAACAATGATTTGACCTAGTGGACCAATGGTCTTTTTTACATGTTTGACATTTTCAAATAAACGACCTAAAAATTTCGGATGAGAATCACAGTATTCATGGATGACTTCTTTTAATTGGTAAAGGAGATCAATGTCTCCTACCAGGTTTCTAGCATCATAGAAAATTTGTAAATTACGAATCGAGACCCAACTACTTTCCTCCATCCAACTTACAACCTGCTTATTCCAGCTGGCAGCATCTTGGCACCAAAGTGGGTTTGAGCTCATAACCTTTCCTTCACACAATGGGTAACCCACTATTTGTAATCCGAATGATAGTTCATTACCTAACTTACTAAAATAATGACTTGCCTCTTGATTTGCTTGTTGAAAAACAATTCCATGATCTTGGTCACTAATTAAACCTTGTTCTAAACGTCCTCCGCTACCGGTAATAAACCAAACAAAGGAGCACGGCGGTTCAGATTTCATACGGGCACTCGCAGTCTCAAACACCTTCATCATAACCTCATCGTGAAACTTATTCAGAGATTCTGAATTAGACATATGCTCTGCAAGATGAGTTTCTTTCCATAGTTTTATTGATTCATATGAACTCAAATCTTACACGCCCTTTAAGTAGATAAGGAAAGCCCCATAGAATGAGGCTCTCCTTATTATTATGAAGAAACTTTTTGATTTTCACTAGTTAAAAATACTTCAGGGTATCCGTAGCTACCATGTTCACTTACATCTAGACCCATAATTTCTTCCTCTTCCGTTACACGCAGTCCGCCAAGTACCTTCTTCGCAATCACAAGAATGACGAACGATACTACAAATGCGTATAGACCAGATACACCAACACCCATTGCCTGAACTCCAAGCTGCTCTAAACCACCACCATAGAATAATCCCGGCTTACCAACTGTTGCAAGTTCTGGTGTTGCAAAAAATCCTGTTGAAAGAGTTCCCCATACCCCAGCTGTACCATGTACAGATAAAGCAAAGATTGGATCATCAATTTTTCTCTTTTCAAAAAATCTCGCGCTATAGAATACTAGAATCCCAGCTACAAATCCAATCACAACCGCTGCCCAAGTATCAACGAACGCACAAGACGCTGTTATTGCTACTAAGCCTGCAAGTGCCCCATTTAAAATGGTAGGAATATCTGATTTCCCTAATACAACCCAAGAAATAATTAACGCTGCTACTGCACCAGCACCTGCAGCCAGGTTCGTGTTAAGTGCTACAAATCCAAAGAATCCTGCATCAACAGAAACCGTACTACCAGCATTGAATCCAAACCAACCTACCCAAAGAATAAGAACACCTAACGCTGTGAATACTTGGTTATGTCCATAAATATTGTTCGCAGAGCCATCTTTATTATATTTTCCAATACGAGGCTTTAATAGTATAGTAGCTGCAAATGCTGCCATTGCTCCAGTTAAGTGAACAACTGTAGATCCAGCAAAGTCTTGCTTTCCATGTTCTGCTAACCAGCCACCGCCCCAAATCCAATGTGCAACGACTGGATATACTAACGCTGAGAATAATACAGTAAAGATTAGATATACGGATAATTTCGCCCGTTCAGCAAATCCACCAAGAGCTATTGTAATTGCAATACCTGCAAATGCTAATTGGAATAAAAAGAATACGGAAGAATTAAGTGCTAAATCTAATTCTGCCCCACCGTAGAAAAAGTTTGAAAGGCCTACAAAGAAGTTAGGATTATCACCAAAAATAAATCCAAATCCTACTGCCCAAAATACCAATGATGCTAAACCAAATGTAAAGATGGTTTTTCCAGCAATGTGGCCAGCGTTCTTCATCCGAGTGGACCCAGCTTCTAGCATGATAAACCCACCGATCATGAAGATAACTAACACTGCTGATACCATTACCCATAGACTGTTCATTAAGTAGTTTACATCCATTTTTCTTTTCCCCCTCAATTTAAGTTGTGTAACTTTTCTTAACATTATAGTGTCATAAAAGTTAACATTAGTTCGATTAAGTTTATTTTAAACGATATATATAAAGAGTCAATATTATTTACAAACATTCTGAAAATACCATGTTAGATAATCTAACAAACATGAGATGTAAACCCTTTCTTTAGGGTAACCAACAAAAAACACCCTCTTCCATAAAGGAAAACGGTGTTATTTCGTACTAATTTCGTCAACAAGCTTTTCAGCTACCCGGCGATAATGATTACTGATATTAATTAGAGAAGCAATCAGAAGAACATTCTTTAAATATAAATTACCTTCCTCAGTGGTGCCTTCCATTTCTTCAATCACATCTTGCCAGTGTGATTTCACCTCTTCGTTAAAAGAAGTTACATTTTTCATAGCAAGATTTAGGAAAGAAGCATAGAATTTTTCTAAATCGAGATTACCTGACTGAATCCCTTCGTTTAATCCAACTAAAGTGGTTTTAATATCATTAATAGACAAGCCACCCTTAAGCTGGAATATTAGACTAATTAGTATAAGGTGTTCCTTTGAATACTTCTTATTTTTTATAGGAATGAATAGTTTATCCTTTGCGTAATTGTTTATCATTGTTTTCGTTAATATTTTCTCTTCTTCATTTCTTTTCGTTTCACTAAATTTCTGATCAAACAATTGAATGACTTGATCCATATATAAATCAATTGCTGGAATATCTTCCATGGTAATTTGTTGCTGTAACCCTAGCTCTTCAATAAGCTTGTCTATATGCTTCATCAAACTCTCCTTTTTCTCGTCATGTACATTTTAATTTTACTTCACAATTGTTCATTAGTAAATGTTGACTAGTTGTTGTAATACGTATACTATAATAAGTAGTTATAAAAACTACATGCAAAAAGGAGAGAAGCAAATGCTTACCTATATTAGAGAACCAATAAATGGCCTCACTCACCTAGCGGGTGCCATTCTATCGTTTATCGCGTTGTTAGCTATGGTCATAAAGGCAGCACTTACAACGAATTCTGCCCTTACAATTACAGCTGTTATCATTTTTGGGATTAGCATGATTTTGCTTTATTCAGCTTCTGCTACGTATCATATGGTCGTTGCAAAGGATTCGATTATCGCTATTCTTCGCAGGCTGGATCACTCGATGATTTTTATATTAATCGCAGGGACATATACTCCTTTTTGTCTTATAAGCTTGAATGGTATAACAGGATGGGTAATGTTTTCTATTATTGTATTTGCAGCACTTTGTGGAGTCTTATTTAAAATGATTTGGTTCAATTGTCCACGTTGGTTGTCAACCTCTATCTACCTTTTAATGGGTTGGATGGTCATCTTTGTCGCTTCCCCACTTGCAGAGATTCTAAGTAGCGCTGGTTTATTCCTACTTGTACTTGGAGGTATCTTTTACACTATAGGCGGGATTATCTACGGAGCCAAACCAAAATTTCTTCAATCACGTTATATGGGTTTTCATGAAATTTTTCATATCTTTATCATGCTAGGAACGACCTCCCATTTCCTATGCGTGTATATGTATGTATTATAATGGAAATCACCATATCTAATGGTACCCTAAAGAGGGCCATTATCCTCTTGGATAATGGCCTCTAGTAGCTATGATTTATAACATACTCGGAGGAATTTTTCCCTTTACATCTTTAAGTACAGCCGGAGGTGTATCATGAATATATGGTGGGGCAGGGTTTAACTTAGGTTTCTTAGCAAGAGGTACCGGATTCTCTACATATTGGAACACTCCTTCACCGTCCATACTTGGACCGCTAGCCCATCGACCGGCGGCACTTTCATTTCCAGCCGATAAATTAAACAACACATGGGATACTTCTCTTTTTTCCAAATTACGAGGGAACGTACTTGGAACTACAACATTTTCTTTAGCTTCTAGTTCCTTAATAGCTGCAATCCACTGGTTTTGATGCATCGTATCACGAGCGATTAACCAAGAAAGCATATCCTTGACTCCTCGGTCATTTGTCATTTCATACAATCTTACTACCTGTAATCTCCCCTGTGATTCAGCATTTAAATTCGCTCTGAAATCAGCTAATAGATTTCCGCTGGCAATGATATAATCTGCCGTCCATCTATTGCCTACACTATCTGCCGGCATTGCACCAAGTCCAGAAACAATCGCATGTTGTGGGTTCATTCCACCTAAAATAGCTCCAAGAACAGGATCTTTAGCAGCGTCCTCCAAATCTCCAACCGGAGCTCCATCTAACAGTCTTGCAATCATTGTCGCTAACATTTCAATATGGGCTAACTCTTCTGCACCCGTATCCATTAATAAATCCTTATATTTCCCATTACCACGTACAGCCCACCCTTGGAACAAATACTGCATCGCAACAGATATTTCGCCGAATTGTCCACCTAGCACTTCCTGCAGTTTTTTCGCATACAGCGGATCGGGCCTTTCAGGTTTCGCTTGATACTGTAGTTCCTTTACATGATAAAACATTCAGTCACCCTCCATTTATATGGCCGTCTTAACATTCCTAATGAAATCGCCATGTTATTGTATGGAATCGCTTATTGTTGGGTGCTAGTACTAGGAGATAACAGAAAAAAGGTGAGATATACAAGTTTTCATAAATGTATATCACCTCCTAATTTACATCATAAAGGTAGTCTTTTTTTTAAAAAAAATTATTTGTAAACCGAAATCTTATACAGTTAAAGAGAACATTAGTCCGAAGTACATGGTAAATATAAAACTAATGCCCAAAAACACAGCAGCTAGTGGTTTAACTTGCTTAACACTAGCATAAATCATCACTAAAAATAGTAAAGCCATTACTAGTAAAATCATGGAATTACTATTGCCTCTTAAACCAATACCTAGCGACGTAAGAATCTCTTTACCTAAAAGCCATTCTACCCATTCTGAAGCCCCTTCCGACTTTACGGTAAAATCAACTTCGTGCGGGGGAGATAAAGTACCCATAATACTGGTGAAATAATAGGCGATTAAAATAAATATACCTTCTGCTTTTACCCATGGACGGGGGTTATAAATAGATGCCATTTGGATTTTTTTTAGCAACGCTCCGTTAATAAAGGCGAAAAGTAGTAAAGGAATTATACTAATATGTTTGAGCAAGAGCATCTGACCGTAGGGTAGTATCCATGAACTAATATAGTACTTTGGCTCAACAGCATAAATCATTAATGAAATACCACTCCCGAATATGATAATTAAGCAAAAGATAGCAAATGGAGTAAACCACCTTAGGAATCTCGACCATTTTTGCATGTCATTTGAAAACCATGCCACATGTATAAGGATTCCTGTCCATAGTGTTACTGCTAGGAAGTGTGTAGAATGAGCAAACAAACCTCCCAAAAAGGATAACGATGCTATATGGCTTCCATATCCTACTGTCAAAACCATTAACAGAAGTAAAATAGCTTGTATATATTTAGAACCCTTTAATAATATTGTGATCCAAAAGAACACCGATAGAAAACCCGTTATTATCCAAGCTCTCCCCACTTGAAAATCCGTTAAGACCGAGTAGGTAGCTAAGGTAAAACCAACCGATTCACTGAAATATGAGATAACTTGCGCAACAGGCCCAAGACTACAAACGTAGATTCCTAATAGAGTTAAGAGTATATATTTCTTAGAAACTTTGCTTGTAGGTTTACGATCTCCGGAAACGAATTGAAGCGCGACATACCCTGAGAGAACGGAATAGAGTATATAGTTAATTAGTTCTGTAACAGCAATTAAAAAGCTCATATTATATCTTCTTTCTGAAAAGAGTAACCATACCAATTATTAATAAAAGCAAAACGACTCCCGGTATGACTATTTTTCTGATATGGTTATTGCTAGTATTTTCACTGAGGCTAACATTTACATGTTCATTATGGATTTTTTCTTCTTGGACTGGTTCCTCTACCTGTTCACTTTTTTCTTCATTAGGCAATTGAACCACGAAGGGAATTTCTCCTGTAATTGGATGTCCATCCTCTCCAGCAATATTCCAGTTAAGTAAATAAGACCCACTCTTAAGGGGTTGATCTAATACTCCAACTAATTGATTTCCTTGAGTTTGTACACTTGTGAAATTGATCTCTTGCCCATCCTTCATTAAACTCATTGTACTTAACGCTTCAATTTCTCCGGCAAATGAAAGATTAATTTCTTTCATTTCGTCTGTAATTACTTGACCCGATTCAGGGTAGGAGGAAGATAATTCTGTGTGAGCAAAAACCACTGTTGGCAATACCCCAAATAATACACTGGTAAAATAAATAAATAATCTTTTCATATGTCATAACCTTTCTACTTTTACAGTTTGTTAGAGATATACCTAGCATCCATTCCAACACCTTGTAGTATGGCAGAACCTTTTCGATATTGCCAAGGCATACCTAGAAAAAATAACCCTTTTTTGCTAGTGACTCCTCTCTCATGTATCGGAAGTCCGTTGTTGTCAAATATAGATGGGATATCAATCCACGAATAGTCAGCCTTAAATCCTGTAGACCAAATAATATTGTTTACTTTTAATAAACTCCCATCATCAAAGGCCACCTGTGACCCTTGTGCTGACATTACCCTCGGTTTAATGGTGACCTTCCCTTGTTTGATTTTTTCTTTCAGTTCGAAACCAAAGATGGGATCAGGCATATTCTTTAAATATTTTCCTATCTTACTATTCACATTAACCTTTAATACACCTAATTTATCAAACCACCAAAAGATACTCTTGGTTCCAATATCTTGAGGAAGAAATCTTAAGGGATGACCTACAGATAAATAAACGTTTCTATCTTCGGCAATCTCTGCTGCAATTTGTGCACCCGAATTCCCTCCACCTACAACAAGTGTTATACCTTCCTTCAACTGGCTAGGATTCTTATACTTGGAAGAGTGTAATTGCATGATTCCTTTTAATAGATTTTTATAAAATTCAGGGATAATAGGCTTTTGAAAGGGGCCAGTTGCTACAACAACATTTCTGGCTCGGAACTCCCCCTTATTTGTTGTAAGTACATAAGAATAATCCTTCTCTTCTAACTTCATAATATATGTATTTAGTTGAACTGGAAGCGAGAAGGTTTTAGCATATAGAGATAAATACTCACTTATCTCATTCTTCGTTGGATAACTCTCTTGATTACCCTCTAATATTAGGCCGGGTAAGGAACTATATATTCTAGGAGTAAAAAGGGTTAATGAGTCATACCTTTTCCTCCAACTCTCCCCAATTACACTCGATTGATCAAGAATAAGAAACGATCGTTTACTCTTTTTTAAGTAATATCCCATGGCTAATCCCGCTTGACCAGCACCTACAACAAGAACATCATACATTCCCATATCTCTCCCTTTCTATTATGTAGATGACCTTTTCCCCTGTCCTCACATAATTGATGACTCAACCCCCTTATTCAAACACCCACTTGAATATTACTATATGAAATTACTTACTAATGGTCAAATCAATGAGTTCCATCAATCAGAACCGATATTGTTTGAGGTATTTTTTTTCAGCAAAATTAAAGATCTGAGTCCGTAGAATAACGAAATCAGATCTTTGAGGTTGCCCTATAAATACTTGTCTAATTTTTACAGGTCATCAATTGACCCATCTTGTTATTTGACTATTACTTTCCCAACCATACCTTCCTTGATATGGTACCGACATATCAGTTCATATGTACCCGGGTTTGTCGGTTTCACTGTGATGGATTTTTCTTTTCCCGGCTGGACTTCCACGTCAATTCCAAGCTTTTCGACAGTGAAGGTGTGCTCTTTTTTACCCATGTTTTTCAATTTCAATGTTGTCGTACTCTCATTGGGAATAGTGATTACATTAGGATTAAAATAATTATCATTCAACTCGACCTCAATCGTTTTTACCGTCTCCATAGGCTGTGTGATGACGCCGGATTCGGCAGACACGCCGATTGAAGCTGGTATTGACATAACCGCAAGTATCCCAAGTAAGACAACTAGTCCTGTGAACCACTTTTTAACAAACATTCGCAATCCCTCCTTTCTTAGGACTATTTTTTTCTAATTTATAAAATATTATCACTATAATTTGGGTTCTGCGTTTATTCGTCGGTCCGTCCCTCAATTATATTATTTACACGGGCCAATCCTGTTTCTGCAGTTACAATCATCTCATCAAATAAGTTTTGAACCGTAGGGATATTGTTGATTAGACCTATTATCTGTCCTGCCCATCCGAAACCTTCTGTTTTACTTCCATCGTATATATATCTGGCATTAGCTTTACCGCTGATCATATCTTTCAAATCTTCATAGGTTGCTCCGCCCTGTTCCCGTTGGATAATCCCCTGTGTATATTCAGATTTTAAGACTCTTCCTGGTGACCCCAGTGTTCTCTTAATCACAACAGTATCCGTCTCTGTTGCGCTTAAAATTTCCTGTTTATACTTTTCATTTGCGTGAACACATTCTTGAGTGGCTATAAAGCGAGTTCCCATTTCAATTCCTTCGGCCCCAAGTGCAAAAGCGGCCAGTAAACCGCGGCCATCTCCAATACCCCCACTGGCTAGTACCGGAATGGATATAGAATCAACGACACGGGGAACAAGTACCATTGTACCAATATCGTCACGCCCCAAATGTCCTCCACCTTCCTGTCCCACAGCCATTACCGCATCTGCACCTAATTCTTCCGCTTTCTGCGCTTGTCTAACCCCTGATACAAGTACAAGTGTTTTCATGTCTTCTCCTTTAATTCGTTCAAAAACAGGTTGCGGATTAGCTCCCGTTATAGATATTGCTGGTACCTTTTCCTCAATAGCAACCTCAAGTAGTTCTTGATATTGACCATCATGTCTAGCAATGGCAAAATTCACACCAAATGGCTTATTAGTAAGTGTACGTACTTTAAGGATTTCCTCGCGAAGTCTTTCCGGTGTACGTAGTGTTGCTGCAGTAATTTGTCCAAGCCCTCCTGCATTTGAGACCGCAGCTGCTAATTCAGCATAAGCAAGATAGGCAAGGCCCCCTTGCACAATTGGATATTTAATTCCAAAAATCTCCGTTACTCGTGTTTTCATAGTCTCTTCCACTCCTTTTTAAGGATGTTTTTGGTTATTGGGTTACCTATTCGACACAAAAGGTTACTAATCCTATAGAACGGTTCCAAAAAGGACTCTACAAAAAGTAATTGCTATCAAAAAAGCATCCCATATTAAAGGAATGCCTCCGTATCGTAATCCTATCGGAAATGATTTTTTACTTCCGGCTAAAATAAATCCCATATAAACATAATAAAGAAGATTGTTAAAAAATAATTAGAAAACTTAATAAGGAGTGAAAGTAAGTTGGAATTATCTCCATCTTTTTATCATAGGTTAGTTCGCCCGAAATGGAGTACAAGAAAGTATATTCACTCGAATATAAAACAACATTTCCCTCTTGAAAATAAGGTTGTTCTAGACTTTGGAGCAGGCACTGGGGCTAACTGTACTTTATTCAATCCCAGTCATTACTATGGAATAGAACCCGATTTAACTCGAGTTAATTTTGCCAAAAGAATGTATCCAGAATATTCATTTGATGTATTTGAAAATGATCAAATACGACTAGCAGATCGTTTCGTTGATATTGTATTAATTGTTGCTGTACTTCATCACATTCCGCCTCAAAAAGTGTCAATTTATATTAAAGAATTTCAAAGAATTTTAAAAAACGATGGGAGAATTATTGTAATTGAGCCATATTTAACCGATCATAATCCTATTAGTAATTGGTATATGAACAAATATGATAATGGGAATTACATACAAAAAGAGGATAGTTACTTAGATTATTTTCATCAATTAGGTTTTAAATCAGAAGTGTTAAAAAGGTACCGAAAATGTTTTTTCTATAATGAATTGTTCTTTTCAGCATACAAATAAGGAGGACAATAAGGTAGACATTCCCCGGCTTCTTAGATTTATTTGTTAATAACACTATCAATTACCATAACTCTTTTGTCCTTTGTTATGTATAATTGGAGTCTAGAAGGGGGAATGTTAATGAACTTTATTCTAATGATGGCAATTATAATCATTCTGTTATTATTGATTAATAAAGCCAATCGAAATACCCATGAAGTGATTATTAATAAAATTAATATAAATTCTCCGCTACAACAGCCAAACCAATTTGTACCGACTTTAAATATTCTTCAACTCTCTGATTTACACTTAGAAAATATTTCCATTACTCCAGATCAACTTTATAATAAGCTGAAGCATGAAAAACTTGATCTAATTGCGTTAACGGGGGATTTCCTAGACCGAAAGCGTTCGATTCCTAAGTTAGTTCCTTATTTAACCGTCTTAAATAAATTGGGGGCTAAACATGGTATATATGCAGTACTTGGTAATCATGACTATATACTACGAGACAAGAATCTCAATATGTTAATTGAGACGCTTGAAGCTCACAACTGTAAAGTACTGAATAACCAATCTGAAACGATAATTGTTCAGGGGAACCCCGTTAACATAATTGGCATTGATGACTTTAGTACAAAACGAAGTGACCTATCCACTTCATTTGCTAACGTTAACCAAGGGACGAACTTAGTTTTAACTCATGATCCTAACATTGTTCTTCACATGAAAAATTATCACTTTGATTACTTGTTATCTGGTCATTTTCATGGCGGACAAATTTGTTACCCTAAAGCATACCATCTAGTTAAAATGGGGAAACTTCCACGAATGAATATAATCAAAGGACTTCATGTAATGGACGGAAAACCATTCTATATTAATGAAGGATTAGGACAAACATCATTTAATGTTCGCATTGGCAGTAGACCAGAAATTACTCTTCATACACTAGAAATATCCCCTATTGAAGTTCCTAAAGCTAATGCCATCTAAGACGGTGCTCCGTCTTTTTTATTGTGGAAACAGAAAAAGAGAGTGTCAAAAGACAACTCTCTTTTTTCTAATGATAAAAAGAATAAAATCCCGTGTACAATACTTGTATAATTACATAAAAAATTTAAGACTGGGGATATTATATTTCAACTACTAATATTGTTTTTTTATGTATATGAATGTAGCTGACAGGAAAGAGATATCAGCTACATTCAATATAAATTTATTGTTGGTAAGATTGATTACTGTTCATACCAGAGCTCATACCCATTTGCCCTTGGTTTTGTTGCTGATATTGCTGTTGTAATTGCTGTTGTGATTGGTTAATTTGCTGAGAGATTTGATTTAACAAATTAACGGACTGTAGTGATTGTTCTACATTGCTTAACATTTGTGTAGCTTGGTGAATAGATTGCTGTAACTGTTGGAATGTTTTTTGCTGTTGTTGTTGAGCTTGTGAACTAAATTGTTGTAACTGGCCTAGCAGTTGATTTGATTGCTGTTGATTTGATTGCTGTTGATTCTGTCCAGAATAAGACATAGAAGATTGTTGTCCACCTGAACTTACTTGGTTTAACGCGTGTTGAATTGTTTCTAATTGGCTTTTCAAAGGTGTTAGCTCCTCACCGATTTCAGCTTCAACCTTTGCTGCAGCTATTTTTTCAATTTTGTCATTTTCTGTAGACTTAACACTTTCTTTAATAACTTTTGTTTCTTTTTCCATAGCAAATTCCTCCTTGAATTGGTTCTTTTGTAAAGGTCTTGTTATCACTGCTAAAGGTTTATTTCGGTTATTCACAAATGATACCCCTATAGCAATAGCTAACAAAATAAATAGGAAGAATAACATTCCGAAAATGGTAATGCACCTCCAATGTCCTCCCTCTAAACTCACCGGGTAGACAAATATATTATCTTCAATGTCTAATATATTATTTAGGAAAATTTAGCCACTGTTCCGTTAAATAAAAGGCTAACTAAAGAGAATAAAAAAGGGACCCTCATTTTGGGTCCAATTGTTTCAGTATTATTATCTTTCTTAAGGTTCAATTTTTCTGGTTACTTTGTTGTCGGTACTAGCAAATTCGGTACCATATTTACCAGATGAACCAGCCTGGTTACGCAATGCTTCCGCTTGATTAGCCTCGACCTCTTCAGCAGTATTTCTTTCCTTTTTCTTATCTACCATTTAAAGTCACCTCCAACCTTAATGTAACCAAAAACCCCTCATTTATATAATTGGGTAGCAATGACTCGTTTAACATAAACAAAAAAGGCCCAAAACCCTAAAAAATATAGGGTTTTTGAGCCTTTTTTAAGATGACCTGTGAGGGACTTGAACCCCCGACCCCCACCCTGTCAAGGTGATGCTCTCCCAACTGAGCTAACAGATCGTTATAAAGTACATCACTTATTATACCTGATTTAAAAGATTTGTCAATATCAAACCCTTTATATTAAAATTTTCCTTGATTAAATTTGAAATAATCCCCCTTCCTCTCTTTTATATCAAGAAATTTTCCCAACTTTTAAACTCTATAAGTCTATTGATTTTGTCAGAAAATTATCACTATACTAACCTTACAACCTCGTAGGTTGAACCTTTAAGTCAGGAAGGAGTTCATTCATGAAAAAAAGAACTTTAGGATCTGTGCTTATTAGTGCAGCAATGGGATTATCATTATTTGCGAGCGGTGCCTTAGGTGCCCAGCAGGAGAGCGCTTCAAAGGATACGTATCGAGTTCACATTCAAGGACCTCAGAGTGAAAAGGTAAAAGCAAAGCAAGCATTCGGTTCACGATGGGATTTTGGCACGGACGGATTTACAACATCTGTAAATGAAAGTCAATACCATGCTCTACTTAAAAACAAGAATCTAACTATCCAGTTAGTCGAAGAAATAAGTCTTGAGAATCGTACAGAAGCAAAAGCAAAGCCTGGAGTATCTACCCAAGCTCTCCCAACTGACCAAACCCCTTGGGGAATTCAAGCCATTTATAATGATAGTTCCGTACAACAAACATCTGGTGGAGCAGGAATTAAAGTTGCTGTATTAGATACCGGTGTGTACACAAGCCATATTGACTTAGCAGGTTCAGCAGAACAGTGTAAGGACTTCACTCAAAATCGTTCACCTTTAATAAATGGCTCGTGCTCCGATAAAAACGGTCATGGAACGCATGTTGCAGGGACTGTTTTGGCACACGGTGGTAGCGATGGCCTTGGTATCTATGGTGTGGCACCAGAGTCTGATCTTTGGGCGTATAAAGTGTTAAATGACCGTGGTTCTGGGTATTCCGATGATATCGCTGGAGCCATTCGCCACGCAGCCGATGAAGCTACTAGAACAGGTTCCAAAGTTATTATCTCCATGTCTCTTGGCTCAAGCACAAAAGATACCATGATTGCGAATGCAGTTGATTATGCTTACAGCAAAGGTTTGTTGGTAGTTGCAGCTGCCGGTAATAGTGGTTCGGCAAGCAATACGATTGGCTACCCTGGCGCGTTAGTAAATGCTGTTGCGGTGGCTGCACTAGAAAATGTACAACAAAATGGTACTTACCGTGTTGCTGATTTTTCTTCAAGAGGTAACCCAAATACAGATGCTGATTTCGTCATTCAAGAGCGTGATGTAGAGGTATCAGCACCTGGTGCAGCAATTGAATCAACTTGGTACAATGGTGGATATAACACGATTAGCGGTACATCCATGGCTACTCCACATGTTTCCGGTTTAGCAGCTAAAATATGGTCGGCTAGTCCATCCCTAACACATACACAACTAAGAAGCGAATTACAAAATCGTGCAAAATTATATGATATTAACGGCGGAATTGGTACAGCAGCTGGAGATGACTATGCTTCAGGATTTGGATTCCCTCGCGTAAGATAGGTATTTTTTCAAAACCATCCTATATTCTCTGGATGGTTTTGTTATGTTCGAAATACCGTCCTTTTTTCCTATATTCGAAAAAGTCTGAAAAACAGGTTTACATTCATGGTAACGGTGATAAAGTAAAAGAATTAGGAGGTGATTTCGTTGCAATTTGGACCTTTAATTAAATATTACCGGACACAAAAAGGGCTTACCCAAAAAGAGCTTGCTAATGGAATTTGTTCCGTTTCCCATTTGAGTAAAATTGAAAACAATGGAAAAGAAGCTAACGATGAAACCGTCTCTCTCCTTCTCGATCGATTGCATATTAGCATGAATCGTGCCGAGGAACAGGAGAATATTATCGGACACTTACTAACGAAATTAAATGAAAAAATTTACTTTTATCAAAAAAAAGAGGTTGAGGATATTATCATCCAGTTAAAGGATTATGAAGCCATTATTCCATTTACCTCTTACCTACATACTTATGAGCTGTATAAGATGCGCTACCTATTATTTCTTGGTATTGTAGACCGAGCTGACCAACAAAAGGAAATTCTAAATAAACTTAAGAAATCATTTTCCCAACATGAAATCTATTTATTTAATTATTGCATTACGGTACTGTATATATTAAAGGGTCAATTTGAACAAGCGGATCAACAGTTTGACACGTTATTTCCTGTAAGTCATGACTCTTCTGGCGAATTCTTATATTACCGTTCGATGGTAAAGGCAGCCTTACAAGAGTCCGGTCATGCGATTCACTTTGCAAAAGCGGCCCTTCAGTCGTATATGAATGAGCATAATTTTATCCGAATCCTCCATTGCCTAATGCTATTGGGAATTAACTATACTCATTCTGGTATCTTTGAAGAAGCGAAGAGCTGTTTTCAACATTTAGAAAGAAATGCCATATTATTAAAAGAAACAAATCTCCTACCTCAGATTTATCATAATATCGGGCTTCTTTATAAAAAGCTTGAAGACTACGATGAAGCAATATTTTATTTAAATAAAAGTCTTTCCTTACAACTACCACAAACTACACATTTTCTCATCACACAGTACGTTAAGGGCCAAGTTGCTTTTGAGATAAAACTACATAAGGTAGCAAAAGAAGCCTTTACTATTACGTTCACTCTATCTGAAACTTTAAATAATAAAAAGTACTCCATTCTTTCAAAATATTACCTGCTAGCACTAGAGAATCATTCAAAGTCAATCCAATATGTTATCTTAACAGTTATTCCTTACTTAGAAAGTTCTAATGAGAATAAAGATGACTTGCTTATGTTTTATCAATTACTTTCCAAGCATTATCAATCAAATGGTATGTTTGAGAAAGCAATATATTATTTAAATAAAAACAACTAGGAGGATTTTATGAAAAAAATAATCTATTCTATTGTTGCTATCGCTTGTATTCTAACAGCTTCAACAGGTGCCTCTTTTGTTCTTTCAAGTTCAGATTCTCCACAAGGACACCCAATATTACCCCCAGTGAAAGAAGCATGAAAAACGGCGGTCTGAGAAACCTCAGATCGCCGTTTTTCTATTCATGTTTCCTAAAAAACTACATATTACTCACTAACTAAAATGAGTATCTAATTAAAATAATTATAAAAAGGGATTGATTTTTTAATGAGAAGTGTTATCATTGAAATATAAACTTTGGAATTATTGAAGATTTTAAATATCCACTTTTAAGAGAAGTAAAGGATGTAGCTAACAAGTTAACAAAACTTCGTGTCATTGTCATCAACTTGAGCTTAATGTGTATGTAAAGCTTGTAGTGAAAACTAAGTAATAATAAATAAAAAAGTAGGCGATAATATGTATAACAGTGTATGCTCTAAATGTCAAACTCCCATTAAATATTTAAAACATAGTGTGATTTGCAAGTGTGGCAGTAAATGTAAAACTAGAAAAAATTAATATTACCCTTAAAACTGCGAAATATAAGCAGTTTTTTATTTTTTATTTTGTATGGGCTACTCTCTTTTATCAAAAAATAATCAGGTAAATGACTGAGAGGTGGTTACTTTATGAAAAAGAGTGATTCTTCACAAATTGCTGGGAAAACTTTTGAGCCTTCTGACTATAATGGTAAAAGTCAGCTTGAAATGGGGTTAGCTGAGACACACGAACAAGTAAGTGATGATTATTATGAAGGAACGATCGACCAAGAACTTGAAAAAAATGAGTAAAGAAAAAAGTGTGGATTTTTATCCACACTTTTTTATTACATTGAATAAAGAACGTTTGTTCGTATATAATGATAGTATAAACCTAAATCGTGAGGGATGAAAATGCGACGATTTTTAAGTAAGGCACTAAACGAAAAACAACTAATAGAAATCATCTATATTTCTGACAAACAAACGATTACTCAAAGAACCATTCAAATAAGCGAAATCAACCAACATACGATTCGTGCCTACTGTTTATTACGTAAACAAAGCAGGTTATTTAAAATAAATAATATATTATCCGTACTACCGAAAAAGCAAAAAGAGCCTTTCATTAGTTAGGCTCTTTAGCTAAATTATTTAATTTACTGCCGTTGTTGGTTCAGCTCTTTTCACCAGTATTTGGAGCGCCACTAACACACCAAATATTACTAGACCAATGATGTCTGTCATACCCTCTGGATAAATAAGCAATATTCCTCCAACAATCCCAGCAATTCTTTCAAACCAAAACAGCTTTCTCATCCAATATCCAATAACCCCTGCTCCGATTGCCATCATACCTGCAAGTGCAGAGAAAACGACCCAAATGAGATAAGTCCATGTCGTATTAATCATAAGTAATTCTGGAGATAAAACAAACATATACGGGATAATAAAGGCTGCAATCGCTAGCTTTGCCGAATTTACCCCTGTTCGAATTGGCTCGCCTCCCGATACCCCAGCTGCTGCAAAAGCTGCTAAAGCTACCGGAGGAGTGATATCAGCTATGATTCCAAAATAGAACACAAATAAGTGAGCTGATAAGTCAGGAACACCAAGCAAAATAATCGCTGGCGCGGCAATCGTTGAAGTGATAACATAATTAGCCGTTGTTGGTGATCCCATTCCTAAAACAATGGCTGCTAACATAGTTAGCATTAAAGTAGGAATCAAAGCACCACCAGCTAAGTCTAAAAGTCCATTAGCAAGCTTTAAGCCTAATCCTGTCTTAGTTACAACTCCAACGATAATTCCAGCCGCTGCCGTAGCTGCCGCTACTCCAAGCGCTGTTCTTGCACCATCAACTAAAGCTTCAATCATTCCTCTAAGACCGAGGCGTGTTTGTTTATTTATTGCCCCGACAATAATGGCGACAATGATAGACCATAATGCTGCCCGAGTTATTGTCATACCAGAGGTCATCAAGACAATAACAGCAATGATTGGAGCTAATAAATAAAATTTCTTTAAGACTTCTTTTCGATTAGGCATCTCTTCTTGCTTTAATCCACGTAAACCTAGTCGCTTTGCTTCGAAGTGCGTCATGATCCATATTCCAGCAAAATAAAGCAAGGCTGGAATGGCAGCTGCTTTTGCAATTTCCCAATAAGTGATTCCACCAATGAATTCTACCATTAAGAATGCAGCTGCCCCCATGATTGGAGGCATCAATTGCCCACCTGTTGAAGCAGCTGCCTCAACTGCACCCGCAAACTCCTTTTTATAACCAAGCTTTTTCATCATCGGAATCGTAAAAGATCCAGAAGTTACTACATTCGCTACGGAGCTACCACTAATGGTTCCTTGTAAGGCACTAGAAAAGATTGCTACCTTCGCAGGTCCTCCAATTCTCTTGCCCGCAATCGAAACAGCTAAGTCATTAAAGTATTGACCTACCCCTGTTTTCACAAGGAAGGCACCAAATAGTAAAAACAAGAAAATATATGTTGAAGATACTCCAAGTGGTGTTCCGAGTATTCCTTCGGTTGTATAAAACATCGTTTGGACGAGTCGTTCTAGTGATAATCCTCTATGTGCTAGGAAGCTTGGCATATAAGGACCATATACGGCATATGCCAGAAACACTAAAGCAATTATCGTAATCGGTAAACCTACTGCACGTCGAGTCGCTTCAAGCACGAGAATAATAGCAAGTATTCCGATATAGAAGTCCATTGACGTTAGCATCCCTACTCGTAATACTAAATCATCAATCATTAGTGGCCAGTATGCTCCTACTGCCACTGAAGCAATAGCTAGTATTCCATCGTACCACGCTATCTTATGATGCTTTCCTCTTTTATACTTTCTTGCAGGAAATAGCAGAAAGATAAGGGCCAATGCAAAGCCCAAATGAATAGAACGTTGTAATTGAGCAGTTAACACACCGAAAATCCCTGTATATAACTGGAATAATGAAAATGATAGCAAGCCAATAAACACAATCCAGCCAAGTACTCCTGTTAATTTCCTCGTGCCTGCTTCCGGATCATACTTTTCTAAAAGTTCATCTTGTTGTTCTTGTGTTAAAGTTTCAAATTTATCCGCCAATGATATTCACTCCTTTCCATTGTTGATAAAGGTTCATTTTGGTAACCTTTATTCTAACCCAAGTACCGGGCTCAATGTATTCATTTAAAGGGTAGTTCTTGTTATTAAACATAACCGTATGGTTTGCACGCACTTTTCCTGTTCTTAAATCGAAATAAGGAAAGAGTCGATTCATGTTTTTTATATAGTACTTTCCATTCTTTTGTTCAAAGATTTCTCCATCTGATGCGTTTTCAGGCATACCAATCGAAAAATCAGAAAATTCCAGTTCAACTTGTTTGATCTCATCTTTAGTCGTTATCTTATAACTTTCAACTACATCTGATAGATGAATCGAATGTGTATATTTTATTTTAAATTCTGGATTTTCACCGAGTGGAATATATACAAGAACCTTTCCGGTGTTCTCTAACTGAAAAGTTAATGCTTTTTTATATGGAATGGTTGATAAACAAATGATGAGTAACAAACTGAGGAATAAACTTTGAAAGGACTTGCTTTTAATCATTTTCCCCATTCGAACACGTCCATTTTCTAGTACATATTTCTCTCTTAAAAGCGAAAAGTGACCGACCAAAATAACCCTTAATGGTTATAAAAGCCGGCCGGTCCTATTTTCACCAAACTACTGATTATTCAGCTTTAATACCTTTTTCATCGTAATACTTCTGTGCACCTGGGTGGATTTCAATTCCTACACCATTTACAGCATTTTCAGCTTTGATCAATTTACCTTTAGCATGTGTAACCTTATCAAGATTTTCAAAGATTGCCTTCGTAATATCATAAACGACATCTTCAGGAAGATCAGAACTTGCAACTAGCATTGCTTGAACAGCAACCGTTGCTACTTTATCAGTAAGTCCGTACGTACCAGCAGGAACTTCGTCCTCAATATAGTAAGGATATGCTTCAATTAATTCTGCAATTTTATCCGTTGCAATCGGTACGATTACAATATCTTCTGTTGCAGATAAACCTTCAACTGCACCTGTTGGTGTACCAGCTGTAACGAATGCAGCATCAATTGTTCCATCTTGGATTCCTGCAGTAGATTCGTCAAAAGACAAATCTTGCTTTTGGATATCATCGAAAGATAATCCGTGAACCTCTAAAATTTGTTCTGCGTTAGCAGCTGTTCCTGAACCTGGTGCTCCTACAGAAACCTTTTTGCCTTTTAAGTCTTCTACAGACTTAATTCCTGACTTCGCTGTAGTAACTATTTGAATGGTTTCAGGGTATAATGTCCCGATTGCTTGAACATTATCAACAGCATTTCCTTCAAACATTAATTTTCCTTCTTTAGCGTAAGAAGCAATATCTGTTTGTGTAAAGGCAATCTCTGCATCACCAGCTTTTAGAGTTGTCATGTTTTCAGCAGAGGCACCTGATGTTTCAGCATTTGTTTCGATACCAGTTGCATCTGAAATAATCGATGCAAATGATCCACCTAGCGGGTAGTATGTACCACCAGTTCCACCTGTTACAATACTAATGAATTTTGGCTTTTCAGCACCTGAATCACCGCTATCCTCAGCACCACTTCCCTCGTCTTTGTTTGCTCCACAAGCTGCGAGCACAAGTGACAGTACCAACATTAGAACGGTTGAAAGAAGAAAACGTTTCTTTTTCAATGGAATTCCCCCTTTTATAAATTTCCAGTATTTCGTATTTAATTTTATCATAATCTGTCATCTGTTTGTCAAACTATTTGGTACAACTAGCATCTTCCCTCCACTTCTCGAACACCCATTATTGTACACAGAAATACTTTATGCAATTTCATACAGTGCTTATACACTAGTAAAATAAAACCTATCTACACACACTATTTATGATAAAATTTTAATAGTACCTTTATATTCCAGTTAGGAGGAATGCTTAGTGAATATCCTAAAAGGAACAATTCAAGACTTAACATTTTATAGTAACGAACTTAACGAAGAAATAAACCTATTGGTATATAAACCAGCCAACTTTTCTCCATTGTATAAATACCACCTTCTTGTTACAGCTGATGGGAGGGATTATTTCCAATTAGGTAGAATAGCAAGGGTTTGTGATGAATTACTTTCTGTTAAAGAAATTGAAAACATGATTGTCGTTGGAGTCCCTTATTTAGATATTGAGGATCGCAGGGAAAAGTATCATCCAGGAGGCAAAAAGCATGAGGCTTACATCCGCTTTTTAGCTCATGAGCTTATTCCATTCTTGGATAAAGAGTTTCCAACCTTTCATATGGGGATGGGACGGACATTAATTGGTGATTCACTGGGTGCTACTATCTCTCTTCTCACTGCAATAAGATATCCAAACACATTTGGGAAGGTAATTATTCAATCCCCTTATGTTAATGACCTCGTTCTGGAAAGAGTCGCTATGGAAAACACAACAAGCCAACTATCTATTTACCATAGTATCGGTTTAAACGAAACATCCGTAAAAACAATGAACGGTAAGGTTCAGGATTTCTTAACCCCAAACCGTGAACTGAACAAATACTTAAAAAGTCATTCACTAGCCTATGTCTATCATGAATTCGATGGCGATCATACTTGGACGTATTGGCAAGGAGACCTGAAATCGTCATTAAAAGCGATGTTTGGCTCATAATAATACGGGTATGACGAAACATGAATGGGTATAATTATATAAATGATTTAGAAAATTTGTTATAATAAATAATATGCAACTCTTCTATAATCCATATACTAACGGAGGTCATATAATGAAATTTGGAATTGTTATTTTCCCTGGGAAAGCACTTCAAGATTTAGCCAATTCTTACCGAAAACGTTATGATCCTCATTACTCTCTCATTCCACCACATATCACTCTGAAAGCACCTTTTGAGGCTAGTGATGATGAAGCAAAAACTTTAGCAAACAAACTTGAAGATATTGCAAAACGATTTTCTCCTTTACATATTCACATTCCGAAATTCAGCTCCTTTCATCCGGTGAACAATGTAATTTATTTCAAGGTAGAACCTTCTACTGAAATTACTGATCTTCATGAGGCGATAGACGCTCTTGGATATGGAGAGACGACTGAATATTCCTTTGTACCTCATATTACGTTAGGACAAAGATTATCTGATGATGAACATTCAGATGTATTAGGATCTTTAAGAATGCAGAAGGTGAACCATGATGAATACATTGATCGTTTCCACCTTTTATATCAATTAGAAAATGGCTCATGGACTGTTTTTGAGACATTCAGGCTCGGGAAGGAATAGATACTAGTGAATGTAGAAATAGTGACAACAAAAGAGAAGCTTCAGGATGCTTTTAACGTTAGAAAGCATGTATTTGTTGAGGAACAACAGGTACCTGAGGAGGAAGAAATTGACCAGTACGACAGTGAATGCACTCATTTCGTTCTTTATGATCAGGAAGTTCCTATAGGTGCTGGGCGTTTTCGAGATTTAAATGGCATCGGGAAAGTAGAAAGAATTTGTGTGTTATCCGGAAGTAGAAATACCGGAGCTGGAAAACTGATTATGGATAAAATTGAACAATACGCAAAACAGAATAACTACTCCGCATTAAAATTAAATGCACAAACGCAAGCAATTCCTTTTTACGATAAATTAGGGTATGAAGTAATCTCTGATGAGTTTATGGATGCTGGCATTCCACATAGAACCATGAAGAAATATATATAATAAAAAATGCCTCAATTTTGAGGCATTTTTTATACACTTATATCAAGGTATTTTCCTTTTCCTGTAATCTCATATATATGGGTTAGCGCTTCGTTGGAAGGCCTTAGTACTTTTTTTTCTTCCCTTTGAATCAACCTTTTAGAAAAAGAAGATTGTTGGTGTTGATTCCCCTCGGATGTTCCACTTTTTATCGGAATGACTCTAGTTACCGATTCATATTTATATGGATCTCTCGATGCTATTAAGTTTCTCTCTAAATACTGGTTCGATTGAAAATTAACTACAGGTACAATATACCCCATCTTCTTCACCTCTTTCATAGGTCTCCTTTGATTTTGGAAAAATAAAACTTTTACATTCTTCTTTATGTAGGAGTAATTGTTTTGTTATGATAGAGTTCGATTGAGTTTTTGATTTTAAGGGGTTAATTATGAAAATTGCTATTAAAAATAATGAAAAAGTTAATTTAAACACATTGAATAGAGAGAGCTACCAGCTCATATATGATGACGCCAAAAAAGGAAAACTGCATTGTCCCACTTGTAAAGAACAGGTCCGGCTGTATTTAGGGATACAGGAAGATCCTTATTTTTATCATATGCTTCGTAAACACTCTAATTGTAAAGATATTGATATTGAACCTGATGAAGCGGGTAGTTCACCTATCGAATACGTTGAACGAAATGGCTTTAAAATACCTGTTACGCGTATGATTGTGACTCCAACTAAACACGATACGTTTCAACCAGCCATAAATGTAAAAGCTTCTCCCTCCTTTCAACGAACAGTCCGGAAAGAAACAAACATAACCTCACAGTATATAAAACATTTATCTAACAACGGCTTCCAACTTGATGATCAACAAATAAAAGCAGTTACAACAGTAACTGGCTCTGTCCTAGTCATCGCTGGTGCTGGTAGTGGAAAGACGCGAGTGTTGACTACAAGGGCTGCCTACATGCTTTATGAGCTTAAAATTGATCCAAAATCTATTATGCTTGTTACCTTCACAGCAAAAGCAGCAACAGAAATGAAAGAAAGGCTTAATAAATATCCACTTCTTTCACCTTCAGACATTAATAGGCTATTAACAGGTACATTTCATAGTATTTTTTATAGAATACTAACCTTCCATGAGCCTGAAAGATGGCATCCATCTAAACTAATTAAAAAGGATTGGCAAAAGGATCAAATTCTTAAAGAGGGTGGAAAAACTATTTCACTTGATGAAAAGGAGTTTGCATACGATTTAGCCTTACAACAAATTGGCTATTGGAAAAATACTTTTCTTCTTCCACAGGATGTGCATGCAACCAATCGTTGGGAGGAGCAAGTATTACATTTATATAAGTTTTATGAAGCAGAAAAAGAAAAGAAAAACCTTTTCGACTTTGATGACATGCTCATTGGATGCCATAAGTATTTAACTGAACATCCAGATATACTAGACATGTACCAAAATCGCTTCCAGTACTTTTTAATTGATGAATTTCAGGATATTAATAAAGTTCAATATGAGCTCATAAAAATCCTATCTCGGAAAACGGAGAATTTATTTGCGGTAGGAGATGATGATCAATCTATATATGCATTTCGAGGTAGTGACCCTACTTACCTTCTCTCTTTTGAAAAAGATTTTCCGGATAGTCAAATCATTATATTAAACGAAAATTATCGTTCGTCCCATGAAATTATATCTACTGCCAATCGGATTATTGAAAAGAATACATCTCGTAGAAAAAAAACCATGTTAGCTCAATACCAACATTCTCTTTCACCAATGTTGTTTTATCCCTTTGATGAAGAAGAGGAAGCAACAATGATTGTTCAGGACATACATGAAAAACTACAAAATGGATACGTTCCAAATGATATCGCCATTTTATACCGAACAAATACAGGGAGCCGAGCAGTTTTTGAAAGATTAGTAACCTCTAGCTTTCCCTTTAGAATTGACATGGATATGGAAAACTTTTATGAACGTTATATTGTTAAATCGATGTTGTCCTTTCTTCGACTCATTATCAATGAAGATGACCAAACTGCTATTAGTCAGATTCTCCCTGTTTTATTTATTAAACAATCCGTTCTGAATGACATTAAAGCAAATAGTATTTTGGATGATTGCTCCATGCTCGAATGCTTATCAAATGTTACGACTGGTCACCCCTTTCAAGAGAGAAAGCTAAAAAAGCTATTGCCTTCAATTAGAGGCCTAAGAGGCCGTACACCTGTTGAATGCATTGAAGGTATTGAAAAGGAAGTTGGTTTTGGTGACTACCTTAAAAAACGAGGGAATGAAGGGAATAGTCTGGAAAAAGGCTCTGATGATATTCGTGATTTAAAAGTCGCAGCCAAAAACTTTGAAACAATCACTGATTTCCTTGACCATACAAAGCATATAAGTGCGATGAATAAAGAAATAAAAAATCTTAGTAAACAGCTTGATCAGGCAATCACACTTAGTACCATACATCGTGCAAAGGGCTTAGAATATCGAGTTGTTTATATTCTCGATGTTGTTGATGGAGGAATTCCTCATGACTACGCATTAGAATCCTTAAGGAATGGGGAGTCCGCACCACTTGAAGAAGAACGTCGTTTGTTATACGTAGCTGTCACTCGTGCTCAAGAAGAATGCTATATAGCAATCCCGCATAAAAGAAGAGGAAAAAACGCTAAGCCCTCTAGATTCTTAGCTCCCATCCTTCCTAAATAATAGAAGAGAAGCTTACATATTTCGTAAGCTTCTCTTTTTGGTTTATTTTTTATTAATCATTTTAGATAACGTATTAAAATCAAGTTGCTTCCCATCAGCAACAATAGAAGAAACGATTTTATCTTCCATTTCTTTAGTAACTGGTTTGTTTGCAATTTGAGAAACACGTTGGATAACATTTCGAACTGTTTTTTCATCTTTAAAGTTTGCATTTTGTAATGAACCAGCCAGTTCAAGAATGTCTTTCATATTTACGCCAGTTTTCTTTTCAACATTTTTGAAGAATTGATTATCCATTCTTAAAACCACGCCTCCTTTTTTAGCTACTCTCATCTTATGAAGGAACCATAAAAAGGGTGATTTTTTGGACAGGAAAAAGACCGTTTCTTTGATTAGAAACGATCTTTCTTCCTACTCTTGGTTGTGGAGATTAGTTGTAAAAGCTAGCTCCAACAATAATTAACAAAATGAATAGTACAACGATTAATACGAATGTTGAACCGTATCCACCGCCGTAGCTGCCGCCGCCGTAGCCATAGCCACCGTAGCCGTAACCACACATATCAAGTCACCTCACTTTTCCTTGACTTACTAATAACTTATGTAAGTGACCTGAAAACGTGTAGGCTTTGTCCTATATTAGAAAAGTTTTAGCCTTTTGGCTTAAATATAAGTGCACCGATAAAAGCAAAAACAATGGCTGAAGAAATACCCGAGCTTGTGATCTCAAACATTCCAGTAAGCACCCCGATAATTCCATGCTGCTCCGCTTCTTGAAGTGCACCATGTACAAGAGTATTACCAAAATTTGTGATAGGGACAGTTGCACCAGCACCCGCGAAATCTGCTAATGGTTCGTATAAACCAAAACCATCTAACACTGCCCCTACCACGACAAGTGCACTTAATGTATGTGCAGGGGTAAGTCGTGCTACGTCAAACATAAGCTGCCCGATTACACAAATCGTACCTCCAACAACAAAGGCCCAAAAAAACATAGCGAGCATCTCTTTCCCTCCCTTTAATCGTTCATTTCAATAGAAACAGCATGGGCAATACAAGGAATACTTTCCTTTTGTTGCACTGTAAGCGGCGATAGAAGTGCTCCTGTTGCTACGACTAGAATTCGCTTAAATGTTCCCTTCTTCATTTCATTTAACAAATGTCCGTATAATACCGTCGCTGAACATCCTGCTCCACTACCACCGGATTGAACTGGTTGCTCTTCTTTATAAATTAACATTCCGCAATCTTTAAATTGCTCCTTTTTAATAGGTAAACCTTCCTTTTGCAATAAACCAAAGGTTGTTTCATGACCAATTTTCCCTAGGTCCCCTGTTACAATTAGGTCGTAATAGGAAGGCTCAATTTCCATATCCTTAAAATGAGCCAGGATTGTATCAGCCGCAGCCGGGGACATCGCACCACCCATATTAAAAGGATCCGTTAACCCTAAATCAATGACCCTTCCAATCGTGGCTGATGTTGTGACAGGCTTCCCACTATCATTTCCCTGATTCGCTTTCACTAGGCCAACACCTGCACCTGTTACTGTCCATTGGGCCGTTGGAGGCTTTTGTCCACCGTACTCAGTAGGGTAACGAAATTGCTTCTCAACAGCTGCATTATGGCTCGTTGCACCTGTAACAATATAGTTTCCTCCTCCATAATTAACGAAAAACGATGCTAAAGCTAATCCCTCCATGGAGGTTGAGCAAGCACCAAAGACACCAAGATATGGGATTTTTAACTGCCTTGCAGCAATACTAGTTGGCGTAATTTGATTAATGAGGTCTCCAGCAATCATAAATTGTACATCATCTACCGTCACACCCTCTTTTTCGAACGCGGTTTTCGTTGCTACTTCTAGCAAGTGACGGTGAGCTTTTTCGTATGACTCCTCTCCCATCCATAAATCATCGTATAGAACATCAAAATCGTTCGACAATCGACCATTTTTCTCGAAAGGACCACCAGTAACGCCTGTAGCAGTAATCACGGGGCGATTATTAAATATCCAAGATTGTTTTCCTTTCAGCATTATATTGCCCCCAATTTGATTAATATTGTCTTAATTAACGCAACTACAAAAGCTGAAAAAACTCCAAATAAGACAACTGAACCAGCCAGTTTAAATAAATTCCCACCTACACCAAGAACAAATCCCTCTGTTCTATGTTCAATGGCAGCGGAAATGACTGCGTTCCCAAACCCAGTTACAGGTACGGCACTTCCGGCCCCTGCAAATTGACCTAAGCGGTCGTATACCCCAAAGCCTGTTAGTAGCATTGCAATAAAGACCATTGTCGCTACAGTAGGATTTCCTGCTGTTTGTTCAGTAAAATTAAAGAAATAAATATAAAAATATGTGATTGCCTGTCCAATCGTACAGATGAATCCTCCAACTAAAAAAGCCTTTAAACAATTTTTAAAGACTGGTCTTTTCGTTTCAAAATTCTTCTCGAATTGCTTATATTGCTCAACCTCTTTTGATTCTGGCTTTTTGCTCCCCACCTTCACATGCTCCCTTCTAAGTTAGTTCTTTTTTCAGCTTAATTATTTCGTTGAGCTTTTTCTTTGCATCCTTTTTGGAATAATCCGGATTTTTCATTTTATCGTTTAGCTCAACAGCTTCTAAAAATATTTTATAGTCACTTGATACAATGAAATTTTCCTTTGGATATTTTTCTTCAAGCATTTTATTAATCTTTTGCTCAATTTTGACCATATGAAAACGTTGCATATGCTTAACTTTATAAGCTACTAATATTTCCTCCTCGCCTTTGATAACTGCTACATCATAAAGCTCTTCAAATTTGGCAACATTCTTTTTTATTGAGGATACTAGCTTATTTTTTTCCTCTGTTTTCTCATCAAGAATGATTGGATCGGGATCACTTTTCTTTATCAAGGACATCCCACTGTTCTGCGTTGCGTCATTATTACAGGAAGTAAGCAGCACAGTTAATACGGTCATGCAGGTGAAAGTGAGTGTTTTTTTCATATCATTCCATCCTTTTGTTCTAATTCTTGTCATTATCTTTTGAATTAGAGGGGATTTTTATGACTGATTACATATGTATATTTCTTCCACCCCTATTTTTAAAGGTTTATCGAAAATTTACAATTTCTTCATTAAATTCATAAAAACATATGATAATGTCGAAATAGAGCGAAAAGATCATGTCTGAATTTTTTCGTGGGAAAGGGGCCTTTTTTACAATGAACTCAAACGCTTTACACAGCCAAAACATTATCCAACTTCACACATTTAGCGATCTAGAGCTTCGAAAAGAATTTCGAACTTTGTTGTCTAAAAAACAATTAAAAACGGTTTTCCAACCAATTATATCTCTCACAGATGGCAGTACCTTAGGATTTGAAGGTTTAACTAGAGGTCCCATTCAAAGCAGATTTCATTCACCGTTACAGCTTTTTAAGTACGCAGAGGAGTATGGCTCGTTATATACACTTGAAAAGATAGCTCGAGAGCTGGCATTTGAAAATAGCTCAACTATTCTTAGAAACGATGAAAAACTATTTATTAATTTGAGCCCTCAGGTTATTTATGACCCAAACTTTACACCTGGCCATACGATTTCCTTACTGCATCAATATAAACTTTCCCCACATAACATTGTGTTTGAGATAACAGAGCGAAGTGCCATTGAGGATTTTTCAGCTTTTACGAAAGTTCTTTATCATTATCGTGATCAAGGATTCCAGATTGCCGTCGACGATGCCGGAGCAGGCTACTCGTCTCTACAAGCAATTTCAGAAATCCAACCCGATTATATTAAAGTCGATCGGTCCCTTATTAGTAAAGTTCACGAAAATAATGTGAAAAAACATATATTAGATGCTTTCGTAACCTTTGCACAAAAAATGGACTCGATAATAATAGCGGAGGGCATTGAAATGGAAGAAGAGCTTGAGGCTGTCGTTCAATTAGGGATAGATTGTGGCCAAGGGTATTACATTGCTAGACCAGGTTTCCCAGTCTCGAACATTGATGAATCCATTATAAAAAAGATCACAAACTCATACCTGCAATTGAACGGAAAGGAAGAACATAAGCCGTTCATTGTCCAACTAGACGATGAAATTGTCATAATGGACAATGATCAAATAATAAAAAAAGTAGCTGTAAACCAACTACTGCAACTTTTTAAAGGCAAATAAAAATCCTGCTTCCATAAGAAGCAGGATTTTTTATTATCTTGAAAGTAAGTGGTAACCAGAATCTACATGTAGATTCTCACCAGTCATTCCACGTGAAAGTTCGCTAAATAGGAATAATGCGGTATCTCCTACTTCTTCTTGAGTTGTTGCATGTCTTAACGGAGAGTTCTCTTCAATTTCCTTAAGAATCAAATTAAAATCACTGATTCCCTTAGCTGAAAGTGTACGAATTGGTCCTGCAGAGATAGAATTCACTCTAATATTGTTTGGCCCCAAATCATTGGCTAAGTATCTTACACTTGCTTCTAAAGAAGCTTTTGCCACACCCATGACATTGTAATTTTTAATTACTCGTTCCCCACCTAGGTAAGTTAGTGTAACAATACTTCCACCTTCAGTCATTAATTCTCTAGCTTCTTTTGCAACTGCTGTTAATGAATAAGAACTGATATTATGAGCTAGTAAGAATCCATCTCTCGTTGTACTCATGTATTCTCCTTGTAATTCTTCCTTGTTCGCAAATGCGATACAATGAGCAATACCATGAACTGTTCCAACTTGTTCTTTAATTGAAGAGAAACACTTTGCAATATCTTCATCAGAGGTTACATCACAAGGAATTAGAAGAGATTGTTGACCTTCTAACGTGTCAACCAATTTACGAACTTCACTTTCAAACCTTTCTCCTGCATAAGTGAAGATTAAGTTTGCTCCAGCATCATGCAAAGAACGAGCAATCCCCCATGCAATACTACGCTTATTGGCCACGCCCATAACAACTATATTTTTTCCTTTTAAAGAAAGGTTCATTATGTATATCCTCCTAAATAAGAATCTGTTATTAGTACCTAGTACTAATATTACATGATTTTTTACAAAAAGAAAAGTGTTATTGATATAAAAGGGTCTGCTGGGCCCCAACCCAGCAGACTCCTTTTACATTAGGAATTCTAACTCCCTCTTTAATTCTTCTACATACTCTTTAGAACCTGTCACAATTAAACGGTCATGTAAGTGCAACTCTGTATCTCCATGAGGAACGATGGTTTCTTTCCCTCGGAATATTCGCACAAAAATGACATCTCCAGTAAATGGGAACTTTCTAAGGGTCACTCCTTCATATTGAACGTTCATTAGAAGAATCTCGTATAATGCTGTCTCTTGATTCGTTAGGATATTCAATACGCTTGGTGTTTCAATTAATGCACGGAGTAATGCCTTCGTTGACAGGAAGATAGAGAACACCTCTACATCATGCGCTTTTAAAGACTCCTCTAAATCCTGTGTTTCAATTCTCGCAATAACCCTATCTACTCCTCGCTCCTTACAGGCTAGAGCTAAATTAGCATTGATTTCATCACTTCCAGTTGATACAACGATGATATCTGCATCAAGAACATTGTTCTTTTCAAGAGTTTCAAGTTCAAAGTCTGGAATTTCAACAATATTAAATAATGAGTCAGCGATTTTATAAGTCGCTTTTTCTTGCTTTGTATGATAAATCGTAGGTTCATAAAGACTAGATTCTAGTTGCCTGGAGACGGGCATTGTTAGCTGATTTGCTCCAATAAAAGCAATCTTTAGTTTTTTGACCTGTACCGATTCCTTCGGTAGCAGTTTTTTAAACAAAATCGGTGTGATAATACATGTAATTACTGCAACCAAAATCAGCATTCCACTCATCTCATTAGTAATAACACCCATTCTCTCCCCAATGGTAGCTGCTGCAATCACTAAGGAAAGTGTTGACGTTAATATAAAGCCCGAAGCAAAAACCGTTTTCAAATCATACCATTTCTTTAAAAACAGGGCAGGAATGATTTTTGAAAGAAGCAAAGCAATTAAGAGAAGTGGTATTAGTATGATAAGCTGTGGATCACTAAATAGCTCCCAAATATCTAAACCAACACCTACCATAACAAAGAAAATCGGGATCAAAAACCCGTAACCAAAGGAATCAAGCTTATGAATTAATTCTTGATTAGGTGATAATAACGATACTAGCACCCCTGCTAAAAACGCACCAAGAATATTTTCAGCTCCAACCGTTTCAGAAAGTCCAACTAGTACAATGATGAGAGTAAATACTCCTCTTGTACCAATTTGAATAGTTCCCGTGGATAACGGTTCTATAATCTTATTATTTTTAAATCTCTTGGCAACAAAGAATAAACCTACTCCGACAGCAAATAGAACCAGTAGTAACCACGTATTGCTGTCCCCACCTCCGTATAGAGATACAAAGACAGCTAGCAGAATCATTGTAACTAAATCGGCAATGACTGCAACAAGTAGAATAATTTGACCAAGATTGGACTTCATTAAGTTCCCTTCCTTCAAGGTAGGAACGACAACACCTAGAGAAATCGTTGAAATAATTAACGTCATTAAAAACGCGTTCTCAATAAATCCAGCGAGTACGAATAAATATGATAATACCAATGACACTAGGAAGATACCTATAAAAACAATGGTTGCAGCTAAAAACGTATTAGGTTCCTTATTGCCATCCCCTTGTTTTTGTTTATTCCCACTTTTCTTAAAAGCAGTAAAATCAATTTCAAGTCCACTTAAAAACATTAAAAAGATAAATCCCAAAGTCGACAATGTTTCTAACCACATGTCTTCATGAACAATATCAAAACCGCTTTTCCCAATTATTAGACCAACAATGATCTCAGCAACCACTACTGGAATAAAGTTTAATTTAAAACGGTGCAAAAGTATCGGTGTTAAAAATGCAACAACCACTACGATTAATAGTGATGTAACGGAAGCACCATGTTCCATTTGTATTCCCCCTAACTTATCAAATACCCCATAAAGATAGTAGCCATACCTAAATAAATGAGAAGACTAATAATATCATTAACTGTTGTAATAAACGGGCCTGAAGCAACAGCCGGATCAACTTTAAGTCTGTGCATGATTAACGGAACTAATGCTCCCGCGAGTGTCGCAACAATTAAAGTCAACAGGATGGATATCCCTACGAGCATACCTAAAAAGATATCTCCTTTCCATAGGTATACAACAATCATGACTAACATTCCACATGTTGTACCTGTAATGACCCCTGTTCCGGCTTCTCTTACAATCAGCTTTGACTTTTCTTCTTTTTCCAAATCCCCGGTTGCCAGTCCTCTAACAGCTACAGCCAAAGCTTGAGTCCCTGTATTTCCTGCCATACCTGCAATCAAAGGAATAAAAACTGCCAATATAGCAACTTGATCCAAGGTTTGTTCAAATCGCCCCATTAAATTTGCCGTTATCATTCCTAGAAATAATAGAATGATTAACCACGGTAATCTTTTTCTCGCAGCCGAGAGTGGGCCTCTGTCATAACTATCGATTCCTGAAACCGCCGCTAGCTTTGAATAATCATCAGATGCTTCTTCTTCCATAACATCCATCACATCATCTACGGTGATTATTCCGAGCAGATGGTTTTGAAAATCCACTACCGGTAGTGCTAGAAAATTATAATCTTTCATTTTCCTAGCAACTTCCTCTTGATCCTCTCCAACCGATACAGAGTGAACACGGTCACTCATTACCTCTGCCACCATCTGATCATCGTCACTTACAATTAAATCTCTAAGCGAAATAACACCAACCAGCCGCTTTTCATCATCTACTACAAACAAATAATAGATGGTCTCAGCGGTCGGAGCCTCTCTTTTTAAAATATACATCGCAGACCGTATCGTTTGATTTGCTGCAATCGAAATAAATTCCGTGGTCATAATACTACCTGCTGTATACTCTTCATAGTGGAGTAACTCTTTAATCTCTTGAGCCGCTTCATTATCCATTATGGCTAAATAACTTGCTACTTGATCTTTGCTAAGCTCATTAAGAACGTCTACCGCATCATCCGCATGCATATTAGCTAGCATTTCAGCAGCATAAGTCGGTGTCATTTGTGAAAGAGCCTCTTTGTAATCTTCATCCTCAATTTCTATATTTTCAAATATCTCCGCCATCTCTTCAGGCGACAAATAATGATAGATCTTAGTTTGGGCTTCCTCTTCCAAATCCTTAAAAAATGAAGCTTGATCATATGGATGTAATTCTAAAAATTCTTCACGAAACTTTTCTATATCTTCATTTTGTAAAGATTCGAATAATAAATCAAAATCAATATGCTGTTTCTTATCTACACTTGCTTCAGCCATTGTTTCTCCTCCTTTCTTCTATACTCTCTTGTATCTAACATGTACTTTAACTTTCCCTAAACCAAACATGAAAAAACACTCTGCTTAGAATCATAATGTGACGTTCCTTAAGAGAGAATAATATTAGAGATGGGAAAGGAGAATATAGTATATATGAAACTAGACATCATTGGTGACATTCATGGCTGCTTTGAGGAATTCAAGCTGCTAACAATTCATTTAGGCTATGAGTGGATAAACGATTGTCCCTTCCATTCAGACCGTAAGTTGGCTTTCGTAGGGGACATAACTGATCGTGGACCACAATCCCTTAAGATGGTCGAACTTGTGTATTCCATTGTTATGGATCAACAAAGCGGATATTACGTTCCAGGTAACCATTGTAACAAACTCTATCGTTTTTTTCTCGGTAGGAATGTTCAAGTAACTCATGGGCTTGAGACAACTGTTGCAGAATACGAGGAATTAGGAAAAAAAGAAAAAAGCGAAATTCGTGAGAAGTTTATCCGACTTTATGAGTCGTCTCCTCTTTACCTTGTAATAGACGATCAAAAGCTTGTTATCGCTCATGCTGGGATAAAAGAGGAATTTATCGGCAAACAAGGTGAAAAAGTAAAGACATTCGTTCTTTACGGTGATATTACTGGTAAATCAAACCCCGATGGTACACCTGTTAGAAGAGATTGGGCAAAAGCTTATCATGGAAAAGCAACGATCGTCTACGGGCATACACCCGTTAGTGAGCCTAGAATTCTTAATAACACGTATAATATTGATACAGGTGCTGTATTTGGTGGTAAGCTCACTGCCCTTCGCTACCCGGAAATGACGTTAATAACGGTCCCTTCTTCCATGCCTTTTGTCCAGGAAAAATTCAGGCCATTTGAATAAACTTATAAAGCAAGTTTATTCAAACAGCTTTGTCATTTCTTCTGGTAAAGGAGAGGAAAACGTCAGTTCTTTTTGATAGATCGGATGAAAAAAAGTGATTCCTCGACAATGTAAAGCCTGCCGCTGAATAAGCTCTCGTGAACCGCCATATAAATCATCACCTAAAAGAGGATGTCCAATATGTTTCATATGCACTCTAATTTGGTGGGTTCTCCCTGTCTCAAGCTGTAACTGAGTGTGAGTAAATAACGGATAGATTTGTTTTACAAAATAGTGAGTGCAAGCATATTGGCCATCGTCCGTAACTTCTCTTTCAATGATGCTATCCTTCTTTCTACCAATAGGTGCGGTGATCGTACCTTCCTCTGTTGGCAATACTCCGTGAACAAATGCTTCATAGGTCCGATGAACTCCACCACTCTTCTGCTGTTTGCTAAATAAGTGATGGACATGCCGGTGCTTTGCGATCAACACAATTCCAGAAGTATCACGATCAAGTCGTGTAACAATATGAGCCGTTGATTGAAGGTTAATGGATTGGTAGTAACCAACTAAAGCGTTGGCCAAACTGCCTGTTGGATGCTCCCTTGAAGGAATTGTATTCATCCTAGCTGGTTTATCAATGACTAATACATATGGATCCTCATACAAAATGGATAAGGGGATTTTCTCTTCAAAAATCCCCTCACTCTGTTTTTCTGGTGGATAATAAACCTCGAGAAGATCCCCTTGTTTTAACGCATATCTAACCGTCACTTCCACTCCATTTACTACAATACGACCACCATTAAATTTGATATCAGTGAGAGCTGTTTTTGAGACACTTTTCTCTTTTAAATAATCTCGTATTAACAACCCTGCTTGCTCTTCATCAATATCCCATTGAAGTTTAAATTGTGACATCATCCAATCTCCTGCTTGTTAATTATCCGCTACAAATGAATCTCTTACCCTCTTCCAGAATGGGAATGGTCGAAAACGAGCAAAACGTATCTTTTCGTCCGCAACACGAAACTGGATGGACTTTACATCTTTATGAAGAAGTGTTAAATGATCGATCGTTAATTGAAAATCTGGCTCATTAACAGGTTTTAGCATACATGTATGATGGGCTGGCAACACAAGTGGCGACCCTATTGTTCGGAACACACGGTTATTAATCGATGCCATTTCCGCTAATTGAATAGCCGGTAATGATGGATGGAGAATAGCTCCCCCTAATGCCTTGTTATAAGCGGTACTTCCTGAAGGAGTAGAGAGGCATAGTCCGTCACCCCGAAAGCGTTCAAACTGTTGACCACGTATTTCCACATCCATCACTAATGTCCCTTCCACACTTTTAACAGTGGACTCGTTTAAAGCCAAATATCTTGTTTCTCTTCCACCATGCTGGTAACGAACAATTACCTCTAACAATGGATACTCAATCACTTGATATGGTGTTTTGGCAATTGCAATGACAAGCTTCTCAATTTCCTCTGGGACCCAATCAGCATAGAAACCAAGGTGGCCAGTATGTACACCAACAAAGGCTGTACGATCCAAACGGCTACTATAACGATGGAACGCATATAGAAGCGTTCCATCCCCTCCCACTGAAATCACAATATCTGGTTGATCCTCATCGTATACAAGTTCAAAATCCTGTAAATACGTTCTCATTCTATGCATGAGAGTATTAGACTTTGAATCACCTTTTGACGTAATCGCAAATTTCATGACGGTGCTCGCTCTCTTCTATAATTAGTTAATTATTTCCCTCTTGATGTAACTCTTTTTTCCTTGAAAAGAATGCTTGTGCATCCTGTATTTCTCCTCGAATGAGAGACATTTCTTCATCAAGTCGAAAAGCAGCTTCTGCCGCTCTTTGAAGCCTTACACGGATATCCTCCGGAAATTGCCCACGGTATTTATAATTAAGGGAGTGTTCAATCGTTGCCCAAAAATTCATTGCGAGTGTACGAATCTGAATTTCAACTAGTATCTTTTTTTCTCCCTGAATGGTCTGAACAGGATATCTCACGACAACATGATAAGAACGATAGCCACTTGCTTTTTTGTGAGATATATAATCTCTTTCTTCCACAATTTCGAAGTCATTTCGGAGACGAAGCAGTTCAACAACCCTTTTGATGTCGTCAACAAATTGACACATCATCCGAAGGCCAGCAATATCCTGCATTTCTGTCTCAAGCTTATCAAGTGGAATCGATTTTTGATTTGCTTTATCCAAAATACTTGCGATCGGCTTTACTCTACCAGTAACAAATTCAATTGGTGAGTGAGAGGACTTCATCTCGAATTGTCGTCGCATCCCTTTAAGCTTTACCTTTAGTTCTTCCACGGCCTGATTGTAGGGAGCCAAGAATTTTTCCCAGTGTTTCATAAAGTCACCTCATCCGGAACTTTTTTTATATAGGTGGGTGATATTAGTTACAAAAACACTCTTCTACTTTTGTAACCATTTCCTCTCCATAGTTGCTATTTCCTTTTATATTGTCAATTAAGTACAACAATTCTTCATGAAGGTTTGGTAACGCAATGGTTTCCTCACCATTAGAAAGTTTATATTCGCTATGGTTCTCCAATCCTTCTTTTAAGATTGGCCAAGTAGTAAGACTTAGCGCAATATAACTAAAACTTTCATTTTTTTCAACAATGTATACAAAAGCCAATTCAGTCGAATCAACAAGTACTTGACCTGTTGCTTTCAGTTCCTTTATTGGAAAATCATTGTTTACTAGTAATACCACTTCATTTTTTTCGGTTTTTATTGCTTTTTCCACATAAATTTTTTCTCTCATTTTTCAATACCTCCACACTCCCCCTATTTTATCATAAGTGGCTGAATTATCCACTTCTCAGGGAATCACATATTGAAATTGAATACGTAACAGCCGATAATAAAACATAGCATCGATAAAGAAAGGAAGAACGTCTTGAGCCAACATATTGAAATTGAATTTAAAAACATGCTTACAAATAAGGAATACCTTCATTTGATAACCGAATTTTCGATAAATGAAACCATGATCGATACGCAAATTAACCATTATTTTGACACAGAGGGGTTTCAATTAAAAGAATTAGGAAGCGCGTTACGTATCCGTGAAAAAGATGGGGATTTTGAACTTACGTTAAAGCAGCCAGCAGAGGTTGGGCTTCTTGAAACAAATCAACCATTAGCAAAGCAAGTCGCTTCGGCAATGTTGGAAGGTACAGCATTTCCAAGCGGAATTGTACTGGAACAATTAGAAAAAATCGGATTTCCTATCGATAAGCTTCAATATTTTGGTTCTTTAACGACAAAACGGTGTGAGTTACAATATAAAGGAGGTTTATTAGTTCTAGATCATAGTTTATATTTATCAAAGGAAGATTATGAACTAGAATATGAGGTCCAAGATCCTTTAGAGGGTGAGTTGACTTTCAAACAGCTGCTTCAAACCTTTCAAATTCCCATTCGGGTTACTGAGAATAAAATTAAACGTTTTTACAATCAAAAATACTCCCTTCATTGAGGTGTCATATGAATATAGATAAAATTAAAGTTATGCTTCAACTACAAGCATTACAAAATTTCGGCTCCTCTTCTCATTCAACAGGGAATATATTTCAAGAATTAATGAACAATTTTCTGTTAGAAGATGGAAATTCCCTATCCCAACCAAGTGGACAAGCCAATGTTTCTACTACTGCTACCCTATTAAATTCAACACCTTCCTTGCCACCTATCAATATGACGAAAATTTCAAGTACTGGAAGTAAATCTGAATTTGATTCATTCATTGATGAGGCAGCAGCGAAATATAACTTACCAGTTAATCTAATTAAATCTGTTATAAAACAAGAATCTAACTTTAATCCAAATGCCGTAAGTGCCGCTGGTGCTTCCGGATTGATGCAGCTAATGCCTGCTACTGCAAAAGGACTTGGAGTAAATAATGTGTTTGATCCAAAAGACAATATTTTTGGTGGTAGCAAATACCTAAGACAAATGCTTGATAAATATAACGGCAATACAACATTAGCTTTAGCAGCATACAATGCAGGACCTGGAAACGTAGATAAGTATGGTGGAGTTCCTCCGTTTAAAGAGACTCAAAATTATGTTAGAAAAGTTACGAGTCATCTGCTTGTGTAAAAAATACCGTCTGTTCAAAAACAGACGGTATTTTTTTATGTAATATAACAGTAGGAAATAACCTCCTAATGCACATTGTTTGTTATATAATCTCCACACTGATAAAATAGTACTATCAATTGGAAAGATGCGTAGGCGGCTTGTTAGGCCCGACAGGCATAAGACGAAGACAGAAAGAGGTCCTGACCTCTGTAGGGTTTTGGCTTATGTCCCGAGGGACTAGCCGCCGGAGCTCGATTACAAGCTATTTAAATAAATGAAAAAGAAATACTAAAGGAGTTTTTAAAATGGTCGAAAACATGCTTACACCTTTTGATTTGATCGGTGAAGAAACATTGCATCGACTAGTTGATGCCTTTTATCATCGAGTAGGGCAACATCCAGATCTGACTCCCATATTTCCGAACGATTTAACGGAAACAGCGAGGAAACAAAAGCAGTTTTTGACACAATATCTTGGTGGACCAGCCCTCTATACAAGTGAGCATGGGCACCCGATGATGCGAGCTCGCCATTTGCCGTTTGAAATTACGGAGACTAGAGCAAAAGCATGGCTCGGATGCATGCGTGAAGCAATGGATGAGGTTGGACTATCCGGATCCCTTCGTGATGAGTTTTATGCGAGACTTGTACTAACAGCTCAGCATATGATAAATACAGATGAAAATGAAGAGATGAAAGGTGAGAGAACGTGAGGAACCGAGAAATATTGCCAACGACTCCCTCCCACTATTGCCATGGAAATGAGAAGAAGCTGCTTGAAATTTATATGTTTGTTGACCCTCTATGTCCAGAATGCTGGGCACTTGAACCGATTCTTAAGAAACTACAAATAGAATATGGTCGCTTTATTTCAATCAAATATATTTTAAGTGGTCGACTTGCCTCATTAAATATGAGCAAAAAGCAAAAATACGAAAACATAGCGGACTTATGGGAAAAGACAGCAAGCCGAACAGGCATGTCTTGTGACGGAAGTCTTTGGTTCGATAACCCTATTTCCTCCCCTCATTTAGCCTCGATAGCTATTAAAGCGGCTGAATTGCAAGGAAGAAAAGCTGGAATTCGTTTTCTAAGAAAACTACAGGAAGGTATTTTTCTTGAAAAACAGAACATTTCAAGTTTTGAGGTGTTAAAGGAAATTGCAAATTCCACTGGGTTAGACGTAGAAGAATTTGTTCTTGATATCCATTCGGAGTCAGCGGGGAAAGCCTTTCAATGTGATTTAAAAATAACCTCTGAAATGGAAGTCGACGAAATACCAACGATGGTCTTTTTTAATGAAAATATTGAAGAGGAAGGAATTAAAATTACCGGGTATTACCCTTACGAGGTATATGAGCAAATACTTGAAGAAATGTTACCGATTAAGCCTGAGAAAAGTAACCCTCCAACTTTAGAAAGCTTTCTCAAATGCTTTAAGCTCGTGGCAACAAAAGAAGTCTCGGTTGTTTATAATATGTCCATTAGTGAAGCTGAAAGAGAAATGAAGAAGCTCCAGCTAAAACAAGTGGTTGAACAAGTTCCAGCTAAATATGGGATGTTTTGGCGCTATATTGAATAGCGCCAAAACTATGTAAAAAGAAAAGGCCATACAAACCTGTCTGTTTGTAAATGGCCTTTTCTTTATATTAAATACGAACAAAGGGGATGGGAGAAATTTTTCACGGTCAAACAAAGGGGTATATGTTTGCTTGTGATCAACTTCACATCAATAATATATCACGATTTAGATTATTCGACAATATTTATGCTCGCTATTTCACAATATTGTCATATTCTAAGAATGATTAATGGGACAAACGAATATATTTATTAGGAAAGGAAAAAGGAGGGGATTATGTGTTTCATACGATTAGTTTTTGGCTAATAATATTATTTATTGTTATCTCTTTTATACTAAACCTTTTTGGCTTATTGAACATATTCCCTCTTTTATTTACAGCTCCTCTATTATTTCTCTCTCTATTGTCTTTAGTCCTCTTTTTAAATGAACGGAAAAGATTTAAAGGTTTATAAAAAGTCCCTCCCGAATGATCGGAAGGGACTTCGTTTTATGATAGTAATGCTTCCATTTCGTTTAATTTCTCTTCAAATACCTTACAAGCTTCCTCAATCGGCTTCGAACTTGTCATATCCACTCCAGCCTTTTTCAATACTTCAATTGGATAATCTGAACTACCAGACTTTAAAAAGTCTAAGTAACGATCAACTGCCGGCTGCCCTTCTGTCAAGATCTGTTTTGACAACGCTGTCGCAGCACTATATCCAGTTGCATACTGATATACATAGTAATTGTAATAGAAATGAGGAATCCGTGACCATTCTAAGCCAATTTCTTCATCAATTTCAATATCTTCTTCACCAAAGTACTTTTTATTCAGCTCATAGTACTCTTTGGTTAAAAGGTCTGCAGTTAATGCTTCATTTTCTTGTGCCTTTTTATGAATTAAATGCTCATACTCCGCAAACATGGTTTGGCGAAACACGGTGCCTCTAAATCCTTCTAAAAAGTGATTAAGCAGGTACAGACGCTTTTGTTCATCATCAATGGTCTTTAATAAGTAATCATTCAATAGAGCTTCGTTGCATGTAGACGCAACCTCTGCTACAAAGATGGAATAACTTCCATATGCATATGGTTGTTCTTTTCTAGTATAGTAGCTGTGTACAGAATGACCAAACTCATGAGCAAGAGTAAACAAGTTATTTACATTGTCCTGCCAATTCATAAGGATATATGGATTGGTTCCATAAGCACCCGAGGAATAGGCACCACTTCTTTTCCCTTTATTTTCATGAATATCTACCCAACGGTTAGAAAAACCCTCTTTTAAGACATTCTGATAATCATCACCGAGTGGAGCTAAGCCTTTTAGAATTAATTCTTTTGCTTCCTCATAAGGAATCTCCATCTTTACATCCTTTACAAGCGGTGTGTAAAGATCGTAGATATGAATCTTATCTAGCTTTAATACTTTTTTACGAAGCTTTACATAGCGATGAAGTAAATGTAAGTTTTTATTTACCGTATTAACCAGATTTTCATACACTGATTCTGGTATATTATTATCAGCTAATGCAGCGTGTCTTGCAGAGTTGTACTTTCGTATTCTTGCATTAAAGTTGTCTTTCTTTACTTGACCGCTTAATGTACTAGCAAACGTATTCTTGAACTTTCCATACGTATCATAAACAGCTTGGAAAGCTTCTTTCCGTACTCGCTGGTCACTACTTTCGAGGAACCTGATATATCTACCGTGTGTTACTTCTACTTCATTCCCATTTTCATCTTTGATGCTTGGAAACTGAATATCTGCATTGTTCAGCATCCCAAACGTATTGCTTGAGGTACTCATAACTTCCGATGCTTCTGCTAGAAGGGCTTCCTGTTCTGCAGACAATACATGTGGCCTCTGCAAATTTAACTCTTCTAAAGAATGTTCATAAAGCTGTAATTCTTCTTTTTGTTGTAAAAATGCTTTTACCTTTTCTTCTTCGATAGATAATATTTCTGGAACAATATAGGCAAGCGTACTTGCTGCCTGTGTATATAGATTTTTAATGCGGTCATCTAGACCCTGATAAAAGGAATTGGTGGTATCCTGATCGTAACGCATATGCGCATATGTATACAGCTTACCAATCCTTTCTAGCAACTGGTCCTGTGCTTGTAAAGCGTTAAATAAAGAATCCGCACTTTCCCCAAGCTTCCCTTGATACTTGGACATAGAAGGAATTAACTGTTTAACTTCTTGAAATTCACTTTCCCATCGTTGGTCTGTCTGGAAAATATCCTCCAGTCTCCACGTATCCTCTGATGGTACTTCACTTCTTGTAGGTAGTTTCTTTACTGCCGTATCATTTGCCATTGTTTATTCCTCCAATCTACTTACTTCTGTTTTTGGTATTCGCCACCAATTACCAAAATCCTGCTTTCATCTAGGAATTTCCATTACATCCTAGTGTATGTTAAAGGAGGTGAGTTCATTAATACCAAACAATCTGTTCATTTGTCATTTGCTTATAAAATTGTTCTTCAAACTTACTAGCTTCATTCATACTACAAGGCATAACGACACTGTTTTCATACCTATATACATTCGGCCTAATTTCTTTGAGAATTTGGCACTTTGTTAGGAGAAATAAATATTCTTTTATTAAAGCCATCATCTGAGAATCACTTGGCTTTAAATGCCTTCTAACTTTAATATGGTTTCTCTTGATTCGTATTATTAATCGTTTATATACATTGTCTTTAGTCAATATACTCCCTTCCTTACTCATGAATAAATTATCTAATAAAACATACATTTGCCAAATGATTGGCGAGGTTTCTAGTAATAGATTGTCTCTTAGGGGTACACCAGCATAGGGCGGGAGGAGATGAGGGTGAAGCTGCTTCATATACAGCTCTTGTAAAAAATGATTAGGTTTGTGAAAACGAATGATATTATTTTTTACCTGTTGAACTTCTTTACGCCAGTTGGAAACATAGAAGGTGTTCTGAAAAATTGGATTTAGCCAATGAGGTAAGTGTTGCTTAGATGGAGGGATAAAATTGTAGTCACATTGCATGGTATTTGATGAAAGTGGGTTTAAATTGGTTATGGTAATAAAGGTGTTAAGACTAGGACAATACGAGGGTATATACCAGGCTCCTGTATGATTTCTTTTTAAAAACAAGGATTGAAATTTTGAGAGGGTAATTTGGTTGGTTTGTTTTCTTTGAATTCTATTTGCTCCTAGGATCCATAAAGGGCTCAATCCGTTCCTTACATATCCATTTGATCGCTTTTCAAAAACCTCCTCTGATATAGGGGAACATTGATATTCCAAACAGTATGTTCTTCCTTTAAACGTAAACATCAGATCTGGTCTTTGCTTTAATTCAGGTAAGAAAACCTCCAATTCAACATTTGGGCATTGTTTTTTTACCCAGTGATAGAGCTGCTTTTTTGCCTGTAGATGATATTCCGTTTCTCTTTCGTACTCGGCACATGTAGGTGACAACTGAACATGAGCAAAATGACTCATACGTTGAACACCAAGCTTAACAATTACCTTCCCATTACAAAGGGGACAATAATACTGGTCATCCTTACATCCGCATAACCCCTCCTTCTGTTTTAAGTCACCAATATAGACAGTTTCTCCTGTTTGATTTTTAGCAATTAACAATGAATCATCTCCTTTCTTCTAAATTAATTCTCTTTCCCATCCGTTAATTCCTTCATAAAAAATCTCCTAGCTGGTTTGGCTAGGAAATTTTATAGAAGTGGAGATAAAAGCCTTGAGGTAGATTCCAATAGCTTTAATCCAATATGACGGTTAGTGAATTGTGCAAGATTGATTTGCCGAGAAAACGTGATATCGCTTTCATACTCCATGACTAACTTTTCAACACTACTAGTACCATATAAAAAAGCATTTACTTCAAAGTTTAAATGAAAACTTCTCATATCCATATTTGATGTACCAATCGAAGCAATCTTCTTATCTATAATAAGAATTTTACTATGCATAAATCCTTTTTCGTATTCGTACACTTTTACACCAGCCTCTAGTAGCTCAGGAAAATAAGACCGTGAAGCATGAAAAACAATCCTTTTATCGGGCTTATAAGGTACTAGAATACGTACATCAATTCCACTCAATGCAGCAACTTTAATAGCAGAAAAAATATCTTCATCTGGAATAAAATAAGGTGAAGCAATCCAAACTGATTCCTTTGCGGATGTAATCATAGCAAAAAAGATGGTCTTTATCACACTATGTTCATTATCTGGACCACCAGCAATTAGCTGAACACCCCCATGAATGTTTTCCTCAAGAACAGGAGAAAGATATTCAGAATTTAAAAAGCTTTGATTCGTCATATAGTACCAATCTTGTAAGAAAATTAACTGAAGCGTTCGTACCGCTTCTCCTTTTACAAGTAAATGGGTGTCTCTCCAAAAACCAAAGGAATCATTCCGACCTAAGTATTCATCACCAATATTTAATCCCCCAACAAACCCAATATTCCCGTCAATTACAATGATCTTTCGATGGTTTCTAAAGTTAAACTTACTATTTAAAAACGGGATATGTACTGGACCGAATGGTACGACCTCTACACCAGCTTTTTTAAGTTCTTCTATGTATACGTTCGGTAGCTTCCACGATCCCACAGCATCGTATAAAAAGCGAACTTTCACACCTTCCTTCGCCTTTTGAATTAGTACTTTTTTTATTTGTTGACCAATTTCATCATGGCGAACGATATAATATTCCAAGTGAATGTGATGATGAGCCTTCTTAAGTTCTTCTAGAATTTCAAAAAAAGTTGAATCACCATTTGATAATACCTTAGTAGAGGTAGCAAAGGATATTGGACTATGACCAATACGGTGGGCCAAGTGAAATAATCTTTGCTGATCTTCACCCATTACCTTTATCTTCTCTTCACTAATCGGGTCTCCTCCACGTTCAAATTTCAAATAATTACGTTGGTCCAAAAAGAATTTGCGGCGGTACATTCTTTCCTTTCTATGATTTCTTCCAAATAACAAATAAAAAAAGAATCCTACTAACGGAAAACTCCCAAGCACAATCAACCATGTTAATGTTTGTGTAGGATGCCTATTTTCTAAAAATATGACTGCCCCAATAAAAATAACCGACAACGTAGTTAGAAGACTAATATAACGGAATAATCCTTCATTCACCCTGTCATGGAATAGATAATAAAGGATAGCTAAAACAGTAATAAATAAAAGAATTCTAACAAAATTTTTCATAACTTCCCCCTCTGAACATCGTCTGACCTATTCCCCTTAGATGGAAGATAAAACTCTTTGTCCAAAAAGTAAAAAACCGATTTCATTTACTGAAATCGGATGATTATCTAAAGTGTTTTCGTATTTCAGAGAAAACATTCTCAGCGATGATTAATTTCCCATACTCTTCTACACGGTGAATGGTAGTTGCTGTTTCATGACCATACTCTAATAATAAGCTTAAGCTATTATCGATATCCTCTTCATCGTATTCTTCTTCAGGAAATTCAACAAATAAATAATATTTGCCTTCAAAGGAGTATAGTCTAGTTGATAAATCTTCTAGAATATTTCGATTTGAAAGTGATATTACGTCTTCAAAATCCTTAAAAGCAATTAGGAATTCGAGTGTATCTTCGTATGAATCATCATCATCGTCTGTTTTTGTATTAAAATGCTGATCGAGTAATTCCTCAATTCTTTCATCTACTGGAATATCTTTCAGCTTATCATCGGTGATAGGAAGCTCGAATTTTTGCCCATCTTTTGAAATTTGTGCTTTTGTTACGAGAACTTCAAGGCCTTTGTCAAGAGCCTGAACTTGAATCCAAAGCGGGCCTTCAATCATAAATTCTTCCTCTTGATGGACTTCATCCATCATTTCCCAAAAAAGCTCTTCGCTTTTTTCGCGGTTATACCAAATTTCATCACGGTCAAATCCTCTTTCCTCAATATCCCCGTATGAAATATAAAACTTGACTGTGTTATCATTAATACGTTCGATTTCCAACATTAACCTCTCCCTTCTTGCATTTTTGGAAGGGACTTACCCTCATGCAGAAAAACGATTCTAGTCTGTATATTACTTAAGGCATGTGTTAAACGTATTGTTGCCTCGTATTTATATTTTATGACAAAAATACAATAAAGGGAAATAAAATGTTCCACTTTTCAAAAAACCAACTAACACCCATAAACTATACTATTCTTCCTACATAATTATCTATTACAGCTAATTTTAAACCAACAATAGATAAAAAACCTTCGATGATATCGAAGGTTTCAATCATTTAATTAACCAAGCGCTGAGCTTCACGTAATTGGTACGTACGAACTCTCCTTGGTAGGAAACGGCGGATTTCATCCTCATTATACCCGACTTGAAGTCTCTTCTCATCAATAATGATTGGTCTACGAAGTAAACCTGGGTTATCTTTAATTAATTCAAATAAATCCTGAAGAGGCATTGTCTCTAAGTTAACATCAAGCTTTTGGAACGTTTTTGATCTAGTTGAAATAATTTCATCTGTTCCATCTTCAGTCATGCGAAGAATTTCTTTAATTTCATCAATAGATAATGGTTCAGAAAAAATATTTCTCTCTGTATAAGGAATATCATGTTCTTCTAGCCAAATTTTCGCTTTTCGGCATGATGTACAACTTGGTGAAGTGTATAATGTTACCATTAACTAACTCACACTCCTTTAAATTTAAACTTATAGAATCTATGTTGAGAGATATTTTGGCCATTTGACGTATTATTTAAAATTACTTTAAATTAGTAATTTATATTGATTATTATACATCAAATCTGAGTAAAAAGGTATCCTTTTTTCGAAAGTTTTAAATTACGATATATTACACTTTTTATTGGCTAGATAGTCTATATACGTAAAGGGTGAGAGAAAAGTTTCATTATTTTATCCTTTTTTTTAAAAAAACACGAATATTTTTTTGTTTTTTTCTTACATACCCTGAAATCTCATATCGTAAACCTTATTAAAATTCTCATTTAGCAAATGAAAATGAAAAACAGTTACCTTCTAAGGCAACTGTTAAAACTCTTAGATATCTTTTAATAAGTCATTGGTCTCATCTTTTTGGTCAAAGCTTAATACTTCTTCTACTGGATCATATGACTCGCCATAGAAATCAATATCTTTATACGTGTGTATTAAATTGTAAGCTTTTTTCATACCTTCAAAAATCGCCTCTTCACTTTCATGTCCAGGTGACCAATAAAGAATTTCCATTGTATTCACTTCATTGGTTGCTAATGATCTTCTTTCATATCCAATCTTGCTAGCATGCTCAAACCCTTCACGTTTATAAAATCGCAATCTTTTCTCTGAGTCGGTATCTTTATAGTTAATTGGTTCAACTTCTAAGATGATTGGTTTTTTCTTCTGTTTTAACTTTTCGAGAAGTTGGTGTCCTAATCCCTTCCCTCTTGCTTCCCCAGAAACATACAAATAATCAATGAATAGAAACTGATCAAATTCTGCATACATTAAGACATGGTATTTCCCTTCATCTTTATGATAAATAGAAGACTTTTCTTGAAGAAGGGTTTCCATATGTTCCTTTGACTTCATTTCTTCAATTGGAAAATACTGATTCAACTTTTCATACCAGTGCATATAATACTCCTTTAAATGGATTTAACCCATAATGTCCTTATTCCGAACCATACAATACAATTTTTTGTTAATATTACTCTTTTCATACAAGTGATAATTCTTTAGAATAGATAGTAGTGGAACTACATAACCGGTCTTACACCAGTTATTCATAAAGGAGGTTTATTATGGGTAGTTATATAACCGACCTAACCATTGTTGCCTTACTAATCATAGGAATTACTGCTGTTTTAGGGGTTATTACTAATGGTATTGGTGAGAAATTGTTTGGCGGCAAACAGAAAGCAGAATTTGTAGACCAATCAGCGAAATTCCAAACAGGCTGGAAACAGGTTGGTGGAAAAAGAAAATAATCATATTTGTTCTATTGATAATCGTAAGCGCTTTAATATTACTTAATATTTATGATAACGCACTTCCTATCTTCCTTCAAATGAAAAACGATCTCGTCTCGAGATCGTTTTTGTTATTTCTTGTATTGTGCGAATTCTTTCTCAGAACATAGAACAAAATGTCCTGGAGATACTTCACGTAATTCAACTGTTTCATCCGCTTGGTAATTATGCATTTTTGGATCATACGTTTTACGTTTCCTAGAGCGCTCTGATATAGGATCCGGTAGTGGAATAGCAGAAAGCAATGACTGTGTGTAAGGGTGCTTTGGATTATTATATAATTCCTCAGCTGGCGCTAGTTCCACAAGCTTTCCAAAGTACATAACTCCAATTCGGTCACTAATATACTTAACCATTGATAGGTCATGCGCAATAAATAAATAGGTTAACCCTTTTTCTTTTTGAAGCTTTTTCATTAAGTTAACTACTTGTGCTTGAATAGAAACGTCAAGAGCTGAGATAGGTTCGTCAGCGATGATAAAGTCTGGATCAACAGCTAGGGCACGTGCAATACCAATACGTTGTCTTTGACCGCCCGAGAATTCATGGGGATAACGATTTGCGTGCTCTTTGTTTAATCCAACTGTTTCTAGAAGTTCATACACTTTATTCATTCTTTCTTCTTTCGTTTTTGCTAAACCGTGGATATCCATCCCTTCAGCAATTACATCAGAGACTTTCATTCTTGGGTTTAATGAAGCATATGGATCCTGGAAGATCATTTGCATTTTGTGATTAAATGACTTTAACTCTTCTTTTGATTTTTTTCCGTGGACATTAACTCCATCGTATAAAACTTCGCCGTCTGTTGCATCATAAAGTCGAATAATTGTTCGACCTGTTGTAGATTTACCACAACCTGATTCACCAACGAGTCCTAGTGTTTCACCTTCATATATATCAAAGCTAATTCCATCAACCGCTCTGACTTCATTTGGCTTTCCGATATTAAAGTATTGCTTTAAATTTCTAATTTCAAGCAATTTCTTTTTAGTTTCCATTGGTTTACCTCCTATTTATTATTAAAACCTGGATACATTTCTCTTCTCTTAATAACGGCTGCTGGTGGCTCTACCTTTGGAGCATCCGGATGAAGTAACCATGTAGCTGCATAATGTGTATCCGAAACTTTAAACATTGGAGGCTCTTGTTCTAAATCAATCTTCATTGCATATTCGTTACGTGGTGCAAATGCATCTCCCTTAGGAGGGTTAAGAAGGTCTGGTGGTGATCCTGGAATGGCATATAGCTCATCCTCAGCTGTATCTAAATCAGGCATTGAGCTAATTAGACCCCATGTGTAAGGATGCTGCGGATTGTAGAAAATTTCATCTACAGTACCAATCTCAATGATTCGTCCACCGTACATAACCGCTACACGGTCAGCAACATTAGCAACCACACCTAAATCATGTGTAATAAAGATAATAGATGTATCAATTTTCTTCTGCAAATCTTTCATTAGTTCCAAAATCTGTGCTTGAATCGTTACATCTAACGCAGTAGTCGGTTCGTCAGCAATCAATATTTGTGGATTACATGCTAGTGCAATGGCAATAACAACCCTTTGTCTCATACCACCTGAGAACTGGTGAGGATATTGTTTAAAACGTTCTTCAGCCATTGGAATTCCAACAAGCTTCAAAAGTTCAATCGCACGCTGCTTAGCAGCAGATTTGCTCATATTTTGGTGCTTAATAATTGGTTCCATAATCTGTTTACCAACAGTCATCGTTGGATTCAAGGAAGTCATTGGATCCTGGAAAATCATAGATATTTCTTTGCCACGAATCCCTTGCATTTGCTTGTCAGTTAATTTCGTTAAGTCTTTCCCATCAAAGAGAATTTCTCCCTCTTTAATTTCAGAGTTACTCTCTGGCAGAAGTCGCATAATTGCCTTTGTTGTAACAGATTTACCTGAACCAGACTCACCTACTATTGCAAGAGTTTCCCCTTTATTAAGATGGAAATTAACTCCACGAATCGCCTTAACTTCTCCAGCAAACGTATGGAAAGATATATTTAAGTTATTTACTTCTAGAATTTTTGACATCTTATTTCACCTGCCTTAGTCTCTCATTTTAGGATCTAACGCATCACGAAGACCATCTGCAATCATATTAAACGCAATCATTACAACTGAAATTACAATCGCGGGAACAAGCATCTGGTAAGGGAAGGCAATCATTGCTCTAAAACCCTCATCGATAAGCGTTCCTAATGAGGCTAGTGGGTCTTGAAGACCTAATCCGATAAAGCTCAAGAATGCCTCAAAAAATATTGCGTTTGGAATACTAAACATTGTATTAATAATGATAACACCAGCGAGGTTTGGCAATAGATGCTTAAAAATAATCTTCGCATGACTAGCCCCTAATGTTCTAGATGCTAAAACAAATTCTTGATTTTTAAGCTTTAATACTTGTGCACGAATAACACGTGCCATACTTACCCAACCCGTTATAGTCAAAGCAACCGTAATTGATATAATACCGGGCTTTAACACAATAATCATTAAAATAACAATTACTAGATTTGGTATACCCGAGAGTACTTCAATAATTCTTTGCATAATATTATCAACTCGGCCACCGAAGTAACCTGAAACTGCACCGAAAGTAACACCGATAACCATGTCGATAAACGCTGCTAGGAATGCAATATAAAGAGAGATTTGAGTCCCCTTCCAAACACGTGAAAATTGGTCTCTTCCAAGTGCATCCGTACCAAACCAATAGTACTCTTCGATTTGTTTCTGCTCATATGGATTAACCACATTTCCATTTTTCAGTGTTCTCGTTCCATCAAATGGTAACCATGAAATATTCTCTAGGGCTTCAATACGTGGTGGTAAATTAGCGTGTTTTGTATTCTGCTTATTAGAGTCAAATTTACTTAATGATGGGCCAATTAAAGCCATTATTATTAAAAACCCAATAACTACTAAACTTACAATTGCACCCTTATTCTTTCTAACTCGTAACCATGCATCCTGCCAATAGTTTAGACTTGGTTTAGAGATACGCTCACTTGTTGAAGCGTCAATAATAGCGGGCTCAAATTGGTCTTTGCTGATTTTTTCATCAAATTGTGCCATTTATTTTTTCCCTCCCGCTAGACGTATTCTAGGATCAATCAAGCCGTATAGAATATCTACTATTAATATTACGACAATAAAAAGGAACGCAAATAACAAGGTTGTTGCCATAATGACCGAATAGTCATTCACTTGTACAGATTTAACAAACTGCTCTCCAAGTCCTGGAACAGAGAAAATCTTTTCAATTACAAGAGAACCAGTCATTAAGCTTACAGCAAGCGGTCCTAATACAGTGATAACTGGGATTAAAGCATTTCTTAAAGCATGTTTAAATGCAATTTCAAAGTAGTTCGCACCCTTTGCTCTTGCTAATGTAATATAATCCGATCCTAATACTTCAACCATTTCCGTTCTCATAAAACGAGCAGCAATAGCGATTGGAAACATTGCAAGTGCAATCGTTGGCATAACTGTGTATTCAGGACCTTTCCAGAATGCAACAGGAAACCAACCTAATTTTACACCAACATAATATTGAAGCAATCCAGCAAAAACAAACGAAGGAATAGATTTACCAATAACGGCAATGAATGTTGTTCCATAATCAATCCAAGTATTTTGCTTTAGTGCTCCTATTACTCCAAGGATAATCCCAAATACTGTCCCTACTAGCAATGCTTGAAATCCTAATAAAGCAGAGGCACCAATCCTTGCACCTAATAATTCTGATACTGGTGTATTGGCAAACTGATAAGATGTTCCTAAGTCCCCTTTAACTAGGTTTGTCATATACGCTACGTATTGAACGGGAACTGGCTCATCAAGCTTATAGTGATCAAGCATCATCTCTAGTTGCTCATCTGACATTTTTGCTTGGTTTTTAAATGGTGTTCCAGGAATAAGTTTCATTAAGAAAAACGTCATCGAGGCAATTAGAAACAAAGTTATAATCATATAAATGACCCTCTGGCCAATATATTTAATCATTCCGTGCACCTCCTGCTAATTTTGAATTTTCCCCATGTTTCGACAATTTCCTTACAGGGAAAAAGAGAGTATATTTTATGCGAATATACTCTCTCTCCTATTTCATTGTACATCATTTTCCCATACTAATTATATGGTAAATTATTTATTTAGTTTAGCATATTTCCAACTGTACTCTGGTCCAAAGATATGGTAAGTAAAGCCTTCAAGCTTATCACTTACTAAGACATTTGATGCACGTTGGTATGTTGGAGCAAGAGCTGCATCCTCGAATAATACCTTTTCAGCTTCTTGAAGAGCTTCAAAACGTTCAGCAGGCTTAGCAGCTAATTCACCTTGAGCAGATTTTACTAACTCATCGTATTTAGCACTAGAGTAAGACATTTTGTTGTGTCCGCCACCAGTTAACCAAAGATCAGAGTATGTCATTGGATCTGGATAGTCTGGGCCCCAACCAGCATGAAGGATATCATAATCTTGAGTATCTTCACGGTCAAGACGTACAGAGAATGGAACACTTTCAAGGTTAATAGTTAAACCAGGAAGGTTATTTTGTAATTGATCTTTAAGGAAAGCATCAACTGTTTTTGATGTTTCAGTGTCTCCACCAAGGAAGTTTAATTCTAACTTATCTACGCCTAATTCAGCAAGACCTTTTGTCCAGTATTCTTTAGCTTTTTCAGCGTCAAAAGTATTCATGTCTCCGTTTGCTTCACGGAAGTCTTCGCCAGTTTCAGGGTGCTTAACAAACCCAGCTGGTACCGCGTAGTTTGCAGCTAGAGAACCGTTTTGAAGAATATCGTTAACTAAAGCATCTTTATCGAATGCTAAAGAAATAGCAAAACGGATGTTTTTGTTAGCTAAAGCTTCGTTTTCTTGGTTAAGCTTTAACCAGAACTCTGTTGGCTCTAACCATGTTACTAGACGAGGATCTCCCTCATACTGTGAAATTACAGCAGGTGTTGATAATTTTGGTGTTACGTCAGCTTGTCCTGCTTCGAAAGCATTTGCAGCTGCTTGTGGATCTTTAGATGTATTGTAATTGATTTTTGTTAAAGTAACGTTTTCTGCATCCCAGTATTCTTCATTCTTTTCAAGAGTCCACTCAGTAGCAGCAACCCCATCCCACTTAGTCATTTTGAAAGGACCGTTAAAGATTAGGTTTTCAGCATTCTTTGCATAATCAGCGCCTTTTTCTTCTACAAACTTTTGGTTTTGTGGATAGAAAGTAGGGAATGCCATTAAAGCTGTAAAGTAAGGAACTGGCTTTTCAAGTGTAACTTTAAGTTCATTATCACTTAAAGCTTCTACTCCAAGTTGGTTAACATCAAGCTCTCCAGCGTTTACTTGAACTGCATTCTTAATTACACCGGACATTATGTAAGGTCCGTAGAATGAAGCAGTTTCTTGTCCAATTGCACGTTGCCATGCATAAACGAAGTCATGAGCTGTTACAGTATCTCCATTTGACCACTTAGCATCTCTAAGTTTAAACGTGTAAACAGTACCATCTTCACTAACAGTTGGCTCACCGTCAGATAAAGCTGGAACCGCATTTTGCTCTTGGTCTAAACGGAAAAGACCTTCGTTAACATTGTTGATCATTGTGAAACCAACAGTGTCTTCAGCAAGTACAGAATCCATAGACGGAATTTCAGCTGATTCTAAAACTGTGATTTCTTGTGTTTCAGCTAATTCAGAGCCTTTAGCATCTGAATCGTTATCAGTGGCTGCTTCGTCCTTCTTGTCTCCACCAGAACATGCTGCTAAGAACATGCTTAGTACTAGAGTTAGGACTAAAAGCAATGAAAATTTTGACTTTTTCACTGATAGACCTCCTTAGATTGTTTTTTCTGAAAAATTGTACATTAGTTATTATACATCGAATTTACTTTTTGTACATGTTTTTTCAAAAAAATTTTACACTATTGTTATAATTGTTAACATCGACTTAAGATATACTATGATATAATTAGCATTTATTAGAAATTAGGCACCTAACCCGACCCACTGGTTTTTTGCTATATTGTTTTTCAAAAATAATATTTTCTGAAAGGATCCACACATGAAAACGCTTAAAACAAGGTTGAATTTAACACTTTTATTATTCTCACAAATACTTATTTTGATTCTAATGTTTTTCACTAATAGTATTTCTCTTCTAAATTACATAAATAAGAGTTTCTATCTATCAAGTGTATTACTATGTATTTCCTTAGCCATCTTTACAGTTAACACTGGCTTTTTTGACGTCGTAACAAAATCCTTTCGATTAATTTTTGCCGGAAAAGATGTAACAAGAGATACAGTAGAAGAAATGAGACCTTTATCTAAGATATTTACTATGAATTATTCTCCTTTACTGGTTGTAGGCTTCATAAACCTTACCCTCTGTCTCCTAGCGCTCTTCTTCTACTATATATAAGTAGTAGTTCTTGATTAAAAGAGAATAGTTACTTATAATTTTTAAATAACCTTATCTTATTAATGGAATTAATTAGTTTGTTGTTTATACTATGCCTTCTTTCTGGACATGTTTGGAGAGATGGCTTTTTACACATAAAAGGAGGAACTATCATGAAAACCATCTTCTCTGGTATTCAACCGAGCGGAATGATAACGTTAGGAAACTACATAGGAGCTTTGAAACAGTTCGTTGAGCTTCAAAATGAATATAACTGCTATTTCTGTATTGTCGACCAGCATGCTATTACAGTCCCTCAGGACGCTCAGCAACTAAGGAAAAATATTCGTAGTCTTGCTGCACTATACGTTGCAGTTGGCTTAGACCCTGATAAGGTAACTTTATTTATTCAATCTGAGGTCCCAGCCCACGCACAGGCAGGTTGGATGTTCCAATGTACCTCCTATATTGGAGAGCTTGAAAGAATGACTCAGTTTAAAGATAAATCCGCTGGTAAGGACGCTGTTTCTGCTGGATTGCTAACATATCCACCTTTAATGGTTGCTGACATTTTGCTTTACAAAACGGACCTTGTTCCTGTGGGTGAGGACCAGAAGCAACATTTAGAGCTTACACGTGATTTAGCAGAGCGCTTTAATAAGAAGTACAATGATATTTTTACAATTCCAGAGGTTCGCATTGCAAAAGTCGGAGCACGTATTATGTCTTTACAAGATCCCACGAAAAAAATGAGTAAATCTGATCCTAATCAAAAAGCTTTCATTTCATTATTAGATGAACCAAAGCAAATAGAAAAGAAAATTAAAAGCGCTGTTACAGACTCTGAAGGGGTAGTAAAGTTTGATAAGGAAAATAAGCCTGGCGTATCGAATTTGTTATCAATCTATTCCATCCTAACTGGAAAAACGATTCAAGAATTAGAGAATCAATATGAAGGTAAAGGATACGGAGATTTTAAAGCGGAACTAGCACAAGTTCTCATTAATGAATTTGAACCTATTCAGAAAAAATACCACCAGCTAATGGAATCTACCGAGCTGGATGAAATTCTTGATAGGGGCGCTGCAAAAGCAAACGAAGTAGCTAGTAAAATGGTTAAGAAAATGGAAAACGCTATGGGGTTAGGAAGAAAAAGAAAATAAATGAAAAAGGCTGGATAACTCCAGCCTTTTAATTTACTTTCGGACCATGCTCCATCTCCCATAACTTTTCAAAGAAGGGCTGCCCTTTTATTAAATTTTCACAAAAAGTCTCATGCTTTAATGACCAACCGTACTTTGTATTTTCATATAGATCCTGCCAAACATTTTCAAATGTTTGATCTTGAATCTCTGAATATTTTTCCGGGTTCCACTCTGTGTACCAGTATCTTACTTCTGCTACATTATTTGACGAGTGAAGTTGGTCTAATGCCATAAATAACAACTGCTTTAATTGTCTCTCTTTTCTTGTTAACCCGTTCATTAGCTCTGGGGCTGGTGACAAAATATGAAATTCTTTTAATGACGAGTGATCATTGAATGCATAGGTAAGCGTGTCATGCTTATCAATCATCTCATAAACTAGTTGCTCTTGCCTTGGAATCAGTCTACTTTTACGTATCGGTATATTATAGCCAATCGTATCAACTACTAATATCCCCGTACCATCTGTGACAACAAAGCAATACTCTAGCTGGATACGCTCGTGATTTTTACGTAAGTAAGCCTTTTGATAGACGTCATCCAATAGTTGCTGAGGAAGCTCAGAAAGATCATTCTCAATATAATTAAACAACACCGACTCAACCTTTAACAAGGGAACCTGATCAAGAAGTTCAACTCCGTCATCCTTCCGCCACTCATGGAAGTGACAGACATTGTATCCGTTCTCTTCTCCTTCAAACCAATTAACCCAAACATCATGAAGATACAACATGAATTAACCCCTCACTTCACAAACTGTTTGTCACTCAGTATGGGCAGGTTAACGTTAATTTATTCCTTTTATGATATCTTAATCCAATTAATGTTGTTATTCCTCTTTACCCGGATAATAAATACTTAAGCATATCACCAACATACCAATTAGAAAAAGATAGCACTCCACACGTTCCTTAATAAAATGAAGATAGTCCATTACCGTATATCCTGTCGTTAATAAGTTCAGGTATGCAATCGTACTTATCCCACCAAGTACAGCTAGTCCAAAACCAGTTAGCAAAAGGAAAATCCTCATAATCATAGAGATTTCCCCACTCTATTCATCGCCCTTCCCCCAGCTCTCTTTTTTACATACATATGTTACTAATGGACAACTTATGTAGACAAAAAAATCTACCAGTTTGAATTGGTAGATTTATCTGTTTGATTTTGGATTAAAGGCATCTTTAAACCCTTCCCCTATGAAATTAATTGATAAGATTGTGCCCGTTAGCACTGCTGCTGGCGGAATCCAAATCCACCATTTACTAGTCAACACATCCGGGCTGCGCGCTTCCTGAAGCATATTTCCCCAGCTTGGTATATTCATCGGTACACCAAACCCTAGGAAACTTAGACCAGTTTCTGCAACAATCATTACTGCTAACGTTAGAGTTGCCTGTACAATAATGGTAGACATTACGTTAGGGAGTAAATGCTTTGTAATTGTTTTAAAAGGTGAACAACCAATTGAAATCGCACTTAAAATATATTCATTTTCCTTTTCAGCCATTACCTTACTTCTTACAAGACGAGCGGTGCCTGTCCAGCTAAGTACCGAAATAACAAAAATTAATGTAGCTGTACTAGATTCTAAGAAGATTGACTTTAACACAATGACAAATAGCAAAAATGGGAAGTTCATCATAAAATCAGTAAATCTCATTAAAGCATTATCTACCCATCCACCGAAAAACCCTGCAGTCGCACCAACGATCGATCCGATGGTAATTACTGCAATCGTAATAGAGAACGCTAGCAATAAGGACGTTTGTCCACCGTGTAATGTTCTTGCAAATACGTCTCTCCCAGACTTATCCGTTCCAAAAAAGTGCTCAGCCGACGGTTCCTTACTCATTTGCGTAAGATTAATCTTAGCTGTTTCTTCGACCGGAATCGTCAAAGGCTCAGCAAAGATTGATAATAAAGTAACAATGATTAAAAATACCAAACTAATCATAGCAATTTTATTTTTAAAAAATTTCCGGCGGGCGAGAGCCCATGGTGATTGGCTCTTCGGAGGCTTTATAACGCTCCCAACAGCCGCTGATGTTGCTTGTGTAACTGGTTCCATTCTCTCACCTACCCTAACTTAAACGAATTCGTGGATCTACTAATCCATATAATAAATCTGCAATTAAATTACCTATTAATGTTAGAACCGTTAACATCATTGCTATGGCCATCATAACAGAATAATCACGAGCATTCACTGACTCAACAAACAGATACCCGATTCCCGGATATGTAAAGATGGTTTCAGTAATAATTGCCCCACCAAATATACTTGCAATATCAAAACCTAATAAAGTTACTATTGGAATAATGGAATTTCTTAAAATATGCTTATTATAAATCGTTGATTCTTTCGTACCTTTCGCTCTTGCAGTACGAACATAATCTTTACGAGAGCTTTCGATCATATCATTACGCAAAAATTGAGTATAGGATGCAGTGGCTAGTGATCCTAGTACAAGAGCGGGTAAAATCGTATGTTTAGCTTTACTAATAAAATAATCAAATGTGCCAGGCTCAACACCCGAACCAATACTTCCTGTGGCAGGTACCCATCCCAGGTTAATAGAGAAAATATAAATTGCTACTAATGCTGCAACAAAGCTTGGAATCGCTAAAGCTAAATAGTTAAATCCTGATATGAGATAATCACCTAAGCTATAAGCATATCTTCCGGAAAATCGTCCCATTAAAAATGCTAAGCAATATGTGATTAAAAGTGCAGATACTCCTAAAATGATTGTGTTTGGAAGGCGATCACCCACCAATTCCATTACTTCGCGTTTGTGTACGAATGAATCACCAAAATCTCCCTTGACCACCCCACTCATCCAACGAAGGTACTGAACGTGAATAGGATCGTTTAATCCCATTTTTTCACGCATTTCTTCTATATAAGCTGGATCTGAATTTAGCGGATCAATTTTACCAGATAGCGCATCCCCTGGCATAAGCTTCGCCAGGGAAAATACCACTACTGAGATAAGGAAAATAATTGGAATCATACCTATTAGTCTACGAATTGTGTATTGTAGCATGCTCAATTCCCCTTATCAAACTAGAATCAAATTGTTATTACTCTGTTACCGCCCATAAATGGAAGTCATCTGTTCCAAACGGAGTAACTTTAACGTTTTGTACACGCTTGTTGATTGCCCACGGATCAATACGTTGTTCGAAGAAAATAACCGGTAACTCTTCGTTAACAAGCTTTTGCCAATCATCATAGATTGCTTGGCGATGTTCCTTAACATCCATGCTTTCATCTTCAGGGAATGTTACACCCTTCTTGATTAACTCATCAGATTCTTCAGAGTACCATCTCCACATATTCCACTTGTCAGTTGATAACCAAATACCTGATGGGTCTGGGTCTGCTGATAGTCCCCATGCACCCATGAATGTTTCAACAGAAGGATCATCCGCTTCAATTGTGTCATAGAATAGGTTGAAGTCTTTTAATGCTCCACCGTTAAGCTTTGCATTTAGACCAATCGCTTGCCAAGATTGAATAATGAATTGTGCACGTGCTTCAGACGTTTCTGCACCAGCCATTGCATCAAAGTTTACAGTAAACGGCTTTCCTTCTGGATCTTCAACGAAACCATCACCATCTACATCTTTGTAACCAGCTTCATCAAGTAATTCTTTTGCTTTTTCTACATCAAATTCATAACCATTAATTTCAGAATCATCAATTTTAGCCCAAGAAACTGAAGGGAATGGTGTATTTAATGGTTTTCCTAAGCCGTTTGCAAAACCATCGATAAATGCTTGACGATCAATAGCGTGAGCCATTGCATGACGTAAAGCTTTGTTTTGGAATTTTTGGTTATCAGATACAACTACACCCTTTTCCGTGTCGTAATGACCCCAGTCAAATCCGATATAGCTGTATGACATTGCATCAGCTTCAACTGCATTTACGTTTGGAAGCTCTTTAATAGCTGCCCATTGATCCTTCGGTGCTTCGATAACATCTACTTCACCGTTTTGGATCAAGCCTTGCGCTAAAGATCCGTCAATGATTTTGTAAACAACTCCGTCTAATTTTGCTGGACCTTGCCAGTAATCATCAAAGCGTTCAAACTCAATCATTTCACCTGCAACGATATTCTTAACCTTGAAAGGACCTACCCCAATTGGTTTTTTACGAATTTGCTCAGAATCTGGAAGTTCTTTAGAAGAAATATCTCCATAATAGTGCTTCGGCTCTGGATAAACCCAGATATTGTCTAATAAGTTTACAGATGGCTCTGTAACCGTTACTTCGATTGTGTAATCGTCAATTACTTTAATACCTTCGATTGTATCAGCTTTTCCATCATGGTATTCTTGAGCACCTTTAATCATAGCTACGTTAGCAAAACGTGCACCTTCATAAGTTGGATCTGCGATTAAGTACCAAGCATACTCCATATCTTCTACAGTAAGCTCTTCTCCATCATGCCATTTCACGCCTTCTTTAAGCTTAAACGTTAATTTCATGTGGTCTTCAGAAAGTTCCCATGTAGCAAGATTTGGTTGTGGTGTTAAATCATCACCTGTTTTGATTAAAGCTTCGTGCATAAATTGAAGAGCATTTACATCATCTTCTCCTTCGTAATATGCATAAGATAAAACACCTTTAAATGGTTGTGTATAACCAAATGTGACGGTACCGCCTTCAATTGCTTCTCCAGCTGGCTTATCACCCTCTGCTGGCTTTTCGTTAGCTGTTTCCTTTGAACATGCTGCTAAAAATAGAGACATGATCAACATGATAGAAACTAGCCAAAATGCTGATTTTTTCATTGTTTTCCCCCCGGAAATAGTTTTTTTCTGCTAGTTGTATAAATGACAAGCGACTCTATGCCCAGGCTTCACCTCCTTTAAAGTAGGCTTAACCTGCTGGCACTCAGGCATGGCGTGTGCACAACGAGGATGAAAGGTGCACCCTTTTGGTGGATCAATTGGGCTTGGAACATCGCCTTCTAGAATAATTCTTTCTTTCTTTTTTCTAGGATCTGGCTCTGGAATAGCAGAGATCAATGCTTGTGTATATGGGTGCAATGGTTCTGCATATAAGCTGCTTTTTTCTGCTACTTCAACGAGACCACCTAAATACATCACTCCTATACGATTACTCATATGTTTTACTACACTTAAATCATGAGCGATGAACAAGAAGGTTAAATCAAATTCATCTTGAAGTTCTTTTAACAAGTTTAATACTTGTGATTGAACAGAAACGTCTAGGGCCGAAACCGGCTCATCCGCAATAATTAACTTTGGTCTTAACGCAAGTGCTCTTGCAATTCCAATTCGTTGTCTTTGTCCCCCTGAAAACTCATGAGGATATTTATAATAAGCATCCTCAGGCAATCCTACCTTAGTTAAAAGCTCCATTACTTCTGGTTTAAGATCCTTAGAGCTTCTATTTGTGAAGTTCCGAATGGGCTCAGAAATTAAATCTCCAACCATCATCATTGGGTTTAAGGAGGCATACGGATCCTGAAATACCATTTGAAAATCTTTTCGAACCTTTCGAAGCGATACACCCCGAATGTTTGTGATATCTTCTCCATCGAAAATAATTTGCCCGTCTGTTGCATCTAAAAGGCGTAATATCGTTCGACCAGCGGTTGATTTTCCACAACCAGATTCACCGACAAGTCCAAGCGTCTCCCCTTTTTTAATCTCAAAGGAGATATCGTCTACTGCTTTTACAACCGCAACCGTTTTTCTAAAAATTCCACCCTTAATAGGGTAATAGGTTTTTAAATTTCTCACCTCAAGAAGAACATCATTATTTCTCTTATCTCTTATATTAGTAGTCGTTTCCTTAACCTCTGTATTCATTATGCAAGACTCCCTCTCTTGGCCTGCTAGTTGGATATAGCAAGCAGGAAACTTCGTGCCCTTCGTCTGTTTCTGCTAAAATTGGTGTAATACTTGTACATTCTGGCATCGCCTGGGGACAGCGAGCAGCAAACTTACAGCCGACCTTCGGCATGTTTTTTAACGAGGGAACTATTCCTTTAATCGAACTTAGCACTTCAACATCTTCATCCATACGTGGGATGGCACCCATTAGCAATTTTGTATAGGGATGTTTTGGATCATGGAATAGGGTATCGACATCCGTTTTTTCAACAATTTTACCTGCATACATAACGATAACCTCATCACACATTTCCGCAACAACCCCAAGATCATGGGTAATTAAAATGACTGACATATCATTCACTTTTTGGATATCTTTTAACAGCTCCAAAATCTGTGCCTGAACCGTTACATCCAACGCTGTTGTTGGTTCATCAGCAATCAACAATTTTGGTTGACAAGCAATTGCAATCGCTATCATTACTCTTTGCCTCATCCCCCCAGAAAGCTGATGTGGGTACTCATCGACAATTTTCTCTGGTCTTGAAATACCTACACTTTTTAACAAGGCGATACTCTTTAATCTCGCTTCTTTTTTCGAGATTTTCATATGATTGAATAACACTTCTTGAATTTGAAAGCCTATTGAAAACACAGGGTTTAATGACGTCATAGGTTCCTGGAAAATCATCGCAATATCTTTCCCACGGATGCTATTAATCTCTTTATCTGACATTTTTTCTAGATGCACACCCTCAAAATGAATGCTTCCTGACTTAATTTTTCCGATACCTTTTGGTAAGAGCTTCATAATAGAGAGACTCATAACGGATTTCCCACAACCTGACTCACCAACAATACCAACAATCTCACGCGGTTTAACGGAAAAAGATACATTATCCACTGCATTGTAATATTGTCCATCAATTGAGAATGCAGTTTCTAGGTTTTTCACCTCAAGCAAAGGTGCATCTTTATGTAATTGAGTATTTACGCTCATTGGACACCTCTTACGTTTTTTTAATTATTCAGTCAATTGTTCTATTTGATTAAAATATTATTACAGGGAGATGACAATTGCAAGATTTTTTTCACAATTAAAAAGATTCAAGTTATTGAAAAAACAAAAAAAGCCTCTACTTTAAGGCTTTAAAGTGTACTTGAATCCCTTGATACATCTAGGTTTCTTCGGATTTCGTAATAAAACGTTTTCCTAATATTGTAAAAGATGTTTTTGTAGAAAAGTAATTTTCCTTGTAAGAAGTTCTGACAAGGTAATATCCGCATGCATAACCTAGTAGTTTTGGATATGCACCGGTCCCAAATAATAATTGATCATGTAATGGATCTGTTTTTTTTACCTGTAGGTTTGATATGATATATCTCTTCATGTACAATTCTATGTCTTCCTTACTATAAAAATGACACCAGTCCGCCAAGTATTCAGCCCCACAGCTTTTTTCTACTTCCAATTCTGCTAACCCTTCTAAAATCATTGAGTCTAAAAAAGTAAACTCTGACGGATCCTTCTTTTGTTTTCTAATCCGACACACATGATGGTATTCATGAACAAATAGTGACTCTAGTTCTAGTTCATCTTCTAAATCACCGATAAATAAAAACACCCTATCTGGAAATGAAACTCCCGATTTTTTCGATTGCCTCTCTCTAAAGAAAAAATTGCTAGATTGTGAAATAGGAAATATATAGATAGTTACTTCAGGTCCGTTCCACTTGCCTCTATACTTTTCATAAATATGATTGATTGTTTCCCATACCTTTTTTTCTTTAAGTCTTTCATACGTTTGAAAGGTTGCTCGGTTTGGCCGATACATGCCAAACGAAGAAAGATAGTCATATATCGGTTTTGGTTCACTTTCATTAAACTCTTTTAAAAATCTCTTACAGATACCAACTGGATTAGTAAAATCTTTGTCTAGCCACTCATCCGTACGAACAACTGCCACCTAACCTCCTCCTTTCCTTTTACACTTTCTTAGCATAATATGAAAAAATAACCAAAACTTGATTAATGCCCATAAAAAAAACAGAGCGGATATTATTCCACTCTGTTTCAATTTATTTATATGCTTTAAATACGATTGTTGCGTTGTGTCCACCAAAGCCAAGTGAATTACTCATAGCTACTTGTACTTCTTGTTTTCTAGCTTCATTTGGTACATAGTCTAAATCACATTCTGGGTCTGGAGTTTCATAATTAATCGTTGGTGGAATCATACCTTCTTTTATGGCTAGGACGCTGAAGATTGCTTCTACTCCCCCTGCTGCTCCAAGCAAGTGACCAGTCATTGACTTTGTCGAACTCACTGCAAGCTTATACGCATGTTCACCAAACACTTCTTTAAGAGCCAATGTTTCAAAGCGATCATTATAATCAGTACTCGTTCCATGGGCGTTCACGTAGTCAACTTCTTCTACATTTAAGCCGGCATCGTTAATAGCCATTTTCATTGCACGCGCTCCACCTTCTCCACCTGGTGCTGGTGCAGTAATATGATAGGCATCACCTGTTGCGCCATAACCAACGATTTCTGCATAGATCTTAGCTCCACGGGCTAAAGCATGCTCCAATTCTTCTAAGACCACAATTCCTGCCCCTTCTCCAATGACAAAACCATCACGATTCAGATCAAAAGGACGACTTGCTTTACTAGGGTCAGGATTTGTTGATAGTGCTGTGTTTGCACAAAAACCTGCTACAGACATTTTTGTAATAGGTGCTTCCGCTCCACCAGTTACCATGGCAGTTGCGTCTCCTCGTTGAATAACCTTAAAGGCATCACCGATTGAATTCGTTCCTGTTGCACAAGCAGTTACCGTACAAGAGTTAAATCCTCTTGCTCCTAATGTAATTGAAACCTGACCTGTCGCCATATCAGGAATCATCATTGGTACGAAGAATGGACTAACTCTTCGATAGCCTCGACTTAAAAAGGTCTCATACTGACTTTCAAAGGTTTCCATTCCACCAATACCGGATCCAATCCAAACACCAATATTATGTGAGTTACTGTCGTTAATCTCAAGTCCTGAGTCTTCAACCGCCATTTTTGCTGCTGCTACTGCGTAATGAGTAAAACGATCCATTTTTCTCGCGTCTTTTTTATCAATAAAATCTTCCACTTGGAAGTCCTTTACCTCAGCTGCTACTTTTGCTGGATATTCATCTGCATTTAATCTTGTAAGCGGCCCTACACCAGATACACCCGCTAATACATTATTCCATGCTGTTTCAACGTTATTACCAACTGGAGTAACAGCGCCAACTCCTGTTACAACAACTCTTCTCTTTGTCATGTCTGGCAACTCCTTTGCTTTTCTTAATATATATAATAGCTTAAATAATTACCTGCCCCAACGCATGGCAATGGCTCCCCAGGTTAAACCTCCGCCAAAGCCTACCATAACGATCAAATCATCTTCCTTTATTTTACCAGCTTCTACCTCTTCTACCAATGAGATCGGAATGGAAGCTGCTGAGGTATTTCCATATTTATTAACTGTTTTAGACATCTTTTCTTCAGGTAGTTCTAGTCTTTGTCTAGAAGCCTCCATAATTCGAATATTTGCCTGATGGGGAATTAAGAAGTCAACATCTTCCTTTGAAAGTCCTGCCTTCTCAAGGACATTTACGCTGCTTTCTCCCATTTGTCTGACTGCAAATTTGAATACCTCTCTACCATTCATTACGATGTAATCTTCTTGGTAAAGATGCTTTCCACCTGTACCGTCAGCTCCAAGCTCAAAAGAAAGTATACCTCTGCCTTCCGTTACTTTCCCCATCACTACTGCACCGGCACCATCGCCAAACAATACAGCTGTATTCCGGTCTTGCCAATCCGTAATTTTTGATAATTTCTCAACACCAACTACTAACACATATTTATAGCTGTCGCTCTCAATAAATTGCTTAGCGGTAATCATTCCGTACATAAATCCTGCACATGCTGCACTTATGTCCATTGCTGCAGCATTAATTGCACCTAATTTTTCCTGTAAGATACAAGCGACTGATGGAAACGGCTGATCTGGTGTAACGGTCGCAACTAAGATTAACCCAATTTCCTCAGGTGAAATATTTGCATTTTCAATCGCCTTTTTGGCAGCTTCGAAGCCTAAATCAGATGTATTGACATCTTTTTCAGCTATTCTTCTTTCTTCAATACCTGTTCTTGTGCGAATCCATTCATCCGAGGTGTCGACTATTTTTTCTAAATCCGCGTTTGTTAACACTTTATCAGGAAGACATCTACCGATACCGATAATTCCTGCATTCATGCTTTCCAGCTCCTTTATATAACTAACTTTATTATCAATTATTATGACTTGGTACTAAAATTTTAACAGTAGTTTCCCGTTTTATCAATCTTTTTATCCTATTTATATAGATTCCACCTTATCGTCCATACATTCTATATTTCTTTTCATAATTATATTAATAAGGGTGAAAGGAGGTAAGAATGATGCCGAATAAAGAAGAAGAAAGAGATCCCTTCTCTGCACTAATGTTTCCGTCCAGAAGGGAACGAAACCAAGAAACTGAGCATAAAGAAAGTGCTGAAGGAATATCTGAGCATGAGTGGCTTTTTGGAAAGCGACGCCCTCATCAAAAAGAGGAACCGTTGAATGATAGCCCTAAAAACCAGTCTGCCATTGAAAAAGCAGTAAACAATGTGAATATTCCCGAGCTCATGAATCATTTTGACACCTTAATGACATCTGCTCAAAATCTGAAACCTTTATATAAACAAATTAAGCCTGTCATTTCATCATTTTTAAACTCCAAGAAATAAATAAAATAAGGCTGATATCTCTTTTGTTAGAGAATCAGCCTTGTTCCTATTCTTCTTGTTTTGCATCTTGGACGCCTAGATCATAAGCTTCCTGCATAACTTTTGTAAACAACGTCATAAATGGCTGGATGAGCTCCATTGATAATTCAATCCCAGCACTTTCTAATTGCTCCTTAGCCTCCGGTAAATATTTCATAGCAATACCCATAAACTCCATTGTTTTGTCTTGTGACATGTTAGATCCTCCTATTGGTTTGGCAGTTCACCAGTTTCTTTATACTTTGTAATTAAAGCCGTTATCTCTTCTTCGAATGCCTCATCAACATCGGGACTGAACTTCCCTAACGAGATGACACCATCTTGAAAATCAAAGGAAAGGTTACCTGATTCCAACACGTTCTTGCTGTATTTTTCAGCAACTAGTTCATATAGTCTATCAACATGCTGAACCGTGCTAGTCAAAACGGTTGATTCTCCTAAATCAGACTGATCAGAGATAAAGCCAATGGCGTATAACCCATTTTCTTTTATTTTCTCTATAACTGGCACATTGTATCCGTCACCAGCTGGATAGATTACATCCACCTTTTTCTTCACCATATGATCCAAAAAGCTTAACGCCTTTTCATCGTCATCCCAATGTCCGACATAATCTATTTGGACATCTACATCTTTATTTTGGAACAAAGCTCCCTCAAGGAATCCTTTTACCTCAGGCTGCCATTCGTAAGCAGCAATGATCCCTATTTCATTGGTTTTTGTCATCTTCCCTGCTACCATCCCACCAAAGAACCCCATTGCATATGCTTCAAAGTTTAAGCTAGTCGTATTTTCCTTTTGTGCATCACTGTTAAAACTCACAAAATGAATCTCAGGGTACTTATCAGCAAGTTTGTTGAAATAAGGTCCATACTCATTCCCATGTCCAAAAATGAGATTGACTCCTTTTTGATCAAACTCCTTTACCGCTCTTTCAACGATTGCCTCTGAGTTCATGTCCTCTTTATAATAAACGTCCACTTTAAATCGAGATTGAATTTTTAGCATTCCTTTATAACCTTTCGTCCCCCAAACCTGATCATTGATTGTTTCTGGCACCAATAATCCGACCTTTTTCAGTTCGCCAGAAGACATAGGTTGTCCACAGCTTGTCAGGAAGGTAAGGCTTAAAAGAAGGAACACCCCAACCCGAACAAACATCTTTCGCATTCTCTTTTCCGCCTTTCAAAGGACACTCAAATAAAATATGAAAGTCCGTATCTCTTACTATTTATCTATTACATTCTACCTTTAACATATAAAAAATGAAAAGTTTTTTTTGCTTTATTGTAAATCAACTACATCTAAGATTGCCTTAAATATAGATGGAAACTCGTTTCGATCATATGACAAGGGTACAAAAAAACTCATGGTATTCCCCGCATATTGCTTCTTACTCCGTATCTCCCATTCAGAAAAGGGATAGATGAATATGATTGAATAATCAGGGTTGTTAGAAATAGTTTCTAACTTCCCTTTTAGCTCTCTATTTTCCATCCAAACACGCTTGACGTTTTCATCAAAGCCATTTACAAATAAAAACATTGATGATTCGGTGAAATCATCCTGTTTTAACCACTCATTCAGATCCACTTCTTCAAAATTAGCATTCCTACCTATCTCCATCCTTCTAAGGTTATATTTTGTTTCGTTTCCTATTTCAAGATGAATGCCACTAACTTCATAGCCTTCTTCTAGTAAACTAGCGGTCATTTCAAACCCTAGCTCCTCCAAAGCGCCAAGTACAAGTACCTTGTCCATAAAAAAAAGCCTCCCTGCTACTCGATATACCAGTATATGCACAGGGAAGCCTCACTATTCTTAGATGTTTATCATAGTACTTTTTCATGCTGTTTCAAAAATTTGGTTACTTGTTGAGCGATTTGCTGCTTTTTCTCTGGCAACATATAACAAACAGTTACAGGTGCATTCATATCCTCCCACCTCACTGACAGTTCTTTTAGTAAATTGGATTGTTTATATGCTCGATTTCCAGACAGGACATGAATGATTTTGGTAGGGGTCTTCGGTTTCACATGTCGTTCATGCTCACTGATGAGTAACTCGACAATTTGATGTTGCTCTTGTTCGTAGGATTGAGACAGTTCTTTCATAAGCTTCTTATAAAAGAATTTATGCTCCTTTTCCTGCTCTAAATGGTCTCTTAAAGAAAGAACAGGGTTTATAAGTACCGTTGAACGGATATTTTCCTCCATCATATCAATTAGCTTTAAGGCAACAAGTGCTCCCATCCCTTCAGCTAAAATATGAATACTCTCATTAATTATTTCCGTACGGATAATATACTCATAGAGTCTTTTCGCTAGCTTAACTGCCTTGTCACTCCCCCAATTCTTCCCGTAAAGGTTGGAATAAAAGATCGTGTAGCCTGATTCTCTAAGCTTTTGGATAAGTGTCCATTTCCCTTCATTTTGAGTCCAGAAACTACTTTTCTCATCAACAAAATGTCTTTCGTCACCAATAACTAAGATACCGAAACCGCGTGGTTTTTCGGGATAATGAATCATATTCCATTCGGTATCCAATTTAAAGTTTCGGTTCTCCATACTAAAAACTCCTTCAACGTCATTTTGCTCATAATAATGTATGAAGTATTACTTAAAATGAAAGGGAGATTAGCCTAAATTCGTGAGATTGACTTATAATTTTGTTCCTTGTTTTGTCAATATTCATTTATTATTTGATAGCTATATGGTAAGATGAATGAAGATTTCAATATGTAAGAGGTGAAAAAAATGAGTTACTTTTGGACATTTTTCTGGACGTTCTTATTAGTACAAATGCTTTCATACGTAGTATCGTCCATGATCGGAGCTGCGTTTCATTTTGAAACCGGTGCCATTGTTGGTGTGATTGTTACGGTACTAATTTTTGTAATTGGTGCTGTCTTACCAAATGAACCAAGTGGTCATGAAACACATTAATTCTTACTAAATATGTTTGAAAAAAGTCATCCAACATTTAAAGGATGACTTTTTAATTTCTCAAAGAATATTTAGTTTTATTTTACCGTCTACCAATTCAATCTGTACAGTGTTTTTCTCCTTTACCTTCCCTGAAATGATCTCCCTTGCTAAAAGCGTCTCTATATTCCTCTGAATGTACCTCTTTAAGGGTCTGGCACCGTAAACAGGATCAAATCCATGAGTAGCAATATATTCTCTTGCAGAATCTGAAATTTCCACGTAAATATTTTGCTCCTTCACCCGTCTGCTAAGGTCATTTACTAATTTGCTAACAATTTCTTTAATCGCTGATATATCTAGAGGGTTAAAGGTAATAATTTCATCAATTCGATTTAAAAATTCCGGGCGGAAATGACTTCTTAATAACTCAAGGACTCTTTCCTTCCCTTCTTCCTTATTCGATTGATTTTCTAATAAAAAATGAGAACCGAGGTTGGATGTCATGATAATAATCGTATTTTTAAAGTCTACCGCTCTTCCTTGAGAATCTGTTATTCTTCCATCATCTAACATTTGTAATAAAATATTAAACACTTCAGGATGAGCCTTCTCTATTTCATCTAGAAGAATGACTGAATAAGGCTTTCTTCTTACTGCTTCTGTTAGTTGTCCACCTTCTTCATAACCGACATATCCAGGAGGAGCTCCCACTAGTCTAGAAACAGCATGCTTTTCCATATATTCAGACATATCAATTCGAATGATTTGATCCTCACTATCAAATAAGGCTTGCGCAAGGGTTTTCGCTAACTCCGTTTTTCCCACTCCTGTTGGTCCAAGGAAAATAAACGAGCCAATTGGACGATTGGGGTCCTTGATTCCTGCCCGCGCTCGTAAAACAGCATCTGAAACGAGCTCGACCGCCTCAGGTTGTCCAACTACCCTTTGTTGCAGTATGCTTTCTAACCGAAGGAGCTTCTCTCTTTCTCCCTCAACTAACTTTGCAACAGGAATACCTGTCCAACGCGATACAATATTTGCGATTTCCTCTTCTGTCACTTCTTCACGGAGCAAACGGTCTTCTTGTTTCGAATTCATCTCTTCTTCTAACATGTGAAGCTCTTTTTCCACTGTCGGAATCCTGCCATGTCTCAGCTCAGCAGCTCGGTTTAAATCATAATTATTCTCTGCATCCTCAAGCTCTCTTCTTAATTTTTCTATTAGCTCCCGTTTTTCTTGGACTTTTTGAATTGCTTCTTTTTCTGTAAGCCACTTCGCCTTCATTGTGGAGACTTTTTCTCTTAAATCTGCCAGTTCCTTCTGCAAATGGTGAAGTCGTTCTTTACTCTGACTATCTTCTTCCTTCACTAGAGCAGCCTCTTCTATTTCTAATTGCATAACTCTCCTTGATACTTCATCTAATTCAGTCGGCATTGAATCAATTTCGGTACGAATTAACGCACAAGCTTCATCAATTAAGTCAATCGCTTTATCTGGCAAAAAGCGTTCGGTTATATAGCGATCAGACAGGATGGCTGATGCGACGATTGCTCGATCATGTATATTTACTCCATGGTGGATTTCAAACCGTTCCTTTAACCCTCGTAAAATGGAAATGGTATCCTCTACATTCGGTTCCTGAACGATTACCTGTTGGAAGCGGCGCTCTAATGCTGGGTCTTTTTCAATGTATTTCCGGTGCTCATCGAGTGTGGTAGCACCTATACAGTGAAGTTCGCCTCGAGCTAGCATTGGCTTTAACATATTACCGGCATCCATTGCTCCTTCTGTTTTACCTGCTCCCACAATTGTATGAAGTTCGTCGATAAACAGAAGGATACGACCATCACTTTTCTTCACTTCATTTAATACTGCTTTCAGACGTTCCTCAAATTCTCCACGGAATTTTGCACCAGCAATTAAAGCACTCATATCAAGCGAGAAAACGGTTTTATCCTTTAGCCCTTCTGGAACATCCTTTCTTACGATTCGCTGGGCAAGTCCCTCAACAATTGCCGTTTTTCCTACTCCTGGTTCTCCGATTAAAACAGGATTGTTTTTTGTTTTTCGAGACAAAATCCGAATAACATTTCGTATCTCCGCATCTCGTCCAATTACAGGATCGAGTTTACCCTTTTTCACCTCTTCTACTAAGTCACGTCCATATTTATTTAATACATCGTACGTTGATTCCGGATTTTGTGAAGTCACCTTTTGATTCCCCCTAATCTCATAAATAACTTCAGATAATCTTTCTTTACTAATTTTACGTTTCTTCAAATATTTACAAAATGTTGTTTCATCTAGTCTGGCTGCTGCTAACAATAAATGTTCAACAGACATATATTGATCCTCTAGTGCATCCTTCTCTTTTTCTGCTTCAAGGAGAAGTTTTTGTAGTAGTGATGTTATATATATATTGGATTGTGTATTGCCGCCTAATACCTCAGGCCTTCTCTTTCTTATTTGCTCGAGCTCTTCTAGGAATGGTTCCACTGGTAGGTGTAGGCGTTCCATAATGATAGCAGCTAAACTATTGTGTTCTTTGAAAAGAGAAATAAATAGGTGAGCTTCATCAATTTCTTGATGGTTTGATTTTCTAGCTAGCGCTTGAGCCTCCGAAAACGCCACCTGCACTCGTTCAGTCATTGATTGAAAATCCATAAGGCTCCTCCTTTGACCTTTTTTGACCTTTATTTAATTTCTATTATAATCCATTTTTCACATAAGTAAAGCCATCCATGTAGGATGGCCTTACTTAGTTATGAGTGTACTTTGGTGCATATGTCCATTGACGCTCGTCATTTGTTGACTCAGGGAAACGTTCCCCTGCTTTTAGCTTAATTTTTTTAGGATTTGTCACATTGGAGCCTGTATCACCAATCTCTATATAGACACCATTGTTTGGTGCCTTATCACCTGAACGAAAACGGTGGTTTTGTCCCATATTCCCACTCCTTTCTAATGTTCGGTTATAGTATTGCCAAAATAAAAAAATCCCTGCGAAATCGCAGGAATCCTTTTTTATCCAAGTAATTCAACTAATAATGCTTTTTGGGCATGAAGTCGGTTTCCTGCTTGATGGAAAACAACTGAATTTTCACCGTCAATTACCTCATGGGAAACTTCTTCCCCACGATGAGCAGGCAAGCAATGCATGAATAGATAGTCAGGTTTTGCATGCTTTACAAGTTCTCCATTCACCTGATAATCTGCAAATGCTTTTAGACGAATTTCGTTTTCTTCCTCTTGCCCCATACTCGTCCATACGTCTGTATATACAACATCCGCTTGATTTGCTGCTTCAACAGCGTTATTCGTAATTGTTACAGACCCACCCGTTTTTTCGGCTATTTCTTTTGAATAAGCCACAATCTCTTCGTTTGGTTCATACCCAACCGGACTTGCGACAGCAATATTCATGCCCATTTTCACCGCACCAATGATGAGAGAATGCGCCACATTATTTCCGTCACCAATATAGGCAATTTTTAAGCCTGTTAATGAGCCTTTGCATTCCAAAATCGTTTGAAGATCCGCAAGCGCTTGACAAGGATGATACAAATCTGTAAGTCCATTTATTACAGGAATTGATGCATGCTTAGCAAGCTCTTCAACCGTGTGATGATAATGAGTACGAATCATAATTCCATCAATATACTCTGATAACACCTTTGCCGTATCAGAAATCGGTTCGCCTCTTCCAATCTGCAAGTCTTTTCCGTTTAAATACATAGCTGATCCACCAAGCTGAATCATTCCAGCCTCGAATGATACACGTGTTCTAGTGGAAGACTTATCAAATATCATTCCTAGTATTTTTCCTTTTAGTGGCGTATATGATTCTCCAAGCTTCATTGCATTCTTAATTTTTATTGCGTTTGATAACAGATCATTAATCTGTTCTGAAGAATAATCCTTTAAGGTTAACATATCCTTTAAGCCAGCTTTTTTCTCATTCGTTTTAACCGAAATCATGTAAGCTTCACCTCTCTTTTCTTTAATAGCCATTCATTAAGTGAATGTACGGTAAATTCCTTTGCTGTCTGCCCAGCTAGAAAAGCTACCAACGTTTCCTCTTCTGTAAAAGTAAGAACACGATTTTTTGTTGCTGTTTCCCTTACTTTTTTGTCCTCTATTCCTTGATCAGGATTGTAATAGGCAATAATTTCTTCTTCCTTTACCAAGCTTGCAGTCAATTCAGAAGCCTCTATAACAGCTTCTTCTTTTACGCCTGCTTTTTTCAAATCTAGAATATAACTTGGTTTGACGGCTACTTTCCCAATAGATCGATCCTTTAATAAGGTGTGGAAGGACTTCTTCATTGCTTCCTCATACGTCATTGCTAAGCTAATTCCTTCTCCCGTTGATCTCATCTCTGGACTCACTTTTGAATCTAGACCTTTTAATGCATAATTTGAAAAGACTGGGTACTTCACACAAATATATGGGAGATCATTTAAATTCATCAACTCGTCATTTTTCGACAACCGGTATTTCCCAAGCAATATTTTTGTCGCAATTTGAACTAATGGTACACCAGTTACCTTACTTATAATCGGTACGGTTCTACTTGCCCGTGGATTTACCTCTAATACATATACATCCTCTTGATCAATAATGAACTGTATATTTAAAAGACCCTTATAGTTTAGATGAGTGGTGATTTTCGTCGCATAGGAAAGCATTTTTTCCTGAACCTTTTTCGATAAAGTGTGAGGTGGTAACACAGATAAACTATCACCGGAATGAACACCCGTTCGTTCAATATGCTCCATCACCACAGGTGCGAGAACACTCTCTCCATCACTGACTAGATCAAGCTCTGCTTCTATTGCTGGTAAAAATTGATCAACAAGGTATGGGAATTGTAAATCTGTCTCTTCAATAAATGCTTGAAGCTCACTTGATTCCTTAATAGTGACCATACCTCTTCCACCGATAACATAAGAAGGTCGAATAAGGATTGGATATCCAATAGAATTGGCTGCTTCAATAAGCTCCTCAACATTGTTTACAAATTGGCCTTCCAGTCTTGGGATCTCTAGTTCATCAAGAAGCTGGTAAAATTTATCTCTTTCTTCTAGTACATCGATAACCTTCGAACCAGTACCTAAAATAGTTACTCCCGCTTGTTCAAGACCTTCCGCTAAGTTTATCGCAGTTTGACCACCTAGTTGAATGATAACCTCATTTGTTTCCTCAGCTTCTAACACATTTAAAATATCTTCCACAGTTAATGGTTCAAAATACAAACGATCAGCTGTAGCAAAGTCCGTACTAACTGTTTCCGGATTATTGTTAATCATGATGGTCTCTATTCCCTCTTCTTTTAAAGCAAACACTCCGTGGACGGAACAGTAATCAAATTCAATGCCTTGGCCAATTCGAATCGGACCACTGCCAACGATGACTACCTTTCTTTTATTTGAAGGAATTTGTTCATTTTTCCCAAAATATGTGGAGTAAAAATAATTCGTTACTGCAGAAAACTCAGCTGCACATGTATCAACCATTTTATAAGCTGGAAGAACCTTGTTTTTCTTACGTGTTTCTCTTAGCTCAGCTTCCGTCACATTCCAAGCTTCAGCAAGAAAACGATCACTAAATCCTTTTTCTTTAAAAAGCTGTAATTGTTCTGTTGTAACATTTTGAATCGTTTCTTCATAAATTTCCTTTTCCAACTGAGCAAGCTTCTTCATATAGAATAAGAAAAAGAAATCGATCTTCGTCAATTCATGCAGGGTATTTACGTCTTCCCCACGTCTCATTAACTCCATTAAGATGAAAAAGCGTTCATCGTTCTGTTTCGCAAGTTCAACATATAATTGGTCTACACTCAAATTCTTTAAAGAAGACATCTCCAAATCCTGAACCTTAATTTCAAGAGAGCGAATGGCTTTTAAAAGTGCTCTTTCAAAATTACGGTCGATCCCCATTACCTCTCCGGTTGCCTTCATTTGTGTACCCAGCTTTCTTTCAATTGTTGGGAACTTATCGAAAGGCCACTTAGGGAATTTTACAACGACATAATCCAATGCTGGCTCAAAGCTTGCAAATGTATCACCTGTTACAGGATTAATTAACTCTGACAACTCATAACCCACTGAAAGCTTGGCAGCCATTCTTGCGATTGGATAACCGGTTGCTTTTGAAGCAAGAGCAGATGAACGACTTACCCGTGGGTTTACTTCAATTAAATAATAGTTCTTACTCAGTGGGTCTAGTGCGAATTGTATATTACATCCACCAACAATACCTAGCGCGGAAATGATCTTAATCGATGCAGATCGGAGCATTTGATACTCTTCATCTGTTAATGTTTGAGAAGGAGCAACAACGATAGAATCACCTGTGTGTATTCCGACTGGGTCTAAATTTTCCATGTTACAAATGATAATGCAAGTATTAGAAGCATCACGCATTACTTCGTACTCAACTTCTTTAAATCCGGCAATACTTTTTTCGATTAAGCATTGATGGATTGGACTTTCCTTTAGTCCTCCTTGGACCAATTGGAGGAATTCCTCCTCATTTGATGCAATTCCTCCACCTGTTCCACCAAGTGTGTATGCAGGTCTAATGATAATCGGGAACCCGATTTCTTTCGAAAAACTGATTGCTTCATCCACGGTATGAACAATCTTACTTTCTGGTACTGGCTCTCCAAGCTCGTTCATTAGCTGACGAAATGCGGAACGATCTTCACCTTTTTTAATTGACTCAATCGAGGTGCCAAGAACCTTTACTCCGTATTTCTCAAGGATTCCATGCTCGGCTAATTGAAACGCAAGATTCAGTCCCGTTTGTCCACCTAGTGTTGCAAGCAACCCATCAGGTTGTTCTTTTTTTATAATTTTTTCAATAACGTCTACTGTAAGTGGCTCGAAATATATAGCATCAGCAAAATGACTATCTGTCATAATGGTAGCCGGATTGTTATTTACTAAAATAACTCGGTACCCTTCTTCTTTTAAGGCCATACAGGCTTGTGTGCCTGCATAATCGAATTCTGCCGCTTGCCCGATGATAATCGGTCCCGAACCGATGACTAATATGGATGTGATTGAATGATCTTTAGGCATATGCAACTTGACTCCCATTATTTTCTTTAATTAGTTGTAAAAATTCGTCAAAGATATATTCACCCTCTGAAGGACCTGGATTTGCTTCTGGATGAAATTGTGTTGTTATTAACTGATAGCTTTCGTGGTAAAAGCCTTCAATTGTTGAATCATGCAAATTATAAAACCGCGTTTTTAGACCAGTACCAGATAAGCTTTTTTCATCCACGTAATAGCTATGATTCTGTGAGGTCATAAATACTGTCTTCGTTTCCTTATCCATTACTGGATGATTTGCACCACGGTGTCCAAACAATAATTTTTTCGTATCTGCCCCTAATGCTAAGCCCGCTAGCTGGTGCCCTAAGCAAATACCTAGAGTTGGATACGCTTTAATGACCTTTGAAATCGTAGGCAATAATTTTTTTAGATGCTTCGGATCTCCAGGTCCATTGGATAATAATATGCCATCCGGATTAAGCTTTTTAATTTCATCATATGAGCTATTGAATGGAACAGTTGTAACCTTACAACCTCTATTTAGGAGCGATTGTTGAATGGATTTTTTATTTCCAAAATCCATTAATACAATGTGAAAATCTCCTCCATGTCCTTCCGTTGAAACCTGTGTACAAGACACTTTAGATACCTTTTCCATATCTCCTAGTTCAAAGGCTTCTGGTTTAATGGAATCCATATTAATGATGGCCGGCATTGATCCCTCGTTACGGATTTGCTTCACTACTTCTCTTGTATCAACATGTTCAATTAATGGAATATCCCATTTTTGTAAATATTCACTTAACGAGAATTTTGCTTGGTAATGAGAGTGATTCATACAAGCCTCATATACAATGACCCCAGCAACATGTGGTTGTTTACTTTCAAAATCTTCAAGGTTAATCCCATAGTTACCGATTAGAGGATACGTAAATACTATGATTTGATCCTTATACGATGGGTCCGTCAAGACTTCCTGATACCCAGTCATTCCTGTATAAAATACAATTTCCCCTGACACTGGTTTATTGTTCGTGTTGACAACCCAGTTTCCTTCAAACGTGTCACCACTTTTTAAATGCACATATGCTTTCATTGTTCCACCCCGTAAATTGTGAATATTTATATCCACGACTTAATTTTTATGCATACTTCTATAAAAAAGAGAGCCTCTCTAGGCTGTAATATATGATTTTTGCAGTACCGTTTTAATTATATTAACGGCTACTTTTATTTGTTCCTCTGTTGCAGTTAATGGAGGCAACAGTCTGAGGACCTTTTCACCAGCTGGTAAAGCTAACAACCCGTTATCTCTTAAGTCCTTTAGAATGGATCCAACCGAATGTTGTAATTCGACACCAATCATTAACCCTGAACCACGAATATCCTTCACAACAGAAAGATCCTTTAGTTCCTGTTCGAGTAAAGTTTGAATGTATTGTCCCTTATGAACAACTGATGCTAAAAATTCAGGGGTAAAAATCTCTTCCATCGTTGCAATTGCAGCACTGATAGAGACTGGATTACCACCAAACGTTGAACCATGACTTCCTGGTCCAAAAAACGATACCAGCTTCTCTGTACCGATTACTGCTCCAATAGGAAATCCACTTCCTAATCCCTTTGCAGAAGTCACAATATCAGGAGATAAATCGTAATGTTGAAAGGCAAACGGCTTTCCTGTTCGGCCTATACCTGTTTGGATCTCGTCAATTACAAATAACGCACCGTATTCTTTACAAAGTTTCTCTACTTCTTTTAGAAACGCTTCTTCACCAACATGAATACCGCCTTCACCTTGAATGACCTCTAGCATTACAGCAGCCACTTGATTAGACATTTCTGCTTTAAGTGATTGGATATCATTAAATGGTACGTAAACAAATGTTTCAAGCATGTTTCCATAACCTTCTTTAATTTTGTCTTGCCCAGTGGCTGACATCGTTGCAAAGGTTCTTCCATGAAACGATTGTTGAAACGTAATAATTTTTGGTCTTCCCGTTGCTTTTCTTGCGAGTTTAATTGCACCCTCATTTGCTTCTGCCCCGCTATTTGCAAAAAACACTGCCTCTAATCCAGCAGCATCGGCAAGCATTTTTGCGGCAGTTACTTGCTTTTCTTGAGGAAATAAATTCGATACATGCCAGAATTGATCAAGCTGATTCATCACAGCCTTCTTCACCGTTTCTGGCTGATGTCCAAGGTTACAAACTCCGATTCCAGAAGTAAAGTCTAAATATTTCTTATTATCTATATCGAATAAGTAGGAACCTACAGCCTTAGCTGGCTCCACTTCCCATCTTGCATATGTTGGAAAAAGACCACTCATTGAAGTATCCCTTCCTTTCTACAAATCTGAGTTCCAAGCCATTGTCCATTTTCAAAAAATCCTTTTTTCCCGTTCACGATCATTACGCTCTTAAGCCCCATGTCTATGGCGGACACTGCAGACTCAACCTTTGGAATCATGCCGCCATATATCGTTCCATTATCTATTAATTCAGTAACTTCCAGTTTATTAAGCTCTCTTTTTACTTGGTTGTTTACGAGAATTCCATCCACATCTGTAACAAATAAACATTGCTCTGCTTCTATTCCAATTGCAACTGCAGCAGCCGCATAATCTGCATTGACGTTAAGCTTGACGTTTTGTTTATTAATTGCAATTGGTGTAATCACAGGTATATGTCCTGCCTCAATCATCAATTGAATGAATTGCCTATTAATGGATTGGACCTTACCAACATAACCAAGGCTATCCTTGTTTAAGTATTCTGCTTGGATTAAGTTAGAATCACTACCATTTAGACCTACAGCTGTCAAACCAAAATCATTTAGTTGTTCGACTAACTTACGATTTGTTTTACCTGTAAGCACCATCTCAGCAATTTGTAAAGTTTCCTTCGTTGTTTTTCTTAGTCCGTTCACAAACTCTGGCATAATATTTAGCTTCTCAAGCATGTCGTTAATGTCTGGTCCCCCACCGTGAACAATCACTACAGAGAAGCCTTTCTTCTTCATCTCTCTAATACTTTCAAAAAAACTAGCTGAAAGCTCATTTAAAACACTTCCACCACATTTAATTACGATCGTTGACAACTTGTGTGTGCCCCCTTACGTTCGATAACTCGCATTAATTTTCACATAATCGTAAGAAAGGTCACAACCCCATGCCTTTCCAACTCCATTTCCGAATTGTAAATCGACGAAAATATGAATCGTATCATTCTCTAAATATTTCTTTGCTTCATCCTCTGAAAATACTTGAGGTACACTATTTAGTAACATCGTTGTTTCACCTAGCTTAATATCTACGGTATCAACATTCACTTCCACACCCGCTTGACCAACAGCACCAATAATACGTCCCCAGTTAGCATCAGCACCGAAAATAGCCGTTTTCACTAGATTTGAACCAACAATTTGCTTTGCAATTTTACGCGCATCTTCATTGGAAGCTGCCCCTTTAACACTCACCTCAATAAGCTTCGTTGCTCCCTCACCGTCACGAGCAATTTGCTTCGCCAAGTCTTGGCTAGTTTGCTTCAATAATTCAATAAAAGATTCCCAATCCTTATGACCTTCATGAAGTTCCTCATTGCCAGCTTCTCCGTTTGCCATTACAAGTACCATATCGTTCGTAGATGTATCTCCATCAACGGTTATTTGATTAAAGGACTTATTCGTTACACTTTTTAGTGCCTTCTGAAGGGACTCAGGAGAAATTGCTGCATCACAGGTAATAAAGCCAAGCATAGTAGCCATATTAGGATGAATCATTCCAGATCCTTTAGCAGCTCCCCCCATCGTAACCTGTTTTCCGTCAATCTCTGTTGTGTAGCAGCTGCTTTTCATGCAAGTATCTGTTGTCAGAATCGCCGTTTGAAATCCTTCAGCATCTTCTTGTGTTTCACCAAATTCTATTTCTGAGATTCCTGCTGCTATTCGATCCATTTGGAGGTATTCGCCGATTACTCCTGTAGAAGCAACCGCTACGAGCGTTTCCTCAAGCTTCAGTTTATCGGCTGTCAGCTTTCTCATGGAGTAAGCATCTTGTAGACCTCTTTCTCCTGTACAAGCATTTGCGCATGCACTATTGACAATTACCGCTTGAAGCTTTCCATTTTCCTGAACACTATGCTGTGTTACCTTAAGCGGTGCGGCTTGAAACTGATTTAAGGTATAAACAGCTGCGCTGCTTGCAGGTACTTCACTATAGATTAATCCAACATCTTTTCTAGAATAACGAAGTCCAGCGTGTACACCACCTGCATAAAACCCCTTTGGTGAGACTACGCTACCACCATTTACTTTTTTTACTTGTGACACTTCCGATAAAACTTCCATCCCTTAACCTCCTATTACGGATACAGTGGCATAAACTTCAAACCTGAATGACTCTCCAAACCAAACATGATGTTTGCATTTTGTACGGCCTGCCCTGCAGCACCCTTCATTAAATTATCTATTACCGATACAATTGTTAATCGATTTGTTCTCTTATCCACGTGTAACCCTATATCACAATAGTTCGAACTTGATACATCCTTGATTGATGGAAAATAGCCCTGTGGCCTTACTCGGACGAACGGCTCATTTTCATAATACGACTGATATAATTCTATAACTCTTTCTGTCTCCCAGTCTTCTAAAAGCTGGACATACATTGTGGTCATAATTCCTCTTGTTAACGGAAGAAGATGTGTACTGAAGGTAATTGGTTGAATATCACTATTCCAGAGTTTTAATTGCTGTTCTATTTCAGGAATATGCTGATGTTCATTCACCTTGTAAATTTTAAAATTCTCATTGATCTCTGCATACAATGTTGCTCGACTAGCTGCCCTTCCTGCTCCAGACGTTCCAGATTTCGCATCAACGATAATGCTCCTTGGATCAATTAACCCGTCCTTTGTTACAGGAGCTAACCCAAGTAAAGTAGCTGTTGGATAGCACCCTGGATTGGCAACCCAATTTGCGGCTTTCACCTGATCCTTGTTCCACTCGGTTAGGCCATATACAGCCTCTTCAACAATAGAATCATTTGCGGGAGTTTTTTTATACCATTCTTGGTATTCAGAAGAATCCTTTAACCTTAGATCCCCTGATAGGTCAATTACCTTAATATCTTTTCCAATGAATTGATCAACGAGACTTGAGGAAACCCCTGATGGAGTAGCAAAAAAGACTAGATCACTTTCCTCAGCAATTTTATCAGCATCGATGCTGCTCATTTTTTTATCAATAATTCCATAAAGATGTGGGTATTCATCTGAAATGGCAATCTCTTCTTTTGTTGAATGAATGGAATGTATGTCGAATTCAGGGTGTGAGTGCAATATACGGAGCAACTCAACTCCACCATATCCAGTTGTTCCGATAATTGATACTTTCATTCCTTACCCCTTCCTGAATAATATTGCATATTTAATCATTCGATTTAATTTTTATAAGTTTTAATGTACCTTATTATAAAAATAGCTAACAATAAAATCAACCAATTTTTTAAACTATTTTCAATTTTTTTAGATTATTTTTAATGTTAGTACTTCTAACAAAAAATCTGTATAAACAATTACTCTTATTAGAAGGTTTTAAGGTTGACGAAATTGATATTTCTTTTTACAGTTAGACTAGTTAATTAAAGTGGCTAGCAAAGCGGTCAGGCAGGTGACATCTCCATGAATACTTCCATACAGCTACAGGACTTTATAAAAGTGGCAAGGTATACACGTAAGATGGAAAAAGGAAATTATTTATTTCAAGAAGGGCAAAATGCGGAGGAGTTATTTGTCGTTCTTAAAGGAAAAATCCAAATAAGCAAAATGGTCCCAGATGGAAGAGAGCTGACCATTCGAATGTGCTCAACTGGTGAGCTTATTGGGGAAATCCCTTTATTTTGTTCTTCACCTAAATACATGTTAGACGCAAAAATTGTAGAAGATGGTGAGGTTGCCGTCATTTATAAAAGTGACTTGGAGGAAAAGCTTAGCAAGGACCATTCCTTATCTTTGCAATTTATGAAATGGCTAAATGGTCAGCACAGGAGAAACCAAACCAAGTTTAGAGACCTTATTCTCCACGGTAAAAAAGGAGCATTATACTCCACACTCATTCGTTTATCTAATAGCTACGGGATTGTTCGTGAACAAGGAATTGTCATTGATCAACCTTTGACTAATCAAGAGATCGCTAATTTCTGTGGAACCTCTAGGGAGGTAGCTAATCGATTGTTAAGCGAGTTACGTAAAAACAACATTATCTCTATTGATAAAGGGATTATTACCATCCATAATCTAATGTTTTTACGAGATGAAATTGATTGTGAAGATTGCCCAATAGACATTTGTAAAATTGATTAAAAGCACCCGGAAGGAAAATACCGAGTGCTTTTATTTATGAGAATAGTAATGCCACTGTCATCATTCCAAAAAACAGAACAGCATTTCCAATTTCTAAGACTCCTACTTTTTTAACTGAATAAGGTTTTCCATAGAAATAATAGGCTCTTAGCAAGCTAGGCAAGATTGCTAAGGCAATCATCCACTGCCCTGCTATTAACCAGAAAGTAAACACTAACAAATGATATCCCCAAGAAATCCATTTGTATATCTCACTCTTCTTCTCACGAATCATTGTTTTTACATAGAATGTACTTCCTGTAAAAAATAGAATAGAAGTGAAAAAGGCAAGCCAGGCTTTGTCACTAACAAATCCTTCCCCTAAAAAGCTACTTGCTAGTCCAGCAATTCCAAATACAACAATAGCACTAAGGTCATTCGAAAGTGCACGATCTCTATTTTTACTAGAAAAATAAGCATTTATGCAAAAAAACGGGATCATGATCAGACCAAAAAAAATAATAAAAGGATTTGTCTCCAAAGGGAATAGCAGAAATAATAAAGCAGGAAGCATGTAGATCATTGTCCATTTTCTATAAAAAGAGATTTTCTTTTTTTTGAATAATAACAACATAGGATATGTCGCCAAATATAGCAATAACCAGCCTATAAAGAAGGGAATATGCTGCCAAAGGAAGTTAGAGGCAATTATACCTAACCAAAAAGGAATAATTAACATCGCCCAAGCACCATGTTGCTTTGGTAAAAATAAGTTCATTGTATCCACTCCTAGTGTTGTAACTATCTATACTATAAAAGAATTTGAAAGGATAGTAAGTGAATTGAATCACAGCACAAAAAACTGCAAAGCACTTTACTCTTTGCAGTTTCTGTCATTTCTCTTTTTATTTATATATTGTACAAGCCAGTTTAAAGTAGAGTCTTCATCCCAAATGGGAACATTCGTATTCACATCTAATGGTTCACGACATACAAACGCACAAATATTCTCTAAACTATTGAGAGCTTCAAAATCTGCTTCATTTCTCAAAAGAACAATTTTCTGATAGGTCGCTTCTTTATGCCCTTCTATTACAATAATATCTGGGCTCATACTACTTAACATATCAATCTTTTCTTGTAAGTGCCATTCATCCTTTTCTACTTGAAGAAGTAGTCTCCCTTCTCCCTCAACTAGTGCTGCAAACGCACCAGAGTGTATATGCTCCGAAGAGTCCTTTTTTTCAACTATGTCAGGTTTCCCACCATGCCCATGATGCTTAATAGTAGCTACCCTTACGTTAAGCTTCGATAATACCTGTAGTAGTTTCTTTACAAATGTTGTTTTCCCGCTGTTTTGAAAACCCACTACTTGTACAAGTAATGGCTTTACCATGGCCATTCGCTACCTTCATAATCCTCTAATAATAAGACATCAACAATCGTATTCGCTTCATAGCCTCTTGTTCCACCAGGAAGGATGATAAACGAATTAGCCCCTGCTAGGCTCATCACGATATTTGATTTGTCCACTCCACTAGGTGCAGCAACTAACTTTCCATCAGCGATTGTTACACTACTCCTCACAAAGCGTGTAAAAGGGTTTGCCTTTGGAAAATCCACTTCAAGAATGGCCTTTTCCCTTCTTAAATGTGGCTTCGGAGAAAACAGCATGGTGCGTATAATTGGTCTAGCAAATAACTCGAAGCCTACATAACAAGCAGAAGGGTTGCCAGATAAACCAAATAAAATTTTCCCATCTAAATGCGCGACAGTCGTCACACTTCCTGGTCTCATAGCCACTTTATTAAAAAGTACTTCTGCCCCTAGCTTCTTATAAATTTGTGGTAAATAATCAAAATCTCCAACTGAAACACCACCAGTCGTGACCAATAGGTCAACCTCATCTATGGCGTGTCTAATCGACTCATAGCATAAATCAAAATCATCAGGCAGCTTTCCGAAATATTTAACTGCGGCTCCTGAACGCTCGATTTGAGCAATGATCATATGAGTATTAGAATTTCGAATTTTCCCTGGCTGTAATTCATCGCCTACTTCTAGAAGCTCTGTACCTGTGGCAAATAGACCAATCACCGGCTTTTTAGCTACGGCTACATCCTTATAACCAAATGTTGCAAGCATCGCTTGAATACCGGGATTGATTTTTGTACCTTTTTTTATAAGAACTTCTCCTTTTTTTGCATCCTCTCCAGCGAAAGATACATTATCTCCAGGCTTAAAAGCTCTCTTAATTGACATATATGCCTTCCCGTTTTTTTCGCTAGTTTTTGCAAGTTCTAACATGACAACTGCGTCACAATTGGTTGGCATTTGTGCACCTGTCATGATTCGAACGGCCTCAAATTCACCAATCTCCTTATTGGAAACATATCCAGCACCAATATGGTCAACCACTTCAAATTCAACAGGGTTGGTGAGCGAAGCATTTACTGAGTCAACCGAACGTATAGCAAAACCATCATAGGGAGAACGATTAAAATGAGGAACGTCTGACGTGGATATTAAATCCTCTGATAGGTATCGGCCATAGCTTTCATTTATGGAAACTAGCTCTTTTTTGCCATGTATAGAATATGTCATCACTTTTTTTACTGCTTCACTAATTTTTATTGGTGTTCTTTTTTCAACCAACTATATCAACTCCTATATAAAAAGGATCCTCTGTTTACCTGTGTTTATTATAAACTTCCATAAAACGATCCAACAGGACAAACATCACTTACTAATTTATTTTAACGTACTTCCATTAATGATTTGAAGAAAATATGAAACATTCATTAAAGTGTGATTCACATCACCTTAAAAGAATACGAAATGATTTATTCTTAATTTGTAAATAAAAAGTATTTTTGGAGGGCTAATTAAATGACATATCCATTTCAAACTGACTCATTAGTAAAAGATATAGTAAATGAATTCCCAAAGGCTGCAGACGTATTTAAAAGAAACCGAATTGATTTTTGCTGTGGCGGGAATATTCCTTTAGACCAAGCCGCTTCCGAAAAATCGGTAGATGCTAGTGCAATCATCCAAGAGCTTCAACAGCTTTTTGATACGTATGAAGGATCGAAAGAAGATGTAGCCGTATGGACAGATTCAGCATCTGACGTAATTATTAACCATGTAATTGAACATTACCACCGTCCATTAGAAGAAGAACTAGCTAATTTAAGTCCTTACGTTACAAAGGTGGCAAAGGTTCATGGTGGCCATCGTCCAGAATTATTAAAGGTGTACGAATTATTTTATGAACTAAAAAAGGAATTGCTTGAACATACAGCAAAAGAAGAAGAACTTGTATTTCCAATGCTTCAAAAGCTCGACTCTACCACTGGCGAAACCCGTACCGAAATGATTAAAGAAATAACTGAGCTAGAAAAAGAGCATGATCATGCTGGTGCCATTTTGAAGGAATTAAGAGATATTACATCAGACTTCCAACCACCAATGGATGCATGTGGTACGTACCGTTTAGTATACAAAAGACTTGAACTATTAGAAGAACATACATTTATGCATGTCCATCTAGAAAATAATATCTTGTTCCCAAGATATATCTAATAGGATAGGAAAAATAAACTACTTCTGTCAAAGAAGCAATGTCGACAAAAGGCAGTGGGAAGCTCTTCTCACTGCCTTTTGTCATTTTTTTGTTTGAGAATGGTGGGAAAAAGGCTGATTTTTATCTATATTTTAAAATAAAAAAGACCATAGGCATACTCGAAATCCCTCGAGTTTGTCTACAGTCTGAGACTACTTCGTAGTTTTTGTTACCCACCTATATAAGACATTTCGATTTTCTTTCTATTTGCTCTTGTTTCTTCCGTTCGCTCATCGGAATAACGATCATTTCTTCCATTCCAAATGTCTGTTATTCTTTGTTCAATCTCCAAATCAGAGACACCACTTCTCATAAAGTCACGAATATCGTGTCCGTTTCCATTAAACAAACAAGTAAAGATTTGACCATTAGCAGAAAGCCTAGAACGAGTGCAGCTAGAGCAAAACGACTCAGAAACGGAAGTAATAAATCCGACATCTACGTTTGAGCCCTCGTACCGATATCTTTTTGCCACTTCTCCAAAATAATCCGGATCAACAGGCTCTAGCAAATAATGCTCATTCAATCGTTCATAGATTTCTTTTTTGGTCACAACATCATCCATCTTCCACCCATTTGTACTCCCTACATCCATATACTCAATAAAACGTAGTTGAAGTCCATTATCTTTACAAAACTGGGCCATAGGAACAATCTCTTGATCATTTAAACCTTTTTTAACAACCATATTCAGTTTGACACCTAATCCTGCTTTTTGAGCGGCTAAGACCCCTTCAATCACAGGTCCTGTTTTAACCCCACGACCGTTAATTTCACCAAAAAGCTCGTCATTTAAGCTATCAAGACTGACATTTACCCTCTTAAGACCAGCAGATTTTAACTCCTCGGCATACTTTGGTAGAAGAACACCGTTCGTTGTTAACCCTATATCTTTTAAACCCTCTATTTTAGAGAGCTTTTCTACTAATAACGGGAGCTGTTTTCGAAGCAGAGGCTCCCCACCTGTTAGGCGTATTTTTTCCACTCCAAGTCCAACAAAAATGTGAGCCAAACGCTCAATTTCCTCATAACTTAGCAATTCATTTCTTGGTAAAAAGGCAAAATCAGGACCAAACACCTCCGCAGGCATGCAATACTGGCACCGAAAATTGCATCGATCAATAACTGATATTCTTAAATCACGTAACGGACGGTTTAATTGATCAGTAATTTTTTTCATTATATTCAACTCCATAGCAAGAGTATCTTGCATGCATTGTAGTTTATTTTATTACAATGGGTACCCCTTTTACAACATAACTATTTTATTAAACGTGAACATATTGTTACATCACACGTGAAGTTATTGACAACAATTCTTATTACCCTCATTCTAGATGATAGAATCATTTATGTCTAAAAAAGGGTGAACGAAAGATGGCAGCAGCTATGAAAGAAACTCATTCAATAGAGATTAAAGAACTTCTTCATTTGGCTGATCGCCGCTTTATTGGAGAAAAAAATACATTTATCTTTCAAGAAGGTATGGAAGCAGAGGAAATGTACGTCATCCTGTCAGGGAAAGTACAGATTAGTAAAATTACATCGGATGGCAGAGAGCTTTCTTTACGGATTTGTGGTAAAAACGACATATGCGGAGAGCTAACACTTTTTACTCATTCCCCTAAATATCTGCTTAGCGCCAGAGTACTTGAAGATGCAGAAATTGCTGCAATCAATAAAGATGTGCTCGAGAAAGAAATATTTCAAAACAGTTCTCTTGCTCTAGAGTTCTTAAAATGGATGAGCGATCACTTCAGAAAAACACAAACGAAGTTCCGTGACCTCGTGTTAAACGGAAAGAAAGGCGCCTTATACTCTACTCTTATCCGCATGACTAACAGTTATGGTGTAGAGGTTCAAAACGGTATTCTTATTGATCTTCCACTAACGAATCAGGAGCTTGCAAACTTTTGTGGAACTTCCCGTGAAAGCACAAATCGCATCTTAAATGAACTAAAAGCAGAGCAAATTATTTCCATAAAAAAGAGCAAAATCACCGTTCACAACCTTCAATATTTGAAAGATGAAATTGGTTGTGAAAATTGTCCAAAGGTATATTGCAGTATTGATTAATCATAGAGTGCAGCGGCTACTGCACTCTTATATTATTTTGTTCTTAAAGCCTTTGGCACATAAACACAAAACGGTTCACTTTCTAAGTAATCCCCTGTCATTGCATATGCTCTTGAGCGTGAGCCACCACATACATATCTAAACTCACATACTCCACATTTCCCTTTATATTTATCAGGATTCCTTAAGTCTTTAAAAATAGGTGACTCCCTGTAAATCTCTGCTAGCGGTTGCTCCCGTACATTCCCTGCTTTTATTGGTAAAAGTCCACTTGGATACACATCTCCGATATGAGAAATAAAGACAAAGCCGTTTCCGTCATTTACTCCCTTTGGAGCTCTTCCTAATCCATCAATACTTCCTGTTAAGCCCTGACTAGTTAAGGCATCTAAGTAGGAGATATTCTCTTTTTTCTTCTCTTCTTTCATTTTTTGCTGAATAAAGACACGTCGATAATGCTGGGCCGCTGTTGTTTTTATATCAAAAGGCACACGTTTGCTCAGCTCTTGAAGCCAAATGAATACTTTTTCATGCTCCACTGGGGATATCATATCTTTTTCTTGTCCTCTTCCAGTTGGTACTAAAAAAAAGACACTCCACAATACACATTCTAGCCTTTCAACTAATTCAGCCATCTCGTCAAGATATTCGTAATTGTAGCGAGAGATTACCGTGTTGATTTGAATCGGTATTTCAAGCTCATGGAGGTACTGAATTCTTTCAATCGTTAAGTCAAATGAGCCTGCTGTACCGCGAAAATGATCATGTATTTCAGCAGTCGGACCGTCTAAGCTAAAAGCCCAACGAGAAAGACCCACCTCTTTTGCTCTTTCAATTGATTTTTTCGTTACATTGGGTGTAGCACTCGGTGTCATTGAAACGCGAACACCTTTTTTTACTGCATATTCAGCAATATCAAACACATCATTCCTCAAGAGTGGATCCCCGCCTGTAAAAACGAGCATTGGATTATTCATCTCATGTATTTGATCTATTAATTGTTTACCTTCTTCAAAGGTTAGTTCCCTTGGATCTGTTTTGTACTGAGCTTCTGCACGACAGTGAAGACATTTTAGCTGACAAGCTCTTGTTAATTCCCAAATAACAATAAACGGATCTTTGTTAAAGTCTCGAACGACATTCATGATAAGAGCCTCCTGACAAAGCACTATTACATCTATTGTATGGGTATCCTGACTTTTTTTAAGTGAAATAGCTCACACTCTTATATATTTTTAGGGTAAATGAATAGAAAAAAGCTAACCGATTAAGCGGTTAGCTAATGTCCTATCGAATTCCAAGTGCAATTTTCGCGTATCTTGACATTCTCTCTTTTGACCATGGTGGGTTCCAGACGATATTTACTTCTGTCTTTTTCACTTCTGGAATATCACTTAGAGCTTCCTTCACGTTTTCCACAATAGTACCTGCTAACGGACAACCCATAGAGGTTAACGTCATTGTAACAGTTGCTGTACCTTCCTCATCCATCTCAATATCATAAACAAGGCCAAGGTTCACAATATCGACTCCAAGCTCTGGGTCAACAACCAATTCCAATGCCCCCATAATACTATCTTTTAAATCTTGATCCATTATAATCACTCCTTAAAATTGAACTCTATTTACATGATAACAAAATGGTTTACATAAGTTATAATATAATGATTATTTTTCGGCTGAAGTGACGTATATCATACTCGGTATAAGCAAATGCTTTTCAAACCATTCAACGGTTTTAAACACTCCATCTCTTGTCACCTTATGATCTGCTTTTTCATCACTTATAAACTCTAGAAGCTGAGGGGTTTGATGATAATATTGTTTAATGCTATCGTAGTATTCATACGCATACGAAAATGGAACAACATTGTCTCTTTTCCCGTGCCAAAATAATAGGGGTCTTCCCACTAATTTTTCGGGTTGTAGACTCAGATCCCTTTCTCGAAGACGATCAAGTAGGTCTTCTAACACTGACTTCTCAAACGGGAGTTCTTTTCCCTGTTTCTGTAGCTCAGCAATTTGTGCCTTAGCAAGCTTTTCGTAATAAGGCATACCCATCAGACTAACAGCAGTATATATCCACGGATACTTTGTTAATGCACCTAGAGTAACAATGCCACCCATTGATGTGCCAACAACACCAATTTTTTCCGAGTCGATCAACTGGCTATCTTCAAAATGTTCTTTAATATCATTTAGCTCCAATATCGTTTGTAAAACAATTTCCCAAAAATGAAATTGCAATTGAGATTTCGTTTCTTCGGTCTGTCTCTCTCCGTGATAAAGACAATCCGGAAGTACTACACGAAATCCTTTTTGAGCAAGTAAATAGGCATAATGTAAATTATGTTCTTTTGCACTAGTAAACCCATGAATAAAGATAATGAGAGGGAGCTTCTCATGAAAAATATTTGTCTGAGCCAAATGTAATAATGGAATCTCCCCTATTTGTTTATTTTCAACAGAAATCAAAAAGTAAACCTCCAATAATAAGTTGAATATTTTTACAGAAGGGAAGCAGTATTGGTAACATAAGAATATGTACAATATTCTTTTATTAAGAATTTCTATATTTTAGTGTATCATGTGGACAAGTATTTTCCCAAAGGTTTACACTTAACCTACTACGAGGAATCGAGGGATAGACATGAAAGAAAAACATTTAATTGCTTTAGACCTTGATGGTACTTTGTTAAAAGACGATAAGACCATTTCAGAAAAAACGAAAAAAGTCCTAAACTCTGCGAGAGAGCAAGGGCATGAGATTATGATTGCAACAGGAAGACCATATCGCTCGAGTGAAATGTATTACCATGAATTAAACCTTACCACTCCAATTGTAAATTTTAACGGTGCATTTATTCATCATCCCCGTTCTAATCAATGGGGAACGTACCATACGCCTTTAGATATAGAAGTGGCAAAGGATATTGTAGAGGCACTGGACTCTTTTTCCTTTCACAATATTATTGCTGAGGTTATTGATGATGTGTATTTTCATTACCACGATGAAAAACTTCTGGATATATTCGGTTTAGGAAAACCGAATATAACAACAGGGGATTTACGAAGATTCTTAAAGGAATCACCAACTAGTATGCTCATACACGCCGAAGAAGAGCAGGTACAGGACATTCGAAAGCATTTATCAGATGTTCATGCAGAGGTTATTGATCACCGTCGTTGGGCTGATCCATGGCACGTAATAGAAATTGTGAAATCAGGTTTAAGCAAAGCAGTGGGACTGAAAAAAGTATCCGAGTTCCTACATATTCCAAAGGAAAGAATCATTGCGTTCGGCGACGAGGACAATGACTTTGAGATGATTGAGTACGCTGGTCGTGGAGTTGCTATGGGAAATGGCATTGATCAACTTAAAACCATTGCTAATGAGGTAACACTGACAAATGAAGAAGATGGAATTGCGATCTACCTCAATGATTGTTTAAACTTAAAGGCATTGTAACAATATATACAAACCCTCCCATTTTTTCCTCTAGTAAGCGAGCGTGTATGTGAGCATACTAACACTTGAGGTAGCAAGCCTGCTACTTCAAATAGCTCGGATATGGAGGGATTTGCAATGGGTAAACGCAATAAATCAAAACGCTTTGTACAACAAGGTGTTGATGCAGTATCCAAGCATGATGAACGTATCCCATATCATACAACGTATGCAGAAGCAGAAGCACAAAAAATGGAAAATGTAAAAGAATCATCACTTGGTGGAATATAATGGGGAACAGACTATTTATCGAAGCCAGACGAGCAGTTGACCTTGCTAAAAACGCAACGGGCAGCGGCCAGTATGAAGCGATTGCAAGAGCCAAAAATGCTTTATCTTCTGCATATGCAAACTCCACTGTGGCTGAACAAGCACAGCTGCGAGAAATGCAAAACGAGCTAGATATATAAAAAAGAGAAGGCTGACGCATTTGTCAGCCTTCTTTTTTGAATCATCCTGCATTTCCTACTCTAATGACTTGGTAGCGTTTATTTGTTACTCATTGATGTCATAAACTTCTTTTTATGACGTGTATCCTTCACTTTTTCTGTGGCCACGCGCCATAAACTTCCTCTTATGACGTGTACCCTTCCCTTCTTCCAAGTACTTACGTCATAAACTCCTTTTTATGACACGAACTCACCTCTTGAAACACATTCTCGCGTCATAAACTTATTCAAACACTTCCAACACGACTGGGTGGGCTTGGGTTATTACACCCTTATCCGTTTTCGAGTAAAGATTCATAATCAAGGTACTGTTTTTGGGAAGTTTCTTTTTTGGAATAGAAATGGTAATCACAAAAGGATATGCCTCACCAAAAGCTTTTCCCGTTTGTATTTTTGTTTCCTCAATATACTGTGTATGCCCATCTTCAACGGAATAATAAAAATAGTCTTTCCCTATGTGAGCATCCCCTCGTACTTTATAATTCCCGCCTTCCCCGTCCACAACAATGTTCTTAAAATCAGATTCCTCTTTTGCATAGCCCATTGTTGTTGGAATGAGCATGAAAAAGATAGTGATAATAAAGAGTACTTTTTTCATTATGTTCCCTCCTATTAGTTATTCCTTTCTGAAAAAGCCAAAAATCCCTGCAGTTTGAACGATATTGGTAAATGCATTGGGATCAACTGACTTAATAATTCGTTCGAGATCAAACAATTCGTAACGAGTAATGACCGTTATTAGCATTTCTTTATTTTCATTGGTAAATGCACCCTTTGCCGGTACAGTAGTAATTCCTCGAACAAGCTTAGAATGAATTGCCTGTTTCATTTCCTCCGACTTTTTTGTGATTATCATTGCTGTAAGCTTTTCATGACGAGTGTGGATCGTGTCAATTACCCTTGTAGAAACGTATAAAGTGACTAATGTATATAGAGCCTTTTCCCACCCATATAAAAAACCCGCGGTAACAATGATTGCACCATTTAAAATAAAGAAATAGGTTCCGACTGGTTTATCCTTCATTCTAGATAAAACCATCGCTACAATATCCATCCCCCCTGTAGAAGCTCCCCACTTTAAGGTGATTCCTGTTCCAACTGCCGCAATCACTCCTCCAAATACCGCATTCAGTAAGATGTCCTCTGAAACATTAATGATTGGGACGATTTCTAAGAAAAAAGACATGAGGAATACACTGATAAAACTATACACCGTAAAAGAACGACCAACTTTTTTCCAGGCTAATATGGTAACAGGAAGGTTTAGGATAAATAACCAAACTCCTGTAGACATAAAATTCCCTAGTACACCCGATAATAGCTGTGCCACTCCTACAAAACCACTAGAGTAAACATTAGCCGGAATTAAGAAAAAATTCATTGCCACTGCATTTAATATAGCTCCGATGGTCACGATTATTATTTTTTTCGTATGCAGATAAATCAATGACTTTTCCCTCCTCGAAAACTCTATTTTTCCTATTATGAGCAAACTCTCCTCCATTTAATTGTAATTCACCTATAATTTCTTTAAACTAAAGATAAGATTACAAAGTTATTGGAGTGTGATAGGCATGTCGATCAAATTAATGGCTGACTCTGCTAGCGATTTGCCGCTTAACTTTTTTGCTGAAAATAACGTAACGATGCTCCCTCTAAAGGTACATGTAAAGGACCAGGAGTTCGAAGATTTGTTGACGATTAATCCTGAAACTGTTTATGAGAGCATTCGAAACGGAGATTTACCAAAAACATCTCAGGTCTCTCCTGCTGTTTTTGAAAAATATTTTACGGAACTAGCCCAAAATAACGAATCTGGTTTATACATAGCTTTTTCATCAGAATTATCTGGAACGTATTCAACAGCGGTGATGATACGTGACCAAGTCAAAGAACAATATCCTGATCTTGATTTAACCATTATTGATTCAAAATGTGCTTCTCTTGGATGTGGATTGGTTGTTAGAAAGGTTGCGAAACTCCTGAAGGATGGTGCAACAAAGGAGCAAGTCACCAGGGCCGCTGAGTTTAATTGTAAGCATATGGAGCATCTCTTTTCAGTTGATGATTTAGATCATTTAGCGAAAGGTGGCAGGGTTTCTAAAGCGTCTGCTTTCGTTGGAGGTCTACTAAATATTAAACCTCTTCTAAATGTAGAAGATGGTAAGCTTGTCCCTATTGAGAAAATTCGAGGTAAGAAAAAGTTAATGCGTCGAATCATTGAAGTCATGAAAGAGCGAGGAGACTCTTTACAAGAACAAGTTATCGGAATTAGTCATGCAGATGATAAAGAAACCGCTGAAGAAATGAAAAATATGATCATCGAAGAGTTCAAACCACAAGAGGTTTATATATCTGATATTGGAGCCGCAATTGGATCACATACAGGTCCAGGTACAATTGCCATATTCTTTCTAAATAAGCTTCAGTCGTAACTTGCATACTTCCCTTTATCCGACAGAAACTAGTAGAAGCCTTGTACTTTAAGGTAGTTTGTTTTATCGAGGAAAGGGGATTATTATGCCACATACTTCTGATAATGATAAAAAAGCACAAGATAAAAACGCCATGAGACATGAAAAAAACATGTTAGCTGAAAAGAACCGAAAAGCAGGAAAGCATTCGTATTCCAAGAAAACGGATCATCTATAAGAAAAAAATGACGTGGTTACTCCACGTCATTTTTTTCTTCTTTTTTATATGTCCAGAATTCTTCTTGATACACTAACCCATTCTTCATCAATTTACCTAATGCACGCTTAAATGCAGCTTTACTAAGTCCAAATCGTTCCTGAATGTCTTCTGGCATACTTTTATCACTATAAGGCATTGCACCGTTTCTAAGGAGAAGATACTCATAAATTTTATTTGAATCTTCATCAAGAGCTTCTTGCTTACGAGGAACTAAAGAGATATTTACAGTTCCATCCTCTTTCACATCGATGATTCGCCCTTCTACTTTTTCACCTAGTCTAGGCTCGACTTTCCTTTGCGACTCATGAACAAAGCCTTTAAATCCTTCTACGGTATATACCCAAGTTCCTACCTTAGCTGTTCTGTAGACATGACCTTGAATATTTTTATTAAAATCCTTTGACGTAGCCTTAATACTTATATCTGTAATGATGGGGTCTGTTGCGGCTTTTACATATATTCGGTTATTTTTATTTACCCGAAGAGTGATATATAAAAGATCATCAATAGCTGGCCAAACAGATGTGTGGACAGGAAGATCCTCTTCTCCTAATAACACATCCTTTTTTATACCTATATCAATAAACACACCAATTCCCGGCTTTACTTCAACTACCTTTGCCCATCCGTACTTCCCTACTTGAACTTCTGGTATGTATGTGGTTGCTGTGATACGATCGCGAGAGTCGATATAAAGAAATACCTCAACCTCTTGATCCTCAGTTAATTCCTCTTTTTCAACCATTTCATTTTCATGTAAAAGAACATCTTCTTCTCCATCCGTTAAAAAGTATCCAAATGCAGCCTGTCTCGCTACCGTAAGTGTGGTAACCTGTCCAATGTACTCAGTTAGTGACATACACTACCTCCTAAAATTTATCTTTATCTATACATTAACCTTATCTATCGTTTATAAAACGTTGAGAAAGTTGTTTGAACTGCTATATTTTACTATAATGAACCCATAAAGGGAAACTGAATAAAAGCTACATAAAAATATTTTGATTATATTGGAGGATCATATGTCTAAAGAAAGTTCATTTGATATTGTATCGAAGGTTGATTTTTCAGAGGTAACAAATGCGATTACACAGACAATGAAGGAAATATCTACTCGCTATGACTTTAAGGGAAGTAAAAGTGAAGTATCACTAGACAAGGAAGAATTGGTACTTATTTCTGATGACGAGTATAAGCTAGATCAGCTTAAAGATGTATTACTAAGTAAATTAATTAAGCGTGGAGTTCCAATTGGAAATCTCGATTACGGGAAGCTTGAAGGAGCTTCTGGAGGTACAGTTAGACAACGTGCCAAGCTTGTTCAAGGAATTGATAAAGAAAATGCCAAAAAAATAAATACAATTATTAAAAATAGTGGCGTAAAGGTAAAAAGCCAAGTCCAGGACGACCAAGTTCGCGTAACTGGAAAGAATCGCGACGATCTCCAAAAAATTATTGCTCTTATGAAAGATGCAGACTTAACTGTAGAAGTACAATTTACAAACTATCGATAATATAGAAAAATCTGCCTAACTCTTGGGCAGATTTTTTTTCATATGTTATAGCCTACTTAAACTAAAAAAAGTTGTATACTACATATAAGAATTTGTTTTGGAGGCTCTTCAATTGAATTACAAAAAGATTAAACCCAAAAAAATATATGAAGAAGTTGCTGATACCATACACGATATGATTAAGGAAGGACAATTTAAGCCTGGGGATAAGCTCGATTCAGTCCAGCAACTAGCGGAAAACTTTCAGGTTGGACGCTCGACCATTAGAGAAGCATTAACCGCTTTACGAGCGATGGGGTTAATAGAAATTAAGCAAGGCGAAGGAACATACGTTAAGGAGTTTGAATCTGAGCAAGTAAGTCTTCCCCTTTCTACTGCTATATTAATGAATTTACAGGATACTCAAAATTTACTCGAGGTCCGAAAAATTCTAGAAGCGGGAACATGTTTCACAGCGTCACAAAAAAGAACAGAGCAAGATCTACAAACCATTGAAACCGCCCTTAAGGAAATGCAACTTGCTAGCGGGAATGAAGAGCTTAATGAAAAAGCGGACCTTGCCTTCCATATGTCAATTGCCGAAGCTACTCAAAATCCTTTACTTGTAAATTTAATGAACCATGTATCCGGATTAATCGGTGAAACGATTAGGGAGACTCGCCGTCTCTGGCTCTTTTCTGAGCAAATCTCCGTTGACCGACTTTATGAAGAACATTACAAAATTTATTTAGCTATTAAAGATAAAGACGGAGAAAAGGCACGAGCACTTATGCTAGATCATCTTGAAAAGGTAGAAAGTGTCCTTTATAAATATTTAAAATAAAATGCACTTTATTAAGAGATGAAGTGCATTTTTAGAAAATTTCTTGTAATCCCTTTCAAGAAATACTATAAATATAGTATTATTGTTATTAATTAATCTTTTTTTGAACAGGTCATCAGATGACCTGACTTTAAATAGGATAGGAGAAAAAAATTCATGAAAGTTACCCTTTTTGCCACATGCCTTGTAGATATGTTCCAGAGCAATGTAGGAAAAGCAACTGTTGAATTGCTAGAGCATTTGGGCTGTGAAATTGATTTCCCAACCGCTCAAGTTTGCTGTGGTCAGCCCTCATATAATAGCGGATATGTAAATGAATCGAAGGAAGCAATGAAAACGATGATTAATACGTTTTCACATGCTGATTACATTGTCTCTCCTTCAGGCTCATGCGTTACGATGTTTCATGAGTATGAGCATATTTTCAAAGACGATCCGATTTGGGGTCCAAAAGCAAAAGACCTTGCTTCTAAATCCTACGAATTAACACAATTTATTGTTGATGTACTAAAAATAGAGGATGTTGGTGCCCGCTTTAAGGGAAAAGTGACTTATCATACTTCCTGCCATATGACTAGATTACTAGGAGTAAAAAAAGCTCCCATGATCCTTCTATCAAATGTAAAAGATTTAGAGTTCACGGAATTACCGGGAAAAGAGCAATGCTGTGGATTCGGAGGGACATTTTCTGTAAAAATGGCACAAATCTCCGAACAAATGGTGGACGAAAAGGTAGCTCACGTGGAAGAAACCGGAGCGGATTATTTAATCGGTGCAGATGCTGGTTGTTTAATGAACATCGGCGGGCGTATTGAACGAAACTTAAAACCAATTAAGGTATTACATATTGCCGAAGTATTAAATAGCCGCTAATGAGCTGGGAACTTGGGGAGGGATAACAATGTCAATGAAAATTAGCACATCTGATTTTAAAGAGCGCGTAGATAAAGGAATTCATGACTCCTTCATGCGAGGAGCTGTAGTTGGCGCACAAGAACGAATGGGTACGCGAAGACTAGACGCAACGAACGAACTAGGAAACTGGGAAGAATGGCGCAAGCATGGTGAGGAGATTAGAAAGCATGTACTGGAGCATCTTGATTACTACTTGAAAGAGCTAAGTGACAATGTTTCCAAGCGAGGCGGACATGTATTTTTCGCTCAGACTGCTGAACAAGCCAATGAATATATTCGTGGCGTGATTAAAGAAAAAAATGCCAAAAAAGTAGTTAAAGCAAAATCGATGGTTACAGAGGAAATCCATCTTAATCAATGTCTGGAAGAAGCAGGTTGTGAAGTGATAGAAACGGATCTCGGTGAGTATATACTGCAAGTTGATGACCATGATCCTCCTTCACATATCGTCGTCCCTGCTCTTCATAAAAATAAAGAGCAAATCCGTGATGTATTTACTGAAAAGTTAAACTATCAAAAAACGGAAAAACCAGAAGAACTTGCCTGGCATGCTAGGGATATGCTTCGTCAGGAGTACTTAACAGCGGATGTAGGAATCACTGGTTGTAATTTTGCCGTTGCAGAAACAGGATCGATTAGTTTAGTCACCAATGAAGGAAACGCAGATCTTGTTACCTCCCTTCCGAAAACACAAATCACCGTAATGGGCATGGAAAGACTAGTTCCAACATTTGAGGAAATGGAAGTTCTTGTTAGTCTCCTAACTAGAAGTGCGGTTGGGCAGAAACTGACTAGCTACATTACTGTCTTAACTGGTCCAAGTGAAGAGCTTGATGTGGATGGCCCGGAAGACTTCCATCTAGTTATCGTAGACAATGGACGTTCAAGTATACTCGGTGGTGAATTTCAATCAATCCTGCAATGCATTCGCTGTGCAGCCTGTATAAATGTTTGTCCTGTTTATCGACATGTTGGTGGTCATTCATACGGGTCTATCTATTCTGGGCCGATTGGTGCTGTATTATCACCTTTATTAGGTGGGTACGATGACTATAAGGAATTACCATACGCATCAACACTTTGTGGTGCTTGCACAGAGGTTTGTCCTGTAAAAATACCTTTACATGAATTGTTGCATAAGCACCGACAAACAATTGTTGAAAAAGAAGGAAAAGCACCGATTTCTGAAAAATTAGCCATGAAGGCATTTGGTTTGGGTGCTGCCTCTCCTTCCCTTTACAATCTTGGTTCTAAGTTCGCACCAACTGCTATGCTGCCTTTCACTTCAGGTGACAAAATATCCAAAGGGGTCGGTCCTTTAAAGGCATGGACAGAAATTCGTGAATTCCCTGCGCCAAACAAAGAAAGATTTAGAGATTGGTTTAAAAATAGGGATAAAGGTGGGGATCAATCATGACAGGTTCAATTCAAAATCGTGATGAGTTTTTAACTCAAATTGCTACCTCGCTTGGTCGGGATAGTTGGATGAAAAACGCACCTGTTCGCAACTGGCAGCATCAGCCCCAACATCTTGTTTTAAAGGATGCAACAGTTGATGAATTGGTAGACGTTCTGAGGTTACAATGTGAAAAAATTCATACGACTCTCGTTGAAACGAATTCCAAGGAATTAGAAAAGACACTTAAAGAAACGGTTGCCAATCATGGTGGCGGACCCATTGTATCTTGGAAGGATGAACGTTTTTCAAAATGGGGTCTCTCTCCTCTGATAAATGAAATTTGGCCAAATGAAGGTATTTCTTTTCATGAGTGGGATTATACAAAAGAAATGGAAAATATCTCTTTTGCTGAGAAAGCAAACGTAGGTATCACAATTAGTGAAATTACTCTTGCAGAATCAGGTACCGTTGTTTTACTAAGTGACAAGGATAAGGGGCGAACAGTTAGCTTTCTCCCTGCTACTCTCATCGTCTTAGTTCCCAAAAGCACACTGGTACCAAGAATGACTCAAGCAGCACAAAAGCTTCGTTCAATCCATGAACAAGGGAATCTGGTTGCTTCTTGTGTAAATTTTATTACTGGCCCAAGTAATTCTGCTGATATTGAGTTAAATTTAGTAGTTGGAGTTCATGGTCCTGTTAAGGCGAGCTATATCCTAATAGATGATTTATAGGATCTCTAAAAACGGCATCTTAGGCTCTTACCGTAAAGACAATCATCTCCGCATAGCATAAAACCCGCTGTAATATTGGCGGGTTTTACTGGTTATTATATATTCTTATTGAACTATCCCACCCATTTGTTTAAGGACATTTATTCACATTACTATTTATCAATAACAATCGATAATTTATAGTTTGCATGCTTGTTTAACCCTTCTAAAAATTCACTCATTCGTTCATTGGAAGGAAATTTACATTCAAGAAGATAACAACCATCTCCACTGATTTTATAGTTATGTATAAGATATTGTTCCTGCGTTTTGAGGAACGATAAATACGGCTGATGGTTAGTGCTCTGTGTAATGATAGTTAGATAAGCATGTATATAAAATCCCAATTTGACTTGGTTAACTTTAATTGTATATCCCTCAATAACTCCTCTATCCTCTAATTTTGCCACTCTCGCTGAAGTAGCTGGTCCAGTCAAATGGACTTTTTCTCCCAATTCTTTCATCGTAATCCGACTATTCTTGGATAGTTCATCCAGGATAAGAATATCCGTGTTATCCAACATTTTATTTAACTCCTTTCATAAATAAAGTAAAACCACCAAAACACTTTATTTAATCTATGTATCCGTCATTAGGTCCTAGTTTAGAATATACATTGTTCGAAAGAGATTACAACAAAAAGGAGCTAATAAATATGAATATACAACAAATTCGTAATGCAACAACAGTTGTTGAATACGCTGGGAAGAAGTTTTTAATTGATCCTATGTTAGCAGAAAAAGGTGCTTATCCTCCTATGCCAAATCCAGCTTCACAAGCACCACAAGGCGACCAAAACTTTCCTTTAGAAAACTTACCAACATCCATTAACAATATTGTCAACGTAGATGCAGTCATCGTGACTCATACTCATCCTGACCATTGGGATAAAGCAGCTAAAGAAATATTACCAAAAGAGATCAAAATATTTGTTCAAAATGAAGAGGATGCAACCAAGATTCGAAATGCTGGTTTCCACAACGTAGAAGTCATACTAAAGGGTACAGCCTTTGAAAGTATTCAATTAATAAAAACTAAAGGCGAGCATGGAAGAGGCGAAATCCTTAAACTTGCTGGTGAAGTGTGCGGTGTTGTATTCAAACACCCAACTGAAAAAACAGTATATATTGCTGGCGATACTGTGTGGTATGAAGGAGTTCAAGAAGAAATCGACACACATAAACCAGATGTCATTGTTGTAAATGCTGGAGATAATCAATTCATTCAAGGTGGTTCGTTAGTCATGGGGAAAGAAGATGTCTTTGAAGTATATAAGGCTGCTCCTAACGCTAAAATTATTGCTGTCCATATGGAGGCTGTTAATCATTGGACATTATCGAGGAAAGAATTAAAAAGTTTTGCTAAAGAAAAAGGAATCTCCCTTAATGTTTTAGTACCAGATGATGGGGAATCATACACATTTTAAGTAATAATGGATAAACATAAACGAGAGATATCCGTTCGCTTGAGGCTATATAGAAATAGTTTGTCGTTTGTACGAAACAATAGACAAGAAAACGATGAAGCACTAAAAAACTTCTGTCATTTCCAAAAATAAATAGATGGTTCTTAGACAAGAGACTCTTTAAGGGTCTCTTGTCATCCTCCCTGCTTATCGGCTGGTTTTGTACTACAATACTCAGATTTCTTGATAAACTAACCTCCCTCAATAAACATAGTGAAAACCTCCTTTTTACAATAAGGAATCCCGTAGCAAAAGGTATTATCCTTAGAATCAATCCCCCTATTTTAGAAACAAATTCTACTTATTAGGTATGTAAGATTTATTTTTGTTTGTGTTATAATTTTAGCTCATGATTATGACGAAATAGAAATACAAATACTAAATAATCATGTAAAATTAAACTTTACATGTATTTTTATGTTAAGAGTAATAGGAGTAACCTTGTATGATTATTGGATTATTGGTTTGCGCTATTGGAATAATCCCTATTGTGTTGGCGCTTAGTGTTAATAAAATTTATAAAGAGGCGAATCTAACACTAGGGATCAACTTGTTTATGGTGATGATATCGGGTTGGCAACAAGGGATAGGTGTACTTTACTTCACGGCTCTGTTTGACGAACAGACAGCTTTTTGGTTATTTAGAATTTTAAGGTTTGCTCCAACCTTCTCCGTACCAGCTATATTTTTCGTTGCCTATTGTACGATAAGAAGTTTTTCGGTTACCTTAAAAAACGACTCTATCTTAAATAGAGTAGTCAACTATATATTTACTATGAAAATGTTGATTGCTTTGATTATATGGACTTCTTTTGTTTATTTCATTAGTTGTTGGACAGACTTTGGAATGAAAGGCTTGGAAAAAAGGAGTATTTCCGATTCGACTATTGAGTTTTATTTTCCTGTATACGGTGAATGGTCTGGGCTTTATATTGTTCATATGGCTAATTTAATTATATTTTTGCTCTTTTTATTTTATATCTCTACAAAGATTCGCAACAAAAACATTAGCACTTTCTTAAAACATTTCTCCCTTTACACATTACTGTTGTTTCTACTCGGGTTGTTTAACTTTAATCCTGAAACAGGAATTATCATGGGGAGTTTAGGAGTAATTATTTTTTCAATAATGGTTATATTTGAATTCATTAAATTGAACGCCATTATTGAAGTTAATTATTACCAACTTAGGGAAAGGCAAAAAAAGTTGGATTTTACGGGTAACTTTGTTGGTAGTCTTATCCATGAGATGAAAAATACATCGACCATTATCAGAGGTTTCTCTAAGCTTATCAAGGAAGATAAAGAGTTGACTGAGATGCAGCAGGGGTCCCTGGATATGATATATAAAGCGACGGAACAATTAGAACAGCTCTCATTCAATTTTAACGAATATATTATTCATTCTAAAATGAGCTTTCAAGCGGAGAACATTGTCTCTATCATTAGAGATTCGATTGAATTGTCTACGGAATTTACCAATCAAAACAATATCGAAATTAAGTTAGTTGACTCCTATCAATCTCTAATGGCCTTTGTGAATAAATCGTATTTGCAGCAAGTGTTTATCAATCTAATTAAAAATAGTTCAGAAGCGATTCCCCCAGATAGAGAAGAACGAAAAATAACGATTCTTACAAGTATTAATGAAGATTATATTCTGATTGACTTTTTCGATACGGGAAAAGGAATCTCGGAATCTGATTGGGACCGTATTTTTGATCCCTTTGTATCGTCAAAAGATAATGGAACAGGAATGGGACTTCCGTTTGTAAAAAAAATCATCTTTGAACACCGTGGAGATATTGTTGTTGTGAATAGTACATCGTTAGGAACCCACTTTAAAATTATCATCCCTCAATTAGGAAGTGACATATAGCTAGAGGTTAATTCACATAATTGTTTAAAATCTTGAATTAAAGAAAAAAGCCGGACTCCTTTGCCTTACTTGGATGTTCGGCATTTCCTATAACTTTGTGAAGGAATTCCTCACATTTTTTTTAGACCCAAAGTATCACAGAATTTGATGACCTTATCATGATGTATTAAAATCCATGAAACTCTTCGTGCAGCCTTACGAATATATTTCTTTACTATGTCAATAGAGTCGACCCCGTCCCAATAGCGGCCAAGAAAATGGACAAACACATCTAAACTTCGTAGCTGGATTAGAAGCGGGAGGGCATTAATTTCTTCTTCTGTCAGCCTAATCTTACTGCCATATCCCGTTAAGAAGGAAGCAATCTTTTTTAAAATAATGGTCTCATCCTCTTTATCGTCTATAAAATCGGAAATACAAACCGCAACTTCCATTACTCGTAAATCATTGGTAACAAATTCAAAATCAAGAATGGCAGAAATCTTTCCATCTCCAGCCGAAAGAATGTTGGAAGCATTTAAATCTCCATGGACGAGCTGATGAGGAAGTCTTTTTAAAAATGGGATTCTGTGTTGAAATGAAACTAGTTGTTTGTAGATAATTAATAATTCTTGAGCTACTTCAACAAAGTCCTTCGGTGGATTTAGGGAAAAATCTTTAATCTGATCAATAGAACATCTGGGGTGTGTACTATCCATATCATAATACGGTCTATATACCGGCAGTTGATTTACACTGACCTCGGCAAGCTCTGCAGTAAGTTGGCCAGCCGCCTTACCAAATGAATATATTTCTTCAAAGTCCTCTAGTGCAGGATTCGCCCCATCGATAAATTGAAACACTCCTGTAAGTGATCCGGATGGAGTTTTGACAATGGTTTTCCCATCTTTTGTTCTCATCGGAACTGGTGTGGATAAGGACATAGGCCGTTCTTTTAATGCGAGTAATACAGCATGTTCAAAGTTTACCTTGTCTTCATCTTGATGAGTTTCATAAAATCTCAGTACGTATTTCTCATTGTTTGCCAGAATAAATACAGTTGTATTGTTTACCCCACTTGGCCCGGGGACAATCTCCCAGTTCTCAAATGGGAAGTATAAAGGGACTATTTCTTGAATATATGATTTATATTTTTTCATTTTACTTCAAAAATCCTTTTTAAAAAGAATCTATCACGTAAGAGAAAAAGAAGATAGTATTTTTGATAAGAAAAATTATCCTGCCCCTTTTGTTCAATATGCAGATAAATAACCATGAAGTATATATTGTTAAAAGTATCAAAAACTAAAAAAACTACATATATGAAGAGGTTGATAAATTTGGAACAAGAAGAAAAATTGAAAACTACTGCAACAGCAATGGTGAGTGATTTCAAGGTACAAACTTTTGGAGGTGCTGAACAAACGACCGATACTGTGGTTGCTATGGACAATGTTGAAAGTATTATAAATGATTGGAGCTCTATGTCTAAAAAGGTAGCAAACCTTACAATCGCCCAATATGGTCCTCCAAACGAAGCAACTCAGAGTAGATTAATCTGGTATAACAATGGATAATGGAAACGTACAATTGTTTATCGTGATGAAATTCCACACGATTTTCCACAACCCCATACCGATGTTATTGAGAACTATATTAACTACTCTGTTCCACCTGAAATGTTTAGCGAACTTGCTAAATTTGATGGAAGTGTCATTGTCGAAAGAACAAGAGGAGAAGTATCATCCCGATGCGATATGGAAGCCGCTAATATCCTTGCCCTTAATTTGATGAACGACATTGTTACAGGAAAGTTAAACGTTGAAGAAGCGCGTGATAAATATTGTGAGGTGACTTCTGCCTTTATGATGAATAGACGAGCTCCTTACGCTGAAAAACTGCAATTTAATGTATCGAAAGAAGAAATGTATGATACGGACATTGTAATGATTGCTGATGAAATGGTGGAACAAGCCATAAAAAAAGTTAACGATATAGTTGATGATAGTATAGCTAATAACAGGATTCATTAACAATACGATAATTATCAAAAAACTGTCTGTAAGGACAGTTTTTTTTTGGAACAAACCTCCCCTGCCTCGTTTGTTTATAAAGCAGATAGACTTCAATTGAATAGCCATTAAACAATATCCCTTAACTTGAATTGTTTTAAGAAATGGTGTTATCGACTTGACTCATTAAAAATATTCCTGTTATTCTTAGTCCATTCTATGAATACATAGCAACTTTCCCCTATTGGAGGATTACATGAAATTGATAAGAAATACCATTAAAGGGTTAACATTTAAGCAAATACTATTGTTTTCTATTACCATTATTTCTTTTCTTGCCTCAATTCTTTTTGTTTATCATAATGATTCCTTTTATGATCGGACAATCGCAAAGGTTGTTGATACACAGCTAAAAGAGAAAATAGAAGTAGTAGATTCTCAGAATAATAAAGACCAGCTTTTTACTCAAAGTATCATTGCGGAAATAAAGAACGGAGAACTAAAAGGAGAACGCATCTACTTAATGAATGAGTATTCGGCTTCTGGAGCTTTTGATCAAGACTATGAAGTCGGAAATGAGGTATTCATTTCAATAGATAAAGACAGGAAAGAGTCCTACTTAACTGGAACCATTTATGATCTCAAACGGGATAAATATATCGTATGGATGACATGGATCTTTATTTTTATCTTAGTAGTAGTAGGAAAAATGCAAGGAGTATTTTCAATTGTCAGTCTAGCGGTTAATGCTGTTTTATTATCCTATGCATTAGATGTTTACTTACATACATCTACGATTAGTTTGCTTTTATCATGCGGCATTGCTGCGGTCTTGTTCACGGTAATTTCTTTGCTACTAGTAAACGGGGTTAATGAAAAAACATACGCTGCGATCATCGCTACCTTACTAGGAACATTTATATCTTTTCTCATCACCTCTCTTGTAATGTGGATTACAAAAGAGGAAGGTCTTCATTATGAAGAAATGCAATTTTTAACGCGTCCTCCACAAATGGTGTTTATGGCAGGTATGTTAGTTGGTTCTCTAGGTGCTGTTATGGACGTGGCGATTACGATGTCTTCTTCTATATTTACTCTTTATGAGCAAAACCCTCAGATCTCCATGAAAGCGCTGAAAACATCAGCAATGGACATCGGGAGAGATATTATGGGAACCATGACGAATATTTTATTTTTCGCTTACGTTAGTGGGTCCATTCCAATGCTCATATTGTATATGAAAAATGGAAACCTCATGGGGTACACCCTATCGATGAATCTTTCATTAGAACTGGCGCGAGCTTTCGCAGGAGGAATTGGCATTGTTTTAGCAATTCCATTTGGCTTGTATACCTCTATTCTCTTCATCAATCGAAAGAGGGCAAAACAATGAACACCTTAGTTTGTCTTGGTGGTATTTTATTTTTGTTAATGGTACTCGTTGGTGGTAAAAAAGGAGCAAGGTCTTTTATTGCCATCTTCCTTAATTTTTGCGTCATCCTGTTTACAATTTTTATGATGACAGACCCACTCGCCAATCCTGTAATCCTAGCGTTAATTGCCTGTACGGTTATTAGTTGTATCACTCTTTTTTATATTAATGAGGTAAATAGGAAAACCGTAACGGCTTTTCTCTCAACTATGATTACTTTTACGATTCTTATTCTGTTTATCGTCGTCATAACTGATCAAGCCAAAATTCAAGGCTTTGGCGAAGAAGAGACAGAAGAATTGACTGCTTTTTCTCTTTACTTAGGAGTAGATTTTGTTAAAATAGCTGCCGCTATGATGATTATGAGTACAATCGGTGCGATCACAGACGTGGCCATTTCCATTTCTTCCCCCATGCAAGAGATGAAAAACCATAACCCAACTATTAATAGAAAAGAGTTATTCACGTTCGGACTAAGTATAGGAAGAGATATACTAGGAACCAATACGAATACATTGTTTTTCGCTTTTTTTGGTGGATATTTAGCGATGCTCATATGGTTTAAAGATTTATCTTATTCTCTTGGCACTATTGTAAATTCAAAGGTTTTTAGTGGAGAAATGATCAATATTTTATGTGCCGGTATTGGTGTAGCCTTAATTATCCCTATAACATCCTGGATTACAGCCTTCTTTTTGGATAAAGAAAAGAAAAAGAAATGAATGTGAAAGAGATACTCCTTCTAGAGGAAGTATCTCTCAGACTTTTTAGACCATTTGATGAAAAACAAAATATACGGGAATACTCAGGACTGAAATGAGACTTTAGATTGGTTCTCTTTATATAGCACAATATTGTTTTCTATCATACTCCGTTTAACATCAATTATTCGTTGATTGCTGCTCCCTTTAAACAACAGACTAATATCCCTATTCTGCATTTCAAACTTCCCATCAACTAATATATCAATAGATGATAATAACTTCCTATAGCTTGGGTTGGGAATAAGGCTTTCATATAAAAATCCTGTATAGCACCATATGTTCTTTCCTGCTTGCTTTATTTTTCTAGCAAGCACCTCTACTTCTTTAGCCTGTAAGAAAGGTTCCCCACCACTAAGTGTTACTTGTGTTAACTCGTTCCCCATTATTGCCAGTAGAATTTCGTCCATACTCATTTCTCTTCCACTAGAAATATTCCACGACTCGGGATTGTGACATCCTTGACAGAAATGCGGACATCCGGCAAAGAAAATAACGGTACGTAAACCCTCTCCATCTACTATACTGTCATGAAGGATATTCATTACTCTCACTTTTTAGCCTTCTTTCAATCTATTTGAAATTAACTATGTCTCAATCTAGCTTTTTCTTCACTTCGCTTTGAATTATTCCATTTATCTAGACTACCAACTAGGTATCCCGTGATACGTCGAATACGTTCAATTCTTGATTCCTCATGATTTCCACACTTTGGACATGTGTGATCTATGATGCCCTTATGATTACAAACTAAACATCGATCAACAGGGTGATTAATACTTCCGTAACCTACACCGTACTTTTGCATAGCTCTCACCAAGATATCAAGCGCATCAATATTCTTACTAGCATCTCCGTCTAGCTCAATGTATGTGATGTGTCCTGCGTTTGTTAGTTCATGGAAAGGGGCTTCTTTTTGAATCTTTTCGATAGCTCGAATAGGGTAATAAACTGGAATGTGGAAACTATTCGTAAAATACTCTCTGTCAGTGACTCGCTCAATGATTCCATGTTTACTTTGACATTTACGAAGAGCCTTACCCGCAAAAGATTCGGCAGGAGTTGCAAGTAATGTGTAGTTTAAACCATATGTTTCAGTTGCAAGATCCATTTTGTTTCTCATAAACGATACAATGTCATATCCTAACTGAAAGGCCTCCTCACTTTCTCCATGGTGTGTACCAATCAGTTGAACCAATGTCTCTGCTAATCCAACAAAACCTACCGACAAGGTTCCTTGTTTGAGAATCTCCGCTAGATTTTGATTCGGATCGAGCTCTTCCCCATTCGAAAACACACCTTGTCCATAAAGAAACTTAAATTGAGAAGCCTTCTTCTGTGCTTGATATAGATATCGTTCATATAATTGTCTAACGGAAAGGTCTACATAATGGTTAAGGTTCCCCATGAATTCTTCTACACTATTAGACTCTATTGCTAAAAGTGGGAGATTAACGGTTGTAAATGATAAATTCCCTCTCCCTACAGGAGTTTCCTGTCCATTTACATTTGAAATCGTTCTTGTGCGGCACCCCATAGTTGCTATTTCACTCTCTGGGGTTCCGTTATAATATTGTAGGTTAAACGGAGCATCAATGAACAAATAGTTCGGAAATAACCGTCTAGAGGTTGTTTCTAGAGATAAACGGTATAAATCATAGTTTGGATCACCCTCGTTAAAGTTCACTCCGTTTTTCACCTTAAACACAATAATGGGAAAGATAGGCGTTTCTCCGTCACCAAGTCCTTTCTGTGTTGCCAATAGGATATTCTTCGTAATCATTCTTCCTTCTTTAGAAGTATCGGTTCCTAAGTTTATTGAGATAAAAGGGACTTGTGCTCCACCACGCGAATGCATGGAATTTGAATTATGTATAAATGCTTCACAAGCTTGGAAGACCTCTCTCTCTGTTAGTTCCCATGCTTTTTCCACCAGTTTCTCTTCCAGGTTGTCGCCTAACAGCATTACTTCCCTAATGAGTTTTTTGTAATTTTCAAAGGTTAGACGTACATATCGGGCAAGATCATAATCAAATGTTGGAATAGATTGTCCACCATGTTGATTGTTTTGATTTGACTGAAAAACAATGCTAGTTAAAGCGAGGGCGCTAGTAATGCTTTTAGGTTCCCTCATATGACCATGACCTGTATTAAAGCCATTTTTCAGGATCTTTGCTAAAGGAATTTGACAGCATGTAGTCGTACCACTTGCGTAAAAGTCGAGGTCATGAATATGGATATATCCGTCGTTATACGCTTTCTTTACATCCTCAGTCAATAAATGATCAATCGTGTATGCCTTTGATGATGCAGAAGCAAAGAGTAACATCATTCCCATTGGTGACATCCCGTCAACATTAGCATTTTCTTGAACTATGTCTTTATTGCTGCTTTCAACAATTTCTTCTAATTCACAATATAGTTTCTTAATAACCCTTCCTCCTTAACACAACATATAGAAATCACTTAGAAATATTAACACGACATATAGATTATATCTGTGACAATTGTTTGTGTTTTGAATTAATAAATTGGCAATTTTTATTTGATATTTTTATCTTTTGATTGGTAATGTGTACTCCGTGGTGTATGGTAGTATCTCTAATTTCTTTAACAAAGAGTGGAATAAAGTTTCTCGAACAGGACGCAATTATCAAACTGATTCCTGCAGCCTAGTACAATTAACTTCAAATTGTTTTATAACAAAAATAAAAAGCTCGGAGAAGGTACCGACCCCCGAACCGAGCTTTTACTTTTGTTTATAGTATGTAATGGCCAACGCAAATGCTAAAACCGTTCCCTTTACGATGTCCATTGCGAAATAAGGAACAGACATCATCACGAGGCCATTTGCTAATATCCCGATCAATACTGCACCTACGAAGGTTCCAAATGCATTGGGCTTACCGGCACCTAAAACAGAAAATCCGATAAATGCTGCTGCTACAGAATCCATTAAGTAAGGCGCGCCTGAGTTGATTTCAGATGTCATCACCCGTGAAGCTAAGACAATCCCGCCAATTGCTGCAAAAAGTGCCGAAAGCAGGTAGGCTGCTACTTTGTATTTATTAACCGGAATTCCTGATAATCTTGCTGCTTCCGTATTCCCCCCAATCACATACATGTATCTTCCGTGTTTTGTATACGTTAAAAAGATATGAACCACTACTACGACAACGACCATGATCAGAATAATCCAAGGTACCTGACCGATTTTTGAGAAAAACGGACTAATCAGACCTTCAGCCATCTTCCCATCGGGCATCACCATGTTTTGTGAGACCGTCGCTCCCTTTGTATAGGTCAATGCTGTTCCCTGGATAATAAACATCGTCGCAAGGGTCAATAACATATCAGGAATCCGCATTTTTACAATCATAATGGAGTTCAATATCCCTACAATTAACGCTGCTGCCATTGCCGAGATAATGGCTACAAAGGTATTTTGCGAAAACCAGACAAACATGGAAATAACGACCGCGTTTGATAAGGATGCCACCGATCCAACGGAAAGATCGAATCCATTAACGGTTAAGCTAATTGTAATTCCGATTGCAATGATTGTGACAATTGATATAGATCGCAAGATATTGACAATATTATTTCCCTGTATAAAAGATGGATTGGCCAACGAAAATAGGATAATGAGTGCAATGATCGTAATAATCGTTCCATATTTATATAAAAATTGGAAGAGATCAAAAGACATTTTTGTTGGGGTCTTTTTCTTTGCTGATATGTTTGCCTCCATCTTACCTGCCCCCTGTTGAATAGAATAATAGTTCTTCTTCATTTGTTGAGTTTGTTTCTAGTTCCTTCACTGACTTTCCATCATAAAGAATGTAGACCCGATTGGTAATTCCCATGATCTCTGAAGCTTCAGATGATGCATAAATAATAGCTTTTCCACGGCTTGCCAGCTCGACAATGAGATTAAAAATATCCTTTTTGGCGCCAACATCTACACCTTTAGTCGGCTCATCAAAGATATATACATCTGCCTCAGCTACCAGCCATTTTCCAATCGCAACCTTTTGTTGATTACCTCCAGAAAGATTTTGAACTTTTGTTTCTTCTGACGGTGTCTTGATTCCCAGACGGTTGATCAATGCTTTTGCAACTAACTTTTCTTTTTTCCGATCTAGAAAGCTTAATTCTTTTGAAAAACGTCCTAAATTCACAACAGATAAATTTGATTCAACCGATTCATTTACAAGAATACCTTCTTTTCGGCGCTCTTCAGGGACCAAGGCAAGTCCATTCTTAACAGCTTCATACGGATTCTTAACGCTAACCCTTTTTCCGTTCACCTTGATTTCACCCGCCACTAATTTGCCTTCAGCCCCAAACAGGGCTTTACAGAATTCAGTCTTACCGGCACCTACAAGCCCGGCAATTCCCACAATCTCTCCTGCTCTGACTTGCATGCTGAAACCTTTAATTTTCTCTCTATCTGTAAGTCCTTTTACCTCAAGGACCGTATTTCCAAAGGTTATAGATCTTTCAGGAAATTGTTCACCTAGTTCTTGGCCAAGCATATGCTCCACTACTTTGTTTTGAGTGGTATCCGAGACTCTCTGTCTCTCGACAACTTCCCCATTTCGCATAATCGTAATCTCATCACAAATCTTAAAAATCTCAGGAAGTCGATGTGATATAAAAATAATTCCAACATTACGTCTTTTTAATTCTAGTACTATACGAAATAATTCATTCGTTTCTGTATGACTAAGTGGTGCTGTCGGTTCATCCAAAATGAGAAATTTACATTCTTTCGATACTGCTCTAGCGATTAAAACCATTTGTTTTTCTGCCAATGTCAATTCACTTACTAGTTTTTTTGTATTCAGAGTCAAATTTATTTCCGATAGGATGGTGGCCGCTTTCGAATGCATTTGCTTCCAATTAACCCATTGTTTTTTTCCCATGTTATGTACCGTGTCCATTAACATGATATTTTCAGCTACCGTTAAATATGGGATTAGAGCTGTATCCACTTCCTGATAGACAATTTGAATTCCTGAATCCATAGCACTTTTGGGGGAACGAATGGAAAGTGCCTGTCCATCCATTAAAATTTCACCAGTATAGTGGTCATATGCCCCTGAAAGAACCTTCATTAGTGTCGATTTTCCAGCACCATTAGCTCCGATTAAGGCATGGGTTTTCCCGCTTTCAACCGAAAAATCTACCCCATTTAAGGCTTTTACTCCAGGAAATTCAATTGAGACATTCTTCATCTCTAGAGTAGTCATGATGTCACCGTCCTTTCAAAGAAACACTCTCTTAATCTTGTGAAAAAGAGAGTGTTTATCAATAAGTCCCTTACTTCTTATAGTGTTCCTTTAGCGTCGTCATCCAGTCTTCTTCAAATTCTGTTGATTGGCCCCATCCTTCAATGATTTCAGTTAGATTAACCATATTAACAGGATCTTTTGATTTCTGAAGGTCTTCTTGGGAGATAAGTGAAGCCTGCAAATCATAAGTTTGTGGTGTTTCCTCGCCTGCTAATTTCTTTGCGAGTATTCTCATATTTACAGCACCGATCAACTTAGGATCAACAGCTGCCGTATATCTCCAAGCACTGCCTTCTCTTTGGATTTCCTGCAAATCAGCATTTGAAACATCGATTCCATAGATTTTAACTTCTTCTCTACCCGCTTCTTTTAACGCACGAGCAGCACCGATCGCAAAAGCATCCCATGTTGCGAAAATCGCATCTAGTTCACCCTTAGGATATTTATTCAACATTGCTGCAACAGCATTTTGGGTTTGAACACTCGTATCTGCTGCTGCTACCCCAAAGCGCTCTACTTCTTTAATGCCAGGATTTTTCGCTAAAACATCTTCATAAACTTTATTTCGTCTAACCATTGGCGGGAAACCATCAACCCATAAGTATGCAATATTCGCTTCCCCTTTTGTTTCCTTTACTAATTGATCCAATGACAGAGTAGCTAACGCTTCATCATCTTGTGATACAAGCGTGACACCGTCAACACTTGTTAAGTTTGCATTCGAATCAAAGGCGACTACGCTCTTTCCTGCATCTACAATCTTTTCTACGTCTCTAACGGTTGCGTCGTCATCACCGTGCGAAATAATAAATCCATCATAATCTTGGTTTAATGCTTGGTTAATTGCATCATGAAATTTCGCCGTATCTCCATTTGCAGTAAACACATCCACTTGGAACCCAAGTGCTTCACCTTCTTGTTTTGCACCAGCTAAAAATTGAGCTGTGTGATCATCCCCACCAATTTTACGAATTACTTTGATCTTAGGCTGGTCCCCGTTAGCAAAACGTTCAGGTACACCTTCAATAGGAGTATTCGTTCCTGTTGCTTTCTTTGTTTCTCCCCCTGATGCACAGCCTGTAAGCAAAAGTGTGGCCGCGATTGCTGATACAAATGTACTTCTTAAAAAATTCCTCTTCATGTTGATTTCTCCCCTTTTTTTGTCTTTTTGCCTTTTTACCAACGTTGCTCTTAGGAGAGTTTTAATATACTAAATATAAAAAAACCTCTCCAGAAAAGAGAGGTTTCATCACAAATTAAGGACTACTCCTCTCTTATCTCTCAAAACAATTTCTTGTTTTGCAGGATTTAGCACCAATTCCATACGGAACGGTTGCTGGGCGTCATCGGGCCAGTCCCTCTGCCACTCTTGATAAGAGAACGTATTATTCATTTACTTTAGTAAAGTATTAAACATAATTTAATATTCTATTAACAAATTGTCAATAGTATTTTCTAAATATTTAATAAAATCGTTTTTCCGGAATCATTCAGAACATTCTTCTACTTCTGGTAACCCTCTAGGCAGATAAGGATAAATATCCTTCTTCCACCCGTACAATGAATCAGATAACATTTAAGGAGGTTGGAGATTACTATCTCTCTAGAAAGTTACTAGTGAATGATATTTTCTATACTTACTTTGTTCTGTCTATGATTCTGACCATGTAATAGTAGGTCACCTTAGTTTAGGAACCATTACCTATTTTTGAATAATCTTCCAACTTGTGCTTTATTTACAATATCATATACCTTATATATCATTTATACAAGGTTTTTATTTTATATAAAGAACAGTAAAAGAGCTTAATAAGTAGGGGTTTTTCTACTTTTCCATATTCTTTTGGTATAGTGTAATACATTGGGGGTTGATAGGATGTTTTTCTCGGGAAAGTTCCAACCTGTAGAAGTTTTAATGGTGGCACTACTGATTATACTTATGGTTTATTTAATTCGTAAATCAATTAAGCTTTTCTTTGACAAAACAAGCTTCTTAGATGAACCGCGGGAAGAGACATTGATGCATTTCGCTAATCAGGTGACAAAGGCATTGGGACTAGTGTTCTTCTTTATTTATATGCTTAGCCACTTCATTGAACTGTCAAGACTTTTCACTGGTTCAGTCGTGGTAGCCGGTGCCTTGGCATTGATCTTTCAACATATCATCCGCGATTACATTATGGGGCTAACATACTTATTCGAGCGCCAGATCTATCACGGTGATTATGTCATCATCAATGGAAACCATCAGGGGAAAATCGAGGAAATCAGCATTCGCCACCTCAAAATCCGCCAGTTTGACGGATTCCTCTATTCAGTCTCCTATAGTAATATCACAGAACTTCAAAACGGGAGCCGGGGAAGGCGCCGGGTGAACGAAAGCCTTGTCCTTAACTTTAGACAAAACCCGGACGATGCCTTCAAGGTGATGGAGGAAGTGGCACAAACATGCAACGAGAAATACGGGGAATACCTGTTGAAGGATGAGCACGGCGTTCCCGTGGAGAGTTTCAAATTCAACCAAATCACCGAAATGAACGTTGATTTCAGGGGTCACCGTTATTCATTATCAGGTCTTGTGAAGGAAGCGGATTACGTGGAAGTGAGCAAAAAGGTGAGGTATGAACTAGCGATGGCTGCCTACCAGAACAATTTGGAGATGGCGGAGAGCCTCAACACAACCCCTTAGAAATCAAAAAGCAAGGAGTTAAATCTAAAGGGGTTCGGTTTTGGTTATTTGGACAGAACTAGATAAAAATGGCACATGGTAGTCCAAATCCAAGGGCTATTTGGACAGAACTAGATAGAATTTGTACTTAGGAGTCCGAATCCAGTGGTACTACGAACGGTTATGTTAATTGCTCCTCATTTTATAATTCTCATTCCACAAGAAAAAAGCTGTCAAAATGACAGCTTTTTTCAAAATAATCCTACTCTCACTCTAGGGTTAATGTAGCTTCGGGTGTTGTTACTTTGTCATAAAAATCTACAAATTTATCTCTATCTGAGCTATCACGGTATGCCATAGCAATACGGGGATGTTCATTGAGTACACCAGAGATCATATAAGGGATAATATAACCCCATTCCCACCTTTTACGCATTTCTAACATATGCTTTTCAATCACGCCTAGAACTGGCTTAAGCTCATAGCTTGGTTTTTGAATGTAACTAACGAGAAGCTCTGTATTACAGTTACCCGCCGCACGACCCATTCCATAAACAGACGAATCAAGGTATGTAACCCCATTTTGGAACGCTGTTAACGTATTGGCGAATGCCAGTTGCATATTATTATGAGTATGGATTCCAAGCTGTTTGTTAGGGATTAGACCTTGGAATTTCTTTACTTGGTGTGCAATATCCGCAGGATCTAAGCTTCCGAATGAGTCAACGATATATACGACATCTACCGGACTCTCTTTTACCAAGTCAAACGCTTTTATTAACTGTTGCTCTGGAACACTAGATAACGCCATTATGTTGAGAGAAGTCTCATAGCCTAAATCATGGAACAGTTGTACAAGTTCCAGTCCCTTATCCACTTCACGAACATAGCATGCAACCCGAATCATATCCAAGATACTTTGCTCACGAGGAAGGATGTCATTAGGGTCTACTCGTCCAATATCCACTAAAGCAGAAAGCTTCGTGAATTTTTTCACTGGAATAATCTCTTTTAGGAAGTTATCGTCAAGAAATCTCCATGGGTTAGGCTCTTGTACGTTCAAAAGCTTGGCTGAATTTTTGTATCCAATTTCCATATATTCAACCCCAGCATCACTTAGTCCATTATACAAGTCCTGAACAAATTCGACGCTAAAATCCCAATTGTTGACTAAGCCTCCATCTCTGATGGTACAGTCCAATATCTTACTACGATGTTCCATAAGTCACTTCCTCCACATGATTTCCTTCTTCAGAAAATATTTGTAATATTATTGCTTATATCACAATTCATACAAATCCGTCAAATTTAATTCGAATCTATATCATTATGTTTGCATATAAATCCCCTTTTTTATCCTATACTACAGAAATGACAAAGATACTTTGAAAGGATGATATGCTTGTCTCAGAATAACAAACAAACTTTCCCACCTCAACACCAAAATCAACAACCTGGTGTAGAAGAAGAAATGAAACCTATTCCTATTCACGTCGATGAAGCGTACAAAGGTTCAAATAAGTTAAAAGATAAAGTAGCTATTATAACAGGTGGAGACAGCGGAATCGGTAAATCGGTTGCCATCTCTTTTGCTAAAGAAGGTGCTGACGTAGTTGTTTCCTATTTAAATGAAACAAAGGATGCTGAGGACACAAAAAAACAAGTAGAGTCAGAAGGCAGACGTTGTTTACTCGTGGCAGGAGATATTGGTAGTGAAGAAATTTGTAAACAAATAGTAGAAGATACCATTAAAGAATTTGGCAAAATTGATATAGTAGTTAATAATGCTGCTGAACAGCATCCACAGAAAAGCTTACTAGATATAACGTCCGAACAGCTGGAACGAACGTTTCGTACAAATATCTTCTCTTATTTTTATTTGACAAAGGCCGCTCTTCCTCATCTTAAGAAAGGAAGTTCGATTATTAATACCGCATCTATAACAGCCTATCAAGGGAACGAGCAACTCCTTGACTATTCTGCTACAAAAGGAGCAATTGTTACGTTTACTAGATCTCTTTCAAAGTCACTTGCCATGGATGGAATTCGGGTTAATGGAGTCGCTCCAGGACCTATTTGGACTCCTCTCATTCCTTCCACCTTCCCAGCCGATCAGGTAGCAGAATTCGGATCAAATACACCGATGGGGAGAGCAGGTCAGCCTTATGAACTTGCTGCTAGTTATGTTTTTCTCGCTTCTAATGACTCATCTTATGTCAGCGGTCAAATGATTCATGTGAATGGTGGAACAGTCATTAATGGATAAAAAAAGAAAAGGGACTTTTCAACTGAAAGTCCCTTTTGGAGGTAATAAAACTCTTTCTTCATTAGGATATGAACAAGAGAAACGCTTGACAATTTGATGGGGAATAATAATTCTCTTGATTGGTTCCTTTGGATTTTCTATCTTTTGAATCAAGCTACGTGCTGCTTCAAATCCCAGGTCAAAAATATTAATATCCACACTTGTTAGAGGCGGTCTGGACATCTCTGATACTAATACATTATTGAAACTGATGATGGAGATATCTTCAGGTACTTTAATTCCCATTTCATCCAGTGTATTAAGAACCCCTAAAGCCATTAAATCATCGGCTACAACTAAAGCTGTTGGCGGTACATTTAAAGAAAGCAATTCTCTAACAGCTTCTTGTCCACCTTCTCTAAGAAATTCTTCATGTACAATATAATCATCGTCTAACGGTATTCCTGCTTCACGAAGCGCCTTCTCGTATCCAAGTAAACGCTCCACTGTAACAACTAGGTTTAAATTCCCACCTACAAAGGCAATATGATCATGCCCGAGCTGTATAAGATATTCAGTTACTTCTTTTGTTGCTCGAAAATTATCATTATCAACATGAGTTATTTCCTCTACATGCTTAAAGGGTTTACCAATAACCACAAATGGAATGCCTCTTTCCTGAAGATACATTAATACTTTATCTTCAATTTTTGAGTAAAGCAGGACCACTCCATCAACGCGTCCCCCCTGAACCATCTGAGTAACTCCATCTAAAATTTCGTTGTCAGTCTTACCTGTTGTCATATATAATGCGTAGTGTTTTTCATGAGCTCCTTCACTTAGTCCTCTAAGTACAGTAGGAAAAAAAGGATTCTGAAATACCACGTCAGTAGAGCTTGGCATTACTAAACCAATCGCCTGTGTGCTTTGACTAGCTAAACTTCTAGCAATAAAGTTAGGATGATACCCTAACTCATCCATTGCTTCTCTAACCTTTTTCTTCGTCTTTTCACTTATACGAGGATTATTTGCAATTACACGTGATACGGTAGATGGTGCGACCTTTGCTAACTTAGCAACATCCTTTATTGTAATAGCCACCTTACCCACCTCATTTCCTAATAACTACATTTCTGAATGGTCCTATCTAGAATCATTCAGCTTTCTATATTCCTTATTCTACCCTAACTATCCAATACTTTTGTAGTATATTTTTATCATTGATTCGGGAGTTTTTTCCTTTTCGATCTTTTCCATAATAAATAGATAAATATGATAAACGCTAAGTATACGGCTCCCATGATAACCAAATAAGGAATATTTAAGCCTGTTTTCGGTCCAAGCGTATATATTTGTGCTTGATCACGGTCGAGCACAATCGTATATTCCTTGCCTTTTGAACGGACAATCTCATCACTTAGAACTCCTCGAAGCTCTTTATCCTCTTCAAGTCCTTCTGTAATGGTTGCCGTTTGTGTTTTTGTTGTATTGTTAATTGCTATTACTGTTGTTTCTCCCTCATACTCCCGTTTGTATATAGCCATTCCCTTCTCTTCATGAAGAAACTCAAATGTACCACGGGTTAGGGATGGAAGCGCTTGTCTAGCAGCTCCAATTTGCGAGATATATTCGACCAATTCTTTATCGGTTCGGAAGTCCATTTGTCTACGGTTATCAGGATCTTCTCCACCATCAAGAGCAATCTCGCTGCCGTAATAGACAATCGGGATGCCTGGTGTTGTGTACAAATAAGTAAGTGCCAGCTTCCAGCGTGGACCAGGATGCTCATTGTTTTGTACTGCATCTCTTGTAAAGCGCGGGGTGTCATGATTGTCCATAAATGTACCCATTAAATAAGGATCTTCGTAAATAGTTTTGTTTCGGTCAGCGGTTGTAAACAACCAATAAAGAGATTGATCTGGTTTGGCAAAAGCGGTACGCAAATGTTCGTTTAAAGGATAATCTACAAAACCATCAATGCCAGCTTTATCATACTGAGCTATATAATTTGGATCGTTATCCCAAACCTCACCGAGTAAGTAGAAATCATCCTTCACACTTTTTACTTCGCTTGAAAATGTTTCCCAAAAATCTACAGGTACATGTCGAACGGTATCTAGACGGTATCCATCAATGTCTGTTTCAGTGATCCACCACTTTGCTGCATCTAAAAGATAATCAGAAACTTCTGGATTCTCCGTATTTAAATCAGGTAAACCATAAATCCACCCATTATTGAGTTCTTCTTGATCTTCCCAATTTAAAATTTCTTTATTTTCATGAAACCAATCCTTTTTATCATTGTCTGTAAGCCACTGATGCTCTGGTGATACATGGTTGACGACAAAGTCAAGGACGATTTTTATGTCTCGTTTATGCGCCTCTTTTACTAATGCTTTAAACTCTTCTATTGTTCCAAAATGTTCTTCCGTATTGTAAAAGTCAGTTATCCAATACCCATGGTAGCCCATATCTGAATTTTCAAAAACCGGGGTAAGCCAAATAGCGGTGAACCCCATGTCTTTTATATAATCCAATTGATCGATTATACCTTGAAAGTCACCGCCGTGATATGCTTTTGGATCATCCATGTTTACTTTAAAATCGTTGCTGAAATCGCTATTATTAAAGCGATCGATCATAATAAAATAAAAAGTCTCATCCTGCCATTTTCGCTCTTCTTTTTCCACTGCACCTACCGGTAGGGAGTAAAAAAGAAGAAACGGGATTAAGATGAAAGAAAGCCATTTCTTTTTCATCTCCGCTCCTCCTTTTCCTGTTAAAAATCCTTCCCTACAAGATTATCCTTTTGTTCCTCCAGCCGTCAAACCAGAGACAAAATATCTTTGGAAAACTAAGAATAATGCAGCGATTGGTATAGCGATTAATACGGAACCTGCAGCAAACTTTGTAAATTCGTTCCCGAACTGCTTGGCAACTAGTTCATATAGTCCAACTAATAAAGTAAATTTATCTTCTGATCGTAATAAAATACGAGCTAGAATAAAGTCACCAAATGGAGCGATAAATGAGAATAAAGCAACCACTGCTAATATAGGCTTAGCGAGAGGCATAACAATTTGGAAGAAAATTCGTAAGTGTCCCGCTCCGTCCATTTTCGCAGATTCATCAAGCTCTTTCGGAATCGTATCTAAGTATCCTTTCATTAAATACGTATTCATTGGAATTTGACCACCGACATACACAAGAATTAATCCCAAGTGCGTATCAATTAATCCTGTACGGTTAGCTAAAACAAAGATGGCAATCAGTGCTGCAAAGTTTGGAATCATTTGCAGGATTAAGAACGTAATTAGTCCATTCTTACGTCCAACAAAACGATATCTTGAAAAAGAGTATGCGGTTAATGACACACTTGCAACAGTTAGAACCATAGTGATAATACTAATCTTTAAAGAGTTTTTATACCAAATAATATAGTCACTTTTATCCGCATCAAACAGATGCTTATAATGTGCTAGTGTAGGATTCTCAGGAAACATCGTCGATCCCGAAAGACTATTACCTGGATTAAACGATGATCCAATAATCCATAGCAATGGATAGATAACAATAACTGCCATGATCGCAATCACAAAGTATGACAGTGTAAGTCTTATGATTTTATTCGTTTTCATACTCATATTACATCATATCCTCTTCTTGGAATGATTTTGTCTTTCTGAATTGCCATAAAGCCACTGCAATAATAATAACAGATAGAATCATCGTAATTGCTGCAGCTTTTCCATATTGTGCAGAGGTCATTGTCAATCGATAAATCCATGATATTAAGATATCTGTTCCCCATGCCGTTTGCCCTGGCACAGCCGGTCCCCCGTTGTTAAAAAGGAAGATAACATTAAAGTTGTTAAAGTTAAAAGTATACTGTGTAATCATAATCGGTGCAGTAGCAAACAATACTAGTGGTAAAGTAATTTTCGTGAACTTTTGCCAAATACTTGCACCGTCTACCGTAGCTGCCTCATATAAATCTTCTGGAATAGACTGGAGCACTCCGGTTACCATTGCAAAAATAAATGGGAAACCTAACCAACCTTGAATGAGGATCAGCGCAAGACGCGTCCAGTTTGCTTCTGTCATCCATGGCTGTGCTTCTAAACCTAAAGCAGGTAATATCATTTTGTTAACCGCACCAAACGTCTCATTAAACATTCCTGAAAAAATCATGATGGAGACAAATGCTGGTACCGCCCAAGGTAAAATTAGTATGGTACGGATAATGGCTTTCCCTTTTAAATCTTTTTGGTTGACTACAATGGCCAGGAACATCCCTAAAGCAATTTGGAACGTTGTCGCACCAAATGTCCAAACAATTGTCCAACCTAATACTTTAAAGAAAGTATTTCTCCAGATATCAATTTTAAAAATATCTATAAAGTTCTGTATCCCGATCCAATCTACTAATTTAGCTGGTGGTGAATGGTATAAATCGTAGTTTGTAAATGCTAATAAGATAACAAAAATAATTGGAAAGATTACCACAAAAATCAATAACAAGAACCCTGGTGAAATCATTAAATATGGAAAACCACCATCAATTAAGTTGTGGTATTGTTCTCTAACTGAATTTAGATGTAAACCTAGATCTCGTTTTTTTCCATTTGAGTGTGCATCGTAAAGGTTAAATGCATACACTCCTAATCCTAAGACTGTAACAATCAAGGCGATTATTCCATCAATTAAAAGAAAGATGGAATGGTCCACTTTAGGTATTTCACCTAGTGTAAACAACCCCCAAAATCCCATGTTCAAAATGTCTCCGAACACAATACCAAATGATGCTGCTAATACGAGAAAAATGATACCTTTTAAAAACTGACGATTGTAAATCTGTCCCATTCCAGGGACAATTGATAGCAACGTTGAATTTCTAGCATGCTTTGTTGTTATTACTTTTTCCGCTTCCATTTGACTTCTATCCCCTTTCTAACTTGAGGAGGAATGTATTTTTTATTGCGCAACCGTTTGCCTAAATAAATGTAATGATAGGCAATACCAGAGGTACTGCCTATCGATTGTACCACAAAATTTATTTTGCGTGGTTAGTTTCAATCTGCTTCTTAATTGTATCTACTGCAGAATCTAAAGCTGCTTTAGGCTCTGACTTTTGAGTAGCGATTTGTTGTAACGCTGATGCCATTGGAGACCAAACCTCAGCCATTTCTGGAATATTAGGCATTGGAATTGCATATGAAGACTGAACAGCTACTGCTTTTGCAGCTTCGTTTTCAGCAATAATTGGATCTTCAATTAAAGTTTTAACCGGTGGAATTTCTCCTGTTGTTTCAAAACGAGTTTTAGCACTTTCTTCGTTTGTTAAGAATTCAACAAGTTTTGTAGCCCAGTATTGATTTTCAGTGAAAGCTGTTACGTGCCATCCTTTAACACCCATGAATGTTTTCACGTTTTCACCATTTGGAAGAGTTGGAAGCGGAGCTACACCATAGTCAATTCCAGCATCTTTCATTGCTTGGAACGCCCAAGGTCCGTTCATAACAGAAGCAACTTTGCCTTCGTTAAATAGCCCGTCCATAGCGGATCCACCAGATTCACCGATGATTCCTTTAGGGAATAAACCTTCTTTATACCATTGTTGAATGTATTCAGCACCTGTTACAGCGCCCTCGTTATTAAGTCCAATATCCTCACGGTTTAGAGCACCATTTTCATCTTTAAATACGTACGCACCATTCCCACCCATAATACCATGAGCAAAGTAATAGTTATCCCAAAGAGCTAAGAAACCATAGTTATCACCTTTAGTGAAGTCCTTTGAGAAAGTGTATAACTCATCAAAAGTTGCTGGAGCTTTTTCCATTAACGCTTTGTTATAAATAAATACAGGTGTTTCTGTAGCTTTTGGTAGTCCATAAAGCTTACCATCATACATTTGAGCTGAAACAGAAGATTCTGTGAAAGTATCAAGTACATCTTGATTGACTTCAATTTCAGAAATTAATCCTTCAACAACTACTTGACCGATTTGATCATGTGGCAAAGTGACAACATCTGGAGCATTACCAGCAGGACCATCTAGACGAAGTTGGTCACGGATTTTGTCAGCCATACCTAGTGTTTTATATTCAACCTTAATGCCATATTCTTTTTCGAAAGCTTCAATTGCAGGTTCTAACGCAACCTCTTTATCTGTATCTTCCCATACAACTAGTTTTTCTGGTTTTGCTGGTTCTTCACCGGCATTGTTTTCAGTTTCCTTCTCTGTTGAAGTGCCTTCTTCACGATTTGGTCCACATGCAGCAAGAACTCCAAATACTAACATGATCATCATGAAAAGCGATAATGCTTTTTTCATTATTGACCCCTCCAAAATTGTATGTTTTTTATATTTCTCCAGCTGTACAAACGATTGCACAAATCTATAAAAACAGTACTCTATGAAAACGTTGCCACTAATAGTTAAAAATACATAACTTATTGGTCTTACACGCACGTCTGAAAGAATTGATTCGTGAAAACGATTGCACAAACTATATTTTTTATTATACCTAGATTTTTCGTTTTGACAACTATTTTCACATAAAATACATAGAAAAAAATTTATAAAAGATTTACCAGGTATTTGTTGAAGGGTTTTCATATATCTGCTAACGTTAAGAAAGTAGAATTAAATGCAATCGATTGCACTAGGAGGATATAATATGATTACTCGCTCTTCCATCTATCATCGCCCTACAGATGAATACGCATATCCCGTTGATGAACAAACATTACATATAAAACTGCGTACTCGTAAAGAAGAAATCCAAACCGTTCAGTTACTATTCGGTGATCAATATGAATGGAAAGATGGAGCTTGGATTTCCCAACAAACAGATATGGAGAAAGTAGCAACAGATGCTCTTTTTGATTACTGGCTTCTAAGTATCCAACCTGTTCATAAACGAATTCGCTACGGATTTTTCGTTTGTGATGGTGAAGAAACAATTCTATATACGGAAAAAGGATTCTATGAAAAGGCACCTGAGGATCCAGGCTATTACTTCTCTTTCCCTTTCCTTCATGCAAGTGAAGTGTTTCGTGCTCCAAGCTGGGTAAAGGATACTGTCTGGTATCAAATATTCCCAGAGAGATTCGCCAATGGTGATCTTACCAATGACCCGGAGGGAGCACTACCATGGGGAAGCGAACCACCAACACCTAAGAACTTTTTTGGTGGCGACTTCCAAGGGATCATTGATCATATTAGCTATTTAGTTGACTTAGGTATCACTGGTATTTACTTTACTCCCATTTTTAAGGCATATTCGAATCATAAATACGATACGATTGATTATATGGAAATTGACCCTCAATTTGGGGATAAGGAAACCTTTAAGAAGCTCGTCCAAACTTGTCATAAAAACGGAATAAAAGTAATGCTCGATGCCGTGTTTAATCATAGTGGATACCACTTCCCTCCTTTCCAAGACGTGTTAAAGAATGGGGCAGACTCAAAGTATGCAAGCTGGTTCCATACGAAAGAATTCCCGTTAAAGGGTGGAGAGCTTCCAAATTACTCTACATTTGCTTTTGAGCAAACAATGCCAAAGCTTAATACACAAAATGAAGAAGTTAAGCAATATTTGCTCGAGGTAGGAAGATATTGGGTACGAGAGTTTGATATTGATGGATGGCGTTTAGACGTTGCTAATGAAATAGACCATCAGTTTTGGAGAGAGTTTCGTCATGCTGTTAAAGAACTCAAGCCTGAACTATATATTCTAGGAGAAATTTGGCATGATTCCATGCCATGGCTTCGGGGAGATCAATTTGATGCAGTTATGAACTATCCATTCCTTACAAATGTGTTAAATTACTTTGCTAAAGAACAGATTACAAGGGATCAGTTTATTGAGAACATGACCTCTGTTATTCAAATGTATCCAAGCAATGTAAATGAGGTAGCTTTTAACCTGGTTGGTAGCCATGATACACCACGTATTCTGACAGAGTGTAATGATAACATAGATAAAATGAAGCTCATCTATACTTTTATGATGACTTTTATTGGCACACCATGTATTTATTATGGAGATGAGATTGGCTTAAGTGGAGTGATGGACCCTGGTTGCAGAGAGTGCATGCCATGGGAAGAAGAACGATGGAATCAAGAAATGCGTACACATGTCCAATCATTGATTAAGCTTAGAAAAGAAGAAAAGCTTCTAGCAAATTCAGGAACCTTTTCCTTCCTTTCTCATTCCAAAGAGGACGTGTGCATTTCCTACTCGAAAAAGGACGAAAACAAAACAATTGTAATTATTTTAAACCCTACTTCTAAAGAAGCAACATATGCCTTACCATTTAATTTAAAAGGAAAAAAGCTCACTGACTTATTAAAGAGTGATGAATTTGCTGCTGAATCTGATCAACTTTCAGTTATGGTTGCTCCTTTCGGCTTTGAAATAATCTCCTTTTAAATAAACACACCATCTGTTAGAATGAATTGTTTCCTAAGTAGTCTTAAGCACTCCGCTTAAGACTATTTCGTTTTATTATGTCAGGGGGTCAAAGAATAATGAACAAAAATCGAAAAAAACAAAAGATGACCCTAGTTGCTCTAACATGGCCTATCTTTATTGAAATACTATTGTATATGCTAATGGGAAATGCTGATACATTAATGCTCTCACAATACTCTGATGAGTCTGTTGCCGCTGTTGGTGTATCTAACCAAGTCCTTTCGCTAATAATCGTTATGTTTGGTTTTGTTGCAACAGGAACAGCTATTCTGGTTACTCAGAATTTGGGAGCGAAGCAGGAAAATATAGCTGCAGAAATTTCGATCGTTTCCCTCGGAGCAAACCTCGTTTTCGGAATTCTGTTAAGTATTGGAATTTTCCTCTTTAGTGAACCTATTTTAAAGATGATGGATTTACCTGCTGAACTAATGGATGAGGCGAAATCTTACTTATTAATTGTCGGAGGGTTTTCCTTTGTTCAAGCCTTTATTATGACGATAGGTGCCGTTATTCGTAGTTATGGGTTTACAAAAGATGTTATGTATATCACTATTGGTATGAATATTATTAATGTGATTAGTAATTACTTTTTCATCTTTGGTCCTTTTGGATTTCCGATACTGGGTGTTGAAGGGGTAGCTATTTCAACTACCGTTAGTAGGCTCCTAGGCTTGACTATAGCGATCATCGTGATGATTAAAAGAATTCCTGTCAAGCTGCCGTTTCATATGCTCTTCCGTTTTCCGAAGGTGCATATTAGAAACTTACTCAAAATCGGCATTCCATCCGCTGGCGAACAGCTTTCCTATAATGGTTCCCAGATGGTTATTACTTTCTTTATCGCTACGTTAGGTACGGAAGCACTAACATCTAAAGTGTATGCTCAAAATCTCATGATGTTTATCTTCCTATTTAGCATCGCTATTAGTCAAGGTACACAAATATTAATAGGTTATATGATTGGCGCAAAAAAGTATGAGGATGCCTATCATCGTTGTTTAAAAAGTCTACGACTCGCTATTATCATTTCCTTAGGCGCAGCCATACTCTTCTCGTTTTTCGCAAAAGACCTAATGAAGTTATTTACAAGTAACGAGGACATCATTGCACTTGGAAGCACGTTGATATTACTAACAATTATTCTAGAGCCAGGACGCTCGTTTAATTTAGTAATTATCAATTCATTACGAGCCACTGGTGATGTGAAATTCCCAGTATATATGGGGATACTATCAATGTGGGGAGTGGCTGTAACCTTTTCTTATTTGCTTGGGATTACCTTTGGTCTTGGTCTTGTCGGAATATGGATTGCATTTATTGCTGATGAATGGCTAAGAGGATTACTTATGCTTTGGCGTTGGCGCTCAAAGGTCTGGATTCGCCATTCCTTTATAGAAGATAAGGCAGTTTAAACGAACAAATTAAGAAGCCTACACATATGTGTATAGGCTTCTATTTTTTTATTAAGATTCAACAATATTAATATTGTAATCGTTAAACCAGATATGAATTTGAGCTAAATGGGCTAATAGCTGTGGGCCGGTCATTAACTGGCCGAACCAAGGTTCTTTAAAGGCAGCACCTTCAGTAGTAATGATTTCCTTTAATTTTACTTCATCAAAGAACTCATAAAGAACAGAACTTCTGTCAGTCATGATCTCTGCTAGCATCTGCTGTACAGCTTTTGTATATTTAGGATTATGAGTTTTCGGATATGGACTTTTCTTTCTATACAATACTTCCTCTGGGAGAATCCCTTCCAACGCTTTACGTAGCAATCCTTTTTCACGGTTATTATAATTCTTCATATCCCAAGGGATATTCCACACGTATTCAACTAAGCGATGATCCGCAAAAGGTACCCTTACTTCAAGACTTGCTCCCATACTCATACGATCCTTACGATCAAGTAGGGTAGTCATAAACCAAATCATATTCAGATAAAATAATTCTCTTCTTTTTGCTTCTTGCTTTGATTCTCCGTCTAAAGCAGGAGTCTCTTGAACAGTCTTATTGAATTGTTGAAGCATGTAGTCCTTTAGCTGTAACTTTTTACGCCATTCTGTACGTAACAAGCCCTGCCTTTCTTCAATCGATCTCATCCACGGAAAGCCTTCTCGAGTAAGGTCCGCTTCACGTCGGAACCAAGGATAGCCACCAAAGATCTCATCCGCACATTCACCAGATAGACCAACAACAAAATCCTTTTTTATCTCCCGGCAAAACCAAAGAAGAGAAGAATCTACATCAGCCATCCCTGGTAAATCTCTTACATGGACAGCTTCAATTAAATGTTCAGCGAGCAACTCTTGAGAGATTACACTATTGTGATGAGTCGTTTGAAACTCATCAGACATCTTTTGAATATAGACTCCGTCAGAATTCGGTTGAAATTCATTTGCCTTAAAAAATTGGTCATTTCCTTCATAATCAATGGAATACGTATGGAGGCTCCCTTTTCCTTCCTTTTGATATTCCATTGCGGCAATAGCTGTAATCGCACTTGAATCTACTCCGCCTGATAAAAATGTACAGAGAGGAACATCCGAAACTAACTGGCGTTTTACTGCATCAGTAAAAAGAAAGCGAACCTGATCAACCGTATCATTCAAATTATCTGTGTGCTTCTCACTTTTTACATTCCAGTATCGCCAAATTTTTAGTCCCTTGCTTTTTGATAGAGTAAGCGCATGAGCAGGTCTTAGCTCTGATACTCCTCTAAACACCCCATTTCCAGGTGATCTAGATGGTCCTAATGCAAGGACCTCGGCTAACCCTTCACGGTCAATTTCCGTTTTCACTTCCGGATGAGCAAGGATTGCTTTAAGCTCAGAACCGAACATAATCCCCTTTTCTGTTGATAAATAAAAAAGCGGCTTAACGCCAAGTCGATCCCTACCAATAAAGAGCTGTTCCTTTCTCTCATCCCAAATTGCGAAAGCAAATATGCCATTCAAATGCTCCACACAATTTTCTTCCCATTCTATATATGCAGTTAATAGAACTTCTGTATCAGAATGACCGTTAAAGGAATATCCTTTTACTAACAGTTCTTTTCGGATATCTTCGGTATTATATAGTTCACCATTATAACAAATCGTATATTTATGGTTATTTTTTGACTTAGACATTGGTTGCTTTCCACCCTCAGGGTCAACAACAACTAAGCGTTTATGTCCGAATCCTGCATGAATATCTGTCCATACATTTGTATCATCTGGACCGCGCTTTGCCAAGGTTTCAGCCATTTTCGTAATCGAGTCGCGTTCTTTTCTCATATCTCTTTGGAAGTCAATCCAGCCTGTTATGCCACACATATGTTTTCATCCTCTCAAAGTAGTGCGTTTGTTTGGTCAGTCCGAACATATACCCATACTATGCTGGGCGCGAAAAATGGTTAATTGTCCAATTTTTAAATGTGGGCGTTTAAAATACAAACAAGATGTCAAAGTTTATGAAGATAACTCTTTAAACCTTTAGCCTGTAACGGAGGTCTTACCATGAATAGACAGCAACGACTAAAACTTTTTGAGTATCAAACGAGAGCATTTATTGAAGGAACGGTAGAGAATATAAACAACCAATGGATTTTTTTCGATGAGGAAACAGATGAAGCATCCATTTTAGATGAATTTTTACACCAAGAAATTGAAGTATTTCGATTTAATCGATGGAAAAAGGGAATTTTATTTGAGGATGGGAAAGTAACTTTCGGAAATGAAACCTTTCATCTAAAAAACCAAGATGTAGTAAGAATCCGCAAACACTTAATGTATTCACTTGAACGATTGCTTGAAGAGATAAACGATGACTCGTTTCATCAGTTTATTTCCCATTTAAATTCGATTGGCTTTTCGATTTTTGATTGTATTTATTGCTACAATCATTTAACTTTTTTAAAGGATACCGAAAGAAAAAGTGGTGTGAATTTTATGATCTTTGATAACCAAGAAGATATTTGTAATGTCCAACACCATTTCTGTTATTATAAAAAGCAAACCGACCGTTTTGAATTTACACTTAATGCTGGTAAAAGAACAATCATTGAAAAATTTATATAAAAAAACCTGCTCCCGTTTAGGAGCAGGTTTTCATTAAAATAGTTGAAATCCAAGTGGTAGACGAAGTCCTAATAAGATTGCTAAAACAGCAGCAACATAAAATTGGATCCATAGTGACTTCGTTGCTTTTCCTTTTACGGTACGAACGAGAACCATTTCCATTGCTGCAATTACCCATATCCCAATTAAAACCTTAGCAATGTACTCACCTGGTTGCATGGAGAATAACGTATGAACAAGCATTCCACCTGTTGCAAACACAATGATATACAAAACTCTCAAAATCATATGGACGATTTTCGCAGCCTTTGCTTTTCCGCTCTTATGTAATGAGTTTGCTACAAAAAATAGTACTAGTGCGAGAACCCATGCAGTAATATGGGCATGTGTGTTAATCGACATAAATTAGCCTCCCTATTAAATATCGACTTTATCATACCATAACAGTGTTAAAAAAACTAAAAAGAAAGTCGGTATCCAATTCTAGATTATTCAAACGTTCACATTATTTTCAAATCTCCAAGCTTACTTTATTTGTAAGAGTTCCAATGCCCTCAATTGTAATTTCTATTTGGTCACCTGGTTTAAGAAAGCGGGGTGGTTTGAATCCTTTTCCTACACCTGCAGGAGTACCAGTAGCAATCACATCTCCAGGTTCGAGTGTCATTCCCTTTGAAATGGTAGAGATTATTTCTTCTACAGAAAAAATAAAATGTTTAGTATTGGAACTTTGTCTTACTTCTCCATTTACTCTCGTTTCAATTTGTAATGAATTCGGATTTCCAATGCTCTCCTTATGAACGAGAAAAGGCCCCATCGGGCAACTGGTATCTAGGCTTTTTCCAAGAAAAAACTGCTTATGCTTTTCCTGAAGGTCCCTTGCTGTAACATCGTTTACGATGGTATAACCGAAACAATAGCTAAGGGCCTCCTCTATTTTAATATTTGTCCCTTTCTTTCCAATTACAATGGCTAACTCCCCTTCATAGTCTAACTGCTTCGTAATGGATAGATGATTTTTGATAAGATCAGCTGGCCCAATAATCGTAGTAGGAGCTTTACTGAACACCATAATATGCTCAGGAATATCCTCCTTGCTTCCCATCTCAATCGCATGATCCACATAATTTTTACCAACACATATAATGTTTTTTGGTGGATTTGTAATAGGAGAAAGCAATGTCACTTCTTCTATTTGAAAATAATCCTCCTCGCTTGCAGCTTTGATTTTTTCATGTATTTCCTGTAAAAATTCTTCTCCCTTTGCTATACAGTCAACCATGGAATCTGTATGGCTAACAGCAAGAACCTTCCTTTCTGTGGAATCTAAAACACCAACAAAAACTTTGTTTTCTTTTTTTCCGGTAATTAGCTTCATTTAATATCTCCTTCTTTCCTTATCTTTTGCCACTGCCAATACGAAACCGATCTCCACACCCACTCGAAGGGGCCGATACGAAAGTACTTTAGCCATATATAACTATAAATTAATTGTATTAGAAATATCATTAGAGCTAAAATCGTTCCTTCCACAACCGACACTTGTCCATATAGACCAAGACCGTAAGAATAAAATATCGTCGTCGATACTAATGATTGGACTAAGTAATTAGTAAAACTTAGCTTCCCAACAGGTCCAAAGACTTTTAGTACTTCTAAGCCTCGATGATTATTCGTAATCAATACGATTATCAGTATGTATGAAATGGAAAGAAGAGGCCCACCAAGCATATCTTGAGCATACTCTGTTGCCCAGTTTCTTGGTATCCAATAAGGAGAACTTTTTATGGATATTCCAATGAGCAAAGCTATGGCTAAGGTCACTTGAAAAGGTCTCGTCAATTCTATTCCTCTTCTTAACCAGTCCTCCTTTGCCGCTCCTCCGCCAATCAAAAACATTGGAAAGATGGAAAAGAGCATAAAAAACATATTTCCTGGGTTATTTACTAAATACCAGTCAAGAGATCTCTGTTCACTAATTTCCTCAAAAGTCCCCATTTGGTAAACGTTATACGATGCATTAGCACTTGTTTCATTAGCCATCGTAAAATCCCCATTCCCAGTAACGGAAGATGCTAAGATCATCAATATCGTAATAACCACATTAGGCACAAAATATAAAATAATACCCAATAATACAAGCACTTTTCCGCTTAACCTGATAAAGAGCAGTAGGAGGAATCCAAACAAAGAATAGGTAAAGAGAATATCTCCATGCCAAATATAGTTGGCATGGGCCCATCCTATGAGTAACAAGAAAAGTAATCTTCTTATTGCTATAGCCGGAAAGCTTTCACCCTTTGCCATTGTCCTCTCTCGTAAAATAATAAAACCATATCCAAATAAAAAAGAAAATAAAGGGTATATGCTTCCTTGGATGAACAAATCAATCAGCATGTAAAACACGTGGTCACTAGTGGTTGTCCATGTTACATGTGGGTCAATATAAAGGATTGGTGAATGAAAGGATATCATATTTACTAAGAATATCCCCAATATCGACAAACCCCTCATTATATCAATGGAAATAATTCTTTTTTGATTACTCATTTCTTTTACATATCCCTTCCTCTGTCCCTTGAAACCTATTATACTTGATAATTTTCCCAATAAACATCAAAACCGTTCCCTAAAACGGGAACGGCAAAACTTTAGTTAACAAATCTGCCTGATTTACCATATGACTCCCAGTAATCATTTCTAAGATGCACCTTTTGAATTTTTCCAGATGCAGTTTTTGGCAATTCTTTAACAAACGTAACACCTGTAACCGCTTTAAAATGAGCAAGTTTTTCACGTGAGAAAGAGATGAGATCCTTCTCTTCCACCGAGTGACCTGATCTAACAACGACAAAAGCGTGAGGTGTTTCTCCCCATTTCTCGTGTGGAACAGCAATCACTGCAGCTTCTAGTACACTCGGGTGCTCATATAACACTCCTTCTACTTCAATAGAAGAAATATTTTCCCCACCACTTATAATGATATCCTTCTTTCGATCCACAATGTCAATAGTGCCATATGAGTCAACTGTTGCCATATCACCAGTATGAAGCCATCCATTTCGTATGGTCTCCATCGTAGCCTCTGGATTTTTCCAGTACCCCTTCATTACCCCATTGCTTCTAGTTACCACTTCACCTATTTCCTTTCCGTTCTTTTCCACCTCCTGACCACTATCATTAATAACGCGAACATCACATCCAATCATGCTGACACCAGCCTTCGCTTTTAAACGATACTGATCATTTAATGGAAGATCACTTAAATGAGAACGAATGGTTGAAATGGTACTTAAAGGAGAGGACTCGGTCATTCCGTAAACTTGAATAAACTCCCATCCAAGCTCTCTTTCTACCCTTGTTACAAATGCTGGTGGTGGTGCTGAGCCAGCAATGACAACTCTTACCTTATGATTGATTTGAGGTATATTTTGCTCATAATATTGGAGAAGGCTATTTAAAACAGTTGGTGCCATATGCATGACGCTTGCTTTAAATTTCCCTACGGCCTTAAAAATCTCCTCTGGAGTAGCTTTTCTCAAACAGATTTGGGTAGATCCGTTAGCTGTATAGTAAAAAGGTGACCCCCAGCCATTCACATGGAACATCGGGAGAATATGAAGGAGAACATCTTGATCACTCACTCGCAAATGATGCATCGTCGTTAGTGCATGTATATAATTATTACGGTGAGTTAACATAACCCCTTTGGGATGACCGGTTGTACCACTCGTATACAACAAGCTACAAATGTCATCCTCATGAAGCTCTTCCCTTGGAAACGCTTTCCCTTCTTTACTAGCCAACCATTCGTCGTATCCAATTTCCTTCGTCCCATCATCTTTATAATGTACAATAATTGTCTCAACCGTTTCTAGTTTTTCTTTAATAGGGAGTATAAGATCATAAAGCTCTTGGTCTACAAATAATACCTTTGATTTACTATGATTTAAAATAAACAAATAGTCCTCAGGCTTCAACCTAATATTTAGCGGTACCATCACTCCACCAAGCAAGAAGACGCCATAAAAGCCTTCAAGCATCTCAACGGAATTAGGAGCTAAATAGGCTATCCGATCATTTTTATTTACTCCGAGTTCCTTTAATCCATGTGCAAGCTTGTTTACCCGTTCTCCTAATTGACGGTATGTAAAGCTCCTTTCTCCACAATATACTGCTTCCTTTTCTCCATAAAGAGACACCGCACGGTCTAAAAACTGGGTTAACACTAAAGGTACATTCATTGCACACCCACCTTTATCAAAATATTGGTAATTATATAAATATTTTACCATAACACAACGGAACTTAGTGGAATTCTGTTATAGTACAAAACTCGCAATTCAACTTTTTCCCCCAAATAATTCACATCTATTATCTAGGCACATACAATGTAAGGAATCTTAAACAAAGGGTGTAGTGTATGCCAGCAATAGTCGGTGTAGCTCAAGTGATATCAATCGGAAGTAGCTCTGTCTTTCATATTGGAGATGTATATAAAATTATGCCTATTTCCAATGCCAAGACGTACTCTGGGGCAGGGTCCTTTAATACCGGAGATGGGTTACATGTGTACAACAGGTTTAGTTCAACGAACACGTATGACCATGATGGAATAGATCAAGGCAATATTTTAAATGCTTAGTTAGAAGGTGATGAAATGAACTTCTATATTCAACAAAATATATCTATTAATCTCCTAAGAATTGATGCAATAACGAATTCATCCGTTCTACAAATAGGGAGTGCAGGGATTATCAAACCAACCTCCCATTTATACAATACAGGGGGGTTTACAGGGCCAGCACCCGACCCCATTCATCCCGGGGGTACATTCGTTTCCACTCAAGATGAGGTAGGTTTTGTAGGGGATGGTACAGGATCCCCTATCGAGGCTCCATCTGTACCATTATCCATTTCATAAAAGAAGGGAAGATGTCGCTATGAATAATGAATTCTACGAATACTTAAGACAACTTCACCAACTTGTGAAAAACCAGGAAAACCGAATACGAATGCTAGAACACAGCTTACTTCAAGTGCAAACAGAGATGTCTAAACTTAAAGAGAAGCCCCCTATTCATGTCGATCGAATTGAATATAAATTTGATCAACTTAAGGTAGAATCCCTTGATGGTACATTAAATATCGGCTTAAATCCTTCCGATTTACAAGGAATCGATGAATTTTCCGTTCCAAATCAATCGGTTAAGACTCCTTATTCTCCAAAGCAAATGTTCCAAAGATCCATGGAATTAGAAGATAAAGTATATGATTATATGGGTCATCATCTTCCTTCCATTTTCGAGACCACTCAAGCAAAGCTACAAACAACTCTCGATGAATCGTACTATCACTTTATTGAAGAAGATATCAGAAAACAGATACCTAAAAGATTGGAACTTTATTTACGAGAAATTTCTGCAGGAGAGAAAGAAACACTGGACACTCAACAAATTGATGATAAAGTTCTTGAGCGGTTCCACAAAGAAATGGAGTATGGGGTTGAGGCATTTATTAAAAATTTACCTAAGAATGTGAAAGGGATGAAGCAAGAATGATGAATTTTCAAGTATACAATCGTGACTTACACGTTGGAGATATCCGTGTAATCGGTGTATCTAGTTCTTCTATAATGATGGTAGGGGATGCCGAAATCATCCAACTCGTGTCAGCGTTTGATACTCCTGCTGAGTCCCTCATTATTGGACCTTTTGTTCCTTTAGCAGTGGAAGGTAGGTAGCAATGCTTCAACGCTCAAGCTCGGTTAAGAATATAAAGATTACCAATGCAGCTCTTTCATCTGTCATTCAACTAGGAGATTCTAGTATCATTAATGGTCTAAATAGAGCAATAGCTGTTCAACGGGAAAAGCAGTTATTTATAGGGGATGAGGAGGATTTTTTTAAATATCCTATCTTTCGACGCCCGATTGTGATTCCTCCAGATAAAGAGGAAATAATGATTTCCTCCTTTCATCAAAACCCAATGATTCATGTGAACTCTATAAATGTTATTGCCTTTTCTTCCTCCTCCATTCTTCATGTTGGAAACACAAAAACAATCAATATGGAAGCGCGAATCAAACATATTCGTCAGCTCTTACCAAGAAGTACTTGAAACTGACTGGTTGAAAATTTTTAAAAAAGGATGTTTTTCATGCCGGCAATTATTGGCCCCGTTCAAATTACAACTGTAAGTGGAGGGATCGTCCAATTTGGTGATTCTCTCTATATTTCACCAAAAAGTAATTCTAAATCTGTCACTGGTGCTGGTGCTGCCAATACAGGCGGATTAGTCATAACGAATAACGGAGTATCAGCAAGCAATGTGTTAGATACGAATTTGATTGACCAGCCAACACTTGGAAATAATTAGGTGAGACACCCGTTTCACCTCTTTTTTTGTCTTCTTTCCTTTGATTTCGTTACACTGATTAGCTTTGTAGAAGGCTGTTTTTGAATCCAGCGGACAAACTTCTTTATCGTATCATCATCCCGTAAACGTTCTATTGTGTTCATTCGAGTAGCTAATTCCTCATTTGTATATATAGCATGGATTTGCTTATGACAGGGTAAACATAGCTTGGCCGTCGGTAAAAACGTACCCCCCAGCTCTTTCGGTGTTAAGTGATGGATGGTGATTTCCACATTTGTCCGATAGCAAAGCTCACAATCCCCTAGAAGTGTTTGTTTCTTCCCCATAGCCTTCCCTCCTAAAAGAATAGCCAGCAAGAGTAATATCTCCTGCTGACTACATATTTAATCCATTTTCATGATATGTGCACCGTCGAAGAAGAATAAATACGACTCATTCACTGTCTTCTTCCAAATTTCCTCTAATGCTTTTTTATATAACTCAATCTGGACTTTGTATCGCTCTTCAAGAATCGATTTCGCCTCTTCAAAGCCACCTTTGTATCGATCATGAATTCCATCCGTCTTAAAATCAAGTAAGACAAGACCTTTCTCATCTTCAAAGACACAATCTATGATACCTTGAAGGAGAACCGCCTCCTCCTCTCCCTTCCAATTAACATACACTTCACTAGCTGGAAGAGATAAACTGAATGGAATTTCACGTAGAACAGTGTTTGCACTTAGTAGTCTAGAACCAAGTGCCGATTCAAAAAATTGCACAATCTGATCAACATCTATTACCTCAAGCTGCTCAAGTGTTAACAGTTCATGCTGAACCATATCATTTAATTGACTGTTAATACTATCATTTGTAATTGGTTTATTTACATCTATCTGCTGCATTACTGCATGCATAGCTGTTCCTCGTTCCGCTGGTGTTAAGGATTTCTCTTGCATAAAACGTGGACGGTTCATTAGTGGTTTTCGGAATTTGCTTTGCATGTCTGTCGCACTCTCTTCATCCTGCAATTCTCTTTGCCTTTTCACCTCTGAGACAGATTGCTTAGAACGATGAACCGATGGTGCAAAATATTCATACTTGAAATTCAATTGTGATAGAACTTGTTCGTTTCGCTCCGATTTGACTGGAAGCTCCTTCCCATCAATCACAAGATCCAATAAGCTGTCCTTTTCTTCTTCTAACATTTCCTTCAAAGAAGCTAATTGGACTCCATCAACGATTTCTATCTTCCAGCACGATGAATGGTTTGAGATCTCCGCTGGAACGTGTTGTCCGATATCCTTTCCATTTCGTAACTCCAGACAATCTTGATGTCTTATTAGAGATGGTCCAATCCAGTCTAAGTAGCCCTTCGCTGATTGACGGTCGTACTCTTTTAGTAGCCATTCCGAGTGAGTTGAGAATTTCCCCCAATCCTCAAGCTTCTTGTCTGCATCCTTTACCGTTCCAATCAAATATAAGTACTCTTTTGCACGGGTTAATGCTACATATAAAACACGCATTTCTTCGGCCAGCATCTCAAGCCGCTTTTTCCGTTTAAAAGCAAGCTGCGGTAACGATGGATAAGATATTCTCTTTTTAGGGTCGACATATCTGGCAGAAAAGCCGAGCTCCTTGTCGAGCATATAGGATTTCCTTATATCCATCATATTGAACTGACGGCCTAATCCAGCAACAAATACAACTGGGAATTCTAATCCTTTACTGCTGTGAATAGTCATGATCCGAACAACATCTTCACTTTCCCCCAGTGCGCGAGCAGCGCCAAGGTCGTCCCCACGTTCTCTCATGCGTTCAATAAACCGAAGAAAGCGGAACAACCCACGGAAGGATGTTTCCTCATATTGACGAGCTCGGTCGTACAGAGCACGTAAATTTGCTTGACGTTGTTTCCCCCCAGGTAATCCACCTACGAAGTCAAAGAATCCTGTTTCACGGAATAACTGCCAAAGTAACTCTGATAAAGCACCTTGTCTAGCAGAAGCCCTCCATTTCGATAGATTCTCCATAAACGGAACGATTTTCTCATGAGCCTCTTCCGTTGCTTCTGTTGGAGCTTTTCGATAAAAGGCTTTGAGAGCTTCGTAATACGAACCACTTCGGTCCTCCATTCGGATATGTGCGAGGTCTTCTTCTGTTAGACCAACGATAGGAGAGCGCAGGACAGAAGCAAGTGGGATATCCTGATATGGATTATCAATAACATTTAATAGTGACATCATGATCACTACTTCTGTTGCTTCAAAATAACCTGATGATAGATTCGCATAAACGGGAATTCCCTGGTCCTTTAATTCCTCCATAATTTGTGGAGCCCAAGTCATGGATCTGAGCAATATGACGATATCTTTATATGAAGCTTGTCTAGAGCTTTTTGTTTTTGGATTATAAACCGGCTTTCTCCCTTGAATTAGACCATGTATTTTACTTGCAATTAGTTTTGCTTCAAGCTGAGATTGTGCTAGTTCTTCTTCATCAAAAGAATCCCCTTGAATCTCACTTTCCCCTTCTTCATTTGGAGGGTCCTCTTTTCCGTCGCTATTGATGATAAACAACTCAACCGGGACAGCTTCCTCTGGGTATGACGCTCCATTAATTAATTCCGCTGTTTCATCATAGGTAATTTCCCCAACCAAAACGCCCATGATTTGCTTAAACAAATAGTTTGTTCCATGAAGCACTTCCTTGCGGCTCCGGAAATTTCGAGCTAAATCAATTCGAAGTCCTGAGTCGTCACCATGTGAGGTAAAACGATTGTATTTTCCTAAAAATAAATTTGGTTCAGCTAAGCGGAAGCGATAAATCGATTGCTTTACATCTCCCACCATAAACAAATTCCCTGTCTTTTCTTCATCCTTTGTAACTAAGTTTAATATTGCTTCCTGAACCATGTTTGTGTCTTGGTATTCATCCACAAGCACTTCTTTAAATTGACGACGATAGGATAGTGCTTCCTCAGAGGGTTTGAAGTCATGATCCGTACTCTCTTCTGAATCGGATAAAATCTGAAGGCAATAATGCTCTAAATCAGCAAAGTCAACTAATCCTTTTTCCCTCTTAATAGAGTCAAATCTATTAGCAAATTCCTCAACAAGTCTTACTAGTGTTTGAATATAAGGCTTCATTTGTTTCATATCATGAATGAAGCTTTGTGGTTTTCTTGAAAATAATTCCGCTTGAATCGCTTGAACCATTTTCTTTCCTTTGTCTCTAAGTTTTTGAGATTTTTCAATTAGTACTTCATCATAATCTGTTTTTTTACAGGTCTTAAGCTTAGAAAACGATTCACTGAGAAGTGTATTATACAATTCTTCCCACGAATGGTTACTCGCTTCAAGTAGCCGATCAATAATTCTTATATCATCTGTAAAATTTTCTGCTCGAGGACTTGGTCCTTCCGGAAGCTTCGTTAAATCAAGGGCAGCCTCAAATAACCCTCTAGCACCTTGAAGCTGGAGGCGAATGTCGAATATAAGAGTTGGATAAAACGGCAACGATTCAATCGTTGTTGCTTCATTTACATCATACATATCAATAATTGATTGTAGATACGACTTTGTCGAAGGATTTGAGCGTGCAAAGTCATAAAGTTCTCGAATAATAACTTGAAGCGCAGCATCACTTCGGTCATTTGAAAACATATCAACTAAATCAAAAAATTCAGTATTAGCTTCCAACCCATACTCTTCTTCAAATAATGTATCTAGTACCTCATCTCTCAAGAGCTGTGCTTCCGTTTCATCGGCTATTCTAAAACCGGGGTCCACTTCAATTTTATAATAAAATTTCCTAATCACCTCTAAACAAAAAGAATGGAGAGTTGATATGCTTGCCTTATTTAATAGACTTAGTTGTTTTCTCAGGTGCCTAGATGTGGGATTTTCATCAATCGCCTTCTCAAGTGCCTCTCCCATACGATGCTTCATTTCTGCTGCAGAGGCATTTGTAAAGGTAACGACAAGCATCTCATCAACGTCCATTGGGTGATCTTCAGAAACAATTTTCTTGATCATTCTCTCTACAAGAACAGCTGTTTTTCCAGACCCTGCTGCTGCCGCAACTAATATATCTTGTCCGTTTGCAACAATTGCTTTCCATTGATCATCTGTCCAGCTCACATCACTCGGCTTCGGTGGCAGATTCATTCTCGCCATTTTCAACACTCTCCTTTCTCATTTTTTCTACGACAGTTTCCTTATTTTCTACCTTCAACACCCTGTATTTATTATCCTGTAATGATTCATCAAATTGACAGACAGACTTGAAAGAACAGAAGGTACAAGGTGTCTGTTCCTTCATTTTATAAGGAGAGATTTGAACAGCCCCATCGACTATACTGTTTCCCGTTTTCACGTACATACTTCTAACATACGATCGCAATTGATTAAATTCTTCCTTACTTGCCACTTTTGACCTCTTCGTTAGTGACCCGTCTTTTTTAATCCCTGCTGAGATAATCGTGGATTCGCCGGATTCCAATGTTTGATCCATGAGTTTGATTACATTTTCTTCCCCTAACAATAAACCGTTCATCTTAAATTTTTTGAAAAGCTCTGCTTCAATCTCATCTAACGTTAGCATTTTGCTCGTGCTTATCATCGGATTATGCACGTGAAAATAAACAACACCAGCAGGGCTAGCCTTGGATCCAATGAAAGATTCAGAGTTTGAAATAATAATATCTAAATACGTAAGCATTTGGAGAGCCAGACCATAATAGACTTCGTTTACATTTATGTCTTTTGCACTGGATTTATAGTCAAGAATTCGCAGGAACACTTCACCGTCATGGGAGGCCTTGTCTACTCGGTCAATTCGACCCACTAACTCCATCTTTGTCCCATTTTTCAGCGTAAATGGTGCAGGCTTTATCTGTTCTGCAGGTCCAAATGGTAATTCCAGTCCTACCGGAGCAAACCCACTTGCCTTGGCATGGTCACGCAGAATAAGCGAAGCCCTTTGAATAATTTGTTCAAGCTTTCTTTTAATATAATGATGACGATTCGAGCTTAATAAAATTTCATTTTGTAACTTGGGTGCAAGTACATCCACTGCTTGTTTTGCTAACTGTTCCATTTCATCCTTAGATACATCGGACCATGACAACTTGCTTGCCATAATGGTTTCGGTAATATACTTTAATGCCGCATGGAATAGTTCTCCAATATCTGGTGCTTCCAGCTTGAATACTTGGCGTTCTCTAAGCTTTAACCCATGCTGAGAGAAATGTGAAAACGGGCAGCTATGGAACATCTCCATTCTACTTACACTAGATTGGATTTGTTCTCCATACAATTCCTTGCTGGTCTCCTCGGATAGCTTGGTTGTCCGATTTTCATACGTTAAGCTGGAAAGTACCTTCCGTACATCTCTATGGAAATGTGGTTTCGATTGGTAATAATTATACACATCCCACCATAAGTCATAGATGGGGTAATTTCTTTTCTTAAGTTGCAGCTGTGAAGTTAAATAGGCAAGAGCTGTATTTTCATGTGCTACAAATTTAAGCTGTTCTAATTCACCAAGTTCTGAAGGTTCAGACATGAATGATAGAGCTTCACTATCAGGGAACATATCAACCATTCTTTTAATATATGGAGAGGCAATTAACGCTTTTCCTTCAGAGTTTGCTAATGGATAAGAAACATACAACCGCTCAGACGGAGTCGTAAATGCCTTATAGGCGATAAACTCCTCATCTAATAAGCGAGTTTTACTGCTAGCAGCAATCTTTAAACCATTTCCTAATAACTGTTCTCGATCCTCGTCAGCAAATATTCCATCCTCCGAAAATTTTGCAGGAAGAACACCTTCAGTTATCCCAATGATAAATGCAACCTTTACATCAGTTAGACGGGATTTTTCTAGATCTGCACCTAGCACTTGATCCATTGCAGGGGGCACTAATGAGAACTTCAGTGATTCTAGCCCTGCATCCAAAATCGTTAAAAATTGCTTCGAAGATACTTTTTCATCACCTAACATTTCAACGAACTGATCAAGAAGCTCAATAACCCCGTTCCACGCTTGGTCATGCTCTCTTGCTTTCGTTAATTCGCCCTTTTCTTCTTCAGCTATTTTCCATCTTTCAAGCTTTGCAGGTATCTCTAGTTCCTCCAGATATAGAAAAAGTGCCTCAGCTAATTTGCTTCCATTCTCAGCTTTTTTCAATCTTCTTGATAATCGAAGAATCGGTGCTGAAATCATTAATCGTAGCTCATTTAACTTCTGTTCACGTTCTTTTTCCTTAGTGGTTTGGGCTACAGATTCTAATTCCAGTCCCCTCATTCGGCGATATACCCAACGGTCACGCCTTGTCCATTTATCCCCTTGTATTCCGAATGCGAGGACAAAGTTCTCAAGCTGATCCATTTGTTCTCGCATTTTATTAGGATCAACATGAAGGGGATAAAGAAGTTCTGTTTTCACCGCTCGAAATACTGGCTCATACCGCCAGTATCCATTAATCACTTCAAGTGTAGAGCGAATAAGTTCAATAACTGGATGATGAAGCATCGTACGTTTTTGATCCACAAAAAAAGGAATCTCGTAATCATCAAAAACCGTTTCAATTAAATCCTTATATTCATGACCATTCCTCATCATAATAGCAATGTCTTTGTATCTATATTTTTCTGTTCGAACTAGCGAGAGGATTTCGCGTGCAATTCCTTCAATTTCCGCTCGACGATTAACCGCTTGTCCTATGCTGACAGCAGTTCCCCCTGTATATACATTTGTTGGCCGTGTATCAAAAAATGTTTCCAAATGCTTGAGCGATGGATGCTTCCATCTCTTTTGTTCAGATAAAATGGTTTCTTTTATTTCTAATCTTTCTACTCTAGCAATCTCATAAAGACTTTGACAGGTCTCAGCATTCATGCGGAATAAATGCAATTCATCTGGATATTTTTCATTATAGGGCTCATCTAATGTAAGAGTGATTGTAACTTTTTTGCAGTGCTTCATGAGTTGGCTAATAATAAAATATTCTTGAGGTGTAAAACTGTAAAACCCGTCAATATATATTTCTGCGTTTTTTAAATAAGTTGATAACGGAATTTTTTCAGCTAATAATTTGAAATAATCCTCGGAGTCGACGTACGAACCAAAAAGAGCATCTTCAAAATGTTTATAAATCAGCTCTAAATCATGTAATTTGTCCTTAAGGACTTTATTCATTTGCTCTGATTCCTGCTGAATGAGTAATTCTTCTGGTCTAACTAAATATCGTTTAAACTCAACCAACATTTGCTCAAGCTGCCCAATAAACCCATTTTTATCAGCGGAAAGATTAAAAAGCTTTAATTCTGCTTTTCTCTCTTCAACAATCTTTCGAATTAACATATTAATACCGACACTATTTAAGTGGTATCTAGTATTTCCACCTGTCTCCTGCAACACTCGCCACGCTAGTCTTGAAAAACTAAAAACCTGAGTTCGAATCATTCCCCCAAGCCTAGGTGTTGTAATCAATTTATATTCAGAAGAAAAAGTCATTTGGTCAGGTACTAGGTAAACAATTGGATTTCCTACTGGCGATTGAAGCATTTCCTCTCTTATCTCTTCCAAACAAAAATGCGTTTTTCCAGTTCCAGATCTCCCGATAACTAAATGAACTGCCATAAGAAAACCTCCCTCGTCGTTCCTTCTCTATCCTATTATCTTACCATAGGTATTGCCGGAAATAGGGTATAACCTACTTGATGTGAACCGCTTTTTCTTTCCAGTTACAAATGACGCCTAGAAAGTAAATAGGCCAACCGATATGGTTGACCTTATATCTAGGTTGTCACGCCTTACCTTCAAGTTACGCCAACCATTGATACCTATTTTTTTAGAAGACGATAGATAAAATGAGCCACTCCATGCTCGTGATTTTCAAGAGTTACTTCATGTGCCTTCTCTTTTACTGCATCATCTGCATTCCCCATGGCAGCACTTCTGCCTACCATCGTTAGCATGGATATATCATTGTAATTATCTCCCACTGCTGCCATTTTTAGAAGTGGAATTTGTATGATTTCTCCTAATTTTTCTAAAGCCTTCCCTTTGGAGGCATTTTCATGAATAAATTCGAAATTATGTTTACCTGATGAAACGATATTCAACCCTTCCAAAGCGTTAAAATTCTCTTTTCCTCTATTTAATTTTTCATCATGAAAGGAAAACGCAAGAATATTATAAAGATCCGCATCATAACTAATAATGTCTTGGTAGGAGGATACAAATTCAAATCCTGTTTGACTGTACTGAGTGGCTAATGCTCGTTCAATATCTTCTTCTTTAATAGAAGGATTTTCTTTTCTAAGTCGATCAGCTTCCTTCGATAGTATATCTCTACCATGCTGTGGAGTAAGTAGTCGATTGTCGGCAAACACTTCATAGTAGTACCCTTCATCCTCTAGCCATTTTAATATCGGTTCTGCCGTTTTTTTATCAATGGGTACGGAATGAACTTTTTCACCATTCGGATGATGAATAGTTGACCCATTGGCTGAAATAATCCACGGATTAATGGGAAGGCTATACTCATTAAGTATATTCTTAACATCGTGATAAGAACGCCCTGTCGCAATCACGATCATTACCCCTTGTTGATGAGCATAATCTAAAGCCTTGATATTTTCTGAGCTTATTGTATTTTCATGGCTTAACAATGTACCATCTAAGTCAATTGCAATTAAATTAGTCATTTCCCTCTTCCTCTCCCTCACCAGCTATCACGAGCTCGACCCCATTTTCTTGCAAAAGCTGGATAAAATCACTACTCGGCATACGGTCCGTTATTAGTACATCTATATCTGTAAAATTCCCATATTGGAAGAACCCATTGACTCCAAATTTCGTATGATCTGCTAAAACAATCACTTGTTTTGCTTGCTGCATCATTTTTTTCTTTAACATTCCATCCTCTTCATGAGCACTTGTCAAACCTGATTCAGATATACCAACTGCTCCAATAAAGGCTTTATCTACAGAATACTGAGCCATTTTCTCAATAGCCTGCGATCCAAACAAATAACGGTGCTTCTTATGGAACTCTCCTCCTACGAGATGGATGGAAACAAGTGGGTGCTTTGATAAGATCTCTGCAGAATTAATGGAATTCGTAATAATCGTACATTCCATATTTTCTACATGCTCAGCACATGCTTGCACTGTAGTGGAGGCATCTAAGATGATGTCATCTTCTGCTTTTAGAAAGGTCGCAGCTTTTTTTCCAATCACTTGTTTTTCCCTAGAAACAACCTTTAAACGATGGTTATAGTCCATAACGATGTGATGTTCAGCTGGTAGCAATGCCCCACCCCTCGTTCGGATAATTCTCCCTTCCTCTTCAAGACGAACTAGGTCTCTTCTTGCCGTATCCCTTGAAACCTCTAATTCTGTACAAATTCCTTCAACTGTAATTCGTTTATGTTCTTTCAAATAACTAAGAATAGCTACTAAACGTTCCTCTTGATACATAATTTTTCAACTCACTATGGTTATTTATAAGTAATTATAAGTAAAATTATTTAATTTTTCAATTGGTTTTAAGTTTTTTTAATCATTTTTAAGTATTATTGCGATTTTGTGCCTGTTTTGGTTGGTATTTAATTCCTTCTCTGAATTCCACTTCTTTTCACATACTATCTATAAAGAACTCGATAGGAGATAATCGAATGCAGAGCATGACATTAAAAGGTGAACTCATTTGTTATGATGATATAGGAGAAGGTCTCCCCATTATTTTCCTCCACCCACCAGGTATGGGCAGAAAAGTTTTTGATAGGCAAAAAATGCTCTCTAAGCATTTCCGGATACTTTTGCCCGACCTCGCTGGACACGGGGATAGCTCCTACAATGTTACAAGAGAAGTGACCGTTGAACGATATGGTGAGGATATTATTGAGTTTATGAATCAGTTGGAAATTACAGCGGCTGTATTATTTGGTTATTCCTCTGGAGGAGCCATTGCTCAATATCTAGCCATTCATCACCCAAGCAGAGTTCACACGCTCATATTATCTGGGGGTTATCCTATTGTGGATCATTGGACTATAAAAAATGAGCATCGTTTGGGCGTATTTTTTGCAAGTAAAAGTAAAAAGCTGATGTCGGCAGGGCTTGCATTTGCTCACACAAAGGATCCTGAACTTCGCCGTCTGTTAAAAGAACATATGCTTAAATCAAACCCTCTCGTATGGTCAAAATACTACTATGACGTAATGCATTTTAACTGCAAGGATGGTCTTGCAAAAATTACTGCACCAGTTCTACTCATGTACGGTAGCAAGTCTGACGTATTCAATACGTATATCAAAACTTATAAAAAAGAATTGGCTGATGTTGAGATCTTTATCATTAAGGGAGAATCTCACCAACTTCCAACAAGACAACCAAGTTATGTCAATCAGATCATTACGGGGTATTTGTTGAATAAACAGTAGGAAGGTGGGTTCTAATGCCGCTTAAAAGGGAATTGTTGTCCTGATGGGCGGTTAGAACCTTTCTATTTGACCGGCCAAAAAAGGAGAAATCTCTAATTAAGAGATTTCTCCTTTACAATCAAGCATTATCCTTCCACTCTACTACATCATGATGCCACCATCGACATGTAGCACGGTTCCATTCACATAGTTGGATTCGTCCGATGCTAAGAATAAATAGGCATTCGCAATGTCCTCTGGATTTCCTAGCCGGCCAAGTGGTACCATCATTTTCATTTGCTCCATTACTTTCTCAGGTACTTTGGCTGTCATCCCCGTATCAATAAAGCCAGGCGCCACTGCGTTTACATTGATCCCTTTACGCCCAAGTTCCTTGGCCCATGTCTTAGTCATCCCCACCACCCCTGCTTTTGTGGCAGCATAATTGGTTTGCCCAACATTGCCATTTATACCAGATACGGATGAAGTATTAATAATTTTACCTTTTCCGTTAGCAACTAATATAGGAAGTACTGCTTGTGTACAATGAAAGACCCCAGTTAAATTCACATCAAGCACTTGCTGAAAGTCCTCAACTGTTAGCTTGGACAGCATCGCATCGCGTGTGATTCCGGCATTATTCACGAGAATATCAATCCTGCCAAACAGGCCAACTACCCCTTCTACCATTTCATTTACACTATCACGATTAGCCACATCTACTCGAAAAAAAGCTACTTGATAACCTTGTGCCTTTAACTCTTCTGTCTTTATTTCTCCTAAATCTGCATCGTAATCCACTAAAGCAACCCTTGCTCCTTCTTTTGCAAATAAACTAGCAGCCGAGAAGCCAATTCCATTTGCAGCCCCTGTAATGATTGCCACTTTCCCCTTTAATCTCATATTTTCCCTCCTCATTTAATAACTATATTTTTACCAAGAGAAGAATTTTTGCTTTGTTCATGATTTTGATCTTTGCGGTTCACTTACTCTTGTTTCAACACGGTTTAGGCGGGCTTCAATTCTTTTCCCAATAAACCAAAGTAATGCGATGACAAATCCAACAATCGCAGTACGTACTGGTTGTGTAATCAAAGAATGTAGGTCATATCCGACAAAGCTAATGGTAAAAATCATTACCATTTTCCCTGTTAGTACAGCTAGCATATATTGAGCAATACTTATCTTTGACAGTCCTGCAACAATGTTCACAACAGCTGACGGTGTAAAAGGAAAGCATAGTAGTAAAAACAGTGGGCCAAACCCGTGGTTCTCTACCCAAACCATTAATTTTTGTACTTGAGGATGCTTCTTTAAAAAGTTCAATATTCTCTTTTGACCAAACTTCCTAACTAAGAGGAAGACAATTAATGCTCCACCCGATGCCCCTATCCAAGAGAATAAAAAACCTAACCATAACCCAAAGGCACTCGCATTCGCCATTACAAATAGGAAAAGTGGTAAAAATGGAAGAAATGCTTCTAGTAACGGTAGTAAAATCCCTGGAAACGGTCCAAAGGATCTGTATTTTTCAATTACTTCCATAATATTTTCAAGAGTAAACCAAGCTTTGATTAATTCTAGATCCATTACTAAATCCCCTCACGTAAATAAACAGCATATTATTCTAACATGGTCCTTTTTTTCATATTGTACACCTCCTAATTAAAAAAGAGAACGAATTCAACCCTTTTATGACAAAAATACCCACAGGACTTGTTTCCTATGGGTATCGATTGGATCATTAAATATATTCTTTAAACCATTGAAGAATATGATTTAGTCTCTCTATTCTTAAATTCGGCTTTCCACTTCTTGATAACTCATGATTCGACTCTGGGAAACGGACGAACTTTGTTTCTTTTTTACGATGCTTTAACGCAATATATAACTGCTCAGCCTGCTCAATTGGACAACGGTAGTCCTTCTCACTATGTAGGATGAGTAGTGGTGTATCTATCCTTTTAACATAAGCGAGTGGTGAATGCTTCCACAAAGTTTCTAAGTCTTCAAGCTCCGCTTTAATTTGCCATTCATTAAAGTAATATCCAATATCACTTACGCCATAAAAGCTAATCCAGTTTGAGATAGAGCGTTGTGTAACTGCAGCCTTAAAGCGGTTCGTATGTCCAACAATCCAGTTTGTCATAAAGCCGCCATAGCTTCCACCAGTAACCCCAAGTTTGGTTTCATCTATGAAGTCGAAATTCTCCAATGCATAATTTACCGCATCCATTAAATCTGCATAATCTCTTCCACCATAGTCTCCACGGACCGCATCCACAAATGATTGCCCGTATCCATGGCTACCTCTTGGATTAATGAATAACACAGCATATCCGGCCGCTGCCAACATTTGAAACTCATGAAAATACGTATTTGCATACATCGCATGAGGTCCGCCGTGAATTTCTAAAATACACGGATATTTTACATCATTTTTAAAATCAGCTGGCTTCATAATCCACCCATGTAACTGCCAGTCATCAGTTGAGGTAAATTCAATTTCTTCCACTTCTGCAAGTTGAACCTCTTCTAAAAATCCCTTATTAACACTTGTCAGTTGTTTAAGCTCTCCCGTTGGTACATCCAACAAGTAAAGGTCTCCTGGCTCCATTGGTTTACTTATCGCAACAACTGCTCGGTTCACTTGTCCGCCCGTAGTTGCACCATATACATGCTGGTTATCTAGCAATGCTGGGTAGAGTTCTCCTTCTACCGAACCGTAGTATAAAACGGTATTTCCATGATCGCTCGCAAGGAAATAAAAGCTTGTGCTATTATCTCCCCAAAGTACCCCTGGAGTTACTACCCCCTGATGAAAATCTCCGATTGCAAAGTCTCCAACCAGTAAGTCTGTTCCCTCCGTTAAGCAAGTCAATGTTTCCTCTTCGACGTGATAAATCCATAGCTTTGTCAAAGTCGCGTTCTCAAATTCTCTTTCGTGACCTAATAACCCTATATATCTTCCATCCGGAGAGAAGCTAGCACTCCCAAAGTAACCTGTACCTTCTGTTATTTTCTTTAGCTCTTTTGTTTCTACATCTAATAAAAAGAAATCATTTATGAACGAAAAATCAGTATCTTCATTAAAATCAGCTGATACAGCAAGTTTTTTTCCATCGGGAGACCAACTTTGTAAATGGATATCCGCGTCCCCTGAAGTTAGCAGCTGTCCTTCTCCACTTTCGACGTTCACGACCCCCACCTGTTTTACTTTACCGTCCAAAAATCCAGCTGCATCTGATTTATACTTCATCTTTTCAACTACTAATGGTTTTAGAAGATTTGGATGTTCCTCTTGCTTCTCCTCTTTCCCGGAAAGATCATCACCTGGCTTTAATGAGGTGTTAAAGGCAATTTGTTTTCCATCAGGTGACCAAACTGGATTGCTTGCACCATTGGCTACGTCAGTAAGCTGTTTCGCTTCCCCACCCTTTTTATGTAAGATGTAAATTTGTCCCTTCCCGCTTCTCGTTGAGACAAATGCTAGTTTTTCACCACATGGTGACCATCTTGGTGAAAAGTTTCGATCCGTACCAAATGTCCATTGAACAGGGTTTGATTCTTCCTCTACATTCATGTAAAAGACATGGGAAACATAATCATTTTTCTTTTCATCAATGGACGTCTCAATATACACAAGGTCTTGTCCATTGTTAGCTAGCTGTGGGTCTGCTACTGATTTCAGATTAAATAAATCCTCTGCCAATAAAGTTCTTTTATTTGTCACCCATATCATCTCCTTTATTTTTACTTATTTATTTCGATAACAGAAATATTATTCCTTCTAAAAAAATTAATTTTTTCTTTTTTCTTTTCGTAAACTACGCACATCATACTCGTTTCACTCGGAAGGAGATAACATCTTGCCTTTCTCTCCTGAATCATATAAAATAAATAAGAACAAACGTTCCTATTTTAGTCTGAAAGGTTCGATAAAAATGACTAGAATTCCACCAGAAGAAAGAAATATGATTGAGCAGGCCATCTATTTACCGATGGTACTGACCGTCCTTAATCGTGACATTCAGAGCATTAACACAAGTACCATTAAGTTAAAGGAGCCTTATCTTCATTTAATCGAAGAAACGATGAAGGTCGTCCAAAAGGAGCTTAGTGAAATTAAGCGCCACATGAGTAAAAATAAAATTAAAGTATATCAGTCTAATCATGACGAGGCCTTTACGATGTTTACCTTTCTTTATAAAGGGTATGAAGAGCATCATAATTATTTTAATCCAAGAATCCGAAACAAAGTCCAGGAACTTCTTGAGTATTACTTATTTAAGCGAGAAAATAACAAAACAGAAGCATAGAGTTGCTCCTGTTCATGTTTAATTTAACGCCCGTAATTTCCATAATCTAATTGGTTTTCCGATGCCCTCATCTTTTTCCCAAAATTCACATACATCGTTCTTGTATCCTCAAGACGTTTTCCCAACTTAGATCGTACGAGCAATGTTCTTGAGATTTGATTGTGAAAGGAGTTAAAGGAAATGGGAATGTTCATAACCTCCTTGTTCGTGAACAAGACAGTCGTTTGACTTTTATCTCCCTTCTTATAATCGACGATATGTTCATGAGCAAGCCAAATACATTCCGAATTATCGGGGGAAGTGGTTGGGAAAAAATAGATGAAGTTTGTTGGGGAAACAGGAATGGGGACCTTATGCGTGATTCCAGTTAGCTGTCTAACTCCGTCCTTTCTACCTTCGTAGCTTGATCCAAAAAACTGACAGCTTTTTTTTATTATATCAATGGGCTTAAAAGGGGAAAGACAATTATCTTCTGTTTCCAATACCTTGGAATAAGTTTTACACCCATAAGTGGTTGGCATAATCACCATTGTAAACGGGTTGATTTCATACTCCTCTACAAGATTTCGCTGGTGCGGCATTCTCATTCTTTCATCTCCTTATCACAATATTAATTCACCTCCTATCATATCAGCTCAATGAAAAACAATATCAAATTTTGTAAAAAATTCGGAATTAGTTCACAATTTGAGCTTGAACTTTCTAAATTTTTTAAAAATTCTGTTGATAATTTCAATAAAGTTAAATATAATATGAAAAAGACATCAGAGGTGATTTCAATGAAAGAAAAATCTTATACAGAACTGATGAAATCCAGTGCCATGAATCGTAAAAAAGCGAAGGAATCATTTGTGTTAGATTTGTACGTTGAGATGCTGCTGTCAGAATCATTGCTAAAAGCGGAAAAAGAAAAATTAACAAAGCGAATTGATCAGGCCATTGATGAAAGAAATAAACCAGAATTTTTTAAGCTAACAAATGAATACAAGCTATTAACCAAGAGATTCGGAACATAATAATAAGTAAATGGGGCTCCTCTAGAGGGCCCCATTTACTCATTATGGCTGATTTCTCTGCTCCACTTCATATTCCTCAATTCTTGTAATACGTTCAAGCATGGTTGGATGACCATATCGGAATAGTTTCACAAGTAGAGGTGGATTTACCTGACTGAGCCCCGCTTTCGAAAGCTCCTGGAATGTTCCAATTGCAGCCTCAGAGTTCTGAGTCATTTCAATGGCATAACGATCGGCCCTCATCTCTTGATATCGTGACACCGTGTTAGAAAATGGACTTGATACATACATCAGCAATGATAGCAGCAGGAGAAATAATGGGAGCGACCCAATATCATTCACTGCAGAAATTTTTAATGCGTCTCCCCATCTGCTAACAATCACTCTCATTAGCCTCGAGATAATGTATAGTCCAAGTAAGGAGAATACCAAATAACCAGCAATTCCAATATATAAATGCTTTTCCACATAATGTGCCATCTCATGAGCCATGATAAATAGAATTTGATCCTCAGTTAATCGATTAAGAGTCGTATCCCACAAGACGATTCTAGAGTTGGATCCAATTCCAGTTACATACGCATTAAGTGCATTTGTCTTTTCTGCCATATTCACTTCGAATACATGCTCCGCAGGAATCCCAGCAGAATTTGCTAAATCAAGAATTTTAGACTCAAGCTCTTTATTTTTTAATGGATAAAAATCATTGTACAAAGGGTCAATAATGACTGGCTGTAAAAACATCATAAATAAAGTGAATGGTATGGAAATTAACCAAGCGAAAAACCACCACTTCTTACCGCTTTTCCTCATCAGCCAATACAAAACGGTCACAATAAGAAACAAAGTTCCGTAGTTAATCCAAAAATCAATCAGCTCATCCTTCATCCAGGATGAAAAGGATTGGGTTGAAATATTGTATTTCTTTGAAAGCGAGTAGCTAACATAACTTAATGGAGTCGTAGCAATAAATGCCGCCACCGAAAGCCACAGTAAATAAATGGCTTGTTGGAGTACTCGATATTTAGCCGACTGCTCTGACCATCTCTTAAATGCCTTCGAAAGGCCAAACAGTAAGATTAGCAAATAAAAAAGCCATTCAATTGGAGTAGAAATAAAAAATAAGAAGTTGCGAATTTTCGAGTATTCCTCAGATAACATTAACTCTTTTTCATTTAAAAAAGTGGCAGGATCTGCCTTTGTCCCCTGATATTCAAATGGCAAGCTTGATTGTGAAAAATAAAATAAATACCAGTAAAAAAAGAGTACATATAAACAAACGGCCAGCACACCGTACAAGCCAATTTTCTTTGCCAAAAATGATCTCCCCTTTCCACCTTGTCCAATCCTTTTGTACTTATTTTAGTAATAAAAATAGGATTTAGAACCAATAATTACTATATCCCAAAAGATAATAAAAAAACTGTTCCTCCAGGAGAAACAGCTTAGAAAAAATAGGAATAAACCGTCAGGACCGTAATAGACCCAATCACAACTACTATTACATTTGCACCGAGAAAAGCAGCAATAAAGGCGGCTGCAGCCCCTAGAATGCCATACCAAAGGTCCTCCTGAATATATAAAATCCCCGGAAATATTAGTGCTCCAAGCGTTGCGTATGGCACATTTTTCAGAATTCCTTGCAAAAATGAGGGTAATTCTTTTCCTTGAAAAAGGACGAACGGAAGCATTCTTGGAATATACGTGACTAACCCCATTCCAACAATCATCCATAGAATCTCACTTTTCATTCTCCTGCTCCCCCTCCTGCCCTCGTAATGTTTGGACCACTTCTACTATAATAGCTGAGAGCAAAGTGGCTGAAACAATAGACCACCCTGTAGAAAGAATTTCTGTCATGGTAAATATCGTATTAAAACACGCTGCTATTACGGCTAAAAATACCACCTTTACGCTTCTTTTCATCGAAGGAACAACAAGTCCGATAAACATAGCATATAGGGCAACTGACATACTTTCCTGCAAAGTCTGCGGAAGTGAGGCACCAATAATATGACCCACCCCAGAATTTATGACCCAGCTTGAATACGAAACAGTAATGACTCCAAAAAGAAAGCCTGTCGTAACCTTTTCATCTCTTAATGCTGCAACAGAAAACGTCTCGTCCGTTATTCCAAAAGAATAGAGCATTTTAAGTCCCGTTGATTCCTTTTCTACATTCTCATTCAGGGAAGCAGACATAAGAAAGTGTCTGATATTCACAATAAAAGTTGTTAATACAATCTCAAATATTCCCGTTCCAAGCGTGATTAGACTTAGCGCAATATATTGAGAAGCCCCCGCGAATACAATAATACTCATTAGTACGGTTTCAGTAACCGTAAGTCCTGTTGTTTTTGCGAGCAATCCAAATGTTAACGCAATCGGAAAATAGCCAATGCCAATCGACACTCCTGCTTGTATTCCCTTTCGAAACTCACTGCTACTTCTTACAGAAACTACTTCTTCCAAAAAAAATCACCACCCATGTTGACTATCCTCTACGAATCTATGATGATACCAAAATACATAAAACTGGAAGCTCACCATCGAATATTATACCTGTACAAAAAATATCCATCAAGAGACACAAAAAAAGAAAACACACAGAGAGTCTCTCTGATGTGTTTCCTATACAAGCACTGAACGGTCACTACTCATTTTTGAACCGCGAATACGTTGGAATTCCTCTAGAAGCTTTTCAACAGTTAGCTTTGATTTTTCTTCTTCATTTGCTTCAAAAATGATTTGGCCACTATCCATCATGATCAGTCGGTTGCCAAGATCTAGTGCCTGTTGCATATTGTGAGTAACCATTAATGTCGTTAAGTTGGTTTCATTCACGATATCTCTAGTTAAGTTGGTAATAAGCTCCGCCCGTGATGGATCAAGAGCAGCTGTATGCTCATCTAAGAGAAGGATTTTTGGGTCAGTAAAGGTTGCCATCAATAAGGACAATGCTTGGCGTTCTCCACCTGATAATAATCCAACCTTCGCCTGAAGCCTATTTTCAAGCCCAAGGTGCAGTGATTCTAATTTTTCTACAAAAAACTCACGACGTTTTTTTGTAACCCCTCGACTCAACCCTCGTGAATTTGCCCTTGAATAGGCGATAGCTAAATTTTCTTCGATCGTCATAGACGGAGCCGTTCCAGCCATTGGATCCTGGAATACTCGACCTATGAGGCGTGAGCGCTTATGCTCTTTCAACGTCGTAACATCCTGGTTATCGACCGTCACCTGGCCAACGTCTGGAAACATTTTCCCAGATATTAGGTTCATAAGAGTAGATTTTCCAGCTCCGTTACTTCCAATCACAGTCACAAAGTCTCCCTTATTCAAAGACAAATTGACATGATTAATAGCTATCTTTTCATCCGGTGTCCCTTCATTGAACACTTTATAAATCTGACTTAGCTGTAGCAAGCTGTTCACCACTTTTCTCTAAGGAGTTCTTTTGTTTTAGCGCTGATTCGATCAGTCGCTTTTTCTTCCGTTGTCTTTCTTTTTGCTGGTTAACAAGCTTAGGAACAACAAGGGCAGAGACGACGATAATTGCAGTAATCAACTTCATATCTCCCGTTTCTAAAAACTCTACTCGTAAGGCCAACGTAACTATGATTCGATAAACAATGGCTCCACCAATAACAGCGAAGGTCGCACGAACAATGTTTTTCGCCCCAAAGATTGCCTCACCTATGATGACGGAAGCCAAACCAATAATGATCATTCCAATACCCATACCAACATCACTAAAGCCATTGTACTGAGCAATCAGTGCACCGGCAAAGGCAACAAGAGCATTTGATAGACCTAAACCAAGTACCTTTAAAGTATCCGTATTAGCAGAAAAGCTTCGAATCATTGTTTCATTATCACCTGTTGCACGTAATGCAAGGCCAATATCTGTCTTCAAAAACGCATCAATTAACCCTTTAATAATAAATGCGAGGATAATCATAAATAGGAAAATCCCCCACGTTCTCGGAGTATAGTCAGCTAACCCAATGGAAGCAAATAACGAGCTGATGGTTTGATCAATATTTAAACTCGTCCAAAAATCCGAAAGCTTTGTAATAACCGTTTCCTCTGATAAAAGAGGAACATTCGATTTCCCCATGATTCGTAGATTGATTGAGTATAGAGCAATCATCATTAAAATTCCAGATAATAAGGGATTAATTCCTCCCTTAGTGTGTAGAAGCCCCGTCATGCAACCGGCAATAAAACCTGCAACAAGTGCAGCCATTGTTGCAATAAAAGGATTGGTACCTGACACAATTAATATAGCAGCAACCGATGCTCCGGTAACAAAACTACCATCCACCGTTAAATCAGGAAAGTCTAATATTCTAAAAGACAAGTACACTCCAAGCGCCATAAGCGCGTAAATGGCACCTGCCTCCACTGATGAAAAAATCGCTGTAAACATAGATGCTTCTCCTTTCTTAACATACGGAAGGGCTTCAGGGAATAAATCCAGAAGCCCAAACCAATATACTTAGTCTACAAGTTCTGCAAGTTCTTTCCACTCGTCCTTTATTTCAATGCCCATTTCCTTTGCAGCCGTTTGGTTGATTAATAGCTTTAGGTTTTGTGGATATTGAACAGGTAACTCTGATGCCTTCTTTTCACCTTTAAGGATTTGTGCAGCCATCACTCCAGCTTCATAACCGATATCACTGTAATCAAAGCCGTATCCTGCAAAACCTCCGCGTTTTACCGAATCTAGCTCCCCTACAAACAGTGGCAAATCTTCGTCATTAGCTACTTGAATAACAGACTCTAAAGCTGAAACAACTGTATTATCAGTAATGATATAGAACATATCAGCCTTACCAATTAATGATTCAGCGGCTTGCTTTACTTCAGAAGAAGTAGAAACGGTAGCTTCAGCAAGCTTTAAGTCTGTTCCTTTTAGAGCATCCTTAACTAGATCGATTTGGGCAATTGAGTTTTGTTCACCTGAATTGTAGATAACTCCAACGGTTTTACCGCTAAAGTTCTCGTTCATAAACTGAACCATATTTGGAATCGCGTCAGGATGTGTATCAGTCGTACCTGTGATATTTTCCCCAGGCTGATCCATTGCCTTAACAAGCTCCGCACCTACTGGGTCTGTTACAGATGTAAATACAATCGGAATTTCCTTCGTTGCGTTTAACGCACTCAATGCACTTGGTGTAGAGTTAGCAAAAATTAGGTCCACTTTATCACCAACAAAATTGTTAGCAATCGATTGATTGTTATTTTGATCACCCTGTGCGATTTGCACATTATATTCTACTTCAAGCCCTTCCTCTTCAAGCGCTTTTTGGAAGCCTTCAAGAGCAGCATCTAACGACGGATGCTCAACAATTTGAGTCACACCGACTTTAATTGTTTTTTCTTTTGAGTCTCCATTTGCAGAATCTGTTTCTGAGCTACCACAGCCACTTAAGAACAGTGCCCCTGCAACTGAAATGGCAGCCAATGATTTCATTTTTCCTAGCATAATATTTCCCCCTCTTACTCTCTCTCTATCACTTTTTTACTTTTATGCTTTCATGCACTAAAATATCTACCTATTATTATATAAGGAGCAGAGTTTTTCTACAAGTCTTTTTTGTAAATTTTCTAAATATTTATTATACTACAAAAAGGAACCAATCGTTTCCGACTGGCCCTCTTTCTTATTTTCCTTGAAAGTTCGGTTTTCTTTTTTCACTAAACGCTTGCAGCGCTTCTGTACGATCAGCAGTGGGTAAGGTTACCTCATACGCTTTCCTTTCAACTCTTAGGGCTGTATTCAGATCTACATTCATACCCTGCCTAATGGAAAATTTTGCTTGTTGCAGGGCGATCGGAGCGTTTTCAAGCATTTCGTTGGCTAGCTTTAAGGACTCATTCATAAGTTCTTTCGTTTCCGCCACTTTATTAACGATTCCTAAATGTTCTGCTTGTTCAGCTGTTATTTTTCTAGCAGTTAAAATAAGCTCTAATGCTTTTGTTTCACCAATCAGCCTCGGTAATCGCTGTGTCCCCCCTGCACCTGGTATGATTCCAAGGCTCGTTTCAGTCAACCCCATTTTCGTGCCTTTTACCGCAAGTCGGAAATCACAAGCTAGAGCGAGCTCCATTCCACCTCCAAAGGCGTATCCATTAATAGCCGCGATGGTTGGCTGAGGGAGCTCACTTACTTCTGAAAAAACTGTACCTATTTTATCTACATTTCTCATCACATCTTCTGGTGACAGGTGTTTTCGTTCCTTTAAGTCCGCACCAACACTGAACGCCTTATCACCTGCGCCGCTGAAAATAACGACACGAACCTTAGGGTCATGGCGGATTTGTTCAACGATCTGCTGAAGTTCTAACAATGAATCGTAATTAAAAGCGTTCAGTGCATTGGGACGATTTAAGGTAACAAAACCGATGAAATCCTTTTTTTCAAAGAGTACTAGGCTCACAGACTCATTCCTCCTTCGATAAAAAAAGCAGACATATTTCAGCCTGCTTTTTCCTAATACTATGCTTGAAAGATTTGTTGTTTTAACGCTCTTCGTAAAATTTTCCCGGTTGTATTCTTTGGGAGCTCCTTTAGGAAATCTACTGAACTAGGAATTTTGTATTTTGCTAAGTGCTCATGGCAAAAAGCGAGAACGTCCTCCTCTGTCAGGTCTGCATTTTTGCTTACCACATAACTTTTAACTGCTTCCCCTTGTTCTGGATCAGGGACACCAAGCACGGCCACCTCGATAATATCTGGATGGCTATAAAGGACTTCCTCTACTTCTCTCGGGTACACATTGTAGCCACCGACAAGAATTAGATCCTTTTTCCGATCAACGATATAAAAATATCCTTCCTCATCCTTTCTAGCAAGATCCCCTGTGTATAACCATCCGTTACGAATGGTCGCCTGTGTTTCCTCAGGCATTTTATAATATCCCTTCATCACATTTGGCCCGTGAACAATAAGCTCACCAACCTGCCCTACAGGAACCTCTTCACCTAATTCATTCACAATTTTGTTTTCCACATGAATAATAGACTGACCAATCGAGCCTGCTTTTCGTGGACGATCAAGCGGATTAAAGCAAGTGACCGGTGAAGCTTCTGAAAGACCATATCCCTCAGAAATGAGGACGTTGAACTTTTTCTCAAAGTTCTCTAGCAATGAAACTGGCATAGACGCACCACCGGATATACATAATCGTAAAGATTGTAAATCCTTTGGATCTCCCGCTTCGTGTTGGTAAAGGAAGTTATACATGGTAGGTACACCAGCAAAGACTGTTGGTTTATATTTTCTTGATAAGCGAAAAATTTCAGCCGGACTAAATTTAGGATCGATTAAAATGGTAGCCCCACTTAATAAAGGAGCATTTAATGCGACCGTTAAGCAAAATACATGAAACATGGGGAGAGTGGTAATGACTCGGTCGTCCTCATTCATTTTCAAATAATCTCCTGTATCCTTGGCATTGCTGTATAAATTTTTATGAGTGAGCATGGCGCCCTTTGGCTTTCCTGTAGTTCCTGAAGTGTACAAAATCACAGCCACATCATCCTCATTTAGCTCTGGGCCCTGATAGCTTAAATCACCGGACGCGAGGATGCTTGTAAAAGTATGTAGCTTAGCGCCAACTGCTAAATTGCTTTCATTAAGTCCACGCTCCTTACCTTGGGGTGTTTCACAAATGATATAGTTTTCAACCTCAGGCAATAAATGATGCATTTTTTCAGCAAGCGGAAGTAACAGATCCAGTGCAACAACCGTTTTAACATCTCCGTTTTTAATAATATAGCCAATTTCATCCGGTGTATAAATGGGATTAATCGGAATCACTGTCGCCCCTAATCGAAGTGCCCCGTACAAACTAACAACAAAATAGGGGGAATTCCCCAAAAGTAAAGCAATATGATCCCCTTTTTTAACCCCAAGTGACTCAAGCCCTGACGCAAACTTTGTAATTGCCCCATCCAATTCAGCATACGTGCTAGCCTCATCATTAAAATAATATGCTGTTTTTTGAGGCATCGCTTTTGCCGTCTCGTGAAGCTGAGCAGATAAATTCATCGCTCCATCCCCTTTAAATGGTTGTTTTTGGTTGTGTTTTGGTTCGTATGGTGATCTCAGTTGCTGTTGTTCTTTTTATGAATGGTCATTCATTCATAAATAATTAAAAACCCCTACTTCCATTATATTGAATGAATTTTACGCTTACAAGTGTAAACGCATACATTTACGAATTTTTAGACAAATCGTTTTAGAAAAAGTACACTATTGGGGAAAGGATGTGGACAATGCTACTTAAATCAAGAAATGAGTCCGAACAATTATTGTTATATCGTAGTTTATTTTTACGTATGAGTCTGTGTGAAAAAGATGTTACTCATTACCAACATCTTGAAAAGGGCTACGCCGGCGAATTGTTGTTCGATCAATATGTAAATTCATTGATGAATGAGTTTCTGCTGTTAAATGACGTCTTGCTTGATTTCGGTAATAACCTTTTTCAAATGGATTCTCTAGCTATTTTTCAAGACTCCGTGCGGAAGGGAATTTATTGTTCTCATTGTTATACATTTTTCAACGAAGGTACTGATACAAAATTGATCTGTTCATGCGGAACAATTGAAAGCATTGACGATTCAATCATTAGGAGCGTCCGTGAATTTCTGCTGCTGTTTCCAGATCGATTAGTGACAACGAATGCTATTTATGATTGGTGTGGGGGTGTGGTGAGATCGAAGAAGACTGTGAGGCGGGTGTTGTCAGCGCAATTTGTATTAAAGGGCCATAGTAGGAACGCGCATTTTGTTCTAAAAAGTTAAATTGTAGAATAATGAAGCATTTGAAGAATTTTCTTTGTACTTAAACTTTAATTACCGATATAATCATTTTTTTTGCTCGTGGGAATCTAACGCCTACTTTAATTACCACCAAGCTCTTTTTTCCTTACTCTCGGGAACCTATCTCTTACTTTGATTACCTCCAGGCTCTTGTTTCCTTACTCCCGGGAACCTAACGCCTACTTTGATTACCACCAAGCTCTTTTTTCCTTACTCTCGGGAATCTAACTCCTACTTTGATTACCGCCAGGCTCTTACTTCTTCGCTCACGAGAACCTAAATCACTCTTTAGTTACCACTAAGCTCTTTTTTCCTTACTCACGGGAACTTAACTCTATTTTGATTCCCACTTCGCTCATTTTTAAGTTTCTAGGGTAACCTAACTTCCATTTTTCCCAAAATTTCACCCTGTATGCTTCCTCACATCTTTCACCATAATAGACACGTACGGTAATTAGCTGTACAAAACCAAAAGTGGGGGTTGAGACGGATGATAACACAACAACAGCAAAACAACATGCAAACAGCTTCTACAAACAATATGATGGCTTCACCTAATATGGCAAGAAAAGTAAATCACGGGGCACATGAAATTCTTGATGTGCATGAAGTGATTTCGGGGACTCTTGGTACAGTTGACCAATATTTAATGTTCGAGCAACAAATTAAGGATCCTGAGTTAAAGGATATTGCCGTTCGCCAACGTCAATTTATCACGGATCAATATAATGTGTTGGTTGAGTGTTTTAAAACGGGACAAGATCCAAGTCACCCGACTTCTAGCTATATGATGAAGCAGTCAAACGATGTTGTTTATGGTATGAAATCCTCCCAACCGACTAAGCCGAAGCAGTCTGCAGCTGAGATTGATGATAAGTGTTTATCTTCCATTATGCTTAGCTGTATGAAAACATCAGCACAGTCGATGACGATGGCTGCTGGTGAAGCAACGAATCCGATTGTTCGACGCGTGCTTCAGGATAGTATCCCTAACTATTTGGAAATGGCGTACGAAATTTTCTTATATCAAAACAAGAACCAGTATTACCAAGTTCCTCAGCTAAAAGAAGAGGACACGCAACAACTGCTTAATTCGTATGCGACAACAGGTGGTACACAAGGCGTGCAAAGCAACCAGCAAAACCGAATCCTTCAATAACACAAAATGGGGCTCCATCTCACGGAGCCCCCCACTTCCTATTTCTCATAACCACCTGGATTGTTCTGATGCCAGTTCCAAGCCGTTTCAATAATCGTTTCAAGCTGGTTGTACTTTGGCTTCCAGCCAAGCGTTCGCTGAGCTTTTTCCGATGAGGCGATTAATACAGCTGGATCACCGGCACGCCTTGGACTAACCACCGCTGGAATTTCATGCTTTGTAACCACTCTCGCTGTTTCAATCACTTCTTTTACTGAAAAGCCTCGGCCATTTCCTAAGTTGAACACATCGCTCAATTCATTTTTTCGTAAATGCTCTAACGCTAACCAGTGAGCGTTAGCAAGGTCCATTACATGAATATAATCACGGATACAGGTTCCGTCCTCAGTCGGATAATTATCACCATAGATTCCAATATGCTCTCTTTGACCCAATGCTACTTGCAATATAATAGGAATTAAGTGCGTTTCCGGGGTATGGTCTTCTCCGATAATTCCTTCCGGATGAGCGCCAGCTGCATTAAAATAACGTAGCGATATCGACTTTAATCCGTAAGCCCCATCACACCAGCGAAACATCTTTTCCATAGCAAGCTTTGTTTCTCCATATGGGTTTGTAGGTGATGTTTCTGATTCCTCAGAAATGGGAACCTCTTTTGGTTCACCATAGGTCGCAGCAGTGGAAGAAAACACAATTTTTTTTACCCCATGCTCCACCATAACAGAGACTAGTGAGTGTGAAGCAATCAGATTATTTTCGTAATACACAAGTGGCTTCTCTACACTTTCTCCAACTAGAGAGCTCGCCGCAAAATGAATCACCGCTTCAATAGAATGCTTTGAAAATACATCACTTAACGCTTTTGAATCACGCAAGTCCACTTGGTAGTATGACACTCCCCTCACTGCTGGGAGGTGACCGGTTTGTAGGTTGTCTACCACCACTACTTCCTCTCCATGATTCAAAAGCTCTACTACTGTGTGGCTACCAATATAGCCGGCTCCACCTGTTACTAAAATTGCCATCCAAAATCCTCCAACATGTTAATAAAGTAATTGCAAGAAATCCTCTTTTGTCACATTACCAAAATAATGTTTAATATTTACATCTTCCAACGCTAATTGTATCACAGCTTTTTCGTAACGAATTCCTGTTAGTTTTTCTTCTATATCGTTGACATCTCCAACTCCAAAGAAATCTCCATATATTTTGCAACTTTCAATCATGCCTTTATTCACTTCTAACCTGACATCAATATGTCCCACTGGAAAACGATGCGAGTGCTGAAGATTAAATTTCGGGGATCTTCCATAATTCCAATCCCAATTTTGATAGCGCTCGTTTGAAAGTTCGTGTATATTCTTCCAATCATCTTCTGTTAAAACATACTCATTTACCCTCTCTATCCCACCAAATATTTTCCCAAGTAACAAGGACCGAAATTCTTCCATTGATACCTTTTCGGTTAAAAACTCAGAAATATTCGCTACCCTGCTTCGAATCGATTTAATTCCTTTTGACTCGATTTTATCTTTACGTACTTTCAATGCTGATACGACGTGGTCGATTTCTGAATCAAGCATAAGCGTTCCATGACTGAACATTCTTCCCTTTGTGGAAAACTGTGCATTCCCAGAAATTTTTCTGCCTTCTACGACAATGTCGTTTCTCCCACTTAATTCCGCTTGTACGCCTAGCTCACGCAATGCTTCAACGACTGGGTCCGTAAACTTTTTAAAATTATGAAAGCTTTCCCCGTCATCCTTGGTAATGAAGCTGAAATTCAAATTTCCTAAGTCATGATAAACAGCACCACCGCCAGACAATCTGCGGACAACATGAATACCGTTTTCCTCTACGTAATCTGTATTAATTTCTTCAATGGTATTTTGATTTTTCCCAATGATAATCGATGGTTCATTTATGTAAAAAAGAAGATAGGTTTCGTCTATATTTAAATTTTTCAAGCAATATTCTTCAATAGCAAGATTTACTCTTGGATCCGTGATTCCTTTATTATCAATAAATAACATTCTTCTCACTCCTTATATTTCAAACACTTGTCCCGTATGTGCCAAGCTTATTTGACCACTGAAATGTTGTTTTGCTTCTTCCACTAACTGCTGGAGTTCTCCATAGTGTGGAAGATGAGTTAACACAAGCTGCTTAACGTTTGCTCGAGTTGCAAGCTTCCCCGCATCAAAGCTGTTCATATGACCTGCTCCACTACCATCCTGATTTCCATAGAAATTACATTCGGACAAGAGTAGCTCTGCTCCCTCACTAAATGACACAAACTCTTCGATATAAGATGTATCTGCTGTGTAAACAAGGGCTTTGCCATCAACCTCAAATCTCATCGCATAGCAAGTGACCGGATGCTTTGTTAATAAAAATCGTACGGTAAATGGGCCCACTTTTAATGCTGCTTTAGGATCATAAGTAATCCCCTTTGTTATGGTTTTGTAAGTCAGCTTAGAAAACTCATACGAATGAGCATCATGAGCATAGATCGGTAATGTATTCATCTGTTTACCTAAAAACCCTTGAATTAGTCTCGCATGTTGCAACGCACCAATGTCAGCAATATGATCAGCATGATAATGAGATAAAATGACAGCATCTAGCTCTTCCGGCTGATAGAAATTTTGTAACTTGGATAAAACCGCGCTCCCACAGTCAATCAATAATCGAAAACCGTCATGCTCTAACACATAGCCTGTACTAGCTTCATTAGCCTTTGGATAACCAGCCCAAAAACCTATTATTGTGAGTTTCATTAACTTCCCTCCGTTATTATTATAACTATCGTTTATTATAGCTTTTTTGTTTATTTATGAAAAATAGGTGAAACAACAATTGACAGCTTCCCTCTGTTATAATACAATCTAATTAATAATTAATCTGTTTCAAACACCATAACTAGGGGGAAACATATATGTTTGAGAGCATTGTTGAATTTTTCAGAAACTTGCCACCGAAGGAATGTGTACAATGTGGGAATAAAATTGAAGAACAGCATGAGTGCTACGGTAATAAGTGTGAGCATTGCATGGATGTAACAAACATATAGATTCGTAGTTTACAATAAAGGCCCCAGTCAAGCTGACTGGGGCTATTTTTTATTCTGCCATTACATGGAACTGGCGATTATGCATTTTTGAAAAATAAAGAATGGTACCAGTCATACATACAACAGCAAACGATAATAGAATCCATGCATTATGCCACATAAATGAGTAATCACCGCTTGAAATGACAGCTTTAAATCCTTGTACCGAATAAGTCATTGGCAATAATGAATTAAACGGCTGTAACGCATTTGGTATAAGTTCTAATGGAAACGTCCCTGCACTTGTTGTCAATTGTAAGATTAAAACAATAATGGCAACAAAGCGACCTGGATCTCCAAGTGTTGTGACTAATAATTGAATTAATGCCACAAACGTGATGCTAGTGATTATTGTAAACACATAGAAGTAAAGGGTACTCTCCACGTGTAACCCTAGTCCTAAAAGCAACACGGTAGCAGCGACAATCCCTTGTAAAACCCCAACTACTCCAATAATTGAGAATTTGCTAATAAACCAGTTGATTCCACTCTTTGGAATAGATGCTGGCTCCTTTAAGGGAAACACAATTGACAGAAGTAGAGCACCCACAAACAATCCTAACGACAAGAAATACGGAGCGAACCCAGTACCATAATTAGATACTTCATTTACTTTCTTTTCCTTTACTTCAACTGGCTGTGCCATCATATCAAATGTTTTATCCGTAGCTTCTACACTTGATACTTTATCTGCACCCTCGGAAAGCTTAGTTGACAGTTCAGTACTACCGTCTACTAGCTTGTTGTTTCCATCAACAATTTTACCGCTACCTTCCTCTAACCGATCGGCACTTGATGCAATTGTTTTCGAAGCCTTCGATAGCTCAGTAACTCCGGAAACCAACCCGTTTGTACCATCACTTATCTTTTTAGCACCAACTGTTGCTTCGGTAAGCTTTTGCTGGAATCTTTCCATGCCAGACTCGAAAGTTGTTTGTCCCGCTGCAAGTTCAGAAGAACCTGCTACTAAAGCATTCGTTCCCTGTTCTAATTGTTTTAACCCATTTTGAAGTTCTTTTTGTCCAGCTAATAAAGATCCCATACCATTTTCTAGATTGCTTGCACCTGTAGAAAGAAGCGCAGATTTTTCTGCTAGTAATTTTGTGTTTGCATCTAAAGAAGCGAGTGTTTGTTCAAGCGTTGTTCTCTCCTGTCCCTCTGGCATTTGAGAGATTATTACTTGTAATGATTGAGTGAGCGCCTTTACGCCACCATTAACCGCCTCGGCACCTTTTTGCCATTCAACAAGTGAAGTTGCAAGAGTTTCTGCCCCTTTCGTTAAATCACTTGTTCCTACAATTAACCCAGGAACTTTTTCATTTACTGTACCTAACCCAGAATTCACATCTGTAATTCCTTGATTTAGACTACCTAACCCCGATTGAATTCTCTTTGATGCTGTAACAAGTTCGGTTTGCCCATTGGTTAATTGTCCTAAACCGGCTGATAATGAGGAAGCACCTTCATTAAGGGTGATTGTTCCGTTTGTGGCATTTGTCAGTCCTTGTGAAAACTTCGCTGTACCTTTTGAAAATTCAATTAGCTTTTCATGAAAGGTTTCTGTGCCAGTTAAAAGGTCAGCTGCACCCGTGCTCAACTCATTGGCACCTTCACTAGCTCTCGTCATTCCATCAGCGAGCTCTCCTACTTTTTCAAACATACTTTCGGCATATGTTTCTGTAACTTTTGCTGAAAGAGATGCTTTTATTTTTTCAATTGCTGTACCACCAATTTGTGCAGCTAAAAAGTTATAGCCCTCATTCGGTTTATACGTAAGAGAAAGCTTCTCTGGGTTTTCATTAAGAAGTGTCGTCGCATTTGCAGAAAAATCCTCTGGGATTTCGACGATCATATAGTACTTTTGATTTTCAAGGTCATCGTTTGCCACTTTGCCATCTACAAATTCAAAATGGAAATCTTTACTTTCCTTTAACTTATCGACTAAGTCATTACCAAGGTGAATTTCCTTTTCCTCAAAGATTGCTCCCTCATCTTCATTCACAACCGCCACGGGTAAATCCTTTAAATGTTCATATGGATCCCAAAACGCCCATAAAAACATTCCACTATATAGAATAGGAATAAAAAGTACGGCGATAAGCGGGATTAATAATTTTCTGTTTTTAAAAACCGCTGCTACTTCTTCTTTAAGAAGGTTGTTTTTCAATGTTTATTCTCCCCTTTATCTTCATACTGACTAAAATGTTCATTTGGTCAATTCAGAATAAAAAATAAGGGCTTATTTAGCTAAACCCTTAAATATATATTGTTCAAACAGCTTGGCAATCTCGTCTTTTTCAAGTGGTGGATTATTTTTTTCCCAATCGAAAATAAGAGCAATATAAAGCTTCAGCATGACAAAAGCCGTTACCTTTGGATCACACGATTGTAGACTTCCCGTTTCCATTGCTTTGGCCACTCGTTCTTCAATATTTCTCAATATATTATTTTCCATGCGATTAATTACATCTACTACTGCAGGTGTACCAATTTCTCTAGCCTCCTGAAAAAGCTTAATGGTAAGTTGGTGGCTGATCCGAAATTCAAGGATCTGATACATTGCTTGATGCAATTTTTCATGAAATGGCAAGTCTCCTAAAAATGCCTCATCTGCAGTTACTTTTAGCTCCTTTATTAAGCTAGAAATAATCTCGTCAAATAGCTCTTCCTTGTTTTTAAAAAAGGTATAAATCGTTCCTTTTCCAACATTAGCAATTTTGGCAACTTGGTCTATTGTCGTAGCTTTATAGCCGAACTGCGAAAATGATTTCGTTGCAGCATCGACAATTAGCTTTTTTCGATCAATCCCCATGTATTCACCTCAATCATTGACCAAATGAACAAAATGGTCATTTTGTATAATAAGTAATTTACCACCGTCTAGAGGTTGTGTCAATAGTGAAAAAGAGACTCCCTGCTAAGAGTCTCCATGTAAAGATTATTGAAGATATTGTAATACCTTTTTTACTGCTGCCTCACCTTGATCAATACAATCAGGAATCCCTAATCCTTCAAAGGAAGCTCCTGCTAAAAAGACGCCAGGTAATTCCTTTGCAACATGCTCATTGATCGTTTGAATTCTTTGTTTATGGCCAACGGTGTATTGAGGCATAGACTCCTTCCATCTTGAAACAACCACAAAGTCAGGATCCATCGTAATATTCATTGTCTTATTTAAGTCTTCTAGAACGATTCTAGTTAATTCATCATCAGATAAATCCACAATCGCCTCATCACCAGGACGACCGACATAACAACGAAGCAGAACACTACCTTCCGGGCATGAATGTGGCCATTTTTTATGTGTCCACGTACAAGCAGTAATTGAATAATCACTATTTCGAGACACGACAAATCCTGTCCCATTGATATCTTTTTCTACTGCTTCCTTTGGAAAAGCCAACGCAACAGTTGCTACCGAAGTAGATGGCATTTGTTCAAATGCATCAAAGAAATCATATTGCTGAAACATCGCATGAGTCACATGATGTGGAACTGCTGAGACAATGGCATCAGCTTTAAGGTTTTCACCGTTGTTTAGCTCAAGCTTGTAACCTTTATCTACCTTCTTGATTCGATCGACACGAATCCCCTTCAATACTGATCCTGTCTCTAGCTTTGCTTCAATTCCGTCCACTAGAGACTGTAAACCAGATGTAAGCGTTAAGAATATCCCTTTACTTTTCGTTTCAGAAGTTTTTTTCGGTGCTTGTGGTGTTGCTTTTTTCATTCCAAGTACTAAACTGCCATACTTTTGTTCCACCTGATAAAATTGAGGAAATGTAGCCATAAGACTCATTTGGTCGATATCCCCTGCGTATATACCTGAAAGAAGTGGTTCAATTAGGTTTTCAACCACTTCATCTCCTAATCTTCTTCTAAAGAAGGAGCCTAGTGGTTGATCCTCTACTGGATTAGATTTTGGTAAAACGAAATCAGCAGCGGCTCTTAACTTTCCTTGAATAGAAAATAATCCGGTCGTAACAAATGGGGCCAGTTGTGTTGGGATACCCATAACAGAACCACCTGGCATCGGATGAAGCCTCTCTTGAACTAATACATATGATTTCCCAGCTGTATTGTTCACTAGCTTGGACTCCATTCCTGCTTCCTTTACAAGACGCGTGGCACTTTGCTTTCTCTCGAGGTAGGAGTCAGGGCCTCTCTCAATAACAAAACCGTCCCGAACAACAGTCTGTATTTTCCCCCCTAAACGATGAGAAGCTTCTACAAGACGTACGTCAATTGGTAAGCCCTTTTCACGTGCTTCCTTCTGTAAGTAGTAAGCTGTTGATATACCAGTAATGCCTCCCCCAATAATGACAACCTTCTTTTTTTCTTCCAACACTGTTAATCGCCTTCTTTTCTAAAAGTTGTTTACGTTATCTCATGTTTAATTTGTTCAGTACAACTGTTGCCATAGCATCAATAAATAGTGCTTTAGAATTCGGCATTTCAGGTCGGTAGTATGATACACCTAATTCCTCGGTAATGATCTTACATTCATAGTCATTATCGTAAAGTACCTCCAGATGGTCTGCAACAAAGCCAACTGGTGTGTATACGAACGCTTTATACCCATTCTTTTCATGTAACTCTCTCGTTAAATCCTGAACATCCGGTCCAAGCCATGGCTCCGGTGTGTTTCCTGCACTCTGCCAGCCAACTACATAGTTTTTTACACCCGCACGTTCAGCGATTAAATCGGCTGTTTGTTGAAGCTGATTTGGATATGGATCCCCCGATTGAAGGATTTTTTCAGGTAAGCTGTGTGCAGAAACAATTAAAACCGAATGACTCTTTTCTTCTTCCGGCATAGAATCAAAAGTTGCCTTTACTTTTTCAGACCAATACTGAATAAACTTTGGCTCATCATACCAGCTTTCGACTGATGTAATTTTAATGTTCCCAAGCTTCTCTGCTTCCTCATGAGCTCGTCCATTGTATGACTTAACGCTAAAAGTAGAAAAATGCGGTGCAAGCACGATGCTCACTGCTTCTTGAATACCATCCTCGTGCATTTGTTTCACTGCATCCTCAACGAACGGTTCAATATGCTTTAGACCTAAGTAAAGTTTAAATTCCACTTCATCCTGAACTTTATTTAAATGCTGCTGTAGCTTCTCTCCCTGTTCCTGGGTTATTTTTGCTAGTGGAGAGATGCCCCCAATTGCTTCATAGCGATTTTTTAAATCCTCTAGCATTTCAGGAGACGGCTTACGGCCATGACGTATATGCGTATAATACCTTTCAATATCCTCTTCCTTGTAAGGAGTTCCATAGGCCATTACTAAAAGCCCCATTACTTTCTTTGTCATAATATCCCTCACATCCTGTTATTCACGTTTTTTCAACAACTTTCTGATTCAATCATTTATTTTGCCAAAAAAAACGTGAAAGTGCTAGTAATAATGTTTTAAAAATAATAATAATTATCACTAAAGAATTATTAACGTTTGTTTGCTGTAGTATATTCATGAACAAAGGTTGTTAATCGCTTTAATGTTTCCGGATTGACTGAAGGAAACACACCATGTCCTAAGTTGAAAATATGTCCTGGGTGTGCAAGTCCCTGATCTAGGATGGCTTTTGCGCGCTCCTCAATGACTTCCCACGGAGCCAACAAAATAGCAGGATCTAAGTTTCCTTGAACTGTCTTGTTCACACCCATCTGGCGAGCCTCTTCTATTTGTAGACGCCAATCTAACCCAACAACATCGAGAGGGAGATCATTCCATTCTAGTGCTAGATGGCTTGCACCAACGCCAAACATAATCAATGGGACATTTTCTTCTTTAAGCGCACTAAAGATTCTGTTCATTACCGGCTTAATAAAATAACGATAGTCCTGAACGTTCAAGGCACCGACCCAAGAATCAAATATCTGAATGGCACGTGCACCCGCATTTATTTGGGATTTCACATATGTAATGGTCATCTCTGCCAATTTATCCATTAGCGCGAACCATGCCTTTGGTTCTGAGTACATAAATGATTTGGTTTTGTTATAGTTTTTTGATGGTCCACCCTCAATCATATAGCTAGCGAGTGTAAAAGGTGCTCCAGCGAATCCAATAAGAGGAACGTTAAGCTGTTCCTGTGTAAGCATCTTTATTGTATCAAGCACATATGGAACATCCTCTTCCGGATGAATCTCCCCTAATTTTTCTACATCAGCTAAAGAACGAATAGGGTTTGAGATAACCGGACCAATTCCTGATTGTATTTCTACATCTACTCCGATAGCAGGAAGCGGGGACATAATATCTTTATAAAGAATAGCTGCATCAACATCGTATTGCTCAACCGGAAGTCTTGTTACATACGCACAAAGCTCAGGCTGATGTGTTATTTCAAATAAAGAATACTTTTCTTTGATTTCACGATATTCAGGTTGTGACCTTCCAGCCTGCCTCATATACCAAACAGGGGTATAATCCGTTTTTTCTCCCCTTGCTGCCTTTAAAAATGTTTCATTAATTTGTCTTACCATTCATGTTGACCCCTTTCAAAAAAACAAGCTATCTCCCATTTTAATATACTTTACTCATATTTAAAAATAACTGCGCTTACATACACATCTTTTAATATAGCTTTTTCTCCTATAGATGTATAGATAACTGTCCCATCTGTCAAAAAATCTTCTTTTTTTATCTAATGATTTTTCTTTTTCAAACTAGTTGAAATTTGGGTTAGGAATTATTTCTCGTTATAATAAATCTATATATCGGTAAGGGGTGACCAAGTTTGAATCTCTATATGACAAATGGAACGTATGATTTTATGCACTCACTAAAGGAAAAGCATCTACAGGAAAAGATGCTACTTATGCAGGATAATGAAACGACACTTCTCATTCATGAAACAGAAGGTAGCACAGTCTTTGCCTCCCCAAGGAAGTATGAAGTAATAGATCAATCAGGGGAATTGGCAAATGGAGCATTTTTTGTGTTTAACAATATTCCTGTAAGTGATGAAGGTAGGCCTGTATTCGAATATCGCTTTAAAAACCGAGCTAGACTCATTGAACAGGAGCCTGGATTTGCAGCTATTCGAGTATTACGTCCCCTTTCCAACGATACATACATCATTTTAACGGCATGGAAAGAAGAAAAAGACTTTTTACATTGGCAGGAGTCTAAAGCTTATGAAAAGGCTCATGAGAAAAGAAAAACTGAAAAGGGTATCGATCAGCAACAACCACAAATTTTTACAAGACCTTCTTTCGTGACAAAGTACCACCTCGTAAAAGATAAGGAATAAGGAAAAGCCGGGTATGCTATCAGTCCCGGCTTTCTTTTACCTTCATAAGTCCATTTCGATTTGCATATACAGCCGCCTGAGTTCGGTCGGCCACATGTAGCTTGCTCAGGATGTTACTCACATGAGTCTTCACTGTTTTCACACCAATGTATAACTCATTACTAATTTCCTGATTCGTTTTCCCATCACCAATACATATCAATACTTCCATTTCTCTTTCCGTGAGTTCATCATGGGGTTTCTTTTCTTTCACTCTCAAGTGGCTCATCATCCGATTCGCTACCTTTGGTTCTATCACTGCTTCCCCTCGAGCCGCTTTCCTAATCGCTTGAACAATTTCATCAGCTGTGGCTGTTTTTAGCATATAGCTAAATACCCCAGCCTCAATGGCTGGAAATACCTGTTCATCATCGTAAAAACTAGTTATGATTATAATTTTACAATTGGGGTTAAAGGATAGAATTGCCTTTGTTGCCTCAATCCCTGTCCCATCTTCCATTAGCAAATCCATCAGAACAACCTCTGGTTTTCTGTCAGCAACAAGTGAGACTGCATCTCTACCACAATTGGCTTCTCCTACAATTTCGATATCCGTTTCTGTTTGTAAATATGAAATAATTCCTTTTCTTACAACTTCATGGTCATCCACAACAACTAATCTAATCATACTGGCCCCTCCCGGTCACGGGTATTCTAATATCAATATATGTACCTTCCTTCTTTTTGGAGCGAATGGTGAAAATGCCACCAATTTCTTCACAGCGTTCTCTCATTGTTTTCATTCCATAAGATGTCATACGGACAACCTCTGGGTCGAAGCCTTTCCCGTTATCTCCTATAAACAAATAAATATATGATTCTTTTTCTGTTAATGTAATAGTTATTTTTGTAGCTTCGGCATGCTTCAAAATATTAGAAAGCGCTTCTTGAATAATTCGAAACAAATGCTCTTCTGTTGCTTTTGAAACACAATCGAGCTCATCAATGCTTGCTTGAAATTCAATGCCTGTTTTTCCTTTTAACTCTTGAATTAATTTAATTACCCCATCACATAAGCTATCATCTTTTAACTGAACGGGTCGAAGATGAAGTAATAATGCTCTCATTTCACCTTGTGCTTTAACAGCTATTTCTGATATTTGTTCCAATTGTTCCTTAGCTTTCAACGGGTTTTTATCAAATGTACGGAGGGTTGCAGAGCTAATCATACTGAGTGCAAACAGCTGCTGACTAACCACATCATGAAGATCCCTTGCCAGTCGCTGTCTTTCCTCCATGACCGCAGCAGCATGTGCCGTCTGTGCCAGTGCGGTCTTTTCATCAGCTAATCTTCTCGTGGAATTTACTTGTTCCTGTATGTATTCTGCTAAATGGTTTAATTCCTCTGTAATAAGACCAATTTCATCCTTCTCAAATTCCGGTATTCTCTCTGAGAACTTCCCACTTCTTAACGTGGAAATAAATAAGTAGATATCTGACAATCTTCCTTTAATCAAATAACTTCCCTTAATCCCGAAGTATCCTCCGATAAGCAAAAGGATTAGAAGAACGTAGAAGGTAAGCCAAAATGTAGTATATATAGATAAGTTAGAGGATTGCACGTTAAATAAATAGATTTGTAATCCGAGAAAAAAACAAAGAGAACTAATAAATGCCATCATGATAAAACTTTGTAAAAACCAAAAACGAATGCCTACTCTCTTTTTCATAAGCTTCACCTATACCTTATCAATACGTACGGATCCTATTTTCAACTCAATGGTTATCTTTAATTTGCGAACGGCTTCCTCATAGCCTGGTGATTGATAGGTTAACCCGCGATTAATTGAATCGGTTTCCTTATCAAAGATACGAATATCTCCTACCTTTATATAAGATTGAACAAAAACAGGAACATCCTCTGGTATGATCATTTTGACATCACCAATCCATCCTTGAACGATAATAGGAGTTTCTTTTTCCGGAATATATGCTTGGCTAAAATCAATAAAATAGTCTCCAATCGTGTTATAGAGCTCCATTGGTTCTACTGACCAATTCGCTTGTTTAAAACTAACATCCCCAATTGAGAAACCTCTTGCTCTTTTTCTTTGGTTCTTTCTCTCTTTTTCATCAACTGATTTGAATGCATCTTTAGGCATGTCTTCATTAAAATGAAACTTAATTTTATTTTTTCTACTTAGTATGTTTAACCCAATGTAAATAATGATATATGGCCAAAGCTTCCAAAACTCCCAAAATCCAAAATCTAATTTCCCGAATCGGTCAAGTATTAATATTGAAGAAAGAAGCAATAAAAATATTGATAAAAAGAAGCTTTCCCTTTCAACAAGTGCCTTAATGAATAGAATCATTGCAATGATCAATAGCAGAAACGGATAGGAAACGACAAATAACTCTGTTATTTCCAAGGAAATGACACCTAGATTAGCGAGAAGGAGAACACCTCCTATTAGTAAGAGCATGATGGCAAATAGTACTTGGTTTATAGTTTGATATCTCAATATAGTTCGCCTACCTTCAATCAATAGCTTAGTAATTCGATATTTTTCTTTATTCTCCTTCATTCATATTACTTCTTCTCCTGAAAATTCGAACCATACCAAAGAGGTTCCCTTTCTCCGTCTAGAGACGGAAAGATTTTCTTTTCCCTCTCACATCTTTGCCCATTTTACATATCCTGTAGCAATTAACCATATTAGGGAAAAAGCCTAAATGGCCATGTCCCCTTTTATAGGAGAAAGGAGTTTGTGCGATGGGTATTGAGTTAACAGCTTTACATTGGATTTACCTTTCCTTTATCATTTTAATTATAGGTTTTATGGTCATGCGAAGAGATACTACATTAGTATGTATTATAGGAATTTTTCTAATAGCACTAACTGCTACTGGCTCCCTAAGTGCATCCATTAGTGATATATTTTCAAGCTTTATTTATGCTATTACTGAGTTACTTCCTACGATTCTAGTCATTTCTATTATCGTTGCTATGAGTCGAAGTCTTACTATTACGGGAATCAATGATGTGATGATTTCTCCTTTCGCAAAAATCATTCGTACACCAGCCCTTGCATACTGGACAATTGGTATTTTAATGATGGTTATCTCTTGGTTTTTTTGGCCATCTCCTGCGGTTGCTCTACTGGGGGCGGTATTACTGCCTGTAGCTATTCGAGTCGGGCTTCCTGCCCTGGGTGTGGCAATGGCGATGAACTTATTTGGCCATGGAATTGCTTTATCTGGTGACTTCATCATTCAGGCTGCGCCAAAATTAACTGCCGATGCGGCTGGCTTACCAGTAGGCGAGGTCATTAGTGCTAGTGTTCCTCTTGTGATCGTCATGGGGGTTGTCACAACCATTACTGCCTTCCTCTTTTTGAAGAGGGACATGAGACTCGGAAAGTTACCTACAACCTCTTATATCCAATCAAAGTCACCAAATGAAGAAACAGAGAAAAACTTATTATCCCATAAGCAGAAAGGTTTTTTCTCACTGCTCATCCCCATTTTGTTTTTATTAGATGTTGTCGCTATGTTCCTACTTGATTTACAGGGAGCGGACGCAACAGCATTAGTTGGTGGTACATCCATCGTTATTCTCATACTAATCACAGTCGTTGCGCATAAAAACAAAGGACTTGAAAAAACAACGAGCTATTTAATAGAAGGATTTCAATTTGGCTTTAAGGTGTTTGGACCTGTTATTCCGATTGCAGCGTTTTTCTATCTTGGGGATGCTGGTTTTACAACCATCATTGGAGAATATTTACCTGAAGATTCACAAGGCATTGTGAATGACCTTAGTGTCTCCTTAGCGGGGATTGTTCCGTTAAGCAACGAAATTGCTGCAATTACTCTGACAACAGTTGGAGCGATTACAGGTTTAGATGGATCAGGTTTTTCAGGCATTTCACTGGCTGGTTCTGTTGCGAACCTGTTTGCCGAGGGTATTGGTGCAGGAGCTGCTACACTAACAGCTCTCGGGCAAATTTCAGCCATTTGGGTTGGTGGAGGCACTTTAGTTCCTTGGGCTCTAATTCCAGCTGCTGCCATTTGTAATGTCGACCCCTTTGAATTAGCTCGACGAAACCTCCTTCCTGTTTGTATCGGTCTTGTCGTCACTACGGTTGTAGCAATCTTTCTAATATAAAAAGAAACATCGTCAGATCTTCTCTGACGATGTTTCTTTATTTTAACAGTCCTACCAATTCCAGTCCGTATGCAATCCCATCTTCATCCACATGCTTTGTTATGTATTTAGCAGCACTCTTTGCTTTTTCATGTGCATTTCCCATAGCTACACTATTTTTTACAAACGAAAGCATTTCAATGTCATTTAATCCATCTCCAAATGCATACACATGCTCAGGAGCAATTCCAAAATGATTGATGGCCGCTTGAATCCCTACTGCTTTTGATCCTCCGGCAGGTAACACATCAACTGCATATTCATGCCATCGAATAAAATCCAATGCTGGGAATGCTGATTTGTAATCCACCTGGTCCTCGTCTCTATATATTAAAAAGGATTGATAGATTTCTCTATCTCGGTGGTATAGGGGGTCATATCCAACCTTACCATTAACATTTAAAGATCCAACTGCTTTTTCCAACAACGTATGTGATTCCACATTCCCTTTCATATCCTCGTGATTTAAATACACGATAGGATGTTGATTTTCTGCAGAATAACTTGTTAGCTCTTCTAAAACTGAAACGTTGATGGGATTTTTATATACCACTTGACCATTCAACACGACATACTGGCCATTAAAGCTTACATAGTTATCTATTTCTAATTCTTTACGAATGTCCGTAATATTAAAAGGGGATCTACCTGTTGCAATAGCTACCTCATGGCCTTGTTGCTTTAACCGCTGAATTGATTCCTTTGCCGATTTTGGTAGTTTTTTTTCTTCATTATATAATGTTCCATCAATATCAAAAAAAACCATTTTTTTGGTCAAGATACTTCTCTCCCTATTTAAAAACCCCATCCAAAAATGAATGGGGCTTCTTGATTTTATTCAGCAAGTCCTTCTTTAGCTAAAACATCAGTAAGACCATTTAATGCTTCCTCTTCATCGGCACCCTCAGTTGTAATTGTAATAGATGCTCCCTTAGGAATACCTAAAGACATAACACCCATGATTGACTTGAGGTTAACTTCCTTTTCTTTGTATGCTAGCTTCACATCTGAATTGTACTTACTTGCCGTACTTACTAAAAGTGTCGCAGGTCTTGCATGAATCCCTGTTTCATCAATTACTGTAAAAGTTTTCTTTGCCATTAATAAAACCTCCTATTATGCTTATAGCTTCTCACCATTTGACGCGATCACGGATTGGTACCAATCAAAGCTCTTTTTCTTAATTCGACGAAGATCGTGTTCGCCTTCTTCATGCTGATTCACATAAACGAATCCGTAACGTTTTTGGAATCCATTCAACCAGCTTAAAAGATCAGTAAATGACCATACGCAATATCCCAGCATTTCAACTCCATCTGAAATGGCCTCTTGAATGGCTACTAAATGCGTGCGAATATAATCGATACGGTAGTCATCATTTACTACATCATTCTCTTCAAGCTTATCATACTCCCCTAATCCGTTTTCACTAATTAAGATTGGTAAACCGTATCTGCTTTGAATGCGGCGGAGACCAATTCGAAGACCAACCGGATCTATATTCCAGTCCCAGTTAGTTCTTTCTAAATTGTCGTTCTTGACGGTTTTGAATACACCTGGAATTCCTCTGTCTTTTGTTGTACCTTTTTGACCAGATGTATTAAAATGACCTTCAGTTACCCCATCAAGCGGGTTTTCCTCGTATGTGGTTGTTTGGTAATAGTTTACACCCATAAAATCAGGTTTTCCAGCTTTTAATAATTCAAAGTCACCATTTTCTACTTGAGGCGCTAGCCCATTCTTTTCTAAGTAGTTCCACGCTGCTTCTGGATATTTCCCCCAGGCGTAAACGTCCATCCACCAATGGCTAGTAAATTCCTCTGCATTTTCTGCTGCTAAAATATCTGTTGGCTTTGATGTCGCAGCATAAGCAGGTGAATAAGCAAAGCTAGGACCAATCTTTCCATCTGGAACATATTTACGGAATTCTTTGATAACACTTGCATTTGCTAGGTTCGCATGGTGGTTCACTTGATAAAATAGCTTATCATCTTTTACTCCCGGTGGATGAGCTGCCCACTGATACCCAAGCATAGTAAAAATATTTTGTTCATTTAAACTCACCCAGTACTTAACACGATCACCAAAACGTTTGAATAAAATTGTACTGTAATTTGTAAAGTCTTCAATGATCTTTCTTGATTCCCACCCACCATATTCATCTTGTAAAGCTTGTGGTAGGTCCCAATGATACAGTGTAAGGATAGGTTCTATATTATGCTTTACGAGCTCATTGATAAGATTGTCGTAAAACTGCAAACCTTTCTCATTAACTTCCCCTTTTCCCTCTGGAAGAATTCTGGTCCAAGCTACTGAAAAACGATATGCCTTCATACCCATATCTGCCATTAATTGCACATCTTCTTTATATCGATGGTAATGATCAACAGCTACATCACCAGTTGTCCCTTTAAACGTTTTTCCTGGGATGCGAACAAATAAATCCCAGTTAGATGGTCCTTTTCCATCTTCGTTCCAAGCACCTTCAACTTGATAAGCTGCAGAGGCTGCCCCCCAAAGGAACTTTTCAGGAAACGGCTTCAATTGTTTATGTATCATAAAAGATCTCTCCTTCACATTTTCCCTTTTTCCAAAAGTAATGAATATGGTCCTGATGCTTTCACACCAGAACCCACTCATTTGTTATTATGCTTCTTTCCGCACAAATTACTGTAATAAATTGTTAGCTGGAAACTTTCTCTAATTTAATCGTTTCGTACAAATCCACAAATTCTGTAGCTAAATCCTTAAGTGTAATTGCATTCATTAAGTGATCTTGAGCATGAACCATTAATAAAGAAATTTCTACTTTTTCTCCTCTAATTTCTCCTTGAATCAATGAGGTTTGAACATGGTGTGCTTCGTTCAGTGCATCTGCTGCTTCCTGTAGTTTTGCTCTTGCTTCTGTAAAATCTCCGCGTTTTGCAGCCGCGATCGCTTCCATTGAAGAACTTTTTCCGTTTCCACCATGTAGAATAATCTGAAATACTGTTTCTTCCATTGTTGCCATTGTAAGTCCCTCCGTCTAAAGAGGTATTCTCACATAACATTCATGTGAGAATACTCCTTCTAAATTTGTATAAGGTCTAA
>NZ_BCVH01000008.1 GCF_001591645.1 Robertmurraya korlensis NBRC 107688 | reverse complement strand
CTACGGTATTGATTACTGTGACTTCACCAATACTGCTCCAAGGCGGTAAATGCATCTGCTGCGTTAGGAAGATTCCAGCCCACGTCTTCCCTCTCTGTTAACCGTTCAGTTGCACTCATGTCCTTTTCATTGCAAACGTAATTGTAATTTATTAGTTAATATATAGAATATTTTTCCTTTCGTCAACATCTTTAAGGATTTTTTAAGGTTCACTCGTAATAATGAACCTTACATAAATGCTTTTCATATCGAGGAGGTAAAAGATTTGAAGAAATGGATTTCTATTGGAGTTGTCGTGATTCTATTAGCTGGGGGAGGATTTTGGTTTTATAAAAGCAATCAAACAGTTGCTACAGCTGAAACACAAATCATGACATCAACCGTACAAAGAGGAGACATTGAAGTACAAGTAAGTGGTTCTGGAACAGTTGCTTCCATTAATAGTAACGATGTGGCTGCAGCCTCTGGCGGAGAAGTGGACGAAGTTCTTGTTAGCATAAATGAGGTCGTCGAAGAAGGAACAGAGTTAGTTACTTTTACCGATGGAAGTGATCCGATTACAGCTCCACATACAGGAACGGTTACCACTCTTGATGTGGAAGCGGGAGACAACCTACAGAACGGACAAGTTGTTGCACATATTACAGACTATGCAACTCTTCAAACTGTTATTTCTGTAGATGAATTAGATATTGCTAGTATGAAAGCAGGACAAACAGCAAAAATAACCGCAAGTGCGTATCCTAATGAGACATTTACAGGTACTGTTACAAAGGTCTCTAAAGAAGGGACCTCTACAAATGGTGTTTCTAGCTTTGAGGTAACTGTTCAGTTTGACGATTCTAAGGAGCTTTTAATAGGAATGTCCACTGAAGTAAATATCACAACAGAAAGCAAGCAAAGTGTTCTTTTTGTACCAATTGAAGCTGTAAAAATTAATGGGAATGAAAGGTATGTCATTATCCAAGAGTCTGAGACTAGTGAAAATGAGGAAGCCGTTACGACCCAACAGGCTGTAGAAACAGGAATCAACGATGACCAAAGTATTGAAATTGTTTCTGGACTAGAAGAAGGACAAATTGTTCAGTTAGCTATTACTGTTTCTTCAGGCAGTGACTCTACAACCAATCGTGGTTCAATGAGAGACTTCTCTGGATCAGGCGGAGCAAGTGGCTTCCCTAGTGGTGGCGCGGGTACACCTCCTACTGATAGAGCAGGAAAAGGCGGCGAGTAATATGGGAAATCCAGTCATTGAAATCATTCAAATGTCCAAATCATACGAACTAGGCGGCGAAACGGTCAAAGCACTACAAGAGGTCTCCCTTCTAATTCATGAAGGGGACTTCCTTTCTATCATTGGTCCCTCAGGTTCAGGTAAATCTACCTTTATGAATATGATCGGCTGCCTTGACAAACCGGATTCCGGTGATTATTTACTTGACGGAAAAAAGGTCAACAACATGAAGGAACATGAGCTTGCTGGCATAAGGAATGTAAAAATCGGGTTCATATTTCAGAACTTTAATCTATTAAATAAATTGACAGCCCTTGAAAATGTGGAACTTCCTCTTGTATATCGAGGATTAAGTGTAAAGGAACGTAGGGAAAAAGCAATTAATAGCCTAGAAAGAGTAGGCCTTGGTGAACGAATCCATCATATGCCTACACAACTTTCAGGTGGACAGCAGCAAAGGGTTGCCATAGCAAGAGCCTTAGCAGGAGATCCTCCTGTGCTTCTTGCTGACGAGCCTACTGGTGCACTTGACAGTAAAACTAGTAAAGAGTTATTAGAGATGTTAAAAGAGTTAAACAAACGCGGACAAACGATTGTCATTATTACCCATGACTTAGAGGTTGCAAAGGAAACCAATCGAATCGTTCGAATCCATGATGGACAGCTTTACGAAAACGGAGGTGATTGGTTTGAACCTAGTCGAATCTATCAAAATGGCACTCAAGAGTATCAAGAGCAATAAAATCCGAGCCATTTTAACGATGTTAGGAATTATTATCGGGGTTGCCTCTGTAATCACACTTGTAGGGGTTGGACAAGGCTCCTCTCAGTCTGTAACGGAGGAAATCGGAAGCTTAGGAACAAACCTGATTACCTTGAGTGTAAATGATACGGAATCAGTTCAATTAAAGGACGATCAAATTCTCGAATTTCAAGAATTAAATGGTATATCAGAGGTTGCCCCTGTTGTTACTGGACGTATAAATGCAAAAAATCAGGAAAACACTGCACAAGTATCAATAACAGGTACCACGGCTTCTTACTTATCCGTTAGAAATTTAATCTTAAGTCAGGGTCGATTCATTACCGATATGGATGATGAACTACGACAGAAGGTGGTCGTCCTTGGATCAACTACTGCAGACACTTTGTTTCCATATGAAAACCCAGTTGGACAGAGTGTACAAATTGAAGGTGTATCATTCCAAGTAGTGGGAGTCCTAGAGTCTGTTGGTACCTCTCTCGGTACGAGTGGGGATAATGTTATTATCGCTCCCCTTTCAACCACTCAGAGAATAACACAGAGTACGGCAATTGGAACCGTCTACTTTCAAGCTGAGAGCGAAGACTATGTAAATCGTGCCATGTTCCAAGTACAAGGTGTGATGACTACCCTTTTCCCGAATTCAAGTGACTATTATTCTGTATCAAGTCAGGAGGATTTAATGGAGACAATGACCTCTGTTTCCGATACAATGACCCTTATGCTTGGTGGTATAGCTAGCATCTCCTTGCTTGTAGGCGGAATTGGAATTATGAATATCATGCTCGTTTCAGTTTCTGAGCGAACGAAAGAAATTGGAATACGAAAGGCCATTGGAGCCAATCGAAAATCAATACTATTACAATTTTTAATAGAGGCCGTTGTTTTAAGTACACTCGGAGGTTTAATCGGAGTTGTCATTGGATTAGGAGTATCAAAACTAATGGAAATATTCTCTAGCATCACCATTTCTTACTCCCCATCCGTTACATTACTCGCTTTCCTATTTTCCCTATTAATAGGAGTCGTTTTTGGGGTGTTCCCTGCTAACAAAGCATCAAAACTAAATCCGATTCAAGCGCTTCGTCAGGAATAACCTATCACTGGCTGTGAATAGCATGGCCAGATGATATTTTACGAGAAACTATGAAATGAGGTGCAACATGCATATAAAAAAAGGACTAAACGTAGCAATTGTTGGATCCATGATTACCTTCGCAACTTTTTCTGCTTCCCCAATTAATCACGCAAGTGCCGAGGAAAACATAACAGCAGAAAGCAAAACACAATTGTCAGCACTCGAAATTTCTGAGTTTGAGCTCGATCAGTCATTTTCGAAAGATGTAACGACCTACACAGCAACTGTTTCAAATGATATAAATAGCATGAGTTTACTTCTGGACACTGACATTGATGGCACCCTTTTATCTGTAAATGGAGAAGAAGTTACAAGCAAAGAGCAGCTGATTTATTCACTTAATACAGGTGAAAATATTTTTACCATAACGCTCACAAATGGTAGTGAAGTAACTACATATACCCTAACCATTTTTCGAGCATTAAATGAAAATAGCAGTCTATCTAATCTTACTATTTCTAGTGGAAATCTTAACTTTACTCCTCCTATTACAAGTTACTCAGTTGATGTAGAAAATTCCATAAGCTCGGTAACTATTAAACCAGAAACCTCAGTTGACACATCTACTGTTCAAGTGGCAGGGAGTTCTGTGAATCCCCAGAAAGGACATACCATTGAACTACCTGTAGGCAAAACCACCGTGTCATTCGTTATTACAGCAGAAAACGGAAACGAGTCTACCTATACTGTTACGATCACAAGAGCGGCCAAGGTAAACAACTCTACTAATACGAATACGGCTGACAATACAAAAACCGATACCAATCAATCTTCAACAACAACTAAGGAACAATCAACTATTACCAATCTTGTATCAAATTCACAATCTGGATCTGGATCCGTACGAACATCATCGACTGTTCAGGAAGCTTCGACAAGTAGTACAGGAGCACAAGCGGAAACTTCAACTACTGCTAATCTATCAGCATTAGCAGTTTCATCAGGAACATGGAATAAAACCTTTGATTCAGATACCTACACATACCATATTGCTGTAGGTACAGACGTAACTAGTGTTACGATTACGGCAACAACTGATGAAAGTGATGCAGAGGTTGAAATCGAGGGAAGCACGGGTACAACAGTTGCTCTACCTGATCAAGCAAGAACTGCGATCTCCATATCCGTTACAAATGGAGATGACCATAAAACATATGTATTAGTTTTTGATAAAGAGATTGAAGAAGTAGAAACTACTGAAATCTCTAATACTGATGAGACTACCGAAGCAGCGGTATCAAATACGACCAATTCTACTGCTGCCCAGTCAAACATGTCAGAAAATCAACGAGGACAAACTAAACAAACAATACAAACATCCGATCAAACATCAGAAAGTTCAGGGTCATTTTGGAACTGGATAAAATCTTTATTTAATTTGTAATAAAAAAACGCAAGTGACCCCTAAAAAGCCGCTTGCGTTTTTTGCTATATGGTTGTAACTATTTTTAGCGAATTATGATAATTCTCCACGAAGTTTTTGATATTTCCTCGGAAATTAGCGCCATTTCCCGGCAACAGCTTCAATATCCTTTGGTGATGTTCGACAACACCCTCCAATTAATCGAGCCCCAGCTTCATACCACTCTTTTGATTTCGACTCGAGTGTATTGCATGATTCTTGACCGTGCCAAGTTTTTGTCTCGGGGTCATAGGTTTCCCCAGAGTTTGGGTAAACAATTACTGGTTTTTCTGTGTGGTTACGCAAATTGCTAATGGCCCCTGTCACATAATCTAATGGAGCACAGTTTAAACCAACAGCGGCAATCTGTTCATTTTCATTTGCCAGTTCAGCACATTCTTGTAACAGCGTGCCTTCACTTATTGAATTTTCGTCCTTCAAAGAGAAGGACAGCCAGGCATAAGTATTAGGGAACTCCTTTAACAAAGAAATTAATACTTTTGCCTCCTGAATAGAAGGAATGGTTTCCAATGCAAGGATATCCGCTCCAGCCTCAATAAGTGCTTCCATTCTTTGACGGTGAAAATCTCTAAGTGTTTCATCACTTACCCCGTAGTTCCCAACATACTCTGAGCCATCTGCTAAGTACGCACCATAAGGACCAACGGAAGCTGCAACCAATGGTTTTGGTCTATAAACTTGAAGCTCGTCTTGCCAGAAGTCATCTCTTGCGCTCTTTGCTAGCTCTACCGTCTTCTTTATTAATTCCAATGCTTCTTTTTCCTGTATGCCCCGCTTAGCAAATCCCTCTACTGTTGCTTGATAGCTGGCTGTTATCGCACAATCTGCACCTGCTCGAAAATAGTCTAGATGTACTTGATAGATTAACTGCGGATTCTCAAGTAACACACGAGCAGACCATAAAGGATCATCCAAATTGCACCCGTGTGATTCAAGCTCAGTAGCCATTGCTCCATCTAATATGATAAGTGAATGCTCTTGTAAAATAGCATCTATTGGGTTCATTTTCTTCAATATATATGACTCCTTTCCTTCCCTATATCTGATAGAAATTTTTTCAACCTTACCAATCTATAAAACTATTGTCAAGAAAATTCCGAATAAAAAAAGGGTATTCAAAGTTACTACCGTTACCTTGGATACCCTATGATGATCTTTATAATGTTTTTACTTCTAGAACATCTTCTCCGCGTGCAGCTTTAACTTTTTCAACATATTGCTTTGCATACTCTGTAATAAGATCATAATCTCCAGTCTTGGCTGGTGCTAATAGATTTCCACCTACCCCGACTGCTACACAGCCGTTTTTAATCCATTGATCCACATTTTCTAGGCTAACACCACCAGTAGGCATGATATTCACTTGCGGAAGTGGTGCTTTTACGCCCTTTATAAAATCAGGGCCAAAGTTGTTTCCTGGAAATAACTTTACAATATCTACACCAGACTCAAGAGCTCGTTTCATCTCAGTTATTGTCATACAGCCAGGCATATATGGTACTTGATAGAGGTTACATAGTTTTGCCGTTTCCTCATCAAAGGATGGGCTGACTACAAACTGTGCACCTGCAAGAATGGCTATTCTAGCGGTGGTTGAATCAAGAACAGTCCCAGCCCCAATCACAACATCATTCCGTTCTTTATATAGAGAGGCTAACTCCTTAATTACTTCATCCGCTTCTTTGACAGTAAAGGTTACTTCTATCCCCTTAATTCCGCCACGGACACATGCTTCTGAGATTGTTACAGCTTCTTCCTTCGTATCCGCTCTAACTACCGCTACCACTCCACACTCCGAAACTTTTGATAGAACACTGATTTTGTTCATGTGAATCCCCACTTTTCATCTATTTTATGAAACATTTTTTATTAAATTTACAAAACTCTATAGCTGCCGTATCATATAGTAGAACAGCGTTTTATTTTTATAAAAACATTATTTTACATATATAAACCAAAGAAAGAGGTAACCGACTGTGTCTAACGTCCAATCAGTAGAAAGAGCATTAACTATTTTGAATAAGCTTTCAGATTATCCCGATGGAATTCAAATTGCTCGTTTATCTGAGCAGGTAGGTCTATCGAAAAGTACCGTCCACAGACTTTTAGCTACATTATCGAATATGAACTACGTCGTAAAAGATTCGGAATCTGACAAGTATAAGCTTGGGTTGCAAGTTCTATTTCTCTCAAGGAATATATTAAATAACAATGATATTGTTAGTACTGCTAAACCCTATCTAGAAAAGCTATCACGTGAAGTAAATGAAACTGTCCACTTATGCATTGAAGACCGCGGTGAAATTGTTTATATTGATAAAATTGAAAGTAATCAAACCATCCGAATGTATTCACGTGTTGGTAACCGTGCACCGATGTACTGTACCGCTGTCGGAAAAGTTTTATATTCCGGTATGGAAACAGGGCATTTTGAAGAATTACTATCAAAGGTCAATTTTATCCCTAAAACAGAATCAACCATTACCACTCCTAAGGGACTTCGAGAAGAAATTACTAAGATTAAGAAACAAAAATATGCGTTAGATAATATAGAAAATGAAGAAGGAATACGATGTATTGCTGCTCCAATTTATAACCATACAGGTAAGATTATTGCTAGTTTTAGTATTTCTGGGCCAAGCAATCGTGTGACAATGGACAAGATTAACGATGTGTTAATTGAAAAAATGCGACAAACAAGTTTGGATATCTCTAGAAATCTAGGTTATATTGGTTCTTAATAGTGGTATTCCCTTCCCTTTATAGGAAGGGAATTTCTTTACTACTTTATATTTGTAGTTTTGGTCTCCATGAACGATCTTAACTTTGCTCGATCTGGTAACCCATCATTATCTCCAGGTGACATAACAGCTAATGCTCCTATTGCTGTTCCACGTTGCACAGCGTCTTCCAATTGATGTCCTTCTAATAAAGCACTCATTACACCGACAGCAAATCCATCTCCAGCACCTACCGTGTCAACGACTTTCTCTACGGGGAAGCCTTCTGTATAAAACTGCCTTCCTTCCGTACTAGTGAAAGCACCTTTGGCACCTAGCTTGATGACAACTGTTTTTACACCAGCAGCATGATAAAATTGTGCAATCTCTGCCTCATCAACAAATCCAGTTAATAATTTCCCTTCAGCAATACCAGGAAGAACGATATCCGCCTGACAAGCTAAATCATTTATAACTTTGATCATTTCTTTCTGGTCTGACCAAAGACCTAGTCGTAAATTAGGGTCAAAGGAAATTTGAACACCATTTGCACGAGCTTCTTTTATTAACTCGTAAACGGCTGCTCTACATTCATCTGATAATGCCGGTGGAATACCTGTTAAATGGATAAGATTAAGGCCATTCCAATTTATATTCTTTATAGTATTAACACTCATATGGGAAGCGGCAGAGTTTTTCCGAGCAGAGAACACTTCGGGATCCCCTTCTTCTACCTTTTGCTTCCATTGCATTCCAGTTAGATAGTTTGACTCATATGTGACATACGTTGTATCAATTCCATTCTGTTGAAGGAATTGTTTAATACTTTTTCCAAAAGGGTCCAATCCCAATTGGGTGACATAGGTAACTTCATGCCCTAGTCGTGCCATTCCAATCGAAAAGTTCACCTCTGCTCCCGCAACGTACCGACCAAATTGTTTCACTTCTTCTAAAGAACCACCCTGCTCTGCTACGAAGAGAGCCATAGGTTCACCAATAGTAATGATTTTACTCATACTTATACCTACTCCCCTTTATTGAAAGGAGACATACTGTGTATATGTCTCCCTTGGCTACTTTTAAACAGCAGTTACGTTGATTTCTTCTTCTTTTACATTCCCTTTATTTTTCTTCTTCATATATTTGGACCAATAAGCTGTAATGATTGGAACTAAAATGGAGGTGACAATCACTGAAGCTGCAACCAAAGCAGTAGCTGATTGTGCTACATCCATAAATTCAGGCTTCATATTGGCTATAATCATCGGATTAGCTACTGCTGCACCTGCTGTACTTGAAGCAGCAATACCAGCCGTACCATTTCCTCCGCCAATATACTTATCCGCTAAGATTAATGGAATACCAGTAACTATGATTACAAGAATACCTAGGATAATTCCGCCTAGACCTGTTTTTGCAATGACCGTTAAATCGATTGTGTTTCCTAACGCAAATCCAAAGAAAGGAATCATCGTGTGTGTTGCTTTACTAAAGAAATCTTTTAAATCACTATCTAAATTTCCAAGGACAAATCCAACAAGGAATGGTAATACTGCACCTACGAATACGTGTGGTTCAAATGCAGCTAATCCAGTTGAACCAAGAATTAACATCGTTACTAATGGACCTGATTCAAGTGACATTAAAACGAATGCACCCGCTTCTTCCTTGCTTCCATACTGTTGCATGATTGAAGCGTATAATCCACCGTTTGTCATATCCATTGCTGCTATTAAAGCAAGCACTGAGAACCCTGCAAATAAACCGGTTTGTATACCTCCTGCAGGCATAAACATTGAAGCAATAATGGCAACAACCCATGCAACCGCTATTTTCGTTAATACTAATGTTCCAGATTTTCTTAACACTGTACCCGTTGCTTTTATATTGATTCCTGCACCCATACAGAAAAACCATACGGCTAAAATAGGAACCGTTCCTGTCATTAACCCGTTTGTAAACGATCCAAAATACTCTCCTGAGGTTGGAGCAAGTGTGTGTATAATTGCACCTAAAAATAGAGGAACAAGCATTAATCCACCAGGGATTTTTTCTATTGACTTCATGATTTTCATTTTGCATTACCTTACCTTTTCCATTTTTTATATAGGTAAATTTCAAGCAAAAGAAGTCGAGATGATTGATAAATTGTCAATTTTATGCTATCTTTGAGTTCCAATAAACAATTCGAAATGTTACAGGTGGTCATTCCAAAGGTCTGCCAACCTTTGGCCGCCTTAACGTTTCATCTCATTTTCTTCTGTGTGTATATCCCTATAACTCCACTTTGAGTACTACTTTTCTCACCTTTTGTTTTTCTTGAGCAATTAAGCCTGTCATATGAGAATCCTCTGGGAAGCAAATCATGACATCCCCAGGGTTCATTGTAATTTCAGAGAGAATGCTTCCTTCTAGGAATATCGCATCCTTCTCCGCATCATACTCTTCCTTCACTTGCTGGCGGTCAATATGATCAAACGCAATTTTCTCTTGACCTTCTAAAATAAAATGGATATCTAAAAATTTTCTATGGGCTTCCCAAAAGCAGCTTTCTTCCTCTTTTGTTTCGTATTCATTTAGGAAGAAAAATGAGTCATTTGCCACTTCATGACGTCCAGCCGCATACTGAGTAAAGTCCTCATCTTTTAGGAATTCTAGCTTTGATAGAATCTTTTCATTTATAAGTCCCATTTCTCTCACATTTTCTAACTTGCCTATTATCAAAAATATCCCTCCTTTCTATAGTGATGGTGATGGATGGTCTTATCGAGCTAACCATCCACCGTCAATTGCTAAAATATGTCCATTCATGTAGTCTGAAGCTCTACTAGATAAGAACACGACTACACCCATAAGGTCTGAAGGGTCTGCCCATCTTCCAGCAGGGATACGTGAAAGAATTTCTGCATTACGTTGCTCATCTGCACGAATAGGTGCTGTATTTGCTGTAGCAATGTAACCTGGTGCAATTGCATTAATTTGAACATTGTATTGCCCTAGTTCATTAGCAAACGCTTTCGTTATACCCGCAACGGCATGCTTACTTGCTGTATACGGAGGAACAAATTTCCCACCTTGGAATGAAAGCATCGAGCAAATGTTAACAATTTTTCCACTCTTCTGTTCAACCATAACCTTTGCCACTTCTTGGCTTAGTAAATATACAGAATTTAGATTGATTTCCATTACCGCATCCCAATCTTCCACTTTGTACTCTAGCAATGGAGCACGTCTGATGGTACCTGCATTATTTACTAAAATATCAATCTTTCCATAAACACTTAAACACTCTTCTACGACCTTCTTTAGGTTCTCTCTCTTCGTTAAGTCTGCTTGGTGGAAGTGAACTTTTCTTCCTGTCTCCTCAACAAGTGCTCTTGTTTCATCCCAATCTGTATCATAGGAAACGATGAACAAGTCTGCTCCTGCCTTTGCTAGTGCAGCTGCATATCCTTGACCAAGTCCCGTATTACCTCCAGTAACAATGGCCACCTTATCTGTTAAGCTGAAAAAATCTAATGAAAAGTCTTGTAAACTCATTACTTAGTACACCCCTATAACATATTTTTTTGATTACTAGATTCTTAATCGTTACTAATTATTTCAACTGATCCATGGTCACTTGATCCATGTCATTGTAGGTTTTATTCTCTCCTGCCATTGCCCAGATAAAAGTATAATTACTTGTTGCTGCCCCACAGTGAATAGACCAAGGAGGTGAGATAACGGCTTGTTCATTTTTCATAACGATATGCCTTGTTTCAGTTGGTTCACCCATGAAATGGAACATTCTTGCATTTTCGTCCAGATCAATGTATAGATACGTTTCCATTCTACGGTCATGCGTGTGAGTTGGCATGGAGTTCCAAACGCTACCCGTATTTAATTGAGTCATTCCCATCACTACCTGACAGCTTTGGATTCCCTCATTGTGAATCATTCGACGAATCACACGGTCATTCGCACTCTCAAGTGCTCCTAATCGGTCACCCTCAATTGACTTAAATGAAACATGCTGTACAGGATACTCTTTGTGAGCTGAGGCTGAGAATAAATAATATTTTGCTGGACTATCAGCTGATTCACTAGTAAAAAGAAGTTCTTTTTTTCCTAATCCTACATACAAGCAATCTTTATTCTCCATGTCATAAGATTCACCGTCTACAGTAATTTTCCCGTTGCCTCCAACGTTAAAGATTCCCACTTCTCTACGCTCTAAAAAGTAGTTAGCCTTAATTTGATCGTATCCACCTAAAGAGATTGTTTCATTTGTTGGTGTAATACCACCGATAATGACACGGTCCTCCATTGAGTAGGTAAGCTTGATCTCACCAGGAACAAATAAGTCTTCAACAAGATAATGCTTTCTAAGTTCTTCCGTAGTGAATGTTTTTGCATGATCAGGATGGGTTGAGTATCTAATTTCCAAAGTATTTCATCTCCTCTATAAGTTGTTCCACATCGTGGTATGTTGTTCCATAATTTAATTATAGCGGTTTCAAATAAAAAATGGCAACCTTAATTTGGCGAAAATATGAACATTTTTAAATCCTAATAAAATAAAAAAGAGCCATCCAATTTGGATAGCTCGATAAATCTATATTTTATAATACCTTCTCTAAAAAATCTTTCGCTCTTGCTGTCTTTGGATTACTAAAAAACTCGGCCGGACTTGCGTCTTCAAGTAATACCCCACCATCAAGAAATAATACTCTGTCAGCCACTTCACGTGCAAAGCCCATTTCATGGGTAACGATAGCCATCGTCATCCCTGACTTTGCTAAGTCCTTCATTACATTCAGAACCTCTTTAACCATTTCAGGGTCAAGCGCAGATGTTGGCTCATCAAATAGCATTAAATTTGGTTCCATTGCAAGGGCACGAGCGATGGCAACACGTTGTTTTTGACCACCTGACAGGTTACTAGGAAATGCTTTTTCCTTTTCTGTCAGTCCCACTTTCGCAAGTAGGTTACGCGCTTTATCTTCAGCTACTTGTCGAGATTCCCCTTTTACCTTGATTGGAGCGTACGTTAAATTGTCTAGTACATTTAAATGTGGGAACAAATTAAAGTGCTGAAAAACCATTCCAATTTGTTGGCGAACCTTTAATATATTTGTATTTTTATCTGGAATGCTCTTACCATCTATAGACACTGTACCTTTCGTTGGCACCTCTAGTAAGTTGATACAACGGAGAAAAGTAGATTTACCTGAGCCAGATGGTCCAATGATCGAAACAACTTCACCACTATTAATGTTAGTGGTAATACCTTTTAATACTTCATTATCACCGAATTGTTTATAGAGGTTTTCAATCTTAATCACTGAACTTCATCCTCCTTTCAACAATTTTACCAATGATCGTTAATACCATAACGAGTAACCAGTAAATGAATCCTACAAAAATTAATGGTTCAAAGTTTCGATAAATATCAGCACCCACTACTTGAGCTCGACGCATAAGATCTAAATACCCAATTGTCGAGACAATCGCTGATTCTTTTGTTAATGTAATAAATTCATTCATAAGTGCAGGTAAAATGTTTTTTAAAGCCTGTGGTAAAATAATGTCCTTCATCATCAAACGATAAGGGACTCCAAGTGCTTGCGCAGCTTCTGTTTGTCCCTTGTCAACTGCTTGAATTCCCGCACGAATAATTTCTGATACATATGCCGAGGAATTCAGACCAAAAGCAAGAATCGCTGACAAGAATGGAGAAATGTCGTAACCAGTTAACTGTGGAATCGCAAAATAAATAATCATCAACTGCAAAATTAATGGGGTCCCCCGGAAAATAGATGTATAAGCATCCCCGAACCAGTTTAATGCTTTTATTTTTGATATTTTACATAAAGCTAATCCCGTTCCTAAAATAAAACCAAATATAATTGATATGATGACAAACTGTAATGTAACCCATATTCCTTCTAAGATAAAAGGAATATAAGGCACAATTTGGTTAAAATCCAAATTCATGCCTTACACCTCACTTTAATATTTTTCTATTTCAACTTATTCCTCAGATAACCATTTTTCTTTTAATTCTTCTAGCTTTCCGTTCTCTTCCATTGCCTTTAGGACTTTGTTAACATCGTCCACTAGTTCACTTCCCTTTGGAAAAGCAACCGCCATTCCTGGTGAGCTTGTAGTAGGATCGTCAAATCCTCCTAAACCTTGCTCATTAATATAACCTGTTGCAACTGACTTATCCATGTATGCTACATCAATCCGATTAGCTAGTAATTCTTGAATTAGAATCGTCGCGTTATCAACAGCCTTAATTTCAAACTTCATCGTTTCTTGAAGCTTACGAGCACCTTCTTCTTGAATCGTACCTAACTGTACACCAACTGTTTTTCCTTCTAAATTATCAATCGTTTTAATCTCAGAATCCTTTAGAGTTAAGAACATTTCTCCTGAATGGTGGTATTGGGTAGAGAAGTCTACATTTTGTGCACGCTTTTCAGTAGCAGACATTCCTGATAACACTAGATCCACACGATTCGCTTGTAGTGCACCAATTAGTCCATCGAATTTCATATCTTCAATTTTAAGTTCATATCCTAATTCTTCTGCAATGTATTTTGCTAAATCAATATCAAAGCCTTCTACTTCTCCAGAAGTATTTCTAGATTCAAATGGAGCAAAATCTGCAGATGTTCCCATTGTTAAAACTTTTTTATCAGCTTCTGCATCAGCGTTTCCAGCATCGTTGTTTTGGCCACATGCTGCTAATACTAACGTTAAAATTAATGTAATAAGTAGACCGAACTTTTTCATGTTATTTCCTCCGTTTGTTTATATGATTTATACGAATAATTATTCAACTAAATGTATAATAACACATACGTATGATTATGAAAAGTAGCTTTTTTAATATAAAAATATTCAGATTACTTTACTATTTAAATCAATGATTTTATTATTTCAATGAAATAATGAGCTTATCCATTCTTTCTTTTCGCTTCCTGAAATTCGTTTACCACTTTTTCAAAAACCTCTTTACTCATTAGTAATTCATAACCAGTGGAAGCAAGAGCAAGCGCACCTTTACTCAGGACTTGATGAGAATTTTCAGTAATTGTTATATCTGCAAACTCTTTTGTATGGGCAACGAGGCCAGGTGAGTCTAGTCCTATATAAGGGTGGATGGCAGGAACAACATGGCTTACATTCCCCATATCAATTGATCCATATGTGTCCTTAGCTTTTAATACCTTTTCCACTCCAGTGGCTAGAAGGTTCTCTGTAAAAAGGTCGGACAGTGCTTGATTTGTCACCATATTATCGTAGCTAAGCTCATAGTTCGTAATTTCCACTTCTGCTCCTGTTACCAATGCTGCACCATGGGCAATATTTTTCACTTTCTGAACGACTTCATCTAAATAACTACGGTTTTTCGCACGAACATAAAATTGGGCAACTGCTTTATCAGGAACGATATTCGCTGCAATCCCACCTTCTTTAATGATTCCATGAATTCGGACATCTGATGTCACATGCTGACGAAGTGCATTAATACCGTTAAATAGCTGGAGTACTGCATCAAGTGCATTGATACCTTTCTCTGGTGAAGCCGCGGCATGACTTGACTGACCAGAATAAGCAAATTGAATCGCATCCATTGCTAAGGAATCTCCACTTTCATAAGACTCATCGGCTGGATGCAAAATCATAGCCACGTCAATATCATCAAATATCCCTTGTTCTGCCATTGGAACCTTTGCTCCATTTGTTTCTTCAGCAGGAGTCCCAAGAACAATGACTCGTCCACCCATCTCATCAACCATTTTGCTTAACAAGACCCCAGCACCTACACTCATTGTACCTATCATATTATGGCCACATCCGTGTCCCACACCTGGCAGTGCATCGTATTCCGATAAATAAGCAATTGTTGGTCCCTCTTTTTTGCTGTCGTATACCGCTTTAAAGGCAGTGGGCCGCTCAACAATTCCTGTTTCTACTTCGAAATGATGCTCCTTTAAAAAAGCGACTAGTTTTTGCATGGATTGGTATTCTTGATCACCTAGTTCAGGGTTGCGATATAAGGAATCACTTATTTCCCACAGCTTATTTTGTATTGCCTCTAAGTTTTGTTTAAGTTGATTATTCATAACTAACACTCCTTTATATTGTAAGAGAGATTTATTCATAAAATCACATAGTGTTTAATAATTATGCAAAACTTTTACTATTTTTCTAATATAATATATATCGCCCTAAAATTCTAGTATATTTATAAGTAATTATTACTAAATATACAAAACCCTCTTCCTTTTAGAGGAAAGAGGGTTTTTAATTCCAAGAAACTCGCTTAAAAAAATTTGTATCTAGCTTCCGTAATTTTATTTTGTTGTTCGTTCGTACTGGCGGTGGTAGTTTCATATTGTTTATGACTAGTTTCATTAGAATCAGACTGAAAATAGAAGCATGGAATTAATAATAAGATTAACGCACAAATGAAGATGAGCAAGAAATTTCCCCATTTCAAATGATTCACCCCCTTGACATTAGCCTATTCACGTAGGGGGAAAACCGTTTGGGCGGAACGATACTTTAGACAAACAAAAGGGTATCCCAACACATAAATATGTTGTGGATACCCTTTTCACTAAAAATTCAATTGGTTAACTTTATAAATATCTCTTCGATGAACCAATAACTTAAGCCTGGATGAATGACCATTAGAATCGACCTGATTGTGAACAACTGGAGTTACTCCTAGTACCATAGGGGTCGGCATCTCTTTTTTCAACTGACAACGTATATTTTCAGATTTTAATAGTTTGTATTTATCTCTTATTGCTTCTTCTGAGCGAAGGTCTGAGCTGACCATGATGGTTTTCCATGTCAACTTTGACCAAATCATCCACCCTATTAAAAGGATACTAAGCGACGCAATTACAGTGAGCCCTTCCACTTTAACGCCTCCTTCCTGAGTGTTAAAGTTTTCATACCCGAGTACTATCAGAGGTTAAACCTTATTCTAGAAAGTGTTCAAGCCTAAAAATCCCTTCACTTTTTGAGTAAAGGGATTTTATTTCATCAAATTAGATTTCTGTAATAGCATCTAATGCAATTTTCATTCCTGCATCTATTGCTTTGGCAACTATCTCGTTATGGGGGTTATATTCCTCTCGAAGTTCTGCATCCGCAAATCCATCAATAGCTAAAATAGCTCCTGCTTTGACCGCTTTTAAAGAAGAGATGACGAAAAGAGCAGAGTTTTCCATTTCAACCGCCACAATACCCGCTTTTTTATACAGTTGGTGAGGGAATTCAAGAACACCGGAATAAAACGCATCAAGGGTCAGTGTCATTCCTTCTTTTACAACAAGGTCGTTCACAGTCGATGTTGCCGTTTCAGTTAACGCCTCCACTATTTTGCGATCTGCAACTGCGGGGAAGCCTGGAGGGACAATTTGTCTCGTTAATCCATCACAGCTTACTGCAGCTGTACTGATTACCAGACTCCCAGGCTGTAGTTCTTTTTGATATGAGCCAGCTGTTCCGACCCGAATGATTGATTGCACACCACCCATGATTAGTTCTTCAAAGCAGACGGCTGCACCTGGTGCTCCCACTCCATGACTAACCACAGCTACTTTGGTTCCTTTCCAGAACCCAGCATAACTATGATATTCACGGTTCTCACCTATCTGGGTTGGGGTGTCCATTAGTTCAGCTATGATTTTCGCACGGGCCTGATCTCCACATACAATGACTCGCTCAGGTAAGCTATCACTGGACAATTTAAGGTTCGGTAAAAAGTTAGTCAAAATCTTTTCTCTCCCATTCATCTTCAGGAATAGGAAGATCTTCTCCGGAAAACCTTTCCTCTTTAAATGGATCTCCATTTAGATGAAATCCATTTTGCTCCCAAAACCCTGGCTTATTCTCGGTTATAAACTCTATTCCCCTAATCCACTTTACACTTTTCCAAAAATATAAATGTGGAATGACAAGTCTTAACGGCCACCCGTGCTTATCAGTAAGTGGCTTACCATCAAAAGAATAAGCTAGAAGCACGTCATCACGTAATAAATCCGATAATTTCACATTTGCTGTATAATCATGATCCCCATGCAGCATGACGTATTCACTCTTAGGAGTTACATTTACGTGTCTTAAGAAGTCAGTAAATTTCACTCCTGTGAACTCACTATCAAATCTTGACCAGCGAGTAACACAGTGAATATCAGATGTTAACGTCGTTTCTGGCATTTCCATAATCTGATCAAACTTGAGGACCACTTCTAGATCAACCTCACCAAAGACTTTTAAATCCCACTTTTCCAAATCATAAACAGGAACGTCTCCTTCATGCAGAATCGGAAAACGTTCAGTTAATGCTTGTCCGGAAGGCAGTCGTTTTTCATGCTTTGAATCCGCTATTGGTACTCTTGTTCGTTTAATTCTATCTGCCTTACTTAAGTTCATTTGTTTTCACTCCTTGTTCTATCTAGAACTTTGCTGCCCAGATGCTTGTGAGTCTACCCCACGATCCTTTAGGAAGAACATCGCGATTATGGTAATGACATACGGTAGCATGGCTGTAAATTGCGTCGGCATGGAAAAGCCTTGTAGCCTTATACTCATCGCATCCATTAGACCAAATAACAAGCTCGAACCGATCATGCCAATCGGGTGTGATTGACCTAACATCATAGCTACTAAAGCGATAAATCCTCTTCCAGCAGTCATCCCCTCTGTAAACATGGTGACTTGCCCAAGTGAAAGCTGTGCACCTGCTAGACCGCATAAAACTCCACTTGCAATAATTGCTCCATACTGAAGGGTTGTAACCTTCAATCCTAAGCTTCTCGCTGCTGCTTCATTTTTTCCAACAGCTAAAATTCTGAATCCAAGAACTGTTTTAAACAAGAAAATATATAAAAGAATGGCTGCTATAAAGGCAGTGTACACAAGTGGGGAATGCCCTGAAAGAAACCTTCCAATCATAGGGATGTTCTCTATAAATGGTAGATCCCACTTAGGAAGTCCATTCATATCCTTATCATAAAAGGCTCCCTTAACTTGAAAAATAGCACGGAGGCCAAAAGTAGTTAAGCCAAGAACCAAAAAGTTAATCGCAATTCCAGCTACAATGGGATTGGCCTTAAACTTGATAGTGGCTAGACCAAATAATAAAGAAACAAGAACGGCTCCGAAAGCTCCTGTTAAAACCGCGACAATCACATTTCCGCTATAATAGTTACCTACAATAGCTGAGAAGGCACCTGCTAAAATTAAGCCCTCAAGACCGACATTAAAAATTCCAACTCGAGCACATAACGCTCCACCTAAGGCTGCCAAAAGAATGGGGCTAACCATACGGATAGCAGAAGCAAAAAAGGAATAATCAAACAGCTCCATTTATGTCACTCGCTTTCTTTTTAACTTTCCACCAGTTTAAGGTGAACTTTGCAGTAACGAATAAGATAAGAACGCCTTGAATCACACTTGCAATCTCTAATGGTACTTCTGTGTTCCGTTCCATTCCCATCGCACCCGTTTGTAAGGCTGCGAGCAAAATAGCAGCTGCTGCAGTACCCAATGGATTGGAGTTTGCTAACAAGGCTGCCATGAGCCCAGTCCAAGCGTAGCCTGGTACGGTTAGTGCCCCTTCTACATAGCGGTATTGAGAACCTAAAACTTCAACTGTCCCAGCTAACCCCGATATTCCTCCGCTAAAAAACATGCTAAAGAGGAGAACCTTACTTTTATTAATGCCACCGTATTCAGCAAAGAAAGGGTTTTTTCCTAGCATTCTCACTTCATATCCTGAAGAAGTAAATTGAAGAGCCACATAGAGGACCACAGCGCCAATAACAGCTATTACAAATCCCATATGAACGCTCATTCCTGTGAACAGTTTTGGAAGCCAAACTGCTTGATCAATCATAGGCGTCTGAGCTAAGGCTGCAGAACCCGACTTATCCTGGAAGGGTTCTGCAACCAAATATCCTGCGAATAAAACTGCTACATAGTTTAATAGAAGGGTAGAAATCAGTAGCTGAACTTTATATTTCACTTCCATCCATCCTGCTAATAAGGACCATAATCCACCGGCTAGAAAGCCAGCAAGGAACGCAGATAACAATTTTACGAACCCAGATCCGGGTACATAAAGGGATGCAAGCGCGGCACATACAGCTCCCAATACCATCTGACCTTCCGCACCCATATTGAACACACCGGCACGAAAAGCGATAGCTAACCCCAATCCAACCAATATAATAGGAGTAGCACGAGCGAGAGTAGCTGTTAAAAAGTAGAAGTTTCCAAACGCTCCATCCCACATAACTTTGTACGTATCAATGACAGACTCCCCTATAAGGGCTATGGCAAGTGCTCCAGTGAAAAGTCCAATCAGCACCGCTAGTAACGGTTGCGATAAAGGCTTAAGCAGTTGTTGTATTTTTCGTTGAAGATTCATCTTCTTTTCCTCCTGCCATCAGTACACTTAAACGTTCTTCTGTTGCATCTCTTCTATTAAGAATATCGACGATTTTCCCTTCAAACATGACGGCAATCCGGTCTGATAACAATAGAATTTCTGATAGCTCCGAAGATACTAGTAAAATCCCATCCCCACGGTTTCGCTTTTCAAGAATGGCTTCATGGATATATTCCATGGCCCCTATATCCACACCACGAGTGGGTTCAGCAGCAATAAGAAAATCGGTTTCAAATCCAAGTTCACGAGCAACGATTAGTTTTTGTAGGTTTCCACCCGAAAGATTTCCTGATTTGTCGTCTAGAGATTTAGCCTTTATCTCGAATCGGTCAATCCAACCTTTTACGACCCCACGAAACGATTTTTTCAGTATAAATGAATACTTGTTAAAGGCTTTTTTATTGTAATATCCCATCATTCCAGTTTCTTCTATAGTCGCTTCTTTTGCAGCTCCCCATAAAAAACGATCCTCTGGAATATGAGCCAACCCCTCATTCCTTCTAAACGCTACTGATTTACCAGTTAAATTCGTACTGCCTAACCGTATATCACCCTGATCCACTGATGTTAAGCCAGTAATCGCTTGAATAAGCTCCGATTGGCCGTTTCCAGACACCCCCGCAATTCCGACTATTTCCCCGCGATGAACAGTTAAAGAGAGCTGGTCCAATACAGGTTTTGAGCCCTTTCCTTTTATCGAAATAGCTTCCACCTCTAGCAAAGGCTCTCCCTTTAATTGATTACGCTCTGAAAGCTGTTGGAGCTCTCTTCCGACCATCATCTTAGCCAGTTCATCAATGGATGTATCTACCTTTTTTACGTTCCCGGTGACTCGACCATTTCGTAACACGGTCACATGATCGGCTACCTTCATAACTTCTGGCAACTTATGAGTAATAAGAATAATACTCTTTCCTTGATCAGCAAGATAACGAATTGTTTTTAATAGCTCATCCACTTCAAAAGGGGTTAATACAGCTGTAGGCTCATCTAGAATAATAATTTCCGCACCTTGGTAAAGTACTTTTAAAATTTCAATCCGTTGCTGCTCTCCGACTGAACAATCTCCCGCTTTTTTACTAGGATTAACAGGAATTTTATATTGATCACTCAGCTTTTGAACTTGTTCAGATGCTAATTTTCTATTGAAAAACCCATTATTGATAGGTTCATGACCTATCACAATATTTTCGGTAACGGTGAAATCACTAAATAACATAAAATGCTGATGTACCATTCCTATTCCTTGTTTGATTGAATCTCGAGGACCATAGAATTGGGTTTGATCTCCATTAAGCTTGATTTCTCCACTTGTTGGCTGTTCTAAACCATAAAGCATCCGCATGAGCGTGGTTTTACCAGCACCATTTTCACCAACAATGGCAAGAACCTCTCCTTTTTTAAGTTGAATGGAAATGCCATCATTTGCAAGGAAATCACCATATTTCTTTGTCATTTCCTTCATCTCTAAGCGATAAGTCATTGTTTTCCCCCCTGTAAAAATGGAAACCGACTACACTATGCAGTCGGTTTGATTTTTTCAGTTTTTACTCACTTAATGGATTCTCAACTACTTTATTACCAGCAATGATCTCTTCATAAAGTGCTTTTACTTGATCAATCGCTTCCTGACCAACAAAAGAATGAAGTGGAGTCTTGCTTTCATGCGTAACATATGTCAAGCCAACGCCTTTTTCCTTTAAACCATACTCAACCACTCCAGGTTCAAAGCTACCATTTGCAAAAGCCTTTACCGTTTCATATGCTGCAGCATCTGTACCTTTAAGCTGCGATAGAACCACATGCTCAGGATCTACTTCTGTGCGATCCACATCTTGTCCTGACGTATAGAATCCTTGTTCTTTCGCTGCTTCAAATACTCCTAGATCACCAACTGCTGAAGCTCCTGCAATAAAGTCTGCTCCTTTAGATGCTTGAAGCAAAGCTAGTTCCTTTGCTTTAGCAGGATCTGAGAAGCTTCCCACATAATTTACTAGAAACTCAGCTTCAGGATTCGTTTCTTTAAGCCCCTGTTCGAAAGCTACCGTCCACTTTTTCATTAATGGAATATCCATTGCAACAACCATACCAACTTTGTCTGTCTTAGTTGACAGTCCTGCAGCTGCTCCTAAAAGATACGCTGCTTCATGTTCACGGAAGTTAACACTTTGAACATTTGGTAAGTCTACTACTGTATCAATAATTGCAAACTGACGATCTGGATTTTCTGCTGCTACCTTTTTAAGCGCATCTTCTGATTCAAAAGAAGATGTAATAATCAAATCATACCCTTCAGCAACTGCCACACGAAGATTTTCTTCAATAGCCGAGTGATCAGTTGACTCAATGGTCTTTAACTCCACTGCGAGTTCCTCTGCAGCTAGTTTCGCTCCTTCATCCATTTGTTGGAAGAATGGGTTCACACCCATTTTCTCAGGTAAAACTAAAGCAATCCTTTTCTTTTCTTCGTTAGTTGAACTATTATTATTCTTCGATTCTTCTGCGCCACCACAACCTGCAACTAGTAGAATCAATGCTAAAATTAATACTGAAAATAACTTTTTCATGACGTTCCCCCTGTTTGTTTTCATCATATGCATATTTAATACCTGATTAATAATCTACCAAATTACAACCAAAATAACAACAAAAAATCGAACGTTTTTATATAATTTTATATAATCGTTCGTGTTTTATCCAAATATTTAATTTTCAGACAATTTTTAACAATTAAAAAACACCTTATTTGGTCTTACCCATAAAGGTGTTCTTCAATTACTTATTCTTCAGTATACAAAATTTTTTCAATCTCAGCCACAGGAATAGGTCTACTAAAATGATAGCCTTGCATCAAATGACACTTCATCTTTTCTAATATTTCCTTTTGTTTATCCGTTTCTACCCCTTCAGCAATTACTTCTACCTTTAAACGTTTTCCTAGGGTGATAATGGTTTGTAGAATGGCCTTATATGCTGCATGATGTTCCATTTCTACTAAAAACTCCCTTGGAATCTTCAATTCTGTTATTGGCAACTTCGGTAGATAAGAAAGAGAGGAGTAACCTGTACCAAAATCATCAATCGATAGATTGACACCTAACTTTCTGATGGCTTCTAGTTTGGTTAATGTTTCATTCATATTGCTCATTGCCACTGCCTCAGTGATCTCTATGTTAAGTAGGTCTGGCTTAAGTTTTGTTTCATCTAAAACACGCTTAATCATTTCAACAAGATCAGCTGATTGAAACTGCTTCGGAGAAATATTAACAGAAACCCTTAGTTGCTCCCCCCACTGCTTTCCCTGTTTACACGTTTCTCTTAGCACCCATTCTCCAATTGGGATGATAAGGTCTGTATCTTCCGCTATGGAAATAAAATCACCGGGATACAATAATCCTAACTTAGGGTGCTGCCACCGAATTAATGCCTCCACACCATACATTCGATTTTCTAAAGTATGAAACTGTGGCTGGTAGTGTAATACCAATTCATTATTGTGAATGGCTTTACTAAGCTCACTCCCTAATAAAAACATATTTCTTGAATCGGACTCCATTTTCGGCTCAAAAATTTTGAATTGATTTTTCCCATTGTTTTTTGCTTGATACATCGCTAAGTCAGCCTTTTTCATTAGAGAAATAGCCGTTTCTGTGCTCCCAGGCTCAAAGATCGATATCCCAATACTCGGTGTGGCTAAAAACTCATAATCTCTTATTAAGTAAGGCTCACCTAATACACTGCAAACAGATTCAGCTAAGGTAACAATATCATCACGATTACCAATATTATTAAATAGTATCGAGAATTCATCACCACCTTGCCTTGCGATAATGGCTCGATCTCCGACACAATCCGTAAGACGCCTAGACATATCTACAAGTAACTCATCCCCTGCATCATGACCTAAAGTATCGTTAATATTTTTAAAACGGTCTAAATCAATATACATAACCGCTAACATCTTATTTTCATAAGTATTGTCTTTGATTTCCGAATCTAAAACGTTCTCGAACAAAGCTCTGTTAGGCAACCCTGTTAGGAGGTCATGATACGCCATAAAATTAATTCTATCTATACTTTCCTTTACTTCCGTAATATCTTTACCAATTCCATATATACCTTCAATCTTACTATTAACGACAATAGGCACAAGAGTGATAACTACAGAATAAACACTCCCGGTTGCACTGTTTAAAGTTACGTCGAATACCTGTGGTTCATTTTTAATTTTTGAAAAATGAGTTACCACTCGATTAAGGTCTTTTGGATCGATAAACTGATAAAAAGACTTTCCAACTAGCTGAACCGTTTCCATCCCAACAATATGGGCGCATGACGCATTGGCACTTTGAAAGGTCCCATTCAAGCGGAGCGAGAACACTGCATCTGGATGGTATTTAAATAGAGACATATACCGTTCTGTACTTATAGACAAGTTTTTATTGTTTTGTTCATATTTCAAAAGTAATCGGTTATTTTCTATAAGGATAAGAATAAGTCGAACAATGATTAAAAAAACGATAAAAGTCATACTTAACGTAAAAAGAGTAAATTCAATTTCTTCTATTTTATAAAACAGGAAGAGAAGTGCCAATAAGGAAGTATAGAGAATAATTAATCTCCATAACCCAACCTTTGAAGGGCTCTCTGTATCTGATTGCCGCTTTTCAACTGGCTTCTTATAAAAACTTGAAAATCCAACTAATAATAGAGCTAGCGTAAATAATGGATCAAGTAAGGTACCCGTCTCATATTTTTCTCGAAGCATCAAATAAACGTAACCAGAATCAGCAAGTACTTGAAACACTAAACCCAACAGAATATAAAATAAAGCATTCCTCTTACCAGAATTAGTGGAATCAAAATATAGTATCAGTGCACTAAATAATAAAATTAAATCTCCAATCGGATACCCGAGTGAAACGAAAAGGTAGAAACCTGTTACCTCTGGGTCAACAATCAAGCTTTTCATGATGAAATGATAGCTGAGTGTTGAGGCTGATACCATGAGAATAAGTACTTCAAACACCCACCGCAGTAACCGATGGATTGTATTCACTTTATAAAAGTAATAGCCTAGTGCAATTAAATAAAAAATAATTTGAAGCATATAAAAGATATCTGGAGATCCAGGATAAGGAACATGAACAAACAAGTAACTCTCATAGTACATCCACAGTATTTCGGCTAGAAAATAATTAAACGTTCCCAAACAAAGAAAGAGCCAGAAATAATCCCTTTTCCCCTGACTTCTTAAGAATCTAGTAAACAACCAGATACTAGCAATCATTGGTCCAATCGTGGAAATAAGATTTCTACTAACTACTATCAACCGAATAGTGGGATCTCCGAACAAGATAAGAATATAGTACAAAAGTATGTAACTCAAAATAAAAACGCCAATGGATTTCTGTTGTATTACCTTCATGTATTCACCCCTCTAGGCGTAAAGTCCTGCCTTTTATTATACTCTTAATAGAAGTTCTCTAGTAGGTTCAATATTAGATTTTTTAAATTTTGATCAGAAGTATTTACCAAAAATATAATACTTAGCTAAGAAAGGGGATTTATGGATAACTCTACTTTTGGGTAAACTATAGGTAAAGTGAATGAAGTGTGGTGAACTCATTGTTTTTAATCTTTGATTTTCTAAATCTCCCCATTTTGTATACGGTTTCTTTGGATGAAGTTATAGAGGTGGAGAAGAAATATTTTGAAACTCTTCGTGAATATTGGCGGGACCATAACTACTTAACCTTTGACTGGTGGCTACTCGTCCTATTAAGTATTTTATCGCCGATTGTTTGGTGGAAAACCGTTGATACAAAAAGGATTACCGAAATTACTGCTTTTGGTTTGTTTTACGGTGTTACGGCTATTATCTTAGATTCTATTGGAAGCAGCATGCTTGTTTGGGTATACCCAGTCCGTCTTACTCCTTACCTATATCCTCAATACTATCCTTATGATGTAGGAGTCGTGATCGTCCCATTTATGTATGTGTATCAACGGTGGGGAAATAGCATTAAATCGTTCCTTATAGCAACAGGACTTCTATCTGCATTTCTTGCTTTTGTTGCAGAACCAATAATGGAGTGGTTAGGTATTTATAAAGAATTAAAATGGGAAAATATATACTCATTTCCGATCTATTGGTTAATAGGCCTCATTTGTTGGGTTATTATTAAACGATTTAAAAAACTCGAAAGTAAATCATAAGAACCCCCTCTTAGGAGGGGGTTCTAGACAGTGAACCTTGTATTTAGCTTTATAATTCCTTTGTCATAAATACACTATTTGGATCTTCTTTGTAATCAGCAAAAGGATCACAATACGTAAACCCAAACATAACATACAATCTTTTGGCTGCTTCAAAAGCCTCCATTGAACCTGTTTCTAAGCTTAGTCTTTTATAGCCACGCTTCTTTGCTTCTGCAATAAGGTGTTCAAGCAACTGTCTTGCTACCCCTTTTCTCAAATGTTTGGAAGAGGTCTTCATTGACTTCACTTCCCCATGTTGAGGATCAAGCTCTTTCAGTGCGGCACATCCAAGTAACTCTGTCCCTTCCCACGCACTCCAAAACGTTATATCGGGTTGTCTCAGTTTTTCTAAATCAAGCGCATGAATACTTTCAGGTGGGGAATGTAAAGTCATGCTATGAAGATGATCACCTATTAATTCAGCAATCTCAGAACCTCTTAAATCATCAATTCTAATATCCATCTTTCTCACTCCCTATGCCTAATCTAAATCTCATTATCAACATTAAAGCATAAAAAAGGCCCTTCTTTAAGGGCTATTTCACTTCTCTTCATAAAAAAACCTACCTATTTGGCAGCTAATCATTTATATATAATATCATCTCTAAGTGACGCGACTTTAGTTAAAGCCGTATCGATGTCTTCTTCACTTACCCCAAAATGGGCAAGAGCATCGTGGAGATGCTTTGCAATTGCATCAAAGTGAGCTGGTTGCAGATTCATTCCTTGGTGGGCTTTTGCCATTGATTGCCCCGAATATTGATTTGGACCCCCTAAGGCAAAGCTGATAAATTTGGTTTGATGGCGTCGTTGTTTTTCCATATCAATATCTTTAAAAAAATGACTTACTGAATCATCCTTTAGAACCAACTCAGAATAAAAATAATCTACTACCTTTGCAATAGCCTCTTCTCCACCAACTTTTTCATAAAGTGTTTGTTCCATGAACACCCTCCTTTTTATTCCAACATAGGTATTTTCCATGTAATCTAACAAATTATTCATCAATGGTGATAGGTACTAACGCAGGAAAGACAAAGAAAAAACAAACCCACAAAAATAGTGAGTTTGCCTCCCAAATTAACTAAAGAATAAATCTAATATATTCGATGTTGAGGAAGAATGCTTATTATAAAACTCTGAGTAACCACAGTTTTTACAATACACGACAATGAACTGGTTATGCTGAATATCAAACATCTTCGATAAACCTGTTCCTGTCATAGCAACTTCCTTTTGTGCCGCATCACGGCTCCCACATTTCACACAGCCCTGTCCAGACATACTAAAACCCCTCTCTTTTGCCAGGTTATATTTATTGATACGATTAATTTGGCCTAAGGTTTCAGAAAAAGGATATTATTAAAAAAATGAAAACTTATTCGCTTTAAATAGTTACCTTTAACTCTTTCACGAATACAGCTTGACCTGTGATTTCAATATCATTATTAGAAACAGTTACTACTACCCGACCATCTTTATCTATTTCTTGGCCCTGTTCAACTATTAGTGTTAGAGGCTGTGTCGGGCGATTCTTTATGTATCTAGCATAATAAGCTCCCATTACTCCTGATCCAGTGCCCGTTACTGGGTCCTCAATCGTACCTGAAAATGGGGAGGAAAAATGCCGAGCATGCATATGTGCGTTTTGATCATAGGTTTCTAAGCAAAAAGGATGAACGGATGATGTAGGTAGGTCTTGTAAAACAGAAGGAAACATCTGATTATTGGGTTTCATTCTTTTAAATTCTGCTAATTTTTTTATAGGTACTAACAGAGTCCAAGTTCCGGTACTACCATATAAAATCGGAAGTTCAGTCTCAATATCATCTTCAGTCAATCCAATAGATGCAGCTAGCTCCTTCCTTGAACCTGTAAATTTCAAAAACTGTGGAGGTGCCTGTTTCATCGTTATGGAGATGTCTCCATTGGTTGAAGATTGAATACGTATCGGTAAAATGCCTGCCTTCGTTTCAATTGTTAATTCTTCTTTATCACCTAATAGACCCTTTGTTTTCAAGGCGTATATTGTTGCCATTGTTCCATGACCACATAAGTTCATTTCATGACCAGGAGTGAAATATCGAATTTGGAGATCCGCTTTATCTGAAAGGACTGGAAAAGAGGTTTCATTAAAACCAATTTCCAAGGCGATTTGTTGCATCTCCTCGGTAGAAAGGCCAGTTTCCATAACAACCCCCGCTGGATTCCCCTTATTTACTTCTTTACTAAAAACATCATAGTGAAATGCTATTATCTTCTTCAATTATATCCTCCTAACTTTTACTACTTAATTTGTACCATTCCATCTCCCCATTACTACGGTGTTATAATATTTCCCATCTGAGAGTAGCTTGTCATTCTTTAAAACTCCCTCACTTGTAAATCCGAACTTTTTATATAAATCAATAGCTTTAGAATTCGCTTCTAACACATGAAGAGTTATTTTCTTAATTCCACTTCTGTCTGCCCAACTGATAGACTCCTTTAATAAATTTTTTCCGATCCCATAACCCCAGAAATCCTTTAACACGCATACACCAAACTCTACTTTATGGGCTACTCTCTTTAAATAAGTACCTTCGCATCTAGAATATCCGACAATGCGACCATCTACCAAAGCTACTAAAAAGATGTTTCTGCTATTCTCTGAATCACTTTTTATTAGTTGCTTAAAACCAGTGATACTTATGAAACCCTCTCCCCTTTCTCTATCCATATATTCAGTTTCTCCATCTATCCGTGGCCTTAATTCCGACAAAGTCTCGGCATCCGATTCAATCGCTGACCTAATGGTATATGTTAGTCCATTCACATTGTATTCTTGGTGTTTTATTATCACGATTACCTTCCCCCTGTATATTATTACAAATACATCCTAATAATTGGTTTTTATTTAATATATTCTTAATATGTTATTAACTTCGTGTTAAACAGCATCTTATATAATGACTCTTGAAAGATATTTAAGGAGGATTGAATATGTTTTTAAAAAAGCTATCAGTTAATAAGTTAATTTCAATTGATTATTATTCAAACGGTTCCTTGAAAACAATTAAAGGGCGTGTCTACAAACTCGATCTACTAAAACAATCTCTTTTACTTAAAGATGAGACACACAAACCCTTTACTATTCAATTATCGGGCATCAGACATATTTATTAACTTCCACTACGAAACACCTTCTAAATGACTTAATCCTAGTGTTCACCATAGACCTTACTACCTCGACCTCTTCTTAGAAGAAAGTAGTGGAAGGTTAGCCCTTCCTCCTCTCACTTCCTTTTTCCAGTCTCAAATTTCATTACCCTTTCTCTTAGAAATTTGTAACATGGTATTAGCATTTGCTTAAAACTCATAGGTAACCTGAGCCTTCTTAGCCTCATAGCCACCATATGCCTCGTGCAATCATTTAACTCGTTTTGTTCGGAACCACCTATATCATGAAAACTTTTAGTTTCTTTCCACAATTAGGGAATGTTTTGCTTTTATTCTTAAGACAAGCTTTTTCATATTAAATTTCCATCGGTAATCCAACCTTTACCATAATATAGAAATGGCCACTATTCATCCCCTTGACGAACCTAATAATAAGCAAACGGTTTCTGTATCCAGTCTAATTGAACAATAAAATACTATAAGGAAAAATATACGGAGCATCCCTGTGAAGTTCCTTTTATTCTTTTTTTAGAAAATAGTTAACAGGAAATACTTTGATTCTTTCTCCAACTATACTCCACAAAAAAAACGCACGGTAAGCTAAGCTTTTCGTGCGTCTTATCTAGGACCAAAGATTTCTGCAGGCATACCGTAACGGCATCTAAAGTTACATCGATCTTTTACTGATATCTTTAAATCATGGAGAGGACGACTGAGTTGATCTGAAACATGTGCATTTGTGTTGGTCACTGTTCAATCCTCCAATCTCCAAAGTTTTTAACAATCATTATACTTATAAATTTAATTGGGAAACAAATTATGCACCAATAATACGTTCTTGATGTGTGTATACATTAAATCCATGACCACGAATAAATCCAACAGCTGTAATACCTAGTTCTTCAGCCAAATCAAGCGCTAGATTAGTAGGAGCTGATTTAGATAGTACAATTCCTACTCCAATTTTTGCTGCCTTTAACAATATTTCTGAAGAAATCCGCCCACTAAATACAATAATTTTATCCTTCAACGAAATCCGATTCATTAAGCAATAACCAAAGATTTTGTCTAAAGCATTGTGGCGGCCAATATCCGCCCGTGCAACTACGATCCCATCCTTTGTACACAAAGCCGAATTGTGAACACCGCCCGTTTGCTGAAAGTGTGATGAACTTTCTTGCATAAGCTTCATCAGCTTTTGACAGTCTTGGCCTGTAATGGTGGTCTTACTCAGCACCGTTTTTGCTGTTTTCATATCATTGTAAAAGTAAAACTGACGTCCTTTCCCACAGCATGAACCAATAAAACGTTTGGAGTGATGGTAGTTTTGCATTACCTTCTTGGTAACTAGCTCCACATATGCAAACCCTTTAGAGTCATCAATTGTTAATGATTTTATTTCATCATACCTTCGAATCACACCTTCTGAAGCTAAAAAACCAACAACAAGTTCTTCCATATCAGCAGGGGTACAGACCATGGTGGCAAATTCCTGACCATCTAACATTACCGTTAGAGGGAATTCAACAGCAATATCATCTTCTTCCTCAAAATAATCCTGTCCATCAAATCTCATGATACTCCTTGAGGTGGTCACTTCGTCAAATTCGTTTTCCATTTCTGCCCTCCTAAAAATCAGTTAACTTCTGTTTCTAAATCTGAAATTGATTTCTCAAGGTATTGTGTATCTTTACGTGCATTAAAGCGCTCTGCTTTCTCTACTATTACTGCAATATTATAATCTGGAATTCCAGCAAACTTTTCATATTTTCCTTTTGGCAATAAGAAGTTTCCTTCTGGGAAGTGAACACCTAGGTTACCAGGTGTGATGTCGGCATACTTCGCACGTCCTTGAAACACTCCATGCTTGTTGTAAACAACAATCCCTTCTCCATCTGAAATACGATGTAATCGAGCTTCCTCCCCATTAATCAAGACATCGTAACGGTCAGAACCATTTAAAGGATCCTTTTCGCTAAACACCATTGAGTTGAATTGCTTTCCACGACGGGTTGTTAAAAGAAATTGACCTTCTTTTTTACCCATATCAGGAATATCTACATTAATTAACGTTGCTTTACCATCCGGAGTTGGACAAATCCCATCTTCACAAAGCCATGCGCCACCCCATTGGAACACATCACCTTTTTTCTTCAGGTGTTGGATACCGTCGTAATTTGGATTCGCTAATGCGATTTCGTCTCGAATGGCCTGGGCATCTTTAAAATCTACCAGATGTGCCATAGTAGGATTTATCCGCTTTGCTAGATCAATATAGATTTTCCATTCTTCACGTGCTTCCATAATACGATTCTTGTTTCCTTCAATCTCTGGAGAGAAGTAGACCATTCTTTCCGTTGATGTTGACGTTCCGCCACCTTCTTGTTCATATCTTGTTTTAGCCGGTAAAACGATAACGGCTTCTTGTGCATCTACTAGAGTAGAAGTGTTTAGGATAATATCTTGGTGGACACGAATATCTAACTGAGATAATGCTTTCTCTACAAATATTGGATCAGGCATGGTTTCTAAGAAGTTCCCACCACTTAAATAATATAACTTTACCTTTCTTTCATGATCTTCTGGAAGCATAATATTTTCAAGAGTGACACCAACTATATCCCCTTGCCAACGGGGAAGGTTAAAGCCCCACAGCTTTTCAATACGATCTATATTCTCACCGTAAAAATCTCCACCCGGTAAGACAAATGGATCTGCACCCATTTCCCCAGAACCTTGTACAGAGGAGTGACCACGAAACGGCATTAAACCGGAGTGCTTGCGGCCTAGAAAACCGCGTAATAAAGCTAGATTAGCCACTTGGGAGATGTTGTCAGTTGCAAATGAATGCATCGTTAAACCAAGTGCCCATGCAAATACAGCATTTTTTGCTTTTGCTAAAATTACTGCAAGATCAATGATTCGTTCTTTTGTAACACCGGATGATTCTATGATATGTTCCCACGTTTGCTCTTGTACCTTTGCTTTTAATTCTTCATATCCATTCACATGTTCTTTTACAAACTGATGATTAATAGCAGAACCATGTTGCTTTGCTTCCATATCAAACCAGTGCTTCATAATCCCATGCATAAATGCAATGTCTCCACCGATGTTTACTTGATAAAAATCATCGGCTAGCTTGGTTCCAAATAGAGCTGATTCAGGATTGGAAGGTATCCAATAATTTTCCATTGCCGGCTCACGGTATGGATTAATAACAATAATTTTCGTCCCCTTTTTCTTAGCTTCTAGCATGTATTTCGAAGATACCGGTGAAGCATTTGATGCCACACTACCCCAGAAAAGAAGAACATCCGTACCAATCCAATCTAAATAATTAGATGTGGATGCCCCTACACCAATTGAACGTTTTAACGCCGTTTTACTTGGAGAGTGACAAATTCGTGAAGCGTTATCGATATTATTCGCCCCTAAAAAGCGAGAAACTTTTGCTGCTACATAATAGTTTTCATTGGTGATTCCACGTGATGTTAAGTAGAAAGCATATTGCTTAGGATTTAGCCTTTTCATCTTTTCGGCAATCATATCCATTGCATCATCCCATGTAATACGTGAAAACTTACGCTCACCTTTGCGACGAATCATCGGATATGGGATACGGCCAAGTTTTCGAAGTTCCGTACTGTCATATTTTTTAAGTTCGTCAATATCAGCATGAAGAATCTCTGGTTTAATTGCTGGCATAGTATTTAGTCGCAGGACATTTAAACGGGTCGTACACAGATGTGGACCGGTTAAGGTTTGGTCATATAAGCCAGATACCCCAAGTGCACAGCCGTCACAAACTCCCTCTGTAATGATACGAGTTGCATAACCTAAATTGTCTTTATTATCGTAAGCTACCTTCATCGTATCGCGAATATGTTTCGGTTTAATCTTTCCTAATCCAAATGGAATGGGACTAACCCAGTACTTAGGTGCGGGTAATAAGGCTTTCTTTTGCGGTCCTGGATGTTTTGTTTTCCCCATAACTCTTTCCTCCATTACACTTTTTTCAAATAAAAAACCACCAGAAGAATTCTTCCTCTTTATTAGGACGAAAAACTTCAGGTGGTTAGTCTTTAACAGGTGCGCTGCCAAGTTCCAACAATACAAAACTGATTGTTATAGTTACGATTGATCAAATAGTAAATTTCTCTTCAATGTTATCTTCAAATACAAAGATCGACATACCAATATCTAACTCAATATCTATATCGACAAACACACGGACGAATTTCGTTCCAAGCAACTCTTCCATCTCTGTAGGATGATTTTTTTTATAAATCTCCTTCACCATTTCTGTGCGGGCAGCGCGGAGCATTTGACGACCATCTTCCGCTGTGGCAATGAATTTTTCAATAGGGGACAGATTCCCCTCCAGTTCACAGATGGCCCAGTTTTTTGAGAATTTGGTTCGGACTTTGCTTGGACCCTTTCCCATATGCTTTTTGCGATAGGCTCGAACTATATTGCTAAACTCGGCTTCGTACTTATTCACTCTTTTTCAACTCACTTACCTTTTTTTTCCTATCTTACACTAAATTTATTAGATGTTATACAGCCTTTTGGGATTCGCCTAACTTTCCAGCATTTTCTACTTTTAACCTTTTAATATCAAATCTTATTAAAATGGAAATTACTAACGCTACTACAAATAATCCTGAGAAAAATGTTAGACTTCCTGCATAGCTGCCCGTTGTATCCTTAATCCATGCTGCGAATAGTGGACCAACTAGACCAGCAGCAGCCCATGCTGTTAGGATATACCCGTGGATGGCTCCAAGTTGTTTTGTACCAAACAAGTCTCCGATATATGCTGGAATAGATGCAAAACCTCCGCCATAGCAAGTATAAACGACAATAAGCATGGCCATAAATAACCATTGAATGGATACTTGTGGTAAAAAATAGAACATGATTATTTGTAGAACAAAAAATGCTGTGTAGGTATTCGGACGTCCAATATAATCAGATAATGAAGCCCAACCAATTCGACCTAAGCCATTAAAGATACCGATTGCACCAACTAATGCGGCTGCAGCTGCCATGTCAATGCCGATGCTTTCCATTGCTAGTGGTTTCGCTACTGCTAAGATGGCTATGCCACAAGTTATGTTGATGAAAAGCATGAGCCACAGATACCAAAAACGCTTCGTTTTAACTGCCTCATTTGCCGTTAACTGTGATAATTCCGTTGCAGGCCTTGCTTTACCACTTTCAATTTTCGCTTTAAAACCTTCTGGTAACCAACCTTCAGCAGGCTTCTCTAAATATAATGAAGAAAGAGTCATAATAGCAAAATATGATAAACCTAAAATATAAAATGTGTTCGCTATACCTACAGATTCAATCAATGAGTTCATAATTGGACTTGAAATGGCTGCGGCAAAACCAAAACCCATGATCGCAAGTCCAGTTGCTAAACCTCTTCGATCAGGAAACCATTTTACTAAAGTGGAAACAGGTGCGATGTAACCAACTCCAAGTCCAATCCCACCAAGTGCTCCGTAAAACACATAAAGCATGTACTTTGAACCAATATCCACCGCTAAACCAGAACCCGTTATACCAATTCCAAAGAAAATAGCTGCTAGTAATCCTGCCTTTTTGGGACCATACTTTTCAACAAAGTGTCCCAAAAAGGCAGCTGAGAGACCTAAAAATAGGATAGCAATACTAAAAGTTAGTGCTACCTCTGAATCCGACCACCCAAACATGTCCTTTAAGGGAGCGGTAAAATTACTCCATGCATATACCGAACCAATGGAAATATGTATTCCAACTGCGGATAATGCAATAAGCCAACGATTTTTTGTTGTTTTCATTTGTTTTCCCCCTAGATAGTCGCATAGATGCTCCAAAGAAAACAAAAAACCGTCGTAATTAATCCAATATTAGACTCCTATATAAGGAACCTTCATTGAATCATTACGACGGCTTGCCTTATACAGGAGCGCTGTTAAGTACCAACTGTCATAAAACGAAAAAAGAAATTCTTTAACCGATCAACAGGGTCGCTGTTTTCGTATTAAAGATTAATTGTCATAATTATTATTATTCACAAATATGTCACATATGACTATTTAAACTTATCACGAAAGCGCATCCATGACAATAGTTTTTACCTATTTTTAATTTGTTTATAATGATAAACTACTGGACTACTATTTTATCAATGATATTAAAAAATGCTCCAGGTACACCTGGAGCATCTTTCTAAAAGACCTTCTCGTCTCGATATTTATCTAGAATCATAGTAAACTCTTCCATATGTTCTAAAAACAAATCGGTTAGTACTGGATCAAAATGTTGTCCTCTTTCTTCTTTGAAGAGCTTTACAATACGATCCATTTCCCAAGCCGGTTTGTATACCCTTTGACTAGATAGTGCATCAAAAACATCAGCAATCGCTGTTAATCGTCCGTATAGATGAATCTCTTCCCCTTTTAAACCTTGTGGATAGCCTGTGCCGTTATATTTTTCATGATGCTGTAAAGCAATAATCGCAGCCGTCTTCATAATTTGACGGTTAGAATGCTTCAACATTTCATATCCTACCACAGCATGACTTTTCATAATTTCATATTCTTTTTCCGTCAATTTTCCCGGTTTGTTTAGTATGTCATCGCTAATTCCAATCTTCCCTACATCGTGCATGGGACTCGCCAAACGAATGAGTTCCGCTTCTGCCTCTGACAAACCACATTTTATTGCTAGTAGACTTGAAAACTCAGCCACTCTCTTAACATGGTATCCAGTTTCTTTCGAGCGAGTTTCTGCAATCTCTCCTAAGGTAAATATAATTTCACGCTGCGTGCTTTCAATCTCATCATTCAGTTGGAGATTTTCGAGTGATGCCGCCACATTGGCTACATAAATCTCCATCAAGCTTCGATCCCATTCATTCAATACTCTATCGCAAGAAAGATGCAAACAATAGCTTTGAGTGTCCTTACTTTTCAGGAAAAGAGTACAGGATTGTTCGTTAAACACATGCTTTTGTAAAGTAAATGCTTCTGTTACTTCTAAAGGAACAACAATAGATTTGTCCCCTATTTCAGCAATCGTTCTTACTTTGTCTCCTTTGTAAGTAAACACTGCTCCACTGCAAGTATGCTCTTGTAATTTTAAAATATTCGCTAGTTGTGTCATTGCTTCTCTTGCAAAGATAGGTTGCGTATGAATTTGATTTAGCTGAGCAGACGAATAGATTATGTCTTCCAACCCTCTTTTATTCGCATCAATAATATGTAAATCTCGATACGACCGTAAAGCCACAATCAACGTTGAATAAAGCTTCTGTGATGTAAGCTCTGTTTTTTCCTTATAGTCATTTATATCGTATTCCATAATCACTTGCTTCTCTGGAGCTTGTCCTGGTTGGCCCGTCCGCAAAATGATTCTCATTAACGGGTTACCTAGCTCCTGCCGAATGTATTGAATAACCGTTAAGCCGGAATGATCGTCCTCCATCACTACATCTAGTAAAATTACTGCGATATCTTGTTCCTTTGCAAGTAGATGTTTCGCTTCTTCTGCAGAATAAGCTTGCAGGAACGACAATGGCTTTCCTTCAAACTCTACATCTGAAAGGACAAACTTCGTAACCTGATGTACCTCTTCTTCATCGTCTACGATAAGAATTTTCCACTTATTATCTACATTTTGTTTAACTGGTTCTAAGTCGTCTTCTTCCTGAAATAACAGCTCGTCATGGTCTAGTGTCAAGTTCTTTTTCCCCCAGAGGTAAATTAATCATAAAAGTCGTTCCTTCATTATGCATACTTTCGCAAGTAATCGTTCCACCTAACGTTTGTGTGACAAGATTATAGACAATATGCATACCTAATCCTGTTCCCCCGTTTGCTCGATTTGTTGTGAAAAAGGGATCGAATATTTTCTTCTTCACTTCTGGCAACATCCCTTTTCCATTATCACGATATTCTAAAATAAGCTGGGATGTTTTCGTCACCTTAATGAGGATGGTTCCTTTATCCTTATTAAACGCATGCGTAAGTGAATTTATTATTAGGTTTGTAAATATTTGCGAAAACACACCAGGATAACTAGTAATTAAAATGTCTTCAGATACCTCAAGCTTTACATCTACATGGCTGCTTTTCATGCTCGGGCCTAGACTAAAGATAATTTCCTCGAGATACCCCTTTACACCAAATTCTCTCTTCACTTCACTTGTTTGATCGACAGCTACTTGCTTGAAGCCCTTCACCAGTTCAGATGCCCTCTTAAGATTGTTGGAGATAATTTGAGTGGATTCATTAGCAGCACTTAAATAACCAGTTAAGTCAGATTTTTTCAGCTTATTCTCCTCTAACACGTTAAGCATTTCTTTCGTTTTTTGCTGCAGAAACGAGTTTGCCGTCACACTTACTCCTACAGGTGTATTAATTTCGTGGGCTACACCCGCTACTAATGCCCCTAAAGCAGCCATTTTTTCCGATTCCACTAATTGCTTTTGTGTAAGCTGTAAATCTTCTAATGTCACTTGAAGATTGAGTGTTCTTTCTTGTACAGTCTTTTCTAGCTCCGTAGACCACTTCGCTTGTTTTAACGAAAGTTCTTCAACCGACCTAAATGCCTTTGAAAATTTAATAGATAGCAAGAATGCTTGAGCAAAAATAAAGCTAAACAAGCCGAACTTTGCCATATCAAAGGTCGAGATTACTTGGTTATAGTGTAGGACATCATTGACCACAGTTAATGCAAGAACTAGGAACATCATACAGCTGAATAGAGCTCCTTCTCGTTTCTTGATAGCTGCCTTTATAAAAACAAATACCACATACGGAGCTAAGATAAGTAACATAATATGAGAAAGCTTTAACACATGCGTAAACACAACGGCTGGTGTTAACATGACAAAACCACTCATAAGTATATAAAATGTAACTCCTATTTTCACCATGGTTTTATTGATATCACTAGGAAACAAACACTGTACATAGAGCAGAAACATCGCCGGACCCATGTATTGACCAATGTATTCTAGTTTTTTATATAGTTCAAAAGGGAGATTAGGTATTACTTCATTTATATATACCTCACCTAAAAACAAGGAACGTAATCCAATCAATAAACAAAACGCACCAAAATATAAAGGGGATTTATCTTTTCTTCTAATGACAAAAAGTCCCAGATGATACAAACCAATTATGACAATACTTCCAGCAACAAAAAGTTCCTTTGCTAATCGATTGTTCCAGTATTGAATCAGATCTTCTCCAGATCCCATACTTATCGAATCCCATAATCCTCCTGTTGTCTGAACATAATTGGAAACCTGAATCGTTATCTCGTTCACACGTTTTACCTGGAAAAGCACTACTTTGGGTTCATACTTTCCCTCCATTACCTCACGAGAAATCCCAACCTTACCTGCTGAGGCCAGAAGCTCACCATTCACGTACAATCGGTAGGCTGATTCAATTCCAAATGGAAGGTAAAGCCCCATCGTTCTCCCCCGTTGATCCTCATTTAACACTACCTTCAACCGGTACGTTGCATGACCTTTTCCACTTAATTCATTTTTTCCAACACTTTGATTCCCCCAAAAGCTCGGAACATGGATATATCCTGTTTTTTGTTCACTTTTTATATCAGAAAGAAGCTGTCCCCAATAAAACTCCCATTCCCCGTTCAATTTAATCGTGTCACCATCTGTGAAGGAATATTCACCTAGGTTAATAGTCCCACCTTCCGCTTCGGGCACTTTATTCGTACAACCAGCAAGTATGCAGGTTAGAAAAATAGAGACTAACAAAATCATCCATTTATTAAATGTCATATAGGTAAACTTCCTTAATATTTATAAGACTTTTATACCATACTTATATGTTTTTAGAAAACACAAAATATTGGAGCAACCTAAAAGAGGAACTTCAGTGAATAAAGACCATACTTTTAGAGAACTTTATGCTTTATATCTTCTTCTCTGTCATTGAAATTTTATAATAGGTGATGCAAGTGTCTTTTCGAGGTGATGCTCATAAACTGTACATCAAGCTTACAAAGGTTTGGAAACATGATAAGCCATTAGGCCAAGTAAAGGAATTAGTGGAGATTCAAGAAATTCGATCGTTTTATCAATCGATTGAAACAGCAACTTTACAATTAATATATTATCGTATGATTAAGGAAAAACAGGGATCTGGAATCATCCCTATTTTTGTTACCTCCGTTCCGTGGTTTTTCTTTCTCTTTTCAAAGCAATTACAAGCGTTTCTTTTTAAAGAAGGAAGTTTTCTTTTTCTCACTTTCAGTATTTTCTATATTCTAACTCTGACCATAAGTGTTATTATTCATTTTCGGGAAAAGGCATGGGCAGCGGTACATATTGAAATTATCCAAGATATTGTAGGTGAAAGGAAAGAAGGAGACATTTCATGATTTATTCCCTAAATACCGTAATTCCAACATAAACACCTGCAAGAAAGATGGTCGTAATAACAATAATATGAAACACAATCCAAGCCCAGTTTCCGTACTTAAATGCTTCAGAGTTAATTGGTTTCCTTAAATGGCTGGGGATCATTTTCCCACCTAAAAGCTCAAATAATAAATAATTCAGCCACCATAAAGTGTAACTATCCCATAAGTCCCATTCGGGTTTAAAAGCAAAAATCTCAGTTTGTTTTAAAATCACTTCGGCTAGTACCCCAATGTGGACAATTCCCCAGTAGAACGGTATTTTCCAAACCCATCTTACTGGGCTATACCTTATCCCAAACATAGCAATTAAGGGGAATACAGTTGAAACCAATCCATATGGAATAAGGAACCCTTTATGCAGAATATTATTAGGAAATGTGTAAAAATCTAGGAACGTAAACATGTAACATAATAAATTTCCAGAAATTACACTAATTAAATAAATGGCGCCATATCGCTTCCAGTCCAGTCGTATGAAATATAAACACCCTGCTGCACCCAGTACGATGATAATTAAAAAGATGATTTCTTTACTATTCATTGTCTTCACCAAATTTAGTATTTTAGAATCATTCTACCCCTCTACTAAGTGAAGTAACCGACTGTTCTTAAAATAAAAAGGTTGACACTCCATTAGTGACAACCTTTTACCTCATTACTATTTCCAACGATAATTTGTCTAATAAATGTTCCCTTTTTCACGATACAGCGGTCGACAATTTGGAACCCCGCATGTTCAATAATAGAGTCAATGGGTTCTATTGTGACGATCACGATTTTATTCGCGAAGGAATAGGCACTTTGAAGCAATTCTAGCTGTTCTTGTGGGGAGATAACAGAACAAAGATTATATGGCATATCAATAATCGCCACATCATAGCTTCCCGTTACCTTCCTAATGTCCCTAAATAGAACTTCACAACGGTACCCAAAATGGGCGATATTTTCACGTGTTCCAGGAAGAATAAGGGGATTCACATCACTCCCGACAATATCGATTCCCATAGATAAGGCCTCGACGAGAACCGTTCCAATCCCGCAGCAAGGGTCAATGGCCTTTACACCTTCTGGGTTCGGAACAGCAATGTTGGCAACTGCCCGTGCAACTCGGGTGCTTAACGCGGTCGAATATTCATTTGGCTTTTTTTGGTGCTGTAACCATACAGCTTCACCCTTATGATAATAACCAAATACCCATTTTTCATTAACTCTTACAATTCCGAACGAGATCTCAGGATGTTTTAAGTCCGGCTCTCCTGGCACATGTAGAGCCACTTCTCGCTCTACTCTTCTTCGTTGTTCAAAGGCTACTTTTTTTAATGAAAAAGTCTTTAAGTAAATGACTCTATAGGTTTCAGAAAGTGGAGGTAAACTTTTCACCTTGCTAATTATTTCTTCCAACTCACTGCCTTCAAAAATAATATCTATTCGATCCCGAATAAACGGGCTTCTGCTTGGATCAATTTTAATATTACTTTCTATAATATATTCTTCAGAGTCCTGTCCAAAAAAAGAACGCATTTCTAAGGCACAGAGCTCCACTTCATCTTCTTGACATGAATAATTGTAAAGGTATTTCTGTCCATTCTCGTTAGTATTATTCACGCTTCTCAACCCCTATAAAAAAATAAACAACTCATTTTAGTATACACCTTAATTTAGCCAATGTTTATTTTTGATTAGGAAAGTGTTGTTTTTCTCAACTTTTAAAAATTATTTGCGATTATATACGATTGCGATTTGAATCTATGACCGCCTTCTAAACTGATGTAACTATTATTCTATTGAATACGTCTAAATACTGGGCTACACTTCCATTAGTACATATATTTTACAGAGGTGAATCATTTGTTCAACACTCAAATAAAACAAAATACAAATCCCCCACCTAGTATTGAAAATAAACTAGATACAGGGAAACGACTTGATTATTTAGATACTCTGAAGGTCGCTCTTACCTGCCTTGTTGTTGCCCACCATGCTGGTCAACCTTATGGTGGCTCAGGAGGATTTTGGTATTACCAACCACCAAATGGTCCAGAAATTGAGCTTGGTAGATTCTTTGCTGTTAATGCGGGGTTTTTTATGAGCTTGTTTTTCCTCATTTCAGCATATTTTTTGCCTTCCTCTCTAAGAAAAAAAGGATGGAAAAATTTCCTAAGTGATCGATTTATTCGGCTCGGTATCCCAGCACTTTTTGGTTTTCTTATTATCGTCCCAATTATGATGTACCAGTATTACTTGCATTACCGCCCCTATCCCGATCTTTCGTTTTGGTCATACTACATTAATGTTTATTTCGGATTAAGCGGACAACCTGAGAATTGGTCAGGACCTAGTTGGCCCGACCTACAGTTTGCTCATCTTTGGTTTCTTGAACACCTACTATTTTATGCTTGTATTTATACGATAATTAGCAGATGGACTGGAAAAAGAAATGCTGTGGTTACACCCAAACCACTCAGTCTATTATCCATCTTTTTATTCGCAGTAGTTGTTGCCTTGTTAACTTTTGTTACACGTATTAAATATCCAATTGATCATTGGGAGGGCTTCCTCGGCTTTATTCAGGCGGAGTACGCTCATGTCCCTCAATACGCTAGCTTCTTTATCGCTGGAGTGATAGCATCAAGGAGGAATTGGTTTACCACTCTTTCCAATAAAGTAGGAATAACGTGGTTTATTATCGGGGGGGTTCTGGCAGGAATGTACTATCTTGGTTTCATTACTGTTGCGACTCGATACGGCTTTACAACAGGAAACCTTATTTATTCTTTTTATGAAACCTTTTTGTGTACAGGATTATGTATAGGATTGATCTACCTTTTTAAAATCATTGCTAACCACACGACATCTTTTACAAAGACCTTATCTGCTAACTCTTATGCTGTCTACATTATTCATGTACCGGTCTTGGTTACCTTGCAATACTGGATTGAGAGCTATGATATTTCTATGATTTCACAATTCTTATTCGTTACGTTGTTTGGCATTATCTTCAGTTTTGTTATTAGTCATTTCTTTTTACGTAAGCTCCCCTTAATCAAACAAATACTTTAACAAGAGAAAAACCGCTTCATATTTGAGCGGTTTTCTCAATTTCCTAATAACTCCACAAACTCTTGCTCACCAATTACTTTTATAGCCATGCCTTTTTCGATTAGAGCATATGCCTTTTCTTCCTTGGTACTAATTCCACTAGCTCCTACGATCGTTTTGTCCTGCTTTCCAACGATTAAATAATGAGTTTTACCACTCACTCCACTCTTAATTGTTCCACCAGCATTGACCACTCTTTGCATTGCTTCCTTACGATCAAGCTTCATATCACCGGTAAAAACAATATTTTTTCCGAAAAAAGGATGCTCTTCATTAAAGGTTTGAACATTGGCAGAAATCTCGGAAATAACCACTTTGGTAAAGGTCTTTTTCTTCTTTTTTTGTTTAAAATACGTTTGTGGTTTTAGCTCGGAAAACTTCTTAATGGGAATGCTTCTATATGTTTTGCAATACGATTGAAGTGATTGTTTATTTTTAACTGTTACACAAGTAGCCACTAATTCCGCGCAAGCTCTTGCATCGTGCAAGGCATTGTGATGATTTTCTAAAGTGATATTAAAATGATGTAACCTTTCTACTAAAGAATTCCCCACCTTTTCTCTACAAGACTTCGCACTCAGAGGAATGCTACAAATAAATTCAAACTCAGGGATTTCAAGAGCATATTCCATTAGACAACAATAGAGAACACTCATGTCAAATTGAGCATTATGAGCAACAATTGTCGCTCCTTCGAAGTGGTGTTTGATCTCCTCCCAAATCTCATGGAACTTTCTTTCATTCCTTACATCCTCCACGGTCAAACCGTGAATTTTTGTTGTTTCCTCGAGAAATGTTAAAGTTGGAGGTTGGATTAAAAAATATTTTTCTTCAACAACTTGATTATCCTTTACAAAGACCATTCCTAGTGAACAAGCGCTACTCATCGCATTATTCGCAATTTCAAAATCGATTGCAATAAAATCCACCTTAAAGAACCTCCTTCATATCCATTTTTACTACCATCAATTTTACAGTGTCACTAGCATTTCCTCTACCATAAATGACTTCCTTTTCTATATTATTTCCTTCCATATAATTAACAGAAAAAAGCCCTTTTGGAAGGACTTTTTAAAAAACAAACCTCTTCTGTACATAATAGCTAACCATAAACAGGATTCCTTCCGTAAAGCTCTTACTAGTAAAGAGCGAGAGATTAACTGTGTCGTTAAATATAGAAATCATCAAATAGTTACTGATTAATATAAATCCAGCTAAGCTATAGTATTTGAGAATCGGCTTTGCATGGGATTGCTTTTTCCTATTAAAAACGAGGTTTTTGTTAATTACATAATTGATTAAGGAACTGATCACTCTCGCACCTATAACGGAGAATAATATATTGTTAGTTAGCCAGTGCAATAAGAAAAACAAGATAAAGTCAATTACACCACATGATAGGGAAGATAAACTAAACTTTAGTATAGGGAGATAGATCCGAATAGAATCGTGGATAGGGCGGAAATGGCTACCCTGATTGTTATTTTCATAGACCGTTTGAATGGGCAAGCTAGAAATGCGATAACCAGCAGTTTTCGCCTCAAGTAATTGATTCATCTCATATTCATACCGTTTCCCCTTAATGTCAATCAGCCACGGTAGCATGTCAACGGAAAATCCCCTAAGTCCCGTCTGGGTATCGTCAATTCTATATCCAGCTACAATGGAGAAAATGGTTCTAGTTACTTTATTCCCTATTAAGCTCTTTACTGGAACCTCGCCTAGAAATTCCCTAGCCCCTAATACAATAGTTTGAGGCTGTGCAGATAACTCTTGCGCTACACGCTGAATATCTTCCCATTGATGCTGCCCGTCGCAATCTGCACACACCACCCCTTCTTCATTTGGATAGTTCATTCGAATATAGGCAAAGGCTGTTTTCAGCGCAGCTCCCTTCCCTTGGTTTGTCTCGTGGGTTAACACTATGCAGCCTCTCTCGGCAGCCTGTTCAAAAATACCTTCACACTTACCCGAACTACCGTCATTTACAATTAGTACCTGATAGCTGCTTTTTTGTTGGATTTCTTTTATTAACTGAAGCATTGTCTCGGTTGGCTCATACGCAGGAATAACGATAATCACTTCATTCACCTCTCTTACTGGATATAGATAATATCACTTACGCCACGTTCCTCACCTGTACCTCGTGGATTATTAATGACTTCTCCCATAAAGTACATCGTTGACGAACCGCCACCGTCGAGATTATAGGCTTCAGTAGCCCCTAAATCTTCAAACACTTGAGCAAACTCACCTAAGGTCAAGCCTTTTGAATACCCCTTACTTCTTCCGTCAACGACGACGAACACATAATGATTTTCAGATATGATACCTACCCCTGTTCTCGGGTTTGAGTCTTCAATGGAACGGTTTCCAAAATTCTTATCAATGCTCACATCTCCAAAATCCTCAATCGCCACTGAATTCTTAACGAGAGCAGGTCCAAAAGAGAAGGTTTGCGTTACTCCTTCTGCAATCAATTCTTCTGCAGAAGTTTCTGTCTCCTCATAAATTTCCATAGACCCATCCTCATAAAATGCTAACCCCGTACGTGCCGGATTATCTCGAAAGATTTGCCCATTACGAATCGTTATCCCGTCTTCACGAAATCCATAATAATCACCGTTAATCGCAAAAATCGCGTTATTATTACTTGCAATTTCGGAAGTTACTTGCACGATGTTATTACCAAACTGATTATTAGCAAATGCTGACTTTAAACTACTTGAATCTGTTAAGTGGACGTCCGCTACGTAGTACACAACCTGATCACTTCCTGAACCAGTCACTACTTTCTCAATTTCAATCGACTTTGTATCACTCGTATAACTCATATCATCCGCTTCATAGGTCTCGTCCACCGTTATAGTAGATTCGGTTGTTGAGTTCGTTGTTTCGGAACTCACAAGTGCATTTTCTACCTCAACATGCTCAATTAGATAACGGTTCGCTAATAAATATAGAATTAGTGCAACACTTGTAATGACTATTGAGATGATTACTATAAGTTTTCTCTTTTTCAAGATGAGGACAACCTCCTTTGCTTCTCTTACGCTTTATCTAGGAAAATTATAGTCAGCAAATATGGCGTAACTATGTCCAAAGAAGGAAGAAACGGAGAAACAAATGGTAATAAAAATAGCCCATTCAGTTGTTTACTGAATGAGTCCTTTTCCTTTGTTCTTTGAAATAAATAAATCAACTATGAATCACTTTTTCCCACTAACATACAATGTATAAAAAGTTCCCTAGGAGGTGTTACCACTGATTCATACAGTTAAAGCAGGCGAAACTCTTAATCAAATTGCAAAGGATTATCGTACCCCACTAGCAACCATTCTTCGAGCTAATCCATCCATTAATCCAAATCTCATTTATCCCGGACAATCGATCAATATCCCAGGAGTCCCTTCACCCGAGAGTAGTCCTTATCGAATTGATGTTTCTGTTAATGACCGCATTCTTCGACTATTTAGAAATGGTGTTCTTCAAAAACAGTATCCTATTGCGGTAGGGAGAATGCTTTTTGCGACACCTTTAGGTAATTACATCATTCTAAATAAAGCCCCAAACCCAGGAGGCCCATTTGGAACCATGTGGATGAGCTTATCTAAACAACACTATGGTATACACGGTACAAATGACCCTAGCTCTATTGGGAAAGCTGTCTCAAAAGGCTGTATTCGTATGTACAATAAAGATGTAGAGGAATTAGCGAGGATTGTCCCAAACGGTACGGCGGTAACTATTCACCCATAAGCCAGGGAAAGATAGGACCATAATACAGATAGGGTTAACAGTCTTTAAAGAGCTCTCTTTCGTACCACATATTATATAAATGATTAATATAACCATTTTAAATTATTTGTAGCTAAATATATTAATACCTATACAAGCTTGTACTCCTTACATATTGATATTGTAAGGAGGTGAAAAATAATGTCATCCAGTTGTGAAAGACTAGCTAGAATTATAGGTGGTACTGCTCAAGTCTCAAATGGAGTATGTGTAGTTTCAAGACTAAGAAACATTGATGCTTCGATCCTAGATAGAAGAACAAGATCTCCATTAGCTTTACCGTTTGCATTATCATTTGAGAACCAACAAAATGGGAGAACACTCAATCTAGGTGAAACAGTCATTCTTCAAAAGGAAATTAATCCTTTTATATCAGCTCTCCGAAAGAGAGGTATAATCGTTACAGCTCTACACAACCATTGGTTATTCGATGAACCAAGACTAATGTATATACACTGGGAAAAAATTGATAATCCTTTTGAATTTGCTAGAGATAGCTTTGAGGCAGCTTTAGAAGCAGGCTTATTTTAAATTTTAATTTTAGCTCTCAATTTAGAGAGCTTTTTTTGGGGATAATAATATGGATTTTTGCTTTATGACTTTGGGGGGATTAGTAAGACTGGTAGTTTTTTTGTCGTTCTAAAAAAGAGGATATCTCTTATAGTGCGCACGATATCCTCATACTAGTATGTCTATCGTAAAAAAGTGAGTGACGAGCTAATTCCATATAAATGATTTTGGTCCGCCCATAAAATGAAATAATTATAGAAAGTGTCTCCGATTTGAATCGGCGCTGGATAGCGGACAATTAGCGCGGCTTGCCCTTTCATTTCAGGTGGTTGATCTTCTGACGGAAAAATATAGCAAGCTTCCTGTGTCTGAATGTTTGTTTGTATAATAAGTGGTTTAGTACCGTATGGAAGTAGTTGGTGGAAAGCTTCATTTTGGCAAACATTCTGGATGGTTTCCTCCGAAAGTATCGTGGAAACTTGAAAAAATCCATCAGGTCCCTCATATCTTTCATCGTTCACTCGTCTCCAGCTTGCAGGATACTCAAATTGCACATTGTACGTAGAATTAGTATAGGTCCTCTTTAAGGATGAAAGTGGCATAGGTGACCATTGCAATGAGGAGATTTGAATCCCTTCAAGTAACTTAATAGGAACAGGATGACGTAAATCCATTACCCACATTTCCCTTCCTACTCCTTCCCCGTTACATCCAGATAGAAAGCCAAGTTTCTTTCCATCGGGCGACCAAGTAACAGGTGTTGCATAGCAAGACGATATCGCTCTCGTCCGGTCATTCTCCCCTTTCCTGCCTGTGGTTCGAATGAATGAGAAATAGCCTACATCTTCAAAGGCTGTCGCACTATAAGCAATCGTTGAGGAATCCAGAGACCATACCGGATAATAATTTTTTGCAAGCGGTCCTCCCTTTACCTCGGTAATCTGTCCACTTGAAAGGTCGATCGTATAGATAATAGAAATGCTTACGCCTGGACTCGTATACAAGACAGATGAACCATCTGGGGATAAGCGAACATTGTTCAATCTGCCGCCCGTATTTTCTGTAATTTTCTGTTTGTCGGTACCGTCTGTCCTAATAAGATAAAGCTGACTAATCCCCCTTTCATCAGGTGCTTGATAAAGAAGCTGCCTTCCATTAGGAAACCATTGAACATCAGTAGCATTTACTGCCGCGATTCGCTGAACCTGATTGGTTGAAACTTGGTACAAGATGATTTGATTATTCTTTACATAAGCAAGCCTTTGGCTGTCTGGGGACCAATCTAAAAAGATTCCTTCCCCCTCAGTGAATTGATCAATCCTTGAAATGCCGCCATCCCGAATGTTCAGTATGAACAAGATACCGTCCCTTCCTACAAAGGCAATCTTTCGACTATCCGGTGACCAAAAGGGAGTGCTATAAGATTCTCCTAATCCAGTAGTAAGCTGAACATTCGCTCCGCTCACAAGACTATACACCCAAATATCATAGCTTCCTCCACGATTTGAGGTATAGGCGATCAAACCAGGATTCCCAGGTGGAGCATAAGGAATCCTTAATCGCATTCCTGGAGAAAGATCGTAGTTAGGAAGCTGGTTCACCTGCCGAATCAATTCGTAGTTACTTTGCCCCCTTGTGGTCACGTTATATCTGTTTGCTATTTGATATAGAGTATCACCAGACTGAACGACATAGAATGGGTTACCAGGAGGTACATTTAACAGCTGACCCACTTGTATCGTAAAGGGCGGTTGTAGTTGATTTGCTTGGATAATTACAGACTGTGGTACACCAAACGTTTGAGCGATGCTAAAAATCGTATCCCCTGATTTTCCCCGAACTCTATTCACTCCTGGTGGGACTGAAAGCTGCTGTCCTACATAAATCATGTAGGGTGGCTGTATATTATTTGCGGCAGCAAGAGATTCATAGGGAAGCTTCCACCGACTCGCAATCTGGAAAATCGTATCCCCCGGGCGGACAGTGTAAAATATTTGCATAAACACTCCTCCAATCAACTAATCCTTTACCTGCCTATATGCTATTCATGAATAGAAGTAAAGATTCTTTCTCTTTCTTCTTCTTTTCACGCAAAAAAGCTGGCTGAGAATCTCTGCCAGCTGGATATATTTTTTTTGTAAATTCCCTTCCTTTTAATAACTAGCCGCTTCATCCTTTACGACAAGCACCTTCTTCTCCCATACTCTGCTTCTCCATCTAAAATACATAATAATTCCCCTTAGCCACTCATCAACAATAAAGGCAACCCAGACTCCATAAAGTCCCCATTCGAAGTGAATACCAAGCACATATGCTATTGGTACACCAATGAACCACATCGAGATAACTCCCACTTTTACTGAGAAGGTTGCATCACCTGTTGCCCTCAGCGCATTAATTACTAAAAGGTTAAACGTTCTTCCTGGTTCTAGGATTAAACAAAGCAGCAACAATTGACTCCCAACATAAATGATCTCATTGTTATCTGTAAAAATGCTCATTAATGGAACTCTAAACACTGCAACAAGAATTGCGATAATGATTGTAATAATAAAACTTGACTTTAAGCTCTTTAGTAGTTGACGATAGGCTCCATCGAAGTCCCCCGCACCAACTCGATAACCGATTAAGATTTGGGTTCCTTGTCCCATGGCTAATCCAAATAACAAAATAAACGTCATTATGTTCCAGGTGTAGACTCGAGTCGTTAAGGCTGCTGCCCCCATTAAAGCAGTAATTGCAGTGATTGCCATCTGACTCGTGTTATAACATAACTGTTCACTTGCTGCTGGCACACCAATTCGTAGGATCTTTTTAATCTTAGAAGCATCAAAATGAATATAATCCTTAACCTCCACCTTGATTGGAAGTCTTTTATACATAAGATAAACAGCAATGCCTAACGCAATAGCTCTACTGACTGCAGTTGAAACGGCTACTCCTTCTACCCCAAATACAGGTAAGCCGAATAAGCCATATATAACTAATGCATTTCCTATTAAGTGTATGATGTTCATGATAATGGATACAAACATTGCATCCCTCGTAAACCCGTAAGCTCGTAAAATGGAGGACACAGTGCCAAGCAATGCTTGTAGAAACAAAGTAGCACCAACAATTGAGAGGTAGGAATGCCCTATAGTTGCTAAGTGTTCTTCGAGCTTAAATAGATCGAGCAGTGGCCCTTGAAAAATAAACATTAATCCACTCATTACTAAGCCAATTAATAGGTTTATTGTGATAGAAATACCCGCAGTCTCTTTTGCCTCTAACTTCATTCCAGCCCCTAAGTACTGAGAAATTAGAACAGCCGTCCCAGTCGAGGTAAAGGCAAAAATCAATATCGCAAAGAAAACCAATTGATTCGCCACACCGACTGCTGCAACGGCATCATCAGAAATATGAGCGAGCATAATGGTATCCGTACTTCCCATAATTGTCTGTAAGAATAATTCAATAAAAATCGGCCAAGTGATGGCTCGTAAGGTTAGTTTCTGCAGTTCATTCGATGCAAGTGATTTTCCCATAGTTAATACCTTCTTTTATTTATAATTGGAGTAAATAGCCATAGAAAAAATTCATATCAAAAATGATATGAATTCCTTCCTATAGCCCTATAAAAATTACTCAGGTTTACCAAAGTACGGTGTTCCATCTTCTTTCCATGTAAACACTTGAGCACGTGTATGTCGATTTGGGTCGTACAATGGGTCACCAACAATCTCTGTATAAGTTCTTGCGTGATAAACAAGAATATCTTGAGAGCCATCCTCTGAAACCGTAAAGCTATTATGGCCTGGACCATATTGGCCCGCTTCACGATTCGTTTGAAATACTGGCTTATCTGATTTTGTCCAAGAGTTAGGATCCAATAGATTACTTGTCTCATCTGCTGAAATTAATCCCATGCAGTAGTTTTCATCTGTGGCACTTCCTGAATAAGAAATGAAGATTTTTCCATTTCTTTTAATTACAGCAGCACCCTCATTTACCCAAAAGCCGATCGTTTCCCAATCATATTCTGGTTTCGTAATCATTACCTGAGGACTTTTAATCGTCCAAGGATTTTCAAGAGGAGCAATGTACAAATTCGAGTTCCCTTGAATATTTGGGTCCTTCTGAGCCCACACCAGGTACTGCTGTCCATTATGCTCAAACGAAGTTGCGTCAAGGGCAAAGGATTCCCAATCAGTCTTAATTTGTCCCTTTTCCTCCCACTCACCTTCTAATGGGTTAGCAGACTTGTTTTCAATGACAAACATACGATGATCGAACAAACCGTTGATGATTTCCTTCGATTTTGCTGCTGCAAAATAAATGTACCAGGCACCGTTAATATAGTGAAGCTCAGGAGCCCAAATTAGTGAACTCATCGGTCCAGTCTCGTGCTTTCTCCAAGCTACCACTGGTTCTGCCTCAGCAATACCATGTAATGTCTTTGACCTTCGAACCTCAATCCGGTCGTATTCAGGAACAGAAGCTGTAAAGTAATAGTAACCATCCGTATGCTTGTAAACCCATGGATCTGCTCTTTGTTCTAGAATAAGATTTTTATCTTCTGTTTTTACCATCATGTTCTCCTCCGATTCCTCTACTTTACATCCTTCACTGGTACACCAAAGTTTGGTGTTCCATCTTCATTCCATGTAAAAATCTGTGCGCGAGTGTGTCGATTATGATCCCACAGCGGATCTCCTTCAATTTCTTTGTAATCTCTCGCGTGGTAAATGAGGATATCCTGTGTTCCATCCTCTGAAACAGTGAAGCTATTATGTCCTGGTCCATATTGACCGTTTTCCTCACTGGTCTGGAAAACAGGTTGATTTGTCTTCTTCCATGAAGCTGGGTCAAGTAAATCACTATCTTCGTCTGCTGTTAATAGACCCATACAATAGTTGTAGTCAGTTTTACTAGCAGAGTACGTGATAAAAATCTTACCGTTTCTCTTTAAAACTGCCGCTCCCTCATTCACAAGGAATCCGATTGTTTCCCAGTCATATTCAGGTTTTGTAATCATGATCTGTGGTCCCTCAATTTCCCACGGACTCACCATTTTTGCTATATAAAGATTAGAGTTTCCTTCAATATTAGGGTCACGCTGTGCCCAAACATAATATCTTACTCCCTTGTGTTCGAAAGTAGTGGCATCAAGCGAGAACGACTCCCAGTCTGTCTTCACTTGACCTTTTTCTACCCACTCACCCTCTAATGGGTTAGCAGATTCATTTTCAAGGACATACATACGGTGGTCAAAAATATCGTCCGCTCTTGCAGCGGCGTAGTAGATATACCACTTGCCATCAATAAAATGAAGCTCCGGCGCCCATATATGAGCACTCATTGGTCCTGACTCGTATTTGCGCCAAGCAACAACGGGTTCAGCCTCTCCCAGTCCTTGAATGGTTTTTGCTCTTCTCAATTCAATTAAATCAAATTCAGGTACAGAAGCTGTAAAGTAATAGTAGCCGTCTGTGTGCTTATACACCCATGGGTCTGCTCTTTGTAATAGTATTGGATTTTTTAGTGTATCTACCTTTTGCATCGTATTCACCTTTCCTTTTAAACGAATTGAGGACTAACTTTGGCTACTTCATTCAAAAATTTCAAAGCCGTAAAGCGGTTACGAAGATGGTGTGCATCCTGTAAGCTTTGGTTTACTAATTGTTCACCTATTCCAAGCTCAGCTGGAGTGCTTACTCCACCTAGTTTTACTAATATCTCCCGAAGCACTTCCGGCTGAGGAATTTCCTCATAAACTCTCTTAATCTCATCTAAATTCTGTATTATTTTATTGGTTATCTGCTGCTCTTCTATCTGATCCAAGCTTTCACTGCTATCCATGAAATCCAAGAAATTCCGTTTATAAATTTCTGAGAGTAGGATGGTGGCCACCGATACTTTTGCACCGTGAAGTACAGCTGGTCGACCTTGTTTTAAAAACTCCATCTCCCAGTAATGTGATAGATGATGCTCACCACCAGAAGCAGGGTGTGATTGCCCAAATAATAGCATGGCTAATCCTGACTTGATTAAAGCCTCTATTAATATTCGAACACCAAGAGCATCTCCGGCTTCAATGTCCTCTACATGTTCCACACATGCTTCTAGTGCATCTCTAGTAATTTGTGCAGAAAGGGGACAATACGGTTCTCCTCCTGCTAAGTGACCTAACTTCCAATCGGCAAGGGAGGTATACTTTGCCATCATATCCCCGAATCCAGCAGCAATCATTTCTTTTGGTGCTGCAGTTAGAATGGAAAGATCTGCGAAAACAGCAACAGGTGAACACATTTGAAAAGTTGTTTTTACTCCCCGGACAATTAGTGGTGCACCTAATGAGGTGAATCCATCAACGGACGGAGCGGATGGGACCGAAACAAAAGGAAGCTTCAGTTTGGTTGCACAAAAGCGAGTAATATCATGGATGGTCCCTGCACCAAACGCAATAAGTACATCCGCTTTGGCTGGTATATCAAGCAATGCTTGAACCAAACTTTTCTCATCAGCAACGACATCGTTATTCTCATCTGGTTTTAAAATGGTAACCGAGAAGGCTATCTGCCTTTCCTTTAGAGATTCTGCTAACTGTTCTACTCCTGCCTTATACGTTTGTGCGTCAGCTATAATGACTACCTTTTGAAACTCTTTACTCTTGATATAATGAGCGGCTTCCTTTAATGCATGATTTCCTATTTTAATTACTTCAATGGGGATGGGATTATGATGATTTCCGCAATCACATTGTCGGCTTAAGGTCATGACGTCTGCGATATAATTCTCCATCTTATTTTCCCTCCTATTTGGATATTAAAATGTTCCAAATTTATAAGTGGTAGCCTTTGTTACTTCTACATCTTTTTCAATCCAACAACTAGGGTATTCGGGATGATGAACCGCATCTGGAAGTCCCTGCGTTTCTAAACATAATCCTAAATATTTACGGGCTGGTACACCCCTGATTTCTCCATTCTCCTGAATCTGAGTTCCAGAATATAGAACCACAGCTACTTCATCTGTTTCAATGGTTAAACTACGACCACTTTGTTCTTCCTTTAAAACAATTTCATGATCGTGGTTAGTATCCAAAATAAATGGATGATCATAACCTTCGCCTGCCAGTTTATTTTGTGAAAAGGATGACTCAGCGCCTTCACGAATACTATGTGCAGCTTTGAAATCAAATGGAGTCCCCTGTACGTCAGCTACCCTTAATGGTAAAAGCTCGTCGTTTAACTCAAGATATTTACTGCTCTTTAATTGAAGAGAATGGTCTAATGTATCACGCTGTAAGTTTCCACTTAAATTAAAATAAGAGTGGTTCGTCATATTTAAAACTGTCTTTTGATCTGATTTGGCTGTATAGCGGATTGTTAGCTCATTTTGGTTATTTAATGTATATAGTACCGAAACATTTAGATTTCCTGGGTATCCCTCTTCTCCATCAGGACTAAAATAAGAAAACTGTACGCCGGCTTCACCTTCACGTTCAATAACCTCTGCATCCCAAATCACCTTATCAAAGCCCTTAAGGCCTCCATGTAGGTGATTCCCGTTATTATTTTTAGCTAGAGGATACGTTACACCATCAAGTTCAAAAGACGCACCAGCAATTCTTCCGGCAAATCTACCAATAACAGCACCTAGATAATAGGAGTCTGTTAGATACTCATCTACCGAGTCATACCCGATGACTACATTTTCAAGAGTTCCATCGCGGTCTGGCGTCATAATTTTTGTAATAATACATCCAAGAGTCATACAACTCACACTCATACCATGGTCATTTTCGAGCGTATATAAATCTACTGTTTCTTCATTTATATGACCAAAGAATTCCTTCACAACTTTCATATGTTCCCACCCTTTCTAAGAACGATAAAATAAATGATTCCATATCACCACATAGGATGATATGGAAAACAATCGTTAATTTTTCTTTGCTAGACGGATTACATTCCAAGATAGCTTTGGTAGTATGGTAGAAACCCTACCGTTATTAATGCTAGCGTTTCCATTTGAGTGCGGTGTAACAGGGGTACCTTGAGCAGAGTTCGTCTGCTTAATATCATCATTTTCTAAAACGATATGCTCAATAACCTCATAACCATCGAAATTTCGAATATCGACTTGTAAGTCTAATCCTTCTTCTAGATGACGATTCACAGCAAAAATAGTTAACGTTTCCTCTTCTTCATTATATACTGCTGTAGACTCTAGGAAAGGAACATCTGTGAAATCTTTACTATCATATTTTTCACTAGAAATGATTGGATTTAATGCCACGCCACGACCGTATACAGATGTGTGCATGTAAGGATAGAAAATCGTTTGCTTCCAAGCAACACCGTTGTCTTCCGTCATAATTGGAGCAATAACGTTTACTAGTTGGGCCAGACATGCGATCTTAAGTCGATCTGCATGCTTAAGCATGGTAATTAACATGCATCCTACTAAAAGGGCATCTTCAAAATTATAAATATCCTCTAGCTGTGGTGGCGCAATGCTCCAAGGCTCGATTTTTTTATCAGCCTCATTGCTGTGGTACCATACATTCCACTCATCAAAGGCCAAGTGGATTTTCTTTTTACTATGTTTTTTCGCTTTTATATAATCACAGATTGATATAACCGAACGGATGAAGTCATCCATTTCTAATGACAATGCTAAATAATTGGCAATATCATTATCCCGATTGCCGTAGTACTGATGTAGAGAAATAAATTCTACATGATCATAAGTAAAATCAAGAACCGTTGCTTCCCATTCAGCAAACGTCGGCATGTTTCGATGTGAGCTTCCACAAGCAACTAGCTCAATACTCGGATCCACCCATTTCATTGCTTTGGCTGTTTCTTGGGCAAGTCTACCGTATTCAGCAGCTGTCTTATGTCCAATCTGCCATGGGCCATCCATTTCATTCCCAAGGCACCAAGTCTTTATTTTGTAAGGATCTTTATACCCATGAGAGATACGAAGATCGCTATAATACGAGCCTCCAGGATGATTACAGTACTCTACTAAATTACGAGCGGCGTCAATTCCTCTTGTGCCAAGGTTCACTGCCATATTTACTTCAGCATTCGCAAGCTTCGCCCACTGCATAAATTCATTGGTACCCATTTCATTTGTTTCGGTTGTTCTCCATGCCAATTCTAATCGTCTTGGGCGTTGTTCAACTGGACCGACACCATCCTCCCAGTTATAACCTGAAACAAAGTTTCCGCCTGGATAACGAACTAGTGGTACCTGAAGCTCCTTTACCATTTCTAATACATCTTGACGGAATCCATTTTCATCGGCAGTCGGATGACCTGGCTCATATATTCCCCCGTACACCGCACGCCCTAGATGTTCGATAAAAGATCCATAAATTCGATTGTCAATTTCAGAGATTTTAAAGTCTTTTTCTAAAATCATTTTCGCTTTATTTTTCATGGTATCTATTCCTTTCTGATTTCATACAGAGTATCGGGAATTACATGCTCTTTAAGTACATTGACTATTTAACTAACCTTTTCCCACTTCGGCTTCCCAGCAAAGGGACAGCTTTTGTTTTTAAACTTCGCTCGATAGCGGACAATACATCCGCTATGAGCACAAGTTGAACCATATTGTAAGGAAGGGCATTCTTCACAAATTTGCAGTCGTTCCTTGTATACCTCTTCTGAAACGATGAGTGAAGGTTGCTCTTCTGCTTCTAAAATTAGTTCCTCTATAACTTCCTCGCTAACAATGACGCTTTCGACGCAGCCTTTACATAAGCTCTTCTCGCTCATGAGATGCACCGCCTATTCTACGGATAAAGTAACTACACTCATTGCTGGCAACTTGATAGATAACTTATTATTTTCCACTGTGAAGCTAGTAAACTCTTCTGGTTTTACAACTTCCGGCTGTTCAAATGTATTATGAGCGTCCATGCTAGTTGCAGTAAGAATGGTACCCGCTACTTTTGAAGTTCCAGCATTTACACCACGAAGGTCAAGTTCTAAAATTGATTCGTTTTGATGATCAATATTACATAAGCTCACATGAATCTTCCCGTCAGCATTTTTAGAGGCAGAAGCTGTTACTTGTGGAAGCTTTTCCCCGTTATATTCGTACTCACCGAATGTTGTGTCTACTGCGATACGTTCTGCATCTTGATGAACTTTGTACATATCAAATACATGGTACGTTGGCGTGAGAATCATTTTTTCGCCTTCTGTCAAAATCATCGCTTGTAATACGTTAACGGTTTGAGCGATATTCGTCATTTGAACCCGGTCATTATGCTCATGGAAAATATTAAAATGTAAGCCAGCAACTAGTGCGTCACGAATCGTATTTTGTTGATATAAAAAACCTGGGTTTGTTCCTGGTTCCACATCAAACCATGTGCCCCATTCATCGATGATCATGCCTATACGCTTATCTGGGTCATACTTATCCATAATTGTGCTGTGCTTTGAGATTAATGTATCCATATGAAGAGCTTTTTTCATCGTAATGAACCACTCGTCTTCAGGGAAATCCGTTGCAGAGCCTTTACCTAACCAGAAATCACCAGGAATGGTGTAATAGTGAAGACTTAAGCCGTCCATTAACCAATGAGCATTTTTCATCAATACTTCGGTCCAATTGTAGTCATCTACGTTGGCACCACCGGCTATTTTATAAATCTTGTTTTGGCCATAATTTCTGACGTAGGTTTGATAACGGCGATACAGGTCCGCATAGTATTCTGGTCGCATGTTACCACCACAGCCCCAGTTTTCATTACCGACACCAAAATACTTCATGTTCCAAGGCTCATCTCTACCATTTTCGCGACGCCAGTTTGCCATTGGTGATTCGCCTTCGAAGGTCATATATTCAACCCACTCAGACATTTCTTGTACCGTTCCACTACCCACGTTTCCACAAATATATGGCTCACACTCTAGCAATTCACAAAGGAGCATAAATTCATGAGTTCCGAAGTGGTTGTTTTCGACGACTCCACCCCAATGCGTGTTGACCATACGCTTACGGTTTTCCTTTGGACCAATTCCATCCTTCCAATGGTATTCATCAGCAAAACAACCTCCCGGCCATCGAAGAACCGGAACCTTTAGTTGCTTAAGAGCTGCTAATACATCGTTACGAATTCCCTTTGTATTAGGAATCGAAGAAACTTCTCCTACCCAAATTCCTTCATATATACATCTGCCAAGATGCTCAGCAAAATGGCCATAAATATTTTTATTAATTTTCCCTTTTGTTACGTCTGCATGAACGATTACACGATTACTCATGGATTTACCTCCTAAAGACGTGCCTTAATTTTATTTACGATGCTTTCTGCCGTAAAGCCATATTCTTTTGCAATTTTATCTCCAGGTGCTGATGCGCCGAATGTTGGAATCCCAATGATTAAGCCGTCTCTTCCTACATACTGTGCCCAACCTAATGGAGAACCCAGTTCAATGGCAACATCAAGCTTGCTGTCAGGTGACAAAATTGAATTTTGATATTCTCTTGATTGCTTATTAAACAACTCCCAAGAAGGCATGCTAATCACTCGAGCTGAAATTCCTTCATTGTCTAGTTCTGACTTTACTTGGAGGGCTAGGTTTACCTCAGACCCTGTAGCCAGTAGTTGAACCGTTGGAATCTCTTTGTCAGCATCTGCCGCAATATATGCACCTTTTGCTATTTCTTCGTTCGCTGTATCAGCATCAATATTTACAGTTAGGTTTTGTCGAGTTAACACAAGCACAACAGGACCTTCTTGATTTTGCACCGCATATTTCCACGCTGCTGCCGTTTCGTTTGCATCTGCTGGTCGAAGGACTGTTACATTAGGAATTCCTCTAAGCGCGGATAATTGCTCAATTGGCTCATGTGTTGAACCATCTTCCCCTACAAAAATACTATCGTGAGTAAATACAAAAATAGCTGGAAGATTCATAAGAGCAGATAGTCGAATAGCTGGTTTTAAGTAGTCTGAGAAAACAAAGAAGGTTGAACCAAAAGGTCTTACTCCTCCGTGCAGCGCCATTCCATTGACTGCCGCTCCCATGGCGAACTCTCTTACACCAAAATACACATTACGACCTTCGTAACTTTCGCTTGAGAATCTTCCCAAGTCCTTTAGGTGCGTCATAGTGGACGACTCTAAGTCAGCTGATCCGCCAAATACATTTGGTATTCTTTGGGCTAAACCGTTTAACACCTGACCAGAGGCAATTCGTGTTGAAACAGAAGAGCCTTTTTCATACACAGGGACGTTTTGATCCCAACCTTCTGGTAGCTCACCTTTCAAGTCTCGCTCCAGTTGAATAGCTAGTTCAGGATAAGTTTCCTTATATTGACTCAACAAGGCATCCCATTCTTGATTAGCCACGATTCCACGTTCTTTAACCTCATTCCAATATTCCCTTACTTCTTCAGGTACAAAGAAATCTTCCTGTGGCCAGCCTAGAAATTCCTTCGTTAATTTGACCTCTTCTACTCCGAGTGGAGATCCGTGCGTCCCTTGATGTCCAGACTTCCCACCTTTGTTCGGACTTCCATATCCTAGTGTTGTCTTTACTTCAATCAAGGTAGGTTGAGTTGTATCCTTTTTTGCTTCTAATAAGGCTAGTTCAATCGCCTCTAGATTATTCTCCTCTTCTACTCGAAGCACTTGCCAGCCATACGCTTCAAATCTCTTTTGAACATCTTCGGAGAATGATAGATGCGCCTCTCCATCTAATGTAATATTGTTAGAATCATATATAACAACTAATTTACCTAGCTTTAAATGACCAGCAAGAGAAGCAGCTTCCGCTGAAACACCTTCCATCAAATCACCGTCGCCACAAATGGCATATGTATAGTGGTTAACTAGCGAGAACCCTTCCCTATTATAAACAGAAGATAAGTGAGCCTCCGCCATTGCCATTCCTACACCCATCGCAATTCCTTGACCTAATGGACCTGTTGTTGCATCTATACCTGGTGTATGCCCGAATTCAGGGTGACCAGGTGTTTTGCTTCCCCATTGTCTAAATTGCTTAAGATCTTCCAAGGAAACATCATAGCCACTTAAATGTAAAAGACTATACAACAGCATCGACCCGTGTCCTGCCGATAGGACAAAGCGGTCACGATTAAACCATGTAGGGTTTGCTGGGTTGTAATTCATAATCTTTGACCATAACACATGACCTGCAGGAGCCATTCCCATTGGCATACCTGGGTGACCTGATTTCGCTTTTTCGATTGCGTCAATGGCTAGTGTACGAATCGCATTGACAGCTACATGCTCTACTGTTTGTTTATCAACTGTTTTATTCAAGGGTGTTCCTCCTCTTTCTTACAATTGGAGGCTATTATTTCTAATAGCCCCACCTAGATTTATTAGATTTTTATCGGTAAATAACTTCGTTCCAGCGTAATTCATTGTTAAAGTCATTTGTTTTTGTATCGTTATTAATGACAACCATTTCAATACCTGTTAGCTCAGCAAAGTCTCTTAATTGTTCTGTTGTGACCTTGTAAGAATAGCAAGTATGATGAGCTCCTCCAGCTTGAATCCAGTTTTCAACCGCTTGGCTTAGAGAAGGTTGAGTTTTCCAAAGTACTCGTGCCACTGGAAGGTTTGGCATTTCTTTTTCCAGCTGAACTGCATCCACTTCATTCACTAGAAGGCGGAAACGGTGCCCTAAGTCAATGATAGAAGCATTTAGCGCTAAACCACCCATTCCATCAAACACGATTCTTGCAGGATCTTCCTTACCACCAATACCTAACGGATGAACTTCAATTCTAGGACGTGTAGCAGATATCGTTGGGCATACTTCTAGCATATGTGCACCAAGGACCATTTCATTTCCTGGCTCAAAATGGTATGTGTAATCTTCCATGAATGATGTTTGCTCATTTCCAGCAATAATCTTCATTAAACGTACCAATGCAGCCGTTTTCCAATCCCCTTCACCCGCAAAGCCGTACCCTTGTTCCATTAATCGTTGAACAGCTAAGCCTGGTAGCTGACGCATACCGTGAAGATCTTCAAATGTAGTGGTGAAAGCTGAATAACCACCTTCTTCTAAGAACGCCTTCATTCCTAGTTCAATTCTTGCTTGGTAACGAATAGATTCTCTAACAGGACCATCCGTTAATCCTTCTGGAACGATTGTATATTTTTCTTCATATTCAGCCATTAGTTGGTCAAGTTCTTGTTCAGAGACATCATTCATTCGTTGAACAAGGTCACCTACACCATATCCATTCACTGTCCAACCAAATTTAATTTGTGCCTCAACCTTGTCGCCTTCAGTAACTGCCACTTGACGCATATTGTCTCCGAAACGAGCAACCTTCAAGTTCTGGCTTTCTGAATAAGCTGCTGCTGTTCTCATCCAGCTTCCTACGCGCTCTTTTACCTCTTGGTTTTCCCAGTGGCCTACAACCACCTTACGCTTAACATTTAATCTACTTGTAATGAATCCATGCTCACGGTCACCATGCGCTGATTGGTTTAAGTTCATGAAATCCATATCAATCGAATCCCATGGAATATCACGGTTAAATTGTGTAGCAAGGTGCAGGAATGGCTTTTGTAATGCCGATAACCCTGCAATCCACATTTTTGAAGGAGAGAATGTATGCATCCAAGTGATAATACCTGCACAATTATCGTCCGCATTCGCTTCTAGCATCACTTTACGGATGGCATCTGCGTCTTTTACAACAGATTTAAATACTAGTTTGTAAGGAACATCTGCATCTAAGCCTTCTACAATGGCACGTGAGTTACTTTCCACTGCTTTTAACACTTCTTCTCCGTACAATAATTGACTTCCTGTAATAAACCAAAATTCATAAGCTTTTGTCGTTAACAAGGTAAATCCCCCTAAATAGAAAATGTATTGGTAGAATCATAGAAATAAACAAGTTATACGTACAAGTAATGTTATTTTTGTCCGTAATACGCCTTTGCTCCATGCTTACGTAAATAGTGTTTATCTAGGATAGCTTGTGCAATCGGGCGAACACCTGGGTTTAACTGATACGCTTGCAGTGCCATTTTAGCCACTTCCTCAAGAACCACTGCATTATGTACCGCCTGGTGTGCATCCTTCCCCCAGCTAAACGGTGCATGGTTTGCCACTAGTACCCCTGGAATGGCGACTGGATCGATTCCTCCAACTGCGAAAGTCTCGATAATAACATTGCCCGTTTCCAGCTCGTAGGCACGATCAATTTCTTCTTTTGTCATCTCTCTTGTACATGGAATTTCTCCGTAAAAATAATCCGCATGTGTTGTTCCTAAAGCTGGGATGGAACGCCCTGCTTGAGCCCAACTTGTAGCCCAAGGGGAGTGAGTATGAACGATTCCCCCAATAGAAGGAAATGCACGATATAGCGCTAGATGAGTGGGAGTATCTGAAGAAGGTCGTAAATTACCTTCAACGATATTTCCTTCTAGATCAACAACTACGAGGTCTTCTGCTTTTAACTCCTCGTACGGTATACCACTTGGCTTTATGACCACCAGATTTTCATCCCGATCAATACCACTCACATTGCCCCAAGTGAAAGTTACTAAGCCATGCCTCGGAAGGTCTAAATTGGCCTGTAACACCTCTTGCTTTAGTTGTTCTAGCATACTGTTTCCTCCTTCTTTTCTGAGGAACTAGCATTCTTAAGCTTTTTCAACGTTTTCATGACATTGTTCTCTCCGCGACCGAAGTAGTCATAAAGGCGAGCATACTCGCTGTATAACACATTATAAACAGCTGCATTCTTAAGCTTCGGTTGGTAATACTCATCCTTCACTCGGCCCATTTCATTTGCTGCATCAGTGATGGTGTCATAACCTCCGCGCTCTTTTCCTGCTGCAACGGCTCCAAACATCGCAGAACCAAGTGCAGGTGTCTGAGATGAAGCAGAGATTTTAATATCCATATTTAAAACATCAGAATAAATTTGCATCATCAATGAGTTTTTCTCAGCAATACCACCAGCTGCGTATACTTCATTCACTGGTACACCATTTTCTCTAAATGTCTCAACAATCATTCTAGTGCCATACGCTGTTGCTTCAATTAGTGCTCGGTAAATTTCTTCTGGCTTTGTTAGAAGGGTTGCTCCTAATAAAACACCTGTTAAGTCTGCGTCCACAAGAGTTGAACGATTTCCGTTCCACCAATCTAGAGCAAGTAGTCCACTTTGCCCCACATTCAGCTGGCTTGCCTTTTCAGTGAGCAACTGGTGAATGTTAACTCCTTTTGCATTCGCCTCATCATGGTAGCTTTCAGGTACACAGTTTTCTGTAAACCACTCAAAATGATCACCCACACAAGATTGCCCTGCCTCATATCCCATAAAGCCAGGAAGAACACCATCCTCAACGACACCACACATACCCGGAACAATTCGTTCTTCTTCTCCTAGTAAAATATGACAAGTTGACGTTCCCATAATCATTAATAGTTTTCCAGCTTCCGTGATACCTACAGCTGGGACTGCCACGTGTGCATCCACGTTTGCAACTGCTACAGCTGTGCCAGGTTTTAACCCTGTAAGCTTGGCAGCAGCTTCCGTAATTTCTCCTGCTTTAGCACCAATTGGAAGTATTTTAGTAGATAGCTTTTCTTCCACTACATTTTCTAACCTAGGATCTAGTGCTTTAAAGAAATCCTTCGAAGGATATCCTTCTTGCTTATGCCAGATGGCTTTATATCCAGCCGTACAGCTATTACGGTTAATTTCACCTGTTAACTGGTAAATGACCCAGTCTGTTGCTTCTAAAATTTGATCCGCCGCTTCATAAATATCCGGTGCCTCATTAAGGATTTGCCATACCTTTGGAACCATCCACTCGGAGGAGATCTTTCCACCATAACGCTTTAGGAATGCTTCCCCACGCTGTTCAGCAATTTCATTCAAACGATTGGCTTCATCCTGTGCTGCATGATGTTTCCATAACTTGACATAGCTATGTGGATTTGCACGATATTCTGGCTTTAAGCATAACGGAGTTCCGAATTTATCAATTGGTAATACCGTACAAGCCGTAAAATCAATCCCTACCCCAACTACATCCTCAGGTGAAACTTGAGCTTTCTCTAACACTTCTGGAATCGTAATCTGTAAAACTTCTAAATAATCTGTTGGATGCTGAAGTGCCCAGTCGTGCTCTAACTTCGTCGTTCCATCTGGTAAAAACTCATCCATCACACCATGTGTATAGGGTTTAACAGCGGTTGCTACTTCCTTGCCTGTTCCAATCTCGACAAGTACTGCTCTTCCCGACTGTGTTCCATAATCAACACCAATTGAATACTTAACCATTTTCATCACCCTGCCTTAGAAAGAATGCGTTTACAATAAGGTAAAAAAGATGATCCGAGGTTTGACTTTTCAATCATCATCGGATTAAATTGTAACTTTCCCTGCTTAGAATATAATGTTATGCGTACAAGATGAGTTGGATTTTATATGTAATCCTTTACAATCAACCTTACAAGTTGACTGTTTTTAATCTATTCCCTCTCAACTTGTACGCATAACCTTTAACTTGATTGTACCACCTATCCTTATTTTTTCAATGGTATTTATTAAAAAATATTTAAGTTTATTTGACAAAATTGTTTAAAAATCAGTTCTTTATCATACGGACAGCAAATACTTTCGGCACTTTATAGCCTTCATGTGCCTTAAATTGGATTCGTGCACTTGTCTTGTTCTCTGTTACCGAACGAGGAATCTCATACCGTACAAGTACAAACTTGTTCATTTCCTCTAGTTCTATTACTCCCTCTTTCAACAGATACCCATCTATACTTAAATCAAAGGACCTCTTCGTTTCAATTTCTTGTGTATACATAACAATTAGCGATTGTGATGCCTCGGAATCTACCGTTAATAAGAAAGTAAAATACCCACTTGGCCATGTATCTCTATACTTCCGATTCGACTCAACACCTAATCCAACATGTTCTCCCTCAAAATCATGATCTCGTTCTGGCTGCATTTCACCAGGTTGGAAAAAATCAACGGTTTTTTGCTGAAGTTCACGTTCTTTTTCAAGAGAAGTTTTATATGCTAGTTCGGTCTGTTGCCACTCACTTTCGGAAAAAACATCCCAATATACAGTTGTACTTCGGTCATGCATTAAATAGAAAGGATACAGTTCCACGTTTCTTGGGTAGCCAATTTTCTCCATAATGTACTGATGATTCTTTTCAGCAACTGACTTTACATAATTTGTGATCGTAGAATGATTGGTCACAAGCACAGGTGTAAACAGCAAGTCCTTCGATTTTCCTTCCTCATTTATCGAGCCTAGATCCCCTGCCAACACAAGAGGACCACTCATAAAGGCAATTCGATTCGGGTTATCGTTCATCTTCTCTAGTCGTAGGGTCATGGGCATGACTAATTCAATCGTGTCTCCCTGCTGCCAAGTTCGTTCAATCGTAATGAAACTCGAAGGCTTGTTGTTATGAAGATACATTTCCCCGTTCACATAAACACACATTCCTTGTTCTGCCCAATATGGGTACCGAACCGAAAGAGCAAATTCCTTCGAATTCTCACAATCGATTGTTAAAGTTACTCTTCCATTATTGGGATAATCAGTAGATTGCTGAAGCGTGACCCCCATCTCCGTCCAGTCTAGCTTCGATGGAATATACTGATTAATATACAATGAGTTCTCCCCATAGAAATAGATATTATTTCCATAGCTTGAGTGATTCTCCATTCCAGACCCAACACAACAGGTAAAATCATTAAACTTTGAATTGTATACTTTGTGACCGCCCATATCGAGTGAGACAAAATACGTAACTGTTCCTTCAGTTGGATGCTGAGACGCTAGTATGTGATTGTATAAAACCCGCTCATAAAAATCTCCCTGAATCGCTAAAGGATTCCATTGAAATAGATGTTTTGTCAGCTTTAGCATGTTGTACGAATTACAAGTTTCACAAGTAAACGCACCAAGTCGATCACTTAACTTGTTTGGCTCTCCAAAATGTTCATTCATACTATTTCCACCAATAACATAGGAATGGTGGCTGGTGACTTGGTTCCAAAAAAATTCAGCAATCGTTCGGTATGATTCATTCTGAGAGACCTCGTACTGACGGGCAGCCCCTACTATTTTTGGAATCTGTGTATTTGCATGTCTCCCTGCTAATTGATCCAATCCATTTGCGAGAGGATTGAGTACCTCTTCATGATGAAATTGCTCGGATAAACTCCAGAAACGATCATCTCCTGTATCAACAGCTAAGTCCGCTAACACCTCGGACATACCACCAAATTCACAATGTAAAACGGCTTGTATTTGCTCATGCGTTAAATAAGAAAAAATGTCTACTAACCACAAACCTAGTTTCTCTTCTACTTGAAGCGCCTTTTTACTATTTGCTAAATGAAAGGCATCTCTTAATCCTGCAAATACTTTATGAATAGAATACAAAGGAACCCAGCCACCGTTTAAATCAAAACCTTGCGAGCGAATGTCACCTGATTTTATTTCCTCAAACAGCTCTTTTCCACGTGGCACACCTCCAACATACCCATTGCCATTCGCAATTTGACATTCCGCTAACTCTTCTACTATATAATTCACACGATCTAAAAATCTCTCATCCTCTGTAGAAGCAAACATCATCGCACAACCAGACAAGTAGTGTCCAAGAGTATGCCCCGATATCCCTTGTGCTTCCCAACCATCGTAATTTTCAGCCTTTGGCTCTAAACCTGCATACTCTCTAAAACGGGAGAGTAACCGGTCAGGTTCAAGTTGCAATAGATACTCCTTATTTAATTCCATCGCCGCTTTAAGTGGTCCACCAGTAACCTTTACACGATTTAACTTAAATGCTTTTACCTCCATTTCCTCCACTCCCATCTACTACTCTACTTTTTTTCCAATGATGACATTTCCCTGTTTATCTTTCCCCGTAAAGACAAGTGTTGGATTCCAATTCTCCCAATCCCAAGCTGGTAATATGATAATCTCACAAAGTCTTTCGTCCAAATGAACTTCAAAAATATTGTCTTTTTTATACTCCCATACCCCTTCACCCTTAGCAGGAAGTGTGATAGAACGCGAAGGAATCAGTTCATGTTCATTTTTATCCATCCAAATATATTCCCAATTTCCATACATAAGTTCCGGATCAACTGGCTGTTCCTCTTCACCCGCATATCTTTCAGGAGAAACGAGTGGCCAACCATCCTCAGTCCATACAATCTTTCTCACATGTAAGTAATGCCAATGGGGATCCTTCTCTCCTCTTGCATGATGAACGATATAATAGTTATCACCATCTTGTAAAACCGAATTATGACCCGGTGCAATCCAGCCTTCCTTATCGCCAAATTTATATCCACCTAATATCTTCATTCCTACTTCGTTTGGTGGAAGTTCTAAATTGGTCATTTCATTCCCATCATAGTCAAGATAAGGACCCTCAATAGAATGAGACCTTCCCACGCGAATATGATAATTCTTAAATAACGAATCATAGGAAACGAATAAGTAATATTCATCAAACTCAGGATGATAGACAATATAAGGTCCTTCAATCGCAGCCTCTACACTGGTATGCCTTTTTGCAACTAGTGTTTCTTCACTTCCTGCGCGTTTTTTCCCTGTTGCCGGATCAACAGGGAAAACATACAATCCACCAAAGAAGCTTCCATAGACTAACCACGGATTTCCATCACGGTCAAACGTAATATTCGGATCAATCGCGTTGGGCCCAGGTACATCCTGCTGCGATTTCACTACCTCTCCTTGATCCTGCCATGGCCCTTCAATACTATGACTTGTTGCAACTCCAATAAACGACTGAGTTTTTCCGAATTGTGAAGCGGCATAGTACAGATAGTAGGTGTCACCGAACTTGGCTACTTCCGGTGCCCAGAGACCCTTAGCCCCCGTCCAATCGTAAGCATCTTTTGGAATTTCATCAAACGCATGACCGACAAATTCCCATTCTACTAAATCCTTTGATTTCCTTATTTGAACCCCACCAGTTGCAGGTCCACCATATTTCGCATCAGTCGAAAATACATAATAGGTATCGCCATCCTTGAAGCTAGCTGGGTCATGAGCATTGTTGATATTCCACTTACTTTCATCGTGAATAATTGATTCATCATATAATTTATACTTAATTGGTTCTTTAGGAAATTTCATCCTAATCACTCTCCTTTATTTTGCTTTTTTCCCCAGAGGGCCGTTCCTTCTTCATTCATCCCGGTAAAAACAAGGGTTTCATTCCAATTTTCCCAGTCCCATCCCGGTAGTACTTTTATGGTATAGTCCCAATAATCCTCAGGAGCAACTCCTGGATCGTAGATTGATAAGGTAAGTGTATTGTCACCAGATAATTCCCAGTTGCTCTTTCCACTTTCATCCTCTATCTTTCCATTCGAAAGGAAGGTAAGTTTCCGGGAAATTTGCATGGTGTCGTCATATCGCGGAAGGAGAATTTGCTCCCAGTCTCCAATGATGTGCCGCTCTTCAATTTTCTGTTCTTTTTCACCCGCATATCTCTCTGGAGATACAACTGGCCACCCATCCTCTGTCCATACGATTTTTCTCACATGTAAATGAGACCAGAATAATTCCTCACCTGCTCTTGCTTGATGGATTAAATAATAATTCCCATCATCCTCTAGCAAGCCATTATGACCAGTTCCAATCCATCCACTATCTTTGCCAAAAGCATACGATCCAACAATTTTATTACCGGTATCAAAGGAATCATCTGACGAATCAACCATATCGTTTTCGTTGAAGTCTAGATAAGGACCTGTGATATTCTTCGACCGAGCGGTCCTGACGTTATACGTATCCTCCAACCATTCATAGGAAACGGTTAAATAGTAATACTCTGTGTCTGGATTATAGATGATTTCCGGAGCTTCAATTCCATAGCTCATATTTTTTCGTTGGGCAATTAATGTCCCTTCTGCAGTAGGATCTTCTAATTTCCCTGTTTGCGGATCCATTTTTGTGATAAAAATGCCACCAAAATATGACCCATAAACCATCCATGGCTGTCCTTCAGTATCAAACGTGATATCAGGATCGATGGCATTTACCGTGTACTCATCACCTTCCTGCGTTTTAAAAACAGCTCCTTCATCCTTCCAGGGCCCCTCCAATGAGTCACTTGTCGCTAAACCGATATACGAAGTTCGCTTTCCAACTGAGGAGACGGAATAGTACAAGTAAAACTTATCATTCATTTCAACAACATTTGGCGCCCAATACGTCGTCCCACCAGTCCATTCCCACGCTTCATTTGAGACTTGATCAAATACTCGACCAACAAACTCCCAGTGAATTAGATCCTTCGACTTACGTATTTGAATACCGGGTGTCGGTGGTGCACCGACCATGTAATCAGTCGAGTACACATAATACCAATCCCCATTTTTGATAATGGCCCCGTCGTGGGTAAAATTTGTCGTCCACTCCTCTTCTTTGTAAATGATGTCATTCATTACTTTAGGAATAACCCTTTCTGAAGGAGGAGAAGGAAGGCTTAGCCCCGATAGATCATTTGTATTTGGTTTCATGTTTCTAGGCGTAATCAATAGGGCAAACATTAGTAACATGGCTATACCTATTGCTAGATAAATTCTCTTTTGTTTGTTCACTGTTGTGGCTCCCAACAAATAAAATATGAAAAAAAATGCACTTATCCGTGTATCCCTCGATAAGTGCCTTTCCATTTTTTTGTTATTCAATTTTTCAATCAAAATATTCCCGGTATTTTGATTTGCATTTTTTGAATCAATGTATCAACCTTTTACTCCTGAAATAGCAATCGATTCGATTATCTGCTTTTGGAAGATAATAAATACGATTAACATTGGTAGTAACGCAACTACTGATGCCGCCATGATTAATGGATAATCACTTTGGATTGCATACGATGCGTTAAAGTTTGCAATTACTAACTGCAAGGTTTGTTTCTCTGGTGAATTCAAGTAAAGAATCGGACCTAAGTAGTCATTCCAGATCCCCATAAACCATAGGATTAACTGAGCAGCAACCGCTGGTTTAATTAATGGAAAGATAATCTTATAAAAGATTTGGAAATACGAGCATCCATCAATTTTTGCAGCTTCAATAATGGAATTAGGAACGCTATTCAAGTATTGTCGTAAGAAGAAAATCATGAACAAATTCCCAAATAGTCCAGGTACGATTAATGGTAATAAACTATCTACCCAACCGATACTTGAAAACATAATGAACTGTGGAATCATGAGCACCGGATAAGGAATCATAACCGATGCAAAAAGCATAATAAAGATTTTATTTTTCCCATTGAACTTCAGCTTCGCAAATGCAAAAGCTGCTAAACTCGAAGTAAGAGTACCAATAATGGTTACTGATAATGCCACAATTAAACTGTTACCAATCCCCGATAAAAGTGGCCCCATATCCCAAATTTCAAGATATTTAGAAAAGGAGATATCTTTCGGTATCCATACAGGAGGTAGAGCAAAAACGTCTTCCTTCGATTTAAGTGACGTAGAGAACATCCATAAGAGTGGAGCTACCATAAAAATCGCTCCGAAACTTAGGAAGGCAAAAACAAATATATTGGTAATTCTATCTTTCTTTTTTTCAGACATTGGTTCAGCTTTTACTTCCTTTTTTACAACTGCAACTTCCATTGTTAAAAGCCCCTTTCTATTAGTCTTTTTATTATCCTAGTCTTAATCCAAATCAAAGGAAGATTTTTCGTTCATCTTAAATTGGATTAGGGTAATAATAAAGATGAAGAGTCCTAATACCAAGGCCATTGCAGATGCATAACCTAATTGGAAGTTACCAAATGCTTTTTGCCAAATGTAGAAAACAACTGATGCTGAACTATATTCAGGACCACCAGTAGGTGTCATAACATTAATCTCAGTGAAGATTTGCGCTCCACCAATAATATTTGTAACGATAATAAAGAATGTTACTGGTTTTACCATTGGAAGCGTGATATGCCAAAAGGCTTGAAAAGCGTTTGCTCCATCCAATTTCGCAGCTTCATAGAACGTTTTAGGTACACTCTGTAGTGCTGCTAAGTAAAGCAACATGGTATATCCTAATCCTTTCCACACAGCCATAATAATTAAAGCTGGTTTTACCGTAGCTGTATTTTGCAACCAGTTAGGACCCTCAATCCCAATAAGATCTAAAAATTGGTTAACTAAACCATAATCTCCGTTATACGCCCACTGCCAAAGAATAGAAACCGCAGCAATGGAGGAAATGACAGGAATATAGTAAAGAACACGGAAGGTATTCGTTCCAAAGATCCCTCTATTGAGAGCTAGAGCCAGTAATAGCGCTAGCACAATTCCAATTGGAATACCTAGCATCATAAAAAATGTGTTATACATCGACTTGTAAAAGTACTCGTCTTTAAATAAATTTATGAAGTTTTCAAAGCCGATAAACTCCATTTGTCCTAGACCATTCCAATTCGTAAAGGCTCCATACATTGAATAAATAAGAGGAACCATTGCAAAAATGAGGAATCCTAAGACTGGTGCTGCAATAAACAAATAGGCATATCTTTGTTCTGTGCGATACAGCTTGGATGTCGCTTTCATCTTTCCTCACCCTTTCAGCAAAAGCATGAATTCACATGCTTCCTTTTGGTACAAATAACAATTTGAATTAAAGATGTAAATGATGCTAGCTTATGATTCTATGAACCTAGCACCATTTACACTAATTAGACTACCATTAAAACATGATTATTTAGTAGCTTGCTTCTCTTGTGCAATTGCTGCATCTAAAAGCTTTTGCATTTTTGGTTGTGCTTCTTTTACGTAGTCTTCAACAGTTGTCTTACCATCTAAAACTGGTTGGATATTTTTGAAGAACTCATCGTACCATTCAGCAGTATACGTTTTTTCAGCTGGGAATCCACGACCGTAGTCATTAATGATATCAAGGAATTCCTGTTTATTCTCAGGTTTGATTGAAGCGTCAGCAGCCCATGCATCAGCAACTTCAACACTGTTTGGTAATTGTACTTGTGCATCAACTAACGCTTGTTGTCCCTCTTGGTCAGCAGATAAGAACATTGCTAATTCAGCTGCTTCTTTAGCATGTTTCGTTGTTGCTCCAACACCGATACCTAAAGATCCAACCCAAGCCGAAGCTTTACCAGTAGAACCTGCAGGCCAAGGAAGTAGATCGTATTCAAACTTTAATTGTTCTTCGAATGCAGCCATATCCCATGGTCCAACTGGGAAGAACGCTAATTGACCCTTTAACCATCTTTGGTACGTATCTAATGTTTGAGCGTCACCAATAGAAGGAGTAATTTGGTGTTTGTTTTGTTGGTCTACAAAGAATTGTAATGCTTCGATAAACTTCGGATCGTCGATTGTAACCTTCGTTCCATCTTCGTTAATCCAGTCTGCGCCGTTACTCCAAACAAACGGTTGTAATGCCCAGTTTACGTTAAATCCAGTTCCATACTGATCCATTTTGCCATCGCCATCATTATCTTTCGTTAATTGCTTAGCAACATCAATGAATTCATCCCAAGTGTATGGCTTGTCTTTATCAGGAAGTGGAATTCCTGCTTCTTCAAACATTGTTTTGTTGTAACCTAGAGCGAAAGGTCCTAAATCTTTTGGTAATCCATAGATTGAACCTTGACCTAATGTTTCACCATCAAAACGGTACTTATTAACCCCAGCTTCCCAAATGTCATCAATTTTCACGTCAGTTGATCCTTCAACTTGTTCCGTAATATCTAATAATACTCCAGAGTTCACATATGCTTTTACTTGTGCTGGGTTATAGAAGAAAACATCTGGAATCTTACGTCCAGCAATTGCTGATTTTAACTTCGTATCATATTGATCAGGAGCTGTTTGAACCATTGTAACTTTTACATCCTTGTTCGCTTCTTCATATCTCTTTACAGTAGCTTTATAAGCTGCTAGTTCTTCAGGATTTCCTCTAAACATAAAAGTAAGTTCAACCTTACCGTCACTGCTAGCAGATTCTTTACCTGAGCAACCGCTAAGAACTGCACCTATGATCATAATTGCAAGAAGCATTAATACACCGAATTTTTTAGATGATTTAAACAAGTTAACCCCTCCATCTTAACCTATTGTAGTTATAAATGATTGAAATCAAGAAAACTATTTGTAAGCGTAATCACTTTGCTTAAAAAAATAATAGCTTATTCCCTACTGTAAGAACAGTCTTTTTTATATGTACGTACATGTTAGGGAATCACATATAAATCCCTCCTAATAAAATGGTAGTTTGCAAGTAAAAGCAATTGACCCTCGAGAGTTTTTCTCTTTGAAAGCGTATTCTCTACAATTAAAATAGTAATATACCTGTTCGTACATGTCAACGTGATTTTTCAAAAAAATTATTATTATGTCCGTACGTGTTCACATTTCTTTATATAATATACTTGTATGGAATAGTTTTTTTCCTTTTTATTTGATACAATGGTATTATTAGATATATGTTGTACGTATAAGTTTGTTAAATATTGTACATGGAATGGAAAGCGGTGATACCTCAGTGGCGCAACAAAAAACGAAATACAACATGGTTAAGGAAAAGATCGTGGAGTGGATTGAAACGGGGAAGGTAAACCCTGGGGAAAAAATTTATTCTGAAAATGAACTTGTCCAGATATTTGGAGTAAGTAGACATACGGTACGACAAGCGGTAGGAGATTTAGTGCATGAAGGTCTACTGTATCGTGAACAAGGAGCAGGTACCTTCTGCTCGCACAGACCAAAACAATCACAACAACCGCATCATCTTTCCTCTTCGAATACGAATGGTAAAAATATTGGAGTTATTACAACTTATATTTCAGATTATATTTTTCCATCTATTATTAAAGGAATTGAATCATATCTGACCACTCAAGGGTATTCATTAACTTTTTCTTGCACAGATAATAATGTGGAAAAAGAAAAGCAATGTTTACAAACGATGTTGGGCAGAAATATTGATGGGCTTATTGTTGAACCTACGAAGAGTAGTAATTACAATCCGAATATTAATTACTATCTTGAGCTTGAACAAAATAATATCCCTTATCTGATGATTAACCAATTTTACTCCCAGCTTATGCCTCCTCATATCATCATGAATGATGAGCGCGGAGGGTTTATTGCAACCGAACATCTTATCAAATTAGGTCATGAAAAAATTATTGGTCTGTTTAAAACCGATGACCTTCAAGGGGTACACCGCATGCAAGGCTTCATTCGGGCTTTCCGAGAGCACGGGGTAACGTTTTTCCCTGAAATGGTTATTACCTATTCAACTGAAGACGTTTATAGCAAAACATTAAATCAACTTGAGGAATTCTTCTCTATGGATGAAAAACCAACCGCAATTGTCTGCTACAACGACCAGTTAGCGGTAAGTATATTAGATGTTCTTCGTAAACTGGACTTAAAAGTACCAGAAGATGTTTCCATTGTTGGATACGATGATTCATTTTTAGCTGAAGCAACAGAAGTGAAATTAACCTCTGTTACTCACCCGAAAATGGAAATGGGAATTGAAGCTGCCAAGTGGATTGTCTCAGCAGTTGAAAAGAAAGAAATGCCACCTTCTAAGGTATATGAACCAGAACTAGTTGTCCGAAACTCCACTATGCAGTTAAAAAAAACTAGTTTGATTTAGCAAATGACCCTTGTCTCTTAAGACAAGGGTCATTTTTTTTGAACGATGGCTTGTAGGATTAGTACAACTTCAGTAACAAAGCTCCATGCGCTGGGAGCTCACACTCAATTGTATCCGTTACTTTACCTAGTTCCTCCTGGTTCCAGAGATCTCGTGCTTGTTTATCATTAGAAATCCCTAACTGGTCGAGTGATGTTTTCACCTTTGCCTCCTCATCCCTCAGATTAAACAGGGCTGTATATAGGTTTCCTTCGCTGTCCTTTGCACTCCAAACCACAAGATCATCCTCTCGAGAAACAAGTTGGTTGCAATAGGATTCTTTGTGCATCTTCAATACCTCAGTATTTGTAAGGAGAGAAAGAGTCCATTCATCATTGTCACGTAAGTCTCCACCAAACATTAAAGGCGACCGAAAAATTGACCAAAGTGTCATCATTGTCATCTGTTCATCTTTCGTGAAGCGAGTCCAGCGGTCTCCTCCCCCACCATCAACCGACCGAATTCCAATATGTCCTAATGGCAGCATGTCGCAATCTGGCCAATGTCCTTCACCGACATAATTGCTCCACTTTTCACAACGCTCAAACATTCCGTACAGAAGATCCCAATGATCCCAGAAGTCGTCCGTCATCCTCCACATATTTGCATATTCAATTAAACGATCCGCAAATTCAGTCGGAGCAGGTCCAGGTGACAGACTAAGAACGATATCTCTTCCACAGTGATCGATGGCCTTACGGATTAGTTCCATCTCCTCTTTATGAAAGTAATAAAGCCTTGATGCCGCAATATCGTCTACCTTAACAAAGTCCACTCCCCACTCCGCGTACATATCAAAAAGAGAATTATAATATTCCTGAGCACCTTCTTTTGAAGCATCAATTCCATACATATCTGTATTCCATGGGCATATGGAGTTAGGGTGAGCAATATCTCGTGCGCGAACCGTTGTCCCAAGAATCGGTGTGTTGGCATGTACCGCCTGGCGAGGAATCCCTCGCATCATATGAATTCCAAATTTCAAGCCTTGTTGATGTACGTAATCAGCTAATGGCTTAAATCCCTGTCCGTTCTCAGCAGAAGGAAAACGATTCACAGCTGGTATAAGTCTTGAATATTCATCCATTTCTAGTGGAACAAACGGACGATAAATAGATGAGGTGGCTCCTGCTTCGTACCATTGAATATCGACTACAATATATTCCCACCCATATTGCCTCAGGTGTTGAGCCATATAGTCTGCATTGCCTTTAACTTCTTCCTCTCTAACCGTTGCACCATAACAGTCCCAGCTATTCCAACCTAGTGGTGGCGTCTTCGCAAATGTGTGATGTTTCATCCTTCATACCGTCCTTCATGTAATTATTTTGCTCTTATCTTGAATAATAAAGGACTGACATCATCACATCTATCATAATATTTTGCCTTCAGTTGTAGAATAATGCTCTTAGCTAAAGCGAATTTCGTTCATGAGTAGCAAATCTTTACCTGTACGAAATTCTCCAGGGGAGAAACCAACCCATGAACGAAATACCTTAATAAAATAACTACTGCTTGAATATCCGATTTGTTCAGCTATCTCCTCTATTGAACATTCTGTGGTTCGTAGAAGATTAATTGCTTTTTCAATCCGTACCTTTGTTACATACTCCATGGGAGCAAGACCTGTACTCTTCTTAAATAATCTACCAAAATGATATTTTGATAGTTGAATGTGAGCAGCTATTTCCTCCAGACTCTGCAATGAGTGATATTCCTCATTTAACAAACGAACCGCTTGGGTAATTTTATCGGGCCAGTCTTCTATTCCTTTTTTACTCCTCATCCCATACCGATAGAGCTCCATAACAAATTGATAAACAATAGAAGACGCCCGAAATCCATCCGTAATTTGGTTTTTAGCTGCTGCTACATACGTACTATGAAGAAAGCGAATCGGAGAGCTATCCACCTCGAATACCGGTGTTCTCCCTAGCATTTCAATTATTTCGTCCCACTCTTTTTCGATTTTAGTAGGACGAAAAAGAATAAAATAAAACTCCCACTCTTCACTTTCCTTCGGTAAATAGTATCGATGAATACTAGGAATTTCCACCAGAAACCCTCGTCCCGGCTCTACCCTATGGAGTTGTCCATTAATGTCGATCTCCCCAAAGCCAGCTACGGTATATTGGAAAAGATATAGTGGGCCATCCTTCCGTTTTAACCCATCCCAATCATAGCTTTCTTCACGTACCTTTTGATGGCCTACAGCAAATAACTGATAAAAGGAAGTATGTAATGTGTCAAGAAACCGAAATCCATACACCTCATTACTCATCTAAAACCCCTACCTACAAGTAATTTATACGTACTCCAAAATGGTTGTTAGTTTGTGGATAACTGCTAGGGGCTCATGATTCGTCTCCGGCTCTCTTTTCCGATGATTAAACCAAAGTGACTTCCAGCCAGCTTTTGATGAACCAACAATATCATTTTCCCAAGAGTCACCAACATAGAGCAATTCGTGAGGCAACAGGTTTACACTGTTTCTCACGTGATGGAAGATGTCTGGATTAGGCTTCGCCACCCCTACTCCATCTGAAACATAGATAAGATGCCTAGGGATATGATCTGTCAGTTGCAAGGAAGTAATTTTGTTGTGTTGATGCTCTACAGGGCCATTTGTAATCATCCCAACGAGTAGCCCCCTCTCCTTCAGTGCTCCTAGTAAACCGGGTACTTCTGGGAACAATTTAAGATGTTTTTGATTATACTCATATTGTTTTTGAAACAAGTTTGCTAATTCAGAATCAATCGTCATATCTAGACTTTTCATTGCCATAATAACCCTTCTCGTTCGAAGGTCACTGAGAGGTGTTTTACCTTCTACATAATCCTTCCATAACAAATCACTAGCCTCTCTAAACTTTATATATAATGCGTTCATCGTTAATTGAGAAGCTACTTCTGGAAAAAGCTTTTTTACAGTCTGTTCAAAAGAGTGTTGTGAGTCATGTAATGTATCATCCAAATCAAAAAATACTGCTTGAATAGTCATACCCTTCTCCTTTCCTATTACCACTATTATAACCTTCTCCCTAATCAGCCAAAAATTCCAGCTTTTTTTATGAACAGGAATGTGCTATTTTTAGGTTAATGCTAGAAAATATGAAAACCTGGGTGAAAACATATGAAATATGAAAACAATCTCTTTTTTAGATTACTAGAAATTGTAACCGCTTTTTTCCAACTTAATATTCTATGGCTTTTATTCTGTCTACCAGTAGTCACCATTTTCCCTGCTACTGTTGCCATGTACTGCGTAACACGACAGTGGATTATTCACAAGGACTATAGTGTTTTTCGCTCCTTTATGAAGTTTTTTAAGGAAAACTTCAAACAAAGCTTTGTTTTAGGATTGCTCTGGCTGTTCTTGTCCGGACTACTTTTCTTAGACTTTTCTTTAATGAGGAGCCTCGGTTCCATGCAAACTATTTTTTTCTCAGTTTTTTTACTCATTGCAGTGGTTATGCTTATTACAACGGTTTTTATTTTTCCAATTATGGCCCACTATGAAATGAAAAGGACGACAATTGTGAAAAACTCATTCTTTTTTTCACTAAGGTTCTTTTTGACTACTATTTTAGCGGTCATTTGTATCGTGATTACTGGAGTCATACTTTATTTCTGGCCGATTTCGTTTATCTTTATTTTCTCCACTTGTGCTTTTTGTATTTCATACTTGTGCAATCGTGTTTTTCAAAAGATCCAAAATCAAGTCACAACTGTATAACTCAAAAAGAAAATGGCAGTTATCATAACTGTCATTTTCTTTCTGATTATCGTAGAGGCGCGAAATCCTTTACCTCTTCAATTATATATTCGATTCTCTCAAGAACTTCTGTAGTAAGCTCTACCTCAACAGCTTTCATATTTTCCTCAATTTGCGAAGGTTTACTTGCTCCAATGATAGCTGAACTAATTTCTTTATGACGTAAAACCCATGCTAACGCTAGCTGACTTAAGGTTAATCCCAATTCGCTTGCTAGGTTATTTAATTTACCAACAACCTCTAGCACATCATTTCTAAAGTAACTATTAATTACTTGATTAGTAGAGTCATTAGCTGCCCGGCTGTCAGAAGGCTTATTTGCACCAAGTTTATATTTACCAGTTAACACCCCTTGCGCTAATGGCGAGAAGACGACTTGCCCGATTCCATGGTTTCTACAAACGTCTATCACCTTATCCTCCTCGATGTATCTTTCAAACATATTATAAATGGGTTGGTTAGAAATAAGTGGGCGAAATTTATGTTCCTTTTGAATATTCACAGCTGCATCAATTTGTTGAGCACTCCATTCACTAACTCCTGTGTACAAGACCTTCCCTTGTCTAACTAAATCATCTAGCGCGTAAAGAGTTTCTTCTATCGGAACCTCTGAATCAAAACGATGGCACTGATACAGGTCAATGTAATCGAGACCTAAGCGTTTTAAACTTGCTTCGCACTGTTCAAAAATATGCTTTCTGGAAAGTCCCCGCTCATTCGGTCCTTCTCCCATTGGAAAAAACAACTTTGTAGCTACCACATAGCTGCTACGTTGATAATTTTTTAGTGCTTCACCAAGAACTTCCTCTGCTTTGCCATTGTTATATGCATTCGCCGTATCAAAGAAGTTAATCCCCAATTCATAGGCTTTATGTATACATTCAAATGCCTTTTTGTTGTCCACAGCTGTTCCAAATGTTAACCAGCTTCCTAATCCTAATTCACTAACCTTTAATCCACTGTTACCAAGTCTGCGATATTTCATTTTCCGTTTCCCTCCAGTAGTTTATTGAACTTGTACGTATCTTTTTTCTCACATCCATGAAAGCCCTTACTGACAATTTACCATAAATTTTCATAGTTTAAAGAAAAATTTATTTTTTAAAGGAAAAAAGGGGATCATCGTAATAAAAAAACGGGCATAAAATCTCCTCGATTTTATACCCGCTTTATTTTTATGCTTGTGTTTCTTGTAACCTTTTTACAGATACTTGACTCGGAACCTCAACTAGCTTTGCCATAGCAATTGCTAACACACAGATAAACCCTGCTAGCAAGAAGGCGTAAGTGAAAGGAAGAGACTTCACAACGATAGGTCCAACAAAGGCTGATAGACCATATGCTTGATACATAAATCCATAGTTACTACCTAGGTTTCTTACACCAAAGTAATCTGCTGTTACTGATGGGAATAGTGCTAGAAATCCACCAAAGCAAAATCCAATTAAGGATACTGCCATTAAAAATAATGGATAGTTCATCATTCCTGTACTCATATAAAACATGATAACAGCTGTTAACCCATAAATTGCCATTAGTGTATTTTTCCGTCCAAAACGATCGGATAATTTACCTAATACAATTCGCCCTGCTGCATTAAACAGAGCAATCACCATTACTGCATTGCCTGCTTGTTCAAGTTCTAAGTTTGCCATATCTACACCAATGTCAACAGCAAAGCTAATCACCATCAATCCAGATACACTGCCAAATAAGAACATAAACCATAGCAGGTAAAACTGGTGGGTACGGAGCATTTGCTTCGGGGTAAACTGATTGTTTGTATCTATATGTGTTTTAGGTAGATTGTTAGCTTCCTGCTGTACAGGTTGATATTTCAACACCTGTTCTTCTGTTGGATTTTTCAATAACTGTGCACCAGCAATCACTAACACTAAATAAATAATACCTAGATACATAAAGGAAGAAGAAACCCCTGACAATTCAATAAAATATCCTATCAATGGCTTATATATAAGACCACCTAGTCCAAATCCTGCAACAGCCACTCCACTAATAAACCCTCTTTTATCTGGAAACCACTTTACACATGCAGATAGTGGGCAAACATAGGTCATACCAATCCCAATTCCACCTATAACACCGTAAAAGAGATAAAGCTGAACTAGTGAGGTCGCTTGACTTGATAACATTAACCCAATCCCCAGTAACAAGCCTCCGATTGTTGCTACCCACCTAGGACCAATTTGATCCTGTAACCTTCCAGCAAAGATCGTAGCAAACGCAAAAACGGCAATCGTAATTGAAAAAGTTACAACAACATCTTCTCTTGCCCAACCAAATTTATCAATCAGGGGCTGATTAAATAAACTCCAAGCATACACTGCTCCTAAATTAATTTGTATGAGAACAGCACCTAACACGACTAACCAACGATTCATTGGATAGAACCTCCTTGTTTAAGATATCAAACTCGCAAAAAAAAAGAGACCAACGGTGATGAATACCCATCAACGTTGGCCTCTTTTGCACTCACAATTATGTGTGTTTACATTAGCAACCAAAATTATTTTCAAATGATTCTATAAATTTATGATTTCTCTCCTCCTTGTCCTTGGACATTGAAAAGAGCTGTCATAATTCTATCTATTATAATTCCGTTTGGTTCGTTGGTCAAGAATATTTCGAAATTAACCGCTGGAATCTCTTATTTTTCCTTCAGATTCTCTAAGTACTTTATTGCTTCAGCTAAAGTAGCAACCGGAACAATTTCTAGGTCATATCCCCCTTTCTCCACTTCATCTAAAGCGTTCTTTTCATTGGAGTCGAGTTCAGACAAATCTTTTGGAACAAAGAAAATATCTATCCCTTGTAAAGAAGCGGATGTAACTTTATGTCTAATTCCTCCAATCTGACCCACATTCCCTTTGTGGTCAATGGTACCAGTTCCAGCAATCTCATATCCCTTCGTAAGGTCTTTTGCAACAAGCTGCTTATAAATTTCTAAAGAAAACATTAATCCAGCAGAAGGTCCACCTATATCCTCACTCTTTAGTTCAACCTGTCTTGCCAAGTCTATTATAAAATCTTCTTCAGGTGTGATTCCAAGTCCAATTCGATTTGATTCTTCCCCAAATGGGATAATTTCAACTGTTTTTTCACGTATCTTACCATTTCTTGTTATTTTTAGAGAAACGGTATCTCCTGCTTCTTTATTCTGTTCAATATAATTGATGAATTCATTTCGTTCCGATACCTTCGTTCCATCCACTTCCGTAATAATATCTCCAACCTTTAAAATTCCTTTTGCTTTTGATTGCTCTGCGATTCCATAAACAAAAATACCGTTATTTTCCATATGTAAATCTTCCCCTGCTTCTGAAAAACTTGAGACAATCGCATTCTGCTTAGAATCTCTCATCATGAAAGAAAGGAGAGTATCGTATTCTTGATTTGTTAAATCGCTCCTGACTTCGGTAGCTTTTTTAATTTCTGTATGGGGAGCTAACAGTCCGTATGCTAAGTAATAAATATTACCCGCTTCTATAGAAAGAACGGTCGTTAAGTAAAAGTTTCCTTTCTCGTCTATATATCCATCCTCGACATTAACCATTGCAGTTAAATCTTCCGTAGTGCCAGGTTGATACAAATAATAAGGTGTTGGAATAAAACCCACAATTATTAAAATAAAGAGAATGAAAAATGTGATCTTGATGCGCTTCGATATACGTTTCATGGTTCACCTACTATAAAATTTTTTGCTCTAATTCAGCAAAGAGATATTCGACACAATCTGTCAAAATACCTTTTTTCTTATTTATATAATGTGAACATAAAAAACCTACTGCTAGTGTGTGGCCTTATATAGACTGTTTGTTTTCAACTGAAGAAACTCTTTATCTAAATCGTGAAGTCTATTGTTGTCATAAAACTTATATGTAATGTATGAGGAAAATCCCCATAGTATTTGTTTATTTTCCTTAGAGCTTTTCTGGGCTGTCATGATTAATGCATCAAAGATTACCCCCAATACAGACAAATCCTTTCTTTCTGTAATATCAAATTCATAAAAGGTAAAATAGAGGAGGTTTTCTAAGTTTTCCATAGGTATGAATAATCTAGCCTTCTCATTTTTATCTTTAAATAGCCTATGTCCTTCTAGTATAGGTGAAACCTCTGAGAGTATCTTCCCAATATTACGAATACAATGTTTAGCCGTGAATGGATCATTGATTGCAGGCGAAGTAGCTCTCAAAGCAATCTCTACTAGCTTCTGAATGGAAAAAGACATATCCTGCGTGGTACTTCTCTGATGGCTCACAGTGACATGGCTTTCACATTGATGGAGTATTTGGTCATCTATCAATCCTATATCACTGTAAATAGTAAAAAGGGTACTTCCCTCTGTAATAAATTCTCCAATTTTACAATTTATTTCAATATATAGATTCTCCCTTGAGGCAAATAAAATCATCTCATCTATCTCAATTTTTTGAATGTAACCTGTGTTTTTATTTTCATAGGTTTTTTTATACGTATAAGGATTAATGAAATCTTTGACAATAAATAGTTCTCCTCTTGTTATCCTGTCTTTTACCATATGACTTGAGCGGAACGTTTCATTTGTTAACTTTTCAATCAGAAAATCAACTTGTATTGACTTCCCGATATAATGAATGAAATGGATAAAAAAGAGTAAACAAATGATTGCAAAAAATACTCCTAACACTGCAGAAATGACATATTCATGATCAATCGATTTTCTCATAAACAATAAGCTATAAATCGAATAAACAAATCCTCCTAAAAATATCCCTAGCACCCTCATCGTCGTTTTGGCTGTCATAAAATTGGGAAGTGCTCTTGGAGAAAATTGAGAGGAATAGGTTGTAAGAACAACCATGATAATAGAAAATGTAAATGTCGTCATTGTTAATAACGCTGAAGACAATGTGGCTAAAATAGTAATAGCTAGCTCCACACTGGTAAGTAAAATCTCAGGCATATATTGGACAAAATGTTTTAAGTAGTATGTATCTATAGTGGTAGTAATAATTGCAAAACTAAGTCCTAGTCCACTATACAAACTGGGTAATAACCAAAGGCTATTCTTAACTTTGTTCGTTAACTTTTTCATCATGGTAGACTTCCCTCGTTTAACAAATCATTATCCTCTCAGTTTTGCCATTCACTCATGATCTAAACGACCTTTAGGGAAATTTAAAACCCCTTCGCTAAGGCGAAGGGGACATGATCACAATCCATACTCTTTAATTTTGTTGTATAACGTACCTCTTGATATACCTAATAGGTTTGCGGCCGCACTTTTATTCCCATATGTCTTTCTTAATGCATTCTCTATTTCTACCACTTCTATCTTTCTTGCTTCCATTTCTTGTGTCGTTTCTTTTAATGTCATGCTTTTCTTCTCAACCACTTTAATAATATTTTCTGGTATCTCATCAATGGTAATCAGTGATTGATCTGATAATATGATAAATCGTTCTACTACATTTCGAAGCTCTCTTACATTCCCAGGCCAATCATATTCAACTAATATCTTCATCACTTTTGAATCAATTTCAGGAGTCGCTTTGTGGTAGCTGGAACAAAATTCACTAACATAGTGTCTAATAAGCGGGATGATATCCTCGGTTCTTTCACGCAAAGGAGGAATGTTAATGGTAATAACTGATAAGTGATAATATAGCTTTTCATTAAAATCACCCTCTTTGACTACATCCTCCAGCGATAAAGTTGAAGATGAAGCTACAATACGAGTGTTTGTCGTGATTTCTTCTGTTCCACCTACACGATAAAATGAATGGTTTACTAAATATTCTAATAATTTTTCTTGGAGTGGCAATGTCATCTTATCAATGTCTTCGATAAAGAGTGTTCCATTATACGCTTGTTCAATTTTTCCTATTTGTTTGCCTTGCCTTTCTTCCTCAAATGCATCGTTCTGAAAGCCAAATAACTCAATTTCTAACAGGGCAGGAGGAATCACCGAGCAGTTAACGGTTACATACGGGCCTGTGCTTTTAGAGCCTCCATAATGAATCGCTTGAGCAAGCATCTCTTTACCGGCACCCGATTCTCCTTTTAACAGAACAGGAATATCAGCATGGGCCACTTTTTGTGCCATCCCAATGGCTTCTTTTATTTTTTTTGAATTACCCACAATAGAGGAATAAGGATGATCTTGGTGAACAAGTACTGGCAATGAAGAGGTTAATTCTTCATTCAAACGTATAATTTTTGTAATATCTCTCTCAATTGCTATTCCACCTTCAATTTGATTATTCATAATGATAGGTGAGGCATTTATTAATACATGATTCACATCGTTCGGACGGTGATAGGCTCCTCGAACCGGTCTCCCTTCACGCAGTATACGATGCAATACAAGTGCTTCCGTATGGAAGTGGTCTTTTAGTTTCCTACCAATAATTTTTTCCTTTTTAATTTTATAGGTAAGTTCAGACGTATTATTCCAGCAGATAACATTACCTTCCTTATCAACAGCTGTAACCGCATCGTTAATAGTTTCTGATAATGTTTGGAAGTAAGTCGCCATTTTTTCATATTCCTGTTGCATGGAAGAAATCCACTTCTCGGCCGTTACAATTCCCAGTATTTTGTCGTTTGTATCCCTCAAAACAACCGGTCTTTTCCAATTCAACTCCTCCATGGTTAACTCACTTAAGGAAGCCACTGAAGAAGGTGCCCATTTCAATTCATTAATCCAATCTGTTATAGAAATACTTTCATTCCCAATGGTTAGAAGTTGTCGTTCATCTTTTGTAAAAGTATAGTACGCTTCATTAAGAGCCACAACCATGTGAGAAGAGTTGAGGTAATTCACTATCTCTCCTAATGGAGCATAACCATTTACAATTGTTTCGCACTCTTCCACTAAGTCAATCAATTTTTGAAACATACGATACATCCTTCCTTCACCTTTTTATTAACGTATCATATTTTATGCCTTTGTTTCTAGATTGAAAGACAATTTAAAGGGAAGAATAAGAAATTACTAGTTAAATACCAATTTCTTTTGATCCAACTTCAATTTATTCATTATGGAAAAATAATACTCTAATTCTCGTACAATCATGAGTAAATGCGCTCTCGCCTCAAACATTTCCCAATTTTCTGGAGGAGCTACCTTTCTAAAATCCTCTTCCACCCTTTTTAACTTTTCCAAATAGGGTTGTCCCATCCTACCTGTATAAAAGTAAGACGCAACATAATCTAGAAAATCAGCAATTATATACCGTTGCTCTATCATTGGATGTACTTGTTCAAGAGTAGGAAGCATCCTTACTAGTAAGTCCATTTGCTTCTCACGGATCGTAAAATAATGATAGTAGTAGTCTTCCTTTCTAAAAAAATTATTTTCTACTTCACGAAAGGCTATGGATTTGGCTTCTTTAATCAATTGTACAGTTTCCGTAATTTCTCTTTCTGTCCAAAGCTTTTTATTTGTTCGTAAATACTCTGCAATCTCTATTAGAATATGCTGTAACTTATTCTCCACTTCTACTTGTTTAAGAGTTAGCTTTCTTTCTAAACTTGGCATATACACATTCACAACTAATGCAGAGCCAATCCCGATTACCACTAATGCAACTTCATTGAATACCCCTTGAATCGTCAGGCTTCCAGAGGTGTAAATGTGTAGAATAATAACCGAGCTCGTAACAAACCCCTTCATTAATCTTCAAAATTACGGTTGTTGGAATAAAAAATAATAATAGAAGTCCTATTACCATCGGATAGAATCCGATCCATTCAAAGAAGAGGTATGTGAATGGGATCGATAGCATACAAGCAAAAAAACGTGAAGTAGCACTGTTTAATGATTTTTTCTTTGATGTTTGTACACATAATATAGTGATGATCGCACAAGTAGCGTAAAATTCCAATTTAAAATACTGACTAATCGTAATCGCTAATGAAACAGCAATTGCCGTTTTCACTGTTCGTAAGCCAATTTTGTACTTCATGGTAGAAAACTCCTCAACTCTTTTTAAAAGATCTACACTCTAATAAAGAAAAAACTGCTCCTCCTTTTGTGGTAGCAGTCTTTCTCATACCTACAGTCCTGTTAAATCCAACCTCTGAACTTAGATGCCTCTACTATTCTTTTTAATCCAACCATATATGCTGCTAATCTCATATTCACATTTAACTGGACAGATGTTTGATGTACTTTACTAAAAGAAGAGACTAGTATGTTCTTTAACTTCTCTTCTACCTCCTCCTCCGACCAATAGTACCCTTGATTATTTTGTACCCATTCAAAATAAGAAACAATGACTCCACCCGCGCTTGCAAGTACATCTGGAACAATAATGACCCCTTTATTTGTTAATATGTCCGTCGCATTTACCGTAGTAGGACCATTTGCTGCTTCCACAACTATTTTCGCTTGAATATTTGGTGCATTCTGCTCGGTAATTTGATTCGCAATTGCTGCAGGGATGAGAATATCACATGGCTTTTCTAGTAGCTCTTGATTTGATATTCGATTGGAAAACAATGTGGTTACTGTCCCAAAGGAATCTCTTGATTCAAGTAAGTAATCGATATCCAAGCCCTGAGGTTCATAAATGGCACCGTAAGCATCGGAGATTCCAGTGATGACAGCTCCTTCATCATATAGAAACTTTGCTAAGAAACTCCCCGCATTGCCGAACCCCTGAATGTTGATTTTTGATCCTGCTAGAGAAATCCCTGCTATTTTTGTCGCTTCTTTTAAGACAATCGTTACCCCTTTTGCAGTAGAGGACTCTCTTCCAACGGAGCCTCCTAACACAAGAGGTTTCCCAGTGATAAATCCCGGTGAATCAAATTCACGGATATGGCTATATTCATCCATCATCCATGACATAATTTGAGAATTTGTGAATACATCAGGGGCTGGAATGTCCTTTGTGGGACCTACAACTTGGCTAATTGCCCGAACGTACCCTCTACTTAAACGTTCAAGTTCAGCAAAGCTCATCTCTCTCGGATCGCATTGGATTCCACCTTTCCCTCCACCGTAAGGCAGTCCAGTAATTCCACACTTTATGCTCATCCATATGGACAGTGCCTTCACCTCATCCATTGTTACATCCGGGTGAAAGCGAATTCCACCTTTTGTTGGACCTACTGAGTCATTATGCTGAGCACGGTATCCAGTAAAGACCTTCACCGTTCCATCATCCATTTTAATAGGGATTCGAACCGTTAATAAGCGTAACGGTTCTTTAAGCAATTCTAAAACCTCTTGTCCATAATTCATCTTTTCAAGTGCTTGCTTCATAATTTTCTGTGTTCGATCTAATACATTTACCTGCTCGGCGCTCTTCTCTTCTACTAAAATGGGTTTCTCCTGTTTAACAATCATTGGCTTTCCCCTTCACTTAACTAGGCAATTTGTTTATATTTTTCAAATGTCTTATTTAAAGCATTTGATGGTGCTGGTGTTAATAAACTCGTAACTACAATTGCAATCGTACACACGAGGAAACCAGGTACAATTTCATAAAGAGTTTCCTGTAGCTTTGGAATATTCGCCCATATAATAACGGTAATCGTTCCGGTCAACATTCCTGCAAATGCTCCCCACATGTTCATTCGTTTCCAGTACAGGCTCATGAGGATTACTGGACCAAAGGCTGCACCGAATCCGGCCCATGCATAGCCTACTAGTGATAAAATGGTACCAGTTTTATTAAATGCAAGGATGACAGCAACCATCGCCACTATTAAAACGGCCAATCTACTAACAAATAACAATTCCTTGTCAGATGCTGCTCTTCGGAAAAAGGTTTTATAAATGTCCTCTCCTAATGAGCTAGCTGTCACGAGTAGCTGAGAGGAAATAGTACTCATCACCGCAGCTAAAAGGGCAGCAAGTAAAAAACCCGTAATTATCGGATGAAACAATATTTCGCTTAATTTAATAAAAACTGTTTCAGGATCATTTAATGGCAATCCCTCTTTTGTAAAGTAAGCTAGACCGATAAAGCCGGTAATCATAGCTCCTACGACCGAAATGATCATCCATCCCATTCCTATTCTTCTTGCTTTTTTAATATCCTTCACAGAGGAGATAGCCATAAAACGAACGATAATATGAGGCTGACCAAAGTATCCAAGACCCCAAGCCATAAGCGAAATAATCCCTAGTAAACTAGTCCCTTTAAAAATATTAAATAGAGTCGGGTCAATGGTATGGATTTCGTTGAATGTTGGTCCAATCCCGCCGACCTCCATAACTGTTACAGTTGGTACCAATATTAAAGCAGTAAACATAATCAATCCTTGGACAAAATCCGTCCAACTAACTGCTAGAAATCCTCCAAATAGGGTATATGCAACTACAACCGCTGTAATAATCCATAATCCAGCCTCATAATCCATGTTGAATGTTGTCTCAAATAATACTCCCCCCGATACCATTCCAGAGGAAACATAAAATGTAAAGAATACAATAATCACAATACCAGACATTAAGCGTAGCAAATTCGTTTTATCCCCAAATCGATTTTCCAAAAACGCCGGAATTGTCATAGAATTATTCGCGACCTCCGTATACGTCCGCAACCTTGGAGCGACGTATAACCAGTTTAAGTACGCCCCGATCGTTAAACCAATCGCAATCCAAGTGGCACTTAATCCTTGAGAGTACATAGCTCCCGGTAGCCCCATTAACAACCAACCACTCATATCAGATGCGCCTGCACTTAATGCGGTCACTGCCGGTCCTAGTGTTCTCCCACCCAACATATAATCAGAAACATTAGATGTTCTTTTATAGGCAAAATATCCAATTAACAACATACCTACCATATAAACCCCTATAGAAAAAATTAACTGTATATCCAAATGATATCCCCCTTTTTTAACTTGATCGCATGAAAATAGAGTTGCTATTTACTGGCTTTAGCATTCGACTAGTTTGTTTTTCTTGAAGTCATTTTGGCTTGTGTAAATAATAACAAGTAATCATAGCCCCCTGCTTTTGAATCCGTGCCTGACATATTAAAACCCCCAAAAGGATGAACCCCTACAAGAGCACCTGTACATTTCTTATTAATATATAGATTTCCGCAATGCATGTTACCTAACGCGTACTCAATTCGTTCTTCTTCTTGTGAGAAGAAGGCCCCAGTTAACCCATAGTCTGTATTATTATAGATACGTATCGCTTCTTCCCAATTAGAAGCTTTGCAGATTGCTAGGACCGGTCCAAAGATTTCCTCCTGCATGATTCGAGCATTCGAATCAACATCGGTAAAAATAGTTGGTTGAATATAGTAGCCATTTCCATCTGCCTTTGAACCTCCTGTTAACAATTCGCCTTCTTCTTTGCCAATTTCTATGTACTTCATCACTTTGTCGTATGACTTTTGGTCAATGACCGGGCCAACCGCTGCATTCTCCTCAGGTAACCCCTGTTGTAATTGTTTCGTTAGATGGACCACTTTCTCCACCACTTCTTCATAGACGGAATCCACAATGATCGCTCTTGAACCGGCAGAGCATTTTTGACCTTGAAAACCAAAGGCAGAAGCAACAATTCCAGATGCTGCGGCATCCAAATCTGCTGTCTCATCAACAACAACGCCATCTTTTCCACCCATTTCCGCAATCACACGCTTTAGCCAGATTTGTCCCGGTTGTACTTTCGAGGCACGCTCATAAATTCGACAGCCCACTTCACGAGAACCGGTAAAGGAAATGAATCTTGTTTTTGGATGTTCAACTAAATACTCCCCTACCTCTAATGCATCTCCCGGTAAGAAGGTAAGTACCCCCTCAGGTAAGCCGACCTCCTTCATTAATTGAACAAATTTTGCTGCTATTACTGGTGTGTTATCAGCTGGCTTTAAGATGATACAGTTCCCTGCTACGATGCCTGCCACAGTCGTTCCAGCCATAATGGCAAGCGGGAAGTTAAATGGAGAGATGACAATGCCAACACCTAGTGGTATATAACTAATATGGTTGTCATCACCATCGATTTTTGTTAAAGGTTGATGAATGTCTGTTTCACTTAATCGAATCATCTCACGTGCGTAAAACTCTAAAAAATCAATCGCTTCTGCTGTATCAGCATCAGCCTCTGCCCAATTCTTTCCTGACTCTAAAATCAATGCAGCAGAGAACTCATGCTTACGTTCACGCATTAAAGCAGCTGCTCGAAATAAATAGTCTGCACGCTCGGTTGGAGTCACCTTTTTCCATGTTTCAAAAGTACCTAATGCAACGCTCATCGCCTTCTCTGCCAAGTCGGAGGAACCTTTACTAACATAACCAATCACTTCGTCTATGTTTCCTGGATTGATTGAAGTAATTTGTTCTTCCGTGTAAACTTCCTCTGACCCAATATATAGTGGATATTTTCTTCCTAACTCGGCTTTAACTTTTTGTAATGCTAATTGCATCTCTTGGATATTTGTATCTATACTGAAGTCTGTAAATGGTTCATTTTTAAATGGTGCGATTGTCATTGTCGTTGTCATAATTATTACCCCTTTGTAAGTGTTTGATTTTTATTGAAAATAACTTGGTTTATTTAAATAAATTTTTCAAAACAAACCATACATTTGCTGGTCTTTCTGCAAGTCTTCTCATAAAGTAACCAAACCAGTCCATTCCGTATGGGACATAGACTCGCACTTTATATCCTTCTTTTACTAATTGATTTTGAAGATCCACACAAATTCCATAAAGCATTTGGAATTCGAATAAGTTTTTAGAAATATAGAATTTTTTTACCATCTCTTTTGTTTGAGCAATTACCTTCGGATCATGTGTTGCAATTGCTGTGTAATTTCCATTTAACAGATGCGTTTCTATGCATTTCATAAAGTTTGTATCTACATCTGCCTTTTCTGGAAAAGCCACTTCATGTGACTCTTTGTAGGCACCTTTTACTAAACGTAAATTTGCCTTATAGGTATTCAAATCTTTCATATCATTTTCCGTACGATACAAGTAAGCCTGTATGACAAGCCCTACATGCTCGCCGTAAATGTCCTTTAACTCTTTAAAAATATCAATAGTCACTTGTACGTGAGCATAATCCTCCATATCAATTCGAACAAAGTTTCCATACATTTTCGCTCGATCTAGTATTCTCTTCATATTTTTTACACATAGGTCTCTACTAATATCCAATCCAAGTGATGTCATCTTTAATGATAGATTAGATTGGACGGAGGACTTTGCAATCGCATCTAATGTAGCAATACACATACTTGCTGATTCATTCGCTTCTTCCTCCGTAAAAACAAACTCCCCTAAGTGATCAAGGGTAGCAACCTTTCCTTCCGCATTAAGTTTTTTTACCGCAGCGATTGCTGTCTTAATCGTATCTCCAGCAACAAAGCGAGTAGCTCCTAAACGTAATCCATATTTTTTCGCTAGTTTGTTAGCTGATGGATTCTTTCCAAGTGATTGGAACATATTTCTCATCATTAACTCCATAACATGCACCCCTTCGATATTTATCATTATGTAAATCCAAACTTGATAATTAAACAATTGTGTTTAAAATTCGCTAATCTCTTAAAATTTGAACAAAGTTGTTTAATAGATGAACCGATTATAGTACATAAAAAAGGAAGGAATGTACTATTCTGACATATAATCTGACATACTTTTTTGACTATTTTATAAAAAATCTATGTTTATGTAGCAAAAGAAAAGACACTTTGCCTCTTCGCAAAGTGTCTCTCCCTCTCTACTTACTGGTGGACTTTATTCCATATCCTCATGTACTCTTTTCTCATATTTGTAACTATTATAATGAAGAATTCTAACTGAAACTTTTACATCCTTTAATGAGTTTTTCTCTAAATACGATAATTAGTAGGATAATGATCATCGTAATAGGGGCTTCTGAGAGGAAATACGCACTTAACCAGATCATTAAGTCTCTTAAGGTGACATAGGAGCTTATAAATAAAAATAGGAAAACTGGAGCTAGAAATAAATAAGAGAAAATATGTCCAAATCGATTTCTTATCATGTAAAAGAATCCCTCATTGGGGCTATTTTTAATGATGTAATAAATTAACCAAAGAAACATTAGGGCAATTGGGTATGCAACTATTACACTTAACCAACTGTCTCTTCCGGCTGCTGTTAATAAGTTTGGAATAAGTATGACATGGTTTAGTAAACCAGTTGATAGAACTAGCAATAGAAATAATTGTCTTGGGAGTAGTATCTTTCCTAGGTTTTGCATAAAGTTCTCCTATTTGGCAGTTTTATTATTAACTTCACCTAAATTCCTATTTTTATGTTTTTACCCAGTATAAAACGTTAAAAAAACACCTTGTCTTTCGACAAAGTGTCCCTATTTCACACATGTTAGAAGCTTTCTTTCGTTCTTATTGGAATACATATTTTGATCAGCTTGAGCAAATAGTTTTGTCATTTGCCCAAGCGAATTTTGAGTAAAAGCAAAGCCAATAGATAGTTTAATCTCTATATTTGATAATCTTGCATTGTATTCATGGATGCTATTTAGTATTTGGGATACAAGCTGCTTTGCCTCTCCTTTTGTGGTTTCTGTAACGAGTAACACGAATTCGTCTCCACCTAATCGCGCCACCGTAATGTTCTCAGAGGAAAAATCATGGAGCACCCAAGCTGCATTTTTAATTAGTTCATCTCCTTGCTTATGTCCATATGTATCGTTCGTCACCTTTAAATCATCTAAATCACAAACTAGAATAGCCACAGAAGAGTTCGTATCCTCATTCAACACGGTGCACTCTGATTCGAAAAAATCTCTATTATATATTCCAGTTAATGAGTCATGATTCATTCGATATTCTAAATCTTGCTGAAATTTTATCCACTTCTTCCGCTCAACTTTCCTGTAGACCGGCAAAATCATTAGACCTAGAAGTAAACCTAAAGAGAAGTAAAGTAACCTCATATAATTTCCCTACTCACTTTGTGAATTATATTACAATTGGCAAATACTACTATTATTATAGTTCTTTATAACTACACTGTAAATAATTAGGTATATAACTTTAATGAAAAAAAGTAACTAGAATAGAGCTAGTTACTTTTTTATCAGATATTATTTTAGGCTTTTTTACCTTTAAGGAAGTACAAAACAAATAATAAAACAAACCATAATGGTGTCATTAACAGTGCAGGACGGGTAGCTTCTGCAATAAGCATGACAAGTAAAATAAATGCAAAAATTGCTAGAACTACATAGTTAATAAACGGTGTGAGTGGAGCTTTAAAGATTGACGCTTGGTGCAAATCTGGACGTGTTTTCTTATATCTAATATGAGAGATTAATATGATACTCCATACCCAGATGAAACAAATGGCACTAATGGTTGTCACTATGCCAAAGGCTTGCTCCGGGATCAATTTACTTAAAAGTGTGCCGACCGAAACGATAACAGTTGAAATGAATAACGCATTACTTGGTACGGCGTTTTTATTTAGTTTTGTAAGCATTCCCTTTCCACCATTTTGGCGTCCTAAGTTAAACATGATTCGGCTTGTTGAGAACAAACCACTATTACTTGCCGAAGCTGCAGAAGTTAATACGACAAAGTTAATGATCCCTGCCGCAACGGGAATACCAACCAGACTAAAGGTCTTAACAAAAGGACTAGTATCAGCATTTAATTGGTTCCATGGGTTAATACACAATAGGACAATTAATGCACCTACGTAAAAGAACAGGATTCGTAATGGAATTTTATTAATGGCAGATGGGATATTTTTCCTCGGATCTTTCGTTTCTGCAGCAGAAACACCCACCAGCTCGACTCCTACAAAAGCAAACACGACCATTTGAAACGAAAACAAAAAGCCGCTAATTCCATTCGGGAAAAATCCTCCATGTTGCCATAAATTTTGCACCGAAACAGTTCCAGCATCTGTTTTAAACCCAATGACAAGTAAGACAACACCAATGGCAATTAAAGCTAAAATCGTAATAACCTTAATAATAGCAAACCAAAACTCTAATTCTCCAAAGAGCTTTACTGTCAATAGGTTTAACCCTAATAAAATGACTAGACAGATAAGCGCTGGGACCCATTGCGGAATATCAAACCAATACTGTACATACATCCCAACGGCAATGATATCTGCCATCGCCGTCATAATCCAACAGAACCAGTACGTCCATCCTGTTACAAAACCTGCCCACGGTCCAATATAGTCTACAGCAAAATCAGTAAATGATTGATAACCTGCATTCGATAATAAAAGCTCCCCTAATGCTCTCATCACAAAAAATGTTGCGATACCTACTATTAAATAGGCTAAGATAATTGAGGGACCTGCTAATGAAATTGCTTTTCCTGAACCTAAAAATAATCCTGTACCAATCGTACCACCGATTGCAATTAGCTGTACGTGACGATTTTTCAGTTCCCTTTTTAACTCATGCTGTGCCACTTGAAATTCCTCCGTTTTCTCTCTAATAATTATTGTAAGAATAATAGCCATAAAAAAAGAGACTGGAGTTCCCCCCAATCTCTAAAACGTCAGAATAACAAATACACATAGTTGAATGCGAAAAAAGGGTTATCCCACTTTTCCATTCAAACCAATTAGTATCTCTACTCTTCTGTCCTTTTGCCTGAGATTGTGAACCCTTCGGCGTCGCAATAATGCGATCTCTCCAGAAGCCGCTCCTGTTATAGTTTGACCCACAACAATCATAGCTGCTTGATTATTTTATTTACAGCCTAAGTTTGTTACTTATAACAAACTATAAAGCTATTATTGTACAATAATTTGTAATTCTAGCAGTATTCTTTCAGTTGGTCAAGAATATTTTTGTGGTATGATGAACAATCGTACTTTTAAGATCCAACATTTTGATAACTTGATCCTTCAGCTTGTTCACTAGAAAATAAATTGATATTTGTTTTCCCCATCCTTTTTAAAAAGGCATCTACGACTACTGGGTCAAACTGTTTACCTCTCTCTTTACGTAATTCATTTAGCGTAAATTCTAATCTTCTTGCCTCACGATACACACGATGCGAGGTCATTGCGTCAAATGCATCAGCAACTGCCATAATACGAGCTTCTAATGGTATCTCCTCTCCCTTTAATCCTTTTGGATATCCCTTCCCGTCATAGCGTTCATGGTGATATAAGATCATATTTAATATCCCACTTTTCTCAAACGGCTTTATATGCTTTACCAATTCATATCCAATCGTGGGGTGTTGTTTAATATGAGAAAATTCATCCGTCGTTAATTTAGCAGATTTATTTAACACATTTTCCGAAATGCCAATTTTCCCAATATCATGAAGCAAACCACCAATATAAATATTTTTACATACGTTTTGCTTTAGTTTTAACTCTTCGGCTATCGATTTTGAATAATTCGCCACGTTGTTCGAGTGGAAAGCTGTATAATTATCTCTTGAATCCAACGTGTTAGCTAAAGAGGTGATAAGATCTATCATATTTCTTTTCTCACCAATATACTTTTCAATCAGAACCATAATAAACGTAGCCATTACAAAGTACCAAACCCATTGCAGGAGGGTTACTTGAATACTGAAATCGGGTACATGGTAAGCTCCAATAAGCGATATAACTCCGCTAGTAAAAATTTGTATCCACACTTTTCGAAATGATAATGCGGCAAAACAAAGGATAATTAAAGTTACTAACATGAAAATATCTCGATTATTTATGTATTCGCCACTAAAAAAATAAAGGATAACCGTTCCACCAAATAACCAACGGTAAATATCAGTTCTCTCTAACAAAACAGACCACCTAGATCTCATATATATATCTTCTCCTACTTTTTCATTCAAACTTCACTCATTATTAAAGATAAACCTTAAGAAAACCTTAAAAGGATATAGTAATGAAAAAAATGCAGTCCCCCGAAGGAGGAACTGCATTTCTAAAAGTCTATGATCTCATTTTAAAGAATTCTATCTTTTCTCTCATTTCATTCGTCATTCCACCTAAGCTTCCTGCCGAAGCTGCTACTTCCTCCGTCGATGACGACATTTCTTCTGCTGAAGCAGAAATCTCTTCGGCAGATGCTGCTACATTCTCAGCAATGGCTCCTGCTTTATCAATTTCTGTAAGAATCGCATTTTTATCCCTTTGTATTTTTCCTGACGATTCTTTCGTTTCTTTGATTTTTGGCGTAATTCTCTCAACAGCATGTATGATTTCTTCAAAGGAATGGACGGTTGCATCTAGTTGTGTTCTTTGCAATAACAGTTCCGTGTTTACTTCTTCAGTCGAACCTACCATCTTTCCAGTGTCAATTGATACTCCTTTAATGATCGTATCAATCTTCTCGGATGATTCCCTACTCTTTTCAGCTAATTTTCTAATTTCATTCGCCACTACCGCAAATCCTTTTCCGGATTCTCCAGCTCTAGCTGCCTCAATCGCGGCATTAAGTGCTAACAAGTTCGTTTGATCGGCAATGGAATTAATGATTTCTGTCATTTCATTTACCTGGCGTATATTCATTTCCACCGATTTTACTTGTTGAATTAATTCCATGAAATTTTCATTTAATGCCTCAAAAGATGTAATCATACGACCAATTTCCTCGCTGCTTTCATTCGCCATCCCCATGATAGAGTTGGTAGAAGCATCGACCTCATTAATGGACTGATTCACAGAATCCAAATCTGCTCCGAATCGATTAATAATGGTATTTACATTTCTTAATTTTTCAAATTGCTCTGATGCCCCTTCGGCCACGTCTGCTATCGCCAAAGCCACATTCTCAGAAGTTGCGCTCATTTCCTCAGAGAAGGATGATAAATTTTGTGCATGATCATCGATGCTCAATGCATTCGCCTGGAAGTTCTTGATTACATTCGTAAGATTATTCTGCATGGTGAAAAGCGCTCTTCCAATATCGCCTAATTCATCTTTTCTTTGCAATTCTTTTTCCTCAAATTCATTTACGAGATGCCCTTCTGCAACAAGCTCTGCAATATGACTATATTTCTTCGCTGTTTTTCCCATTCGGTTAGAATAGATCACAATTAATATAGTTACAACTGCAATAGAAACGAGGCCCGTGATGACAAAAATATAAAACAATGTATTTAAGTTTTTAAATAAGTTCGTTTCACTTACACTGATTCCAATCTTCCATTTCGTATCTGGGATTGTTGCATAATAAAAAAGATACTTCTCGTCATTTGCCGTGTATTCTGTTTTTCCTTTCTCATCTGCCAACATTTTTTCAGCAGCAGCAGTTAAAGACTGATTATCATCTTCTTTGATGTTTTCAGTAGTAAGACGGTCTTCCTCTACACCACCTAAATAAATACCTTCAGCCTCAACTAACAAAGCCTTACCTTCGTAATCGATTTTCAAATTACTAATTAACTTTTGAATACTACTAATATCCATATCTACCGTCACAACACCGGTTAGCTTATCATCAGATTGCTGGATTGGATATGCCGCCGTTACCATAGAAACATTGGTAGATGGATCAACATACGCCTTAGTCCAACCTCCCTCAGATTGCGAACCAACTTGGTACCACTCTGTCGACCAAATATCAAGGTCACCTGTTGTATACGAATCGTCTGTAACAACGCTGCCTCCATTTTTATAAGCAAACGGTGCATACTTCTCTTTTCCCTTAAAGGCAGATGGAGCGAACCAAACACCCATCCCAAATGTTTCTTCGTACATCGGAATATAATTTAATAACAATTCATCATAATCACTCTCATGTAATAACTCAGAATGGGATTCAACCGTCTTTGCCATGCTCTTAGCAAGGCCTTTTTCCGTTTCTAAAATATTATTAATCGTTTGTACCGTTTCTTGTAGCTTAGTTGCCATTTGATTATCCAATTGGTTTGCGATGATATTCTTCGAAAATGTATAACCAATTGTAGATATCACAATAAGAACAATAATAACCACAGGGATAATAAAAGAGATCATTGATGTTGCAATGCTTTTCTTACGTAGTTGTTTTCTCATGTGTCCCCCTCCTAGTACTCTCATTAGTAGCTTGAGAGTCTTCTTAGCTATTTATCGACTAGTACACATATTTATTAAGTTCTATTACCACTTTCTAGAACTTTCCACAAATTAGTATATACAAGTACCTAAAGAGTAAAAAACACAATGATTCAACCATTGTGTTTTTTTACTCTACATATTCTTTTAAGGCTACATACTCTTTCACTAATAGCTTTTTATTACCTTGTTGAGAAATTAAACCTAAACTCTCAAACTTACTGAATTTACGACTAATTGTTTCTCTAGTTACCCCTACATAGCTTGCCACTTCTTCTCTTGTTATGGGGAGATGTATGAGAATTCCGCCGCTTTCCTCTGTTCCGAACTTTTGACAAAATTCTAGAATCATATGAGCAATCCTTACTTCAGGATCCTTGGTGGCTAAGTTCTGTACGAGCGTTTCCGTATGTGCTAGTCTTTTTGTCAAAGCTTTTAGTAATTTTATAGAGATTTCTGGATTTGCTTCCATGATTCGGTCAATATCATCTTTTGTAATGATACAAATCTCTGTGTCTGCTATTGCATACACACTGAAATTATTGACTTCTTCGTTATTGAAAAGGTGTAGCTCACCAAAGAATTCCCCGCTTGTTAAAATATATAAAATCTGTTCTTTTCCATCAATGGTGAACTTTGATACTTTGACTTGGCCTTTGTTCACAATAAATAACCGATTGGATTTCTCTCCTTCATGTAAAAGCAACTCTCCCTTTTTAAATTGGGTATGCTTGGCCATCTTTGCAACTTTTAGGATTTCTTCCTCAGATAATGCTCCAAAGATTGGTACTTTTTTGGGGCAAGGTCCAAGCATTTTATCATGACTACAACTCATTTCCTTCATAATCATCACCTATATTATTTATTTCTATTGATAATGAATCTCATAAAAATATACCATAAGCTATTCATGGATTTTGTGCTTTACATCACTGCTAGTAAAAAAGACCACAGCTAATGGTTAGCTGCGATCTTTGCTTTATTCCTTTACCACTGCGAATTGATCAGTATCTTCTCCACAAACCGGACATACCCAATCTTCTGGCAGCTCTTCAAACGGTGTTCCTGGTTCCACGCACTCATCAGGATCCCCTATCGCCGGGTCGTAAATATATCCACATGGTAAGCATATATACTTTTTCATTCCAGTTTCCTCCTTCGTGTTAAGCTGGTTGTGACAGCCTTTCCTTTACCAAACTCATTAATTCCTTCACCGAAACAGTATCTAATGAAATTCCATTCAGGGAAGTCTTCTTTTCAATCGCCATTTTATAAGGTGTGGAGGCAACGATGCCTTCTAGAGAGATTACACCAACTATTTTCTCGTCTTTAATAAAAATTCTCGTGTATTTTTCATCTCCATCTTCATCAATAATGGTTGTATCACACTGACCTTCATCCACTAATCCTATAGAAAACAACGATATACCAAAGGCATTAAATACAGTAAAGGGGGTTGTTTTCTCATACCATTCAGTAGCTGATGCCATATTTTTGCCTGCAACCTTCCCCTGGTCCATTGCCCGGCCCCATAATCCTTCTACTTCACCATGAAGCTCGGTCACATCACCTGCTGCATACACATTCGGTAGGTTTGTCTCCATCCTTTCATTTACGATGATTCCTCTATTTGTTTGAATAGAAGTATTTACGACGAGATCGAGATTAGGTACGACACCGATTGAGTAAATAACACTATCACACAATATTCTCGTTTCATTTAAGAGAATCCCTTCTACTTGATCGTTACCAACAATCTCTTTAATGGAGGCATTCAAGTAGATATCCACACCAGCTTCTTCTATTTTCCTTTTTAGTAGTGCGCTAGTCTTTTCATCTAGCTGCCTTGCCATCAACCTTGGGGCAACTTCCACAATCGCAACCTTTTTCCCTGCCTGTAAAATAGACCATGCAGTTTCTAGCCCTTGAATCCCTCCGCCGATATTCACAACACTCTCTTTATCCTCAATGAATGTTTTGAAGTCTTCTGCTTCATGCATTTCTCTAATGGTAAAAACTCCTCTTCTATCCACTCCATTAACCGGTAGTCTTCTGTTTTTTGCCCCTGTACACAGGAGGAGTTTATCGTAGAAAAACGTATCACCTGTATCTGTAAAAAGTTGATGCTCTACGGTATTGATACTGACAATTTTTGTATTCGGGTAGGTTCGGATATTTTGCGTCTCATACCACTTTTCCTTTTTGAGTAGGACTTTTTCACTTCGTAAGTCCGAGAATAATTCTTTTGATAATTTGATTCTATTATATGGAAGTAACTTCTCAGCTCCAAACAGGGAGATATGGGATTCTTTATCAATATCCCTTATTGCTTTCGCTGCATTCACAGCAGCGACACCTGTTCCAATAATACAGTAATGTTTCATCATTTCTTCACCACCCTTTTCTTAAATCGCACTTAATAGTAAATCAGCAACGAATGTTGTTGAGTGCTCAATTTTTTTCAATTGCTCATCATTTGGTGAGAATCTTACTCTTACTGGAAATTCTACATGAGTCATCCCTGTTGTTTTGATGACGTGAGAGGTGCTTTGAACATTCATATTTGTTTCATGTAAGTAATCTTGAATGACTTCAATGGCTTCTCCACTCCAACCATAGGAACCAAAAGCAGCTGCAATCTTTCCTTCAAGATTCATTTCCTTTAAGTCCTTAAGCACCTCTTCAAGATTTCCAATCATATCTGCGTACTTTGTTGAACTACCAATAAATACAGCATCTGCTGCTTTAATACTTGCAAGAATATCACTTTTTTCGGACTTGTCTGCATTAAAGATTGAGACATTAATTTGATTTTCTTCTAATATTCTCTTGATACTCTCGGCTACCTTTTTTGTATTGTTTCTAAGACTTGTATATACAATGGTTGCTTTTTTATCATCGATCGTATCTGCACTCAGTGTTGCATACAAATCAATGTACTTTTGAATATCCTTTCGCAAAATGTAACCATGAGACGGAGCAATCATTTGGACATCCAAATCTTCTAATGCTTGAATTAATGTTCGTACGTATCTTCTATGTGGATGAATAATGGCATTGTAGTATCCAATGAAATCCTCTGTAATATCAAAGCCTGCTTCATCTGCAAAAAAAGTATTACTAGCCACATGTGTGCTAAAGATATCACAAGGGTATAAAACTTTATCTTCTATGCAATACGTGATCATCGTTTCTTCTGTATGCAGGTAAGGAGTTTCTTTAAATTTCAGTGTTTTCCCCCCGATATCCAATGTATCTCCATCTTTAATGACTAAGAAATTCCTGCTATGAAGTTTGTACATTTCCTTTAGTTCATTTACCGCAGGGGAAGTACATACAATTGTCGCATGTGGAGCTCTCCCAGCTAGCGCTGCTAGTCCACCTGAATGGTCTGGTTCCGTATGATTAATAATGATATATTGTATTTCCTCAGGATTGATTAACTCACTTAAGTACTCAACAAACTCTCTACCAAACTGCATATCTACCGTATCAATAACCGTAGGCTTCGCAGTCTTTAGCAAGTAGGCATTATAGGTCGTCCCTTTCCCAAGTATTAAACGGTGAAATGGAACTTCTCGATCATCAATCTTTCCAATCCAGTACGTATCTTTCGCTATCATTACTTTATTCATCTATTTATTCCTCCTAGTATTTTCATGAAAGTGTTTCTCAACTGAACTCATCATACATCTCCCCAGAAATAAAAATGAGGATTTGAATCACAATTTAAAAAAAGAGTTGATCAAGGTTATGTATCACCATGATCAACTCTTTAGATATATTTATTTCTTCTCTGACAGCCAGTTTGCGATCAAGGCTGCCTCTTTGTCTGAAACCAAACCACCAGGCATGGATCCTTTTCCATGTATAGTGATATGTTCGATTTCCTCCTTTGTTAATTTGCTGCCTACCACTTCAAGACTTGGCCCGGACGCACCTGATAAATCCCCACCATGACAAGCAATGCATGAGTTTCCATAAAGGCTCTTTGCCTCAGCTGTTGCTTCTTCTGTTTTATCTTCCGCTTTCGTTTCTTCCTCAGTCTCTTTGGACTCTTCCATCTCTTGAATTCCTACAGCAGAATATGGAACAAATTGGATTTCATGTGGTGTCCCTTGTGCAGGCATCTCATTAATGAGTGAGCCATCTTCTGTATTCCACACTTGTATACCGCCTAAAGTGCTACTCCCTAATTGGTACGGGTATCTGCTAGGATCCATCCCATGATTCATGGTCCATAATTCTTTACCATCCGGACTTATTCCTGTATGCGCTGGTACAGTAGCTCCCTTTACGTTCCATACTTGTTTATAATCTTTGGTCTTATATTTAAAAATTTGGTCCCCATAGGTCGTAAAATAGACGTAATCTCCATCGGGACTGAACGATAAATGAATGGGAGACTGCTCCGTTTTAATCGTATGGATCACTTCAAGTGTCTTGACATCAATAACGGGAACAATATTTTCATTCATGACCGCTGCCCAGGCTTGCTTTCCGTCTGGTGTTAAGTTTATTCCATGAACCATCCCACCGAACGTCATTTCCTTCACAACCTCATGTTTTTTCCAGTCAATTGCAAAGACTTTTCCGCCTTCATGAACGGAAACGAATAGGTAGGGTGAATCAATTGCTTTTCCATCCCAATACATGGACGGGGAAATATAATCGTTGCCCATTCCTGTTTTAATATCCTTAATTTTTTTATGTGTGGTCGTATCGATGACCGAGACGGTATCAGCATATTGATTGGCCACATAAAGATACTTATCATCAGGTGTTAAAGCCGCATGATGTCCGCCTAATCCAGCCTCCGATCTCCATAACTCTTTAAAAGTTTTAGGGTCATAAGCAATTACTTCCGATGGTTTGTCGTATTCATACCAATTCACTGTATATAGAACACTAAAGTCCTTCGGAAAAACGATGGCATGGACATCGTGCAAATTTGGATAATACGGCTGAGTTCGTTCATATTTTGGTCCTTCTACTTCAATTTGTGATACTAATTTATGGTACTTAGCATCCGCAACCCAGATTTTATTACTAACTCCACCACCAATAAAAGCAAGACTCTCACTGCCAAGTGTATCTCCAGCTAAACGTAGTCCGAGCTCCTCGGCTGTTTCCACTTTCCCTTGAGAAACTGTTTTTCCCTCGGTCGCTTGATTTTGTTCCTTTTCTGTACAGCCACCCATAATAGCTAGTAATAAAGCAAATAAAATAACAAAAATAGAGTTTGTTTTAGACAATCCATTCACTTCCATATCTATAGTTTATTCTTCTTATTTAGCCGTAATAAGAATATACGAATTCATTATAACTATCATTAGTTGGTTTCTAGCAAGAGAGGATCATAGTTCACTAAATTGCTATAAGTTTTGTGAACATTCTATGTAGTAGCTAAAAAAAATTTATTAGAGCTTAAGTTTATTACCAACACCACGTTGGTAAACTAATTAGAAGTTTAAATGGAATAAAGGGTGTGTATTGCATGTTGGATTTTTTCAAGAGTCAGGAAACGCTTACTAGTATGGAGTGGGTGCTTCGAGCCGTTGTAGGTTTTATTTTTCTATTGATTGTAGCTAGAGTATTAACTCAACGATCCATATCTCAATTAAGACTTCTTGATTTTGTTATTGCTTTAGTTATTGGAAATATCATTGCCCATCCGTTATCCGATCAACATCTTGGACTAAAGGGATCTATGATAACAACGGCTGTATTAATGGTTTTATATATCTCCGGGGTATATATGATTCTGAAATGGCCATGGTTTAGAAGACTAGTCAATAGCCCTCCCATTACGATTGTAAAGGACGGCAACATCCTGTATGAAGGGTTGAAAAAAGCAAAAATATCCCTAGATGTTTTACTTGAAGAATTACGTGAAGGACAAGTAGATGATGTGAAGAAAGTAGTCCTAGCCACTTGGGAAGCAGATGGAAAAATATCATTTTTCTTAGACCCTAAATACCAACCCATTACCCCTTCAACGTTAGGAATTAAAACAGAGCCTTACGAACATCCTAGGACGATTATTAAGGAAGGTACAATAATTACTTCTGAATTAGAGGAAATTCAGAAAAACGAAGAATGGGTTACTACTAAGTTAGAAAGAATCTATCAAACCAGTGTAAGTAATGTTCTTCTTGCAACCATTGATAATAAAGATAACTTGAAAATATTTTTATACAAATAAAATAAATGGTCAGCCAATTTTATATTTACTGTTGGCTGACCATTTTTTGTTACTTTTTTAATTATTTATGTCACAAAAACCTCTCCTCCTCGTCATGATTGATGAAAAGATAACTAGGAGGTTTTTTATATGAATCAAAAGTGGGATGTTGTTATTATTGGTGGAGGTTTAGCAGGGTATATAGCCGCCAACTATTTAGCGAAAAGTGATTTATCTATTTTAATACTTGAAAAGGGAAACAAGGTTGGCGGGAGAGCTCAAACAGAGAAAATTAAACAAGATTATTTTAATTTGGGACCTCACGCCCTTTATAAAAAAGGAAAAGCAGCAGTCATTCTCGAAGAGTTAGATATAAAACTGGATGGAGGTTCACCTAAGCTAGGCGGAATATTAACTCGAAACACTAAAGAATATACAGCCCCTTTTAATCCATTGGGACTACTTACAACAAGTCTATTTAATTGGAAGGAACGGATAGAATGGATTTTCATTTTATCAAAAATTCAAAAAGTCGATACACAGGCGTTAGCTGACCAAACCTTTCAGCAATGGGTGGAGAATGGTGCTCAATCAGAAAACGTCCAATCACTGCTTTATGCACTTGGTAGACTTTCAACTTACTGTCATTATCCTGAAAAAGTTAGCGCAAAAATAGTTGTTACTCACATTAAGACTTCCTTGGGCGGAGTACTCTATTTACATGGCGGTTGGCAAACAATCATTGACCAACTCCACAATAAAGCAGTCATAACAGGTGTACAGATTAAAACTCATTCTATTGTCAAACAAGTTATTCCAACCGAGCATCACAGTCTAAAAATTATTCTTTCAAATGATGATGAAATTGCCTGTAAATATGTAATAAGTACAACTGGACCAGTTGAACTAACTAAGCTTTTAGGCGAAATCGAGAATGTAAAAGCGAATACTATTTTTCCCCAACTAACACCTGTCAAAGGTGCTAGTTTAGATATTTCTTTATCTCAGCTTCCACACCCTAAGAAGTTATTTGCTTTAGACATGAATGATTCCCTTTATTATTCCGTACATTCAAATGTTTCCTCCCTCTCAGAAAATCGTAAAAACTCGATCGTTCATGTGTTTAAATACTATCACCCTGATGATTCCATTGATTTGATTAAGGTAAGAAATGAGCTTGAGCAATTTTTAGAAACGTTCCAGCCAGGATGGAGAGACTTTTGTGTTACAAGTCGTTTTCTTCCAAAAATCACTGTAAATCAACGTCTTCCCCTAGTTGGACATGAAAAATATTTCCAACGTTCTGAAACTGAAATCCCTGGATTATATATAGCAGGAGATTGGGCCTCTCCGCATTATATCTTGTCAGAGGGGGCTGCTTGCAGTGGGAAACTAGCAGCAGAGGAAATTATCCAAAAAGAGAAGAGGTGATTTCGTGCAGATCAGTAATGAAGAGTATAAACAATTAAAACCGTTATTATTTTCTATAGGGTATCGTATGTTAGGGTCAGTAGCTGATGCAGAAGATATCGTCCATGAAACCTTTTTAAAAGCATATCAAATAGACGATGAGAAGATTGATAACAAGAAAGCATATCTTTGTAAAATCATGACGAATCGCAGTCTTGACGTATTAAAGTCATCAAAGTACAAACGAGAAAAATATATCGGGCCATGGAATCCAGAGCCATTGTTATTGCAATCAATGGATCTCGATCCAGCTGAATTATTATTACAAAAAGAAGGGTTGAGCATAGCTTATTTACGGATGATGGAGCATTTAACACCAAACGAGCGAGCAATACTTTTATTAAGAGAGGTTTTTGATTTCTCGTATAACGAGATTGCCCACATGATTGATAAAAAAGAAGAAAACTGCCGAAAAGTTTTCAGTCGAGCAAAACAAAAGATTGCAAGTATTGAGGGAGAAAGCTTAGATTACGAGAAAAACCTATCAATTATCAATCGTTTTATTGAAGCGTTTCAGATGCAAAACATGGATACATTATTAAAGCTTCTATCAAAGAATGTCACGCTTTATTCCGATGGTGGAGGTAAGGTCAAAGCTGCTGTACGTCCCATCGCTTCGCAGCCTAACGTGCTTTCACTTTTATATGGCATTATAAAAATGGTTCCAGAGGACTTTTCATCTGAATTGAATATTGTCAATGGTCAACCCGCAATAGTAAATTATAGTAAAAACCAGATTCATAGTGTTATTAGCTTCTATATATGTAACGACTTAATTGAAGAAATATATATTATTATGAACCCCGACAAGCTTCCAATAAAATAAGTACTTTTCTATTTATAGAGAAGGCCCCACTTTTCCAGAGCGGGGCCTTCATCATTTAGTAATCTAGTGTATAAACATCGCCCCTAGAATGGAAACCATCTTTAATGATTGTCTCATCCAAGTTATTCTTATCCACAGCGATAGGAGCTAACAGAACAGAAGGAACTTCAATTTTCCCATTGTTTATCTTTCTATCTGCAACTATATTATCCCCTTTTGCCATCTTAACCGCCAACTCGGCAGCCTTTTCTGCTAGGATGTTTAACGGCTTGTAAACAGTCATCTGCTGCGTTCCACTCACAATACGCTGAGCAGCTGCAAGCTCTGCATCTTGACCACTAACCGGTATTTCTCCAGCTAGTCCATAGGCTTCGAGAGCTTCAATCGCACCACCTGCTGTTGCGTCATTAGCAGCAATGACTGCGTCAATTTGATTATTACTAGCTTTTAAAGCTGCTACCATGTTCTTATAGGCATTTGTTGGAGTCCAATTCTCGGTCCATTGGTCATACACAACTGTAATGTCTCCTCTGTCAATGTATGGCTGTAGTACGTTAAACACCCCCTTCTTCAACAAATGAGCATTATAATCAGTACTAGCACCTCCTATTAAAACATACCTCCCTTTTGGCACCAATTTCGTAATGGCTTTTGCTTGTAGCTCACCAACTTGTTCATTATCAAAGGAAATATACAAATCGATTTCAGCATTTTTAACTAGGCGGTCGTAGGAGACAACCTTTATACCTGCTAAATGAGCTTTATTCACAATGGTAGCTGTTGCCTCTGCATTGTTAGGTACGAGAACCAATAGGTCAACTCCTTGGCTAATTAATGTCTCTGCTTGTAGAATTTGCTTGGCGTCATCTTCATTAGCCGCCATAATCTCTACTTCTGCCCCTAACTTCTCAACAGCTTCTTTAAAGAGATCTCTATCCCTTAGCCATCGTTCTTCCTCTAATGTATCCATGGAGAATCCGATCTTAATTTTTTCTTCTGCAGATGCTTTAACGTTCGAGTCACTTGGAGCTTCCCCTGTAGAGGCCACAGTTGCTCGATTATCAGAAGCATTTTCACAAGCTGATGTAAAAAAGACTAGAGCGAGTGTGAACATAAACAATCTAGTTTTGGAAAAATCCCGATCCATTCGTCCTCTCCCCTTTTTCTACCAAACTACCGTCACTAACCTCATATTCCAAGGAGTGTCTTTCGATATTTATTTGGTGAAACCGCAACCATTTTCTTAAACACTTTACTGAAATAGTTCGGGTCATGGTAGCCAACCTCAAAAGTGATTTCCTTTATGCTTTTTTCTGGGTCATTCATTAATTTCTTCGCTTTCTCGATTCTGCATTCTGTTAAGAAATCAATATAATTGACTCCTAGTTTTTCTTTAAACATTTTACTAATATAAATAGGACTAAGCTCTACTTTCTTCGCTAGAGCATCCAATGAAATATCCTCGTGGGAATGGTCAATAATATATTGTTTAATCTGTTGAATCGTATCTGATTCTAATTTTTCGTAATGACTCACATATGACTGTCTCATACGATCAAGCATTTGTGCGGTCTCAGATCGCAGCTGACGGTAGTCTTGCGCCTTATACGAATAGAGTGGACTCATTGTCTCCACTCCCATTTCGCTCATGACTCGAGAAACAATCCAGAGTACCTCTAGCATCCGCTGCTGCGTTTGCAAAAGATCAGTTCCCTCATTCTCGTATACTTGAAGCGTATTCAGGACATTCATTCGAATATAATCCCAATGTCCGAGTCGAATTTGGTCGGAGAATTCTTTTTTCTGATGATGAACAAGCTGCTGATTTCTTGCATCACCTAAAACAGGCATCTCGGAATAAAAACGATATTTTGTGTGAAGTGTTGTATCCATCGTTGCAACAAGTGCATCCTGATACGATTGACGAATACTATCTAAAGAATGGCACACATCTCCTATCCCGATAAACCCACCTGCTCCTTGTTCCGGATTAGCAAGGGAAAGTATATCTCGAGCAAGATTTATCGCTTGGGACCGAAATGACTTATCTGTTTGACGGAACACGATGATTGGAAGTTGTTTGCCATAAAGTGCGCCTACCCACCCACTCTTCGTTTGTCTAACCTTTTCTTTCACAGAGGAATATAAGTGTTCCGATCCAGTAGGAAGTAAGACGAGCATGACGAACATCTCGCTGGTGGACTGAATATCGAGCATCTCGACGAGCATGTCAACATGTACTTCATGTACGTGATCAAAAAGTAGTTGTGTAACTACGTCAGTCTCAACAAGAGATAGAGTTTTTTGAAGTGCATCCTGTTGAAGCCTATTCATTGCAAGGGACTTTCGCTCTTCTTCAATCTGTTTTAGTACCTTCCCAACTGTGACCACAATTTCACTAGCTTTACTAGGCTTTAACAAATAGTCTTTTACTCCGAGTTTAATGGCATGCCGCATATAATCGAACGTATCGTAAGCAGTTACCATGATAAATTTAATATTTGGATTTTCTGCACTAATTTGTTCAACGGCCTCAAGCCCGTTCATTCCAGGCATTTTAATATCCATAAAAATGACATCTGGTTGGAAGTCTTTCGCCATTTGGATGGCTATTTTTCCATTCTTTGCTTGGGCAATCACATGTTCTGGGTAGGTTTTCTCTAAAATGGCTTGCATCCCCTCCCGCTCAATTTGTTCATCATCTACGATTAGGAGCTTGATCATCCTTTTCAACCCCTTCTTTTCGAATATGCAAAATAACCTTTGTGCCTTTACCACTAGAGCTTCTTATCTTTATTACATCATCATACCCGTAGAATAGCCGTAGTCGCTTTACGACGTTACTGAATCCAATCCCTGTTGAATGTCCTTCCATTTCAACCGTACACTCCTCAAGGATTTGTTTTATTTTCTCTTCCTTCATTCCCATCCCATCATCTTCAATCTCAATGGTAATCCGGTCTTTTTCATCCATGACTCGAAACCAAATGACACCACCGTCTTCTCTTGGCTCAATCGCATGGATAACCGCATTCTCAATAATCGGCTGAAGCGTTAAAGCGGGAATACGTATAGATAAGCATTCTTCATCTATTTCCATGTGTAATTTAATTCGCTCGGTGAATCTAGCTTTTTGAATATCCATATATTGCCTTAAGACAGCAACTTCCTCATACAATGAAACGGAACGATCGATTCGTTTTAAGTTATACCTCAATAATCCAGCAACACTTACTAGAAGATCACTCGTTTCTTCAGATCCTTCTAGATACGCTTTCTTAGAAAGTGTATTCAGAGTATTAAACAAGAAATGTGGATTGATCTGGCTCTGCAGGCTTCGAAATTGACTTTCCTGCAATAAAATTTTATTCTCTTGAAGTTCTCGTTCAAGCTGAGCCTTATTTTTAATTTCCGAGATTAGGTTATTGATATTGTTACGCATACGGTCAAACGTTCTAGCTAGAAAGGCGATCTCATCATTTGTCTCCACATGAATCTCTACATCAAACCTGCCATTCGATAGCTCATTGGCTGCTTGAGTTAACTTGAGAATAGGTCTAGTAATACCTAATGAAAACCAATAAGTAATGAAAATAAGCACAAACGTAATTAACATCAGCAACCACATACCAAGTTTGATGACCTCTCCAGATCGTTCAATGATGCCACGATAAAATTTATCATGCGTCTTTAATTCTGCGTCAAGCAAGGTGAGGGTCATCTCGGATATATAATTGGAAATACGCATCGCCTCCGTAAACTCTTTTGCGGAAGCCTCTGTATCTTTTTCTACATGGTAGAGTAGGAATCTGTCTGTTGTTTCTAGGAGACTATCTATGAGGTTGATATAATTCAATAAGGTGAAATTGTTCTCCTGGTTTCTTAGAGTATCGACATCCACTTTTGCTTCTAATAATTGACCTTTGCTTCGCTCCAGGCGCTCTAGATTAGCAGAAGTCGACTTTAGCATGTAGTTATTAAGGTCTGTAATTACTTCCTGACTCGCATTCGTTACCTCATTCATACTTAAATAACGTTGTAGAATCTCATTATACTGATTTTGAGTTTTATGATTATAATATGTAAGCGCTACCCAAATTACAGACATAATAACTAGGACAACGGTCGTTAACGTAAGGATTTTTTTCTGAATACTGTTCATTCTACGTCTACCGCTTTCATAAAATGAATATCTGTAAAATAACCTTCTATATCGAGAGGAGCAGTACCACCGTTTAGCCAGTCCATGATTAACTGAACACTAATTTTACCCATCATCTCAGGGGATTGCTTGACCACACCATCAAGCTTCGCTTCTTTCATTAACGTCAACGTATCAGGACCATCATCAAACGAATAAATATAATAAGGCTCCACTTGAGAGCGCTTACTAATTCCTTGGACCAACCCCGTTGTAATATTTGCATTAACAGCAATAAAAGCATCAACATCAGGATTAAGATTCATAACATCCTGAGTGGTAGTCAGCACTTGCTCTCGGGATTCAGATGTCTCAGCAAGAACCATTTTAATATTTGGATACACATTTAGAACATCTTGAATTCCACTTAGTCTCTGATTTTGATAATATTCCTGATCACTATCGTACATTAGTACTACTGTCCCTGATGTTCCCATGTCGTTCGTTAGTTCATTCGCAATCATCCGACCTGCCTGATACTGATCAGAGCCAACAAATGTCCTTCTAAAACTTTCTGACATAGGTACGTCATTGGCGATAGTAATAATAGGGATTCCATAAAAAGAAGCCTTAATTTTTGTTAGATTTTTAAATTCATCATTATCAAGTCCTTGGACGATAATCCCGTCAACTTTTGAATGGAGAGCGATCTCGATTTTCTCTAGAAAATCCTCCTGATTGTTGCCGTAGCTCCCCCAAACTTCCAGGCTCGCCCCTTCCTTTAGAGCTTGGTTACGTGCACCAGTTTCAACCTGATCCCAAAAGGATGTTTCCAAGTCTTGTGTAATTAGTACAAGACGGTGCTGGTGCTCATTTTGACTCATTGTTTGAGAAAGCTGCCAATCAGAGCGAAAAACCTTTTTTGCGGATATAAACGTAAAATAGCAAAGTATAAGAAAAGTAAGGGATAGTATGAATATACTAGTTTTTCGCAATAGATTAATCCCCTTCCACTTATAGTAAACTACTCTCATCATATCCATCTATAAACAATACTTCAATATATATGTTGGAATTTTAAGTTTATTTATACTGTTTTAAATGAGGGAAATAAAAATGAGGGGTTTACTACCAAAATATATATTTAGAGGGACTACTCATGGTAACCCCTCTTCTACGTATCTATCTTTTTTTCCTTGTCATCACGTCAAATATTACGGCTCCAGCTAATACACCACCTCGAATGATATACTGATAGGAAATTCCGACCCCTAGTAGGTTCATCCCATTAGATAACGAAGCCATAACAATCGCACCGATAATGGCCCCTGTTACTTTTCCGACTCCTCCTGCAGATGACACACCACCAACGTAGGCAGCTGCAATTGCATCAAGCTCAAACAATGTCCCTGCAGTGGTCGTAGCTGACTGCAAGCGTGCGGTAAATAAGATACCTGATAGAGCTGCAAGCATCCCCATTGAGCCGAATACCATATAAGTTATTTTCTTCACATTCATTCCACTAAGATGGGCAGCTTCTGGGTTACTACCAACTGCATATACATGTCTTCCAAGCACTGTCTTGGTTGTGAGGAAATGATAAACGATGACAACAAGAAGCATAATCATTACCGTCCAAGAAAACCCGTTATATCCTGCTAAAATCCATGTTAGATAAGCAATAATAGCTGAAATAAAAGTTAGTTTTAAAACAAATATCCCTTTAGAAACGACTTCAAATTCGTACTTGATTTTATTTCTTCGTGTTGATATTTCACTGTAAATATATAATAAGATTCCTATCAAACCAACAATGAGGGAAAGCAAATGAAGACCATTTACTTGTGAAAGAGAAGGGATATAACCATTACCAATTGCATTAAACCTGTCATCCTGAATGATAATAGTTCCTGTTTTTTCTGTCACCTGTAATAGTGCACCCCTAAAAATTAGCATTCCTGCTAATGTGGCAACAAAGGACGGAATGCCAATTTGTGCAACAAGGAATCCGTTGAACAATCCTACAACGATTCCTAAAAGTAGAATGACAGGGATTGTAATATAGATAGATACTCCTGCTTGTGTAAGGAGGATTGCAGCAATCGCACCTAGAAAACCTGCTACATATCCCACTGATAAATCAATATGTCTAATGACAATAACTAGTGTCATACCGACAGCTAATACAGCTATATATCCAGCCGAATCTAGTAAATTACTAATATTACGTGAGGACATAAATAATCCGTCCGTCATAAATGAGAAGGTAAGAATAATGACAAAAAGGGCGATATACATCCCATAGTCACGAATATTCTCACTAATTAACGATTTCGCTTCTTTGTAAAGACCCATGATATTAACCTCCTATTGCGTAGCAAGCTGCATAATATTTTCTTGGTTTGCTTCTTCAATCAACAACTCACCTTTTATTTCACCTTGCGCCATAACATACACGCGATCACTCATGCCTAAAACCTCACCGAGTTCTGAAGAAATCATGATAATACTCATTCCTGCTTTGATCAGCTCGTTCATAACCGTATAGATTTCGAATTTCGCACCCACGTCAATTCCACGAGTGGGTTCGTCAAGAATTAACAGCTTTGGTCCGACGAAGAGCCATTTTCCTAAGGACACCTTTTGTTGGTTCCCACCGCTTAAGTTCCCTACTAATTGTTCTAAGGAAGAAGCCTTAATGGTAAGAGATTTTTTATAATGATCCGCAATTTTAATTTCCTCATTGTCATTGATCATTCCATTCGAAGATATTCCCTTTAAATTCGCTGCCGATATATTACTTTTAATATCTTGTATTAAAAACAGACCATCGCCCTTTCTATCTTCGGTAACGTATGCAATTCCTGCCTTTATAGCATCACTTGGATGCCTAAGCATGCTTGAGATTCCGGCTATGACTAAATCCCCTTCCACCTTATAAGACTTCGCATTCCCAAATATGCTAAGAGCGAGTTCTGTACGTCCGGAGCCCATGAGTCCAGCAATCCCTACAATTTCACCTTTTTTCACGTGAAGATTTACATTCTTTACGACTTGTCTACCTAATTGAGGATCGTAGGCTGACCAATTATATAATTCTAGGATTTTTCCACCAAATGCTTGCTTTTCCCTTTTCGGATAGATATCTTCAATTGCACGCCCTACCATGTTTTTAATGATTGTACCTTCATTAATTTCACCCTTTGAGGCATCGAGCGTACAAATTGTCTGACCATCACGGAGGACAGTGGCTTTATCTGCAATGGAAATGACCTCTTTTAACTTGTGCGAAATCATGATACAAGTGATTCCTTGTTCTTTCAGCTCTCGCAATAACTCAAGTAGATTTTCACTATCATCCTCATTCAGTGCTGCTGTTGGCTCATCGAGAATAAGTAGCTTAACGTCTTTACTTAGTGCCTTAGCAATTTCAACTAGCTGGCGTTTTCCTACGCCTAAATCTTTAATAAGTGTGTCTGGGTTCACATCTAACTTGACCTTATTCAGCATTTTTTTTGCTTCGGCAATGGTTTTATTCCAGTCCACGATGCCACCATTTTTTACCTCATTGCCAGCAAATATATTTTCATACACAGTTAGGTCAGGAAATAAAGCCAACTCCTGATAAATAATAACGATCCCAGTTTTTACACTGTCACTAATCTTGTTAAACTGTTGAACATTTCCGCCGTAAAGGATATCTCCTTCATAGGATCCATAGGGATATACCCCGCTTAGTACTTTCATAAGTGTGGACTTTCCTGCACCGTTCTCACCAATTAGACAGTGAATCTCACCTTTTTCTACTTTGAAATTTACATTGCTAAGTGCTTTTACTCCTGAAAAATTCTTGGAGATTTGTTTCATCTCCAAAATATATTCACTCATTTGTATGCCCCCTTTACAAGACAACTGTTACAATTGCGAAATAGTGATAGAGCACTCTACCACTATTTCGCAACAACCTCTGTTTATTTTTTAAAGTCCAGTAAATTCGCTGGCTTCGTAGTAACCTGATTCAATTAATTCACTCTTCACATTTTCCTCGTCAACAACGATAACATCTGTTTGCTTTGCTTTTACATCTACTTCTCCGTTATCGTAGCTACCTGTCGTTTCAGGTGTCTTTCCATCAAGGATATCAACAGCCATTCCCATTGCATCAGTAACAAGGGTACGAACATCCTTAAAAACGGTCATTGATTGTTTGCCATCGATGACATATTGAATAGATGCTTTTTCAGCGTCTTGTCCTGTTACTATAAAGCTAGTAACTTCTCCGTCAGAAGAAAATACGTCTGCAATCGAACGAGCTGTACCATCGTTTGGAGCAAGAATGGCCACATCACCCTTCATATCTGCACCAACAGCTGTTAGATGTGTTTGAGCTTTATTTTTCGCTTCATTTGGATCCCAGTTTGTTGTTACTTGGCCAAGAATTTTACTCATTTCATCACGAGTTAATTCCGCTTTATCCTTTAATTTCTCAGCTTCACTTGAGTTTGCAATGGTAAATGTTCCATCAGCAATCTTCGGTTGAAGAACGCTCCAAGCTCCTTCAAAGAACAAGAAAGCATTATTATCAGAAGCAGCACCAGCATATAAGTACAATGGAACATTTGAACCTTCTGCTGAATCAATTAAGTATTGACCTTGAGCTGCACCTACAGCGAGACTATCAAATGTTACATAGTAATCTACTGCATCTGTGTTTGTAATTAAACGGTCATAAGCAATAACGGTAACTCCGTCCTTCTTCGCAGCTTCAACAGCAGCCGCTGCTGCATCACCGTCTTGAGGGCTAATAATTAGTACTTCGATACCCTTGTTTAATAATGTTTCTACATTTTCTTTTTCCTTAGCAGAAGAGCCTTGGCTGAATAAGATTTCAGTTGTATATTCAGAGCCTGATAAAGCATCCTTGAATCTTTGTTCATCCTGAACCCATCTTGGTTCATCCTTAGTTGGTAATACGATTCCTACACTTACTTTGTTACTGCTGCTGCCTCCACCACCACTACTTTCACTGTTACAAGCTGCTAGCATACCTGCTACTAACAAAAAAGCAAGCATCATAGAAATCGGTTTCAATAATTTTTTCATCTTTGTTCCCCCTTTAATATTTGTCTCATTTGGTTACAAGTTAATTATATAAATGTCATAGATTAGTATGTAAGCGTTATCACTAGCATTGTTTTGGTATCGTCTGCAATTTTTTATACTATGGAAGGAAAGAACAGAAAAGTAGATCTGGTTTCCCAGATCCACTTTTTGTGACACCTATTTACTTACTATTTTCAAAAACAGATAAGGCTTGCGTGACAAAATGATTGATGTTTTCTTCATCACCCTTACCCGGACTAAACTCAATCCTTAAAGGATTGCCTAAACATACACCCTTTTGACTTTCAATTAATTCCTTTAATTTATCAAGAGCACCACAGAATTCAGGATAAGATGTGTCTCCTGATCCGAATAGGGCAAATGGCTTCTCCTTTAAGTCTAATTGTTCCATTTCTTCTATTATATCTAGACATTCATCCGGGTAATCTCCGTCTCCCCAAGTATACATCCCGATAAAAATAAGATCATAGTGCAACAAATCACTTGCTGGTAGGCTGAGCATATCCTTTAATTCTACTTCATGGTTACGTTCCTTAAGTTGTTCCACTATTATATCTGCGATTGCTTCTGTATTCCCTGACATACTAGCGTAAATAACACCAATTTTCATTTTCTTCCCTCCTAATGAACTAGTTTTATACTATTATCGCGTCGATCAATCCACTTGCTTTCTATAGGGGAACTAATAAACAATTCATCCTTCCATCCTGCTCCCCGAAAGCCGTGCCCTTCTATTGTTTCAATAGGGGATAAAGTTTGACTCTGTTTGTTAATTTCATATAATCTAGAAAACCCATATTCATCCTTACTCGTGGTTGTATATATGTTCTTACCTACGTTAAATACATCTAGAAAAGCTTTCTCAGAGACCGGTTGCTCAAGTGTTCTCCAGCATGATGTCAGTAGAGATTTCATCTCAATAGATCCCTCTTTAGACCTCGCATTTCCTTTTGCAATAAACATCCAATCATCACAATCTATATAAATGGAAGAAATCATGGAGGTTGATTCCCTTTTAACAAGGGTTAATTCACCACTATCCAATGAAAAACTCCATAGACCCCCTGATTCTGTATTAATTTGAGTACCAATATATAAATGATCTTTATCCAAAAACAGTGAACGGATAAATGGTTTAATAGCCAATTCTTTAAAGGGATGTACTACAGACCAGTTAGACCCAAAGTTATAAGAAATATAAAGTTTACTCCCAACATGAGTAATAATAAGACCTGACTCATTCCCTGTGATGTCCCAAAGTCGCTGTGGTGTTGGGAAAAAGGTATGTGTCCATTTTTTGTTATAAGGGTTATAACGAACAATTAATCCATTGTCTCCTATTCCAAAAATATATGGGGAAATACAAACTAGCTTGTAAATACTTTGTGATAGGGAATACTGCAAAAGCCATTCACCTTTTTCAAAGGAGTATAGACCTGCATTTTTCACAGCCACAATAAACGGTAAGCTAGAGGTGGATAAAACAGCAGTAGACCCTTTTTCAAACATATGTAAGCTTCTCCCCCTTATTGGCCCATTGATAAACTGACTTTGCAAATTGTCTACATTCGTCTACTTCCTTATCTGATTCAGGGCTTAATTCTATCTTTAACTTATCCTTATACACATCACAGCCCTGTTCCTGCAGTGTCGTTTCTATAATATCCACTGCCATACAAAACTTAGGATAGAGTGTATCACCTGAGCCAAAGCAAGCAGCTTTTACACCTTCTAAATTCAGGTGTCTAAGTTCCTCGAAAAACTCTTCCACCTCGTATGGAAGATCCCCATCTCCCCAGGTATACGCACCCAAGAAGATACAATCGTAATCTTTTAAAGCATGAACATCTACTGTTTCTAAATTGAGAAGGTCTACCTCACACCCGGATTGAAGAAGAGTTTCTTTCAAAATATTCGCCATATCCTCTGTATTACCAGACATACTTACATAGCCAATAAATGTTTTCACTGTTATCCTCCTCTAATTGAAAATGATTATCATTATTATTAACTTAACTATAGTCGATAATGATTCTCATTGTCAATTACATTTTCACAGACAATTAGGGAAAAATATAAGAGCTTCTCTCTTGAGAAACTCTTGGATCATTACCTTAATTTGAAATAGATTGCTCCGCATTTATATATCCAGCACCATACACATTCTCATCTCTATCTTTCCATAAATCTGTCCCTGACATCAATTGAGTTTTTATCTCATCCGGCGTCAATGATGGATTTGCCTCTTTCATCAATGCAACTATACCTGCACAGATGGGAGTTGCCATGGAAGTTCCTGACATAGAAAAGTAATTATTCTCTACTCGACTACTTTTTTGTAGTTTGTCTAAATACGAATTTGGCGATCGTAAAGAAATGATATTCACTCCAGGGACTAAAATATCAGGCTTATTGATTCCATAAATAGTAGGGCCACGACTAGAAAAACTAGCTACCTCATCATCTGTTTTCTCAAAGGTATCACGATCATCAAGCACACCAACTGTAATGACTTGATCACTAACACCAGGACTAGCTACTGTTCTTGCTTCTGGTCCTTCATTTCCTGCTGCCACACAAACTACAATTCCTGAAGCCCATGCCTCTTCGACTATCTTAACCATTGGATCTTTATCCTCAGAGCCATAATTTTGGGCTGTACTTCCTAAGGATAGACTAACGATGTCTATTTTATTTTTCGGGTTATCTTCGTTATATTGAATACACCAATCGACCCCTTGCATTACCGTTTCAAGAGAACCTGATCCCATTCTATCTAGCACCTTTACTCCTACCAAATTTGCCTGTGGAGCAGGGCCCATATATGTCACCGATGCCGAAGCTGCGTCTCCTGCACAGTGGGTCCCATGTCCATTATCATCATATGGTTCTGGACGATTATTGATAAAATCAACAAAGTCAGTAATTCTTCCTGTTAGGTCCGGATGAGTATATATTCCTGTATCTATGATGGCCATTTTCACACCATCACCTGTTAATTTGATTCCGTTTCTAACTATATTTTGAGCATTGGCTGAAGGTACTGCTACATTAAGAAAGGCCTTCACCTCACCGTTGAGATATACTTTTTTAATATGATTACAATGAGAGAGAAGTTCTTCTAAGCCATTAGGAGTTATTTCAGCACTGCAGCATGAAACTCTAGGAAAATGGTTTTTAATTTTATTTTTCTTATGATTAGTCATAACTTCATTGACTTGTTTACATCCAGTGTCGTAACATCCTTCTTGGAATTCAATAATAACCGAGTACCTTTTCCTTCTCTTTACCATTCCTTCAAACATGTTATGCAAAAAACACGGCGTCCATTTAAATGGTTTGTACAAATTCAAGATTTGTTCTCTTAATGGTCGCTCAATCTTATCCGCATGAGTTCTTACCATTTGAACCATAGAATATCCAAACATACGTTTTCCTCCAATCTTATTCTTATATAACGATATGAAGATTGGAGAGAGTTGTATCGGCACTTGTCCAAATTAGGTGAATTCGGGCGAAGAGAGGATAGTAAATGGCATAAAAAAATCCTATTAATCTGAGTTAATAAGATTTCCATTTTCATAAATCAGTAATAAATGTTATTTCTTTACTTTTTAAAGAGAGGAACTATTAGGAAAAGTCATAAATTGTCGAAATTAGTTTGTTAATAAGAACGAATTCATGCTATTATTTATTATACTTTCATTCATTACTATTTTTTTAGGAGAGAAGACTCATGGCTTGGTACAGTTATTTTTTACTATCCTTACCAGAAACACTAGCCGCGCTGGCACTAACTTTCGTCCTACTCGGAATTTCTATAAGAACAAATCAAAAACCCTATCTATTGTTATCAGTTTTATATTCTGCGATAGCATTTTTCGCGGATCAATATATGTCCTTTTCATTTAAAGTATACTTACTATTTGTTGTACTAGCTCTATTGACCTCTCTATTCTTGAAACTAAAGATTATCCAAGGGTTCTTAGTTTCCTTAATTTTCTATATTTCGATTTTCACGTTTCAAACTGTATTCATTCTGTTGTACACACTATTATTTTCATTAGATTTCCACACTGTGTTAGCTAGCCCCTGGAAACGTATATTATTAGCGAATGCAACAAATCTTCCCATGGCACTTGCTGCATATGTATTATATAAGAAAAACATTACCATTCCTTTTCTGAGTAGTAGGTTACAATGAAAGGGATTGTTCCATTAATTTTTGTTGTACTGTTTCAAATTTTTTTAACTTTCTTGTCCATTGGTTCTTTATATATTATGAAGGAAACCACGTTTATCTTAGGTGTTCCAGCAAGCATGATCATCGTCATCTTATTAAATATTGTTTCTTTATTTATAATAGGGAAAATCTATCAAACAGAGACGAAACAAAAGGTTCAACTAACTGAAACTACACATGAAGAGGAGTTTCATTCGTTAGTTGCTTCAGTCCGGTCCGATCGCCACGATCTGAATAATCATTTGACCGTAATTTCTGGACTGTTAAAAATCGGGAATTATACCGATACCGAAAACTATGTGAAAGAACTAATTGGTGATATTCAGGTAAACAATCAAGTTTTAAAGATACACCATCCGATACTCGCATCGGTTTTGTTTACTAAGATGGAAAAATTTAAAAGGGATCATATCGTCTTTTCTCAAAATATCCAATCGGAGAAAATTATGGAGACTATATCCTCTACTGACTTTATTCGGCTAATGAGTAACTTACTGGATAATGCCTATGATGCCACCATGGAACTCCCAGTTGACCAACGGAAAATATCCCTTGAAATGAAGGAGTTACATGGAAATTTTATTATAGAAGTGAAGAATTCAAGTAAACTAAAGAATTTTGATGAAACGCTCTTCCAAAATGAGCATTCAACTAAACCGAGGGAACAAAGTAAGAGCAGAGGGTTTGGGCTATCTATCATTAGAGAAATTACCCATAAATACAACGGTGACTTACAAGTAAAAATCGATGAAGAGCTTGTTTGTTTTAAAATCGTTTTTACCAACGATGATGTATAATAGAGGATTCTCTTTTGTAAAAAGAGGATCTTTTTTAGTATAGTAGGTTAACTGGCCAATTTATCACGTTTGATTGGATCATTTGGACACGATTGCCTTTCTCGTTCATATTTCTGCCGTATGAGGGTTTCATTCGGACTCCATAGTCTTTCTCTATACTTTTTGGATCCGAATCGGAAGTTCATTCGGACTCAAAGTCTGAATCCTAATGCTTCTTATTCAACCTCAACCTCCTCCCTAACCATTCATAATAGTTGAATAAGACCAAAGGGTGTGGCAAAATATGCTTGTACACATTCGTGAAAGCGTACACAAAATGTATTAGGTTGGCTTATAAGTTGATAATAAGAATTAAAAAACCGATAATCGGAGGGAATACACTTGAGAACAATTAAATTAGGAAACAGCACGTTAGAGGTACCTGTTGTTGCAGTGGGCTGTATGCGAATTAACTCTCTTGAAAAACCAGACATCGAACGTTTGATAAAAACTGCATTAGACGAAGGAGCTAACTTCTTTGATCATGCTGACATTTATGGAGGTGGTGCTTGTGAAGAATTATTTGCAGATGCCATCAATATGAATGATGATATTCGTGAAAAAATGATTCTTCAATCCAAATGTGGCATAAGAAAAGGGATGTTTGATTTTTCTAAAGAATACATATTAGAGTCAGTAGACGGCATTTTAAGCCGACTTAAAACTGATTACCTAGATACACTTCTTCTACACCGTCCGGATGCTTTAGTTGAGCCTGAAGAAGTAGCTGAAGCCTTTGATATTCTTGAAACCTCAGGAAAGGTCCGTCACTTCGGTGTTTCAAACCAAAATCCAATGCAAATCCAGCTTCTTAAAAAATATGTAAAGCAACCGATTGTAGCTAACCAATTACAACTAAGTATCACTAATGCTACTATGATTTCTAGTGGAATTAATGTGAATATGCAAAATGAATCGGCAGTTAACCGCGATGGCAGCGTACTTGATTTCTGTAGACTGAACGATATTACGATTCAACCTTGGTCTCCGTTCCAATACGGCTTCTTTGAAGGGCCATTCTTAGGTAATGAAAAATTCCCTGAATTAAATCAGCAAATAAATGAACTCGCTGAGAAATATGGGGTAAGTAATACAACAATTGCAATTGCATGGATCCTTCGTCATCCTGCAAAGATGCAACCAGTTGTGGGTACAACCAACATAGAGAGATTACAGGACTGCATTAAAGCAAGTGAAGTACATCTTACTCGTGAAGAATGGTACAGCATCTATCGTGCTGCTGGTAACATCCTTCCATAAAATAAAAAAAACAAAACCACACTAATAGTGAAATTAGTGTGGTTTTGTCTTCCCATTAGTTATTCATTCTCTCTACCAAAGAAATTGTTTATTGTATTATTGAAATCTCTAAATAAGCTATCTCTGTCCCGATCTGCTCTTATATCTTCCGCATACGTATTCATGGTGTTATATAAGTCAGGATTCACAGAAACATAAACTTTGTGAATTTTATTGTCAGCCTTACGAACTTGATCAGCTATTTTTTGTTCAAAAGCATTCGATACGGGACTATAGTTATTTGTTCGGGTAGCCGTTCCCCTATTATTTTGGCCATTTGTATTCCCAGTACCATTCGTATTGCCATTCCCTGTTCCTACCGTATTATTGTTATTTCCAACATTGTTATTGTTACCGTTACCTAAAGCTCTACTCTGTTCATTTTCATTTCCATTTCCTGCATCACCTTTTCCATCAATCGTCCCATTATCTCCGTTTTGATTGACCATGCCATTCTCCATAAACGATTGGCCATTTCCAGCATTACCTTCTTTGTTTCCCTGGTTATTTCCTTGATTACCGGTTCCCATAGTTCCTGTACGGTTCGTTCCAGTCCCTGTATCTTGCCCGTTGTTGTTACCTGGATCGTTATTATTAGCAAGTCTAACTGCAACATAAGCATTATTGTTTGAGATAATTACTTGAGCGTCTTGTACTTCTTTTAACCGTTCTACATGTTGCTCTGCTCGGTTGTTCACTCTTAAAGTACGATCACCGCCTTGATCGGTTTGTAAGGCACGAGGTCTAGCATCTTGATTTACCTGTGCTTGTTGTTTACCATTGTTTCCATTACCTTCTGCATTGTCATTTGCTCCACAACCTGTTAGGGAAATAGACAATACAGCCGACCCAATTATCATCCAGCTCTTTTTCATATAAATCACTCCTGATAGTTTTCTCAATTTATATGTTGGCTAAAAACGACACAACTATTCAGGAGAAGAAAATACCAATTTCCAAGAAAAAAACCTCCACATGGGAGGTTCTCTTTTGATGACTACACACACTTACTTATTTTACGCTAGCAGTATTTACTGTTTGAAGTAGTTTTTTTATAACAGAATTAATAGCAATTACCTCTTCCTCCGTCATACCTGTGGACTCCAAAAGCGACCTTGGAATACAAACAGCCTTCTCCTTAAGGAGATTTCCTTCCTCTGTAATAGTAATCATGACCACCCGTTCATCTTCAGCTGATCTTTTACGTTCCACGAGACCTGCGGCTTCCATTCTTTTTAGCATGGGGGTTAAGGTTCCTGAATCAAGCCCTAAGAGCTCTCCTAATTCTTTTACTGTACTCTGCTTTCTTTCCCATAGGACAAGCAAAACAAGATACTGCGGGTAAGTTAAGTTTAATTTGTCTAAAAACGGACGGTATAAACGGAAAATTGCTCTTGAGCAAGCATATAACGAGAAACATAAATGATCGTCTAGTTTCACGAATTCTTCATCATACTTCATAATTTGTCCCTCTAATAAATTTAATTTTATAAAATCATATCGTACCCATTCATTATCGTCAAATCCCCTTATATTGGTTGTGTACAATATAATTGTTGACAATTGTTATTTTCGCCATTACTATAGACACATAAGCAGTTTGATTTTGCACAATCTAAATTCAAAGGGTGATTTTATATGTCAAACGTATTATTTACATCAAGTGTAACTGCTGTGGGAGGTAGAGAAGGAAAGGTACAATCTTCTGACGGTGCCATTAATCTTGATATTGCTATGCCAGGTACACCTAGAGCGAAATCGATACCAAGCGCCACAAATCCTGAACAATTATTTGCATCAGGATACGCCGCATGCTTTGATGGAGCTCTTCAATTTATAGCAAGATCTGAACGTGTAAAATTCGAATCACAAGTAACTGCAAATGTTAGTCTAATAAAAGATGAAACAGACCAAGGCTTTAAGCTTGGTGTAACCCTACAAGTAAAAGGTACTGGAATTGAAAGAGCTGTCTTAGAAGACTTGGTTCAAAAAGCTCATCATTTCTGCCCGTATTCAAAAGCAACAAAAGGTAATATTGAAGTAAATTTAGAGATCGTAGAATAATAGGTATAATAAAAGGCTTTCGACCAACTGTCGAAAGCCTTTTTACGTATCAAATTAAATAAATAGTAACAAACTAAGTGCCATTACAGCCATTCCACCGATTAACCCATAGATCGATAGATGAGTTTCATCATATCTTTTCGCGGCCGGTAATAATTCATCCAGTGAAATGAATACCATAATTCCCGCCACAGCGGCAAAGATGATACCAAACATAACGTCGTTTAAGAAAGGCATTAGGAAAAAATAGGCCACTATCGCACCAACTGGCTCCGATAGTCCCGATAAAAACGATAGTTTGAATGCCTTTTTCTTATCACCCGTCGCAAAATATACTGGCACCGAAACGGCAATTCCCTCTGGTATATTATGAATAGCGATGGCTACGGCAATCGCAATCCCTAAACCTGGATCCTGCAAAGCCGAAGTAAACGTAGCAATTCCCTCTGGAAAGTTGTGAATGGCAATAGCCAATGCTGTAAAGGTCCCCATTTTTAATAGGCCTTGATTATCGGGCTTGCTGTTCATATCCTCAACTTTTTTCAACTCATGTGGATTTCCTTGTTTGGGGATAAATTTATCAATTAATGTAATTAACAACATCCCTCCGAAAAAACCAGCAACTGTTAACCAGTTGCCTAACACATTCCCCATGGAACCTACAAGTGCATCCTTTGCTTTAACGAAAATCTCAATCATAGAAACATAAATCATTACTCCTGCAGAAAAACCAAGAGTTACTGAAAGAAATTTTGTATTTGTTGTAGAAGTAAAAAAGGCCAATACACTACCAATACCCGTGGCAAGCCCTGCCATTAAAGTTAATCCGAATGCCAACAATAGATTCTCCGTCATCGTATTTCCTCCTTAATTATGGTTGAATTTTTTATTTGCACCAAAGACAATATGTTTCCTTAATCAAACTTTTTCTTTAAAAAAATATACCCATTTCACTAATCTTTATAAAGGATATGTACGTGTATAAAAAATGTGCCATAAACTTTAAAAATTTCACTAATAAACATTTGTTTCCCTAATACAACTTTTATTATATATATTTACCAACTATACGGCAACGAATATTTTAAAAGTCAAAAAAGACGATCCCTCTTTTGAGGAAACGTCCTTTTAAACTAGTATTCATTTTTTCTATTAATGATTACGGTTCACGATATAGTTCAATAAATGCTTTAAAAAAGGGATATTCTGTGGAATTTCCTGTAGAGCTTCTATTGCGTCACAGTAATGCCGCCACATTTCCTTTTTTGCCTCCTCTTTCCCTAATACCGAGACAAACGTAGAATTATTGTTTCCTATGTCTTGACCGATAGGCTTTCCGAGTAGGTTCTCATCTCCTACTACATCAAGAAGATCATCCTTTATTTGAAATGCAATGCCGGCATGGTGGGCGTACTTTTTTAATGCTGCCATTTCCGTTTCGCTCGCCTGCGCTAGAATAGCTGGCATAATGAGGGAAGCTTCAAAAGCTAACCCCGTTTTATACATGCTTAAGTGGTTCAGCTGGTCAATCGTTAATTCCTTCCCTTTCGATCCAAGATCCATCGCCTGTCCCTGACACATAATTTCTGTCATTTGTGCTGAGTACTGAATAAGCTTTACCACGGTTTTAGATTCAAAGGATTCAAGAGAGGCTTGTTCTTCAATTGCCTTTTGAGTCAGAAAAAGACCTGTTATTTCCGCCACAGCTGTGTTGTATACGCGATGAAGGGTCGGTCGCCCTCTACGAGTATTTGAGTTGTCTTGTGTTGGTAGATCATCGAAAATGAGAGAGGCCGTGTGTAAGTACTCCAAGGATCTTAATAAAGGAACGATAGAATCCTTTCTTAATCCGAACCCCTGTATACCCACCACCCACGTCATAATCGACCGTAATCGTTTCCCATCCCCTTCAAGGCTGTAGTTAGCGGCTTCAATAATTGATTGATTCGATACTCGTACATTTTTATTAGGTAAAATGTGTAGCGTCCTGTTTATTTCATTCCGAATTTCTTCAATTGTATCTGTAAACTCCTCCTGCTCTTTCCTTTCGTTTCTAAGAGAGGTAATGATATGGTCTCGAAGTAATTTATCAAAGAAATCCACATCATCTGCTTTTCTCACCATCTTTTTTATCAAATGATGAAAATTCGGATCGTCTAATGCAAACATTTCCATTACTTCATTGTACTTTTCCGTTCCCAATCTTTCTTTATAGCGTTTTAAGCCATTAACGGCACGATCCAAAATCACTTCGCAGGATTTCTTATCTGACTGAAAGACCTCATGTATTAAATAGTAAATAACGGTCCAGTACATTTGAAAAGGATTAATTAAATCCTTTCGTTGATCCTTATACTTTAAATAATAAGTATAAGGTGTGACAGCACCATCTTCAAAGTCATCAAACATATCAGCAAAATCATCCGCTAACTGATTGTATATTCCATAAAAGAAGGTTCGATCCGAAAACCCTTCGTCCTCAGAAGCATTAACTACTGATCGAGCAATTAATCGTGACGATGAAGATTTTAAAATGACAGGTACATACAAATCCTTATTTGTATAAGTGGCATTGGATAAGTCCCTCTGCCGATCTACTTCTTGAGATTGAAAAAAAACATACGATTGCTCAAAAAACAATATGATTGATTCTGGTTGCTGATGAGCTTTTATATATTCAAAAGCAGCCCCTAACTCTTGATGAATAAAACGAATTAATGGTTCGTTTTCTCCTGTCCATACGCCTAGTTCAGGAACCACCCCTGTTGTTAGTGTGGTACGAATCAAATTTGTATACCAACTTGCTTCTTCAACCGATAACAATTTGGCATCGAGCAGGTCATCAATAAACGGATAGGTTAACCCGTAGCAATAGCCTAGCCTGATGGCTTCATCTAGCTTTTTAGACCTTTCTTCAAAAGGTAAATTGTCATCCAGCTCTTCAAGGACATGCATGAGAACACCAGCAATGATTTTAATTAATTTCCTTTGGGCATGTTCTTTGTCCATCCCCTCCGGAATATTTTCTGAGACGATTCTCAATTTCTCTAGTAACCAGATCATGGAGAGCTCAATTCCTTCCTCTTGAGCCTTCCGATATAACCCGGCCATTCCTAATAGATCCTTTTGACCTTCTCGATTTAGAAGGATACTATTTTTCCAGCTGTTAACCGTGCGTCGAATACTAGTTTGTGTCTCATCTGAGTTCAATGATTTCCCTAAATCTCGCATATAAAGGTAAGAAACACTCCGGTCCAAGTAGTTATCCAATTTGCCTGTGTGATCTAGCCATTGAAGATAGCTATGATATCCTTTCGAGCTAGCACGTTTCTTTCGACTGGAGAACAAGGCTAGTAGGGAATGATGGCGAATATGATTATGTTTCCACGAATGAAAATCCTCTGTTAAAACCTTCGCATACCTTTGTTTAGAAACCTCGTTATATAGTGTTTGAAAATAGTGTTCTGCTTTTTCCTCGGCCTGCTGGTAACAGGCCTCTGCATTTATCATTACTTCATCAGTCATTCTATTCGACCCTTTACTTCATTCTCTTATTCAATGGACTATTAAACTTCTTTTTTTACCATGTGAATCGTTTGCCAGATGGGATCTGACTCAGATAATATTTCTACAAACCCACAACCTTTCCAAAAAGGAACAGCACCTGGTAGAAACGGGTGAGTATGTAAATAAATCGTATTATATCCAGCCTCCCGACAATAGGACAATGCGTTCTTAAATAGCGCTGTTCCGATACCCATCCGTCGAAAATTAGGATCTAAATAACACTTTACAAGTTCCGATGTTTGATGAAGGCTACAATGACTCTCCAAGTGGCTAAAACGACCATCGTAGGGAATGATGCCAATAGTGCCAATTATTTTCCCATCTATATATGCCCCAAAAAAGGCCGAATTCCTAGATTGTAGATAATTTTTTTCGAAGTGTAAAAGATCTTCTGGAACCCCACTACCACGTAACATAGGAAAAATTTCATTTCTTATTTCCATCACAAATTCTATTAGTTGTTTATAATCATTGAGTTGGACTAACTCTATAGTATAGTACGGAAGCTTTGGCATTTATGTTTCTCCATTCCAATTTATTCATTTAATCATTATCTATGTTGCATCTCTGAATATTAAGTTTAAAATATATGTAATTAAACTTTAGCATGAAATGAAATAAATGTACTGTGAAATGAAAGGAAAGAAGAAAATGATTAGTAAGGCAGATGTTATAGAACGGTTACGGTCTTTAATAGGGAAGGAGTTAAGTAGCGAAAACTTACACGAAGCCATATTTTGTGAAGCCAAGCATCAAAAAATACTTCGTCGTTTTCATGTAGGTACGCATACCTATGTGGAGATTAAGTTGGATAAAAACAATGATACAACGGATTTTGTTGATATTACCATACCTGGAAACCCTAATACCTTCCGACTAGGTCTAAAAGAAGAAGAAGGAAAATACATCATCTCCACCGAACCTAGGATTAATTTTTCATATTTAAGTTGATGGATGGGAAAAGCCCTAAGAAATGTCTTAGGGCTTTTCTAATAAATTGATTTATTGTCCTTTTACAATGTGACTGACTGTTTCTTTTTTCATTATAGGCAATAGGGTTAGAATCCCCACAAATAGTAGAAGTGCCGACATTTCATAGATATAGACAATGGAAAAATGAGTTTTCAGCCACCCAGAGGCGGACATAGTGATGACCATGGCCCCCATAAATAGAGGATTTAAAATACCGTTGACTCGACCGATAAATGCTTCTTCTGTATTTTGTAGAATCATCGTATTAATTCCAATATGGATACATGGCATAAATAACCCCGCAAAAAATTGAGCAGCCAAGCTAAGCCATAACTCTGTTGACAATCCTAAACCAATAAAACCGATGGCGCTAGCTGCCATCCCTAATGCTAATAGCATTTGCGGTTGTACCTTCCTTGAAAGTGCTACAGTGATGCCTCCTCCAATAATCATACCAGCTCCAAATGCAGTCATGAGCCACTGCAGATCTTCCTTTGGTAAACCTAGTCTTTCAGTAATAATAAAAACTCCGAGCGGCTGAGTTAATCCTATTGCAAGGCCTGCGGCTGCAAAACATCCGCCCAACAAGGTTAGTGGCTTACTTTTAAATACGTAACCGAATCCTTCTTTCATCTCATGCATTAATGATGTGTTGTGCCTTTCCTCTTCTGGTGTTGGATCTGCTGGAAGCAACAAAAGAATAGCTGCCGAGCATAAAAAGGCCACTCCCATAACCCCAACTGCCGCAAGAATACCAAATTGCTGATACACATATGTTCCAAGGATTGGACCAAGAATCATAAATAGTGCAAACACCGTTTGATACATCGACATCCCCATCTGAACTAACTCAGTAGGAACATGTAGCTTAAACAACTTCATACCCGCAGGCTGTGAAAATTGTGACAGGATCGATGATACAAGTGTAGCAAAGAAAATCATTTTCCAACTTCCGAAAAATAGAGTCAATAAGACAGCAAACACTGATACAGCACTTAACACATCACACCAAACCATCGTTCTCTTTGGCCGCCAACGATCTGCGAAGGTCCCACCAATAAATGAAAAAAGAAAAATCGGTGCGAATTCAGCCACTGAGATCAAGGATACTGCAATTGGATTTTCATTCGTCATTTCAATAACATATAAGAGGATTGAGTAGTTTCTCACCCATATTCCCACTTGAAGGAACAAGACCGATAGTAAAATCGTTCGAATCACTCGGTTTTGAAATAAATCCCCCATACCCAACTTTTGACTTGTGGTTATTTCCGACATAAAAAAAATTCTCCCATCCATTTCTAGATAGGAGACTTGTTTGGTAACTAAAAAGAGAAAGAAAACACCTAATGGTATCTTCAAGTTCAGTTTGGTTAACAAAGGGCCATATTAATCCTATCTAGAAACAAGTTTATTATCAGGTCAAAACCAGTTTTCTAAATAAGATTAGTTATTCATCGTCCCTGTTCACCCTTTCACCGTTTCTTATTACTAATAATGTAAGTAACCATCATTTTATTAATCATTTTTTACTTCTGTTGAAACCTGCCAAGTCATATTGAATTTATCTGTTACTTGCCCATAAGCTGGACTCCAGAATGTTTCTTGTAAAGGCATTAATACCTTACCGCCATCCTGTAATTTTTTAAAAACCTCTTTTGTCTTATCTACATTGTTAATCATAATTGCAATTGTTACTTGTGAACCGATTGGGTAAGGCTGTCCTGGGAATGTATCAGAAAGCATCAGATCAGAATTTCCTATCTTTAAATGTGCATTTAACACTCGGTCTTTTGCTTCAGGAGGAGTAGGGTATTCCGGATTGTCTGGCAAATCCCCAAACGTTTGAAGAGAAACAACCTTTGCATCTATTGCATCTTCATAAAACTTAACCGCTTCTTTCCCATTTCCATTTAACACTAAATATGGATGAATTCCTAAAATCATAAGACACCTCTTTTCCAAAATATAAACAGAACAAGTGTTCTATTTAATAATACCAGATTAAACCTAATCATGCAATATTATCTATTATTAGAATTTCCATTTTCCTCAAATAAAAAACCCGTACACTTTTCAAAAGTGTACGGGTTTGATTCTATTTTTGAATTTCAACTGAGTCTCCAGAAACGTCTGGAGCATTATCTGCTTTTTCAGCTTTCTTTCCCCAATAATTTGCAAGAAGTGATCCTGATACATTGTGCCATACGCTAAAGATGGCTCCTGGTACTGCTGCCAGTGGAGAGAAGTGTGCAGCAGCCAATGCCGCAGCAAGTCCAGAGTTTTGCATTCCTACTTCAATGGAAATCGCTTTTTGATCACTATAATTCATTTTTAACAATTTAGCTGCTAGAAAACCTAGTAGGTAGCCAAGTGCATTGTGTAAGATAACAACTGCTAATATTAATAAACCACTTTCAAGAATCTTCTCTTTGCTTCCGCTAACAACCGCTGCAACAATCGCTACAATTCCGATAACTGACACTAACGGAAGAGCTTTCACGCTTTTTTCAACCTGCGTGCGGAATAGAGTTTTCACGATTAGTCCTAAGATAATCGGCACAAGAACGATTTTGACAACAGATATGAACATAGCACTAAGTGACACCGGTAACCATTTACTTGCTAATAAAAGGGTGATTGCCGGAGTTAAAATTGGTGCTAATAAAGTTGAAACCGAAGTAATTGATACAGATAAGGCCGTGTTTCCTCTTGCTAAGTAAGTCATTACGTTAGAAGATGTTCCCCCAGGACATGAACCAACTAGAATCACACCTACTGCCACTTCAGCTGGCAAACCAAGAACCGTTGCAAGCCCAAAAGCTAAGAATGGCATAATCAAATACTGTGCAAATACACCGATAAATACTGATTTCGGATGTTTAACAACCTCTTTAAAGTCATTTACTGATAATGTCATACCCATTCCAAACATGATAACTCCCAATAATAAAGGGATATGAGGACCAATCCACGTAAAACCTGTAGGAAATAATAATGCCAACCCTGCAAAAAGCAGTACCCAATATGCAAAGGTATTGCCTGCAAATATACCTGCTCTTTCTAATGCTTTCATAGTAGTATACCCCCTGTGTGTAAAAATATAATTTTCATTATACTCCAAACATTTATAATTTTGTAATATTTTTTGACAAATTCTTTTAGTAAAATTTTATAATAAAAAAATGAGAGCCTTTACATGCTTATTGGCTCTCACTTTTCCTATAAAAAAATTATTTTATTCTAAACGACCATTTTGTTTCTGAATCGTACACTTGATCTTTCTCTATTATTGTACTCGGAAAGTGTGAATGATGAATCGCATCAGGAACTCCTTGTGTCTCCAAACACAATCCCAAGTATTTCTCTGACCTTCTGCCACGTATGTCATAATTATTTCCTAGCTGTGTCCCTGTATAGAGTACTACTGCCGGTTGATTCGTTTCAACAACTAGTTGACGACCACTTTCCTCATCATATAATTCGATTGGTTCTGACTGGTTACCCGTTAACATAAAGGGGTGATCATAGCCATTGCCAACTAGTACATTTTGAGGATGCTCTGAAACAACTCCTTCTTGAATCCTTCGACCATCACGAAAATCAAAAACCGTATGATCTACATGTAACATTTTACCAGTTGGAATCAAATGTTCATTTAACTCAAGAAAACGATCACTCTTCATCTTCAGTGTGTGATCCTCGATGGTTCGTTTTAATTCACCACTTAAGTTAAAATACGTATGGTTTGTCATATTAAGGATGGTTCGTGCATCACTCATTCATTCATATCTTAGAAGAATTTCATTAGCATTTGTTAATGTATAGGTCACAGATACACGGACATTTCCAGGATATCCTTCTTCTCCATCCTTGCTTTCGTAATGATAGCAAAGACTGACTGAATCTTTTTCTTGCACTACTTCAACATCCCAGACCGTTCGATCAAACCCTTTTAATCCACCATGCAGATGATTTCCATTGTTATTTTGGGCTAGTTCATAGGTTCTTCCGTCGAGTTCAAAACGGCCTCCAGCAATCCTCCCGGCATGTCTTCCAATGACAGAGCCGAAATAAGCTGAATTCGCTTGATACTCTTCTACCGAATCAAAGCCTAACACAACGTTTTCAAGATTACCTTTACGGTCAGGTGCAATAATCTTCGTAATGGTACAACCATAATTGGTAGCAGTAACTTGCATACCTGTAGCATTTTCAATCGTATGTGCTACTAATGTTTCACCATCAAGCATTCCAACCACTGACTCAGATATTTTCATAGGAATGCCTCCATTTATAAACTTTTGCAGAAACGTCGAAATGCCTCTTGACCATATGCATCTCTTTTAAATACTCCTGCATCCTCAAGCACTCGTTGGAATTTCAACCCTACTTCTCTTCTTAAAATTTCTTCTACTGTATCAGCCGACCATTCTGTTTCGTACTTACTCTTAATTTCCTCAGCCCATGGGAGATGATAGTCTTTTACTATTTCAGACTTTCCTAATACATACGCTTTTACTTCTTCTAGTTCTTCCTTCAATCTAGCAGGGAGAACTGCAAGGCCCATGACCTCTATTAATCCAATATTCTCCTTTTTAATGTGGTGAACATCGCTATGCGGGTGGAAGATTCCTAATGGATGCTTTTCATTCGTTCGGTTGTTTCTTAATACTAAATCTAACTCGAATTGCCCCTCTCGCATTCTGGCAATTGGAGTAATCGTGTTATGTGGTGTACCTTCGGAATAGGCATGAATATCAACCTTTTCATCCGAGTAACCCTTCCAACTAGTCAAAATATAATCCGCTGCTTGAATAAGTTCTTCTTTATTTAGGGATCGTAAACGAATAACGGACATTGGCCAATTAACTGTTGCCGCGGATACCTGTAAGAATTCCTTCATCTGAAAAGAATACTCTTCGTCGGCTCGTGCCATCGCAAACTCATAATTTCCCCCTTGGTAGTGATCATGAGTTAAAATCGAACCACCCACAATCGGAAGATCAGCATTTGAACCAACGAAATAATGTGGAAATCTTTCTACGAACGATAGTAATCTTTCAAATCCTTTACGGGATATCTTCATATCACGATGATCTTTTGAGAGTACAATACAGTGCTCGTTGTAATACACATATGGGGAGTACTGTAGATACCATGGCTCATTCTCTAGCTCTAGTCGAATCATTCGATGATTGGAGCGCGCTGGGTGACCCACTCGTCCCTCGTAACCCTCGTTCTCTTCGCATAGAAGACATTTTGGATACTGCACATCCTGCTTTTTCTCTTTTTCCAAGGCGATTTGCTTCGGATCCTTTTCTGGCTTCGACAGATTGATCGTAATATCTAGTTCTCCGTATGGAGTATCAGTTTTATAACTAATATTCTTTGCAATACTTTTTGTTTGAATATAGTTGCTGTTTTGACTCAACTGATAAAAGTACTCTGTTGCATATGTTGGATCTTTTTCATAGTGACGGTAAAAACGACGATTCACATCCGAAGGCCTTTGTACTAGAACATTCATTAGCTTGCTTGAAAAGATTTCTTTATCCGCATCTAGGATTCCAACAATTCCTTTTTCAAAGGCATGCTGAACGATTTGCTCTAACACATCTGGTATGCTTGCTCCCTTTACCCCTTCCACTTTCTCAGGGTAATCAGCAAGTTGTAAAAGTGACAACAGCTGGTTTCTCGCATATATTTCATCTTCCTGTTCAATCATTTCACATTCCATTGATTGGTCAAGTAGTGATTGAATCAAAGCATAGATTTCCATGGAGTGTTTCTCCTTCCATTACTTTTCGTACCCATTTGGATGTGACTGATGCCAGCTCCATGCGTCCCCAATAATTTGCTCAATATTCGTTAGCTTAGGATTCCAACCGAGCACCTGTTTTGCTTTTTGAGAGGAAGCAATTAACTTCGCTGGATCTCCAGCACGCCTTGCCACCATTTTCTCAGGGATAGCATGCCCCGTAATTTCCCTAGCTGTCTCAATAATTTCCAACACGGAGAATCCTTGGTTACTTCCAAGATTGAACACATTGCTTTCTCCACCATCTTCTAAATACTTTAAAGCAAGAATATGTGCAGCAATTAAATCTTCTACATGCACATAATCACGGATACAAGTTCCATCTGGTGTATCGTAGTCATCGCCGAACACAGAGATGAACTCTCTTTGTCCAAGAGCCACTTGCAACACTAACGGAATCAAATGAGTTTCAGGTGTATGATCCTCTCCTACTTCTCCAGTAGGTCTTGCCCCTGCTACATTAAAGTAGCGAAGCGCAACATACTTCATACCGTAAGCACCGCTGCACCATTTCAGCATTTTTTCCATGGTTAGCTTCGTCTCTCCATAGGCATTGGTCGGAGAGGTGGGAGTATCCTCTGTAATCGGCATGGTTTTTTGATCACCATACGTTGCTGCAGTTGATGAGAAGACAATATTCTTTACATCGAACTCATTCATTACTTCAAGTAACACTTGCGTCCCATACACATTATTATCAAAATACATAAGTGGCTTTTCCATTGATTCACCAACTAATGAATTCGCTGCAAAATGGAGGACACCTTCAATTTTTTCCTTTTGAAAAACGGAGGTTAAAAACTCTTTTTCTCTTATATCCCCTTTATAAAAAGTGGCTTGAGGATGGATCGCCTGTTCATGCCCTGTTTGGAGGTTATCGATAACGACTACCTTATACCCTTGATCGATTAGCTGATATACAGCATGTGAACCAATATATCCTGCCCCACCTAACACTAATACGCTCATCGTATCAATTCTCCCTTAAGTTCTTTCGTTCCGTCCCCAATACTAGCTACATAAAAGGTAGCTTCATATCCAATTTTCTCTTTATAGCTTTCACCGACTTCTTTAATAAATAAATCAACGCCATTCTTTTCTACTAGAGCAATGGCACAGCCTCCAAATCCTGCACCCGTCATTCGAGCACCTACTGTCCCCTTTTGGCTCCAAGCTGCACTTACAAGTGTATCCAGTTCAATACCTGTTACTTCGTAATCATCTTTTAGAGAAGTATGAGAAGCATTCATCAGTTCTCCAAAGTAAGCAAGGTTTCCTTCTTTTAGAGCTTTCAAGGCCTTAATCGTACGGCCATTTTCATACACGGCATGCTTTGCTCGTTTTTCTAAAAGTTCATCTCCAATCAACTCACGATTGGCCTCAAATTGTTCTTCCGTTAAGCTACCTAATCCCTCGATATCCAATTTAGCTTGTAGTCTGCTAAGGGCTTCTTCACATTGTGCTCGGCGCTCATTGTACTTCGAGTCGGCTAACTCGCGACGCTTATTCGTATTCATAATAATAATTTTGTGGTTTTCTAGATTAAGAGGCGCATATTCGTAGGTAAGAGTATGACAATCTAATAAAATCCCACAGTTTTCTTTCCCCATGCCAATTGCAAACTGATCCATGATTCCGCTGTTCACACCAATAAACTTGTTTTCTACCTTCTGTCCTAGCTTTACAAGCTCTACTCGGTCGATTTTCAAATCATATACCTCGTCAAGTATGACACCCACTAACATTTCTAGAGAGGCAGAAGACGAAAGACCTGCACCATTTGGAATATCCCCATTGATGAAAAGGTCAAATCCGTTTGGAATCATCCCGAAACTCTCCTGAACGTAGCGAATCATTCCTTTTGGATAGTTTGCCCAATTATGAGCAGCATCATATTCTAGGGAATTTAGTGAGAATTCAATGATTCCTTTGTCTGGAATGTTCTCTGAATACATTCGCACCAAACGGTCTTCCCTCTTCCTTACTACTCCGTACGTTCCAAATGTGATGGCAGCTGGAAACACATTCCCGCCATTGTAATCCGTGTGTTCTCCTATGAGGTTAATTCGCCCTGGTGAAAAAAAGAGTCGAACATGCTCTTGTGCTTTAAAAATCTCTTGAAACTTCTTAATTAGTTCCTGCTTTTCCATCGTTATCACCTTCCGCTTTCGACTGGTAAAATCTAATGAATACTTTTAATGATGATATAACTTCCACATAAGTGAAAACGTCTACACTACTATTTTATTCTTTAAGTAAATTTTATTCAATATTTTAGTAAAAATTTTATTTGCAAACAAAAGACATTTTTCATCAAAAATAAAAAGATCCCTTCAATAATTTATAGGAAACCATTTAAGGGCTCACACTATTTGGAAAGGTATGTCCAAAGAAATGCATATCTATTTTTATTATTGTAAAAAATACGTAAGAGGTGAGAACAAATGGAAAAAGATAATATAAAACTTACAGCTTCCGAAATAGGAACACTATGGGGTGAGTATGTAAACGGAACAATGACCGAGATAGTTAATAGGTATATGTTTTCTATTGTAGAAGACGAAGCAATAAAAGAGGTTTTTGAAATTGCCCTTGAGATATGGGAAAAGCAAAAGAAGCAGATTGTTACCTTCATTGAGAAAGAGGGATTTCCAGTCCCCATAGGATTTAATTAGTCCGACCTTAATACAAGTGCAGAGAGATTGTTTTCTGACACATTCTGCTTAAATTATCTACATAATGGGTTTCTTGGCTCAGACTGCACAAGTATATTACGGAACAGGTCTAGCAACAGCCATGCGAACGGACCTAGGTGCCGTTTATGAAAAAGCCATTCTAAAGGCATTAGCAATTACCAATAAAATGGTTCAATATTATGTTGAAAAACGAATGGTTAGAACAACCACCACTTGCTCCCAATAGAAAAGAATTGGCACAAGATAAATAACCAATCCTCTTCACTGCTTTATTAAATGTCATATTTCCCTAGATACAATTAACAACATTTAATTTTTATAAATAAAACGAAAAAGGATTGATGAGCAAGATTATATGGGCTCTATAGATCCTTTTTTTGCACTACAGATGACCATATTTAGTACCACAATTAGAGAAGTTTTGTTGCACAAACTATGTAATTCTATAAAATCGGTGCTATAGCAACCTTTCATTGATAATTAACTGGAGCATTTACCCCTTGTTTCTCCTCTTATAATATAGGCCAGCTAGCTGAATTATAATAAGCCCTCCTTAAGTTTTAGAAACCAAAAAACCTTAATTATCATAGGCACTTTTTTGAGATATTGAACCAACCTTCCTTTTCTACAATAAGGAAATTCACAAAAAACAGGCATCTATCCTTCTAGGATAAATGCCTCCTATTGTTTTTGTGTAACTTCTCACAATTTTCACAAAAAGTGTATTGCTTAAATGGCTCCCTATTTTAAACAGGTAACTAATTAATAATCCAGCTAATAGCAAGAAACCAAAAATGGTATTTGTCATTGCAGTTGAATTCATAGCAACTCGCATATATCGATGTTCCATCGTTCCTTTTTGGAACCCACGAACAGCAGTAATTGGCCTATTTAACCCTAAGAACATAACAAGTACCCAGGGTACCTTAGACCAACACAAAGTCAATTTACTACACTTACTATTTTGCTCTTATCATTTTGTTCAATTATATTTACTAGTTCCTCGATAATGTCATTTAACCGCATTTGGCTAGTATCTTTATTTAGTATAATAGAAGTTTTATAAAGCAATTTTTTCTCCTGTTCAGTCATTAATTATCCCTCATCTCTAGTAATGTATTACCCTTATTATACCCACTCTGCATATTTATATACTTATAGTTTCAAATTTTCCCTCTTTACCCATACACTCATACATTGACATTAAATTCAGTGGTAACTCAACACCGGGTATGTTGTTTCAATCTAATTTCTTCTAGTTCATTTATTATCATTTTTACATCCTATTAAGGGAAGATTATGTATTAAAACAGTGGCCTTTAACAAAAGAAGCTCTCGACATCCCATTCTTAGATCAAGATCCAATTCATAATTCGGCGCTTAAGAATTAACGAAAATGTCATTAACGGGTACGGTTCACTTACACATATTTAGATACTGACATTTTGAGATAGTATTTTTCAAAGAAACAATGGCATACTTATTCGTATGCCATTGTTCCCATATATTACGAAATTGATCATCTTTAATAACTACTATCTCGAATAACAAGCTCAGTCCCCAGTTGTACCTTTTTGGACACTTTACGTCCCATCACTCGTTCCATGACTAAGTCTACTGCTACTTCTCCCATCATTTCGGTATGAACTTTCAATGTTGATAGTGAAGGGTAGATATATTTAGAGACACTAATGTCATTCAAACCAATAATATTCACTCTGTCTGGAACCACGATATTTTCTTCATGTAATGCTCGGAGGGCTCCGATAGCAAGAAGGTCATTTCCGGCAAAGAAAGCAGTTGGTAACGCTTCTTGGTGCTCAAGGATCGCTTGTTTCATTAACCGATATCCGTCATCCACTGTAAAGGATCCTGTGTAAATAAAGCGTTCGTTGACTAATCCCTTCTCAGTCATATAGCTATAAAAGGTCTTCTCCCGAAGGTCTGTGATTTCACCTGATTGATCTCTGTAGTATTCCCGACCACCAATATACCCGATGGAAGTATGTCCTTTATCTAAAAGGTAATCGACGATCTTTTTCGTGGCCCTATCAAAGTCGGTAATTACCGAATCATACGAATCATCCATTAAACTGTGATCAACTAATACGATGTGTTCGGTAATCTCCGCTAGAGCTTGCACTTGGCTTTCACTAAACTTTCCTATTGCGATAATTCCTTGAATATTTTCCTGCTTTAACTCTTCTATATCATTGTAAAAATACTTTACGATTTGTGCATCCAGCTGTTGACATCTTGTTTCTATTCCAAATCGTATTGACATATAATATAAATCTTCGAGTTCCTCTTTCTCTGTATACCAATGAACAATCGCAAACTTTGAAGGGCTTGATTTTCTTACCACCTTACGTTTATATTCAAGCATTTCTGCGACTTCAAATATCTTTTTTCTTGTTTCATCTGTAACTGAAAGCGAAGAATCATAATTCAATACACGGGAAACAGTAGCAATGGATACACCGGCCTTTTCTGCAATATCTTTGATTGTGGCCATTTCATCACCTCTATCTCGCTAATCTCTTATATTTATCATTTCATATCCCTATATAAAAGGAAAGTATAATGTTCAACTTAATTCGGACTTCTTTCTTTCTCAACGATCCTTACCTCATATTTCTCTAACATTACTTCCCCAAACCATTCTTCACCGGTAAACTTATCAGTTACCGGTATTTCAAAGGTAACCACTTGATTTTCTTCAGTGAAGTTCATAACAAAAATAAAGTCACTTTCTGGAGCATTTCTTACTTGTACCGATACCCCCTCACCATGTTTTACTCCAGACACAGATACTAGAGCTAACTCTTTCATGATTTCTTCATAAAAATCCCTTTGGAATTGATCTTCTAATCGACCACCAATATAGTAAGCTTTTCCTTTTTCATATTTGTGGCTAGTTACGGCAGGTGTATTTGCATAAAAGTCATCGGTGTATACAGCCTTTACATTTGCAGAGTTTATTTCAATGATCGTAGCATAATCCTTCAATTCATACGTACGATTGTTATACTCCACATAATTTCGATCTTTTGGATAAAACGTATCTGTTTCAGCTGGATTTAAGCCAAAGATGTCCTGGAGGTCTTTATGCCATCCACCTAAGTACGTTAGATCATATTCATTTACAAGACCACTAATATAGGTCATAACTAGTATTCCGCCAGCTGCTACAAAAGACTTTAAGCGTGAAATCGTTTCTTCACTCATCATATAAAGCATTGGAACAATTAATAGTTTATAAGATAGAAAGTCTTGTTCCTTTGTGATCACATCTACTGGAATATCTTTTTCCCAAAACGCCTTATAGTGCTGTTGCAAGGTTTGAGGATATCGTTTCGTATCTAACCCAAATCCTTGTGCATCATTTATAGCCCAGTTGCTTTCCCAATCGTAAAGAATAGCGACATCGGCTGGGCGATTCGTGCCTACGATATCAGATAACTTTTCTAACGTTTTCCCTACTTGAGCCACGTCTTGGAATACACGGTTGTTCGTACTGTTATCATGGTCCACCACAGCACCATGGAATTTTTCTGATGACCCACGGGATTTTCTCCACTGGAAGTACATCACACTATCAGAACCATGAGCTATCATCTGCATGGAAGAAAGAAGGTGCATACCTGGTCGCTTTGCTTTATTCACACGATGCCAGTTCACCAAGCTTGGAGTGGATTCCATTAGCAAGAACGGTTGTTGTTTTAAACAGCGATAGAGATCATTTATAAAACCGACCTTCATGGCTAATTCTGCTGTACTTTCCCAGTCATTATGCCAAGCGGGATACGCATCCCAGCTAACAACATCCACGTGCTTTGCAAACTTACTATAATCAAGCGCTTGAAACGGAATTAAATCGAATGTATCCGCCATAAAATTCGTTGTGATCGGTACCTCTGGGGTAAGCTCTCTTAATGGAACAATCTCATTTTCATAGAAAGAAATCGTTTGATCTGTAACAAAACGTCTCCAATCTAGGTTTAAGCCATGAACCATATTTTCCCCAATTGGAGAGGGTGATTCAACCTGAGACCACTCACTATAGGTGTGACTCCAGAACGGTCCCCACCATGCATCGTTTAATGATTTTAGATCATGATTATATTTGTTTTTAATCCAATGTCTAAATGCCGTTTGACACCGTTCGCAGTGACACTCTCCCCCATACTCATTTGAGATATGCCACATCAATAAAGCTGGGTGACTACCGTATCTTTCCGCTAATCTGCGATTCATTTCCTGTGTCTTTTCGCGATAAACAGGAGATGTAAAACAATGATTATGCCTTCCCCCATGTAATTGTTTTGCTCTAGATGAATTTACACGAAGAACCTCAGGATATTTTTGCGACATCCATGCAGGGCGTGCTCCACTTGGTGTGGCTAAAATGACTCTTCCACCGATCCTATGAATATTGTCAAAAATATCATCTAACCATTCAAAGTGGTACTTGCCTTCCTCTGGCTCTAACGCACTCCACGCAAAGATTCCTACTGAAAATGTATTCGTATGGGATAGCTTCATTAAATTGATATCATCCGCCAAAATTTCTGGATGATCCAGCCATTGATCAGGGTTATAATCTCCTCCATGCAGCATGAATTTCGCTTTTGTTGTATAGGTTTTATTGGGAATTTTCATTGTACATCTCCTTTTACCTTTATGATGAAAGCGTTTTATAAGTATAAATATACCACTCTAGGTAAAAAACGTACATTTTTTTACTAAAACCAGTAAAAAAATAATAAAAACACTCCATTAGTAAAAATACTTTCTTCCCCCATTAAACTTTTCATTCTTTTCCCTACATCTTTCTTCCTACTTCAAGTGCCAAAGCTTAGTTTTCATAGTTTTTAAATCCATCATTGGTATGTATTTCGTAACTCGAAATTTGTCTAAATAATAGGCATTTTACTTTATTAACAACCTGTCTATATTTGGATAGAATTTGAATTGTTAGAATAATCTACTTTTTGGAGGTAAGATATGAACGTAAAGAAAAAAACTTTATCCGTATCCTTATCAAGTTTAATGGCTTTTGGTGCAATTACCGCCGTCTCAACACCCGTTTTTGCTGTAGGAAATGGCCCAAGTGCTGGTAACGGGTCGATCCAAACGTCCATCCTGCATACATATGAGAGTTTAGTAGATTATTTAAAGACACAGGATGCGAAGCAAGAAGCGATGGAACTAGAGGTGATTGGACAAACAGTGAAAGGCCGAGATATTTTCATGGCGAAATACATCTCCAATCCTGATAATCCAACGATTTTATTTTTAACACAACAGCATGGAAACGAGCAGCTTACTACAGAGGGTGCCCTTAGCTTTATTAAACATTTAGGCACGGAGAAAACAAAGGGTGTATTGGATAACGTCAATGTACTTATCATTCCGATGCTTAATGCAGATGGAGCCATGGGGGATGTCAATTTCTCTCTTGATAACTATCTTGCCGATGGTGACCGCCACCTTACTCGTTATAACGCTAACAACGTTGACCTAAACCGTGAGCATGCCAAGGCAACAGCGGAGATGCAACCAGAGGCTAGATTCTTGCATGAGAATGTTTTACAGAAATACGATATCGATTATATGATTGATTTGCATCATCAAGGTACCCTTAGTGAAACAGAAGGTGAGCTTGTTTCTGGATCGATTCTTTATCCGACAAATCCGAATGTGAAGCCTGAGGTGGTTGAACGCTCTAAAAAATTAGGATCAGTTGTCTACGGAGCACTTGAGGATACAGGTTGGGGCCATATTGGTAAATACGCAGGTGGCAGCGGAGAAAATATCGGACGAAATGGTGCAGCCGTTCGTTATGACATCTCCACCCTTTTATTTGAAATGCGGGGTATGTCCGATCACTATATTGAATCTTATGCACTTGGACAAAAGAGCAATGGTTACTTAATTAAACAAACAATCACTACCCTAGATGCAACGGTACGAGCCATTGCAGATGGATCTATCGAGACTGCCGACACTAGTTTCTGGGATACACTTCCCGTTCAGAGTAACAGAACAGGCGAAGAAGCGGACGAATAAAAAAACAAATAAAGGGAGAGCCTTTCCTATCTTAGGCTCTCCCTTTCTCTATTGCATCATTTCCACCTTATCTTTTTGACCACGACGTTTCACTACTTTCCACCCTATGTACATGAAAGTAACGACCACAAATCCAACAAGTAGAATCGTTTGGTACTCCGTTATGATCTTGAGAATCGCATCGATATCACCTTCATAAAAATGGCCAATACTCAAAAATAGAAACGTAGAAGGTGCAATTCCTAGCATGGTAAGTATCGTATAAGGGAAAAGTTTCATATTGGACATTCCTGCTATAAACGGAATCACGTTTCCTAAATGAAGCGGACTTAAAATAGCAATACTCCATATACCATGCTTATTCAAATTGCGCTTAACCTTTGCCAGCTTTTCTCTATGTCTTAGGCTCAACCTGTTCTCAATAGAATGGCCTAATCTATATCCAATTGCATAAGGAATGTAACTGCCTAGGGCATATAAGAAACTTCCTATTATTGAAACCAAAATCATTTCTACCCAGCTCATATCCCTAATGAATCCCACTGTTACAATAAAAAACGTTCCGATAAAAGGAAACGCACTTCCCTCAATAAATAAAGAAAGATATATTCCCCCTATCCCCCACTCGTCAATTAGAGCTAACAGTATTTCTGTCATACACCCACTCCATCTACCTTCAATATAATATAAGTTTAGAGTGGTTCTTGATACCTTTATAGAAGCTTGAGGTGTAACTTCATCTAAGACTTGAGAAGTAGATTGTTATATCATTAAGATCTCACGAATATCTTCTTCAGATAAAGAAGCCTTTGAATCCCTCTTCGAATCAATAATCTCTGAAACAAGATGTCTTTTTTTCTCCTGCAGCTCATTTATTTTTTCTTCAATCGTTCCGCGTGCGATAAGCTTGATTACTTGTACTTCATTCGTCTGTCCCATTCGGTGTGCACGGTCTGCTGCTTGCTCCTCCACGGCAGGATTCCACCAGAGGTCATATAGAATGACCGTATCTGCCCCTGTTAAATTCAGTCCTGTCCCCCCCGCTTTTAATGAAATGAGAAAAATATCCCGTTCTCCATCATTAAATCGATTGCATCTTTCCAGGCGTTCCTCTGATGGAGTCTGCCCATCCAGATAGAAGAATGGCACGCCTTGATTTGCTAGCTCCCTGCCAATTATATTGAGCATTTTCGTAAACTGAGAAAAAATTAACACCCGTCGTCCAGAAAACTTTGCTTCATCAACAATCTTCATGAGCTGTTCAAATTTTGACGAGCTTCCTCTATATCCATCCACAAATAATGCAGGATGACAGCATATCTGTCTTAGTCGCGTTAATCCAGCTAGGATTTTAATACGGTTTTTTCCAATCGTATCCTTGTCTAGATGCTTTAACGTATCTTCTTTTAGTTTTGCCAGGTATGCTGCATATAGATTTTTTTGATCAGGGAGAAGCTCTACGGTCTCCATTAACTCCAATTTTTCCGGAATGTCAGAGAGTACCTCTTCCTTCATTCTTCGAAGTAAAAACGGACGGATCCTACGAGAGATTTGTTTTCTTGTCAAATTACTGTACTCCTTGAATCCAAGAAACAATTCAGGAAATACAACGTGAAAAATGGACCACAGCTCCTCTAAGGAATTCTCCACCGGAGTTCCTGTCAATGCGAAACGATAATCTGCTTGTATCCTTTTTACGGCTTTCGCTGTTTGTGAAACTGGATTTTTAAATGCTTGTGCTTCATCAAAAAAGACAGTATGAAACGACTGTTTCTGATACCAAGTCAAATCTTTTAATAACAATGGATACGAGGTGATCACAACGTCCAAACCGATAAGGTCCTTCTGAAGTTTCACCCGTTCCGTTTTCGTTCCATCAATCACAACGGCCTGTACCTCTGGAGCAAACTTCATCAACTCACTTAACCAGTTGTAGGTTAAAGACGATGGGCATACAACAAGAGCAGGAAGCTTCTTCTCACGTATGGTAGAAAGCTCAGATAATAAGAAGGAAATGCTCTGCAAGGTTTTCCCAAGTCCCATATCATCTGCAAGAATCCCTCCAAATCCAAAATGGGTGAGAGTTTTCATCCATTGATAACCCTGCTTCTGATACTCATGTAAAATCGGCTCTACCTGTTTTGGCACCTCAAAATCCATCTTACTTGGATGTTGAATGGTTTCTAAAAATTGACGAAAGGATTCTTCAAACATAAATACTTTACTATCATCGCCTAGGAGCTGTAGCCCCCTCACAACTGGGATGTTCAATTCGTTTTCCCAATCTTCGGATTGGACAGGAAGGGTATTAAGGAATCGGTCGATTTCTTCAAACTCCCTTGTTTCTAACGAGAGCAATGATCCATTTTTCAAACGGTAATATTTTCGCTTTTCCTCTAAAGCGGCTAGCACGGCACGAATCTCTTTTTCTGCCATACCTTCCATTTCAAACTTAAATTCAAGCCAATTGGTTCTTTCCTTTTTCATTTTAATTCGAATTTTCGGGTGAGCATTTTCCTTGAACAAGCGGTTTCTTACCGCTGTCGTCGCATATACCTGTACAAGCTGCTGAAGCTTCGGAACCACATGATATAGAAACTCGTACTCTAATTCCTCATTATGAAGAACGTAGCCACTGTCAGTTGTCGCAAATGAGCTTTCCTCCATTAGCTTTAGAATCGCCCGTTCTTTCCCCACATCCCTTGAAGGAATAAATCTTGCTTGGTGTGGTTGACTTTCCAATGGGTTGATGACGATATTTTCATAGTGGAATTCGAGACCAGCAAGAAGACGGTTACTTACCCGATCTAGGTACAATTTTGCCACCAGTGGCGTTTGGAAGAGTTGATTAGAAATGGAAGGAGATATTTGGACGTTCCCAAGCTTTTTTAAACCAGGAACCACTTTATCTAAGAAAAAATCAAACTGTTCCTTTGGAATGGGTATAGCCCCCGACATCGAATTTGCTAACATCTGCTTCATTTCAACTAGTCGGTCAATCTCTTCATATGGAAGCTGGTACATTTCACCGTTTGCTAATACCAGTCCATAGGATTTCATCACGGTGATTTGGTCCAAGCCTTGTACCGTAAGTTGACAACCTTCGCCCCCTTGGTCTGATAAATCAAACTTTAATGGCAGAGTATTCTTAGAAAGCCGCAATCCGTTATATGTGAATTCATCCACCTGTAAGCTTACTAATGGCGCTTTTACAAGAAAAGGGAGTACTCTTTCCCATGAGGTCGGTGTGATCTGGAGCATTTGTTTATTGAGAGCCCCTCCCTGTACCTTTTCGTCATTCGTCACTTGAACAAGCTGGTGAATAACCGCGTCAGTCTCTCTTTGAAAACAATGAACACTTGGATCGTAAGTAAATGAATCCGATAGAGTGATTGGGCCCCCGTGTTTTATGTGTTCAAGAAAATTTCGAATATCTTGGACGGGAATGGAATCGATACTCATTTCTACTCCCAGTATCTCTCTTTCCTGAATGGTAATGGTTTTGCAGGTGAAGGCAGCATCGATTACTTGACGGTTTTCAAAATGGAGCTGATGCCCACTCGACCGCTTTGGCTGATTGGTGAACAGCGTTAATAACCCCTCTGTTAACTCCTGATTGGGATTAGGACGTTTACTTGGTATAAAAGGGACTGCTCCTTTTTTTTGGTAATCATAGATAGCTAGTAATACGGCTGCAATATGCTGGCATTCATTTTTAAAAGATGGTAAGGAAGGGCAGCTGCATGATGATTGAAAATCTCCGTGAGAGTCTACCTCTACTTTGACATGGAAGTCCTCCGCACCCGTAACTGTTGCTTCACAGTCATTAAGTTGATATTTCTGAAATGTTACTCTATCCGCACGATAAAAAGAATCTCCTCGTTTAAAGGAGACATTACCACACATATCTTTAATGATTTTTTGATTTAATCGTATTTTCACGTATGTCTCTCCTTTCTAGAGGAGCATGATATATCTCATTATTCTACCATCAAAAGAGTAGAAGACACCAAAAAATGCCCAAAAAACCCTTTGGGCATTTTTACTACTTTGTAATAGGCAGCCTAAATAACCGATCGTCACCTTCTCTCGGATTCCCTCTACCATCACGGTTATTGGTTATGGAATATAGGGATTGATCCTCAATAAAAATATCCCGCAGTCTACCGGCACCTTCAAATACTGTATCCACTTCCGTACCAGATAGATTTACGACTCGAATACTCTCCCCACGTAAGGTCGCTACGTATATATTCCCATTATGAATTTCAATTCCGGATGGAGCCCATGTTTCTTCTCCTGTTTGAAATAATGGAGAAACCATATTTGAAGCTTTTTCGTCTCCTTCAATCACGGGCCACCCATAGTTCTTCCCCACGTCAATTTGATTAATCTCATCATGCGCCGACTGACCATGCTCCGAACTATATAATTTCCCACGATTATCCCAAGCCAACCCTTGAGGATTTCTATGTCCATATGAATAAACGTAGGAGTTAGTGATTGGATTATCCTCTGGTATCGAACCGTCTAATTCCATACGCAAGATTTTCCCTGCTAAGCTACTTATGTTTTGTGCATGATCAGGGTTTCCAGCATCGCCTGCTGTTGCATACAACATATCGTCCGGACCAATTTTTATTCTTCCACCGTTATGAATTCTTCCACCTGGAATTCCTTCAAGGAGAATGGAGGTTTCTTTCCATCTATCCTGAATAAGCTGGAGAACGACGATCCGATTGAATACTTCACCATTTTGTTGGTAGGTATGGTAAGCAAAAGCTTTCTGAGTGCTTTCAAAGTCTGGAGAAAGGATAAAACCTAAAAGTCCTCCTTCCCCAACATGTGAGACATCCTTTGTAACATCCACCTCTTGAATCGTTTTCGAACCATTTTCTCCGTTCACTTTAATGATATTGCCTGCCCGCTGGCTTAGATAAAAGGTATTATTATTCTTCGTAATATTCCAAGGGATATCTAAATCAGTCACCAATACCTCAGCTTGTCTGGCAACTGCTTCACTAGCCTCATTTTCATTTAAGCGTTCATTATCTCCTGAACACCCCGAAACAAAGACGATTGTCATTATAATAATCAGGAACTTTTTCACTGCTACCACCTCAATTTTTACTCTAAATAGAAGTTTAGCCATTTGTTTACAATAATAAAAATAATTTTTCTTATTTACATGACCATCCTGTCCAAATCACCGGCCCATTCGGACTCTAAATCGATCCCAAAGAAAATCCTACTATCAAATCAAATCAAATCAAATCTCTTTATTTATTCTTCTCCATCAGCTTCTTCACTGCCTCTTTCGGATCCCAGCAGTTGAATTGATAGGTTGGGTTTGTATCAAATCCTAATCGGGAGCATCGGTAAGTCACTTTCCCGTGCACTTTTTTTATTTCATAATTCACACACGTCGCACAGCAATGGAAATTCTTCACGTGTTTCTCCTCCTTCAATCGGATTCTTTTATTATAATAATAAGTGTAATTACAGTAGATTCCTAGAGTAAGGAGCGTATTCCATTGAAACTCATTTCTATTTGTCCAAGTAATACCGAAATTGTCGCTTATTTAGGATTAACTTCCTCGCTAGTTGGAGTTGATAATTATTCTGATTGGCCAGAGGATATGAAAGAATTACCTAGATTAGGGCCCGATCTCAATATAAATATGGATAAGGTCGAAGAATTACAGCCTGATCTGGTGTTGGCCTCTCTCACTGTCCCTGGGATGGAACGCAATATTGAAGAATTAGAGAAACGCAACATTCCATATGTAGTCGTGCCTAATCCAACAACCCTACAAGAGGTGGCTGATTCCTTATTGTTTGTAGGAAAAGCAACAAACTCTATAGAAAAAGCAACCTTAGTATACGATAAGTTTACCTCTATCATCAGAGACTACAAAACGCTGAGCCAGAAGGTTGGAGTTCCGAAAAATATTTACTGGGAGTGGTGGGCGAAACCAGTATTCACCCCGGGAGCAAGCAACTGGTTAACGGAAATCAGTGAGCTAGCTGGGGGAGAAAATATTTTTTCAGACCGCAAAGAAGCGAGTGTGCAAACGGATTGGGACGAAGTTCGAAGAAAAAATCCTGATGTCATTTCCGTAGTTTGGGTCGGAGTACAAAAAGAGAAAGTGAACCCTAAGGTAATCCTTAAAAGACCTGAATGGGATCAAATGGAGGCAATCAAAAACCATCAATTATACATATTGGATGAACCATTGTTTTGTAGACCTTCTCCTAGGTTACTCTTAGGTTTAGCAAAAATTGCTTCTCTTCTTCATCCAGAGATTTATCCTACTTTCAATGAGAAAAGTGATCCATTGATGGATAGTAACAAATAACAAAAAGGCCATTGTCCCAAAACGGACAATGGTCTTCTAATTAGCTCAATCATTTTGTTAAAGGAATAATCCTACCGTAGTTGCTGTTAATACAGAAGCTAAAGTAGCCGCCAGTAACATTTTTAGTCCAAAGCTAGCCACAACACCAGCTTTTTCACCATTTATCGCTTGAATGGAACCAGAAATGATTCCAATTGAACTAAAGTTAGCAAATGAGACTAGGAAGGTTGATATGATTCCGACCGTACGATCCCCTAGTTCAGGAATCAATGTTTGGAATTCAAGCATAGCAACGAACTCATTTGTGGCAAGTTTAATTCCCATAATGGAACCTGCCGTTAAGATTTCACTTGCTGGAATCCCCATCATGAAAGCAACTGGCGCAAATACATATCCTAGAATCTCAGTTAAGGAAATGCCGATTAATCCTGATAAAGCTGCATTAATTAAAGCCATTAGGCCCACATAGGCAACCAACATCGCTGCCACAATTAACGCAACTCTTCCTCCGTCAATCGCGCCCACACTGATTGCTTCAAAAATCGATTTTGATTGGGAAACTTCTTTTAAGTTGATCTCTTCATCTTCTCCTGATTGGATAGGAGCTACAATCGTAGCAATAATCAGAGCCGAAAAAGCATTTAAAATCATGGCCACTAGGACATATTGTGCTGGAATCATACTCATATAAGCACCCATAATACTTGCACTCACACTCGCCATGGCACTTGTTGATACGATGAACAACTTATTATTGTTCATTTTATCTAAATGTGCTTTTATTGCTAGCAAGGATTCACTTTGACCAAAGAAAATAGAGTTTACAGAATTAAACGTCACTACCTTAGATAGGCCGGTAATTTTTGAAATAGCTCCACCTATGTATTTGATTGCTAAAGGTAAAATCTTAATATGCGTTAGAATAGATAATAGAGTGGATGTGAAAATAATCAACATCAAAACATTGATAAAAAATACAGATGTGTCTTTAGGAACTAATCCGCCTGTGACAAAATTTATCCCTTCATACCCATAAGTTAATACTTGTGTAACGAAGTTTGAAACGACTTCAACAATTTTTAAGCCAACAACCGTCTTAAACATCACAATTGTGATCGTAATTTGAAGTGCAAACATAATTACGATTGCTCTAAAGTTAACCCCCTTCTTATCATTTGATAAAAGGTAGGCCAACCCAAGTGTGAGGATGATGCCTAAAATGCCAATAATGATACTCATACTGTTCTCTCCTTAGATGCATTACAAAGTTACTTTCTACTATTATGCCTTCTTTTAAACAATAACTTTTCCATTTTAACGAATTACGTTTTGCTTTTCTAGTACCATTCATTTATTTATAATTTTCCCAAAAGTAAAACAATGCTACCCAGGAAGCATTATTAATAATGCAACCCTGATAGCATTGTTTCTTATCAGGTTCCACAGTATGTTCGATAAGGAAGACCAGATGAATCTGGAAGTTTGCAATATTCTTCCTGTACGGAAGTATAATTGTAAGGATTCGCTAAAGCCTCGAGTAAATTATCCATTACAGAATAGTCTTCTTGCTGAGCAGCCTCAAGTGCTTCTTCTACCCGATGGTTCCTTGGTATCACAGAAGGGTTGTTTTTACGCATTAATTCGAGTACGGCTTCCTTTGATTGCTCCTGCCTAGCCAGTCTCTCCTGCCACCGCTTATACCAGTCGTTAAATTCCGTCGTTCCTTGAAGGACGGACTCCTCATGTGCTTCACGGGTTAACGCTCTAAAGGTATTTGTATAATCCGCTTTATATTGCTTCATGACGCTCAGCAAATCATGAACCAGATTTTCATCCTGCTCTTCTGCATTAAATATCCCTAATTTTCCTCTCATACCTTCTAGCCAATATCCCTTCGCTAATGCAGGATACTCAGAAATTGCATCTTGAGCAATTTTAACTGCCTCTTCATCGTTGTCGTGAAGTAAATCCAACAACGATTCAGCAAACCTTGATAAGTTCCAACCGCCTATTCCTGGCTGGTTTCCATACGCATAACGACCTTGGACATCTATTGAGCTAAAAACTGTTTCCGGATCATAAATGTCCATAAATGCGCATGGACCGTAGTCGATTGTTTCCCCACTAATCGTCATATTGTCTGTATTCATAACACCATGAATAAATCCTACAAGCTGCCACTGGGAAATCAATTTCGCTTGCTGGTTGATAACCGCTTTTAAAAAGGAAAGATATTTATCCTCATGATCCGCAATATCTGGGTAATGACGGGTAATCGCATAATCAGCTAGTGCTCGAGAGTCTTCAACAGTTCCCCATTTCGCGGCATATTGGAATGTACCAACACGGATATGACTGGCAGCTACACGAGTCAAAATAGCACCAGGCAGGTTGGTTTCCCGGATGACCGGCTGACCTGTTGATACGACGGCTAAGCTACGTGTCGTAGGGATCCCAAGTGCATACATCGCCTCACTAATGATATATTCCCGAAGCATCGGACCAAGTGCTGCGCGACCATCTCCCCCACGAGAATATGGTGTTCTCCCAGGTCCCTTAAGTTGGATATCCAAACGTTCACCATTAGGTGTTATATGTTCACCGATTAGAATAGCTCGGCCATCCCCAAGCATGTTGAAATGTCCAAATTGATGCCCCGCATATGCTTGGGCAATAGGCGAGGCACCTGCTGGAATTTCATTTCCAGAAAAAGTTTTTACGGCCTCTTCAGATTGCAGAGCATCTACATTTAATCCAAGTGACTTTGCCAATGATTCATTGAACTTAACCATTTCAGGTGATCTTACAGGGGTAGGATTTGTATTCGAATAAAAGGTCTCTGGAAGGTTGGTATAGCTGTTATCGAAGTTCCAACCAAATTCATTTGTTTTTGTCATCGTATCTTTCACTTCTTTCAGCTTTTATAAATTGTATTGCGTCCGTTTTGTTCACACAGCAAATAACCCTTTTTTAATGTCCAACTTCTTTGCTTTTATTATACCTTTCCCGTTTATTCAGGGAAAAGCAATAAGAATATTTGACCTGAACCTTAACAAACTATAAACGTAAAAAACAATATAGAAGCAGAAAGGAAAACAGATGAGAAGAGTTCTATTTGGTTTGCTTATTTGTTTGTTTATGACCACTCCCTCAAACTTTGCAATCGCGAGTGTTCAAGAGGCAAGTACTACACCTCAAAAGCAAGGTCAGCACATTCTTATGACTAAGGAGCAATTCAAGGATTGGTTACAAAAAAATACTTTCCATCGAAAAATTAATCTAATTCAACAGCATCATACATGGGCTCCAGCTTATAAACGATTCAATGGCTCCAATCACTTCCTTTTGCTTCAGGGAATGGAGAATTACCATAAGACCAACATGCATTGGAAAACCATTGCGCAGAATATAACCACATTCCCTGATGGAAGAATAGCCGTGTCCAGACCCTTTGATATGGCTCCTGATGGCTCGATTGGAGCAAAGGCAAATTCCGTTGGTATCGCCATTGAAAATGTAGGTAATTTTGATAAAGGGCAAGATGTGATGACCGCCGAACAAAAGGAAACAATTGTGTATATTACAGCCCTGCTTTGCTTGAAATTCGACCTCACACCATCTGTGGACACCATCACCTATCATCATTGGTGGAATTACAAAACGGGGCAAAGGGTACTTGATCAGGCGAAAAGCTATGAGGTGAAATCTTGTCCAGGAACGAATTTTTTTGGTGGCAATACGACCACCGCTGCTAGAACGTATTTTTATCCACTTGTGTCTCAAAAGATGGAGGAGCTTCGAATAAAATAAAAAATAGGTTGGTGAATTCTTTACCAACCTACTTTCCTATCTCATGAAACTGCTTGTTTCTTTAATTCTACCTCTCTATACTCATGTTTCCCAATAATTCCAGCTTCCCGATCCTTCTTTTCTAGTTCTAAAGCTTTCGGCACTGACAACCAATACGCTAATCCAATACTGATTACACCAGCACTTAGCTTCCCAATAATAATGGGAAGTATTAATGTCGGTTGGAAATTCGCAGTAAAAGAGAGATGATCCCCTAACAGAAATGCTGCGCATACGGCAAACGAAATATTGATTACTTTGTCTTTTGGTGACATCGTACGAACGAGTTTGAACATCGCTAAAATATTAGCAATTGTCGCAACCAGTCCTGCACTTCCTTCTTTACTTAATCCTATTTTTCTTCCCATCGCTTCCAACTGGTTCCCTGCATATTTTTGTAATAGATAGACCATTGGGAATGCCCCAGCTAGCATAATTCCAATATAACCTGCAGTCTCAAGTGCTCGAAACTGGTCATCTGCATCAGCCATGATTGGATGGAAGCCCCATGAGCCGAATACCTTTGAGAAAAGACCTGTGAATATCTCCACAATCGAGAACACTAACACCAGTTTAATTCCTGCATCCATGATCCTTCCGAACCACATAAATCCTTTAATCATTACGTCTGGTAAAAAGTATAATCCAGCTGCTAAAACAACAACAAAAATAATCAGAGGAGATAAATTAGCAAATATTTCTAAATAGCTGATCGTAAATTCATAGGTAGAATCGGTGGTTGTTGAGATGGCGTCTCTAATTTTCGAATTCGTTATCACCACTAATACACTTGAAATAAATGCACCAATCGGAATCGTTAAAATACCTGACATCACACCTAAAGCCATATATTTATGGTCACGTTTATCTAGCATAGCTAAACCCATGGGAATTGAGAATACGATGGTTGCTCCTGCCATAAATCCAACAATCATTGCCATGATCCAGCCTTCATAGGAGGTCGCTAGCTCTTGTGCTAATTGATATCCTCCCATGTCAGTAGCAAGAATCGCGGTGGCGGCTATTGCTGGGTCGGCTCCTATTGTTGCAAAGAATGGGCCACATACCTTGTTAATAAACCAAGATAGATAAGGAATAGAGGCCATGATTCCCGCTGCTGGAACAAAAATATGTCCAACAGCATGTAAGCCTTCCATAAATTGTTGCCCTAATCCTTGCTCACTGTTTTTAATCGCTGCAAACGCTCCTAAAATGGCACATGCCATAATAATATAAATGACGATTTCTCCAACCATGACCATTCTTTTTTCCCCCTTTAATAGAATATCAATTTACACAACTAGGCTTACTCCACTCGCTTTTTGCTCGAGCATCTTATTAACCAAGGTTCCGATATGAGCGGCCGCTTCAATTGGTGGTGTTCCACGTCGATGAATATTGGATATCACCATTCTTTCCGATTCCTTCATTCCTTTTCGCGGGCGATAACACATATAGGCACTAAGGGAATGAGCACATACAAGCCCTGGTCTTTCTCCGATTAATAAGATAAAGGCTTCCGGATTAAGAATTTCCCCTATCGCATCCATACAAGCTACCCTTCCCCCTTTTACAAAGAATGGGGTCCCGACCTCAATTTGATATAAAGAGAGAGAATCCAACAGAGCGGGATACACATCCAGTAAATTCTCATTGATTGCACTAGCACTTAAACCGTCCGAGATAACAATTTGCACTTGAGGGTTTCGTACACAACGTTCACTAATGAGCTGTTCACCTTCTACTGATAAAACTCTTCCTTTATCCGGTCTTTTTAAATACTCTTCTTTTGTTCCATAGCATGTTTCTACGGCAAAAAGGTTAAATTCTTGTAATAGCTCTGAAGAAACCTCCCCATACACGGCATCAACTGCAGCTGCATGATCAATCCGAAACGATAAGAAGTCCTTTGTTAACGGTCTTGTACCCGTCCGGCCAACTCCAATTCTAGCGGGAGTAAATTTCCTTAACCCTTCCAACTGATGATTTTCCATTTCTGTCACCTCACTTTTATACGTTTTGTAAGAAAAATGTCGGATCTCCCGCTAGCTGGGTTAGCTTTCCATTTTCCATTAATCCAATATTCTCTAACCAACACTTAAACTCCGGTGCTGGGTCTAAGCGTAAAACGCTTCGTAATGTCGCGATATCGTGATAGCTTAAGGACTGATAATTGAGCATACAATCATCCGCCATCGGAACACCTATAACAAAATTCACCCCAGCCGTCCCTAATAAGGTACTCAACGTATCCATATCATTTTGGTCTGCGTTCATATGGTTCGTATAACAAACGTCTACTCCCATTGGAAGACCGTGCATTTTTCCCATAAAGTGATCCTCTAGACCAGCCCGTATCACCTGCTTGCTGTCATATAGATACTCTGGGCCAATAAAGCCGACGACCGTATTCACAATAAAAGGACTGAACTTTCTTGCGAGACCATAGCATCTGGCTTCTAAAGTCACTTGATCTATATCAAAATGAGCATCAGAAGAAAGTTCAGAGCCTTGACCGGTTTCAAAATACCAGCGATTTGGACCGGTTGCTGTTCCTTTTTCGTTAATCATTGCTGTAGCCTCATCAAGCATGGAAAGGGAGATTCCAAAGGATTCATTTCCTGCTTGAGTACCAGCAAGACTTTGAAAAATCAAATCGGCCGGTGCTCCTTTTTCAATGGCACGCATTTGACTTGTGACATGGGATAAAACACAGTTCTGAGTAGGAATTTGAAAGTGATCAATCACCTTCTTTGTTTCATGTAATAAAGCTGAGATATTTTCCGTTGTATCTATCACTGGATTAATTCCGATCACCGCATCACCAATTCCAAAGCTTAATGCCTCATATAAGGATGCCGTCATCCCCTTTAGGTGGTCGGACGGATGATTCGGCTGAGCTCTTGAAGCTAGTACGCCTTGTTGGCCAATTTTTGTTTGACAATGGGTAATAATCTTTATTTTTGAAGCGGCTTGAATTAAGTCCAAGTTAGACATAATCTTTGCTACTGCAGCGATCATCTCACTAGTTAACCCGCTGCCCAATGTGAGCAAATCCTTGCCCATCTGATCATCACTCAAGATATATTCTCGTAAATCCGCTACGGTCCAATTCTTTACAACCTGATATACCTCTTCATTCACATTGTTTTCAATGAGCTGTGAGACATCATCTGTATCAGGATCTACTAAAGGAGTATTCCGAATGTCGGAAAGGAGAATATCAGCTAGGACGAGCTTAGCTGCCATTCTTTCCTTCATATTTTCGGCACTAATCCCGGCTAGATCATCCCCAGAACGGCTTTCATTAGCTTTTGCCATGATTTCTTTTAAGCTATGAAACTCATAGGTGAGCCCATATAATCTTGTTTTTCTATACATGCTTCCTTCCTCCTCATTATCCAAAAGCTAGAGTTTTCACCGATAGAGAGATCGCTTCCCCCGCTGTACGAAAGCCTAAGTCAATATAATCTCCATGTAGAAAATCCACCTGATCGATACAGATAATTTGCATCCCTTCATGACTGGTTTTCTTTAAAGATTGACCGAGCGCCTTTCCAATATCACTTTCACAAATAACTACCAGACAAGTAGCGTTCGGAAAATGTTGGTGAAAGAGTTGACAGATTGTACTTGTCATAGACTTCATTGTTTGGTACGAGCAGTAATCCATTCCTAACAAACCGAGAGCAAATGGTGGATCCTCCACTTCATAAAGCCTTCTCGCTTGTTTGATTACTTCATCTAGCTGGTTAGTAAAAGCTACGGCATTAAATTCTAGCGTATCTACCATGATTCGTACGATTGGGAGATTTTTTATCGGTAACAGGTCCTCTTGAACAAAGACGGTCGCCCCACTTATCTCCGTATTTTGCATTCCTGCTCCAATTACGGTTGCTCGGGTTGTTTCCTTCGCATTAATCAGATGGAATCCTGACAACTTACTTACCTTCAATAAGGTAGAAGCAAGCAAAGGGCCAATATCACCAAACGTTGTAACCTCATTTATTTGACTGGGTTCTTTCCCAGCCATCATGTGCCCCACCCCACCGGAAAAAATGATTTCTTTAATGAGTGGAAGGGGTTTATCTATTGGTTCAACGAGTAACAAATCTGCATGATACTTTGGCTTACCAGAGAGAAAGGAAATCATGCTTTGATTCATACGTGTACAGAGTTCTTTCAGCTCATGAAATGTAATGCCCTTACCTGTCTGATGGGAAAGGCAGTTCGCTTCAAGCCAGGGCCTTACATATTCTGAAATGTACACGACTTCCTCTTGGTCATTTATTCGGATTAATCTCCCCCCTACATGAAACGTGAAGGTTTGAATGGCCCGACCCGCTTCAAACAGAGCAACATTGGCCGTTCCTCCCCCAATATCTACATTGGCAACAATTCCTTCGATTTCTTCTGAACGCACCTTTGCACCAGAACCTTTCCCAGCTAAAATTCCTTCTAGGTCTGCTCCTGCTGTGGCAACGACAAAATCTCCCGCTCGATCAGCTAAATAGTTAATAATTTTTTCCGCATTTTCTTTTCTCGCCGTTTCACCTGTAATAATGACAGCTCCTGCTTTCACATCCTTCATATGAATGCCAGATTGTTCATACTCCGTTGAAAGAATGGTTAACAAACTTTCCATATCGATGTCATGGTTGGATGTTAAGGGTGTTGTGTAGATGGAACTTGCATACACAACGGTACGGTCAATTATTTGAGACGTCGGTAAATGAAAAGGGCTCCCCTGTTCCGCAATGGATAGATGACTGACAATGAATTTTGTGGTACTTGTTCCTATATCAAGACCGATACTTGTGATCCAGTTTCCCAACTTCTCCACCCCCTTAAAATAAAAAGCACCTTAAATTAATTCCCATCTCTAAAAGAGATCGTAGAATTAATTCAAAGCGCCGTTGCTTTGGATGATTATTTACTTTTCTCTAGCACGTCCTTAGCTAACTTCGCTAATGGAATATGTTTCTCCATACTTTCTTTTTGCATATGGCGATAAGCCTGCTCCTCGGTACATTCTAGTTGTGCCATGAGAATCCCTTTTGCCTTCTCAATAAATTTACGGTCCTTCATTTGTTGCTCTAATCTCCCAATCTTCTTATGTAAAAGTAGATTTTGCTTTCGTTGAAACAGAGCGATTTCAACAGCAGGGATAAGATCTTTTTCTGTTACCGGTTTGACAATATAGGCATTGATGCCAACCTCTTTCGCCTGTTCAATCACCTCATCATGACTAAAAGCGGTAAGAAGAAGAATGGAGCAGCATGAGAATCCCTTAATAATAGAGGATGCCTTGATTCCATCCATTTTTGGCATTTTCACATCCATTACAATAAGGTCTGGATCCAAAGCGTACGCCTTTTCAACAGCTTCTTCCCCATTTCTCGCTTCTCCAACGACCATGTACCCTTTACCTTGAAGAGTCTCTTTAATATCAATTCTTGTAATGGGCTCATCATCCACTACAAGTATTTTTGATTGGTTCATTCCATCACCTTATCTCTAATCGGAAACATAATCGATACTTTTGTCCCTCGAGTGGAAGGGAAGAAAGATAGAACTCCGTCTAACTCTTCTTCGACTAACATTCTTACCAGCTGCAATCCTAAGGATGATGACTGTAAATCATTTGGCTGTACTGTCATTCCTGAGCCATTATCAGATACGATAAGATAGACCATCTGCTTTCTACTATTAATTGTAATTTCTATTCTCCCACTTTCTCGAGAATGGAAAGCATGCTTAATTCCATTTTGAATCAATTCATTAACAACAAGTGCAAGAGAGGTAGCCTTATCTGATGGTAAAAATAACGACTCCCCATGAACAAAAACTTGAATATTCTGTCCTGGAATAACAGAAGAAGAGACGAGTAGAGTACCAATTTGCCCCATTACAAATTTCACATCTACCTCTTCTAATCCATCCTTCGCTAAATAATTATGAACAAGCGCCATACTTGAAATTCGTGAGAGACTATCCTCAAACACTTCCCTAACCTCTTTTGATGAAGATCTTCTCATTTGTAGACGGAGTAAACTCGAGATAACCTGCAAGTTATTTTTTACTCTGTGGTGAATTTCTTGAATGACAAGAGACTGCACTAATTTTTGCCTTTCTTGACTATTGGTTGTTTCCATTAAGGACTTTACTTTGCGTTCATTTCGTATGGTTTCTGAAATGTCCCGTTCTTTTATTAATACAGCTATCGGTTTTCCATCACAATCAGTAATGGGAACGATATCCTGTTGCATGACGATGTTTTCCTGAGAGATTCCCCTTGAACCAATGACTGGTTTCCCATTTTTCAAGCAGAATAACACTCCTGGCTCTGCTTCCTCTAATGCCACCTGACCTAGCACACTTTCTTGATATAACGAAGGTGCAGTGTTTGGATTGGCTTCAGCCACCACAATGGCTGTCTTTCCCCCAGGCAATAAACAATCGATGAATACATCTGCTTGAGAAATATCCGCTATTACTTGGAGATTAGTAGACATGTTTTTTATTAACTCTTGTTGTTCATAGGTTAGATTTGTTACCTGTTCTAAGGCGAGACTCATTACCATGTCAGAATAAATCCTCTCTCTTTTTATTGTCCTTTTCTATAGAAACAACAATAACACCCTTTCCTTACACGACCAACAAAACTGTAAGAAATTCTAACAATCATTATTCAGATTCATAGAAGTTTTCTTACAAAGAAAAACAGAAACCTTACAAAAAGGTCTCTGTTTAAGTAAATTATCTTCCACTAATTTCATAAATCCTTACATTTCCAGATACCTCGTTCGCCACCAACAACAATGGCTTACCAGTTGGACTATCTTTTGCTTCAACCAAGCACAGTCCCTCTGGCGCAAGATCACCACTAGTGGATACATCTGTACCTGCGAAATCTCTTAAGTTAACATAGTCATAAAACTTTACATTTTGTACATTTGTGACGTCATACATCATAATGCCGCCCGTTCTTTCTAACCCGATAAATGCGAAGGTTTTGCCATTTACTTTCATCACTTTAATATCTTCTGGCTCTGGTCCTTTTTTCCCGCTGCGCGAATCTAGTTCTGTTTTATTGTTCGATGAATTAAAGGCCTTAGGATAAAGCTCTCCCGTTATCTTTTCAAAATCACTTCCACTATCATATACTTGCTCCATTGTATCTGCATCCCAAATGGAGAAGGAACGGCCACCGTATAGGTATGTTTGATCGGGATTAAGTCCGTCTCTTTCCGTATTCAATAGGGTATCGATTTTATAAGAGGTTCCTGGAAATCTAAATGACACTGTATCCTCATAATCAGCCCATTCTCTTCCATCACCTTCGTTGGCAGTAAAGATATACTGTTTGCCCCCGATTCTCTGCGAGGCTAGTCCATCAGGCATGTAGGTTCCATAGAGGTTTTGAGTGGTGAGATTTACTTGACCATCCTTTAATGCATCAAGAGCGTTTCCTTCTACATTATGATCCTTAAATCCAAGCCCTTTGACACTTACAATCTCTTGAGTTTTCAAATCGATTGTCGCTACCGAATTGGCCTCCTGTAAAGATACATATGCGTAGTGACTGTTATCAGAAACAGAAATGTACTCAGGCTCTAAGTCAATGGATGGTGTGGTATTCGGCTTCAATAACACTCCATTTTCTACAAGTGCTGCTCTTGCTTCTTTGGAGTCGAACTTGTCAAAACCAATCGTTTGACCCGTAGCTTTGTTTACACCCTTTTTTATATCAATGATAGTAATGGATCCTTTTGGGTCAGCTGCCTCTGCTGCAGCATATCCTTCTCGTGGCTCGCCTTCGTTGGCAGACAGTAGGTATTTATTGTCATGAGAGAAAGTGACCATATCAGGCTGCACTCCCGCCTCGAAATGACGAATGTACTTCCCATCATAATTCAGAATGACAATACTTCCATTATCCTTGTACGTTGCCCCCTGGACAGCAATCGCAATAATTTTTTCCTTCGTATTGATATCAATACTGGTAATATCACCGCTCGCAAATCCATTTTCTTTTCCCATAGCAGTAATATCCAGGCGCGTATCAATCTTAAATTCTGTTTTATTGTTTGAGGTCATATTAACCACGCTAACAATATCAACTGATTGTGCCGCCCCGTTTACAAGATACATTTTTTGATTGTCTTTATTGTATTTTACAATTTCTGCAATTCCACCATCTTTGTTGTTCATTCCGGTCTGGTAGTTTCCGATATAACTCAGTTTGCCGTTGACACTTTCTTCGTGAACAACGTTGCTTTTTGCAAAGACAGTTGGATTACTAAATGGTAGCGTTCCTGCTAATAGTCCCCCTGCCATTGCGAGTCCCAAAATTGCTTTTGACTTTACCATTATACTTACCTCCCAAATATAGGATTTGTTTCGGTTAATTCACTTATGTAGGACAATTCCACTCATTATTGTCGCAAATGCTAGAATCAACAAAAACCATGGTGAAGTAAATATTTGGTTAATGTTTGGTAAATGTTCAAATCTCCCATTCGAACTCTCCTTCGCCCAGATCATTGTTCCTTGTCCGAATAAAACCACTGTTATCTCGGTCACTCCCCTCCCTCGAATGAATACCCTATTACGAAAGGAGTGCGATTACTATGAACAACAACTATATTGGGATCATCATCCCGAAATCCACCTATGAACGCATGCCAGAGTTAAGTGGGAATGTATTAAGTATGTTTTCCATTTGGGAAGAGGCAGCCCGGAATCATGGCTTGAATATCTGTTATATTCGTTTTTTTGAGATCCAACCTGATAAAAAACTGGTAACTGGTTATGTCAAAGAGAACAGTGTCTATAAGTTAAAACAAATCCCTTCACCAAAAGTGATTTACTCGAGAGTTCTTGACCAGTTACCTGCTTACCGAGAACATGTAAAGTCTCTCATCCAGAACGAAATTTCCATATTCAATGTTCCAAACTTCGATGTAGAGAAATTCACTGTTCATAAAATCCTGAACCAAGACTCGTACATCCGAAAGCACTTACCTCAAACAGAACTATTTTCCATCGAGGACTTAAATAAGCTTGCGAGTAAATTTAACCGCCTTATTCTAAAAAAGAGCTACGGAGAATTTGGTGAAGGAACCATGAAGCTTGAACGAACACCTAAGGGGTGGGAACTTTCATATAAAACGAAGGGAGATAAAGAGCTAAAAAAAATACCTTTTCAGAAAACATTGCCTTCCATTTTACAAAAGCGCATCAAGCAGCATACGTATTTGATTCAGGAGCTGATCCCGCTGGCTACCTATAGCGGAAGACCATTTGATATGAGGGTCGCTGTCCAAAGAAATTCTAAAGGGGAATTTCAAGTATCTGGTATCATGTGTAAAGTGGCTCAAGATAACGATTTTCTGACGAATGGGGCTCAAGGTGGAACCACTTATTCTCTACAAAGTATCGCACACACCACTCATCCGCACATTCCTTATCAAACCCTAGTTAATACGATTAAGGATTTTTCCTTGTATGTAGCTAATTATCTCTCCAAACACTTTCCACATTTAGCTGACCTCGGTTTTGATCTCGGTGTAACGAAAAATGGGACTCCCTACTTTATCGAATGTAATTTTATTTCCGACTATGTTAGTGGCTTGTTTGAGGATGGGAAAATAATAAACGAAGAATGGGAAGCCGTCTTTAGCACCCCTATTGATTACGCGAATTTTTTACTAACCAAAAAAAGAGTCTGATAGAGATAACTCTCTAGTCAGACTCTTTTCCTTTTAAGATTAATTGGTTTACCGTGTTTTTGAACGATTTCCTCATGGAGGTTTTTAATAACACAGAGGTGTCTTCATCAACGATACCTTTCAGCAACTCCATCAAGGCTGAATGACTTGTTACATGGTGAATATTTGCTTTGCTCATGCCTAATTCAAAGGCCTTTTGACAAGCTGGAATCGTGTTTCTTCCAACCGCTATGAATCGATCAATCTTGTTTTTTACAACCAGCGCTCCCACCTTTTGGTGTTCAGACACTGAATACTCTCCTAACTCTTCAATTTCTCCAATGATCGCTACGGTTTTACGTCCTCCAGCTGTTTCTTTTAGAACCTCTAAAGCGGCCTCTATAGACGTAAGATTGGTATTCCAGGTATCATCTATCACTTGGCTTCCATTGAGACCTTTGTAAAACTGAAGATGGCTTTTTACATGTGTAAAGGTTTGTAATCTTTCTATAGCCTCTGGAATGCTCACTCCTACTAATGAGCATGCGATAATAGCCGCCATTGCATTGTATACATTATGCTTACCAAACCCAGGGACAAAGGCAGAATACTCCCCTTCTTTGCAAACAATTACGAAATTCATTCCATTTTTTTCTAAATTAAAAGTCACGGAATGAGCATAGTAATTAGCTGTTTTCTCCATTCCATAATAAATGACTTTTCCCGAAAAAGACTTAAGATCAATCCTTCTACAGTAAGGATTATCATGGTTTAGAATAATGGTTCCTTTTGGCCCTACTGCTTGAACCATCTTACTCTTTTCTTTTACATATGAATCTTGATGTTTAAATCCTTCAATATGATCAGTGCCGATGGTGGTAATAATCCCAATTTCCGGTCGGAAGTAACGGGCCGAATAAAGCAGTTGGTTAGGACCTGAAACCCCCATCTCGAATACAGCACTGTCAGTGGTATCATCGATTTCTAATAGATAATCTAAGTTTCTTCTTAACCCATTATGACTTAAATAGGTACTTACTACCTTTTGATCCTCAGCTAAGATTTTTGTAATCATTTCCTTGGTAGTCGTTTTTCCAGATGTGCCAGTCACCCCAATAACAGGAAGGGTAAACAAATTTCTATAAAAACTAATAAACTGGTAGTATGCCTTTTTTACATTTGGTACATAAACAATGGTTGTGTCACTACTAACATTTTTCAATAATCTAGGCGTGGAAGTAACGACCGTAATGGAGGTAACTTTGGTTGGCAAAGGCAACGTTTTTCCCTTTTTTAAAATAAAAACTAAAGAATGATCTGTTATTACATGTTCCCCGTACTTTGCCGAATTTTTTATTACTTGCGATCCTTTTCCGTGAATAACCTTTCCTTCTAAAACAGGAAGTAGTTGGTTTAAATGAAGATGTTTCATGATGTACCCACTCTCTTTTGTGGCTTTTGTTTATTCTATTGAAAAAGCTCATTTATGGTAAGGGCATTTAACCATTTTTCAATCCTTTGTATGAAACACATTCCTCCCCCCCTTTAAAAACATATACTGCTAGAAGAAATTTGTGTGAGATTGCTTGAAAAATGGAGGTGAAATATATGCATCATATTAAACCTTGTAATCAAACACAGTATACAATCACATTGTCTCCTGATTCTCCTTTGATCCCTGAACAACCAAACGTAAGCTTACTATTTGGTGTAAAGACAGCCGAGGTAAAAATAGAGGTTTCAGATTCGGTCGAAGGGTCGGAGATTCTATTGTCCGATCATCTTATCCATGAGCTACAAATCCCTTTGACCTGTTCTTACGACATCTTAGTAGGTGACCATTTCATTCGAATCGGTCCGTTTATAGGCATTCTTGCAGAGCTTACAGATAAAAAAGTCGAACAATTGCTTTTTACCTATAAGAGCTTCGTGAGAAGATATCAGCAAATAGGTGGAGCGATTCTTGTATTTTCCCTAGAAAGCATTCATATTGAGCAACAGACTATATCAGGTTTTTTGTATCAACCTGAACACAACTCATGGAAATACGGGACGTTCCCTTTCCCAGCATCTGTTATGACGATACTCGAGGCAAGCTTAACCTCAAAATATAAAGACTTTCATCAAAAAATAAACGTTCTAACATCAGTGTTAGGTCCTAAAGTATTTAACTACCCTCACTTTTCGAAATGGGAGATGCACAAGCTGCTCGTTCAAAAGTTGGGTCATGTGTTACCTGAAACGACTCTCTATCAAGAACCGGATGACATCACTGATATGCTAAAGCTCTATAAAAGTATTTATATAAAGCCCATTAACGGGAGATTAGGTAAACGTATTTTTAAAGTGGTACAAACAAACAAACACATTGCTGTCTATTTTTATGTAAACCGAAGGAAGCAGGTAAAAACCTTTTCTTCTCCTAAAGAAATGATGAGCTTTTTCCAGGCTAATCTTGTACCAAATGTGTATTTAATACAGCAGACCATTTCTTTAATGAAATTTGATGATAGGATCATCGACTTTCGAGTGATGATGATAAAAAATGAGTGGGGTATATGGGATAACCTTGGGATATATTCTAGATACGGTGCAAAGGGACAATTAGTAAGTAATATCACGGCAGGTGGTCAAACGGAACTGGCTTCCGATACTCTGAAAACCGTATGGAAGCTAGATTCAGAGAGTACCCAGGAAGTACTGCTAAAGATTGATAAATTAGTAAGAGAAGCACTGGAGCTTTTCGAACAACAAGGTTACCATCTCGCTAATATTGGCTTTGATATTGGAATGAATGAAAATGGGGCACTCTATATAATAGAAATCAACCATCAAAATCCAGATCCATATATCGCACTTAAGGCCAATAACAGCAGAGCGTTTTACCTGGCTCGCTATAAGAACATGATGTATGCGAAGCACTTAGAGGGATATTAATAATAAATGCTACTCAAATATGGGTAGCATTTTTTATTGATTGAAACCAAGTGATTTAGTCATATATGAAACCGATTAATAAAAGCGCTTGCAAAACTATAAAATCTAGAGTTATAATACTTGTATACAAGTATACTTGATTAACAGGAAGGTGTAATTATGACCGAATCTAAGGATTTTTTATATCCATCTAAATGGCTCTCAAAGGCTTCTGCTGGAGATCGTGTGACATGCGAGCTTAGAATGCGGATTATATCTGGTTTAATTGAAAGCGGTGCCATCATTTCTGAAAATAAATTAGCTTCAGATTTTGCTGTAAGTCGTTCACCTGTTCGGGAAGCGTTAAAAGTACTTGCATCGGAAAACATCATTCGACTAGAACGAATGGGTGCCGTTGTGATTGGGTTAACCGAAAAAGAAATAGAAGAAATATATGATGTTCGTCTACTTATTGAAACATTTGTTTTTGAACGATTAGTACGTATGGACGTGACTGAATTAGTTAAGGAACTTAGTAAAATACTTGAAATGATGAAAGTCGCTATTAAGTATCAGGATGCGGATGAATTCTCCTATCAGGATCTCCTATTTCATGAAACGATTATTCGTTCCATTAACCATTCGTACATGCTAATGATTTGGAGTAACCTAAGACCAGTTATGGAAAGCCTGATCCTATTATCGATGAGAGCTCGCTTTCAGGAAAAATACGAAGACTTTGACCGAATTATAAAAAATCACGAATTATATATAGAAGCCATCCAAACAAAAGAAAGAACCCTTATGGTTCAATCTTTACATCAAAATTTTGATGACGTTCAAGGGAAGGTTGATGATCTTTGGATGTCTCAACAAATGCTTTCTAAAGGAGTAGTGCAGGAAAATGACTAGCTATATGGTAGGTGTAGACATAGGAACAACCAGTACAAAAGCTGTTCTTTTTACTGAGAATGGCGATGTGATACAAACAGAGAATATTGGCTACCCTCTCTACACACCCAATATTTCAACAGCTGAACAAGACCCGGAAGAGATTTTTCAAGCAGTTTTGAAAGCTGTTTCTAGCATTACGAAGCAACACCCCCATAAAAACATATCATTTGTTTCATTCAGCAGTGCCATGCATAGCGTGATTGCTATCGATTCTGATGACCAGCCTCTAACAGCTTGTATTACATGGGCTGACAATCGCAGTGAAGCTTGGACGCATAAGATTAAAACGGAACTGAATGGTCATGAGGTGTATAAGCGTACTGGAACACCTCTTCACCCGATGTCACCATTAAGCAAAATGGCTTGGATCACCCATGATCGCCCTGAGATTGCAACAAAAGCAAAGAAATACATTGGTATTAAAGAATATATCTTTAAAAAATTATTTAACGAGTATGTTGTCGATTACTCCCTTGCTTCTGCCATGGGGATGATGAACCTTCAAACATTGGATTGGGACATGGAGGCCCTTTCGATTTCTGGTGTAACAAGAGATCAGTTATCTACATTAGTTCCCACTACTCAAACGTTTACGAACTGTGATTCAGCTTTAGCCAAGCAAATGGGAATCCACCCACAAACCCCTTTTGTGATTGGGGCAAGTGACGGAGTGCTTTCCAATCTAGGAGTAAACGCCATTCGCAAAGGTGAAATCGCTGTCACAATTGGTACAAGTGGGGCGATTCGTACAATTATAGATAAGCCACAAACTGATGAAAAAGGACGTATCTTTTGCTATGCATTAACCGAAAATCACTGGGTTATAGGTGGGCCAGTTAACAATGGCGGGATGATTCTTCGCTGGATTCGAGACGAGTTTGCTTCCTCAGAAATGGAAACTGCAAAAAGGCTTGGAATTGATCCGTACGAGGTATTAACGAAGATTGCAGAACGCGTCAGACCAGGTGCTGATGGCTTACTCTTTCACCCGTATCTAGCCGGTGAGCGGGCTCCTCTTTGGAATCCGGACGTCAGAGGATCATTCTTTGGCTTAACTCTCTCTCATAAAAAAGAGCATATGATTCGTGCCGCTTTAGAGGGCGTGATTTACAACCTTTACACCGTTTTCCTCGCTTTAATGGAATGCATGGAAGGGCCAGTTACTCGAATTCAAGCCACGGGAGGATTTGCAAGATCAGAGGTATGGCGTCAAATGATGTCCGATATCTTTGAATCGGAAGTAGTCGTTCCAGAAAGCTATGAAAGCTCGTGTTTAGGAGCATGTATTTTAGGCTTATACGCAACAGGGAAAATTGAATCATTTGAAATTGCATCTGAGATGATTGGCAGCACTTACCAACACACACCAAATGAAGACGCGGCAAAAGAATATAGACAGCTATTGCCGATTTTCATTAATTTATCAAGAGTACTAGAAAATGAATATAAGCAAATTGCTAATTATCAAAGAGGCTTAATAGAAAAATAAAAGATTTAGGGGGAAATACGATGCCATTAGTTATCGTTGGATTGGGAATTATAGCATTACTCATCTTGATTATGGGCTTTAAATTAAACACCTTTATTTCACTAATTATCGTATCATTTGGGGTTGCATTAGCACTAGGTATGCCACTAGAGGAAATTGTTAAAACCATTGAAGCAGGTTTAGGCGGAACACTTGGACATTTAGCGTTAATTTTTGGGCTTGGGGCCATGTTAGGTAAATTGATTGCAGATTCAGGTGGTGCACAACGAATTGCGATGACCCTCGTAAACAAGTTCGGCGAAAAAAATATTCAATGGGCTGTCGTTGCTGCTTCCTTCATTATCGGTGTAGCACTATTTTTTGAAGTAGGATTAGTTTTACTAATTCCGATTGTATTTGCGATTTCAAGAGAGTTAAAGATTTCTATTTTATATCTAGGAATTCCAATGACAGCAGCGTTATCCGTAACACACGGGTTCCTCCCTCCTCACCCAGGGCCAACTGTTATTGCTGGTGAGTATGGTGCAAACATTGGGGAAGTGTTACTTTATGGATTTATTATTTCGATTCCAACCGTTATTTTAGCTGGACCTGTATTTACTAAGATTGCAAAGAAGCTAGTTCCAGCATCATTCACTAAAACAGGTAATATCGCTTCACTAGGAGAACAAAAAACATTTAAGCTTGAAGATACACCTGCATTTGGAATCAGTGTGTTTACTGCTTTACTTCCTGTTATTTTAATGTCTATCGCTACGATTATTACTTTGCTGCAAAAAACAATGGGTTTTGAGGATAATAGTTTCCTAGCAGTCGTTCGTTTTATTGGTGACGCTGGTACATCTATGTTGATTTCCTTATTAGTTGCCGTTTATACAATGGGGGTAGCTAGAAAAATTCCAATCAAACACGTGATGGATTCTTGTACAACTGCTATCTCACATATTGGGATGATGCTTCTAATTATCGGGGGCGGCGGTGCCTTCAAACAAGTATTAATTAATGGTGGCGTTGGTGATTACGTAGCTGAATTGTTCAAGGGCACTTCTTTATCCCCAATTTTACTAGCATGGATCATCGCAGCGATCTTACGTATCTCCTTAGGATCAGCTACTGTGGCAGCATTAACAACAGCTGGATTAGTGATTCCGATGCTAGGTCAAACGGATGTAAACCTTGCATTAGTCGTACTGGCAACTGGTGCTGGTAGCTTAATTGCTTCCCATGTCAATGATGCTGGTTTCTGGATGTTCAAGGAGTATTTTGGTTTAAGCATGAAAGAAACATTTGCCACATGGACGTTACTTGAAACGATTATCTCTGTAGCGGGATTAGGGTTTATTTTATTACTAAGCTTGTTTGTATAAAGGAGTCGAGAGTTACATGAACAATACCATTGGAGTCATTGGATTAGGAGTCATGGGTAGCAATATCGCCTTAAACATGGCAAATCACGGCGAAAAAGTAAGCGCGTACAATTATACAAGAGAACTAACGGATCAGCTTGTTCAAAAGCTAGATGGTCAATCGATTCATCCCTTCTATGATATTCAAGAGTTTGTTCGATCTCTAAAAACTCCTAGAAAAATCTTTCTTATGGTTACTTCAGGTTCTCCTATTGACTCTGTCATACAAACCTTACTTCCATATCTTGAGGAAGGCGATGTAATCATGGATGGTGGAAATTCTCACTATGAAGATACCGAACGCAGATATCATGACCTAAAAGCAAGAGGTATTGGGTACCTGGGAATTGGAATTTCTGGTGGAGAAGTTGGGGCTTTAACCGGCCCCTCCATCATGCCAGGTGGAGACCGGGACGTGTACGATAAAGTTGCCCCTATTCTGACCAAGATTGCTGCACAGGTAAACGGGACTCCTTGCTGTGTCTATATCGGTCCAAAAGGTTCTGGTCATTTCGTCAAAATGGTTCATAATGGAATTGAGTATGCCGATATGCAACTCATTACCGAAGCTTATACGTTTTTACGTGATACCTTGCTTTTACCTGTTGATGAAATTGCTGATGTGTTCGAAACTTGGAATCAAGGGGAATTGAAGAGTTACTTAATCGAAATAACAACTGAGATTTTAAGAAAAAAGGATGAGTTAACCGGACTCCCTTTAATTGATGTCATACTAGATAAGGTCGGACAAAAAGGGACAGGCAAATGGACGAGTATTCAAGCAATTGATAATGGAATTGCTGCATCCATCATTACTGAATCACTATTTGCCCGTTATGTCTCCTCTTTAAAAGAAGAACGGGTGGTCGCGGAAGAAATGTTAGTTGGACCGACCAACAAGCACCACAACCTGAACAAAGATGAATGGATAGAATATGTCCGACAAGCTTTATATATGGGGAAAATCTGTGCATATGCTCAAGGTTTTAACCAATACAGAGCTACTTCTGAGCTGTATAATTGGAAGCTTCCTTTAGAGGATATTGCCTTGATTTTCCGTGGTGGCTGTATCATTCAAGCGGAGTTTCTTAATGTCATTAGCCAAGCTTATAAAGAGAATGCAAATCTCGCTAACTTACTTGTTGCTCCTTTCTTTGCTGAAAAGGTCAAGAAATACCAACAAGGATTAAGAAATATAGTAAGTGAAGGAATTCAATCAGGAATCTCCTTCCCTTGTTTAAGTGCTTCCCTTACCTACTACGATAGCTATCGTACCGGTCGATCACATGCGAATCTCTTACAAGCTCAACGTGATTATTTCGGGGCACATACGTATGAGAGAACTGATCGGGAAGGAATGTTTCATACAGAATGGCAATAATAATAAGGTGCTGACCTTTGTGGTCAAGCACCTTTTTCTGTATAATGACACCATGAAAGTGAAAGGGGGAGATGGATTGGATCAGCATAAGCACGCAAAGCTAACGATTTTAGAAACTAGCGATACCCACGGTCATATCTTCCCTATTTTATATGGAACAAACAAATATGAACCCATTGGTTTAGCAAAAATCGCTACTTATATCCAACACCTCCGTCAAACGGAACCCAACCTCCTTTTGATTGATAATGGAGATAGTATTCAAGGCACGCCTTTAACATATCACTATGTAAAAAATCAAAGTGACTTACCTAATCCCGTTATCCTTACTTTTAACCAACTAAAATACGATGCAGCGATCATCGGAAATCATGAGTTTAACTATGGACTGCCTACTTTACGAAAAGGCATTTCGGAAGCACAATTTCCCTTTTTATCTGCAAATATTATTAATAAACAAACAAAAGAGCCTTACTTTGGACTACCTTACACCATTAAATTATTTCCAGAAGGAATGAAGGTGGCGATTTTAGGGTTAACAACACCCTATATCCCAAACTGGGAAAAAGCAGAACATATAGAAGGGGTAGAATTTGAAGATGCTGTTGAAACAGCAAAAAAATGGATCCCCTTCATTAAGGAAAAGGAACAACCTGATCTTTTCATTGTATCCTATCATGGCGGCTTTGAAAGAAACCTCAAAACAGGAGAACCAACCGAAGCAATCACAGGTGAGAACCAGGCCTATCAACTCTGCCAAGAAGTGAAAGGGATCGATGTGTTATTAACTGGACATCAGCACCGCCTCCTGGCCGACGAACTAAACGGAGTAACCATCGTCCAGCCTGGAAACAGCGGGGCTTATATGGGGCAGGTTGATATTGAGTTTGCAATGGACTCTAGAAATAAGTGGAAGTGCGTTTCAAAAAATCCCTCCCTTGTTCCCATAACAGAATGGAAAGAAGATGAGGAAATTTTACAATTGATTCTGCCTTACGAAGAGGGAACACAAAAATGGCTCGATCAACCAATCGGCCGAATACAAGGCGATATGATCATAAAAGACCCTTTTCTTGCTCGTATACATGAACACCCCTTTGTTGAATTTATTAACCGTGTCCAGATGGAAGCGAGTAATGTAGATATTGCTAACACGGCTCTATTCAGCAATCAGGCGATTGGACTTCCAATTAACGTAACGATGAGGGATATTGTCTCAAATTATATTTATCCGAATACGTTAACCGTATTAGAGCTTACCGGTCAGGATATTTTGGATGGATTAGAAAAAAGCGCCACCTATTTTGTTGTGAACGAGCATGGAGAGATAGCAGTAAATCCCCAGTTCATCGATCCTAAACCTCAGCATTATAATTACGATATGTGGGAAGGAATTCAATACACCATTGATGTTGGAAAGCCAGTAGGGGAACGGATTGTTTCACTTATGAAGGACGGTGAGCCTTTAGATAAAAAGAAAACCTATCATGTGGTCATGAATAACTACCGAGCAACTGGCGGGGGGAACTATTCCATGTATAAAGGTAAAAAGGTTGTAAAAGAAATTCAAATGGACATGACGGAAATACTGGCTAATTATTTTACTAAGTATGGTACAGTGGTAGCTAATGTAAATAATAATTGGCAGGTTATACGAACATAAACAGGCTAGCAGCTTTATGGCTACTAGCCATTTTTTCTATTTCAAATCGTCCATGGCCACCAATTCTCCAGTAACCGCATGTACTCCATAATAACAGTCGAGCTTTCCTCCTAAAAAATACTTTTTTTGTCCTTTGTCGTACACATAGCATGGTTTTAACACAAATTGATCTTTTAGTTTTTCGTATGCTTCTTCTTTTGCAACTGTAATTTTTCCAGGTAACTGTAACGAAGTTTGCCTTTCTAGCAACAACTTGTTATCTATGTAATTGACTACCTCGAAGCTTTCAGCAAGAATAATGACCTTCAGCTTTCTTTCAAATAGATGATTGGTCGGCTTGTTGGCTTGTAATAGGGCGTGAATATAGCCTTTGTCCCGAAAAAGACTGTTCACCTTCCAAGTTCCCGATTCCTTTGGATAAACTTTACGCAAAAAGTCTCTTATGGCAATGACACATTGGTCTTGCTCAGCTTTTGTTATGGGATAACTCTCTGGTGCCGCTTCCCGCGCGAAGGCTTGCTCAGGAGTAATCTCCTCGATCCAGCTTACTACTCCATGTTCATATGGGCGATGGATTGGTTCTTCCCACTCCAGTATTTGGTTGATTTCTGTATAAGAGCTTATCTCTATAAAAAAATCATGTGCAATCGTTCGTAATGGGCTGTTCATGACATAAATTTCTTCAACTGCATAGATTGGAACAAGCCTTTTTTGATCGGACAAAGGAAAATCCATTAATTTTATTTGTTCCCATTTGAGCTGGGGAATTTTCTCTACCTCTAACTTATACCCTTCATCCATCACCTGCTCCATTGACGGAAAATGACCTTGTACCGTCAATGAAGTCAGTTTGCCTTCCCCATCACATTTGATTTCAATGGAACCTGGCGGATATACGGCCAAGCCTTTCAGACATTCTGTAAATAGAATAACTTCCCTTTCTTCTTTACAGGTTTCGAATTGCGTCCCATATGTTATTCCTTGTTCCTTCTCAATCCAGATAATCATGTCACTTACATAAGGCTTAGTAAAAGCAATGCCATCCTTTGCGTACGTTTTACCATTTACGAAGGTGGCACTTTTGATTTTATGGCTATTTACATCTATCTCAATCATAGCTGCCCCATCTGGGGTATTCCCCTCTTCCACTATCGTTGTATGTTGAGGAAACCATTCCATACAAAGGGTGTACTCGGTCTCATTAAAGATATTCACATGTCGATTAAGACTATGACTTTGTAAGTAATAGTCCTCTAATCCAAACTTATCGTTTGTGAATTGTATGATTTCCTTTATTCTCTGATGCACTCGTTTCACCTCTTACTATTATGACAATAAGCCCTACTTGTTTGCCTGCTTATAAAAGAATAAAGTGCATGGTGATTACACCCATAATGACAGCGAAAATAATACCTACTCCTATTCCTATTACGTTCGATTTTCGAGTATAACCTTTTAGATCAGTTTTACTTAAAGAACGGTCAATCTTTCGAAATCGAATGACAGAGCCAATATTAACTAAGGCTAAGGTTAAAAATATGAGTATAGCTAAAAAGGAATTCTCCATTTGAAAGGTTTGCTCTGGCAAACTTCGGTTCCAGAATGCTTGCAAAAACATCAAGCAACTCAGTAGGACACTCCCAATAAAATTTGTTTTTCTTTCTTTATACCACTCCCTACCCATTTTTTCCTTTTCATAGACGGCAACCTTCTCATAGATGGGTAACAAAGACTTCGTCGTATCACCTCTTAAAAGCCCCACAATCCCTTGTAGTGCCAATAAGAAAGCTACAATCATCGAAACTTGAGAGAATGATATGGAAACAAACCTAACCAAAGTAAAAAATACAATCAAACTTAAAACTATAAGCACATTGGTTACAAGAAGCTGCTTTACTCTCATATTACCTATTTCTTTTATGTCCATTTACTTCTCCCCCATATGGAAACCTCTTTTAGAATGATTGATAACACAGTCATTATTCTATGTACTACGAATACAATGACGATTGGATGTCAATACACTTTCATTTTCTCTGAAAAAAGGTGACAACAGTTTGTCACCCATTGTCACCTTGCCTTTATTCTAATTTATGTTTGGAATGTTATTTATTACTGTTTTATTTTTCCCTGTTCTCTTTGCTGTATAAAGGGCTGTATCTGCTCCTTTAAAGAGTTCTTCCTTATTCATTCCAGGCAACAGCTTTTGTACACCAATACTGATTGTTACATGACGTCCTTTTAGTTCACGGAAGCTAGTGTCTGCAATACTTATTCGAATATTTTCCACTTTTTCAATCATATCCTCTTCAGACGTCCCTAACGTAATAATTCCAAATTCTTCTCCTCCGTACCTAGACGGAAAGTCATCGCCAACCGAGGAAAATTTAATTTGCCTGGCTACTTCGATAATTACACTGTCTCCTGCTCTGTGACCAAATGTATCATTGATTTGTTTAAAATTATCAATATCTAGAACCGCTACATATACGTTTAACTCCTCTAGTAAAGCCAAACTTACAATTGAACCAAGTGTTCATGGAACGACCTGTGATTATATAATTCTGTCACGGGATCAATTCGGGTAAGCCTTTCCATTTGAATATTCCTTGAAAAAAGGTCATTTTTCGCTTTTGTCGTTAGTAAGAGATGATTCATTATTTGGAGGCTGTGCTTCATTAACTTATAGATAAGTAAGGATACTCCTACTATAATCACAATAATAATAATCAGATCTGAGGTATCTATTTGAGTACGAACGGGCCAATAAAAGAGATAAATAAATGATAAAGTTAAAATAGAGATGTATATAGAAAATTGTACCAATTTTTTATTATAAAAAAACAAGGACACGATGACAGGAAAAACCAATAAAATCATTAAAGTTATTTTCATATATAAACTGATAACAATGATCGCAACGATAAGAGTAATTGCTATCATCACAATATACTCCATATACTTTCTGTTTTTTTTCATATAAATCTCAGTAGCTAGCATTACTGCTAAGAACTTAATCAATGGAAAAAAGATCACTTCTAGAAAAAATAATCCCCGATCATAAGAGGTAAGAAACAGCTCAGTTCCTGTCCCTATCAAATACAGTCCAATAATAACCCATAGGGTATTTAATATGTCACGAATAAGTAACCTTTTATCAAACATTTCTTCTCTATTCATATGACTTCCTCCAATTTCACGTAGTATTCAAAATACTTCGTGAAAGCCATCTTTGGCTGTATTCGATAACCTGGCAATCTTAGCTTTCACCTTAGATCCACGGTTTTGCGTCTCTACCTTTCAGTAGATTTGCCTTTTCGTAATTGGAATAATTACTTACTACTATTATACTCTCAAAATGTTTCGGTAGATATATGCACTCTGATTGAAAAATTACCCATTTAAAACTAAAAAGAGCCTTCAACACGAAGACTCTCCAATGATTATACAGTCATTTTCCAACTAGAAAAAGCTAACCAATTTTCCTGTTCTTTATAATCAGGCATGATTTTTCCTACCAGACGCCAAAAGGATCGGTCATGATTCAAATGCATCAAATGGCACATTTCATGTACAACTACATAATCAATGACTTTTTGCGGTGCCATCGCTAACTTCCAATTAAAAGTTAACTGCTGATTAGAATCACAGGTTCCCCACGTACGATTGCTATCATTAATACGGATCCCCTTGGGTCTTATTTTAAAGTGACTTTGATAAGACTTGATGCTCTTCTCTACTAACATCTTACATTGCTGATAGTAGAAACGCTTAAGTGCCTGTCTGATTTTTTCTTCCTCTACCTCCTTTACATAGATATGTAGTTTATTCTCTTCAAACTTTACTTGATTCTGGGTAAGAGTTTGGTCATGAATAATTTGTATGGGGTACGTGCTACCTAAATAAAGAAAGCTTTCCCCATGGTCATACACCTTTTCCTGCGGTCCAAGTGCTCTTTCCTTCATTTCCTTTGACTTCTCCTGAATCCAGTCCCATTTCTCTTCTAAAAATATAAGGATATATTGATTCGGTGTACCTTTGGGAGCCTGGACTTCGATATTCCCATAAAAATCGATAGAAATTCCAATAGACTTGCGTTTCTTGTAGTTTATATTGTAACTGATCGTTTCACCTAAATAGCTGTGTATCATTACATCACCTTTCTAAATCCACTTGATTCAAAATCATCACGTGCTGCAATGGTACAGCTAGTAACGTTGTTGCAAGGAACATACCATTTGCCCAAAAACCTAACCAAGCAAAGGATCGGTATTTCTCCCATCTTCCTTCTTTCTGCTTTAAAACAAAATACAATAACCAAACTCCAAGTGGTAATACAGGAATCCTTACCACCGCATCAAACATCGGCCAATTGATTGTAAATGAAAAAATACCTATATATAAAACGAATATAATCTTCCATACCTTCAGCTTGACTGCCTTTTTTTGAGAAATGCGAAAGGCAATTAACCCTATGCTCATCCAAGCTAGAAGCCCTAAGGTGAAATTAATTATATGAAAAGAAAAATCCATAGTCATTTATTCAACCCCCGTTTTCCGTCACAAATCAAACACTACATTTCCCCAATTTTACCATATGAGGTGTTACAATTACTTTATGACCCGGTGGAAGGACTGATTCTTTTGCTACTAAATAATTTCCTATTACCTATTTTATTTATAGGAATACTTTTCTTTTTATATAGATGGAGTAAAGAACTTGAAGATCGAAGTTTTACTATATTTATCTATTTTCTAGTTAGTACGTATATTGGTCCCCTCTTTTCCACTTCAACTGAGGATGGGGGAGATTTTACCTTGTGGTTTCCGATGGGCTTTGCTATGGTCATGATTTACCTTTATGCTAGCAAGCGGTACCACCCTGCCAAAATGAAGGCGAGTTCGCTAGGACTTTGTGTAGCTATAGTCAAAATTATTCATGAGTATCAGTTTTTTATGTAAACTCACACACGAAAAAACTCTATCCTATGTCGGATAGAGTATCTAACCTATTCAAATAATGGGCTTACCGCTTTTTCACTATGAATACGGTCAATTGCTTCTACCAGCAATGGGGCGACAGATAAGCAAGTAATTTTATCAAGATGCTTTTCTTCAGGCTGCTCGATTGTATTTGTCACAACGAGTTCTTTTATGGGTGACTGTGCAATTTTTTCAATTGAGTTCCCCGTAAATACAGCGTGTGTACACCCTGCATAGATGGATTTTGCACCGTGTTCAGCTAATGCTTTAGCTGCAAATGTGATGGTTGTCGCTGTATCAATTAGGTCATCGATAATGATCGCATGTTTCCCTTCTACATTTCCAATCACATCGTACGTTTCATGCCCGCCTTCTTCTGGTTTTCTTTTATCGATAAGAGCAATAGGGGCATTTAAAGTATTCGCTAATTTTCTGGTTCTTCCGATACTTCCGTTATGTGGAGCCACAATTACCATATCTTCTAACCCTTTTTCCATAAAATACTGTGCCAGAACGGGCACACCAATTAAATGCTCGACAGGGATATCAAAGAACCCTTGAAGCTGAGGTGTATGAAGATCCATTGTAAGGACTCGATTGGCTCCAGCCGATTCTAATAGATTAGCTACTAGCTTAGCAGTAATAGGCTCACGAGAACGTGCCTTCCGGTCCTGTCGACCATAAGCGTAGTAAGGTATAACTACATTAATGACACGTGCTGAAGCTCTTTTTAACGCATCAATCATAATGAGGAGCTCCAATATATTATCATTCACAGGGTACGAAGTGGACTGAACAACAAATACTTCACTTCCACGTACACTCTCTTCAATATGAATTTGAATCTCTCCATCACTAAACTGAGTAACCGAACAATTTCCCATCTTACAACCTAAAAGCTCCGCCATTTCTTCCACAAGCTTGCGATTTGAATTCAATGAAAATAACCTGAAATTTTGATTTAATTTATAAGGCACCTTATATCCCCCATACTATTATTCGATCTTTTTTCGATTCTACATACGATTCATTTTACATTCTCTTTAAAAGACAGAATCTCCTGCCAAAATAGTGAAAAATGTTGATTCTTGTCATAACCTGTCTTAATTATAACTTATTTTGATGATTTTTGAAGGTCTATAGTATATTCCCATAGACCAAGTTGCCCTTTGGCTGGTATGAACTCATCTAGCAATTTCATATTCTCAACTTCCCACACATACCCACCTACTCGATAATCCCCTAAAAATAAATCATTTCCCTCGACTAATCGGCCATTCTCCAAGACTGCCCATGTGTTATGGTTTTCAACGACTTTGATACAATTTTTCAGCATACATACACCGATAATGACTCCCGTTGGGAGGTTGCTAGCTGTATAAGCGTGCTTCACTAATAGCTCTTGAACCTTCGGATGACTGCAGGAAGCTCTGTCTACTTTCTTACTAGTATGAATGGCTAATGGTCCTCGGTACTTTGTTTTCCAGGTCCTTGTTTCATATTGAGTCTCTCCAAGGACAAATAAACTTGCCCAGGGCTGAATCATGGACAAAACCTTCATTCTATAAGGCTCCTTAGTTGGTTATAAATTATATGATATAGGTTCCCCTTCGTTTTATGACCCATTCATTGTTCTAACACAACTCTGACAAAATTTTCTATTACCTAAACACTTGCTCCACGAATGCCCCATTCCATCTCCTTCTCCCCCACATATGAATAAGCAAGCTAGTTTTTTTGTCTTGAGATTGGAGGAAAAAAATGTGCATGAATATACGATTGAACCGTGGGATCATTTAGTTGATTCAGCCACTAGCGAGGCAGACTTAGAACAATATGTCCCACCAGAGCTAGAGACCTTAGCCTATGAAGTCCTATCGAACTATGATATGACTGTTTCCGAAATGACTCTTATCACCTCGAAGCCCGATAAAGGGGGAGCTATTTGGAAAATAGAGACCAACCACGGACCACGCAGTATCAAGGTACTTCACCGTCAGCCTACAAGAAGTTTATTTAGTGTAGGTGCACAACTGTATGTTGTTCAGCAAGGAGCTCGAGTTCCTTCCCTTATTCCCACAAAGGATAACCACCTCTATGTACAGGCGGGAGGAAAACTGTGGATTGTTACCGATTGGATCACTACTCTTGAACAACTAATGAAAATTGATTTAGAGGCCGCCTCTGCCCTTTGCTATGGTCTAGGAGAATTCCATCGTCATACGAAAGGATATATTCCACCAACCGGCTCAGCAAAGTCTTCTCGACTATATCGGTGGAATCAATATTACGAGAAAATGATTCAAAAAATCGGTTGGTTCCGAGATATTGCCCACGCTTACCCTGAAACGGTCGCCAGTCCACATTTACTTTCTATAGTAGACAAATTTGAAAAGCAAGCCTTTGAAATGTACGAAAAGTTCAAGCAGTCCTCTTATCGAAAAATGATTGCAAAAGGGGAAGCACATTGGGGATTAGCTCACCAAGACTATGGCTGGTCTAATGGACAACAAGGACCTAACGGAATATGGGTCATCGACTTGGACGGAGTTTCTTATGATTTACCAATCCGTGACTTACGGAAAATCATTACAAGTACGATGGATGATATGGGAACCTGGGATCTTGAATGGATACGCGGGGTGATAGATGCCTACCATCAGGCAAATCCAATCGACCAAGAAACCTTTGAATTACTATGGATTGATATGGCATTCCCCAATGAGTTTTATAAGCATGTAAAAGAAGTAGTTTTCGAACCTGTGAATTTTATGAACACTGAGCTTGATGCCATCTTAGACAGAATTACTCAAACAGAGGCCAATAAATGGGAGGTGCTAACTGAATTAGCCAAGGACAAAGAGAAGTATCCTCCTGGAGACTATTCAGAGGAAGAAGTTATTTATGAAGTACCTCCAAGTGCTGTCGTATTAGGCAATACAGAATTACTAATCAAAAATAATAATGAATTCAAAAAGTCCGATTCTTCTCAAACTCAACAAAAGGTTCAGCCTCTATTCGGGGAGTCTACATCAAAAAATTCTAAAACAAAGAAGTCCGATTTAAAACGTGAAAGTATTCAAACGAAAATCAAAAAGAGAAAAATAAAATCATCCCACACTTCTATAACTAGTGACAGCAGAGATTATTTGGTTGACCTCGACCTTCTTTTAAGATCAATCATTGAGGAAGATTTCCCCAAACTGCTTAAGAAGATGAATGAAGGAAAAACGTCTAAATCTAAGAAAAAAACCGAATATCCAGCTTCTTCTAAACCAGTTCGCAAAAAGAAATCAAACGCTGAATTTGAAAGCATTGTAGCAAAGGTTCAGAGAAAAAAGCTGGAATACGAACGTAAGACAAAATAGAATAAGTTTTTGTCTACGATAAATAGCAAGAAGGGAGTACGCACATGAATGTGTTGCTGATTTGTACAGAAATGCTACCTGTCCCTAATATTCGAGGTGGCGCTATCCAAACGTATATATGCGGTGTATCCCATTTATTAAGCGAGCAACATCAAATTACCATCATCAGTAGAACAGATCCAGATCTACCAAATGAAGAGGTGGTTAATGGTATCCGTTACATCCGTATTGACTCTCAGCGCTTACTAGATGTTTATAAACAAGGAATTGTAAAATATTTGTCAGAAACAGAAGAGCAATACGACATCATTCACATTTTTAATCGTCCTAAGCTGGTACTTCCCGTAAGCGAAGTGGCTCCTAACTCTCGCATTATACTAAGCATGCACAATGATATGTTTAAACCAGAGAAGATTAGTCGAGCTGAAGGGGCAGCGGCCGTGGAAAAAATAGAAAAAATTATAACCATCAGTAAATATATTGGTCAAACCATCGTATCTTATTTCCCAGAAGCGGAACCCAAAATCTTCCCCATCTATTCCGGAGTGGATTTATCCAAGTTTGCTCCTTGGACAAAATCAGAATCTGCTCTACAGGCTAGAAAAGCCATTCGGTCCAAATATGACTTAGGGAACAAAAAGATTATTTTATTTGTCGGTCGTCTTTCAAGAAACAAAGGTCCACATGTTCTTGTGAAGGCCATGTCACATATTCAATCGAAGGATGCTGTACTTGTTATCGTAGGTGCAGCGTGGTATAGCGACGATTCGATTAGTGATTACATCGCCTACACGCGTGCACTGGCAGAAAGATCCCCTATTCCTGTGATCACAACTGGATATGTTCAAGCAGATGAGGTTCACAATTGGTTTTGTGCCGCAGATGTTTTTGTTTGCACATCCATCTGGGAAGAACCACTAGCTAGAGTTCATTATGAAGCCATGGCGGCAGGGTTGCCGTTTATCACTACCGCTAGAGGTGGTAATCCTGAAATCGTACAGAACGATAATGGTCACCTTGTCCAAGACCCAGAAGATCCAATCGACTACGCAAACCACCTAAATAAAATGTTAACAAATTTAGAAGCTGCAAGAGAAATGGGGCTTCGCGGACGCAAACTGGTTGAAGAAAATTTCACTTGGAATCATGTAGCCAATAATATCCTTACAGTCTGGGAGCAAAATCCTTCCGAAAGTTAGCAGCCACAAAGGAGTGTGCATCATGAAGATTCTTGTCACAGGGGCTGCCGGTTTTATTGGATCTCATCTCTGTGAGCGCTTGCTACAAAGCCCACAAAATGAGGTGATAGGTATTGATGTATTTTTGCCATATGGTACTTCAAGATCGATTCGCGAACGAAACCTTCAAAACCTACATCACTCTAATAGATTTACATTTGTTGAAGAGGACTTATTACAAGTAGATTGGGACACCTTACTTGAGGGAATAGATATCATCTACCATCTGGCAGGTGTTCCCGGTGTAAGATCTAGCTGGGGACAGGATTTCACATTGTATGTAACCAATAATATTATTGTCACCCAACGATTATTAGAAGCAAGCGTGAAGTTTCCGATAAAAAAGTTTATATATACTTCAACCTCATCTGTGTACGGCCAAAAGGATGGAAAAGTAACCGAAACTTCCGAACCAACTCCACTCTCTCCATATGGAGTTACGAAGTTATCAGGAGAACACTTGTGTCGAGTATTTTATCAAAACGATGGGCTTCCCATCACCATCCTACGATTATTCACTGTCTATGGTCCAAGGCAGCGACCAGATATGGCCTTTCATAAATTCATTAAACAAACACTTACCAATGACACAATAGAAATCTACGGAGATGGAAAGCAAACAAGGGATTTCACTTATATCAGCGACTGTGTAGAGGCTATTGCCTCTGCTGCTACTTCGCTAGATATTGTCGGAGAAACGATAAATATCGGCGGAAAAGAAAGGGCCTCCCTTTTAACTTGCTTATCCATCCTTGAAGAAGCACTTGGCCAAAAGCTTAAGTGTAGATATACAGGATCGACTTACGGAGAGCCCGTTCATACTTGGGCTGATATTTCAAAAGCACAAAAACTATTAAATTATGATCCGAAGGTTACGTTAAAGGAAGGCCTATTAAAGGAAATTGGGGATTTAAAGGGTTTATATAATAAGCAATAATATTTTGCTGATTTTTAGTCCTTCATAAATAAGTGAAGGACTTTTTGTTCCACTTAAATTACGGTTGTCGAAACTTTTTTGTATTTCGAACAAGGAATGACAAGTTTAAACAATATGCACCCATTGAGCGTTAGGTAAGTGAATTCTATAATTAAGTTGTTGGAAAATTCTTTTAATAGGGGGATTTTAATGAAGAAGAAATGGATTGCAGGTGCTTTAACAGCAACACTTAGCGCTACTGCCTTTTTTGGTAGTTTGGGGGTAACTCAAGCTCAAGCAGTGGACAAAGACTACATAGTTATTTTTAAGTCCGATGCAAATCTTCCATCAAACTATCAAGATCTAGTAAAAAGTTCTGGTGGGAAAGTAACTAAGGCGTTACCTAAACTTGGTGCTGTAAAGGTCAACTCAGATAACCCTCACTTTCTAGCAAACATTGAAAAAAACACAGCTGTACTAGACGCTGGTATGGAAAGTACCATTTATCCTGAAGCCCCTGTAAACGAAGAAGTTCTAAAAGATGATTTCGTCTCTACTGAAGCAAATGATCTATATAACATGTATCAATGGGATATTAAGCAAGTGACAAACAATGGTACCTCTTGGAATTTGGAAGGGGGAACTGGAGAAGCAAAGGATGGAAATGATATTGTTGTAGCCGTTGTGGACACAGGAATTGATTATACTCATCCAGATATTAAAGAAAACTATGCTTATGGAAAATCTTTTGTACCAGGTATAACGAGTGCAATGGATGAGGATGGGCATGGTACTCACGTAGCAGGATCGATTGCTGGAAACGGTAGAGTACTAGGAATCGGGCCTGAATTAAAAGTTGCTGCGTACAGAGTGTTTGGGCCAACAGGAGGAGCGTATACTTCTGATATCGCCAATGCTTTAATGACAGCCGCAGATGATAATGTGGACGTCGTTAACATGTCACTTGGTGGTTACGATTGGTTCCAAAATCCAGAGTATGCAACAAAAGAGGTTGTTGCTGATGTTCGTCTCTTCAACCGTGCCATTCAATACGCGATTAAGAATGGGGTAACAGTAGTCGGATCCGCAGGGAACGCTGGCGTTGACATTTCAAGTCCTGGGAAGCTTTCTGGAGATGATAAAGGTGCAACCCATCGAAGCCCAAGCAGCCAATCATTGATTCGTGTAGCTGCTGGTGGGGAAGAAAAGAATCTTACTTTCTATTCTAACTATGGGGTTGGGAAAATTGATGTTATCGCACCAGGTGGTGACTACGGTACAGCTTGGTTAGAAACTGGTGACACGTCTTTAAGAGATCGAAATAAATTATGCCTATCAACAGTTCCAGGAGGATATGCCTTCTATGCAGGCACGTCCATGGCTGCTCCTAAAACAGCCGGCCTTGCTGGAGTCATTATTGCTAAGTATGGGAAGGACGTACTCTCCCCTGCTCAGGTCAAACATATCATTCAAACATCCGCTGATGATTGGTTCAAGCCGGGTTATGATGGCGAGTCTGGTTTTGGGGCGATAAATGCGGTTAGTGCGCTGAAGTAATACGTGAAAAAGATAAGGAGACTGATAGCGTATTATGTCAGTCTCCTTAATTATTAAAGTCGTTTAGTTTTGGAAAACTACATAAATGGGACATACAGTAACTATATCGAGGGTGACTAGTGGTACGATTGAAGGAAAATGATGATTTATGTAAATGAAATAGTAACACTAAGCGCTCTCCACAATCTCGGTTACATTTTTCCCTGCCATAATGGATTGTAAGAATTCACGTACTTCCTCTTTGGACATTCCCATATCTCTAGCCTGCTTGATTAGTTGAATCCATTCCTCGTCAAGATTCTGAATCTCTTTCATGGTTTTCCTCCTAGTTCATTCCATCTCATAGCTTTAATCATAAAGGGTAAAGGTTAAATTAAAGTTAAGAAATTGGAAAATTATAATAAAAGGAGAAAATTAAACTTTTATGGAAGAAATTTGTATCCAAACCCTCTTAATGTAATAATATACTCTGGCTTGGAAGGACTTTTTTCAATCTTTTTTCGTAGAGTACTGATATGAACGGACACTGTTTTTAAATCACCATAATGATCTTCTCCCCAAATCAAGTCATATAACTGCTCGGTACTAAATACTCTCCTAGGGTTTGAAGCTAATAAAATTAACAACTGTATTTCCTTTGCTGATAAATGAATTGGTTTTCCACCAACGGTTACTGCATATTGTACTGTATCAATATGCAGCTCTCCCCATTTAATTATATGTGTGTTCTTACGTTCAGATACTATCTGCTGGTTGCTACGACGCAAATGTGCTTTTACTCTGGCCACTAGTTCTCCTGGATCAAATGGCTTTGTGATGTAATCATCGGCACCAATCTCTAACCCTTTGATTTTTTCACTTTGTTCTCTTTTGGCACTTAAAAATATGACTGGGATCTGGATATGATTCTTTCGTAGGCTTTCACAAATTTTAAAACCATTCATACCGGGAAGTAAAATATCTAGAATCACAAGATCCGGCATGATTTCCATGATACCGGCTAGCGCCTCCTTTCCATTGGCAAATGAGATGACCTGATACTCCCGTTCAAGGTAGAGCGTCAACAAATTCCGAATATCTACTTCATCTTCAGCAATTACAACGGTTCTCATTTATTCTCCCCCGGCTCCCCAGTGTAAATAGGTAATGTAAAATAGAAAGAACTTCCCTGTGATACTAAACTTTCAGCCCATATCATCCCATGATGATAATCAATAATTTCTTTCACTATTGCCAGCCCAAGTCCCGCATTCCGATACGTATCATAGTGTTCCGCATCCGCTCGATAGAACCGGTCAAATATATAAGGTAGTGACTCAGAATCAATTCCTTTTCCATTATCATGAACACCGATTACTAAGCTCTTCCCACTGTGACTGTTCACCTTCTTCTCCAAACTCACAGCAATTTCCTCTACGTGCCCCTGTCTTTCCTTATATTTTTTATAAAAATCCTCAAATTCGATGACTTCAAGCGAAATAATCCCATTCTCTTTTGTATATTTGACTGCATTCGAAAGTAGATTTGCCATGACTTGCCTAATCCGGTTCAAATCTAAGTAGAGAATCCATTGATTTTGATTTTGTGAAAGCTTGCTATCAAGCTGAAACACAATATTTTTACTAGTGACATCCACTTCAAAGGCATTCAAAAATTGGATAAACTCGCCAACTTTACCCTTATTCATATAAAAACTTGCCTGCTTAGCTTCTAATCTTGAAAGGTCATATAGATCTTGGATTAACCTGTCAACATATAAGGTTTTCTCATATATAATTCCTAAATAATTTTGATCACACGGTTCGATGACTCCGTCCAGCATGGCTTTGACGTATCCTTGAATAGATGTCATTGGTGTACCCAAATCATGTGAGATATTGGATAATAAATGGCGCCGTGATCTTTCCATACTTAATAGCTTTTCTGTACTGATTTGCAGTTCTTCTGTTCTTTTTTGTACTCTTTCTTCGAGCTCTTCATTTAATAAAAGTGTGGCTCGTTCTGCATTTTCTTTTTCCATTTGAATGATTTTCACTCGATCAGCCAGTGCTAATGAAAGGAGAATCATTTCGATAAGTGATCCTATCAAGGAGGCATGTCTGGTATAAATATTCAGTGGCAAGATCCCTGCATCCGACAAGGAAGATATTAACCCCGTCAACAGAAAGATAAACCACGCGAAAAATAAAAAGCGTGCAGCCTTATTCCCCCGTTTCCAGCAAAGGATGGTTGTAGTCAGAACGACCGGAATAAAGAGAATAGTAGAAAGAGTAACAAGATGTAAAGCAAGAGGATAGGACAGCAATAACACACCGATAATCCCCATATTGAGTACCGAGAGCACTTGTAAAATCCTGCTCCACACCCGTGCATAATTCCGAACTTCTAGAAACTTATTAACAAATAATGCTCCTGCCAAGTTAGAGAGAGCGATCGAAAACACAATAGAGCGATTGTTCCACCATGGGAAATCCGGCCATAAAAATTGATAGGCAAATCCATTCAATGTTAATTGAGTCATGCTAACCGCAAAGATTAACAGGACATACCATAAATAGCTCCGTAAGCGTAAAGAGGAATATAAAAAGATGTTATAAGCAACCATTACAAGAGTTGCCCCATAGTAAATTCCGAATAGTAGATACTCTCTTAAGCCTTTTTCAGAAAACGCTTCTTCATCCCAGAGTACAACCGAAAGTTGTAAGGATCCTTCACTTTTTATTCTCACATAATAGGTACTTGTTTCCTTTTCAGCTAATGTTAATTCAAACGTAACATGACGATGCTTCCGGTCTCTCTCTGAGAACGGAAGTAAATCACCACCATATAAGGAAGTATACTCATTGCCAACAGTTGGTTCATATAAAGTAATCGAATCGTGAGGGGCATAAGGAAATTCTAGGATATACCTCTCCGTACGTTGTTGATTATCTATTTCAAATCGCATCCAATAAACCGATGACTTATATCCATAACTCGGAATGCCTTTATTATTAGCTTTAAACTGCTTGGATATAGTGGGGGAGGATACATCGTTAATTGTCAGCTTCCCTTCTCTATCCTCAAGTATTTCCATATTTTCATAAATATTATATTTTCCAGTTTTTTCTTGATTGATCACTATAGAAGCTTGAGCTTCATTTACGATTCCACCACATATAATAATAGCTAATAGGAAAATCATAGATGGTATTCTCTTCATTATGGAACCTCCGTTAGACTTGTTTAACCAGAAAATGTATGTCCTGATTATGTTCTATACAGATGTTCCATTTTCCTCCAACATAAAGAGCAATACCTATTTCCTATTACTCTCTTTTTTGTTGAAAACTTTTAATTGACTTTCAACCTAACTAGATTTATATTAAAAACATAAACGATACTGATAATCATTATCAATAATATTCCAGTTACGGAATAACTAATTAAAAGGAGAATACCCCATGAAAAAACTATTCTTTCCATTTTTACTTTTACTCGTTCTTGTTATTAGTGCTTGCGGAAACCAAGCTAAAGAAACAGATAACAGTTCAGAGACACCAAAGGAAGAAGAAAAGCCATCAACCATCACATACGAATCTGAATCAGGACCAATTGAAGTTCCAGCTGATCCACAAAGAGTCATCCTTCTTTCTGGTTTTACTGGAAATGTATTAGATTTAGGAGTAAATGTTGTTGGAGTTGATGTTTGGTCAAAAAATAATCCAACCTTCGCAGAAGAACTAAAAGATGTGGAAGAAGTGTCAGATGAGAACTTAGAAAAAATCATTGAATTAGAACCTGATTTAATTATCGGATTATCGAATATCAAAAACCTTGATAAATTAAATGAAATTGCTCCAACTGTAACCTACACTTGGGGGAAAGTTGATTACCTAACGCAACACATCGAAATTGGGAAACTTTTAAACAAAGAAAAAGAAGCTCAAACCTGGGTTGATGACTTTACGAAGCGTGCAGAAGCTGCAGGTGAAGAAATTCGAGCAAAAATTGGCGAGGACGCAACGGTATCTGTCATGGAAAGCTTCGGCAAAGACCTTTATGTATTTGGGGAAAACTGGGCACGTGGAACGGAAATTATCTACCAAGCGATGAAACTGAAAATGCCTGAGAAGGTAAAGGAAGTCGCTCTTGAGTCTGGATATTATGCATTATCCACAGAAGTAATCCCTGAATATACAGGCGACTATGTTATTTTAAGTAAGTACTCAGACGCAGACACATCTTTCCAAGAAACAGAAACGTATAAAAACATTCCTGCTGTTAAAAACAACCAAGTGTTTGAAATGCCTGGAGAAGGTGCTTCATTTAGTGATCCGGTTACACTTGAAAAGCAATTAGAGTTTATAAAAACTTCTTTTTTAGGAAATTAATAATAAAAAACAAAGCATCCCTTTGTAGCGGGATGCTTTGTTATCTAAAAAGGGTTTGAAATCAGATTATGAGTTTTCTTTAGGCATATAAATTCTTGACTTAAATAAATCTCCATCTACCTGAATGTCAAATCTTCCTTTTTGTATTTCAATAAGGCTTTTCGCTATCGAAAGACCTAACCCACTACCTTGACTAGATCTAGATTCATCCCCTCTTGTAAAACGCTCCATCAATTCATCTGCTGATATATTTAACTCGTAGGCTGATATATTTTTAAAAGTGATACATACTTCCTTCCCTAAATCCTCAATATCTATATACACTCTTGATCCCCTAAGTGCATATTTAAATATATTGGATAACAAATTTTCTAGAGATCTCCATAATAACTTACCATCGGCTGTGATATAGACTTTGTTTTTCGGATAGTTTAACTTAAAATCTAGATCTAAGGCTTCAATCTTTGAGTTCACTTCTCCCATTCCCTGTGTTAGTAAAGAGACGATATCTATTTGCTCAAAATGAACGGGAATACTTCCACTAGAAGCTTTTGCCGCTTCAAATAAATCATTGGTTAATACTTTTAATCTTTTTGATTTTTGATCTAATACTTCCACATATTCTTCTATCTTTGATAAGTCATTTTCCTTTTTCAATAGGTCTACATAGGTAATTATAGAAGTCAAAGGCGTTCTTATATCGTGAGATACATTGGTGATGAGTTCTGTTTTTAACCTCTCACTTTTCAGTTCACTATCTACCGCTGTTTTCAGGCCATCGGTAATGCTATTAATATTACCAGCCAGGCTTGCAAACTCACCTTTTCCATCAACAGAAATCGAATGGTGTAGATCCCCATCCTTTATTCTTTCTACCCCATCTTTTATTGCTTTAAATGCCTTCACCTTCTTCAAGGCAAACCAGGCTGCTATCCCCAAGGTTATAGGAAACATGAAAAATGTTCCCGCTACCAATAAGGGATATCCAATGACAAGTAATACCGTTTTTACACCAACATTTCCACTTGCGAATACATCTCCTACGAATGTAAAAAGCTTATAAAATATCTTATAGATGAGGCTATGCTTGAATAATGTTCTATTTTTGACATGCTTCACTAGTGATAGAAAAAGGACAAACCCAACTGCTCCAAAGGAAAGTGTTAAAGGGATAATCAATACATCGATGTTTGTTAGATTGATCTCTTCTATAAATGTAAACCAAAGCGCTGACAGAAGAATGGATACAACTAGATTAAGATCAGTATATAGTTTATCAAATGCATGTAAGTGTACCTCCTGCGCTTTAAACTTTTTTCTACCTATCACAAGTACTAAATACGAAAAGAAAACAATAAATCCTAGTAGAAAGGCTAGTAATCCATACAAACTTTTTTTAGCTATTTCCTTCTTTTCTTCCCACTGTTTAACTTTAAGATCTAAAAACTCCTCTGTATACGATACATATATAACCTGATTTTCCGGATTTAATTGTTGAATACTTTCTGTCATCCGGTATAGATGTTCATTGTTTGTCACTTCTTTTGGATACAACTCTTGTTTATATCCCTCAAAAATCATATAGGATGGATGTGTTTGGAACTGTTGTTTTTCCTTTAAAGTAGTGTTTGTGTATACATTTACACTGTCACTTCCGTAATACAATGGGCCATCATACGCTTTTAATTCTTGCAAAATGATATGAAAATCTCTTAAGTCACTTTTAATTGTCTCATCCCTTGCCTGGGAGATTTGATCTGCATATTCCTCTTGGAACCTTGCATAGTTGACTTCTTCACTTTGTTCTGGATTGTAGCTTCTAGAGAATGCTTGGAAATCAGAGTATAATGATTCTTCAATACCCCTCATTTCTTCTTCACTAAGTGTCCCACCTTTTAAAATATGTTCTTCACTCTTATATTCTTCTATTAATATGGAAAGCTTACTGATTATCTCTTCACTTTCTTGTACATATGACAAGCTGTGAAAATAATCCTCTTCAAAAACCGCTCCAAAATTTCCACCATTTTCAATTTCCACAACCACAATGTTATAAATAACCCCCGTAAAACAGACGATTACTAAGACAAACATAATGATTTTCGTGATTAGTAAGTGGCTAAATTTTTTCAACTTTATATCCAACTCCCCACACCACCTTCAAATATTTAGGCTCTTTTGTATTGATCTCGATCTTCTCTCTAATCTTTCTTATATGAACGGTTACTGTATTTTCTGGACTAAAAGCCGTTTCGTTCCATACCTTCTCATAGATTTCCTCTATGGAAAAAACCCTTCCAGCATTAGCCGTTAGAAGTTTTAAAATTTTGTATTGCACAGGTGTAAGATGTACCTCTTCTCCATCGACAGTAATCAATTTCCTTTCATCATCGATCATCAGACCACCTGTTTGATAGACATTGCTCCTCGTTTCAAGACTTCCAAAGGTGGTATATCTTCTCAACTGGGATTTCACCCTAGCGATTAACTCCAAAGGATTGAAGGGCTTGGTTATGTAATCATCCGCTCCAATATTCAATCCTAGTATCTTGTCGTAGTCCTCAGATTTTGCTGAAAGCATAATCAAGGGTATTTTATTCTCTTCCCTAATCTTCATAGTAGCGGTAATTCCATCCATCTTAGGCATCATAATATCCATGATAATCAGATGGATTTCATCATTCTCAACCATTTCTATCGCTTCTTCACCATTAAATGCCTTACATACTTGGTAGCCTTCATTTTCTAAATAGATTCCAATTGCATCTACAATCGATTTGTCATCGTCACAAACCAATATGTTCATGAGCATTCACTCCTATATATAAGTTCAAACTATTATACCCCCCATGGATCTTTAATCTAGACTAATCATACCCTTAAAATATTAATAAACACTTAATGCAAATCTTAAGATTTTCTTAGTGTTAAAAAAAAGCCTACCCTAAAGTTGACTTTTGAACATGGTCTTATTCTAGTATGTTTTTGGTAGGATAGAAAAAGCGAGCAGGAATTGCTTTGCATCCAAAAACAAAAAACCAAATCATATGTGATTTGGTCTGATATAAGTGGTATTTATTATGATTCTCAAAAAATAGAACTACTTCAACTTTCTTGAGTCGGCTTTTTATTTGTAGAATTTCTATTTTAAAGTACGTTTCAGGAATTCCCTCGTACGATTTTGTGTTGGATTATTGAAAATTTGCTCTGGGCTTCCTTCTTCTGCAATAACTCCCTTGTCCATAAATACGACTCGGTCTGATACTTCCCTTGCAAATTCCATTTCATGCGTGACGATTAACATTGTAAGACCAGATTCAGCAAGTTCCTTCATGACCTTTAGAACTTCTCCTACCATTTCAGGATCAAGAGCCGAGGTTGGTTCATCAAATAACATAACATCCGGATCCATAGAAAGTGCTCTAGCAATCGCTACCCGCTGTTTTTGACCGCCGGACAATTGCTTGGGCTTTGCGTTAATATACTTATCCATTCCAACAACCTTCAAATATTTCATCGCTACTTTTTCGGCTTCTTCCTTGGTGCGTTTTAATACCTTCACTTGTCCAACTACACAGTTAGTAAGAACATTGTGATTGTTAAAAAGGTTAAATTGTTGGAACACCATGCCTAAATGCTTCCGATAGTCCACTACATCATGCTTATCATCCAATATATTTTCACCATGATAAATAATTTTCCCGCCACTTGGTTTTTCTAAAAGATTAATACAACGAAGAAGAGTTGACTTTCCAGAACCCGAGGAGCCAATAATCGTAACAACTTCTCCTTTATTTACCGAAAAATTAATATCCTTTAATACTTCATGGGCTCCAAAGGACTTGTTTAAGTGTTGTATATCAATAATCTTTTCCATCGTCTCTCCTCCTTTCTATTTATTATTGATTGAGTTCTGTTGTAGTTGTGTTCCCTATAACCGTATAGCTTTCAGAGCCATCTAATTTCTTTTCAATATATAACAAGATTCTTGTGACAATAAAGGTCATCACGAAGTAAAGCATACATGCGACAAAGAAGGACTCAAAATATCTAAAATTATTTCCTGAGATTGATTTGGTAACGAAAAATAATTCTGTCACCGAAATAACATTCAGTACGGATGTATCCTTAATATTAATAACAAATTGATTTCCCGTTGCAGGTAAAATATTTCGAATCACCTGTGGCAATACTACATTCCACATCGTTTGTAGATGATTCATCCCTATTGCTTGAGCTGCTTCAAACTGTCCTTTTTCAATTGAAACAATTCCACCACGGACAATTTCCGCCATATAGGCACCCGTATTGATGGATACAATAAAAATAGCTGCCACAAACACATTCATATCTATGCCAAATGCTAACGCTGATCCATAGAAAATAACCATCGCTTGTACAATCATCGGTGTTCCGCGGAAAAACTCAATATAGATAGAAAGAATGAAGTTAATCAGTTTTAATAGTATCTTTTTTGCTCCACGTTCAGGTGCGGGAATTGTTCGTATAACCCCTGCCAATAATCCAATGGCCGCTCCAAAAATCGTACCAATCAGAGAGATCAAAAGGGTTAAACCAGCACCGCGTAGGAGCATTGGCCAGTTTTCTGAGATGATTTTAATAATCCACTCAATACTCATCTTTTTTCCTCCTTACCGTATAAAACCGACTGTATGCTTTCATACAGCCGGTTCCTGAATTCTATTTTGCTGCTGGCTGATTCTTGATAGCATTATCCATAATGCTTGTACGTTCTTCCTCTGAAATACCTGCTAGGATTTCATTGATTTTCTCTGTATAGTCACTACCCTTTTTCAGCCCTACAGCGATGGCTGTATCATCCTCTGATGTTTCAAATCCATCTTCAAATTCAACCATCACATAGTTTTCATTTGCAGCTGATGCACTAACTCCCTCTGGACGTTCTGAAACGTAACCATCAATGATTCCTGATTCAAGCGCTACCCTCATCGCTGGGAAGTTGTCCATTGCTGTCTTCTTGTTCACACCTTCAATTTGATCAATCACATTGTAGTGGAACGTATTTAATTGAGCTGTAATCTTCGCACCTTTGAAATCTTCAAGAGAAGTAGCCCCTTCATACTTGCTGCCTTTTTTCACAACCATTACTAAATTTGATTTATAGTAGTTTTCCGTAAAATCTATCGTTTCTTTACGTTCACCTGTTGGTGACATACCAGCGATGATTGCGTCAATTTTTCCTGATGTTAAAGCTGGTACGAGACCATCCCACTCAGTTTTCACAATCACTAATTCTTTTCCTAAACCTTCAGCCACTTTTTTTGCAATTTCCACATCATATCCACCTGCGTATTCTGCAGAACCGTCTATTTTAACCCCACCGTTAGAATCGTCGTTTTGAGTCCAGTTAAATGGAGCGTACCCCGCTTCAAGACCAACCTTAAATGTGTTATCTTTTGATGAACCAGAGTCAGAGCCATTGCTTGACCCACAACCTGCTAATAGAACTAACGATGAAACCAATAAAACTATTAATAATGAAAACTTGTTTCTCATGATGTATCTCCTCCTATTTTCTACAAAATACAACAAAAAACGACCTGAGATATACTCAGGTCGCACTATGCATAGTTACCTTAAGTCCTCTCTTTTATCCCATGATGAGATAGCACAACTCAATAAACTTGTGTTTATTGAGACAGTCCTGCAGCTCTTAACTACAGACCCAGCATGTAATATTGAGGTATTACACACTTCGGCGACATTTCCTTCTCCTTAGCATCACTGCTTCTCAAACTCCACTAAAGACTGTTAAATATCGCGCCTCTACCTCACTATAAAAGTGAGGTCTTATTAAATTATTCTTAAATAATACATTAGTATATTTACTCCGTCAACCCGTTTTTGAAACCAATTCTATTAAAATACTATATCAACATGTTATATGTGAAAAAAATGTAGATTGTTTAATATCAAAAATAGTAAGTTACCTATCCAATGACCTTGGTACATTACGATGGATGAGACTGCGGAAAGAACCCTCTAGCATCCCTGTGCCCAAAATAACTCCCAGTACGATTAGCATAAAGCCAATTAACTGTTCAAGCACAATCTTTTCTCCTAGGAACAGAGCAGAGCCAAGCAACGAAAAGAACGGGGTAAGATTAATAAAAATTGCAGTTGAGCCAGCACCTAATTGTTGAATGGCATAATTATAAAGCATATGACCAAGTCCCGTTGCAAAAACAGCAGAAGCTAGTAAAACTAACCAAACATACACTGGCTGATGAAAATCACTTGCTTCCACCGGTTCTATCCAAAAACTTAATCCGAACATCATGGAAGACCCAAATATCAGCATGATCCCCGTCATTTGTCTTGAATCAAGATTAGTAGTTAACTTTTTGATCACGATAAAACTAATCGCTTGCGTGATCACCGCACCAAATATAAATAAATCACCTAATGAAAATCCAGAAACGGGTCCATTTCCTTTTAAAATAATAAAATAAACTCCACTTAGTGCAGCCAATATACCAAGACACTTAACAACCGTTAATGTCTCTTTCAGAAAAATCATGGCAAAAATAGAAGTAAAAAGTGGTACCAAGCCTAGAATTAAACCTGTATTTGAACCGGTAGTAAGAGTTAATCCGAGTGCCAAGAATAGATGGTGACCAAATACTCCAAACAAGGCAGCAACAAATATTCCGAGTACATTTTTCCTAGAAATCCTCTCAAATTTCTTTGACATAATAAGGACAACTATTACCACCAAACCTGCCAAAAACACCCTGATACCCTGAATAAAAACAGGTGGAAAATACGTAACTAAAATTTTAATGGCCGAGACATTGAATCCCCAAATCACCATTAGTAAAAATAACAAACTGTATAATAACCCTCTAGACAAACATAGCCCTTCCTTCTGATACATTTCCTTACTCTTAAGAACACTCATACAAGGTTACTGTATATTTAGATCATCTGTAAATAGGTTATGTTACATTTGTGATTAATATATTTCCCAAGTTTAAAAGCAAAAGAGCAATCCTTCAACAGGTTGCTCCAAATTTCGTATATTCTACCTAAAAAGCCTATCCTCTATGTCTAATCGCTAACCCTTTCAAGAAATTCCTAGCATATCGATCTCCACAGAACTTATAATTTTTATGGCCAACTTTTCTTAATAACGCGCTTAATTCTCCTTTGGTGATGCTTACTCCCGCATCCTCTAAGATTTCAATCATATCCTCACTTGTTAATGACAAAGCGATTTTAAGCTTTTTTAGAAGGAGATTATTCGAGCTTTCTTTTAGGGATGGAGCTTGTCTTTCAGGTTGGCCTGGTTTTGGTTCTTGTTTTCCTCTTTTAAAAATAATAAAACCGTTTAAAAAGGCATCAAACATTTGGTCATCACAGATGATCACATCTTCATTATCCTCTTCTTCATCGTTAATTTTCGTAAGGATCTTTAGTACGTCTTCTTTTGTTACTTCAACTCCACCAAGTTTAAAAATTTCTACCATATCTACATTCTTAATATCTAAAGCATATCTTAATCTGATTAATATATCGTTATTATTCACTAATCGATCCCCCTAAAGATTGTTTACCTTTCCTACTATAGCACTTGTCATTACAAAAATTAAATGACCCCTGAATAAAGGAGTCATTCATTTTTATTCAGACTTATTAGACTGTGGATAACTTATTTTTTTAAATTTTTACACGTTATTTATCCCAATTTTATACTCAATGTGAATAAACTTGTGGATATTGTCTGACTTATCCAAAAAAACTGGCACTTATCCTTTTAAAATCAAACTAGTAACACTTTCAATGTGACTTGTTTGTGGGAACATATCCACAGGTTGTATATAACCAACCTTATATTTAGAAACCAACACGGAGATATCCTTTGCAAGTGTGGATGGATTACATGAAACATACACAATTTTCTTTGGCTTAACCTTTAAAATTGTGTTTAATAACTGTTGATCCAATCCTGTTCTTGGTGGATCCACTACAAGCACATCCGGTTTCCATCCTTCTTTCGCCCATTTCGGTAGAACTTGTTCCGCTTTACCGACAACATAAGTAGCGTGACTAATTCCATGTCTCTCCGCATTTTTTTCTGCATCTTCAATCGAATCTGAAATAACGTCCATTCCACGGATTTCTTCTGCTCCATCTGCCAACCAGAGACCGATTGTCCCCACTCCACAGTAGGCATCCACAACCTTTTCCACACCTGTTAGTCCTGCTGCCTCTTTTACCTCATTATATAGGTTTACGGTTTGCTCAGGATTTAACTGGAAGAACGTTCTAGCTGATAGTTCAAATTCCAGTTCCCCTAGAGTTTCCTGGATGAACTCTCTTCCCTCTAATAATCTCGTTTCATCACCAAAGATTAGAGATGTTTTCTGACCATTAACATTTTGCACAATGGATGTTACTTCTGGCAAAGCTTGCTTAATACGAGCAACGATTTCATCCTTATGTGGAAGCTCTCGTTGACTTGTGATTAATACAATTTGGAGTTCCTCTGTTTTTACACCAATTCTAGCCACAATGGTACGTACGATACCTTTACGAGTTTTCTCATTATATACAGACACTTTAAGGTCTTGTAAAATCTTCTTCACGGCTGATGTTGCCTTGTTTGTAGCAGAATGCTGTACCGCACAGTGTTGAATATCAACGAGTTTGTGTGAGTTGATGCCATATAATCCCGCTAGTAACTTGCCGTCACTTTGCCCCACCTGGAACTGGCTTTTGTTTCGGTAGTTCCATGGGTTGTCCATACCAAGTGTGTCACGGATATCTAACTTTTCTACATTTAGCTTTGTATGACGCTCAAGTGATTGCTTTACTATGTCCTTTTTTTCCACAAGCTGCTGACGATAATCAAGATGCTGAAGCTGACAGCCTCCACACTCTTCGTACACAGGACATGGAGGTGCGACACGATGCTCTGATTTTTTTCGGATCTTTTTAATGCGCGCCTCAGCGAATTTCGGTTGAACTTTTGTTGCTTCTACAACTACCTCTTCACCTGGTAGCGCACCTGGTACGAAGACGACTTGCTTTTTAAAGTAGCCGACTCCCTCCCCATTAATTCCGAGTCTCTTAATGGTTAGTGGAAAGGTTTGTTTTTCAGTTATTCTTACGGATTGCTCCTGTTTCATTTTTGTTCACTCCATCTATTATTCGATACTTCTCCACAAGTAAAGAGAAGCGTAGCTCGCGTATGGCTCCCAGCTTTGCTTATAGCCTTCCATTTCTTCCTTTGTTGGCTTTCGGTCCATATTATATAGCTTTTTTAGAGCATTTTGTAAACCAATATCAGCTATTGGAAAAAGATTGGGTCGTCCAAGTCCAAACACAAGGAAGTTTTGTACTGTCCATGGACCAATACCCTTTATTTTGACGAGCTCTTCCATAATCTCATCATCTGTCTTTTCGTGCAACTTATGCAGCTCTAATTTCCCCTCTACAATGGCTTGTGCCACACCTATCACATACTCTGCTTTACGGCCACTAAATTGAAGCTCGCGTAGCTCCTCAATTTTCACACGGGCCAATCTTTCTGGATCCGGATAAAAATACACTCCATTTACCTCGGTTCCAAAGGTCGTTACGAATCGCTGAGTTAGTGTGTGGGCGAACTTCAGGTTGAGCTGCTGATGAACGATGCATTTTAACAAGCAGTTGTAAGGATCAAAGTCTAGAACGAGGGGGGTCCCCATATGCTCTTTAAAAATAGGAGCTAAGTCCGTATGACGAAAATGTGCGTGAATGTCATTCAATGGTTGAACCCATTGGAAGATTTCACGTAAACGAAAGACAACCGCCTGGTTTGTCTTTCCACTCACTTCAAATGCAGGCTCTTCGATTGTACCTGTTGATGTTACCTTTACTACATACTTGTCTCCGTCGACGATGAGAGGAACTTGAACCGAACGTTCCTGTTGATCAATCTGATTGAGCGGATCCAATGCGAGTCTGGATAGCACTTGCTCAAAGTTATAAGGTCCTTTGATACTTATTCTCTCCATAGTTTGTCCCGTCCCCGTGGTTTTTCTGTAAGTATATCATTTTTATATGTATGAAAGAAAAACAGAACCCATAAAGAAAGAGAGTAGTCATGTGACTACTCTCTTTGCAGGTGCCT
>NZ_BCVH01000007.1 GCF_001591645.1 Robertmurraya korlensis NBRC 107688 | reverse complement strand
CCTGTTGGGCCTGTTGGGCCTGTTGGGCCTGTTGGACCTGTTGGGCCTGTTGGACCTGTTGGGCCTGTTGCTCCTGTTGCTCCTGTTGCTCCTGTTGGACCTGTTTGACCTGTTGGGCCTGTTGGACCTGTTGCTCCTGTTGCTCCTGTTGCTCCTGTTGCTCCTGTTGGACCTGTTGGACCTGTTGGACCTGTTGGGCCTGTTGGACCTGTTGGACCTGTTGGGCCTGTTGGACCTGTTGGGCCTTTCTTATCTTTTTTCTTATCACCACAGAAAACATTTACTACAGTACCATGGTCTTTACATTCCTCTTTGTGCTTTTTCTTTTCTTTACATTTGCATTTTTCTTTATCCTTCTTTTTCTTTTCCTTACATTTACACTTATCCTTGTCCTTGTCCTTATGTTTCTTCTTTTTCTTATCCTTGTCCTGTTCCTTGTCCTTACAATCACCTTTATACCTTTCATTAAATCTTTCCATAAATGAAGACATTTCTTCTCACTCCCTTATTTAAACTTATATTCGCTCTATATTTATATTGAGGGAGGAAAAGATTGGTATCGGACAATCGTACAATATTAAACAAATATTTCGAAAAATAATAAAAAAACCTATTCTTTTTGAAAGAATAGGTTGCTACTTAATTTAATCAATGATTACATATGATAAAGTGTAATCTCCATCATCATTTTTTGTATCATAAAACAAAGTCCTTAACAACACCAAAATACTCACGTATATAATAGTTCACTTTCACAAAAAACGGGGAATCTCCACCAAGACCATAAGCAGTTAAACCGTAATCATTTGCTAAAAGCTTCGCTCGGAACAAATGATAATCACTCGTAATGATAAGAACTTTTGGTTTTTCCATACCAAGTTGAGTCATCATCTCACCAGAGAATTTCAGATTTTCATCCGTATCTGTGGATAAACTTTCGTAAATAATACGTTCCTTATCAACACCGTTTTCAACTAAAAACGTTCCCATCGCCTCTGCTTCTGTAATGGTCTCACCTGGACCTTGTCCACCCGAAACAATTACTGGGATGTCTTGGTTTTCCTTTAAAAATGTTAGTCCCGCATCTAATCTTCCTTGTAAAGTTTTTGAAGGTTCCTCACCTCGAAGCCCTGCTCCAAGGATGATAACAAAATCAATTTCTTCCGTTTCATAAATTTCCTTGGAATAAGCCTCTTTTATAATTAGTCCCTCAACAGTAATAAATGAAAGAAGAAATAAGGAATAACCAAATATGACTAATTTCCGGACAATAGCTAATGTATGGGACCGTTGTTTATTATTTAACAACCATTTAATAACGACCATTGCTATTACATTACAAATAATAAAAAGCACACCAAAACTCACCTATTTAACTCCTAATCATATGATTTATCTTAACCCTAAATAATCCACCATTTTTATTCAAATGACTCTATTACAATTTTCCCGATTGTTTTACCAGACTCTAGCATGGCATGAGCCTTACGTAGATTCTTAGCATTAATGGGTGACAAAGTTTCCTTGAGGGTTGTTTTTATGATTCCTTCATTAATCAAGTCGCTCACTTTATTTAATATCTGATGCTGTGAGATCATGTCCTCCGTTTCAAACATTGCCTTAGTAAACATAAATTCCCAAACAAAGGTGACACTCTTGCTTTTTAATGCGTTCAATTCAATAGGGTACTTGTTGTCTACAATTGAACAGATCTTTCCTTGCGGCTTAATTACCTCAGTCATTCCTTTCCAATGCTGGTCCGTGTCGTTTAAGCAAAAGATATAATCTACATTGTTTATCTGTAGATTTACCAGTTGGTCTTTTAGAGAGTGATAATGATTAATCACAAAGTCGGCACCACATTCTTGAACCCATATTATCGTCTCTTCACGAGAGGCAGTAGCAATCACTTGTAACCCTGCCCATTTCGCTAATTGAATAGCAATTGACCCTACTCCCCCAGCACCACCAATCATTAGGACAGTTTTAGCACCATTATCAATTTTGTTAGAAGGATCTATTCCAAGCCGTTCAAACAATGCTTCCCACGCGGTAATCGCAGTTAATGGCATTGCTGCTGATTCAGGGAACGTGAGTGTTTTGGGCTTTATCCCTACGATTCTTTCATCAACGAGATGGAACTCGCTATACGTCCCTTGTCTAATCAGACTTCCCGCATAAAACACCTCATCCCCAGGTTGAAACAATGTGCATTCTTCCCCAGCGTCAACCACTATTCCACTCGCATCCCATCCCAATATTTTCGGCTCTGATTCCACCACATCCTTCGGTGAACGCACCTTAGTATCTACAGGGTTAACAGAAATAGCTTTTATTTGTACAAGTAGTTCTTTCCCTTTGGGCAAAGGTCTCTCTATTATTATATCAATTAGGCTTTCCTCGTTATCTATTGGTAAGTATTTATATAAACCAACCGCTTTCATCTATACGCCTCCTGTTTTTTAAATCTTTATAAATAATTCGATAACTAGCCCCTTTTTCCTTCAAAAGAAAAAGAGCTGCTGTAAAAGCAACTCCTCCCTACTTTACATTTTTTAATTTATTTCGATCTGGCGCTCCTGGAGGTTGTTCAAGCCATCCATAATCAATGAGTAATTGCGCCCCATCTTCAGCTAATAGACCCATTTCTGTTATCATCTTTACATAACTTCCAGACAAATCTCTTCTTTGACACATAGACAGAGCTTCCCCATAATACCCGATTGCTGCAGAAAGAAGTGTTGTTATATGGTAGACCATAAGCTTTTCTGAGAAAGGTGCGACAGTTACGTCTGTCACCTCTTCTTCAAACGTCTTTGGTGAATGAAGATTATCTTCCGTTAGCATTTTAGCTAATATCTCCATATGCTTCTTACATAGTTTTTCCGCTCGCGTCATATATTGCTCAACTTCTTTTAACTGAGTAACCTGTCTAAAACCCATTTCTAAAACTACCTTTACTATCGTCTTATGCATATTAATATACGTGCCACCGATTTCAATTGTATTAATAGGTCGACGGTCACCAAACCATCCAGTCAGAAAGCTCTGTTTTGTCACATACTCAACTGTATGCTTATTTGTCATGGTTGGGGGCTTACTGATAATCCCCTTGTGCAATACCACTTCCGTTGCTTGATCATACAAATCCGTGGTCTCCGTACAACACTTAATAAAATACTTCCTTATATCCTCTCTAAGAACTGTTCCAATTGCACCTGAATACCTTGTCAAACCATGTATTGCCATGGTATGAATGTACACAATCATAAAAGTATCCGTAAATAAGGCTGGTGCGTCCACTTTCACATCATCGTCTGTGAAACCAACTGGAATCGGAAGTCCTTCCTGCGAAAAAAACTCTTTAATCTTATCAAGATGAGTTTCAGATAACCTTAGGGCATAACGAAGGACATTTCCAATCGCTTCATCTTTTACATGATAAATAAAATGGCGAAGAACACATTTGGACAAACTGTCACTTATATATTGCATCCATAAGCTTCCCACCTCTGGAGCAGTTAATTTAAGATTGTGATAAGAATGTTCCATGATTGCTCCCTCCCTTACTCTCTTTCCCTATAGTGTATCCAAATAAGGGTAAATCATGTTTTAGCTTTCATGATTAATGCTAAGCCCTTCGATATGCCTTTTTGTAAGCATTTTATTTAATTTACGATCTCCCTTTGTTTCAAAAATAATATCAAAATCATAATCTGGTGGATACAACTCACTTGCTTCAATATGGAGAGTTAATCGTTTATGGTTATAAGATCCCTTTTCTCCTTTTATTTGAACAATGTAGTTCCCTTTATCATCAGGTCCTTTGTATACAATACCAAACACATTTTCTGGAGAAACGATGACATTATCACCCTTATTAAATTTTGCAACAGACGGATTTGATACTTTCACTACTTTTTCTCTCGATTGATGCTTATTAATAATTATTTGTTTCTCAAGTTCTCTATTTTCCAATAGTGATAAATGTGAATCTGAATAAACTCTATCTTCTTTATATGTGATTTGATGAGCTCGTTGAATAATTCGTGGGTGAATCCCTAGCTTTAACGCAATTGCAAAGGCTTGGCTTTCCCCTCCCTTTCCTATAATTAATCGATAGGTTGGGCGAAGGGTTTCTAAATCGAACTCCATGGATCCATTAACAAATCCTTCTTGATGATCTGCGAATTCTTTAATTTCACTATAATGAGTCGTTGCTAACAATGTGGTTCCCTTTTTATAGAGCTGCTCCAGAATTGCCGTCGCAAGCCCCATTCCTTCAGCTGGATCAGTACCTGAACCCAACTCATCCAACAATACTAATGTACGGTCATTCGCTTCTTTTAGAATTTCAATAATATTTACGATTCGAGAGCTAAAGGTACTCAAGTTTTCTAAAATACTTTGACCATCACCAATATCCACTAAAATATTTTGAAAAATACTAACTGAACTACCTTCTGCAACGGGAAGGTGTAAACCGGCTTGAGCCATTAAAGTTAAAAGGCCCACTGTTTTTATTACAACGGTTTTCCCACCTGTATTAGGACCTGTAATTACTAGCGCATTTTCTGGTGAACCAAGCGTAAAATGTAATGGTACAACATTTTTCCCCAATAAAGGATGTCTGGCTTCAATTAACTTAATATCGTGTGATTCGTTAATTGCTACACTTCTCCCATCAATGGCCCGGCTAAACTTTGCTTTCGCAAATAGAAAGTCATAATGGACCATTGTTTCGACTGCCAACCGAATCTGTTGTTCTTTCTCTTCCACTAACCCGGTAAGGTACATCAAGATCTTTTGAGTTTCAGCTTCTTCATCCATCTTTAACCAATCTAGTTGATCTTGGTAAGCTTTAATTTCTTCAGGCTCAATAAAAATCGTCGATCCTGAAGAAGAGGTATCTAGAACAACTCCTTTTACTTTTTGACGATATTCCCTTTTTACCGGTACTACGTATCTGCCTTCTCTTTGACTGACAACACTTTCCTGTAAGAATGTTTTTAATTTAGAGGAGCGTACAAATTGTTGGAGCTTTTCCTTTAATCGGTCCTCTTGTATAGCCATTTGTTTTCTAATTTTCAACAATTCCTTACTTGCGTAATCATCCACAACGCCGTTTCGGATACAACGATTAATTTCCTCCGCGAGTCCAGGTAATTCTTCAATGGAATAAATATAGCTTGTAACCCGAGGGGCAATATACTCCTTGTCTTTCATAAAACGTCTCATTTTCCCGCAGCAATCTAAAAAGTCATAAAGTTTTATTAATAGATCAGGACGAAGGGCAACCCCTTTATTGATACTTTGCAGCAAAATATCAATTCCTTCTAGTCCATGAACTGGTACACTCGAGCTCTTTTTCATGATCCCCACTGCTTCTGTTACTTCATCAAGCCATGATTGTATTTGCTTTACATGAAAAGATGGAGTGAGTTGTAACACCTTTTCTTTCCCTTGGCTAGTTAATGCGTAATGGGCAATTTCCTCTTTAATCATCCCAAATTGTAATGTTTCAAACGTATGATTGTTCAACTTTTTTCCTCCTAAAAATAAAAATAGCCGCGTTGAACGAGTCAACGCGGCAAGAAAAACAGGATTTGTGTAATAAAAACACAGTTCTCCTGTTACGACTATTTAACCAAAATAAAAAGCTGTTACACAGCGGTACACAGCTACACTCTCGGCTAAGGATCGTATGCTTGTTTTGACCATTGTTCTTAACTACATTCGCGGCATAACTAAATAAGCTTTCTAATCCCTTGAATTTTTCAAGACTAGAAAACAAACCGGAATGATCGTATCCAATTTATTGGATTAGTTAAGAACGACACCTAACATAAAACATACTCCCTTATCAAAACATATTGGGTTGCATTTCCATTGTATAGTATATCCAATTAATATGTAAATAGTTCGTTGTTTAAAGAAAAAATATTTTCATTACAACTCGTACATGATATAAAAGAACTAACAGACATTAGAAAGGATGCCTATATGCTTGTTAGGAAACCCATTGTACAAAAATTCATGATGTATAGCTTGGTTGGCTGCATTTGCACTTGTATCTATTTTCTTTCCATGTTTATATTAGTAGAACGTATGGGGAATGAACCTATTTTCTCCTCCATTATTTCTTTTGTTTTAATGACTATTTTTTCGTTCTTCCTAAATATAAGATTTACTTTTGGCAGTGAGTATTCAAAGCAAAAGTTAGTACGCTTTTTCATCGTAGCTACCATCGGATTTACATTGAATTTTGTTATTATGTATTCGATTGTTCAAGCCCTTTCGTTTCATTACCTGATAGGAGAAATTGCCACCACTCTAACCATACCGATCGTAAATTTTTTCTTGAATCATTATTGGACATTTAAATAAAGAAACGATTTCCTTATGGTTAGGAAATCGTTTCCTTCTTATCATTTTACCTAGAACCCCTGTAAGCACTCATAGCCAGCTGCGGTTGAAAACTCCATTTAATCAAGCGGATTAATGATTGCTAACACTTGATGATCTTCCCATTTCCCATTTATCCTTACATTTTTCCGAGCAATTCCCTCTTTTTCAAATCCAGCTTTTTGTAGAACTCGAATGGAGGCGATATTGTGTGGCATGACTCCCGCTTCAATGCGGTGTAGCTTTAGGTTTTCGAATCCAAATGACACCAAGAGCTTGGCTGCTTCCGTTGTATAGCCTTTTCCGTTATGCTCTTTATCTAAAAAATACCCAATATAAGCACTTTGAAGGGATCCGCGAAGTACTTGAAAAAGTTGCATCGTACCTATCAGAGCACCTGTTGATTGTAGAAAGATGCCGAAATAATAATCTGTATCATCCTCCGCCGCAATCATTTTCCTTTTTATTAAATTATGTTGTCCCGTTATTGTATAAAAGTCACTTGGGCGTTCCATCGCAAATGCTTCAAAAAAATTTTGATTTCGCACCTGAAAGTCCAAACACTCCTCCACATCATCCAACACAAGCGGTCTTATGTGTATGAATTCCCCTTGAATCATACCTGTAGTCCCTCCTCTAAATGTGAGGTATCTCCCGAACTCAACTTTGACCTGTTCACCATCCGAGTTAAAAATATCTTTTTCATATCAAGATCATCCCCTGAAAACTTCTTTTTCCACACTCCATCATACCATTTTTTGTATTTATATTTTTCATTTTTTGCTAAATGAAACACATATGTTTCCATTTTTGAGCCACACTACATTATTATAAGCGAAGAAGGAAGCTGATGATGTTGAAGAAATTTAATTTATATATAGCTCTTCTTTTTATTTTACCTTGGTTGTCACTACCCTTAATTGGTGCAAGAACATTTAAAAGATTTCTTCCAAGCTCCATTTTTATCTCTCTCTATCTCATTATTGAAGGCACTATCGCACAGAGAAGAAAATGGTGGTGGTTCCCTTCAAATATAAAACCAAATATACTCAATGAGTTTCCATTAATTTTCGGGCCGTTTTTCATTGGATCCATTTGGATTTTAAAATATACATATGGAAAATTTAAATTATATTTTATCGTTAATCTCATTGTGGATTCATTATTTACTTATGGAATGATGAGAGGTTTCCGAAAAATGGGCTATGTCACTCTTGTACGTTTGAATAGCTTTCAGTTATCCGTAATCTTCCTGCTTAAGACTATGGCTATGTACGGATTCCAAAGCCTCTATGAAAAATATGTAACACGTATTAGGTAGGTCCAGCCCGGGTACTTTTCCCGGGTTTTCATTTGGGAATTACCCGTTCTTATGCACGCCGGTTGCTCATAAACTGTAATACCTGGTTTAATTCTGTAGGGGGTATGTAAATGAGCTATGAACCCATTTCGGTTTTTGAAGAACACTCTTTTTGGCTTGAGGTATTAGAGGATCACGCACACTTTATCCACGATTTCTTATCTCCTAGTGAGGTTGAATATGTGAACACTGCCAAGCAATATATCCAATTATTTCGAGGTTTGCTTACGAAACTATCTTACCTCCCACCCACAGCATCCGTATCATCAGCTGATATGATCTCATTTGCTAGAGAAGTTTATCCGATTGCCAATGGTTATTTTCATTTTGAGGGATATCTTCAACGTTTACGTATTGAAAACAAAGTAAATTTGAATTTAACCCCAACCTATTTGAATGGCACACTTGGTGAAAACCAAGAATACTTACGAATGCTCGTTTTTTTTCTAAACGGTCAGACTCCTCCCATCCTTCCACTAGTTGATTTGATGGATTTATGGCTTGAAGATTCAGCCGGGCATGCCGCCTTACTCGCTCGAGCACTCGATGGGGTTGAGATGGCACTTGTTACACAAACAAGAGGATACATGCAAATATTCCAATCGTTTATTGTAAAAAACGAAGCAATTAAAGGGTACTTACGATTTACCCCAGAAGGTTTTCCGATACAGCTACAATTTGCAAGAGATGTGGTGATGGCTGTCATCGGATTTACGAGTCTAGTAGAAAAAATGGTCCAATTATACAAAGGTGACGAAGTATTAAATCAATCTACCTTGCGTTTTCTTGAACATCATTTTCCAGAAGCCTGTTATTTCTTAAAAAAGCTTTCTTATTATGTTCCGGATATTACTTATCCTACTTGCTCTTTATCAAAGCCATCCTTCCGAACCTAAAAGCATCAGCTCCTATTCAATTCTACTAAATAGGAGCTGATAATTTTTTGAGTAGTTCTGCTAGTCCTTAGTTTTTCTCTTCCCTTTTTTCGTCTTCTTTACAACTAGTCTCTTTATCAACCTTCTCGATAATTTTTACCTCACAGCAAGATTGATCCTTTTTTCCAAATAAGCTTTTTAGTACGTTCATTTTAGATTCCTCCTATAGTAAATAAAATAAAAAACCAGATAAAGTGGACATCAACATAACAGATGCGATAAAGGCAGCAACTAATTTTTTTCGAAAGATGCTATTTAGTAGTGTTAATTCTGGCAAGCTAGCACCTGCAGAGCTAATCATTAACGCCATAACTGGGCCAAGTGCCATCCCCTTTAATATCATTACATGAGAAATAGGAATCATTGTGGAAAGTCGAATATATAAAGGAATTCCAACGATTGCAGCAATCGGCACTAACCACCAGTCGTCAGAACCCATGTAGGTTGTAATCCATTCTGTCGGTAACAGTCCGTGAATAATCGCTCCAATCGCTGCACCAATAAGCAGGAATGGATAGACCGTCTTCATCAGCTGGAGGGTTTCTACTAACGCACCCTTCCAATCTAGCTTTTTATTTGGATCCTGAAATCCAGTCATAATGACATTTTTCACCTGATTCTCAAAACCAAGCTTTTCAAGACTAAATCCTATGACTACCGATAAAATACTGGTTAATAACGTGTAAACAACAGCTACCTTCCAACCGAGTGTGGCTGTCATTAAAGTCAAAATCGTTGGATCTAATACAGGTGATGCAAATAAAAATATCATCACTGTACCAAAACGTACCTTTTTATTTAATAAATTCACCACAACCGGAATAGTCGAGCAAGAACAAAAAGGGGTTACAAACGCAAAAACAAGGGCAATGAACGCGCTAATCAAAGGATGACTTCGATCCATCAAACTTTCCATTTTTTCATAAGGGATATAACCTTGTAGGATATTAATAAAAAAAGAAATCCCTACAAACAAAACGGTTAATTCTAACGCAATACTAATAAAACTCTTCACTATCTCCACCAAAACTCTCCTCCTCTTTATTTGCAAAATGCAAGTATATTTTAATAAAAATATATAAGCAGATTGGATTTCCTGCTTATATGAAAGGCTTACAGCAGACAGTTGATTTAGACATGGACTCATTTAATAACTTAATCGATCTGATCACTGTATCTTTTTCAAATTCATTCATATGAGAAAATACTTCTTGTAAATATTGATTCATTTCTATATCAATTGAGGTTGAAACATACTTACCTTCTGTTGTTAAAGATAATATATAAACTCTTTTGTCTTCAGGCAGCTGTTGCTTTTTTACCAACCCCATTTTTGTTAGGTTTTGAATCTGTCTACTAAACGTTGTCACATCAATTCCTAAAGTGTCTGCAACTTGCTGAACACTTGGATTGTTTTGTTTGTCAATTTCATGGATGATATGACTTTGAACGAGTGAAATCTCCATTCCTCCAACTAAGCAACAGTTTTTATTTAACATACCAAATCTTCTTGTTAACACCTGGAATAAATCACGTAAGTTTTCCAATATTTTCACCTCTCTTTATTTATATCACATTATTTGCAAAATGCAAGTATTATTATTTATAAGAAGAACTTCTTTAAAAAGAAGTTCTTCTCCCCTGCTTTCCAAAGTCACGTCTTATTTTCTTTAGGTAGAGTAATGCTAACTTTAAATAAATCACCATCCACTAGAATGGAAAGCCTTCCCGCATGTAGGTCAATTATTGATTGTGCGATCGCTAATCCAAGTCCTGAACCTTCCGTTTGACGTGAGGTATCACCTCTTTTAAATCGTTCAAAGAGTTCTTCACTATTTTCACTAAGCTCATATTTCGATACATTTTTAAACGTAATCACTGTTTCCTTATTCTTGGTTTCCACCGTTATATAGGCACGTGATTGTTCAAGTGAATATTTGAGTATATTTCCAATTAGGTTGTCAAATACTCTCCATAGCTTTTGTCCATCAACATAAGCTAGCACTGGAGAATTGGAGTTGGTGATTCGAAATTGTACGGTTGATTCTCTGATGTCTGTATCGTATTCCGCAAGAGCTTGCTGCAGAAGCTGAACAATATCTACTTCTTCTTTTTGTAATTCAATATTCCCACTTGCCATCTTTGAAACCTCAAATAAATCATCAATTAACACCTTTAACCTTTTTGATTTTTTATCAATGATGTTAATATATGATTTCCGTTCCTCCAAAGAAACCTCTGTATTTTTTAATAACTCCGTGTAATTAATGATAGATGTTAAAGGTGTTCTCAAGTCGTGACTAACATTAGTTATGAGTTCAGTCTTTAATCTCTCACTTTTTGCTTGTTCGTTCTGCGAGGTTTTAACCCCTTGCTTTAGTTGATTGATATTATTTGCAAGGGTTGATAGTGCTGAATTGCCGGATGTTTTTAAATCTGCCCCTAACCTTCCCGCTGCCAATTCATTGGTTGTTTCTACGATGGAATTGAAGTAGGCGATTTTATTTGTAATTCTAATAACTATTGGATAGCCAAGTACAGCTAACAGGATAAAATAAACTAGAAAAAACGCAGGATGTAACGTAATAATGATTACCGCTAGCCCAAGTCCAAATAAGGTTAAGAGGATAAGAAACACTTGAGTCGCTGTACTTCGGTCATAGAAAGCCTCTTCAATGGTCTCCATACTATCTACATATACCTCTTTAACAATTAAAAATAATTTATATAAAAGTGACTTTTGACATTGTACTTTCACAGTTTCCCAATCCTTCATTTCACTAGCTATAAAAAGTGCTTGGATGAAGGATACTCCCCAAAGGATAGCCCCTATGCCTATGCAAAAAACTATTTCAATCGCATCGTAGTAGTTCCCATTTACTGCATACTGATATCCATCAATGATGATAAAAAGATTTGTACATGCAGCAATCATTGCTAAGAGAAATAGTATGACTCTAACATCTATTGGTAGCTTATTATAAAATGGGTGAAGTCTCTTGACTTCATCACGTATACCTCTTGATTTCTTCCCTATTACTAGCGATAACAAGAGTGCTAAACCGCTTGACCCAACAAATATATAAAATATTACACGCTTTTGCTTATAGTTTTCAGCAGCCACAACATATTTATTTGAAGCAGGTAAGGATTTTGCAAGGCCAATTTGTCCATTATAAGGCCCAATAGAATTTGGAGTTACAGAATCTAGTAACTCTGTGTATTTATAATCATAAGTACCATAGTGAATGGCATAATCTCTTGAGACGGTTAAATTGGTTTTATATCGGAAATCGTCACTAGATAAATCCTTCCAATTTTCACTCTGAATAACCTTTTCATTTGGACTTGTTAAAGAGTATGAAAAGGACTTTTTATACTCTTCAAAAAGAGGTCTTTTCCTCTCCAACTCTTCATATAACTCTTCTAATTTTTGTTCTTTCTCTATAATGATTTTACCTTTTACATAATCATCACTTTCGAAGTTTTTCGTAATATCAGCAATTTTAGCGTCTCTTTCCGCTGTGAAATTATTTAGTGCCTCTTCGTCTTCCGCTTCCTGTGCTTCAAGAATTCTTCCCTCATATTGAGATTTAATATTGGCAATTTGGCCTTCTAGGCTTCCGGACCGGTACCGATGCTCTTTAATTTCCTCCTCTGAAACAGAAATGGCCTCCTTCGCTTCCTCAATTGGCATAGCATAAAGGTCGAATAAACCTAAATAACTCGCAAACTCATCAAAAGCTCCTTGGAATTCAAGAGAATGATAATAATCTTTATACAAATAACTGTTCCCATGAACCATTAACGTAAAAAGCCCACTAACACCATAGCTAAAGAAGAGTAAGCATATCAAAAGAACGATTCTATTTTTCCACCTTGTACCCAATTCCCCACACCACCTTTAGAAATCTTGGATTTTTCGGATCGATTTCAATTTTCTCTCTGATTTTTCTAATATGTACGGCTACTGTGTTTTCAGCGTTGTACCCCGGTTCCTTCCAAACGAGTTCATAGATTTCGTTGATAGAAAACACTCGTCCGGCATGAATCATGAGCAACTCTACAATTTTGTATTCAATCGGTGTAAGTTTTACTTTTTCGCCATGAACAGTTACTTCCTTGGCATCTTGGTCAAGGATTAATCCATTCAAATCAATGTTTTTCTTTACTCCTTCAAACGTTCCTAAGCTTACATATCGTCTCAGCTGTGATTTCACTCTAGCCACGAGCTCCATGGGATTAAACGGTTTTGTCACATAATCATCCGCCCCAACTTGTAAGCCTAAAATTTTATCTGTATTCTCGCTTTTGGCACTTAACATAATGATCGGAATATTTCTTATTTCTCGTATTCTATATGTGGCAGAAATTCCGTCTAACTTTGGCATCATAATATCTAAGATGATTAAATGAATCTCCTGCTTTTGGAGGATTTCTAGAGCTTCCAATCCATCACTAGCTTTGATCACTCGTACCCCTTCATTTTTTAAATAAATCTCAATGGCATCTCGTATTTCTTTTTCATCGTCCACGACAAGTACATTGTATGAGTTCATTGTCACCCTACTTTCTAGCAGCTTTTTCTCTATTTATAGTAAACAGTAAATCTTAACAATCGACCTCTAAAAATCTTAAGAATTTCTTAATTCTTTCTTTATTTTATACGATTTGGAAATAATAAGGGTACTTAATAAATTGAAGTTGACATGAAACCAAATGGTTTCGTATAATCCTAATAGGAAACCTTTTGGTTTCATATTATAGTAAAAGGATGGGAAATTATGAAGGTTCAAGATATTCGAAAAACAACCGTGTTTCAAGCACCAATTCAAAAAGTATGGAATGCAGTGGCTACTGCAGAAGGTATTTCCTCTTGGTTTATGCCAAATGATTTTCAACAAGAAGTGGGTAGTGAATTTACTATTCAGTCTCCGTTTGGTCCAAGTCCTTGCAAGGTGTTAGAGCTTGAGCCACCAAATCGACTCGTATTTGCTTGGGGAACAGATGGATGGGTCGTTACGTTTGAATTAAAAGAATTAGAAGACAAAACGGAGTTTACCCTTGTTCATTCTGGCTGGGGCGACACAGAGGAAGTTATTCCATTGGCTAACGAAACGCACCAAGTTATTCGCGACCGCATGAATGGTGGATGGGGACCTCTTGTTGATGTGAAACTACGCGGGGTTGTTGAGGCGTAATGGCCGCTGTCCCAAACCACGATGTGTTTCAAGCGATTGCTGATCCTACTAGAAGGAAAATATTAATGCTTCTTGCCAATCAGGATTTATCCGTAACCGCCATTAGTGATCAATTTCCGATAACTCGAACAGCAGTTTCCAAGCATCTCCGGATCTTATCTGATTCCAATCTAGTCGGAATGACCAAGACAGGGAGAGAAAAGATTTATAAGCTACACCCAGAATCCTTTACAGAAATTAAAGACTGGCTAAGCTATTTTGATCAGTTCTGGGATAATAAGCTTTCGGTGCTTAAATTTCTTGTGGAAGATCAGGAAAAATAAGGTTATAGAGTACCTTAGTGGGTACTCTATAACCTTGTTAGGATGGCTTGTTGCAACTTTTCCAATTCGACATAAATTTAGTCCATTTTCGACAACCTCAAAATTTATTAAAATATGAATCTATTTCTTCCTTCGTTTTAAGTACAATCACCTGTTTCCCCATCATCTCATACGTTTCCAACCGATCCATCATCTTCTTTTTCCTATCAAAATAGGTAGAAATAATAAATTTAATAAATTTCCAATCTAGCTTCTCAGTACAACCGATTGTCATATCAGGTCTCGTATGACCAATGTTCGTAAGATACCGTTTTACTACACGGTATAAACAAATAGGTAATGGAAGTTCTAAGTATATAACGGTGTCGCAGTACCTCTCTCTTACATTTATGGTTTTTGTGTAATTTCCCTCAATGATCCATTGTTCTTTTTCTACTAGCTTTTTTTGTGCAGAAGAAAACTCCTCATGTGTTGCCTCTACCCAACCGGATTTCCAAAAATAAGAATCAAGATGGTAAACAGGGATATTTCTATATTTTCCAAGCTTCCTAGCAAACGTCGATTTTCCAACACCCGCAGACACCCCAATGACCATGATTCGATTCATTTTTCCACCTTCTAATCTGTATGTAATATTTTTCTATTTTCTCACAAATGACTATATTCTACACTACTTTCCTGGATTTTCATTGAGCATTCACTCCTCCGCCTACAGCTGAATGACGGCAAGAAAATAGTAAAAGGGGAAAGAACACAATTGGTTCTTTCCCCTTTACTATACATCCTACTCAATCCACTGAACGATATCGTTCATTTCTTTTCTGATTTTTGGACGAGGCTCTTTATCACGATATCCAAAGGCAACCATGACAGAAACAGCTAAATGTCCATCCTCTAGTAAGTTTTCTTCTTCTAATATTTTCTGGACTTGGTCATAGCTAAATCCTTCAATTGGACATGAATCAATTCCAATCATTGCAGCGGCTGTCATCATATTTGCTAAGGCAATATAGGTTTGCTTTCCTGCCCAGTCCAACATCGTGCGTTCATTATCCAATAAATGAAGATCCTCTTCTTGGAAGGTCTTATATCTTTCGACAATTTTCCCAAAAAGCTCTTCAGGAAATTTCTTCACTTCTAACATTTGATGTTTAACGTACTCCGAATCATACTTTGTATCTTTAATTGTTCTAGCCAGAATAATAACAAAATGGCTAGCTGTCGGAAGCTGACCTTGTGCTCCCCACGACACTTCCCTTAATTTTTCTCTTAGGGCAGTATTTTGTACAACTACGAATTTCCATGGTTCATATCCAACTGAGCTTGGTGATAATCTAGCGGCCTCAAGTATATATTCAAAATCCTCATCACTGATTTTTTTTGAAGCATCGAAGGATTTTGTCGCATGTCTGAAACGAAAGGCCTCTAGAACTTCTTCCCTTTTTTTTGATTGATCTGTCATAAAAATCGTCTCCTATAACTTTGTGATATATTGATCATAGTATATTTATTTCTTCAGGGGAAGTAAAATGCTTAATGGTTGATGTAGTTTGGCTTATCTTGATTAACCAAAGATATATGTAATACAAGCTTTTCATTTATGGATGCAAAAAAAACCTGATTTAATTCCACCTTTTTTTCTGAGAGTTCTTCCTTTAACCACGTCTCATCTTTGTTTAAATGATGAAGGGTAGTCGTATCAATCATCCCTTCGATAATGACAGGCAAACTAATTTGATGGTCTACTTCAGTAAGACCTAGATCCTTTTTAATAACCGGCGCCTCACCAGAGTATTTGAATAAAGAGAGACGTCCATTTGCTTCAACGATTCCTAGTTGAACAACGGATAGGTCAAACACATCCTTTTCCCTAAGCATTTGTAATATATTATCGATGGAGTAATTAATCTTTTTTAAATTATTTACAATTAGCTCACCGTTTTTTATAACAATGGTAGGTTCGAAGGTGACTGCCTTCCCAATTTTACGATATTTAATTACTGTGGCAGTCACAATCCTTTGTAGTATGGCAAGGGCAATTACCGCTGCTGCAGTAGGGATTTGTTTAATGGTTGGATCTGCAATATCCGCCCCAACGATTGCTCCAAGTGTAATGATGACTAAAAAGTCAAACACAGGAAGTTCACCGATTGATCTTTTACCCATAAACAGTGTTGCCATTAACAGAAGTGGTAAAATGGTAAAGATTCTTCCATAAACCAATAATATGTCCTTTAAAGCTTCCATGTCCATTGACCCCCCTTCCAGAAAAAAACTCTTTTTTTATAGTAACCAAAAAAGGCAACTACTGTCTCCAATAAAAGAACCTGAATCCGTCTTTGGATTCAGGTTCTTGGAAAAATTACGTTAATTCAATTTGTTTAGTCTCACGTCCTAATAACGCTAATACCGCTACACCCACTACGATACTAATACAGAAAATTGTAAAAATAAATCCAATGGTATAGCCGGCAGCTACAAGAGAGCCTACTAATAAAGGACCGAGAATACCACCTATTCGACCGATTGCTGCGGCCATACCAGATCCTGTCCCACGAATCACAGCTGGATACTGTTCTGGAGTATATGCATATAATGCTCCCCATGCGCCTAAGTTAAAGAACGATAATAAAATTCCGGCTGTCATTAAAACAACTGTCGTTTCAGCATTTCCGAACACTAGTGCAGAAGCAGCTGTTCCTAATAAATAGGTAACTAACACAAATTTACGACCGACTTTTTCAATCAGCCACGCGGCTGTATAATAACCTGGCAATTGGGCTAACGTCATGATTAACACATATTCAAAACTTTTAATCATGCTAAATCCCTTCATAACCATTACGCTTGGTAACCATAAAAACATACCATAATAAGAGAAAACCACTGTAAACCAAACCACCCAAAGTACTAAGGTAGAACGCGAATGTTCTTTAGACCATACATCTTGGATGTTTTGACGTACTGTTCTTTTTTCTACCTTCCTTTTTGAAAATGCTGGTGAGTCCGGTAAGTTCAAGCGTAAATAAAGTGCATAAAATGCCGGAATGGCACTAATAATCAATGCAATTTTCCAACCATAGGATGGAATAACGAAATAAGAAATAAGTGCAGATAGAAGCCAACCAAATGCCCAAAAGCTTTCAAGTAGAACCACTACACGCCCACGGTCTTTAGCTGGGACACTTTCAGACACAAGTGTGGAGGCAACAGGTAGTTCCCCTCCTAGCCCCATCCCAACAAAGAAACGCAGAACTAAAAAAGCGGCCAGGGTGGTTGTAAAAGCAGAAGCCCCACTCGCTAATGAGAATAATAAAAGTGTGATAATAAAAATATTCTTTCTCCCGATTTTATCAGCCCAAATTCCAAATAAGAGAGCCCCTACAGCCATCCCAATGGAATTCACACTTCCAATCCAGCCCATTTGCTGAGGTGTTAAACCCCAATCAGCATTTAGTGCGGCAATAATGAAAGAAAGCATCCCGACATCCATCGCATCGAACATCCATCCTAGCCCTGCAATGCCGAGTAATTTCTTTTGTGATATTGTTTTATTTTCCAACTATGTAGCCCTCCTCTTGTCTTGACATCTGTCATTACCAGATAACTATAGACCTCGTTATAGAAAAAGACAAGTAAAATTACATACTTGTTGGTGAACATTGCATTTATTTTAAACGTTCCTTCCCTTTTTCATACAAAATGACAAAAACGGAAAAGGCATGCCTATTTACAATTTCCTATCCTATCTAATATAATGAACTAGATACAGTATTTAACAATTAAAGGAGGAAAAGGACCCGATGAATACGCCTGTTGTTTTTGTGATTTGACTACGCTAATTGACCACGGGATACGTGTGTCCATTTTTAGCAAAGCCAATCGTAAAACAACAGACATTTCAAATCCTTTTTCCCTTTTTCTATTAAAAGTTATAAACAAAGGGAAAAGTGTGTATACTTTTCCCTTTTTCATGTGTCAATTTTATAGGATTTTTTGTGCCCTTCTCTGTTTTACGGTTGGTTCAATCAACCGATAAAGGAGTAGACTTGATGAGTATATTATCAGTAAAAAATATTACCCATTATTTTGGAGATAAACTAGTTATTAAAAATATTTCATTCGATTTATTGCATAAGGAAAGAGTGGGTTTAGTCGGAGCCAACGGATCAGGAAAATCAACTTTATTAAAAATTATTAACGGCTACCATTTAGCTGATGAAGGAACCATTGATTGGCTTCCTCAAACAAAGGTCGGATATCTTGAGCAGCATATTGAACTTGTTAAGGGAATAACCATACGACAATATCTACAAAGCGCTTACCAGCATTTATACGATATAGAAGCAGAAATGCTTCAACTAAGTAATCAACTAGGGGTTGTGCCTGAAGTAGAACTTGATTTATATCTTAAACGTTTCGCTCTTCTACAAGAACAGCTTGACCACGGGGATTTTTATTTGATTGATGCCAAGGTAGAGGAAATAGCAGATGGATTGGGTATTACTACACTTGGTTTGGAGACGGATGTTAGCAAATTAAGCGGAGGTCAACGAACCAAGCTGTTACTAGCTAAATTATTACTTGAAGAACCAAACGTATTACTTCTGGATGAACCAACAAATTATCTAGATGTTTCCCATATTGAGTGGCTTACAAATTATTTACGGAACTATCCTCATTCTTTTATTCTCATTTCGCATGATACGGGCTTTATGAACGAGGTTGTAAATATCATCTATCATCTTGAACACAAAATGCTTACTCGGTATTTAGGGAACTACCAAAAGTTCCTAGAAACGTATGAGTTAAGAAAGCAGCAATCCTTCCTTGCTTATAATAGACAGCAAGCTGAAATAAAGAAACTCGAAACGTATGTACAGAAAAACAAAGCCCGCGCCTCTACTTCAAAGCAAGCAAAGGCCCGTGAGAAAAAATTGATGAAAATAGACCGGATAGATATTCCTAATCCACCTCCAAAACCGAAGTTTGCCTTCCGAGTGTGCGAACGTCCCGCTAGTATAATAGCTGAACTACAGCAATTGCAGGTAGGATATGATCGACCCCTTCTTCCACCGTTTTCAAGAACAGTAAGAAGAGGAGAAAAAATCGCCATAACAGGTTACAATGGAATCGGAAAATCGACCACTCTTAAAACCATAATTGGGGAGATTACACCCCTAAGTGGAACAATTTCGTTTGGGCAAAACGTTCGAGCCGCTTATTTTTCTCAGGAAATGGTGGAAGCACCGGACATTTCACCCCTTGAATATTTATGGAACATCCATCCAAACATGACGCAAAAAGAGGTTCGTCAAGCTCTGGCTCGTACAGGCTTGAAGTCAGAGCATATTTTTCAGCCTCTTTCCCTTTTGAGTGGTGGAGAGCAGACACGAGTCAGATTATGTGAATTTATGCTAGAAGAGAGCAATTGGTTAATTCTTGACGAGCCAACGAATCACCTTGACATAATGGCCAAAAAGATACTATCTAAGGCATTACAAGAATATGAAGGAACAATAATCGTTGTATCCCACGAACCAGATTTTTACTCTCCATGGGTCACACAAGTGTGGAATTTAGAACAGTGGGGAGTGTCTAACTAGAAATGAGGGCAAACAGTGTTTAAAAAAGTGAAAATATGGGCGACAAATTTAAAAAGACAACTTATTTTATTATATGTTTCTTATAAAGACCCACGAGTAAAATGGTACGTCAAGATCTTTGTTGCTTGTGTGTTAGCTTATGCATTTAGTCCTATTGATCTAATCCCTGATTTTATTCCCATTCTCGGGATACTTGATGATATTATCCTAGTTCCTTTTGGAATATATCTTTCATTAAAGATGATACCATCAGACGTTATCAAGGATGCAACCTTAAGAGTCGATACACTCAAAGGAAAGACGAAACCCAAAAACTGGATAGCTGGTGGTTTGATTATTTTTGGTTGGCTTTTTGTTGGGATTTGGCTCGTTTCCCTATTTTTAATTAATTAGTAAGGCTCAAGGAATTATCCTTGAGCTTTTATTTTTACAATTCCCTATTTACATTGACGTTGCGTAAAGGTTTATAGTGAACTTATTAGGAGGTGAAACATATGGAGTACACGGTTCAAAAGCTCGGACAATTGGCAGGTGTTAGTACGAGGACCTTACGATATTACGATCAAATCGGTCTCTTGCAACCAAGCAGGGTTAATTCGAATGGCTATCGAATTTATGGGCAATCGGAGGTGAATCGTCTCCAACAAATTCTTTTTTATAAAGAGCTTGGAGTAAATTTAGATACGATAAAAGAAATACTATCCTCCCCCACCTTTGACGCAGAATCAGCGTTAAGAGAACATCGTTTAAAACTGATAGAAAAGCGAAACCAAATAGAAACGTTAATTTGTAATGTAGAAAAGAGCATCGCACAAACGGAAGGGAGAACAACTATGTCAAATAAAGAGAAATTTGAAGGATTTAAACAAAACTTACTTGCTGAAAATGAAAAGAAATACGGAAAAGAGATTCGAGATAAATATGGAAAAGAGAATGTCGAACAATCAAATACCAAACTTATGAACCTGTCTGAAGAGGACTACCAAAAAGTGACTGCTCTAGAGCAACAAATAAGAGATGTTTTAGCTCAGGCTTTTACAAGTGGAAATCCAGCAGGTCCACTTGCCCAACAAGCTGCTGAACTTCATAAGCAATGGCTTTGTTATTTTTGGCCTACCTACAGCATAGAAGCTCATGCTGGCCTCGCCCAAATGTACGTAGGTGATGAAAGATTCACTGCTTACTATGATAAAGACCAACCTGGAACAGCAGAATTTTTACGTGACGCAATTCTCATTTACACGAAATAAGAGGAGCCCGCTCTCCTTTTATTTTATTCTCAGCAATGGACCTAGTGCTCTATTAGCAATTCAATCAACCAGCAATCCCGATACTCGCCCTCATGTAGCTCATGCTTCGGGAGGAATTTCACTTTTTTAAAACCGCATTTTTCATAACATCTTAATGCCCTTTTATTACTAGTATGTGGGTCCATGATAATTCGATTAGCACTTTTTTGAGTAACTAAGTAATTAACCATCGTATTAATAAGAAGCGTACCAATTCCTTTATTCCAATATTCTATTTCCCCTATAAATTGATCTAAACCAAAGGTGTTCGCTTCATCTTCAACTGTATAGGTTTGGATATAACCTATGGGCTTTTCATCCGACATAAAAATATATCGAGAAAGCCCTTCCTCTTTCATAAAGTAGGTTTCCAAAACTCGTTCCATTGTAAAAGGTTGATCTCTTCCTTCAAAGTATTCCAAAACAGCTGGGTCTGATAGCCATTTTGTTAGATGACCTGCATCATTTGTTGTGATTGGTCGAATGGTTATTTTACCGCTTTTTATCTCCACCCTAGATCCCCCCTCTTGCAATAGAAAGCCAAATCTACGGAATAGATTTGGCTTATTTGTTATTTATTCTTTTTTGCTGCTTGAGCTGGCTTCGGCATATCACCCACTGTTATCCCCGATAACTCCGTACGATTCATTTTACTTGTGTCTTTTCCCGCACCAGGTAATGTATTCGCCATTGGTAATTGTTCTAGTTCCTTTCCTCTTGGCAAGCATATCACCTCCCTTGTCATTAACATACTTCCTTATCCTGACCTAAATGTCATATCCAAATTCTATATTTGTATAAAGCATTCGATAGCCAAGGGATTGGTATAGTGCAATCGCATTTCGATTATCTCCAAACACTCCTAATGTTGCTTCTGTTTTTCCTTTTTCCTTTAAGAAAGTTAGCGCTTCAGAAATTAACGCCTTGGCTATTCCCCTTCTTCTCCAATCAGGTAATACAAAAATGTTTTCAGTGGCACTTCTCTTTTCTCCGAGTCCCCATGTCATGATACTTCCCACTACCTTGTTTCCGTAAAATGCTGTAAATGTGTCCCATTCTGCTCCTGACATTGTCCACCTTAGATGATTTAAGCTCCAACATAGACCGTTTGGATCTCCCGCTGCCTCTGCTTGCAAATACTTTTCCTGCTCCTCGTTTGTCTCCATTTTCCAATTCATTATCTTGATATTAGGTGGTAGTGGGAATTGCGGAATCGGTTCCGTTAAGTCTCTTTTCATTACCAAATGATTTTGTTTTACGATAAATCCTTTTGATAAATAAAAATCCATCTCCTCTAAATCATCGGTGGAAATTGTATGTATTATTGTTATTTTTTTATTAGGGTATTGATTTCGGATCATCTTGGCTCTTTCCATAACGACATCTGTTAACTCATGCACTGCATCTTGTGGGACCGTCGTGTTCTCATTTATCGATACGTCCATTTGCAGCTTAAATTCAAAGTCCAAAGTCTTATCTGGATCTTTTATGAACTCCCAAGACTGATCAGGAGCAATATGTGCGGAAGCTAGCATTTCCCCTTTTTCACTAACTGCACAGAAAATATTTTCGGAAGTATAGTCCCCATTGTATTGATACGCTAGCATGGAAATAAAATCATATTCAGCGATTTGATTTGCATCCTGTTCCTTATAATTTCTAATTATAAATGGCTTCTTCACTCTCTCCATATGTACATCCTCTCAATATCACTTTTCTATTCACATAATTCTTCCTTATTTAATGATTTCCCTCTTTTTGTTTAACCCAACACTAAGTGTCCACTCCACACGGACAAAACTACAAAAACTGTCCACGAAGGGTGTCTGTCACCACAAATAAAAAAAAAATTTATTGACAGTTGAATGAATGCGTTTTATAGTTAAAACATCGATACTGATAATCATTATCAATTAATTAATTTTTATATAAGGAGGTTTCCAATGGTTCGCTTATATACAGACCAACTATCCGTTGCTTATGGAGAACGTACGATAGTAAAAAACCTCAGTATCCATATACCAGATAATAAAATCACCACCATTATTGGTTCCAATGGCTGTGGAAAATCGACTTTACTTAAAGCAATTACACGGATTATTTCTCAACAAGCTGGCACAGTCCTATTAGATGGAGAGGACATTGCTAAGCAGCATACCAAAGAGTTAGCTAGAAAAATGGCCATACTCCCCCAGTCGCCTGAAAGTGTTGGTGGCCTAACGGTTGGCGAGCTCGTCAGTTATGGTCGCTTCCCTTATCAAAAAGGGTTTGGTCGTTTGACGAAACGAGATTATGAAGTGATTGATTGGGCTCTTGAGGCCACAGGTACAATTGAGTTTAAATATCGACCTGTTGACGCCCTTTCTGGCGGTCAAAGACAACGGGTATGGATTGCTATGGCACTTGCTCAGGAAACAGATATTATTTTCCTAGATGAACCTACTACTTATTTGGACATGGCTCATCAGCTCGAGGTTCTAGAGCTTTTACAAGAATTAAACCAAAATGAAGGACGAACGATTGTCATGGTGTTACATGACTTGAATCAAGCCGCTCGATTTGCAGACCATTTGATTGCCTTAAAAGCAGGAGAAATTGTAAAAGCGGGTACATGTGAAGAAGTGATACAACGTGACGTATTGCGTGAAGTATTTCAAATTGATGCTGAAATCGGCAGAGATCCACGAACAAATAAACCAATGTGTATAACCTACAACTTATTTAAAGGGAATTCCATACAAGAAAAACACTCGGTTACTAATCTTATTCCTGTTAGTGTTTAATTACTGGTACTACGTTGTAGAGGAATTCATTGACGAATTCCTCTTTTTCTTTTGATATTTAAAAAGCGAGGTGAATGGATTGATACATAATAACAAAGCGATATCGTTTTTCTTCAAATGTATGGTTGCACTCATTCTATTTATTCTTATGTTTGGAATTGCAATGGTTTTCGGTGCTGCCGATACCACTTTCAAGGATGTTTGGCTTGCTTTATTATCTAATCAGACCAGTGAAAAAATATTAATCTTACAAGAAATTCGATTGCCACGCGAAATTGCTGCAATAGTGGTTGGGGCGGCACTAGCTGTGTCTGGGGCAATCATGCAAGGAATGACACGAAACCCAATAGCTGATCCAGGCTTGTTGGGTCTTACCGCAGGAGCGAATGCAGGATTAGCCATTACTTTTGCTTTACTACCATCTGCCAATTACTACTGGGTTATGCTCGCTTGTTTTATTGGTGCGTCTGTTGGAGCTTTGCTCGTTTTTGGTATAAGTGCAGTAAAAAAAGGTGGATTTTCCCCCATCCGTATCGTTCTTGCAGGATCAGCAATATCTGCCTTTCTTTTTGCTATTACTGAAGGCATTGCTATCCTCTTTAAAATCTCAAAAGATGTTTCCATGTGGACAGCTGGAGGAGTAATCGGAACCAACTGGGGACAACTTCAAATAGTAGTCCCTGTCATTATGATTGGAATTATTATTGCCATTTTCCTTTCTAGGCAACTAACCATTCTAAGCTTAAATGAAGAAGTCGCGGTAGGTTTAGGACAAAACACGACTCGTATAAAAGCCTTTTTGTTTGTCATTGTCATCGTTCTTTCTGGAGCAGCTGTAGCCTTAGCTGGTAATCTAGCTTTTATCGGTTTACTGGTACCCCATATTGTTCGTACAATAGTCGGAACTGACTACCGATTGATTCTTCCAATGTCCACTATTGTTGGAGGGACATTTATGCTTCTAGCGGACACGATTGGGCGAACGCTAAACACGCCATACGAAACACCAGTGGCAGCCATTGTTGCTATGATGGGGCTCCCCTTCTTTTTATTTATCATCCGTAAAGGAGGGAAAGAATTCTCATGATTCACCAGAATATTATAAAAAAACAAAGAGCCATTGTAATAGCTCTGCTCGTACTTATCTTAGGTACCATGATTGTAAGTTTAGGTCTTGGTTACTCTTCTGTTAGCTATGATCGAATCCTTCCTACCTTATTTGGATATGGGTCATTTAAGGAAGAATTTATTCTTTTTGATATCCGCCTTCCCCGGATTGTCATTACATTGTTAGCAGGCATGGCTCTTGCTTTATCCGGTGCCATTCTGCAAGGAATTACACGAAATGATTTAGCAGATCCTGGCATCATCGGGATTAATTCTGGGGCTGGTGTAGCGATAACCGTTTTTTTCCTTTTTGCACCTATCGATGCAGCAACATTTGCTTATGCAATTCCGATCCTTGCATTTTTAGGAGCCATCATTACATCAGCACTAATTTATATCTCATCTTACAAGAAAAGTGTTGGTCTTCAGCCAATGCGATTGGTACTAGTAGGTGTTGGTTTCTCAATGGCACTTTCTGGAGCCATGATCGTCCTCATTTCATCTGCGGAACGAGCGAAGGTAGACTTTATTGCTAAGTGGCTGGCAGGAAATATATGGGGAACAGATTGGCCATTTGTGTGGGCTATTCTCCCATGGTTACTTGTGTTAATTCCCTTTACTTTATACAAAGCAAATCGGATTAATATATTAGCCTTAGGTGAATCTATCTCCATTGGAGTAGGTATTTCCATTGAAAAGGAAAGAATCATTTTATTAACCACAGCTGTTGCGTTAGCTGCTTCTGCCGTTTCCGTGACAGGTGGCATAAGCTTCATCGGTTTAATGGCTCCACATATGGCAAAAGCGATGGTTGGACCAAGAAACCAATTGTTTATTCCAGTGGCTCTATTAGCTGGAGGATGGTTGCTATTATTTGCTGATACCATTGGACGTAATATCATTGAACCTGAAGGCATTGCAGCCGGGATCATGGTGGCCCTAATTGGTGCTCCTTATTTCCTATATCTTCTTTTAAAAAAATAAACAAAGACCCTCTTTTGTGTGAAGAGGGTCTTTTCATATGGTTTTTAACATAAAGGATTAAAGGGAATTCATTTTTCAAGCTCAAAAAGTAATGTAAGTTTTCGTCCATCCTCAGAGTAGGAGATTTGCTTTGCACACTTTTTCATGATTGCTATTCCTCTTCCCCTACTACTCGACAAGATTTCCATAAAATATTGATCAGGATCTTCCAATAATAGTACTCTTTCTTCGTAATTGAAACCGTCTCCATTATGCTCGACTTCTACAATCATCATACTATCACTTATTTGAGTTGTAACGGTAATAGCTAGTAATGAATTGTTTTTTATCCCGTGTTCAAATGCATTGTTTACCGCTTCTCGTATAGAGTACATAACGAGATGTATATTCTCTGATTGATACTCTTCTATGTAATGCTCCAATTCACGCTCGAGGGTCTCGTATTCTTCATATGTTGAAATCTGGATTGACTTTTGCATGTTTATCTATTTCACTTCCCTTATACACACCATATTATACTTTCCTCTATTATGAACCAACAATAACCTTTGTTAGTCAGCCTAAAAACACAAAAAGGGAGAACTTCTAAAAAGATCCTCCCACCCATCTTAATGATTTTGTTGTAATGCAGCGATTGCCTCTTGTTCCATTCCCTTTTTAACATAAATATCGTATTGAGTATTGTCCTTATAACGATCCGATCGTGTACTTATACCTCTATATGGTGTTTCAACTTTACAAGAAATCCCCTTATTTTTGAGCTTTGCCATCATCTTAAAATAATCTTCGTATCCAAAGGAAGACCATATTAAACTCCAACTTCTATTTCTTAAGGTTCGAACAGTAGTAAAGAAAATAAAAACTGATATCAGTACAGCAAAAGTAATAATCATTTACCCATCTCCTTTACCTCTAAACTCTTTTTCTATATATATGCAGGATTGTTTGTTCTAGTTTTATGGCGTCCCTATCCTTTTGAAGGCCAACAGCTTGGTCTATTTATAACAGCTTTGCATATAGTTTAATATATAGTGAGAAGGAGTTATTCATTATGAAAAAATATATGTATCTCATTAGTGTATTTGCCCTTATAACCCTGGTAGCTTATATGGAATCTCCAAACTCGACCCTTACTCATCCAAACGTACCAACTAACATGTACCCTTCTATTCCGTCCGTTGATGATTCTGACACTTCCGAAACAACAGAAGCAAATTCTGATGTAGAAAATGATGAGGAAGAAGCTGTTCTTGCTTCATTAGAACTAAAGCTTGAAAAAACAGAACTCGTGGATGGTTACATCATTGAAACATTCAGAGAATACGAGATCTACCATAATGAGGCTGGAGAGGTCGTTAAATCTGTACCAACAGACCACTACGAGTACTTAAAGTACTTAGATGATTAAGAAATTAATAACTCGAAAAGTATGTATCTAAACAACCATAATCACTCACCCTATAATGGGAGGTGAAAATAATGGCAGATGAAAGACCTATTGAATATAGCGGAAAAGTTCTGGATGAGAGAAACACACTAACAGGACCTGGAAAGGGAAAACAAGGCTTCCCAAAATCACCGAAGAATGTACCCATTCATAATAATCAAAAACAAAGCTAACTAAAAATCTACACTGGAGAAGACTGTTAAAAGCAGTCTTTTTCTTCTATTTATTAATTGCCTGCTTTACTCCCCATACTTGATGTTCATGAAATAATAATTCTTCTGCTTTATCTATAGTCACCCATATAGGTTCCTCATCCATCTCAATCGGCTCTTGCACCTTTTCACAAAGTGTAGCGAAGTAAAAATGCGCATGGCTCAAGGTTGGATTTTTCCCCATTGCAAGATGATATTTTTTAGCCTGCCCAAGGTACTCCCCCACTACTACGAGAAATCCTGTCTCCTCGAGCATTTCTCTATGTAGGCACTCCTCATGATTCTCTGTTTCCTCAATCCCTCCACCAGGTAAAAAGTACCCTCCACGAATCGTACGGATAAGCAAAATTTGATCCCTATTTTCATTGAGAATGATGCCATACACACCAACTCTCGTCTTATACCCAAGATTAGTAACCTTCTGACCGAAGACCAAAATTTCCATCTGAACCTTCCACCTTCTGCAATTATGTATACCTAGCAAACATAAATGGTTTACTCACCAACCATCATATGTGTATAAACTTAAAGAGAAACTTGTACATATAACATCCCTTTTTTAAATTTACCATTAACCACTTGGGAAAGTGAATTCTCCAAAAATTTGGAATGTTATGGTATTATATAAGAATTATATATTATAATGTGGTTAATGTTTGAGAGGATGTGCACATATGAAAGAAATTACATTAGGGATTTTAGCTTCGTTGTTTTTTGCTGTCACATTTATATTGAATCGATCGATGGAGCTATCTGGAGGCAGTTGGCTATGGAGTTCCTCGTTACGATACATTTTTATGGTACCCTTTTTATTAATCATTGTAATGTTTAGAAGAAATCTAAAACATATGTGGCAGGAGATGGTTTCCAATCCTCTTCCCTGGATTTTTTGGAGCTTTGTAGGCTTTGTATTATTTTATGCGCCTATAACCTTTGCTGCCGCATTTGGTCCCGGCTGGCTCGTTGCTGGTACTTGGCCACTTACCATTGTGGCCGGGGTATTTCTGGGTCCACTGTTTTATAAAACGGTGGAGTCAAAGAATGGTCCAATCAAGGTTCGACAGCAAATTCCGATACAGGCCTTATTCATTTCGTTTTTCATTCTAATAGGTGTTGTACTGATACAATGGCAGCACGCTCAAAGTTTAACCTTCGAGGTTGTAATAGCAAGCACTTTTCCTGTCCTCGTGGCGGCTTTTTGTTACCCACTGGGTAATAGAAAAATGATGGATATTTGTGGTGGGAAATTGGATACTTTTCAGCGGGTATTTGGTATGACCCTGGCGAGTCTTCCATTCTGGCTACTGCTTGCTGGAGTTGGATATGTTCAAGTTGGGCCGCCATCAACCGATCAAATAGTACAGTCATTCATTGTTGCCATTTCCTCTGGAGTGATTGCCACGACATTATTCTTCATCGCTACCGATCGTGTAAGAGATAACCACGACAAGCTCGCAGCGGTCGAAGCAACACAGTCGACTCAAGTCATTTTTGTCATTGTGGGGGAAGTCATCCTTTTATCCACCCCATTACCGAGTACACTTGCAACAATCGGACTATTTATCGTCATGTTCGGCATGCTTTTGCATAGCTTTTTATCGAAAAAAAGCCCTAAACCAAGCATAAATGTTAAAAAAGAGACATTTTCATAAAGAACCTAGGTTTAATAACCTAGACCAAAACTGCCAGGTAGAAATAGCTACCTGGCAATCTTTTTTTCAAAACATGTTAGTGACAACTGCTCATTCACTTGTACCAATTTCTCAATAGTAAACCCCTTATTCAGATAAAACTCAACAGCTGGTTTATTCTCAGATCCTGTTGAAACAATGATCGTGTCAATGCCCTCCACTTGCTCTTCAATGAAGCTTAGAAGCTGATTGGCTATCCCTTTTCTAAAATGATTGGGTTGAACTATTAACCTGTGTATATCCAATGTCTTTTCTTCCATTTTGTAAGCTATAGCACCACAAAGATCATCGTCAATAAAATAGCCAAAAAACTCCTCTCCACAATTCTGAAGAGTTTCCACTGTATCCTTAAGCGGAGGAATATCATAAAAATTAATCAACTTTGCCTCCACCATGTATGAAGGGACTTGTAGCTTTAATAGGATTTCAGCTACTTCTTTGTTTGTAACATCCAATTTTCTAATCTGTGTTTCTCTAAATTCCACTAATGTTTCTCCCTCACACCTATTTCTACAATACTCCCATACCCATTGATTTCACCAGCAGTGATAATTATTCCATCTCCATCATAACAAGCGTAAATCTTTTTTCCCGTGCGAGCCGAGTATTCTTGAAGTTTCCCTAGTTGTGATTGGTGCTTCACCCAATGCGGCATAAACTCAAATGGTGCCAATTGTAAAGCATGTAAATCTTCCAATCCAACGGCATTTTGATCAATATATTCTGCCATGTTAATCGTGTCAGACATTATGATGGCACCAGCACTTACTCCTATTAGAAGTTTCCCTGCTTCCACCATTTGTCGGATTTTTTCAAGTAAGCCGCGCTCTTTTAATCGATTTAAGAAAGAAAACGTATTTCCCCCTGATAGGTACACTCCGTCACAACATAACAACTGATCGATATGACGCTCATCGTATTCCTCATCCACATCAAAGTATACGAAATTATTAATTCCAATTGACGTAAAAAAATCTTTACTTTTATTAAAATAGATTCGATCCCTATCCGTTTGTGAAGGAATATACCCTAGAGTAAACGAACCCTCACCTATTAGTTCTCTTAGTCGAAAAACTAATGATGGATTAAGGGGATTATTGATTTCACTGAGTAGGACTAACATTTACACCATATCCTCCCTCTGTTCCATCTTCGTTAAATAAGTTTGTAATTCAGTGCTATCTCGAATGATTATCACTTTGTCATCGAATTTTTTTAATAGCTCGATAATCTCTCGTTTACTAACTTTTTCAAAATATGTATTCCACCGAAACATTCGCATGAACATTGAGAAGGAAGGCTTGTAATTGCATTTTTCAATCCCTAGTTGCTGAAGGAAAAATCTTTTGATGATTCTATAAGTACGCTTGGAATACCGAGTATCTAAAAAAATGATTAGCTCTGCCTCAACAAAGCTTTCAGTCACCCACTGGTAATGAACCCCTTCATTCACCCAAGAATGACTATTTACAATATTCATTAAGTAAGCATCTCTATCTCTTTCAGATCTCCTTACATCACCTGTCTGAAATCTTTTCCATACAACATTATCTAATTCGTAATGCGGTATATGTAAATCTTTTGATAGTTTTCTAGCAAGAGTTGTTTTGCCACTCCCGACAGAACCGATAATATGTATCTTTTTATATTGCATTTCCATCACTCCGCTATTTCTTTCAAAGCTACATCATAGATTCATTATACGATGAAAGGCTCGGAGGTAATAGGAAAAAAGAGTTCCAAAAAGCACCCTTTCGAATCTCTCTACTTTATGTGTAAAGAACTATTCGCAAACAACACGAGTTTGCCATTTTCGGTGATCTCTAATAGATGAATCCCGGTATCATCTGTCTTAAAAAAAGATTTTTGTGCAAAGGGGACATTCAAGAAGCTCTCAAGGATTCTTGAAATCATTCCTCCATGTGTAACAATGGCAATACGATTATACTCTTTACTAGCCGCCAGAATTTGTGAAAAGACTTGTTCTCCTCTAGCTCGAAATTCCATTGCTGATTCCCCATATCCACCAAACTTTTCATGAGGTAGCAGGTGCCAGGGAAAAGGAATCTCATCAAGTGGCTTTCCTGCCATTTCCCCATTGTCATGCTCACGCAGCTCATAAACATATTCAATTGGACAACCTATTGCGTCAGCTAAAATGGATGCCGTTTTGGCTGCCCTCTTATATGTACTTGCCCATATCATTTGAGGTGGGAATTCCCTTTTTACCCGGACCGCCATCTTTACCGATTGTCTAATTCCCTCTTCTGTCAATGGGTAATCTGCGCTTCCTTCGTGTACATGAAGTAAGTCAGCCTCTGATTGTCCATGTCGTATTAGTAGTATTTGCATTTAGATTGCCTCCTTGATTCCTACTATACCTTCTAATTCGACAGGAAAAAACTATTTCCCTACTAAAAAAGAAGAGATTATGTGTTTCTTAATCTCTTCTTTTTCGCACTACCCAACAGTTTGGTTCGTTAACGTTATGGTAAAACCTTCGTACCCATTAGCTGCGATCTCCTCACATTTTTTTCGGTAAGCACCGACACCACCTAAATATATTAAGAATCCCCGCGGTTTTCCAGGTATGTTAGCACCTGTGTACCACGAATCCGTTTTTGTAAAGAGCGTTGCTTCTGCTACTTCTCGGCAATGCTTGCTCCAAGATTCTTCAGCCTCAACAGCTGCCTCAATCGTTTCAACACCCTGCTTCTCAAAATGCTCGATGCAGTCTCCAATCCATTCCACATGCTGCTCAATCGAAACAGGCATATTGCTTAATACGGATGGACTTTCAGGACCAGTAATCATAAAGAAATTAGGAAAACCAGCGTTAGCTACTCCTAAGTACGTACGAGTAGAAGCTCCCCCATTCCATTTCTCTTTCAGGGAAATACCGTCTTTCCCACGAATGTCAATCTTGAGAAGAGGCCCTGTCATTCCATCGTAGCCTGTCGCAAAGACCAGTGCATCCAATTCAACCTCTTCTTCAGATGTACGCACGCCTGAAGTGGTAATCTCCTCAATTGGATTCTTCCGTACGTCCACAAGAGATACATTATCCCTATTAAACGTCTCATAATAATTCGTATCAATGATTGGACGTTTCGTACCATAATAATAGCTTGGTAGAAGCTTACTAGCCGTTTCTGGATCTTTGACTATCTCTTTTATTTTCCCTCGGATAAACTCGGCAACCGTCTCGTTTGCCTCTTCGTTTATCGTTATATCATAATAAGCGGCAAAAAGCCCTAACCCACCATTTTCCCATGCGTGTTCATAGACCTTTTGTCTTTCTTCAGGCGTAACCTCTAATGCAGATTTATCTGGTGGAATCGCCGGCTGACCACCTGCTGATTCTCTCATCTGCTTTTTGATTTCTAAAAAGTTATTCTTTGCCTGTTCTAAATACTCTTCACTATATGGGTGATTTCTAGCAGGAGCACTATACTGAGGAGTACGTTGAAAAACAGTTAGATGTTCAGCTTCTTGTGCAATTACTGGGATTGCCTGGACTCCACTTGATCCAGTTCCAATAATACCCACTCTCTTCCCTTTAAAGTCTACTCCCTCATGTGGCCAATGTCCGGTATGGTAGAATTCCCCTTTAAAGTTTTCTAATCCATTGAATTTAGGTAGGTTCGCTGCAGAAAGGCATCCAACCCCGGTAATAAAGTACTTCGCTGTCACATTTGTGCCGTTATCAAGTTGTATCTCCCATTTCTTTGTATCTTCGTTATAGTGAGCAGACTGTACCCGTGTCTTAAATTGGATGTCCTTTTTAAGATCAAATTTATCTGCTACAAAATTTAAATAACGTAAAATCTCTGGCTGAGCGGGATATCTCGAAGTCCATGTCCATTCATTATATAACTCTTCCGAAAACGTATAGTTATAGTAAATGCTCTCAGAGTCACATCGAGCACCTGGGTAACGATTCCAATACCAAGTTCCTCCGACACCATCTCCGGCTTCGAATACTGCTGTTGAAAACCCTGCTTCTCTTAATCGATACAGCATATACAATCCTGAAAAGCCTGCACCTACAACGACTGCATCAAATGGTTTTGTTGAACTCATTTCATTCCCCTCCACTCTTTTTATGTCTGGCGAACCTCTTTATTTATCTTATTTAAAAATTCAGCAATGTTTGAGATGGAAGCTTTAATTCTGTCTGGGAAAACGGCCATATTCGTAAAATAACCATGTACAAGCCCTTCTTCACAGATCGTTTCAACCTGAACTCCTGCCTTTCTTAATTTTTCAGCATAGGCTTGCCCTTCATCTCGCAACACATCATATTCCGCCGTTATCACGTAAGCAGGAGGGAGACCAGATACATCCTCAGCTTCTAACGGAGCAGCAAGCTTATTTTTCGTATCTTCTTCTCCGTTAATATAATAGTTTCCAAACCAAATCATTAAGTCCCGATCTAATCCAAAACCTTGTTGAAACTCAAAATATGACTTTGTATCATAGGTTAGGCTTGTTACTGGATATATTAAAATTTGACCTTCAATCTCTGGCCCTTTCTCGTCTTTAGAAAGGAGGGTCATGGCTGCTGAAAGATTTCCTCCGGCACTGTCACCCCCAACCACCATTTTGGAAGCGTTTCCATTTATTTCCGTTGCATGTTCTTTCACCCATTTCAGCGCGGCATATGAATCTTCTACTGGAACTGGAAACTTGTATTCTGGAGCAAGACGATAATCCACTGACACAACGACTCGCTCTGTCTTATTTGCTAACATCCGGCAACTAGCATCCGCTGTTTCTAAGTCCCCTATTACCCAACCACCTCCGTGGTAATAAACAAAAAGGGGAAAAGGACCTTCTCCTTCTGGTGTATAAATTCGCACACTAATTTCTGTATCATTTCCAACTGATATTAATCTATCTTCAACTCTTGCTAACAGAGCAAGTTCTACTTCTACTGGTGGTACTAGTGCAAACAAATCTCTTACTGCTTGTGCTTCCATTGAGTGAAGGGCAGGCAATTGATTGAACGCTTCTAAGTAAACTTTTGCTTGTGGATCTAAATTAGCCATCTGACATCTTCCTCTCCAATAGGTATTTTTACATATTTAGAAATTCCTTCTTAATATGCTACCTTTATCGTAATATTTTCTGTATAATTTGAATATTCCCAATTTTAGATATAGATACTTCCTAAAAAGGAGATGATTTTTATACCAACCCATTACTCCGTTTTAGAACATGTTCGAAAGCTTGAAGTTCAAGCTAGTCATGAGGAACAGCTTTATCTTATTCTCGACATCTATTTAAAACTTTTCCCAACTAGAAATGCTTTCTTGTTTCGTTACTCCCCTTTAGGGTATTTAGGGGAAGGAATTATCCAATTAACTTCTACACAGCTCATACATATCAGAGAGATCAGGGACGATATTCGTGCTCTCCCCATTATCCACTCATCCATTAAAGAACGCGAGGCAAAATATTGCTCGGGTGTTGAACACCTAAAACAAATTAGCAGTAGATACGTTTTTCCTTCAAATGTAGATTCTATGTTGGTCGTACCCATTTGTTTTGGCCCTGTAGTTGTTGGATACATTTGCTCAACGGAATTTCAGGAAGGGGTTGTTTTCGACGAGAAAATACTATCTTCACTTTCTTTATACGGAAAACTAATCGGTAAATATCTTCAGAGTGCTGTAGAAACGGATACTCCTACTTTATTAAGTAAAAGAGAATTAGAAGTGATGAAACGAATTTCACAAGGGGAAAGTACCAAGGAAATGGCTGATTCTATGAACATTAGTGAATTGACTGTCAAGCAGTACGTGAAAACAGCAATAAAAAAGCTCGGAGCAAACAACCGCTCACATGCAGTTGGAGAATTGTTTCGAAGGGGTATTATTTCATAATACTCTTGTAAGCGCTTAATAAAAAAATGAAAGCGAGTAATCCTCGCTTTCTTACTTCAAATAGAGAGCCATCATCTCCTCTCCAATATATTTATTGCCGATTTTCATGGATCGAGGATCGCTTCCGATTATTTCAAACCCAACAGACTCATACAATTTTTTAGCTGCCGTGTTATTTGTTGAAACCGTTAGATAAACCTGTTCAACCTCATCCAATTCTTTTGCCTGAGCGATTGCGGCCTCCATCAATTGTTTCCCGACACCTAATCTTCTTACTTCAGGAGTTACGTACATCGCAAATATATCTGACCGATGCATGAGCTTTCTTTTCATTTCTATGACAAGTGTAACTACTCCTACAAGTTTGTCTTTCTCAAAAGCACCAAATGTATACGCGTTAGAAGCTCGAAGTCTTGATGCATGTACTTCTAATGAATAATCCAATTCTTCCTCTACACTTGAGCTAAATACCTCAGGATGAATTTGTAATGCTTCTATTCTCTTTTCTTTGTATGCTATTGCATCGTGTTCATTAAGTAAGCGAATGTTTATCATTTGTAATCTCCCCCAGATTATTACCTGCCTCTTTTGTATCTCTTATTATATATGGAAAGATAAGGACTAGAAAGAAAACATCATTAGAATACATATGGGTAAAATGAAGAATTTAGAGAAAAAATAGAGGTATCTTAGTGGAGGAGCGAAAAACGTCCCTCCTTCATGTTTTCTCTTACAAGTCAAGATGAAAACTTCGCTTACATATTCTTTTTTCCATTGAAGTGTTGGATTAAATTCTGTATCTTATATAAGTATGTTTTTAAATTAGGAGGAACATTTCAACATGAATCAAAATCAAACACAAAAAATCCAAGTCGTTACGGCTGATCCCTCTGCCTTAGGTTTATTTGGACTAGCTATGGTAACCTTGGTTGCATCATCACAAAAACTTGGCTGGACCGACGGGGTTTCCTTTGTTTTACCATGGGCGATTTTCCTAGGTGGGTTTGCACAGCTTTTCGCTGCTATCAATGATGCCAAACATAATAATACATTCGGCACAACCGCTTTCGGTGCATTTGCCCTTTTCTGGTTCGGTGTAGGAGCTTCATGGTTAATTAACCTTGGTGTTTTTGGAGAAAATGCAGCACTTACAGTTGATCCGAAGCAGCTTGGAATTGCCTTTATTGGCTATTTATTGTTTAGCTTATATATGACGATTGGTGCGATGGAAACACATAAAGTTCTATTTATCATTTTTGTTCTTATTGATTTCTTGTTCATCGGTCTGTCTTTATCCACTCTTGGGGTGGCACCTGAATTCTTCCATAAGGTAGCGGCTATTTCAGAATTACTCATTGCTATCATGTCTTTTTATGGCTCAGCTGCTGCGGTATTAAACACTCATTTTGGAAAAGTATTTATTCCAGTTGGCAAACCATTTGGGATTTTCAAATAATTACGAAGGGAAGCAGTAATAATTAGCTGCTTCCCTTTTATTTTTCTTTAAAGAGATAATGGTATAACCAAATTTGAAAGGCTTGAACAAATAAATAGATAGGAAAGGAATACGTAATTTTATATCCATTTTTATAGTGGAAAATACCGGTGAGAACCCCTAACCATTCCACTCCTATCCCAACAATTGACCAAAAAACAATATAAACAATCAGCCAATATTTTTTTGTAGGTAATTTTAACTTTTCGTATAAATAGATATATAAGTACCCTACTGGAGCGTACATAATATATGAAAATAGATCAAACAACTGGTATTTTGATTCATCTCCTACATCGTAATAATCAATGGGTTTGATGGCTATCGTATGATCAAACATAAGACCAACGACTACCCCAAATAACAGGTTCACTGCAGTAACAGATTTAGAAAATTTTTTTGGGAGAATGAAAAATAAAGTAAACCCTAGTCCAGTGATTATCAGAACAGTCCACTCATTCAAATTAAATGCATGATCATAGATGATATTATCCATGTTGTTTTCCACCATCACATCTTGTCGAATAACGAGCTGTTAAAAAAGTAATACCTATCAATACTCCAATACATATGCTTTCATAGTAAATGGTCCACCCAGTATATTCCATCATAGATAATCCCCTTAACAACTGTGACCCACCTAATAATAGTAGAAATGTAAGAATCGTAATTCCCCATCTTTTTCTTTTATCCTTAGTTGTAAAATAGACATTAGCATAAATTAATAAGATTACACTCATAGTTATATCTCTGTATACCACTAACGCTAACCAATTACTATAAGAAATATTAAGCTTAATTAAATTAAATGTTGAAATGTTTAACGATAGCTTATTAATATCTATAATAGACGTCACAAAAAAAACAATCACATTTGACACTCTGTTGATCTTATGAGGGAGTAAGGCAAAAAATAGAATCGTCATCCAAGCCGTAATGGTTATATAAACGAGATTCAGAAATACCCCTCCTTCTTTGATTAAATATCTTTATTTTCCACAAATTTTCACTCAGTTATGTAAGCATCATTAATCTGTTTATTTCCCTTTAAATAATAATAACCGTCCTCTAACTGGGAACACTATTCCTAAACTAAATTGGGAAGAGGAGGTTAATTTATAATGAATCAAGGTAAATTATCGATTTTTGCTCTTGGCGGAGTGAATGAAATCGGGAAAAACATGTATGTTGTTCAATATGAAGATGACATGATAGTTATTGATTGTGGAGGAAAGTTCCCTGATGAAAGCCTGTTAGGGATCGATTTAATCATCCCTGATATTACTTATTTAGAAGCAAACAAAGAAAAAATTCGTGCTCTAGTTGTTACACATGGGCATGAAGATCATATTGGTGGAATTCCTTATTTTCTCAAAAAATTAAATGTACCTATTTACGCTACCCGTTTTACTTTAGGCTTGATTGAATTGAAACTTGACGAACACCGTTTAACAGGTGATACCAAGCTTGTCGAGGTTCACGCCGAATCAGAGCTTACTTTTGGAGAAGTTGGCGTTTCATTTTTTAAAGTTAGTCATAGCATTCCTGATTGCCTTGGAATTGTCTTCCATACACCTGAGGGAAATGTGGTACATACCGGTGACTTTAAATTCGATTTAACACCAGCTAACCACCAGCATTCTGATATACACAAAATGGCCGAAATCGGCAAAAATGGTGTACTAGTGTTAATTTCTGAAAGTACAAATGCTGAAAGAAAAGGTTTAACTCCTTCTGAAGAGATGGTAGGAAACCATATGGATGAGGCTTTTTTACGTGCAGATGGAAAAATCTTTGTCTCTACCTTTGCTTCCAATGTAAACCGCGTTCAACAAGTTGTGGACGCCGCGATTAAAACCAATCGAAAACTCGCCTTAGTTGGACGAAGTATGGTTAATGTTGTCCAAGTAGCAATGGAAAGGGGTTATGTTAATATCCCAGAGGGTATGATAATAGATGCTAGATCTGCCAATGAAATGGCCCCTGAAAAAGTAGCTATCCTTTGTACCGGAAGCCAAGGAGAACCCATGGCTGCCCTCTCCCGATTATCTACAGGAAATTATAGAGATATGTCCATCTACCCTGGCGATACAGTGATTCTAGCAGCCTCTCCTATTCCTGGTAATGAGAAGGATGTTTCACGTATTATTGATAACCTGTTTCAACTTGGTGCGAAGGTAATATATGGGTCTGGAAGCACAACCGGCATGCACGTATCAGGGCATGGCTATCAGGAGGACCTAAAACTCATGCTTACCCTGATGAAGCCTACTTATTTTGTCCCTATCCACGGGGAATACCGGATGCTACATCATCATCGGTTATTAGCAGAGTCTGTTGGTGTAGAAAAAGGAAACACGTTTATTATCAAAAACGGTGATGTCGTCGATGTGGAAAATGGAGTTGCTGTTCAGACTCGTAGCATCCCGAACGGGGATACGTATGTCGATGGAGTAAGTGTTGGAGATGTAGGAGAAATCGTCCTTAGAGATAGAAGACAGCTCTCTGAGGATGGAATGGTCGTGATTATTATCACCATTAGCAAAACAGATCGAAAAATCATCCAAGGCCCTGACACAATTACAAGAGGTTTCGTATATGTCAAGGATTCAGAAGACTTAATTAGAGAAATCAATCGCTTAACCAAGAAGACAGTCAACGATTTACAAGCTGAAAATGTTCGTCAGTGGAATGTTATAAAACAAAATATTAAAAAATCAGTTGGACAGTACTTATTTACTCAAACAAAGAGAAAACCAATGATTTTGCCAGTAATAATTGAAATTTAAGCAAATTTGAATATAAAAAAGTAACCACCTATTCGAAAATAGGTGGTTACTTTTTTTATTGACCCTTTGGATTGGGTCCATATTTATTTTCACCTGGCTGACTATCAAGAACTGCAAATACGAGAAGCACGATTAATCCAATTACAGGGATTAAAGAGAGTAGCATCCACCAGCCAGACCTCCCGATATCATGCAGTCGGCGTACACTAACAGCAATCGAAGGTAATAAAACCGCTAACCCATAAAGTGCAGATAGAATACCTCCAAGACCAAGCATCGATTCAATAATTGAGAGCAAGATGGTGATAAGGAAATTGAATAGGAAAAACATCCAGTACTCTTTTCTCCTAGCTCTGCCTTGAAATCCAACATAATTCTTAAGTACTTTCAAATACCATTGCATAAGTTGCCCTCCATAAATGAAGTGTGCTAAACAGGTATAGATTATTTTGCACAAACCTTCTTCGAGTTATTCCCTAGATCTTCCCTTATTTATTTTTTCTATTAAAAACCTTCTTCTACGCACGCGAATATATATAAGCTAAGGGGTATTTGAGGGAGGGTTGAAAATGAAAGTTCTGTATTTAAGCGCTTTAGGCTTCGGAATTGGTGGGTTAATTGTGGGACTGTCAGGTGATTATTTCATCTTTGCCATATTCTTGATGGGGCTAATCGGTAGAGCTATTGTAAGTATCCCTGCTCGGAGTATAAAATTTACGATTCTTACTTCCTTACTAGGAGTCTTTGGCTTTGTTATTGGATGCACCAATATTTTCAGACACGTTTTCGAGATTTTCTCACCTGCACTTATTACTCTTTTCGCTTCCGCTGTTGCTGGCATCCTGTTAGGTCACACAGCCTTGTTATCAAGAAGAGTCCGAAAATAACTTTCCATTTTAATTAAAAACTGACCTTGGCATGGAACCAAGGTCAGTTTTCTTCATTTATTATAGCTCTTTACCATTCGTTGCAATCACATTTTTATACCAATCAAAAGACTTTTTCTTAGATCTTTCTAAAGTTCCGTTACCTTCGTTGTCTTTGTCAACATAGATAAATCCATAGCGCTTTTTCATTTCCCCTGTTGTAAAGGATACGCAATCAATACAGCCCCATGGAGTGTAACCCATTAGCTCAACACCATCTAGTTCAATTGCTTTCTGCATTTCTTCAATATGCGAACGTAGATAGTCAATACGGTAGTCATCATTTACACTTCCGTCCTCTTCTTTTACGTCCACAGCACCGAAACCATTTTCAACGATAAATAATGGAAGCTCGTATCTTTCCCATAATTGATTTAAAGAATATCGTAAACCAACTGGGTCAATTTGCCAACCCCAATCAGAAGCTTTAACGAAAGGATTTTTCACACTTGAGCTAGAACCCACCACGTCATTTTCATCTACTTGATTTACACCGCTTTTTACTGCATCAGACATATAATAACTGAATCCGATATAATCCACTGTACCTTCTGCAAGAATTTGAGCATCTTCTGGCTCCATTTTAATGTTATAGCCTTTTCTTTCCCACTCTTTTATTGCATAAGCACCGTAATGTCCTCTTGCATGTACATCTGCAAAGAACCAGCGGTCATGCATGGATTCTACTTGCAGCATCATGTCATCAGGATGACATGAGAATGGATAAATAGGTACAAATGAAACCATGCATCCAATTTGGAAGTCAGGATTAATTTTGTGGCCTTCTTTTACCACTAGTGCACTTGCAACAAGCTCATGGTGTACCGCTTGATACATTGCTTCTTCTCTGTTTTCACCTTCTTTAAATTGAAGACCAGAGCATGTCCAGGCGAATAGTGGATTTGCTGTATTTTTTTGGTTATTAATTTCGTTAAAAGTCATCCAGTACTTTACTTTGTTTTTGTAACGTTTCATCACCGTTTTCGAATAGTGTACAAAGAATTCAATTACTTTACGGTTACGCCAACCACCGTATTCCTTCACTAGATGATAAGGCATTTCAAAGTGACTTAACGTAATGACAGGTTCAATGCCATGCTTTAATAACTCATCAAACATATCATCATAAAATTGTAACCCTTCTTCGTTTGGCTCGACTTCGTCACCTTTTGGAAAAATACGAGTCCAAGCAATACTTGTACGGAAGCATTTAAAGCCCATTTCTGCAAATAATGCGATATCTTCCTTATAATTGCCATGAAAATCAATTGCTTCATGGTTAGGATAAAACTTTCCTTCTAAAACTCCATCTGTAATTTGTCTTGGTACACCGTGTGCACCAGCAGTCATAACATCAGCCACGCTTGGGCCTTTTCCACCTTTATTCCATCCACCTTCTACTTGGTGTGCAGCAACTGCTCCGCCCCATAAAAAATTCTCTTGAAATGCCATGATTTGTTCCTCCGTTTACTATTAAAATCACTCCGCTTATCATGCCCGAAACCTAGTGGCCTATAAGCCTCATGTTTATTTCATTCATTACTTTATAGTGATATAGTATAGGAAGAAAACATGAAGTGAAAGACTTTCCAAGCAGGTTAGAATGGCATTCTAATTTTCCATCGATTTTCTTAACAAAAAATGAAATACCTTTTTAAAAGGAGAAAAACAACTACATTATGATCATCTCAAATAAGCTTGAATCAATGGACTCATTATCAAAATCCGAAGAAGTACTAGCAAAATATATACTAAAAGAAAAGGAAAATATCCAGCACTTGTCAACAAAGGATTTAGCCCAAGCTACCTTTACTTCCCCCTCTACCGTTGTTCGTTTGTCACAAAAATTAGGATTTAGCGGCTGGAATGAGTTAAAAGAGAAATTTCTTGAAGAGATCCACTATTTAAACCAACATTTTTCAAATATTGATCCAAATTTCCCTTTTGAACCAGAAGATAGTTTGATGAGCATCGCTTCCAAAATTGGTCATTTAGCAACCGAAACGATTGAAGATACTTTGGCACTTTTAAAAAATGAGGAATTAAGGAAAGCCACTGACCTACTTGCTAAGGCAGATATCATCAATATATATGGGATAAGCAATTCGTTGCTTATGGCTTTTGATTTTAAACACAAAATGCTTCGTATTAATCGTCATGTAGAATTAATGAATGTTCCTGAAGAGCAAATTTTTGTCGCTAACAATTCTACCCCTAAACACACAGCAATTTTAATCTCTTACTCAGGTGAATCAGACGAGGTTATTAAAATTGCTAAGGTTTTGAGGGATAGAAAAACCCCTATTATTTCTTTAACTAGTCTTAGTGAAAACAGTTTAAAGAACTTTTCAGATTGTACGTTATACATTTCTACCCGTGAAAAAATGTATTCAAAAATTGGCTACTATTCAACCAATAACTCCATACACTTGATATTGGATGTCCTATATTCTTGTATTTTCAAAATGAACTATCAAGAAAATCTAGAATACAAAACGAAGATTGCTAAGAGTACTGAAGAAAGAGTAGTTAGCAGTATCGTTTTAGAAGAGAACTAAAAAGCCTGCTTTAACGAACATACGTTAAAGCAGGCACCTATTTACAAAGTAACACCACTTTTAAAAATGGAAATTTCCCTAAAATCATTCTTTTCGTTATTAACCCATTTTCCACTTGCCACTTCAGTCACATAGGTAACAAAATCATGGAGTACCTGTTCAGCTGATACATCTTCCTCTAAAAGGATTCCAGCGTTAAAGTCGATCCAGTGAGGTTTGGTTTCATAGATTTGAGAATTCGTAGCTATTTTCATCGTTGGAACAAAGGTTCCAAACGGAGTCCCTCTTCCAGTTGTAAATAAAACCATATGACACCCAGCAGCGGCTAATGCCGTTGATGCAATTAAATCATTTCCAGGTGCACTCAGAAGATTTAACCCATTTACCTTAAGTACTTCCCCATACTTTAGTACATCAACAACCGTAGATGTTCCTGCCTTTTGAGTACAACCAAGGGATTTATCCTCCAGAGTCGTAATGCCACCCGCCTTATTCCCTGGGGAAGGATTTTCATAGACTGGTTGATTATGTGCAAGAAAATATCCCTTAAAATCGTTGATCAAATGAACAACCTTATGAAAAACCTCTTCATTTTCAGCTCGTTCCATCAATATTTTCTCCGCTCCAAACATTTCTGGCACTTCAGTTAAAACAGTGGTACCACCTTGTGCAATAAGATAATCAGAAAACCTGCCTAAAAGTGGGTTTGCGGTAATACCAGAAAACCCATCAGAACCCCCACATTTCAAGCCAATTTTTAATTCTGATAATGGTACATCTATTCTATGATCGTGTTTCGCTGCTTCATAGATTTCCATAACGAGCTTAAATCCTTCTTCAATTTCATCTGTTACAGCCTGTGATACGAGAAATCTCACCCGTTGTTCATCTATATCTCCTAGCGCTCTTTTAAATTCAGGAAGTTCATTATTTTCACATCCAAGTCCTAACACAAGGACACCCCCTGCGTTAGGATGGGTAACAGCGTTTAAAAGGATCTGTTTTGTATTCTCGTGATCATCTCCAAGCTGTGAGCACCCATAACTATGCTTTAAGACTAGTACATTATCAAATGGATTTTCCTCACCAACTTGTTTTTCAAAACGCTTTATGATCTTTTCCGCAATTCCGTTTACACAGCCTACAGTCGGTACAATCCAGAGCTCGTTACGAATCCCTACTGTTCCGTTGTCTCTTCGATATCCTCTAAAGGTTCTATCTTCGTTTACAAAAGGATTTTTCTGTTGATCGGGATGGTAGGTATACTCCTCCGTCCCAGATAAATTTGTTTTAGTGTTATGGGTATGGACCAGTTCACCAGCTCGAATGGATGAGATAGCATGACCAATCGGATAACCATATTTTATGATATCCTCCTGTTCCAGGATATCTCTTAGTGCTATTTTATGTCCCCGATAAATCTCTTCTTTTATCAAAAGAGACATTCCTTCTATAGTAATCTCTTCTCCCGCTTTTATGTTCTGTAAAGCTAGAATGATATTATCGTTTTCATGTATTTTTAACACCTTCTTCATCGGTTCCCCTCCTTCACATACCGACTTTTTCATTTAACTCTTTTAACACGTTTCGTACTCCGTTTTCCTCTATTTGTGAAAGATTATTTGCTATCTTATCAATCAAATTCGGAATGGAAGCTAGGTCCATCCCCCATAATTGATCATTACTCAATACAGCTTCTGTTAGTTGATGTATGGAAATTACTTGCATATCATAACGCTTCCATAAATCATAAAAAAATTGAAGGGTTCCCACTTGATCCTGAAGTTTGATAGGTTCCTCACCTCTTTTTCCTCGATAAAAATAAATGAGTGCGCTTAGAGAAAAGACCAGCCTTTTTGGCAACTCATGTTTATTATTTAAGTAATCTAGGAGAGTCGGAATATTCCTTGTTTGAAATTTTGAGCTGGAGTTTAAGGAAATACTCATTAAATAATGCTTAATATAAGGGTTAGCAAATCGATTAAGTACTTCATCTGCGTACAAAGAAAGCTCATGGTGCTCACCTTCAAGAGTGGGGATAATTTCCTCGGTAATCATTTCTTTGATGAATATACCTACCTCTGGATCAATAACAGCTTCTTCCACTGTTTCGAGATTAGATAGATATGCAACTGGAGTCATTGCAGTATGGGCTCCATTTAGAATTCTTACCTTTCTCGTGCGATAGGGAGTTAAATCGTCCACGATGAGAGTATTTAACCCTGTATCCTTTACCGGTAACTCATCATATAGAGATTGCGGACCCTGAATTACCCAAAGATGATACTGCTCCCCTACCACCATTAATTCATCAATATACCCGAGCTCCCTTGTTTTCTCCTCTATTGTATCGCTCGGATATCCTGGTACAATCCGGTCTACAAGACTCGAGCAAAACGTATTTGCTTGATGAATCCACCCGATAAACTCGTCCCCCAAATTCCAAAGCTTAGCGTATTTCAAAATTATTTCTTTCAGAACCTCACCATTATTCTCAATAAGTTCGCATGGAATAATAATACACCCACGGTCTACATCACCTGAAAATGCATGGAATCGATGGTATAGGAACGCAGTCAATTTGGCGGGAAAACTTTTCTGTGGCCGATCCTCCAAACGGTCTTCTGGATGAAAAGCAATACCTGCCTCTGTTGTGTTGCTCACAATAAACCGCAGATCCTTGCTACCTGCTAATTTGACGTACTCATCATAATCGGTAAACAGATTAATCCCTCTACTGATGGATTCTATCACCTGATATTCATTTACCGGACGCCCCTCTTTCATCCCCTGTAAAAATAATGTGTATAAACCTTCCTGACGATTCAGTCTTTCAATTTTATCGAACCCTCTAGGTTGTATAACGACAGCGCTTCCATTAAATTCAGCCACTCTGTTTAATACTTGAATTTGCCAGTCTACGAATCCTCTTAGAAAATTCCCTTCCCCATATTGAAGAACTCTTTCAGGATATGTTTTGGACTCAGGATAACTGCTTCGATTTAACTTTTGCAATATTATCTCCCTCCCTTAAATGCACACGTTAACATTTTATGTTATAAATCTACTTAGGGGCGAACCATTTCACTCTCTTCTACTTCCTTAAAAGCAAAGTACTCCTTTGCATTGAGGTAACAAATTCTTTGTACAATTCCTCCCAGTAATTCGATGTCATGGGGAACCTCACCATTTTCCACCCACTCACCAAGTAAATTACATACAAGTCTTCGGAAGTATTCATGCCTTGTATAGGATAAAAAGCTTCTCGAATCTGTGAGCATCCCAATAAAACGGCTAAACAAACCTATATTAGATAAAGCCTTCATTTGATCAAGCATTCCATCCTTTGTATCATTGAACCACCATGCCGTGCCAAATTGTATTTTCCCAGGAATCTTTCCATCTTGGAAACTATTTATAACACTTGCAATTACCTGATTATCAACTGGATTTAATGAATAAAGAATGGTCTTGGGTAGCTTGCCATGACGATCTAACTCGTCAAGAATCCGTACTAATGGCTTAGCGATTTGATCATCGTTAATGGAATCATAGCCTGTATCAGGACCAAGCAAGCGAAACATTCTTGTGTTATTATTACGATTTGCATTGATATGAAATTGCATTGCCCAATCTAGATCTGCATAAAGCTTCCCTAAAAATTGAAGTGTAAAGGTTTTGAACTTTTTTTCCGCTTCAATAGAGATTTGACTTCCAGATAATCTTTGGGCAAAACCTTTAGCAACCTCTTCAAAGCTAGCCTCCTCATACACCATTGAATCCAACGCATGATCGGAAACTCTACATCCTACTGATTCAAAAAAATGGACTCTAGATTCTAGTGCAGCTAGATAATCCTCATAGTTTTCAATATCTATACTTGAGACCTCAGAAAGCTTAGCCACCCAATCTACGAAGCCTTCACGATTGATTTCCAATCCCTTGTCAGGACGAAAACCTGGAACGACACGAACAGGAAAATCCTTTTCTTCCTGTAACAAAGTATGATATTCTAACGTATCTACTGGGTCATCTGTCGTACAAATCACTCTTACCCTAGACTTAACGATTAACTCTCTGACACGAAAATCTTCTTCGTTCAGCAATGTGTTTACTTTTTCCCATATATGTGGGGCACTCTGTTCATTTAATATGTCATAAATACCAAAAAATCGTTGAAGCTCTAAATGAGTCCAATTGTACAATGGATTTCCAATCGTCATTGGTACAGTTTTTGCCCACGCAAGGAATTTCTCATAGTCTGATTTATCTCCCGTTATATACTCCTCAGAAATTCCATTCGCCCTCATTGCTCTCCACTTATAATGGTCTCCGTAAAGCCAGGCCTCGGTAATATTGTTGAATTGTTTGTTTTCATAGATTTCCTTCGGATTTAAGTGACAATGGTAATCGATGATTGGCATTTCTTTTGCATAATCATGGAATAACGTAACAGCGGTATCATTTTTCAATAAAAAATTACTTCCCATAAACTTTTCCATATGTTCACATCCTTTTTTTGTTAACGTTAACATTTTGCATCCATCTTTTCAAGAATAAATTATTTATCATTGTTCATTTTCTTAATAATCCCATAGAGAAACCAACCAAAAGAATTGGTTGGTAAAGTGAACGTTCCTTAAGATTCCATCGTTACATGAAATTCTTTTTCTTTTAACAAACTAAATAGTTCTTCTATATGCTCATTATTTTTCGTTTCAACCGATATGTCGAGTTGTGCGTAGCCTGGATATATATTCTTTCCCATATGATGGAGATGAACATCTTGAATATTGGCGTCTAATTCTGTTATCGAGCTGATCACGCGTTGAAGTTCTCCTGGCTTATCTTTTAAAATGATGGAAAAGTTCGCATACCTTCCTGACTCAACAAGTCCTCGTTCAATAATCCTAGATATAAAATGGACATTTACATTGCCTCCACTTAAAACAGCCGCAACCTTTTTATTTGTTATATTTATTTTTTTATATAGTAATGCAGCAAGAGAACTAGCTCCCGATCCTTCAACTAGCAGTTTGCTTCTTTCCAAAAGCATAAGCATCGTGCGTGCAATTTCCATTTCGTCAACACACACTATATCGTCTACATATTTCTGGACTACTTCAAAATTACTTACACCTGGTTTTTGTACAGCGATTCCATCTGCCATTGTAGGTGATGATGTAATAGCAACCGGTTTTTGTTCGAGTAACGATTGCTTCATACTCGGACAAGCTAGTGTTTGAACACCATATACGGCTATATTAGGATTCTTTTGCTTCACAGCCATTGCAACACCAGCAATAAGTCCCCCACCTCCAACAGGACAAACAATCGCCTCTACTTCAGAAAGCTGGTCAAGAATCTCTAGTCCCACCACGCCTTGCCCCGTAATCACTTTCTCATCATCAAAGGCATGAATAAATGTAGCACCTTTCCTATCGTTAAGTTCTAACGCGTAAGCAAGTGCTTCATCGAACACATTTCCTTCTAATATCACCTCTGCCCCGTACTGTCTTGTTGCTAGTACTTTACTGAGAGGTGCTCCCTTTGGCATCACAATCGTACATGGAATCCCAAGCATTTGACTCGAATAGGCAACACCTTGAGCGTGGTTCCCTGCAGAAGCGGCTACCACTCCTTTGTTTAATTCCTCTTCTGATAAAGAGATTAGCTTATTATAAGAGCCCCTTACCTTAAAGGATCCAGTCTTCTGTAGATTTTCTAATTTTAAAAATATTTCATTTTTAGCTAAATCACTAAACGTTTTCGAGTAATCCAAAGGAGTTTCATGTACAATACCCTTCATCTTTTCTCGCGCAATAATGATGTTATCTAGGTTCACCTATAACTCCTCCTAGTTCCTACTATTTAGTAGTAGGATGTGCATCAATAATGGAAATATGTAGTGGCTAGCAGCTCATCAAAATCCTTCATAAATTCTTATAAGAAAGTATTAGATTATATTATAATTAATTTATTTTTTACTAAAATTAGTCTATAATAAGGATAGATCATCCATATATTAAAAATAAGCATGTGCTATGAACACATGCTTACCTATAACAATGCATAATCGCAGAATGTGCGATTGGCAATCAACAATTAGTTTACTTATACAAAGTAAAGCCCACCTGTTCCGGCCAAAGATACAGGGTGGGTTTTACTTTTTTATTTTATCAATTAAAAGTACGATTAGAGTTACCAACGCTACTATGAACATTGCTGAATCTAAATCCACGCTTGTCACCTCCCATAAGGAAGGCTCAATCGCCCCACCCTGCAACTATGCAATTGTCTTCTCTATTATACCATACCGAACATACGTTTTCCCTTTGAGTTGTTAAATTTTTGTAGGTCCATTTATTCAAATTAGAAAAGAACCTTTATCGAACAGATTAAAGGTTCTTCCTATAGTAACTCTCTATTCCTAATTTCCTATAATGTTCAATTAACTAAACACTGGCTCTTTTTCGCTTAGACAAAGTGTCTCTGCTGTTGAAAGATGAACTTCCCGCAAGAGCTCTCGGTTTTCCATTAGTGGCAATCCATATGAAGGGATCATTTCTTTAATCTTTGGTTCCCATCCAGTTATATATTGTGGAAAGCATTTTCTTAGTATCTCAAGCATGACTTGAACGGCAGTGGAAGCACCTGGAGACGCACCTAGTAATGCTGCAATGGAACCATCTTCAGAAGTAATTACTTCCGTACCAAACTGAAGCGTTCCTTTGCCTCCGTCTTCTGTATCTTTAATCACTTGTACACGTTGGCCAGCCACTATTAAATCCCAGTCCTCGCTTTTAGCATTCGGGATAAATTCACGTAACTCCTCCATACGCTGTTCTTTTGATAACATCACTTGCTGAATCAGGTATTTTGTCAATGACATTTCTTTTGCACCTGCAGCCAACATTGTTAAGAGATTATCCGGCTTTACAGAGGTTACTAAATCAAATACTGAACCCGTTTTTAAAAACTTGGGTGAGAAACCAGCAAAGGGTCCAAATAGTAAAGACTTTTTATTGTCTATAAATCTAGTGTCTAAATGTGGAACAGACATAGGCGGAGCACCAACCTTCGCCTTTCCATATACTTTTGCATGATGCTGCTCTATAACCTTCGGATTATTACAAACCATAAATATTCCACTTACTGGAAAACCTCCGATATGTTTTCCTTCAGGAATACCGGACTTTTGCAATAAATGTAGGCTTCCTCCTCCACCACCAATAAAGACAAATTTCGCCTTATGGTGTTCAACTGTACCACTTTCGAGATTCCGAACTTTTAATTCCCACAGTCCATCGCTAGTACGTTTTATATCAGTCACACTATGATTGTGGTTTATATGGACATCTTTACTTTCTAAGTGAGCAAATAACATACGCGTTAATGCACCAAAGTTAACATCGGTTCCGGAGTCAATTTTGGTAGCAGCTACAGGTTCATGCGTAGAGCGGTTTTGCATAATAAGGGGGATCCATTCCATCAATTTCTCCGGATCCTCAGAAAATTCCATTCCTTGGAATAATGGATTGTTTGACAGCGCTTCAAATCGTTTCTTTAAAAATTCAACATTCTGTTCCCCTTGCACTAAACTCATATGAGGCAATTGTCTGATAAAATCCTGTGGATTATGTATCAGACGATTTTTTACAAGATAAGACCAAAACTGCATTGAAACCTGAAACTGTTCATTAATATTTATTGCTTTACTAATATCTACAGACCCATCCGGTTTTTCCGCCGTATAGTTTAGCTCACATAATGCGGCATGCCCCGTTCCCGCATTATTCCATTCGTTCGAGCTTTCCTCTCCTGTCTTTGAGAGCTTTTCAAACACTGTAATTTTCCATTCTGGTACTAATTCTTTCAGAAGTGTTCCCAACGTAGCGCTCATGATTCCGGCACCAATTAAGAAAACGTCTGAGGTAGTTTCTATTTTTCTCATTTTTACCTTCCTTACATCCTAAATTCGCAGAAAGGATGTGAGCGCCACTTATGAACACACCTTTTCTGTCTTTATCCTAATCCTATTATAGTCTATTATAATGAATTATAGATTAAAATATCTAGTATTATCTGATAATTATAAATTGTTTCAAGCAAAAAAAAATGAGAACTTCCTAAAAAAAGCCTGGAAATACACAATAATTCTGCTTAATTTCTCATCTTTTAATATAGTTTATTCGCATACTTATACAATATAGAACTAGTTAATGTTTGAACATATAACTATTGCAAGATACTGGTTATAGAAGTATAAGGAATCTTTAACACATAGTTCACCGACGCACTAATCCACACAAAAAATAGCCTTTGCAATGTGTGCAAAGGCTTATTTTCTTAACCAATAGGTCGTTTAACTTCTGTTAAGAAGGGTTCATTCATTTTGATTAAAGTGTCGTTAACGAAGGCTCCAATTCTTCCTCCGTCATTCATTTTTCCGCTCCTGGTTAGTAATTCCCACTCTACTAATTGATTGGAATGATCTACAATCAACTTACAGCGGTCATAACGTTTTTCCATAAAGATTCGTAAGGTCTCTTGAATATCTAAATCATGGTTTAATATATCTGCTAACACAATGACATCCTCAATAGCGATAGAAGCTCCTTGTCCAAGATGTGGTGCTGTGCCATGTGCTGCATCTCCAACTAGGACAACGTTTCCTTTATACCATGGACTTTCAACAAAATGGCTGAAAATTGGTCGATATACGACAAGTGCTGGATCTATAATCATGTTTCTTGCTTCCGCTATAATTCCACTAAATTCAGTAAGCCTTTCCTGGAGCAGTACATGTAATTGATCGTTCGGAAATTTAGGGTTATCGGGTTCATGAGTTGTAACTAGAAGATACATTTCATCTTCAGACATGGGAACTAACCCTGCTTTAGCCTTCTGACCATAATAGAATAAACCTTTGTCTACTTCTTTAGGTCTAGGAAGTGTATATCGCCAAACTCCCTGACCACTATATTGCTGGGTTATTTCTCCAAACAACAATTGCCGAACTTTAGAATTACTTCCATCCGAACCAATTACCAAATCATAGGTTGCAGTTATTCCATTGCTCAATTCAACGGAAACCCCTTCTGTCTTATTTTCAAGTTGATTAACTGTTGTTCCCATATAAATTTTTGTTCCAATTTCTTTAACAGCTTGAATCAAAATATGATGTAATTTCTTTCTAGAAATTCCGTTAACTCCAGGATATCCCTCAATGGTTGGGGATGGTCCATAGAACATGAAGTGCCCTGACCCAGTATAGTAATCAAACCCAGAATAAGACGTTCCTTGTTCCATACAAGCTTCTGCTAATCCAATTTCGTTCAGCGCCCTTAGAGCATTGGGCGGTTGAATGATTCCAACCCCGTATACATCCCATTCTAACTGTTTTTCAGCTATTTCAGCCTCAATACCAATTTTATGAAGTGCAATGGCAGCGGCTAACCCGCTTATCCCACCACCAACTATAAGTACTTTTTTTACATATTGATTTGCCATAGCTAAGGACCTCCTCAATATTCATTTAATAGCTTTTGTTCACCTTCATTTCGTTTCATCAATGATCGCAACCGCCCTAGTCCACCCAGCACTAGCTCCTTTAATTTTCACTGGGAAAACAGATACCTTAAATCCAAATGAAGGCAGCTGTTCTAAGTTGGCTAGTTTTTCAATCTGACAATATTCTTTTTCTTTACCTGCAAAATGGGCTGCCCATAACACCCCAGGACGTGGGTTGTTCAAATAATCTGTTGCCTGAATAGATAAAGGAGTGTCCCAGCCCCATCCGTCTGTACCCATCACCTTTATTCCTTGCTCAATCAACCAAAGTGTGGCTTCAGCCGTTACCCCAACATGAATTTCACTATAGGAAGGTTCATATCTTTTTTTATCTGCATCACAACGAATCATCACAATATCATAAGGTTTTAGCTGATAGTTCATTTCCTTAAGCTTCTCTTGTAAATCTGCAACCGTTACTGCATAGCCTGCCGGTTTATCTGTGAAATTAAGTACTACCCCATCATTAAAAAACCATTCTAAGGGCATTTCATCAATGGTACGGGCCTGTTTACCCTCAGATGTAGGCCAGTAATGCCATGGTGCATCTACATGAGTACCAGCATGACTGGTTAAAGAAAGGAATTCTCCAGCCAAGCCCTTCCTCTCGGGAAAATCGTCTGGAGTCACCCCCACTAATTTGGCTCCGAATTCCGCTCCTTCCTCATGTGTTTCATAACGAATGGAAAAAGGAAGAGGATCCTTTAAATCCTCTTCAATTGATACGCTCAGGTCCACTATTCTCCTCATAAGCTCCCCCTTACCATATTCAAATGATTTTATTTGTAAGAGAACCAAGGCCAGTAATTGTGAGTTCTAGCTCATCGCCAGGTTCTAACCAGCGATGAACCTCTGTCCCTAGCTCCATCAGGCATCCAAATCCAACTGTGCCTGAACCCATAATATCTCCAGGGTAAAGAGTCACATCCTCGGAAGCTCGCTCGATCATATCACCAAAGGTATAATAAATATCTTTAAAATTTCCTCTAGAAAGAACTTCCCCATTCACCTTTGCCGTCATCTCTAAATCAAAACGTTGCCCCACTCGGTGTGGTTCAAGTTCGTCTTTTGTTACAATGTAGGGACCAATAGATGTGGCAAAGTCCTTCCCTTTTGCAGGTCCTAATAACACCTTCATTTCTTTCATCTGAATATCTCTTGCTGACCAGTCATTTAAAATGGTATAGCCAAAAATATAATCCTCCGCCTCACTCGCTTTGATATTTTTCCCTTCTTTACCAATCACACAAGCAAGCTCAAGTTCATAGTCGAGACGTACACATTTTGAAGGTCGTTTCACTTCTTCATCTGGACCCTTCATGGCATTTGGATTAGAAAAGTAGAAGATCGGCATTTCATACCATTCCGGTGCCACTGTATCACCCGAACGCTTGGTTGCATTCTTGACATGCGTTTCAAAGGCAACAAAGTCTCGAAAACTAGTTGGATTTGGAAGTGGAGCTTTTAGCTGTATATTATTTAAATTAATAGAAGGGAGATCTTTTGTCTCTAGTAATGATTGAACAACCGGTATATATTGGGATTGATTTTTAAGGAAATCCGCCATGGTTTCTGGAAGTTCACCATTAGAGGCAGAGTTTAGATCAATCACAGAGTCATTCATCAGAATGCCTGCCCTTTGTTGTTGTTCTGTATTGATAAATGTGACAAATTTCATTCCTTTCCCTCCTAACTATTTTGCTAGTTGCTCCTTCAGCCAGTCATACATTTCGTAGGTTTCTGTAACATTGTCCACCTGACAATGGGATGAGCCTGGACTACTTGCTGGAATGATTTTTAACCAACGAGGACAGGTTAGATCATTAAATACATTATGGGCATTATCAACGGTATTTTGTCGATCATCCTCCCCATGTACGATATAAGTTGGCATCTGAATCTTCTCGGCTATTCCCCTTAGGTTATAGTGTTGCAGCTTCGCTCGTGCTGCAGGCATATCTTCTACGCCAAATATGTGTTGGAGAATTTTTGCTAATGGGTGATGATCCGGTCGTTTTTCCCAGACATCATTATAGTCATACACAGCACCCCAAATCGCGCATGCTTTGAATCTCGGTTCAAACGCTGCACATCTCGCCGCCATATAACCTCCCATGGAGACAGCCATAATTCCAATTCTATCTGGGCCTACATCCAAGTTTTCCACGGCCCATTCATATGCTGCTGTTCCCGCAAGATTATAGTCATGGCGAGAATGAATATGATGAAGACGAATTGCTCCTCCTTGCCCAGGTCCATCTACTGCCAAAAGAGAAATTCCTCTTTCGTTCAAAAATTGAGCTGGTCCATAATATAGCTCTTCAGCGGTTGAATCCAGACCCCCGAACATAATCATTAATGGTCCTCTCTTCTGGCCAGGTGCTTCGAAAAAATATCCTGGAAGTACAGCATGCTCGAATGGAATATTAATCGCCTTTGGGGGATTCGGTAATAACTCCCCTCCCTTTCTGAAGGAATCAACTGCTTTTAAATAGGTTGGTAGTTTTCTATTGTCATCTGGCTGAAGGAAAAATTCAGAGCAACGATAATAGTTTGCTGCACGTAAATATCCTGATCGAGCTGTTTCCTCATATCCTCTATCCATCGCGTCATTTGCTGTTGTTAAAGCTTTATTTCCCAGTCTCATCCATTCTTGATGGAAGCTTTCGAAATCTCCCACCTTCATTCGGCTAGCAGCGTCAAGTATTTCATTTACCTCACCGCCCCCAAAATAGGATTGACTAATCATTCTTACCACTTGGTAAGACCACATATAATTATCCGGAAAAAAGTGCCACATTATAAATCATCCCCTTACTTTTGCTATTACTTAATAATTTTCCCCGTCGCATCCCATGGCATTTCTCTTCCCCAAGCATCGTTCGGGTTCTCTGATAGACTCCATCTATATGGACCAAAATCAGGCGCAAACACGAGATGTGCTCCTGCGTATAATTCAAATCTGTTACCACCCGGCTCATCAACATAAAAGAAGAAACCTTCTGCAAGTGCATGACGTGTCGGTCCACCCATCGCTAGGTTGTATCCGCTTTCAATAATATGGTCAGCAGCTAATAATACCTCTTCTCTACTTTCCACCGCATAACAAACATGGTTAAATCCACCTGGTTTTCCCGTATGAGATTTCAAGAATGCTATATCATGAGAAAGATTGGTAACAGAAAGCCACGCACCAATTTCTGGACTTGCAGGTTCGTTTGCATCCAAGAAAATGCCTTCATTGTAACGGAATCCAAGATTTTGATAGAATTCACGATCCTTTGTGACATCATTGCTGTGTAGAGTGATATGATCAATACGACGTGGTGAAATTCCTCGACCAGGATTCTTTTGTGGGCGATTTTTCCACTTACTTTTTAATACCGTAGGTACTTCGTACATCTCCACATCCCAAAAAATCTCTTCTAAATGTCCATCTGGAGAAGTGAATTGATAGGCACGACCATGACCTAGATCGCCTTCAATCCAGCCTTTTCCTAGTCCTAGCTTCTCAATATGAGCCGCAGCCTCCTCAAGAGCCGCAGGACTATCTGCTCTCCAACCAATATGGCCTAATCCAGGTTCTTCCCCTGCAGTAATCTTTAAACTGTGATGATAATGTTCTCCCCATGCCCGGAAATACACAGAGGTATCCGTACGATCAGATTCCTCTAATCCAATAATATTTTTAAAGAAATCAGCAGACTCCTCTAATTTCGGACTAATTAATTCAACATGAGCCAAATGCGAAAAAAAGTGTGGATTTTTGTACATAACTTCCCCTCCTAGAATGATAATTTCCCACCATTAAGTGGTTTATTAACTTTATTATAGAGGTTTCCGTTATTGAAAACGTTTACTTTTTTATCCTAATTCATATGATTTTTTATCTTTTTCTAAATATTTATACAACTCTTGAAAATCCTCTTCCTCAATGAAATCGTAACTTGCCACTCCGCCTAATCCAGCTGGACGAATCAAATGATACTTATTTATGTGTTTCTTTCTGTATTGGTGAGGGGTCGTGTGGAATGTCTCTTTAAACAACTTGTGAAAGGAATTAAGATTTGGAAAGCCGCACTCAAGTGCAATCTGAATGATGGGCCAATCGGTTTCTAATAAATATCGAACCGCATGCTCTAGGCGGATACCATTGATATATTTTATAAATGTTTGTCCCATATGCTGTTGAAAATATCTTGAAAGGTATGGTGGTGAGAGTTCCTCCGTTTCAGCCAGTTCCTGTAGCGTAATTGGTTTTGAATAATGCTGCTGTATGTAATGGGTTAAACGATTCATACGTTCTATATCTTTTTTAGTATGTAAAACTATATTTTTCTTTTCCATCTTAAAATTAGTCATTAGATTATAAACTATATCTAATAAAAGAGAATGAACCTTTATATCGTAATGATCACTTTTCTTTTTCACTGTAAATATCAGCTGAGCAAGTAAAATTCGAAGGAGGTTATATTTGTGTTGTTCAGTATGATAGAGAGATTGGCAAATGAAGGATTCCTCTTCGATAGTACTATAGAAGTTTTTTATAAAAGCAATAGGAATCTGAAGGATTAATAGTTTATTCTCCTGATCTGATTCTACCCCGTGTACTTCATTACTATTTATGAGCAACAGGTCATCTTCTCTAAGTACATACTCTTCTTTCCCTACATAAACGTGAACTTGGCCTTTTAACACTAGTAACAGTTCGATTCTGTCGTGCCAATGCATGGCCACATACTTTACACTGGTCATCATTACAAACACAGGGACTTCGTCATTAATTACAACACTCTCATAAGGATATTTCATAAAAGGCATAGCCTCCGATTCAATAAAGATATTCCTTATTTATATACTCAGTTTGTTGAAGAAATCCTTTATTTTGGATTGATAAATTTAGATCATTAAAGGTTTTAGCTAGCTTGAATAGCTAAGTCCTAAACGGGAAAAATTAGATTATTACTTTTTTCGGGAGATGTTTGAAAATGGCATTTGAGAAAGGGCTCACTCAATCTGAAAAAGCTTTTAACCAGTATACTGAAATCAGTTCTATATTTGCAAAAATAGTATCGGAAGAATTTATCCTTACATGGCAATGGTGGCTAGGTTTCGCCCTATTTATTATCCCATGGTTTGTCTGGTTTGTATTTAGGAAGAAAGATAGTACAGGGCGTCTTCTTTTATGCGGTTTGATGACTATCATATTGTCACTAATAATAGACCTTGCTGCGTTATCTTTAGGACTCTGGTCGTACCCGATGGTAATCATCCCTTTAGCACCTTTTCTATTTTTACCCTATCACTTCTCTTTAGCACCTGTTGCGGTGATGTTTGCAATACAAATAAAACCAAAAATGAATCCCTTATTAAAGGGAGTTATATTCTCAGCCCTTGCTGCTTTTGGCGGAATGAATCTCTTTGATGCTATTGATTTTTATAATCCTAAAAATTGGTCAACTTTGTATGATTTTATTATTTTTTTAACCCTTTACTTTACTGCCTATTGGCTTACAAAGATTGATAGCTATAATAAATTAGATAATGGATAAAAATTTTAGCATTCCGTATAAACTCAAGAAACATGAAAAAGACTAAAATATAAAGAGGCTTGGGTCATGAAAATAATAATAAAATAGAAACAAGTATTATACCTGCAACCATCCCTACGGAAACCCATGTCACTACCTTTGATGTTGGGAAATTACGCTTCACTTGATTTTCAACATTATTCTTGCTCATAGTGATTTCCCCTTAGTTTTCTTACTTTCTTCCATGATAATTTGAGAATGATAATCATGAAGTGAAACAAATTACAGTTGTGAAAAAATCATTAACAACTTTACTAATGTAAATAAAAAAAGGTGCCTTCACTTTGGTTGGCACCTTTTCTTGGATTGTTAGCTAGATAAAGTAAATTTATCAAGTATATATAAATTAGTACGAGAAAAAATAAACGTAACCTTTAAAAAGGAGTTATAAAATGCAGAAATTTATCGAAAATTTAGATTTAGGAGCAAAGGGCTTATGGTTTCCTGTAATCATAAGTATTTTATTAGCTACAACTGCCCTTTTTATCCGTAAAAAAAATATCACTTGGAGGGAAATCTATATTACATTTGGAGTTGTAGGATTTGTTACTTGGTTTAGTGATGGCATGATTGCTAGGGTCATTGACATGTTTGATATTGGTCACCCCAAAAAAGCTGGCCTTGGAGATATTCTCAGTTATACCTTTATACCAACCTCACTTTCAATTCTTTACTTAAATTACCTTACAAGGAATAATAAGTGGCGATTGACAATTGGTTTTACTTTTCTTTCACTCTTAGTAGAATTTGGGATGATCCACTCTGGCTATATGAAATACAAAGGATGGAATTGGTATATTTCGATTTTAACTTTCCTTCTAGCATTCGGTTATTTATTACCAAAGCATATTTCTATTATTAGGAGTGATAGCAAGTAATGTCTTAAACACTAAAAAAGGGCCATTGATTTAAAAAAAAAACAAAAATGGCCATTTTTCTTGCTTTTCTTTCATTGGGTTTATCTACATTTTTACTGACTCTGAGTTTACTGGGTTTAAAGTTGTTATAAATCTTTAAAATAATGTGAGACCTCCATCAATGTTTTCACATTATTTTAAGACTAAACATAACTAAATTTTAATTGCTCTACGTTTTGAAACCAATGGCCTACCATTCTTCCAAATCACTTCTACATCCATGTTGAGAAAATGAGACAGATTAGAACTTGAAATCATTTCGTTTGTTTCTCCGGCCGAAAAAACCTGTCCTTCTTTTAGTAACAACGTTTTATTAAAAATAGGCAGGATTTCTTCTACATGGTGAGTTACATATATCATAGTTGGAGCCTCTTCTTTTGTAGAAATCTCTTCAATCGTTTCTAGAAATTGTTCACGTGCAATGAAGTCTAAACCGTTCGTTGGTTCATCGAGAATTAGTAGAGATGGATTGTTCATTAAAGACCGAGCAATAAGCACTCTTTGCTTTTCACCTTGTGAGAGAGTTTCATAGTTACGATTTGCATATTGGATACAACCAAGCTCTTTTAATAAGGTGATGGCCTTTTCTCTTATATTATCTGTTGGAGTTTCGTAAAGACCAATGGACGCATAGGCACCGCTTAATACGACCTCAAAGGAATTATCCCCTGGGTGGAATTTTTGTTGAAGCGAAGATGATACAAACCCTATTTGCTTTCGTAGCTCACCACCAATAGGATCCTTACCAAATTCTTTCCCTAGCACACTGACTTTCCCTTTTGTTGGAAAATAGTAGGCATTTAATACGTTTAACAATGCCGTTTTTCCCGCACCATTTAATCCAAAGAGCACCCAGTTATCCCCTTTATGAATGGTCCAATTTATTTGCTGTAATATCCATTTTTCCCCTCTTATTAACGAAACATCTTCCATATGTAATACCACCCTAGTTACTCCTTCCCGCCTTCAATTACCGTTATATTATCACATTATTTAAAATTTTGATTACTGAAAAACAGCAGGTTCTCAACCTTAGATTGAGAACCTGCCTTTTTTAATCTACTCTCTATCTCTTCCTTGTTCAAAGAAAGACGGTTTAACTTGGTTATTCTTCTTCGTAACTTTATCCTTTACGGAGCCTTTGCCTTTCTTTGCTACTTCTGAACCTACCGAAGCAAAGATGCTGTTAGCTAATAGACGGTAGCTATACTGAGTATGTGCTCTAAAAGCTAGGTCATTAGCAAATAAAGTGATATTTGTGTCCTCAAGATTTTGAGTAAAGGCTAGAGTTTGACCTTTTGCCTTTTCATGACCAGGCCACCATCCAGCAACATAGAAGTCGTCACTAGTACTAACGGTCGCCAAGACCTCTGCCTCTTTAGGAACAGAAGTAATCCAAGCCCCGTTGGTAGTATACAAAAGTTCATCAGTCTGATAACCAGCAGTTAATTGATGATCATTCACTTTTGCTTTTAACAGCCCTTCGTGACCAGGGCTTGTGTAATCCCACTCATACCCTTCAAGCAAACCGCTATTTTTCACAGCATTAAGCGCATAAACACCCATACCTACATACGATTTCCCTGCGAGACTACTTGCATTAAAGGTACTACCATCACTGACAACTACATCAGCATCTGCCTGACTTACAACTTCAAACCCCAGCTCCTTGACAGAGAATAATAACTGGGCAGAACCCGTGACAGCTACTTTAGGAAGAGTTAATTTTTCTGTTTTTACATTTTGTGTCGTACCGACTGGTGATGCTTCATAGTAAAAGTCATCATACCCAGCTAAATCTTTTGTACTCACAATATAGTCACCTTTATTCACTTTGCCCTTTGTTTCTATAGCTTTTTCAACGACTTTCCCGTCTCTTAATAGCTCATTTACTAGCTTCACTGTATCATTATTTGTATTTGATAACACTTGCTTTGGTGTTTTTCCAACCACTTCACCTGTAGGTAAAGTTACATGATCTACTTCTGTTGTTTTGTTATCAAAAGCATTTGACACACGAACTTCATCAATATCAAACCCTCTTAAAGCTGGGAAGTTAACAACGATTGGGTCATACATGGCTCCCCAATCAGATACATCGTCACCTTTGTAGAGCATAGCATTGGCCAATCCACGTTTTGCTTGATTCATAGGAACCACATACGTCCCTTTTGGATATGTGACATCATTTACTTCTGTGTTTGTTGTCGTTTGTTCGACCTTCACACCGTTACGAAGTAGATATTCTACCATTTTTGTCGCTTCAAGTGCATTTTTTTGCTCTTTCTCATCTGCTGGAATGACATAGTATTCCGGGAAGAAGTTATCATTATCTCCCCTTACACGACCAATTGATTCCCCGTTAGCATTGACGAAGTATTCATCAACCGCACGATCATCCTCCCCGTTCACACCACGTTTGAAGATCTCAAGCTGGTTTTTGTACAGTACATCCTTGTTTTCAGTAACATAAAGCGTGGCACCTAGACCTGTACCATACATAGCATCATATCCATTTTGACTTAATGCTGGTGTTTCAATGGTATGTCCCAATGAACCGTGCAGCATCGCATACATGGCTGTATAGGCAGGTGTCATATCGTCCCAACCATCACCGTAGTCAAGTGCTGGAATTTCATAAGAGTTATAAGCAGAGTTACTGATCCCTGCTTTCCCCATCACATGAGCTTGTTCAATCATATTGCCGTAAAGTAAATCATACTCAAAGTTCGGGTTATGTGGAGGGGTAGTTGGTTCAATTAAGAAGCCACTAACGTACCCATGCATATCAAGAAAAGAAAGTGGAGTCCACTTTGCAATTTCTTGCGTTACTTCCTGTGTTTCAATTTGTGTTTGGTAGTGATTATCACGATTTAAGTCAAATCCATTAGCATTTGCTCTTGTGTTAAGTACTCTACCATCAGGATTGTTCGTAAACATGTATAAAAAGATGACATCATCAAGAACTTCATCCACATTCAATGTGACTGGTTTTTCCTGATTGTCAACAACCGTTTGAAATGTGACTTCCTCTTCAATGGCAAATTTCTTAAATAATTCAACCTGTGCATCCACACCCTCTACTTCATCAGGATGGATATTGTTTATCCATACGGGAACTTGGTAATCTCCCATCGTTCCATTTTCAAGCTTTTCTAATAAGCTATCAGGATTTTCTAATGCGATTGGTAAAGTTTCATTCAAATACTTATCAACTGCTGCTTTATCTCTTGCTAAAATGACAAAATGCAGGTCACGGCCTTGTACAGTTTTACCTAGACTTTGGTACTCTAGATAACGGTCATTTGCCGTATTTGCTTCCTCGAATACTTGATCAATGGTTGGCTTTAACTCTTCATAGAAATGGAATTGATCATACACATTCAGTTTTACAGTTTTGGCAGCCTTCATTTGGCTAGCTGGGTTCACCAACGCCAATTCATAGTCTCCAATAAATTGTTGGTATTGCGTACGGATTGTACGGTTTGATAGATTGTCTCTATCATATAGAAGACCAAACTCTAATGTTGCCTTAATGGCTGTTGTGCCATCTACGAAATGTGGCTCTTCAATCACCTTAATAAAAGGTTCACCATCATAATTGGTCCCTCTTGTCCACTTTTTCCATTCCGAGAGGCTTTTTCCTCCAAACTGAAACTCTAGTTGACTTAAATCGACATTTGCTCCAAAATCCGCTTGAACTTCTACTGTTCTAGCCTCCGTCAGTGAGAATAAAGACCTACTAGTCTCTAACTCTACCACATCGTAGGCATCTGCCGTTTCAGTAGCAAAGACAGGAAACGAAGCCTGTGTAAATAGGGCTAAAACTAGTAAAAACGCTAGTAAAGCCGTAAACCTCTTCTTCATAAAATCATCCCTTCTATGTATATAATAGACTACCAAGTTAACGTAACAGAATATTCGGAAAACAAACAGGGGATTTAGTTCGATATACGAAGGGAATTTATCGACAAATTCCGCCTTTCACATTGGATATAGTATTAATTACTAGTTCATAAGTCACTATGAAAGGGGTGTTTGTTGATTTCCCTATATTTCCACATAAATTAACCCTCTTCCAAAATAGGGAAGAGGGTTATGAGCTTATCTCTCTACAATATACACACGTTCGGGACGGCCAACCGTCCCGTATGCTAAATCTGCTTCAATTTGTTCAATCGATACTAGATGTTCGAGGTATCGACGTGCTGTTGTTCTACTAACACCAATTTCTTTTGCCACGCTCTCCGCTGTTAATCCTACTCCTACTTTCCTTAATACCTCTAAAACTTTTTCAAGGGTAAGTGGATCAATTCCCTTTGGTAACAGCGATCGATCGTTACTACTAGTTACTTCTACCTCTTTTCGTAAAAGACGATCAACCTCTTGCTGTGTAATAAGCGTATTTTCTTTTCCTAATATAAATAGTTTTTTATGGAAGTCTTGATATCGTTGCAATGCTTGTTTAAAGCGATCAAAGACCACAGGTTTAATCATATAATCGAATACCCCTATACTAATCGCCTCTTGAACCTTATCTAATTCTTTTGTCGCAGTAATCATAATTACATCCGTATGTTTCTCTAACTGTTTCGTTTCTTTCAGCAAGTCCAATCCATTCATATCCGGAAAATAAACATCTAATAGGAGCAAATCCGGCTTCAAGATATCAATCAATGTTTTTGCTTCTATATAACTAGCCGCAATCCCAACCACCCGAAATCCCTGTATTTGCTCTATAAACCGCTGTTGTATCTCAGCAATTCTAAGATCATCTTCGACAATTAGCACTTCGATCTCACGGTTGCCCATCGTTTACTCCCCCTATTTTTTCGGTATTGCTACGGTGAAAATCGTGCCCTCTCCTAACTGCGACGAATATGTAATTGTTCCACCAAGAGTTTCAATTTCCTTCTGAACTAGACTCAGTCCAATCCCTGCATTATTCTTTGTGTTCTTGGTTGAATAACCTTCACGAAAAATCAAATCGCTTTTCCCACTATCAATACCCTTTCCGTTGTCTTCCACTTCAATAATTAGATCTTTTCCAAGATCAGTTAGAAAAAGGGTAACATTTTTCTCTTCCTTCTCATTGCCCCTTACTGCTTCGAAAGCATTATTTACTAGATTCCCAATAATAGTGACTAGCGAATCCCTATTTATCTCATTGGGAATATCTTTAAAACTACTCTCTCTATCTACAAGAAAGTTCACTTTCCATTCACTCGCCAAGCTTATTTTTCCTAGGATAAATCCAGCAATAATGGGATCCGGAATTTCCTTCATTAGAAATTGAACGAATCCTTGGGCAACATCCACTTCATGAGATATAAACTCAATCGCTTCCTTATAGGACCCTAATTGGATTAATCCTAATAGAGTATAAAGGCGGTTCGAGTACTCATGTGTTTGTGCTCGTAATCCCTCCGCGTAAGATCTTACATGGGATAATTCCTGAAGTAGCTGTGCGAGCTCAGATTTATTCCGCAAGCTTGCAACCGCTCCTATAACGTTACCTTTTTTATTATAGATTGGGATACGATTAGCCAAAAACACAGACCCGAAAATCATCATTTCCTGGTCGTATTCCGCCTTCCCTGTTCGAGCCACACTCAGAAGATTTGTGTTTTCTAAAACCTCTTCAATTCTTTTTCCCCTGAGTAAAACCTTATTAGGTACCTTCAAAATTTTATGAGCCGTTTCATTCACTACTGTAATTCTGCCATTTGTATCTATCGCAATAATTCCTTCATGAATCGATTCCAATATGGCATGTTTCTCCTGATACATCCAAGCAATTTCTTTTGGTTCTAATCCAAACATCGCTTTTTTGATGTTTAAAGAGATTAAGAGAGCTGCTAAAAGTCCCCCTATTAATATAAGGAAGGTAACTAAAAAAATCTTTTTCTGTATTTTTGCCACCTTCATCTCTATATCTGTCTGAAGATAACCGACCGACACAACACCAATAACTTCCCCATTCTGATAAATAGGTGTTTTCCCCCTTAGTGATGGCCCTAATGTTCCCGTTGACTCTGAGATGATTGATTCGCCGTCAAAGACGCGAATGTTATCCCCTCCCACCATCTTCTGCCCTAACCGTATAGGGTTAGGGTGAGAATATCTGACCTCATCTAAGTTCCCGATCACAATAAATTCTGCCCCTACTTGCTTACGAATGCTCTCTGCAATAGGCTGAATAATAGCAGCTGGATCTTCCGTCCCAAAAGCTTCTTGTATTTCCGGTATAATTGCAACGGATTGGGCTACGGATAAAGCTTTTGAACCTATTTCATTTTTTAAGTTAGATTCCATTATCTGTTTAAATGTATATCCAAACAAGCCACCAATCACAACAATAACAATAAAAATCCCGAGCATTAACTTCGTATGTAAACGCATCCAAACACCTCTATTCTCATTATAATAAAAAAACTCCTTAATAATAAGGAGTTTTCGAACTATTTCAAATAATTTATCCTTCTACATTAATAATGACTTCCTTTCCTCTTCTTTTCAATAGGAATGGAATGAGCAGCCAAAGTAATGTAATCAGTAGAAAAGCAAGGGAAATGGGTCTGGTCAAAAACACACTGAAATCTCCATTTGAAATCGTTAATGCTCTTCGTAAATTATTCTCAACCATCGGTCCTAATACTAATCCTAGTACAAGGGGCGCGATGGGATAATCATTTTTGCTTAAAAAATACCCGAAAATCCCACATCCTAATAACAGCAATAAATCATAGGTGGAAACTTGAACCGCATATACACCAAAAATCGAGATAGCAATAATAATAGGAATCAAGAATTGCTTGGGTGTTTGAATAATTTTAGCAAACACTTTCACCAATGGAAGATTTAAAATTAATAGCATTAAATTCCCGATAAACATACTAGCAATTAGTCCCCATGCTACCTGTGGATGGTCTTCAAATAATAACGGACCAGGTTGGACGTTATACATCATCAATGCTCCCATTAATATAGCTGTGGTTCCTGAACCCGGAATACCAAGCGTTAATAACGGGATCATTGCACCACCCGATGCTGCATTATTTGCAGACTCCGGCGCTGCAACCCCTGCAATGGATCCCGTACCAAACTTGGAAGGGTTCTTAGAAATCTTTTTTTCCAGAATATACGAAAAGAAGGAAGCGAGCGTCGCACCTGCTCCAGGTAATATTCCCACAAAAAAACCTAGCACCGAACCTCGAGCAATCGGTCCTGCTGATTCCTTTAATTCATTCTTGGAAGGAAGTAAGTTATTTATTTTTGCGATGTGAACATCATCATCTTCCTTCTCTAAGATCGTCTTGAACACTTCACCTAGAGCGAACAAACCAACAGCAATCGTTAAAAACTCAATCCCCTGATAGAGCCATGGAACATCAAATGTAAATCTAGCAATCCCTGAGACACTATCAATACCTATCGTCCCGAGAAGTAACCCGCAAATGGTCATAATCAATGCCTTTGTAACAGATTTCCCTGCTAAACCGCTAACAGCGCCTAGCCCCAGTAACATCAGAGAAAAATATTCTGCTGGTCCAAACTTCAGAGCAACAGCTGACAATGGTTTGGCTAAAGCAATGAGTGCGACAAGAGTGACAATACCCGCAACAAAGGAACCAATCGCTGCAATCGATAACGCACTTCCCGCTCTTCCCTTTTTTGCCATTTGGTACCCATCTAAAGTCGTTACTACAGAAGAGGATTCCCCTGGTGTATTTAATAGAATCGAAGTGGTCGATCCTCCATACATCGCTCCATAGTACACCCCAGCTAGCAGAATGATGGCACTTGTAGCTGCTTGCTCTGGAGGAAGCCCACTTGTAATGGATGCAGTAACTGGAATCAGTAGTGCTACCCCACTCATAGGACCGATTCCAGGTAGCACACCTACGGCCGTTCCTATTAACACCCCTACAAAAGCAAATGCGATATTATACCAGATTAGTGCTGTTCCAAAACCTTGAAATAGATAGTCGAGTGTGTCCATGCGTTATTCTCCTCTCTACACCTTTCATAGCTAAAACCAAATTGGCCAGCCAGGAAGAGTTCCTTTTAACACTTGTACGTATAAAAAATAGACAAGTCCTGAAAAACAAGCGGATATGATGATAGACTTTACCCATTTTGTACGTTCCATTGTTTGAAAACAAACAAGGAGAAAGATAAAAGTGGTAATGACGTACCCAACCGTTTCCAACGTCAAAATATAAATCAGCGTAGCAACAAAGATAATAAGAAATGGCTTGTACTGGAGCTTCTCCTTTTCACCTTGATGGTTCCTAGTCATAACGGTTTCGTAAAATAAACGAATACTTAAAAGGACAAGTAAAGCACCGAGAATGAATGGGAAAATATCAGGCCCTACAGAACTTCCATATGAAGAGCTAGCAAGATTACGACTTCCGATGATAAACAGAACTCCAATTGCGAGAAACAGTACAGAAGCAATACGATCGAATTTAATATCCATTGGTACTCCCCTTTCAAAAAGCAGAAGGGAGAAGGAAAACCCCTCCCTAAAGCCATCTATTTCTCCATACCTAACGCGGTTAATAATTGCTGAACCTGTGTTTCCTGCTCCTCTAAGAATTTTGTGAAATCAGAGCTGTTTTTGTATTCCATTTCCCAGCCCTGTGTTTCTACTTCCTTCTTCCATTCAGAGGTATTCACAAGCTTTTCTATAGAAGTCTCCCAATATGTTTTGGCTTCGTCCGACATCTTTTCAGGACCAAATAGCCCACGCCAAATAGTAAACTCTGCATCGACACCCTGTTCAATGGCAGTTGGGACATCCTTGAAGTCTCCGCCAATACGTTCCGGTGAAGTAACAGCTAACACCCGCACATCTCCTGCTTTTAAGAATTCCTTCACACTAGAAGCATCTGTCCCAATCACATCTGCATTTCCACCAAGTAAGGCTGTAATCGCCTCTCCTCCGCCATCATAGGACACGTACTTCACCTTTGTCGGATCCACCCCATACTTATAAGCTGGAAGAATGGAAATTAAGTGATCCATTGATCCAGGTGCCGAGCCGCCTGCAAATGTTAGTTTCGTAGGATCCTTCTTTACCTCCTCCAAAACGGACTTTAGATCGGTAAACTTTGAATCTGCTTTTACAACAATAGCTCCATAATCTTTCGTTAACTGTGCTAGAGGAGTTGTGTTTTTGTAACCAAATGGACTATTCCCTTCTTTTTTTAAGTTATTAATGATAATAGGAGGAGAATTGACGAATAACATATCATTATTTTCTACCTGCTGGGTCGCGTATTCAGCCATAAATACAGCTCCACCACCACCAGGTTTGTTTTCAACTGTTAACGGTTGTTGCACAATTTTTGTCTCTGATAACACCTTAGTTAATGAACGAGCCGTTAAGTCCCAACCCCCACCAGCTCCTGATGGTGCCACCACTGAAATAGCCTTAGTAGGATATCCTGGACTTTCTTCCTTTTTGTCAGACCCCGCTGTTTGTTGACCACTACTGCAAGCACTAAGGCTTAGTGCCAATACTCCTGCACAAAAACAAGCTGAAATTTTTTTAATAGAAAACATTTCAAATCCCCCTTTGTAAGCGTTTTCTTAATTTTACAAAACTTTTGAACATTTTTTGAATTATACATTTAAACAACATTAAAAACTTATTAATCATTTTGTTCATTTTGTTCACGACAAATTTCAGTACAAAAAAACCAGTTCCTTTTCAAGAACTGGTCTTCTATCATACCTCTAGGGTTTACACTTCAATTGCAAGAATATCCTCAATCTCGTCTTGGATTTCTTTGCTAACCAGACTAAGACGTTTCTTTCTTAATTCAAGATCCGTTTCTTTGTCTATAAATTGATTCGTATGTTTGTCAAAGCATGAGAAACAAATAGAATAGAATAGTTTATTTTGCTTCTTTAAGAAATCAAATTCCCATGTTTCTAATTCTAAATAACTTACTCTTTCCTTCGTATCTTTATTACATATCTCGCATTTCGTTGTCATGATTTAATCCATCCTTACATCTTGCTATTATTTTTTAGCTAGTTGGCGTTCTTTAATTCTTTTTAAGCGCCCGTGATATTTCATAATATTCGCTTGTGATTGCTTCGCTTCTTCCGTAGTAGGCTGGAGGTTTTCAATATCCCAGTACGTGACAACTACATCTAATACTTGATCAAAATACTGTAATGGACCGTAATTCGCTTCGAGGGCGATCGTTTTCATTCTCTCATTAAAGTCAGGCATAACGGCGCCAGGCATAGAGAAATTGATAATGACATCTTCGAAGAATACTAGGAAATTGGGGTCAAGTTCCAAGTGTGCTTTCACCGTATCGCGATAGAATGCATAATGAAGAGCTTCGTCTTTCGCTAGTCTTCTAAGTAAAGTTGCTAAGTCCTTGTCGTGAGGACTAGCAATTTTCGCGACATTATTATAGAAAACAAGAGTAGCTAATTCTTGTAAAGAAGTATAGGCCATCGTTGCTAGTGGGTTCGTGAAGTCAGGGAACCAGCCACTCTCAACCATTCGCTTTCTTAGTTCATGTAATCGTTTTGGATCCACGTTACGAGTCACCAATAAATAGGTTTCAAGTAAACTAGAGTGTTGGTCTTCTTCTGCCGTCCATGTGCGAACAAATTCATTAATAACTTCCATAGAGTTTTTAAAAGTATAATCCAAATGAGATGTATACCAAGGCAAATTCACTTCTGTTAATAAAGCTGTCTCAATCGCCACAATCACTGCTTCCGGAAGAGTGACTTGACTTTTATCCCAAGGAACTCTCTTAAATGACATCGCCTTGTCCCACGGGATAAATTCATGATAACTCCAGTCAATATTTGCCGAACGTTCCTTATGTAATTGATATAATTCCTTAATTTTTGGTTCTAAACGTGTATCCAAATCTGAATTTAGCATGGATTAACCCCTTACATTTTTTACTTTCTAGTTATACATAATTAAAATAGTTTCCGTAGTGATTTTAACAGAATTTTTCGATAAGATAAAGAAATATGAATAATAAAAAACTGTAGACAAGTTAGAAGTCTACAGTTCGCATGGTATTAAAAAGGAACTTTTTTATAGTATCTTCTTGTGGTGAGAGGGTGGTTTCTAACTGCTTCCAAATGACAGCTGATTCTTTCTAGTAGGGTTGCCAATACGATTGGCGATAATAACGGCCTAAATGGCTCTGAAATTCCCTCGAGTAGATAATCTGTTGTATCAAATACGGTTAATTCCTTTGAAAAGTGGTGGGCAAAGCGTTCCACTCTGTCCGTTAGGGAACGTGCTTTTCCTTCTCCTTTTAACAATAGGATACTTGTATCTTCTTCTACCAGTTCAAGTGTTCCATGGAAGAAATCAGATGCTTGAACAGGACGCGTCTTAATCCATTGCATTTCTTCTAGGATACACATTCCATAATAGTAGGTTTGACCCCAATCAATTCCAGCTCCAGACAGGATATGATAAGGAGTATCTTTATGCTTTTGTGCAAACTCTTTTGCACGATTTTCAGTATCCTCTTTCACCTTTAAAAGAGCTTGTGGTAATAATTTTAGCTCTTCCATCCATTGATGGTACTCAGGAAACTCCTGTCTCTTATACATTAACCGAAAAGCAATGAGGAATGATTGAAGATAGAATGATTCACAGGACGTATCATCCTCTGCAAAGTTAACAAAAGAATAATCTGTCACTTCAGTAAGTGGTGTATTCGCATAACCCACTAAACCAATAGTAGTAGCACCCTTTTCCTTACAAAATTTTGCAACTTCTACTGTTTCTTTTGTTGTTCCTGATAAAGATGGAAGAATGACTAGTGATTGTTCACCTAAATGCTGATGATCCATTACCATCAATTCAGACGATATTTCCGTGAAAACAGGTAAGGTTGAGTGATTCTTTAAGATGTATTCTGCAGCATACATTAATATGGCCGCTCCACCCGTGCCAACAAAAAATAAATTCTTTACTCCTTTTGTTACTAAATCATCTACCACTATGTCTAATTCATCCTTCAAACCGATTGCCCCATTTTGGATTCGTAAAAATCTGTCTCTATCAAAATTAAACATCTTTCCCACCCCTTAGTAATCCATTTTGCGGTAGTATCTTCTTAACTCTAGAGGATGGTTTCTTTCTCTTTCAAGATAGACACTAATTTGTCCAGTTAATGCCCAGTTTACATTCACAGCAAAAAACTTTCGAAACTTTTCACTAATACCGTCTAACGGATAGTCCTTAGTATCAATAATAAATAACTCGTTTGTAATTTTTTCAGCGAATCTTTCAACTCGATCCACGAGTGGTCGAGTTTCATCTTCTCCTTTGAACAGGATGACACTTGTATCCTCCTCAACTAGCTCCAACGTACCATGGAAAAACTCTGCTGCATGAATCGATTTGGATTTAATCCATTGCATTTCTTCTAAGATACACATAGCATACGAGTAAGTATTTCCCCATAGATTCCCTGCTCCGACTAACATATGGTACCCGGTATCTTTGTGTTTAATGGCAAATTGCTCTGCGCGAGGGTCAAACGTTTCAACTGCGTGAACAATTCCTTGTGGAAGAAGAGCTAGTTCTTTTGTAAATTGTTCATAGTCAGGAAACTCTCCATGATTGTGAATAAATCGAGCAGTAAGCAATTGGAGGTGTACAAAGAACGTATCAAACGAATGCTTTTCCTTGCCTGTTGAAATGCAATGATCCACTACATTAGCTAGAGGGGTATCTGGGATGGCTACTAAACCAATTGTCGTCGCCCCTTTATCTTTGCAAAATTCTGCAGCTGCAACAGTTTCTTTTGTTGTACCAGTGACAGAAGCAAATATACAAACCGAGTCCTTTGTTAAATGACGATTGTTCATCACTAGTAGCTCTGCTGCAATCTCAGTATGAACATCCAAACTCGAGTTTGATTTAAAAATATACTCATAAGGATACATCATCGCTATCGTTCCACCAGATCCAATCAAAAAGATGTTTTGGAAGCCCTTATTTGAAATCTCATCTACGATTCTTTCGATTTCTCCTTGCTTTGCCATTCCTTCCTCTCCAACTAGTTGCAAAAATAAATCTTTATCAAATTTCAACATAATAATCCCTCCACAATTTTTAATTATTCATTTAGATAAGGAGCTAACATGTTAAGTGATTTTTCGATTGCTTCATTTGGGTTCAGCAAATACTGTGTAGAAGTAAACTCCAGTGTAAGAGCACCTTTATAATTGTAATCAGATAATGTTTGAATATAGGTTTCTAATGGAAGGTTTCCATCTCCCCAGGCTAAATGCCCGGCAGGTTTTCCATCAATAAAATGAATATGCGCTAGTTCCAACTGTTCCAAATAGCTACCTAAAGTTTCTCCCTCCACCGCCATCGGGATTGTATCTACCATTCCTTTTAGATAGGGAGAAGAAATATCTTCAAGGAGTCCCTTTAAATCAGGCAATGTATTTACGATGTTCGATTCCACTTTTTGCAATGGCTCTAACGCTAATACGATTCCTTCTTTTTCTGCATAGTTTGATAGAATATCTAATGAGGCCTTTGATCTTTTTAATGCCTCCTCACTACTTTCATTTCGGTATCCCCAGCCAGCTGTTACTAACACCATAGGAATTTCTAATTCTACTGCCACATCAATTGATTTTTGAAAATAACCGATACTTCTCTCCCTGATGTCCATCTCTTTTGCAGCTAGATTGATGGGATACATGCATTGTTCTGGAGTAAAACAAACGACTGTTAATTCCCTTTGGTGAATCTCACTTTTGATTCGCCTAATATCTTGTAATGACAGATCCTCGATATACAAATGCGGTGCTGCCCCCCAAACTTCAATCTGCTGGAATTTAAACTTCACCATTGCATCCAAAAAGTATTCAAATGGATAATGTAGATAATGAAAGTTCATCCCCGTGATCTGTTTTCTGGAAACCTTCTTCATTTGCTCCCCTCCTAATGGTATATACCATTATATTCGTCTATATTAGTTAAATATACTAATATAGACACTTATATATTATTATCCTTTCACACCACCTGCCGATATCCCACGGACAAATTGCTTTTGAAAGATAATATAAGCGATAATCATCGGTAATGCTGAAATAGCTAATCCTGCCAATTGAATTCCGAAGTTAGTATTTAATTGACTTCGTAAGTTCATCAAACCAACCGGAATGGTTCTAAGGCTTGAATCCTCAATAAAAACCAAAGCAAACATAAATTCATTCCAAACATTCATGGCAGTTAATAGGGCACAGGAAGCAATAATTGGCTTTCCCATCGGGATAATGATATTCCAGTACACTTTCCAACGATTGCATCCATCAATAATGGCTGCCTCTTCAAGCTCTCTTGGTATCGATAAAAAATACGATCTCATTAAAAAAATAGCAAATGGCAGTTGGAAGGCAACATATGGAATGATTAATGCTCCATAGGTATTGTAAAGCCCAATTCCTTGAAGAAGCTTGTATAGCGGAATCAAACTTACTTGTGGAGCAAGCATTAACCCACTTAATATAATGATTAATAATATATTTTGTCCTTTAAAACGGAATCTACTTAACCCATAAGCAGCCATTGATCCAAATAACAATACTGTTATCACCGAAACCACCGTAATAAACACACTATTAAAAAAGTATTTTCCGATTCCCGCATCCCATGCTGCTTTGTAATTTTCCCATACCCATTCTTCTGGAAGTGACCATGTGTTTAAAAAGAAATCACTATTTGTTTTTAAACCACTTAAAGCTAGCCAGATAATAGGATATATAATCACTAGGGAAAACATACTAAACCACAACAGGATGACCACTTGGAAAATTCTATTCTTTACGATCGTCATTTGCTTAATCCACCTCCTGTCCCGATTTTCCCAATTTCATCTGGATGAGGGATAGGGTCAGGGTGATGATAAAAATAATTGTTCCGATGGTAGATGCATAGCCCATTTCATCGTTTCGAAAAGCGGAACGATATAACATTGTTCCTAGGACCTCTGTTGATCTTCCTGGACCGCCAAACGTCATCACATATACCTCATCAAAAACCTTAAAAGCTCCAATCACGGTAATGACGCAACCTACCAAAATCATTTCCTTTATTTGTGGTAGCGTAATATGGAAAAAGGAATTGATCTTTGAAGCACCATCAATCATGGCTGCCTCATAGTATTCCATTGGAATTTTTTGCATGGCAATGAGAAATAGCATCGTCATATATCCTGTATATTGCCATTGTGATACGGCAACTACAGCATAAATGGCCGTTTTACTGTCTCCTAACCAGGAATGAGCCCACTCCGATTGACCAATGGCGTTTAACACTCCATTCACTAACCCGATTTCTGGATTATAAATCAGTTGCCACATTAAACCTACAACCGCAATCGAAATAACAGAGGGAATAAAGAATACGGTTCTAAAAAAGGGTTGAAACCTCCTAATCAGTTTATCTTCTAAAATAGCAGCTATAATAATTCCCCCACCCACCTGGCAAAGTAAAGAAATAATTGCGTATAGGGAATTATTTTTTAAAGCGGTAAAAAATACGGGATCTTTAAAAAGCCTTATATAATAATCGAAGCCGACGAACGTTTTTCCTGCCTCAAAGGAATTCCACCTAAAAAAACTATTGTATAAATTAAGTACAATTGGCAGAAATACAATAAACAGGATTAGAAGGAGTGCTGGTAAAATAAAAAGGAATGCCGTTCGGCCGTTTCTATATGTTTCTTTCATCCTTCTCCCTCCTATGAGGGGGCAAGTAATCGAAAGAATACCTGCCCTGTTCTATTTATTCCACTTCACTCTGCACTTGTTTGGCTACATCTTGAACTTCTTTAATAATCTCTTCAGGAGATTTTGACCCATCTAGAAGAAGTTGAATGTTTGATAGATACACATCCGCTACTTTGGCGTGAACATCTGTATCTAACCATTCAGCCATTCCTTCTGACTGCTTCATATAATCCACACCTTCTGCCACTTGCTTTAGAGCAGTGTCAGGGTTCGTAGCTCCTTCGATAGGACTCGGCCAACCAATATCTTTCACTAGCTTTAACGAATTTTCTTTACTAGTAATAAACTTTAAAAATTCTACGGCTTCTTTCGGATGCTTTGACTTTGAAGAAACAATAAATCCATCTGGAGCACCTGTTATATAATTTTGACTTCCATTCCCATCAGCTATTGATGGCATCGGGAAGAATCCCCAGTTCCCTTTCAAAGCATTTTCTACATCTTGAAACTCTTCTAATTCAACGTAGAACATAGCCCCTTTTCCTGCAAAGAACATTTGCTTCACCATATCATGAGAACTTGAGTTTACGTTATCCATAAAATAACCCTTCTCGTTTAATTCAGCTAACATTTCCATCGCTTTTACATAGCCTGGATCCGTGAACTTTCCTGAACGAGGATTATAATCATTCATTCGAACCTCTTGGTCCACCATCTTCTGGTTCAGCCCTGTTAGGTAGTGGATAGCTGCCCAAGGACTTTCATTTCCAAGCATGAGTGGAGTTTCGCCTTCTTCTTTTAAAGTGTCGAGAATATCTAAAAATTCATCCCATGTTTTAGGAGCATCTAATCCATATTTATCAAAAATTTCTTTATTATAAACAAAGAACTTTCCATTAAATCTTAGTGGAATTCCATAGTTCTTCCCATCCGAAGAAAATGGCTGTAGGGAAGCCGGAATGAAACTTTCTTTCCATGCAGCGTCCTCCTCTAAATATGGGGTGAGATCTAAGGCTGCATCGGCACGTACGAATTTTCTAGCAAACTCACCCGACCAAGAAAACATAATGTCTGGAACCTCGCTTCCGCCAAGAATGACGCGAAGTTTATCCTTTATCGGTTCGTCCGCAATTGCTTCCATTTTAATTTTAATATCTGGATTTTGAGTTTCAAATTCTTTTACTACTTCTTCAAAATAAGGGGCGTATTCTGGTTGAGGCCACTTATGCAAAAATTTCAAAACAATCTTATCCGAATCATCTTCATTTGATGAGGTAGAACTGGAACAACCCGTAATGACCAATGCCAACATAAGCATGAATACAATTAATATTTTTGTTCTCATTCATTGACCCTCCTTATAGTTAGAGCATAAATAATTATTTAAGGTGTATTAGCCTTCCAAAACACAACCACCCCCGGTACTTTTTATCTATGATTCTTAAATCCTTTTAAAAAAGAATTTAGAATTCCATACCAAATCCAAATGCTCCATCGACCAAGCAAGTCTGTGCCGCAAATTTCGCTCCTTCTTCTAGGCTTTCACGGATCAACTGATCTTCATTTACCTTCTTCTTTCTCCCTTTTAAGTACTCAAGAATGAAAGCTGTAAAAAAAGAATCTCCTGCTCCAAGCGTATCTACAGGTTTAACATAGTGGGGTTTTTGTTCATAAAAGTTTTTTCCGTTAAATACCATTGCCCCTCGTGAACCCATTGTCCCAATAGCCATTGAACTGCCTAAGGAACACACATATGTTAAAAGGTCCTTTACTTCTTCTGTTGGAAGCTGACCACATGAGAGAAGACTTATATTAACGTGAGGGCAAACCCCCTTTAAAACGCTTTCATTATAATCCGTTGAAAAATCGAAGGAAACGAGAATCCCGGTTTCCTTTAATTTATGTAGTTCTGCTTCCATCCCGCTATAAATGCTACTATGAGCCAATTCAAATGTTTGAATATAATCCAAATCTTCTTGTGTGAGAATAATAGGATGTTCCTTTTGTACACCTCCATCATTTCCTCCGATAAATACTCTATCACCATCCACAAGATCTACTGCTGCAAAGCCATTTTCCCCAGGATGCTGTCGACAATAAGAGATATCTATCTTCAAATGGTTTAGTGTTTCGATAATATGATTCGCTGCCTTATCATCTCCAAATACACCTAAATAGGCAGCATCTACTCCTAGTTGCTTTGCATAAACACTTAAATTCAGCGCATTTCCCCCTGGATACATGATTCTCTTATACATATACTTATCAACCACATTATCTCCAACCCCAATGACTCTCATCACTTTCCCTCCTCTTACCTTTAATGGTATATACCACTTTTAATAACCTGAAATGATAGTCATTTCAGATGTAGCTCGGAATAAAACCTGACAATGTCACTTCTAGTTAGTGATGTTGAATATTCGATCGATTGTTCCTGATCATCGTAGGCCACCGCTTCACGTAAGACACATGGACTTTCGGATCGAATTCTAAGTAATTTACAGTCACTTTCTTCTGCTAGTTTCACTTTCATATATTCTTTGGCCTTTACTAGCGTAATGCCATATTCACTTTCTAACATTTGATAAAGAGAATGATTGTTAGTTATTCTATTATCTATATCTGGACAATACCTATACGGAATAAAGGATTCTTCAATAGAAATAGGAATTCCATTCACGTTTCTCAATCGCTTAATAATAACAATTTCTTCCCCATCAGGAATGTTTAGCTTATTTGCGATCCCTGGTTTTGCTGGACTCGTTTTAATTGAAAGAACTTGGGTGCTTGGTGTTAACCCTTTTCCCAGCATCGTTCTTGTAAAACTATTAAAAGTTATGAAATCCATCTCGATCTTATAATTAGATATAAAGGTTCCTGCACCAACTCTTCGTTCCACGACCCCTTCTCTTTCTAATATGGATAGGGTATGTCTTGCCGTCATCCGGCTGATTCCATATTGTTCAGCTAATTCCCTTTCAGATGGGAGCTTATCTCCATGCTTTAGTTTCCCGCTTTCAATATCGTCGATGATTTTATCTTTTAATTGTTGATAAAATGGTGTTTCTTCTTCCCCTTTATGCATTTCTTCACCTGCTTTAAATGGTTAATACTTGGCTAGTACTATTTACATTATATAGTAATATACAATCCCCTGTCCTATGCTATTCAATCATTTTGGTATATACCATTTTTAATAAACTAGAAATATGAGTTTGTAGAAGAATCTATAGATTAGGTGAATGCTTCGGGAAAGGTTTCTTTGAAAACGATTACATATTTGTTAATTTTAGAATAGTTTAAATATTCAGTGTTGTCAACAAGACGATCGAACTTTTTTGGGGATTTTCCATCAACAATTTCCTACATTATTTTTAAAACAACCTCTTTCTCTTTTTCCCAAAAGAAAAGACCACAATCTAAATAGGATCATGGCCTCTTCTAATAGGGTTTTTAAATTGGTACGTTTACCTCGTTCATATCCTTATTCCCCGACACTTTCACAGGTGCTGTTTCCTTTAGGGCAAAGGATAAAAGAAAGAAAATAACTGCAGCTCCACTGGCAAGCCATAGCGGGGCGTACAAACTGTATTTGTCTGCTAAAACACCCGCAACAATTGGTCCTAAAGTTCCGCCAATAATCTCTCCAGTTAACACAATAACCGCTATTGCAGTAGCCGCAAATGTTCTTGGTACTGACTCAGAGGGAATAATAGCAAGATATAGCGGCTGTCCTCCAAATCCGATGGCTAGTATGAAAACAGAAATAGCTAGTAAAGCGAAATTATTATGAAAATTAGCAATGGCTAACGGTAGGAAAATAGCAATAAACGTTACGGGAGTGATAACCGCTTTCCGCCCTACCTTATCGGATAAAAACGGAATAAATAACTGCCAAAAGAACATGGAAATCCCTAAAACACCTAAAACAATTCCATATTGCGCTTCACTGTATCCAGATACACCTGATAGAAATAAAGGCATAAAGCTAGTAAATACCAGTAAATACATCATATAGAAAATAGCGATTAACATTCCCACCCATACGTTTCTTGTTTTAAAAACACTTTTGTATTCACTAAAGGTTGGCTTTCCCTGCTTTTCTCCACTATTTCCAGATGAATGTAAGAGTGGCTCCCTCATATAAAACATTAATATGATAGCAAGAATGACTCCAGGAATAGCAAGAGCAAAGAAAGAATACCGCCAATTTGTCGCTGCTGCAATGGCCACAACCAGGACTGGAGCAACCGCATTTCCTAGAAGAGGTCCGGAGCTTTGAATAAAGCCCATATTAAACCCTCTTCGTTTTGGAGTGGATTCCGCCATAATTGTAGACTGAACTAGTGGAATAACTGGTCCCTCAGATGCTCCCATTAAGAGTCTAACCAGAATGAGGGATCCAAGCCCGCCAACTAGGCCAGAGGTAAAGGTAGCAGCCGAAAAGATGATAATAAAAACAATTAAGGTCTTTTTCTTTTTTCCAAGAAAGTCAGATAAACTAGCAAATAATAGGGTTGATAATCCCCAAGCAATAGAAGTTGCCCCAACAATCATCCCCATTTGTGTGTTGTTTAGACCTAACTCTGGTGCAACAAAAGGAAATAAATATATAATGCTAAGCCGATCCATAAATACCAAGCCAAAAACCAAAAACAAAACGAATAATATACCATTTTCATATCGGAAAAAAGATTGCTTTTTTTGACTCATAGCCTGACACCCCTTTTATGATTCAACCTAACGGGATTATCCTTCTCCCTTTTACTTAGTTTAGGATTTGCTGATTAAACTCTAATCCTTTAAACCCCATCGGCAAGCCAACATAATTTTCAGCCAAACTTTTTGCAGCTGCTTCTGAAGAAGTAACATAGTCTAGCTCAGCGATTTGAATTCCATATTCGTACGGAGTCTGTTCAACATTTCTATGAAGCATGGTGGTCATCCACCAGGAGAATCGCTGGGCTTTCCATACTCTTTGCAAACAAATAGAGGAGTAATGTTCCAAAGTATCTTCATTTCCTGAAAGATAAAATTCGCTGATTCCTTTCGCTAATACTTGAATATCAGCTACTGCTAGATTTAGCCCCTTTGCACCAGTTGGCGGTACAATATGTGCGGAATCACCAGCCAGAAATAATCTTCCATACTGCATCGTTTCACAAACAAAGCTTCTCATGGCAACAATATTTTTCTGAATAATCGGGCCATCAATCATTTTCCATCCATCTAAAGTATCAACCCTTGCATGTAGCTCGGACCATATTCTGTCATCTGACCAATTCGCAATATCATCTTTTGGATCAACTTGAAGGTAGTGGCGTTGAATCTTAGGGGTACGAGTACTTAATAGTGCAAAGCCTCGGTCGTGGTGGGCATAGATAAGTTCTGGATGTACTGGTGGAGTTTCGGCAAGAATTCCTAGCCAACCAAAGGGATAAATTTTTTGTTTTTCCACCCTTTCTTTTTTTGGTATCGCTTGACGGCTTGGACCATGAAACCCGTCACAGCCTGCTACGAAGTCACATTCAATTTGTTCTACCTCAGTCCCATTTTCCTGTTTAAAACTAATGGTTGGAGAATTCGTATCAACATCGTGAAGCTGAACGCCTTTCACGTTAAAGTAGATCTTTCCATCGACCTTTAGACGAGCTTCAAGCAGGTCCTTGATCACTTCGTGTTGAGGATAAACCATAATTTTCTTTCCATCGGTTAATTCATTCATATCAATTCTATGTCTACGACCATTAAACTGAAGTTCAATTCCATGGTGAATATGCCCTTCTCTCATCATTCTTCTTCCAATACCTGTGCTATTAAGTAAGTCAACTGTTCCTTGTTCCAGCACTCCTGCACGGATCGTTCCCTCGATTTCTTCCTTCGAACGATTTTCAAGAATAATAGAGTCAATGCCTTGAAGATGCAGGAGATGGGACAGCAATAATCCAGCTGGCCCCGCTCCGATAATACCTACTTTTGTCCGCATGAAACATCCTCCTACTTCCTTGTTAACGCTTACAAAACTAACTGTTAACAGATATTTATTTCTTTACTACCTTACTATCTTCCATTCGATCCTCTCCAACTACCTTTTTGGAGTCAAAGGTTAGCAATACATTCCAGCTTCCTGAGGATTGCCCATCTGCTAAGTAAGCTACCTCATCATCCTTTTGAAGCATACTAAACAACATTGCCAGATGTCGTCCACCAGACTCAACCCTAGCCATTCTCGCATATTCAGGTAACATATCATAAGCAGATTGATAGTCTTTTTTCATCACAAACTCAATGAATTGTTTATCTAAAGAGTGCTCTGCCACAGTCGGCTTATTATGACGACCGCGGACTAAATTATGAGATAGAGCACCACTTGAAACAAAAACGACCTTTTTATCAGTAGCATGTAAAACCTTTGCTATCTCTTGACCCCATTTATATGTTTCTTCGATACTAGCAGCAAGAGTAACCGAAAGATTGATGATAGGAATATCTTCATTCGGTACAAGATATCTTAAAGGGACAACCGTTCCATAATCCCAAATATAGTATGGATCATTTACTCCTTGTACCTGTAATCCTGCACTCACACCTGCTTGCACCAGCTGATTAGCCAAATCGGCATCACCTGGATAATAATAAGGAATATCCTTAATAAGATCAGGAGCTTCAAAGGCTGTTAAAATCCCCTTATGCTCAGGGGTACAGTCAACATAATGGAAGAAAGTAGATGGCCAATGGCAGGATACTAACACAATCACATCCGGTGAGATTTTTTGAATGTCCTTGGCAACCTCTTTTAATCCTTCTACCATGTCTCTTTGAAAATCCGGAGCTGTATCTTCATGACAGATACTTGGAACATGCGGAACTAACGTACATAACTCAATAGTCATTATGAACCTCCTTATAGTCCTTACGATTTTGACTTTGGCACACCTGCTACTCCCCAATGAGTTTTCGGAATCTCAGTCACTAATACTCGAATACTCTCTTTTGGAGCGTCCAATGTTTCAGTAACCGTATTTGTAATATTCTGAATCAATTCTTCAATTTTCTCCTTTGGTCTGCCTTCCATCATTTGAACCTGAATGATTGGCATAGGATGCCTCCTTTCTCTTCAAATAAAATTAATCTGTCACCACAAAAGAGACTTCACCTAATCCATCGAATCGACCGGTTACAACATCTCCCTTTTCTAACAAAATGGCACTTGTAATTGCTCCAGATAAAATCACATCACCCTTACGAACCTTCTCCCCTTTACGAGAAAGCATATTTGCTAGCATCGCAATCGCTTCCGCTGGGTGGCCAAGCACAGCTGCTCCTGCACCAAGCTCCTTAATTACCCCATTAATAGAAAGTGTTACACCTACTAAATCAAGATCAAATTTGTCGGGCTTTTGAAAAGATGTTCCGAAAACAACTCTAGATGTAGATGCATTGTCTGCAATTACGTCTGGTAAAGTGAATTGGAAATTGACGTACCGACTATCGATTAGTTCAAGAGCTGGAATCACATACTCAGTTTTTGACAACACATCTGCTGCTGTCACGTTTGGTCCTTCAATGTCCTCCCCAATGACAAAAGCAATCTCTGCTTCTACTTTCGGGTGAATCATGTCTTGTAATTGAACCCTTCCACCATTTTCGATCAGCATATAATCAAACACATATCCATAAATGGGCTCATTTACATTCATTTGCTGCATCTTTGCTTTGCTAGTTAAACCCATTTTTGGTCCGACGATCCTTCTCCCTTCTTCCAGCTTTATTTTGACAAGCTCCTGTTGGACGAGATATCCTTCTTCAACAGAAAGATCTGGTTTGATATTCTCTGTTACTTTTACGACCTCCCTTTTCTCTTCCTCACCAGCAATTAAATATTTTGCAATCTCTTTATATTCCACTGTCGCCATTCCATTTCCTCCTTATCAACCCGTTGTTTGCAGTTTTTTAGCAAGTTCAGCAGCCACATCAAGGATCATATCCTCCTGACCACCAACCACCTTCATCTTTCCAAGCTCAACGAGAATATCACGGGAATCAATTCCAAATTTTCGTGCAGCTGCTTGTGCGTGTAATAAGAAGCTAGAGTACACACCCGCATATCCGAGTACCAAACCGTCTTTTGTAATTTCTTGTGGTTTTTCTAATATTGGAGCAACAATATCTTCGGCTACATCCATCATTTTGTACAGATCCACTCCCGTTTTTATACCTAAGCGGTCAAGGACGGCGACGAGTACTTCAGTCTGCGTGTTTCCAGCACCGGCGCCAAGACATCGGATGCTTCCATCTATGCGTCTTGCTCCCTCTTCAATCGCGGTAATACTGTTTGCTACCGCCAAAGATAGGTTATTATGAGCATGGAAACCAATATCAATCGAAAGACTTTGTCTAAGAGCGCGAATTTTCTCCTTCACTTCATGTGGCAAGAGAGCCCCCGCAGAATCGACCACATACACTGTATCGGCACCGTAACTCTCCATAAGCTTCGCTTGCTCCACCAACTTTTCCGTAGGAGCCATATGAGACATCATTAAGAACCCTACTGTTTCAAGACCTAAATCTTTGGCAAGAGCAATATGCTGCGGGGCGACATCAGCCTCAGTCACATGAGTGGCCACTCTCACCATCTTGGCACCAAGCTGTGCCGCATGCTTTAATTCTTGCTTGGTTCCGATTCCAGGAATAAGAAGAACAGAGATTTTCGCCTGCTTTACCGAAGCAGCCGCCGCTTCAATTAATTCCATTTCATTGGTTCGGGAAAATCCATATTGCAAAGAGGATCCACCTAATCCATCTCCATGTGATACCTCAATATAAGGTACATTGGCTTGATCCAACCCCATTGCCACCTGAGTTACCTGCTCAACTGTAAATTGATGCCGAATCGCATGACTACCATCTCTTAAAGCTACCTCCGTCAATATTACATCACGTTTCGCTTCCATTTTTTGCTCCTCCTTTCTCTTAAACAATTGCTTGTGAAATTTTGCGTTTTGCCCATTCTTCTGCTACTTTCACAGCAGCTGCCGTCATAATATCCAAGTTTCCAGAATATTTCGGCAGATAATCGCCTGCTCCTTCTACTTCAATAAAAACGGTTATATGGTTGCCGTTGAAGATCGGTTCTTGTCTTAGTTTGTACCCAGGTACATATTCCTGTACTTGTTGTTCCATTTCTTTGATGGAACGAGCAATCCCCTCTTCATCCACCTGATCACCTTTTACTAAAACATGAATGGTGTCTCTCATCATGATCGGAGGATCGGCTGGATTCAGGATGATGATGGCTTTCCCAACTCTTGCTCCTCCAATCTTTTCAATTCCACGTGCTGTTGTTTCGGTAAATTCATCAATATTTGCCCTTGTTCCAGGACCCGCACTTTTACTAGAAATCGTAGCGACTATTTCCGCGTATTCCACTGATTGAACAGAATTAATCGCATGAACCATTGGAATCGTCGCTTGCCCGCCACATGTAATCAGATTAATATTATCTGCGTCCACATGCTCTTTAATATTCACTGGGGGTACGACAAGTGGGCCAACTGCAGCTGGTGTTAAATCAAGAACCTGTTTGCCCGCTTCTCGTAATAGCTTTGCATGCCTAACATGTGCTTTTGCTGATGTTGCATCAAAGACGATATCTGCCAGTTCTGATCGTTCTAAGAACCCCTTTATTCCGGTATCAATCGTTTCATAGCCTAGCTCTTTTGCTTTTCTTAACCCGTCAGATTCAGGATCAATTCCAATTACCGTCGTTAATTCAAGAACTTCTGAGCGTCCTAGCTTAATCATGAGATCCGTACCGATATTTCCTGATCCAAGAATTGCAACCTTTACTTTGTCCATGAGAACCATCCTTTCCTTTTAAAAATGAACACTTACTTGGCCAAGATGAGCAAATCTAGCAGAGAAAGTATCTCCAGCCTTCGCATCAGCAGCTGCCGATAGTGCACCAGATAAAATGACTTCTCCTGCTTTCAGTGAAATCCCAAATTCAGACAATTTATTTGCTAGCCATGCAACACATGTAGCTGGGTTTCCTAGAGCGGCCGCTCCCACCCCGGTGTTAACAATCTCATCATTTTTCGAAAGCACCATGCCAAGCAATTCAAGATTGATTTCGTCCACCTTTGCTTTTTTGTCTCCAAGTACGTAAAAACCAGAAGAAGCGTTATCTGCAATCGTATCAGGAAGCTTAATCTTCCAATCTTTTACCCTACTATCTACAATTTCGAGGGCGGGTACAATATAATCAGTTGCCTGTAACACATCAAGTGTCGTTATATTTGGACCCATTAAATCCTTTTTTAAAACAAAAGCGAGTTCTGCTTCTACCTTTGGTTGCAATACTTTCTCGATTGGAATCGTCCCGCCATTAGCTACTTCCATATTATTTAACAAGTGACCGTAGTCGGGTTCGTCAACCCCGAGAAGCTTTTGCATAGCAAGTGAGGTAAGTCCGATTTTCTTCCCAACAATTATCAGTCCTTGTTCCACTTTCATTTGTATATTTTCTAGCTGTATATGATAAGCTTCCGTTACAGAAAGATTTGGATCTATTGACGTAAGTGGATTGGTTCCAACACCTGTCTTTTCAGCATCAGCTAATAGAGCGGCATATTCTTTTATTCTATGAGTCACAATGGACATTTCCTTTCCCACCTTTCTTACAGCTTGATCGTAATATTTGATAATTCCGAGTAGAAATCTAAGCTATGCATTCCTCCGGTTCTACCAATCCCACTATTTTTCATCCCACCAAAAGGAGTTCGTAGATCTCTTAGGAACCATGTGTTTACCCAAATAATGCCCGCTTCAATTTGATGTGCCACTCGGTGTGCACGGCGCAGATCGTTTGTCCAGATGGTCGCGCTTAACCCATAATGTGTATCATTTGCCTGCATGATGACTTCTTCTTCCATATCAAAAGGCATTACTGTCACAACCGGACCAAAAATTTCTTCACGAACACAACGAGAAGTACGATCAAGCCCAGTGATAATTGTTGGCTCTAGAAAAAACCCTTTATCCATTCCTTCTGGTCGCTTTCCACCTGTTAGAATATTTGCTCCATCATTTCGTGCAATCTCGATATAGCTATTTACTCTTTCATAGTGTTCCTTGCTAACTAACGCACCTACATTGGTGGATTCAGCAAGCGGGTCACCTACTCGTAACTCTCTTACTCTTTCAGCAAATTTATTGATAAATTCATTGTAAATTGGTCGCTCTACGTAAATGCGTGAGCCACAAAGACAAACTTCCCCTTGATTGATGAAACTAGATTTAACCGTTGTTTCAATCACTTCATCAAGATCAGAATCTGCAAAAATAATATTTGGATTCTTTCCACCTAATTCATAAGACAGCTTTTTCAAAGAGTCAGCAGCTGCTTTCATGATACTTGCCCCTGTACTCGGTTCTCCGATGAAGGAAATGGCATCAATATCTGGGTGCTCAGAGATTGCTCCGCCGGCTGAATTTGGACCAAAGCCATGTACAAGATTCACCACTCCATCTGGGACGCCTGCCTCCTTACAAATTTCCATTAGCACGGTTGCTGTCATCGGAGTCCATTCTGCGGGTTTAATGACCGCCGTATTCCCCATCCCAAGGCAAGGGGCCAACTTCCAAGTAAGAAGTAATAATGGTAGATTCCATGGCTTGATGATTCCAACAACCCCTACCGGACGACGGTAGGCATAATGAATTGCTTGATCATCCTGTTGGTAGGCATCCGTTCCAACAGATGTGATATAATCGGCGAAAAAGTGAAAATTATACGCTGCACGTGGAACATCAATTTTGTTTGCTAAAGAAAATGGCTTTCCTGTGTCTAATGATTCTAGCATCGCCAATTCCTCTTGCCTTTCAAGAATCAAATCACCAATGCGACGAAGGATCTTTGACCGTTCTGCGAGTGTCATATTTTTCCACGGACCATTTAATGCTCTTCTCGCCGCACGAACCGCAAAGTCTACCTCCTCTTTTCCCCCTTCTGCTACAGTACCTAATACTTCTTCTGTTGCTGGATTCATATTTTCAAAGGTTTTATGATTTTGTGATTCAACAAATTGACCGTTGATAAAATGTAAGCAATTGATTGCTTTAACTTTTGTTTCTACCTGCATACTGTGTATCCTCCTAAAATTAGATTATTTTTATTAATTACATGGTAACGCTTACTATCAGCACCAACAACGTCATTGTTGCTCTATATGCAACAGTCTGATATTTTTTGAAAATTTAATTAAAATGCCCCCTTTTTCACTAGGAGGCTGTGTGATAATGAGATTTATTAGAGAAACATACTCATATTCATTGTCGTGATTACCGATTGATCCGGGAAAATCGTTCGTGAGGAGATTTTCCACACACCGTCTACTTTTCGAACGATATCGTTTCTCTCCCCAAACATTTGCTCCATATCGGTCGTAGAGGCTCTGCTTCTCATAAATAAGAAATAACTTCTTACCTTGTACTCTTCTTCCTCTTCCGTTGCCTCTACTGTCACATTGGTAATAAAATGACGCTGTCTAGTAGCCGGGTTTTCTACCCAGGCAGATTTTGTATACAAGCGGTGAACTCTGGTCGTTAGAGATGTTTTTGTTTCTTCGAAGAAAGCCGTATCTGTAGAGATATCATTCACTCCAACACCTTCTACCGTTTCTCTCAATGGCATCCGATATACGATGTCGTCGGTAAGTAATTCTAACCACTCCTTGTATTTACGATTGTCAAGGAAATACGCTTCTCGGTTCAGTAACGTCGTGATCTCAAGATGAAGTTCGGGGGTCACCAATCTTTGAATATTCAGAGTCATTGCTTGACCTCCTCTTTAAATAGACCTTTCGAGATTAGCTCCAGCCACTGTTCGTGCATCCTTCTAGATAAGGCGTCTATATACGTTGTTGGATAAGCAGTCCCCGGCCCAGGAAAGTTCTTATCTGGTTCCACATGGGAGTACCCCATTAAATAATTGCTCACACTATTGTAGTTCAAGCTTTTGTCCCTCATCATTAAGCCTTTACTTACTTCAACAATACGTGCCCATGTTTCGGTATCATCTTGTTCTAGTGTGCCACTTGGACCGAAAGAACCTAGATATCCTCGATAGGCAGCTTCTTTATACTCCTCCGGTGCTGCCTGATCAATTAAAAACCAACACCAAACCTCTACCTTATCTGGCCCGAGTGGCCTCCACATTCGAAAGTTCAAGTAATTATGTAAATGTCCTTCCGTTCCGTGAATAGGACTTACAAAGGATAAATTCGGATACACTCCCCCTACAAACACAGTGACTTTCGACTGGATATCTAGCTGCTCGGGGCTTAAATTCTTCTCAAACAACGGCCACATAGATTCGGGTGTACCTTGATATGGTACTCTTGCTTTTCCTGTCTTGGAGGTTATCACATTAATACCATGTGCGTTTTTCATTACCACCTGATGTCCATAGCCGGCATACAACGGGTCTTCCGGACTAATTCCCATTTCAACTGTGGAACGGTGAGTTGTTTGTACATGATACGGATCAGCAGCAAAGTTTTCAGCAGTCGCTTTCCAGTTCGCCTTTGCTACCCAGCGCTGTGGAAGACCTCTGACCTCCATTCCGCCACTTCTACCTAGAAGAATATCTAAGTACCATTTCATCTCCCCAAGATATTCCTCAAGAGGTTCCGCATTCTTATCAAGATTTCCAAAGATCATTCCTTGATACATTTCAACCTGAGGGATGGGCCTTAAGCCCCACTCGGATTTATCCATTTCTTCTCCATACACCTTATTACCAGCTACGATTCCAACTAATTCACCGTTCAAATTATAGCTCCAGCCATGATAAGGACAAGTGAAGGTTTTTTTATTTCCTCGATCTGCTGTACAAAGCTGAGTTCCACGATGGGTACATGAATTTAAAAACGCTTTAATATCACCTTCACGAGTTCTTACTAACAAAACAGGATCATTGACCATCCAACGTGTAACATAACTTCCTGGTTCTTTGATTTCCGTTTCATGGCCAAGAAACTGCCACGAATGTCCATATATTTTTTCTATTTCAAGGTCATATATATCTGGGTCAGTTAGAACCCATTGCGGTAATAACCCTTCATCCATTTTTTCTTTTAATAAGTAAAAAGCCTTTTCATCCAATGTTTTCTTGATCATTTTGGATCAACTCCTCCTTAGGTTCTTATTCAATCAAACTGGGTAAATAGGTGACGATTTCAGGAAAGATAACTAGCACAATGGTAAAAGCAACCATAGTAATAATAGTTGGGAAGACTCCTCGGAAAATTTGTTGAATTGGGACATCCTTTACGACACCACTAATAATATAAACGCTTAATCCAAGAGGAGGTGTAAGAACACCAATATTCAGCACCATTACCATAATGATTCCAAACCATAACCCGTCGAATCCTAATTGAGTGATTAACGGATAGACAATGGGCAGGGTAAGTACCATGATTGCTATCCCTTCTAGAAACATTCCTAGAATAAAATAGACTAAAAGAATCATAGCCATGATGAGAAAGGGAGAAACATCTAGTGAACCGACCGTCGTTGTTAAATACATCGGTATTTGGCTTAACGCTAGGAACTTTCCAAATAATGATGCTCCAATTAAAATTAAGAACAGCATGACCGTCAACCTTATCGACTCATCTAAGGAAGAGATTAGTCCTTTAAAACTCAGTCTTTTAGTTAAAAGGGTAAGAAAGAAAGCACCAATTGCACCTATCCCACCAGCCTCACTTGGAGTAAATACACCAAAATAAATGCCACCGATACTAATGGCAAATATCAATAAAAATGGCCACACACTTTTTAACGAAGAGAATTTTTCCTCGATGGTTGCCTTTTCCGTTTTTGTAGGAGCAATGGAAGGATCTAACCGGACTTGTATATTTATCATAAGCATAAAAAGAAGGGTCATGATGATTCCTGGTACTAAACCACCAATTAATAGTGGTCCTATAGGTTCAGATGTTAAAGCCCCATATAAAATCAAGATTACGCTAGGAGGAATTAATATCCCAAGGGTACCTCCGGCAGCAACAGCAGCAGTAGAAAAAGTCGTCCTGTAATTGTACTCTTTCATTTCAGGAATAGTGATTTTAGCCAAAGTAGCTGTTGTCGCGTTGGAGGAGCCTGATATCGCGGCAAAAATGGAAGCTGCACCAACTGTAGCGATGGCTAGACCACCACGAAAGTGCCCAATCCACTTATCAACAGCATTAAAAAGATCCTTTCCTAATCCTGTATTAGACATAAACATTCCCATTAATATAAACAATGGAATAACACTTAACCCATAATTATTGGAAGTTCCAAAAGCGGAGGATCCAAGCTGTGACAATCCTACCTGCCAGTCAGAAAGCCATGATACTCCTAAGAACCCTACTAAAAATAAAGAAAGTCCTACAGACACCTTTAATAAGATGAGCACCAATAGTAAAACAATTCCTAACACGCCTATCATTTCTGGACTCATTTTTTCACCACCCTTAGGAAGGATCTTAACGTATCAACAATAAAAGTAAGTGTGAAACAAACCGCACCAGCTGTGGCAAAGGTAACGAACAGATACAGCGGTAAGCCAAGATCTCCACTTAGTTCATTTCCGAAATAAACCCTCTTTGTATATTCAAATAATTGCCAGGTTGTTAACGACATTAGGATAAACAATAAGAGAGAAGTAAGACCTGAAAGTGTATGTTGAACCTTTGTTGGCATCATATTTGTTAAGAAATCAATTTCAATATGATCTTTTTTAATTTGTGCAGAACCTAGGCTAAAAAAGATGATCATGGCTAGTGCCAATCCTGTTAGCTCGTACGTACCCGTAATAGGTTTATTAAAAAAATATCGACCAACCACATCGGCAGTTGTGAGAAACATTAATAGAAACAAGATGATACTCGAAATTTTATGAAGAACATTATTTAAAGTAGAAACAACTTTCTCGAATTGATTTATCACTTTTTCGAATGCGGAGACCTCGTCAAGAGCCGAAGCTCTTAACGAAAGGTCCTTCCTTACTTCTTGTTCCATTACCTACACCTCCATATAGGAAGACTTTTATTCTTCAATAAGCTTTACTGTTTTATCGTAAATCTTCTGTCCGTCTACGCCTTTTTCTTTCATATCAGACAGCCATTTTTCCTTTACACCATCTGAGTTATCCTTAAATTTTTGTAGCTCACCCTCTTCAAGGCTAATAAACTCTACACCTGCATCCTTTGCTTCTTTTTCCGCTAAGCCCTTTTGATAGTCAAACGCTGCACCCGCCATTTTCGCCATCGGCTCACCAAGAAGTTCCTCTTCAATCAGCTTTTGATCTTCTGGTGAAATCTTATTCCAGCTATCTTTGTTCATGGCAACGTAGAAAATACTAGTGTTAAAGTTTCCTAATGTAACGTAATCAACCAAATCGGTCAGGTTAAAATCTTTTATAGCAGCCACAGGTAGGACGCCCCCATCTATCACTCCCTTTTGAAGAGCATCATATATTTCTGGTGCTGGTAAGGAAACTGGTGTTGCACCCCATGACTTAATCATTTCACCTGCTTCAACAGATGGTGTTCTAAGCTTTAATCCTTTTACGTCCTCAAAGCTCCTTACCGCTTTTCCTTTTGTGATAATGGCGTAAGGATCAGCAGCATGAACCCATAATAACTTTAGATCATCATATTCCTTTTGAACTTCAGGGAACGTATCATAGAGCTCTTGAGCAACCACACTCAATTCTTCTCCCGTCCCGTTTGCAAGGAATGGAAGCTGAAGAACAGAGTGGGTAGGGAACTTTCCTGCGTTATACCCATGTAGCCCCCAACCTGCATCCATGATTCCAGTTGTAATATTGTCTAACGTATCCTTAGGTCCACCAAGCGCTCCACCTGGATAGATTTGAAATTTCACTCGACCATCAGTAAGCTTTTCTACCTCTTCACTAAACGGTTTCATTGCCTTAGAGTCTTGTACATGGTCAGGAGAGTTCATGTGACCCATCTTAATGGTGATAGATTTTGAATCCGACCCAGCTTGTTCCCCTCCAGAACTCTTCGAACAAGCGGAAACAAATACTAGTGAAATTAAGATTAACAAAGTAAGACTAAGCTTCATTCCTCTTTTGAACATATTACATCCCCCTCTTCATAATAAATAAAACGCTTACAATTTTGTCTTTAGAAGAAGACTTTCTTAGTACTCTCCTAAAATTTATCAATCCTCACTTTATAATATTACTTACTACTTTTTTCATCATCAACACTGTTGTTTCTCTATATGCAACAAAACCAAAATTAAAACTTTTAAAATATTCACTTTATTTATCTAGAATTATTTGCTATATTCTCCACTATAGGGAAACAAACACTTTTTTGTTTCTAATAATGAAAGGAGGAAACTAGATGGTTAATGAAAAACAGGAAGATCAGCATTTATCATCCGTTAAAAATGCATTACGAATATTAAGAAGTTTTTCCATGGAAGAACCAGAAAAGAAGATTAGCGACTTATCTACCTCTCTCGGAATCAATAAAAGTACGGTGAGTCGAACCATGGCTACGTTAGCTTCTGAGGGTTTTGTCTATAAAGATCCTGAAACAAGAAAGTATCGCCTGGGCCTATCTATCCTTTCCTTAAGCGGAATCGTTAATAGTCATATGGATATATACAAAGAGTCACAGTCCATTTTAAACCGTTTGGTGGAAAGCATAGGTGAAACAGCACATATTTCCGTTCTCGATAATGATGAAGTCATTTATCTTCTAAAGGTAGATTGCCACCACCCGGTGCGCGTCTTAACGAATGTGGGAAAAAGAAATCCTCCTTATTGCACGAGCTCAGGTAAAGTGTTACTAGCCTATTCAGATGATCAGCTCGTCGATAGAGTCATTAAAAAAGGCTTAACAAAATACACAAAAAGTACAATAACCGACCCTGTCAAACTTCGAGCTCATTTAAAACAAATAAAAGAAAACGGTTACACTTTTAGTAGCGAGGAAATACTCGAAGGGGTGAATTCGATCGCAGCACCAGTCTATGATTATCGTGGAAAGGTGATTGCTGCACTAGCTATTGTAGGACCCAAGCAAAGAATACAAGCGAACAAAGTACCAGGATATACAAAGAAAGTAATCCAAGCAGCCATGGAGATATCCAATCGTATGGGATATTGGTGACTAGAAACTCAGAATCTATCAAATTTTTTTAAAAGGAGAATAGAGAATATGCATGATTTTCATACCCATTTTATCCCCGATGAAGTTCTTACTTGGTTAAAGGACCATAAAGAAAATGTTCATGCTAAATGGATAAAAAAAGAAAAAAATAAGGATGACTTTTTAGTAATTAACGAAAAATGGGGCTTTGAATTAAAACCATCCTTCATTGACAAGAACTTGTATCTACGCAAACAAAAAGAAGCTGGTGTTTCTCATTCCTTGATCTCACCTATTCCACAGCTTTTTATGTATGATTTTCCACTAGACATCACCACAGATATTTCCCAAGTTTATAATCACTCTTTATCACATTTAGTTACACAAGCGAATGGAAGTCTATCCGCTCTTGGCACCGTTCCTCTTGCCCATCCAGAACATGCTGCAGACGTTTTACATGATGCAGTTAAAATGGGACTTAAAGGCGCTATCATAGGACCGTCAGCAGCAGGAAAAATGCTTTCAGACGACTATTTCATTCCTTTCTTTGAGGAAGCAAACCGGTTAAAAGCTATTGTATTTATCCATCCATTGCTAAGTGAAGATTCACGATTAAAAAATTGGATGATGCCCAATCTAATAGGTGTCCCATGGGAAACAACCGTGTGTGCAACTGATATTCTATTAAGTGGAATCATTGACAAGTATCCGAATGTGAAAATCCTATTTGCCCACGGTGGAGGCTTCCTTCCTTATCAAATCGGCAGACTTGATAAAGGATATGAGCAATGGGGAGCTGTCTCGTCTAACTTACAAGGAAAACCTTCAGAATACTTGAAGCGTTTCTGGTATGATACGGTCTTATGGAATCCAGCAAGCATTGATTTTCTAGTGGAAACAGTTGGTGAAGATCGCGTCGTTCCAGGTTCTGATTTCCCATTTGATCTTTGTGTTTGGCCCCCACAGGCGACATTTGCAAAAGGAATTCAATCTTTATTAGATTAATAAAAACCAAGTCAACCACATAAAGTGATTGGCTTGGTTTTCGTTTTTGTTACTCACTTAGAAGCTGATAAACTTCCGTATCTAATTTTATAGCAAGGTCTTTATGATACGTTTTCTCATAAACAGGTTCTGCTGTTACCTTACCTCCGTAAAACATGACATTTTCAACTGTTTCCACTTCAATAGTGACAACACATAGTTTCATAGTAAGCTCTTTAATTTCAGAAACTGACGCTTTTCCCTTTACAGAATAGCAGCTTCCAGCTCCAATTACACCTAACACTACGTTAGGATTGCTTCGTATATTATCAATACTAGATGCTTTATGACCTAGCGCTATTTTTATCGTCGTTCCATCAGGTGTAGGATGCACCCACGAAACCACACTTAATTGTGGGTACTTTGTTTCAGCATTTACTGAAATTAAGGAAACCATTGTTTCTCCCTGCAAGGAAGATATTAACTCTTTGGACAAGCGGTCAGCACTTACTGTCATTTTCATTCCTCCGTTTCTAGTATTCTACACTCACAGGAAGTCCAAGCTCCAATTTTCCAAAAAGCTCTCCTACCCAGTCAAAATTAAATGCGGTATGTTGTGCCCCAGCATGAATGTCACGCCAAAACTGTTGTAACGGATGACTTTCTGCAGAAGCGGCTGCCCCACTACTTGTATAAATGGTTTCCATTGCCTCAGTACAGAGTTCCGCACAATAGCAATAATTTCTTCGCAAACTAACACGTTCCTTGTAATCAAGCACTCTTCCAGATTCTACTAACTCTAGCGACTTATGAAGCAGTGCATCTACCGCTTCTAGCTTAGCTGCTACCTTCGCAAGTCGGATTTGCTGATGTGTTAAATTGGCAACAGGTTCTCCTTTACGGGATTTATTTTTGCCAATGACCATATCTCGCCAAATATTATAGGCACCCTTTGTTGCACCTAAAATAACAGACAATAATGTTACAGGCATAACCGCTGACAGCTGAATACGGTAAAGTGGGGCCTTATTTTGCTCCATACCAGGAGAAATGCCTTGGAGATTCCACGGAGTTAACTCCATCGTGCGATGTTCCGGGACAAATACATCCGATAACTCTAACAAGTTACTACCTGTTCCACGCATACCAATAACATGCCATACATCTATCACCTTTAAGTCGCTTTTCGGAACGAGGAAATACAACATTTTTTTCTCTTTCTCACTATCCTCTTGTGGGGCTGCAGCACTAATCATGACCCAATCACAGTGATTGATTCCCGAAGAAAATCCCCATTTCCCAGTTAGACGATATCCATCTTTTACCTTTAGAATCTCTGAGTTCGGACTTGGATTTATGGAGGTGGCAAGACAAGCGTCTGGATTGTCCTTCCATACATCTTTCTGAGCTTCGTTTGGGAAAAAGGCTAGCATCCAGCTGTGAAGTAGCAATAAGGAATAACACCAGCCTGCAGAGGCATCTCCTTTCGATACTTCAATCGCGGTACCGGCTAATGTTTTCCAATCGAGCTCATGTCCTCCCCAACGACTTGGAACCAATGAGCGAACTAACCCTGATGCAATAAAGTCGTCAATAGTTTCTTGTGGTTGATGTCTCAAGCTTTCTCCTTCACGGGAACGAGAACGGATCATTAAAGATAATTCTTTGGCACGCTCAATGGCTTCCTCATGAGTAATCTTATTTAACATCTTGTTCATTCCCTCACCCTCCTGTACTTGATTTCTCAATATCTGGTGTACCATATGTGTGAAACGTTGCTGGCAAAGGAGACCCCCATGCCAATCCTTTTTTCCGTTCTTCTGGTGTCCAGGTCACCGTTTCCCAATCAGGTGTATAAATGAGAAATCCACCTGAACATACTTCAATACGATTGCCCCCTGGCTCATACACGTACACAAACATCGTTTGCCCTGCCACATGCTTATTAGGTGGAGCTTCAATATAAATTCCATTATCTAAAAACACATCTGCTGCTCGCAGAACCATTTCTGGAGTTTCTACTTTAAATGCAGCGTGATGAAAACGTCCTTGGGCACCGGTTTTATCCAATGAAATTGCCATGTCATAAGACTTGTTGGTCACATGTAGCCACGCCGTTGTTTGTTTTCCTGTTTCTGTTACCGCTTGCTCACTCAGTTTAAAGCCTAGATACTTTCGATAGAATAAACTATCCGCATCGACATCAGGACTAAACAAATTTATATGATCAAGCTGTGTAACGGCTGCCCCCCTAGCAGAGTACTTTTCCGGCATGTTCTTTAACCCTGGCTTCAAATGATCCGGTGTCACGTACTTTTCCGCTTCGTAAAAGACTTCTATTTTATGTCCAGCGGGATCCATAAAACGATAGGAAGGACCATGTCCATAATCGCCGTCTGTCCATCCAATCCCATACTTGCTATCCTTCAGATGATTTGCTCGCTGCTCAAGCGATTGTGGAGAGAAGGTTCTCATCCCCACATGACCAAGGCCAGCTTGCTTGGCTTCTGTGAGTTTCAAGCTATAAAGCTGCTGCTCACCCCAGCCTCGTAAATAGACGGATTGTGCCTCACTTTTCACTACCGTCATCCCAAGTAACCCCTGGAAAAACTCAAGACTTTCATTTGGCCTTGGAGTCTGCAATTCTATATGAGCTAAATGAGCAATATCGCGAATCGGCTCTTGAAAGTTTGTCATGAAACGTTCTCCTCCTTAATGGTGGTCTCGATTGCTCCAATCCCCGAAATTTCTACTTTAACAACATCTCCATCTTGGAGAAACTTATTTTGTGCTTCACCGACACCACCTGGTGTTCCCGTACAAACAATGTCACCTGGTTCTAACGTGCAAATGCCAGATAAAAATTCAACCAAATGATTTACGTTAAACAATAGCTGCTCTGTATTAGATTTTTGTCTTACTTCGCCATTTACGGTTAATGAAATATCAAGACCATGTGGATTGGAAATTTCATCCTTTGTCACTAAAACGGGCCCTAACGGGAGACTGTTATCTAGCGTTTTTCCTTGCAGCCATTGAATCGTTCTCTTCTGCATATCGCGAGCGGTGATATCATTTGCCACCGTGTAGCCATACACATAATCCAAAGCATCTTCAGCCTTGATGTTCTTCCCTTCCTTCCCAATAACAAATGCTAGTTCTGCCTCGTAATCTAATTTTTTCGTTAAATCGGAGTTAAGTAGAAATATGTCATTAGGAGCCGCAATTGCTGTTGCAAACTTAGCAAAAATGACTGGGTGTGCTGGAAAGTCACGCTTCATCTCAATGATATGGTTCTTGTAATTCAATCCTACGCAAATGATTTTATTCGGCTTTAACACTGGTGGTCCGATCTTTACACGATCTTTTTTAAAAATTGCCGAGGTTTCTACTGAATGCCCAAGAGCAAAGTCAATCGCTTCTTTTGCCTTTTGCAAGGCCACATCCCCACTCGCAATAAATTCTACTGGATTAGCCGGGAGTAAAGCGCTTGCAATTTCTATTGCCCTTTTTTGCCCTTGTTGCTTTAACTGCTCGATGTACGCGAGTTGTGGATCGATAATCGTATGTTCGTCTACTAAAATACCTAGTCTAAGTGAATGATTATTTTCGGAATATGTTAGTAATTTCAAGTAAAACCCTCCTTGATTTTAATGTAGCCATCGTGTCAGCCTGTAATTTTATGATAAGACAAAGAAAAACTTTTTTGAAATACACAGATGTTATTTGAGAAATCGCGATTTCAGATGATTAATTTGCAAAAAAAAAATACTCCGCTTGATCGGAGTATCTTTTAGCCCATTTTCATTAAATGTTTTCGGAAAAACTTTTCAATCAACTCAAATATTTTAACGTGGGTGGATTCTATTTGCTCTTTCTCCCCTACTCTAGTTGTATGAAGACTAGCAGAATAAGGCGGATGATTGTCCAAATCATTGTTGTTAAAAAAGGCATGGCCAAAACCATCTATTAAACAGAGAGTGGCATCGTTTCCTTTTTCTAAGAGAGCTTGATATAGTAGTTCACTTTGATGTGCTGGTACCGCCGTATCCTTTGTTCCATGCATGATCAGAAAAGGCGGTTCATCCCCTTTGATATACGTAATGGGATTGGCTTCTCGCACACGATCAGGTACCGAATGAATAGGAGATCCTAGCAATTGAGATTCTGGAGAATTCATATCAGAGTGATGTAAGACTGGGTCAAGATGTTCTGTTTCTGGATCATTAGAACGCCCCTCAGGCGTATGAGGTAGATCCATTTGCAAGAAATCCGTTGGTCCATAACCATCAACAACCGCCTGAACATCACTGGAATATTCTTCAACCCCGTGTTCCAACCCCTCAAGTATTCCTGTTCCCGTTGTTCCGGCTAATGCTGCTAAATGTCCTCCAGCAGATGAGCCCCATAACCCTATGCGATCGCTATCTAAATGATACTCATCAGCAACCGAACGAAGCCAACGTATCGCCGCCTTTACGTCATGAATTTGTGCAGGAAAGAGGGCTTCCCCGCTCAAACGGTATTCGATACTCGCCATCGCAAAGCCTTTTTCGGCAAAATATTGATAAAAATCCGGTCCAAGCTTCCGATCCCCAATTCTCCAACCGCCCCCATGTAACCACACGATAACTGGCAATGGTTCTTTCTTCTTAAGAGGTAAATATAAATCTAGAAGTAATGGTTTTCCACCGGGAGAGGAAAACACAAGGTCTGGTAATAACTTTACTTGAAAACTCATATTCAACTAACCTCTTCAATATCAGATGGACGTGGTGGCTTCCCTAATAGAGTCAAGTCTAGTTCCTGGATCCTCTGAATGACTCGGTCAAACCGGTAAGGGGCAGGCTCGTCAGGAAAAATAGAATGTTCATATTCATCTCCTAAAATTCGAAAGAAACCCTCAAAATCAGCCGGAGTTAATACCCCCAGAAACTTTGTGTAGTGAGCATCACAACGGAAGCGATGGGCTGTCTTTGCAGGAACATAGGCAAAATCACCCGGTAACAAATGTAATTCCTCTCCATTTACCCAAAGGGTCATTTCCCCTTGCAAGCACATAAAAGTTTCATTTGTAACTTCATGTGCGTGTTCTCCAATCGGCAATCCCTTTGGTCCTTCAGATACTAAAGCAATAAAATGACCGTCAGTCGCCTCTTTTGTAGTAAGAAGAGAATGTACGGTATCTCCACTCAGCAGGTGTACCCCTTCTCCAGATTCAAGCACGTAGGCCTTTGGCTCTGTTGGAATTGAACAGCCTTTTACTAGTTGAACGAATTCGTTTACTTGCTGACAATCAACAAATTTTATATCAATATCATTAGGAATGTTTGCTAGACTATTTGAATCTAAAGGATTTTTACAAACAGGTGGACGTTCAAATTTATCATAGGGTTCTCCAATATATGAATATAGTTCTGCAACAGTGCCGTTAATAGTAAACGACCAAAAGCGTGTACGATGACTCTGCATCCGATACGCATGGACTGTGCCTGAAGGAATATGAACATAATCCCCTGCTGTTAGTAGATGCTTTTCTCCATTGATTTCTACCTCAAGTCTTCCATCAAGCACGACAATGCCTTCATGGGCTTGTTCATGTATATGTGATGGAAAATAATCCCCTTTTCCTCCTGATAATTGAACTATTTCTAGCATATCACCCGTACTTTTCGTGGTGGCAACAACCGAGGCTACCTGTGTTCCGAATAAGTATCTTTCTCCCTCTCCGTTTCGAACGTAATATGGTTTTCCTTCATTAGGTAATTTGCCAATAACCCGTACAACCATCTCCCCACACCCCTAGTCAGAATTTTCATACTTTAAAGCGCTTTCATATTTAACCATAAAACGAAATCAAAAGAATTGGAAATATTAGAGTTTGATTTCTGTAATCAGGATTCCTGATTACTCTTTGCATATATTTTTGTAGACAACTATTTTTGGTAAATGGGAAACTTTTCTTCCTGACCCTTTTATTCTCATATTCTATGATAAAATAATAGAAAACACATAACAAGTGAGGGTCTTATGGATATTCGCCAATTGCGTTATTTTATCACTGTTGCAGAGCATCTAAATTTTACGAAAGCTGCCAATCAGCTGTATGTTGCTCAATCCGCGATAAGCCAGCAAATTGCTGATTTAGAGGATCAAATAGGCGTAAAACTATTTATCAGAAACAAACGCTCCGTAAAGCTCACCCCAGCAGGCTCTGTTTTCCTCAAAGAAGCCATTGAGATTGTCGAGAAAACATCAGGAGCCATTGAAAAGGCAAAGCAAACAGATGAAGGTATCATTGGAAGTCTCTCCATTGGTTTTCTAGCTGTGCATGTGAAAAGTTTTCTACCTTCAGTCATCAAACGGTTTCGTGAGTTATATCCAAAAGTGGAACTCCATTTAAACCACTTTCCTAGTAAAATGCTAAAAGATGAATTAGAGCATGGAGAACTAGATTTTGCACTAACCCTCCCCTCAGGACTCCATCGAATTGAAGAAATTGAAATTGAAACGGTTGCTAAAGAACCGTACTGTATTGTTATGCACCAAAACCATCCACTCGTTAACAAGAAAAATATCACTCTACCAGATGTGGCTGGGGAGCCATTTATCATACATAATCGCCACGATTCACCAGTTGGCTCGTATGATTTTATTGTCCAGTTATGTGAACAGCATGGGTTCACTCCGAAAATTGTTAGTCAGCCACGCTTCGTTGATACGGTTCCGATTTTAGTAGAATCGGAAATGGGCATATCCATTTTACCAAAGAGCTTTGAAGCGATATCTAGCCCCTCGCTTCGTTTTGTGGAAATGAATCAAATAGAGGATCAGGACTTTGAGCTTGTCATAGCTTGGAAAAAGAATAATTTGAATCCTTCCTTATCGAGGTTCTTGAAAGTTTTGAGATTTTGGAATGAGTAACTAGGTTGGAATTTATATCATGCGATTTCCAGCATTTAGTGGAATGAGTGAACTAAGTTGAACTTTATGACATGTGATTTCCAGCATTTAGTGGCATGAGTGAACTAAGTTGGACTTTACGACATGCAATTTCCAATATTTAGTGAAATAAGTGAACTAAGTTGAACTTTACGACATGCGATTTCCAATATTTAGCGGAATAAGTGAACTAAGTTGGACTTTACGACATGTATTTTCCAGTATTTAGTAAAATAAGATGAACTTAGTAAATCTGTTTTTTATATTTAATAATAAAAGGTTGCCAGAGCAACCTTTTTACTTTTTATAAGAATAATGTCTTTAACTCATCCTGATTTTGCAGCAAATCTTCTAACGTATATCCATCTAAAACCTTTAGATAAGAGTTTAAAGCCTCATTTAATACATGTTTTAATTTACAAGCCGGACTGATTCGGCAAGTGTTTCTGGTCTCGTCAAAACATTCCACCATATTGATAGGACTTTCCGTTAGACGAACAATGGAACCAATATTTATTTGAGCCGGCTCCTTCGCTAGCCGAATTCCTCCATTGCGTCCCCTAACCGTTTCTATCAATCCAAGCTTTCCTAGTTCATAAACTACTTTGCTTAAATGATTATTTGATATGTTATAAAAGCTGGAAATTTCTTTGATATTTGATTTTTCGCTGCTTGTTTGCATTCCCAAAAAAATAAGAACACGTAACGTATAGTCTGTGTATGTGGTAAGTTGCATCATAATCACCTTGATCCCTATGCCATTAAATAATTTAAATATACCATAAACTAACTAGTTCAACATAAATGTGAACATTCTGTTAAACATGTATTTAAAATATTGCTTTAAGTAACCATCAATGCCTAAAATAAAACATGTATTCTAAATATATCTTTAACACTGTGAGAATATTATTAAGGGGGAATTAACATGACAACAACTACAAGTCCATTAGACACGAAAACAATTGAAATTATTAAATCCACTGTTCCTGTCCTAGCACAACATGGGGAAGCCATTACTAAGAGATTCTACGAGATGCTGTTTACAAACCATCCGGAGTTGTTAAATATTTTTAACCACGCCAATCAAAAACAAGGAAGACAGCCTAAAGCACTTGCAAATACTGTCTATGCTGCCGCTGCGTATATAGATAATTTAGAAGCCATCCTACCTGTCGTTAGACAAATTGCCCATAAACATAGAAGTTTACAAGTGAAAGCCGAGCATTATCCTATCGTTGGAAAACATTTATTACTTGCGATAAAAGACGTACTTGGAGATGCTGCGACCGATGACATTATTGATGCGTGGGGGAAAGCGTATGGTGTGATTGCGGATGTATTTATTCAAGTAGAAAATGAAATGTATGAGGAAACGGTTTCTCAATCTGGTGGCTGGAATGATTTTAGAGACTTCGCTGTTGCTAAAAAAGTAAAAGAAAGTGAAGTAATTACCTCTTTTTACTTACAACCAAAGGATGGTAAGGGAATTCCTACTTTCACTCCTGGCCAGTATATTAGCATTCGGGTAAAAATTACGGGAGAAGAGTACACTCATATTCGCCAGTATAGCTTATCTGACAGTCCTGAAAAAGAGTACTACCGGATTAGTGTAAAAAAGGAAACCTCTTCTTCTGAACATATCCCAAACGGGAAAGTATCCACATACTTACACAATACCATTCAAGAAGGAGATACTCTAGAAGTGACAGCTCCTGCCGGTGATTTTGTTTTAGATGTAGAATCTATAGAACCTGTTGTGTTGCTTAGTGGTGGTGTAGGAATTACTCCAATGATTAGCATGCTAAATACCCTTGCTTCCAAACAGCCAAATCGTAAAGTCACATTTATTCACGCTGCTATTAACGGAACGACTCATGCCATGCATGAACATGTTAAAGAGCTTTCAAGTCAATCGGAGAATATTAAGTATCACCTTTGCTATGAAAAGCCGACAGAAGTAGATGTATTAAACAAAGAGTTTGATAAAGAAGGATATATTGATCTTCAATGGATCGATTCAATTGTTAAAGATAAAAATGCTTCTTTCTACTTCTGTGGTCCGATTCCATTCATGAAAACAGTAAATACTGCATTAAAAGAGTTAGGAGTTCCTGCTGATAGAATTCATTTTGAATTTTTTGGACCTGCCGATCAGTTAAATTAAGTTTTATAGAAAAGGAAAGCCATTCTAGCTGTCTAGCTGAATGACTTTCCTATTTTGTTTGAATCTCTTCGAATTTATTTGATCCATCTTCTATAGAAAAAAAATTACTGGATTGACAATAGAGAGATAAATCTATATATTCGAATTTATTGCAACTACTAAAATATGATTCTAATATAGTAGTTTTAATGAAAAATTCATCTTGAAGGAGTTTCAACATGCAACAGAAAATACCGTTTTCTACTTACGCATTGATCGGTACTATGCTATTCGGTCTTTATTTTGGTGCAGGAAATTTAATTTTCCCCATCCAATTAGGACAACTAGCAGGTACGAATTTTTGGCCAGCATTGATTGGCTTTTTAGTAACAGCGATTGGACTTCCCTTTTTAGGAATCCTAGCCATTGGACTATCTGGAAGTACAGGGCTTCGTGATTTAGCAAGTCGCGTTCATCCACTTTTTGGTGTCGTATTTGCGATGGCGCTTTACCTAACGATTGGACCGTTCTTCGCCATTCCACGTACTGCTACTGTTCCATTTGTCGTCGGCTTTGAACCGTATATCAATCCAGACTCTGTAAGTTTATGGCTAGGACTATTTAGTTTCGTATTTTTTCTAATTGTGTATTATTTTTCTCTAAACCCAGCAAAAATTATGGACTATATTGGAAAGTATTTAACACCGGCCTTTTTAGTATTTTTATTTATTTTAATTGTTACAGCAATTGTTAAGCCAATGGGTGACTTCGGACAGCCTACAGGAGATTATAAGAGCTTACCATTTATGACAGGCTTTAAAGAAGGCTATAACACCATGGATGCTCTTGCCTCCCTAGCTTTCGGAATTGTAGTCATCAACACGATTAAAAGCCAAGGCATCACTAATACAAAAGCAATTGCCAAAGCAACTTGGCAATCTGGTGTGTTTGCGATGGGACTTATGACGCTTATATATGGTCTTATTACGTATATGGGAGCATCAAGTATAACCGCAGTAGGAACGTTTACGAACGGCGGGGAGATATTTGCTGCTGTTTCTCAGCATTATTTCGGATCATTTGGTAACATTTTATTAGCAATTATTATTGTTCTTGCTTGCTTAAAAACGAGTATTGGACTGATCACGGCATGTAGTGAATTTTTCCATAATGTGTTTCCAAAAGTAAGCTACCGTTGGTTTGTCCTTATGTTATGTGTCGTTTCTTTTGCCATTGCGAATTTCGGTTTGAACAATATCATTCTATTTGCAATCCCAGTATTGATGTTCTTATACCCGTTAGCGATTGTTCTTATCTTATTAGCTTTATTTTCACCATTATTTAAAGGAAAACAAAGCGTATTCGCTGCTTCGATGCTACTTACGTTCTTTGTAAGCATCATTGACGGATATAGCACGTTAGCCGCTTACTTACCTGGAACGACTGTAGGATTATTCGAATCAATTAAAACGTTTTATTTAGACTATCTACCACTTTATGAGATTGGTCTTGGATGGATGCTTCCGGCTTTCATTGGCGTGATCATTGGCTTGATTTGGCCAAACAAAATAAGGTAGAGAATACTAGAAAGGCGGAAGTTCCCTTGGAACTCCCGCCTTTTCTATCTTTATAGCGCGATTTTCTTGATTTCACAGCCGAAATTTTTGAAGCCTTTTATAAAAAGTACTTCTTGGGATGTCAAGTAATTTGGCAGCAGCTGTCACATTCCCCTTTGTCTTTTTTAAAGCATCCAGCATAAGATCCCGTTGGATTTTCTCACGTGTCTTGAGGTTATTATCCACGGTTTCCTTTTCGATTGATGAAGAAATAGGTATATTGGTTGTTAACACTATTGAAATGTCTTCTTTACCTGACAAATCCCCTTCTGGAAGCATGATATGCAATCGCTCCAGCATATTGGTCAGTTCTCTTATATTCCCTGGCCAATCATACTCTCTTAATCTAGTGAAAATATCCTCTATGTTATCAAAGCTCCAGTTATTTTTCTGACATAAATAATTAACGAGGTACGGGATATCCTCTTTTCTTTTTCGTAGAGGAGGTATGACAATGGGATACACATTTAAACGGTAATAAAGATCTTCCCTAAAATGCCCTTCTCTCACAAGCTCTAACATCTCACGGTGAGTTGCTGTAATCACTCGTACATCCAATGGTATTTCCTTTGTGCTTCCAATCGGAGTAATGGTTCTTTCCTGAAGCACACGTAATAAAGCAACCTGCATGGTGTGGGGAATCTCCCCTATTTCATCTAGAAATATTGTACCCTTATGGGCCTGTTCAAATTTCCCTTTATATCCTTGACGTCTAGCACCCGTAAAAGCTCCATCTACATAGCCAAAAAGTTCACTTTCCATCAAGTCTTTTGGAATTGCCCCGCAATTTAATGAAATAAATGGACCCTTCCTTCGAGAACTGTTGTCGTGAATAGCACGAGCAATTAGCTCTTTTCCTGTTCCTGTTTCTCCTGTGATAAACACGGTGGCATCAGTTGGGGCGACGAGTTTCACCTTTCTTAACGTGTGTTGGAAAACCTCGCTTACTCCAGCCTCTCCTTTAAAATAGAAGGTATCTGTTGAAGTTGAACTAGAATGAGAAATGAAAAGACGATGCTGTTGCTTAACAACTTCTGATAGGAAAAAGGAGCTGCCATTGATACTATTGTCTTCCTTTGACATGAAAGGCATTTCAAAATCAATTCGGTAATTGTTATGTAACATCTCATGAAGGTTCATACCGATTACTTGGGGGATTTTCTCTCGAATAGGTTTACTAGCTGATAGGATCTTTTTTTTCTGATTACAAACAATGAAGAGGTGGTTTTTATGTGTCTCCGCTAAAAGTGTTGCTTGTTGAATTAGATCGATTTCTTTTTTATAAGACCTACTAATTATCTCTTTTTCAATGGCATAGGCAATGGACGTAACCATACCAATCATAAAGGGATGGGAAGATTCTACAGGGCAAGAGACGTCAATGACTCCTAGTAAGCTACCATCACCATGTACAATAGGAGTAGCAGAACAGCTCCATTGATGTGAAGCAACTGAATAATGTTCTGCACCATGGATAATGACAGGTTCCTTTGTTTGTAAGGCCGTCCCAATCGCGTTTGTCCCAACCTCTGTTTCGGTCCAGCGTACACCTTCAATAAAATTAATTTTGCGTGCATTCATTAATGTTCTTTCGTTCCCTGTTAAAGAAAGGACATATCCTTCAGGGTCGACCAACAATGCCATCATTCCTGATTCTTTAATAGGTTGATCCATTTTTTTTAGAAAAGGAGTTGCTAATTCAATAAGCAGTGAATGGTTTTTCTTTTTAGCTTGTAATTCCTCTTCTGTTAATAAATGGTGGGCTTTATATAAATAAGGATTTACTTTTTCTGTTTTACATCGATACCAAGATTCTAAGATTCGCTTATTCAACCTAGCTGAATCAAGAACACCTTCTTTTACAAAACGCTTCCAAGTATCAAAATAAAAGGTTGTATCCATGAAACCTCCTCTATCCATGATAGAATTTTCCACGTTTTTCCCTATGAAGGAATATATCTCCAACTACTATTATAGTAAATGGTGTATACGCTTTCAATGAGTAATCGGTCGTATAAAGAATTTTCAAAAAAATAAGCCTTCGCGTCATTTATACGCAAAGGCTTTGCAAGGATTTATTGGGAAGGGTCAACTAGTATCTTAATTTGCTTCTTACTTTTCGTTAATGCTTCAAACCCTTCCTCCACAATCTGATTAAGAGTGATTTTCTTAGTAATTAAACTTTCGGCTTGAATCTGTCCATTTGCAATCAAATGAATCACTTGTGGAAAAATATTTCGATAGGCAATAATACTCGTCATTTTTCTTTCAGTTAAAATAAAATGATTAACTGGAATAGTCGCTGGTTTTTCCCAAATGCTGATATTCACTACATTCCCTTCTGCTTTGGTCGACTGAATTGCTGTATGAATGGTTACATCAATCCCTGCTACTTCAAACGCGACATCCACTCCAAGTCCATTCGTATAGTTCTTTATTTCTTGGACGGCATCCACTTCCGTAGGGTCAATCACCAGGTGAGCCCCAGCTTGTATGGCAATCCCGCGTCTTTCTGAAGATACTTCCACCGCAATAATTTGGCTTGCTCCTGCCGCTTTAGCTGCTTGTATCACTAATAAGCCAATTGGGCCTGTACCGATTACCGCGATTGAATCACCTATTTTCATTTCACTTTGGCGAACAGCGTGAACAGCAACGGCTGTTGGTTCCACAAGAGCTGCTTGTTCCCAAGTCATAGAATCAGGTATTTTATGGACCATTTTTTGAGGAACGACACTGTACTCCGAAAAACCTCCTAAACCACCAGAAAGACCAATGAAACCTAGTTGTTCACACACATTATAATGTCCTTTCAAACAAGAAGCGCATGTTCCACAGTTGTATATGGGCTCTACGCAAACACGGTCTCCAACCTTTACCGTTGTCACCCCTTCACCTATTGCAACCACTTCACCTGCATATTCATGGCCCATAACAATCGGAGCCTTATCCTCTGATATGGGGTGAGGCTTTTCTACCGGGATAAAAATGGGTCCCGCCAAGTATTCATGTAAATCCGACCCGCAAATTCCACAATAAGATACTTTTATTTTTACCTCATCACTTTCAACCGAAGGCTCCGGAATTTGTTCTACACGAATATCTTTTCTGTTATACCAGAGAGCAGCTCGCATTCACATTCCTCCTATTTTATACATGAACCGCATGACCTACGGCACTTAGTATTGCTTCATGGACTGCCTCAGAAAGAGTTGGATGAGCAGCAATAAAGTTTTCTAGTATGTCCGTTGTCAATTCAGCATGAAGCATCACAGCGCCTTGCCCAATCAATTCTGTTGCATGGGCTCCAACAATAGAAATACCAAGGAGTTCTCCAAATTCTGGTTCAATTAGTACTTTTACCTTTCCCACCTGTTTATTGGCAATTAACGCCTTTCCATTTGAAGAAAATGGAAACTCCCCTATTCGTATATCGCCAAACTGGTCTCTTGCCTGCTTCTCCGTCAAACCAACACTTGCAATTTCTGGTGAAGTGTAAACGCAGCGGGGTACGGCGCGATAGTTCACCTGAGATTCTACCCCGCACGCATGTAAAGCAGCCACCGTACCTTCATGGAACGCCACGTGTGCCAACTGTATACCACCAATTACGTCACCACATGCATATATATTGGGTATATTCGTTTGCAAATGTTCATTGACGATAATTCCTTTTCTAGAAAAATCTATTCCTATATTCTCTAGACCTAATTGTTCAATCCTTGGTTTCCTTCCAATTGAAACGAGGACGATTTCTGCCTGAACCTCCTGTAGACCCTCTTGATTTTCAAAAACTACTTTCTTTTGCCCTGAATGAAAACTTCTCACTGAAGAAGAAGTATGAATGGTGACCCCCTCATTTTTAAGCTGCTTATGTAAGATGGCAGCTATGTCTTCATCTTCCCCGGGCAAGAGCTGACTTGCCATCTCTACCATTGTGACCTTCGTTCCCATTCTGCTATAAACACTAGCAAACTCGCAGCCTATTACCCCTCCTCCAATAATGACTAACGAGGAAGGTATAACCCTAAGCGACATCGCATGACTACTATGAATCACCCAGTTGCCGTCAAATGGCGCAAACGGTAAGGGAACAGGTTCAGATCCTGTTGCAATGATTATTTTGTCCGCTGTTACTACTTGTTCATCTGCATCACGTTCAACCTTTATGTCTTTGCTCGAAAGAAACGACGCTTTGCCATTTATAATTTTCACTTTATTTTTTCTCATTAAAAAGTGAATCCCTTTTACAAGGGTTGAAACGATTTGATTTTTCCTTTGTTGTACCCTTGGCCAATCAATTTCTATCTGATCAGCTGATAACCGAATTCCAAACTCACTTCCATGCTTGATCTGACTTAGTACTTCTGCACTTTCTAGAAGGGATTTCGTGGGCATACATCCTTCATTTAAACAAGTTCCACCCAATGGCCCTTGATCAATAAGAGTAACTTCTTGTCCCTGCTGGGCTGCCGTAATAGCAGCCACATAGCCAGCAGGTCCACCTCCTATAATTATAATCGATTTCAAAGAACTCCCTTCTTTCTAAAAAAGCATCGTAATTGGGTCCTCTAAATACTGTTTTACCGTTTGTAGAAACGCAGCAGCCGGTGCCCCATCGAGAATACGATGGTCAAACGTTAAACTAAGTGGTAGGATGCTTCTTCTTTCCACCTTCTCACCGATAAATACTGGTGTATCATAAACAGCGCCCACACCAAGAATTCCTGCTTCTGGTGGGTTTATTACGGGAGTAAAATGCTCCACACCATAGGCACCTAAGTTACTAATAGTAAACGTGGAGCCTTGCATATCATCACTGTTAAGCTGCGCTCGTCTGGCGTCTTGCGCAAGCTCTTTGATTTTTCTGGACAAGTCAATAAGCGTGCATCTTTCAGCGTTACGAATAACTGGAACAACTAATCCTCTTTCTAGTGCTACAGCCATTCCCAGATGAACATGGTTGAATAAGTGAATCTTATCGTCAATATATGAGCTATTCATTTGCTGATGCTGCTGAAGCGAAAGCACAACTGCTCTTGCGATAAAATCTGTTACAGTAAGCTTATTATCAAAACGATATTGAACCGTTTCTGCTGTTTTCTTTTGTAAAGACATTAAGTTAGTTACATCAACTTTCATGTTTAGCGTTAGCTGGGCTGATTTTTGCAAGCTATCATACATTCTTTCTGCAATCACCTTACGTATGCCCGATACAGGAATCTGTTCGATCTCTTCTAACGGTTTATCTGATGTTATATCAACTTCCTTGTTTTGCTCTACTTGAGTTGAGCGTGAAGTTTTGAGAGCTTCTTGTACATCTTCCTTTGTAATTCTTCCCCCTGGTCCTGTACCATTGATTTCCTCAATATTAAGACCACCTGCCTCAGCCATTTTTCTGGCTACTGGGGAAATCTTCACACGATCACGAGGCGTTTTCGTCTGTAGTGTAGGTGCTGTATTTTCAGTTGTAGGAGCTACTTTTTCCACTTCAGGAGTTTGATTTTTTACTGTGGTTATGCTCTCTCCAATTTCTTCACCAGGATTTCCGATATAACAAATAACCGTTCCAGGTGGGACTCCTTCTCCTTCAGAAACCGCAATTTGTAGGACCGTCCCCTCAGCCGGAGATTCTACATCTATTTCAATTTTCTCTGAGCTTACACTCGCAATCGGTTCTCCTTTACCGACCTGGTCCCCGACTCCCTTATTCCAAACGGAGACGGTACCTTCTTTCATCGCCATTCCTAGCTTGGGCATTACTACTTCGACTGCCATGTCTCTCTCCTCCCAGCTCTCTATCTATACTTCAATCGGTGTACCTAATAATTCAGATACCACTTTGACTACCCGTTCTGGCTTTGGTAGATAAATATCCTCTAATGGAGGCGAGAACGGGACCGGAGTATGTGGTGCAGTAATCCGTTTAATTGGCGCATCCAGTGTATCAAATCCTTTATCCGCCACAAGTGCTGCAATATCAGTAGCAATACTACATCTTGGATTTGCTTCATCAATAACAATGAGTCGATTTGTTTTTGCTACCGACGAAAGAATCGTCTCTTCGTCTAATGGTGATAAACTACGGGGATCTACAACCTCAACTTCAATACCCTTGGTTGCTAGAGTTTCAGCTGCTTCTAAAGCTGTATGCACCTGTTTACCAATAGCAACGATTGTTACATCAGAGCCTTCGCGCTTGATATCCGCTTTTCCTAATGGAATCGTATAATACCCTTCAGGAACATCGCCTGTCATATTATAAAGAGTTTTATCCTCAAAAAAGATGACCGGGTCGTTATCTTCAATGGAGGCAAGTAATAATCCCTTGGCTTCATGTGGGGTAGAAGGAACGACCACCTTTACGCCTGGAATCGCCGTAAATAGAGCATATAAACTTTGAGAATGCTGGGCAGCCGCCCTAAAACCAGCTCCATGCATCGTTCGAATGGTAACAGGTACCTGTGCCTTCCCACCAAACATATAGCGGAACTTTGCTCCCTGATTTAGTACTTCGTCTAAACAGCTGCCGATAAAGTCATTAAACATGAGCTCAGCAATGGGTCTTAGACCAGTCGAAGCCGCGGCCATTGCTGCCCCCATATAACCTGCTTCTGAAATCGGAGTATCTAAAATTCGGTCACGTCCAAATTCCTGAACTAGCCCTTTTGTAACCCCTAGTACCCCTCCCCATGCATCTTCGTCCTGTAAATGATCTACTTGTGCTCCACCAGCAACATCCTCACCCATTAAAATGACATTTTCATCTTTACGCATTGCTAGTTTCATAGCCTCATTGATTGCAGCTGACATACTCAATTTTCTAGTCATGATTGATTCCTCCCCTATATATGAATCATTTTAAAAGATTGTAAATGTCTAGCATTAATAGGAAACATATACATCCGTTAGTAATTCAGAAGCATTGGGATAGGGACTCTCTTCACTAAATTTCACTGCTTGTTTCACTGCGTCCTCAACGGATTCTTCTATAGAGATTAATTCTTTTTCAGCTAGAAGTTGTTCATTTACTAAGTGATTTCTAAAGAGCAGAATCGCGTCTTTTTCAGTCTTATGCTCTGACTTTTCTTGTTCTGTTTTGTATTTTTGTGCGTCTCCTTCAAAGTGACCGTAATTCCGATACGTTACACACTCAATGAGAGTAGGTCCTTCTCCACGTCTTGCTCTTTGAACCGCTTCTTCTGCCGCTTGATAAACAGCAAGAACATCCTTCCCATCGACTTTAATACCAGGAATGTTATACCCAATGGCACGGTCTACAATTGATTTACAGCTCGATGCATAGGAAAAAGGAGTCGCTTCTGCAAAGCCATTGTTTTCAGCAACAAACACAACAGGAAGCTTCCAAATCGCAGCTAGATTAATACCTTCATGGAAAGTTCCGTGATTTTGAGCGCCATCACCAAAGAAGCAAACGCTTACATTTTCGGTCTTTTTATATTTGGCAGTTAGAGCAGAACCACACGCAAGAGGAAACCCACCACCAACAATACCATTGGCACCAAGCATCCCTTTATCAAGATCTGCAATATGCATTGACCCGCCCTTGCCTCTACATAATCCAGTCACTTTTCCATAAATTTCAGCCATCATACCATTCAAATCGCAGCCTTTAGCAATACAATGTCCATGTCCTCTATGTGTACTTGTAATGCTATCTTTATCATTTAAATGGGCACAAACCCCTACAGCTACTGCTTCTTCTCCAGCATATAAGTGAACAAATCCCGGCAAAATTCCTTGTGCAAACAACTCATGAACCCTGTCCTCAAAATTCCGAATCTCTAACATTTTTTGGTACATCCACTTTGCTTTTTCCTTAGTCAAAGCAACATCTTTGCTTTCCAATGTTCTCATATATACAACCTCCCAGGAAAAATTCATTACACTATTTTTAATGCAAGAACTGTGCCAAGATGATAAGCTATTGCTTTTGACATTTCTCGCTGATTCGATTACAAAAAAAGAGACAAATTGAGACGGGTGTCTCGTTTTGTCTCTTTTTGATTCCTTTTCTATGTATAAAAAAATCGCACTAGTGACAGCCACCGTGCGATTACCTTTCCTTTTGAATAAATTTTTTTTATAACCTCTCCCAAATCGTGGCGATTCCTTGTCCCCCACCTATACAGACAGCAGATGCACCATATTTACCACCACGTCTTTGTAATTCATATGCCAAAGAAAGAGTAATTCTCGTCCCACTAGCGGCAAGTGGGTGTCCTAGAGCAATCGCACCACCATTTACGTTTCCAATCTCCGGATCAAACCCCAGCTCTTTTTGGCAAGCAAGATACTGTGCCGAGAATGCTTCATTGATTTCGATTAAGTCCAAATCCTTCAGTGTAAGGTTTGCTTTTTGCAATGCGCTTTGAATGGCCGGAACAGGTCCAATCCCCATATACTTAGGGTCAACACCTACAACCGCCCACGATACTAGCCTTGCAAGTGGCTTTAATCCTTTTTCGGCGGCAAACCCACTAGAAGTGATAATAACTGATGCTGCCCCATCGACCATCCCACTTGCATTTCCCGGCGTAACAATTCCATTCTCTCTAAAACGGGGTTTTAACTTCGCAAGCTTCTCCAGGCTGGTTTTTCGGACATGTTCATCCTGATGAACGATCTTACTTGCTTTCCTTTCTTTTGCTTCAACTGGAACAATTTCCTTTGCCATATATCCTCTTTCGATTGCGGCTAGGGCCCGTTCATGACTGGTAAGTGCATGACTGTCAGCCTCTTCACGAGAGATGCCATATTTTTCGGCTAAATTTTCTGCTGTATCAGCCATCGTGCAGTCACCCACTGTATCGTATAATCCATCCCATACCCAGTCTTCAATGGCAGGTCCACCAAGCGGACTACCCCACCTCATCCCCGGAATAACATGAGGAACATTACTCATACTTTCTGTTCCGCCAGCAAGTACAGCCTTTGCTTCATTCGTCATAATATACCGGGCTGCTGTAATAATTGCTTCCACACCGCTACCACATAAGCGATTGATTGTTAAAGCTGGAATATGAATAGGCAATCCCGCCTTTAAACCAATATGACGCGCTAAAATATGTGCATCTTTGCTTGATTGTTGAACATTAGCGAAGACGACGTGATCAATATCTTCGGGATTAATATTCGCTTTTAGGACTGCTCCTCGTGCAGCTTCCACCCCCAAATCGGTAGCTGATATACCTCTAAAAGTACCTGAAATTTCTGTAAATGCTGTTCGTGCCCCATCCACCAAAACGATATTGCTCATACTTCACCACTCCTTATAAAAACGCTCAGATGAAAGCGATCAAATTAACAATAATAACGTTCTTTCTCTATTACAACATCAGCAATTCTTCGTTTGATTAACACATTATTTTCTGAACTGCTCATAATCAAACGACTAGCAAATCGAGAAAAGATTTCTTCATCACCAAAATGGTTAATCATGTTTAATGCCCTAAGTGCAATCTGTTGAGAAGCTTCATGAGTATATACTTTAGTACAATCAAGCTTCTGTCTGTTCTTTTCCTCACCCAATCTCATGATTAATTTTTCTGTTCTTAAAATAGCGCTTTCAATAGCGTAAATAGTAATAACCATATCAGCAAGAAATGCTGCAATTTCTTGCTCTATTTGAAAATTACTAAGGTTGTTCTTATTTATAGACTGAATAGCAGCATGGAATAATTTTTTCATTAGTTGAAGAATCTGTCTTTCATGTTGAAGTAACCCATTTTTCCACTCATCACCTTCAGATAAATCTACATGGTTTTTAAAGACAGTGGTGGCAATGAGGAGTCTATTAATTTCATTTGTTCCCTCAAAGATTCGATTAATTCTAGAGTCACGATATAGTGTTTCAATTTCATACTCTGTCATATAACCGTAACCACCGTGAATTTGAACGGCTTCATCAACAATTTCATCTAAAGCTTCTGTTGACATGACTTTATTAATGGAACACTCTACTGCAAAAAGTGCAATTGTGGAAGCAAAATCATCCCCATTTTTTTTCATATAATCGAAGCCTTCTTCCATCATTCCCGCTGTTCTATAGATAGCACTTTCATTGACATACGTTTTAATTACCATATCAGCCACTTTATTCTTAATTAGATTAAAGCCAGAAAGACACTGACCAAATTGCATGCGTTGGTTGGCATATTTTACTCCCAGTTCAATAGCTCGTTTAGCTGTACCGAGTGATGTTGCAGAAATCTTATGACGACCGATGTTCAATACATTAAAAGCAATTTTATGGCCCCGACCTACTTCTCCAATAACATTTCCAATAGGAACGCGTACATTTTCTAGAATAAGTGATCGAGTAGAAGACCCTTTAAGCCCCATCTTCTTTTCTTCTGCACTTGTAGAGACACCCTCAAAGCTCTTTTCAACAATAAAGGCGGTAAACTGTGACCCGTCCACTTTCGCATACACGATAAAAATATCAGCGAACGCAGAATTTGTAATCCATTGTTTTTCCCCATTTAATACATAATAATTACCACAAGGAGATAAGACGGCTATTGTTTTCACACTCATTGCATCTGTACCTGAAGATGGTTCTGTCAAAGCATAAGCAGCAATTTTTTCCCCACTCAAAATATCTGGAAGATACGTACCCTTTTGATAATTTGTTCCAAAATAAGCAATAGGTAATGCTCCAATCCCGGTTTGACCGCCAAAGGTAATAGCAAACGAACGACCAAGTGCCATCTTTTCAGAAATAATGGTTGCACTAACCTTCCCTAATCCAAGACCACCATCCTCCTCTGGGATATCTGCACGAATTAGACCTAGTTCACCGGTTGTTTTCATTAATGAAACAGTTTCCTCAAACTCCTGGTTTTCAATTTTTTCTAACTTTGGATAAACCTCGTTCATGACAAATTTACTTGTCAAGTCTGCTAGCATTTGATGTTCGTCATGAAAGTCCTCTGGTGTAAGAATGTCCCCTACTAATCTACCAGTATATAAAAATGGATGATTTTGCCTCTTTTCAATAAGCATTTACCTATCCCTCCATTGCTTTAACTTGAGATACCATCTTTTCACGAATATAGTCTGGGATAGTTTGGGCTTTTGGTTTACCAGTAAAAGAGGCCCATGCACGGACACCATAACCTTCAGCGACGATTTCGCCTTCTTTTATAAAATCATGTTTAATTTTAAAGACTTTGTTATGCAACTCTTCTATTGAGCTTTGTACAACAATGTGGTCTTCAAATACAAGTGGGCTCTTGAATGAACAATTCGCCTCTAACAGAGGAACCCCAATTTGCTGTTCTGCAAAAAGCTTGGAAGAAGGATAACCTATTTTTGTAAAAAAATCATGTGTTGCTTCATCCATCCACTTAAAGAAATTTGGATAATAAACGATACCTGCCGCGTCCGTATCTCCCCAACGTACTTGAAAATAATATTCCGACTTCATATTCCTTACCTCCTTTACCTTTGAATAGTAGAATTACTATTACTTATTTCTTCACAAAGCCTTATTTTTTGAATTTTTCCACTTGCTGTTACCGGGAATTTATCTGTGAAAGTTACTTTTTGAGGGACCTTATATAAGGCAATATGGTTCTTTATATAATTGATGATTTCTTCCTCCGTACACTCTTCGCCACTTTTCAATTGCACAACCGCACACACTAATTCTCCTAGGGTATCGTCAGGCAAACCTACAACAGCAGTCTCTACTATTTTTGGATGCCTTGCGAGTACAGACTCTATTTCTTGTGGATAAATATTAAGTCCACCCCGAATAATCATTTCTTTTTTTCTACCTACAAATTTTAAATAGCCTTGATCATTAAGGGTGCCAAGATCACCTGTATAGTACCAATTCTCATGATCCATCACTGCTGCTGTATGCTCTGGCATTTTATAATAGCCCTTCATTATGCCAAAACTCTTAATCGCGATTTCCCCTTTTTCTCCAGGCTCCAACTTGTTACGGTTATTATCAACAATTTTTAACTCTACTCCAGGAATTGGCTTTCCTAGGGTTTCTGTAATATTCTTTTCGCTATCATCGTAAGGAGTCATGGTTACGGTAACCGTCTCAGTGATTCCAAATGATTGGCATAGGTTAATTCCCATACGATTCCGAATTTCTTTCACCTTTGATGGTGGAATCGGGGATGCTCCTACAACACCAGTTCGTAGCGAAGACAAATTATATTGATCGAAGTTTTCCACTTCTAGTAGTTTAATAAACATGGTAGGTACACCATTTAAAATCGTTACTTTTTCCTGTTCAATTAAACGGAGTATTTCAGTCGGTTTGAATTTCTCCAATAAAACGATACGAGAACCTGTGAAGGCAGCGCAAAACAAATTAACTGCCATACCAAATATGTGAAATAAAGGAGCCGGAAGAATTAGTACATCATTTTCGGAGTAAAGGAGTTCCATACCCATTGTATTAGCAGATTGTACAACACTACGATGAGTAACCATGACGCCTTTTGGAACACCCGTCGTACCAGAGGTATATAAAATGCAAAATACGTCCTGATCTACATCTATTGGTACTTCATCCAGATGGACAGATTCCTCGTCCATGATTTCATGAAAGGATAAAAGTCCTTCCCAACAAAAACGGACGGTAATAACCTCTTCTAATACAAACAGAACTTCTTTTAACCCAAAATTGTGGTTAAATTCTTCAGAGACAATAATTACTTTTGGCTCAGAATTTTTCAGTATATGGTTCACTTCATGAGCTTTATATTTAGGATTAAACGGGACAAGGATGGCACCAATTTTTGCTACGGCAAAAAAAATAACAACTGTTTCGTACCAATTGGGTAAGGATACTGCCACTCGGTCCCCTTTATTTATCCCTCGTTTCGTTAAAGCCACTGCAAATTTATCAACATCTCTTTTTAACTGTGAGTAAGTAACTACTCTTTTCAAATCAAATAATGCTTCATTTTGACCATAATTTTTTGATGAAGACTCTAAAATTCCATATACCGTAAATAGATTACGATCTTTTCCCACTCTTTTGATCACCCCTCGAAAAAAACATTTTTATTTAGTGAAGTATCCATATTTTTTATGGATACTTCACTTGATGCGGTTTTCCTTACTTTCCTGCAAAAATTGGTTTCCTCTTTTCTATAAATGCTTGTAATCCTTCCTTTCGATCCTCTGTCGAGAAAGCGTTTGCAAAACAAGCACTTTCAATAATTAAGCCAGATTCAAGATCCGTGTTCCCTCCAGTATTAACGGCTAATTTTAACATTTGTAGAGCCACTGGTGGTTTTTGGGCTAGCTTTAGAGCCCATTCCTGCGCTGTATCAAGTAAGTCTTCAAGCGGAACTACCTTGTTAACCATGTTTAGTTCTAAGGCACGGTAGGCATCAAACATCTCGCCAAAGTAAAGAAGTTCCTTCGCTACTCCCTGGCCAACCACTTTTTGCAAACGCTGTGTGCCGCCCCCACCAGGTATAATACCAAGTCCTACTTCAGGGAATGCAAACTTAGCTTTACTTGAACTAATCCTTAAATCACAAGCAAGCGCTAGCTCTAATCCCCCACCAAGAGCTAGACCATTTATTGCTGCAATAACAGGCTTTGTTAAATTTTCAACTTTTGAAAATACCGATCTTGAAATTTTGTTCATCTTATTAATTCCAACAAGGCCAAGGTTAGCCATTTCATTGATATCAGCACCTGCAACAAATGCTTTTTCTCCACTTCCAGTTAAGATAATTGCCCGCACCTCATCATTTGCCTCAAGCTCACCAAATAAAGTATTTAATTCTTGAAAAACGTTTGTATTCAAGGGATTTACAGGTGGGCGGTTAATTGTAACAACAGCCACATTTTTGTTAATCACACATAGTAAAAATTCATAACTCATTCACTTTTCCTCCATTCATTATTCGTAATCGTAAAATCCTGCACCTGTTTTCTTTCCATATCTTCCTGCTCGAATAATTTCCTTTAAAAGAAGTGGTGGTGCATAAAAATTGTTATTAAACTCTTTTTTAAAATACTCCATTACATGGTAACCAATATCTACTCCAGCAAAATCTTGAAGCTCAAATGGGCCCATTGGATAATTCAATCCCAATTTCACTGCTTTATCAATATCTTCATAAGAGGCCACTCCCTCTTGAACTAGTTTGATTGCTTCAATAAACTGTGGAAGCATAATACGATTAACAATAAATCCTGGTGAGTCTTTTTTTACTTCAACTGGTTCTTTTGCTAGTTTAATAGATAATGCTTTCAATTCTTCTACCGTTTCATCACTAGTCTTATATCCGCGTACCACTTCAACGAGCTTCATGATTTGTGCAGGATTAAAAAAGTGCATTCCTGCTACTCGTTCAGGACGAGTAGTTGCCGATGCAATATCAGTGATTGACATAGAGGATGTGTTTGTCGCGATAATGACACCTTCACGGACAATTTGATCGAGGCTTGAGAATACTTCCTTTTTTAAAGTTAAATCCTCGATAACGGCTTCAATTACGATATCAACATCCTTCAAATCCTCTAATTGAGTGGTTGTTTGTATACGGCTTAATGCTTCTTGTTTCTGTTCTTCTGTTAATTTTCCTCTTGAAACACTTTTATCCATAAACTTACTCATGCGATTTAAGGCGTTTTCTAAAAATCTTTCCTCAATATCTCTTAATACAACATTGAATCCATTAATTGCAGCTAGGTTTGCAATACCCGTCCCCATGGATCCAGCTCCTACAACACCGATTGTTTGAGTGGTCATTGTCGCAACTCCTTTTTTAGAATTTTTAATAATTTCTGTAAATTTATTATAACTAATAATGATTGTTTCCTTGTACCTACACTATGTAGGAAAATACATATGATTTTTCGTCGTATTATAGTAAAAGGAGTATCTTCTTATAAAACCTATATTTTCAATATCTCTTGCACCAAAATGAAAAAAGTTAAAAAACGGCCAATAATCTCATTAAAAGATTGCGGCCGTTTTTTTTACATTGCTCTTTCATCTTAATAAGACACTTCTCTCTATTTCTTGCCCATACATATCATGAAGTTTTAATGCTAGCATTAAATTAAACCTCACTTCTGCATCACTTAACTGAACATCTAATAGAGATTCTATTCTTTCAAGGCGATATAGCAAAGAACTTCTATGTATATAAAGCTCTTCAGCAGTATTTTTAACATTCCCATTATTTTGTAGAAATGTATGAAGAGTATTGCAAAGATCGGTATTTTTCCCTTCTGAATAAGATAGAAGCCGTCCTAGTTGTTTACCTACAAAGAGGGCCACTTCCATGGAGTAGTTCAAGTGATGAAGGATCGCATACGAGCCAAGTTCATCAAATAGCATATAACCTTTTTGACGTAATCGGCTGTTGACAATATTTAGTGCCTGAATGGCTTGCTGATAACTTAAAAAGTAGTCTTGTATGTTACTTGTCATTCCTCCAATCCCCATGAACACTTTGCACCTTATATTGGTTTCTTCCATCCAATTGTTGATCTTCGAATAAAGTAATTGCCAAAATTTTTTCGATTGTGTCCCTTTATTTTCACATGGGATTATTAACACATTTTTCTCCTCATGGGTTACCGTTATAATGCCATGATCCTTTTCTGGTAAATGTGATTTAATATAATCCCATACAAGGTTCTTTTTCGACTGCTGCTCAAAAAGGTTAGATCCTTTTACTTCATCTTCATCCAAAATGATAGACAAAACGCACAGTTGATGGCTTTGAAAAAGGTCCCATTGAAAAACATTGGCAAACTGTAAAATCCCCTCTTTATCTTCAATTCGTTTAGATAATAATTTACTAATAAAACTATCCTTTGTCTGTTCTTTTGCATCTAGAACGATTTTTTGCTTAATAAATTGGAGTGAATATATATTACGAGCAAGTTCAATCGTTAAACGATCAATCTCATCCATTTCTTGACCCAATCTTCGTACGGCGAGATATCCTAGTAAACTTCCTCCCCCATGTACCGTCAAGAACGAAAAAAAGGCGGAGGGATCATCTGAATCCTTAATTAAAAAGTAGTCTGGACTATTTATTTTTCCTTTTTCTTTTTGTACAATTTCGGTAAGTTGATCGAGAAGCTGGACCTGATTGATTCTATTATTCATATGGACTGAAATTGGCTGCAAAAAACGGTCAAATAAAATCACTGGATTTTGAAATAGATTCGAAAGCATTGAGGTAATGCCATCAAAACCATCCACCTCTATTGTTTCTTTTACAAGCGCTTGTTGGAAATCTAAAAGAAATTGGAGGCGATTTTTATGCTCCTTCTCACTGTTAAATAGTCGTGCATTTTCTAAGATAGTCGCTACATGGTTAGACAATAGTTCTAATAGTCTCAAGTCATTTTCCGTAAAAACATCCTCTTTACTGTTCTCGATATGCAGTACTCCAATTGTACGTAATTCTATGATTAAAGGAATGGTTAGTTGAGTGCCTCCAGGTTTCTCCAGAAATGGAAAATATTTATTCAGTAAGTAATTATCTTTAATCATAATGGAATCAGGATGTTGTTTCTCTCCATAGGAAGGCGGTTGGAATATAAAACAATTTTCCTTTTCGTCATATAAATAAATACAAGCAAAATCAGCATTTGTTCCTTTTCCGGCTCTTAACGTTAACTCTTCAATATGCTTTTCAATAGGAGCATTAAGAGAAAGGTTTTTGCCAATCCATTCAATCCCTTCGATCTTTTTTAACTGTGATTTCTTTTCCCTAGCCATTTCCATTGCTACAGCAATATCTTTGCCGAATTCTTCAAAAGGAGCCTCCATTTCTAATAGTGGAACATAGTTTAGGAATCCAATGATACAAAAACCTAAATTGGAATCGTTTTCAAATAAAGGAACAGTAAACCATGTTTTTATATTTGCCTCTTTAAGTACCCTAGATAAATTACAGGTTTCAGGAGAATCAGCGTTTTCATTCGTTAGGCTTTGTCGGAGAAGTCTGTTGGAGCAAAACTTTTGTTCAAGGGGAAAATAATTGGTCAGTTCTGGTACGTTTCCGCTCCAAGCTTTTGTCACAAAGTTTCCTGTTTCATTTAAAATAACCCCTACAAAATCACAATATAGCTCACTTTGAAACGAAGCTGTCAAATATTGTAGTACTTCCTCTTCCGTATCAAACTTTACAAGTTGTCTGGCAGTTGATCGTAAGTGATTTTCTAATTTTTTCATAAGGCGATCGTTTACTTTATTTGGCATAGCTCATTCCCCTCGTTTTAAAATTTCTACTTTTCATTTTAAAAGAAACTGTTGATTTTTTGAAGAGAGTGAATATTCAAAATTTACCAACTAAACATACTATACTCCTTTTTTAGTAAACAGTAAAATCCCATAGATTACTCTTAGGGATTAATAGCTGAAACTTTTCTATCTATCAATTTATTCTTTTATTTGCCGTTTACCTTATGCTCCCGCTGACTTAATGCCTAGATAAGCTGAGATAACCTGAGGATTAGAGCTAATTTCGTCTCTTGTTCCATTTATAATTATTCTTCCCTGATCAATGACATAGGCTTGGTCACACACTTTAAGTGCAGCTTTCACATTTTGTTCTACTAATATGACCATTGTTCCTAAATCCTCTTTAATTATCATTAATGTATCTAGTATTTCATATACTATTTTCGGCGCAAGACCCATGGAAGGTTCATCTAGAAGAATGATTTTTGGATTTGACATCAATCCTCTTCCAATGGCTAACATTTGCTGTTCCCCACCACTTAAATTTCCACCTAGGTTTTTTAAATGTTTCTTTAAACTAGGGAACATATCAAGTATTTTCGTTAAATTTTCTTCTGCTAGCTTCTTCTCCTTATAATATTTTGAAAACATTCCAAGTAATAAATTTTCCTTTACAGTAAGGTTAGAAAAGATTTGTCTGCCTTCCGGGACGAGACTCAAGCCTTTTTCAACTACCTTATTAGCTGGATAGCCGCTTATAACATCATTTTCAAGAGTAATCGTTCCAGATGTTGGCCGATAAAGTCCAGCAAGCGTATTTAACAGTGTACTTTTCCCAGCACCGTTTGCACCGATGATTGAGACAATTTGTCCTTTTTCCACCTGGAAATAGATCTCATGAAGTATTTTGATTTTTCCAATATGGGTACTTACGCCATCAACCTTCAGCATTAAACAACCTCCTCTCCTAGATAGGCAGCAATTACCTTTGCATTTTGTTGTATTTCGTCAGGAGTTCCTTCCGCAATCTTCTTTCCAAAGTCAAGGACGATTATCCGATCAGCAAGCTCCATCACCGTCGCCATCTTATGTTCAACAAATAAAAAGGAAATACCTTCTGATTTTAACTTCTTAATATAACCTGCCATTCGATTGGTTTCGTAATCATTCAAACCTGCCATTGGTTCATCTAACATAATGAAATCTGGTTTATAAACAATCGCTCTTGCAAACTCCAACTGCTTTTGGAGACCATATGATAACTGGCCTGCCTGTTCGAACATTAATTCTTCTAAGCCAACTAAATGAATCGCATCTAATGCTAGGTCATAGGCAATTCTTTCATCCTTTAAAATCCTTGGGAGTCGGAAGGCAGCATTCACCACATTGGTTTTCAACTTGACATGAGCACCCATCATTACATTTTCAAGGACAGTCAAATTGTGAAATATTTGTAAATTCTGGAATGTCCTTGCTATCCCTAAGTGAGCTAGTTGAGGAATCTTTTGTCCTGTCAATTTATTTCCTTTGAAGTATGCTTCTCCATTTGTTGGAGAAAGAAAACAAGAAATCATATTAAATAAAGTTGTTTTTCCTGCACCGTTTGGTCCAATGACTGCTACGATTTCTCCAGCTCCTACATCAAAACTGATTTCAGAGACCGCTGTAACTCCACCAAATTGTTTTGTTAATCCCCTTACTTCAAGTAGTTTTGACATGACCTATTAAACTCCTTTTTGAGAAATCATATCTTTATGAGACTTTATTTTTACTTTCTTTTTTTGCTTAAGCTTTTGAATCGGTTTCGAAATAACATGCATCAGCCCTTTTGGTAAAAACATCATAATCAAAATTATAATTAATCCGTAGACAACAATCTCCACTTCTCCACTAATGCCAAAATAAGTGTGTCCTACAAAGCGAATGATCTCATTCAAAAACATAATAACTGTAGTTCCTAGAATCGCACCCCAAACGGAGCCTGCCCCTCCAACCATTACCATAATTAAAAACAAGATTGATTTTGTTATATAAAATGTAGGTGGAGCAACAAAGGTAATATAGTGAGCATACATACTTCCTGCTAGCGATGCAAAAGCAGCACTTAATGCAAAAATAGCAACTTTATAATTCTCCACTTTCACTCCAAGTGTCTCTGTTGCTATTTCACTGTCATGAATACTTCTTAACACTCTACCTACATGTGAGCGGACGATATTTAATGATAATAATAGAACAAGTAAAGCAGCCGTCCAAACAAAAAAGTAGAAAAATAATTTATCTGTAAGCGGTAATCCAAATAAAGACAATGACGGTATCCCTATTAAACCAGCGGCCCCGCCTGTCAACTGATTCAGACCTAAAATTAAAATATAAAATATGATGTTTATTCCAAGTGTTGCAAGAGCTAAAAAATGACCTTTCAATTTTAAAATTGGTATCCCAATTAGATAAGCGATAAAAAAAGTAGTAACCATTCCTATAACAAGTGCTAACCAGGGAGAAAGCTGAAAACTAGTAGTTAAAACACCCGACGTGTAAGCTCCTATTCCAAAGAAGGCTGCATGCCCGAGGGATATTTGTCCTGCATAGCCAATTAACAGACATAAACCTAGAGTAACGATTGAATAGATTCCTATTAATATTAAAATGGTAAAAATATACGAAGATTTTACAACGAAAGGTAACATCAAAATAAGTCCCACTAAAAATAGGAAAGGTTTCAATCGATTTCCATATAAGACTTTTTCCAGCTTCGACATCTATATTCCCCCCTACTAAACTCTCTCACCTGAGGCTCTTGCAAATATTCCATTTGGTTTAAAAAATAAAACAAGGATCAGTACGAGAAATGTTATCGCATCACTATAAAACGTGGAGATAAAACCTCCAGAAAAGGTTTCCAACAAACCGACAAGTAACGCACCTGCTACAGCCCCTGGGATACTATGCATTCCACCAATGACCATCCCAACAAACCCTTTGACACCAATTAGAAACCCCATTTCATACGTTGCGTCAGTAATAGGGGTAATCAAAATACCAGCAATAGCCCCTAATGCGGCTGCCAAAGTAAAAGCCAAGGCTGACATAGTACTTGGATTTATCCCCATAAGTTTCGCTGCACGTGGATTCTTTTCACAAGCTCGTAATGCGGAACCGATATAGGTTTTTTCAAAGAATACGTATAGTACAGCTAACAGGATCAATAAAACGATGAAAATAAAAATACTTTGAGGGTTAATAACAGCACCCATAAAATGAATAGGTTCCATTTTAATTAAGGGAGTAAGTTGCTTCGGATTGGTACCCCATATAATTAATCCCATCCCCTTTAAGAAGGTGGAAACCCCTATTGTAATAATGATTAAGATAATGACTGATGTATTTCTAGCATGAAGAATAGCCGTACGTTCCACTATTAACCCTATGGTAGCTGAGATAAGGATAGCAAAGATAATAGATGCATACATGGGTAGCCCTGCATTCACAAAAGTAATACAAGTCAGCGCACCAATCATCGCAAATTCACCCTGGGCAAAGTTTAATATTCCGGTAATGTTATAGACAGTCACAAAACCGATGGCTAGTAAAGCATAGATACTTCCAACTGTTAGCCCGGTTACGATATATTGCATTAGTAATTCCATGGAGGTACTCCTTTCTTAATACCAATGGCAGAACCTATGTTTCTACCATTGGTCTTTTTTATTCTTACGGTTTAGTTACTCAAAAAACAACGTTGAAACTAGTTCTACTCATAATACTTCCATTCATTATTCTCTATACCAAGAACTGAAAATCCATCTTCGTAAGGTCCTACATAATCGGATTGTAATTCGAATGAACCCGTTAACCCAGAATATTTATTGACTTCTGTCTTTAAGTAATTATGAATATCTTCAGAGGTGGTATTTCCTGCTTTAATCGCCTCAATTAATAGATGGAACCCATCCGCTGCATGTGCGGTAAAATTATCAGGATCACTATTAAACATTGTACGATAATCTTCACGGAACTTTTTTAATCGATCTTTTTGTTCTCCATTAGGTAACTGATCAACAACACTTAATTTACTTCCAATTACGTAGATATTTTCATTATTATCTTTCACTTGGTCTAAGAATCCTTTATTTGCAGAGGCAGAAGATTGAATCATAGGGATATCAAACCCAAGAGCTTTAAAATTACGAGCTACAATTCCAGCACCTGGTGTTCTTGACCAAACGATTACTGCCTCTGGATTCTTTTTCCGAATATTTGTTAATTGAACCGTCATATCCGTTGCAGTTGCATCAAATTCTTCATGTGCCACGATTTTTATGTCATTTTCTTTTGCTACCTTTTCAAAGGAAGGGAGACCTTCTACTCCAAATCCATCACGAGCATTAATCCAGGCTACTTTTGAAATATTATTTTCTTTTAAAAATTTAATTATTAAGCTAGCATTTGTTAAGTTACTTGGTGCCATTTGATAAATATCTTTCGCTTCAGGATTAACAGGAGCCACAGTCATCAATGGAATTCCCTCACCGGAAATCTTTGGTAATATTGCCATTGACGTACTAGCTTGAGTAGCACCTACAACCGCAACTACCCCTTCTGAAATTAACTTGTCTGCAGCAATTACAGCTTTTGTATCGTCCGTTTCATAGTCTTGCATAATAATTTCAATTTTCTTTCCATTGATTGTTCCTGCTTCATCTAATTGCTTCTGGATGAGCTTCACATAATTCGCCTGAGTTTTTCCTAAAGTAGAAGCGGGACCGGTTTCAGCAAATATAGCTCCAATTTTTATAACCTCTTTACCACCGTCACCATCTTTTTTATCATTACCCCCAGAAGTTTCCATGTTACAAGCGGACAAAGCTATGACTAAAATTAACATTAAACTAAACGAACAAATAGATTTACAAAGCTTTTTCATTTTTAGTCCCCCTTTTAAATCATGTTTAATTGCAACATAATGAATCTCCTATTACCCTGAAAGTAAAAAAAATAAAATTAATCTTTCACCTCCACTAAATCTGTTAACCTCCGCTATTTTGTATCCGCTTTCAAAACACCCGATAGAAATAACCTAGAACCTTTATAGAATACAAGGCAAAATTAGCGGAGAAGAAATATTATAGAATGTTCAGAAATATCTGTAATTAGATTATAATTGATGGATATTTTTAAAAATACCTACACCATAAACTAAAAAACAATATCAATTTCGTCATTTTTACGGAGAGGCTATGATTTATAAACTTTTTAATCAGAGAATCGTAAAACTCTCCTATTAATAGTAATTTGACTTAAAGAACTTCCAACAGATTTCTTGATAGAAAAAAAGAAAGCAAGGAACTATAAATTAGCCCCCTGCTTCTCACAAATTCATATAATATAATAGTTGCCCCTGCCAAGGAATTTCATTGTAACACATACTTCCGGCTAACCAAACACTTTCTATTTATAACCCTCCATAAATCACTGATCGAAGTCGTGGTTGGTGATATGCTTCAAAGTTAGGAAACATTTGCTGCATATATACGGCAGATAATTTTTCTTTTGGATCAATTAGCACCCATGTACCCGCTAAACCTGACCACCCAAACTCTCCTATTGTGCTATTGCTCCCAGCTTCAGCAGGATTCATTAATACTCTGACTCCTAATCCATATCCATACCCTTTAAGATAGTCCCAGTTAAAGTCTGAAAAATGCTCAGGTGATAAATGGTTGCTGGACATTAGTTCAACCGTCTTCCGACTTAATACTCTCACCCCGTCAAGCTCACCGCCATTTGCGAGCATATGAGCAAAGCGACTATAATCATCAAGAGTTGATAGCAATCCAGCTCCACCGCTTTCGAACATGGTGCCCGGCTGGTAATTCCCATCAATTAATTGGTTTTCAGTTAATATACCGTTTTCACTTCGATCATAAAGACTGCAAAGACGGTCTCTTTTTTCTTCTGGAATTTTAAAGAATGTATCCTTCATTTTTAGTGGGTCAAAAATTTCATCCTCTAAAAATTGTCCGAATGTTTTTCCGGATAAAACCTCCACTAATGCACTTAGTACATCATGACTGAATCCGTATTGCCATTTCGTACCTGGATCAAAAGCTAGTGGAATCTCTGCTAACATTTTAGATAAACTTCGAACGTCGAAATGATCAGTATCTCCACTTTGCATGACACGCTTTAAAGCCTCTTTTACTTGACGTTCTGTTTCGTTACCATCCCCTTCATAGGTTAATCCAGATGTCATAGTGAAAAGATCTTTCACCTTAATTGAACTAGCAGCAGGAGAGGTATATACTTCTCCCGAATCATTTTTCCTGTAAACGAGAGGGTTTTTAAATTCTGGCAGATACTCTTCAAGCGGGTCATTCAACAAAAACAAACCTCGCTCATACAGCATCAGTGCCGCGACACAGGTCACAACTTTCGTGTTGGAATATATTCTATAAATAGTATCAGGTGCAATCGGCTTTTCTGCTTCTACATTTGCATATCCAATATAATCCTCAAACACCTTCCTACCTTGATGATAGACTGAACAGGCACAACCGGCAGGACCTTTTTCTACAAAGCTATTTAGTAGTGTACGTAATTGGGGGCTCGATTCCAATTTAGTTCCTCTCCTTATTACCCATTATTTGAAAGCGTTTCATACACTACTATTATAGTACTTTTGTTAATTTTAGGTAATGTGTAAACTACTGAATAACAAAAGATTGACTAAGATTCTTTAATGTATATAGCCTTGCTGTTAAAATAAATAAATCATTGTAGTTATATTGTACATATTCATCAATAGTGGTGAGTCCTTTTTGGAAGCTATCTACTAAATAATACGTGTACTTTTCGTCCCATTCAAACTGGTTGATTCTATGAAGTTCATCCGCAATAATTTTGAATTTATATTCCTTAATAAATAGTTTTACTTGATACATTTTATCCGCATCGACCATGAAGTTATTTTTATGCTTCTCAACATACAGAAGAAAACCCTTTATATTTTCAGCGAGTAGAAGTGCTTTTTGCATTTTATGATTCATACCCTCATCTCCTTAGAAACAATGTTCTAAGAAAATTGTATGAGAATAGATGATGCTATATCACCGTATATAAACATTATTAAAAGAATAACATTTATATAATATTCCGAACATTTAATCTTCTTGTCATTTTCTTTTTATTTTTCTATCCAAAATCCTCTGTCAACCCGCAAAGTAGTTGATTTAGCAACTTCCACCATTTTTACCCATCGTTACGTTTTCACTATTTATATTAACTAAAAGAAAATTCAAATATTTCAATATAATAATTTATTTCACAATTTATAATATTCGTGTTAAACTAACAGGTATTAACGCAGCAAAGCAAAATAGCTTTGTACTTTGCCTTTATCATTAAATTATAAAATCGGAGGGTCAAATGAAAAATCTATTTCTTAAGTGGAACGAAGTGAGCTTAGTCAAACGTATCCTCGTTGGTATGATTTTGGGGATTATTTTTGCTTTAGCCATTCCTGATGCTACCAAATGGGTCTCTATTTTCGGTTCATTATTCGTTGGAGCACTAAAGGCTGTTGCCCCAGTGTTAGTTCTGTTCTTGGTTATGCATGCCATTTCTAAGCATAGAAGTGGTCAGCAAACAAATATGAAATCCATTGTAGGATTATATGCTGCAAGTACGTTTTTAGCCGGACTTGTTGCCGTTGTAGCAAGCTTTATCTTCCCAGTCAGCTTAACACTTACATCAGGGGCTGAGGACCTTACACCTCCGGGTGGAATTGTAGAAGTTTTACGAACATTATTATTTAATATTGTTGATAACCCAGTAAATGCTTTAATCAATGCCAACTATATCGGTATTCTTACTTGGGCTATCCTTCTTGGAATTGCTTTACGTAGTGCTAATGACTCTACAAAAAACTTACTAGAGAGCTTTTCAAATGCGATCTCTCAAATCGTTAAATGGGTCATAAACTTAGCACCAATTGGTATCATGGGACTTGTATACGATGCGATTGTAGCAAACGGACTATCTGCTTTATTAGACTATGGAAAATTACTTCTTGTTCTAGTCGGTTGTATGTTCTTTGTTGCTCTTGTTGTGAATCCAATCATTGTTTATGTAAATGTTCGTACAAATCCATATCCATTAGTGTTTAAATGCCTAAAAGAAAGTGGAATCACTGCCTTTTTCACTCGTAGTTCAGCGGCAAATATTCCTGTAAACATGACATTATGTGAAAAACTAGATTTAGATAAGGACACATATTCTGTTTCAATTCCACTTGGTGCAACCATTAATATGGCAGGTGCAGCAATCACGATTTCTGTTCTGACTCTTGCAGCTGTTCACACTCTTGGTATTCAAGTAGATATTGGTACTGCTCTTATCCTTAGCGTTTTATCAGCAGTTTCTGCTGCAGGTGCATCAGGTGTTGCTGGTGGTTCACTCCTACTTATTCCTTTAGCTTGTAGCTTATTTGGAGTTTCTAATGATGTGGCCATGCAGGTAGTTGCAGTAGGTTTCATTATCGGTGTGGTACAGGATTCTTGTGAAACGGCTCTTAACTCATCATCTGACGTCCTGTATACAGCAACTGCTGAATACGCGAAAAAGCGTAAAGAAGGTAAAGTTGTTAAGATTAGTGCGTAAATCAACTAACAAACCCCATTCACAGTCGTGAATGGGGTTTGTTCTTATTACTTCTTTACCTCCATATAATAATGGGCAATAATCAACTCCTTAATTAACTCGTCGTAACTAACTGATTTACTAGTTTCTTTATCATAATGATCCTTTAACTCATTTAACATTCCAGATAACTTGCTATCCAACGAAATTATTTGTTCCATTATATCTCCCTCCAAATCATTCTAGAGGTAGTGTGAGGGAATTACTTATTAAATATACAATGAACGAGACAGAAACCCTTATTGATTTTTTGAATAGGTAAATTGCACGTGAGAAAAAGTAGCTGTATTTAAATTATTTAGTTCATTATCAACCTTGTTCCCATCTACAGCAAACCCAATATAAACCTTTTGATTCATATCTATTGTTCGTTCTCCGATAAGAGTCCAGTTGATTCCATCAACGGATCCTTCTGCTCGAAACACATCCCCTGTTCGTTTCAGCTTTAGGTAATACCCAAGAGAATGCTCTTTATCTTTAAACGGTATATCATTTAGTAACGCAACACCCGATTCAATGGCGCTACTTGGTGAATCAAGGTTCTCACCTAATTTGTCCATATTCCCACCTACTTCATATCGTGAGGCTAAATAAGCTGACCAAGGATTTCTATAATGGGTGGTTTCTTTCCCTGTTAGCGGGTCCTTTTCCTTCCACGAATAAGATTTTGTATAAGAAAGGCCTAAGGCTACTGTTTTCGCATCTTTTTCAAGCCCCTCTCGTATCATTAATCCCGCAAATGCATGATGATCGACAGGCGTCATGGTTTCTACTTTAGTAATTAATTCTCCGTCTCCTGCCAAGTTACGATAAGCAAAATGAAAATCATCGTCATTTTTTTCTAGCTTCCCTGAACCTTTAACTATCATCCCATTACTGTGGATAGAGGCATGACCAGGGACCCCTGGATTTCCAATATCAACAGACTTCCACTGCTGTATGTTACTATCCGTATTTACATGTATGGCCGAAGCAGTAGCGTGTGTTTGGAGGCCAGTTTTATCTGTCACTTTTGCAGATATATAATACGTACCATCAGGCAGATTGGTATGAACTACATATGGTTCACTTGTTACCGTTCCAATCATCTTATGCCCATTATAAAATTCTACTTTTTCAATGTCTGACTTCGCTGTTATGTTTGCTTCAATTGTAATCAAATCACTTGTTTTATAAATCTGATTATTAGTTGGTGATGTCAATGAAATCTCAGGATTTTCTGGTATATATTCCATATCAATCAACGAATTTACGTAATTTTCAATATTGGTATAGCCACTATGGTCTGCTGATAACACTTTGCTATCATTAGCATTGTTTGGATCTAACCCATTTTTGAACTCCCAATCATCGGATATCCCATCTTGATCTCTATCGAAATTTTCTGACCGATAAATCGTTTCAGTATAGGGAAGTCCTCCCACTTCTTCATGGTGATTCACAAATCTACCTAAATCTTTCTTCACTTCATTAATAATCCGTGCATCCAATGCATCCCGTTTTGGATAGGTTGCTCCTGCTTTTTCTAGAACCTCTTTGTATGCTTGTTCAGCAGATGTTGTTCGTAGTGCTCTCTCAGAAGTTCCATCCATCTTAAACTCTTCATTGACAATCTCTGTCGTTGGGGTAGCACTTTCCGATACATAAACTCCTTTAGAATTATCGCTGGATACTTCCTCATTTCCTTCAATTACATTCCCAGAAATGTAAAACTTGCCTGGTTTCCCTTTTTCCCCAGCATCAATTACACGTGACTCAACACTAGTACGTGTACCTAGTCCCGCTTTCATATAGTTATTCATATAATTAGCATAGGAACGGCCGCCACCGTATGCGGTATTAAAACCCCAGTTGTAAATGACATTATTTCTTATATCAAATAAGCCGATGTGGTTGTTGTCATCTGCCTCTACAGTCCCTCCACCTAACCGAGGATTACGCGAAGTATGATTGGCTACTAGATTGTGATGATACGTAGTATTTACTCCTCCCCAAATCCCACCGTACCCATGACGTCCTTTCGTATGGCCGCTCATGGCTAAACTTTCAGCAACAATCGACCATTGGACAGTCATGTTTTCTGCACGATACAATGACATCGTCTCATCAGTAGACCAACTTGTTGATATATGATCGATCATCACATTTTTCATACTTCTACCCCAAATCGCGTCCATTGAGTCTCCCTGGTGCACATTGTCAGCACCTGGACGAAAACGAAGATAACGAATAATGACATTTTCAGAGTCACTGATATTTGTTTCGTAACCAGTAAGTGTAATTCCATCTCCAGGAGCGGTTTGCCCGGCTATCGTTAGATTTTTTCTGTTTTTCAATGATAAAGGTTGTTTTAGATGTATAACTCCCGATACTTGAAATACAATAAATCGATTGTCTTGACTTACAGCATCGCGCAAAGATCCTTTAATGGCTCTTTCACCTGATGCATAATCCTCTAATGTAGTAACAATATAGACATCACCATAGCGTCCTCCGGAAGTATAACGTCCTCCACCTTCCGCACCCGGAAAGGCTAGTACACTTCCCGCTTGATGATCGGTTGCATGGACGATGTGCGTCTTCTGTTTCGTTGGGGGGATAGCAAAAGTTGATATAGCTAGTACCGTCGTTACTAGGTAAGTAAGGACTTTCTTTCTATTAATTGACTGTAATTTCATGGGATCATCCTCTCCTTTAAATAGAAGATTATATTCAAAATCTGTTAATCTTGAAATCTATCTAAGCCTTGATATTCGAAATAATCAAAATCAGCATAGGAGCCAGCTTTCTGATCCATATCATGAACTGCAATTCCTACAAAATTCCCAGTGAATCCTCCCGCTAAAAATAGCAGTTCCTGAGAATCTCCAATATCCAGCCAATAAGCTTTGCCTGCCATTCGATAATAGAATTTCCCTATTGGTCCATCGACCTCAACCTTTAGTTCTACCTCTCCATCCTCTAGTGGGATGATGATTGGAAAAAGAGTGTACACCCCGTCTTTGCACTGCATTAATCGTATGACACGTCCTAAAACCTCATCATAAGTTAAGTACGCATAAAGATAATTACTGTCATTTAAATACAATAGTAATCCAGCCATTTGATTATAGGTTTTTGGGGTATAGTCTATTTTCGTTAACGCATGAAAACAGAAATCTTTTTGACGAATAGCTAATATATGATGTTCAAACAAGGATTGGATGGAATCGCCTGATATGATACGCACATAACCGGAACGACTCTTAAGATTACACCAAGAATCATCCGCTAAGATACGTAAGGTATTCCACTCCTTATCAAGAACATCCTTAAAATCATCTCGGAAGTCGGTTTTCATTGATTGAATCAGTGGTTTGTCAGTTATGATTTCTGTTTCAATTAATGGTCCATTCCCCCCCTCTACTAGTCGAAGCCAGCCATCTTCTGTCCAATATACCTCCTGGATCGCCGTTTCACGCCCTAGTATGGCGGCTTTCGCTAGTAACGGCCGAGTACATAAATAAACCATATACCAATTCCCAAGTGGTGATTGAACAATACTGCCGTGGCCCGAGCATTGTAACGGGGATTCAGGTTTATCACTAGCTGTTAACATCGGATAGCTCGGATCCAATTCGTATGGTCCTGTAATATTCTTTGACCGACATACGGTAACCGAATGTCCGGATCCTGTGCCTCCTTCCGCTGTGATTAAATAGTAATACTCTCCATGATGGTAAATATGAGGTGCTTCCGTTTTTGCTAATTCTGTTCCATCAAAAATTTTATATACGGGTCCAACCAAACGCTTTTGTTCCTCATCAAATTCTTGGAGAACCACACCTGCAGACTTGTTCCCTGTTGTCATTCGATAATCCCAAATTTCATTTAATAACCATTTCCGTCCATCACTATCATGAAATAAGGATGGATCAAACCCGCTGCTATTTAAATAAACGGGATTGGACCATGGTCCTTTTATACTCGGAGCCGTGATTAAGTAATTATGGCTATCCTTAAATGGACGGTTTGTACTTTTCACATCGGTATAAACTAGGTAAAAAACCCCATCATTGTAACTAATCTGCGGTGCCCAAATGCTACCGTTTTTTGGATTCCCACGTAAATCTACTTGATTGGTAAGAATATCTGTTTCATGTTCCCAGTTGACTAAATCCTTTGATTGATAAACCCGGACTCCTGGTAGCCATTCAAAGGAAGACACGACAATATAATAAGTATCCTCTGCCTTAACAATACATGGATCAGGATTAAAACCTTGTAAAATGGGATTAACTATTTTTGTTCGATACATAAACTATCTCCTCATCTCTCACTTTTCTAAAAAGGCATAATCCTGATGTTACAAAAAAGAAAAAAGCGATTGGAAAAGCAATCATTTGAGTACCAATCAAAGTAGCTAAGCCTGCTAACGAAAAAAATAGAGCTGCTCTTTTAGGAAATTTATTTTTCAAGATTGAAAGAGTCGCTATAACAGCGCTTATAAGTACGATTAATAGCGTTATACCAAACCATACCGCTATCGCTTTCATTGCTTCAAAGCTCTGAGAAAGGTCATGGATCGAGACACCTTCTTGCAATATCGGAAAAACCGATTTTGCAAAAGTACCTTCCTCCATCGTGGTCATCGTCAATGAAAACCCACCTAGCATAATGACACAAAGTATGGCTCCTATTAATCCAATGATTACTTCCCATTTTCGCTTCATAGATATGATCCTTTCCCTTTCGAATCTATTCAATCAACTGAATCCAATGGATCGGTTTTATCTTTTTAATCTGATATTTATTTTTTTCTTCTCTGTACGTTACAGTGGTTCTGTTTAGCTTGTTTCCCCAATCGTTCCATCTATCCTCGTGAATATGTGGCCCAATTAAACAATTAATAAATTCCGTTTTTGAATAGGGACGCCAGGGTCTCCCTAAAAAAACATTGTTTACATCAGCTTCTGATGTAATGTAACAACCATAAAAGGTAAAGCCATTTTTCTCCTTGGAAGTGGAAGCGGCTGTAATATATCCTTCTTTGTTTTGGGGCCTTTTTAATGACTTGATTTCACAGGCTTTGAAAAGCGCCTCTCCCCCACCAAAGATAAAATCAACGGTGCCTTCTATGAAACATTCAGTAAAATAACATATATTTTCTTGATATTTCGTTTTTATGTTTGGAGTTGAAAAGCACTTCCCATTCTTTTGAACGTCTGGCAAGGGACCCAGACATACCGTGTCCTGATACCCCTTGAAGGAACAGTTCCTAAAGGTGATTTGATTTCCTTCATTGTACAAAGCAACTGCCTGACCCACCTTTTCACCTGGTCCAGCATTATTAATAATCTCGAAATTTTCGAAAGTAACATTTTCACCGTTGATAAACAGCGTGGACGTTAAAAAAGTGCCTATTTCCCTTTGATACTCATCCTTTTGTAATGCGTATCGATTTCCAATCACCTTTACCGTTCCAATACCTTTTAATAATATATTGGATTGATATAAGCTGATATTTTCATAGTAGTCACCACTTAAAACGGTTATCTTAACTGGACCCCATACCGTATCACAGCTATCTATTGCCTCCTGAATACTAGTAAAATCGCATATCCCATGTTTTCCGACAACCAGTTGTTTAACAAAGCTTAAAGATGCTTCTTTAGGAAAGTTTTCCATTCTTCTCTCATTTCCTTTGTCTCTTGATGTCCTCCCGTAAGGATCCGGCATTCCCAATTAAAAGGAACATCATGTTCTTTATAGGTCTTTCTCAATTGTTCATCTAACCATTCTGCTCCATCTATTGGACACATCCGATCATCCTTTCCTATTAAACTAAGCCTTGGTCTGGGGGCAATCAGTTCCTGAACACCTAATGTAGAAAAATCCTTTAGAAACCTTGGTATATAATAATAGAAACCATGATGATCTAACCCTCTCTTTTTGATTAGAGTTTCTAAGTGGACCTGTGCTGCAATGTCTACCGTTACTCTAATCCGTTCGTCTAAAGCGGCTAACCACCAGCTCATTAAACCACCCATAGACATTCCAATCGTTGCGATCTTATTACAATTAATTTCTGGTCGAGTTCCTAGGTAATCTAATAGGCTCATATTATCGAATATACGCATCCCCCACAAAGTTTCACCGTTTAAAAGCATTTCCTTTACCATTTCACTTTCCTGTTTCCCTTTTCTTTGATTAAATCCCCACATATCAATGGAACAGACGGCATATCCGAGCCCTGTAATTTCTTCAATGAAGGGAGGACTTTGTAAATAAGGGCTGCTCGTTAACAGTTCTTCCTTCCCAAGCTCGAAATTCCCACCATGAGAGTGATTATAGATAACAATAGGTAAAGGTAGATCCGCATTCAAAGGTTTCGCCAAATAAGCTGGAACTGTTTCAATCCCATTTACATTCAACATTAAATGCTCTAATACATAGCTGGAACTTTGTTCTACTTGTAGAACCTTCCCAAAAATTCTCTTTGGTTTTGAACGTTCACCTAATAACTCCAAAAGCTGCCTTCGTCTTTCTTCTATCATTTCACTCCTACTTCCCTAAGAAGCAGTTCTTCTGATTTCGTATTTTTTGATTTGCAATGAACTACTTCAACATCCTCGCTACATTCGATATGAAAAGCTGGACCTTCATGATTCTCTACCGTGACTCGATGGAATCGGATGTCTCGGGCAAACCCTACGTAAAATCCACGGTTATTCATTTCTTCTATCCCTGCCATCATAGCAGGTTTTCCAGGAATGGCATTTTCAGTCATTGAGATATCAATGTGGTCGAATGTAATTTCAGATACATACTGTTCTGCTAGCCCGTATATAAAGCCAGCGGATGCATGAACATTCCGTGCTGATATATTAGCAAAGTGAATCCTCCTAAATATCGGTGTTTCATCAGTTATTGGATAAGGATTTTTATCCCAAACATATTTGTCTTTTCCTCGAGGTCCACAAAAATAATACAAATTTAAAATAAATGGACAGATCACTCGCTCCATCACAATATTGTTAATCCGGATATCCTCTACAACACCACCACGTCCTCGACGGGACTTCAACCGAATCCCCCTGTCCGTATCCTGAAAGATACAGTTACTAATCGTCACATTTCGAATATCTCCACTCATTTCACTACCCAGTACTATCGCTCCATGACCATGAACCATTGTACAGTTTGTTATGGCAATGTTCTCACAGGCAACTCTTTCTTCCGTATCTTCTGTACCGGATTTGATTGCAATACAATCATCACCGACATCAATATGACAGTTTGAAATTCTTACATTCTTACACGACTCTGGGTTGATACCGTCTGTATTTGGAGAGTCTGCTGGATTAAAAATTGATACATTATCAACAGTAACATCATGACAACGAATCGGATTTACAGTCCAACTAGGGGAGTTGATTAAGGTTACATCTCTAATCGTAATGTGCTTACATCCGTCAAAACTTATTAATTTTGGCCTTGGGTAAGAAAGCTTTTGTTGTTCATTCCGAAAAATCTGCCACCAGCTCCTACCATTCCCATCGATGGTTCCAAAGCCTGTAACAGCAATATTTTTGGCATCCTCTGCATATAAACAGGAAGCATAAACTTCCCGTTTCACTCCTTCCCAGCGAGAGACAACTACCGGATAGTCCTCTTGCTGATCAGAGAATTTTAAGGTTGATCCTGGGGACAAGTAAAGTTCAATATTGTCTTTTAAAAATAAAGCCCCTGTTACATATTCTCCTGCAGGAATAACAATTCGTCCCCCACCATTCGTATAGGCCTCATCAATAACCCGCTGAATCTCTTCCGTCCATAACTGTCCATCACGTGATTCACGATTAGCAGAAATATGATAAGTTGTCATTTCTTTGCTCCTTATTCATCACTTCTTCAAACTCAGCCAATGCCTGTAAGAATGCCCCTAGACCTTTTTGATCATTACAAATAACCGGCTCACTAATGTAATACGTGTAGGTTCCATCACGTAGATCTGCTCCACCAAGACCAGCAACCTGACAGTTTTTATTTAAATTTACCCATCCCTCTTTTGTTAACAAAACAAATTCGTCCAGCAACCCTTGATGGGATTTCACTAATTGTTTTTCCCATTCTTCTCTATCAAGAACTCCAAGACGTATCCCTCTTGCTATTGCACAAACAAACATGCTGCTACAAGATGCTTCTAAATAGTTTCCTTTCTCACCCGCCTTATCAGTTACCTGATACCAAACACCACTTTTAGGATCTTGATAGTTTACTAGTGCTTGTAGAGTTCGGTTGAGCATTTGGACTAGTAAGTCTCGGCCCTCCGTTTCCCTTGGAAGGATTTCTAATGTGTCTACAATTGCTAATAAATACCATCCCATTGAACGTCCCCAAAAGTTCTCTGACAACCCTGTATTTGTATCAGCCCAAGGCTGAACTTTTCTCTCATCCCATGCGTGATATAAGAGGTTCGTCTTTTGATCAAGCAAGTGCTGGTAACTAACCCGAAATTGCCGAATAATGTCTTCTATGCCTTCTCCATGGGCAAACGTTGTTTGAAATTCTGCATAGAAAGGCGATCCCATGTACAGACCATCAAGCCAAATCTGATAAGGATATATTTGCTTATGCCAAAACGCACCTTCAGAGGTTCTCGGGTGTGTCTGTAATTGTTTGCGTAATAACTCACAAGCTTTCTTATACTTTTCTTCTCCAGTTTCTTTATATAATACAAATAACAGTTTTCCGTTATTAATATGGTCGATATTATATTCGTCCAATTCATACCCTTTAATGGAACCATCCTCTTGAATGAAATAATCCATATTCTCTTTTATATAGGTAAAGTACTTTTCTTCTCCTGTTATCTTCCATACTGTCTCAAATCCTTTAAGGACGACACCATAATCATAGGACCACTTTCCGTTGTATCCTTTGTCCTCATAAAGTCGAGGAAGCCTTTCCATAATTGAGTTTGCTGTTCGAACCGACCAATTCATAACTACCCATCTCCTTTTTTAAATACTCTTCATACATAGGTTAAGATATAGAATGGAGGTATTTCTATTGAATAATACCCAATAGAAAAACCCCCATTTTCATTAGTTCGCTTCTTTGTACGCTGACTTATATTCCTCTTTAATCGCTTTTCCGCCTTGTTCATTCCAGCTCTTAACTGCATCTTTAAAGTCAGCAAGAGAAATTTCACCTAAAATATATCGATAAGTTGCGTCGGTAATAACCTTTTGTAATTCCGACCCTTGCGTCGTAAAGGTTGGAGATTCTAATGGAAATGCAGGGTTAAAGACAGCATATTTTTCATTTTCAGCTATCTTCTCATCTGCTTCCGTTTTAATCGGATTAGGATCTTTTAGACCATATCCAGTTTCTTTTGGACGAGATGCGGCAAACGGTTGAACTTCTTGCTGCCATAAATCCTGATTAATAATTTCATAGGCCCCTTCCTCATTCAGCTTGTAATGCGTTCCTTCGACCCCATAGGTCATTAACGTATAGATTTCTGGTTCTAATAAATCGTTCACAAACTGTAAGACTCGTTTTAGCTCGGCCTCGTCCTTAACTTCTGAACGAGGGAATGCAATTAATCCGCCAATTCCGTTCCCTGCAGACCAAATGGCTCTGTCAGGATTTGTATCAGAAACCATATCATTTACTAACGCTAATTCCATATTATCCTGAATTCCTGCACCCATCGTCTGTAGATTTTTTGCATCAAACAAGGCTCCAACATAAATACCTGCTTTACCTTGAGCAAAATTTTGTTGTTGATCCGTTTTTGCTGTTACTGCAAAATCCTTGTTAATCCAACCGTTTTCGTAAAGTTCTTTCATATAATCCATCGTTTCGATATATTCATCTGTTTCAAACTCAGCTTGAAAATTCCCTTTGCTATCCACTTGCCAATTATTTGGTGTTCCGAAATAGGAACCTAGTGTTTTAAATGCACCGTAAATCAAATCACTTCGATCCATAAAACCTGTCGTATCATTTTTTCCATTTCCATCAGGATCTTTTTCTGTAAACGCTTTCGCAACTTCCATCAGTTCGTCGGTTGTTTTAGGAACAGATAGACCCACTTTCTCTAACCAATCTTTTCGAATAACCACACCATTTCTTGCTTTGTCCTTTTGAAAAGGAATCCCATACAGCTTTCCTTCAATCGACGCTGACTTACGTGTCTCCTCTGAGATTGCCTTTAAATTTGGATATTCATCTAAGTACTCTTCCACGTTCCAGAACATTCCTGATTTTAATGCATTGCGGACAGAGGAATTCTCTAAAATCGTCAATGTAACAATATCTGCTAGAGAATCAGATGCTAATGCTGTATTAATACGCTCTTCCTTAGAAGCATCTGGTATCCATGAGAAACTAATTTCTGTATTCGTTTTTTGTTCAATCAGATCTAATACAGTGTCAGTAGGAGGAGATGCCGTATGCAATACGTTTAACCATGTAATTTCAGTTTTACTGTTGTTATCCTTTTCTCCCTCAGAGGATTTGCTACCAGAAGTTGAATCACTGCAACCTGCCATTAACAACATACTTGCCAAACTAATACTAGCTAACTTTGAATTCATGCGTTTTTTCATCCCTATTCCCCTTTTCATTTTCATAATTAATATGTTTCCTCAGCTCTTCTCCATTTGCTATTTCCATTCTAGTAAATACTTGGTTTGCCGTCCAAGTAATCAGATAGAATAAGAAACTCATACCGAAAAAGGTAAGGACGCCAGGAAAAAAGTTAGTTACTACCCAATAAAAAACACCTAACACAAAACCTAATACAAGTGAATATTGCAGACAAGCTACACCGAATAGAAAAGACATTCTAATCTTAAAGAACATGCCTTTCCAATCATAATGAGCCATGATAGGAAAAATATAAACGAGTGATAACAAATACATGAAGCTTATAACAAATAAAGCAGCTCTTCCATACCAGTTGGTAACATACAGTAAATCAACAGTTAAAATGACTCCAACAGCTAAATAGAGCCAACTGACGATAACAGATTCCTTAAAGTTCTCTTTGTAATACTTCCAAAAAGTTTTGAAAACGGATACGTTTTGATTCCCACGAATCCATTGTCTACAAATGCTCACTAAGGCGTAAGTAGAGGGGCCAATTCCGAATAGAATCAATCCTAATAAAGTAAAGAGAACCCATAAAAAATTCACATACACGAGGTTTAGGATGATCGTTAAGAAATGATTTACTTTTTCAACTGACTTCAGCATGGTTACCCTCTCCTACTTCATTTAATACACGCCATCTTCTCCAAATTTCTTCGCTAATTTATTGGATAAAATAACTAAAACCAATCCAACAATTCCTTTAAATAAACCAACAGCGGTACTAAAGCTAAGCTGACCGTTTTTTAACCCTGCCGTGTAAATATACGTATCAAAAATTTCTGCTACATTTCGATTTAGTGAATTAAGCAACAGATACATATGCTCAAATCCTAAATCTAAGGTACTGCCTATTTTCAAAATTAATAGAGTAATAATTACCGGGCGAATGGCAGGCAAGGTAACATGCCAGGTTTTACGAAGACGTCCCGCCCCATCCATTTCAGCCGCTTCATATAATTGGGTATCAACCGCAGTAATAGCAGCTAAATAGATGATAGTAGACCAACCTAATTCCTTCCAAATAATTTGGCTAATATATACGGTTCTTGTCCAATCAGGTGAAGTTAAAAAACTAATTTTCTCTAAGCCTATTAAAGCTAAGAACTCATTAATAATTCCCCCATCAACATTTAAGAATATAAAACTGATGGAAACAATGATTACCCAGGACATAAAATGTGGAATATAAATGATTGTTTGAATTCCTGCTTTAAAGTACTTATTCCTAACTTCATTCAACATGAGTGCAACAATGATTGGTAGTGGAAAAAAGATGACCAGATTCAATGCGAACAATATTAACGTATTTCTTAATAACATAAAAAAAGTTGGTTCCGTAAATAGACGAATAAAATGTTTAAATCCAACCCACGGACTTCCAAAGATCCCTAAATACGGCTGATAATCTTGAAACGCAATGATGAGACCAGCCATTGGTAAGTACTTAAAGATAAGAAAGTAGAGTACTCCAGGAAGAATCATAAGATATAGAATTTTATTCGTTTTCATTCCCGCAAAGAGTTTTTGTCTTTTTAAAACTTTTTGCTGCTTTGAAGACAATATCGGTAAAGTATGATCTTCCTGCTTCACAGCACCTTCCATTTTTCTCCCCCCTTGTTACGATTTTGTTTTCTTTCTTGCTTCAAGCATACTTAAATGGATAAATTACGTACATAATCATTTTATAATTACGCTTACACAACAGCTTGTTTGCTGTGTTTCTAGCCCTAGAATCCACCAGAAAGATCACTTTATTTAGTTTCGGATTATTAACAAAGGTAAGAAAGCGCTTTCTCGTCATCCTCCAGTTGTGGGATACTGATTATATACGTAATCGCTAGCTGATGTTACGGTAAAAGTACCTATTATTATATAAAACAATTCAATGAGGAGGATTTGTATGAACAAATTCAAAACGCAGAAAAAGAAGAAAGGAGGCGGTTTGTTTCCTATTATAAATGGAAGTATTTTAGTACTAATTGCTCTCGCTTGCTTACTTCCATTTGTAAATGTGATCTCGAGTTCTTTTGCATCCACCCAGGAGGTTGTCGCAAAGAGATTCATTTTATTTCCAACTACCTTCTCGTTGGACGCCTATCGCTATATATTATCAACACCAACCATTTTCAAATCATTAGCAGTCTCCATAGGAGTAACTGGAATTGGTACTTTGGTTAGTATGGTTCTTACAGCGTTAATGGCCTATGGGTTATCACGTAAATACTTGCTAGGTAGAAATTTCTTTAATTTTATTGTGGTATTTTCAATGCTATTTAGCGGGGGAATGATCCCTACCTTCCTAGTCGTTAAGTATGTCGGGCTAATTGATTCCTATTGGTCATTAATTTTACCAGTTGCCATAAACGCTTTTAATCTAATAATCATGCGAAACTTTTTTCAAGCACTGCCGGATAGTTTGGAGGAATCAGCAAAAATGGATGGCTGCACTGATTTTGGAGTCTTTCTTAAAATCATGCTACCGCTTGCTCTCCCATCAATAGCAACCATTTCCCTGTTTTATGCCGTTACGTATTGGAATACGTATATGACAGCGATTCTTTATATAAATGATTCTACCAAATGGCCGGTACAGGTTTTGCTTCGCCAAATTGTCATCGTATCAAGTGGGATGCAAGCGGAAGGTTCTTCTGTAGACGTGGTCCCACCTGCTCAAACCATTAAGATGGCGGTCATTGTGATTGCTACCGTTCCTATGTTAATTGCTTACCCTTTCGTTCAAAAATACTTCGTCAAGGGTGCTCTCGTTGGGTCAGTAAAAGGATAATGAATATAAGAAAAAGCTTCTGCTGGAAACAGAAGCTTTTTCTTTGTGAAGAGAAGAGGGAATATTCCGTCTCTTTTTATTGAGTATATTCCTTACGATAATCACCAGGAGTTATTCCTAATTTCTTCTTAAAGAATCGAATAAAGTTCTGAGAATTCCTATACTGTAACCGTTCAGCAATATCTTTTACAGCTAGATCTGTTTCCTTAAGCCAAGTTTGCGCCATTTGTAGCCTATAGTTCATTAAGTAATCTACAAAATTTTCTCCATGTTCTTTTTTGAATACATTGCTTAAATAGTTGGGGTTATAATGCAAGCGTTCCGCAATTATTTCAAGGGAAATCTCCTGATCGTATTCGGTTTGTACAATATAGGCGATTTTGTCAGAAAGTGATTTAAAACCTCTTTCCGTTTTATCGTGAGTACTAATAATGACTGGTTTAACTAAATCATGGATTAACATTTCCTTTATTTTTTCAGGGTAATAGGCATTGATAGCTGCTTGGTAAAGCTTCTTAATATTTTCAAAGATTTTCGATTCTGCACCTAGAAGTTGTCCTAACTGTACAAGCTCATTAATCACCCGTATTAAGGTAACTCCTAGACTGATAGGATTCTTATTTAATCGGAAAATCTCTTCTACAAGGAGGTCAACCAAACGCATTACGTCCTCCTCATCTCCAGATCGAATCGCATTCAATAACTCATTTAGCAATTCCACCGGAAATTTTGATATAGAAGCTTCATTTAGCATAGAAGCAATATCATTGTAAAAAATGATCGACTCAGTACCAACGTTCACACGATAATGAAGAGATTCTTTGGCCAAATCAACCGCCTTTTTACTATCTATTAAAGAATGATATTCAGGGCTAATTCCAACGCTAATTACCATATTAAGTGATTTCTTTACAGCAGCCTGAATATGTTCATAATATTTTATGATGCGACGCTCCGCCTCTTCATCATTGTTATCTAATATAAAAATTGTTGCTTGCATTTCATCGTTTAATACAATGGGAATGAGACGCTCTTCTTTTGGAACGACCTCTTCTACCAAATTATTTATGGCCAGTAAAAACAGATTTTTATCCCCTATTTTCTGATCTTCCATGTTGTCCATTTGAATTAGGCCTGTATAATATACCTTTTCCTTCTTATATTGATGTCCAAGTTGTTCTAAACGGTTCGTTATTTCTATTTCCGATATTCGCTTTCTAAACAAGCTTAAAACAAATAAAGTTTCTAGTTGTGGTTTTTGCATTGATAAACTAGTAGTCAAACTCTTATTTTGACCAACTATTTTGTCTACTGAATCTGCCAAAAGTAATAGTTCATTTTGTTTTTGATTTACACCATGAACGGCTAATTTTTCTTGTATTTTCTTTATCGGACGTGAGAACGATTCGGATGATAGATATGAAATAATGCCGACCAATAAAATTAGGAGAGCTGAAACAACACATAGACCTACTCTTGTATTATGAATAATGCTCCCAATCTCTTTTTCATCAATTTCAACCACATACAGCCATTGATTGTACTCGGACTGCATAAATACATATTTCTTCCCATCTTCAGTTGTTAGCACATCCGGACCATTGATACCCTTTGCCACTTCTTTAAATTGCTTAAATGTTTCTGTTGTTACTTCGCTAACTTTCATCTTATTGGAGTATAGCAGTTGATCTTTTTTATTATAAATTTCTACCAAATTATTTTTATCACCAACGATTTGATTAATACTCCTTCTAGGGATATTAGAAATACCTAAAGCAAACTTCTCCCTTTTATACATAGGAAGGGCCATAACCATTTCTATACCTGATTCTGTCGGTTTCCAGAAGAGACCATTGGTATCACTAGAAATATACGTATCTTTATATTCCGCTATTTGATTAGTGGTTAGCCTTTTTAATGAACCATCAACTATGCCCCATTCCTGCTCCAAGCTTACTAAACTGTATTTGCTCCCTTCGATCCCTATCATCTCTATATAGCTCATTTCCTTTTTTATATCTCGATACGTTTCAAAATCCTTTTCCGTCATGGGATGCATAAAGATCTGTTCAAAATTTGATGTAGAGCTATAAGCGGTATATCCATATTCGATTGTTCTTACTTTTTGTTCAACATTGTTTAAGATTTGCCTTGTATAATTTTTCTTATCCTTTAAGAAGCTTTCCTCTACTGAGTTGTAAGTAGAATTATAGATAAATATACTAAATCCTACAACAAGTCCTATTCCTAATAGGAAAAATGGGATAAACAGTTTGTAAAACACTCTGGATTTCCTCAAAAAGTTCACTCCTTTAAAAAGTTTTTTCCTAACTAAGGTAGGGAAAGCGCTATCATTTATGTTTTTACTATTAGTCCGAGTTATATAATATCTACATATTACCATAAGTTACAAAACCATGTAACTGATCTTTTAGTTTCATATTTATCAATGATTGACACTTTTTCACCTGGATGTTAACGTTAACATTATATAATATAAAATTGAACTATTACTCAATTTTACAACTTATTTATTTATTGGTTCAATCCAAACATTCAATTTTATGAAGGAACATAAAATTGTTAACGTGTACATAATTATGTTACTAAAAGGAGGAATACCATATGGATCGGCAAATCACTATATATATAGCTGGAGATTCTACTGCTTCTAGCAAACTACAAGAAAAACGTCCTGAAACTGGCTGGGGGGAAGCTTTCCACCCTTATTTTAAGAAGCATGTTAGATTGGAAAATCGAGCAATTAATGGAAGAAGTACAAAATCCTTTATTAATGAAGGGCACTTGGAAAACATCAAACATAGTATTAGATCAGGAGATTACCTACTTATTCAATTTGGACATAATGATCAAAAAATTGAAGACCCTGAAAGAGGAACGCATCCTTACAAAGATTATCAAGACAACCTACATGCATTTATTGACGTGGCTTGTTCGGTAAATGCTCACCCCATATTACTTACTCCTGTAACTAGACGATACTTTAATGGAGACAAGGTTGATCCCAAGTCAATTGGAGACTTCCCAGAAGCAATGCTCCACTTTGCGAAAAAACATCAAGTTCCAGTATTAGATATTCATAAGCTAACCTGTGAATGGATGGATTCAATTGGAAAAGAGGATTCCATTTCATACTTTTTACATTTATCTCCTGGCGAATCAGAAAATTATCCTGACGGAGTTCATGATAATACCCACTTTAATGAAAAAGGAGCCCGTGCTATAGCTCATTTAATTGTTAAGGCAATCAAGGACAGTGACCTTCCATTAAAAAAGCTTTTAAACTAGTAGCTAAGCAATGGGTATTAGTGTGAACCACTGTATCCTTCCTCAGCTATAGGGGGTTGAAAAAATTTGAAGGACTCACTTGTTCAGGAAATCTATCAAAAAAATCAAAAAAACTCCTTTAAGATTCTAATTGGTCTATATAAAGGGAATTATGTAAGAATTTTTTATTCAGCTATCTTATTTTTTATCAAGCATATTCCAGCTTGGGTTATGCCTATTGCAATTGCTAATGTCATTAATGCTGCTACGAATACATCTGGAGATGGTATTCGCACCATTTACTTAAATGCGATTGTTATGATCATTTTAGTTTTGCAAAATATTCTAACAAACTATTATCATACGAAATTACATAGTTATGCCATCCGTAGTGTCGAATCAGGTTTACGTGCTTCTCTTATAAAGAAGCTACAGGAATTATCCATTCCCTACCAGAAGGAAATACAATCCGGTCGACTTCAATCTAAAATAATGAGAGATGTAGAAGCTGTTCAAACATTGTCCTCACAAGTATTTGTTAGTAGCTTAAATATATTTGTAAATCTAATCGTGGCGTTAGGCATTACATTATATAACAGCCCTATTGTGTTTTTCTTTTTTCTATTAACCGTTCCTATCGCCGCTCTCATCATTGTCATCTTTCGGAAAAAAATCAAAGTCTCTAATTCAGAGTTTCGCCAAGAAATGGAGGAAACCTCTGCTCGTGTAATCGAAATGATTGAATTAGTCCCAATTGCTCGAGCACATGCGCTTGAAAAGCAAGAGGTTCGGCGATTGAACCATCGATTTCAGCAAATTTTATTGAAAGGATTTCATTTAGATATCATCCAATCTTTATTTGGCTCTGTTAGCTGGGCCAGCTTTCAAATATTTCAAATCATCTGTTTGGTTTTCACTGGAATTTTGGCCTTTAAAGGCTCTATTACTCCCGGAGAAGTGGTTATGTACCAAACCTACTTTACTACTGTAGTTAATTCCGTATCTAGTATGATTACATTAATCCCTACTATTGCTAAAGGACTCGAATCTGTGAATTCAATTGGTGAGATATTAACAGCTGGGGAAGTAGAAAACCACGAAAACAAATCAGAGGTAAAACAGGTCAACGGAAATTTCTCCTTACAACATATCAGCTATCGTTATCCGGATTCTCACCAGGATATACTAGAAGATATTCATCTTGAGGTAAAACAAGGGGAAACCATAGCGTTTGTAGGAGAATCTGGCTCTGGTAAATCAACCATCTTAAATCTACTCATTGGATTTATTCAACCAACAGAGGGGAATATTCTTCTAGATGGGATTGATATGAATTCCATTGATTTACGATCGTATCGACACCATTTAGCCGTAGTCCCACAAACAACTATTCTATTTTCAGGCACCATCCAACAAAATATTACTTATGGCATGCCTTCCGTATCAACAGAAGAACTCAAACAAGTTTTAATGGCAGCAAACCTTTGGGATGTTATTCAGAAACTACCTAATGGCTTACAAACGAGGATCGGTGAACACGGAGATAAACTCTCAGGTGGGCAGAGACAAAGGATTTCTATCGCTAGAGCATTAATCCGTAATCCAAAGGTAATCATTCTTGACGAAGCCACTTCAGCCCTTGACAGCCATTCCGAGAAGAAAATTCAAGAAGCTTTACATACTTTATGTAAAGGGAGAACCACCTTTATGGTAGCTCACCGCCTATCCACCATACGTAATGCCGATAAAATTGCTGTCATAGAAAATGGGAAATGCGTAGAATTTGGAACGTATGATGAATTAATGAGTAAAAAAGGAAAGTTTTTTGACTTAAAGCAGCTCCAAATATAAGTAAAAAAGATGCTAAAACTGTACTGCACCCCAAAAGTTAGAGTGGAAATTTAACTTTTGGGGGTCACTTCAACCTAGCATCTTTTTTCTATGCTTTTAACTGATTTTCTTATGATTAATTCTGTATTAACATACACTTTTTCTAACGTAACTTCCTTACCTGTAACCAATGATAATATGTTTTTTGCACCAAGATAGCTGATTTGTTCTACTGGACGCTTCACTGTCGTTAATCCTGGAGTCGTATATTGAGCAAATCCACTATCATCAAACCCAACGATTGAAATATCATCCGGAACACTCAACCCGTGGGCATATACCGCATTCATCGCACCGATGGCCATGTCATCATTGGAGCAAAAAACTGCTGTAGGAGGCTTCCCTAACAACAATAATTTTTCCATCCCTTTGTATCCACTTTCCATATCGTAGTTTCCATTTACAGAATACTCCTGTTGAATAGGGAAATGATTATCAATTAGGGCGGTTAAATAACCTTCCTTTCTCATCTGTGCCGATTTAAAGGATGGCGTACCTTCGATAATTCCTATATCCTTATGACCACAGTCAATGAGATATTGTACTGCCTGCCTTGAACCCTCTTTATCATCAGATAGGATATTCATAATATAATCTTCTTCAATTTCTCTATTTAAAACGATAATCGGAATTTTCTTTTGAAGGACATGATAAATAAAGGAATGGTCCTGTATACTTTGGCTCATGACAATAATTCCATCAAACCTTTGTGGATTGATGCTCGAATAATCTTCATAATCATCTATACCCCTGATAAAAAGATTATATTCTTGGCTAATGGCCGCATTGACACCTTTGATCGTATCAGCTAGAAAGCTCGCAGATGTCCCGTTGCTGATACTTGTTAAAAACAAGCCAATTGTATGTGACTTCTGCATCACTAGACTTTTTGCATTGTAGTTAGGGGAATAATTGAGCTGGGAGGCAATTTCAAGGATTTTCTTTTTCGTTGGTCCTTTGATAAGGGGGCTATTATTCAATGCCCTTGATACCGTTGTGTGAGACACATTGGCCAATTTTGCAATATCTTTTATTGTAACCATTGGTGACCTTCCTTTTTGCAGAGACTATTATATTCATTATACCTTATTTTCAGAGCCACTCCAGCTTTACTTCCCTTTTAACAAATCAATTTATCATTTTTTGTTAACGTTAACATTTTATCAGTCACTCTTCCTTCGCAACATGTAACGAATTTACCAATGGAATAAAACCAAGCTCCCGATAGGCACTTTCCAGCGACCAAGGCTTGTCAGGGTTATCTGATACCCCGTAGTAGGTTCCGAAACGGACGGTGGATTGAATAGCTAATTCAAAAAGCTGAATCGTATCTGTATGAGACAATAAGGTTTGATGAAGACGATTGTCTTCCTTTACCGCTTTTTGCTCATCAGGATGAACACTACCAATCCGTAAGTTAATAACAGATAGCTTTTCTGACTCTTTAGACATTAAATAGCCAATTTGCTCGGAAGCAAACTTTAATACCCCATATAATCCTCGAGAGGAAGGGTAATCACTAGTGGTAATTTCTCTACCTAACGTAGAAAAACCATCCTCCTCATAGGAATCAGTGGTATGATTACTGCTTGCATACACCACCTTAGTAATACCTAATGTCATAGCTGCGTACAACACATAAAAGGAAGACAATAGATGAATATCGGTCATACGTTGAAACTCTTTTATGTCCTTTAAGTCGTTTTCCGTTTTTATGGTGAGTAAATTGATAAGTACATCCGTATCTTTTGGAATACGGTTTAGTAACATCTCAGCATTTGTAGCATCCACCTCAATAAATTCACCAGCATGTTTGGGGGCTTTTTTATCAAGAATGACGATTTTATATTTATCCGAAAGACCTTTATATAAGATGGAGCCTATCGTGCCCGTACCACCTATTATGGTAACCTTCTTTTTCATCACTTTCCTCCATTACCTTACGTATAAACAGAATTGAGGCCCCTCTATTTCTTCCTAGAAAACATTTGACTAGGTGAAGAAACCTGAAGGGAGACTAAAGACTCCGTTTCATCTTTTGTTAACCGCATGACCTGATTTTTATGGTATTCTAATTTTTTTATTAGCTTACCTTTCAATTCAGAATCCAAACAACTTTCTACTAACAAATAGTGATAATTCATCCGGAATCTATGCCAACTGTATAAAATCTTAGATATAAACGTCATATGTACCGCTCCTATCCTAGATTAACGTGTTGGACTATACCCAGAATACATAATCTTTAAACCTTATTTAACTTACTTAAAAGATTTATTCAACGATTTTTACTTTGAAATAAATCGAACAATGCCAATAATTCCTGCCCATAAGGGAAGACTTAGCATGATAGCCCAAGCAAATCCTCGTGCAAAATTCCCTTCATGTTCCTCCATTGAATCACATCCACTTTTTTATATTCTTTATGACCAATTAAGTGGCTGCTTAAACCCAAAAGCTACGCTCCTTATTTGGAAACGTAGCTTTTCCCTATTTCACATTCATTATTTCACTATTCTTAATTTCTACTACGCAACCGGTCAAGAAGGACGGCAATGACAATAACAATACCCTTCACCACTTGTTGCCAGTAGTAATCTACATTAAGCAATGTCATCCCGTTCGTTAATACAGCGACAATTAACACCCCAATAATCGTACCTTGTATTCGGCCACGTCCACCTACAAAACTCGTTCCACCTAGAACAACAGCTGCAATTGCATCCAGTTCAAACGCGATACCTACCATTGGTTGCCCAGAGAATAAGCGCCCCGCCATTACCACTCCACTAATACCTGCCAGTAATCCACTGATAGAGTAGACATTGATTAATGTACGATTCACTTTAATTCCTGTTAGATGGGCGGCCTCTTCATTTCCACCAATCGCGTAAACATGTCGGCCAAACATCGTATATTTCAATACAACAAACATGATGATATAAACAATTGCCATAATATATATCGGAGTAGGTATACCTAGTATTTCACCCGCTCCTATAAACTTGAATTTCTCTGATGCTAAAACTACGGGATAACCACCTGTTATGACATACGCCAATCCTCTCAAATAAGTCATACTTCCTAGAGTTACGATAAACGCAGGTAGCTTTGGTACAGCAGTTAAATAACCATTAATGGCCCCGGCTATATATCCAACAGCAGCTCCAGCGAACATAGAGAATACTACAGGAACTCCGGAGTTTGACAGTAGAACTGATATAACACCACTTAAAGCAAGTGTTGATCCTACAGATAAGTCAATTCCACCTGTTAAAATAACTACCGTCATCCCTGCCGCCAGGATCGCAGTTATTGAACTTTGCTTCAATACGTTTAAAATATTGCTTGAATCTGTGAAATTCGGAGCGATCACACTCATTACTACAATTAACAAAGCAAGAATGATTAACATGCCCAGTTGATTAAATATTTGTTTAGAACGATCCTTGAATGTAACTACGGATGGACTACTAGATTGTACATTAATATTCATCATTTAACCTCTCCTGTAGCGTAGAACATTATTTTTTCCTGGGTAGCTTCCTTATGAGATAATTCCGCTCTTAGCCTGCCTTCGTGCATGACTAGTATCCGATCACTCACTCCAAGTATTTCGGGTAATTCAGAAGAAATCATTAACACAGCAAGTCCTTGTTCGGCTAGTTGATTAATGATTTTATGAATCTCTGTTTTTGCACCAATATCTACCCCACGTGTTGGCTCATCGAGCAACAGTACTTTTGGACCAATTGAAAGCCATTTGGCGATAACGACTTTCTGTTGATTCCCACCGCTAAGGCCCATCACGTTTTGTTCTTTCGATGCCGTTCTAACTCCAAGTTCCTCAATATAGCGATCTGCTTCACGGTTTATCTTGCTGTACTGTAAAAGCCTAAACTTACGGTACATAGGAAATTGTGCCATCATGATATTTTCTTTAACTGATAGATTCGGTAATAAGCCCTGTTCCTTTCTGCTTTCAGGTACATGGGCAATTCCTAGCTTTATCGCATCGGTTGGATTCTTTATTTGAACCGATCTGCCTTCTATGTAAATTTGGCCCTCTGACAAATCGGATAATCCAAAGATGGTTCTAACAAGCTCTGTTCGACCAGCACCAACAAGTCCTGCTAAACCAACAATTTCCCCAGGGTAGATCTTTAACGATACATCTTTTACAATTTTTCTGTCGGATATACCTCTCAACTCAAGTACTGGTTTTTGATTCTTTGTTTCCGTATTATTTTCACTTCTATCTCTAACAAACAGCTCATTTAACTCTCGTCCTACCATTAGTTTTACCAGATGCGTAGGATTTGTTTCTGATATTGGACCACTCGTAACCAAGCGTCCGTCTCGGAGTACAGTAAAACGATTAGAAATTTTAAAAATCTCATCCATTCGGTGTGAGATGTAAACAATCGCAACGCCTTTTCTTTTTAATCCGTCTATGATCGTAAAAAGCCTCTCTATTTCTTTATCTGTAAGTGATGCGGTTGGTTCATCCATGATTAAGATTTCAGAGTTAAGTGATAACGCACGAGCAATTTCAACCATTTGTTGTTGGGCTACACTTAATGAACTAACATTCGCTCGAGGGTCCAAAGATGAACCTATGGATGATAAGATATTTTCAGCCTTCTCGTAAATATCGTTCCAGCTAATTAACCCTAATCTACTTTTCTTTAACGAGGTACCCATTAAGATATTTTCTCCAATGGATAAGTTAGGAGATAAGCTAATCTCTTGATGAATGACACTAATTCCCTTATTTCTAGCATCCATTGGATTGTTCCAATGGACTTCTTGACCTTTATAGACAATTAAACCGCCATCAGGCTGGTACACACCCGCCATTATTTTCATTAAAGTAGATTTCCCTGCACCATTCTCTCCCATCAGTGCATGAACTTCTCCTTGATAAAGTTCAATATCAACATTTTGTAGCACTTTCACACCAGAAAACTGCTTTGTAACACCCTTCATACTCATAATAGGTTGTGCTTTTATAGAATGAATCCTCGTTTGTTGCTCTTTCGTTATGATCATTTCTTCCCCTCCCTACATTACTTTTGGTGTAAACATAGTGCTCTAAAATAGAGCACTATATCTACCTTTCTAATTAAAGGGGTTTAGCTTACCACCCGCTGTATGAATCAACATTTTCTTGAGTAATAAATTCAGTAGGGATAAGAACTTCTGAGTCGACTTTTTCTCCATCTATTATTTTCAATGCTAAATCAACACCATCAATAACCATTTGGTTCGGAAATTGTGCTGAAGTACCCGCAAAGCTTCCACCCTTATTTAATGCATCTACTGCAGATGGAGCACCATCAACACTTACTAGGAAGAATTCATCGTTTCTGCCCGCTTGCTCTTGAGCAATTTGTACCCCAACAGCCTCTTCATCATTAATGGTAAAAACCGCATCAATTTTCTTATTGGCAGATAGTATTCCTTCCATTACAGTTAGAGCCTTCTCTCGGTTTCCTTCACCATTCTGGTTCGCAACCACTTTAATGTCAGGATATTTGCTAATCACTTCTTTAAAGCCCTTAATTCTATCTGTTACAGCAGAAACTGGAGGTCCATCAATGATGACAATATTCCCTTTTCCATTCAGTTGCTCTACAAGGTATTCAGCAGCCAGTCTCCCAGCTTGAACGTTATCTGACATAACTACTGTGTCAATCCCACCTTCTGCAAATCCATCTAGAGCAACGATCGGAATACCAGCTGCTTTTGCTTGACTAACTGCACCTGCAATTCCAGCAGAATCAAATGGACTTAACAAAATAAGATCCACTTTTTTTGTAATAAAGTCTTCAATTTGAGCCGTTTGCTTTGCCAGATCATGATCGGCACTAACTGTAATGACTTCAGCATTATACTTAGTCGCAACTTCTTTAGCCCCTTTGGACATAGCTACAAAGAATGGATTACCTAAAGTTGGGACGGTCAATCCGATCTTAAGCTGTTTTTCTTTATCATCGCTATGATCATCATTAGCACTCGTGGAGGAACTTTCTCCACTGCTACATGCACTTAGTAAGGATAAAATTAATACAAATAAAATAATTTGAAACTTTTTCAGAATTTTCATGGTATCAAAACCTCCAAATAATAATTTCGTAGAATAATAGATACTTTTTACAAAATACAATCCTTGAAAAAAAATCTGTTTTGCCATACCATAAAAATGAGTTCTAAAATTTCTTAAGAATTTTAGACATACTCAAACAGAGGTATGATTTAGGGGTTATTTCCATTTGGTCGTGGGTCCCCCTGAATCGTACTTTTTTTCATGCTTTTTTTGCTACAGTAGAATAGAAAATTAACCCTCTAGTAAATTTTCTCCTTATTAGGATAAGCATCACCTCCAGAAAATAGAGCGCTTACATAAAAACATTCATCTTCAGTCATAAAAGTGAATGTTTATGCTCGTTTATGCTCATTTTTGATTATATGTTCTTTTTTACCAATTTTCAATAACAATTTTCTGAAAAGTCAAAATCAGTAATGTCATTTTTCACTTTCCACAAATTTTAATTGACTGAATTATTATTTATTGATAATATCTTACTTAATTCAATACAGCCGCAATGATGGTAGTGGATCAAACTATTACCGGAGCAGCTTCTGGAGAGACCGTATGTTTACGGCGCCGAAGGATTCACAATCTCAGGCAAAAGGACAGAAGAGAATGTTTGCATAATAATATTTTGCACACTCTTCTTACCCGAGATTGGAGATACTCCAATCTTTTTTTATTTCAAAAAATAATGAGGTGGAACAAATGGAAAGAAGACGTGCAGTGGTAAGTGTGATTGGTAAGGACAAGGTTGGCATTATTTCAAAAGTAACAACCATTCTAGCTGATAACCATATGAACATATTGGATATCAGTCAGACCATTTTACAAGATTTTTTTACAATGATGATGATTATTGATGTGACTGGAAATGAAAATCTATCTAACCTTCGTGACCAACTAAACCTGGTTGGTGAGGAAATGGGCTTAAAAATAAATATTCAACTTGAAGAAATTTTTCAAGCGATGCACAGAATTTAGCTTAGGGGTGATTGACAATGACAATTGCAATGGATGAAATCCTTCAAACGATCCGAATGGTTCAAATGGAGAATCTTGATATTCGTACAGTAACAATGGGAATCAGCCTCCGAGACTGTGCGGATTCCGATTTTGGTAAAATGCAGCAAAATGTATTTAATAAAATTACTACCTACGCTAAGGACTTAACAAAAGTAGCAGAAGAAACGGAAAAGGAGTTTGGCGTTCCGATTATAAATAAACGAATTTCTATTACCCCGATTGCAGAAATACTAGGAAATGCAACAGTTGAACAAACCGTTGAGCTTGCAAAGACACTGGATTTAGCCGCCAAGCAATTAGGAGTAGATTTTATTGGAGGATTCTCGGCCCTTGTGCACAAAGGATTTTCCAAAGGTGATGAGACTTTACTAAAAGCCTTGCCAGAAGCACTTAGCGTAACAGAACGAGTTTGTGCCTCTGTTTCAGTGGCGACTACTCGTACCGGTATTAATATGGATGCGGTTAGGCAATTAGGGTATGTCATCAAAGAAGCTGCGGAGCGGACGAAGGATCAAAATGGAATCGCTTGTGCTAAGCTTGTTGTATTTTGTAATCCAGTTGAGGATAATCCTTTTATGGCGGGAGCTTTCCATGGAGCTGGAGAAGGCGAAGCGGTTATTAATGTTGGTGTTAGTGGACCTGGTGTTGTATTGAACGCATTAAAAAAACATCCCCAAGCTGACCTTGGAGAAGTGTCTGATATTATCAAAAAAACAGCCTTTAAAATTACACGTGCTGGTGAGCTAATTGGTAGAGTAGTAGCCAAGCGTCTAGGTATCCCATTTGGAATAATGGACCTCTCATTAGCACCAACGAATGCCTTAAATGATAGTGTCGCGGAAATCTTAGAGGAAATTGGTCTTGAGCGCGTAGGTACTCATGGAACGATTGCAGCCTTAGCCCTCATGAATGATGCGGTGAAAAAGGGCGGCGCCATGGCGAGTTCTTATGTCGGCGGATTAAGCGGTGCTTTTATCCCAGTCAGTGAAGATAATGGTATGATTCGAGGAATTATTGATGGAGCTTTGACTTTATCAAAGCTTGAAGCCATGACATGTGTCTGTTCCGTTGGCCTTGATATGATTGCAATAACAGGAGATGTTTCCCCTGCTACCCTTTCCGCTATGATTGCAGATGAAGCAGCAATAGGAATGATTAACAAGAAAACAACAGCTGTTAGAGTTATCCCCGTACCAGGAAAGCAAGAAGGAGAAATCGTTGAATTTGGAGGACTTCTTGGTCGAGCACCAGTTATGGGCGTAAATCCATTCAGCTCACAAAATATGATCAATCGCGGAGGAAGAATACCAGCCCCTCTACAAGCACTGATTAATTAACATTTTAATAGTAAAGAAAAACTGTGTAACCCAATTGGGTACATAGTTTTTCTTATAATTAGAAGATTAGCCTATCATTACTTTTCCACAACTAATTTGCCACCCTGCTCTAGAACCGATAAAAATACAGGTCGTTCAATTGGGGACCGGTTGGGTGAATGAATGGCTAGTTTTAATTCATCATCAAATGTTCTAAATAGCATCGCATGTCCCCCATCTTCGTCTAATAATGGTTTCTTTTCCTGAACCCATGGCCCACAAATATCACCGGATTTTGATACTGCAATTCCAACTGCATACCCTTTTCGGCTTCTACTTGACCATAGCATTTGTAACCGTCCTTTTTGATCTTGATACAGAAAAGGTCCGTCTGTGATATATTCCGTCTCTCCTCTCACTGGAACTACCCAGTTAGCATTTGATGCTTTGAATAAAAAACAAGGTTCCCCTACTATCGATACAAAATCATGTGTTAAACGCTGGGCCCAGATTTCTCCATCTTGAACCTGTAACCACTCGCGACAATAAATAATCCATGGATCTTGGTTATGATCTATAAATAAGGTCCCATCCAGACACTCCCAATTACTTGGGGTAATTGGATGTTCTGTGAGAGGAGAAAAAGGACCTAATGGATGATTGGAAACAAGGATCTGAGTTCCGCGACATCTCCCCTCCCCTTTAAAACTAGCAAACATATAGTAACGATCATGATAAAAATAAACCTCAGGTGCCCAGTAATGCTGGTTTGCCCAAAAGTTAGGCTCTGGCCGGAAAACGGAAAATGGACCTTCCCAGTTTACTAGGTCTCTGCTTTTGTAGGCATCAAAACCTACTGCCTGTCCTTCCCAAACATTCTCATCTGTTGTGCCATATAAATAATAGTTTTTTGAATCCTGGGCTGTAAGGATAAAGGGATCTCGAATCCTGATCTCATCTTTTGTTAGCATCTTATCCTCCTAATTTCTCTAACTAGATTGATAAACTAGAAAATGTTTAAAATCCCCTTTTTCTTAGCCATTTTTCACAAAGTCTTGGCCAAACTTTTACTTCCGGATGGTCTTCAGCTAAACCTAATCCATGTCGACCATTTTCGAATACATGTAGCTCAAAAGGGACCGAATTCTTTCTTAACTCTTTTGCAAATAGGAAACTATTCTCCACGTCAACAGATGCATCATCAGCTGTATGCCAAAGAAAAGCGGGTGGTGTTTGTTCATTAATATGTAATTCGTTGGATAACAGATGTATCAAATCATCACTTGGATTTTCCCCTAATAAATTTTGCTTGCTACCAGCATGAGTGGATTCACCCATCGTTATCACTGGATAACAAAGAACCATGACATCGGGTCGGCTGCTGATCCGCTCAATAGGATCTTCGGCCTCCATATTTCCGGAGTCAAAATGTGTACCACTAGCAGATGCCAAATGCCCACCCGCAGAAAATCCTACTATCCCTAAACGGTTTGGATCAATCCTCCAATGAGAAGATTGGTATCTTACCAATCGAATGGCCCTTTGAACATCAGAAAGTGGAAGTGGATGTTTATGAGGGGCTACACGATAATTAAGAACAATCGCAGATATCCCTATGGAATTAAGCCACTTAGCAATTGGGTACCCTTCATGACTCGCTCGGTGAGAATAGCCTCCCCCAGGCGCTATAATCATGACTGGATGAATGCCTTCCCCATCTAACAAAAACAGTTCTATATTAGGAGAATCATCTTTTCTATCATCTTCTTTGGTGTTCGGTGAATTCCATAGTAATACTTGTTCCATTACATCCCCCTACTCTCTAAATGGTTTAGGCTCATCATGAAAAAACGGGTCCCATTAATCTGAGGGCCCGTTTTTTATTGTCCTTGAAGTAGTAATTTCGATTTTTGTTCTATCTTCTCAAAGGCCATGGTTGCAGGTTTCATAATAAATAGAGCGAGCAAATTCCCGCTATAAAGGATACAGATTGGTGGTGCATAGGAGAGTGCAAAACAAATACCAAAACTACCAATTAACATGTAAAAAGTGGACAAAGGATTCATAATCATGACAAAAAAAGAATTTTTAATCACCTGACTAATTTTCATATCATAATGTACAAACATCGGAAAGATATAAAACAACATACAAACTAAGATAAAGGAAATTAGTAAAAATGGAATATAAAGAATTGATACAAAGCTATTTGTTGCTTGAATGACAAAGTGAAAATCAATATACAAAATAGCTCCAATCGTGAAAATTATCAATCCGAGAACATTACTTTTTACGAACTCCTGTTTATATGACGTCCAAAAGGTTCGAAACATAGATACATCTTCTTTTCCATACATCCACTTTCGAACAACCGAATACATAGCCACTGTTGCTGGAAAAAAACCAAAGATGAAAAGACCTACTAGTGAAAATGAAATCCAAAGTATGTTTAAGAATGCTAGTCTTGATATCCAGTCCATTAATTTATAAAAACCGCCCATAAAAGCATTTGTTTCCATTTGTCCTCCCCCTCGTTCCTCATAATCTATTATATATCTTTGCCACTTCGGACTTTCAACACTTCCTATTATGAAGTGGCAAAGAAAATAGACCGGTTACAGAAGCTGATGTACCTATTAGCCTTTAAGTCCACTCGTACTGATCCCTTCCACAACATGGCGTTGAAACAGGAAGAAAATAACGAAAACAGGAATTAACGTAACAACCGACATTGCAAACATGGATCCCCAGTTAGAGACCGTTTCATTACTTAGGAACATATTTAAAGCCATTGAAACAGTATACTTTGACGGGCTATTTAAATATAACACTGGTCCTAATAACGATTCCCAAGTCCAATAAAATGAGAAAATCGATGCTGTCGCTAATGCTGGCTTAATTAGAGGCAAAATAATCTTTGTAAATATTTTAAAGGTACCGCACCCATCTATAATTGCCGCTTCATCTAACTCTCTAGGTATCGTTCTAATAAATTGTACTAGGAGGAAAATAAAGAACGGATGTCCAAAATAGGCTGGGATAGCAAGCGGCTTAATAGAGTTAAGCCAACCAAGCTTAGAAAAAATAATATATTGTGGAACCATTAACACATCGTGTGGAAGCATTAGGGTTACCATCATGATTCCAAACCAAAGTGCTTTTCCTTTAAACTGTAATCGTGCAAAACCAAAGGCAATAAAGGCCGATGAAATTACTTGTCCAATTAGTGTAATCACTACCAGGATGGCTGTATTTTTAATGAACACTCCAAACGAATTGCCACCAATCCCTTTCCACCCTTCTACAAAATTGGTCCAAATCCAAGGATCTGGAATCAGTGATTTCGCGGTAATAAAGATGGTGTCACTAGGTTTAAAGGAACTCATTAGGAGCCAAATAACGGGATACAGCATCAGTATAGCAAACCCGCCGACGAGTATATGATAGATCCACCATCTTGGTGACTTTAACTTTGATGTCATAATTATTTGCCTCCTTCTGATTCATAATGAACCCAGTATTTTGAAGTACTAAAGATGACCGCGGTTAATATTCCCACAATAATGAGCATGACCCATGCCATGGCGGAAGCATAACCCATATTAAAGAACTCAAACCCTTGAATGAATAGATATAGAGAATACAGAAGTGTTCCGTCTAACGGTCCCCCTGTACCTTTTGAAATAATAAAGGCTGGAACAAACGTCATAAATGCAGCAATCGTCTGCATAACCGTATTAAATAAGATAACTGGGCTTAGCATGGGAAGAGTAATTTTGAAGAATTTCTGAACTCCATTGGCACCGTCCACGCTTGCTGCTTCATAATAACTTTTTGGAATACCTTTTAATCCTGCTAAGAAGATTAGCATCGAAGAACCAAATTGCCATACGGATAAGAAGATAAGCATCCATAATGCTGCAGTAGGGTTACCAAACCATCTAACGGTTGGGATTCCAATTAATTCTAGTAAAATATTAACAATACCAATATCACCGAAGACATTACGCCACATAATTGCAACTGCTACACTGCCTCCAATTAGAGAAGGTAAATAAAACAAGGAGCGATAGAGCCCAACTGCCTTAGATGCAGTATTAAGCATCATAGCAATTAACAATGCAAATGCGAGTCGTAAGGGAACCCCAGCAAATACATAAATGAGTGTTACTTTTAACGATTGCCAATAGCGAGGATCGCCTGTAAACATTTTTATGTAGTTATCTAAGCCTATCCATTTAGGTGGGGCGAATAGATTATAGTTTGTAAATGATAAATATAAAGATGCAAGGATTGGTATAAATGTAAACGCAAGGAATCCAATAACAAACGGACTAATAAATGCATAGCCGGTCAGGTTTTCTTTAATAATACGGCTTCTTTTGCTTATTGAGCGGATTGGAATATTCGCTTTGGGATTTCCCTTAATCACTGGGATACTCATATCTTCATCTCCTTAATTCTTTGGCCTCATTTCCATAAGATGAAAGGACGATAGCTGATCGAAAAGGTGATCAGCTATCTTTGGAAATTATTATTTGTTTTGCAATAAGACGCTTTCGGCCTGCTGTCTAAACTGTTTTGCAGCATCTTCCACTTTTAGATTTCCATAAGCCATTTGTTCAGCTAAGCTATCTAGAGTCTCGATAATTTCACCTGCACCTACTGGGTCTGGACCATCAAATTGAGAACTGTTTCCTTCTGCCCACTCAACATAGTCAAATACTTGAACCTGAGCTGGTGAAAGCAATGGCTTTAATGCTTCTTTAACAGTTGCAGAACCAGGAACACCTCGGTCCCCAAGATTCAATTTATTCGCTTCGATATCGTTGATCATGAAGTCAATAAACTTTGCAGCTTCTTCTTTATTTTTCGAATTATTTCCAACAGACCAGAACATACTTGGCTTCAAATATAAACCTTTATCGCTGTCAGGACCTGGCATTGGAGCAATAGCAAGATCTCTATTTGCTACTTGTTGTAAACCAACGAATTGATTAGACCATTGCCAAATACCAATTGCATTTTGTGTCACTACAGGATCATCTTCAATTCCTTTTAACTGAGCCATAAAGTCAGGAGTCGGAGCTGCTTTATCCAGAATTAAATCGGATCTCATTTTAAAGAAGTCGATGAATAATTGGTCATCTTTATATCCTAAAGAAGCACCGTCTTTCCCGTATAAAGACTCACCCTTTGTTCTTAAATAATAGTTAAAGAATACATCCGCTTTCATGCTTGTATCTACAAACAATCCTGCATCTTTCGCTTTTGCTGCAATATCCAGATAATCATCCCAAGTCCAATTTTCAGGGATTGAATCTACACCAGCTTTTTGAAGTCCTACTGGGTCATAGTGGAAACCAACCACGTTAACACCTGCGTTAATTCCATAAAGCTTGTCGCCAATTTTTCCACCATCGATCACGTTATCAGAAATATCTGCGGTGTTAATTTCATTCCCAACAAACGAAGATAGATCAGCGATTTGACCATTTTGTGCATATTGCGAGAAGTAAGATAAATCCATTTGGATAATATCCGGTAGCTCGTTTGCAGCTGCTTGTGGAGCTAACTTCTTCCAGTAGTCATCCCATGCTGCATATTCTGCTTCAATTTTTACATTTGGATTTTTTTCTTCATACATTTCAATTATTTTAAGTGTGTAATCATGTCGTGGTTGAGAACCCCACCAGGCAATACGAAGAGTTACTTTTTCATCTTTTTTGTCATCTTTTGGTTCTTCAGACTCATTGCTGCTAGGTGAACTGCTGTTACATGCTGCTAAGGAAAAAACTAATACAAAAGTAAAGATTAACACTAAAAACTTTTTCATTTCTTTTCCCCCTTCTTTTTCCACACTTTTATGTAAGTGTTTACATTTTTATTATGCAACCAATTCCAACTATTCTGAATCCATTTTTCCGTCCTATTTGTTTAAAAATCAGACATTTATTTGAAAACAAAAAAGACTCCTTGAACAAGTGATTTTATCTTGTTCGAAAGAGCCCTTACTCCAGTAAAAATATTAGTTTTTATTTGATAGAATACTATTTGCCCCTGTTCTAAACATTTTTGCTCCCTCACTTGGGGTGATCTTCTTAAAAAGGATTTGGTCTGATATATCCTGTAATAAGCTCACTACCTCAATGCCTCCTAAAGGGTCTGCTTTTTCCACTTTTGGGTTATTATTTTTTACTTTATAAACGTATTCAAAGACGTTTTTCTGATCTTCAGAAAGCACATTTTCTATTTTATCGGCAATTGTTGAAGAAATAGGTACTCCTCTTTCTCCTTTTATGATTTGATTTGCTTCAATATTATTGATAAAAAAATTAATAAAAAGTGCAGCTGCTTCTTTATTTTTTGAACTCTTAGATATAGAAAAATGCATGCTCGGTCTCAATGTTAAGCCCTCAAACTGCCCAGGTCCCGGAGGAGGAATAAGATCAAGCTCACGGTTGGCGGCTTCTGAAATCCCGATGTATTGATTGGAATAAGCCCAGGTCATAGGTGCCAATTTATTGACTAGTAATCCATTCTCAATTCCTTTAATTTGATCTTCTTCATCAGCCCTTGGAAACGCACCTTTTTCTAGTAATCTCAATTGCATTTCAAAGTAATCAATAAACAACTGATCTTCCTCATACCCTAACCCGGTCCCGCTATTATTATATAAATTCATTCCTTTCGTCCGAAGATAATACGAAAAAAACACGTCTACTGATTTCATTCCGTTGGTTCCATAAATACCCTTTACATTATGTACCTTAGAAACGATTTCTTCATAGTCTGCCCAGGTCCAGTTGGAATCCGGAAAAGAATCAATAGCTGAAGAAAGTAAATCCCGATCAACGATAATGGCAGGTACATTTAATCCAAGTGGAAAGCCGTACATCGCCCCATTTACTTTACCCCCTAAGAGAAAATCCTCACTAATATCGTCTGTATTAATGACTCCTTCATCTATAAAAGGGGTCAGGTCCTCTAGCAAGTTATTCTCACTATAGGTTTTCAAATATAGGAGATCCATTTGTACAATATCTGGAAGTTGATTTGCCGCTGCTAGCGGGGCTAGCCTTTTCCAATAATCATCCCAGTAGGCATACTCTGGTTCAATATTAATATGGGGATATGTTTTTTCAAACAACTCAATTACTTCCATTGTATAATCATGTCTAGGCTTTTCACCCCACCAGGCAATTTTTATAGTAACCCTCTCTTTTTCCTGACTCGATGCCAAATTGAGAAGGTCTACTTTTCCACAACCAGCGCAAACTACCATTACTAGGGATAAGGTTGAAAATAATAGTTTTTTCATTGTTATTTCCCCTTTTATTTATTTTTTCCTACCCTTGTAACGATTCTTTTTTATATTCTGATGGAGTATAGCCTGTGTGTTTTTTAAAGACCTGACTAAAGTATTGAGGGTTATCACCATACCCAATTTTCTCTGCTAATTCAAACACCTTTACATCATTTTCTTTTTCAATTAATTCAATGGCCAGTTCAATTCTTTGCTTTGTTATATAATTGGAGAACTTTTCACCCGTTTCTTTCTTGAATAGCTTTCCTAGATAATCAGCGTTCATATATAACATCTCGTTGGCTACCCAATGTAAGGATAAATGTTGATTCCCAATGTGTTTCTCAATGATTTCAAACACTTTATTGATAATTGCCGAGTGCTTATTCTTGTTTTGGTTATAAAATAAAAATGTTATTTCCTCGGCAACGCTTTCAAAAAAGGCCTTCATTGATTGGATTGTTTCCATTTCTAATAGAATGGTTAATTGGGCTAAATACTTATTCATCTCTGTTGCTTCACATAAACGAATCATGGCATTAAAAAGTTGAATCACGTATGACTTGGTGGTGTGAATATCTAGTTTTAAATAGATTAAATGATTAATGAATGTGCTGATTTCTTTCTTAACATCCTCCCATGAACCCGATTTTACTAAGCGACAAAACTTTTGATCATCAAAATAAAAATCTCCTTCCGCAAAACCGTATGGATTAGAGATATCCTTCGAAGTTATAATCCCGCCTTCATTTAAATAAAATCGATAAGCCAGACAATCAAGTGCTTCCTTATATAATTTATTAGCATGCCTAATGTTTCCTTCATCAGTAATAGCAATTGTACAATCCATTCGGTAATATTGAAAAAACGTTTTTTTAATCTTTTCAATTTGGTTATGAAGATTACGAGTATCTACACTATCTTCAATTAAAAACAAAACGGTTTGCCCTACCGTACAGCTAAGAATAAAAGAGTCAAAAATATGTTCTGCTATATTTTTAATAGCAAACATTTGTTCAAATTGGAACTCACCCTCTAGTTGGAATAATACCATCCGTACGTTAGAGGAATGTAAATCTAATTGAAATAGTTTATGATAGTAATCCAAATCTTTATTTTCATACTGATTGGTGACAATTTCCTTTAACATCTGTTCCTTTGCATAAGGCATAACACTTTCTAGGGTTACTTTCATTTTATTAACAAATTGTTCGCGATTTTGTCTTTGTGTTAACTCTTCACATAGCTCTGTTACAGCATCCATAATCGAGTGCTCATTACATGGTTTTAGAAGATAGTGTTTCACTCCATATGCCATTGCCTGTTTTGCATAATCAAATTCACTAAAGCCTGATAAGAGAATAAATCGGATGTCTGGAAACACGCTGTTCACTTTTTCAACAAGCTCTAACCCGTTCATTCCAGGCATTTTGATATCACTAATCACAATATCAGGTTGTTTTTGTTCAATTACACTGAATGCTTCGATGCCGTTTCTTGCCGTTCCCATTAAATTGGTTCCAATAGATTCCCAGTCAATGACCTTAGACATGCCATCAGTAATAATTCTTTCATCATCTACTAATAAAACCTTATACATGATTTCCCCCCTTATCAAACGGTAGTACAATGATTACCTTTGTTCCTTCATTAGGTACACTCTCAATCCTAACTCCATAGTCTTCTCCGAAAGAAAGCTTTATTCTTTCATCTATATTTGATAAACCTAGCCCTTGTCCTCTTGTTTTCACTTCTCCCCTTTTTAACTTTTCTATGAAGGTAGGCTCCATTCCTGGACCATTATCCTCAACAACTAGTTGGAAAGAGTCATTTTTAACAATTGAATATACTTCAATTTTACAAGTTTCTATCATTGGTTCTAATGCATAGTGAATGGCATTTTCAACGAGGGGCTGTATCGTTAATTTTGGGATAGAATATCCATATAGATCTGGATTTACATTCATGTGAAAGTCCAATCGTTCTTCAAATCGATAACTTTGAATAATGATGTAATTTTTCACAATATCAAGTTCTTCCTCTACCGTAATCAATGGTTTTTTTAGAGAAATAGAATTGCGCAATAAAAAACCGAGCGCTTCAACCATTTTCGAAATCTGGGTTTGACCATTTCCCTTAGCTAACCAGTTGATAGATTCTAATGTATTGTATAAAAAATGAGGGTTAATTTGAGCCTGTAAAGCTTTAAATTCTGTTTCCTTGATTGTTAGCTGCTTAGAAAAAACTTCATGGATTAACTCGTCAATTTGCTGGATCATGGTTTGAAAGTTTTGTTGCAGTTTTCCCACTTCATCATCCTGAGTGGTTGAAAACTTAAGCGTTTCCTCTCTTGCCTCTTTAAAATCACCAACCTTTAGGTGTTGCATTCCAGCTACAAGATTTTCTAAAGGAATTGTTATATTCCTCGCAAATCGCATTCCTAATACAGTTACAACAGCGAACATCAGAATAAATATAATGATTAAAAATGTTTTAACAAGATTTATATTGTTAAAAATTTGATTAAAGGGAATCGCGTTAACGTAACCCCAATCAAAGTAATTTGACTTAATAGAAACAAGAAAGTAATTTTTTTTACCAATTTCCTTTATCTGGTATCCTGAGTCTAATGTTAATAATGGCTCTTTTAGAAAATTGGTCTCCTTAGGAAAAATAACGTCATCTGTATCAACAATAAAAAATTCACCATCTATCCTTCTAGAACCCTCTAATATATTCCCAACAAGCTTATCCATGTTGATATAAATAACAAGTGTACCTAAGTTATCAAAACTTAAGTTTCTGTACTGTCTAATTTCTCGAGCAGTAGCAATGGTAAAATCATTTTCCCTTGGATTAAGCCATACATTGCTCCCATCTGCACTTATCGCCATATTGGTGACATACTTCTTTTGTCTATCTGATAGTTTCACGCTTTTGGGTCCTACTGCGTACTCTTCCCCATTTGCATCGACCAAATAAACTGATTGAATATAGGTCTCTTTATTAACATAGCTAAGAAGTTTATCACTCATTTGGTTGCGCAAACGAAATTTTTCATATTCGGTACTGTCTTCCATAATTAAAGATAAGTATTGTTGGATTTGGGGATCCGTTAAAATATTATAGGAAACGTCCTCCATCCGTTTTAATTCATTCTCAATACTATTTGAGGATGTACTTAAAACTTGTGAGGACTTGCTATAGATTTGTTCATCGTAAATTTTAAAGGCATAGCTTAGTCCAAAAAAGGTAAAAGAAAATGAGAGAATCATAATCCATGAAACGAGTACAAAAAGTTTGTATTTTATTTTTAGATTATCATATCGTCTCTTTAGTTGATTAAAGACCTTTTTCATTCGAGTGATTCTCCAATTTCCGTTTATTGGTAGATAAGTATGAAAGCGCCGTCATTTTTATTAGCAAAAAAGAGCAAAATTTGTCCGTACGTGTTACTTAAATTTTACCATTATTAAACTATTTTTCAAAGGGAATATTTAAGGAGTTTGAGTTTTCTAAATAATCAATTAAAAAAGCCCCCTAGATTGGGAGCTTTACATTAGCCAACTACTAAAGAGGAATATTGTGAAGTATACAAACTCCAGTATAGGCCTCTCTGTTGAATTAATTCTTCGTGTGTTCCTTCCTCCCGAATTTTCCCTTTTTCAATAAAAAAGATCCGGGATGCATTTTGAATGGTAGAAAGGCGGTGGGCAATAATAAAGGAAGTTCTTCCAGATAGCAACGCCTCTAGTCCCTTTTGCAGGGCAAGCTCTGTCTCTGTATCTATAGAAGATGTTGCTTCATCTAAAATTAGGATTTTCGGATCAGCGAGTAATGCTCTGGCAAAAGAGATCAGCTGCCTCTGACCGTTTGATAGCTTTGTTCCTCTTTCATTTACCTCTGTATTATATCCATCATTTAACTGGGTAATAAAATCATGGGCTTGCACTGCTTTTGCTGCCTCCACTACCTCGTCATCTGTTGCTTCTAATCTACCATAACGAATATTGTCCATAATGGTTCCCGAAAATATAAATGGATCCTGAAGCATTACCCCCATTTGCTTTCGAAGGGAAGGAACGCTTACGGTCTTAATATCAACATCATCAATTTTTATCTGTCCACTATTTATATCATAAAAACGGCTGATCAAATTGACAATTGTCGTTTTTCCAGACCCGGTTGGACCAACAATAGCTATAGATTCACCCGGATTCACCTGGAAGTTGATCCCATCTAGGTTCCTATCATTCTCTTCATAACCAAAGACCACATTGCTAAATTCAACTTTCCCTTTAATAGTCTCTAGGTCAGTCGCTCCCGGTTCATTCATGATTGTTGGTTTTTCATCCATCATTTCAAAAATTCTTTCAAGGTATGCCGAAGCATTAATAATCGCATTATAAAAGTTTCCAATATTAGCCAGAGGTGTCCAAAACATCCAGATATATCCGACAAACGCAACCAAAGAACCGACTGTAATGCCACTTCCAATCATGCTGATACCCATCACGTAAATCAAAGAAACGGTAAGTACAGATATATTCTCAATGGCTGGCCATAATAAAAAATGAACTTTAATCGCTTGAAGCCATGAACCTCTGTATCCATTGGAAACCCCATGAAAGATTTTTTTATTTTCTTCCTCTCGTACAAAAGCTTGGGTTACTTTGATTCCATTGATACTTTCGTGGATATAAGCGTTCAGATTCGACTGCTTATTGCTTAAATTCTGCCAAGCTTTCCGCTGTGCATTTTTTATTAAAAATATGATTGCGGCTAGGATAGGGAAACCTGCCATCGCAGCTAGGGTTAACTTGACATCAATCGCAAGCATAAAGCCGATGATGACCAATAAGCTAAAGAGGTCGGTGATTAAATTAATTAATCCGTTTGATAAAAGGTCACTTAGTGAATTCACATAATTAACTACCCGCACCAAAATTTTCCCATGTGGCCGACTGTCAAAGAATGAAAAGGAAAGCTTTTGTAAGTGGGTAAATAAATCTTTTCGGATCTGTTTGATCACATTGTGACCTATCTGAGACATCATTCGGATTCTGTACTTCATACAGATTCCTGTAATGATCAAGGCACCTAAATAAATGCCCGCCAAAATAACTAGTCCTGTACTATCTTTCGACGGGATTTCTTCATCTATTGCCTGTTTGATTAAATAAGGGCCAATCAAATTTGCACCACTTGCAATGATCATGAGTAAGACCGTGAATAGGATGGTTCTTTTATAGGGTTTAACATACACTAGTAATCTTTTTAAGTGAACCATACTAAAAGGTGTTTCTAGCTCTTCGTCCACATTAAATTTATTTCGTGCCACTTTATCTCACCTTCCCTGCAATTAGGTGAACATCAAAGTTCCCATATTGGTTTTGAAAGACATGATAATAGTAATCTTTATTCAAAAGCAATTCATCATGAGTTCCTTTTTCAATGATTTTGCCATTATTCATGACGAGAATTAAATCTGCCTCTTTTACAGAGGAAATACGATGAGCAATAATAAAACAAGTTTTGCTTTGTTGAATAGATTGTAGTGTGTTTTGAATTCTTTCCTCTGTTTCTATATCCACACTGGAGGTAGTATCATCCAAGATGAGAATGCTCGGATCTTTCAGGAGGGCTCTTGCAAGTGCAATCCGTTGTTTCTGACCTCCTGATAATCCTACACCCCTTTCACCAACAATCGTGTCATAACCCTCAGGAAGGGTTGAAATAAAATCATGAGCTTCAGCCTTTTTTGCCGCAGCTTGAACATCCTCCAATGTTGCATTTGGACTGCCATAGGCAATATTCCCTTCAATGGTATCGGAAAATAGAAAAATATCTTGCATAACCATTCCCATGGATGATCGTAATTGATGAATATTCCATTCCTTAACGTTCCTACCACCCACTTTAATCGTTCCACTGGTTGTGTCGTAAAATCTGCTAAGCAAGTTCACTAATGTTGATTTTCCTGAGCCAGTTGGGCCAATAATCCCTACTGTTTGCCCAGGATTCGCTTCAAAGGTCACATCCTCTAGAACCATGCCATCACCATAGCTAAAATAAACACGCTCAAACTCAACAGTCCCTGCTGTTATATCTTGAATATCACTCCTCTTAATCCCATTCATCATTGGTGATTTTGTAAGCAGCAATTCCTCTACCTTTTCAGCTGAAGCAATAAATCTTTGGAGGTCATTCATCAACCATCCTGCCATCCGCATAGGGTTATTTAATGCCCAGATCAAAGAATTAAAGATAACAAGTTCTCCCATTGTAAGGGAACCTGTTATCACCATCATACCCCCAACTAATATCATCACTACCGTTAAGACACCTGCGAGAGAATCAAGAACGGGTAAATATTTCTCCCATACTTTAGCAGATTGTAGATTTCGATCTCTAAAAGCCTCATTTTCAGCGGAAAACTTTTCAATTTCATAACTTTCTTTGGCAAAAGCTTTTACCACTCGATTCCCACTGATATTCTCCTGAACTATTGAATTAAGCTTTGCAAATTGATTTCTAATCTCTGTAAACGTTGGCTTAACATCGCTCGATAAACGGAACGCAAAAAATGCAATAACTGGAGCAATTGATAAGATAGCTAAAGCTAACGGAGGATGGATCGTAAACATAAAGACAATCGCAAAGATAAAAATGGTGGCATTTTCAAATATCATGTAAATAGTCCAAGCGGTAAAATGTCGTATCGCCTCCATATCACCGGTCATTCGGGCCATAATATCACCTGTTTTTGTCCGATCATAAAAGGCAAAATCCAGTTGAAGAAGACGATCATAAAGGTTTTCTCTCATTCTAAAAATGACATTTTGCGAAATTTTTTCAAACATAATCTGATAGCCATATCGCACGGAGGTCCTTACAACTGTTGTTCCAATCATGAAGGCTATTAGGGTCCATAACATTCCTGTCTTTTCACCATACATAACATCATCAACCATTCTCCCTGCTAAATAGGGATTGACCATATTTAGGGCTGACACAGCTAGAGCCAATAGTAAACCAATAATCAACTTTCCTTTATAGTGACGGATATAGCTCCATGCCCAACGCAAGCTATGCATAAACTATCCCCCTCTTTATTGTTATAATTTTTTGTGTTACACAATAAAAACGAGAGACCACTCAATAGCGACTAACGGTCTCTCTTTTAGGTTCATCTATTAATCTAAATAAAATACCTGCTTTAGCTCGGTTGAAACAGGGCTGTTATCCGGGTTCGTTTCCATAATATCCTTCATATAAGCCCACCATTTTTGGCAAATGTCCGTATGGGCCATCTGATTCCACTTATCTTCGCTTTCAATTTCTACATAGGCAAAGAGGGTATTGGTTTTCTCATCTAAAAAAATGGAATAGTGATGAGCTCCGTGGTTCTTTAGTTCCACTTCCATTTCTGGCCATAGTTCATCATGGCGTTTTTTATATTCCTCGTGATAACCAGCGAACACTTTCATGACAGATGCTTTACGAATCATTCTAACTCCCCCTTAAACTGAATCATCTTATATTCAAAGCTACCAAGCACAAGCTTCCCTGGCTCAACTAGGCTATGGGTCTGCAAATCTACTCCTCGTTGCGGGATCGATACAGAGCCGCCCTTTCCGTCCATATTGATGATAAACCACACGGTGTAACCATCCCCTTGTCTCGGGGCAACGATCGTACCTTTTGATACATCTGTTCTCATGGTAAGGTTTGCTTCTTGTGAATAGTGATCAATTAATTTCTGCAACAGTAAATCTCCTGTCTCTCCTTGTGGCAAGGACCCAAGCATAACGATTTTTCCTGCTCCAAGTGGGTGTTCGGTAAGAAAGGATTTTCCTTTTGATTGTCCCTCTTCAATGATCCCGACGGTACTTTTGGAATCTGTTTCGAACACAGAACTCCATTTCCCTAATGGTGCGGCTATGTCAAACGCACGCCCGATTGTTCCGCTATCATCCATTGGGTAGGTGTATAGTACTTCTACACCAGCGTATTTTTCTAGTTCTCCTAAGGCTTTATCGGTATGAACAGTGTGATGCTCAGTACGACCTCCTGTTAACGGACCGACAATCCAAGTTCCACCACTTTCAACAAATTCTACTGCTCTGGCAATATAGTCAGAGGGTAAGTAAGGTATAAACGGGGTGAACAATAGTTTATACCCATCTAAGCTTGCTCCTTCAGGAATCACATCGCGATGAATTCCCATGGATAATATCCGTTTATAGAAGTCTGTAACTAACGTACGATGATTCAAATCTCGGTGCGGTTCGGTCTTTAAGAAGGCCTTGCCACGGTCAGAATAAGTAATAGCTAATTCTGCTTGTGAAGGTGTAGTTGATAGAATAATTGATTCAATTTCTTTACGCATTTCTTCTACTTCTAGTACATTGGAGAATCCAACTGTAGGCTTTCCCCAGGCACTGATTACAGACCCGTGCGGCTGTTCGCAACCTGCACGTTGCTGTCTCCACAACCAATAACAGAACGCTTCAGCACCTAATGCATAAGAAGCTACTGCTTCTGCTTTCAGGTAGCCATTTGGATGTGGTGTTGCATGGCTTTCTAAGGATGCCGCATAGGATGGACTGGTTTCCATGACCCAAAAACTTTTCCCTTTTTTGAAGTTCCTCCACAAATCATTATTAATTAAATAGTTTTCAAAGGAATCGATGGTGGCATAAGTATCAAACGAAGCAAAGTCCAAATTTTCATATAGTCTCTCGTTGTCTACACTGAAAAAGACGGAGCTGTTATGTGTAATAGGTGCACTTGAAAACCTTCTAATGATTTCTGCCTGTTCATCGGAAAACTCTGCCATTTTTTCCATTGAAAAGAGTTGGTACATCGTACTTAATGAGGAGTTGTGTAAAAAAGGTGCTGGCCCCGGCTGCGGTACCTGTTCAAAACGATAATAATATTCGCTCCAAATCTTCGTTCCCCAAGCATTATTTAGGTTTTCTATTGTGTCATAGCGATTCTCTAACCAAAGATGCCATTGGCCTTTACACGTATGACACATACATTCGCTCACATGACATTTAAACTCGTTATCAATCTGCCAACCTATGACCCCAGGCAAGCTTCCGACTGCATTTGCTAGATTCTCCGTAATCAGTGCCGCTCTTTCTCTAAAAAATGGATGGTTGGTGCACGCATGCTGTCTAGATCCATGGTCCATCACCTTCCCCTCACGATCCACATACATTCGCTCCGGATGCCCATACGTATACCAAATAGGTGGAGTAGGAGTCGGGGTACACATAACGGTTTCAATACCATTTTCATAGAGTTTTTCTATTATATTTACAAAAAAGCTCAGCTCAAACTTCCCTTCCTCTGGCTCCATCGTGGACCAAGCAAACTCTCCCATTCTAACGACATTAATACCTGCTTGCTTCATTAACTTAATATCTTCTTCAATTACCTTCTCATCCCAAAGCTCCGGGTAATAGGCAGCTCCGTGAAATAACTTTTTTCCCATACGTATCACCTTCTCTTATTTGTAGATCTAACTCTACTCTTTGATAAAAGACATAATTGGCAGCTTCAATTCCTTGATTCCTTCTATTACGAGCTTTCCGATTTCCTTAGCTCCTGATTCACAAAAGTGAGTGTTATCCTGAAGTCCATCTGGATAATTTGGGTGTTCATTTTCATGAAACCAGACAAACAATTTCTTCGAATTTTCTGACCCCAATGACTCATAGAGTTTTTCTGTTTTGTTCCATAAATTGATCATTTGTACATCCAGTGTTTCCGCTAACTGAATCATGGAGGTTGGATAGTCCCCGAGAGTGTTTACTAATCGACCCTCTTCATTAAAATTGCGTCGATGGACAGAAGTAACCAGGATAGGAATCGCACCTTTCTCCCTTGCACCATTTATATATTCAGTGAGGTATAACGGATAGCTTGTAAAAGGCTCCGTACCAAAAGGTTTCTGATCATTATGTCCAAATTGTATAAACAGATAATCGTTCGGCTGAATGAACTCTAGTATGATATCCAGATATCCTTGCTCAATAAAGGTATTTGTACTTGCTCCGCCCTTCGCAAAGTTAAGAACTTTAACGTCCTTTGTAAAAAAGGATTGAAACACTTGCCCCCAACCGGCCATTGGTGCCTCATTCCGAGGACAGCTCGCTACGGTAGAATCTCCAGCTAAAAAGAGTTTGATCGTCTTAGGAGCATCCGGACCATTTGAATTCCCGTCGATTAGCATCTATTTTTCCTCCTTTATTACAAAATTGAAACTATTGATTTAAAAGAACCTGTGGAAGCTTACTACGACCACAGGTTTCAATGTTTACTAGTTTTTATTTTCTCTTTTTAATAGCAGTGATAAAAAGGCTAATACAAGCCCTTGGCCCCACCCCTGTACTCGTTTAAAAGGAACTTCTTTGTATCCATCCGCATTGAACATAACAGCCGTTCCTGCCGAAACTCCCGTCACCGAGCCGTCTTCTCTTATTTGACCAAGAATTCCATCAACTGATCTCTGGATATATTTGTTGTACAGTTTCCCTCGTGTCAATAATGCAGCAGCAATCCCAGCAGATCCTGATGTTTCAAGATAGGAGGTTGGATCGTCTACAATGGTATGCCAAAGTCCCGATTCAGATTGTAAACGAACCAATGCACTTAACTGGTCACGTAAGGAACCTTGGATAATCATAAAGGATGGGTGCTGAACCTCAATCAGTTCAAGAGCACGAGCCATTGTATAGGCTGCCCAGCTGTTTCCTCTGGCCCAATAAATGGAGGACATATGATTTTGTGCAAGATTGTCCCAGCCATGATAGTACAAGTTGGTCATGTCATCTTGGAGGAAATTTTCATGTCCATGGTATTGCTTTAATCCAAAGTTAAAGTAATCCTCTCTATCTAATAAATGGCCAATTCTTAATAGGAAATACCCAGCCATAAACATTGTATCTACCCATGCTTGTTCAGGAAATTGATATTTCGTTCCGTTGACTGTATGCTGCAGAACTCCATCCGCAAAGCGCTCGGCGTCATGTAGTAGATAATCTGCCATTTGTGTGGCGTACTCTATATACGTTTCTTCATTTGTTTCCTTATACAAGGTTAATAGAACATGGCCAATGGAAGAGGCATTTACGGTAAGTCTCGGAAGACCATCTTCTAATTCTGCATCTACCCAATCCTTAATGTATTGCAAGTACTTCTTCTCACCAGTGGCTTCGTAAGCTTCGGCCACACCAAATAAAGCGACTCCACCTGGCCAATCCCAACTGAAATCCATTTGAAAGGTCCTTTCAACAATGCGGTCAATCGCCTGCGATACCTTGTTTTGCTCGAGAACTAATTGTGGCATTCTTATCCTCCTCTTGGGCATTCCTATTACTTTGTTAAAGAGAAATCTGCGTTATTTCGCAACAAATCTTCTATTTTATATGGCTTCTTTTCTTTCACTGAACGCCATACCCCTTCACCAACGGCAATGGAATATGCCCCCGCTTCTGCACCTGCTAAGATCGGATATTGGCGGGTTTGATCTACTCCTAAGAAGAGATCTTCCAACAATACAGGATCTCCTCCACCGTGGCCGCCTCCCGTTTGAAGAACATGAATCGTCTCCTTCGCCCCGCCAAACAGTGGATAAAACTCGATGGTCTGTTCAGGGACTGAAAACGGTATTCGGCTTGGCTCATGATATTCCGTTGTTTCAATTCTTCCTTTCGTACCGTTAATGGCTAAACGGTAGCCTTCATACGGAAGAGAGAAGTTTACGGAATAACTTAAGAACGCACCTTTGTCATACTTTACGGTTGCTACGTAGGTATCCTCAATCTCAATCGCATGATCAAAAATACATGAATCCGGACGATAATGGGTATAGTTATGTGCTGACTTCTCAATGCTATCTGCTTTTATATGGTCGTCTATTGCATTTACATTATTTCTACGGTCTGACCAGCGCATATAGTAATGACACAAGTGCTTTTCTTCGCAAGTGCTACAGTATCGATTATCTGTTAGACTCGGATTGAATTCTCCGTCCTTCCCAAAATAATGTAAGGCACCATAGGCAAAGACTTCTTCTGGCTTCTGATCTAGCCACCAGTTGACTAGGTCAAAATGGTGGGTGGATTTATGAATTGATAATCCACCTGAAAACTCCCGGTTGCGGTTCCATCTTTTGAAATAGCTGGCGCCATGGTATGTATCAATATACCAATTAAGGTCTACAGACGTAACTCTTCCAATTTTCCCTTCTAAAATCAATTCCTTTATTTTTCGATGGAACGGATTATAACGGTAGTTGAAGGCAACAATGACTCTCCCGTTACTCACCTTTTCCGCTTCTATGATTCTTTTAGCATCGTGAGCATTCGTAACCATTGGTTTTTCAGTAATAACCGTTAAGCTCCTCTCTAAGCCTTGTAATATATAATTGATGTGAGTATCATCTCTACTCGTTACAATCACCGTATCAGGATTGGTTTCATCAACCATTTGCTGGAATTGAACTGGATCATAAGCAGGAACAGATGCTAATTGCGGAAAACGCTCCTTGCAAAGCTCTATTCTCCGCTCGTCGGAATCGAGTAATCCTACAATTTGATTATTTGAACCAAATTGATGAAGGATCGAATCAACAAACATTCCTAGTGCTCGATTACTTAATCCACATACAACAATTTTCTTCATGGTTCTTCCCCCAATTTAGTAAAAAAAATTTATATAAAAGAAGATCCTAAGCACCCATTTTATGAACTCAACCATCCACCATCGACCGCTAAAATATGGCCATTAACATAGTTAGCTGCATCTGAAGCTAGAAAAATAACAGCTCCCTTTAAATCCTCTGGTGTTCCCCAGCGTCCTTGCGGAATTCTTGAGGTAATAGAAGCGTTACGATCGGCATCCTCTCTAATAGGTGCCGTGTTATCGGTTGCAAAATATCCTGGCGCAATGGCATTTACATTAACCCCTTTTCCTGCCCATTCATTTGCAAGCGATTTGGTTAAGCCAGCAACCGCATGCTTACTAGCCGTATAAGCAGGAACTCGTAACCCCCCTTGAAAGGAAAGCATGCTAGCAATATTAATGATCTTTCCTGACCCTTTTCCGACCATATGCTTCCCCGCTTCACGACAGAGTTGGAAAACAGCATGTTGATTCACTTGAATGACTTCGAGCCAATCCTCATCTGAAAAACTTTCCGCTTCAGATCTGCGAATAATCCCTGCATTATTTACTAGAACATCGATCGAATTTGTTAACTCTAAGGCCTTTTCAACCAATTGACTTGCCGCATCAGGCTTGGATAAATCCGCTTGTATTTCATGAAAGGTACCACCGATTGATTCTATCTGTTTTCTCGTTTCTGACATATCACTCATGCCTGCTCCGATGACAAGAGCCCCCGCCTCTGCCAACCCTACAGCCATTCCCTGTCCAAGCCCACGACTTGCTCCAGTGATTAATGCCACTTTCCCTTCTAATGAAAAAAGTGATGTCAAGTCTCTCTCCCCTATCCCTTTGACGAATTTATTTAGACAGTTGATATCTTTCCTTTAAAAAAGCCACACTTTCATCAATATAAGGCTCCTTTGTTTCTTCTAATAAAATATTTATATATGGTTTTTTCTCATGAATCCTCTTCAAGATAAAATCATAGTTTAAAAGGCCTTTTCCCACCGCGGTCGTTAGTAGTTGATTATCTTGAACGATAAAATCCTTCGCATGAAGAATAACAACCCGATCTCCGAATAACTCCATTGCTTCCTGGAAAATCTCCTCCTGATTTTCATACGTATCCACGGTTAACAGATTTACTGGATCAAGGATTACTTGAAGATTGTTCGAAGAGATCGTATCTAACAGCCTTTTCATCACTTTTGGTGAATAGATAGGATGATTTACACCTGCTTCAATCCCAACAATCACACCAAATTTCTCCGCCTCTTGTACGAGTTCACGAACACTTTCAACTACCTCTAAGAAAGGCTCTTCTTTGAAATTATCCTCTGTATAGATGATTTCTGCGTTTACATTTCCTGTTTCGGTTGCAACAATGCTGCAGCCAAAATCCCTTGCAAATCGGATATGCTCTTTAAATCGCTCGATTCCTTTCCTTCTCTCCACTTGGTCAGGATGAATCATATTAAAATAACAACCTAGGACAGCGATTTGGACTTTTTGTTTTGAAAATTCATTTCCAATATGTTTGGCTAATCCAGGACTTAAACTACCTAATTCGGTATTCAACCCTTCAAATGATTTACTAAGTGCTAATTGTACGGATGTTAGACCTTTCCCCGCGATTTCTGTTACTAACTCCTCTAACGGCCGGTTTTCTATATCATGGGCTCTAATACCGATATTCATTTCATTCACCTCAACTGATTGATTAGATTCTGTGATATAAATACTCTACTAATGCAAGAATGGCCATTGATTGCCCATATGGCATAGCAGTAACTGGAATTTCCTTGTAAAACTCTTGTGTTTCTCCCATTGCGGTTCCAGCCGAAACATGTTGTAATTCACCATGATCATTAATATTTTCAATGACCGCTGAAATTCCTTTTAATCCCATATTTAAGTATCTTTTAGGAACATATCGCTTACGGACAGACCGTAACGTTCCAAACGCAAAACCAGCTGTACAGGAGGCTTCCACATAGGAACTTGGGTCAAGCAACAATGTGTGCCATAAACCGTTTTCATTTTGGCATAGCTCAAGCGCAGCCAATTGTTGCTCCAGCGTATCAGTTAATACTTGACGTACGGCGTCAGTTTCATCTAATTCAACTAAATCTAGAAATTCCGGAATAGCAATCGTTACCCATGAATTCCCTCGTCCCCACAGAGCTTCTGCAAAGTTGTGATTTCCTTCAAACGTCCAGCCATGGAACCATAAACCTGTTTTCTTATCAGATAAATATTTGATATGTATTAAAAATTGTTTTTTTGCCTCTTCCACATATTCTGGCTTATTAATCAATAAACCAATTTTTGTTAGCGGCAAAACACTCATCATTAACGTGTCATCCCATAATTGTTGATAGTTCTCCGATCCGAAAACAACGTGTTGAATTCCTCCACCCTTTGTTCTCGGCATATCATGGTATAACCAGTCACCCCAAGTTTCCAAATAAGGAAGGTAAGTGGGATTACCTGTTTCTTCATATAAATATGCAAGCGTTAACATTTGTACCATCGTGTTCACATTCTTCTCAACTGGAGGCTCTTTGAACTGATCGTCAAACCATTTGATAATAATAGATAAAATCTCTTCTTTTTTCGTTAATTTATAATATTTCATCATTCCATATAAACCGACACCCGCTGTCCATTCCCAATAATTAAAGCTCTTATTATCGATTTTTCTCCCATCTGCAAGCGGAATCGCATATTTACCATCTGGATCATTTAAGTTAATTAGGTTATCAATTAGGAGCTCTATCTTCTGTTCAATTTCGTGTCTTAGCATGTTAATTACCCCCTTCATATTTCGTTTATTTAAAATAAATGTCTACTCGTATAAAGATTCAACTTAATTATATGGAAACGATTTTATGGATAAAATTTAAAATTCAGTTTTTTTATATTAAAAAACAGTGTTTTCTGATCTGAACTACTTCTAGATAATGGTTTATAGTATAAAAAACCCCACCTTCTATGTAGAAGGTGGGATTTTCTGTGTGAGTACCTTATTGAACGACTTCTTCTCCTTGGAAAATTCGAAATGCTGGAACAATAGTGTCGGAAACTATTTCTTTTCCTTTTTCTCGAATGAAGTCCAATTTGTAGTAGGAATCAAATCGTTGGCTGATTTCCGTTTTCACCAGTTCAGGCGGAGTGACGACAATGAATTGGAACTTCAGTTTGTTAGCAACGGCAAAGATCGGATCAAGGACATGGGTGGATGCTGCTTGTCCAAACGGGTTATCACAGACTAACGGAACCCAGCTTTGATCAGTTTCGCTTTTCACTGATAATAACATCATCATCATTACCATTCGGGCTGATAACTTTTGTCCACCACTACCATCAGATTTCGTCTTTGAACCTTGATTAATCGTTTGCCAAGTGGAATAATGCTCTTTTTGTGGTTTCCCGAACATAAACGCGTTATCCGTTCTCATATTATAGACGAGTAGCTCAGGATAACGATTTCTTAGAGAGATAAATAAGATTTGCTCATCACTGATGAGTTGCTTTATCTCTTGGTCTAGTAATCTATTTTGATCATCAATCATATCAAATTGCTTCGTAATTTTATTAATCGCCGCTACGAAGTGCTGTTTTAATAGTGGTTCGATATCTTCTGCTTTTTTAGGTAAGATATCTTCTTTCAGCTGAACGAGCGGGAACGATCCTCGTTCATTCTTTAGCTTCATTTTCGCGATCATCGAACGAATGGCCTCAGCAATACTCATCACTTTCATGCTTGCTCGGCTAGCCCAGAAGTTTTGAGCCTTTTCTGCCCTTTCTTTGTCGCGTTCTAACTGTTCTAATCCACTTTGTGAAAAACGCTTCATATTTTTCACGATGCTTTGGATATGGGCATAATGCCTAGTATCCATGTGGTCTAGTGTCGTTAATACTTCATTTTTAAACCGAATCTCCCAATCCTTTCCTTCAATCGCAAGCTTCAGATTACGCAATGATTGATCGATTTTCGCATGCTTCTCTTGCCCTTCTTCTAGAATCTCTTGATGTTCCTCACACCAAGATAGAATACATGCTTTCCCTTGACTCTTAATCTTTTCTAGATCATGTTCCGTAAAGGCTGCCGCTTCTTCCTTAAGGATCACGGATAGGGTTAACAAATCCCCTTCATAACTCGCAATATTCGTTTCAGTTTCTTTTTGGCGTTTCTCTGTTTTCTTTACTTCATTTTTCGTGATCTTTGTTTGGTCCTTTATTTCTATTTCCTTCACTTCTAGGTCTAGATCTGCCCATTCTTCAGGCTGTTTTTCATGCTTTTCGACTTTCTTTCCTGTCTTTTCACGCTGTTCTGTCGCATGCTGTAGGGATGTTTCTGCTACCGTTACAGCCGTTCCCTGCTCTCTTTCTTCCTTTTCCGCTGTCTTTGCTTCCTTCTGCGCCGTTTGAAGCATATTTTCTAATATACTGATCGGTTCATCAGGTTCCGCTGTTTTTTCCCATTCTTCATTAGAAGCTCGGAGTTTTTTCTCTAATTTCGTCTGCTGCTTTTGTTCGGTTTCTTTTTTTGCTTGAATAACGAGTAATTCTCTCGCCTGTTCTTCTTTTGATTTTTGAAGCTGTTTCAGCTCATCGATGCTTCCATTTATCTTTTCTAATAAATTGGTAGATAAGCGAGGAATCTCTTCACTTTGGTCTACTTTTTCATCCGGAGGAAAAATTGCGCCCTCGATAAAGAAGGCAATCTCCTTGATATTCTGTTCGGTTGTTAGCTTCCATTCTACAAACGTATGGTTCCACTTATTTTGTAGCTCTACGATTTGTTGGTGTTCTTTCCCTAGTTCCTGTTGCTTGATCACTAAGGCTTCTTTTTGTTTCTCTTTTTCTAGTTTCACTCGTTTATTTTCTTGATAGAGCCGTTTTTCTTTATCAAAATCCTCTAGCACTTGAACATCGCTTTTTATCTTTTCCATTTTCTTCTTTGTAGTTTCCAATTGCTCTTTTAACTGATGCTGCAACTCTTTTTCTCGTTGTTCTTGGGTGGTAATTTCCTGTAAATTCGCTTTTTTAGTAAGAAGAGCGTTCTGTTCCTGAAGTAGGCTTTTTTCGATATCACTAGAAAGCTTACCTGATACAAACCGATCGATTTCTTTTAACATACGACGTAATGAGTTTTCTGTCTTCTCGATTTCAATGAGCGTATCTTTCTTCTCTTCTATTTGTTTAGCAATATTAATTTTCCATTGAGTGAATTGATTTTTATCCGATAATAACTCTTTTTCTGTTCCGTTAATAATGACAAAGGATGGCTGTTGTTGGTCGTTACTCATTTCCTCGCGCATGAAAATAGGAACCGGACTTTTATACATTCTTCCTGATAGAACCTGTTGATTGATCTTTTTCCATTGAGGCTGACTGACGACCAGACCGTATGGAAGGAGAGGATACGTTAAGCAATAATTCGCCATCTCTTCGGCACTAAGCGATTGAAGAAATTGGGTTCCATAGAACACATCAATACCTGTCTTCTCATCAATCCATTCCTTTAATTCTTTTACATCTTTATTCGCAATCCAGAAGCCCTCGTCATTCAAGGAGTGGTCGAGCTGTGTCTCCCAAAGCTCTTTTTTCATTTGTTCCCCTTGTTCTCGGTTATTGGCCAGAATTTCTTCGATCTGAATCGCATACTTTGATAAAAGAGAGTGTGTAAAAGGAGTGGTGGTATGATCTAATAAACCTTGAAGCTTATCTAATAGTTTTGCTTCTCTTTGCTCTTGCTCTTCCTTTGCGCTCTTTAATTCTTCACATTTTTCTTCTGAATGCTGAATCGATTGGACGAGCGTACCATGGGAGGTAGCCAGTTGATTTTGTCGTTCACTAGATTCTTTATCCTTAGCTTGTATCTCCTCTAATGTACCTTTTTTGTCCTCCATTTGCTTAGTGAAACTCTCAATCAAACCCTTTAAGTCATAGGTTAAACGGTCACCAAACTCTTTAATAAGCGCTGCATCCTTTGATTCAAAGGCATGCATTTGTGTATATAGAAAATCCGCTTCCGTACTAATTTGAGCAATTTCTTTTGTCTTTTGTTTATCCTGTTGTGAGAGTTCTGTTTCTTTTTTCTTTAAGAATTTCTGATAACCTAAATACTGCCTAACCCCTTCTTGGATGGTTACATAGGAGTGCTCCCATTCTTGTGCCACTTCTTTTTTGATTTCATCCATTCTTTGATTCACTTGTTCTAAGCCACTATTCTGTTCCAATATGGCTATCTGCTGTGATAAAGCGCGAATCGTTTGTTCGTTTTCACTCCACTCTTTCAACAATAGCTGAAAGACCAGTTGTTCTTTTCGTTCCTGTTTTTCTTTGACAATATCTTGTAAGGACGTATGCTTTTTCCTTTCGTCCACTAATTTCTTATCCCACTCCATTACCTCTCTATGGGCTTTTGCATATTCTAAGTTATCCTTTTGATAGCGGAGGTCTTCTTGTTTGATCATTAATTTCTCCAAGTCACCCTCTAAAGTAAGCAGTAATTCCGCTTCTGACTTCTTCAAATGCTCTAAAGCACCTAGGAGCTGTCTTCCGACCTTTATACTATCCTGAACGATTTCTTTATGTTCGACCCCTTTAGCTAAATGCTCTTCAAATGGAACGATGTCTTCTAAAAACTCTTTATGGGCTTGTTCTCTTTTTAAAAGAACAGGCAGATCCTTTGCAATACTAGCCTGACTCTTGAAAATCTCAACAAGGTCATTCTTTTGGTGTTCGGTTCGATGTAAAACTTGACTTACAGTAGGGATAATTCGTTTTTGGAATAGGGAGTGGTCATCTTCGGCACCCTCAAAGTACTTCCCGACTCCACCTTCATCCTTGTTAATATCCTTCATAATATCCCAATCTTTACGGTTAATTCCGTATGTATCTAGGATGCGATAATGCTTTTTCGTATCTCGATAAACGTCGTATCCATTCCATTTTAAATAGTCCTTTAAGCTTTCACTGTCAGCAACCTCATCATTTTCATAGAGGGGAATATGCTCAACGGACGCCTCTTCTTTTCTTTCAAATTCCCTCGTATAAAAAGTAATATTCGGAAGGATTTTAGCTTCCTGTTCCAAAGATTTACTCTCACTTCCACTTTCTTCACTCATTGAGATTCGCTGTTCAGCAGAGAACATTCCTCCCGTGATTAGATGACGGCGATCACCACCATCTAGTTCCCACTGAATGAGAACATGAAAGGTATACGGAATGAATTGCTCTTTATTATTAAAGAAGAACTGCTGATAATAACGATTGTTTTGCTTTCCCCACGACGTTCCTGGTTTGAGAATTTGGAAGACGGTTTGTAGGAATACCCCTTTACCGCCACCATTCATCATCGCAATCAGGCCATTGGTGGATGTTTCCTCATTATGGAAATTAAAGGTGGTATCTTTATATTGCTTTTGCATGCCATCGTATTTCAGGCCAACAATTCTAATTCGATGGATTTTCGGCATGCTCATCCTCCTCTGTCGTCATTAATTTTTTCAATTGTTCATAACGATCATAATCATGATACAAATATTCAATTCTCTCAAATAGCTCGGCTTTAGGAATCACCTTTGGAATATCGTCCCGATCAAGAATAACAATTAGCCCCTCCGTCTCTAATAAACGCATCGCACTGGCAATTAAACCGATTCTTGTTCTTCTATTGCCTTTTTTCATCCCGTAATCCTCGGTGTCAACCTCCATGTATTTCCATGTGGTTATCATTTCCTTCATATCGATACGCTCTTCTTCTCCAAAAGTAGGTTTCGCTTTAGAAATGTTCTCCCAATTCATGATTAGGTCATTTACGTTCCGTTCTAATGCGTAGTAGCTAATTCCTTCCCGTTTCGTACGGATTCTTGCTGCCTGATTACGGTCTATTGCTGCCAAGAAGGACATAATGATCATGCTAATGAGGTGAAAATGTTTCTTCGTTTCAACTTGCCGATGTTTCTCTTTCAAATGAGTGAAATTTGTTGCAAAAACAGATCCCGTTGGCTGGACCACCAAATGAATACGTTTAGGCGATTCTATGATATACGCACCTGATTCATCTGCTAATAATAAGACTGTCTGGCGTACTTCCGGATCAAAGAATGTTTGAAAGTGTTCACTATTTTCGTCGATGACCTTTTCTTTTAATAACGTAAAGTAGACAGCCGATGCTCGTTTGATCGTTTCTGTATTCATCGTTTCTCCTCCTGTATACATATTTTAAAAGGGGTTATTTTCGTTTGATACCAAACGAAAGGCTCCGCTCGATGATCAAACATCGTAAAGATCTTCATCCCTTCAAACACTTCAAATTGTGGATATTCTTTCATTAATTTAAGAAGGAGAATTTCTCTTTCATCGCTTAATATTTCTTCCTTCCGATGCAGCACTTGAACCTTCAATGGCTTTTTATCAAACATCATCCATAAATCAATTGTTTCAGATTCCTCGAACCACAAATCCTGTACTTCTAATGGCATGGTGGCGAGATTTGATAATGAAAACTCTCCGTTCGATTGTAAAAATTGAAACACATAGCTCCAGGCCTTGATAACCGAATCCCAGTTCGTCACTCGTAGACGAGTAACACTTTCTTCGACTTCCTCTTCTGGTTCAGTATCGATTAGTTGTTTTTCATCAAATTCCTGTTCCCCCCAAATCCAATCGAGTGGCAGTATAAACTCATTCCTTGGTGAGAACATGGGAGAAAGAACTTTTTCGATGACCGTAAAATCCTGAACACCTTCTTTTAATAACCAATTCTCATAAACATGCTCACGAAATGAAACCATGCTTTTCTCCCAAAACAATGAAGGATTTTCCGCTTTTAGTTTCAGCTCATAAGAAATATTTTGAATAACTAGCTTCGCAAAACGATCATGCAATTGCCTTGTATGTCCAATTTTTTCCTGTAGTAGAATCAATTCTTTCTGAATATAATCGTCTGCTTCATTCCTGCGTTTTGTTTTTTCTATCATACTCGTAATGGTTCGAAAATGATTTTTTTCCTCTTCAAATTGCTTTTCAATTTCCACACGATTGTCGGCTCTTTGTCTTTCCTCTTCAACCAATAAAATTTTGGGATTGTTGATCATTTCCTTTTGAAAGGAGAATTCATTTGCCATTAAGCGGTTCACTCGTGAAATGAGGTGATCGAGGTTTCGAGTAGCTTTTCTGAAATTACCGTTTTTAATCAGCTGCATACTATAAAGTTGTTCAATCGTAATCGAAAATTCCTCAGCCATTTCTCTGCTCATAAAGATCATTTCCTGAGCAACATCTGTTAGTTTATAAACAATGGTACCGCCGATTTCTAGATTCGTATATAGTTCATCCATCGTGACATATCGGAAGGTTTGCGTCTCCCAGGATTGTCTGATTTCATCGTAATATAGGGCTTCAAACGGCTTGCTATATTCTTCTTTCCCCTGATATAATAGCCCGCTAGTGATCCGTTCGATTTGCTTATCGTCTGCCAAAAGTCTCATTTGTTTCACAGCATCTTCAACCATATATTTAATATCTGATTTGCGCCTATGATCATCATCATTTAATTCTCTATAAAAAATGGTGAGGAGAACCTGCATGAGAATGGTCTGGATATGTGGCTTTAATTCACCAACCTCCATCCCCCTTCCTAGCTCAAACAGTGGATTTAATCGTTGCATTCGCTGGGCGAATCCTTCCCATGATTCGTTCACATCCATCTCCTCCATGTTTCTATTGTTAATACCTCTTGTGGGACCCGCTTATTTTCCTGCCATAGTTCCATTAATAAGACTTGTTCTTCTTCCGTAAACCACCTGATAAATGAATCACGGTATTTGCTATTTTGCATTTGGCCAAGTTTCTGTTCATTTCTTTGTTCAACACATTCAAGCATTTTGCGATAAATTTTCAAGGCAGGCTGTATACAGCAGTCCGGGTATTTTTCTATAAGACGAACAAGAATCCCATACCCTGAGGCATCTAGATCTCCTGCGTAATAGAATAGGTAGGGTTTTGGTGGGAACATTTTAAAGAAAAAGGAAAAACTACGTTCAATTTTTGTTCCTTCACCGTAAATAATAAGCTCTGGTTCATAATCGAGTATATTGGCTTCCAATAATTTAATAGAGGTATGGAAGAAAGATAGATTTTCGACAATGAGCACACGCTGAATATCTTTTATTTCTTTCCCTTGCTTCATCCAAAAGACAAAGGGTTCCCCGTAGCTCTCCATTTTCAGTTGCTCTGCTGAAACTCCGATTCTAGTTAAAAAGCCTTTGCCTTCAGGAAATTGCTCTCCATCTAGTAAGAATTTTTCATGCCCAAAAAGCTCCAAGCTTCTCTCTTCAAAGGAAACCATTTGCCTCTCCTGATGGTCTTGGAGAAAAGTATATACATTCTCGATCCGGTTCCATTCTTCTTTCGTCTGCCACTCGGGATAACGTTCATAATAGGAAAAGTCAAACTGATCACTTAGTTTCATCATCTCTAGACGATCCCATTTGGTTGACTGATCTTTTATATTAACCCAGTAATATAGGGGTAGAGCTGGTGTTCTTCCGTTATATTGGTTATTTTGAATAGGAATCAATTGTCCTTCTGCTTGCAATAGCTCAATAGAACGATAGAACAGCGAATAGCCATCCATATCAAAATAATCATCCATCAGCTTACGCAACTGAAGTTCTAAATCATTTATATTAATCTTCTTTTTTTGTTTGGGGTGCTGAATATCTTCAATAAACCCTCTCACCCTTGTTTCAATGATATCTATTTTGTTCACCTACTTACATGTTCTTCAGTTCTAAGGGTAGACACCTACTTCTATCCCATTTAGACATCCTTATATTATAAACTAGTTGGTCTATTGTTTGTAAGTGAATTGTTGGTTAAACAATTCAAGCACTGAAAAACTTTACTATAAAAAAACACTCCAGTAGTTAGACTTCATGTCTAACTACTGGAGTGCAGTTCAACTTGCCTGGTTCAAAGTTTTCCTTTTTAATAAATTTCCCTTAAGCACTTAGGCAAGGATTTGTGTTTTGATTTGTTCAAACATCTCTTCTTTCCCAAAACCTGTTAGTAAAGGTACACCATTAATAACTTTATCCTGAATGTTATCAGGTACTAGAGTTGTCGATACGATGATATCGTATTCATCAATACGACTTAATTCCTCACTAATTTTTGATTGATATAACTTCACCTTATTTTGAAGCCCATTTTCCTCTAACCATTCCTTTACTTTACCCGTTACAATTGTGGAAGTTGCAATACCCGTTCCACACATAATTAATAATTTTTTCATTTACTCTCACCCTTTGTAATAGATTCATTTTCTTCTTGCCCATAAGTAGTGCTATAAAAGTGGTTGCACTGCTTAATCACTTCTATGCTAAGAGGTTCAAGATCTGGTTCATGTAAGGTCGCATAATGAGCATATTCAGCTGTTTCTTCTAAAATAACCGCTGCCTTCATTGCATGTTCAATATCTTTCCCAACCGTGAATACCCCATGATTTCGGAGTAATACAGCAGATGAATCACCAATATGGTCAATAATTTGTTTCCCTATTTCTTCTTCACCAATTGCAGCAAAACCAGAACATGGAACACGATCTTTAAACAAATTAGCTGCTGTTGTAGTGTAAGAAGGAATGTCTAATCCACGTATAGCAAAGCTTGTAGCGAACGGTGAATGAGTATGGACTATACTATGAATATCTTTACGATGACGGTAAACATATAAATGGCTGTGTGTATCCACAGACGGCTTTAACTTGCCCTCAATGACATTTCCCTCTAAATCAACGACTACCATGTCCTCAACCTTTAAAGCATCAAAGTGAACTCCACTTGGCTTAATTATTACTCTATTATTCTCATAGTCTCTATAACTAACATTTCCACTCGTCCATTTGACAAGCTGCAACTCTTTTAATGCTTTATTCGCGTCGCAGACTAACTGTTTCCAAACCTCTAACACTGTACATCACCTTCAATCACCTAAGGATTAGTTATAAACTAGTTCCAACGTCATCGTTGATTTTTGCTTCTCGCTTAGGTTTAATCTTATTTATATAAATTAAACCTGCAAAAGCAACTACGCCAATAATCGTAATTCCACCCCAGCTCATAAACTTTGCTAAACCCACAAAGATAAATGTCGTCCAAACAGCACCATCGACTAGTGCGGATATACTCGTATTCCCTGCCATATCAAATTTCGCAGCCAGTGCAGCATCTGTAATTAATGGTGCAGCCCATGAGGCTATTAGCAATCCCACTGCCATATAAATGGTGCCTGCAACAACTGTTCTAATAATATTTCCTCTAAAAACTGGTGTCATTAAACAGACTAAGAAGGGAATTGTCGCTAAGTCACCAAATGGCAAGACTTTATTCCCTGGTAAAATAACCGCCAAAAACAAGGTAATTGGTACAATAATTAACGATGCAGATAATACGGCGGGGTGACCTACTGATAAGGCACTATCCATTCCAATATATAGGTCTCTTCCTGGCATCCGTCTTTTTACGAAATCACTAGCCGCTTCCGAAATTGGAGAAAGCCCTTCCATTAGTAAAGATACCATCCGTGGCATTAACATCATTACTGCACCCGTTTGAACGGCAAGTTGCATTACCTCGCTAACACTGTAGCCTGCTAAGAAGCCGATGACAATCCCAATTAACACACCCATTACTGTTGAATCCCCAAAAATACCAATTTTCTTTTGGATAGTTTCAGGATTAGCTTCTAATTTATTAAAGCCCGGAATTCTATCAAACACCCAGTTCAATGGTTTTGCTACTAAATAGGATGGCGCAGATGCACCATGAGGAAATGTAATCTTTGGAAATCCATAAAATTTCTGAACATCCTTTGCAATTAAATCTCCCAGGAAGAAGATGACAACCAAGTGTATGGCGATCGTATATAAGCCAAGTGCAAAGTTTCCAGTTAAGGCATAGACAAGAGACCCAGTAAAGGCACAATGCCAGTAATCCCAAATATCAACGTCTAATGTTTTAGTTAATCCTGTAATCAATAGGACTACATTGATACCGATCCCTAATGGTATCGCTAAACTCCCTAAAGCTGTACCATAGGAAATAGCAGCTGCTGCAGGCCATCCCACATCAATCGTACCGAGCTGAAAACCAAAGTTATCAACCATTGCCTTGGAAGCAGGACCTAAACTATTCGTTAATAACCCGATGACAAGGTTTAATCCAACAAAACCAATCCCAACAGTTAGACCCGCCTTAAAAGCTTTAGCTGGTTTTGTACCTAGAATAATACCAAAGACAAACAATAGAATAGGCAGCATAACACTTGCACCTAGATCAACGAACCATTGTAAAACTGACATGTAATGTCCCCCTTTATCTAGTAAATCATTCTAGTTCCACTTGTTTTAATAATTGGTCAAAATCTTCTAGACTCTTACATTCAGCAAATTCCTTTAACAACTCCTGATTTTGAAAAATCTCCATTAACCGTTGTAACATCGTTATTTGATCTTCAGACTTTTTTAATGCAAGCATGAAGATTAAAGAGACATCTACCTCTTCCTCCCCATTTCCCATCAGACGGAATTTGACTGGATTTTTTAATGAGGCAAAAGCAATTTGTGGTGCAATGACTTTATCTGAATCTGTATGAGGAATAGCAAGCCCAAACGTCCCAACTGCCAAGCCAGTTGGAAAGCATTCCTCCCTCTCCAACACACCTTTCTCAAAAGAAGACGTAACTAAGTTAGCCTCTTTCAAAGATAAAGCCATTTGCCGAAGGGCATCTGTACGATCACTAGCATTTAAACCAAAAAAGGTTATATTTTTATCAAAAAACATTGTTCTTCCTCCTACTGTTTCAACTTCCGTTGATAATAAGCCACGCATCAGCTGCCTCCTTCGAGTCTAGTAATTCAGACATTTTCCAATCGTCTTCCGCAAGATCTGCCAATTGAAAAAGTGCCTTTAAGTGACGGTTTGGGTTATAAATAGCTAGCGGTGTAATAATGGATACCTTATGTCCATTTGCAAATTCTACTGGTTCCTTTAAGATCAGCATAGCAAACGCGTCAGCTAGTACTCCTTTTTCCCTGGCCGCATGCGGGATGGCCATATATTTTCCTAAAAAACTGTAAATATGCTGATGATCATTATCTTCAATTAGAGTTGTCACGTAGGACGATCTAATGATGTTATTTTTTACTAATGGCTCACAAGCGATAGCAATGGCTTCCTGCCAGGTTTCCACTTTGTTGCTAAATTGGATAAATTCAATTGGTAAGAATTGTTTTAGACCAAATGGGATACCTTTTCTATTCTTCAAATCTTTCTTCTGACTGTTTTGAAATAGTTTGGATAGTGAGGTTAATAGAGCAGTCTCATCTGTTATGATTGCATTCTCTTTTATCGTATTAATTAACGTATTCATATTAATAGAGTCATAGCTTTTTTTATCGATGGTATTTATGACTTGTTTACGTAACATTTCTTTTTCGTTTAAAGTCATGAGTGGATTAATTAAATACACTGGTTGTGAGGACTGAATCGGGATCGTGCTAAATATGATTTCATAATCGTGTTGATACATTTGGAATTGTCGTAGAGACAGACTTTCAGCAAAATAAAACTCCGGAAAGATTTCCTTTAGCGTTTGCTTCATAATTTTTGACACGGTCAGACCATTAGTACAAACAACTAAAGCACGTTTCCTTCTATGCAGCTCATCTCCCTGTTTAATCAGTTGACCTGCAAGGAACATGGTTATAAAGGCAATCTCCCCTTCAGGGAATTTCTCACCAATTAATGACTCGAGTGGACTTATAGAAGAAGAGACAGTCTCGTACAGCTCCATATACTCCTCGATTAGCTTGGTAGAGTATTGCTCTTTTAACGTAAGATGGTATTTAATTCGGTAGTATGCCGGTCTCATGTGAATCATTAATTTATCGAGGATTGCCTTTTTATCATCGATAAAGATACATGATTTCTTTTCAAACATGGCGAGCATATTAAGGATTGCAACCTTTAGGTCGTTTATCCGATCATCAGTAAGGATATCTGATGATCGGACATTTGAAGTTAACAGTTGAAGTGTAAGCCATATTCTTTCGCTCATTGGTAAATCCATATCTTCTTTTAATAGAATCTCCGAAACTAAATATTCCTCTGTATCAGCTAGTTCCTTTAAACCAATATGAAAATCAGCGTTAAGAAAATGCCCTTGTTCAATTCGCGAAAAAATTAGTTCTATTATATATGGTAAGCATTCAAACCTCTCATCTGTTAAATGGATCTTTAATGATGCTTCGATAGACTTTACTTTGTCTCTCATTGGAGAGATATCCAGGTGAAAAATCCTCTCAAAATACTTGTGACCATTAAACAAATTTAAAACGGATCTAACTACAAATACTAATAGCTTTCGAATTTGAAATTCATCACCCACAATTTCATATCCGTCAGATCGGCTATAAACGATTGTCAAGGAATAGCTTTTAATGTAATTGGATGCCTCTTTTATATCACTAATTCCTGTGTTTTTGCTTACATTAAAAAGATCAATAATATGAAACAGGGATACCTCTTCTTTTTTTCCAAGTAAATATAAAATAATTAATAGTGCGCGTTCCTTTTCTGTCGGTATATATTCATCCAATTGACTAACAGTTGGATGAGGGACTGAAAAATGTTCAAATATCTTTTTATCAATAATAAAGTTACCATTCCTACTCTTAGTTATGGGCGATAAGTTTTTCGTTTCTAGCCACTGATTAATTTTCTCCAAGGAGTAGGAGATCTGTCTTCTACTAAGCTTGAATTTCACTTCTAGTTCCTTATTTTTAATTTGAGGTGTTCTAATCAGTTCATTTAACAAATTTACACTTCGATCATCAAGGAACATCACTACAACCTCCTTATGCCTTTATTATATTTGATGGATCACAAAAACTGAAAACGTTTTCATAACAACTTTTGCCCTTTGATAACCTTATTTTGTGTGCAAGTTTGCGCTGAATTTTTACATATGTTCACTAATGTTACGTTTGTTATAAATTTATCTATTTAGGCGCATACTCGTCAAGAACTTTTTTGAATACTCTAATGGATGGTGTTAAGATAGAATCTTAATCCTCTTATTAACATTACCCGAACGAAAAGACCCGTAGAGATTACCTACGGGTCTGAATATACTAAAAAAATATTGTTTAAGATGCATTACTTTTAGAAACTTTCCCTTACTCCTTTACTTTACATCTAAAACAATCACACTAACTGAATTCGCTGATAATGTGACAACCGCACAATTGTCGTCAAGTGTGATTTCCGTTTCGGAAGGAACAATCTGTTCCGCATTCTTTTTATTGACATTCGGTGTATGAACAAGGGATTCATCCCCAGTCACTGTGATCATACGACCCTCTTCCGCCACGCTCAAATCCTTCAGCATAATTTTGGTTGTTTTTTCAAATGGATCGGCATTGACAAGCTTTACATAGACGTGACGATCGTCTTTTGTAACCGAGTTAAAAATGTCTCGGTTATAAGCTTCTAGCTTATAATCTAACACCTTGCTAGTTTTTGTTCCATCCGTGTAAGAACAGATAAGACGATCCCAAGTACCTGCTCCATAATTAACTGAGATGGTGTAAGGCGTGTTATCCGCTAACTCTTCATAGCAGCTTGCTCGTAAGTTGCCTGCTGCCGTACTGGATGAGTAGTCGCCTAATGTATAGCCTTGAACTCCTTGCTTGTATACCTTAACACCCGTGGCATTTCCGTTGTATCCTATTGCGTATTCTAAACAATCCTTTTTCTCTGGAGAAATATCCGTCAAGCCCACACCTACATAAAAACCGTCGGAGCCGGATAACTTTGTTGCTTCCACTTCAACCTTATAGTTGGTCCAGTTCTCGTTCTTGATATATAAACCGTTTAAGCCACCGTTTTGTGCCTGTAATATTAGACCTTTTTCCGGATCAAGTGAGTATCCAACTGAACCTGGGATCATCTCCCAAGCAGGATTTAATTCTTGCATGAAATCCTGGTCAAAGAGCACTGTTCCACTTACATTATCAATCACTTTCACTGTTTTCACATGAATCTCGGCATTGCCTGCAGCGATTTCAATCCCACCTCGTGGAGTTAATTCTGTGATATTTCCATTCTGATAAGTCGAGAAGGCTGTACCTAACAGTTTCGTACCAAGGTACTTACCAAATAAATGCTGCACATAGTAGTTCGGCGTGAACCAAACGGTCTCATCATCAAACCAAATTAAATCAGGTGTCCATCGATAGGTTCCGTCAGTCAAAACTTTGTTAAATAACGGTGCATAGGCAGCTAATCTCACCACATCAGAATTTCTTTCAAAACCGGTCATGACAGCTGCTTCGGCAACGGCTCCCGCCAAAGTATTTTTATCCGTGGAGGCAAATTCGCCAACGAATACCTTTGAGGTTTCCCTTTCGTTCATGCTGCCATCAGGCTGATAAGCTCGGTAATAATAGTTGTACCGGTCGGCATTGTTTAGTAAATACTTGTTCGTACGGTAGTAATGTTCATCTGCAATGGTATCCATATAGTTCGACTGCTTCTCATACCAAGTGACCGTTTCTTCTGTAACCGTCTTGCCGTCCGTAAAGTTAACCGTTTCACTTCCTGTCATATTGCCGCTTAGGAACTTCCAGCCTTGCTGATAAGCATCATCGTCCGCTTGTGCACCGACCGTTGAAATAATGTGTAATTCATAGCCTGGATAATACTTGTCCATGTATTCTTCAATGGCTGATTTAAAGTACTCAAAGTTCGCAAAAAACTCTGTACCCCAGTTCTCATTCCCAACACCTAAGTAGCGAAGGTCAAACGGCGCCGCGTGGCCCATATGCTTACGCAAAGAAGCCCATTCGTTATTTTCAAAATCGGTGTTAATGGCAAAATCAATTAAATCTGTAAAGCTCTTAACATAAAAATCTCTTAGGCTTCCACCTGCAGGATTGACATAATCCGAACGGGCCTGGCATAGTACTCCGCAGGCCATGACAGGAAGAGGAGTTGCATTCAGATCTTCGGCAAGCTGGAAATATTCCATGTAGCCAAGACCCATCGTCATCATGTAACCCCATACATTAAAGTTTTCTTTACGGAGCTCTATATCGCCCACCGAGTCTTTCCATTCATATACGTTTTCCCAAATATACGATCCTTCTGAGATACAACCTCCTGGAAAACGAAGAAATGTCGGGTGCAAGTCAACCAAAGCATTCACTAAATCTTTTCGTAAACGATAATTTGAGTTTCCATTATAGTTAGAATGAGCCGTTTTCGATCTCTCTTCCTCTTTTGCTCCCCATACATCTTGCGGCATGAGAGAAACCATATCAATGGAAATTTCACCAGTAAAGGTTAACGCAAGCTGACCAAGAATGGTATTCGAACCCGTAAGTACCATTTTAGAATCCACGCCATACTTCCGCCATGTGTTACCGCCTTCCACCTGTACCGTTACGGTGTCACTGATAGACAAGCCGTTCGGATCTTGTAGCTGGACTATGATGCTTCCTGCTGATTCCGCCTTGGCCCAGATCGTCAATTCATACCGATCCCCTTGTTTAATAGGCATCGCACAATGGTGATTTGAATCAGTAAACCCTTTGTTGATAATCGTGCTACCATTTGGTGCAGTAATATAATGAGAATTGACATCTTTATCAGAAATTCCAAAAAACTCGTTCAATCCTCCTGTATTTTTCACCGTTACTTTTTCAACATCTCCAAACCAGGCATGCAATGGTTCATGGTTTCTACCTGTCGAGCAACCACACTCACCGGATGCGTGGGAATATGTATCAAACGCAAACGATTCAAAGGAACGATTTTGAACAAGCTCCGCATAAATACCGCCATCCGCTGCGTTATTGATATCTTCATAGAAAAGACCGTATAACGTCTGACTGATATCCAACACTTCTTGACTTCCATCAATCGTTAAATGATGTGTTGGGACTCCATTCGGAAGGATGGATACCGGAAATTCCTTTTTAGCGGAAGCATTTCCTTTGTTTAGGAACGCTGTCAAAGTAACGCCCTTTGGTTCTTGGATTTCTCCTACTACACCTTCATTTGATAACTCTTTCGGGTTGCTTGATTGCCAGTAAACGCTTACCTTTTCACCCATAAGTGAAGTAGGCAAAGACACATCCTTCGTTACAATGGTTATCGGAAACGATAAATACTTGTCCTTGGCCAGTTGAACAATCTCTTCATCCGTAAGAGATTCGCACATTACCTCAATCACTTCGTCTTGGGATAAACCAGCTTTGTAGATACGGAAGTCAGAGAGGGAACCGCTAAAGTCGGCATCTACGTCATATTGAGATTTGCCGATATAATTATTGCTATAATTGGATGGCTCTGAGAACGTTTCAAACCAATTGCGAAGTTTGGCATATGTACCACTCGTAGTCTGGCTGATCGAACCATCTGCAACAACTTCACCATTGACGTAAATAATCGGTCCAGCACTGCTTAATGTACCGCCTTCCGTCCCTTTAACTGACATAGCGACATGAATCCATTCTCCCGAGGGGTACGTTCTACCAGCATCAGCCACGAGATCTCCATCTGAAAAACAAGTACCACGTAAACTTCGTGTTAAAAACAGATACGGTCCAGAAGACCCTTTGCCAAAATCAAAAATTCTTTCCCACACATTCGTCCCTTTGTTCAAGTAAACCCACGTACTGACTGTAATCCCGGAGTGATCATTTATATCCTTCAGTAATCCCGAAGGAAGTTGCATAAAAGAAGTCCCGCTATTTCCACCGGCAAGCGTAATAGCTGGTTTGCCACCTACTGTTTCTATGATAGGTTTTGTTGTCCCCGCAGTTATCGCATCATAGCTATTCTCCGAACTGTCTTTTCCCACATTATCTGGATCAGTAAAATAATAATGAGCAATCATTCGGTCCTTAAATGATATGTTTTCGTTATTTTGTTTCATGGATGGTCTCCTTAGCAAGAATCATATTGTAAGTACTCTTTTCCATTGACGCTAATAAACTTGTACGTATATGTTAAAATAAAGAACAACATGTACTTACAACTATTATAATATCAACCTACTGTTTTTCCAATAGATATTCTGAAAATTAATAGTGTTTTCTCAAGACATGCGAGGTTCAGCTTATAATTAATTTAACTAACCACCCCTTATTCATAAAAACCTCCTACTTTTAAAAAGCAGAGGTTTTGACTATATTAGAAAACGGAAACCTAATTACTCACGTCAAATTTTATCTTTTCAAAAACACTCGTTAACATAGAGAAAAATTAATATATACAACTAAACTAAAAATTATTAACGATGTAGCAGGCAAATAAACTAAGCTTACAAAAGATAAAGTAAAAACACCAATAATTACTAGTGTAGTAGGAAAATTTGCTATAGCAACAAACAAAGAATTTTTAATAGCTCTTTTCCCTGTAACTTATAATGAGTTATTAATGGAAGTAAAAAAGCGGTAGTACAATTACAAATTTCCCTGTGGTTTGGTCTTGGTTTAAATAAAAGTTTTTTATGAGTCATTGGAGCGATAGATGATTAAATGTCCCACTTAGGATCTGTGATGGGAGTGCCCTTAACTACTACATCCTGATCATGACACTGGAGTGTCAAGGTGAAACCCGTATAGTTTAAGTAGCGACAGTGAAAATAAAAACGATCAGGAGTTACTGTGAGTTCCTGCATTCTGAATATTGCACCATACCGATTATAAGAATAGACTTCAACTCCGTAATTCACGTCAATGCTGCCGCCATTTACGCTGTATACTTCAACAACATGCTCCTGTGCTTGACCTGCTGGGATATCAATTCGTAAAGTGTATGGCATAAAAATCACTCTCCTTTTCACAAAATTACCAAATTATATGTGATAAGAGCCCGTATTGTTACTAAACACTCAAAATACTATTGTGGGTCTACATTTTGAACTTATCGTAAGTTATATAAAAAGGTATTTATAATACCCCCCAAAAAAAAGACCGTCTTGTTAGGAGGCCACTGAAAACTTGCGTTTTTTATTCTCGAATCTCAGTTCAATAAAAAAAAGGCAATTTGCCGTCTGTTTTTTAGACGGTAAATTGCCTTTTTCCGTTTCTCTTTTATTCTTTTTCATTTAGGATTTTTAGGATTCGCTTGAGATTAACTGCAAATATCGCAGTGGCTCCTTGAATCTCCATCCCAAATAGACCCGCAGATGATGCCGTTTCATACCCGTGTCTATGTTTTAACTCACTATTTTTTGCTTCAATTTTATAACGAGAGCGTGCAAATTCTTTAAACTCTTCACTGTTTTGAAATTTTTCTTGATCCTTGTGTTCGGTGGATTTGATTGAAACAGAGTATGTTTTACTTTTTGCCCCCTCTTTATAACAGCCATCACGCAACGGGCATACTTTACATTTTTTTATATCAAAGTAATAAGTGTCACTTTGATTTGTGCCTTGATTTTTCTTGCCTGTTCGCGCTTTACATATGGCCATGTGACCTGCTTTACAAACATACATACCTGCATCCTTATTAAACTCAAATTCGTCTTCTTTCGCTCGTACACCTTGTGTGATTTGAGGATGTAGTTTAGATACTAGTTGAAATTCTTCTTTTTTTGCATACTGAATATTATCTTTTTCCGAATAAGCTGTATCACCAATGATTCTATCAATATTCATCCCTGCTTTTTTACTTTTCTCAACTAGGTCTTTTAAGTATTTTCCATCACTTTTCTCTCCAGTAGTAACAACCGCAGCTGTAATAATTCGCTCATCACTCATAGCTAAATGTGTTTTAAATCCAAAGAAAGAAGAATCAGCTGTTTTGTGTCCGACTCGCGCATCTGGATCATTTGAAAAGCTTAGTTGTTCTGTATAATCTTCGACAACTTCTTTTAATACATTTAATTTTTCTTTGACAGCCGGAATCTCAGCAATTTGTGGCTCAGTTTCAATAACCGTAATGACTTGACGACAATAATCCAATTCATCGTTTACTTCTTTAGAAGTCGTTTTTGGCGGAAACTTTTCTTTTATTGAATCATCTACTTGATATACTGCTTTACGGACACTTTTTGATTTCTCTTGTAAAAACTCTTTCGGTGATTTTTGGTTATAACGTGCTTTCGTATGTGTTGCATCCACGATAATTGTTTTACTCTTAATGATCTCTTTTTCTAGAGCTATCTCAACGGTTTTCCCAATTAGCATATCTAATAAACCTACATCTTTTAGACGAAGTTTTCGAAATTCCGTTAATGAACTTGGGTCAATTACAGAATCCTCTGGAGACATATCGAGGAAATATTTAAATGACATATCGTATTTGGAACGTTCCACAACATCTACATCTGACAAATCATAGATTGATTTAAGAAGTAAATATTTGAACATACGAATTGGGGAAATTGCATTACGACCATTTTCAAGACAGTATTTTGTTTTCAATTCTTCAAGAATAAAAGTAAAATCCACAAGGTCATTAATTTTTCGAAGCATATTATCTTTTGGTACAACAATATCGTATAAAGCCATGAATGGGCTGAAGTTGAGAGATTCTTGATTTGAGATCACTTGAATACCACCTACACACTTTTGATAAACATATTATAAAGTAAAAAGGCAGTTGAAAGTTCATTTGATAGAACTTTCAACTGCCTTTTATAAATATTGGACTTTTTCAGTGGCCTCCTTGAAACTGCAGCTTTTCTTATCGTTGGTTGGGTTGGCGTTAAGTTAGCTGTTTACACATTATCCCATCCTGACTTAGGTTATTTAACAAAGGAGTTCCCGAAATCTCCTGAGTGGAAAATTACATTTTGATCAGTCTTATTACTCATTGCAATATTAGGATGGTTTTTATCAAAAGAAAAGCAAAATAATCAAAATGATAAATAGACAAAACACCTCTTAAATAAGAGAGGTGTTTTGCTTTTTATGGACTAAATAAAAGAACTAACTCATTTAGGAACTTCTGATGGTACTTACGCTATTCATTTTTCTAATGTATTATCTTCTTTTTCGACATTATTTCCACTTTACATATCCATTTATAGTATTGCAGTAATATTAGCAGAAGTATTGGATCAAGTGCCGCTGAAAGCCATAGATTCCACCAACCGTATTGGAAATAACCCCACGGTCGAGGAAGTAAAGTAATTGCCTCGTATAGTAATATGGCTATAACCCAAATGAAAATGTATGTGGCTTGGTTTAAAATTTTCTTACTAAAAGGGTACCAATTGAGAAACATCATATTAACAGGTGGAATAAGTATAAGATGTGGGATTAGTCCCGCCCAATCAACTTCTTTATCAAAGTACCAGTAACCGTAATATTTTAATTCAATTATCGTATCAAATAATTGCTGAAAAGCTATGGTAAAAATCCAAATATGAACAATTCGGTTAGGTTTTAGTCTCCTATTTGTTCTAAAAGCAACGAAGTTAAATAAAATAATTGCCACAGCAAGTCCAATCATAATTAATTCCTTTTTACCTATAATATGCCTAAACATTACACCATTAATTCTGTGATTTTAATTAAACAATTCTGCCCTTTAGCAAAATAGTGTTCAGTTACTTTTGAAAGTTGACAAAATTGATCCCTTCAACTCTTTAGTTGGTTTTGGCATATTTAACTCTATTTAGAAAAAGAATATATAATATCTAACTAAAAATTAGGTTTCATCATATGAGAATTCCTAATTATCAAGACATACAAAACTCGCGCCAAGAATTAAGTGAAGTTGCTTTTAAACACTGGCTAAATGATGACTTGTTTTCACCAATATGGTGGCTCCTTTTAGCTTCTACGATAATTCCTGTATTCATTTGGTATAAACTTGTAGATAAGGAAAGGTTCTTTGAAATTCTATCTTACGGATTAATTGCTACCTGCCTATCAACTGTTCTAGATGTAATTGGTGTTGATTTAATAAGATGGGGCTATCCTGGATAAACTATTTTCAATGGTACCCCCTTTATTTCCAGCTGATTTAGTGGTTATCCCCGTTTCTGCCATGTTGGTATATCAATATTTCATCAAATGGAGCTCGTTTCTCATTGCAAATACCCTATGGGCATTAACGTTTGCCTATATCATTGTGCCTTTAGCCATTAAAGTACATATGTTTCATATGGATAATTGGAAGCACACATACTCTTTTATAGGATTTTTTGTTTTAGGAATAACCGTCAGATGCATAATCCTATTTCTTCTTAGAAAATTGGAAAAAGCCTAAAATAACAACATATCCTTGACTATCATTTAGACTACCTTAGGAAGTAAATGATCCTCTTACTTCCAAACAAGGTAGCCTTTTTTGAGTTCTTTATAATGCACAATTTGGCTCTATTATTCAAGTTCTTAGTACAACAAAAAAAAATGCTGCTTCATGCAGCACTTAAAAGAATTTCTTATATAGCTCACGTCTCAATTGTCCACTTAGATAAGCATATACTCTAGTCGTTTCACTTTTTTCATGGCCCATTAAGTTTTGTATAACTTCTAGTGGTGCTCCATTATTTATAAGAGTTGTCGCATAGCTATGTCTTAACTGATGTGGGTGGATGCACTTACTTATTCCAGCTCTTTTGGAAACCTGTTTTATAACATATCTCATCTGAGCAATACTCATTCGATGTGGTGCTCGAATCGTTACGAACAATGCTTGTTGATCATCCGTTCTTTCCTCTATATATCTTTTTAACCAGATACTACATCGAGTATTAAAATACACTTCTCTTTCTTTTTTCCCTTTTCCAAAAACGATAACAGACTGTTCTGCAAAGTTAATGGAATGCTTATCTAAGTTTACGACCTCTCCAATTCTACATCCGGTTGAGTACATAAACTCAAATAACGCTTTCTCAAAAGTGGTACCACACGCTTCGCGAAGTAATTCAATTTCCTCTTCCGTTAAAAACTTAGGAATTCTACTCTCCGGCTTGGGTTCTTTAATACTAGATACCGGGTTAACCGAAACATACTTCTCTTCTTGAACCCATTTAAACAACGATTTTATAAAACGAATTCTATGACAGAGACTTGACGCTTTTAATTGAGTTGCAACTTCTCCAAGATATAGTTTGATAGATTCAGTTGTAATATCAGTAATCTTAATATCTCCAAAGTATTTTATCATCAAGGACAATTGCACTTTATATACCTTTAATGTTTGAGAAGAATACCCTTGAATTTGTTTATCTGCTTTATATAGTTTCCAGGCTTCAGATACTAGCATTTTGAACAACTCCCCGATCGTTCTAGTACTAACAGTATCTGCCTAAAATCCATAGAATATACCTATTTAATAGATATATATTCAGTAATTGCCCCCGTTTGTTTAAGTGTATTTGTACACAAACTTGAAATTCATTTTCCTTATTACATTAATGATGCCCCAATTTGTTCAACAAGAAAAAAGCATTCCTGCTAAAGGAATGCTACCTTCATAAACTATAATTTATTAGCAATACAAAACACTTCAGCAAAATCATTTACAATTGTTTTGTAGGATTATTTAAAATCATATCACATTCTCTCTGATCCCTCTATATAATCGTTATCATTTCCTTCAGATGAAGTTACTGTTTAAAACACCGCCGCTTCCATTCACTATTTATGCCCTTCTTTTCTCCCTCCAAATAACCACATTAACAATGTTAATACAGCCATTATAACCAATGATTTCAAAAAATTTACCAGTAAATTTAGTTCATCTAACTTAATATAGTCAGTAACTATAAAAAATAAATACATTAATACTAAACAAATAAAAAAGGCTATTGTCCTTCTTTTTTTCACTTCCATATTTTTACCTCCTTAAAAATATTTTAGTTCCAATGATTATATTATACAAAAAATCTATTTAATTACCAAAAATGTATATTAATTACATTTTCTGTGTGTTACAATATTTATTGTAAATAAATACCAAAAGGACGTTACTAGATTTGAAAAATAGCATTTGGTTAAAGGCTATTATATTGTCTATCGTTTTCACCTTAGTATTTGCTTCGACCAGTTTAGCTAAAGGTAAAACCCTTCCATCTTCCGAAGAGGAACAAGTAAAGGAAATGGCAGCACAACTTGAATTTTTATGGGAAGAGGCGACCATAAAAGATGAAGAAGGTAACATCATAGATATTGATTTTAATAAGTTAGAATCTGAGTTCGGGAAAAGTGCAGATCTTACTCAGTTTAAGGAGATATACACTAATTCTCCAGTTGTATTTACAAAACCCGGGAACAAAAAAAATTTTTTGACTGAGCCAGCTGTAACTCCATATTTTAGTCTGGTTACTACTTACAGCACCTCTAAAAATGATGCTCATAATCGATGTGTTAATTCTAAATTAAAGACATATTTTAATGGCACTTTTTTTGGGATATCTGCACTTGCACTCCTCTACGAGTATCTCTGGAGCGGAAATTATACTGCTGCAGCTAAGCAACTAATAAAGATGGGAGTAAAAAGTAATATATATGTTATAACTGGTCAACTTGCTTGGATTGTAGGACAATGCGCTTACGAGGTTGATCAAGGAAAGTGGAGATAAATTAACTTTTAGTTTCCATATTAACAAGGTCCTTCTCCTAGAAGGGCCTTGTTATACGTGTTCAATTACTATAGATACGGCTTCAATGGTGTATCACTTTCTCCTATGATGAGGATGTACCTCATAACCTATCTCTGCTCACTTTTGCTTTGGGGCCAAGCATTAAATCCAATAGTCCCAATTATTCCTTTTGTTACTTTTATTTCAATTCCCCAACTTATTCCTCTTTTCTCCTTTAAGAAATCAACAAATGCCTTTGCTTGTTCTATATTTCCTAAAGTCTCTACGCCATAATAACGTGTTACATTTAAATTTGAAAAACAAGCAAATATGCCCTCTGCATCATCCATTGTTATTTCTCTTAATACCAATCTTTCTGTCTTTAATGTTGAAAACATTCCCTCCCACTCTCTACCCCTTATATGTAACAGGCCTCTTCAATTATCCTGCCTCGTTTGTTCCATAAGGATGTTTACAAGGGCCGATTAGTGTTTATATAAGTTCTATAAACTTACTCACTTTTCATATTTAAAGTGTGAACAAAAAAACGTTTGTTTACTTGTTTTAAAAAGTATTGATTCAGCAAAGTCCCGAGTTATAACTAAAGCTAAATATAAAATGATGCGGCAAACACGAGATATTTACATTTAGGAATACCTTCAATGTACATTTAATTTTATTCCTAAACATAGAAGATAAAACATACAGAAGGCAAATTTTAAAAGAGGGGCACTCATATGATTTCAGGATTAGAACAAAATCTTATCAACATTAGAAACACAACTGCTAAAATTACAATGATGCTACTTAAAGGGGAACCTATTGAAAAGATCGTAAACGAGCTTAAGGTTTCTGCAAAGAAGTATCAGAAATTAAGCTGGTTATAGAAGATCACCCTGACAAAGCATAGCTATTGAAAGTATGTTCTTATAATTTTCCATTTAAGTTTCATCCTTCTTAATTAGATATATATTGACCACATGCTTCCCCTAAAAATTCACAAAAGTTCACAGACCATTTTAATAACAGCCAATTCCGTTAATCTTAACCCAGACCCTAAGAACAAAGAAACAATGGCTCTATTTCTCTCTTTATTAATTCATGAAATCTTACAATATGTTTGTTAGAACTGTTCTGATCACCATACTCATGGGCTACAAAGCTTCTAAAGAGCTCATATTCATCGCCCATTAAGATTTTCCCTTCCATTTGGTTTTGCTACCGTCTCAGGGTTCTCAGATACATCATTAAATTCAATTTTAGCCATGACATTTCTCTTAATATAAGGCTCTAATTGATCCGTCTCCGCTATATTCTGAAGGTAGTTGAATAAGGACTTTAGAGAGGATAATTTTCGATTGATAGTGATTTCTCTATTATTTAATTGAAACTTTAATAAACTTAAAAAGTCTTCAAATTGAAATTACTCATTCCAACGTTCCATAAGGGGATCCCCCTCCTGCTTTTCCAGAGTAGAAATTCTAAATAGACCGTTGCTCCATTTAGAATAAATTTCAGTAAACATGAATGATTCGTTTCACAAATGGAATAATACCATTTGACACCAATCATGAACAAAGAGAATAATATTCTAGGTTTAAGGGGTCGATAGCAAACTAAACAAAATATAGGAGGATTTAGATTTTGTGGGAAATTGTAAATACTCTACTGCGTACTCTTATAGTATTCCTTGTGGTACTAACGTTATTTCGTTTTGTGGGTAAAAAAGAATTAAGTAAATTAAGTATACTTGACATAATTGTCTCCCTAATGGTTGCAGAGTTAGCAGTAATTTCGATCGAAGATCCACATGTCCATATGGTTAGGGCTTTGGCACCTATCTTTTTGCTTGGTTCCTTACAGGTGATACTAGGAACAATAGAATTAAAAAGTCAAAAGTTCCATAAATTAATCAATGGAAGCCCAATAATGATAGTGGACAATGGAAAACTAATAGAAAAAAATCTTCGGAAGCACGGTTTTACTATAGACGATATTCTGATTCAACTAAGGCAAGCAGAGGTATCAGATTTAAGAGAAGTGGACTATGCTATATTGGAAAGGTCTGGGGCTCTATCTGTCTTTAAAAAAGGGGATAACAATTTTACACTACCATTGGTTTTAGATGGAAAAATTCAAGAAAATAATTTAAAAGTAGTAAACAGAACAAAGAATTGGTTAATTACGGAGCTTCAGAAAATAGGATTCAATCAAGTAGAGAACATTCTTTATTGTAGCTATAAGAATGAGAAGTTCCACATTCAAAAGAAAGAACATGAGGCTTAACGTTTTCAATACTGTATATAATGCATTTACCATAGAAATTTATTCCATCAATTAACAACATGAAGATGGACAGGTATATAAATATCTCTCCATCTTCATGTAAAGTTGTGTCTGATAGATTAGTTTAGGCAAGGACCTGAACGGAAAGTTTTATTAAATACTTTTCGAATCCTTTAACAGATAACTCATCTAACAATGCATCTTCATAGATATAACCTTTTAAGACTAAATTATTATCGTGTGCGTATTTTACTAACCTACTGTAGGTTTCCTCAATTCTAAGATAACCTCCACTATGATACGCAACCAAATAAGTTCCTTTCTCAATTATACGATTAGCAAAACTTGATTCAGTTACTTTTGTATAAAGGTAGTCATACTTAATACTTTCCCTGTCTAGTACACTACTTACACTAATCATCCATCCTTCAGAAGTGGAACTAACATTATTAGATTCATCTAAATACTTAAAATGTAGTTGGATAGATTCATAGGCGTTTCTATCATTTGTTAAGGGTTTTGCATCGGTTACAACTATGAAATCATCCTCTACCTTATGTTCTATAAAAATATCTGAGGTATTTACTTCCAATGCTTCTCTTATATCATTTTTTTTGTCTTCAACCAACTTTTTCATTTTTGTGAGATGGTTAATTTTCGTCGAAAGTGCTTTTTCTTTCTGCTCCAATAAAAGAAGAAGTCGTTCAGGTGATCTGTTATCAAGGAATTTCTCAATTTCCTTTAATGGCATATCTAACTCTTTGAGTATTAAAATCACATGAAAAACCTCTGCTTGATATACTGAATAATAGCGATAGCCGTTAGAAGTAATAATCTCCGGAGAAAATATACCAACTTTATCATAGTAGATCAAAGTATCTTTCCTGATATTCATTAATTTAGCAAATTGGCCTGTCGTTAAGTGAATTTGTGGGTTTATGTCCATAAAATATTTGCCTTTCTTAAAATTATCGAGTCACATTAATAGTAAAGATAAACTCCTCTTTTTCGAACTATAAAAATAGCACAAACGATAATCGAGAGGAATTCAGCTATTGGAATAGCTACCCAAATTCCGGGAACTCCCATTACAATTGGCAGAACCAATAATGCAATTAATACGAATACCAATGTTCGCAGTAAAGAGATTAATGCTGAAATCTTCCCATTTGATAGTGCTGTAAACAGCATGGAAGCAAAGATGTTTAATCCCATGAATAAGTACGCAAAACAGAATATTCGAAATCCCCCCATAACTATGTTATATACATTACTACCCTCTTCCACCATAAATTGGATTAAAAGAGGACCTAGCAAAAGGGAACCCCCAAATACAACTATTGAACTAATTCCAATAAAAAGTATGCTATTTAAAAAAATTCGTTTTAATTGATTGGTATTTTGACTTCCATAATTATAGCTTATAATTGGGGCAATACCAACGGAAAACCCCATGAAGATTGGAGTTAAAAAAAACATAAGGTAAAGCATAATTGTGACAGCAGCTACTCCTTCTACTCCTATATATTTCAACATTAATAGGTTAAAAACAAAAGTTACGACCGAGGACGAAAGGTTAGTAACCATTTCAGATGAACCATTAAGACAACTGTTCAGAAGAACTTTCCATTCAATTTTTGGAATAGCAAAGTGAAGCTGGTCTTTTTTTGCTAATAAAAAATATACAATTCCTACAAGCGCTGGAATTGCAATTCCTATTGCAGTTGCAATGGCAGCTCCCTCAATTCCCATATTCATTTTAACAATAAACACATAATCCAAAACAATGTTTACACTTCCACCGATAATGGTAATGACCAAATTAAAATTTGGTTTTCCTGCTGTCACAAAGAAGGTTTCAAACATTGCTTGGATAATAAGCAATGGGGCGATCGTTAATATGGTCTGCGCGTATAAGATAGTATAATCAAAAAGTTGATCACTTGTACCAGCTCCAAGTAACGTTAACAATGGCCGAATAAATAATAATCCAAAAATCATGATTAGAAAACCAATGACAATCCCACATAATACGATAAACGTAAAGTTCCTATTTGCCTCCTTGTATTTATTTTCACCTATTTTCTTTGCAATAATGGCACTGCCCCCGGTTCCTAGCATTAAAGCAACAGCAAATATTAATGCATAAAAAGGCATGAAAATATTAACTGCGGACAACGCAGTGGAATTCACGTAACGTGCTAAAAAAACACCATCTACCATTGTATAGATAGATGCAAATATCATTACACCAATGGTTGGGGTAGCGTATGCTAACAAGGATTTCATTGTATATTCTTTTTCGATTCCTTTTGATATAGCCATGTTGATCATCTCCTGTGTGTGTAAATTCATACTCGTATCTTAGACTATGGAGTTACTCCATAGTCAAGGGGGAGTTAGAACCTTGATTAGATTGATTTAGGTAGACACTAATACAAAAGCTATTATATTTATGCTTTTCCCATTTGGAGTTTTACTTAATTCCTAATTGTATAACCATCAAGTGTTAGAGAATACATGTTAACTAAATTTCAGTTACATGAAACAATGTAATAGTTTGTGCCTTATAAATATTTTAAAAGAGTACTATTTATAAGTGTGGGCGATCAGTGGAATAAGACAATCTTATTTAGTCATATCTTTTTTGGAAAAAAATAAACTGGGTGTGATAAATAATATGAAAAAACGAAATCAGGTTTTTTTCATCACTATTAAAGGTTCGACAATTAAAAGAATTTTAATACTAGATTTTATTGCTGGTACTGGCATTTATTATGCACTTAAAATTATTTCATCGAGCGATTTAGTTGGAGTTTTAGGAAGTATTGTTTTTACAGAGGGCATTAAGAGATTGCCTAGCAAATATTACATCCCTTGTTCTTGTGGGAAATAACTAACAATAGTAGGATGGTACAACGTGATTCATTTATGTAACTCATTATTTTAGTTGTTATCCATAACAAGAAACCCTGAACCCATATGCTAATCCGAAGAACAATAATAGAATATATAACTAGATTACTAAAGTTATTAGCAGAAGACATTATAATGACTGTCTTAAAAATGAGAGTTAGGAAGGATTAAATATGAAAAAGGCTATTTTTTACATCGATGGCTTTGGTTAACGATAAATTTTATAATTCCTTATTCTTGCAAACTCGCTAGGCGAAGGGCTTGTCTTATTTGTACGGGAATATCTAAGCACTAATATTCCCTGATATACCCGAAGTTGGATTTGGTGGAATTATTGGTGCTGCTGGAGGGTACGTTAAAATTGGTCAAGAGGTAATATTTCACGAAAAGGTTATAAAGAGGATTTAGAGCATATTGTAAACTTTTTGATCTGGAGGCGAACATCGGTATATCTACTAGTAAAAATGCTAAAAAGCATAGCCATTGTATTTTAGAACAATTACAAAATGTAATCCTATCCAAGCATAGAAATCGAAATAGATTTTAAATCTTTTATCGATACTTTCACCGAGTGTGAAAATCTAATTAGAAATGGTATTAATAACATTTCTTTCTTCGGCTCAGAATTACCTATTGATAGAATAAAAGTAGACTGAGTTAATTTCTGCATCTTAACTTATTACCCATGTTATTTGTTGCTTTCATAAGCTGTCCTGTCTATGGCAAGTGGTTTTGACTTCTCCCTCATGATTTGTTGGGCCATCTCTTTGTTACCAGGTGACAAACTTTATATGATTTCTTAAAGAATATGTGCTAAATTTCAACCAATAATGTCCGGTAGGTTCCATCCCTACGATCACTTTTTTCATGTGTTGTTCTAGCTTCAATTGTTTAATCGAATCTAGAAACAGTTGAAACCCCGGCTTGGTATTATCAAAATAACAAGGGGAGCCAAACTCCTTTCCGCTACAGTCCTGTGCACGTACAACATGCTTGAACTTC
>NZ_BCVH01000006.1 GCF_001591645.1 Robertmurraya korlensis NBRC 107688 | reverse complement strand
CTAAAATCTCCGTAAAAACGGAGATTTATCGATTCCCTTTAATATATGCTGTTCCGAGTGCTTTTGGTCCTTCTGCTCTACCGATGAATCCTGTTAATGCTAGGATGGTTAAGATGTATGGCGCGATTAATAAGTATACACTTGGGATATTTTCCAATAATGGTAAGCTTGATCCAATGATACTTAAGCTTTGTGCAAAACCGAAGAATAGTGCTGCACCCATGGCTCCTAGTGGATGCCACTTACCAAAGATTAATGCAGCAAGTGCCATAAAGCCTTGTCCAGAAATCGTTGCATGGCTGAAGTCTGACGAAATAGACTGGGCGTATACTCCCCCACCAATACCTCCTAATGCTCCGGAGATGATTACTCCAATATATCTCATTTTTGTAACGTTAATCCCCATTGTATCTGCTGCCATTGGATGCTCACCAACTGCACGAAGTCGAAGACCAAACGGTGTTTTAAACATCACAAACCATGCGATAAACGCAACGATAATAGCCACAAATGACGTGTAGTACGTATTGGTAAAGAATAATTTCCCAAGAATAGGTATATCACTTAACACTGGTATATCAATCTTACTAAACCCTTTTTGAATGATATCTGTTTGACCTTTTCCGTAAAAAAGCTTAACAAGGAAAAGAGCTGCACCAATTGCCAAAAGGTTGATCGCCACCCCAGAAACGGTCTGGTCTGCTCGAAATGTAATAGATGCAACGGCATGTAGTACAGATAATAGACCACCAACAACCATTGCCGCTAATAACGCAATCCATGGAGTTAGGTTTCCTAGTGTCTGGTCAAAAGCAAGATTGAATACGATTGCTGTAAATGCGCCAATTACCATTAATCCTTCTAGGCCAATATTAACGATCCCAGAACGCTCTGAAAAATTACCACCTAATGCAGTGAAAATAAGTGGTGCTGCCCAAAGTAAAGTAGAAGGTATTACGATATACAAGATATCCATTAATCCCACTTACTTCACCCCCTTTTTACTAATACGATCAATAAACAGTCGAATCATATAACTCGCTGCAACAAAGAACACAATTAAAGCAATGATAATATCAACTAGTTCATTTGGAACGCCCGATTCAAGAGGCATATTTAAAGCCCCAACTTTTAACGCTCCAAAAAGTAATGCTGCTAAAATAACACCAATAGGTCCATTTCCTCCAAGTAGGGCAACGGCAATCCCATCAAATCCAACTCCTGTAAAGCCACCTTTAATGGATGCATAACCAAATGTACCTAGCCCTTCCATTGCTCCTGCTAGTCCAGCAAAAGCACCTGAAATGACCATTGAAAGGATAATATTTGTATTTACATTCATCCCAGCGTAATGAGAAGCATGCTGATTGAATCCTACTGAACGTAATTCATATCCACGTGTTGTTTTTTCAAGAAGGAACCACATAATAAATACACCTATTAATGCAATTACAATTCCCCAGTGTAAGCGTGAATAGTCTGTTAAGCCTTCTAGGAAGGACGAACGTAACGTTGCTGTTTCCTTGATCATCTCCGTACGGTCACTCTTTTCGGATAGAACCGTGCGGATAATATAGTTTGTCACATGAAGAGCCGTATAATTTAACATGATTGTTACGATTACTTCATGAACACGGAATTTCGCTTTTAAAAACCCAGGAATAAATGCCCATAGAGCACCAGCCAAAGCTGCTGCAAGTACTGCCACAAGTGTATGAATAACAGGTGGAAGGTTGAACGCAACCCCTACCCAAACAGCTGCCAGCCAACCTACGATTAACTGTCCCTCAACACCAATATTAAAAAGACCAGTGCGGAAGGCAAACGCCACGGATAAACCTGCTAAAATAAGTGGAGTCACCTGGCGGATAACTTCCCCCGTATAATAAATCTCCCCAAATGCACCGTTCCAAAGGGCTGTAAATGCAGCTACAGCATCGTATCCAGTCACAATCATAATAATGGTTCCGACTAAGATCCCCAGAATAACAGCCATAATAGGAACAATAATATTTTTCACACGATTAGACATTTGTTTGTTCACCTACTTCCTTCTGTTTGGAACCAGCCATTAATAATCCAAGTTCCTGTTCCGTTGTTTCCTTTGGATTAACAATAGCAACAATTTCTCCTTCATAGATAACCGCAATTCGGTCACTCACATTAAGAATTTCATCAAGTTCAAAGGATAGCAATAATACCGCTTTTCCATTGTCTCGTTGTTCAATTAGACGCTTATGAATAAACTCTATTGCCCCTACATCAAGTCCGCGTGTTGGCTGTGCTGCGATGAGTAAGTCTGGATTACGATCTACCTCACGGCCAATGATAGCTTTTTGTTGGTTCCCCCCAGAAAGAGCTCTTGCAAGAGTATATTCGCTTGGTGTACGTACATCAAACTCTTGAATAAGTGATTTAGCTTTTTGGTAGATTTCTTTAAAACTTAAAACACCAGCTTTTGAAAAAGGTGACTTATAGTACGTTTGCAAAACCATGTTTTCCCCAATAGGAAAATCTAAAACTAGCCCGTGCTTATGACGGTCCTGCGGAATATGGCCTGTCCCAGCCTCAGTAATTTTACGGGGTGATAGATTTCGAATTTCTTTCCCATTTAGCTGGATTGAACCGCTTTCTGACCTACGTAAACCAGTAATAGATTCAATTAATTCTGTCTGACCATTTCCATCCACACCAGCGATTCCAAGGATTTCCCCAGCCTTAACAGAAAGCTTTAAGTTATTTACAGCCGTTAAGCCCCTTGAGTCTTTTACTACTAAATCATTTATTTCGAGGACATTTTGAGCAGGCTTTGCATCTGCCTTTTCTGTTTTAAACGTCACTTCACGTCCAACCATCAAGCTTGCAAGTTCATTAGGATTTGTTTCCCTTACATTTACTGTCCCTATCCCAACACCCTTACGGATAACGGTGCAACGGTCACATACCTCCATAATTTCCTTAAGCTTATGAGTAATTAGAATGATTGACTTACCCTCTTTAATAAGCGTTTTCATTATTTGTATAAGTTCTTTTATTTCTTGAGGAGTCAAGACAGCTGTTGGCTCATCAAAAATAAGAATCTCAGCACCTCTATAGAGCGTTTTCAATATTTCTACCCTTTGCTGCATTCCAACAGAAATATCAGCAATTTTCGCTTGTGGATCAACTGCTAGTCCATAGCGCTCAGAAATTTCTCTGACCTCTTGCTCGGCCTTTTTTAAATCTATTTTCAAACCTGATTTTGTTTCCTTACCAAGGATAATGTTTTCTGTTACCGTAAACTTGTCTACTAACATAAAATGTTGATGAACCATTCCAATACCCAAATCATTAGCAATGTTTGGATTCGTAATTTTCACCGACTTCCCCCGAACACGAATTTCCCCTTGTTCTGGCTGATATAAACCAAACAGCACGTTCATCAATGTTGATTTTCCTGCACCGTTTTCACCAAGCAATGCATGAATTTCTCCTTGCTGTAGTTGCAAAGTAATATTATCGTTTGCAACTATTCCTGGAAATTCTTTACGGATACCTAGCATTTCAATAACATATTCCATTCTCTTCTCACTCCTTGCTCAAAGTTTAAGCAAATTATTCATAAAAGTAAGAGGTCAGACCTTTGGCAATTTTTAAAAAACTTGGTTTCCCAAGCACGTAGTATGACCTTTTATTTTTTGGGTGAATTCCCCTATTAATAAAAATGCAAATGAAAAGTAGAAGCATTCTACCCTTCAGTTCCATTTCTACTTTTTCCTTAAAAAAGGAATAAGAGGTAGGAAAATCCTCTTATTCCTTTGTCCAAACATTATTGTGCAGAGAAAGATTTTAATTCTTCTAAAGTAGAAGGGATCACAAGATCACCATTTCTAATTTTATCAGAGAATTCAGCAACAGCTGTTTCAATGTCAGCTTTTGTAGCAACTTCAGAATTAATTGGAGCTAAACCAACACCATCTTCAGCTAGACCGTAAGTAATAGTTTCTCCACCTGGGAAGTCCCCACCTTTAGCTTTTAAAGAAAGGTCTTTTACTGCGTTGTCAACACGCTTAAGTGCAGAAGTTATGATTACGTTATGCTCTTTCCCATCAATTTCAACTACACCTTCAGCAGTTTGGTCAGAGTCAACACCGATAGCCCATACTTGTCTTGCAGGCTCTTTCTTCTTAAGGTCACGAGCTTCTTTGAATAGACCGTTACCAGTACCACCAGCTGCGTGGAAAATTACATCAATACCTTTAGAATACATGCTAGAAGCAATGGTTTGACCAACCTCAGCTTTGTCGAATGCGCCAGCATATTGTACGTCAACTGTAATGTCAGGATTCACTGCTGCAACACCAGCTTTAAATCCAGTTTCGAAACGCTCGATAACAGGAATTTCCATTCCACCAATGAAACCAATCTTATTAGATGTAGTTGCTTTTGCAGCAGCAACACCAGCTAAGAAAGCAGCTTCTTGCTCTTTAAACATAATGCTTACAACGTTTGGTTCTTCAACAAGAGCATCAACAATTGCGAAGTTATGGTCCTTTTGTTGTCCAGCAATTTCTTTAATTGCACCTTCCATAAGGAAACCAATACCGAATACTAGATCAAAATCTTGGCGAGCAAGAGTGTTTAAGTTTGTAGAATAATCAGCATCTGATTGTGATTGTAGGTAGTCAAAACCATCTTTTCCTTTTTCAAGGCCAACTTCTTTACCATAAGCTTGAAGACCTTCCCATGCAGATTGGTTGAATGACTTGTCATCCACTCCACCTACGTCAGTAACCATTGCTACTGTGAATGCGTCTTCTGTTTTTTCTTTGTTGCCACCTTCAGCTGCATTGTTTTCTTCTTCTGCTTTTCCACATGCACCTAAAATTGTTCCAGCAGCAAGAACCAATGATAGAGCTAAACCGAATTTACGCTTTTTCATGGTTTGAAACCCCCTATGAGTTTTGTTGGATTTAGCAAGAACGCTAGATCAATCCGATGAAACATTAGCTTCACTCTTTTTTAAGAAAATTATATTCTTTTCCTAAGAACATGAAAACTAAATTTATCGGCTCTAAAGTAGTTTACCGAAAAAAGGATTGGTTCATCCATTTCATCAAAATGCATTTGCTTTAATACAAGCAAAGCAGTTTCAGGATCACATTCCAAGATTGGTGAAATTTTCTCGTGATAACCGATTGGTTCGATTTGAGCCACAGCGTATGTAATATTCCGATTTGCTTCCTCTTCTAGTATGTTGAAGATTGATTCCTCTCCATGTGAAAAGGTTTCGGGTAGAATTTTGTTGGGAACTTTGTCGATACAATATACAACTGGTTCTCCATTGGCTGTTCGAACTCTCTCCATTACTACAATTTCGTCATCAACAGAACATGAAAAACGACGGATGTCCTCTTCGGTAGCCCCTTGAGTTGATGAGCTTAAGAAAATGGTACCTGGTTTCATACCTGCTTGAACAATCATGTTCGTTACGCTATTTAGTTGTTCAATTCCCGACGTAAATAGAGGCTTAGCGTGGACAAATGTACCCACTCCATGACGGCGAATTATAACGTTCTCCTCTTCAAGAATTCGCAGTGCTTCTCTGAGAGTTGCTCTGCTCACACCGAGCTGCTTGGCAAGGTCAAATTCAGAGGGGAGTTTTTCTTTCTCTTTGTATATCCCCGACTCAATATCCTTTTTTAGCCGATCGATGACCTGTAAATACAAATGTCGGTTATCTGACTTAATAGACATGCAAGTATCCTCCAACCATTTCTAAAGACATCAGACCTCTGATGTTCAATCATTCCTACTAATCGAAAATACTATAACACTTTTTTAGGTATAAATAAATAGAGTTTATGAATTTTGTCGAAAAAACGTGTTAACTTATTTCACATGTTTTAAAATCAGCACTCTCAGTCACATTATGACACACTAAACACGTTGAAAACGTTTCCAATATGTTCTAAATAGAAAGGCGATGTAAATCGCCCTTCCTAGTCAACTTTTCCAACAGAGGAGTCTTCAGCCGGCTTCGACATTAACACCGTACGTGGTTTACTACCTTCGTACGGTCCAACCACTCCTCGAAGCTCCATCTCATCAATCAGACGTGCTGCACGAGAATAACCAATACGAAATCTACGCTGCAGCATAGAGACAGACGCCGTTTGCATTTCAAGAATGAGGTCAACGGCATCGTTATATAAATCATCGTCCACTTCGGAGGTAGTTTCTGGAATATCATCAGGAATCATTTCCTGTTGATACTGTGCCTTTTGTTGACCTATGACAAAATCGACTATCTCTTCTACTTCTTCGTCCGATAAAAATGCTCCCTGTACGCGGATAGGCTTTGATGCTCCCACTGGCATAAATAACATATCTCCACGACCTAGCAGCTTTTCAGCTCCTCCAGAATCCAGAATGGTGCGTGAATCGATTTGAGAGGAAACAGCAAAAGCTATTCTTGATGGGATATTAGCTTTAATGACACCTGTTATTACATCAACAGATGGGCGCTGTGTAGCTATAATTAAGTGAATACCCGCAGCACGAGCCATTTGAGCTAATCTTGTTATAGCATCTTCAACATCTGAAGATGCGACCATCATTAAATCAGCAAGCTCATCTACAATAACGACAATATAAGGAAGAAGCGGCTGCTTTGTATCTTCCTCCAGATTGATTCTACGAATATAATCATTGTACCCCTCAATATTGCGTGTTCCCGTGTGTGAAAAGAGCTCATACCTTCTTTCCATTTCACTAACTACCTTTTTTAATGCCTGTGACGCTTTCTTAGGGTCTGTCACAACAGGGGCTAATAGATGTGGAACCCCATTATATACGTTTAGTTCAACCATTTTCGGGTCGATCATCATTAATTTCACCTCATGAGGCTTGGCTCTCATTAAGATGCTCGTAATAATCCCATTAATACATACACTCTTTCCGCTTCCCGTTGCACCAGCAACAAGTAAGTGAGGCATTTTGTTTAGTTCAGCTAATACAGCCTCGCCTGTAATGTCCCGCCCAAGCCCAATCATTAACTTTGCTTCTGGTCGGTCGTTCTTCTTTGATTCGAGTACCTCGCGTAGCGAAACCATCGCTACCTCTGAGTTAGGAACCTCAATTCCAATCGCTGATTTACCTGGAATAGGTGCCTCCATTCGAATATCCTTAGCAGCTAAAGCTAGTGCTAAGTCATCGCTTAAGTTCACAATTTTACTGACCTTAACACCCACATCTGGGTGAACTTCGTACTTTGTAACAGCTGGACCTAAGTGAACTTGCGTTACTTTTGCTTTTACCCCAAAGCTCAAGAACGTTCGTTCAAGCTTTGCTGCATTCGCATGTATTAGTTCATATTCTCCACTTTGGTCCGTATGACGAGGTGCTTTTAACAAACGGATTGGTGGTAGCTCATAATCTTTATTTTCCACTTCGGTAAAGGTAATCGGTGGAACACTATCTTCTTCCGTTTGTTGTTGCTGTTCCTTCCCTTTTTTCCCTACTTGATCCACGGTTGGTTCAGTATAGGCCCTTTCTGTGAAGCTTGATATAATCGGCTCTATATTTCTTTCCTCTTCTTCTGGTGGTGTCATTGTAGATATAGGAATAACTCTCTCTTCTTGTTCCTTTTTCTCTAGTTCTTTTTGTTTTTCTTCCTTCTTTTTCTTGGTTTTTTCGGAACGTTCATTCTTCCAATTTTTCATATCATCACCAAAAGCGTGTAGCTGCTTCTTTAGAAACTGTCCGAATGCAATAATAGCTTTCCCTAATGGTTCACCTAATGTTTTACCCGTAAATAGGATGAACCCAATAATAAAGAATAGAGTAGCAATAATTTTCGTTCCTGCCTCAGCAAACAAATAATAAGAAATAGCGAATAAAAGAGCTCCGATCATTCCCCCGCCTAAATCAGTTGTACTTGTTTCTCCTCTGACATCCATCCAAAAAAGCTCAAATGTATTCTTAATTACACTTGGACTTTCTGTTCTCCCATCGTTTGCAAGAAGTTCAAACAATGTCACATGACTCAGAAGCAATAGGGCTGACACAATAAAATAAATTCCAATCAATCTTGTTTGAAAAAAGGAAGGAATTTCTCTTTTCCACATAAAATAGGCACCAATGACCGCCAAACTAATTAAATTCACCATATACCATTCGCCCGAAAAGAATCGAAAAAACGTCACCACAGCATGTCCGACCGCGCCGAGTCTAGCAATTGAGATAGTTGCTAACGCAATTAATATGAGTCCAAGTAATTCGAATTTAACTGTTCGTTTAAAACCATCCTTACTTCTTGTTTGTCTTCTTTTTTTCTTTGCCATTTTATCACCTTACTGTTGAATTGTTACTATTATCTTAGTCGCTTGTTATATGTACTAAACACTTTGATAAAGACAAGAAAAGCAGCCTCAGTTGGCTGCTTACCTGAAACAACTATATTATAACATAACTTATCCCTTATGAAGACACCGCTTAGCTGAAAGATATTTTTGCTCCTGGTGTACATCTGTCATCTAAATAATGAGAAGGATCACTACTCATTACACGAACCACTCGATAGACACCTTCTAGATCATTTTCAACTAATAAAGGAATTCCGTCTAGATAATACATTTTCTGCTGGTTCACTTCTTGGTTTTCATTCGGGTAAATCATTTCTGGTGGCGTGAGTGTATAAAGGATCATTGAACCATCCCCTCAATTCCCTCACTATTTATGGCAATGAGCTCATTTAATTTCTTCATTGCTTGCCCAAGGCCTCCGACTTCATCTATTAATCCATATTTCACAGCATCCGTACCAACTACATTTGTTCCGATGTCTCTTGTAAGATTCCCTTTTTCAAACATTAATTCTTTGAACTTCTCTTCTGTAATCTTTGAGTGCTTTGTCACAAAGTTCACTACTCGATCCTGCATTTTATCTAGGTACTCAAAGGTTTGAGGTACACCAATAAACAAACCAGTCAAGCGGATTGGATGAATGGTCATCGTTGCTGTCTCTGCAATATACGAGTAATCACATGAGACTGCAATTGGGACACCAATCGAGTGGCCACCGCCGAGTACAATGGACACGGTTGGCTTAGATAAGGAGGAAAGCATCTCAGAGATTGCTAGCCCTGCTTCTACATCTCCACCAACCGTATTAAGAACTACAAGTAGCCCCTCAATCTTCGGATTTTGCTCAATGGCTACGAGTTGCGGAATAAGATGTTCATATTTTGTCGTCTTGTTTTGCGGTGGAAGTGTCATATGTCCTTCAATCTGCCCGACAATTGTTAAACAATGTATTTTGCTATCCTGAGCAAGCTGCGGGACATTCGTTTGTCCAAGCTGTTGGATCTTTTCAATCAGACTTGATGGTTTTTCTTCCTTTGGGGTATCTTGTTCGCTTCCCCCTCCATCATCCGGTTTATTATATTTAATGGATTCCATACCAAATCTCCCTTCAGACATTATAACGTTAGTATGAAACCCACGATGGATTTTCATGCGAAAAATGGTAATTTGAAAAAAGCTCACGAAAAAGAAAAACTTTTTCGTGAGCTTTTTAATCTTAAATTTCCATAATAATCGGTAGAATCATTGGTCGGCGTTTTGTTTTATCGTATAAAAATTGATTAAGCTCATCTCTCATGCTTTGTTTCATCGTTCCCCAATCAAATGATTCCTTTGTTGTGTTTCTTTCTACGATGCTTCTAACTAGCTGGGTAGATTCCTCCATTAGCTCTTCCGATTCTCTCACGTAAACAAAGCCACGTGAAATAATCTCTGGACCCGCTGTAATTTTCTTTTCTGCTCTGCTTAGAGTAACTACAACAATTAATATACCATCCTGAGATAGTAAACGACGGTCTCTTAGAACGATGTTTCCTACATCGCCTACACCACTTCCGTCGATAAGCACATTACCAGCAGGCACTTTTCCTGCAGGTTTAAACCGCTCATTTTTAATCTCTAATACTTCTCCTCTTTCAGGAATGAAAATACGATCAGTTGTTATACCACATTGGGTAGCTACTTTGCTATGAGCCTTCAACATTCGATATTCCCCATGAACAGGAATAAACAGTTTCGGATTCATTAAGTTAATCATAAACTTAAGCTCTTCTTGGCTACCATGGCTAGAGGTATTCACAATTCTCTTCCCAGAAATCACATGTGCACCTGCGCGGTATAGCATATCAATGGTTTTATAAATAAATACTTCACTCCCTCTTAGAGGAGAGGCAGCAATAAGAACCGTGTCACCTTTTTTGATGTTCACTTGTCGGTGAATTTGCTTGGCCATTTTTTGTAGGGCTTCAATCGGTTCACCTTGTGTACCAGTGGTTAAGACCACAATCTCATCATCTGGGTAATTTGTTATTTCTTCAATCGGAATAATTAGCTCATCGTGAACTTCTAAATACTGTAAGTCTAATGCAATATGAAAAATCTTTTCAAGACTCTTTCCAACTACCGCAATCTTTCTTCTACTTTCATACGCAGCATCAAATACATGTTGAATACGATTAATGTCAGACGCAAAGGTGGCCGCAATAATTCTTCCTTTTGCATTATAAAAAGCATCTGACATTTCCTTGACAACGATCGATTCTGATGGTGTATAGCCAGGTTTTTCTGCTTCTGTACTATCGGAAAGTAAGCAAAGAACTCCTTCTTCACCAATTTTAGCCATTTTTCCAATTTCAGGCTTATAAAGATCAGTTGCTGCCTGGTCAAATTTAAAATCCCCTGTATACACAATTGCTCCTTCAGATGTATGAAGACAGATACCAACCGAGTCAGGGATGCTATGGTTTGTCTTGAAAAAGGACACATCACACGTTTCAAAATTCACAAGAGAATCTGAAGTGATGATGCGAAAATCTGTTTTTCCTCTGTATTCCTGCTCGTCCAACTTCGCTTTTGCTAGTGCAAGAGTAAGCTTTGTTCCATATACAGGTACATGTAACTCTCTTAATGTATAAGATAATGCACCAATATGATCCTCATGCCCATGCGTTAGAAAAATAGCTTTTACTCGTTCCTTATTTTGAATTAAATATGTAATGTCCGGAATCACAATATCAATTCCTAGCATTTCATTTTCAGGAAACATTAACCCTGCGTCGAAAACAAATAATTCACCGTCCACGTCAACAACATACATGTTTTTCCCGAATTCCCCGACTCCCCCTAGAGCCACAAGCTTAATACTTTCATTCTTTCTCTTATTCAAAGTAGAATCCTCCTATGCTGTCATTTCATCCGACCCAAGATCAGTTATGATTATTATACTTGAATGATGAAATCCTTTACAACCAAAATTAAACTTGTTTGAATAGGAAGTGGGTAAATCTGTATTTATATTCTATACATCAACAAATTCGGTCAAATTTCAACAAAAATCAAAGGTCAACCCACAATGAGGTTGACCTTGAATGTTTTCTTATTAACTAAATAACGAGATAATTTGTGCTCTCTCTTGCTCATTTAATGGTACTAGAGGTAGCCTTACCGACCCAACATCTAGACCTTTTATTTGAAGAGCTGTTTTAACTGGGGTTGGATTAGGTGCTTGAAACAAACCTTCCATTAATGGTAAGAGCTGTTGATGCTTCTTTGCAGCCCCTTGAATATCCCCATTTAGAAATGCGGACACCATCTCTTGCATCTCATTTCCAATGACATGTGATGCTACCGATACAATTCCAGCTCCGCCGATTGATAGAAGCGGTATCGTTAATCCATCGTCACCACTATACACCAAGAAGTCATCGTCTGTACCGGCAATAATAGCAGTCATAGCATTTAAATTTCCACTAGCCTCTTTTACCGCAACAATATTATCGATTTTAGATAATCGAATGATTGTTTCAGGTAATATATTGACAACTGATCTACCTGGAATATTGTACATCATAACTGGGAGAGACGTTGCTTCAGCTGCTGCTTTAAAATGCTGATACAATCCTTCTTGATTTGGTTTATTGTAGTAAGGAGCAACGATCATTACGGCATCTACGCCAATTTCCTCTGCTTTTTTTGTTAGCTCAATGGTCGCATATGTGTTATTGCTTCCTGTTCCCGCAATAACAGGTACACGCTTATCTACAACCTTCACCACATGTTGAAATAATGCAATTTTTTCTTCCTTTGATAACGTTGGTGACTCTCCGGTTGTTCCAGCAATAACTAGTGAGTCCGTACCGTTTTCAATCAAGTGATTAATTAATATTGTTGTTTTTGCAAAATCAATATGCCCTTTGCTATCAAAAGGCGTAACCATCGCTGTAGAAACTCGACCAAATAAAACCATATTGCCACTCCTTTAAATCTAATGCTTAGAAAAATCTTTAGTTCTCTTCATCAAGGTTAAAGGCATCATGCAACGAATTTACGGCTGTTACAAGATCTTCTTCCTTAACAAGTACCCATATCGTCGTATGACTATCAGCCGATTGCAGAATCCGAATTCCATTTTCAGAAAGCGCTGATACAATTTTAGAAGTTACCCCGGGAACACCAGCTATCCCTGCTCCTACAACAGATACCTTGGCACAATCTTTCTCAAACTCCGGCTCATGACCTAAATCACGAAGAACAGCAAGCGCCTTATCAGTCATTTCTTTGGACACGGTGTAAACCACTCCATTTGGCGAAATATTAATAAAATCGACACTGATCTTCTCATTAGCCATTGATTTAAACACTTCTGCTTGAAGGTTATACTGACCTTTTTTGGCAAGAACTTTAATTTGAGTTACAGGTGATAGATGTGCAATGCCCGTTACTGTACGTTCCTTTATATCACTTCCACGGTGATTGTTCGAACTCGACGTAACAAGAGTTCCTTCAGAATCCGAATAGGTTGAACGAATGCGGATAGGTACCTTTGCTTGCATGGCAATTTCGACCGCTCTTGGATGGATAACCTTCGCACCCTGATACGCCATATTACATACTTCTGTATACGTAACAACCGAAAGTGGTCTTGCATTTTCAGCAATTCTTGGGTCTGCTGTCATAATTCCCTCGACATCAGTAAATATATCGATTACCTCTGCTTTTAAAGCAGCTCCAAGGGCAGCTGCTGAAGTGTCACTTCCACCACGACCGATCGTGGTAATGTCACCGTTTTGAGCGGCACCTTGAAACCCTGCAACTACAACAACATCGTGTTGTTCAAGTTCTTCTATCACACGTTCACAGTTCATTTTAATAATTTTTGCATTTGTATGGTCATCAGTAGTTAGAAAACCTGCCTGCGCACCTGTTAATGACGTTGCATTAACCCCTGCCTCATGCAGTAAGTTAGAGAAGACTACACTCGAAATGGCTTCCCCACATGACAGTAACAAGTCCTGTTCACGCTTAGAAATTAGACTTTGTGCACCACCAATAAGGGAAAGCAGTGTGTCTGTAGCATACGGGTCGCCCTTTCTACCCATAGCAGATACAACGACTACTACTTTATACCCTTCAGCTAATGCATTTTTAATATGTCCAATTGCAAGATTTCGACTTTTTTCATCTTTTACTGAAGTGCCACCAAATTTTTGAACAATCATTCTCATTGTTACACCTCTAGTTTTTTACAGCATCATTTTCTATTTCACAATACCTAACTTCACTAAACTCTCAGCGATTTGAACAGAGTTCCAAGCCGCTCCTTTTAAGAGGTTATCTGATACAACCCACATATGGAAGCCCTTTTCATTGTCCAAATCCTTACGAATACGTCCAACAAACACATCATTTTTTCCTACACAATCTGCTGGCATTGGATATACTTGGTTTTCTGGGTCATCTTGAAGCACAACTCCTGGTGCATTTTCTAATAAGTTCTTTACATCCTGTGCAGATACACCAGCCTGATCTACTTCAATAAATAATGATTCAGAGTGTCCAGTTGCAACAGGCAAACGAACGCAAGTAGCTGCTACTTGAATTTCTGGTAAGTGCATAATTTTCTTAGTTTCATTAATCATTTTCATCTCTTCATACGTAAATCCGTTTTCTTGGAACTTATCAATTTGAGGAATGGCATTAAACGCAATTTGATAGTGCTTCTTATCAGACTTTACTGGTAGAATCTTTGGTTCATAGCTTTCATTGGCTACGATTGCTTTTGTTTGCTCGTACAACTCTTCCACCGCAGCCGCACCTGATCCAGAAACCGCTTGATACGTAGAAACGATTATTTTATTTAATCCATATTGTTTACGAATAGGTTCTAATGCTACAACCATTTGAATGGTAGAACAATTTGGGTTAGCAATAATACCTTTATGTTCATGTAAATCCATTTCGTTCACTTCAGGTACAACAAGCGGAACATTTTCATCCATGCGGAATGCACTTGTGTTATCCACAACAATAGCACCATGCTTTACCGCTTCTGGTGCTAGTTCAAGTGATACGCTTCCACCTGCACTAAATAACGCAATATCGACCCCTTCAAAGCTCTCCGGCTTTGCTTCTTGAACAGTGTATTCTACCCCTTTAAATAGGACTTTACTTCCTGCTGAACGTGAGGATGATAACAACGTTAATTTTGAGATTGGAAATTCTCTATTTTCAAGAGTTTGAATCATTTGTTGACCTACTGCTCCTGTTGCTCCCACAACAGCTACATGAAATCCTTTTTCTACTAATGCCATTTCGTAAATCCCCTTCCAATATCTATAATGATCGATAAGAATTCTAGTAAAACATTTATCGCATTATTAAAAACATCAACATGTAATAAATGTCCTTTGTACCGCCATTCTGATTCATGGCTATATAATAACATTTATTTTAACATATTCATGCATTAATGAAGTACATTTTTTATTAAAGCCGTGCAAAGGAATCTATTTTTCCTCAGTACACGGCTTTGGATCTATTGCTAGAGTTGGATGAGGGCAAATTACCTCTATTTATTACTGTGCATCTTTATACCTTTCAACGAGTACTGGCTGAATTTGTGTACTGTTAAGAGCAGCTTCCACCGTATCGGAAAGCATGGTCATACGTGCTACTAATGAATTTGGTTTTTTTACTGGGTCATCTTGACCGTATGGAATGAAATAAATATTTTTTGTCGCCATCAATCTCATCAAGTTGACACCATTTAGGCCAAGTGCATCGTTTGTGGAAATCCCTAATACAACGGGCTTACCATTTCGTAACGTTGCTTTGGCAGCCATTAACACCGGGGAATCGGTCATTGCATTAGCAAATTTACTCATCGAATTCCCAGTTAACGGAGCAATAATCATACAGTCTAATTGTATTTTAGGCCCTAACGGCTCTGCACCAACAATAGAATCAATAACTTTATGCCCTGTCAGCTTTTCAATTCTTTCGATCCAATCCTCACCTTTTCCAAAACGAGTGGTCGTGTTTTTAACTGTGTTAGTTACCACTGGCAAGACTTCCGCACCAGCATTTATAAGCTTTTCTATTTCCGGGTACACAGCATCGTACGTACAGTGAGATCCCGTCAGACCAAAGCCAATTTTTTTCCCTTGTAAGCTCATGTTACTTCCCCTTTCTTGATTGCATATCTTCTAACAGCAGTTGAGAAAGAACGTTTGCTAAAATTTGACCTGCTGTTTTTGGAGCAACGATGCCTGGAAGTCCTGGGGCTAGAAGAGCTTTAATCCCTCTTTTTTCAGCGTATCGGAAATCGGTTCCACCAGGCTTGGATGCTAAGTCAATAATCAGAGTATGAGTAGGCATCCTTGAGATTACCGAAGCCGTTACGATTAGATCAGGAATGGTGTTGATACAAATATCAACATCCTTCACCTGTTGTGATAGTTCATCAAGGTGAAAAGGTGTTAAGGCCATTTCAGTGATCCGTGCAATATGCTCTCCTTTTCTTGCTCCTACCTTCACTTTCGCTCCAAGGGCAGAAAATGTGCGTGCTACACTCATTCCTACTCTCCCTAAGCCAAGCACCATAATTGTTGATCCATGTATAGTAAAGTCGGTGTGCTGAATTGCCATCATAATGGTACCTTCGACTGTCGGAATAGAATTATAGATAGCAACATCGTCCCGTTCAAACAATTTCACGAGTCTTCGATTAGAGTCATCCGTGATTTTATTCAAATATGCATTAGAAATACCGGAATAAATCGTACAATGTTCTGGTGTTTGTTCTAAGTGTTCAGCAGTTAAAACTACCTTTTCATTTGAGAAGATCGTTTCTACTTGACCTTCTAAATTTGTTCCAGCTACCGGTAAAATGATCACATCTATATCTGAAAATACTACTTCATCCAATTTCTCCTTAACTGCACCAGTAAAGGCATGGTCGAGTTGCTCAAAGCCAATCAAAGAGAGCTTCGCATCGAGCTCTGTTAGCTTTCGGACGATTTCGAGCTGTCTTGCGTCTCCGCCTATGACTGCTATTTGCATCCCTGTTAGCATGAAACACTCACCTTCTTTTTTAATGATCCAAATCCAAACATTACTGCATTACTCCAACATACTATGTATTTACCCCGTAATCGGTGAGTTTTTCTTAGGAAAAAAGCCTAAGTAAAACGAAAAAAAAGAACTGATGCCTAAGCACAGTTCTTTACTCCTCTTGAATGTCGATAATGATCATATCCGTCCCAATCGTTTTTATATGCTTCCATGGAACTCTTACCTCTCCACCCTGCCTTTTAAAACCAAACCATTTAACCGAGGGAATTAAAAGAGCCTGAATTTGGCCATTGCTTTCGTTAATCTCTAAATCCGTCTGGCCAAGTATTCCAAGCCTCTCTGCTTTTTTGACATCAACAATTTCCTTCCCGCTCAATTCACTTAGTCTCAATTTCTTCACTCCCCTTTTGTCCTCTATACATCCTAGTATAGGAAAGACAAATATATACGTAAGAAATTAAAAGAAAAAAGAAAAAGCCCGAGCTAAAAACTCAGGCTTTTAAATACTAAATATTTTTCGGAAGTACACCATCTGGACTAATTAATGATACCGAATATTGATCATCAAAGAGTTTGTTTGCCATGGCATCTACACCATCTTTTGAAACAGAGTCAATTTGTTCAACAATCTCATCAAGTGTACGATGTCTTCCTAATAGAAGTTCATTCTTGCCATTACGACTCATGCGGCTATTTGTACTTTCTAGGCTCAGCATAAGGCTACCCTTTAATTGCTCCTTACTGTTACGAAGCTCCTTATCTGTAATCCCTTCAGCCTTTAGCTTTGTTAACGTTTCTTGAATCGTGTCAAATAACACGTCTAACTGCTTCGCACCTGTACCACCATAAATAGTAATTACTCCAGAATCCTGAAACGAGGAATGATAAGAGTAGACAGAATAGGCAAGACCTCGCTGTTCACGAACTTCTTGGAACAATCTACTACTCATGCTCCCACCAAGTACATTGTTAAGCACGATCAGATTATAAATGTCCTCGTCACCAACCTGTAATCCTTCATAGCCAATACATAGATGTGCTTGCTCGGTTTCTTTCTTTCTAGAAAGTCGGTTTGTATGAAACGTTGGTTTTTCAAAATTATTTCTAGATTTCCCTGCCTCGTATGCTCCGAATAACTTTTCTACCTCTTGAATAAAAGCGTCAGAAATATTCCCTGCAACAGAAATAACCACATTTTCTGGAGTGTATGTATCATGCATATATTGCTTAAGTGTATCCCCTGTAAAGGTTGCTAACGTATCCTCTGTACCCAGTATCGGAAACCCAAGAGAATGGTTTTCATAGATCGCTTTACTTAAAAGATCATGTACGATATCATCCGGTGTGTCATCATACATTTTAATTTCTTCATAAACAACATTCTTTTCTTTATCTAATTCCTCAGCAACAAAGGTTGAGTTAAAAAACATATCAGATAAAACTTCAAGTGCAAAACTAGCATGATTGTCGAGAACCTTCGCGTAATAGCAAGTATATTCCTTGGATGTAAAGGCGTTCACTTGTCCACCAATACTATCAAAGCTTTCAGCGATTTCCCTAGCGCTTCTTGTTTTAGTTCCCTTAAAAAACATATGCTCAAGAAAATGCGAAATTCCGTTATTTTCAGGTGTTTCATTTCGGGAGCCAGTTCCAATCCATACTCCGATTGCGACGGAACGAACCGTAGGGATATTTTCTAACACAATTCTTACCCCATTTTGGCATGTATATCTTTTTATCACGTGAACTCCTCCTGTCTACAGTGTACTGCTACGATAATTATACGTTATCTAGGATAACTAAAATTATTCTTGCTCATTTAATACCGATTTCTTCATGACTCTTTCTTCACTCAACAGCTCAGACACCGTATTAATTTCATATTTTTCAAGCTTAATTCGTTTAATAAGTTCATCTAGAGCTTTTGCCGTTGAATCTGTAGGATGCATGAGTACCATGGCTCCCTTATGCACCTTCCCCATCACACGGCTGATAAGTTGCTCTGGAGTTGGTTTTTGCCAATCAATCGTATCAACACTCCACATTACTGTTCCGAGCTTATACTCTGCTGCAATCTTCACTACTTCCTCACGATAGCTTCCGCTTGGTGGAGCAAGCCAAACAACTTCTTTACCCGTTGTCGCTTTTATAACTTCATTTGTTTTCACAATCTCTTCTCGGATTTTCGCTGAAGAAATTTCCTTCATATTCGGATGAGTGTAAGAATGGTTACCTACTTCATGACCAGCCTCAACAATCATTTTGGCAAGCTCCGGATTTTCTTTTACCCATCTGCCCTCAAGGAAAAAGCTAGCATGAACATTATTCTTTTTTAACGTTTCCAAAATTGGCCCAAGGTACTCATTACCCCACGCGACATTTATAATAAACGTGACCATCGGCTTATCAGGGTGGCCTTTATAAATAGCTGTTGGGGGAAGGTCCTTTAAATGAACTGTTGGTGGTGTCTGTATGTATACGAGTTTAGCTGGATCGAATTTCCCGTCCTTTTTCATCTTAGCATAACTAGCAGAAATGTCGACTTTTAAGCCATTATGTCCAGGAAGTGCCTTCCATACAGGATCAACCTTAGCGTCTTGTGCAGGTTTTTCATATTCTTTTGCCTTTTCTTCAATTTCCATATACAAGGCATTTTTTTGACCTGAAGCAGGAATATTGATCACCTTTAAGCCATGTACGTATCGATCCGTTAACGGATTGTTAACTAACATTATAGAGAGTACGCCAATTATAGACATAGTAATTAGTTTCTTCATTCTTAATCTCCTCCTTCACTTGTACATTATGAAGAGAAAGGACAAGGTAGAACATGTAAAGGAGAATTCTTTCTATACTCTAAAAACCAGAACCATCATTGTAAGCGTCGTCATTCCTTAGTATGGAAAAAGCCAGGGAAAGAAAACCCTGACTCTTCATTGTGTTACTTTAATTTTGAGCCTGTTCCTTTTGTTCACGTTGTTCTTTAAGAACAACTTTACGTGACAAGTTCACTCGGCCTTGCTTATCAATTTCCATAACTTTAACTAATATTTCATCACCAATAGCAACCACATCTTCTACTTTACCGACTCTTTCTTCAGCAAGTTCAGATATGTGAACTAATCCATCTTTCCCGCTAAATAGCTCAACAAACGCTCCGAATTTTTCAACTCGTTTTACTTTACCTAAGTACATTTGTCCAACTTCTACTTCACGAACGATGTCTTCAATAATTTTCTTTGCCTTTTGGTTCATTTCTTCATTAGTAGAAGAGATGAAGACTGTACCATCTTGCTCGATATCAATTTTCACGCCAGTTTCTTCAATAATCTTGTTGATTTGCTTTCCGCTTGGTCCAATAACATCACGAATCTTATCTGGGTTGATATACATCGTAATAATCTTCGGCGCGTATCTAGAAAGCTGTTCTTTTGGAGTTGAAATCGTTGCAAGCATAGAATCAAGGATCTGCATACGGCCTATCTTTGCTTGTTGCAATGCTTCCTCAAGAATTTGTCTTGATAAACCTTCGATTTTAATATCCATTTGTAGTGCTGTTACACCTTTCGATGTTCCAGCCACTTTAAAGTCCATATCTCCGAGATGGTCTTCCATACCTTGGATATCTGTAAGGATCGTATAGTGCTCACCAGATTTCACAAGACCCATTGCTATACCAGCAACCGGAGCCTTAATTGGAACACCAGCATCCATCATAGCTAATGTACTTGCACAAATACTTGCTTGAGACGTCGAACCATTTGATTCTAATACTTCTGATACAAGACGGATCGTGTATGGGAAATCCTTTTCAGAAGGAATAATTGGTTCAAGTGCACGCTCCCCTAACGCACCATGGCCAATTTCACGACGACCAGGCCCACGCATTGGGCCAGTTTCTCCAACAGAGAAATTCGGGAAGTTATAATGATGCATAAAACGCTTTTCTTCTTCAATTCCTAATCCGTCTAGAATTTGTACATCTCCTAAGGCTCCAAGGGTACAAATACTCAATGCCTGCGTTTGCCCACGAGTGAACAAACCAGAACCATGTGTACGAGGTAGTAAATCTATCTCTGATGATAAAGGACGAATCTCCGCTGGATTACGACCATCAGGTCTTACCTTTTCTTCCGTAATTAAGCGACGAACTTCACCTTTAACCATTTTATCTAAAATTTGTTTTACTTGTTTTAAGTCTTCTTCTTCAACTGCTTCTTCTACGTATTTTGCAATGACAGATTCTTTCACTGCACGAATCGCATCTTCACGAGCATGCTTTTCTTGAACCTGAATTGCCTTAATCATGTCAGCTTCGCATATTCCACGAATTTCTGCTTCTAGTTCAGCGTCTAGCTGATATAAAACAACTTCTGTCTTTTCTTTCCCAATTTCAGCAACGATTTCCTCTTGGAATGCGATTAGGCGCTTGATTTCATCATGGCCAAACATAATCGCTTCTAGCATCGTTTCTTCTGGTACTTCTTCTGCACCCGCTTCAACCATGTTAATAGCGTCCTTTGTACCGGCAACAACTAAGTGCATATCGCTTTTCTCTGTTTGTTCAACAGAAGGATTGATCATGAATTGACCATCAATGCGACCAACAGTTACACCGGCAATTGGGCCTTCAAAAGGAATGTCTGATACAGAAAGTGCTAGTGAGGAACCAAACATTGCCGCCATCTCAGACGAACAGTCTTGATCCACACTCATTACCATGCTGACCACTTGAACTTCATTACGGAACCCATCTGCAAACAATGGACGAATCGGTCTGTCAATTAAGCGACTAGCTAAAATAGCTTTTTCACTTGGACGTCCCTCACGTTTGATGAATCCTCCAGGGATTTTCCCAACCGCGTATAAACGCTCCTCATAGTTTACTGTTAATGGAAAGAAATCGAGTTTCTTCGGTTCCTTTGATGCTGTAGCTGTACTTAGTACAGCTGTATCGCCGTAGCGTACGAGTACAGCGCCGTTGGCTTGTTTAGCAAGCTGTCCAATTTCGACGGAAAGCTTACGACCAGCCCAATCTATCGTATAGATTTTCTTGTCTTGTCCCATTTTTTACCCCTCTCTACCAAATTCTTTGGTATGTTAACATTTATTAGATGTATATAAATTGTTCTTTCATTAATGGAGAACAAATATAAAAATATAGGCGAATATCCTATAGTATGTACATAATAATGAATCCTTAAAAAGCTCAATTAATAGAAATTTATTGCTAACAAAAAAGCGGGAAAGAATCCCGCTTTTAAGATTAGCGACGTAAGCCAAGCTTCGTGATTAATTCACGGTAACGAGTAACATCCTTGTTACGAAGGTATGTTAATAAGTTACGACGTCTACCTACCATTTTTAAAAGACCGCGACGTGAGTGGTGGTCCTTCTTATGAGTACGTAAATGTTCATTTAAGTTGTTGATTTCCTCAGTAAGGACAGCGATTTGAACTTCTGGAGATCCAGTGTCGCTTTCATGAGTTTTATACTCACTAATAAGTTCATTTTTACGTTCTTTAGTGATTGCCATCCGTTTCACCTCCTATTATTTCAATCCCCTGTTACTGAGCCAGCGTCGGTGACTCGACTAGCCAAGCAAAGGTTCATTTCGTACGTTTCTAAGAATACACTTTTTTATGACAAATTGCAAGGCTTAGTCTTTGAATTTTCAAAGTAAAGGAGTGAATTTTGTTTATCTCGCTCGATTTGTGACACAAGTTCGCCAATGCCAGCAAATTTCTGTTCCGAACGTAAGTATTTATGCCATTCAATCGTTACATACTCTCCATATATTTGATCATTAAAATCAAAAATATGAACCTCGACACTTGGTCTTTTCGACTTTTCCTTATTAAAAGTCGGTTTAAACCCGATATTACACACACCTTCATACCATTTTCCTTTAACGAGCATTCGTACTGCATGAACGCCTAATGGTGGAAGAATGTACTCTTCATTTAAATCAATATTGGCTGTAGGGAATCCAATGGTTCTTCCCCTTTTGTCACCATGAACAACAATTCCAGTAGTTGTATAAAAACGACCAAGTAATTCAGGAAGGTCATTGAGCTGTCCATTTTTTATATGCTTTCTAATTAAAGATGAACTTATTTTTTCATCATGGTTTTCTAGCTTAGGAACAACCGTATAGTCGAATGCTTGTCTTGAATGAAATGGCAGAGTTTCCATCGTACCCTTACCAAGCTTCCCGTAGGAATAATCAAAACCAGCGACAACGTGAACAGCACCTAGTCCAATTAAATATTGATCAACAAACTCCTGTGGCAATAGGTTCGCAAATTCACTCGTAAAGTTCACGACAAATAAGTAATCCACCTGTTGTTCAGAAATAACCTTAATCTTTTCTTCTAACGGGGTAATATACTCAACCTGTTTCACCTTTTTGAGTACTACTGATGGATGGGGAGTAAATGTCATTACCGCACTTTTAACTCCTTTTTCCTTGGCTATTCTGGATGCCGTATCAATGACTCTCTTATGTCCTAGATGCACCCCATCAAAATACCCAAGGGCAATGACCATTGGTTGAAACTGTTCCTTTGAGAATTGATGGGGATGAGTAATGTTTAAAACTTCCACAAGCTTTCTCCCTTTCTTTACCAACCTAATTCTCTATATGTAGTACCTTTGTTGGCTTCATTAGATTAGGCTTATGAGGATGGTGCATGTATATAGCTAACGCCTTGTGATCCATTGATTCAAGTACGATAGGCTCTTTAATATCTTGTAGTATTTCTGGTATTTCGAGGACAGCTCCATTTTTCACTTTCTCAACTAATTTATCACTTATTTGATATTTCGGCAAATGGATAAGTGCCCTTTCAATCGGATACAAAGCGTCTAAAATCGTTCCGTTATTTGCCATTTCCTCAACTTCTAGGAGTGTCTTACAGTCATCTAGACTAAAAGAAGCTGACTCTATTCGTCTAAGGTCAGACATATGTGCAGGATAACCTAATCGTCCTCCAATCATCACTGCTAACGTTCTAATATATGTTCCTTTACTACAAGCAACTCGAAATCGGAAAGAGATCGTTTCCCCTTCAAATACTTCACGGTCATCGAGAAGCTCAATCGAATAGATTGTTACCTGCCTGGTAGGGCGTTCCACTTCTATTCCCTTTCTTGCGTATTCATATAATCGTTTTCCATTTACCTTAACTGCTGAGTACATAGGAGGCGTTTGAGAAATCTCCCCTGTAAGTTCCAGTAACACAGCTTTTACCTGCTCCCGGGTAATCTTATGTTCGATGACTTTCCTCTCAATCTCTTCACCCGATGCATCCTCGGTTGTTGTAGCAAAACCAAGCGTTACTTCTCCCTCGTACACTTTGCCAGCATCTGTTATGTATTCTGCAACCTTTGTTGCGCGTCCAAGGCAAATCGGTAACACTCCATCAACCTCTGGGTCGAGTGTACCTGTATGTCCTATACGCTTCATCCTCAATATTTTTCTAAGCTTAAAGACGCAATCGTGCGACGTCATTCCTTTTGGTTTAAATAATGGTAAGATTCCTTCCATTTTTGATCCTCCTGGTCTTTCAATTAGAAAAAAGGATAGACAAATGTCTATCCCTCTTTTATTAATCTTCTCGTTCGGTTTGTTCTTCCTTCGTCTCTTCCTTAATTTGATACAAAAGATTTTCAATTCGATTTCCATAGTCGATCGATTCATCGAATTCAAATGTAATTTCAGGAGTTTTTCTAAGACGAATCCTCTGTCCAATTTCCGAACGGATAAATCCTTTTGCTTTAGCTAACCCCTTTAGTGTATTTTCTCTCTGAAGGTCATCACCTAACACAGAAATAAACACCTTTGCTTGTTGAAGATCTCCTGTTACTTGTACATCTGTAACAGTAACAAAGCCAATACGTGGGTCTTTTATTTTACGTCCAATAATTTCCCCAAGCTCTTTTTTCATCTGTTCTCCAACTCGATTAGATCTAAGGCTCATGGTAGTCACCTCTTTGTCATCCTTAGAAAACAATGCTTTTAAAAGCACTGTCTATAGGGAACGATTTATCTATTTGTTATTACGCATGATGTCCATGCATATGAGGAGGAGTGATTCCCCCCCGTTTATGTTATTATATCCATTCCATGTCGGTTATTGTGCGTTCGATTTCTGGAAATGAATCAATTAACTTTAATGCATCCTGCAATTCTCTTTCAACGGCTACCTTTGAGGAAGCAACCGATACAATGGCAATTTTTGTACGCTGCCATGTATCTTGATAGTCAACCTCAGCTACAGATAAATTGTAGCGTTGTCTAAGTCTAGTGAGAATGCGCTGAAGGACAGCTCTTTTATCCTTTAAAGAATGGGCATCATAAATGAGGCACTCACAGGCGGCTAAGCCAATGATCATTTACGTTCCACTTCTTGCATAACGAAGGCTTCGATTACGTCCCCTTCTTTTACATCATTATAATTCTTGACGGTAATTCCGCACTCATAACCTTGAGATACTTCCTTCGCATCGTCTTTGAAACGCTTAAGGGCATCAATTTCGCCTTCGAATACAACAATTCCATCACGGATGACACGAATCCCACTTCCACGAGCGATTTTTCCATCAGTAACATAAGAACCTGCGATTGTACCGACCTTCGAAACCTTAAATGTCTGACGAACTTCCGCTTGACCGGTGATTTTCTCTTCAAATTCTGGATCAAGCATACCTTTCATCGCTGCTTCAATTTCTTCGATTACTTTATAAATAATTCGGTGTAAGCGAACATCCACTTCTTCCGTTTCTGCTGCACGCTTCGCATTATTATCAGGACGAACATTAAATCCAATAACAATTGCATTTGATGCAGCTGCTAAAGTAATATCTGATTCATTGATTGCACCAACACCAGTGTGAATGATTTTTACATTTACACCTTCAACTTCAATCTTTCGTAAAGCAGCAGCAAGTGCTTCAACAGAACCTTGAACGTCCGCTTTCACGATTAGGTTTAGATCCTTCATTTCCCCTTGCTTCATATGCTCAAATAGATTATCAAGACTTACACGTGTCTTTTCTGAACGAGACGCTTGGATAGCAAGCTGAGAACGCGCTTCTCCTACTTGACGAGCCGTCTTTTCGTCTTCAAATACAACAAAACGATCTCCAGCAAGTGGCACATCATTTAAACCTGTAATTTCCACAGGAGTAGACGGACCAGCTTCCTTCACACGGCGACCAAGGTCATTAACCATTGCACGTACACGTCCAAAAGTTGTACCGACTACGATTGGGTCTCCAATGCGTAACGTACCGTTTTGAACAAGAAGTGTAGCTACAGAACCTCTACCTTTGTCTAACTGTGCTTCGATAACCGTTCCGATTGCTTTACGCTTTGGATTTGCTTTATATTCTTCCACTTCACCGACAAGAAGGATCATTTCTAATAAGTTGTCGATTCCTTCTCCTTTTAAAGCTGAAAGTGGAACGAAAATAGTATCTCCACCCCAAGCCTCAGGAACTAAGCCATATTCTGTTAACTCCTGCATGACACGGTCAGGATTTGCACTCTCTTTATCCATTTTGTTCACAGCTACAATAATCGGAACCTCTGCAGCTTTTGCATGGTTAATGGCTTCGATGGTTTGTGGCATAACACCGTCATCCGCTGCAACTACTAAAATCGTAATATCCGTAATTTTCGCTCCACGTGCACGCATCGTTGTAAAAGCAGCGTGACCTGGTGTATCAAGGAACGTAATTTTCTTACCGTTTTCTTCGACTTGGTATGCACCGATATGCTGAGTGATACCACCTGCTTCTCCAGCAGTAACCTTTGTGTTACGAATTGAGTCAAGCAAAGTGGTTTTTCCGTGGTCAACGTGACCCATAATTGTAACAACAGAAGGTCTTTCTACAAGATCTGCGTCATTATCCTCAGTGAAATACACTTCTAGGTCTGTAACATCAATCTTGATTTCTTCTTCTACTGCCACACCATATTCGGCTGCAATTAGCTCGATTGCATCCTTATCAAGTGATTGGTTAATCGTCGCCATTACACCCAATAAGAATAATTTCTTAATGATCTCAGATGGTTCACGGTGTAGCTTTTTAGCTAACTCGGCAACTGTAAGCGATTCTGTAAAGGTGATTTTTTCAGGTAATTCTTTCTTTTTAGGAGGCTGAGCCGGTTGTGACTGGTGCTGTACACGACCCTTTTGCTGATTTTTTCCCTTTTTACCATTAAAGCCTTTTGAATTTGATTGGTTTCCTTGTACTGCCTTAGGACCAGTTTTCACTTTTACTTTAGAAGGAGCCACATTACGATCATCGTCTTCTTCAAATGCACTTGCCTTAGCTTTTGATTGTGCTTGTGGAGCAGCAGGCTTTTGTTGTCCTTGTGCTTGGGTTTGTTTTGGAGCTTCCTTCGTTTCCACTTTGCCACCCTTAGCATATTGCTCATCTAGCTTTTTAACAGTATCATCTTCAATCATTGTCATATGGTTAGAAACCTCAATATTCATTTCTTTTAATTTTGTGATGAGTTCTTTACTCGAAACATTATGTTTTTTTGCATATTCATACACTCGCATTTTACTCATGTTTACACCCCCGCTAGAATTAATCGAGCAACGTCATTAGCTTCTTGGCAAATCCTTCATCTAGAACAGCCACGACTACACGGGCTTCTTTTCCGATCGCTTGACCGAGTAAAAAACGGTTCTCAACTATTTTACAAGGAATGTTATAGGATTTGCATTTATCTGTCACTTTTTTCTGTGTGTTTTGGGATGCATCTGCTGAAAGCAAAACTAATTTTGCTTTATTGCTGCGAACCTCCTTGATGGAAAGCTCCTCCCCAGAAATCACTTTGCGTGCTCGATTGGCTAAGCCAAGTAATGACATCCACTGATTTTGCTTCATTTGGACTGTCAATTCTCCTTCTCAACAAGCTCCAACAATTCTTGATAAACAGAATCGTTCACTTGAACTTGCAATTGATTCGATAATATATTCTTTTTCTTCGCTAACAGAATAGCTTCTTTGTCTTTCGTAAGGTAGGCACCTCGACCCGACTTTTTACCGGTTAAGTCAATGGAGACCTCGCCTTCCTTCGAGCGAACGATGCGAACAAGTTCTTTCTTCGGTCGCATTTCTCCGGTAGCAACACATTTTCTTAATGGAACTTTTCTATTCGTGTTCACCATCATCCACCCCTTTCTTACTCCTGCTCTTCTACGTACTCTAAATGTAAATCAGTATCTGCTTGCGCGTCTTCCTCTTCGTCATCAAACGAAAGAATGCCTTCTTCACGCGGGAAAATACCAGCTTCTCTTGCATCTGTCTCTGATTTAATATCAATTTTCCAACCAGTAAGCTTTGCTGCTAAACGCGCATTTTGCCCTCTTTTACCAATTGCTAAAGATAATTGATAATCCGGAACAATTACTGTCGTTGCCTTCTCTTCTTCATTGACGATTACATCAAGTACTTTAGATGGGCTGAGCGCATTTGCTACAAATACATAAGGATCATCCGACCATTTAACAATATCGATTTTTTCTCCCTTTAACTCGTTAACAATGGCTTGAACACGGGCACCTTTAGGGCCAACACATGCCCCTACTGGGTCAACTTCTGGATTATCAGAATGAACGGAGATTTTCGAGCGGTCACCTGCTTCTCGAGAAACGGATTTGATTTCAACGGTTCCGTCATATATTTCAGGAACTTCAATCTCAAATAGTCTCTTTAAAAGACCTGGGTGTGTTCTTGATACAAAAATCTGTGGGCCTTTGGTTGTTTTTTCCACTTTCGTAATAAATACTTTAATACGATCATGTGGCTTATAACGCTCGTTTGGCATTTGTTCATTTGCTGGAAGAATTGCTTCTATTTTCCCTAAGCTTACATAAATAAACTTCGAATCTAAACGCTGAACAATACCTGTCATAATATCTTCTTCGCGGTCAATAAATTCAGAATAAATAATTCCTCTTTCGGCTTCACGTACACGTTGAGTAACAACTTGCTTGGCTGTTTGTGCAGCGATTCTGCCAAAATCCTTTGGTGTTACTTCAAGCTCTACCACATCTTCAATCACATAATTCGGATTGATTCGTCTAGCTTCCTCTAGAGAAATTTCAAGCCTTGGGTCGAATACTTCATCAACGACTTCTTTTCGAGCAAAAACACGCATCGTTCCAACACCAAGGTTTAGATCAATTCGAACATTTTGTGCTTGATTGAAATTTCTACGGTAGGCAGAGATAAGCGCTGCTTCAATTGCCTCAATAATTACATCACGTGAAATTCCTTTTTCCTTTTCAAGCAAAATAAGAGCATCTAATAATTCACTGCTCATGAAAATGGTCCCCCTTTAACACTCTAAATGTCTCTCATGTAATTTGTTATATGAATTATGAGAAAGTCACCGCTAGGCGAGCATTTGCTACCTTATCGAAAGGTATTTCAATCGTTTTCTTTCTCGTCTTAATCTTTACTTCAACTGTCACGGTGTCTCCCGTAAAGTTTGTTAACACACCTTCAAAAGTTTTTTCACCATCGATAGGCTCGTACGTTTTTATATGTACATTTTTTCCGATCGCTTTTTCATAGTCCTTCTGTTTCTTCAATGGACGCTCTGCACCAGGAGAAGAAACTTCAAGGAAATAGTTATAAGGAATAGGATCAAGCTCATCAAGCTTTTCGCTTAATTTTTCACTTACTATTCCACACTCTTCAATGTCAATGCCTTGGTCTTTATCTATATATACACGAAGGAACCAGCTTTTCCCTTCCTTCACATATTCAATATCAACTAATTCAAGGTTGAGGTCATTAACAATTGGTTCTACGATTTGTTCAACTACTTCAATTACCTTGCTCATATTATTCCTCCTAACCAACCTAAAGTAGCTAATCTCCTAAAATAGAGTCCATACAACACGAAAGAGCGGGGAAGTCCCCACTCTTGTAAACGAGAGTTATTCTTAGTATTTCCAATAAAACTATACCATAACCATACCATTTATGCAAATGCAATAGCATTGGGGGTGGTCTCCGGAAGCGTGCTCCAAACCGTTTCCACGTCTTTGTTTTAAAACAAAGAAAGTTGGTTTTGATCAGGTAATGCCTCTAGACACCCATGGTTATCTAGATACTCAATAATGGTCTTAGAAACCTTCCCTCTTTGCTGTAAGTCCTCCTTGGATAGGAACTCTCCATCCTCACGCGCTTTTACAATGTTGAGAGCGGCATTCGTTCCTAATCCAGGTATGGAATTAAATGGAGGAATCAGTTTATTTCCTTCAATAAGGAATTCCGAAGCACTTGATCGGTACAAATCGACCTTTACAAAAGAGAACCCTCGCTCAATCATCTCTAGTGCCAATTCAAGGACGGTTAGTGTGTTTTTTTCCTTAGTAGAAGCATCTAAGCCTTTTGAATTGATGTCATCAATGACTGCTCGGATTGCTGAAGACCCCTTCACCATCGCATCAATATCAAAATCTTCTGCTCTAACGGTAAAATAGGCTGCGTAATATAGGATTGGATGATGCACTTTGAAGTAAGCAATCCTTACTGCCATTAGAACATAAGCTGCGGCGTGGGCCTTCGGGAACATGTATTTGATCTTTTTACAAGAATCAATATACCATTCTGGTACTTCGTTCTTTCGCATCTCTTCTTCCATATCATCACTTAAGCCTTTCCCTTTACGAACTGACTCCATGATTTTAAAAGCAAAGGATGGCTCTAACCCTTGATAAATTAAATAAACCATAATATCATCACGACAGCCGATTACTTCACTCAGGTTACAAATATTATTGTGGATAAGTTCTTGTGCATTCCCTAACCATACATCTGTACCATGGGAAAGCCCTGAAATTTGGACCAACTCCGAGAAAGTGGTAGGTTTCGTATCTTCAAGCATTTGTCTTACGAAACGCGTTCCGAATTCAGGAATACCAAGTGTTCCAGTTTTACACATAATTTGTTCTTCTGTGACTCCAAGTGCTTCCGTCCCACTAAATATCTTCATTACTTCAGGATCATCGGTTGGAATGGTCTTCGGATCAATTCCACTTAAGTCCTGGAGCATACGAATAACGGTTGGATCATCGTGCCCAAGAATATCGAGTTTTAGCAAGTTATCATGAATGGAATGGAAGTCAAAGTGAGTGGTTTTCCATTCAGACGTTTTATCATCTGCTGGGAATTGTATCGGCGTAAAATCATAGATTTCCATATAATCCGGTACAACGATAATTCCCCCTGGATGCTGACCAGTTGTTCTTTTTACACCGGTACAGCCCATCGCAAGTCTTTCAATTTCAGCTCCACGAATTTGCAGATTATTATCTTGCTGATAAGCCTTCACGTAACCAAAAGCTGTCTTATCAGCGACCGTACCAATCGTACCCGCACGATATACATAATCCTCACCAAACAGTACCTTCGTATAATTATGAGCACGTGGTTGGTACTCTCCGGAGAAGTTCAAGTCTATATCGGGAACTTTATCACCTTTGAAACCTAGGAACGTCTCGAACGGAATATCGTGCCCGTCTTTTTTATATTTGCTTCCACAGTTTGGACAATCCTTGTCAGGCAAGTCAAATCCTGAACCAACGGAACCGTCATTAAAGAATTCCGAATGTTTACATGCCGGACAAACATAATGTGGCGGTAATGGATTTACTTCCGTTATCTCTGTCATTGTAGCAACAAGGGAAGAACCAACCGATCCACGCGAACCTACTAGGTACCCATCATCAAGTGATTTTTTAACAAGCTTATGTGAGATCAGATAGATAACGGCAAACCCGTGTCCTATAATACTCTTTAGTTCTTTTTCAAGTCTAGCCTCTACAATTTCTGGAAGCTCGTCACCGTAAATGCTTTTTGCCATATCGTAACTCATTTTACGCATTTCTTCATCGGCGCCTTCAATTTTAGGAGTATACAAGTCATCCTTAATCGGCTTGATCGTATCTATCATATCAGCAACTTTATTAGTATTTGTAATAACAATCTCACGTGCTTTTTCTTTTCCTAAAAATGAAAATGCATCTAGCATTTCATTCGTCGTACGGAAATGAACATCAGGTAAATTATGACGATTAAGCGGATTTGCTCCACCTTGAGAGTTCACTAATATTTTCCGATAAATTTTATCATTTGGGTTTAGGTAATGTACATTTCCAGTCGCAACAACCGGAATCTCTAGCTTTTCACCAAGTTTCACTATATTAGCTATAATATCCTCTAATGATTTTTCATCATTAACTAGCTCTAACTCTAATAAATGAGCATATACTGCTTTTGGATGTACCTCGATGTAATCGTAGAAACGTGCTGGCTCTTCTACTTCTTCAGGAGCCTTTTGCATCATTCCCTCGAATACTTCACCTTTATCACAACCAGAACCAATTAAAATTCCTTCGCGATGCTTTTGTAATACAGACCGTGGAATTCTCGGAACACGGTAAAAATAGTTTAAATGAGAAATAGATACTAACTTAAATAAGTTTTTTAATCCAATTTCATTTTGAGCTAAAAGCGTGCAATGGTAGGGTCTTGCTCGTTGATATGCATTTCCTTGGCCCATATTGTCATTCAGTTGATTATGATACTGTATTCCCTTTTCCATAACATCCTTCAGCATCGTCAATAACAGATAGCCGGTTGCTTCCGTGTCATAAATCGCACGGTGATGCTGAGTTAACTCAATGTTAAATTTCTTAGCTAACGTATTTAATCGATGATTTTTCATATCAGGATATAAGAAACGCGCTAACTCTAACGTATCTATGACCGGGTTCTCTGCACGTCCGAGGCCGTATTTCTTATAGCCAACATTTAAAAACCCCATATCAAAAGAAGCGTTATGCGCAACTAGGGTGTCATCGCCTGTCCACTCTTTAAATTTACCAAGTACCTCTTCTACCTCTGGCGCATCCTTCAACATATCATCGGTAATTCCTGTCAAATTCATAATCGTTGCAGATAAAGGATGATGCGGATTAGCAAAAGCCTCAAATCGGTCAATGATTTCTCCATCTTTAATCTTAACTGCAGCCAATTCAATAATCGTATTATAAACAGCCGATAAACCTGTTGTCTCAACGTCAAATACCACATACGTCTCGTCTGCAAGGATTCTCTCCGCTTCGTTATACGCAATCGGAACCCCGTCATTTACAAGGTTAACTTCCACCCCGTACAAAATCTTTATATCGTTCTTTTTCCCGGCTCCAAATGCTTCCGGAAAAGATTGTGCTACCGCGTGGTCGGTAATTGCAATGGCTTTATGTCCCCATTTTTTTGCTTGAGAAACTAATGCACTAACTGGTGACACAGCGTCCATTTGGCTCATTGGCGTGTGTAGATGAAGTTCTACACGCTTTTCGCTTGACGTATCCTGACGCTCAATGGGCTTAATTTCATTAATATCGTTTCCAATCATAACTAAGTCACGGACAAATGTATCGTTTTGAATGCTTCCTCGAACTTTTACCCACATGCCCTTTTTCACGTTTTGGAAGAGAGCCGCATCCTCTTTATCACGAGAGAACATTTTTACCATAATTGAGCTAGTATAATCAGTAACTTTAAAGGTTAATAGAGTTCTTCCACTACGAAGCTCTCGTGTTTCAGCAGCAAAAATATACCCCTCTACGACTACTCTACGTTCTTCATCAACAATATCTTGGATTTTCCTAAAATCAGAATCATCCTTAATTGTTAATCCAATCGTTAATGGACCGGTATATTCACCCGTACCGCCGGCAGCTTCCTTCTCGGCTTCCTGCTTCTCCATCTCAATCGCCGCTTGCATGCCTCTTTCCTTGTCTTCCCTCTTTTTCGCCTCAAGAAATTGTTCATACTGTTCCGTAGAAGCTTCTGTGTTGATCTCAGTATCAATCACTACTTGGGGAAATCCGAAAAAACCGTATGCATCAGAAATAAAGCCTGCATATTTCCTTTTTATTGCTAAGCCTTCAAGCTCGTTGCCAACAAAAATAGTAATTTTCGCTCCTTGGACTTTTGGCTTTTGTTCATTTAATAGTTTAATAAGTGGTGGTGATATGCCATCAATTTGCTGAATGCAGCTATTCCAATACTCTAATATTAAATCCTCTGTCATTTGCTGATCTCTTACCTGTATCGTGTATGAGACTGATGCAATATGTGAGAATGTTGTTTGTAATTTATTCGTGAACGTTTGGTAGACTTTAATTGGCAAAATCTTCTCAAACGAAAAATAAAAACTCCATTGTCTCTTAGATTTTTCAATTAATACTTTTTCAATCATAGCATCTTGAAAATACGGCATGATCATATCATCCGTTAGTTGTAGCTGCTGGAGTAATAGTTGGAATCGTTCCTTACCAGATGATCCGTTCATCAACTCTCTCCTCTCCATTTCATCTCTATTTCAAACTAGTAGTTATTATATCATAAAGAAATTATTGAAAGCCTTTTAAACAGATAAGCTTTTATAACCAATCAATGGGAAAAAAATCGGACCCGCGATGAACGGATCCGAATGATTGATGTATTATTTTAATAAACCAGAAATTGTTAAAAGAAGATCGTCCTTATGAACTTCTAGCATTTCACCGGTTTTACGAACCTTAACTTCAACAATTCCTTCAGCTGCTTTTTTACCAACTGTTACACGAACAGGTAGACCGATTAAGTCTGAATCTGCAAACTTAACTCCTGGTCTTTCCGCGCGATCGTCCATTAGGACTTCGAACTTCTTATCTTTCAATTGTTGATAGAGTTCTGAGGCTAAGGTTGCTTGAGCATCGTCCTTTAAGTTGATAGGAACGAGATGTACTTCAAAAGGTGCAATTTGGGCTGGCCATACAAGACCATTTTCATCATTAAATTGCTCAGCAACAGCAGCTAATGTTCTAGATACCCCAATACCATAACAACCCATAATCATCGGTTGTGACTTCCCGTTCTCATCAAGGAAGGTTGCATTCATCGCTTCACTATAACGAGTTCCTAGCTTGAACACATGTCCTACTTCAATTCCCTTAGCAAAAACAATTTTCCCCTGACCATCAGGAGATAAATCTCCTTCTTGAATAAAGCGTAGGTCAGCGTATTTTGTTACCGAGAAATCTTTTTCAGGATTTACGTTGATGAAATGGTAGTGTTCTTCATTTGCGCCACATACCCCATTAACAATCCCTTGAACAGCTGGGTCAGCAATAATCTCAACCTTGCTTACACCAACAGGTCCTAATGAGCCAATCGAACAACCAAGGATTTCCTTTGTTTCTTCTGGAGTAGCAAGCTCGACAACACCCGCAGAATATAAATTCTTTAATTTAATATCGTTAACTTCATGGTCTCCACGCACAAGTACTAATACATATTGATCATCTACTTTAAACAGAAGCGACTTGATGCACTTAGATGCATCCACCTGTAAAAACGCTACAACTTCTTCAATAGACTTCTTATTTTCAGTAAGAACCTTTTCCATTTCTTTTTGTGGCTCTTCTGATTTTTCGTACGAATTTACAACCGGAGCCATTTCAATATTTGCTGCATAGGTTGAAGTATCAGAATACGCAATTGTATCCTCACCTACATCAGAAAGAGCCATAAATTCATGCGTATCCTTTCCACCCATCGCTCCAGAATCCGCTATAACTGCACGGAAGTCTAATCCGCAACGGCTAAAAATATTGGAATAAGCAGTAAATAAACGATCGTATACTTCGTCAAGACTTTCTTGGGATGCATGGAAGGAATAAGCATCCTTCATGATAAACTCTCTACCACGGAGTAAACCAAAACGTGGTCTTTTCTCATCTCTAAACTTTGTTTGAATTTGATAAAGTGATAACGGCAGTCGCTTATAAGATTTCACTTCGTCTCTTACTAAGCTAGTAATCACTTCCTCGTGAGTTGCCCCAAGAGCAAATTCTCTCTCATGACGGTCATTCATTCTCATCAACTCAGGCCCATAAGTGTACCATCGACCTGATTCCTGCCAAAGCTCCGCTTGTTGGAGTGCAGGCATAAGTAATTCAACAGCACCTGCATTGTCCATTTCTTCACGAACAATGGTCTCGATTTTTTTCAGTACTCGTTGTGCCATTGGTAAATAACTATATATTCCACTAGCATTTTGTCTAACAAAACCAGCTCTTAATAATAGCTGATGGCTTTTAATTTCGGCATCTGCTGGAACTTCCCTTAAAGTTGGGATTAGCGTCATACTCTGTTTCATCTACTAGCACCTCTTCGACGTATCATTTTATAATTATTTATATTTTAAGGCTGCCCCTAGAAGTGTCTGACACCTCATTGTGGGACAGCCTCATGTCAGATTAAAGGAATATCCTTTGAATATCATTCCAAGTAACGACCAGCATAAGGAGCATCAAAAGAGCAAATCCAATAAAATGAACCATTCCTTCTTTTTGACGATCAATCGGCTTTCCTCTTAATGCTTCCACTGCAAAAAACATTAATCTTCCACCGTCTAAAGCAGGAATTGGTAGTAAATTCATAATCCCAAGATTAATACTTAAGATTCCCGCCCACTTCATTAGGTACATAACCCCAGATTTAGCAACGGTGGCAGTTGATTCATAAATACCAACTGGCCCAGACAGAGCATCAATCGAGAATTGTCCAACGATTAATTTTCCAAGCATAGAGAAAATCTCTACCGTCCAATAATACACTTCCTTAAACCCATACGTAACAGACTTTAAAGGAGATTTTTCCATTGGGTTATATACGCCAATGATACCTATTTCTGTACCATCCACGTCCTGTGCTTTTGGTGTAACCGGGATTTCAAGCTCTTCACCGTTCCTAGAAACTAAAAACTCTAGTTCATTTTCGGGGTTTTGGCGTATAATTTCTACTACATCTTGCCAAGTAGATATTTCCCCACCATCAATACTTTGAACCTCGTCCCCTTCTTGTAATCCCGATTGCATTGCCATTCCATCAGAAGTTAACTTTCCTAAGATAGGCTCATTGGTTGGGACTCCTTGCCATAATGCAATCACAACAAAAATTAGAAATGCTAAAACAAAGTTCATCATTGGACCTGCGAAAATGGCCATGGTTCTTTGCCCTAACGTTTTTGAAACAAACTGACGATCATATGGAGCGATCAGCGTTTCCGTACCGTTTTCAACTAAATATGCATTTCTACTAATAGAGAAGGTTTTTAAGCTATCTTCTTCTCCTTCTTCATAACCTTTGATTAGTAATTTTTGTTCAATATCTGCATATTCCACTTCAATGATTCTTGCATCCGGATACTTTTCTTTGTTGTTTAAAATGATTTTCTCAATCACTTCATTCTTATCTAGTATTAGCCCTACACGATAGCCTGGTTTAATTTCAGCCATCTCGGGATCTTCACCAGCCATGCGAACATATCCACCAATCGGCAACAAACGAATCGTATAGAGTGTCTCACCTTTTTTATAAGAAAAGACTTTCGGACCCATTCCAATTGCAAATTCACGACAAAGAATACCTGCCCGTTTTGCAAAGATAAAATGTCCTAATTCATGGAAAAATACGAGTGCCCCAAAAATAATGATAAAGGCTATGACTGTGTTCAAATTATAACCACCTTTTTTTATAGAAGTGAATTCACATACTTGCGTGTATCAACGTCAACCGCTTTAATCTCGGCTAAACTTGGCTCCATTATTGATTGATGGTTCGTTAACGTATTTTCAATTAAATCTTCAATTTGCAAAAAGGTGATCTTTCCTTTTAGAAACGCCTCGACCGCTATTTCATTTGCCGCATTAAGGACGGTCGGAAGGGTCCCCCCAGCCATTCCTGCTTCATAGGCAAATTTTAGGCAGCGAAATCTTTCCATATCCATCTCGGCAAAATGGAGTTGACCGACCTTCGCTAAGTTTAATCTTTGAGCTGTTTTTAGTGGTAAGCGATTGGGGAACGTTAACGCATATTGGATGGGAACTCTCATATCTGGAGTACCCAATTGCGCCATTACACTACTATCATGAAACTCAATCATTGAATGAATGATACTCTCCTTATGTAGAACTACATCAATGTTTTCATAGGGAACACCAAACATCCAATGTGCTTCAATGACCTCTAACCCTTTGTTCATCATAGTCGCAGAGTCAATCGTGATCTTTGCACCCATCGACCAGTTTGGGTGATTTAGAGCATCCTGAACTGTAACATTTTCTAACTCATTTCGTGTACGATCACGGAAGCTCCCCCCTGATGCCGTTAAAATGAGCTTGTCGATATTCTTTTCATATTCCCCTTGTAGAGCTTGAAAAATAGCGGAATGCTCACTATCTACTGGTAATAATGGGACTTGGTTTCGACGTACAGCTTCCATTACGATATGTCCGGCTGTAACTAGTGTCTCCTTATTCGCTAGGGCAATTGTTTTTCCTGCTTCAATCGCATGAAGTGTAGGTTCTAAACCAACACTCCCCATGACTGCATTCACTAAAATAGTAGATTTCTTATATACAGCTACTTCACTTAAGCCTTCTGGCCCGTAAGTAAAGCTTATTTTCGGAAATTCTAGCTTCAAACTCTCCGCATCATCCTTCTCCAGCATACAAACTAATTCAGGATGAAATTCTGCTATAATCTGTCTAGCTAAATTAACATTTCTGCCTACAGACATGGCTGCCAATGAGAACTCTGTAGGGTGCTCTTTTATTATATCAAGTGTTTGTGTTCCGATAGAACCAGTTGAACCTAATAAACTTATGTACTTCATTTTTCCAACTCCGATTCAAAAGCGAGAAACTTCTAAAAAGATTCCCTTATATGATGTTACGGTAGCAAAATAAAATATAAGACCGGCCAAACAAACAGCAAGCTATCAAATCGATCCAAAATGCCACCATGACCAGGCATAATATTGCCTGAATCCTTTACATTATAGTGTCTTTTAAGTGCTGATTCGACTAAATCGCCAACCTGTCCAAAAATAGATAAGAAGACTGTTACGATAAGAAGTCTAACTGTGGATACCGTTTCAAGAGAGAACAAGGCAAAGAATATAGCTACAATAACAGCACAAACAATGCCTCCGATAAATCCTTCAACTGTTTTGTTTGGGCTAATGTCAGGCCATAGTTTATTTTTCCCCATTGCTCGCCCAATAAAATACGCACCTGAATCTGTTGCCCACACAATAAATAGGGAATAAAAAATAAACATGAGCCCAGCTGTTTCTCTTATTTCAATAAAATAGAAAAATCCCATTCCAATATATAATGTTGCCATTATTGAAAAAGAAACATCATCGAAAGTAAAGCGGTTCTTTGTTACAACCGTGTAAGTTAACAGAAGCAAAACAGCTAAAAGGGCAAATTCAACCTTTGTATAGTGCATCGGTCCAACTATATTATGCAGCTGCCGTGGTAGTAAAAAAATCCAAAGCACAAACATTGAGATTAGTCCAGGAATGGAGACTAATTGAATACTTCTCATTTTTAACAGCTCATAAAGCGCAACCGTTGCTAGAACATACACTAATAATACAAAGGGTAATTTACCCAAAATCACTAATGGTAGAAAAATTGCCCCGAAGATAATTGCTGAAATAATTCTTTGTTTCATCTTATTGTGTCAACACCTTTATTATACTCCCCCAAACCGCCTTTGACGGTTTTGGAATACTTCGATTGCTTCGACTAAGTGTTCTTCTGAGAAGTCTGGCCATAATACGTCTGTAAACCAAAACTCCGTATAAGCTAGTTGCCAGAGCATAAAGTTACTTAACCGAATTTCACCACTCGTACGAATGAGTAGATCCGGATCATTTAATTCACTTGTCATTAAGTAGTTCGAGAATACTTCTTCATTAATATTATTCTCTGTCAGTATACCACTTTTGTGGTCTTTTAAGACGTTTTTTACTGCTTCTAGGATTTCCGCCCTACTTCCATAATTAAGAGCAAAGTTTAACACTAACCCATCATTGTCCTTTGTATCATCTATTGCTCGGTTAATCGCATTAAGCGTATGGGCAGGGAGACTTTCCTTATATCCAATCATTCGTACTTGGACATTTTCCTCTATCAATTCTGGGAGAAAGGTTCCTAAAAACTCCTCCGGTAATTTCATTAAATAATCAACTTCCATTTTAGGACGTTTCCAGTTTTCCGTAGAAAATGCATATAACGTTAAGGTGGATACTCCTAATTGATTTGCAAGCTTCGTGATTTTACGGACAACCTTCATTCCTTCATGATGACCGGCTACTCTCGGCAGCGCTCTTTTTTTCGCCCAACGTCCATTCCCATCCATAATAATGGCAATATGTCCTGGTACAGATTGATTTTTTATGGTTGTTATACGGTCGCTAAGTTCGGATGATGGTTTATTCTTCCAAAGCTTTATTTTCTCTAACATAAGACGGCTCCTCCAAAATGTAATCATGTGGCTAAAGACTACATTTAGTTGTAATAATGCTTCTCTCCAGTCACAATGTATCCATTGTATTTTAATGTTTTCCATTGTATGAATGGAAAAGAGCGTAATGAAAAAAGCAGGTACCTAAATTTGCCTGCTTTTATCATACCAAAAAAGAGAAGAGATATCTCTATAAAACTAAAGCACCTCATGGAAAAGAAATCAATTAGAATAGAAAAACCCCCTATAAATAGAGGGTATTCTCTCGGTTCATTAAACCTCTAAAATTTCCTTCTCTTTGTCTTTTGTTAGCTGGTCAACCTTTGTAATATATTCGTCCGTTAATTTTTGAATGTCATCAGAATAACCACGTTGGTCATCTTCAGTGATTTCACCATTCTTTTCAAGCTTTTTCAGGTCATCATTCGCATCACGACGGATATTTCTAACGGCAACCTTCGCATCTTCTGATTCTTTCTTAACCACCTTTACCAATTCCTTACGTCGTTCTTCTGTTAACTGGGGAATTGCCAAGCGGATGATGCTTCCATCGTTTGACGGAGTGATACCAATATCTGATTTAAGGATTGCTTTTTCAATATCACTTAAAATAGATTTATCATATGGTTGAATAACGAGCATTCGCGCTTCTGGTACAGAAACACCAGCAAGTTGGTTAATTGGAGTTGGTGCTCCGTAATAGTCGACAGTAATTCGATCGAGCATAGATGCATTCGCACGTCCAGCACGAATTCCAGCAAGCTCACGAGTGTAAGCCCCAATTGCTTTAATCATACGGTCTTTCGCATTTGCAACAACTTGTTTCGGCATTATTTTTTCCCCCTCACAATAGTCCCAATGGATTCTCCCATTACGGCACGTTTGATGTTTCCTTGTTCCATAATAGAGAAAACAAGAAGTGGTATATCGTTATCCATACATAAAGAAGAAGCAGTAGAATCCATGACAGCTAATCCTTCCTTAAGTACGTCTAAATAAGAAAGTTCATCATATTTCTTCGCTGTTTTATCTATACGTGGGTCAGCAGAGTATACTCCATCGACGTTATTCTTCGCCATTAAGATGACTTCCGCTTCGATTTCAGCAGCACGTAAAGCAGCTGTTGTATCGGTTGAAAAATAAGGGTTTCCAGTACCCGCTGCAAAAATAACAACTCGCTTCTTCTCAAGATGACGAATCGCTCGTCTGCGAATATAAGGTTCAGCGACTTGTCTCATCTCAATGGAAGATTGTACACGTGTTTCCACACCTGATTGTTCGAGACTATCTTGAAGAGCCAATGAGTTCATAACCGTTGCAAGCATACCCATATAGTCTGCATTTGCACGATCCATTCCCATTTCCTCACCAATTTTACCTCGCCAGATATTTCCGCCACCAACGACTACGGCCACTTCAACACCTAAATCTGCAATTTCTTTTACTTGGTCAGCAACTGACTTAATAACTTTCGGATTAATTCCGAACCCTTGCTCACCAGCAAGTGCTTCACCACTTAGTTTTAGTACGACGCGTTTAAATTTCGGACTGGTCATAGAAACCTCCATATGTATATTGCTACTATTAAGCTTTCTTGAAAAATAGGGAACACAGGTGTGTTCCCTAACAGTAAATTTTGCGGGTCAGAGCAGCTGTCTCCGCTTTTATTTTATCTAGCTGCGACAGCTTGACCCTCGGGGGGCATAAGTCAAAGCCCTTCAGAGGTCAGGACCTCCTGCGGTCTTCACCTTATGCCTGACGGGTCAGGGCAGCTGTCTCCGCTTTTATTAGTTACCTTTAACTTGGTTCATTACTTCTTCAGCGAAGTTATCAGCACGCTTTTCGATACCTTCTCCTACTTCGTAACGTACGAATTCACGAATCTTTCCACCTTTTGATTCTACGAATGCTTTCACTTTTTGATCTGGATCCTTAACGAATGCTTGGTCGTTCACACAAACGTCTTGGAAGTATTTGCTTAGGCGACCTTCAACCATCTTAGCTACGATGTTTTCTGGCTTACCTTCGTTAAGTGCTTGTTGAGTAAGAACTTCACGCTCACGCTCAATTTCTTCAGCAGAAACTTCGTCACGAGATACATACTTAGGGTTTAATGCAGCGATGTGCATAGAAACGTCCTTTGCAGCAGCATCATCAGTAGTTCCTTCTAATACTGTTAATACACCAATGCGTCCGCCCATATGTAGGTAAGCACCGAATGCATCGTTGTCGCCTTTAGACTTGATTTCAAAGCGGCGAAGAGAGATTTTTTCACCGATTTTTGCGATAGCTGCGTTTACGTGTGATTCAACTGTTGCACCGTTAGCCATTGTCTGTGCATTTACTTCTTCAACTGAAGCTGGCTTGTTTGTAAGAATATGCTCAGCAATTTCTTTAACTAGTACTTGGAAGCCTTCGTTTTTCGCAACGAAATCTGTTTCAGAGTTAACTTCTAAAATAACTGCTTCGTTTCCTTCAGTAAGGATATAAGTAGTTCCTTCTGCTGCTACACGATCTGCTTTCTTCGCAGCGCTAGCTATACCTTTTTCACGTAAGAAGTCGATTGCTTTTTCCATATCCCCTTCAGTTGCTTGAAGAGCCTTTTTACAATCTAACATTCCTGCGCCTGTTCTTTCACGTAATTCTTTTACCATTTGAGCCGTTACTGCCATGTGAGTTTCCTCCTTAAAATCTATGTATTTAGTGTTAGCTAGCTTTAAAAAAGCTAGTCAAAGATTTGTGTATCCTTTAAAAAAAGGTGATAAAGGGGGTCCCTCTTATCACCTTTTAGTAACTAGTGTTTCCTCAGGTCAAAACGTATTACGCTGTAACTTCTTCGCCTTGCTTCGCTTCTAAAATAGCATCTGCCATTTTAGCAGTTAATAGCTTAACAGCACGGATAGCGTCGTCGTTTGCAGGGATAACAACATCGATTTCGTCTGGATCACAGTTTGTATCAACGATACCAACGATAGGGATGTTTAATTTATGTGCTTCAGCAACTGCAATACGCTCTTTACGAGGGTCGATAATGAATAAAGCATCAGGAAGCTGCTTCATATCTTTAATTCCGCCTAAGAACTTTTCTAAGCGCTCTTGCTCTTTTTTCAATTGAACAACTTCTTTTTTAGGAAGTACATCAAATGTACCATCTTCAGACATTCTTTCGATATCTTTAAGGCGTGAAATACGCTTTTGGATTGTTTCGAAGTTTGTTAAAGTACCACCTAACCAGCGTTGGTTAACGAAGTACTGACCTGAACGGATCGCTTCTTCTTTAACAGAGTCTTGAGCTTGCTTCTTAGTACCAACGAAAAGAACTGTTCCACCGTTACCAGCTAGTTCTTTTACCCAGTTGTAAGCTTCCTCAACCTTCTTAACTGTTTTTTGAAGATCGATGATGTAGATGCCGTTACGCTCAGTGAAGATATATTTCTTCATCTTAGGGTTCCAGCGGCGAGTTTGGTGTCCGAAATGTACACCAGCTTCAAGTAATTGCTTCATTGAAATTACTGACATGTTTGTTTCCTCCTAATGGTTTTTATTTTCCTCCGCCCATTTCAACTTTAGACAAAACTGTCGAAACAGCACCCTTTGCCTAAATCCATGAACGTGTGTATTAACACCAAGAGTTAATATAGCATAATAGAATGTTACAATCAAGTTTATTCCTGATTAATTTGACGAAATTTGAGTAAAAGTTCTATCTCCGTCTTCCCTTTATGTAGTTTTTTTGCAATTTCTTCAAGTGTAAGACCTTGTTCTTGTAGCTGTAGCACTTCCTCAAGAAGGGGTTTTTCTTTTGGTTCTATCACTTGTTGTAAAGTTTCCTCTACTTCCTTAGCCACTTCGGGCTCCCCAATAGGATTTTCTGCCTCAGTAAAGTCAGGAAGAAGTACCTCAACATCTTCGTCTGTTAATGGCTGTATAGCACCTATCTTGTATGCTTTAACAGCATGGGTCTTTGAACTTTTAATGGGAAACGGAACCTTCTCTTCTTCTGTACTCGGAAGTATTGGTTCTATGCTGACTTCTTTCTTCTTGTTGGATTGATTGTTAGCTACCTTTGTAATTCTATCAATAAAAATCTCATTTTCTTCCTTCATTTCAGCCAAGTAGGTTGAAATGACATCTTCCATTTCCTCAATTATCCTTTGTTGCTTCTTCTCCACTTCAAATAGCCTTGACTGACGGAGATATAAGATGACGATGGAAAACAACGCAATAATATTTAATACGATACTAATAAATAAAAATATACTTATCATATCATCCCTCTATCCCGAAAAGTCAAAAAAGTTCCCCTTATATGGATGAACCTCTTTCACTGGTTGACTCTCTTTATTTTTTCTGTTTTTCTTCCCCTGTTGGTTCCCATTTCCATCTCGTTCATGATCCTTTAAACGAGCCTTTTCCTTCTGCTCATGCTTATTAACTGAGATTCTATTTTTTTCTACTTCCTTTATGACACTATTTGCAGCAACATCATTTTGCAGCTGACCACGCTGTTGTATTTGCTCTTGAAGCTTGCTAGCATCCTGCATCCTAGGAAGAGCAATTTGCATTTCTATCGCTTTTAAACTCATGCCTGGTTGCCATCTCCATACCTATTATTTACAGATTTCAAAAATAAGTTTGTATTAAACAATTTTTTGCAAGGTTTGTCTAAGCTTAAAAATAGCTTTGGAATGGATTTGAGAGATCCTAGATGTCGACAAATCCATTACTTGTCCAATCTCAGTTAATGTTAACTCTTCCTGATAGAATAGACTTAACACAAGCTGTTCTTTGTCATTTAAATGCGAAATCATCATAGACAGCTCGGATATCAACTCATTTTTAATAACTTTTTCTTCCGGTATTTCTGCACGTTCATCCTTTAACGAGAATCCAGCTCCCTCTTTTTCCTCACCATCCGGCTGTTCATCAATTGATAAAACATTGGCAAAAAAATGCTCGTTGATTGTATTGTGAACATCATCCTCACTCATATTTAGCTCTTGTGCGATTTCTTTAGATGTCACATTCCTCATAAGCTGTTGTTCCAATTTTTCAATGGTTTGCTCAATTCGTTTTGCTTTATCTCTTGTATTTCTTGAGAGCCAATCTTCCTTTCTTAACCCATCGATAATGGCTCCACGAATACGAAAGGACGCATATGTATCAAATTTCAAGTCCCTAGTTGGATCAAACTTTTCAAGTGCATCGTATAACCCAATCAATCCTAAGCTCTTTAAATCATCTCGTGAAACATTTTTCGGTAATCCAACGGAAATCCTTTGGACATGATAGCTAACAAGCGGCATATATTTTCTCACTAAATAATCCCCAGCATCACTGTCTCTTTTGGAAGTCCATTTTTCCCATATGTTTTGTTCCTCGATCGAAGGTGCCTGTCCCATGGTTTCCTCCTCCAAACGACATTGTTCAAATCAATCGTTAAATTAAATACTTTCTTAATATAAACAGTCCTTATTTCTTTCAAACAATAATCGATTTTTAATTGCAAAAAAAATCAGCCATTCATTTAAAGGCTGATCGTTTATTATTTCCCATTCTACCATTCCTGAGTGCCTTTGTTAACCGTTCGAATGTGTAAGATTTTTGACTTCGGACAAAACTCAATCGTTCGCCCACTATTTCCTCCTACATCCTCTGCCATGATAGCAATTTTCAACTCAGCCAACTCTTTTTTTACCGCTTCTACATTTCTTGGACCAATTCTCATCATGTCACTAGTATTACTAAATTGAAACATTTGCGCTCCACCAGCTATTTTTGCTTTTAGCATGGAGGGTCTTGCCCCAAATTGGGTAAGCTTTTTTACAAGCTCCTTCACCCCGGTATCAGCATACTTCGCATGATTCAATGTACCAGCTTTAGAAAGGGTTGAATCAGGGAGCATAACATGAACAAGCCCTGCTATCTCTTTTCCTTGATCATATAACACCACACCCACGCATGATCCAAGCCCAGATGTTCTAATTCGGTTAGGCGCAGATACGACATTCATATCAGCTATTCCAACCTTAATAATCTCAACTTTTTCATCCATTATCCCTAACTCCTAAAGATTCAAAGATAATATGAAAGGAGTCCGGGTCAGGCAACAAGAAGAAGTGGCCACGTACACTTTCACTTAACTCAACGTCATCCTCATTCAGCGCCGTATCAATTACTATCGCGTAATCACTTACCTGTGACAGTTCTATTAATCCGTAACTAATAATAGCGCCCACCATATCAACACTTAACGCGGGAACTGATGGATACAATGCGAGTCCCGTAAAATCGGACAAAGAAGATAAATACGAACCAGATAAAATATTTCCAAGCTCCTGTAAGGCAGAAGTGGCTATTTCATTATCCCCTAGTTGATCAAAGGTAAATTCTTCGTCACCAATCATTTGCTTAATAAATACAGTTGCTTGTTCAGGAGGTAGGACAAAGAACATGCTGCCAGGTGCTTCCCCTTCTATACGGAGAAACACCGCAGCGACTACATGATCTGCACCACCTGATAGTTCCATCATTTCATCAAAGGTAACAATTTTAACATTGGGAACCTGCATATCAATCTTTTTATTTAAAAGCTTAGATAGGGCCGTTGCTGCATGACCCGCACCAATATTGCCGATTTCTTTTAATATGTCCAAATGAATAGAAGAAAGATTACTAATGAATCCCATTGCGTTATCCTTCAATCCCTTGAGTCGCTTTAACTTCTTCTGGATTTAAGACCATTTCAAGGTCAAGAAGGATCATTAGGCGTTTGCCCACCTTCACCACTCCACTGATATAGTTCGCCTCTTCGGTTCCTACTACTTCTGGTTGAGGTTCAATGGCTTCTGTTTGAACATCTATTACGTCGTTCGCCGCATCTACAATTAGGCCAACATCCATATTTTCTAAAGCAACAATAATGACTCTTGTACTATCAGAATATACTTCTTCTTCGATTCCAAAACGACTTCTTAAATCAATAATAGGAGTGACAACTCCTCTTAAATTGATAACACCCTTTACAAAGTGAGAACTACTAGGGACTCTAGTAATATGCTGCACCTTTTCAATGGACCGAACATCACTTACTGGAATCGCATATTCTTTTCCTTTTAATTGGAAGATAATAAGCTTTAAATCTGCTACTGATGTCTCACTCATGAGACTTCCCCCTCTTTCCTAACATGCTAGACACATTAGTAGATGTTTATTTAATTAGTGCATTGCAATCTACAATGAGTGCCACTTGTCCGTCTCCAAGAATTGTTGCCCCTGAAATAGCAAATACATTTGTTAAATAGTTTCCTAGCGACTTTAATACTACTTCCTGCTGGCCAATAAAGGAATCCACTACAAGACCTGCCATCTTATCGCCTTTTCTTACGATGATCACGGAATAAAACTCATCCTCTTCTTCGAAGACAGGAACTTCAAAAATATCCTTTAAGAATAGGAGTGGGACTACTTTCCCTCTAAAATCAATCACCTTTTGATTATGTGCGTTAAGAATATCTTCCTTTTTAACAATTGCTGTCTCAATAATTGAAGAAAGCGGAATTGCGTATTTTTCTTTCTGAATTTCTACCAACATAACAGAAATAATAGAAAGAGTTAGAGGAAGTTGAACGGAGAATACAGAACCTTCTCCTTCTTTTGAATCAATTGATACTGTTCCACCAAGCGATTCAATGGTATTTTTCACAACATCAAGACCAACACCTCGTCCTGACACATCTGAAATTTTTTCCGCTGTTGAGAAACCTGATGCAAAAATCAATTCATATACCTGCTTGTCTGTAAGAGTTGCAGCCGTTTGTTCCGAAATAATACCGTTCTTTAGTGCCTTACTAAGTACTCGATCACGGTTAATTCCAGCACCATCATCAGATAATTCAATAAACACGTGGTTGCCGCTATGGAATGCCTTTAAGATAACCGTTCCTTCTTCACTCTTACCCTTAGCTCTTCTTACCTCAGGTGTTTCTACACCATGGTCTAACGCATTACGGATTAGGTGAACAAGCGGGTCACCGATTTCGTCTATAACCGTACGGTCTAGTTCCGTTTCCGCACCGACAATTTCTAAATTAATCTTTTTGCCAAGATCACGAGCTAATTGTCGTACCATTCGTGGGAAACGATTAAATACCGTCTCAACCGGTACCATTCGCATATTTAAGATAATGTTTTGAAGATCACCAGAGATTCGGCTCATTCGTTCCACGGTTTCATGGAGCTCTGAATTATTTAAATCTCTTGAAATTTGCTCTAATCTACCTCTATCGATGACAAGTTCTTCAAACAAATTCATTAAAATATCAAGTCGCTCAATATTAACACGAATCGTTTTATTACTAGCCTGTTTCACTGATGTTTGTTTTTTCTGTTCATCTTGAGCTGGTTCTTCCATTTTTACTTCTTCAGCAATAACTACTTCCTGCTTTATAGATTCAACAGCTGCTTCTGTATTTGGACGGAGTTGCTCAATAGATAGAGGCTGAATATCAACTCTATCAACCTCTGAAACTTTCATCACCTTGCCTTGAATATCAGACATTGGTTCCTTCGATACAATCGTTACCGTGAACTCTTGATCAAACTGTTCTTCCTCTAATTGGTCAACTGAAGGAGTCGATTTGATGACTTCTCCTAATTTCTCAATGACTTCAAATACCATAAATACTCTCGCAGCTTTTAACAAGCAATCTTCTCTCAGCGAAATCGTAATTTCATATGTTTGGAAGCCTTGTTCCATTGATTGCTGAAGGACCGTACATTCAAACTCATCGTATTCACCTTTAAGTACACGAGGAGTATCTGGAGCTATTGTGGCAGCTACCTCTTTTACCCCTTGAGATACAGCAGGACTTTCTCCCTTTTCAATTAGCTTAAGCTTTTCTACTACAGAAGACACATCACGTTTTCCGTCGCCTCCATCAGCAATCGAAAACACCATTGCTTCTAAATCGTCCGTTGCTTCAAACACAACATCAAGAATTTCAGGTGTAACGGAAATTTTTTGGTTTCGTATGGCATCCAAAACGTTTTCCATCTGATGAGTTAGACTTGCTAAGTCTTCATAACCCATTGTTGCTGACATCCCTTTTAACGTGTGTGCAGAGCGAAAAATATCATTAACAATGCTAAGATCACTTGGATTTTTCTCAAGATCAAGTAATCGCTCATTACAATTCTGAAGATGCTCCTTGCTTTCCTCAATAAAAACCTCTAAATATTGGCTCATTTCCATGCCCAACAGCTCCTTGGAGTTATACGTATTTCATTATTGTTTCTGCAATATTATCAACGTTTTTGACTTCATCTACTAACTTCGTTGCAATTGCTGCTTTCGGCATTCCAAAAACAATAGATGTTTCTTCTGATTCCGCAATAGCAACTACATTTCCTGACTCTTTTAGCTTAATTAGTCCCTTTGTACCATCTGAACCCATCCCCGTCATAATAACGGAAATCTTTGCATAATGGGATAGCTCACTGCAAGACTCAAACATTACATCTACAGCCGGACGATGGCCGTTTCTTGGTGGGGACTGATCTAATAGAATGGATAAGCTTGCTCCTACACATTTGAGTTTCAAATGATATCCACCTGGGGCAATGTATACTGTTCCTTTTTTGATAATGTCGCCTTCTTCTGCTTCCTTAACATGAACCGCTGAAAGTGAATCTAATCTAACCGCTAGACTTTTCGTAAATCCGGCTGGCATGTGCTGTACTACTAACACGGGTGCATCAATCGTCTTTGGAAGTTTCGTAATCACCTGTTGTAGTGCACGGGGTCCACCAGTCGATGTACCTATACAAACTAGTTTATCTCCTGACAAAGCATTAGAATGATCCTTTTTACTTGGTTCTATTCTACTATAATTAATGTGCTTTTTTACAGTGTTTTTTTCCTGACTATCCGTTTTCACAAGCTGCTTAATATTGGCTTTACTCGCTGAAACAACCTTCTCTACCAACTCTTCCTTCACTTTATGAAGGTCCAATGAAATAGCGCCTGATGGTTTGGTAATAAAATCAGTTGCTCCATACTGAATCGCAAGAATCGTATTCTCTGCTCCCTGCTTTGTTGTACTAGAGAGCATCACTACTGGGGTTGGTTTCTCAGCCATGATGCGTTTTAATGCCTCTATCCCATTTAATATCGGCATTTCAACGTCCAATGTTACTACATCTGGCTCAAGTTCTATTACTTTTTTTATTGCGTCTTCACCATTTCTCGCTGTGCCAACGATAGTCATTCTTGGATCCTCGGTTAAAAAGTCTTGAATGAGCTTTCTCATAAATGCCGAATCATCCACAATAAGCACTTTTATCTTGCTCATAAAAAAGCACTACCTTTCAAACAAAAATCGCTTTAATTTTGATACAAAATGATTCTTAGGCTTTTCAGAAATTGATTCAAATTGTCTTTCCTCAAAACGCCTCGTCATTTGTTGTAACGCTTTAGCAGCTGGTGCCTTCTCGTTAAAAATAAATGGCGTTTGTTGCGTTACCGCTTGATGGACCGAGCGGTCATCCGGTATCATCCCAAATTCAATAATATCCCGGTTTAAAAATTTATTTACCACGGTTCGTAACCGTTTAAATGTTTCCTTGCCTTCTTTGTCAGAATGTATTCTGTTGACGATAAGCAAAAATGGCAGACTCGAATCATGCATATGAATATGCTTCATCATCGCGTATGCATCTGTAATTGACGTTGGCTCTGGTGTCGTTACCACTAGAACTTCATCAACCGAGAGGATAAAGTGAACGGTTTCTTTTGTGGCACCTGCCCCCATGTCAAAAAGGATGTATTCGTAGTCCGAAAGAAGATCCGATAAATCCTCTGTAAACTTCAAGTGAACGGACTTGTCCATATTAACAAAATGAGTTAAACCTGTTCCACCAGCAATATAATTCAATCCATGTGGTCCCGTAGACACAATTTCGTTTAACACTCTTCGTCCTTCAAAATAGTCCACGATTGAATAAGATGCAGACTGCCCAATGAGAATATCAATATTTCCCATACCAACATCCATGTCAAAAAGGAGGACTTTGTATCCTCGGCTTGCTAAAGAAATTGAAAAGTTTAAAGAGAAATTTGATTTCCCCACACCACCCTTGCCACTAACAACGGCCAGTGTTTTTGGGGATGACTTTCCATTCATTTGTTGTATTCTCTGTCTTAACATCTCTGCTTGATCTTTCATGGCTTATTCGACCCCAAGTATAAAATTCGTTACTTGCTCACGATTGACTGATATCATATCGTCCGGTACATTTTGACCGTTTGTAATGTAGGCCACACCGAGATGACTAGTTTTCATCATATGGAGCATGGCACCATATGTAGATGTTTCATCGGCTTTTGTAAAAATAAACTTATTAATTTTTATTAACGAAAATTGTTCATAAATATCCATCATGTCTCTTTGTTTTGCCGTTAAAGCTAACACCAGATAGGTTTCCATGTCCTGTTCAAAATCCACGATTTTCTTTAGGTCCTCAACATACTGTTGATTTCGAAAGTTTCTGCCTGCTGTATCAATTAAAACGATATCGTAATCCTTAAATGCTTCACAAGCTTGTTTATAATCCTCTAAGCTATAGCAAACCTCTAATGGAACATTTAATATTTTGGCATATGTTTTTAATTGGTCAATGGCGGCAATTCGGTACGTATCGGTAGTGATTAACGCTACCTTTTTTTTATACTTCAAGGTACACTCGGCAGCAATTTTGGCTAACGTAGTTGTCTTTCCAACACCCGTTGGTCCGACGAGATTTATATATTTTTTTGTAAAACTAATGCCACCAAATGAAAGAGTACTTAATCGATCATATAATTCTTGGCGCAACCATTTGTTTACTTCTCTTTCGCTAACACCTGTACCATTTGAATACCACTTTTGAAGGAGGGACGAAATGAGTTCGTCTCTCATCTCCTTTGGAACTTCCTGATCCAGCAAGCGTTGCCCACACTTCTGGATTGGCTCAGGAAGCGGGAGATCCGTTTGTTTCTCTGTTGCTGCTAGTAGCATTTTCTTTAAACCAGCAATTTCTGCTAGCATATCTCCGTCACGCTCTTTAGTACCTTTTTGATTTGCTTCTTTTGGTATAGGAGTTGCATTAGACATGTCAGCATTCCTAGTAGGTGCTGGAACGACTTCTTTCTCTTCCGTAGTCGTTAGCGGCTTTACAATAGGTTTTACCTTAACCTTTGGCTGTTCAAATTGCATCCTTCTTTCGGCTTGAACAACCTCATCCATGGCTGCAATCACTTCAATACTTTCTTTCTTGAAAAACCCAAGGAATCCTCCAGTTGTAACAATCTTTGAATTCAATATAACTGCATCGGTACCAAGCTCCGCTCGAATTTGTTTCATTGCCTCTGGCATCGTAGGAGCTACGTATTTTTTTACCTTCAATCTATATTCACCACCCCAACGCTTTGTACTTCTACATTCGCTTCAAGCTCATTGTATGAGAGAATCGGTATCTGTGGAAAATAACGTTCTGTTAACTGTCTAACATACATCCTTACTGCCGGTGAACATAAAACAATAGGTGTTTGCTCCATAATAGATAACTGTTCTACCTGAGTAGCTAACGATTCTAAAATAGATTGTGACACAGCAGGATCAAGAGCTAAGTAGTTCCCATGTTCGGTTTGTTGTATGTTATCAACAATCACTTTTTCAATTTTCCCTGAAACAGTTACCACTCGAATGGTTTGACCACCGGCACGATATTGATTGGTAATTTGTCGTGCAAGCGCCTGTCGAACGTATTCAGCAAGCAGATCTGTATCGGTAGTTACCTTTCCAAAATCAGCGAGTGTTTCAAATATAATCGGTAAGTTTCTAACAGATACACTTTCACGAAGAAGCTTGCCAAGTACTTTTTGAATTTCACCGACTGTTAGTGGATTAGGTGTCACCTCTTCTACCAAGATTGGATAGCTTTCTTTTAAATGATCAATTAACTGCTTCGTTTCTTGACGACCCAGTAACTCATGTGCGTTATTTTTTATTACTTCCGTAATATGGGTAGAGACAACAGAAGGTGGATCGACGACAGTATATCCGAAAATTTCCGCTTGTTCTTTTACTTCTTCAGTAATCCATTTAGCTGGCAAACCAAATGAAGGCTCTACTGTATCTATTCCCTCAATGCTATCATCATCGATACCAGGGCTCATCGCTAAGTAGTGATCCAATAACAACTCACCTCTTGCCATTTCGCTGCCCTTAATCTTTAGACGGTATTCATTGGGCTGAAGCTGAATATTGTCACGGATACGAACAACAGGGATAACTAAACCAAGCTCAATTGCCAACTGTCTACGAATCATGACAATCCGATCAAGTAAATCCCCGCCCTGATTAGAATCCGCCAGAGGAATGAGCCCGTAACCAAATTCAAATTCAATCGGATCCACATTAAGTAGACTGACCACACTTTCTGGCTTTTTCATTTCATCCGTCTGGATTTCTTCTTCCATTTCTTGAATCTCTGTTATATCTTGCTTTGGAACTCTAGAGAACATGTATCCACCAAATATAATAAGACCCGCAATGGGAATGGTTAATATATCTTCTATCGGCGTAAATAGACCAAGTATGAAGATAGTTCCACCGGTAATATATAGCATTTTTGGATAGGCCATTAATTGACCTGTGATATCTGTTCCTAAGTTCCCATCTGACGCAGCACGTGTAACGACAATACCTGTTGCTGTTGAAATTAATAACGCAGGCAGCTGACTAACAATTCCATCCCCTACTGTAAGTAAAGAAAACTGTTTTGCCGCATCAGCAATTGGTAATCCAAGCTGTGTCACTCCGACAACTATTCCGAAAATCAAGTTGATCATTACGATAATAATCCCGGCAATGGCATCTCCCTTTACAAACTTACTTGCTCCATCCATCGCCCCATAAAAATCAGCTTCTCTACTAACCTTCTCACGACGATCTTTTGCTTCATGCTCAGATATCATTCCTGCATTTAAGTCTGCATCTATACTCATTTGCTTACCTGGCATAGCATCAAGAGTAAATCTTGCTGCCACTTCAGATACACGCTCTGAACCTTTAGTAATAACAACGAATTGAATAATAACAAGAATAATAAATACAACAATCCCAACAACTACATTTCCACCAACAACGAAACTTCCAAATGTTTCAACTACTCCACCTGCTTCCCCATGTGTAAGGATTGCCCTTGTAGTTGAGACATTAAGCCCCAATCGATAAAGAGTTAACAATAACAACAAAGATGGGAAAACAGAAAATTGTAGAGGTTCCCTCATATTCATACTATTTAGCAGCACAAGAAGGGCAAGTGAAATATTTAGCATAATTAAAATGCTTAATAGCCATGTTGGGAAAGGGATAATGAGCATCGCGACAATTAAAATTACGCCTACTACTACCGATAAATCTCGTCCAGACATCACTATCTCTCCTCAAGTAATACATTAATATCTTTATATCTTTTGCTTTGTTTTATAAACAAATGCTAGAATTTCTGCTACTGCCTTAAAAAACTCCTCTGGAATTGCTTCTCCAATTTCGGCTTGACTGTACAACGCTCTAGCTAACGGACGGTTTTCCATCATAACAACATCGTGCTCTTTTGCAATCAATTTAATTTTTTGAGCCATAAAATCTACACCCTTGGCAACAACAAAAGGGGCATCCTGCTTTGATTCATCATATTTTAAGCAAATAGCATAATGGGTCGGATTCGTAATAACAACATCCGCCGTTGGAACGTCCTGCATCATTCTTCGCATCGCCATTTCACGTTGCTTCTGCTTAATTTTCCCTTTTATTTCAGGATTCCCTTCGATGTTCTTGTACTCATCCTTTATATCCTGCTTAGACATACGAATCTTTTTTTCAAAATCGTATTTTTGATACATATAGTCAAGAATGGAAAGAAATAAAAGCGCTGCTGAAGCAATTAGTCCCATCTGCACAGTTAGGCCCGCTAACGTAACCATAGATGTGCCAACGGACTTTTGTGACAGAATTAATATGTCTTCCTTCCTACTCCAAAGTACAGCAAAGGTCACTCCGCCAACAAAGCTAATTTTCAACATCGACTTTAGTAGCTCTACAATCGCACGCATCGAAAAGATATTCTTTGCTCCCTTGATCGGATCAAGCTTTTCAAGCTTCGGCTGAATTGCTTCTGTTGAGAAAAGAAAGCCAAATTGGGCAAAATTAGACACTACTCCTGCGACCATGGCAACAGCCATGATAGGGGCTAAAATTAGAATCATTTCACTCAGGATTTCAAGAAACATTACTTGAATATTGTCTTCAGTTAACTCTAACTTCATATATTCTTGAAAGGAATGTTGGAATAAACGAAAAATAACATCCTTTAAATAACCACCTGCAAAGAAAAGGAATAAAAAAACAGCCAGTAAGACAACCGCTGTATTTACGTCCTGACTTTTGGCAACCTGCCCTTTCTTACGAGACTCCTGTCGTTTCTTCGGGGTAGCTTTTTCCGTTTTTTCCCCTGAAAAAAACTGTAAATCTAAACGTAGGGTTTTCAAGCTACCGCCCCCCCATCAATTCCATTAACCCTCTCATCGTTGTGAGCATCAATTCAAATAGTGTTGCAACAGCGCCCATTAATATACTCATTACAGCAATAAGGACGATAAAACCAACTCCTAGTTTTAAAGGGAGACCGACAACAAAAATATTTAGCTGTGGTACTGTCCTCGCAACAATACCCAAGGCAACGTCGACCAAAAATAGACTTCCTACAATGGGTATTGATAATTGAAGGGCCACTCCAAACATTTTTGAAATCGAAGTGAGAATATAATTAGGTATGCTTCCATCTCCTAATGGTATCCACGCTTGTTCCATAGGAATGAATTGATAACTAAAATAAATTCCATCTAGTAATAAGTGATGTCCATTTAAAGCCAATAAAAAGAACAAGGATATCGTATATAAATACTGCCCCATTAATGGACTCTGCGTTCCTGTCTGAGGATCAATAACGTTTGCTATTGCTAAACCCATTTGAAAATCAATAAAACCACCCGCTATTTGAATGGCAGCCATAATGACATAAGCAATAAACCCTAACATAATGCCAATTAATGCCTCTTTAATAATTAATAAAAAGTAAGCACCGTTTATTTCTAAAACCGGTGCATCAAACGTAAAAATCATAATCCATGACAAGAAAAAGCCAAGTCCGATCTTATGAGTAGTCGGAATGGACCGATAGGAAAATAATGGCATTAATAAAAAAAAGGATGTAACTCGTACAAATACTAATAAAAATGCAGGAAACGTAGGTAGAAAATCAATCATAGCTTATCCCACATACCTTGTTAAATTAGTGAAAATTTCATTTGCATAGGATAGCATATGACTAAGCATCCAAGGTCCAAAAAACACAATACCCAGCAAAACGGCAACAATTTTTGGCACGAACGCAAGCGTTTGTTCTTGAATTTGTGTTGTCGCCTGAAATATACTTACGATCAAACCTACGATTAAAGCCAGAGCTAGTAAGGGACCACAAACCATTATGACCATCCATATCCCCTGTTCAGCAATGGTAATTACACTATCTGGAGTCAAATCCAATCACCTTCTTAGAAGCTATCTAGTAGTGATTTAACCACTAAGTACCAACCGTCTACTAAAACAAATAGCAAAATTTTAAATGGCAAAGAAATCATAACCGGCGGAAGCATCATCATTCCCATGGACATTAACACACTTGCAACGATCATATCGATAACTAGAAATGGAATAAAAACCATAAACCCGATCTGAAACGCTGTCTTTATCTCACTAATAGCAAACGCTGGTACAAGTGTTGTTAGAGGAATATCAGCCACCGTTTCTGGTCGCTCAGCCTTTGAATATTCTAGAAAAAGAGCAAGATCTTTTTGCCTTGTATGTGCACTCATAAACTCTTTTAATGGTAAGGAAGCTCTTGAATAAGCCTCTTCAAGATTAATTTCCTCATTAAATAATGGTGTTAATGCTTGATCGTTAACTTCTTGAAAAGTTGGGGCCATAATAAAAAAGCTTAAAAATAAGGCTAATCCAATTAATACTTGATTCGGTGGCATTTGTTGCGTAGCAAGCGCCGTTCTGACAAAGGAAAGAACGATTACAATTCGGACAAAGGAAGTCATCAGAACCAAAATACTAGGAGCCAAAGAAAGAACCGTAAGCATTAACAGTAGCCTTACTGAGGTAGACACATTTTCAGGATCGCTGCCGTTAAAAAACTCCATAAATTCATTCATCGCTTGTCTGACCCTTTCTTTTCCATTTCATCAAGAAGCTTTTTCCTCCCTTTAGAGAGTTCCTCAAGCTGAGCTTTTAACGTAGAAGAAAATGATGATGCTTCTTCCCCTTTATTACTTTGTTTCATATTTCGCGTTCTTTCAATTAGCTTTGTCACAATATCGCTTGGTTGAACAAGCTGGTCCATACGATCATTATAATCATCAATCATTTGACGAGCTTCTTCTTCATCATCAATTTCCTTTAGGAGTTTCACATCTTCTCCTACTCCAACTACTAACACCCGCTTGCCTATTTTCACGATTTGAATGGAACGATTTGTTCCTAACGCTGTCCCTCCTAAATTCTCTACAATTTGATTACTAGAGAAGGAACGACTTCTTTTATTGATAAATTTTAAAACAGCATACAATAATCCAATGACAAAAATAGAAGCAAATATCATTTTTAAGAAGTCCCAGAATGTCAGCCCAACACCTGCTGTTTTCTCATTACTATCAGTCGCTGTTTCTCCATTTTTATCTGTTTCTTTTAATTGATCCTCACTACATTTGCTTTCGTCCTCTAAGCAGTCCTTAATACTGTTAAATTGCTCTGCTAAGGCCCCATGACTGGAGCCTAGCAAAGCAATTAGTACTAGAAGCAACACTTTGAAGAATAACTTCCCTTTTTGCAATGCGCTGCACCTCTAAATTTTATTATTAGCCAAGTGTTTTTGAGATAGCTTCAATTACACGATCCGCTTGGAAAGGTTTTACGATAAAATCTTTTGCTCCTGCTTGAATAGCATCAATAACCATTGCTTGCTGCCCCATTGCAGAACACATTATGACCTTTGCATTTGGATTAATCTTTTTAATTTCCTTTAATGCCGTAATTCCATCCATTTCTGGCATCGTGATATCCATTGTCACTAGGTCAGGACTTGTCTCTTTGTATTTTTCAACTGCTTGAGCTCCATCAGCTGCTTCTCCCACAACTTCATATCCATTTTTCGATAGTATGTCCTTTATCATCATTCGCATAAATGCAGCATCGTCAACAATAAGAATTTTATGTGCCATGAAAATATTACCCCCAGAAGATTATCTTAATTTTTTGATTCGATCACTCTGACTAATGATGTCTGTTACGCGAACACCAAAGTTTTCATCAATTACAACAACCTCACCTTTTGCAATCAGGCGATTATTTACAAGAATATCCACTGGTTCACCAGCTAGTTTGTCCAATTCAATAATCGAACCTGCAGATAATTCTAGAATTTCTTTTACCGAGCGTCTTGTTCTACCAAGCTCAACCGTAACCTGAAGAGGAATATCTAATAACATATCAAGGTTTTTAGACTCTGTTTGCTGAAGCGGCGGATACTGTTCAAAGCTTGAAAAACTTGCTGGCTGTACATTCGGTTGTGTACCCATTGCTCCATAAGGTGACCCAAAATGCTGTGGTCCTTGTGGTGGATACGCCTGGCTTGGTGGAGCTTGATAGTAGCCAGGAGGTGGTACTTGACCCCATTGATCTTGATGTGGATGGGTCTGAATAGGTGGTTGCATTTGCCCACCATATCCTCCTTGAATTGGAGGTTGAGGTGATGCACTAGGTACCGACATAGGTTCAGGTAGGTCATTAGCCCCAGGAGTGCTCGTATCCTCTATTTTACCTGATTCTTTTTCCTTTGTGGGACTTGGATTTAATAATTCTTCCACTAGTCCTTTTGCAAATTCTAATGGTACCAATTGCATAATGCTAGAATCAATCAATTCGCCCACTTTTAATCGAAAGGATATCTTTACAAGCATATCATCGTTTGGAAGTCTGTCTGTCCCTTCCCCTTCTAACACATTTAAAATGTCGATGGAAGGCGGTGAGATATCTACCTTTTTACTAAAAATAGTCGACATCGATGTGGCTGAAGATCCCATCATCTGATTCATTGCTTCTTGAACAGCACTCAACTGAATTTCTCCCATTAGATCAGCTGGCTGTATTCCGTCTCCCCCTAACATTAAATCAGCAATGATCGCTGCATCTGACTGTTGAATAACAAGTAGATTGGTTCCGGAAAATCCTTCTGTATAACTTACTTGTATCGCAACATATGGTTGTGGGAATTCTTCTTCCAGTCTATTCTTTGGTATAACAACCACAGTAGGTGTTGTAATATCTACTTTTTGGTTTAGAAGCGTTGATAGTGCCGTTGCTGAACTACCAAACGAAATATTACCAATTTCCCCGAGAGCATCTTGTTCCATCGAAGAAAGATAATCTTCCACATTAATGACTTCTTCAGCTTCGCTAGCCGGTTCATCTGTTCCTCTTAGAAGAGCATCTATTTCATCTTGTGAAAGCATGCCATCACTCACCATCATCGTCTCCTCCCTTCAATGTCTCTAGTACTTGAACTGCAAGTTTTTTATTTACTTTTCCTGGTTGAGCCAAGAATTTAGGTATATCTCCAACCTTGATTGTTAATGCACCATCAATTGCTTGATTCAACTCAATCACGTCACCTACATCTAACATAAGGAAATCTTGAATGGAAATTTCCGAATGTCCAAGCTCTGCTGAGATAGGAACTGTAGCAGTTTGTATTCTTTTCTCTAATTGAGCGATCTCCTGCGGTTCTCTATCCTTCTTCTCTGTTTGCATCCAATAGTGGACAGAAAGCTTAGGAATGATTGGTTCTAACACAACATGTGGAATACATATATTGATCATTCCCGTTGTTTCACCAATCACGGTATTAAGAGAAATAACGACAACTGTTTCATTCGGAGATACCATTTGCAGAAATTGAGGATTGACCTCAAAGCCAGCTAAATAAGGGTCGATCTCTGAAATGGTTGACCAAGCTTCCTGTAGGTTCTCAAATGATTTTTCAAACGTATTGGACATGATCTTTGTCTCAATTTCCGTTAGGTTTTCTACTTTATTAATGCTGGAGCCCCTACCACCCATAAGGCGGTCTAACATTGCATAGGCAATATTGGGATTTATCTCCATTAAAATTCTTCCTTCAAGTGGTGGAACCTCGAAAACGTTTAAGATCGTCATTTTCGGAATAGAGCGAATGAACTCCTCATATGGAATCTGGTCTGCTGATGCTACAGAAATTTGTACGTACGTACGCAATTGAGCTGAGAAGTAGGTGGTTAATAAACGAGCAAAATTTTCATGTATTCTCGTTAAACTCCGGATTTGATCTTTCGAGAATCTGAGTGCTCTTTTAAAGTCATACACACGAACTTTCTTCTCAGATTGTTCCTTTTTTAACTCATCCGCATCCATTTCCCCCGTTGACAGTGCCGATAGAAGAGCATCTATTTCATTTTGTGAGAGTACTTCACCTGACAAATTTCCTCACCTCCGTTCTTCCTCTCTAAGGTTGCAATCTTACTGGAGGAGAGATTCAGTAATATAGACATTTTCAATTTTTCCTTCTTGCATGACTTCAGAAATCTTAGCCTTTAAATCATTTTCCAGCTTTTGCTGAGCTTCTTTCCCTTTTAATTCTTCAGCTGTTTTTTCTGATAGTTCTAAAATAATGATATTTTTTACTTGAAAATCTCTTTTTTCTAATTCTTCTTTAGCTTTTACACTATCTGTTTGAATTTTGAATGAGATACGAATAAAGTCATTACTTGCAAGATTTGCTGTCATTTGTGGAATATCGACCGATGCTTCTAACACTTCATCAATGGTTAATTCCTTTTCCTTATCTTCCCCAGTTACCTTAAGAATCACTACAACTGCTATGGCACCAACAAGTGTAATTGCCACTAGCAAGATTGCCATAATCATGACTAGCTTATTTTTCTTCATTTTCTTTATCCTCCACCTGAAGCCGTCCTAAAAGGTTGACAGATTGGTAAAATCTCTGGATTGCTTCATAAACTTGATCCTCTGCCTCTTTTACGACGTATTTCCGCCCATTTGAAAGGGTGATGGTCGTATCGGGAAAGGATTCGATTGTCTCAATATAAACAGCATTTAACATGAATGACTTGCCATTTAAACGGGTTACTTTAATCACGGCTATTATTAGGGCTGAGAAAAAACTCAACCCTATCCCTCCCTTAGCTTATCGTTTTAAGTTTACAAGCTCTTGTAAGATTTCGTCTGATGTAGTAATAATACGGGTATTTGCTTGGAAACCTCTTTGAGCAGAGATCATTTCAGTAAATTCTTCAGATAAATCAACGTTTGACATTTCTAATGTTCCAGCAGCGATAGAACCTCTGCCTTCACCTGCTACATTTATATTAGCCACACCTGAGTTAATGGACTCTTGAAAAAGGTTTCCTCCAGCCTTTGTTAAACCTGATGAGTTACTGAATTTAGCTAGTGCAAGAACACCTAGAGTTCTTACTAAACCGTTTGAGTATACCCCATTAATTTCACCAAGAGAACCGATGTTAAAGCTTTCCAGTGACCCTTCTGTGTTTCCGTTAGGGTTAACTAGTGCGCTAGTTGAGCCTGCTACTTGTGTTAATTGTGAGAAATCAAGGTTAACATTGTTAATAGTTGTTGTGCCAATTGTAATATTGGTCTGTGCTGTAGCTGGAACAGGGTTTCCTGTACCAAAATTAAGTGTTGTAGTAGGTGTGTCAAACGATCCGTCTGGCAATTGAGCTGGTTTGTTGACATACACACCCCACTGATTATCGCCTGTCTTTGCAAAATGAACATCGATTCTGTGCGCTTGTCCTGTATTATCTACTACTTGAACTTGCTGTGTAAACGGTGTACCATTGCTAACTGAGTTACTAGCTAAGTTACCTGAAATCCCGATATTGCTGGTAGTAACTGGTGGTAATACAGCATTTACGTTAACAGCCACATCACCAATCTGATTCGTAGCGTTTCCGTTTGCATCAACTGTGAATGCTTGTACTTTGTAGCCATCTCCATTTACTAGCGTTCCATTATCATCTAGATAAAAGTTTCCAGCTCTTGTATAGAACTGTGCATCTCCTTGATTTACCATAAAGTAGCCATCACCTGAGATCGCTAAGTCAAGTGAGCGACCTGTTGTTTGTAAGCTTGATTGTGTATGAATGGTATCAATCGTTGCTAGTGTTGATCCTAGACCAACCTGTAATGGGTTTTTCCCTCCACGGTTATCTTGTGCTGCACTCGCACCAGAGATCGTTTGATTCATAGTATCTTTAAATGTAACACGACCTTTTTTGAAGCCATACGTATTTACGTTTGCAATATTGTTACCAATAACATCTAACTTAGTTTGGAAGTTCTTCATCCCACTAATTCCTGAATACATTGAACGTAGCATTTATGTCGTTTCCCCTTTCATAGTAAGCTACTTCTATCGGTCCGTAGCTTTATGGCCTCCATACAGGTCCAGCCAAATGAATTTATTCTAAAACAATCGTTCCATTGATATTTGTAAAAATTTGTGCAGTTGCTTCCTGCCGATCCATAGCCGTTATCACTGTATTATTCTTTGCACTGATAATAAGGGCTGCATCCTGTAACAATACGAGCGAATCTTTGACACCCATTTTCTTCGCTTCATTTACTTTCTCTTGAATTTGACCCCACTTGGCCTCATCGATTTGAATTCCCCTTTGGGACATTCGTTCTTTTGCATGTTTACTTAACGTTAGTTTTTCTGGTTGTAATGCTTTCTGTAAATGCTGAGAGAAAGAGTCCGTGCTCGTAGGTTTAGATGTAACCGATCTTAGTGGATGGTTACTAATCGGCTGCGAATGAATCGGTCTAAACATAGACTTGTCCATTCAAACCATTCCTTTACGCTTCTATTTTTGTAATACTTGTGCTTGACACACTCTCTCCATTTTCTAGCTGAAATAAGGATTTTCCGTCTTTAAAGGAAACTGATGATACCTTCGCTTGCTTCACTTCATTGTTTTCAGAAGAATACGTGACTGTTTTCCCAATCATCATACTTGCTTGTAATAACATCGTGTCGCCTTTTGTATCATTGATTTGTGAAATGTTACCTGAAGTTAGGCTTGTTCCGTCCTCTAACAAGAAGGTAGCTACTCCATCAGTGAATTTTAAAGATGCAATTTTTCCAGTACCTTGTTCGATAACTGAATTTCCATCCTCTGATTCAGTAAGCTTATGCCAACTAACCTCTTTTCCAATGAATTGGCTGTATGAAATTAACTGGTTTTGTTCTTGCGCAGAAACTAGTGATTCAATAGATTTGTTCATATTCGTCATTTGTTCTAGGCTAGTAAATGTAGCCATTTGAGCAATAAAGTCCTTATCCTGCATAGGGTTTAAAGGGTCTTGATTTTGCAACTGAGTCATTAATATTTTTAAAAAGTCATCTTTTCCTAACGAATCTGAACCAGTTTTACGCTGACTAGTTTGATAGTTTGATAGTAAAAGCGACGAATTTATCGTATTTGCCATTTGTTTCACCTACGCTTCCGTATTTAAGAGGGCTTCTTCAAAGGATGCAGTAAAATCTTGATCAGATGTCTGCTCTTCTTTTCGTTCCGCTTGTTCCTTCCTCGTTTGTTCTTGCTCGCCATCACGGTTTAAGAATCTTTCTTGACCGGATGAAGCTTGAGAGATCTCGACTCGTTCAACCTGAATATTTTGAGAGTTAAAGGCTTGTTTCAAATGGTTTAGTTGTCCTTCTATTGCTTCCTTTGCCGCATGCGTGGATGTGACAATTTTCGCAACCATGACAGAATCCTGTTGAATAATCTCAATTCGTAAGGAACCTAGATGACCTGGATTTAACTGTAGGAATAATCTTTGGACGCCATTTACGTTTGAAAATTGACTTCTAGCTAAGATACTTTCAAATTGCTTAATTAACTGTTCCGTTTGGACTTGCTTTGTTCCACTCGAAAAAGTTAGCGTCAATTGTTCCGGTCTTGACATCTGCATAAATTGAACAGAACCAGAGATCATATCTGTTTTTGACGATGTCGTACTCGTTAATTCTTCCTTTGCAGAGGTATTTGTAATAATACCTGAAAAAGTTTGTTTTAAAAAAGCTAGTCTTGACGCAGCTTGGTCACTTTTTAACGTGTTTCCCTCAAGGATGCTTGTTAGCTTTGCACTTAAAGTCTTAAAATCAAATTTGGAAGATTCTTCATTTAAAGAGTCTTGATTTTTCACCATTAATTCATAAAGCTTTGCTGACTTTATTAGTTTTAACGAGTCCTTATCTAGAACATTATGGAGCTGACTCTCTGTTAAATTACTCATTTTCTCTATGACCTGAAGGAGCTTAGCTAAATCACTTTGACCTTCTCCACCTTCAATTTGCAGCTTCTCCATTGCGTTAGACAACAGATTTTGCAATTGGATATGACTCATTCCTAAGTAGTTCTCAATCATCGTAAGTAAATCTTCATTACTATTAGAAATCAATTGATCTAGTAGCTGTAAACCCTCTTCCACATCTAAGAGATCATCCTTAGATAACAAGGCTAGAAGATCTTTTACATCTGTAGCAGTAATTTCCGCAGTCTCTTTATCATTCGATGTCGCTTCTACAGGAGCCGTTACTGATTGAAGAAGATTTGTAAAAGATGTTTTCTCCTGGCTCTTAGAAGTCTTGTTCAACTGTGAAGCTAGCTTTTGCGTGAAACCTAAGCTCTCAATTTGCATGCTTTCATTTTCACCTCCTTCTAGTGGCATCTTTATAACTACTCTTCATTACTCTCAGCTGTTAAAAGCTCAGTGTATTTCGCTGCATCCTCGGCTGTCATGTTCTCCATAATTCCAGCGAGTTGGTCAGATTTTATCGTTGTTAATATTTTTAATGCTTCTTGTTCATTCATAGCCGTAATAATTGGTGCTGCCTTTTTCGCAGACATCGTTTCATATGTTTTAATAATATCTTTAAACGCACGCTTGTTTTCCTCTTGAATAGCCAGTAGCTCATCAATTTGTTGCTGAAGTTGTTCTTTTTCTAGATTGGTCCGCTCAACCTGAGCATCTTTTCCTTCAATTTCAGATTCTAGCTTTTCAATCTTTGCCTCTCGATCCTTTATCTCACCTTCTAATGTAATTACGCTCTTTTCCCACTCTTCCTCTGTTTGTGTTCCTTCTTCTGTAACTAGCGAGGAAACAAACGGAACCTGAGCAGCGAGTTCCTTGGACTTTTCAAACACATTTACACCAGCAAAGCTTAAAACGACTAGCGCAACTGTGACTAAAAACAAGAAGGGAATAAGAAAGACAAAAATGAACATTTGAAATTTATTCGATTTCTTCTCCACTATTTCTTCGATTTCCTTTGCCATTCTCTCACCTAACCTTCTCGATTCATGTACATTTGTATCGAGATATCGTCCATTTGTTTACCTTCAATTAATTTTCCATCCTCGGTAAATTTCAGGTAATCTTTTTCACGAATCTTTTCGTATTTCTTCACTTCTATATTTTTTTCCGTCAATTTTTCCTGAAAAAGCAGCATTCTGTTTCTTGCGTTGATAACCATCTTTTGATAGTGATCAATCATCTTTTCGATATTACTTATGAACTGTTGATGATGACGAATTTCTTGAATCGATAGTCCTCCGTGAAGCCTTTCAGACTGATATCCTTCAAGATCCTCTTTTCTTTTTAACAGCTCGTACAGCTTCTCTGCCACTTCTTCAAACTTCCGAACAGATTCTTGGTAGACAGAAACGGCTTCATCTTTTTCACGTTCTTTTACAGCGAGGATTTTATGAAACTTGAACTCATATCTCATTAGTAGTCACTTCTTCCAAGTAATTCATATAACGATTGGACACCTTCTTCAAAGGATACCTTTTCATCTGTTTCTTGCTTAATAAACGAAATAATTTTCGGATATGAAGCAATCGCGTCATCTATTTCTTTCGAAGAACCTCGTTTATAAGCACCAATATTTATTAAATCCTCCGAGTTAATATAGGTACTTAACAACTCTCGCAGTTTTTCAGCAGACTTTTTATGGGCTTCAGGTACGATATTGTTCATGATTCGACTTACGCTTTTTAACACATTGACTGCTGGGTACTGACCTTTATTCGCTAAAGAGCGATCAAGAACAAAGTGTCCGTCCAAAATCCCACGAACGGTATCGGCAATTGGCTCATTCATGTCATCGCCATCAACTAAAACCGTATAAAACGCCGTAATGGATCCATGCTCATTTGTTCCCGTTCTTTCTAACAATCTAGGTAGAATCGCAAAGACAGACGGAGTATAACCTTTCGTTGTAGGCGGCTCCCCAATGGCCAGCCCTATTTCACGCTGAGCCATAGCTACCCTAGTCACTGAGTCCATCATCATCATGACGTTTAGGCCACGATCGCGAAAATACTCTGCGATCGCAGTTGCTGTAAAAGCTCCCTTAATTCTCATTAGAGCTGGTTGATCAGACGTCGCGACAATAACAATTGATCTAGCCAAGCCTTCTGGACCTAGGTCCTTTTCTATAAATTCCCGAACCTCACGACCACGTTCACCAATTAATGCAATTACATTCAAATCAGCATTTGTATTACGCGCTATCATCCCAAGCAATGTACTTTTCCCTACACCACTTCCCGCAAATATACCCACACGTTGACCAATCCCAACGGTAAGAAGACTGTCAATTAATCGAACCCCTACTTCAACAGGCTCAGATATTGGTGGTCTTTTCATTGGATTAGGAGGATCCTGGTCTGTTCCAACCGATCCAAGCCCTTTTGGAAGCTGACTTCCGTCAAGAGGTTGGCCTAAAGAATCTAAAACGGAACCAATTAATGCAGGGCCGATTTTTACCTCCAGTGGCTTCAGTGTTGCCTCTACTAAACATCCGGGAGAGATTTCATTCAAACTTGTATAAGGCATTAGCAGGATATTCTCGTCCTTAAAACCTACAACCTCGGCTTGAATCTTCCGGTTGTTTTTGCCGATATGAATGTAACAAACATCTCCGATCGAGCTTTCTGGTCCTTGTGATTCTATCATTAGACCTACGACACGCTTGACTCTACCATAGCGCTTAAACGTTTTCATCTGATCAATTTGTCCCAACAAGTCGGCAGCTAGCATTCTATTCACTCTCCAATAGCTCGTAAAGCTTTCTTTTGATTTCATCAAGCTGTTGATCAACACTTGCATCAATACGACCATTTGCAGATTCAATAATGCAGCTTTGATCGGTTAGCTCACTATCAGGAAAAATATATAGTTCCGTCTCTTTTGGAAAGATTCGAAGTAAATCTTCCTTTTGGATAAGTAAAAACTCATAGTGTGTTGGATGAACATGCAGCTGAATTTCTCGATATTCTCGTGCTTCTTTTAATGCTTTTTTCACGATTGGTAAAAACTGTTCCGAATCTCCGGTAAGTGTATTAGCGATAATCTTTTCAGCTACCTTAAGGGAAAGAGAAAGAATGGTTCGTTCACTTGACTCGACCTTCTTCTCATAGTCATACTTTGACAAAGCAACCGTTTCCTTTGCTTGTTCGATGATGACGTGCGCTTCATTGTACCCTTGCTGCTTCCCTTCATCATGTCCTTGGTTAAAGCCTGCCGTTTGGGCTTGTTGTGCCATCGCTTGTAGCTCTAGCTGAAAAGATTGGCGTTCTTGTTCTATTTGCTCACGAATTTGAGCAGCAAACTCATGGGCTTCCTGAACGATTCTATTTGCTTCAATTTGTGCTGCAGCCAGAATTCGTTCTCTCTCCTGGTAACTTACCAATGAAGACTCTTCTTCAGTTTCGTCGGTTTGATTTTTGATTGCTTTAATCGAAATCACTTTGTTTTCGTTGGTAAATTCTTGTGGTACCCACGTTGATTTAATGAGCCTAGACAATGATATCGTCACCTCCGCCACGAGCAACCACGATTTCTCCTGCTTCCTCTAGGCGACGAATAATCGCAACAATTCTCGACTGTGCTTCCTCAACATCACGAAGGCGAACAGGTCCCATAAACTCCATTTCATCCTTAAAGCTTTCAACCATGCGTTTCGACATATTGCCAAACACGATATCCTTGACTTCGTCGCTTGATACCTTTAGTGACAGCTTAAGATCTTCATTATCACAATCACGAATAACCCTTTGAATCGCACGGCTATCAAGTGTAACAATATCTTCGAATACAAACATTCTCTTCTTAATTTCTTCAGCTAACTCGGGATCTTGAATTTCTAGAGCATCTAAAATCGTTCTCTCAGTTGCACGGTCCACTCCGTTTAACACTTCCACAACAGCCTCAATACCACCCGTTTGTGTGTAGTCCTGTGTCACAGAGGAAGACAGCTTTCGCTCTAAAATTTGCTCTACTTCATTAATAATCTCTGGAGATGTACTATCCATTACAGCAATTCTTCTTGCAATATCCGCCTGAACCTCCTGAGGAAGCTCTGATAAAATTTGACCCGCTTGAGCCGAATCTAAATATGATAAAATTAGTGCAATAGTTTGTGGATGCTCATTTTGAATAAAGTTAAAAATTTGACCTGGGTCTGCCTTTCTAGCAAAGTCAAAAGGTCGAACTTGAAGGGATGAGGTTAAACGGTTAATGATGACAGCTGCTTGTTCAGTTCCAAGCGCTTTTTCAAGAACCGTTTTTGCATACCCGATACCGCCTTGCGATATATAATCCTGCGCTAAAGCGATATTATGAAATTCCTCTAGAATCTCCTCTTTCGCAGTCGATTCTACTTTTTTAACCCCGGAGATTTCTAGCGTTAATTTTTCTATCTCTTCTTCACTTAAGTGCTTATATACTGATGCAGACACATCCGGCCCAAGTGAAATGAGAAGAATGGCTGCTTTTTGTTTACCTGTTAATTCCTTTTGATCTCTTTTTGCCATCTTCACTCACTCCTCCTAGTCTTCAGCAATCCATGAACGCAATAGTTTTGCGAAATCCTCTGGCTTTTCTTTCGCCATTTTTTCTAATTGTTTCTTTCTTAGCGATCCTTCTGTCTCTTCCTTGTCTTCATCTAGGTCACGAATAGAGATAGGCGTCATGTATGATTCCTGGGCAATCTCTTCTTCTAGTGCTCGCTTCTTTCTTGCACGCATGAAAAGAACAATTAATACGATAATTGTCGCTAAAAGAATGCCTCCGATTGCATAAGTCCACCATGGGAGGGATGCTGTTACTTGTGTTTCAAATTCTGTTTTTCCATTAAACGGTTGGACAGAAACTAAAATTTTATCTTGAATCGCTTCGTCTGTTAACTCACCATCAACAGTTGTTTTATCAATGGAAGTACGAACAATAGAAGCTAGCATTTGTGTAATATCGTCAACACGTTCTTGAGGTAATGTCGTAGGATCATCCGCAGTTGGAGGTTCTACCATTACTTGAATTCCTAAATCTCTGATTTTATATGGACTTTCAACAATTTCTTTTCGGATTTTATTCACTTCGTAGTTGATTGTCTCTTCAATTCTTTCATAATCACCCGTTCCTGTTGCTCCCTCTAAATAGCCTGTACCAAGAGAGTCTGCTGCATCCTCAGTTACTGGTTCACCACCAACATCAGCTGCATCACCAGTAAAGGTTTCTGTAATCTTTTGGGCACTAGCTGCGATACCTTCCATGTTCTCTTCATCTACAGGAGTCACAAGATTTTCTTCACGATTTTCCTGTGTAAAGTCAACATCAGCTGTAACGATTACTGCTACTTTGTCTTGTCCCATTAAGGTACCAAGCATACTTTGCACTTGGCGTTGAACATCTCGTTCAATCTGTTTCTTTATATCGTTTTGAGCAACAAAAGTTGAACCTGAAGAATTTCCTTCATTATTTAAGTCAAAGTACTCAAAGTTTTGGTTCGTGATGACGATATTATCTGTAGGGAGATTGGGAACACTCTTTGAAACTAGATGGTACAACGCTTTGATCTGGCTTTCCTCAAATTCATAACCAGGTTTCGTGTTAAGTACGATAGAAGCACTGGCCGCTTCTGAAACATCAGTTACAAAGACCCCTTTCTCTGGAAGATTGATCATAACCTTCGCATCATTAATCCCTTCAATACCCTTCATTAGGTTAGCTAACTCTGTTTGCATCGCATCAAGCTTCATTACATTAAACTCATTCTCTGTCATACCAATACCAGCGTTTTGACTAAAAAATGAATAATCAATGCTACCTGAATTCGGTATACCTTCCGCCGCGAGTTCGACCTTCAACGTGTCAATACTCTCTTTTGGTACTAATATTGTCGTTCCATTATCAGCAATCTCAGATACAATTCCTCTTGCATCTAAGCTTTCTTTTATAGCCCCTGTTTCGGCTGGTGAAAGATTACTATATAAAGGTTCTAAAGTCGTTCTAGTTGCAAAAAACGTTACTATTGAAATCAGTGCCACTAAAGACACTAAACCGCCGACAAAGAACATTTTTTGCTTTTTAGAACGACTTGTCCAATATTCTTTTATTGCATCTAATTGTTTCTGCAATTGGTTCATCTCGTTCCTCCGGTTCAGTGTGTCATGCCAAAAGGTGCCTATAGCACCTCTCTAGCACAAAAGCTATTAAACTTGCATTCTCATTACTTCTTGGTATGCTTCAATCACTTTATTTCTAACTTCAATCGTTGCAGACATGGTGATACTTGCTTTTTGACTAGCAATCATAACTTGGTGGAGGTCTACATTTTCACCTCTTGCCAATTTTTCCGTCATAACATCCGATTGATTTTGTGTTTGGTTAACTTTTTCAATTGAATCCTTTAATACGGACGCAAAACTTTTTTGTGCTTCGAATGGTGTAGTAGATGGAGCAGATACTGCTGCATTTGTTTGAAAAACTTTAGATACAGACGGTATTGATATAGTCATAACTCATTCTCCTTTTATTTACCGATCTCTAATGCTTTCATAAGCATTCCTTTAGATGCATTCAATACAGTGACGTTTGCTTCATATGATCTAGTAGCACTAATCAAATCCACCATTTCACGAAGTGGATCGACATTCGGAAGTTCTACATAGCCATTTTCATCCGCATCAGGATGTTCAGGGTCATATACAAGTTTAAAAGGAGTCTCTTCATCCTCAACAATTTTTGAAACCTTCACACCGTTTCCAGCACCTATTGTCTGTTTGGACATAGCCTGGCTCATAAAGGAGGAAAAATTTCCTTCCTTCGGTTGAAGTACAACTGATTTCCTTCGATACCCAGCTGTGTCTACGTTGGCCATATTGGAAGAGATAACATCCATGCGCAATCTCTGTGCTGTTAAAGCAGATGCAGAAGTATTTATACTATGAAAAATCGACATGGTTATCTGCCTCCTTTTATGACTGTTTGTAGTGAGTTAAACTTTCCGCTAATTCTTTCAATCATGGCATTATAATAAATTTGATTAGTTGCAAGGTCGGACATTTCTTTATCAATATCCACATTGTTCCCCGTGTGGTTATATGATGTTGTACGATCAGTAGTAATCGATATCCCCGTTCGGCCCGAGCTTTGAATCGCAAAATGCTTACTGTTCGTTCGTTTACTAGAAACAGAAGACATCGCTTCATTAAGTTCTGATTTAAAGCTCACATTTTTGACCTTATATCCCGGGGTATCAGCATTGGATATATTTTGTGCAATCACTTTTTGTTTTGTAGAAGAATAATTCAACGCATTTTCTAGCGTACTAATTGTATTTGAAAAAAGCTTCAAGTTCTCCACCTCATATATAAAAATATATATTTTGTTGATTGGTGCAGAAACTTGTAGTTTTACGTCGGATTCTGCAAAACAATCATACTACTAATTTTAATAAATCGCATATAGGATGTCTATCTCAATAAGGGCGAAATACTTAATCTATAAGTCCTATTTTATTCGAATCGACCTATTAGAAAAACACTGAAAAGATTGGAATCATGTGCATATTTTTGTCATTTTTACCGTTCATTAGGTCCAATGATTCAATAAGAATAAAGGACTAGTGAGTTAGACTTATTTTTTCTTGTGTATTTAGCATAAGTGAAGGCATTTTCATTGTAAAGAAAAAGTAGAATTTTGTCGAAATGTACCATAAAAAATCCCTTATTTCTTTTTGAAATAAGGGGTTTTTTTTATTAGCTTGATTTTAATTTACTTAATTCAACTAAGAACTTGTCGTTTAGTACTTTTATATACGTTCCTTTCATACCTAACGAACGTGATTCGATGACACCAGCACTTTCTAGTTTTCTTAATGCATTTACAATTACAGATCTTGTAATTCCTACACGATCAGCTATCTTTGAAGCAACTAATAATCCTTCTTTTCCACTAAGCTCTTCAAAGATATGCTCAATTGCTTCAAGCTCACTGTATGATAAGGAGCTAATCGCCATTTGTACAACTGCCTTGCTTCTTGCTTCTTCTTCAATTTCTTCGGCTTTTTCTCTTAGAATCTCCATACCTACAACAGTAGAGCCATACTCTCCAAGAATTAAGTCATCATCATGGAATTGCTCTTGTGTTCTTGCGAGGATTAATGTTCCTAGTCTTTCTCCTCCGCCGATGATTGGAACAATCGTCGTTAACCCGTTCTTAAATAGTTCTTTATTTTCCACTGGGAAAGCCGTGTACTCACTATTTACATCTAGGTTAGGTGACGTTTCACTAATATTAAATAAGTTATTTGTATATTCCTCTGGGAACTGACGATCTTCAAGCATTTTCTTAATACGGTCGTTTTCAATTTGTTGGTTTACCGCGAAACCTAATAATTTTCCACGACGACTAACGATAAAAATATTCGCTTCAATAACTTCACTTAATGTTTCTGACATCTCTTTAAAGTTAACCGGTTTTCCTGCTGCCTTTTGTAGTAGAGCATTAATCTTTCTTGTTTTTGACAGTAAATCCATTTGTTCTTCCTCCTATTAGCTAAAACCATTGCAGTAGCACTTACTTTGAATTCTGCATATGTATTGGACTAGTTAGTGTAACATAATATCGTTTGATTCCCCCATTACGAGGGAATCAAACCTAACTTACAATATAAACTGGCTTAAGTCTTTATTGCGGGAAATAGCTCCCAGCTTTTCTTCCACATACTGTGGTGTGATTGTAATTTTTTCCATAGTGATATCTGGCGCCTCAAAGGACAGGTCCTCTAGAAGCTTTTCCAAAATCGTATGCAATCGTCTTGCTCCAATGTTATCCGTATTTTGATTTACATCATAAGCAACTTCTGCAATCTTACGAATAGCATCGTCAGAAAATTCAATTTCTATACCTTCAGTTAACAACAATGCTTGGTATTGCTTAATAAGTGCATTGTCAGGCTCAATTAGTATTTTATAAAAATCATCTACCGTTAGCTTCGTTAGCTCTACTCTAATTGGAAAACGTCCTTGAAGCTCCGGTATTAAATCAGACGGCTTGGCGATATGGAAAGCACCTGCAGCCATAAATAGAATATGGTCTGTCTTAACTGATCCATGTTTCGTAACAACAGTCGATCCTTCAACAACCGGCAGAATATCTCTTTGTACTCCCTCACGAGATACATCCGCAGAAGATCCGCCACCACTTTTACTAGCAATTTTATCAATCTCATCAATGAAGATGATTCCTGTTTGCTCAGCACGGAAGACAGCTTCCGACGTTACCTCATCCATATCAATTAGCTTGGATGCTTCCTCATTCGTTAAAACCTTTCTTGCCTCCCGAACCGAAAGCTTCCGTTTTTTTCGTTTTTTCGGCATTAACCCACCTAGGGCATCCTGCATATTCATTCCCATTTGTTCCATTCCAGAACCTTGAAGCATATCAAACATGGAAGGTTGCTGTTCTTCAACCTCAACAGTAACCATTTCATTTTCAAGCTCTCCTTTAGAAAGCTTATCAGCAACGACCTTCCTCTTTTCCACGATATTCATGTCTTCGGTAGGTGCTGGTTCTGGTTCCTGCGCACCACCTCCACCGAATAGCATCTCCAAAGGATTTTTATAGCCTGTTGCCTTTTTTGCAGAAGGCACTAACAAATCAACCAGACGCTTATTTGCATTATCTTCTGCTCGCTCTTTCACTTTTTGCATTTTCTCTTCTTTTACAAGCCTAACTGCCGTTTCGACAAGATCTCTTACCATTGATTCAACATCACGACCGACATAGCCAACTTCCGTAAACTTCGTTGCTTCTACCTTTATAAAAGGTGCAGCTACCAGCTTTGCCATTCTCCTAGCAATTTCTGTCTTTCCCACACCGGTAGGTCCGATCATTAATATATTCTTTGGATTAATTTCATCTCTTAAACTTTCGTCGAGCAAACTTCGTCGATAACGATTCCTAAGTGCAACCGCTACTGCTTTCTTTGCATCCTTCTGCCCAATAATATACTGATCCAATCGTTCAACAATCTGGCGTGGGGTTAGATTTGTCCCTTTAGTGACCATTCGATCCCTCCTAAAGCTCTTCAACGATAATATTGTGATTTGTATATACGCAAATTTCAGCGGCAATCTCAAGGGAAGCTTTTGCGATTTCCTTTGCCGTTAGATGCTCTCCAGAATACTTCTTTAATGCCCTTCCTGCGGATAGCGCATAATTCCCTCCAGATCCAATTGCAAGGATACCATCATCTGGTTCAATGATTTCTCCCGTACCAGAAACCAATAGCATATCTTTGTCGTTCATAACAATTAGCATCGCTTCCAGACGCCGAAGAACTTTATCACTTCTCCACTGTTTTGCAAGTTCAACAGATGCTCGTTGCAAGTTACCATTATATTCTTCTAATTTGCCTTCAAACATTTCAAATAGTGTGAAGGCATCAGCAACAGAACCGGCAAATCCTGCTAATACTCTGCCGTTAAATAACTTTCTAACCTTACGAGCTGTGTGTTTCATTACAACAGCATTTCCAAAGGTTACTTGACCATCTCCAGACATGGCACATTGACCATTATGACGTACAGCAAAAATTGTGGTTGCATGGAATTGCGTCATATTATTCCTCCTAAAGCTTAAGCCCGAGGGTGGTGGGCCATATATGTTTTTCGCAAGTAATCATTTGTAACATGTGAATAAATTTGCGTAGAAGACAAAAACGCATGCCCTAACAGTTCTTGAACACTCCTCATGTCTGCTCCATTATTGAGGAGATGTGTCGCAAAGGAATGTCTTAGCTTATGCGGATGTATCGATCCGTTTAAAGTAGACTTTTTTATCATTCGATCAAGAATATGCCTAACTCCGTTTGTCGTAAGTGGTTCTCCACGAAAGTTAACAAATAATGAATCGTGTGAATGCTTTACCCCAAGGAGTGTTTTTCTACCATTGTTTATATATGTATCAATCGCTTCTTGGGCAAAGCTACCAAATGGAATGTATCGATCCTTTTGTCCTTTTCCATGAACAAGTACCGTTCCAATGTATAAGTCAATATCCTTTAAACGAAGCTGACAACATTCACTTACGCGCATGCCAGTAGCATATAAAATTTCTAGCAAAGCAAGATCCCTCTGCCCTGTTGGACTATTAGCGTCACAGCTTAAAAATAGTGCTTTAAGCTCCTCTTCATAAAAAAAATCGGGCAATCTCTTTTCCTGCTTCGGCATAATCACTTGAGCAAAAGGATTATTCTGTACGAGGTTCTCTCTTAATAAGAACCGGTAAAAGCTTCTCATACTAGATATTTTTCTCGCGACAGATTTTCTGGATAAATTCTTTTCAAAGAGCTTCGTCAAATATAGCCTGACATCGGAGTACTCGACATTGGCATAGTCCTTTAACGATTGCTCCTGCATAAAAAGAGTGAAATCCCTAACATCAACTTGATAATGCTCAATTGTATATTGTGAATAATTTCTTTCTATTTGTAAATATTCAAAAAATAACTTTGCTGAAACGTTCACATCTTCTGACAATATTCGTCACCTCACAAAGGCTCCTAAATCGTAACACAATTCACATACCCTTGCAAGCAATTTACAAATTTTTCACAAAGTTCTGAATTGTTTCTAAAGCACGATTAGCATGATGCTCCGCTCTTTCTTTTTTTCCTCTGATCTTAGTAGGTAACTCAGGGAATAAACCAAAGTTCGCATTCATTGGCTGAAAATTCTTTGAGCTTGTACTTGTAATATATCTTGCCATACTTCCAATTGCTGTTTCCCCTGGGAACACTACAGGCTCTTCTCCTTGCACAAGTTTGGCTGCGTTAAGACCAGCAACTAATCCACTTGCTGCAGATTCTACATAGCCTTCTACTCCTGTCATTTGACCAGCAAAGAATAGATCCTTACGAGCTTTGAACTGATACGTTGGTTCTAGTACCTTAGGAGAATTAATGAAAGTATTACGGTGCATTACACCATACCTTACGATTTCAGCATTTTCTAAACCAGGGATTAATGAAAGGACTTCCTTTTGTGGTCCCCACTTCAAATGTGTCTGAAATCCAACAATATTGTAAAGTGTACCTGCAGCATCATCTTGTCTAAGCTGAACAACAGCAAATGGGCGCTTTCCTGTTTTTGGATCCTCGAGACCAACGGGCTTCATTGGACCAAAAAGCATCGTTTTCTTTCCTCGGTTTGCCATTACCTCTATTGGCATGCAACCTTCAAAGAAAATTTCCTTTTCAAACTCCTTCAAAGGAACGGTTTCAGCTGAAATAAGTGCTTCATAAAACCGATCAAACTCCTCTTCGGTCATAGGACAATTAAGATAAGCTGCCTCCCCTTTATCATATCGGGATTTTAAGTACACCTTATCCATATCAATGCTATCCTTTTCAATGATCGGAGCCGCTGCGTCATAGAAATATAAATATTCCTCGCCTGTTAATTCTTGCAGCTTAGCTGAAAGTGCTGGACTTGTTAAAGGTCCAGTTGCTATAACAGTAGGTCCCTCTGGGATTTCTGTTATTTCCTCATGAATAACTGTTACATTGGGATGGTTCTTTACTTTGTCAGTTACATGTGCTGCAAACTCATGGCGATCAACGGCAAGAGCTCCACCTGCTGGAACTGCACATGCATCGGCAGAAGAGATAATCACAGAGTCTAACTTTCTCATTTCTTCCTTCAGGACTCCGACTGCATTTGTTAAATTATTGGCACGAAGGGAGTTACTACAAACCAACTCAGCAAATTTATCTGTGTGATGTGCAGGTGTTTGCTTTACTGGTCTCATTTCGTACAAGCGAACCTTTATCCCTCGATTGGCAAGTTGCCATGCTGCTTCACTTCCAGCTAACCCTGCTCCTATTACATTCACTGTTGCATCTATCATTTTATGAACCTCCAATAGCTCGTATGTATCTTTTTTTGTATTAGCTTCTCCATATTCCTTCTGCATTTTACACTACGAATCAAAAAGTATAAAGTTTCAAGTATTAAAAGCGGAAGTGCCTTGGTCAGGGGCGACAAGCGTAAGGCAAGCCTCATAGGAAATCCTGATTTCCGGAGAGGATTGACTTACGACCTCGAGCCCCTAGGCACTGTAGCTGGATATCTTCTTACGCAATAAAAAGAGTGAGCATAGTGCTCACCCTTAGCTTTGTGGTTCTTCCTTGTAGTCACAACTAATACATTGAACTTGGACACCTTTTTTAAGCTTTTTCTCAATCAATAGTGATTCACATTTTGGGCAATTCCTAGGCAGCGGTTTATCCCACGAGATGAAATCACATTCTGGGAATGTATCACAACCATAGAAGATTCGACGCTTTTTACTTTTTCTTTCTATTATATTTCCAGTTTTACAATTTGGGCATTTAACACCGATATCCTTTACGATTGCTTTTGTGTTACGGCAATCCGGGAAATTACTACAAGCCATGAATTTTCCGTAGCGGCCCATTTTATATACCATCTCATGGCCACAATGTTCACAATCCTCACCTGCAGGCTCATCTTTAATTTCAACCTGCTCCATTTCCTTTTCGGCCTTGTCTAAATGCTTTTCAAAACCTCGATAAAACTCATCGATGATACGTACCCATTTAGTTTTTCCTTCTTCAACATTATCTAATTCTTGTTCCATTTTTGCAGTGAATTCGACATCTAAGATATCTGGGAAGAATTCTACCATTAGTTCATGCACGATCTCTCCAAGCTCGGTTGGAATGAACCGTTTATTATCAAGGGTAACATATCCACGTTTTTGAATAGTATCTAGTGTTGGAGCAAATGTCGATGGTCGACCAATCCCCAGTTCCTCCAACGTCTTAACTAATCTAGCTTCCGTATATCTAGGAGGCGGCTGGGTAAAGTGTTGTTTCGGTTCGATGTCTTTTTGGAGGACCGTATCACCTTCCTTTAAATCAGGAAGCATTTTGTTCTTGTCCTCTGTTTGATCATCCGTTCCTTCAACGTACACCTTCATAAAACCTGGAAACTTAACCTTCGATCCTGTAGCTCTAAAGATTACCTCACCATTCTTTAAATCTACACTCATCGTGTCCATGACAGCTGGTGCCATTTGGCTAGCTACGAAACGCTCCCAAATTAACTTATAAAGTCTCAGTTGATCCCGTGACAAGAATTCTTTCATGCTTGAAGGGTCACGTAGCGTGCTCGTCGGTCTGATTGCCTCATGGGCATCTTGAGTTTTTGCACCTTTTTTCTCTTTGCGCTTCTCTTCAGGTAAAAAGTTTGCTCCGTAGGTAGACTCAATATATTGACTTGCTTCTGCTTGTGCTACCTCAGAAATTCTGGTTGAATCTGTTCTCATGTATGTAATTAAACCGACGGTACCTTCTTTACCTAAATTGATTCCTTCATAAAGCTGTTGGGCTAGCATCATTGTCTTTTTTGCACGGAAATTTAATTTTCTTGCAGCCTCTTGCTGTAAAGACGAAGTTGTAAAAGGAACAGCTGGATTTCTTTTTCGTTCTTTTTTGGTCACAGAGGTTACTTCAAACTTATTCCCATTCATTTTTGCTAAAATCGATTTTACCTCTTCTTCTGATTTTAGCTCCATACGCTGATTTACAATTCCATAGAAGTCAGCCTCAAAAACGGTTGTCCCCTTTAAAAATTCGCCTTCAATCGTCCAGTATTCTTCAGGGATGAACTCTTTAATTTCGTTTTCACGGTCAATAATTAACCGTACAGCTACCGATTGAACTCGGCCTGCGCTAAGCCCTTTTTTTACCTTTTTCCAAAATAATGGACTAATATTGTAGCCAACCAAACGGTCTAAAATTCTTCGGGCTTGCTGGGCATCCACTAAGTCCATGTTAATTGGCCTTGGATGCTTAAAAGATTCTTTAATTGCATCCTTCGTAATTTCATTAAAAACAACACGGCAATCCGAATGGATATCAACATCTAGAGTATGCGCTAAATGCCAAGCAATTGCTTCCCCTTCGCGATCCGGGTCAGCCGCTAGATATATTTTCTTTGCTTTTTTCGCAGCTGTTTTTAATTCCTTTAGAACCGGTCCTTTTCCACGTATAGTAATATACTTTGGTTCGAACTCATGTTCAACGTCCACACCCATTTGGCTTTTTGGAAGATCGCGAACATGCCCCATAGAGGCCTTAACCTTATATTTTTTTCCTAAGTACCTTTCAATCGTTTTCGCCTTTGCTGGCGACTCTACGATTACTAAAAACTCCGACATCTATTGTCCTCCTCAAGAGGGATGATATAAATTTTTATTATTAAATGTTTATTGTAAATATTCATTATTATTAAACTTTTTATAGAAACTTGTCAAATAAATCGTAAACGGTTTCAGCATATGTGCCCTTAATTTTTACTTTTTATTTCGAACTTCTGTTGCAAAATGTATAACAGTTTGAGCGATATTTCAACCTTTTTCATAAAATTATATAAAAAATTGAGGAAAAAGTATGGTAAATCGATTGTTTTTTGATTTTCCCACCTTTTTGTCATCATATTAGATGTTCAATTGAAACACAAACATTATGCATAAAATAATTCATTTAATATGTCTTCATGACTTCTAACTAACTTTGCTCCTTGCTGAATAAGGTCATTTGTTCCTGAGGAATACTGACTAAAGATATTCCCCGGTAGAGCAAAGACCTCTCGTCCTTCATGAACAGCAAAATTTGCAGTGATTAATGACCCACTTTTTCTTTTTGCTTCTATTATAAATGTGCCATTGGATATGCCACTAATAATTCTATTTCTCATCGGAAATTGCCAGCGGGAAGGAGTGGTATTAGGAGGATACTCGGAGATCAGCAAATGGTTTTTCATTATATTTAGAGCGAGTCTTTGGTTCGTTTGTGGGTAGATATGATAGATCCCTCCAGCAATGACCGCTATTGTTTTTCCTCCTAAACGAATGGCTGCTTCATGAGCGAGCGTGTCAACACCTAAGGCTAATCCGCTAACAATGATAATTCCTTTTTCAATTAGAGGCGGAAACAACCGATCAATCGCTCTTTTTCCATACTCTGTGGCCTGTCTAGAACCAACGACAGCAAGCTTTGTTTGCTTTCCAAGCAGAGAGATATCTCCCTTTGCGTACAACACCCAGGGTGGCTGATATGTTTCCTTTAATAATTCTGGGTACACTGAATCAAAGTATGTGATAATCTTAATATCATTTTGTTGGTAGTGCCGGATTTGGTCCAATAAGATTGGTGATTGTAGATCTTCAAGTAAGGGGTGAATGATAGACGACGGAAGCTCTTGTACTTGATAGAGGAAAGTTGGAGAATATAGCTCTTTGAGCTGGGGATCATGCTTTAATATATGGTAAACCATTTTCCATCCAATACCACGACAGTGTAGCAAATGGCATAATCGTAATGAAAAGGACTCCATATAGATACCTCCTTAAAATTAATATTTTAATAATATCACAAATAGCCCCTCTAAAAAGAGGGACTATTTGAATTTTTAGTGAGTTTTACATTGATCGTAAAGACCTTTTTCTTTTAATACCTTTATCAATGTTTCTCCCATAACGGAAGGTGTGTCAGCCACTTGAATTCCGCATTCATTCAATACACGAATCTTTTCGTCAGCTGTTCCCTTACCACCTGAAATAATCGCACCAGCATGGCCCATACGCTTTCCTGGAGGTGCGGTACGACCACCGATGAAGCCAACAACCGGCTTAGTCATGTTAGCTTTTACCCACTCTGCCGCTTCTTCCTCAGCAGTTCCACCAATTTCACCGATCATAATAACCGCATATGTTTCTGGGTCTTCATTAAATGCTTTTAATACATCTATGAAGTTTGTTCCGTTAACCGGGTCCCCACCAATACCAACTGCTGTAGATTGACCAACACCTGCTTGTGATAATTGATGAACCGCTTCGTACGTTAGTGTTCCAGAACGTGAAACAACACCTACATGACCCTTTGTATGAATATATCCTGGCATAATACCAATCTTACATTCGTCAGGAGTAATCACACCCGGGCAGTTAGGACCAACTAAGCGAGTCTTTTTCCCTTCCATGTAGCGTTTTACTTTTACCATGTCTAATACTGGAATGTGCTCGGTAATACAGATCGCTAAATCAAGCTCTGCATCTACCGCTTCTAGAATGGCATCAGCAGCAAATGGTGCAGGAACGTAAATAACGGAAGCATTAGCTCCTGTTTCCTTTACAGCATCTGCAACTGTGTTAAATACAGGAACACCTTCTACCTCTGTTCCACCTTTACCTGGTGTCACACCAGCGACAATTTGCGTTCCGTACTCTAGCATTTGTTTTGTATGGAAAAGGGCTGTAGATCCAGTAATCCCTTGAACTATCACTTTAGTATCTTTATTAATAAATACGCTCACATCAATTCCCCTTCCTTATACTAATGAAACGATTTTTTGTGCGCCGTCAGCCATAGATTCTGCAGCAATAATGTTGATATCTGATTCAGCAAGAATTTTCTTACCTAATTCAACATTTGTTCCTTCTAAACGAACCACTAAAGGTACGTTTAAACCAACCTGCTTAGCCGCTTCTACAACACCAGTAGCAATAACGTCACACTTCATAATTCCGCCAAAGATATTGACAAAAATACCTTTTACATTTTGGTCAGAAAGGATGATTTTGAAAGCTTCTGTTACCTTTTCAGCTGTAGCTCCGCCCCCAACGTCAAGGAAGTTTGCGGGATCTCCACCGTAATGCTTAACGATATCCATAGTTGCCATCGCAAGACCCGCACCGTTAACCATACAACCGATATTTCCATCTAAAGAAATATAGCTGAGGTCGTATTTCGATGCTTCGATTTCCTTTGCATCTTCCTCATCAAGGTCACGATATTCTAATACGTCTTTTTGACGATATAGTGCATTTGAATCAAAGTTTAACTTTGCATCTAACGCCATTACATTTCCGTCACCTGTTACAACAAGTGGGTTAATTTCAGCGATTGAGCAATCCTTTTCAACAAATGCCTGATATAAGCCCATCATGAACTTTACTGCTTTATTTACTAATTCTTTTGGAATATTAATATTAAATGCAATACGACGAGCTTGGTAGCCTGTTAAGCCAACAACCGGATCAATCACTTCTTTGAAGATTTTCTCAGGAGTTTTTTCTGCTACCTCCTCAATTTCTGTCCCGCCTTCTTCTGAAGCCATTAACACGACACGAGAAGTTGCACGGTCTAGTACTAAACCAATATAGTACTCTTTCTTAATGTCACAGCCTTCTTCAATTAATAGACGTTTTACTTCTTTTCCTTCAGGACCAGTTTGGTGAGTGACGAGTGTTTTCCCAAGAATTTCGCTCGCATATGTACGGACTTCATCCAAGTTTTTAGCAACCTTAACCCCACCAGCTTTACCACGTCCACCTGCATGGATTTGGGCTTTTACTACACAAACCTGTGTTCCAAGTTCCTTTGCAGCTTCCACCGCTTCTTCAACTGTAAATGCTACCTTCCCATTTGGAACAGCAACCCCGTATTTTCTGAGGATTTCTTTCCCTTGGTACTCATGGATATTCATTTCCCATCCTCCTTCTAATCTTGCTTTTGACTATTGCAGCAATAAAGATATTCTACACTTATTTCTGCATTCCTGCCTGCATTTCATTTTCCCTTTGATCATATCATAACTTTAAAAAACAAGACTGCGCTTTCATTTTATAAAACAACGCATACCTTGTCTACTATTTCACACAAAATATTAAATTATTCAGAAATAAAAAAATAAAAAGAAGTAGGATTTAAGATTTACTTTTTCCTACTTCTCTATCTGTACGATAAACAAATGCAAACACTTCAGCCACCGCTTGATACAGCTCTTCTGGGATACTGTCATTAATATTTAGCTTACTTAATAACTCAATTAGCGTCGGGTCTTCCTGAATCGGAATATTATTCTCCTTTGCCTTCTCAAGAATATTATCAGCTACCAATCCTTTTCCTTTTGCGATTACCTTTGGAGCGTCATTTTTCGTTACTTCATAACTTAGAGCAATCGCTTCTTTTCTTTTATGCTTTGCATTCATCATATTTTTATATCCACTCCACTATAAGATAAGGTTAATGGACTAGAATTCGTTGTTTTCTTCGTTTTGACAACTGCTCTTTCAGCCCTAGTTTGAAAGCTAACATTAGAAAGCTGGTAATCTAGTTTGTGTAAGTTCTCTTTTAAGCCAGCTAAATAAGGGGAGGAAAGGTTTTTAATATTTTCGTTCTCACTAAGAATCGTAATTTTCATTATTCGATTTTGAATTTGCATATCAATGATCGTCTCATTCATATGCTCTAAATCTAAGTAAAAAAGAACACGACAATAGCTAGGATCGATTTTTCCATTCGAGTCCTTTCTGCCATTCCACTGGATGGTAAGATCCGTTTGCTTGTTCATCAAAGCAAGCGGAATCTGCATGACAATCTGTTGAACCGGGGTCGTATCAGATGACAGGAGTTGTATCCCAGTTAACCGGTTCAGTAAAACTTCTGCTTGATCCTTCACCTTAGGCGGAATATCTTCATTCAGTAACTGAATCAATAACGATTTTATATTCTCTACTTTTGTACCTTCATCTGGCACTCTTCCTTTAATCATATCAAATGATTCTGCTTCATGAGAAAGTCCCAACGTTAATGCGGTTGATTTTAACAATGATTTAAAGTCTTCTACCGGCTCACTCTCTATTTGTGACTGTAACGCTTGCAGATGCTGGAGTACTTCTTTATTAAGAGCTTTATTAGCCTCAGTTCCGTCCTTACTTACTAGAGAGGAAACCGTCTTTTCATATGTCACTGAGTCGATGTTTGGTGATAATAAAAAGAGTAATTGTTTCATCGTTTGATTATTAAACTGAGGATCCTTTGTCAACCCACTGATCCAGCTTTTCATTAAGGTAGAAATATCCTCTGTTTTCCCTGCTGATAACAGAGCAGATACTTGTTTTGCAACTTGATCTATTCCAGGGAGCTGAGCTTGTACTTTTCCTTCTGAAAACCCAGTTAGCTTCTTGGACGCTTGCAGCAATAAATGATTTTCATCCTCATTAGGTAGGATTCCCATTTGCTGTAATGCTTTAAATGCTTGATCAGAGGTCAAGAGATCCTTCCCTTGACTCCAACCTCTAACTACCTCCTGCAGAACTTGACCAGAAAGTCTATCTGTCCCTGTTTGAATAAATGGTTCTATCACTTCTTTTAAGCGAGTACCTACTTGAGGCAGTGTGTCTAGAGAGTCAAGCTCGTTATTTAAGGAGGCCATTACACCATGAAGCAATGGGCTATTCATTGTTGCCCTTACCGCCTCAAATGTGGTCTTAGTTAAAGGTAGCTCCCTGCTAATCATCTGTTTGATTGCCTCTAAATCATCCTTTGTCATTGCTTTCCCTTGAAACAGGCTGGTTGCAAGAGAAAGCGACTCTTTTGTTATCGGCAATTGCTCACTGAGGAAAAAACGTAATAAGGTAGTACTCGTCTTTGTTTCAGGAATTGAGAACTGCTTTAGTAGTCCTTCCAAATCGACCTTCCCCGTCCCTTTTCCTTCTGTGAGTACCTTCAGATGGACCTGCCCTTCTCCTTGTTGTACCTGAAACCAATATCGTTCTCCTGCTGAAAGAGGAACTTCTAATTGGGCAATTACTTTTTGAGAACCCACTTGCACTTCTGCAGTCTGATTTGGGAAAAGCTTCAACACCTTCCCCTGAAATACTTGTCCAGCTCGAAAGCTTTGCTTGTTTCCCTCTAGAGATTCCGGCCGATTGATCATTGTATGAACAAGATTAGCTTGTATCAAGTGAGTTCCCTCCTCTTTTCGTTTATTGTTTGTTTAATTCTTTAACAGGCGCGAACGATCTTCGATGATGAGGAGTCGCTCCGTAAAGCTGTAATGCTTCAGTATGTTCCTTTGTACCGTATCCCATATTTTTTTCAAACCCGTATTCCGGAAAGCTTTTGGCTAGCTCCTTCATCATTCGGTCTCTCGTGACTTTAGCGATAATGCTAGCGGCTGCAATAGAAATACTTTTGCTATCCCCTTTAATAATCGCTTCAGATGGGATTGGCGTTGTTAATTTCATAGCGTCCACTAATAGAAAATCAGGACTGATATGTAATTCGTTAATGGCCACATACATTGCTTTTTTGGTTGCTTCATAAATATTGATTTTATCAATTTCCTTTGCTTCAATTATTCCAATACCAATGGAGACAGCAGCTTTTCGAATTAATTCATACAGCTCCTCACGCTTTGTTTCCGTTAGTTTTTTAGAGTCATCTATTCCTAAGATTTGAAAGTCATCTGGTAGAATAACAGCCCCAGCAACGACCGGGCCTGCGAGCGGGCCCCTTCCAACCTCATCGATCCCTGCAATAAAAGTAAATCCTTGGCTTTTATATAATCTCTCATATTCGCTTAGTTCGAAAAGTTTCAGCCTAGCCTGTTCTAGTGACTCTTTTCTCTTCATCCATCTCTTCACTAATTGCTGAACGCCTTTTCTACTATCCTTTTGAATATCAATAAAAAAAGGGTCTTTTACATCCTCAACTATTTCTAACTTCCTCTGAATATCATCAATGGTTAATCTATCCAAAACTAGTACTTCCCTTCAGGCACTTATATCTTGTATATCGGCATGTAGTCAAAAAAATAAAGCCTTCTCAAAAAAGAAGGCTCCCTTGTTTACTCTTCCACATCACTAGCAACTAGATCAGATGGTCTTTCTAGCGTGATAGGACCGAATAGTTCAGAGCGAAAATCTCGGATGACTAATTCAGCTACCTTGTCATAATCTACCTCGCCACCGCCCATTAAACAGCCTCTACGCTTTCCGATTTGATCAAAGAAGTCCACTATATCCTCAGGGATATATTCAAGCTGAAAACGCTCCTTTAAGCGTTCTGGATATTCACGTTCTAAAAAACGAAGAGCATATACACATATATCCTGCAAGTTAAGAATGGTATCCTTAATGGCCCCTGTTAAAGCAAGCTTTGAGCCTACTTCTTGATCTTCGAATTTTGGCCATAATATCCCCGGTGTATCTAAAAGCTCTAACTCCTTGCCTACTTTAATCCACTGTTGAGCTTTCGTTACACCTGGTGTATTCCCAGTCTTTGCAATGTTCTTTTTCGCTAGTCGATTGATAAGCGTTGATTTTCCCGCATTTGGAATTCCGACAATCATTGCTCGAATCGCTCGCGGTCTCACAACACCTTTTGCTTTCATACGATCAAATTTTTCTTTTAAGATTAATTCAGATGCAGAGACAATTTCTTTCATTCCTACTCCAGCTTGAGAATTAATGGCAAGTGCCTTTATTCCTTTTTCGTCAAAAAATCGGATCCAATCCTTTGTAATCCTTGGATCGGCCATATCCGCCTTATTTAATAGTACTAACCTTGGCTTATGCTGAATAATCTCGTCTATCATTGGATTTCTAGAAGAATACGGTATTCTTGCATCCACTAGTTCGAATATGATGTCAACAAGCTTTAGCTTTTCCGTGACCTGTCTGCGCGCCTTTGCCATATGCCCTGGAAACCATTGAATCGTCATGGGTGCAGCCTCCTTCTATTTCACTATTTTTACATCTTCAATCGGCCAATAAATGACACTAGTGTTTCCGAGCACTTTCTCCATTGGGACAGTACCGATATGGCGACTATCCTTACTGAATCGTCGGTTATCTCCCATCACAAATAAGTGTCCATCCGGAACGGTTTCTTGTCCGATAATTTCTTCTAACGTAAATGGCTCGGTTAAAGGACCATCCACAACCTGCTTTTTAAAATCATCAAGATATGGCTCCTCATAAGCTTTCCCATTTACATAGAGGGTATCATCCTTATATTCAATTTTATCTCCAGGTAATCCTATCACTCGTTTTATGTAGTCTTTATTTTCAGGGGCATGAAACACGATAATATCAAAGCGTTCTGGTTCCCCAATTTGATAACTAAATTTATTCACAATCATACGGTCCTGATCTTGTAGTGTCGGCATCATTGAAAGCCCGTCAACTACTATCGGTGCAAATAAGAAGTAACGAATAATTGCTGCTAGTAACACTGCAATGATTAGTGCCTTTGTCCATTCCCATAGTTCATTTTTACTTTTTGCCATAACGCATCCCACCAATCACTGTTCTTATCGTCTATTTATCGCCATATAGCTTTTATTTTACAGTATCGGTATATATTATACACGTAATAACTCCTAGATAGACTACGAAAAAGGAGCTTGTATGACAAGCTCCTTTCGCATTTGTCCAGCGGTCGTCCATTTATCATGAAACAGTCGCTTTTCTTGTTTATCGGATTTCTTTGATACGAGCTTTTTTACCACGTAGGTTACGTAGGTAGTAAAGTTTCGCACGGCGTACTTTACCGCGACGGATAACTTCAAGCTTCGCAATTTTAGGTGTGTGTACTGGGAATGTACGCTCAACGCCTACACCATAAGAAACTTTACGTACTGTGAAAGTTTCGCTAATTCCACCACCACGACGCTTAATCACAACACCTTCATACACCTGAACACGCTCACGCGTACCCTCGATAACTTTAACGTGTACACGTACAGTATCACCAGGACGGAAAGTAGGTAGATCAGAGCGAAGTTGTTCTTTTGTGATTTCTTCGATTAATTTTTGCATCGTTTTCAACTCCTTCCAACAGACGCTCATGCATGACTGAAACACTTGCTAATTGCAGCGGAACATCGTTATAAGACTGAGACTCTAGTCACAGTCACAAAAAGTATCATAACATACATATTAATGAACTTCAATACTATTTCTTTTGTTTTTTCAACTCTAGCAACCAATTCTGTTGCTTCTCTGTCAATTCATAGGTGTCTAATAAATCTGGACGTCTTTCAAACGTTCTCTTAAGAGACTCTTTCTCTCTCCACTCATCGATTAGACGGTGATTACCAGACGTTAATACTTCTGGTACCTTTAACCCGCGGAAATCAGCCGGTCTCGTATAGTGAGGGTGCTCTAGTAGTCCCGTGCTAAAGGAATCTTGCAAATGCGACTCTTCTTTTCCTAATACGTTCGGAAGTAGACGAACAACACTATCAATAATGACCATTGCACCAAGCTCTCCACCCGTTAAGACGAAATCACCTATTGAAATCTCATCTGTCACTACATGTTGCCTAATACGCTCGTCATAGCCCTCATAATGGCCACAGACAAAGATTAGATGCTCTTCCTTTGCAAGTTCCTCCGCCTTCTTCTGGTTATAACGCTCACCTTGTGGACAGAGTAATACCACTCGTGGTGGCTTCGTTGTTTTAGCATGCTCCTGACAGCTCTTGACTGCGTCAAAAATGGGCTGGGGCTTCAAAACCATCCCTGCTCCACCGCCATAAGGGTAATCATCGACCGTTTGGTGCTTATTATCCGCAAACTCTCTAAAATTGACAACATTGTACCGGACAGCCTGTTGTTCAGCTGCCTTTTTTAAGATTGATTGTCCAAACACCCCGTGAAACATTTCAGGAAATAGGGTAAGTACATCGATATTCATCATGATAATAGCCCTTCCATCGGCTCAATTAAAATGACTTTTTCCTTTATATCAACCTTTTTTACAATTTGCTCGATATAAGGTATGAGGATATCCTTGCCACCCTTGCCCTTTACGACCCATACATCATTCGCTCCAGGTGTTAGGATCTCTCGAATTTTCCCGATTTCTTCCCCTTTAGTGGTATACACGAGACAGCCAATGATTTGGTGAAAGTAAAATTCATTTTCTTGTAGCTCACCTTGTTGCTCTTCCGTGATCTTTAGAACTCCACCCTTCATCGGCTCCACATCATTTACATGCGGATATCCAGTAAAGGTTAATAAATCAAATGTTTTATGCTTACGGTGAGATGCAACCGTTAATTTGATTGGTTCTTCTGCATCAGGCATAAATAAATACAAGTGATTTCCAGGCTTATACCGCTCATCAGCAAAGTCAGTCTTGGAGATAACGCGAACTTCCCCTTTAATACCATGTGTATTAACAATTTTTCCTACATTAAACCATTTTTCCATCTTTCTTCACCTCAAACTACCGAATTTCATCAATGATCCCATCCTTGATGATAATCGTTTTCTCAGTCTGAATATCCTCCCAAACGTCACCCACATTAACTTCAACGATCGCTTGGCATTCCTTTTCCTTTAATTCGCTTCCTAAAGGTAGCATATGTAATTGTTCGATTTTAAAATCAAGGAGCTTAATCTTTTCTAATCTCGTATCGATTTCTTTATCAAATCGTTTCTGAAAGGAGTTGATGGTCATTTTCTTTGACTTTTCAAGCTTCCTCATTTCAAAACGAAGCTGTTCTGATTCCTTCTGAAGTTGGCTTTTTTCAAGTTCAAACTTGCTTAGCAAAACTTGCTTGCTAGTTTCCGTCAATACTTGCTTTACGACAACGGTTTGAAGAATATTCATAAACCGAATCTCCTCCTTCAGAATAAGAGATTTTAATTTCTATAACTACGAAAAAAGGAGGGTTGTCCCCTCCTTCTTCAGTAGCATTTTATTCAATAATCTCTAGGTAGACTTTCTTCTGCTGTGATGCTCCTGCTGAATAGACAACAGTTCGAATAGCTTTTGCAACACGGCCTTGTTTGCCGATTACCTTCCCCATATCTGTTTTATGAACAGCTAGTTGATACGTAATTTTGTCGGCCTCTTCCAGCTCCGTTACACGAACTTCGTCTGGAAGGTCAACAAGTGCCTTGACAATGGTTTCGATGAGCTCTTTCATTCTCTGCAGATTACTTGCTTAATTTTGCGTTATGGAATTTTTCCATAAGGCCTTGTTTAGAGAACAAGTTACGAACTGTGTCAGATGGCTTTGCACCGTCTTGTAACCATTTTAATGCTAAGTCTTCGTTGATATCAACGATAGCTGGCTCAGCAACTGGGTTGTAAGTTCCAACTGTTTCAATGAAACGTCCATCACGTGGTGAACGAGAATCTGCTACTACAATACGATAAAAAGGAGATTTTTTTGCTCCCATACGCTTTAAACGAATTTTAACTGCCATTTTAAATAAGCACCTCCGAATAGTTTCACACAAGATAGTATAATATCAATTGTTTTTTAGTTTGTAAAGTCTTTTTTCTTGTCACTATTATTTTCCTGTTATTTCAGCCTTAAAAAGGGTTGAACGGAAGCTTAAATCCGCCCTTTTTCTTAGCCTTTCCTTGCATACCTGACATCTGCTTCATCATCTTCTTCATGTCTTCAAATTGCTTTAATAAACGGTTTACCTCTGGTACGGAGGTTCCGCTTCCCTTGGCAATTCTTTTTCTGCGACCTGCATTAATGATTTCAGGATGAGTTTTTTCTTCCTTTGTCATTGACTGGATGATCGCCTCAACATGAGAAATTTGCTTTTCATCGATTTGAAGATTATTCAGGCCTTTAATCTTATTCGCACCAGGCATCATTTTTAATAGTTCATCAAGGGGGCCCATATTACGAACCTGTCCAAGTTGATCTAAAAAGTCATCAAATGTAAATGAAGCTGTTCGCATTTTTTGTTCTAACTCTTTTGCCTTTGCTTCATCAACATTAGCCTGAGCCTTTTCGATTAACGTTAGAACGTCGCCCATTCCGAGGATCCGTGAAGCCATTCGTTCTGGATGGAACGTCTCAATGGCATCCATTTTTTCCCCTAGACCGATAAACTTAATCGGTGTATTCGTTACGGAACGAATAGAGAGGGCGGCACCTCCTCGAGTGTCTCCGTCGAGTTTTGTTAGGACGACCCCTGTAAGTCCAAGCTGTTCATTAAAGCTTGAAGCTACGTTCACAGCGTCCTGACCTGTCATCGCATCGACAACAAGAAAGATTTCATCCGGGTTTGTGAGTTCTTTAATCTCTTTTAATTCTCCCATAAGGGCTTCATCGACATGCAAACGACCAGCAGTGTCAATTAGAACGTAGTCATGATGGTCTTCTTTCGCCTTTTGAATCGCTTGTTTTGCAATCTCAACCGGACTTACTTGATCACCAAGTGAAAAGACCGGCATGCTAAGCTGCTTTCCAAGCGTTTCAAGCTGCTTAATGGCAGCGGGACGATAAATATCGGCCGCAACTAATAACGGATTGCGGTTATATTTTTTTCGAATCAGGTTTGCAAGCTTCCCCGTGGTTGTCGTTTTCCCTGCCCCTTGTAATCCAACCATCATAATAACGGTTGGCGGACGATTAGAGACAGCAATTTTGCTTTGTTCTCCGCCCATCAAGTTTGTCAGTTCTTCCTTAACCACTTTAATGACCTGTTGCCCAGGTGTTAAGCTTTGCATGACTTCCTGACCAACAGCACGCTCGCTTACTTTTTTGACGAATTCTTTGACAACCTTAAAGTTAACGTCCGCCTCCAAAAGAGCTAAGCGCACCTCGCGCATCATTTCTTTAACATCGGCCTCATTGACTTTCCCTTTGCCGCGAATTTTTTGGATCGTATTTTGCAGTCGGTCGGCTAATCCTTCAAATGCCATCTTCAGGCCGCCTCCTAGTCTAATTTCTCAAGCTGTGCTATTAGCTCTAGCTGCGTGTCATCTGATAAAGAATCCTTGAGCTTTGCTAGCAGCTTATTACGCTCCTGAAATTTCTGGAATAATAATAGCTTTTCCTCGTACTCTTCAAGCATCGCTTCTGTTCGTTTAATATTATCATAGACCGCTTGACGACTGACATTGTACTCTTCAGCAATTTCGCCTAGCGAATAGTCGTCCAAATAATACAGGGACATATAGCTTTGCTGCTTAGGAGTAAGTAATGACTGATAAAAGTCATACAAATAATTCATCCTATTTGTTTTCTCCAGCATCGCTCATCCCCCTTTGTTAAGTGAAAAGCCTTTACATACAATAGTTTACACACAGAGGGGTTTAATGTCAAGACAGACCACGTGTTTCAAAGAAAAAGCCCGGGTATTTTCACCCGGACTTTTACTCACCTACTCTTGTAATTCCTTATCGACTAAGTCCGCAAACAACCCATACACATATTGCTCAGCATCGAATTGTTGAAGATCATCCATTTTTTCACCTAGTCCCACAAACTTTACTGGAATTTGTAGTTCGTTACGAATTGCTAACACAATCCCGCCCTTAGCTGTTCCATCAAGCTTTGTTAACACAATTCCGCTAACGTCTGTTGCTTCCTTGAAAGTTTTTGCTTGTACCATCGCGTTTTGGCCAGTCGTTGCATCTAGTACGAGAAGAACCTCGTGAGGCGCACCTGGAATTTCTCGTTCTATGACACGCTTTACCTTTTCAAGCTCCTTCATCAGGTTTACTTTGTTCTGAAGGCGGCCAGCTGTATCACATAATAAGATATCTGCATTTCTTGACTTTGCTGCTTGAACGGCATCGTACATAACAGCAGCAGGATCCGAGCCAGCGCTTTGCTTAATGACTTCAACTCCGACTCGGTCTCCCCATACCTCTAGCTGTTCAATGGCACCGGCACGGAAAGTGTCTCCGGCCGCTAGTAATACTTTCTTACCTTCACTCTTATATTTATGAGCAAGCTTCCCAATCGTCGTTGTTTTTCCTACACCATTTACTCCAACAAACAAAATAACCGTTAAGCCATCCTGCATATGAATCGTATTAACTTCGTCTTCGTCACCCTTGTAGATCTCTACAAGCTTCTCAGAAATGACCGCCTGTACAGCTTCCGGGTCTTGAATGTTTTTACGTTTCACTTCCATTTTTAGCTCATCAATAAGTTCCATCACGGTATCGAAACCCACATCGGCACCGATTAAGATCTCTTCAAGCTCTTCGAAAAAGTCTTCATCCACTTTACGATAGCGAGCGACAAGATCATTCACTTTTCCTGAAAAATTGTCTCTCGTTTTGGTTAAGCCATCCTTAAACTTTTCAGTTACTGTATCCGTTTGCTTTGTAATTTTTTCTTTTAGCTTCTTAAAAAAACTCAAAACTCACACGTCCTTTACGTTACAATCAATTCTTTTGTCTCTTCCAATCGAACAGAGACAAGCTTTGAAACTCCCGACTCCTGCATCGTTACTCCGTAAAGCACATCTGCTTCTTCCATTGTTCCTTTACGGTGAGTAATGACTATAAACTGCGTTTCAACACTGTATCGTTTTAAATATTGGCTAAAACGATACACATTGGCCTCATCTAAGGCTGCTTCTACTTCATCAAGAATACAGAATGGTACAGGTCTTACTTTTAGAATAGAGAACAAAAGAGCGATGGCTGTAAGTGATCGCTCGCCACCAGATAAAAGGCCTAAATTTTGCAGTTTTTTCCCTGGGGGTTGTGCAACGATTTCTACGCCTGTATTTAATAAGTCTTCAGGGTTCGTTAGCTTTAAGTCCGCTCTTCCCCCACCAAATAGCGCTTGGAAGACAAATTCAAAATGTGAACGAATTCCATAGAAGGTTTGCTCAAATCGCTTTTTCATCTCTTCGTCCATTTCATCAATCACCTGAAAAAGTGTATCCTTTGCTTCCTGCAGGTCATTTTTCTGCTCTAGCAAGAACTCATATCGCTCAGAGACACGATCATATTCTTCAATTGCACCGATATTGACGACACCGAGTTCTTCGATGGCGAGACGAATCAACTTCACTTTTTTTCGTGCCTCCTCAACCGGTAGAACAAGAGGAAATTCCTCTTTTGCCGCTTCAAATGACAGAAGATACTCTTCTCGGAGGTGAGAAAGTCTGTTTTCTAAGTCTACATCTAGACGTCCTAACTTTACTTCTTCATCCTTAAGTGCCCCAATTAAGCCCTTATGCTGTCTTAACAGCTCTTTTAGTTCAAGCTCAGCATCCTCAAGTGTGCTGTGAAGCTTTAGACGCTCTTCCCGGCGTGAGGAAATCATAGAGATCGTTTCATTTTTATCCTGCAGCTTTTTGGAAGCCTCTTCTTCTAATCGCTGTTCCCCAGAATTACTAGAGTTCATTTCTGATGATAATAAAGACAGATCCTCTTCGTATGTTTCATGTCGCTTCGTATACTCGATTAGTGCTGATCTTGTCGCATCAAGTTTTTCAGACAAGCCGTGATGCTGCTCCATCAATGCAGCCAGCTTCACTTTCAATTCCCCAATTTCATTGATAACTGTTTCTTTAGAACTATTTTGTGAAGATTTCTTTTCTGATAGTATTTGAATTTCCCTATCAAGTTCAGCTAGTTCCTTCGCATACGTTGAAAGCAATTCTGTCAACTCTAACTTTCGTGAAGATAACTGCGTTTGATCTTGTAGAAATTGAGACATATCTAGATCATATATTTTTAGCTTTTCATTGATATTTTTTTCTTCAATCTCAATTTCTCTGAGGTCTCCCCTTTTCGATTGCTCGAGTAAACGAAGATCCTCCCCCTGTTTCCGAATATCCTCAAGCTTATGCTCTTGGGTTGCTATGGAAAATTTAAGTTCCTTCACCTGGGCTTCTAACTCGTGTGTTTGGACTTCCATTCCCACTAGCTTCCCTTTTAACTCTTCTAGCTCTCCTTTACGGCTTAGAAGCGAGGAGGTATTTGATTTTACAGCACCACCAGTCATGGAACCACCTGGGTTAACAATATCCCCATCGATCGTAACAAATCGGCAACGGTATTGTAAAAGCTTAGCGAGATCATTCGCTCCTTTTAAGTCCCTCGTAATAACAACTGTTCCTAAAAGATTCGAAAAGATTTCTTCATATTTATGTTCATACTCTATTAATTCCTTTGCTACCCCAACAAATGATGGATGTCCTTTTAAAGCCTGAAGCTGTCCGGCTGATAGGCTTTTGCCTCTAATAACACTAAGAGGGAGGAATGTTGCTCGTCCAAAGGAGTTTTGCTTTAAATACGCGATCGCCTTTCTCCCGTTTTCCTCATTTGAAACAACGACATGTTGCATGGCTGCACCTAAAGCCGTCTCAATTGACACTTCATACGGCTTTGGAACTTGGATAAGCTCTGCAACCGCACCCTCAATACCAGAGAGCTTGCCGTCTCTTGCCTTTAATACTTCCTTTACTCCTTGGAAAAAACCTGAATAATCGTCTTCCATCTCTTCTAGCATATCTTTTCTAGACTTTGCTTTTTGTAAAAATTGATACGCCTGATATAGCTGGGTTTCTTGCTTTTGGTATTTATTTTTCAAGTTTTCAAGGCTTCTTTGCTCTTCTCTAAACACATGGACCTGCACTTCTAGATTTTTCTGAACCTCAGTAATGCTAGCTTCAATACTCTGCTTTCGGGTGGCAATAACACGTCTTTCTTGAAGGTATTTTTCGTTATCTGCTTCTAACCGTGTGTTTTTTACACCTTGCTGCCCAAGCTGTTTTTCGGTGTTTTGAAGTTCATTCCTACTAGATGCTTGCTTGTTTAAAATCTCAATATAGTCACTCTTTAGTGACTCAATACGATCTTCTATATTTTCACTAAACGATGCGAGAACTTCCTGCTTTTCTTTTAGCAGTTGTTTCAGCGATTGTACCTCTTGATTCATCCTTGAATAGCTTTCTTCTTGCGCAAGCTGAAGCGAGGTTAATTCTTGAACTTTTATCGAGACTTCTTCCATGCTTTTTCTTAGTTGCTCTTTATTTTGCGAAGCATTTTTCTTTCTCTCTTTTAGTACTTCTTTTCTACCTTCAACTTTCTCAAGCTCTTCACTGACATGAAGAAGAATGTCCTGCAAGTCGTTAATCGACTCATCGAGGGCTGCCATATGATCTCTCATTTCCACAATGTTAGCTTCCTTCGATTGAAGAACGGTAGATAGCTTTAGTTCATCCTCTTTATGCTGCTCAAGCTGATTGGTCAGCTTCTCCCACTGCTCATGAAGCTCCTCAATCTCGTGTACCGTTACAGATACTTCTATCTTTTCAAGCTCTTCTTTTTGCTGTAAATAATCCTTCGCAATGGACGCTTGAATTTTTAGCGGCTCTACTTGCGTTTCTAATTCATGTAAGATATCACTCACACGATTTAGATTCTCCTGTGTTTCTGTTAGCTTTGACTCAGCTTTTTTCTTACGGTTTTTATATTTTAGAACACCAGCCGCCTCTTCAAAGATGGTTCTTCTTTCTTCGGCCTTGCTGTTTAATATTTCTTCTACTTTACCTTGGCTAATGATTGAAAACGCTTCTCTCCCTAATCCGGAGTCCATAAACAAATCAATGATATCTTTCAACCTACATGTTTGTTTATTAATTTGAAACTCGCTATCCCCAGATCGATACACACGTCTAGTTACACTAACCTCATTGTAGTCTATCGGTAATGCCTGATCTTCATTATCCAGAGTCAATGTAACTTCCGCGAAATTCAATGCCTTTCGCGAATCACTTCCAGCAAAAATAATATCCTCCATCTTTGCGCCTCGAAGCGATTTCGCTGACTGCTCTCCTAACACCCATCGAATGGCATCGGTGATATTACTTTTTCCACTACCATTTGGACCAACCACTGCTGTGACACCCGGGACAAAATCGACCCCAATTCTCTCAGCAAACGATTTGAATCCGACTACATCCAAACGTTTGAGATACACAGCTTTTCCCCCTTTATCTCTACTCCTGTTGTTTTTCTTCTAGCTGTTCTTTTGCTCCATTAAGGTGAGATTTGATCTTTTCTAAAGCCATTTGGGCAGCATGCTGCTCCGCTTCTTTCTTTGATCTCCCTGTACCTTGTCCAAGCTCCTCGTTGTTTAAACAAACCTTTGAGACAAACTCCCTGTTATGGGCCGGTCCTCGCTCAAGTAAAATTTTGTATTCGATTGTACCAATTCCATCTCTTTGAACAAGCTCTTGTAGTTGACTTTTAAAATCCATCACATGAGAAAAAGCACCTTCGTTTATTTTAGGAAATACAACTTTTTCTAAAAAGCCAATCACTGTTTCAATTCCTTTATCTAAAAAGAGTGCCCCAATAAACGCTTCAAAGACATCCGCTAACAGGGCTGGGCGCTCACGACCTCCTGTCATTTCTTCCCCTTTTCCGAGTAATACAAGCTTTCCAAAAGAAAGTTCGTTGGCAAACCTTACTAACGAAGGCTCACAAACAACGGCCGCACGCAACTTCGTCAACTCTCCTTCGCTCATCATCGGGTACTTCTTGTAAAGGAACTGTGAAACCGTTAATTCTAATACAGCGTCTCCTAAAAATTCAAGCCTCTCATTATCTTCATAAGGCTTTCTACGATGCTCATTCACATATGATGAATGGGTAAATGCTTGTTTTAATAGTTTTTCATCTGTAAAGGTAATCCCTTGTTCCGATTGAAAATCTTTAAATAATTTATCATAAGAGCGAAAGCTACGTTTCTCTCTTTCTTTTCCGTACTTGCTCATTTTGCCTCCACCTTGCTAATAGTTTACATACCATATCAAGTTTACGTAAAAGTTCTTAAAAACGCAAAGGAAGATTGAAGGTTTTTCAAAATTCTTTGCAACAGAAGAAAGCCCCGCATAGATGCGGAGCTTTTTCATAAATTCTAACGATTATTGAGTACTTTTTATGTAGTTCACAGCGTCACCCACTGTAGAAATCTTTTCAGCATCATCGTCAGAGATTTCCATATCAAACTCGTCTTCTAATTCCATAACTAGTTCTACTACGTCAAGGGAATCAGCACCAAGATCATCCTTGAAAGAAGCTTCAAGAGTCACTTGAGTTTCTTCTACTCCAAGTCTGTCAACGATAATCTTCGTTACGCGCTCTAATACATCTGCCATGCTTTTCACCTCCCCTCAAGGGACATTATAGTCCATTTCTCCAAATTAATAAATGTTGAATTTTCGGTTACATCACCATTCCACCGTTTACATGGATGGTTTGTCCTGTAATGTAGCGGCTGTCGTCAGATGCTAGAAATGTTACTGCGTTGGCAATGTCCTTTGGTTCACCAAATTTAGCCAGCGGAATCATCTTTAGCATTCCCTCTTTAATCTCATCTGTTAATTTATCTGTCATATCGGTTGTAATAAAGCCAGGTGCAACAGCATTAACCGTTATCCCACGAGGAGCAAGCTCCTTAGCCGTAGTTTTTGTTAAACCGATTACCCCAGCCTTGGCTGCTACATAATTGGCTTGACCAGCGTTCCCGCTTTCTCCGACGACGGAAGAAATATTAATAATTCTTCCACTCTTTTGCTTCATCATTTGACGAGTAACGGCCTTCGTACAAAGGAACACACCTTTAAGGTTTGTATTAATAACATCGTCCCATTCGTCTTCCTTCATACGCATAATTAGATTATCTCTAGTAATTCCCGCATTATTGACAAGAATATCTAGGCTTCCCCAACGGTCAATCGTTTGTTTGACCATCTCCGCTACAGATTCTGCACTAGCAACATCGCATTGAACGGCAAATGCTTCTCTACCAAGACTTTGAATTTCTTGAACTACCTCATTCGCACGAGCTTCACTACCAGCGTAGTTAACCGCCACATTTGCCCCTGCTTTCGCTAATTCAATAGCGATATCTCTTCCGATTCCACGTGATGCACCTGTAACAAGCGCCACTTTTCCTAAAAGCTTCATACCGTTCTCTCCTTTAATGCATTAATGGTTGCCAAAAGCGTTTCCTCATCAGAAATAGAATATGTTTGAACAGAACGATCCACTTTCTTTACTAAACCAGATAGCACTTTCCCAGGTCCAATTTCAACAAAGGTATCTACACCAAGTTCAATCATATGCTTTACGCTGTCCTCCCATAAGACAGGAGAATATAGCTGCTCTAGCAATCGCTCCTTAATTTCCTCTGGTTGAGTCATCTCTTGTGCATTTACATTCGCTATGACAGGAGTATTCGCTTCACTGATTGATAGTAAATCTAGCACTTCTTGTAAACGTCCAGATGCCGGCTTCATGAGCTGCGAGTGGAATGGACCACTAACTTCAAGCGGAAGAACTCGTTTTGCTCCTGCTTCCTTTGCAAGCTGGGAAGCTAGTTCAACCCCTTTTCTCGAACCTGAAATAACAATTTGACCAGGGCAATTCATATTGGCAAGACCAACTATTTCTCCTTCAACAGATGCTTTTTCTACTGCTTCAGCAAGAGTATCACGATCTAGACCTAATACAGCCGCCATTGCCCCTTCACGATTAGGAACAGCTTCTTCCATAAACTCACCACGTTTACGAACCGCATATGCGCCGTCTTCAAAAGCAATCGCTCCAGCAGCTACCAACGCTGTGTACTCACCTAAGCTATGCCCAGCCATATAGTCTGCCGCTATATCAGCTTTCTTAAATTGATTAAACAACGCAATGGATGTTGTTAAAAGCGCCGGTTGAGTGTTTGTTGTTTTTGTTAACTCATCCTGTGGTCCTTCAAAAATAAGATTGGATAGTGAGAATCCTAGTTTCTTGTCTACTTGTTCGAATATAGATTGAACTTCCTGGTTTGTCTCTGCAAAGACTTTTCCCATTCCAACTGTTTGTGAGCCTTGTCCTGGAAAGATAATAGCTAATTTACCCATAGTTACTCCTCTCAAGCTTCTGTGTATTTTGATATGGCCTCTTTAATCGTAGGCGCAACCTTTTTATTCACCATATCTCTAGTTTGTCTAATTGCATTAAATACTGAGTTTGCGTCAGACGATCCATGGGCTTTAATGACAGGTGCCTTAAGTCCGAACAGGCCCGCACCACCATACTCCGAGTAATCCATCTTCGCTTTTAATTGCATGAGGTCTGGCTTTAGAACAGCCGCTGCTAGCTTCGTTTTCAGAGAGCTATATAATGTCGATTTAAGCATTTTAAATACAGATAATGCCGTACCCTCAATGGTCTTTAGTACCATATTTCCTGTGAAACCATCAGTGACTACAACATCAGCAACACCCTCAAGCAAATCCCTAGACTCAACATTTCCAATAAAGTTCACTGGAGCTTCCTTTAACAAATCAAAGGCAAGCTTTGTTAACTCGTTTCCTTTTTTCTCTTCTGTTCCGATATTCAAAAGACCTACTCTTGGATTCTTTACACCTCTTACGTTTTCAGCGTAGATGGAACCCATAATTGCATTTTGCAATAAGTGCTCAGGCTTTGCATCAACGTTTGCACCGACATCAAGCAAAAGAAACCCTTCCCCACCAATTGTCGGTAAGGTTGGAGCTAGTGCTGGTCTTTCAATTCCTTCAATACGTCCTACTACGAACAAACCTGTCGCCATTAAAGCCCCTGTATTACCAGCAGATATACAACCATCCGCTTCCCCATCAGCAACAAGCTTCGCGGCTAAAACCATGGATGAATTCTTTTTCCGCCTCACTGCTTTTACAGGCTCATCAGTTCCTAAAATAACCTCTTCAGTATGTAAAATCGATATTCTGTCGTGTGGTGCGAGATGCTCCTTAATTTTTGCTTCATCACCAACTAGACATATATGTAAATCATCAAATGCTTGAACGGCCTTTATCGCTCCTAGAACGATCTCTTTTGGAGCGTGGTCGCCTCCCATTGCATCAATGGCCAGTTTCATCGTTACTCATTCCTTATGTCATTTTTTATAACGATACATTTCAAACGTACCAGTAAATACTAGTTCATTATTCACAAAACTATTGACTTCCACAAGGGTTCTACCCTTTTCTTCATCAATTCGTAACACTTTTGCTTTTGCAATGACTCGTTCATTTTCTTTTACAGACCTGGTAAATTGTATGTTTGCCTTTGCTGTTAAAGCAAGTTCATCATTGATCACTGCTACAGCTAGAGAATTTGCCTGAGCAAAAACATGATGACCCCTTGCGATTTGATTTCTTTTAAACACATGCTCATGCTTGACATCAAAAATAGAAATTGCTGTTTGATCAAGCTCAATATCAATAATCTCACCAATTACTTCATCGATTGGTAAAGAACGGACTTCATCATCAAATCGCTTCTCTGCGACATTCTTTATTCTTTCCCGTAGCTCAGGGATCGATAACTCTAACCGGTCTAACCGAATGGTTTGTACGCTAACCGTAAATTGTTCAGCAAGCTCTTCATCGGTAATAAACGGGTTTTCTTTAATCGTATCTATTAAAAGTCGTTGACGTTCTTTTTTACTTTTTCTCATATGTAAAACACCGTCCGAAGTATTAAGACTAGGTACTAATAGTAGTATATAAAACTAAAAAGCAGAATGCAACAAACTTTTTTTGCAATACTGCTTTTATCATAGTAAATTTAATCTAATTTTTCATTTTCCAGCACACCAGAATCAGCAAGCTTTGAACGGAGCTCCACGTATTCATCCGCATTCCAAAACTCTTCTGATTCTATTAAGACCATGGCGTCGTTTCGAGCGGTTTCTAACGCTCGGTAGTCATGAACCATATCAGCTACCTTAAACTCCGGTAGGCCACTTTGTTTACGGCCAAAGAAATCACCAGGACCTCGAAGCTCCAAATCCTTCTCACTTACGACAAAGCCATCATTTGTCTCTGTCATAATTTTCATACGTTCTTTTCCAACCTCGGTTTTTGGATCAGCCAGAAGCACACAATACGATTGTTCACTTCCTCTTCCCACACGTCCACGTAGCTGGTGAAGCTGTGCTAACCCAAATCTTTCTGCATCATAAATAACCATCATCGTTGCATTCGGGACATTTACTCCCACCTCTACGACAGTAGTTGATACAAGTACTTGATATTGATTTGAGCTGAAAGCTTTCATCACTTCATCCTTCTCATCCGAACCAAGTCTACCATGCATCAAACCAACTTGATAACGATTTTGAAAGTATGTTTGTAGGGCAACATGAACGTCAATTGCATTTTGTACATCCAGCTTGTCCGACTCTTCAATAAGTGGACAAATGACATAAGCTTGTCGTCCTTTTCGAAGCTCTTTTTCCATAAATGAGAGAACACGATCAAGCATTTCTGCTTTTGCCCAATACGTTTCAATCGCCTTTCGACCGGCTGGCATTTCATCAATGATCGATACGTCCATTTCTCCAAACACGGTAATCGCTAGAGTACGAGGAATCGGAGTAGCTGTCATAAAGAGTACATCTGGGTTTTCACCTTTTTCTCTTAGTATCCTTCTTTGTTCTACACCGAATCGATGCTGCTCATCTGTAATGACAAGCCCCAATTTAGCGAAAACCACTTCATCTTGGATTAACGCATGTGTCCCGATTAAAATGTGTATTTCACCGTTTTTTAATCTTTCTAAGACTTCACGACGCCTCTTCCCCTTTACCGAACTCGTTAATAATTCAACTGACAATCCAACTGGCTCTAGCAATGTCTTTAGTGATTCAGCATGCTGCTCAGCTAAAATTTCTGTCGGCACCATTAAAGCACCTTGATATCCAGCTGTATAACTCGAAAAAAGAGCAATGGCAGCAACGATGGTTTTGCCAGAACCTACATCCCCTTGCAGCAAACGATTCATTCGGTAGGGAGATTTTAGATCTTTTAACACCTCGTTCACCACTCGTTTTTGTGCATTTGTAAGTGGGAATGGGAGATTATCAATAAACTGCTTTACTGTATCTAATTCATAGTTTTGAGAAAGCCCCTTTGAATTCTCTCTTTCAAATTTCCGTAAAGCTTGCATCTTTAATTGAAAATACAAAAATTCTTCATACACAAACCTTCTTCGGGCCTTTTTTACATCATCCTCGTTTACTGGATTATGCATGGAAAGCAGCGCTTCCTTCCGGTCTCCAAGCTTATATTTGGTAATCATTTTTTCTGGCAGCGTTTCTCTTATATCGTTTCCGTACTGGGAGTATGCTAGATTAATAAATCTCCTAAGACCTTTTACCGTTACATCCCCTTTCACACTATAAACAGGTACAAACTTTTTTTCTGATTCGTTTGATCCTACTTTTGCTTGAGAGGCTGTGATCATTTGACGATGCTGATCCCATTTGCCGGTTACTGTAACTAATTCATTTACTTGAAACTTACTTTTTAAATATGCCTGGTTAAAAAATACGACTTGGATTAAGTATCTATCGACTAATAATCTTATGGTCAGTCTTGATCGCTTTTTCCCATAATACATAAGAGAAGGCTCACTATGAACCTTCCCTTCTACGGTAATCCTCTCGTCATGCTTTACGTCTGTTAAATCACGCAGGCGATAGTCTTCATAACGATATGGAAAATATTCAAGTAAGTCTTCGATTGTCTCTATTCCCATGGCTGCTAGACTTTGTGCTGACTCAGCACCTATACCTTTTACAGCTGTAACGGATTGCTTTACGTTATTGTTGTTCTCCATGAACATGCGGTATTCCGAAAATCTTCGCTTCCAGTCTGCGACCTGTCGGAGTTGCCGCCAACCCTCCCTGCGCCGTTTCTTTAAGAGCGGTAGGCATCGTTTGACCGATTTTATACATCGCATCAATCACTTCATCACAAGGAATTCTACTAGTTATTCCTGCTAGTGCCATATCCGCTGCCACCATTGCATTAGCAGCTCCCATTGCGTTACGTTTCACACAAGGGACTTCTACTAAACCTGCAACGGGGTCACATACTAATCCTAACATATTTTTTAATGTAATCGCCATAGCTTCTGCACATTGAGCAGGAGTCCCGCCAGCCATTTCTACAATAGCAGCTGCAGCCATCCCAGCAGCAGATCCAACCTCTGCTTGACACCCTCCAGCAGCTCCTGAAATGGAAGCATTGTTAGCAACAACAAACCCAAAAGCCCCAGATGTAAAAAGGAAAGAGATCATCTGTTCTCTAGTAGGATTTAGTTTATCTCTTACGGCGAATAATGTTCCGGGAACCACACCGGCTGACCCAGCGGTGGGTGTTGCGCAAATTGTACCCATTGCAGCATTGACTTCATTTGTCGCTACTGCCTTTGAGACCGCATCTAGTATCGTGTCTCCACATAATGACTTTCCTGATTGAATATATTTTTGAAGAAGAACGGCGTCTCCACCAGTGAGACCCGAATGAGATGTCACTCCCTTAAGTCCACGTTCAACCGCCTGCTCCATTACCGTCAAGTTCACATTCATTTGCTCAAGAATTTTCTCTCTTGATCGACCAGTAACTTCCATTTCCTGTTCAATCATGATATCTGATATTTTTTTATTTTGTGTACTTGCGAGCTCTACTAGCTCTGCGACATTGCGAAACATGATGTACACTCTCCCTGCGTTCTAATAATCTATTTTTGAAAGCGTTACCATAATTTTTCTCTTCTAATCAACGATTTTAGCAACTTTCACCACATGGTCAAGCGCTTCTAATTCTTTAATAACTGAGTCGTCAATATTTTGATCCACTTCAATCGTCATTAGCGCTAGCATCCCTTTTTCTTTCCTTGACACTTCCATATGTCCAATATTTAGTTCGTGTGAAGCTAAGATATTAGAAACACTTGCAATCGCACCAAAACGGTCATTATGAACCACTAGAATGGCAGGGTGGTGACCCGATAACCTAAGCTCAAATCCATTTAATTCAATGATTTCTATTTTGCCACCGCCTATGGAGATTCCTACTAACTCTAACTCTCCATGCTCATCACCAATGAACACCTTGGCCGTATTCGGGTGATTTGGAATTGCTTCTTCTTCAATAAAGGTAATTTCCATTCCGTTTGTTTGAGCAATAGAAATGGAACTTATAATTCGTTCATCAAATGTATCAAAATCTAATAGCCCACCGATGATAGCAACGTCTGTCCCATGTCCCTTATATGTTTGTGCAAAAGAGCCGTAAAAGGAAATCTTTGCCCACTTTGGTTCACGGCCAAAAAGACTTCTGGCTACTCTACCAATTCGAGCTGCCCCGGCTGTATGTGAGCTGGAAGGACCAATCATTACCGGACCAATAATATCAAAAACACTTTTGTACTTCATTACTTTTCCCCCTTGTGGAGAATACTCATTTTAACCTAACGTTTCCCACATTGTATTATACATTATTGTATGAAAAAAGCTTGTAGTTTCTTCTATTTCCACTATCTACAAATTATTTTTTTCAAATGAAAGGAAGCACAGCTCTAGCCATGCTTCCATTAACATTATTCAACTGAGAAAATGAACGCATATAACGGTTGTTTTCCATCATGTATTTCGATTTCAACATCACCGTAATTAGCTTCAACAAACTGGACAATTGCATCTACATCCGCATCTGTTGCATCTTCACCTTTTAAGATTGTCAAGATTTCTGAATCTCCATCAAGAAGCTGATCTAGGAGTTTCGTTGCAGAGGCTACCTTGTCTTTATCCTTCACAACTATCTTTCCATCCGCAATTCCCATAAAGTCATCTTTTTCAATTTCTAAACCATCGATACTTGTATCACGAACTGCATACGTAATTTGGCCTGTTTTTACATTTTGTAACGCTTCTGTCATCCCCTCTTTATTACCCTCTAGGTCAGCACCTGGGTTGAAAGCAAGAAGAGCAGACATTCCTTGTGGTACAGTTTTAGAAGGGATAACAATTGCATCTTCCTCTGTTACCTCAGCCGCTTGTTCAGCTGCCATGATGATGTTTTTGTTATTAGGCAAGATAATTACTTTCTTTGCATTTACTTCTTTAATTGCCTTAACGATATCCTCCGTACTTGGATTCATCGTTTGTCCACCTTCAATTACCGCATGTGCACCAATACTTTTAAATAAGTCTGCGATCCCAGAGCCCATAGAAACGGTTACAATCCCGTACTCCAGCTTTTCCTTCGACTTTGCAGGTACGCTTTGAGTATCATTCGAACCGGACAACAAATTCGTATGCTGCTCACGCATATTTTCAATTTTTAAATTCACTAAGCTTCCATAGGTTTGTGCATACGTTAGCACATTTCCCGGATACTCGGCATGAATATGTACTTTTACGAGCTGCTCATCAGAAATAACCAATAGAGAGTCACCGTGCTGACTTAAATCCTGACGGAAGACTTGCTCGCTAAATGATTTTGATTGGAGTTTCTTCTCATCAAGCTTCACCATAAATTCAGTACAATAGCCAAACTCAATATCTTCAGTGTTCATGTGGCTTTGTACACTCTTGTGATGTTCTGCGTTCACTAGATCATCCATTGAGGATGCTAGAGTAGGACCTTCAGGCAATTTCTCTCCCTTAAGTACCGCTAAGAAGCCTTCATAGACAAACACAAGTCCTTGTCCGCCACTATCAACTACTCCTACTTCCTTTAAAACAGGTAGAAGATCCGGTGTACGCTTTAGGGAAGCCTTCGCTTCAGCAACCACTTCTTCCATAATAGTAACAATATCATCTGATTTTTTTGCTACCTCTACAGCATGTTTCGCAGAGTCTTTAGCAACTGTTAGGATCGTTCCTTCAACAGGCTTCATAACTGCTTTATAAGCAGTAATAACTCCCGCATCAAGAGCGGCGGCAAATTCAAATGCATTGATGCTAGATTTCGTTTCGATTGCTTTTGAAAACCCTCTGAATAACTGCGATAAAATAACACCAGAGTTTCCTCGTGCACCCATCAACAATCCTTTGGAAAGGGCAATCCCTACCTTCCCAAGATGGTCTTGAACATTATTTTTAACTTCCTTTGCTCCAGAAGTCATCGATAAGTTCATATTTGTTCCAGTATCACCATCTGGAACGGGAAACACGTTTAGTGCATCCACATATTTTGCATTAGAGGACAAGTGATTCGCTCCTTGTAGCACCATTTCAGCGAAACGTTTTCCATCTAAAGATTTAATTGACACAAGTCTTTCCTCCTCACTAATGTTCGTCACTACGAACGTACTGCTCAAGGAAGCCTAAAGCGTCCTAGAGCAACACATATAACTTACGGGTTCGTGACGCGAACACCTTGAACGTAAATATTAACCGAGTCAACCGCAAGGCCAACTGTTTTGTCTAAGGTATATTTCACTTTAGATTGTACATTGTGAGCAATCTCAGAAATTTTTGTACCATAGCTAACAATTATATACATGTCAATATGTACTTCATCATCTTCTTGACGAACAATGACACCTCGAGTAAAATTCTCTCTTCTTAATATTTCCGTAAGGCCATCTTTAAGTTGATGTTTTGAAGCCATTCCTACTATACCGTAACAATCAACAGCTGCTCCTCCAGCGATTGTTGCAATTACTTCATTTGAGATATCAATTTGTCCGAAATTTGTTTTCAGTTCAATGGACATAAATGCTTCCCCCTTTGGAATTTGCTCCTTAACTACAGTCATTTTACTATAAGGACTTCAAATTTAAAAGTCATATTCCCCGCACTTATAATAGAGCATTAAGATTTTACCTATGTCAAGGAAATTTTCTTGAAACCTTTTGTTACAACTGTTGCATTCCTAATGTTTGTATGATAAATTATTAAAGTATCTTTTAATGCTTGAAAAACGGACAATCCGCTATTTTCACATTAAATAAAACTTGAAAGCAATTTTACATTGCATTTTAAAGATGAACAAATAATGCTTCACCTTTGATAGTAAGGAGGGAAATGTATATGCCACGTAAATGTGTTGTAACAGGTAAAGGAACTCGTTCAGGTAACGCACGTTCTCATGCTATGAACGCTAACAAGCGTACTTGGGGTGCTAACCTTCAAAAGGTACGTATTCTTGTAGACGGAAAGCCAAAGCGTGTTTGGGTTTCTGCAAGAGCACTTAAATCAGGTAAAGTTGAACGCGTATAATGTGTAAAGAGTATCCATCTGGATGCTCTTTTTCATTTTCCTTTTAAAATTAGCCTTCCCATTAAACTTTAGAAATAGACTTTTAAATATTTATAAAAAAAAATACACCGATGCAAATCTTCCATCGGTGTAGATTGATTTTTAAGGTTGTCTTTCTTGAAAACGTGTCACAAATTCCCCTTTTGGTCTAGCCCTTTTTGAACGTACCCAACATCGCGCGGACAATGCCGCCTAAAATTTTCGGCAATTTAATCGTGTAAAATCTCATTATGTCCCTCCTCACCATCTCACGCATGAACAAGTTTAAGAACTCTCATTATCCTATTCAAAATATAAAAATAAGTACTCAATATAAGGAAGTTTTAATCGCGACTCCTTATCACCATTAATATGCCTTTCGAAAAAGATATAGTACCAATATCAGAAATTAGTTCATTACTAATACATAGAGTGGAATGGATCGGAATATGACGCTCATTTAATGGATATTTAAAACCAACAAGGGTTAAGCCCTCTACCTCGCCATGGAAAGGAATAAAAGAAATATATGTGTACTTATTATTTGCTTCTATTTTATGTGTACCTGCTTGGATTAATGAAATCATGTTTTGGCAATCGATGATTTCAATAGGAATCCCTTCATGTAATAGCACCGGTGAAAAAAGTAGCTGTACATTTGCAAAGAAATGATCCAACCTTCCACCAGTAGCACCAAAAATTCGTATTTTTTCGGGGGATTGTTTGATCGCCCAAGTTATCGCAAGTTCCATATCGGTTTCATCTTTTTCTGGTGAAAATGTATGTAATTCTCCTACCTGTTTTTTGATTAACGCAAGCTCTTCTCTTTTCACAGAATCAAAATCACCAAAAGCTTTATCAACAAATATTCCTTCTTTTATTAATGTAAGAACTCCACGATCGACACCAATCCACTCCCCACTGTATTCGTGAAGAGAAGGGATATGGTTTAATGGACCACCAGCTAAAATATTGATCTCCATTCTAAGAACCTCCTACTAATCAAGGAAAGGCTAGCTTTTAAAAAGCTAGCCTTTCTTTTATTTACCCTCTAATTTTTTCTATCGCTTTTTTTCTATCCTTTTCGTTGTAGATAGCCGAACCAGCCACAAGAACAGTCGCCCCTGCTTCAACACACTTTCTTGCCGTTTCCTCGTTCACTCCACCATCCACTTCGATTTCAACGGATAGCCCTTTTTTATCTACAAGGTCTTTTACCTGTCTAATCTTTGGAAGGACTCCTTCAATAAATTTCTGACCTCCAAAGCCAGGATTTACAGTCATTAATAGTACCATATCAATATCATCAATCACATGCTCAATTGTTTGAACAGGTGTTGCAGGATTAAGGACGACTCCTGCCTTTACTCCAAAGGATTTAATGTAGTGCACAGTCCGATGGAGATGCTTACATGCTTCTACATGAACCGTAATATAATCTGCCCCTGCATTTGCAAACGCCTCAATATATTGATCAGGATTTTCGATCATTAAATGAACATCAAGCGGTAGCTTGGTGATTGGACGAATCGCTTCTACGACCAAAGGGCCAATTGTTATGTTCGGAACAAAATGTCCGTCCATGACATCGACATGGATATAGTCGGCTCCTCCACGTTCTACATCTTTAATATCTTCTCCCAATTTTGAAAAATCAGCGGATAGTATGGAAGGTGCAATTTTCACCATAGTTAATACCTCGGCTTTCTCTCTTTGATTTCTTGAACAAAAAGCTCATAATGCTCATATCGATATACAGGAAGCTCTCCGTTATTCACCGCTTCCTTTACCGCACATTTAGGTTCCTTTAAGTGAATACATCCACGAAACTTACAGTCTTCACTTAACTTTTCAATATCAGGGAAACAATAGTTTAAGTCCTCCACCTCAATGTCAGTGAATTCCAGTGAACTAAAACCAGGAGTATCTGCAACTAACCCTTCCCCAACCTTTATTAATTCCACATGTCTCGTTGTATGCTTCCCTCGACCTAAATGGGAGGATATATCGTTTGTCTTTAATTCTAGATCAGGTCGAATCGCATTTAAAAGCGATGACTTTCCAACACCTGACTGACCAGCAAACACGGATATGACTCCTTTTAAATGCGGAAGCAGCTGCTCTAGCCCGTCCTCCGTTTCTGACGAAGTTAATATGACTTCATAACCAGCCTTCATATATTGATCACGATACATTTCGATCTTTTTTCTATCATCACTTGTTAAATCCATTTTCGTTACACAAATAATAGGCTTGATTCGATTAAATTCAACTAAAACAAGAAACCGGTCGAGCAAAGAGGTACTAAAATCAGGCTCAACAGCAGAAAACACTAATATCGCCTGATCAACATTAGAAATAGGTGGTCTTACCAGCTCGTTCTTTCGATCCTTTACCTCTAAAATATATCCCTCAGATTCATTTTCAGCCTGAAAAACAACTTCATCACCTACAAGAGGGGTCACTTTATTTAAGCGAAATACCCCTCTTCCTCGGCACTGAATCACTTGATCATCATCTGAAAGAACATAATAGAACCCACTTAACGCTTTAATAATTTTGCCTTCTGGCATATATACACTCCTTTAACAGAATGTGAACGACTAGTTCCTATCTCCATTAGTTTGAAGGGTATGGAACTGTTTCTTGATCGATAACTTCATCGTCCCTTTGAACTTTGTAAATGGCTTGCTCACCAGGAGCGATAATTAACTTAATGGTTTTAGTTTCTGTTTTTGTAATTTCAAAGGTTTCTACCGGTTCTGTGATATTATGATCCATATCCTCGATATAGATTTGGACAACTTGTGGATTTCCTTCTACTAACGGCTGATAAGGAATGGTAATTTCCCTTTGAACTTCCTTAGGAGTCGGTTTTTTCCCTTTAGAAAGAACTACGGTCACTTTCGATCCTTTTTGTAAATCTGTGCCTGCAGCAGGCTTTTGCGACATAACTGTCCCTTCCGCAACCGTATCACTAAATTCACCCTCACTTGCGATCTCAACAAACAAACCAGAGGAATGTGAATACTCTTGGATTCCTTTTTCATTATACCCCGAGAGATCCTTGAGCTTTATTAACTGGGGCCCCTTACTAACGGTAAATTCTAGTTCCGTATCTGCTGGAATAATTTCTTCCCCGCTCGATGGACTTTGAGAGATGATTTGGCCCACAGGAGCCGTGTCATCGTAAACCTCGGTTTTGGTAATGTCTTTAAAGCCCCTTGCATTTAATAGATCAATGACATCATCATATTGGCGCCCGGTATAGTCTAGCAATGTCCATTTCTCTTTACCTATACTTAAATAAAGATCCACTTCCTGCCCTTCTTTAACCGTTTTCCCTTCCTTAGGGTTTGTTTTTATAATGAGTCCTTCCTCTATTTCTTCATCTGTAACCTCAATCGTGTCACCAATTTTCAACCCTTGCTCCTGTAGGATTTCCATTGCTTCATCTAGCTCTTTTCCAGAAACATCAGGAACAAGCACGTCTTTTGGTCCTAATAAAGAAGGCAATACGGTTACAGTTAAGACTGCAAGAATAACCAATGTGAGAAAAATTGATACGAGCACAATGGGCCATTTTCTCTTCTTTTTCTTCTTCTTTTTATCATCACCTTTATCAGGTGTCTGCTGAAGAACAGGATGCTCCTTACTATGTACGAGTGTCTCATCCAACGTTTGATACTGATCCGCAGTAATGACTGGAATGGCCTTTGTAGCATCATCATCGATCGGAAGAGTGAACTTTGGTTCATCGATTCGATCTGGATCAAGGGCTGTTACCAAATCCATCTCCATGTCTTCTACGCTATCATACCGATGAAAAGGATCCTTAGCGGTCGCTTTCAAGACAATATTTTCCACACTTTGTGGAATTTTTGGATTCCATCTTCTCAAAGAAGGGGTCTCCGATTGTAAGTGTTTTAATGCTATAGAGACGGCCGACTCGCCTGAGAATGGCAGCCTACCTGTTAACAACTCAAACATGACAATCCCAAGAGAATAGATATCCGATTTACGGTTTGCCATTCCCCCTCTTGCCTGTTCAGGAGATAAATAATGAACAGAACCTAGTACAGAATTTGTTTGTGTTATACTTGTCGCACTCATTGCCATCGCTATACCAAAATCAGTAATTTTCACATTCCCTTCACGATCAATTAAAATATTATGTGGTTTAATATCTCTATGAACAATGTGATTTTGATGAGCATGCGAAATAGCTGAGGTTAACTGCTTCATGATATTAATGGCATCAGCTACATGTAAAGAAAGCTGTTGCTGTATGTATTGTTTGAGAGTTTGCCCCTCCACATACTCCATAACAATATAATAGATAGAATCTTCTTCACCAACATCGTATATACTAACAATATTCGGATGAGCCAAGCTAGTAGCTGATTGTGCTTCTCGGTGGAAGCGGCGAATAAATTCGTCGTCATTCGAAAAATCAAGTCTTAGTACCTTAACAGCCACGTCTCGATCTAAGATCATATCATGCGCTAGATAAACATTGGCCATACCACCACCGCCAATCATCTCAAGCACTTTGTAGCGACCGCTTAAACGCTTCCCGATTAGCATGCATCCCCACCCCAATCATTGCCAACGTCAAATTGTAAAATGACTAAGGTAATATTGTCCTCACCACCATGCTCATTCGCAAGGTTGATGAGAGTGGTTGCCTTTTCCTCTAATTTTTCATCATTTTTTAATATGCCTACCATTTCATCCGTTGAAACTTTATTCGAAAGACCATCCGAGCATAAAAGGAGGACATCTCCTTCTTCAAACATGATGGTCCGAATGTCCATTTTTACTTCTTGCTCCGTTCCAAGAGCTCGTAAAATAACATTTTTACGAGGATGATGTTCTGCATCCTCTCTTGAAATTTGTCCAGTTCTAACAAGCTCATTTACAAGTGTATGGTCTTCTGTTAATTGCTGATAACCTGAGTCATTTAATATATAACAGCGACTATCCCCAATATTCAGTACGGTTGAAAATAATGGAGTAACAATGGCAGCAACAACCGTTGTCCCCATCCCTTCACACTCAGCATGTTCCTGCGAATGCTGGAATACTAATTGATTGATATGAGGAATACTTTGCTTTAACCAATCCTCTGCGTGTGAGGCAGTCTCAATTCCACTGGATTCCTTCCACATTTCTTCTAAATGCTGAATTGCCATGGAACTGGCGACATCTCCTGCTCGATGTCCACCCATTCCATCCGCAACCACACATAAATACTGTCCATCACGGTTGATAAAGATTCCGCCACTGTCTTCATTATGCTGGCGAATCCGTCCCCGGTCCGTTTTAAATACCGCTTTCACCTATTGTCACCTCGTCTCTTCTTTTCGTTCCTTTGCACGAAGTTGTCCACATGCTGCATCAATATCATGACCGTGCTCTCTACGAATTGTTACATTTACTCCATGATTTTTTAACGTTTTTTCAAAAGCAAAAATTTGATCTTTAGGTGTGCGAACATAATCCCTTTCTGGTACATAGTTTACCGGAATTAAGTTTACGTGACATTTAATTCCCTTAATTAGCTTTGCTAGCTCTTCCGCATGTTCAACCTGGTCATTCACTCCACCAAATAGCCCATACTCAAAGCTTATTCGTCTGCCTGTCTTCTCAATATAATAACGTACGGCATCCATTAAATCAGGAAGCTTATACGCACGATTGATCGGCATTAAACGACTTCGGATCTCCGTATTTGGTGCATGAAGAGAAATCGCAAAATTAATTTGCATGTTTTCATCTGCAAACTGATAGATTTTCGGGATAATCCCACTAGTCGATACGGTAATATGTCTTGCCCCAATATTCAGTCCCTTATCATGGTTAATAATTTTTAAAAATGAGAGCATATCATTGTAATTATCAAAAGGCTCTCCAATTCCCATAATAACGACGGAGCTTACTCTTTCATCTGTTTCATCCAAAGCTTGCTGTACCTTTACTACTTGAGCAACAATTTCCCCTGCTTCTAGATTTCGCTTTAGTCCACCCAATGTTGATGCACAGAAGGTACAACCGATACGGCAACCGACTTGAGTCGTTACACACACTGAATTTCCATACTCATGTCTCATGAGGACCGTTTCAATCGAGTATCCATCATGTAACTCAAATAAAAACTTAATTGTACCGTCTGATGATTGCTGTTGAATAAGTGTATTTAGCGTAGTTAGTGTGAAATGGTTTTCTAGTGATTCCCGTAAAGTTTTTGAAAGATTGGACATGTCCTCAAAAGAAGTCACTCTCTTTTTATATAACCAATCAAAAATTTGCTCGGCACGAAACGCCTTTTCGTTTTGCTCTACTAACCATGCTTTTAAATCATGTAATTCTACAGAGTAAATGGATGGTTTCTTTACTGATGTTTGTTCTTTTTCAATAGTTGTCTGTTCCATTTCTTTATACCTTCTTCCTTAAACTTGCAATATAAAATCCATCTGAGCCAAAATCTTGTGGGAAAATTTGTAGCTGAAAATCTGTCATCAGCGGCTGAATAGCCTTAGGCATTCTTTCAATGACTGAATCGTCTCCCTCAAATTCTGTATGCTTTTGTAAAAATGCCTCTACTACCTCATCGTTTTCGGAACGGTCTAGCGTACATGTACTGTAGATTAATGTTCCACCTGGCTTTAATAGTGGGGTTACAGAGTCTAATAATTGTAACTGAATCGACTGAAGACGAGTTAAATCCTCTTCTTTTTTTGTGTACTTCATATCTGGCTTTCTTCTCATTACACCAAGACCAGAACATGGGGCATCAAGCAAAATACGGTCAAACGTCTTACCTTCAAACTCTTCTTGTACCTTGCGGCTATCCATCGCCTTGGTTTCTATATTGTTCAATCCAAGTCGAGTGGCATTTTCATTAATTAGTTTCACCTTATGTTCATGAAGATCTAAAGAGATAACTTGTCCTGTTTCCTCAAGTTTTTCAGCGATATGGGTAGTCTTGCCACCTGGTGCCGCACACGCATCTAAGATGGTTTCATTTTGTTCAGTTCCTAATGCATATGCCACAAGCATAGAGCTTTCATCCTGAATGGTAATCAGACCCTCTTTAAAACTCTCCGAATGAGCAAGATTTCCTTTTAGGCATTTGATTGCTTCAGGTACAACCACACTTTCCTCGACAAGGAAGCCTTCTTCTGAAAGTCTCTTGATGCAAGCTTCCCTTGTAATTTTATTTGTATTCACTCGAGCTGTTTGCATCGGTGCGGTTAAGTTGATCTCACACATCTCTTTTGCCTTATTATACCCAAATTGCTCGGTCCATCTTCTGACAAGCCAAATAGGGTGACTGGTTTCAATGGACAATCGCTCTACCTCATCCTTGATCTCATTAATATCTCTAATCCCTTCTCTTTGCAAAGAGCGGAGAACACCATTCACCATTCCAGATATTCCTTTATGACCTCTCTTTTTAGCAATTTCCACAGCCTCATGAATGGCTGCACGATCAGGAATTTTATCTAAATAAAGCATTTGATACAAGGTCATTCGTAGTACCTGCACGACCCAGTTTTCTAGCTTCTTGGGATTTTTAATAAATGGCTCTAAGTAATAATCAAGAGTCATTTTTCTCTGTAATGTTCCATATGTTAATTCCGTTAACAATCCAATATCCTTCGGTGCAATTTGATTCTTTTTAATCACATTGTTCAAAAGCAGATTGCTATATGATTGATTTTTTTCAATTTGCTCTAGAATGGTTACAACACTTTCTCGAACATTTAATTTTTTTGTCATTCGCTAACTCCTATACTATCTCCAACCTTTAAATACGAACCTGCCCCACGTAAAAATTGACCTGCTGTCATTTTCTTCTTACCAGAAGGCTGGAGTTCAAGCACTTTTATTGCCGTATCATTTCCTGTTGAAATAACAAAACCATCTTCCTCAATAGCTATGATTTCTCCCGGATTGTCCTTTTTCATCGACTTTACTTTTGTTGCCCACCAAAGTTTCATCACTGAATCGGAAAGGGACGTGTATGCTACTGGCCATGGATTCATGCCTCTGATATGGTTGTAAATTTCTTCACCTGTTTTTGACCAATCAATTTTCTCTTCCTCGCGCTTTATATTATACGCGAACGTTGCTTCATTCTCATTCTGGGGAATCGGTTCTAGTTTCCCACTAATCAGCTTTGGCAATGTATCTAACAATAATTGCGAGCCTGCAACGCTAAGCTTATCATGTAAAGAACCAACCGTATCTGTTTCTGTAATAGGCACTTCTACTTGCGTTAAAATATCACCCGCATCAAGCTTTTCTGCCATATACATTATTGTGATTCCTGTTTTTTCTTTTCCTTGAATAATTGAGTAATGGATGGGTGCCCCTCCGCGCAATTCTGGTAAAAGGGAAGCATGTACATTAATACAACCGAGCGGTGGCGCTTCTAATAGCTCCTTCGGTAGGATTTGTCCAAATGCTGCCGTCACAACTAAGTCTGGCTTCAAGCTTAATACTTGATCCAAGTCCTCTCTTACACGAATTTTTTCCGGTTGAAGGACAGGAATTCCATGCTTCTCTGCTTCTACTTTAACCGGAGGTGGAGTAAGCACTCTTTTTCTTCCAACTGGGCGATCTGGTTGAGTCACTACACCAATCACTTCGTATCCAGCTTCTATTACACTTCTTAATACGGGAACTGAAAAATCAGGAGTACCCATAAACACTATTTTTGTCATTCGCTTTCGACTCCCTCTAACTCTTCTTCAGCTAAATACCTGGTTACTTTGGACGTAAATAAAATGCCGTGGAGATGATCAATTTCATGGAGAATGGCACGTGCTAAGAAGTCCTCTGCTTCAATCACAAATGCTTTTCCTTTTCGGTTTCGAGCCTTTACCTTTACAAAATACGGTCTTGTTACCTCCCCGTATATTCCAGGAAAACTTAGACACCCTTCTGGACCTGTTTGTTCACCGGATACTTCTACTATTTCTGGGTTAATTAATTCAATCGTACCTGACTCATCGTCTATATCCACGATAGCAATTTGTTTCGCTAGACCAATTTGAGGTGCTGCAAGACCTACCCCATCAAATTCAATCATCGTTTCATACATATCATTTAGTAGCTTTTCTAGTTTTTTATCAAATACCGTTACTCTCTCACATTCTTGCTCAAGAATCTCTGCAGGGTGAGTAACTAGCTTTTTTACTGTCAAAATACTTCCTCCGATTTTTTAATATTTATCACTATTCTCTACGAAAACAACTCTCTTCATAACCCACTACATGAGAATATAAGGATTCACGTCTGTAGAAATGGTTAACCCGGTTGTTGCAGATTCATGCTGATATTGATCAAGTACAGTTTTAATTGCACGACCTAACTGTGGCTCACGTTTGTATTTTATCAAACATTGGTATCTATATCTATTTTTGATTCGAGGAATCGGTGAGGCAACCGGCCCAAGAACAATCGCTTCTGGGGATAGACTATTACGTACATATCCGGTAATTTTTTCTGTTACCGACACTACTTTCATCAAATTCTCATGGCTTACTGTAATCAGTGATATATAGTAGAAAGGGGGATAATGGTGAAGTTTCCTTATTTGCATTTCCCTTTCATAATACAGATCATAGTCCTGCTGGGCTGCAAACTGAATACTGTAATGCTCAGGGGTATAGGTTTGTACAATAACCTCTCCCGTTAGCTCATGTCTTCCAGCTCTCCCACTAACTTGTGTTAATAGCTGAAAGGTTTTCTCAGAAGATCGGAAATCAGGGATATGCAGCATGGTATCCGCTGAAAGAACTCCTACCAGCGTAATCTTGGGAAAATCCAATCCCTTTGCTATCATTTGAGTCCCTAACAGAATATCTGCTTTTCCTTCACCAAATTCGGTTAACAGCTTTTCATGTGCCCCTTTTTTCGAAGTCGTGTCCACATCCATTCGAATCACCCTTGCTTCAGGTAATACCTTGCCAAGTTCTTCTTCAATTTTCTGAGTACCCGTCCCAAAATAACGGATATGCTCAGACTGACACTCCGGGCAGTTGGTCGGAACAAGGGATTCATAACCGCAATAATGACACTTCATTCTTTCGCTAAATCGATGATAGGTTAGTGAAATATCACAATCGGGACAGTTAACGACATATCCGCAATCTCTACACATAACAAAAGAGGAATGTCCACGTTTGTTTAAAAACAATACGGTTTGCTCTCGCTTTTCGAGACGGTCTTTTAATTTTTCCATTAATATCCTAGAAAACATTGACCGGTTACCTTCACGGAGCTCCTCCCGCATATCTACTACTTCAACATGAGGCATCGGACCACTATTCATCCGGCTAGGTAATGTTAATAACTCATACACACCTTTTTTAGCCCTAGCAAAGGATTCAAGCGCTGGAGTTGCACTTCCTAGAACAACGGGACATCCATACTTTTTTGCACGTTGGATCGCAACGTCTCTTGCATGGTATCTAGGATTTTCTTCTTGTTTATAACTCGTTTCATGCTCCTCATCAATTATAATAATTCCGAGATTTTCAAATGGAGCAAAAATGGCAGATCTTGCTCCTACCACAACCTTCACTTCTTTTCTTTGAATCTTACGCCACTCATCGTATTTTTCTCCGGTAGAAAGCCCACTGTGCATGACAGCCACCTCATCCCCGAACCTTCCCTTAAACCTTTTCACCATTTGTGGAGTTAAGGCGATTTCTGGAACAAGCACGATTGCTTCCTTTCCCTTCTCTAATACCCGTTGAATCGACTGTAAGTACACTTCCGTTTTTCCACTACCCGTTACTCCATAAAGTAAGAATACTTTATGGAGATCTTCTTCAATCGTTTGTAAAACAGGGGCAATCGCATTTTTTTGCTCTGAGGTTAACGCTAATGGTTGTGTCCGGTCAAATACACGATTTTCGTAAGGATCTCGGTACACTTCCACCTCTTCTTCCTTTAATATCCCTTTCTTGACGAGACCCTTTATAGCTGAAGAGGAGGTAGTAAGTTCGTTCATTAATAGTTGCATGGGAAATGGGGCGGGATTCTCTATGAAAAACTCGATGATCTCCCTCTGCTTGGTTGCCTGAATGGATATAAGCTTAAGTGAATCGGCCAGTTCCTTCTCACTCACATCTGGCATAACATACTTGCGCTTTTTTTTATTTACTCGTTCCTTTACTTCATATATAAATTCAACATGGCCAGAGGATATTTCTTTTTGCAAGGCTTTCCATGCATCGTTATCAATACCATCAAAATTAACAATCAGACTCTTTCCGAACACCCTTTGTAGGACCTGTGGTAACAAATTTATATCAGTTGTTACTCGTATCCTCTTTTCATATTTAGCTTTTAGTGCTGCGGGGAGCATGACCTGGTAGGCAGAAATTCGGTAACAAAGCGTTTCTTTAGATAACCAATCCCCTAGCTGTAATAACTCTTCATTTAATACCGGAACGATATCCATAGGAGCTATAATATCCCTTAGCTTCTCAAATTCCGAACTTTCCTGAATTGAAATAACAAAGCCTTGGATTCTCCGTGGGCCAAACGGAACAACTACCCTCATCCCGGGTATAATGATCCCTTCTAAATGTTCTGGGATCCGATAATCAAATGGTCTGTCGGTTTGTTTAGCTGGCACATCCACTATGACACTGGCAATCATTTAGCTTCCTCTTTTGGTAACAGCTTCAAAGCCTCTAGTAGAAGGGTTTTGGCTGCCTCTTGCTTGGTCATTAAAGGCAAGGAAATAGAATGACCATCCCGCTTGTAGATCGTTATTTTATTCGTATCTGTCCCAAAACCAGATCCTTCTTCTGTCACATTGTTAGCCACGATCATATCTGCATTTTTCTTCTCGAGCTTTTTCATGGCGTACTCTTCCACATGATCTGTTTCCGCAGCAAAACCAACCAATACTTGGTGTCTTTTTCTTTTTCCAAGCTCAAATAAAACATCCTTTGTTCTTTCTAATTCGATGTTTTCGTCGCCTTCCTGCTTTTTAATTTTCTGATTAGCTACCCTTTTGGGCTTATAATCCGCAACTGCAGCCGTTTTAACGACTAAATCGCTAGATTCATATTGAGCAATCGCTGCCTCGAACAGGTCCTGTGCACTTTCCACATAGATGATTTTTACTCCCGGTGGTGGCTGAATGGAAACAGGTCCTGATATAAGAGTAACCTCCGCCCCCAAATCCCTTGCTTGCTCGGCAATGGCATACCCCATTTTTCCTGATGAAAAATTGGTAATATAGCGGACCGGATCAATTCTTTCCCTAGTTGGTCCTGCGGTTACCAGAACCTTTTTATCCTTAAAAGGAGTATCTGCAGGCTGGAAAAATTCAGTTATTTTCTCAATAATGGTCTCTGGTTCTTCCATTCTGCCTTTCCCAACATACCCACATGCTAAATAGCCTTCGCCAGGCTCGATAAATCCATATCCGTAGCTACGTAGTGTTTCTAAATTCTTTTTTACTGCTGGATGGTCATACATATGAACATTCATTGCAGGGGCAATCCATACAGGAGCAGTCGCTGCAAGTAAGGTCGTAGTGATCATATTATCAGCAATCCCATTGGCAAGTTTTCCAATTACGTTAGCAGTAGCCGGCGCAACCACAATTAAATCTGCCCAATCGGCCAAATCAATATGGGCAATTACCTTTGAGTCCTTTTCATCAAACGTGTCCATATGTACATCGTTTCTCGAAAGTGCCTGAAAGGTTAAAGGTGTCACGAATTTTGAAGCCGATTCACTTAAAATCACCTTTACCTCAAACCCAGCTTGAGTGAGCTTGCTTGTTAGAGCTGCTGCTTTAAAAACAGCAATTCCCCCAGTAACACATAGTAAAATCTTCTTTCCTCTCACAGAAAAAACCTCCGTTCGATAAACATCTTTCCTCCATTATGCAAGAACAAATCTTCATTTGCATCTTTAAAACAAAAAACAACCTAAAATTTAGGTTGTTCCCGTCTTTATTCAGCTGATTCGTCTTTTACGATACGGTAAGTAAGTCTATCGGCATGAATTTCTTCTAAAGCTTTTCCAACCTGCTTATGTGAAACATACTTATCTAAGTGCAGGTTTTCCCCTTGTTGTAGCTTTCGTGCTCTTTTGGCAGCAACCGAAACTAGTGAATACTTTGAGTCAATTTTTGTCATTAATGAATCAATTGATGGATATAACATGGATTAATCTACCTCCAAAATTCTTCTGTATCTAGGTTCTACACGTTCACGACGTAAATGCTCAGCAATGACGATCGCTTTAATTCTATCAACAGCTCTGTCGACTTGGTCGTTCTCCACAACATAATCATATAAATGCATCATTTCTAATTCTTCTCGTGCTGCATTCATCCGATTGTTGATAACATCCTCTGTTTCCGTACCACGTGTGACAATCCGATTTTTCAACTCAGATAAACTTGGTGGAACGAGGAAAATAAAAAGACCATCTGGGAATTTCTTCCGAACCTGTCTCGCACCTTGTACTTCGATTTCCAAGAATACATCTTTCCCACTATCTAATGTTTGTCTCACATAATCAACTGGTGTGCCGTAATAATTGCCCACGAATTCGGCATATTCAAGAAGCTTTTCCTCTTTAATCAGGTGTTCAAATTCTTCTCTAGACTTAAAGAAGTAGTCAACTCCATCAACTTCCCCTTCTCTTGGAGCTCGGGTAGTCATTGAAATAGAGTATTCAAAGGCGGTATCAGGTTGTGAGAAAACCTCTTTTCTTACCGTACCTTTTCCTACTCCTGAGGGTCCAGATAGTACAATTAATAACCCTTTTTCTTGCATGAATCTTTTCCTACCCTTCATCAATAATATCATCTTTATCATTTAATCGTGCTGCAACCGTTTCTGGCTGAACCGCCGAAAGAATGACATGGTCACTATCCATCACAATTACTGCACGAGTTCTACGTCCATATGTAGCATCTATTAACGAACCACGATCCCTAGCATCTTGAATAATTCTCTTTATCGGAGCTGATTCGGGACTAACAATAGAAATAATTCGATTTGCAGAAACGATGTTTCCAAAACCGATATTTATTAGTTTAATTGACATGATTGTCCTCCAATCATAAGAATTATTTTTACCTTCCTAAAGCTTTTCTAAACCAAGAGCTACTCAATATTTTGAATCTGCTCCTTAATCTTTTCAATTAAGCTTTTTAACTCTACCACTTCAGCTGCTATTTTTGCGTCATTTGCTTTCGAACCAATCGTATTTGTTTCCCTATTCATCTCTTGAACAAGGAAATCAAGCTTTCTTCCAACAGGCTCTTGATCATTTAGGAAGCGATTAAATTGGACAATATGACTATCGAGTCTTGTTAGCTCTTCGTTGATATCGGCTTTATCTGCAAAAATGGCAACTTCCGTCACAATTCTCATTTCATCCAGCTGTAGGTCTACGTATTCTTGAATTCTCTTTTTTAATCGATTCGCGTATTGCAGAGTGACAGTCGGCGCATATTGTCTTAGTGCTTCAACCGTTGATTGTATCTTTTCAATATGGGAGCGAATATCCTGTTGCAATGCTTTCCCTTCGGCTTCACGCATATTTACACAAAATTGAGCAGCTTCAAGCAAAGCATCCAACACAAGTTCTTCCATATACTCGTTGCCAGATTCTTGCTCTTCAATGCTAAATATCTCGTCTCGTTTAAGTATATCTTTTAATGGAACTTCCTCCTGAATTTGGAAGCGATCCTGTATTTCCTTTATGTACTGAAGATAGTCCTGTAAGAGATTCCAATCAACTGAGAGTTTTCGATTCGTAAGTCCCTCACCTTCAACGGCGATAAAGACCTCAATTCTTCCTCTCTTTATGTATTCATTTAGCTTCTTTTTCAGCTTATCCTCGAAGTTAGAGATACTTCTAGGTATTCGGAAGTGATATTCTGCAAAGCGATGATTTACCGTTTTAACCTCAACAGTTACCTTGATATGTTCATTGCTGCGGATGCTTCTACCAAAGCCTGTCATGCTTTTTACCAAACCCAACACCCCATACTTTCCTGAGTATAGAAAAAGGTAATAGAGCTTTCTCTATCACCTTTTGGATTATAACATACTTTATTTATTTTTACTTGCCAAAAATGAACCTGCTAATAAAAAAGTTGGGATTGATGCAAAACCTATGACTAATAACCAATCACGAAGAGCCAGTGGAACGGTATGGAAAATTGGCTGTAATGGTGGATAGTACATAACTACTAGCATTAGTGCTAATGACGAAATAACCGCCCAGACAAGATACATATTTCCAAATGGGTTTCTTGAAAATACCGATTTTTCACTACGGCAATCAAAAACATGAATCAGTTGTGCTAACACAAGAGTGGCAAAAGCAACCGTTTGTGCATGAACTAAATCATTTGGATTTTCATTATACGAAATCATAAACGCTAGCAATGTGGAAATTCCAATCAAGAAGCCTCGGGAGATAACCTTCCAGCCTAACCCTCTAGCAAATACCCCTTCTTTAGGACTTCGTGGACCACGCTTCATTACATTTTCCTCTGGCTGATCAAGTCCTAATGCCATAGCCGGTAAACCATCCGTTACAAGGTTAACCCAAAGAATTTGAATCGGTACTAGAGGTAATGGAAGAGCTAGCAGCATAGCAAACAGCATCACTAATATTTCACCAACATTGGAGGCAAGAAGATAACGAATAAATTTACGAATGTTCTCGTATATATTCCTTCCTTCTTTAATGGCTGCTTTAATCGTCGCAAAATTATCATCAAGAAGAACTAACGCAGATGCTTCTTTTGCCACATCAGTACCGGTAATTCCCATTGCCACACCGATATCTGCTGCCTTTATAGCTGGCGCATCATTAACACCATCACCAGTCATCGCAACAATATGACCTCTGCTTTGAAGGGCCTTTACAATTTTCAGCTTATGTTCAGGTGAAACGCGTGCAAATACAGAAACGTCATCAACAACTTCTTCTAGCTCTTCTACTGACATTTCATTTAGTGCATTTCCATCCAGCACCTTGCTCTTTGGCGTTAATATGCCTAACTGCTTTGCAATCGCCTTGGCTGTAATGATATGATCTCCTGTGATCATTACCGTCTTAATACCAGCTTCCTTACACTCTTTTACTGCAAGCTTCACTTCTGGTCTTGGAGGATCAATCATCCCTTGAAGCCCGATAAACGTTAGATCTTTTTCCGCTTCTTCCTCATCAAGTATGATTGTTCCCGGTGTGATCTCACGGTAAGCAATCGCGATTGTACGTAACGCTTGAGATGCTAACCCTTCAATGGCATTTTTCACTTTATCCTCCATGTCACGAGACATAAATTGTCGTCGATTTTCCCAGAGGATTGATTCACTTTTTGAAATTAAGACGTCAGGGGCACCCTTAGTGACAATAAATTGTCTTCCATTCGTATCCTTTACGACAACACTCATCATTTTACGGGAGGAATCAAACGGAAATTCTTTTACTAATTCAAATTGTTTTTGTAATACGTCTCTAGTAAACCCAGCTTTTAATGCTGAGACAAGAAGCGCACCTTCTGTAGGATCTCCGTCAATAACATATTCATTGTCTTTTTGAGTTATTTCAGCGTGGTTACAAAGCATTCCAAACATTAACATTTGCTGAAGTGCTTTTTCTTCTTTAATCGAAACCTTATGATCCCCACGATAAAATTCTCCTCTAGGCTCATAACCAACCCCACCTACTTGGGAAACCTCTCCCCCGCTCCATAAATGGGTAACGGTCATTTTATTCTGTGTCATCGTGCCTGTTTTGTCTGAACAAATGACAGATGCACAGCCTAGGGTTTCAACAGCAGGAAGTTTTCGAACAATCGCTTTTTGCTTTATCATTCGTTGAACTCCTAGTGACAAGGCAACCGTTACAATAGCCGGAAGCCCCTCAGGAATGGCTGCCACCGCTAAAGATACTCCAGCTAAAAACATCGTATATAAATCGTGTCCACCAACAACCCCAGCAATAACAACTAAAACGGTTAATAATAGAGCTGCCGTAATAAGAATTTTCCCTAATTGCTCTAATCTTCTTTGAAGAGGGGTCTCCATCGTTTCAGCATTTTGTAACAGGTCAGCGATTTGGCCCATTGCTGTTTTCATTCCGGTTCCAACGACAACACCTACACCGCTACCCCTTGTTACCATAGTGCCCATAAAGGCCATATTTTCCATATCACCGAGACCTAGGTTTTCCTCTTGGAGTTTGCTATCTGTTTTTTGGACAGGTAACGATTCTCCTGTTAATGCAGATTCCTCAATCTCTAAACTATTGGTTTCTATTAATCTCACATCTGCCCCAATTCGGTCTCCACTGGAAAAACGCATGATATCTCCTGGTACGACCTCCCTTGAGACTACTTTGACCCAATTACCATCTCTTAAGACATATACCTGCGGGGCAGATAGCTCTTTTAGGGCCTGAAGGGAGCGCTCGGCTTTACGCTCTTGAAAAAAGCCTAAGAATCCATTGACAATGACAATTGCAATGATGGCAATAGCATCTATATACTCACCTAACAGTCCCGAGATTAACGTCGCTGCTAATAAAACAAGAACCATGAAGTCTTTGAATTGACTAAAAAACAAGATCAAAGCAGACTGCTTTTCTCCTTCTTCTAGCTCGTTGAATCCATGTTGTTTTATACGATTTACTGCATCAGCCTCAGATAAACCGACCATGTAATCAGTATTTAAGGCTTTTTCTACTTCCTTTTTCTCCATCCCATGGAATTTCATCCGGCAATCCCTTCCTCCTTTTTGATTGGGCTCTTTTCGCAATGCGAAAAACTGCCACACGTCTACAGAGTTGTCCCAACTCACTCTAAACTAAGCTTATTCAGCCTCGTCCCAAAAAATGATATAATTATTACAAAAGTGGAAGCGACGCTTTTTAGAATGTAATTTATAGAAAAGGATGTTCTCTTATGTCATTTGACGGACTGTTTACGCGCGCTATCTCTAAGGAGCTTTCTGAAGCTTTACGTGGTGGGCGTATTAATAAAATTCACCAACCATTTAAAAATGAAATTGTGCTTGTAATCCGCGCGGGTGGAAAGAATCATAAGCTTTTGCTTTCTGTCCACCCTAGTTATGCTAGAGCACAGCTAACCACAGAACCATACGAAAATCCAAGTGAACCACCCATGTTTTGTATGCTATTAAGAAAACATTTGGAAGGATATATATTAGAAGATATTCAACAAGTTGGACTTGAAAGAATGATTGTCTTAGATGTTAAAGGGAGAAACGAGCTCGGTGATCTGTCGAGTAAACAACTCGTTATTGAAATCATGGGCCGTCATAGCAATATTATATTAATAGATAAGACACGAAACATGATTTTAGATAGCATCAAGCACGTTTCCTATGCTCTTAACAGTCATCGTGCGATTTTGCCCGGTCAAGAATACAAGCTTCCTCCTGCTCAAAACAAGTACAACCCTCTAGAGGCAACAGAAGAGGATGTCCTAAAACGAATTGATTTTAATGCTGGTAAAATGGATAAGCAGCTAGTTGAGCAATTTTCTGGTTTATCTCCACTTTTAGCTAGAGAAATCGTTCAGGAGGCAGGAATTTCAAATCGACATACATTGCCAAAAGCTTTTATCAGTCGGATGGAAAAAATTCGTACTCATCAATATGAGCCATCCATTATGAATGCCCTAGGGAAAGAAATATTTTACCTTTTCCCTATCACCCACAATTCTGGTGATTATCAATCCTTCTCTACTATCAGCCAAATGCTCGACCGTTTTTATTTTGGCAAAGCGGAAAGAGACCGTGTAAAACAGCAAGGAAATGATTTGGAACGGTTGATTATTAATGAGCGGGATAAAAACAAGAAGAAAATCGATAAGCTACAAAAAACGTTGGTAGATGCCCAAAATGCAGAGGAATATCAATTGTTCGGGGAGTTATTAACCGCCAATCTTTATGCGGTTGAAAAAGGAATGACGTCCGTCGAAGTTATCAATTACTACGATGAGAATGCTGAAATGATTACCATTTCTCTTGATCCTCAAAAATCACCATCAGACAATGCGCAACGATATTTTACGAAGTATCAAAAAGCAAAAACAGCACGTAAAATCGTTCAGGAGCAAATTGAAAAAGCGAACGAGGAAGTGTTGTATTTTGAGACATTAATTCAGCAAATGGAGACTGCTTCCATTAAAGATATTGAGGAAATTCGCCAAGAGTTAATTGAGGAAGGATACATTCGTGACAGACAAAAAAACAAATCAAAAAAACAAGTAGTCTTAAAGCCCGTACTTGATCAGTATGTATCTTCCGATGGAACAGACATCCTTGTTGGAAAAAACAATAAGCAAAATGATTATTTAACAAACAAAGTAGCGAGTCGTGATGATATTTGGCTTCACACAAAGGACATTCCCGGATCGCATGTAGTTATCCGAAGCAAAAACCCAAGTGAGGCTACTATTCTAGAAGCAGCTAATATCGCTTCCTACTTTAGTAAAGCACGAAGCTCAAGCTCCGTTCCCGTTGACTTCACACAAGTCAGACATGTTAAGAAACCAAATGGAGCAAAACCTGGCTTCGTCATTTATGACAATCAACAAACTGTATACGTTACACCGGATGAAAACCTCATCATCAACTTAAAAAAATAAGAAAAATAAAAAAGGGTGTCAGACACCCCAAATGGACAGATTCGCTTGTTTTGTCCATCTGGGGTGGACACTCTTTTTTTTACTTTTCTTTTATGCCTTTACAACCGGCTTCCACGCTGTTGGGTCCTGGCTCCAGCTACGCAGGCTAGCTACTGCATCTTCTTCGATGGATCCCGCTTTTAATGCGACATCTACTAATGTAGAAAAATCAGTTAGTGAAACGGTCTTAATATTTGCATTTTCTAATAGCTTTTTCCCTTTTTCTAGCTCATACGTAAAGATAGATACTACCCCTAGTACTTCACATCCTGCTTCTCTTAAAGCTTCAACTGCGGTAATTACACTTCCACCTGTTGAGATTAAATCTTCTACTACGACTACTTTTTGCCCTGCAACGACACGACCTTCTATTTGATTTCCCTTTCCGTGACCCTTAGCTGATGAACGAACATAACTCATAGGTAAATCAAGTAGCTCACTCACCCATGCTGCATGAGGAATTCCAGCCGTTGCCGTTCCAGCTATCATTTCCGCATCAGGGTAGTTTGTAAGGATAAGCTCCTTTAGTCCAGCCGCAATCTCTCTTCTTGCTTCAGGGAAAGATAATGTTAACCGATTGTCACAATAAATGGGGGATTTGATTCCTGATGTCCAAGTGAATGGATGATTCGGTTGTAACGATACTGCTCCGATTTCTAAAAGTGTACTAGCTATTTTTTGTTTCATAAACTTTTCCCTCCCACGCATTTTTGTATAACTGATAAGCCTTCACCGGATCTTCTGCCCTCGTAATCGAACGGCCCACAACAATCATTGATACCCCTGCATTCCTAGCAAACTCAGGAGTGGCTACTCTCTTTTGATCACCAACTGATTCTGAACTCATGCGAATACCTGGTGTTACCGTTAAGAAGGTTTCACCTAATTGTTCACGAATGAGCTTCACTTCATTTGAGGAGCAAACTACACCATCAAGTCCCGCTTCCTTTGTGACCTTTGCATAATGAAGAACCGATTGTTCAAGGCTTACTGAAATTAGTTGCTCACCTTTCATTTGTTCCTCTGAAGTACTTGTCAGTTGAGTTACTGCGATGACGCTAGGTCTTTTCGCACCAGAGACCGTTCCAGCATCAAGTCCTTCTAGAGCTGCCGTCATCATTTCTTTCCCGCCTGCTGCATGAACATTCACTAAATCGCAGCCTAAGCCAGCTAGGTTTCTCATTGCACGACCAACTGTATTTGGAATATCGTGTAACTTTAAATCTAAGAAAATATCATGACCCATTTCCTTTAATTCTCTAACCATAGCTGGTCCTTCTTTATAAAAGAGCTCCATCCCCACTTTTACGAATAGTTGCTCATTATTGAATTTCTTTATAAAGGTGTACACATCACTTTTATCTGGAAAATCAAGCGCGATGATAAGCGAGTTTTTCATTCTTTTTCCAGCTCCTTCCCGTACATTCTGAAATATGATCAAACCCAAGCTCATCCAACAATGCTGGAAGTTCTTCAATGATTTTCGGACATACGAGCGGATCCACAAAATTAGCTGTACCAACGGCTACTGCACTCGCTCCTGCATAAAAAAATTCAATCACATCTTCTGCCGATTGAACGCCACCCATCCCAATAATAGGAATATTTACGTGCTGACTTACTTCATAAATCATTCGAATCGCAACTGGTTTAATTGCAGGACCTGAGAGTCCTCCTGTATTATTCGCAAGTACAGGCTTACCTGTCTTCAAATCAAGCCTCATGCCAATAAGAGTATTAATCATTGTTAACCCGTCGGCACCGCCAGCCTCAACTGCTTTTGCCATCTCAACAATATTTGATACATTGGGTGAAAGCTTGACATAAACAGGAACACTTGACACTTCTTTTACCTTTTTTGTTAGTTCCTTTGCCACTTCAGGAATCGTTCCAAAAGCAATACCTCCTGTTTTTACATTCGGACAAGAAATATTTAGTTCAAGAGCATGAACATTACTTACCTTTGAAATTTCACGTGCCACCTCAATATAGTCTTCTTCAAGAGAACCGGCAACATTTGCTATGATTGGTACATCAAATTGGTCTAGCCACGCCAATTCTTCATTAATCACTTTCTTTAGGCCAGGGTTTTGCAAACCAATTGCATTTAACATCCCAGCAGTTGTCTCTGCTACCCTTGGAGTCGGGTTTCCAAAACGAGGTTCTACTGTTGTTGCTTTAATCATAATCGAGCCCAATGTACTTAAATCATAAAACTGGCTATACTCTCTACCAAACCCAAAGCATCCTGATGCTGGCATAATTGGGTTTTTTAATTGTAAACCAGGTAGGTTCACCGCTAGTTGACTCATATAAGAACCTCCCCTCCTTTAAACACTGGCCCATCGGTACAAACCTTTTTATAGGTATATCCTGTAGGATCGTCCTGTGTTCTACATACGCATGCAAAGCAAGCTCCAATTCCACATCCCATTCGCTCTTCAAGAGAAAGATAGACATTTTTCTCAGGATAAGTGGCCTCTAATGCTCGTAGCATCGGGGTAGGACCACATGTATACAATGTATCAAACGAAAGATTTTGAGCGGAGATTACATCTGTTACAAACCCTTTTTCTCCATGAGATCCGTCAACCGTTACCACGTACGTCTCACCTAATTCAGAAAATTTCTCCTCGTAAAATACAGCATCCTTTGTTGCAAAGCCTAACACATGAATGACATTCACGTTTCTTTCCTTTAGCCTTAGAGATAGTTCGTACAGCGGAGGTACACCAATTCCTCCTCCTACTAAAAGGGCGGTCGACCCAGCCTTTGCTTCCTCTACAGGAAATCCATTCCCTAATGGCCCTAGAACGTCTACAACATCTCCGACTTTTTTCTGAGCTAGAAGCTTTGTACCATTTCCTTCTGCACGAAAAATCATCGTAAACATGTTATTTTCTTGGTCGATTTTTGCAATACTAATGGGTCTTCGTAGAAGTGGATCTACACTACCGCTGACTTTTAGATGTACAAATTGACCTGGTTCATTCATCTGTTGGACGAGCTCACCCTTAAGGGTGAGCTCAAAAATATTGTGAGCTATTTCTTGATTGGAAAGAACGATGCATTCCTCATTACGAATCATAGTAGTACTGCCTCCTTGCTGTTTGAAGGACTTTTCTCCATCGCCTCAGCTGAAAAATTCATTGATTCAATTACTCGTAAAATGGCCTCTGCCGTATCTAATGAAGTTAAGCAAGGAACACCGTTTTCAACTGATTCTCTACGAATTCTAAAACCATCACGTGCTGGCTGCTTTCCTTTTGTTAATGTGTTAATCACAAACTGTGCTTGACCGTTACGGATCACATCCACAATATCAGGATGACCTCCATCGATTTTCTCTACAATCTTTACAGGAATTCCTTGTTCTTGGAAAAACTTAGCTGTTCCTTCCGTCGCCATTACTTGGAACCCGATTGAGAAGAAACGCTTTGCGATTCCTAATGCTTCTTGCTTATCTTTGTCAGCAATTGTCATAAGAACCGAACCAAATCCTTGAATTTTCATTCCTGAAGCAACTAAGCCTTTGTAAAGTGCTTTTTCAAGCGTTTGATCTTTCCCCATTACTTCACCAGTAGACTTCATTTCAGGTCCTAATGTGATATCCACTCGTCTTAGCTTGGCAAAAGAGAATACTGGTACTTTAACGTATACTCCCTTCTTTTCTTCAACAAGTCCCGTCTCATATCCTTGTTCCTTAAGCGATAATCCTAGGATAGCCTTTGTTGCAAGATTTGCCATTGGTACGTTTGTAATCTTACTTAAAAACGGCACCGTACGACTTGAACGAGGGTTTACTTCCAATACATACACGTCTTCTTTTGAAACCACGTACTGAATATTGAAAAGTCCAATGATTCCTAAGCCTTTAGCCAAACGAATTGTATAATCAACAAGTTTGTCTTTTACTGCTTGTGATATGCTTTGTGGTGGGTACACAGCGATTGAGTCACCAGAGTGAACTCCAGCTCTCTCAATATGTTCCATAATTCCAGGAATAATTACTGTTTCCCCATCGCAGATTGCATCTACTTCTATTTCTTTTCCTGTTAGATAGCGGTCAATTAATATCGGATGCTCAGGATTAATCTTTACTGCTTCTTTCATGTATTGTAGTAACTCAGCTTCTTGATAAACGATTTGCATCGCTCTACCACCAAGTACATATGATGGACGAACCAATACCGGATATCCGATTGAATTAGCAATCACTGCTGCTTCAGCTGCTGTTCTTGCAGTTTTACCTAACGGCTGAGGAATTCCTAGCTCCTGCAATGCTGTTTCAAATCGATCACGATTTTCAGCTCGATCAAGGTCATCTAAGCTCGTTCCAAGGATCTTTACTCCTCTTTCTACTAACTTAGAGGCTAGGTTAATAGCTGTTTGTCCTCCGAACTGGACAACCACTCCAACTGGCTTTTCTAAGTCAATTACGTGCATAACATCTTCTATCGTTAGTGGCTCAAAATAAAGCTTATCTGAGATACTAAAATCAGTTGAAACTGTCTCTGGGTTATTGTTAATGATGATTGCTTCATATCCAGCCTCTTGAATCGCCCATACAGCATGAACTGTTGAGTAGTCAAATTCAATCCCTTGACCAATTCTGATTGGACCAGATCCAAGCACAATCACACTTTCCCGGTCAGTAACAATCGATTCATTTTCATCCTCGTACGTTCCGTAGTAATAAGGAGTTTCAGACTCGAATTCAGCTGCGCAAGTATCCACCATTTTGTATACTGGAACGATGCCCTTTTCTACTCTCCAATCGTAAATTTCACGCTCATTGGACGCCCAAAGCTTAGCAAGAGTGCTATCAGCAAAGCCTAGTTCCTTTGCTTCTCTTGTAATCTCCTCGTTAAACGGAAGAGCTTGTAATTTTACTTCGAACTCGACGATCTTAGCAAACTTGGCAAGGAAGAATAGGTCAATTTTACTCCATGCATGGATCGTATCAATCGTAACGCCACGTCTTAACGCTTCTCCGATATAGAACAGACGCTCATCTCCAGCTTTGCGAATTCGTTTTTCAAGCAACTCATCAGAGATGTCATCAGCATCATTTAGAGAAAAGTGGAACACATTTGCTTCTAGCGAACGAATTGCTTTTAATAAAGATTCTTCAAAAGTACGACCAATCGCCATTACCTCACCGGTCGCCTTCATTTGTGTACCTAGTGTACGGTTAGCACTTTCAAACTTGTCAAACGGCCATCTTGGGATTTTCGAAACAATATAATCAAGTGCAGGCTCGAAGCTTGCATATGTTTTTCCTGTTACAGGGTTCATCATTTCATCAAGAGTCAACCCAACTGCAATTTTTGCAGCAAGCTTCGCGATCGGATATCCTGTTGCTTTTGATGCTAAAGCAGATGATCTACTTACACGTGGATTTACTTCAATGATGTAATAATCATAACTGTCAGGATCTAAAGCTAGCTGGACGTTACAGCCACCCTCAATTCCTAGGGCACGGATAATTTTTAATGATGTGTTTCTAAGCATTTGATACTCACGATCACTTAGCGTTTGGCTTGGCGCAACAACGATCGAATCACCTGTATGAACACCTACTGGATCAATATTTTCCATATTACATACAACGATTGCATTGTCGTTAGCGTCTCTCATTACTTCGTATTCAATCTCTTTAAATCCGGCAATGCTTTTCTCTAATAGACATTGTGTTACTGGGCTATTCTTTAAACCACTTGTAACAGTTTCAACCAATTCCTCTTCGTCATGGCATATACCGCCCCCCGTTCCCCCGAGTGTAAATGCGGGACGAACGATGACTGGATATCCAATTTTTGCTACGAAGTCATATGCTTCTTCGAGATTATGAATAATTTCACTTTCAGGTACTGGCTCGCCTAAGTCATTCATTAATGTACGGAATAAATCTCGATCTTCCGCTTGCTCAATAGCAGAAAGCTTAGTGCCTAAAATTTCTACATTACATTCTTCAAGAACTCCAGAGTTAGCTAGCTCTACTGCTAGGTTTAAACCTGTTTGCCCTCCAAGTGTTGGGACAAGTGCATCTGGACGTTCTTTTCGGATGATTGTGCTAACGAACTCCAGAGTTAGCGGTTCAATATACACAGCATCTGCCATCGTTGTATCTGTCATGATTGTTGCTGGGTTTGAGTTTACTAGGATGACACGGTACCCTTCTTCTTTTAATGCGATACATGCTTGAGCACCTGCATAATCAAATTCTGCTGCTTGACCAATGACGATAGGACCTGATCCGATAACTAGTATACTTTTTATATCTGTACGCTTTGGCATTCGATTGCACCTTCCTCTTCTTCTGTCTCAATCAACTGTAAAAACTGTTCGAATAAATAATTTGCATCCTCAGGTCCTGGTGAAGCTTCCGGGTGATACTGGACTGTAAATGCTTTTGCTTCTTTATGCTTTACCCCTTCGACTGTGCCGTCATTTAAGGCAATATGTGTCACTACTAACGGAGTACCTTGAAGCGATTCCTCTTCAACTGTGTAACCGTGGTTCTGTGAAGTTAGAGCTACTTTACCAGTTGCTAAATCCTTCACCGGATGGTTTGATCCTCTGTGACCAAACTTTAATTTTACGGTATTCGCTCCGCATGCTAAGGCAAATAATTGATGACCTAAGCAAATTCCAAAGAGAGGAACATGTCCAATGATTTCTTTAATCATTTCAATGGCTTCTGGAACATCCTTTGGATCCCCAGGTCCGTTCGATAGCATAACGCCGTCTGGGTTTAAACGTTTAATTTCTTCAGCTGTTGTGTTATAAGGTACAACAACCACGTCACAATCACGCTTATTTAATTCTCGTAAAATTCCGTGCTTCATTCCAAAGTCTACTAGAACGATTCTTCGTCCTCTTCCTGGGCTTGCATAAGCAGATTTTGTGGAAACCTGCTGTACTTGATCGTTCCGGAACGGTGTTTTTAACGCTTCAAGCACTTCTTCGACACTTGTATCGATTGAACAGATGGCTCCCTTTAATGCTCCGTATTGTCTAATAATTCTTGTTAGCTTTCTTGTATCCACACCTGAAATACCAGGAATATTTTTTTCTTTTAATAATTCATCTAATGTTTTTTCATTTCTCCAGTTTGATGCAAACTCTGCCGCTTCTTTAACAACCATCCCATGGACAGATGGAGAAATTGATTCAAAGTCATCACGATTAATACCGTAGTTACCAACTAGTGGATACGTAAAAGTAACAATCTGGCCACAGTATGATGGGTCAGAAAGGATTTCCTGATAACCAGTCATCCCTGTGTTAAATACGACTTCACCCATTTTTTCTGTATCACTTCCAAAAGCCTTTCCGATAAAAACTGTTCCATTTTCAAGAATTAGTTGCCTTTTCATACTGTTACATAGCCCCTTTTCCATGCGATTTTCCCAGCTGCGATTGTTACTACTGGCCACCCTTTACACTCCCATCCACCAAATGGAGTGTTTCTACCTTTAGATAAGAATGTGTTTGGATCAATACTTTCTTTATTCGTAAGATCTACTAGCGCTAGATCAGCAACTGCTCCAACTTCAAGTTTTCCATATGGTAAATTGAAACTCTGAGCCGGCTTAACTGTTAAGAAATCTACCAACTGCTTTTCTGTTAGAATTCCTTTTTCAACTAAATTCGTATATAGAAGTGGAAAGGCTGTCTCTAGACCAACAATTCCAAACGGTGCTAAATCCATTCCCTCAGCTTTTTCTTCTGCGGTATGCGGTGCATGGTCTGTGGCGATAAAATCAATCGTTCCATCTAGCAGACCTTCAATCAATGCATCACGATCTGCTCTTCCTCTTAGTGGCGGATTCATTTTATAGTTTGTATCCAATCCTGGGATATCCTCGTCACATAATAGAAGGTGGTGCGGCGTTACTTCCGCAGTTACTCGAATGCCTGCACGCTTGGCATCACGAACGACACGAACCGATTCCTTCGTACTTATATGGCACACATGGTAATGACAGTTTGCCGCTTCTGCTAATAGTACGTCTCTTGCTATATGAACAGATTCACATACAGCTGGAATCCCATTCAGGTTATGTTTTTTTGAGAATTCACCTTCATGCACAGAGCCTTTGTGAATTAATGTGTTTTCTTCACAGTGTGCAACAATTGGCATATTTACACTTGAAGCAAGCTTCATGGCTTGAAGCATCATATCTGCTGATTGGACGCCAACTCCATCATCTGTAAAGGCGAATGCTCCTTCTTCTTTTAAGGCTGCAAAATCAGTAAGTTCTTTTCCTAGCTCTCGGATCGTTATTGACGCGTATGGAAGTACTCGAACAGCACCCGTTTCTGCAATTCGTTTATTTAAGTTTTGGAGTGTTTCAACTGAATCTGGAACCGGTCTAGTATTTGGCATTGCCGCTACCGTTGTAAAACCTCCACGAGCAGCCGCTAGTGTACCAGTAGCAATCGTTTCCTTCTTCTCTCCTCCTGGCTCGCGTAAATGAACATGCAAGTCAACAAATCCAGGAGATACTAGCAACCCTGTCGCATCAATGATCTCTGCATCCTCCGCTTGAAGATTCGGACCAATTTCTGCAATCTTTTCGTCTTTTATTAAAATATCGACTGCCTCTTTTTGTCCTTTATCAGTAAGCCATTGACCATTTTTGATGAGAATTGTCATTGAATTTTCCCCCTTCAGATTGTTGTAATGCTCTTTTTAATACCGCCATACGAACGTATACTCCATTTTCCATTTGCTTGAAGATTCTTGAACGCTCACACTCTACTAAGCTATCAGCAATTTCTACATCTCTATTTACAGGTGCAGGATGCATAATGATACTTCCTTGCTTCATCCGTTTCTCTCTTTCTACTGTTAAACCAAAAGCTTGGTGATAATCAACCTTTTCTCCACCAACTTCATGTCTTTCATGTTGGATCCGAAGGAGCATGAGCACATCAACGGTTTCTGTTAAAGTCTCAATATCTTCATAACTTCCGTATTGTAAGAGTTCTTGGTCAATCCACTCTTTTGGTCCTGAGAAAACGATCTCTGCTCCTAATCTATGAAGGGCAATTGCATTTGACCTTGCCACACGGCTGTGGATAAGGTCTCCAACAATTCCTACCTTTAGACCTTGAAAATGGCCGTATTCTTCGTAAATCGTTAGTAAGTCGAGTAACGATTGGGTTGGATGATGACCGCATCCATCACCAGCGTTAATGATTTTGACATTTGTTTTTCCAACTAGTTGTTTAAAATATTCGTCTTCTGTATGGCGAATGACAACCGCCTGTACGCCAATGGATTCTAATGTTCGCACGGTATCATAAAGTGTCTCACCTTTTGTGACACTAGAAGCATGCGTTTCAAATGGGATGATATCTAATCCAAGCCTTCTTTCAGCGATTTCAAAGCTGCACTTTGTTCTTGTACTTGGTTCAAAGAATAGGTTTGCAACAAAGGAAGAGTGATTAGGCTGCCATGCAGCACCCTCAGAAAATTTTTTTGCTTCTGCAAGGATGTCGTAAATCTCGGTAACTGAAAGCTCTGATGTGGTAAGCAGATTCATGATCAAAACACTCCTTTTTGTGGTTTATGTAAAAAAATAGCACCCATGACTTTTTTGTCAGGGTGCTATGCGGATAGGCAGAAGCAGAACATACCTGACTTAGGTATCCCCACTTCTCCTACGCACCCTTTCAAGCCTCTCTGGACTTTCTTTAAAAGGTGTAACTACGCTACTTCATTTTCCTTTTCACTATCAAACATATCTTCTGCAATATCAGGTCTACCAGGAAGGATTAGGTTGATCAAAATCCCTAAAATTGCTGCTAATGCCATTCCATGAATTTCAAAGCCTTCTGATACCTTAATAACTGCTCCGCCAATACCTACAACCAAGATTACAGATGAAATGACTAGGTTTCGCTTGTCTCCAAAGTCAATTTTGCTATCTACAAGCATTCGTAAGCCTGATGATGCAATAATCCCAAATAGGAGGATCGATACTCCACCCATTACTGGTGTTGGGATGGAACTAATTAATGCTGTTACTTTACCGATAAATCCAAAAACTGTTGCAATCACTGCTGCTCCAAGAAGTACATATACGCTGTATACTCGTGTTATGGCTAGTACTCCGATGTTTTCCCCATATGTTGTTTTCGGAGGTCCACCAATTAGGGCAGAAATCATTGTTGCTGTCCCATCTCCTAGGATGGAGCGGTGTAAACCTGGGTTCTTAATATAATCGCGACCAACAACTTTCCCTAATACAAGCTGATGACCAATATGTTCTGATAATGTTACGATTGCTACTGGAGCCATTAATAACACTAAATCAAGTGTTACTTTCACTTCATAATCAACGAATGGTACAAAGAAGTTTGGCATTTCGAACCATTTTGCTGCTGCTACTGGTGCAAAATCTACGATTCCTACTAGTAATGAGTACACATACCCGATAACAATCCCAGCAAGAATAGGTATCATACTTAATGTACCTTTTCCGTAGATGGAGAAGATGATGGTAGCGACTAGTGTAACAAGTGCTGCTGAGAAATGCAGCAAGCTATATTCTCCAGCTGGGTTATTCATCGCCATACTAACTGCTGTTCCTGCTAGAGCCAAACCGATTACGATAATAATTGGGCCAACTACGATTGGTGGTAGAAGATTCATAATCCAGCGGTATCCGGCTTTTTTAATGATTAGCGCAACAATTCCGTATACTAGACCAGCAATAAAGCTTCCGATCATTGCTCCTGCTGGACCACCTGCTGCTTTTGCTGCAATAATCGGTGTGATAAAGGCGAAAGATGAGCCAAGGTAAGCTGGCACTTGCCATTTTGTTATCATGAGAAATGCGATTGTTCCTAAACCACTTGAGATAAGCGCAATCGCTGGATCAAGTCCAACTAGGAAAGGTACTAATATGGTAGCTCCAAACATAGCGAATAAGTGCTGGAGGCTAAGTGTGAGCCAATGGACTAGTTTTGGTTTTTCGTGTACGTCTAGGATTGGTTTGTTATTCATGTTGGTCTCTCCTCTGGTTAAAATAAAAACCCTCTTTGCACAAGAGGGCCTGGTGGCAACGTCAGGTAGTTTCCTCCCCTTAGTTACCATTTCCCCTTGTAAGCCTCTCTGTGCTTTTTTAAAAGGTTACTATTTATTTTTCGTGTATACTTACTGCATCATGTTTGTCAACTTCTGTTAACTGAACAACTATCATTTCCGAACTAGAGGTTGGGATGTTTTTCCCAACATAATCTGCTCGAATCGGTAATTCTCTATGTCCTCTATCTACTAGTACAGCTAACTGTACAGAAGCAGGTCTACCGATATCAACTAGTGCATCTAAACCAGCACGTACGGTTCTGCCTGTATACAATACATCGTCGACTAGTATCACAATTTTATTGGTAATGTCATGCGGGATATCTGATCCCTTTACTAAAGGCTCTTGATCATTAGTTTTCTTCGTTAAATCATCCCGATACAAAGTGATATCTAATTCTCCAACTGGTACCTCTGTGCCTTCTATTTCTTTAATCCTTGCAGCAAGACGCTCAGCGATAAATATTCCCCTTGTTCGAATTCCAATTAAAACGATTCGCTCTACACCTTTATTTTTTTCAATAATTTCGTGAGCAACCCTTGTCAATGCTCTTCTAATGGCTTGTTCGTCAAGTACGACTGCTTTTTGTGACAAGGTCTTCCCTCCTCATTTATCCATAAAAAAACCCTCTAGCCTGTGGGTTAGAGGGTACACGAATTACATTTGTAGGCACACTTATGCCATACAAGCTCCGTCTCCTTCTCAGCCTCACAGGACCGTCTTTAAAGGACTTATTCAACTATAGAAATCATAAATCACATGTAGAACTTTGTCAACGATTATTTCTTAAAGACTCCAGAAGCTCTACAAAGTACTCTGGTAATGGGGCTTCAAATTCCAGGTATTCATTGGTACGTGGATGATTAAAACCTAACACACCCGCATGAAGAGCTTGTCCTCCGATATCTAGTGTCTTTCTTGGTCCATATTTTGGATCCCCAGCTAACGGGAAACCAATGTACTTCATATGCACTCTGATTTGATGAGTACGTCCTGTCTCTAATTGACATTCCACGAGTGTAAAATCTTTAAAACGCTCGAGTACCTGAAAATGTGTTACAGCATGCTTCCCATTATCCACTACAGTCATGCTTTGTCGATCCTTAGGGTCCCTTGCAAGTGGTGCATCAATTGTTCCATAATCATGAGGGATGATCCCATGAACGATTGCACGATATTTACGAGTAACTGTCTTTGCAACGAGTTGGTTTACAAGGCTTTCATGTGCTAAGTCATTTTTCGCTACCATCAATAATCCAGAAGTATCCTTATCAATTCGGTGAACAATCCCTGGTCTAAGTACTCCATTTATGCCCGATAAATCATTACAGTGAGCCATCAATCCATTAACAAGTGTTCCTGTTGCATGGCCAGGTGCTGGGTGAACGACCATTCCTTTTGGCTTGTTCACAACTAACACGTCACTGTCCTCATAAAAGATCTCAAGATCCATTGGCTCGGGAACCACATCAAGTTCTTCTGGATCAGGAATATTAATTTCTATTACATCCCCAACCGAACATTTGTAGCTACTCTTTACTTTTTGCCCGTTCACAACAACGTTTCCATCTTGCATCCAGAGTTGCACCTGAGACCTCGACCATTCTTCGTTTACAATCGAAAGGACTTTATCTAGCCTTTCACCTTTATGCTCTTCATTAATTGTTTGTATTACTTTTTCCATTTGCTATCTCCTTAGATTGTCGCTCTTCTTGCCACATTTGTATCATTAATAAACCTACTCCAATAACCAAGGCTGAATCAGCAATATTAAAGATAGGGAAATTATAGGTAAAAATATACGTATGAATAAAATCAACCACTTCTTTATGGACTACTCGGTCGTAGAAGTTACCAATCGCTCCTCCAAGCATTAACCCAAGAGCCACTCCTAGAAGACGATTACCTTTTGCTGCTTTTTGAATGTAATAAACAATTCCAATAATGACAATTACGGTTATTAAATAAAAAAACCACATTTGTCCTTGTAAAATCCCCCAAGCAGCCCCTCTATTACGGTGAGAGGTAATATAAAACCAGTTTTCTATAACGGTTATGCTTTCTCCAAGCTCCATTCTTTTCACAACTAACCATTTGGTCCATTGATCAAGAGTAATGACAATTAAAGCGATTATGTAATAAAACACAAAGGAAACCTCCAAACCTTCTCTTAATATTCCCTTTGCATTTTAGCACATTCTTCATAAAAACGACAGTAAACGCTTTTTATTAAAAAAGCGGTTTACATAAATATTGATCAAGCTTGCCACAGTCTTCCACCGTTTTTAAAGTTGGGACCATTTCTAATAATTCGTAAGGTAACAATTCACCTGATATTTCGCATCTACCATATGTGCCATTCTCAATTTTTTGTATGGCACTATTAATGTCTTTTAGTTCTTCCTCAATAAGCGGTTTTACTAAGGGAGACCCTTTTGAGTTTGATAATTGCATCATTAATTCAGTACGCGATTTCCGGAGTTCCAAATAGAGCTTTTGTTCAAATGCTTCCATTTTGTTCATACCTCCGTTTTCAGATGTTTTACGTTAGTATATCGCCAATTACACCATTCGACACGAACAACATTTAACAACGAAAACAATCATTAACGAAAGTGGAATATTTACTCATACATAATCGCTTTACACACAAAGAACTCTCTGAAAATCCAGAGAGTTCTTCCATTATTTATACTAGATGGCTGTAGTTTTCTTTTACTACTTCCGCACAACGTGGACAAAGTGTTGGATGCTCCTCTACTTTGCCAACCTCTTTCGTTACCGTCCAGCAACGTTCACAAGTTTCACCTTCAGCCTTTGAAACAACGATAGCAGCTGATTCAAGCTTTAAAGCTTCCCCAGGTGCTGAATCGATATCCCCAGCTAATTCAAAACCTGATACAATAAACAATTGCTGTAGGTTTTCTTGTACAGATTGTAAAAGTTCCTTTGTTTCTTTTGTTGCATACAGGCTAATTTTTGCAGTCAATGACTTTCCAATAATCTTTGCATTACGTGCTTCTTCTAATGCCTTTAAGACATCATCACGAACCTTCATAAATTTCGTCCATTTTTCTTCAAGCTGCTTCGCATTTGGAAGATCCACATAGGTAGGCATATCGGTTAACTGTACACTCTCGCCTTCTACCGAAGGGATGTATGCCCAAACCTCATCCGCTGTATGAGAAAGAATTGGAGCTGATAATTTTGTTAGTGTTAATAAGCTTTCATATAGGACCGTTTGGATGGCACGGCGCTCGTAGTGATTCTTTGCCTCAATATAAAGAACATCCTTTGCAAAGTCAAGGTAGAACGCACTTAAATCAAGCGTACAGAAGTTATTGATTGCATGGTAAATGCTTGCAAATTCATATTCTTCATAAGACTTCGTCACGGATTTAATTAATTTGTTAAGCTTCACTAGCATAAATTGATCTACTTCACGTAGCTTATCAAATTCTACTTTATCCGTTGCAGGATTAAAATCTGCTAAATTTCCGAGTAGGAAACGGAAGGTGTTACGAATTTTACGGTACACTTCAGCTACTTGCTTCAGGATCGCGTCAGACACACGAACGTCTGATTGATAATCAACGGATGCTACCCAAAGGCGTAAGATATCTGCACCAAGCTGATCCATTACCTTCGCAGGGACAACGACATTCCCAATTGATTTACTCATCTTTCTTCCTTCTCCATCAAGAGCAAAACCATGGCTTAGTACTCCCTTATATGGAGCCTTACCTGTAACGGCTACCCCCGTAGATAAAGATGAGTTAAACCAGCCGCGATATTGGTCTGATCCTTCAAGGTAAAGATCCGCAGGTCTTTGCAAATCGCTTCGCTCTTCAAGTACCGCTTGATGGGATGAACCAGAATCAAACCAAACGTCCATAATATCTGTCTCTTTAGTAAACTTTCCATTAGGACTTGATGGATGTGTAAAGCCTTCTGGTAGCAACTCACCAGCTTCTCTCTCAAACCAAACATTCGAACCGTGCTCACGGAATAACCCAGATACATGTTCAATCGTTTCATCCGTGATAATCGGTTCCCCATCTTCGCCATAAAATACAGGAATCGGAACACCCCATACACGCTGACGAGAAATACACCAGTCTCCACGGTCACGAACCATGTTGAATAGACGAGTTTCACCCCATGCTGGAACCCACTTCGTTTCCTTAACAGCATCCAACAAGTCTTCACGGAAATCTTTAATAGAAGCAAACCATTGAGCGGTTGCACGGAAAATAACTGGCTTCTTTGTTCTCCAGTCATGTGGATAAGAGTGAGTAATGAAAGTAAGTTTTAATAAAGCACCTACTTCTTGAAGCTTTTCCGTGATTGGCTTATTCGCTGTGTCATAGAACATTCCTTCAAAACCAACTGCTTCTTTTGTCATAACCCCTTTATCATCAACGGGGCAAAGAACGTCTAAACCGTATTTTTGACCTACATGGAAGTCGTCTTCACCATGGCCTGGCGCTGTGTGGACACAACCAGTCCCCGCATCTGTTGTAACATGTTCACCTAGCATCACTAAAGATGTGCGGTCATATAATGGATGCTTTGCTAAAATATGTTCTAGCTCTTGACCTTTTACCGTCTTAACTACTGTTACATCTTCCCAACCAATTTCTTTTGTCACTGCTTCTAAAAGCTCTTCAGCCACAAGGTAGTTTTTATTATCCACTTTCACAACAACATAGTTCAATGTTGGATGAACGGAAATTCCAAGGTTTGCAGGAATCGTCCAAGGTGTTGTTGTCCAGATAACAATTTCTGTACCTGCATCAAGTACACCTTTCCCATCTTGAACAGGGAACCCTACATAAATAGATGCAGATCTTTTATCTTGATATTCAATTTCAGCTTCTGCCAGAGCAGATTCACTTGAAGGCGACCAGTAGACTGGCTTTAATCCTTTATAGATATAGCCTTTCTTTGCCATTTCCCCAAAAACCTTGATTTGCTGTGCTTCATAGGCCGGATCAAGAGTAATATAAGGATTTTCCCAGTCTCCACGAACACCTAAACGCTTAAACTGAGTACGCTGTGAATCAATCTGACCTAAAGCATACTCTTCACAAAGCTTACGAAACTCTGCAACTGTTAGTTCCTTACGCTTAACCCCTTTATTTGTCAAAGCTTGCTCGATTGGAAGCCCATGTGTATCCCAACCTGGAACATAAGGAGCATTGAATCCACTCATTGACTTATATCGCACAATAAAGTCCTTAAGGATTTTATTTAATGCGTGCCCCATATGAATATCGCCGTTCGCATATGGAGGTCCATCGTGAAGGATAAACATTGGACGATCCTTCGTACGGTCTTGAACTCGAGAATAAATATTCAGTTCATTCCATTTTTCTTGAATTTCTGGTTCACGCTTTGGTAAATTCCCACGCATTGGGAACTCCGTTTGCGGCATCAATAACGTATCTTTGTAATCCATTTTTAAACTTCCTCCTAAATGATCCTCTTCTAGCTTCATTGTTACCAGTTATTAGTAAAAATAAATACAAAAAAGCCCTCTCATCCCAAAAAGGGACGAGAAGGCTTTTATTCCCGCGGTACCACCCTAGTAGATAGGTAAAAACCCATCCGCTCAAAAAATTCGTAACGTGAATTTATACGCCTAAGCTTAGTAGTCCACTTGGACGTTCGGCTTGGTACTCAAGGGTGATATTCAAACTTATCGCTTTTGTTAACCTCCCACCATCTGTTAACTCGCTAGAAAAAAGCATTGATAAATTTTACTATCCCTATCATCGCAACATACAATTTTTACTTGTTAAAAAATTATATTCGAAAGAACAGCGATTCGTCAAGCCAATGAATCTTCTTCTTCTTTTAAATTTGCAGATTTTAATTCTGCTGAATCAAGCTCATATTGTAATAGATGATCCCAGTCATCATTATTTAACATATCAAGCTGTGCTTCAATTAGCATTTTAAAACGTGTTCTAAACACTTTTGATTGCTTTTTCAAATCCTCAATTTCTAGAGCAATTTTACGAGCTTTAGATAGCGATTCATTAACGATGCGATCTGCATTTTTCTCTGCTTCTCTAACAATCAACTTAGCTTCTTTTTGAGCATTACGCTTTAGCTCTTCTGCCGCTTCTTGAGCTACAACAATTGACTTATTTAAGGTTTCTTCAATATTCGAAAAATGAGTTAAACGCTCATTCATATCGTTTAATCGTTCATCAAGTTCTTTCTTTTCTCGAATAATCAATTCGTAGTCCTTGATTACTTGGTCAAGGAATTCATTTACCTCATCTTCATCGTAACCACGGAATCCTTTAGTAAATTCCTTGTTATGTATGTCTAACGGTGTTAATGGCATTATAAGCCACCTCCAATTGCTTAATAGTATCTACAATTCATTGTAACAGATATTCGACAAGTACTTTTAAATTCCTGCAAATTTTTTATAAATTATTGGTGTTTTTCTACAACAATTCGCCATTTATCCTTCTTTGTTTTCCCATCAATAGAAGATAGCTTTGCTCTCCCATATCCTCGAACAGATAACATATCTTCTTCCTTACACTCAAAAGAAGGATTTTCAATGGTCATCCAGTTGACTTTCACTACTCCACCAGCAATTAATGTTTGAGATTTTTGACGAGATATATTATGAGCAGCAGCAACAATAGCATCTAGTCTCAAGGAAGAAACAGTTGTCGTATATTCGTTCCATTGTTCATTCATTTGAATAGCCTCGTCAAGGCTACGCTCTTTTAAACTTACTTTTGAACGTCCGACCGACTCAAGCTGCATGGAAATATAATCGCTAACCTCATTGGCGACAAATAGTTGAATGGTTTCCCCTTCAATAAGGATGTCTCCAAACTTCCCTCTTTTTAGTCCAAGAGACATCATGCTCCCTAAAATTTGCCGATGTTCAATGGAAACAAACTTATTTGGATAAATTAACTCGTATAAGGAAATAGCAAAATCATCTTTCTCAACAGAATAGTAATCTGGATAGATAAAGGCTCTCTTTCTTTCCACTCTCTCTAATCCACCGAAGAATTGAACCTTTACCTCCGAATTTTCTCCGATAATCATCGCAACAATTTTCTGCTCTCTCGGGTCAAGGAAGTCCGTTAGTTTTGGAGCATAATTACTCTCCACTTGATCCTTCCAACTCATTACTTGGTCAACAAAACTATGCTCTTCGCGGCGGAAGTGCTGATGCAAATCCATATTGTTCTAATCTCCTATCGAATATTTAAGGTATGAAAAAAGGGGCATCTATGCCCCTTTTAGCTAAAACCAACCAAATAACGTATATAAGCCTGTTGATGCTAATTTCAAAACAAAAATACCAACAATCGGAGAGATATCAATCATTCCACCAATCGGAGGAATAATTCTTCGGAATGGCTCTAAATATGGTTCACAAATTCTAGTTAAAAATTGCCCGATAGCTGTTTCCCTTGCATTCGGGAACCATGACATAAGAATATAAATAATCAATGCCCAAGAGTAGATATCAACCACTCGAATTAAAATCGTTAGAAGTAAATCCATTTACGTATTACCACCTCGTATCTTCGAATTCTGTTTCTTGCATAAGTTGTGAGATATTTCCTGAAACCTCCACATTATCAGGTGTACATAAGAAAATTTCTGCACCAATCTTTTGAATATCTCCACCGATGGCATACACCGTGCCACTTAGAAAATCAACAATCCTCTTCGCTTGGTCACGCTCAATACGATGCAAGTTTACAACGACTGCACGACGATTTTTCAACTGATCAGCAATTTCCTGAGCTTCTGCATACACTCTTGGTTCAATTAAAACAACCTTTGAAGACTTTTGCACACTTTGTAAGCTTACCACATTCTGTTTTGGAGAAACACTTTGTTGTTGTTGTTGTTGAGGTTGTCTTTGCGACTTTGCTGCTGGAGCCTCGTACTCCTCTTCTTCATACTCATATTCATCATCTAGGAAAAAAAATGTTTTGAATTTTGATTTAAGACTCATAAATTACACCTCCTATACTATTCACCGACTAAAGCGGTGCCAATTCGAATCATCGTAGCACCTTCTTCAATTGCAATTTCAAAATCATTAGACATCCCCATTGAAAGCTCCTGACATGGGGCATATGGTAATTGAATATGTTGAATTTCAAGCTGTAGCTTTTTCAAGATTTGGAAGCATTCTCTAATGATGGTTTGGTCCTCTGTAAAAGGAGCCATTGTCATAAGCCCTTCCACTCTAACTTTTGGAAATTTCTCCAATTCCTTTATAAAGGGGATCACCATTTCAGGTGTTAATCCATGCTTTGATTCTTCGCCTGATACATTTACCTGAACGAAGCAGGAAATTGCTTTTTCTCCAGCTCTAGCATTAATCTCCTTTGCTAACGACTCACGATCTAAAGAGTGAATATAATCAACTTTATCTATGATATTTTTTACCTTTCTAGTTTGGAGCGTTCCGATAAAATGCCAGATAGGCTTGTCCCCTAATTTGCTCCACTTTTCAAGAAGGCCTTCATCACGATTTTCGCCTAGATTCATTACACCACATTCTACTGCCTCTATAGCTCTCTCTGTTGTTACGTATTTCGTTACAGCAATGATTTTAATTTCCTCAGGATTTCTATTGCTCCTTTGACATGCTTCGATTACCTTTTGCTGGAGCACGCGTAGATTGTCGCTAACTTTCATCAACTCGTTTGCTCCTCCTTCCACCCAATAAAACTCATCATCCGGCCAGTATTCCCTTTGTCTCTCCGGTGCGAGAAAAAATAATCAGAGTCACAACTCGTACATAAACCTGTTACCTGAATATTTGACTCCTTCAAACCTGTTTTAAGGAGTATTTGTTTATTTAACTCTTTTAAGTTTAAGTGATATTGGTTTTCTTTGATTCGATTATATGGTTTTTTTTCGACATCTTCCACTAAATTTTCCACAAAAGACATGACCTTATCATCTACAATATAACATTTTTCGCAAATAGATGGGCCAATAACAGCAAAAATTTCCGAAACAGGAATATTTTCGTCCTCAAAAACGTTTATCACACTTTTGGCAATCCCTCCAACGGTCCCTTTCCATCCTGCATGTGCAATCGCAATCGCACCGTATTTGGGTGCGATAAAGTAGAGGGGTACACAGTCCGCAAAGCATAATGTTAACAGTAAATTTTTATCATAAGTAAAGAAAGCATCCGTATCCTTGATAGCATTAGTATATGAATCTGAACCGTGTCCACGGTCGCTAAATGAAACTTTTTTCACATGGATATTATGCGTTTGTTCGGCACCAACCCATTGATTCAATGGAATAGCAAAACTTTTGGATAAATTTCCTCGATTGGAGCAAACATCCTCTTCCCTATCACCAACGTGAAATCCTGTATTTAATGTTGAAAAGGAGTGTTTGCTATGTCCTCCGTTTTTCGAAGTAAATCCTGCAACGAGTCCATCGAAACGCTCAATCCAATCTTTGATCATGAAATGAGACGTTTCTTTTAAAATAAATGGTTCCATTTTTAAAACCTCAATTGTTTGTTGATTTTTCTATAGTTTACCATAATTCGCTTTATACTCCCAGTGATTCAGGCTTACTTGGCCTCTGCCTCATCATATTGTCCTTCATTAAAGCCTCGATAGCGAACTAAAATAACATCCTCTCCGATTTTAAGAATATTTCTCCATGAAATGACCATTTCTTCCTCTTTGCCAAAAAAGCCTAACATCCGACCATTTCCACTTACAATAATAGCCTCAATCTTACCGTTTGATAAATTAATTTCTATATCGCTAATATTCCCAAGCTTTTTGCCATCTGCAACATTAACAACATCCTTAATTTGAAATTCTGAGATTTTGACCATCACATATCACTCCCGACTATTCGATACTTAACTATATGAGAATGGGAGGAGAAATCATGATTGTTTTATACAAAAAAACTACCGAGAATATTCGATAGTCTCACATTGTCGACAAAAGGTAGTGAGAAGTTCTTCTCGCTACCTTTTGTCATTTTTTTGGTTGGAAATTGTGGGAAAAAGGCTGATTTCCGCTCCGGGCGCTTGATTTCCGTGGGAAAAACGGGACAGTCGAGACCCTAGACTGAGCGTAGCGAGGGAAGCGGCTCGGCCCAGCCCGCGGAAAGCGCCACTCGGAGTGGAAATCTAACCACACTGAATCCTATCTATATTTTAAAATAAAAAAGACCATAGGCAAACTCGAAATCCCTCAAGTTTGTCTACAGTCTGAAACTACCGAGAATATTCGGTTGTTTATGTTTGTATGTTCTTATTCATTTGTTTGATAGCAGCTTTTTCTAATCTGGATACTTGGGCTTGCGAGATTCCAATCTCATCAGCCACTTCCATCTGAGTTTTTCCTTGGAAGAATCGCTTTCTAAGGATGAGCTTTTCTCTTTCATTTAAGCGTCTCATTCCTTCTTTTAAAGCAATCTCTTCAATCCATTGTACATCCTTGTTACGTTCATCACTTAGTTGATCCATAACATAAATGGGATCTCCTCCGTCGTTATATATTGGTTCAAATAACGAAACGGGATCTTGGATTGCATCTAAAGCAAATACGATTTCTTCATGAGAAACATCTAGTACTTTTGCTATTTCTTCAGCTGTCGGCTCCTTTGACGTTTCACTCATTAGTTTTTCCCGCACCTGCAATGCCTTGTAAGCAATATCTCTTAACGAACGAGAAACACGAATTGGATTATTATCTCTTAAGTATCGTCGGATTTCTCCAATTATCATTGGAACAGCATAAGTAGAGAATTTCACGTTTTGACCTAGGTCAAAATTGTCAATTGATTTCATCAACCCGATACACCCTACTTGAAACAGGTCATCGACAAACTCTCCACGATTGTTAAATCGCTGAATGACACTCAAAACTAGTCGTAAGTTTCCATTCACGAGCTTTTCTCGGGCTGTTATGTCCCCGGCTTGCATTTCTTTAAAGAGCAATCGCATTTCTTCATTTTTTAAAACTGGTAACTTAGATGTATCAACACCGCAAATTTCAACTTTATTACGAGTCAATTCTTTTCCCTCCTCACAGGAGCTGCTGTACAAAAAACAGTATCTCCCCGAGAAGGAAAAATATGCACATCCAAAATGGACATGCATACTTAGAATTTCCTGTAAATGTAATTAGGACAAGGTATTTACATATAATTTTTAGCTTAAAAAATTTTTCTTTTGAAGAAGAATTTTTAAACCATTTTATTAAATTCTTTCTTCAGTCTTTTAATAATTCTTTTTTCAAGCCTTGAAATATATGATTGTGAAATACCAAGCATATCAGCGACGTCCTTCTGCGTCTTTTCCTCCCCCGTACCTAATCCAAACCTAAGCTCCATGATTTGTTTTTCACGATCATTGAGCTGATGCAAGGCCTTCAATAATAGCTTTTTATCAACATTGGCCTCTAGATCCTTCGTAATTATATCTTCTTCCGTTCCCAATACATCGGACAGTAAGAGCTCATTCCCATCCCAGTCAATATTTAGTGGTTCATCAAAGGACACCTCTGAACGAATTTTATTATTTCTTCGTAAGTACATGAGAATTTCATTTTCGATACATCTTGATGCGTATGTAGCAAGCTTAATTTTCTTTTCCGGATTGAAGGTGTTAACGGCTTTTATTAAACCGATGGTCCCGATGCTAATTAAATCCTCAATATTAATTCCTGTATTCTCAAACTTCCTTGCGATGTAAACAACAAGACGTAAATTTCTCTCAATTAGAATGGACCTTGCTGCCTTGTCCCCGCTCGGAAGCTTTTGAAGCAACACTTCCTCTTCTTCTTTTGATAAAGGAGGAGGTAATGCCTCACTTCCACCTATATAGAAGACCTCATCTGTCTTGAGCCCTAGCTTGATTAATAATTTATACCAGTAATAAGAAAGTCGAAGTTTTATACTTTTCATGAGTTGTCCTCCTTCTAAATTATGTTTTTCTGAGTATAGTATTATTAGCTTACCTTTACATCTGATTTCACCTTTGCTACACCCGTTACCATCTTTGGGTGAACAATACATTGGAACGTATCGTCGGAGGAAAGCTGCTGTGTTGTAAAGGAAACTAATCCTTTTTCCACTTGTATCATTTTTTCTTCCATTTCAATTTGAAGTTGATCTGGTTTGATAGCGATAATAAGCTGATGCTCTTGTCCAACTACTTTGTACGGGATAATACGAAGCTTATTTTCCCATTCTGATGGCAGAGAGGCTGATCCATAAATTATTTCATCCTTTTCACTAGCTAGTATTCTTATCGATTCTGGAATCATCGCTAATTGATTATAGACAGAGACAAACATAACAGGCATTTTTGTGAGAGGATCGTAAAGCTGATTCCCACTGTCTACAAGCCCTTTACATGAGAAATTACTATCTCCAATCTGGATATGAATAGAAACCATTTGATCAAATTGAATTTTCGTCATCTCAAAATGTTCAATATTTGATCTTGAGAAATGCCATGCAATGGGAAAGCCTATAAGAATAAAAAACCAACTAATGGGATCACCAAAGCCTTTTACACTTCCAATTAACACCGAGGAGGTCAATTGATTATCAAACTGAATGAAATAATGAACTCCAATAAGTGCCCCACCTATTAGAAAGGTAACAAAATAAAAGGTCATCGTCGTACGGATGAATGTACGAAATCTCTTGTATCCAAATGTAACAAGAACCATCACTAAAGAGAATGCTAATTTCACGATAGGATGACCAGAATAATTCTGAAAAGGAGTAAAGGCCAATATAATAATGAAGGATCCAATAAGTCCTCCACCAAACAGTCTCCAAATCTTATACTCTCTTTTTACTATTATGGCAGTTAAATAAAGAAGTAATGTATCGAAAAGGAGATTTAGCAGCCAAATCACATCTAAATAAAGTGTCAAAGAATTTCCTCCTTGCTCGTTTCTCCTTTTTCAATCTATTATTCTGTTATGGAAAAGTATAACGTACATAGATGTTGGAAGTGTGTCACTTTATGTACACAAAAAAGAAGAGATTTTCACAAATCCCTTCGTTTTTTGTCAAAATTTCTCATGTCAGGTTGGGAAAACTGGTTTTCCTCTTGATAGAAAATAAAAAGCAGAATTCTGGTCGAATTCTGCTTTTTGTGTTAATAGGTTTAACGTCTTCTATTTCGGTTCCGTAAAAACGTAGGAATATCTAGCGTATCGTCACTGCTATTATGAGAAGTCGATGGACGTACAGGTTCATTGTACTCCTCTTCGCGAATGACTTCTCTTTGTGGCTTTGTTTGCGTTGCTGATGGTTTTGGTTGCCCAAATCCAGGACGATTTGCTGGTTTAGGTTGAGAAATGTCTTCATTGAATCCAGTCGCAATAACTGTTACGACAATTTCATCCTTCAGATTATCATTGATTACTGAACCGAAGATCATGTTCACTTCTTGGTCAGATGCAGAAGCTACGATATCTGCTGCCTCCTGAACTTCATAAAGGCTTAGGTTTGAACCACCAGTGATGTTCATCAATACCCCTTGAGCTCCATCAATGGACTTTTCAAGAAGCGGAGAAGAAATTGCTTTTTTCGCTGCTTCTGTTGCACGGTTTTCCCCTGCAGCCACACCAATCCCCATAAGTGCAGAACCTTTATTAGACATAATTGTCTTCACATCTGCGAAGTCAAGGTTAATTAGACCTGGTGTTGCAATAAGGTCAGAAATACCTTGAACCCCTTGACGAAGTACGTTGTCAGCCTCTCGGAAAGCTTCAAGCATTGGAGTACTCTTATCTACAATTTCAAGTAGACGATCATTTGGAATTACGATTAGTGTATCAACCGCTTCCTTCATGGAAGAAATACCACCTTGAGCTTGTGTCGAACGCTTTCGACCTTCAAACGTAAATGGTCTTGTTACAACACCTACTGTTAATGCTCCTAAATCACGAGCAATTTGAGCAATTACTGGTGCTGCACCTGTTCCAGTTCCGCCACCCATACCAGCTGTAACGAAAACCATATCCGCTCCAGCTAAGACTTCCTCAATTTGTTCTCTGCTTTCTTCAGCTGCCTTCTTACCTACTTCTGGGTTTGCTCCTGCTCCAAGACCACGAGTAAGCTTTCCCCCAATTTGCATTCTTGTTTCTGCCTTCGATAAATTCAATGCCTGCGCATCTGTATTTACCGCAATAAATTCGACACCCTGGACGCCATGCTCAATCATACGATTAACAGCATTATTTCCGCCTCCACCTACGCCGATTACTTTTATAGTTGCCAATGAATCTAAATTTGTATCAAATTCCAACATGACGTATCCTCCTAATTCGTCGATATTCCCGGTAGCGGTCAATTGAAAACACTATTCAAAAAAGTAACCAAGGAATTTTTTCACTCGTGATGTCATTTTTTCTTCCGGCTGCTTGTCCGGCTTTGCTTTTGGTTGTGGCTGCTTTTGAACTCTTTTTTCCTTTGTTTCCCCAGCAGCCGTACTGTTACCAATAGACCGACCTTGTATTTTAGCGTTTTTATAAGCGAATTTTATTAAACCGACAGCAGTCGTGTATTGCGGCTCACGCACTCCAATATAATCCGGAATGGCGATACGTACTCGGTTTTGGAAAACCACTTGAGCTAATTCAAGAATTCCTTGGGTGTTTGCAACTCCACCTGACAACACATATCCACCAGGTAAATCACGAATGCCCAAACGTCTAATTTCATTTTGGATAAGGTCGAAAATTTCTTCCATTCTTGCTTCAATAATATCAGAAACTTCAAGCTGGTTAAATTGTTGATGCTGGTCACTTCCAATAATCGGAACGCTAAAAACCTCTTCCTCAGAAGCATGGTCATAAAATGCATGTCCATGTTTTGTTTTTATTTTTTCAGCATCCTCAGTAGAGGTACGAAGACCAATCGAGATATCTTTTGTTATATGGTCTCCACCAACAGGAAGTACACTTGTTGCTCGTAAAAATCCTTGTTCAAATACACTAATGGTTGTTGAACCCCCACCAATATCAACGAGTGCCACCCCTAAGTTTTTCTCATCCTTAGAGAGAGCAAAAGCACCAGAAGCTAGTGGTTGGAGAGTAATATCAAGGATTTCTAATCCAGAACGTTCTACGCATCGAAGAGTATTATGTAAAATCGTCTTAGAACCTGTAATAATCGTTCCTTCCATTTCAAGCCTTACACCTATCATTCCCCGTGGGTCATTAATTTCATCTAGTCCATCGACAATAAATTGCTTTGGAATGACATCAATAATTTCACGTTCTGGAGGAATAGATATAACCTGTGCTGCATCAATTACTCTAGCAACATCGTCGTTGGTAATTTCACGGTTTTCACTTGATACAGCTACTACACCGTGGCATGGCTGTAACATTACATGATTTCCAGTAACACCAACAATTACCTTATTAATTTCCATGCCTATCATTCTCTCAGCTTGTTCTATTGCCTTTCTAATAGAATGAACGGTTTCATCTATATCAACAATGGATCCTTTTCTGAGTCCTTCGGATTTAACATTGCCAACACCAATAATATTTAAAGAGTCATTGACCATTTCCCCAATAATCACTTTTACACTGGATGTACCGATGTCAAGACTTACATATATCTCATTGCTGTTCATTCTTTGGCACCTCCTTTAACAATTCAAAAAATTGAACAACAATCCCGATTTTAAAGACCGTATAATATGGTATCTATAAAATTATTCGGCAAAGTTAATATATTCCCTTTTAAAATATACAATTTTTTTCTATTTTTCTTTATTTGTGGACCATTTTGTTAGCAGAATTCTCCGAATAACTGCTATATTTTGAAATAGCCTTACTCCAAAGGCAAAAACTGCTGCTAAATACAAGTCTACACCAAGATGAACACCTAGAAAAGCTAAACTTGCAGCAAGAATAATATTAAAGAAAAAACCGGAAACAAAAACCTTCTCGTCATATATATTCTGTAGATGCGCCCTAATCCCTCCGAACAGGGTATCTAGCGCAGCTAATACTGCGATGGACAGATAATTAGAATATTCCTCTGGAACAGATATATCAGTCATTAAACCTAGGACGACTCCAATTATTAATCCTAAAAGGGGAAGCCACATATTAACTACCTCCTTTGTCAGATTTTACTTGTTCCATACCTCTAATACGAATCGAATCTTCAAAGGCTGGTACAGTAACGGAAAGCTCAGGTTTCTTTAAGGTAACTGTTAGATTATCAATAAAGAACTCTTCCGCTGATTTAGAGACCTGCATTCGATTGTATAGCTTTTCTGCAACTGTAAAATCCTTTGTTAAAACGATGATTTCTATCGGAAATTTCGTTAATGAACGCCCGTTTATCTTCGTTTCTCCATTTATATCACGGATCACAGTAGTATTGATCACTCTTTGACCTGCGACCGATACATGTTCTGCACCATACATATTTAATTCATTAAGGAGACGTTCTAGAAGATCTGCTGATAACGTTGCACCTGAAGTTCCTAAAATTAATTCTTCATTTAATTGTTCTATGTAAATAGTCAAACCTGGGCCAGTCAACTCCGTAAGCCCTGCTTCTTCCTTTAATTCCTCTAGAGTGTTCCTTAACGTTGTTTCTTTGCCTTGTTCCCTTTCCGTTTCATATTCGTTCAATTTTTCTTCATTAGAACGAATTTCTTGAATAAGTCGAGATTGGAGCTCCTTTTCCTTCACTAAATCTTCACGAAGCTGCCAAGTATCCCTTGTATCTCGGATTTCTGGCTTAGAGACCGTTTGGAACTGTATAGCTAGCATGAAGCCGACAATCACACCGATGATCACCAAGCTATTAATGTTCCTTCTGTCCACGTGATAATCACCTAGCTTTCTACAAATATTTGTGGACAAAACTTGCAAATATGTTAAGTACCTAAAAGTGGATCTAAAATAACTTCTTCTTTTTTCTCAATCGTTACTTCAATATTGTCACTTACAAGCATATCTTTAATTCCACCAGTTAAATTCAAGGCAGATGTCATTACCTCAGGGTCACCAATAGCTGTAATAACGAATGGAGCAGGATGTTGAAATCCATCCACTTCAATCACTGGGCCATTGCAAAGAATATAGGAATTATGTGTGAGCCTTTGCCCATTAATCGCAATGGCTGCAGCGCCTGATATATATAACTCATTAATTACCTTAAAGACATGATGCTCATGAACAATATAGTTATTAATGTTTTCTTCCTTAGGATTATAGTCACCATCAGCAAGAGACACTTCTACTCCCTTTCCTTTTACCTTGACTTTCCCTACATACATACGATATTTTTCTGCATCTTCCGCAAGGTTGAAGAAAACTTGTTCTTCCTTGGCCAATTCCTCTTCAAACTCGACAATTTTATCTTGCTTTTCCTTCAACTCATTTTGAAGCTCTCGGTTTCTTTCTTCCTGAGCTATCAACTGATTGCGCAGTTCTAAATCTCGATTCCATTGCTTGTCCGATATCGTATTTTGTGCATTTTCCTGTTTAGTTAAGTGATAAGAAAAAGACACCATATATCCTAACACAAGGAAAACTAACGAGAGGATAACATGTTTACCCTTCACCCTCTTCTTCACTTGTTTCAACTCCTCCTGATTCGTATAATTTAAAATACGAACCAACCTCTAAATCAATAATTCCCTTTTGTGACGGATCTAACTGACTAACGATGGAAGGGTAGTGTATCATTTTTTCTGAAAAACTCCTTAAAGATGCACTTACTTCGTTTCCATCATTCATGTACAAAGAGATATGGAAGCGATCCGTATCTTTTGGCGTATAGTTTACTTCTGAAATAGAGTAAAGGATTTCAAATGGGAGCTCTTTCAGGCTACTAACCATTTCTTCAAGTATCTCCCCCTCTGTAAAACCAATTAATATTGGGGCATTAGAAAGAGTATTTGAGCTTCCTTCAGCTTCCAATATTTCACCATTTTCCAAAACGGGAATAAATGAATTATCTTTAGCAATAACAGCAATCCGATCATATTCCTTTACAGTTATTAATACATTATTAGGGAATGACCATTCTACAGTTGCTGATTTTATTTCCGGAAGTTCTTCTATTTCCTTTTCTACTCGCTTTTTATCGAGTTTCCATATGTTCATACCAGTGGACAAGCCACTGGACTTCACTAGATGCTCGACCTTATATAAGTCATTACCTCTGACACTTATCTTTTTAATATGACTTAGAGGTGATTGGAAATAAACGACACAAACGATTAACAAGAAGAATAAACTTAATAAAGTGACAAGTCTTCTATTAGCCTTTTTTCGTCTTTGTTGTTTCAATTTGGGAATCCGTTCTTCAATCGAAACTATTTTCCCCTGATCCAATCCAATCACCTCACGATAAGCAAATATTTTTTAAAAGACTAAATACGAATTGATTTTAAAAGTGAAAAACAACGGCACGAGAAATCATGCCGTTTTTTTTTAGGTAATAAGTAATTTCCCAAGTATTTATTATATCACAGACTACTACTTTGTAAGGGGGACAATCATCCTATTTTATTCCTATTATTTCAACTTCTGTTTCCATTTTTACTTCATACAAGTCATATATCGTGTCCTTGACATGCTGAATTAACTGTAAAACATCGTCCGCCTTTGCATTTCCTGTATTTACGATAAAGTTTCCATGCATTTCAGAGATTTTCGCCCCACCAATTTGGTACCCTTTTAAGCCTGCTACCTCAATCAACTTACCTGCATAATTTGGAAGTGGATTACGGAAGATACTACCTGCACATGGAAAATTCCATGGCTGTGTTTCTTTTCTGTAATCTTTATTTTTTTGCATCTCGCTAAAAATAGAATCCTTGTTCCCCTCTTCCAAAGAGAAAACTGCTTCAACAACTACTCCTGGACGTTTTTTTTGCAGAACAGAGGTACGATAAGAAAATTCCATTTCCTCATTCGATACCCATTCTAGCTTTCCATCTTCAAAGAATACAAGTGCTTTGTCTAGTATATTTGAAATATCCGAACCATGTGCTCCTGCATTCATGAACACTGCCCCGCCGACAGATCCAGGAATTCCACTGGCAAACTCCAACCCAGAAAACCCTTTTCTACTAATGGAAGTTGCTAGGCTAACCAGCGAGTGACCACCGCCAACTGTAAGTGTGGTACCGTTCATTTCAACCTTATCTAATCCAGAGCCAAGCTTAATGACAACACCTGAAATTCCTCTATCAGAAACAAGTAAGTTAGAACCTCTTCCAATAGCAATCCACTGTGCCTTATACTTTTGGATCAGTTTCATTGTTTTTTCTAAATTTTCTACAGATGTCGGTTCTACAAAAAGTTCTGCAGGACCACCAATCTTAATGGTTGTATGATTCGCCATTGGCTCATTTTCTTTTACCGTACCTATCATCGACTGCTTTAATTCTTCAGCTAATCCGATCATTTCTACCTCCCCTTTCAGTCGGAGTTATTTTATCTTATGCATGGTAGCAAACCTAGGCTACAAACGAAGGAATCATTCTCATCTATCGACTGTTTTTTTCTTTTAATAACGTCTCCATTAATCGATACAGTCTTCCAGCCGCATCACGAATCCCTAGTTTATAGGCTGCTTGCTTCATTTCTTTTAAGCTTTCCTTTTGAAGTAATAGTGAATCCATTTGTTCGATTAATTTGTTTGCTGTTAAGTCTTTTTCAAGCATTAAAATTGCAGCACCATGGTCACTTAAAGCACGAGCATTTTTTTCCTGATGATTGTTTGTCACATATGGACTTGGAACTAGAATGCTTGGTACCCCTAGGGATGTCAATTCAGCTAACGTAGTTGCACCTGCACGAGCAACAATTAAATCCATTCCAGCCAGCACTTCTGGCATATTATGAATAAAAGGTTTTACAATGACGTTCTCTGGGCTCCCAACTAGTTCTACTTCTTTAAGCACTTCCTCGTAATGCACCTCTCCTGTTACGTACAATACTTGATAAGGCTTTTCACTCAGGACTGATAATGATTTTAAGATCGCTTCATTTATTGGTCTCGCTCCACGACTTCCCCCTACTACAAGCACTGATGGGACATTCGTTTTTAAACCAACAGATAATTTGCCCTTAATTCCATCCTGATTTAATACTTCTGATGCTCTTGGATTTCCAGTAAGCTCAACCTTTTCTTGTGGAAAATAGCTTTTGGCTTCTTGAAAACAAATAGCAACTTTATCGACATAACGACTTAAAAACTTATTCGTTAATCCTGGCACACTATTTTGCTCATGAATAATCGTTGGAATGCCAAGCTTAGAAGCAGCGTAAACAACAGGGCCACATACGTAACCACCCGTTCCAATGACCACATCTGCTTTAAAGTCTTTTATATATTGCTTACTTTTTTGAACACCTTTTAAAAATCTAATTACGGTTTTTACATTATCAATGGATAGCTTTCTTTTAAACCCTGTAATATGTATAGACTGAAAAGGAATATTTTCTCTTCTAACAATGGTGTTCTCTAATCCTTTTTCAGTACCGATATATAAGAATTCAGCATTTTTATGTTCCTTTTGTATCTCTCTAATAAGGGCAAGAGCCGGATATATATGTCCACCGGTTCCACCACCACTTACAACAATTCGCAATTCTTTCCACTCTCCTTAACGTTGAAAAATCAACCATTCAAAGGTGATAGTCATGATGTAATCTGAAAAAAATCACCCTCACGTTTTACCCCATTTTACTATATTTCAAACGACAAATCGAAAAACAACGAACGATTGTCATCTAAATGTAATAAAAAAATAGAAGAAAACCCTGTGCTAATAACAGGGTTCTCTAGCCTATCTCATAATTTTGAGTGTTTACTAACGTTTAGTAGCACCCCTATGGCCATAAGCATGAGTGTTAGCGAAGACCCTCCATAACTCAGAAACGGAAGAGTAATTCCAGTAACCGGCATCAGTCCTGTAACCACACCCACATTAATCATTACTTGAATAGCAACCATTGCGACAATTCCCACCGATAAGAAACTACCGAACAAATCTGGAGCACCTAAAGCAATCCGAATTCCACGCCACAATAATAAAGCGAATAGAAGGAGAACAAAGGATCCTCCAATAAAACCCAATTCCTCCGCCAAAATGGCAAAGATGAAATCGGTTTGGGGTTCAGGTAAATAAAAGAATTTTTGTCTACTTTGTCCTAAACCTAAACCAAATAATCCACCTGGTCCGATTGCATATAGTGATTGAATAATTTGAAAGCCGCTCCCGAGTGGGTCCTCCCACGGATCTAAAAAGGATGTGATCCTCTTAATCCTGTAAGGGGCTGATATGACTAGACCAACGAACCCAATAACTCCTAACATTCCTAAGCCAACAAAATGGCCAATTCTTGCACCAGCGATAAAAATCATGACAACAGACGTTCCAACCATTACCGTTCCAGTCCCTAAATCCGGTTGTAGCATAATCATACCAAATGCAAGAAATACTAACCCAAGGGATGGCATAAGACCTTTTCTAAAAGAAGTAATCTTTTTTTGATTTTCTGAAAGAAACTTAGCTAAAAAGGCAATCATTGCGAGCTTCATAAATTCTGAAGGCTGAATAGAAAAGGCACCAACCCCAATCCAGCTTCGAGAACCGTTTCTTACATTCCCTATCCCAGGAATGAGAACGAGAACAAGAAGCACAAAGCAGATGATAATAATCATTTTGGCAAAAGTTCTCCACGTCCAATAATCAACATTCATTATGAAGAACATGGCCACAATTCCGACCCCAGCAAACAACATTTGTCGCTTAGCAAAATAAAAGGAATCATCAAATTTATAGTCAGCCCAGATGGCACTAGCACTATAAACCATAATTAATCCGGTCGCTAATAGGGTAAAAGTTACAATCATTAATATTAGGTCTGGAGTAGCTTTTTTAGTCGGCAAAAGAACACACCTCGAATGCAAGTTTTAGGGCTTACAGTGAGGATTGCGCCTTATTTAGAAACCATCACCTTCAAATAAGTTTCTTCATAAGACAAGCCCTTACTTAAGCTTATGCACCGCATTAATAAAAATGTCTCCTCTAACCTCAAAAGTTTTATATTGATCCCAGCTAGCACATGCAGGTGATAAAAGAATCACATCTCCTGGACTTGAGTGTGTAAAGGCAACAGGTACGGCTTTTTCCACATTATCGACACGGACAATTGTTTTTATTCCTGCCTCTCGTGCAGCCTCCTCGATTTTAGGAGCCGTTTGTCCAAATGTGACAACCGTTTTCACATTGTGTAAGACAGGAATTAGCTCGTCAAACCCATTTCCGCGATCCAGTCCTCCTGCAAGTAATACAATAGGAGCTTTAAATGCGGTTAAAGCCTTTTCCGTTGCTAAAATATTCGTCGCCTTTGAGTCATTATAAAACTTGCGTCCTTCTATCTCACCAATATATTGAAGACGATGCTTAACCCCAGTAAAGGTTGTTAATACCTCAACAATTGCTTCGTTAGAAACATTTGTTAGCTTAGCAGCAGCTACCGCTGAAAGGATGTTTTCTAGATTATGTGCCCCTGGTAAAACAATGTCAGTAAGCGCCATTATTTTTTCATTTTTAAAGTACAAATAATCATCGGTAACATAGGCACCGTTAGGTTGAGATTGTTTTGTAGAAAAAGGAATAGAGACAGCATTGCTGCTTTGACCTATTTCGAATGTACTATCTTGATCTCCATTAAAGATAAAGTAATCCTCTTCTGTTTGGTTTTTTGTTATATTTGCTTTTGCACCCCAATACTCTCCACGTGTACCATGATAATCTAAGTGAGCATCATAAAGATTGGTAAGCACGGCAATTTTCGGCTTAAACGACGATATCCCCATTAGCTGAAACGACGATAATTCAATTACAATTGTATTATCAGATGTAGCCTCCTGAGCTACTTCCGACGCAACTGTTCCAATGTTCCCCGCAATTAGAGGGGCTTTGTTGCCCGCCTTTAACATTTCAAAAATAAGGGTAGTTGTTGTGGTTTTTCCATTCGTACCTGTAATAGCTATAAAAGGTGCCTCAGAAATTTGATACGCAAGCTCAACCTCTGTAATAACCGGAATTCCTTTTTCAATGGCGGCTTGAATCATTTCATTATGGTATGGAATACCTGGATTTTTTACAATTAGTTCAAACCCTTCATCTAAAAGCTCAACTGGATGATTTCCACAAATAACTGTAATTCCTTGTTCAAGCAGCCCTTGAGCTTCAGGATTTTCAGACAAAGGCTTTTTATCATTAACGGTGACAAACGCACCTAATCGGTGCAACAAATTTGCTGCACCGACCCCACTCTTTGCTAAACCTAGTACAAGTACCTTTTTATGAATATACTTTTTAATATCTCTCAATTACAACCACACCTCAATATAAATTCCTAATACTGCACATAATAACCCAACTGTCCAGAACGTGACAACTACTCTCCATTCGGACCATCCAATTAATTCGTAATGGTGATGTAGGGGGCTCATTCGGAAAATTCGTCTTCCAGTCGTTTTAAAAGAAATTACCTGTAGGATGACTGACAATGTTTCAACGACAAATATTCCTCCGATGATGATTAGCAGAATTTCTAACTTAGTTAAGATTGCAATAGTAGCTATTGCTCCTCCTAGCGCAAGGGATCCCGTGTCTCCCATAAACACTTTAGCAGGGTGTGCATTAAAGACAAGGAAGCCTAGAACAGCACCAACAACTGCTAAGGAGAAAATGGCTACATCATATTCCCCCTGGTTCCAAGACAGTACAGCAAAAGCTCCAAAGGCAATGGCTGCCGTTCCCGAAACGAGGCCATCTAAACCATCTGTTAAATTAACCGCGTTTGAAAACCCAACCAACCAGAAAATGATAAAAAATACATAAAACCAACCAAGATCAAAACTAATTTCGGTTAACGGAATGGAAACTGTTGTTGAAAATTCATTTTGTCTTAAAATAAAATAAAAAATAAATGAAATGACGATTTGTCCAAATAGCTTTTGTTTAGAGGTTAATCCTAAGTTTCTTTTCATGACAACTTTAATAAAATCATCTAAAAATCCTAAAAGACCAAACCCTATTGTTACAAAGAGTAGTAAATATGTTTGTACGGAAAGCTCCGAATACTTTGTTGTCATCACAATAGTCGTAACGACGATAGATAATAGTATCATCGTTCCACCCATCGTTGGTGTACCTGATTTCTTTTGATGAGATTTAGGTCCTTCTTCTCTAATGCTTTGTCCGAATTTCAACCTTCTTAAAAACGGAATCAAAATTGGGGATAGGATGACCGAAATGAGAAATCCCACTATTATTGTGAATAAAATAACTTGCTCCATCACTTTCCCCCCACTTTTTCCATTACGGAAACACTAGTATGAATAAGCTGTTTATGTAGTACAGCAATATCATATGTTTGTTCCTTCGTATTCAGAAGCTTTTCTTGTGAAAATTTGTTTAATATCATGTAAATTCTAGCCTTTCTTGCTTTACGCTTTATTTTTTTCTAAAATGGCATCCTTCGCAACGATTCGATCGTCAAAATGGTAAGTATCCTTTCCAATTTGCTGATAGGTTTCATGACCCTTTCCAGCTATAAGGATAATATCATCTTTTTCTGCTTGATTAATCGCTTCATATATTGCCTGCTTACGATTTTCAATCACTTTATATTGTCTTCCTACAACCCCTGTTTCCATCTCTTTTAATATTGCAAGTGGGTCCTCACTTCTTGGATTATCAGAAGTGAAAATGGCTTCACTAGCATAATCACAAGCGATTTTTGCCATCAGGGGTCTTTTTGAACGGTCACGGTCCCCACCGCACCCAACAACCACATGAGTCTTAGCTACCGCAAACTCTTTGATTGTCTCCAGTGCATTCTGCAGACTATCTGGTGTATGCGAATAATCCACAATAACGGTAAAGTCCTGCCCTGCATCGACAAGTTCAAATCGTCCTGCTACACCTTCCATTAAGCGTAAAGCATCTGTTATGACTGTTAATGGAATTCCAAGGGCTATTGCTGCACCAATGCCGGCGAGGACATTATACACATTAAATTTCCCAACAAGTTTGATGGTCACATTAGAAGACCCGATTGGTGTAACCAATAGAAAAGAGGTACCTTTTGCAGACATTGATATATTTGTTGCTTTAATATCTGCATCATGTTGAATGCCATATGTTAAGATATGTGCGGAAGTGGAATGTGCGTACTGCTCACTGGCTTTATCATCTGCATTTAACACGGCATATTTCGGTTGATTAAGTGTAAATTTATTCCCTAGCTGAGCAAACAATAAACCTTTTGCTCTTTGATACTCCTCCATGGAACCGTGAAAATCTAGATGATCCTGTGATAAATTTGTAAACACAGCCACATCAAAGTCTGTACCATGAACTCTTCCTTCTACTAACGCATGAGAGGAGACCTCCATAACAACACAATCTATTTGCTTTTCGACCATTTGATAAAAGATGTTTTGTAAAGTTAAGCTCTCAGGCGTAGTATTTTTTGTTTCAAGGACATCTTCGCCAATTTTCGTATACATCGTCCCGATAAGCCCCGTTTTCTTTCCTGCCTCTATTAAAATATGATCGATAATATGACTGGTTGTTGTTTTCCCATTTGTCCCCGTGATCCCAACAACTTTCATTTGTTGACTTGGTTGATTATAAAATGCATCTGCAATCACAGCCATTGCACGTTTTGAATCTTTAACTATTACGACAGGTACATTAACTTGTAACGGTCTTTCTGCTACAATTGCAACAGCCCCAGACTTCACCGCATTCTCTGCAAAGTCATGGCCATCAACTGTAAAGCCTTTTATACAAATAAATAAACTACCCTCTGATACCTTCCGATTGTCATTATGTATGTGTAATATATCTGGATTTTCACCGTCGAAAGGAACAAGTGGTTGAAGGTGATTGACCAGTGTATGTAATTTCATGTCCTCAAATCCTCTCATGATTTAACCTATTTCCCCAAAAAACGCATGCGCCATCTATTTTACATGATGTTATCCTTTTTCGCTATTCTATAATAGATCATTTTGAAAAGACGGCGAAAAAAACTTCGCCGCCTACACATTAAATCAGTCTATTCTTCTTTCTCTTTCTCTTTCTCTTTCTCATCTTTTTTTTCTTCCACATTATCAAAATATAATCGAATGGTTGATCCTTCTTTTAACTTTACCCCCGCTTCCGGTGTCTGTTTCACAACGATATTCCCTTCTCCGGAAGTTTCGATTTTTAGATTAACAAATAGATCACCAAGTTCTGTTTTGGTCATTCCAACTACATCAGGAACCTCAATCAATGGTACATCTGGCCACTTGTACTCTTTTTCTAACTGACCCTTTCTTGGTTCTACTCCTAATGCTCTCAAACTATCACCCATAATGCTACCTACGATTGGTGCGGAAACAACTCCCCCAAACTGTGTAGTTCCCTTAGGGTTGTCAACAGCCACATACACAACTAGCTGAGGGTCATCCGCTGGCGCAAATCCAATAAATGAAACGATATGGTTATTTTCCATATACCTTCCGTCCTTTACCTTTTGCGCTGTTCCTGTTTTACCACCAACACGATACCCCTCTACAAAGGCTCTTCCCCCTGATCCTTGTGCCACGACACTCTCAAGAGCGTAACGAATTTTCTCCGAGGTTTCTTCTGAGATCACCTTTCGTTTCGCTACTGGTGACTTTTTCATTACAACTTCACCGGTCCGTGGATCAACTAGTTCCTTCGCAATATAAGGGGTGTATAACGTACCGCCATTAATTGCTGCCGATATCGCTGCAACCTGTTGAATAGGTGTAACTGAAACCCCTTGACCAAATGCAGTCGTAGCCAATTCTACTGGTCCGACTCGATCTAAATTAAATAAGATTCCTTTCCCTTCTCCTTGCAAATCGATACCTGTTTTTTGTCCAAAACCAAAATCCTTAATATATTTAAATAAAGTATCTTTTCCCAATTCTTCCCCTAATTGAACGAAACCTGGGTTACAGGAGTTCTGTACTACTTCCAAATAGGTTTGCGACCCATGTCCCCCTCGTTTCCAGCACCTAAGGGTCGCTCCACCAACCTTAACCGATCCAGAGTCATGAAAGTGATCATTCTCTAAATCTACTTTCCCCTCTTCAAGTGCAGCTGCTAAGGTAATAACCTTAAAGGTAGACCCTGGCTCATAGGTACTCCAAACAGGGAGATTTCGGTTATACACTTCAGGTGCTACCTCTTGAAACTCAGCTGGATCAAATCCCGGACGGCTTGACATTGCCAAAATCTCCCCTGTATTCGGGTCCATAGCAATGGCTATCATACCATCCGGATTGTATTGTGCCTGCGCATTATCCAGCTCTCTTTCTACTATTGTTTGAACCTTTGAATCAATGGTTAGTTTTAAATCTAATCCATCAACAGGGGCCTCATAGTCATCTGCCATATCATTCATTCTTTGTCCTTTGGCATTTGCATAAAATTTTACAGAACCTTTTTCTCCCATAAGCTCTTTGTCATAGACAGCTTCTAAGCCTGTTAACCCCTGATTATCACTTCCCGCAAAACCGAGTACATGGGAGAGGTAATTACCAAACGGATAGTGACGCTTAGAGTCTTCCCCGATATAGACTCCTTCTATGTTCAAATCTCGGACTTCATTTGCTTTTTCATGGGTGATTTTTCTACCTTCATTCACTCTTACGATGGAAGCCGACTTGGTCACATATTGGTATGCCTTCTCTTTCGAAAAGTTCAAGACAGCTGCTAGCTGTTCTGCTGTTTTCGCTGGATCCTTTACCTGTCTAGGCACTACATAGACGGTCGGAGCACTTTTATTAGTAGCGAGTGCTACGCCGTTACGATCGACAATTTCGCCACGTTCGGGCTCAAAAGGGATATTCCGACTCCAAAGATCTTTGGCGCCATCGGTTAAAATATTCCCTAATGCAAATTGTACATATCCTAGTCTTACATCAATAATAAAGAAAATGAGAAACCCTACTAATAGTGAAATCGTTAATCTTTTTCGTACTGTAACATTCGACACTCGCATCTTCGTTAGAACCTCCTAACAACATATATGGCTCGTTCCACTATATGCTTGTACAAAAAAAAATAGAACGTACAAGCATCACTTGTACGTTCTTAGTTTATTCTGATTCCACTTCTTCAGTTCCAGCTTCTGCTTCAGTTACCGACTCATCAGAAGCGTCATCCCCAAGCTTCATTTCTTCTTCTGTTGGCGCCTTAAGGTGGATGACCAAATGTTCCCCAGATGCCACGACACTTCCCACACTAATATTTTGTTTAGTCACATAACCGCTACCAGTTGTGCTTAGTTGTAAATTAGCAAGCGAGGCAATCTTAACAACATCCCGTAAGGACCAACCGGTTACATCTGGCATCGTTACATCTCCATCTGTTACAAGGAATACCTTTTCTCCAGCGAGTATCTTTTCTCCCGCTGACGGTGATTGGGCAACAACGTTCGTTCCATTCCCAATAACAATTGTATGTGCACCAAAACTGGTTATTTGCTCCTCGGTTTCACCAACGTTCTTATCCAGAAAATCCGGAACGGTAATTGGCTCTACTTCCTTTTGCTCAGCTGGTTCAATATTCAAATATTGGAGACTATTTTTCATCACTGGATTAAAAATCATTGAAACTGGTATAGATCCTTCTGAGTAGTGGTCTATTTTCGGCTGCTGTACCGCTACATAGATAATTAATCGCGGATTATCTGCAGGTGCCATTCCTAAAAACGAAAACACATAGTCGTTTTTCCCATTTAGGTACTTACCATTCTGCGTCATACTAGCGGTACCTGTCTTACCCGCAACCTGATAGCCTTCAATATTATACCGATTATACCCTGTCCCCTTTGGAGAACTTACAACAGTCTCTAGATACTCTAGAACCTGGTTGGCAGTTTCCTCTGAGATCGGTGTTCCAACAACCTCTGTTTCTGTTTGTGTAATCGTCTTTCCAGACGTTGGGTCCACTACCTTATCAATTACATGCGGTTTAACCATTTTCCCACCGTTTGCAATGGCAGTTGCTGCTTGAATTTGCTGAATCGGTGTAATGGCTGTACCTTGTCCATAGCCTGTAGTAATTTTATCAATTGGGTATTGGTAAACAATCTTTCCACTCGTTTCGTTTGGCAGATCAATCCCTGTTGGCTGATCAAATCCAAACTTCGTTAGATACTCTCGAAACGTATCATATCCGATTTTTTCCTTTACAAGCTTAGCAAATGCTACGTTTGAAGATCTTTGTAAACCTTCTAAGTAGCTTATCGACCCCCAGCCTACACGATTATGGTCATGAATGGTTTGGGAATTTTCTGTTGGTTTATACGAACCTGATTGGTACCCCTCGTTCGGATTAAACACTCCCTCTTGAACAGCAGCAGCAAGAGTGAAAATTTTCATGGTGGATCCTGGTTCAAATGAGTTTTCAATCACTTCGTTGTGCCAAGTGTCAGAAATCCCTTCTCTTGTTGTTGGATGGAACGTTGGTCTTTGCGCCATGGCTAAAATCTTACCCGTCTTCGGATCAGCTACTACTGCGACCATTTTAGCTGGCTCGTATTGTTCATCCACTTTGTTCATAGCATCCTCAAGAAGAGTCTGGATTTTTTTATCGAGCGTTAAATAAATATCATATCCATCTTTAGCAGCTGTCACGTTTTCTTTACTGCCCGGAAGAATATACCCCCAGAAGTCACCAGGATAGTTTAGTTTCCCGTTACTGCCGGTTAACTCCTCGTTCATTGACTTTTCAATTCCAAGCTCTCCAACGGTTTGATTCGTTTCTTCATCAACATCAACATATCCTACTAGGTGAGAGGAAAAAATACCGTTTGGATAAAATCGCTTAGATCCTCGAATAAAGGTGATACCTGGTAGTTTCAGGTTTTCAATTTCCGCTTTTACTTGAATCGAAATATCTCTTCCCTTTGTTCCGAATTCTACTTGCTTTGCACCTTCTTTAGAAAGAATTCTATAAATCTCCGATTCTTCTAAATCAATTACCTTCGATAGTTCTCTGGCAGTCTTTTCTTTGTCAACGACATGTCGTGGCTTTTTGGGATTGGTGGTTAATGTTCCATCAAGAATTGCAACGAGTTTGAAGGAAGCAGTATCTTCCGCAATTACTTCCCCGTTGTTGTCATAAATTGTTCCTCTTGTCGCCTCGATCGTTGCCTCTTTCTCATACTTTTGTTGCGCTAGGGCAGACAAATTCTGACCATGTACTTCTCCCGTTGCCAAAATCGTAACATACCGGAAAATTAAGACAAAAAAGAGCAGACCAAATATTATAAATAATATCGCTGCTCCCACATTCATATTGGGCTGTTTCTTTGTCATTACTCCTGCACAACCTTAACATTATTGTCATTGAGCTTTAATCCAAGCTTCTCTGCCATGCTGCGGATTCGGTCTGGAGTACTTAATTCCCCTACTTGCATTTCTAAATCATTATTAACCTTTTGTTGGGCCTCTATTTTAACAGATGTATTTTGAATATCCTTATTCAACTCATAAATGGCCGCTTGATTTGAAATGATATGTACGGAACCAATGCACAGAGCAGCACAAAAGGTGACACCAAGGATTTTCTCTCCAGGAGACAACCATGAGATAGTCTTTCTTACCTTTTCAGGTGCTTGTACGGTTTGTTGCTGTTGTTCCTGCTGAAGCTTCCTTGCTAAGTTACTCATCCTATTCCCTCCTAGATAGGTTTACAGCTTTTCGGCAACACGAAGCTTTGCCGAGCGTGCTCGATTATTTTGTTCTAACTCTTCCTCTGTTGGTACAATTGGTTTTCTCGTAATTAATTTTAGATCCGGTTTGTACTGATCAGGAATAATAGGCAATCCCCTAGGAAGATCTGGTGTTTCACTAGCCTTCTTAAATAAGACCTTACAAATTCGATCCTCTAATGAGTGGAAAGTAATAACACTAATTCTTCCACCAGGGTTCAGTATATCAATCGCCTGATTTAACGAATCTTCAAACACACCTAGCTCATCATTAACTGCAATTCGGATTGCTTGGAAAATTCGTTTAGCTGGATGTCCACCTTTTCTTCGGGCCGGCGCAGGTATTCCCTCTTTGATTAACTCCACTAGCTCCCCTGTGGTGGAAATGGGCTTTATTTCTCTAGCCGCCTCAATTTTCCTAGCTATTTGCTTGGAGAACTTTTCTTCTCCATATTTAAAAAATATTTTTACTAGTGCTTCATAACTCCAGGAATTGATCACGTCATATGCGGAGAGGTCGGCCTGTTGGTCCATTCTCATGTCTAAAGGGGCATCATGATGATAACTAAATCCTCGTTCCGGTGTGTCTAATTGTGGGGAGGAAACGCCTAAATCATAAAGAACACCATCAACCTTTTGAATCCCTCTATTTTGTAATTCCTCTTGAAGATAACGAAAATTACTTTTCACAATGGTTAGTTGTCCTTCGTATCCAGCTAATTTTTTCTTTGCATTTTCAATCGCAATATCATCTTGGTCAAAGGCAAATAGCCTTCCTTCCTTTGACAGCTTTGATAAGATAAGAGCGCTATGACCCGCTCCACCCATTGTACAATCTACATATATGCCATCTGGTTTTATATTGAGTCCATCAACAGTTTCGTGCAAAAGCACGGTAGTATGTTCAAACATTGTTGTCCACCTTTCGAATTACGCCCATAATAGAATATTTAAATATCAAATCCAATCATATTTTCTGCAATTTCTGCAAAAGATTGCTCAGATTCTGAAAAATATTCTTCCCATAATGTCTTACTCCAAATTTCAATTCGGTTCGAGACTCCGAGAACGACGCATTCTTTTTCAAGCTTTGCGTATTGCATTAGTGGAGTAGCAATGTTTATTCTTCCTTGTTTATCCACTTCACATTCAGTCGCACCTGAGAAGAAAAAACGGGTAAATGCACGAGCGTCTTTTTTAGTTAATGGCAATCCCTTGAGTTTTTCCTCAATTAAATCCCATTCACTAAGAGGATAACCAAATAAACATTGATCTAAGCCACGCGTTAGCACAAAGGTTTCTCCTAAGTGTTCACGGAACTTGACAGGCACAATTAAACGGCCCTTCGTATCAACATTATGATGGTATTCACCCATAAACATGCCCGCTACCCCCACTCTCTACCCTAAATGTACCACAATCCCCCACTTTCCTCCACATGTTTTTATAAATTCTCTCCCCTACAGTATTTTCCTGCAAATATAGGAAAAGAATGATTCCTCTTTTTCTTATAAAAACTTATAAAAACATATAAAAAGATATAAAAACCTTTAAAAACCGACAAAAAAGACCTTATCATAAACGACAAGGTCTTTCCTAGTTTATAATTTTACCACTTGGTGACTTCCATCAAACAAATATGGTTGTTTTAATAATTCATCGATAAACGATAGTCCGTACAGATTAAGGAAATAAAAGAGGTTCCATATCCTTTCCTGCGGCGAACCAGCCGGCTTCAATTTACGCTCGATTCGATTATATTTTTCTATAACCACTTCATGCTTTTGTAATAAGGCCAATTCAAGCCGATTTTCCATAAATTCAATTTGTTTTAAAAGTAAATTTTCATTTTTCTCTAGTAACGGTAGCATGCCTTTATAATGAAGCTCGGTCTTCTTTTCAATTTCTCGATAATTTTTAACTAATTGTTCTCTCGTTTGATCAAACAATACTTGGAAACTGCTATCACGGTTGGACTCTAAAAATAATTCCTTGTGTTTTCCCGTTCCAGAAGTTAGCACGTCTTTTAACTCTAGCCCTAGCTCTTCCATGTCTGAACTCACATTTCTTTCAATCAAACTAATCGTTAACCGAGGAACAATTGGAGGCATTTTCATATCAAAATGCTCAAACACTTCCTTTAATTCCGCCCAGTAAGCAATTTCCCCAGGCCCTGCAATAAACGCTAATGTCGGGAATAAACACTCCTGCATCAGAGGTCTAGTCACGACATTATTGCTTAAGCGTTCAGGAAACTCGCTGGCGATTTCTAACATTTCATCATATGAAAAGGAGATCACACCAGAAGCTCCAACAAATTGTTGTTGCTCAGAATGATAATCTAATAAAATTCTCTCATGGGAAACTTCATCATAATAAAAAAGATTGGCACAAGTATTATTTATGACAATTGTTTGTGTCATCCCGATGCCTTCAAGCTCTTTCTGCTTCTTCTTTACCTTTTCGGCAATGTCTTTTGTATTTTTAATTTGATTAATAAAATATTCCTTTTCTAGCTTTCTTAGACCCGCATCACCGGAATCAACAATAAGAAGGCCATAATTTTTAAACAAGCTCATCGTGATATGTGCAAAAAAGTCAACAAACGTTACTGACTTATCAATAGAAGCTTCTACAAATTGAAGCAAAGATTTCGTATGTTCTGTCTCACCATAGGAAGAGATAATATCAGTTACCCAACTTGTTAAATCGTCCTTCTTGATTTCGATATTCGAAACCATTCTTTTATCTAGAACCCTTTCAGGATAAATCGACTTTTCAAGTTGATTTCCCTTTTCTACAAAAATATGATTCACTTCATCGTAGTCGTGGTCCTCTCCTGCTATCCAGAAAACCGGAACAACAGGAACAGAAAGTTCTGCTTCCTTCTGCTTAGCAAATAATATAATAGAGAGGATTTTATGTATACTGTACAGAGGTCCGGTTAAAATTCCCGCCTGTTGTCCCCCAATTACTACCACGCTATTCGGATTCCGCAACTTAGAAATCGAGGTTTCCACCTCATTCGAGCTAGGAAACTTACTCATGTACTCCCCAATATAATCAGCGAGCTCTTCTCTTTTAAAGCTTATATTCTCCAAATCCTTAATTCTTTGCTTATAGCTCTCTGTTTCATGAAATTGATAATGAAATAACGGACGTATGAATGAATTCCCAGTACTATAATCGGTAGCAAACTGATTCGTGGATGGGAGAAAGAGATTAACCATCTCCATTTATGTACTTCCTTTCTCTTTACAGTATTTCTAATCTTCAGTATAGCACTGTGTGAATGGAAAATAAAAACCTTTGCATTTTGATGTTACATACGTTCATGAAATGGATTGTGTGACACTTAAAAAGATTCCTACACATAGTAAAATGATATAGGCAGAAAAAAAGAATAAGAAATTAAAACGCCAAAACCCTCGAAATACTTTTTTTAAATCGACTTCTTCATTTAGTTTGTACTGAAGCAGTAATGAAAAAATGGCCAAAAGAATCATTATAATAAGAATGAGCCAAAACAATGACAAGTCCCATATTGTTATAATAAGGTAATGCACGGAAAGGATAAATAATACCGTTGTCGTGTCCAAAGCAATATGGACTGCTTTCCTATGTTTTTTTGTTATCTGTTTAGTAATAACAAATACAACAAAATACCCTATGATTGGAACGGTCACAAGTGTAGCAAACACGGTAGCAAAAAAGCTGCCCATATTACATCCTCTCCTCCTTTAATTCTCTTCCTTTAATACAATGATAAAGGGCCAAAGTTAATGGTACTTGTACTCCCCTTTTTTGTGCCTGCTCTAGTACGTATCCAAGAATAGCATCAATTTCTGTTTTTCTATCATTTTTTATATCCTTTAGCATAGACGATTCGTTTGTTGCCGTATTTTCACACACGTAAACTACTCTTTTATAGTATGTATGGTGATTTACATTTAGTGCTAGACAAACCTCATCAAACAATTGGTCAAATAACAATTGGTAGTGTTCATTTGTGAGAAGTCCTCCATTGTTAACATTTAGAACAGCTGTTAACGGATTAATTACCGCATTTACAACAAGCTTAGTCGTTAGCATATCCATATAGTCCTGTTCCATTTGCATAGGGAAAGCACGTATTGATTGAGTGAAAAGCTCCTTAAGAATCCATTTATCCCCTTGCTCCGCTCGAAAAGTTGCTAGTTTTGTTATCCCTATCCCAGTATGACTTACCATATGGTTATTTACACGCATTGCTCCATGCTCTACCGAACCTATAAAAATGGACCTTGCGTTTAGTTTTTTTATAAGTGATAAATGTCCCATTCCATTCTGAACAAACAATAATGGGAGGTTGGGTTGAAGAGAAACATTATTTACCATTTCTTCTAACATATACTGCTTCACACATAAGATCACAAGTTCAACCCCGTTGTCATCCCAGTGACTAATCGGGCGGACGTCAATTGGGATGGGTCTAGACTCATCACCTTTTTTGCGTACCAAACCTTTATTACGAATTTGTTCACTTTGTTCCTTTGACCTTGTGTAAAGGATTACATCATTTTTTTCTTGTAAGTAAGAAGCAAATAAAAGACCTACGGCGCCACCGCCAATGATCGCAATTTTCATTGTATCTCCCTCAGGTGCGTCAATTTTACTACTAGTTTAACAGAAGAGGTTGAAAGAAGGTATCAGAAAGGTCATTCGTATCAAAAAAGACCTCTTTAGATGGACTTAACCCTGTCAAGTAGACAGCTCTAAAAAGACTATGCAGCCATCGTGATTCGATATTCAACTGGAGCACGATGGTTTAGTCGTTTTTGGAATCTTTTATAGTTGTATTCGTACATAAATGTCTCTATTGCTTGTATTAGTTCTTCCTCTGTTTTACAATCTGTTTGATACAACATTTCTGTTTTAAAGTGCGAAAAAAACGATTCGATACATGCATTATCTAGGCAGTTTCCTTTGCGAGAGTGGCTGCCCCTAATGCCATACTTAATCAATCGTTTGTTGTATTTCTTAGATGTGTACTGGAATCCCTGATCCGAATGGAGAATGGTTCCGTGCACATTTCTTTTTTTATTTAAATCCTCCACAGTATCCATAACTAGTTTCATGTTATTCCTTTCTGATAGTTTCCACGAAACAATTTCATTATTATAGATGTCCTGTATAGCTGAGAGGTAATAAAAACGATTTTGAAAGGGAATGTATGTAATGTCCGTTACTAGGACTTCATTTTCTTTTCTCTCTTTGAATTCCCTGTTGACCAAATTTGGGTGCACTACGGATCCTTTTTTGCCAAAATACCTCCATTTCTTTCTAATCACCGATTGGATTTCCATTACCTTCATTAAACGGTATACCTTCTTATGGTTAACTTTGAAACCCTCTTCCTTAAGTGCTACTACCATTCTTGGATAGCCATACTCCTGATGCTTGAAATGGATGGAAAGCATCAATTCCATTAAACCCTTATCCATTTCCTTTCTCTTTTCACGAGCCTCAATTGTCTTTACCCATTTGTAATACCCAGATGGATGTACCTCTGCTATTTCAATAAGCCAGGTAACAGGGTATGACGCTTTCATCTCATGAATGATCTCGAACCTTACTGCCTTTCGGATTTCACCTGCCCGTGGAGATTTGGATATTGCTTTTTTAAGTATTCGACCTGCGCCTTATAATAATCTCGTTCTTCCTCCACGCTTTGGAACTTAGTTTTGGGACGTCCAGAATTTTCCCTTTGATCACTAAGCTTCTTACCTTCCTCAAATTTTTTCACCCAATTCTTTAACTGAGTTGAGCTACGTAGCCCCAAATGAGTAGAAAGAGTATTGTAACTGCCTTCACCATTGATGTACATGTCAACAGCCTTCAACTTAAATTCTTCTGAATACTGTTGAAAAGTTTGTCCCTTAATAGCCATAGAAAAATCCCCTCCAAATAGTAGTGTAACACCCAAGATAAAACCTTGGGCTTTTTTACACTGTCTACTTAAAGGGGATAATATCAAGAAGCGAGGTCTTTACTCACACAGGATAAACAGGGTGTTTTCTCGTACTAAATACAATGTCCTTTGTTTCATACATGGAAAATCTCTGAATCAATACCTGTCGCAAATCATTCGCCCCAACAATATCATCCACGATTAATTCAGAGGCTAATTTGTAAATATCAATATGCTCTTTATATTCTTCATGCTTCTCCTTTACAAAAGCTACACGTTCCTTAGGATCGGAGATTTCATTTATTTTATTCGAATATACTGCGTTTACCGCTGCCTCTGGACCCATGACAGCAATCTGTGCAGTTGGTAAAGCAACACAATAATCTGGATCAAATGCAGGTCCAGCCATCGCATATAAACCCGCACCATACGCCTTCCTTATAATAACTGATATTTTCGGAACCGTCGCTGAGCTCATTGCAGCAATCAATTTTGCTCCGTGACGAATAATTCCAGCCCTTTCAACTTTTGTCCCGATCATAAAGCCCGGAACGTCTGCTAAGAATAATAACGGAATATGAAATGCGTCGCATAATTGAATGAATTTTGCTCCTTTATCGGCAGAATCAATAAATAATACGCCACCCTTCACCTTTGGTTGATTGGCGATTATTCCTACAACCCTTCCATTTAGCCTAGCAAGTCCGGTAATAAGCTCGCTTGCAAACAGCTTTTTTATTTCAAAAAAGCTCCCCTCATCCACTAAAGTATGAATACAGTCGTACATATTAAAAGGTGCATTTTGATTTGTAGGTACAATCTCCTCCAGTTGCTTTTCAAATTTCGCATCCAAACCTTTGATTCTGTTAGGTCTTTCCTGAAAGTTTTGCGGGAAGTATTGTAAATAGGTTATTGCTTGATTGATAGCTTCTTCTTCACTCTCGGCAAGTATATCCCCACAGCCACTTATCGAACAATGCATCCTTGCTCCGCCCATCTCCTCCAAGCTGACCTTTTCACCGATTACCTTCTCTGCCATCCGAGGTGACCCCAGATACATCGAGGCATTTCCATCAACCATAATCACGATATCACAAAATGCCGGAATATAGGCTCCACCTGCTGCGGATGGACCAAACAAAATACAGATTTGAGGAATCACCCCCGATAACTTCACTTGATTATGGAATATTTTCCCTGCACCCCGGCGATTTGGAAACATGTCAAGCTGATCGGTAATACGGGCCCCTGCTGAATCGACTAGGTACAATAAGGGAACCTTTAATTTTTCAGCAACCTCCTGAATACGTATAATCTTCTCGACTGTTCTCGCTCCCCATGAGCCTGCTTTAACAGTGGAATCATTGGCCATAACGCAAACTGTACGCCCTCGAATCTTGCCCATGGCTGTTATGACACCATCTGCCGGAAGATTCTCCTCTTGGCAATTAGCAAACCGTCCATCTTCATCATACATACCATCATCAAATAATAGCTCCAATCGTTTTCGAACAAAAAGCTTTTTTTGTTCCTCAAGTTTCTCATGATATTTCTTGTGGCCACCCTCTTCAATTTTCCTAATTCTTGCTGCTAATTGTTCTGAAAAATGCTTCTCCATCCTTATCCCTCCTCGAACGGTTGACGGAACCGTCCTTTATTCGAGTATGATTAGTACGTCCCCTTCGTTAACAAAATCGGCTTCGGCAACCTTGATTTCCTTTACAATTCCTCTGCCTGGACTTTCCACTGGAATTTCCATTTTCATTGATTCAAGCAGGGCGATCTCCTGATTGATTTCTACTTGATCACCAACTGATACGTTAATTTGTAGAATGGTCCCTGCCATTGTTGAAGTAATTTGATACATCATAAGTCCCCCTTTATTGGATAAACCTTTTTTTAGATAAGTAATTAGTAGAATAATTCCCGTTTTTAAAGTCGATATCGTTTAATATTTGCTTAAATAATGGAGCATTGGTTTTTATTCCTTCTAATCGAAGGCAGGTAAAAAAACGAGATGCTTTCTCAATTGCCTCGTTCCTGTTTTCCCCTCTAACGATACATTTTGCTACCATTGGATCATAATAAGGGGTTACCGATACTCCCGCTTTATACCCATAATCCACTCTCGTATCATCCTCTCCCCAATCCAATAGCTCAATGTATCCAGGCGATGGCATAAAGGTCACAGGATCTTCGGCATATAATCGAAACTCAATAGCGTGTCCTTGTGATAGAAGCTGCTCCTGCTTATTAGGTAACGTCTCTCCCTTTGCCACTAGAATCTGCCATTCTACAAGATCAATCCCAGTAATCGCCTCTGTAACTGGATGCTCTACTTGTAATCTCGTATTCATCTCAAGGAAATAAAAATTCTCCTCCTCATCGACGATAAACTCGACGGTTCCAGCATTCTCATACCCTACAGCTTTTGCTGCCTGGACAGCCGCTTGAAATATTTTCTCTTTAACGCCATTTGTTAAAAAAGGAGACGGGGATTCTTCTAAAACCTTTTGATGGCGACGCTGAATCGAGCAATCTCTTTCAAATAAATGCACAATGTTCCCAGCTTTGTCACCAAAAATCTGGACTTCTATATGGCGTGCATGTTGTATGTACTTTTCAACATATACCTTCTCATTTGCAAAATATGTTTTTGCTCTTTTTTTGGTAGTTTCGAGGTTTTTTAGTAGCGTTTGTTCATCCTCGCATCGAACCATACCGATTCCCCCACCACCTCCACTTGCTTTTAAAATAACAGGATAACCAATTGAATTCGCAGCCGCTATTGCCTCTTCCTTGGTGGTTAGCTCCTTATTACTTCCAGGTACAACAGGTATTCCCGCTTCGAGCATCTTGTCACGAGAAAGAATTTTATCCCCCATCATTAGAATGGTTTTGGGAGTCGGTCCAATAAATATAATCCCTTCACGTCCAACCTCTTCGGCAAAGCTAGCATTTTCAGATAAGAATCCATACCCAGGATGTAGAGCGTCTACCTTTTCTTTCTTGGCTATCTCTAATATAGCTTTATGATTCATGTATGACTTTCCAACAGGGGCTTCACCAATTCGATAGGAGGTAGTAGCCTCAGCTACAAAAGGTAAATCCCTATCCGCATCTGAATAAACAGCAACGGTCTCTATACCCAATTTATTACATGTTCTAATAATCCTTGAGGCTATCTCCCCTCGATTAGCAATAAGAATTTTTTGCATCTTTGTTCCCCTTTCTCATTGGACATTCAGCATCTAGAATCATTTCTTCAAAAGCTTGCCAATATCCTTCTAATTTTGTAAGCGTTTTCTACAATATTAAGCAGAATTTTTCGTTAATTTGTTATATAATTAAAATAATTCTAGTTCATATACTGTAGTGAAGTTTCCATTCATGTTTATTCAAGGGGAAATGAACTTATACAAAATAAAACGAAATTCACTGCAACAAGACAAGGGGGAAGGTATATGGGATACAAGGTTGAAAAACTAAAAGTAAATTATAAAACGCTAGAAGAGTTTAAAAAATTTAAGGAATATGGTTTACAAGAGCTTTCAATGGTAGAGGATTTAGAGGCAAATATTATAGAGAACGATAGCGAGTCTCCTTTTTATGGAATATATTTTGGAGATAAACTGGTTGCACGTATGAGCTTGTACCAAGTTGAGTCCAAATACAATCGTTACTTCGAACCACCGTGTGACTATTTAGAGCTTTGGAAGCTTGAAGTTCTTCCAGACTATCAACATAAAGGATACGGTTCTGCTTTAGTGGCTTTTGCGAAAAATTTTGGACTTCCTATTAAGACAAACCCGAGAGTAAATTCAAGAGACTTTTGGATACATATGGGCTTCCAACCAGTCGAATATGATCTCGGACGCGACTTCGGTGAAAACCCGTTAATATGGTCAAGAGAAACGAAACAGGAATAGCTAGTAAAATAGAAAAGCGGACTTTTGTCCGCTTTTTTCTGTTATCCTTTATTTTTTCTGTTGCCGGTCTTCCTCATGTAAAACAACCATCTTTCTAGCTCTCTCCATTATGTCTATAAGCGCCTTGTAATCTTGTTCAATGAGCTTTAATTCCTTTTCAAGCTTTTCATTTTCTGCTGCTAAATAATAAAGCTGTTTTTCCAGGTCTTGAATATGCTTCTTAAAATTATCATGCTCTTCCTTTTGGCTTGCATCTGCCTTTGCGTATAGCTCCTTAAGAAAACCCACAAGGTCATTGAATTCTATTTGAAAGGATTGAGTCTTTTGTACATCAAGTGTAGGCTGCTCTTCCACTACACTTTCTTCCAATTCTTCGAACTCACTTGGAGCCATTGCATTCTTTTTTAGTTCTTTTCTCTGTTTTTTCGCTATTTCAATTCCCGATTTGTATTGCTTACGTACGTATGAATTCCATCTGAATCCACAAGCTGCAGCTGTTCTAGAAAGCTGTTTTCCTACTTCCTCAAATGCTTGAAGCTGTGTTCCACCTTCTCTAATATTACGTAAAACTACTTCTGCAAGTAGCAAGTCTTCATCTTGTGACCAAGCATCTTGACGATTTGTTGGCATAGACAATTCCCTCCTAGTGTTTTTTATTCATAATATGCTTCTACTAGGAAAGATAGACTGATATTGTAAGAGGATTCGTAACAAATTCTCTTTTAAACATAAAAAAGCTTATATTTTTACTATTTTCTGTTAAGGAAACGGTTTACTTTTTCATGGTGGGCTTCTTTTTCCCATAGAACGGAACATTGGCGAACTTCTCTTTCCACTTGCTCCTTCAATTGGAATTCATCTCTTCTACTAAGTACGATTTGCTTATAAGCTTGTATGACATTCGTCTCCATTGCCGGTATTGTTTCTAACCCAGCCAATAAACCTTCCGAATGACAGCCTTCATAAATAAAATCAATAAACCCCATTTCCTTTAATTCCAACGCTTCGTAAATTTTTGCTTTCATTAGCATTGATAGAGCTTGACTATTAGACATCCTCTCAAATAGCATTGTCCCGCCACCCCATCCCGTCGTAATGGCTAGATTTCCTTGTACAAACCCAGCTTTAACGTTTGAATGGGCAAATCGAAAATCACAAGCGGTAGCTATTTCGCAACCTCCACCAATGGCTATTCCGTTTAATAAGGCAACGGTCGGCTTCGGAAGCATAAACAAATCAAAGAGAATATTCGCCATCCGAGAAAGCATAGCGTACGCCTCTTCCTCTGTTTTTAATTTATGGAAAACAGACAAATCTCCTCCAGAACAAAAGGCCTTATCTCCCTCACCTGTTATGACAAGTCCTAAATGGTTCGTTTTCTTCACTGTATCAATGGCTTTTTGAAGTCCGTCCATTACTTCAAAATTCACTGCATTTCTTCTTTCATTTCGTTTTATGATAAATTGTAAAAAGCCTTCTTTTAAATCTATAATCTCGTAAGCCAAAAGAATCCCTCCAATAGTTATTAAAGTGACATTAATAAAATGCAAAAAGCGCCTTACAATTAAGTAAGACGCTTACGCAAGTCAAATTAGTCGTTTACAACTTCTTTTCCTTTGTATGTTCCACAAGCTTTACATACACGGTGAGCAAGTTTCATCTCACCACAGTTTGGGCACGCTACCATACCAGGCACTTGTAGTTTAAAGTGAGTACGACGCTTTCTTTTCGCAGTTTTAGATGTTCTTCTAAAAGGTACAGCCATTCTTCCCACCTCCTTAAAGAGTATTAAGAAAGTTATGAAGTTCAAGTTTCCTTGAGCCTCAAATGTTTCTTTTCTTCTTTCACATTTCATTGTGAAGAAGGATCGTTTTGATCCAGTAATTTCGCAAGTCCAGCTAGACGAGGATCTATCTTATCCTTCATATCCTGTTCCTGAATCACTTCCCAATCTTTACCAGATTGAGGAGCACCATCTGTTCCAGTGTAGTCTTCACAAAATACTTGCATGGGTACTTCTAGCAAAAGGATTTCTTGTATGACCGGTAAAAGATCAATCACTTCACCTTTTACTTGATGAACTTCCTCTTCAAGTTCATAATCTAATCCTTTTAAGAGGAAAGTTTCTGTTGTTTCGACATCAATTGGAAAATTCACGTCAACTAACGTACGAGAACAAGGCAACACGAGATAACCCTTTATTTTTAAATGAAAGGTTACTTTTGACGAATCTATATCAGCTCGTCCCGTCACACGAATTGGTGATACACGACGTATGGTTGGATCAACTTTCATAATCTCATCCATATTAGCTGTCTCATCGACAGGAAAGTCCTTGCTTCGATATTTTTGTAACTGACTTAATGTCCATTTCATACGAATCACCCCAAGGCAACAAAGGTAATTATAGCCTTCATATAATTATTTGTCAATATTTTTTCTTTACACTATAATGTAGACATTATAGTGCGTTCTTAATCGTAAAAAAGCATTATTTGCTTATTATCTTTTTTTTTCACAATAAAATCAAGGAGTTTTTTATGAAGGCTGTTGGCTTAGTAGTTGAATACAATCCATTTCATAATGGACATTTCTTTCATGTAGAACAAGCAAGGAAACTGTCAAATGCTGATGTTGTCATTGCTGTCATGAGCGGACCTTTCTTACAACGTGGGGAACCTGCCCTCCTATCAAAATGGCATCGAGCTAGGATGGCATTATTAGGTGGCGTTGATATTGTCTTTGAGCTCCCTTATGCCTTTGCTACACAAAAGGCAGAAATTTTTGCCCGTGGTTCAATTGATATACTTGCTTCTGCAGGTTGTGACTATGTCTGCTTCGGAAGTGAATCGGGTCATATAGATGATTTTTTTTCTACATTACACTTTTTAAATAAAAATCAAAAAACATACGATCATCTTATCAGAGAGAATATGAATGCAGGGATGAGCTACCCGAGTGCGACTTCTTTGGCTTTCCAAGGGCTTATGCCTTCAAGTGGGATGGTGGACTTATCTAAACCAAACAATATTCTTGGCTTTCAATATATTCGAGCAATTGAAGAGTTACGTTTACCGATGACCCCACTAACTATTGCTAGAAAAAATGCTGGGTATCATGATCCAGAACTTTCTTCCACCCATATTGCCAGTGCAACTAGTATTCGTAAATCTATCTTTTCAAATGACGGACAGTTGAATGAGCTTTCCTCTTATGTCCCTAATACCACCTACTCAGAACTGTTGGATTATAAGAAGCGCTTTGGGCAATTTCTGCACTGGGAAAATTACTGGCCTCTTCTTCAATATCGTTTGTTAACAACTGAAAAAAGGGAACTTGCTAGAATTTACGAAGTAGAAGAGGGAGTTGAAAATCGTCTATTACAAACAGTGGAAAAAGCAAATTCATTTTCTGAGTTTATGACCTTGCTTAAAACGAAAAGATATACGTGGACACGTTTGCAGCGGCTATGCGTCCATATTTTAACCAATACTAATAAAGAGCAGATGAAAGAATTAAGTAACCGTCCCAGCTATCTACGCCTTCTAGGTATGACTGATATGGGCAGGCAGTACTTAAACAAGTGGAAAAAGCACACTAGTCTTCCAATCGTCTCAAGATTGGCCTCTTATGACGGAGAAGAAATTCAACTTGATATTAAGGCTGCTAAAACATATTCACTTGGAATGGAAAAAAACAAGCAACAAAATGCCCTTTCCTTAGAATATACGCAAGCACCTATTTTCATTTCAAAAAAAGAAGAATAGCCCAAAGGGCTATTCTTCTTTTTCCTGTAATGCTTCTAGGTAGGTTAATGCATCTTCAAATGTATTTATCGGTACGATTTTCATATTCGTTTCAATATCCTTAGCCGTTTGAACAGCAGCTAGATAGTTTGAGTCGGCAGCACCTTCCTCGTTCGGAGCAAAGAAAATTTCGGCATCTGATTTATCTGCTGCAATAACTTTTTGTTCAATACCCCCGATACGGCCGACCGTACCGCTTGAATCAATCGTCCCAGTTCCTGCAATTTTGTAGCCTTTTGTTAAATCCTCTTTTACTAGCTGGTTATATATTTCAAGTGAGAACATAAGTCCAGCCGAAGGGCCTCCTATATCACTTGTTTCAACTGTTACCTCTGGGGCCACGACAATGTCTTTATCATCAACCAAACCGATCCCTACCCCTACTTTGGTTTGATCTGCTTCAAATATTTTTAACGGAAGAGAAACCCGATTCTCTTTGTCATCACGTTCAAAATATAAAGTGATGTTATCTCCCGCTTGTTTTTTACCTACATAGTTTATAAATTCCTCTGATGATTTGAATGTAAGTTCATCTACTTGAAAAATTCGATCGCCAGGCTCTAGCTTCCCCATAGCAGGCATTCCATCCATGACACTTAACACATATACTCCTTTATATTGGTACGTGATTGGTTTATTGGCTTTTTTATAAGCAACTTCAATAGCCGCAAGTTTAGAGGTAGACATAGAATGCAACTGCCTTACTTTATATTCCTCATCACTTTCTTCTTCCGATCGAATGGCTGCAAGCGGATAAATTTCTTGATACTCACTTATTTTTGCTAACAAGTACGTATAAATATTGGCCTGCCCCATAACAACCGTAGTAAGCATAAAGCTACCTTTTTCCTCGTACCCACCTTCCACTTCAATAATTGGTTCGAGTTCCTTTGCCATACCGGGCTTTGTTATATAATATGGTAATGAAAAAAATGCAGCAACAACTAAAGCAATTGCTACCGTATATAGTAAGATGCGCCCCATCCATTTTCTGTTCATTCTATTCTAATACCCCTTCCAATTACTCAACAGCTCTTTAATCTTTGGAACCGCCTTAAGAGCCTCCTCCTCACCGATAGATATAATCTCCTCGATATTTGTAAACGCACGTGAATTAAACATTTGTACGGGAGGACGAATCATAACGTCAGATTTCACCTCACGATTTGAAACAAGTTCCATTTGCATAATGTCAATACTTTGCATGATAACATCGTAAATGGTAGTAATTTCAGCCGTGGATTTCACCGGACTAACATCAACTGCAACGATAATGTCAGCTCCCATTTCTTCCACAACAGAAACCGGTATACGGTCAACTACTCCCCCGTCAACTAGCAAACGACCATTATGCTTTTCTGGTACAAAGATTCCTGGAATAGAGATACTAGCACGTACTGCATCTGCTATTGGACCTTCTCTGAAAACAACCTTTTCTCCCGTCATTAAATCAGTAGCTATGACCGCAACAGGAATATCTAACTCCTCAATATTTTTCCCATGTGTAAAAACCCGAATAAGCTCTTTTACTCGTTTTCCAGCTACAAAGCCCATTTTTGGTACGGTGTAATCTAAATAATATTTTCGCTTAAACGCTTTTGAAAGCTTGTATAGTCTCTCAACATCTAACCCTGCTCCATAAAAACAGCCCACTAGTGCTCCCATGCTGCTTCCAGCAACAAAGTCAATTGGAATTCCTTCGTCTTGTAACACTTTAATCACACCTAAATGGGCAAAACCTCTTGCCCCACCGGAACCAAGTGCTAATCCAATTTTCGGACGAGACAAGTACTCCTCCCCCTTTAAAAAGATTGTGTTACGTAATTTAATCTTATGGTCTATTTTCATTTTGTATGAGTATATTGATTTATAAGGACAAGACCTATTAAAAGAATCCCGTATTTGCAACCTTCCATGTAGGGGTCCTCACGTTCTCATATTTTATCACTTCTTTCCATACTTGCCCAGTCAGTTCACCTTCAAGGGAGGATAAAGGTGTGTTTCGATCAAAACTAAAAACAGTTGTTCTAGCATTATCCGTAACATTAATGGCCATCTCACTCATTTCTTTTCCACAGGAATCAGTGGATGCATCAATTCGTGGCCTGGACATGTGGTGGGAAATTGTTTTTCCCTCATTGCTTCCATTTCTTATCGTTTCTGAGATGCTAATAGGGTTTGGTGTGGTTAAATTTATAGGAATCTTATTGGAACCAATTATGCGACCTTTATTTAAAGTTCCGGGTGTAGGAGGATTCGTTTTAGCAATGGGTATGGCCTCAGGTTATCCTTCTGGAGCAAAGTTAACAGCCCGGTTAAGACAGGAAGGCCAACTAACAAAAATTGAAGCAGAGAGATTAGTAACGTTTACTAATTGTTCCAACCCCCTCTTTATTTTTGGTGCTGTGTCTATAGGGTTCTTCGGAAACGCAAAACTTGGGTTATTATTGGCACTAGCACATTATTTTGGGAATATCACTATCGGGTTACTGATGCGCTTTTATGGAAAAGATGATGAAGAACAATCAACGAATAAGGGACAGAAATTCTCTATTGTCACCGCTTTACGGGAACTTCACAGAACTAGATTAAAAGAAAAAAGACCACTTGGAAGATTACTAGGAGATGCCGTAATGTCATCTGTCCAGACACTTCTTATGATTGGTGGATTCATCATACTATTTTCGGTCATAAACAAAATTCTCTTCCATCTACATATCACAGCATTTCTTGCTCAGTTTGTGGAGTATCTCTTAGTTTCGTTACATCTTCCTGATGTACTAAGTATCCCATTTATTTCTGGTTTATTTGAGATTACACTGGGCAGCCAACTTACTAGCCAGGTTCAAGAAGCTACTTTATTGCAGCAAGCTATTATTACAAGCTTTATTCTGGCGTTTAATGGGTTTAGTGTTCAGGCACAAGTAGCCAGTATCACCTCCCAAACGGATATTGCCTTTAAGCCCTATTTTATTGCACGAATTATGCATGGTTTTTTTGCATCCATTTATGCCTTCCTACTTTGGGGCCCAATATATAAAGGACTATCTCAAAATGATCAGCCTTCCAATGCAATTCCCGTTTTCGCAAATAAGACTAGCTCTTGGCTTTCTGATATATTCGCGAATGTTTCACACGTTGGTCCAATCATTACGCTTTTTACTCTAGTAATCTATATTTTTGTTTACTCAAAACGATTGAAAGTAAATAAATAAAAACGAGCACACGATTTGGTGTGCTCGTTTCTCTATGTATTTTATTCAACGGTGTTTTTCTCCATCAATGCTTTTTCCACTAGTGGCGGGACTAACTCTGATATATTCCCTTTGTATTTTGCTACTTCCTTAACAATACTTGAACTTAAGAAAGAATACTGACTATTGGTCATGATAAAAAATGTCTCGATTTGATCATTTAAAACTCTATTCATACTCGTGATTTGCATTTCATACTCAAAGTCTGAAACGGCACGCAAACCACGAATTATTGCACTTGCACCGACTGAACTAGCATAGTCCACTAGTAACCCCTGAAATGAATCCACCTTAACATTCGGTAAGTGCTTCGTAACTTCTCGAATCATTTCGGTTCGTTCTTCAACTGAAAATAACGGTTTTTTCGAAGAATTACTTAATACAACGACAAATACCTCGTCAAATACTTTAGCACCTCGTGTAATAATATCAAGATGCCCATATGTAATCGGGTCAAAACTCCCTGGACAAACAGCAATACTTGTCATAAGACGTCACTCCTTATTCTTCTTCCGATTTAAGAGCATAAATGGAAATGGATATAATACCATAGTTCTCAAATTTCACTTGTTTCAAATGTCCAACCTTATCAGGAAGAACAACATCCTTCGAGTGCTCACAAACAATGATTCCATTAGTCGCGAGGAGTTTTTCATCTTGTATTTTCTCAAGCAAGTGCTCAAGCTGTTGTTTTTTATAAGGAGGATCTAAAAAGATATAATCAAAAACAATTTCCCTTTTTATAATTGCTTTTAGTGCTCGATCCGCATCGTTTCTATATACCTCTGCTTGATCTAACAATCCACATGTTTGCAAGTTTTCTTTAATTGTTGAAATTGCCTTTCCATCACGATCAACAAAAATTACTTTCTCAACTCCACGACTTAGAGCTTCGATCCCAAGTCCACCACTGCCTGCAAATAAATCAAGAGCACATCCACCACTGAAATAAGGTCCAATGATATTAAAAATTGATTCCTTTACTTTGTCAGTAGTTGGTCTTGTTGAGTTTCCAGGAACTGCTTTTAATGCTTTCCCTTTATATTCACCAGATACAACCCTCATTGTCTCACCACTATCAATTGATGTAAATTTCCTTCTTATCCTATCATAATGTCGGTTTCAAGCCAATAGTTGTCACATATATAGAAAATATCGATTTTGTGTGTATATTCATCTAAGGAGTGGGGATAATGTAAGTAACAACATCTATTCGAGGTGTTGTTGCCAACCGCGGAGAAGACTTACGTTTCCCCATAAGTTCTTCCTCCGGTTTCTCCTCTCCCTTTGCCTTCTATCCAGTAGGATATAGAAGGACCCTGCAGAAATTTCTGCAGGGTTTTCTTTTTATTCCGTTAATTCTTTCAGGTAAACCGTATTTTCATCCTCATCAATCTGGATTTTAAATAATGAGGTTAACCATTGATAATCAATATAAATCGTATTATTTATTTTTGTAAGTGGATTTTCTAAGAGCCCATAGTCTTCTTCATTATAAATAAATATATTTTGGTTCACGTAAAAGCGATAACTATTTAGTCCCTTTGAAAGCAATAATGTTTCATTGTCAGAAAGAACTTTTACTTGAAACCCTAAAGCCGATAGAGTATCAACAAATGGAAATAACTTTTGATCTTCTATATAAATAATGTGAAGATTTTTTTGTATTTTTTCCTCTACAGATATATTCCTCTTTTCCAAGAAATACAGCGGAGTCAAAGAAGTATCTTCCTCCTTATTTAACTCAAAGAAGCTAGTTGTTTTTCCTGTTACATTGACTAGAATTTCATCTAGTTTTTTAGCAGAATAACGGATTTCTTGTGACAGAAATATTTGAAGATAACTCTCGAGCTCTTCTTCAGACAGCTTCAATTTTAATTCTTGAATCATTTGATTACTCTTCGGTATCTGACTTTCACTATTTAACAATAAAGATACATGAAGATCCACTAACCAGGTTTGTTCCATCGGAAGATTATTAAATTTCAATTTCAATAAGGAGTAAATAAGCTTTTTTTCCAACATATCCGGTTGAATATCCGGACGAGTAATAATCAGCCCGTTTCCATTCCCCTCTTGTAGCTGGTTGGTTATTACTATCGTCACATGGGGTCGGTTCGAAATCTGCTGTATTGAGTTAAAAGATTGACTAAGACTTCCCTGCTGCTCGGAATAAACCATAAGTTTACCATCGATTTCATTCTGAACTAAAGGGGAAGCTTGCCAATAAAGAGAAGGATGTGCTAATTGCCCTTCAAAAACATAGTAATCAATAAAATCAAGCTTGTTGCTTCCTATTAGAGGAATCCCCATTACCCATGTCCCATTCCTCTTCGTTGAATCTATAAGCTCGACCTTCGTATCCGTCACTTGAACATTAGAAAACGAAGCTAACCATTGATTGAAAAGGAATGCCTTTTCATTCGGTCTTACTGGTAATGTAATTTGCAATTGAATATTTCCTTTGCTATCGGCCCTTAGTGATGTTACCTTTTCTTCCTGTTGTTCACATTCACTACCATCCTCAAGAATACATTGCCAGGTAATCACTCCACTTGGAAGAGCAAAAGTAAACTGCTTATTTCCGGTAAGACCACTTAGCTTTTGAGTAATAATTAACGTATCCGAATTTGTTTTAATTGAAACCTTTTGGCTAGCTAGCTCTATGTCAGCTGGCTGCTCCATTTCCTTTGAATAAGCATCCCATTGCCAAAACAGCAAGCCGCTTATAACAGCTGTTAATATAATAAAAAATGTGAACGGTATCTTCCACATATCCATTCCCCTTGTTAAAATCTCTTAAATCTCTTACCATTACAATAGCAGATAGAAGGAACAACGTCACACAGATTTTTTGAAAAAAATACGAAATTTGACTTAGTTCGACACAATTCTGCGAGTCCAATAGGACTATATAGGAGGGATTTGCATTGATTCAAAGGTTTATTGAATTAGGAGAAGGTTATTCTGATATCTATGAGTTACTAGAAATTGCCAAAGCAAACAAACATCGACTTATGCATTTCATGGCGTTACATACTGAAATAAATAAAAGGTCTGTAACTTCTTTAATCGTTGTTTTAAAACCAACAGATCCTGGTAACTTTCAACCACTGTATATCTGTCGAGAAGGTATACCCAATCCACATATAACACAAAACAAACGTTTTGAGTTATTTGAAAAGTTGGCTATTGAATGCGGGAAGGAAATTATTCAATTTGATGTAAAACCTTCGACTGAGTTTGCCGAAAAGGAATTATTCTACCAGTATGTAACAGGCATCTTGCGATTAAATCATTATATTGCTCCACTACAATAAAAGATCAGGAAGGTTCCCCTCCTGATCTTTTATATTCCCATCTTATAGTCGTATTCCTTTGCTTTATCTGGTCTAGAATTCTCATATTCAACCTTTAAAAACGGTTTAAAGGATGGTTCGACTTTTTTAACAAAGGAGTAACTTTTTATTTTTTCCATGATTGTATCGGTTTCATCTTGGTTGCAGTATAAGACTACGTATTTTAATCTTTTTGAAACGTAATGAACATTCCCAAATTTGCGAAGCATTTTCGCTTGCTTAAGAGAAAATAGCCATACAATAATTCCTTGACGTTGACCTAGCATCGCTTTACTCCTTTAATAACAACAATTATCTTTTTATTCTAACATAATCTAGTATATAAAAAAAGCATAGGAATTCTCCTATGCCGTACAGTTATTTTAAGAACAACCACAGCTTCCGCCTGTACTACAACCGCCACCACAACTTGATTCAAAAAACGGACTTCCCGTTGGTACCTTGATAAAGTCAGAAACTGACCGACCAATAAGTACACTTATTTCATCGAGTAGTGCTTGCAGGTCATTCTCAGCTTTTTTGAATTCAGCTACATTAAGGTCGAGATCAACTTCTCTCTTTAAGTTTCGGATTTCCATCATGACTGTTTTATAATCCGGATGGTATCTACCAAAGCGTTCAACCTCTTCATAACGATCCTTCATTCGTATAAACGCTTTAATTTTCTTCTGTGTTTCTTTATCTTTTTTTACATTATTTAAGCATATATAATAGGCTTCCACAACAGCTGACTCGAGCACCATTGTAGCCAATTCATCGGCATACTCTAGAATTTCTATACTTTCTGATGTAGCAAGCAATTCGCTCACCTCCGATTCATATTTTACCATGAATGAACGAAGAAATGAACTTTTTACATCTTACGGTATAAGAACTTCAAAATTTCTCTTCATATCATCTCTTTTTAGATTGTTTTCAACCACTTGTAAATCTATTTGGTGAGATCCTGTTGATAGCCCTTTAATAATAAAGGCGGCTGTTGTTACTACTTTTTTCTGCTTACCATCCACGGATACAATTAACCTTGTATTCCGATTTGAAAATGAAATATCTGGAATAAAACACTCAACATATACATTATTTTCCTTCACATGATGCTGAACGGTAAACGATTGGTCTGGTTTCATTCCTAATACTACTACATCGTTTTCTGCACGGATGGTGTGCATTGGTTCAATAGAAATTTCTTTTTTTACTTCGGGATCTGGGATATCTTTATGACAAGCATTTAACATCAGTCCAATCACAAAAACAAATACCATCTTCCTTACCAACTCGGCTGCCCCCAATCACACAATTTTACCTATTTTGTGCAATTATCAGCAGACTTAGTCCAAATCCGACCAAAAAGCCTTCAAACGTTAAAGCGAAGGCTTTTTATTGGTTATTGTTCATTGTTTGAAACATACTCATCATCATATTGGCCATTTGTACACTATGAGTGAATTGTTCCACACGATGAGGAATGGTCTTCTTGTAATGATGTAAAGCAGATATTTCAAAACTTTGTATATCATGTGGATTTCTCCCTAGCTTTCTGTACCAAATAGGCTGTTCCCTTAGAAACTGTTTTAGTTGTGGTTGCATACGTAAATATTCATTAATTTCTTCTCGCATCCAAATGACCCCTTCTAGTCTTGTCTAAATTGAAACGGATGTGATGGTGGACTTACATTTTTTTTCGGCGGATTTTGAACGTTACCTCCACCCTGCAAGGAAGCTATAACCCCTTGTATCGCACCTAAGGCAGAACTAATACTTACAATATGATGCTGAAGCTGGTTTGGATCCATATTCCTAACAGCGCCTAATACGGTTGACATCCAATCTTTTTTTGATGATTCTTCCTTTGGAGATGTTTCTTCCTTTGAAGATTCCGTTGTTTTGTTACGATCCTCAACGTTTCCATTTCCTGTAGAATCTTCGTCAGCAAATAGATACCATTCTTCGTACAACTCTTGCCACGTATTTGTTCCGCTTCTCACCTTCTTAATAAGTTCAGGATGGGCTCGAACATAATCTTTAAACTTTTGTACGGAAGGATGCAGTTGCTTATTGGCCATTATATTTCACCTCAATATAAACGAATGCCTATAATACGATATGAAAAAAAGATAAATATGTGCACCACAGATTTCGTGATAAAATGAATTGGAAAGCAATGATAAGGTGAGGGATATAATGGAGAATATTCAAAAACAAATTCAAGAAATGACTCTTCATGCAAGCGAGCATGACTTAAAATTGCTCGAACAGCTGTTAAAAGGTTTTCAACACTGGAAATCAGGTAATAGTCCTACGTTTATCTCTAGTCTTCTACAAATGGAACGTAAAATTACTGATGATGACTGTCAAATAAGAATTCCTATTTCTCCTCTTTTATATAATACATTACATATCGTTCACGGAGGAATTACTGCAACACTCCTTGATACAGCTATGGGAGTCTTAGCGAATTCCCTTGTTCCTGATGGCTATGGTGCTGTTACTACCCAGTTAAACATAAATTATATTGCTGCCGGGATTGGCGAGCATATGGTCTGTAGAGCAAAAATGGAACATAAGGGCTCGACAACACTCGTGTTGTCGGCAGAAATTCATCGTTCAGATGGTGTAAAGATTGCTATTGGAACGGGAAGTTTTCTTGTCGTTGAAAAAAGAGTATAGGGTGAGCGCATGTGGTTACTGCTATAGTAATTCCTATCATTATTATTTACTTTTATATTATTTCAAAGCGTGAGTTACGAACTCATACGGAGCAGTGGTTAGCATTAGAAAAAGTTTATGAGGAAGCAATCGTAACAGGAAAGGTTCAGCACATAAGCATGAGAAAAGAACGTTATTACTATCATCGTTATGTTCATATTCTTGAGCTTACTCTTATCAATAACCATACAACAACTGTAGTTACAAAAATCACTCCGATTGTAAAAGGAAAAGATCTTTCCAGCGATTTTCAGCTAGGTGATGAAGTAAGTGTCTACGGAAATTGGAAAGAAGGCAATTTTCGTTTTGGTAGATACGAATCGATTCAAAAATAAAAAGGAGCTCTCAGCTCCTTTTACTACTCTTCCCATGCTTGGATAAAGTTTTGAGTGTAATATTTTTTATATACTCCTACACCAATATGTGTGAATTCTTCGTTTAATAAGCTTTCTCTGTGTCCCTTACTATTTAACCAGCCTTCCATAACAGCGGGAGCGTCAGCATAGTTTGCGGCGATATTCTCACCTGCTACTTGATAAAATACTTCCCCGGCCTTTAAGCGATCGGTTAGCTCCCCGAATTTTTCAGAAGTATGCGAAAAAGTATTACTCTCTTCCATGTCCTTGCTATGTCCATAAGCAACACTAGCTGTTTTTTCATCCCATTGCAAGGTATCAAGGCCAAATCTCATTCTCATGATATTCGTAATATCATATATTTGTTTTTCATTTGAATCCTCGACTTTTTCATCCGGGGCCATTTCATCTGGATCGATTTCTTGTAACTCACCAAAATAAACTAGTTCATATGGTCTGAGCTTTAATAAAGTTTCTGCATCCATTACCCTAATACTTGATAAAGTAGCTGTAAATTTATCGATATAGAGCTGTACAAAAATACTCCCCATTTTCAACAATGGTCTTGTATTCAAATCTGACTCTGAGAGCTCAAATTGATAGGAACTTCCTTCAAAATCTAACCCTATCTCCGTCTCAACATAGCTCGAAGAAAAAATTTCATCAACATGTTGTCCAATTTTAAAAGGACTTATATTCACATCCGAACCGATTGCATAGACGGTAACAACTTTACCGTTTTTCACACCGATTTGAGAGTAATTTGCAGGGTCTGAATTATAGATCCACCAGTCAAAACCATAATAGGTTTGATCGACTCTATTGGGTTGTCCTAAATTTCCCTCAAGATTTTTGATATCCATCCCGATATAAGTGGCGATTCCCTCCGTTGGCTTTTCAGAGTTAGTTATACCCTCGTTCGGATTATTCGGCAAATCCAGGTTACTCCCCTTTTTTGACGAACCGTCTTCTAACAGAATTTCCTCATCATTGTTTTGAATGTTAAAATAAAAAACAACTCCTAAAATGACAGTAATCAATATCAATATTCTTCCTAAACTCTTCAGAGGCCATCCCCCTCTCTATCATTCTTTCTATCATTGTATGCATGCATTACATAAATAGTATATTAATTAGTAGAAAATAAAATAGGTTAATACGGTATTTAGATTTATCTTATTATACCCTACCAGGCTTTGTACATAAATAAATAAAGACACCATAAGGTGCCTTCATTTAATGCATATCAGGAGAAGAAGGTTCAGAAATGTCAGATAGAGCTTTACCGGCTTGGTAGTCGCTTACCTTCTCTACAGCCAAATCCCCTAGAGCTACAATTCCTACTAGTTTTTTCCCTTCTGTAACAGGAAGACGTCGGATTTGATATTTTGCCATTAATTCAGCTGCGTCTCTAGCTGTTGTGTCTGGTGTTACAGTTATGATTTGCTTACTCATGATATCTTCTACTTTCGTAGAACCAGGATGTTTTTCAGCAACACCTCTAATAACAATATCCCGATCAGTAATCATCCCGATTAGCTTATCATCATCAACAATTGGAATTGCCCCAACGTTAAGTTCCTTCATCTTTAATGCAACCTCGTATACATTATCAAGAAGTGTACAACATTCGACTTCCTTAGTCATCAACTCATTTACAGTATTCATCCTGAGCCCTCCTAAAAAATATCTGTCAGTTGTATCGTTCCCTTTTGTTTGGTCAACTATTCCCGCGTTCTCCTTTAGTAAAACATATCTTTTTGTGAACGTTCTCATTGCAACTTCCCATAATTTCTACTATTATTAAAATGAAGAAGTTATCGTTACATATCATAAAAATCAGTTCAAAGCAGACGGGGATTGTGTTTGTAGGAGGGAAAATAATGAAGTTTGAAAATGTAGGGCTAGAAAGCATAAAAGCTGATTTAAATCGTTTAGATGAAGTTATGCTTGATCACGGATTAGTTCGTGAAGGACAATGGGACTATGAAAGAGTAACATATGACCGTAAATTTATTCTAAAAGAAGGAACATTTTACCTTCGTGTATTCGGCTATGCGGTAGAGGGTGATGTTGGTGCACACAAAGCAACTGTCCAATTAATGACACCACTACTTGGTAAGCATTATTATCCACACGGTGTGGAGTACGGTGAAGGAGAAAGCTTCCCAAAAGGGTTAATTAGCCAATGTGAAAAACTACTTAACGAGGTAAAATCGGAAGTAGAAAAATTTTCAGCATAAACGAAAAGGCGCATGGAAATGCGTCTTTTTTTTATGTTTAACTTAATTTCACATGAATATAACTAACCTTATAACCCGTCAACAAGTACACTTCCTCTTGAATTCTAGACTGTAAATCCTCAATTTTATCAACAATCCCCTTATAATCAATCGCACTTATACTCAAAATGATACTCACAACCCTTTCTTTCAATATCACTTGGTACATTTGGTTTTTTGCTGGATGAAAATGCCCTTGAATCAGATTAAATATATTTCCTCTTTTTTTAGGTATAACATAGCCAGCACTTTCCTTTATATTAGACTCGACTATTGCTGCAATGATGTTGTGAACGGCTCGATTACTCTCGTCTTGCTCAAACATACTAACCAACATAAACCCTCCTTTTAGGCTCGTCTAATACATTTATTAAAATATTTTTCTTCATATTTTTGTTGTTTTATTGGTTATTTTATTAAATGCATACTATAATTTAAGTGTTCCGAAATTATCAAATATTTTTCATTTACGAGAGGAGAACATCTTTTGTTAGGAAGCTTTTTTAAGAAACGCTATTTTTTTATTATCTTAGGTGTCTGTATAACAGCCCTTTTGTTATATCTCATCCTGCCAGTATCTATACCATTGATCACAGCATTTATAACTGCTTTATTCCTAGATCCACTCGTAAGAACCATTCAAAATCGAAGTAAATTAAATCGTAAAGTATCTGTCTTACTTGTATTTTTAGGCTTTTTAATCTTTGTTGGCGCTACTGGCTACTTCATAGTTACGAAGGTAATCACAGAAGCAATACAAGTAGTAGAGTACGCTCCTCAGTTAATTAATGAAATTAATCGTGCATGGTTAGACACAGAAGATAAGTTATCCTCTGCTGCAAAAGAATTACCCAAAGAGGTAGTGGATGGAATAAGCAGCCAAGTACAAACTTTTCTAAATCGAACTAAAAATGATTTAGTGGCATACGTAAACATTGATAATGTCCGATCGTTGCTTACAAATATCCCTAGTTATCTTGTAAGTTTCCTAGTCTATCTGATAGCACTATTCCTTTTCCTATTAGATCTACCTAGATTAAAAACTACTGTTTATAACCATTTAACTGAGAAAACAGCTGATAAAGTAAACTTTATGACTTCTCGTCTTTCCTTTGTTATAATAGGTTTTTTTAAGGCACAATTTCTTGTTTCTGTACTGATTTTCTTAGTTTCATTGATTGGGTTATTCATTATCACTCCAAAAGTAGCATTGTTAATGGCCACCATCATTTGGGTTATTGATTTTATTCCTATCATTGGTTCTATTGTGATAATGGCTCCATGGGCAATATTTCATTTTTTCACCGGAGATGTGGTCTTAGGTACGAAGCTAGCGATATTAGCGGCTATTTTGTTAATTATACGTCGTACTGTTGAACCAAAAGTAATGGGAACACATATTGGCCTCTCCCCATTATCAACTTTAATAGCCATGTATCTTGGTCTGAAGTTACTTGGAATATTAGGATTTATTATTGGTCCATTGCTATTGATTGCATTCAATTCGGCAAAAGAAGCAGGAATTATTAAGCTAAACTTTAAAATATAAAAAAGCGCAGACTTTATAAGAAGTAAAGTCTGCGCTTTTTATTGAATGAGACTAAAAGAAATCTGGGAAAAATGGTCGTAATTCAGGAATTTTTCTTTCAAGCTTCTTAACGTCTTCTAAACTCCCCATAATTTCCCCAAGATTATACAAATCCCGAACCGTTTTATATCCTAGCAATATGGTAGTTAATGCTCCTATCCCTATCTGCAGCCCTACTTTAGGTGGGTGAGTACAGACACTATCTTCTTTTATTTTATAGGCTGTAATAGAATCATCGGTAAGTAAATAGGTACCTATATTCCATTTACAGTATTCATCATTCACATGAATAAACACTTTTTCACTGGTTGGAAGGAACGAGTAGCTCTTTAAAAACTCTTCAACATTAACAATTCTACCCATAAAGTATGGTTGGACATCTATTTTCTGTTTTGGTTGTTTTAAATAGAAAGGAAATAGGTCGTACGTAGAGGTTGTAATAACTACTTTTTCGATCATTGAATCATGCTGACAGATAAAATTCCATAGTCCAACCGCTGCCTGATGCGTCTTAGTAATGATTTCAATGACTTCCATTTCTTTATTTTTCACCGAATAGACTAAATAACCCTCGTACTCTCCCCTTTCATTCATATAACAAGCGATATTGTCTTCACAGTACACATGATCGTTCCACCAATCTTGTGTACGAACAAGCATTCCACTATGTGAGGCTGCATATGCTTTATATACTTTTTCAATATGTACTCTCTCATTCTCGGCAATATCCCTTATCACCTTCCCATGCGTGGAAGGTAACATTACAAAATCTTTTTTCTCTACAGTTACCTTTTTGTTATCTGCAAAAATCTCCCAACCAAAGCGACGGTAGAAATGAATATCAAAAGGATGAAGAAATGATATGTATTGTTGTTGCTGATTCATATGCCTTAATGCTTCAGTAATTAGTTGCTTCACATAACCATGTCGCCGGTATTCTGGATACGTGGAAACTCCAGCAATGCCTCCCATATGGAATATTTTTTCTTTTATATAAATCGAAAAAGGGATAATGTGTAGCTTTGCCAAAAGCTTTTCGCCATCCTTAATTGCAAGAATGTCGTGTGATTTTAACATCTTTTTTCTTTTTGGAATATCTTCTTCGTTAACTTTGTATTGAAAAGCATACATGGACAATTTTATGGCTTCCTCATAATCTTTTTCCGAAAGAACGACAATTTCCATATCTCCCACCCCTTAATCACAAGTTCTATATAACTTATTCAAAAAAAAGCGCCACAATTACTTGCAGCGCTTTTATGCTTTATTAAAACCCAAGGATTGCCTTGATGACTGAGGTTGTTTCTCCACCATGATAAAATACGTACAATAATAGGTAAACAGCGACTCCTGTAATGGCGGTAAAAAACCACACGATGCTTGTAATGGGTCCAAGCTTTCTATGTTTTTCTAGCTGATTTTTATAGCCTGTATACAAAGAAATGATTCCTAATACTGCACCAACGGTCGCCAACGTAATATGGAAGATTAAGAAGATTGTATAATAAATTTTAATCTCATCTGGTCCCCCAAACGCTGTATTACCAATAAAAATAGTACGGCTAGCGTAAATGATAAAAAAGATAATAGCAAATATAGCAGCTAAAAACATCGTTTTTTTATGCGCTTCTATTTTACGTTGCTTAATTTGCCACCATCCAATTGCAACAGTTATACCACTTAGCACAATAAAGGTTGTACTAATTGTAGGTAAAATAGGTAATGAGTATTCCATCTGTTTCTCCTCTTTAATTACTTATTTTTATTTAGTAGGTTCTGGTTGAAAGCTAGTTTGTCCAGAAGGTAATTCATCAATGGTTTGTTCCTTTTTAAACCAACTAAAGAACACCTGAGCTAAGATTACTCCATAAACAACCTCTTGTATTACCTTCATTAATACTCCGCCCGTTTGTTGATCTTCAAGAAGGGACATTGAATGAAACATCTCTGGTCCACTTAAATTCAAAGAAGCAAGTGTCGTAGACGGAACGCATAATTCAAGTGCGCTTGCCCATGCATTCGGATCAGAAAAAGTAGAATACATCGGTGTATCTGCAAAGATAATTAATGCACATGCTGGAGTCAATAAAATTCCATCAGCAAAAATATAACCTACCTTTTTTAACCCATTTAATGTTTCATACTCTTCCAACTCGTTCACAAGTGGCCACCACATACAAATCGATAGTAAAAATAAGACCAAAGTATAGATGGCGTGCAACCACATATCTGTTTTTATAATGTCAAAGATATTGGGAACATGGTAAAAAGAAAACACTCCATTAAAGAGAATAAGAGCAATTAAAGGTTTTGTAAAAAATGCAAACAATGGTTTGATAATTGGTCTAGATAGTACAGATCTCCATACCCATGGAGGAATCCCATAAATAAAGAGAATAGGAATCACTAAGTATAGAATGGCCATTTGGATCATATGAACATAAAACATTATATGTCCCAGCAAATCAACAGGAGAGCCCTTCACTACATACAAAAGAATAATGGCAGATGTAAAGCTCATCCATTGTTTTCTCGTTACTGTTTCAGACTGTTGAAAACGAGATCGGTACTTTGTAGTTATCAAAAAATAGCTACCTAAAACCACAAGTAAAATGATAAGGAAAAACGGACTCCATAATGCCCTGAAACCAAATATATCAAGCGACATGACGATCACCTCGTTATTTTTAAGTCAGTTTTATTATAACTGATTTATGATGAATACCACAATGAATGAGGTTTTCCTTTATTTAGTGCAAAAAGAAAATCGGCTCAAAAGGCCGATTTTCATTCACTCAATTACCACCAAATAATGGTCATAAAAGTTAATATTGTTATTAACCCAACTAATAAACCTGAATATAGGAAAAGCGCTGGCGCTTCATGTCCCTTATGACTCATATGCATGAAGTAATATAATTGAAAGACTACTTGCACGATTGCTAACAAAAGAATGAAAGGAACGATAAACCATGCTGAAAAATCACCATAGCCTACAGCAATAAATGCTACTAAAGTCAAAAAGATCATCATGGAAAATGATACAATTTGATAGCGCATTTCCTCTGCACTTTTCTTTTTACGATATTCAATGTCTACTTTAGGGTTACCTGAATGTGTTTGTTCACTTGCCATCAGTTTATCCCACCATTCCCATTAAATATACTACCGTGAAGATAAATACCCACACTACGTCAATAAAGTGCCAGTAAAGACTTGCAACATAAAACTTTGGTGCATTGTACAAGTCTAACCCACGCTTTGCATTTCTCACCATTAAAGTTACGATCCATAAAAGACCGAAAGCAACGTGACCTCCATGGAAGCCAACTAGTGTATAAAAAGCAGATCCAAATGCACTACTAGTAAATGTATGATGATACTCATGTACATAGTGATTGAACTCGTAAATTTCAAGGAGTAAGAACGCAAATCCAAGTAGGACAGTTAATCCTAACCAGAGCTGCATCTTTTTAAAATTAAAGTTTTTCATATGGTACATTGCATATACACTTGTTAATGAACTAGTTAAAAGTAGCATCGTTGCCACAAATACAATTGGCAATTCGAATAAATCCTTAGCTAGTGTATGTTCAGCATTCGGAACCTTATCCTTTAAGGCTAAATAAGTAGCAAATAGTGATGCAAAGAGAACTGTCTCTCCGCCTAGGAATAACCAAAATCCTAAAAATTTGTTTTTTCCTTCAAGGGTTTGTTTTTCAGGTGCGGCAGGCCATGTTTCAGCAGTAAACTTATCTTCTACATGCATTATGCCTTCCCCCCCTTATCATCATCATTTAATAAATCTTCTTTATGAATATGGAAGCCATGGTCATCCTTAACAGAACGAACGAACATTGAAAGCAACGTAATGCCCAGTCCTGCAATTAGTACCATTACACCCCAATGATAATCCTCACGGTAAAGTGCACCAAAAGCGGCAACAAACAATCCAAGTGAAATCATAAATGGTGTAAATGAATTGTTCGGCATATGAATGTCACCAAGTGGTTCTGCCGGTGTCATAGTCTTCTTACCTTCCATTTTTTCAATCCAAAGTGGATCTAATCCACGAACAAGTGGAAGCTGTTTAAAGTTATAGAAAGGTGGTGGTGATGGAATTGCCCACTCAAGTGTACGTCCATCCTCCCAAGGATCATTTCCAACCTTTTCATTTTTCACACTTGTTACTACAATATTATATAACAAAATTAAAGTGGCAATTGCCATAAAGAATGCACCAACTGTACTGATTAAGTTCCCCGCATCTAAACCTTGGTTAGGTAAGAACGTGAAAATACGTCTAGGCATCCCCATTAATCCTAAGAAGTGCTGGATAAAGAATGTTAAGTGGAATCCAATTAAGAATAACCAGAAAGTGATTTTTCCTAATGTTTCGTTTAACATCGTTCCAAACATCTTTGGCCAATAGAAATGTGTCGCAGCTAAAAGGCCAAATACAACTCCTCCAACAATAACATAGTGGAAATGGGCAACTACGAAATATGAATCATGGTATTGGTAGTCAGCTGCTGCTGAGGCAAGCATAACCCCAGTTACCCCTCCACCTACGAACGATGGAATAAATGCCACTGCATAAAGCATAGGTGTAGTAAACTTGATACTTCCTCCCCACATTGTGAAGAGCCAGTTAAAGATTTTTATCCCCGTTGGAACAGCAATTGCCATTGTTGCAACGGCAAAGATGGCATTAGCAATAGGACCTAATCCAGTTGTAAACATATGGTGAGCCCAAACCATGAATCCTAAAAATCCAATTAGAACTGTAGCGAATACCATAGATGAGTATCCGAATAGACGTTTTCTCGAAAAAGTAGCAAAAATTTCCGAGAAAATACCGAAAGCCGGTAATACTAAAATATAAACCTCTGGATGTCCGAAGATCCAGAATAAATGCTCCCAAATAACGGTATTTCCACCATTTGCAACATCAAAGAAGTTTGAACCGAACATACGGTCAAAAATCAGCAAGAACAGTCCCACAGTAAGTGGAGGAAAAGCAAATAGGATAAGTGCTGATGCCACGAATGTAGACCAAGTAAACAATGGCATTCTCATATAAGTCATCCCAGGTGCACGCATATTGATAATCGTTACAAGGAAGTTAATCCCCCCCATTAACGTACCCGCACCAGAAATTTGCAACCCTAATGCATAGAAATCTATGCCGTGTCCTTCAGAAGCCATTGATAGAGATGCATAGGAAGTCCAACCAGCATCTGGTGCCCCACCTAAGAACCACGATAGGTTTAAGAAGATACCACCAAAAAAGAATAGCCAGAAACCAAGTGCATTTACAAAAGGAAACGCAACGTCACGTGCTCCAATTTGTAGTGGCATAATAGCATTCATAAAAGCAAATAACAATGGCATGGCTGCTAAGAAAATCATTGTTGTTCCATGCATGGTTAAGATTTCGTTATATAATCCAGCGCTTACAAAATCATTGTTTGGTACTGCAAGCTGGATACGAATAAACATTGCCTCTAGACCACCTAAAACGAAGAAAAGTCCACCAGCAATTAAGTAAAGGATAGCGATCTTTTTATGGTCTACTGTAGTTAAGTAATCCCAAACAGTCGCTCCGAACCCCTTTTTCTGAGCATAGGTACTCACAATTCTACCTCCCTTTTAACAAAGTCCCCTATTAATCCTGTACCTTTAAGTTCATTAAGTATTCTGTTACAGCATCTAATTCTTCTGGAGTTAATTTGTTGTATGCATTTGTCATTTTGTTCCCTGGCTTATACGCTTCAGGATCAGATATCCAGTTTTTAAGTTCTTCTTCTGAATGGTCTAATACCCCTGCAATACGAGATCTTTCACCAAAGTTTGTTAAATTTGGTCCTAGACGTGCAGCTTCCGGAGCACCGGTTGCTGGTGTCACAGCATGACAGCCAATACAGCTGTTATTAAAGACTTCTTGACCTTGTTGTGCTAGAGGCGTTTCAGCCGTTTCAGCTTCTTTGACAGATTGCATATCAGCAACCCATTTGTCGAACTCATCTGGTGAAATCGCTTTAACTTTAAAGTCCATTAAAGCATGAGACGGTCCGCAAAGCTCCGCACATTTCCCGTAAAATAAATCTCCAGCTTCATTTGCTTTTTGCTCATCAAATTGCAAATAAAATCTGTTTACATTGTCAGTGTTTGTGTCCATTTTTCCACCAACAGCAGGAATCCAGAACGAGTGCTTTACATCTGATGCCTTTAAATTAAAGTACACCTTTTGTCCTGTTGGTACTACTAGGTCTTGACTCGTAATGATTTCTTCGTCTGGATACTCAAATTCCCACCAATAAAGATTCGCTCGAACATTAATTACTAGCGCATCCGTTTTACCGTCTTCATTTTTCTTATCCATTTCCGATACATCTGCAAACTTAAATGTAGAAGCTACTGTTGGAACAGCAAGAATAAGAAGAAGGATGATTGGGATAACAGTCCAAATAATTTCTAACTTATGACTACCTTCCACCTGCTTTGGAATACTATCATCCTTACGGCGGAACTTTACAACCACGATCGCGAAGATCAAGGTTACGACGATAATTACCCCTACCATTATCGCCACGGATAACATCATTAAATCAAATTGCTCTTTAGCAACCTCACCAGCTGGCTGAAGCGTTGACAAGAACGGTTCACCACATCCGGAAAGTAGTAGCGTGATGATTGCAAACATTGAAATCATTCGCCATTTCGCAAGCCTTTTCATAGCTTAATCAAACCCCTCTTTCGTAAAATATTTCTTCCCTGAATTGTTTGATCACAAAAATTTATAGACAACCTCCCCCTCAGACAGGAGGGAAAGGTTTTTCTAACAACTATATTTTATATTAGTGTGACAATTACCATAGCAACAAAAAGAATAGTTAGATATTGTAGTGAATAGACAAACATAATCTTTGCCCATTTCATATCATCCATTTTCTTATAGCCATATAAACCAGTCAGTAACCATCCAACATTTAACGCTGAGGCTAAAATAAGGAATGGTATCCCTAGACTTGTCAGCAAGAATGGAAGCGGCAACAACGCAACAATCCATAAAATCGTATGTTTCTTGGTTGTTTCAAAGCCCTTTACTACTGGTAACATAGGAATGCTAGCAGCTCTGTATTCCTCTACCCTTCTCATTGCAAGAGCATAAAAATGAGGTGGTTGCCAAGCAAACATAATTAGGAACAAACTCCATGCCATAATACTTAAATCACCATCAACCGCTGACCAGCCAATTAAAGGTGGTACGGCTCCTGAGATACTACCAATGATGGTATTTGAAACAAGCTGGCGTTTTGACCACATCGTATAAAGCACAACATAGCTAAAAACTCCTACAAGTCCAATAACAACAGCTGTAAAGGTTGTTAATGCAAGAAAAATAGTACCTATTGTAATAAGGGTTAAACCCATTATAATTACTTTTCTCGGCTGAATATTCCCCGTAACCGTGGGTCTATCCTTTGTGCGTTCCATTAGAGGATCAATATCTCTATCAATGTAGTTATTTATGGCACAGGATCCTGCTATAATGAGCGATGATCCAATTAGCGTATAAAAAACAATATCAAGATTTGATAAAAAGCTTTTCTCTCCAAAGTGAAGCGCTAACCAAAGTCCTGTAAAGGTAGTAATTAAGTTGGAGTTTACAATACCAATTTTAATTAAAGCAAGGAAATCCTTCCATGCATTTGTCTTTGGTAGCTCAATACGATTCTCATCACCATTTATCGTTGCTTCACTTATTGATCTTGAGCTCGCCATTTCCTCTCCTCCTTTCCCAGTACACAGATCCGGTCTTCATGACACTACAATAACTATAGTACATTATTAGCTTTAATGCTATATTGTAATGAAAATGACTATTATCCATTTAAGTCAATATTCTACCGATAGTTTTCATTATCTTAATAGTGGAAATAATGTTAAATATTTGTGTAGAAAAATAACATTTCCTCAATCTATTAAATCATACTTCACTCCATTTTTGTGAACTTTTTTTGAATTATTTTTGAAATATTTGTGTCACCATTTGTTTCGTAAATTCCTTTGGTTATTTTGTTAATATAATAATAATTAGAGGTTTTTGTTTTATTTTTAAACAAATATGGCTTCATGAAGTATAGTTGAACTATTTAATATTATATTTAGAAAATAACTTAGTAGTTTCCAATTTACTCATAGTGTTAAATCCATAATACATATTGTAAAAACTCAATAGATTGTGTAGTATCAAAAATGCAGTATGTAACGAATTACCTTCTATTTTTTTTTCTACTAATTCGTTATGATAAAGATATATTAAAATGTGGTTAATATTATACACGTCAATAGAAACTTATGACAATTATGTGAACTTAGATGAGAAGGTGATTTCTTTGAACAGAGCCTTGAAATGGTTTTCTGTCCTTACAACGATTGGTATGTTATTAATTCTATTAGGTGGAGCTCTTGTTACAAAAACCGAGTCTGGAATGGGATGTGGTCGTTCTTGGCCTTTATGTAATGGACAACTTATTCCAACCGATATATCACTTGAGTTAATTATTGAACTTGCTCACCGTGTGGTATCTGGTGTTGTTGGCATAATGGTTCTAGTATTATCCATTTGGTCTTGGAAAACCATTGGACAGATCCGTGAAACAAAGTTTTTATCGGCATTATCTTTTTTCTTCCTGGTTTTACAAGGATTAATTGGGGCCGCCGCAGTTGTTTGGGGGCAGTCAGATTTTGTACTAGCATTACATTTCGGTATATCTTTGATCTCATTCGCTGCTGTTTTACTTTTAACACTGCTTATATTTGAAATTGACAAACGTTTCGAAGCTCATAAATTAATTATTGACTCCCGTTTACGTAAGCATATTATAGGAGTTAGCGTATATAGTTATGTAGTCGTTTACACCGGCGCTCTAGTAAGGCATGTGAATGCTAGCCTAGTTTGTAGAGACTGGCCATTCTGTATAAATAGTGTGATCGGTTTACCAACTAATTTCTATGAATGGGTACAGATGGGCCACAGATTCGCTGCTGGGTTGATTTTTCTCTGGATTGGATATATTACTCTATTAGCTTATAAGCATTACAAACAGGAAAAGGTTATTGTATGGGGCTGGACGATAGCGTTTATCCTTGTATCACTTCAAGTCATGACTGGAGCCTTAATAGTAATTACTCGCCTTAACCTTACTGTCGCCTTGGCTCATGCATTTTTTATTTCATGCTTATTCGGAGTATTAAGCTATTTTATTCTTCTCGTTACTCGTAGTAAAAAGAATCAGATTGCTCTTAACAAAAAAAATAATCATTCGCTATAAAAAAGGTGTTGCACTTATGTGCAACACCTTTTCTCTGTTTATTTCTCTAACTCGATTAGTAGGTCACCTGTTTGAATGGCTTCACCATTTGATACATAAATATCTTTAACAAAGCCTGAGAACGGAGCTTGAACCGTCGTTTCCATTTTCATAGCTTCTGTAATCATCAAGTGATCACCTTTTTCAACCTTTTCGTCTTTAGAAACTAACACTTTAATCACTGTTCCTGGCATTGAAGCACCGATATGAGTTTCTTTCTTCGGATCTGCTTTAATCTTAGAGGCAACAGTGGACTTAATACTTTCGTCCTTAATGACAACCTCTCTCGGCTGTCCATTTAACTCAAAGTAAACGATACGAGTACCATCAGCTTGAGGCTGACCAATAGAGATAAGCTTCACGATTAATGTTTTACCTGTTTCAATTTCGACTTCTATTTCCTCTCCCAGTCTCATCCCGTATAGGAAAGTAGGTGTATCTAACACCGAAATTTCGCCAAACTGCTCAACCATAGTCGTATAGTCTTTAAATACCTTTGGATATAATGCATAAGCAATGGCATCAAAGCTCGTTACAGGTCTTCCTAATTCTTTGAATAACTTTTCTTTTAAAGCTGTAAAATCAACATCCTCTAACAGTTCTCCAGGTCTTACCGTGATTGGCTCTCGACCTTTTAAGATCACTTTTTGAAGTTCTTCTGGGAAGCCTCCAACAGGCTGTCCTAAGTATCCTTCAAATAATTCTACAACCGAATTAGGGAAATCGAGACTATCTCCTTTAGAAAGGACATCCTCTTCCGTTAGGTCGTTTTGAACCATATACAACGCCATATCACCAACAACTTTTGAAGACGGAGTAACTTTAACGATATCACCAAACATATGATTTACTCGCGCATACATTTCCTTCACATCTTCCCACTGGTCAGCAAGGCCAACTGCCTTAGCTTGTTGTTGAAGATTGCTATATTGACCACCTGGCATTTCGTGCTGATACACTTCTGTATGAGGTGACATCATTCCACTTTCGAAATCGTGGTAATACTTTCTCACATCTTCCCAGTAGTAAGAAAGCTGTTCTAACGCTTTAATATCTACCTTCGGCTTACGATCATTGCCTTCAAGTGCATAGTACAATGTATTTGCACTTGGCTGTGATGTTAATCCTGCCATTGTACTTAATGCTGTATCTACAATATCTACACCAGCCTCAATGGCTTTTGCATACGTAAATATTCCATTTCCACTTGTATCATGAGTGTGTAGGTGAATCGGAATATCAATGGTTTCTTTTAATTCAGATATTAATTGATATGCAGCTTGTGGCTTTAATAACCCTGCCATATCCTTAATAGCTAAAATATGCGCCCCTTGATTTTGAAGTTCTTTAGCCAAATCCTTATAGTAGTTTAAGTTATACTTCGGTCTTGATGTATCAAGGATATCTCCAGTATAACAAATGGCTGCTTCAGCTATTTTCCCTGTATCTCTTACCGCTTGGATAGCTACTTCCATTCCTTTAACCCAGTTCAGACTATCAAAAATACGGAATACGTCGATACCTGCATAAGCTGATTTCTCCACAAACTCACGAATCACATTATCTGGATAATTTTTATAACCAACAGCATTTGAAGCTCTTAGTAGCATTTGGAATAATACATTTGGAATCTGCTTTCTTAAAGTTAAAAGCCTATCCCATGGATCTTCCTTTAAGAAATTGTACGCAACATCAAACGTTGCTCCACCCCACATCTCCAAAGAAAACATATCAGGTAGTAATAACGATGTCGGCTCTGCGATATGCTTTAAATCTGTGGTACGAACACGAGTAGCAAGTAATGATTGATGAGCGTCTCTGAACGTAGTGTCTGTTAAAAGGACCTCTGGTTGCTCCTTAATCCACTTTACTAAGCCTTCTGCTCCTCTTTCATCAAGAATTTGCTTTGTTCCACTTTGAACATGTAATGAGTCTGTTACCGGGATTCTTGGCTTATCAAAAACTGGTTTTTTCTTCTTCTCAATTCCCGGGAATCCATTGATTGTTACATTTCCGATATACGAAAGCATTTTTGTTCCTCTATCTTTACGGACTGGGAACATAAATAATTCAGGCGAAGAATCGATAAATGACGTGTCATAGTTTCCACTACGGAAGTTTTTATGTTTTACTACATTCTCCAAGAATGGAATATTTGTTTTGATCCCACGAATACGGAATTCTTGTAGGTTTCTTACCATCTTCGAACATGCCTGTTCATACGTTAGAGCATGAGTCGAAAGTTTAACAAGTAAGGAGTCATAATATGGTGTAATGATTGCTCCTTGGAATCCGTTCCCTGCATCCAATCTGACACCAAAACCACCACCTGAACGGTAAGTCATTAATCTTCCTGTATCAGGCATGAAATTGTTTAACGGATCTTCTGTAGTTACACGAGATTGTATCGCATATCCCATAATACGAATATCTTCTTGTTTTGGAATACCAATTGTCTCATCATGGAGCTGATGTCCTTCAGCAACCATAATTTGCGTTTGAACGATATCAACACCCGTAATCATTTCAGTAATTGTATGCTCAACTTGTACGCGTGGATTTACTTCAATAAAGTAGAATTCTTCTCCTGAAACTAGAAATTCTACTGTTCCAGCATTTAGATAATCAACATTTTTCATTAAGTCAACTGCAGCTGCACAGATTCTATCTCTTAGGTCCTCTGAAATAGAGATACATGGTGCAACCTCTACTACCTTTTGATGTCGACGCTGAACGGAGCAATCTCTCTCATAGAGATGGACAATATTACCAAACTCATCCCCAATAATTTGCACCTCGATATGCTTCGGCTTTTCAATATACTTTTCTACGTATACCTCATCATTCCCGAATGCCGCTTTTGCTTCAGACTTTGCTCTCTCGTAAGCTTCCTTTACTTCTTCTAGGTGCCTAACGATACGCATACCTCTTCCGCCACCACCAAGTGAGGCTTTAATGATAATTGGATAGTGGTACTCTTTTCCAAAAGCAATAACTTCCTCTAAGCTATTTACTGGACCATCGCTACCAGGAATAACAGGAATCTTTGCTGCTTGGGCCTGAGTTCTAGCTTTTACTTTGTCTCCAAACATGTCAAGATGCCTTGATTTTGGGCCAATAAAGATAATCCCTTCTTCTTCACATCTTCTAGCAAAATGAATGTTTTCTGAAAGAAATCCATAACCAGGGTGAATAGCATCTACATCGCTATGCTTGGCAATGCTAATGATCCCTTCAATGTCTAAATAAGCATCAATCGGTTTTTTACCCTCTCCGACGAGATATGCTTCATCGGCTTTATAACGATGATATGCACCAGAATCTTCTTTTGAATATATAGCAACTGTTCGTATATTTAGCTCTGTACAAGCTCTAAACACACGTATAGCTATTTCTCCTCGGTTTGCAACTAATACCTTATTAATCTTTCTTTGCAAATAAAACACCCCATTCTGTATATTTATACTGAATTGTATTTATAAAAAGCGCTTGGTTTGGAAACCAAGAGCGCTTATTTTCTTATTTGAAAGCCTTCAAAACGATTAGTAGAAGTAAATGTTTCTGCTTTTTTACTATCTGTATCCTTATACTTCTTTTCGTAATTTACGAACATAGAAACATTTACTAGAATGCCCATTGAGATGGAGAGTTGCAGAATAGATGATCCACCATAACTGATAAAAGGCAATGGAACTCCTGTTAAGGGAATAACTCCCGAAACACCTGCTAAGTTAACGAATGATTGAATTCCTACCATCCCCGAAATACCGATAGCTAGCAAACTACCAAAAGCATCCTTGCTTTTTAAACCAATGTAGATCCCTTTTAGGACAATAAACCCTAAACCAAATAATACGAATGCAACTCCTAATACTCCAAGTTCCTCAGATATTACAGCCATTATAAAGTCAGTATGTGGTTCAGGTAAATACCCTAATTTTTGAACACTTTGGCCTAACCCAAGACCTTTAATACCGCCAGCCCCTAAAGCAAGAAATGAATTTACCATATGATAGCCTTCCTTTTGGGCTATTTCTTCGGCAAAAGGATTCATAAATGCTTCAAATCTTCCGACACGAACAGAGGAAAAAATTTTATCCTTAAATAATATTAGTAGTGGTATAGATGGTACAGCACCCAACATAACTAATTTGCCTATATTCTTTATATTCATTCCAGAAGATATAATTATTATCCCTGAAATAGCTACTATAAGCGCAGCTGTCCCAAAGTCGGGCTGAAGTGCAATTAAAAAGCAGACAATGATGATGAAAGCAAGAGGTGGTAGTACACCATGATTAAATTGATTGATATATGACTGCTTCTTTGCATACACTGCCGACAAGTAAACAATAACACTTACCTTGACAAATTCTGATGGTTGAAGGCTAATAGGTCCAATCTTATACCAACTTTGAGCATTTCCCGCGGAATGTCCGAATGGAAATATGAAAATGAGTAAAGTAAAGGAAAGTAACACAATCGGAATCAAAAAGCGGTTGCTAAGCATAATTTTGTAAGGAAATAAAGAAAAGAACAGAAATAATACAGCTCCACCTATTAAGAATAGTTTTTGCCGATCGTAAAAATGATCACTTTCATATCCATACCTTTGAATGGCTGTAACCATACTTGAGCTATAAATCATAACTAGTCCAAATAACGATAACAATACCACAACTAGGATTAACGAATAATCGTATGATTTTAATATTTTTTTAAACATGTAACCCTCTTCCCCATCTTCTTAGTCGTAATATGTATTATATTATAACATTGAAATTCTTGCATTTGATGTGAAGAAATTACAACTGAAAATTATTATCTTGATTATATCAAATTTTCAGAAAAAATACTTTTATAAAAAAACTCAAACAGTCTCTCTCGAGAAAGTTTGAGCTTTCGAAAGTACGTTATTTTCTTTGCGATGCTTCATGAAGGGCTGATAGTTCTCTTTCTAGTTCTCCTAAAATCGCCTTACCTTCTTTTACTTCAATCAAACCAAGGCGAACAGCAAAATCTATTTCACGAGATAGACCAAACATTTGTGTGTCCAGAACCTCTTCATATAACGGACACTGAGGCATCGTTAAGTTATCCATTTGTACTTTAATTAACTTTAGAATTTTATCAGCGTCAGCCTTTAATAAGGCATTTGCTCTTTCTTTATGATCTAATACCATGTCAGACGCCAACTTAGTCCCCCCGTTTCCGAGCGTTTATCCTATCTATAAATTTTATACGTTTAAAAGGAAAATTGCAAGGATAATAAGGAGATCCCGTACAAAGATTCAGAAATTTTGAATTTCCTCCATAAATGACTTTTAACCTTTTTACGTCTATACTAAAGATACAAAGGGGGAACTGTTATGGAAAAGATTATACCTATTCAAGGGAAAGTAGCATTTACAATCACCTTAGACCCTGGAGTGTGGATCTTTGACGATCGTCGAGTAGATCTAACTACCTATTTCGAAGGAAGTCAGGAAAAAGTGGATGATCTAGAGGTGTATAAAAAAAGCATGTCTAAGCATTGGGACCGAGAAATAATGGAAGGTGCAGTATTTCCTCCAACCTTAAAGACGGAGAAAAAATTTGAAAAAGAAAAGATATTGACAGGGACGTTCGGGATGCCACTCAAGCCATTTTTAAAAAATGCAGAAATAAAAGAAGATGCAAAAAGTCTCTTACTAGTTACTACTGAAGGTGAGGTTTCTATGCCACTAGAGGTAGGACAAGAATTAATTTTGGGTTTCTCAAAGGACGGAAAGCCTCTACTCGAAGATGGACCAGTTTATGCCTTTTATGGAGATGGTTCTAATAAGCATCAACCAATAAAAAATATCCGTTCGGTTGCTATCAAATAAAAGAAGGGCAATCCTTCTTCTATTTGATAGCTTGTTAATGCTTGTGCCATTTAAGGGTAAAAAAAATCACTTGATTATAAAAGGTCAGCTGCTAATTGAGCAAGACCGGATCTTTCCCCCTTAAATAATTTAACATGGCCTGAAACCGATTGGTCTTTAAACCTTTCGACTACATATGTAAGGCCATTATTATAAGCATCAAGATACGGATGATCAATCTGCTCTGGGTCTCCCATTAGAACGATTTTACTTTTTTCACCAACTCTTGTAAGAATGGTCTTCACTTCATGTTTCGTTAAATTTTGAGCTTCATCAATGATGATAAATTGCTCAGGTATACTTCTCCCTCTAATATAGGTAAGAGCCTCTACTTCAATGGAGCCCATCCCCGCAAGAATAGCATCCAATTCTCCAGGTTTTTTTACATTGAATAGATATTCTAAATTATCATGAATCGGTTGCATCCAAGGCCGTAGTTTTTCTTCCTTTTCACCAGGTAAGAATCCAAGGTCTTTACCTACAGGAACAATCGGTCTAGCGACTAATAGTTTTTTATATTCCCCAAAATCCTCCGTTTGCATCAATCCAGCAGCAAGCGCAAGGAGAGTCTTCCCAGTTCCTGCCTTACCAATTAATGTAACAAGTGGAATGTCTTTTCTTAAAAGTAATTCAATCGCCATTGTCTGTTGAACATTTCTTGAGCGAATTCCCCAAATATGGTCATGATCAAACACTAGCTTCTTTACTTTTTGTCGTTTTGAATCGACCATTCCAAGTGCAGATTGCGATGAGCCCATGGCATCCTTAAGTACCAAAAACTGATTCGGATAAAAAGAATACGTCGAAAATAACGATATTGGAATTTCTCCCTTTTCGTAAAACTGATTCAATACATCCACTTCCACAAATAACTCAGCATAACCAGTATAAATCGCATCATTTTCTATTACTCGGTCACTTAAAAAGTCCTCTGAATTCAAACCGATTGCATCAGCTTTAACCCGAACTAACGCATCTTTACTGACCAGAATTACTAAACGACCATCCTCTTTGGTTTCCTCTTCTAAAGATAGGTTTTTGGCTACAGCTAATATCCTGTTATCATTTGTTTTCTCAACAAAAATATCCTGGAGCTGATGAAAAGACCGGTGGTTTAACTCAATTCTCATTACTCCACCATTTTCAAGCGGAATTTTTTCATGTAATTTTCCAGTTTGTCTTAAGTTATCAATGAGCCTTGATACTTGTCTTGCGTTTCTTCCAATTTCATCCATATACCTTTTTTTCGAATCCACTTCTTCTAAGACAACGGCTGGTATAACTACCTCATTGTCCTCAAAGGAAAAGATGGAATATGGGTCTTGTAACAAGACATTGGTATCTAATACGTAAATTTTACTCAAACTGATGCCTCCTGCTCCTCTTAATTTCTATAGTAATTTGAATTAACCACATGTCCTTGCCAAAAATTCTGCTTAAGAAAAGAGCTTTGGTAAACTATATGTTTTCTTGTATAAAGATAGAAGAATTTTTGCACAATAAACGGTAACCAAACATATTCGGAGGTGGAACTTATGAGGAAAACAATGGCAATACTTGCAAGTTGCCTGTTTATTACCGCGTGCGGAAATCAGGATAATGCCACATCTAAAGCAAACCAGAACGAGGAAACACATACAATAAATGTGAAAAATAGTACAATCCCTAATATTGACCGTGAAACGGGACAAAAGGTTTCAAAGCACCTGGTTGATATAGCAACTTCCATCCCAAGTGTGAATGATGCAACCGCAGTTGTATTAGGAAGATATGCAATTGTTGGGATTGATGTGAACGAAGACATAGACAGATCTCAAGTAGGATCTATCAAATATACCGTAGCAGAAAGTTTGAAAGATGATCCACACGGTGCACGAGCAGTGGTTGTAGCTGATCCAGATATGACAGCACGATTAAGGGAAATCCAAGAAGATATTCAAAGCGGTAAGCCCTTTCAAGGCATTGTGAATGAATTAGCTGATATTTCAGGGCGCTTAATGCCTGAGGTTCCAGCGGATATCATTGATCCAAACGCTAACAAAGCCACTGAAAAAACAAAACGTAAATTAAATGAAGAAGAAACCGAAAAGTTGGAGAAAACTCAAGAAAAACAGTCAAAAGGCCATAAAGATTAACCTATTCTAAGCCAAAAGCTTAGCCCCTACAGGCTAAGCTTTTCTCATTGCATCCATGACTTGATTATCAAGACGTGTTGCTGCTGCTTTATCATAGGTCTTATCATATTCTGGCTCTACAGTTATTTTAGAGCCGTAAAACATGACGTCACGTACTTCTTTAATGGATATTTCTATTAGAGCAAGCTTTAGTGGAATATCGTTTATTTTTTCCATCTTAACACTTGCTTCTCCACTAATTGAATAGGTTGATTCATTTGCAATCATATTAATAACAACCTGATTATTCTTTTGAATGTTTTGCACAATTCTCGAACGATTATCAACCGCAAAATAGATTTTTTCATCTGTTTTTGCTAAAATCCAAGAGATGGCACTTACATTCGGCCCCCCTGTTTCAAAATCTACTGTTGAAAGCGTTACAAAACGTTCCTTTTGCAAGGCATCAAACAGCGGCTGAATTAATTTTTGTTCCACTTGGTTAGGCATACCATTCCCTCCTTATATTTCTATCTTATAACTACTTTCAAGTAGTTTCAACCTTGAAACCTTATTTCGACTTCTTGTCCTACCCATATAGAAATTTTTACTATACAATAACAGTAGAGAAAGATAAATTTTGAGGTGTGCGATTATGAGAGTAAAATGTGTAATTTGCGATAAAATTGAATCCTTACCCGGTGACTCCTTTCAAGCCAAGCGTCTTCGAAATCGTCCTATACATACATTCATGTGTAAAGAGTGTGAAGATAGAATTTCAGCACGAACACAAGAAAGAATTGCTACCGGAAACTTTAGGCTATATAAACCTAAGGACGAAGAGGACGATTGGTAAAGCGCAAAGCAGAAGCACCTTGGCCCTGTAGCTTTGACATCATGAATAAAAAAATCCGCCCCGTTACGAAACGGAGCGGATTTTTTTATTCTGGGTAATTTGCGTATCTTTCTGGTGACTCATTGATTTGATTTAACATCACTTCAATGAGCTCCCTCGGAAAGCGACTTGATTTTCGTTCCCCATCCATATCGTAATGGACATAGTACATCACTGCATCCGTTGTAACCTCGATATTTTGGAGACCTTGATCCTTAACAAGCATTTCATAAAACATTTTCTCTGTATCAACAGCAGCAGTATCGTCTGGACGTTCATCAACAACCACTTTAATCGTAAGCCAATTATAGAGTGTATCTTGTAATGATTTCATCTGATTACTCCTCTACATTCACTTGATGTTTTCTCTCTTGATGAAGCCGAATTTTATAAATGATAAGAATGGTAGCTGCAACAGCTAATCCCTCTACAATGGGAAGCCCATAAGAGAAAATCAACAAAACAAAACAGCCTAATACCAAACAAGTGTAAATGACAACATTCTTTAAGATAGACAGCTTCTTGGCAAAGCCTAATTTGTAGACAATTACGGTCAATAAAATTAACGTCACAAACTGAAGCCAAGTACCCGTTTTTACATCGGTTAGCTCAATAAAAAATCTAAGACTAGGTGAAAACCCTTGTAATCCTTCCACGCTACCCCTCTCCTTTTAAACCTTAGCTCATTTCTGCCATCTTTTTCTTTTTAGCGACTCTTTCTCTTTCGTTCTTATCTAAAATCTTTTTGCGGAGACGAATGGATTCTGGAGTTACTTCACAATACTCATCTTCATTTAGATACTCAAGTGATTCCTCAAGAGTCATAATTCTTGGTTTTTTCATCGTTGTAGTTTGGTCTTTATTAGCAGAGCGAATATTTGTTGCTTGCTTTACCTTTGTGATATTAACCGTAATGTCATTTTCACGAGTATGCTCTCCAACTATCATACCTTCATAAATTTCAGTACCCGGCTCAACAAAAATTGTTCCACGGTCTTCAACACCCATAATACCGTAAGAAGATGCTTTTCCTGATTCCATTGATACAAGTACTCCTTGACGTCTTCCACCTACTTGACCTTGTGCCATTGGTTGATAACTATCAAAGCTATGGTTGATAATTCCATAACCACGAGTTAATGTTAAGAATTCTGTTGTATATCCAATCAATCCTCTAGCAGGAACCATGAATATTAAACGAACTTGTCCACTACCGTTGTTAATCATATCTACCATTTCACCCTTACGTGCACCCATTGACTCCATAATAGAACCTGTATGCTCTTCAGGCACATCAATTTGCACACGTTCAACTGGCTCACAGCGTACTCCATCGATGTCTCTTACGATTACCTCAGGCTTCGATACTTGGAGCTCATAGCCTTCGCGACGCATGTTCTCAATTAGAATAGAAAGGTGAAGCTCCCCACGTCCAGAAACAACCCATGCATCAGGTGAATCTGTGTTTTCAACACGTAAACTCACATCCGTTTGAAGTTGAGCACGAAGTCTTTCTTCAATTTTACGAGATGTAACGAATTTCCCTTCTTTTCCAGCGAATGGACTATTATTAACCAAGAAAGTCATTTGAAGAGTTGGCTCATCAATTCGCAGGACAGGAAGTGGCTCTTGGTGTTCAACCGGACATACTGTTTCACCTACGTTAATATCCTCCATACCAGAAACTGCAATCAAGTCCCCTGCAAAAGCCTCTTGGATTTCCTGACGCTTTAGACCGAAGAAACCGAAGATTTTTGTTACACGGAATTGCTTTACAGAACCATCAAGCTTCATAAGTGCTACCTGTTGCCCAACCTTCATCGTTCCGCGGAATACACGACCGATACCAATTCTTCCTACATAGTCATTATAGTCTAATAATGCTACTTGGAATTGAAGAGGCTCTTCACGATTATCAACTGGTGAAGGAATATTTTCTACAATTGCTTCGTATAAAGATTCCATGTTTTCATCCTGCTTATCTGGGTTTACACTAGCTGTACCATTAATGGCAGATGCATAAATAACAGGGAATTCTAATTGTTCTTCAGTAGCTTCCAATTCAATAAATAAATCAATTACTTCGTCAATTACTTCAGCTGGACGAGCAAAATCACGGTCAATCTTATTTACTACAACAATTGGAGTAAGGTTTTGCTCTAAAGCCTTTTTCAATACAAAGCGTGTTTGTGGCATACACCCTTCATATGCATCTACGACAAGTAATACACCATCAACCATCTTCATGATACGTTCAACTTCTCCACCGAAGTCAGCATGTCCTGGTGTATCAAGAATATTGATACGAGTGTCTTTATATTGGATAGCTGTGTTTTTAGCAAGAATCGTAATACCACGTTCTCTTTCTAAATCATTTGAATCCATCGCACGTTCTTCCACGTGCTCATTTGTACGGAAAGTTCCTGATTGCTTTAATAGTTGGTCAACCAGAGTAGTTTTCCCGTGGTCAACGTGGGCAATAATTGCAATATTTCTAATGTCTGTTCTTAAATTCAATATGTTCACTCCTACATTTTTATATAAACTTTTATTTTTACTTTTTTAGTCATAACTGAAACATTATATCATATTCGAGGTGGAAACCTAGTAATATTTTGTGTAAAATAATTATTGGAGCGTATACCCTTTTATTTTTCACAAATTATTTACATTCTAATACCTCACTCAAGGAGGTTTTATCTTGAAATCAATTAAGTGGCCATTATTATTTTTTGCTTTAGCTTCAGCAGCTTGTATGATGGGAACGGGAATAGCCATTGGTTATCGTAGTTTAACGGGCATCCTTGCTTCGATAGTTGCACTTGTTATCGTAATGGGATTTGGATTTACGACAAAGAAAAAAATGCGAGAACAGGGGAAACTATAAAAGGGTTGGCATTAGCCAACC
>NZ_BCVH01000005.1 GCF_001591645.1 Robertmurraya korlensis NBRC 107688 | reverse complement strand
TCTCATTTCACCAATGTCAACTTCTGCGAAAAACTTTTTTCAAACTTACGTTTTTCAAGTTGTTGTTGGCTACATGTATTACTATACCATCTTAATTCGCAGAAGTCAACTTCTGTTTTTGGACTTTTTTAAAAAGAGTCTTCTGCTTTTTGAAGACAAAGAGTATCTTACCTAATTCCTCAATATAATGCAATAACTTTTTTACATAAAAAATACGGATATCATAGACATCCGTATCTCTTCTATATAATATCATCATGCTCAATCATTACTGCGCTTCCTAATCTTAAAAATTGGATCCTTCATCGCCTCACCGCGAGTGTATTCATCTAAGCTCTTAAATGTATAGCCCTTCTTTTTTAAATCCTTAATGATTTTTTCCAAAGCATCTGCATTGTCTTTAGAAACTGTGTGTAGTAACAGCACTGCCCCAGGATGAATCTGCTTCATGACATTGTTATAAGAATACTGCCAGCCTTTTTGGTCGTCGCGGTACCAATCAACGAAGGCTAAAGACCAGAAGACATGAGTGTAGCCCATTTCCTTTGCCTTCATAAGGGTACGTTCACTAAATACGCCTCGTGGCGGACGGAGATACACCATATGCTTAACGCCCGTGATCTCCTCGGTGCCCGCTCTAACTTTTTCAAGCTCTCGGAAAAATCTTTCATTGCTTACAGTCGTCATATCTGGGTGATAATACGAATGATTACCAACGATATGACCTTCATCAGCCATTCTCTTTACAAGGTCAGAGGCACTTTCTAAATAATGACCCGTTACGAAAAAGGCGGCAGGAACTTTCTCTTTTTTTAGTACATCAAGAACCTTAGCTGTGTACCCATTTTCATAACCATTATCGAATGTTAAGTATATGTCCTTCTTATTTGGGTCACCTTTATAAAAGGCCCCGTACTTCTCTAACAACTCATCATACTCTTTTCCGGCTTCGACCGGTTCTTCATTTGAAGACTTCTTAAAGCCCCAGTGAATCGGAGCACTGGAGACACTTGCTGAGACGATGGTCGAAAAGCTAAGCAATAAGGAAAAAAGGATGGCTAACAGCTTTTTCATCTGTAGTCCCCTCTCACAGTACAAGTTTTCTTTATTGTCCGTAATTAGAGAGAAAATCATTCATGTTATTTGGAAAAACCGAGAGTTGCTTCATTCATTTTTACAAAATCAGCAATTGCTTGTGCATTCTTTTCCATACCGTACTTGAAAGTATCAACTTCTATATTATATGTTTCACTCTGTTGGTGAACAAATTGAAGTTGTAGTTTTGCTTGTCCAATTCTTCGATCTCCCCGCACCTGTTCACGTCTCTCTAGTTCCTCCAAAGGACAATGAACACCAACAAAATATATGGGGTAATTTCTTAGTGTTTTATAAGCATCTGTAACCGTTTCTTCATCGTGCAAAACATGGTCAACAATAAGATTAACCCCTTGATCAGAAAACATAGCAATCGATTGATGGAAAAACGTTTCTGTAGGGACTGGAATTAGTCGGTCAGTTCCGCGTTCTTCCATCCGTTCAATGATTAAATCAAAGTCATCAACGCTAAAATGAAAATAGTTAGGAAGATGCTTGACGATTTTCTTTGACAATGTACTTTTTCCTGCACTTGAAACACCATTTAAAAAAATAATCTTTCCTTTCATTTATTCCTCCGTTATGTAAAAAACCGAGTGCTTCGTGAGCACTCGATCCTATGATTAAAAGACACGTTCTTTGAATGTAGCTAATTTTTCTAGCGATGACTTTTCAACATCTTGATGCAAGCTGTTCCCATGCGAATCCATTGTCACAACTGCTGTAAAACCTTCTACTTTCAAGTGCCACATCGCTTCCGGAATTCCAAATTGCATAAGATCTACACCTTCAACCGATTTGATACAATCGGCATAGTATTGTGCAGCTCCACCGATCGCATTCAAGTACACGCCACCGTGTTCTTTTAATGCAGCAAGAGTTCTTAAACCCATTCCGCCTTTTCCAATGACCGCACGGATACCAAACTTCTTCATGATATCACCTTGGTAAGGCTCCTCCCGGATACTGGTTGTTGGGCCAGCTGCTTTTACGTGCCATTTTCCTTCGTCATCCTTTAGCATAACAGGTCCACAGTGATAAATGATTTGTCCGTCAAGGCTTATCGGCGCATCATGGTCAGACAAATATTTATGAATGGCATCTCGCCCTGTGTACATCATGCCATTTATTTTCACAACATCCCCAACTTGTAGTTCACGGATTTGCTCTTCTGTAATAGGTGCTTCAAGAGTAACTACGCGACTCTCCGTTTCTTGAGACGCAGCTGTTTCTGCTTTCGCTTCTTGTTCAGAAGCGAAATCTACGTGTTCACCCTCTTGGTACATCCAGCTATTGATTTCACCTGTTTCTGGACTCACCTCTACACCTAGGCGGCGATACGCCCAACAGTTATAGGCTACTGATACGAAAAAGCTAGCAGGTATACGGTTGATAACACCAACTTTACAGCCAAGAAGAGTTGTTTCTCCTCCGAAGCCCATCGTTCCAATCCCCAGTTCATTTGCATTTTCCATTACATATTCTTCTAGTTTACGAAGATCTTCGTTCGGGTTCACATCATCTACCGAACGGAACAGCTGCTCTTTTGCTAGCTCGTAACCAGACGTACGGTCTCCCCCGATACCGACACCGATAAAGCCAGCGCTACAGCCTTGTCCTTGCGCTTGATATACTGAGTGCATGATACATTTACGGATTCCGTCTAGATCACGTCCTGCACGACCAAGTCCCTCTAACTCAGCTGGTAAGCTATATTGAATATTTTTATTTTCACAACCGCCACCCTTTAAAATAAGGCGCACGTCGATATAATCCTTTTCCCATTGCTCAAACTTAATAACCGGAGTACCTTCTCCTAGATTGTCTCCACTGTTATCACCGGTAAGAGAGTCGACCGAGTTCGGACGAAGTTTTCCGTCTTTTGTTGCTTGCGCGATCGCTTCTTTGATTGCTTTTTTCATAACGAGTTGGTTTGCTCCAACTGGTGTTTTTATTTTAAACGTTGGTAACCCTGTATCCTGACAGATTGGTGACACATTGTCGTCTGCCATTTTAATATTATTTGTAATTGTAGCTAAACTCATTGCTGAGCGTGTACCTGCACTTTCTTTTTCCTTCGCCGTACGAATCGCACGTCGAACATCCTTTGGCAACTTTGTTGATGTTTCTACGATGAGTTGATACATACTTTCCCGAAACTTCTCGATATTCATGACTCGTTCCCCTTCCCCATGTATCTAAATAAGTATGAATTTTTCAACATTTCCCCTTCACATATTATACTCCTATCACGATTTGATGGAAAGAGTTTAGCTGGAATCGGTTACAGATGGAGAGTATAGTTGTGAATTGGATGATCGAGGGGTGGAGTACAGGATATCCTATAAATAATTGAATATATTCAAAGAAGTTTTCATTCTAACCGTGAGTTTTATGAGTCTATCCGCGAGTTCCACCCACAACCCCATACTTCTTTACCAACAAGAACCTCTGCAGCCCCTTAGTCAGGCGAATCGCTTCTTGCTGATGCTTAATAGTAAGCTCCTGATTTCCACGTTTTGCTGAAGCCTCTGCTAAGATAGCCTCCCTCATCCATGGCTTCTTCTGCTCCCTAACCAATTGTTCCGCTCGTTCGAGGTCTCCATCCTCAATCGCCAGCAACCCTTCATAATATAATCGAAGTGTTGGTTGCTTGATCTGAGCAATTAAGTCTCTTTCCTCCACTAACTTTCCTTTATACGCAGCATACGTAACAGTATAAACAGTATAATAATGGCCCTTTTTATATTTTTCACGCACATCACGTAATGCTCTTTCTATCTGAAAGTCATCATCATTTGCCATTGCATAATAAAAGTGAAATATAGGCTGATTCGCTCTATCTTCTAAAAACCTCTCAACCTTTTTCATATCGTTCGTTATATAGAGGTTGAACATGATTGGTAAATAGCTTACTGCCGCTGTAACGAATAAAATCACTACAATTAAAATCCAAAATGGAATGTCAACCAATGCAGCAATCACACCTAGCACGATGGCAACCCCAAATATAATTGAAAACTGACTTCTGCTTAACATAAAAGTTACTCCTTCTTTCTCTCCTGTTCGAGCAATTCAATAATGCGATCAAGTTTGTCTTCAATGGTTGAAGACTTCTTCGACCGATTTAAATAGCTCACAAGTATGTAAATAAACACAGTAACAAACCCGACCATTACTAGCATTGAAAATAGTTGAAATAACAAATCCCCCATATTCATCCCTCTCCACATCCTTCCTATAGTATATGTACGATTCGTACAGCATTAAGGTTTCACTATAGAAAAAAGTGCAGCTAAGCTGCACTTTATCATTTATTAGTCTCGATTATTAAATTCTCGGCACTTCGATTCTAAATCATCAATCATTTCAATTAAACGATCTATATCTTCAAGCTCCGTATTTTCTGGCTCAATAGCATCCAATACTTCAATAAACATATTTAATCGTTGTTTTAAAAATGTAACCTGTGAATTTTTATCGCTTACTTTGTTACCCATTTGACTCGCTCCTTTCACTCGATTCCCATCGTACAGAAATTCCTTCCAACTTTCAAGGCTGTTTGTTTCTATTTTCCCCATTTTCCGAAGAACTTGAACATGGATTGACAGATTCCTCATACAAATTGATAATAGCAAAGGATGATCTTGAAAAGGAGAGAATCGATGAAAACAATTAACAACCCAACCATCACTCCCCAATATGATCCTTGGGAAGCATATATGGATGTTGAACAACACGGGAAAATGACCCTGTCAAATATAGAATTTACAACAACAACACTTTGTAACATGCGCTGCGAGCATTGCGCAGTAGGTTATACTTTGTCACCTAAGGACCCTAAAGCATTACCAATCGACTTAATAATCAAAAGACTTGATGAAATACCTCATCTCCGTTCTCTTAGCATTACAGGTGGAGAACCTATGCTTTCACTCAAGTCAGTTGAAAACTATGTGCTTCCTTTGTTTGAGTATGCCCACTCACGTGGTGTTCGTACTCAAATTAATTCAAATCTTACATTAGATATTGAACGTTATTATAAAATTAGTCCTTATTTGGATGTTCTTCATATCTCGCATAATTGGGGAACAGTGGATGATTTTATCGACGGTGGCTTTGCCATGATGGAGAAAAAACCAACTCGCGAGCAACGGGCCTCCCTTTTCGCTCGGATGATTGAAAACAGCCGTGCACTAGTTGATGCCGGAGTAATGGTATCTGCAGAAACGATGCTGAATTCGCGGACACTTCCATATTTAGAAAGCATACATCAGCAAATCGTCGAGGAGATGAAGTGTCAAAGGCATGAGATACACCCTATGTACCCTTCTGACTTTGCATCAAATCTTGAAGTTTTGGGTTTAGACGAAATTCGCCAAGCGATTCACAGATTGCTTGACTTCCGCAATGAAAATGTATGGATGCTGTTTGGAACTTTACCTTTCTATGCGTGCAATACGAATGAGGAGGATCAAGCTCTTCTTCAAAGACTTTTTAATACAAAGAATGTCACTGTACGTAATGATCCAGATGGTCGTTCACGACTCAATATTAATATCTTTACTGGAGATGTCATCGTAACAGATTTCGGCGATACTCCACCACTTGGTAATATACAATCCGATGAGTTACCAGGTATTTTTAATAAATGGCTTGAGACCGACTTAGCAAAAAGCTTAAGCTGCCATTGTCCAGCCGCTCGCTGCCTTGGACCAAATGTGTTAGTGAAAAATAGTTATTATAAAGGAATTGATTTTTCTACACGTAAAGCTTTTATTCATAAATAATTGAAAAGGGTCGATCACTTTTTATTTGTGATTGATCCTTTATTCATTTAACACACCTTTAACATCTTCACCTCTGCTCGCTTCTTCCAGTAGGAATAACCTATAATTGTCTCTCCACCACTCCTACCACTACTCTCGGGCACGATTACCGCTAAGCTAAACTATTTCCACCACCCAAAACGACTACCTCAAAGAAAGAACGGACTCCCAAAAAAGGAGTCCGCTACTTACCGTTATCACCTTGGTTTTTCCGGTGCGATAAAACCAAATGAAACATGATCCTGAACAGGGATCCATGCGCCAATACCTTGTGAAGTTACATTTTTCACGACAATCATCTTTTTGCTACCCTTTAGCATGATATATACTTCACCGTAAGTGACTTTTCCTTTTTCGTTTACAGCTGGGGCATAGCCATACAAATAGCCAAGGCGTTTCGGTGGTACATTGTATACTTGATCCTTTTTCGTTCCCCCGCCCACGACGGTTTCAAATGCTAAAGGAAGGCCTGTTTTTTCAGCAGCCTTTAACAGCATCATTTTCTTAACATCTTCTGCATTCGCCACCTTTGAGGTTAAGCCTCCACGGATGATTTTTTGCATTTCTTGGACATAATGCATTTGGTAATTTGTGTTTCCACCACGATTGTCTACATAATTTGTATTAATTTTTTGATATTCCCAGTTTGGTGCCGTTTCGCTTGATTCATAATTTAACGGCCATTGCCCTAAGTAGACAATCGCACGGTAGCCCACGGCAAACGGTGTACTGTTTACAGTCGTTTCATTTAACATGCGAATCAATTCTGGGTTTTCAATTTTTACTTTCGAAGATTCAATTAATTCCTTCGTCAGTTCGCTAGGTTGTAAGGTCGGCATATCCTGTGTTGGGTTAGGATAGGTATTTTCCTTAGTTATGTTTAATACCGAGTTTGGCATTTGTACCTGTTGTTGCTTTTCTTTTTTTGTTTCAGGTACAGCTGGTTTTTCAGCGTGTATAGTCGAAAAGGATAAGAGCGAGAAAAGAAAGCAAACGAATAATGCATACAATAACCTTCTCATTTTTGTAGAACTCCCTTCAGCTAACTCATAGATTTGATATTAGTTTTTTCGGAGTTCCTTTAAATTATCCATTTGCCAAAAACTTCTACAATCTTTTAATTAGAACTCTTTCCCACATTAGACTAAAAACAGCGATAAATGGTCCTAGACCAAGTGCAACAGCAAATGTACCCAACCCAATGGGTCCATGCAGGAGGATGGCAAGGCATAACGCCAAGACCTCACCTATTGTTTTTGATGTTCCGAGAGTAATCTTGAATCGCTCCTTTAGAGCAATCATAAAGTCATCAATTGGGCTTAGTGGCCATCTCGCCTGAATATATGTAGCGATCCCTAATGAAATGAGTAAGATTCCGACCGCAAGACTTACTAACTTTGGATAGAACCCTAATGGATGAAATCCATCAAATACAATCAAAAGCCATCCATCAATAAAAATGCCACTAATAGCTACCGTGATGGCACAGGATACTTCGGGTACCGACTGCTTAATTAGAGCATTCAAGAAAATTAGAAGTAGGCCTATAATAATTGACCAGCCACCTACGGTTAGTCCCATCAAATTGGTTAATCCGACATTTAGTGAGTCCCATGGTCCAGCACCAAGATCAGCTTTAATGGTAAGAGAAGCACCTAAAGTCAAAATGGCAAGTCCACCAACATAGAAAAATAAGCGATGTAAAAACAATGTGAAATAAGCCCCCTTTCGCCAAATTGTAACAATATTGTAATCTTCAGAATATTTACTTAACTGCCTTTATAAGCTATAATTAGCTTACATCTTACACAAAGGAGGATTGCAGAACATTCGCTTATCACTTTTAAAGGAGGTTTGTAGTTTATCTTGTTAATCGTCTCTTTAGAAATGCAACGATCATATTAGAGAGGAGTTGATAAACTAGAAAACAAGCGTCTGTATCTTTTTATTCCGACCTTGTCCAACATATTCTTGGAAACGTAAAAATTACTTAAAAAAATAAGAAAAGACTCTGTATCGTCTTTTGATACAGAGTCTTTTTTGGCATTTATAATGGTTGTTGTTTTCCTAAAGCTATTGCACCTTTGAATTTAGTTTGCAGGCTCTTTTCTAAGAAAAAAGGCTTTTATAATAGGTAAAATCCAATTCCCATAATAAAATAGGCTGCGAGAAGGGTAGCCCCTTCAAACCAGTTGGATTCTCCGTCGTTTGCGATGATTACCGACAATAGAACTGCCGAGGCCATCGCAATCAGTTCCTGAATCGTAAACACTAACGGCATTGGTGTAGGGAAAAACAAGGAAACCAACACAAGTGCTGGAGCAACGAACATGGCAATTTGTAAGGTCGATCCCACAGCGATTTCTACCGCTACATCCATCTTGTTTTTATAAGCCATTATGACAGCTGATGCGTGTTCAGCGGCATTACCAACAATCGCAACAATGATGACCCCAATGAATAGCTCAGTCCATCCAAATGTTTCTCCAACTTCTTCAAACGTATGAACAAGATTTTCTGAAACATAGGCCACTGCTAGGGTAGCAAGAAATAACACGCCAATTGCTTTGTTTCTCCCCCACTCAGGTACCTCTTCCTCATCCTCTCCATCTTCATTGGATGTTTGGTATACCCCACGATGAGTCACTAACTTGAAGAATAAAGCCGCCAGATATAAAAGGATCAAAATCACTGAAATTCCCACGCTTAAAGACATTTTTTCCATCGGTTCCATCGTCATAGAAAATACTTCTGGTATAACGAACGCTACTATCACTGCAAACATGAGCAATCCAGAATTATGTCTTGCATCAAATACATTAAACGTTTGCCTCTTATATTTGAGCCCACCGACAAAAAATGAAAGTCCTGCGACCAATAAGAGGTTTCCAAGTACAGAACCGGTTAAAGAGGCAAGGACCACACCCGTTAATCCAGCCTTTAAAGCAAACATAGAGATGATCAGCTCCACCGCGTTTCCAAAGGTGGCATTTAATAGTCCACCTACCCGGGGGCCCGTTACAATCGCTAAGCTCTCGGTAGCTCTTCCCATAAAACTAGATAACGCAATAATCGTTAAGCAATAAATGATAAACATGATAATACTCGACCAGTGCATCATTGTACCAATTACAGATAACGGAACACCAATAAGTACAAATAGAAAGAACACTTTATTCGCCATAACGCTTCCTCTCTTTCATGTAAATATTATCAGTTATAAAATTTCCGGAGAGAGACAGATTAAAGATAGCCTCTTAAAAGGAGAGATCGGAATGAATGTAAATGAAAAAGTACTACATATGTTCAATAAACATGCGATTGGAACACTAGCTACGATTCAAGATGGAAAACCATTTAGTCGCTTTATGCTATTTTTTCACGATGGTTTGACTCTATATGCCGCTACTCACAAGCATACGCATAAACTCGAAGACATGAATGCAAATCCAAATGTTCATATTTTACTTGGATTAGAAGCGAAAAGCTTTACGAGTCATTATTGCGAAATCGAAGCGGTTGCTTCTATCGAGGAATCACCGGAGCTGCGTAAAAGATTCTGGGATGATTCCTTATCTGAATGGATGTCTGGCTCTGATGATCCGAATTATGTATTATTAGCTTTCAGACCAGAAAGAATACTCTATTTTGAAAAAGCTGGCAGTGAGCCCGCGGAACTCTCCATGTAAAAGGAGGGGCAGAAAAATCTGCCCCTCCTTTTTATTATCTATTTCAAGCAATTTCAAACGTTTCAATGATGTCAATTTTATCAATAACCGATTGAACCATCGAACAATGTTTCCTCGTTAATTCCATTGCCTTATGGATTTTCTTTTCATCTAGGTCCATTCCTTTAATTGTAAAGTGGACCTTGATCACCTCAATCCGATCCGCTTCCTCTTTGTCTCTTTCTACATCTGTAGAGATGTGTATATCTTCAATTGTCATGCGCATCTTCTCTAGCACTTTGCGAAGAACTCCACCACTGCAAACAGCAATAGAAGCAACCAGAAGCTGATAGGGACGGAATCCGTAGGCTTCATCTCCCGCTACATCCAGCCTACCGTACGGCGTTTCTGTGTAAAACCCTACATCCTTCATATGAAAATCCATTTTCTCACCTCTATATCCTTTTCCTGAGGTTACACTATTTTTCCATTTTTAAAAAGAACTTCATGGTAAAAATTTGTTTCAACCTCCGAAAGATTCTTGTATGATGGGAGAAGAAATATGAAGGAGAAACAATCATGAAAAATAATAAACATGCTTTCTGGATACTCGTTAGCATTGTAGCGATTTCAGGATTCAGTCAAGGGATGCTACTTCCATTGGTCGCGGTTATTTTTGAAAAAAGCGGAATCAGTTCTGGTATGAACGGAATGAATGCGACTGCTTTATATATAGGAATTCTTCTAGCTTCTCCTTTTATGGAACAGCCGCTTCGAAAATTCGGCTATAAAAACATTATTTTATTCGGAGGATTGTTGGTTGTTGTTGCTCTTGCCCTTTTCCCTTTATGGCAAAATTTTTGGTTTTGGCTTCTGCTTCGCTTCTTCATCGGGATTGGGGATCACGCCCTTCACTTTGCAACACAAACTTGGATTACCTCCTCTTCTCCAGTAGCAACGAGAGGGAGACATCTTTCCTTGTATGGGTTATTCTTTGGGATTGGGTTCGCAGTAGGTCCATTGATGACACCGCTAGTAAATATCAGTCTGTCCCTTCCATTTATCATCTCGTCCGTTATGTGTTTAGTTGGTTGGGTCTTTATTTTTTTATTGAAAAATGAATACCCGGAAAACGAAGAAGGGGTTAGTAGCTTTAAAGACACAGGAAAACGATTCGGGCAGGCACTTAAATATGGGTGGGTCACATTTTTGCCACCTCTTGCGTATGGCTTTTTAGAATCATCGTTGAATGGAATTTTCCCAGTTTATGCGCTCCGAACAGGGATTGAAGTGTCAGAGGTGTCCATCTTACTTACTTCTTTTGCTGTCGGTGGAATCATTACCCAACTCCCACTCGGAATATTAAGTGACCGCTTTGGTCGTCGGAAAGTATTGATGGTTATTTTATTCCTTGGATTTGCCAGCTTCTCTGCGGCAAGCTTTTTAGAAGATTCCTTTATTGGTTTATTTAGTTGTTTCCTATCAGCAGGAATGGTGGTAGGCTCGACATTCTCACTAGGAATAGCGTTCATGACCGATATTATGCCAAAGAATCTATTACCTACAGGAAATTTACTGTGTGGAATAGCCTTTAGCCTTGGAAGCTTAACAGGTCCGTCTATTGGTGGCCTGGTTATTCAAGCCTTCAAGCAGATTAGCTTCTTCCATATCGTTAGTACCCTGCTATTTTCGATCTTTCTTGTGATCGTTTTGTTTGGTAAGCAGGCAAAGGTAAGCTTAGCTAGTGAAAAAAGCGCTTAAACAAAACTAATTTTAAATTTGAAACGATTACAATCTACTTAAATAGAAGAACTCCCTAAGATTCTTAGTGAAAAAATATAAATGAGCAAACCCCTTCTGAACTCGTAAAAAATATGGTATGATAAACGTAATAAAATAGAACTCAAGCAATTCTGCTGTCATCATTAGATGACAGCTTTCGTGTTTTTTAGGGGTAATGACTTTGATTATTTTTCTCAATTAGATGAATGGAGGAGAGAATATGAATACAGAAATAAAGGCTTTGGAAAGACCTCTTGAAGCCAATGAAAGCTTTTTAGAAAAAATAAAGCCACATGCTGAATTAATTGCTGCCATTACAAGTGGGGTTTTAATTGCAGTTGGATGGACATTAGAAAAAATGGAGTTTTCGACAGCTTCTATCATCGCTTTTCTGTTCGCTTTTGTAATTGGTGGATTTGCTAAGGCCAAGGAAGGAATAGAAGATACCATTGCAGACAAAGAACTGAACGTTGAAATGCTGATGATATTTGCTGCGATTGGGTCTGCGATTATCGGTTATTGGACAGAGGGGGCCATTCTCATCTTTATTTTCGCGATGAGTGGAGCACTTGAGACGTATACCATGAATAAAAGCCATAAGGAGATCTCGGCATTGATGGAGCTTCAGCCTGAAGAGGCACTTCTCATTCGCGGTAGTAATCAGGTAACAGTTCACGTAAGTGAGCTTAGTATTGGAGATTCTATTTTAGTGAAACCAGGGGAACGCGTGCCTTCAGACGGAAAAATTATTAAAGGACAATCAAACCTAGATGAAGCAGCGATAACAGGAGAATCTATACCTGTTAGTAAAGGGATTGGCGAAGAGGTCTTCGCCGGTACGGTAAATGTCAATGGATCCCTCACCGTTGAAATTACGAAACCAAGTAGCGAAACCCTATTTCAGAAGATCATTCAGTTAGTCCAATCCGCTCAAAGTGAAAAATCACCTTCTCAGCTTTTCATTGAAAAATTTGAAGGGACTTATGTAAAGGTCGTCCTTGCCGTTGTTGTACTCATGATGTTTGTTCCACATTATGCCCTTGGTTGGAGTTGGACGGAAACCTTCTATCGGGCCATGATTTTACTTGTAGTTGCCTCCCCGTGTGCATTAGTCGCATCGATCATGCCGGCCACCTTATCTGCTATTTCTAACGGAGCGAAGCATGGCATTCTTTTCAAAGGTGGCGTTCATTTAGAAAACCTTAGCCACTTACAGGCCATTGCATTTGATAAAACAGGAACACTTACTAAAGGCAAACCAGAGGTAACGGATGTAATTGTAGTCGATGATATGGAAAGACAGCCCCTTTTACAAGCGGTCGCAGCCATTGAGAATCATTCGAATCACCCACTGGCTCAGGCAATTGTTACTTTTGTAAAAAAAGAAACAGGGGCTATGCTGAGTCATCCAGAGAGCATTGAAGATGTATCGGGATATGGGGTAAGGGCAAGTCTTAACGGGATTGATTGGAAAATTGGCAAAGCAGATTTTGTTGGTAAAATAGAGGCGGAGAACTTCTCTAATGGGGTAGCAAAACAGCTCGCTTCTGAAGGTAAAACCATTGTGTATGTGAATCAAAATGAAAAGCTTGTTGCCCTTATTGCATTAAAAGATGTGGTACGTGAAGAAACAAAAGCAGCCATTGATCTGTTAAAAGCAAAGGGGATTTACACAATCATGCTAACAGGTGACAGTGAAAAGACAGCCGAAGCGATCGCTGGTGAAAGTCATGTGAATGAATACGTAGCTGAATGCCTTCCAGAAACAAAGGTGGAAAAATTAAAAGAAATTCGTAAGCGATTTGGTACCGTTGCGATGGTGGGAGATGGAATAAATGATGCTCCTGCCTTAGCAACAGCAAATGTGGGGATCGCGATGGGTGAAGGCTCAGACGTTGCCCTTGAAACAGCTGATATCGTGTTAATGAAGAACGATCTTCCTCGTATCGCAGAAGCTATTACACTGTCTGAAAGAATGAATCGAATTATTAAGCAAAACGTGATTTTTTCCATCTCGGTCATTATGTTGTTAATCGCTTCAAACTTCCTCCAATTTTTAGACCTTCCTTTTGGTGTCATTGGGCATGAAGGAAGTACCATTCTTGTTATCTTGAATAGTTTACGTTTATTAAAATCATAAACGCCGGGGATGCCCCCGGCGTTTTTAGCATGCTTCATCCTTCATTTTGCTATAAAGTGCATTAATCTCTCCACCAATAATCATAATAACTCCCGACATATAAAACCAAATCATTAATACGATGATGGCCCCGATGCTTCCATAGGTTGCCGAGTAATTACCGAAATTACTTACATAGTAGGAAAAGGCAAGAGAAACAAGTGCCCAGCCGATGGTTGCAAAAATGGCACCAGGCACCGCCCGAACACATTTGAATTTTTTATTTGGAGCGATCCAATACAGACCGACAAAGACGGTAAACAGAATGAGCGAACTAACCACCCACCGTAACGCATTCCAAATCGATAGAAATTCATCAGATAATCCAAATGTAGAAAATAAGAAAATGCCGATTTGCTTTCCGAAAACGGGAAGCAACAAAGCAACGATAAAGACAAAGATCATCGCAAAGGTTAACAGGATAGACATGCCCCTTGCGACAAAAAAGGAACGACTTTCTTTCACATCATACGCATGGTTAAAAGCTTTAACAATTGCATTAATTCCATTTGACGCTGACCAAATGGTAGCAATGATCCCGAAGGATAATAAGCCTCCATTCCTTTTTTCCATAATGTCATTTAAATTGGTTTCAATAAGTGCAAAGGTTTCTGCTGGCGCAAAATCTTCCAAGAATCCTAAAAGCTCTGGTTGAGATATAGGTAAGAACGAAATCAGCGTAGCTAAAAATATTAGCAGTGGAAATAAAGAAAGCAGAAAGAAGTAGGCTAGCTGCGCAGCCAGTCCAAATACATCATCCTGCAATACTCTCTTTGTAAGTAAGGTAAGAAATCTCAGATTAATAACCATTCCATTCCCCCTTCTTTACTATGAATTATTCTTCTTCCTTATGAAAGGCCTCTTTTGTTTCTTTTACGATACCTGTTACAGCTGGTGTTACTTCACGAAGTTCCTCTACCTTGTCTGCGATAAAGGATATATCTCCACTTACCTGCTCAACAGTTGAACGAATTTTCGTTGTCGCATCCTTTACCTGTTCCACTACTTCATCTGGATGCTTGATATAATAGGATAGCTCACCACTTGTCTTTTTACAGCTTTGTACGACTGCCTGTCTTGTGTCTCGATCAAGTAGGCTGATTGCTCCTCCAGCAAGAGCTCCCCAAAGGACACCTGTCCAAAACTTTTTTGTACCACTCATCTTATTTTCCCTCCCTGCTTGCATTCTCATTCGTTTGAATTTCTTTCAATAAGCGTTCACAGCCCACCTTTAATAAATCAAACACTTCTTGAAAATTCCCGGTAAAGTACGGGTCAGGAACATCCAGCTTGTCTGCCTCCGGAACATAGTCTAGAAGCTTTACGATTTTCGTACTCGTATGAAGAGAGGTGAGCTTATGTATGTTTTTCTCATTTTGAGTATCCATTGCCACAATATAATCAAAATCATTCAGATCTGTTGTGACCAGTTGTCTAGCCACCTGACCTTCAAAACTAATCTGATGTTGATTTAATATGTCTTGTGTACCCTGGTGAGGGGGCTTCCCAACATGCCAATCTCCCGTACCAGCAGAATCAACCGTTATTATATGTTCTAATCCTTCCCTTTTCACTAAATCACGAAACATCGCCTCTGCCATTGGTGAACGGCAAATATTCCCGAGGCATACAAATAAAACTTTAACCATGACTACTTCCCTCCTTTCTACATTTTGTAGGAAAAGGAACGGCTTTTCAACCTTTCCGGAAAGAAGTTACTGAAATTCATTTGACTTTTCAAAGGGAACATGGAAAGATAATTTTACAAGCTTGCTGAAAAAGGGGAGAACAATCGATGAATTTGTCTGAGAAATCAGTAGAAAACGTGGAATATATGATTGAAAAAATAAAAGAAAAACTAAAGGTGCTGAACCTAGGTGCCATCAAACCATCACACTTTGATGAAAATATGTATGATGAGCTAAAAGAGATTTATGACCTAGTAATGAAAAGAGATTCGTTTAGCCCGAATGAAACTCAAGCACTAGCCGAAGAGTTAGGGAATCTTCGAAAGCAATAATTTTTCATTAAGAAACTGCACCCCAACTAGGCTTGAGCGTGCAGTTTCTTTGCTTTTTTACTTATCTAACACTTCCGTAATCAATAGCGTGTGATTTTCCCCTAAAGAAATTTCTTCATTTGTATCTAAATAGCGCACGTAAGGCCTTTGGAGATTACCTGTTACTTTGGTGACAATCGCACTCCGGCCATTATTTAGGATGACCCTCGTACCCGGAATAAAGTGTGGTACCTCTTGGACAAACAGTTTAACCAGATCTGTGCTAAAGAGTGTTCCGCTTTTTGTCATCACATACTCCATTACCTCATGTGGTGGGATGCCCTTTTTCGATAATGCATTCTCGTAAAGATTCGCAATGCTGCATATTTGGGCAAACTCATGAATTTCCTTTTCACGTAATCCCCTAGGTATCCCACTGCCATCAAAGGCTTCGTGATGCTGGTAAGCAACATGCGCAGAAAGCAAACTCACTTCTCTTGTTTTTCGTAAATATTCAAACCCTACCCTCGGGTGATCATCCTCTACAGGAGTTAACGCTTTTCCTATATCGTGAAGCAATGCTCCTACGGCTAAATCCCGTATTTGCATTTGTGAGATTTGATACTTTTTTGCAATTTGTAAGGCAAGAAGTGTGACATTAACCGAGTGGGCAAACTCTCGAAGATCTTCTGCTAAAGAAGAGGCTGGAATTAAAAGAATGGCTTTTCTTTTATTTACTTCCTCAACTAGCTTAATGGCAAGTTGTTGAATGGGTCTAATCGGAAGCTCTTCTTTTTTCTCAACTGCTTTGTATACCGCTTGTACCACATCTACAGCATCTACCCATGTTGGAACATCGAGCATCTCTTCCATTGAAATTCCAAACGATTCAGCGTCCTCTATAAATAAATATCGAATATCTAGATCTATTAATTTTTGTAAGTATGTTGGATGAATCGAGCGTCCTGCTGCAAGAAGAACCCTTTTTTGCCGGTCAAAAACGGGTTTGGCCAATTGCATGGTGCGTGGTTCATATTCATCAATTCGAATTAATCTCATCGTTACTCCCTCTACACTCATTAATACCTTTAGTATACAAATAGTTTGTCTCCATTGCTATTGCCCTTTACTCCTAAGTTTCACTTTATATATAGGATGGACAGGGGAATAAAGTAAAAGGAATCACCGAATAATAAGGCTAAGCTAGGCATATTGCTGAAAGGAGGAGGGTTTGGATGGTACGTAAACTTCTTATGATATTGCTTGCTGGTTTTCTAGTTACCTCTGTCGTTGCTTGTGATGATGCACCAGGTGAAGATGAGGTTGGCGATGGCGAAGTACAGGATGAGGAATAATGTTAATTAACAAATAAGGGAACAGCACTATTTATGTGTTGTTCCCTTTCTTGTGGCCTATTACACACCCATTTTACGGCGTTGATTGCTGACCTTTTTGGTTTGCTGGCTTTTCATTTTCTTTGTTGTCGCAGGTCCGTTCGTACTACCTTTTCCACCGGCTTGCTGATTTTTCTTTTTTTCTAATTGTTGCTTTATGGCTTCTTGTAAGCTCATTTTCTTTTTTTCGGTTTCATGGTTTTCTGTCATGTTCTTTCCTCCATCTTGTATTAAATAGAATTTTGTTTAAATGTACTGATTATTCACCTTGGTCTGTTAGAATGACTGGACCATCCTTCGTAATGGCAATCGTGTGCTCAAATTGAGCAGAGTTTTTTCCATCCACGGTACGGGCCGTCCACCCATTTGAATCCATTTTTGTCTCATAGCTTCCTACGTTGACCATGGGTTCAATCGTAAATACCATTCCTTCTTTTATACGAGGGCCTTTTCCTGGGAGTCCAAAGTGTGGAACGTCCGGCTTTTCATGAATGGATGGACCAATCCCATGCCCAATAAAGTTTCTTACAACAGAGAATCCCTCTCCCTCAACATAAGTTTGAATCGCATGTCCGATATCTCCAATACGATTTCCTACAACAGCTGCTTCAATTCCTTTGTATAAGCTATTTTTGGTTACTTCTACAAGGCGGGTCGTTTCTTCCGAAGCTTCACCAACAATATACGTCCACGCAGAGTCTGCTAGGGCACTATTCACATTAACAACCATGTCGATTGTAACAATGTCCCCTGCATTTAGAGGTTCTTTTCTCGGAAACCCATGGCAAATCTCATCGTTAATGCTAGCACATGTTGCGTATTCGTAACCTCTATAACCCTTTTGCTGAGCGGTAGCACCATGCTTTTCTAAATAGTGATCAACAAACTGATCAATTTCCCAAGTAGTTACCCCAGGTTTGATCATCTTTTTTATTTCTTTATGACAAGCCGCAAGAAGCTCGCCTGCTTTTTTCATTGCTTCTATTTCACGAGGTGACTTTAAAACAATCATGTAACTCAACCTTCCCCAATACCAATAATGTATAGTCTTTATTGTACTCTCAAAAGGTCTATATTAGCAAAGCATTCCTATGTCTAAATATGTTAGATTACCTAAAAAAATAGTCAATCAAACGTTTGATTGAATCGCCCTCAGCCCTTTAGAAACAACAAACGCTAAAAAAGAATTTGTCGAATAAAAAAATAAGTTTCACCCACCCAAATCCCGGGTATATAAGGGTGTCTATAAGGGTGTCAGACACCCTCCGTGGACAAAATGGGCCATTCTGTCCTTTGGTGGTGTCTGTCACCCTTTGTGGACAGATTGGGGTGATTTGTCCGTTTCGGGTGGACAGTGAATTTTTTTTATTTATGCCCATAAATATCGCTTTCATTACGAATGGTATTGTGTATAATGCTACATAGAAGTATTAAAAGTGATATTCCGCTTTTACGTACTAGAACCGTAAAAACCTTGAATTTGTGACCAATTAAAGAATTTTAAGAACGATACATACTATTTTCGTTCTGAATATGGAACTAACCGTATTTTTTTGCTAATATAAATTCATACAGAGAGATAGGTGAGTGATCTAGATGATTGGAGATCGTGTAAAAAAACTTCGTCTTGAAAAGAAAATGTCAATGTCTGAACTAGCTGAACAAGCTGGTGTCGCTAAATCATACTTAAGTTCATTAGAAAGAAACTTACAAACCAACCCTTCAATCCAATTTCTCGAGAAAATATCAGCTGTGCTTCACGTGCCAGTTGACCACCTTATACACGAGCACCCAAATAAAGACGAACTAGATTCTGATTGGATGAAGCTTGTGAAAGAGGCAATGAACTCTGGGGTTTCCAAGGATCAATTTAAAGAGTTTCTAGAGTTTAATAAATGGAGAAGTAATCAATCAAATAATAACTAATATGAAAAGACAAAATCACCGATGATTTTGTCTTTTTTTTCAAAATAAAAAAGCATTTCTATTTAGGTGGTTACCTGACAGAAATACTTCCATTCTATGTATGAAACAATATGCTAAGTATGACTAGTTCTTTTTATCCCCTAATTTCATTCTCACCTAAAAATTTTCTGATTTCATCTTTCTGAATACCTAACTTTTTCGCTTCAAGGATTAATAACATCCACTCATAATCAAGCTCTTCGACCGTAACCTCATGCGTTTCTAACATCCCTCAATCTCCCCCTAAAATACGATCGTATTCCAGGCAGTCCAGCCGTCTTAGCAAAAAACTTCTAACTACCTTAGACCTGCGACTTTGCGTCCCCTCTTTTCAGAAGGTTTGCCTTTTTCTGTGTTCACGTACCTTATGTGATTCACTTATCAATCATTTTACTACTCGAATTTAGTAAATTGTGTAAAAATTTGTCACATGTTTTAAAAATTTCCCAACTTTTTACTTACACTATTCGACAGAGACCTCCATAAAGAACAGTGAATCTGCTCTTTCATATTTTACCATTTTTCATTTGTAAAATAATGGGCGAAAATTGTAAATATTTCTGTCGGCAGCTGTCGAACTAAATTCGTGAATTTTCTGACTTTTAGTAATTAAGCCTATTTTCCTAGTTTCTGCTTCTCATATGCTTTCAATTTTCTTTGGATAGGAATGATATTTACATGTACCCTCTCAAGTGTAGCTGCATCAAAAAATGGTAATTTCGTTAGATTATGACCACATGTAGGGCAGGTCCATTCCCCTGCTTCCGAGCTACTGTATGAAGGGCGATAACATTTATCACAGTTTTTTCGGTACATGCCAACCACCTACTATTCTAATAGTTTCGTTTTCTATTCTATTAATTTTTGTTCTATATAAAGAATATCTTGATTTTATTTTAGTCCTTAGTTCTTTTAAACTAAACTAGCTAAATCAGCCGAATTTTCGTTATAATGAACAATTCTCTTCTATTTACGTCTCCTTTCTCCACTATTCTTAATTTTATAATTTTTTTAAGAACGAATTGTTCGTTACAGTGTACGGAATCTCTTTTTGAAAATCTATTTCTATTTTTATGCACAAAAAAAAGAATCAGTCCTTATAAGACTGATCCTTGAAAATTATTCTTTAAGCTTGAGATGTAAGCTGAACGGCTATTTTTGATCCAACCTCAGCATTGTTTTTAACCAAAGCAATATTTGCTTCTAAGCTTCTTCCCTCAGTTAGTTCTTTTACTTTTGACAAAAGGAATGGAGTAACGTTCTTACCAGCAATATGCTTCTCCTTCGCTTCTTTTAAAGCAGATTCTATAACACCATTGATAAATTCCTCTTCAAGTGCATCTGTTTCTGGGATTGGGTTAGCAATGACCACTCCACCCTTCAATCCTAACTCCCACTTTGTCCGAATCATGCTTGCGGCTTCCTTTTCATTTTCCACTTGAACATTCACTTGGAATGGACTTGTTCTTGTATAAAATGCAGGAAGTACATCTGTACCAAAGCCAACGACTGGCACCCCATGAGTTTCTAAGTACTCCAAAGTTAAACCAATGTCGAGAATAGATTTTGCTCCTGCACACACAACAGCAACATTTGTCTGTGCAAGTTCTTGAAGATCAGCTGAGACATCCATCGTTACTTCCGCTTCACGGTGAACTCCACCAATTCCGCCCGTTACAAACACTTCAATCCCTGCAAGCTCAGCACAAATCATCGTTGCTGCCACGGTTGTTGCCCCATTCTTTTTCGTCGCAATTAGATATGGTAGATCTCTACGGCTTGCCTTTTCAATATCCTTACGTGTAGCAAGCAATTCAAGCTCTTCATCTGATAAACCGATTTTTATTTTTCCATCCAAAATGGCAATGGTTGCTGGTACAGCTCCATTCTTACGAATAATATCCTCCACTTCCTTTGCCGTTTGCACATTTTGTGGATACGGCATTCCGTGAGAGATAATCGTTGACTCTAGTGCTACTACTGGTAAATTATTTTTCTTCGCTTCTAAAACTTCCTGTGAGTATTCTAAATATTTTTCCATATTGTTTTCTCCTTAGTTGAAATTGTGTTGGAAAGCTTCCTGTAGCTGTTGATGATTTAATGTAGGGCTAACCGTTTCCTCCGTGGCTAATGTAAGCATCGAACAAGCCATACCAATTTTACAGGCATCCTCTGTTTTTAAATTACGTAAATACGCATAGACAATTCCTGCAACCAGGGCATCCCCTGCCCCCGTAACATCCACCACATTAGCCTTTGGTGGTAATAAAACACCCGCTTCATTCGCCTTTGTAAAGTAAATAAGTCCTTTGTCGCCGCGAGTGATCACGACTCTTTCTACACCCTTTTTCATAATGGCTTCTGCAGCTTTAAAAAAGTCACCTTCGTCTTTAATTTTATTCCCTGCTAACGCCTCAGCTTCGTCTTTATTGGCTATAAGCCATGCTACACCATCAAGGTTTTGTGGCAACTTCTTAATCTTTGGAGCAGAAACTGGTGTAATCACCAGTGGAATTTCTTCCTCCCTACAACGGTCAATCACTTTTACAAGTACATCAGCGGGGAAGTTTGTATCAATCATGACAAGTTCGGTTGCAGCAAGAAAACCCCAACGCTTCTCTATAAAATCCACATCAACTTGATCGTAGATACCCATATCTGCTAGAGCAACAGCCATCTCGCCATCTACGTCTAAGACAGCCGTATAGGTTCCCGTTGCTTCATTTGGAAGGACTTTAGAAGGCTCTATATCTACGTATGACTTTGTATAATCCAGTAGCCATTTTCCCTCATGATCATCACCTACAACGGTCATTAGAGAAACATCTACTCCTAGCCTTCCCAAGTTTTCAGCTATGTTCCTAGCAACCCCTCCGCAAGAGTTACTTGTACTAGCAGGATTGGATGTTCCAAGCTGAAGCTTGTCCATCGCTTGCATTTTTCTATCAATATTAGCTCCACCAATGCAGATGACCTGTTTTTTATTGGGCAAAACGTATGCCCGACCTAATAGTTTTCCTTGCTTTGTAAGAGAAGAAATATAACCAGCAACAGCCGAACGAGACAATCCCGTCCTTTCCGCTAACTCATTTTGAGAGATAAATGGATCTCTTTTAATCAGCCCAAGTATTGTTGCTTCCTTATCACTCATAATTCACCTCGTAACATTTTTGGACATTTGTTAATATTATAAACTTTTGTTTATAAATTATCTACCATCTTCTTCTAGAATGGGTGGATATTTATCAACATCATAGTATTCCCTAATTATGTTGTATTTTGCCAACACTAAAATTTGAATATTCCGTGAATTTTATTTGCCATTTTAGTGAATAAACACTATACTTAAAGTAGATTCAACCAAGTGTGAAGGAGGTATTTCCATGACTATTGTTCACATCTTGAATTTCACCATTCCAATTGCCTGCATCCTATTTGCTGGAGTTTTAATGGATCGAATGTGTAAACCGGAAGTACCACAACCTGATAAAAACAACGATTAGTTTTTTGTTTTGTGTTTATTGTAAGCGCTTCCTAATGAATAATCCCTTGAATCTCTTTTCGCCACTCCTCTGAGTGGTTCTTTTTTTTTACATAAAAAAGACCGAACCTGTTAGTAGGCTCAGTCGGCAGTCCTTGGTAATATCAAAATTTCAACACGACGGTTTCTTGCTTTTCCAGCTGTATCATCATTGGGTGCAATTGGTTTAAACTCCCCAAATCCTTTAGCGCTGAACCAACTTGGATCAAGGCTCTTGTTTTCAAGTAATATTTTCATAAAGTTAATCGCACGCATGACACTTAATTCCCAGTTAGACGAGAACTGTGCATTTTTTATAGGTACATTGTCAGTATGCCCACTTATAATGATGCTACGGGCAGGATCCATTACAAGTAACTCAGAAATTTCTTTTACAATCTGCAGATCTTGTGTTCTAACAGCATCACTTCCTGATTCAAACAATACATTATCACGGATGGTTAAAAGTAATCCCTCATCGGTTAACTTCGTTTCAAGCTTATCCTGTAACCCTTTGCTACTAACATATTCATTTACCTTTGCCTGAATCGCTTGCAGCTCCACCTGTTCAGCCTGCTGTGCTAGCTTTTGCTTTTGCTCTTCTGTCATTTTCTCTCCAGATTGAGACTGTTCGATCTCTTCAGAGTCATTTGTTTGCTCATCTGGTGCAGTTGCCCCTTCCTCTGGGATTGGGCTTGGGAACTCAAAAATCCCTGTTCCACTTGTAAACTCCTGATTAAACACTTCAGCCATCGCTTGAAATTTCTTAGCATCTACAGAACTCATAGAAAATAATACGATGAACAAAGCTAGTAGGAGTGTTAACAAATCCGCGTATGGGATTAACCAAGACTCATCGACATGCTCCTCATGGTGATGCTTCTTCCTACGCTTACTCATTGGACGGTTCTCCATTAGCAGCTAAAAACTTCTTCTTCTCACTTCCTGGTAAATAAGACGCTAGCTTTGTTTCAATGACACGTGGGGCCTCCCCTTCAAGAATCGAAAGGATGCCTTCTACCATCATTTGCTTAATCTTTACTTCTTGCTTCGATTTACGCTTCAGTTTGTTGGCAAATGGATGCCATAGTACATATCCCGTAAAAATCCCTAGAAGTGTTGCGATAAACGCGGCACTGATCGCATGTCCAAGTCCATCAATGTCATCCATATATTTTAAGGCTGCAATTAGACCAACTACCGCTCCCAATACCCCTAAAGTCGGTGCGTACGTACCCGCTTGCGTGAAGATTAGTGCTCCTGCTTGGTGTCTTTCTTCCATTGCTTCAATTTCTTCAGAAAGTACATCGCGAATATAATCAGCACTTTGGCCATCAACCGCAAGAGACAGGCCATTTTTTAAGAAGTCATCGTCAACTTCATTTGTCTTTGACTCCAATGCTAACAGCCCCTCTTTACGAGCAAGCTGAGCCCAATCAGAAAACATTTTTATAAGATCCGTTGGGTTCGGAAGCTTGTCTTCTTTAAACAATTTTCCAAACAACTTCGGAACTTTCTTTATTTCACTAGTTGGAAAAGCAATGGTTACTGCCCCGGCTGTTCCTAATAAGATAATCAAAATCGCAGCTGGGTTAATTAATGCCGTAGGGCTAACCCCTTTAAAGAACATACCAACTAATACAGCAACTAGACCTAACACGAGACCTACTACTGAAGTTAAATCCATCTTTTTCACCTGTCTTTTCTCAAGTCTTATATGATTTGATAGATATCGTCATTCTATCATCCTACTATTCTTTATTTCGGCGATAAATGTCATTTTTTAAGGGATTTTGTAAAAAATCTGCATAAAGATTTTCCTAATAAAAAAATGCCACAGCTTCTCGCTTAGGCATTAGAATAATTTTTTATTAATTTTCTGTTCGTAATTTTTAAAAACAGAGGAGTTTGTGTTGATTCGACGTTTAGATAACATGCTGTTAAAAGCTAACATCTTTTCGTTTAGCTTTTTCTGAATCCCTATTATACCTTGTATCTTGGAAAGTAAGAGAGGTTCTAAAATTTGTATATTAATTTTGGTCAGGCATCCAGTTTGCTGGTACACCTTTACCTGTATCTTTAGCATGTTGGAGTGCCTGCATTAGCCTAACATGTTCATATAGATTCCGTCCGACTTCCCTTGGATAGACAAGCTTAGCGACGATGACTCGATTAGGGTCTATAAAAAATGAAGCTCTAAAGGCTGCTCCTGCTTTTTCATCAAGTACTCGATACGATTTGGAGATCGTATGAGTTCTGTCACTCAACAGGGGGTAGTAGACATTTTGTAAAGAGGGAGTCGTTTCTCGAAATACTTTATGTGAATAGATGCTATCCGTGCTGATAGCCAAAACCTCAACATTCATCGCTTGAAAATAAGGATAAATAGCAGCGACCGCCGCTAGTTCTGTTTCTCAGACCGGTGTAAAGTCACTAGGATAGAAAAATAAGAGAAGCCATTTCCCTTTATATTGCTCAAGTTCGAATGTTTTAATTTCTCCATCCACAAATCCTTTTGTCGAAAACGGTGGCGCTTGATCGTCTCGAGTCGCATAAAAAGGCTGTTGGCCATTTTGAGATTGATTAGTCACTTAGATCCCCCCTTACTATAAAATTCGAAAAGCCCATACCTTCTATAAATATGCATGAACCTTCTGAACTGTCCTGTTTCTTTTCTACATAGAAGGGAATTTTTCCGGAGAAGCTAATTTTGAAGGAAAGGAGTGTGAAAAAATGGGTCGCGGAAAAGATTTTGAACATAAGAAAAAAGGGCACCCCGGGAAGTTTCCTGAGGGAACTCTTGTTGAAAAACATACGAAGGACGCAATTGGTGACGAGGAATTTCTCGTTGTACGTGAAGCGTTTAAAAATCGAGTGGAAACTCAGGATAATGAGTAGACCTTGCCTATGCAAGGTCTTTTTTATTTGTCCAGCTCTAGCACCTAGCTCCTCGGGTTCATAAGGCAAAGCCTATCGGTGCATACCTAGACGCTTAAGCTTTTCATATTCCCTTTTTCTTTCGTTTTCCTGTATACTTAACCCGAGTAAATGGAAATTCGGAGGATAACTAATGAAATCACTCGTACTTGCTGAAAAGCCAAGCGTGGCTAGAGAAATTGCACGCGTTCTTGGCTGTACGCAAACACATAAAAGCTATATTGAAGGACCGAAGTATATCGTAACTTGGGCGCTTGGACATTTAATTGAGTTAAAAATGCCCGAGCATTACGATACGAAATACAAGCAATGGAATTTAGAAGACTTGCCGATTATCCCAGATAAGATGGGTCTTAAAGTGATGAAACAAACCTCTCACCAGTATAAAGCCATAGAATCTTTGGCCAAACGTAAGGACGTTAGGGAATGTATTATTGCCACCGACGCCGGGCGTGAAGGGGAGCTTGTTGCACGGTGGATTTTAGAAAAAATCCGTTGGAATAAACCTATTAAGCGTTTGTGGATCTCCTCTCATACGGATCGTTCGATTAAAGAGGGATTTGCCAAACTTCGCCCTGGAAGTGAATACGAAAATTTATATGCATCAGCTGTTTGTCGCGCGGAAGCTGATTGGTTAATTGGACTTAATGTTACTCGTGCATTAACAACGAAATATAAGGATCCTCTCTCAGCTGGACGCGTCCAAACTCCAACACTTGCACTTGTAATGGAACGGGAAAAAGCGATTCAAACGTTTAAGCCACAGGAATATTGGACGATTTCTGCACAAATTGGGCCGTTAAAGGCAGATTGGGAGGAAAATGGCGAGAAGCGAATTTTCTCTAAAGACAAGGCTGATGCTATTGTGGCAACAGGCAAAGGGCAAAAAGCCCTCGTTCAGTCAGTGAATAAAACAGCTAAGTCCGAGCAACAGCCCCTTCCATATGATTTAACGGAGCTTCAACGTGACGCGAACAAGCGATTTGGCTTTTCAGCCAAAAAGACATCAAGCGTTTTGCAAAAATTATATGAGCATCATAAGCTGGTAACTTACCCTCGTACGGATTCTCGTTACCTCACAACTGATATGGAAGCCACCATGCTCGATCGAATTGAAGCAATCTCTGGAGGCTATAAGGAAGAAGTGCGTAGCATTCTCGCGAACAAGGGAAAGGTATTAGCAAAGCGTGTATTTAATAATGAGAAAGTAACCGATCACCATGCCATCATCCCTACAGAAGAGCGTTTATTCCTTCGTGATTTGGAGGCAGATGAACGAAAGCTATACGATTTAATTGTGAAGCGGTTCCTAGCTCTATTTTACCCTGCCTATCAGTACGAAACGGTTCGTGCGGTATTTGATGTAAACGGCGAGTCATTCTCTGCGAAGGAAACGGTCGTTGTAAATGCAGGATTTAAAGCGATTACTGGGAAAGACGAGGAGTTAAGTGGGCAAAAGCTTGGACAAATATCGAAAGGGCAATCCTTCTCGGTAGGTCAGCTACATGCGGAGAAAAAACTAACCGAACCTCCTGCTCGTTTCTCGGAATCTGATATATTAGGTCAAATGGAGAAGTATGGTCTTGGAACTCCTGCGACTAGAGCTGAGATTATCGAAAGAATCATTGAAACTGAGGTCGTGGAGCGAAAAAATGGCCGCCTACATCCGACTCCTAAAGGCAAGCAATTGATGGATCTCGTAAATGAGGAGCTTACCTCTCCTGAGCTTACAGCCAAATGGGAAAAGGACCTTGAAGCGATTTCTCGTGGAAAAGGAGATCCAAAGCAATTTTTAAAACGGATTCGTAAGCAAACCGAGCAGCTGATCTCAGAAATTAAGGCTAGTGATAAATCGTACCGTGCTCATAACTTAACGGGATCGAAGTGCCCAGAATGCCAATCCTTGTTAAAAGAAAGAAATACCAAGGAAGGGAAAATTCTAGTTTGCTCAAGCACGGAATGTAACTACAGAAAGCGAAAAGATCCAAAGCTCTCGAACCGACGCTGTCCACAGTGTAAAAAGAAAATGGAAATGCACGAAGGAAAAGCAGGTTTGTACTTCCAATGCCGAAAATGTAATGTCGTTGAAAAGGCAGAAGAGCGAAAGAAAGCAGTCAACAAACGCGAGGAACGAAAACTCGTACAAAAGTATACGCAAAAAGATGAAAACTTCGGAAACAGCCTTGGAGACCTATTAAAGGCTGCATTAGAAAAGAAGGATTAAAGAAAGGAACGCTTAGGGGCCATCAGGCACCTAAGCGTTTTTTCAGGAGTAAAACTGTCCGTCCCACACGGACAAATCAGACATTTTTGTCCACGAGCGGTGACAGACACCGTCGAAAGACAGATTGGGTGGGTTTGTCCAAGAAGGGTGTCTGTCACCACAATTAGGAGGGTTTTAGTATGAGAATACGTGATTGGGATTCCAATTTGAAGGTTCGTTTGTTTGGTGAGGCGTTAATGAACATTACCTTTTGGATGTTTTTCCCCTTTTTGACCATATATTTTGCTGATGAATTTGGCAAAAGCCTCGCTGGGTTGTTATTAATTCTTTCACAGGTTTTATCGGTTTTTGCTAACTTGATAGGCGGTTATTGTGCAGATAGATACGGCCGTAAACGGATGATGGTTTTATCTGCTTTTGGCCAAGGCGTGTGCTTTATGTTATTTGGACTTGCCGATTCACCTTGGCTTCAATCCCCATGGATTGGCTTTCTTTGTTTCTCTTTTGTCGGTTTTTTCGGATCCATCTACTGGCCAGCTAGTCAGGCAATGGTGGCTGATGTGGTCGACGAGGAAAACAGAAGCAGCGTGTTTGCAGTCTTTTACACATCGATCAATATTGCCGTTGTCATTGGTCCTTTATTAGGAGCGATTTTCTATGTGAATCACCGCTCCCAGCTACTCCTCATCGCTGGAATTATATGTGTAGGCCTTGCAGCTGTTCTACAGAAATGGACACGTGAAACGGCACCAACCTACGAACACAAGGTGAATACCACCACAAAATGGTATTCGTTTGTTGGTAATCAGCTTCGCGACTACAAAATCATTGTTAAGGACCGAACCTTCCTATTATTCATCGTTGCAGGAATATTGTCGGCACAAACTTTTATGCAGCTCGACTTGCTCATTCCTGTCTATACAAAGGAAGTCGTTCATAATCAAACCCTACTAACCCTTGGCAGTTGGTCATTAACCGTCAGTGGAGAACAAGCCTTTGGTTTCATCCTTGCAGAAAACGGCTTGCTTGTTGCGCTCTTAACTGTAGCTATTACTAAATGGGTCATTGGTTTTAAAGAAAGAAACGTTTTTATCGTCTCTTCCCTGCTTTATGCCATCGCCATTATTGGATTTGGCCAAACAGAATGGATTTGGGGACTTGTACTGGCAATGGCAATTTTTACTCTTGGAGAACTTCTCGTGGCTGGATTACAGCAAAGCTTTATTTCAAAAATTGCCCCCGATCATATGAGAGGACAATACTTTGCCGCGGCAAGTCTACGATACACAATCGGTCGAACCATAGCACCTATCTCTATTCCTCTGACGGTTTGGATTGGATATGAATGGACCTTTTTCACCATTGCCATTCTAGCCATCGGGAGTGCTGCGATCTACTGGATCATGTTTTCAAGGATGGATCATAAACAACAAACATTAACGGACGTTAAAGACTTAGCATAATTTCAATTACTCCCACCCCTAAGCCATAAAAAACCTTTCGGGTGGCGAATTTGTTTTCTTTTTCTTGAGAAAACGAATACAATAATAAAGAAGAATCCATAAAAAAGGAGACTATACATATGAGCTTTCAAGCTAATTTAGAAAAATACGCAGAGCTGGCTGTCAAAGTAGGCGTAAACGTCCAGCCAAATCAGACACTTGTCATTAATACATCACTTGACTCAGCAGAGTTTGTTCGCCTTGTTGTACGCAAAGCTTATGAGGCTGGTTCTCTTAATGTGATTGTAAACTGGGCAGATGATGAAATCACTCGTGCGAAATATGAGCTGGCACCAGACGCTGCTTTTACTGAATACCCTGAGTGGCGCGCACGTGAACTAGAAGAGCTTGCTGATAAAGGGGCTGCCTTTATGTCCATCGTTTCATCAAGCCCTGACCTTCTTAAGGGAGTAAACCCTGAGCGTATCTCCAATTTCCAAAAGGCAGCAGGAACAGCATTAAGTAACTACCGTAAAAAAATTCAATCAGATAAAGTAAGCTGGACTGTCATTGCAACCCCATCGCCTGCTTGGGCTGCTAAAGTATTCCCAGATGCAGCACCAGAAGAACAAGTGAATCTCCTTTGGGATGCGATTTTCAAGGCTACCCGTGCGGATTTAGACGATCCAGTGGATGCTTGGAAAAAACACGACGAAACATTACATGAAAAAGTGGCTTACTTAAACGAACGTCGCTATAAAAAGTTACACTATACCGCTCCTGGAACTGATTTAACGATTGAGCTTCCAGAAAAGCATATTTGGGTTGGTGCTGGAAGCATCAACGAACAAGGACACAGCTTTATGGCCAATATGCCAACGGAAGAAGTGTTTACTGTTCCATACCGAACAGGAGTAAACGGATATGTATCAAGCACGAAGCCGCTTAGCTATGGTGGAAATATCATCGATAACTTCACCATTACATTTGAAAATGGTCGCATTGTTGATGTGAAGGCCGATCAAGGTGAAGATATCTTAAAACGCCTGGTTGATACAGATGAAGGATCACATTATTTAGGAGAAGTGGCATTGGTTCCTTTCCAATCCCCAATTTCTCAGTCTAATGTACTTTTTTACAACACCCTGTTTGACGAAAATGCTTCCAACCACTTAGCCATCGGAAGTGCCTATGCATTTTGTATTGAAGGCGGAAAAACAATGTCAGCGGAAGACCTTGAAAAGAACGGTCTCAACGAAAGCATTACACATGTGGATTTCATGATTGGGTCTGCAGAAATGAACATTGATGGCATTACAGGTGAAGATCAAACAGAACCCGTATTCCGTAACGGAAACTGGGCGTTCTAATTACTGAAACTAGGCTTGGTTCTAAGAACCAAGCCTTTAATTTTTATAGTTGTCTCTAGGTCTAAGCCAACCTCTCTTTCTATATGTATTAACAAGGTGTTCAAACCCGTAGAAAGGATAGGTGAGGCTAACATGTTTGTAGTCACTTATTACGAAAACAGAAATGTGTTATTAACTCAGTTTCTAAAAAGTCTCCCTGAAGAAGGGCAAAATGTGAAAATTAAAGGCCGTAAAGGCAAGATCACTTCCGTATCACCAATTGATGAAAAAAAGGTTCATGTGTATGTTACTCTAGAAGCAATTAATAAAAATAAGCTTGCTGCCTTAGATACCTCTAAAAAGAAAAAACGGTAAAAAAAGCATGAGGGGAATCCTCATGCTTTACTTGTTATCGTTATTTTTGCCTTCTACTCCAGCGCCTAGCTCTTCAAAGCTTTTTACTTTTCCATGCGGGTGTTGATCTTCTTTTCTCGCTCTCCATTGACGTTCTTTTTGGCTTTTTGACTTTGTCATCTCACATGCTCCTTTATAAATAACTTCTTTACTATCTTTTCAGGAACATCAACATCTTATGTAATAAAAATAACGGACCCAATGTTGGATCCGTTTTGGAATTCATTATTCAGTTTCATTATACAAAGGGATCTTCCATTTCTCTTTCACCTCATGATAACGTGTGACCGTGATTAGGTGCAGAGTTAATTCTTCAGGTAATTCTTTAAGACCATTAGCCCCAAGCTTGACTGTCGTTTTAAAACGACCGTTCTCATCCTTTTCATCGAGTATGGATGTACTTTGATAGGCTTGATAGGAGTTTCCTTTATCATCTACAATCACCCATTCACCAAGGTCTGAGGAAAGCCATTCCTTACCACCGTCCATCTCAATTTCAAACTCGACGTCTTTTTCTATTGGCCATAATGATTTTTTCAGGGAGTAATTTGTTTGTTTTTCTGCTTTTTTTATCGTCATGTGGTTTCCTTCATATTCAAATGTTACAGGTTTCTTCTTCAAATCACTCGGCTTGATTTGGATAGAGAAATCCGATGGAACTGTCTTAATGACCCCATCTAATACAAAAGTTAAATTCCCTTCATCTTTCTGAGGAACAAAGGATTCATTCCATTCATTCTGTCCCATCACTCCCGTCCCCTGACCACTTCCTTGTATCATACCTGAATCGGTTGGATGTCCTTTTTCTTCTGTAAACAGATTATGTCCAGAAACCATCTCCCCCTCTTCATTTTCAATATGATATTGAATAGCCGTTCCATATTGACCCGTATCTGATATCCCTTTACCAATTTTCTTAGCTAATGCTTGATTTTGCTTATTAAGCATACTCCATTCATCATTTGAAAAAGAGGTCTCATACATAAGTTCACTAGAGGAAGGGGCAAATCGAGCTTCCTTCATTTGAATATTTACTCCATTGAAACTATTCTTATATTCATGTAACTGAACATTTGTAGTCATTTTTTGACTTTCTTTTAAATCAACTGGGACTTCTAAGTTCCAGGTGCCTTCTTCCCCGTTTAACAGTGATAAATTAAAATGAACTACTAGTTCTCCTATCTCCTTTTGATCGCGAAGAGATATTTCAATTAATCCGTAGTCACTCCCACCAGACCAACCCATACTAGAAATTTCAAGTGGGTTACCATCCGTTCCGTAGACGGAGATTTTATTTTTCATATTGTCTAGTTCTAAAGAAGAATCTTTCAATTCCCCCTTATCACTTAATACTTGATAAGAAAGAGCAATTCTAGAAGAATCTGCGATAACGTCTTCTACTTTAAATGAAATTCCTTGGTCAGTGGCGATTTGATTGACCCTATCAGCTATTCCAGCTTCATTGGCTATTCTAAGTCCTTCATCTACTTGGTCGGAAGAAAACAATCCCTCGACCCATTCAGCAAAGCTTGGATTCAAGGAAGTGGTAAGTCCAACTGCTAGTACAACTCCTGCCGCAAGCCCAATGACCCTATTCGACTGAAATCTTTTCTTTCCTATTTTTTGTTCATACGGCTCTATTTGTTCAAGAATGGTAGAGGCAAAATCATCCGGTAACTGAGGAGATTGTAACGTTTCTTTCACGAATTGCTGTTCTCCTTGAAACCATTCCACTATATGGTCGCAACCACTACAGTTCTTTAAATGATTGTGTATTTCGATCATCTCGTCTTCTGAAAGCAGGTTATCCACATACATTGATAATTTATCTGCCGTTGGACAGTTCATGAAAATAGCCTCCTTCTCGTTTCACGGTTTCTCTCATTTTTTTCTTTGCCCGGTGGATTTTATTACGGACATTAGACAACGACGTATCAACAAGCTCACTAATTTCGCTGTAGCTCATTTCATTTACATAACGTAAAAGTAGAATCAGTCTCTCTTCCTCTGGTAACGTGGCAATCAATCTTTCTAGCTGCCTACTTTTTTCATTTTTTAAAAATATCACTTCGGGATGATTCGGATTCACAATCCTTTCTTCATCCACTTTGCCCTTTATAATTTGATGACTTTTCTTACGAAACTCATCCATACAATGGTTAATGGTTACCCGATAAATCCAACTTGAAAAGGATCCCTTTCCTTCATACTTATCAAGCTGGTGGTATACTTTAATGAATGCGTCTTGCACAAAATCCTGTGCATCCTGTGGATTTTTTGTCATTCGTAAAACTGTAGCAAATAGCTGATTTTTATATTTATTAATGATGTGAGCATAGGCTTGTTTATTTCCACCCAGCACTTCTTGGATCCATTGCACTTCCTCTTCCATGGTAACCTCCTTACATGAAACGCTCATGCGCATGTCGCGATCATTTTTCTTACCTATATAACGAGTAAAACTAACAAATAATTTCAATCCATTCAGAAAAATTTATAAAACTTTCATGGCATAGATGATAAATTAGTTAAAGATACATATAGCTTATCATGCTACTGGAGGAAGAAAGATGAAAAATAAAACAAGAATAATGGGGTTGCTGCTTGTCATCACCGGTGCCTCACTCTGGGGAATCGGAGGAACAGTTGCTCAAAAGCTTTTCCAACAGTACGAGATAGAAGTAAATTGGCTTGTGACAACGAGATTACTTGTAGCTGGTATATTGCTGCTTGCAATCTATTCAATTGGTAAGAACCGATCTAGTATTTTTGATATCTGGAAACATAAAACGACTGCGATCCAGCTGGTTGTCTTTGGAATCTTCGGGATGCTAGCCGTTCAATATACCTACATGGCATCTATTAATCACGGAAATGCTGCTGTTGCTACCCTCTTACAATACCTGGCACCTATTATGATTTTATTGTATTTACTCATTCGTAAACAAAGTCACTTTACACGTCATGACCTTATTACGGTTAGTCTCGCCCTTTCAGGTTGCTTTTTTCTACTAACAAACGGCTCACTTTCCAAGCTGTCTGTTCCACCCATGGCAGTTGTTTGGGGAGTGTTGTCTGGGATCGCCCTCGCATTCTATACGTTATACGCGGGACAATTACTTAAAAAATATGATTCACTTATTGTCGTTGGTTGGGCGATGGTTATTGGTGGCTTACTCCTAAGCTTTGTTCATACTCCTTGGGAAATTGAGCTTTCTAGTTTTACTTTAGAAAGTTTTTTATCAATCATATTCGTCATTATTTTTGGAACGATGTTTGCCTTTTGGTTTTATATTAAAAGTCTACAAAGCCTATCTCCAAAAGAAACTAGTCTTTTAGGAAGCCTTGAGCCTTTAGCTGCAGTGCTAACAACGGTCTTTTGGTTAAAGGAACCCTTTGGCTTCCATCAATGGCTTGGTACGTTTTGTATGATTGGAATGATTGTTTTATTAGCCACTCAAAAAAAATCGAATCGCAATCCATCTAAAATCAATCATGAACCCCGCCAAGCAGGGTAATCAAAAGAGGCTATTGCAAAGAAATTCAAATTATGGGAGGATGAAACTACATATATTAGAATCGTTATAATGAATTTTAGGAGTGAATGATGTGGACCAGTTACATATTATCGTTTCTGGTAAAGTGCAGGGGGTCGGCTTTCGATACTATACGCAAATGAGAGCTTCACAGTATGGAATCACTGGCTGGGTAAAAAATATGGATGATGGCAGTGTAGAGATCATTGCTGTTGGCCAGCCTGAAGACCTCCAGCTTTTTATTGAGTCCATACGAGAAGGTAATCCTTTCTCTAAGGTCAAGAACATGGAAATCCATACAAGGGAGAAAATCGATCCTTTTCCCTCCTTCAAAATTAAATACTAACTCACCTATACCTTTTCCATGCTCAGAGAATAGGATAAACAAAAAAGGTGGGATAGCTAATAATGATGTATTTTGTATATCCTATTTACCCTTACAACACGTTTTACTCGCATCCCTTTTCTCACTCAGATGTAGTTATTCATGGACTAACTATCTCTATGGGTAAGCAAAGTTATGTTGAATATTCACCTGCGTCAAACCCCATATCTATCGTATATGGGAAACATACGACCGGAAACTTTGTCCCTTCCAGAAAGCTACCATAAAACAAAAACCTAACTGGCCAAGTTGCATATTGGCCAGTTTATTATTTTTCTCCAGTCACTCACTATTCTCTGTCACTCTTCCTCCATATTCATGGGGCTTTGGAGCTCCTTTTAAATGTTTCGTTCCTTTTGTTTCAACATCGGCCTCATATGAGTTTGTTTTTAGTTGTTTTTCGGATCTATCGTTCAAATCACTCACCTCCCTTTTTACCTTTCCCAAACGAGAACGGATAAAGCTACAAAACTTTCTCCAATAATAACCAGACACTCAAATTCTATTTATGGACATATTACCTTTGTGCACTAAAAGGAGGTGTCTATTTTGAAAACAATAACACTTGGCGTACACGAAACACTTGAACTACATGAGCTAATGGCATTTAAAAGTCTTTGCTTAACTAAATCTTCAACGATGAGTGGAATGGTAGAGGATAATGAGCTTAAAAATCTATTGACACAGGACGTTACTCAAACGAAAAATCATATTCAGACATTGCAACAATTTGTACCACGAAAGGGGCAATAAATACATGGAACAGTCAGGACAAACTAGTTATAGCTCTTCACAACGCGTTGATCCAACGGTTTTAAATACATCTGACGTAAACCAAGCTGGAATGAAAAGTGGTATGGCTGGTACAAACCAGTCTGGAATGAGTAATGATATGCCGACTTCCAACCAATCTGGAATGGGTCATACGACAACTGGCTCAAACCAAGCTGGTCAAATGAGCGCCATGACAGAACAAGTCATTGCTGCTGATTTATTAATGTCAGCTAAATCAGCCATTAAAAATTATGCCATTGCTATTTCTGAATGTGCTACACCAGAACTACGTCAAGCTTTGACGGAACAACTAAATGATACGATTCGTTCTCATGAGCAGATTACCAACTATATGATTAACAAAGGGTACTATCATCCGGTAGATGTGTTAGAACAACTTCGCCTTGACCAGCAGGCAGCTCAAACAGCTTTAAATCTACAATAAGTTTTCTGCCTTGAAGGGTCCCTTCAAGGCTAAGTAAATTGGAGGAATGATTATGAGTTTCACCGAAGCCACAATCCGTACGATTGCAACTTTCTTAACATTATTTATAATGTGTCGTATCTTAGGGAAAAAGCTTATTGCTCAAATGACCTTCTTTGATTATATTGCAGGTATTACCATTGGCTCACTTGGCGCTTCCTTTGTTTTTAGTCAAGCCATCCCTAACCCAATCGGGATGTACGGCATTGTTTTATTTGGTATCTTAGTTTTAATTACAGATGTTTTATCCATAAAAGTGTATAGAACACGTAAGATTTTTAATGGGGAACCGTTACTTATTATTAAAAATGGAAAAATTCTCGAAGAAGGGATGGAAAAAGCACGTTTAACGATGGATGATCTTTTATTTCTCTTACGAAAGAAAAATATTTTCTACTTAGATGAGGTTGACTTTGCCTTTTTGGAGACCGATGGTACGATTTCTGCACAAAAAAAGGGATCCCAGCAGTACACGAAAAATGTCGATTTAAAAATCACTCCCTCTTCCCGTGGAATTCCGCAAACATTTATTATTGACGGTAAAGTCATGAGGGGCAGTCTCCAAGCAGCTGGAAAGGATGAAAACTGGATCAAAAATACCCTTCAATATAGTGGAATTAATAATGTAATGGATGTAGCGATTGCTCAGGTTGACGAGAAGGGCACTGTGTTTATAGACCAGAGGGCCGATAAGCATTAAAAAAGACACCAACTAGTTGGCGTCTTCTTTATATTTGTGCTTCATATACATCCTGACTTATTTCTACTATATACTCTGGCTTCGGTTTCCCAGCATTGGCTTTATGCCCTGCAATATGTTCAGGATGCTTTTCCCAGCTTTTCCAATCTGTTTCTGATTCCCAACGAATCATGACAATGACTTCTTCGTTCCCGCGACGGCTTTTCTTCAATAGTACTTGCTTGTCAATAAATCCTGGCTGCTCTGCCATCAACCCGCCTTGCTGTGAGAAGCGTTCAATCACCTTTGGAGAGTGTCCTTCTTCCACAACGATTTTCTTCATTTGATAAAACATGTAGATAACCTCCTATTGGTAAAAAAGCCGGAACAAAGTCCGGCTATCCCATTTAGTTAAGTGCTGCTTTCACTTCTTCTACCATTGATTTTGTTGATTCAACACCGTTTCCAGCGATGTACCAGTTTACAGCGTCTAGGTAAATAATTTTACCGTTTTTATAAGCATTGGTTTTCTTCACTAACTCATTTTCAATCGTTTCTTTTGCACCAACTTCTCCGCCAACTGCAGCAGAACGGTCGATCACGAAAATAACATCTGGATTTTTCTCAAGAATGTATTCAAATGTGATGCTTTGACCATGTTGAGATACTTCTAGGTTTTCGTCAACGGCTTTGAATCCAAATGCATCATGAACGAATCCATAACGTGAACCAGGTCCGTAGGCACTTACCTTGCCTTCATTTGCTAATAAAATCAGAGCTTTGCTTTCAGAAGCTGTAGCTTCCTTGTTAAGCTCGTCAATGCTTGCTGTTAACTCTTCCATTTTTGAATCAAGCACATCTTCTTTTTCAAAGATTTCTGCTAAAAGTTCAAAATTCTTTTCTAGAGAAGACATATAGTTAGCATAATCTACATCAATGAAAACAGTTGGGGCAATCTCAGCAAATTGATCATATAATTCCGCTTGTCTACCAGAGATAAAGATAACATCTGGTTCTAGGTGATGAATCGCTTCAAAATCAGGCTCTTTTAAGCTTCCTACGTTTGTATAATCTGAGCTAGCATACTTCTCTAAGCTCTTTGGAACGGTTGCTTGTGGAACACCTACTATGTCTACACCAAATGCATCTAATGTATCAAGTACTCCAAAATCAAATACGACTACCTTCTTAGGGCTCTTTTCTAGCGTTACTTCACCATATTGATGACTAATGGTTACTTCCTTTGACTCTTCTTCTGTTTTTTCTCCTTCTGTGCTAGCTGTTGTGCTCGCTTCTTCTTTGCCTCCACATGCTGCTAGTAAAAATAGCATCGTGACAATAATTGAAAATAAACCTAACTTCTTCATGTTTTCTATCCCCTTTTTTATGAATTAAAGTAAACGCAGATTCTGCAGTTGTTCATTTCTTGAATGGGAATATCCATATCATAAATTTCCTTCAAAGCAGTTGATTGGATAATCTCATTTGTTGGTCCATCCTTTACGACCTTTCCATCCTTTAGAGCAACGATACGGTCGGAATACACTGAAGCAAAATTAATATCATGAAGAACAATTACCACCGTTTTTCCAAGCTCATCCACCAGACGGCGTAAAATTTTCATAATCTGCACAGAATGCTTCATATCCAGATTATTTAACGGCTCATCCAGTAAGATATACTCTGTGTCTTGAGCAATAACCATTGCGATAAAAGCGCGCTGCTTTTGCCCTCCTGACAATTCATCTAAGTACCTGTCTTCCATGTCCTTCAACGCCATATATTCGATTGCTTGATCAACCATTTTCTCATCCTCAGCCGTTAAGCGACCCTTTGAGTAAGGGAAGCGACCGAATGAAACCAGCTCACGAATCGTTAAACGGACATTCATATAATTGGATTGCTTTAAGATGGATACAATTTTTGAAAAGTCATTTGACTTCATCTTTTTTATATTCGATTGATCAATCAGTACCTCACCTGTATCTGCATCCAAAAGACGACTGACCATTGATAACAGAGTTGACTTTCCTGCTCCATTCGGGCCGATAAAAGAAGTAATCTTCCCTCTTTGAATCGAGACAGTTACATCTTCTACGACTTTCTTTTTTCCATAAAACTTCGAAAGTGCTTGAACTTGGATCAAGATGATCGACTCTCCTTTAGCAGTAAATAAATGAAGTACACGCCACCGATGAAGTTAATGATAACGCTTAGTGTAGTTGAGAATGTAAAGATTCTTTCAACGATCCATTGTCCTCCTACGAGGGCGATAATACTTATTAGACCAGCACCAATGATCAGTATATTGTGTTTATAGGTTCCAAATAATTGATACGATAGGTTGGCTACAATTAATCCAAAAAACGTAATCGGTCCTACAAGTGCTGTTGAAACGGAAATAAACACCGCAACAAGTATAAGCATTTTCTTCACTAATGAATCATAATTGACACCTAGATTTACAGCGTTATCCCTGCCAAGTGACAGAACATCTAGATAGGCAGTGAAGCGCCATGCATAGATGATTAACAAACCTACAATCCCAATCGCAATCCATAAAATATCGGTATTGATATTATTAAAACTTGCAAACATTCGATCTTGTACAATCTGGAATTCATTCGGATCAATTAATACCTGTAAGAATGTCGAGATGCTCGAGAAAAACGTTCCTACAATAATTCCAATTAATAACAAAAAGTAGATTGGTTGATTTCCTTTTTGAAAAAGAAATCGGTAGAGTAATAGAGCAAAAACAATCATTGCGACAACTGAAATACCGAAATTGATTTGCTTGTTTGTTACGATTACATGGGTTGAACCCAAAAAGAAAATAATGACCGTTTGTAAAAGCATATAAAGGGAATCTAATCCCATAATACTTGGAGTTAAAATTCGGTTATGGGTAATGGTTTGAAATACAACCGTGGAATAGGCAATCGCTACCCCAGTCAATATCATCGCAGCTACCTTAAACCCTCTTCTCGGAAGTGCATAATCATAGCTCCCATTTAAATCATGAAATAAATATAGAGCACAGACCACTATTGCAGCTAAAATCAATAAAATATTCTTGGTTGAATTACGCATACGCCTTCCTCCGGAACAACAAGAATAGGAAGATACCACTACCGATCACACCGACCATTAATGAGATAGAAATCTCATATGGGTAAATAATGACTCGGCCAAGAATATCTGTTATTAGAAGAAAGATTGCTCCTAACAATGCCGTATGTGGCAAGGTCTTTTGCAAATGGTCCCCTTTAAAAATAGATATAATATTAGGAATAATTAAACCTAAAAAAGGAATGACACCAACGGTAAGAACCACCGTCACTGTAATGAGAGCAACTAATACCAACCCTATATTCACCACTCGTTTATAGGCAAGACCCAGGTTTTTTGAAAAATCCTCTCCCATACCGGCAACTGTGAATCGATTAGCATATAGATAGGCAACTATTAACACCGGAATACTTATGTATAACAGCTCGTAACGGCCTTTCATAATCATTGAAAAATCTCCCTGTAGCCAAGCTGACATGTTCTGGATCACATCTGCACGATACGCAAAAAACGTTGATACCGAGGATAAAATATTACCGAACATGAGTCCAACCAGCGGGATAAATATAGCATCCTTGAACTTAATTCTGTCTAGGATTTGCATAAAAAGAAAAGTTCCTGCTAATGCGAAGGCAAATGCAATCCCCATCTTTTGTAACATCGTTGCATTCGCAAAAAATAGCATCGATACGAGAATTCCTAGCCTTGTCGCATCTAATGTTCCAGCGGTTGTCGGAGACACGAATTTGTTTCTACTTAGTTGCTGCATGATCAAACCAGCAATACTCATCCCTGCTCCTGCTAGTAAAATAGCAATTAACCTTGGAACACGGCTAATTAAAAAGATTTCAGTTTCTTCTGATTGAAAGTCAAGTAACATCTTTGGAGAAATGCTGCTTACCCCTACAAAAAGAGATAGAACTGAAAGAATAAGTAACGCGATTAGTAAATATCGTTTCTTCATCGGCTCTCCTCTTTATCAATTATCTAATAATGATAATCATTATCACAAAGTCTATAATATATTTATATCCAAATAGTGTCAACCTAGTTGAGAATGTTTTTCATAAAATCTTGGATACCTATTGCTAGTTACATAAGGTTTTTGGGATTTGTGAAAATTTTATGACAATAGAAGTTTCCCACTTAATTTATGTTGTAAATTAATCGTATCACCTATAAAGATAGAAAAAAGCTGTAGACCATTGTATGGTCTACAGCTTTGCATTAGTGATATGGGCAAGATGATGATTTCCGTGCCATGCGTACAAACCAATATTCTTTTCTAGTGAAACGACCCCAGACTCTGGATGGACGAAGGTTCTTTTCCGTTCGTCTTCATTTAGAGCCTTTAGAAGAACAATCAATCTTATATGTACAGACTCTATAAGCATCAAAGACACGTCTACAGGTAGCTTTGAATCTTCTAACTCAGCCCATCTAGCTTCTTCGTAAGGCTTAATAACTGGGCTATCTTCCGTTAATGCTAGCTTAAATCGGATATACGCATTCATATGGCTATCTGCGATATGATGGACAACCTGACGAATCGTCCAGCCTCCCTCACGGTAAGGTGTATCAAGCTGTTCATCAGTTAAGTCTGTAACAGCCTCTCTTAGCTTTTTAGGCAAGCTTGCAATCTCCTCAATCCAGTGATTCATTAACGTTCTATCTATGTCTCCCTCTAACTGAAACGTACCAATCGGATATCTTGCATCCATCTTTACCCTCTCCCCATATCAATAGTATAGGACCTCTACTTTTCTGCTCGGTCTGCCGTCCCTTTCTCATCTCCTGAACCAGATCCATGCTTTACACCCTTGCTTTTATACGGTTTTGCATTTTTCGCTTTTTTTGCTCCAGCCTGCCAACGCGTCCAGCCTTTTTTCCCCGTACCTTTTCCTACTCCACTCTTGCTTTTTGCTTTTACTCTCGCCAATTCTAATCACTCCATTGCTATTCTATTTTCTATTATAGACTAGTTTTAACTTATCGGAGGATCATATGCTTTAAAATTACCCATTTCTAATACCTTAACTACTTCCAAGCCTCATCCAGCAGCTCTCTAAATAGCTCATTGAACAAATGTGTGGATGTACCTTTATCACCCTCATCCCATCCCTTAGTCCTTCTTTCCATATGTATGATTTCTTGATGTAGGTAGTCATTAAGGACCTTAATGGAGGGTTCTAACTTTAAAGGCTGATCCTCTGCTCTCATTTTTTTTCGATCAATTAGATCTTCAATGGCTTGCCGTACCGGTCCCGTGGGTACCAGTTTCTTTACAAGAACATCAAATTCAATTGGAGGAATCGAATGGTACGTTATAATCCACTTCGCCGCTAAAATAGGACGTAGAACCGTAAAGTATTTTTTATGATTTACCTCCTCTTCCATCAGGTACGAACGGAAATTTCTCTTAGCCATACTAACATAGTGGGAAAGACAGGTTACGGGTGAAAACACTTTATGTTCGAGGGCTAAAAGTTTTTCTGCTGTTCCATACTTTTCATGATAGACAATCCCGGAATGAAGCCACTCCATAAATGGCGGATTAGACTTTCGGTAAAGTCTCAACGCCTTAGTAAGCTCCCACCCACTCATGTCCAATAGTGGATGAACCGCCTTTGCAAGGGAGTCTTGACTAGGCACTTCAATGACGTCTCTTCCCTGGTCAATGGATAAATACCATTCTTTATTATGTACATACAGAAATCTCACATCAAAATCACTGTCCCTAGAAGGAAATCCCCAGGCACGACTTCCCGATTCACAAGCGTATAACACTTTAACATCATATTCTCGTTCAATTTGCTGAAGAACTTCTATTATGTGTTCCTTCATAAAATACCCCTCTTTAGTATTTTCTTACCTTTAATCATAATAGGCAGATGAAAGAAAACCAATACCAACCTCCATACGAAAAAACCGGTAGGATCTCGTCCTACCGGTCATGTATTATATTTTAAATCGCTTAATCATCTCAGCAAGCTTTGAACTTGCTTCGTTTAGTTCAATAGCAGACTGTGTTACTGAATCGAGCGCACGTACTTGCTCCTCTGTTGATTCACTGACCCTATCTGAGGCTACTGCTGAATGCTCCGCAACAGAAGCTATGCTTTGGATAGAAGCTACCACGTCATCCTTCAAATCATTGATATGGTCAACATCTGTTCGAATGGACCCAATCGAAGAGACGATTGCGTTAATGGTTTGTGAAATATCATTAAACGCTACTTCTGTTTGTCCTACTGCTTGGCTTTGTAGCTGTGAAATGGCTACTGTCTGTTCCATTTCCTTTACGACATGCTTTGTTTCTTTTTCAATACTGGAGATCGTTTGCTTTACTTGATGAGCTGCCTTCGCCGATTGCTCCGCAAGCTTTCTCACCTCATCAGCAACAACCGCAAACCCTTTACCACTTTCTCCTGCTCTAGCTGCTTCAATACTTGCATTCAAGGCTAGAAGATTCGTTTGATCGGAAATCTCCGTAATCGAGTGAATGACCTTTTCGATTTCCTTTACCTTTGAATCTAGATGATTGATCACTGTCCCAACATTCTTAATGACTTCGTCGCTCTCCATCGCACGTTGTCTTAAGAAGTTCATTTGCTCTAAGCCTTTTGCATTCGTGACTTCCGCTTGCTTGGACAATCCAGACATGTCTTCCACATTTTCTTTTACTTTTTCAATTTGTGTTGATAATCCGATTGCCCTTTGGTTCGCACCTTCTGCATCCTGTGCTTGCTGATATGCACCTGCTGCAATTTCTCCAGTTGCTCTTGCTACCTCTTCACTTGCAGCAATCGTTTCTTCCGATACGGCTGTTAAGCTAGAAGCGGAATCATTTACACTGTCAACTGACTTTTCTACAGAGGTAATAAGTTCACGCATGTTTTCAACCATGATGTTAAAATGGTCTGTTAATTGACCTGTTTCATCCTTTGATTTGCTCTCTACCTGGATCGTTAAATCTCCTGCTGCTACCTCTTGAACCTGCTTATTTAAAAGCATGATTGGTTTTGCGATACTCTTTGACAAGAAATAGGTAATGACTAGACCGATAACAATGGCAATTGCTGCGATAATCAGAATGGCATCCTGAAGACTTTTTGCACTTTCTAATATATTTTTTGTCTCAAACACCATACCGACCTTCCAGCCTGTTTGACCGAGGGTCTGGTAGTAGAGTTCGTAATCCGTTTTACCTTCTGTATAAGAAGTGGCACCTTTTTCTCCACTATTTACAGTAGAAAAGTAGGCCTTTTTACTAACATCTTTTCCTTGATCCTTTGGATGAACTAAGGCCATACCATTTTGGTCTAATAATAGTGAATATCCATCATATCCTACTTTAGTCTCTGTAATAATTCCTGAAAGCCCTGCTAGGCTGAGATCCATTCCAACAACCCCAAGAGTTTCCTTCGTTTCTGGATCAAGAACTGCCTGTGCTACAGTGACAACATATTCTCCAGAGCTCGCATCTTCATACGGATCCGTCCAAATGGTTTGTCCCGAAGATTGAACGGCAGCTGTGTACCAAGGTCTTCCCGTTGGATCATAATCTGGCGGTAGCTCGATAACAGGGGTAGTCGTAAATTGCTTTGTTTCTGCTCCAACATAGATAGTTGCAGCATTTTTATTCAGGTTCATAAATTCCTGAAAGTCTTTGTCAACAATCGGCCAATAGGTGTCTAAACCCGTTTGTTCGTTAGCCTTTACTTGTTTTAAGTAATCAATAATTCGACTATCTTTGCTATATCGGTCAACCGAACTTCCATAAAAATGTAAGTATAAATCAATATTGCTTTTTAAGCTATCTACTTGCGCACTTGAGCTCGAACTCACGCTAGAAAGCATCTCATCCTTCGTTTTAAAAAACGTAACAGTCGAAACAATTAGTAACGTAACTGCTAGAAGGATACTGACCGTCAGCATGATTTTCGTTTGAATTTTCTTGAACATACCCTCACCCCAACGATGTTTTTCTTTTATATCGTCAGGTTTTAAAATAAATGAAGAATTTTGTCGAATTTTTTTAAAGAATCAGCTTTATTAGAGAATAATCTTAATTTCTTATTAAATAACAAGATAGGTTCAAAAGAAGCCTTTATGAGGCTATTGTTTTTATAATTTTTGATAAGCATTTAAGGCCATCATGTAGCTGTGGAAGTGTACAATGGAGCTTAGAGTATGTAAAGAAAGGAGAACGTTGGATGATGGAACCATTTATTCATGGGTTTATTCTTGCAATTGGATTAATTCTGCCACTGGGTGTCCAAAATGTTTTTATTTTTAACCAAGGGGCACTACACCCAAGATATATCAATGTTTTACCCGTGGTTATAACAGCTTCCCTTTGCGATACCTTGTTAATTACAATTGCTGTTTTAGGTGTTTCCTTACTGATTTTAAGTTCATTTTGGATGAAAATCATTTTAATCACAGGCGGGGCTATTTTTTTAGTGTATATGGGATGGAACACATGGAATAGTAAACCAAATAGTCTAAGAAATTCTGATGTAAATAAATTTTCTTTAAAGAAACAAGTATTGTTTGCCGCATCTGTCTCTTTATTAAATCCACATGCCATCATGGACACGGTGGGGGTCATTGGTACAAGTTCATTACAATATCAGGGAGAAGAAAGAATAATATTTACTGTTACTTGTATTATAGTTTCATGGATTTGGTTTATTGGGCTTTCACTGGTAGGTAGAATCATAGGAAAAATTGATAAGTCTGGAAACTTTTTATTGATTCTTAATAAAATATCTGCCTTAATTATGTGGGCAGCTGCCGTTTATCTAGTTTTTTCTTTTATTAATATGTAACAGAGCAAAAAATAAAAAGCAGAGATTTTCTCTCTGCTTCCATGTTCATCATTAGCGATTATCAATCGTCTCTGGATTTAAGTCATGGTTCATTAAGCGATAATGTGCCATCTCTTCATATTTTGTACCAGGCTTGCCATAATTGGTGTACGGATCAATCGAAATTCCACCTCTAGGAGTAAACTTTCCCCATACCTCAATATAGCGAGGATCCATTAACTCAATTAAATCGTTCATAATAATGTTCATGCAATCCTCATGAAAGTCTCCATGATTTCTAAAGCTGAACAAGTATAGTTTTAGAGACTTGCTCTCTACCATTTTCTGATCAGGAATATAGCTAATATATATCGTTGCGAAGTCCGGCTGACCTGTTTTTGGACAAAGACTTGTAAATTCAGGGCAGTTAAATTTCACAAAATAATCGCGATTTGGGTGCTTGTTATCAAATGCCTCAAGAATAGCAGGAGAATACTCGAATAAATACTTTGTCCCCTGATTTCCTAATAAGGTCACGCCTTCTAATTCTTCATCTTTTCTTCCACTCATAAAAAGAACCTCCTTTTAATATGAACCGTGTTCAACAACGAAAAGAGGCATAGAAAACATAACTTTGATTCAAAAAATAAAACCATATCCTCATTGGATATGGTTGATAGTTTCATCAAAGCCATAGTTTTTTATAGAGGGTTGTGTTCGCTATGAACCTCTCCCGACACACGGGAATATGAATATGTCACAGTTACTATAGTGAATTTCTCTGAAAGTGTCAACGGTTTTTTATTCCACTTGCCAGGAATGACTCATGCATATTTCAAGCGTATTTAGGAAAAATTAACCTTCGTGTTGAGTAAAGGAGGGATGTATGATGAGAAAATTTGTTGGAGTCTTGGCTGCTTGTTTGCTTTCCATGTCTATCTTTGGCGTCACCTCTTCATTTGCAGAAGTGGAAAAGCCACAGGATGCGAAGAACACCGAAGAGGTAAAACTAACGGATGCTCAAAAGGCAGAGCTTGCAAAGCTACATAAAAGTATTTTGGAACAGAAGAAACAACTGATTCAAAAGTATGTAGAATTCGGCGTCATCCCAAAAGAACAAGCCGACAAAATGATTCAGCGTTTTGAGGAGCATTACAAAATGCTTGAAGAGAACGGCTTTATTTTTAAAGGACGCCACGGCGGATCCGACCGCGGACCACACGAGCACCACAAAAGTGAAGAGTAACAATGAAAAACGGACCAGCTCATAAACATGAAATGGCCCGTTTTTTTAATTCACAGTTTCTAATGATCCGCAGGGAACCTCACGCCAATTTGCTTGCGCACTTCATCCATAATTTCCATCGTTACCAAAGAATTTTCGTATGTATTAATGTTCGATTCGGTTTCACCTTTTTCAATAAGCTCGATGAATTCCTTTGCTTCATAATACATCGAGTCGACTTTTTGCGGTACTGATAGGTCGACTTTTTCTCCGTTTCGGTATTCGAGGACCACCTTTTCTGGGGTGTTCATTTTATCGATAACCAGATTTCCATCTTCCCCTTGAATTTCAGAAGGGATCGAAGAGTTTGTTATCTTAGAGTACATTAACACAGCATCCATATCTTTATAAGTTAAGAGAATACTTCCTTCTCCATCCACTCCCGATTCAAGAAGGACACCAGATGCTTTAACAGATAATGGCTTACCAAACATAGCCACAACTGGATAAATGCAATACACACCAATATCCATGAGTGCCCCATTTGAAAAAGTAGGGTCAAATGCATTTAAAACGGTTCCGCTTCGATACGCATCATAACGAGATGAATACTGACAATAGCTTGCGAACACACGGCGTACTTGACCAATTTTTCCGAGATTCTCTTTAATAACTGCAAAGTTTGGAACAAACGTAGATTTTAATGCTTCCATTAATAGAACCTTGTTTTCCTTTGCCACATGAACCATTTGCTCCAATTCAGCTTTGTTGGAGGCAATCGCTTTTTCACAAAGAACATGCTTCCCATGCTTTAAAAAGAGAATCGCTTGCTCTGCATGCAAAGAGTTCGGACTTGCAATATACACGGCATCAATCTGTTCACTTTTTGCCATTTCCTCTAGACTTGTAAATAAATGAGAAGCCTGAAATTTGTCGCCGAATTCCTTTGCCTTCTCTTCTGTTCGTGAATAAACAGAGGTTAGTTGAAAATTGGGTAATTCATTTGCCGCCTGTAAAAATGATTCGGTAATCCAGTTTGTTCCCACTACACCAAAGCGTATCATTCTCTACTCTCCTTATGCCAATAGTATGCTACCATTATCTTCCCTCCACACATTTTTTTCAACCTTCATGATTATTACTTGCCAACATTAGGAAATGGAGGTATTATTTAATTGACCAGTGTTCAATTAATGAGGTGAAACCTTTTGTCTCCTAGAAAATCGGCACAAGAAGAACTAACAAAAACCGCCATCATCAACGTGGCTCGTGAGTTATTTGTAACGAGTGGCTATCCCTCCTTTTCTATGAGGAAGCTTGCAAAAGAGCTCGGCTGTAGCCACGGAGCCATTTACTATCATTTTAAAAATAAAGCTGAATTATTTTATGAGATTGTCACTCAGGATTTTCTTACACTTGATTGTGTACTTGAGGAAGTGCTTGGCACTCAAACAAACTCAAATGAGGAAAAGCTTTATCTGATTCTTTTTGAGTACATTCGTTTTGGGTTAACCAATCAACCTCAATATGAAGTGATGTTTCTTATTAAGGATGAAGAGATTAAGGGCTATTTGCTTGAGGCTCCTAATAATAGCTATTTACACTTTGCTAATGCGGTTGCTAGTCTTGCAGCAAAGCCTCTCACACCGAAGGATATATGGTCCTTATTTATTGGGATCCATGGGTTTGTCACCCATTATTGCCGGACTGAGACCAGTTTTGAAGATGTTAAGCAACTAGCGAAATCGCATGTGGAGTTTCTATTAAAAGCAATAAAATAATAAAAATGAGGGGCAGCAAGCCTTTTATTTTTACTAGTTATTGAACAGTGGTCAATTAATAATATGGGGAGAGATTATTATGAAAAAAGCATTAGTGCTTGGTGCAACTGGTGGTATGGGGTTTGCTTTAGTAGAAGAACTGGTTAGTAGAGGAATAGAAACGACTGCCTTTGCACGTTCCTCTGAAAAACTAGTTGCTTACAAACAGGAATGGGGGCATTTAGCAAAGACATTGGTTGGCGATGTAATGAATGAACAAAGCTTAAGCGAGGCAGTCAAAAGTGTTGATCTCGTTTTCCACTCTATCAATATACCCTATGAAAAGTGGAATCCAGCATTATTTCGTATTCTTGAAGCCATACTTATTCAGTGTAAAAGCCACAAAAAACCGATCATTTACGTGGATAATATTTATTCGTACGGCAGGCAATCAAATCCTGTTTCTGAAGATACTCCTAGAGATCCTCACACGAAAAAAGGAAACATTCGCTTACAGCTACAAAATCAAATTCAAACATCTACTGTTCCCTACATCATTGCCCACTTCCCAGATTTCTATGGACCAAAAGCTGAAAGCACCATCCTTCAATATACCTTTAAGCAAATGCTAAAAAAACAATCTGCTGGCTTTGTTGGCCACACGAAGCTTCCACGTGAATTTATTTACACGAAGGACGGAGCAAAAGCACTTGTCGAGCTTGCGTTGAGAGAGGACTGTTACAATCAGAGCTGGAATATTTCTGGTGCGGGGACGATATCTGGAGAAGAAATTGCTGCAATCGCCTCTCGTTTTCTTGATAAACCATTGAAGGTAAAGCCGATCGGACGACGGATGATTGCAGCTCTTGGTCTATTTAATCCTTCGATGAGAGAAGTTACTGAGATGATGTATTTAAATGAGACACCCGTTATCCTTGATAGTTCAAAATACGAAGCGCTAATTGGACCTCTGCCAAGAACACCCTATCATGTAGGTGTTGTCGAAAACTTAAAAGAGTTAGCCAAATAATAGAAACAAAAAAAGACTCCGGTAAGAGTCTTTTTTTAAGCTTAAATTAAGCTTTGTTTACGTTAGCAGCTTGTGCTCCACGTTGTCCTTGTTCTACGTCAAAAGTAACTTCTTGACCTTCTTCTAGAGTCTTGAAGCCTTCACCTTGGATAGCTGAGAAGTGAACGAATACATCGTCTCCACCTTCGCGCTCGATGAATCCAAAACCTTTTTCTGCGTTAAACCATTTTACTTTACCTTTTTCCATTGTGAGTTACCTCCTAGTGCCTTGACACTTGTAATACTATCCTTGCTCTCATTGATATAAAGAAGTGATTTCTTACATACCGAACAAAAATAATTCTCTTACATCTTACCATCATTAGCTAGTTTTAGCAAACGCATTCAACCTATATTTTTCGAGTACTTTTGACAGGATTAAACAAATTAAAGCAATGCTCTACTTTTTTCTACTATAACTTTAGTAGAAATGATTTATTTTTTTCGGAGCTCTTCTATTCCTTCTTTGCAAACCCCATATGGTAGCCAAGAGCACCCTTTACATAAATGATCCAAATCATCTGGAGTAACTCTGGCAGCTGTTAAGGCTACTAGCATTGACTTCAAGTAAGACTCCTCTTTCTCTAGTCCTAAGTGTGCTAATACTCTTTCATCCATAGACAAAACATGCTCATTTGAACCCTCACTAGCTTCACATTTTGTGTTGCCACGATGAGGACAAGCCATACAAGCATCATCAAAGGCAGCTACTGTTTTTATCATAAAGTCATCATTTTCATTTCTTACTCTAGCTACAATCTCCGTCATTCTTTCAACAAATGCTTGGCTATACCCCATTCCTCTAAAGCCGTGAACACAGAGGAGATGATGTCCTCTTAACACCTTTTCTTCTTCCACTTTTTCTCCCTCCTCTCACTCCCTAATTCTAGCAAGAAAAGCGGAATCCTTTAAAGGTTTTCTTTCGCTAGTTTTTTTAAAGAGAAATGAGAGATACCAATCTTTTTACAGATAGTTACGTAGTGCATGAGCGTTAGTAGCACGGCTCCTGCATTCAACCCAATCAGAACCCCATCCATTTGAAATTCGTGGAGAGAGCCCAGGAAATACATCATGGTAAATTGGATAATCGATGACCAAACGGTATGGTAAAAGGCATCCTTCATAAGACCGAGACCAATCAAGTAAGCCTGCATCGGAATAACAAAGAAATGAAGCAAAAAGTACGGCCAGAGGACCTGCAAGTATCCTGCAGCTACGGACGATTTAAAAAACATACTGGTTAGAGGCTCAGCGAAAAAGTAGCAAACAACCATAGCCGGAATTCCGTATAGTGCCGTCCCTTTTAATACCTGCTGAAGCAGTCTCTGAAGCCGGTCAAAGTCTTTATTAGCATATGCTTTTGATACGGTTGGAATAAGCATAATTAGCAAAGAGTGACCGATAAAGGCTGGGAAAAATCCGATGGTCATCGCTACCCCAGTGAGCATTCCAAATTGTTCCGTCGCCACCTGCTCACTCACCCCTGCATGAACTAGAGCAATTTTAATAATAAACGGTTGAATCGCATGGGTTAAAGAATGAAAAATCCGAAGTCCAGTAGTTGGAATTGAAACGGCCATCAGGCTCTTTCTTACCTCTTGATTAGGAAGAGCCTCTGACGGTCTTCTTTTTAGCTCATGATATTGAATAAAGAACGTATGGATTAAATAGAGGACGATAACAAACTCGCTCCCTACAAATGTACAAAAGGCAATAAGTATCGCCGTATCTGTCTGAAATTCAAACAACTGGAATAGGAACACCAGCAAACCAAGCTGAACAAGCTTTCGAACAAGCTGCGTAGAAGCAATCTTACTCATTTGCTGTTTTCCCATGAAATACCCTCGCGCGATGGAAGAGAAAGAAATCATTGGAATCAATAGAATAACAAGCCAGCGAAGCAGTGGATGATACACATCAAAGGATGATATAAACGGGAGAATAATAGTGACAGCAGCAAGCAAAACAGAAGTGAAAATAATTGTTAGCTTAATCACATGCTGAAGCATACTTCTGTGGTAACGAGCATCCCTTTCAGCAATAAACTTCGATATGGATACGGGCATCTCAAAGCTTGCAAGCATAACAATAAGAAAGATGGTCGGCAAAATTTGCATATAAAGGCCCAGTCCATGCTCTCCTAACTCCTTTGCAAGCACCATATTCGCAATAAACTCTACACATTCACCCATAAAGGTGGCAACAACCAACAATAACGTTCCTTTCATAAATGCACTCATGCTGTCTCTCCTTACATTTAATAGCTTTCACCTTACACTATATGAGACAAGTTCCCAGAATATTTTATGAAATTCATTCTGCGCTCAAAATCAGGGAAATAAGAGCAAGCAATCGCTTGGATTAGAGGGATTTGGACAGGTGTTGAGGGAATTTGTCCTTGGGTGTCCGAATACATGGGTTATTCGGACAGGGATAGAAAGAAATTTCTTTGGTAGTATAAACCCACGGGTTACTCGCTTAAAGTGTTTAATTGCAAATAATAATATGTCAGTCTAATTGCTACGTGTGTCCTATCGAGTGCCAATTAAACTAAAAATCCTTTGTTTAAAAGAAAAATAGCGTGAGTCAATTCTCACGCTATTTTATGAGTCATTTTATACTTACGCACCCGAAAACGGAACCCTTTTCACTTGGATGACCTGCAATCCCCTTCTTATGCTAACTCTTCTAGCTGGGAATATAGTTCTTCCACATGGCTTTCAAGAGCTTCTTTTTCACTGTAAAGCTCTTGAATAATAGAGAGCTCCTGCTCCAACTGAAGCTGTTCGTTTAATTCTTTTAAATGGGCTTCCACTTTTTCTATATTGCTCTCAATTTCTTCTATCGACACCGTACTAACCTTTTTAACAGTGTCTGTCACCCTCGTTTTTTTTGAGGGGCCTGGTGGTAATTCCTTTTTTTGAGGCTGCATTTCCAACAGTTTCTCTCTCGCCCATTGGTAGCCTCCTGCAAAATGATGAAGTCTTTTGTCTTTAATCCAATAAATTCGGTCAAAGAGCTTATCTAAAAAGTAACGATCATGCGATACAGCCAGAATCGTTCCATTGAATTCCTCCAAAGCTTCCTCAAGAACTTCACGTGATTCAATGTCTAAGTGATTTGTCGGCTCATCGAGTATTAGAAAATTCAAGTCCTGATACATCATTTGTGCTAGACGAAGTCGCATTTTCTCCCCGCCGCTCAGCTGGGATACCTTGCGAAACACACTGTGCCCATAGAACAAAAAGCGAGCGAGAATATGTCTTGCTTCCCCTTCTGTTACCTTGATTTCTTCTCGAAATAATTCAATCACCGTTTCGTCCTTTTTATCGGGAAAAATATGCTGGGAAAGATAGCCGACCTTTACATTACTTCCAAGTTTTAATTCCCCACTATCTACCTGTTCTTGGCCGAGGAGCATTTTAATAAGGGTCGATTTTCCCGTCCCATTTTCACCAACCATTGCCACCCTTTCGCGAAATTGAATGTGGAGATTGGCATCCTGAAATAGTACTTGCTCTCCAAAGGATTTATTTACCCCCTTCATGACAACAACATCCTTGCCACTTCTATCAGCCACCTCCATCTCTAAATTCATCTTTTTGCGATTTAGTACAGGTCGATCCAATTTCTCCATTCTCTCAAGCGCTCGTTCCATATTGCGCGCTCGCTTATGAAGTCCCTCATTCGGTGGATTTGCTCGATTGGCCCACTCACGTAATCTTTTAATGGCTTCTTTCATTTTCTTAATCTTCTTTTGTTGTTCTTCATAAGCCTGAAATTCCTTTAAGAGACGCTCCTCCTTCTCTTTTACAAAGGCAGAGTAATTCCCTATATACGAAGTAATTTCTCCATCCTCTAAATCAAGTATTTTTGTCACCACTTCATCAAGAAAGTATCGGTCGTGAGACACAATCACCACCGTACCGCGATACTCTTTTAAAAACTGTCCTAGCCACTCGACTGACATAAGATCTAGATGATTTGTTGGTTCATCTAGCAACAAGAGATCCGGTTGCTTTAAGAGGAGTTGAGCTAATCCGATTTTCGTTTTCTCTCCACCACTTAAAGACTGAAACGATTTATCTAAGAGAGCTTGAATAGAAAGACCATTGGAGATACGATCAATATTTGCATCCATTTCGTATCCACCTAGCAATGTGTATTGATCCTGTAACTGTCCATATTTTTCCACGCATCTATCAAGACCCTCTGGAGAAACATTAGGATTTGCCATCTGTAATTCTAGCTCTTTCATTTGCTTCTCCATCTCTATTAACGATGAGAAGGCAGTTTTTAACACATCCAAGGCTGTGGTGTCACTCTGAAAAATAGGTATCTGTTTTAAATAACCAATGGTCGTTCCTTTTCTCCGATGAATTTGACCACTATCAGGAATTTCCTCCCCAGCTAATAGCTTAAAAAGAGTCGTTTTCCCACTGCCGTTACGACCAACGAGTCCAACCCGATCTCCTTCATGAATTTCTATAGATAAGTTTTCAAAAATGGTGTTTCCACCAAACATTTTGCTAATAGAATTTACGCTTAAAGTAATCATATATAAACCTCCGGAGTTTGTTTGTAAGTTTTTTACACAAAAAAAACCATGGGAAAAATCCCATGGCACGAAAAATGTGTACGAAAAAAAGAGAGCATGAAGCCCTCTTTTATCCGTTCATATTTGTGGATAAGAGATGTTTCACTGTTTAGTTTGCTATGGAATTGCTAAAAAAGGGCAGACTTCTCCCGTTGTTCGCAAAACCAGCAAAAATTGCACGGACGATATACGTATAGTCCATCCAGAATCCGCGCATCAAAACAGCATTTTTCATCTCTTTCCACCTCCGTTTCAGTTTAGTTACTTTTATGATATTCAATCCGAAGCTGAAAAGCAAGAAATTTATGTAAAATCTACTTTACCAGCTCATGTTTGAACGCGTAAATAACGGCTTGCGTTCGATCTTGTACTTGAAGCTTGCTTAAAATATTACTAACATGGGTTTTTACGGTCTTTAGAGCAATAAACAAGTCGTCCGCAATATCTTGATTGCTTTTTCCCTCAGCCATTAACAAGAGGATTTCCATTTCCCGAGAAGTAAGCTCCTCATGGGGGGCAACATCATTTTTCTGACGCATTTTCAACATCATTTTCCCAGTCACCTCAGGTTCAAGGACCGATTGACCGTGATAGGTTGCACGGACAGCGTTAGCTATTTCACTCGCTTTTGAGGTCTTTAACATGTAGCTCGTTGCTCCCGCTTCTAGTGCCGGATATACTTTTTCATCGTCTAAAAAGCTCGTCACAATGATGATTTTTGCATCGGGCCACTTCGCAATGATTTGACGTGTTGCTTCAATGCCATCCATTTCCTTCATTACTAAATCCATTAATACGATATCTGGCCTTAACTCCAGTACCATTGGAATCGCTGTTTTCCCATTATCCGCTTCACCTACAACCTCAATATCTGGCTGTGCAGATAGGTACGAGGAAACTCCAATCCTTACCATCTCATGGTCATCCACAAACACGACTCTAATCACTGCTCTCACCCTTCCTCATCAACGGAACCTTTACTTCTAGACGGGTACCTTTATTTTTCACACTAATAATTTTACACGTTCCACCTATTTCGACTGCACGTTCATGCATATTTTGAAGTCCATACGAACCAGCTTTTGATTCTTCCACATCAAATCCAATCCCATCATCTACTACCCTCATAATGATAAAATTGTCTCGTTGTATGAGCAAAACCTCCAGCTCCTTCGCCTTTGAATGACGAAGAATGTTCGATACAGATTCCTGAAGGATTCGAAAGAGATGGTCCTCTACCCCTTTATCCAGAGGAAACTCCTCTACCTTCCATCCTATTTCCATCGTTACTTTTTGTGATAGTTCGACTAACAACTCTTCGATTCCTTCTTGTAGGGTTTTTCCTTTTAACGGCACTGGACGTAAATGAAGAAGAAGCGCTCTCATTTCCAATTGAGACTGGTGAATCATTTCTTCTACCATCTTCATCTGCTTTGCTTCTCGATCTTCACTCTCAACCTGCTTCGTTTCATTGATTGCAGACATCATCATCGAAGCTGCAAAGAGCTGCTGGCTTACCGAGTCATGGAGCTCTCTGGCTAACCGATTGCGTTCTTGAGAGATGATTTCTTGAATCCGATTTTCCTGATCCTCTGCTTTTTCATTCGCAAGCTTCTGAGAAGCCTTTGCTTGGTCAGCAATTTGCTTTTGGATTTTCCGAACTCTTTGGAGGATCGGTTCATAGGAGATGCCGTTCTCCCTCTGACTAGCGCGTCCTTCCTCTACTTCATGAAGAAGATCATCAATTGTTTGCATCTGCTTACTCCAATAGAACCCAGACCCCAAACCAAACAAAATTCCAATCGCAATACTTACGCTTGGAAGAAAGAAGATGAATGGGATATCCATTAAATCAACTTCCCAGAGTTCAGACCAATTGTAGACTGGAAAAGCCATGAAAAAAGAGATGGATAAAAAGATGAAGACTAATAGAGAAAGCGTAATGCCCCACACGATTTGGCGTTGTACGATACTCATACTCGCTTCACCTCGAGGTCACCCACCAGCATCGAAGTGAATACCTTCACCTTCTGATCCGCTTTCTCATACTCGCTCGTTTGCACATGTTGTCTCTGATTGAACAGCTTATCTCCTGTTACATTCAATATATTACTAGAGCCAGCCAGAACACTGTGATTCACGCAAACCTCAACATCGTAAGGAACTTGAATCTGGATATTCCCGACTAATCCTCGTACAAATATAATCGTCTCACCTTTTGGTAAAACGGTATAGCTTAGGTCGATGATCGTGTCACCGATTCCTGTCTGTATATTAATATCATTCCATTCATACACATGGTCTTTCGTTCTCTGTTCACCGAAAATAGTATTTTCAAATAAGGGCGTTTTCTTCACAATGGCTTCAGTCTGTGGAGTACTTGTTTCTCCCTCCACTACCTCAGGCTGAATTTTTTCTGGGGAACGCTTGGACTTGGCAAATTGAATGATTAAATAGCCCAGTATTCCAAACAAAAAGACTTTAATCGTCATCATATTAAATACGCTTAAAATAAAGAAGATCGTTCCTGCCCAAAATAAGAACTTGCCTGATGTTTTTGGCTGGCGCTTCCTCCCGATGTAGATCATTCCTGATGCAACAAGGAGGGAGAAGATCAGTCCACGATTAAAGAAAGTGACTTCAAGTAATAACACTACAATTCCAAACATAACTGCCCAGCTGAGAAGATCACTCTTCTTTTTTCCTACCATGTTGATTCCTCCTCTCCTGTATATACCTATAGAAGGCGTAAACGCTACGCCTTCTAAGCTCTATCTTTTACAATACCAGTTTTTTTTATAAAGTAGTAGTTTCTTTCATTTCTTTTTCTAGTTTGGCGATGCGAGCATCAATGGTGTTTCTGTAGTAGGAGGTATTTACTTTCTCCTCGATACGATCAAGGTACGACTCTATTTCTTGAAAGCGCGAACCGGATTGGTTTGCGTAGTTGTCACTGTCTAGCACTTTATTCATTTGATGGTGGGCACGAGATAGATTTTCTCTTCCCATTAACTCCATGCGACGTATATGCATGTCTTTTAGCTTGTGCTTCATTTCCTCGTATTTTTGCTCAAGCTCCTGTAATTGATTTTCCGTGTAACGAAGGGATTCACTTAATCGTGTGGCTCTCTCTTCGTATTGAAGCTGCTCCGCACTGGCAAATGTATAAAGATCTGTTTCACCTGCATTTTGTGCTACTTCCGCTTGATATTTTCTTTTTTCAGCCAGTTCCTGTGCTTGCTTCCACTCGCGAGTAAAACCATCACGTAAATTATATTGTCTTTCAACAAGCTTTCTCACTTTTTCTGTTTCTAGCTCACATTCACGTAAATACTGGTTTAGCATCACAATCGGATTTTTGTTTTCCTTTTGTTCTAGTACTTCATTTAGATCGGCTACAATCGTGTTTTTTAATCGAGTAAATAAGTTTGACATTAAATATCTCTCCTCTTTTTAGAATTAATTATTTTTTAGTTCAGACCATTGCTTTTCAAAGTTTTGAAAAGGGTCATTTGAAACTTTTTCCATTACTTTTGTTTCATTAAATTTTTTGTAAACACCATAGAGAATATATGCAGCTACAATCCCAACAAGCGCTGGTGCGTTAGAGATAGACGCCATCAGGAGAATGAATCCTAGGATTCCTAACCCGATCTTCATCCCCATCGAATCTGTCTTTAAAAACTGCTTAAACACAAAGTACAGAATCGCCATGCTGACTACTAACCCTACCATTGGACCAAGATTTGCTAATAAAACTAACGCTGCAATGCCTCCTATTAAAAGCAACCCGAATTTTTTCATTTGTTGTTGCCTCCCTTCTTGATATCATCTTACCTAGATTTCAAACTTCTCATAACGAGCTTAAGCTTGATTTTCATATAAGACTTGAGGCTTAGAGAGGAGTAGGACTGGTGGTAAATCGAGGATGATAGTGCATACGAATAGGAAAACCAAATAAAAAAGCCGGAGTAAAAACCTCCGACTTTTCCTACTTCGATATAAACATTTGTGTCCAGTAATGCTGCTTTGACCCGCCTTGAGCATAGCCGACTCCGATGTGCGTATATCCAGAGCTCAGGATGTTTTTGCGGTGACCTTCACTGTTCATCCATGCAGTCACTACCTCTTGCGGTGTGCGTTGACCCGCTGCAATATTTTCTCCTGCACTACGGTACGAAATGCCGAAGTTTTTCATCATTTCAAATGGCGATCCGTATGTAGGGCTTGTATGCGAAAAATAGTTCCGGTCTCTCATATCAGCTGATTTGTAACGTGCCACTCTTGCCAGTTCCCAGTCCGCAACTAGCGGTTTTAACCCATACTTTGCACGCTCTTGATTGGTCAGTTGTACCACTTGGTTTTCAATGGACTTGGTTGCATCAAAGTTTGGAATGTTTACCTTTTGACCCGGATAGATTAGAGCTGGATTTTTGAATTGCGGGTTCATTTGAATAATTTCAGACAATCCCACTTGATAACGAACAGCAATTTTCCATAAGCTATCTCCCGGTTGGACCGTATACACTTGTTGTGCGAACGAGTTTATCGGGATAACCACCAATGACAGTAATAAAACAATTCCCAAGAATAGCTTTTTAAGCATATTTTCCACCTCCTAACAATAATAGAATTCATCTTCCTCCTCTAAAAAAATCAAGGAGAATGTTTCCAAATTGGAAAAGATTCATTGCCCCCTTCATATAGTGTGTAAAGGAGGGATTTCCATGGGTTTGATGTGGGTAACAACCGTTGGATTTGTTATTTGCTTAGGAATTGTAGGTGGTGTATTTATCTATTATCTTAGAAAAGCTCTTGATTCAGAGGATGCACATCGAATTGATCCCGCTCCAAAAGAATAGAAGCAAGTGGCTCGAGTCTGATCGGGCCACTTTTTTACTTCCTTTGACATTTTGGACAATAAAAGCATTTTCTCGAGGAAACCTCTTCAAAACAAATCGTTCCCTCGCATCTTCCGCACAATTCCCCTTCCCGATCATAAACAAAACAATGGTCATTATAGCCTCCTGTAAAGGTATCTCCTTTATACAATGGCTGATCCATATAGCCTCCAAATCCAAGTGCTCTTTGTAGGACCGACTGAATCGCCTCATAAAGATCCTTTTGCATTTCCTCATCCAGTGTATCTGCTTGCTTGGTTGGCATGAGTCGAGCTCCGTAACAAATCTCATCAGAGTAGCAATTTCCTATTCCCGCAATAAATTGTTGGTCAAGAAGAGTGGTTTTAAGCCGCCCTCTTTTTCCTCCGATTAAATCCTGCCAAGCTGCATAAGGTAAATGTCCATTCAACGGTTCAGGACCTAGGTCAGAGAGCTCCTTTTCCAGCTCTGTTTCTGATAAAAGATGCAAATATCCTAGCCGTAAACCAATAAAATATAACTCCATTTCTCCAAAGGAAAGAATCACCTGTTTGGTTCGGTTCGGCTGGTCATTTTCACTTCCGATATATATCCACCCACCAAGCATTAAATGGAGCAACAGATTGTCTCCCGTACTTAGCTTAAAAATTAAGTGCTTTGCTCTTCTATGAATGGCTTGAATTTTTGCTCCTTTCACTTTATTGATAAAAGTTCCGCTCTCCATATTGATGGATTTCTCACGGTTAATGGCCACATTTGAAATTTCTTTCCCTGACAATCGCTCACTTAACAACTTCCGATACGTCTCCATTTCTGGTAGTTCAGGCATGATGGTCCCCCCTTTGTTTTGTTTCTTTTAGTATGTACAAAACCACATGTACGTCTTTAAAATTTATCCTTTCCCTTATACATATTTCTCTCTCACTTGGAAAAATTATGTTTATCTAGTAGATTTGAGGAGGAACGGCTATGTCTATGAAGGATTATGAAATGCCCCGCTTTCCAGAACCATACTGGAGAGATATGGATTTACCCATTTACAATTCTTTAATCGAGGATATCAACGTAGATGTCGCTATTGTCGGGGCAGGAATCACCGGCATAACAGCAGGTTATCTTTTAGCTAATAAAGGCTTAAAGGTTGCCATACTAGAAGCCGGAAGAGTTCTAAATGGAACGACTGGCCATACGACGGCAAAAATCACGGCTCAGCATGGCTTAATATATAATGAGTTGCTCCAAAACTTTGGAGAAGAACGAGCAAAACTTTATTACCAAGGCGCTACAGACGCAATGGAATTTATCAGTCGAATGGTAAACGAACACAGTATCGAATGCGATTTCTCAAACCAAGAGGCTTTTATTTATGCAGTTTCAGAGAAAAATGCCTATAAAGTGGAGGAGGAAGCCGATGCCTATCAAAAGTTAGGCATTCGTGGTGAGTTAACAGAGGAAGCTCTTCCCTTTAACATGAAATCCATGTCTACCCTTGTAATGCATGATCAAGCTCAATTTCACCCACTCAAATACTTAAACGTGCTTTTACGCAAATTTATTGAAGCGGGTGGTGTGGTCTATGAAAATGTAACGGCTACCGATGTTGAGGAGGGCTCCCAACCTAAGGTCGTATTAAGAAATGGGAAAAAGGTAACGTGCAAGCATGTCATTGCAGCGTCTCATTATCCATTTGTTGATAAAAATGGCTTTTATTTTACTCGGCTAGAAATTAAACGTTCCTATATCGTTGCGGTTACAACACAAAAGGAGTTTCCTGGCGGAATGTACTATAGCGCCGATTCTCCTACACGGTCATTACGTTCAACTCCACTGGATAATGGGGAACAACTCGTTTTAGTGAGTGGTGACGGTCATAAGACTGGACAAGGTGTTGATACATTGGAGCATTACTTGGCTCTTGAGAAATTTGCTAATGATGTCCTTGGTATTAAAGAGTACAAGTACCGCTGGTCGGCACAGGATATGATTACACTAGATAAAATCCCTTATATTGGACCTGTTACTGAGAATAATCCCAATATTCATATCGCAACCGGGTATCGTAAATGGGGAATGACTAACGGAACACAAGCAGCACTTGTTCTTGCAGATACCATCCTTGAAAAAGAAAATGCCTATCGTGACTTTTATGCTCCTCAGCGCTTCGATGCTGATCCGGATATTAAAAAGTTCATTAAACTGAATGCAGATGTAGCAAAGCACCTAGTAAAAGGGAAGCTTGAATACGTCGGGAAAGAGCCGAACGAAGTGGAAGTTGATGAAGGGGCTGTCGTTATGGTAAAAGGAGAGCGCGCTGGTGCTTATCGCGACCATGACGGCTGTCTTCATCTCGTAGATACGACTTGTACTCATTTAGGGTGTGAAGTGGAATGGAATCACGGAGATCGCACATGGGATTGCCCTTGTCATGGATCACGATATACTTACGATGGTGAAGTTGTGGAGGGGCCCGCAAACAAGCCACTTAAAAAAGTGGAATTGGATTAAAAAAACTGGCCGAAAATGATTCGGCCAGTTCTTTTTTGTTATTGATTCATCGGACGATTTCGACGAATGTCCTTTTTATCCGTTGTAGAAAACTCTACAAGCTCGGAGCTAGTTTGTTGCTGCTTTTGGTTATTATTACGCTGCGCGTTGGCATTCCCAAGCTTTGTTCTTCCCATGTAAAACATCTCCTTTTAAAAAGAGGATACTTACATAGGTAGTATGAGAAGGAAAGGTACACCTTATTCGATAATTGGAGGTTTTCGATGCTTGGTTGCTTGTTCGAAGGCAAACCCGAGTTTAATTAGGGTTGGCTCACTATAAGCAGTCCCTGTAAAGGTGATTCCAACAGGTTCTCCTTCACTCGTGTATCCAGCGGGAACTGTTATCGACGGGTAGCCTGCTTTCGCAGGAATACCTGCTCCAAAATTATTAGGGAACACAATCGCATCCAGTTGGTGTTCCTTTAACACGTAATCGATCCCCTGCTCGGTTGAATAGTATAGATCTTCTTCCAGTGCTTTTAAATAGGCTTCTTCGGTTAGCCTACCAGAAGTAGCTTCTGCTTCCTCTAAAACGACTTGTCCATACTTTAAGCATGTTTCTTCGTTTTCTTTATTAAACTGAATCACATCCGAAAGTGACCTTACTTTAACCGAGGAATCCACTGTTTTTAAGTATGCATTCACATCTGATTTAAACTCATACGTGAGTACATCATAGCTCCATTTTCGTCCTGTTGAAGGAATAACTACATGATCTACGACCTCTGCACCTAGTTCAACCAGCTTTTCAACGGCTTTATTCATCACCTGAAGCTGTCCCTCATTTAAATACCCAAAGTACACATCACGGGTAATCCCAATTCGTGCTCCTTTTAACCCCTGCAGATCTAAATAGGAGGTGAAGTCTGTTCCAGATAACTCTGTGTTGGTTAATGTTACTGGGTCATTTTGATCTTGAGCAGATAAAGCGCTTAATAAATAGACTGCATCCGTAACGGTTCTCGCCATTGGACCGGCTGTATCCTGGCTGTGAGAAATCGGTATAATCCCCTTACGACTCACTAATCCTACCGTCGGCTTTATCCCAACTAAGGAATTTTGACTTGCGGGACTTAAAATGGACCCGGAGGTTTCTGTACCAACAGCTATGACGGCTAGGTTTGCTGCAATAGAAGCACCTGATCCCGAACTTGATCCTCCCACATCAAACTGACCAGTTCCGTATGGGTTTAACACTTGTCCCCCACGAGAGCTATATCCGCTTTTCATTCCTTCAGCCATAAAATTCGCCCACTCGGTCATATTGGTTTTTCCTAAAATGATTGCACCCGCTTCTCTTAATAGAGCGGCTACCTTCGAGTCCTCTTTTGCATATGAATCAGCAAGAGCTAGCGAACCTGCACTTGTATGCATATGATCACCCGTGTCGATATTATCCTTAATTAATACAGGAATCCCATGGAGCGGGCCGCGTGGTCCCTTCGTCTTTCGTTCTGCATCAAGACTAGCAGCAATCTGAATGGCATGAGGATTCACTTCAAGAATGGAATTGATTTTTGGGTCTAACGTACGAATGCGATGCAAATACATGGTTACAAGCTCTTTTGAGGTTACCTCACTAGAGGCCATTTTTTCCTGAATTAAATCAATGGTTGCCTCTTCAAGCCAATCTTCAGAAGCTATATGTAAACGTGGATTCTCCATTCTTTCAACCCCTTATTTTGTTTCCTTTATTATACAATAAGGAGCGGGAAACTTGTTCCCACTCCTTGGAAATTACCTTCTTGAATCAGCATCCACCATCTGACCTTTAAAAAACACCTTTTTGACAACGTCCTTTTTCAAATCCCTAGTAAATTTCTTTAAATCTCTTTCCTCACGTTCATTCACTAAAGAGATCACCGTGCCTTCTGCCCCAAATCTTCCTGTACGTCCGGATCGGTGCACATATTGTTCTATATCTCGAGGGAAATCATAATGAACCACGTGCGTGATCCCTTTAATGTCTAACCCTCTTGCAGCCACATCCGTTGCAAGTAACATATTTACCTTGCCTGTTCGAAAATCCTTCAAAGCATTTTTACGTTTGTCCTTGTTTAGGTCACTATGTAAAACGGATGCTTTTACATTTTGGAAATCTAGTTTTTCAGACACAACATTCAAATTTCCGATATCTTTAATGAAAACCAGAATACTTGCCTCTTCCAAGCGCGAGATTTTTTCAAGCAGCTTAATTTTATCGCGTTGTTCCGCAGTAAAAAACACATGATCAACGGTACCCGACTCAATTGTTTCATCTTTTTTCACCTTAATGACTTCCGCTTCCTTCGTCAACTCTCTTGCTAGCTTTTCTGCATGCTCTGGAAGCGTGGCTGAAAATAAGACGACTTGACGATCGGCTTGGGTAGACTTCACAATATTGGTCACTGTCTGCAGATGCTCTTTTGTTAGTAATTGGTCACCCTCGTCTAGAACAATCGTTTTTACTTCATGCATCTTAATTTTCTTTTGAGCAATCAGCTCCATCATTCTCCCTGGAGTTCCTGCAATAATATGTGGTTGCTTCTTTAGCTTTTCGAGCTGGCGCTTGACGTTTGCTCCTCCAATAAATGAAGCCGAACGTATGCCACTTCCTTCACTCCATTTTTGAATCTCCGAAAGGATTTGCATAACTAGCTCCTGCGAGGATGCTAAAATAACGGCTTGAATCGTTCGTTTCTCTGGATCTAATTTATCTAGCACCGGTAGAAGATAAGCAAGAGTTTTTCCCGTTCCTGTGGGTGACTCAGCAATCACATCTTTTCCTTCTGCAATGATAGGCACTGCCTTTGTTTGTACACTGGTTAGTTCTTTAAATCCTTCTTTTTTCCAAATATCCTTTATAAATGGTTGTAGCTCGTTTACAATCGTCGTACTCATCTGCTTCTCCTTTAATAAAAAGCTGTTTTCTATTCAGCTTACTCTTATTTTCTCTAGTTAAATACTAGCTGAAAGACGAATGGTTGTCTAATCTTGCTTTGGAATCTCAGATATGAACGATTTTGCTCTAATTCCCGAACGTCTTAAATGTAAATCAGACTCCACTTCAACTTCTGCTTGCGCAAATACCTCATCCCAATTCTTTTCTACCTTTTTATATTCCTTATGATGCTGGCGGTTAAACACTTCCCCAAATCCAAAAATATCTGCACCATATTCTTCCTGTACCTTCTCGATGGTCTTCTGTATTTCATTCGCTACAAACTCGTTTGTTTGCTTCTCGAATTTATTATAGGTTTCGATCTTTGTTATATCATCAGGGCACTGTGTTGCTTCAATTCTCGTTTCACCTGTAATTTTTACCTTGAGAACAGGTCTACCACTTTTAAGATCTACCTTGAGCTGTGTGTATGTTTCCGTTACTCTTAGATCATTAAATAGTTGGTCCCTCGATTTGGCCTCGTCTTGTTTGGCGCACGGCACACTTAGACTTGTATTTTTTAATTCTTGGGTCCAATAATAATTTCTTGTATCAGTTAAATCTAAAAATCCAACCAATTTATCATCCTGAAAAACGGCCATGCCGTTCATCTCAACTAGGGATTCTATATCTAAGCTTTGGTTATTCTCTGAGCTACTCCCTTTTTTTGGATCGCCCTTCAGCTTAATGGCAGCTGCAACAGGATTTCGGCCAAGAGAGGTAACGGCTGAAATAAAATCAGTCAATCTAACCCCTGGGTCTCCACCCCATTCTTCAATGAATGATTGGGTTTGTTTATGCATTTTTAAGGATGGAACTTTTTGAACAGGATACGTAATTTTTGTAAACACTTCTGCCTTTTCACCTTGTGTGATCACTATATTAAAATCATTTCGAAATTGCCCACTACGATCAAGATAATCGAGAAATTCAAGGACCCCTTCTTTTGCCACCTCCTCACCAATATAAAGAACTCTTGTATGTGAGAAAATTAATCTCCGAGTAATACCGATATTCATTTTATGCACAAGCTCAGATACAGAGTTTCCTTCAAGTGAGTAAGTAATGGCAGGGCTTGCCTCTCCACCCATTTGACTTTTTGAAAATTGGCTCGCATTAACAATTTCCACTGTTAATTTATATTTCATTTCCTTGCCTTTATCAACGGCTAGTCCTGTTACGATGGAGATATCATTCAATTCTACTCGATCCCAACACCCCGTTAAAAAACCCATACAAATCACTAGTAAAAGAAAAGGTTTGCGATTCATCTTTGATCTCCCATCGGCTTTGGGGGACCTGGTTTGTATTGATCCTTAATTCGAACGGGTGTCTTTGGATAAAGATAAGAAGGTCGTTTTTTATTCTTCCATATTGGCATACGAATAAATACATCATCTTGATCCTTTGGTCGAAATGGTGCTACAGGTGCCAAGTAAGGGATCCCAAAGGAACGTAAACTAACGAGATGAATAACCATCATAATTAAAAACAAAAGAACGCCATAAAGCCCCATAAAAGAAGCGCTAAATATTACGACGAATCGTAACAGGCGTGTAGCAATTGAGAAGTTATAAATGGGTGAAACAAAGCTTGCAATCGCTGTAAAGGCAACAACGATAACCAACACATTTGAAACAAGTCCTGCTTCTACTGCCGCTTGACCAATGACAAGAGCACCAACAATTGAAACGGTTTGTCCAACCACCCTTGGCATCCGTACACCAGCTTCCCTTAACACCTCAAAAGATAACTCCATGATCATTATTTCAATAACAGCAGGAAAGGGGACACCTTCCCTTTGTGCTTGTATGCTTATTAAAAGCTGTGTAGGCATGAGTTCATGATGAAACGTGGATATCGCTACATACAAAGACGGTAATAGTAACGCAATCATAAATGATGAATAGCGAACCATACGAACAAAACTCGCCATGATAAACGGCTGATAATAATCCTCAGACGCTTGAAAAAAATCCACAAATAGAGTTGGCACCGTTAGAACGAATGGACTCCCATCTACAATGATCGCCATCTTCCCCTCTAATAAATGCCCACATACACTATCTGGACGTTCCGTGTTATAAACAAGAGGGAAAGGAGTAAAAGATTTATCCGCGATAAACTCCTCCACATTCCCCGAATCCAGTAATGCGCCTACATCTACCTTATTGATTCTCTCCCTTACTTCACACAGAAGATCTTCATTAACAATATCATTGATATATCCAAGGGCAACATTTGTCTTTGAGTCACTACCAATCTGAAAAACCTCAAAACGTAATCGCGGGTTTTTTAATCGTTTTCTAACCAGCTGAATATTAACAGGGAGTGCTTCTACAAATCCTTCTTTCGGCCCCCGAATGATCGTTTGCGTACTCGGTTCAGATATCGCCCTTTGCTGGGGAAGCCCGATATCTAACGTTAATGCTTCCATATATCCATCCACCATAATGACTACTTCACCGTTTAGGACACTCCATACAACCTGATGAAAGTTTTTAGAAACCTTATAGTCAATGGATGGGAAGTATAGCTCTCTCATTTCAACCATATCACGAAATGATTGGTCTGTTTGACGGTTTGTTGCCGCTTGTAAGACACGGTTTGAGAGTTCATTTTTATTAATCATCGTACTTATATATGTTATATATCCTTTTAGGCCACCTATTTTAATAGACTCACATTTAAAGTCGAATGTTCCCTTAAATAGCTCCCCTAGATGTTTTTTATTTTCATCAACCTGTCTGGAGTAATACTTGGTAATGTCCTGTTGCTGAAACAACTCCTCCTCCGTTGATTTTCCACGGTTTTTATTTTTCTTCCTTAGAAAAGTGGATCCAAATAATTTCATTCCCTTCCCTCCTTACTCTTCTTTGTTTTCCATAAGAGAATCGGTAGTATTAGTAGCGGAAGTATGAATTGAAAAGGAATATGTAAAAACATTGGGACAACGATTAGCCCTTCCTCGATATGCTCAGCAAAATTATCACTGATTTTCACTGATAAAAAAGTGATAATTGCTCCTAATGGAACTACATGCATTCGATATGGACGCTTGCTTAACAGCTCCAACCCTTTTAAAGCCCCGTAAAAAAAGACACCAACCTTAATAATAATTCCATACATCACGATAAAGACAACAATCAAATCTACCCTTTCAATAAACTCCAGCAATGATATTTCACGGGCAGATGATAGAAGTGGAAAGTTTGAGCGAGCCCTCATTTGCACTCCTAAGGTTGCGATTTGCAATATTGCATTGTAAATCAATATAAGACCACTAGCAAATACAGCTAGTAGAATAATCTTTTTAGACTTTTTAAATTCTGATGTATAAGGGATTATTAAGGTGAAGGCAATGAGCTCACCGAAAGGAAAGGTTAAAAGCTGCGGGAAAACCGCCTTTACTACCGGCTTTATCCCTTCTCCAAGAATAGGAAGTAAATTAGTAAATTCCATTTCACCTGAAATAAAGACGGCAATTCCAATAATAATAATAAATGAGAAGAAGTAAGGAATGAAAATCTCACTCGTTCTCCCCATTACCTCTATACCTAAATACAGCATATAGATGATAACAACCACCATCGTAATAGCTACGAATTCAACAGGAGTCTGTTCAAATATAAAAGAGGTGATCAACTCACAAAAATCTCTAAGAACACGGGAAGCAATGTAGATAAAATAAAGAATATACATAATGATTAGTGCTCCACCCATCCACTTTCCTAAGCAAAGCTGAAAAATCTCAAATAGATTTTTCCCCGGGGCCCTGGAAAGAAGAAAGTGGAAAAACAAACCTATTCCTAACCCGAAGATCATCGCTACCCCAAGAGCGATCCACGCATCTTGTTTCGCATCATTTCCTGTACTTACAACGGCTGCGCTTCCAATTTCAAAGATAAAAATTAAAATAAACAGTTGCCAGAGGGACAATTTTTCAACAAGAATATTTTTCATGATGATTTACTTGTTTTTTTATTTTTCCTTACTCTATAGTCAACTCCAATGCTATAGCAGAAGCCAACCAAAAGAACGGAATAGATCATCCATTGACTAGTCCCTCGCTGAAAGGAAACATTCGCTTTTACAATGGTTAAAAGCGGCTGGTTATATAGATATAAATCAAACACGGTGATCACTCCAATTGATGCACAAAATATCAAACAAAACATAAAGGTAACCAAGATTATCATCCTAACTCCATGTAAACTTCCTATTTCACTTTCTAATAGCATTTGTCACATAAGGAGGAAATATGCTTTCTTGGTAAGAAATCCCGAAAACACATAAAAAAAGACAGTGCTCGCTCGCACTGCCTTAGTTTTTCTATAATCCTTCAGGTTCGAATGTTTTACAATCTGTTTCACGGCTAGTATCTGCTTCATTTCCACGGTGACTTACAACGAAGATTTGCTCTGCTCCACACTTCATTCCTTCTTCATTGTGGACGCAATTACTTACCTCACATAGTACATCTTTTGCCATGGTATAACACCTCCCCTATGGATAGGGTAAACAAAAAGGGAGAGGGACATTCGGATTTGAACTTGGCAAATCTTTGAATCATTACTAGCTCTTTTTTATAAATGCTGTCTTTCTAATAAGCTGGTTAATTACTTCCGAAAACACGATTCCCATCGCAATTGACCCAGAAATTAAGAAGGCTTTCGCAGCAAGGGCTAAAGCGATATTATAGTCATTTTCAACAAAATTACGCATGGCATCATATGCCATTCCACCTGGAACAAGAGGGATGATTCCTGCGACTATAAATATGATAATCGGCGTCCGATATAGCTTTGCAAAGACCTGACTGGCTACTGCAATAACGAAGGAGGCAACCAAAGTAGCATTAACTGCATCAGAGCCATTGATTGTGAAAAGGATATAAATACCCCAACCAAGCATTCCGACAAACCCCGATTGTACCAAGGAGGATTTAGGAGCGTTAAAGATAATACCAAAAGCGGCGGCGGCCAAAAAACTTAATAGTAGATGTTGAAGAATGTACATGAATAGGCGTCTCCTTTATAGAAATGATAATACGACAGCAATACCTGACCCGATAGCAAAAGCAGTTAACAGCGCTTCTGCCCCTTTGGAGATTCCTGAAACCAAGTGTCCGGCCATTAAATCTCTAACGGCATTGGTTAATAATAGACCCGGCACAAGTGGCATAACCGATCCAATAATAATTTTATCTAACTCAACGCCCATACCCATATGAATAAATAGATAGGAGAGAATTCCGATAATAATGGATCCAATAAACTCTGAAATAAACTTGATAGGAACCATTCTGTGAAAATAAATCACACTCGTAAAACCTAAGCCACCGGTAATAAATGCCGGGAGGAAGTCGACCCAACTCCCATTAAACATAATTAAAAAGCATCCACTAGCTATTGCTGCTGCAAGGATTTGAAGCTTTGTTGAATACGTTAATTGGGACTCTTCTACCTCTGTTAACGCACGAAAGGCCTTTTCTATATCAAGTTCTCCATTCGTTATCCGACGGGAAACCCCATTTACCAATGCGACTTTATGTAGGTCCGTTGTTCTTTCTGTAATTCGAACCAGCTTTGTTTTTGTAGGCTCCGTACTTTCTATTGAAAAAATAATTCCCGTTGGTGTTACAAAACAATGCGCCTCCCTAACCCCAAAGGCACGGGCTATTCTTTCCATCGTATCCTCCACGCGGTATGTTTCAGCACCACTTTGGAGCATGATTTTCCCTGCTAATAGACAAACTTCCATAATGTCGTATACCACTTGTTGTTTTTCCACTATTTATCACCAACTGCTTAACTTTATAATGTAATGAATACTTTATCATATTTCTCGTATTAGCGGGCCACTACTTTTTTATGTTATATTTAGAATATCGAAATTTTCAAAAAAGTAGGTGTTGAGCATTGAGAAAGCTAGTCGTTACTCATAATATTGAACAAGTATATGTTAACGAAATAAAGGCTATATTACCAGATTGGGAAATCATTGTTGGCAAAGAAATCTACAAAGACCGTATCCATGAGGCAGAAATTATTTTAGGATGGAAAAAAGATATAACAGACCTTATAGGGAGCGCCTCTGCATTGAAATGGGTTCAAACCTGGAGCGCCGGTGTGAATAATTTACCCCTTCAATTGCTTAATGAGCGTGGAGTAATGGTTACAAGTGCGAATGGCGTCCATGCCTTCCCCATTTCTGAAACCATCTTCGGATTAATGCTAGCACTTACTCGTCATATTCATACATACGTTCGAAACCAATCATCCAAACAATGGCATCATGGTGGGCTAAAACTTGAAATCCACGGAAAAACGATTGGTATTATTGGAGTTGGGGCAATTGGGAAAGAAACGGCAAAGATCGCTAAAGCATTTGGAATGAAAGTACTTGGAGTGAGAAACTCCCAAATTCCTGAAGAAAATGTGGATGAAATGTACGTTACAACAGAACTGAATTCAGTACTTCCTCAATGCGATTATGTGGTTTCTACTCTACCCTTAACGAAGGATACAAAAGGATTATTTTCTATGGAGCAATTTCAATTAATGAAGCCAACCTCCTTTTTCATTAATATTGGTCGAGGAGAAATTGTCGTGGAAGAGGATCTTATTCACGCACTTCAAACGGGAGAAATTGCAGGAGCTGGACTAGATGTATTCGAGGTAGAGCCTCTCCCTGAAATGAATCCTTTATGGGAGATGGAGAATGTGATCATTACTCCTCATACATCCGGTTCAACGGAAAATTATGATCAACGAGTCGTAGAAGATATCTTTTTACCAAACTTACGACAATACGTAAATGGTGAAAAACCTTCCATTAATGCAGTTGATTTTAAAAAAGGATATTAGTTTCAAAAAAAACACAGGTCCAATTAGAACCTGTGTTTTTGACTCGATGGGACTTCAACCCATAAACTACTCTTCCCGTATCAATGATACGAGAGGCCGCTCTGTTCTTTGAGCTACAAGTCATTTTTATTTTGGCCTTATTAAGAAAATATTATGCAAAAAGGGATATCCTTTTATAGTACTTTGCTTAAAAATGCTTTGGTTCGTTCCTGCTGCGGATTGCTAAACAGTTCTTCAGGGATATTTTCTTCAACTATATAGCCACCGTCCATGAAAATAACCCGATCACCGACTTCTCTAGCAAACCCCATTTCATGTGTCACAACAACCATCGTCATACCTTCTTTTGCTAGCTGTTTCATAACCTCTAGAACCTCACCAACCATCTCTGGGTCTAATGCAGAGGTTGGTTCATCGAAGAGCATGATCTTCGGTTCCATGGCAAGTGCCCTAGCAATGGCGACACGCTGTTTTTGACCACCAGATAAAGAATCAGGATAGGCATCTGCCTTGTCCTCAAGCCCGACTTTTCGTAAAAGCTCCAGACCCTTTTGCCTAGCCACTTCTTCATCGACTTTTTTCACCTTCACAGGGGCCATCATAATATTCTCAATAACCGTTTTATGAGGGAACAGGTTAAATTGCTGGAAAACCATTCCTACATCCTGTCTGACTTTATTGATATTCACACTCTTATCTGTTAGATCGACACCTTCAATATATACATGACCGTCTGTGACGGATTCTAACAAGTTCAAGCAGCGTAGAAAGGTCGATTTCCCTGAACCTGAAGGTCCGATGACAACGACCACTTCTTGTGGTTTCACTTCCGCATTTATATTTTTTAGTACTTCGTTACTTCCAAAGGATTTTTTTAAATTACTGACTTTAATCATTCGGTTGATAACCTCCTCTCAAGACGATTTAACAGGAAGCTCAATGATAACGTGATGACGAGATAAATAACTGCTACAGTCAAATACGGCTCCCAAACACGATAGTATTGTCCTTGCATAGCTCGTCCCCAGTACATAATCTCTGGAGCGGCAATAACCGCTGCTAATGATGATTCCTTAATAAGAACAATAAATTCATTTCCTAATGGTGGAATCATTCTCTTAAATGCTTGTGGTAGAATGACGTATCTCATCGCTTGGAAATGAGTCATCCCAAGTGTTCTTGCCGCCTCCATCTGACCTTTGTCAATGGATTGAATTCCTGCTCGAAAGATTTCTGCAATGTATGCTCCTGCATTTAAGGACAATGCGAGAATAGCCGCTGTCACTGGCTCAGTTTTTCCTGTAAACAATGGAACGAGACCAAAGTGAATGAGCAATATTTGTACAAATAATGGCGTTCCTCTGAAAAACGTAATATATAAGTCAAAAGGTAGTGACAACCACTTGTTCTTGACCATTTTCCCTAACCCAATGGCCAAACCTAGTGCGGTACCCAAAACGATACCTGCTAGTGATAACCCAAGGGTAAGCAATGTTCCCTTTAAAAACAATGGAGCGTAGTCCATGATGAGATCAAAACGAAAGTCCATCGTACTCCTCCTTTACTAGAATGAAAAAATGGCGTAACACTATGTGGAAGAGTTACGCCGCTAATAAATCATGTAACCAATTATTGTTGTGCTTTTAAATCTTCAACGTCCGGCTCAGAACCAAACCATTCTTTATATATCTTTGCATACGTTCCATTTTCGTAGATGGCGTTAATCGCTTTATCAAATTCTGCTTTCAACTCACTATCCTTCGGGAACATTAAGCCATAATATTCAGCTGCGAATGCTTCTGTATCTTCAACGACAACAAACTTATCATTTGGATTATTTTTTGCATACTCTTCAACCACTGTGTTATCAGCAACAACTGCGTCAGCGCCGCCACCTTTAAGCTCCATTATTGCTAGAACCGTATTTTCAAATTTTTTGATATTAGGATTATTTACTCCTAGTACACTTTCAATTGCTTCTTGGCCAGTGGTACCGTTTTGGACAGCCACTTTCTTGTCCTTTAAGTCTGCAGCTGATTTAATATCACTGCCTTCTGGAACTAGAATTTTATTAGTTGATAGGAAGTAAGGGTGTGAGAAGTCATACGATTCTTTTCGCTCATCATTAATGGTAATCGCTGAAACAGCAAAGTCTGCTATTCTATCCTCTAACTCTACGAAAACAGGGTCCCAGCCAACATGTACGATATCCACTTCATAGCCAGCCTCTTTTGCAATGGCATTAACAAAATCAACATCAAATCCAACAATTTTATCGCCATCCATGTACTCAAATGGTGCGTAGGCTGCATCGGTTACGACTCTTAATGTTTTCTTTTCTTCACTTGCTCCTTCATCAGATCCATTGTTCTGGTCGTTCGTTCCACAAGCAGACAAAAGCATACTAAGCACTAACAAAAATGATAAGAAAGATAGTTTTTTCACTACATTGCCCCCTTAATAATTGTTTTATATATATTGTAACTTTACCTAACAAATACCTTATAACTCTAAATTTTCAGTATATTTTGACATGAAACTATTATAACTTTAATCGTTTTTTTATGCAACCATAAAAACTTTGTTAGGATAATTTATTACCACTCTACTAGAGTAAAGTATGTGTATTGGGAATCCTATCCTTATTGGTATTTGAAAATATCTTTTAACGATATATTCACTATCTTTTTACTGTTAGACTATTTAACATGTTCATTGACAATTGCATAAAAACCATTAAAAGCATACAAATAAAGGGAGAATAAAAAACCTATCTATTTTTTATTCTCCCTTTTTAAGAGTATGACTATTTAATCCTCATCTTTGATGTCTCTGTCTTCTGGAATGGGCTCGTTTTCTAATTCTTTTAGGAGATTCTTGTATTTTTCAAGCTGTTCAAAATGCGTTTTGAACTGGTCCTTAAAAATCATGGGTACACCTTCACTGTCACGCAACACCCGAATTTTCCCCTGTAAAATTAAATTTTCTACATATTGAACGGAAACTGATAAATACTCTGCCGTTTCTTTCACTGTTAGGTACATCCATACGTCACTCCTACTAAATATATGAAGCTATTATATCGAATAACCCCTTATTTACCTATAGCCCAAGTGATAATTTGGACTCTAGATGTACAAAAGCTTGCTCGAGATCAGCTATCAAATCTTCGGTGTCCTCGATTCCCACCGATATTCGTACTAGCCCCTCTGGTATCCCCAATTCTTTGCGTTCTTCAAGGGTACACTCCACATGGCTGGTCGTTCTTGCTGGTCCATAGATGGTTTCCACCGCACCAAGATTCCCAGCTCTATTCGCATACTCTAACTTTGGTAGTAAAATTTTGATTGCTTCCATCTCTTTTTTTAACACAAAGCTTACTATTCCCCCGAAGCCCTTCATTTGTTTTTTTGCAATATCATGATTAGGGTGTGTTTCTAACCCAGGATAAAATACTTCTTCCACATGCCTTTGAGTTTTCAGATACTTGGCTATTTCCATTGCACTCTTTTCTTGCTGTCTCACCCGCAGCTTTAATGTTTTCATTCCTCTTAATATAAGGTAAGCAGACCAGGGATCCATAGTGGCACCATTAATTTCGCGATAATGGTACACTTTTTCCATCAGTTCCTTCGTTCCGCAAACAACTCCACCCATCGCATCTGCATGACCACTTAAAAACTTAGTGGCACTATGTATAACGATGTCTACCCCCAATGAAATAGGATTTTGATTAATGGGAGTAGCAAAGGTATTATCAATGATAACCAATGCGCCAACTGCTTTCCCTGCCTTGACCATTCTATTTATATCCGTAATCTTCAACGTTGGGTTCGTTGGTGATTCTAAATATAGTACCTTGCACCCTTTGGCAACTTCCGCCTCGATTTCTTCGTGATTTCCCGTCTGACATAGCGTCACATTTACATTTATATTTGGTAGGAACTCTGTGAATATTTTATTGGTCCCTCCATATGTATCCTTAACAGATACGACTCGGTCCCCCGGTCTTAAAAATGTATACAGCGTACTACTAATGGCGGCCATCCCCGATGAAAAGCCAACTGCCCTTTCTGCTCCCTCCAGAATACGTACTTTTTCTTCAAAAGCTTCGACCGTCGGATTCGTCATCCTATTGTAAGTGTGTCCTGGCTTTAATCCAAGTGCCACGTCCTGCCATTCATCAATATCATCATAATTGTAGGCTACACTTAAGACGACAGGCACCTGAGTTGCGTTAAATGCAAGGGATGCCTCTTCCCCCGCCCATACAGCTTTTGTTCCGTCCTGTATATTCATGCTTTTATGTTTCCCCATGTAATCACCTCAAAAGTTATTTCCCTTTTTAAAAAATATTGTATATTGTATAATGTACAGAATATTATAACAAATTAGTTTGTAGATAGCTACTTAAATCCGTTGTAGTACTTCCCTTTTGTATTTAATGTATAATTATTGTTAGATATAACAAGCCTTCAGCAAGGAGGAATGAACGATAAAGAAGAGATACCGATCCTTAAAGGATCACGTTTATGATTACATAGCCACAGAAATTCAGAACGGAACTTTACTCCCCAATCAGAAAATAAATGAAGTAGCTATAGCAAATCAATTAGAAGTGAGTAGAACTCCTGTAAGAGAAGCTTTAATCCAGCTTGCTTCCGAAAACCTACTAGAATTTTTCCCTAGAAAGGGATTTATCGTAAAAGAAGTCACTACGAAATCAAAGCTAGATGTATTCCAGGTTGTTGCCGTACTTGACGCGTTAGCAGCTTCCCTTTCCATACAGCTTCTTACAGAAGAAGAGATAAACAAAATGGAGGATATGGTTAGAAAAATTGACTTAGCGATCTCTCAGAAAAATTACTCTGACTATCAACTCTACCAAAATGAATTTCATAAGGTCTATATTGATAAATGTAATAATGAGACATTAATCGAGCTGCTTCACTCGTTTCAAAATAGTTTTGTTAGACAGATCTACTTAAGTAAGGACGACGATAAATTATTTTCTGTTTTAAAACAAATGAATGAACAACACTCTCTAATAGTGAAACATTTTAGGGACAAGGACCAGGAAAAACTAGAAGAGCTGATTAAAAATGAACATTGGAAAATCACTCATATAGATATGATTTAATCGAACAGGCTAAATGGTCTGTTCTTTTTGTTTTTCCTACATATAAGTTACATTTCTGTGAAACATAAGAATAATTGTTTGACATAAGCCCAAGAAAATATTAACCTAATATAGTTTTTAAAAATAATTAATCCGATAAACTTAGTGGGGGTTTTAACATGAAAAAATTATCATTCGTGCTGTTCACGCTCCTTCTTTCACTTGCACTAACAGCTTGTGGAGCAAAAGAAGAAGAAAAAACAGCTACAAACTTATACGAAGAGATCAAGGAAAAAGGTGAAATTACCATCGGGACAGAGGGTACTTATGCACCGTTCACCTTCCATGATGAGTCTGGAAAACTAACAGGATTTGATGTTGAGATCGCTGAAGAAGTATTCAAGCGCCTTGATATTAAGCCAGTTTTCGTAGAAACAAAATGGGACGGAATGATCGCTGGGCTAGATGCAAAGCGTTATGACATGGTTGCTAATGAAGTCGCTATCCGCGAAGAGCGCCTTGAGAAATATGATATGTCTGATCCATATATTTCTTCTAAAGCGGTTCTTGTTGTTGGAGAAGCAAACGAAGACATTAAAACGTTTGAAGACCTTAACGGTAAAAAAGTAGGTCAATCTTTAGACAGTAATTACCGTAAAATTGCAGAAGCAAACGGAGCAACAAACACAGTGGTTGATGGATTTAATCAAGCCATTGACTTAATCACTTCCGGTCGTATTGATGCGACCATCAACGATAATTTATCGTACCTGGATTTAAAAAAGCAACGTCCTGACTTAGCGATTAAAAAGGTAGATGAGGAAGCTGATGTGACAAGCAATGCGTTCTTATTCCGGAAAGATAATCCAGAACTAGTTGAGGCGGTTAACGGAGCGTTAGCAGACATGATGGAAGATGGAACATACCTCGAAATCTCAACTAAATGGTTTGGCGAAGACGTATCGAAGTAAAGGACTGAATTGAGTATGGTCTTAGATGAAAGAACGGAACGAATTATAGGAATCCTTAGTGATTCCTTTTTTCCTATATTAAAAGCAGGTTTATATTTTACTGTTCCATTAACATTAATCACATTTGCCCTTGGACTTATATTAGCGTTTCTCACAGCAATCGCTCGTATATCAGGTATCAAGCCTCTTGTTGCCATTGCTAAGTTTTATGTATGGATTTTCCGCGGGACTCCTCTTCTCGTTCAATTATTTATCTTATTTTATGGTCTCCCGAGTGTGGGTATCATCCTTGATCCATTTCCAGCAGCTGTACTTGGGTTTACGTTAAATAAAGGGGCATATAGCTCTGAGATTATTCGTGCCGCTATCCTGTCTACTCCTAAAGGACAATGGGAAGCTGCTTTCTCAATTGGTATGACTCGAGCACAAGCCATGCGACGAATTATCCTGCCACAAGCGATGAGAGTGTCTGTTCCACCACTAGGAAACTCTTTTATCAGCCTCGTGAAGGACACTTCCCTTGCTGCAACAATAACCGTTACAGAGATGTTTCAAAAAGGTCAACAGGTGGCTGCTGCTACGTACGAACCCCTTTGGCTTTATATTGAAGTAGCATTTATTTACTTACTGTTTAGTACGGTGCTTTCCTATGCTCAATCCATGCTTGAACGTCGCTTTGACCGTAGCGTAGCAAAGTAGGAAGGGAGAGTATAGCAAATGATTAAAATAGATAATTTATTTAAAAGCTTTGGAGATATTGACGTTTTAAAAGGAATTGACTTAGAAGTTGAAAAGGGGAAAACTGCTGTTATTATTGGACCATCCGGTTCAGGCAAAACGACCCTTTTGCGCTGTCTGAATTTATTAGAAATTCCTAATCAAGGGAACATTGCCATTGGGGAAAAAGAACTTTCGTTTCACTCAGGGACGAAGCTAAAATCTACTGAGATGACTTCCTTTCGTCAACAAACGGGAATGGTTTTTCAATCGTACAACCTCTTTCCACATTTAACTGTTGTTGAGAATGTAATGGAAGGCCAAGTCATTGTTCTAAAACGCTCAAAAGCAGATGCCAAAAAGCGTTCTCTCGATCTACTAGCCAAGGTTGGACTAAGTGACCGTGCGGAGATGTACCCTCATCAACTCTCTGGTGGTCAACAACAACGCGTGGGGATCGCAAGAGCGATGGCCATGGATCCGAAAGTATTATTATTTGACGAACCAACCTCAGCACTTGATCCTGAGCTTGTGGGTGATGTCCTAAAGGTCATGAAGGCTCTGGCTGAAGAAGGAATGACGATGGTGGTCGTTACCCATGAAATGGAGTTTGCAAGAGATGTAGCAGACCAAGTCATCTTCATGGACGAAGGACGAATTGCTGAAAAAGGGACACCTGAAGAAATATTCACCCTCTCAACCAACCCAAGAACCCAGCAATTTCTAAACAAAGTAGCACGCTAAACAACAAAAGTGGAAGCACCCGTCTAGCAGAAGCTGGACATACAAAAGGGGTGTAGTGTCCTTCTGAGAAGGACACTACACCCCTTTTTGTCCACGAACGGTGACAGACACCCTCCGTGGACACTTTGGCCTCATTTGTCCTTTTGTGGTGTCTGTCACCGCAAGAGGGTTAGGCTGCTTTATTTGATGCTGTTTTTTTTTGGCTGTGCTTTCTTGCAACAGGGCCGTAGAAGAAGATCCCACTTGCTAGAAGGGCCATACCGAACATAAATGTTTTGATGTCAGCTGTTCCCGCATAAATCACCCACACAGAATAACCAGTAGCAAGCAGAGCAATCGCACCGTCAATCACCTTTGATCTTGCTTGACCTGCATAGGTTTCACCTGTTATGACTAACTTCAGCTGGAATACAGCTGCAATAAAGTAAGGAACTAAATAGGATAATGTAGCGATATAAATGACAAAATCAAATGCTGCTGAGATCGAATTTGAGATCGTTGAGAAAATAAATAACTGTCCTAATGAATTCGTTATAATCATTGATAACACAGGAATATTCTTCTCATTTTCCTTTAAGAATGCTGGTAAGAATAAACCTTGCTTTGCTGCTTGGTATGGTACCTCTGCACTCAGCATCACCCATCCGATTGTTGATCCAAATAAGCTGATTAACCCAATAGCTGCTAATACTTTTCCAGAGACTGGTCCAAGAACGGAAACAATCGCATCAATTAATGGCTTCTCGGATGCAATTAACGCCTCTTGACTCAATAAACCCATTACCAACGTACTTACACCGATATAAATAGCTAACGCAATGAACAACCCTAGAATCGTCGCACGCTTTACATCAATTTGCTTCTTGGCACGTCCCGCAAACACAACCGCGGATTCAACACCAATAAATGCCCATAATGTCGCTACAGCTGCATTGCTAATCTGACCCATTAACCCAACTGAGGCACCACTCTCATCTAAACGAGGCTCAACCATCGGAAGCATATTGGATACCTCAAATGCGAACAACGCAACAATAATGAAAAGAAAGAAGCCTGCAACTTTAGACGCTGTAGCAATAAAGTTTAACTTCCCTGCGTTTTCTAACCCTCGTAAGATAATGAAGTGTGTTCCCCATAATAAAATCGAACACACCGCAAAAGTTAACGCATTTCCGACTTTTAAAGTAAAGGAACCAACTGTAAATAACTCAGCCTGACTCGTTAATATCGGAAAGAACGTTGATAAATAACTAGCGAATGTTGTAATGATGGCAATATTTCCTGCTAAGTTACCAATCCAGTAACCCCAAGTGGCCATGAATCCAGAAAGAACTGATGCCTTCGAGTCCGGCTTAAAAAGCTCTTTTGCATATATCTGAGGTCCACCATTTAGATTCGGTTTTCTCATCCCTAAGTTTCCGAATACAAGCGCTGTTACTAGTACCCCTGCCCCTGTGAATAACCAGGCAAGAATAACCCCTGCAGGACTCGCAGCTTCTGATAGTGAACGTGGTAACATAAAGATACCTGAACCGACCATATTTCCAACTACTAATGCAGTTAGTATCCATAAACCTAACTTTGTTTGTTTTCCCATGATAATATTCCTTTCTATTATTCTTCCCCACCTCTCTCAAAAATAGAGGGCCCTATAGGGACATAAAAAAACACACCAAACTTTTCGTACGGTGTGTGTTGCATTAACCGCATCAGGCAACGGATAGTTCAACATAGCTACTAAGCCATGACAGTCCTACACCTATTTGATGTAGTCCCAGCTACTATAGTAAGAGAAATATAGTGCTTCGGCGAAAATTCCTTTCAACTGAAATCATTGAGCTTCTCTGGCCCTCATCCAACCTACTATTACTTTTCGCAACCTCTACCTCATCTTGAGCCGATGAGGGGAATATTTAATTAAAAATGCTTTACTAGAATAATGCATGAAAGGTTTTATGTCAATGGGATTAATTGCTATTGAACCGTCCGAACATCTGAAAATGGAAAAAACACAAACTCACTTACTCCAACAATCTTCTCCTTTTTTATAAATCCAAGGCCATTTCTTGAGTCCATACTACGTAGTCGATTGTCACCCAAAACAAAATAATGCCCTTTTGGAACAAGAATAGGACCGAAGTCTCCCGTTAATACACTACCTTGCTCATTGGCCAGCTCACGATTTTCTTCTAAATACTTTTCACTATGAGGGGCGCCATTAATTAGTAGCTGGTCGTCCCTAATTTCGATGGTATCGCCAGGTAAGCCAATGATTCTTTTCACGTAATTTTCGTCTTCTCCTTTAATAATCACAATAGCCTCACGTTCAATATTGTCTGTATTTACTTTATTAACAAATATTTTCTCTTGATCGTGAAGCGTTGGTTCCATCGAGGCTCCATCCACAATATAAGGAGCAAAAACAAATGTACGAACGATTACCACGATAGCGAAAGCAATAAATACCGATTTTCCCCAACTGATTATTTCTTGTCTCTTTTTAGGTTCTCCCATCCTTTTTTGCCCCTTCTCTATATGTAATAACTTGTATTCATCTTATCATAATTCAAAAAAACCCTAAGGATTCAAAGCTCATTTCCAGCCAAAAATCGTTTGACAAGATTCTCCAAATTTATTACTGAATATCGTTCAGGAGGAAAGACACAATAAAAAAGGCTTTATCAATAAAATTCACTAGGAGATGATTACATATGCAACAACCTTACGCGGCACATGAAGTATTAGAATCAATGGAAGCGATGCGCACCAAAGCAGCAGAAATCGAGCAACATGGCTTCTTTGCCACTCAATGTCAAGACCCTCAGTTAAAGCAAATATTACTGAATCATCAACAACGTATGATTCAGGCATATCAACAAGGAATTGGACTTCTTCAAGGCAAAGGAGCAGCCATTACTCACCAACCACCTATGGTTCACGGGGGCGACTATTCAGTGGGTCTTCAACAATCAAACCAAATGAGCACAGCGCCAAATCCAACACCTTCTAAATTATCTGATAACACTATTTCAACACTTGTATTAAACACACATAAATCAGGTGCTATGATGGGAATGGTTTGGGCCAATGAGTGTGCAGATGCTTCTCTTCGTAATTACCATGTACAAGGGGCAAACCTTTGCCAAGAGATGGCATATGAAGTTTTCCAATACATGAACCATCGAGGCTATTACCAAACACCAGCATTGCAAGATCAACAAGTGAACACGATGTTTAATTCATTCCAAGCCATTGATCAAAACCAAATGTCTAGTCAGCCAACACAACAAATGCTTCATAACTCTCATTACGGTATGAATACTAATACAAATGTACAATCGAATACTCATGGAACTACTGGTTTCTATCAATAATAGTAACAACACAAAAACAGCACTTCGATTTTTAAGTGCTGTCAGATTGTCAACAAAAGGTAGCGAGAATCTCTTTCTCGTTGCCTTTTGTCATTATTTTGTTTGGAATGGTAGAGAAAAGGCTGATTTTATACAAAATTTTTTTAAAACCAGTAATGTAACTGTTATCTCGTTTAATAGGTATAAGTCTTTTCTAAGAGTACCATTCCCAAAAATGATTTAATAGGTATATAATTCTGATAGAATCACTTAGAGTGGAGTGTGAAACTTCAGCAAACCAATCAGATTTCTCCATTTTCAATTGGAAAAATGAACACTAATTGTATATCGACCGCTGTAAGTTCATTTTTTGAACTGAATGGGATGTCGCTTACTTTTTAAGTAATAGTTGTACGGCAAGTACGGATGCATTTAACTTAGCTACGTTAATAGAGGTTGGGCAGCTCGATGTTTGCATTGTAGGAGGAGTGGAAAGTACATTAAAAAACGTTGTGGTACAGGGTTTTTCTAAACTCAATCTTACTGCAAAGGAATTAGATCCTGCTAGAGCAGGATGGTGGCAACAACTCATGTTTATTACTATCAAAATTGTAAGAAGGGCTGTTTCTAATGGAATTTATTATATTGTTTACCGTTTCGCTTTTCCCATTTTTTTGCGGTCTTATCATCTTTTTGGGGAATAAAGTTGAATTAGCAAGAGCTATTTCTTACTTCTTATTTTTGTTATTTATTTGGCAGGTTGATATCGCGGTTTTATATGCTGGGGACTTTTTATCGAAACCAATTATCGAAATTCTTTTTAGAATTTTCCGCTTCGGACAGATTATGATCATGCCCTTGTTATATTATTTTGCGTTTTATATTTACAAAACGGGACTTGCTAACAAAAATATTAAGAGATACCATAACTGGTTTTATAATAAGCAGATCTTTTATTGTGTATTGCTTTTTAGTTTGCTCGTTTATTACACGAATTTTACTTCCTCTGGAGTTGTAGAAGTATATCAGATTCAGCCATATCCATCATTTCCTACTCACTATATACCGGCTTACGGGGCAGGGAACATTACATTCTATATAAATATTATTCTTGTATTTGTTCATGCCTTTTTACTATTATTTATTGGGCGGAAAATTTCTGATGCTAAAATACTGAAGTTTTTCCAATCCCTTGTTTTTGCTTCACTATTTATTTTTATTAATGGCATTTTAAGTGGATTTTTAATCTTCCCTTTATTTTTTTCAGTATTAAATTCGGTTTTTGCCGCAATTGTTCTATTTTCATCTTACTTTATTTTACAGAATAAAACGATTGAAACAATCAATCAGGAATTAAAAGAGGAAAGAAGCTTTTTAGAAATTATCTTAAATATCAATCCGAATTATATATATGTAAAAGACAAAAGTGATAAATTGTCCGTTGTAAATGAGGCATTTGCTAAGCTTTATGATAAAAAACCTAACGAGATGATTGGCTTAAAAGAATATCAATTGGATAATACATATCTAATAAAAGGGGAACAGCATGAACCCAATGAAGTAGTCTTCCTTAGTAACGGGGAAGAAAGAGCAACGGAATGGAGATTTTTGCCGATTTCTATTAAAGGGACTTATGATCACACTCTCTGTTTAGGTACGGACATTACGAATAGAAAAAAAAATGAAGAAATGCTGGTAAAGTCGGAGAATTTAAGAGTCCTAGGTGAAATGGCCGCTGGAATTGCGCATGAAATAAGAAATCCGCTTACCTCGATAAAGGGTTTCATAAAACTATTGGATCAAAGTGTTATTGATTCAAACGAGAAGTATTATCTATCAATTATCTCTGAAGAAATTGACCGAATCAATGATGTAGTGGGAGAGTTACTTTTTATTGCAAAGCCCCAAGCATCTGTCCAAATAGGTAAGGAGGTCAATATTAATAAAGTGGTTCATGATGTAAAAATTTTAATGGAACCAACAGCACTTCTCATCCAAGCGTCAATCGATATAATAACGAAAGACCAAATCAAAACCTACGCAATTGAAGAAAAGCAAATAAAACAAGTATTAATTAATATTTTTAAAAATTCATTGGAAGCTTTGTCCAAAGACGGTAGGATTCGAATTAAATCCGAAAAAATTAGCCGAAAAAGAATTAGAATTCGAGTCATTGATAACGGTAGCGGTATAGCAAAGTCAACATTACAGAAATTAGGAGAACCTTTTTATACGACAAAAGAGCGAGGAACAGGGCTAGGTCTTACAGTGTGTTTTAAAATTATAAGAGAAAATAATGGAGACATTCTTTTTAGAAGTAAAAAGGGATCAGGAACTATCGTGGACATTATTTTGCCTGAATAGACATAAATGAAGATAATTAAATAAAATGAATAAACAACATCCGAAAGCCATTCGATGTTCTTTTGTCTACAATCTGACAGCACTTCGACTTTGAAGTGCTGTTTTGTGCTTCCTGGGTTTATACACCCTTTTGTTGTTGTTGTTCCTTCAAAATATCACGGATTTCTTGAAGATATTTTTCTTCAGTTGTTGGTGCCTTCACTTCCGTTTTCACTTCTTGCTTCTTTCTAAACTTTTGTAATAACCTTACAAATAGGAATATCGAAAAAGCGACAATTAAGAAATCAACAATATTTTGTATGAATTGGCCATAAAGTATAGTTGCATCATCATATGTATATTTTAGTTTTGTAAAATCAAATCCACCTAATAAAAGCCCCACAAGCGGCATTAAAATATCATTGACCAATGAGCTAACAATTTTACTAAAGGCACCACCAATAACAACCCCGACAGCCAAGTCAATTACATTCCCTTTTAAAGCAAACTTTTTAAATTCTTGCCACATAGTATGTCCTCCTATCCAAATGTATACAGACTAGTATATCTTCAAAAGATGAACGTATGTAATCATATGCTCATTGAAAAAATTCTCAAGAATAAAAAGAGCTTGACTTTTCTAAATTTTCATAGGTATTTCCAGTAATTTCTCATAAATTTCCACTTGAAACATGACATTTGTCATGTCTCACTATATACGTTTATGCCTTTCATGACCTGCTCATAAACACTACAATAACAGTAGATAAATTTAAAACCTTGTAGGAGGCTTTTATGAGCAAGCAAAAAACAGCTGAATTAAGAAAAAGCGTTGTCCCTTTTGAAAAGTCAGATATAAGTAAAAGTATTAAACAAATGATTAACACTTTCGTTCCTTTCTTTGGTTTATGGTATTTAGCGTACGCAAGTCTTTCGGTTTCTTACTGGCTTACGTTACCACTAGCGATCGTAGCTTCCGGATTTGTTATCCGAATCTTCATCATTTTTCACGACTGTTGCCACCAATCGTTTTTTAGAAATCGAAAGGCAAATGCCCTCGTTGGTAACATTAGTGGAATTATTACAATGTTTCCTTACGAACAGTGGAAGCGAAGCCACAATATCCATCACGCAACAAGCGGGAATTTAGATAAGCGTGGCATTGGTGATATTTGGGTTATGACAGTGGAAGAGTATTTAGCAGCTACACCTGTTCAACGCCTTAAATACAGAATGTACCGTAACCCCTTTGTTATGTTCGTTCTAGGCCCGATCTTCTTGTTCCTTGTTACCAATCGTATCAATGTGAAAGATGCCAAGCGTAAAGAGCGTCTGAACACGTATTTCAATAATATCGCGATCGTAGTGTTGTATGCGTTCATGATTTGGTTAGTTGGTTGGAAAGCATTCGTTCTTGTCCAAGCTCCCATTTTATTCGTTGCTGGTGCTTTAGGGATTTGGTTATTTTATGTCCAGCATCAATACGAAGACAGCTATTTTGAACACGAAGAAGAGTGGAACTATGTAAAGGCAGCTGTTGAAGGGAGCTCATATTACAAGCTTCCAAAGATCTTGCAATGGGTAACTGGAAACATCGGCTTTCACCATGTGCATCATCTTGCACCTAAGGTTCCAAACTACAATCTTGAAAAAGCACATGAATCTACACCACCTTTACAAAAAGCGACAACCGTTACTCTGGGTACGAGCCTTGAGTCCATTCACTTCAAATTATTTGATGATGTAAATAAGCGATTTGTAAAATTCAAAGACATTCAACATCTTCTTGAAGAAGGAAAAGAAAGCCTTCAATTAAATAGTAAGCATCCAACAGCGGAAGAAAAATAGAAGAAAGGCTCACCTGAGATGGTGAGCCTTTTTGTTAGATTTCTTTTACATACCTGTCATCTGGTATTTTGTTTAGCATAACATACAAGCTCGTATTGCCTTCACCGTTTATGAAAGACATTTCCTCTTCCCCAGTAAAATGGATCACATCATGTTTGGATACAGACAAGCTTTCTCCGTCTACATGAAATGTTCCTTCTCCTTCTATTACCTGAATAAATACATTTGTGCCAGGATGCTTATGTGCCGGTAATGCTTGATTTTTTGAAAAGTTTAATACAAATACCGTACTTTCCCCTTCTTTATAAATCACACGTTTGGTGAATTTTTCTTCATTATATACGATAAAGTTAGCTAAGCTTTGTAGTTGCATCTTCTTCAACCCTTTCATTCTTTATGGATCAATCATATCTTTATACACTCTTTTTTGATGTGATTTGAATCAACCTTTTTGAGAAAACAGTGGAGGAAAAAAGAGGATATTGTCGAATGATTAGATGATGATAAATCGAAAGGAAGATGCCGATTGATTGTAAAAGAATTAACTGTTCCATTAAAACTTCAAGCAGTACAGTGTCTAGAAAAAAGAATGTTGTCCACTCACCCTCAATATCCACATATCCTAAATGACTTAGCAAAACGAAGAGCTGGCTATTATGGTGAACGAACTCTCTGTTATTATTTCCGTCAACTTCCCTCAACCTCTTATCTCTTTCACAACCTCCGCCTAGAACAACATGATTCCACATTTGAGATGGATGTCCTCATTCTTTTTCCTACCTTTGCCTTACTCATTGAAACCAAAAACATTGTCGGTGAAATTCATTTCGATTCTCAATTTGGTCAATTGATTCGTACTTGGAATGACAAAAAGGAAGCCTTTCCTGATCCAATTGCCCAAGTACGAAGACACCAATCCTTACTTGGGGACTGGCTTTTGCAACAACTAGGGTTTACCGTACCAGTAGAATACCTAATCGTAGTTAGTAATTCATCTACTATTATCAGCACTGATCCCGGAAAATCCTATCTTTTTAAACAAGTCATCCACGCAAATAAGCTCCCTTTACGTTTAAGGGAGCTGGAAACTAAATACAGGAATACGATTATTGATACAGCATACTTAAAAAAACTAAGCAGAAAACTTATGAAAGAACATACGGAAGACGAATACGACGTTTTAAAGAAGTATCAAATTCAAGAAGATGAACTCATTAAGGGAGTACGATGTCCCACCTGCCACTTCTATAATATGCAGCGAAGAAAAGGACGCTGGTTATGTTTGAACTGCGGGAAATCGGATCGGCTAGCTCACCTTGAAGCACTCCATGATTATTGGTTACTTGTGTCCCCTATCATTACCAATTCAAAATGTCGTGATTTCCTCCAAATTGACTCCCCTTTTGTAGCAAGCCGCCTATTAAAATCGCTAAACTTAGCAGAAAGCGGAACCCTTAAGGGAAAAAGATATCATTTTTCGAAAAAAATGATGTTAATTCAAGAGAAGAGATAAGATTATTTGCGATTCTCAGAATTTATTTGCGGTCCTGAGAATTTATTTGCGATTCCCGGGATTTATTTGCAATTATGAAGTTTTATTTGCGATTCTCAGAATTTACTTGCGATCATGAAGTTTTATTTGCGATTCTCAGAATTTATTTGCGATCATGAAGTTTTATTTGCGATTCTCAGAATTTATTTGCGATCCTGAAATTTTATTTGCGACTCCCCAGATTTATTTACGATTCTCAGGATGTATTTGCGATCCTGAAATTTCATTTATGCTCCTAGCTTCACTCAATCGCCCCGTCCACTAAATAGCGACTCACATCCAGCACGGTTTCTTCCCCAAGAGCGAGCTTCGCGAGCTCTGCACCGAGAAACGGGCCGCTTGTTAGTCCGGACGCTCCAAGTCCATTTGCAACCAACACACCTTGCAGTCCCGGAACCGAACCGATCACTGGTAGAGAGTCGGGGGTAAACGGACGAAAGCCTACTCTCGTTTCTAATACAGTCGCATCCTCTAATCCGGGAAACACCTCTAGTGCTTTTCCAATAATTTCATTGAGTCCACCTGCAGTGACTCTCGTATCAAATTCTTTATTGTCTTCATGCGTGGATCCTACAACGACTCGACCATCTTCAAATGATAATAAATATTGATTATTCGCAGGCATGACCACTGGCCATTCAGAGGTGTCGATGCCAGGTATTTCTAAATGGAGAATCTGGGCTTTTTGTCCGGAGACTTGAAACTTCACTCCCACTGGCTCCAACACCTCTCGTGCCCATGCCCCTGTCGTGACAAGCACCTGATCAGCCTCCAACCGCTCACCATCAACCACCACTCCACGAATACAATGATTCTCACAAATGAGCGAAGCTTGCCCACGAACTAATTCAGTACCTAACTTAACAGCCGCCTCTATTAGAGCATCACGTATGAGCCTGCCATCTACCCTTGCTCCACCGGTAACAAGAACCGATCCAAACCCTTCTGCCACGAGAGGAAACCACTTTTTTGTTTCCTCATGAGAGAGAATACTTACTTCACCGATCTCCGGTGCATCTTCCCGGCGCTTCAGGGCTCTCTCAGCCATTTGAGCCAATTTTTGCTCATCTCGATGAAGACTTAATGCCCCTACTTTTTTATATCCGGTACGAGTGATTCCATAAGAAGACAATTTCTCAACTAGTTCAGGGTAATAACGAGCCCCATGCTTCACTAGCTCATACCATGCCTTATTTCGTCTTTGTGAGATCCATGGACAAATAATTCCTGCTGCCGCGTTAGTTGCCTGTCCACTATCCTCACGGTCAACTAGAATTACTTTTATTCCTTCCGCCGCTAAATGAAAAGCAGCCGAAGCACCTAAGATCCCAGAACCTATTACAATTACACGTTCCATCATGAACACCTATTTCTCTTTTTGATACCCTTAATACTACTAAACCTTCTTTTCCGACTCAAATAAGACCATAACCGTATGACCTCATGGATAAAGTGCCAAACTACAACATAGTAAATAGAATAGGGATTGTCTATAATGAATTTATCACCATTTTCAGGTAAAATCGAACATATAGTTAGATTAACGAAATGTTTACGGATAATCGGGTATCCCCGAATGGGAGAGGATAGTTATGAGCACACCGCTAGCGGAAAACGCTACACATACAGAAAATAGCAAAGAAAAAATATGGACGCGTGACTTTATTCTGATCTGTATATCAAACTTCTTTGTATTCCTTGGCTTCCAAATGACTTTGCCTACTATTCCTTTATTTGTAGAGGATCTTGGTGGGAATGACCAACTCATTGGGGTCGTTGTGGGGATATTTACTTTCTCTGCTCTTTTAATTCGGCCATACGCTGGGCATGCATTAGAAAGCAAAGGACGTCGATTCATTTATCTTGTTGGATTAGGAATTTTTGTTTTATCCATTGGCTCATTTGGTATTGCGGGAGGTCTTGTGTTTTTATTTGGATTGAGAATTGTTCAAGGGGTCGGCTGGGGACTTTCAACAACTGCTTCTGGTACGATTGCGACAGATTTGATACCCGCCAAACGCCGTGGGGAAGGAATGGGCTACTACGGCCTGTCAGGGAATTTGGCCCTAGCTATCGGACCAACACTTGGTCTTGCACTAGTTGGTCACCTTAGCTTTACTCGACTCTTTTTGATTTGTGCCGTTCTCGGTGTAGTCGCTATGGTTTTATCCTCTCGCATACGCTTCAAACCTGTAGAACCAGCAAAAGCTTCAACTAACAAAAAGCTTGACCTTTATGAAAAGAGTGCCTTACCTCCTTCTATATTGCTGTTATTTATCACTGTCACTTTTGGTGGGATTGCCTCATTCCTTCCTTTGTATACAGTGAAAAAGGGAATTGAAGGAATAGAATGGTACTTTCTCCTTTATGCCATCGCCCTACTGATATCTAGAACATTTGCCGGTAAGCTCTATGATCAGAAAGGACATCGCTTTGTATTCCCAGCTGGTTCCTTACTGATTATGGTAGCCATGATCCTTCTTGCCTGGATACCAAATAGCTTGGTCCTCTATTTAGCAGCCATTGTTTATGGACTAGGCTTCGGAACCGTACAACCAGCACTACAAGCATGGAGTGTTCAAAATTCTCCTATAAGCAGGCGTGGAATGGCTAACGCTACCTTTTTTTCATTCTTTGACTTAGGTGTGGGACTTGGGGCGATCGTGTTCGGACAAATCGCTTTCTGGTTAGATTATCATAGCATTTACATAGCATCTGCCATATCTGTTTTTATTGCTATTTTTCTATACTACACTGTCTTCGGAAAAGAAAAGGCGAGAGCACAGTAAGTGCTTTCGCCTTTTTTATTCAACAAATTGATCGTATATCTCATCAAAGATTCTTGCCATTTCCATATCGAGGGAAGTGATTCCACCCACATTCCAAGAGCTAAGCTTAATGGTTACTAACTTATAATCAATAGAGATAAATGGATGGTGATTTCGTTGTTCTGAATAATTAGCTAGCTCACTCACAAAAGACACACCCGTTAAATAATGTTGAAATCGATATCTTTTGCTAATCCATTTACCCTCATCCCATTTCCATCCAGGCAGATTTTCCACATATGTAAGGATTTCTTGTTCAAGCAATTTTTCCAAATTGATTCCCCCTTAAAAAGCTAAGCCATAAATAGAAAACCTCTCAAACGGATTTCCTTTAGAACAAATGACCTCGGATTTTAGCTGAAACATGCCCATACTTTCTAAAAACTCTACGTACTCCTCACTTGCATAGTACAAGATCAAGCTTATTTCCCGATAATTCTCCTCAACTGATTGAAGGATACGATGAATTATATTCCGAAAAATATGAATAGAGAACGGGTTAAAAAAGTAAAATTGATTATCCTGCGGATGAATCGGATATTCCTCCGCAAAACCGAGGAAGAAATGAATTCGGTTGTCTACCCCATGCTTTTTTCGATAATTATCTCTATTTTCCAAAGCAAGCTTGTAATAATCTTCATTCATCTCAACACCAGTTACTGTTGCTCCCGTATAGTGATAAAGGAAAAAGTTAAGTCTTCCTTTTCCACAGCCAAAGTCCACAATACGATCGGATGCTGTGAATGCATGCTCACTGATTAATTGTTGAAGATGCATATATGGAGTTGCTTCATAACGGTGGAATTGTAATGACTTGTAAAAATTAAGTTGATCACCGGTTGTGACTATATGTAAGGTCTTATCAAAATCCTGCTCCCTCATATTAGCTCCTCTGGTACGTAATACTGACCTTTTATCCCACCTGCATGATAAAAACCATCTATATAGATTTTATTTAGAATCACATGTTTCGCTCGATACTGGATAGCAATAATAGGGTGCCCTCCAAAATCATAGGTGGGATCTCCAAGAATCGTAAATTGGTTCACCACTACATTCCGGTAGGCAGAAATAACCATCGCTCTTGGAGTAGACCCTTCATACAACGGAGTAAAGATAGGTGCTATGGCAACTAAATTCATTGCTCGTATATTATAAGCCGTTTTCGACTCTGGATCCTCGCCTTTATGGTGACCGATATGCCGAAAGTTGAAGGCACGATTATCTTGAACCGATAGATGCCCAATGATGGTGACATTAGAAGCAGCAGAAGCATTATGATGAGCCTTTATTTCCACCCCACCAAAGCACCTTGTCGTTGTATTATTTGCTAGCCATATATATCTAGAACCATCATCTATTTCAATACCGTTTGAGTTTGAAAAGCCTTGTTTATGAGCCCTTCCACTTGGATCACACATATGAGACTTCGAAATAAAAATAAAATCACTGTGATGAGTGGTAATCCCATCATCTCCAAATCCGTATCCATTTAACTCATCAAGCCAGATGTATTTGCTTCTCCCTGGACCTATGAATCCGTCTTTCATGTAATAGTATAAAGTCGAGGAAACGTCAAATGCATGTAGGCCAGCCTGAATGGCTTCTACTTTTTTTACCCACCCATAAGTCACATTTGCAAACGTTAAGCAGCTTGACCGATTATTTCCACTCGCCGTTTTTTCATGGTGTGGTAGACGCTCTACATTCCAGTCAAGTGTCATTCCTTCCACATAAATATGGTGGTTTCCACTTATATGGTTTTTATTAGTTACAAGAATGGCAGATTTAGGGGCATCTTGATGAAGTTTGAGCGTTGTTTTTCCCTTACCTGCCCCCATAAGGAGTGTGTTGGAGGGAAGTTTGATTCTTTTCGTGACAAACACACCTTCAGGGATGATGACCTTACAGCCTCCCCGACCAATGGCTTTTTGAAAGGCATGTGTATTGTCTGTGACTCCATCACCAACTGCCCCAAAATCTACTACATTTCTTTCATATTTTATGTTACTAAGAAGTGTATTGAATTCAGCGTCTAATGTTGGAAACCAAAAGGGAATAGCCTCCCCATCTTCTGATACAATTGTTCTCATTTCATGGATGGAACCCTTGGGTTGAACCGCCACTTTTTGAAAAAGAGCCTCTGTCTCTTCAATAAGTTGATTCACATTCGTTTGATATCTTGACCACCGTCGAATCAACTCGGGATTTTGCTCGGGGTTATGATGTTTTGTTAGGTGAAGCAGAACCTGTCACCTCCAGGTGAAGATAGTATATACCTTCATAGTAGTATACCTCTTCATACAATAACAAGGTAATAAGTGTAAGAATTTTGAGGCTAAAGAGGGGATTGGTTAAAAAGGCAACTCTTATCTTCTAAAGAACTGCCCTTCTAACAAGGTAATAATGTCTTTTGCTAAGCTTTCTGCATTTCCTTCAAATAACTGAAACATTAATGATTGTAAAATATGTTGGTAGTGACTATCCTTTGTACCATTTTCCGGTAAAAAGATAGACCAATGTATGTCAGGAATCGCAATAATAAAACCATTACTAGTAAGTTTGTTCATATATACGTCTGTCACTTTTTCAGAAGAGTGAATAGGTAATTGAAAAATCATCCTATATTTCCACCTTTCTCCACTTTTTCTATATATTTAGGTTGCTGGTTCATTTTTTTGAGGGTAAAAAGAAAAGAGCACTCATTTTATCTGAGTGCCCTTCTTACCTACACCATAATTTTGCAAATATCGTTTGTAAATTCAACTGGATCTTGAATTGGTAATCCTTCGATGAGCAAGGCTTGATTGTATAGTAGCCCTGTAAATAGGGTTAACTTATCCTTATCATTTGCATACGCATCCTTTAAGGAGCTGAAAACTTCGTGGTTGACGTTGATTTCTAACACCTTGTCCGCTTTAACGTTTTGGCTATTTGGCATCGCTTGAAGAACCTTCTCCATCTCAATGGAAACGTCACCCTCTGTTGTTAAACATACAGGATGTGACTTGAGACGTTTGGATACACGTACAGCTTTTACCTTATCTCCAAGGGCTGATTTCATAAAATCAAACAGTTCTTGGTTCTCCGTTTGCTCCACCGCTTCTTTTTCATCTGCTTGCTCTTCAATTCCTAGATCACCACTAGAGACAGACTTGAATTCTTTTTCCTTGTAATTCATCAGCATGCGAATCGCAAACTCATCAATATCATCTGTGAAATACAGGATTTCGTAACCTTTATCAGCAACTAGCTCTGTTTGTGGAAGTTTTTCAATTCGCTCAATGGATTCACCTGACGCATAGTAAATATACTTTTGATCCTCAGGCATTCTTGACACATACTCATCCAATGTAACAAGTTTCTTTTCCTTAGACGAATAGAACATAATGAGATCTTGAAGCGTCTCTTTATTGCTACCAAAATCACTATACACTCCAAACTTTAATTGACGACCAAAGGATTGGAAAAATGCTTCATACTTTTCACGGTCATCCTTCAACAAGCTTTGGAGCTGCCCTTTGATTTTGTTTTTAATATTTTTTGCAATTAGTTTTAATTGACGATCATGCTGTAACATTTCTCTCGAGATATTGAGTGATAAATCTTCTGAATCAACCATCCCTTTCACAAAGCTGAAATAGTCCGGTAATAGATCCGCGCATTTATTCATAATAAGAACACCGTTTGAATACAGCTCTAATCCTTTTTCGTATTCCTGAGTGTAGTAATCAAATGGGATTTTTTCTGGAATATATAACACCGCATTATAACGAACGGCTCCATCCACACTGATGTGAATATGCTTTAATGGTTTATCAAAGCCGTAATGCTTTTCAGCGTAGAAGTTTTCGTAATCCTCTGTTGTTAATTCGTTTTTGTTCTTTCTCCAGATCGGTACCATACTATTAATCGTTTGTTCTTCTGTATAATCCTCGTAATCCGATTCGCTGCCTTCCTTTAGGCGTTTGCTCGTCGTATCCATTTTAATAGGGTAACGGATGAAGTCAGAGTACTTTTTCACAATCGATTTCAAACGATATTCTTCTAAAAATTCATCATAGTTGTCGTCTTCTGTGTTTTGTTTAATCGTAAGAATGATTTCCGTTCCCACTTCAGTTTTCTCATAAGGTTCAATCGTATACCCATCAGCACCTTGTGATTCCCATTTATAAGCCGTATCGCTACCGAGTGCCTTTGTGATCACCGTCACCACGTCTGCTACCATAAATGCAGAATAGAAACCAACACCAAACTGCCCAATAATGTCATGTCCATCTTTTAGTTCGTTTTCTGATTTAAAGGCAAGAGAGCCACTTTTTGCGATGACCCCAAGATTGTTTTCAAGTTCTTCCTTGGTCATACCAATTCCTGTATCGGTAATCGTTAATTTTCTGCTCTCTTTGTCAGCAGCTATTTTTATAAAATAGTTGTCTTTTTCAAATGTAATATTTTCATCAGTTAAGGCACGGTAATAAATTTTATCAATCGCATCACTTGCGTTTGATAATAACTCACGCAGAAAAATCTCTCGATGTGTGTAAATGGAGTGAATCATCATGTCTAATAATCTCTTTGACTCTGCCTGGAATTGCTTCTTTTCCATTCATAAATCCCCTCTCAGAAAATAATTTATGTACACCCTATTAGCACTCTATCCCCTAGAGTGCTAACCACTATTTTAATATCACACAAAAGCCACCCATGTCAATAGATACGGTGACAGACACCGTCCGTGGACAAAATGCCCCTTTTTGTCCACGAAGGGTGTCTGTCACCACTTGTGGACACTCGGGGTTGATTTGTATGCCTGAGATGGACACTTTAGTTTACGTACAGGGCATTGACTTCTATTTTTAGGACTTCAGAGGATTTTTTTTTGCAACATGAAAAGTCTATACATAACTTTTTGCAACTTTACTCATTTTTTACTTTAGCGTCCATATAATGTAATGAATGTATTCGACCAACTAGAAAAATGACAGCTTGGAGGAGACCACATGAATGAGTTTCTCGAAATCATGCAGCGAAAGCTTGGAGAGTTGAATGATCAATCATGGACAGTGGAAAGCCTGCTCGATAAAATTGCAACCGGCACACCTATTCGTATGTCAGAAGAACTCGTCAACCGTCTGCTTCATCTTCAGCCATTAGAAGGAACCTCCAATTTACAATGTTCTTTTGAAGGTGAACACCTAGTCCTAACAGGGAATACGAAGGTCATGCTCGTACCTGTTCCATTCCGACTTGAACTAAAACCTATCATGGCTAAGGGTAGAAAGATGCAATTTGAGGTAGTCGACCTAAAACCTACCTTAAAAGAATCCATGAAACGAAAACTTTTAAAGGATGCCGATGGGGTTACTTACGAAGATAACAAGCTAACACTTAACTTCAATGAACTTGAAGTCGTTCGAGACATACCGTTCGGGAAATTAGCTGGAATACGCATTAAAGACCATACGCTTTGGTGCAAAATTGTTATGTAGAAAAAAAAGCGTAAGCGCCCGTCTAGCAACGTGTACACTAGTTACTTAGCGCGGAAGCTGGATAATTTTCAATGTGCAAATTTTTGTACTTTCTTACCCAACAAAAAGAGAGTCGGTCAAAAGCGGCCGACTCTCTCTTATATTTATGCTAGTTCATAAGGTGTCACATTTCTCTCAATTACTCTAATGCCTTTAGGGGAAACCAACTGCCCCTTCGCACTATAAAACGCATTGGAAGCAACAATCTGATCCATGGCAACCTTAACCGTTGCAGCATCCACTGGTTCCTTTGGGGATTCGATACTAATGGTTGTTGTTTCACCGGTTTCAGTTATGAATTGCAATTCTAATGTTTTGGCCAATCTACTCACCTCCTAATGAATAGTTACTCTCGATTTACGCGTTTACTAGCTCAAAATTATCTGCTCGCTCAATGTTCACTACTGGTAGTGAACAAAGACTAGCTAGTGCTTGTCCCGCTTGAAAAAGCTGATCGGCTGTAGCCTCCTTACGTACATTGCTAAATGTCTTCGTTTTAATGATTACTTCTCCTTTTGAGTTCATTCCATTTTCAAACAACACTTTTAGTTTTGTATCCATAATCATTGCCTGTGCCATCAATATCACCTCCTCTCACCTTCTATATAGAAAGAAAAAAGGCATTTGGACAGGTTATTGATAAAATTTTTTTAAGTTATCCCCAGTTATTGTTCAAAAAATCCTATTCAGTACTCCTGTTTGTGGATAATGTGCATAACTCAGGGTACAAATTGTGGATAATGTGGATGTTTTAAGTTGTCTACAGTTTATTAACAACATTTTCACAATATTAATCCACAACATGTGAATAACCTGTTAATTAGTCAAAAAATTGAAACTTTATTGTTATTAAGAACGTCATAGATTATGATAAAAATAGAAATATATACCAGTAGAGCCGTTCGCTTTAAGGAGTGAAGTTTATGAAGAAAAAAACTAGCAAACGGAGGCATGTTCCCTTACGAGTAAACCTCCTATTTTTTATTGTCTTTATCCTATTTGTCATCCTCATTGTACGCTTAGGTACCGTACAAATGGTTCAAGGGGTTGCCTACAAAGAAGAACTCGAGAGGACAAATGAAATTGTGGTCAGCCAACCTGTACCACGTGGAAAAATGTATGATCGAAATGGAAAAATAGTAGTTGATAATATTGCCCAAAACGCAATTACATACACCAACTGGGGAGCAAGCCAGGAGGAAATGTTAACAACAGCAGAAAACCTCTCAAAGCTAATCACCATGGATACAAAGAAAGTAAGAGATCGTGATAAAAAGGATTATTGGATCTTAAAAAATCCCTCATTGGTGAAAGAAAAAATATCCGATTCCGAAGAAGAAGCAATGAGAGACTCCACCGACAGTGAAAAAGAGTTTAACAAAAAGTACTATTCTCTTTTACTAGAGAGGATTACCCCTGAGGACTTGGCCTCTCTAAAGGATAAAGATATACAGGTCGTCGCCATTTATCGTGAGTTTGCTAGCGGTTATGAGTATACCCCTCATCTTGTTAAAAATGTTGACGTAACGGATGAAGAATTCTCGAAGGTTAGCGAGAATCTCAGTTTCCTACCTGGGGTAGATACGGTGACGGACTGGCAGCGCACGTATTCATTTGAGAATACATTAAAAACAATCTTGGGAAAAACTACCACTAGTGAAGAAGGGATACCAGCCGAACAGCTAGATTACTATCTCTCTCGTGGTTATAGTAGAAACGACCGTGTGGGAAAAAGCTATCTGGAGTATCAATATGAAGATGTCCTGCGCGGAAGTAAATCAAAAATAAAATACTTAAAAGACAAATCCGGAAATATTGTAGGAACCGTTCCTGTATCCGATGGTACGCGTGGCAAGGATCTAATTTTGACCATAGATATGGATTTACAGCTAGCCGTTGAAAAAATTCTTGAAGAAGAGCTTCTTGCAACCAAACGGGGATTTGGTGGAACAAAGTTTCTCGATCGTGCCTTTGTTGTTTTAATGGATCCAAATACCGGAGAGATACTGACCATGGCCGGAAAGCTTCTAGCTAGGAACGAAGAAACGGGAAGCCTAGAAATCCAGGATTTTGCACTTGGCAACATTACTACCTCCTATAATGTTGGTTCCTCTGTGAAGGGAGCAACGGTTCTAACAGGATACCAAACGGGAGCTATTACACCGGGAACTCCCCTTCATGACGGACCCCTTTCCATTAAAGGGACGCCCGTAAAGAAATCATGGCGAAATATGGGGCCAATTAATGACTTATATGCGTTAGAGCAATCCTCTAACGTGTATATGTTCCGTACTGCTATAAAAATCGGAGGAGGGCAGTATGTACCAAATGGTCCGTTAAGCTTAGCTCCAGACACTTTTTCAAAAATTAGAGATTCCTTTGCCCAATTTGGCTTAGGTGCAAAAACAGGAATTGACCTGCCAAATGAGATGATTGGATTTAAAGGACCGTCAACCAAACCAGGTTTTGCACTCGATTTGGTAATCGGCCAATACGATACGTATACAACGATGCAGCTAGCTCAGTATGCCGCCACGATTGCTAACGGCGGCTACCGCATCCAGCCACATCTTGTAAAGGAGATTCGTGAACCAGGTTCAACTAGCGATCAGCTTGGTCCCGTGTATAAAGAAATAGAACCAACTATTTTAAACCGTGTGAGCATGAAGGATGAATGGATTGAGAGAGTTCAAACAGGCTTTCGAAGGGTAATGACAGCTGGAACAGGGGCGAAAGCGTTTAGTTCCGCACCTTACAGTCCTGCTGGAAAAACAGGTACCGCCCAATCCTTCTATGACGGACCAGAACGAGATCAATATCCAAAGAACGCACCACCAGAAGTCATGAATGTAAGCTTAATTAGCTATGCCCCTTCTAGTAACCCAGAGGTAGCTATGGCTGTTATTGTTCCATGGGTGTACACCGGAGACACAGGACCTTCTCCGAATTTAACCATTGGACGAAGAGTGCTTGATACGTATTTTCAGATGAAATAAAAAGAAGATGGAACTCCCGCTATGTGTGCGGGAGTTTTTCGTTTAGTTGTTTTATTTGCGATTTCAAGATTCTATTATCTTCCTACTATTTATTTTTTAAAAATGAAACCCTTTCTACTTTCATTCGTATAGAATAGAGTAGTAGAAATAAACTTTGCGGAGGGAAAACTAAAGAAATGAAAAAGTTATTATCAGCCTTGCTTATGGCAGCACTCATTTTTTCACCGGTTGGAAACGTTGTGTTCCAGGACCACACCACAACAGTGGAAGCGAAATCGTATAAATCGGGAAAAAGAAGCTTTAACAATAATACAAATACAACAACCAATAACAATTCAACCATTCAAAGTAAAAAAACGGATACTACATCTACAACGAAATCTACCTCAGCCAATAAAGGATTTTTCTCTGGTGGGTTGATGAAGGGGCTTATGATTGGTGGGCTAGCTGGTCTATTGTTTGGTAGTCTTTTCGCAAACATGGGTATGTTAGGTTCGATCCTTGGGTTGATGGTTAATGTATTCGCTATTTTGATTTTAATTAACATCATTCGCATGGTATTCACAGCTCTTAAAAAGAAAAAGAAGCAAGAGAATGCAGACTCATGGAGAAGCTAATTATCCCTGAACAAGATATCATCAATGCTGTTTGTGTCTATATTGCAAGGAAAAAGCAAGTGAAGCCCGAAGAAGTAGAAGTAGAACTTATGTATGATGATGACCACGGATTTTCTGCTGAAGTATTTGTCAATCAGCGAAACCAGATATTAATCACGGCTAATTTGATAGAAGCGTTACGACTTTGGCTCGAGGAATTTGTAGGCCGTGATCCATACGCTCCCATTAAACTACATTTAGACGACAACGAAGGAATCATCGCTTATATTGGATAAAAATAACCTCATCCACTCTCGGATGAGGTTATTTTTCTTTAGGTAAAATGATTTCAACAGTTGTTCCTACATTTACTTCACTGGAGATATGTACAGTACCACTATGGCCCTCAATTATGTTTTTACTTACCATAAAACCTAATCCAGTGCCTGTTTCTTTTGTTGTATAAAAGGGTTGGCCTATCTTGGATAGAATGTCTTGCGGAATCCCGCAACCGGTATCTTTGAAACGAATCGATATTCCAGAGGCAAGCGCACAATATTCCATTTCAATATTGAGGTATCCGCCATCTGGCATTGCGTCAAAAGCATTTTTCATAAAATTAATGAATACTTGCTTAATTTGGTTCTCATCACAATGAAGAATAGGAAGATTTTCATCATGTTTTAAATCCACCTGAACACTCTTCATATTGGCTTCTGACTCTAATAGGGAAATACATTGCTTTAAGGTGAATCGGAGATCCGTTTCTTTAAAATTACTTTTTTGTGGCTTTGCAAGTGATAATAGTTCACTCAATATCAATTCAATTCTAGCAATTTCAGACTCAACTATTTCGTAATAAAGCTGTTTTTCATTTGAGTTCTGCAATAGCTTTAAAAATCCTTTTATAGCCGTAATTGGATTTCTAATTTCATGCGCAATAGCTGCTGACAATTGTCCTGCAATCGATAGTTTTTCTGACTGAATCATTAGTTCTTCTGCATGTTTGCGATCCGTTATATCTCGAAAACTAACAGCTATAGCGTTCATAGCCCCTTGATGGTCCTTAATCGGGAAACTTGTAATCATAACATCCATTGCTATCCCATTTTTCTTCTTAAAGATGGTTTCATAACCTTCCAGACTTTCTCCACGAAGAATTTTATTTTTTATTCCTTCTTTGTCTTCAGGTGAAAATTCCACATCTAGCAAATTAACCCCGACAAGCTCCTGATGGCTCCATCCAAAATCTACTTCAAATGCAGAATTGGCTCTTGTAAGAGTTCCCTCTTCGTTAAAGATTAAAATAGGATCTAAATGATTATCAATAAAAGATTCTAGCTGAGCGACAACAGCCTTTTGCTCTGTTATATCCCTTACGATCCCAGACAGCGCAACAATCTCACCATCCCGGTTATAAATAGGAGACATGGTGATACTTACTGTAATATACTGGCCGTCCTTTGTTTGCTTTATTGTCTCAAAATTTTTGATGATATTTCCCTTTAGGGTTTCCTCAACCAAGTACACTGCATGATCATAAGTAAAGGAAGGTGTAACAGGAAGTTTTTTGCCACGAACTTCGGATTCCATCCAACCAAATATCTCTTCGAATGCTTTATTAACCTGAATAATATGACCCTCGACATCAAAAATCCCAATACCTTCAGAGGCATAGTTATAGAAGGACCGAAGCATTTCCATTTCTGGCTCTGCCTTTTTCCTTTGGGTGATATCGACAACCTGGCCAATAATATAATCCGCTTGTGATGTGGTAACCTTATGAGCACTTATCGCACCCCAAATCACTTCTCCATTCTTATGAACAAATCGCTTTTCTAATTGGAAAGCATCTAGGTCTCCAGCGATTAACTGAGTATAGTTTAAAACGATTGCTTGATAGTCCTCTTCAAATAGGACCGTTCTTAGACCTAGATGTACGAGTTCTTCATTTGAATATCCTGTAAAATGACAAAAGGAAGAGTTTGTTTTTACTACACTTCCATTTATCCCTAACACCACCATCCCTAATGGTGAATGGGCAAACGCTTCAAACAATAGCTCTTTATCCATTGCGTGTAATTCCAGGTAAGTTCCAGTCAATTCTCTATCCCCTATGAACTTAAATTAGCGAATTCCCTTAAAGGTATGCTTAGATATATTTATAATCTCTCTTACTATCTATCAAATATTAACCTGCCATACTTGGTCGTAAAGTTTTTTTGCTAATCTAATAGTATTTGGCTAAAGGTCATTTATTGCTCAATGGAATATTTGTCTACTAAATGCATTAAATTCCTTTTTTCTATTTCTTCCTCTAGCAATTGAATAAATTCGTGATCTAAAGCCAACTTTAATGCTGCAGCATAAGCATCCATCAACTCTTTGTCTGATATTTTCAAAACGTACTATACCCCTTTTTCCATAAACTTGCTGCAATCCGAATGAATATAATAGTAACGATTTTGTCTTCATGCAGCGTGAATACTATTAGATTGATTCTTCTCCCCCACATAGATCATTTATCGTTGCTAGTAAACACTCACTAAAAAAAGATCTCTCCTATTTAGTATGATTCTAAGGGCAGAACGAGAATGAAGGTTGTCCCTTCCCCAGGTTTACTTGAAACATCAATAATTCCACCATGGTTTTCAACAATCTTTTGACATACAGATAAACCGATCCCTGCTCCCTTTTCTTTTGTTGTATAAAAAGGAGTAAAAATCCTTTTCGCTGTGTCTTCTTCCATCCCAGAACCATTATCTTTTACAGAGATCTCAATTGTATTTTCGTTAAGTCTAGTTCTAAGAATAATGCTCCCTTTCCCTCTGTTTTGACTCACTTGAATCGCATCCATTGCATTTCGAAGCAAGTTTAATACCACTTGTTTCAGCTGTTTTGGATCTATCTCCTGAACTGGGAGAATTTGTTCCTTCACATACTTGATTTCACACTTTATTTTTGCAGCTTCTTTTTGAGTAGTCTGAATGACTTCCATTAACACTTTTTGTATATTCACCTGCTGTTTATTAGGAGCAGTTGGTTGAGTAGCACTAACATATTCATAGATTAACTTATTAGCATAATCTATTTCTTCGAGTGCAATATCCGCATAATGGTCCTTACCCGTTTCTATTAAATGAGGCTTCAGCAATTGAAGGAAACCCCTGATGCTTACTAAAGGTTTTTTTAGATCTCTCGCGATTATAGATGCCATTTTCCCGATATTTGGAAGATTATCATTCTTCATAACAACCTGTTCCATCCTTTTTAAGGTTGCTTCAAGCTGTTCTTGTTTTTCAAGTAAGGAAAGATTCTCACTTTCCAATTCAGTTTCTAGCTTTCGAATGATTGTTTGAATTTGCTGGATACTTTCTTGTTTTTCTATACAAAATACATACAACCGATTCTCATCCTCCCACTGGGTATAGACATCAAATAGAGTAAGTGCGAAATCTTTTCTTACTAAATTCAGCTCTACTTTGGTTTTTGAGAATACAGGTTTTAAGAAACGTTCTGCTTTCTTTCTACTTCCTAAATCAACAAGTTCAAGAAAATTCCCTACGTTAGGAAATTGAATTTGCGACTCATCTGATACTGCTAGTATTGTAAGATCTTGATCCACAACAAAAAATGGAAAAGGGCAGGTTTGAAAGGATTGTTCAATTATATGCATATACTCTTTCACATAACTTGTTCGCTTTAAGCCACGAACGTAATTGGTATAAATCTTCTATCACGACAATGTTACTTGGCCAATAATTTTTTAATTGATACAAGGATGTGATTCTCCCTCCAACGATAATTTCAGGATTATAGTCCAATTGATTGAGTTCTTTTAAGCATTCTAATAAAGTAGGAAGATTGTATATGAGCGATAAAGAGATTCCTATTACATTGGGTCTCCAAATGTTTGCATAAATAACTGAATCCTTAACAGGTAGATTGGCTCCAAGATACCTTGTATCCCATCCACTTTCTTTATAAATAGAAGATACCATTTTTGCACCAATGGAATGGTCTTCTTCCTGTACACAAAACACCATAGCTTTTGGCCTCCCCTCCACAGTTAGGGAGGCTGTTTCGTTACTGGATTGTAGGTTATATCGGGAAATAAGAAGATTACAGATATTAGAAGCTACGTGCTCATCAGCGACCGATATCTCATTATTCTCCCAAAGTTCCCCAATATATCGCATGGATCTTGTTAAAATATCTTCAAAGAAGAAGAAGCTATCCTTTTCTTCTATCAAGTTGCATATAAAGCTCCAAGAGCTACTTTCATCTCCTGCTAGTAATAAACTAACAAGCTCCTTCACTTGCTTATCCGTCATCTTTCCGTACCCGCACTCTTTAAAAATGAATGGTATATTGGAGACTAATTCGATTAATCTTAACCATAATTATGAATTTACATATAATTCTAGTTGAATCTATATACAATGTCTATAATTATAGGATTGAAATACAATGTCTATAATTATAGGATTGAAATACAATATGAAGAAGGAACTGCATCATATTTACAGTTCCTCTCCAAAACCTAAACCCTATTGAATCCACAGATGAAATAACCCCTCGTTAACCCCTAGATTATACATGTAGTAAACACCAAATATAGCACTTACCACACCAGTTACTTGGGTAAAAAGCTTATTCACACGGAACTTCCCAGCACTATAGATAAAAGGGATCCCAATAATGGTTGTAAACACAAGCATCCCTACAATTGTCCCTATTCCAAAAATAAGGATGTACACCATCCCTTCCCACAAGGTACTAACGGTACTCAATGTTAACAAGACCATAGCTGCACTACCTGCTAGACCATGGATAAATCCCATAAATAGTGCCTTAAGCGAGGTTCGTTTCCCCATACCATGCGGTTCGTGATCAGCATGTTTATTATAATTTTTTATTGATAGAAACGTAGTGACACCGAAATAAACCAGCATAATTCCAACTAGAAACTCCAATGACATCACCCACTCTTCCGGGATATTGCCTTTTAATAAAATAATTAACACTCCTGCTAATAGAAGAGTTGCCGTATGACCAATTCCCCAAAAGACCCCTATTAACGATGATCTCCATAGCTTTTTACTTTGAGAGGCAACAGTAGAAACAGCAATTACATGGTCAGCTTCTATCGCATGTTTGATTCCTAATAAAAATCCTAAACTAATTGTAGTAAATAACCCGACCAATTTTAGTCACCTTCTTTTTATTTTCTAAAAATCAAATCTGATTTTCTAAGCAAATTCTTCCTGGCATATTGATGAGCAAAGGCAATAACCTTTTCAAGTTGCCTCGTATCAGTAGCAAACATCCTAATAATCACTCCATAGACAGGGAGAGTTGAGATCCCTATTCTCCCTCCATCCACGTGATCTTGAATATGATCATATAAGCGATCTCCAAAATTCTTGTCGGCCTGCTTATGAATGATAATAAACGTACCCATATGTGTATACTGCTCCATTTGCATGAGACCACTTATTCCAGACTTTGGCTCAAGAAATAAATGATCAAAAAGGATTAGACTCTCTCCTACATACACCTTCAGTTTCGAGCGTACTGAGGTGTATTGAAACGGGGCTCCACCCTCTGACCACCCCGGGGTAGTAATATCACTATAAAAAAAGCAAGCTCCGTCTTCCATATGTACCTCTGTATGTTGAACGAATCGTGCTCCTTCATAGGCGATAAGAGGGTCTGGCATATACTCTAGCAAACTATCTGCTTTAAGGGTGATGCTCGTCTCTTGAACCACGGGATGATTTGGAGTTTTATATACTTTTGTATACGACTGAGTGGTTACAGAAATCTCTGCCCCTTCCTCTACAAGAAAATGGGTAGAATAATGATCTCCATCCACATAACCACCACCAACATGAATGAGGTAAATGGTTGGGGATTCCTCTTCCAGATAGACAGGCCTTGTCACCTTTAGTGCTCCCTCATAGTAGCAATTTGCAATGATTGTTTTGTTTCCTTTGCGTCTCACCGTGAGGTTTAATAACCCGGTTGGGCTCATGATTCTAATCCAATCAATAGAGCTTCCTTTTGGATCCACTCCACTACCTGATCCAATCCAATTTCATCCTTTAAATTTGTAAAAATATATGGTTTTTCTCCGCGGGCTGAGATGGTATCTCTTTCCATAACCTCAAGGCTTGCTCCAACATATGGAGCCAAGTCTGTTTTGTTAATGATAAATAGATCCGATTTGATCATTCCTTGTCCACCTTTTCGGGGAATCTTCTCCCCTTGCGCCACATCAATGATATAAATAGAAAAATCAACTAATTCAGGACTAAAAGTGGCTGCTAAATTATCTCCACCACTCTCTACAAAAATGAGTTCAAGATCAGGATGCTGTTCCTGTAATTCTTCAATAGCCGCAAAGTTCATAGATGCATCCTCTCGAATGGCCGTATGTGGACAACCACCTGTTTCCACGCCAATAATGCGATCCTCTGGCAATACACCATTTTTGATAAGAAACTGAGCATCTTCTTTCGTATAAATATCGTTTGTCACAACTGCCATACTTAGGTCCGCTTCCATTGCTCGTGTTAATTTTTCAACAAGCATTGTTTTCCCTGCCCCAACCGGGCCACCTACTCCAATTCGTATCGGTTCCATCACTTATTCCTCCTTGTTAAGACATAAATAATCGTACATGTAGTCGCTCATGACGCATTTGAGCGATTTCAAGTCCTGGGGAAACAGCCCCTAAATCATCAATGGATAGATGAGCCATTCTATTCACTGCTTCTTCAATCACTGGTTGAATCTCCAATACCATTTTCTGACCATCTGTTTGACCGAGAGGAATACCCCTCACACCGTTTTGCACTAAGGAAGAAACGGTTGAAAATAAATAACTACCAACAGCTGTTTTCTTTCCCACACTCAACCCATAAGCAACGATCGCAAATACAATGGCCGGATGACCGTACACCTTCTTTTCCTTCATCCATTTTACGTAATCTCCTAAAATAGAAGATGGATATAATTCCAAGCAAAGCTTTGCCATCCGCTCCCCCATTCTACGAGTTCCTACTCTCGTTTCCTGCGCGAGGCTAGAGCAATATAATAAATGATCTATCTCGACCAAACTCCCATTCTCCCCGTTATCGATAGCTTCATAGGATAGGGCACAGGCTAATCCATCTGAGAAAACCAGTTGTTTCCGAATATACAAGACTAATGCATGTTGGAAGCTTGTTTTGTCATGGATGGCTCCTTCCTGAATGTACGTCTCTATACCAAAGGAGTGCGAAAATGCTCCTGATGGAAAATTCGAATCACATAGCTGGAGGAGTGAGTAGATCGGGTTAATCATGTGAATGTCCAATATGACGAAACGCCTGCTTCACCTTTCGTTGCTCTCTCTTATACGAAATAGATAGTTGCTGTAATAGTTCTTCCACTAAATAGTCATACTGAACCAGCATTTCATTCCCTTCAAACTGCGCAGGCATGTGCCGGTTGCCTAACTGGTGGGCAATCTCCCCCATTTGTTGAATAGAGCTTGGTTGAATAGTTAGCAGATCATCCTCTTTTACAGAGATGACAATCATATTCTTTTCGTCCAAATAAAGGACATCCCCGTCCACCAACTCTTTATTTTCCCGTAATCGAATGCCCATCTCACGACCATGGTCAGTGACTACTCTTTGAATTCGTTTGACAAGATCGTCACTTTGTAAATAGACTCGCTCGACATGAGGAGATCGTTCTTTTAATGTGGCAAGGTTACCAATCACTTTTTCTATAATCATGTCATCACCTCAAAATAAGAAATATCTTTGGGCCATTGGAAGTACTTCCGCCGGCTCACAAGTAACCAATTTTCCGTCTACCTTTACTTCATACGTTTGCGGATCCACCTCTATTTGTGGTGTTTCTCCGTTTAAAATCATATCCTTCTTTGTTAAGCTTCTTATACCCGACACAGGCTTTATGATTTTCCGTAGACCCAGCTTCTCGGGAACCTTTTTCTCCACTGCCGCTTTAGACATAAATGTCATACAGGTAGAATATTTCGCACTCCCTAAAGAACCAAACATGGGACGATACACCACCGGTTGAGGAGTGGGAATGCTTGCATTCGGATCACCCATAAGACTATAGGAAATCAAACCACCCTTTACAACGATTTCCGGTTTTACACCAAAAAACGCAGGATCCCATACCACCAAATCCGCTAGCTTGCCAACTTCAACAGAACCTACAAACTCTGAAATGCCGTGAGTAATGGCTGGATTAATGGTATATTTGGCAACGTATCTTTTCACGCGGAAGTTATCTCCTATCCCCTTATCCTGCTCAAGCTTCCCTCTTTGCTTTTTCATTTTATCTGCGGTTTGCCATGTTCTTGTAATGACCTCACCGACTCGTCCCATCGCTTGGGAATCAGAGGAAATCATACTAAACACACCTAGATCATGTAAAATATCCTCTGCTGCAATCGTTTCTTTTCGAATTCTCGAATCAGCAAACGCAATATCTTCCGGGACACTAGGATCTAAATGATGACAAACCATTAGCATGTCCAAGTGTTCTTCTAATGTATTAACTGTAAAGGGTCTGGTTGGATTGGTTGAAGAAGGTAAGATATTTGGCATACTTGCCGCTTTAATAATATCTGGAGCGTGTCCCCCTCCTGCACCCTCGGTATGATAGGTGTGAATCACCCGGTCCCCAATAGCTGCAAGCGTATCCTCCACAAAGCCACCTTCATTTAATGTATCTGTGTGGATAGCTACTTGAATATCATACTCATCAGCCACGGTCAGGCTTGTATCTATCGCAGATGCTGTCGTTCCCCAATCCTCATGCAATTTCAAGCCGATGGCACCAGCCTCAATCTGTTCCTTTAACGGGTCTACATTGGATGCGTTACCTTTTCCTAAAAAGCCAATGTTAATCGGAAACTCTTCTGCTGCTTCAAGCATTCGATGAATGTTCCAAGGTCCTGGTGTACAAGTCGTCGCATTCGTCCCCGTGGCTGGGCCCGTGCCACCACCAATCATCGTTGTTACACCCGAGGATACGGCCGTTTCCACTTGTTGCGGACAGATAAAATGGATATGAGCATCAATTCCGCCTGCTGTGACGATCATGCCTTCAGCAGCTATCACTTCCGTACCTGCTCCAATGGGGACATTCACGTAATCCATCAACAGTGAATTTCCAGCCTTCCCAATCGCAGCTATCAGTCCATCCTTCACTCCAATATCTGCTTTATAGATGCCAGTGTAGTCCATAATAACCGCGTTTGTGAACACAAGATCCATCGTTTGATCGCTTGTAGCTAATGGATGCTGCCCCATCCCATCACGTATGACCTTGCCTCCACCAAACTTTACTTCATCCCCATAGGTAGTAAAGTCTTTTTCAATCTCAATAAAAAGCTCGGTATCAGCTAGCCTGATGGCATCACCAACTGTAGGCCCAAACATATCACTGTACTGTTTTCGAGAAATACGAAAGCTCACTTACTTCTCCCCCTTTTCAACAGAACCATTCGTTAAATTATTTAAGCCGTACACCCTCTGTTCCCCCGAGAACGATACAAGATCTATCTCTTTTACATCTCCCGGTTCAAATCTCACAGCTGTCCCTGCTGAGATATTTACATGCTTTCCAAACGCTTCTTGCCGGTCAAATTGTAATGCTTTATTTACCTCATAAAAGTGAAAATGAGAGCCAACTTGAATGGGACGATCCCCTCTGTTCAACACCCGAATACGAATAGACTCTTTGTTTTTGTTACAGATGATGGGTTCTGTTTTTAGTATGTATTCACCAGGTATCACCTTGTTCCCTCCTCTTTATCGTATAGGGTCGTGTACAGTGACAAGCTTTGTTCCATCTGGGAAAGTCGCTTCCACTTGTATATCCGGTATCATCTCTGCCACGCCTTCCATCACGTCCTCTTTTGATAGAATCGTAGCTCCATAGCTCATTAGCTCTGCGACTGTTTTCCCGTCTCTTGCTCCCTCTAACACTTCGTAAGTAATAATGGCTATCGCTTCGGGATAATTAAGCTTCAGCCCGCGACCTTGCCTACGACGGGCAAGATCTGCCGCAACAACAATCATTAACTTTTCCATTTCGCGCGATGTCAGTTTCACTCATACCCCTCCCTTCTATACTTCTTACAAATTATAGGAATATTTATTACATTCAATGTTACAAAACCTAACATGTATCTAAAATACCATGTATTACCTTATGTTACAATTAAAATAAATCAGAAAAATCAAATAAAAAAAGTAGTGAACGAAACATTCACTACTTGACACTTTACACACTTCTTCTATATTTTTTATAAACACCTGTTACCCATTTAAAGCTGACGAGATTTTCGATGGTATCTTCCCAAGATGAATTTATATCATGAATATCAAATTCGGCTACACCTTTTATCACCCTGATCCATTTCCCCGTTTCTCCATCCTGAAAATAGCCTGTGATTGATGTTGAAACCGGGTGAAATCGATCACGCGAGGAATGGATTTCTCCATAATATATATAACTATCTCCATACTGATCATGGATCCAATCATCTTCAATGTTTAACAGCCAGAGTAGACCTTTGTCTATTCTTCCAACAAGCTTTGCTTTCTTTTGATAGGTAAGTTCCATAAAACCTCGTGGCCCCTAGACAGTCTGTAGTTGAAGTGTTTCTTTTAATGCAGGGATTGCATCCACCACATGTCGCTGAATGGCCAATTCTTCTGGAGAAAATCCTAACGCAAGTCCAATCAACTGAGGTAAATGAAGCACTGGCATGGTGATATCTTCCTTGAATGCCTTTTGAGCATCCGGTTGGTAGGCATCTAATTGCATTTGACACAATGGGCAAGGAGTTACAAGACAATCCGCGCCAGCTGCTTTAGGAGATAAACAGTTCTTCCCAGTTAAGTTCATTACTTCTTTTTCCGCCGGAAAAACCGCATGGAACCCACAGCAAGCAAGTCTTTGTTCAAAATCAACACTTTCTGCGCCAAGCACTTCCGCCACCATCTCCATCGATTGCGGATTCATATGGTTTTCAAAGCCCATCACATTTGGAGGCATTAAGATATGACAACCATAGAAGTTTGCTACCTTCAATCCTGTTAATGGACGCTTCACAAGCTTCTTTAGATTATCTAAACCATAATCTTGGATGAGTGCCCATAATAAGTGGGTTACTTCAACCGATCCTTTGTATTCCATTCCAGAACGATTTAAGCCTTCATTCACCTTCGTACGAAGTTTTTCATTTTTATCCATTTTTAGCTTTGCTGTACGTAACATAAGGGTACATGTATTACAAACGGTTAATAATTTATCTACTTTTAGTTCCTCTGCTAGGGAGATATTTCTAGCATTAATGGAAGTTGCAAGGAAATCATCTACATCTTGTATATGACTCGCCCCACAACAGGTCCAGCCATTGAGTTCGATTAGTTCAATTCCAAGGGCGGCAGCCACTTTCTTTGTTGATATCATTAATTCTTCTGCAGCAGACTCCAGTGTACAACCTGGGAAAAAGGCGTATCTCATTATTCCCCGACCTCCTTGGCATATTGGTATATTTCTCTAACACCCTTAATTCCTTCCACTGCCTTAGGCATATGGAATGGATTGATTTTCCCCTTTTTAATCATTCTTAAGGCAAAAGGGACCTTTCTCATAGCCGTATTGACAAGTCCGTCTGTTTTAATTGGAAGAGTCATTTCATTTAGACGTCCTTTACTTCGAACATCGTCATGGAAGGCAAAGGCATGCCGTGCTCCTTGATTATTCACCTCACCCATTCTGATGGATTCTTGTCTTAGGTAAGCAATTTGTTCGGTCAAAGGAATTCCCTTTGGACATTTTGATACACATTGCATACAGTGTAGACATTTCCATAATTCATTTTCAAAAACAGGTTGAATATGCTGCTCAGGGCTTCCATCACGAGAATCCACAGCAAATCGATAGGCTCTATTTAGAATAAATGGATCAAGGTATGTTCCGTCATTAACAGCTAATTGATTACACTCAGACGTACAAACACCACAGAGAATACAGTCTGTCGGAGCAGCAATCTGGTGGTAGTCCTCTTCACTTTGCTTGAAGCCTAATTCCTTACTTCCATCTTCTGCTGGCAGTAACCATGGCTTCACTTTTTCCATTTTCTCCATCTTCGGTTCCCATTCAATTGCCAGATCCTTAATGACTTCAAAGTTCTTCAAAGGCTCAAAGGTTAAATGCGGAGTTTGAAAGGTTTCAAGCACCTCATCTAGTGATGTCTTACATGCTAAAAACGCATTTCCATTGATTGTAACCGCACAGCTTCCACAAATCGCATGTCGACAAGCCGAGGTAAATACAAGTGTTGGATCCATCTGCTCACGAATGGTTGTTAAAGCCCAGAGGACCGTTCTCCCCTTTTCATACGGAAGGTGATAACCTTGGTACCATTCTTTTTTTCCGTCAAAACGTCTAATTTTTATATATAGTGTAGAATACATTAGTATTTTCGCTCCTCCGGTTGGTATTTTGTAATCTTCACCGGGCTATATTCCAAACGGTATTGGTCCCCGTCCTTATAGATCAATGTGTGCTTTAAGAAGTTGTTATCGTCACGCTCAGGGTAGTCTGCTCTTGCATGTGAACCCCTGCTCTCTTTTCGATTAAGCGCACCTAAAGCAATCGCCTTTGCAAGCTTTAGAATATTTCCTATTTCCACATAGTTAAGGAATGCCATATTATATCTTTCAGAAGAATCCCCTATGGTGGCAAACTCGTAATCTTCTATCAGTCTAGAAACCTTTTCATAAGCTACTTCCATCTCTGCTTCTGTACGGAAAATCCCGACATGATTCCACATTGTTTCTGCTAACTCATCCCGTATCTTGAACATATTAATCCCATTCGTTTTTTCACGAATCGTCTTGAACTTCTCTGTCCATTCCGTCGCTTCAGCCATCAGCTTCTCTATGCTTGAAAAACCACGTTTTTTCGCACTTTCTCTTGCTCCAATACCTGCATACTTTCCAAAAAGAACAACGTCAGCCACCGAGTTGCCACCGAGTCGATTGGCTCCATGGATGGATACGCTACAACATTCACCCGCTGCATGAATTCCTTCAATCGGTGTGCTGCATGTGCGATAATCACTCACATGAATACCACCCATTGTATAATGACAACTCGGTCTTATCGGGACAGGTTCTTTAATAAGATCTACCCCTTCAAACTCCATTGCCAACTCTCTTACTTGAGGAAGACGTTCCATGATTTTCTTTTCCCCTAAGTGACGAAGGTCCATGAGCACATACGAACCCATCCCTTCACCGAAGCCGCGACCTTCCTTGATTTCCGTCTCAATCGCTCTCGATACAAGATCACGTGGCCCAAGCTCCATTTTCCCCGGAGCATAGCGTGCCATAAAACGTTCCCCATCTTTATTGATTAAGTAGCCACCTTCTCCACGACAAGCCTCAGATAGAAGGACACCTGTCGAAGCTAATCCTGTTGGGTGGAATTGAACAAACTCAGGATCTTTGAGAGGAATTCCCGCCTCGAAGCATGCAGCCGTTCCATCACCCGTCATGTTAATGGCGTTCGTTGTCCGGCTCCAATACACTCTTCCGAAACCGCCTGTTGCTATAACAACTGACTTTGCTTGAATCGAGTGAATTTCTCCACTTCTGATATCCATAGTAACAATTCCTTCAAACTTCCCTTCATTCACGGATATGGATAATAGGTGCCAGTCATTATGAAATTTCACCCCATTTTTCAAGCATTGTTCATACAAGGCATGAAGGATCACATGGCCTGTTTTATCCGCGGAATAACAGGTTCTCGGGCTAGAGGCCCCACCAAACGGCCGCTGGGCGATATTTCCGTTTTCATCTCTTGAAAAGGGAACACCAAAATAATCTAGCTCCGAGATCACCTTTGGCATATTCGACGTAAAAAACTCAACGGCGTCCTGATCTGCAAGAAAGTCACTCCCCTTGACCGTATCTCTAAAATGGCTTTCTGGCGAATCGTTTTCATCACGATATCCCATCGCTGCATTAATTCCACCCTGGGCCGCACCGGTGTGAGATCGGGTAGGGAAAATCTTTGAAAGACAGGCTACTTTTAAACTTTTATCTTCGCTAGCATTTAGGGCCGCCATCATACCAGCCCCACCTGCTCCAACAATTATGACATCATAGCTAAGCATCGTTGTTTCACCTCTATATTTATTAAACTTCTACTCTGTACTTTTCTACACCAATTTCATACAAGTCGTTTCCTTCACAATCAACAGCAACGATGCATGGATAATCCACAATTTCCATTCGGCGAATCGCTTCAGGTCCAAGCTCTTCATATGCAACAATATCTACCTTCTTAATCGTGTCCGCGATCAAGGCAGCTGCTCCACCGATTGCAGCGAAGTATACCGCTTTATTTTTCTTCATTGATTCAATAACCGCTTTACTTCTAGGGCCTTTTCCGATCATGCCCTTTAATCCTTGCTCCATTATTTCAGGTGAATAAGCATCCATACGACCACTTGTTGTTGGCCCACATGACCCAATCACTCTGCCTGGTTTCGCTGGGGTTGGACCAGCATAATAAATGATCTGTCCTTCTACATCAATAGGAAGGGGAAGATTCGCATGTAATGCATCCACCATGATTTTGTGAGCCGCATCACGAGCAGAGTAAATGACTCCTGTAATGGATACTTGGTCACCTGCTTTTAAGTCTTTTATTTGTTCATAGGTTAATGGTGTTTGTAATTTTTTAATCAATGTCATCTTTTTCACCCCTTATAAAATAGCTTCTTTATGACGTGCCGCATGACAGTTCAAGGTCACACAAACAGGCATCATAGCAATATGAGTTGGGTATGTTTCTACATGTACAGCAAGAGCTGTTACTTTCCCACCAAAGCCTTGTGGCCCAATGCCCAGCTTGTTGATTCGCTCTAGCAATTCCGCTTCTACTTCGGCATAGGCTGGGTTCGGGTTTGGCTCACCCGCTGTTCTTGCTAATGCTTTTTTGGCTAAAAGCGTACATTTATCCATCGTTCCACCGATACCTACTCCAACGATAACGGGAGGACAAGGGTTTCCACCTGCTGTTGTGATCGTATTGACAATAAAATCCTTTACTCCTTCAATTCCTTCAGAAGGCTTACACATCTTTACCGCACCCATATTCTCACTACCAGCACCCTTAGGAAGAACCTCAATTTTCACATGGTCCCCTGGAACAATTTCTGTATGAATCACAGCTGGCGTGTTATCACCTGTGTTTTTCCGGTCGAGTACAGGATCTGAAACAACCGATTTACGAAGATATCCGTCCTCATATCCTTGTCTTACCCCTTCGTTGATCGCATCAGTTAGGTTCCCATCGACAATATGAGCATCCTGACCAACCTCTACCAGAACAACTGTCATCCCTGTGTCTTGACACATAGGTGCATGGTCCTCTCGCGCTAGCTTCACATTTTTTAGTATTTTTTCTAAGCTATATTTACCGAACTCAGACTCCTCTTTCTCAAGCCCAGCAGCGATCAAGTTCTCCACATCTTCAGGTAAGTCACATGCCGCTTGAATACATAACCCTCTCACTGTTTCAGTAATTAATTTCGCTGATATTTCACGCATTTGTTTTCCTCCTGTTATATGGCAACTAATTCGTTTATTTCTTCTTTACTAGCTTGAAGATGGGTGACTCCACACTTGGTACAAACCAAGTATGGAATCATTAGTGCGTACTCATCGTCACAGCCATGATACATTTCTTCACCATATTGAACTTCTAGTTTTTCCTGACAGCACGGGGATTTCATGATTGTCACTCCTCTTATTTTTCTTACCAGAGACCTAACAATTTCCACCAAGCTCCACCCACACCGAACCACACAACGATATGGATGATAGAAATAATAAATCCAAGTGACCACCATTTGTTTTGAGTCACATACCCCGTTCCAAAGAATACCGGAGCTGGACCACAGCTATAGTGCGTTAAACAACCAAACAGGTTACTAAATACAGCTAGAATTAAAGCAGATACTAACGGCGGTGCTCCTGCAGCTACTAGAACAGCTAAGAACGCTGCATACATGGCACTAACGTGAGCTGTGTTACTCGCAAAGAAATAGTGCGAATAGAAATAAACAACTGACAAAATCACAAGTGTCCACATCCAAGACATTCCACTTACTGAATGTTGCATCGTATCGCTGAACCATGGAATCATCCCTAGCTCATTTAGGAAGGTGGCCATCATAACAAGTACAGCGAACCAAACCAACGTGTCCCAAGCCCCTTCTTCTTTCTTAATATCTGACCAGCTCAATACTTGTGTTAAAAGAAGTGCACCAAGACCGATAAAGGCTGTCGTTGTTGCATTAATACCTAAGTTTGTTCCGAAAATCCACAATCCTAAGATCAGTAGGAAAACGCCGATCATGTAGAACTCTTCCTTCTTAAGTGGCCCCATTTCCTTTAGCTTTTTTTCAGCCATGGATGTTGCTTGAGGGGTTTCTTTAATTTCTGGTGGGTAAAGCTTGTAAATAACTAAAGGTATTAAAATTAAACTAAGTAATCCAGGTACAATGGCAGCAATGGCCCAACTTCCCCAAGAAATGTGTTGTCCAGTAATATCACCAGCAATTTGTGCGGCTAAGGGGTTCGCAGCCATCGCAGTTAAAAACATAGCCGAAGTGATCATGTCACCTTGGAAGGCAACCTTCGTTAAAAAAGCACCAACTTTCCGCTCTGTCCCATCTCCTGCTCTTGAACCATACGTTTCTGAAAGAGATCGAATAATCGGTAGTAAAATTCCGCCAGCACGAGCCGTGTTAGAAGGCATAGCAGGAGAAAGGATTAAGTCACTAGCAATCAGTGAATAAGATAATCCAAGGGTCTTTTTACCGAATTTCTTCACGAACATATAGGCCACCCTTGTTCCTAAGCCTGTTTTGATAAACCCTCTTGAAATAAAGAAGGCAATAACTATTAACCAAATGGTCGTGTTTTGAAAACCACTTAACGCTTGATCAATTGTTAGGGTCTGCGTAAGCACCGTCCCAGTTAAAGCAAGAACAGCCACACTGCCCATTGGCAATGGCTTAATAATGAGCCCAACAATTGTTGCCACAAAAATGGCAAATAAATGCCAAGCTTGAGGTGAAAGATCTCCAGGAGGATTAATAAACCAGATGATTGCTCCAATTGCTAAAGTAACTAATAATGGGATGAACTTAACCTCGTTCGGCTTCTTCGTAATAGTTGGCCCTGATTGATGTTGTTTAAGTTTTCCAACAGGAATTGCCATTTTTTCCACTCCTTTTTTATCACGTGATTAACATCACTCTTATTTCACAAAACGTCCATATTGTGAAGCATTTCACAAACTTAACCAATAAAATAGCTGCTAACACAACATTAGTAGCTTCTTACAAGTATGCGTATCCCTCCATTGGAATATGAATGATAAAAAACATGTTTTTTACTTATGCTTTTAAGATACTAGAAGGAGAGGAAACAAAAAAGCTTCTGAAAATTAGTAAATAGTTTAGTAACTTTAGTAAGTAAAAGAAAAGAGCAGCCACCTATAGGTAACTGCTCCTTTTAATGAAAATATTGATGAATTCGCTCTTCGTTATATGGAAGCAAACGATGTGTTAACACAGGTCTACCGATAGAACCATACGCGAAATCAGTCTCTAATACTTGTATGTCTGCTAAAAATGTAACATACTTTCTCATTGATACTCTTGATACCCCTACTCGACAAGCTAGTTCCTCCGTCGTAAATGACTGTTTCCCAAAAGCAACTATCTCCCTCCAGACTCTTTGGAGTGTATTTCTAGTTAGTCCCTTTGGCAGTTCATTCCCATTGGACTCCTTCTGCTCTTTATGGAGTAAAAGTTGATCTAACTCTGACTGGTTAACTTTCTCCTGTTTATCAAGCAAGATTTGTTCCTGTTGATAATGAACGAGCGCCGACTTAAACCGATCAAACTCAAACGGTTTGATAATATAATCAACCGCTCCAAATCTCAATCCCTTTTTAATACTCTCTTTATCACAGGATGCAGTTATAACAATGACGTCCATTTCCATTCCCATCCCACGCATTTTGCAAAGAAGACTCCAACCATTATCACCAGGCATATGAATATCTAGTAGGATCAGGTCTACTTTGTTAGATGTAAGAATCGGCTCTACTTCCTCAACAGACGAGGCGATGCCAACCAGTTCAAACCCCTCTATCTGTTGCAAATATCGACGGTTGATTTCTGCCACCATCGGATCATCTTCAACAATAAGTATATGAATCATTCCTCATCCTTCCCTTCATATGGAATAACAATCTTGAATGTTGACCCTTTTCCGATTTTTGATGAAATATTAATCGACCCACCTAAATTTTCGGTTACCTTCTCAATTAAATATAAGCCTAACCCTCGGTTTGCTCCCTTTGTTGAAAAACCTTTTTCAAGAACCATCAACTGAACACTCTTACTCATGCCAATTCCTGTATCCGAAACGGTAATGGAGAGACTTCCTTTATCAATAGGATAAATATCTAATGTGACCTTTTTTTCGCCGCATCCATTTAGCGCATCAAGCGAATTATCTATTAAATTACCAACAATCGTAATAATATCCTGTACGATTGCTTGGTCTTTCGACTTTGGTAAGAAACTATTTTCACTCAGCTCTAGGGTTGCTCCCTTTTCTCTGGCATAACTGACTTTCCCTATAACAAATCCTGTAATGACAGGATCCTTTATTCTAGCCGTTAAATATCCCACCTCGGATTGAAAGGAATGAGAGATTTGTTTTACATAGTCAACAAGTTGATCGTATATCTCCATCTGAACCATCCCTAGAATGACATGAAGCTTGTTCATGAATTCATGTGTTTGGGAACGCAATGCTTCCGCATAAATTCTAGCACCCGTTAGTTGTTCCGCTAACTGCTTAATCTCAGTCTTATCTCGGAAGGTGGCAACTGCCCCTGTGATCACACCATCCACGTAAATCGGTACAATATTGGTAACGATCACAACCCCACCTACAGAATATTCCTGATCTAGTATTTTATTTCCCTTATCTAAGATAGAATCAATGGGTAGCTGTGGTAACACCTTAGCAAGGTGAACCCCGACTAAACTTTCTTTTACCCCCATCGATGCTAATAATCTGGTCGCTTCCTGATTTAATAGAGTAATCGTCGAGTCTTTCCCAAGGGCAATCACCCCTTCACGAGCATGTTCCACTACAGCACTTCGTTGTTCAAGCAAATTGGCGATTTCAGCAGGTTCCATTCCAAATAAAATATTTTTGACTTTTCTCCCAAGCAGGATCGCTCCTATCATGCCGATTGCTAACCCAATAACCATACTTACTAAAATAAGTCTCGTACTCTCCCAAACCTTTTTCTCTACATCATCAAGTAGAACACCTACTAATATCGCTCCAATCTGCTTTCCGTTCTCATCTTTTACAGGTGTAAAATATCTCAACGATTCTCCCAGAGTGCCTTCAGCTATTGATGAGTATTCTTTTCCTTTAAAAACATCGTCAGCATCTCCTCCGGCATATTTTTGGCCGATTTTGTCGGGCATCGGATGAGATTTACGTATCCCGTTCATATCAAGAACAACTAAAAAGCGGACATCCGTAGCCTTTCGAATTCTTTCTGCATAAGCTTGTATCTCCGCATCGCTTATTTCACCCTTAAGCCCTGCAATAAAAATTGGATTAATTGCAGCTGACTTCGACACATCCTTTGCCTCATCTCTGATGTGATCAACAATCGTTTGCTCTACATTTCTTTGAATGAAATAATTGGTAACAAGCAAGCATAGAATGCTTACTCCACAAACCAATAAGGTGATTTTTAACTGTAATGGCAAATTCCATTTCCGTTTCATCCTTCTTGCTCCCTCTACTGTTTCATTCATCATTATCCTCTATTTTAAGATTGTTACTAACTTAATAGTGTTTCAATATTGTGAAGAAGAGGAGCTAATCTAAAAATACAGCAATAAAAAGAACCCATTTGAGTAAACAAACGGGCCTTTTTCATATATATTCACTCAAACTTGACTCGACTAATTCCAATCACTAACAATAGGACTGCAAAACCAAATAACAAACCAATAGTATCAATAATGTCTACTACTCCCCCTCCATTCGTTAGTAGTTCCGTAAATCCACTCATTGCCCATGTTTGCGGTAGGAATTGCGCTATCTTTTGCATAAATTCCGGTTCGATTTCCAATGGCCAATACACTCCGCTAATCATACAGGTGGCAACGACGACGACATTCCCGATGGCAGCCTGTTGCTCCACCGTTTTTACTAAGGTAGCAATGAGTAATCCAATTCCGACAACCGTTAACAATAATGCCACCATAAGTAATAATAATGCCAGAGGATCGCCCCAATGGACTCCAAATAAATAATGAGTAGCAATAATCAATAGGGAGAACTGAATAAATCCTATGATAAAGAAAAACAACAAGTATCCTACCGCTATTTCAAATCGAGATGCCGGAGCAATCAGCAAACGAGACCACACCCCATTATTCCTCGCCTCTAATATCGTTCCTGTTACACTCATAATCATAATCATGACAAACATAATTGAAAAACCTGGTGCTACCATTGATGCTCCATTGATATCAACTGTAGAACGTTTCTCTTCTACATTCATTTTCTTGATATGAAATGAAGTCTCACTAGCATTAGATACTATTTTTTCATACATTACGTGCCATTCATCCCCACTATATCGGCTCCATTCGGAGGAAGCTGACACTATTAAGCGAAGCTTCATTAACTGGTTTCCCACTACCTCTTTTATTGGACCACTTGAAGTAAACTCGGGTATGGTCAGGAATGTCATTTCTGGTTCCTTCTTCGCCTTAATCTCCTCTTCAAATCCAAGCGGAATCACAAGTGCTGCAGCCACATTTTTTGACTCAAGTAAATCATTCATCTTACTTTCGTTGACCGTTTCTATTGTAAAAAGACTATTCAATTCTTTGAGTTGATGTGTAAATTCCTTTGAAAGAGATGAATGGTCCTTATCAACTAGTAGTACTTTTGCTTTTTCCGAACTCTCCCCTGATGATAGGCCGCCAAAGATAAATGTAAATAGAAGTGGCATCAAAAACATAACAACGTAGCTTTGTTTCGTTTTTAATAATCTATTAAACTCAAGACCACAAATCGTTACAATCTTCCTCACGAATCTCCCTCCTTTAGTTTGTTTTAAGCTTCCATGTTCCAAGGGCAAGGGTTATAAATCCTAGCAATAATAAAATTGAAATGGCTGGAAACAATTCACTCCAAGTAGTCCCCGACATAATGTCTAAGAAGCTTGTTAAAGCCCATTTATTTGGAGTCACGCTAGCGATTGTTTTCAGTCCCTCCGGAAATAAATAAATGGGTAGCATGGAACCTCCTAAAATAGCAAGAATTTGTATACCGATACTACTAATGACGTCGGTTGTTTTCTCCTCTTTAACAAACGCAGCGATCGTCATAGATAGTCCTGAAACGGCAAAGGAATAACAGAAACCAACCGTTATCACCTGGTAGAGGTTAGAGCCCCAATCCACTTTAAAAAAGGTGGAGGTTGCTCCAAAAAAGACAATAAATTGGATAAAAGAAAAAAACAGAGTTCCTAAAAATTTCCCCAATAGGATCGATGCTTTTCCAGTCGGTGTCATCGATAAGCGTTTGAGTGTTTCCGTTGTTCGTTCTTGTAAAAAAGATTTCGCACCCAGTGTCATATTAAACATTAAAAACATCACAGCCATCGCTGCCGCATAATACTGCATCGACCCAACGTTTTTCTCACCAATAGATGCCTCCTTTAGCTCCCCTCCACTTATTGATTGAAGCTCTAACTGAATCTCTGATGCTACTTGCTTCATATTTATTTCACTGGTAGAGGCTGTAACCGAAGCACTTAAATCGTTCATTACGGTCAACGTCGTTACTGCATGTATTTGAACCTGCTCACTATACGATTTCAGCATAGATTCGATCACAGCGGTTTTGGTCCTTTGATCCGGTTTTTCTAGTAATGTAACACTCTTTAAGATCCCTTGATTCACCCCACTGCTCCATTCTTTCGGAAAGAGGATCCCAACATCGACTTTCCCTTCAGTAAGTAGCTCTCTTAGTTCCTCTTCACTCTTACTTTCTTTTATTTTCACGAAGACAATAGTTGGTAGGACATCCGACACAAAAGCCTCTGCTAGATCATCGTCATCGCTTACAAAAACCCCTACTTTTGTTTCGGGGAAACCTCCTTCTCCACCCATTACGGAGTTTAAAGCAAACCCAAGAATAGCCGTTAATAGTAGCGGAGTTAGCAGCAGCGTAACAAATCCTTTTCGATCTTTTACACGAATGGTGAAATCCTTCCAGGCAATTAGAAGACTCTTTTTCACTTTTCTCTCCTCCTAGTCCCTTAAAGATCTTCCTGTTAATGAAAGGAATAAGCTCTCTAAGTTAGGTTCATTCACTTCCAATGAATGGACATTTACATTTGCCTGTACAGCAAGTGTAATGATTTCACCTACCACCTTTTGATGGTTCGTAACGAATATTTCGATAGTAAGGTCCTCAGGGCGTGGAATCACCTTCCCTACTTCGTCTATCTCCTTCACTTTGTTTAAAAATAACTCATCCAATTTATTGACACCTACTTTTATGACCGTTCCCTCTGCTAAACGTTGAAACAAATCCTTCTTTGTTCCAAGGGCGATCATCTTTCCTTTATCAATGATTCCAATACGGTTGCATAGGAATTCAACCTCTTCCATGTAATGACTTGTGTAAATAATCGTCATGCCATTTTTGTTAAGTTCTTTGACCGTTTCTAAAATATGATTTCTCGATTGAGGGTCAATTCCGACCGTTGGTTCATCCATAATTAAAAGCTCCGGTTTATGCATAAGCGACGCACCAATATTCACTCGTCGCTTCATGCCACCGGAAAAGGTTTCAATTTTCTCTTTTGCGCGCTCACTTAATCCCACATATTCTAATACTTCATTAGCCCGCTTAATTGCCTCATTCCGAGTTAATCCATACATTTTCCCCCAGAACATTAAATTATCCTTTGCTGACAATGTTGGATACAAGGCAATTTCCTGCGGTACTACCCCAATTTTCCTTTTGATGTCCAATGCGTTCTTCTTTATCGATAAACCATCCACTTTTATTTCTCCCTTATCAGGGGTAATAATGCCTGAAATCATTCCTATTGTTGTGGATTTCCCCGCTCCATTCGGACCAAGTAAACCAAAGCTCTCCCCTTTATGGACACCAAAGGTAATCCCTCGAACAACCTCATTTTTATCATAGCTTTTCAGCACATTTTCTACTTGAAGCATGTGATTCACTCCTTCCCTTACTAACTACCCTTATCTTAGCGATAAAGGAAGATCATTCCATGTAGCACAAGATAGATATAAGGGCATGAAAAAAAGACCTGTAAAAAGGTCTTTAATCGATTCCCATATGCTAAAAGTCATGTGCATTTATTTTTAAAAGGTAGTAATTCCATATCTTACGGCAAATATGGCAGCCTGTGTTCGGTCCCTTACCCCTAATTTACTTATAATATTAGAAACATGATTCTTTGCTGTACCTTCTGTGATAAAAAGCTTCTCAGCCATTTCCTTATTACTAAGTCCAAGACCGAGCTCACGCAACACCTCTACCTCTCGTTCGGTTAGCTCTTCCACTTCCTTAGGTACCTCTGAGCAAGCTCCATGTTCAAGCTCCTTTGTTTTCTTTAATTCCTTAAGCATTTGGGAAGTTATATCCGGTGGCAACACAATTCCCCCAGCGTATACGGTCTTTATCGCCTGAACAATGGTATCTGTAGGCATATCTTTTAATAAATACCCACTCGCTCCCTCTTCAAGGGCATCAAATATAAGATCATGATCCTTAAACGTCGTTAACATAAGAACTTTAGTGTCCGTTGTATATTTTGTAATCAGTCCTGCTCCCTCTACCCCACTTGTTCCTGGCATACGAATATCCATAAGGACAATATCTGGGTGAAGCTCCTTCACTCTTTCAAATGCCTCTGCACCATCGCAAGCCGTTCCAACTACCTCAAGCTCTTCCCTAAGTCCAAGCAATGTTGAAAGTCCATCCCTTATAAGTGGTTGATCATCTACAATGATTACTTTTATCATCCTTTTTTCCCCGCAATCCATGTTCTTTCTACTAATGAGAATTGCACCTTTACGCAGAATCCCTCACCTTCATTACTTTCAAAGGTCACAGACCCACCATGCTCTTCAATGCGTTCCTTCATATTGATTAATCCAAATCCTTTAGTAATCAATCCGGTTCCCATCCCATTATCGATAATCATTAATAAAATTTCTTCTGCCGAGCAGTTCAGTTTGATATGACAAATAGTGGCACCTCCGTGGCGCTTAGCATTTGTGACTGATTCCTGGATGACACGGATAAGAGTGGGTTGAAGGGAAATAGGAACGACAGCAGGATCTCCAGAAACACTCAGCTTCGCTTCCAATTGAGTGGACTCACGGAAATCATTGAGCATCGTTCGTATCACCGGAATGAACCGATACTCCTCCCCCTCCTCTTCGTGAAGGGTCCGTACAGAAAATCGCAGTTCCTGCAGGGCCCCTCTTGCTAGATTGTCACAGGTCTTTAAAGTGTCTTCTGCTTTTCTGGAATCTAACTTGAGTAGCTCACGAGCCAATTCCAATTGTACGATCAAGGCTGTCATTTTGTGTCCCACCGTATCATGAATGTCTCTTGCAATCCGATTTCGTTCGCGTATGGTTGTTAAGCTTTCTACTTGTTCCGAATAATGGCGTAATTGTTCGTGTACATCTGTTAAGGCGACATGTGACTCATTTAATTGCTTATACTGTGTATCCATCGTTTCTTGAGCATCATATAATTTTCGAATTAAACTCCCCACCACTGCTCCAAAACCGACAAACGAGCCGCTTATCAAATTCTCGAAGACAGCCCACTCTCCCATGACTCTTTCACTGTAGACCATGACCACTCCCCAAGAAACCAAAAACATGGCAATACCAATCCACAATCGAATTTTACTAGATTCATGAATCGTTAATGTAACGGCTACTATCCCAAATAATATTAAATACAAGTTCATATGAGGAAAGAATATCCCAAACAAAAAGCTCAAAAGCCCATCGAATAAAATGAGATAATACGAGATGCTTCCAAATCTTCCCGATATGATGAGAAAGTGATTACACACGAAAAGAATAACAGCAAAAATGACGTACCCTTTTAAGAAAAGGTTATCTTTAGGAACATCATTAAAGAAAACCATACCTAATAAAAAGAACATAATGACCCGGGTATAAACTAACAAGTGATCACCCCCTTATTTGATAATCTTACCATTTAATTCTAGGAGCAAGAGGAAAAAGCCTTCTCAAGTATAGAAAAAGCACTAGGCCTATTCACCTAGTGCTCGATTTTATGCCGTTCGTTGCCCCATCATTCGTTCCATAAGAAGACGGACAAATTTCTCGCATTTTGAATGATCCTGCTGCTGAGGGGTTAATTCAATCTTCATGGTAGCTGTTAAGATTGTATGCACATAAAGCATGTCTCTAAATTCATCTACCGCCCCACAAAAATGAGGATAGAAACGGTCACCTGTACCAACGACTCCCGTAACAAGATGCCCTACATTTTGTCGTTCAACTTCACGATACAAGGATCTCATTTCAACTGGGATTTCTCCATTCCCCCATGTGTATGTTCCAATAATGATGGCATCATACTCACTGATGGTTTGCAAGTTAAAATCCTCTATTTTCACCTTCATTACAGTAACTGAATAAGACTGTAAATAGCTAAATAGCAAGTTTATTAGTTCTTCTGTATTCCCTGTAATCGATGAGTAAACAATAGCGACCTTTGTATTATAATTCGTCAAAGCCATTTGACTGCGTCACCTTTGTATACGTACGTGATTTCTGCTCAAAGAAGTCTGATTTTGTTTCATTGATCATTTCATCACTAAACACTTGGATCCATGGCATAGAATTGTCACGATCACCATAAAGGTGATCTAGCCCCAATTGACGGAGTCTTTTATTCGCCAAATACTCTACATATTGTCCGAACTCTTCCAAATCAATTCCGTTGATCTCTTTTAATATTTCTTCAGCCCATTCTTTCTCTAAATCAACTGCTTCTTTGATACGATCGTAAGCATATTGAATGTTTTCCTTATTATTTAACTCTGGGTTTTCCGTTAACATAATACGAACAAACTGAGAAATAAAATACGCATGTTGCATCTCATCACGTTGGATATAGCTAATCATCGTACTAGTTTTTAGCATTTTTTGCTGTCGGGCCAAATTGTAGAAAAACGCAAAGCCCGCATAGAAGTAAATCCCTTCTAAAATAATGGAGTTAATCCCTAATTCATAGAGATTTTGAGCAGACGGATGTGAACGGAACTTTTCATACGCATCCAAGATCAGCTGGTTTCTCTTTTGTACAATCGGATCATCCTTCGCCTGGTCAAAGCGAGCATTTTGTTCACTAACAGGAACCAATGAGCTTAAAATATACGAGTACGACTCATTATGAACAGCCTCTTGCTGAGCGATAACAGCAAATATAGCCTTGAAGCTTGAATCTGATACATAATCAAGCACCTGACTCATTGTTGGTGTTTGAAGACTATCAAGGGACGCAAGCTGCGTATTTACTCTTAGGAAGATATCTTTTTCGTGAGCAGATAAAGAATCCCATTGCTTGATATCATCCTGCATATTGATTTCCTGTGCCTTCCAGAAATTCGAAAGCAAGGTTTGATATAGATCATACATTTGTGGGTAGGCGATATCATTCCAGTTTAATAGACCAGAAGATTTTCCGTTAATAATGCCTGTTGAACGGTTTGGAAAAGTCGGGTTCAACAGCTTGATTTTATTTAGTGGTTCATTAATTGACATATATATTTCTCCTCCAACAATTAGCTATGACAAGCTTCACATTCTTCAATTTCAGACTGTGAAGTACTTCTCACGTAATAAGTCGTTTTCAGCCCTTGCTTCCATGCTTCCACATGTAAATTGAGCAGATCCTTCGCTTTAATGTCATGTCTTACATAAATGTTAAAGCTAATAGATTGATCTATATGACGCTGACGTGCAGCATTTTGACGAATGCTCCATACTTGATCTAATTCATGTCTTGCTCTTCGGTAGTACGTGTATGTGCGGTGATTCAAGTCAGGTGCCGTTACCTTAAACTTAAAGTTCTTCTTTTCCTCCGCATATTCAACCGCGTACAACGGATCAATCCCATCTGTAGATCCACCAATTTTCGCTGTGGATGAATTCGGAGCAATCGCCATCAGCCAAGCATTACGAATACCGTTTGTCTTTACTTGTTCCTTTAGCTCACTCCAACGCTCAGAAGTGTAATTTCTTCGTTCGAAGTATTTCCCTGAAGCCCACTCAGACGTCTCAAATTGGCTGAATGCCCCTTTTTCCTTTGAAAGCTCCATAGAAGCTTGAATCGTATAATAGGCAATATCTTCATATAGCTCATCCGCAAATTGGACCGCTTCCTCTGATTCCCAATGGATAGATTGTAACGCCAATAGATGATGCCATCCGAACGTACCTAGACCTACGGCACGATACTTTTGATTCGTTAATTCAGCTTGTCCGACTGGAATGGTATTCAAGTCAATCACATTGTCTAGCATACGGACTTGAATCGCTATTAACCGTTCAAGCTCATTCGCACGATAAGCCTTCGGTAGATTGATAGAAGAAAGATTACATACAACAAACTCGCCTGGCTTTCTCACGATGACTAGATTGCCATCTTCGTCCTTGTATTCTTTTACTATCGTTGTACTCGACATATTTTGGGCAATTTCCGTACAAAGATTGCTACAGTAAATGGACGTTCTACCTTCCCCACGTTTGTTTGGATTTTGTCGATTTACCTCATCGCGATAGAACATATAAGGTGTACCCGTCTCTAGCTGCGCCACCATAATTCTCGCCATAATATCCATCGCACGATAGGTTTTTCTTGGGAGTAATGGCTGATTAACTGCTTCTTCGTATTTCTCCGTAAAATACTTTCGATCTTTTTCATCATAAAAGTCTTCAAGGCCAAGCGGGTTTCCGTTCTCGTCCTTCCAGCCCATCAGCTGCTTCACTTGGTGCGGACAGAATGTATGCCATTCTCCAACACTTCTGCCGGTTTCATCCTTCTCTTGAAGTTTTTCCATAAATAAATCGGGGATGGTGACTCCTGTGAAAATATCATGAGCCTTTCTTCTCTCGTCCCCATTATTGGTCTTTAGTTCAAGGAAGCCATTCATCACGTCTTTGTGGAATACATCCAAGTAGATCGCAACCGCTCCCTGTCTTTGACCTAATTGATCGACACTTACGGCTGTATCATTAATCAAGCGGATCCAAGGTACTACCCCTGAAGACATTCCCTTGAATCTTTTAATATCAGAACCGAGCGCTCGAACCTTTCCATAATAGATTCCGATACCGCCGCCTTCTTTACTCAAGCGAGCAATATCCCAGTTATTTAGATAAATACCATCTAATGAATCATCTACTGTATCAATAAAACATGACGAAAGCTGACCAAAGCTCTTACCGGCATTTGATAGAGTTGGTGTTGCGACTGTCATATATAGATGGCTTAATGCCCAGTAAGCTTCTTTAACTAGCTCCGTTCTTTTTTCCTTCGCCTCATTCATCATAATCGTCATCGCGATGACCAAGAATCGTTCTTGCGGAAGTTCATACACATTTCTGTCATGGTCCCTCGCTAGGTAACGATCAGCGAAAAGAAATAATCCAATATAGTTAAATAGCTCATCTCGCTCTGGACTGATCGCCTTTGCTATTTCCTTTATCTCTTCCTCTGTATACATTTGAAGTAGCTTCGGAGAGTAGATTCCCTTTTCTGTTAAAGTAACGATTAACTCATAAAAATCTCCATATGTACGTGATGAATCATAAGCTCGATTTTTTGAAGCTTGTTTGTATAAATCAGCTAAGTATATACGAGCAGCAACAAACGTCCAATCTGGTTGGTCCATTGCAATCTTATTTAACGAATAAAATAAAGCCTGTTGATTTACTTCTTTTCCTGCTGCTTCTAACTCATTGACCATTCTTGTAATTTCAGTTGCGTCTAATTGATACGTTGAAGAACACTCTTCAATCGCTTTTATTACGGAATGATATTCTGATTGGTAATCTACTACTGTCATATATGTCCCTCCTGAAAATAAAAAAACCGCTCATAGGTCCTTGAGCGGATGAAACGATTTCAGCAAAAGACAAAAATACATTACTATCTATTTTGTCTTCTGTCGCCATCGTTTCATCTTCCCAATCCCCGAAGAAGTTGAAACAGCTTAAGTAAGATAGGTCTCCTGACTTATGCCTCATTCTACTTTGAACCCTTCCCATTTAGGCACCTACAATGGTAAGCAATCTACACAGTGGTCTGTTCATTTTGTCAGCATATACAGTTGCGGGGGCAGTTCTGGTCTCTCACCAGATTCCCAATTAAGCCATATGGCATCTTATCTTAAGGCAACAACACAATATATAGTTAAACTTTAACTTTTATATACCTATATCTAGATAATACAAATTTAATAGTAACGGTAGTTTACTAGTTTAGCAAGTAGAAAATGTTTGTTTTGGTAAAATATTGTTGTTGACTTTGAATGATGCAGGTTGGATTTGTTGTATTCGTAGGGATGGTAGATTTTTAATTATTTTCGAGTCTAATGGACTAATAAAACGCGTGGAATGAAGAGGGAAACTTGATTATTAGTGGGTTTTTGTGTTGGTTAGTTCATATTCTGCTCTATTCTGGGATTTATTTTGCGGTTCTATCAATTTACTTACGATTCCCGAATTTTATTTGCGATTCTATAAATTCACTTGCGCTCCCCTCTATAAAAAAAGATGAACATCGCCCCATGCCATGTTCATCTCCTTAATCTAAATATTCTCCTGCCTCAATACCTCAATAATATTATCCTTCTTCACTTTCGCGAGGGAATACAGCATGGCTGAGCCGACAATTACAAATACCGAGATAAAGCATATTCCAAGACTAAGCCACGGAATCCAAAACGGGTAGGTAAAACTATTCATGGTCCCTTTATAAATGAGGAACATGATCCCCATACTAATCGGCAAGCCGTATAACAGGGCTTTTAATCCATAGAAAATACTTTCATAGCTAATCATTTTATTAAAGCCTTTTGCGGTCATTCCTACTGATTTCAGCATCGCGAACTCCCGCTTCCTTAAGGAAATACTTGTGGAAATCGTATTGAAAATATTCGCAATGGAAATGGCTGTGATGAGCACAATGAAACCATACGTAAAAATCGACAGTAACATCACAATCTGTTCTTCTTGCTGTCTACTTTGGTAGACATTATAAACAGAGAGATTGAACTCTTTCATATCCTCAATTTCCTGTTGAGTCTTCATCGGGTCATCTGACATTAAAAAGAGTTCGGTCTGTATATTGTCTGCTACCTTCTCATTCACCAATTGATCCATGACTTGATCAGAAACAATGATATTAAGTCCACCAGGTCCTGCTGAGTATACTCCCATAGGTAACTGATCCGTTAACCCAGCCACTTCAAGGTTCTCTAAAGGCATTTTCTCACCAGTGTTAAAATCTTCGAAAAGCAATTCCACCTTCTCACCGACTGACGTTTTTATAGCCTTCGTTTCTATAAACTTCCCTGTCTCCCCATCCTGATAAGTAATGGTGTCAACAATAATACCCGAAATCTGATCCTTGTCAGTCAAAAGACCAACGTCAACCCCCACCTGTTCCGCATATTGTTTTAAACTTTTCTCATCGAGACCAATTAACCCAATGTAGTACGTAGCCTTCCCATTCTCAATCCCCAATGTTTCTGCAAATTCATCTGGAATCTTTCCCTCCTCCAATTCCGTTGCCAGATCCAGCCTTTTCATCATACTAGAATTGGTCACATCAGGGAGTGTCCGTATCTGTTCAAAAGTCTCTTCCATATTAGAAGTTAAACCGCTTGAAGCGCCAACCTGAATATCGTAGGTAATTCCATTCTGGGAAAGTAATAAAGACTTTTTTAAGCTATCGGTAAAAAACGAAACGGATAAAAATAGGACAATACTGATTACTAGAGAAAAAACAGTCACCCGGTATCGGCCCTTGTTCCGTTTTAAATTTTTCAATCCAATTTCCGCTTCCACTCCGAACATACGACGGATGAATTTGGAAGTTTTAACTGTCTTACCGGTAAGCTTGATATCTGCTGTTTGACGAATCGCATCAATAGCGGTTATTTTAGAAGCCTTTCTTGCTGGTATAAATGTAGAGATAAAGATCGTCATCATGGAAACAAGAACTGCACCTATGATGGAATACGCTGTGATGGTTAACTCTAGTGATACCGATATACCAAGCGCTCCTTCAAGGAACTGATTAATGAACAAAAAAGTAACACCGATTCCTCCAATTCCTGACAAAATGCCGATTGGAATACTAATCAAACCAATGATAACACCTTCAAAAAAGACAGAGTTTCTTTTTTGACTCTTTGTTGCTCCCACACTAGAAAGCATCCCTAAATGACGTGCTCGCTCGGAGACAGAAATCGCAAAGGCATTGTATATAAGCGCCACCGAACCAATCATAATCACAGTCATAATAATCGCTAATAACGAATATAATGTTCGGTTTAATTTATCATTGTCTGATACTCCATAATAGCGAAGCAATTCACTATTAAAATCAACCTTTGAAATACCATTTTCTTTCGCAAGCTGCTCTGCATGTTTAAATAAGTCTCTCTTTACCTTTTCCAAAATAACCACTGCATTAACAGAATCACTCTGATCCAGCATTGACTCATTAATCGCAGTGATCACTGTGTAACCAGGAGCCCAGTTTGGTTCCCACGACACTCTTTCCATCATTCCTACAATCGTATATTGATGCATTTTCTGATTTAGAAGCTCTTCAATTATCTCTCCATCCATCGTGTGAAGACCGCTTTGTTGATCATATTCTGTTGAATTGCCCTCACTGTCTACCAACACACGATCTCCAACATTCAAAGAAAGCTGATCACCTAGCTTGAATTTCACCTTGCCGTTATCTTCAATGGACTCACTGATGATAATCTCATTTTCATTCTTTGGAAACCGACCTTCGCTAAGCTCAATCGGAAACTGTTTGAATCCTTCTGCACTAAAGGCTTTTACAAATAAATAAGGTTTGTAGGCATTTTGACTTCCCTCAAGCGGAGCGTAGCCAACATCGCTCGAGAGAACTAGCTTTTTTGTTTCCGAATCGGACTCAATCGTTTCTATTTGCTTCTGATTTACATCCTCATAGACAACATGCCATTCCCCATCATCTGAGATAGCTTGTCTTTTTAATAAATCTAAGAAAGAGGCTCCTAGTGTCGTTACCGCTGTGACCATCGCGACTGAAATAATGACACCAATGATGGTGACCAAGGTCCTTCTCTTATTTTGCTTCAAATGCCTAACGGTGAGCTTGTTGACAATATTCACGGACGAATCACCTCATCCTTGGTGATCTTGCCATCTTCTATTGCAATAACACGATCAGCCTGTAGGGCAATTCGCTCGTCATGGGTAATGACGATCAACGTCTGTTGGTACGTTTTATTAAATCTCTTTAATAAATCGATAATCTCCTCACTATTATTACTATCTAGATTACCGGTTGGTTCATCTGCTAGCATAATAGCTGGATTGTTAATTAATGCACGTCCAATGGACACACGCTGCTGCTGACCACCCGAAAGCTGATTAGGCAGGTGCAGCAATCGATTTTGTATATTTAAAATACTCACAATCTCTTCAAATTGTTTTTTATCTACTTTATGTCCATCTAAGAGGAGAGGAAGCGTGATGTTCTCCTCCACTGTTAAAATAGGAATCAAGTTATAAAATTGATAGATTAGGCCGATTTGTCTTCTTCGAAAAATGGCTAGCTGTGTTTCATTGAGCTCATAGATATCTGTGTTATCAACAAATACCTTCCCGCTTGATGGTCTATCGACACCACCTAGAAGATGTAGCAATGTAGACTTCCCTGAACCCGATGGCCCAATAATGGCCACAAATTCCCCTTTATTAATGGAAAAAGACACATCATCGAGCGCCTTAACCGCTGTTTCTCCTTTTCCATACACCTTAGATAAATGTTCTATTCGTAAAATTTCCATCCTGTCCCTCCATTACGTCCTTGATACGATTTAGTATATCGGCCGAAAATGACTATCAAGTGACTAATAAGGTGACAATTTTGTCACTTTAGGCTATTATTTATATATTTTAAAAAGAAACGTGGTTCCGAACCCTTCTTTACTTTTTACCTCAAGTGTTCCATTCTGCCTTGTAATTATGCTGTGTGCCATCGCCAATCCAATTCCAACACTCTCTTCGCTCGCATTATTCCCTTTATAAAAACGCTGGAACACATATGGAAGATCAGCCTTCGCAATTCCCTCCCCATTATCAGCAACGGAAATTTCTGTAAAAAGGGGATTCTCCGCATACTGAATCCGTATTTCTCCACCTTCTTTTGTGTGCTCCACGGCATTTTTGAACACATTAATGAGTGCCTCCTGTGTCCAATGGAAGTCACCTAAAAAAGAAACAGCATCATCACCATCAATAATTAATTTCTGATCTTTTATATCCATAGGAATCAATAATGGTTCTACCGATTTATCAATAAGCTGCTTCACGTTTACTTGATCCTTCTTAAACGCGATGGTCCCTGCATCTAGTTTTGATAGCTTTAATAAAGAAGATACTAACCATTCAATTCGTTCTAACTGAACCTGTATATTATTCGTAAATTCCTTCCTCTTTCCTTCTGATAAGGTAGAGGCACTTAGTAAGTCCGCCATTACCATCATAGAGGTTAAAGGCGTCTTTAACTGATGGGAGATATCAGATATCGCATCAGTTAAGTGTACCTTATCCCTATGAAGCAATGCTTTATGCTCAGAAAGCATGATGGTTACTTTGTATATTTCACTTTTTAAAATACTGAGTTCTCCCTCATAGTTGTCACGAATATCAAGTGACGTTTCACCTGAGCTGATTTTTCGAAGATATCCTGAGAGTTGCTTAATTTCCCTATAGCGCCAATAAGTAAAAGCGATGCTACAAGCGATAAAAAGGAGGGATGTTAGTATCATGAGTACTACTGGCTGTATAAGGGATAGAGAGGCAACCACCGTAGCTGTTCCCCCAATCAGGACAAGCAATAGAACAAAAAGCTGAAACTCTCGATTTCTTAACATTTTACTCTCCCATCTTGTAGCCTAATCCGCGAATGGTCTTGATAATCGTTGGGTTTTGCGGATCATCCTCTAGCTTTTCTCTTAGTCTTTTTATGTAGACGGTCAGCGTATTATCGTTCACAAAGTCACCAGCCACATCCCAAATCTGTTCTAATAACTGGTTTCTGGAAAGAACTTGTCCACAATGGTTCGCAAAAATCAGGAGAAGGCGATACTCTAGGGCAGTCATTTGAACCTCCAACGTATGCTTATATACCTTCCCCTCAAGTGTATTGATTCGGATGGATTCAATGTCCAACATTGGCTGTGTCTGCTTTTGATAGCGGCGTAATACGGTTTTTATACGAGATAGAAGCTCACGAATTCTGAATGGCTTTGTAATATAATCATCTGCCCCCATATCTAGCCCCATGACCACATTCCCCTCATCATCAATAGCAGTTAAAAAGATAACAGGCACATCACTATGTTCTTTTACCAACCGGCAAAGGTCATAACCACTTCCGTCCGGTAGTGATAGATCAAATAAACAGAGGTCAATTTCATAGAATTTTTCCTTTATTACCTTTTTTGCTGATTCCACATTGTAACAAAGTATGGTGGAAAACTGATCCTGCTGGAGAGAATATTCAAGGCCTGAAGCAATGATTTTATCATCCTCGACAAGTAATATGTTCATCTACAACACCCAATTCTTAGCAAATATATGTACTATGTCTATCATATGGCAATCAGCTACTTTCTCCAAGCAATTACTTAAACAGGGATATAAAAAGACGATTGGCTAATTGCACAATCGTCTTTTTATATCCCTATTAGTTCGGTAAATTATCATTTAAATGGCGGTTATGTGCAATGTTATTCTTTTCATCCAGTAAATGCGTCATGCCTCGAACAAGCGTGTCATCTTCTAGGAGGCTCCATAGATGATAACCTAGATCCTCTCTTTTTAACAGGATGTCCTCTAACACTTGAACCGTCCCAAAATCATTTAATTCGTGAGCACGTTTGATGGTTTTTCTCATCATTCCTTGAATTTTCAGTTCGTGTTCAAGGTCATTTCGAAGGAAATCGCGCATCGTGTAACGACCTTCTACTTCATGCTTAATATATGAGATTTCGTGCTGGGTTACTGGATGAGAAGTAGGTACGACTCCAAGTCTAGCCACTCTTTCCCCTACATCATCAATATGCTGTTCCGTTACATCAATATGTTCATCAAGTATATGATGCAGACTTCCAAATGACTCTGCCCCTTCAGTTAACCAGTGATGCTTCGTGTACTGGTGTAAAGCTACATTTAGGGCACATAGATGTTCATCAAGCTGAAGCCCCATTTCTAGTCTCGTTTCATAAGGAAGACTAATCCCAGACCCTTCTTTACGAGCCGTTCTTGGTTCTTGTCTTAAAATCATTTCATTCATATGCTGATTCGTGTGTCCAGGCATTGCAGGATCAAATCCAGACTTTGAAAGTTTAAACTCATCCGGAGAAAACCCTTGGTTGTCATGTCCTTGCATAGTAAAACCTCCTTCTCTATGATATGTACGTTGTTAGTGTAATCATATCTAGTGAATCTATTCCGCAAAAAAGACCCTCTAATTTGAGGGTCTTCCAGGATGACTATTAGTTTTCAGCTAGCTTTGCAGATACAACCGTTGGCGTTTCTTTAGTTTCTAACGGATCCTCTGCTTGTGTCGCACGCTTGATAAAGAAAGCGAGGATGAATGCAACAAGAGAAATCCCTGTAGCCACTAGGAATGCATCATTAATTCCTTCAAGCATCGCTTTCATCATAATCTGCTCTTTCATTTGAGCGATCATTTCAGCTGTTGGCTGGGCTGCTCCTGCTCCTTGACCTGCGGCAGCAGTCTTCATTGCTTCATCAGCAAGAGCCTTTGCATGTGTTTCTGTACGATTCGACATAACTGTAACTAGTAATGCTGTTCCGATTGCCCCAGCCACTTGGTTTAATGTATTGTTCATTGCCGTACCATGTGGATAGAAACGTGTCGGAAGCTGATTTAATCCGTTTGTTGATACAGGCATCATAACAAATGACATCCCAATCATTCGAATGGAGTAAAGGATGACTAAGTGAGTATAGCTTAAGTCTACCGTTAGCTGACTAAACTCATACGTAGTAATCACCGTGATTCCTAGACCAATCAGCGCCAATACTCGACCACCAAATTTATCGAACAATCTCCCTGTAATAGGAGACATAATCGCCATTGCGATGGCACCTGGAAGGAGCATTAATCCAGCGTCGAGTGGAGAAATTCCACGAATCGTTTGAACATAGATCGGAATAAGGATCATCCCTGAGAATAACGCCATGTTTGTTACCATGGATATGGAAGATGACAAGGCGAACATCGGATATTTAAACACGCTAAAGTTTAATAACGGATTGTCTTGTTTTAGTTGTTTAACAATAAATACAACGAGCGAAATAAGACCAACCGTAATGGCCACGTACACATGCGGACTATCCCAGCCCTTGCTTCCTGCAGAACTAAAGCCGTATAGGATCCCACCAAATCCAATACTTGATAATACCAATGAGAAAAAGTCTAATCGAATATTGACCTTTTCCTTCTTATCTTTTAAAAGGAAGAATCCAATTAATACCACTAATACTGAAATTGGGGTAATAAAGTGGAACAGCATTCTCCAATCATAGTGTTCAATAATCCAACCTGATAATGTTGGTCCAATAGCTGGGGCAAACATGATGATTAAACCAAATACCCCCATTGCTGTTCCTCTTTTTTCAATTGGAAAACTAACGAGCATGACGTTCATAAGCAACGGCATCATAATGGCAGACCCCGACGCTTGAAGCATACGTCCAGCTAAAAGGATGGGAAATTCATGAGCCACCCCAGCGACTAATGTACCAATCGTGAATAAACTCATTGCCACTAAAAACAGATTTCGAACAGAATATTTCTGTATCAAGAAGGCGGTAGCTGGAATTAAGATCCCGTTAACCAGCATAAATCCTGTAGTTAACCACTGCACCGTAGCAGCCTCTACTTCTAAATCCTTCATGATGGATGGCAAAGCAATATTTAATAACGTATTATTTAAAAACGTAATGAACGCTCCAATTAACAAAACCCCAATAATTCCGTATGGTGGTCGTTTATCTTGTTTTCCACTCATTTATGTTCCCCCTATACTCTAAGTCTAATAAAGTAGACTACTGTTATACACTTAACATATATTATACCCTCAGTACAAAAAAAGCAACGAAAAAACGTTGATAAATAATGGGTTTGTAACCTTCAGAAAAATACGTTACTATACATTTATACAGTTAGTCCAAATACTAATTCAGGTGATAAAATGAATGATCGAAAGCAGCACGTTATCAATACAGCCCATCAGCTCTTTGTAGAAAAAGGGTTTCAAGCTACCTCTATTCAGGACATTTTAGATTATAGTAGTATTTCTAAGGGAACCTTTTATAACTACTTTTCCTCGAAAAATGAACTTCTCATGGCGATTTTTCGAGACATACAAAAAAAGTTCGAGCATGAAAGAAACGAACTATTAGTCGGCAAAGACCCAGCAGATATCGAAGTTTTTATAAACCAGATGGTACTACAAGTTAAGACACACCGTGCCACTAACCTGATTCCTCTTTATGAAGAGGTGTTGTTTTTAAATGATGTTGAGTTAAAAAAGTTTATTGGCAATATCCAAATAAGACTATTAAGGTGGGTATACGAACGACTAAACGACATCTTCGGAGAGAGTAATAAACCTTATCTCCTTGATGGAGCAATTATGTTTACTGCTATTTTGCACCATAATTTAAAGTACGAAAGAATGGCAAACCGATTAAATAGTAGCCCAGAACGAGTCGTACGTTATAGCGTGAATCGATTAGTTATTTTAATGAATGATGTGAATTCAACCGGGGAACAGCTTCTCCCGCCGGAAATTTTAGAAGAGTGGTCACCTAGTTGTCATAAAAAAGATAAGACCTATCATGAAAAACTTACACTTGAAATCATGTCTCTTAAAAAGGAATTAGTGAAGGATAAAGACCTTGAGAAATACGTAGAGTTGCTCGATTTTGTTCAAGAGGAGCTTTTACAGTCAGATAATAAAAGGCCGTTTGTAGTAGAAAGTGCGTTAGCTGCTATAGAGATATACTTTGGTAAGGATAAGCTACAACGTTTACGTTCATTCATTCAATAGAAAAAAGCACTCATCGGAGTGCTTTTTCCTGTCTATTATTTATGGTTTCATTGTTTTCCAGCTTCCAACATGGTGAATTGCGATTCCGTTATATCCAAGGGCTGTTCCGTAATGAGAGGCAACAGAAGCAAGCTGCCCGTTCATGAACGCTTCCCCTTCTTCAAAAAAGGAAATCAAATCCCCTTCGTCTGTTGCACCTGTTTCCACACCGATAACTAATGCCTTATTGTGTTTCCCAGCAAAGGCTACTTCATTTTTTACGATGTCAATAATGGCAGGAGCTGTGTCACGGTAGGCCATAATCGTTACACTATTTGTTTTTGTAATGACCCATTCAGCTAGATTTCCTTTACCATACGTGTTGTTATAAGTGACTTCATCAAACCAGAATGGCAGGTCTGCTTCAAGTGGTAGTTTTAATCCTGCAGCAGAGTTATTCGCTTTTATTAGTAGTGCTTGATAACTCTTCACAGTTGCCGCTCTATTGGTATTCCAGCCGGTATATAAGTACGGCTCTACATCTAAATGAATACCGGTGAATTTTTGAGAAGCTGTTGAGCCGGCTTGATAGGTATTTAACCAATTCATTAACGCATCTTGGTTTCGATATCCTTTCGGGGCTACCCAGCTTGGGGCTCCGTCTAGAGCATATACTTTTATCCCTTTTACTGATGCCTTCGTATTAAAGCTACGGTATACATTCATAGGGATATCACGATCAATTTGTACATAGACTTTGTTAATTTGCTTTTGTTCAAGAAAACTTAAGGTTCCTGCTTCATCACTCACAATCTCCCATGGATTCCATAGCCAGGTCGAACGATCCACTGTTGATGCACTCATCTTTGACCCAAAGCCTCCCATTGAAAAAAGCAAAGCAATAATCATTGATACAACTAACTTTTTCATTATAGTTCCCCCATTCTGCCAGCCGAGGCTCACAAAATGAGTCTTGGCAACCTGACGACCATTCGCTTTACTAGCGATTAGGCTCATGGCTTTGCGTCCTTCCCTTTCGGTAAAGTTTGCCTTTTACAGTTTTTCTTTTATTATACTTTATTAATACTGACTTTTGCCTCAGGTATTTTTACCCAACCAGTAATTTTCTTAATCTTTTTATTATAAGAATAGATAGAACTCCTACGAAAGCAAGATACATCTCGATAACCCATAAGCTTTTAATATATCCAGTTTGGTAGAAAGTTACCGGAAAATCAATAGCGGCATGAGCAACAATAGCTAGCAACACGTATAGGAGCTTCTTTTTGATTACAGCCAATAATACAAGTAAAGTAAACGCGATTTGCATTAATAAGGCAAAGAACCGCTCTGGTATCCCCCATAAGTAGTGTGAAACTCCCTGATTTAATACTGTCTCTTTAATGGTTGCTGCCTGATCGCTTGGCAGGCTAGCTCCAATAGACGAATCAAATGTACCTGCATTAATCATGGTGGCAAAGAGGATAAATGGCACAACCGTTGAAAGAGCAATCACTACTGCTTCAATACCACCCCAGCCTACCCCAAAGGATAAGCCACCCTTGAAATCTTGATATTTTTTTAACAGCCAAATAAATAGAAAATAGCGTCCTAGTTCCTCAAAAATTCCTGCAGCGAAACCACCGTATAATCCAAAAGCCCAAGGATGTTCAGCATAATTAGGGAACCCTGTTATGACGACCACATGAAGTAGCTTCTCTAATACCTGAGTAATAATTACGAACCCAACGCTACCAATTAATAACGGTTTGAGAGATAGTCCTACCCGTTTTTTTGTAATAAGGATGGCACTAACAAATAGGAAAATGGAAAAAATGATAACGGCAATCATGCTTAAAATCGTTGCGTTGCTTATCAAGTAAAGCCCCCCCTTTATTTATTATCATTATTGATAATGATAATATTAAAGTAAGAGTAATTTTCTGTCAATGGATTTTACTCTTTTTCAAAAAAAAAGCACCTCTAGGAAGTGCCTATCTTTTTGCCACATGTACCTTTAATTGTTTTCCTTTTACGGTTGTATGTTTCATTTCAGACAATACTAGTGCCCCTTTGCCATTTAGTATTTCTACATAAGAAGCAGTGTCAAGAATCGTGATAATCCCAATGTCTTCTGCAGATATACCATCAATTTTAGAAATGGTTCCTACAAAATCAACGGCGCGCAGCTTCTTTTTCTTTCCACCATTAAAATATAGTTTCGTTATATCTTTATTTAGCTGCTCGCTTTTTAGTTGTTTTATAACTGGGTCGGAATTAATTTTCTCTTCAAAGGCAGGTCGTGATCTCTCCACCTGCCCCGAAGCAGGTTTCACCTTCTCAGGAATAGGAAACCCAATTAATTGTTCTATCTCTTCTAACAATCGTTTTTCTCTCTCTGTTACAAAAGTAGTCGCTTTTCCTTTCAAGCCCGCCCGGCCTGTTCTACCTGTACGATGGACATAGCTCTCCTTTTCATATGGGATATCAAAGTTAATCACAAGTGAAATATTTTCGATATCTATCCCACGTGCTGCAACATCGGTAGCGATGAGGTAGCGGAATTCTCCTCGCTTAAATTCACTCATCACTTCTAGGCGGTCCTCCTGTATCATTCCGCCGTGTATTTTATCGCAATCATACCCACGCTCTGTTAAATGATCCACGACCATATCCACACGGTCCTTTGTCCGGCAAAAAATGATACTGCTATCTGGGTTTTCTACAATCGTTACCTCTCGTAATAACTGAAGCTTTTCATTTTCCTCCACCCAATATAATGAATGTTCTATTAGGCCTGCTGTTTTATCAGTAGGCTCAATCTCAACCTCTTCGGGAGAGCGTAAATAGTTTTGGGCTAGCTTTGTTATTGCATCAGGTAGAGTGGCTGAAAAAAGCATGGTGGTTCTTTTGTCAGGAACCTCCTTTATAATTGCCTCTACTTGTTCGATAAAGCCCATATTCAGCAGTTCGTCAGCCTCATCAATGACAAGGAAGCGAACCTGATCGAGTAAAAGGGTGCCTTTTTGAATATGATCAAGCAGTCGACCGGGAGTCCCAACAACGACATGCGCCTTTTGCTTCAGTTTGGTTTTTTGATACATAAAGGATTGCTTGCCGTACACTTCTACGACATTGATTCTCTTTAATCTGCCTATATTTATAAAATCTTCCTTTATCTGTACCGCTAACTCTCGTGTAGGTGTAAGTATTAGCGCCTGTGGTCTATTTTCAGCCCAATCAATCTTTTCACAAATCGGAATGGCAAAGGAAGCTGTTTTTCCACTTCCTGTCTGTGACTTCACCACCAGATCCCGCTCAGCTAACACCCGCGGAATGACCTTTTTTTGAACCTCTGTTGGGTGTTGATACTGTAGGCTTGCTATCGTACTTAATATTTCTTCACTTAAGTTAAAATCTGTAAAAGTCATGGAACAGCCTCTTTTCAAGAATTCTTCACACATTACTACATTGTACCGAACTCCGTCTTTTTATTAAAGCTAACTTGTGAAAGTTAAGTGGTTTTACAAAACAGATTCATTAAAGCACATGTTTCTTTAATAAGAGAGGGAAAATACTTTTCAAGTAGCTAACTTTATTATGGGAGGCACTCATCCGTGCTAAATCATGTAGACGTAGTAATTGTTGGAGCAGGGCTATCTGGCCTTGCTGCTGGATGGGAGTTAAGGAAGCATGGAAAAAGCTTTGCTATTCTAGAAGCGCAGAACCGTATTGGGGGAAGAATACTAACGACTACCCATCAAAATTCTATCATTGACCTTGGAGCACAGTGGGTTTCACCCTTCCAGCCTCGTATACAAGCCTTACTAGAATTTTTCCAGATTAAAACCATCCCTTCATATAAAAAGGGAAAAACCATCTATGATTTACATAACAGGCGGATGCTCAGTTCAACTAATACTCCTCCCATTTCAGCACAAGGAACGCTAGATTTGTTCCTAGCACGAAGAAAGATTCATCAATTAACGAAGCTCATCAAAAAAGAAGGAATATTTCAGTCATCACTCCTGAGGAAATATGATGCTCTTACAATGGACAGCTGGATTGACAGGCAAATGTTCTCTAAATATGGAAAAGCATTCTTTCGAATCTTCACTGAAGAGCTTTCTTCCCTTGAGCTCAGTGAATTTTCCTTCTTAAATTTCCTTTGGTTCACACAAGCTGCGGGTGGAATGGATCCAATTTTGACTGCTGAAGATATGTGGATCAAAAATGGAGCCCATACCCTGCCTTTACGAATGGCTAAGGTTATGCACGATCATATCTATTTAAACCAGCCTGTTAGAAAAATTGAGTGGCAAGACACCGGGGCAACTGTTCATACGGATACTAGGAGTTGGAACAGTAAGAAAGTCATCGTCGCAACCCCTCCTGCTTTCAGCGCAAAAATACAATACGATCCCCCACTGCCTGCACTTCGCGAACAGCTGTGCCAGCGGGTTGGTCAAGGGGCAATCATAAAATCAATCATCGTTTACCATACCCCCTTTTGGAGAGAAGAGGGTCTATCTGGTAGCTCCTATTACGATTGCGGTCCGATTCGAGCTACGATGGACAGTAGCACGCCTGGACAACCCCATGGAGTTCTTACCGCATTGATTGGGGGGAAATATGCAAGAAGGTTGGGAACATTGTCACAAGGTGAACGGAGAAAAGAGATAATCACTTGCATTGCCCATCTATTCGGAAACAAGGCACTTGAGCCTATCGCTGTTTATGAGAAGGATTGGGCAGAGGATCCTTGGTCTAGAGGAGGCTATGCTGCCCATTTTGCAACCGGAGTAATCTCTGAATACGGTCCTGCATTAACGAAGCCGGTCGGGCCTATCCATTGGGCAGGGACGGAAACTGCTAATGAATGGCGCCTATACATGGAAGGTGCCATTGAATCAGGAGAACGCGCCGCAAAAGAAACCCTAAAAAAAATGTCCACGGAGGGTGTCTGACACCCTCCGTGGACATTTTTGCCTATTTTGTCCGTGTCGGGTGGACAATATCCTCTCTTTGGTGACTACATTTGACTAAGCTTGTCATCTTCAAACCCTTCTGTATGTAAAAAGCCTCTACTAACGCCATTTCTTCCATTTCTTTTTGCTTCATATAGAGCTTTATCACAGGCAATATACATCATTTCTAGTTCGGTATCGATTGTCGGTACAGTCGTAAGTATCCCCATACTTAACGTGTATGAAAAATTCCATTCAATTAGAGATTCCTTTTCTATCCGTTTACCAATCTCCCGTGCTACCTTCATGGATTGTTGCTCATCTGTTTCTGGTAGGAGAATAGCAAATTCATCTCCACCAAACCGACTAAAGTAATTCCCTTTTCCTAGGTATTCATGAATCTTCGAGCTTAATTCACGTAGTACATGATCTCCTACATCATGTCCATACTTATCATTTATCTTTTTAAAATGATCAATATCAAATAAGAGTAGAGATATCGGCTTTTCATCCTTTAAACAGGCGGATATACACTTCTCCGCTTCTGAGAAAAACACTCTACGATTCAATGCTCCGGTCAGGTCATCATAACTCGCAAGCCGTATCAATTCCTCATCGGCTTGTTCCTTCAGTATTAAAATAAACCCTGTGTTTCCAATTAGCATCACAAGGTAAAGGCCAATGAAAGATAAAGTTTGAAAATATCCTGGATTAAAAAAACTCCAGCTATAAGAAGAAAAAAGGGTTACAATCCCTCTGCCAAACAAGGCCAAAGCTAAAAACAAGTAAAATAACCCCATTATTCTTCTTAGTCGAGAGGTTTCTCGTCTATAAACCAAATGATACACCGGTAATAACATCAGCATCGCAGTACCAAATGAAGCAATAGCAATTCGATTACTTTCTGTGTTAAAGAACAGAATAGCCAAATGAAAAGCAACTAAGTTTGAAATAGTCATTATAGAATAGACCGTTTTAAGCTTTTTTGAAAAAACATTCATCAGTTTTAGAAGGGCAATCATTTCAAAAGAAGTACCTAAGAACAATAGGGTATTTGAAATTGAGATCGTAAACACATCCGAGATGCCACCCCGTAATGTCAATATTGTCCAAGCAAGGGCCTGTACACATTTCGCGAAGAAAAAAGTCGTTATCGTCTTATCCGTCCGATGATCGCGCCAATAAGCACTAATAAGGAACACCGTAAAAACATGGCCCGTAACCAAAATAACGAATATAGTTTTCATATCAAGAGAAAAGCCCATTTAAGTATCACTCACCTGAATTAATAATATAACTCACTTACACACCGTTATATATACTACTATATTTTTAAGGTGTCTGACACCCTTCGTGGACAAAATTAGTAGTTTTGTCCACGAAGGGTGGACACTTGATAGGAGCACTTCACTAATTGTTATTTTTTTACACACATGTAATTTTCTTTTGTTTGTGGTTTCGTTACAATTAGGATGGAGGTTGGTGACAGATATGTTTAAGATTCTACTAATTGAAGATGATTCTAGTCTTTTTCATGAAATAAAAGATCGACTTACCCAGTGGTCTTATGAAGTTCACGGGATCCAAGACTTTGGGCTCGTTCTTGAGCAGTTTACTAATGTAAAACCAGATCTCGTCATTATTGATATTCAGCTACCGAAATTTGATGGGTTCCATTGGTGCCGACAGATTCGTGCCCACTCCAATGTGCCAATCATCTTCCTCTCTTCACGTGACCATCCGACAGATATGGTAATGAGCATGCAGCTAGGTGCAGACGATTTTGTTCAAAAGCCGTTTCATTTTGACGTCTTAATTGCAAAAATCCAAGCCATTCTTCGTAGAGTCTACAACTATAGCAATCATACATTCGAGTTAAAGACATGGTGCGGCGCCACGGTGGATTATGAGAAAAATACGGTCACAAACAACAACGGAACGATAGAGCTGACTAAAAATGAAATGTATATATTAAAAATATTAATCGAAAAAAAGAATGCGATTGTGAGCCGCGAGACTATCATTAAAAGCCTTTGGGATGATGAACGGTTTGTCAGTGATAATACACTAACGGTGAACGTGAATCGATTACGTAAAAAACTGGATGAGGTCCAGTTAGGCCAATATATAGAAACAAAGGTAGGTCAGGGCTATATAGCCATTGAAGAGGGATTCTTCTCATGATCAAACGATTCATAATGGAACGCCGTAGCTGGATTATCTTTTACTTGGTTATTCATCTCTTAATTGTATTTGTGGCTTTTCTCGATTCCACAATCCCGCTCAAGCCCATCCTATACATTCTATTTTTATCCTTTCTTTTATTTACCATTTTCCTTTACATAAGATATCAAAAGGAAACTCGTTTTTTCAAAGGACTTGATGAATGGGAGAACAACCTGGACTTAGCTCAAATCCCCCATGCGGAGAGCCCCTTTGAGGAAATTATCGAAAAAAGTGTCTATAAGCAAACAGAATTGCTCAGAAATCAATCCAATCACCATCAACTGTCATTAGAGGATGAAAAGGATCAGCTGTTAGCCTGGATTCATGAGGTAAAGACACCCTTAACAGCCATGAACCTTATGATTGACAGAATTCCTGATGAAAAAACAAAGGCAAGCCTGACTAATGAATGGCTACGAGTACACTTATTACTGGACCAACAGCTTCACCAGAAGCGACTTTACTTTATTGAGAATGACCTATTTATTGAAAAAATAGATCTTCACACGCTGCTTGTTCCTGAGATTAAAACCTTACAATCTTGGTGTATTCAAAAAGGCATTGGCTTTGATATCAATCTTTCCGAACGAGAAATCCTTTCTGATGCGAAATGGATCGCTTTTATCCTTCGTCAACTATTAACTAATGCCGTTAAATACAGCAGCCATTCGGATATTTACATAAAAAGCTTTAAACAAAATGATCATATTATAATAGACATACAGGACTTCGGGCGTGGGATTGACCCACGGGATATGACACGTATTTTTGAAAAAGGGTTTACATCCACTTCGACCCATCAAGACCACTCCGCCACTGGAATGGGTCTATATTTAGCGAAAAAAGCCGCTGATTCTCTACTTATACAGCTATCGGTTCAGTCCACACTTGGAGTGGGTACAACCTTTTCTCTCACCTTGCCTACTCGAAATGAATTTGTGAAAATAACAGGCATGTGACAAAAATGTCACATGCCTGTTCCAATTGTTAGATGAATCGAAGGAAGGAAGCTCCCCACTTATTTTATAATCAAGTCATTAAGGAAAGGAGTCGCTAAAAATGAATATTTTAGAAGCCAAACAAATACACAAAAGCTATGGAAATAAATTTAATAAGCAAGAGGTTTTAAAAGGAATCAATATGTTTATTGAGCAAGGAGAATTTGTGAGTATCATGGGCGCATCTGGGTCGGGGAAAACGACTTTGTTGAATGTTCTGTCTTCTATTGACCATGTAAGCCAAGGTTCAATTTATGTAGAGGGAAAGGAAATTACACAGATGCGTGACAAAGAATTGGCCCTCTTTCGTCAAAAGAACTTAGGATTTATTTTTCAGGATTACAATCTTCTCGACACACTGACGGTTAAAGAAAACATTTTGCTTCCTTTATCCATTACGAAAACACCAAAAAAGGAAGCAGACCAAAAATTCACGGAAGTAGCCAATGAACTCCGAATTGCAGAGCTTCAAAATAAGTACCCGAATGAAATTTCCGGAGGACAGAAACAACGAACATCCGCTGCCCGTGCGTTCATTCATGAGCCAAGTCTGATCTTTGCTGATGAACCAACGGGTGCACTTGATTCAAAGGCTGCGTCAGACCTATTAAATAAGCTTAGCCACTTGAATCAAAAACGCAAATCTACCATTGTAATGGTTACTCATGATCCTGTGGCAGCCAGTTACTGCTCAAGAGTGATCTTCCTTAGAGACGGACAAATCTATACCCAGTTAAATCGTGGGAATGAAACCAGACAAGCATTCTTCCAAGATATTATGAAAACACAAGGGGTATTAGGCGGGGTGCAAGATGACTATTAATCAACTCATCCTTCGATCCTTTAAAAAGAATATTAAAAATTATTATTTGTATGTATTTGCCTTGATTTTTAGTGTCTCTCTTTATTTCGCGTTTGTTACCCTACAATATGATCCAGCGATGGATGAAGCAAAAGGGAGTATTAAAGGTGGGGCTTCCATCCGAGCGGCTTCCGTTCTATTGGTTGGGATTGTTACGGTCTTTCTCGTGTATGCTAATATGATATTTATCAAAAGACGTAGTAAAGAAATTGGGCTCTTTCATCTGATTGGTATGACGAAACGAAAGATTTTTCGTATCCTTGGAATGGAAAATGCTCTTCTCTACTTTTTGTCGCTAGGCATTGGTATTTTCCTAGGATTTTCGATCTCAAAATTAATCATGATGATCCTGCTGAAGATTACAGGAGTAAATGCAGTTACTACCTTACATTTTTCAAGCCAAGCATTTCTACAAACACTCATTGTGTTTACACTAATTTTCTTATTAATTCTTGGAATGAATGCTCTTTTTATAAGAAAACAGACGATTTTATCTTTATTTCGAGTCACCTCTTCTGCAGAGGCGAAGGTACAGAAAATATCTGTATGGGAGATACTTATGGGCATTGCCGGTATCGTTCTGATTGCCTTTGGGTATTTTGTTTCCACTAAACTGTTTAGCGGTGACATTACAGAAATGACTGAGCTATTCATCACCATGGTTGTCATTTTAGCATCCGTTATTATTGGCACCTATTTCTTTTACAAAGGATCGGTAAGCTTTATTTTTAATGTGATTCGCAAAAAGAAGGATGGGTACCTAAATATTAGGGAAGTTCTCTCATTATCTTCCATCATGTTTCGTATGAAGTCGAATTCGTTACTGCTAACCATTGTAACTACTGTATCCGCACTCGCCATTGGTTTATTATCGTTAAGCTATATCTCCTATTACTCAGCAGAAAAAACAGCTGAAGATAATGTGATTAAAGATTTCAGTTTTGCAAATAAAGAAGATGCACAAACGTTTAAGAATGCTTTAAAGAGTGAGAATCTATCATTTGAAGAGACCGTTATTGATGTTGTGATGGTTCAAGCCAATCTGAAACCGATCATACAATCGGATGGAGAATTAATGGATGTGGATCTAACTCGTATGATGATGCCTGTCGTTAGTGAAAAATCTGTTCCTGGAATTAATGTGTCTCCAACAGAAACATTGTTTACAGGATATAGTGATATGCTATCCAAATTCATGTCTCTTGAAGATACCGGAAACATTGAATTTCACAGTAAATCCGGATCCATTCCTCTTGATTATATGGGGTTAAAAGATGAATTTATTGTTTCATGGTATTTTACGAACGGCGGTCAGCCTGTTGCGATTGTGGATGATACCTTGTTTTCTAAACTTCAACAAGATTTCGATCCAGAGGTACAGAGGGAATCTTCTGTCTTTATCGGCATTGATATGAAGAACGAAGAGATGATCCAACAAGCAAATGATCTTTATAATCAGCTAGGTTTCCATGAAGATGACCATTACATGAATGATTCACAGCTTCAAATGAGTACAGAACAGAAACAGCTCATGGGCCTCATGATGTTTATCGTTGGTTTCCTTGGGCTTACCTTCCTAATTACATCCGGGTGTATTCTTTACTTCAAGCAAATGGACGAAAGCGAAGATGAGAAGTCCAACTATACGATTCTACGTAAGCTTGGTTTCACTCAAGGTGACCTCACGAGAGGAATCGGATGGAAACAGGTATTCAACTTTGGGATTCCTTTAATCATTGGCCTTTCCCATAGCTATTTTGCGGTTCAATCCGGCTGGTTCTTTTTCGGTGCTGAGCTTTGGACGCCGATGGCACTCGTTATGCTATTGTACACAGCTCTATATTCTATCTTTGGTTTCCTTTCGCTTCTTAATTATAAAAAGGTGATTAGAAACGCACTATAACTCCAGCCCATCTAGGCTGGAGTTTTTCTATTTATATCTCCATCCCCGCCTCAGCGAAGGTAGGCATATGTTTCATCATGCTACACGCTGCTTCAACAATCGGAAAGACAAGGGCAGCACCCGATCCTTCGCCTAAACACAGATCCATATGAATCATCGGTTTCAGCCCTAACAGTTCACTGCCTCTTTTTCCACCAGGTTCTGCAGACGCATGAGAGGGAATGAGAAATTCCCTTACCTTTGGTTCAAGGGTTGCAGCAATGACAGCGGCCGCTGTTGATATATATCCATCGACAACAACAGGCACTCGATTGGCAGCTGCCGCAAGCATCACACCCGCCATCCCACCTATTTCAAGTCCCCCTACCTTTGCCAACACATCAATCCCATCCTCACGGTTCGGTTGGTTTACCCTTATCGCTTGTTTGATTACTTCTATCTTGTGCTGAATGCCTCCCTCACCGACACCAGCGCCTCTACCGGTAATGTCTTCTGGTTTGAAGCCACCAATCACTGATAATATGGCTGTGCTCGGAGTCGTATTACAAATACCCATCTCTCCTGTTCCGAGCAACTGCACACCCTTTGCTATTTCCTGATTAGCTATCTCAATCCCAACTTCTACTGATTGGATTGCCTCTTCTCTTGTCATTGCTGGTCCCTTTGCCATATTATCGGTACCATATTTAACCTTTCTTAAAATAACCCCTGCATCATGAGGAATATCAGCATTCACTCCTATATCCACTGGTATAATGTTTGCTCCTGAAACTTTCCCAAGCACGCATACACCTGTTAACCCCTTTGAAAAATTCAATGTTTGAGCTAGTGTCACCGATTGAGGAAAATTGGTAATTCCCTCATCAAAGACGCCATGATCGGCCGCCATAACAATAATGGCTTTTTGATCAACACTAGGAATGGGTTGTCTCGTTATCCCAACAAGCTGTACAGCTAAGTCTTCTAATCTTCCTAAGCTTTTCGTAGGTTTAATTAAGTTGTCCACCCTCACTCTTGCCTTATCCATCATCTCCTGATCAAGCCCCGTAATCTTATCCATTGTCTGTTGTAATAATTCCATGCTTCTCTCTCCTTTTTTAAAAAAATAAAAAAGCCCATAGTTCATTCAGCAAAGTGAATAAACTACAGACTTTTCCATCATCTAGTATTTGCTCGCAATAAGGCAGGTCTCCTGGCTCTGGTTCATGGCTACAAAGGCCTTCCCGAATATTTTCACCCAGTGGCATGATCTTTGAAGCTCCCCATTACAGTGGCGGGACCGCTGAAGACTTTCACTTCATTCCCTATTCTCCCATGTGGGCACCTTATTGCTTTTTATTCTATTAATTCTTAGATTAGCTCAATACAACAGGTGATGCAATTTCTTTAAACATTTCAATGACTTCTTCTTTTGTTGGCTGGAATGGATTACCCGGTGCACAAGCATCGGCTAGGGCATTCGTTGCTAGTTTGTCTAAATCTACCTCTGTTACACCTAATTCAGCAAGAGTACTTGGAATGCCAACTTCCTTACAAAGAGCTTTGATTGCTTCAATGACTTCATCAGCACACTCTTCATCTGTTTTTCTTTCTACTTGTATGCCTGCTGCTTTTGCAATTAAACGGAATTTCTTCGGATCACGTTTCGCATTTTCTCTTTCAACAATCGGTAGAAGCATCGCGTTACATACTCCATGTGGAAGATCGTACACACCACCAAGCTGATGCGCCATCGCATGAACAAAGCCTAGTCCTGCATTGTTAAATGCAATACCTGCTAAGAACATCACGTATGTCATTTGCTCACGAGCTTCAATATCATGCCCATCTTTTACGGCACGAGGCAAGTAGTTAAAGATGATTTCGACAGCAGCTAATGCAGTTGCATCCGTGACAGGGAACGCACCTGGAGTCACAATCGCTTCAATTGCGTGGGTTAGTGCATCCACCCCTGTCGCTGCGGTCAAATCAGCTGGTTTATCAACCATAAGCTCTGGGTCATTTACTGAGATGGTTACTAAGCTGTTTTTATCTACCATAACCATTTTCACTTCTCGTTCCGTATCTGTAATCACGTAGTTAATGGTAAATTCACTGGATGTACCTGCTGTAGTATTAACAGCAACAATCGGAACCGATTTGTTCTTTGTCTTCCCAACACCCTCATAGTTCCGTAAGTCTCCTCCATTTGTTACATAAAGGCCAATTGCTTTAGCAGCATCCTGAGGAGATCCTCCACCAATCGATACGATGAAGTCACACGCGTTTTCCTTAAACACTTCAACTCCCTCATACACATTTTGGACCGTAGGATTTGGTTTTACATCATCAAAGATCACGTATTCTAGCTCAATTGTATCTAGTTCCGCAAGAACCTTTCCTGCTAGACCCGATTGATTCAAAAATTTATCCGTTACAACTAACGCCTTCTTTTGACCCAATTCCTTTACAAGTGCTGGTAGTTCTTTTAAACACCCTTTGCCCATTAGGTTTGTACTTGGCACATAATACACACGTGCATTGCTCATCTCTTCTTCCTCCTTCAACATTTGTTCACTATTTCACAAATGATTTTTGAAATAAGAAAGGGTTTTCAATAAACCTTTCCTATTTATTTTCTATACCTTTATCTTACTCCCCTACCTTGATGTAATCAACATAAAAACAGGTAATTATCTTTGTTTATTTTTGATTTTTAACATTTCGGACACAAAGGTCATTTGTTTAATTCTGTTATGATAATAAAAAAAAGAGAATAGTTAAGTTGATTCCAGAAAAAAAGAGAGCTTTTTTATCACTATTAGGTGAATTCGTGATTATGTGATACACTTTGTTTACCATTTGATTTACTTGCTTACATTGTGCCCTGCTCATTCATTGAGTGGGGATCTTTGTTTTTAAAAGGAAAAATAAAAACAGACTCTAAAAAGAGCCTGCTTTCGTTTGCCTTATTATTAAGCTTTACGCACGTTAGCTGCTTGAGCTCCACGTTGACCTTGCTCAACGTCAAAAGTAACTGCTTGACCTTCGTCTAAAGATTTGAAACCTTCGCCTTGGATAGCTGAGAAATGAACGAATACGTCTTCTCCGGCTTCACGCTCGATGAATCCAAAACCTTTTTCTGCGTTAAACCATTTTACTTTACCTTGTTCCATGTTGTTTCCTCCTGCTGTGTGCTTTGCACACAATGTATTACTATCCTTGTACTCAGTGATCATCAAGACGAAAAGTTAATCTTATACAATCCTTTACACCGAACAAAAATAATTCTTCTAAAGTTTAACATTTTTTATAAGTATTTGCAAGAACACATAGATCAACGCCCTCTTTAGCTCAATCATTACCCTTGAAATTGATACCAAAAAAGCTAGTTCCTAGTCCCTTTCTTTCTGTAAACCATCTTATATATTAACAAAACTCATTTTAACTTCCTTTTCTTCAAGCCTCTCTCGTGTACGATCATCCATGTTTGAATCTGTAATAATGGAATGAACAGCTGATAATGAGCTGATCTGAGAAAATGCTCTTTTTCCAAATTTACTTGAATCTGCCATTAAGATTACTTTATCAGCAATTTGAATCATATCCTTTTTTAACAAAGCTTGTAATTCATTCGTATCACTAAGTCCACCATCCGGATGAATGGCTTTGCAGGAAAAGAACATCTTGTTCACATGGTACATTTTTAATGATCGTTCTGCCAGTGGCCCGACATAGGAAAGAGATATAGGCATTAGGTTTCCACCCGTTGAAATAACACGGATTTGTTCCTTTTTACTAAGCTCTAGGGCCACTTTAATGGAATTTGTTAATACCGTTAATGGCATATCAGGAAGCTCTTTGGCCATATACCAAGCTGTCGAGCTTGCATCAAGAACGATCTGGTCCCCCGGCTCCACCATTTTCACCGCTTCTAGAGCAATCGCACGCTTCTCAGCAGCTCTTGTAATTTCTCTTTCCACATAAGAAACTTCATTATCTTCCTTTTCAATACTGACAGCACCACCATGACTTCTTTCGAGCAAACCATCCTTCTCCAACTTCTCAAGATCTCTTCGAATGGTTTCTTCTGTCACTGAAAAAATTTTGCTAAGTTCGGACACTCGTATACTTAAACGTTCATTAACTAGATCAACAATTTTCCTCTGCCTTTCAGCTACAAGCACAAACGTACACCCTTCCCCGATTGAACGTTGATTTATATTTGATTATTTTTATTTTTATGTTAATTATATGTTAAATCATAGCATATTCTTTGAAAAACAAAAAGATAGTAGACCCTCATAAGTGAAGATCTACCTACCTTTTTGTTAACCTTTGTTATCTTTTTGAAAGTACTTCTTTTTCGTATGCCTTTACTTCTTCTAACCAAGCTTCTTTTACAGGTACATCCATTTGTTCACAGTAGTAATCCCAAATCGCACCGAACGGATATGTCTTGAATTCCTCCATTAATGCTAATCGTTCTGTAAAATTGCCTTCTTCTTGAAGCTGCTTCAACTTTTCGTTTGGTACAAGCATTGCGTATAACAGTGCCTTTACCATATTTCTTGTACCGATTGTCCAAGCAGCTACACGGTTGATACTTGCATCAAAGAAATCTAGTCCGATAATCACTCGATTGAGTGCATCGTTACGAACAATTTCAAGGGCAATTTCTTTTAGTTCATCATCTAAAATGACGACATGGTCACTATCCCAGCGTACCGGTCTTGATACGTGAAGAGCTACCTTGTCACTATATAGAAGCATAGAAGAAATTTTGTTTGATACCGTTTCTGTTGGATGATAATGTCCTGTATCTAGCAAGCAGATTTTATCGTTCTTTAGTGCATAGCCTAAGTAAAATTCATGAGACCCAACTACATACGATTCTGAACCAATTCCAAATACTTTGCTTTCTACCGCATCAAGATTGTATGCCTCATCAACGGGAACAGCGAAAATTTTATCCAAAGAATCTTTTAAACGTTGTCTTGGTGTCAGTCTGTCACTAGGGATATCTTTGTAACCGTCTGGAATCCAAATATTTGTTAAAGCTGGAGTTCCTAGTTCTTTTCCGAAATACTCCCCGATTTTTCTACTTCCAATACAGTGATTAATCCAAAACTCACGGATTTCTTCATCTGGATGTGAAAGAGTTAATCCATCGGATGCTTTTGGATGGGAGAAAAGGGTCGGGTTATAATCTAGTCCTAATCCGTGTTCCTTTGCCCAAGCTACCCAATTTTCAAAATGCTTTGGCTCTAGTTGATCACGTTCTACTACTTCTCCGTTCGTTTCTGCGTAGATCGCATGAAGGTTTACACGATGCTTACCAGGAATAAGGGACAGTGCTTTTTCAAGGTCGCTACGTAATTGCTCAGGAGTCGTTGCCTTTCCAGGGTAGTTCCCTGTTACATCAATTCCTCCAGAAAGTTCACTAGGATTTACTTCAAATCCTGCAACATCATCCCCTTGCCAGCAGTGGATTGAAATCGGTACTTGCTTTAGCTTTTGTAATACGTCCTCCACATCAATTCCCCATTTGGAGTATGCTTGCTTAGCTAGTTCAAAGTTTTCTTTAATCGTCATGATCTTCTTCCTCTCGATTTATGAATTCGTTACTGTTTTAGTAGGTTCGTATGTTTTCACTTCAAAGGATTGTTTGATGACAGAACGTGCTTCCTGCAAGTCCGCAAATTCACCTAATGCCATCAATTGTGCAACGATATTGCCAATGGCGGTTGCCTCTATCGGACCAGCAAGCACTTCCTTATTGGTCACGTCAGCGACCAGCTGATTCAACATTTCGTTTTGACAACCACCACCGATGACATTGATCTTATCGAAAGACTTTTCAAAAATACTTTCAATCTCAGCGACGGTTTCCTTATAGCTAGCTGCCAAACTATCATATACACATTTCGCCACTTCTCCTGGTGTACTAGGAACACGTTGTCCTGTCTCAACACAATAGTTCATAATTTCTTGTATCATATTGTCCGGTTTTAAGAATCGATCATCGTTGACGTTTACGACCGCTAGGAAATCTCCTGCTTCTCCAGCAAGCTCTACCAACCTAGCAAAGGAATACTCATCATTGTAGTTTCGCTTGACCTCTTGAATCATCCAAAGCCCCATAATATTTTTCAAGAAACGGAAGCGATAGTCGATACCGCCTTCATTCGTAAAATTGTAATCTAGCGCTTTTGTGACACAGATAGGGAAATGGTTCTCCGTCCCCATTAACGACCAGGTTCCTGAACTTATATAAATGGTACTTTCCTCTTCTGGCACAGAGATGACCGCCGATCCGGTGTCATGTGTGGCAGGGAGAATGACGTTCATATCAAAGCCAAGTTCTGATACAAGATCTTTCTTCAAGTTCCCTAGAATCGTCTTGGGCATCTGGATTTCATGGAACATGTCCTTATTAATTCCTAAAATATCGAGTAGCTCGTAGTCCCATTTTTTCGTAAAAGCATTGACTAGCTGGGTGGATGTGGCATTTGTATATTCGTTTGATTTTTTCCCTGTTAGTAAAAAGTTCAAATAATCCGGTATCATTAAAAAGGATTTGGCTTTCGCTAAAATGTCAGGATGGTTCTTTTTTAAGGAGTATAACTGGTAAATCGTGTTGAACTTTTGGAATTGGATTCCTGTTTCTAGGTAAAGGCGCTCCTTGGAGATCAGCTCAAATACCTCTTCCATCATGCCGTCCGTTCGTGGGTCTCGATAGGACACAGCCTCCGTAAGTGGCTGATCATTTTCATCTAGAAGGACAAAATCAACCGCCCAGGTAGCGATTCCGATGCTATCTGGTGTAATCCCTTGATCACTGCACTTCTTTAAACCGGTTTTGATTTCTTCGAACAGCCTGTCAAGCTCCCAGCAAAAGTGATTCCCTTTTTGCACAATCTTATTTTCAAATCGATATAATTCACGTAACTCTAATTGTCCATTTTCTCTATGACCTACCATTAATCTTCCGCTTGAAGCACCAATATCAACAGCAATACTGTACTTGTTCATCCTCAACGCTCCTTTTGGTGTAACCGCTTACGATACTACTATCATACTAGATTCAAAGAAATATCCTATAACGGGATTCATTTAATTTATTGACCTTATTTGCAAAACGAAAAGCGGAAGCAGCTTGCTCAGGGGCGACAGGCATAAGACAAATCGCGCAGGAAGGCCTGCCTTCTGGAGCGATTTGGCTTATGACCCGAGCCCCTAGCTGCTGGAGCTGGACAGAGAAAAGCGGAAGGGGCCGTTTAGAGACGTACGGACTTCTCGATATAGTTTTATGACACGTACTCCTCTATTTCTTCCAGCTCTCATGTCATAAACCTTTTCTTATGACACAATTGCTTCTGTTTTTTCGGTATTCACGTTATAAACCTCTTCTTATGACGCGTATGCCTCCTTTTTCTCGGGTTTCGCGTCATAAACTCATATTCCAGACAAGAAAAGCGGAAGCAGCTTGCACAGGGGGTACAGGCAAAAGCTAAAATTGAATTAAAAAACATAAAAAACTGGCCAATAATTCATTTGGTCAGTAATTTTTTTCTTTTCTAGAGGTGTATAACTCAAATTTGAACAATCTGGTCACCCTTCAAGCTATTTTTTCGGTGTTTATTTGCTATTCCCAGATTTTATTTGCGATTCTAAGAATTTATTTGCGATCCTGAATTTTTATTTGCCATTCATCGTCCTTATTTGCTATAGCGAAAATTTATTTACGGTTATCTCGACCTTTTATTGGGGCTTGTCCTCAATTCTCCAAATCCAATAAAAAAACAGCTGAACACAAAGTTCATCTGCCTTTCAGCTCCACTCGAAATTCCTTTGGAGTTTTTCCGTATTTGCTTTTAAAAATCCGGTAGAAGTAACTCATATTATCATAGCCTACTTCATCAATGATTTTGGTAATCGGCATTTCGGTTCTTTCTAGAAACTCTTTCGCTTTCGTAAGTCTTTTTTCTTGTAAAAGCTCCTTAAAAGTATACTTTGTCGCAACCTTAATTTGCTTACTAACCGCGTAATGTGGCTGATTTAATTGCTCAGACAACTCATAAAGAGATGCATTTTGATAATGCTCATCAATATACTTCATCGTCTCGACAAGGATATAGTGGTGTTCGCTGCTTAGTTCATTTTGCTTTAATTTATCCGTGTGCTTCAATAGCTCTATCATTAAAAGCCCCATATACAGCTTCAAGGTAGACTCTGAAAATAACGATGGTTCCATGATCTCATCCATCATTTTCTTAATTAACTCTTGAATCGCCTCCACGTGTGTAACTGCAAAATAGAGGTATTGTCCATTCTGCGTGTGATTATAAAGACTATTGATAATGAAATTACTCATTAAATTAGTGGAAGATAGATAGGAAAAAATAAAATCAAAGAATTTCGGCTGAATGATAAAATTAATGATTATATCCTCTTTTGCACAGGCTTCAATTTCGTGTTCAATATGCTGGTTCAAAAATAAAAGCTCGCCCTGCTTTAAGTGAACATTCTCCGTTCCAACCTTCTGCTTTAACTCTCCATGGAACACGTAGTTAATTTCGATGTAGTTGTGTCGATGCTTGGGAAAATCTATAAATCGTGTATGCTTTCTAAGCATGATCATTTCGTTCGGATTTAAGAACTTTTCGCTTTCAATAATAAAAGACGTTTGATTCGTATATAAGTCTTTTTTTATCTCACTGCTTTGCTCGAGAATCATCTGTTCTTCCTCTGTCATTTCCATTAAAGTTGCAAGAAGATTCTTTCCCATATTACACCTCAAGAACGTGAATTTATGTCTTTAGTGTAATATAAAAGCATGCGGGGATAAACATAAGGTTTCCGTTTGAGGTCCTTTTCTAGAATAAGTACCGAAAATGTAGTCGTTTTTGACATCATTATTTAATTATTTAAAATGATGGAAGGTAAACGTTAAAAATATGTAACACCGTGTACATACAAAGTTTTTTACTATTAAAAAAGTCCTTACAGCTAAATGCAGAAGGACTTTAGATGTGTGATTTACGGTTATTTCTTATTAATTCATCTTATCGGATGGCTCCCTAACTAAAAAATCCCAATGCATATTTAATCCCTTCTTCGACTTCATTCGTTTCATATCCTTCTAAATCTTCCTGTGAAATTTCAAGTTTTGTTCTGGATAGTGAATAACCACTGTCTAAGTTCACATCTAGTGTTACTTCGTATCCTGTTTCAGTCGGTCTAATTTCGATAATATCGTAGTCACGTATGGCAGTACCTGTTTCATATTCAAATGGTTCTAATTCAGACATTCCTTACCCTCCCGATAATAATAAAATCATTCTACTAGGTTGTATTTTATCCAAACACTTTCATAAATATTTTAATCAGTAAAACACCAAAAACACCTGCCTCCCTATACATTCCAGGAGATGCAGGCGTTTTAAAATAGGTATTGGATACAGGAACAATGCTCTAAATGGTAAGGAATTCTGTTCCCTTTTTGGAGGGTCAAGCATAGAGTCCATACAGCATCTTTAATATTCTCCTTACTTATATCTACTTAATATTTCTTCTGGAATATGACAATAATCATTTGGGCATCTAGCTAACCTATCTTGATGTTCTTCTGCACTTTTCACATAGTTTGTAAGAGGTAATACTTCAGTAACTATAAGATCATAATCATTTCTCTCACTAAGAAACGCTTTTGCCTCTATTAAATGCTCAGGGTTTTCGCTATATACTCCTGTTCTATATTTCTTACCAACATCCTGTCCTTGTTTATTCAAACTGTATGGATCAATAATTTCAAAAAAATATCCCATTAATTCCTTGATCGTTACAACCTTCGGATCAAATCCTGTTTTTACACATTCGGCGTAGCCATCATAATCACTATCAAGTGTTTGACTTGTTCCATTAGCTCTTCCCGCTTCAGTAAACTTAACTCCAGGTAAAGTTTTTATAAAAGCTTGCACTCCCCATAAACATCCACCTGCAAAATATACTATTTCCATATGGACTCTCCTCTTTGTTTAAACACCTTCGGATAAATAATCGTATTTCAAAAATAAGAGCATTAATTCCTCCCTCAAACTATTGTTTAACAATCCTGCTCCATATGTAAATAAGTTAAAAAGGCCGCCGCAGCAATCCCTATCCTTAACTCTTGCCTCGGTTTGTTACTACTAGGTCCTTTAATCAAAAAACTCCATATGTGTTTTCTCCTGTTTGTAGTAATCCAATCTATCTTGTAGTGTACCAACATGGAATTCAAATTTATGACCATCTGGATCAGTAAAATATATAGACTTTTTATCTTTTTCATCTCTTGGACGACCTGATAAGATGTTTACATTCAATGACATAAGTTTCTCGTACATTTCATCAAACTTTTCTTCTTCAATTGAAAATGCTATATGTGTGTAGGATTGATATATTTCATTACGGGGTATATCTTTCTCTACATTGAGAGCAAGCCACGTTCCACCTAAATCGAAGTAGGCAGTGTTTCTTCCTTTTACTAGCAACTTAGCATCGAATACATGGTTATAAAACTCAATAGATTCTTCCAAATCCGAAACTGAAAACAAAAAATGATTTAGTCGTTTTATCGACATTTTACCACCTCAATAAAATAATACTCATACTACGGATAGATTACCCTTCCCCTGCGCTGTTTTAGGCTGATTTTGTTTGGTCTTTTTTTTCTGAGAACAATAGCCTAGCTGAAATTAATCGGTTTCGAACTAAGACACCAATCCAAGAAGCAAGGGCAGCCTTAATTAACCCAACAATGATAAATGGAGTAAATCCTCCTGCAAAAGCAGCTGACCAAGAGAGCTCAGCAGCAATCTTTAGCCAAGCAGTGCCAAATGCCAAAGTAACAAGCATTCCCAAACTATTAGCAATCATAGCATTCTTGAAGTTGAAGGCTGTTTTTTCCATAAACCATCCAATGAGGAAGGTAGCTGGAAGGAAGCTAACTAAATAGCCTCCAGTAGGTCCGATCAGCTTCGAAACTCCACCTGAAAATCCAGCGAATACTGGTACTCCTGCAGAACCAATAATTAAATATAAAATGACCGATAAGGTTCCATAACGAGAACCTAGGATCGTTGCTGCTAAGCCAATGGCAAGGGTTTGTCCTGTAATGGGAACGAGCGGAAGTGGAATGGTAATTTGAGCCATTACGCCAATGATTGCAGCAAAAAGTGCTGTCACAATCATCATTCTTAATTTCAATTGTTGATTCATTTGTTTCTCCCCTTTAAATGTAAACTATTTTATCATTTGGTTAACAATTAAACTTTATAAATATTTAAAAAATTTGTCAACAAAAAAAAGGTGCCAGTGCACCTTCGAGGATTTATTTTGACAAATGAAACATAAATCTTTAGGAGAGATTTACACCCTTAGCGAGCCACGGAATCCTCTGGCAGCATAGTAGGATTCGGCACCGTTATGATACACGAAGACATGACCAAAGCGACAGTCACAAAAAAGAGCCCCACCAAGTTCTCTAATATCAGAGGGAGTTTGTACCCAGCTCGATGTTTTCAAATCAAAATTCCCAAGCTTCTGAAGCTCTCGATATTGTTCTTCTGTTAATAATTCAATGCCCATGGCAGTCGCCATATCGATTACGCTATTCTCGGGTTTATGATTTTTTCTTGACTCCAGCGCTTCACGGTCGTAACAAACACTTCTGCGACCTTTAGGACTTTCCGCTGAACAATCATAAAAGATGTATTCGTCCTTCTCCTTATCATAACCAACCACATCCGGTTCACCGCCGGTTCTTTCCATTTCATTCAGCGACCATAGTTTTTCCGTATTCCCTTCCAGCTTTGCTTGGATTTTATCCCATTCGAGAACTTCGTGGCGGTTTATGTTTTTTTCAAAACGGGCTTTCAATAGTTTAAATAAGTCTTCACGTTGTTCTAGTGACAATTCCTTATTGTTACTTGTGGCATTTCCATTTGTCACATTGACTCCCCCTTATTGTCATTACTCATAATGGTTTAAGTATATCTACATATTAGTTTAAAAATAAATCGTTTTCAAAACTACTTGGAAAAATACATATGATTCCTATCTATTGGGGACAGTTATTTTTTCTGCTTAGGCTGCCTATATGAGTCTTCACTCAGGCCTGTAAAATAGAAGGACGTATGTCACAAAACATACGTCCTTCTTGTTCAATTTATTTGTTCATAAAATGATACACTGCACCAATCATTCCCGCATCATTTCTATGTTTGCATGGAGCAATTTCTACTTTTAAAAACTGCCACCATTCCAGTTCCTCTAGTTTTTCTTGGATTTGCTCAATCAGCCCTTCTCTAGCACTTACTCCCCCACCGATCAGAATCTTTTGTGGGTTTAATGTCACTGCTAAATTAAAGAGTCCATATCCAATTCGTTGGAGCCATTCATTAATCAACTGCTCCACCTCTTTATTCCCAAGAGCTTCAGAGAAAATCTCTTCTCCTTCAACCGTTACATCCTTTTCTATCCCTTTTAACGTTTTATATCTATTAATGAGGCTTGCGGTAGAGGCACTCGTATGCAACATACCTTTTCCTTTTTCTCCAACTTCGGTCAACATAAATCCAAATTCTCCGCCACGAAACGTATGCCCATGGACCACCTGACCGTTCACGATTATTCCCCCGCCAATGCCCGTACCGATCGTGAAGCAAATGAAATCCTCGCATCCAACTGCGTTTCCGCTCCATTTCTCCGCTAGAGCAGAGCAATTCCCGTCATTCTCAATCTCCACTCTTAAGGGAACCATCGCTTCAAGAAGTTCCTTTAAATTTTTCCCATCAAGGGCGATAACCGCCCCAGCTTTCTCAGAAAAACCTGTGCTAGGATTAATAAAGCCCGGCAAGCTAATGGCTACTCCTTCGACTTCATGCTCTTCCCGATATTCCGTTATCGTTTTGACCATATCTACCAGAAACACCTCGAGGTCCTCACATACCGTCGGGTAGCTCCCTTTAGATAAAATGGTTCCGTCCTCAAGTACGATTCCATGCTTTACTTTTGTTCCACCAACGTCAAAAGCAATATACTTTTTCATCCTTCTTCTCCTTCAGCCAACGAACTCTTATAGATTGTATTTTCGAATTAAGTATGTTGGTGTGCAGCTCCAAGCATGACAATAGCTGTTGATTAAATGACTTCCGTAAGGTGAAAATTCTTTGTCTTTCGGGTCATACAGCTCCCAAAAGGTATCTGCACCATCTTCAATCATTCCACCCCAGTAGGTTTTCATTTCAGAAATGGCTAGCTCTTTTTCTCCAGCAATCAGTAACGCCTCAATAAAGTGATGATACATATATGGTGTGGCGATTCCAATCTCTGGTTTCTCCTCCAGCAAGCGATTCATCAATTGCTTGCTTTCTTCTTCTGTTACAACACCAGCTAATACCATCCAGATTTGACTTGCCCATGATACTTGACGATCCTGCCCACTGACAAAAAATTGTTGCTCTTCATCCCATAAATACTTCTTCGTTGCGCTAACAATCTCCTCTAAACGAGCAGCAACAATTTCCTTTTCCGATACATTCAGTTCCTCCGCTAAGTGTACGGCTTGTTTTAGCGTATAAATTAAAATGGCTTGAGAAGGAGTTTGCTTGTTTAATCCTTGCTGCCAATCAATAAAGGACCACCACGCTGAAGAATCTACTAAAATCTGATCTTCATCTAATCTTTCAAGGGCTAATTCCACTTGGCAGTATGCTGTTGGCCATAACTCCTTTAACGTTTCTGTGTCTCGTGTAGCTAGATAGTAATCGTGTAAGGTCGAGAGGAAGAATAGAGAGTAGTCAAACAAGAACGTATCATCCGCAATAAGCTGTGGTTCAATAAACACATTGGCTGATACATTTCCTTTATCATTCGGAACCCCAGCAAAAAGATATAAACATCTTTTTACTAACTCATTCGTCCCGAACGTTTCATAGTTTGCTAGAGCCTGCAAACGCAAATCTCCTAACCAAAGGCGACGATCACGCTTCGGTCCATCTTCAAACACGTCCTGCATACAGTCAGCTAGTGTTTTTATGCTTACTTCGTCAATTTTTTGGAGCATCTGGTCAGGATGCCCCAAAGCCTCTACCGCTTCCAAATCAGCTGAGGTGACAGCTCTACATTCAATATCCTCGAACATTACTTGGTATTTTTGCGAAGTGGCAAGGACCTCAAACTTTACATATCGGAAACTATAGCGACGTGGTAAAGTGATAGTTTCCGGTAACACATCTACAAAAATCGTTTCCTCCTGTAGCCAGGCACTACTTAACCAGCCATCGTAATTCTCAAAGGGTTCACCCATTTCAACGGGCATTTCACCAATCGTTAGCTTTAGTTTCAAAGGTGCATCCGGAGGACTTCCAACCGGGCGAACACGAAAGGTTAAGTACCCGACCTGATGGTCACCAAAATCAACGATAAAGGAATCCCCTTTTTTGAACTCTCGCTTATCTAAAGCATCAATGGAAGAGGCTGGCTCCACTTTCCAACCATGCATGACACTTGGGTCTAAATTGACCTCTACTAGTCTTTCAGGTTTCACCATACTACTTTTTAATTCTGGCTTTAAACTTTCTGCTTTCTGTATAAAAAGATTATTTTTTACGACTACATGGTTTTCAAGCTTTTGAGTACTCATCAAATCTCTCCTTTTATCTTCCTTTTACTTAACAGCTCCTGCCGTCATACCTGCTACGATCTTCTTATTGAAGAAAATAAACAAGATCAGTGGTGGAATCGAGATTAATAGAATGTTTGTAAATAACAAGTTCCATTGTGTATTGTACATACTCGAGAAGTTATAAAGTGTTAACTGTAAAGTCGCATTTTCAGCACCTGGAAAGAAGTATAACGGGTTAACGAAGTCGTTATATACTCCCACAGCGGTCAGTACAATGACCGTTGCTGAAACGGGTTTTAATAAAGGCAAGATGATACTAAAGAACAATCGTACCCTTCCACAGCCATCAATCAGTGCGGCTTCGTCTAATTCTTTTGGTAAAGTTGCCATAAAGCCTTTATACAGCAGGATCGTAAACGGGAGATTTAAAGCTACCTCTACTAAAATAATCCCCGGCATCGTTTTAAATAGGCCGATTCCGTCAAGAACCCAAATCGTCGGCACGATGGCTGGAGGAATAATGAGTCCAGCTAAGATAAGGAAATTGAAAAATGGTGACATTTTGCTTGTTCTTCTCTGAAGCACGTATCCGGCCATTGCCCCCACCAAGATAAGAATAGCTATTGAAAAGCCAGTAATCATGATGCTATTGAAGAAAGCTCTGATGATCATCCCATTCTGGGCTGCCATAACCGATTGAATATTTTCAAAAAGGTGAAACGAACTTGGAAGGTCCATATTTAATAGAGAGGACTCTTTCGTATCCTTACTCGCATTCACAATAACAAAGTAAAAAGGAACTCCGAAAATAATTAAGGAAAGAATAATCGCTAGTATTTCACTAAATAACTTCCTTACCGTCTTTCTCTTTCTTGTATTTGTCCGAAATGTTGTCTCAGCTTTTACTGCGATCTGCGTTTCACTCATTATAAGTCCACCTCTTTCTTATTCAGGAATGCATATAACGGGAAGGCAAGTGCAGAAACCACAATGAATAATATTACGTTACCTGCTGTTGAGAGCCCATAAAACCCACCTTGGTACTGCTTATAAATAATAGAAGCGATTAAGTCTGTACTAAACCCTGGGCCTCCCTTAGTCATTGCCCAAACTAAATCAAATGAACGCAGCCCACCGATAAAAGCTAGAATAATAACAGAGTTCATGGCTGGTCTACTTAAAGGAACAATGATATTCCAAAACTTATGAAATGAGTTACCGCCATCGATTGCCAGAGCTTCATAGTAGTCCTCTGGAATAGACATAATTCCTGCGATAAAGATAACCGTAGCCATCCCTACCCCTTTCCAAACGTCTACTAACGCTACAGATAGTAGGGCAATCGTCGTGTCTCCTAACCAATCTGGTCCTGCAATTCCTACAATCTTTAACGACGTGTTAATTAGCCCTTGTGTTGGATGCATCATCATCGCAAACGCCATCCCAACCGCAATCGTACTTAATAGGGTTGGAAAGAATACCATGGACCGGACAAAACCAATTGTTTTTAGCTTTTGACTTAAAAATACGCCAAGTAAAAGTCCTAGTATTACCTTCAACGAACAGGTCACAATGGCATAAATAATGGTATTTTTAAAACCGATATTCAAGGACGGTTCGGTTAAAAAGGTGATGAAATTTTCAAGACCGATAAACTTCCAATCCGTGAGGGTCCACCATGTCATACTAAAAAAAAACGACATAATGGTTGGTAGTAGGAAAAATACGAAGTAAATAATTCCTGCGGGCAATAAGAAGTAATACGTGTACGAGCGGTTTGTTAGCTTAGTCATATCATACTTCTCCTTTACTAGTCTGGGTAGAAAATCAGCCCTGTCGCAACCCGACAGGGCCTCTTCTCTTTTACACCAGCTGATTACCAGCCTTCAAGGCCAAGTTGTTTTGCTTGCTTTTCAACGTCTTTATCATATAATTCTGCTCCATCTTTTGCTTTTGAAATTCCACTTCCTACTTCAACAGCGATTTGTGGAAGGTTTGGACCCTTTACTGGGCTTAAGAATTCAAGAGCAGGTGCCGTTTTACCTGATTCGAAGAATGGTAGCATATCTTTTACAGCACCGTACACATCATCTGAAAGCTCCACTCCTTTAACTGCAGGTGGCCCTTGAGGTTTAATTTTAGAATTGTGAAGATCAATTCCTTCTTGCGATACAAAGAATTCTACCCATTTTTTTGCTTCTTCCGCATGCTCTGTATTTTTATTAATATAAATACCACCAGGTACCCATACGGTTACTCCGTTCTCATCCGCACTTTCCCCAGGTTGAGGGAAGAAGCCAATGTTATCTAGCTCTTCTGAGTAATTCGCTTCTAACATAGGAAGAGCAAAGCTTAGCATTGGATAGTGTGCTCCTTGACCTTCAGCAAGCATCTTTAATCCTGCTTCATAACCAGTAGCAAGGAAATCTTCATTCAAGTATCCCGCATCAAATACTTCAGCTAATTTTTCGAAGCTTCGAAGAGCACCAGGTGTATCTGCAATTTTTGCTTTATTCCCTGTGAAATCATCTGCAAAATTTGGATGCTGTTGGAGGACATTATAGTTGTCCGCTAGAACGATTACTTGGGCTGTCCAAGAATCTTTATACGAACCAATTACCGCTGTCTTTCCAGCTTCCTTAATTTTCTCGTTATTGGCCATTAACTCAACCCATGTTTTCGGGACGGAGAGACCCAGTTCTTCATAAATCTTTTTATTGTAAAACCATCCTCCAGCCATAAAGCTAGTCGATGGAATACCATAAACCTTTCCGTTTGAAGACAATGCGTCCTTTGCATCGTCCATAATCGTTTCTACAAAGGCTTCATCCGTAATATCCAAAAAGTTTTTCTCAGGATTCAGTGCCTGGAAAAGAGAGCCAGAGTTATATGCCATTAAATCCGTCATATCACCAGTGGCTAAACGAGTCTTAACTAAATTATCTCCTTCTCCTCCACCCGGACGTAATTCATATTCTGTCTTAATATCGTATTTCTCCTCAATAGCATCTGTTACCGCTTTCATTCCGTCCAAGTTCGTTTGATTATCAACGAGGATCGTTAACGTAACTTGTCCTGAATCTTCATCCTTGTCTCCTGAAGCACTGTCGCTGTTGCTACTGCAGCCTGCCATAATTCCAGCAAATAATGCTGCACTTGAAAGTACCGCAAAAATTTTCTTTTTAGCCTTCATTTTTTAGTTCCCCCTTATATATAATGATGACCCAAAATCCAATGACAGCTGTCTCGCTTCCTTTAAGGAAGATCAGATTCTATATATGTTTTTCCAGATTGTTGTCCTTGGATCTATCTCTATTGTAAGTGCTTTCATAAGGAATATTAATTGTCTCATTTTTTTGATTACGTCCGTATTTTTTGTTTAGGTATGAATTTTTCGTACATAAAATAGTCCTGTTCAATGGAACAGGACTATTTCATTTCCTTAAATTGACCTGGCTTGATACCTATATGCTTTTTAAAAAGCTCAGAGAAATGTCTATAGCTGTGATACCCTACTAACTCACTTACCTCAGCTACCTTTCTCCCTTGGGCCAGTAGCTGCTTGGCTTTTTCCATTCTTAGTTGGGTTAAATATTTAATATAGGATTCACCCATCTCTTCTTTAAATAAGAGGCTAAGATAGGTTGCGTTCATTCCAACATGCTCGGAAACCTCTTGTAGCGTGACGTCTCTTGTGTAGTTCTCTTTAATAAACGTACAAGCTCGTTCAATCGCCTCATGCTTATAAGTAGAACGAATGTTGATGGAAGCATGAATTATTTTTTCTAATTGATTGTAAAGCCATGAAAACATTTCTTCCTTTGTTTGTAGCTTTCGAATATCCTGATGCGGCATGTAGTCTGGCCAGACTTGATTTGGGTCACAACCTGTTTCCTTTACTACCTCAAGACCCAAATAGACAAGCTTTAATACCTCTCGTTCTATAACATCAGGGTGGAGTCTCTTTCTGTCAAATTGTTCGATTAATGCCTTCAACTGTTCAAACAATTCTTCTTTATTACCTGTCCGGATATGAAAGATGACAGCTTGTTCATGTTTGGATAGATCGGTGCTATGTCTTGGGTTTTCTCCAATATCCTCAAAACGGTACCACTCGAGTTCATTCATAAACTGTGTATATCGGAGCGCATGAAGTGCTTCATGATAGCTCTTATTTACTTCTAATAAATTGGTATAAGTCCTTCCCGAACCCACAGCTACTCGAACACGTTCAGACCAGTTCATTAAATGGTCCCAAACATCCCCACTATCCTTCACTAGATGAAAAATAACCAACAAGTTCTCAGCACCATTCTGAATCGTAATGATACGATGGCCTTCGTTTATCTCTGGTGGTTCGACGAATGACGAAAGTGAAAGAACCGTCACTCCCTCGAGCTCTTGTGCGTCTTGACCAAACAGTTCTCTCCACTGTGTTTCATTCCCTTTTTCCAACAATAATTGCAGGGTCTCTTTTTCTAGCTTTTCCTTCTGATTATAATCTTTTAATGAATTTACTGTTTCATGATGGGTAATCCGACTAATTGTTTTTTCTAAGGCTTCTTTGATCATGGAGATCGTAATTGGCTTCTCCAAATAATCCACGACACCTAGTTTTAAGGCTTTTTTCACGTAGTCAAACTCATTGAATCCACTAAACACGATACATTGCGTCTCCGGAGCATCCTTGATGATTTCTTCAATCACTTGTAACCCATTCTTCCCAGGCATTCGTATATCAGTAAAAACGATCTCCGGTCGATGTTTACGGAAAATATCAAGGGCCTCTTCACCATCAGCAGCTGTCCCCACCAACTCGACATCATATTCTGACCAGTCAATCATTCGTTCAAGACCTTTTAGCACGATAAACTCATCATCAAATATAACTGCTTTCCGCAAGATTTTGACCCCCTTTATTTTCTCTGAAACGAATCTCCACACAAGTGCCTTCATTTACCTTACTGTGAACCGTTAACTCACTATCTTCTCCATAGCATAAATATAGCCGCTCGCGGACATTTTGCATTCCATACCCGTTTCTAGTCCTATCTAAATCTGCTATTCCTACCCCATCGTCTCTAACGGTAAAAATAATCCATTCATCCTCAAAACGTCCAGTTAAAATAATCGTTCCTTTCCCGACCTTTGGCTCAAGTCCATGATAGATAGAGTTTTCCACTAGGGGCTGAAGAAGCAATTTAAGAATCTCCTTATCTAGTAAACGAGAATCTACTTCCTCCACATACACAAATCGGTGGTTAAAGCGGAAATTTTGAATCGTTAAATAATGCTTAATATGCTCAAGTTCCTTTGAAACAGGAATCATATCATTTCCATTATTTAAACTTAGCTTAAACGTTTCTGAGAGAGCTACAGCCATTTTTGCCACTTCATGATTATTTTCAAGAGAGGCCATCCAGTACATAGAATCTAGCGTATTATATAGAAAATGCGGCTTAATTTGTGCCTGTAATGCTCGTAGCTCCGCTTCTCTTTTCTTTAGTTGCGACCGTATTAATTCTTCATTTAATACTTTATTTTCCCCTGTTATTTTTTGAAAGGTCTGGCCGATTGCTCCGATTTCATCGGTTGGATCATCTGTTTCCGAAGGCTGTATAAGACCACTCGTCCATTCAGCTGCCATTTTCCTTAACCGAACAATGGGATTGGATAGAGTTTCAGATAATAAAAAGGAGAAAACAAATGCGACAATGGCAATAACCGACGCAATCGAAATAGTTACATTCCTTATCTGATTGGATTGCTTTAGCAATTCTTTTTCGTTAATCACATGGGAAAAGGTCCAGCCAGTAATCCGATTCTTATAATCTGTGACAATGTATCCTTGATTTTCCAACTCCTCTAATGGGGAGACCTCTCTATTTTGTGACTCCTTTACCTGCAAAGAACTTGGGTACCGGTACACATCCCTGTAAATTCCCTGTGAATCGTCAAGAATGAGAAAGGCACTATTGTCACTCTTTTTGAACACTCTTGAAAATATGGATTTATTAATATTCACCACTAGTAATCCTGTAGTGGTAGGATCATAAAATTCTCCTGGATCTTTCAGTAGCTTTACCGATGAAAAGGTCTTACTAGATTTATTTCCTTGTAAGACATTATAGCCATAGAAAATGGATTTCCCGTCCTTTTGGACAGCATCCCTATACCACTCTGTCTCTTCTATGTGTTCATGAAAGCCGCCATTGCCATATCTACCATAGCTTTCAGACTTCCCATAGCACATTCCTTGAAAGTTTACATTGAATATACATACAGATTCGATGTCTTGTGTATCTATTAAACTACTCGCTAGATGATCCTGCAGCCTTCGAAGCGATCCGTTGTCAACCAACCTCCCCCCTGCAACATCTAGAGTGACACTTTCTTTCAGTTCTTTTTGGACGTCCTTATTCCATGTAATGATCCGCTCCATATTAATGATGTTACGGAATAAAAGGTCTGCAACTTCACTCGATGTCTCTAAATGGTTTTGTATGGTTTCCGTCTGGTTTTTAACCAATAAATCCTTTGTAATATTAAATGAGACAAAACCAAGCCCCATTAATGGCCCAATCGATAGAGCTAAAATTAAGATGAAGTTTCTGTAACGATATTTTTCATTTTTTAGTTTTCTCTTTATTGTATTAAGCGCTTTCATATTACTCATCACCTTTTGCACGAAAGGGTTGCTAATCTTTTATGTAACTATAATATATTGATTAACCGAATGCTATGGTTTTTTTAATAAAAAAAACTGGTCGAAATTACATTCGACCAGTACTTTTGGAGGCTCTAGAGGGTCATTTAACGTTGTTAAATCCCTTTTGGAACTAAATTGTGTTCCTGAGAGCTTCTTTTCAGGTGTTTATTTGCGATTCTGGAAATTTATTTGCGATTCCTGAAATATATTTGCGATTCCTGAAACTTATTTGCGATCTCGACCATTTACTTACTATTTAAAACGCATTTTTCAGCATACTCAATCTGGTGAATTCCACTTCCAACAACAAACTTTACTTTTCCATCACCAGTATAGGTCAATCCATCCCAGTCACCCGTGATATCCGCATTTGGAGGAAGGATGACGGTTGCTGTTGTGTTTGCTGGCACCTCAATTTCTAATTGAACCGTATGATTTTTTTTGAGCCAAGACGATGAAAGGATCCCATATCCTGTTTTAAGTTTTGCTTTTGCAAAAGTTAATCCACAATCGGTATGGGGTTCGATGATGCTCGTTTTATATCCAGGTTGATCATGCTTGATGCCGGCAATATGTCTATATAGCCAATCACCAATACATCCAAACGCATAATGGTTAAATGACATATGACCAACTGTTCCGTCCGGTGAGATCGCTGACCATGATTCCCAAATCGTAGTTGCCCCTTTTTCGACTTCATAGAGCCAAGATGGACATTCAGTTTGATAGAGTAGTCGATAGGCGAGATCGGCCTGACCTTCTTCACACAATACATCCATTAAATAGGGGATTGATAGGAATCCCGTATCAAGCTTATACCCATTCTCCTTGATTAATTCAACTAATTGGTTGACCACCAGCGAACGTTTTTGCTCAGACACCATATTCATTTGCAGAGCTAATATATATATTCCTTGAAAATGCGAGCTGATTCTCCCTTTATCATCCACATACTCTTCCTCAAAAGCTTTTCTAATTTGGCTATTCAAGTCTTTGTACATAGACTCCATTTCTGGCTTCCCAAGGACTTTTGAAATTTCGGCTAAAAGGAGTGTCGAATTTGCGTAAAAGCACGTTGCCACGAGTTCTTTTGTCCGAATAGCACTTTCCATCGGATTTTTTATGCTAGGTATTAGCCAATCTCCAAAATGGAATCCTGTATTCCATAAGTATTTTTGCCTTTCTAAACGAATAGGATCTCGGTCTTCTAAATGGTCTGGAATTCCCGTCTCTGCTTTTTGACGAACATAACTCATCCATTTCGTCATCGCTTCAAAATTCTCTTCTAATATCCGCTTATCCCCATATCTTTCGTACAATACCCAAGGAACAATAATGATGGCATCGCCCCACCCAGCACTCGAAAGTTCTCCCCCATTTGCTGCACTTTCCGGCTCGTAATATTTTCCAGTTGGTACAAAATTGGCGATTTGACCATCAGGAAATTGCTCTAAACGGACATCAACCAACCACCTGGTTAAGAAGGAATCAACATCCATATTAAAGGCAGCTGTTGGAGCAAACACCTGAAGATCCCCTGTCCAACCTGCTTTTTCTCGTTGAGGACAGTCTGTCGGAATCGATAACATATTCGTTTTTTGACTCCATTGGATGTTGTGCTGCAATTGATTTACTCTACCATCAGAGCATTTAAAATGGCCAGTCGTCTCCATATCACTATATAAGACGATCGCTTTTACATCTGTTTTTCGAATGTTATGTGGATGACCTGTTACACGTACATATCGGAAACCATGATAGGTAAAACTAGGTTCATAGGTTTCCATCCCATTTCCTTTTGCGATATAGACATCTATTTGGTCTTTATTTCGACCCATAATATTCATGAAAAATTTTCCGTCTTGGTCCAATACCTCACTATGTTCCATACAAATGGTCGTGCCCCGCGGGACATTTATGCTCATTTGAATACGCCCCGCAATGGTTTGGCCAAAGTCTATAATTTGGGAACCATCCTCTTCCATGTGGATATCGCATGGTAGTAATTCCTCCATGGCTTTTACACTTGGTCCATATTGGGCCGTAAGATTTTCGAATGAGTAGTTCACACAATTAACCTCAGACCAGCCAGATGCAACAAAATTAGAACAACTCCAAGCCTCCTGCTCGAGTCTTGCATCATATTTTTCACCAATAAATAAGTCAGCATATTGCCAAGGTCCAGGACTTGAGACGAAGTTTTCATCAGAGGTTACGATTTCTATTGTTCCATCTTCATATTCCATTTCTAATTGAAGCAATAAACCTAGTTTGTTTCCATATTGACAGCTATGCCCCGTTAATTGAATCCGTCCGGTATACCAGCCGTCGGCAACTATTACACCGAGTACATTGTCACCATTATGAATGTACGGCGTGACATCATAGGTTTGATACTGAAGATGTACATCATAGGCCGTAAAATCTGGGGCAAATTCTATGTCTCCTACCCTTCGCCCGTTAAGCTCCAATTGATAAATTCCATGGCTGGTTACATATACTCTTGCTTTTTTTACTCTTTTTTCAGCCGTAAAAGGACGTCGTAACAACTGAGGAGGTCGAAGATTCTTCGCTCTTTCCTCGAGACTTTCTGCCTTTAGACCACCAGAAAAGATTTCTTTTATGGTGATAAAATCTTCCTCCACTGCTTCTTGTTGTTCAGGTTCAATCCAGCTTGCCAGCCAATCTTCCTGTTTTAACAATCCCATTTCCCACGATGCAAGCTGACTCCAATCGGATTCCCTTCCTTGGTTATCCCATACTTTCACTTTCCAATCATATCGTTTACGTGACTGTAAAGGAGTTCCCTGATAGTCAATCCAAAGTGATTGGTCACTCTTTACTTTTTCCGTATTCCATACCTCGGTTCCGTCATCATCCGTTACAATGACGTGGTAAGCTGTTTGCAAAATATGATGTTGCTCCGTTTGAATCCACCAACTCAATCGTGGGGTAACCACATCTATTCCTAACGGGTGTTTCTGACTTTCTACCGTTAGATTTTCAACCCATAAATCTCTATCCATTAATAACACCGCTTTCAATTGTTTGACTCTTTGATGGTTTCGTTTTATAGAAAAGCATCAACACGGTAAATAAAAGTGCACAGGCTGCTGGAATTAAAGCAGACGTAACAAGAATTCCTTCTAAACTTTGAGGGGTTGGCGCGCTGCCTGCTTGATATCCATAAGCTGCTAGAACAAACCCGGCAAGTCCACCGGAAAGCGATGAACCAAGCTTTTGAATAAAGTTATAAAGAGAATAATAGACTCCTTCAATATGCAACCCATTCTGTCTGACAGAGTAAGAGATGGCATCAGGTAGTGCTCCCCAAGCAGCAAACATAACTAATCCCGTTAATGCTCCAGCCAAAATATTAAGAACTAAAACCATTGGTGCCATATTTACAGGTGTGAAATAAATTAAGAGGAAGTCAATAACCGATAAAGCGCCTATTAAAATATAAAAGTTTCTTATTCCGATACGAATAGCTATAGCGGGTAACACTAGAGTTAGAACTAAGCCAATGATCCCTCCAAGACCTGAAACCACACTAAACAAATTAGGATTACCTACATTGTAAATAAAATAGTAGATACCAGAAGCTCCACGAATACCTAGACTCAATTGAGCTAATAAGAAGGACGCAGATAAGATCAAAAATGGTATATTGGTCCCCACGGTTTTGATGGCTAACTTAAATGGAATCTGTTCTCTTATTTCATTCTCTATCACTTTCTCAGCTGTCCCTTTAAAACAAATTAGAATTAAGATAATAGATAAGACTCCAATAAAGGCTCCCATAAAGAAATAGCCAGCCTTGGGACTTGGAAATAACCCTACGATTGGTACAGCAATCGTACCTGCAATGGCTGCCGATAAACCTGAAAACAGAACGAGATACTTCGTTAAATGCGTTCTTTCTTGAACATTGTCCGTCATAACCGTGTTTAATGCGGCATGAGGAATACTGACAATACTATACAAGATACTGATTAACAAATATAAAGTGAAAGCGTAAAATACCTTACCTGTTTCGGTAAAATTCGGTGCATAAAACAAAAGCGCTGTGACGACTCCATATGGGACTGCACCAAACAGTAGGTAAGGTCTCATCTTCCCCCACTTCGATTTTGTTTTATCAACTAAAAATCCAAATGGTAGGTCAAATCCCGCATCAATAAGGCGTACTACTAACAAGATAGACCCTGCAGTAGCCGCTGGTATTTTTAGTACATCCGTATAAAAGTACATAATATACATCGATATGAAAATATAAACGATATCTTTCCCAAAAGCACCTGAACCAAAAGCTAATTTTTCTTTTAAAGTGACACTGCCAGCTTCTTTCCCCTTCATTTTCTTAACCCCCTAGTATTTTATTTCGCTTACTTCGAACAATATGGCAAATGTTAACTATTAAACTAATAACAAATTATTTGCTCACTTTATTCAATAAATCCTTTGCTTTTATTATGTAAGCGATGTCATAATTATCTTATATAAATTTATCTGAATTTTTAATATCAAATCATATCTTGTTTTATAACAAATCTTAACCTTTAAAGAAAGGGGGAGTGAAATCTATGCTCGTTGCCGAGTTGGAAGAGTATTTAAAAACCTATGACATAATCGAAACCGTTGCCATTAATACAGGAATAACCCAGATCCATGAAATATTGCCTTTAATCCATTCGCCGGGAACAGGAAATAAGATGTTTTCTGAAGAGGTTCTCTCAGGGGATATATTCATGAAAAATACGGAAAAAATGACTTTTAAGAAGCATCCCCGTTTTGTGGAGGTGCTCCCCCATAAACATGATTTTTTAGAAATTAGCTACGCCTACAGGGGAGGTTTCACCCAGGTAATTAATGAACAGGTGGTGAGAATGGAGGAAGGTGACCTAACCATATTGGATACCGATGTGGTTCACACCATCAATAAAGTAGCAGAAGAATCAATTATCATTAATATTCTGATTAGAAAGGATTATTTTAATCAAAGTATTTTAGCTCGTTTAACAGAAAATGACCTCATTTCGGAATTCGTTATCGATGCCATCTATAAACCGAGTATGAATGGACGTTACCTATACTTTCCCTCACGTGGAAATGAGAAAATCAAATATTATATCGCTACAGCCATGTGCGAATCCTTGGACCCTGATGTGGCCAGCATTGAAGTGGTTAATTGTAACGTCATCCTGCTTTTTACGGAGCTTCTGAGGTTGTCTAAGAAAAGCAATCTGGAAGTGAACGATGTAACAAAGGGAAAGAGATCCCTTGTAGAAATTCTAAATTATTTGGAGGAACATTATTTAACGGTCACCCTCAGCGAGGTTGCTGAACACTTTCACTTTCATCCTAACTATTTTAGTAGGTTTTTTAAGGAAAATCTCGGTAAAACCTTTAGTGAAATGATTCAAGAACTTCGACTTCGCCAGGCAAAACTATTACTTGAAAATACAACCTTCCAAATCAATCATATTGCGGATGAAGTAGGCTACACCAATTTCAATCATTTCTATAAAAAGTTTAAGGAGCATTATCACGTTACTCCTGCCGAATACCGAAAGCAATATATTGAGCAGAGGGATAAGAAGGCTTGAGTGCTAGAAAATTAAAATTTTAAAAATGTATCGAAAAAAAAGAATGAGAGGACATTAACCCTCAAGGGATTAATGTCCTCTCTACTCATGTTTTTTAATTCACCTTAGATGTTATATCATATGTCCCTGAGCTTACCTCACAATACACCTTTCCATCTTTCACCTCAATTACCTTTATTCCCTTAGCTTTTGAAAGTGAGACCCCACCTTCTGTCACTTCATTTACATTCGTAGCTGGAATGACTAAGGTTGCAGATGTGTTAGCTGGTACCGTTACTTGATACTTGAATGTACCGTTTTTCACCTTCCAATTACTCTTTATTTCCCCATAGACTGAATCATAGGATCCATTCACCCAAGATATACGATTTTCCCCATCAATGGTTGGTTGCAAGACAAAATGTTGAAATCCTGGTTTTTCAGGGTCATTTGAGATTCCAGCCATATATTTATACATCCATTCAGCTACCGCTCCATAAGAATAGTGATTAAAAGAATTCATACCTGAATCACCAAAGCTATCCTCAATAGAGTAGGAATTCCATCTCTCCCAAATCGTCGTTGCACCATTTTTCACACTGTATAACCAAGATGGCATTTCATCTTGTAATAGTAGTGTATAAGCTAAATCATTATCCCCTATATCAGATAATGTTGGTAGAAGAACATTTACTCCAAGGAAGCCAACTGCTAATGTATTTTCTGGTTGACCTGGACGAATCAAGCTTCCCTCATTTTTAATATTTGCAGTAAGGTTTTGAACCATTGTTTCTCTTTGTTGTTCCGTCTCGTATAATCCAAGTTTCAAAGCCCAAAGTAATCCCGTTTGGGCATTATCAGCTCCAGGATATCCATGTCTTGATTGAGTAAAATTATCTGCACTAGCTGTAAGTAAATTACCCTCGTCATCAAAGTATTTATTTACAAAATCAGTCTTAGTCTTTGCATATAACTCTTCATACTTGTCTACTGCTGTCTCATTTCCAATTACCTTGGCCATTTTAGCCATTAATTGTGCATCATAAGCACGATAGACTGTATTTAAATAGACCGTAGAGGTTGCTTGGAAGGCCAACCAATCCCCAAATAATCCCGTGTTATAGCCATTTTTCCCTACATAATCCATATACCTATCCATCTGAGCAAAATTCTTTTCGATGACTGTTGTATCTCCTGTTTGTTGGTATAATACCCATGGAATAATGATTCCCGCATCACTCCATCCGGAAGCTACCGTATTAGCAAAAAATCCAACAAACGCACCAGGCATAATGCTTCCATAAATACCATTATTATTTTTATTATGTGTATCCATGATCTCACTATAATTCTCTAAAAATGAAAAGTCATTATAGTTATAAACCGCTGACTGTGCAAATAATTGAGCATCTCCCGCCCAGCCTGCACGTTCGGCTCTTTGCGGAGAGTCAGTAGGGATGGAAAGGTAATTCGATCTCTGTCCCCATAACACATTCGAAAATAATTTATTTACATCACTATTAGAAGTAGCGAGATCTCCTGTCTGATCTTTTACTGAGGTGATGATCTTTCCTTCTGCTGAGTGTATTCTAATATCTGCATCGGCTGTCACTTCCATATACCTATAACCATGGAAAGTAAATACTGACTGATATTCTTCTACACCCTGTCCTGAAAGAATATACTTATCCGTTTGGGCAGCACTTGTTAACGCTTTTCGATAAAGGGTATCCTTTGGTCCGTCACTACCACCTGACGTAATTTCCGGATTTTTCTTCCCATCATTAATCATTTCCGCAAATCTCATGGTAACAGTGCTTCCTGTATCACCAGAGACCTTAATATTTGGTACCCCGGCCATATTCTGTCCCATATCAACGATAAGTATTTCTCCCGCCTTAAGATGGATCGTAGAGTTTGGCTTCACTTTTGTTGTTACGGCATGACCAAATTCGTAAGGAGACTCACCACCATTTTGTAAGGATTGCTCTATTTTACTATATTTATAGGCTCCAATTGGTTGTTGAGTATATTCCTCTGCCACTCGTGCTGCTGCAGCTCGACTACCTTTTACCTCTCCTTTGTAAATAATACTTGATACAGGTGACCATTCACTGTCATCGTACTTAACATTATTCCATCCTTCTATTTCCTTAGCGATATTAGCATCATATGTCTCCCCATCAAAGAAATCATTTGTTACAACTGGACTCTTTTCACTAGATTTCCAGGTTGACTCATTAGTAACTATGACATCTCTGCTGCCATCCTTGTAAGTAATGACCAATTTTGCTAATAAAGCTAACTTATTCCCTGATACCTTTGTATATTGGCCTACTTGCCCAATACGTCCTCCGTACCAACCTTTCCCTACCATCACTCCCAGGCTTAGATGACTCTTGTTAGATAAATAGCTGGTAACATCGTAGGCTTGATAGTTTACATAGGAATTATAATCGGTCCATCCTGGGTTAAACGTTTCGTCCACTGCCTTTTCGTGACCCTGAAGTAACTGTACCTCTTTCCCATTAATAAATGCTTCATAAATTCCTAAAGAGGAAATATAAAGTTGGGCATTTTGTATCGGTTTGTTGGTTACCTTTTGCTCCGTTCGGAATAGGGTTACATTTACCGGGTCAGTCGCTGCTTTATTATTAGTAATCCACTGCGCTCCATCCCAATTCGTTGTTCCGTCTGTACTCATTAGACCTGTTTCGAAATAAGCATTCTGTTTGGATTCTAAAACTTTATTATTTTGATCCCATACTTTTACATTCCAATAATAACGTGTGCTAGGTTTCAGCTTTGTTTCTCCTGTATACTTTAAATTAACAGATTGAGATGAAGAAACCTTTCCACTACTCCAAACAACGTTTTCTTGTTTTAAATTTTTCTCACTATCAGCTATCACTATCTCATAAGCAAGTTGTTTGGCTCCACGGACATTCGACAACATATTCCAACTGAATCTAGGTTTCTCAGAATCTACTCCAACAGGATTTTCCATATACTCTACTTTCAGATTGGTAATGGAGCCAGGTGGGGATGCCTTTACCGTTTTTGTAATTGGAAATAGCAAACTAACAGTTAAAATAAAAGAAAGCACGATAATCACTGCACGTTTAAACCTCATTGTTTTCCTCCTCTTCTAAAAATCAAGCCAAATGTTTTTAGGAAATAAAAGCTACTACAAATTCCACCTCCTTTATATGAATCCGCTTACATTTTAATATAAAAAATAATGTCTTGACTGGAAAGGGGACATTCTTCGGGTATAGGGGTTGATATTCGGAACTTTCCAACCTTTTATACAGAAACTAACCGGTTAATACGATACCAATAGTACAATAATAAAGGGCTTACAGTTAAAAATGTCTGTAAGCCCAGTGAACTCTTAATACACTTCTTTCCACTCAGCAATATTGCTCGCATCAAATTTGAACGGATCGCCAAGCATGATTTGCGTGCCATCTCCGTCTTCCACAACTTCCTTCTCACCAAGGTCACCAGCTGTGAACTTGTCGCCCACTTTTCCAGTAATTGTTTCGCTCACAAGAGCATCTGCAGCATATCCTGCTAAGTATCCTACATCAATTGGATTCCATAGATACATCCAATCACAGACACCGCTTTCAATATACTCTGCCATTTCACTAGGTAATCCAAGACCTGTTAAATGAACCTTATCTTTTAATCCTTTATCTGTTAGTACTTTCCCAGCAGCCGCAATCCCAACAGTGGTAGGTGCGATAATTCCTTTTAAATCTGGGTATGATTTTAATAGAGCTTCTGTTTCGGATACACTCTTGTCTCTTAAGTCATCACCATATGCAACTTTTACAAGTTCGATATCTTTATATTTTGGATCCTTTAAGGTTTCCTTCATTTGCTCAATCCAAGCGTTTTGGTTTGTTGCTTGAGAGGTTGCACTAAGTACAGCAATTTGTCCTTTTCCACCAATCATTTCAGAAATGGCTTCAATTTGTACACGTCCAATTGCAACAGGGTCCGCTTGGTTAACGTGAACCATACGACTTTGTGCATTAACAGCAGAGTCAAGAGAAAGAACTTTAATGCCTTGGTCCATTGCTTTTTTCAAGGCCGGTTGAAGAGCATCTGGATCATTTCCTACGATCGCAATACTATCCACTTTTTGCGAGATCAGCTCTTCAATCATTTGAATTTGAGCTTCAGCAGTCGGCTGGTCTGGAGCTTTTAAAATTGCTTCATGTCCAAGCGCCTCAATGGCTTGCTTAAACCCATCCATTTGTTTTTCCCCATAAGGGTTACCAGTGTTTTTAAATACAATCGCGAAACGTTTCTTGCCATCCTTGCTACCAGAATCGCTAGATCCCTCGTTCGAGGATGTTTGCGAGCATGCAGCAAGCGTTGAGAATACAAGAAAAATTGACAAAAACCCTAAAAATAGCTTTTTCATTCTTTTCTCCCCTTTTTTGTGTTGTGTTTTTATCTACAAACAGTCTTTGACTGCATTGTAATTATCCAGCGATCTGTTCGTCTTGACTCTTCGGTGGCTTCCCTTTTGCCTTCTTTTTTGGTTTCAGATTAGGAACCATGACTGCTACAATGAGCAACAGTCCAATGATGATCATTAGCACTTGTGCTGGCATATTGATCAGTCCCAGTCCATACCGTAAAAATCCGATGAGGAAAACGGCGATAATGGCACCAATCATTTTTCCTTTTCCACCAGCTGTACTAATTCCACCTAACACCACCATCGCGATCACATCTAATTCGTATCCGAGCGCCACATTGGGTCTTGTACTTCCCATTCTTGATGTTAAAAAGAGGGCCGTAATAGCTGCCATCACACCAGCAAGCGTAAAGACAAGAATTTTGATTTTATCTACTTGAACACCAGAGAAGCGACTGGCTGTTGGATTGTTTCCAATTGCGTAAATTCGTCTCCCAAATGTCGTTTTGTGTAGCAATAACCCAAACAGTACCGCCATCACGACAAAAGCAATCAAGATAAACGGAACGCCGCCAATATATCCCCATCCTAAGAATCCAAACCATTCAGGGAAAGAACCTGCTGATTGATCTTCTAGAATGATATAAGCAATTCCGCGATAGATAATCATCGTGGAGAGAGTAACAATTACGGCTGAAAGCTCCTTAAACCTTACAATCAGCAGTCCGTTAATCAACCCGCAAACAGCTCCCACCGCTAGGCAAATCACCACCGCTAACTCCATTGGAACACCTAAGGTATACAAATGAGCCATTACTACCGAAGCCAATGCTACTGTAGATGAAACAGAAATATCAATATCACGCAAAATCATAATCATAACCATCGGAAAGACCATAAATGCCTTATCAAGGAACGTCATGGTTGCATCCCGTAGACCAACACTATCTAAATAGAAGGGTGATAGATTCGTATTTATGACATTAACAACTAGAAACAATAGTATGAGCATCCATTCCCACTGCAGGAAGAAGCCCTTCCATGAAAATGGTTTTTTATTTACCTGATCCATTGTTAGATTCTCCTCCTCATGAGAGCATTCATATCTACTCCTCGTTTCACAAGGGCATTTAATACAACAGCGATGAGGATAATGGACCCTTGTATTCCTGTCTGCCAGAAAGGAGAAACATTGATTAAAGGAAGGGCATTATTCATAATCCCAATTAACACCGAACCTAGGATAATTCCTGAGATTTTCCCCGATCCTCCCGCAATATTTACTCCACCAAGAACACATGCAGCAATGACTGTTAACTCATAACCAGACGCTGTATCTCCTTGAGCCGAAGCGAATTTCGATACCCACAACACTCCAGCTAAACCAGACAGACCACCCATGATCGTGTACACAAGCCAGATAATCTTATCATGGTTAATTCCACTTATTTTTGCTGAATCAGGATTGCTCCCTACCGCATAAATTTGTCTGCCCGTTCTTGTATGATTTATAAAATAATAGAATGCTACATAAATGAGTACAGCTATTAGAATGAGATTATTGATTCCTAAAAAGGAACCCGTTGCTATGCCTTTAAAACTTTCTGGCATTTGATGAGCACTCACCCATTGTCCACCGCTCACCATAAAGGTAAGACCACGGAAGATATACATCATCCCCAGCGTCGCGATGATGGGAAGAACGCCTCCCTTTGAAATGATTGCTCCTAAGATCAACCCACTCACCAGTCCAACCAAAGTTCCTAATAAAATCGCCAAGATGGGGCTCAAATTCGGAAAAGCTCCAACCGTTAAGGCCGCAATCATTCCTGATAATGCAAGAGTGGCCCCGATCGATAAATCAATTCCTCTTGTGATAATAACAAGCATCATTCCCACAGCAAGAATGCTTAAGATCGCTGTATTCGTAATCATGTCATTAATATTTTCCAATGTTAAAAAGCTCGAGTTTCTCCATTGAATGACGACCGATAGGATAATAATGAAGCCGAGTAATCCGACCTCACGGAACTTGGCGATATTTTCAATGAGCGTTCCTTTTTGTTCATTATTTGCAACCATACTTCTCTCTCCTTATAAGCCAGATGCCTCAAGCGATTGACCTTCTGTTGATTCCTTACTCGCCATCGCTGCTTCAAGAATTGCTTCTTGTGTCGCCTGCTTTGCTTGAATTTCTGCTGTAATTCTTCCTTCTCTCATAACAAGAATTCGGTCACTCATACTAATGACTTCTGGCATCTCCGAGGAAACCATAATAACGCCGTATCCTTGTGCAGCCAGATTGCTGATAATTTCATAGATGGCCGACTTCGCTCCAACATCGACCCCTTTCGTTGGCTCATCAAGGATAATAATGTCCAAACCTGTCATCAGAAGCTTTGCCACAGCCACCTTTTGCTGATTTCCCCCTGAAAGAGAGCTAACCAAGTTGGCCACATTCGGTGTTTTCACGTTCACTTTTTTGGATAGATGATTAGCATACTCGTCTTCCTTCTTTCGATTCATCCACCCTTTTTTGGAGATTAAAGATAAGGAAGATAAGGTAATATTCTTATCAATTCCCCATGAAAGAATGAGGCCTTGCTGTTGCCGATCCTCAGGCAAGTATCCTATTCCTTTGTTCATCGCCTGAAGCGGCGTTTGAATGGTTGTTTCGACCCCTTTGACAAAAATCTTCCCTTTGTCAGCTGGCTCTACACCGAAAATGGCCTGACATACTTCGCTTCGTCCCGCTCCTACCAGTCCGGTGATTCCAAGGATTTCCCCCTTGCGAAGCGAAAAGGAGACATCTGCAAAAAATCCTGTTTTCCCTAATCCCTCGACTCTTAGTACTTCGGATCCTATGGTAGTCTCTACCTTTGGAAACAGCTGCTTAATTTCTCTCCCGACCATCGCGACAATTAAGTCTTCATTGGGAATATCATGAACACCCCAAGAGCCGATATATTTGGAGTCTCTAAACACGGTTACCTTGCTTGCCAATCGATACATATCCTCGAACCGGTGCGAAATGAAAATGATCGATGTCCCACTATCTCTTAACTTTTCCGTTATTCGATAAAGGTCTTCACTCTCGTTTCTGCTCAAGGCTGCTGTTGGTTCATCCATAATGATGATTTTCGCATTTGTGGAAAGAGCTTTAGCGATTTCCACCATCTGTTGCTGTGCGACACTGAGCGTTCCCATGATGGTTTTCGCATCAAAGCTGGCACCTAATTCCTTTAACAACCGATTGGCTTCTTCATGCATTTCCTTCCATCGAATTCTTCTTGTTCCTTTTTGTATCTTTTCGTGACCCATAAAAATATTTTCCGTCACACTTAAGTCAGGGTAGCAGGTCACATGCTGGTAGATCGCAGCGATTCCAACCTTTTGCGCTTCTGTTGGATTTTTGAAATTGACCTCTTTTCCATTAAGAAACATCTGCCCTTCATCTGGCTGATGAACCCCCGTAATGACCTTGATAAAAGTCGATTTCCCCGCTCCGTTTTCCCCCATTAATGCATGAATCTCTCCCGGTCCTAACTGAAATTGAACATTATCAAGAGCTTTTACACCTGGAAAGGTCTTCGTAATCCCTCTTAGTTCAAGCACAAACTCAGACATCTCTTTCACTCCTAACCCCTTTTCATTCTCTATGATTCATACAATTCATTCTGTATTGTATCCGCTTACATATAGGTTACCTTCTCCCCTCCTATACGAAAAGGAGAGAATCTTCGGGTAGGGGGGATATTCTTCGGGACTTTTTGTAAAAATGAAAAAACCTCCCGTTAAGGAGGTTTAGTGTGACTCTGTTTTTACTTTGTCTTTAAATTTAGATGGGACTTCGCCATAGTACTTTTTAAATAACCTACTAAAATACTTTGTGTCTGCGTACCCAACTTGCTCTGCAATATCATAGATTTTAAGGTCCGTTGTTACGAGGAGCTCTTTCGCCTTTTCTATCCTTGTTTTGGTTACATAATCTAGAATGGTCTCTCCAGTTTGATTTTTAAAATACTCACAAAAATACGTAGGATTCATCGGGATCTCACGAGCGATCTTTTCGATGGTGAGATTTACACCTAAATGTGATTTGATCCACTTCTTCGCGATATGAACCGGATCAATCTCATTTTGCTGGATCCTATTTTTTCTTATTTGAAAGATTCTTTTCAGCCATCTAGACAGTTCATCTCGTAAACTTGAAAAGCTAGTTGCCTTCCTAGTGAATTGGATGGCTTCTTGAATAAGACTAACATCTCCTTTATTACTAGAATCCTTCAAGAGAACGTTAACAAGTTGAACCGACAGGGATTGAATATACTTCTCTATATCCTGAGGAGAGGAAAGACTTTTTAACTCATGTAAGTACTGCTGTAATAAATCAAATGCCTCTTCTTCCCTTTCTCCTTCCAAAGAATGAACCATTTTACTGATGACTAAATCTAAGCCCTTTATTTCTTTGCCTTTTACAGCTGTTAATTGCTGAAGTAGAGAAAACATAAAGACTTTATTTCCACCATATAATAACCGAAGTTGCATTAGCGTTTGTAAGTGGTTCTTCATGGAAGAGATTAGTGATACATCCTGAAATTCATCACTTACCGCCAATGTATACGTAGAAGATCCGGACTGTTTTAACTGGATTTGTATTTCTCTTGCGACATCCTGCTTCCCTGTATCAGCCTCCGTAAGAATCCAATACGTTGACTCTTCCCCTTTCCAAAACCAATAGCTACACTTCTTTTTAAATACCCGGTGAATCGTATTCTCGACCGAGTTTTTCCATTCCTCAAAGGATCCAGTTTCAATCGATTGATCCAAGGCTAGATAGTAGAGATTGTAAGCACCATACGTAAACTTCTTCGTCCACTCGAGCTCCGATAAATCGATTTCCCTTTCTTTTGTCAGATCGCTTAGTTGCTGACTTTGCTTTAGAAAGAGTAGTTCCGCATCGATTTCTTCGTTTTTCTCTTCATCCATCCATTTTTGTTTAATTTTTGCTTTTACCTTTCCTAACTGCTCTTTGAAATCTTCCCTAACAATCGGTTTAACCAAATAGTCAATCGCTCCTGCACGGATGGCTGTTTGTAAGTATTTAAAATCATTGAACCCACTGATGACAACCGCTTCAAAGGTAGCCCGTTTTCTTAATGTCTCAATTAAATCCAGTCCATCCATTCCTGGCATTTTAATATCTGTAATTAATAAATCAAAGGCAAACGCCTCTTTTTCATAGGCATTCAGTAACTCTAGTGCACTTGAGAAACTTCCAACCACGTGAAAATCATCTTCATTACTTTGAACTAATCGTTCAATTCCCCTACGAATTCTATTTTCATCATCCACGACAAGTGTTAGTATCTGTCTAATTTGCCCTCTCCCCCTCATTAAGCAAATCCATCGGAATCAAAGGAATCCGGATAGTTACCTCAGTCCCAATCCCTCCCTTACTTTCTATATGAAGCCCATATTGTTCTCCAAACATCATCGTGATCCGACCATGAACATTGATCAGTCCAAACTTCGAATCTCTTCGACCCATTGGATCCATTTGTAAATATTTATTTAATTCAGCCATGACAGCTTCATTGATTCCGGGACCATTATCTTTTACGGTAAAATGAACCTCTTGGTCTTTTATTTCTATTAAGATTTCCACTTTAAAATGATGACAATGATCGAGTCCATGCTTCATACAATTTTCAACGATTGGCTGAAGAATGAATTTCGGAGTGACAAACCTCTTTGTTTCCATATGATCTTGAATAGAAAACTCAATTCGATCCTCAAAACGAATTTTCTGTATCGTTAAGTAATCTTTCATATGTTGTACTTCTTGATCAATGTTAACCATTTTCTCTTTATTGCTAATGGAAAAACGAAGCATGCGACCAAGAATCGATACCATGTCGACAACCGTGTCATTTTCCCCTTCCTCTACCGCCATTCCAATTGTTTCTAATGTGTTGTACATAAAATGTGGATTGATTTGTGATTGTAGCGCATATAGCTCTGCTTCTTTCTGCTGAAGCTTGATTTGGTAGTTCAACCGTATCAGGTCTTTAATTTTTGCCACCATGGAATGAAAGCTTTTTGCTAACATCCCTACTTCATCGGAACTTTTACTCGTTACGTCCACCTCGAAATTCCCTTTTTCTACTTCCTTCATTTGATGGGTTAATAGGTGTATAGGACGTGAGACTGTCCATGCTAAAAAAATGGAGATAAGGGTTCCAAGAAGAATAATGACTATGAATACAATAATGGTCGCATTTCGAACAAGGTCCGTTCTCTCGGTTAAATTTTTCAATTTCACACTATGTAGTAACACCCAATCATCTGGCCCAGCTCGACTTATGCTGATCAGTCGATTTTCCTCTTCTCCTGTCGTCCGAAAGCTCCCATTTATCTTAGGATATTTTTGAAACTGTTCATCCATTAAACCAATCTTTTCCGAATCGGTATGATAGATCATTTGACCTTCGTCACTTAAAAGAGACAAATCAGCATTATTTACCGTCTCTAGATTTTCAACCACCTTGCTCATAAAGCTAAGGTCAACTGCAATAAACATCGTTCCGAGGTTCATCCGATTCTCTGTATCTGTTATTTGCCTCATTAATAGAATATACGGGGGATTTCCTTTGAACGATAAGGGCACTTGACTAGGTAACAGAAATGATTGCTTCCCTTTTAACTCCAGATCCTGTCCGAACGGAAGCATATCCTCTGCAAAGCCCGAATAAGGAATTTTTGAACTTACAAACAGCCGATTTTTTGATAAAATAAACGCACCTAACACATCAGCCTCCCCATTAATATAGGTGCGAGTTAAATAACTATTTACGATAAAGCGATCTTGCAGCAAGGAAGATTTATTTTGATAGGTGTCTTTTCTTAGCACTTCGATGACTTGATTGGAGTTGTAAAGAAGTTCTGGGAGTTGCTTTACGTCAGCTAAATAGTAATCAATGCTCTCATTTGCTTGATCAAGTACCTTTGGGATATACTCACCCACCTGCTCCTCAATGGATTTCGTATATTGAGAATAGGCAACATACCCAATGAGACTCACGGGAAGAACCGTTAGCAGCATGTACGTAAAAATGAGTTTGGTCATTAAGCGATAGTTCTTAAAGCTTTTCCACTTAAAAGTCATATTGATCCACATTTTCCTTTGTAAAATCGATCGGTTCTCCCATAATCACCGTGTCTTCTATGACGTGAATTCTCCCTACCTGAGGTACATCCTGTTGATTAGAGGGGTAGACGCCATCGACTAGATTTGTAGCGAGGGCAACTGTTAAATACCCTAATTTTTTCGGACTCCAGAGAGTCACCACTTGTGCGGCACCAATCTTTAAGTATTCGTTCATTGGGTTCGGTGACGACAAGCCTACAACGGCCACTTCTCCCATCTTTCCTTCTTCCTTCACTGCCTGAGCGGCTGCAGGTGGGCCAACGGAAGAATTCCCGATAATTCCCTTAAGATTTGGATACTTTGCTAGCAGATCTTTTGCAAGCATATACGCTTTATGTGGATCATCATCAGAGGCAACAACTTCAACAAGCTTCATATTAGGGTAATAATCTCTTTGCTGAACCTTAATCCAGTTGAGCCATACATTTAAGTTGGCAGCCGATTTTGAACCAGTAATAATTGCAAATTCCCCTTTTTCATCCACATTCCATGCGAGTGTGTCCATAAGATGTCTACCCAATGTTTCCGGGTTCACCATATTGATAAAGAACTCCCTAGAGTCAGAATGTGTGTCAGAGTCCCATGTGATCACCTTAATATCCTTTCTTTGGGCCCTTTTTAATACCGGAACCAGTTTGTCTGGATCATTAGCAGAAACGGCGATCACATCCACTTTTTGATTGATAAGCTCTTCAATGACTTTAATTTGTTGGGTAGAATCAGCAACGGTTGGACCTTTATAAATGACCTTCACACCAAGTTCTTCCCCTGCCTCTAACGCCCCTTCTTCCACCGCATTAAAATAAGGAATATTTACGAGCTTTGGTACAATAGCAATCGTATACTGACGTTCCTCTATTTTCTCTGTCTCTCCTTTTACATCCCCTTTAGAATAAACCACCTCGAATTCACCTTTGTTGTTGGTGGTAGTGCAACCGCTTACAAAGACAAGAATAAACAAACCAACAAGTGTCATCGTCCTTCTTGCCATTCTCTCTTCCCCCTTAGAGATTTATATATTCATAATTTTCTATCTAATTGTTTTCATTTTAGCATAGGCAAACCTTGTTTACACTACTAAGAAACAGGCATTCATTATTTTGAGCACCTGTTTCTTTGCTAACCGAATTGACTCCTTATTCGGACTTAGAATTCACTTGTTCTGGTTTTGCTGTCCGAATCAGTCCTCCATTCGGACTCAGAAGATCACTTGCTCTCACTTTGCTGTCCGAATCAGTCCTTCATTCGGACTCAGAAGATCACTTGCTCCCGCTTTGCTGTCCGAATCAGCCCCTCATTCGGACTCAGAAGATCACTTGCTCTCGCTTTGCTGTCCGAATCCACCCTTCATTCGGACTCAGAATTCACATGCTCTCGCTTTGCTGTCCGAATCCACCCCTCATTCGAACTCAGAAGATCACTTGCTCTCGCTGTGCTGTCCGAACCCACCCCTAATTCGGACTAATCTCTCATACTCCACGCCAATTATTACTAGATTCCATGTCTATTTTATAATCCGACTCTTGCTTTTATGTCGTTTTAATAGGTAATAGTAATAATTAAAAATGTCTATTTATGCCTGATTTTATTTGTATTCGCTTACATTTTCGACTCCAGCATAGAACTTTGTCTTTGTTTGGGAACGTTTGTCGATTCTATTTCAATATGATTAAAACCTAGTATAATTATATTAAATAATTATTAAATATCTTAGTTAGGGGTTTACTAACCATGGACAATCTAAACCTTGAATTATCACTATTAAATCAAATAGATAAAAAGAAGAAGAAAATGGTTGAAGTTGCTTCTGACACAGGTATGAATAGTTACCAGACCCTTAAATGTAGTCAGGAGCTAGACGTATTAATAAACCTGCATATGAAACACTTTTCTCCAAAAGGCAGAAATATGTTCAATAGTGCTTCTTGATAGTTACAAACTCCTCTAATCTTATTAGCCCCCAATATTCCACCTTTTTTAATAAACATTAATAAAAAAGATAGTAAGGATATTGAACCCTTACTATCTTTTTTTATATTATCTTGTAAATGCAGCTGGCACTCCACCATCTACAGTAATCATACATCCTGTTGTCTTATCTGATTTAGATGAAGAGAAGAATGCAATAGATTCCGCAATATCTTTCGGGTAAATATTGACTAGTAATGTCGTGCGCTTGCGGTAGTGTTCCTCAAGTTGATCTGGCTCAATGCCGTAAGCTGCCGCACGCTCTTCACGCCATCTTGATCCCCAAATAGCAGACCCTTGTAACACAGCGTCTGGAAGAACAGAATTCACACGAATGCCATACTCTCCACCTTCTGCAGCAATACAACGTGCTAAGTGTGTTTCAAGTGCCTTTACTGAGCTATACGCTGCTGCGTTTTTCCCAGCATACACAGAGTTTTTCGATCCTACAAATACCATGCTTCCACCGATAGCCTGCTCTTTCATTTGCTTAAAGGCCTCACGAGCAACTAGGAAATAACCCGTTCCAAGAACATTCATGTTTAAGTTCCATTCTTGTAGTGTTGTTTCATCAATTGGGCTAGATGTAGCAAGTCCCGCATTGTTGACAATGATGTCCACACCACCAAATGCTAATGCTGTTTGGTTGAAAGCAGCTTGAACAGCCTCTTCATTCGTTACATCCATTTTCACAGCAAGAGCACGGTTCGCACCATATTTCTCATTGATCTCGGCTGCTATCTTTTCTGCTCCTTCAAGGTTCAAATCAGCAACAACGACATGTGCCCCTTCAGAAACAAAGCGACGGCATGTTTCACTTCCGATTCCACCTGCTCCACCTGTTACAAATGCTACCTTTCTAGAAAACTCTGCTTCTGCTGGCGCTAGAGAGAGTTTGTATAATTCCAATGGCCAGTACTCCACATTATATGACTCGTTTTCACTTAATGAAACGAACTGTCCAAGTGTCGTTGAACCCTTCATAACAGCAATAGCACGGTAATATAGCGCTCCACTTACTCTAGAGTTAGCCACATCTTTGCCTGTATTCACCATACCTACCCCAGGAATTAAGATGACACGTGGAGCTGGTTCGAACATTTTGTCGCCTTCATGCTTGTTACGCTCGAAATACTCTTTGTATTCAGCCTTAAAGCTTTCTACGCCTTCTTTAATTGCTTGGATAAGTGCTTCTACATCCTGAGATTGTGGATTCCAATCTATATATAAAGGAACACGCTTCGTATGAACCAGGTGATCTGGGCAAGCTGCCCCAACTTGGGAAAGCTTCTTCGCATCACGACTATTCACAAACTGAAGTACATCCTCGCCTCTGTCATACGTTAAAAGCATCTTCTTTTCTTCGCTAACGGCCCCACGGATCACAGGCATTACTTTAGCTAGCAAGCTAGTAGCTTCTTCCTCGCTAAGAGATTCATATTGTTGTCCACCAAAAACAGTTTCTTCATTGGAGCGATCATTAATAAATTGCTCTGCTTCGCTAATGATTTGGATTGTCTTTGCATATGCCTCTTCAGATGTTTCACCCCAAGTAACAAGACCGTGCTTTTCCATTAATACAAGCTCTGCATTTGGATTGTTTCTCACACCTTCTGCAATCATTTTTGAAAGGGTGAATCCTGGGCGGATATAAGGTACCCAAACAAAACGATTCCCAAAAATCTCTTCTGCTAACTCTTTCCCATTGTCCGCACAGCAAAGGCTAATAATGGAATCTGGATGTGTATGATCCACGTGATTATATGGTAAAAATGCGTGCAATAATGTTTCAATTGATGCTCTTGGATGCTTACTGTCAATCATACAATGTGAAAGATAAGCAACCATATCCTCATCTGACATTTCGTCACGTTCAAATAATGGACGGATATCTTCAAGATTTAATCCCGTAAAATTATGCGCTTTCATTGTAGCTAAATCTGATCCGCTTCCCTTTACCCACATCACTTCGATATCGCGTCCACGGAAATCCTTTTCAACGGTCTTCATAGATGTATTGCCGCCACCCCAGTTACACACGGCACGATCTGACCCAATCAAATTTGAACGATAAACTAATTCTTCTACCCCTTTTTGTACCTGACTAGCTGCTTCAACATCCCAATTGTTCTTAACCATCCGATTACCTCCGTATTACTATTTGTTATTTTCTGATTTTATTATAATACATGTTTGTTTGTTTTTGAATATAAAAATAGTAAATTTGTTTATTTTTGTTTTTTGTGAGATTTTTCAATAATTAAAACTCTACCTATTTATTTATGGCAACTACTTTTCGACAACTTTCACTAGTCCAGGAAACTATAATAATACTAGCTACTAAATTAACGTCGGTTCTTAGGGGGTTATGTAGGTGTATGTAGTGAAAAAGAGTAGTATATATCGAACAATTCCTTATTCGATAAGGAAGGCACAGTCGTTTGGGGCTAGGTTAAAAGGCTTAATGTTTCGGAAGCAGCCATTGCATGAGGAAGGTTTGTGGATTGCACCTTGTAACTCCATTCATATGTGTTTTATGCATTTTCCGATTGACGTTGTTTTCCTAGACAAACATCATAGAGTGGTTCATCTCGTCGAAGACTTGAAACCATGGAAATTCGTGCCTCCGATCAAAGAAGCTCACTCGGTTCTCGAGCTCCCAACAAAAACGATCTCGAAGTTTCAGCTAGAAGTAGGACAATACGTGAATTGGACATAAATAAAGGGCTAACTCCCAACAAGGAGTTAGCCCTTCTTCATCCAATAATCTTACGGTAGGTATCATCATCACAAATAATAAACAGCTTTGCACCAGCTGGTATCGTTTCACCATGCCTTCTTGCCACATCAAGAGAGCTTCCATCTGATAAGAGCGTTGCTCCTTGATCAAACAGTTCCATCGCCGCGTCCTTATAGGTTTTCCACTCAGGCCTTGCGGGTATTTCATAAATATTATCGCCATCTGTGTTGCTTAACATTTGCTTGAACAATCGACTGGAGCCATGATTAATCGCTGCTTGTGCTATTAGTCGAGAGACGGAATCATTCGATAGAATAAATTCATCCACCTTTGCATGCTCGAATAATGTGATATGATTATCTTTTTTCACTTCCACAATCGTATAGATATTTCTATCATACTTCTTAGATATATGTTCGACTCGGGAGGCGGTTAAGAGGGTTTTTCCATCAGAGTACTCAGCATGATCATTTCGATCATCTGAAAAAATCGCCACCGATTTCGCCTCTAAAATATTGGCCTTCATTAAGACGTCTTCATCCGCTGGGTTTCCACTGACAAAATGAAGCCGATCATCTTCTAGCGGAAGCTTCTCCACATGATCAACCACAACAATGTCCCCTGCTCTTTCACTCGTATAAATCTCACCCATCACCTTCTCAAGCTTCTCCTTAGAAGGACTAATCAATATGTAGTGGCCTTTCCCTGTATAAGACAATTTCCCTTCCTCCTTCAGTTTCCGGTATTTGCTGAGGCTTTCGAAAATCTTTCCAATGATAATCCCCATCGCTCCAATTCCAAAGGTATAGATTAGGAGCATGGTAAAGATCCGTCCTGCATCTGTTACCGGAAAGAAATCACCATAGCCAACCGTGACAAGCGTGGTCATTGTCCACCAAAGAGCGTCAATAAATCGCGGAAAGGTCTCCGGCTCTAGTATTCTCATCGTAACGCTACTTACAATAATTAGGAGAATGGCCAGTATTCCAGCATGCGTTAAGCTTAACTGGGACATCTTCGAATAGATTCGATGTAAAATCCACAACGTCTAGTTTCCTCCTTTCACTCCAACTGGAAGGTAATACGAAAGATTATTCGTAATTTCTCCTCCGACACGGCAACCTAGTGCAGCGGACTTCCCGTTGAGTAGAAAACTGCCAATTAACAGCTTCCCTTTTTGGATGCCTTTTTCACTTTGGAAGCGAACCGTTTGAGACTCCACGTACTTCTGATAAACAGGTACATAATTCGTATAATTGCGTTCTGTATTGGCATGCGCTAACTGCCCACTGCTCTTAAAAATTTCAACCGTATCCCCTTCTCTTCCAAACGAAGGCTTTTTTACATAGGATTGACCCGTTTGTAAGAAGGGCTCTTCCTCCAAATAGGTGGGAAGGAAATATTCCTCAATCCATTGATGCTCTTCTATGGTAAAAAAGGAATGTTCCTCCTCATGTAGACCCCAAATGACGGCCTGCACGGCTTTATTTTGAAGTAAAAAGGCAGAAGGAGGATTAATTAACACCAGTTTTCCTTGTTCGACTAACTCTAATAGCCATACTCCAATTGGATTTCCATTTTCGTCTCGATCCGAAATGAAATTCTCTACTGGGAAGGTCTGTCGATAAAGTACATCAATTCGTTTTCCCTCTTCATCAAATAGCCCTATTCCCTTTTGTATTTGAAGTTGATGAAGCGGCGTGAATTTAGAAGGAAGTCCTGATAATTGTTGAAGATAGAGTACGGTTTCACGATCCTCTACATGATCATCATGGGCAGTAAAAACGATATTCGGCGTAATGAGCCCTTTCCCCTCTAGCCCCTCCATGATGCTATTTCTAACGGCTTGACGTAAACGTTCTTCCATCTTGTCATTGGGGTTTTCTACAGAAAACGCTCTGCATACCTCCCCATTGACTGCGAATAGCTCCTTAATAAAAGTCGGTGTGTCCGCGTTAATTTCAATACATTTGTATCCATCACTTGTTGGGATAAGATCAAGCCGAGAAATGACACTCTCAGCCTGATGTGTTTTTATTCGGAGAAAGGACAGCGTTTCATGGGGAAAGCCCATTTCAAGAAGGGTCTCATCAGGCACTTCACGCAGCAGTCGGCACACCTTAAAGAAGATATGACCCACTCGATTACTAACAAGTCGAATCTGATTGACCTCTGCTTCACTAAGCAGATGCATGTCAAAAAGGGCATACTCCTCCCCATATAAATCTGCCCAAAACCTCTTGATATCCCTGTAAAAATGGCTTCTCTTTTCCTGATAACTACTCGTCAATCCGAATCCTCTCCAACCTCTTTAACATACAACACATAGACCCCTCGATCTTCGTCAATTTCAGAAGAGGTCACTTGTTTATACCCTAATCCAGGTACATCGACAATGTCCTTTAACAAATAACGAATCACATCAAAATGGCTGTCACACGATAGCGAGGTAAGGAGCTTGTAGTTCTCTTCCTCTCGAAATCTACGAATCTCAATATGTAGACCTTTTCCGTGGTAGCCTTTCTCATCTACAACATGAGGATTTCTTCCCCTGTCTCTAATAATTAGCTGGTCCTCGTCCCCATCCATTTCCGTAGAGAAGAGCTCATACTGTCTTCCACGCATAATAAAGTACGTGCAAAGCTGCCTTGCGTACAGCTCATCCACACCAACGGACGCGGTAGTATACTCATATAAAGGGGTATACTCGTCATTCCCCTTATCAAGATAGTATGTTAATCGTTTCATAGTCGTCTCCTTTTAGTACGAAAGACATTTCGAAATAATCATTCCAATGGCTAAGGAGAGGGATAATAGCATGATTCCGACCGCACGATTATCCTCTTCAATCGCCTTTGCAATGCTAAAACGGATCGTGATGACCTCCGCTAAAATAAACACCACAATTTGAGCGATGATTCCGATTATGCCCCAAATCACCATATCGGCTAAAGAAACTGAATACTCAGCCGCCGCACCAAGAACAATCGCTAAACCAATCACCTTTCCTCCGAGTAACAGAGCCGCTGATACATTCTTTTCTGCAATCAGCTTGAATTCCCTTAGCTTCGGTGTACTAAACATAAATAAAATGATCCCTGCAATCATCAGAAGGACTGCCACTCCTAGGTAGGAGGCAAAATTTAAATATAAGTTCATGTAAGATTCTCCCTTTCTTTAGTTGGGCTTGGCATTACCCTCCTGAGCTCGTCGATCCCTTCCCAAATCCCGTGCTATTGTTCACTGTTCCATTTGATGTACTTCCTTTAAACGAAGTGCTGTTTTTGTATGAGATATAATCCTTGCTTGCGTAAAGTGCATTCTTGCCTTTGTAATACCGACCACCATAAAAATAATGCCCGTAATAGCCTGAATTACGATCATCACATTCCCAAACTCCATCTTCTTCATCCCAATCCCATTCTGAACAGCTGGAATCCTCTGGCGGATCTGGAATATCCTCCGTATACGTGTATTCCTCTGTATTCGAACCACAACCTGCCATTCCAAGGACAAGAGCCGTTGATGTTATACCTACCATCATTCGTCTTGTTTTTGACATATACTCACCCCTCCTTCCTCATGACTAGTATTACGTGATACTAATGAAAAAGATTCGATAATATGAAAAAAAGCCCCACGAATCATAGACAGGCTATTCTTCTTGACCGTGGTAGCTTAGTACTTTCTTTCGAACATATTCTAAATGTTGATACATTTTCTGGAATGCTTCCATTGGATCCCTATTTACCAGTGCTTGATAAATCGCTTTATGATGCTCGATGGTTAATTCCCTTTGTCGTACCTTAATTTCACTATCTATTTTTTTGTGAGTAATAATTAATGAGTCAATCATACCTTCCACAACAGGATTGTCTGCACTTAAAGCTATGATCCGGTGGAACTCTTCATCTGCCTGGCTATAATTATTATCTTTACTATTTTCAATCACTTCAATTGTTTCCTTTAACTTATCTAGATTTTCAGCGTCAATTTTTTCTGCTGCTAATGTTACTAGCCCTAATTCAAGTGCCATACGGGCTTCCACGATTGCTTTTAGATTATCGCTAGCCAATGCAAGCATCACCGAAAACGGATGACTGCTAATTTTACTGCTAAAAAAAGTCCCTTCCCGAGTCTTCCTATTTATGATCCCCAGCGTTTCTAATGAACTTAACGCCTCTCTGAGTACAGGTCTACTCACACCAAGCTCTTCCATTAACTTCATCTCAGTTGGCAATTTATCACCAGGCTTTAATTGACCGCTACTTAAGAGCTCAACAATTCTTTCCAGTACCTGCTTTGATAAGGTATTTCTATTAACTGATTCAACAATGATTGCTTTAGGATTTTCCATCCTCTCGGCTCCTTGGTTACAAAAAGTTTTCTAAGCCTATTATACCTTATTATGAAGCTAATACGTGAAGGGTCGCACAATAAAAAAGGGTAGCTTCCTAAGACCAGCTACCCACAGAATTATTCATTTAGCTTTAACACCCTACATACATTTTCCACTTCTCTACAAAGATTTCTCTCACCGTGGGATAATGCCTCATCTAGGGAAGTAACTCCATTTACGATCCCGAAGATGGAGGTGAAGCCTTTTTCATATAATACTTCAATACCTTCTCCCACTCTTCCAGCAAATCCAATGACTGGAACATGGTACTGGTTTGCTACCGAAGCCACACCAAAGGGTGTTTTTCCGTACAAGGTTTGGTGATCAATGCTTCCCTCTCCAGTAAAAACAAAGTCAGCATCCTTTACCTTATCTTCGAGTCTAGTAAATTCGATCACTAAATCAATTCCTTTTAAAAGTCTGGCATTTAAAAAAGCAATTAATCCTGTGCCCAATCCACCAGCCGCACCTGCTCCAGCCATGTTTGATATATCCTTGCCAAGCTCCTTATGAATCAGCCTAGCGTAATGTGCCAAGTTTTCATCTAGTTGCTGTACCATTTCCGGAGTTGCACCTTTTTGGGGCCCAAAAACAGCAGATGCACCATTTTCACCAGTTAGAGGGTTGCTAACGTCACATGCCACATCGATTTGAACATCCTTTATTCTAGGATCCAACCCACCTACGTCAATGGAGTTCAACCTGCTTAAGGCACCACCTCCAAATGGTAGCTCAGCACCTGTTATATCTTTAAAGGAAACTCCAAGCGCCTGTAGCATTCCCACCCCACCATCATTTGTGGCACTTCCGCCAATTCCGATTAAAATGCGCTTTACACCTTGGTCCAGTGCATGTTTAATCAGTTGCCCGGTACCATACGTCGTTGTCAATAGTGGGTTTCGATCTTCATTTTTTATAATTTGCAAGCCACTAGCACTTGCCATTTCAATAATGGCTGTTTCTTCAACGATTCCATATTCTGCGGTAACCAGATCCCCTATTGGACCTGTTACCTCTGTTTTTACAAGGTGACCATTCGTCATATTTACTAATGAGTCAACGGTTCCTTCTCCTCCGTCCGCCATTGGAACAATGGTACACTCGGCGTCAGGAAACACCTTTTTTATTCCTCTTTCCATCGCTAATGCGGCTTGTTTTGCTGTCATACTTTCCTTAAAGGAATCTGGAGCTAAAACAAATTTCATACCCATCCTGTCCTTTTCTTCATTTTCTATTTTTAAGTAGGCAGGGTGACTCTTTGTCACCCTGTGTAATTTATCGCACTAGACAAGGACGCTTGTTATCGAACTTCCATCCTGGAATTAAATACTGCATTCCAACTCCATCATCACGTGAACCTAACCCCATATTGTTATACACTTCATTTGCCTTCATGATTTGATCCATATCTACTTCAACACCCAAGCCTGGCTTATCAGGTACAGTAATATCACCGTCTACAATTTTGAATGGTTCTTTTGTTAGACGTTCAATTCCTTCTTGCCAAATCCAATGCGTATCGATAGCTGTAATTTCACCTGGTGCTGCAGCAGCTACGTGAGTAAACATAGCTAATGAAATATCAAAATGGTTATTGGAGTGCGAGCCCCATGTTAATCCCCATTCATTACACATTTGTGCTACTCTTACAGAACCTGCCATTGTCCAAAAATGAGGGTCTGCTAGAGGGATATCTACTGATTGCAAGGAAATAGTATGCCCCATTTGACGCCAATCCGTTGAAATCATGTTTGTTGCCGTTGGGAGACCCGTCTGTCTTCTGAACTCTGCCATCACTTCACGGCCAGAAAAGCCATTTTCCGCTCCACATGGATCTTCCGCATATGTCAAAACATCTTTTAAGCTGTTACCAATTTCAATTGCTTCCGCCAATGCCCATGCTCCGTTAGGATCTAGAGTGATTCTTGCATCTGGAAAACGCTCTTTTAATGCACGAACAGCTTTCGCTTCTTCTTTTCCTTCAAGAACTCCACCTTTTAATTTAAAATCCTTAAACCCGTAAAGCTTTTGAGAAGCCTCTGCTAAACGAACAACTGCCTCAGGTGTTAAAGCTTCCTCATGACGAATACGATACCAATCTTCGCTTGCAGAAGGATTGCTATAATACGGAAGATCTGTTTTATTACGATCTCCAATAAAGAATAAATAACCAAGGGTTTTGACTTTGTCTCTTTGCTGTCCTTCACCCAGTAAAGCAGCGACTGGAACATTTAAGTGCTTTCCTAAAAGATCTAATAATGCAGCTTCGATAGCCGTTACCGCATGAATAGTTATACGCAGGTCAAATGTTTGCAATCCGCGACCAGCAGAGTCACGACCAGCAAATGTTTCACGTACTTTATTTAAAATATTATTATAGTTTCCAATTGATGCTCCAACTACTAAAGGTTTTGCATCCTCTAGTGTTTTTTTAATTCCTTCTCCACCAGGAACTTCCCCTACACCAACATTGCCGTTGCTATCTTTTAAAATAACGATATTACGAGTAAAATAAGCTCCGTGAGCTCCACTTAAATTAAGAAGCATGCTATCATGACCAGCAACCGGGTATACGTCCATTTCCGTAACAACAGGAGTTACATTGACTTTATTCAGCACAGTATTCATCTCTACTTTCTCCTATCAGTAAGTTTAGTTTTTGGTTAGGAGGAAGCAGCCGTGCTCCCTCCCATAGGTTGTTATCGCTTTACTTCAGCGTTTGCTAATTTTTCATAGTACTTTAACAAGCTACTGTGATCGTCAAATTCGTGACCATCTGCTTTCAAGGCATACATCATTTCCAAAACAGCTGCTGTTAATGGAGCTGGTGAGCCGTACTCATGGCTAGTTTCGATTGCATTTGTTAAGTCTTTAATGTGTAGGTTGATACGGAAACCTGGGTTGAAGTTGCGATCTAACATCATAGGTGCTTTCGCATCTAACACCGTGCTTCCTGCTAAACCACCGCGGATTGCTTGGTATACAGCTTCTGGATTTACACCAGCTTTTTGTGCTAAAACAAATGCTTCAGACACAGCTGCGATATTTAGGGCAACAATTACTTGGTTTGCAAGCTTTGTTACATTACCAGCACCCACTTCACCCACGTGCACAACAGAACCAGCCATTGCTTCTAATACATTTTTTACTTCTTCAAATACTTCTTTCTTCCCTCCAACCATGACGGAGATCGTGCCATCAATCGCTTTTGGCTCTCCACCGCTGACAGGTGCATCTAACATTTCAACGCCTTTTTCAACTAAGACACGGTTAATTTCTTGTGAAGCTGCAGGGGCGATTGAGCTCATGTCAATAAAGATTAAGCCTTCGCGAGCTCCTTCAATCAATCCGTTTTCTCCTAATGCTACTGCTTTTACATTTGGTGAGTTTGGAAGCATAGTAATTACGATATCTGCTTTTTCAGCAATCGCCTTTGGAGTGGTTTCTACTTCAGCACCTAATTGTTCAAGTTCTTTTACAGCCTCTTTATTAAAATCACTAACGATCAATTGATATCCAGCTTTAATTAAGTTTTTGCTCATCGGCTTACCCATAATTCCTAATCCAATAAATCCAACTTTCATTTTCAATTCCCCCAAATCAATATTTTTATATAGTAAACGGGCAGAACCTTCATCTATCAATCTGCAGTATAAGAGGTGTTGCCCGTTTAAAAACATAAGTTTTATCCAATAAATGTGTTTAAGACTAATACTCCGATCAACCCAAGGATACCTAACGCGGTAGTATAGGTTGTTCTTACTTTAATTGCTTCCGCGACTGATAAGTTAAGGAATTCCTTAAACATCCAGAAACCTGGGTCTGTTACGTGTGAGAAAGCAACACTTCCGCATGAAACGGCAAGGACCATTAATTCCATTGGGATTCCTGAGGCTTGAGCGATTGGCAGTACCACTCCAGCAGCTGTCATAACAGCAACCGTAGCGGAACCAAGAGCAATACGTAAGAGAGCAGCAATGAGCCAAGCAAGAATGATTGGAGACATATTTAAGCCATCTGTTATCAATTTGATATAATCGGCAATCCCACCATCAACTAGTACTTGTTTAAATGCTCCACCTGCACCAATAACCAAAAGGATCATTGCCATTGGCTTAACAGCATTGGAACAAGACTTCATTACATCTTTTAAAGGACGACCAATTCTTGGTCCTAATAGCCACATAGAGATTAAAAGACCAATTAGTAATGCCGTTTCTGGTGCACCAATGAAGCCCATAACGTGTCTGAAACCATTATCTTCAGGTAAGAATAATGTGTTAATAGCATCAGTGGCAATAAGTACTACTGGAATAAGAGCAACGAAAAGACTTACTCCAAAAGATGGCATTTCTTCATCTGAAAACTGTTTGGTCGAAACAAGTCCCTCTGGAATTGTAGGATTAATATTTTTGAAAAACGGAATTCTAGGCCACATAAGCGCAATGAAGCTCCCTACAGGTATAGCAATAAATAAACCGTACAAAAGAGTTAATCCCATATCGGCTCCGAACACGCCAACAACAGCTGCCGGTCCCGGATGTGGCGGTAGAAAACTATGAGTAGTAGATAACCCGACTGCCATTGGCAAAGCAATCCATAAAAGGTTTAACTTAGTTTGACGTACAATAACGAATACTAGTGGAATTAATAATACAAAAGCTACTTCAAAGAACATGGTAATACCAAGTACGAATGCGGTAGTCAAGATTGCAAGCTGAACACGATTAATTCCCATTTTGTTTACCAAGCTAGTAGCAATTCGTTGTGCGGCACCCGCATCAGCAAGAACTGTACCAAGCATAGCCCCGATACCAACAATAAGGGCAGTACCCCCAAGCTGGCCTCCAAGACCGTCACCAATCGTTTCCCAAATCTGCTCCGCTGGCATACCTACGAGGAAACCAACAAAGATTGAAGCTAAAATTAGTGATATAAACCCGTTCATTTTTAGCGGAATCATTAAAACTAGTAAAAGTACAACTGCTAATGCAACATATAATAATGGCATCGTAATCTTCCTTCCGAAGGATTATATTGTTTGATAAATCTCCAGGTCTTTTAACACATTTTCTAATTGTTTTCTACTTTCTGGACTCATTTCAGATGATGGTTCAAACGCATACCCGACATCCACACCAACCATTCGTAACCCCTCCTTTAACACAACAGGGAAAGTGGCTTTGTCGACACATAATCTTAATGGAGCAAGTTTGAACTGTAACTCTAGTGATTTCTTATAGTCCCCAGCTACAAATGCATTGTAAATATCTGATACAAGTTTCGGTGCGATATTTCCTGTACTTGCAATGGCACCCGTTGTACCATGACATAACCCTGCGTAAATGAGAGTATCTCGACCAGCCATTACAGAGAAGGAATCTCGATCTGTTACTCGAAGGTATTCTGCCATTCTAGTCATGTCACCGCTACTATCCTTAATTCCGATAATGTTATCGACCTTACTTAACTCGGCACATGTGTTTACTTCAATCTTTACCTGCGTACGAGCTTCATTTCCATAAAGGATAATTGGTAGATTTGTAGATTTTGCAATTGCTTTAAAATGTTCAGTAAGTTCACTTTGAGTTGGAGTCATGAAGTATGGAGTGAGAACAGATAATGCTGAAACACCACCTACTTCTTGAACCATTTGAGCTGTTTCAATACAATCTCTAGTTGTGATTTCACTTGCTCCGCAATAGACAGGAACTCGACCATTAGTATGTTCAACCGTGATTTCAACAACACGGCGTTTTTGCTCATTGGTCAGTCCATAAATTTCCCCACTGCTTCCCAAGATGAAAAGCCCATGAACTCCTCCAGCTATTGTGTAATCGATTACATTACGCAACGCAGCTTCCATTAAATTTCCGTTCCGATCCAAAGGTGTAACTAATGCAGGAATTACTCCAGTAGGTTTAAACACGTTTGAACTCCTCCTCTATTTTCTGATTTTCATTTGGCAATTCTATGACTCTTGATTTATGACTAATTTGTGAATTCATTCACATACCTTGCTTTTAGGAAAGACTATTATTTTTTACTATTTCAAAGCTAGTAATCTAATAATAATCTTCGTAAAAACATATTTGAGTGTATAAAACGTACAAATTGAAGAACGATGTCTAGTAAACGGTTAAGGGCTAAGGGTCACCCTTCATCTTCAGATTAGTCTCTGTACCAAGAGTAGTCTTTTACCAATGGGTATATAAGTAACTTCGCGAAGTCAAGTGACTTCTTTTCAAACACTTTTAATACTTTTTCATCTTTTTCTATTGTTCTGTGGTAACCGTTTACAGTACCTATTGTATAATTGTCTTACAAATAAATCATCAGTCAATTTGCTAATGTTTTGACCTATTTTTTAGGCAAATGAACAAAAGAAAATCATCATACTCTAATTTAGTTGTTCATACATGGGAGGCCTAGCACATGCGGATTACACAATCACTCGCACAAGAGATTACAAAGAAGGTTATGGATGTCATTCCTTATAATGTAAATATTATGGATCACGAGGGACTGATCATTGGCAGCGGGGAGAAGCATCGTATTGGAACCTTTCATGAAGGAGCAATGGAAGCCATTCAATCTAGAAAAATGGTATCCATATGTGACTCAGGAGAGTGTATCAAGCCAGGAGTCAATATTCCATTTCAATTCAGAGACAATATTGTTGGAGTGATAGGAATAAGCGGGGATCCTCAATATGTTGCACCTTTTGCAGAACTTGTTAAAATTACCGCTGAGCTATTAATTCAACAGCAATTTATGTATAAGGAACGAAGAATCAAAGAGCAGATGAAGGAAGAATTCTTATATCAATGGGTCTACCGGGTTGACCATTACGATTCCTCCTTTATGGAAAAAAGTAAGACTCTTGATATCGACCTTACAGTAAAAAGATTTGCGATGATTGTAAAAGGAATAGACCAAAAGGAAAAAATCCAACTAAATGATCAGGAGTTTCTCTTCCGTCTAAGTACTGATACCCTTCTCTACATTGTCCCAGAAAAAAGTGAACTTCTAAGACGATTAGAGCCTTTAGTCAAACAAGCAAAAGGAAAGATCGGCGTCGGTACTTGCCATCAATTAATTGCTCAATCGATTGAAGAGGCCAAAAGAGCACTCGAGATCTCAGAAAAGCTCTCTTTAAACAGTGAGCTATCCTTTTATCATGATTTACAATTTATTGATTACTTAATTAATAGCGAAATAGATATAGAGGATACGGTCACGTGCTTCAAACAACTGGAGGGAAATCCAAAAGGAGTGGAATTGGTTGAGACGTTAATATGCTTTATTGACAATAACGGAGACATGAACACAACTTCCCATCAACTTCATATTCATCGGAATAGCCTAACCTACCGTTTACAGAAGATAGAATTTTTAACAAAGAAAAACCCGAAAAAATTTACTGATTTATTTCAACTTTATACTGGCTTTCTTAAATATAAAATAAAAACAAGGTAGCAGGACAGCTCCTCTACCTTGTATGATCCCTTTAATATGTTTTTACTGGTGGCGCCTCATACTTCCCGAATTGATCTAATAACCCTGCCGACTCTTCATTGATAAGTGCCATCGATCGATATTGATCCTGAAGGAACTTCTCTTTATTCATATGATTAAGTAGAGTGATAAGCGGATCATAATACCTGTTTATGTTTAATATACCAATTGGCTTTTTATGTAGCCCGATTTGTCCCCAGGTAAAGACTTCAAAGAACTCTTCCATCGTTCCAGCCCCTCCCGGTAACGTGATAAACCCGTCTGATAACTCGGCCATTTTTGCCTTTCTCTCATGCATGGTGTCCACCACAAAAAGTTCGGACAAACTTTTATGAGAAATCTCTCGTTGATCCAAAAAGCTTGGCATGACACCAACTGCTTTGCCACCTTCCTCTAGTACGGAATCAGCAACCGCCCCCATAAGGCCTACGCTCGATCCTCCATAAACCAGGGTAATGTTTCTTTTAGCCAATTCTTTTCCCAGTTCCTTTGCTTTTTCCATATAAATATCCGAGGCTCCGCTACTTGACCCGCAATACACAGCTAAAGATTTTATCATCTTGGTCCCTCCAATGCGTTTACTCATTATTGCCTAAAAATAGGTCCCTATGATACAACTTATTCTTCGTCCTCTTATTTTTTCCTTCTAGACGAAAAAATCACTTTATGCAAGTGCAGATGAACATTGAAGCGTCTTGATTCATGAACATTTGATTCCCGTGATAGAATGTCTTAATTTTTATTCTTTTAAATCCAACCTCGGATAATCTCTTCTCTAGTTCTTCATGGGAAAAACCGTTATGAACTTTTGGATGATTTATTTTATCATTTTTGTCGAAATCAATGATAATTAGCTTGCCGCCAATATGTAAAAGGTTGAATAATTCTTTGATTATTTTTTCAGTATCTGGAACATGAAGGAGGACTAATGATAGTAAAACGATGTCTGTCTTAAGTTCAGGGGTTTCTTGAGTAAAATCTGAATAAAGTACTTTTGCATTGGTCATTCCTTTTTGAGAAATTTTAGCTTTTGCAACCTCTAACATCTGCTTTGATGAATCTACTAACAAAATAGAACCTACTAAATCGGTTAATTCTAAACTTACTAGACCCGTTCCGCTCCCATAGTCCATGAATGATTTGGATTGACTGTTTTGTAGTTCTGGTCTTATTTCTTTTACGATCACTTTAGCTAATTCTATTCGTTCTTCTGTATCGTATCTTTTGGCCATCTGTTCGAAAACGTTATTTTCCATATTCTATTCCCCTAAGTTTTATTTACTCCTATTGTTTTTCTTTACTTATAATAACAGCACAATCTATTTCACCTAAAGAGGTACCCTGTACGGTAGCTCAGTTAAAAAAGGTACATCACTATTTTCTTTAGTGATGTACCTCTTAAATAAAATTAATGCATCCCTTTCCATTCGCCTTGGTTTTTGGATGCTTTTTCTTTTTTCGCTTTTTCTTTGTGTGCTCGGTTAGCAGCAGCACTTCCATGCTCTTTACCGAACTCTGAATCGGTTTTACTTGAGTCAAACCCTTGTTTATTCTTTTGCTGTGCATCAGTTTTTCCATTTCGTTTTGCCATATGTATCACCCCTTTGTTCTTATTATGAAAAAAGAAGGAGGATATATTTCATGACAAAATTTGTATTAATCTTCGGCAAAGCTCTTCCCATTTAAATAATAATCAGATTCTTTAAACGTAGTAAAAGCAACCTCTACCTCTGGAATCCCGAGGGAATGAACCTGTTTTGTAATGATATTTGCAAATTCATCCTGAACCTTCAGACCTCGATCAAACCATTTTACTTCAATAAATGGATATCCAGGAACCTCACTTCCATCAAAAACAAAGATGGAGTTTAGAACCTCCAGCGTGAAATTATCTGTTCCACAGGCACATAGAGCAGCCAATTCTTGAACCAGTGGTTTACTAATCGTTTTTACTTGGTCAACTGATATTCCTTTAATCAATAATTGTGGCACCTAAAATTCCTCCGAATCGATTACTTGTAATGAAACCCTTGTTTTTTCAAGATAGGACTGGAGTTTTTAGCATATTGCTCAAATCCCGTATCATAAAAACGAGCTACTTTACTAGACCAGTTACTTGAATCCTGGCCATTTGTTCGCTCAGCCATATAATTCGAAATGGTCTGATCATATTCGTCAATCGCTTCCCTTTGGATTTTAGCGTTGTACTCCTCCTGCTGATGGGTTGCCTTAAGAGGCAGTCTCGGTTTTTGATCAGGAATTGTTCCCGGATGCCCGATAACCAGACCTGAAACAGGGAATACATACTCTGGCAGATCCAGAAGATCCACAATGGTTTGGAGATTTCTCCTTACTCCTCCGATTGGAACCGTCCCAAGTCCCATCGATTCAGCAGCGATCACTGCACTTCCTAGAGCTATGCCAACATCTGTCGACCCAACGATTACTGCTTCAATATCATCCACTACTTGAAGTTGACTGCCATTTTTCTCCGCCGCTAGCTTCGCCCGATAAAAATCTAAACAAAATACGAGAAAAACAGGAGCCTCATCAATCCACCTTTGGTTTCCTGCTGCTTCTGCTAAAGCTGCTTTTTTCTTAGGATTTCTCACTTCTATAATGCTCACTTGCTGTCCATTAATCCAATTGGGAGCAGCCATTGCTGCCTCAATAATGGTTGCCACTTCTGACTCACTTACATCTTTTCCCTTATCAAATTCCCTTACAGAACGGTGATTTTTTAATAAATCAATGGTTTCATTCATGTAATCACTCCTTATGAATACCTTACAACACGTGTATCTAAATATTCAAACAGGAGTGTCTCAAGATTATCGTTGTAGGGAGGTTCTTTAGCTGGATGAACTTCATTTGCTCAGTGGTTTCTCTTTGTAATGATGTTCATTTGACTGATGAACTTCGTTAGCTCAGTGGTTTCTCTTTGTAATGATGTTCATTAGATAGATGAACTTCATTTGTTCAGTCTTTTCTCTTTGTAATGACGTTCATGAGCCAGATGAACTTCATTTGTTCAGTCTTTTCTCTTTGTAATGACGTTCATGAGCCAGATGAACTTCATTTCCTCGGTCTTTTCTCATTAAAATGACGTTCATGAGCCAGATGAACTTCGTTTCCTCAGTCTTTTCTCATTAAAATGACGTTCATGAGCCAGATGAACTTCGTTTCCTCAGTCTTTTCTCGTTGTAATGACGTTCATTAGCTAAAAGATCATAATAAAAAAGAGGCGCGCACCAAAAAGTTACACTTTTGGAACAGCCTCTAAGTTATACCCTGGTACATTTCATCTTATCTATAATACGATACCTATTTTTGTAATAGCGCCCGATTATAGAATCTTTGAATATGCATACTAATATACATTAATTCTGCTTCTGGATAGTCGATACGATATTTCACTTCTAGAAACTCTCCAACTTCTTGTGCACAGGAAAATGCTTCTTTAAAATTCTCCCTGATGACTTTTGCCATTTGTGGATCATATTCATGCTTAGATTCATTGGATAACAGGCTTTTAAGTGAAAAGCGTAAGTGGGTGATCAATCGTTCATAAGACATTGAATCTTCGACAATATTGACATGTAGACGGCTTTCTATGATACGGGTAATTTCTTGAATGGTTGTGGTGATATCAATCGTTTCTTGCATGTTACCGATATTCATTCTTGCCGTATGCATGTGCATGGCGATATTTCCTACTTCATCTTCTGGAATTTCTATCCCCAGTCTCTTTCTAATTAGTTCCCTTGCCCAAAGTCCTATTTCATACTCTTTCACATAAAGAATTTTTATCTGGTCAAGCAGCGAGTTTTTAATCGATATCCCATTGGTTAATCGTTCAATGGCAAATGATAAATGATCAGAAAAAGCAACATGTACATGCTCGTTGATCGTGACGCTGAATTCCTTTTCCGCATAGCTGATGATTTCCTCAGCCAACTGGATATGCTCTTCCGGGAGCAGCTGTAGTATTTCCTCAAATTTTTGGTGTTCGTTTGGGTCTTCCATGACAAAAACTTTATCAATTTTCGACTCGTTTACCCTATCATTCTTTCTCTTCTGAAACCCTATGCCCTCTCCCATGACAATCTTTTCGCCGTCTCTATCTTTCACGACTACCGCACTGTTATTCAAGACTTTTTTAATTTTCATCTTACATTCACCTTCCTGTTTTTCGTGCAATCGAGGTCATTTCTGTTATCTGCACTTTCCTTCACCCACAAAATCCAGGTTGCAATAAAAGCGGTAATGGCAGATATACCAAGGCCGATCAGATAATTGACTAAATTATAGCTTCCTAATGGCGCTACAATGGCAATCATGGGAATTCCAGTTAGTCCATATGAATTAGCGGTAACATGAGTAAATACAACATACGATCCCCCCATAGCACCTCCGATGGCAGCACTAATGAATGGTCTCATAAGCCTGATATTCACACCAAACATAACAGGTTCAATAATGCCTAAAAATGCTGAACAAGCAGAAGGAATCGCGATTTTTTTAATTCTCTTATTTTTCGTCCTGAAAAATACAGCAAGTCCTGCAGCTCCTTGAGCAATATTAGCCATTGACCAAATCGGCAACAGAAAATTGACACCAATGTCCGGATCGGCAAGCAGTTCCATCTCGACCGCATGCAACGTATGATGCAAACCCGTGACCACAATAAGTGAATAGAGACCGCCAAATAAAAATCCAGCAACGGTGCCTCCTGATTTATAGACGAGTTCCAGAGCCATAGTGATCCAATCTCCAATCAATAATGAGACGGGCCCGATGACTAACAGCGAGACACTCCCAATACAGATCATTACTAGAAACGGGATAAAAAACATATCCAACGAACTAGGCACCATTTTTCTCAGACCCTGTTCCATCTTACTCATGAAGAATACGGAAATCAGGATTGGGATCACTGTTCCCTGATAGCCTATAAGCGGGATATCAAGTCCGAAAACCTCCATATATTGTGGCATTTTGTAGCCAAGCATGGAAGGATTCAGCAGCGTGGGATGTGTCAAGATTCCTCCGATTACGGCCCCTAATATTTGGCTGCCCCCAAACTCCCTGGCGGCACTGAATCCTATTAAAATTGGCAAGATGATGAAGGCTGCACTCGAAAAGATATCCAGCATAATCATAATCGGGCTTTCTGGGCGCACCCACTGAAACACCTTGATCATGCCTATGAGTCCCATTAACAGGCCGCTTGCAACGATGGCTGGGATAATCGGGACAAAGATATTGGACAAAGTCTTTGCTAGTTGCACCAGTGGGTTCATTCTTCTATTTTTACTATCCTTTATGCCAGGTTCAAACGCAGGAGTGAGTTCCATGATAGACCTGTAGACATGATTAATCGCTACGGACCCGATGATGATTTGGAAGAGTCCTAGCCGAGAAAAGGTGCCGTGTACATAAGGCAATCCCTCTAATTCTGTTTTTTTCACCCGGCCTTCATCGACAAGTTCGAATCGTAATCGAGTCGTACAATGAGTCACCTTTGCGATATTTTCTTTTCCACCTAGTAATAAGACCAGCTCGCGCGCAATCTCTATAGGCTGTTTCTGTCTATCTTTCATGTCCATCTTTCCTCACCCTACGACCTTTTATTTAAATACGCCCTGCTTCTTCTCATGAACGATCTTTGTCCGATCACGTGTAATGGCTAACTTAATGGATGGTGCAAGCATTCCGCCGAAGTGCTCCATTTGATATTCGGGGGCTTGCTCACCAATTTCATGAATATCCAGTCCATCCACATCCGTATAATTTACAAAACTAGCCACCGTTCCATTCGGCATGACCATCCAGGAATAAGCTTGATAGGGCTGATTACTTGGATTAGCAATAACCAGTCCGCTTTCATTTAGCGGCTCATAAGCTCCACGAAGTGAACTGGAAACAAATCCATATAATCCTTCTGGAGCGTTTAGACCCGGTGCAAATTTTTCGCTGTGTGTCTTGGCAAATAGATAGTAGTCACTGCCCTTTACAATGATGCTTGGACGTTCAAGCTCTTCATTTACATAGTTAGCCTCGAGCAATGGAGGCAACAATTCAAAATTAGTAACATCTCCATCCACTGCTTTGGCGATACCAATGCTGCCATTGAAGGCTTTGGAGTCTTCGGAGATTTCTTGGTGGTTGCGGAAATCCGCCGACCCAATATATTCATCCTTTAAAAAACGGTCCTCTAATCTGCCCGCTGAGTTCGCTTCAAATAATAGATATTCTTCACCAGTCTTTGGATCCTGGAAAAAATACGGATCACGGAATGCGTAAGATCCTTCTCCTAGACCCGTCTGCTCCATTGTCTGATAAAATTCTCCCTCAGGCTCAAGGATGACTTCATGCGCAGACCAGCCTTGAAAAGCAACCCCATCTCCCTTTGTACTGATTTCTGCTGAGGCAGTAGCGATTCGCTGTTCATAGCTTAATTGCTTTTCACCTTTTCTGCCTGTGGCTGTATAGAACATATGTAGTCTGCCATCCTTATCGACAATCGAAGAACCTGCCCATTGTCTAGAACCCAATGCGTCGCTATCCTTAAACACCTGACCTCCTGGCTCCCAGCTCTTTCCGTCCTTTGAATAAAAGTAGACAATTTCAGCTGTATCATGTCGTTTGCCTGGAAGTACATCATTAGGAACGGATAAAGCAAAAATAATTTTATATCCATTCACCACAGCAGGGTGTCCATTCTTATCCTGAAGGGGCCACGTATCCCAAATATATGAATTTGATGTGATTTCCTCTAGCTCTTCTTTATTAATTTCTGCCGCTGTATTCGTGTCATTGATTACTAATTTACTTACACTTTCACGTGTCCAGTCAAATGTTTCCATTTTCTCACTAGCAGAAACACTTGTGCTAATCATAGGTGTAAGTAGAGAGGAAAGTCCAATGAAAGCAGCAATAAAAATTTTGCCAGTATTCTCTTTTTTTCTTTTCATTTATATAGTCCCCCATAGTCGAGTCCTGATTTTTGTAACATTTTTTATAACGCGAGAACGAACTTGCTTCTGCACAAGTTCGTTTCTCTCCCCCATATAGACAGATAGTCAGCCGATCCTGAGGAATCAGCTGACCAAAAGCATTATTGTTTGATCCAACCTTGGTTGAATTCTTTCTCGATCTTTGTTGTCGATCCATTGATTGATAGTTTCACAGTTGGAGATATTGTACCGCCAAAATGGCTGAATTGGAATTCCGGATCCTGGTTTCCAACATCGCCAATTGACATGTTACCTAAATCACCAAAGTGGGCGAATCCTACCACATTCAAATTCGGAAGGACAAGCCATGAATAGGCCTGGTAAGGATTTTCTGGAGGATTGGCCATGACCAGCCCACTTCCATTAAGCGGCTCATATCCGCCAGTCAATGTATCAGACACAAACCCATACAGTCCTTCTGGTCCTTGTAGTCCTTCAGCATATTTATTGATATGGCTGTCTGTGAATAGGTAATATTTTTTATCCTTCACAAGGATATGTGGACGTTCCAGCTCTTCATTTACATAATTAGCTTCCAAAAGCGGCGGAAGCATCTTCAGGTTTGAAGGATCTCCATTCACAACCTCTGCAATTCCAATATTGGCATTTGCGTGAACTGCACCTGCTGGTACTGGATTTTTATCCGTGTATTCGGTGCTTCCAGCATACTCCTGCTTGAATGTACGCTCCCCTACTGCACCGCCAGAATTCCCTTCAAACAGAATGTATTCCTTTTCTGTTTTTGGATCCTTGAACCACATCGGATCACGGAAAGCATAGCCGCCTCCTTCTCCTTGCTGTGCCTGTTCCTTCGTTTGGTAGTGTACGCCATCTGGCTCCATGATGATCTTATGATCTCCCCAGCTTTCAAAACGGACACCCTCGCTGTCAGCTACGATATCGGCTGTTGCCATTGCCAATCGCTGTTCAAACGTAAGCGGAGCTTCTCCTCTATGGCCTGTTGCTGTATAGAAGGCATGAATTTTGCCATCATCCATCATGGCAGATCCTGCCCATTCGCGTGAACCCAGTGACTCTCCTTCTGGGAAGAGAGTCCCGCCAAGCGTCCAATCCTTTCCGTTCTTTGAGTAAAAATAACGAATGGTTGCAATATCATGGACTTTACCTGGTAGCACGTTGTCTGGAGCTGATAGAGCAAACAATACCTTCCAGCCTTTAATGGAAGCAATATTCCCATCACGGTCGGTTAAAGGCCATGAATCCCAAACATGGTAACCAGGTGCAAATTTCTCCAACTTCGAGATATCCGTATATGGCAAGGTATTATCTTGATTCAATTCTATTTTTGAAGCTTGTTCCCTTGTCCAATTGGTTGTCGTTACGGTTTCATCCGCCTTTGTTGATAAGCCGTTAAAACCAGATATAATCACACTTGCTGCCAATACTACTGCTGATAGTGCTTTTTTGTTATTTAGCATTTCAATCCCCTCTCAGTTTTGAATAAATTAGCGATTCGCACCGAATGGCTTAATTTCGCCTGTCTTTCCTTCTTTCATAATTTTTGAACCTTCTCCATCAAGCTTTAATTTCAAGGTAGAAGAGAATGTACCGCCAAATTTCACATGTCCATTCTCATCAAGAGGTTCATTGATGAAGCTAATGACCTGTTGGTTTGGAAGGACCATCCATGAATAAGCCTGGTAAGGATTCTCTGATGGGTTTGCTATCACAAGACCACTTTCATTCATTGGCTTTTTCTCGCCGAACAACCCGTTACTGACAAATCCGTATACACCGTCAGGTCCAGTTAAACCAGGAGCGTATGTAAATGTATGGCTAATGGTGAATAGATAATATTCATCGCCATTGATTACCATGTGCGGACGTTCTAACTGATGATTCGTACCAACTGATTCAAGCAATGGAGGAAGAAGCTTCAATTCACTTACATCTTCATCAAGCACTTCAGCAATACCAATATTTCCGTTGAATTTTTCTGCGCCTTCAGGAACAGAATGCGTGCTGCGGTAATCTTCATCACCAATATTCTCCGGCTTGATATAATCTCTGTCGCTTCCAGCCTGCCCTTCAAAAAGGATGTATTCTTTTCCTGTATTCGGATCCTGGATGAAGAACGGATCACGGAATGCTGTAATAATTGGGCTATCTGCCTGTTCAATCGTTTCATAATGCTTGCCGTCTGCTTCAAGGATGATTTCATGCTCTCCTTCATTTGTCAGCTTGACGCCATCTTTACCTGTCTCAATACCAAATGTGGTTTTAGCAAGACGCTGGACGGCTCTCTTATCCCATCCGTTGTAATCCCAGTTCTCACGGTCCCCAGTTGCTGTATAAAACAAATGCACCTTTCCATCTTCATCAAGCATTGCTGTACCAGCCCATTGCATATATCCCTTAGCATTTTCATACTCATAAGGAATTCCTGCATAGGTCCAATCCTTGCCGTTCTTAGAATAAAACATTCCAATTCTTGCTTCCGTATGTCGCTCGCCCCACCCTAGGCTACGTGGTGCCACCAAAGCAAAAGCAACTCGATAGCCGTTCACGATTGCTAGAGAACCATCTCTTTCCTGTAACGGCCATGTGTCCCATACCCATTGGTCAGGTGCGACAAGATCAAACTCCAAATCCACCTCTGGTGCCGTTGTTTCTTCTGTCAGCTTTACTTTTTCCGCTTGCTGGCGTGACCAGACAGACGTTTGATACTCCGCGGCCATGGCTGGTGTAACAATGCTGCTTGCAGCAATCACTGTTGCCAAAGCAAGGCCTTTCCATTTGCTAGTTTTCTTCATCCCTATTAACCTCCATTTTTTACAGCAGGATTACAGCTTAAAGACTTGTCATTTATAATTTTTGACAACAAAAAAAGACCTAAAATGTGCATGGACGAATCTACCAAAAAGGTACAATTTGCCCTTACACAATTTAGGTCTTGCCTGCTTAACCAGTCACAATCCTGCATAATTCTGTTTACAGTGAACATTCTATTCTGTTCAAATAGCGAAATCAATAGGATAATATTCCTTTCATCCAATTGTTTACAGTTAAAATGACATCGGTCTATTCTCACAAGAGCATGAATCTACAAGATATGGAAACGCATTCGAAATAGTAAAAAAAATTTGAACAATCAAGAAGTTTGGTTACTAGTTATATATCCATTCTCTTGACGTTTTTCCTTAAACATACTCACTCCCATCAAGCCAACCAGAGAGAAGATAACAGGAGTAATGAATCCATAATAGTACCCATCACTATTACCTAAACCAGAGTGGAAATAATCCAAAACGACTCCAAAAATACTTGGAAGCAAGACGGCACTTAGGAACCCCCCGGTATTCGCAATTCCAGAAACAAGGCCTGATTCAATCATCGGAAACGTTTGACGGACGAGTGCAAAGGTTAAGGCACTTGCCCCAAATCCAAAGCCAATGATAAAGAAGAGCAGTAAAAGCATGAAAAGGGGTGGATGGCCATGAAAGAAGAGAAAAGAAGACCAACTCATTAAAATGGTGATATGAACCATTACATAAGGTAGTTTAATCGTTCCTAACCGACTTGAAATCCAGCTTGCTAACGGCGCTCCGATTAATGCCCCGATCAAACCAATCATGATAAACTGACTCGCCTCTGATCTTGTCATACCATACACATCCATCCCATACGGGACAGCCCAAGAACCGATAAATCCTACATACGCACCGACCACTCCAAAATGACAACAGAATAAAGCCCATACCTGTCGATTAGAAAAGATTCTTTTGAGTAAAACCATTGTTTTTTCTCGTGGTATCTTGTTTTTTACAGATGCCGTTTCTGTCAGAGAAAGTTGTTTTGGTTTTTTTAAAAGGACAATATAAAGAAGAATCCCACACAAACATAATAGCAATCCCTCTGAAAAAAACGCTGCCCTCCACCCAAGTAAGCTAATCCATGCAGAAAATGGGACAGTCGCCAAAAGGAACCCAAGGCTTCCTGTCATACCCGCTAGACCAATTAATCGGACAAATTCCTTTCCATTAAACCATTGACCCAGTATTAACACCATATTGACCCAAATCGTCGCATCCCCGGTCCCGGTCAATATTCTCGCAAAAAACAGGACAATCTCGTGAGTACCAAGACTATAAATGATCGTTCCTACACCGGTAAGGATCGCACCGACAATGAGGAAAAAATTAGGACCATACCGATCAGCCAATAATCCCATCGGTATTTGCAAACCCGTGTAGACAAAAAATTGTATACTCGTCAGTAATCCTATCGTTGAGGCTGTTACCTGAAAATCCCTCATCACTTGATCTGTAATTAGTCCCGGTGCCGTTCGTTGGCTCGCCATCAATAAATAAGTAAATAGTACAGAAGCAAATACAACCCATCTAAATTTGCTAGTTTGTTTATCCAATTTTTTTCTCCTGTTGGCTTTTTACTCATATATATATGGGAATACCTCCATAGTTATTTATAGGGGATGAAATAAGGACCAGCACCTCTCGAAACTGGGACTTGTTTTATTAACCCTCTACTTTATGTATGGTATACTGTAGAAAGTTTGTCTTAACGGGGGATCACTTTATGGAATTACTAAAAACCAAGGCATTTACACACTCAAATTATATATATTTATTGATTGCTGGTATTGTTCTTATTGCCTTTAACCTACGCCCAGCTATTACATCTCTAGGTCCTTTGGTCGGGATGATTCAAGAGGATGTTGGACTGGCACACTGGAGTGCAGGACTTTTAATGAGTCTGCCCTTACTCGTGTTTGCTGTCATGTCCCCTCTCGTTCCTAAGATAGCGGCTCGGCTGACAAATGAGCGGACCTTATTGATTGGGTTAACCACTCTTTTGATTGGCATTGCCATTCGCTCGGTTCCCACGCCATTTTTACTTTTTACAGGGACCCTTTTGGTCGGTTTTGGCATCGCGATAGGAAATGTCCTTTTGCCCGCGGTCGTAAAGGAACGTTTTCCCAAGAAGTTCGGGCTGATGACCAGTGTTTACTCTACATCCATGGGGTTGGTCGCCTCTTTAGCATCAGGAATTAGCGTGCCATTAGCCGTTGATTGGGATCTTGGTTGGCAGGGAGCGCAAATCGTCTGGGGGATCCCAGTGATAATTGCTCTTATCTTGTGGGGATTCCTTTTTAAGTATAGGGAAAAAGAGAAATATGGAAGCCAACTGATGCAAAGAACGTCTTCCAAGCTGATATGGCGTTCCTCACTAGCCTGGCAAATTGCGATATTCATGGGTTTTCAGTCGTTCTCTTTTTATGTCACGATTTCGTGGTTAACGGAAATCTTACATAGTCATGGGATAAACTTGGAAACGGCGGGCTGGCTTTTATCCTTTACACAGCTAGTAGGATTGCCCGCTAGCTTTGTTATCCCGGTCCTTGCGGGTCGATTCCGGTCACAAGTGTGGCTTTCCTTTATCCTTGGGATGTTTGCTGTTCTAGGGTATAGTGGATTATTGTTCAGCTCAAGCTTTCCCGTTCTAATCGTAAGTATCATCTTTATTGGGATTGCATTAGGTGGTAGCTTTCCGTTAGCTCTTACTTATATTGGCCTCCGTACTCAAACCGGCCAGCAGACGGCAGCTTTATCGGGGATGGCACAATCAACAGGATATGTTCTTGCAGCAGTGGGTCCATTGTTTATCGGATATCTCTTTGACTTAACACATTCTTGGACCGTCCCTTTACTGATACTGATTGTTGTCTCGGTCATTTTAACGGTATTTGGAATGTTTTCTGGGCGAGATCGGTATGTATGATTGTTATCTAATGAAAAAAAAATGCGTCTCCAATTGGAGATGCATTTTTTTTCACTTAGTGAACCTACCTAAACTTATCTATATACTCAAGCTTTCCCGCAACACTTCTTATACTTTTTCCCACTTCCGCATGGACAAGGATCATTACGACCGATTGCCTTTCGACTCTTAAAGTCAATTATATTGGATAATGGTTGAGACTGACTGCCTAGAACCGTAGAGGTTGCAGTCGTTCCTTGAGAAATCTCCCTTGGCGTGTAACCTTTTAATATCCACCGTCTAGAGTGATTAAATAATTCTGTCAGATAATAGGCGAGATCCTGGAAAAACTCCATATCCGGAAATTCCAATCGTAGTTGAAAATACTCTACAGCTTGGTTCAAACTACCATTATTAAATATCATGATATTTAACTGTTCTGCAAGATCATCTCTTTCCTCAGCAGTCAAATCATAATATTGCTGTAAAAATTGAATCAAGCGTTGCATTTCTCGTGTTTTTTCAATGTATTCTGGTTTACCAGCTTTTAAGAGTTGCTGTTTTGTAAAAGGAAAGTAATCGATACTTGGTCGTTTTTCAATTTCAGCAAAAATCTCCTTCTGGTCGATCACTCTTTTATCCACTAGACCATACCCTGAATAAGCGATTTGTTTATAGTAGTCACTTGCACTAGAAAATACATATAAAAACTCTAAGAAATCTATTTCTCGGTTCATTAAGTCGCTAACCCTATCAACTAGAAGAGAAGTATTCATAACCCCATAGTAATAGAGGCAGCCCTGTGTGAGCTGAATCCACTCTGTATTTCTGTCAATGACCTTTTGTAATTCCTGACCCTCTAAAGCATGGAATTGTTCTATAATTTCAATAGGGACTGTTAAGCCTTTTCCCCCTTCTAAATGAATGGGAAAGATTACTCCCCAAGCCATCAAAGCCTCCACTTTTTTCACAGACACATTCCTTGGCAATGGGAGCTTCCCTGAATGTTTCACTATATTTTTAAAAAGTACATACCTTTCCTTATCGAATCTTGAAAGAATCCGGAATAACTGATTTGGAATGGCTCTAACCAGTTCCTTTATTAAATCACCTTTATTCAAACCACTGATTCCTTTTAAATCTAGATTCTTACGTATTTTATCCAAATCTGTTTTTGAATGAGAGTGAAGCACACTTTCCAAATGATGTGGCTCAACAATACTCTTCCACAGCTTCTGTTCCCTTTTTTCTTGTAACTCGTGCTCATAACTCAATCCTCGAGCTTTTCCTGTTTTAAACTTATTCAACGTTCTAGAATCCACTACCGCACCTCTTATCTCTTCTTACAAATATTCTTATATTAACAAATAAAAGAGCTCAAGTGAACTTGTTAATTGTTAAACATAATAGGAAACTCGACGGTAACACTTAACTCTAGCATTTAACTTTCTAGTAATTTCCTCTTATTATTTGTAAACACCATTCTCATCTAAGTATCCTTTTACACTTTTATTCTCAATTATTCATTCTAATTTCCTTTAAGATTAGACTTCTTTTATATGAATTTAAACATATATATTAACTAGATAATCTCTATTAGTACGTTATAAATTCAAAAATAATCTGTTTTTAACAAGTTATTTCTTTCAATTTAATCAATATTATATTATAGTTATTATAAAGTAATAATTATATTTTTATAGATGTAATTATTCTAATACTTACATTACAAAAGGAGAGATTGAGATAATGGAAGGTTTTAGCACTACAAGCGGCGGCAAATGCCCGTTTAACCATGGTAGCACGACTACTCCTAAATCAAGTGGTACAACAAATCGAGACTGGTGGCCAAACCAGTTGAACTTAAATATTCTTCATCAACATGACAAAAAATCTAACCCTATGGGCGAAGACTTTAATTACGCAGAGGAATTCAAAAAGTTAGATTACGATGCTCTTAAACAGGATCTTCACAATCTAATGACAGATAGCCAAGATTGGTGGCCTGCTGACTATGGTCATTATGGTCCAATGTTTATTCGTATGTCTTGGCACGCAGCGGGTACATACCGTACTGGTGATGGCCGTGGTGGCGGAGGAACTGGCAATCAGCGTTTTGCTCCTCTTAACAGCTGGGCTGACAACGCGAACATTGATAAAGCGCGACGCCTATTATGGCCGATTAAGCAAAAGTATGGTAACAAGATTTCTTGGGCTGACTTATTGCTTTTAACAGGAAACGTTGCACTTGAATCAATGGGCTTAAAACCGTTTGGGTTCGGAGCCGGTCGTGCAGACATCTGGCATCCGGAAGAAGACATCTACTGGGGTTCTGAAACGGAAATGCTAGCAGATAACCGTTACACAGGAGATCGTGAGCTTGAGAATCCTCTTGCTGCCGTTCAGATGGGACTTATCTATGTAAACCCAGAAGGTCCAAATGGCAAGCCAGATCCAATTGCAAGTGCTCGCGATATTCGTGAAACGTTTGGACGTATGGGAATGAACGATGAAGAAACTGTTGCACTAATTGCAGGTGGACACACGTTTGGCAAGGCACACGGTGCAGGAGATGCTACTCAAGTTGGTCCAGATCCAGAGGCTTCTCCTATTGAAGCACAAGGCTTAGGTTGGCTTAGTACACATGGTTCTGGCAAGGGTGGAGACACCATCACTAGTGGTTTAGAAGGTGCATGGACAGCTAATCCAATACAGTGGGATAATGGGTACTTTGATTTATTATTTGGATATGAATGGTGGTTAACTAAGAGTCCTGCAGGGGCATATCAATGGATGGCCGTAGACCCGGCAGAAAAAGACCTTGCACCAGATGCAGCAAATCCAGAAGCTAAAGTTCCGACAGTGATGTTTACCACTGATTTAGCCTTACGCCATGACCCAATATACGAAAAGATTTCACGTCGTTTCCACGCAAACCCTGATGAGTTTGCTGATGCATTTGCTCGCGCATGGTTCAAACTTTTACACCGTGACATGGGTCCTAAATCAAGATACCTTGGTCCAGAAGTTCCAGAAGAAGATCTTATCTGGCAAGACCCAGTACCAGCGGTTGATTATGAATTAACGGAAGAAGAGGTAGCAAAAATCAAGGTATTAATCCTTGACTCTGGACTTACAATTAGTGAGCTTGTAACAACAGCTTGGGCTTCAGCAAGTACCTTCCGTGGCTCAGATAATCGTGGTGGTGCAAATGGTTCTCGTATTCGTCTTGCTCCACAAAAAGAGTGGGAAGTGAATCAACCAGAACAATTAACAAAGGTTCTTTCTGTACTAGAAGACATCCAAAGTCACCTTGACAAGAAGGTTAGCCTAGCAGACTTGATTGTACTTGGTGGATCTGCGGCAGTAGAAAAAGCTGCAAAAGAAGCAGGATTTGATGTAACAGTTCCATTTGCTCCTGGACGTGGGGATGCAACACAAGAGCAAACGGATACCGAAAGTTTTGACGTGCTAGAGCCCGTTGCTGATGGTTTCCGTAACTACCAGAAGAAGGAGTACGCCGTCTCTTCAGAAGAACTTCTTGTAGACAAGGCACAGCTTCTAGGCCTTACAGCACCAGAAATGACTGTTCTTATCGGTGGTATGAGAGTTCTTGGTACGAACTACGGTGGGACGAATCACGGTGTATTCACCGATCGCGTAGGAACACTTACGAACGACTTCTTCGTGAACCTTCTTGACATGGGGGTAGAATGGAAGCCTGTAGACGGTAATGTGTATGAAGGGCGTGACCGCAAGACTGGTGAAGTCGTTCGTACAGCAACTAGAGTGGACCTAGTATTTGGTTCAAACTCCATTCTTCGTGCAATTGGAGAAGTGTACGCTCAAGAAGACAATAAAGAAAAGTTTGTTAAAGACTTTATCGCCGCTTGGGTGAAAGTAATGAACGCTGATCGTTTTGATTTAAAGTAAAAGCTTGCTAAAAAATAGAAGCACGTGAAACTCCTTTGTATGGAGATTCGCGTGCTTTTTTACTAATTCCTTTGTGGTTGCTAATTAAGCTTTATGTAAGACCCCATCATCTTCATGAGGGGAACGCAATGGAGTGCATTTACCAAAAAGATAAAATAAACTAAAAGGACATAACATATTTTTTTTGGCTATATGTTATGTCCTTTCTTCTTTAATTATGACCACCGTTACTTTGAGTCTATTTTCCCACAAAGCTTAGTTAGTAATTTTATAATTTTTATGATTGACTATGGTTATAAGTGGTTGGTTTTTTTCTTTATTGTACCCGTACTCAACAATAACAGAATTTTCTCTAACAACCGTAACATTTCCTTTATAGTTTTGCCCTTCACGCTTAAACAATATATTGTCCCCGATTTTAGCAGTTGCCATTTTATCACCCCGATCTTATTATCTTCAGCAAGGATAAAAAAATGCAGGAACAATTAAAATACAAACTGGAATTATTGCGAAAAAAAAGAAGGCTACCACAGCAACCCTTTATTAAACAATAGCCCCCGTTAGCTTAATAAGGAAAACACTTTCGTATATATTTCAGGATTTTTCAAAAAATAATAATAAATAAATTATGAAGAGAGTGAAATCATTATATGGAACAAGAAGAAAAATGGAAAACCACTGCTATCTCAATGGCAAGCGATATAAAGGTACAAACTTTTGGCGGAGCGGAAAAGATAACTCAAACTGTTGAAGATATGGAAAAGGTTCAAACGATTATTAATGATTGGAATGCTATGTCAAAGAAATCGGCAAATCTTACAATTGAACAATATGGTCCTCCGAATGAAGCGATTCCAAGTCGATTAATCTGGTATAACAATGGACCGTGGAAACGGACTATTGTCTATCGTGATGAAATCCCACATGATTTTCCACAACCCCATACCGATGTTATCGAGCAAGTTATTAATTATAAGGTCCCCCAAGATATGTTTAATGAGCTTGCGAAATTTGATGGTAGTATAATCGTTGAAAAAACAAGGGGCGAGGTATCTTCCCGCTGTGATATGGAGGCTGCTAATTTTACTGCCATTAATGTAATGCACGATATTTGTACAGGAAAGTTAAATGCCGAAAAAGGACGCGAGCTTCTCTGTGAGGTTATGTCTACTCATATGATGAATAGACCAGCACCTTATGCTGAGAAACTTCAGTTCGATGTGTCAAAAGAAGCAAAATATGATACAGACGTTGTGATGATTGCTAACGAAATGGTGGAACAAGCCGTAGAAAAAGTAAACGATATAGTCGATGATAATATGGGTAATGGTAGGCTTCATTAAAAATATAGAAATTCTTAAAGGACTGTCTGGAAAGACAGTTCATTTTTAAGTATTTGCCACGTTTGTTCAATAAGAAAAGGCGAATACCTTTATTCAGCAATCGCCCCCGTTACTTTAAGTGAAATCATTCACAAAGGTTAGTACAAATAAAATGTTGGTTTGAATGCGTAGTAGGGTTGTACTATGCAATAACTGTTGTTTTTTCGTCGTTCATATTTAACATTAACACTTCAAAAATATCATATACCCATTATCCTATATTACGATTCATAAAGTACCAGCGATCACCTCTATTATGAAGGTTCCCTTTTTTCTTCAAGGTTCTTAATTGTTTAAATATAGAACCTTGGGAATTTGTTTCTTCCGTTACTAATAAATTGTTTGTTTTTGAATCCAAACATGAAACAATCTTCTTTGCGCTTATTCCTGGGTGCTCTTTTATACAGGTGAGGATAATGTCCTCCATTTTCATTGGTCACATCTCTCCTCTGTTTAATCAAAGTATAATCTTCATAATCAGATAGAATATCTATTCTCTGGATAAGGTAAACCTAAATTCCCACGTAAGGTGTTTGATTCATATTCTTTACGGAAAATTCCTCTTTCTTGTAAGATAGGAACAACTAAATCAATAAAGTCATCAAATCCTGAAGGATGCTCCTGTCTTATCAGCAATAGATCCATCGCCCCTGCCTCGTACCAGTGTTGAATTTGATCTGCTACTTTTTCTGCCGAACCAAAAAATTTTGGCTTTGGTATACGGTAAATCGGCAACAGCGCTTGCAGTTCCTGGAATTTTTCCTCTGCTTCTTTTTCTGTCCGTCCTACAATAGGGTTTTGGGTAGGCATGATTAAAAAGTCATTAGGTGAACGACCTTCTAATTTCACCCTTCTCTTTAGTTCCTGACTGAATGCTTTCGCATACTCAAAATCTTCCCCATTAACCAATGAACCCTCGGCATGCTTCGAAGCAATATTCATGAAATCCGGAGAAGTGCCGGCTTGAAAAATAACCGGTCTCCCTTGTCTGGAACGGCTAATATTTAACGGACCATCCACTGAAAAATAGTTTCCTCTATAATTTAGAGCATGCATTTTTTGTGGATCCAAGAACACTCCGCTTTTTTTATCTCGTATAAATGCATCATCCTCATAGGAGTCCCAAAGACCTTCCACAATCTCTAAAAATTCTTCATTCATTGGATACAAGTCTGCTTTAGAAAGATGAGTGCGACTATAATTCGCTAGTCCTCCTGGATTCGAAGTGATGGCATTCCATCCTGCCCGACCATTACTGATTTTATCAAGAGAAGCCATTTGACGGGCAACAGTGAATGGATCCGCATAGGAAGTTGCAATTGTGGCAGTAAGCCCAATAGAATGAGTCACCATGCTTAAGGCAGACAGAATACTTACACCTTCAAACATACTGAGATAATGAGGAATCATCCCTGGTCCAATATGGCTGACGTCAGCTAAAAAGATCATGTCAAACTTTCCTTCTTCTAACCTTTTAGCTTTTTGTACATAGTAATCAATGCTCTCACTGGCATTAGCGGGCATATCAGGGTGACGCCACCCCATATAATTCCAGCCTAATCCATCTATAATTCCACCAATTTTAAGTTGTTTTTTCTCTGTCATTATAACACCTTCTTTTCGTTCTATTCGTTCTATTCTTGTTAGCTAGTTAGATTTAAGATCAAACGCTTCTGCTAGTAGTTGGTGTCCTTTTAGTCGGCTTTCTTGGCTAGGATAAAAATCAGCAATCATCATTTCATCTACTAAAGCTTCTTTTGCCAATTGCTTTAATTTTTCAGCAACATTGGCTGCACTTCCAATAACAAAACGTTCTTTATTATATTCTCGTGCTGCCTCTTCCTGTAGTGTATAAACATGCTTGCTGGCTTCCTCTAGTGATGGAAATGTAAGATCGCGCGAACCTGTTTCCATTCTTGCCCACATTAATTCCACTGGACCTGCCAAATAGTTTGCCTCTTCCTCTGTTTCTGCAGTAATAACTCCAATTGCTAACATGCTTTTTGGCTCATTCATATATATAGAGGGCTTGAAATTTTCACGATAGAAACGAAGCATTGGAATAGCTAACCTAGGTGCTAAGTGGGCTGCAAACACAAAACCCAGTCCTTTATCTATAGCGAACTGTACACCGCCCTGACTGGAACCTAACATATACATATCGGGTACTAATGATCCATTTCCTGGAACGATTATCTTCTTGAAAGGATGATGAGCTTGGAAATTTCGTGAAAAAAACGAGAGTAATTGATTTAATTGTTCTGGAAAGTCATTTGAAGTAACTGCCTCTTGTGAACGTTGTAAGGCTAATGCAGTTAAACCATCTGTTCCCGATGCTCTTCCTATTCCAAGGTCTATCCTACCAGGATAGAGGGCTTCAAGTAATGTGAAGTTTTCCACCACTTTCAGAGGACTATGGTTAGGTAACATAATCCCTCCTGAACCTACACGTATATTTTTGGTATGTGAAGCTGCGTGTAGACTTAACAAATCGGGAGATGTACTGATTTGGCTAGGAGTATTATGATGTTCCGTGAACCAGTATCTCTTATAACCTAATCTCTCAGCTAGTTGTACCACTTCCGTTGAATTTTTTAAACTTTGAATAGGGTTACTGCCAGGATGTACATGTACAAAATCTAAGATGGATAACTGTAGATCATTATAAAGTTCATTGTTGACCATTTACTAAAACTCCTTTTTCTTCATTAGAAGAATAACTATTTATATAAGACTTTTTTCTCTTATATATATCGGGTGTATAACAAGTAAACACCAGATAAGATAAATAGACAGGGTCAACTTATATATTTTTATCCACTAAGTGACCCTGTTTTTTTATAAAAACATTAATGTGGTAAATTCATCAACTTGTGGTTGACTACGACGCGGCGGATGAAGAACGCTATGACCAAACCAATCAGTGCTATAATCATTGTGAACAAGAACACGTTTTGTGATCCAGCCGTTATCGCGTTTGCTATTTCCGTCTGTTTAGCCGGAGCGGAGGAATTGTGCAAGTATTTCTCCATACCGCCCGAAAGGATACTGATTGCAACCGCTGTTCCAATCGCACCTACAACCTGCTGCAGGGTGTTCATGACTGCCGTGCCGTGCGGGTATAGCTCCGGCGGCAATTGATTTAGCCCGTTCGTTTGAGCAGGCATCCATATCATGCCTACCCCAACCATGAGCCCGATATGCAAAGCCACGATAAAGGCCACTGAAGAAGCAGGAGACAGGGTAGTAAAGAACCATAACATGACTGAAACGATCACGAGTCCGGGAATAACGAGCCATATCGGCCCATATTTATCGAACAAGCGCCCCATACGCGGGGAGAGGATACCGTTCAGCGCGCTGCCAGGCAACAGCATGAGTCCCGCAGTGAACACAGACAATCCTGCACCCGTCTGCAGAAACATCGGCAGGATAATCATGCTCGACATCATGATCAACATACACGACATTACCAGAAGCAGCCCAACGACGTACATTGGATACTTGAAAACACTCAGGTTCATCATCGGATCGCGCATAACGTTCTGCCGCAGTATGAACAGCATCAGCGCGATGAGCCCAACAATGATTGAAGTGACTACAACCGCACTGCCCCAGCCTTCAGATCCTTCGCCAGCCTTACTGAAGCCGAAGACAACTCCTCCAAAGCCGATCGTTGACAATGCGACGGACAGCAGATCGATCCGGGGCTTCGTGACCTCGGTGACATTTTCCAAATACTTCAGCCCTACCAACAACCCAATAACCAGGAACGGCAGCGAGAACCAGAAGATATAATGCCATGTTAAATACTCGATTAATAGACCGCCTATGGTCGGGCCGGTTGCTGGCGCAAACATGATAACAAGTCCGACGAATCCCATCGCCGCCCCCCGCTTTTCCGGCGGATATATGACAAGAATCGTATTGAACATGAGCGGCAGTAATAATCCCATGCCTGCCGCCTGTAAAACTCTAGCGACCATCAACATTTCAAAATTGAACGCGAGCGCCGCAATGAGTGTACCCATGATTAAACTTATGAGCGAGCCTGTGAACAGCTGTCTCGTTGTAAACCTCTGCAGTAGCAATCCGCTCATCGGCATTAAAATGCCAAGAGTCAGCAAGAATCCGGTTGTTAACCACTGTGCAGTTGCAGCCGTAATTTGGAACACTTCCATTAAATTAGTCATGGCTATGTTTAGTGCGGTCTCGCTAAACATACCAACAAAACCACAGATAAGTAGAGATGCCATAATGGCACGCGTATTGTATTGATTCTTCATTTTATCTCCTCGTAAATCAATTTTAGTTAATATCAGATTATTTTTTAGCAAAACCTTGTTTGTTTAAATACTCAAGCATGAAAGGCAGTCTGCTTCTTTCAAGATGATTCTCAATATGATCTGTCCACCCCTTTACTTTCTTTACTGTGAAAGGCGCTCTAACAGGACGATTACGGTAATACTCACGCATCTGTTGGTCATAAGTTGCTAATTTTTCTCCATCTAGTGGTTGATACTGATTATCAAACATGACCATCGATTGGGGTAAACGTGGTTTTAGTCCAGGCTTCTCTCCAGCAGGATGTCCTATGCATAGCCCTACTAAAGGAATCACATACTTTGGTAAATTTAATACCTCGGTTAATTCTGTAATATTAGCTCTTACTCCACCGATATAGACACCACCGAGTCCCATTGATTCTGCTGCAGTTAAAGCATTTTGAGCCATTAGCCCAGCATCGAATGTACCTATTAAAAGGTATTCAATATAGTCCAGGTCTACCTTGTGTGCAATTTCATGATTTCTGTTAAAATCTGCACAAAAAATCCAAAACTCTGCTGCTTCTTCAATATAAGGTTGATTGACAGAGAGTTGCATCACTTTTTTTCGTAGTTCTGGATCTGTAATTCTAATGATAGAAACCACTTGTAGTAGACTGAATGATGAAGTTTGATTAGCTGCCTTAAAGATTGCATCTCGTTGTTCCTCTGTTAATGGTTGATTTGTAAAAGAACGAATGGATGTATGATTATGAAGCAATTCAAGGGTATTATTCATTTGAATCCTCTCCTCTATTAATTATTGTTATCTTTCAGCATTCCGTATTGGTAAGGAACTCCCATATTCTCGCGCAGTGTTTTTCCTTCATATTCCCTGTGGAACAAACCGCGGTCCTGCAAAATTGGGACAACCAGTTCCACAAAATCAGCAACTCCATCATAGGCTATATCCGGAACAACCGAGAAACCGTCACATGCACCGGCCAAAAACCATTTTTCCAAGAAGTCGGCAACCTGTACAGGGGTCCCTGCCACTACTGGATGATAGTTAATGACACCATGAGCAAGAACGTCTCGAATAGATAGCCCTTGTCTCAGCTTCTGTAAAGCTATGTGAGAGCGTGGATCCATTGGGTTGGCATATGCCTGTTTCAACATGTTAGCTGATAAAGGTTGATCAATATCTACTGAGTGCACCGATAGTGGCAAACCAACCATGGAACCAAGGTATCTTACCCTACTTGGAATCTCCTCAGGGTTAAAACTCATAAGCTGTCTTCGTCGTTCCAAAGCTTCTCCTTCAGTTGATGCCAGGGAAAACATAAAACCTGCATACATCTTAATGTCATCAGGATTTCGGCCAAAACGGGCAGCACTTTGTCGAACCGCTTGCCTGTGTTCACAAGCAGATTCGATATCATAAGGATTTGCATAGACACCAGAAGCGTATCTTCCAGCCAATTCCAATCCTAATTCCCCTCCGCCTGCTTGGAAAATAACTGGCTGACCTTGCTCAGAAGGTGGGATTGGCAAAGGACCACGAGACGCATAATACTGCCCTTGAAGATTGATAGGCTGAATTTTGTCCATGTCGGCAAATTTTCCGCCTTCTACATCTAATGTCCAAGCATCTTCTTCCCAACTTCCCCATAATGCTTGGACAATTTGTATGGATTCATGAGCCATTTCATAACGTTCTTTGCGACTCGCAACCTGAGCACCAAAATTTGCTGCCGCTAATGGATTTGAAGTAGTGACAGCATTCCACCCTACACGTCCATGACTTATAACATCCAGTGCTTTGAACTGACGTGCTATGTTATATGGATAATTGAATGTCGTTGATAGTGTTGCTACAAGCCCAATATGTTTCGTTTCTCTGGCAACAGCCATTAGAGCTAACATAGGATCCATAGGGAACATAGGAGTCTGAGGGCCTAAGTCATTGTATAATCCAGGGGTATCGGCGATGAAGATCATTTGAAATTTTCCTTGTTCAGCTAATTTAGCCCCCTCCACATAACTATCCGTATTTGTGTAGGCTGCTGGGTCTGTCCCAGGCATTCTCCAAGCGCTGAATTCAGCTCCATATCCAGAAACCATTTGTAGTGCTAGTTGCATCTGTTTTCTTTTTTCCATGTATTTTTTCTCCTTTATTTTTAATAGGCCCCAAGTAAGCAAAAACCTGAAGTAATATTCCCATCATATTTCGAAAAATCGAAGAAATTGAAATACTATTTAGCTTGCTAATTAATTAACTGTGATTACCTGCAATGATATACATATACAAGAAGCATATAATACTTAGGTTGCTAAATAAATAGATGTGTTTAGTATGCTAAATAAATAGAGAAACCTTATTCTAAGTTTCTCTCCATTCGCTTCATAAGATCCCTCAGTATTAAGCGTTCCTCCGGTAAAATTGAATGGAGTAGTTTTTCTCGCTGTTGTTTCCATATGGACTCAACCGGTTTCTCTAATTCTTTGCCTTTGTCCGTTAGATAAATTCGCATAACCCTTGCATCTTGTTTATCACGTTGACGGTATATAAATCCGTTTTGCTCCAATGATTTAACCATATTTGTGACCGTAGGCGGTTCACATTTTAAATGTTCACATAGTTGCATTTGTGTTACCCCATCGCCTAGCCACAAACGAGAGAGTAAATTATCTTGGCCCACGTAAAGATTAAGTTCCCTAAGACTTTCATTATAATCTCGACGCATTTGAAATGAAATTTTATCTAACGACTGACGAATATCGCAATCAACCTTATGGTTCATACATAAACCTCCGCTAGTCATAATATATATATTTAGTAGGCTAACTATATCATAGTGAGATTTAGGTGTAAATTATCTTAATGGACCTACTCAGATTTATATCGGCAAAATTCATCTAGATCGAAGGTGAAAATTATTGGATCCAACAATAAAATAGAACCCTTGATCCACATCAATTGTTTCAAACTGAAATGTACAGATTCTGTTTATTACACTCGTACCCTATCGACTTGTTTGAGTAATTTTATTACATACACTAGAATAAAACCAATTCTCATTTTCTTAAAGAGGGCAATAAAAATTGACCTAGTACATTTTTTTGTACTTAACCGTAGAAAGCAGGTGAAAAGGTGTCTAGAATATGTAAGGATGGCTTTGACAAAGAGTATATAAAGGATCAGAGAGAAGTATATGGTATTGCTTATACCCAAAACATACTTTCCGGACGTTGGAAATACCTCATTCTTTGGTTTTTAAAGTCCAAAGAGCGTCGTTATAGTGAAATCAAAGCTTTTTTAGGGGATATTTCACAAGGTTCTCTTACAAAGCAACTTCGAGAACTAGAAACAGATGGTTTAATTAATCGCAAGATATATCCAGAGGTTCCTCCTCGCGTTGAATATTCACTGAGCTCAAAAGGGGAAGAATTCATCCCTATTATTGATTTGATGGAAGAATTCGGGAAGAAATTTGGTGAGCAAGTAGACTAATCAAAGTAAGTAACGAATGTTACCCAAATATTCAAAAACCAAATCTAAGGTTGAAAGTCAGTTTGGATGAACTGTAAGGGCTTCGCTACTACCCATTTTTATGACATACAAATGAGCAAGTTCTTCTTATGGAGCTTGCCAAAATATAATAGGATTGCCTCACACCTAGCATGTTAGGCTAAGTGTGAGGCAATCCTTTTTTGAACATTACTTGGATTTGATGTTCGATCTTTAAATAAGAAAGATTAGGGAGAAAAAATACCCCTCTCAGTAATTAATTATTTGCGCTTAAGCAAGCTTGTAAACGGTTAAATCATTTTAAGCAATGCATCTTTACCTATTATTCCTTTGTTTATTCCTAATTTTTCTGCTTCATATGTTACAGATTCTAATGGCGCGTTTAAGAGTTGATCAATCGTTTTAACCCCAACTGCTCGTGCTGCAATTATTTTTCGATCGGCAAGTTTTGCATTTAATAATTTCACATCTAAAGCCCCGCACATAATATACCCCTTATTATTGGATACAGACAACAGAGTGGTTTTAGGAAGTTTAACAGTAACCGCCAAAAAGGTATGCCCACCTACATCAATTGGAGAAAGCTCAATCAAGTTTCCACGCTCCTTAACCGTGTTGAATATTTGTGTTACATATACAGAATAAAATCATTTCTCATCTATTGGAAGAGAGCAATAAAAATTGGTGTAGTACATTTTTTTGTACTTAATAGCAAAAAGCAGGTGAATAGATGGCTATGATGACAATTCGATACCGCACATCTGAAGAAGCACTCTCCGCAGGATCAACCATACAGCCTACCCCTACTCGGTCGACCACTGCAAACTTTGTGGCTTCCGAAACAAACTGGGTGATAATTCCGGCAATCTAGGGAACGGGAGGATAGTTTACCAGTTTACCGGCCCCCACTGGTCGCGAGCTGTATAGATGTCCGAGTAGTGAAATATTGTAAATAGTTTAATCGAATTCTTGTTTAACATTGTGAAAGAATTCACTTAAACTAAACTGCTTCTATTCTACAAGAAGCAATTTCAACATAAGCCCCAATTCTTTAAGTGTAGCCCTTCACAGAATAATTTTAGAATAAGAAAAAGAGGTGCTGCCGCTACCTCCTTGGTTCATTAAATAATAACTAAACATTTTTGTTTTTCAACCATTCATTCTCTAAAATACTCATTTCCCATAAACTCCAGTATTGTTCACCATTTTTTCTTGAATCTCGAAGTAAACCCTCTTTTACAAATCCTGCTTTTTCGTAACAAGCGATGGCAGAATCATTAAAGTCAAATACTCCTAGACTAACTCTATGTAGTTGGAGTTCATCGAAAGCGATTTTTAGGATTTCCTTAATCATTTGCTGACCTATTCCTTTGCCTCTTGTGTTTTTATTACCTACTAATACTTTTCCAACTCTTGCAGACTTGTTCTTTCTATCAATTTTACCCAAAGAGATATGACCAATAGTTTCATTAGTTTCATTATCAATTACTTTATAAACCATTGTTTCTGCGTATTCATTATTAGCATTCTCAATATACTTTTCTAATTGAGCATCATTCAAGGGATAATCAAACCCTGGGCCTCCCCATTGAAGTAAGAATGCAGGGGAATCAATCCAATTGATAAGTTGTTTGAAATCAGAACGCTCAAAATACTTTAGCTTTACCATAAATATTCCCCCTATAATTGTCCTTCCACTTTATCGCTTTATAAAACTAAAGTTAAACCTAATATATCCTTGTTCTTCAACAACACTGCTTTGTTTCTACTAGAAGGGAAAAGATCGCCGTAGCAATCCTTACTTTTAACTCTTGTCCCCATTGGCTGAAGAACGTTCTCTATTATATTTAAGTAATGAATACACATATGTATCATATGCCTCTCCATTTTGATACATATAATCCCTTAGCACACCTTCTTTTAGAAATCCCATTTTGGTTAACAACTTATTAGAAGCTTCATTATCAGTAAAGACAACTGCACCTATTCTAGTTAGACCGAATTCATTAAATCCGTGTTCAATTACTTTAGATATGGCTTCAAAGGTGTATCCCTTTCTCCAATGATTAGGATGTATCTCATAACCTATCTCTGCTCGCTTATGCTTTGTGGACCAAGCGTTAAACCCAATAGTACCAATTAATCCCTGAGTTCCTTTTAGTTCTATTCCCCAACGAATCCCTCTATTCTCCTTAAAACTATTAGCAAAGAAGTCAACAAATGCTTCTGCTTGTTCTATATTTTCTAACGTATCTTGCCCGTAATAACGTGTTACTTTTACATTAGAAAAACAAGCAAATATCCCCTCTGCATCCTCCTTTGATATTTCTCTTAGTACCAATCTTTCTGTCTCTAATGTAGGAAACATTTATCCCTCTTCCTCTTCTTATTATCCCTTTATAGCAACAACTCTTCTTCAATTATCCTGCACCGTTTGTTAAACAAGAAATAGGCGATCTCCCTATCGCCTACACTTAAATATAATCATTGAAACATACCGAATAGCCAAACAATCATATACATTGGAACTCCAACCATAATCATCCCTGCAACTAGATAACATAAGGATCTAATAATAAATTTAAAAAGGTCGTAAATAGCTTCTGCAAGATCATTAACAAACCTCACCACTACAACCCCTCCTGCAACTTATAGTTGTTAGCTCAATTTTAACATTTTTTTCCTTAAAATGAACAGATTCAGGTACATTAATTCAGTTCCTTCTTAAAGAATACTGCTTTGTTGTTCGAATAAGCAAAAGGGCCGCCGTAGCAGCCTCTGTTGATCCATTCCTAAGAAGGTTAGCAATTTCCTTGTTATCATACCTGTAGCGTAAGCGTAATACTATGCCGTTTTTCTTTCATTATCTTCCGCTTAAAGTGTTTGCTCTGCTGCATTTTATCAGCAATTCAATAAAAATGGTTACGTTACATTTTAATAAAATTCTATACCATGGTTGCTTTCCCGCTTGTTTCAATGACCTGATGATTCTGTTTTGTCCTCTTGTCCAAAGCAGGAAGAATCAAATAAAGTGTAGCGACTCCTGTAAGTCCAATCCCCGATATAAAAATCGTCGTCCCGATGCTTGATAGGAACACACTAACTGTAACAGTTATCGAGCAGACCAGCATTGCAATATTATATGACATGCTCGACACAGCCATATATGAACTCCTTGCGTTTTCTGGAGGCAATTCAGCCATGTATTGCTGTTGAACGGGAACGCGCATTACTTCAGCTATTGTTGCAATGACCATGGCAATTAACAGAACCCAAACATTGTTGGAATAGGATATAAAAGCATACCCGATAACAAACACAAGACAGCTGGCAAGCAGGACAGATTGATCCTTGAACCGTTTCACGAATTTCGCTGCGAATAAGGCCATTACAACGACGAGGATCGTATTTTCTGTTCTCAAAAAGCCAAGCATTTCAATCCCGCCAAATGACCAGCCGAACATTTCGGTGATGGGCATCTCTTTTGCCAAGCGGATTGAAATATAGTTGGTCAGCTGAAATTCCATCGAGAGGACCAAAATCCCTGCCAATACATACAGAATAAACAGTTTGTCAGTGAGAACCTGCCTGTAGCCGGATACCATTGTTCTACCATGCGAAGCCAATGATTTTCTATGTTGATCCACAGGAAAATAGGTTTCTTCAATAAAGAAATTGATCATTGCCCATGTAAATAATGCTGCGATAGACAAGGCAACGAGCAGCTCAAAGAGGTATTCCTTGAACAAGTACCCTCCTATCAGTCCGCCTAGAGCTATGGATAAATTGTTGGCCCAATAAATGATGGTGAACACTTCCTTACGTTCTGCAGGCTTACTGACATCAATAAGCATTGCCTGGACGGCGGGCCCGGCAAGCCCCCAACAAATACTGTTTACGCTCATCATCAAGAATGTCAATTCAGGCGATGTAAACCATGGTGAATTGCTGAGCATCATAAAACTAAACGCAATAAACCGCATAAGCTCTGCGGTAACCATCACCTTTTTCCGACCAAACGCATCCGAAAAGTACCCGCCAAAAAAGTTGATCGCTAATCCGATTCCAACGTTGACCAGCAGGAGAATTCCAGCTGTCTTGGTCCCAAAATGATGAGATAGGTAGATTGCTGCGAATGGGAAAATCATCCCTCCTATCAATGAACTCAGGAATGATTCAGCAATCCTAATTTTGATATTACGGTGAAACTTCCGAAAACTCACTTTCCTTTCCCCCTTACAAAACAACCTCTGTCCACCCCCAGGATACAGAGGTTCTAAATAATCATTTACCGCATGTTCTTTTTTCTTTATAAACGAATAATAATAGATTCCGATTATACCATTTATTTCCTACAGTGCATAGAGAGCTGAAAAAGCTATAGCTGAATAACAAAAAAGGATCGCCGTAGCAATCCCCATCTGAACTCTAGCCCCCATTTTTTAAGTGTATAAGTTCACAATCACTAGCTTAGATCCATCCTCATTTTCCATTCATTACAGGAATGCTGCCTCTATTGTTGAAGAAAAACATACGCAGTAGAGGTATATCTTTAACCTTTAGCAACCTTTTCAAGCACAACTTATATTACTTAAAGGGCATAAAAGATGCCGGATTTAATTCTTCACTTTCAATGACAATAGCAGTTAATCCTTTGTCTGTTTTGGTTTCGTGCCACTCATCTTTCTCCCAGAAAACAGCATCACCCGACTGAACTTTATAATATACTTCCTTTTCCCCTCGAACATATCCTTCACCATTCATAATTAAAAGAAGTTGAGGTTATACTGCTTGGTGGTAACCTATAACACCATTTTCTTCAAGGTACATACACCCTATATGAGCAGCATTTTCAGTATTTAAAATACGAGACATAGTAAAATTTGAATTGAATTTATTAATCTTTTTTCCACTAGGTTTATTGAATTTATAAAACTCCATTATGTACCTCCACAAATAAATTTATCTAGTCACGCCATATTTCGTCTTACCTTTATTAATCTTTGTTTCAATAGAAAAAGATCGCTGCAGCGATCCCTTTCTTTAACTCTAGCTCCTATAATTTTAGTAGATTTACCTTCAACCTACTTTAATCCCAAAAGCAATCCATCTTCCGTCTATATCTTCAATAACAAATTCATTATTATTATAATCGGTATTATCTAATGAACGGACTATCTTCACATTACAATTGATCAGCTCTTCTTGAAGTTCCTCTTGATTTTTTGTAATAAAGTAAGCATCGTACCCATAACCATATAAGTCTCTATTCGGAATTACTTTCTGTCCATTAGTTTTAGTTAAGATAATCTCTGTATTATCACGATATAAACAAATATGAGGTTCAATCGTATTAAGGTAATGAACAGCCTTAAACCCCATTTTTTGTTCATAGAAATTGGCGGTTTTTATTATATCATGAGTTGGAAATATACAGTGAGATTCTATTAAAAGGTTCTTCATTTACCTTCTCCTTATAGAAAATTGTTCCCTATCAAGTTCTATAAGAGCTTTATAAAATCCTTCTTTCACAACACAAGACTGCCCTTTTCTACATAAGAACTTCAACATTAAAACGCACTAAACCTTCTTGGACTAATGCCCCGTTTGTTGAAGTAATTAACTTTTGCCCAAGGAAAAACCCTCAAACAGCACGCCGCCATATGGCTTCAAGACTTCTTCAACCAATTGTATAACTCTTCCTTTTTTACCAGTCTTATAAAATGTATCAAATGCTTCGACAAAACGAGTTGTAAAGTCCTTGTCAAATTCTATTAATGATCGAACTATCCACTTTGAGGCACCTATCCATTTGCCGTTACTTCTTAATACAAATTCACTCATTAAATCAGCTAGTGTACTTGCTATAAAAATATCTTCTGCTCGATTAGAACTACCTTTAAAATCAGCCAGAGCATCCGAGATAAAATAACGCTTTGTATTAATCGTTTCCAGAGACCATAATTCTGGACCCATAATTAATAACTCATTAGCCTCTTTTTTAATTGAATCTATAATACCAACATCCTTCAGGACGATCCCTTCCGAAACCATTCTAGGTAGTGATGGTCTCGCTCTATCACAATCCATCTCAAAATATTCCTTATATGAGGTTAGGTTATGTACAAATACCTCTATAGCCCAATCAAATATTATTAACGACTCTCTGTATGAACTATTAAGATTTCTATCGAATATAACAATATCAAGGTCAGATGTTTCCGTATGCTCTCCCCGTACAACACTCCCAGCTAATATAGCTCCCTGACAATAAGGAAAACGTTCATTGATAAACTGTTTTGCTGCTTCTATTGGCTCTAACTTTTTTAAATTCCCCATTGGTTTCACCTCTATTAAAACAAACTCACTCATCATAATAGTTCTAGATTGAAGGAAGAATCCCCTTTAATATGAAAATCCTTATTCAATAAAACTGCTTCTTTTGTTCAACAAGACATTCTTTAACACTTTTGAATCTTACTATCCAGTAATAATTTATATATTATTTAAACTAACCAATTACCCTACGTGGTACAATTTTCCAAAACAAAAGGAGACTTTTAAATGGCAGCTACACTTGGCACTATTCTTCCGCTTTTACTATCCCTAGCCCCTATTGTGTTTGTTATTTGGTTTCTAATTAAGATTATTAAGCTACAAGAGGAAAGAATATTATACTTAAATCTATTTCAGATAAGCTTGATAAACAAAACAAAAAGACGGGGAAACCCGTCTTTTTTTTACGCCACAACAGTTGGTATTAAACAATTACTTCTTCCACAAAACTGCTTCTTTTATTAAATAGAGAAAATACATCCCCCTACTAGAAAAACACGTTGGTTTAATTAGAATTTCTTTATTTGTATATAATAAGAGCAGCGTTGAATGGAGGAATTCTATGAAGAAAACCCTATTTATATTAATTACCGTCTTTAGTTTTTTCTGTTCTTCTCCTGCTCAAGCCGAAACCCTAACTAAAAGAGATGAAATACAGTTGCGTGATGATTTAATTTTCATTATGCTTTATCCTTCAATTCAACAGGAATTGAAGAAGCAATATGGCGAAATAAAACAAAATTACTGCGGTAAAATAACACAAATTAAGAAGCTGCCAATAGGCAGTTATTTATATAATGTCATCGTACAGGTAACAACATTTGAAGGTGCACATAGCCCCCCGAATGATTTAGTGACGATCACTTTTAGTAACGAAAAAACCATAGAGTGGCAGGCTATTGATTTTCAAAGAAGAAGGTTAAAACCGAACGAAGTAACCGAATGCAGGAACCCTTTGTAAAAAGGGTTCTTTTTTCTTTGGATATTTCTTCATCTAAATGCCTCTTTAGAAACATAACAAAGGACCGCTACAGCAATCCACACTAAATTTTGTACCTGTTAATTTGAACAACTCATAATTTAGCTGGTTGAAATTCAATTGATTTTGCTTGAAACATTTTGTCTCGATATTCATAGACAATACTATCTCACCAATATAGCTGCTGGAGTGATTTGACCTGGGAGTATTGCAATTAGTTGATTATCTCTTAACTCATAATCAATAATACTGCCAAAACTTATCTCATCGCCAAGTTTAGGTTTGAAAGTTATCGGTGTTATATCAACTGTATATACTTTGTCATTAATTCGGACTTCGGCCTTTTCGGTTTTTAACTTAGTTTTGACGTTTTTATGGATAATTGCCAAAGGATTATCAATAAGTAAGTCAATCAATCCATTTGTATTTTTATAAACATAAACTTCTTCTATTAAGGCACCTGTACCATAACCTTTCGTCAAGATTATGATTAACTCTCTCTTCTCATCTTTGTTTATGTCTTCGTAAAATATTTGTGGGGCGAAGGAAGGATTAGTAACGTTCATCCAAAAAGGTCTTGAGAACCTCGTCCCCTTAAAGTCAATTTTGAAGTCATAATACAAGCTTCCAATCTCTTGGCATAGATCGTTATATTCTCTTTATCAGACTTTGCTATCACAGTATAGTCTGAAGTTTGTGCTCCTGCATTATTAGAGGCAATTACAAAAATCATAGCTATTAATAAAATGATAGACCTTATCATTTGAACACCTCATTTTAGTGTTCCCAACCTTGTTTTACTATTCAACAAAGAGGGGCATTGATCCTTCTTGGTAAATCAAATTTGTAAAATTACAAGTATGTCTAGGGCCTCATTATATAGAAAGCTATCAGAAAGGAACAGTTGACGGGTTATACTAAAAATCGGAAAATATAGTAAAAAATAAATTCCATATAGAGGTGGAATTATATGCCTAAAATTGACAATATACTAGCAATTCTATGGATGCTTAGTTCAGGTGAAAAAATTACTGCAAAACAAATTTCAGAAAAGTTAGAGATGAATATAAGGACTGTGTATCGTTATATTGATACACTTTCAACAAGTGGCGTACCTATAATTTCAGAACCAGGACATAACGGTGGATACACTTTATTGAACAGTTTTATTGAAGCTCCTCTTTTTTTTGATTTTGAAGAGCAAACCTCACTTTATCATGCTGCTGTATTTGCAGAAGAAGCCGGATATTATGGTGGTGAAGCACTAAATAGAGCTATTTCAAAGCTAAGCAAATATTCAAATCAAGAGCAGGAAACAAAGATAAACCAACATTTAACCAGTCTTGAAGTAATAAGTCGATTAAGTTCCCTTTCCATGGAACCATTTTTGAGGGAGTTGGAGAAGGCCGTAGCTGACGGATACACTGTAAAAATTCAATACCATAAAAGTGGCGAAGAGAAATCAAAGTATAGATTGGTTGATCCGTACAGAATTATTTATTGGAATAATAAGTGGTATGTGATTGGATTTTGTCATCTTAGGAATGATATCCGAAGTTTTAGAGTAGATCGAATTGAAAGTCTAATGCTAATCGAAAATAAGTTTAACCGGCCAGAAAACTTTTCAGCACGTGACTTTTTTATGAAAAACCTCCTTCCAACTATAGAAGATAAGGAAGGGATTATTTCTTTAGTTATTAATGGAAATACAAGGGAGTTGGATGATATTTGCCAACATTGGTTTTTAGGACATTATTTACAAGAACGGACTTCAAATCAAGCAGTATTTCTTCTTGAAAAAGATATGATACATACATATGTACCTTATTTACTTTTACCGTACGGTAAATCTATTCAAGTTATTGAGCCAATAAGTCTTAAGAAAAGACTTGTTGAAGTTCTGTCGGAATTAATAAAATTTTATCAAGTATGATAACTTCCCTGACGTTAGCTGTCAGGGAAGTTATTTTATAATAGGCTATATCAATTGTGATTGGAGTGTTATTGGATGCAAACAAAAAAAGTTTATCTTTATGTATTTAATACAATGTCAGACTGGGAATATGGACATTTAATTGCTGAACTAAACTCAGGAAGATATTTCAAAAAGGATTTAGCACCTTTAAAAGTAATTTCAGTGGGAGCTAATAAAGGACTTATTACTACCATGGGAGGACTGAGCATAAAACCAGATATTTCCCTTGATGAATGTACTCTTGAGAGTAAAGATCTTTTAATTTTACCAGGAGGGACTACTTGGAGAGAAGATATTCATCAACCTATCTTGGAAAGAATTGGCCAAGCTTTAAAGCTTGGCACTATTGTTGCTGCGATTTGTGGTGCAACTGAGGGCCTCGCGAATATGGGATACCTAGATTCTAGAAAGCATACAAGTAATAACTTAGAGTATATTAATATGGTATGTCCTAATTATAAAGGAGAAAAGTTTTATGAGTTGGGACCTGCGGTATCTGATGCGAATTTAGTTACTGCATCAGGAGTAGCTCCTTTGGAATTTGCGATGGAAGTACTGAAAAAAATAGATGTATTTACACCAGATACATTACATTCATGGTATAACCTAAATAAGACTCATAAACCTGAATACTTCTTCCAGTTAATGAATTCAATAAATAAATGAAGTAACTGAAAAGCTCAATTTCTCTATTTTGATTTGCAGAGAAGTTGGGCTTTTTAATTTGGAATTTCCTTATCGTTGTAAATCCGCATTTTCCTGACGCTACCCCTAGCTTAAGACATAGTTTCACAAACTTCAAACTCATTTTCAATTATTACAGAAATGCTGCCCCGTTAGTAGAATAACTTCTACAAAAAATGGCATTAACCCTTCTTGGATCAACGCCGCGTTACCATAGTGAAAATATCTATAGTTTCATTAGTTATTTATTAAAACACTAAGATATGATTTACTGTCGGAATAGGATTCATTAAAAATTAGATCACTCGAAATCACATATGTTCCAAATAAATCCCCTTTTTTAATTTCAAAGTAACATGTCTTTGGCATAATTGGACTTGTTCTCTTCTTTACATTATCTCTAATGATTTCTATCCACTTAATATTATGGTGGGCTTTGCCTTCCTGGTTCACTTTCGTTGCCCAAATTGTTTTATCACTTTTAATTATGACGAAAATATCCTTTTTGTGAATTTCATTAGGATTTATATGTGCCATAATAGGATCGGCGTAAACGGCAGTAAAACCACCAGTATTCTACTTTTTGTTGGCTTATGAATTCCTTAATCATACGAATCCCCCTAAAACTGAAAAAATGTATTTTTTCATACTTTCAACCACTACTAAATGATTACTTATTTTACGAATTTTTCTTATAAAAGGTTTCAGTTTTGTATGAGCCTTCTTCAACAAAACTGCCTCTTTTGTTCAACAGGTCTATGTTTAAGTTTTATTTGTTTTTTCGTTTAAAAGCTTTATTATCTCTTCGTTTTGCTTAACAATGTTTTTTAGACTTTGGTTTATTTCTTGAGTAGATTCAGTTATCTTTTTTGAATCTTTAGCTAGGAAAGGTAAGTAGTATATTATAAATACAATTACACCTAAAACTATTAAAGCTGGAAGAGCACCTAAAATGAATTCCATATTCTTCATCTCCTTGGATTAAGGTATTCAACAAAAAGAGCTTTACTCCCTGCTAGGAGATAAAACTCTCTCAGAAATTTATCTTCAATAAAACTGCACCTTTGGTCGAAAAAGGAAAAAGCGACCTCCCTATTGAAGAATCGCCCTTTTAATTTATGATGAGTGAAGCAATAATGAAGCCAATTATGATTACAAGAATGATAACCCCTGTAGCTTTCCAACCTAAGCTCCCAACATCTGGAGCTCCACTGTTTACCCTATTAAAAGTGTCATTCATATTTCCCATTGGATTACTTTTTAATTCTTGTTGTTTTAATCTCTCTCGTTTTTGTTCGGGAGTTTCTTTGTTACCCTGCATTTTAACCCCTCCGTTTTACCAGCCCAATTCTACCTCTTATTTTAACAAAAATTTCTCTAAGTTACTTTACCAGGCAAAATTCTTATTCCA
>NZ_BCVH01000004.1 GCF_001591645.1 Robertmurraya korlensis NBRC 107688 | reverse complement strand
TACATAAAAACTCCTCCGTATGCTGATATCCTGGTTGGCGAACCAAAGATATTTAAGCACCACGGAAGAGTTTTTTTAATACCACGCTGAAAGCTTTCCTGAACCCTAGGCCTAGCCTAGGGTTTTCTTTTCCATAATAAAAGGATGGAACCATTAAGGTCCCATCCTACTTTTTACTTGATTTATTAGAATTTAGAGTGATAGTTTTCAATTTCCCAAGCGTGAACAGAGATGCGGTAACTATCCCATTCTGCTTTTTTCATTGCTACATATTCTCCATATACGTGCTCTCCTAATGCTTTCGCGCCAAAATTGCTCGCTTCTAATTCAACAACAGCTTCTTTTAAGCTTCCAGGAAGATTTTCAATTCCTAAAAGAGCTCTTCTCTCATCTGTCATATGGAAGATGTCTTCGTTAATTGGAGCCGGTGCTTCTAGTTGTTTTTCAATTCCGTCTAACCCTGCTGCAGCAATTACAGCAAACGTTAAGTACGGATTTGCCGATGGATCTGGACAACGTAATTCTACACGAGTCGCAAGACCTTTCTTTGCTGGAATACGGATAAGCGCTGAACGGTTAGATGCAGACCAAGCAAGGTAACAAGGTGCTTCATACCCTGGTACTAGACGCTTGTAAGAGTTTACTAGCGGATTTGTTACAGCTGCAAAGCTCTTTACGTTTTCAAGTACTCCTGCAATGAAATGATATGCTTTCTTAGATAATTGTAACTCATCAGATGGATCAAAGAAGGCATTTTCGCTTCCTTCAAAGAATGACATATTCACGTGCATCCCCGAGCCGTTGATTCCGAATGCTGGCTTAGGCATGAATGTTGCATGTAATCCAAATTTCTGAGCAACGGTCTTTACTACCCATTTATATGTAGTAGACAAATCTGCTGCTGTTAACGCATCTGCATACTTGAAGTTAATTTCATGCTGTCCTTCTGCAACCTCATGGTGAGAAGCTTCAATTGTAAAGCCCATTGCCTTTAAAGCACGGTAGATCTCTAAACGAACGCGTTCTCCAAGATCGTGTGGAGATGGCTCGAAATAGCCAGCTTTATCACTTAGTTCTTGAGTTGCGTAGCCATTTTCATCTGTTTTGAATAAGAAAAACTCTAGTTCAGGTCCCACTGAAATCGTATATCCGCTTTCAGCAGCACGCTCAACCGTTCTCTTTAAAACATTTCTTGTATCTCCATCAAATGGTGTTCCGTCTGGGTTTTTTACAGAGCATAAAAATCTAGCTTCCGCATACCCCTCTTCAACTGACCAAGGAAGTACAGCAAATGTTGTTAAATCTGGTTGTAAGTAAAGGTCCGACTTATTAATAGGGGAGAACCCTTTAACAGAAGATCCGTCAAACATCATTTTCCCTTCTACTACATCCTCTAATTGCTCTACTGTAACTGTTACATGCTTTAAGATTCCTTCAATATCAACGAATTGTAAGTGCAATAGTTCTACACTTTTTTCTTTTATCGTTTCTTTAATTTGATCCAAAGTTGATGTTTCTAATTCTACTAGAGTTTTAGTCATGTTAGATAATCCCCCATCATTATGTTATATTATATGACATTCATTAAAATGTATTATAATAGATGTTTCATATTTCGACAACTTCTTTTTTAAATTTTTTGATAACTTTTTTTCTTTGCACTATTCTACTTTAAAAACCTAAGACAATAAAAAATACCATGTAAGCATTTACATGGTATTTATCTAGCCATATGTGGAATCCTTGCCCTACCTAGAGCTCAGATTTCAATTTTTTCACGTGTTCTGGGATCTTATTTTCTCGACTGCAATTGTTACAGTAATACTGCTTCACCTTTTCATCACACAGATATGTCTTTAACGCAAATTCCGGAATTCTTTGAGGTACTCCACAATGCTGGCAGAAGAATAAATATTCACTCTTTTTCATGGACCTCACTCCCATTCAATCATTATTGGTTTTCAACGAATTAGATACTACTATGTGTATGAGGTCTAGGCTTGTAAAACTACATCTTTTTTCGTCTGCATAGATAGTATACTCTCTCCTTCTATTATACTCCTGAAATCGTTTTCTTGCATGGTTCATATATCATGAACTAGACTGCTTTTGCATGTTTTGAATGGGAAAAAGAACGTGATAATATGGAGTAAGAAGCAACTTTCGTGGAGGTAAACATGAAGAAACAAATCAAAGTCGTGGCTGCTATTATTGAAAACGAACAGGAAGAGATTTTATGTGCCCTCCGCTCACCAACGATGACGATGCCAAATATGTGGGAGTTTCCTGGTGGAAAGGTTGAAGAGAACGAGGATTTGCATTCAGCCATCAAGCGAGAGGTTCACGAAGAACTAGGCTGTCTCATTGAACCCGATGAACTACATAACGAGCATATTCATGAGTACGAAACGTTTATCATTCAATTGATCGCGATTAAGTGTCGTTTGGTTGATGGGACCCCGATGCCGAGTGAACATTCGAAGCTTCTTTGGCTAAAACGTGACCTTTTGTTTTCCCTAGTTTGGGCACCTGCTGATATTCCTGCGGTGGAGCTGTTAACGAAGGAATGGACGTAGAAGTGATAGGTTGGGAAAGAGCAGATCACTCTTCCCCAGCTAATCAAAGCTTTAATTGATACCCGTACATAGAAAGTGAAGATTCTCAACGTTCGAAACGCACTAGGTTTGCTTTAATTCACCTATTCCTTTTTTGAAAACAAGGCAGCAAGCGTAGAGGAATTGAATCCTTTCACAATGAGCCATACGGCTAAAATCATTTCATTTGCTGCTACTGGCAGTGCCAACATCCCACCCCAAACAGACACTTGTTCAATGACCCCAAACATGACTAGCAAAGCACAAACAAACACAAGAGTTGCCCCTGTCATACCTAAGATAGGAATAAACCTCGGTACGAGCTTGGTTTTATAAAATATATAACTGTACATCATCGTATTGATACCAAGCATGAAATTGGGGCCGAGCATAAATGTCCATTCATGGATGGCTTTTAATACGGTGCCTGACGTATGAAATGATGCTGCATCTGAGGCTCCAGCTGCAACAAATTCCTGACTTAAGGTCAGAAGGGACAGCACACTGATGACACCAATCGTTATAACAATCGCTTCAAGAAACCGAAAACAAACATGCCATAGAGCGATTGTTTCGTTATATCTTCTTAATATAGGAAACATCGTTGTTGCTGTACCAATCGCAGAAACGACAAGAATTAATTCCATTAGCGCTCCCAATATGATTTGGTTGGCATGTTTAGAGCCATTCATCAAGTAATCCGAACCGTTAAGAATTGGATCGTATAAAATTACGCCCGCTACCGCCGATACGGCTGCAAGAATAAACAGTACACCCACTATTTTGGCTGCTTTTTTGTTTGACTTCATTTATTTATCCCCTTCTGTTAATAAATTGACAAACGGTAAAGCAAAAACAATTTTAAAACTTACTGTGTTGGGTCATCTCCATAAAAGAATACTTCTTCCAACGGTAAGTGAAAGGCGTGAGCAATGCGAAAAGCGAGTTCAAGAGATGGGGAGTAGTTTCCCTTTTCGAGAGCCACGATGGTTTGTCTTGTTACGCCCACCTTGTCAGCTAATTGCTGCTGGGTCATTTCATTATGATTGAATCGTAATTTTCGAATGTGATTGCCGACAAGATTTTTACTCATTTTAGACTCCTCTCCGATAGTGATAAAGTTTCGTAGCCGACCCGGTCACATCGGAAATAAAGCCGGAAATGATCAAGATCATGAACATTACATGCAACGGCTGGTAGATGATCAGTGATCCCATGGCAAGAAGAAAGCCGACGACAAACACAAAAAACGAGTTTCGGAACGCTTTCAGGTCGATTAACTTATCCAATTCATCCGCGAAATTTGGTTCCTTTTCTCTGGTTGTCATTCTAAAGACGATGTTAAATATAATGCTAATTACGATGTGCGCGACGATTGATACAACAGTCAAGATGAGGACGAAGCTACCCCAAAAACGAAAGGCTTCGGGAGACTCTAGCCCTCCTCCAGGATACTGAGGGTACATATACAAACAATAAAACCCAAAGATGAGAATAGCACTAATCAACGATACGATGCTTTTCTTTTCTTGATACGTCATAATTAACCTCCCTTGTATATTTACTTTTACATAATGTAAAACCTTATATACACAATGTATAATAAACTATACATTACGTCAAGAATATTTTACCAAAAAAAGACCAGACACTGCCCAGTTAGACAGTGTCCGGTCCAAGTATTTAATTAAGATTCAAAAAATCGTACTAAAATAGGGATGCTAGAAGATACCCCGTATTCATAACGAAAGCTTTCGATCTTTTTGTATTAAATAATAAGAACGCCGTAATTACATTTGCCTTCCAAAAATTCAATCTCTTATTCAGCTCTTGTAGTATGACTCCCCTAAAAACAATTTCATCAGCGAGACCTGCCATTAGAAAAGTATTCTGATAATCATCAAAAGATAAAGAGAAATGAATGGATGCATCCTCAAAGATAGAAGGTTCTAATAATAAACAGTTACTTCTCAGATAGATAAGAACAACAATAATCTACAACCGAATGAACTTTTAATAAAAAGCTTTCGTTTGCAGGTACATAAAACACACCATTATTTTCGATGGACTCCCATTCCTGTCCCTGTAATTTATATTCAAGCACTCCTGCTTGAATATCCATCTCCTCTTTTTGAGATGTGGAAAATTCATATTCACCTGGAAGCATGATTCCTAACGTTTTTCGGGTCCCATCTGGAAAAATAACCGTTCTACTCGTTACCTTTCCATCAAAGTAAATGTTGGCTTTTGAATTGATTGTGACATTTGTAAATTCAGACATGGACTCCATCCTCTCCCTTTTCTGTCCTTATTTAATCATAAAAACTTCCAATGGGAAACAAAAAGTTGTGAGATCTGGGGCCTAGGATCTGGCAATCTATCGAACTCTTTTGATTTAAAAAATGATTGATTATTATACTTAATTGCCTGTAATTTGCCCTTTTCTAAAAATAACGGCTGACCATGACTTTGGACTTAACAGAGAGCTAATACCTGTAATTTAATACAAATTATTATCCTTTGGCATTGTTTTACTAAAGCCCACAAAACATAATACTCCAATAATTTTTAGAATACTATTAGCGATTAAAGAATTCTCAACAGTAGTTGATACTAATAAACCTCCTACTAACAATAGAAATAAACCAAATAAGGTTTTCATCATTTCTCCAATCTTATTATCAATCTAATGCGGGATGTCCTATAGCTTCATCAATATGACCGAACAGGTGAAATAAGATGTAAATAAAAGGGATTACCGATAGGCTCAATTAAAATTGGTCTCATTGAACCACCGAAACTTAATTTAACTTCCTCTTCTTTTATTTCTTTTAAGGCATCAACCAAAAAACTTCCATCTAACGAAATGCTTAAATCGGTTTCACCCTCGATCATTGTTATTGTTTGTGTTGCTTCTATTCTCCCTATTTCTGTTGAGTTAGAAGAAATTTTTATCACCATGCCTTCCTTGATTTCTAAATTCACGTTGTTATTTCTCCATTCACTTGCAAAAATACAAGCTCTTTCAATCCCCTTTAATAATTGAGATGTATTAAGTGAGATGATCGTCTTTGCTTCTTTAGGTAACAAACCTGAAATGTTAGGAAAATGGCCCTCAATTAGCCTTGAATAAAGGGAAAAAGTGTTTGATTGAAACACGATATAGTTATCGGATAAATAAATTTGTATGTCAGAAGATTCATTATTTATAAGTTTGATGAGCTCATTTAAACTTGTACTCGGAACAACGAAGGAACCCATTATATCAGTCTCAATGACTAGTTTCCTTAACGCTAACCTGTGTGAATTTGTAGCGATAAAAGATAGATTATTTTCAATTAATACCAAATTAACTCCTGTAAGAACAGGTCTTGAATCACTCTTGGAGACTGTGAATGTAGTTTGTTTAATTAATTGTATGAGTTCAGCACTGCGGATTTTAATGTAATTAGTTTCAGTAATTTGAGGAAGTAGTGGATACTCATCAGAACGAAATCCATTTAACTTGGTCACAGTTTCGCCAGATTGGATGGTAACCAACTGTTTCTTGTTTACTTTTAAATGGATATCGGTTGGTAACTTTTTTGCAATTTCACTTAAAAACTTAGCGGATAAAACAACACTACCTGTTTCGGTTACTTCCAACACCTTTTTATCATCTATAATTAAAGGTATTTTCTTTTCAATAACTATATCAGCATTGCTTCCGATAAGAATTAAGTTATTATGATTTGCAACTATCTTTATTCCTGACAAAATAGGCAAAAGTGTTTTAGAAGATACAATCTTACTAACATCTGAAATTGCTTTATTAAAATATTCATTGTTTATAACAAATTCCATAAAGTAAGCACCTCGTATAATATCGATTAGTACTAATTCGTCAAAATACCTTAATTTCCCTTTTTAGCAGTTTACTATATTACATTTGATTTCAAAAAAATAAGCATTGATCCTACCTGAATCAATGCTCTTTAAAAGTACAATTCTTGATATTAACCCCGTTAAGTTTGTTCCCCATATTTTTCAATCCTTGTCATCCCCGATCTTTCCAACATAATCGATGAGGAAGTGTAGAATTATCAGTGGGACGATTGAGCCTAATCCGATATATAAAATGGAGAAAACCAAGCCGAATAGTGAGGTTTTGATGACATTGACGAATCCTTGATACGTATGAGCCAATCCAAACATGACACCAGACAAAATGATCGTCAGCCATAAAGAATGGCTAGGAAACATCTGTGTTAGAGCAATGAGAAGAAAACCACGATAGATGACCTCTTCTGTTATTCCTGCTGTCCATGACACATACGTCCATAGCCTTTTGTCCTCTTTGGATACCGGCATGATATCCTTGAAAGCTGACTTATCAAACTCCTCTTTTTTCACTCTAGCAATTTCAGTTCTCATTTTTTGACTAACCTTTGCCCCAACCAAGTAATATATTAAACCTATACAATAGATTCCTACTAAACCAAACGCAGTATATGTTACCAACGGTCCCAAGGTTTCCATGTTAATTGAAATACCCTTTAACCCAATTTCCTGAAAAGTAAGTGGGCCAAGTGCAGTAACCATCAAAATGGCAATGGTCGGAAGCCAAAGACCTAGCATTACTTTTTTATAGTACTTGATTCTTTCCTTCGAGTCTTTCTGGACCTTTCTCTTAAACTTTTGATAATCAAAGTACCCATAAACTGGTTCATAAAGGACAAGAAACAGAAAGATAATCCAGTAGAAAATGCTCATTCTGTTTTCCTCCGTTGATTCACTAACTCATAAAAGGCACGCTCATCATCAACCGTCAAAAAGATTCGTTGAATGGTTTTGCTTTTATTAGTCATTGGTTTGGATAAAACGATTTCAAAAGTAGGTTCATCAAATCCTAGTAGCGAGAGATCGAGTACATCTTTGTTTTTACGATTATTTTCAAAGTTGATTTTTCCACTTTTTATATTCGATATGTTCGAAAGCTGGATCCGTATGGGTGGTCGAATGCCTATTTTTATGGTGAGTTCGTCATTTTCTAAAACAATGGGGTTCTTTGTGACAGCTCGTAAATCAAGGATGAGAAACAAAATAGTTGAGACTGATAAAAACAAATGAATCCAGTGAGCAATAGGGCTCCATTTATATAGTAAAAATGATACCCCCACCGTTTCTACCACACAGACACAAACCATCGCGATGATAAAACCTTTGTAACCAGATTTTTTATGATACGTAAATTGCTGATTAGCAACTGCTGTCTCCATTACGCTTCCCCTCCGTTTACAACGATTTGGTGGAGCTTTTTCAAGATTTCGTGGTATTTGATAATGTCTTCTTCTGGAAGCTGAAGAAAATATTTCTCTAATACCCTTTCATCAATCGCGGTCATCTCGTTAAAAAATACTTCTCCCTTTTCGTCGAGTAACACAAACACCTCTCGTCGGTTGTCCTTATTCACCTCGCGTTTCACATACTTCTTTTTCTCTAGCTTTTGAATGAACTGACTGGCTGCACTTGGCGTTCCGTTAATGATATCAGCTACTTCGTTCATCGTAATGCGTTGCTTTTTATCTAAAATACTTAAAACCAATGATTGCTTCTGGGATAACTCATTTTCGTCGAGCAGCTTTTTATACTCATTGATAAAAACAAACTTGATGTCTTCGGAATATCGATTGGCCTCAATTAACATTTCCTTTAGGTCCATAGGAGTCACCTTCTATATTTAGTTTGATTAATAGTTTAGTAATTTTAACTATTAAGTATACTTAAAAATTATACCAAATACTCCCTAAAATCTATAAAAATGGAAAAGTTTACAACAAAAAAACTGAGGACCATTAGGCATCAGTTTTCAGAATGCATTCTTCTTATTATCGATTCCTGAGTTCTTGCTTTAAAGGCAACAGCTGTTCAGTCTCAAATAAATATTTTAATAGACTGTCATAGTCATCCGTTTGAAACACCAGTTCTTCATTGTTAAACAGAAATATTGAAGGTTGCTTGATCGATGAAAGTGACTTTTTTATGGTAATTTCATCGATTAAATTTAAATCTTCTTTTTGCGGATTCTTAAATGGTTTGCTAAATGCAGCATCCCCCACGACTAAGAGGGAGAACTTATCTTCTTTAATTGACAACCAGTCTTTTCTCAAAAGAATCTCATCCGACTCCTCTAGAACCTCGACTTTTTCAACGATTTGCTGATAGGGTAGCTCCTTGCTCACATTGGCCACATCCAGTTGGACCTTTTGCCCCACCCGAATGGACGTATCCTGAAGATAATAAGGGTAGTCATCTACAAAGACAAACTCAAAATCCCGGTCCACTTTGGTTACGATGCCTTCGATGGTCTCTCTGCTAATATATGTATTTTCTTTTATATACTGCATTAAGGCTTCTTCAGAGTCCGTTCGAAACACTTCTTTTTCTTGATCAAAAAGGAAATACATCGGAGCGTTTTCAATCTGAAGCTCCGGATAAAAGTTCTTTGCCATTTCTATATTAACACCTTTATATTCCATTAAAAAATGAGGATTTTCATTGAAAATTTGTTGATTGACGTAATGAACGTCTGAGTCCCCCTGGTAAACACTGAGCAAGGAATGAAATCCTTTATTTATAGGTAGAAACTCTTTTTCAGGGAGGTTTTCTTTAACGTTTATTGGGACGATATATTCTGCCCGTTTCCCATTTTTCCAGAAAGCCTTTAATGAAAGAGTCAGGACGCTCGGATAATTTCCTAAAAAAGCACCATAATCTTCATTGAATAGAAATGGAATTGGGTAGGTTACCTTTCCGCTTGGGGCGTATGTGCCTCTAGCAATGTATAAAGGTTCCTTTCCCTCGGGAAATTCAATATGAAGTTGCTCTCTGTACTCTACACTTTTAAAATTTACATCTTCTAGGTCTGCAAACTCCTTTTTTACCACTCCGTCATTCCAGGAATAAGAACCTAAAAACACTTCTGTCTGTTGTTCCCCTAAAGAAACGACAGGAAATGGTGGCTTCTCTTCCTTATACACTTTTTTTTGGTCAAAATAAAACATGACCATTGTGGAAATGATTATTCCGAACAACAAAAAAAGAGTCTTTTTATATCCTAGCTTTCTCTTATTTTGTATTTCCAACCTCAGTCCTCCTTAAGGTGAAGCTGTATACTCCTCTTTTAGGAGTCCGTATTGAGCCAAATCGTAGTATTCACCAAATCGGGATACATGCTGTCTGAGGGTTCCCTCATAGGTGAGACCGATTTTCTCCATGATTCTCCAAGAGCCTGGGTTAGTGGTAAATGCCTGCGCATAGATTCGGTTGAGCTTCAGTTTTTCAAAACCAAAGTGAACTAGTGCTTTTGCAGCTTCGGTACCGTAGCCTTGTCCCCAGTAAGGCTTTCCGACCCAATACCCAAGCTCCCCACGGTTAAAGGTTGAATTTACCTTTATACTGACCATTCCTATAAGATCATCGCTTTCTTTTTTTGTGATCGCGTAGGTGGCAAGTTGTCCCTTGTTCTCAGATTCTAGTACACTATGAATAAAAACAACAGCAGAGCCCTCTGGATAAGGATGGGGAATGTTCAGTGTAGTTTTCGCCACATCATAGTCCCCAGCTAATTCTTTGATTCGTTTGGCATCTGTTGTTCCGAGCTTTCTTAAAATTAATCTCTCCGTTGATAACGTCATTACAGTCACTCCTCTTAATCAAATTGTGTCCATAGCACCCAGCGAAATAGCTATCCATAAACAAAAGGAAGAATAAAAGCAATAATTACACCAACGGCAACGGAGGAAGAAAATACCGGCAATGAGTACTGGCATACGCGTCCTCCTATCATTCTTCTCCTATCTAAATTTTACCATTTGTCCCCTTTAAATAACATGTTGTATCGTATATTGAATCGATTATTTTTTCTGATTCCATTATAATTAACGAAGGAACCATGTAACGATATCAAAGGAATTTATATAGAGAGGTCATTTTTTATGAAGGAACTTCAGTCTTACGCAAAACAGTTTCAAAAAGAGATGAATTGGGAGATTAACGAAGAAAATTATCAACTGACCAAATCATCATTGCTTAACAATTATATGTTGTTAACCACAGAAGTATCAGAAGTGGCCGAAGAACTCCGAAAAGCGTTCAATCAAACACATGCGCTTGTGAATCAGGGAATGGAAGAGGACGAAGCATTTAAGATAGCGAAGAAGGACATAAAAGAAGACATAGGAAAAGAAATGGCTGATTGCTTAGCCTACATATGTAAAATAGCGAATTATTTTGACATTGATCTGGAAGAGAGCTTTTATACCAAGATGGATGAGGTTAGTAAGAGGAAGAATAAAGATATAATAGTTAACAATGAAAGGTAAAAGCGAAGCCACCCGGTATTTTAAGGGTGGCTAACATCATTTATTGACCAAACCAAGCTCCATAATACCGACTAAAAGCAACCGCAAAATCACCTCTTGTCACCTTTTGATGTGGCGAAAAACTCGCCTCTATCGTTGGTGTAAGATCATAAGGACCTTGTTTTACTTGAAACATAGTATTTAATATATTTAAGTCTAGCGCTACCTGAACATACCCTTTCCTATTCGCAGGGATTTTGTCACTATCGGTTACAGGTACTCGTTCCTCTTTGTAGAGAACGGTGACCTCACCTGTATGAGCCTTCGCTTCTTTCTCTAACCCTAATGCTTGCACCAATGAAAAAGCCAAATCAAGCTTTGAGACCTCTCCATTTGGGTTAAATTGGTTCATAGAATTCACCTGCATGACCCCACTATTGGTAAATCCACGGTCTCGGAGGGCAGCCCCTCTTCCTACAACTGCCTGGACAAACGGAAGGCTCTCACCAGTCACATCACTAACTGAACTTGATAGATTTTGTCGGACTCCCGCTCCCATCACGAGTGAACGTGCTAGCTCATGTCGTACCAAATATTGATTTGGCTTAAAGCTTCCGTCTTTATATCCATCTATTAGTCTCTCGCTTACAGCCATTTTAATTGCGTCTGCAGCTGGGTGTCCTTCTATATCAGATAACCCGGAAAAGCCACTCACCTTTGAAAAAGCCAATGTCCCCTTCACGATCTCTGGTAAAGCCACTCCAACCGGGTTGATTTCGTCTCCCCTTAGCCCCCGAATTTCCGCTTTCCACTCCCCCTTTACTGGGGAGGGAACGGAAACTGCGCGATCATAGGAAAGAGGAAATAAAAGACTAACACCGGAGCTATATTCGGTTCCATCAGGTGAAATTAACACGAGATTAATAGGGTTCCCTGTCTGGCTTAATAGTCCTTCCCCGTTAATCTTTCCCGCTAATTGAGTAATTCCTTCTTCTACTTGAAAGGTATAATGGTTCGAACCCAATGTGACAGGATTATAATTGACTTCAAATGGTTGTCTTTCTGTGTCTGCTTCCACGTAACTATGAAACGTTTGGTTGGCATTAACCGTACTTCCATAGGTATTCCCAAACATAACTTGATCAATAGCTGCATAGGCATTCACATAGCCTGCACCTACTTCCCATGTCTCGTATCCAGGCATGTTAGTCGCTGTATCCTGTAAAACCTGTTTTATTTCATCTGGTGAAAGGGATGGATCGGCCTCTAATAACAGTGCTACAATACCAGCTACATGAGGTGTGGCCATGGATGTCCCGCTCATTGTTGTATAAAAAGGTAAGTATGCAGGTTCAATCGTTTCTGCATCTGCTGTCGCCCCAAGCGAAGAAACCGGTGCTAATACACGAGTAGAGATAATATCCACTCCAGGAGCAGTGATCGTTGGGCGGTCCTCCCAAGTCCATGTTTTTCCGTCCAATTCAAACGTTCCCCCAACATCCTTTGTTCCTCTGGAAGAGAAATCGGCTAGCTTTCCATCTTTTTCTCCCGCTGCCACGGAGATGACCCATGGAGCTTTTGCATAAGGGTTATGCGTATTTTCTCCAGGCCCTTCATTTCCTGCTGCAAATAAGACCGTGATTCCTCTATCATAGGCCGCCTTACTCGCTAGATTGATTGGATCGTTCGGGTCAAAGTCTCCGGACGACCCCCAAGAGTTCGTGATCACACGAATATTGTACTCAGTTTGGTGAGTAATCGCATAATCAAATCCGCCAATTCCATCAAGGACGAAGAGTGCTGCTCCTGATCCATAACCAATTAAGTCAGCTCCTGGTGCGACTCCCTCATACTTCCCACCTGAGCTTGCACCTGTTCCACCTACCGTACCAGCTACATGGGTCCCGTGACCAGAATTCGTATCTGTGTTAATCACGTTTTCTACATAACTAATTGGTAACAAGGTTGGGGCTAAGCTGTTTAGATTCGTACTCCCCATCACGTTCTGCACCAAATTTTTTCCAAACTCATGATCCTTATGTGTTCCATCAACTCCACTATCATTAACGACCACACCAATATCTTTTCCTGATAAAGGAAGGCCACCATTTGCCTTTCTCATCGCATCATCGGTTCTCGCCTTATCCACGCCTGTTAATTCGGTTGCATCATAGTTGAAGTATTCTAGTTTACGATTTAAGTAAAGTGACTTTACCCCTTCTTTACTAGCCAGTTGTTGAATTTGTTCCTTTGTAGCCAGAACACCTACAATAGGAAGCGACTTCATGGATACGCCCGTAGTAATTCCTAACCCCTTTAATAGGTTCAGCTGTGTGTCCGTTGGGGCACCGTTTCCATCGAATGTAACGATCACCTGTAACTTTCCAGTCGCCTCCTGAAGAGCATCTGCTAAATGAATGTCTAGTTTCACATTGGTAGACGCAGCAGTCTTCAAGCCTGGAGTTCCACTGAAAAAGATTCCTACGATGAATAGGAAAGAGATAAAAATAGACCATGCTTTCTTCATACAAGCCAACCTCCTTTGTTTTATCCTTCTTTTTTATTATCTGGGATTCCGTAGTCTTCTCCTATTCAGCAAAGGATATAATGTAGTTGGCTAAAGGTACTATCTTTTTATAAAACTAAAGTTATAGATGGGTTGCAGATAAAAAAACTCCTACATGGGTAGGAGTCACTTCAAAGTTATTGAGCATGATAATTTGAAAAATAACGAGTGATCGCCACAGCATAATCACCACGTGTTACTGTTTTTGCAGGTTCAAACTTGGCAACCACCGTTGGACTTAAGTCATATGGCCCTTGGACTGTAGAAAAATAGGCATTTAGAATGTTTAGGTCGAGTGCCAATTGTACATATCCTCTCAGTTCATTCGGAATGGTTTGAGCATCCAAAATCGGAATACGAGCACCGTTGTACAATACCGTTAACGTTTCACTATTTTTACTTACTGCTTTCTGTTCTAAGCCTAGTGCCTGCACGAGTGAATAGGCTAAAGTCATTCTCGTCACTGCATCATTTGGCGCAAATTTACCAGCAGATACGGGTTGCATCACACCTTTTGTTACTTGAGACTGATCCTTTAATGCTGCCCCTTTTCCTAGTACAGACTCTATGAATGCTGCATCTGATCCCTTAACGTCAGATACCGTAGGATTTGTGGGTAAATGCTGTCTTACTCCGACTCCCATCACTAGGAATTGGGCTAATTCACTGCGTTTTAATGCTTGGTTCGGCTCATAGTTTTTCGTACTTTTGCTATCTACTAATCTTTCACTAACCGCAAGCTTGATTGCCGCTTCTGCTGGATGACCCTTTATGTCATTCAGCCCAGTAAACCCAGTTAACTCTTTAATGGTAATTTCCCCATTTATTGTTTCGGGAAGTGATAATAAGCCTTGTAATCCTTCCATCGATACTGTCCATTTCCCGGGGATTGGATTGATGACTTGAACTGTACGGTCTGTGTATAACGGAAATAAAGCAGAAATACCGGAACTATACCTAGTTCCATCTGGTGCTGTTAAAATAAGATTGACTGGGTTTCCTGTTTGCTCTAGTAATCCCTTTGCTTGAATACGTGCGGTAAGCTCCGTCTGACCAACGGAAATATCAAACGTTTGTTGATTTGTGCTTAAAGCGGTTGGACTATACTCAATAGTAAAATCCTGCTTTGTTTCTACCACATTTGCATTTGCATGAAATGTCCGATTGTTATTTAAGGTGGTTCCATAGTCTTTACTCGTATAGGCGGCATCCACAGCTGCATAGGCGTTCACATAGCCTGCACCCGTTTCCCAGGATTCATACCCTGGCATATTGGTCGCTGTTTTCTGAATAATTTCTTTTACCTCAATTGGTGACAGTTCCGGATTCGCCTCTAGTATTAATGTGACAATACCAGCGACATGAGGTGCTGCCATCGAAGTTCCACTCATGGTCGTATAAAATGGTAAATAGGCCGCTGGAATATTGGATACATCATCCGTGATTCCAAGAGAAGCCACTGGAGAGATGACTCTTGTTGAGACAATATCTTGACCAGGAGCAGTAATTGTTGGCTCATCTACCCACTTCCACTCTTTCCCATCCAATAAGACATTTCCACCCTTCCCCTTTACACCACGCGAAGAGAATTCAGAAAGCTGACCTTGCTTTGTTCCAGCTGCAACAGTGATCACCCAAGGGGCTTTTTTATAATTACCAGAAATCGTAGAGTCACCCGGTCCCGAATTTCCTGCAGAGAATACGGTAACAATTCCTCGGTCATACAATTTTTTCGTTGCAACATTGATCGGGTCATATGGATCAAAATCGGTTCCTGAGTCACTTGTGGCTCCCCATGAATTCGTTATCACACGAATATTGTACTGAGTCTGATGAGTTAAAGCATAATCAAATCCCCCAATGGTATCTAACATCGCAACGGCTGCGCCAGATCCATAACCGATTAATTTGGCACCTGGAGCGACTCCTTCATATTCTCCTCCCGACATCTCACCTGTTGCACCAACGATCCCTGCCACATGCGTTCCGTGCCCAGAGCTTGTATCCGTGTTCGGAACATTCTCTACATATGTAATGGGAAGTAGGTCACTTAGCGCATGGAGATTTGTTGCACCAAGAACGTTCTGAACCACATGGCTCCCTAGTTCCAGGTCCTTATGAGTAGCGTCAACCCCACTATCATTAATCACTACCCCAATTCCTTTTCCTGTGATAGGGAACCCTCCATTATTCTTTTGAAATTGATGATCCGTACGAAGCTTATCCACTCCCGTTAATAAGGTTGCTTCCTTGTTTTCAAACTGTAGCTTACTATTCAAATAGATGGAATATACTTTTTCATTAGAAGCCAATTTTTCTACTTGAGACTTAGAAGCCAGGATTCCTGCCATTGGTAATTCGTTTAGTACTCTACCTATTGTAATTCCATGTGATTGTAATAGCTGAAGAATGGATGATTGAGATTCCCCCTCCTCTTTAAAGGTAACAATCACTTCCTGTAATTCATTCGATTCATTAAACAATTGTGTAAGCTTTTCATCCACTACGGCAGAAATAGTTGAAGCCTTTCCATTAGTATGTGTGATTGTTCCTGTTCCTATTAAAAGTAATACAGTTAGGAAAATAATCAGCCTCTTCATAACATCTCCTCTTTCCCTGAATTTTCACTCTTTTAATGATATTATGAAGGGTTTTGAGCTTTCGTCCTATTCTTCTTTGGCTGTATTTTTTTACACAAAAGTACTATTTTAACATACTCCTAAAGTAGTATTATGGCAAAGGAACTAGCTGATTTTGGACGGCATAAATGACCACCTGGGAACGGCTTTTCACCTCAAGTTTTTTAAAAATCTTACTCACATGTATTTTCACTGTCTTATCACTAATAAAAAGAGCCTCACCGATTTCTTTATTATTCATTCCTTGCACGAGGCATAGCAACACTTCCTTCTCTCTTTCGGTTAAAGCTCCCTTCGCTTCTGTTTGTGGCTGTGATGGCTGTTGGAAGCTTAAAAACTTCTTGGTCATCGATGGATGAATGACCGACTGCCCCTTTGTGACGGAATAAATCGCATCAACCACATGTTGTGAGGGAGCATCTTTCAGTAAGTATCCATCAGCACCTTCTCTGATCGCAGACATGAAGTATTCATCATGATCATACATTGTAAGAATCAAAATTTTTATAAAAGGCTGTGCTCGTTTGATCCACTTCGTTACTTCAATTCCGTTTAAATCTGGAATATTAATATCCATTAATATTACATCAGGTAGAAGGATACCCGCCTTATCAATTGCTTCCTTCCCTGAGATCGCCTCACCTACTACCTCAATGCCTTCTTCCATTTCCAAAATGTTTTTTAACCCATCTCTTAGTACCGCATGATCATCGACTAGCATAAGCTTGATCATTTACCATTCCCCCTTCAATTCCCATTTTTGGTACGGTGAGTGTGATCTCTGTTCCTTCCCCTTCTTTGCTATCGATTTGAAGGGATGCATGAATATTTTCCGCCGCTTCGTTCATATGTAAAATACCAAAATGCGGTTGATTCCTTGCTTTTATCATCGCTTGAAATAAGGAAAACCCTACCCCATTGTCCTTCACCCTTAGTAACATATGTTCCTTTTGATAGCTTAAGAGGATCTCAATTTTACTTGCCTTGGCATGCTTAATCGCATTTTGTATGCTTTCTTGAAACGTATCAAAAATAATCTTCTCAACCATCGAGCTTAAAGGATACTCTCCCCCTCTGGTCTCCAACTGAATATTTAATGAATGTTCTAGTGTAAGAGACTGGATTCTAGAAGTGATGGCTGCTATTAAACCTACTCGTTCGGTTGGATAAGGTCGTAGTTGGTAAATGGATTCTCGTACCTCCTTGAGACTAATCCGCAGCTTTTCTCTGCTATCTTGAATAAGGTGGAGGGATTCATCGGGCATTTTATAAAACTTCCTTTCAGCAGTCTCAAGCTTCATCACAGCACCTGCGAGCGACTGTGCGACGCCATCATGGATGTCACGAGCAATTCGATTTCGTTCTTCTAAGATCACGGCTTTTTCCTGTTCAGCAATAAGTTGTTTGGTTTTTAAAATAACAGCAAGCTGATTCGCAATCGTAGCTGCCGACTGTAAGTCCTCTTCGGAAAAGCTTTTCGTCCGACTTCGTCCAAAGATAAATAGCCCCACCACCTCTTCATCCATCATTAATGGAGCATACAAAAACGTTCGAACCTCTTCATCAAATAAATAAGCGGCTGGACCACCCTCCTTTTTTCGATCATGGTAAATGGTCAACTTTCTAATATAATTTAAATCGCTTTGAGCGGCCTCTACCCTTTCAACTTGGTCGATCAAAATACCCGTAGAAAATTTTAATCGAAAGAAATCATTTTCTTTAATCCAAAGACTCGAGGCATCTACTTCAATGAAGTTAGGTAATTGCTTGTTTAACACTTCTATCCAATCTTCCGTCGGAATTTTCTTATTCAGTTCAGTGGAAATATTAAATAAAGCCTTCAACCGGAACTTTTCTTTTCTAAGACGGGTGATTATCGAAAAAAGTAAGGCGACAGCCACTAACGGTGAAAAGAAAAAAAAGAAAGCAACTGCGTCAATTTCACCTCTGTTTTGATTCCCTAGGATATAAAACAAAGTAAGATAAACAAAGGAAACTAGAAAACTATTTAGTTCTTGATAAGACTTCTGTCTCCATATTTTATATGTATAAGGTTGAGGTCTGATTGTTAAGATAAAATCTACTATTGTATTATTAATGAGGTAAAAGGGTGTCATCATAAAGGCAATATGGATCATTCCTTGAATGATTGGAGAAAGATGGTTAACAGGTAGAAGAGTATAGAAGCTACTTCCTAGGTAATACGCCAAGACAAAACTGATAATCAGTTGAGCTGGATTAAAGAAAACTATTCTTAATGGTCTTCTTTTTATAACATTAATAACGAGAACGACTACCGCATAGGTAACAACAACAAACTCTAACCCTTGCATAACAAAGATCGCATACACTAACGGAAAACTAATGGATGTAAATCCTCTCCAAATGGGCATCGGATAAAACTCAACAATAAAGAGAAATAAGGTTAATAGTCCAAAAATAAAAGGATCGTGAATAAAACTCACTCTTAGTATTCCATACTGTATAAAGACAGCTCCTCCCATCAAGGAAGCCACCATAATGGCTATGCGTGAAGCCTTTTCATTTTGCTGCATTCTTTTCAAAATGGTCATTGTACACCTCCGCTCGATGAATCATTTAAATTTTCTGTTAATTATACCAAAGGTCTGATGGAATGAATATATGACAAAAAACCCAGACCAGTCCAATGCTACACACTGACCGATACTGGGACAAACCGAAATAAACGGCTTGTTTCTGCTATTTTCTCAAACTCTTTTCCCTTTGCCTATTCAGCAAAAGGAGTATCTAATATACTACCTTGGTACTACTATATCGAATGTTTGTTTGCTTATCCCCTTTATTTGTGATGCCTATCTACTAAATTCCTCAAGAAAGGCGTGTATCCAACACGCCCATTACCTTCAAAAAAACTGAGGCAAATGCTCCTTATGTGCCTCAAGCATTTCATCCAAAATCTGTTTCGCTACTGTATCGGATGGTGTCAATGGGTTAATGCACATGGCAAGTAGCGCGGTTGAGTAATTACCGGTCACTGCTGCCTCTGCTGCAACTCGCTCAAAGGATTTGATCTGCTGAACTAATCCGCGAACCGCAACCGGAAGATCTCCCATTGTAATTGGTCTTGGACCATCCTTCGTAATGATGCAGCTCACTTCCACGGCCGAGTCGTACGGAATGCTTGCGATTGCACCGGCATTCATCGTGTTCACCGGTTGGATGTCACCTTTGTCATTATAGATAGAAGTAATGAGTCGAACGGCGGCATCGGAGTAATAGGCGCCCCCACGTTTTTCGAGCTGAGGTGGTTTGATGTCAAGGTTTTCGTCCTTGTATAACTCAAATAAATCTTTCTCGAGTCTTTGCACAACCTCCGCCCGTGTTCCTTCCTTTTCAGCACTTTCGAGAGTTTTATCCACCATCGTTTTGGTTTTGTAATAATACATATGGTATGGACATGGCAGGGCATTCAAAGCTTTCAAAAACTCCGGCTCCCATCCGTAGCCTGGGATGTTTTTCACAAAGCTAGTGTTGTTCGGATCCGTTAAAAGGGTAAACACCTTTTCCTTCACACTCTCTCCATCTACAAACACATCCAAGCCATACACCATATGGTTCAAGCCCGCAAAATCAATGCGAATGCGCGAGTGTTCCACACCTAGCAACTTGGCAATTCCCATTTCCATCCCAATTGGGACATTACAAAGGCCAACGACTTTTTTCACCTTGCTATAACGAAGGACCGCTTCTGTCACCATGCCGGCTGGGTTCGTAAAATTGATCAGCCATGCATTTGGACATAACTCTTCCATGTCACGGCAAATGTCTAGGATCACTGGAACGGTCCGTAATCCTTTAAACAACCCGCCAGGACCATTCGTTTCCTGCCCGAGAACACCGTACTTCAATGGAATTCGCTCATCCTTCGCGCGCGCTTCTAACAAACCCACCCGAAACTGAGTCGTCACAAAGGCCGCGTCTTTTAACGCTTCCCGCCGGTCCAATGTTAAGTGGACATCAATCGGAAGTCCTGCTTTTTTTACCATTCGTTTCGCTAGGTTTCCGACAATCTCCAGCTTTTCTTTTCCCTCTTCAATGTCAACTAACCAAAGCTCACTTACGGGGAATTCGTCGTATCGTTTAATAAAACCCTCAACTAATTCCGGAGTATAACTAGACCCTCCACCAATCGTAGCTACCTTTAGTTTTTTGGTCATGCTTCCTCCTGTGAAAACCCAAGTGATTCATACAAATCCACAAATTCGGTTGCTAAATCCTTTACAACGATCGCATTCATTAAATGGTCCTGTGCATGCACCATTAATAATGAGACTGGCTGTGGACCTTCTCGAATCTCCGTTTGAATAAGATTGGTTTGAATTTTATGTGCTTCATGTAACTCATCTGCCGCTTCTTGAAGCTTGGCACGAGCTCGTTCTACATCTCCTGCTTTGGCAGCAATGATTGCTTCCATTGAAGAGCTCCTGCCATTTCCCCCATGTAAAATGATTTGAAACACCAGTTGTTCTTGTTCCATGATTCTCCCCCTCTTACTTGATTACGTCTTTGTATGTAACAAGCTCGATGCGGTTTTCTTCAACAGCCCGTTTGACCTCAGGATCGTTTAAAATAGCTAATTCTCGTGCTCGTTGGACGTTGTACGAGCTGCCCGTCAGTACCTCTTCGTCGATATACGCCGGGTGGCACATAATTTCTGCTGTATCAAAGGAAGTAGACTTCTTTACTAAGTCTATGAGAGAAGTGGGAGTTAATTCGTTTCCATAAAATTCATAGAAGAAGGCTTGAGTAGTTGGTAGAAATTGATTGCTTGGATGATTGGAATCCCCTGACACCTTACGAATCGGTATTCTGTATTCCTTAGCGAGTAATTGAACCATCGGGTAAATTTTTTCCTGCCCGTGGACATGATGATGCCCGTCCAAGTGTGTCGGAGTTAAGCCGAATGAGAAAAATTTCTCGATTTGAGCATGGAGTTCTTTTTCAATGTCACGAGGATCTGCTTTTTCTAGCAATTCTTGCATTTTGTAAAATTGGCCCGTTTCATTGATAAGGGATGGAACGTTTGAATGGACAGGATATCCACAATCCAAAACAAGATGAATTCCGACTCCCAACCCTGGATGGGCAAGCGCTAGAGCTGCGGCATGCGCAGCTCCAGGCATATTGACCATCATTGTGGCTGAGGAGACGACTCCGTGTTTGTACGCTTCGATGATTCCGAGGTTTACTCCTTTTGAATAACCGAAATCATCCGCGTTAATTACTAACTTTGTCATAGACTCCTCCTAAAATGCTTTATTTTCCTTGCTCTTCCGCGTACTTTTGGCGATCCCACATTCTAAAGAATGGATAATAAATCGCGAAGGTGACGCAGAAGTTAAATAACTGTAATAACGCACCTGAGATTTTCCCACCAGTTGCTAAATAACCTCCAATGATTGGTGGCATCGTCCATGGCACAGCAATCCCGACTGGCTTCGCTACAAGACCAGTACTCATCGCGATATACGTGGTGATAACAATCGAAAGTGGAGCTAAAATGAACGGCACGATCATGAGTGGGTTCATTACGATTGGCATTCCGAACGTAATCGGTTCGTTAATATTGAAGAGCCCCGGTCCAAACGCTAACCGTCCGAGTTGCTTCATTTGCTGACTTCGTGCCCTTAGTAGCATCATGACTACAAGAGCAAAGGTGGCACCAGAGCCTCCGATATACACAAACAAGTCAAAAAACTGAGCCGTGAAGATATTTGGTAGCTCATCTGCCCCATTTTGGAACGCCAGACGGTTCGCATCGGTAGCCGCTAACCAGATGGGACCCATCACCCCACCAACGATGGATGCCCCATGCAATCCAGTTGACCATAATAGCTGCACGAGGAACACAGCTACTAAACTACCAATCAAACTTCCTCCGAGTACGCCGAGCGGTTTACCGAGAAGTTCTCCGACTATGTTGTGTAAGCTCCCGAAGTCGGTATTTTCTACTAATATACGTAAAATCCAAACAACGAAAATAACAATCGCCCCTGGAATTAACGCAACAAACGATTTACTAACTGCTGGCGGAACTCCGTCAGGCAATCTAAAAACAATATTCTTCTGAATAATATATCGATAAATTTCAGTAGACAGCATCGCAATTAACATCGCAACGAATAATCCCTTACTTCCCATTAACGCAGCAGGAATCGCCCCACCAACCATAACGGCTTCTGTTGCGCCCTCCGCTAAAAAGGAAACTTCAAATGGCGTGGCAAGGAGGAACGCGGACACAGAGATCGCTCCAGCAGACAAAGGCTCCACATTGTACTTTTCCGCTAACCGGTAGGCAATCCCGAATCCGGCGATCAGTGCCATGATATCAAAGGTCGCAGCAACTGGATAGAGTAACTTAGTAAGCCACGCATCTCCAAACGTCTTGGCCATGAAATCTTCATAGCCTGGAATTGGCAAAAATCCGAGAATCAAGAAAATCGAACCTACAATAATAAGAGGCATCGTTAAAATAAGTCCATCACGCAACGCTTGTAAATGACGCTGTCCGGCAATGCGTCCAGCGACTGGCATTACCTTGTTTTCCAATACATCGGTAAATTTGCTCATTCCAATCACTCCTTATTTGGTGACTAACTGTTTTGCAAATTTCAATACTTCGGCGCCATTACATGTTCCATAGTGCACAGTATTAATCATGTCCACCGGAATCCCTTTTTCCTGGCCCACTTTTTTCAGTTGAGGCAGCATGTAACGAACCTGCGGACCCACGAGCAGCACGTCTGCATCATCAACATGATTGCGAACCACGTCCGCGGATACCGCCCAGATTTTCACCTCTACCCCTTGTTCCTCCGCGGCCTTCTCCATCTTCGTTACCAATAGACTCGTAGACATTCCCGCGGCACAACATAATAAAATCCTCACTTTGTCCCCTCCCTTTCAATTCGATACTAGCTGGTTGATTCTCGGTGTAATTCATTCTATGTTGAAAACGCTTTCATATTCTTCTTTTCCATACTGAAAGTGGAAAAATGGTTCTAAATTTTTATTTAGGTGGGGGAGTTCTGTTAGATGAGTAGTTGAAGATGAGGAAAATGCGGTGAAACAATTCTTATTAAGTGGATGAACTTCATTTCGCGTAATAATTTAAGCTGAAATGATCTTCATGAGGACGATGACTTCTTTTCGACCTTTGTTTAAAGCAAAAACGTTCTTCATAGCTCCAGTGAAGAACGTTTCAATCATTAACTACCGCTCCAACGTTTTTCATCCGCCTTATGAAGTACGTTTCAATCATTTATTCACACCCTAACGTCTTTCATCCTCCTGATGAAGAACGTTTCAATCATTTGTTCACACCCTAACCTCTTTCATCTACCTGATGAAGAACGTTTCGATCATTTATTCACACCCTAACCTCTTTCATCCTCCCGATGAATAACGTTTCAATCATTTATTCACGCCCTAACGTCTTTCATCACATGCTGAAATACGTTTCAATCACTAACACCCCCCTAACATCTTTCATCACAGCCTTTCAGCCAAACAACACCTGGCTGTAGTTATCTACAAAAAAGTGAGGAAACCATTTCCATTGCAGAACAACAACTATTATATTAATATACTAATACAAGCTGCGTTGTTCGTATTCTTAAGTAAGTTTTAACCTTTAAGCTGTAATAGGGAGTTTAACATTGGAACAGGAATGACAAGTCTCCATCTATATGATTTGGAGGACAGGCAGGAATGTTTCTGCGGACACCCACTTTGAGGAGTGGTGGTTTAAAACTTTCTTACACTCACATACGGCAAAGGCGGCGATACATAATGAACCAGTTTCCCTTTGGGAGCTGGATTTTTTTATGCCAAATTTTTTGTTAGCAATCACCTATTTTACAAAGGAAGGTTTATAATATTGAAACCAATTGCTCCTCAATTATCTATTTTTAAAAAGATATAAATCCCCATGTGAACATTTACTTAAAAATGTTAATGTATTTTGTACTTCTCATATATATAATAGAATAAAATTGTTGAATCACTCGGAGGAAGTCCATGGAAATCACTAAACACTTCTTTTTTAATCTTTCCTTATTAATGGTTATTTTGTTTTTTGCACTTGTCTGGTCAGCCAAGATGAGGAACTTTTCTATATCAAAAAGGTTTTCATTATTTTGGGGTATTCTCCTCCTATGGACTTGCTTCCAATTCTCATACCATCCTGTTCCAGATATTTTGATGGATTTACGAGAGCTTCCCGTATTGATTGGTGGACTTTACTTAGGAATAGGTCCCATCCTTTCAATTATGGTTATTTTTATTCGAGGATTGTATGGAATCGATGCTGGATTTTTTGCAAATATCGGCCTTTATTTACCGCTAGCCTTTTTCTTTTGGAAAGTTTATCCCTGGTTTTGGAACCAACGTCCATCCCGTCGGGTGGTCATTTCCATCTTATTGGGAATTGCAATTAGTATAATTACCCTTTCCAGCTTGGGATTCATGAATTTAGACATTAATCTTTTTGATGCCTACATAGCTTATCTAGTAGTACCTAATCTTGGAATAGCAATGATTTCCATAACGAGTGAGTTTGTCATAAAGAATTTCCATTTACAAAATCAGTTGATTAAATCAGGTAAGTTAGAAGTCGTGGAACAAATGGGTGCGGCCATATCCCATGAGATTCGGAATCCCCTTACCTCAGCTAAGGGGTTTGTTCAATTGCTTTTAGAAGGTCCACAAACATCTCAAAAACATACAGAATATTTAAAGATCATTTCACATGAATTGATTTTAGCGGAACAGGTAATAAAAGATTACCTAACCTTTTCAAAACCATCATTAGAACAAGTGGAACCCATTGAAGTTAGTAAGGAACTCACTCTAATAATAAAAATGCTGATACCCACAGCGAATCAATATTCAGTTAAAGTAAATACCCAAATTGAAACGCAAGGACATATTATCGGAGATCGACTAAAATTTCACCAATGTTTTTTGAATGTGATAAAAAACGGAATTGAATCGATGCCTAATGGGGGTCAGTTACTCATACTTTCAGATACTAGCGAAAAAAATGTAACGATATCAGTCATTGACCACGGAGTTGGCATGACAAAAGAACAATTGGACCGATTGGGAGAACCTTATTATTCCACAAAAGGTTCAAAGGGTACTGGCCTTGGTATGATGGTGGCATATAGTATTGTTAAAGCCATGAATGGGGTCATTCGAGTTCAAAGTGAACTGGGTAAAGGGACAACCTTTCGTTTTATCTTTCCTTCTATGGCCGATTTAAGAGACTATGTTCCTAGTAAAACATCGAATGCAATTAAATAAATCCAGATGTTTTCAGACACATACTAAACGAAACCAAATAAGTCACCTGTATTTAACAAAGAGTATATATTATAAAAAGTCTTAAGAATCAGGTGAAGAAAATGAAGAAAATTTTGCTCTTTGGTGATCCAGGGATTGATGATGCTGTTGCCATTATCTATGCCTTATTGAATCCTGAAATTGAACTAGTGGGTTTGGTTACCGGTTATGGAAATGTAGATGAAACACAGGCTGCTGAAAATGCCTCTTATTTGCTTCAACTAGGTGGAAGACCAGATATTCCAGTTATACGCGGAGCCAAAGGACCCTTTTCCGGAGAATTAGTACAGTATTATCCCGAAATACATGGGCCAGAAGGACTTGGACCGATACGACCACCCGATTACTTCACAACCAATGTTCAGGATTTTTCTACCGTATTCGAAATAATTGATAGGTACAAGAGTGAATTAACGATTGTGGATGTTGGTCGTTCTACCTCACTTGCTACGGCATTTATTTTAGCTGGGGCAGATTTTATGAATCAAGTTAACGCTATGTATATCATGGGAGGAGCATTTAATCACCCAGGAAATGTGACCGCTTCGGCGGAGGCTAATTTTTACGGGGACCCTATTGCAAGTGATTTGGTCTTAGAAAAAGGAAAGAACATTACGATTTTACCGCTGAATGTTACGAATTATGCTCTAGTATCACCTCAAGTAGTAAACTATATTACTTCCCTGAACAGTAATCCGTTCTCAAGCTTGTTTAAGCCCATAATGGATTACTATATCAATGCTTATAATAAACTAATCCCTGGTTTACAGGCCGCCGCCGTTCATGATGTTCTCACTTTATTCTCCATTGTGAGCCCTGAGTCCTTTCAATTCGTTTCCCGGAGAGCGAGAGTTGACTCTTCGGAATTATCTAGAGGTACATCAAGAGCAGATTTTCGCCCAAAGCCTGAAGTAGAACCCTTAGAAACGCTTGATAGGATTGCTTTATTTTTTAATTACAATGCCTTTATACAAAATTTTGTTACGGTCATGTCAGGGAGATTGCAATGATCCATTAATAAACACAAAAAGAAGGAAAGATGTACGATTCACATCTTTCCTTCTTCCATGTATCACAGCTTAAATTTTGCTAATTCAAGTTGAAGATCGGTTGCAATTTGAGCCAACGCTTCACTCGATGCGGTCATTTCTTCTACCATTGCCGCTTGTTGTTCCGTAGCAGCAGATACATTTTGCGCCTTTTCGTCATTGGTTCCTGCTAATTCGTTAACCGCATCCACTACATCTTTCATATGATCTACTTCTTTTAGAATATGAACAACGGAGTTGTAAACCTCTTCCGTATGCTTCGTCATATTTCCAATCGCATCATAAATTTGATTAAATGATTGTCCCGTTTGTTCCACCACTTGAATTCCTGACTTAGTAGACTCTGTACTCGATTTCATCACTGATACGGAAGTGCTAATCTCATTCTGGATTTCGTGAATTAGATTCTTAATATCTCCGGAAGCTCTACTAGATTGCTCCGCTAGTTTTCTTACTTCATCTGCAACAACCGCAAAGCCCTTCCCATGCTCCCCAGCCCTTGCCGCTTCAATCGCCGCATTTAATGCAAGCAGGTTCGTTTGTTCAGCTATCGTATTGATTAGGCCTACGATATCTTCAATCTTTCTGGATTTGTTATCCAATTGACTAATAGAGTGAGCGGTTTGTTGAACCGTTGAATGGATTTCATTCATTTGGTCAATAGCCCTTTTTACATCGTCGGTTCCATCTTGAGCAAGAACCGTCGTTTCAGTAGAAGAGTTTTTCACATTTTCAATATTGGACGTAATTTGTTCCATCCTATGATAAATGAGGCCGGTACTTTCTTTCATTTTGCTCGTGTAATTGTTTTGCTCATTATTATTTGCAGCCACGTCCTGGATCGATCCTGCCACTTCCGCTACAGACGAGCTGGTCTGTTCTGCACTCGCCGATAATTCTTCTGCACTTGCTGCTACTTGTTCAGAAGAGGAACGGATTGTGTAAAACATTTGGTTTAAATGACTCAATGCTTGATTGTAATGTTCACCCATTTGTCCAAGTTCATCACTTGATTTTATTTGGATAGGATTGGTTAAATCACCCTCCGCAAGGAATCCAATCTTCTCGACAAACTGCTTCATCTTTTTTGACATGCTAGAACTAAATAAAACTATTAACGTTATGGATACTAGTAAAAAGAAGGCAGTAATTCCTACTGATTTCATTAGCAAAGAAGTAACCCCAGCATATAGTTCACTTGTAGGTGCTAATGCTACCAGTTTCCAACCTGTTTCAGGAAAGGTTGAGTAAAACGCCTCCCATTCCTTATCGTTAGTTGAAAAGAACTTGTTTCCACTTTCATGATTGAGGATTTCTTCCCCTAACTGTTTTAGCTCTGAATCTTCCATAATCATATCAGTCATGGATTTTTCTTTATGGGCAATAAACTCTCCCGCTAAGCCGACAAGGAAAAGATGGCCCGATTTTTCAAACTTTTGACCAACTATCAATTCTTGTATCGTTGTCAAATCGTAATCAGCCGTGATATTTCCCATAAACTTTCCATCAAGAATAATTGGAACAGAAGCTGTGATTAACGTCTTATTTAGTCCCTCATCATAGTAAGGCGGAGACCATGCAATATTCCCTTCCCCGACTTCTTTTCCCTTAACATACCAATCTAATTCCGGGTAATTATAATCCGCATTTTCATAATCCTCTGTGTATAAAATGGTTTCACCATCTCTGTACACGTAGGGTCCAAAATATTCAGTATCCTGATGATATTGGTATGGTTCCAACCATATACCTAGCCCGAACGTATTGGTGTTTAATTTTATGGTTACTTCTAAGGTCTTTTTGTAATCTTCTTTTACTAGAGAATTCCCTTTTACCTTGTACAACGTACTAATTGATTCAGCCAGCCGTGTATGGGCCGTAAATTCATGCTCCATTTCTTCTAAAATCGTAGCCATCTTGTGATTGACACTAGAATCTGTTAAAGAGGTAATTTCTTTTTTAGAACTAAAAAAACTTAAAGCGGTGATCGAAATCGTAGAAATTAGAATAATAGGTAAAAATAAACCTAACATTTTGAGTTTAATACTGCTTTTTCTCTTGATCATAAACCTACCTCCAGGAAGTCTCCTTTGATTACACGTTTGTATAAATATACATTTTAAATTTTACTAACGGTTAAAGCGCGTTGTTCCCTCTATCCATATATCGGTCATTTTCTTTATAGTTTAATTGCCAATTATTCCCTCAATTTGTAAAATATATTAAAATAAAATACCTGCCAACATATATTCCTCCCAACTGAATATATTAACTTAGAAAAACATCGATAAAATCTGGAGGATAAAGATGAAAAAGTTCATAGGTTTTAAACTTGCAAGTACTAGTATCATAACCCTCTGTACTTTAGCACTGTTTATGCATGTCCTGATCCTTTTCAAGATCATTCCGTATCATTTTGTTTGGGGCGGTCAAATAAACAACTCGACTGACTTGTTCATCTTTGAAAGTATATCCATCGTTGTGCAAATCCTATTTCTATTTATTATCGCTGTAAAAGCAGGATATCTGTTCAAGGGAAAATTCAATAGAATAGTAACTATTGGGATTTGGACCATGTTTGCAATCATGATCTTAAATACACTAGGAAATGTAGCGTCCAGTTCCTATTTAGAAACCATGGTTATGACCCCCATTACTGCTTTGCTTGCCATTTTGTTATTTCGAATTGGTATTGAATAAGGATTGTTTAGGTTCTTTATACAGGTCAACATCATTCCCTCCGAATGATTCGGAATCTACTTATGAGACTTTTCGATGAAGATTAATTCCTCTTCTGAACCATTCGGAAACGATCTTCATAACCCTGATGAACTTCATTTTCACCCTCCGAATGATTCGGAAACGATCTTCATCACACCGATGAACTTCATTTCTCCCTCCGAACGATTCGGAATTGATCTTCATAACCCTGATGAACTTCGTTTCATCCTGCGAACGATTCGGAATTGATCTTCATAACCCTGATGAACTTCATTTCTCCCTCCGAATGCTTCGGAAACGACCTTCGAACGACCGTGCAATCAGTATTTTTTGCATTTCTAGTCAGTCGTAATCGAAGCAGAAAAAAACGTTCGGAGCCCATGCTCTGAACGTTCGTTAACTTTATATGTAATACGTTTCTAAAAATTCCATTATATCCTTATTAATCACCTTTACATGTTCTTCAGAAGGAAAATGCCCCATATCATAAGATTTAAAATCCATAAAATTAGTAAAAATGCTTTTCGATAGAGGCTTTATGTTCTTTTCGGGAAAGAAAACATCTTTTTTACCTGCTATAACAAGAGTCGGTGCGTTATAATTTACTAACTCATAAGCCTCCGTTAATTTTGGCATATCTTGCTCGAGTCTGGTGTATCGAAATACATCACCTATAATCTGTTTATCTACTTCTTTCATATTATGATCAGACATGGTTGCTGCAATTTTGTTCAGATGTTTTTCTGAAGAGAAAGCTTGAAACCACAATAATGGAATTAATATTTCTTTAATCATCTTAATTTTCGAACCTAATGTGATTCCTGCCGGTGACACTAGCACAGAGCAGTCAATTTTATTCGGGAGATATGTAGCTAATCGTAAAATAATCCCCGCACCATAAGAGGGACCAATGAATGCACAACTGGGTAATTGAAACTCCTTTAATAACTCCTCAATCCATTTGGCAAAACTTTCGTCTTTGGCAGAAATTCTTGTTTCAGCACTATAGCCAGGATGTCCTATCGTGTCGGGTGCATAAATCCGATACTTTTCTAGTAGTGGAGTGAACCAGGAGAAAGTCATTGGATTGATACAATTGCCCCCCTGGAATAAAAATACAGGTTTCCCCTCTTGTGGACCTGCCACTAGAACATGAGTTACTCCAAAACTCGTATTCACGTACTTTCGCTCTATAGGAAAAGGAAATGATTTTACATACCGTTCATAATGCTCCTGTAGAACCTTTTTTCCATCCTCACTTTTATAAATACTCTTCCCCATAAAATTACCCCGTTCTAAAATTTTTAATCCCTAAAAAATACCTATATTCCCTACTTTTAACTTCCCTCCTTATTTTACTATTAACCCGTCACATGTTCATTTATTTTTTATCTGTTTATGGAGTATATAAATTGACTAATAATTCACAATCTTTTATTATTAATACATACAAAATAAATAGCTCCATAAAGGGGAGTAGCTTTTACAGCAAAGTCGTCATTACGAAGAGTTTTTCCCTTCCGGCTTTGTTGGCAACCAATTGTCGTTGTTAGCAAGACCTTTACCTGTTTGTAAAGGTTTATTTACATTTAACCTTTATCATGATGGTAGGGGTTTTTATTCGGTTATATTTTCAGAAAAGTCAAATTTCATATTTAGGAAGGGCGTTAAAAAAATGAAACAAGGGAAACCAACTTTAGAAGAACTGATGAAACGAAATAAAGAAGAATTACTACGAGATAAGGATCTAGTCGAGAGAATTGAAAAACGTGTGGAAGAAAAAATCAGCAAACAGTAATAGATATAAGGACCCCTCTGAACATGATTGGGGTCTTTCTAGGTGTGATTTCTAAAAAAAGAACTAGTCTCCGTCACCGAAAACTAGTTCTTTTTTTTATTATTTCTTAGGAATTTCACACCCATCGTCATCGCAGCTTATTCCGTCTTGATTGTTTAAAACAATGATGTTATCCTCTGCGATTACTTTTTCAAGCGCTTGAACAAATACCTCCGTTGGTTGTGCACCAGTCAGAGCATATTTATTATTAATAAGGAAAAACGGGACACCAGTAATCCGATATTGCTGTGCGGTTTGCTCATCAGCCCGAACGGCATCTGCCATTTCATCACTTGCGAGCATTTTTTCCACTGCTTCTCGGTTTAAGCCTACGTCCACTGCCAATTCCGTTAGTGTTTGGTGATCTCCGATATGTTTGGATTCCGTAAAATAAGCATACAGGATACGCTCGGTCATCTCTTTCATCAAGCCTTTTGTTTTGGCAAACATGGTCAAACGGTGCGCATCAAAGGTATTCGTTTGGATCAACGTATCCATTTGAAAATCCAGTCCTGCTTCTTTTGCCATTCGAACCATGTTTTGTGTATTAGCTTTTGCTTGCTCGATACTCATTCCATATTTCTTGGCGAGACCTTCATAAATATTTTCTTTAATATCTCGTTCTTTCGTAGGATCCAATTCGAAGCATCGGTAAATCACTTCCACTGGATGGTTAATCTTCTTAATAGCATCCTCCAGACGCCTTTTGCCAATATAGCAAAATGGTCAAGCGAAGTCAGTCCACATTTCAATTCTCATGTTCGTACCTCCTATACATTATTCTTCTATATTATATGGGACAATTGTTTATCTTACACGCAAAACGATTTGGACCACTTCCTGACACTCCGGCTTTTCCCCATGTTGCTTAATTTATCGTTTTCCCCATCTGTGCCAGTGCATATTGAATCCCGTGCTGCAGGGTTTGAAACACTTGATAACAACTAAGGGTGATATTGGATTGGACCATTTCAACCGCTAAATTAGGAGGAATACCAACCAGTATAGATTTTGTACCAATTAACGAAGCTGCTGAACCAATTTTTACAATCAGGTCAATTGTAAAATGATCCACTTCCTTATCAAGACCCGTTAAGTCAAGATTGAGATAATTGGCTTTATGCTTTGGTAAATTGCTTAAGGTGTTGTTAAATAAATCCTCTGATCGATCTTCTTCGTACTTGCCAATCAGTGGAACCACCACAATTCCATCAAAAACAGGGATGATGGGAGAGGAAAGTTTTTTTACTAAGTCTCGCAGTTCACCTGTTTTCTTTTCCACCATCTCTTCTAGACGTAAGATCTGTTCCGATTCTTTCTTACGAGCTAGCTGGTGAATATTTGAGGTGGCTGTTATATCGGAAGGAAAGTACTTAACAATGCTGTACTCATGGCCTTCAAGTTGATCTTGTTCATATTCGTACCAAACATTCACTCCTAATAGCCTGCTAAAGACACCTGCAAAATGGGCCGCTAAGAAAGCAGTTCCTTTATTCTTCCCTTGAGTCAAGTTTATCTTGTATTCCCAACTATCCCTGAGATGAGCAACCAGCGTTTTTGTGTCATAATCTAGGTTCTTGATTTCTGCTCTTCCCCAACCAGCTGAAGCATATGTATTCGTAATCATATTTGCTGCCTCTAACACATCAAAGTCCTTGATTTTCCGGAGATAATCTCCTACCACTACCCCTTGACGATACCCCGTCGTTTCGAAGACCAGATTGGATACTTCTTCCCCAGATACCTCCTCAATGGTGTCAAAAAAAGATTTCATGGCACTGTTTATCCAAAAAAGAACCGCATCCTGATCTTCATACTGAAACTTTCCTTGTTCAACATCCCAACTAAAACCAAGTCCTGCTATATTGATATTGGTATTCTTACTCATAACTGCAACTCCTCCTTCTTTATCGTCATCACAAATGCTTGAAAGGAATAGCAGGAGCCTTTCCATTGAGTGAATTCTCTCAATTGCAATTTCACAAAACAAAGATACAAAAATAGATAGCTAGACTAATCATCTATAAACAATAAGTACCCGTCACCGTAACAGATACTCCATAACCACCTTGTTTAAGGTATGTATCCAGTCACGCAGATTTGCATAAATCATAACAATATAACCTCGGGGACACACCTAATTTTACCATACACTGCATTTTTTTCCATTTAGAAGGTAAAAAGCGTAGAATTCTCTGGTTAATCACATAAAAATTTAATACAATCGTCAAATTCGTTACATTTAACATCTAAATTAAACAAAGCTGTAAATTTGTAATAGGGAATCTATGATACAGTAAATTTACTAGTAAGATTAAAGAGTTGATACTATGTTAAATGTGAAAGAAACTACTAATTTACTTAAGAGTGAAGGCATTACAGATAGTGAAGAAACGGTCATTCGTTGGATTCTAGAGGGGAAAATAAGAGCCAAAAGAACAAAAGATTTGAACATTAATTTTTCTATTGATCCTTTTGATCTAGCCACCTTTATTGTAGAAAAGAAAATTGAAAGAAAGAGTAAACAATTTGGGATTGATTATGAGCATTGGGAAAAAACGTTTCATGAGAATACAAGCCTAAAAGAAAAAATAGAAGAACTAGAAATCTCCTTACGAATTGAACGGGCCAAAGTTCGATCGTTGAAAAAAATGGTCAAAGCAGAGAGCTCATTATTCTCTCCGGCTCCCTATACGATTGGCTCTCTATTAGGTATAGAGGAGGATTCAGACAAAGACTTACTTCGAAAAGAGCTAAGAAAACTACTCGAGTTCCTCCACCCTGATCGTGGTGGAGACGAAAGACTATTTAAAGTATTTTATGAACACTACGATAAAATGAATCTCAAGTAATTTAAAGAAAGGTGGTCATTTTTATGGCAGACTTAAACTTACAACAACTTGTAGAGGCGATACCTAAATCTGTATTAAATGCCTCTGATCGTGATCTGGAAGGATTCCAGAAAATCCTCCAAGAAACAATTAAATTAAGAGAAGGACATATTAATTTACAAAAAATGATTAAAAGTTATTCGTTATCGAGTCCCACTCATACGAACCAACCCCGATAATAAATGAGAGGACACTCTTTATGAAGATGTCCTCTTTTTTTATCGTTGAATACAAGAGAACTCATTTAAACAGTTGATTTGGGAAAAGTAAGATGAGGAGGTGAGCCAGGATGAAAAAAGACAATCGACCGGTATCGTATCAGCAAACTCTCGGTACAAAAACAGAAATTATAAAAGAACGTACCGAGCAAAAGGATCAGGATCAATCAACGAATGCTAGCAGCTTGGAAAAAGCAAATGCTAATCTTCCTGAATAAGATTACACCTAAAAGCATCAGAGCGATCCTATCTTAAAGGTATAAGTCGTTTTTAAAAAGATTACTTCTCAATAAGGAGTTACAAAATGAACGAGAAAAACCATATTTCCGAAAAAACCAATAATAATAAAAAGAACAACAGTAATGGTTCAAAAAATAATCTTCAAACTAACAACCCGATTATTACTGGTGGAGGCGACCCAAACCTTTCACCTGATGCAGGTAAGCGTTTGATATAAATTAGGTTCAACAATTAAATTTATATTTTTGTTCACTTTAAAGATTAAATTTTTCAGGCTTAGGCAATAACTTAGATGAGAGCAAGAGATAACTCTTCCCCCAAGTTCTGTTTATTCTCTTGCTCTGATTTACTCTTAAGTGGTAGCCTTTCCCTTTTCTACTTGCCGGAACCTTCTATTAGTTTGACCATGTTATACCAGCGTACTCCTCCATGCTGTGAATCGGATACGCCATGGTTAACAAACCCTAATCTTTCATAAAAAGTAACTAATTCTTGCTTACAGGTTAGAGTAATCCCTTCCCTTTGATTTTCTACTACAAGCTCTTCCATTTTATCTATTAGAATTTTTGCGATACCTTGATTTCTAACATGTTTGGACACTGCTAATCCTAGTACACTCTGAAACCCTCCTGTTGCCGGGTTCTTTTTTATCCTCCCAAAAAGATCGTCCGTTATATAAGGTTGACTAATGATTGGTCCATTAATATAACCAATGAGCTCCCCTTCTCTTACTGCGACAATAAATGTATCAGGTATCAACTGAATCCTCTCTACAAATGCTTCTTTCGTGGCAGCTTCTTCTTTAGAAAACCCTTCATTCTCTATAAAAAGTAATGGTTCTAAATCAATAGATTGAACATTTCTTAACTGAATCACCTTACCTTTATTCCCCCTTTTTCTAAAGAACATTTACGTAAGGCTATTGAATGCCACCATTTCCCTGGATACATTACTTTTTGATTCCAATAAACTGCATCCAGTTAGTGATATGTATAGCAACACTAGAGGCGAAATACATAGCAACCTTTTCAAATATATCTCTCCTCTTATATAAAGATGCTTATTGTTGGAATTATTCATTTAACTTTTTCTTAAACAGTGCTGTCGGATAAAATTGACCATTCTGCAATGCAGAAACAATTTGTCTGATCACCATTGGATGGCGAATGTCTTCGTTTCTTAGATTCATAATGTCCTTCAAAGACATCCATTTACAATCTAGGATTTCTTCTTCAGGAAGCCTTACTTTTCCACCTTTTATTTCACCCATAAAATGAAACAAAATGACTTGATGATTGGTCTCACTTACAAAATTGTATACACCCGTTGTGCTTAACAGCTCCACTTCCAACCCTGTTTCCTCTTTCGCTTCTCTCTTAGCTGCTTCAAGAATGTCTTCATATTTCTCCATTCGTCCGGATGGAAAATTCCACTGATTATAGGCCGTTGATTTGTTTTCTTTGATTAATAATAACTTGTTATCTTTCATCACTGTCACACTCACGACCAAAACCATTTCATTGTGGTTCATTCCCTACTCCCCTCAGTAGCAAGGTGATACACCTTTACCTTATGCCAAATGGATTTCCAATTCTTCTTATGTATTCGTTCCTCATATATAGCAGCCCGATCCTTTGATTCCGTAAAGAATAACGTAGGCCTGACTTCTAGATTAATTACGTCTTTAATTCCACAAGGAGCGGTAAGAATGACCTTGTCATTCCCGTCCAATTTTACACCAAGTGCCGTAGCGGTTTCTGGAAATTTTGAGATAGCATCTACAGATGATGAGTAAGGTGGAAGATTGTTCTTGAGATGCATTCTTGCTTCATTTTTTACTGACCAAGGGATATTCGGAAAGATTCTCTTTAATTTATCTATATTCTCTTGGTCATAGTAAATCACATCAACATCGGGCGTGTCCGTTCTATCCTTGAAATGGTGCAATGTATCCCATATTTTCGAGCGTACAAATCCCGCACATATCCACCAGTCTGGTAATTCAAGTGATTTTGCAGCCCTTAACACATTCATCATTTTCTCATCTTCTTGAATAAGTTTACATATATCTTCTTCACTATTTAGCATGGCTTTCCCTTACTACGAACAGATATTCCTATTATATCATGGGAAAAATATGAAAATACATACTGACTTTTATAACCAAACAAAATAAGCATCCCTATGACGGAATGCAAAAGTTAGTTAATGATATCAATCCTACTTTTCTTTGATCTGTTCTCGGATTTTTTGTAACTCTTCAAAAGATAGTCCACTTAGTGAATCTCTTATTTCATCCTCAATTTTTTTCCTATTGGTTTCTTGATAGCGATCCCACCATTTTCTAAGACCTTCTGTATGATCCAATATGTACTCAAAATCTATTTCTTCTACCTCTTCATCCGATATATATTCCAAAACAGCAGCTAACATATGTGAAAGGCTTTCAACTTCATCTTTGTTTGGTTGATTATTCGGTAAATGGACAATCTTATCCTTATCTGTCTCTTCTTCGGTTTGCACTGGTTTTCTAGGCATCGTACCGCTCCTTTTTAAATCTTCATAGCTTGTAGTTAGTATGACCAAATATCTGTAATCAAATAATTAAGATTGTTTTGTTGATGGATTGAAAATTTTTGTATACCTTATGTGAAAAAGTTAAATATTGTTCCTTGATTGTGTAAATTATTGGTAACTCGGACATTTCTTTGCTTTTTATATTGTATGATAGCTTTGTAAGTTACTTAACGCTATTGAGGAGGCAATGAAAATGGAAAAATTAAAGAAACTCCAAAAAGGATTATTAGCTTTGTTGGCAACTTTTATGGTAATTGGATTTGCCACAGGTTGTAGTGAAGACACAACGGAAGAGACAGAAACAGAAGAAAATCAAACGGAAGAAGGTACTGAAGAAGGTACCGAAGAGAACACAGAAGAGGCTGAAACTGAATAATGCTACCCCTCTGTCATTTTGAATGACAGAGGGTTTTTCTTAAACATAGAAAATCTTTAATAAACCTGAAGGAACAGGTCTTTATCCGATTCCCATTCCGCGTATGCGACATCCTTGACTGAAGATATATTTCTTTCATTTAATAGTTTTACTAAAGCTTGATAATCCATACCCGACTCTTTCAAATGTTCCGTAATCACTTCTCCATCACTGATAATGGTCAGTGGGACCATTCGTTTAATCGTGTTTAATTTAAGATCTCTATATGTAGGTTTATCTGCTTCTTGTTTTCTTAAAATACTGATTGATCCATTCGGTTCTAATATGGCGTACTCAACATCTCGCAAAGAAAATACTTCCTTAGATCGAAGCAATTGCTGTAGTTGGTTAATATCAAGGTGATTCTTTTTAAGTTCCTTCCAGTCTAGTTGTCCTTCATGAATGATAAACGATGGTTTTCCTTCTAAAAAAAGCCGAAGCTTTAACGATTTCTGGGTTGTTAGTTCTGTCAAATAGATCAGAAGGCCCCACACTGTTACTCCAAATAGGATTTTAATGAGGTTTATTTCCGGATCAAATACAGCACTTCCCACAAATTCACCTAACACAAGAGCTGATATAAAGTCAAAAGGAGTAATCTGACTAATTTGGGTTTTCCCAAGGATTTTCACGATAATAAATAAAAAGAAATAACCACCAAGCAAATCGACAAGCATCTGTACATAATCCAACTTGATCACCTTCTAAGATCTTACATAAATTTCAAAGCTACCCTTACGATTGAATCTATTTGCATTAAAAGAAGGATTTAAAGACCTCTAACTCTTCTTCGCACTGTGTACACCGGTATATAATTTCCATTGCATCTTCATAGGTTTTATGAAGGGTGTCCTCTTTGCAGTTCTCACAATATTGAATCTGTTCCGCTTCAACGCCCAAGATGATTCCTCCGTTTTTTGAAGTGTTATGAATACAGTTAGATTCTCCAAAAGCAATAGGATTTATTATCATCCTTTAGCCTTTATAGATCAAAATGAATAAATCTCATTAAGATAAAATGGGTAACTGCTGGGGGTAAGAGAGTAACTAGTATTTTCTCCTGTGAATAGCCCAACTCAAATAGGTTAAAGTAACAGTAAAAGATGAAGAAGGAACACAAATGGAAAAGAATAAGCTACAAAGAGGATCGAACAAAGCAGATCATACGTTGGACCGAATTCCTACTTCGGACATGGTTAATAGTGATAATGCGTTTAGTGAGACTGGATTAGAAAATGCACAGCAATTAGAGAATTCAATTAATAATAAAAAAACAAAATAACAATAGGAGACAGAGGTCATTTCTAAGTCCTTTTATCTTCCTCTCAAATTTATTTCAACAGCTTCACCATAAAAAAACCACAAAGCACAATCGCTTTGTGGTCATATATTAATGTCCTACTACTTTCTCTAGGCCACCTGGTTTGTTATGAACGGCTAATTTATCTATTAATTTATTGCTTTCTTTATTCAATCCTACCAAATTAACTTTGACTCCATTTTGGTGGTATTTAATGACGATTTTATCAATCGCACCTACCGCTGAATCATCCCAAAGATGGGCCTCGGTTAAGTCAATACTTACCTCTTTCACATCTTCATTATAATTAAAACATTCTACAAAATCAGTTACGGAAGCAAAGAACAATTGTCCTGATACTCGGTAGTACTTTTTATGAGATTGTTCAGAAGCTAATGTCGTGACCTTCACCTTAGATATTTTAGAAGCGAAGAAGATCGCACTTAAGATAATACCTAGTAATACACCTATAGATAAGTCATGTGTCATCAGTACCGTAACAACAGTAGCAATCATTACAATTGTATCTGTAATCGGTGTTTTGTGAAGGGATTTAAGTGAACTCCAGTCAAATGTACCAATGGATACCATAATCATGACACCTACAAGGGCTGCCATCGGAATTTGAACAAGGAAATCATTTAATACTAAGATGAGAATCATTAAGAACACACCTGCCACAAAGGCTGAGAGTCGGCCGCGTCCACCAGATTTGACATTGATCACCGATTGACCAATCATGGCACAACCAGCCATTCCACCGAATAGTCCAGAAACGATATTAGCAATCCCTTGACCACGTGCCTCTTTGTTCTTATCACTTTTCGTATCAGTCATGTCATCAACAATCGTTGCTGTTAGCAAGGACTCTACTAATCCAACAATCGCAATCGAAAGTGAATACGGGAAAATGATTTGCAACGTCTCAAAAGTTAACGGAATATCAGGCAGTAAAAACATAGGCAGCGCTTGTGTTAATTCACCCATATCTCCAATGGTACGAACACCACTAGCTGTAAAAATAGCAATAGCAGTGATCACTCCGATAGCAACTAAAGGAGATGGAACAGCCTTAGTTAGACGAGGCAAGAGATAAATAATAGCCAATGCTCCCGCTACCATCGCATACATCGCCCATGATTCTCCAACAAAGTGAGTTAATTGGCTTGTGAAAATTAGGATTGCTAAGGCATTAACAAATCCCACCATAACTGACCGCGGAACAAATTTCATGAGTCTCCCTAATTTCAGCACACCCATGACAATTTGAATAATCCCAGTCAAAATGGTCGCAGCTAACAGGTACTGAAGTCCGTGTTCTGCAACTAATGTGGTCATCAATAAGGCTGTCGCACCTGTTGCAGCAGAAATCATCCCCGGTCTACCACCTACAAAGGCAATAACAACTGCAATACAGAAGGAAGCATACAGACCCACCATTGGATCTACTCCTGCAATAATCGAGAAGGCAATAGCCTCTGGGATCAAGGCCATTGCCACAACAAGACCTGCCAAAACATCTCCTTTGATGTTCCCAAACCATTCATATTTAATTGTGTTTAAATTCATGAAGCACCTCTTCTTTTCAATTATTTGTACTGACTTTCAACTCTCATGAAAGTCGGGGCCGTTTTTAACAAAATCAAGTATATAAGATTGTGAATAAATTGTGAAATTGAGTGAAAGCGCAAACATCTACCGTTTCCTCTTACATACTCAATTATATTTAGATAAACACTATAAACCTATATTTTTTCAAATAAAAAAGAGTAAGAGAAAAATAGGTAGAAATCGTATATAGTTTAATTAGGGTTTTTTAGTTCTGTTTACGAAGGAAGTGTTTATTTGAATAAAAGAATGCATCATGAAAAAACATCCATTTATTCGGATCAGGTCCAGGGCAAACCTATTCCAATTCCGTCTTCATTGATGAATACATAAAAAGCTTTGGTTGGTCACGAACCGAGATTTCTAGTTTGTATAGTGTGGCTACATTATGTGCTGGCTTATTGATGATGTTTATGGGAAGACTCGTCGATAAGCTAGGCCAACGAATGATGATGGTCATTGTCGGCAGCGTACTAGCTTTTGCCTGCTTCTTTAACAGCTTTGTGACAAACACATGGATGATGGGAATTGGCTTTTTCTTAATTCGACTATTTGGTCAAGGAAGTATGACGTTGGTCCCAAATACACTTGTCCCACAATGGTTTATAAAAAAACGAGGTCGTGCATTAAGCTTTATGGCCATCGGCGGAGTCGCAAGTGCTGCCTTTTTCCCCCTGGCAAATGCATGGATCATTAACACATGGAGCTGGCAGACTGCCTGGCAAGTATGGGGTGTCCTTCTTTTAGTTGTTTTTGTTCCTGTTGCGTTCTTTGGGGTGCGCAACCGTCCTGAGGATATTGGTCTAGTGCCAGATGGACTTACTGTTCCCGGTGGAAAGGCAAGCGATAAACAGGAAGCCTCTGTTCATGTAGAGGATGATTGGACTTTAAAAGAAGCCATGCGAACGAGAACCTTCTGGGCTGTGTTAATTTGTGTCGGAATCCCCGCTCTAGTTAATACAGCGATGACATTTCATCTGTTATCCATTTTTGGGCAAAGTCAGTTATCTCCGCAAATGGCGGCAACTGTACTTAGTTTAATGGCAATTGTTGGTTTTCCTATTTCCTTCATATCCGGTTTTATTGTGGAAAAAGTAAAAACCAGTGTGTTGCTGTTTACGGTGTTTGTCATGGAGATTGTGGTGTTATTTGTTCTAACACAGGCAAACAGTGCAGCAATCGGGGTTCTTTTTGGAGTCCTTTGGGGAATTGGCTCAGGAATTGAGCGTATTACGCTAAACATTGTATGGCCAAATTATTTTGGCAGAAAGTATTTAGGTAGCATTAGTGGAATCGCAGCCATGGTTATGGTCATTGGTTCTGCCTGCGGTCCACTACCATTAGGATTAGGATTTGACCTGTTCCAAAGCTATACGGAAAGTTTGTTTCTTCTCATGTTGTTTCCACTGATTGGTTTAAGTTGTGCATTATTAGCTAAGAAGCCGGAGAGACAATTATTAGTAGAAGCACGAAAATTAAGCTAAGAAAGACCACAGTATGTGGTCTTTCTTCATTTGACGATTAAAACCGGGCAGTTTGCGCGTTTCGCCACCTTGTGACTAACGCTTCCTAACACAAATTCCTGTAGTCCGTTTAATCCTCTGCTACCAATGATAACGATTTCAAATTTATTTTTATTTGTATAGTCTACAATGGCAGGACCAGGCTCGCCGTGAAGGATCGTTAATTTATAAGAAACTCCTGCTTCCTTCGCCATTTTTTCAATATCTTTCATTCGTTCCTTCCGTTTATCACCGATATCGGCCGTGTTCCAATTACTTAATACGTCTGATTTGGCTTTATCTGCATCTACTACATATACTACTTCCATTATTGAACCTTTGGAGCATTGGGCTATGTGAATGGCATTTGCTGCTGCTCGTTTGGAGTGTTCCGATCCATCTGATGCCAAAAGGATTTTTTTATACATCATTCTACCCCCATTAATGTGATCCAAGTTTATTAGCTAGTTTACTTACTAATTCGTTACTGTCTTCATTTAATCCTGTTACATTTACAACTATGTTATTTTCTTCGAATTTGTTCACAATTTTATCAACGGCAGCGACAGCGGAATCATCCCATATATGCGAGCAGCTTAAGTTAATCTCCACATTTTTGACGTTTTCCTTATAGTCAAACTGAGTCACTAATTCTGTCACAGACGCAAAGAATAATTCCCCTTTAACCGTATATGTTCTTCTATTACCCTCAAGTTTACTATCTACACTTACTTTTGAAATCTTCGAGACAAAGAAGATCGCACTTAGTAGAATTCCTGTAAAAACCCCAATCGCTAGGTTATGAGTGAAGACAACTGTTAACACGGTTACGACCATGACAACCGCATCACTTCGTGGTACCAAATGAAGGGTTCTAATTGAATTCCAATCAAACGTACTAATAGATACCATAATCATTACCCCTGCTAAAGCACCCATTGGAATACGAACCACAATATCCCCAAGTACAACAATTAGAAAAATTAGAAACACCCCTGCGACGAAAGCAGATAATCTTCCACGCCCACCTGACTTTACATTAATTACTGACTGACCGATCATCGCACAACCAGCCATCCCCCCGAAAAATCCAGTAATGATATTTGCGATGCCCTGTCCCCTGCTTTCCATGTTCTTATCGCTATCGGTATCAGTCATATCATCTACAATCGTGGCTGTTAATAATGACTCAAGAAGTCCGACAACAGCTAGCGCTAGCGAATAGGGAAAAATTATCATTAGTGTTTCGATAGTTAGTGGAACATCTGGCAGAAAAAAAGCTGGCAATGTTTTCGAAATCTCCCCCATATCTCCAACCGTACGTACTCCGTAGTTCATAAAAATCGACAGGGCTGTAATTGCAACAATAGCAACTAATGTAGAAGGTACAGCCTTTGTGAGATAAGGAAATAAATAGATGATGGCTAAAGTTAATCCAACTAATAGATAGATGATGACACTCTCATCTTCAAAATGCTGTAGCTGTGAAGTGAAAATGAGAATGGCCAACGCATTAACGAAACCAACCATAACAGACCGCGGAATAAATTTCATATACCGTGCTAACTTAAAAACACCAAACAAAATTTGAATAATTCCAGTTAACACCGTTGCAGCTAATAAGTAGTGAATGCCGTAGTTTGCTACCAAATCAATAAATAACAAGGCCATCGCACCTGTAGCAGCAGATATCATTCCCGGCCTTCCGCCAAGAAACGAGATCGTCACAGCGATGGTAAAAGAAGCGTATAACCCGACCATTGGGTCAACACCTGCAATAATGGAAAAAGCAATCGCCTCAGGTATCAGTGCTAAAGCCACGACGATACCTGATAAAATATCGCCTTTTACATTTCCGAACCACGACTGCTTGTATGTAAGCTGTCCCATCAAATTCCCTCCTTTTTCCTTAGTATGAACATAGGAAGAAAAGTAATGAATTAAAAATAGCCCTAACTGGTTATGAACCAATTAGGGCTATTACTGAGCTTACATGTTTTACCGGCTTTTTTGTACGGTAAATCCTAATTTTCCTAACGCATTCTCCAATGATGATTGGGTTGTTACTTCATTAAAATGTAATCCAATATTTACAATCGTTTGAGCCAATTCCGGACGAATTCCTGTAATCAAAGGTTCAATTCCGCTTAGTTTTAAAGCGGTTAAGATTTTATATAGCTGGTCAGCTACCATCGTATCAATGATGGGCACACCAGATACATCAAGAATCAGGGAATCTAACTGGAGTCGTGATCCTTCAGTAAGCGCTGTTTCCATAATCAATTGTGCCCGGTTGGTGTCAATTGATCCAATAAGTGGAATTACCGCAATCCCTTTTGTAATAACAACCACGGGAACGGATAGTTCTTCTACCGCGGAATAGGCAATATTCATTAATTCTGTGTTTCTTTTTTCATAAACTTCGCTCATTACTTGAAGTGCTCTATCGATTAAAGGGTCAATGATTTTAGATACATCAAGCATCGTAATGGCTGCAAATTGTTTTTCCTTTAGCTCGTCAGTAAATACATCCCATAGAATGCTACGATAGAAGGTTACTGCTCGTAAGGCATTGCTTAATGACACATGGTACTTCATGGCAAACGCAGCTGCCCTTTTCCCCCATCCAACCACTTGATCCTGAATTATCTCCCTGTCCTCGTATAGTGCCCTTCCGAAGTATCCTACTAGTTCCGCTCTGTAAGCATGGACCTCTAATTCAGGAGCCCCCGATTTACTTAAACTTGTAGAATAATCGGAATCAATTAACTCCGAAATTCGATTAGCCAATCTATCTTCATTTTTTACGATTTTTTCGCCAATATACTGCAATTCCTTTTTCACCGTCGTTATCCCCTTGTCTATATGCGAGTATCAAATAATTCAACAAAGTCCAGGTAGAATCCTTCTTTATTTATATGGTCTTACGAAATAAAAAAAGAACCTACCGTCAAATATACGGTAGACTCAAAGAAGATCATATTTATTCGTATGAACCCATTGTTTGAAGTAAGTCACTGGATTGCTGTGAGACATAAATCGTTCTGCTTGGAAAAGCCACTTCGACTCCCTCTTCTTCTAAAATCCCCATAATCGCTATATTGATTTCGTGTTTAACTTTCACATGTTCACCCCAAACGGTCGTGTTTGTGAAAAAGTATAATAGAATATCCAAGCTGCTATCATTATATTGATCAAACGCAACCATAATTGTATCGGGGTGAACGTCCTCATGATTCCGTAACATATGCTCCACCCGATGAACGACTCTTTGAATTTGATCTTTAGTGGAATTATAGTTTAGTCCCAAGTGGAAAGTAATTCGCCTTTTCCCCATGCGGCTCCAGTTGGTGATTGGTTCGTTTGCTAAGGTTGAATTCGGAACAGTTACTAAAGCCTGACTAAACGTTCGTACCTTCGTGCTTCTAAAATTGATATCTTCTACCGTTCCCTCTACACTTGGTGTGAGGATCCAATCTCCAATTGAAAAAGGTTTTTCCGTTACAATTACAATTCCACCAATCAAATTTCCTACCGCTTCCTTTGCAGCTAAAGCAAAAGCGAGACCACCTAATCCAAGACCTGCGACCAAGCCATTAACATCGTAATCAAATTCCTGACCAATAATACTGATGCTGATGGCAATGATAATTACACGAACGGTCCTGGAGATAAATGGAATCAAAATTAAATCTATCTTACTATTAATCTTTTGATTCACACTCATGATTATCCCTGTGGTAGGAGACGAAAGATTAAATAATCCCCACGTAATAGTCACAATCACCATCGAACGTAAAAATTTTAAAAATAGCGCATTATGTTGTTCGATAAAGGGAAAATACTCCATTGCCCAATACAAACCAATAATAATGAATAACCAGCCGATTGGGCGTTCAAAGCTTAAGCATATTTGGGTGAAAAAATCCGTTGGTGTTTTTCTAGATAATTTTAAAATCAACTGAAACACATACTTCGTAAATAGATTTCTAAATAGAATAAATAAAAGCAAGATTCCTATAGAAATCCCTAAATCTTTTAACATATCATAGTCGATATGGAACGATAAAAAATCCATCTTACATAACCTGCCCTCTTTTACAAATCACTAACATGCATCCTCATATCTTACCCTCATCTTGAAGTTATTTGAATGCAACAAAAGTATGGTTTAAAAAAGGGACAAAAGATGGTCGATTTCCCAGAATCGACAAGTAACTGAAGAATTTTGTTGTATATTGACTGAAAATGTTGGTAAAAAATGGTTTTATTTACAAACTGATGTTGTTACAATAGTTTTTGTGTTGAAAATTAACAATTGAAAGGTGTGTGGAAATTGAACTATGAAATAGTTCTATATAGAGGTCTAAAGTGTAATGTCGTGTTTGATTATGGAAATGGAAATCTTGAGATCTTATGCTTGGATGAAGTTCTCCTCGTTCATGAGGGTCAAATAGATCGGTTAAATTAGAGGAAAAAAGAAGCAAACTTACGTCTACTTCTTCCAACAGTTACCTCCACCAAGGAGTTCTTGGGCATTCACCACCCATCCCTATACAAACGGTTTCCCCAATTTTTGGCGTAGCAATGTTAACCTGATACTGGGATGCCGCTTTTGTTACCCGTTCTACTGGATCAATCCACGAATGAAAGGCAAGTGTAAAGGCTCCCCAATGAACTGGAATTAACACCTTACCACGAACATCGAGATGAGCTTGTACCGTTTCTTCTGGCAGCATATGAATATTGGACCAACGTTCGTCGTATTGACCGCATTCCATTAGTGTTACGTCAAAGGGTCCGTATTTTTCACCAATTTCCTTGAAGTGTGGACCGTAGCCGCTGTCTCCACTGTAGAAAACCTTTGTATCACGTCCTACGATTACCCATGAACACCATAAAGTGGAATTCCGATTCAATAAACCTCTTCCAGAGAAATGCCTCGCTGGCATGCAAGCAAGTTGCAGGTTATCAAACTGAATTTCGTCGCCCCAAGCATGCTCAGTGATTTTTTCGGAGGGTACGCCCCATTTAAGTAAACACTGTCTTACTCCTAAAGGTACAATAAACCTTTGTGCCTTATCCATTAGCTTACGTATAGATGAATAATCCAAATGATCATAATGATCATGAGAGATGACTATCGCATCAATTGCTGAAAAATTCTCTAAATCTATAGGTAAGGTGGAACTGAATCGTTTCGTTCCAGCCCATGAAACCGGTGACGGACGATTACCTAGCATCGGGTCAAAGAAAAGTCGTTTCCCTTCTATTTCTAGCAAGAAGGCCGAGTGTCCGAACCAGGTAACCCTAGAATCAGGAGTATTTTTCTCAACAAAATTTTCTACTTGGATTGGACCACTTGGTCTACGGAAGGTTCTACTTGTTACGGAATCTTTCAACATACTAATCATCGACTTGATTCCCATATTCATGGAGGTTGGAATTTGATTTTCATATCTTTTCATAATAGAATCTTCCTTTTACATTTCATAGTTTCATTCTTAGTATAGATTAATTTAGAACACTAATCCAAGCCACATCATGAACCAATACCAGCAAAAAAAGCAAACCACCTAGTGATTTGCTCTACTACTCTACTTATATTCACCTTCAAAGATTGACTCCTTGAGAGGACGTCTGTTTGATGGCTGTTCTCGGTCCTGTAATTCTGCTGGTAGTGCTTCTTTCTCTCCCTGATATCCAATGGCAACAACCAGTTGAATGTCAAAGTCATCAGGAATATTCAATGCTTCGCGTGCTTGGTCTTGGTAAAAACCAGCCATCGGGTGAGTAATTAATCCTTTTTGCGTTGCCTGAAGTGATAGATATCCCCAAGATGAACCGGTATCAAATGCATGGTAGCCCACCTTATTATCAGATAGAATTGCCACTAGAACAGGAGCCTTTTCACACCATATACGATTTCCTTCCTTAATAAAGGAATGGAATTTTTCACGATCCTCTTGTGTACGTGCGATAATAAATCTCCATGGTTGGGCGTTCATGGCAGATGGAGCCCAGCGTGCAGCTTCTAGGACACTCATCAGATCCTCTTCCGGTACTTCCTTTTCTAAAAATGACCGTGGCGACCAGCGATTTAAATAGTTCTCATCAATGTCATACTCTGCTTGTCTTCCCTGATTGACTTGTAAATCAGCCATACATTCATTACCTCCTTGTGAAAATATCCCATTTACAACACTCATTTTACTCCAACCATAATTTACCTACAAACTTTATGCTTGTTAATGACTACAAATCTTCATTTTGGGGTAAGGATATACGGGGATTACTTTTCATCACCTCTTGCGGATTTTGTCGAAAAATATATTTTCATGCTTGCAATTACATTTGGACTATTAAACTCATCATATATATACTAATTTTATAGGAATGTAAGAAAGGATTACCGTATGAACTCGCTACAAAAATTTGACGATGAACAATTGTCAGACGTCATTATTAGAGCCATTAAATTTAACCTAGAAAACGACTTTATCAAATTATTGAAAAATGAGGCGATACGAAGGTTGACACATTCACAGCATGATCACTTATCAAGTCTTCAAGAAGCCCTTGATATAATTTATTTTAAAAGAGAATTGGAGCTTTTACTTTATGAACAATCGAAATGTCCGGACGAAGCCATTAGAGACCAAATATGTAACGACATTTCCCTTCTCCAATCCGTTATTGATTTAGCCACCCAACATATTAAATAAACATAATCCTGCAAAGGCAAATCTTATGAAAATAAGAGACGCAAAGCTACGGGCCTAAAGCAATTGCTATGGTAGCCGAGCCGCCAGGATAATTCCTCTTTTTATTTCTACATCTACTCTTACAATTACCACTGTTCTATTTAAACCACACAACTATACTATTCAACTTCCATATAATCTACTATTACTCAATTACCTTCTATTCATGACCGTTACTATCTTGTACCCTAATTCATAAAAAAACCCCTATCAAGGTATTAAAGCATGCAATGCCTGCCACCTCGATAGGGATCCCACTATTAGTTTGTCGCAGCTTGAGAGGTTTCTAAAAACGTTTGAATTCGCTCCGCTGCTTCTGCTAACCGATTAGATGGTTGTACCAGTGCGATTCTTACATACCCTTCCCCTTGTGCTCCGAATGCGTCCCCTGGTACAACCGCTACACCTGCATGGTCAAGCAATTCAAAGGCAAACTGACTTGATGTCCAGCCTTGAGGAACTTTCGTCCAAATAAACATGGTTGCCGGGGTAGTTTTTACCTTCCATCCACCCTTATTAAGCCCCCCAATCAATGTATCTCTTCGTTCTTCATATACCTTTTTCTGTTCACTAAGCATTTTATAATCCGAAGTTAATACGGCTATAGCAGCTTTTTGGATTGGTAAAAATACTCCGTAATCCATATGTGACTTGAGTGAGGCTAGGATTTGTAATGCTTGGGGATTTCCAACCACATAACCAATTCGGCAACCTGCCATATTAAAGGTTTTTGATAGAGAGTTGAATTCAATTCCCACTTCCTTTGCACCTTCAATAGACATAAAGCTCAATTGGGGATGTTCATCAAATATGAGTTCAGAATAAGCAAAATCGTGTACGACAAGTATTTGATGCTTCTTAGCAAAGGTCACAACCTGTTCAAAGAAACTTTTATCTGCAATCGCTGTTACCGGATTTCCTGGATAACTGAAAATCATCATTTTCGTTTTTTCTAATACTTCAACTGGGATATCCTCCAGGTTAGGAAGAAAGTTATTTTCTTCCGTTAAAGGCATTGGATACACTCTTCCACCAGCAATCGTCACGCTCGCTTCATATATTGGATAGCCTGGATCAGGCACAAGCACATATTCCCCTGGATTCACCATGGCTGTTGCCAAATGCGAAAGCCCGTCCTGTGAACCCATAAGCTGAAGTACTTCATTATTCGGGTTAAGTTCCACATGATAACGGTTTTTATAAAAGTAGCTAACCGCTTCACTAAATTCAGCAGTTCCTGTTAGCGTATATCCATAATTAGCGGGATCTTTACTGTATGTAGCAATTGTATCCATTACCAAAGACGATGGAGGCAAATCTGGACTACCGACACTTAAATCAATAACATCTTTCCCTTTTTTTATAAGTTCATTTTTCCGATTTGCTAAATCTATAAAAATGGATGTCGTTAGTTTGTCCATCTTAGAAGAAGGCTGTAAATTCATATGTATGTCTCCTTATTGTTCAAAAACTATACTACTATTTTAATTGGTTGTTTTTTAGTATAGCATAAATGACAATATTCAAAAAAAGAAAACCTACTCATTTAGGTTTTCATAAGTTCCTTCTATTTGATTACTAAAGTGTTCTGTGTCAAGCTTCCACCGATCCAGGGGACCCATTTTCCGTAAAATAAAGGTTATGTTTCTAGTCACTTTCCCATCCTTATCGGTACGAAATTTGACCTCAACCGGTACTTCTACTATAAGCTGCCCAGCCAGATCTTCAGAAGGGAGGTAAGATATTCGATTGATTCGAAAATACGAAAATTGCCTTATTATCTTATTCAATTGGCTTTGTTTTTTCGTTGGTGCAATAACGAGCTTTAATAAATGTTCATCCTGATAATTAATCGCCGTAGCAAAAAATTCAATAAGCTCATAAGGGGTTACTGTATGTAAGTACTCTTCTTCCTTACCACCCGCTTTTAATATCATTAGTTTGTGTACTTTATCCATCTTACCTGAGCGGTGAGTAGTGCTTCCTAAAAAGTGAATGCAAAAATGGCCAGGAAATCCATTTTGGAGGGCACCTCCTCCGTGGGGCATTCCATGCATAGAAGCCGCAATGAATTGATCACCCACTTTCACTAGAATCGCTCTTCTTTTCCAGCTCCACTTCCCATCGTATATTTCCTTCATGATCTTTGTGTCTTTTGTGGTAAGAGGCTGAACATCCGCATGCCTGCTTCCCGCACGTCGTTGGACGTTGAATTGTTGTCCTGTTTCAACATCTATTACAGTAAATTTCTTTCCTTTAGGAAGGATATCTTTTGCGGTTTCCCAGGGCAGAATCTCTATTTCGAAAGAGATTGGCTGATTTTCATCCTTATACTTGAGTTCATTTGCTTTAAATTCATCTGGAAATTTGAAAAAACAAAATAGAAATACAAATATGATGCATAAAGGAACTTTTTTCATATCACACCTCACTTCTTATATTCTTTTCCATTAAAAAAGAAAATATGATGCTTGATGGGGTTAATTTCTATTTGGCACATAAAACTGTCTACTATTTGAATTTTATTTTAAAAAAAAGACGCAAAAGAACATTCTTTTGCATCTGCTTTAAAAACATATTATTCGTATCTTAAGGCATCGATTGGACTCAACTTCGAGGCTTTGTTCGCAGGTAATATTCCAAATATAACACCTATAAACGCGGAGAAACACACACCAACTAGCGCAACTACAGGACTCACTGATGCACTAATAGGAGCAAAATTAGTGACAATAATCGTTCCTACGGCAGCAAGACCAATTCCTAGCAGCCCACCTAAAGAAGTAAGTGTGGCTGACTCAATTAAGAACTGCAAAAGGATTTTCCCTCTTGTGGCTCCTAATGCTTTTCGAAGGCCAATTTCCCTCGTTCGTTCTGTTACCGAAACGAGCATAATATTCATTACTCCAATTCCACCAACTAAGAGTGAAATACCCGCAATACTTCCAATAACTAGTGTCATAATCGTGATTACCGTGTTTACTTCTTGTTCGTATTGGGATTGATCATAAATATTGTACATTCCATTTTCAAGCTTCTTTTTTTCAGTAAGAGTATCAGCAGCTAAACGCCCTGTTTCAGAGATTTTTTCAGGGTCACTTGCTATTACGGATAAGTTTTCAATCTCCATGTTCCCAAACATCATTGAAATAACGGTTCGTGGCATGAGCATTTCTCCCATCCCCTCCTGACGATATTGTTCAGGAATGGTTGATTCATACACCCCAACGACCTTGTATGGGTTCCCGTTTAAATCAACAATTTCTCCAACTACCTCTTCAGACGGCTGAAAGTATTTCTCTCTTGCAACTGTATCAATCATAACGACGCGATTTAACCCGTCAACATCTCTTGCAAAAAAACTACGTCCTTCTACAATCTGAACATTTTTCGCAGTAAAATAATCCGCTCCCACTCCAGTGATCTGCATTTCTCCTTGTTGATCACCATGGATCATTGTACCCCAACCTTGATTGGTCCCTAATACTGCTTTTACACCTGGAACCTCTGCAAGTATCTCCAAATCCTCCGAGTTTAGTTGAGGTGGCATCCAATACATTTCCGCTTCTGTCTCTCCTTCAACAGGAATCGGTTCATAAAATAACTCAATAGCATTTTTATCAGTACTAAAGAGTTCTTCCGTCATTTGCTTTCGAGCACCTTGTCCAATCGCTACGATTATTATCACGGCTGCTACACCTATGATAATTCCAAGCATGGTTAAAATAGACCTGATTTTATGGTTCCAAATGGAGGATAGAGCAATCTTGAAGCTTTCCCAAATACTCATGACATTCTCCTCCGGTCGTCTGTAATTCTACCATCCTTCAACGTAATGACCCTATTCGTATAGGCTGCAACTTCTTCTTCATGAGTAACAATAATGACCGTTCTGCCTTCTTTGTTTAATTGGACAAGGAGTTCCATTATTTGTTTACTCGTTACCGAATCAAGTGCACCAGTTGGTTCATCTGCTAAAATAATTGAGGGATGATTCACAAGTGCGCGTGCAATAGCTACCCTTTGCTTTTGACCTCCTGATAATTGACTTGGTAAATGGTTCATTCGGTCCCCTAATCCGACCTTTTCAAGCATTTCTCTTGCTCTCTCATTTCTTTCACGCATCGATACTCCTGCGTAAATTAACGGAGATTCGACATTTTTCAAGGCATTCACTCTAGGAAGCAAGAAAAATTGTTGAAAAACAAATCCAATGTGCTCGTTTCTCAATTTTGCTAATTTCTTCTCCTTTACTAGTCCTACCTCTTCCCCATTCAGTTCGAACGTACCAGAGGTTGGCCTGTCCAAGAATCCAATGATATTCATCAAAGTTGATTTTCCTGAGCCTGAGGGCCCCATAATTGCCACAAATTCCCCATCCTCAATAGTTAAATCAATACTGTGTAAAACGGGTACTTCAAGAGCGCCGGTCCCGTATACTTTTGTAATCTCACTCAACTTCATCATATGAGACCACTTCCATTCCATCATGCATCCCCTCGTAAGGTGTGATTACGACTTGTTCACCTAGCTTCACTCCTTCTATAACTTCCATCCATTCATCACTCATTCCTCCCGTTTGAACCTCACGTCTAGATAGCTTTCCATCCACTAACACATAGGCAACGTCGACTCCACCTTCATTCATCAATGCTGAATGAGGAATAACGAGGGTTTGCGCTGATTCATTTAATTTTACTTGTATCTCTAACGACACATGGAACCCTTGACGTAGCTCAGATGTATCATCTGTGATTGCCACCTTGAAAGGATACATCGTCACATTGCCACCTTGCGCTCCGCCACTAGCAAACTCCTCTCCACTGGCTCCGTCTTCATTCGGAAATTGAGAGACAGTCTCCACTGAACCGTTCCATACGCGATCCTTATATACCTTTGGACGAATAATGACTGGTTGCCCTTGTTTTATTTTCACTGCATCAAACTCACTCATCGTACCGATTACTTTATATGGCTGGCTTGAAATCACGTGAATGACTGGTTCAGGCGTTCCGGTTTCGGTTTGAGCTACATTTTGATTTACTTTTACTACAATTCCATCTATTTTACTTACAACGGTCATTTCTTTCTTACGAGCCGCGATCTCATTGATTTCATCTTGTGCGGAGGCAATCTCAGCTTTGGTTGCCTCATACTGAATCTCAAGTTGTACCTTCTCGTTACTTAGCTGATTTACCTCTTCTTGGGTACCTTCCCCACTTTCAACTTTCTTTTTGGCTTCAGCTACACGCTTGTTGATTTCTGCTATTTGATTTTGTTCCGTTTTCCCTCTACTTTTTGTTAAGTCTCTTTGCCGGACTGCTCTATTATATTCGGTATCTATTTTCGAAGAATCATAAAGAAACAGTGCTTCTCCAGCCTTTACTGCCTGATTCTCTGCTACTTTATACTCACTAATCGATCCTTTATCTGCTTCTAAAAATACCTTTTGTTCACTTTCCGGAACAATTTTACCTGTTACAAGGATGGTTTCAATTAATTCCCTCTCCGATGCTTTTTGAACAGTTACGGGCATTTGTTCCATTCCATTACTAACCATTTTTGGACTTTTCCCTATAAAATAATACGTAATTCCTCCTGCAATTAAGAGTAGACCCACGATAGACGCGACCCAAATCCATAATTTCTTTTTCACTTAATGTCCCCCTAATATTCTACTTGTCGTATGTACTCCGATTTTAATAAAGAACAAAATCTACTGTCCTAATTCTATTAAATACTAAAAATGGTAAATAATTCAACAAAATTCAACAAAAAACATATCTCTTATAACGAAAAAGACATGTTTCATAGATTTGCAAAACAGGTACACGTTTTCTTTATAACGGAGACATTTCCATATTTTAGGTTTCACATCATAACTTTTCTGTCACTTTAAGAAATTTCTAACTTAAATTTACTGAAATTTCTGTTCAAATGTATTATAATACGTTTTATAACGTTTCTATAAACTGTCTAAGTCACAGGGGGTTACTACAATGAAAGTAATTGGTTTTGGAGATAATGTTGTAGATAAGTATGTTGATATACAAACGATGTATCCGGGTGGCAACACTTTAAATTTTACGGTATATGCGAAGCAACTTGGGTGTGACTCTGCTTTTATGGGCATATTCGGGACAGACTTGGCTGCTGCACATAATCAAGATACGTTGAAAAAAATGGGTGTAGACACTTCTCATTGCAAGGTGGTCGAGGGAGAAAATGGCTATGCAACGGTTGACCTGGTGGATGGAGACCGTGTGTTTTTACGAAGCAATAATGGTGGAATCAGCAATACAAGCAAATTTAAGTTGACGCCAGAAGATCTCGAGTATATAAAAACCTTTCAACTCCTCCACTCTAGTAAGTATAGTTATATAGAAAATGAGCTAACTAACATTCAATCGACTGGGGTTCCGATCTCTTTTGACTTTTCCGATGATTTTACAGAGGAATACATAGAGCAAGTTGCCCCATTAGTGGATTATAGCTTTCTATCATGTAGCCATCTAGACGAAACCGAAGTGAGGGAGCTGCTAAAAAAAGTCCACTCACTTGGAAGTCAAATTATCGTTGGAACCCTTGGCTCAAAAGGAGCACTTTTATATAACGGGACAAGTTTTTACTCTCAAGTTCCAAAGCTTGTTGAAGCAGTTGACACTCTTGGTGCAGGTGATTCGTTTATTACGGCATTTTTGTTAAACTATGTTAGTCGTTCGGCGAGTTCAGAAGAAGAAGATCGTATCCAAGAGTCTTTGCGTAAGGCAGCAGAGTTTGCCGCAAAAACGTGCATGGTGGAAGGTGCTTTTGGTTACGGATTAAAATATGAGGAATAGAAAGAAGAAAACTCGCGCATAGTGGCGAGTTTTCTTCTTTCTACTATCCTCTTAAATAAAATTATATGACTCCCTGTGCGATCATCGCATCAGCTACTTTTACAAACCCAGCGATATTCGCACCGACTACCAAATTCCCTGGTGCGTCATACTCTTCTGCTGCGTTCTGACTCTTCCTATATATATCTTTCATGATCTGTTGTAACTTGAGATCTACTTCTTCTTGTGTCCAAGCTAACCTTGCACTATTTTGCGCCATTTCTAATGCGGAGACGGCAACTCCGCCTGCATTGGCTGCTTTGGCAGGAGCAAATAATACCTGATTCTCGATAAAAATTTCAACGGCTTCTAATGTGGAAGGCATGTTTGCTCCCTCACCTACCGCTTTTACTCCATTCGAAACTAGCAATTCTGCTGCTTCTTTATTTATTTCATTTTGCGTCGCACATGGCAATGCAATATCGCAAGGAATTGTCCAAATACCTGAACAACCTTCTTGATAGATAGCACCAGTATGTTCCTTCACATATTCGGAAATTCTTTTATTTTCTACTTCTTTTAAACGTTTCACGGTATCTAAATCAATTCCATTCGGATCATAAACATAGCCTGATGAATCACTGCACGCTACCACTTTTGCACCGAATTGAATCGCTTTTTCCATCGCATAAATGGAAACATTACCAGATCCAGATACCACTACCGTACTACCATCAAAGCTGAAGCCCTTGCTTTTAAGCATTTCATCTACAAAGTAAACCGTACCATAACCAGTTGCTTCTTTTCGACCTAAGCTTCCTCCATACCCAATTCCTTTTCCCGTTAATACGCCGGCCTCATAAGCGCCTTTTAGTTTCTTATATTGTCCGAACATATATCCGATCTCTCTCGCTCCCACCCCGATATCTCCAGCGGGAACATCTATGTCTGGTCCGATATGTTTGCTTAGCTCTGTCATAAAGCTTTGACAAAATCGCATAATTTCAAAATCTGATTTTCCTTTTGGATCAAAATCGGAACCACCTTTTCCACCGCCGATCGGCTGCCCCGTTAAGGAGTTCTTAAAGATTTGCTCAAAGCCAAGGAATTTAATAATGCTTGCGTTCACAGAAGGGTGAAATCTTAGTCCCCCCTTATACGGTCCAATGGCACTATTAAACTGAACCCGATACCCGCGATTGACTTTTACATTTCCATTGTCATCTACCCATGGAACTCGGAAGGAAATCAAGCGCTCTGGTTCAATCATTCTTTCTAAAACCGCTTGTTTAATATAAACCGGATTTTTCACAAGAACAGGTACTAAGGATTCCAGTACTTCTTTTACTGCCTGCTGGAACTCTCCTTCATTTGGATTGCTCTCTTGAACCTTTGTAAATAAACGGTTTACATACTCTTTTACCATTTGCATTTGGCTCTCTTCTACTTTTTCTAACACTTTCATAAAAATTTCGCCCCTAATCTATTATAAAGTTAAGAATATTATCTTTTCTAAAATGTATTTTCATTTTATAATTTTGTAAATGATAGTTCCAATATCAAAATTCGATGAAATCCATGCATAAAACGCATGAATTAGGAGCGGGTAAAAATGGAAACAAGGCAAATTCAATATTTTCTAGAAGTGGCAAAAAGAGAGCATGTGACAGATGCAGCAGATGCTTTGCATGTTGCTCAATCTTCCGTTAGCAGACAAATATTCAATTTAGAAGACGAATTAGGGGTCGAACTATTTATTCGTGAAGGTAGAAATGTTAGGTTAACCCCTCTAGGTAGAATCTTTTACGATCGGATGAAACAAGTGTGGAACATGATGGAGGATGCAAAGAGAGAAGTAGAAGAATATCTCAACCCGGAAAAAGGAACCGTTAGAATTGCGTTTCCCATTAGCATGGCCGCTCATACCTTGCCTTCTATTATCTATGCGTTCCGCAACAGATACCCTGAAGCTAAGTTTCATATGAGCAATGCCCTTTATTCTGACTTAATCGATGGTGTCGTAAATGGGGAATACAACTTAGCCATGATTGCTCCCATGCCCAATCAGGAGAAGGAGAACAAAATCAAAGGAGACATTCTGTTCACAGAGAATATTGTTGCCCTTATTCCCCTTCACCACCCATTAGCAGACCGGGAATCCATTCGGCTACGTGACCTACTAGATGATTCGTTCTGTGTCCTGCCTGAAGGCTTTATCTTTCGCAAACAAGTCATTCAAGCCTGTCACAATGCTGGTTTTCTGCCAAAAATTGCGTTTGAAGGAAAGGATATTGATGCATTAAAAGGATTGGTTTCGGCTGGGTTAGGTGTCGCATTAATGCCAGAAATGACATTGGTGGACAACACACCACGATCCACTGTTATGGTCCCCTTATCAGATGCAAGTCTCACTCGAACGGTTGGTGTAATCTATCCAACCCAGAGGAAACTGCTCCCTACCGAAGCTTTGTTCTATGATTTCCTTCTTGAAACGTTTGAAAGATTGAATGAATTTAAAAAGTAGGATGTACTAAAACAGAGGGTAATGAATCTAAAAAACAATCCCTCTGTTAGTTGTTAATTATTAAAAAAAGACTGACCTCAAAAGTGGTACTTTCCCACTTTTAAAGCCAGTCTATTTTTACACGTTATTCAACAAACCACTTCACAACTAGTTCATCGATTTCTCCGCTCTCCATCATTTCATTTAATGCTTTGTTAAATTCTTCTGTTAGCTCACTGCCCTTTGGAAAAGCAATCGCTGTACCAGGTGTTTCTCCGTTTGGAACGGAAATGGTTTTTAGATTTTTATTTGTACTCATGTATCCTACTGCTACCGCTTCTTCCATAATAACGGCGTCAAAACGCTTCGACTTAAGCTCTTGAATAAGATCCGGTGTGCGGTCACGTGTTTCAAGGGTAAAATCAACTGTGCCATTTAGCTCTTTTGCTACCTCCTCTTGGAAAGAGTTTACTTGAGCTCCGAGCACCTTACCACTTAAGTCGTCTGCACTTGTAATCTTATTATCTTCTTCAAATAATAAAACCAAGTCTGACCGGTAGTAGCTGTCTGTAAAGTCAACATTTTGCTTTCGCTCTTCCGTTGGAGCCATTCCTGACATAACAAAATCTACTTTTCCAGCTTGCAAGGCAGCGATTAAGCCGCTAAAATCCATATCCTTAATTTCGACTTCATACCCAAGTTTTTCAGCTAGGGAATGAATAATATCCACATCAAAGCCAATGATTTCATCGCTTTTTGCTGTATCAATATATTCAAATGGTGGGAAATCAGCCGAAGTACCCATGACTAACACTTTCTTCTCCTCTGTTTCCGTCTGCTCATCGCTCCCAGTAGTAGAGCTATTGGAGGTTCCACAAGCAGATAACACACCTATCACTAACCCGACCAAAATAAATAATGTGAAGAACTTCTTCATTGATAGACCCCTCTTTTCTTTTTATATTAATAAGCGACTTTCCCCATGTATCGTCTTGTTTCTAATGGATGCTGTCGTATTTTCGATAACTCTGTACGATACACATCTAAAATACTGTAGAAAAGAATCGGGTTGAAGTACTCAACCACATGATCATCGATCGTACTGATTCCTAGTTCCTTGCTATCAATCACTTCTACCTTTTCCGCATAAGTTTGTAAGAATTTCAGCGCTCTTTCATCTAGAGCTCTCGTTCTTCCCTCATTGACTAAAAGGATATAGGGTGTTGCTTTATCGGTTACCTCAAACGGCCCGTGGAAATATTCCCCTGAATGAATTGCGGAAGCATTCACCCACTGCATTTCCATTAAGGAGCAAATCGAAAATCCATATGCATGACCATAGGATGCCCCACTGCTCATGACATAAAATAAGTCCTCATGCTCGTATCTCGAAGCAAATGCTTTTGCTCTATCAGCAACTAGTACTTTAGCTTTTTCAATAATCCCATTGATTCGTTCTAAGCCTTCAAGCACTTTTTCGTAGTGATCATATCCTTCGGTAGCATGCAAAATTTCAAACGTGATTTGTAAGATGATTGCCATTGGGTTATTTTTCACATTCGATTCTGCTCCCCACATGTATAATATATTGTGGTCAGCATGCTGAATGAGGTTCGCCTGTTCATTATGTGTTAATGTGATCGTTGTTGAACCGAGCTCTCTTGCAAGTCTTGCTGCTTCAACGGATTCAGGTGTATTTCCTCCGTGAGAACAAACAATGGTTACAGAGCTTTCCCCTAATGCCTTGGGTGTCGCATGAACAAACTCATTACTTGTATAAAAACCAACCCGTAATTGTCTTGCTTCACTTTCGAGTAAGTATTTAGAGGCATACATATCCACTAGTGAGCCACCACATGCAACTAAGTAGACTTCCTTAATGCCCTCATTTTTTTCCGACTGAATTTTGCTAATGATTTCTTGAATATTCACTATGTCATCTCCTTTTATTCTATTAAATACGTATTAAAACGTATTTTATATAGGTAACATTCATCCTCAACTAAAGAAGGAACGGACGAATGACTTTATAACATTTTTTCTAAAAATTCCTTCGCTCGAATGCTCTTTGGCGAGGAGAAAAACTCTGCAGGCGGTGAATCTTCTACTAATCTTCCATCATCTAAAAATAACACCCGATCCGCTACCTCTCTGGCAAATCCCATTTCGTGGGTTACAATCGCCATCGTCATTCCTGACTGGACGAGGGATTTCATGACATCAAGAACCTCCTTCACCATCTCTGGATCGAGTGCGGATGTCGGTTCATCAAAAAGCATGACTTCTGGTGACATTGCTAATGCTCTTGCAATAGCTACACGCTGTTTTTGACCACCCGATAATCGAGTAGGATATTCAGCTGCTTTTTCAGCTAGTCCTACCTTACGAAGAAGATGTTCCGCAATTTTATCAGCCTCTTCCTTAGAGATCCCTTTTACAGTAATGGGCGCATAGGTGAGATTTTCCAAAACCGTTTTATGCGGAAATAAGTGAAAATGCTGAAATACCATGCCAATACTTTGTCTGACATTCATCATATCTACTTTGGGATCGGTCACTTCAGTTTGTCGGTACCAAATCTCACCCTTAGTGGGTATTTCTAATACATTCATACATCTAAGAAACGTTGACTTCCCTGATCCAGAGGGTCCAACGATCGCCACCACCTCGCCCTCTTTAATTTCTGTGGAGATGCCCTTGAGTACGAGATTGCTTCCAAACGATTTCTCGAGATTCGTTATCTTAATCACTTTTCCTCATTCTCCTCTCGATTGCTTTTCCAAGAATCGTAAGAACCATGACCAAAATGTAATAAATGATGCCTGCAATAAGAAGTGGTTCAAAATAACGATACGTTTGACCACCGACGATATAGGCTCGTCTCATAACATCCATCGCGCCAATCACTGTTACCACTGCAGATTCCTTCGTAAGAGTAATAAACTCATTCATTAGTGCTGGCAGGATATTTTTCATTGCTTGCGGGAGGATGATATCTTTCATCATAGGGCGGTAAGGGATACCAAGTGCAAGGGACGCCTCACTTTGTCCTTTATCAACGGCCAGAATTCCCGCACGAATAATTTCAGAAATATATGCCGCTGAGTTCATTCCAAATGCGATAACCGCTGCAGGAAACGCTGTGATTTCGAATCCAATAATCTGTGGCAATCCATAATAAATAATAAGTAATTGTAATACCATCGGTGTTCCTCTAAAAACAGAGGTATACGCATCGGCAAACCAGCGTAACAGGCGAAACTTCCCTATTTTCCATAAGGTTAGGATAATCCCTAGGGTAAAACCAAGGATCGCTGCTGCTAGTACAATCTGTAAGGTGATACCCAACCCTTTTAAGATATATGGAATCGATGGTGCTATTTGTGTAAAATCCAAATCCATAATCCGTTCACTCCTCCCTTTTATAGTAACTACAAAACAATTAAGCTATTAAATGGTCTTATGTACAATAAAACGTATTAAAACGTTTTATCAAAATATACTATACAAAAAGAACAACCGTCAATACTTTTTAGTATTTTCTGAATACTTTCCTATTAATCTTTTTAGGTGAAGAAAAATGAGTGGCACTTCAGGAGGTAAGATGATACAATACGTTTTACAATATAGCGCATACATTTTTTCTAAAGAAGGTGATGAATTGCTGAGCCAAGAAAATAAGATCCCTTTATACCTACAATTAAAAGAATCCATTCGTAGTGAAATTGTAAATAAAAAGCTAAAGTCCGGAGAAAAAATCCCAACCGAAGTGGAACTGAGCGAAAAATATGATATTAGTAGGGTCACTGTCAGAAAAGCGATTACCGAATTGGTTGACGAAGGGTACCTGATTAAAAAACAAGGGAAAGGAACCTTTGTTAGTAAACCAAAAATTGAAAGGAAAATTGTCCATTTGATCAGTTTTTCTGCAGCATGTGAAGCAAATGGATTAAAAGCGAGCAGCAAGGTCATTAAACGAGAAATCCTCCAACCTGAACCAGATATGATTGACATGCTTCAATTGGAACCTGATGACCTTGTTATCTATATTCAGCGGATAAGATTTGCTGGTGAGAATCCATTAATGCTAGAAAATAACTATTTTCCTTATAATAAATTTAAATTCTTATTAAATGAGAACTTAGATGGTTCTCTTTATCAAACACTTAAGGAAAAACACAATATTCACCCTACTAATCCTGGTGAAACGACGTTAGAAATCGTCCGAGCACTAGAAGAAGAAGCTCAGTTGTTAGAAGTTCCCTCTGGTGAGCCTATGTTTCTAATGAAAACAGTGATCTTTGATCAGGATCACATTCCAGTTCATATTGGAAAACAACTCATCATTGGTGAAGGCTATAAATTTACTTTTAGTTAAAAAAAGAAACCCGAATCGTCCGCTTAAGACAAAGTGGATACGATTCGGGTTTTATTTTTGCCAATTTTCCCATTCAAAAATCTGTTTCCTAAAGTATAGGTATACCATTTTAACAAATACTACTAACGCTAACTCCGGAGAAAGTGAAAGGACTACGTAATGAATGAATTCAAAACTACTATAAGGGGTGTTATGATGGGTATATTAAGCGGAAATCCAAAACATGAACCAATGCATTATGGAGAGGTTTATTCTCTTTGGTCATTTCTTATGGTATCCAAAAGTGCTGTTGCTGGGTACCAAACACATTTAAATCATGCAGGAGATGAAGATCTACATAAGCTCCTTGAGGAAGCCATGACTCTATGCCAACAAGAGATGGAGCAAGTGGAAGAATTATTGAAGGAACATGGTGTTGGCTTACCACCGACTCCACCTGAACGTCCAAAAGCTTGTTTAGAGGATATACCTGTAGGTGCTAGATTTATGGATCCGGAAATCGCCGCAGCATTATCAATGGACGTATCTGCAGGATTGGTAGCTTGCAGTACAATTATGGGACAAGCGATTCGAGAAGACATTGCCGCGATGTTTGGACAATTTCATATCCAAAAAGCCACACTTGGGCTGAAAGTTTTACGTTTGAATAAAGAAAAAGGTTGGTTAATCGTTCCTCCCCTTCATCATCATAAAGCAGAAGATTGTTAACTGATGATCCCTCAGCTTGTAATTTCTATACAAGCTGAGATTCTTTTTTGTGCTGTTCTCACTGTACAAATGGAAAGCGAATCGTAAACCTTGTCCCTTTTCCTTGTTGGCTTCGTACCTTTATCGTTCCCTTCATGGAATGAACAATCTTATAGCACAAAGACAGCCCTACTCCCGTCCCTTTATCTTTGGTGGAATAAAAAGGCGTACCTAAATATTTTAGTTGAGTTTCTGACATGCCTTCTCCATTATCTTCAATCTCTACAAAAACGTGCGGTCCATTTTGATAGGCACTTACTATGATTTCCCCTTTATCTCCAATTGCTTCTATGCTGTTTTTCAGTAAATTCACAAAGACCTGTCTTATTTCTGAACTGTCCCCTTTTATTAGAAGTCTCTCCTCGAGAGAAGATACAATTGAGATGGTTTGTAGATTTGTAAATGACCTCATCAGTTCGATAATTTTCTCTAAGTCAGACTTTAAGTTAATGACTTTCAAATCGGTAGTTGCCGGTTTTGCTAAAGAAAGATATTCAGTTAGAATGACCTGAGAATGATCTAGTTCCTGCAAAGATATATCTAAATATTTCCGGTGAGATTCTTTTAGATCCTCATCATCCTTCATAAGCTGTAGAAACCCCCGAACAGCCGTCATCGGGTTTCTTACCTCATGCGCAACAGACGCAGCAAGTTGACCTACCACATCGAATTTTTCTGCACGTTGAACCTTATACTCTAATTCGATCTGTTTGTTTATGTTTTCAAATATAAACATAGCAGACAATAACGTTAGCCAGGTAATTAGAGAATAGATCAATATAAATCCGATATCCTGAATGAGATTTGTATGCACAAATAGAATCCCTCTAGAGATCGATATCATTGCAAACAATAAACTAATATATATAACCTTTTTAGATTTGTTATAATTTCGAAATTTCTTTGCTAATAAAGCGAGAACTACACTTACTATCATAAAATTAATGATAATGATAAAGGGGATGTCATCCTGAAATATGACTCTATATATAATAGTGATTCCAATAATTATTATGCCAGTTAGATTGTTTCCATACAAAAAGGCGATAATGATTGGAACCATTTTTAAATCAAAATGAAAGTTATTATCAGATTTTATAGAAAATGTAAGGGTCAGCACGAGTGAAATGGTTAGAACCAATAAAAGCATTGGTTTAAACTCCCGTCTATTCGCCCCTTTTCCTTGCGATAACAAATGGTACGTCCAAATTGGAAAAAGCACCATTAATACTTGGCTTAAAATTAGTTCTATACTTTGCAGCATGGAGACGTCCCCCTAAAAATTCAGCACACCATCAATTTTTCCTCTATCATACATTCGATAAATGGTTCCTGATTCCTTTATTCGACAAAAAATCGACCTCTTTTATTTTATGGTTACACAACAAAAAGAGCAACCACAATGGTGATTACTCTTTCCACGGCTTCACTTATTTTGTTGCTTTGATTCAGATTCCAAAAGCAGCCTAGCTTTGCTTAATCATCATTCTTCTTTTCTTTTTTCTCTTTCTCTTTCTCTTCTTTCTCTCTTTCCTTTTCTTCTTTTTCTTTCTCCTTTTCTTCTTTTTTGTTTTCTTTCTCATCCTCTTCGTCTTCTTTGTCTTTCTCTTTTTTCTCTTCTTCTTCTTTTCTCGCGTCACGATACGTTTTTTCTAAGGAAGATAAATCAAACTCTTTTTCAGTAAACACAGAAGTAGACCGGCTAAATATTTCGCTAAAAATCTTTGTTACCGTTGAGCTGCTGGATTCCGTTAGAAAATGATTCTCATCGGTTTGGTCGTAACCCATCCATACCGCCCCAACCATTTCAGGGGAATATCCAACAAACCAATGATCCTTTGTTCCAGCCTCATTGGCAAAAGGAAGTTCAGTGGTTCCTGTTTTTCCAGCAATATCCCACCCCGTTACCTTTGCATTTTTTCCAGTCCCTTCGTCAACGACCCCTTTTAACATATAAGTCATTTTCTTAGCAACCTCTTGATCTGTTACCTTGATTGCGTGATTTTTCCATTGTGCAATCACGTTTCCTTCTGCATCTTCAATTCGGGTAATCGAATGGGCTGTAATTCTGGCCCCTTTGTTGGCGAAAGTAGAATAGGCCTGTGCCATCGTTAAAGGTGATACTCCTTTGTGTAAGCCGCCAAGAGTCATACCAGCCGTTTGGTCTTCCTCCTCCAATGGTATTCCAAAGCGTTCCACTGCATTTACTCCATATTTAACTCCCATTTTCTGCAATAACCATACAGGTGGTACATTATAGGAGTTAACCAAAGCTTCATACATGGTCACCTCTCCACGAAACCGTTTATCGTAATTCAATGGTTGATATCCATTAATGTCAATGGGACGATCCTGCAATGTATCGAATATGTCATATCCTTGTTCAAGGGCAGGTGTATACGCAGCTAATGGTTTCATCGTAGATCCTGGCTGACGCTCCAATTGAGTCGCACGGTTAAAGCCTCTAAATACATGTTCTCCTCTGCCTCCCACAAGAGCAGTAATTCCTCCTGTGGCTGGATCGATAAAGGCTGCCCCGCTTTGAAGCAACTGATCAGACGTACTTTCAGGAAATAAGCTACTGTCGTTATAAACCTCTTCAGCGGCATTTTGAATAACCGGATTTAGTTCCGTGTAAATTCTCAACCCTCCTGAAAGAATCTCATTTTCGGTCAGGTCATATTGTTCGATCGCTTCTTCAATGATATGGTCGACATAATAAGGGTACTTCCCTTTGTAACCATCAATCTTTTTCCCTTCTAGAACGATTGGCTGTTCTTTTGCTTGCTCAAGTTCGGTTTCACTAATGTATCCCTCTTTTTCCATTAAAGATAATACGAGGTCTCTTCGTTCAACCGATCGATCCATGTCTTTAAAAGGAGACAAGATAGACGGTGCTTTTATTAACCCGGCAATCATCGCCGATTCCCCAAGAGTTAATTCACTAACATCCTTTCCAAAATACGTCTGGGCAGCACGTTGGATTCCCCATGCCCCTTCACCAAAATAGATTTGGTTTAAATATCCTTCCATGATTTCATCTTTCGAATATTTTTGTTCAATTCTTTTTGTAATAATAAGTTCCTTAAGCTTTCTAGAATACGTACGTTCGTGCGTTAAAAAAGCATTTTTAGCCAACTGTTGTGTTAATGTACTTCCACCCGCTACGATTTCACCGCTCAGGGTATTCTTGATCAATGCCTTCACAATCGCAAAATAGTTGATTCCGTCATGCTTATAAAACCTCTGGTCTTCCGTTGCAATCACCGCATGAACAACATTTTCCGGGATTTTCTCTATACTGACACCTTCAATATTAGAAGATGCTATTTTACTAGCGACCTGTCCACCTTGATCGATGATGATGGTTGGTTGTGGGGCAGGTTCTTCTAACTTACTTACGTCTGTTGTCCAGATTAATACATTAAAAATAATAAAAAATACGAGTGCCAAACCAATAACTGCCGCTAGAATCTTCCTTGTTGCACCCTTTGAAGAGAAGGCGCTCCAAGAAAACTTTGATGACCTTCTTTGCTGTCGTCTTTCCATTCTTCCCACGAATATTTCCCCCACCTTTTGCTTTTAAAAAAAGTTATCTTTTGTGTAATACCCGATTTATCGAAATAAAATGCCTGAAACATTTTATATAAAACAGCTTGAAGGTTTATACTACTCCATTTCTGGATAATCCTCACAGTGAATTTTTACCTGTATATTAAACCCTCTCGATATAGTAAGATAGAAACAGGAAATATCCGATAAAGGCAAACTTATAGAAATATAAGGACGCAAAACTACAGGGGCTAAGGTCAAATAGACTATGCCTGCCAGTTACCGAAGAAAACTTAGGACTAAGGGACTATTCTTCGGGAGTAGTCCTTTTTGTTTCGGTAAAAACGTCTGTTGGATAAAGATTACTAGATTTATTCCAGGGGGAAAAAATTGATGAAAAGAAAATGGGCAGCTCCACTCGTCATCTCAAGTATGTTTTTGTTTGGTAACTCTGTACTTGCCGAGGAAACCGTGGATAGTTATGATCCAGGAACAACGCCTGACCAGTTTATCTACACTATTGACCAATTAATGGAAGACATTCAACTGTTTTTTGCATCTAACGGTTCAGAAGAAACAGATTTACTCCTTCAATTTGCAGAAGAACGTATAGCTGAGGCAAAGCTCATGTCCGAAGAAGAAAAACAAGAATTTGTTCAAGAAGCTATTGAGGATTATCTAAAAATTCTTACAGATGCTGAAGAGAAAATTGCTGAAATGATTGTAAATAAAGAGATAAATGAGGAAGACGTTCTAAATTTAGATGAAAAGCTTGAAGATTCAATTGAATTAGGTGACGAAGTTGGAGAACTTCTAGATGAAAGTTTACTAGATGACGTGGAAGAGAAACAAGATGTTTTAGCAGAGCTCCCTTCCATTGTAGCTGGACTTGATGAAGCGAAAGTAAAGGAGTTACGTGACTCCGGACTGGGATACGGTCAAATTGTACAAGTATTTATCCTAGCTAATGCTACAGGGAAAACCGTTGAGGAAGTTGGCGCTCTTTTTAATGGGGAAGACAAGGGATTTGGAGATGTAGCAAAGGAATTAGGTATTCATCCGTCTGAACTATCAAATGGAAAAAAGAAGGCTTCGAAACAAGCCGAGTCCAATACAGAGCAAGGAGAACAACTAAATCCAGGTGAAGAAGGCTCTGCCGAAGAAAAGACGGAAACCGATAAAGTAGAGTCAGAAGCAGATTCGGATAGCAATGAGGATGTTCAGGTGGCATCTGTTATAAAGAAGGAAGAATCTGTTCAGCAACCATCTGAAGAAAAACAAAACGAAGAGGCAAAACGCTTAGCAGAAGAACAACGTAAAGCCGCGGAAAAACAAAAAGAAGAAGCAAAACGCTTAGCAGAAGAACAGCGTAAAGCTACCGAAAAGCAACAAGAAGAAGCGAAACGTCAAGCAGAAGAACAGCGTAAAGCTGCCGAAAAACAAAAAGAGGAAGCGAAACGTCTAGCAGAAGAACAGCGTAAAGCTGTCGAAAAGCAACAAGAAGAAGCGAAACGTCAGGCCGAACAGCAAAGCAAAGGTAACGAAAAGAACGAAGATTAATCTGTCAGCCACTGAGCATTCAGTGGCTATTTTATTTTTTACAAAAAAACTGAAGCAACTTTGCCTCAGTTTTTCTATCAATCTATTTTAATGCTTGGTACACGTTCACTAACCCATGACCGAAATATTCATCATGGCCCGGTTTACCTAAATCCTCTGCTGTTTGTTGTAAATGAGTGGCTATTTGTTGTGCAGTTAATGTTGGATACTGTGCTTTAACAAGAGCTGCTGCTGCTGCCACTTTTGGAGCTGCCATACTGGTTCCCATCTTCCATCCGTAAGAACCTAGTGAAACAGGAATCGTGGAAAGAGTTCGTTCCTCCAAATTACGTTGACTTGTATCCCCCTGCTCATTTGGCCAGTTTGGACCATAGTCGCCACCTGGTGAAGAAAGATTTACGTTATTTGATCCATAGTTTGAATAATATGCTAGCGTATCACGGTTTGTTGTAGAAGAAACTCCAATCACTCCAGGAATGCTAGTGAACGTATCAAATAATGGACCGTATACTTTTCCCGTCCCCTTTTCTGTAGCCACTCGTTTCCCTAAATCCATCCCGTCATTTCCATTCGCCCCAACAATCAACATGCCTTGCTTTAGCGCATATTGAACCGCTCTTTGTGAAGATAAATGAAGGGCGCGATCTTGTTTATCGTTCATAATGCTGTAAGTTCCTAGACTTAAGTTTGCCGAAACGGCACCGTCATCAGCAGCTGTCGTGATGGCGGATAAGATTCCCGTCCAGTTCATTCTACCTTGATTGTTTGATACACGATAAGAAGCTATAGCTAGTTCCGGCCCTACTCCCATCACTCTACCATTTGCTGCAATCGTTCCCGCCACATGTGTTCCATGTGATCCGGCATCTTTATAGGCATCCTCCTGTTGAGCCCCTGGGAAAAATGCCTTCCCGAATACTAGGTTTTCTTGTAAATCTGGATGGGAAAAATCAACACCCGTATCAATAACAGCAACGAGTGTTTCTTTGTTTCCTGGATTCAGCTCCCAAGACTCCCCTTCCTTCGTTACTCGCTTAATATCCCATTGGTATCGCTCGTACAAATCGGCTTCCGCACCTGTATGTAAGGTATTAGAATCAAAATTATGCGTAGCCACTTCCTCATCGGCTGTACGAATGTCCACATCTTCAGCAATTGCTAAAATATTGGCGTTTCCTTCCATTGTTTCAAGAAACTCAGGATTATTTGTTCGAACATTCACCACACCAATTTGTGGGGCCTCCATTACGATTTCTGCCCCATGATTCATCAGCATTTGAATCGATGCAGGGTCTGTTTGTTGTGATTTTAAAACAACAATATAATCCTTCGTTACTGTTTCCTGTGCAGCTGCTTGGAAATGCCCTGTACCTAATGAAAGAACCACAATCGATAAAACTGCTAATAATTTTTTCATCGAATCCCCCTTTAGAAATTATTTCACTTTTCGAAATATTACATCCCTATTATAGGGATATAAGTAAAATAGTGGAATTGGCCAAAAGGAGTATTTTACTTTGAGGAGTATGACCTAGAAGAAAGTTTATTTCACTAAAGTGTTTAACATTTTGTCAAAATAAAGAGCAGTGAAAACCCACTGCTCGTTGTAACCTAATCAATTGTGATTTTGGTCGTTCTGATGATTTTTTTCTGGTTCATCGGTAGTACTTACAAGCCCATAACCTGTTGAACTTAATTCTAATTTTTGCTCGTTCTCTTCTCTAATAGATAAAAGGCTTTTGTACTCATTGTTTTCTTTCGTCATATCGTACCTCCAAATCTTAATATGTTTATATAGTGCGTCATAAGGAATTGGTTTATGACGTGAGAGAACGAAAAAGAAGAAGTCCAAACGTCATAAAAACTGGTTTATGACGTGAAAGATGAAAAATCAGAAGCCTTCGCGTCATAAGCTATGCAAAAGGTCTACCATCAATGCAAAAAGAGCATGAACTTTAATAGTTCCATGCTCCCTACAAACTTTTGTTAAAAATTAAACCGCCTTCTTGTAGCCACAATAACGAAAATCGCCGGAATGGTGCAAACAATCATACCTAAAAAGGCTAGATTCGGTGAAATCTCATATAAGAAACCCCCTAACAGTGTTAACACAGCCGTACTTAAGCTTAAAGCAATCGCGGAATAAATACCTTGAGCGTTTGGTATCTGCTGTTTTGGTAGGTTCTTAGTAATATAGGTGATAAACGCGTAATGGGCGACTCCAAAAGAAAGCGCATGTAAGCTTTGAGAAAATACAAACACCCAAATATTGGGGAACAAAAAGAGAAGAATCCACCTTAAAGTCGAACCTACTGCCGCTAGCAATAATAAGGAGGAAGTATTCCATTTTTTAAATAAGGTATCTGCCTTCATAAAATAAAAGATTTCAAATATAACCGCTATGTTAATAATCAAACCGATATAATACTGATTCACCTGTAAGTCTTGTAAATAAATATATCCATAGTTGTAATACGAAGCATGAGCCCCTTGAAGTAATACAACGATTAATAATACAATCGGAAAACTTTTTACTTCTAGTAATTTCGAGACAGATAAAGCTCCTTTTTGATTTTGTTTCGTCGGTGCCTCTAATAAAATCGGTGGGGTTGGTAAAAAACACATGATCAGCATGAAACATAATCCCACAAACATACTCCATAATATGGCTTGCTCTCCCCATTGTCCTGTTAGCATGCTAATAATAAATACGGAAACAACAAAACCAATGGAGCCATATTTACGACTTTTCCCATAATGTACACCATGCTGATGAACTAATACTGCCGCTGCACTTTCAACCGCTGGAAGAAGTGTTGGATAAACGGCGCTAAATAGGATCGTAACAACAAATAATGTGGTAAATGAAGAAGAAGGAAGATAGAGTATGGTGGCAAAAAGCGAAATAACCGTCAAACTTAAAATCACCTTATGAGCACTTAAAAATCTTGATGCAAACGGAAAAGCGAAAAGCGTTGAAAGTCCTCTTGCCACTAACCCAACTCCCATAATCAGACTAGCTTCCGAGACGCTTAATCCCTTATCTTGTACAAGCCATCCAGTCCAATATGGTAAAAATACACCCCATGTAATAAAAAATACAAAGAAATTACGAGAAAGCCAATGTTGAATATTCATTTTTATACCTCCGTGATTCTTGCATCATAACACGATGATCCTTACAATAATATGAGATATCTCATATTTTCCGGAGGAAACTCATGCAGTTTTTAGTTGAACCTTTACGTAATTACTATCTGAATAAATACCCTATTGAATCACTTTTCTCCTTTCCTATCACACCGTTTATTCAGGTGTGCCAGTTTGAACGTGGTGAATTCATTTTTAAAGAAGGATCCTATCCTGAGTATTTATATTATCTTGTCGAGGGAAAAGCAAAACTCTATGTAACCCATGAAAATGGGAAGATTTCACTCATCAATTTTTTACAAGCCCCCACTTTTATGGGAGAAATTGAACTTTTAAATGAAGAACGTATTTCCAAAGCAATACAAACCGTCACGAAAGTTACTTGTCTAGCAATACCTATTCATGCTTGTAAAGACAAGCTTCTTACAGACGCTACATTTTTAAAGCATTTATGTATTTTTCTTAGTCAAAAAGCAACAACCATTTCCGCTAAATACACCGAAAATCAAGTATATCCTTTAGTAAACCGTTTAGCTGCATTTATACTTGTGTCAGCAGATCATGATTTTTACAAAGAAAAACACACCGAGGTATGTGAATACTTAGGGGTGTCTTATCGTCATTTATTACATGTTTTTGCTAAGCTAAGTGAGGAAGGGGTTATAAAAAAGCATTCTCGAGGATATCTCATTCAGGATAGAATTCGTCTACAACAATTAGCCAAATAGGCCACCCATAATTATTAATAAATACGGAAACTTTTGGGATACTAGTAATTAACGGATATTGGAAGTTTTGGGGTGTTTATAAATGACTAAGGATCAACAAAAACGTCTTGATGACATACTCTTTCAACAAGATCACGTAGTGAGGTTGTGGATGGAGTATTGGAAAGACTTCTCAACTTGGGAAACCTGGCAATTTTGGGCCATTGTAATGATGCTGGTTATCCCTCTTATCGTTGTGTATTTTGCCATTGATAAAAACAAAGTGTTCCAAATAGGATTTTATGGTTTTAATATACATACGTGGTTCACATACTCAGATGCGATAGCTATGAGAACTTCACATGTCACATACCCTTTCCAAGCGATACCCGTATTGCCTGTAAACTTTGCTCTTGATGCCTCCCTTGTCCCAGTTTCCTTTATGTTGTTATATCAATGGTGTATCAGTCACAATAAAAATGTATTCTTATATGGTGTAATTTTATCGGCCTTTTTCTCTTTTATATTTAAACCTTTATTAGTGTTAGTGAATTTAATGCAGATAAACAAAGGGATGAACTACTTCTATCTTTTCCTGAATTATTTACTTATCTTACTTCTTGCTATTGTGATGACTAAAATATTCACTTATATCAAAAGAAAGAGAGATCATAAATAAAATGACCTCTCTTTCTACTAGCTTATTTCTTGCCCTCTTTTTCCATAACGGCAAAATAATTTCCTTCATCGTCTGCAAAATTAAATACTCTTCCGAAGGGCATTTCTACCAATTCTCCGACTGTTACTTTTTTATTTACTAAATCGTTATATAAGTTATCAAGGGTTTCGGTGAAAAACATTAAAGAGGGTGTACCTAGGTTTAACTCAGGTGACATTTTCGCAATAAATTCCTTGTTATGCAGAATAATACTTGTCTCAGCATCCTTTGGGGCAACCTCAATCCATCTAAACCCCTGACCGTTATCCTCTTCGGAAATGACATCAAACCCTACTTTTTCCGTCCAAAAACTGACTGCCTCATCTTGGTTATTAACATACAGCATGATTTGACCAACTTTATTAATCATCACTATCTACCCCTTTACTTTGTCATGTTTCTATTTATTAAAATGGTTCTCCTAATAAATTCGTGACAATTATTAAATTTCCTACTTCACTAATGGTAATAAATAATCAAATCTATCAGCGTAAATGTTAGAATATCTCTCTAACTTGTTTCCGACTGGTTGAAAACCGTAACGGATCACCATTTGAATATAGGAAAAACAGAGGTATTCGTCATCCGCGCGGCAATCTCGCAACACCGCAAATAAGGTTGGTGAAATCCGTTCAAATCGTATATTCGTGTTCTCCACTATATGAATACTCGGATCGATCTCAAACCCTATCTCACCAATGATTTTATTATTGGTGATTTTTTCCGTTTTCACATACACCTGTTCGGAACAATAAATCCCTTGGCTTTCTAATCTTTCTACTGCTTGCTGAAAAAATTTTTGAAATGGATGCGGTCTTTTCTCCGCTTCAAATCTTTGCCAAACGAAATATTTTTCCTTTTCCCACTTTGAGAGGAGGAGAGAATGAGAGCTTTCCACCTGGATGCCACCCACATATTTTTTGGCAGCGAGCAAAACTTCCATTTTTTTGTCTAGTTCCTTTTTCCAACTGACCAAAATCTCCACTTTCTCCTGTTCGTTTCCTTCTATATATCGTTTGATTTCTTCAATGGCTATATCAGCTTGTCTTAAAGAATCAATCATTTTGGCAAGATGGATCTGATCTACTGTATAAACACGATACCCATTATTCAAACGTGTGGATGGTTGAAGCAGTTCTTTTTTATCATAAAATCTTAGTTTACTAGGAGGCAATCCCGTACTTTTTGAAAAATCCTTTATGGTGAAATACTTCATATGTACCTCCAGTCAGCTTCTTTCCCTTATTTATAGGACCACACATTAATACGATTATTATCCGGATCATAAAAATGAAATCCACCCCAGCCATTAATTGGGTCTCCCGCTATTTCAGAAGGCTGCAATCCATTTTTAATTAGTTTCTTATATTCGTCGAAGACCAACTCAGGTCGTATATCAAAATAGGTTCTAGCTCTATTGTCATTTGGCCTCAGAACAGTGTCCTTGCTCTTCAAAAGCCAAATATGATCCCAAAAGCATTCGTTTAGTACATTTCTGTCATAGGCATCCTCGGTCTTAAGGTGAGCAAATCCTTTATCCTCATCTACTTCCTCTATCTCAAATCCAAGATGCTCTTTATACCAAAAAGCTGAAGACTTAGGGTCCTTTACATGAATAATGGAATTAACCGTTCCAAAACCAAGGACTCCTGATGGAGGATACTCCCTGTCGTCTTCTCCTTTGGATTCCTCAACAATTGTTAACCTTGTATGTTCAAATGCATAGATATCACAATATCTTTGTCCGTTCGGAAGCACCAGTATTTCAGTTGCTTCTATCTTTCTATCTCGTAGATAGGAAACTGTTTGATCGAGATCATACGTGGCAAATCCAAACCTAACCTTTCCTTCTGTTTCTAGAGATTGTAAGTGATCATGATCCCCTTCAAACGATTTGATCGTCACTATTCCTGCTCTAGGTAGCTTCATAAATCCTTTTCTTCCAACCCAACTAGTGATTTGGTCGATACACTCCCAGCCTAATACCTCCTGATACCATTGAATAGCATCCTCAAATTGATTGGGCTGTACCATAATAAATCCTCCATCCCATCGATACATATAACCACTCCCTTTGTTTTTTACATATTTAGGATAAAGGTTCAACCTAGTTGAATGTCAATCATTCTTTTAAATTTTTCTGGAAATTAGGATACTTAAGACATTTTTTACAAAAAATCAACAATTTTTAAAAAATACTATCAAATATTCCCTTTTCTTTTAAAAATATGTAATAATAGCTAAATACGAACCAGAGAAATTATATAGCAATAGGAGTCATTCATATGCCGCCAATTATTTTTGAAAACGATGAAGTGTACTTATATATTAAAATTGAACTTATCCGCGGTGAATTAATTAACACCGGAATGCAAGAAGGGTTTGGTAGCCAAAATACTATTCGAATCAGTCAACGATTAGATAGTTACCTTACTATTTATCAACGTTTATTTTCGAAAAATCGACGTACCTTTTTGTATAAATGACTGAATAATTCAAACATTAAACCCTATCCTATAACATAAAAAGCGTATATTGAATAAAATATTCAATATACGCTTTTTATATCGACTAATCTGTTTTACTCGAATAGGTTGATTTTGTCTTAGCGATTGTTTTTATGAATGTTACCCCAGCTACCACTATACCCAGGGTATAAATATTAATAAAAATAGTGTTTGTATACTGATTAAGCCAAGAGTAACGATAGATCCTTGAGGATTCATTTCCTGGAAACCCACCTAAATCTCTAATAAGATTCATAGTAAAATAGTATTCTAGCAAACCAAATACTACTAAAAGAGCAAGTCCCCCTAACCGTATCTTTATCCACGTAGTTGATTTTAATTCAAGCCTACCTAAGGCTTTCCACAAACCTTTTGCAAATAGGAAAAAAGCAACCACGGCTGGAAATACAAATAAAAGTCCTAAGTTTCCGTTCCCTGATATGACAGTAGGATTAAATGTAAATAGGTCTACTAAGTAGATAAAAATGCTACATACGACTAACCATACTAAAGTACCCGTTACTCTATTTTTCATGGGTCCCCCTAACAATACGCCATTTTTTCACCGTTTCTTTTCCTCTTTTATAACGGATAAGATCTGTGCCTCCGCTCCGTATTCTAATCGAATTGCTTTTCTAGCTTCCACAGGAGATCTTGCGGTAACTGGCATGATTTGCTTTTCTCCATTCATTTCTATTGTGACTAGATAGCATTTCGATCCACATCTCATATAACCCTCTCCTAGCTTTATTATGCTTCACTAATTCGTTTTCTCTACTCTAATCAAATCTTTTGTAAGATTGTCCCGCGGTACCTTTTAAAAAGAATATATACGATTACATACATCGCAAGAGAGGCAATAATCATATTGATACATGCCCCAGTTAGAAATAAGAATCCACCTGATTGAATGCTACCTAATGTATCATTTACAACATATTGATAGGAAACATCATCTATTTCATCCACTTTGTTTTGTCTTTCAAAAACAAGGCTACCCATTTTATAGTTACAGAAAAAGAGTATAGGCCAAATTGGAGTTCCAATAACTCCTCCAATCAAAGCAGCTATTACATTCACCCGAAAAACCTTGGCCATTCCAATTGATAATAGAGGGCCTAAACCAAACGTGGGGAACCAACTAGGGATAAAACCTAGTACCAGTCCACAGGCCACTTGTCGAGGGCTTGCCTTAATACGAAACAAGCGGAGTAGGTAGTATTTTCTTTGACGCCTTAGGTTCATCTAGTCACCTCACCTCGTTCTTTCATGGTTGATTCTTCAAGTATAATAACATAACTGGCAATCTTCTATCCAAATTACTTTAACAGTAGAAAAAACCTGTATCAAGCATTGCTTCATACAGGCCCATTTGTAACGTTGGTACTCTCAACTTATTCTTTAATTTTCAATCCTAATAACCTCGAAAATCCTATTGCTTGTTCTGAAGAAACCTCGCACCCAAACAAACTTTCGGTCGACACATTTATTTGTTCAAACGTACAGGTGCTAATATCAACCCCTTTTAGTAGAGTATTTGTAAAATCAACATCATTCAGATCGCACCAGTTGAGACCTACTTTCGTAAATTTCGAGTTAAAAAAATTAGCACTCTTCAAAGATGACTTCTCATAGATTACCTGCTTTAACCGGGTATCTGCAAAGTTACTAAAGTTCAAATCACAATTTTCAAAAAGAACATTCCCTAGAATTGCATCAGACAAATCTAGTCCTAAAAGTTTACAATCTTTAAACTCCACTCTATGTAGATTACCACCACATAAACGTACATTTGATAAATTACAATTCTCAAAAATCACATCCGTTACATCTATATTAGTAAAGGTACTGCTTAAAAACGTAACGTTCTTAAAAATAACTTTTGATAAAATTAGTCTTTCTATTTCCTCATTCTCCACTTGAGAATTCAAAACCGAACAGTTTACTAGCTCCGTCTCTTCTTCATAAAAGACGTCTTGAAAATTTGCATTAGGTAACTCTGTTGAGACCTTTGGGCGGTCTATTTTTATTATTTTTGTCATACTACACCTCTATACTTTCTATTACCTGTACTCATTAACATTACAAGAAAATCAAATCGTATATAAGTCTTTATTTTTAATAGGATTTGTGACAATTTGTTTTTCAGAATAACTGAAACTACATTTTTTTACCAATATATAAAATATGTACCCTACTGAGGCAGGAAACTTTTATTCATATGTGGAATGAAATGGTATATATTTTGGAGGTGACTGAGTTGGTGAAACCAATAGAAAATAGAATTGATACGATTTTTGTTCATGTTAGTGATCTAGAACGTTCCGTACAATGGTATAGTCGATTACTAGGGTTGGATATCAGAGAAGGCAGTTTTACGGGGCCTGTTTATACCTTGAATATGGGAGAGGGCAAACCAGGGATTACACTCGATAACCATTGTTTTGATGAAAACTATGAATTTGTTCCTTCCAATCAGCCATTGTTTAACCTTAGTTCATCAAACATTAACGACGCTTTTAGTCATGTTACAGCAATGGGGGTTGAACTTGTAACCGAGATTATCACTCATTCAGATATGGCCGAGTTTTCCTTTAAGGATCCTGATGGTAATATCATTATGATTTGTACTTGTTTTAGTTGAGATTTGAACCAAAGAAACACGGCGGTAATGATGTGGCAAGGGAACACGCCTTCCCTTCCCTCTTTCCGAACCCATCGCACATTCGGACTGTACTCCATTCGTTTTCCTCTTCCTGCCCGATTCTGGCACTCCTTCTCCACTCGTCCCAAACTGCAAATAACACTGTTTTTTATATAAAAACATCTGAAAATTGCATTTTTTATTCAGAATATTTCAAATATAATTAGGTTCGTGTTTCTACTAACTAATGAAACGGAGGTGTTTGCATTATTTTGTAAGCGTATTCAATTAGAGTGCAACTACTAAAAAATCTAGGAGGTTATTCATTTTGAAAAAAACATCCCTACGTAGAAGAGTACTAACCAGTGCACTAGCCATGCCACTTCTCTTATCAGGTGTTTCAGCTGTAGCTGCGGAAGATACTCAGCAAAACAAAATTCCCTATAATGTTCAAGGTGTGCAGTTAGAATATCTTGACCGGGGTCTAGTAGCAGCCACTACTTCAGAAGGAAATTTTCTAAGCTGGAGATTGTTGGGCAATGAAGTAACAGGCTATTCGGAAACTGGGCTAACGGGTGTCAACTTTCATGTGTATCGCGATGGTAAATTCATAGCCAGCGTGGAAGATAGCACAAACTTTTTAGATCCTGATGGGAGCAGTTCTTCTAAGTATTACGTTCGTTCGGTTTTGAATGGAAAAGAGCTAGACCAAAGTTCTTCCGTTTCACCCTGGAAGCAATCCTACGTCGATTTGAAGCTGAATAAACCTGCTGACGGTGTTACACCTGTTGGCGAAAGCTATACATATTCGGCCAATGATATGAGTGTCGGCGATGTGGATGGTGACGGTCAATACGAATTTTTCGTAAAATGGGATCCTTCCAATTCTAAGGATGTTTCACAGGTTGGATATACTGGAAATACGTATATTGATAGCTATCGAATGGATGGAACCCTCCTCTATCGAATCGATTTAGGTGTCAATATCCGTTCTGGTGCACACTACACTCAATTTTTAGTGTATGACTTTGATGGAGATGGCAAATCAGAGATGATGTTCAAAACAGCTCCTGGTACAAAAATCATTAAATATGATGAAAATGGTCAGGTTGCTTCAGAGAAATATATCACAATGCCTCAAAAAGACATCGATGCTGGATACAGCAACCAAGATGACTATCGAATGAGCAGAGATGACTATTATAATCATGTGGTAAACATGTTTATGAATTGGCATGAGCATGAAGAAGTCGTAAAGGGCAACTGGCCAAGTACGCTTGAGGAAGCGTTTGGAGTGGAAAAACAATATACCTATCCACTATCTAAGGAAGATGCACAAAGTTTAACTGATTATTTTATGGATGTATACGCTCCAAGCAGAAGCACAAGGAATAATTTAAGAGCCTTTGAAGGCTTTATTGTTAAAGGTCCAGAGTATTTAACCGTGTTTAATGGAGAAACAGGCGAGGAAATGGATACGGTTGATTACAAGCCAGAACGACACGATGATGGTCTCATGTGGGGAGATTATGCGATGGCTAGGATTGAACCAGGCAATCGTGTGGATCGATTCCTTTCCGGTGTCGCTTATCTAGATGGAGAAAAACCTTCTGCCGTGTTTGCTCGTGGATATTATACCAGATCCAATCTAGTTACATATAGCTGGGATGGAAAGAATTTAAAAGAAAACTGGGCCGTGGATAGTGGCTGGACACCTATGTCGAACCCATTTAACGACAGCCCTCACGGAGTCGATGGTACGGACCCAGAATTTGGTACACTCACTACACAAGGAGCCCACTCCCTTAGTGCAGCTGATGTGGATGGTGACGGCAAGCAAGAAATTGTCTATGGAAGTGCTACGATTGATGATGATGGATCATTATTATATAGCTCCATGGATGTGATGCCTTCAGAAAGTGCTGCTCCTGGCCAGATGGCTAGACTTGGACACGGAGATGCGATGCATGTGACGGATATTGATCCGAACCGTCCCGGAGTGGAGATTTATACGGTCCACGAAGGTGGAAGATGGGCACCTTACGGCTACACCTTACGTGATGCCAAAACGGGTGAATTAATATATGGTGGTTATACCGGTCGAGATACAGGTCGTGGAATGGTTGGTGATATTGACCCTGCTCAGCCTGGTTTAGAGACTTGGGCCAATACAGGTGTTGGTTTATGGACAGCAGCCGGTGAAAAGCTAGGTTCTAGTGCCCCTGGTACAAATATGAACATTAAGTGGGCTGCCGATATGACGACACAGATTGTGGATGGTGCTGGTAATGCTACCCCTACTATTCAAGATTGGAAAAAAGGCACCGTTCTTACAGCAGAAGGAACTCGAACCAATAACGGGACAAAAGGAAATCCAAGCTTAGTAGCTGATATTTTTGGTGACTGGAGAGAGGAATTGCTCGTACGGACTGCTGATAGCTCTTCCATCCGTATGTATTTAAGTACAGAGGTTACCAACCACAAATTGTATACACTTATGCATGATACTCAATATCGGGCAGAAGTGGCTAGACAAAGCACTACTTATAATCAGCCTTCCTATACAAGCTTCTACCTTGGAAGTGATATTGATTGGGCCAAAGTTCCAGTCACAGAATTCATCATGCCTGGAGTACTTTCTGCGTTAGAAAAAGAATTGGCGGAGCTTCAAAAGAAAAAGGAATTAACTGCTCCTCTAAGCAATCAACTAGAAAACTCTCTTAAACAAGTAAACCATCATCTAGAAAAAGGATCTGAGAAACAAGCAATTGAATTTATGGAAAAATTCGTGAAAGAAATTCACAAAAAGAACAATGAAGCCTATCTTTCTTCTGAAGGAAAACTCAACCTAACCAATAAAGCTCAAATTGTCATCAACATGTTAGAAAACAATTAATAATCTAAAGAAGACTCTTAAGCTTTAATGGTTAGGAGTCTTCTTTAGTTACCTCTACAATAAAATTCAACCCCAAGGAACGTTCACATTGATTTTTTCAGCTAATGTTTTGCTATGTTCTTTTCTTTTCTTACGATTTTCTGCCCTCATCGGTCCACTCTCATTCATCATGATTTCCTCTTCACTTTCAGGTTTTATATTAGGAACAGTCAATGCTTTTCCTTCTTTTGAAAGGGCCACGAACGTAAGGAATGAGGTAGCAGCCAATTGTCTTTCTCCTGTCATCAGATTCTCTGATATTACTTTGACGAACACCTCCATGGAGGATTTACCGACCCATGTGACATAAGATTCCAAACAGACAGAATCATCCTTTTGGATGGGGAATAGGAAATCGACAGAATCGGTTGAAGCTGTTACAATCTCACATCTTGCATGTCTTGAGGCAGAAATGGATGCCACATCATCGATCATACTCATTAATTTCCCGCCAAATAATGTACCATGGTTATTTGTATCAAGAGGAAATACCCTGCTTGTCTTAATCACTCTCGTCTGGGAGCATGTTTTAGTTATTCTTTCTGTCATCGCTCTTCCTCGCTTCTTCTTTTTGATTATTATACTCTAATTTTCGGCATGAACTATGGCCCAGTTTCATTAAAAAACAATTTTATGATATTTACACTACGTTAAAACTACCTTTATGTTTCTCTTTTAAAATTTTCTCCTTTAACAAATCAATCCAATAAAAAAAGCTACCCTGTTTGGTAGCCACTTTTGAAGAAAGATCCTTTATATGTAAAGAGCCATAAACATTACTTGTAACGTGATTTACGAAGTTTCGCATCAAGGACCAGATTCCCGAAAGGAATAAACGCAACAGCAAATGCTGATGTGATCCAAACAAATGACCATCTAATTTTGAACGTGACATATGCGATCGTAAGCAAATACATGACAAATAGCATGCCGTGGATCGAACCAACAAACGTTACTACTTCTGGAAAACCTGCCAAGTATTTAAGAGGCATAGCAATAAATAACAAGACGAGTAAAGATAAACCTTCTAAGAGACCCATAAACCTGAATTTTGCAATTGGTGAATTAAACATCATTTCTCCCCCTAGTTGATATATTCATGATCTATTCCATACTCCTAACTTATACTCAGTTATTCCCCTCCTCAAATACCTATTATAACCATTTTTACCATTGGTAGATATATAATAATACTTTTGAAATATTATCACTGTTAAAATGGATAATCAAAATAACCAAAGTCCCGTTATGATCAGGGCTTTGGTTTACTTTTTCATTAGAATATTTTCACATAACAGTCATATTCATTTGATAACTTCATTCCCAAATTTTCATATAAGGCCTTTGCCTGTACATTGTCTGGAGCTGTCTCTAATTGCACAAACCTTGTATTCCTATCCTTACAAAACTGAAAAACTTCCTCTATTAACGCTCTTCCAATGCCTTTCTTTCTATAAGTAGCATCAACATACAAATCATTTAGGATATACCCTCTTTTCATACCAACAGACGAAAAGGTTGGATAAAGTTGGGTGAATCCAACTGCCGTTTCTCCTTCTCTCGCAAGAAAAATAACAGACTCCTGATTTTCTAGCCGCTCGTGAATAAATAGTCTAGCCCCTTCAAGATCGCTAGTTTGCTCGTAAAACACTCGATAGGCATTGAATAGTGGGATTATTTGCTCAAGTGAAGCCAAATCTGCCTGAATAATGTTCATCTTCCTCTTCCCTTCTTTTCACTCAATCTATTTATATCTTACTAACAATCTGACATAATAAAAGGAACAGATTGAATCAATTTTATATGTCAGTTAGGAGTCCTCAGATGAAGGAGTTACTCATTCAATTAAACGATCAAAGCCCTAAATATAAACAAATTTATGAGAGGGTTCGCTCCCTTATTGAAGAAAGTGTATTACCCAAAAATACGAAGCTTCCATCTATTCGTCAGCTTGCTGCTATATTGCATGTCAGCCGAAACACGACACTTATAGCCTACGCACAGTTACTAGCTGAGGGGTATATTAGAAGTGAAGAAAAAAGAGGCTACTTTGTCGAAGCTTTTGAACCCATTCATCTTCACCAAACACTACCAACAAAAAGCATTATGCAAAAGAAAGAAAAACCCATTATCGTAGATTTTCGTGCTGGAACTGTAGATCAACAAGCTTTTCCATTAAAAGCTTGGCGGAGATGTAGTAACGAAGTGTTAAAAGAAGATATGGTCTATACATATGGAGAACACCAAGGTGATCACTTGCTTAGGAGTCAACTCTCTCGCTATTTACTTCAATCAAGAGGGATCCAAACGACCTCGGAGCATATCATCATTGGTAGCAGTACCCAGCAGCTATTAATGCACTTGTCACTTTTCCTAAAGAATCGCTTCTCTTCCGTAGCAGTAGAAAACCCTGGCTATGATGGAGCTCGCTTGGTCTTTCAACTCCATGGCTTTCACCTGCATCCCGTTAAGATAGGCATAAAAGGACTATCGTTAGAACATCTAGGAAAGACTCCATCAAAGCTTGTCTATCTCACCCCATCCCATCAATTTCCTACTGGTGTCACGATGCCAGTTCCCGAACGGCATCAATTACTGAAATGGGCAGAAACTCATAATGGGTTTATTATTGAAGATGATTATGATAGTGAATTTCGGTACAAGCAGCACCCGATTCCAGCATTATTATCCCTTCAGCATGGTGCACGTGTAATTTACTTGGGTACTTTTTCAAAAGCATTTATTCCTTCCATTCGCTTAAGCTATATGGTGTTGCCACAAATTTTAATCAAACCTTATCTAGAGCGGTTTACTGGTATCGAACAATGTACTTCTAGCATTCATCAGCGAACAATGGGCCGATTCATGGAGCAAGGGCATTGGGATTCACATATACGAAAAATGCGAACCACATACAAGCAAAAGATGCATACACTTGTCACTTGTTTACAGAATACATTTGGGGAGACCATCGAAATTATCGGTCCCCAATCCGGATTATATGTACTAGTAAAAATCCAAGGCTCAACAAAGGAAGACGAACTCATTCAACTAGCACTCTCACTTGGAGTAAAAGTGTATCCTACATCCCATTACTTTTTGAAACAGGAGGAAGGAACGTTTATTAAACTTGGTTTTAGCAATCTTTCAATAGAACAAATACAATTAGGCGTCCAACTGCTAAAGCAAGCATGGAGGTTTTAGGCATTTATCCAAATATTTCCTCATTTAATAATAGTAGACCTTTTATAGAAATGAGGAAATTGCGATGTATAACCTCTATTGTCGAATGTACCAGTTGGCCTATAAAACAGCAGCTCCTTTTTTTAATTGGAAAAAACCTGAGCTTTTAGAAGGAGAAAACAGTCTGATAAAGCTTCCACCACTTCTTAAACTAAAAGGAATTGGGAGCGTTTTAATTGTGACAGATAAAGGGATTGTATCAGTGGGATTACTTGAGCGTTTACTTGATGGGTTAGAAGGAAAAGGAATTGACTACGTTGTTTATGACGAAACAGTTCAAAATCCAACGATAGATAATATTGAAGAAGCTTTCCTATTATACAAAGAAACCCAATGCCATGGCATTATCGGGTTTGGTGGCGGCTCTCCCATTGATTGTGCGAAAGGCGTAGCTGCTCGTGTAGCACGACCAGGTAAAACTATTCCTAAGATGAAAGGACAACTTAAGGTAAGAAAGCCGACTCCACCACTTATAGCTATACCGACCACTTCTGGTACAGGGAGTGAAGCAACCGTGGCCGCAGTGATTTCAAACAGTGAAACGCATGAAAAGTATGCCATTAATGACCATGTCCTGATCCCGGATTTGGCCGTTCTTGACCCCTTGCTTACGATGAAGCTTCCAGCACATATTACTTCAACGACAGGAATGGATGCACTTACTCATGCAATCGAAGCGTACATTGGACGAAGCAATACAGAGGAAACCAGTCAATGCAGCAAAGAAGCGGTTCAACTCATCTTTCATAATTTATACGAGGCGTATTCGAATGGATCAAATATTGAGGCTCGAAAAAATATGCAAAAAGCGTCGTATTTGGCTGGCGTAGCGTTCACGCGTGCGTACGTTGGTTATGTTCACGCCATTGCCCATACATTAGGTGGATTTTACTCGGTTCCCCATGGTCTAGCGAATGCGATAATACTCCCTTATGTGCTAGAGTATTATGGAGAGAGTGTTCATCAACCATTAGCAGAATTAGCTGATATCGTTGGGATTACTACAGTAGATGACGCCACCTCTCTTAAAGCGAAAAAGTTTATAGAAGCCATAAAAAAACTAAACCGTGACATGAATATACCAAATACATTTGATTGTTTAATGGAGCAAGACCTTCCGATTATGGTGGATCGTGCCTTTCGAGAGGCAAACCCCCTTTATCCAGTTCCAAAAATATTAGACAAACACGATTTATTCAACTTATATAAAATGATAAAGGCATAAATAGGAGTTGCACATATGGAGAACTATCACTCACTCGTTTTAAAACAAAAAGCGTATTTTCGTACAGGAGCTACCAAAGAATTAGCCTTTCGGATCCATGCATTAGAAAAGCTTAGGGAGGCCATTCGAGCAAATGAACAGTCCCTTTTTCACACGCTAAAAGAGGATCTAAACAAATCAGAATTCGAAGCGTATGCAACTGAAATCGGTGTTCTTCTAGAGGAAATCCGTTTTACCCTTAAACACCTAAGCGACTGGGTCAAGCCGGAAAAGGTGAAAACGCCGGTAAGCCATATAGGTTCCACCAGCTTTATTTACTCAGAGCCATACGGAGTGGCTCTCATTATTGCTCCATGGAACTATCCATTTCAACTAGCCATTGCACCGTTAATTGGAGCGATTGCCGCTGGGAATTGCGCGATTGTAAAACCTTCAGAGTTAACACCCAAAACCTCTGAATTAATAGGTAAAATCATTCGTGAGCTCTTTTCAGAAGAGTATATTTCCGTGGTAGAAGGCGGGTTAGAAGCCAGTCAAGCGCTTTTAGATGAGGATGTTGACTATATATTCTTTACCGGAAGTGTCCCTGTTGGGAAGGTCATCATGGAGGCTGCTTCAAAAAATCTGACGCCCGTTACACTAGAGTTAGGTGGAAAAAGCCCTTGTATCGTACATAAAGATGCTAACTTGAAGCTTGCTGCCAAACGGATTGCGTGGGGAAAGTTTATCAATGCAGGTCAAACCTGCGTGGCACCAGATTATTTGTATGTTCACGAAAGCATCAAGGGTCAATTTTTAAAGGAATTTCGATTGACCACTCATGAACTGTATGGAGAACATGCTTTAAAAAATCCCGACTATACCCGTATCGTGAGCAAACGACATTTTGACCGCTTACTTACATTCTTGAATAATGGAGACACGTACATGGGTGGTGATTCGAATGGGGAAACACTTACGATCGAACCGACTGTCCTTTCAAGGATCACTTGGAATGATCCCGTGATGCAGGATGAGATTTTCGGTCCGATACTTCCTGTACTTGAGTATCGTGAGCTTTCAGAGGCGATTGATGGAATTCATAAGCATCCGAATCCCCTTGCCCTTTATCTGTTTTCCGAGAATGAGAGCGTTCAACAAGAGGTTTTACATCAAATATCATTTGGAGGTGGCTGTATCAATGATACCGTCTACCATCTTGCCTCTCCTTACCTGCCCTTTGGAGGAGTTGGTTCAAGTGGCTTAGGCGCTTATCATGGAAAAGGAAGCTTTGATACTTTTTCCCACCGAAAAAGTGTTTTAAAGCAAACGACGAAATTTGATATCCCTTTCCGTTACCCAAATGTGAGAGATGCTTTGAAAAGATTAAAGTGGTTTTTGAAATAACATAAAAAAAGCCTTTACGCTTTATATACGTGAAGGCTTTTCAAAATCGCATTATCAACCCGTTTGGCCGTACTCTTCTTGTTGTCCACTAGAAAACAGTAGCTCATGAATAGAAACCAATCGGATATCAAACTTATAATTTCTATTGCGTATCTCTACCATTCCATTCTTGTAATCGTGCATAATTATGTATTCTTGATTTCTATGTACGACCATTGTCCCTTCCAAAGAACTTCCCTCCTAGTTGATCAAATGTGATTTCCTAGATATATACCCTTTTTACTAGGTCTTAAACATCTTTTAAAAAAAAATCTACTACTCTATAAAAATATCTGCGCTTGAATAGAGTACGGCTTTTCCAGCAATCTTTACACGGTTTCCTTCCTTTTTACAATAAAGTGTTCCTCCCCTAGAGGATAGCTGCTTTGCCACAAACTCTTGTTTATGGAGCTTCTCTGACCAATAAGGCACCAAACTGCAGTGCAACGATCCCGTTACTGGGTCCTCATTCACTTTTAGCTTGGGATAAAATCCTCTGCTTACGAAATCACAATCGCTTCCTCTAGCAGTAATCGCAACCCCTACACCGTTTGGAAGCTTTTCTAATTTTGAAAAGTCAGGATTCGCCTGTTTTACTTCTTCTTCCGTTTCTACTACGAAAACTAAATCTCTATTTAAAAATGCCTCGATTGGAGAAAGTCCCAGCGCTTCCTTCATCTGTGCTGTTACTGATATGCTTTCGGATGGTACAGCTGGGAAGTCTAACTCATACCAATCGTCTCTTTTTTGTACCGTTAATTGCCCACTCATTGTGTGAAAGTGAATAGTATTTGCTTCTTTTTCTATAAAGTTCATAATGACATATGCAGTTGCTAGTGTGGCGTGACCACATAGATTGATCTCACCCCCGGGAGTGAACCAGCGTAAGCGGTACCCTTCTCCTTGTTTTACAGCAAAGGCAGTTTCGGATAGGTTGTTTTCCATAGCAATCTTCTGCATTAACTCATCCGAAAGCCACTCATCCATGACACAAACCCCAGCTGGATTTCCTTCAAATACTCTTTCCGCAAAGGCATCAACGACATAGTATTTCATGCATTGCCCTCCTGTTTCATAGTTTTAATCACTTTTATATGTATTCTTCCATTGATTGGATTTCCCTCTTTTTTTTCTCAGAGTTATATTCTTTCGAGTTAGTTTACATAATATTATTATGGTTGATAACTATTGATTGGTTTTGAGATATAAAGATGTTTTATGGGGGTTGAGGTCTTTAAATATGATTTAGTTGACGCATTCTACTATTTTATGGAGACTAAAGGTCCTATTGGGGATTTAGTTCACTCATTCTACTAGTTTGTGGAAAAAAGAGGTCCTAAACGGTGATTTAGTTCACCTATTCTACTAGTTTGTGGAAATTAGAGGTTCTAAACGGAGATTTAGTTCACCCATTCTACTAGTTTGTGGAAATAAGAGGTTCTAAACGGAGATTTAGTTCACCTATTCTACTAGTTTGTGGAAACTAGTGGTTCTAAATAGAGATTTAGTACACGATGACTTTACATTCGTTACTGCCAGTCCTATGCCACCCCATCTCGATCACAATTACTACTTATTCGATGCCAAAATTCTAACCTGTAGAGGTCAAGGTACGGTTCCCACAAAATCTTTTTATGATTACTTTTTTCGCCTTGTTCACATCTTCTTCAATAAACTTTTAACACTTTGTGAACAACATCACAAACCTATATTTTTCTACATAATCACGGTGTATATTATGGATATAGAAAGACAAAACATTAATTCGAAAGAAGGAATCATTTATGTGTAATCAATTATTAAGAGAAAACAAAATTGTTGCCGGTCTATTGACTGTTTTACGTGTATACCTCGGGTTCGCTTGGATGACTGCCGGCTGGGGGAAAATAACAAGTGGTGGTTTTGATGCTGCTGGATTCTTAAAAGGTGCGATTGCTAACCCGGTAGCAGGTCCAGATGGTATTGTTTATGGTTGGTATGTATCTTTCTTAGAAAGCGTTGCATTACCAAACATTGATTTATTTAACTTCTTAGTTCCTTGGGGAGAATTCTTAGTTGGTTTAGGTTTAATTCTTGGTTGCTTCACTACTGCAGCTGCATTTTTCGGAGTATTAATGAACTTTGCATTCATACTTGCTGGAACCGTATCTCATAACCCAACCGATATATTAATGGGCTTCATTCTAATCGTAGCAGGTTACAATGCAGGACGATTTGGTTTAGATTATTATGTACTACCTATCATCCGTAAAGCATTCAATAAAAAAACAAATCCACTTCATCAAGAAGCATAATATTATAGCAATCCCTTACTCTTCGTAAGGGATTTTCTTATTTCTCCCGTTAGCTGAAAAAACATCGTTACAGGTTCATAAACCCACCCATGACAGCAGCATCTCTTCCCATCTTGTTACGTTGATTCATGATTGTTCTCATTCGCTGCATAACCATTTCGTCACATACTCGGTTTGATCCATAACGACGAAAACAGTCGTCATGCTTCATACAAAGTGCATCTAATTGATTGACGGGTCGGCCTGGTCCACTGCAGCCAGGACATCCCTATACAATAACAACAATTTTGCAAATGAATAAGCACAGAGATTCATAGTGAGTAAACCTACGAACAAAAGGACTTGCCTTAGATTATCTAAATTCGAATGTATTCGGACAGGCCGGGAGTGCGTTGATCTATGACTGTCCGAATACGAGAGGCTTATTCGATACAGTTAAAACTAAACATGTGAATTAGCATGCCATAAAGCATTGTTATGCTATTATTTGATCTGTTTGCATGTTCAAACCCATAATAAGGGAATTAAAAAGACCAAATCAAATTTGATTTGGTCTGCTACATTTATTAGGACTTCAAATCTATTAAATCTTAAACCTTCTAACTAACTCCTGAAGACTTTCCGCCATTTCCGACAGTGATCTAGCCGATAAGCTTACTTCCTCAAGGGATGCAAGTTGTTCCTCTGTTGATGCGGCCACGTTTTCTGAAGAGGACGAATTTTCCTTTGCTATTTCAGATAATTCATAAGAGGTATCCGTTACATTTTTAATTTCTGCAGTGATTTGTTCTGCAATTTGTGATACTTCTTCAATTTGAGGAGCCATTACTCTTACCCCATTTAGAATTTCGTCAAACTTCTCAATCGTTTTGTTTGATACGAGTATTCCATCTTGAACACTCTTTGTAGCTAGTTGCATGGTCTCTACAGATTTCTCCGTATCTTCTTGAATCGCTCTAATGAGTTCTGCTATTTGGCTAGCTGAGCTTTGAGATTGGTCAGCGAGTTTTCGAACTTCATCAGCCACCACGGCAAAGCCCTTTCCTTGCTCCCCTGCTCTTGCTGCTTCAATTGCTGCATTCAATGCCAACAAGTTCGTTTGATTAGCAATATCACTAATTACACCAATTATTTCATTTACTTGCTTAGAACGATCGTAAAGTGATTTAATAATCACATCTGAGCTTTCTACTTGTCTATGAATCTCGTTCATTTGTGCTACCGTATGTTGAACGGACTCTCCACCCTCTTCAGCATGTCTTACCGCTTGTTGAGTAAGTGTATTAACTTGAATAAAGTTCGTTGTCATTGTATCCATACCATGAGTAATTTCTTTCATCGTACTTACTGTCTTTTCAATTCCAACGGTTTGACTTTCTGCACCACTTGCCACTTCTTGGATAGACGATGCTACTTGTTTTGTTGCAATCGTTGTTTCATCAGCAGATGCCGTTAATTCTTCTGCAGCCGCCGCTACTTGCTCCGTGTTCATATCCACTTGAGTGATGATTTGTTTCAGATTATCTGTCATATTTTTAAAGGAATGAGCCAATTCAGCAATCTCATCCTTGCCTTTTACTTCGATCTCGTGGGTTAGGTCTCCTTCGCTAATCGCTAATGTACTGCCAACTAAACGACGAAGTGGTATCACGATAGAGCGGATAATTAAAATCGTTACAACTGCACCTAGTACTAAAGAAATCATCACTGTAATTAATGTTTTGTTAAAAATGGGAGAGGCACTATCTTTGATTTCGCTCGTATACATAGTTCCACCAATTTTCCAGCCGGTAAGTTCATTGGTAGTAAAGCTCATCTTCTTATCCGCTGAGTCTAACTGATAGTCAAACTCACCCTTATTTCCTTCATACATTTTTTGATAGTAATCTTGCTCCATTAAAGTACCAGGATCTACCGTAGGATGGTAAATCATATTCTTTTCTCTTCCTAGAAGAACCACATAGCCTTCATTTCCAATTTTGATATTACTAGCTGACTGAGTAATGTTCTCTATCATTAAGTTAATTCCGATGACTCCTGAACCGTCATCAGTTGTTCTAGCTACCGTAATAACCATGCCACCCGAAGATGACTCATACGGATCAGTAATGATAACCTGTCCTTTATTAGCCATCGCTTCTTGATACCATGGACGTTCTCTAGGATCATAATCGGCTGGTAATTCTTTTTTTGGATTTTGAATCATCAACCCATCTGGTGTCCCTAAATAAATACTTATTGTTTCGGGATGTAAGTTTGAATATTGTTCTAATTTTTTTCGTAATTCTGGGCTTTCTTCCCCGCTAATCAAATTAGAAGTGACCGCTTTAGCAAAAAATTCCGCATCATGTACTTTTAAATTGACTGAACTTGTAATAAATGCATCTAATAACAAAATACTTTCTATAGAGGAAGCCATCATTTGTTTTTCGATTTCCTTCTCAGCACTTGTATAAGCAAGGGTACCGATGATGGTTGATGGTAATAGCAAAATACCTAATGAAAATAAAATAAGCTTCGTCCTTAATTTTAGTGAAACGAGTTTTTTTAGCAATGTGAACCCTCCATGATGTACAATTTTAATAATGACACTATTTATATCGGTATAACTATTAAATTGTTAATGTAAATATTTATCCAAATCGTGAACAGGAGGTCCATTAAATGACCCAATCAATTAAGCTACCCAATAACTACCCCCTTATGACGATGATCTTATTTTGGTGTGGGTTAGTGGTGTTATCTAGCATGTACGTGACAATTCCTTTAGCCTCCGTCTTGTCCAATACCCTTCACGTATCCATCACTCAGGTAGCTTGGCTCGCAAGTTCCTACTCGATTTGTTATGCAGTGGGATGTTTATTGTATGGTCCATTTTCGGATCGTTATGGCCGGAAATTGTTTTTAGTTACGAGCATTAGCTTGTTAACAGTAATCACTTTTGGCATAGGCTTTGTAGATAATTTTTACGGTTTACTAATACTTAGAGGGTTACAAGGACTGATATCTGCTGCATTTGCTCCAATCTCCTTGGTCTATGCGGGAGAAATGTTTCCACCAGAGAAAAGGTTAACCGCTGTTGGATTTGTCAGTTCGGGGCTTTTAATGGCTGGAGTTGTGGGGCAAGTGTATAGTGGGCTTGTAAATGAATATTTAGGCTGGCAGGCTATTTTCCTTTTGTTAGGAATACTTTATTTGGTGACTCTCATACTGATTATCATCTATTTACCGAAAGATACTATGGTTAGACCACATGTACCTATGATGGAAGCTTTTAAAAGAATGTCCTTATTAGGAAAACAACCTCAGATTCTGCTGGCCTTTTGTATTACATTCTTTCTATTATTATCTTTAGTTGGGATGTATACAATCCTAGGAAGTTATCTATCTATTCAGTTTGGTCTGATTGAAAAAGACATCTTATATGTGCGTGCAGCTGGTATCATTGGCATGTTATTATCATTATTTGCTGGTAGATTAGCACAAAAACTTGGAAAAACCACCGTACTGAAGGTAGGGCTGGCTCTTTCTGCTGCCGGGCTGTTTGGAATAGGCGTAAGTCCTTCCCTTCCATATATTATTTTTGCTAGTATTATATTTGTATTAGGAATAGCAACAGCCAATCCGATTGTCATCTCCATTGTTAGCCAATTAGCCGGCCATGCCAGAGGTAGTGCCGTGTCATTCAACGCCTTCATATTATTCGTTGGTGCAAGTACAGGACCCTTATTAGCATTAGCTTTAATAAATACAGGAGTATACATTTTGTCCTTTAGTGTATTAGGCTGTTTATTATTGATTGGATTTTTCCTTTCTTTTTTCATAAGATTGACCTCATCAACACATGTTACCGTTATGCCGAGCAAGTATTATAAGTAACCTACAAAAGTAATGTAAAGGAATGAGAAGATGCATACAAAGAGAATTACGATACAAGAGGATTTACATAAAGCTTTTTTGATTAGAGAAAAGGTTTTTGTGGATGAACAAGGGGTTCCATTGGAGGAAGAGTTTGATCAGTTTGATACCCTCGAGGGTGAATGTGAACATATATTAGTATATTACCAAGAAGAAGCTGTCGGTACGGGACGCGTCCGATATATTAATCACTTCGGTAAGTTAGAAAGAATTTGTATATTAGAACCCTATCGAAAGTATGGTATAGGAAAAGTCATTATTCAAACACTGGAAGAAATCGCACGAAAAAAAGGAATGAAACATGCAAAATTGCACGGACAAACACAAGCAGAGGGATTTTATCATAAACTGGGTTATCACACGTCCTCCGACATCTTTATAGAAGCTGATATTCCTCATGTTTTAATGATAAAAAGCTTAGAATAGTAGTCTAAAAAGCGTATTTCAAGCAAAATACGCTTCTTTTTATTGACGTGGGGCAAATAAGATAATGGAGGCACCTAATAAGCAAATGGCAGCCCCTACCCAATCGTACAAATCTGGTGTTTTTTTATCCACTCCCCATCCCCATAGAACGGAAAGAATAATAAATACTCCACCATAGGCGGCGTAAATTCTACCAAAGGACGGGAATGATTGAAAGGCAGCAATGACACCATAAAGAGCTAAGAGGATTCCACCAGCTATTCCCCAATAGGTAGGTTTTCCCTCGCGAATCCAAAGCCAAATTAAGTAGCCTCCACCAATTTCTGCTACTCCTGCACAAATAAATAATATAATTGCACTGATGATTGGAACCACTTCCTAATTTCGTGTTATGACCTTTATTATATATCTTTTCAAAATAGCATTAACACAGGTACGAGGATTTTTCCACGCTAGCTCCAGTCTTTTATAATACATCTCCCCCTAATTTCTTGGGTCATCGCGTCATAACGACCGCTTTATGACTCTTGTATCTTTTATGTAGGTAGGTTCGTTGTCATGAACCGCTTTTATGACACCTTAACTCTAATTCGGGAGACTATTAAGCTATAAATATCATTTCTCGTCCAGACACTAGTTAAAACTATTCTACCGGTACGTACCCCGATCGCTCGACAATCTCCTGCCCCTGCTTGGATTGCATCCATTGAATAAATTCTTCAAGATGGGGGTTTTTGCTTGAAGCCGTAATAGCATAGAAATTAGCGACAATTGGGTACGTTTCGTTCTGAATATTTTCTTTTGTAGGTAACACTCCATTTATGGCAACATTCTTAATTTCTCCATTCTGAACCATTTCCTCAGAAAAATGTCTGAACGAGAAACCGATAGCATTCGGACGGTTTTGGTAATTACTTATTTCTCGAATAATGCCTCCCATACCAGACACGATATCCTTTGCCGGTGGATTCATAAGAGATGTGTCACCCATAAAATTAACTAAAGCAGATTGACTCCCACTTCCCTCTGGTCGTTGAAATGCTCGAATTTCTTTGTCCTTGCCCCCTACTTCCTTCCAGTTAGCGATTTTTCCTGAATAAATACCTTGAATCTCCCTAACGGATAACTCTTCAACTGGATTGTCCTTGTGAACGAAAAATACAAACGCTTCTCTCCCAATGGGTGTTAACGCCAATTCAACTCCTTGGAGTCTAGCGAAGTCCATTTGTTCTTCAGACGGCTTTGCCATAAAAACCATATCAACTTCACCTTTCACCAAGCGTTCGAATGCATAACCTGTTTGAGTTGAAACAACCTCACTTTCATCTAATGAATATACTTTTTTCGGGTAGACGGCTTGAACAAACCCTGCATAAACGGGATAGAGAGCGGTTGCACCATCAAGTGTTGGAAGATCCTCCTTAATTTTAAAAGTAGAAGCCTCATTTAATGTTACAACCTTCGAATTCCGGACGAATGGACGGTATTGTGATAAGTCAACATCTTGCGTACTTACCACTTCCAGACTTTTCACATAATATTGATAGCCTTCAAACCCAGCCACAGTACAAAATGCAAGAGTGAGGAAACCAATAGCAATTCTTTTCATACCCTTTTTCTTTAATTGATCATAAATACCGAGTATCGAGATAATAATGAACCCAAGTATCACGATAGGTGTATATATAAGATAAAACTCTGCCGATCTTGAAAGTGTTAGTATAACGGTTCCATAGAATCCAATAAATCCACAGACGATAACAACTACCATTGCACCGAATAACCTCATAATTCCCTCCTGTTGGAAATATAGTGTATTTTTACACTAATTATAACTATATTCCTAATTGAAGGGAAGAGTAATTGGAAAAATTTATTAGAAAAAGATCCTTCAGCTATAAGTTCCTTGAGGATCTTCTACTCAACCATCATTAATAGATCTTTTATCTTCTCTGCAGGAAGCGGTCTACTGTAGTAATAACCTTGTGCTAAATAACATTTATTTTCTCTTAAAAAAGTGACTTGTTCTTTATTTTCTACTCCTTCGGCAATGACCTGGAAACGTAATCGATTACCAAGTTCAATTATCGTTTGTACGATGACTTCACCATCTTTATGCTGATTAATTTCATCAATGAATGACTTATCAATTTTTAATTTATCAATCGGAAAATGTCTTAAATAATTTAAGGAAGAATATCCCGTACCAAAGTCATCAATTGCAAGATGTACCCCAAGTGCCTTAATTTCTCTCATAATCGTCAAGGCCAGATCAACATTACTAGTTACACTTTCTGTAATCTCTAATTCGAGATATCTCGGTGGTATGCCTGTCTCTTCTATTATCTTATGTACGGAAGTAACAAAGCTTTTCTCTCGAAATTGCAAAGGAGACACATTTACCGCTACATTCTCAATTGGTAAACCCATTTCAATCCATTGCTTACACTGACTACACGCAGTTTTAAGTACCCACTTTCCTATAGAGAAAATAAGCCCTGTCTCCTCAGCAAGTGGGATAAATTCTGTTGGAGAGATCAAACCATATTCAGGGTGGTTCCATCGAATCAGTGCTTCTAAACCAATCACTTGATTAGAATCCAGGTTAACCTGAGGTTGATAGTGAAGGCTCAATTCATGATTTTGTATAGCATTCCGAAGCCCATTTTCTAATTCCATCCGGCGTTGATGAGTGAGATTTAATGACGAGTTGTAATATTGATACGTATTTTTCCCATTTTCCTTTGCATTGTACATAGCGATATCTGAATTTTGGATTAGCGCCTCTACATTTTCACCGTCCTTTGGAAAAACACTGATTCCTATACTTGTGGAAATGAACATTTGTCGATCTTTGATGACAAAGGGAGATGCCAAGGTACAAATGATCTTTTCTGCAGTTTGAGAAACTTTATCTGCTTCATTGGTGTTAAGTACAATAATAAACTCGTCTCCTCCATAACGGAAAATCTCGCCCTCTTCACCGAGCGTGTTCATTAGTCTTTTAGACACTTGCTGCAGTAATAGATCACCAAAACTATGCCCATATGTATCATTTATCACCTTAAAACGATCTAAATCTAAAAACAATACAGCAAATGTTAGCCCCTTACTTTCATTTCTAACTACCGCTTCACGTAAGTGTTCATAAAGAAGATTCCGATTCGCAATACCAGTTAGTGAATCATAGTATGCTAAAAATTGAACTTGTTCCTCTGCCTTTTTTCGTTTCGAAATGTCTCGGATGATAACTTGGACAGCCTCTTCTCCTTCATATGTCGTTTGAAATGCCAAGATTTCAACATAAATAATACTTCCATCCAATCGAAGAATTCGATACTCATTTATTTCTGAAACACCTTCTTGAACTTTTATCATTCGATTAACAGCTTGATTTAAATCCGTATGGTATATAAAATCAAGAACATCTCGACCAATCACTTGTTCCATGTGTTGAGCACCTACCAACTCCAAGCCAGCTCGATTTGCATAGACTACCTTCCTGTTTATATGAATTAGAGTTGTTTCGGGAGAATACTCAACTAGTTTTCGATACCTTTCTTCACTCTCCAATAACTTATTTTCTGCCTTGTTTCGTTCAGTAATATCTTGAACAAGAACAATGAAACGGTCCGTATCTTGTCTACCCGGTAGAAACACCGCTTTCCCTTCTAATAGAACATTTCGTCCATTGTTGTTTTTAATACTAAACGTAATTGGTACTAGATGTGCATTTTGGATATTACTGCCTTGTAATTTTGTAATTTCTTCTTCACTTAAAATTTCATCTAGGTATTTTCCAATATAGTCCTCCGGTAGATATCCAATAATTACCTGGAGGGAGGGAGAAATATATTCAATTTTTCCAGATCGATCAATCACTAAAATTAAATCAGATACATTTTCAACAATTAGCCTATAATACCGCTCAGCTTTCACAATATCTCTGATCATTTTTTGTAACAAATTATAAAAAAGAAAGCTGCTTATAATGATGAAAAGCAATCCCTTCCCTGTGCTCATCCAAACAGGTAGGTAGTTTACATTTTTGGAAAAAATATAATCAGATCCTAAAACCCATAAGGAACTAATTGTGACATAAACTACAACAAAATAACACGCTGCTTTTTGTGCTATTCCCCAGTCTTTCCACATTAAACACCATTTCCCTTCAAGAAAACGAAACATAGTAATTCTATTATTTGTAAAGCGACTTTAATCATACAAAAAACTGGAGCGACCGTATGACGGGTCCGCTCCAGTTTTTTACTTTGGTGGAATGGTAACAATCTATCTCACTAACGACTCAGCAAGTTCGACTAATACATTTGCTTGCTCTTCTGTAAATGCTTTTTTACTCTGAGCTTTTACTTGGTTTATAAACGCTCGGAGTTGACCGTTGTGAGCAGACGTATTTCCCCTTGCTTCTGATTGTTTAGCTGCCATTAGTTTTGATTCAAAGGAGTTAAGGTCTTCCGTGCTTCCATTCTCTGTTAGGAACTGACCGGTCAAGCTAGTTAATCGATCATAATCAACAACCACCACAATGTTGATGGATTGACTCGAACGATTTCCAGCCATGTCCGCAGCTTCTGCAGTGTACGAATGAGAACCTAGTCCAAGTTCATAGGCAGGTTTTGAGATGTTAACATCCGTAGAAGTATCGACTCCTGATAGTGCGTCTTCTGCTTTAGAAGTGATGTCTACCATTTGGTCTACTCCAAATTCTGCTCCATCTTCAACAGAGAATGTAATTTCTGGACCTGTCTGATCGAGGTTGATCTCAATGGACTTTTTATCTTCCACATTTCCAGCTTTGTCCTTACTCCAATAGCTAAGAACATGCTTTGCATCTGTATCAATGGTTACACTGTTTCCTGCTTGTGCTTCTCCGTCATTTAATGAATAGTATGTCGCTTCCACACCTGATTTGTTATCATCTGCTGTGAAATGAACGGTAACTGGTTTGTTATACCACTCATTTGTTTTTGTTCCTTCCACTTCAGTACTCGTTTCAGGTGCTAGTTTATCAGCTACCTCCACAATACTAATACTCGGTGCTGGTGGAGTTTTCATCCCTTCACCAAGGAAGAAGCTTGTATGTGGAGGCTGGTTGTAACCCACATTTTGCCACGCAATCGATAATCGATATTGTGGATCGTGCATGAGTGTGAAAATACGATGATCCGTTTTTTCAGTAGTCATGTACACACGTAAGGCACTGCTATCATCTGTACGCCAAATAATTTCTTCACGCCAGTCACCTAACAAATCTGCTTGAAGAGTCGGAGACCCTTTTGTACCATTATTGGACTGAGAACCTTCGGCTGTTAACAGATTGACTAATTTGTTTTCTTTATAGTCCCATTTATCAATTGTACCTACACCTGTTTTTGTTTCATCGTTCCAATTGTGGTCCGACAATTCACGGAGTAGATCTCCATCCCACCAGATAGCAAAGTTCGACGATGGAATACTATCAGCAATTTTTTCACCTGTAGCTGCATGAAGTCCACCCTCTCGACTGTTCCACGCACCTGAAATAGCCCATGCTTCTGCTCCGCTATGATTAGGATCGATATCCGCCGCTAAGCCTCTACCTGTATCCTGACCTGTTTTTACGCCCCAAAGAATTTCTCCTGTTTCGGCATCTCGCATATCATACCCATAAGGTCCGCTCTTATTTTCTTGAACAGCAAAGGCTTCTAAACCAGGTCGATCAGGAATCAAATCACTCACATGAAGAGCATCTCCATGACCCAATCCTGTGTTGTACAGACCTTTTCCATCATCATCAATGACTATCTGTCCGTAAACGATTTCATCCTTTCCATCTCGATCTACGTCATTTACGCTCAAGCTATGGTAGCCTTGACCGACATAGCTACGATATTCTTCTTGGTTTGTATCAAACGTCCATTGCTTTGTTAATTTCCCATCTTTAAACGTATAGGCTGCTAGTACTGTTCTTGTATAATATCCACGTGCCATAATAATGCTTGGTGTTTCTCCATCAAGATAGGCAACCGCAGCAAGGAAGCGGTCCACACGGTTCCCGTAACTATCTCCCCACGAAGCTACATCTCCACGTGGTGGTTCGTACTCGGTTGTAACAAGCGCTTTTCCTGTTTGCCCTTCAAACACAGTTAAATACTCTGATCCTTGAAGCACATACCCTGTGCTGTTACGATGATCAGCGTCCGCTCTTCCGATGACATTCCCTATGCCATCAATTGTTCCGTCAGCTGTTTTAAACGCAATTTCCGCTTTGCTATCACCGTCAAAGTCATATACTAAAAACTGCGTATAATGAGCACCTGCACGGATATTTTTTCCTAAATCGATACGCCATAAAAGCGTTCCATCCATTTCATAGGCATCGATGTATACATTTCCTGTATAACCAGATTGAGAGTTATCCTTGGAATTGGTTGGATCCCATTTTACAACCAATTCATACTCTCCATCACCATCTAAATCACCAACACTCGCATCATTTGCTCGATAAGAATACGGATCTCCAAGCGGTGTGACACCATCTGCTGGTTTTTTTAATGGAATATCAAAATGGTTGTTACTAAGTACTTTGATATTTCGTGCAACCTTCTTTTGTTTTCCATCCAACACAGAATGAATCTCGTAGATAGAATCTACTGTTCCTTCCTTATCAAGAAGATTCGTACTTGTTGTGATTGGTTTTGAAGTAATTTTTTTACCATCTCGGTAGACGGTAAAACCAATGCTTTCTGGATCGGTGCCAAGCATTCTCCAGCTAACTAGTACTCCCTCTTCTGTTTTTACAGCTGCTGGTGCACGATCTAAATCCTCCATCTGTCTCTTCAACTTTGTAACAGCTGGTGTTTCTATGTTTTCAGAAAGCTCAGAAACTCCTCCTGCATTGACAGCAGCTACTTTGTAGAAATATGGAATGGTGGTTAGGACCGTTTCATCCTTAAAAGAAGTCTGTTTTGTTTTCCCAATAAATTCGTACGATCCACTTTGTTTCTTCGAACGATATACATTATAAGAAACAGCACCATCTACTTGATCCCAAGAAATAGTTACATCATTTTTATTTACCTCGCCAACCTTCAAATTCATCGGAGTGCCAGGAATAGGTTGATTCGGATCAATCATAGCAACCTTTAACGGAATAGAAGGAACAGTTTCTACGTTGGCGTGATCAACAGTTGTCACTGTGTATCGATATTCCATACCTACATCCACCGTTTGATCGGTAAAAGCATTCGAAGTCGATGTCCCAACCTTTACATAATCAAAAGCTCCCTCTGTTTGACGATAGATATTGTATTCTTTTGCTTCTTCCACTGTATTCCATGTGAGGGAAACAGAAGGAGAGTCGGCATTTAAAGAAAGTTCTTTTACGGCCACTCCTGATGGTGCAGCTAATATCGGAGTGATTTCAAGTCCGTTAACAATACCCGTTGATCCTCCAAAAGCAAAATTCATCTGTCCATCTTTTACTGAAACCTCAGGAACTATTTTACTCGTGAAGTTTCTGCTAGGTGCTGAGATTTGCCCAAAATCTTGACCTTCAATCTCTAACGTTGTTCTTGCGCTACCTAGCATATCACCTACATAGACTTTCACCGAATAGAGCCCATTCGGTACGTCAACATTGAATTTCCAGCCTACACTAAAATAGCCAAGCCAATCTCGAATGACATCTCCACCAGATGAACGATCTCGCCCGATCATGCCTGTTGAATTAACTATTCCATACCCTCGTTCTGGTGTATATAGAGTAGAAAGATTAACACCCGTATATCCTTCAGCTATAACACTTCCAGCTAGACCAAAATCATATTTCATCGTAGCTGCTTTTGTTGTAATGCTAACGCTTTCAGATTGTTCCGATTCACCTTTTCCATTAACAGCTGTTACAACCACTTGATATGTTTTTCCTTCTTCCATTCCAGAAATATTTAATCTTGGAAGAGTGGACGTACCAACTAGAGAGTATTCTCCATCGCCAGCTAGTTTTCTATAAATCTTGTAAATATCTGCGCTATCTACTTCATTCCAAGTTAATTTTGCGCCTGCATTACTAATACTACTTGCAATAACCCCAGTTGGTTTGTTAGGAACTTGAGCTGGTGGCTCAATATCTTGAACATACGCTGACAATGAGTTATTTAAATCTTTGATCCCACCAGAGACAAGTCGCGCTAGCTGAATCGCACCATACTCCTGGAAATGCGTATTATCCTGTGAGCCATTAGGAAATGCTTGATAGATCCCTGGTTCCGTATGTAGGAATACTGATAAAGTCCCCTCAGGTCCGATAGAATCATAGTAAGCCACACTAAATGTACTCAAATCAACTAAGTCAACGTCTAATTCTTCTGCTACTTCCTTCATCCCTTGCACATATTCTGGGAAACTAACATTGAATTTTCCAGTTTCTGCGTTAAAGTCACGACGCCCAACCGGTGTAACAAGAATAGGTGTAGCTCCTCGTTGACGAGCACCATTTACATACGTCTTTAAATAGTTTTTATAATCAGGAACCGATGCATATCGTTCAGGCCTACTGATTGTAGCATCGTTGTGTCCAAATTGAACAAGGAAGTAATCCTCTGGTTTTATCTCTTGAAGGATATTGTCCAATCTTCCTTCGTTAATAAAAGATTTCGTACTTCTTCCACCAATCGCATGGTTACTAAAGGTCACATCATCGTTAAAATAACGAGAAATCATCTGACCCCACCCCGCTTCAGGCTTCCAGTATTCATCATACGTTTGAACCGTTGAATCACCTGCAATATAAACGTTTGGTACGTCTGCTGCTGTTCGTTGTGGTAGCTTGGAAATAACCATCGCATTGATCTTTGGCGTATCTCCAGTAAACTCAAAGTTTACTTGTTCATCTACTAAGGCAAGATTAAAAGTACGCTCAATATACTCACCTTTTGCAATGTTTGTATCTTGTACCTTTTGAATATTTTCAGCCTTCACTCCTACACTTGCTGCTTCATCTGCATCACCAGCGATCACCGTTATACTATAATCTCCTGGCTCAAGATCAACTTGAAAGGAAGTTCCAACCGCTGAAATAAAATCAGACTTCAGCTCATCTGATGTGTTCCGATCAGTTCCAGTAACCTTAGATGAATCTGCAAAACCGTATGTTACTTCCGATGTATAGGCTGTTTCAGGCGTAACCTGAGTATAACCGCTCATTATTGGACTATCTTTTGTTCCAAAATCAAATTTCTTAACAATCGTTGAATTCTCTTCAGCTGCGCTGGCTTCCTCGGGATTAAAAGGAAAACTACTTACCACCATTAACACACTTAATACAAAAGAGATAATTCCTTTACCCTTACGCTTTGTAATCAATAAGGTTCCTCCTTTATTTTTCTTATTGATTGTGTCAATCTAACGATGTTTGTATTTCACCTCCATTTTTTATTTGGAATCGCTTACATGTTGAATTGTATTTATTTTCAGAAAGTTATTGTAGTCAAAAAACAGGTCTCTTTGTTTAAAAAACAGATTTCCATAGTTAATAGATAAAATCTTCTGTGCACCTGGTTGATAAATACAAGCTTTCCGCCTGCATTTACCCTCTATTGTTTGTAAATACTATTAACAAATATTATGTGGTGGTGGAATTTGTGGGTAAAAAGAATGAAACAAAGATTCATTTGATACTTCTCTTAATAGTAGGTGCTGTTTTTATTTGGTCGGCCATTAAGCCTGTTGGCTATCGAATATGGACACTAGAGGTACTCCCTGCGGTAATTGGACTCCTAGTTGTAATAGCTGTCTATAAAAAATTTCAACTCACAACCCTATCCTATATCATCATTGCTATTCTATCCATTTTCACCTTTATAGGAGGCCATTATACCTACTCTGAAGTCCCTCTTTTTAATTGGATAAAAGATGATTTCCACTTCGAAAGGAACCACTATGATCGGTTTGGTCATTTCCTTAAAGGACTTTTAATCATCGTTATTAGGGAAATCTTGCTACGGACATCATCACTAACAAAAGGAAATTGGCTGATTTTCCTATCGTTAAGTGTAGCCCTAGCCATTGCGGCCTTGTATGAAATCATTGAATGGCTCGTTTCAGTGGTCACACATGGAGGAAAAGCATCGAAAGATTTTTTAGGTACTCAGGGGGACATTTGGGATTCCCAGTGGGATATGTCCCTTACCTTGGCAGGCTCAATCATTGCTTTGGTACTTCTTAGCAGGATCCATAATAAATACTTAAAGCAGAGGTCTAAGCACCTTGTGAAATAAGAAACCTAGTTACCTGAGAAAAGCCAATCTTCCCAAAAGATTGGCTTTTTTGCTATCTTATTTCATTTTATCAATCGGTACATGAAACATCTTTAATAGTAATAAAATCCACACAAACGAAAGTGCCCATGCTAGGATAGGCTTCTTTATGTGAAGCCTTAACATAATAAACATAATAATGTTAAATATCAGTGACCACTGTATGTTCCAACCATTATGATGTCTAATTAGATGTAAATAATTCAGATTAATGTATTCTACTCCTAAATAAAGAGAAACCCATAAGCCGATCCACAACATTTGCTTCCATCTTACATGAGGAAAACGCCCCAAGTAAATTAATATAGTAGAAGGATATACAATGAACATAATCATAAGAGAGATAATCGTATGATTTTGAAGAATGCCCTCAGCGAATATCGTTTCTTGATACGTCCACATCCAATGGTTATATAATAAAAAGTTTTTTAAAAGGTCGCCGATAATGAAGAATAAGATAGTAGAATAGTACTCTTTCCACCTTCTCCAATCCCCCCATTTAATTGCTGCCAGCAGAAAGAACCCGTTAAATATAAAGTGCATCAGCTACACTCCAAAATCCCTCATATTTTTTCACCAACTTGATATCCACCTATCTTTTATGAAATCATAGTTCTACGTATTTTATGATAGAATAAGACATATCTCCTTTTAGTCATCCCAACTTTTATACATTTATTTGTATGTTTCCTCAAATTATTCCATCTATACATAGATATGTTCATATAAGAAAAGCATTGGACTTTATGCCCAATGCTTTTGATTCACTTTTCCATTTCTACTTCTTTACATTCTTCAGTGCCTTCAATGCTTTTCTTTCTAACCCATTTTCAGAAGAAAATTCTACATCCGCTTTAGGTAAAGCATTTTTATCATTTTTAAATTCATTATTTTTATTTTTTGCCATAATGTCACCTTCCTTATCTTTGATATAAGTACGCCTTTAGTTTACTTATTTTCATCACTATGTATTCTCCATAGAAACTTTGTACAAAATATCTTTGTTCAAGGGGGGTGTACTATGTCAAATCGCAATGATAACAAGACAAGAAAAATCGAGTCTGAAAGTGCAAAACGTGGAATGTCACAGGAAGAGTATGCTGCAGAATTAGAAATGAATAAAATAAAAAGCCAGCAGAAAAAACAAAAGAAATAAGATAAGGCATAAGGCAGGAACACTATTCCTGCCCTATTATATTTAATTCTTCCAATCGGATCTTTTCCCAAGCTCGGGTTCACCACTTGTTTGGTTTCCAGTTGTTGCAGTGTATCCCACCCGATAGCTTGCGGTACGTTTTTGTTTTAATGCTTTTGGCATCTTGTACTGATCCATATCATGTTGAGCTTCCTTAGGACACATAAAATACACCTCTTTTTCGCAAAGTAATGGAGTGCTCTTTTATTTTGTCCTTTTTTAAGGAAAGCATTAATCGCATAAATTGTCTAACCTAGTCCCTTTTTCCATTTTATTTTGCAAATCTGTGGTTTCCTATCGTAATCGTTGTTTCACGAGAGAAGACCCAGCTGCTTGCAGCTGTTTGCGGGTTATAAAAGTACAATGAACCTTGTCCTTGTCCTTGGAACGCTAACGCTTCAGCAACTGCACGCTTTGATTCTTCATCTGCTGCTTGGTTGATTGTTCCATTTTGAACGGGTGTAAAGGCATAAAAACCTTGGTCGATTTGATAAACCACTTCACTTACTGTGTTAGGAAAATCAGGATGGTTTACACGATTTAAGATGACCGTCGCAACAGCTACTTTCCCCGCATAAGATTCACCCTTCGCTTCCGCGCTTACCAGTCTTGCTAATAGATCCTTATCAGATGCACTTAAAGAAGCTGCTGGGATGTTTAGCTTTTCACCAGGATATACTAGTGATGTCGTTTTGTTATTATGGTTCATTAACGATAGAACAGATACACCATACTTAGAACCGATATTCCAGAACGTGTCTCCCTTTTGTACTACATGTGTTTGCGTAGCAGCGCCAGCCACTGTACCAAATCCAATCAATGTAAAAGATAGAGTTGAGATCACGAGTAATTTTTTTAGCATTTTCATAACTTGTACCTCCTACTAGCTGTTTTCTTGAACAACTAGTAGACTACCAGATGTAACATACCGTTTCATGAACCAAAATTTCCCTTCAACTAGATGAATTTACCAACAGCAAGAGCACCAACGGTTCACAAGCTATTAATAGGGTGAAATTCCCATCCTATTTTATTTACTTTTCTCTTGATTTGGGTGATATTACAGATATGTTACTTAATTATGACAAGCTCACCCTTGATTTATCAATCGAAATTAGAGATAAAAAAGTAGAGCCAAATGACTCTACCTAATTGATATGCTTTATGACTTTAATGATAGCTGCCCAATCTAAGTCTCCCCAGCCTTTTTCAATCGCATGGGAGTAATGAGCTTGTGCAAGATTGGCAATCGGCAACTCCGTTGAAACCTCATTTGCTGCATCAATCATTAAATTAACATCCTTTAATCCAAGCTTAAGCTTAAAGCCTTTAGTGTCAAATTGTTCATTTACCATAATATCTCCATAATTTTTATAAACTGGGGAACCAAACAGAGAATTAATGATTTCTAGAAACTGTTTTGGCTCAACCCCATGTTTTTCCACCATCACAAGTATTTCTGAAAGAGACTCTAACATCGATACAAGTAAAAAGTTGTTTCCAAGCTTAGCGACATTCGATAAATAGCCTTGATTCCCAACCGTAAAAACATCTTGTCCCAACACCTGAAGAATAGGTATTACTCTCTCTCTTGCCTCTTTTGGACCTGCAACAATAAAACGTAAAGCAGCTACCCTAGCAGCATCTGGGCGACCTAATACGGTGGAAGAAACAAAATATTGATTGGCATTTTCATGGTCTGCGGTTAATTTTTTCGCTAAATGAACACTAATTGTACTGATGGATACATGAATTCCATTTGGTTGTAGACCTGCTAGTATTCCTTCATCGCCATAAACGATATTCTCTACAGCGGTGTCGTCAGAAAGAATGGTAAAAACGATTTCCGTTTGATTGGCTGCTTCAGCAGGAGTGTCTGCAATAATAGCACCTTTTGTGGCTAATTCTTGGCATTTACTTTCTGTTCGATTGTACACCACTAATTCATAACCATTTCTCAAAAGATTCTCTGCCATCGGTAAGCCCATACTCCCTAGGCCAATTAATGCTACCTTCATGTAATCACTCCTTGTATAAATATTTCATTCCCTTTTTGAAGTAGTTCTTCGATTTGATTTGATGATACCGGTCGGCTGTAATAATATCCTTGCCCCTCCAAACAGCCCTTTTCTAATAAAAAGTCGAGTTGTTCTTTCGTCTCTATTCCCTCTGCAATGACATCCATTTGTAAATCACGCGCTAACGTAATAACAGCAGAAACAATAGCCGCTTCGTTTACATCATGAGGGAGAGAACTAATAAAGGAGCGATCAATTTTTATTTTATTTGCACGGAATTGCTTTAAATAAGTCATCGAAGCATACCCTGTCCCAAAATCGTCAATTGACACTTTTACTCCAATTTCTTGAAGCTTACTGACTGCATTTTGAATCAAATATTCATGCTTACTTAACACACTTTCTGTGATTTCTATTTCAATAGATTCAGATGCGAGACCAAATTCTGCAAGTATGGATTCCACTAAACTAGGAATATCATGCAACACAATTTGTCGTACTGAAACATTTACGGCTACTGGTAAATGAGTGAGATTGGACTCCTTCCACTTCTTTACCTGCTTACAGACTTCGCGGAGAACCCATTCCCCCAGGGCACCAATAACTCCACTTTCCTCGGCTAATGGAATAAAAGTATCAGGACTAATAATGCCTTTTTCGGGATGCTTCCACCTAATGAGCGCTTCTAAGCCAGTGAAGGTACCTGTTGCTAATTCAAGCTTCGGTTGATATTGTAAGAAGAACTGATTGTGCTTGATTGCCTCACGGAGCTCTCCTTGCAGCATAAATAATTCTGTACCGTGCTTCGTTAGGGAATCATTGAACATTTGGATCGATTGTCCATCATCCCCTTTTACACTATACATCGCGACATCTGCATTTCGTATTAAAATCTCCCCGGTATGTCCATGAAATGGATACATACTGATTCCAATACTAGCTGATACATAAAACTCTCTATCATTAATCAAAACGGGCTCTTTAATAGCTTGTAATAGTTCTTCAGCCACAGAGATGGGTTTTTGCTCGTTCTTTATTTTTCTTAAAAGGATCACAAACTCGTCACCACCCATACGAGAAACAATCCCTTTCTTCGGGATATTTAAGTGAATTCGCCTTGCTACTTCACTTAAAACCTTATCTCCTACTGCATGTCCAAACGTATCGTTAATTGGCTTAAACCTGTCTAAATCTATAAACAAAATTGCAAACTCGTCTTGTCTAGTGATTAATCTTTCAATTACATCTTTTAAAAATCGGATATTGGGAAGATTCGTTAACGTATCATGTGAAGCTAAATATTGAATTTCCTTTACTTGATTATCCCTTTCAATGGCCAACCCCGTGAGGTAACTGAACACTTTAAGCAATTCAATTTCATAGGATTGGGGCTTCCGAACGTCTGGATGATAAATCGCAAATGTTCCAAACAATTCACCCTTTGAGGATAAGATGGGGATTGACCAACAGGAACGCAATTGAAATGCTAGCGGTATCTCCTTCCACTTGCTCCAAGATAAATCAGTTTCTATATCCGACACAATGGCAATCTCTTTCGTAAACGCAGCATGCCCACAAGACGCATAGTTTAAGCCAACTGGAAACCGATCAATTTTCTTTAAAAAGCTTTCTGAAAAGCTATGGGAGTAGCCATTACGTAACCAATTCTCACTCTCTTCATAAAACATAATTGAGCAAAGACTATTTACAGACAGTGCCTCCACTGCGTCAACGATATTTCGAAATACATCTGCTAGCTTTTCACCGGACGCGATCATTTGTAGTGCCTTATACTGTTTATCCTGAATGGCTTGGTATTTTTCTTGCTCGGTAATATTACTTCCAACTACCACTATACTATCCGCATGGCCGTCCTCATCATAAAGGGGAATCTTTCTTACATGAAACGTATAATCCATTCCGTCCATACGAAAGGATTCTTTTAGTTGAGTTTCCTTCTTACTAACCCATGCTTGATTGTCTGAATGAACACAGATGGGACCATAATTTGCAAATCTAGGGTACAGATACGCTAGCTGTTCATCTGTTTTTCCTCTATATACCCCATCTTCAATCTCGAACAATTGAAGAGTCTTCTTGTTTGCTTCTATCCATCGTCCATCTACATCTTTTACAATTAAGTAATCATTGCTTGTATGAAACACTTTCTCTAATAAATCAAATTTTTGATTGCTCATGATCATTACCTTCTTTAGTTATATTTCTTTTATTAAAGTAAAAGGTCTGTTGATCTACACTTTGAAAATAGAAAAAAGACCTATATCCAAAGGGAGATAGGTCTTCCGGTTATTCCCTTGGCAACTCAGCCATCATAGTTCTAGTTGAACCTTAGATCTGTAGCTTTGCGTCCCCACCTTTCAATGAGTTTGCCTTTTTCAATTGTACCTATATTTTAGCAAACTAATTATAGAATATTTGTCGGAATTAGTCGATAGATATGATAAAAGTCACAGTTTTTCATTTCAAATCATTCATTTTACCTATACCTCATCTACAAAAAAATGTTAATTTTAGGTTTATCACATATATATTTTGGGTATTAATTTTTTGGGGATCTGCAAAAAGGGGGACATTTTCATGGAATTTACATATCAAACTTCATTTAACTTAAAACACTTTATTGAAGAAAATAACGAGAAATTTAAGAATTCACTTCTTTTAGAAGCTGTTAATGTAAAAGATAAAATTGATGAAATACTCAGGATTGGAAATATCAACCTAGTTTCGAACGCACAAAAGTTAGTAATGGATATTATCGATGGAAATGAGGAAGCACTTCAATCTTTTGCCAAGCAAGAAGGAATTGTCTGGGCTACGTATTCTATCGAATTGTCCTTCAAACTAGAGTGGATTCAAGCTATACGAAGAACACTTTGGAAATTTATTCAGTCGTTTAACCTTCTTTCTAAAAGCTACGAGTTGGATAATATTTTTCAGCTAGAGCTTCAAATCAATAACCGAGTCGACCAGTTTCTAAATGCTTTTTTTATAAGCTATTCAAAATACAAAGATTCCCTCATTATCGCTCAACGAAAATTAGTTGAAAATTTGTCTGTACCTATCATTCCAATTACTGCTTCTGTTTGTATTTTACCCTTAATCGGAACTGTAGACTCATTCCGTACACATATATTAGAAGAAAAGGTATTAACAGAGATTGGAAGACTTCGTATCCAAACACTAATTATTGATTTATCCGGTATTGGCGATATGGAACCTGACGTGATTGATCATCTTATGAAAATCATCGATGGTACGTCCATGATGGGTTGCCATTCAATTATCACTGGTTTACGTGCCGAGGTTGTTAAAAAAATGATTCATCTAGACAATTCAGCTTTTTATAAGAAGACACAAACATTAGGTACATTACAACAAGCGTTAAAGCCATTTTTTATTCAGTAAAAACAAAAACCAGGGATTATCCCTGGTTTTTAGATTGCAAATCGGTGGTTACCGATGGTTTCAGTAACATGCCTTGATAAAATCCATCTATCCGTTGCGATATCTGGATTGTAAAAATAGACTGCCTCTGTGCCACTTTCAATAGAATCTATTGCTTGTTCCACAGCTTCAATTGATTCTTCATCCGCTGGCTTGTTAATCTCTCCATTTTTTACAGGAGAAAATGCATACGTACCAGAAACACGCTCATATACAACATCCTCAACAGTATCAGGGAATTGATCATGCTCTACACGATTAATAATCACTTCCGCAACTGCTACTTTCCCCTCGTATGGCTCCCCCTTTGCTTCCGCACTTACGAGTCGAGCCATTAACTCTTTGTCCTGATCTGAAACATTGATTTCCTCTTTATATAATGTTGGAAATTTATCGTGGTTGACTTTAACTAATTCAAGAGCAGAGTTGTTTGACTTATTTACTACTTTCCAAGATGTTTCTCCACTTTTCACAGAGACAGTATGACTAGCTGCGCTCGAAGTTGTTTCGAACCCTAGCAATGTGAATGATAGAGTAGAGATAACAAGTAACATTTTAAGAATATTCATAAAAATACCTCCTTGCCTTTCAATAACAAGAAGGTTACCAGATGTAATCTACCCATGCATGTTCCAATTATTGGACAGAAAATTTTTATTGACACAATATGTTGATAGACCGGGGTTTAACCGCTTTTATATTGGATTAAATTACCAGGTTTAATGGTTCAAAAAATGATTGCTTTTTTGTTTGTTACATATATTTCAGGAATGTAACAGGGTTTGGTTGGGGCACTAAATCCCAATTACGACTACACAATACTCTTGAACCCATTCCCAACAACCTCACTCATATTATGAACGCTAATGAAAGCTCGATTGTCGATTTCGTTGATGTATTTTTTCAAGGTATGGAACTCGCTTCTCTTTAAGACGATCGTTATGACTTCCTTCTGCTCGTTGCTAAAGACTCCTTTTGCTTCATGCACCGTGGCACTGCGCCCTAGATTTTCAATGATAAAATGTTTAATCAAATCGCATTTATAGCTAATAATAACAACTTCCTTCGTTAAGCTAAACTGTTGAATCAAATAGTCGATTACGACGCCTCTCAATACAATTCCAAACAGAGCATATAATCCATTTTCCACTCCAAAAGCAATAATTGATAGAAGCACGATGACCATATCCGAAAACAACACAGCTTTTCCAATTTCAATTGGAAAATATTTATTAAGGATCATACCGATAAGGTCCATTCCACCGGTAGAGGCTCCTTCTTTCATCACTATAACAAGGCCAAGGGCAGCTATGAGTACCCCTACCATTAATTGAATGAGCTTGTCTTCACTCAGAGGTTGTGTCATAGGAACAATCTCCCCAAACAACCAAACCATAAATGACAGCATGAAACTTGAGTAAATCGTCTTTAGACCAAAGCTAAACCCAAGAAACATAAATCCTAATCCAAACAACACCACATTAAAACATAACATCAATAATCCGATTGAGACATTAGGAAAAAAGTGATGCATGACAATGGTTAAACCGCCTAACCCACCGGCAGCAAATTGATTAGGTGCTAGAAAAAAATGAATATTTATTGCTACTAGGGCAATCCCCACATGTAGACTGATGAAATGAAAAACATGTCTCACTCTTCTTGACCCCACTCCACTGATAGATCATACGAGATTGGCGTTTCCATCATTTCTTTTACCGCTGACAGGTCGTCCGTTTGGCCCAAAGCCCACATCAATTTTGGCACAATAGCTTCTTTGTTCATATCTCCTGAGACGATGACATTGTATTGACTAACTTTTCGTCCGACTTCATATAAGTACAAGTCTCCACCTTCTTCTAAACACTGAGTAGAGATAAGTACAGAAACACCAGCTTCTGTCAGCTCCTTAATCTTTGGAAGCAAGCTTCTTTCTTCAAAAGGAACCCCACCGTTTCCATAGCTTTCAATAATGATGCCCTTATACAATTGTTTAAGATAATCAAAAATCTCAGGCTTCGTTCCGGGGTGAAGGGTGAGCACGAACACATCTGGGCAAAGACTAACATCTAGTTTTAATGATTGAATGCTAAGCTCTGGTCTCCAATAGTATGTCACCTTGTTTTCCTTCACTTGCGCTACGTATGGATGATTAATACTTTCAAACGCATCAAAGCTCTTTGTTCTCATTTTCACTGCTCTTGTACCAATGATAACTCGTCCATCAAAAACAACATAAACTCCACCAACGTTTTCACAAGCAAAACAGATGGCGTCGTTTAGATTTTTAATGGCATCTGTTCTTTTAAAACTAATCGGAACTTGAGAACCCGTCACTACAACCGGTTTACTTAAGCCCTGTAGCATATAGGATAAGGCAGCAGATGTATAGCCAAGTGTATCGGTACCATGCGTGATAACAAAACCATCATATTGATCGTAGGTATCTGCAATTTTGGACGCCATTTCGATCCAGTGCTCCGGCTGCATATTCGTGCTATCTCTATTCATTAATATCTCACATGTTACATCAGCTGCTAAGGAAACATCCGAAGAGTAGCTTAATAGGTCGACAGGAGCTAGTCCTGGAACCAATCCGTCCTTTCCCTCTAACGATGCAATGGTCCCACCAGTTGCGAGCAGTAATATTTTTTTCATGGTTTCTCTTCTCCTCTACGTATATGTACGCGATTTGCAATTTATTATAAACTTATTATAATAAAATCATTAAATAAAGCAATATATGTTTTCAATTCGCGTACATTTTTGTATTCTTGTTTTCACTAACATGCTATAATGAACAAAACAAACAGTCATTGGAGGAAGAATGAACCGTGTTATCTCGATTAGTAACTTTGAGGAAAAGTAGGAAGTGGTCGATGCAGGAAGCGGCAGATCGTCTAGAAATCGCAAAAAGTACATACGCAGGATATGAGTATGGGTACAGAGAACCCTCTCTGCAGGCGTTGTCAGATATCGCTGATTTATTTGAAACAAGTGTGGACCATATTCTTGGGCGAAGTGAACCATCGTTGGAGTTAACAAAATTAACCGATAAAGACTATAACGGACTAACACTTGATGGAACTCCATTAACGAAGGAAGAGCTGATTGATTTTATTACTTTTACCCGAATGAAGAGAGAAATGACTACAAAGGAAACGTTCATAAAAAAAGAAGCCTGAATTCACTATTCACGCTTCTCCTCTTATTACACTCATTATTTGAGGAAGAATCCTCTAAAAGCAAACGCAATGTTTTGTGGTCTTTCCGCTAAACGACGCATAAAGTAGCCGAACCAGTCATTTCCAAATGGAACATACACCCGAACTTTGTAGCCTTCCTTTACAAGACTTTGCTGAAGTTCATTACGAAAACCATATAGCATTTGAAATTCAAACTGACTAGTAGGAATGTTTTCTTTCTTAGCAAAATCCTTTACCTTAGCTATAATATTGTGGTCATGGCTAGCGATTGCTGTATAGCTGCCACTTTTTAGGTGTTCTTTAATGATGGTCATGTAATTGTTGTCCACTTCTTCTTTGTCCTGATAAGCGACTTCTGCAGGCTCCTTATATGCCCCTTTTACGAGACGAAGTGGAATTCCAGCTAAGTCTTTTACGTCTTGTTCGGAGCGGTATAAATATGCCTGAATCACCGTTCCCACATTGTCATAGTCCTTGCGTAATTCTCTTAAAATATCTAGCGTAATTTGAGTACGTGTTGAATCCTCCATGTCAATACGAACGAAATTGTTGTATTGTTTTGCCGTGGAGACGATTTTTCTCATATTGTCTAAGCAAAATTGCTTATCGATGTCTAAGCCTAACTGTGTCATCTTTAAAGAGAGATTTCCATCTACTTTTGCAGATGCCATCGCATGTAACGTACGAACACAATAATCTGTCGCTTCACTTGCTTCTGCTCGACTAGAAACAAATTCACCAAGATGGTCAAGCGTAGCTACAATCCCTTTTTTATTTAATTCTCCTACCGCTGCAATTGCTGTTTCTATTGTTTCACCAGCTACAACCTGACTTGCACCAAAGCGAAGACCCCATTTACGAGCTGCTTTGTTCATCGGTTTGCTTTGAGACACTTTTAAAAAGAAATTTTTTGAAATCGCCTCGATCATTCTCTTTCTCCCCCATTATATCGGGGCTGCACACACGTGCAGCCCGAGCCAGAATTCAATTAGAACATTTCAGAAGTTGTTTTTGCTTGCAGATGTAAAACAAGATAGTCTGGTCCACCTGCTTTTGAATCAGTACCTGACATGTTGAACCCACCAAATGGTTGGTAGCCAACGATGGCACCTGTACATGGACGGTTAAAGTATAGATTTCCTACGTGAAACTCTTTTCTTGCTCTTTCAATATGTGCACGATTATTTGAAATAAGTGCACCCGTTAATCCGTAATCTGTATTATTCGCAATGGTCATCATATGATCAAAGTCACGAGCTTTACAGAAAGCCACTACAGGTCCGAAAATCTCTTCTTGCATTAAACGATCCTTTTCCTTTACATCTGCCACAATCGTTGGCTCGATGAAGTATCCTTTTGAATCATCGCCATTTCCACCAGCAGCGATACGGCCTTCTTCTTTTCCTACTGCAATATAGCTCATAATTTTATCGTAAGCTGCTTTATCAATAACCGGCCCCATGTATGTGTTCACATCTTCAGGGTTTCCAAGTGATAAAGTTTTTGTAAGAGCAACTGCTTTCTCTAACACAACGTCGTACACATCTTCATGGATAACCGCACGTGAACCTGCAGAACATTTTTGTCCAGAGAAACCAAATGCAGAGTACACGATCGATGTTGCTGCTAACTCAAGATCTGCATCTTTATCTACTACAACGGTGTCTTTTCCACCCATTTCAGCGATTACACGCTTCAACCAAATTTGGCCAGGTTGTACTTTAGCAGCGCGCTCATAAATACGGCACCCTACTTCACGTGAGCCTGTGAAGGATACGAAACGAGTTTTTGGATGGTCAACTAGGTAGTCACCAATTTCTGCTCCACTACCAGGAACGAAGTTAAGAACGCCTTCAGGTAGTCCTGCCTCTTCCATTAATTCAACAAACTTTGCTGCCACTACAGGTGTGTTATTAGCTGGCTTTAATAAAACAGAGTTTCCTGCAACAATGGCAGCTACTGTTGTTCCCGCCATGATTGCTAATGGGAAGTTAAATGGCGAAATAATAACACCTACACCAAGTGGAATATAATTATATTGGTTAAATTCTCCATCACGACTCTGAACCGGTACACCAGTAGAAAGTTCGTTCATTTGTCTTCCGTAAAACTCTAAAAAGTCAATAGCTTCAGCAGTATCTGCATCTGCTTCTTTCCACGGCTTTCCTGCTTCTTTTACAAGATAAGCAGAGAATTCGTGCTTTCTACGACGCATGATGTTAGCCGCACGGAATAACACGTTTGCACGAGTAGCCGGCTCAACATTTTTCCATGATTCAAATGCTATTAATGCAGCTTGCATTGCCTCTTCAGCAATTTCCTTGCTTGCTTTCGAAACTGTTCCTACTACCTCTTCTTTATTTGCAGGGTTATAAGAAGTGATTTTGGAGTCTGTTGTAATTTTTTTACCACCAATCGTTAGTGGATACTCTTTTCCTAATTGTGATTGAACTAATTCCAAAGCCTTTTTAAAAGCTTGTTGGTTTTCCTCTAGTGAAAAATTTGTAAATGGTTCATGTTTGTAAGAATACATAAAAATCCTCCTCTTTGTTTGTATACCATTTTATATGCAAGAAGCGTGCCAACTTAAAAATGCACGATTATCTGAAAATTTCGTGTACAGACTGTTTACAGTATTGTAAAATATGTGTAAAGACTTTACATTTTTGTAAACCACATTAACACTAGTAAAGGTGATTGTATGATAAATAAAAACATTCTTCTCCAATCTCTTTCCCAACCGATAGACGGAGCTATTTATATAGAAGAAATGCAAACCTATCCCCTACATGCTCGGTTGTCAGATATACATGCATTAGAGGATCTTCTTTTAGTAGATAGTACTGGTAATCCTGTGTGTATCGTTCCCAAGAATAAGTTATTCGAAGTGATTTTTCAAGAATGGAAGAGCTTGTCCAATGTATACAACACATTGCTAAAGGCGGTCGATGATGCGATTACGATCGTCGACCATTCCGGACAGGTCGTTGCGTGGAATCCAAAGGCGGAAGAACTTTACGAAACATCCGCTGAAGCGATCATTGGTTCACCGATTACGAACTTCTTTCAAAAAGATTCTGTTGTGTTAATGAAAACATTGACGGAAGGTTCCACGGTTACTCGCCAATACAACCAGCCAAAACAGGATGTACACGTACTCATCAACTCTCTCCCGTTACTTAGTGATGGAGAGATTGTAGGTGGAATATCGGTGGAACGTGATATTACTGACATCGTAAAACTAAATGATGAGTTAACAACCACGGCTGCCTATATTCAGGATTTAGAAAGTCAAATAGAACCAAATGAAATTGATGATCCGTTTTATAAAATTAAAGGTCGCAGCCAAGCACTAAATACATCTATTACCCTTGCAAAAAAAGTTGCACGGACAGATGCTACCGTCATGATCACGGGAGAAAGTGGTGTCGGAAAAGAGCTGTTTGCACAAGCGATTCATAAGGCAAGTGCACGAGAAGAGGGGCCATTTGTGGACTTGAACTGTGGAGCGATTCCTGCCGCACTTTTTGAAAGTGAACTATTTGGCTATGAAAAAGGAGCATTTACTGGCGCTGTGAAGGAAGGCAAGCTCGGGAAAATCGGAGCTGCGAAGAATGGTACATTGTTTTTAGATGAGATTGGTGAGCTACCTTTGGAGTTACAGGTAAAACTGCTTCGCGTGTTACAAGAAAAGCAATATTACCGTGTAGGTGGAAATGAACCAATTCCTATTGATGTAAGGATTATCGCTGCGACCAATCGGGATTTAGAAAATATGGTTGAGGAAGGATTATTCCGTGAAGACTTGTATTATCGATTAAATGTTGTGGTCGTTCCCCTCCCTCCTTTACGTGATCGGATTGAGGATTTACCTGAACTCGTTCAATTATTTTTAAAGGAATTCTCAGCTAAATACGACAAGCCTGTTCCCGTTGTTGCTCCTGAGGTGATGGTCACATTCATGCATTATCCTTGGAACGGAAACATTCGGCAGCTAAGAAATACAGTCGAACGAATGCTGATTTTAGCTGATGACAATATGATCACCGTTGCCGAACTGCCAACCGCCCTTTTTAAAACCAAAGTCCAGCCTACCGTTAATGTCCTGCGTGAAGAAACGAATGAAGATGAACGTTCCAAAATTGCTAAAGTCCTGCACCAAACATATGGTAATAAATCGGCTGCCGCAAAAATGCTCGGCTGGTCACGTGTGACTTTGTATAATAAGATGAAGAGATATGGCTTGTAGGTACTAGGAAGTCTCCTGAGTACCTTTTATTATAGTTATGACCTGAAGGAGTTATTTTCTAACCCCCTTCAGGTCATAACTTATCTATTAAACGTAGGACTCAATTCGCTCCAAACATCAAATGCATTTCCATCAGGATCATAAAGGACAAAATTTCTTCCTGCATGTCCCCGGTTTTCAATTTCTTCTACCCGTACCTCTTTTTCTAAAAGCTTTCGATGTAGTTCCTGTAAGGCATGTAACCCATCCACCTCAAAGGTGACAGAGAACCACTTCTCTCCTTTATAGTCAAAGAAGTTAGAACTTTGATTCTCTCCTGCCTTTACCAGGAAAAAACTTTGGTTCGCTAAATTAATAATCGCTTTGTCTGCGTCTTGATAGCTAAGTTCAGCACTTAGCGTATTAACATACCAGTCAGCAGAGTACTCCACATTTGAAACCGGAATATACGTCGTTCCAACTCGGATTAATGTATCACTCATCGTTACTCTCCTTTTTTATTTATCCATAAGAGATACTCATTTACCATTGCGGATAATTTATTATGGAGCTGCCGTAGCCAGTCAGGAGAAGACTCAGTAGTTTCTATATCCATTGACTTTGTTAATCTTACATACATCATTAAACGGTGAAGTCTTTCAAACAAAGAAGCTACCTTTATTATATCCGTATCTAAGCTTGTTTCGCTTTTGTACCCTTTAAGGAATTCTTGTACTTGAGGGTATTCCAGTTGAAAACTTCCAGCATCCCGTAGAGCATAGACAATATCTGCCACATACCAGCTCGTTATACAGTCATCAAAATCGATGATCCCTACACTATTTTCTGAAAACAATAGATTATCAAGCTCAAAGTCATAATGAATAAGCCCAAAGTTATCTGTGGTAACCTGCAATTTGTTGGTCAAATCTACCAATTCTATCATTTCCTTATGAAGGAGCACATTGGCTTGGGGCAAAGAACACTGGAATTCGACTATTTGATCCTGCCAACTCGGTCGATTCTTCACGTATTCTTGCGGAATCTCCTTACATGCCTGATGTAGTCTACCAAGTGCACTCCCCCATTTAAAGAGGTTTTCTTGAGTGATCTCACCCCACTCTTCATGCTTTCCTGGAACTGATTCAAATACAACTGCATGAAAAGTACCTAATTCCGTCTTAACTACTTCAACTAGTTGACCGTGTTTGGACGGAATCGGCTGAGCAGCATGAATTCCTTTTGTGTTGAGGAATTGAAGTATGGACAGTTCAGATTTTATGGTCTTAACTGTTCTCTCAGACGAATCGTTAAAGCGAAGAAAAAAATGCTTACCGCCTCGTTTAAAAATAAAAATGAAATTGGCACTTGCCCGTATAAAGAATACGGTACCTTTGTCGTATTCCCATCTTTCTAGTATGCTTTCTGCAAAGGTACTTTTCCATTTTTGATCAATTGTGTCCATTATTAGTTTCATTGTACTAAGCTTCATCATAGATTGTATCCCGCCTTTATGAATATTTTAAATTCAATAAGCGGGGCAAAAAATAAAGCCAATGAGTATATCTCATTAGCTTCCCATACAATGTTTATTTTAAGAAAGCCCCAGTGTCTTTTTCCGATCTAATGAGGCATTATGCATTGTTTGATGCCGTTAGATGATGTTGGAAAAAGACACAACTTATTGATTTGGATCCACATTCCACCATCACCCCTTTCATTTCTATAATTGTATTATAACCAAAATTTCCCTAATACTCAAGAACTTTTACACTCCACTCCATCCTCTTTCTTAGAACAAGGAAAACATGTAATTTGCCCATTTGAACCCACTATTCCATTGAGGAAACCGTCCAAACAGAAGATTGTTTTCCCACATTTTACACATCTTCCTACTTCTTCTTGCATCCTATCACCTCGTTAATAGGTCCAAAATCTTTAAAAAATCTCCCTCGCTTCCCTAAACATATTCCAAACCCGTTCCAAATACATCATCATGTTTTGATCATCTTTGCCATCTAACACTTACATATCATAAGTGTATTGCCGTCTGGATCCTTGATATTAAAGTAATGTCCATGCTGAATATCGGTGATTATTTCCACCTGCTTTTCCTTCAAATATTGAAAGGCTTCTTCGATATTTTCCGTGTTAAAATGGAACATTGGGGCGGTAAAAACCCGATTCTCCGAGTAGATTTTGCTGTCCAGTACGATCCCTGTTCCTTTCATAGGGAGTACATAAATATGACCATGAAAGATTTCCCCATCTGCTGGTAAACCTAGTACATCGCAATACCAATCCCTAGCTTTTTCAATGTTGCTTACCGGGATAAAAACTGCTCCGATTTCATTGGTAATTGGATTATTCATTTTGTTTTCCTCCATTATTTTTTATTATTTCTTCCAACCATGCGCATACTATTATTGAAACCATATGAAAGTGAGTTGAGAGAAATGTCTCATCAAGGGATGCAAAACAAGGACCAAACTAGAGAACAAATTGAAAAGCAGGATAAGCGTAATGATGTAGAGCTAGGCGATGATTTTCAAATAGGGAATTCAAAATCACAAAGCCAGAAAAAAAGCGGACGCCAAGCGAACAGAAAATAACCTCTTACATGAGGTTTTTTTCATTCCAAGACTTGAACCGAGTGTCTCCAAATAAATTTCCATTTTCCTTTTGTAATGTTGATTCTCTATGTTTATTATGCTACCAATCTACATTTATGAAATTTATTACATTATAGCATATAACTACCATAAATTTACTTTTTCTAACAGGATACTTGCCCTTGTTATCGAATATTTACATAGGTAAATTAAGGGGGTTGTATTATGAGTCCACGTCATGAGGTTTTGTTTACTCAATTGGAGAGCTATCGAAGGGAAGTACTAGGAGTTTTAGAGGATATAACTGAAGAGCAAGCGGAAGTCATACCTGCAGGATTTAAGAATAATATTCGTTGGAATCTTGGACATATGTATCTAGACCAGTATTTATGAATACAAGCGGTAACAAAAGAAGAAGTTTGTATACCTGAACAATTTCATTCATGGTTTGGATATAGATCAAGTCCTATAAGTTTTGAAAAAGAAACAACTTCATTTCAAGAGTTAAGGGAATTACTAAAAGCACAACCTTCAAAAATCAAAGAAGTGTATGGAGAAAGAATAGAAGAAGAATTTCCACCAACAGAGATGGGAATGCACAAATTGAACAAGTTCTCATTCGCACGATTTTCCATGAAGGAATGCATTTACAAACAATTTTAGATATAAGAAAGTTTCTATAAACAATGAAAAGACCGCACTTTTCCGAAAAATGTATGCGGTCTTTGGTTATAGCTCTTACCTTTATATCCATTAGTGATACATAGACTTTACCTTCTCTAAGTCACTAATCAATTGGCTACTTTCCTCCTGTGACAGTCGGAGCGGCATTTGATCATACAGAGTGATGATTTGTCCATCCTCTTGATCTCGGTGCAAGCGTAAATATTGATAAATATTATTGATTTGGGTTTCGTTAAGAACGGATTGTGTATGGAAGCTTTTTACTCTTTGTAAAGTAAACTCGTTTTCAGATGAGTCAAAGACCCCGTCGATGATGGTGCCATTCATAAACATATCTTCACTCCTCAAAGTTAGATATGTTAGTTTACCCTGTAAGTAACACTAGTATTTTTATAATTTACGATACCACTTTCCTGCTGCTTCCACTTCTTCAGCGGTAAGTTGGTGACCACGGTTCTCCCAGTGAAGTTCTACCTTTGCATTCGCACCTACCAACAGTTTCTGAAGCTCCGTAGATTCCTCAGGTGAGCAAATCGGATCATTGGTTCCTGCACCGATAAACACCGATGTTCCATCTAAATTAGGAAGCTCCACTCCTCTAAGAGGGACCATCGGATGGTGGAGAATAGCTGCCTTTAAGGCATTTTTATAGTGGAATAAAAGACTTGCAGCAATGTTTGCACCATTTGAATATCCAACAGCTACGATATTGTTTCGGTCAAACTCGTATTTACCGGCTGCCTCATCTAAAAATTCATTTAACTCTTTTGTCCGAAAAATTAAATCTTCGATATCAAATACCCCTTCTGCTAAACGTCTAAAAAATCGAGGCATGCCGTTCTCCAAAATATTCCCTCTTACACTTAACACACCAGCAGAATCATCAATCATACCAGCTAGTGGTAGCAAATCTAACTCATTCCCCCCTGTACCATGAAGTAATAATAAAGTTGGTTTTTGTGGATCTTTCCCCTTTTGGTATATATGTTTCATCTTTTGTCTCCTTAATTTTGTTATTTTGGTCTTTCGATTGAGAAGATGTCACCTAGTTTAGCATAATTGATTCCCGCTAGTCGACTTACCGCTCCCAAGCCCTTCGGGTCAATTTTGCCCTTCTGATAAATGGTTGGGTCGATGTGGAACTGCACTATTTTCCCAATGATCAAATCACATCCAGGTCCATCTTCTCCACCTAATTCGAGTGCTTGCTCTAACTTACACTCCAAACGGATCTTCGCCTCTTTTATCCCTGGAACAGCAACCTTTACACTTTTCACTGGAGTTAATTGAACTAGTTCAATTTCACTTTTATCCGGCGGAAGACTTGCTGCTGTTTCATTTATTTTTTGAACATTGTCTTCATCTACGATATGAATAACAAATTCCTTTGAATGAAGAATGTTCCTTGCCGTGTCCTTTTGTTCCCCAACTGCCCGCTGTATGGATACAGATATAAGTGGTGGGTTAGAGGAAACAATATTAAAATAACTGAAAGGGGCGCCATTTAAAGTTCCCTCATCCGACAGAGAGGTGACGAATGCAATCGGCCTCGGAATAATACTACCGATTAAAAGCTTGTAATTTTCTCTTTCTGTTAATGCTATCGGGTCAATAGAAAGCATAAAATCAGTCCCTTCGTCTCTCAATTCAACTCTCTTACCTCGAACGGAAGCAGCACTTGTTCTATTTGACAACGATGAGTCTCATATTGGTTTGGCAACATCAACTTTTCTCCCATTGTTTCTATAGACTCATCATGACCAAACCCCGGAGGATCCGTTGCAATTTCAAACAAGATTTCACCGTGCTCTCTAAAGTAAATGGCGTTAAAATAATTCCGATCTTGAACAGGTGTCACACCATAGCCGTTTGCTTCTACATGTTGCTTCCAGTCTAATTGATCCAAGTCATCTGCTGCTCTCCATGCAATATGGTGAACGGTTCCTACTCCCATTTGTCCACGTCCAATTGGGGTTAGCTTTACGTCAATGATGTTACCGATATCTTCAGTGGAACGAAAGCGAACAAAGTCTCCTTCCTCACCTACTTTTTCAAGACCCATTACTCTTTCTAACAAGTCTGCTGTTTTGTTTGGTTGAGTCGATAATAGAGTGGCTCCCCCAAAACCTTTAATCGCATACTCAGAGGTACTTCCTCCAAATTCCCAAGTGTTCTTATCTCCCTCTTCTCTTTCAACAATCTCTAGATGTAATCCATGTGGATCGTCAAACTCCAGATAATTTTCACCAAAGCGCTCAATCTTTGTAAATGCGATTTGAAACTTTCCTAGCCTTTCTTCCCAAAACGAGATAGCTCCTTTTGGAACCACATAAGAAGTGACTCCCACTTGGCCGTCACCGATTACCCCTTGATGAGCACCTGCCCAAGGAAAGAAAGTAATAATAGTTCCTGGCGTTCCACCTTCGTTCCCAAAATAAAGATGATATGTTCCTGGATCATCAAAGTTAACTGTTTGTTTAACTAGACGAAGTCCTAACACACCTGCGTAAAAATCCACATTCTCCTGAGGATGTCCAACGATAGCTGTAATATGATGAATCCCCATGCTTTTTTTGACCATTTTAATCACCCCGATATTAGTCTGTTATAAGTGTTTGTTCCCCTATTCATTTAATAAGTTTTCATATTTTTATATCTTGAAACTGAGATATACACCAGAAGTAATTTGAAATCAGATATCTCGATTTAAAGATATTATAAAATGTACTTTCTTATATGTCAATGTTGAAAATAGATAATAGCCAAAGTTGCGCCGAATACACGTTCGTACACCTTTGGCTATTTAGCAAATTTAAATGGAATGTCAAAGTAAGAGATTAAGAAAACAATAATGATTAAAGAAATCAAATATGCCGGAAGGGGTTTATAGTGATGCAATGCAATGACCGAAAACATAACGAGATCAAAAAAGAAAGAAAATAATATTGTCCATTCATTTTGATACGAAATTCTTTCAAAAAAGTACAAAACCCATTCAACTAAAATATATATGACAGACCAACCAACTATGTAAATGATACGAGTAAGCCACTTCTCAGGAAAATGAGATAGAAATAAGAAAATGCTAATTGGCATGGTGATCACGGCATAAACAATGACAACCATTTCATGGCCATAAATGATATCAGGATGGAACTTCCATAGTGTGTTTTCTTGGACGATATACTCATACAGCAAACCACCCGTAGAAATAAAAAGCATACTAGTATGATAATCGCGCCAGTTACTCCCCTTCCCCCACCAGAACCCTGCCAAGATTGTCAGTATCGCAATGGAAATATGCATACCCACTATCCTCTCATGTGTTTGTTCTCAGTTTGTCCTAATGGAAGATCTATAATGTACGTTTTCGTTCAAAAACATATGATTTACTTATGAACTGAATAAGAGGGATAGATAAAGGGACAATATGTGAAGATATATCGAATAAGGAGGGGAAATAAATGAATTCAAATGAAAAACAGCAAAATCCTTTGGCAAATACTCCTATAGAACAGTTAAAAAATAAAGCCGAAGGAAAAACAGAATCGAACAATTCTGCACAAAAAGACGGTTTCCGTTATGATTACTACGATTCTTCAGATGTGTAAAGAAAACATACTAACTAGTAGATAGCCAACTTATCCTTACACCTTAGAAAATAAAATGAGCTGCCTAAGCAGCTCATTTAAATAGGTTAATGGGAAGGGAAAAAGATCATCTGTACAATAAAGATGGCTCCAAAAACATATAAAATTGGATGAACTTCTTTTCCTTTGCCGCTGACCAATTTCATTAATGGATACGTGATAAATCCAATCGAGATTCCTGTTGCAATACTAGCTGTTAATGGCATCGTGAGAATGATTGCGAATGCTGGAAAAGCTTCATCAAATACCTTCCAATTGATTTTTGATAACCCCTCCATCATATAACAGCCAACGATGATCAAAGTAGGAGCTGTGATTGCAGGTAGTGATGATATAGCCGACACGATTGGAGAAAAGAATAAGGCTAGGAAAAACAGAATAGCCACTACTATCGAGGTTAAACCGGAACGACCACCAGCAGCCACACCAGTTGATGACTCAATATACGCGCTAGATGGGCTTGTCCCTAACGTTGCACCCACTGTAGTCGCTACTGCATCAGCCATAAGGGCAGATTTCACCTTTGGAAGATTCCCATTTTTCATAAGTCCTGCCTGCTCGGCAACCCCAATCATTGTACCCGTTGTATCAAAGATCGTTACGAGTAAAAAGGCAAACACAACCGTATACAATCCGTTCGTAAAAACACCCATGATGTCAATATCAAAAAAGACGATTGGTGGTGGTGAGGCCACTACACCATCAAATTTCAAATCGCCTGTAAAATAACCAATCACAGCCGTTACTAACATTCCAATAAACAATGCGCCATTGACTTTTCGAGCAATCAAAATAAGAGTGACAAACAATCCAACAATAGACAATATCGTAACTGGTTGGTGAAGATCCCCAAAAGCAACTAAATTACCCGGGTTGGCAACCACGATACCCGCCATCTTTAATCCAATAAAAGCAATGAAAAGACCAATTCCTGACGTTATTCCATACTTTAAAGAAGCAGGAATCGAATGGATTAATGTTTCACGTAACTTCGTAAATGATAATAAAAGAAATAACACACCTGCCAAAAAAACGGCTCCGAAAACAATTTGATAACTAATTCCGTGTACCGCTACTACACTTGTAAAATAAGCATTCATCCCCATACCTGGAGCAATCGCGATAGGATATTTCGCAAATAAAGCCATAATCAATGTACCGATTACAGCTGAGGCAATCGTCGCCACAAAGACTTGATTAAAAGGTACTCCCGCCGCTGAAAGAATCGCAGGATTCACAAAAATGATATACACCATCGTTAAAAAAGTAGTTACCCCTGCAAGAATCTCTGTTTTCACATTTGTTCCTAATTCCTTTAACTGAAAAAAGCGTTCCATAAATCCTCCTAAAATATAAAAAATTCCTAACTATAAATGGGTAGACTTCTCCTACCCATTCGTAGTTAGGAATTAACGGTTCCTAGTAGAGACTCTTAGACCATATTTCTAAGAATATACGAATGAAATCACACAACAAAATGTATTATATACGAACTTTCAACATTCGTAAACAGTTATCGTTCGTATTTTACGTAAATTTTTAATAAATCCCACTACTACTGGCCAAATTTTTTGTATAAAAAAGAAGGAAGCTTGCACTTCCTTCAAAACCACTTTAGCTTCATTACATCTTTGAAAAAATCCTCAATACCTGTTGTTTGTCGAGCGTTATAGCTTTTTCTAACGGTTTCTAATAACCAGGTTGGTATGGATCTTCCGTCTATTAAATGGTAGTACTCTTCGTACCCTCTTTTTAAATGCTCCCAGCGACAATCATCTCCAGGTACTAAATACTCAGATACATCAATGATTTTTGCTCTTCCATCTTGTAAAAGGATATTTTTCAAATGTATATCTCGAGGATTTAACCCTTTACTTCTTGCATAATCTCTTGCTTCGTCCACCTCATGAATTACTTTTGATGGAATATGGATCCCTTGCTGGAGACATTCGTACAGCGTTATGCCTGACTCAAAACTTACAACAAGATACCTGTCACTTGCATGAAAGCATTTAGAAAAATATGGGGATGCCCCTAGCTTTTCGTACACCTTTACTTCCATTTGTATTTTATCTACTTTATCATCAGCAAACAGCTTATAAGCATAGGCTGGCGCATGAATATATTGAAAAACGGCAGCGTCCGTACCAACACCAATACACTTCAACTCACTAACATGACCTTGAATCGAAACCGGTTGATTATTTGGATTGGAAGAAATCGTGATTTTGGATAGGAGCTCATCAACTAAACTACATTCTTTTTCCATATTCAGCCCCCTGTATCTATCTTGAAATCTATTAAGTTAGGGTATCACAATCATTCTATTTATAAAAATATTTACAACCAGACTACTTGTCATATATCGGACAACCCATTAATAATTATATACCATCATGGAGGTGGTTCGAGTGAACGAAAATAAAAAAATTGCGATTGAGTTAGCAAAAGCATTAATACAAAATAGCCATGTAAAGCCTCGTTTCAGCCACACTAGAAACAGTGATATCGGAGACGAAAATTCAATTGAATACCTAATTGGAGATTCACGTTATTCGTTTACAGACCTTGTCTCCCACTACCTAGACAATATCGAACGAATCAAGAAATGGAGCTAGTCTTTTTTATCAAATGCTACACATAAGGCCTGATTCCTTACCTAATAAAATATATTCCCAAAAAGTAAACAAATTCGTTTATGAATACCGTTTTTCCTTACTCCCCAAATGTGTTCACTTTGGGGAGTTTTGTGTTAACACCATGAATATTTCAAAAAGAACGTTTAAAAATAGAATGAAAGGATGTGGCTTTATGAATAATGATACAAACATCGCAGAGCTAAATGCTCTATTAAAAGGGACATATATGGGAATTCGGTCTATGGAGCACTATATTGAAAAGGTGGATGATGAGGAATTAAAAAGACATTTTCAGTCGATGCAACAAGAAACGAAGCACAATGCCCAACTACTTGCCGAACGGATTCAAAATTTACATGGTGTACCCGCTGATAGCGAAGGGATAACGGGAGCTATGCAGGGATACTTGCATAGAATGATGCTCTCAGAGGACCCTAAAGAAATTATTGAAGATGCCTTAAAAGGTGTAGATGAATATGGTGTAAACTATTCGGAAGAGCTTGTAAAAGGAGATTTAGATCCCGAAAGCAGACAGATTGTTGAAGAAGTCATTAACACAAATCGAAGACATGCTGACTTTTTAAGACATTTACTGCACTGATAGGAATAATATGATAAGGAGGCAGATGCCTCCCTACGTATTTTTTCTAGCTTTCGCAGAATTTTCTTTTGCATGTGCTTCGTGTTCAGCTACGATAGCTTCCGGCGGTATATGGTTATTTTTTTTCGGACGATTAGCTTGTGAACGATGTTTTTTTCCCATGATTTTCCCTCCATGCTACTTTAATTTTTCTAAAGCATGTTCTTAAATAGGATTGGAAATCCTACAAACATATCATCCCTCATTGAAAATAAAGCATTCATGGAAAATTAATTAGGAAGATTGATTTGGGTCGTCTAGATTTTTAGAGCTACTCATTACCTAAGATGGTATTGAACGCCACTTCCTTTTGGTCACGATAAGCATTCATGTATTCATATTTTTTATTTAGGTTTACTTTAAATAGTAACTCATTTTCTAGATCCTTATTGGAATAATCAGTTGTAGTTTCAGTGTAATAACTGATATGTAGTGTCTCTCCATTTTCTTCAACATTGAAATCGGTAAAATAAACTAGTTCCTCACCTTGTTTCACATTGGCACTAGTCAAATATACATATACTGTTTTTTCAGTGTCAAAGTAGATATTTACTCCATTTTCATCCTTAACACCAGTAATAAAAGTCCTTACACTATTATTTACACCCGACTTTTCTACTTGAGAATAAGATAGGCTTGAGCTACATCCAGATAATAAGCCAATGAATGCAAGAATTAATAAGAACTTCTTCATGGGTACTCCCCCTTAGTTGTTTAAAACCATTAATTACAGATTATTCAGAAACCTCCTCGTAAATCGTTCCATTCGTATCCATAATGACAATCTCGGATTGTATTCGGTTTAGTCCAATACCAATAACAGGATTCTTTTCGTTCGATTGGTTATAATACGATCTAATTGTAATCAAAGTGGTATTGCCTTGTTCCTCTACATTCAAGACTTCTATATCGTTACCCTCCATTTTACCACCTAGAGATAATACAATTGCTTTATTTCCTTCTAAGATGGTAAAAACTTTATACCCACTAATAGATACATTCTTTTGAAGTTGTTCTTCATACAAACTCATTTCATCTTCATAAGAAAAGTGTGTTTTTTTAATGATCCAGTAATCTACTTTATTCATATATGTAAACGCAAAATATAACACGATAAATAACAAAACAAAGGTGTAAACAAACTTTTTCCAGATAGTATTTTTGCCGAAAAATGAAAACAAAATCGCAGTAGTGAAAATACCCACACTGCTTACTCCATATGGCATACCTTCAAATCCACCAATTACGAAAATACTTGCAAACAAAGTGACTATCCCAACTAATAGTAAAACGATGACTCTTTTTTTATTTTCCATTTCTTTTGAAAAAAGAATTGTAAGAGCGTAAGTTCCCAAACCTATCAACAACCCAAGTAGATACATATTTACAAACATCAAACGCTTGCTCCTTTCTCTCTTCCTAATATGTAAAATAATAACATATCAAGAGAAAGAACAGTAACTTTTTTCACTATTTTACACATATCACCCACAATATAATTTTAAAAAAGGAAGTTAACCACTTGGGTAACTTCCTTTCTATAAATTCCTTAAACCGTCCATTCCAATAATAAGCCTGCGTGAGATAACCCCCCACCAAAGCCGTATAATAAAATTTTATCCCCTTGCTTTACTTTCCCTTCCGTTAAACCTTTATCTAGCGCTAGTGGGATTGTAGCTGCGGAGGTATTCCCATACTCAACCAAGCTTTTTAATGTTTTTTCTATCGGAAATTCACTTCTTTCACAGATGGACTCAATAATTCTTAGATTCGCACTGTGTGGTATAAACCAGTCAATTTCTTGTAAGCTTATATCTGTCTTTTCAAGTACTGACAACATTCCTTTTGGAACTGTGTTAACAGCCCATTTGTATACTTCCCGTCCATTTTGCACGATATTTCCTAATCCCGTTAGGCTTTCTCCATTTATACGGTCTGATAAATTTGTACAGTATAAGTTCTTTCCTAACTCACCTTTTGAACCTAAATGTGAGGAGAGGAAACCAGACTTTTGTTCGCTATATTCTACAAGAACTGCTCCCCCGCCATCCCCAAATAAAATACAAGTTGTTCGATCATTAAAATCAGTTATCTTGGACATCGTTTCAGCACCAATAACCAAAATCTTTTTATTCAAACCGGAGGTAATTAGTCCATTGGCCACATGTAAACCATAAGTAAATCCTGCACATGCCGCGTTTAGATCAATCGCCCCTGTATGTGGAATACCCAACTTGGCTTGGACTAATGCAGCGACACTAGGGGTTTTGAAATCAGGAGTCATCGTACATACAATGATCATATCTACATCATGAACAGACTTGTCGTATTTTTTGATTAAATTTTCTACTGCTTTCACACAAATATCACTTGTAAACTCTTGTTCGTCCGCAATTCTTCTTTCCTTAATACCTGTGCGTTTGATGATCCATTCATTATTTGTATCGACCATTCGTTCTAAATCTTCATTGGTTAACCTCTTCTCTGGTACATACGCACCTACCGCAGTGATTTGTGCTTTAGAGCAGATCATTCCTTCACCCCATTTTTGTATTTACCTTTCTATTATAACTAACCATTAGTATCTGGTGCTAATATATTCTTTTGAAATTACTTTTTTTCAATAATGCCAAGGATATTTTTATTTATTGTTGAATTATGGAAGTTATAAAAGATCGAGAGGAGTTTAATCAGATGGATGAACACAATATCAGTAAATTTGGGGTAAGTATACAAGTACGTTTAGTATCTGATCTAAAAAAAGCACAAATCTACTATCGAAACCAGCTTGGATGTGGAATTGATGATTGGGGACATGCAACCCGTGATCAAATGACCATTCTACTCCAACAAGCCTCCTCACCAACTGATGTCCGGCCAAACGCTCTAGCGAAAAAACGACCTGATTACCCATCCGAATGGCAAGGACCAGACCACGCGTGGGACACTTTTGTCCATGTAGAGTGGGATGATGTTGAAAGAATTGTGGAAGATGTTCGTAATAGAGGTGGCATCATTGCTGTCGAGCCATTCTTCGGCTCTCATGGTGGCTGGGATTTTAAGAATGCCCATCTATCTGACCTTGATGGATACAATATCGTTCTCGGAGCGATGAGAAAATCTAAGAATGATTAATGGGTGAAAAAAGAATTCAGTTATCAGAAAGGATTTTCCCCCTCTCCCGATTAGTAAAAGTGGATTTTCCAACAAGAAAAGGTTATTCTAGAACAATCGAACTTTTTTATTTTTTGTCGAAGGGGTTTAACTATGATTGCAAAAACAGAAGCAGATATTAATGGATTGAAGGAAATTGGGAGAATCGTTTCCTTAATCCGTGAAGAATTGGTACAAAAGACAGTTCCAGGTATTACCACACAAGAACTAGACGATATGGCAGGTATTCTTTTTGAAGAGCATGGGGCTGTTTCTGCACCCAAGGGTGAATACAACTTTCCTGGCTATACTTGTATAAGTGTCAATGAAGAAGTGGCACACGGTATTCCTGGAAAACGTGTGATCCAAGAAGGAGATATTGTTAATATAGATGTATCTGGTTCAAAAAATGGTTATTTTGCGGATACAGGTATTTCCTTTGTTGTTGGTGAAGGTGACCCTATTCTTACGAAGATTTGCGAAACTGCCAAAGAGGCATTCGAATTAGGCTTAACGAAAGCCAAGCCTGGTTCCAAGAAAAGTGGACTAGGAAAAGCCGTAATGGCCGTAGCCAAAAAGAATGGATTAACAGTTATCAAAAATCTAACTGGTCATGGGATCGGACGAAGAATCCATGAAGCCCCAGATCATATATATAATTACAATGAGACCTGGGATGATGAACTTTTAAAAGATGGAATGGTCATCGCTTTTGAACCATTTATCTCCACACAAGAAGAGGAAGTGTTCCAAAACGAAGGGGATGACTGGACGTACGTCACAGAAAAAAGCTTCGTGGCTCAATGCGAACATACGATTATCCTAACTAAGAATGGCCCGATTGTGATTACCCGATAATTAGTGTTCTTGGTGGCATTGGTATTAGGTTATAAGCACAGTTAGGCAGTATTCGTTACCGTTACCTCCTGATCTACCAAGTTCGGGCATGATTAACCGGTATTCGTATCCAAAAACACCAGCTCTTCAATTTTCAGTCACAATTACCAAAATAAAAGGAACTTGTTGCATCTATGCAGCAAGTTCCTTTTGTCTATTTATTCATTAACTTATGAATTTCCTCTATAGTTGGAAGAGCAGAAATGGCGCCCTTTCCTTCTGTGGTTAATGCCCCACTTGCATTTGCAAACGTAAGAAACTCCTCTGCTTTTGTCTCTAGTAAATATTCTAATTCTTCAAAGCTGGCGTTACTTTCTAAAAGCTTGTACAAGAAGCCACCGATAAATGCATCTCCAGCGCCAGTTGTATCTTGCACATCTGCCTTAAAGCCCTGGGAGTCAAACTTTTTCCCATTTACATAAAGTTCTGCACCACGGGCCCCTTTTGTATAAATGATTGCTTTTACGTCTCCTTTAAATAAAGAAGAAATGGCGTTTTCTTCGTCTGAAATTCCTGTAATAAATTCAAGCTCTTCATCTGAAATTTTAACGATATGAGACTCTGGAATAAATGATAGAATCGTATTTCTACAATCTTCCGCACTCTTCCAAAGTGGTAATCTTACATTTGGGTCAAAGCTAACTAAGCCGCCCTTTGCTTTCATCGCTCGAATCGCTTTCGCATGAGCACTCTTCATTGGGCTTTCTACTAGGTCAACCGAACAATAGTGAAGGATATCTCTCTTACTAAACCACTCTTCATTAATTTCTGTTTCATCTAACAATAAATCTGCTGAAGGGTTACGGTAAAAAGAAAAATCTCTCTCTCCATCTAGTCTAAGAGAAACAAATGCAAGACCTGTATTAGCCTCAGACGTCCTACTAATTTTATTTGTTTCAACCCCTGCTTCTACCAACTTCTCTACTAAAAAATCACCGAACGCATCTACTCCAAGCTTAGTGATCATAGAAGACGATCCACCATATTTAGCAACTGCTGCAGCTACGTTAGCTGGAGCTCCTCCTGGTGCACGTTCAAAAGAAATAACATCCTTTAATGCTTTTCCTTTTTCTAAAGGGATAAAATCAATTAATACTTCTCCGATAGAAAATAATTTCCCCATTTTCCTACCTCTTTCTACTGATTTGTTTGTAGTTCCCATTTCTTTGCCTGAAAAGAAACTTTTCCTCCGGTAGCGAAAAAACGGATGGATTCACTCTCTTGGTTAGGAAAGATTCTACTTGTAAAAACCTCTGCTCCATCATTAACAAAAATCTCAACCGAGGACACATCAACAAACATCTGAAGTTTAATACTCTTGCTGTCCAACTCACATTTTCTTACTGTTCCATAAGACGTTGCAAAGGATTTCCCAGAAAGTGTTCGATCAAGGACTAGCTTCTTTTCTATCGTATCATAAGTAATGATTGTTTTTTCATTTTTTCCTGACCGAAATTCAATACCAAAGGTGATAGCATCATAATTTTGGAATTCACCTAGTAACTCGTAGGTCGTGCCAGTAAAACCATCGTAGGCTTTTCCTTCATCAAAAAGGATATCCTCAATCTCCTGTTCATTTTTCCTTAATGCTTGTAATTCCTTTACTGGAGTTTGAAATAGCTTTCCGTTTACTTCAGTAAGCTCTCTTGGTAGAGATAAACAATGAGCCCAACCATCTTTATCCGTTGGATAGTCGATTTCTGGAAGCCCAACCCAACCAACTAATATTCGTCTACCCTTATGATCCTCCATCGTTTGTGGTGCATAGAAATCAAATCCACGGTCCAATTCTTGAAATTCTCCGTGGGAAAATACACCATTTTTTACGTCAAGTTGACTCCCCATTAGGTATCCAGATTGATAAATGTTCTGATACAAATCTCCCTCTGGATCAATTCCTTGGGGTGAAAAAACAAGAATTCCTTTGTCTCCTAATTCAAAATAATCCGGACACTCCCACATATATCCGAAGTTGGGAAGCTCCGTCTTAATTTCTCCTTTAAATGACCAACTCAATAAATCATTAGATTGGTATTGTACTATACACCCGGTTCCATTTATTCTTTGAGCTCCAATCACCATGAAAAACTCGTCGTCTTTTTTCCATATTTTCGGATCACGAAAATGATCAGTATACCCTTCTGGTACCTCTGAAATAACCGGCGGAAGTTTTGTTATTTCCCCATCTTGATTCATCGCCGCTAAACATTGATATGGGTTTCTTCCCCACTCATTATCTCGCGTGTTTCCCGTATAAAGTAAATAGAGCTTTCCCTCATGTTCAATCGCACTCCCTGAGTAGGCACCGTGACTATCAAAGTAATCACCAGGCTTAATCCCGATTCCAGCATCTTCCCAGTTCACCAAGTCTTTAGATTTCACATGATACCAATACTTTAAGCCATGTACTGGTCCTAAAGGGAACCACTGATAAAATAAGTGGTATTCCCCATTAAAGTAGGAGAATCCGTTTGGATCATTTAATAGCCCTGTATTCGGTTGGATATGGTATGTTTGTCGCCATACTGAGCTATTCACTCTTCTTTCCAACTCATTTACTTCTTCCTGACTTACCTCTTCCAACGTTCGATACCTTCGTTCTTTTGTCCATTCCATGTTAGTCTTCTCCCTTATGCAAATAGAGGGGAATCATAATTGCGATTCTCCCCCCTCATTTTTTATACCTTAAGCTGCTTTAAGTCCGTTTTTGTCTTTTTCTTTTTTCTCTTCACGCTTCCCTAATACAAAGGTCACAGCAAAAGCTACTGCAAAGGCAATCGCCATTCCGATGATATAAGTGATAATTGATCCCGGCTTAATAGAGATAATACCAGGAAGACCTGCCGCTCCAAGTGCAACTGCCTTAACTTTAAATAAAGTTACAAACGCTGCCCCAACTGCGGATCCGATGATCGCACCGATAAACGGAAAACGGAGCTTTAAATTCACACCGAACATAGCAGGCTCTGTAATTCCTAATAGTGCGGAGATTCCGGCTGCCGAAGCAACACCTTTTGTCTTGGCATTTTTCGTAATTAATAGCACGGCCAAAGTTGATGCACCTTGAGCAATATTTGACATAGCAGCAATGACAAATATGAAAGAACCGCCTGTTTTAGCCATGTCCGCTAATAGCTGTGTTTCTACTGCAATAAAGCTGTGGTGCATACCCGTGATAACAATAGGCGCATATAGAAGTCCGAAGATCGCTCCCCCGATAAACCCAGTTGTGTCATACAACCAAATTAATCCGTCAGTTAATAAATTCCCTGCCGTACGTGTAATAGGACCAACTGCTGTGAATGTTAAAAGACCTGTAACAAAAATCGTTAATAATGGTGTTAATAGGTTATCTAATGAAGATGGAACCACTTTTCGTAAACCGTTCTCAATTTTCGCTAGGATAAAGGATGCTGCAAGAACAGGAAGAACACTACCCTGATATCCTACCTTTTCAATTTCTAATCCAAAAATATTCCAAACTGGAATCGTCCCATTTAATAACGCATCTCCATACCCATATCCATTCAATAAGTCTGGATGAACCATAAGCATTCCAAGTGCGGCACCTAAGTACTGATTGCCACCAAATCGTTTTGTTGCGGAAAATCCTATTAATATCGGTAAAAAGACAAATGCAGCATTTGCAAAAGTATTAATAAGTGCCGCTAAATCCGCTAGTTCAGGCTTTGCTTCAACTAGCGATTTACCTGCAATAAATAAATCCTGAGCAGTTAATAGGTTGTTGATCCCCATAAGTAAACCGCCAGCTACGATCGCTGGAATAATCGGAACAAATATATCAGAAAGCATTTTTACAAAACGTTGAAGCGGATTCATTTTCTTTGAACCTGCATCCTTTACGTCACTCGTAGACATTTCATCAATATTAGTTAACCTAGTAAACTCTTTATATACTTCACTTACCGTTCCAGAACCAAGAATAATTTGATACTGACCACCAGTAGAGAACGTTCCCTTTACAACATCCATTTCTTCAAGAGCATTTGTATCTACTAAGCTCTCATCCTCTAATACAAGTCGCAACCTTGTTGCACAGTGTGCAGCTGCTGTCACATTTTCCTTGCCACCGATCGCTTTAAGAATTTCTTCAGCAATTAGCGAATAATTCATTGGTATTTCCTCCCTATTCTTTCAATGGAACCGATTCCAAAATTGGTTAAAAAAACTTCTGTGGAACCGGTTCCTTTTATAAGTATTATTTGACCGGTTCCAGGTCTTTTGTTTGGAACCGGTTCCGATGAGTTGATTATAATTCATGTTTTATGAAACTGTCAACGCTTCCACGAGAAATTAATTCAAAATTTATATAAGTGATTTTTTCAATAGCTTCTCCTTCAATCAACTTCAGCATTTTTTGTGCCGCTGTCTTCCCCGCCTGTTTAAACTCGTATTTGACCGTTGTAAGACTTGGATGAATATATTCAGTGACCTCATATCCTCCAAATCCCGTTACAGAAAGATCCTTTGGTATATCTAGCCCCTTTACATAGGCTGCTTTACAAACTCCTAAGGCAATATTATCTGTCGCACAAACGATGATGGATGGATTAAAATCTTCAATAATAGTGGTGGCTTTCTTTAGTGCGTCTCCCATGCCAAATCCTGTTTCGAAATACCTTACCTCACACCCATCGACACTTGATATTGCATCCTTGAAGCCGTCTCTCCGTTGGACACCTACTGAAATATCTTCAGGTGTAACACCTAAATAAGCAATTTTGCTGTGTCCCTTTTCTAAAACATGTTTCCCCATCGCTTTTGCAGCTTCGTAATCCTGGTGGATAATGCTATAAACCGCTTGATGCTTCTGTCCTACAAGGATAATTGGGATATCTATTTTTTTAAATGCCTCTAAATGTTGGTCGGTTATTTTTGTTGCCAGTAAAATAATTCCTGCAACCTTTTGTCTCGCAAAGCTATAGAGGCTTTCTATTTCTCTTTCTTCGTCTTGACTCGTATTCGAGATGACCATTTGGCAACCAGCTTCCCGCAGTTGTTCGTCAATCCCAATAAGTGTTCTTGCAGAAGCAAAGGAATCTAATCGAGGTACAACTGTCCCAATGATACTCGTCTTTTTTGCTTTTAAACTTTGAGCGAACGTATTCGGAACATACCCCGTCTCTTTGATCACTCTTTCTATTTTCAGTTTAGTCGCATCTCCAATTGACCCACCGTTTAAGTAGCGCGAAACAGTACTCTTGGCCACACCAGCGATGCGAGCAATATCTGCAATTGTTGTCATACTGTCACTCCGTTATAAATTCTTCGATATACTAGGTGCATTTTTCAATATAGTAAAATGTGTTCTTAGCATAACTCTATGTCCTTTTTTAGGATATAACAAGTCCACAAATATAAAAACGATCACCCATAGAGCAACCGTCACCCTTTAAAAATCTTTACTCCATTCTTCCTCTTCTAATATTACACCGTTTTCAGCGATATAACCAACAGTAACAGTCCCTTGTTGCAATTTTTCATAGTTAACTATATACGTTACAAATTCATTAAAAAGTGTATCGTCGTTTTTATTCTTTTCTCGCGGAAGAGTAATACGTATAGTTGCTGCCACATCATAATCTTTATAACTTTCTACTTTATTCGGATCAATCCCTAATTCATTACCAATTTCATCTGGAAAAAACACATAGTAATCGGCCTTTTCTCCTAAACGATCTGTAATATAAGAACGAATCTCCTTTTCTAGGTCGTCAGCCCACTTATCAGCTACATATGTATCAATCATTTCATTGGTTTCACTGTCCCTGTATACTAAAAATTCTGTTTGATTCCCCTTATCTCGACCTTTAGCTGCATATTCAAATTCAAAATTACCCATATTATCGAACAGGGTATCATATATTTCAAAGTTATCATTAAAGTTCTCTTCCAAGTATTGCTCTGCTAGAGCCCTTATTTCCCGTTCTTTTTCTTTATCTGGCTTCATACTTATGTTAAAACTAATGGCAAGTACAGCAATTCCCACTAGTACTAAGCCCAAAATACCTAAGATAATCTTAAAAATTTTCTTCAAGAAGATCCCTCCAAACTAAAGAATAAAACCACTAAAAACCATACCTATATTAATCACCATGTGAAATATAATAGATGGAAAAATACTATTTGTTTTTAAAACGATCATCCCATAAAAGAGTCCACCTAATGAAAAGAACAGACAAAGGATAAATGGAATGCCAATAAATAGATGCATCAATCCAAAACCAATACTTGTGACAACCAATGCATAAGAAACCGAAACATATTTAACTAAGGAAAATAATAAAACCCCTCGCCAAATTAGTTCCTCAAGTGTTGCATTTATGAGTGAAAATAGTATACAAAAGACGATAAATGTTTTGTTTATGAGAATTTCTTGGTGTAAAACAATTGGTAGAAACGCTGCCCCGGTAGATCCAATCACTATAAGCGTCAAGGTGGACAGCTTAATGGAATGAAAAGGTAATTCGACAAGGTGACGCCAACGGGGTAGATGAAAATAAAAAAAGATTTTCTGGTTACTAACTCGATGGGAAATGTATAACCCCACTAGCATAAGTACTAGTAAACTTCTGTTTAAAAGGATCATTGGCTCCCTTGGAACGTCATTCAGTTCAATCTCAATATTGATTATCTGATAAACTATTAAACTGACCAGAAAACATATAAAAGTGAAAGCTAAAAACCGGTAATTCGAACTCTTCATGAAAATAAATAACAACAATAGTACCGCTACTGCTCCTATCCATATTTTAGATGAGATAACTATAATCCCTACAAAAAATAAAATTGCCATTACATAATTTGTTCGTCTTAAAATAAATGTCATAAATGCTCCTATTGTTAATTCCTTACCATCTATAATACCATTTAATTCCTTTTGCGCGTGTAAAAAGTAAATTTATTAGGAAAATAAAAAGCATGTGTTCGGTGCTTACCGGACACATGCCTAACAAGGTAATACCTATTTATTTACTGAAGTGGCTGGTTGTTCATAAACGAATTTGGCTCCATTTTCCCAGCACCTTGAATGATTCTCATATCCAAAGGAGGTGTCCCATGAATATATGCTGGTCCTGGCTTAAGATCTGGCTTTTGCCCCATCGCTTTCGGATTTTGTACATATTCAAAAGTAGCCTGTCCATCAAAGGTTGCACCATTTGCCCATCTACCTGATCGACTATCTTCTCCTTCAGAGAAGTTCATAAACGAATAAGATACTTCTTGCTTTTCATATTCTTGGCTGAAAGTACTTGGGACAATTGCACCTTGAGTTTGTTCTAATTCTTCAATGGCAGCCATCCATTGGTTTTGGTGCATTGTATCACGAGCAATTAAGAAAGACAGCATGTCCCTGACTCCAGGGTCTGTTGTCATTTCATACAGACGAACTACTTGAAGTCTTCCTTGTGATTCTGCATTTAAGTTTGCTCGGAAATCCGCTAACAAGTTTCCACTTGCAATTGTATAACGCGCTGTCCATGGATAACCAACACTATCGTTCGGTTGAGCCCCTAGTCCATTTACGATAGCATGTTGGGGATTCATCCCACCTAGCACAGCTTCTACAACCGGATCTTTCGCTGCTTGTTCTTGATCATGTGCCGGTGCACCGTCTAATAACTGTGCAATCATCGTTGCAATCATTTCCACATGCGCAATCTCTTCTGTTCCTATATCTAAAATCATATCGCGGTATTTACTTTCTGCACGACAGTTCCAACCCTGAAATAAATATTGCATCATAACAGACATTTCCCCAAATTGACCACCAAGTATCTCTTGTAATTTCTTTGCATAAACTGGATCTGGCTTAGTTGGTTTTGCGTTGTATTGTAATTCTTTTACATGATAGAACATTCATATCCCCCTAATTATTATGATCTGTTCATAAGTATTTTTTGGGAAAAACTAAAAATATATAAGATGAAATAAAATCCAAAAAAAAACATCCCAGAGATTGAGATGTTTTTTTCATTTTTTCAATTAAAGTTCTTCCCCATTGGTAGCAATTACATTCTTATACCAATCAAACGATTTCTTTTTGCTTCTTGCTAATGTGCCATTGCCATAATCATCTTGGTCTACGTAGATAAATCCATAACGCTTAGACATTTCTGATGTACCAGCACTAATTAAATCAATGCAACCCCAACTTGTGTAACCAATAAGATCTACGCCCTCTTTGATTGCTTCTTTCATTTGTTCAATGTGTGCACGCATATAATCAATTCGGTAATCGTCGTTGATAGAACCGTCTTCTTCTACTTTATCATACGCTCCAAGACCATTCTCAACAATAAATAATGGTACCTGGTAGCGGTCATACATTTTCTTTAAAGTGATACGCAAGCCCTTAGGATCAATTTGCCATCCCCAATCAGATGACTCTAAATAAGGATTTTTCACTCCGCTAAAGAAGTTTCCTTTTTCCTTTTTCTTATCAGGTGCTCCACTAGCAACCATTGACATATAGTAGCTAAATGACAAGTAATCAACTGTATGTTGGAGTAAAATTTCTTCATCTCCAGGAAGCATGTTAATTTTAATATCATTTTCTTCAAAATAGCTCAACATATAGCTCGGATAATATCCTCGAACTTGAACATCAGTGAAGAATAAGTTCATTTGATCTTCTTTTTGAGCTTCTAACACATCATCTGGACTACATGTTTCAGGATATACTTCCATACGAGCTAGCATACATCCAATCATAGCCTCAGGAATAATTTCATGGCATGCTTTTACGGCTCTTGCACTAGCGACAAATTGATGATGTAGAGCTTGATACACTGTTTGTTCCTTATGTTCTACTTCGTCAATTAGAATTCCGCTTCCGATATAAGGAGATAGTGTAGAAATGTTTATTTCATTAAAAGTTAACCAGTATTTTACTTTCCCCTTATAACGATTAAATACCGTCTCAGCATAGTGTACAAAGAATTCAACTACACGACGATCTGCCCAACCATTGTAATTTTGTACTAAGCTAAGAGGAATTTCATAATGTGATAATGTTACAAGTGGCTCAATTCCATACTTTAATAACTCATCAAACACCTTGTCGTAGAAAGCTAGTCCCTCTTCATTTGGTTCTCTATCATCACCGTTTGGAAAAATACGAGGCCAAGAAATGGACATACGGAATGTTTTAAAGCCCATTTCTGCAAACAAAGCGATATCTTCTTTATAACGATGGTAAAAGTCGATCCCACGACGTTTCGGGAAATTATCTCCACCCTTACCTGCTAAAAGGTCTTCTAGTTCCTTTTTACTCTTAACATCCATTTCGATTTCATTTCCACGTTCTTCTTTCGGTACGAATTGAACCATATCAAAGATAGATAGTCCTTTTCCGCCCTCGTTGTAAGCACCTTCTAATTGGTTAGCAGCCGTAGCTCCACCCCATAAAAACCCTTCTGGGAATTGATTGTTTTTCATGGTAATTCCTCCTAGCCTTTTCGCTAAAATATTATTAGTTAGTCTATAGGAATATAGTAATTTTAATTCGTTTGTTAGTAAATATTTACGGAGTATATAGTTTTGAATAACAACGGTTGTTATTCGTTACAAAGTTGTAACACTATGTTACATTATAAAAGGATGACTAGAGAGCTCAGGAGAGGTACTGTTTATGTTTACCAATGAAATCATTAAATCTTTCAATGAATTAGAAACATCTATATATAACTATGTCTGCCAAAATGGCGAGAAAGTCGCTTATATGAGAATTCGTGAAATAGCGGATGAAACCCACGTATCAACAGCAACCATCTTACGTTTTTGCCGTAAACTTAACTGTGAAGGCTTTTCAGAGTTTAAAGTTAAGCTAAAAATGTACCTAGGAGAAGAAAAGAAAGCCAATCTAAAGAATTCAGACCATTCAGTAGTAGAATTTTTTGAGAGGACGCTAAATGGAGACCTAGAAGAGAAAATTAAAGAGGCAGCCAAACTGATTGCAAAAGTTGATCATGTGATTTTTATTGGAAGCGGAAGCTCGGGGATTGTTGCTGAATATGGAGCCAGATATTTCTCGAGTTTAGGGAAATTTTCACTTTATATTAAGGACCCTTTTTTACAGCTACACTCCAAACACCACAATAAAAGCGTCACAATTGCCCTTTCGGTGTCAGGTGAAAACATTTTTACAATAGAACACTTGAACCAATTGAAGCAAGAAGGAAACAGTATTATTAGTATCACTAATAATTTTCGTTCAACGATTGCCAAAATATCTGATGTAAACATTGCATACTACGTGACGGAAGAAATTTATGAAAAAGCCAATATAACCACTCAAGTGCCCGTCGTATATATTCTAGAATCTCTCGCACGTGAAGTACATAGACAAAGCTAACCTTTTTGAGGCACTTTGTACATACCTATAATAAATTCACTACAAAATTCATCATTCGAATATACCAACGAAAATAGATGCATCCATTAAGGTGCGTCTTTTTTCGTTGGGTATATCTATTTCATTCTTTAGTTTGGTAGATTGCTAATACATTAGTAGAGTCTCTTGAGAGAAGATCTCCTTCTATGTTTTAATATGTAAAAATAAGAAGTTAAAGGAGAAGTAAGATGTTTTTTTATATTTGCATGTCCTTATCTATCATTCTAATACCTGGTCCCGATATGATTTTTGTTCTTACACAAAGTATCTCATCAGGTATAAAAGCAGGCGTCCGTACGATACTAGGTTCTTTAACAGGAACTCTCATTCATACATTACTTGCTGCGTTTGGCTTGTCCATTATCGTTCAGAAATCCCCCTTTGTCTTTGAAGTTATCAAATATGGTGGTGCTATTTATTTACTCTACTTAGCTATTCAATCTTTTCGTGAAAAAAGTAAACCCGCTGAAATAGAAACAGAAGGGACTGAACTAAAAGGCTTTTTTAGAAAAGGATTTATCACGAATATCTCCAATCCCAAAATGCCTATTTTCTTTTTAACCTTTTTACCACAGTTTGTACATGTAGGTACTGGGGATGAGTCATTCCAGATTTTTTTATTAGGTATGATTTTCATCATTGAAACGTTTATTGTGTTTTTTATTATTTCATTATTTTCTTCACGTCTAAGGGAAAAATTAAGTGGAAATCTCATGGCTGCTAGCATAATTAATTACTTTAAAGGAACGATTTTTGCTGGATTGGGGATTAAATTGCTTCTATTAAGTAGATAAACACACTATGGGGGTGTTTAGATAACTGCCCCCCTACCATGTCTGTTATATTTATTGTAGCTTCTCTTCCTGCCTTTCCTCCTTAACTTGGCCAATTACTGAGAGAACTGAACCAACTGCCTGAATCCAACTGCCAGCAAAAATGATTGTATCTCCTGATGATGCTGGCTCCTTAGAAATCCGCTTTTCCTTTAAGTTAATGCTTCCACCGATTGCTTGTAGGGAATTACCTATAGACTGTAGCAAGTTCCCATATATATTATATATTTGCCCTGCTGCGGTTGGGTCATTAAATTCATCTCCTAAGGCAACTGCCCCACCAAGTGCTTGAATCCAATTCCCTGTAATAACTAGTTTTTCTTCACTTACTTCATCTACATTCCACACAAGCCCAGCCAGTACCGTACTGTTGCCTATGGCTTGGATTTCATTTCCAAGCTTCTCAAGTGAGGGGGTACTTTGCCCCTCTGCTTCAAGGGCATTCCCCATAGCTTGGAGAGTATTTCCGACAATATCAAAATCTTTATATAAGTCAATAATCCTAGTGGTTTCAGATGGGATACTAGCTATCGCTGAAAGAATGGTACCTATCGCTGCTATCACCGCTCCAAATATTTCTTTGACCTGATCGTCCATAACATACTCCTTAAAAGTGGTATGTTAAATTATATTCCGTTCTTGGAGTCCTGCTACGTCAAGATAGTTACTAACAATAACAATCACTTTATGAAAAATAAAGACCCTCGCGTAACGAAGGTCCAAACTCACTCCTTAGGATTTCTAAACCATTTTTTATACTCTATTTCTAAATCTGTAAGTGTCAACTCAAATAAATGTCGCTCATTCTTCTTATAGATTCCCGCACTGATTAAATAATTTATTAAGTATTTCTTTCTTTGTTCTACTGCTAATCTTAATTGTTTTGACATCCTTCATACCTCCAGTTTAGTGTATTCAGTACCCAACAAGTCTTAATACCGAACTTTGGAAACCAAACTGAATTATTTTCTAAAAGATACACCATTTCAACAAATAAAAAGCCCCCATAGTAACAGTACAACTTCTTGAACAGTTAACTAACAGGAGCCTTCGGGTGTCCGATCGGCATATATTTACTTTTGTTTTTTAGCATGTTTTTGTTGTGTTTTTCCTTTTGCTAGTAAAGGTAAACGGTGTTTTTCTATTGTATCGACTTTAGTTACCTGAGAGTTATGTACCGTTATTTGAACCGTACCATATTCTAAGCTCTCGAGTAAAACCTTATCTTTTTCTATTACTTGCTCATCAATTTGTCCTTTTGAAAGCAAGAAAATTATCCCCTTTATTCAAAGTCAATTTATTCTCCAATAAATCCTCTAAAGTGGTTTGATCTAACACATATGCGATGGTATCTCTTACAAGCGACCAGAGCGGCTTTAGTTGACATGAAGGTTCTAATTGACATGGTTCGTATTTCGTAATTGATGCACATCCCATAGGGGAAAGTGGCCCCTCTAACACCCGAATGACTTCACCAATGTTTATGTCCCTTGTCTCCCGTTTTAAGATATATCCGCTTTAATAAAATTTGTTCTAAATAACTTACAGTAACTAAAGTTTTATCTGAAATTTCTTGAATTGATACCACTTTTCCATGATGTTCCCCAAGAACTAGGAGTGCCCTTAGTGCATATTCTCCCTTACTTGAAACCTTCATTTTGTTTTCCCCCTACTTTAGCCCATTCAATTAATTAAATTTTAACCTCAAAGTTGAGTATTCTAGTCAACATTTTACCATAAAAAGATGATTTTTGATTAAAACAGTCGACTTTTGCATATAAAAATGGATTACTTTGTATTCTTTAGGGGGAAACAAAACTTAATTTACTACTTCACTTGCATTTGTACTTGTATTTTTAATTTTTATTACGATATATACAATCGAAGCTATCCAAATACCTGCAATGCTAGCGTAAACAAATGGATAAACATTTGTTTGATCAATCCATGTTGTTACAAGATTCCTAGAGTTAACTAAGATAATAAATCCTCCTACAAGCACACCCATTAATTGAGCATGGATTTTTTGTACTAACCAGGCAGCAATCGGTGCAGCAATTAATCCACCAATCATTAACGCTCCTACCCACAGCCAGTTTACTTGTTCCCAACCAAGGGAGATTAAAAATCCAAGAGTAGCAGAAACGGCAATGGCAAATTCGCTTGTATCAACTGTACCAACTACTTTACGTGCACTGATTCCTTTTTGAGATAGCAAAACAGGAGTTGCAATGGGACCCCAGCCACCTCCACCAGTCGCATCAGCAAAACCGGCAATCAATCCTAGAGGGATGGATTTTTTTCTTGATAGGCCAATATTGTTTTTCTGTTCTCCAACTTTAAACATGAATAAGAATCTAGCTAAAACATATACACCAAGGGCAAGTAAAAAAATAGAAATATAGGGCTTTGCTAGGTCACCAGGAATATTACTTAAAAATGTAGCCCCTAAAAATGCTCCAATCGATCCTGGTATGACGAGTCTAACTACGGTTTTTTTATCAACATTCCCAAATTTAATGTGTGAAGCTCCAGATGCAGCCGTTGTTACCACTTCCGCTAAATGAACTGATGCGGACGCAACTGCTGGTGCAATACCAAAAGCTAGTAACATTGATGAGGACGTCACCCCGTACGCCATTCCTAATGCGCCGTCTATTAGCTGTGCAAACAAACCAATAAACGCAAATACAATTAACTTTTTCATTTCATTGCCTCCAAACTTCTTAAAGTAGCATTGTTTATATACTATAATCCACATTATCCCTACCTGTAAACTAGGAATTTAAAAAATATTAAAAACATTCTTTTGTTTGTTAAAAATAACCTGATCGGTTTTTAAGACCTGTTTCATGGAATATCTTAAAATATAAAATTTAGAGATTGATTTATAGGAGGTATTTACATGCAGGCAGTTGTTTGTACAGAGTATGGTAATTCTAATGTGCTTTCTTTAAAAGAGGTGGATAAACCTGTTCCTAAGAACAAGGAAGTGTTAGTGAAAATACATGCCTCTTCCATAAACTATGGAAATCTAGTTCTCTTAAAAGGTCAACCTTATTTAGCTCGATTGGCTTTTGGTTTATTTAAACCGAAATACTCCATACCTGGAGGCGACATTGCAGGTCAGGTTGAATCGATCGGCAATAAAGTAAACCAACTTCAATTAGGGGATGAGGTATTTGGTGACCTATCTGCCTATGGTTGGGGTGGTTTTGCAGAATATGTATGCGTCCCTGAAGGTGCACTTGCATTAAAACCGAATAATGTATCCTATGAGGAAGCTGCAGCAGTACCAATGGCGGGAGTTACCGCCCTGCAAGCACTAAGGAATAAAGGAAATATTCAACCAGGACAGAAAGTTTTGATCTATGGTGCTTCTGGTGGTGTTGGTACATTTGCTGTGCAAATAGCAAAAGCATTTGATGCGGAAGTTACAGGCGTTTGTAGTACGAGAAATGTGGAAATTTTACGTTCGATCGGTGCTGACCATGTCATCGATTATCAGAAAGAAAATTTCTCCCAATCTCAGGAAAAGTATGACTTGATATTAGGTGTAAATGGAAACCAGCCCTTATCTATTTATAAAAGAGCTTTGAATCCGAATGGCATCTTTCTTCATGTCGGAGGTTCAGGAGAACAGTTATATCAAACCATGATACAAGGACCATGGACATCAATCATAGGAAGTAAAAAGATCGGAAACATACTACAGCGAGCCAATCAAAAAGACTTAATTTATATTAAAGAATTACTTGAATCAGGTAGTGTAAAGCCAGTTATCGATAGAAAATATAAATTAAGTGAGATTGCTGATGCTTTCAATTATTTCTCTGAAGGTCATGCTCAAGGGAAAGTGGTAATCACTGTTTAATATTAATGATAAAAGCTCGTTTCCTCCTCATAACCTATAAAAATAGAAGTGTATCGCTTGTCACAATACCTATATAGAAAGTATAATTTTTTTAACTCAAAGAACCCATTTTTATTGTTTTCTGGAAACTAAAACAATAAAGATGGGTTCTTTCTATTTTTAGGAGGGGTTATCTTTTGTATCGTTTGGTCCTGCATTCATTTTATGTTTTTCTAGGAGCCTGTTCCTTCGGTATCTTGTCCACGATTGTGAAATTGGCTTACAAAGAAGGCTTTAGCTTTCGCGAAGTAACAATGGGGCAATATGGTTTTGGATGGGCGATTATGCTTATCTTAATGATTATTTTTTCCAGACAAAAAATAAGCTTTAAACAATTTATCCGTCTGGCGGTTGTTGGAGCATGTACAGCATTGACTGGCGTTTTTTACTACTATTCTCTACAAACCATCCCTGCCTCTATAGCGATTATTTTGCTGTTTCAATTTACCTGGATGGGCATATTGATTCATTCAGTAGCAACCAAAAAATGGCCTTCGAGGTCCACCCTTCTATCTATCTTCTTATTAATGGGCGGAACCTTCTTAGCAGGTGGAATAGTTGGAGGGAAAGTACATCATATAGATGTTATGGGGTTGATTTTTGGTTTGCTTGCCGCTTTAATGATGACCTTATTTATTTTATTAAGCGGAAAAGTCGAAACAAAACTACCACTCATTACTCGAAGTTTCTACATTTCTACTGGAGGTTTATTGATTCTACTAACGGTGTTCACACCAAAAGTAGTATTCACTTCGCTTGGAGAAGGTTTATGGTTTTATGGTTTCATTTTAGGAGCGTTCGGAACCGTCATTCCTATCCTACTCTTCTCATTAGGAGCACCAAAAATTAGCCCCGAACTCGCTAGTATACTTAGTGCGGGTGAACTTCCTGTAGCTGTCATAGCTTCAGTCTGGGTACTCCATGAGCAGGTGACATGGCTACAATGGTTTGGAGTGTTAATTATTTTGGCTGGAATTGCGTACCCGCAAATCAGATCTTACCTATTAACAAAACACCTTCAGAAGAATGTTAAGGTTTTGTAAAAAATAACTGTTTAGAACAGTATAAAAAGAAAGACATGTTATACTTGATTTCGAAAGTCAATATCGGTTTCCAATATTGATAATTGGAGGTGAATCTTTGGAAGACAAGGTATTAAGGAAACTATTTCTTGGATTTATCCACATTCATATCCTGCACCATGCCAAGGAGAAGCCTATCTTTGGTGTATGGATGCTCGAGGAACTGAAAGAACACGGCTACAATATTAGCTCTGGTACCCTCTATCCTATTCTCCATTCTATGGAAGAAGACGGATTGTTATGGAAGGAAGAAAAAAATGTTGACGGGAAAATAAGAAAGTATTATTCCACGACAGCAAAAGGGGTAGAGATTTTAACTGAGGCAAGAAATAAGGCATATGAATTATTTAAAGAAATAAAAGAATAGTTTTTCAGAGGTGATTTAATGAAACAAAGTAATCATTTGAAATCATTATTGGAAATCCTTATGGTGTCGACTCGACTAGGATTAACATCGTTTGGCGGTCCAATTGCTCATTTAGGTTATTTCCATAATGAATATGTACAAAGAAGAAAGTGGCTAGACGAAAAAACTTATGCTGATTTAGTGGCATTATGTCAATTCCTTCCTGGCCCAGCAAGCAGTCAAGTTGGTATCGGAATTGGTGTCATAAGAGCTGGGCTTCTTGGCGGAATTGTATCTTTTATTGGCTTTACTCTTCCATCAGTTGTTGCCCTTATGATATTTGCTCTCTTGCTTCAAGGATCCGGAGTAATGGATGCAGGTTGGATACATGGCCTAAAAATTGTTGCAGTTGCAGTTGTAGCACATGCGATACTAGGAATGGCTAGTAATTTAACTCCTGATATAAAAAGAAAAGCACTTGCACTATTTGCTCTGGTAGTAACACTGCTTTGGCAAACGGCCTTTACTCAGGTAGGTGTCATTCTAATTGCAGGAGTTCTTGGTTTTTTCCTGTACAGACAACAAACAGAGACACATGTACAAAAGGTGACTTTCCCGATTAGTCGTCGTTTTGGAATTATCTCCTTACTAGTTTTCTTTTGCTTATTATTATTGCTTCCTGTCTTAAGAGAAGGCACAAATATTCATTGGTTAGCTTTGTTTGATAGCTTTTACCGATCAGGTTCCTTAGTATTTGGTGGCGGACATGTGGTGTTGCCTTTACTGGAACGTGAATTTGTTCCTAATGGAATGTTAACGGAAGAAGCCTTTTTAGCTGGTTATGGAGCTACCCAGGCTGTACCAGGTCCCCTCTTTACATTTGCTGCTTATTTAGGAACTGTTATGAATGGTTGGCAAGGGGGGCTATTAGCCACTTTTGCAATCTTTTTACCCGCCTTTCTTCTTGTATTGGGAGCATTACCTTTCTGGGATTCGATTCGTCGTAATCCTAAAATTAAAGGAGCTTTAATGGGAGTGAACGCAGCAGTAGTAGGCATTCTAATATCCGCCTTCTATCAACCTATTTGGACAAGTTCCATTTTATCTTCAATTGATTTTGCATTTGCAGCTATTTTATTCTGTATGCTTGTATACTGGAAGATGCCTCCATGGATTATCGTCGTGACTGGAGTAATCGGTGGAACACTTATGACTTTTATATAAAAATAAGACAAAGGACTATGCTTGATTACTGGCTAGTCCTTTTTTACATGTAATAAATACTTGTTCTTAGAAATCATTTATTATTTTGTATTTTATTTTACATTTATTTACAAACTATTAGAGGAAGGAAATTATATAAATATAATGAGGGATCATATGAATCACGAACAACTTAAAAATTTGCAAAAACTGAAGGATACATCTAGCGAATTAGCCCATGATTGGGTTAATTATTGGAAAGAGTATTCCAGTATTGATACATGGCAGTTCTGGCTAAATATTGCATTTTTAATTATTCCATTAATTGTTTTATATTTTAAACTCGATCGGTCAAAGGCTTTTCATATCGGTTTTTTTGGCTACAGCGCTCATATTATATCAACTTATATTGATGGGTACTCAACCAGATTTGGACACTGGAAGTATCCTTATAAAATAATCCCCTTATTACCAATAAATATGGGATTGGATACGTCTTTAATCCCTGTAGTAATCATGCTTGTTTATCAATGGACGTTAAATAAAAAAAAGAATTATTACATTTCCATGTTAGTTGTAGCTTCACTGTTTGCATTTGTATTTAAGCCGATTTTATGTTATTTTGAATTATTTCAATTATCAAAGGGGACTACTTACTTTCATTTATTTCTTTGGTATATTAGCGGCGGTTTATTATCCAAATGGATTACAAATGTTTTTTTACACTTTGAAAAAAGTAGTAAATAAGCCAAAAGACCAAATCTATGGTATGTACGTTTGGTCTTTTTACTCCCCTTTTATTAGTCTCTCACGGTTATCCGATTGAGGTGGTTCCTCTAGCCACCCGTGTTTTATCATAATGTTTGCTCCATCCTCCGCGTATAGGGCAATTTCTGGAATTAGCGAAGCATATTTTAATCCTAAATCTCTTCTCGGACTCCTAGACATTGAAGCACCATAATTACCTATCCCAGCTGCAATCATACCAGACACATGGAACATCATTAGTTTCTCGGAGAAAACAGGGATTGTTGAATCCGTAAGAGCTGTGTCCCAAGTCATCGGTGCAGGTAAATCTTCCTTTTTTAAAAGGTCGCTGAATATGTCGATATATTTTTGAGCCATTCGTTTCCCTCTAATAAAATAGTCCTTCACTTCTTTTTGTTTGTGCAGTTTACAAATGTTAATTTTATAAGTATTCCTGGTCTTTCCTTCAGATTTCTGTCTAATATATTGAGGTTTGTAGAATATTACTACAGATAGAGATTTTATTTTTATAATCACAATAAGGGGATGATTAAATGGAATACGTAACACGCGAGAACATCATGAACGAATTACAACAATCTTTTCATTCATTAATGGATACATATAACCTAGAAGATATTGGTCTATTTGAAGAACAAGGTCCAAATGGCCAATATTACATGGGCTATACGATTAATCAGAATGGTGGAACCTACTTCATTCATCAAACCTATAAGACCAATTCTAACGGACATCTTGCACTTATCGGTAAAGAATGGACAATTGAAACAGATGAGCCGAACACTGATGACAAAACGGGGTATGAAAGCATAGAAGATGTTTTTCAACAATTGGATTAGGAAATGAGAAAGGTGCATTATCCGGTAAGGATTGATGCACCTTTCTTCTTTTGTATTTAGTGGCCTACAGCCTTTTGTTTTCCAGACATGAACCAACCGCCTACAGCAATTAATAGCATGACGGACCAAAAAATCGTATTCCAAACAGGACCTTCAACAAAATCATGTGAAATGATATGCACGGATGGGTGAGCCAGAGTATGCATAAGAAGTTTTATCCCTACCCAACCAACTAACAACATGGCGGCACGTTCTAGACTAGGACGTTCCGTTAAGATCTTAACAAAGAACGCTGCTGCAAATCGGATAACAATTAATCCTGCAATGGCTCCCAATAAAATTACGATGAATTGAGCCGCATCCATTCCACCAATATCTCCTAGTGGTGTATCTGGTAAAGCTAGGACAAGCGCAACGGCTGCCAAAATAGAATCCACGGCGAATGCAATATCTGCTAGAGCAATTTGAGCGACGGTTGCACGATAACTTTTTCCTTTTGCATCCTTTTCACGTTCGTGCTTTGTGAACAAGTGTTTTAACGCAATATAGATTAAATACGCTGCTCCGATGGCCTGCACTTGCCAAACGTGAAAGAGGAACGAAATGATAAAAATGGCCCCAATCCTAAAAACAAATGCTAATAGCAACCCAATATTGATTGCCTTTTTCTGTTGATCCTCAGGTAAGTGCTTTGCCATTATCGCTAAAACAAGGGCATTATCAGCCGATAATAAACCTTCTAAAACAATCAAAATCAACAAAACCCAACCATATTGCAACAATAATGAAACATCCATTTACTAAATCCCCCTATTTAACAGTTCCACTATAATTTCTTAGTGAATTTCCCTTTATTCTTCTTTTAGTGTTTGCAGAAACACAAGTTTAACTAATTCTACATGAAGGTACATTATTCCTTCCTTTACACATTTCTCCAAACCAAAAATACCTTTACTATTGTAAAGGCAGATTAATTTTGTACTTTGGAATGTTCGTATTTTTTTTGAGTCCACAAAAATACATTAGTCATGAATTTTGCCATCAGTGAAACAAAAATGTACCCCACTAATAAATGCAAATAATTCTTATTTTCATACATTCTAAACAAACCAAGTTCAACAAGTAGGGGTTTAAAAACAAACGAAAATCCCCCTGATGTTAAGAACGCATAAAGATAATAGTTCTTTTTGTGATTTATCGTCCATTGGTAAACGAGCATGAACGTAACTGGTACGAAGCTGGCGTCTATCGATAAGCTCGGTAATGTAGGAATTAATTGGAAAGGATAATGCCAGTAACCCGCATTCATTCCAAACAAATCAATATATGCAAAAACAACATGAAAGCTGTATCCAAAAAATCCAATTAAAAAGATTTTACTTTTATCTATTTTGAAAAATAATATTAATAATGGTACAACAAGAACAGAAGCCATCATCCAATATTCCAAAGTAGTATATAAATGATACTCCTTCCAAATTTGTATAAATAAATCGGTTGATTCCTCTCTCATACGTACGGCTTTATCAAATTGCTTTAGGCGGTCATTAGACAATTGAATCATCCTTTAAATACAATAATAACTGTATCGTTACCCAGATTGAACCAATGTATCCGAAGAACCATTAAATTAGTATTTTTCCATATTTTCCAGAAACTCCCTCGAACCCATATACCGAACCTTAATGAGATTTCGATGATGAAGTTCATGTCCTGCAATAATAAAAATTAATGCACGAACGGTAACCTCGGAACCATTTGCCTTTCCTTTACGTAAGTATGCTTCTTTTGGTAGGCTTTTTATCAACTGTATCGTTGACTGTCGAATTACTTTTAAGTTCTCGAGTAAATCCTTTAGGGAGCGCTCATTAAACATCGCATTTTCAACATATTCATTATCATTATACCCTGGAAGCTCGGCTGTTTCGCCACGTGCAATAGATAAAAGCCTGTATCCCATAATTCGTTCTGTATCCGCAATATGTCCAATCACTTCTTTTATACTCCACTTTCCTACCCCATAACGAAAATGCGCCTGTTGATCTGTTACATCTTTAAGAATAACTGATGTCTCATCCATTTGTTGAGTTAAAATGTCAATCATATTTCCTTCAGGAACCAAATCTACATACGTTGAATAGTAAGGCGCATACTCAGTTGTCTCTAATAAATGTTTCATCTTTCTACCCCTTTCTTTATTACTTCCTATTCAATAAGGCAATTTCACTTCAATGCTCGTTCCTTTTCCTACTTCACTAGAGATAGAGACGCTTCCTTGGTGATTCTCCACAATCCTTTTGCTTACCATAAAACCTAGACCCGTCCCTTTCTCCTTAGTCGTATAAAACGGTTGACCTAATTTTGATATAAGTTCGTCTGGAATCCCGTTTCCTTCATCTATAAAACGAATGATTAATTCCTGCTCCATTGTAGAAATCAGTTGTATAATTAAGGTTCCACCATCCGGCATGGCATCAATTGCATTTTTAATAAAATTGATACAGACTTGTTTGATTTGATATTCTTCACACATAACTTGTGCTGCTTCTGTTTTTAGATCCATAATAATTTGAACATTATTTAATGTTGCTTGAGGTCCTAAAAGCGTTACCACATCCCGAATAAGTACGGTTATATCCTTACGGGAAAAATGAACCGCTTGGGGTTTAGCTAACATGAGAAGTTCACTAAGGATTTGTTCAATACGATCGATCTCTGAGGACATAATGTCATAATAAATTTTCTTTTCATAGTTGCTTGATTGCATCAACTGAAGAAATCCTTTGATGGAGGTAATGGGATTGCGAATCTCATGAGCAATTCCAGCAGCCAACTCCCCTGCGATCGATAATTTTTCTGACTTTATTAACAACTCCTGCGCTTGCTTTCTTTCGGTTATATCCCTTATGATTACAGCCCAGCCATCAACCTTATTTTTTTCATCTAACAACGGAAAAGAAGATAACTGGACTTGAAGCACCTTGCCATCCTTGGTTTTTCTTATCGTTTCGTACCCTTTAACCTTTTCCCCCAATACGGCAAAGCTTCTATTAAGTATCACTTCAAATTTCCTATCCTCTGGAATAAAAGGAAGTTCATTCGCATTTTTACCTATCACTTCATTTGACATGTAACCAAAAGTTGTCTGATAGGCTTCATTTACCGTAATGACTTTGTCCCATTTATCAATAATGACAACCGGATCTAGATTATGAAAGATAAAGGATTGTAATTGATGCTTTGAAGCGTTTAATTTTTCTTCTAAATGGATTTGCTCTTCTTGTATAGCTAAAGAAGGGATAGCAATTGAACTATTTTTGTATAAATAAGATTTTACTAGTTCATGATCCGTCATAAAGTACTCATGGGATTTTAGCAGACTGTTTTGGAGAGAAGCAGATATTTTATTTCCGTTATATGCGCACACAGAAATAAGGTTGGTATAGCGCATGCATTGATCTGCTGTTTTTTCTAAGTTCTCAAGTTTTGCCTCGATTTCTTTTTCATCGTTCCAGCAAACATTCGCCCACGTTCTTACGGTAATATGTTTTTCTAGAAGATTATGGATTACATCTGAAAAATGACTAAGAATTAAGTCACAATGAAAATCATCATATAGTCGATAGAACTCATAATTATCAATAAAGTGGATGCATTCAAATTCTTCCCGCGTTAATCTACCGCTTAATCCAATCTTCATTTGTTCATATAAATCTTTGCTCTCAATTATCATCAGGTGATGTCCTTGTTCAATCCCTGTTTCAATATAAGAAATAGCATTTTCAATATAATTACTCACCGTATCGTATGTATACAAAATGTGACCGTGGTCCTTAATGTCTATCATATTCGTTAAAGGTACAATTTTATTTTCCATAAATACCTCACCTAAACGTAATATGTTAAGTATATAGCAAAACATAAATCATTTCTAATATTATGAAAATTGTTAACTACCAAATAGTTTTATTAGTTAGAATCATAAAAAAACTACCAGTTACGGCAGCTCCAAATTATCTTCTTATTCAATTTTTCCATTTATAAACCAAATTCGCCAATAGATTAGCCCCTATGAATAGTAAATTCCCCTGGGCATTGAAGTGTAGTTAAGTAAAAAGGTTTCATGAATTATTTTATTTAAAATTTAATTAGGGTAAAACCTCATATGCTAGTTTTTTAATGATTTTTTCGTGCTGCGGGTATTTCTGTAGTAATTGTTTTTGTGTAAATAGTTCAAAATCTTGATACTCAAATCCAGGGGAGACCATACAACCTACTAAAGCAAAACCACCTGCATCTAATACAGAAGAACCAAAGATCGTATTCTTCGGAACAGCTATTTGCGGAACTTCCCCCTCCTCTATGTTTAGCCCAAGGCGGACCTCTTCATATTGACCATTCTCATGGATAATGTGAACAGAAAGAGACTGACCGGCATGAAAATACCACAGCTCGTCTGATTGCAAACGATGAAAATGAGAAACCTCCCCTTCTCGCAATAAAAAATAAATACTCGTATAAAGAACTCTCGAATAATTTGACAATTCTTCACTTGACCGGAAGGACTGCTTAAAATACCCTCCTTCTGCATGTGGTTCTAAATTTAATTGATTAATCCAATAATCAGCTGTTTTCTTTTCCATATGTTTACTCCACTTCTATCCAATATCGTCGAATGATGTTTCCGTCTTCCTCCACATAATCATTGTCTCTTATTCCACCATTATTTATGATGACCTTTTCTGATGCGATATTCCATGCATCACAGACGACAAGTGCTTTTTGTATCCCGAGTTCCTTGGCTTTTTCTAATGACAACGCTAATAGCTGTGTGGCATAACCCTTTTTCCTCTCAGAAGGACGAATTCCATACCCAATATGACCTCCACGATTAAACAGATCATCAGTAAGCTGATGTCTAATGTTTACTGCACCAAGTACCGTTTTATTGTCATCCACTAACCAAAAAGTAGAATCCGGTACCCATCCTTCTGGAAGATTCTCACCCTTCTCAGTATCAATCATGGACTGGAGCATTTCTTGAAAGTTAGTGGGTTCCTTCGCAATAACCCAAAGTACCATTTTTTCCCCACTTTCCTTCCATTCTTCATAAAAATTTATGTATCGGTCTTTCAGTTCTACTGTAGGTCTTAATAAGATTACCATGTAATTAATTCATCCTCTCGTACGGGCATAACATCAACTCAATAACTCTATTTTGAATAATTTTACCATATGAAACCATCTGATTATTACTCTATTAAAAACAAAGAGAGCTTTGAACCAAAATGGTCACAAAGCTCATAAACCTATTATTTTATAGAATTTTCCGTTCTTGATAATTTGTTTCTTCCATATTTTCGTGATGTGCTTTTATCTTAAAGTGATAAATCAAGTAGCAGGCTATGACAAACGGAACACCGAGATATAGGGCTAATCTTTGCTCGGAATCAAATGCTAAGCTAGCAAGTACAATAATATTTAATGTTAGTGCAATTATGGGTAGTACCGGGAAAAACGGTGTCTTAAATTTCAGATCCTCTAGCTTGCCACCGTCTCGAATATATTTCCTACGGAAAGCAATTTGAGAAGCAGTAATTGATATCCACCCTACTTGTGCACCAAGTCCAGCAATGGAAAGAAGCCATACAAATACGGTTTCTGCTGCAAAAAATCCTGAAAGCAGTGACAATAAAGAAATCCCCATTGTTAAAATCAATGCATTCATGGGTACACCCTTTTTGTTCACTTTTGTTAAAACGGGACTTGCCATTTTTTCTTTTGACATAGCATATAGCATACGAGTAGCGGCATACAATCCTGAATTCCCAACTGATAACAAGGCTGTAAGGATAACAAAATTCATAATATCAGCAGCATATGGGATACCGATACTATCAAATACAACAACAAATGGACTCTCAATTACTCCGGCTTTTTCCATCGGAATTAATCCGGCAACCACAAAGATCGCTAGAACAAAGAATACTAGAGTTCTCCAAACCGTTTGTTTTATAGATTTAGGAATCGTTTTCTCTGGATTTTCACTTTCTCCTGCAGCTATCCCAATTAGTTCTGTCCCTTGAAAGGAAAAGTTTACAGCAATCATCGTAATAATTAACGCAGAAAATCCATTCGGTAGAAAGCCGTGAGCGGTAAAATTAGATAGAAACGGTGCCTCTTGTCCACCCTTTAGATCAATTAAACCAAACAAGGCTGCCCCACCTAAAGCAATAAAAAGAAGAATGGCTAGTATTTTTATACTAGAAAACCAGAATTCCGCTTCCGCAAAGGCTTTAGCGGATAATGCATTCAACGAGAACAAAACAACAGCAAAGATTCCACTCCATATCCAAACCGGAACATCAGGGAACCACCTTTCCATTAACTGCCCTGCTGCTAGGAACTCTAACGCTACCGTGACAGACCACCCGAGCCAATACAACCAACCAAGAGCAAAGCCCGTTCCAGGTCCAATAAACTTGGTCGTATATGTTTGAAAAGATCCTGATACCGGCATGGCGACAGATAACTCACCTAGGCACAGCATCGTTAAAAACATAATAACTCCACCCACTAGATAAGATAGGATCGCCCCCATAGGTCCTGCTTCGCTAATCGTATAGCCAGATCCTAGAAACAACCCTGACCCTATTACCCCTCCTAATGAGATCATGAATAAGTGTCGAGTTTTCATTGTTCTTTTTAGTTCATGAGAATTGTTATTTTCTGGTATATTCATTTTTATCCCCCTTTTCCCCATGCGGGTATGCGCTTACATTTTTAGTTATGCAAATTTCATGCCACATTGAAAAGGTTTAATTGTGAACTTTTTATGAACATACTGTGCAAACTAATTTGGCATTTGAACTGTAATTTTGCATAAGAGATGCAAAAAACTCTTTCCGTTTTATCGGAAAGAGTTTTTTATTCTAATCGGATCCGGTAATGATTAAGTCATCCTGAATGGTTGCTAGTACGGTCAAAGGTTTCACAACTTCGCCTTCCTTCACATGTAAAGAAGTGATATGGCCACTAATACCCACTGATATTTCTTCTGTACTACCGTTATTCTTTTTAATAACGAATAATTTTTCCCATTCATACACATGGTTACTTTCCCCTGTAAGAACCTTATCTATCCTACCGGAACAAGGACTATAAATACATTCATATACTTTACCTAGCAACTAAGCTCACTCCTTTTACCACTCTTTTTACTTACAGGGCTACTCTTTAAGGTTCAGTAACCTTCGTTCAGCTGCTCAGCTTATACCCAACCACGGAATCTAGCCGCTTCTGCCACCTTTTTAATACCTACCATATACGCTGCTAAGCGCATATCCACTCGATGGAGCGCAGCAGTTTGATATATATTCTCGAAGGAATGAATCATTACCTTCGACAGCTTTTCATCGACTTCTTCCTCTGACCAATAATATCCCTGATTATTTTGCACCCATTCAAAGTAAGAAACCGTAACTCCTCCGGCACTTGCCAAGATATCGGGCACTAACAAAATTTCTCGTTCAGTTAAAATAGTCGTTGCCTCAAGGGTGGTCGGACCATTAGCTGCCTCCACCACAATTTTCGCTTTAATATTGGCTGCATTTTGAGCTGTGATTTGGTTGGAAATGGCTGCCGGTACTAAAATATCACAGTCCAGTTCCAATAATTCTGAATTACTAATCGTATTCTCAAAGATATTAGAAAAGGTTCCAAAGCTATCGCGTCGATCCAGGAGATAATCGATATCAAGTCCATTCGCATCGTAAACCCCTCCGTAAACATCCGAAACGGCAATAACCTTTGCCCCCGCATCATGCATAAATTTAGCTAAATAGCTTCCCGCATTCCCAAACCCCTGAATCACGACTCTTGCTCCTTGTAATTCAATGCCTTTTTTCTTTACAGCTTCTTCTACGCAAATCGTTACTCCTCGGGCAGTTGCCGTTTCTCTGCCCTTAGAGCCACCTAATACGATTGGCTTTCCTGTGATAAACCCTGGAGAATCAAACTCACGCAATCGGCTATACTCATCCATCATCCACGCCATTATTTGTGAATTTGTATAGACATCTGGTGCTGGAATATCCTTTGTTGGTCCAACAATTTGGCTGATTGCCCGAACATACCCTCGACTTAATCTCTCGAGTTCTCTGAAAGACATTTTTCGTGGATCACATATGATTCCACCTTTTCCGCCTCCATAAGGGAGATCCGTGATCCCACATTTTAAGCTCATCCAGATCGATAATGCCTTAACCTCTTCCTCATCTACTTCCGGATGGAATCTTACGCCGCCTTTTGTCGGTCCCACGGCATCATTGTGCTGTGAACGATATCCTGTAAAAATTTGAACTGTCCCATCATCCATACGGACTGGAATTCGAACCGTTAGCATCCTTATAGGATCTTTTAATAATTCGTACATTTCGTGTGTATATCCTAGTTTATTTAAGGCTTTTTGGATAACCGTTTGCGTTGAAAGGAACAAGTTAAGTGATTCTTGTTCCTTTTGTTGATCCTTTTCGATCGCATTTACCACAGTATTATTAGGCATATTTCTACCCCTCAGTCGATTTAGTAGTATTGATAACGATTGATTATTATGAACCTAACACATTTTTAATTTTTTCAAGCGCCCAATCGATTTCTTCCTTCGTTATAATTAAAGGTGGTGCAAAACGAATGACCGTTTCATGCGTTTCTTTACACAATAAACCAGCTTCCTTTAGTTGCTCACAATATGGTCTAGCTGCTTCATTAAGCTCCAAACCGATAAACAATCCTCTTCCTCTAATTTCTTTTATTTTCGGATTGGTGATCGTTTTTAGTTGGTTCAAGAAATATTCTCCTAACTCTAGGGAACGTTCTTCTAGTTTTTCTTCCTCAATCACTTCAAGAGAAGCAAGCGAAACCGCACAAGCTAATGGATTTCCTCCGAATGTAGATCCGTGTGAACCTGGATTGAATACTCCTAATACATCAGAGTTTGCGACCACACAAGAGATTGGGAATACTCCCCCGCCAAGTGCTTTCCCAAGAATAAGGATATCTGGCTCTACTTCCTCCCAATCGCATGCAAACATTTTCCCAGTACGTGCTAAACCTACCTGAATTTCGTCCGCAATGAACAATACATTATGTTCTTTACATAAATCAGAAGCAGCCTTTAAAAATCCTTCCGGTGGCAAAAGAATTCCGGCTTCTCCTTGGATCGGTTCCATTAAGAAAGCAGCCGTATTTGGCGTGATTGCTTCCTTTAAAGCTTCTAAATCACCATAAGGAATTAACGTAATCCCTGGTAAAAGTGGTCCGAAGCCTCGTTTGTACTCGGGATCTGATGATAATGACACTGCCCCAAGAGTTCTTCCATGAAAGTTGCCTGTACAAGCGATGATTTCTGCTCGATTCTCTGCAATCCCTTTCACATCGTATCCCCAGCGACGTGCTGCTTTCAGAGCTGTTTCTACCGCTTCTGCCCCTGTGTTCATTGGAAGTGCCATATCTTTTTTGGTCAGCTTACAAATCTTTTCGTACCAAGGTCCTAACTGATCATTATGAAAGGCACGTGACGTTAAGGTGACTTTGTCCGCCTGATCCTTCAGCGCTTGGATGATTTTTGGATGACGATGACCTTGATTCACTGCTGAGTAAGCACTAAGCATATCCATATAACGATCGCCTTCCGGATTTTCCACCCATACACCCTCTGCCTTTTCAATAACGATTGGTAGCGGATGATAGTTGTTTGCTCCAAATTTTTGAGTTTGTTCAATAATCGTAGTAGTTTTTGAAGTTGTATGATTCATTGTGTTACCTCCTAGTTTTATAGAGTTTCAGATGTTGTTTTCGCTTGCATATGCAATAGTAAATAGTCAGGTCCACCAGCTTTTGAATCGGTTCCTGACATATTAAAGCCTCCAAAAGGTTGATAACCAACGATGGCACCTGTACATGTACGGTTGAAGTAAAGATTTCCAACATGAAATTCTTCTCTAGCTCTTTCAATATGCTCACGATTGTTAGAAATAAGTGCACCAGTTAATCCGTAATCCGTATTATTCGCAATCTCCAACATATGGTCAAAGTCTCGAGCTTTACAGAATGCTAGAACCGGTCCGAAAATTTCTTCCTGCATCAATCGAGACTTTTCATCAACGTCGGCAAAAATGGTTGGCTGAATGAAGAAGCCCTTTGAATTGTCCCCTTCACCACCAGACATTAACATGCCCTCTTGTTTCCCGATCTCGATGTACTCCATGATTTTTTTGTAAGCTTTCTCGTCAATGACAGGTCCCATGTAGGTTTCTTGTAATTCTGGATTTCCTACCGTTAGTTGTTTCGTTAAATCAACAGCTTTTTCAAGCACTTCCTCATACACGTCCTGGTGTATGACCGCTCGTGATCCTGCCGAGCATTTTTGTCCTGAAAAACCAAATGCGGAGTATACAATTGAAGCAGCTGCAAGATCTAAATCTGCATCATTATCAACGACAACTGTGTCTTTTCCTCCCATTTCAGCGATTACACGTTTAATCCAAATTTGTCCTGGGTGAACCTTGGCTGCACGTTCGTTGATTCGGCAGCCTACTTCTCGAGAACCAGTAAAGGATACAAAGCGAGTTTTTGGGTGATCAACTAGGTAATCACCAATTTGCGCGCCGCTACCAGGGACATAATTTAACACTCCTTTTGGCAAGCCTGCTTCATACATTAACTCTACAAATTTAGCCGCAATAACTGGAGTTGAATTGGCCGGTTTTAATAAAACCGTGTTTCCCGCAACGATTGCTGCAACAGTCGTTCCTGCCATAATCGCTAGAGGGAAATTAAAAGGTGATATAATTACCCCTACTCCGAGTGGAATATAGTGAAATTGATTGAACTCTCCTTCTCGACTTTGCACGTCCATCCCGTTTTTTAATTTCAGCATTTGACGTCCGTAATACTCAAGAAAGTCAATTGCTTCTGCTGTGTCTGCATCTGCTTCGTTCCACGGCTTTCCCGCTTCTTTTACTAGATAACTAGAAAATTCATGTTTTCTGCGACGCATCATTGCAGCAGCACGGAATAAAATATTTGCTCGGTGCTCAGGTTTCCACTTTTTCCAGCTTTCAAATGCAGTCAAAGCAGCTTGCATTGCTTTCTCCGCTAGCTCTTGATTTGCCATGGAAACCGTACCAATCATTTCTTCCTTATTCGCTGGGTTGATTGAAACGATCTTCTCCTCTGTCGTAATACTTTCATTACCAATGATTACTGGGTATTCTTTTCCTAGTTGAGATTGAACATTAGCTAGTGCTTTTTGAAAAGCATGTTTATTTTCTTCAATTGAAAAATTTGTAAATGGTTCATGTGTATAAGGTTTCATTTTCTCTCCCCCTTTTGATTCTTCCATATGCTAGATGCAAGTTTTGTGCCAACATTGAGTTTTGCGACACAAAAAGGATTCACTTATGTTAGGTGCAATATTTTTTTGCGCTTTTTTCGTTTTTTTGTCACAATTAACAAAAAATATTTTGCGTTTTGAAGTTTGTTTTGATTAAATAGTTGGTAATAGAACTAAGTCTAGGGGAGAATACTCATGGAGAATTCAAAGAAATCATTATCTTATCTTCAATATGTAAATAAGTTGTATGAACGTATTTTGGACGAGGTAGAAGTTGGCGTTCACGCAGTAGATGAAACTGGTAAAACGATTATCTATAACAAGAAAATGATGCAAATGGAATCAATGGATTTACACGATGTAATTGATAAAAATTTACTAGATGTTTTTATGTTTAAAGACGATCAATCTAGTACTCTAGTACAAGCCCTTCAAGAAGGCAAAGAGACGACCAATGTAAAACAAACGTACTTCAACAATAAAGGCCGAGAAATTACAACCATTAACAATACATTTCCTATTTATAAGGATGGTGACATTCAAGGGGCCGTTGAAATTGCCAATGATGTCACGAAACTAGAACGCCTGATCAAGGGAAATATGAACAGTAAAGGGTCGACACGGTTTACCTTTGATCACATTATCGGCAATAGTTCTGCCATAAAAGAAGTGATTGAATTTGCAAAGCGTGCCGCGCGGACATCTTCCTACGTTTTAATTGTTGGCGAAACCGGAACGGGGAAGGAACTGTTCGCCCAAAGCATACATAACGCGAGTAACCGATTTTCCGCTCCTTTTATTTCACAAAACTGTGCTGCCTTACCTGATAATTTAATTGAGAGTCTGTTGTTTGGAACAAAACGAGGAGCGTTTACCGGTGCCGTTGACACTCTAGGCCTTTTTGAACAAGCAAATGGCGGTACCTTACTACTTGATGAAATAAACTCCCTAAATTTGAATCTTCAAGCTAAATTGTTACGAGTTCTTCAAGAAAAAATGATTCGTCGTGTGGGTGATACGAAGGACACAACAGTCGATGTAAGAGTCATTGCGAATATAAACGAAGATCCAATTGATGCAATTGCTAATGATCATTTACGAAAGGATTTATACTATCGTCTAGGAGTGGTAACTCTCTTTGTTCCTCCGTTAAGGGACCGAAAAGAAGATATCCCCCTCTTAGTTAAGCATTTTATTGAAAAATACAATAACTGTTTCCAAATGAATGTGAAGGGTCTATCTGAAGAAGTGACAAGGTCATTCATGGAATATGATTGGCTTGGTAATGTTCGCGAACTTGAACATATAATAGAGGCGGCTATGAATATCATGTTGGATGAAGAAGTCATTCAATACTCTCATTTACCATACCAATATCGAAGCAAGATGCAAATGAAAGAAATGATGATTCCTTTATCAACTGTGGATCATTTTATTAAAGAGAGTAATGAAGTAACCGTACCGCTAAAGGACCAAATGGAACTGTTTGAGCGCTCGTATATTGAACATGTGCTAAAGAAAAATGACTTTAATATTTCCAAGTCAGCCAACCTCTTAGGGTTAAGCCGTCAAAGTCTACAATACCGAATGAAAAAATTAAATATTGAATCAAATTAATAGTGCACCGGAATCTTGAGAAAGGATTCCGTTTTTTTTCTAGAAATAATTTATCAACACTTGGAAATACTTAAGTTGCTAACTAATATTGATAGGAGGAATTTATAGTGGTTGAGGAAAATGAAATAAAAATGAAGAAGATCTTTCTAAATACCTGCGGCTCTTTCGAGAATTGTACCGAATCCAGTATCCAATCTTTTTTACAACAATGCGAAGAAAACGGCATTGACTCACAATTCTGCATGAGTTGGGTTGAGCAGCATAAATCAGAAATCCCTGAATGGGAAACGGTATCCCAAGTCTCCCTTGAATGGATGAATCAACACACGTCAACAGGTTCACCGATCTCATTCTCAGAATAAAAACAGTGGAGAGATTATTTCTCTCCACTGTAGCAACGGACCCTCTGTTCTAAACTGTCTAAAAAATCGACTACCCTACGAAACGCATCTTCAGCGGAATGTTGATTGTACTTTAAAGAGTAAGGATCACTAAATCCGTGTTTTCCTTCAAATTTGTGTACTTCCACTTTTTTATCAATTAATTTAAGAATTAAATTATCTATATGAAAACCTTCTTCTTTTTCCGAAAAAAGAAGTAGGGCAGGACAGGCAGGTTCGATTTCAATGTAATCTCTGATTCTCGAACCGTAATATCCAACTACCCCATCAATTCCTTCCACTTCACTACACAGCCATGCGATGGTTGCTCCCACGCTAAATCCCACTAGATAAATATTCTTATATTTTCCCCTACTCTCTTTTATCGTTTTCAAGATCTTGTCTCTTGCTTTAAAAAAACCGATTTCTTTCATAAAATGCTGATAAGCCATTTCTTCTTGTTCATATGGAAAAGGTTGTTTGTTCTTTAAAAGATTTGGGAAAAACACCTCATACCCTAATTTGTCAAGATGGTTACAGTATGTCTTAATATGTTGGTTCACTCCATATATTTCATGGATAACAATAATGAGTTTGTCAGACTTATTCAATTTACCACTCCTACAGTTTCCCCCTAAATTATTGCGACCCACCAGTATATTTATTATCCCCCATCATATAGTTAGAGCTATCCCCCGGTTTCCTTTCGGGTTGGTTGGGATGTGAGGATGATTCTTAAGTTTCTTTCTTTTCCAGTCAATCCAAATAGCAAACCCAATGGCAAGAAGGACACTGGATAGGAATATCCACATAGTTTTCGACCTCCTTTTTTTTCCATTTTATCAAATGAGGGAGGTTTTTTATACAAAAAAAAGGATTGCCTTCGCAATCCTTACACCGGATCTACTTCCACTCTTGTTACGTGGGTTACCTCTCCACTTTCTAACTCCTTATGTGTAGCGTCTCGATCCAGTTCCTCTTGTGTGTTCATACCAGGTGCAATAGTAGGTTCATTATTAGATGATTCGTTTGTTTTTTTCATACTATATCTCCTTCAAACTTTCATACTAAAATTATCTTGTCTAATTAACAAATATTTATTAGTAAAATTGTGTAATTTCTCATGTACAAGGAGAGAGTAATATTAATGGGAATTGGAGACAAATGGAGTGATTTTTAGTGAAATTTTTATTGTTATCAAGTAGTATAGTCATACCCTTATTAATGATGACCCTTCAAAAGAAATGGCCAAGGGTCCGCTTCTATTTTCACTTAGTTGCTTTCTTAAGCGCTCTTATATTTGGCAATATTTCGGCCTTTGCCATTTACGATATTATCATAGATGATACGGTATTTATGACCAATATTCATGCCATATTCCTTAATCCATTCTTCTTGCTCACTGGTGCTTATTTAGGTGTCTATTTTCTATACACACTCACTGTAAACTTACTGGTAAAAGATAATTAAAAGGACTACCTTATAAGTAGCCCTTCTTAAACGTTCTTATCTAGTGATGGTAGCACTCCAAGTTCCTCCACCTTGTTCACATGTAAAGTTCCCGGATGCTCTCTGTCCTTCAATTCTACCTGTGTAGGTACAGTCGTTGCCATCGCTGCTATTTCGACGTTCAATTCGAACCTGATTGCCCTGCTGTTGCATTCTTAATACGGCTGTAACAGGGGTAGCACCTTGTCTAGTCCATCTGGCATCAAATATATTGCTATTTCCTCGTCGTATCCAAACGCCTCTCCATCCACCTTCTTCTACTTCCCATCTCCTACCTAAATCTGGTTCTGCTGGTCCTCTTAAAATGGTAGCTGACCAAGGACCACCACCTCTGTTACACACATTACTTCCCATGATTCTGTTTCCTTCAATTCTACCTACATACTGACAATTGTTTCCGTCACTACTATTTCTTCGTGAAATACAGACGAAATTGCCATCCACATTCACTCTCAATACAGCGGTTATTGGCGTTTGTCCTGCCCTCGTCCATCTACCATCAAACACATTACTGTTTCCTCGTCTTGTCCAAACAGCTCTCCAACCGCCTTCCTCTACTTCCCATCTTGTACCTAAATTTACCGGTTGTCTTAAGGTAGAATAATAAAGATCCTCGTAATAATATGGTTGAACTTGTTGATAAGTAGGTTGGGCATAATAATATGGGTTACCGTAGTTGTACATACATACAACCTCCTCCAGTACTAATTCCTAACATTACGGAATCATCATATGCCTACTACGATGAAAATGACTCAATAATTACAAAAAATAAGAACCGACTAGCTGTTCTGAAAACACATATTCTAGAACATAAAGGATCCTTTATACGGGAATAATATAATTTCTCGTATTAACCTTTGTTTTTCAACTTGCGAATCGGTTCAATTGGATTTTGGGATTAGCAAATGGTATGAGCATTTAGGAATTTATAAGCTAATTAATATCACTTCATTTGGTGTGCTCTTACTTAGCTTATTTGTAGCTATATTAATTTATAGTTTCCAAAAATGGTTAGACCCTGTTTGATGAAACAAAGTTGAGTCAACCCTGTGGTAAACAAAAAAAGCCACCCTGAATGGTAGCGTTGTATAAGTAATAATTAAATTGTTAATTCTATAAGATTCCCTTCAGGGTCCTCTATTACACTTTCATAATAGCCGTCACCTGTTACACGTGGCCCATCTATAAGAACGTATCCCTCTTCTTGGAATTTTGCCGTGAGTTCATTGACCTTTTCTTTACTGCCAAGAGAAAACGCGACATGTGCCCAACCAATTCTGTCTGCTCCATCTTCTTTATCCACACCTGTTTTGCGCATAATCTCTAAACGCGCTCCACTTTCGTATTGAATAAAATAAGATTCAAAGCCTTTTTTTACATTATGATACTTTTCATTTGATTTTCCGTTAAAGTATCGTTCATAAAAGGCTTTCATCTTTTCTAAATCTTTAACCCATATGGCTATATGCTCAATTTTCAAATCACTTCACTCCTCCTTATTGATTACATAGCAGTAGATTCAGTCTTGCTATTCAATAAAATTTTCCTTCCGATTATAATCCTGTTTAACCTTTCAGATGTGGAAACCATGCCAATAGAAAACAGTACAATCACATAGGGGAAAATTCCAATCGTTGTTTGAGAAGCAACCAATCCTAGTAATGGAGGTAAAAAGGTACTTCCCGTATATGCAAGCGCCATTTGATAACCCATGATCGTCTGAGAATGTTTCTTTCCAAAGCGTGTTGGGGTTTCGTGTAACATACATGGAAAAATGGGCGCAAAGCCTAAACCAATAAATATTAAACCTACAAGTGAAAAGATGGTTGGTATGGGTAATAATAAAAGGATTGTACCAGCAAGAGCTGTCAGCTGACCAGATCGAATTAACGTTTTATTATCAACCTTTAATGTAATAAATCCGGTCAAGAACCTGCCTATCGTTATGCCTCCATAATATAAAGAAATCCACTGAGCAGCTACGCCTACTGACAAATCTTTTACGTTTACCAAATAGCTACTTCCCCAAAGACCTACACCTGCTTCAGCACCGCAATAAAATAAAAACGTAGCCATGGCTAACTTTACTCCCTTAATTTTAAGAGGCTTTTCATTTTTTGTAGTGTGACCGATTGAGGAATCTATTTCTATGTTTAGTTTGTTGGTTGATTTTCTAGCTACCTTTTCCCATAACGGTAAAGTTAAGAATAGAATAACGACTAATCCAAACTGAAGGCCAGCAATGGCAAAATATCCACTTCTCCACGATTGATCTCCCGTAAGATAGGAAGACATAATAATTGGCCCAAGCGTAGCCCCCACTCCCCAAAAGCAGTGAAGCCAACTCATGTGGTGTGCCTTATAGTGGGCAGCCACATAATTGTTTAATGCAGCATCCACGCAACCCGCTCCTAATCCAAGTGGGATTGCACAAATAAACAGCCAAATCATTGATGGTGCAAAATTAAATCCAAGTATCGCTACAGCCGTCAGAAGACAGCTAATAAAAGTCACCTTACCAGTTCCAAATCTATTTAGTACTTTCCCTGTAAAAAGACTCGAAACAATCGTAGCACCTGCAATCATCATAAATAGCCATCCAGCCATCTCCATTGGTGCTCCGTATTCGGATCTAATTAATGGCCAGGTCACTCCTAACAAGGAGTCTGGCAAACCTAAGCTAATAAAAGCCAAATAAATGATCACTAAGAAAAATGTTGCCATTAGAAGTTCTCCTCTCATGTCTGCTTACGTATTTATATTTGTGATCATGAGCTCCAGCCCTAAATTCTGTAAACCAAACAAATAGTCTTGTTTCCAGTTACTTTCTGTTAGTTCAGGAAGATGCTCACTTGGAACATAGATTGAACTTTTCTTTTTAATCTCTTTAAGGACCTTTTCGTTCACTTCACCATGACAAAAAATAACCATATGAGGATTTAAGATAGCGACAAATGTAGCTACTAACCTACTCACAGCATCCAAAGTATGATCATCAAGAAATGCCGCTCGATTTTCTAATGCTTGAAAGAAGTTTTGTTTTTCGTACTGGGGAACAAAGGATACCTCCCCCGAGAAAAAGGAACGCCCACGAACCACATTTCCATTAATTAAAACACCGGCACCTGGTCCATTCTGGCCAAAATACAAGTATACGAGAGACTGATTGTCCGTATTACTGAGCGATTTAAAGTAGCCAAGTACGGCTGCATTCATATCGTTTTCGATTACGACAGGGATAGAAAAAAGATTTTCATAATACTCTTTTAAATCAAAATTCTGTAAATGGTCATAATCAGGTATGTAAAATATGCGACCATTATCAACCGATCCAGGTACTCCAATTGCAATGGAGGAAATTCTTGGATACACCGCAATAATGCCCTGAATACATTCGGTCAATAAACTCAAATCGTTATTCTTTATGACGCTTGTTGTGTTCCCTTGTTCTTTTACCTCACCTAAACAATTAAAAACGGTATAGTGGGTTTCATTACTTTCTAAAAAAATCGCCAAGCCCAGCATATACTCGGGATTGTACGCGTAACGTTTGGCCCTTCTTCCTCCACTAGAATCATCAAGACCAACGACCAACAGTTCTCCATCCTTTTCCATTTGCGCAAGAAATTTGCTAATCGTAGGAAAACTAATTCCTAATTTATTACTTAATTCAACTTTCGTTGCGCTCCTAAGTTCAAGTAATCCAGATCGGATACCCCTTAAGATGACGTGTTTCATTGATTTCGGAGTTGTTATTAAATCACTCATTTATTCACCACCATTTCAAGACACTTATTAAACTTCTTTAATAAGTTACAAAGATACAATAGCATACTAAAACTCGTGTACACAATAACAATTTAAATAAACTCAATAAGAGTCAACCATTTAGGCTGACTCTTTACCTATTCACTATGCCATTTAGGCAACAAATGCCGTACCAACAATAATTAACAAGATGAATAGTACAACGATTAACGCAAAACTATTGTTATACATTCAATAACACCTCCCTCAGCGTTACAATACTATCCTATGAAGAAGCAATAAGATCGGAAGGGCGAATGCCTAAAATTACTATTGGTAAAACCTACCTATTCTCAAGTATCTCTTTTATCTTTTTCAAATCCTTTATATTTGCTCTTTGCATCATCGTAGCCATAAAAGGAGAGAAAACTTTAGAGAAACCAGTTGGATTCCCCCGATTACGAAGAGTCATACGGGTAACATCTCTTCCAATAGACTCCCATGTATAGATCGTCTCCATCGGAAACGGCCCAGTACTCGTCTTCATGGATAACTTCTCCCCTGGTTGGAATTCGGTTATCTCATATATATAAGCAAGCTCTCGACCGAGGAAACTTGCCTTAAATGCAATTTGAGATCCTTTCTGTACCGTTTTTTCAGTTTTCCATTCCGCCGACTGTATATTCACATACCATTCTGGAGCATTTTCCGGATTTGAGGCGTACGTTGATACTTTTTCTATCGGAATATTTATGATGATTTCTGTTAACACGTCTACCATGCATTTATTCCTCCAGTTGAAATGATAATACAATCTCATCTACGTTATTATTTTCTTCCAGCTATTTCTTTCATACCTGTTAATTGAATAGACAAAAAGAAGAACTGGTTTTCTCATCCAGTTCTTCCTCTCTTATCAATTTGAGGTTTTCACCATGCTTGGTAAAATCTCATGTATCTCCTTTAAATGTTGAATCTCATAAGTGGGATTAACCCCTGACTGATTTACTTTTCGTAACGGGTTATACCAGCATGTATCTATACCTGACAGCTGTCCACCTTTAATATCTGCAGATAAGGAATCCCCGATAATCAAGCCATGTCCTAGGGTATAGCTTGGAATTCTATCAAACACATAATCAAAGAATTCCTTCATCGGCTTTTGAAACCCTGTATCTTCCGAGACAAACACTTTCTTAAAATAAGGATATAAACCAGAATCTCTAAGTCTTCTATCCTGTGTTTTGGACACGCCGTTTGTCACAATGTACAATTCGTAGTGAGGGTGCAGTTCCATAATTAGCTCCATTGCACCGTCAATAAGCTGATGTCCTTGCTCTAAATAACTACGATACTTTTTTTCTAATACACTTCCATCTACTTCTAAATTGTATTGCTTGAAGAAAGTAGAAAATCTCGTGTTGAGTACCTCGTCCCGCTCAATTTTTCCGTTTTCATATGCATTCCACAAACTCTGGTTTATCTCTTTATATCTGCGTTCGTCTTCTGAGGTTAAGACCATATTTTGTTCTGCAAACAGAGAGCGTAACGCTTCCTTCTCCGTAGCTTGAAAATCTAATAACGTATCATCGATATCAAAAAATAAATACTTATATGTTTTCACATTATTTCCTTCCTATCTTTTAACAATATAATGCAATTCAACAAATTGATTGAACCTTTTTATCCTCTTCAACTCGAGCTTCTGTTCAAGCTCATATTCCTTAAATAACGGAATCCCTGCCCCAAGTAAAACCGGAGCTAGGGTAATCGTAAGCTCGTCCACAAGCCCCTCTTTTAAAAAGGAGTGAATCAAGTCTCCCCCACCAACAAGCCAAATAGACTTCCCTGGCTGTGCTTTCAGCTTGTTCGTAAATGGGACAATGTCTTCCGCAACAAACGTCACATGTTGATTGTTCCCCGGTTGTTTTCTAGAAAATACAAAACTCTCTTTTCCTTCGTACGGAAATTGTCCATTTACCTGGTTCATTACCCAATCAAAGGTCCTTCTTCCCATGAGGATTGTGTCTACTGTTTCATAGAACTTTGAATAGCCATTGTCTCCTTCGCCTTCTACTTGAAAAAGCCAATCCAATGATTCATCATTAGTGGCAATGTATCCATCCAAGCTCGTCGCTATGAAAAGCACAACCTTTCGACTCATCCATTTTCCCCCTAACAGTAAAAAAGCCACCTTGAAGGTAGCCATTTTATTTCCATAAATATCATTTTATCATATTTGTTATATTATGAAACAATCAATGATTGTACTAATTTGTTCTCTACTATGAAGACCACGCATCGTATCGAGCAACTCCCCATCCTTGAACAATAATAGTGTTGGCAACCCCATAACTTCAAACTGGGAAGCTAGTTCAGCCTCTTCGTCCGCATCGACCTTTGCAACTACTAATCGTTGACCATATTCATTTTCAAGTTCCACTAAAATTGGTTCCTGTACTCGGCATGGCGGGCACCACGGAGCGCCAAAATCCACTAATACAACTCCTTTTTTTTGCACTGTTTCACGAAACGTTTCTTGTCCTAGTTCCAACATCCTTCGTTCCTCCTTTTATTTCAATCCTTCTTCTTTAATCGCTGCCACACGATCCATTAAATTTAATCGGATCATTTGTAGCGTCTCAAGCTGCTTTTCAATTTCCTCCAGTTTTTGCTCATATATCGGCAATACTTCCTTACAAAAGGTTTCTTTATTTTTCAGGACACAATGTAAAAATCCTGAAATCTTCTCAATGGAGAGTCCTAAATCCAAATAAAATTTGATCGTATGAACTTGATCAATCGCTGTTTCGTTGTATACTCGATATCCGTTCGACAATCTCATCGGAATTAGAATCCCCTGCTCCTCATAATACCTAAGGGAACGAATACTCACCCCCGTTATTTTAGATAACTCACCGATTTTCATTGAGGAGACTCCTTTCATATCCTTGATACTCTTATTCTAAACTGTAACACTAATGTGAGGGTCAAGAGTTTTTTAAAAAAATAAAAAAGAGTTAACCAGTTTGATTAACTCCTTCAATAAGATTCATTTAGTATATGTAGTAACTTGCCAATGCTTCGTTGCAGGTCTTTTCGCCCCTGTCCATCCCAATTGCAATAGCTCTCTCGCTATTAATATATTAAAAAATCCATGTCCGACCAATACTACAGATTGGGATTTTTTTACTACACGGACTAAATGCTCTGCAGCTTGTTTAGCTCGAATTTTTGCATCTGCAAGGGATTCGCATTTTCTACAATAACCCGCAAGCCACAAGCACCTCATCAAGACTGCCCATCCGCTCGGCCGCAACTTTACTTTCGAGATAAAACCTGATATTATTGGCAACTCTGTTTCTCTGAACAAGGAATTAGAAACAACTTCCACTGTGGGAATTAATAATTTCGCAGACTCCCTAGACCTAAATAAATTACTTGTAAAAACCATACTGGCTGATACCAATTTTTTTTGCGTTTCCTCCGGGTAAGTCTCTTCTGCATATACCCCATGATCGTCATACCTAGTAACCCACTCTTCAAATTGTTTAGATGTAATCCAATCCTTCTGTACCCATTTTGATCTTCCATGCCTTATTAAAGAAATCTCCATAATTAATCTCCTACTTAAAAATTAATAAAAGCAATGTAAATGAAATCTACACTGCCCATCCAGAAATCACCTAAAAATAAGCACTACTAAACATCACCTCACTTCTTCGAATCATATATAAACCATTTGCCAAAGGAAACCTACAAACATAATCGAAAGCACAAACGCTGGTATTGAAAGTATGACTTTCACTCGAAATTTGAGACTCTTAAATTTTTTATATGTTTTACTTACCAAGCTAAAAATAATGATAATGACAGGTATCCCTATTACAATTGCAATTACATCAACGTAGGTAAATGGTTTACTTATAAAGTCATCCATAACAATATTAAAAACAAAAAGAATACTAAACAATGTAAATTGAGAGGCAAAAAACTGAAAATGTGTCATTTGGACATTCCCCTGTAAGAACTCTCAACCTACGTTAACCAATGTTTTGGTACGTTTAGGTGAGAAGGTAATTTAGTATATTTGTCGCCTTCCGTGGCATTTACTTGTGCTTGGGTGAGAAAGATACTGCCTTGTAAATTTGCGCCATGTAAATTGGCATCTCTCAAATCGGAACCAATAAAGTCACAGTAACGTAAATCACTTTCCCGAAGATCCGCAGCTATTAGAAAAGTGCCTCTCCAACTCATACCTTTTAAGTTTGCACCTTTTAACTTGGCACCGATTAAATCCATGCCTTTGCCAACTTTTTTCTGAAGATTTTTATCTTTTTTCACCTTCAGACGAACAAGCTCACTTGTTTTTAAAAGGAGTTCATTTACGACCGCACGATGATTAGATACATTAAGATTCATTAGTGAAACCGGATTAAGTTTCGTAAGTGCAACCGTCTCGTCTAGTACCTTTTGAATCTCGCTATGAATGGAACGAGTTTCTACTAGATTAACTGCTTCCTGTAGGTAATACAGCATCTCGTGAAGCTGCTGCATAATTGGAAAAACATGAAACATTTCTTTTGCTGTGCTCTTATTTTCCCGCCAATCCTTCCCCTTGTAAGTAAACTGAGAAACCTTTTGTCCAGCTCCAAAACATTCATACACAGTGCAACCCTTATATCCCTTACCACGTAAATCTTCGTGAATCCCACACCGAAAATCTGATTGTAGGTTTTTACATGGTGCGCCACCATCTTTATCAACAGCAAAATCTGCTGATTTGATAAAAGGCAAAGCGACACAGCATAAACCAAAACAATTTTCACAATCAGCTTTATACTTTATTAAATTTCCTTTATTTATCATAGTTTGATGAGACAACCTTTACACTCCTCTTCCCAATTTAAACAACTACTTAAAAGAGGAATACCTTAGCATGCCCCTTTTTATCAAATTACTATTTAAGAATTTGACGATATATTTTCTATCCTTCACTGCAGGCAGAGTCAATTTTTCCTTACATTGGAAATTAAACGAATGGGGCCAAAACTAGCAGTAAAGTCGCACTAGTAATAAGAATTTGCGTAATTTTCTTGGGGAGCTTTTCTCTCCCCTTACCTTTGTACCAACCATGAAACTGTAACTTATTCCTATATAGGATAAATAATATAATAAATAAAGCAATAAAGACCATCCACTCATTATTACGTACATTCATTTCTAAAAAATCATATATAAATATGAATAGAAACCCTAATAAACTTCCCGGAAAACCGAACAATCACTATCGTGCCTCCGAGTTAAAGTTCAACCTTACTAAAATGTTCTACAGTCGGAAACGGAGCATAGAAATGGTGTAATAATTGTTTCCATTCCTGGTATTCAGCGGATTCACGAAATCCAATGGTGTGATCCTCTAGTGTCTCCCATCTTACAAGTAGCAAGTACTTCCCTTTCACTTCCAAACAGCGCTGTAACTCATGTGATACATACCCTCGCATGCTGGATATTATACCGGATGCTTTTCGAAACGCTTCCTCGTATTCTTCTTCAAGCCCATCTCTTACATGGAGCATTACTGCTTCTAAAATCATAAAACCTACACCTTCCATCCTACAAGTCTTTCGATAGTCGAATCATATCTCTACAACGAATCCCATTTTCGTAGATTTCCTCTGTGTAATACTTTATAAAATAGTCGCTGTCTACACCTACAATTCGAAATCCACATTTTTGATAAAAAGCCAACTGGCCAATGCTTGAATTACCTGTACCCAATTCTATCGTTTGATAACCAAATTCTTCCGCTATTTGGATTGCGTGCAAAACAAGTTTTTTGCCGATACCTTTCCCTTGCTCACTCTGCAAAACAGATATGTTTACTAACTCAACAGTTTTAGGTCTAGTGGGTAGAATTACGTATACACCGACGATCATGTTCAATTCTTCAGCTACATAACACTCTCCCCTATTAATATAGTCTTTTACCATTTTTCGAGAAGGATCTGCTTCGAGTAACAAATCGAATGGAAGTGATTCTCCATAATTAATTTTTCTAATATTCATATTTTCTCTCCTGAATTCTCTACGATATCAATTTCCATTATACACCATTTATATTTAGTAAATGGAATATTTTGAGGAGGGAAGTCAATTGTTTTTTTATATGAATTTAGTTTATTCATTACACTAATTATTGGAAATCATATGTTCTAAACGCGGATTTAGTTCACTCATTCCACTTATTCCTGGAAATCATATGTTCTAAATCTAAATTCCTATTTAGTTCCCTCTATCCTCTAATTTCTGTAACCCTTCATTAGCTCCCGCTCACATAAAAAAATGAAGACCCACCTTGGATCCCCATCTTCCTAAATTATAAATTCTCAAAAAACACTCGGATGACATCTGCACCACCGATTACTGTACCTAGTGTACTTCCAAGGTTCGATAATACAACGATTAGTAAGATTCGACTAACTTTGTTTTTCCAGAAACCTTTTACACTAAAAACATCTTCAGACAACGTTTCAAAATCCTTCACACTTGGGCGTCTTACATAGGCTTGTGCAAGCCCAGCAAACCAGCCTGATGCAAGAACTGGGTTAAGCGATGTAATCGGCGCTGCTAAAAAGGCTGTTAAAATAGTCAAAGGGTGTCCAAGAGCAATAGCTGCTCCTAAAGCCGATAGCCCACCGTGCCATAAAATCCAACTAAACGTTTGGGATAACCCTGCTTGTGGGTTGGCGATAAACGTATAGGCAATGATTGCTAAGATCATCACTGGGATACTCCAACCAATAATTTTGGGCCATTTTGATTTGGGAGGAACAGAGGTTAGCTTTGCTAAGTCCTGTTCTTTTTTTATTTCTTCTTTAATTCCTGGTACGTGTGCAGCTCCTAGGACGGCAACAATTTTCTCGCCAGGCGCCTCTTTAATTTTTTGTGCAAGATATTGGTCTCGCTCATCAATTAGAGGTTTTTTTAACCGCGGAAAGGCTTCTGTGAATTCATTCAGTATCGCTTGAAGCGTGTCCTGGCTTTTCATTTTTTCTAATTCTTCTTCTGTAATACTTTCCTTGCTAAATATACCTGCAATCACCTGGCTTAAAAGAAGCGCTTTTCCTTTTAGACCAATCCCACCCCATATTCTAGCAAATGTAATTTGGATATTTCGGTCGGCGAGTACGAGTGTTGCTCCTGATTCTTTCGCCGATTGAATTCCTTGAATCATTTCCTGCCCTGCTTTAATGCCAAATTGATCGGCCATTCGATTTTGAAAGGAAGAAATCGCTAAGTTCATTAACAATAAGGAGGCTTTTTTTTCCTTAATCACTTGAATGATATCCATTTCTTTCCATTTATTTCCATCAGTAATGGATTGATATCTTTGCTTATCCAACTCTACACAAACAGCATCAGGTTTTTCAGCTTCAATAACTTCTTTCACCTGCTCTGCACTTTGCTTCGACACATGGGCGGTCCCAATAAGTATGTATTCTTTGCCATCTAGATGAATCCTTGTAATGTTATCCTCTACCATAGATACCTTCCTTTAAATCCATCACCTGATTTGTCTATTAACCTAATAATGATGTCTATGTTCTTTTTGTCCATTATAACATGAACACCTCTCAGTTTGCGCTTACTGAACCATGAGTTTTTTTCTGGGGGAAGTTCCCCTAATTTCTCCTTAGTTAGTATGTACTTTAGGGTTTGATTCCAAGTACAAAATCCCTAGGATAAAAGATACGTAACTCATGTTATAATACAATTTGTATTTATTATTTTTGAGGTGTTACTAGATGAACGAAAAGGAACCACGTTATATCACACTTTCCAAGCAAAAGTGTAAAGAAATAGGGATGGATCCAAATGAGATCGTTCGTCCCAAAGTAACTTTAACCAAACAAGAGGTTCAAGGCAGACAAGAAGCCTATAAAGAAATTTTATCTGTTGTTCGCTTCTTTTCAGAAAAACTCATTCATTCTTTACCAGAAACTCCTATATTAGTCGTAATCTCTGATTCTGACGGTTACTTATTAGAATTAGCAGGGGACGAGGTAATAAAAACTACCATCGATCAATTTGGTATTACACTAGGAAGTTTGTTTAGACAAGAAGATACTGGAACAAATGTAGTTAGTTTGGCTTTAGAACAGCGACATCCGGTTCAGCTAGTCGGTGAGGACCATTACCACACATTTCTTCATGAAATTGCGTGTTACGGAGCTCCGTTTCATTACACTGATGAGGATAACTTACTTGGAAGTGTAAGTATCATGGTCCCAATTCCCTTTCATAACTCCTTGTTTTTGCCCATGCTTAGTCAACTAGTGGACTCCATTGAACGAGAATTGCTATTAAGAAAACAAAATCGAAAGCTTAATATTTTGAATCAAGTATTGCTTAGTGGAGCCAGAAACGGAATCATTATTACTAATGAAACTGGGATTATTATAGAATTTACAGACTTTGCAAAACAACTCTTCTATCATACCCTTCCTAATTCTAGTATTTATGATCTTCCTATTATAGGAGACCATTTCAAATACGTCCTAACTGCGGAAGTACGTTATGATAGTAAAGAAGTCGTTTTTCAAAATTCTGCTGGTGATCCCATCATTTGTCTCTTTGATGCACAACCTATTTATGAGGGTGAGAAGGTTATTGGAGCTTACGGACAACTACGTGACATGACCGATCGCTATTTAATGGAGGAAAAGATTAAGGCAGCTGAAAAGCAAGCACTAGCGGGTCGAATTGCTGCGGGAATTGCGCATGAAATAAGAAATCCTCTTACAACTGTTCGTGGGTATCTTCAATATTTTGAAAAAGAAGTGGGGAGAGACATCGGGCAATTATTCACCGAATTACTTATTCCTGAAATTGATCGTGCTAATAAAATCATTACTGATTTCCTTAGTATCGCAAAACCTTCTGAAAAAGCGTTTGAACGGATCCAAATTAAACATTTTTTTACAGACTACTTATGGAACTTCCTAAAAAGTGAAGCTCTGCTTTACAACGTAGAATTAGATTTTGACATACCTTCACACACAGAAAATTACTATATCCTCTGTAATCGTGAAGAGCTTCTTCAAGTATTTATTAATTTATTTCAAAATTCTTTACAGGCAGAAGGTGAGAACCCCCTTGCCGTAAGAATTTGTACCGATATTAAAGATGGCCATATCCAAATTATATTCAGTGACAATGGGAAAGGTATTCCAGCTTCTATCCTCATTAATATATTTGAACCTTTCTTTTCAACTAAGGATATAGGTACAGGTTTAGGACTTTCCGTTTCTCAAAAAATCATTGAGAACCATAGTGGTCAAATGACTGCAAAGAGTATTGAAAATACTGGGACGACCTTTGTAATTGAACTCCCCCTTCACAAGGTAACAAAGTAAAACAGCAGCTTCCTTTATTGTTAGGAAGCTGCTGTTTTACTTTACACTTTAAATTTTCCAATTAATTGTTGTAGCTCTTCTGCCATTTTTGCTAAGGAGTCTGATGATGAACTAATTTCATCCATTGCTGCAAGCTGCTCTTCTGTTGATGCCGCCATACTTTGGGTTCCGGCTGCTGTCATTTCCGAAGTATCACCTACTTTTTCAACTGCAACAACCATTTGTTCTGTTTCCCTTGATATTTCTTGAACTGTGCTGGACATTTCACGAATATCAGCAGAAACATTCGTTACCGCTTGCTCTATTTCTTTAAACGACTTACCAGCATGCTGGATTAATGTTGTACCTTCTGTTACTTTTAGTGTTGTTTCATCCATTGAACGTATTGTTTGATGGGTGTCTGATTGAATAATGTGAATCAATTCAGAAATTTGACTAGCTGATGCTGCCGATTGCTCTGCTAATTTTCGTACTTCATCTGAAACAACGGCAAATCCTCTCCCGTTTTCTCCTGCTCTGGCAGCTTCAATGGCAGCGTTTAATGCCAAAAGATTCGTTTGCTCAGCGATACCAGTAATAACTTGAACAATTTCACTTATTTGACTAGAACGTTCACCTAGTTTTCTAACCTCTTGCGATAATTGTCCTACAGTAGAATTAATATCATCCATTTTTTCTGCAATTCCTTCAATTGCTTTGTTCCCTTCAACCGCTCCGCTTGACGTTGACAAAGCAGTTTTTGCAACCAATTCTGATTTTGATGCAATGGAACTTAATCTAGATGATAGTGTGCTCACTTTTATCGAGGTTTCTTTTACTGTTTGTACTTGATCATCTGTTCCTGAAGCTACTTGTTCTACTGTCGAAGCAATTTGTTCTGTTGCTCTTGTTGTTTCCTGCGAGCTAACATGTAATTGCTCAGCAGCGGCAGCCACCTGGTCTGCATTTTCACTAACTTGTTTCATTAAATCACGTAATTTCCCTACCATTTGATTGAATGATTTAGCCATCACGCCTAGTTCATCTTTGGATTGCAATTGAATAATATGTGTAAGATCGCCTTCCCCCTCCGCGATATCACGCAAACGCTCAGTCATCTCATTTAGTGGCTTGGTAATGGATCTGATAACAATTACTGCCACAACAAGTCCTATTAAAATAGATAGACCAATAACTGCATTTAGTATAATCGCACTTGTTTTTTTGTCATCATTTACTGTCTGTTTATCTGCTTCAATTTCTTTCGTTAGTTTGGTGATAAATGTTTCTATACTAGGATCAACCAATTCTTTTCGGATCTTTCTTTGTTCTTCCATATGGATCGTTAAGGCTACTTCTTTCTCTCCATTGGAATAGGTTTCAACCATTTGTTTATTTTTATCAAAATAGGTTTGTAAATTGGCTTGAATTTCTTTGATCGCTGCCTTATCTTCTGCAGTTAAGTCATCCGTTGATTCTAATTTAGAAAAGTAGTTATTTATATCTTCTACCTTCTCTTCAATTCCACTAACTAACTCTGTTTTCCCAGTTAGAAGAAAAGCTCTTTCATCATTTGAGATTCCGGTAAAACGATACTGAAGTGACTTCATGGTTAATTGGACTTCTTCATCCTTTTGCATTTCAAGAAATGCTCTTTCAGTAGAATTTAATTCCTTAATAGATAAAGTTCCCGTTACGATTAAAGCCACGAATAAAATAGTCATTAGTAGAATAAGTTTAATTTTTATCTTCACGTTTATCCCCTTTTCAAATTTATGTATAGTGTCTATATCGGCAGAAATCCAACGGTTCTTTAACTATTAATTTATTGCATGAAAAAAAGCGTAGAAAACTACGCTCCGATTACCCCCGCTCTATTACCATTGCAATTCCTTGACCGCCACCAATACATAAGCTGACAACAGCAAATCGGGCATTTCTCCTTCTTAGTTCATAAGCTGCAGAGAGTAAAATCCTTGCTCCACTAGCGCCAACCGGATGCCCTAAAGCAATTGCCCCTCCATTCACATTTGTCTTTACTCGGTTTAATTCAAGTGCTTTTTCTACCGCTAAATATTGTCCTGCGAACGCTTCGTTCACTTCGATTAAATCCATGTTATCAAGAGTAAGATTGGCTCGTTTCAATGCTTCCTTAATTGCTGGAACGGGCCCAATCCCCATAATTGTAGGATCTACTCCTGCAACGGCCCAGGATACAATTCTTGCAACTGGCTTCAGTTTGTTTTCTAAAATGGATTTTTTACTAGCTACGACTAGAGACGCCGCTCCATCATTGATTCCTGAAGCATTCCCCGCTGTAACGGTTCCATCATTTTTAAAAGCTGGCTTGAGGGATTGAAGTGCCTCAATCTGAACACCTGGCTTTATATGTTCGTCTTCCTTAATAATTCTAGAACTCTTTCTCGTTTTAACCTCGACAGCCACAATTTCTTCTTGAAAAATTCCCTTACTAGCAGAAGTGGCCGCTCGTTGATGTGATTGGGCGGCAAAGTTATCCTGCTCTTCTCTCGTAATCTCATACATTAGTGCCAGCTTTTCAGCAGTCATCCCCATTCCGCTTCCTGTATACTGGTCAGTCAATGTTTCCAGTAGCATGTCGTCAAACTGAAGATTCCCCATTTTAAAACCGCCGAATCTTTGGGAAAAATTTGAGTACGGGGACTGTGACATATTTTCTGCTCCTCCAGCAAGAACGATATTTGCATCACCGACTAGGATATGCTGTGCAGCTGTAATAATGGATTGAAGCCCAGAGCCACAAAGTCGATTTAATGTGAGTGCCGGCACCTCTTTGGGAACTCCACTATGCAATCCAATATGTCTTGATAAATAGGAGGCATTTTTACCAGTATGAATAACATTTCCATAGATTACATGATCAATCTGACCGGGGTCCACATTTGAACGACGAAGCGCTTCGACTGCACTCACTGTACCGAGCTCCATAGCCCCCGTTTGAGCAAATGAACCACCAAAATTCGTAAAAGCTGTTCGTGCGCCATCTACAATATAAACATTTGTCATTTTCTGATTCCTCCTGTTAATTGATTACCTAATGTCAAATACCATCTTATTTCGCGTCAACAATTAGTATTCAATGATTAATCTACTATTTCAATAATTTCTGAGCAAAAAAAAATGGAAGTAGCTTTCACTACTTCCGTTACATACTCTTTTCACGCATCCGCATAAATAGCTTTGTAATAAGATAGGCGATAGTAAATAATATGACATACAACAAAAAGACAAGAGGAATGTTAACCCACTTATACATTTGAAATAAGTCTAGACTGGTTAACAATGGTTTAAATCCAAACCCAAAAACTGCAGCGGCAATGATTCCATATAAATAAAAATTCTTATTTTTCTTTAATGTCCATTGGAAAACGAGCATAATTCCTACTGGAATGAGGGAGACATCAAGAGATACACTTGGGAGGTATGGAATTAATTGATACGGATAACCCCATAAACCACTTCTGATTCCAAACATCTCAACCCAAGCAAACAAAGCATGCGTAGCAAATCCAAAAAAACTGATTATAAAGATGTTTTTTCGGTCTATCGTAAAATATAACACAATTAATGGAACGATAAGCATTAGCAGGACGACCCAAAATTGCCATGAGCCGAAATCCGAATAGGTTTGCCAATACTCTACAAAACCTTGTGTGTTCTTTTCTTGGCCCGAAATTAATTTCTCAAAGTACTCTCTTTGTGGAGTATTCAAAACAACCATCCTTCTCTTCTCTTTTTCCATAGTTTTCCCAAAAAGTGAAAAATCATGAGTCAATGAAAAAAGCTACCATAAAGGTAGCTCCGATTTTATATCAATTTATATTTTTTAAAACTATTATAAATCCCATCGTTATCATGTGTATCTGTAATATCATCGGCTGCTTCTTTTAACGCTTCTTTCGCATTGCCCATGGCAACACCATATTGGACAAATTGGAGCATTTCTAAATCATTCATACCATCACCATAAGCGTATGTGTGTTCTCGATCAATTTGAAGATGCTCAAGCAATTTTTCTATCGCAACCGCCTTATGAATACCAGGCACGGATAATTCTCCACTATTCTCTCCAAATAGGGGAACCGTACTTGGAATCACAGTAAATTTAGATGAGAATTCCTGCTTTATCGTTTCAATGGGAACGCTAGAGCCTAAAAATGAAATTTTATTAATATCATCGCGAATCAGATCCTCATTGTCAATTAAGCAATCATGAAAGGGCTGAATTCCCTTATTGACCTCTTCAACTGCATGTGGGTTCTCCGCTAAAAAATCATGAATTATCCCTTGGATATGGTTCTTACAATTCTTACTAGCAAATAATCCACCATTTGACTCAAGATAAAAATCGATTTGATGTTTATCAAAAAACTCAACCAGATGTATCACATCTTCCGTAGAAACTCTCTCATGAAGTAAGACCTTTTCGTCTACTTCAATGTAGCCCCCAGCTGCACCAATAATCCCATCAAACCCAATTTCCATGATTTCATGAAATAACTCTGCCTTCGATCGGCCGGTACAAATAAATACTTGATGTCCATTTTTTCTCGCTTGTTGGATAGCCATTTTTGCTGATTTGGGTACAACACCGTGTTCATTAACAAGTGTCCCATCGATGTCCATAAATATAACTTTTTTCATTTCTATCACCTTTACCTGTTTAATTGTAGTTGAATGAATTTTCGTTTTCCAACTTGAATGATTAATCCATCGGTAATTGTCAAATGTAAATGGATATCTTCTACTTTTTCTCCATTCAATCGAATACCCTTGTTCTCTATCATTCGTCGTGCTTCACTTTTCGAATCTAACAGGTTTAGTGCTAACAAAAGCTCAATCAAGGACGTTTTCGTTTCCCCTTCCCATTTCACAGTTGGAATATCGTTTGGCATTGCCCCTTTTTGAAAAACAGAAATAAAATTCTGTTCTGCTAGTTCCGCCTGTTCTATTCCATGGTACATGCGTACAATTGTTTTGGCTAGTAACATTTTTGCATCTCTTGGGTGTATATCCCCAGTATTTATTTCCTCTTTCATAAGCTGAACCTGTTCAGGTGGTAAGTCAGTTACCAATTCAAAGTATTTAATCATTAACTCATCTGGAATCGACATGGCTTTACCGTACATTTCTCTAGGGTTCTCATCAATTCCAAGGTAGTTTTTCTTTGATTTTGACATTTTCTCCACACCGTCAAGACCTTCTAATAGAGGCATTAACATGGCTACTTGCTTTTCTTTTCCAAACTTTTCTTGAAAATGTCTTCCCATTAATATATTAAAATGTTGATCCGTTCCACCTAGTTCAATATCACATTCTAAAACGACAGAATCGTATCCTTGCATTAATGGGTAGAAAAATTCATGTAACGAGATGGGCTTACTAAAGGCAATTCGTTCCTCAAAATCATCTCTTTCTAACAGTCTAGCTACCGTAATTTTCCCCGCTAGTTGAATCACATCTTCAAAGTTTAGCTTGGATAACCAGTTAGAATTGTAATGAAGTTCGACCTTAGACATATCTATAATTTTGGCAAACTGTTCGAAGTATGTTTTGGCATTATGCTTCACTTCTTCATCTGATAATTGTTTTCTTGCCACTGATTTTCCAGTAGGGTCACCAATTTTCCCAGTAAAATCACCAATAATTACTTGAATGATATGACCATTCTCTTGAAACTGCCTCATCTTATTTAACACTACCGTATGTCCAAGATGAACATCAGGTGCGGATGGGTCCAATCCAAGCTTTATTTTTAAAGGCTTATTTTCTTTTATTGATTTTCCAATTTTGGCTTCAAGCTCTTCGGTCGGGATGATTTCTTGTACTCCTTGAGTATATATTGCCATCTGCCTTTTCACTTCTTGCTTTTGTTCCATCGTTAGTTCCTGCAATAACTTTGTCATCTCTACTTCCTCCTTTATATAAATAAAAAAACCACATCCCCCAAAAAGGGACGTGGTTTTTGCACGCGGTACCACCCTCATTGAAGAATCTAGTTCTTCCACTTAACGAATAACGGATCGTCCGTTCTTTGCTAGGCAAAGAAAGCTCAGGGAATGTATTTCATGTTATCTTTGTGTCGATTTACACCAACCATCGACTCTCTGTTACAGGGAGATAACTACTACTTGGTTTCCCGTCATCACTTTTACATTATTAAAATTTATTTTCTCTTATTAATCTTCTTAATAGGGACGAAATATTATGTTGCTCGACTTCTGACAAGCTTGAGACAATATCTACTTCTCCCATATGAAATCGTGGATAAAGTTCTTCCATTACTCTTTTCCCTTTCTCGGTAAGGAGAACGTAGGTTATTCTACGGTCTCTGTTATCCACCTTTCGATAACAGAGCTCTTTTCGTTCTAACGTATTTGTAATATTACTAATCGTTGCCTTTGAAACTCCAGCAGACGCAGCTAGTTTTTTTGTCTCCATCGATTCCCAAATCCATAAATCATATAGAATCGAAAATGATGTCCACGATAACCCATATTCCGATAAGACCTCTCGTTCCATTTTATTTCGTAAGCCCTGTGCAACTCGGTATATATTGGTCACTACTGCAATCGCTTCTAAGTTTAGTGAATGAATTGGCATTTTTGTTAAAAGATTAATGGTATCAATCTCTTCAAGAAGTAAATTACCCTTTTCATTAAATGAGTGAATATGTCTCACCTCTGAATTTTCATAATCATTAGCTATGAAACGATAATACCAAAAAAAGAATTGATAAGCAACTACAAATCGCTAATCAATTATGTTCTCTGGATGCCACTGGTATTCACCTAAACAAACCATACCCGTTTCGCTTACTTTCACTCCCTCGCTTTGTAAAGACATCATTTGCTCATGATAAGAGGAATCCTCTTGGATAGAAATTTTTCCTTTTACGCTGATGACACGATGCCAGGGTAAATGGTGCTTTTTACTCATCGAGTGAAGGATGCGAACAACTTGACGAGCAGCTCTTGGACTACCAGCAAGTCTGGCAATTTGACCATACGTCATTACTTTTCCTTCGGGGATATTTTAATAATCATTACTACTTGCTGTGTAAATGGCTGCATATGAAATATCCTTTCTTTCCAACTAGTAAAAATAACATTACTAAAATTGGACCTATATCAAAAAGCTGAGGGCTACTTAAATAGCCCACCAGCTCCCATTTTTTATTCTCTTATACCACCATCATACAACACTTCAAAGTAACGATTAACAGCATTCCCAGAATCATTCGTAGCCGATATTCTATAAAAATTATAGGCTGGACTATTATCATTAAATAAAAGGGTTTTTTCAAATGAACTAGTTAATGTCTCCGTCGTTTCATCCCCAAATCCAGAAACACCAAATAGTAAGAAATTAGCATCTGAACGACCTTTAAAAGTGATGGTATGATCCCCTTCAGGTAGATGTGTTACCAAATCAACAGGACTCTCAATTGTTAGTTGAGGAAGAGTAGTATTTGGTGCTTCTTTGAACGAAAGGCCATTAAGATTAAAATCGTAAGAAAGAAGTGACGGGTCTTCCGGTGATTCGGCAGGATTGGAAGTGACAACAAACATATAGTCACCTTCTGGTAACACATCTCCATTCCCATACATGGCTCCCCAATTTTTATCAGTAATAATAAAGTCAGAACCATCTGAATTCGGTCCCCAGGTTACCTCAATGGTCCCTTTTTTAGTAGTTGAAAAAAGATAGTAATGTGTCTCTAGGTCCCGATAAATCTTTCCTTTCCATTCAACACTCGTGATTTTCTTTTTTTCTTTTGTGACCTTTTCCTCTGCCTTTACCGAAAAATCTAATACCGGAACAGCTTTTGCCTGTAAGAAACTTGGTGTTAGCAATAACAACAACATAAATAGTCCGATCCCGATTAATAATAATATTCTTGATTTTAACATGCGTCTTGCACCCTTTCCTATCAATAAATGGGTAGTTCATCCGCTGCCATGTTGTGTGCTGTAACTTTTTCCACTAATAAGGTAGACGGGAATTTATAGGAAAGGTTACATACTTTTCATCCAAATAAACACGACAAGAAATGTCGTGTTTATTGCTTCACCCAGTATTCTGTGCAGTCTTTGCTGCGCTCAATAAATCCATACTCGATTAAGTACCGCCGAATGGTCGCAAAATCATTGAAGATGGTCTTTAATACGGTATTTACTTCCAACTCCGTATATCTTTTGTTTGGAGTAAATCGAGTAAGAATATGTTGAAGAATAATGATCTTTCGTTTTTCTTTGCTCGGAAAGTTGTCCAATGGACCATCTAATCCATTTTTAAAATAGGTTTCTAATACTTTTTCTTTCTCTTCTATAGTAATTGCGTAGCGTTCATCCACCATTTTTGCCCCCTTATGAATTTCAATAAAGTCCTTAGTACTTTTGTCCTTCTGTCCATTTAAAACATTCATAATGGCTAAATAGATCTTTGCTTGTTTTTCCTTCTCTCGAAATTTGAAACGATGATTTCTTATCGTCGAAGGGCTCCCACCCTCCAATTCCTTAACTATTTCCTTATCGTTTAAGCCTGATTGAAAGAAAGTTAACAATTCCTTTTGGTGTTCTGATAACCCGGTATACTTCTTGTCCATGGAAAGCAAGTATTCAAATGGACTTCCGTGGGAATGTAGTATATGTTGTTTTACTGCCTTTTTCGCTTCAAGCAGCCTATCACTCATTGGATAGATCACACCATCTTCAAAAGCCTCATAACAAAATAAGCAAGTGTACTGTTCTTTTTCATCATTAAAATAATAACCTTGAGAAAGTTCTTCAACTGAAGCGTCCCAAAAACGTTCTTCATTTACCAAAATAAACACCTCTTAAATTTGTTTATTATATATATAAACATTATATATATTTGTTTATATTTTAACAATAAAAAAAGATCCTTCAGATGAAAGATCTACCATTTATAGTTTAGCTTAACAGTTGCTACCAGGACTTCATTACGATAATCCTCTTCCTATGTAATTTGCTTGAACAGGTGAAAGCCCAAGCTCTCTCGCCCAAATAGATAATTGTCCGATATGATGAATTTCATGAACAATTACATGTTTCATGACCTCTCCATATGAAAAGACTCGCTTCCCTTCTTCGATGACTAATTGCTTATCGCTTAAATTATCTGTCCAATTTTCCACAAAATTTCGAATCATTGGATGCCAATGTTGATGTAGGTTAATCACATCATCAATCGTTTGATAGTCTTCTAGTTGAAACTCAATGACCTCTCCGCCAAGGAGATCATTGATCCAATCAAACTCAACTACAACAATATGTAGCAAAGTATGGAGAATGTTATTAAAACCACCGACTCGCTGTTTCAGCAGGTCTTCCGCTGATACTTGTTTTGCCCATTCAAACCACTCTTCTCTCACTTGCCAATTGTAATAAAAAAATTGCTTCAACTGCTTCACCTCATTTATGATGGTTTTCCACCAATAGGTTGAAACGTACTTATCCTTTCCACCCCCGTAATAATTGGCTTCGCTTGTTTAATTAAGGTTTGTGTTGACTCCAAGCCAAGAGAAGCTTGATGAGCATCTTCACTTTTCCACTCTTCGTAAACATATACGGAATTTGGCTCTAAGTCTGCTGTACTTACTAGGTACACCTCACAATCCTCTAAATCATTCATTGATTGTGCTGCTTCCATCAAAATCCGTACCATTGTGTCACGTTCCCCATCTTTAACAGTAAACTTTCCAAACAAACCATACTTGCTCACAATATCAACCCCTTATATTAAAAAAACACTATATATTCATTCTTTAAAACCATGTAATTGTCCTTCTTTACAGAAAAAACACTTCTCCTTAATTGGAAGAAGTGTTAAGCAAATTACCTTTTATCTTCGAAATAGTCTCTAAATTCCTTTGTATCCGTTAGGTTTTTATTTTTATAATAAGGATTATCCACTGTAGAATCCTTAGGATCTAAATTCGTTTTGATCACTAACATTGGTGCTTCTGTATGTTGAGCGATTACACGATCATCTAATTGTTCAAAATCGGGTAATTTATCGCTTCCAGGCTTTCTTGGCTCCACGTTCACACACCTCCTAATGATAGGATGCTTTAAAGAATCAGAACTATGTACGAAAAAGTTTCTTTAGGTAAATACTACTTTTAAAAGACATAGGAGGGAATAGACTTGGGAGCAATCGAAAGAAATGGCTGGACGTTTGAGACCGAATTCAGTGTGATTCAGCAAAAGGGATCGATTCAAGTGTATCACCATGGTGATTTTAAAGAAGAAATAACCTTTGATTTTCACGGGAAATTTCCAAACCACGATGAAATAGAAAAGATCGTCGATATCTATTGTGAAAGCCATCATATTTAATATTGGTTTTTTATGGTACGTACATTAATTTTATAAATAGGCAATAATATGAGCGATAACCTTGAAAGGGAGGGATTTTCTATGTCTTTAGAATGGTTTGATCGAGTAAGTGGTGAATTGCAAGATCATTTAGAGTCTATTTGCGATAAGTATGACCAAGTAGGTCATATGTCTGTTGATCGTGGTGCGAAACATCCACGTATGGAGTTTTACGTAGAAACAGAAGATGATGATCGTGAGTATTTCTGCACCCTTTATTTTGATCCACATAACGAGGAGTTCTACATTGATTCAATTGATGTAGACCTTGGCCAAACGTCAAAAACGATCCTTGCTGACATTGAGGATATAATTGATGCGGTTCATGAGAGTTTACATGATTTTATGAATGATGATGATTTCGATGATGAAGATTATTATGAAATGGATGACGACGAGGATGACGACGTTGAGGTCGATTATGTCCTAATGGACGATGAGGATGAGACTGACGATATCCTAGAACAGGTCGATGTTGACTGGGAAACTCCTGAAGTGACAGCCTTTATGTACGAAGATGAAATTGAAGTCTCCTACCAATTCGGTATCGTCCAAGAAACCGGTGACGGTGTGCTTCGAAGAGTAAACCGAATTTGGACCGATGACGAAGACCTAATCAAGGACGAAACCAATTTTATTTTCTCTAAAGAGGAAGCGAGCACAATTATTGCCATGATCGCGAGCCATATGGATTCGTTATCTGACTTTAACTATGACCGTTAATCAACATATAGATCACTCAAATTGAGTGATCTTTTTTTCATGCCTGGTAAATTACTTTAATTAATTCATCAGCGAACATTACAACTAATAGAAATTCCTTTTTTTTAGAATAGATATGTTAACACCAATTTAATCACCTGCGCATCCTATCTGGCATGTATTTCATCCATTTTTTCAGTCTATAACTCGCCACGCCATAGCCTACAAAGGAAACAGCCGATAATCCGATTCCTATTTTCCATATTAATGGGTTCATTACATACAGACCAAATCCTACACCAGCTAATCCGACTAACAAAAGTAGAAACAAATGTTTTTTATGATTCTCTTGAGTGATAAATAGAAAGTCTCGTCTTTGTTCGCTTTCTTTCAGCTGTTCGAGCTTTTGCGGTACTTGAAGAAATTCATTCACTGAGTGAACGATTTTAAAGATAGGTTGTGATTGGAACCACTGCCAAATAAAATTCCATTTATTGCTTTGGTTTCTGAGCCATTCCATAAATACAGGCTTTCCGAGGTCGAGTGGCTCTTCATCTGGAACTACATTTCGTAGGATGCCTTCGATTGTCCCCACTGACCGACCTAAAAATATGAATCTTGTAGGCACCTGAATAGGAAGGGCTTGAATGATATCGTTCATTTCTAATTTTAATGCAATCAGGTCTATCTTTTTCAGGTCCCCTATTTGAAAGGACATAAGCTCGGTTAAAAGTCTTTCCATTGTTCGTGAATCTGCATCTGGTAGCAAAAAACCTAAATGTGACAAGCAATCTACTGCCTTTTTGTAATTCTTAGCTAAGAAAGCCTCGATGAGTGATTGAAAATAGGAGGCATCCTTTTTACTGATTTGTCCCACCATTCCAAAATCTAATAAGATAATTCTTCCTTCTTTACTAACCATGATATTACCCGGATGTGGGTCGGCATGAAAATAACCGGCTTCTAACCATTGAGGTAAAAATAATTGAATTAGCTTTTGAGCAATCTCTTTACGACTAGTATCTATTTGCTCTAAACGTTCGCCGTCGGTCAGCTTTATTCCTTCTACCCATTCCATGACGAGCACCTTGTTTGTACAAAGCTCTGGATATACATTTGGTATTTTAACAAAATCATTATCACTGAATCGGTTATTAAATGATTGTAGCGCCTCTAACTCTTTGGCAAAATCTAGTTCCCTCTCAATCACCTCTTTTAATTCCTTATACAACACATGAAAATTAAGAAACCCTTTTGGTACTGGAACAAAATGGTCAGCAAACCATATGATGATTTGTAAGGTCCGAAAATCGATTTGAACGATAGATTGAATATTTGGACGTTGAATTTTAACAGCCACTTTCGTTCCATTCTTTAAAACGGCTTGGTATACTTCACCAATAGAGGCTGATGCCACCGCCTGCTTTTCAATAGAGTCTATTTTATTATAAATAGAGCCTCCCCATTCATTTTCAAGTATTTCCTGAATATCCTCCCATTTCGATGGCGGCACATGATCAGTCAGGTCTTCCATCTGTTTGATAAAAGAACGTGGCAATAAATCTGAACGAATGCTTAATATTTGACCAATTTTTATCAATAGACCTTCTAATTCAAAGAGGGTTTTCCGAAATCTTTCACCGATTTTCCCCCATAGATTTTCCCATTCTGAATCAGGCTTTCTTCGTAACTTGTACCAATAGATTTGAATAAAAATAGTAAATGCTAGTGACAACACCTTTGTCATACGAATGAACTTACTTTGAACTTTCATTCAGAATCCTCGTTTCCTTTTAAGAGTAAAAAGTGGCTACTGTTTGGCAATTCCTCTCCCCTTTTAAATCCAGAACTTACATAGAATTTATCCGCTTCCTTTGTATCTGTATGTAAAACAATTAATTGAAAATGGGTAGTAGCTTTAGAGAGTATATATTCTAATAAAAAAGTACCTATTCTCATCCTTCGATATCGTTTTCTTACATAAAAACGCCTCAGCCTCCCTATGGTAGGTTGTTTAGAAAAGGGGTCTTGATTTAATCCTCCTAAGGCCACAAGGTCTCCGTCATTATTAAACACACCATACAAAGCCTCACCTGGAAGAGAAAACCGATTGTCACCAGATTCATAATCATGTACTAGCCTAGTTACAAAATTGAAGCCCTCCCTTTTACTTTCTTTTACCACCTCAGCGAAACCTACCTGAGACAGAAGATTTATTTTTCTAACTTCAAACCCCTCCATACCCGTCCTCCTAATTCGCCTTTTACATCTAGTAAAAGAAAATACGATCATCTTTTATATTGGTTTCACCTCAAAAGTAAAAAACGTAAAAAACACGCGATTCCCCTTAAAAATCACGTGTTAATCTATATCAGGTTCATAAAAAGACATCATCATAATATACACAGGCTCATGACAAACTGTTCTCCAAGTGATCCAATCACTCTTCTCCCCGTATCATGAAAGCCAACTCCTAGATACAGATTTTGTGCAGGAATATTTTGATGGTTAACCCCTAATACGATTTCCTTACAGTTTGGAAAGTAATCCTGTATACATTTTTTTAACAGCGATAAACCTTGTTTGGCATATCCTTTCCCCTGGTTTCTGTAATCTATAGAAAATGCTGTTAAAAGCATCGCATGAGGATTCTCAGAATACTTCTTGACTCGCGATGTCGAGTGCAAGATAAAAAAACCAACAGGAGTCTCATCTTCCACTATAACAAAAGGAAACTGTCCCGATTGTACGTCCAGCACGTTACTTGGCAGGGCGGTAAATTTCTCCTGCTCTTTAGGAAGTTTAAAAGCAAGTAAACCTTCCATATGCTTAGGTTCATATAATTGTAGACTAATATAAATTGGTTGGCTCATTTCCCTACCTCCACTCTTCTGCAAGGATGGCGTAGTAATATTCATCCCACCAGCCATCTCCATTAGGGATACAGTTTTTAAAATATCCTTCCCGTCTCATCCCAATTTTGTCCATCACACGATAGGAACCGATATTTTCAGGCTGACATGTAGCGATAATACGATGTAACTTTAAATCCTCAAACCCATACTGAAGAACCGCTTTTGCAGCTTCGGAGGCAAAACCTTGGTTATAATAATTCGGGTGAAATACCCATCCAATTTCATATGTATGTTCACCAAAGTAAGGATGGAATACAATATGGCCGATAAGCGTGTTATTTTCTTTTAATATTACTGGGTACTTCTCGACCTTCTCCCCTTTATTTTTCACTACAAACTTCTTAGCATCCTCTTCCGTAAAAACCCCTTCTGGTATATACCTCATTACAATGGGATCGGATGTGTATGTATAAACTGCGAGGTAGTCGTTTTCTTCAAATTTTCGAATCGTAAGCCGCTCTGTTTCTATGAACATCGTTGCCACTCCTATAAATCATGATATAAAACTCCTAGACTAAACATTCGATATAAAAGGAAATTTCCCCTTCTTTCTAAATAGTAGAGTTAAAATTCGTTGCTGAATAGTACATAGAATATTAAGATTAACGTAACGAAACCGCGGGGAGGCAAGATTTTATTGCGTAACATGATGTGATTCCTTCATAAAAATAAAAAATAAGGGAGAACAATATGATGAATTTATTTAAGGGGAACTTAGTAAAACTTACTTCGGTTCGACCGGAGGATGCAGCGATTATGGCAACTTGGGAGGAAAACTCAGACTATTTACGTAATCTCGATACAGATATCGCCTATCCTCATTCAGTTGCGGAACTAGAGGAGAATAAAGAACGTAGTCATAATTCAGCCTATTTTCGTTTACGTACAATTGAAGATGACACTTTAATCGGCTTTGTCGTCATCCATTCTATCGAATGGAATAATCGGGTTGGCTCTCTAGCAATTGGAATAGGAGATACAAATTACCAAAACAAAGGCTTTGGTAGTGAGGCACTAGAGCTGATTCTACGTTATGCATTCCATGAGTTAAATCTACATAGAGTCGGTTTGGACGTCATCGGCTATAACGGTCGTGCTATCCGTGCATATGAGAAAGCTGGCTTTGTTGAAGAAGGCAGACTTCGTTCCGCTATTTATCGTGACGGCAACTACTCTGATCGTATTATAATGGGGATTCTGAGATCTGAGTGGGAACAACAACAGGTAAAACTATAGTAAGTCAAAAGAGCCAACGAATGATCGTTGGCTCTTTTGATTTTAAAATGTATGTGCCAAATCCTTTGCTCTAGCGATTGCATTTTCTTTGATTTCTTGTGCTTTTTCTGGCATAGCGGCATGACCTTCAACAAATAGTCCTTCAAACGAAGGTACTCCGTAAAACTGCATGATAATGCTTAAATAACGGTGTCCCATTTCAAAATCTGCAGCAGGTCCTTCAGAGTAAACACCACCGCGAGCTTGGATATGTAACGCTTTTTTATCCGTTAACAATCCTACTGGTCCTTCTGCCGTATACTTAAATGTTTTTCCAGCAACTGAAACAGCATCAATATAAGCCTTCATTACTGGAGGGAACGAGAAGTTCCAGAATGGGGTCACAAAAATATATTTGTCAAAAGACACAAATTGATCTACCAGTTCACCAAGACGTGCCACTTTTTCTTTTTCCTCTGAAGAAAGCTCGTCAAAGCCTTTTCCTGACTGAAGCTTGCCCCAGCCACTAAACACGTCAACATCAATTTGAGGTATGTTTTCTTTGTAAAGGTCTAAATGAACAACTTCATGGTCTGTATTCTTTTCTTTGTACGTGTCAATAAATGCTTTCCCTACAGCCATACTATATGACTGTGTGTCATCGTGTGGATGAGCAGTAATGTAAAGAACTTTCGTCATTTTCTCATCTTTCCTTTCTTCCATTGTTGTGCATTCTAGTTTGTGAGAAAACGACTTTTGTATGCATGTAATTCTTTTTTTATAAAAATAAAAAGGGACGTCCCTTGAATGCCCCTTTCATCCTATTTGGTTCCACTTATAATTAACTTTGCCTTTTCGTAAGGTCTATGTGCCTCCATATACAAATCCTCTGCTATCATCCAATTCTTCTCCCACATATCCCGAGCTTCCTCTCCGTCCCTATCAAGCCCTCTAGCTAATCTTGTTTCACGCGGGCACTCAACCCATATAGAATAATCATACATATCCACCAATTCTTCTCGGAGGGAGTAAACTCCTTCAATAATAACAATTTCCCCAACTGGAACCTGATGCCATTCAGCTAATTGATCGAGATTCCAATCATATCTCTGGTATTTACCTACTCTGTTTTGGCTTAGTGGATTGAGAACTTGGTTAAATAACCGTTTGTAATCAAAATCAGCGCCAATTGGCTTGTTCTTTGGATGATCCTGAATGATTTCTGAGGACGGTAAATAAAAATCATCGAAATGGACAATCGTTACATTCCTACATCTTTCTTCCAATTTCCCAGAAAATGTACTTTTACCAGAACCACCACACCCATCTATACCAATCAGCAAAGTGTTTTGTTTTCTCGGTAACAGATTGATTGAATGGATCAATTGATCAATACTTGTTATTTGCATACTAACACAGCCTTTTATCATTAATGAAATCGTTTTCGATTATACCACTTTTAGAAAATAATGGAACGAAAAAGTATGTAGCTCATTATGAACTACATACCATTCATCTTATAATTCCAACTTGCCTAACTTTTCATATGCCTTTAATCGGGTATGATTATACGACTGCCAAGTGGGATTACTTATATTAAATCGGTCTGCTTTTCTCTGCTTAAGCAACTCTTCTAATCCAGGTATTTGGGCTCCACTTTCATAGAGATCAATAAGCCCCAGTGTTCCGGTATATGAAAGATTATTTAAATAATAAATATCAATTTTTCCGGTTGTTTCATATCTCTTTATATTCTGGTCAACAACAAATTGGTCGATATTTACAATATTAATTCCTACGTAATAGACAAGTGCAGTAATAAAGAAAAAATGAAACAAAGAAAGTTTCTCCAGCCAAATCTTCACAAGCGTATAAGCAAATATCACCATTAGAAATATCATAAACGTATGTGCAAGTACCCTAGTAAACGTAAAGCCGTAAGCCTCCTCGTACATCATCATACGCATAAATGCAGATATAAGTAGGACAACACTTGAAAGAACAAGAATAGATAAACAAACACGGATAAACTTCTTTAAAGAGCCATGGACTGTCCTCGATAATTGGATGGCACCTGTCGTCACGGATAAGTTAATCATAGTTACAAATAGCAATTCAAAAAATCCGCGACGTGCATATTCAGCATACGTATATCCATCCCCTAACGAACCACTAAAAAAGTAAGTAAACTGTACAGCTACAAAAGCAATATACACTAAATCTAATAATAGTATTACTGTCAGTGTAATAACTCCATCCATACCCATGGGTTTAGTTGGGCCTTCCTTTTGGATAATTACATTATTCTTTATGAATAGGGATTGCATAAACCCGAAGAAAGCAAATGTAGAAATAACTACAACCATTGTTCGGAATATCATTTCCTCATTAAAGCTAAATAAAAGAGGAATCTCATTCACCAATTTTTCAAATTGAGCATCAGCAGAGAGGAGCAAATTCAAAACAATAAACAAAAACGGAATAGATAAGGCTATACCGAGGATAATTTTTTTCCAGACTACAAAGTAACCTCTATTCTCTGCCTTTGACAGGTTAGCAACGTATTTGGTAAAGAACACATGATAACGCAAGCCATCGATTATACGTAAGAATGTGTATAGAAAGAAATACATATTATGCCAAATCCTATAATTAGACGAAGTTACTAAGGATAAATGAAAGATTACAAGTGCTGGGATTACTAGAATATTTAATGCGTAGAAAAGCTGCGTGTCGTAAAGAAAGTATCCGACTGATAACATCCAAATACAGATTAATACGAAATATCCAACCCTGTGATGGGAGAACGGAAACTTATGAAATCTCCAGAAAAACACGGCATAGAACAACACAATAAATACAAAATACGATACTCCAATTTGATCTCTAAAAAAAGATTCTTCCCCTACTATTCCTAAAATGAAGCAAAGGGCCAAAAAGATCCAATCCTTTTTAAACAATTTTTCTTCCATCATGGTTTCCCTCCATTATATCGTTTTTCTATATACATAGTTATTCTATGTAGTAGGACAAAAAAAAGCTCAGATTGAAGCTTTTTTTCCCCAGCGATAACTGATAATGCACACTGGGTAAAGTAATAGTGTGAAAAAAATACAGATGACGATAAAGGTTTCAGTTAAAAGTGGGTGAAACCATTCACGTGGTATCAGATGAAAAACCGTTAGAACCATTAAAATAAGATTCGGTATTAATGCTAGCACAAATGTCTTTTTCATTACCCTCTTTCCTTTATGGCCAAATCCTCTTCCAATCTCATATCCTAAAAGAGCCCAGAAGAACATATAAATGCAAGCGATGATGATCGGAAAGGACGTAATATTTTCCCAAAAATTGGTCAGCCATTTCCAATCCAAAACATTATGAGCGAGCGTGAGAACGGCCCCACCAGCAAAGAATATTATATTCACAGCAATAAACAACCACTTCATTCTACTCGGGGTAAAAGAAAGTTCCTCTTTCCACATTGCAGCAATTTCTTCCGGTGTACCGAATCTTCCATAGACCTCTTGACGAATCTCCTCATACTCAAGTTTGTATAAACTTAATAGAAGTTCATCAAGATGCATCTCATATTCAGCTATAATGGATTCCTTCTCTTTGTGGTTTCCAAGGCTTTCTTTCAGGCTTTCTAAAAACTCACTCTTCAGCCGGTCCATGTTTTTTTCTCCCCATCATCTTGTTCATTACTGAAACAAAATCATTCCACTCACGTGTTTTTTCCAGGAGCATCTCTTTGCCTGCATCTGTAATTTTGTAATATTTACGGGCTGGACCTTTCTCCTGCTCTTTCCAGTAACACTCTATATACTCCTGCTTTTCAAGCTTATGAAGCGCAGGATATAAAGTGCCCTCCTTCACTGAAAACTCATTTCCGCTTCTGTTTTCTAGTTCTTTAACAAGCTCATAGCCATACATATCTCGCTCTTCTAAAAGCTGAAGCAACAAGAGCGAAGTGCTGCCTTTCACCAACTCACGATTAAACATCTTCTCACCTACCTAGTTTTTTTAGGTATATAGAAATTCTACAACAGAGTCATTTTATTGTAAAGTGAAATGATTACCCAAAAAAATTCTTGAATAAAGCTAAATGATTTGTTTATTTTGTCGAAATAAATAGTGTATTAGTTTTATTCTCGTTTTAGTCCAGAGGTGTTCTACATTTGAAAATCAATATCCATCTTCGTACATATGTTGCAGCTATATTCGCCCTAGTGATCATAGGATTAACAAGTGTCATAAGTATTGCTATTAGCAATCAATCTAGTGACATATTAAAAAAGGAGATCGGTCATACACTTTCGACTACCGCTTTTCAAATGGCAGATAAACTAGACTACTTCATGTGGTCACGTATTGCTGAGATTGAAGTGATTAGTGAATTAGATTTACTAAAAAACCAACAAAATAATAAAGAAGCCCGTAAATTACTTAATGAAGTTCAATCTAGTATCCCAGCATTCTCATGGATTGGATTAACTGATTCAGACGGGAAAGTCGTTGTCGCTACTAATGATATTTTAACCGGAGTAGATATATCAATGCGGCCAGTATTTAAAGAGGCACTTTCAGGAACATTTATTGGTGACGTGCATGACGCTGTTTTATTAGCAAAGCTACTTCCAAACTCAAATGGTGAGCCCTTACAATTTGTTGATATCAGTAAACCAATTATTAGTAATGATGGGGAATTTTTGGGCGTTTTAGCTTCCCACTTAAGCTGGAAATGGTCTGAGCAAGTGCATGATGAAATTATTTCTCCCTTAAAAGACGAGATGGAGGATGCTCAAGTCTTTATCATTAGTCAAAAGGATCAGACGGTCCTACTTGGTCCAAGAGGTATGGTTGGTACCTCTGTGCAGCTTGGAAGTATAAACAAAGCTAGAAAAGGAAAAACAAGCTGGTTGGTTGAGGAATGGCCAGATGGTGATAAATACCTAACTGGATACTCTTTAGGAGATGGTTATTTAAATTACAAGGGGCTTGGTTGGGTTACGATTGTTAGAATTCCAGCTGAAAAGGCATTTTCTCCTGTAAGAGATCTACAACTTTTTATTATTAAAATAGGAATTGTATCTTCCCTTATCTTTGCATGGATTGGTTGGTTCCTAACAGGATTTGTAACCAGACCACTACAGAAAATCTCTGAATCAGCCAATCAAATTCGTTCAGGGGGGGGGCAGTAGACATTCCATACTATCGAGGGATAAAGGATATTGAATTACTTTCCTCCTCCCTAAAAGATCTGGTTGAATCTCTTATCAAAACTGTCTCTGATTTAGGAAAAATGGAAGAGCTGGCTCACCGTGATAAACTAACAGGACTAGAAAATCGAACTGCCCTGGAGGAATGCATGAAGGTGATTGCAGATGAGGCAAGAAAATCTGGAAAAGCCATCTCCTTTTTATACTTAGATTTAGATGGTTTTAAAATGGTAAATGATTCGTATGGTCACGAAACTGGGGATTTACTTTTAAAAACCGTAGCAAACCGAATGAGGAAATGCTTGCAAGATATAACAGGGTATATTCGATTCTACCGTTTAGGTGGTGACGAATTTCTTGTTATCTACCTACCTGATTTTGATCAATCTATTGAGGAAACAAGCATATCCGCAAATTTGATTTTATCTTCTCTTAACAAAACTTATCATTTAGAAGGGAAGGATATAACGGTTGGCTGTAGTATTGGCGGTGCTATTTGGCCACAGGACGACCCAGATTTATTTACAGTTATGCGCTATGCCGATGAAGCTCTTTATGTATCTAAACGTTCGGGGAAAAATCGGATTACGTTTAAGTCTAGTATATAGATAAGTTCCCCTCTAATCCTTTATAGAGGAGAATTTCTTTTCATGATTTTCACATATATGTCAACTCAATTCCTTCATACTTTTGATCAATTCCCGTTTTTCCAAACTGATAATGGTTATTTCTTTGTCGGTGAAAAAGCTAATCCCTGTAACGACTCTTTTTACTAAACCACCATCGTTAGTATTACTAGTAAGAAAGCATCTACTGTGAAGGGTAGATGCTTTTACCTATTATTCTATTTCCTCGCTATCTAGGATGAATTTAGCCAGACTCATCGCCGATTCCTTAGAGTAGCTATTATACAAACCAGACTCTAATCGGACGGGATCTCCAAAAAAGAATCTTTCATATTGCTTTTGTCTTCCTCCAAAAGCACTTAGACAAACATCCCATGCTAAACGGAACAACTTGGTCCTGTCCCTTGCTTCACATGAGGCCCCCTGTAGATATTGGTTTAAGTCCCCACGTACGGGTGAATCAAAGTCTTTTTCAGTTGGAATGGAAATTAAACCACTTGCTCCTAACGTTTCTAAAATTTCAATAAACCTAGGATATAATCGTGGAAAGCTAGTAATGGCTGCGGACAATGGGTTAACATCAGGAACCATCCTCCCCCTCTTATCAGGCTTTGCGTTTATCTCAGAACTCAACAATAGCGCCTTTAACGTCTCTAAAGCCGAAATGATCTCACTAACTTTTCCTTGAACATGCGAATAACTACCTATATCAATTGTTTCCACAATCATCTGTGCAAGTCCTAATAGAAACTCAGTCTTCACCACCTGACGAGCAGTTGCTTGGTGGAGTAAAAAAGTGAAATACCTCGTTTCACTTGCTAGTTGCATAGAAATGGAGTAATCATTGTACAAAAACACCCGATCCCAAGGCACAAACACATCGCCAAAGACAACAATTGTATCCATTTCCTCAAATCTTGCACCTAGTGGATGGTCAAATTGCGAGGTTCGGTATCGAAAAGATTCTCTACATATAAACCTTAAATTGGGTGTATTACTTGGAATACTAAATGTATAAATAAATGATTCACTGATATACTTTCCCCCGATTGGTAAAACGAGTAATTCATCTGTAATCCCACCTTGAGTAGCTAACAATCTAGCACCTTTAATAATAATTCCATCGCTTGTTTCCTTTACTACCTTTGCAGAAATAGGATGCTCCTCATCTTCAAAATATAACATCGATCGATTCACTTGCGGATTCACAAATGTATGAGCAAAGGTTAAATCATTTTCTCTAGCACGCTCATACATTTGTAATATATTATTTCCCCTTGAAAGTGAATCTTGAAAGTGATCTGAAGCGGTTCCGAGGGCCATTAAGCAAGAGTTCATATAATCTGGTGACCTTCCCATCATTCCTCCTGATAGCTTTGCCCATGCTTGGGTGGAAAGTCTCCTCTTTTCTAAATCCTCTTTTGTTTTGGGCAGCATAAATGACGTTCCAACCCGTTCACCACTTACTGGAGAATTGTAGGTCATTAAATCCATATGATCCTTCTTCATTTGAAAGTCAAAAAGGGCTGCTTTACTTTTCAAAATATCTTTAAACGCCTCATGATTGCAAACATCTGTTATTCTTTTTCCTTCGATCCATATTTCAGGTTGTAGGTGGCGAATTCTCCTTAAGAATTCTTGACCGTTTATTGCAGGCAAAAAAACACCTCCGTTCAAAAGGTTTATAAATTCATATGTATGAACCATGAGATATTGCTTTTCCATATTAAATATATAAAAAGAAGGTTAACCATTATCGTTAACCTTCTTTTTATATATTGTATAATTGACCTATTATTTAACTAATTGTTTGACTAGCTCCCGATTCCGCTGCTTAAACACATCATTATGTGAAGAAACCATTGCCGCTTGCTGAGCATCTGGTTCGATAAACTTTTTCGCTTTGTTCACTGCGTTAGCTGCGTCTTGGAAAGCTCCTGCGATCAAGTTCAGTTTTCCATCGTACTTAAGAATATCCCCGGCAGCAAATAACCCAGGAACTGAGGATTCACTACAAGAATTTCCCTCAATATAAAAATCCTCCAGCATATTAATATGTAGATCGCTGTTTTTTAATAGGCCTGTATCCTGCTCATATCCGTGATTAATTACCACCTCATCAACTGCTAATAGAGTTACTTCCCCAGTAACATTATTCGTAATCTCTACCTGTTCAATTGTTTCTTGGTCGTTTGTAGCTATTAACTTCGTTATGGAAGTGTTACTTAAACAAGTGACTGAGCTATTTTGTAATTGAGAAACTTGAGCTTCATGACCTGACATTTTGTCTTTTCGAAATGTAATATAGACTTTTTTGGCAACAGGCTCTAGCTCATTTGCCCAGTCCAAAGCAGAATTCCCACCACCTGAGATTATTACCGTCTTATCCTTAAATTTCTTTAATGATTTAACGGTATAGCTCAGATTGGATACCTCAAAGCGTTCCGCCCCTTCTATATTCAGCTTCTGAGGTTTAAGAATTCCACTACCAACTGCTATAATCACTGTTTTCGAATAATGAATGTCACCAGAAGAACCTTCTAGCAAAAAGATACCTTCTTTGTTCCGAGAAATCGAAATAACTTTCTCGTTAAGTACTACTGTTGGATTAAAGGTGAGTCCTTGTTCAACTAGTTGCTCGATAAGCTTTGCTCCTGGAACGGGTGTCATTCCACCAACATCCCAAATCATTTTTTCTGGATACACATGAACCTTACCACCTAATTGGGGCTGAAATTCAATTAATTTCGTCTTCATTTCCCTTAAACCACTATAAAAAGTAGAGTACAGCCCTGCCGGCCCTCCCCCAATAATCGTTACATCAAACAGATTCATTTTCTCCATTTCACTCACTCCTATAACCAATCGTTATTGATTATCATTCTCATTAACTATTACTATACGACCTTTTTCATATGATGACAATCATAATATTCAAAAAAAAGAGAAGAAATTCGTTTATGTAAATTAATCTTACAAAAAAATATAAGAACTCTCTTGCCTTTTTCACACTTATTTGGCATGCTTAAGTTATCAGAATATTTCATATAATTATCAAGAATGGATGAAACCAAACATGTCCTTCATTCGTCTAGTTAATATGGCTTCAATTATTTTTTATCAATCATAAGGTTTCTGCTATAATAGGATGATATAGATATTTATTGGAATTTCTCTTATTTTGTTTGAAACATTTTTAAATATATTTTTCAGGAGGTTATCTATGTACGAAATTAAAGACAAACAAAAATTATTTATTTACACAGGTCCTGATGGTTCCGGAAGAAAAACGATTGCAAAAATGGTGGCAACTGCTTTTGACATGGAAACAGTTCTTTCCTATACTACTCGTTCACCACGTCATTACGAACAAAATGGAGAAGATTATTTTTTTATTGATGACATTACTTTCAAGAAAATGGAGGATAATGGAGAGTTTCTTGAAAGTGTAGAAATTGATGGTTTCCATTATGGTATTCGGGAAGAAGATATTGTTAAAGCATTCGAATCACATAATCTTGTTTACTTGACACTAAATCCAGAAGGTACTGAAAAACTAAAGAAAATGTATGGGGACCGTGTTATGCGCTTCTTCATTTACGCAGATCGTGATACGGTTATTTCTCGTCAGCAAGAACGCAAAGATAATGAGGATGTTATTAAACGTCATATGTCCCACTATGACGAAACCATGGCTTATAAAAATAGCTGCGAGCATGTATTTGAAAACTATGATTCACCACAGACTTCATTCCGAATCAGTGAAGTAATTGAGGCCTTCCTTGATCGAGATATGGTTGTTACAGATTATTAATAATAGAAAGGACGATTGAAAAAGCTTAATGCTCCTTTCAATCGTCCTTTTTAATTGGGAACTACTACTTATCCTTAGAAAAACTCTCTAATAGTGCCCTCGGAATATTCAGTTTTCCCTCACTTGCCTGTAAAAGGTTAAACTCGCTTTCAAAGTCATCATCATCGGAATCCCATTTACGTATTTCTTCATGTAAAGTTTCCATTTTTTTATCTAACATCGCTACCGTATCTGCAGCGTTTTTCAGTTCTTTTGATAAATGAGCTGGGACCTCGTTTTCAAATTTGTAATAGAGCTTATGCTCAAGACTTGCCCAAAAGTCCATTCCAATCGTACGAATTTGTACCTCTACATATACATTTTCGATACAATTGGACATAAAAACGGGAATTTTCACAATTAAATGCAAACTTTGATAACCATTTGGTTTTGGATGATTAATGTAATCTTTTTTTTCAATTACTTCAATATCACTTTGATTCTCAAGCATTCTACTTATCTCAAAAATATCAGAAATAAAAGAACACGTAATTCGAATCCCTGCAATATCTTTAATATTTTCCTTGATGCTTGGCAAAGAAAACTCAAGATTTTTCCTCTGTACCTTTTTAAGAATGCTTTCTGGTGATTTAATTCTAGATTTCACATGTTCAATTGGGCTGTAGTCATGTATATATTGAAATTCCTGCTTTAAAATATCAATCTTTGTGTTTAGTTCATCAATTCCAAATTGATATAACATCATAAATCGAGTTAATTCGTTTTTAAACTTTTTTAAAAGCTTTAAGTCAACTTGATTTGAACTCATTCGTTCTATTTCACCCTTTAAGAAAGAAGTATTTAATTCGAGTTTAATGTACACTTCTTCACAAACAATGTCAATTTAAAACCCAAGGACAATTTTGAACGGTTCCTTAATAAAGTCTATCCTTGTAACTTTCCTTCAGTCTTTCCTCAACCGCCTTAGCAGTCGTATTCGGTAAATTCACATGGTCAGAAATGATTGTAGCCACTGAAGGCAATAATCCTTCGTCCTGCCAAGTAGATGGGTCCCATAAACCTGATCGAATAAATGCTTTTGCACAATGAATAAAGCACTCATCCACATCTACAGCTATTCCAACTAAGGGGGTCTTTCCCTTTACAGCCATACTCTCTAGTATTTCTGGATCTTTTATAAGTTTCGCCTGACCATTCACACGCAATGTTTCACCTAGACCAGGGATGAAAAAGATCAATCCCACTCGCGGATTCGATAAAATATTACGCATAGAGTCCATTCTCTTGTTCCCAGGTCTTTCAGGTATGACTAGCTGGGTGTCATTTAACACGTGTACAAAACCAGGCAAATCTCCCCTTGGCGACACATCACAATAGCCTTCATTATCGGACGTAGATAACACTAAAAATGGTGACTTTTCTATAAAATCTTTACAGTGGTGATCAATATAGGATATGCTCTTATTTTTAACCATTTCGCTTGGATAACCCAACATAGACTGCAATTCATTAACTGAATTAATGATTTCTTGATATGTAATCTTTTTCAACGTAACCTTCTCCCCTTCTCCTACACTACCACTTTACTAATAGTTTAATTGTTCGTATGGCAAATGTAAAAAAAACACCCTTACATATCAAGATGCAAGGGCGAGTAATACTATAACAAATCACGAGGGATCTCAGATGTCCACGTTTTGCAAAACACCTGTTCTTCCCCTTCAAATGCGATTAATTCATTTTTTATAAAAAATTTGTCTTTATCTGCGCTCATCGTACTTAAACTTTCAAGCCTAGTCTTCCAATCTCCTCGACCTATATGCAATGTCCATTCACAGGTTACTTTAGCAGATAGGGGGTCTCCATCCTTAATCTGATAGATATTTCTATTTTCACTTCCATACTCAATATCGTTACTTATTAAGTGACGTGCTCCTTCATCAGAATAATCCTCAAGTACCCATTCACCTGTAAGTAAATTATGAGAGATATTACGTGATCGATTTTCTTCTCTTAGAATCTTTCTTGCCATAACGGGAGCAGTTTCCGGTCTATCGAATTCATGAAGAGTGTTATCTAGTGGCGAAGGATTTCGTACAGGTAGCCTCACTTTTGTATTTTTCCCAGAGAATAATTGTAACGTAACTACTTCTCCTGACGGCCATGCATGGGGCCAGTACGTAGGAGACAATGCCACTTGCCATCGATGACCAGCCTTCAACTTATGACCTACTGCATTTAATTGAACTTTTACTGTATAACGCTTCCCTGGCACCAATGGAGTTGGCTCCTCGTGGCTATCTCGGTGTGTTAGATTCAGTAATCCCCAACTTACTAATGTAGATGCCCCATCTTCGTCCACATCACATAGCCGAACAGAAAGTAAAGCATTGGGTTTATTAGAAGAAACTTCTACGGACACTTCTGGAGATCCTAAAATTTCCAGATCATGTTGTAATGGGTCAGAGGAGAAACATACCGCTAAACCATTCTCGAATCGCTGATCTGAGGCTAAATCACCTTCTTGACCAAACGGACACCATACACCCGAATATAATCCATGACTTTGCACACTCGGAATGGTAGCTATTTTTTCCTCTAGTGCCTTTTCGGCAAACTTTCCCTCACCAAACCAGTACTCTTTAAATTGTATATCGGGTGATGGCCACTCTGTCTCAGCCACCCATTTCCCCGGTCTTTCTTTGTAATCCACTTGTGGAGGGACACTTTCTTGAATCCAAGCTCGAAGTAAAGGCTCATCCATCACACCGGTTTCTTTCCCTTTTAACCAGTGGTCCCACCAACGAATACACTCCTGGAGAAATCCAATTGCAGGACCAGGTATAGCTACTTCTGGATACTCATGGGCCCATGGACCAATTAATCCCTTTCGGGGGCCTTCCAATCCTTTGATCAATCGAAAAATCGCATTTGTATAGCCATCTGCCCAGCCGCCAACAGCAAAAACAGGAATAGTAATCTTTGAATAATCCTCACATACGGACCCATGCTTCCAATAATCGTCACGACGTTGATGTTGGACCCACTTTTCTACAAATGGAGGTGTCTTTTCTAAGCGTTCAAGCCATGTACTCTTCCACTCATCCCCAACAATCAGGGGGTCTGCTGGTCGTGCATTGTAGACAAGCATTGTTGAAGCCCACCACAACATATCCGATGCTAGAAGGCACCCCCCCATATAATGTACATCATCAGCATATCGATCATCTGTTGAACACAAAGTAATGATCGCTTTTAAAGCAGGATGCTGTTTAGCTGCAACCTGAAGGCTACTGAAACCTCCCCAGGATTTCCCAATCATACCAACACTCCCTGTTGACCATGATTGCTCAGAAATCCAGCTCAATACCTCTAACGCGTCTTCTTGCTCCTGAACTAAGTACTCATCATAAAGTATACCGTCCGAATCACCAGACCCTCTCATATCTACTCGTATACTAGCATACCCATGTCCTGCAAAATAAGGATGGCGAATTGAGTCTCTCAGCGCTGTAAAATCATTTTTTCGATATGGAATATATTCTAGTATGGCTGGCACGGGATTTTGTTCAGCATCAGCTGGCATCCAAATCCGTGCAGACAACCTAGTACCGTCTGACATGGGTATCCAAATATGCTCTATTTCCTTAATTTCGTGAGTATATTCTGTTTTGATGAAGAGATTAGTATCACGCACATTAAAAACCACGGGAAAACCTCCTTAATAACACTCTTTTTCTATTAAAAACTTTCCTCTTTGTCTGTAAATGAAGACTTTCTTTCAATAAGTTTTCTATCGGGATTTAGAATGTTTTGATCAGTTCCAAAATCCTGCTTTAACCATCTTACTAATGAAATTGCTAATAACAAATAAATAATAATAACAGGAACAGATACAATAACAGACGAAGTTTGAATCACTTTTAGACCACCCACCATTAATAACGCGACCGCCATGACAGCAAGAATTGCCCCCCACAACAACCGATGCCAGCGTGCAGGCTCTTGCTGATCTTTTAATTCTTTTGTAGCAATTGCCGATAAAATGTATGTGGCAGAATCAAGCGATGTAGCTAGGAAAATGAAACCAAGCACGACGAAGAAAATAAGAACTATCTTACTAAGAGGTAAAGTGTTTAATAGCTCTACAACTACAGTTGGACCGCCTTGTTCATTTAGAATTTGAGATATTGGTAAAATATTATTGAGCTCGAGATGCATGGTGTATCCACCAAAGACAGCAAAATAGAGCCAACTTCCTAAAGAACCCCAGAGAAGAATTGAACTAATAAGCTCTTTTATTGTTCTACCTTTGGAAATCCTTGCCACAAATAAACCCATGAACGGTGCTGTGGCAGCAAACCATGCCCAATAAAAAACCGTCCAGGCCTGTGGAAATCCTCCCTTATTAATTGGATCCGTATAAAAGCTCATTTGTACGATATTTTGTAGCATTAAACCAAGGCTATTTGTAAAATATGAGAGGATAAATAAAGTTGGTCCTACAAGTAGAACAAAAACCGCAAGACCTAATGCTAGGTAAACATTAATATCACTTAGCTTACGAATCCCTTTATAAAGTCCAAGATAGGCACTAAAACAGTAAATTGTTGTCCAAATTAAAATAATAACGATACTAAGACCAAGAGATTGCTCCATACCCAAGATTTCACCTATAACAGCTGAAATCATTGGTACACCAAGACCTAATGAAGTTCCTAAACCACCAACTAGACTCCAAATCACTAAAATATCAATTATTTTCCCAATCCATCCGTCCGCATATCTACCTAATGCTCCACGACAAGCTGTACTAATTTTTAACGATGATTGTTTTTTCACGAAGAATGAATACGCTATGGTGACTGTAGGCAACGCATATAGTGACCAAGCGGATATACCCCAATGAAATAATCCATATGTAACGGCCCACTCTGCGGCTTCATTGGTACTGGGTTTAATACCAAATGGTGGTCCAATATAATAATAGATTGGCTCCATAATCGACCAAAACATAATACTTGTTCCCATCCCCGCACAAAAAAGCATGGAACCCCAGCTGAAATTAGAAAATTCAGGCTTCCCTTCCCCCAGCTTTACCTTCCCATACCGTCCGAAAATTAACCATATTAATAAAACAAATAGTCCAACGGTTAACAATTGAAAGGTCCAATCTAACTTATAAGTGATTTCTGTCATTAGGTTGTTTAAGACTGGCTCAGCAGATTCTTGATTCAATACTAATAAAAGCGTTGCAGCAACAATTACTAATAACGATGACCAAAATACCACAGGATCAATTTTCACCTTTTCCATTCATTCATCCCCTTTTTCCATAAAATGTTCTACAAACAGCTTCAAACATGTTAAAATTAAAAATAATCATGATTACTTTTTAATTATGATTATAATAACATAGCATCAATATCAAGACAATATAAAATATTCTGATAATTGATGAACAATATAATTATAATTTGTGAGGAGAATGACTTTTGAATAAAAAAGATTTAAAAAAAAGTAGAATGTGGAAATACTTTATCGACTCAACTGCAGAAATTATTCAAGAGGAAGGCATTGAGAAAATAACCATACGCAAAGTAGCTGACCGGGCTGGCTATAATAGTGCAACAATCTATAATTATTTCTCAGAAGTTTCTCACCTCATCTTTTTTGCATCGATGAAGTTTCTAAAACCGTATACGGATGAAGTTGCTATCTACATGCAAAGGGCAAATAATCCCCTCGATCAATACATATTGGCTTGGGAGTGCTTTTGTAAGCATTCATTTGAGACTCCAGAAATTTTTAATGCTGTGTTTATTATGGATTTGGGTGAAAATCCTGAAAAGCTACTAAAGGATTATTACAAAACTTATCCTAGTGACTTAATTAACATCCCAGAAGAACTTAAACCAATCTTATTTGAAAGAAACGTCTCCAAGAGAGGAAGGTCCGTACTAGAATCTGCTAGTAAAGCTGGGTATATCAAGGAAGAAAATATTGATGCAATTAATGAAATTACTATTCTTATATGGCAAGGAATGTTTACGAATATCTTAAACAATCGGAGAACATATAAATTAGATGAAGCTGCAACAATAACAATGAATTATATTACGGAAATTGTTCGAAACGAAAAAATGTTTGAATTTAATCAAATGAAAAACACATCTGATTGAGGTCAGATGTGTTCTCATTTTAGTCTTGGTTTTCTTCTATTTGCTTTTTCGTTTTCTTTCTTTTTTTCATGGCCTTCAACAAGAAACCCCCTCTAAATGTTTTCGGTTCATAGGCGATTATGAACGCATTGGGTTCAAATTGCTGAATCATGTCATATAGACCTTCTTCTTGGTTTCTCTTGGTTAAAACCTCTAGCTTGTAACGGATTGCTTCAATACCTTCTCCTTCGTAAACAGTCACGCCATAGCCCTCTTTACGAAGCTGATCAACGAGTTTCATATTTTTATTTGTTAGAATTACTTGAATCGTTGTATAACCTATCGCCAATGCTTCTTCAATTCTAGAACCAATGATAATTCCTATTCCAAATCCTATTGCATATACTAGCATTACAATCACATTCTGTTCGCCATTGAATACGATTGACAGCCCGAATATGTATATAAGAGACTCAATTAATCCTAAAAATGCTGCTTGCATCCTCAACCCTTTTACAAGGAAAATTGTTCGTAGTGTAAAAGTCGGAACGTAAACTAACTGAAGAACCAATACAAGAATAATATCCTTAACCATACACATTCCTCCTTACATTTTCACTCTGCCAAGTCTAACGAAAAAAAGTGCCTCTGTAAATACCCTAGAGTATCTACATTCATTTCCCTAACATGGATATAATTAAACCTAATATGTGTTAATCAAAAGGGAAGCCTGTCCCTTTCAATCGAGACAAGCCTTTTCATTGTTTATTAGGCCTGATCCGCTTTCACTGTTTGATTTCTTCCATCCCCTTTTGCTCTGTATAAGGCTTGGTCAATCAAATTAAATAACTCGTTGTGGTGGCTGGCGGTGTTTGGCATGTTTCCTACACCGACCGAGATTGTGACCGCTTTACCAATGGGACTGATTGTTTCCTCAGTTGTTTTCCTTATGCGTTCAGCAATTTGATACGCTTCTTCTATGGTAGTATTCGGTAGGAGTATCAAAAACTCTTCACCACCATAACGGAAACATATGTCACATTCCCTCGTTTGTTTTTGAATTAAACCAGATAAAAACTTTAATACTTCATCACCCATTAAATGACCATACGTGTCATTTACCATTTTAAAATGATCAATATCAAACAGGATAATCGAATACTCATTAAATTCATGAATTCGCTTTTGTAGAGTTCGACGATTAAACAAACCGGTTAGAGGATCTAACGTGGCTTCATTTTCAAACATTTGAATTTGTGATCGGTAATGGTCTACCATTAAAAACATCGTATGCTTTAATTCATTCACTTCAAAATAATCTTCAGGGATTTCCGGTCTTTTAGTGGTTGTTTTTTCAGCCACTCGATGTGCATACTGTGCTAATTCACGGAGTGGACTCACAAATTTTTTCAAAAGATAAACCGATATAAAGAAAACTAGAATAACAAAGGGAATTGTAACCTTACCAACTTGCTTCACTAGGTCTAAAGAAGGTTGAATATAAGAATTCTTCGGTGTTTGGCTGACGATTCCCCAATCACTCGTTCTCACATATGCATACCCAGCTAGCATTCTAGTCCCTTTGGAGTTAGTTATTTCTATTCTACCATCCTTGCCCTCTACGACTCGTTGGACAGCACCATTTTCAATCACATTATCGCCGATCCGAGCTTCTTCAGGATGATAGATAATGTTTCCCTTTGAATCCACAACATACACATATAAATCGACGGCATGATTCGGATGAAAACTTAACGTATCTTTAATGCTATTTTCTTCATCTAAATAAATGGTTCCTCCAAGAAAACCAAAATACTCTCCCTGTATATCAAAAACCGGCATGGAAACAAGTATAATTAATTTATTTGTAACCTTGCTTATATAAGGCTGGGAGATAAGCGGCTTTCTTTTGCTAATTGCTTCATTGACCCCATGAGTATCAATCTTTGTTCCCTCTAAATCAAGATGGGGAGCAGAACGTATAACTTCCCCTTCTTTATCGACTAAAAAAATCGAGTTAAAGAAGTTGGTTGAACTTAGTACTTGGCTTAATTCTTCAGATAAAAGGTCACTATTTTTAGTAAGTGGATAAATGGAAATGGCACTGACTTCAAGCGTTTGCAACATATTTTGAAATAGTAAATTTGTCGTATCTGCAAGCTTTTCTGCGTACACTTGGTTTTCACTTAGATATCCTTTTTCTCTGTTTTCCTTACTAACGACGATACTCGAAATCATTACACCTAGATATGTTCCAAGCATTGCAAAAGCTATTAATAGTAAGATAATTGATTGCAAAGTAGTTTTTCTTTTATTCATCTGTTTCTCCGCATAGATATTCTGTGTCAATTTCTATATCGGATAGAATTTAATATTTTTAATGTCTAACCTGTGAAAAATAAAAGCAGACACGCTTTGACTGCTTTAATAGCATTCTTACCGGAAAACCTTCGATGGTACATCAAAGATTTGCCATAGAGATAGGATAAATATAAAAGAAACCGCCCAAGCTAGGATTGGTCTACGATAATGGATCCATAAAACCAAAAACATAACCATATTAAATACTATCGACCATTTTATGTTCCACCCATTCGTATATGTAATGAGACCTGTTTTATAGTCGATCCCTTCGTTAATCATGTACAGACAGGTCCATCCTAATAAATATAATATCTGCTTGCTAAGTTTGTCCTTCGGGAATTTGGATAAATAAATGAGTGCAGTGGCCGGGTATTTAATCAACATTACAGATAAAGAGATATGCGTATTCGTGAGTCCTGCTTGTCTATCGATTTCAGGTGGATTGTATCGCCACATTGGATAAAGATCTGATAATAAATACAAATAAATAAAATCTCCTATAATAAAAAATAGAATAGTTGGGTAGTACTTTTGCCAGTTCTTCCAGTCCCCCCATTTCCACATCGCGAAAATCCAGACGGACGCATAGAGTACATTTACCATGATCTAGCATCTCCTATTTACATACATTTTTTAGGAGATTACCCCTATAATTCGAGTCTTTCCATAACAAAAGAATTTTACACAACAGATAGCACAGTTGACTCCCTGTGCTACTTTCTCATTCAATTCGACTCCTTTATTCTTTGACTGACCTTTTCTCCTAAAAATAAAACTATACCTGGGAAGATTGCATAAAAATAAGGGTCCCAACAAACAAAAACCTTTAGGATTCTGTTATGTATTAGAAAACCACTAATGGACAAAAGCGCAACTAGTAAGAAAATATATTTCCCCCATCTATATCTTAACTTTAGCTTGGCCAAAGCCGTTATGAGAAGGCCAGAGCCTATATAGTAAATAGCTGCAAATGCATTTGTGTCCTGAAACACATTCTCATACCACCCTAAATCGTAATAACGATTTGATAAAAACATGATTGGAAGCATATGAATTGTTCCTAAAATTGGACTAATAATTAAGAACAATAACAAAAAGTGGCGAATACCTTCTTGTTTTTCCAACAACCACCGGTACAACAATTTAATTATTGGAAAATAAAAAAATAATAGTCCAAAAAAGGTAAACTCAATTCTCCACCAATTATGCTGATATATTTTAAGCTCTAGAAATAACCATTCAATCCCTACGAGTAGTACTGAAAAGAAAAGTGACCAACCCCAATTTTTCCCCTGCGTTGCTAGAAACACACCGATAACTGGTAAGACAAATGCATTTGAGGCAATTGCTCCCATGTTGCTATCATACGTAGGATTACTAGGAATAAAATGAGGGTAATACACATAACAATGCAAAATGTTATATATAACCCCCTCTATGATATAGCCAAATCCAGTAGTGGCTAGCAATAGTAAAAATACTGGATGATTGCTTTTTTTGTAGTAAGTGTATATAAACAGAAGGCTACTTGCGGCCACTAACGCAAGATACCAGATGGAATGATAATCCATTAGTGACCACTCCTTCTCTAACTCCTTTCTATACATTATTCCAAATTTCGACAAAAATCTTCATTACTCTTAAAAAAATCCCACTTGAATTTGGTTCTTTATTTTCTAGGTATGATATAGCCATTTTCGATTTTCTGAAATCCAATTTTCGGGTAATACTCCATGGCTATTGGTGATGCCAAAAGGAGTAAGGATATATCATCTCCTAACTGTTCATGAACACGTCTTACAAGCTCTTTTCCAATCCCTTTTTTCTGATAATCTCGATCAACCGCTAAATCTGATAAATAACAGCAATAGCTAAAATCAGTAATTGCTCTTGCAATGCCTACAAGTGTCCCACCCTCCCAAGCTGTGATCGTAATATCCGCTTGGTCAATCATTTTTTGTAGTCTCGGAAGGTCCTCGACGGGTCTTCTTATGCCAGATTTTCTAAAAACGGCTGCCAGCTCCTCTGCAGAGATTGTTTTACTTTCTTCATAGTGTATCGTTGTCATCTTTTTCATCTCCTTTTTTTATTATTTTATCCATCTACTGACCATCACTAAAGTGTCAGATATGTTATAATTGACCATGCCAGTTTATATGAACAGGAGGGACATACCTATTCTTGAAATTACACTTTCTTTTGATTCTAATAGCTCGGAGCCCCTCTACTTACAGCTTTACTCTTTTTTTAAGAAAGAAATTGTTGAGGGGAGACTGATTCCTGAAACAAAATTACCTTCAAAAAGAAAGCTATCTACCCATTTGCAGATTAGTCAAACAACCGTTGAGAGCGCTTATCAGCAATTAATAGCTGAAGGATATGTCAAGAGTGAACCGAGAAAGGGATTATTTGTGACTCAACTTGAAATGGGGTTTTTCAATGAAAAAGAGCGCACCTCACCCCATGACAAACTACAGAAGAATCCTATCGTTAATCCAATCAAAGTAGACTTCGGTCACGGAAACATTGCTCGAAATGAGTTTCCGTTTCCCACTTGGCGTAAACTGACGGTACAAAGTCTTTATGAAGACGAAAGCCACCTCTTATTAAGTGGGCATCGTCAAGGGGATCTTCCTCTCCGCGTCGAAATCGCCAAATATCTATACCAATCCCGCGGGGTTCAATGTGAACCTGATCAAATTCTAATTGGTGCAGGCACACAATATATGGTTACTTTTCTTACGATGCTCATTGGACGAGATAGAGTATATTCAATGGAGAATCCAGGTTTCCACCGCACTCGAGAGGCATTTAAGGACCAAGGTGTCAAGCTTTTAGGCATTGAATTAGATCAAGAAGGTATAAAAATGGAAGATTTAGTAGCCAGTAAAGCTAGCGTAACGTACGTGACCCCCTCTCATCAGTTTCCAATGGGAATGGTAATGCCCATCTCAAGGAGAATGGAGCTATTGAAATGGGCACACGAAACGGAGAGTTATATTATTGAGGATGACTATGACGGGGAATTTCGTTATACAGGAAAACCGATCCCATCGTTACAAGGTCTAGACAAGCATGGACGGGTGATTTATCTTGGCACCTTTTCAAAATCATTGATTCCGTCTTTGAGAATTAGCTTCATGGTCCTTCCACCTACTCTTCTTTCGCGGTACCAAGATCGTTTTTCGATCTACAAACAGACCGTATCAAGACTGCATCAACAGACGTTGTACTTGTTTATGAAAGAAGGTCACTGGAGTCGTCATTTGCAAAAAATGAGAAACACTTATAGGAAAAAACAGACTGTTTTGCTCGCTCTCATTACCGAAAGGTTAGGAGAACACGTAACAGTAATTGGAGTAGATTCAGGACTACATATTTTACTCAAGGTACATAACCACATGACCGAAAGTGAACTAATTAGTCATGCTGAAAAAATGGGGGTTAGGGTGTATCCTACATCTGTTTATTATGACGGCGATCCTCATCCCAATATTCCCATGGTTTTGCTAGGATATGGTGGCGTATCGGAAAGAGAAATGCAAACAGGAATTCATTTATTACAAACAGCTTGGGAGCTATTTTAGCTCCAGCTGAATTTTATTAATTAATGCCTCATAAAACGTTTGATCATGTGGGACAAACTGTTCCTTATCAACAGATTTTTCATAGAAAGATCTCTCTCCATTTTCCACTTCAAAGCCTTGCATTGGAATCTGCTCCTTTTCATTCTTCCAAAGAGCTACAAAGTCACTAAACTTCATTCGGTAAATCCCTGCGACTTCTTCTTCCTGAAGAATAAACGAATCCCATTGAACATTTTTCATATGTAAAAAGACGTGAGCCAACTCGTTATCGAATAACGGTTCCATCTTAACCGAATACTTGAGAATCCCTAGAAATAGCAGGTCATCCATTTCAACGGTCAATCCTATTTCCTCTTCCACTTCACGAATTCCATCTTCAACTGTCTCATTTGCAAGTAAATGACCTGCTGCTGTAATATCCAAAAGGTTCGGATAATCTTTTTTCTTTGAGCTTCGTAGCTGAAGAAATATATAGTCTTCCCCCTGCTCCTTTTCCATTAGCCAATAGTGAAACGTCTCGTGCCAATACCCCTTTCCATGTATTTCAGCCCGCGTAGCTACACCTATTGGCTCATGGTCTTCATTAAAAATCCGCAACAGTTCTGATTCCATAACAACTCTCCTTTTGACTAAATAATACATCCATTTTATCACCACTTGGACGTGTATTACTATTTCAGCATTTCTTTCATTGTGATATATTAGCTGATAGCAACTAGATTTAGGAGGAAACGTATTGACTAGAAAGACCCAGATAATTACCATCATATTTACCTTTTTACTGATGTCCAACCTCCCTTTACAGGCATGGGCACATAATGGGTCAAGAGATGAGCTTGGAGGACATTTTCGACGAGCTGATTGTGTCTACTTGTTACATGAACCAACTGAGCTTGCGAAAAGTGCCTCAAATATGTCAGAACTCATTACCTTCATTAAGGTGCATAATAGTAACTCAACATGTTCGAGTGGATTATCAGAAAACAATGTGGACCTTGGAGGGTATACTTTTTCAAAAAGTAGTGTGGCTAGCGCATCAACATTAACAAACGGCCCATTGGAATTAGGAAAAACATACAAAGCCACGTTGGAAAAATGCACTGACGGAGACACCGCTACGTTTACGATTAACGGGGCGTCCTATAAAACCAGATTTTTATACATTGATACTCCGGAGAGCACAAACCAACAGGAACCTTACGGAAAAGAGGGAAGTGACAATTCGTGTTCCTTATTATCTAAAGGTGAAATTACCATTGAAACCGATGGCCCTTCTCTTTATGACAAATATGACCGTTTGTTAGCCTGGGTTTTTGTGGATGGAAAGCTTCACCAAGAAGAAATTACGAAGGCTGGTTTAGTTGAAGATTTTTACGATTATGGCACATATAAATACGAAGACCGTATAAATGAAGCGATGCTAGAGGCCAAAGCCAATAAGGTTGGAATATACACAGTTAAAAATGAGGAAGAGAATATTCATGAGGACTCTTCTAAGGAAGTAGTCGCACCTACCAATACGGAAAAAAACGACGCTTCCACTGAGGAGAACATGGAGCAAAGACAACCGATTGAACCCGAGCAAAGCAGTGGTTTAACTGGCCTAGGGATCTTTGCTTTAGCAACCGTATTTCTCTTTTTTATGTTCCCTCGTTTTAGCAGGAAGAGAGGGATTCAACCACTTCTAATTCATAAAATGTGGACAAAAAACCTCTGGGTCAATGCCTTGCTCCTATTCCCTGTTTATACTGCTTTATTTTTCTTCGTACTAGTAATCCTAGTCATTGAAGTGATTCGTTTTATAAAGATAAGAGTATGACCACCAAAGAGGTGGTCATTTTCTTTATGCAGCGACGTCTCTTTTCCTAAAAACGAAAAAGGCAAGACTATGGAAAAGGACAAAATATACGACAAGCATGCTAACAGAAAAAGGTAACGTCATTCCCTCTACCAATGGCATTCCTTCAAAATATTGCATTAGATCTGTGTTTGCAAATAAAATATACTTTGCCCAATCAAATTTTATAGCAATTAAATTGGTAAATTGAGCCCCGGTAAACATAAGGAAAATTGATAACCCAATAGCAAGTGAGCTGTTTCTGAAAACTGCCGATATCATAAAAGCCATGGTCGACAGCATAATCATACTAATCGAACTTAAACCATGAAATTTAATCAAGTGAAAAACCATCGATTCTTCGGTTACTTTTCCAGCAAAATAATTTAAATAAGGAGTTGACTGTTCTGGCATACCAAATGCAATCCATCCAACTAGAGTGGAGAAGCCAAATAATAAGGTCAGCATAAGTAAGGCGAAAGAAATAACGGTTGTATACTTCGCTAAAAGGATTTTTGACCGGCTTGTCGGTCGAATAAGAAGCAATTTAATTGTGCCCCAGTTAAATTCAGACGCTACTATTCCAGCTGCAACAATTATTGTAAATAATCCTGCTAATTGTATTAAGCTGGAGGCATCTTGAACAAAGCTCCATATAGCATATTCCCCATTCGGAGCGAGATTATGTTCCAAACGGTATTCATTAATGGCAATACTTTTCTCCAAATATTCTCTTTGTCCCTTTGGTACATTCTCCATCTGTACAAGATTTTGCTTCTGTTCAGCTATCGTCGTTTGAATCTCCAGCTTCCAGTTCGGGTTTGGCTTCTCATCTTGACTTTGGTATTTAATGATTCCCCCCATAAGAACAACGGTTACTAGTAAAAGGCCCATCATCACAAATGTACCAGGACGCTTGATGATTTTCATCCATTCGTTTTGTAATAGCTTAAGCATAAAGCGATACCTCTCTTTCCTCCGTTACTTCAAGGAAACGTTCCTCTAACGATTTAGTTACTTCCTTAATTCCATAAACGTTAATGTTTTCTGTTGTTAAACTTTTAACAATAGAAGGAATGTCCTCCTTGTTAATTTTACAAGTCAAACCTGCTTCACCCTTTCGTGCAGGGATACCCAGTGCTTGAATAATCACTAGAGCTTTATCAACTGGAACAACGTTAAACTCAACAACATGGTCGACACCATTTTTAAAATCTTGAATCGTTTGAACATCAACAAGCTTTCCCTTTTGAAGAATCGCAATCCGATCACACATCATCTCCATCTCCGAAAGCAAATGACTAGACACGATTACAGCTAAACCCTTTTCCCTTGTAAGCATTTTAAGATGATCCCTCATTTCCCGAATACCCGCAGGATCAAGTCCATTTGTTGGCTCATCAAGTATTAGTACCTCTGGGTCGTGCAAAAGCGCCTGTGCTACTCCTAATCTTTGGCGCATCCCAAGTGAATAATTCTTAACTTTGTCATGAATACGGTCCGATAAATTTACGAGCTTAACGACCTCGTCAATCTTCTGCTTATCGACTTTATTAGACAATCTAGCAAAATGGATAAGATTTTCATAGCCTGTTAAAAATTTGTACATCTCTGGATTCTCGACAATGGCTCCTATTCGACTCACCGCTTGCTCAAAATTAGATTGAATACTATTGCCTCCGATTTTGATATCACCTGAGGTTATCCCGATTAGTCCAACCATCATACGGATTGTAGTCGTTTTACCAGCACCATTTGGTCCTAGAAAGCCAAACACCTCCCCTTTATTCACTTCAAAGCTCAGAGAGTCAATGATCGTTTTCCCTTTAATCGTCTTTGTGACATTTTGTAACTGAACAATCCCTGTCATTTTCGTAACACCTTCCATCTCTTATGATCTTTATTTATCATACTTGGTATAAGAAGGAGAGCACACGAGCCCCCGCCGTAGTTTTTTCTAAGACTTTAGACGTAAATAAAAAGATAAGAACACAGGGATCTTCTCTTGAGGACGAGGGTTTTACATCCAAAATAAAAAGCGCAGGAATCACCTTGCGCTTCTTTCAACATTTATTACTCTTTAAGAAACTGTGTCTCCGAAATGATTCGTACTCCATTTCTCCTCAACAACGCAGCAGTTACACCGTGCCCTTTCACTTTTTCACCTGTAAAGGTTCCATCATAGATTTTCCCACTTCCACATGATGGGCTGTTCTCCTTCAAAACTACTACTGTTGCTTGGATCTTTTTGACAATAGCAAGCGTTTCATAAGCCCCTTTAACAAATGCGTCCGTCACGTCTGTTCCAGCATTGTCAAAAACCTTAGCCTTTCCATCCAACACATCTTCTCCGGATCCACCGACAATTTCGGCTGGCTGCCTAGGTGTTTCAAGTCCGCCTAGTAATTCAGGACATGCGGTAATAGCTTTCTTTTCACTTACCAGTCTATGTATTTTCTTTTCTAAAGAACTTAGCCCATTGTAACGAACAGGCAATCCTGCTAAACATGCACTGACAACAATCATTTCTCACCTCAAAAATTTAGTCTATATGACAGGTTATAACGTTATCTTTATGTTTTCAAAGCTTGTGCCAGTTTCTTTTACAACATCCCTTGTAGTAGGTAATATAATGCGAATCGTTGTCCCTTTATTTACTTCACTATCAATATGCAGCTGACCTTGATGGTTCTCGATAATCTTATAACAAGTCATCAAACCTAAACCTGTCCCCTTTTCCTTTGTTGTGTAAAAAGGTTCACCGAGCGTCGGAATACGTTCTTTTGGTATGCCCACACCTTGGTCAGTAATTTGAATGATAATCCCCTTCTCCTCATCCTTCTTGACCTTTAACTCAATGCTTCCTCCATTAGGCATTGCCTCAGTTGCATTCTTTAGTATATTTAGAAATACTTGCTTTAATTGATTTTCATCACAATAAACATTTGGTAGATTACTCTCATACTCCATTGATATTTGGATGTTGTTTAGGATCGTTTGTGTTTGGATTAACGTGATAACATTACCTAACAGCATTTTCACATCACGGTCCTGCATAGATGCCACTGTCGGTTTTGATAGGAACAAAAACTCTCCTACAATTCCATTGATTCGATCTAATTCAGATAGAACAATATCATAATAAACATTCTGGTCTTGTTCCCCTTTAAACAGTTGAACGAATCCTCGAATAGAAGTTAACGGATTTCTAATTTCATGAGCGATTCCTGCAGCCATTTGTCCCAAAAGGGCTAGTTTTTCGGACTTTTGTAGTAATTGGTCTGTGTGCTCATTTTTCTCAGTAATGTCTTTACCGATTGAAAGAATGGCCTCCACACCTTCAAAAATGATTTTTAGTGAAGACACCTCAAAATCCATCGTGGTTCCATCGTGTCGTTTCAACTTGTATTCAATGCTTTTTAAAGGTTCATTTCCATTAGATAATGCTCGTGTTCTCTTTTTCAATTGATCTGCATACTTAGGAGTAACGAGTTCTAAAGTAGATTTGCCAATTAGCGCTTTACGATTAGGAGCACGAAACATTGTCACTGCAAAGTCATTTACATAAATGACTTGCTGGTCTTTATGAATAATAATGGTGCTAGGGAGAGAATCTAATAAATTCTTATAACTCTTTCCACTTAATCTAGCAATCTGTTCATAATGCTTCGCCTTGTCGTACTGTCTTCCGAGAAACCACGAGAGTGCCCCGTAAAAAAAGAGCTCAAAGGTAAAGATGCTCTCTCCATGAGAAAAATTATGGAAAATGGTTATTCCTAATGTGAAAAGTACAAAAATGATTTGACCCCATATTTTCATAGGTATGCCTCTATAAATGGATTTTTTACTGTTATCATATCATAGAATTATGGGAGGAAATTTGAATTTTTAAAATTTAATAATAATATCTTTCTAAGACAGCCCTCAATTACCTCTTCGGAGTTCATGCTTCAGGTTTTACCATTACCTTTCTTACCTTTTGTGCTTTCAACCGTATGTAGATGGTTTCTTGCACGTAACAGGACTATTCTGACGGGCATAAAAAACCAATAGAATTTATACACTATTGGTTTTACCCGCTCCTAGCTAGGTTCTACGTGAACATGTACATTGTAAACATCATATTCCGTTATAAGCTTATCTTCAACTTTGCTGGAGATGTCATGTGCTGATCGGATACTTAAGTTTTCGTTTACTAAGATAATAATATCAACCACTGTATTATTACCGTAATTTCTAGCACGAATATCCTTAATACCTGCTACTCCTGTAGTTTTTAATATACTCTCTTTATATTCCTCAATTAACTGCTCATCAAAACCGTCTGTTAATTGATGAGAGGAATCATAGAAAATATCATAGGCTGTCTTACAAATTAGGAGTCCCACGATAATAGCAGCTAGGGGATCAAGCCATGGTAATTGAAACTGTGAACCAATGATTCCAATTGCTGCTCCTACACTCACCCAGGCATCTGATAAATTGTCCTTGGCTGCCGCTAACACAGATTGACTTTTCACCCTCTCTGAGAGCGCTTTATTATATCGATAAACAAGATACATAACTACTGCGCATAGAAGCCCAGTCCACGCTGCTAGCATGTCTGGAACCACCTTTTCATGTGAAAAAAAAGACACTACGGCTTTATGTAATACGTTCAATCCGACTGCCGCCATAATAAAAGAAGCAACCAATGACGCAATATTCTCTGCTTTCCAGTGACCATATGGATGATCTTCATCTGGTGGCTTTTGAGACATTCTTAATCCTATCCATACGGCAATTGAAGCAATTATATCTGTTAAATTATTAAACCCATCCGCCTTTAAGGCCTCTGATTGGGTAGAAAATCCAATCAATAATTTAATAAAAGCAAGGCAAATATAAGCTGCGATACTGATCATCGCCCCACGTTCGCCTAGTCTTAGCTGTTCATATCTTTCTTTGTCCATATTCACACCTCCGTGCCCAAAACCTCCTTTAATAGGATAACAATCGAATGGTAGGTGGGTCTACAGCAACCTTTTTTCATCCCTTTATATAAATGTTAATTACACAAAAATGTTTCTCTTGGTAAAATTTCGGGTCCTAAACAAGAAGAAGTAAATTTTAACATAAAAAAGAGCCAAGACAAACTTGTCATGACTCTTACTCGTTTAATTTATTGCATTGTGGCAACAAACTTTGTTCCGTCCAGTTTTTTTAGCGGCATATAAAGCTTTATCCGCATCTTCGATTAACATGCCTGGATTTTCGGTTGTATCTATATAAGATGCCACACCAACAGACACTGTTACCTTAATCACTCCACCGCCTGATAAGGAAAACTCCGTGCTCTCCACCGTTTTCCTTATATGTTCTGCTATATCCTTTGCTCTTACAACGGAAGTGTCTGGGAGAAGAACCGTAAATTCCTCTCCCCCATTCCGGCTAACAACATCGAAGCTTCTTGTAGCCTCAGTTAGTAATGTCCCTAGTCTCTTTAGTACGAGGTCCCCTTCCGAGTGACCATAGGTATCGTTTATTTTTTTAAAAAAGTCAATATCAATATAAAGGAGTGACAAACTTTGAATACTTTTATTCAATTCTTTAATCAGCGAGTTAAATACCTCATCAAATTTCCGAACATTATTTAATCCCGTTAATCCATCCGTTGTGGACTCAGATTTATATTTTTCCAGTAAAAACTGACTCTTTCTGATGAAATCAAGAATATAAAATGAGAGAAAACCAGCTAAATATGAAATAATCCAATATAGTGGAACTAGTTTGACTAGTAAAGAGACATCACTCAGTAAATAAATAATCACAAAAGTAAAAATAATATTAGAAAAAGTAAGCATCAATATTGCCTTATTCTTCTTAGACATCCTTTGTTTAGAAATAAAAGTTGAAAAGATAGTAATAAGAACCATAAGAATAACTGATGCATAAGCAGAAGCATTCACTCCAATTACCAAGCGGCCGATAATCACTAATACCATCCCAATGACCGCAGGCAAAGTACCACCAAAAAACGCTAGTAAAATAATTGGTATATGTCTTAGGTCAACGATTGTCGTATCTATTCGAATACTGTATTGCATGAGAATATTCGAAAACAAACCACCGACCACACCCAACAAGACTTTTCTCATAAAGGTTGAATCTTTCTTTAGGGGACTCGCTGAAAAGATATGCGAATATAAAAATAATAAGGATACAACAATTGCTAAATTTGTAAACAAATCTTTAATCATCAACATTATTATCACCATAAAGTACCATATCATATTTTTCTTCATTACAAAATATGAAACACTACTTTTCTACTATAAAATTTAAACTAGATTTTTCACTTAGGTTTATTGTCTATTGGATAGAGGAAGGATAACAGAAATGAAAGGAGTTATAAACATGAACATTTCAATCACAAATAACGCACTAGAAAAACTAACAAAACTAGAAATCCCTCCTCAAAAAGGAATTAGAATCTATACATCCATGTCAAATGGCTGAAGTTCCACCGTTAAGTTTGACTTGGTTCTGGATGAACCAGCAGAAGATGATCAAGTAACTACAGTTTCCGATATCCCTTTTTATATTAATCCTGAATCCATCAAACAAATTGATGACAAAATTATTCTTGATTTCAACCAATCATATGGATATATCATAAAAACAGAAAATGAAATCCTCCAGTTCGGAGTAAAACTCCAAACATAAAAAACACCACGAAAAGAGTGGAAACGGTGTCTGTCACCCTTCGTGGACACTTTTGGGTATTTTGTCCGTCTTAGATGGACACTCCAATAACAAAATTGATTCAAGTCTGAATAGAATACCTCTCCTTTTTGGATAGTAAAGATGATGGAGGTGAGAAATGATGACTGAAAAAGATTACCCGAATGTTCAACTAGGTGGAAAGATTGTAAAGGAAAAAGGTAACGGCGGAGACCAAGTGCACGGGCACGAAAAAGAGAACAAAAACGGCAAGTTCAACACAAACCCTAAATCTGGTATGTAAAACAACCCCCACACCTTCTATGTTCTAGTTAGGTGTGGGGTATTTTTGTTTATGATAAGTTAGATTACACCGTTAAACGCTCGATTAACTTCACTTTAATTTCTTCCTGAAAGATTGATGGATACTGCATCGCCTGAATAAATAATTTTTCACCAACCTCAACTAGAGGAATCTCAAGCGTGGTGATGTTCATGATTTTTGCAATAGGTTGATTATCAAAACCCATAATCGCTAGCTTGTTAGGAACTAGAATTCCTCGTTCTCTTGCACAAGTAATAATACCTGCGGCAACTTGATCACTTGTAACCAATAAAGCGGTCGGAGGAGAAATCATTTCTTTTAAACGGGAGACGATTCCCTCCCCATCTTCAAAGCGATAGCTGTCATAAAAAATATACTCCTGCAAAAATGGTTGCCCATTTTCCAAAAGGAAATTCTTATACGCCGCTTCTCGCATTTCACTATTCGTTCCTGATCTTCTCCCAATGCAATAGCCAATACGATTGTGGCCCTTTTGATGTAAATAATTTAATGCAATCGAGAAACTTTTATAATGATCAATATAAGTGGCCGACACGATTTTGTCTTCTACTTCTTCACATAAAATAATCGGTCCATATACTTTATACTCACTGATTACTTCCCAGTCACTAATCCTAGAACAAATAATTAGCGCATCAATCTGTTTTTGCTTAAGCATATTTAAAGCTTCAATTTCTCTATTCAACTCATAGTTTGTTTGAAATAGAACGAGCTTGTAATTATTTTTAACCGCTTCATTTGCAATTCCCTCTACTAAAAATGCAAAATAAGGAGAATTTGAAAAAGGAATAACGACACCTATTAAATACGTTTTCCCTTTACTTAAGTGAACAGCATTGATATTACGCTGATAATTTACTTCCTCCATCACTTTTTGTACAGCTGCCTTTTTCTCTTCACTCACATATGGGTGATCGTTTAATACACGAGAGACAGTTGTGACAGAGACTCCAGCCATTCTTGCGATTTCTCTAATATTCGCCATACACTCACCCTTTAAGAAACTTTTTCTTGCACTGAAACGCGTTTCACCATTTAAGCTAAAAATGTAATAAACAGGGAGAAATGGTTTTCCATTTGAATGGTATATCTTACTAGTCATCTTATCATCTTTTACCTTTTCTCCATACACCAAAAAGGGGGAAGTACGATGTTAGGACTTATTTCACTATGCTTCATCATTTATCTTTTCGCTTATTTAACCATTAAGGTTGAAGGAACTCCCATTCGTGTGGTGCCCGTTCGTACATTCGATGATTTTTTTATTGATTACAATAAAAAATGCGGGGAGATTAAGAGCGATGAATGATTACAATAACAAATTATTTATGTGCAAAACCACTGACACAACAACTTTTTTCCACAGCGGAACCATTTTTACTTTTAAACAATACGGTCGTCTCATTCACGCAACTTTTAAAGCAGAGAACATTAAATATGGGGAGTTAATAGGATTAACTAGGAATGGTCTCATTGAATATTCGCTAAATATTCAACTGCAGAATCAAGAAGTTTATGGGGGGATTGGCACGATCCAACCATGCCGTACAACGGGGCCAATTCTTCAAGGATACTACTCTATCACAAACGCTTATGAATCATTTGATTGTTCCTTCATTCTAGAGAAGGTATCCCTTCAGAATCAGATACCATGGAGAAGAAGATCCTGTTAAAAGAACAAAGCTTAGGTTGTTCCCTAAGCTTTGTTCATCTTATTACTTTTCCTACTCCTAATGCATAGTGTTCAAATAGGATGTTCTCTACCATCTCACCTTGAGTTTCTTCACGATCAACGATTAAAATCATTTCCGAATGGTATCCTTTTAATCGTCTCCTCTTTTTCTTTAACACAAATTCGGTAAATAACCGAATGGCAAAGCCAATAATAAAGTATTATCATTTGTGTAATTATCCATACCTACCTCGTTTTTAATAAACTTCCATATTACTCAGTATTTACTATACAAAATTTCTGATTCAGTCAAAATATACAAAAAACACCTCTTTATAATAAGAGGCATTTTATTGCTTAACTATAAGAAAAAAATGAGTAATTGTGAAATAATCGCGACAAAGATAAGGGCAAAAGGATAAGCGGCAGCATAGGCAATCGCTGCATCATCCGAATCGATTTGTTGGTTGACAGCACCCAAACCAGGGGTACTGGTCATGCCTCCACATAATGCTCCGAGAGAGTGTATAACGCTCATCTTAAATAACTTTCTTGATATAAAGAAGCCGACTATCATTGGAATAATTGTGATTAACGCTCCTCCAAATACCAGACGGAACCCTTCTTCCATAATAACTTCAACCAACCCTTGACCAGCCGTTGTTCCGGCTCCAGCTAAGAATAAAACGAGTCCAATATCACGAATCACTTGATTGGAAGGCTGGAAAAAGCGAGCACGAATTGGACCAATCTTCCCAAAGTGACCAATGAACAAGGCAATAAAAAGGGGACCACCTGCAACACCTAAAGTGATGGTTCCCAATTCAGGTAAATGAATAGGGATCATCCCAACTGCAATCCCAATCAATAAAATTAAGCTTAGTGATAAAATATGGATATTCGTCACTACAAGAGTTTTTCTACTAAATAGCTTTTCTGCATCATCTAACCGGTCTTCACTACTGACCAATGTTAATATGTCGCCTCTTTCCAGCGGCCATCTGGTACTTTGGTTGTACTCAAATCCCCCACGCTCAATTCTTGTTACCGTCACTCCGTATTTCCTTCTTAACTCAAGTTCTTTTATATTTTTCCCAATAATTTCCTCTGATTCAACCGTTACTTTACGAATTTTTACATGGTCATGGTTCTTTAAATTCGTAGAGACCTCTCTTCCAACATCTTGAATAATGCGATTTAAATCTTCCCTCAAGCCAACTGCCACCAATCGATCCTCATTCAAGATAACGGTATCATTTAGAGCAATAATATTTCTGTCTCCACGAATAACACGACTAATCACAACAGAACCATATCGGTTAAAACGCAACTCTTTTAATGTTTTTTTATTTATAATCGGATCCATTACCTCGATGGTTGTTACTTCAGGAGATTCTTCATTTTTTACCGGACCGCTTGATTCATTCAAATCCTTTTCCATATCCACACGAAGGACTCTAGGTAATAACTGAACGAAAATCACAACGGCTAATACACCAAACGGATAAGCGATCCCATAACCAACAGAAGCAAGAGGGTCGTTCGTAGCATGTAATGCAGCAGCAAGACCCGGAGTACTTGTCAACGCTCCTGTCATTATTCCTATACTAAGTGCTGGAGAGAGATCAAAGACCTTTGCAACCACAACTGTTGTGACCGCTGCGACAAACACGATAACTAATCCAATTAATCCAAAAATCATACCGCTTGATCTCATCATCCGGAAAAACCTCGGCCCTGCTTGTAAACCAATCGCGACAATAAATAAGCTTAACCCGAGGTTTTGAACAGTATGAGGAATATCATAGCCCCAATGACCAAAAAACATGGCAACCAAAAGAACACCAGAAGAGCCTAGACTTAATCCTCTTATCTCGATTTGACCGAGAACAGATCCTAAAAATAAGATAACGAATAATAATAGCAATGGTTCTTTTAATAACGTCACAACCCAATCCACGACACATTCCTCCATGAGTGACAGTAACATTTTTCTCCATTATATTCTTTTCGAATTCAAAATAAAGAGCATACTTCATTAATTCACTAGATTGCCTTAATGAATACGCTTTAATTATTGAAACACACTAGTACTGTGTTGATATTCAACACAATTCAATGTGGAGGGTGATACTTTGAATACGCTAATTAGCTCCTTTATGATGATTATAAAAATGTTATATAAGCTTGATAAGCTCATTTTATGATTGTATCAATCATAAGGATGCCTGCCTTTAGTAAAGCATAAGCAGTATCTATTATCCCATTGAGTAAAAAAAGGTAAGCAAAGACGCTTACCTTTTTCTATTTACATTTCTTCTGGAGCTTTCATTCCAAGAAGACGGAGACCTTCATTTAGTATAGTTTTTACTGCGAAAACGATAGATAATCGGGACTGTCTCTTTTCTAAATGATCTAATATCCGTACGGTTGCGTAGTATTTATTAAATGATTTCGATAGATCAATTAAATATTTGGCTATTAGAGAAGGGTCATACGCTTCCAAAGAACGATTAATTATATCCGAGAAGGAATTTACTAATACAACGATCGTCCATGCTTCCTCATCAATGAGTGCAACCTCCTGATCGTGAATAATAAAGTTTCCTTTTCTCAATAGCGATGATGCACGAGCATGTGTATATTGAATATATGGCCCAGTCTCACCTTCAAATCGAAGCATATCCTCTAAAGAAAACTCAATATCATGTAATCGATGATGAGCTAAATCATGAAAAATGATAGCACCTGTCCCGACTTGAATAGCCACTTCATCTTTATTCTTCAGTGACGGATTTCTTTCTTCAATCCCCTTTTTCGCCAAACCAATCGCCTCTAGTAATACAGTTTCTAGCAACACGACCTTTCCTTTACGAGTCGACATTTTCTTCCCGTCTTTTAACATCATGCCGAACGGAATATGAACCATTCCCTTCTGCCAATTGAATCCCATTTTACTTAGCACTTGAAAAAGCTGCTGAAAGTGTAGACTCTGTTCATTACCAACGACATAAAGTGCTTTTGAAAACTGATAGGTTTCTTGGCGATAAAAGGCTGCTGCAAGGTCACGCGTAGCATACAATGTCGTACCATTGCTTTTCTTAATTAAACACGGAGGCATATTTTCAAGGTCAACGACATGTGCTCCGTCTGACTCTTTTAATAGACCCTTTTGATCGAGAAGCTGTACTACACGCTCCATTTTATCGTTATAAAATGCTTCCCCGTTATAGGAATCAAACTCTACTCCGAGCAGTTGATAAATTTTCGAAAACTCTTTTAATGATTCTTCTCTAAACCACTGCCATAACTGGGTGGCCACTTCATCTCCATCCTCTAGCTTTTTAAACCAATCTCTTGCCTTATTGCTTAGGAGTGGATTGCTTTCCTCTTCGTCGTGAAATTTTATATAAAGTTTTAACAGCTCTTTAATGGGGTTTTTCTTAATTAACTCATCGTCTCCCCACATTTTATACGCAACCATTAATTTCCCGAACTGTGTTCCCCAATCACCTAGATGATTGATTCTAACGACTTGATATCCACATTTCTCACTGATTAGCGATAAAGCATTCCCGATCACCGTCGAGCGTAAATGCCCCATGGAGAATGGTTTCGCAATATTAGGGGAGGAAAAATCAATGGTGATAACTTGATTTTTTCCAATTTTTAAACCACCGTAATGTTCTTTCTTAGTAAGGATTTCCTTTATGACTCTTGAGGTAACTTCTTGCTTATTTAAAAAAATATTCAGATAACCACCAATAGCTTCAATTTTTTCGAAAAGTGATGAATGTAATCGTGTTGCAAAGTCTTGTGCAATCAGTTGCGGAGATTTTCGGTATATTTTTGCTAATTGAAAACAAGGAAAGGAAAAATCCCCTAAATAGGAATACTTAGGAACTTCGACCATCTTTTCAATCTGTTTTTTTTCTAAATTCCCATCAATTAAATTCACTAACAAATCAATAAACACTTCTTTTTCCTTCATTTTTTCCCCTCCCAAATAAAAAAGCCCCCGCCTCTTTTTCGATTTAAAAAGAGGCGAGAGCTTATCATCCCGCGGTACCACTCCAATTGTTTTTACGATCTCGTAAAAACCACTTTCCATTGTTAACGAGGTTACTCCCCGACTATCTCTACTTCATTCGAGAAAGGATCTCCAAAGTGCGCTTCATCATTTGTTCCGTATCAGGCTTCCACCGTCCCCGACTCGCTATCCCTTTCCAAATGATTACTCTCTTTATCATCGATTTTTAATATTAAGACTATTATATACACTTTTGGAAAAAATCTACAAGAAATTAACTTTTCTCTGTTGAGATGTTCGAATGTACTATCTATTTATTCACCAAGCTGTTGAATTTGGTTGGATAATTCCGTTAACTCTTGTAGAGTTGTAAATAATTCGGTATTTTCCAGTAATGCTGAATCTAGCTCCCCATTTTCAATATTTGATAAGAATACATTAATCCCCTCTAACGCCCTGTTATTTTGCTCCATAACTTGTTGATGGAGATCCTCTGCTAAGTTTGGAGCTTCCAATTCATTAAATGCTTCTATTTCTTGTTTCATTTCTAGTAATCTAGTTTCTAAATCAGCTAATGCCTGTGTATCAGTAATTGCTTGCTCTGCCATAGCAGGTACTTCGTTTGCAAACTCTGTCGCTTCATTTACATAATCTGTTGCTTGATTCACGTAGTCTATTGTTCCGTTCACTTCTTCCAAGAAAGAACAACCACTTAATCCTATTACTGCTGTTAGTACGATTGTCATCCACTTCACCTTCATTCTTTTTTCCTCCAATTTTCCTATATTTGAAAAATAAGAAAGATCACTACCTTTGTGGTAATGATCTTATGAAAAGGGGCAGACCTTTACCAAAATATTGGCAAAGGTCTCACTAGCAACATAAATTGCCCAACAAAACCGGAGATTTTTCATCTCGTAATGACGACTTTGTTGTTATAGCTACTCCCCTTTGGTATTCATTTATCTTATAAATCATCATACTTGTAAACAAGCTAGAAAGTCAAACAATTCGATGTTCATCTCTTACTCATTACTAAATGATGCCTCCCATTTAGTAACCTCGTTCTTTACAATTGGAGCCACTTCTTTCCCTAGTAACTCGATTGCCTTCATCACATCTTCGTGTGGCATAGACCCCACCGGGACGTGGAGCATGAAGCGAGTAATCCCTACGTTCTTACGTAAATGAATAATTTTTTCGGCTACTGTCTTCGAATCTCCTACGTATAAAGCACCTTCAAAGCTACGTGCCGCGTCAAAGCTAGCACGACCATAATGTCCCCAACCTCGCTCCCGTCCTAGAACGTTCATAACCTGTTGGGTTGATGGGAAAAACTTGTCCGCAGCAAGTTCCGTCTCTTCCGCAATAAATCCATGGGAGTGGGATGCTACTGTTAATTTTGAAGCATCATGACCTGCATGTACGGCAGCTTTTTTATAAAGCTCAACAAGTGGAGCAAATTGTAAGGGGCTTCCTCCGATAATCGCTAATACGAGTGGAAGACCTAGAATACCAGCCCTAATGACTGATTCAGAGTTGCCCCCACTTCCAATCCATACTGGAAGTGGATGTTGGACCGGACGTGGATATACCCCTTTTTGGTGAATCGCCGGTCGATGCTTCCCCGACCAAGTTACAATTTCAGAATCTCTAATTTTTAGCAATAAATCTAGCTTTTCCTCAAATAAATCATCATAATCTGCTAAATCGTACCCAAACAATGGGAATGACTCAATAAACGAACCTCTTCCAGCCATAATTTCAGCCCGCCCATTTGATATAGCATCCAGAGTAGCAAAATCTTGAAATACACGAACAGGATCAGCAGACGAGAGAACTGTAACTGCGCTCGTCAGACGAATCCGTTTTGTTTGTGAAGCCGCAGCCGATAATACGACCGCTGGAGAGGAAGCAGCAAAATCTTCTCTATGATGCTCCCCTACTCCAAAAACATCTAAACCAACTTGGTCGGCAAGAACGATTTCCTCCACCACTTCGCGAATTCTTTGTGCATGACTTACTGTTTTCCCTGTCACCACATCTGGAGTTGTTTCTACAAACGTACTTACACCTATTTCCAATATGAATCCTCCTAATCAATCATACAGAGCTATGTATGTATACCGTAGATAATCTATGTCACTTGGATATATAACTTTATCTTAAACATTCTTAGAAAGAATTGCTACTTTCATCTCTTTTCAGAAAAAAAGAGACTATGCCCTAGTCTCTTCGCCTCCCCGTGCACTAACAGTCAGCACACAAATATCATCGACCTGTGTTTCTTGAGCTGATGTCAACTTTTCTAAAAAACAACTAATGGATTCCTTTAGGCGTAAGGACTCCTCTATTTTTACTCGTAAGGTTTCAAGCTTGGAGAGATCCGTGTTTTGAAAACAATCCAATAGACCGTCTGTATAAAGCAATAGTTGAAAATCTCTCGAAATGGACACGGTCTTTCTTGTATCCTCTAGCTTGTCTAACAGGCCAAGTGGTACGGTAGATTGTGATAATAATGTAGCTTCATTTTTTTTAATCAAAACAGCCGCTGGATGTCCCGCATTCATATAAATGATCTCCATAGTCGTCAGATTAACTTCTACATAAATCCCTGTAACATACATTCCATTATTTATGTTTTCATTAAATAAGGCCTTTATTTTTTGATTGAGAGAGCTCATCACTTGGTATGGATTCTCATACTCTATTTGTTGATTCTTTAAATGAGAAAATACCCTCATACCAACTAATGCAGAAGATATATCATGACCCATAACATCTAATATTGCAATCCCGTATTTCCCTTCTCCTAGCTTTTTCCAGGTGAAAACATCTCCTGATAAATAAGAGCATGGAAGATATAACGGTTCAATACTAACATTTTCTTGTGACATAGGTTTACAAAACATAGCCGTTTGTAGGTTTCTGGCAATATGAAATTCTCTTTCGGTTCTAATCTCATTTTCCTTTAACTGGATTAGTGATTTTTCTAACTCAATTGAACCTGAAATTACCTTGGAGAATTTCTCCATGACAGAAATATGTTCCTCATATAAGATGTTTGAGCTGGGATCTAAAGCACAAAGTGTGCCAAACACACTACCATCTTCTAGAAATATGGGAACTCCAAGATAGGAACCAATGGAAAGCAGTGAGGTCACCTCTAACTCTTTTACAGTTGAGGATTGTCTTGTATCAGGTATTAACAGCGGGACCGCATCAGTAGCTACATGTTGGCAGTAAGATATTTGTAACGGTTCATTTACATCAGAAGGTATAGGACAACCGCCTACATGATTAAACATTTCTAAAATAATAAACCGGTTTTCTGTCGTTGATGCAATAAAAAATGATTTTGCAGGAATGAGCTCGGTTAATAAATCGAACACATTTCTTGCCGTCTGTCTAAATTTACATTGTATGATCTCCATATTGCACCTGTTTTCAATAAATTATAAATTTTTTTCACGTAACCTAATTTTATATCGGCTCATTCTTATAAAGTTCCATCCTTTTTTTCCTCTACCAGAAAATACAAAAAAAAGCATTTCTTCATAAAGAAATACTTTCCCTTACTTATCTTTTGGCTAGCTGCTGAAGCAATAAAGCCTCCGTATCTAGCTTGTTTAATGGAGGACTGAATAGATAGCCTTGAAATTCATCACAATCAATGGATCGTAGGAATACTTTTTGACTCTCTTCTTCAACGCCTTCTGCAATTACCTTGTAGTTCAACCCTTTTGCCATCAAGACAATTAATTTAACAATCGCCACATTTTTCTCACTAGTATTCAGCGACGAGATAAAGGAGCGATCAATCTTCAAGCGGTCAATTGGATACTGATTCAGGTATTGTAATGAAGAATACCCCGTACCAAAATCATCAATTGCGATATAGAATCCCATTTCCTTTAAAGCTTGAAGCTTCGCCAGCGTGTCTTCAATTGAACCCATAGCAACACTTTCCGTAATTTCAAGTTCAATATATTCTGGATTTGCTTTTGTTTCAAATAGAGTCGCCGTTACCTTTTCAATGAAGTTACTCTGTTTGAATTGGATTGCTGATATATTTACAGCAATGCGAACCGGGGACAGCCCCTGTTTTTCCCATGCAACGGATTGTAAACATGCTTCTTTTAATACCCATTCTCCTATAGGAAGGATAAGGCCAGTTTCTTCCGCTAGTGGAATAAACTCACAGGGTGGAACCATTCCTTGTTCAGGTCTAATCCAGCGCAGTAATGCCTCTACCCCAACAATCTGATTGTTTTCTAATGAAACCTGCGGTTGATAGAATAGCTCAAGTTCATTCCGCTCAATCCCTTTTCGTAACGCGTTCTCCATCGTTACTTGAGGTTCTATATCCATTTCTTCATTATATATTTTGTAGTGGTTTTTTCCAGCTTCCTTTACTTTATACATTGCTGTGTCAGCCTTCATTAGTAAGGACTCAAAGGTATTTCCATGGTCGGGGAATATTGACACCCCAATACTCGGTGTTACATAGAGTTCTTCTCCTCTAATATCATAGGTTTTACGAAGAGCGGTTAGGATATCTTCAGCCATTTGGTTAATTTTTAATTCATTCGTGTTTTCCAGTAATATTCCGTATTCATCTCCACCAATACGACACACTAACTCGTTCGGTTTAAGACTAGAACTTAATCTATCTCCTACCTCTTTCAATAATAAGTCTCCGTAAGAATGACCAAGACTATCATTTATATGCTTAAAACGATCTAAATCCAGTAGTAAAAAAGCAATTTTCTTTTTACTTCGTCCATTGTGATTACTAATTGCTCTCGAAAGCCGCTTCTCAATAAATCTTCTATTGGGCAATCCCGTCACAACATCATGATAAGCTAAGTACTCCATCTGATTAATCGTTTCTACTAAACGATCTGTTCTCTCTTTTACTTTTACCTCAAGTTGTTCATTTAAATGGTTTAATTCAGAAACCAATTTATTATTCTCTAATAAGGTAAATAACTGCCTTAACACAACTAATAGGATTGTTAAAAACAGCCCTACAACAAAAGGAGCGGTAGTGTAAATATGAGAAATCACATACAATGAGAGCAAAACAACTCCTACATAAGGCAAGCTATGCTTTATAAAGAATTTGTTCTTACTTTCTGTTTCGTATTCCTTCTCGCCTATTACGTGGGATGGAGTTTCATGATAAAGTCCAGCCAGAGCAAGAATAAACAATGAAAGGATCCATAATGGCTCTGAAATGCTTCCAACCGTGTACAAATTATTTACAGTTAAAAATGAAAAAATGCTATCAGCCAGAATCTGTACTAATAAACCTACTACTAGTAGATATAACGTTTTTTTATTAAATAGAGAATTGGAAGCAATAAAAAGACTGATTACTCCCCCTAAAACTCCAAGATCTAATATTGGGTACATTAATTCTACAAGATGAAATGGATTTCCTTTCATTTTTAATAAAGGTGATATAATTAACACCCAATTAAAAGTAGTTGCAACGGTCATGATGATCAGCATATCAAAGGAAAATCGTATGGTAAGTAACTTACTTCTTACAACTTTCATCATGTATAAAAGTGCAACAAAATAAAACCCATTTTGACCAATCCAAAAGAGTTTTGGCAAAAGAAGAGTATCTCCTTGGGCACCTAATATAAACTCGTAAAATACCCAGATAAGAATTCCTATTATATAGCTTAAAATTCCCAAGCCTAAAAACAGCCAAAAGTTTTTGGCCTTTCCTTGGTCATTCTTATACGTTAATAATAGCCAGCCAAGGGAAGTCAAGCAGGCAATTGTTTGGAATGCAACTCCACCCCAGTCCAGAAAAGCTTGCTTATGTTGAAAGAAGTAATTCCATAAGAAGTTCGTTATTATAAAAAAGGCAATAAAAAGATAAGCAAACTTTTGGTTTTTCAGGGCGAACATTATTTTCTCCTTTAAGTATAAATCGGTTTCCTTTCAAATCCTTGGTTAGAAGGAATAATCCATGGATAGTCTTCCTTCTTGGTATACACTTCACGGGAGTGAATAATTGCGGGTATCACGTAATCACCTTTGTAGTACATTTGTTCCGCAACAGATTCGATCGGTATTTTGTAAACATTTCTTAATGCTCTATAGAATACTCTCTCCAAAAGAACCACGCAATAGTTCATTTGGTAGAATTCTGTGTAGTAAACAAATAGGGATAACAATCTTTCAAGATTTTTCCCTCTATATTTTTTTAGAATTGAGACCTTATCTATTTCAATGACCTTCATAGGATTCATTTCTAGTTTCTCTATTTCATGGAACGGGAATATCGTGTTTATATAATTTTGCCTAGTGGGAAAATAGGGTTTGAACTCAATTGTCCCAATTTCTCTACTGTCTTCATCAAGGATAATAAAGCGATCTGTCTTATCGAAGGTTGGATCTAGCATATACCCCTTCTCAAGCCAGCACTCCATCCATATTTCGTTAAATGAATTAAGATCTGCCAATGTTTCAACCTTTATATACATCGTATCCTCCACTTGTCGAATAGTTGTCGTAGTTTAAATTTTTGCGGCAATCTTAGATGAATTACTATTAACCTATATTATACTACTACAATAGTAACAAGCGGAAGTAGGAAAGTTTAGTTGTTTTGATGAGAATTTATGTAGAATGTAGGAAGATTCTCTTCGAAAACTATATTGGAAGAGAAATTCCTACATAACATTTTTAGAATCGATTTAGCAACTCTATTTTAGGAGATAATCTCCTCCTTTAGTAATTGCTACAAGAATTAAACACCTGGAAATTCAATTAGTGATAATTCACTAATGTCAACTACCACTAGTCCTCCGCCAACACCTGAGAAATATGCAAGTCCTCTTGCTTTGTCTAAAGTAATGAAAGCAGTAGCATGCTCATAATAGCCATCTACTTGGATTCCACTTACAGGTGTTTGTGGTGCTAAATTTTCCAATAAATCTACGATACTACCTCTTTGGTTTGAATGTGACATTATGTCATCTCCTTAAATTTACTAGAAATCTCTATAAATCTACTCACAATACAATGCACTTATTTAAACACCTGGAAATTCAATTAGTGATATTTTTCTGATATCAGCTACCACTAACCCTCCACCAGTTTCTGAGAAATAAGCAACACCTCTTCTTCTGTCCAATGTAATGAAAGCACTAGCACGCTCATAATTTCCATCTACTTGAAGCCCACTTACAGCTGTTTGTGGTGCTAGACTCTCAAGAAGATCGGAAATACTTCCTCCTCTTGGATTACAATGTGTCATAGTTTCACCTCCTCTCTTACATTCCCTTTTACTCAAGGGTTAATATATATTATTCAAATCTACGAAAGCTGCATAGATAACTATCCTCACTATTAAAAAAAGGCTCTAGTCTATTAAATTTGTTATTTATACTTTTACCTATTCTTTGTCTTCCAGTTAAATCCAATCGACTCATCATCCCATGGGATCCTTTTTTCATCAGGATTAGAAGAGTTATACGATTCTGTTGTGCAATAAATAATCGTAGCAGGCTTACTTCCTAGTACACGATAGCCATGCGCTACACCTTTTGGTATTACAAGTAAAATCGGGTTATTTTCTCCCATGTAAAAAACATTGGACTGCTTATACGTAGGAGAATCTTGGCGATAATCATATAAAACTACCTGTGCATCTCCAGAAGGGAAAAACCATAAATCATCTTGTATTTCATGGTAATGAAAAGCTTTAATTACCCCTGGATAAGACATTGACCAAGATAATTGTCCAAATTTCTGCAGCAAATCTTCATCATTTCTTAACACTTCAGCAAAAAATCCTCGATCATCACAGTGTTTTATTAACTCCTTTGTAACAACACCTTCAATCCTCATTTTCAATGTACTCCTCTCTAAAAAAGGTTGACAAAGCGGCCTTCCAATCTCTTAACCTAATCCCCTCTTTTTCAAGCTTGTAATTATCAAGAACAGAATAACTTGGTCGAGGAGTATTGAATTGATAATCCTGGGATGATATTGGAAGTATTTCTGTTTTTGAGTGTATAAGCCTCATTATCTCTTTTGCAAATTCATACCAGCTACACTTCCCTGAGTTGGTAACATGATAGATTCCTGTTTTATCCTTCATTAATGACTGAATGGCCAGTGCCACATCCCTTGTATATGTCGGGCTGCCAAATTGATCATGGACAACTTTTATAGAATTCAATTTTTCCGACAACTTCATCATTGTATGAACAAAGTTATTGGCATCGTTTCCGTATAACCAGGAAGTCCTAACAATTAGTAGATTGTTACAATTTTTCAGGAGCAACTCTTCTCCTAAAAGTTTGCTTTTCCCATATATTGTTTGGGGATTTGGTTGATCCGTTTCTTTATATGGGGATGTTTGGTTCCCTGAAAAAACATAGTCTGTGCTTATATGAATAAGCTTCGCTTGATGTTTATTTGCTTCTGTTCCTAGATAAAATGGAGCTAAACCATTGATGAGATATGCTTTTTCTACATCCGTTTCACAAAGATCAACCTTTGTAAAAGCAGCACAGTTGATGATGATGTCAGGGCTAATTTTATTAAAAACCTCTTTAATTTGCTCTTTACTCGTGATATCTAATTCCCTTTTTGTAAAAGAAAATACTTTATAATCACAGGATGAGAACAATTTAACTAATGCCTTTCCTAATTGACCTCCTGCACCTGTTATGATGATCTTCATGATATTTCCCTACTGTATTGTTTGACATACCAATCTACTGTCTTTCTAAGTCCCTCTTCGAATGTATACATTTGTGTCCACCCAAGCTCATTTCTAAGCTTTTCAGAATTAATCGCATATCGGCGATCGTGACCCTTACGATCTTCAATAAAGTGAATAAGCTCTTCACTCCTAGATAACATCTGAATAATCTGGGTAACCACCTCTATATTTGTCTTCTCGTTTCCTCCTCCAATGTTATATACTTGTCCTTCTCTTCCTTTCTCCATCACCAATTTAACGGCGTGACAATGGTCTTCTACAAATAACCAATCTCTAATCTGTTTCCCATCACCGTAAATAGGGATTTCCTTTGAATTTAAAGTACGCTGAATAATTTTTGGAATAAATTTCTCACTATTTTGAAAGGGACCGTAATTGTTGCTACATCTAGTAATAATGATTGGAAGATTATGAGTGTGATAGTAGGAAAGTGCAAGTAAATCTGAACTTGCTTTTGTTGCAGAATAGGGATTATTAGGAGTTATTTGGCTTTTTTCAGTAAAAGGCAGTTCACATTCCTCTAAGGATCCGTATACTTCGTCTGTAGAAATTTGGATCATCCTTTTGGCATAGCCTCTTTGGAGAAGTTTAATTAGATGGAATGTTCCGATGATATTGGTGTATATAAATGGTTCTGCATCAATTATGCTATTATCTACATGGGATTCAGCAGCAAAATGAACAAATGTGTCGTACTCACGATCCATCACTGATAACAACTGATCATAATCTGTTACATCGTATGGGAAAAAGCGCACTCTTTCATTTTTAGCAACATCTTCCATTTCAGTAATGTTACTCGCATACGTCAAAGAATCAACAACGGTTAGATAGTAGTCCGACGTCTTTAACAAGTAATGGACAAAATTTATACCAATAAATCCTGCCCCACCCGTTATTAGTATCTCTTTTGTCATTGTTCATCCCCTTTTCTATGGTCTCTGCTTTGATACACAAATTGGTTGGCTTCATAAAGAGATTCATGAGTACCAGCATCCACCCACCAGCCGTCCAGCATTTCATAAGTAAGACTATCGTTAGCAATATACATATTATTTACATCCGTAATTTCAAGCTCACCACGTGCAGAGACCGTTAGTTTCTCAATATAGCTAAATACCAAACTATCGTACATATAGATTCCTGTTACACAGAAATTTGAGACAAATGAGGTTGGTTTCTCAACAATTGAGGTAATTATTCTTCTATCTTCATCTATTACCCCTACTCCGTATCTCTCAGGGTCATCAACTTCCTTTAGTAATACTTTTGCTGATTCTTTTTGACTAATGAAACTTTGAATATATGGTTTTAGTGAATCTTCAAAAATATTATCACCCAGTAATAATATAAAACGTTCTCCATTTACAAAGTCCTTGGCTAATGCAAGACCATGGGATATTCCACCCGCGTGCGGTTGCGCTTTATATGACAAATTGATTTGATAGGACTCACCCGAACCAAACATGGTCTGAAAATGGGCAATAGATTCATTATTTGTAATAATTAATACCTCTTCGACTCCTGCTTCCTTTAACTTAAGAATGGACCAATGAAGCATAGGAAATGGACCGACTGGCAGTAAATGTTTATTAATGATCTTTGTAAAGGGCTTTAGCCTTGTTCCAGATCCACCCGCTAAAATAACACCTTTCAATATTCACATTCCTTTCTGACACAAGATTTGTAAAATCCTTATAATAAAGCATCCCAGGTTAGTGGAGTACCCATTGTAAGATCTTTTCGTAGTTCGCGTCCCAAAAGCAAGTCATAGTATTTTGGTTCTAAACCATATCCTGGTCTAATAATTCTAATATTTTCTTTTGAAAGAATTTCACCGGCTTTTATATCTTTAGAAACATAAATGGAACGTCTAAATTGTAACGACTTTTCTTCTTCTTTTGTCGGCCCAATAAAAACACTTCCAAGGGATTGCCAAGCTGTCTTCGTCTCCTTTACCAGAGAAGAAAATTCTGAAGGTTCTAATGAAAATGCTGCATCAACTCCACCTTTGCTTCGGTCTAACGTAAAATGCTTTTCCACAACTGTAGCCCCTAAAGCAACGCTAGCAACAGCAGCTCCAATTCCTAATGTATGATCTGATAAACCAATATGGCATCTAAAAATCTCCTTTAAATAAGGAATGGTATTTAGATTTGAATTTTCTGGTGATGCAGGATAACTACTTGTGCATTTCAATAAAACAATATCCTCACACCCCTCCTCACGAATCGTGTTTACTAAATAATCAATCTCAGCAAGAGATGCCATTCCTGTTGAAACAATCATAGGCTTACGTTTTGAAGCTACTTTCCTTATTAAAGGAATATCAGTATTTTCAAAAGAGGCAATCTTGTAGCACGGAACACCAATACTTTCCAAAAATTCAAGTGAGGTTTCATCAAATGGCGTACTAAAAGGTATCATCCCTAATTCCTTACTTAATTTAAATATCGGTTCATGCCATTCCCAAGGGGTATACGCCTCTTGATAAAGTTGAAATAGTGATTTTCCTTTCCAAAGTTGGTTCTTCTCATCTATTAAAAAGTCTTTCTTATCACTATTCAAAGTCATCGTTTCAGCAGTATAGGTTTGTATTTTTAACGCATGTGCTCCTGCTTTAGCAGCAGCCCTAACAATTTCCAATGCATGCTCCAAAGATTGATTATGATTTCCTGACATTTCAGCAATAATAAACGGTTCATGTCCTTTCCCAATCCATTTACTTGCAATTTTAATATCTTTCATCCCTTTTCAAACCCTTCTATTGCAAAATCCCCTCGAGCCAGTTTCCAATTTTCCTTTAATAGACCGAATAGTACTACATCGACGTACTCGTTTTTCTTGAGAATTTGTTTTAGTAACCTTCCTTCTTCATGGAACCCTAATTTTTTATGATAAGACAAACTTTTCTCATTATAATCTAGTACTTGGGCACATACCTTTCTCATTCCCACTTCCTGAAAAATAAAATCTAATGCAAGCATACCCATTATTCTTCCCGACCCACGAGGGCTATTTTTCTCACCGATGTAAAATCCCCATTCACAGATTTTGTTTTTTTCATCAATTGAAAATTGAACCAACCCGATTGGTTTACCTTTGTGCAAACATAACTTTAGAATCTTGTTTTGATCGTTACGGCACTTCTCATACCATTTATAATGATCTGCTAATTCGATAAAATCACTATGCATCATAAATGGTCTAATGTGTTCTGCATTTCGCCACTCGTAAATAAGATTTATTTCATTGTTACTTACATCACGTAAACAATACTCACGTTTATCCAGCATTCTCCACCTCCATTATTCGTTCGATGATTTCATTAAATCTACTATCTCCCATCAATGCCCTAGCTTTTTCAGACATTATTTTAACCCGTTTGGGATTGGTTAGCATATCTTCTACTGCATTTGCAATCATCGATTGAGTTACTGTTTCACTCAAACCAAGGTAATGAATAGCTCCTTTGCTATTTACCAGCCGAGTTATTTCAACTTGGTTTTCTGCTGTCGCAATAACAATTGATGGCAATCCCAAAAAACAGCGCTCCCAGGTGGTACTTCCCCCTGCTCCTATTGAAAGATCTGCCTCCCTCATTAATTCAGCCATATTTTCAATTTGACAATGATAAGAGATATTAAGGGCTTTGTCACATTCTTCCTTTATTAAATGTTTATAAGGATTCGACTTGCCAACTACCACATTTATGTGTAAGTCTGAGACACTTATACTATTTAATCCTTTTAAAGCTTTTATTGTTTCACTTGTTGGATCTGTGCCACCAAAGAATATAAGAAGATTTTTAATTTGGCCTGACCTTTCTTCCATTCTTATATTCTCTCTACGAAATTCTTCACGAAGGATCGCATAACCTGTGCCTAATAACTTTACACAGTTATTTGGTAGTAAATGATTATATCTGTTTGATTCATTTGAAAAATTTTGGTCTAGTAAAATCTTACAATCGTGAGGTCGGTTGGCAAGATCGTCAATAATAACGATTTTACCTACAAACGCCTTTACCATGACCTCCCATTTCTTATCAATTGCATAGTGATCAACAATCAAACCATCTACTGGCTTTGCTACTTTAAGTATTTCAATGGTTTCTTCTGCATCTATTTGCCACGGAACTTTCAGCCAAGACTCGTATAAATGGTTATATTTAACTTGATCGCAATTCTTAGGAGGTGGTAATAAACAGACGTTGAATCCCTTCTCTATTAAATAGTTTCCTAAATTACCAGGTAAATCACGACAGATAAAGGAGATTCTTGCCCCTTTTCTCCTTAAAACTTCAGCAAGTGTGAGACATCGCATAACATGACCTGTTCCAATTTCAAATGAAGAATCGACTCGGATAACAATGTTCATTAAGATATTACCTCCCCAACAAAAAGGGTAAATTTGTCTCAATAGCTCCTATAGTTCCTTTTGTTTAATATCTTGATTTATTTTAACGATATCAGGCATTTTCTTTAGATAGTTAACAACTTCCTCTGTAGAAAACATGGGTGAATTCATGTATAAATTTTCTATTACATTTTTTATTACGAAGAAATCCTCTTGCGTATCAACTGTTAAACGATATTGACTGTCATCATTAGATTGTTTCACTTGTTTTATTTGAAACATGTTAGGATTCCTAGTTAGAAAGGATGTGACATGTTCTCTTTCAGATGGAGAAGTTGCTTCTCTACGTAATCTTTCCAAAGTAGAAATAGAAAAAACCTCTATATCCATCCCTCGTGGATACGTCCTTTCTATCGTATTAGAAACATAATCAAGTGATGGGTCGCTTAAAAATTCAGCCACATTTCGATCGATAATAGAAGGATCAACTAATGGACAATCAGAGGTAAGACGTACAATAACGTCCGCATTACACATTCGTGCTGCCTCATAATACCTAGTTAATACATCCTCTTCTGAACCTCGATAATAGGGGATTGATCTTGCCTTACAAAAATTCACAATCTCTTCATCACGTTTATTTATGGTAGTCGCAATAACGATATCATGCAGCAACGTCGCTTTTTTTACCCGTTCCAATTGGTACTCTAATAGTGATTTATTTCGTACTTTTTTTAATACTTTCCCTGGGAGTCTAGTAGATCCCATTCTTGCTTGAATAATAGCAACAACTTTCAAGTATGACTCACCCCCATCTGGAATCTACTTTCTATAGTATTTAATAACCTTTTTCAACCCACGAACAACATCCATAACATCCCCTTCATCCATTCCCGGAAATAAAGGGAGAGTAAGAAATTCTTCATAACTTTTCTCAGCAATTGGACATATACCCTTTGTGAATCCAAGAGTTTGATAATAGGGATGCAAATACACCGGCAAGTAATGAACATTAACGCCAATATTTTCTTTTTGGAGAGCCTCAAAAATTTCTTTTCTTCCAACGGTTAGTTTTGATAGCTGGAGCTTTAATACAAATAAATGCCAGCTGGACTCCACATAGGGCAATTGTTTTGGTAATTCAATTTCATCCATATTCTTTAATTCTTCCATGTACAATTCAACTAACTGTTTTCGTTTCTGAATAAAAGTTTCTAATTTTTTCAACTGAGATACACCAAGAGCTACTTGAATATCTGTTATTCGATAGTTATATCCTAAGAATTGCATCTCGTAATACCAAGGGCCATGATTTTCCCTCATGATATTTGGTTCTCTTGTAATGCCATGTGTACGAAATTGAATTAATTTTTTATAAAAGTCTTCCTGATTGGTAGTGATGATTCCACCTTCTCCAGTTGTTATATGCTTCACTGGATGAAAGCTAAACATCGTCATATCACCAATAGACCCGATTTTTTGATTTTTATACATAGCCCCAAGTGCATGTGCAGCATCTTCTATCACAATTAACTGATTTTCACGGGCTATTTTCATAATTTCATCCATATCAGCTGGTTGACCCGTAAAATGAACTGGAATAATGGCCTTTGTGTGTTTTGTAATTTTCTCTTTAATTGACATTGAGTTGATGTTATACGTATCTGGATGGATATCAACAAAAACTGGTTTACCACCTTGATATAATACACAATTGGCTGATGCAGCAAATGTCATCGGTGTTGTAATTACTTCGTCATCTTCACTGATTCCCGCTGCGAAGCAGGCTGCATGTAGGGCGGCCGTCCCATTGGAGAAAGCAACCGCGTACTTTGCTCCTGTCAAATTAGCCATGTCTTGTTCAAACTGCTGAATTACTGGTCCAGTTGTTAAGTAATCGCTTTTTAGTACCTGAACTACGGACTGGATATCGTCTTCATCTAATACTTGTTTCCCATAAGGAAGATATGCATTTCTTACTGGTTTTCCACCATGAATAGCTAACTGCTCATCACTCATGATCTTCTTCATCCTTTTTTGCCATTGTTTCTTTTATCCAAGCTTCTGTCCTTTTTATCCCCTCTTCAATGGAGATTTTTGGTTTCCAACCGAGAATACGTTCGGCTTTTCCTGAATGACAAAGAAGTTTTTGTATCTCACTTTGCGGGTGTATGTGTGGGATGTGTTGAATAGACACCTGGTTTTCTGAAATGAGCTCTGCTAAAGCATTAATAGAGATATCATTGCCGGTTCCAGCATTTACAATTTCTCCATGTAATTTATCACTGTAACCTGCTTCTACCACAAAATCAGCACAGTCCTCCACATACAGAAGATCTCTCGTTTGTGTTCCATCACCATAAATCTTTATAGAGCTACCGACTAACTTATTATGAATAAAAATTGCTACTACTCCCCCTTCACCTCCTGTCTTCTGAAAGGGACCATACGTATTAAAGGGTCTAACCACTACAGCAGGTAAACCGTAAGCAAAATAATACGAGAGTACCATGTTTTCTGCACCAATTTTTGCCCCTGCATAAGGGGAAGCTGGCTTAGTCGGCGAGGATTCATCAATACCTCTTTCATCACTGGCTCGATCATAAACCATACAAGTACTCATTAAGACGATCTTAACGTTCTTTTTCCGGCATTCCTCTAGCAAATAAAAGGTTGCCACCGTGTCATTGGTAAATGTCGTTTCTGGATCATCAATACTATCTTGAACATTAATGCTTGCTGCAAGATGGTAGCAAAGATCAAAGTCTACTTCGTTGAAAATATATTGTAAAAACTCCTTATCTCTTACATCCATAATCTTGATGCTTACTAAGTTCTTATGATTAGAAAATTCGTTTAAATTGTCGATTGATGAGTTTGCCAAGTTGTCAACAACCCATACTTGATGTCCATCTTGTAATAATCTTTTAACTACCCATCTACCGATAAAACCTGTTCCACCAGTAACTAATATTTTCATAGTAACCTCCATTATAGTAATTTTTCTTTTACAATGATCTCTCGTACTTGCTCCTTTGTTAATGGAATTTGACCTTCCGAGCTATACGTTCCTGGGTTAGTTTTATTGGCCTTCTCATATTGATTTTTGGGAGCAAACGGAGAAGGAATAATAAATAACTCGGGTAATTCAAATGCATGTAAAGATTCGTCAAATGTCATGAGCTCTTCGTATCTTTTCTCTCCTGGTTTTAAACCAATCTCAATGATTTTACTTGTGGAGGAATGTATTTTATATTTCTTAATTGTTTCTTCTAGAACAACTTCGGCCAAATCTGAAAGTCCGATGACAGGCATTTTTAAAATAAATGTCTCTCCACCTAAAGAAATCTTTAGAGCTTCAATGGTTAACTTCGTTGCCTGTTCTAATGTCATCATGAACCTAGTCATTGAGAGTTCGGTTACTGTAAGGTCCTTTCCTTCTCTTACTTGGTTTACGAATAATGGAATAACTGATCCTCTTGACCCCATTACATTTCCAAAACGAACACTTGCGAAGACCGTTTTTCCGGTACCTTTTGAATACTCTGCAGAAGAAATCAGCTTTTCAGCAGATAATTTGGTTGCTCCATAATTATTTGTAGGTGAAATCGCCTTGTCTGTACTAGTAAAAACAACCTTTTTCACATTCTGACTCTTAGCGGCCTTAATTACGTTATAGGTACCGATAATATTGGTCTGTACTGCCTCGAAGGGATTGTATTCACAAAAAGACACATGTTTCATTGCGGCTGTATGAAATACATAATCAATATCCTCCATCGCACTAAACACACGATCATAGTCACGAATATCACCAATTAAGAATCTAAGCTTCGAATGATTCCCCAAGTCATTTGTTAACTGAAATTGTTTAAATTCGTCTCTGCTAAAAATCCGTATCACTTCAGGTTCTTCTTTCAAAATATGCTTAACAATGTTCTTACCAATTGTTCCTGTACCACCAATTACTAGTACCTTTTTCCCTTTAAAATACACTATTCCCCTCCTCCTTTATTTTTGTTATTTAAACCGCCTGTTATCTTCTCAATTGACTTAACAAGCTCCGAACTAGCATTAGAAACACTATAGGATGACTCTAAAAATTTGATTCTCATGTGTTCGTACTGTTTCCTTTCCTCATCTTCTTGAAAATAAGAATTAATCATCTTTACTAATTCCTTTGGATCTCTTTGGACGTAATTCCCTAAGCCATTGAAGTAGTCGTACTCTCTATTGCTTTGAATGAAGTAGTAGATGAATACGGGCTTGTTTAGTATCATGGCTTCTAATGCAACCGTCGAGAGAGAAGAAATCACTGCATCAGAGTTCATAATTAACTCGTTTGTATCGATTTTTCTATCTGTAATAACTTGAAGGAAATTATATTTTTTCTGTAATTCTGTATATAATGACGTTCTATTTTTGGCTAACTCCCAAGGATGGGGTTTTAAAAGGATTTGATATCTTTCACTAAGATTCAACTCTGCAATGAATGAAGTAAGTTTTGAGGCATCTAGATTAGGACCAGTCGTGATTAATAATTGAATTTTAGAGGGATTAAGGTGGGATTTACTTCCATTTACTTTTAGGTCTTGTATTTTTGTAAATAAATGATCATATCGAGGGTGTCCAATTATTTCTATTCGATTTTCCTGGAGGCCCCTAGTCATATACCATTGTTTCTCATAGTCACCATAAACCGCGACATGACTCGAGAAGACCGGAATAAAGGCTTCCTCACCCATTAGTATCCCATGCTGCAAACAAATGCTTGGAATTCCATACATGGATCCAACCATCGCCCATGCTCTACTAACAACATCTTCTGTTGTTCCAATGACTAATATCGATGTTTGTACTTCTTGGTAAAAGGTAACAGCCGTTTCTATTGCGTCAACGATAGTGGGAATTCGCTTTATGAAAGTGTTAGCAAAATACGAATTCCCTAATGCAGGATGATCTTTGTATTTTGTAAGTATTCTAGATGCCGTTTTTACTAACTGAGCAGAATGACCATTCGTTTCCCTCTTGAATTTACCAATATACTCATTCGAGATACCAAATAGTTCTGGTTTCTTGGAACGTGAAATGATGATAGTTTTTTCTTTCCTAAAATAATCTGTAAATGTCTTCTCAGGTAGTCTGGTATAATCAGAATTCACTACCACTTTCCCTTTGGGTTGATTCTTTATTGGTATCCTGATCGGCCTAAGAATTTTATCAAAGAATGGCTGTATCTCACGTTTTTCGTGAATACTAGAATACTTTAGTTTTAATGAAAAATCTTCCTTTTCCATTTCCAATCTTAATTCATCGTTAATTTGTTGATAGAAATTGGTTAATAGAGCTATAGGTATATTTCTATACTTCATATTCTTAAATACATTAATAAACTCACTATAGAGAGACCAGTAATTATTCAAATATGTGGACACTGTTTACCCTCCTAGTTTCGTTTCTTCATGGCTCGTAATTCTTCCCTTAGTTCCTTACAAGTCCTTTGCGTTGGTAACATCTGTACAAATTCATTTTGCTTTTCATTGGCAAGCTTGTGGTGAATGGATAATTCTGTTATATAGTTATCATCTAAGATTTCTCTTATTGGGTAGAAATCCCAATACTGGTTTAATCTCCAAAAGAATCGTGCGTCCCCAATCCGGTAGAACTCTGGATTCTCGTCCCAAAAAGAACCAAATTTTTCTTTTATTATTGGTAAAATAGATTGTCTGTGCATGATTGAACAATGATCAATTTGACAAGGTGCAATGGAAACAATTCCCTTGGTCGGTCGAACTTGGGTTTTTAAAACTTCATTACTCAAATTAATATGGTTCGTTAGCGACGCCGAATAAACAATATTTACGTTTTGATGTTTTTCTAAGTAGTTCACCATCGTCTTTAGTCTATTTGGTCTGTAACAATTATCATCCGTTGCATATGAAATATAATTTCCTGAACACATCTCTAATGCTTCATTAATTAACGCAGCATATCTTACTTTTTCAACTCTTTGTTTTGTTGTTTTAATATTACTTTGAAAGAATTTAACTCTAGGATCCTTTAAAAATGGTTCTATTGCTCTTATCGTTTCTTCATTCGAATTATCATCCATAATAAACAACTCAAAATCTGCAAACGTTTGATTCAAAATGGCTTTAATCGAATTTGCTACATACTGTGGCTTATTGTAGCTTGTCATTATTACTGAAACCTCCGCCATTGTAATACTCCCTCCCTTTAAGTCTTTTCATCCTATGTAGAAATTGATGTACCGGTTATAGTAAAATAATCTATTTTACAAATAATTCCACATAATAACTATAAATAAATTAGTAGACAAAAAGAAAAAAAGCTGGATCCCACTTCTTCTAATAGAAATTGGGTCCAGCTATATTATTCAACTATAAACTTGATGGAAAAGTAATAGCTAAAATTTGTCTACTATCAACCACGACTAAACTTCCGTCACTATGCTGAAAAGTAGCCATATTGGTTTCCTCATCGAAGTTGATAAAGGATTGAAGTTCTAATTGACTTCCCTTTACAGTCACGGACGATATTTTTTTCCCTGTTGGTAACGTAGCTAATAACTTAATGATGGTACTATTTATTTTTTCAAATAATTTAATTACCTCACCTTGAAGGGTATGAATCTCCTCAAGTTGATTTGAAATATGCGCATGTGAGGCAACTGTTTGTATTTCAAAGGAAGTGTGCTTCTCATCTAGTTTATTTAACAAACTGTATATATTCCCCAGATCCTTTTGTTCTTTCTCATACCGTGTAGCCTCTAAGTTCTGAAAATCTGAGAAGTTGTCGCTGATCCGCTTCAGCTGGTAATCCGTTGCTCCGTGTAAAGTATTAGCCTCTTCAAACTTAGATAATAGTCCTGAATAAGCAATTGACGCTTGGTTTTCGAAGGATGTTTGATTTTTATTTATTTTGTTTATTTGATTACTGATACTTTCTAAATACTCCTGCTCTTTCCTATGGTGACACTCATCTATATTCCTGTAGCTAGACAACTGATTCTTGATTTGTTCAAGCTGTTCATCCGTCAAACCTTGATTGTCATAAACCTCTTTAATTTTTGACAGGAGTTTAGAAAGAACTTCAGAAGCTTGGTTTGCGTGAGACATCTGTTTTAAATCTAACTGATTTACTTGTTTGAGTATTGTTTCGAAATACTCTTTCTCTTTTCTATGGTTAATTTCCTCTAAGCTGCCATAACTAGAAATTTCATTTTTGATTTGTTTTAGCTGTTCATCCGCCTCACCTTGCGATGATTGAACCTCATCAACACCTGTCAATAATTGAGCAAGGGCTTCTATTGCTTTGTTTTCGTAAGACATCTGTTTCTCATCTAGTTGAGTTACTATATTGATTATTGTTTCTAAATACTCCTGTTCTTTATTATGGTGATTATCCTCTATGTTGCTATAATTAGATATTTCATTCTTGATTTGTTCTAAACGCTTATCCGTCTCACCTTGAGATAATTGAACCTCTTCAACACTTTTCAATAATTCAGAAAAATCTTCTATTGTTTGGTTTTCGTGAGACATCTGTTTCTCATCTATATGAGTTACTATATTGATTAGTGTTTTTAGAGACTCCTGGTCTTTACTATGGTGAATATCCCCTATGTTGCCATAATTAGTTATTTCATTCTTAATTTGTTCTAGCTGCTCATCCGTCTCACCTTGATGCAAGAGAACTTCATTAACACTTTTTATTAATTGAGAAAGAGCTTCCATGGTTTGATTTTCATACGAGCTATGCTTTTTGTCAGATTTCTTTACTTTTTTAATTATACTTTCTAGATATTTTTTCTCTTTCTTGTACCGTTTGTCTTCTACTTGTCTGAAATTACCTATGGAATTTACTATTTCACCTATTTGTAAAAGTAATTGGTCTCGGGTAGAACCAATCTCCGCTATCATCCCTTGTTTGCTGTTTTTTACTACTTCTGAAACTCCCTTTATTTCCTTCATTTGAACTTGATTCATTTGAAACATTTTTTCCTCAAGACTTTCAAGTTGATTTAATAAACTGTTAAAACGGTAAATTTGTTGGTTAGGTGGAGTTTCCGTATTTCTATTCCAATAAATCTGTGACTCATTGGATTCTTTACAACTATCCATTTTCCCTCATTCCTTATCACATTTTTTATATAAACATATGAACCATTCATTATATTGTGACTCATATGTAATCTCCACGAGAAGAAAAATAGTAGGCTATTCATTCATTTTTCTTTAATATCAACTCTTTTACTATACAAAAGTTAGAATATTTTTATATGTTATCCTGTAAATCAAATTTTAATAGGAGTGAGATGAATGAATAATAGAGGTTTTTCAGCGGTATTTGAGAACATGAATCCAGGAACAATCATTACAGTAGTGACTTTTTCCGGAGATAATATTGGACCAGCTCAATTTGTTACATTTGATCCATCTACTGGCTTAGTTACTTTAAAAGAATTCAGTTCCGTTACACCTAGTGATAGTGTGGTTGTATTGTTACTTGCTGATCGAATTGAATCCATTAAATTCGGGTAAGGATGAGAATTCTTCATATTCAATCGGGTTACCAGGGGATCTATCCGTTTATTGAAGAATGGATTGAAGAAGGAAGTAATAACAATGATCTGGAATTTATCTCCTTTCCTCCAATTATCAAGCCTATGGAACTGAAAGAGAAGATACAATCCCAAAAACCCGATCTTGTATTAATTATGATCGCAAATAAAATACCATACACATTAATAAATACAATCATAGAGAATCGAGTTCCCCTTGTAATATGGTTGACGGAAGATCCTTTCTACATGGATGTAAGTAGGAAAGTTCTACCGTTGGCTGATACTATCCTTACTATTGATGAAGGGGCAGCTGTCTTTTATCAATCTTTAGGATACAATAATGTTTACTACTTCCCGCTAGCAACAAATGAGAGAGTGTTCAAGCCTCTTGATACAGAAAAAGAAATTGATTTATTAATCGTGGGCTATCCCTACCCAAATAGAATTCAACTGGTAGAGTACCTATCCAATCATACCGATTATTCACTAACGTTAATTGGAGATAAGTGGAATACCCTTTTAAAATCAAAAGTAAAAAGATGGAGAAACTTAGAATTAATAAATCGCTGGTTGCCACCTTTGGAAATTAATAGTTATTATAATAAGGCGAAAATTATTATAAATGCTCATCGAGAATATCATTTTAAATGGAACAAGAACAAGAATCACATTAAGAATGTAAGTGTTAATAACCGTTTTTTTGATATTTTCTCATCAGGGGGATTTCAGATAATTAATGACTCAATAAGCCCCCCCAATAATTTTCCCAACAAAACTATATTTTCCTACACCAATGAAGAAGATTGCGTCAGGATGATAAACAAGTATATCCAGTCACCTTCATTAATACAGGAAGTTGCAACGATTGGAAGATCGTGTACTCTTCAATACCATACTTTTACTAAAAGGATGGAAGATTTCCAAAATTTCATTAAACAAGACAGTAAATAAACTTGAATGAAAGTCACCCAATAGTTTCAAATAAAGTAACTATTGGGATTTTTTTGTTTTATTCAATTAAAAAGAGTGCGGTTAGAGAGTACACTAGGATGGTCCGGTCGGTATTCTCCTGCTTTTTCATTGTGTTCATAAGACTTTTCAAGATCCTTTAACTCCCAATAACAAACACATAGTTGTAAGTGAGGATACCAAGTCCAATAATCAGGATTTTGAAATCCTCCCGTATCTGTCTTTTTATTATTGATGGCACAGTCATACCAAAAGGTTGCAGTTTCATATTCTCTCTTCTCCATAAAATAGTCACCCATTTTACAACAGAATTCTGCTCTTGGAGAATCGTATTTAAGGCTTTGAAGTAAAGAAGCCATTTCGTTCTCGTTTTCTCCTAAACTTTGATAACAATCCGCTCTATTTATGCACGCTCTTATTTCGTCTTCCACCCAACCCTTTTTTGTTGCAAGAAATTTATCATAATAACGAATAGCTTTCCTATATTTTTGGTGGTCCCTTAATTCGTTAGCATAATAATATAGATCTCTGGGTGTAAAGACTTCTCCCTTTTTTAATCTATTATCATAGATGGTTATGTTTCTTTTTGATGGGAGGTGTTGTTTCATAGCTCGATTATGCATAACAGCTATTTCAGATTGTATGATTTTTCCTGTTACATCTAAATACTCATGAACTGGTCCGTGCCATTTAAAATAATTCGAGCGTTTAACCAGTCGATTTCTCCTAAAAGAAAAGTTCGGATTTCCGCTTTCATCAAAGGCATAATGATATATCATTGATACCGCATCAACGGACAAATCAAGCTTATTTTTTAAATCCTTTAACTTCATAAGATTCTTTTCATCTAAGGAATCATCTGCATCTAACCACATAATATAGTCCATTGTCGCATGACTAAAGGCAAAATTACGAGCGGCAGAAAAATCATCGATCCATTTAAAATCTATAATACGATCGGTAAACTTGGCGGCTATCTCTTTTGTTTTGTCTGTTGATCCGGTATCAACAATGACAATTTCATCACAAACATCTTTTACACTACTTAAACACTGGTCTAAGACTTCCTCTTCGTTTTTAACTATTAAACAGAGACTAATTGTGGACACAACAATTTCACCTCACAATTTATACAAGCCTATAAAAAATACCTATAAGTTGTTCTCCTTTATATATTTAGTTAAGCTCACATCATTGCATTAAATTTGAATTTAGAAAAAATAGTTTATGGTTACCTTTTATTAATATATGAATTATTAGTAGAAAACGTTATACCCATTTTCCCTAAAATGAACACCATTTAAATAAATTTTACATACAATTTTAATGTCTACTATAATTAAAAATTCAATAAAAAACTACTATTATAAGGGGTGAAGAATATGTCGGTTGAAGCAAGTGTCATTATTCCTGCATTCAATCGTGTTCATCAGGTAAAGTTAACTTTAGCATCACTTGAAAACCAAACTTATCCTCTAGACCGATTTGAAGTTGTTATAGTAAATGATGGTTCTAGCGATGAATTAGAACAATTTATCCAGGATTATCAGTCTCACTGTCCTTTTCCTTTGATTTATACCTCAACGAACAAACAAAAAGGAAGAGGTTCCGCCCGTAATCAAGGTGTAAAACATTCAAGCGGTGAAATTCTTATTTTTTGTGACTCGGACTTTATCGTACTCCCTACTTTCATAGAAACATTCATATATGGACACGAATCAAAAGAAAACATTTCACTTTCGGTTGTCCCTCAATCCTGGATAGGAGTATATACACATATATATCCTGAATTCTCACGATCGGAGAAAGAAAGGATTAAATCCCGACTTTCAACTTCTGGATTATGGAAAAATTCATTTTCACGATCAAGTGAAGTGGTTTCAGTAATAACTCCCGAAGATATTCGAAAAAGAAACTATAAAAAACTACAACTGGTTACAGTAAAGTTAATAAATGATGACTGGAAAGAAGAGTGGAAAAAAACTGATGTAGCCCCTTGGATGCTCTTTACAACAAGAGGAGTATCAGTGAGAAAAGAGTATTTCCTTCGTGTTGGTGGCTTCAATGAAGAGTTTATTGAATATGGCCTAGAAGATTGGGAGCTTGGTTACCGTTTGTCTAAAGTTGGGATAGAATTTCAAAGTATAAACGAAATTCTCGGATATCATCAGGAGCATCCTAACAGTTTCCGTGGTATTGATGGAAATGAAGAAAATCTAAAGAAAATATTCAAAAGACACGGCCTTAGTGACCCAGTCATTTGTATGATGGCAATTTACCGCCCTTGGAATGACCCATTTAGGTATAGAAATAGCTTAAGAAAAATTAAAGAGCAAACAACATCTATCCCAACAAATCAATTAAACTCCAACATTAATATTGATGTTATTACAGCTAAAACAAACGAAACACTTCAGTACGACATACAAGGTTCCTTAAAGAATGAAGTTCCTTTCTACTATTGGACTGACCATCCACTATTCAAAGCTGATCAATTTACTGAGTCTGTGACAGTTAGTAACATAGGAGAATCGGGCTGCATGTGGTTAAACAAACATCCATACGGAGGGTGGGGCGAGCCTAACGGTCTTATATTCTACCATACTACCTTTACCCTTGATAAGCCAACCCATATCCATTTCATTTTGCATTTTGCCGATGATGAAGCAATTGTATATCTTGATGGAAAACCACTAGCTTATAAAGGTAATTTCTTTCAAATTGGTATAGTAGAAAATGGATACGAGTTACCACCATCAACAGGAACGCTTATCCTACAACCTGGTGTCCATACGGTCATAATTGAAGCTGTCAATGCATATTATGACACTTCAGCTAACAGAGCAGGTGTTGGCTTTTTAATTGAAGACTGGGATGGTGGAACAAGTTTGGTATCAACTTCCAATGTTGATCAGTGGAGAAGTACAGGTTATGTAAAGTCTCCTCCTAAAGGACTCTATAATAAACAAGGAACGTATCCATTATTGGCTCAAATTCTACATTTAGATCAAAATAATGTAACTTTAAGCAAACATTTAAAAATACAAATAGATTAATAATAAAGACCTGCTTGAAAGCAGGTCTTCTTTAATAGTACTTTTATTACTATCTATTATTCTTTGCTATTAATTCATTATAAATAGCTAAATATTCATCTGTCATTCGGCTGACTGAAAACCGTTCAATTACATATCTACGAAGCTGATCAGGATATGGAAATGAATTTTCACGGACCTTTTCTATCATCTCTTCTACTGTGTGACAGATTAATTGAGGAAAACCTTCCAAAATCTCTGGTACTGAACCCTTTGGAAACGCAAGTACTGGTGTGCCACAAGCCATCGCTTCTATCATAACTAACCCAAACGGTTCTTCCCAATCAATGGGGAATAGCATGCATTTTGCCCTTTTTAAAATCTCTTGTTTTTGTTTTCCAGCAACCATCCCTATATATTCAACATTTGGGTTTGACTCTATTCTCGGCTTGTATTCCCCTTCGAATAGAGGATAATCATGGATCGGGCCAGCTATGATTAATCTGTCGTTTGTTTTCTCAACAACGTCCAAAGCATTCCCAAGTCCTTTTTCCCGAGTCAATCTGCTTAAAAACAATACATAATCTTCTTTTTCACAACTAAATTCATAGCTCGATGGGATGATACCATTATGAACATATTTCTCGTTAACACTACCTAGATATTCTCTTGCACGTTTACTAATAAATACTCGATTTTCTACAGCATACGCATGGTCAACATGTATGGTCGATATGGTAGGAATAGGCAGATTTAATCTACCAATAAGTGAATCGTGGGTATGGTCATGGATAATATCAATATTATTAGGCAGTGTCCTTTTAACACGTTTGACAATCCTACTATGCTGCCAGGGGTCATTATGCAGATAGGGAATCAGTTTTGCACTTGTGGTACTCTCTCGTGGTGCATATACGTATACTTCGTGTCCTCTTTTAACAAGTTCTTCCGTTAAATCATAAACGACATTTTCTATTCCACCATATCCATTGGGTGGAATTGGATAAACATCTGGGGATATTTGTACTATTCTCAACACGATACACTCCTACCTTAATATATTCAGTGCTCGAAGAATTGTTTATAATCCATAAAAAAGGGTCAACCAAACAACAGTTGACCTAATCGAAATGAAATTATTTATCTATTGGTCATTTGATTTAAGGGAAAACGAATTTTTAGTCTTCTGTAGGGATAATAAGGTTTGGATTAATATTTTGAATAGACGAAATGAAACAAGTTGATAAGACAACTACATCATTGGCAGTCTCAATTTTTACTAAACCTGTTTCTAGATCTAAAATGGTTGCATTCTGTGTGTTAACAAAGTTTAAAGAACCCTCTGTAAGAAAATCAGCTTCTCCCTCTGATATGAAAATAGCATTGAGAATGTCTCTAGTTGCCTCTTCACAACAATCACAGAAACCTGCATCCCCTTCAGGATTCACTGGTAAAGAAACTTCGGCCAATGCATCCCCACTTAAACCAACTATCTTACAAATTGGTACTGCATCATCTCCATCATTTAGAATAACAAAATCTCCTACAACAGCTTCAATATCTGCGTTAACAAGTGCACCTCCAGCACTTTGTTGGGTTGTAGAGATTGTAATGTTCTCCTCACCTACAAGTTCCAGTAATAATTCTCTCATTGGTTCTACACAGCAATCACATATGGAATCTCCAGGTTGACCAGTTGGACCTGTTGGGCCTACCGGACCTGGCTCT
>NZ_BCVH01000003.1 GCF_001591645.1 Robertmurraya korlensis NBRC 107688 | reverse complement strand
TTTTAAGACCTCCTGGTATTTGGGATTGTCCTTTTTTGCTGGCCAGCGTTAGGACTCTCTCATTCTACCAAGAGGTTATTTTTTTGTTCAAACCTCATTTTCATTCATTACAGGAATGCTACTCCTATTGTTAAAGAAGAAGAAAAAAACCAGCTAGATCGCAGCCGGTTCTTTAAGGAAAGCCCCCTTTTCTTTAAGTACATTCCTTCACAAACTCCCTTTCTAGAAGTTTACACTTTCAGAAATTTGAACTATTTTTTGATAACTTGATGAACTTCCTCGTTATCCTTAATTACAAATATATGGTCAGCTTCACCTTCTATTGGGTCAACTACATCTTCTTCTAAAGATTCGACCTGTTGCCTAACAAGGACTTCCTCAAATTTTAAATCTGCACCCCTAAAAATATTGGTACTTCTCTGACTTTGAATAACTCGTTCTTTAAGAACATTATCAGGAATATCAAAATGAACTAAGATTCGGACAAACTCAGCAGTAGTAACCAACTCTTCAAGTAAATACAATCGTCCTTTTCGACTTCGATTTGATTGTATGAGAAATGTTAATACTTTAGCTAAAAAATAATTTATTAAGTTGCTAATCAAAAAGAAGGTTGAATATCCCTAAGCAGAGCTAATACCTTAATCATAAGAAAGTGGTCTATATCCAATGTACAGGATATATTAGTGTCCATATTGGTTAATTAATAGAGAATTCAACAGAAGCAAATGAGAAAATAAGAGGACTTTTTTCTATGTAAAAAAGAAAGTAGCTTAATAACTACTTTCTCAAAAAATTGTACATTATATTAGTACTTCTTCTAACACTCTTAAAAAATTTAAACTTGTTATTTTTTCTATTTCATTCTCTCTAAAGCTTCTTTTTCTTAGTTCTTCAACCACATTTTGTGCTTTACTGATCTTCTCTAAACCAATTGTGTCATCACTAATCGTTAAATCTATCCCATAATCATCCAAAAAATAAACTAGGTCCATGCCAAGCCCAACATGATCTATCCCCATCACATTCACCATATGGTCAATATGATCAACTAATTTAGAGACAGTTCTATCCTCTTTTTTTTCTGCTAAAAAGGCTGGAAAAGCATTTACACCGATTACTCCATTCCTTTTTGCAATCTCTTCTAATTGTTTATCGGTATAATTTCTAGGAATATCGTAGATAGCCTTGCTATTTCCGTGTGATACGATGATAGGAGAGGTTGTTGACTCCATAACATCCCAGAACGTTTTACTATTTGCATGTGCTAAATCAATAATTATATTCATCTTTTCTATTTTATTAATACACCTTTTACCTATAGCTGTTAACCCTCGATTGCTATTACCACTAACCCCTGTTGCCAGTGCATTTTCTTCATTCCATGTTAAGCTAAGTGTTCGCATTCCTAGCAGGTATAAAATGTCTATTTGATCAATGTCTTCACCTATATAACTTAATCCCTCACTCCCTAAGATGATGCCATGCTTGTTGTCATTTTGAGCTTCCACAATATCTCGATAAGTAGTACATATTTTTATATGTTCTTTACATTCTTGAATCTCAATTGCCATATTTTTGATAATACGCAAAGCTTGGTGATGTGTTGGAACCTCAGAAAAAGGATTAACCCATATGGGATAAAACCCTGCAAAAATCTCACCCTTTTTCCAATCATCTCTGTGTCTGGTATCAATTATATCTTTTAATCCACGCGCTCTCTTTTCGTCAACATTTTCCCAAATATCGGAATGAGCATCAAAAATTTTCATTTATTCTACATTCCTTTCAGTCACTACGTACATCCACTAACCTCAGAAGGATTTATAGTCTAATCAAGCTAAAGTCCACCTTGGAATTCCTAAGCAGGAATTCCAAATAAACTTGCAAGGAGCACGATTATAGGTAGTAACAGTAATGTTCTGATAATAAAAATGACAGCTAGATGCCATAAGTTAACCGGAATTTTTGACGTTAGTATAACAGGCCCTACCTCTGACATATAAATAATTTGGGTTAGTGACAATACAGTTATAATAAATTTCGTCTTAACTGATTCAATATCCGTAGAAATCAAAGCTGGAATAAGCATATCAACAAAACCAGCTATAACTGCAGGAGCAGCTTTAGCTGCCTCAGGTACTTGTAGCAATTGTAAATAATACTTAAAAGGGACAGATAACCATTCTAATATAGGGGTGTAAGTCGCTACGAATAAACCAGCAGTTCCGACAACCATTACAATTGGTATGACTGCAAAAACCACATCTACAGAAAAATGCACACTTCTTTTTATCATACTCTTAAGACCTTTGTATGTCTTCGCTTTTTGTACAGCCAACTGTAAAGCGAACTGAAAGATCCCCATACCTTCTGGGTGTTGGTCTTCCATAATTGCTTTCTCTTTGTAATAACTATTTTTGAAAGAAGTGATCGGCCATAGTCTTGTCATAATTACTGCGACTGCAAATAGCGAAATAAATACCGTCAATAATATATAGGTAAAATAATGATCTACTTCTAAAATGGAAGAAATGATATACCAATAACCTACTCCTGTAGCTGAAAAACAGGTTGAAATGATAACAGCTTCTCTTCCTGTGTAGTAACCTCGAACATACTGATCATTAGTTAACATAACCCCAAGATTTTGATCTCCAACAATCGAAGTAAGTAAGTCAACACTTGCTCTACCAGGTAACTTAAATAAGGGTCTTGCAATCCCCGACAATAAAGTCCCTATGAATTCCAAAAGACCAAAATCAAGTAAGAATGGAATAAAAAATGATGCAACTATGAACCAAACCATTATACTTGCACTTAAATCTAACATAGTGCCACCGGTGTCAATTGAATAGACCATTTCTGACCCTAATTGAAATAACACTAGAACACCTAATACCGCACCAATTACCCTTAAAATAACAATCGGCATACTTGGAATAAAAAGTTTTGTTAGAGTGCTATTTTTTGTGAGAAAATCAGGCTTTATTAAATTTCCAATTAAGGACAAGATAGCGGATATCACCATTACTGCTACTACTAAATAAGGTGTAAATGATTTAGTTGCTGCAGCTGCCAGTTGTAAAATCATTCCGATTATGATGGCTGTTTTTTCCTCATATGTAATAGGTACAAGAAAGATAAATAATCCAATAAATGCTGGAATGGCAAAAGATAAAACGTTTCTTGTGTTTAGGTCAAGTTTCTTAAAAGCTTCCATTTTGATCTCCTTACTGAATATCATTCTATAATTTAACCTGGGTTCCAATACTCGCTTCAATAGCTTTTCTGTAAAAGTATTGGGCAACAACCACATCAACAACGGCTAATCCAACTGATTTAAAAACTGTAATTTCTTTTTCACTAGTTCTCCCTTTGTATCTGCCACTTACAATTTGACCAAGTTCGGCATAGATGTCCTTTGGTTTGATAATGCCTTCCTTTATAGGAACTTGTAAATCACCAGTCTCTTCAAGGGCGGCCTCTACTGACTCCACTACTACTTTGTCGGCTTGCGAAAATAATTGTGAAGGTAACTCTTGCATGGTCGGCCGAAATGAACCTACTGCATTGACGTGAGTACCTGGTTTCAGAGATTCAGAGAAAACAGGTGTTGAAGAGTTAGTTGCAGTGACAATAATATCAGCTTCCCTAACAGCTTCGTTGGAGTCTGTATACACACGTACTTTAGTATTGTATTTTGTATTTACATAGCTACTAAATTCTTGTGCTTTTTGTTCTGTACGGTTATAGAGTAAAACTTCATCTATATTTCGAACAGCCATGATCGCTTCAACTAAGCCCTTTGCTTGTTCACCCGTACCAATCACACACAACTTTTTTGAATCTTGACGAGATAAATATTTAGTTGCTACACCAGATAATGCACCTGTTCTTATCATTGTTAAGTAAGAGCCTTCTAATAGAGCAATTGGCTCACCGGTTTTAAAGTCTGATAGCATTACAATTCCATTAATTGTTTTCTTACCTATTTTCTTATTATTTGGAACTACAGTTACTACCTTTAACCCGATACTTCCAAGTTCTTCTGCCACAGAAGGCATCACTAGTGCCGTATTTTGTCCACCATCAAAGGGTAGAGCTGCGCGTATAGGTGTAATCGTTCTTTCCTCCGAAAATTCCTTTAATGCAACAGCAGCACACTCGATGATTTCTTTCATGTCTACCAATTTCTTTTGATCCTCTGTATTTAGAATTAACATTCTCTTCTTCCTTTCATTTACAGATAGCTATTCATTAAAATAAATTTAGAAAGTGTTTTGGAATAACTCAATCAAATGAATGCTCCAAACTAGCATGAAATCTATTTAAGCTAAGGGGCTCAATGGGAACGGATGTATTCGTCTCATTAATCATCTCTTCAATTAATTTCCCAGTAATAGCTGCTAAGCTTATCCCATCCCCCTCATGTCCAGCTGCAATATAAAAACCAGGTATTGCTTCAACTTGTGAAATAATCGGTAAATGGTCTGCTGTCCAAGGGCGTAATCCAGCGTACGCTCTAATCACTGTCATATCTGCTATTTTAGGATAAAACCTTACAGCCCGGTGTGCGATACACTTCATCACTTCATTGTCTACCTTTGTCTCATATCCGTTAAATTGACGACTGCTGCCTATTAGGAAATTTTGGCTTTCAGTAGGTTCCATTACTAACGCTACTCCATATTTTTCAATTAATGGATCTACTTTTCTCTCCCCGCCAAACTTAGAAATGAGATAGCCAAATTCCATCACATTTCTTACTCCAACGGGCTTTTGTCTGGAAGCAACAATAATTTGACCTTTACGAGGTTTGATTGGTATATCGATATCTAGCATCTTTCCAATAAAAGGAGCCCATACTCCACATGCGTTTACAACCTTGTTAGCCGTAAATGTACCTTGGTTTGTCTCAATGACGAATTGTTTTGCCTGATTTTTATAAAGATTCACCACTTCTGTATGAGTATGAATATGTGCCCCATAGCGTTTGGCTCCCTCAAATAAGGAGTATGTAAACAAATAAGGATTCACCATAGAGTCTGTCTGGCATTCAAGCCCACCTAGGAGATCGTCTGCAAAGTATTTCGATTCATTCCGAAGGTCTTCTCTATCTAGCATTCGAAAATCTAATCCTGCATTTTGTTGTTGTTTGACCCATTTTTGTGCTGCTTCCAATTCCATATCATTTTCACAAACTAGAATACTACCATAGTTCCGATACTCGAATGGAGTATCTAGCTCTGTATGTAATTCATGCACCAATTTTTGACTTTTTAATGCCATTTGACTATTAAACCCTGGATCTTTATCTACTGCTAAAATATCTCCATCACATTTAGATGAAGTTCCGCTACCAAGTTCATTTTTTTCAAAAACGGTTATTTCTAATCCGGATTTTGAGCCATAGTAAGCTATTGCAGCACCAATAATCCCACCTCCAATCACAACAACATCTCGATGATTTATATGCTTCATGTTATTCCTCCTAGCCCATTAAAGCTTCGTGATTTTGTTTTGAAGTTTGAGAGATTTCCCATTCTCGTAAGATTCTCTTTCTTCCTACCTCTATTTCAGGGTGAAATTGGATATCAGCACTTTCCCTGGTTTGTTTAACCATGTCCATTGAATGTCTAATTTCCGTATCTAATCCTTTTATCCCAGAATGTATGGCCATAGCTAAACCCGCTGTTCTTCCTTGTGCTGCAGCGACTTTTGCACCTTCAATCCCCGTAATATTCCCAGCAACAAATAGCCCTTCAAGAGGAGTTTCCATCTTCTCACTATGTAAAGGTACATGGCCACCCAATTCTTCTACCAAAAAGAATGGGCATCCTGCAAGAGCAGCTAGTTCAACTAAAGGGTACAAACCTCCGGCGATACATACAAAATCTGCTTGTATCCGTTCCTCACTGCCAGGGACTACTTCTCCATTTGCCTTAATTGCTGCAACTACCACTCCCTCTACTTCATCCTTACCGTAGATTTCAATGACCGCTTTCCGAAGTTGGATAGGGGTATTCCACATCTTGAACCCTTTTTTCGGGTAGAAATGAATACCTAGATTTTTTATAAAATCATTTTTTAATAGCTTGCTTCCATATCTAATAAGCGGAGAGGTTGCCATATGGGAGACGTGGAGAAGAGAATCTAGTACCTGACTAGGATTCCCTTCTTTATTTGCAATACTGTTCATTTTTGGAAGCGTAAGACAAGCGATTTCTACACCGGCTAGGTGTAATTCCATGGCGATAACTGATGAAAGTACATTCACACCAATAATTACGCCACGTTTACCTGGCTTGACTCTATGAACATTTGTCATCACTTGAGCAGCACCTACTGACATCACACCCGGAAGAGTCCACCCGGGGACTGGGACTGGGGATTCCGCTGCTCCCGTTGCTAATAGCAAATTTTCTGTATAAAATGTACCCTTTTCGGTATACACAACCCATCGATTATTTCTTTTTTCAATATTGTTAACTGAAGTATTAAAATGAAACTTAACTCCAAGGCTAATAGCTGTGGTATACAGATTCTTTGATTCTCTTAGCCCGTTCCACCAAGACCCATCTGGTTGTTCGTATAGCTGTCCGAGCAATCTACCACCAGCAGACATATATTCATCAATGACTAATACATCTAATCCGTTTTCTGCACATGTTATAGCGGCAGTTAAACCAGCAGGGCCAGATCCAATAATGATTGCTTTAAACATTTTTTACACTTCTTTCTCTTTGATTTTTAATTGACCGCTACTTTCTACCGTCATTCCCTCTTTAAGAGGAGTAATACATGCCCTAATTCCTGGTTGACCATTCACAGTAACCCTACATTCATAACAATGGCCGATATTGCAATAGATTCCCCGAGGCGACCCACTTTCTTCTTGATAACGAAGGGTTCGTATTCCATTAGCTAGAAGCGCAGCTGCCAATGATTCATTTTCCAACCCTTTATAGACCCTATTATTAAAGGAAAAAGTAACATGATTTACATCCTCCATCTTCCCTAGAATAGGATGGTCAATAATTCTTTCTGTCATTTACTGATCCTCCCTAAATTTTCGAAACTAACTGGTCTAATAGGTGGTTGAACTTTTAAGGAAATATTTGTTTCAGTTGGGGTATTTGTTCCCATTGATTGAGCAATCTTCTCCACCATCGTCCTACACGTTCTTCCACCGCAATATCCCATCCCAGCTCTAGTACGTAGCTTTAACTCCCTGGCTGAACATTTATATTTTGTGGCGGTAGAGACTAGCTCGTGATATGTTACTTCTTCACACCTACATATAATCATTACGTTTTCGTTCAACAAAAACACCTCAGTTCCATTTAAATCTGCTAATCAAGAAATTTCTTCTCCACCTATATCAATCTTTCTTTCTACTGGTTTCCTTAGAACGCTTACTACTATACCAATGAATGCTCCTAAAAGGCCTGTCACAATCCATCCTGCCCCAATTTCAAAAAGAGGAATGAAAGAAAAGGTTTTATTGATAAAATTAACCAAAATTCCAGCTTCTTTACATGCATCTAATAGGGCAACAAATCCACTACCCAGTACTGAACCTACATATATAGATTGATACCCTTTAAACAAATTATTTGTAAAGGCAAGAAAGATTAAAGTAATAGCAATTGGATAAAGTAATAAGAGGATTGGAGAAGCCATATCTAATATCGTATTCAGTCCGAAATTGGTTATAACTAAACCTATACCAGCTAATAGTAGGACCCATTTCTTATAAGTAAACTTTGGATAGATTCTGTTGAAATACTCTGCTACAGCTGATAAACAGGCTATGTTAGTGGTGATTCCAGTAAGAAAGATTACAGTACTAATTAAGAAGATCCCTCCTTTTCCGAATAAATAAACCGCACTGTTAGCTAATACTTCTCCTCCATTACTGGCATATCCAATTGCATTAACACTAGATGCGCCAATCCATGCTAGTGAAAGTTGTAAGATGGCTAAGCCAACTACTGTAATTATTCCAGCTTTAATAAAAACTTTTGCTGTATCTTTTCTAGTGGTTACTCCTAAATTCTTAATAGACTTAATGAATATCCCACCGAAAATAAATGCCGCTAGAACATCCATTGTGTAATACCCTTCAACAAAACCTTTAAAAAAAGTACCTGTTATATATGGAACTTTCGGTTCACCGAAGCTTCCCATTGGTGTAAGAAATGACTTAACCACCAGAATAAGTAAAAGAACCGCAAATATGGGTGTTATTAGCTTGCCTAATCGATCTACAAACTTACTTGGATTTAGGGAAAGTAAGATAGTCAATAGAATAAAGAGGATAGAAAATATGAATAGGAATAGACTGTGAGATTGACTGATTTCCTTAATTATTGGATAGATCGATATCTCGAAAACAACAGACGTTGTCCTCGGTATAACATAGATTGGACCCAATGTTAGAAATAAGGAAATGGAAAATATCATACCGAATGTTGGATGTACTCTTGATGCAAGTGTCTCAACCTTTCCTCCCGATATAGCTAATGCAATTATTGCTAATAGTACTAGGCCTACACCTGTTATTAAAAATCCTCCCATTGCTATCCAAGTATTTTCACCTGCAAGTTGTCCCACCATTGGTGCAAATATTGTATTTCCAGCCCCAAGAAACATTGCTAACAACATAAAACCAATTGCCACCAGTTGTCCTGCTGATAAATTATTCTTCACTTAAAAGTCCCCCTTAAAATAGTTTAATAGAACCTTCTGATAATCATCGATGCAGTTAACTATCACTGATAAACCTATGGTACAACTTGATTACTACGTATGCTTTAGATTTTCTTGTTGGATGCTTTTACGAAGGGATTTTCAATCATCTTGTAAAATTTTAAATAAAATTTAAGTCACACTTCAATTTCTGAATAAAAAAATAAGCTTTTTTATTCGGATTATATTCTTTCAGGATATATAGAAAATTAGCAATGACTAAAATTTTTGTAAGTAATATAAGTGTACTTAATAAATTCTGAAAATTCAACAATTTTTATTTAACTTCTTTGAAATTGTTACTAGAAGATAATCATTAGATTATATTACATCTCGAAATCCACCCCTCAAAAGAAAATATGTTAGAATAAAGAAAAAATTTAAGTAATATTAAAATCCTATTATAGAACTAATATATTTATCAACGATCTTGTAAGAATATTTCACTCGTTTTTTATAGAATACTACACTAATTAGGGGGAACTATATGGATCCAAATATAGGAATTCTTATCAAAAAACTCCGTAAAGAAAAAAAAATGACTTTGAAGGAAGTATCAAAGAGGACAAATTTATCAATTAGCTTTTTATCACAGGTGGAACGATCCCTTTGTTCAGTAACTTTACAGTCTTTACGGAAAATATCTGAAGCACTTGAGGTCAGCCCAAGTTATTTCTTTCCAGATAACGTACAGATTGATAAAGGCATGATTAGACGAGCCTCTGATAAAAAGGTAGAACAAAAGTCTTCCTTTACGTATACAAATTTATCTGGAAATGTTATAAACCCTATATTTGTGCCAATATTAGTTACCTTATTACCTGGGGATGAAAAAGGTACACCTTTTTCCCATGAAGGACAAGAGTTTATTTATATTATTGATGGTACCATGACTCTAATACTAGATGAACATGAATACGATCTTTATCCTGGGGATAGTGTTCATATAGACTCTAGTAGACCTCATAACTGGTTTAACAAAACAGAACACCCCACTAATTTTATTTATATTAGTGCTAGTACAAATCATGATTGACCTGTTAAAAGTGATATTAATATGAACTCAGTAAAGTTCCGAGGGTATAGTTACACTTTTAAGGAGAGAAAGGACCTCGTTCGGCCCTTTTTCTCCTTAACTTTTAATTAGGATTCACTATTATAAATGACTTTCCCATCTACCATCGTAAGGACTACTTTTGTATTTAAAATATCTTCAGTCGCTATGTCAAAGAGGTTTTGATTTAAAACTATAATATCAGCCAACTTTCCTGCACTGAGTGTACCTAAATCTTTCTCTCTAAAAGAACCAAAAGCTGGTGTGACGGTGTAATTCATTAATGATTCTGCAAGTGTAATTGTCTCTTGCGCGTTCCACCCTGTACTTGGTAATTGATCATTATCCATTCTAGTGACGGAACGATAAATTCCTGCAAATGGATTTAGTTCGACAATAGATAATCGGTACCAAACGAGACAGTTGCCCCTGTATCCATAAGGGAACGAATGTTAAAAGTGTATGGTTCTCTTTCCTTTCCAATACATGCAACATAGGTGTTTTTTTCACTAGCAAATAGGTGTTCAGGTTGCATAGAAGCAATTACCCCTAGTTGATTGAACCTATCCAAGTCATTCGGATGAAGAACTTCAACATGCTCGATTGCATGTCGTGAGTCCCATTTTCCGTTTACACGCTTGGCCTCTTCAAACGCAGTTAAAGCTAAACGTATGGCTCGATCGCCGATGGCATGTAAACGAATTTGAAATTTCTCTTTATCCGCTTTTTGAATCCAATCTTTTATCCTTCCTTAGGTGACGAGCGAGGCATTCTTGGTTTATTAATAGCAATCTTTAGATCTTCATTTTTAATATGGGTATAAATCATAGTTGTTTCAATTGAGGAATGGCCTAGTTTTATACCGTTTTTATAATCGGTGAAGGGGTCGTAAAAATTAAATTAATTCATTAAAAGAGGGTATAGATGAGATTTATGACAATTAAAATGCCTAACATAATGGACATAACAGAAAAGAACTTTGATTGTTTCCCACTTACTCTGTACTTCATAGCCCAATCCAAACAAGCTATAAAGATAATCACTTGGAAAGCAATTAAACCTAATTCAGTTCTTCCTGTAAATAAACCTAAGAGGCCAAGTACAAGTAGGACCACTGCAGTTATTTTCTTCCATAATGGTTGAGTTGTCGTTGTCATTGATCTATCCCTCTCATTCCATAATTATTTTATACTTTACTTAATAACTCTTATTCCATAAAACTGCCTCTTTAACGAAAACTCCCGTTAGTTCATTAAGAAAAGGTTGCTTAAATATCCTCCCTTTTTGATGTAAAGCACGTATTCCCTGACTATCTTTGAGTGTGGGCTGTTGAGAAAGTAACTTGCTGAAAAGTGCGAGACTTATCTTTTAATAAGCTACCTAAGTCCTGAAAAAAAGAACTTCGAATAAGAAAAACATAGGGAGATTTTAGTCTTCCTATGTTTTCATTCATATTATTTATCTGTTTGTTCTTGCTTCTTTTTCAAATACTCCGCACGTATTTTTTCAAGTTGCTGCTTTTTATCAAAGCTGGCAGGCTTGTGTTTTTCATGATACTTTGTCACAGCTACCTTACCCTTGGTATCCAATTGATATTTCCCCACTTCGTTCACCTACTTTTCTTGTCCTTAAAGAGAATCTATTCACCAAATATAATATACCTTATTTTACTGAAGTAAACCTTATTACTTTATTAGTGTACTGCTAATTTGCTTATATCAGTAAAAACATTAAAAACTTAGTAAAATAATTTAGCCTAATGGTATTGATTTCATTGATTTAATCTTAACAAAATGCCCTGACACTCTGCATAAGCCCAATAATTTTATTTCTTGTTTTCAGCTCTCTTCTAAAGGTCCAATTGTTCGGTAAATAAGGGGTTAAAATATTAAAACAATCTATGTCTACTCCATCTTTTAAATTTGAAGAAGGTAATATTTTGGATCAAGATAGATATAAGTAGAAAAGTTAATTAATCAACCTCTTATTTGGACACCTGACTATCCATAGGGTCGCGCTCTGGCCGAATCAACTTTAGAACCGGCTCTTTAAATTAAAACATAATAAACCTATTCTTTCATATAATGAATCGATCTATAGGACAAGGTGGCCGAGAATTTTGAAGAATTTTTTTATATTACTGTTTTCAAGTGTATGTATAAGTTTAGGGTTAAACTTATTTGTACTCCCCACTCACATTATAAATGGCGGGGTTTTTGGTATTAGTCTGATTATAAAATATATTTGGGGTATTAAAGTCGGACATATTATGCTCATTATTAACACACCGATCTATCTACTATCCTTCTCCTATAGTAAAAAATATTTTACTAATGCCATTCTGGGATTGGTGTTTACATCAACTGCGATTGACCTGTTAGCCCCATTAAACGGATTATTCCATCTCCCCATCATTACTAGCGCTATTTTAGGTGGAGTAATAATAGGAATCGGTGTGGGCATAATGTTACGGAACCACATTAGTCCAGGTGGTGTCGACCTATTAGCTCTCCTATTTGGAAAAACACTGAACGTAAATCCTGGCATCATTTTTTTTTATTGACTCACTTATTGTTTTGATTGGTTTAATCATTCTTCATGATAGTAGAATGCTTTATTCATTTATTATCATAGCATGTGTCAGTTCTTGTGTATGGGTGATCACTCGCCTAAAATCATTTCATGTATACTCATAAAGCTAATTCGATTACGTTTCTTCCCCAAATGAAAATCCCCTCTATAACAGACTAAAGAGGAACTTACTCATTTTTTCTATTTACTATAAGGGGATCATGTCATTTACTGTGAGCTTCTAAATTCGCAACTAATTTAATTTCTTTTACGATCCTTCCTTGAGCATTGTTATCGCCACAACCGAATGTTACTGTCCATGCACAAAAATTCATTTAACTCGCACACCTATTCAAAGGGAATTCACTGCAATGATGTTAGTACACTCCAATTTACCGATACCTAATATTGCAGATGAGATTGGCTACCTAAGTGTGACTTTTCTATAAAAAATTCATAAAAAAAATGCTGATTTTCCATCGAGAACAGCATTTTTTATTTCCTGAGAACTACTTCGAAACCATTAATTTTCTCTCACCTATCTCTTTCAAACCTGCACGTATGAACAGAAAAACAGCAAGCCATGATGTAGCCATTAAGATAACATGCCCAAAGGGAAACATTCCTGGAATCGATGTGTCCCAGAGAGCGTGTATCCCTACTACTAAAATAAACACTTGTAGAAATTGATAATGAAATAGCATGTTAAATTGAAAAGGCCGGTCCTTTTGTACTCTACAGAATGCAGCACCTGTCAAAGCGGCCCACGCTACATGGCCACCGGGAGCATAGAACCCTCTCAATAGGATGGTTCCATACAGACTTACACCATCCCCGGAAAGCAATGCTCTAAGTGCATACCCAGCCGTTTCAAACGCGGCAAAACCTGCCCCAACTGCTGCTCCGATAAGCAAACCGTTTAAAATATATTTGTACCTTCGATAGTGAACAAACGTAACTACTATGATTGTTTTGGCAAGCTCCTCAATAATTCCAATGGTAACCGGATTGATGTTTTTCTTCAGAATATCGAAAAACACGAGTGCGATTAACATAGAGAGAATGCCACCAACTAACACCACATAGATCACTCGATATATCGCGATATTCTGCGGTACATTCATTTCCCAAAAGAAGATTAATGTAGTTAAAGGAACACCGAATGCACCAACAATAATAAGGCCTGGTAAAAAGTTTGCATTCTCAAAGTAACTTGCACCTACGTAAAATCCCGCAAAAACAAGCAGGGCAATAATGAATAACCTAGCAAACAGCCAGGGCTTTGGCCAGGTATCATTTACCTCCGATATTTTTGGGGTAGTAAGGGCGGTTCCAACAATAAACAGTCGTTCCGCTTCCAGTTCACTATGATCAGCAAAGACACGGGAAAAGATATTTACAAACTTTGGCTCCACCGACCGTTCCATCTTTGGAACAACATTTACGTAATTAGCAAACTCATAGAAAAAGCTGTTTTCATCCTGTGGGGTATTCATTTTAAGGAACTTTTCGCCACAGCTTAAACAAAACTTCGAACCAGTTGGATTAGAATAATCACATTGTGAACATTTCAAAAAGTCCCACCTCTATCTATGAATTCGGCATGGTCAAGTATTAAATAATATTCCGGGGCAAAAACGATATCAAAAAGAGTATGTCCCAGAATAGGAAAATTATTTATTCTTTGGACGACTACTCTTAATCTTTCCTATAAATGGTTTAAATAAATTTTAGATATGACCTCCAGCGTTTACCTTAAACAGAATAGTAGATTGTCATGCAAGAACGGGTACTGACGTAATTCATGCTTTACTACCCTACTAGCCTAATTACAGAAAGAGGAAGCAGGAGGATCGACCCCTGCTTCCTATTGTAGTGTGTATGATTAAACTTTTGTCATTCGTATAGCCATGTATTGTCGACCAGGAAGCTCAATTCGGAATCTTTCTTCAAAGGTCCCATTAAGTTCACTAATGGTCATATTCCATGTATCAATGACTTGCACTTTATACTTCACCCCCGGTTTCATCCGATATTCCCTGAAACGAGGCTGGTAAAAGCCGTAATAAAATAGATAATATTGCAGTGTTCAACGGATTGATGTTTACAAGACTGCAGAGAGCACGGATGAATTTCGACTGTATTTAGGTTGTAATTGGGGAATCCCATCGCCTCCCTTATAATAGGTAGCAATTCTTTCATGGAAGGTGGCGTTTCCGGTTCCTCTCCACCCAAATTCCCTGCCCAATGATTCTCCTCCATCACACTTAATTCCATCGGGTCTAAATAACCTGGTCTATCTTCTCCAGCGCTTGGCTTGAGAATAATTTGGATACCATTATTTTCAATAATCGATGTTTCCTTTTGGAGTTTATCAATTGAACTGATATCGTACTTCGGCATATAAGATATCTCCCCTAACGTTAATGGATTAAACCTGAACAAACACTTAAATGAGAATACTATTATCTTAAGTACCTAACTACACCAATCATATGACGAATGAAAGCCCTTTTCTTTCTTTTTACCGACCTTTTATTTCCACTATTCCTACTTTTTTATATAGTTTGAACAAGAGATCATCTTTGAAAGAGAATAAGCCGACTCATCTAAGATTCGAATTGAACCCCTTGATCAGTCGGCTTATTTTCATTTAATGGTTACCATTCATCATCTTTTTGATAGTCTCTCAAACTCAACCTGTGGTGCGAGGACATCGCTTACTTTCTCAACAACAATCGTTTCATCTACCTTGAAGACCGCTGTTCCTTTAATATCTTCTGATGATGCCCCTATTTTGATTTTATAGGTTCCTTTTTCAAGGATCCAAGAAGAAGAATCTTCATCAAAGGAGGCTAAGTCTTTTGCATTGAGAACAAAATCAAGCTCTTGTTTTTCTCCAGGCTGTAGTACCTTTGTCTTGCCAAAATCCTTTAATTCTAGCTCTGGTTTTTCTAACTTTCCATCCGGAGCGTTCACATAGAGCTGTACCGCTTCCCTTCCAGCCGTTTTCCCTGTGTTCTTCACAGTGGCAGTGACCTGGATCTCTCCATCAAACTTCTTTCCATGGGTTACTTTGATATCACTGTAATTGAACTTTGTATAAGACAATCCATAACCGAACTCATACGCAGGCTCAACGTCAAAAGTTGTGTTGTATCTGTATCCCACATAAATATCCTCTTCATAAGGGAAACCGTCGGCTGAACCAGGGAATCGATCCGCATATGGAAGGTCTTCATAGTCTTTCGGGAACGTCTGAGCTAACTTTCCGGAAGGATTAACTTTTCCTGAAAGGATGTCTGCTACCGCGTTTCCAAGCTCTTGCCCCGGCTGCCAGGAAAGGAGGATTCCGTCTACTTTGTCTTTCCAGCTTTCCGTCTCTATCGGACCTTCAACCGTTAAGACAGCGATTACTTTTTTACCTTGTGCTCGGTATGCACTAGACACTTGTTCCACCATTTGCTTCTGGGAATCGGAGAGATAGAAATCTTCTTTCGCGCGGTCGGTCGCATAAGACCCAGGAGCCGTTCCGATAACGACAATTCCTACATCTGTATTCTTAGCTGCTTCAACGGCCTCTTCGGTCACATCCATTTCAGGTAGCTTTGGACCAACTGAACCGAATGTTCCAGGTGTTCCTTTGTATTCGTCACGAGTTCTCATTTCAGCTACATATTGGTCATTTTTCTGAATGAGCTCTTCATTAAGTGTAAAGCCTGCATTGCGGAGTCCTTCAGCAACTCCTACATGATAAGGCGCATAGACCAATGCACTTCCTCTTCCACCTGTGTTAATCTCACTAACCGGTACCCCGAATAAGGACACACTTTGCTTATTACTAATTGGCAAGGCCGCTTTGTTATTTTCAAGTAATACCATTCCATCAGCAGCCGCTTTCCTTGAAATCTTTGCATTTTCCGTTAGATTCGGTTGATTGGTAGCTGTTTCTCCTTTGAATGTGCGTGTATTGACAACTACTTTTAAAATTTCCTTAATATTACGGTCAAGGATGGCTTCATCAAGAGCCCCACTGTTGACAGCATCCATGATTCTTTGTGACTGCGTAGCACCCCCTGGCATCAATAGATTCGTACCAGCCTCCATTTGTTTGGCAATGTCTCTTTGGCCGAACTCCCAGTCCGTCATTGCGAATCCAGTAAAGCCAAAATCATTTCTTAATACATCTGTTAAGAGCTCCTTATTTTCTGTGGCATACGCTCCGTTGATTTTGTTATAGGAATCCATGATGGACCATGGGTCTGATTCTTTTACGGTAATTTCAAAACCTTTTAGATAAATTTCTCTGAGTGCACGCTGGCTTACGACCATATTGCCATTGTTATTGGTTCGTTGATTAAAGGCGGCAAAATGTTTGATTGTTGTTCCCACTCCGTTATCTTCCACTCCGTTTACGAAGGATGAAGCCATTTCACCCGTAATCACAGGATCTTCGGAGAAGTATTCAAAGTTTCGTCCGTTTAGGAGATAGCTTTGAATATTCATACCAGGGGCAAGTAGAAGGTCAATTCCGTACGCTTTTAATTCTTCGCTCGTCGCCTCTCCTACCGTCTTGGCTAGCTCCTTATCCCATGATGCCCCAAGGACTGTTGGGGAAGGAAATTTAGTCGCATAATATGTTTGGCTATCATCTGGTCTTGTCGGGGATATTCGTACTCCCATCGGGCCATCCGCCATCACAATGGCCGGGATTCCCAAACGCTCAATCGCCTGTGTCTGACCAGCAGCCCCTGGAACCTTAGTTGACTGACCGCCAATCACTTCCCCATTTTCGGCTACTAAGCCACCTTTATTTCCACCTACGACCAGGTATGCTTTTTCCTGAAGCGTCATTGCTGCAATCACGGCATCAATCGATTTCTCATCCACTAGCTTCGGTGTTGCTGCCACTACTGAAGATTGTACCGTTTGGGAACTTTCAGTGGCGCTTACGGGTATGGTTAGAAATCCTGAAACCGCTATCGTTGATGCCATTGCCAAAGATAATAACTTTTTTCTCTTGTTTTTCCTAAGCTTCTTCAACATATTACTACCACTCGCCCTTCGCTGTTTTTATGTAAAGATCAGGTTTTGGATTGGTATGGACTATGTTTATGACAGTCAGTCCTGACCTTTAAAATCAATGATCCTTACCACTACTTTTAAAAAAGCCTAATTAATAAAAGCGCTTACATTAATCATAGAGAGATTTCAGAATGTTTCGTCGTTTATATTCTGTACTTTTTTTGTTTTATCTGGAATTATTTATTACTAGCCGTTTGATTTATTTCAATCTAGTTCCATAGATTCGTTACTAAATCACCAGAACGTACAAACTATTATAAATCTTTTCATAGATTCATTTGGACCTGTATGAATTTCGGACAACAGGTAAATTTCCTCCTTTCTAAAAATATCACGTAGTATAAAAGAATCAAAATTCCGAATATTGGCAAATACCCTTGCATCCTTTACCTGCATTCCTTAACGTATAGATGTAAGAATCATATTTTAGGAGGGGAAATATGAAACAGATTTGGAGAGTTAGTTTTACTGTTTTATTGAGTGTTCTTCTATTGGTTGGAACGCTCCCTTTAACAAGCTTAGCAAAAAAGCCTGAAGTGGATTACGGAAAGTATACGCAGGTAGATGTTGGCGAGGATGGGATGGTGGCTACTGCGCATCCACTTGCTTCAGAAATCGGTGCCGAAGTGCTTCGAACCGGTGGAAATGCGATTGATGCGGCGGTAGCCATTCAATTCGCTTTAACTGTCGTGGAACCAATGATGTCTGGTATTGGTGGTGGCGGTTTTATGATGGTCTATGATGGAAAGACAAAAGAAACGACCATTGTAAATAGCCGTGAACGTGCCCCTGCTGGAGCCACTCCAGATATGTTTTTAGATGAAAACGGCAAACCTATCCCCTTTGGAACAAGAGCTACAGGAGGAACGGCTGTGGGTGTGCCTGGTACTTTAAAAGGACTTGAAACGGCACTTAATATGTGGGGAACCCGTCCACTTGAGAAATTAATTGGACCTGCCGTAAAGCTTGCAGACAAAGGATTCCCAATTGAGTCTGTCCTTGCTGATGCGATCTCAGATAACGAGTCAAAGCTTTCTAGGACTGCTGCAAAAGAGGTTTTCTTTAAGGATGGAGAACCACTTCAAGAAGGCGATACACTCATTCAGAAGGATCTTGCGAACACATTTAAATTAATTCGCGAACAAGGATCAGATGTCTTTTATAAAGGAGAAGTGGCTGAGGCACTCGCAGAGACTGTTCAAGAATTCGGCGGTTCAATGGAAGTGTCAGACCTTAGTAATTACGATGTAACGATTGATGAACCCATTTGGGGAGATTACCAAGGTTATACGATTGCCAGTATGCCTCCTCCAAGTTCAGGCGGTGTCTTCTTGCTTCAAATGCTAAAGACATTGGATGGGTTTAACCTATCACAGTATGATGTGAATTCTTTTGAAAAATATCACTTGCTATCCGAGGCGATGCACTTATCCTATGCCGATCGCGCAGCATATGCAGGAGATCCAGAATTCGTTACTGTTCCGCTAAAAGGATTGCTTCATCCTGAGTACATAAAGGAGCGCCAAGCATTAATTAGCTTGGATAAAATGAACACAAATGTAACTGCAGGAGACCCATGGAAATATGAGAATGCTGAGGCTAACTATCAGCAAACCAGCCAACCTAACGATCGTAATTACGGAGAAACGACTCACTTCACGGTTACTGACAGATGGGGAAATGTCGTTTCTTATACGACAACCATTGAACAGGTTTTTGGAACAGGAATCATGGTTCCTGGATATGGGTTTATGTTAAATAATGAATTAACGGATTTTGATGCGATACCTGGTGGAGCAAATGAAGTTCAACCAAATAAACGCCCATTGAGCAGTATGACACCAACTATTGTATTTGAAGATGACAGACCTGTCTTAACAGTAGGATCACCGGGAGGCCCAACCATTATCACTTCCGTATTGCAGACCATTCTTCATGCCATTGAATATGATATGGAGTTAAAGGCGGCTATCGAAGAGCCAAGGATTTACACGAACAGTACCTCTTCCTACCGTTATGAAGCTGGAATTCCTGCTGATGTTATCAACCAACTAAATGCACTAGGACATAAGTTTGGCGCAAGCCCAACGACTATCGGCAACGTTCAAAGCATCCAAATCAACCCGGATGGAACGTTTAAAGGTGTTGCTGATTCGAGCAGAAACGGTGCAGCCATTGGGGTGGACTTAAGAGGAAATCGAAAGTAGTAGAGATAAGGTGAACCTTAACCATTGGTAACAGTGGTTATGTACTAGAAAATGCTGATACTCCAAATGGAGATCAGCATTTTCTTTACTAACTTTGAATACGGTGCTGTTGCTCAACACCATTATGTTGTACTACTACTAGTAAATGGAAAGGGCGAACAGTGAAAATACTGTCCACCCTTTCTAATTAGACTTCGTATGATTTTAAAAACGTTCTTTCAAACTCTTCCTCTGATATCGGAGGACTGAATAGATATCCCTGCACAACCTTACAGCCATTTGCTTTTAGGAAGGTTAACTCCTCTTCCGTCTCCACACCTTCGGCAATCACATCTAGATTTAAATTATGGGCCATTGAAATAATAGTTTTTACAATGGCGCGGTTTTCAGGATTGCATTTGATATCTCTTACAAAGGAACGGTCAATTTTTAGATTGTTAATCGGATATTTTTTTAGATAACTTAATGAGGAATATCCTGTTCCAAAATCATCTATTGAAATTGACATTCCCATTCCCTTTAATTCATTCAGCCTGGAAGTCACAGAATGGATGTTTTCCATCGAAATACTCTCTGTTATTTCTAAATCTAGATATTGAGCGTCAAGATTGGTTTCTTTTAAGATCGCACTGACAGACTCAACAAAGTTCTCGTGATAAAATTGCCGCATGGAAATGTTTACGGATACAGGGATGGGTGTGTACCCCTGATCTTGCCAAATCTTATTTTGGCGACAGGCAGATTTTAGGACCCATTCACCTAGAGGTAAGATAATTCCTGTTTCTTCTGCCAAAGGAATGAATTCAGTAGGTGATACGAGTCCTAATTCCGAACTCTCCCATCTTACTAAAGCCTCCATACCAATGATGCGATTCGTTTCAATATTCATCTTTGGTTGATAAACAATGGTAAATTCATTGGAATGTATTGCTTTTCGAAGGGCTTTTTCTAATACCATTTTGTTCTGATAATCATCATTCATCACCTGTGTAAAGAAGGAATAAGAGTTTCTTCCAGACTCTTTGGAAGAATACATGGCAATATCCGCATTTTTAATTAACACATCCGGCTGTTCACCATCGGTTGGAAACATACTGATTCCCAAACTTGAAGTAACAAACAGTTCATGATCTTTTAGACAAAATGATTTCTTAAATAGATTGATAATCCTTTTAACAAAAATGGTTGTTTCATCCTTAGTCACACTAGATAAAATAAAGGTAAACTCGTCACCGCCGAGTCTATAAACGGAAAAATCGGTTACCCTTGTATCATCCACTTGAGTTAACCGTTCTGCTACTTTCTTTAGTAGAAGATCTCCATTTTCGTGATTGAGGGTGTCATTAATAATTTTAAAGCGGTCTAAATCTAAGAAAATGACTGCTATACTTTCTTTATTTGTTTTAGCTATTTGCATTTGATCGTTTAAGTCCTGGTAAAATGCCCGCCGATTAGGTAAACCAGTGAGAGCATCATGAAGAGCTTCCCACTCTCTCTTTTTCTCATTGTTTTTCCGTTGGGTAATATCAGTCGCTACGCTTAGAACTTGTTTCTCTCCAGATGAATGGATGGGCAGCTTAACAGTTTGAATCCACCTTTTTGTCCCTTGTGAATCAATGATTTCATTTTCAGGTATCTGCTTTTCTTCTAAGGTTGTTAGTACCTGCTGGTCTAAATGAATATTCTGTTCAGCAGTAGCCAAATCAGGATTCACATCTGTCTCAAACCTTCCGATAAGTTCTTCGGAATTCACTCCAAATAGTAATCCATAAGCTTGATTGGCTAATGTATATGTTCCATTCTCATTTTTGGCATAAATATAGCTGGGATTGATATCAATGATTTTATGAAAAAATTCTTTTTGATCTAAAAGAGCATTATTCATCCTAGTAATGATTTTTTGGTGCATTCGAATAACAGGGATGAGAATCCCAATGGATAAGAATAAAACAGCAAAACTACTTGGTAATAACAAATAGCTTTTAACCATGTTTAAGATTCCAATACAATATCCAATCGATGCGATAATAATGAAGTAAAGAACAAACGCTTTGGTTTCAGAACCTTTCACGTGTTTGCTTAATACAAAGGAAAATATGGCTATAACAATGAATAGTATTAAATTCAAATGAAAGATCCATGCCCATTCCCCATACACGGGGTAAAAGAAACTTACCTTTATTAACCCCTTCGATTCTACTAACTCAAAGCTTTGAATGCCTTTGTGACTCCAGCCAATCAAATAGACAAAGAGTGACCATATAAATAGAGCGATAACTGTAACATTATTCACTGCATAATTAACCACTTTAGACTCAGCCACTTGTGTTTTATTTGTTGCGATACATATCACAGCAAATAGCGTGGGAGCCAGCATAATTGAGCCAAAACGAAAAAGCCGAAAGAAAATCTCTATTACACTAATTGAAAAAAATTCACGAGCATGTAAGAACGAAACATCGATTTGCCATAGCGACGTAAAAATAAAAAAGAGAAATAAAAGCTTTGATAACTTCGTTTTACCCAAAATATAGATGGTCGTAATTCCAGCTGCTAAAGGAAACATTGCAAAGGAAATCATTAATAAAAAAATCATCGTTTATTTCCTCAATTTTCTTTTGTAATTAACAAGCAAGTATTATTTCCGCTAACCCCATGATTCGTTATAGCCACACTTTCGACATTTTGATACTTCGTCTCGAAAACGATTGGCAAGTCATGAAACCCGTCTCCACTCGTCTTAATGGTAGGTGGGATAAATCCGTATTCCATACTTATGATTGAAGAGACAACTTGGATTGCTCCCATGGAACCAAAGGTATGCCCGGTCATTCCTTTTATGGAGGTAATAGGGATGGAGGATCCAAAAAGATTTGTATGTGTAATGTACTCAATCTTATCATTTTGTTTTAAACCCAGCGCTTGACTATTTACATAGGTAGGGATGGTATCGCCTATTGCACTTTTTAAAGCAGCTGTCATCAAGGTTCCTGTTGGGTCGGACTGTAACATAGAAAGAGCCTCATTGTTAGAAGCCACTCCCCTCACTTGTCCCCATATCTTAGTACCTCGTGCCTCCGCATCTTTCTTCCGTTCCAAGATCACAACTGCAGCACCCTCTGATTTAACAAAACCGTTATGAGCCACAGAAAACGGAACCCCCGTTTCTTCTATCTCCACATTTTCAGCAATTGCACCCGTCTTTAAAAACCCATAGGTAATCCAATCACTTAAAAGAGCATCTGAGCCGCCAACGATACATATATCTACGTGACCAGCTTCTAACATTAGTTTACCCATAAGGATTGCATCTAGGCTTGCGGTACAACCAGTAGAGATGGTATAAGCCTGACCATTAATTCCAAGATGCTTCGTTATTCCAGAAGATAATGTATGTGGATCTCCTATTGGAACATATTGAATAGGCACTTTTCTAAGATTACTACCATGGTTAGAGAACTTTTCAACGTCTAAAATTCCCCCACCAGATGTACCCATAATAACGGCAACACGCGCAAAGTCATCATTGCGTAAGTTGGCCATCTGATAAGCCTCTTCAGCTGCTGCAATGCCCAACTGAGCGACACGTGGATACCTTTTATAATTTTGTCCAGAAATCAGATTCAAATCTTCATGAACAACTCCACATACGATATTAGAGCCGTTACTCCCTCGACCATGAAGGATTTCTTGGGTACAAATCCCCTGTTCTAAAACATCTTTCATTTCATTTATATTACTAACACCAGGAGCTTTCACTCCATAACCTGTTATGACAATTCTGTCCATTATTTACCTCAATTATTATAAATTTTTATATTAATCTATAAAAATATATTATATGAGGTAATTCGACATATTACAACACACTTCGCTATACGTCGCCAATCTGTAATAAAAACACCTGCTAATTTCCCTTCAATTTTCCTTTGGTTTTAACTAGAACGCTTTAAAATCACATCTTCAACAAATTGACTAAATTTCTCCTCTGCTTCGGAAAATAATTTGACGGTAAAGAGGAATTTATGGTCTGGTAACTCAGGACTTTTGTCAGGGGTATGATAAGATTTAAGTTCCTCTTCCTCAGGAAAATCCTCATAAAAGATATCCCACATTCCTTGATCGTTTTTAAACACAATGGCTTCTATATAATCCTCAGTTTCTTTATCATAATAGCCAATATGCCAATGGCGTCCTTTTACATACTCCTGTATTTCGTCGGCATACGGCTCAAACGATGTTTCTACATCAATTAATTCCATCCCTTTGGAAAGATGATGGCTTTGAATAGGGATAGGTTCAGGAAGATTTTCATTATCATATAAGATGCCTGCCAAAGAGAAAGCCAAATCCTTTTTGGCGTTTTTTATTGCTTAGACTTCGATATATAGTGAAAAAACAGGGTATATCACTCTTGTTACAGAGTCGAGGATTACAGGAGCATTTCATTCTCCAAATAGCTCTCTATTTAAGGTATTTCTCACTGCACCCGGACCTCTAATAAGGAGCTTGAAAAATCCTTTAATTTTATCTCCTATTCCCATTTCAATTAAGTTAACCCCAAAAATTCTTTCGTTTGAAAGAATGGAGTGTAGATGATTATTTACAGTTTCCGGATGCCTAAATTCAACCTTAGAGAGATAAGATTGCAATTCCTCTATAAGAGGGTCTGGGCTAAGCTCCATAGTATTTCCATCATCGTCTACCCCCAACAAGTAACGGAGCCATGCCGCAATCGTTAACGGAATAAAGGTTAACTCATTGACATGGAGGTCATCTCTTTCCACATACGATTTGATCGTCTCTCCAAAACGAATCGCTAGCTTGTGTGAAGTATCCGTTGCAATCCGTTGAGGCGTATCCGGGTTATAAGGATTTGGCAAACGTACTTCTATCACTTCTTTTATAAAATTCATCGGATCAATGATTCCCGGATCGGTTACTGTTTTCATTCCTTCCTCATAGCCTATTTTTTCAACCAAGGCTTTTAGATCTTCATCTCTCATTTCAAGAGCAATAGAGGTATAACCAAGCAGGCAGCCAAAGATAGCCAATGCGGTATGAAGCGGATTCAAACAAGTACATACCTTCATTCTTTCCACCTGATCAACGACTTGTCGTTCAGTAAAGTACACGCACACTTTTTCCAAAGCTGGACGTCCATTCGGGAACCGGTCTTCAATAACCAGATATCCCACTTCCTCTGAATTCACAAAAGGAGCGATTGGAGCACCATTCGGTTTAGGATGAACCAGTTCCGCACTTCCATATCCAATGGCTGTTAATCGGTCCGCAACACTTTTTGAAGGAAGAGGCGTTATTTTATCAATCATACTCCAAGGAAAGGTAATTTTTGTTTCGTCGTTAAGGTAATCAATAAAACCTTTTTCGACAAAGCCCCTTTCCTCCCAAACAGTAGCTACGGTTAAAATGGCCTCTTTCAGCTTATCTCCATTACGAGAGAAGTTATCTGTACTCACTAAGGCTAAAGGAGCTTTCCCATTTTGATACCGTTCGTATAGCAGTGCTGCCACCATTACCATCGTATGCTTGGGATTTCCAAGTCCTTGTTCAACCTCTTCTTTCACCGTTGCCCGGATATCTCCCGCGAGGTCTTTTAAGTCATAGCCTTTTTCCGTAATTGTAAATGTGGTGAATTGAAGAGATGGATTGCAAAATATTTCTTTTAGACGCTCCCACGATTCGGGACCACGATTAGTTGAAATACTTTCAGCCACGCTAGCAATCACTTCCATCCCCAATGATCCATCTGCTTTCATGACAACATGTAAACTTAAATTATCATGAGGATGATAAACTTTTTCAACCAAGTCTCCACTAGAGGTGGATACGACGATAATCCCTTTATTTGTCTCATTACTTTCAATTAATTGTTGCTGAAGAACCGAGTGGAAGGCTCTGAATAAATTCCCTCCACCAAAATGCAGCCAAACAGGATTACTTTTCGTCGCATCCCAAACCGTTTCAAAATCATACTCTGGTGTCTTAATGCCAAGTGCGGCAAATCTGTCTTTTTGTGAATTGATCTCTTTTTTTCCTAATCGTAGCAATCCGATTACCCCATTTTCATTTATTAGGTTCCTTTGGTTTTAAAGGCAGCTTCTATTTGGCATTTTGGAGAACACTAGGAAACTCATTATTCATTAATACATTTGTATCCCAAGCACCTAGTAAATACATAACTCCTAAAGCGCGATCATACAAGCCATATCCAGGTCGACACACTTCATCCCAAATATGTCTGCCATGATCCGGACGGATATATCCGTCAAAGCCATTCTCAAATAGAGCCTTGATAATTCCGGTAATTGGGATGGAACCATCTTCTGTTAGATGGGAGGATTCAATAAAACTGCCGTCACCAACATGCTTCACATTGCGGATATGAGCAAACAGAATTTGGCTAGCGAATGTTCTAGCAATATCAATTGCATCGTTACTTAAACTACCTCCTAAGGAACCCGAGCAAAAGGTGAAACCATTCGAAGGGCTTTCAACAGCACGCAACACATTTTGAATGTCCTGCTTGTTTTTCACAATCCTTGGTAATCCAAAGATCGAAAATGGAGGATCATCCGGATGGATTGCCATCTTTATACCGCATTCTTCAGCAATAGGGCAAATCTCCTTTAAAAAATAGGTCAAATTTTCAAGGAGCTCCTCTTCCGTCACATGCTTATAAAGCTCGAATAAATGTGTTAAATCTCTTAATCTTTCAGGTTCCCAACCAGGAAGCGTTAACCCATTTGTGTTTTCTTCCATATTTTTGACCACCTCTTCAGGTGTCAGAGAGAGGACTTTTTTTGCATCGAAATACAACGCAGTACTGCCATCCTCCGCTTCTTTAAACAGGTCCGTTCGGAACCAATCAAATACAGGCATGAAATTATAGCAAACTACTTTGATTCCAAATTTGCTTAAATTCCTAAGAGTTTGTTTATAAGCTTTAATATAGTTGTCTCTTGAAGGTAATCCGAGCTTGATATCCTCATGAATATTAACGCTCTCCACCACTTCAGTATGCAAGTCGTATTTCTTGGCTTGGTTGACCACTTCTTCTATACGTTCAACGGGCCAAACTTCGCCGACGGGCACATCATGAAGTGCCCAGACGACCCCTTTCACTCCTGGAATCTGACGAATCTGTTTTAAAGTAATCGTATCATTTTCCTCACCATACCATCGAAACGTCATTTGCATGTTAATCACTCCTTATTATTATTCTTCTTAGAAACCTCTAATCGACGTAAAAATTAAGATTCTATCTCCATTCCCGAGTCGGGAGAGATAGAATCTTATCTTACTAGCCAATCAGTTAGGGATTATTTCTAATTTTGACCCAAAACGGCTTCCGCCTGTTGTCTGAATTGTTTTGCCGCCTCTTCTGGTGTTACCACTCCAAAGGCCGTTTGATCAGCAAAGTTCTTTAAAAGGTTGATAACTTCACCTGCTCCTGCTGGATCAGGACCATGGAATGCGGAACTGTTGTTTTCCGCCCAAGCTACATAATCGAAGATCTGTTTTTGGACGGGAGTCAGTAATGGAACTAATGCTTCTTGGACTTTTGGAGATCCAGGAATCCCGCGATCCCCAAGCATTAATTTATTTGCCTCTATATTATTTGTCATGAAGTCAATAAATTTGGCTGCTTCTGATTTATTTTCTGAACTATTAGCCATGGACCAGAACATTCCTGGTTTAATAAATAATCCTTTGTCCGTATCCGGTCCCGGTAATCCAGAGATTTCAAGCGGGCGATTGGCTACTTGTTGGAGCCCTAACAACTGACTAGCCCATTGAACAATACCAATAGATTCTTGTTTAACCACCGGATTATCTTCAAGTCCCTTAACTTGAGCAATAGCGTCAGGTGATAAGATCGATTTATTTTTGACCATATCGGAATACACTGTAAAATACTCTACAAAATATTTGTCTTCCTTATAACCCAAGGCCGTGCCATCTTCACTGTAAAGTCTTTGACCTTTTGTTCGTAAATAATAGTTGAACAATACATCCGGAGCACTACCTGGACCATTATCAATGTACACGCCGGCTGCACTTGCATTTTCCCCCATTGCTTTATAATCATCCCATGTCCAGTCAGATGGGATTTTGTCCATGCCGATTTTCTTTAATACTTCAGGGTCATATTGATAACTGAGAGCGACCATACTGGCCGTTAGTCCGTAATATTTACCGTCAATTTTTCCGCCATTAAGAAAGTTTTCACTGTGGTCTGAAGTGTCAATTTCCTTCCCATAGAAGGGTGTTAAATCGGCTAATTGGTTGTTCGTTGAGTACTCCGTAATATAGGAAAGATCCATTTGGATTACGTCTGGAAGTCGGTTGGCTGCCGCTTGTGGAGCCATCTTCTTCCAATAATCATCCCAGCTAGCGTATTCAGGCTCGATCTTTACGTTAGGATTCTCTTTCTCATAAAGTTCAATGATTTTTAGAGTATAATCATGTCTTGGCTGATTTCCCCACCAGGCTACACGGAGAGTAACCTTTTTATCCTTGTCGTCTTTTTCATCCGAATTAGACTGATTCTGACCTGTTGTACTACTACAAGCGACTAATGAAAAAAATAGAATAAGAGTAAGCAATGAAAGTATCCCTTTTCTCATGAATGGAAGCCCCCTTCGAGATAATGTAAGTGTTTACATTTATTTCTATAAAGAATAAGTATCACAACACAGACCGTAATCCTAGTAAATGATGAAAGGGTCCCTCTTTCTGAAAATATTCCTTCAATCCTCTAGCAAGATCATCATCTGATAGTGGGTTACGATGGGTATTTTCCAAATAAATATACTTCTCTGTTTCTGGCATAAGATATTCCTTATACCATAAGAAAAAATCAGGACTATCGCCTTGCATGCGCAAGTACCGTCTGAGGGTGTCTACATTGGAAACCGTACTCTTAATATTTGTGAGCCAATCGGCTTGGTAAAACCGATTCCATTTTCCATGCTCGGAATCTCGCAAAACTTCTAGTCCCTTTTCATAGCACCATAGGGATTCGGACGCATAGACAAATGCTAGCGGGTAACGCTTGGCACCATACTCTCTGTAAGAGCGGCACAACCAGTAAAACCCTTCGCATCCAGATAAATGGAGTGCCCCGTGAAACTGCAAATGGTCCATTCCCCTTCGCTTATCAGTGACATCAGAAAAATTCGATAGAACCTCATCACACCGCTTAAGCCAAGCTCCCCATTTCTGAATGCCATGCTCCATCAGCTTCTCGAACGCCTTCACTTGCTCATCAAAAGGAACATCTCCTACAGCCCAGAACAATCTCGAATCGGGTTGATGTCCTTTCCCTTGCAGCCAATGACCGATGATTTTTCTTGCCGGGTGGTGATAGTACTCGTCTCCGGCTAAGTCGTCGGAATGGGGTCCGTATGGTATAGCCGCTTCACTGTAGCTTCTGTAGAGTTCCTTCAACTCCTCTTGATTCGAGGAATAATAACGGCTTAGGAAGTGACTTAAATGCTCATCAACGTCAACCGCCCCCTTGCTCCACAACTCTCGAATCAGATCAAGCGCATAAACATGTGGACGAATATTGCCACAGTTCAGAAGCAAATATTCATCTGCTCCAGCATTAAGAGCGGATTCAATTTCCTGTTTGATGAAAGAAGCCGGTCCTGGATACATCGTCAAATGATTGGAAGCCTGCAGATCATGGAAGGTTACATGGTAGTACAAACCATGTTTCCCTATATCACCGGGCCCCGGAAGCGACGGAACTCGTAGATTCATATTCGTATGTCGGCGGGAAACCATCTTCCCATAGCCGTTATCGGCCCAAATCTTAATAACGTCACCAGGCAGTTCCACATAGCCGCCTTTATATAACTCTGCTATTTCACCATATAGCGCTACACAATAAACAGGATTTCGTACAGCACTACTAATCATGTCATACTGCTTTCTAATCACCTTGCTGATCATCGCCCCACGTTTTTCCGACGTATCGAAGGTCGGGTCGTCCTCCCAGAAAGGCTTATCACCTTGGCCTCGGAACGAAAGCACCCAAATAATTTTCTTATCCTTTTGTTCTTCGATTGCCTCCTGCCATAGGCTCTCAAATAGTTCCGGCTCCTCCTGATAGCTAGCTTTTCTTCCCGGAAAAGCGCGTAAAAACATTTCTGCCCCCAGTGGCTCGGCATGATGATGGGTCACCCATAGGCCCATGTCAGTGGCAACCTCATAATGAATTCCATTTCTCGGCAAGTCCGTTCCCGGAATCACCATATTGCCTCCACACCGCAGCAACGCTTCAAAGACGGGCTCCCACACCTCTTTCGAAGGTGGATATGGGTCCTTCCACCCAATCAGAAACACTTCGTCATTCACAAACCAACCACGGTAACGAACCTTAGGCGTGGGGGAGACAAAATCAATACATGGAATCTCTATTTTTGTATGCTTCACGATGGATTGATCCATCCAAAACCAGAACGGCTGTATCCCCAACCATTTTCTGCTGAATTCCAAAATGCCGTAAACCATTCCCAACTCATCATGTCCAACGATATCCATCCAGGAATTTTTTTCATTTGAATGAAATCGAAACTCAAACGTCTCGGGACGTTCCGATTCTTCAGCTATTCGGATACAAATTTCCGCCTCTTTTTCAGGTCCAATGACCAGCTTGGGCTTCTCTCCCAATACGGCTTCAAAATCTCTGATTAATATCTGGATGGCATGCTCAACTGGCTTCGTTCGAATGTCGGGAATTTGTATTCGTACTTGTCCCTTTAACACCAGCTGTTTGTTTTCACTATTATTCACTGTCATATCACCCTCCCCTTATCATCATACTTCAAAGTTTCTGTTTGAAATTTTCTACAGTTGCTCCGTTTTTATCGAAAATTGCTTTTTTACCATGGAATTATACTTTTTCCGAAAAGCGGAGGGGGTCATTCCAGAGTGCTCCTTAAATAATCTGCTAAAGTGAGAGACATTTCTAATTCCGACAGATTGTCCAATAAGAGTCATTGATTTCGGTGAAAACTGTAATAATTTCTTCGCCTCTTCCATCCGTTTGTGTTGGATATAAGTAGAAATCGTGTAGCCAGTGACTGCTTTAAAGCAATGACACATGTAATGTTTATTAATATTGATAGAGTCGGCGATAAAATCCAAATCAATTTCTTCATTAAATGTATTATTAATAATAGATAATATTTGCTCAACATACATTTCTTGTTGGGTCAGGTGTCTATATTGCGTCTGATTATTCATTGCCTGAACCTTCCTATACGCGATAACCAACAACTCGAACAATACTGTGGAAGCCATTGTTTCGTGACCAAACTCGTCTTTATTTAGTTCAGCATTCATTTTGGAGACTAATTTGTCAATCTCATGCTGACCACTTAAATCCAAAGAAATAAGCAGCCCATCATGTTGAAACAATTGTAGAATAGGTTCAAGAATATCACCTGGAAACATACCTACATGACTATCTAAAAAGTTAATCGTTGTTCGAATATAAGGATAAGCTGGATCGGGCTTTGATATATGTGGGGTCTGACCTGGAATTAAGACCATGTCGCCAGTTTGAAGTGGATACACTTGATCGCCAATAATTAAAGTAGCGTTTCCTTTGTAAAAAAGGTAGATCTCATACCCTAGATGAAGGTGTAATTTTCCATCTCCATCAATTCCTTTTTTATGATACTGGAGAAATATACCCTTATTTTGAAGATGATGATCTGTTTCACCGGAATGTGTACGATGCAATGTCATTGGATCCCTACTTTCAGGAGATTTTAGATTCATACATTTGCAGATTCGCTATTTCCTTCAGCTATTATTTTTCCACGTTTGTATTGGTCATGGTAGTCGACATAATTTATAGGATTTTGTTTAAACAGAAAATGAAAGTATGAAGCCTCACTTGATGAGGTTAGTAACCTTTACTATAATCACTTAAAGTAACATTCCGAATGTAGAAAACAGGTTAAATTGTTTAAAAAACAGACATTTTCCAGCGAGCTTCTAAGCTAAAAAAATAAGACTCTGTACCTCATCGTCATGAACGGATACAGAGTCTTATGTAGAGTTTATAATCATTTTATTGGGCGATTAAGATGCAAATTCAAGAACATTACCCCTATTTATCTCTCGAGCGACCCTTATAATCACGTTCAATCCCTTCTTTCCAGCTCCGATCTATGTTCTTCCCGCTTCGTAGTTTTACTACTGCCTCGCTTACCATTTCATAATTTAATTTTGTTCCTACCTCATCAGCATGGTAATCAACCGCGAAGTCCTCAGAAATTCCGAACTGTGCACCCGTTGAAATGGCATCGATATTCGCACCTAGAAAGATAAAATCCCATCCATATTTCTCTTTCTGGTGTGTGATCATGTTTTTTATTTTATCAGGGGTAAATTCACGACTGGCATTTTCCATTCCATCGGTTGTAATGACAAAAAGGACCTTTTCGGCTCGCTCATCCCTACTTGTGTGTTTTTGAACATTAACGATTTTTTGGATAGAGAAGCCGATTATCGAGTAAGGCCGTTGTCCCCCCTACCTCATAGTCCCTTTCAGTAATGGGAGAAATGCCTTTTACACTGATTCGGTCATGTAAGAGTTCATACTGATGATTAAATAATACCGTCGTAACGAAAGCTTCTCCTTCCGCCATCTTTTGCTTTTTAAGCATGGAGTTATAGCCACCGATTGTGTCCGTTTCAAGTCCTGCCATGGAGCCACTTTTGTCTAAGATAAACACTACTTCTGTTACATTCTTTTTCATACTTGATATCCTCCGCTTCATTCGGTTATACATGTAGGATATCAAGATGATTAAAAGGAATGGTCGCTTTGAAAGCGACATTTATGCACCGAGTAAAGGTTGATCAAAAGCAAATAAAGCTTCATTGATTTCGTGAATATTATAATTGCTTTGTTGGATAAAAAATTCAATGATGACATCTACTTTACTGCTACGCGACAATGTATATCCTGCAGCAGACAATAACTCGTTTGTCTCGTGTACATTAAGATGTAACGCAATGGCAAAGGCAAGGGCTGTTTTCTTTGTAGGCACATAATCTACTTTCGTACGAATCTTTGAAAACAAGCGACGATCAATATTCGCCCTTCTATTAGGTTTCTACATCCGTCATCCCTCTTTCATCAATTAACCGAAGCAGACGTTCTGAAAAAGACTCATCCAGTTCCTCTACGAGATGTGCTAGACTATTTTCTATGGGTAAATCACTCTGTTTTTCGTGCAGATTCTCTGGTTGTGCTTCAGACTCTTGTATTTCTTCCAAGATCCATCGGTCTGGTCGAGGATGAAACATAAGTTCTACTTCCTCAACATAATGCTCATCAATATATTCATAGATAGATGACAAAAGCTTTTGACTTAACCCAAAGGAAGTATGATCAAAGACGACTAAATACACAAGCATGTCATGATGCAAAAGGAATTGACTAATGCTAGAAATGGCAATTTGTAACGCTTCTTCTTTTGGAAATCCATAGATACCCGTCGAAATTAGCGGAAAAGCGATAGTCTCACATTTATTTTTCTTTGCTAACTTTAGAGAATGCTCATAGGAATTCTTAAGCAGTTCTGCTTCTTGATGAGATCCACCCTTCCAAATAGGTCCAGGTGTATGTATGATATATTTGGCTGACAAGTGAAACCCTTCGGTTATGACTGCTTGACCAACGGCACATTCCCCTATTTCATTGCATGCCTCGGTTAGCTCATTCACACCGGCAGCCCGAAAAATCGCTCCACAAACACCTCCACCCATTTTTAATTCCGTATTTGCAGCATTTACAATCGCATCTACCTTCATTTTTGTCAGATCATGGCGGACAATCTCTAATGGCATGGCTTTCTCCTCTTTCTTTTGTGGGAGGTTATTAAGCAAAAATGCTAGCATCTATCTTCGGTCAGTAACTTCTTAATCCTCTAACAGCAGTTTTCTTTCAGTATACTAATTTTTGAGATTATTTGAATTCTTAAAAACCTAGAGACTTTCGCTTGTGTTAGGTATTAGAAACATCAATGTGTTCTATCTTTTTATAAAAACCGATTTCTTATTTCAGGCGAGGGTATCATACAGCGGTCATTTTTTCCAAACCATTTGTATCTGTTCTTCGCAAGGATATCGTAGAAATTATCACGAATCGGCTTTGGTATGATTGAAAGTACAAATAATAGCTTCCACCCACCTGATAAATGCTTACAAATTTGAAGAGCTGCTGCTGACTTAATGTAATATTTATCGTCTTTTACTACAATGATACTGTCTATATCACCGGGAACTTGGTGCTTTCTAGTTATTTCTTGCCCTATATCACTCTGTAGAGAGGTAAATTTAAATACTGCTTCCTTATCCCTTTTAATAATGAATTGGACACTTCGATCACAAAAATTACATTCTCCATCAAACAAAACGATATGGTTCATATCCTTCCCCCTTACTGGTGGTCCATTTTATAAGGCCCTAGTTTTTCTTGCTTTTCAATATTCATAATCTCATATGTTTTAGGAAATTAAAAACCCTCTAACCTGTATTTGGCAATTAATAAATGCTTTAAATGGCAGTGGATTTTATGAATGTAAATTAGCCGAAATACGCAGGTAAAGCAAGAATCTGTATATTTTTCGCTCTTTAATTTTATTTTTTATTGTGCTAATGCAAGTCTTTAGGTTCACAATCTTATTTTAAAATTTCATTCTCATTTTTAAATTATTACAGGAATGCTGTCGCGTTTGTCTAAAAGTACAACAAAACACCCTTCTTAATTTTACCAGGAGGGCGTCTTTCTAACTTTGGGATTCATCCTCCATTTGACTTGAGGTCAATCCTCTCTCTCTTGTTCGTTTCATCCTGTAGCCCTCCCCATTCAATGATAAAATACGTTTGTAAAACATCATCTAAGGAAACTGGCTCGTTATATTTATTTAGTATCGGTATTCTAAAGGTATGAGAGGTTTTTTGTCTTGCAATGTTTAACTCCCCTATTTTTACGTCAGTGATTTCACCATTTTTGAGTGTAGGCTTTTCAGGTGTAAGTTCAAACTCATAAATCTTATGGTCTTCGCCAGAAAAAACATCCTTAAAGGAAATATGTGCTTCTACCTTGAAATAATCTGCCATAAAAGTCTGTTTCCCTTTCATAGATATGGTTCCTGGAGCAGTTTGAACTCTCTTGGGGTCGATTTCAATTTTATAGTCGTTTATTTTCCATGTTTCAGATTCCCCTGAGAATGACTTTATGGTTGTCTCCTCGGGTATCCCTAATTTTTTATTTAATTGGGTTTGTGCTCTGTATATATCAATGTGTAGATCGTGCATTTCAAAGGATTTCTCTATTTCATAATCATCAATGTCACGAACGTTCAAAACCATTTGTTTTGCTAAATTTATTTTGTCTTGAGTTAGATTTTCTGTGATTTCCTTGTCTTCACCCACTTTATTTCCTTCAACAAAAAGTTTTTCTACTTCCTTGGGTCGCTTCTTTGAGTGTAACTCCCCAGTCTTGACTTGAAATACCAGTAATCAATATATACAAAAATACTAACATGAGCCTGGTCTTAAATGACCATACACCTGTTCTTTTCATATTTTCGGTTTTATCTATAGATGATGACAAATTAGTGTGTTCTCTAATTAGTTGTTTTAGAAGAGTTTGTTGTTCCTCTGTAAGATTGATAGTTTCTATATTAATAATGATTGCTTTTGTGTCTGTAATATATAAGAAATAGCGTAAATCGTCCTCGCTAACCCTTAAAATATTTTCCCACTTATACGTATTGGTATCCCCTTTACTTTCTATAGAAATTCCTAGATGATCAACATTGACCTCACGCTCATTCAATACGTTAGAACGCTTTATAAAGACAGGGCTACCAGACTGATAATAAGATAATTCAACAAGAGTTGGGTAAATAATAAAAATGAACGAGGCTAGATGAAAAATATAAAAACCCCACTTCGAATATGTTGGGAACAACTCGATGAAGTAAACATCCGGCACATTATAAGTTTTATACAGTATATATAGAAAATAGATTATTGCACTAATTGAACCTACCAACAGATATCTATTCTTCATTTGTCTTGATGTTTCTCTAACATTTTTGCGAAAAGCTAATATATCTTCAGTATTTAACTTTTGTTGAAAGATCATTTTTTTCCCCCAAATCAACTCGTTCGTATAGTATTTAAGTTTCTTAAAATTTTTCCCACTAAAATAAAACAGTATATATTTTAGGAAGAAATTAATCCAAATAATGTTAAGAGTGATGACAAAATAAAACCAACACCTATAAATATAATAATAAATCTTATAAGCCAAGGTAGCTTAGGAGGTGGAAAAAATGCAATAATACCTACCGCTAAGAAAATAACTCCGACAAAAAAGCTGTAGAAAATTCCCAAAAACGCTCACTTCCTCTCCAGTGATTTTCCTTTAGAAGTGTTTACGTATCTATCTGAAATATAGTTTCGCCTTTTTGGTTATCTTTGATTATCAACAATAGAAACCGTTAGTTATAATAGGAGATTTTACAAATATTTGGTAATATATATAAAGGGGCGATTGAAATGGGACAATACACAGGACTATACGTGCTTTTGGGAATAATCTTCATAATAGTAACTTTTAATAGAAATTTATTCTGGTGGGTTAAGGTTACTATTGTAGTTTATTATTCTATTATTTCTTATATCTTTATAACCATTAAAAATAAAATAGATAAAAAATATGAGAATATCGCACCTGTGCCAGATTCTTACTGGGATGAAAATTCGGGTTGGGTATATACGGTGATTGATTATTATTTCTGGCCTCTATTGCTCATTCTCCTTTTTCTCTATTACAAATGGTTTAAAAGCGCGCAAAGTAAGACGACAAAGCTATTAGTGTTAGTAAGTTTGGTTCCATCTGCTGCTATTTTTTTATTTTTTATGTTTATTTTCGGTTTTTCTTACGGGTACAGGCCATAAGGTTTGTACTTTTTATTACATAAGTATGGTCTATTGTTCATTTTTCTTAAGTAATTCTTCTTCGTTGAAAATATAATATAGAAAGGCCTTAGTCCGCCTGGAACAATGAGCCGTTTGTTGGAGAATTAGCTTAAATAAAAATTCAGGCAATAAAAAAGAACACCCGCTAAGGTGTCCGTTAAAACTTATCTCCAAATCTCCTTTGAAATATCTACAATATATTTCAGCTTCGCCCATTGCTCTTCCTCGGTTAAAATATTTCCGTGATGCGTGGAAGCAAATCCACATTGTGGACTGATACATAATTGCTCCAATGGCACATATTTTGTCGCCTCTTCTACACGTGCTTTAATCGTTTCCTTATCTTCTAATTTCCCATGTTTGGATGTGAATACACCTAGTACGACTTGTGCTTCCCCATTCGGTATGTATTCCAATGGTCCGAAATCACCGGAACGATCATCATCATATTCTAAGAAAAACCCATTGACTTTTTCTTTTGCAAATAACGTTGGAGCGATTTTCGCATAACTGCCTTCAAATGCCCATTTCGAACGATAATTCCCACGGCAGAGGTGAGTGGTTACAATGAGATCTTCCGGCTTATCATCTAATACTCCATTCACCACACGAAGAGCTAATTCAATTAAATCTTCACGAGAATAGCCACTATCATTAAATGGAATATTCGGTGCATTTAGACCGGCAATGTAAACATCATCTAACTGTAAGTAACGGCAGCCAGCATCATAGAAAGCTTTGATCGCATCACGGTATGTTTGGATAATATCATTGGTATAATCTTCAAGGTCTGGATAGATTTCCGGGTTACGAATTCCAGCGTTAAATAATTGATTGGGACTTGGAATCGTTTGTTTTGCCACTGCACGGTCCCCAACGATTTCCTTAAATTCGATAAATTCCTTGATATGAGGGTGATCTTGGTTAAACGAGATCTTCCCGGTTACACGCACATCGTATCTTTCCGTTTCTTCTCCCTTGAAGGCAAAACCATGATCTGGAACGTAGCCCTCTACGCCAAGTAAATGTTCGAGAAAATCCGTATGCCAAAATCTACGACGAAATTCTCCATCGGTCACAGCTTTTAGTCCGACTTCGATTTGCTTGTCAACGATGTTTTTAATCTCTTCCGTTTCAATCGCGTATAGTTCTTGTGAAGTAAGATTGCCTGCTTGGTAATCTCTTCTAGCTTTATGTATTTTCTCAGGTCGCAATAAACTTCCTACATGGTCTGCTCGAAATGGTGCTTTCACAAGTGTTTTTGTCATTAATGATCTCCCTCTTCCTTTTAAGAACTCTTAATCTTCTGAACTAAGGTAAGTGTAGCATATGAAAATCATTATAACGTAACACTATATAACTATCTCTCGTTATAACTTTTAGCTATAACCGTGGTGATTTTGTTCAATGGGTTTGGTGAAAATGAGTGTTTTGTTCACTGATTCCACTAATTTCTGGAAACCATATATCCTAAATGATCGTTAAGTTCACTAATTACACTAATTTCTGGAATTCATATGTTCTAAATGATTGTTTAGTTCACTGATTCCACTAATTTCTGGAATTCACATGTTCTAAATGCTCATTTAGTTTACTGATTCCACTAATTCTTGGAATTCATATGTCCTAAATGACCGTTTAGTTCACTATTTCCACTAATATCTGGAATCCACATGTTCTAAACAATCTTCAACCCTCTGCTTTTCGAAAGCTTGTTGAATCAAGTACATTATATCCTCTATTTATGCCGGAATTAAACAATATTAAAACAGCCCTGTCTTTAAACAGAGCTGTTTTATTTTGTTTATTGAGAACGAAACGCCTCGTAACGAACTTCTTTTAATTGGGCTCCTTTTCCTGAAAGGACAATGCTTGTTCCTTTTTCTTTTTCATATGCGGTAAATGTTATGACTTTTTCTCCCTTATTTACAAAGATCTCAACTGAATGAAGATCCACATAAAATTCTAGTGTGTTTTCTTCATTGTTAAAACAGTCACGTACGGTGATTGGTTCACTCTCTCCATAATCAGAAGTAATCACTATCGAATTGGATGATGGATCCACACTCACGCGTGTGGCTGTTTGATCTTCCTTGTTTAATTCAACAACAAACGATTCACTTTTAGATAAAAGGGATAGGGATAAATATCCTGTTCTTCCGCTTTCAATGTGCAAGTCCTCATGTAATGAAACATATTTATAAACAGCAACGGGTGTGAAATAATCGTCATGGTTCATATAAGCTTGCTGAATCAATGTGTGGTTTTTGATGTGTAACTTTCTTGGTAAACTCATCATGCCGTTATAGCCGTACTCTTTTGGTGGTGTTGCTTTTGTCCAACGATGCATCCATCCAATTAACAGTCTTTCTCCGTTATGACCGTCCGTTGTTTGAGGTGCGTAAAACGTTGCATAATCTAGCAAGCCCTTTGCTTCAGGAGTGAATACTCCGTTTTCAAAGTCCATGTGTCCAATTACATAAGACGTCTTTTTCTCTAGTTCTCCATCAAATTCAGGATCGCATGGCATTTCTGAGAAAATTAGCACATCTTTTCCGTCTAGGTGGAAGAGATCTGGACATTCTAGTAACGTATTTTCTTCATATGGCATTTGAAATATAGAAGAATGAAAGCTCCACTGAAGTAAATCTTTTGATTGAAACATAATGATTTCACCACGACGTTTCGTGTTTCTTACCGCTACTACACAGTAATATACCCCGTCGCGCTCTAACACTTTAGGGTCTCTGAAATCACAAATGAGATACCCTTCTGGCAATTCTTTTTCCCCAATCACGGGATTTAAATTCGATTTCTCGAAATGGATTCCATCCTCTGATACTGCCACACACTGACGTTCAGCAATTTGTGATTCATCTTTATCAAACCCTAAGTTAGGATCAATATGACCTGTATAAATGAGATAGAGCTTCCCATCCTTTTCAATCGCACTTCCAGAAAAACATCCGTTTGCATCATACGCTTTGTCATTGGCCATCGCTATGGGGAGGTATTCCCAATGGACAAAATCATTTGTTGTTGCATGACCCCAATGCATGTCATTCCATACAATGTCAAACGGATAATACTGATAAAAGAGCTGGTATTTCCCTTTGTAAAAGGAAAATCCATTTGGGTCATTGAGCCATCCGATTTCTGGTGAAAAGTGAAAAAGGGGGCGGTTATTTGTTTTATGTTTGTTTTCATTGATATAGTCATTTGCTTTTTGTAGTCGATTCATAGGGCACCTCGTTTATTTAATTCCACTTTGCATGGAACCTTCCACAATGTATTTTTGGAAAATGATATAAAGAATAACAATTGGAATCGTTACGATGGTTAGTGCTGCCATCATATGACTTGTGAAAATGTTATACGTGTCTGCAAAAACAGCATTAAGGGCAACTTGAATTGGCATCAAATCTGCGTTTGATAACGCCATAACCGGCCATAAAAAATCATTCCAAGATGCTAAGAACGTTAAAATCCCAACGGTAATATACATATTTAAGCTTGACGGCATGACAATTCGGAAGAAACATCCTACTTCACTTAGTCCATCAATTTTTCCAGATTCAATCAATTCACCAGGGAAGGATAAGAAATGTTGCCTGAATAAGAATATGTTCATCACATTGATAATAAATGGCAGCAAATAGCCTGGAATCGTGTTGATTAATCCCATCTCATTTACCACTAAAAACAATGGAAGAATGGTCGCTTCAATTGGCACAATCATAAGTGCAATAATAAAAATTAATATCCAATCCTTCAATGGAAATTTAAATCTTGCTAGAGCATAACCTGCCAATGAATTGATGGTTAATCCTACAACCACTGTAATAGACGCATAAATCAAACTATTTCCAACGTTCTTAAAAATGTTATAAAAACCTAATAACTCCACATAAGAATCAAGCGAAAGATCAGAAAATCTTGGAACAAAAGCAAAGATTGTATCCATATCTTTGTATATCACTTCATCGATCTTAAATGAGGAAAGAATCATCCAAATAAGAGGAAGTAAAAATTGTAATGCCACAAGAGAGGCCAAGAGATAGAACAAGGTTTTCTTTACTATTTTCATGCTGCTTTCTCCTCTCTAAATAGCTTTTTAATAAAAATTGAGATAACGACTAAGAAAATCGTGAAAACTAATGTAATGGCACTCGCATATCCAACGTTTCGGTGACGGAATCCATACTCATAAATGTATTGTAAAATGGTAATCGTTGAGTAATCTGGACCTCCACCTGTCATAACCATCGGTTGAACAATAAGTTTAAACGCCTGAATCGTGGTGGTGATCACTAAAAACATCAGAATGGGTTTTAATGACGGAATGGTAATAAATAAAAACTTTTGGAACGCATTGGCTCCGTCAATATCCGCTGCTTCATAAAGGCTTCCATCAATATTTTTAAGTCCTGCTAAAAAGATCATCATTTGATACCCACACCCTGACCATGCAGAGATTGCAATGATCGTATACATGGCTTGAGACGCACTTGAGAGGAAAGGCTGCTTAGAAATTCCAACATTCGCAAGGAGTTCATTAATTAATCCCGATGTTGGGTTTAACATGACCGTCCATAGAATGGAGATGACAACAAGAGATAAAACAGCTGGTGAAAAATACGCGGTACGAAAGAACCCTACGCCTCTAATTTTTTTGTTAACAATGAGCGCAAGTCCAAGTGCCATCGACAGTTGCAGAGGAACAACAAACACCACAAACTTAATCGTGTTTTTAAAGCTTTGGATCAATACTTCATCAGTCATCATTCGCTTAAAGTTATCAAGTCCAATAAATTCTTTGTCGTTTGGTTTTAATAAATAGTAATCCGTAAACCCATACGTAAATGCTAGAATAATAGGTAATACAATGAATAGAATGGCAAGAATTAAAGCAGGTGTTAAAAATCCGTAAGCAGACACGATATCTCTAGTTTTATAATGTTCACTTTGTCTGAGGTGTTCGGTTGTATTTCTCACTTTTACAATACGTTTGATCAATTTTTTCATGGTTCACACCCCTCTTTTAAAAAAGAGTAAGAGGTGAGGTCATTGCCTCACCTCTTACTTTTTACAAACGATTATTTTTTGTACTTTGCAAATTCTAATTCAATTTTCTTCGATGCCTCGTCTACATATTTCTTGATCGTTGCTTCATCTGTCGCTTTGTTTTGAGCGATTTTTAGAATAACGTCTTTTGCAAAGGTTTCAGAAAGATAAGGATATCCTGGTGATACAGGTCGAGATTTGTTTGTGTTTTCCACTTGATACTTTAATACTGACCATGCATCATTATGATATGGGTTATCCGTATTTGTATCAATCGCGTCAACGGAATTGATTCTTGTTGGAATAGAACCGTTTTTAGCGAAATATTCTTTTGATGCTTCGTCGTTATTTAACCATTCCATGACTTCAACGATTTGCTTGATGCGTTCTTCGTCTTCTTCTTGTCCGTTACGAACAAATGCCCAAGATCCTGATGGTGTGTATAACCCGTCGAAGTCTTCACTCATTTTCGGATAACGAACGGTTTTGAATTTTAAGTCAGGATAATTATTGATCAGTTCATTTACATACCAGAATCCGCTAACAGATAGTGCTGATTTTCCTGTATGAAATGTTTTTTCGGACTCTGTCGCACTAGCAAGTGCTGGTTCAGCAAATAATTGCGCATACTTTGTTAATGCTTCTACACTTTTCTTACTGTTTAAGACTCCATCAACTGTAACACCATCTTCAGCGACGATGTTTGCATCATTTCCCCAAAGAAGTGGTGTAAAGTAGTATGTTCCTAATTCATAGGCACCTGCAGTAATGTCTGTTAGTAATAAACTTACAGCCACTTCATAATTTGCAAAGACTGGATCATCCGACGTTTTTGCAAACTCGTCCACTTTTCTTGATAAATCAATAAATTGATCCCATGTCCAGTCTTGATCAAGTGAAGGAACTAACGCTTTTATATCTTCGGGTAGTGCATTGATCATGTCTTCGTTATACATGATGGCTACGCCCGAGTCAGAATAACCCATTCCGTAAAATTTCCCGTCCACTGTTCCTTGGTCGATGATCGCTTGCGTGAATCCATCTTTGAATCCTTCGCTCATGTATCCATCTAGTTCACCAAGTAATCCTGAATCAACGTAAGCCCCAATATCAGGTCCGTCTAATGTAAAAATATCAGGCATGTCATTTGCTGTAATGGCTGCATTCAGCTTATCTATGTAGCCTGAACCAGCTCCTGCACGTGTGATGTTTTGTATTTCGACTTTAGGTCCATCAGGATGAGCCTCATTGTAACTCTTTACTCGGTCAGCAAACATCTTACCTTCTGGATGATCTGCAGCAGCTTGTGTCCAAACTACAATTTTGTCACTGCCGCTAGCTTTGTCTGAACTACAAGCTACTAACGAAAAGACTAAAGAAAGTATTGATACAAACAAAATGAACTTTTTCATGCTTCTCCCCCTCGTTCTCTTAATATCTCATCAAGCGCTTTCTTTATAGGAATGCGAGTTAGTTTAGCGCTTTCATAAGTTCATGATAAGGTATTAAAAGCGCTTTCAAAACGTGGCATTTCTCTTAAAAATGTTTAAATTCTTATTATTGAAAAAGAAAGGCCTTATCACCTAGTAGTAAAGGGTTCCGTTTTCGGGTATTTTCTTATTAAAAGACACAAGAATTGACGTATGAATTGTTATTTATTAAGTTTCTACGAAATCCCATTAACTTGAACATAGCAATTGACATCATTATTAAGATGAACAAAAAGTATTGTACAATTAAAAAAGAGTGCCCGCACTGATCGGATGGGGATCAGGTTAAGCACCCGAGATGATAAATAAACGGAGAGATTCCGCCTATTGGCTCGAAAAATTCGAAAAGAGGAGATTTTGCATTGCATAAGCGGAAGACCTCCTCTTATTGACTCCGAAACGAACTCCATTCTGTATCCAACCGAAAAATATCCGCTTATTTTACCTTTGCTAGTTGAGTTTTATCTCAAAAATCAAAGAAAACCTCATTTTGATGCATTACGGTGAACCGTATCACAGGTAAGTGAAGTTTTAAATAAATAATGTTTTTGTATTCTTAAAAGAAGTAAAACTCGCCAATTACTAGGGCGAGTTTTGCTTTTTTAATACCAATAACGATCCCAATACGACTGTCATTTCAGCACGTATGTTAAGAAAAGTACTTCAACACGGAACCCTTTAACCTAGTAGGGAGAGGCTTACATATTTTTTACTAGTTTACGATATTCACTTGGTGTTTTTTTCATTTTCTTTTTAAATACTTGGCTGAAGTAGCGCTGATCGGTATAGCCGACTTTTTCGGCAATTTCATAGGTTTTAAGATCTGTATTTTGCAGGAAAAGGCAGGCATATTCCATTCTGACATTGGTTACATAGTCGAGAAAGGTAAGACCAGTTTTTTGTTTAAAAAGCAGGCTGAAATAGCTAACACTTAATCCTACTTGTTCGGCTGTCTGTTCCACGCCAAGATCTGTTTGAAAGTTATTACGGATATAGTCGAGGGCCTCTTCCATCATATCTGCAGCTGATTGGCTGGGCTTATATTCTTTCTTTAACCGCTCTTCTGTCAGAACATTGCCACTTATATAGTTTTCATATTTTAGTAATTCCTTGGCAGCATCAACGGAATGCTTTATTTCAAATAACTGCTCAACGACTTTACCAACCGAGATGATGCATTGATCAGAGCCTGCATAAAGAATCCGCTGTGAAAATGCATCCGTAATATCCGCTGCTTGATTGATGAAGTGTTTTGCCATTTCGACAACTACCATCATTTCTCTATCGGACAGCTTGTAAATAAATAGATTTGTATTCCACTTAGAAAGGAAGTCTGCATTTTTAGTAAAAATGAATTCGATGTCTTCCTTATAGTTTTTGATAATCACTGAGAAATAAAGAGCTTGCTTGTTTTTGATTTGTGCGTCTACTTTCCCTGATGTAATGAGCTCATAAATCGTATATTTCTCATGGTCATACACACTTACTTTTTGTTCTCTTATTTTGTTAAGCGCTCTTTTCACACAATCTTCCAATTCATCATAATCGATTGGCTTTAATATATAGTCGAATGCGTTATTTTTAATTCCTTCTTTTGCATATTCAAAATCATCATAACCGCTTATTAAAATAACCATTGGCTTATGATCCATCTGTTTTAATGTCTTTATCAGTTCAATCCCGCTCATTTCAGGCATTGAAATATCTGTTAATAGAAGATCAGCTTGTTGATTTTCGATGATTTCCATGACTTCTTGTCCATTTTCAGCTGTCCCAATGATTTCACAGTCTAATCCGTGCCAATCGATGATTTGTGTAAGATTTTTTAATATTAACTTTTCGTCATCCGCAATTACTACTTTATATCTCATTTAATCACCTTTAATCGGAAATGAAATTTTAATTACCGTACCCTCATTTTTCATCGAACAAATGGTGAGACCATATTTCTCTCCATAAAAAAGTCTGAGCCGCTCATCCACATTGCGTACACCATGACCATTACTTGCCTGAGTATGATGATTTTCTAGTCTCCAATTATTTAATTCCATTAGGACACGTTCATCAATCCCCTTCCCATTGTCTTCAATCCAAAACTCACCTTGACCGTTTGAAACCGTACCTCTAATCTTAATCAGCCCTTCTTCATCATCTCTTTTAGAAAACTCATGGATTAAAATATTTTCTACGAGCGGCTGTAGAATTAGTTTAAGAACCGGATAATGATTCAGTTCTTCTACAATTTCTACTTCAAAAGAAAATCGATTATCAAATCTTATTTTCTGTATTTCCAGATAGCTGATCACATGACGAATTTCATCTTTTACTTTCACTTCATAACCTCCATTAATGCTGATGCGCAGCAGCTTACCGAGGTTAATTGTCATTTTACTAATTTCCCTTTGCCCGTTTAAAGCGGCGAGTGCATTAATGGATTCAAGTGTATTGTATAGAAAATGAGGATTGATTTGCTGCTGTAACACTTTAAACTGAGCCTCACGCTTTCGTTCCTGTTCTGTTTCAATGTCGCTCATCAATTGTTGAAGCTTCCCGATCATGTTATTAAATCCATGTGAAATGTTTTGTAATTCTTGAAATGTAAATCTTCCCATTCGTTTGTTCAGCCTGCCGCTTTCAACTTGCTTCATGCCATTTAACAGTTCATGAATAAAACGAGAAATTCTTTTTAGATACAATAAATTAAATAAAATGGCGGTTAACACCGTAAACCCGACAACGAGTAACATGGTGTTTCGGATATTAACGATTTCACTGGAAATTGTTTTCAAAGGCTTGATTGATACTAGGATGAGCTGTGAATTACCTCCCGTTTCAAAACTAGACGGCATATAAGTGATCAAACTTTTTTCACCGTCCCATTCATCAGTGAGGTAACCACTTTTATTTATTGGAAATTCAGAAAAACTTTCAATGTCCAACGTTTTACCAATAAAATTTCGATTTAATGAATAAAGCACGGTCCCCGCTTTATTTACAATTAATTCATGGCTGGGACCTCCATAAATATCTTTAAAAACTGGATCAAATAAATCTAGTTTTACTTGCAGTATTAAAAACCCTAAATTATCAAGCGTGTTAAGATCCTTTACAACTCTTGATTGAGTTAGGATATAGTCCTGACTAAAAAATAGATTTTGATTTTCATATGGAGTTAACCAAATAGGGCGACCTTTCTGCTGTAAAACCTTGTCCAAAAACAAACTTGAGCGAAGATCATCTAAGCTCGTAACCATATCATCGGTATAAGTAATCACCTTTCCATCATTCGTATAAAGAACAAGATTATCAATCTGTGAATTTCCATACATCTTTCCGGCGATTTCCTGCTGCTCGCTGTAAAATTCATAGATTGAGGATGTACTTTGTGTTTTTAAATAGTCCTGAATGGCACTTGATGAAACCACATAGTCAGAAAAGGAATCCACTTCAGAAACAGCGGCTAATAAATTTCGATCAACCGCCTTTAACGTTTGAATCATTTGCTCACTACTATTTTTTTGTAACGTGGTGGATGAAATTTTGTATGAAACAATCCCTAGTATAATAATAGGAATTAATACAAAACAGATAAAGGCGATAATTAGCTTATGCTGAAATTTTATCATATCGGCACCTAATTCTTTTGAATAGCCGAATAACGGTTAAACATCTTTTCTAGATTCTTAAGATATACATCCATATTTTGATCATAGTAAAACTGTGCCGTATATTCTCGAAACTCGGATTCTGCAGCAGTTCCTCCAGCCCAGTAATGATTGGGCCAATTTACTACTTGCCCGTTCGCAATCTTTTCTCTTATTATATGCCCTTCTTTATGGGTGCTTGTCACTCCTATAACAGCACTGATCGAACCTTCAAAATCGGAAATTCTTTGAGCGTTTTCCTTTTTCATTAAAAACGCTAAAAACGCTTTCGCTTCTTCTGGATGTTTCGTATCAGCTGAAATGGCAAAGCCGATATCCACTCCTCCTAATACATGATGATCCTTTTGATTCGATGCAGGAAATGGGAAAATGCCATAATTTAAATAAGGATTGGACTTCTTTATCATCGTTAACGCCCAAGTTCCCATAATGTACATAGAACCTTCACCATTTGCAAATTTTTTATTACAATCATAATAGCTGTCTTCAAATGAATTGGGCTGCACATATGACAGCACCGTAAGGGTTTTTTCTGATATTTCCCTCCACCTCGGATCAGATACAATTGAAAACTCATCCTTTTCCCAATAAATCGGTTCGAATTCATTTGCGACTAAATTTAGATTAAAAATACTCGCCTGGTTTGCATCTTTGTTGGGCATGAGTAAAGCTGTTTTTCCATTAGACTGTAACTCTTCCAAAACTTGTACAAACGAATCCCAACTGTTTGGAACCGATAAATGTAATTCTTCGAAATGATCCTTATTATAGAGAACTCCTACTGCATTTTGTGTTAAGGCAGCACCGTACATCTTTCCGTTTATAAGATAACGATTTTGGATAGTGGGTTGGATATTTTCAATGAAGGGTTCATTTGATAAATCGAGCAGATATCCTTTATCAGCTCTTACTTTATAATCTTGTTCAATCGGATAAGTAATAAATAGATCTGGAATATCCCCTCTTGCGATTCTTGCTTTTAACACGGTCATCGGTTCAGGTACAATCACCTGCTTAATCGTCACGTTAGGATGCAGCTCTTCAAACTCTTGAATGAGTTCATTAAAAATCACTTCTGTTTCAGGCTTCGGTGAAAAAAATTCAAGTTCAATTTGATCTTCTTTTTTGAGAGATTGATCTAATTCATTTCCTGTACAACCGGCTAACAAAAGCAAGATAAAAATGGAACTGATAGAAAGAAATCGCTTCATATACCCTCCTACTATCTAACTAATACTTATTTATCTATTATATATACTATAAATCTCACTATTTTGCTTAGCAATCTCCTTTTTCCAACCAATACGACAAAAACCATCCAAACGGGATTTGGATGGCATTTTGGTATGAGTAAAATTAGTATAGCATGCTATGTTTCTCTATTATTTCTAGAAGTTATTCAACCCATAAACTTTTGTTTCCATAGAATTCATCTAGCTCCGCACTGAACCAACGACCATTCAATACTTCACGAACGATCTTCTCCTTGGCCACTGGCGAAATAGACATATCTTTTTCTATCTGTTGGATCACATCTAGTTTACCTGTAGTAACAACAGACATTTCTGCGATGGCATTTGTTTCATTTGCCGTTAATACTAGGTTAGCTGGCTTCTTTTTCGTCCAGGCCTCCCAGTCTGTTAACTTTTTGCCGTTAGGGTTCCCCTTATGATCATGAAGAAAGTTAGCTAGGTATTGTTTAAACTGAACGCTCAATTCCTTCGCTCCCTCTAGACTATACGATTCTCTCATCATAGGTAAATAGCTTTTATTGTTACTGTCTAATAGAGGGACAAAGACACCATGGAATGATCCAAAAATAGACATCATATCCGAGGTTCCCGTAGGTTGTTCACCAAAAGGTATTTCAACGGTGTAAATTGGTGCCTTATAGTTATCATACATTTTTTCAGCAGATTCCTGAGTGTTAAATAATCCATAAAGCTTACTTCCATAATTTTTAGCAAAAGTGTATTCCGCATACTTCGTTTCGTCCGTAAATAAACTACCATCTTGTACACTACTCGCAAAGTATGGATCTCCCCATGCAAAGAAAGAGAATTCCGATGTTCCAGTTAGCATGATTAAAGGAACCGAATGATAGTTCTTGGTGTCAAACTTTTCCTTTGGTAGAATCACACCATCATTATACAGATGAGGGAAAACACTCATTCGAATAGCTGCATTACTCATTAATCCACTTAATCGATCAGCAGATAATCCATAGAGATAATCTTTTACTGCCTCGTCCTTCGTCTGAAGCCATTGATAGGCTTCTTCTTCTGACGATTTGACACCATCCTGTACCACTAATGGAGCGATAGCTTTTGCAAAAACTTTCACACTATCATCTTTTTCAGCCATCGTCATTCCACCACTGAAGGCAATGGCCTTTTGGAATTTTCCTTCAAAAATTGGAGAGGCTAACGCAGCCATGACATCTCTACCTCCAGCAGAGAATCCTGAGATGGTCACGTTGTTTGGATCTCCTCCAAAGCTTTTGATATTTTCCTTTACCCAATCTAGGGATTTTGCGATATCTAATAGTGCATAGTTTCCGGAGTCTTCCAATCCGTTACCTGTATTTAGGGCTGGTAGTGGATTAAAACCTAATGGCCCTAATCGGTAGTTGACCGAAACAAAAATAGCATCTAAATCATTAACAAAAGATTCACCTGTTATTTCTTCGGATTTCCCCGTTTGATTATTCCCTCCATGAATGAAAAATAAAACAGGGAGATTTTTTTTATTTGTATTCGGTCGATAGATATCTAAATTCAGGCTATCTTCACTCCCGATAATGCCTTGAGCAGAAGATTGAATGGCAATATTTCCTGACTTTGTTGCATCAAAGGTGCCTTCAAATGGAGCTGGGTCTTCTGGTGCTTTCCATCTCATATCCCCAACTGGAGCTTTTGCATAAGGAAGCCCCTTCCATACCAGCGCATTTTCTTCTACATTCACATACCCTTTTACATTTCCGTAATTTGTTTCTTGAGTGATTCCTTTTTTATAAGTTTGAGAGGATGAAACTTCTGCCTTATCATTAGTAGATGTTATAGATGAAGCTGATACATTACCACCTACTAAACCTAAAGCGAGCACTACAGCCAATAAGTATTTAATTCCTCTTATCACTTTTTCCACACTCCTTAATATTTGAAATGAATCAACTAAAATCTTAATCACTCAAAGGTAAGATTACTATTTAAGGCCTATGTACTTTATTTCACCTCAGTTCCATTTTTATAAACAAAAAACCCAAACAGAGTGAACCACAAAAGTGATTCAAAACTGTTCAGGTTATGCCCAAAAGAGGTAACATTCCTTTGATTGATATTGATTTCTATTTAATAATTACTCAACTAATTAGTTTTTGTCAACGCTTACATGTAAATTTATCTGAATTTACAAAAAACAGCACTTTAGTAGTGTGCTAATTATCTCATTATTAAAAGAGCTTCCCTTTTATAATGGAATCGTAGGCAGTGTATTTAAAACCTAAGATGACACAGAAGGATCTTCCAGAGTAGCATCGGGCGTTCTAGGAGCCGCTTGACTCTGTACGTTTGGTGTATTCCCGGTTGATCCGAATCCTCCTGATGAAATCTGCTGACTCGGTAGCACTCCGTCTTTAACCTTTCTTTTTTTATACGCATTACGCTTGTTTTTATTCCGTCTGCATCCGCATCCCATATTATCACCTCCGTGCGTTATCGTTGTATGATTACACAGACTAACCATCATCAATACATTGCTCAATATACTATTAGAAGTCGGGCAAAACTGCTTGGACCAATATATTGGATGAGAAAAAAATGGCGTATTCCCTATCTCCGGAATTCAAAAGAGTAGGAAGAAAAATGCGTTCCTTTATTTCACGCAAAATAAAAGAGCGCATATATTATCTATAAAAAAATGCTCATGAAGAGAAGCAGAACTCACCTTGCTTCTTTTCTGTTCCATAAGGAGATGATTTCATGCATGTCGGATGGTTTGACCTGATTATTCTCATATTGGCTTCGTTTCGTTTAACACATTTAATTGTCTTTGATAGCATCACTGAATTCATTCGAAAGCCATTTTTAGATGAATCCGGAGATGAAATAATCATTAAAGGAACCGGCATACGTCACTTTGTCGGAAAACTCTTGAGTTGTTATTGGTGTACGGGAATCTGGAGTTCGATCATGGTGGTGCTGTTATATATTTACGTACCTGTTACGTTTCCGTTATTTTTGATTTTGGCAGTTGCTGGCGCGGCGGCTGTCATCGAATCGAAGATATGAACATTCAAATACTTGCTGTAATTCTTTGATAATGCCATAAAGCCTTCTTGCCAATCTATTATACGGAGGTGTACCTGCTTGTTCATCACCTCCCACATGTCGGAAGGTGTAAGAAAGTTTCTGAGCATTTTCAAAAAACTTCGGATCATGCAAGACCTCCTATACTCTCTCTGCTAATCCTTCTTGACTCAACCCAAATAAGAACAACCCTCCTAAATAAATAAAATACACCATCCAATGAATCCATGGATGGTGCTTCCGTTATACATGAAAAATATTTTCTATTTAAATCGCTGTGGTTATTTAGATAGTACCTCTACGTTACACCTCTTTCTTCCCTTCGTACAAACTGAATTTATTACTTTTCATTAAGAGTAGAAAGAAGTCGGTGATCCACTTCGCAATCAGGGCTACCAAGAGATACCCTAAGAACAGGAGGAAAAAGTTTTCCTTGCCTCTAAAGTGAAACAATCCTAAGCCTAACAAAAGGGGTTTAAAGATATATGCAAACGTAAGACACATACCACCAAACCAAATATAATAATTTTTCTTTTTATCTAGCGTGTACTGATATAGAAGCATATAAGCTACTGGTACAAATGAAGCATCTAACGTAAGACTAGATGGAAAATATGGTGATAACTTGTAAGGATAAATCCAGTAGGCATTATGCGTACCAATTAAATCAGAATAAGTGAAAAACACATGAACACTGTACCCGTAAAAGCCTAAATGCAACATTTTCTTTCTATCTATAAACAGAATGACACAAATAAGTGGAAAAAGGAACATAGCGAGAACCACCCAAAATTGCCATGTGCTAGGTTCAGAAAAGTCCTTCCAGTATTCGAGCCACCTTTCACTCTGTTTCAATTCACCCTGAAAGATTTCATTGAGTTTCTCTAATTGTTCCGTTTTCATATATTCGCCTCTATCTAGATGTACTTTTTGTATTCATAGTATCGACTATTTCCAAAAATTTATTTTTAAAAAAGTGAAGTCGTATATTAGAACAACAAATTTGAGAATCACCTAGTGATGAGAGTTATATCTATTTAAATGTAAAAATATGAATAAAGCCGTACCTAGGCACGACTTCTACTTTCTTCCATGATTCGCTGTTTTCTCTTGTTCCTTAAAATGGAGGCAAGTACCCAATAAGGAGGGATTGTTAACAAATGCCAGGAGGTTCCTTCTGGTTGTACTTGAAGAATGAACGTAACAGATCCCAAGAATACAATAGCCAGGGGAATATCCCATTTGTGTCGTACTAACCAGTTTTTCATATGAATCACCTCTTATTAGATTTTCTAGTAATTTTAGTAGTATATACTTTTCTGCTTAGTTTTCTTATTGATATTGAAAATGTAGCGACTATAATGAAAATAGGACTATTTACTAATTGGATAGAATAGGCAAACTCATTGAAAAATGACGACGCAAAACTATAGGGACTAAGGTCATATTCGACTAGGTTAGCCAGTTACCGATGAGAGGAATGTAAGGCCTATCGGTAGCGATAGGCCTTTTATCATATTAAGGACGATATGATTAAAAGACATGCATTTACTTAATGTTATGATATATTTTTTTAATATATTCTAAAAGATGAGGGTCTAAATGAGTATGAATTATACAACTGGGTTACTTACAGGGATGGCTATAGTTAGTTTGATTATCCCCTTCTTATATAGAAGACGGGAAAATCATAAAAGGAAGGTACTAGAAAATCAGAAAAGTTTTGTTCACATAATTGAAAACACAAGGGATTTTCTATATTATTATCAGGTTTATCCAAAAAGAGAATATAAGTATCTTAGTCCTTCAGCTGAACATTTTTTTGGAGCAGGTTCCATTGAACGTGCCTTTAAGAATTCCGAGGTACCCTTTATAGATATTCACCCCGATGATTATCATATTCTTGAAAAAAAGGTTAAGGGGGAACTTAATTTTGACGAGAGTATTGTACAGCGATGGCTTGATAAAAATGGGGAGTATAGATATTTCGAAGAATATGCTACTCCCATTTATAAAAATGGAAAGCTAGTTGCTATACAAGGAGTTCTAAGAAATATTGATGATAAAATCAAATTAGAACAGGAGTTACAGTATCAAATTAGCCACGATTCTTTAACTGGTATATATAATCGGGAGTACTTTGAAAATAAATTTGAATGGCTTGATCAAACGTCAAACGTTCCTGTAGCTATTATCATATGTGATTTAGACGAGTTGAAATATGTTAATGACCATTTTGGACATAAAGAAGGAGATTTTATCATCAAAGAAACAGCGGGGCTACTCAATAGATTCTCCTCGGATTTAGTAACAGTTGCTAGACTTGGCGGAGACGAGTTTGCTCTCATACTTGAACATGCAACAGAGGATGCCGCGAATGATTTAGTCGATCAAATAATAAAAGAGTTTAAGAGCTATAATGAAACCTCTACGAGGGAAATCAAACTATCTATTGGGGTTTCTTTCTGTGATCATTCTTTGAACAATATGAACCATTTATTCTCTAGAGCTGACAAAAATATGTATCATGATAAAAACAGAAATAAAAATGGAATTTTAAAACACTATTCCTAGATGTACGAACACCTTAGATTATTCTAAGGTGTTATTTATATTGGTTATTTTGTAAAATTAACTCTAAATATGAAGGACACATCATATTCTTTCAGAACTTCTTGAAACAAATCTTCATCTAGTTGTAATTCGTTATGAAATAAGGTTCCATTACCAGCACTGCTATAATTCATACTCCCTAACACCATATTCGGAATAAATGCTTCTTTGCCTGAAATGTTATCCCCCCATCCGCTCACTAGATTCTTTTCATAATCAGTAGGCATCGTCTCTGTATATTCACCTACTGCTGTTGATTGATCTGAATACACACCAATTCGAAACGCGATTTGATCTTCATGACCTATTACTCTATTTGTTGAGAAAATAATCATGCCTTTGTGTTCGTCTAGACCCATCGTTACTCCATTGGGATGATCCGTTTTCAGTTTTCCAAATTCATATCTATCAACCCAAATGTTTATGTTCTTATACTCCTCTTCTACAGAAAAATCATATACAAAAGATTGAGAAGCCGCGGTTGTGAGTAATGCTCGTTCCCGTTCTGTTAATTCAGATCTGCCTAATGTACTTTCAGTAATAGCGTGTGGGTTGTCACAAGCCACTAATAACAGAAATACAGAAATCATTAAAAAGAATATCCTCATCATCCTTCTCCCACTTTCGACACGACTTATTTATACATGGCAATACATTCAAAACATTACCAAAATTTGCCTAACTTTTTATATCATAGCACATAAATTTAAAACAAAGTTTATTTTTTGCTTAGTCCCTTATTGTCTATTTTGTATTTGTAGAATGATAACAAAAAATATATTATTAGTTTGAAAGGAGGCAGTTCATGAACAAAAAAAATAAAACATTCCGAATAGTCCTATTAGGGATGCTTTCTGCCATCATCATTATTCAAACGACAGTCCCGTTTTTAGGATATATCCCGATGGGACCGCTTAGCTTGACGATTATTCAGATAACGGTTATTACCGCAGCAATCGTACTTGGAACAAAGGAAGGAGCCATTGTAGGCGGCATATGGGGAATCATCACGTTCATCAGGGCATTTATCGCCCCGACAAGCATTATTGCACCCATTGTTTTCACGAATCCACTTGTATCCGTTTTGCCTCGAATTTTAATTGGTGTGGTTGCTGCATTCGTGTTCCATCGGTTACTTAGTGGGAAGCTCAATGAAACAGCAAGAATGAGTATTGCTGGTGTGCTCGGATCTTTAACAAATACTGTTTTGGTGCTTGGATTCATTTATTTATTTTATGGGGAGCCCTATGCGAACTTTTTAAAGTTGGACATGGACGAGCTCTTGCCTGCACTCCTAACTATTGTAGCCACTAATGGAATTACTGAAGCTATTCTTTCAGGTGTGTTGACTCCAATTATTTCAAAACCGTTAGTAAGAATGAGAAAAAAATAGCAGCCTTGGCTGCTTAAGGCTGTCGACAAACTTGTGTTTTTAGTTTGTCGACAGAAGGAAATAATATTAATGTCTGGTTCTTTAGTATTCAGAGGTGAAAGTAAAATCAAGAAGATGACAATTATTATACTTCTACCCCATTCTAATTCTATTTAAGTATTTATTTACTCTGCTGCTTTAAAATTTTCAAGAAATTCTTGGGTTTCTTTAAGTGAGATGTGTTGATTTACTACATCATAGATATATTCACCTTTTTTCCCCGTGAGATGCACCCAATCACCTTCACCATCATTCATAACCGTCCCCTCCCATTGAATATCGTTCAATGAAAAAGGTGAGATCCTAGTATCACCTATTAACTCGAAGCTTCCTATACTTCTTACATAAGAGTCCTTGTGGTGAACCCTCACGGACAACATCTGCGAGGAGTTTTTGTCTCCATCTCTGTCAAGCATGTAGTATAAGTAGCCAATTTTATAGTCTTTAAATGTCTCATAACTAGCAGAAGATAATTGTAAGTCTGGATGGGTAAATTCAAATAGGAATGGCATATCCTTTTTCATAAGGGCAAACACATCGTCTATCTCCTCAGGGGATTTCGTTCCAGCGACATGCACCACTTCCGCTTCACGAGGATCAACAACGTCTATTGGATCCTTTTCTTCCTCATATCCTTCCAGATCTGGTGAAAATATTTCACTATTAACTGGGATATTCACTTCTAGGCTTAGTGGATGTAAATAATCAACCACTTCCCCGTTTCCGTTATACGTCTCATACTTTAAGAGAATCCCTGTGTCTTTATCTACCCAAAAACGAAACGACTGAAAATCTCTAGTATACTTAATGCCTTTAATCACTAAGGTATTATGTCCCAGCAATTCCTCGTTCTGGTTTTCAATTTCCCATTGGTTTAGGTCACGAGTATAATTCGATGCAATTTCATAAGGAAATAAAGTTGCGTCTGCTGCACTAAAAGGTGGGCTTTCTCTATAGTCTGTATAAGGGGTCCCTTCTGAATCCATTGAAAATGCTTGGTCTAAGCTTAAAGTAGTACCACCTAAATGCCAGCCTGATGCTTGGAACTCTCTATACGTTTTGGAAGAATCAGATAACATCCAGACCTTTTCACCGTTATAATATTCTTCTCGTATTTCTCCTTTTTCATTTGTAGTTATCCCGTATCCGCCAAGTTGATTTTTCATACTTAATGAATACTCAACAATTTCAAACGCATGATCCTCGTAAAAACTATAGTGAACTTGATACTTCCCTTTAGCTGTCTCAAAATAATCAATGGAATTAATCATCTTTGTGAGGATTTCTTCCTTAGTCATGTCTTCGTAATTCTCCTCCTTATCTGGAGGGATATACACTGACTTTTCTCTCTCTTTTTTTGTTTCTGTTTTCTTTTCATCAACTTTAATTTCATCTGCCATTTTCTTTTCATCATTTCTTTGTTGCAACTGTGTTCCAACAAAGAAGCTAATACCTGAAAACATTAAGGTAACGACTGCAAAACTTAACACTGCTCCAAATTTATTCTTCATTTGAAACTTCTTACTAGGTTTTGGTTTATTTATTGAATGTAGCACTTGGTGTATGTGCTGCTCTTTAAAACTAATATGATTGAGGAGTTCATCATTGATTTCTTCTTTTATATGTTTTAATTCTTTATCCATGATTACTCTCCCCTTTAAACATTTCTTTTAACTTTAGGCGACCTCGATGCATCCTAGTTCTCACTGTGGTTGAATGTACCTCTAATAGCTCGGAGATTTCTTCAATCGTAAGTTCTTGAAAATAATAAAGAATAATGACTTCCCTTAATTTCACAGGCAACTCTATTACTTTACTAGACACCAATTCTTTTTTATCATCTATTTCTTTTGGTTCTTTACTGTATGAAATAAGGTTTTCTCTTATAAAGTCAGTAACCAACAGGTTTCTATAGGACCAACTTCTTAAGACATCTTTACATTTGTTAACAGTTATTTTTATTAGCCAAGTTTTATAAGAAGATTCATTGCGAAAGGTATCTAATTTTTCATAGCACTTAATAAATACCTCTTGAGCAACATCCTCAGCTAACTGTTCTTGTTTTAAGTATGTATAGGCAATTCGAATAATATCGTTCCCGTATTCCTTCATTAACCACGCTAGTTTCTCTTGGCTGTTTAAATGACTTAATACAGTTGCTTCATTATTCTTTATTTTCTCAATCATGTCTCTCCTCACGCTTCTTTATATTTATTAATTAGACGAATGACATTCGGTCAAATGTTCTATATATCCTAAAATATTTTTTAATAACTTTCTATCGATAATCAACATAAGGGGGTGATAACTAGCCTAGCCTCCTTCTTATTTAAAGTGTACGCCCCTACCGTATAAATAAGAAAAACCTTACTTCCCACTTGAAGTAAGGCCTAATTACATATTCGACGAACGGATACTGCTCCTTTTCTTCAATCTGATCAAATTAATACGTTATATGAAACTATTTTATGATTGTCATGCTGCATTTTTTATTTCTAACATCCACTTAATCAATAAGTCTCTGTCAATTAATGATACATTATTTGATTGTGCTAATTTGACAGCTGGTGCAGTGAAATAGTTGTTTGTGATAACCCAACATTCATCAGCCTTATAATAGTTCTTAGCAGATACAACCTCTTGAACGGCCTTCAAGCCAACTTTCTTTTTGTACCTCTTGGCCTGCACGACAATTTTTTTTTCATTATTTGAAAGCACAAGATCAGCACCATAGTCTCCTGTTACTAAAATAGTACTTAATTATTTTAATTCTACCATTATATTGTAATTTATAGGTATATTTTCTCAAAGAAGTTTGTAAAAACCATCTTAAACAAACGTTGGTATTCCTGACCTTCTCTATTAATACGACTGCTAAAGCAGAAACAAAGTGGTTACGTAGTAATCATCTACAAAAAAGCCCAACCTTTTAAAATATGAAGAGAAACAGATCCTTCCTTACTTTTTATTTTGGCCATAGCCGGTGCTGCTACTGTCATTGAATCGATAATTCAAAAGGGTTTTGTAACCTAAATGAAAAGCCCCATTCACATTGAATGGAACTTTCTATTGTTTAGTCATTACAAACGATACTCAAACCAATCAAAATACGCAGGAGCTGTAGAACGTCGGCCGTTTCCTGTTGCATACAGTCCAAAGAACACCCCTGTAAATCCACCCGCTACTTCCGTCGATAAAAGAGAGCATTCTCCCGTACCCATAGTAATTGAGTCTCCACCCGGTGATTGATAGCTGAAGGTATAGTTTTTGGCATCTGCCTGAACCGATAGAATAATAGAATCTTGTTCATACTCATGCTCTATCTCTACTTTCCAAAGCGACCCGACCCTACGTCTGACGAAGACCTTTTTCACCTCATCACGGATTCCCATCGCGATTTCATAATGAAATCGATCATTCATGAAGACGGTCAGTCCAGCCTCTTCGCCTTCTTCGGTTGGAGAGAACTCAAGCAGTGTTGAGATGTTGCACTCAAAATGCTGTTGTCTTCTTCCGATAAAGGACGGGGAATCCACGTCATCTAAACAAACAGAAGATCCATATAGGGTAAGATAGCCTGGTCGCTCAGATAAGGACCAGCTTTCTTTCTTAGGATTTCTCAAAAAACTCCAGGAGAAATCTAAGGTTTCATGATCAAAATCGTCCTTTTCAAGCCACGCTTTCCTTCCCTCTATCTGAAGTGATTTTCCGTCCATTTCTAATTCTACTGGTGTGCTAATAGATGGCCAGCCATCCTCTTTCCATTCAACAGGTGCCAGGAAGGTTTCTCTTCCCAGATGATGGTGCTTTCCACTAAAACGAACGGGTGCAGGTCGGATTCCTAAAAATACCGTCCACCAGCTGCCATCGGTATATTGAATGAAATCAGCATGCCCTGTTGCTTGAATGGGACTGGCACTGCTTCGGTGAGTAAGAACCGGATTGTTCGGATGACCCTCGAAGGGTCCAAATGGCTGTTGGCTTCTAGCCATGGTCACCATATGCCCGTATTCGGTTCCTCCTTCAGCAATCACTAAGTAGTAGGTCCCGTTTATATTGTAAAGATGCGGTCCTTCCGGATGAGCCCCGCCCATACCTTCCCAAATCAACCGTCGTTCAGAAAGAAGTTTCCCTGTCTCTATATCAATTTCTGCTTGATAAATCCCCATAGGTTCTCCGCTAAAAATATCTTGTGTTCCGCTTAGATACACCTTTCCATCTTCATCAAACAGTAACGATGGATCAATGCCTGGCCAATCGAGAAAAATTGGCTCAGACCAAGGACCTTCTGGATTTTCAGCCCAAACAAAAAAGTTCTTTTTGCTAGTCATATTAGTCGTAATCATATAAAACCGTCCATTGTTATACCGAATTGTCGGGGCAAATATGCCCAAGGAACTTTTGGCTTGATGCAGCGACAATTGACTTTCGCGTGTTAAGCAGTGGCCTATTTGTTTCCAATTAACAAGGTCCTTCGAATGGAAAATCGGGACACCGGGAAAATATTCAAATGAACTTGTCACTAAATAAAAATCTTCTCCCACATTACAAATGCTTGGGTCTGGATGAAAGCCAGGGATAACAGGATTTGTATACTTCATAACGAATCTCCTTCCGTGGTAAAAAGTTTGTGTCAACCTAAACAGAAACAGCGTTGTTTTTTGAAATATTCCCTAACACACGTCCGCTCTCTTTTACTTGTCTCTCTTGGGTATCCCTATTCACTGCAATAATCCCGAACTTCGGTTCATATCCAAAGGTCCATTCATAGTTATCAAATGTAGACCAATAAAGATACCCAATTACTTGAATTCCGTCCTCGATGCACGAATGCAATTCTTTCAGTCCTCGTTGGATAAATTCGACCCGGCGGCTGTCATCGTTCGTGGCTATGCCGTGTTCGGTTACCATCACAGGGATATCTAGTTCTTTCACCACATTTCGAATCGTACCAGCCAATGCTTCTGGATAGTACTCATACCCCATCGCCGTCACTTCTGTTCCTTCCGCAACCGGAACTTGACCTTGTGGCCCATAAATTTCACGGGTATAATTCTGTATTCCTAAGAAATCGTCTCCTTCAATCGCAGATGTAAATTGTCCAAAGTAATCATACCAAACCTTTGTCGCCTGCTCTTCCCCGCCATCAATGGCTTGAATTTCTGGCAGCGCCAAAGATAACCCAACTTTAGTTAACGGATTGATCTTCTTCATAACCGCTCGGGCTTTACAATGGGCCTCTTTCACAATTTCTAATGACACCTCATCAGAAGCCATATGGAAGGTGAAATATTGATAGATGGTAGTACCGCATTTTTGGGCAGCTGATTCACGCCAGCCTGGTGCTGTCCATGACTTAGCATCCACACCTACTGGCGGCATAAAATCTAGATTAATGAACAGTTCTTTTAACATCACCGGTAAATTGACTTCGTTCATCGTCAAGACATAAGGAATGTCCTGCCCCAGCTCCTCAAACACCACCTCGCAATACTTGGCAAAAAGGTCGGCCGTTTTTGGATTTCTCCACCCTCCTATCTGCATCAACCACTGTGGTGAAGTAAAATGCATCATTGTCACAACAGGTGTGAGCTGATTGTCATAACAAGCTTTTATGACATCGCGATAATGGTTGATCTCCTCTTTTGAATACACCCCTGGTTCTGGTTCAATTCTTGACCACTCGATGGAAAAACGGTAACTGTTCAACCCTAACCTCGCCATCAATTCAATATCCTGCTTGTATCGATTGTAGTGATCGACCGCGTCACCGGAAAAATCCTTATACGGTGATCCTTCTGAATACTCTTCCGCCCACATATCTGATTGTTTATTGTTACCTTCTACCTGGTAGGCAGATGTTGCTGTTCCCCATAGGAACGATTCAGGAAATGTATATTTCATCGTAATTACCTCCGCGTGAAATTTTTTACCAAGCTATACTTTGATAGTAGCAAACGCTTTCCGCTAAGATAATGTTAAAATCCTAGAAGTTGATTGCTCGAATCATAGATTTCTATTTTAGTAAGCTTTCGTTAATATGAAACAGCTCTTAGGGTTAACACCAGGTCTTTTTTATATTAAAATGAGAGAAATGATTACTCGAATCGAAAAAGGGTGCGATACCATGGAACGATCAGAACTAGAAAGCTTTTTGAAATCGGTACATTTTGAGATTGATAAAGAAAAGGTTGTGAAGGAGTATCAACCCTCCATCGTGACAGTAGATGGAGAGGAAGTCTTTCTTTTTAGCAAAGGCTTTGATATAAACGATTCACCGATTGCGGAGAACATCTCTATTTCCCAACAGCCTTATCACTCGGTAATTCCTCTTCATATGCATGATTATATTGAAATGATGTTTGTCTATCGAGGGAGTTGTACCGTTACTGTAAAGGGGAACAAGGTGGTTTTGGAAAAAGGAGAACTGATATTCATTAACAAAGAAACACCACATAGTGTGGATGCAACGACAAAGAAGGACCTCATTATCAACATCATCATGAAACAGGACTATCTATCTCCTAGTTTTCTTAGAAGATTGTCTCAAAAAAGCATTATTTCTCAATTCATGATTGAATCATTAGTCAGCACACGGAAACAAAATCATTTCCTGATTTTCCGACCAGATGAAAAGACGAAGATCATTGAAATCATGGAGAATATGATGTGTGAATTTTTCGATCGAGACTTCTGTTCGGAAGAAATTATCGACTCATATATGATCGTGTTATTTTCCACACTCCTTCGTTATCACAACGACCCTACTACCTATGAAAGATCAAACGACTCTTCTCTATTAGAATTTTTGAGATATATTGAAGAGCATTATCAGGACTGTTCTCTAGTGGATATGGGTCAAAGGTTTGGCTTCCATCCCAGTTATCTTTCCACCTTGCTGAAAAAAGGGACAGGCAAGTCGTTTAAAGAACTTCTCCAGATTCAACGGTTAAACCAGGCAGCTTTGTTCTTGTCACATTCTGATCTACCTATTCCACAAATCGCAGAGGAAGTCGGGTATTCAAGCGTGACGTTTTTTTATAAAAAATTTAAAGAATTGTTTCAGGAGACACCTTACAGTTATAAGGAAAAACATAGATATGACAAAACCACCCAATAGGATGGTTTTGATAGTGTATTCAAAAGTTCTATAGAGAGATTCCCTGCATAGTACAGGCCCAAGTAACAAGTAAAGGTAATTAATATTTGGTTTCACTATTCAATAAAGTAACACATTGGTATGTAACAAGCTTATGAAATGAGGGGTTTATTTGGTACGTTTACTCACTTTATATCTAGTTTTATTCCTATTCCTTTCAGGATGCTCCCCCACCAAATCTGTACATCAACAGAATGTTACTGAGAGTACAGAGTTTAAGAGAGTCCAAGTAGCACTTGATCATCCTGTTGATGGAGACACCATTTCTGTCATCTATCAAGGTGAAGAACACAACGTACGGTTCTTGCTTGTGGATACCCCAGAAACGTCTCACCCACGTTTAGGTGAACAACCGTTTGGTCAAGAAGCGAAAGACTTCACTAGTGACCTTGTAACCAACGCTAAAACCATTGAACTAGAATTTGATATTGGCCCTCAAAAAGATAAATATGGTCGCCTTTTGGCTTATGTTTATGTGGATGGAACGATGGTTCAAGAGGAGCTATTACAGAATAGTCTAGCGAGGGTCGCTTACGTATATCCACCCAATACACGCTATGTTGATCCATTTACTGACTTACAAAAGGAAGCTCAACAACAAGGCATCGGAATTTGGGAAGTGGAGAATTATGTACAGGAGGATGGTTTTAAACCTGAGGTCATTGAATCACCACAAATGGAAAGTGGGACGGAACTTCCTGAGAGTTGTTTGATCAAAGGGAATATCGGTTCGAAGAAAATCTACCATACGCCTGATTCGCCCTGGTATGAGCAGACAAAAGCCGAAGTAATGTTTTGCACGGAACAAGAAGCCATAGACGCTGGATTTCGAGCACCAAAGGGAATTTAACACTATTTCACTTCTATTACTAGCTGCATAATTGAAACAAACATAGCACAGATCGCTACTGATCTGTGCTACTTTTAAGTAAAGTTATATTTCAGAATAGACCTATCTTTTTCAAATCCTCCATCTTCCCAAGACAATCTACTCCCCCTAGAGGGTCTACCTATTCCCTAAAACCTCGTCTGCCTTACGTAATGCCGCTTCGACAACCTGGTCCATATTATAATATTTGTATTCCCCTAGGCGGCCTCCAAAAATGACGTTGCCTTCTTTATCTGTTAGTGCTTTATACCTTTTATACTGCATGCTGTTTTTCTCATCATTGATCGGATAATATGGCTCGTCGCCTTGTTTCCACTCGACACTGTATTCACGGGTAACAACGGTTTTGGGTTGAGTGCCGAAATCAAAATGTTTGTGCTCTATGATTCTCGTGTATGGTGTCTCGCGGTCGGTATAATTCACGACAGCATTCCCTTGAAAATTATCTGTATCCATAACCTCTGTTTCAAACAGCAAACTTCTATACTCCAGTACACCAAACTGATAATGAAAATAGGCATCAACCGGACCCGTGTACACGACCATGTTTGCAAGATGATCCCAGTCGCTTTTGTTTTCTAGATAGTCCGTTTCAAGTTTCACTTCAATTCCTTCAATCATTCGTTCAACCATAGCTGTATATCCGTCAATTGGAATTCCCTGATAAGGATCGTTAAAATAATTATTGTCGTACGTAAATCGAACCGGCAATCTGCGAATAATGAAGGCTGGTATTTCCGTACATGGACGTCCCCATTGCTTTTCTGTATAGCCACGAATCAGCTTTTCATAGATATCGCTACCTACGAGGTTAATCGCCTGCTCCTCCAGGTTTTGCGGATGTTTAACATAGCTTTCCCTACGCTGTAGGTCAATCTTCTCCTTTGCTTCATCTGGAGTAGTCACGCCCCACATTTTGTTAAACGTATTCATATTAAACGGTAAATTATAGATTTCACCCTGATAATTAGCTACTGGACTATTTGTGTATCGATTGAATTCAGCAAACTGGTTGACAAACTCCCATACCTCTTTGTTGTTAGTATGAAAAATATGCGCACCATATTTATGTACCTGGATATCCTCGACTTTTTCTGTATAGATATTTCCAGCAATATGGCTTCGTTTATCAATAATGAGGCAGGACTTTCCCGCTTTTTTCGCCTTATAGGCAAACACGGCACCATAGAGACCTGCTCCAACAATTAAGAAATCATATTTTGCCTTCATACTGTCCTCCTCCTTTTGATAAAAAACAGCTTCAGAAATTTCACTGAAGCTGTTTTTTATTTACGAGTTTTTAATTAAAGCCAACAACTTTTTGGGATAGTTTATAGGCTCCTACAGAAATACTACGTCCTGCTCGGCCAGGTAAATTCAACAACTGGCCCATCATTCCATATCTAAGTTCATGATACAATTCATTGTCTCTATTCTTAATATACTTCCATAGTTCTTTTTTCTTCTTTAGATTTTCTTCCGTACCTGATCGTATTAATAAAATGGCCGAAACGATCGTGACAATTTCAAGATGGTGAAGCAGATACTCACGAAGCTTTGGACTGCTAATATGTTCAAGTTCAACTTGCTCAATCATGAGCTTGTTTACCTTAATCTGCTGATCAATTCTTTTAATCATGACACTTTCATGAACCGATTGATCTTCCCTGCCAATAAAATATCTGTAAAAGTCGACATTAAGGTAAAAGATTTTCTGAACATGTTCAAGTGGTCGATAGACATATAAATTGTCCACATAAAAGGTATGCTTCGGAAGTTCAAGCCCGCACTCTCTTAGCATCTCCGTTCGGTAAATTACCGAGTGCATCAATAGATATTGGCCTTTACGAAAACGTTTGATATCATCCCAAGAGAAGATTTCCCCTTCTGGTAGAATATTTTCATATTTCATTACTTTTTTATATTTTGCGCCTTCTTTTTCATAGACAAAATTGCTAATCATCATATCAACGGAATGATTTTCCGTAACAAAATTTGCTAAAGTGTCCAAAATTTTGAGATAAGCTCTAGTATCTACCCAATCATCACTGTCAACCACTTTAAAGTAGATTCCTGATGCATGACGGATTCCTGCGTTGACCGCTTCCCCATGTCCTCCATTTTCCTGATGAATCGCTTTGACGATCGTTGGATACTTTTGAGCATATTCATTAGCTATTTCTGCCGTTCGATCAACCGAGCCGTCATTTACTATCAGTATCTCAACGTTTTCCCCACCAGGTAGAAGCGACTCGATGCAGTATCTCATATAATCTTGTGAATTATAGCAAGGAATGACGACTGATAATAATTTCATTTCGAACCCTACCTTTATAAAGCCTGATTTTCAGGCTCTTGTTTAAATATGATTTTAAAAATCGGGAAGAATACCCAGAATGAAATCGCACTATTGATAATCATTGTTATCATATCTGCCATGGTTTCACCGAAAGAACCCATCCCCCATGTATTCATTAACAAATAATAGATGGGAGCCTTATAGAATCCTTGAGCTGCGGCAGCACCAATGGTGATACCGATATACGCCACTACATACCAAAACGCGGCTCTCCACACATTGCTGTTTGATTTAAATGTAATGCTTCTCTGTGCGAAAAAGTTAATAATCTGTGCAATCGCAATGGTAATTTGCACGGCAAGGAAGTAGGCAAGTCCTCCTCCCCCACCGGAAGCAAGTGAACCTGCTGCATAATCAAATACATAATAGTCACTACCATCAAAATTTTGTCCAAACGGCAAAACCTGAAAATCCGTAGTAACTAAGGAGGTTTGAGCGAATATACTCTTAAACACAGGCATTAATACAAGCTGTAAGACGGTAATCCCATTACTTAGCAAAAAGAATACTAGGAATTGAGCTGTATTAGGATGCTTTTCCTTATAGTTATTCCAGATTCCAGCCATTCCGGAACCCGCTTTATTTGAATCTACCTTTCCGTTACTCATCCTATTTTACATCTCCTTTGTCGCCTGTACCATGGTTGTTTTTAACTTTTCGCGCTTCACCTTTTTCTTTCTTTCCTTTAGCAAATGACGCAAACCTTTCATGAACTGACCATTCATGATCATCAAAATTCCATCTAGCATTGGCATATTGATCACTCCGCCTGTCATTCTAGCAACGCCACGGAACGGCATATGATAGATGGACATCATGATTAAATTAGCCGTACTTCTCTTCCCTATTTTTTTTAGGAACCAGTGTGAAAAATTGATGGTCTTAAAAATAAACCTTGCGAATCCGCTCTTCGCATACTGACACTGGGCAATCGTATCATTATAGCCTAGCGCTTTTGTTCGATCCCATTTGGATTCTGGTACCTTTCTTCCTAGCAACTGTTCAAATTCCTCTTGGCTTACATGGTTTGCTTTACCAGAATAATAGGATGGTAGTTCATTTTGATCGTATGGAAGTGGTGCTCCTGTCCCTTCAATCGCGATTACGTCTTTTAATCGGATATCTGCAATCGATGCACCAATCATTAGTTCATAGTCAGCTGCTTCTATTTCCCAGCTATTGGTCTTAATATTAAAGTAACGAAATGTTTTATCATCAAATGGAATGGTAACGGTTTTTGTCTCGCCTGGAAGTAAGAACACTTTCGTAAACCCTTTTAACTCCTTTTTTGGCCTGAAAATATTCGTAGATTTACAGCCAACATACAGCTGTGTCACTTCACTTCCAGCCCTTCCGCCCGTATTGGTCAAGGTAAAGGTGACACCCTCCTTCGCCACTTGGATATCAGCGTATTCAAAGGTAGTATAACTCAGTCCAAATCCAAATGGGAATAACACAGCAACATTGGCTGTATCATAATAGCGGTAGCCTATATATGGACCCTCTCGGTATTCCACACTAACCTCTTTCCCTGGGAATTGGTAGCAAGACGGGGTATCCTCGTAATGAATCGGATACGATTCTGCTAATTTTCCAGATGGATTTACATCGCCTGACAATACCCGTAGAATCGCTTTTGCTCCTGCCTGCCCACTTAAATAACCATGCACTAGCCCTTTTACCTTACCAATCCATGGCATTTCAACTGCCGCACCAGAGGATAGGATCGCGACAATATTGGGATTCACTTTTTGAAGAGCTGTTAATAATTCAATCTGATTTTCAGGTATTTCCATGCTTTGTCTGTCAAGCCCTTCCGCTTCTGTCACTTCATCCAGTCCAATATATAAAAGGACCACATCCGCATTTTTGGCGAGTGCACATGCTTGATCTATTTTTTTCTGACTTTTCTTTCCGTATCGGTCAAAACCAGGTTCAAATCCAATGCTCACAAATTCGCATTCCTTGATACCATCTAACGTACTATCTAATTTCGTAGGATTAACAATGGATGAGCCTGCCCCTTGGTATCGTGCTTCTTTTGCAAAATCACCAATAATAGCGACTTTTGTTCCCTTTTTAATGGGCAGGATTTGTTCTTCATTCTTTAATAGAACAATCGATTCTTCGGCAACGGTTTGTGCCATTCGATGATGCTTTTCCTGATTGATCTCTTTTTGAGATTCCTTCAAAGCCTTATCAGTTGTAAAAATAAGGTCAAGCAATCGATCTACATTTTCGTCTAATACTTCTTCTTTTATTTTTCCCGTTTTAATGGCTTCAATAATTTCCTCATTTGTTTCACCAGCCGTTGTTGGCATTTCTAGCTCATTGCCTGCAACTAATCCTGCTACACGATCATTGCTTCCGCCCCAATCGGTTACGACAACACCATCGTATTTCCATTCATTCCGCAGGATATCTCTCATCAAATGGATATTTTCATTCGTGTAGGTGCCATTCAGCATATTATAAGCAGACATGACGGTTTTTGTCTTACCTTCTTTAATAGCAATTTCAAATGCTGTCAAATAGATTTCTCTTAGCGTTCGTTCATCAACAATGGTATCAATCGCCATTCGACGCTCTTCCTGATTATTGACAGCAAAGTGCTTCACACAGGCAGAAATTCCATGTGATTGAATTCCCTTAATCATGCCTGCAGCCAATTTGCCTGCAAGAAAGGGATCTTCACTAAAATACTCAAAGTTTCTTCCTGCTAAGGGATTTCTCTTCATATTGATCCCAGGACCTAAGAGAACGTGTACTCCCTGTGCAACCGCTTCTTCACCAAGGTACTCACCCATTTGTTCTCCCAGCTCTACGTTCCAGCTATTCGCAACTGTCGCCGCTGTTGGAAAACAAGTGGCAGGAATACTAGCATTAAGGCCGAGATGGTCTGCCGCTGCCGCTTGCTTTCGGATGCCATGTGGTCCATCGGCTAGAAACATGTTATTGATTCCAAGACGTTTGATATCCTGTGTTTGCCAGAAATCTTTTCCTGACATTAACGATGCTTTCTCTTCAAGCGTCATTTTTTCGATTAAGTCTTTATATTTCATTGTAAAAACCTCATTTTATACATTCGGCGGTCCCTGAAAAGAACCGCCGAATTTTATTTTCTATCCATTATGTCTATCTTTAAATTCTAGTTTTGCATCTTCCAAGAACGAGAAACGGCATAAAGTGTGTTCTTACTGGCTCTTTGTAAGTTTTTAATGGTGTTAATTTGAGTAGATGGCTCTTGAGCTGCGTCTAACCATATCTTACTGTTGTTTGCTCCACCTTTCCAAATGGCCATAACGTCTAGAGAAACATCTCCACCTTCATAAAGCATTTGCATAGGATTCATATGCTCATACATATGAGCATCGGTTAGGACTAATCCCTTAAAGCCCCATTCATTTCTAAGAACTTGGTTGAGTAAACCGTCATGTCCACCTGCCCATGTTAAACCAATGAAGTTAAACGAAGACATCACTCCAAGACTTCCACCTTCTTTAACAGCTATTTCAAATGGCTTTAGGTAGATTTCACGAATGGCCTGCTCATTAGACCAAGTAAATAGAGTTGAGCGAACCCCTGTTTCACGTTCATTTAAAGCAAAGTGCTTGATATAAGTGATGACACCTTTTTCATTCGCACCCTTTACGACTTGTGCAGCAATCTTTCCGGAAAGAACACCATCTTCACTATAGTATTCAAAGTTTCTTCCATTAAATGGTGTACGATGAATATTCATTGCTGGAGAATACCAGCCGTTGTACCCGAATGCTTGTGCTTCTGTTCCAACACTGATTCCCATGAGATAACCAGCATCCTGATTCCATGTAGAAGCCGTCACACTTGGTGCTGGATACGTAACACCCACTCCTTCCACTCCCATAATAGGACCTGAATAGGTGTTGGAAGCAATCGCCATCGAGCCATCTGGCTGTAAGGTTTTCGGAACTCCCAATCTTTTAATTTCAAGTAGTTGGTAAGCACCCGTACCACTAATGTTAGCCATTTCTTCAAGTGTTAATTGTGAAACGAAATCGTTCCATTTTGGATCATTGTAATCAACATTTACCATATCAGAAAGCATGATAGGCTGATCTAATTCTTGTCCATATTTTGGAATATCAGAAGAGGTAAGTCCCAATTCTTGATCAGTAGGTGTTTCATACGTCATTGCATCGAGAATTTCTTTTGATGCAACGAAATCTGAATCCTGTGGTCCAGTAAAGGCCCTGCTTGCTTGATCCCAGTCCCTTGTTAAATAGTCATCAATATGATGAGCATCTTCAAATTGGTTGGTTGCTACCTGAGTATCTGTCGGTCGATTCCCAGCATTTTCAGAATTATAAACAATCGAATCGTCAAGAGAATACGTTTCTGAGTCAAGTTTGCTATGAGCATTTTCCATAAGCATGATCTCGTAGTCACCAGCTTCTAGAACATACGCCTTGTTTTCTTTATAATCGTACGAAGCCATGTCCTCTACTTTAAATGTAAGAGGATAAATTTCTGTTTCTCCAGGCTGAATTTCATTTGTCTTTTTGAAATCTACAAGGTTCACGGTAGATTTTTCAATAGCACCTGTATAAGGAGGATTATAATAAATTTGAATACTATCCTTACCAGGTTCATCTCCTGTATTCTTGACAGCTACGCGGACGGTAACTTCTTCCCCGTCTACCGTCATTTCTACGATTTCCTTTTCGAATGAAGTGTAGCTTAGACCATGTCCGAATGGAAAGACAACTTCTTCATCATAATTGTAGCTTTCATCTGTCATATGGCGTGTTTCATAATATTTGTACCCGACATAAATTCCTTCATGTAACTGAGTAAAGAAACCAACATCTTCTTTTTTCTGCGTTAGAGGGTTTGTAACTTGACCGGCATTTGTATAATGATTTTTGCCTTCAGCCCAGTTTCCATCCTCTTCAAGTTTCATATAGTTTTTGGCTGCAGGCATACTCATGACATCCGACACCCAAGTGTCGACTAAATGACCGGATGGATTGACCTTCCCATTTAAAATTCTTGCTAATGATTTTGTACCAGATTCTCCTGGGAATCCCATCCATACCACACTTTTAATAGAAGGATAATCCTCTAAAAAGCCAAGCTCTATCACATTGGTAGAGTTAATAAGTAAGATCACATTTTCAAAGTTCGTGCTCACCACATCAACCATATCTTTTTCTTCAGATGTAAGTTGAAGATCATTCGGTCCTAATTCGGTCATTTCTCCACCACCACGACCAATGACTACCATCGCTGTATCTGAGAAATCCTTTGCATGTTCGATAATCGTCTTTCCATCGCTATATAATGAGGTATCTTCATAGGCGTTCTTAGGTACCTCAGGGAGAATAAGGTTTGAAGCGGTTCCTAATATTTCAGAATCACTTTTGTTTTTAGGCGCTGACGTTTCATCAATGGAAATATTACCTTTTTTATAGAAATTATAATTGAGGTATAACAAATCTTGATTCAATTCAAAATTTCCATCTGGGCCTTGAAGGGCCTCTTCGAGTTTAACCGCGTTCGCAACATCTGTTGCGGTTGAACCACCTGAGTTAAATAAAGTGACAACCGATCTTGTTCCAAAAACGTTAATCTTCGCTTTTTCTTTTTCAGAAGTGGCAATTGGGAGAAGGTTGTCGTTGTTTTGCATTAATACGAATCCCTCATCCGTAATCTTCTCAATGCTCTCTACAGCGGTAGAGTACGAAAGTTTTTGTTCCTCTGTATCCGGCTTAAATTTGGCCAATAGCCAGTAACCTGATGAAGTGATAACAAATCCATAGATTAGTACTCCAGCAAGTAAAAACACCAATGTACTTAATGAGATGAGTGTATTCCTTTTCTTCTTGCTCATCTTTGGTTTTTCTGTTTGTTGCATGCCATTGTTCCCCTCTCTATATCTAGTGTTCAACAAGAAGTCATCCATTTTTTGTCTACGCTTACATTAATGATTGACCTCTTCCTTACCGCTTTACAACGAAATGGTATCACATTTTTTTCTGTATATAAGAGCGCTTGCATAAACGGTACGATTTTTTGCATGAACGGACATTACACATGAAAAAGGCTTGGATAGGAAGTTAGCACATCACCCAAGCCTTTCTTATCATTTCCTCTATTATCAATCAGCTGCCACTCTAGGATAGCTTGGGTATGAGAATCTTCAGTTCAAACCAGCTGTCCTTTTGATCCACATTAACTACCCCGCCATACTTCTGTACCGCGTATCGAATACTCTTTAACCCATAACCATGATAATACGAATCTTCTTTTGTTGTTGCGGGTAAGTCCCCTTCAAGCTCGAGCTCTCCTTCGAAATAATTTTCAATGCGAATCATGAGAAAATCTTTTTGAGAAAATAACGAAACATGAATTAATCTTTTTTCTTCGTCTTCAATCTTTTGTTCATATTCAATCGCATTATCCAGAGCATTACCAAAAATCGTACAAATATCGATCACATCAATCCCTTTAAGCAAGGTTCCATCTGCCACACAGGTTAACGTAATGCCATTTTTAATACAATACATATTTTTGCTAGCCAGTAAGGTATCCAGCACATGGTGTCCTGTTTTATGTTGTGCTTCGTATGACTTGATGTCATTTTCCATCTTCGTTAAAAATTCGTTTCTCTTATCTGAGTCCTCTTCTGCTCGTAAAGCGATAATTTGATTCTTTAAATCGTGGTACTTAAAGTTGATGATTTCAATACTTTCTTTTGATTGCTGATATTGCGAGTATTGATTTTGAAGGATATTCTCCACTGCCTTCAGTTCATGTCTCACCCTTAGTTCCTTTAATTGAATATGATAGGCATAAACAATCGTAAATCCACCTAGGTCTACCAAGGTTCGAATATTAAAGATTTCTTGCGCATATTTTCCGCTAAAAGGGGTTCTTGCCGTCACAAAGCTTAAATTACTAATACCAAAAACGGCTGCTCCAATCACAACCGTTGACCATAATTCACGTGGTCGAATATTTAATTTCCCACCATCAGGGATTTGTCGTTTCTCTAATATCCAAATCACCAAAAATGAAACCCCGTAAACTATAATCAGGATCAACCCTGCCAATAACCAATCACTGTTTTTCCCCTTCAAAAAATAGAAATGCACTTGCCACTCCAATGAAGCCACTAGCTCAGCTGCTACGAATGCCCTTGCACTAAAATAACCTGCTTCTAAAGCAGAAATGTCGCAACTTCTATAGATGAACGCAAACATAAGTCCAATGGCTACAACCATACTAGGAATCCAAAGAACAATCGGTAAATCTTTAGTCAATACCAAAAATACCACTTGTCCAATCAAAACCACACCGGCGAAAGCAACCAGCTTCCATCCCGTTAGTAGTTTTTTTAATACCGAGATGTACACAATGCAAGCCATCCACTCAGCCAAGGCGGTATAGATCCTGGGGATATCAGGGAGAACATCGTTCATTTAATCACCTCACCCCAATAATGGGCCAAAGCTTCCATGAACCCTTTCTTTTTCGTACGACTCACAAGAAGTTCTTCCCCATTGACCACCGCACAGTTATCCTTCATTCCTTCTACATGCTCTAAATTGATGAGATACCCTTTATGCCCTCGATAAAAATGAAAACTGGATAATTCTTTTTCTAATTCCTTCATCGTTCCTGATGCGGTCAGCTCCCCTTTATTGGTACGAAAAATAAGGTTATGACCTTGACTTTCCACATAATAGATATCAGAAATCTGAAGCCGTTTCACCCCACCTTTTAAACTCACCGTAAGATAATGGGATTCCCTCTTTTTCATTCGTTCAACCGCCCGATTCAAGCGCTGTGAAAACTGAAAATAGGAAATCGGCTTTAATACATAATCCAATGCATCCACGGCATATCCTTTGATGGCATACTGTGCCATATTCGTAATAAAAATAATCACTACTTCAGAGTCCACTTTTCTAATTTCTTCTGCTGCAGACATTCCATCCATAAAGCGCATTTGAACATCCATTAAGATAATGTCAAATTGGGCCTTATAATGTTCAACAAACTCATCACCATCAGAAAAGGTCTCCATTTCAATGGTTTCACCTCTATCTTCTTCAAACCTGTGAAGATATTCTGTTAATTGCTCTTGGTAAGTAACCTCGTCCTCAACAATTGCTATGCGTATCATATGTGCCTCCTTAAACGCGGGACACCGGGACAGGCACCCTGTCCTGTCGATCCATCTTTCTCGCTTCCCAATGAAAGTCCCATAAGTCATTCTACAAGATTTACTATATATATTAAAAGAGAGAGAGGAAATAAATTTTGCATTAAAAAAACTCATCTTCGAAGGTGAGACATAGAAATGAAAAAACCATCCAATCGGATGGTTTTAATCGTTCATTTAAAGTGTTTAATGATTTAAACCAATACAGCTTCCCATTCAAGCTGATTGATTTCTTCAAGAATCTCTTTCACTTTCTCCTCTGTAAGGTTTGCTTCTCCCATTTCTAGTAACTCTTTCAGACTCCTTGCTTTCGTTGTAAAAAGAGCCGGTGGTTTGGTCATGCCTGGTGCTACTTTTTCAAGGACAGCTCCTGCCTCTTTGTGATCAAGGAAGTCGATAATTTTCGTATCCTCAGTAAAAATTGGTCTTAGTCCCTGCTCGTTTGGATAGACAAACTGATAGGATCCAGAACCCACTGTCACTTTTACACCTTCTGCCGTTTCCATAAATGAATGGATATCACTTGATACTAATAACTCTTCCCCTTCATAAACATCAGCAAGTGTTGCTTTTGGTAAAAGAATGTCTGCTGTTGTGTTCGGAGGAACCTCGACTTCAAGCTCTACCTGTTCGTTTGTTAGCTTCCAAGATGAGACGATTTTTCCATACATGGATTCATGAACTGCTTTTGCAGAAGTGAATGACAATCCAGCAAATTTCGGTTCGATTTTGATTTTCTTATAGGCAGGACTTGTCGCATCCATATCGAGCCCAGCTATGACTTTGTACATCCAATTGCCGATGGACCCGTAAGCATAATGGTTAAATGAATTCATTTGGTCACTCCAGAACGAGCCGTCTGGTTTAATGCTATCCCAATGCTCCCAAACAGTGGTGGCACCTTTTTTAATTTGGTACAGCCAAGATGGATAATCGTCCTTCATTAGTAATTTCACCGCGGTTTCGTGATAACCGCCTTTTGAAAGAGCAAAACAAATATACGGAGTTCCCACAAAGCCGGTATTTAAATGATAGTCATTTTGAATAATTAACTCGTTCAGTTCATAAGCCGTTCTTTCCATTGCTTTCCCATCCACCATATCAAACATTAACGCAATGATATGAGCCGTTTGGGTAGGAGACACCAATCGTCCTGCTGGGGAAACAAATTCGTCGTTAAATTGTTCAATAATATTAGTTAATAGTGTGCTATATTCTTCAACATCTTCAGCTTTCTCAAGAACCTTTGCCGCATCTCTTAAGATTCTTGTGGAATACGCATAAAACACTGTCGCAATCAAATCCTTTGGTGTGACTCCAACAAAGCTATTTTCTTTCGCATCCAGAGCTAACCAATCGCCGAAATGAAAGCCTGTGTTCCATAGGCATTCATTTTTTCCCTGCCTGCGAATATATTCCACCCAAGCTTTCATGCTGTCATATTGATCGGCTAGCACTCGCTTATCCCCATATGTCTGATAGACCGTCCAAGGAATGATCGTCGCTGCATCCCCCCAGGCGGCAGAGCCCTTTCCACCCTCTACATTGGGAATGACAAATGGTACATTGCCGTCCGGCAACTGATCCGCTTGTAAATCTCGTAGCCATTTGGTAAAGAATGGCCCTCCATGATAATTAAATAAGGCCGTCTGAACAAAGACCTGAGCATCTGCGGTCCATCCAAGTCTCTCACTTCGCTGCGGACAATCGGTCGGCACATCTAGGAAGTTTCCTCTTTGCCCCCAAACAATATTCTGCTGCAGTCGGTTCACAAGTGGATCGGAACATTCGAAGGTTCCAGTTGGTTCCATATCGGTATGGATGACTTCCCCTATAAAGTTATTAAGAGGAAGCCCATTTTCCTGTCCTGGGTATCCTTCCACTTTTACATAACGGAAGCCTTGGAACGTAAAATTGGGTGCAAAGGTTTCAATCCCTTCCCCTTTTGCAATGTATTCAACCTTCTGCTTGGCAAATTTTAAATTGCCAAAGTAAATATTCCCTTCCTTATCTAGTACCTCGGCATGTCTCAAGACAATTCGAGTACCTTCAGGAGCACGGACTTGGAATCGAATCCGACCGACCATGTTTTGGCCCATGTCTAGAACGGTATCGCCAGCTGGAGTAACAAACGATTCGATTGGTTTTAGAACTTCTGTGACACGGACCGGATCATTTTCCTGTGCCACCAATTGAGTGATCGGCATTTCCGGAATGAAGGTGTCGGCCCAATCCTCATCATGAAAATCGGGTTGGCTCCATCCCTCTTGTTCCAGTCTGGCATCGTACGTTTCCCCATGATAAATTTCTGAGAATAAAATAGGACCTGTTGCTGCTTTCCAAGTAGGGTCCGTTACAATACACTCTTCTGTCCCGTCGTGATAAGTGACATGAAGCTGGAACCTTGCTGCACGTGTGTCACCATAAATATTTCGGTGTTCCTCTCTGACCAGATTCCCTTTATACCATCCGTCAGCTAGTACAATTCCCATCGCATTTGCACCATCTTGAAGCTGTTCCGTTACATCATATGTTTGATATTGTAGCCGTTTATGATAGCTAGTCCAGCCTGGAGCAAGCAAATCCTCTCCGACCCGCTCTCCATTTAAGAATAATTCATATAAACCAACACCGGTGCCATACGCCCGAGCCGAAGAAATCCCTGTCTTAAGCGTAAATTCTCTTCGTAAAAGAAAAGCCGCTTCCGATTGAGAATCCAATTGTTCAGGGGCAGGTGTGATCCACTCGGCCTTCCAATCTTCTGGAGAAAATAGGGCTGTTTCCCACCAGGCTGTTTCACTCCAATCCGATTCACGGTTATAGCTATCCCAAATCTTGATGCGGTAAAAATATCTGGTACGGGATACAAGAGGAGGACCAGAATATTCAATTTGAATCGATTTCTCTGATTGGACAACGCCTGTATCCCATAACGTTTCATGGAAATCTTGATCTACTGCTACTTGAATCTGATACGCCTTTTGTATCGTTCCTCGTAAATCAGATTGGATCTTCCAACTAATACGAGGTCTTTCTATATCCATTCCTAAAGGATTTTTTCGATACTCACTTGTTAAAGCTTCTACTGTTAAGTTTGTCATTTTTCTATGATTCCTTTCCACACAAATTGTCAAAAGACAATAGGGATGAATATACTAAGTATACCTCACCCCCTGTATTGTCTAACTAATGTTAATCTACTTAAATCATCCATTTTCAAAAACATAGCAAGCGTTTCAGTGGAAAATCAAACTCCATTCTAACAATGCTGATACAACTTACCTTCTACTTTCATTTTATCAAGCGTTTTCAAATAATTTAATGATAAAACCAAAGACTATTATTACTCGAATCAAAGATTTAAATGATGGCACTACATTTTCGTGCAAATGAGAAAGTTAGAATAAGATGGACTGGACGAAAAAGGATGAAATAGAAAGAACCTAGTATCCTATCGAACTAAGGCATTCGTTTCAGCTGTGATTTTCCCTCTATTCTTTAGGTGTTTGATCGAACATCTCATGATACTTTTTAGAAAACTGAAAAGACAAAACCACCCAATAGGATGGTTTTGTCAACAAAGTTTATTACTGATGACTAGCCCATTCGTCTAGCTGTTTTTGTTTTTCTTTAATAATTGTATCTATTCCGGCTGCTTTTAACTTAGAAATAAACTCTGGAAGAACCTCATCTGGATCTACACTTCCTGTTTCTAAAGATAACTTATATTGATCAATAACGTTACTAACAGCCGTATATTCGTTTCTTACAGGTTCTGCATTAAATGTAAAACCTAACGCTTTTGAGAGATGAGCAGTTTGGTTAAACTCTTTATAGTCCTGTGCTAATTTTGGACTTGTACCATTCCAAACATAACCTGAACCAAATTGATTTCCAAACATCCAGTTTTGGTTTAGTGCATAACCAGAATTGGACCCGTCTACACCCTCTGGATAATCAATCACATTTTCTGATACCTCCACATAATGCTCCCCTTCAATTCCCCAATGGAGCAAACGAGCAATCTCTTCATTGCTAAACATCAAGTCAAGGAATTGCATTGCTTTTTCGGGATTTTCTGAAGTAATCGGGATACCCCAGTTTAAACCAACAACATTTCTAGTGGTCGAATAAGCTTCAGTCAATGGTGTAGCAACCATCTCCATACCAAACTTTATTGACTCATCTTCTGCAATACCTGGCTTCATTCCTGAAATGAGTGCTGCTCCTCTACCCGACTTAAGTAAATCAATTTGGCTATCCTGATTTGTCGCTGCATCTTTCATAATATACCCTGCTTCATACCATTTTCTTAGCAGATTCAAATGTTCCTCATATTCATGAGTTTCATATAAATTTACGACTTGTAAATCATTATCGTAATTCGGCAACACACCTATGGAATCCCCTAGTGAATCATACCAACGATAATGATCAAGGATTGAGAAACCTACACCTGCAGGAACAAGTGGAGCAATATCAGAATTATTTTTCTTAATTTGCTCAAATACGTATTCCAAATCCTTAAATTCTGTAACCTTACTTAAATCAATACCGTAGTCATCCACGTATTTTTTCGGAATCAAAAGTCCGTTACTTTCAGCCATTTCATTATAATTAGGTATAATAAAATGCTTGTTATTGTGCTTGGCTGCATTTAAGTATTCAGGCTCGAAAACTTGCTTGATTCCATCACCATACTTTTCTAGTAAGTCATCTAACTCATGTAATGAACCCTTTGATATAAGGCCGTCAACCGTTCTAAAACTTACCATTAACAAGTCTAGTTTTTCATTACTAGTTAACATTAAGTTATATTGTTGATCATAGGCTCCAATACTTATTGGTTCCAGGTCAACCGTTGCATTAATCTTCTCTTTTGAAATTTTATTGATAGCTGCCTCTACCTTATCCATATCTTTAGGTACAGGTCCAAACACTGGAAAAGCCATGACAAGCTCATAAGTCTCTTCTTTCCCATTATTGCTTCCTTCAGACTGGTCAGAACTATTGGTGGTGCTTTCATTCTTTGTACAAGCTGTAACCAACAATAAAGTTGCCAAAAACAGTACTTTCAACCTATTAAAATACTTCATCCTTGCCACCCCTTTTATATATTTTTTTGTACAACTAAATTGTAAGGGTTTTCATATCGTATCACCGCTACAATTCAGACATATGAATAACAATATTTCGACTATTTGACTGATCCAATTGTGATTCCTTTAACTAAGTACTTTTGAAAAAATGGGTAAGCTACTATTATTGGCAAAATGCCTACAACTGCGATAGCCATTCTTATCGTAGCAGATGGCAACTGCGAGATGGTTTTTCCTGATTGTGCAGCGTAATCACTGTTACTAGTTAAAAACTGAATATCTGTTAGGATCCGATTTAATATATTTTGAATACTGTAGAGTGATGGATCAGTTAGATAAATTAATCCATTCATCCAATCGTTCCAATACATAATTGTTTGAAGCAACCCAATTGTTGCTAAAATCGGCAAGGACAAAGGCAATACAATTGAGAAAAAAGCTCTAAATTCACCAGCTCCATCAATTCGAGCTGATTCTAGAACAGCATCTGGAATGGTATTCATAAAAAACGTTCTCATCAGCAGAACATTAAAGCCGTTAACCAGGAGCACAGGTATAATGAGAGCCCAGATGGTATTTTTTATATCAAAAATTTGTGTGTATACATAATACGTTGGTACTAAACCTCCATTAAATAATAACGTAAAGAAAACCAAAAAAGTGAAAAACTTCCCTAAAGGTAAATCTTTGCGCGACAACGGATAGGCAAGTAAGGCTGTAAGAGCTAACCCAATAGAAGTTCCAACAACGGTTACAAAGATGGTTATTCCATATGCTCTGATTAACTGTCCACGTTGTTCCCAAAGATAGAGATAGGCATCTCTACTAAAGCTTTCAGGTAAAAATGAATATCCATTTTGAAGAATAGACATTTCATCAGAAATCGATGAGATAATTAATAATAGAAACGGAATGATACAAAAGATGGAAATACTAGCTAAACAAATATGTGAAATCCATTGCCACCTTCGCGTTTCTTTTGTCATTCACAACACCCCCTATTTAAAATAAAGCATTATCTTTGCTTCGTTTTCGTACGATTAAATTAGCAATAAGGACCAAAATAAATCCAACAATAGACTGATAGAAACCTGCCGCTGATGCCATTCCAATATCTCCAAGCTGTAGCAGTCCCCGATATACATACGTATCAATAACATTTGTTGTATCATACAACATACCCGAATTTAATGGCACTTGATAAAACAACCCAAAGTCCGAATAGAAAATACGTCCAATTGATAGCAAGGTCATCATGATAATTACCGGTGAGATTAGAGGAATGGTTATTTTTTTTATTTGCTGCCACTTAGATGCACCATCCAATGTAGCAGCTTCATAATATTCTTTATCAATCCCGAGAATGGCAGAGAAAAATATAATTGTAAAAAAACCAATACTTTTCCAAAGATTAATGATAGGCAAGATAAACGGCCAGTATTTTGGCTCCATGTACCAAGAAATGGGTTCTAATCCTAGAAGTGGCAATATAGTGTTATTAAGAATTCCACTCTCTACACTTAAACCTGCATATACCAAATAACTAACTACTACCATTGAAATTAAAAAAGGGATTAAAATAATACTTTGATACAATCTGACAAAGAAAACTTTCCTAATCTCATTTAAAAGAATCGCAACACCAACAGCTGAAACCGTATTCAAAACAATAAAGAAACCATTGTATAATAGTGTGTTTCGGGTAATAATAAATGCATCCTGTGTTTTAAACAAAAACTCAAAGTTTTTAAAACCGACCCACTCACTCCCCAAAATACCTTTTACAAAGTTAAAATCTTTAAATGCAATGACAAGTCCAAACATGGGCAAATAATTATTGATAAGAAGATAAAGTAACCCAGGTGCTAACATGATGAAAAAGGGAATATATCTCTTAAACGTTCTTATTTTCTTTTTGACTCTCACCTTTGTAGGCGCATTATGCACCAAGTTCGGATCATTTTCGTATTCCAAGTCTTTTCTAATTGTTTCTGCCACCCAAAACCCTCCTTTAACTTTTAGTAACCTTCTAGTTACCTAAATGATAACGCATTCATTTCTCCCCTCACTACTTCTCATTAGACTTTTCACTAGTAGTTTTACGACTAAAAAAATTATGTCCCGTACAATAAAGAACGGGACAATTAATAAATGCTAAAGATTAAGCATAAGTAAGTTTAATTAACTTGATTTTTGTTGAACCTTTAGTCTATATTCTACGGGCGTTACCCCTTGATTTTTTTTGAATAGTTTCGAGAAATATGAAAAGTTGCTGTATCCAACATATGTAGCTACCGAACTAACCGACATATCGGTTTTTTCTAATAATTCTTTGGATATATTCATACGTTCATTAACTAAATATTCAGAAATAGAAAACCCTGTTTCCTTTTTAAAAATTCTGGATAAATAATCTGGATTCAAAAAAACTTCATTGGCAATATCCTCACGAGAGATATTTTGGTCAATGTTTGCTGTAATATATTTAATGACTTTTTCTAGGACAGATTCAGATTTACTATTGCTTTCTGAATATTGTTCCACTCGCGCCGTACTGTGAGAAATCCATTCCATTAAATCCTTCACCGATTTGCATGCAGAATTTAGTTTATTTATAGATTCATTGTCATTAAAAATAACATGGGCCTGAATCCCTTTTTGCTTTAACGTATAATAAATCATCTGCTGAAAATCGTGATAAAAATTGCGTAGCCTTTTTGCATCAATTCCATCATTATATATAGCTTCCACAATCGCACGAGCCTCTGCAATCACTTGATTGTACTTACCTTCCTGAAGCATGACGGACCATAAACTCATATCAGGTAATTTTAGATTTGAATCAATAACGATCTTCTCATCAATAAAGAACACTTTATTAAGGAATGATACATTATTTCGATCCAGGTCATACAATTCATCAACCATCGTAATGAATTCATCTGCTGTTGTTAGTGTGCCAATATAACAAGATAAATTACAATCATAAGAGGTTTGGCAATAATTTAAATAAAAACCACACATCTGTCTCAATTTATTTCGATCCAGCTCTTCTTCATTCACAACCGATAAAATTGCAATCAGCTTATCCTGACCTTGGCGAATAACTTGTATATTATAGCCATTTTGCTCACCAAAAAACTCTTCAGCTGCTTTTTTCAATACCTGTTCGGATGACCTTACCTCATGTAACCTTTTATCCTTCCAGCCTTGGAAACATATAAGAATAGGTAAAAGCTTTCTCTTTTCACTAAATTCAATAGAACGCTCACTAGCTGCATCCTTAATCGCCTGTAAGGTACTTTCAATGCTTCCATTAAGGATGTCATGCCAGAAACGCTCAACTAATAGTGGTTGATTTTTAACCCAATTCCGGCCCCATTTGCTTTCTTGTTGTAATTCTAATTCTTTATTTATTTTTTGATTAGCCTTTTTTATCACTTCTTCTAACTCGGCAAAAGGCACGGGCTTTAATATATAATCCATACTTCCTAAATGAATAGCCTTTTTTGCAAAACTAAAATCGGCGTGGCATGTAAGAAAAATACACTCTGTTTTTGGATAGAATTCTCGTACCCATACTAAGAGATCTAATCCACTTCCCTGAGGCATTTCGATATCACAAAGCAGAATATCAATAGAATGATGTGCAAAAATTTCTTTTGCTTGTCGATTATTATGTGCCGTGTACACTTTCTCTACATGAAGACTTTCCCAGTTAACACCAGCCTCAACACCCTTAACCGCATGAATTTCATCATCTACAATTAATACCGAGTACATTTTTCCTTCCCCCTTTTGAATTTCTAGTTTTCTTAAAAGGCAGAATCACTTCAACTAACGCTCCCATTGGAGAGGCATGGCCAAAAACAATCTGTGCATGATCCTCATATACCAATTGCAACCTTCTTTGCACATTCCAGATCCCAATATGTTGTTCCTGGTCACCAATTAGTCGATTACCCGCATTAAGATTGTTTAATACGTCTTCTGGAAAACCATCACCATTATCTTGAATAGTTATCTTTATTTTCTCCTCTTTTTCGTCAGTCTTTACTGACTCAACTTTAATAGACAAGTGAATCGACTTATCCATATTAACGGCGTATTTAATCGTATTCTCAACAAATGTTTGAATAACAACTGGAGGAAGCTTAGCACATAGTAAATGCTCTTCTACAGTAAATTGATAAGTAAAACGTTCAGGAAATCGTAATTCTTGAATGCGCAAATAGTTTTTAATATGCTCTAATTCATCTTTTAATACAGCAAAGTCCTCATTTCCCCTTAATATATATCGAAAATATCGCACTAGACATAATGTCATTTCTTGAACTAGGTCATGTTTTTTTACTTGAGCAAAACTAAAAATAATATTTAACGTATTCATAAAGAAATGCGGATTAATTTGATATTGCAAGTATTGTAGTTCTGCCTTTTGTTTCAATATTCGTTGCTCATAGATATTAATCTTTAATTCTTGTATTTGATCCATCATCGTATTGAAGGTATGATTCACAAGCTGCAATTCTTCTGAAGTAGAATTTCGTGGCAAACGAATATCTAAATTCCCTTTCCCTATTCTCCTCATTGCATGAACGATTTTGTTAAGAGGAGATAATACTGTCTTATTTAATTGATAAAGACATAAAGGGATTAAAATTAAGTACCCAAAGGCCGCAAAAGTAACAATTTTCTTTAGTGCTTGGAAATTTTCTGTTATCTTTTCATCAGGTATCAGCGCTACGAGACTAAAATTTGCGGTTGCTGATGGTTGACCAACAGTTAAAAATGTTTCCTCATCTCCTGTTAGATAGTAATTATCTAAATTACTCATTAATTCTATGTAGTTTTCTTCCATTAAACTAGACGGTGCACCTACAGCGTTACCTGATTCAGTAACAAAAAAAGAAGCTCCCTCATCACCTATATCAATCAAATTTAGTGGTGTTAATAGCGTCTCCAAATTTAACCATGCTCCCACTACTGTCCCACTTGTTTTTATATAACGGAACAAGTAGTGTTCACCGTCAATCGATTTTAGATGCCAGCCCTTTTCATTTACCTGCCAACTGTCGTCATGAATCACTTGTCTTATATAGTTTCTTGCATTTTCCCTATCCCGGTAAGGTGCGCTATCAAGTTTGAACGCTTCAGTGAATTCATTCGTATAATTCGAAAATAAAAAAAGCGATTCAATCGAATCAAACATTAAAATATGGTCTTTTATCTTTCTTTGTGCTCTTATTTTTGCTAACGTATAATCCTTCTCTGATAAAAAATATTCTAGTTGCTGGATATCTGTGTCAAACGTTGCTAGGTTTAATAGATATACCTCCACAGTTTTTAACTTTCGATCAATCGTATCCATATAAAGCGTTACCATTTTTTTATTTGATTCTGCTACTTCATCACGGACAACATTCATCGCGTGATAATTACTGTATATTAGGAAGACAAGCACTGGAATAGTGAGCAATAAAAACCCAAATATTAACTTAAAAACGATAGAATTCGGTGTAATTTTTAATTTCACTTGTTGGACTCCTTCTATATAAAAAAATATATAAAACTATGCCTTTATCTTAAAGAATATTTAACCGTTTGAAAATAACGAAAATTCCAACATTTAAGTTTAAAAGAGTGATATTCCCAACTACCGTCTGCTTCATAGTGATGTAAGTGCTTTCATTTTTCTGTGGAATTCTAACTATACTCTCTGACTATTCATCATCTAGTTATTGTGATTCTTGAATCTTTTGGAATACATGGTTACTTAAGAACATTAGCAATATCGCAATAACACTCCCACTAAAAAAAGGAAGAACCCCCGGAAATGTAAGATAAAGAAATATCAAGAGACCCGTCAATACCAGTTTGCTGAATGTAATTAAAGGATTTACTGTCATTAGAATGATAGAATTTTTTATTATTTCTACTAACCTGATGTTGAAGTGTACAAATACTGGAAAAATATATAAAAGCGTAAGGATATACAACATGGTAAGGATAATGGTGGGTATATATAGAATTTTAAACGCTGGAATAACTGTTGCTTCAATAATCGTAAAGTTGAAATACATCAAAAATCCAGAAAATAAGATAACTATTCCTAACAGATTACTTTTTAAAAATTCACTTCTATATGTGGACCAGAAGATTTTAAAAATGGGTGCATCGATTTCCTTCCTCACCCATTTGCGAACCACCGCAAACATGGCAATTGTTGAGGGAAAGAAACCAAATAAAAGCAAACCGATCATTGAAAAAAATATCCATAATACATTCACATAGGCCAATCGCATAACCCATTCTGAAATGCTATAGAATCCACGCATAACACCATCCATTTTTAATCCTCCTTTTCTATAATTAATTAATTATAGTTAATTCAGTTACTTCTTACTGCTACAAATAAGGCTTATTAATAGCACGATTATGACATATTTTTATATAGTCATAACATTATCTAAAGAAAATTCTCGGTTTTAGTGAAACAAGAAAAAGACAATAGGGATGAATATACTAGTATACCTCATCCCTTGTCATATTTATCTATGGTTAAGCTACTATTTCATTAGAAGAAACATTGTTATCCTTTGCCTTTGGTTCCATCTCAGGAATTGGAATAACCACCACTGCTGAAAGAATGGAGAAGGCAGCAAGCACTAGGAAAAATAATGTATAACCATCTCCACCAAACAGGCTGACTCCTAAAGCAATGATACTTGGTGCTGCAAAGTTTACTAGGGTAGAAGACAGACTTGTCGTGGTGTTCATAATCGAGATATCCTTTGCTGCCTGTTCTTTGGAAGGAAGAATCCGGTTAACAAGAGCATTGTCAACTGCATTGTACATTCCGAATCCAAAGTTAAAGATAAAGTTACCAACGATGACCCATGTAACGTTTGTTGAAAAGGCAAAGGCAATTAAACAAAGTCCTGTAATAAGTGCTGCTCCCATTACAAAAGGCTTTTGCTTCTTTACCTTGTCTGATAAGAAACCTCCAAGAATGCCAGCTAAAACCATTAACATAATCGCAGGTGCCGTAAGTCCCATGATTTTGAATATGTCGGCTTCGCCTAGATGAAATCTTGTAATGTAGAATAGCGTTAACATCCCCATCCCCGCATTAGAGAAGTTAATAAATAACTTAGTTAATAACGCCCATGTATAGGAAGGATATTCTTTAAAACTTGGGTAGAAGCCACGGAGACCCAATGATTTCTTTTCACCCGTTGTAATCCCTGCAAAAGAGTTGTCTTTAATAAGGCTAGCCGCTAAAAATCCACCGATCAGTTGGACAATTATAATCGTAATCATTTTCTGTTCAAGAGTAGAATCGGCAAAAGCTCCCATCGTCATTTGTCCCGTCATAACGAATGCAGGTGCTGCTGCACCAATTAACCCGGCTACTCGACCATACTTCTCCGCTTCTACTTGTTCAGGAACAATGGCGTAGCAAGAGAGTGCAACCATCCCGTAAAAGAAATTGATCAAACACATAGAGATGATAAACATTGGGATAGATGAAGCATACGTAAGGGCTAACATAGATAGGGCTCCACCAATACTGCCCACAATCATCCAAAACCGTCTTCTCCCCATCCTTACTTTCGTCTTATCCGCTATCACTCCACTTAAAAGTCCAAAGAGTACGACCGCTATTCCGGATATTCCCGTGGCAGTTGCAAAGGCAGCCGTTGCATGTTCTTGTCCAACAATTCTAATTACAATAAAGGTAGAAAGTCCAAATGATAGTAAAACCAAAGGAGCAATCGACGTACCTACTCCCAGCATGGCTGCAATTACCAATCTTTTAAAAGGCGTTTTATTCAGTAAACCTACATCCATTTTCATAACCTCCCTATTAATCTTCCATTCCCGATATTATAGCAAGCGTTTTCATTTAGGATAATAGCAAAAGCAAAGTTTTTCTTTGCGTGTTTCAAAGATTTCTTTACAGCCCCCGGAACTAAGACCCAGGGAGCCATGAAAATTATTTTGAAGCTAAACTTTCCTGTTGAGCTAATCGACCTAAGTACCTGCCACTTTCCTTTACCTTTCTTTCCTGCGTTGATCGGTCCACTTCTATCAACCCGAACTTCAAAGCATAGCCAGATTGCCACTCAAAATTATCAAAAGTGGTCCAGTGAAGATACCCTCGAACGTCTAAGCCTTCGCTCAAACAGTCCTGTACACCCTCTAATGCTTCTCGGATAAACGCTACCCGGCGCTCGTCCTCATCCGTTGCAATCCCATGTTCGGTAATGATTATCGGTATCGATATGTCTTTGGCTACCTTTCGGATGACATTACTAAGTGCCTTTGGATAAAACTCATATCCCATTTGGGTAAGTTCCGCCCCTTCAGCTGGTTTTACTTGGCCCTCTGGTCCGTAAACTTCCCTTGTATAATTTTGAAGCCCAAAGAAGTCATCTCCTTCCAACATATCTAGATATTGTCGGAAATAGCTGTTCCACTTTCGATCGGCCTCTTCTTCCCCACCAGGGATCGACTGAATATCGGAAAGAGCCATCGAAAATCCTACTTTTGTATTTGGCTGAATGCGCTTGATTGCCTCACGTGCCTTACGATGAGTTTCTTTTAAATTATGGATAGAAAACTCATCTGAAATCATGTGAAAGGTAAAGTAGTTCTGGGTGGTGGTTCCGCACAATTGAGCAGCTGATTCTCTCCATTTCGGAGCCGTCCAGGCATCTCTATCAATCCCAACAGGTGGGATGAATCCGATTCTTGAAAAAATCTCACGTAACATAACCGGCAAGTTGATTTCATTCATGGTCAATACATGTGGGATTAGATGTCCAATTTCACGGAAAACCACTTCACAATATTTAGCAAAACGGTCAGGTACCTCTGGGCTCGCCCATCCGCCTAATCTCATCAGCCACTTGGGGGAGGAAAAATGGTGCATCGCTACTATAGGTGTGATCCCGTGCTTGTAGCATGTCTCCAGTACATCCCGGTAATGCTCAATGGCTGACCGTGAGTATTGTCCTGGTTCTGGTTCGACTCTAGACCACTCAATCGAGAACCGGTAAGTATTCAAACCCAGACTGGCCATGAGAGCAATGTCCTCTCGATAAAGACGATAATGGTCGATTGTATCACCAGATTTATCTTTATACGGTGAGCCTTCCGCATGCTCCTCTGCCCAAAAATCGCTGTTCACATTATTTCCTTCCACTTGATACGCTGCTGTTGTTGATCCCCAAAGAAAATTGGGTGGAAATTGCCATTCCATTTCTAACACTCCTCGCTGCTACAACTTACTTTCTGATTTCATTGTAGCAAGCGTTTTCAGTTAAAATAATAGTAAAAACAAAGATGATGATTGCTCGAATCAAAGATTTTAAACGGCACTTCATTTTTGGATAAGGAGTGGACGTTTGTATACTATCGATTGAAAAAAGGTTGAAAATAGAAATGGCTTTAGCCCCTATAGAACTAAGCCATTCGTTTTAGCGGTGGTTTTCCCTATATTCTTTCGGTGTTTGACCAAACACCTCATTAAACTTTTTGTAAAAGAAAGAAACACTTGAGTAACCAACTTCCTCGGCAATCTCAGGTATAGGCAAGTCAGAGTTTGATAGATATAGAACTGCCTTATTTAAGCGTTGGTTCTGAAGAAGTTCTTTAAACGATTTTCCTGTCGCTTTTTTAAGGACAGCCGATATATAGTTTGGATGGTACCGAAAATAATCAGCCATGTCGGTTAAGGTGCATTCCTTATAATGGTCTTCAATAAACTTGAGAAAATCGAGAACAATGACATCATTCTGTGTCATCTGGTCCGTCTTTTTATCTGTTGTACTATTTGCGTGACGGATTAATTCTGTTAAGAGAATGAAAAGATACGCATTGATCATATCCGCCGAAACAAAGTCCTTATCGAAATACTCACACATGATTTGCTCCATAATCCCAACAATCTTGGAATCGCTTTCCAAAGGAAAATAAAGAAAATTGTTCTCTCTTCGCTTGTTAATGAGAGAATCTATTAAAAATTGAGAGATAATGCTCTTATTGGTAAAACGGCTAAGAAACCCTGACGACAGAAAGTCATGCTTGAGTTTGATATCTATAATGATATCTGATGGTGAAATATCCTTTACCGTATGAGGAGTGTTTTTATCAATGATAATAATGGCTCCCTCAGTTAGCCTCATTTCACCCTTATCAATAACCACTGTACATGTTCCCTGATAGACGTAGATCATTTCGATGTAATGATGAATATGTATAGGGACGTATGCGGTAGGCAATTGCTGCCAGATCACAATGTTATCTTCCACAGGAGTAGTTGAGGAATCAAAACTCAGATTGAAAACGTACACTTCCTGATCATTTACTACAATCGATTCCGGATGATACACTTCCTTTATGACATTCCAATCAGGCGCTTCATTATTGTTGTTTTTTACTAAAAATGTTCTTAATTCATTCATGTTCATATAGGTGGTTCCCCTATCTAATGTTTTGATACGGTCATTTTTCTATAGGATATGTTATCTTCAGGAAGTAGTGGAATAGGTGAGCAAAATGAGCATTTAGAACATGCAACTTCCAGTAATTAGTGGAACGGGTGAACTAAATGGGCATTTAGGACATGATGTTTCCAGTATTTAGTGGAATGAGTGAACTAAACGAGCATTTAGAACATGATGTTTCCAATAATTAGTGGAATGAGTGAACTAAACCAGCATTTAGAACATGGTATTTCCAGTATTTAGTGGGACAAATGAACTATACTTGCATTTACTATACCATATTTAGAGAATGATAGTTGATCGTCTTCGCATTGGGTTAAATTAGTAAACAAATCTTCAGAAGCAATAGAACCGTCTCCTAATTTTCTATAGCATGTTGGGAACAGCCTTTTCTAATTGCAAAAACGATCTTTTGATTTTGGATAAATCACAAAAGAACTTGCATGATCCATGCAAGTTCTTTTGCGTATGAAGGGAAACTCACTTATTTATACCCAACCTCTAAATCTTGATGCTTCAGACATTTTGCGAACACCTACCATATAAGCGGCTAAACGCATGTTAATATTCCGTTGTTGGGATGTTTCATAAACATGATTAAATGATTGAACGAGCACTTTACGAAGTTTTTCATTTACTTCTTCTTCACTCCAATAGTAACCCTGGTTGTTTTGAACCCATTCAAAATAGGATACCGTTACCCCTCCTGAACTCGCTAAAACATCTGGTACTAATAGGATTTCCCTATCAGAAAGTATGTTAGTTCCTTCTAGGGTGGTTGGACCATTAGCTGCCTCGACAACAATTGAAGCTTTGATATTATGTGCATTAGCTGCGGTAATTTGGTTGGAAATGGCAGCTGGGACTAGAATGTCACAGTCAAGCTCAAGTAACTCTTTGTTTGTAATCTTGTTTTCAAATAATGTTGTTACCGTTCCAAAGCTATCTCTACTTTCTAATAAGTAATCAATATCCAACCCCTCTGGTTCATATAGTGCACCATAAGCATCAGATATCCCGATGACCTTTGCTCCGGCATCATGCATAAATTTTGCTAAAAAACTTCCTGCATTCCCAAACCCTTGAACGACCACCCGAGACCCTTTGATGGCAATTCCCCGTTTTTTTGCAGCTTCTTCTATACAAATGACGACTCCTTGTGCAGTGGCCTTTTCACGGCCATGGGAGCCACCAAGCACAAGTGGTTTCCCTGTGATAAATCCAGGAGAATCGTATTCACGAAGCCTGCTGTATTCATCCATCATCCACGCCATAATTTGTGCATTCGTATAAACATCTGGAGCAGGTATATCCTTTGTAGGTCCTACAATTTGACTGATTGCCCGCACGTAGGCCCTGCTTAGCCGCTCGAGTTCTCCCATTGACATCATTCTTGGGTCGCAAATAATACCACCTTTTCCGCCCCCATAGGGAAGGTCAACAATGCCGCATTTTAAACTCATCCACATCGACAATGCCTTCACTTCGTCCTCGTCCACTTCAGGATGAAAACGAACGCCGCCTTTAGTGGGTCCAACCGCATCATTATGCTGGGCGCGATATCCAGTGAATATTTTAGTCGAACCGTCATCCATTCTAACTGGCATACGAACAGTAAACATTCTCAATGGCTCTTTTAATAATTGGTACATCTCATAGGTATAACCCAATTTATCTAAGGCTTCTTTTATCACAATCTGTGTTGATTTGAAAAGGTTCAAAGACTCATCTGACTTTCGTTCTGTATGGATCTCTTTTACCCCTACTTCTCCCATATGGCACCCCTTAGTCTGGATATCTAAGACAATACCTTCTGCATTCGTTCAATCGACCAAACAATCCTTTGGCCTAATTATGAGCAGCTAACGAAACGAATCACGGTATCTCTATTGTGAGGACTTATCCTCAAAAGAACATTCCTTTAGTGGAACGATCTTTGTTTTATGAACAAGTTTAAACCCGAACCACAATGCCAAAAAGATCGGTAAACCTAGATAGGACACGACTACTCCATACCAATCAATCTCACTAGTTAAAAAAGCTTGATAATTTTGGCCGAGAATGACAAAGATGCACATCGCTAAAGCGAGAATTGGACCTAACGGGAACCATTTCGCTTTGAATTTCAAATCACTCATGTCTCTGCCTTGAGCCATATATGCTTTTCTAAAACGATAGTGACTAACTGCAATTCCAAGCCATGCAATAAATCCAGTTAAGCCGGACGCATTTAATAACCATGTATACACTTGATCTCCAAAAATGGAAGTTAAAAAGGCGAAGCCTCCAATAATCGTCGTCATAACAAGGGCATTCATCGGAATCCCGCGATCATTTACATTTTGTAGAAATTTAGGTGCCTGTCCGTCCTTTGCCATAGACCAAAGCATGCGTGTCGAAGCATATAAACCGGAAGTTCCTGCCGATAAGACGGAAGTCAATATAACCGCATTCATCACAGATGCCGCAAACGCGATGCCCACTTTCTCAAATACAAGGGTAAAAGGGCTGACTGCGATGTTGTCGACATCCCTTCCTAACAGGTCAGGACTTGTATAAGGAATAATTAAACCAATGACCGCAATGGCGACGATATAAAATAGGAGAATTCGCCAAAATACTTGTCGGATTGCCTTTGGCACATTTTTCTCCGGATCTTCACTTTCACCTGCAGCAATCCCCACGAGTTCCGTTCCTTGAAACGAAAAACCTGCGATAAAAAAAATACTTAACACAGACAAAAGGCCTCCGTTAAAAGGAGCATGTTCGACAGTAAAATTTTTAAATCCGATGTACTCTCCGCCCAAAATACCGAAAATGGTGAGCATACCAACTCCAATGAAAACAATGATGGTTACTACTTTGATTAGGGAAAACCAATACTCGGATTCTCCGTAACTTTTCACTGACAATGCATTCAATAAAAAGATTAGACCTAAAAACAATATACTCCAGACGATGCTCGGTACATCCGGAAACCAGAACTTCATAATAATAGCTGATGCAACGATTTCAACGGCAAGTGTAACAGCCCAGTTAAACCAATAGTTCCAACCAAGCGCAAAACCAAATGCCGGATCGACAAAACGGCTGCCATATGTCGAAAAGGACCCCGAGACCGGCATGAAAGTGGCCATTTCACCGAGACTTGTCATCAAAAAGTAGACCATGATGCCAATTGCTCCATAAGCTATAAGTGCACCACCAGGTCCAGCTGTTTGAATGGATGCCCCAGTCGCTAAAAATATCCCTGTACCAATTGACCCTCCAATAGCAATCATCGTCATGTGACGTGCCTTTAGTTTCCGTTTGACATGCTCTTTACCCTCTTTTTTATTCTGAACATTCTGACTATTATGTTCGTTTTTATAGCTATTGAGTGATCCCATTCTTGTCCTCCCGACTCCCGTCTATATTTAACATTGTGAGAAAACTACAAAACTATTGCATATTCCCTTCAAATTTATATAGCATTTGAAGGGAATACCTTGACCTTAAACGAAAGTAACTATCACCTAATGAAAAACGGATACATCTTGCTGTTTATAATGAAAAATCAAAGTAGTTTCGCTTCAACAAGCGTGGAACGGCCATAAGTGTTTCATACTTCACACTTTTTTCGAGCTTTGAGCAATCTATTAAAAATAGATGATCCTCGATTTCTTTCACTGTATGATCTGTTTGATAGGTCATACCGCATTCTAAGCAATGAATGGATGGTGTTTCTAGTATTTCGATTGCAATTGTTCCATCTGGAAGTTCCCAATAGACTGTGTTGCTCGTTTCCCTTGCTGTGTCAGATTCGCACCATTGACAAATCAAAATTACTCCTCCTTTGCTCCCACTGTTTCATATTTCTTCATTTGCGATTGGAACTTTTTCTCTTTTAACTCGTCTCGTTTGTCACGTTTATCTTTTAATGAACTATGCTCCGTATTTTCGTTATACGTTTTGCGGCGATCTAAACGTTTCAATCCTTCTGGTGTAAGGTTAAATTTCGTATCATCAATAATGGATAGAACTCCATTACTTTCAAACTTTTCAAACACTTCAGGATATACTTTTTTGTAGTAATCCTCTGCACTGCCTGACTGATAATTTGTTGGTTCTGGATAAGAGGTAATGACACCTTCAAAGTTACGTAATACGACTTTATTAGAACTTTGAGAAATGATATAGTTCGGTTGCAATGGAATTTTGCCTCCTCCACCCGGGGCATCAACAATAAATGTCGGAACCGCATATCCCGATGTATGACCGCGAAGTCCTTCCATAATTTCCAATCCTTTGCTGATTGGTGCACGGAAATGACCAATCCCTTCTGATAAATCACATTGGTAAATATAATATGGACGAACGCGAATTTTAACAAGGTCATGCATAAGCTGTTTCATAATCGGTACACTGTCGTTAATGCCTGCCAAAATAACAGACTGGTTACCAACAGGTACACCCACATTTGCAAGCATTTCACAGGCACGTTTGGATTCTTCCGTAATTTCAATCGATGTATTGAAATGTGTATTCAACCAAACGGGATGATACTTTTTCAAGATATTGCAAAGATTCTCGGTAATGCGCTGTGGGAATACGACAGGTGCTCTTGTACCAATACGAATAATTTCTACATGCGGAATCTCACGTAAATTCTTTAAGATATATTCTAAAATATTGTCATTAATAAGGAGCCCATCTCCTCCGGAAATTAACACATCTCGAATTTCTGGATTAGATGCGATATAATGAATCGCTGTGTCTAGCTGTTTTTTGGGTACACCCATACCGATTTGTCCAGAGAAGCGCCTTCTTGTGCAGTAACGGCAGTACATGGAGCATTGGTTTGTTACTAGGAACAACACTCGATCCGGATAACGATGTGTTAACCCAGGTACTGGTGAATCTTCATCTTCGTGAAGGGGATCTTCTAAATCATATCTTGTTTTATGCAATTCCGCAGAAATCGGAACAGACTGCATTCGTACCGGACATCTTGAATCATCACGGTCCATAAGCCATGCATAATAGGGTGTGATGTTTAATGGGATGGTTTTTGTTGAGATTAAAACCCCTTCTTCTTCTTCTGGCGTTAAGTTCACTACTTTCTTTAAGTCTTCTAAATTTTTAATCGTATTCGTCAACTGCCAAACCCAATCATTCCATTGATCCTCTGTAACATCCTTCCAAAGCTCAATTTCTTTCCAATGTCTTTTTGGTTTGAATAAAGTGTTTCTCATCATAAACTCCTCCTAAAAATCAGTCTATTTTTTTCGGGTGATTTCTCCACTAATCATTACTAGATTAAGAAATTAGGTGTTCCATATAATAGCGATTTTCCCCTTCGCCAAATTCATTTAATCTCGTCTCTTTTATGACAAACCCTAACTTTTTATATAATTGGACGGCTGCTTTGTTTTGAGTACTGACCGTTAAGCAAACCTTCCGAAATCCATCTTGCTTTAAAATTGGATAAATGTCCTGTAAAAATAATTTCCCGATTCCTTTCCCTTGCTGGTCGGAGCGGACATAAAACCCGAAAATATAGGCTTTATGGATATCATGATAAGCTCTCATCACTTCGCAAATCGCAATCGGCTTTTGATCATTTTGCTGCCGGTATTGAATGAGTTTCCCGTAGCGTGTAAGCGGAACAAGCGTTTGTTCATCTACTGCTCCTAATCCCGGAAACGCATCTTGCTCAAGCTCCATCATCATTTTTAGCTGTTCTGGATTTAAAGAAGATGGTACTTCAACGTAATAGGTTTTGTTCAATGTTTCCATTTTTCTATCCCCCTCAAGTTTCCTTCATATTGGATATCATCCAGCGGCCAAATAGGCTTAGGGATGTAACGATAACTAAAAGTTGTTAAACGATTGGAGGCAACACCAGGTGCATCCACATAAATGATACGACCAACCATCGGCTCAAACGCTGCCCGAAAATGATTTTTAGCTTTTAATCCAAGAATTCTCTTTGTCGAGGGCTCAAGGCCAATATGACGAAACATTTCTGGATCATTCGCTGACATCGGCCTTCCAATAAGGAGGATATCCATCTTGCCAACTCGAATGTGAGCGGCTCCCTTTAAATCAACTCTTAAATGCTGATTGAACGGCCCAGAATTGTGAAATACACCGTCTGATAGAGCCACAACCGTTGCTTCGACCTGTATGGACTCCCCAAATTCAGGCGATACTTTCCCTCCTAGGGACAACCTTACCTTCTTTCCGGCACCCTTCTTACGACAAGCCTCGATGGATTCTGGATCGTAGAGCCCTCCAAAAAGCGTGTCGGGAATATTCATCTTGACCATCTCCCGAAGTAGCTCGGTTGTATCGCCGCTCCCGCAGCTTAGAGGGTTATCCGAGATGTCCGCCAGCACAACTGGTTTATCATCTTCCACCGACATCGCCAGTTCGAGTCCTTCTCTAACACCGGGTAAATCCATGATAAATTCTTCTCTTACACTCCAGAACAAGGTGGCCAATTTTTTGGCAGTCTCTTTACCCTTTTCAGGATCGACCGACACAACAAGTACACTTGCACCGACCATCGGAATATCCGAGTAAGGGAAGCCTCCAAATACGGACACATGATGAATTCCTTCTTCCTCTTCGGCTTGTTTCGCCCACTCTATCATTTTGTGCATCGGCCCTTCTGCCGTTCTCATATTGATAGAGGGCGGCATCATCGGCAATTTTTCAAAAGATGCGTAATAAGTGACCTCTTCTTTTACCTGCTTTAATAAAGCGATTGCCGCATGAACACCTTGTTCATACATATCAATATGGGGGTATGTTTTAAATCCAAAATGAAGCGGTGTATGATCAATCATTTTTCCACTTAAATTGGCGTGCATATCAAGTGTTGTCGCAATCGGGATATTCGGTCCAACCAATCCGCGAATGTTCCCCAGTAAATACTCTTCCGGATCATGGAGGTGTTCCACGACCATCGCTCCATGCAACGCAAGCAATAATCCGTCTAACCTCCCAGCCTCCCGGATGGACTGGAGCATTTGCTCTTCGATGATCGAATACGCTTTTGTTGATACTACGCCCGATGGGACCGCTGCCGCACAAAGCAGCGGTACGATTTCTACATCCCTTTCCTGTGTCAACACATCCAAAAACCCGCCCACTTCTGTTTTGGTTCCAGAATAGGCATCATATATTTGATCACCGATAAAGTAGCCTTCATTTCGAAACTGTTCAATTTCCGTTTTCATCGGGCTGAAACTGTGGGATTCATGGTAAAAGAATGCAATACCGATACGATGCTTTCTCATGTTATCCCCCCTTTGTATTTGAGACTTTTAAAGATTGCGTAGCCTTTCCATCAAATAAATGAGGAGAGGTTAACCGTCTATTGAGTTTTTATAGAACTTTGACCCTACCGATTAAACATTTTCGTTCATTAATAGTTCGTATAGATGGATTTCCACTCTGTCATGACATCGAATGCATGATGGGAAACTTCACGATGACCATTTCCGGACATTTTCATTCCCCCAAACGCTACACCCATCTCAGCATTGGACGTTCCGTTATTAATATAGACAAGCCCGCTTATCGCTTCCTTTGCAGCACGATTCGCATAATGAAGGCTCTCTGTATAAATAGAAGTGGATAGCCCATAGATCGTTCCGTTATTTACCTCCATGGCTTCCTCATAGGAATCCACTTCAATGATAGCGAGAACCGGACCAAATATTTCTTCCTGCGCGATCGTATGATGCGGTTTCACATCCTCAATGATTGTCGGCTCATAATAATAGCCACCCAATTCTTTCACACGCTGCCCACCTGACACGATTGTTCCGCCTTCTTCAATCGCTGTTTTCACATAGTTCTCGACGGTATGAAGCTGGTCTTCATTTACAAGTGGGCCCACTTGTATCCCTTCTTCAAGTCCATTTCCTATTTTCATAGACTGTGTTAGGTCTATTACTTTTTGTAAGAGCATCTCCTTTACTGGGCGTTCGACAATGACTCGGCTTGCCGCTGTACAGCGCTGACCAGTTGTCGTAAAAGCTGATTTTACGATTCCGTCTGCCGCTTTATCCAAGTCCGCATCCTTCAAGACGATCACTGCATTTTTTCCACCCAATTCCAATGAAATTCGTTTTAATGTTTGACAGCCCATTTCAGCCAGCTTTTGTCCAACTTCTGTTGAGCCCGTAAACGAAATGACTTTAACATCTGAATGCTCTGCGAGTGTTTGACCGACTGTTCTTCCTGAACCAGTAACTAAATTTACAACCCCTGGTGGCAACCCGACTGCATCTAATACTTCCACAAAAATCTTTGCCGATAACGCAACCTCTGAAGCTGGCTTCCATACAACGCTATTACCAGCAATCAGGGCAGAAAAAATTTTGTAGGAAGCAAGTGCAACCGGGAAGTTCCAAGGAGTAATGCACGCCACCACACCGAGAGGCTCACGGACCATTCTTACATTCCTGTCTGGGAAGCCTGCAGGGACCGTTTCACCAAAGAGCCGGCGTCCCTCGCCTGCCATATATTGGGCAGTCGCGATGACCACTCCAACTTCACCTAAAGACTCAGTTAGCACTTTTCCCATCTCCATGGTCATGACACGAGCAAGTACCTGTTTTCGTATGTCAAACAATTGGGCAGCTTTCAGTAAATAAGCCGCTCGTTCGGGAATGGGGATGTTCTGCCATTGTAAATACGCCTCATTCGCTTTTGTTACCGCTTCATTCACTTGCTCCGTTGTGGCGGCTGCACATCTGCCGACAAGTTCCCCCGTTGCCGGATTGAAGCTTTCAAAGTAGGACTGATTGGGAGCACTTACCCATTTCCCATTGATATAAAGCTCTCCCTGAAGAAAAGTTGTTTCGATTTGACTAGACATCAACCTGACCTCCTTTTTCTTGTCTTCCGAGGAAACAAAAATTAGTTTCCTGAAATGGTTTCTGTTATCACATCTTCTAGAATCGTTAACCCGCTATCAAGCACATCTTCTTGAATATTAAGAGGCAGCATTAATCGGATGGTTTGACCTATTACCCCGCAGTTCATAATGAGTAAGCCCTTTTCCAGAGCTTTCGATTTGATTTTCGGTACAAACAAAGCAGCAGCTTGCGAATCGAATTCAATCCCGATCATCATACCGATTCCTCGCACTTCAACAATGCCCGGTAAATGTCCTAGCGTGTTATGAAGTCTGCTGACAATCTTGGCACCGAGTTTAGCACTGCGTTCTACTAACTTCTCTTCCTCAATGACCTCAATGTTTGCCAATGCGGCAGCACAGGAAACGGGATTTCCTCCAAATGTCGAACCATGACCGGCTGTCGGCCATTTTTCATGAAGCTCACGACTTGCAACAATGGCGCCAAGAGGCATGCCACCGGAAAGCGCTTTTGCCAGTACTAAAATATCAGGAGTCACATCCGCATGCTCTGCCGCGAACATTCTACCTGTACGCCCAAATCCTGTTTGTACTTCGTCAAAGATCAGCAAAATGCCGTGTTCCTCTGAAATCTTTCGTAATTCCTGCAAAAAGCTTGGCGGTGCCGGATAATAGCCGCCTTCACCCATGACAGGTTCAATAATGATGGCCGCTACACGAGAAGGATCCACGCGTAAATCGAACAATTTTTGTAGCTGATTCAAGCAATATTCTTCCGCTTCTTCTTCTCGAATGTTTCTCAGCTGGCTGGGATACGGATAGGGAACGTGATGCACCTCGCCTAAAATCGGTTCATAATAACGACGGTATTTGGAGCTTGATGCCGTAATGGCTGTTGCTCCTAATGTACGGCCATGAAACGATCCTTCAAAAGCAATGATGGCGGGTCTGCCGGTCGCCGCCTTCGCGAGTTTAAGTGCCCCGTCAATTGCTTCCGCTCCCGAATTGGAGAAAAAGACCGTGTCTAGATTTCCTGGTGTAATAGTTGCAAGCTTTTCCGCCAAATTTGCTGCCGTTTCATAATAACCATAGTTCAATCCAAGATGAATCAAGGCTTCCGCTTGCTTTGTAATGGCTTCAACCATTTTTCTGTTCGTATGCCCGACTGCGTTGACAGCTACTCCTGAAACAAAATCGATATATTCTTCTCCGTCAGTCGTCCAAAATTTGGCGCCATGCGCTTTTTCAATAACAAGCTCCGTTACTCTTGTCATAACCGGTGATAGATGTTTTTGTGCTTTTTCCTTAATCTCATCTGTTTTATTTTGCAACTTCATACATCTCTTCCTTTCTTAATTGATCTTTGAATATCGTGAATGATTCGTCTAAAATTCTCACAATCTCATCAATTTCTGTTCTTGTCACATTTAAAGGAGGGCTGATGATGAGGTGCTCTCCTTTTGTACCGTCAATGGCACCTGAACCGGGATAAAAAACCGCACCGAGTTCCATCGCAATCCCATTCAATCGTTCGGCCGCTTTTTCAGACGGTTCAAACAACTGATCCTGCCTAGAATCCTTCACAAGCTCCATACCAATCAAAAGCCCTTTGCCCCGAACATCAGAGATATAAGCATGTTTTTGCTTCAGCTCCTCAAGACATTTGACAAGATAGGGACCTTGTATTTTGACGTTTTCTAGTACCATGTCTCGCTCATATACGTCCAATGCAGCAAGACCTGCTGCTACAGACACCGGATGCCCACTATAGGTGTACCCGTGAATGAATTTCCCGTCGCTGTTTTGAATGAGCCCCTCGATTAACCGATCATGAACAATCATTCCGGCGAGCGGTGCATATCCAGCTGAAACCCCTTTTCCGAATGTGATGATATCAGGCATGATCCCGATCTGTTCTGTCGCGAAATGGGTACCAGTACGGCCGAATCCAGTCATCACTTCATCGATAATTAAGACGATTTCGTAACGATCACACAGCTCTCGAACCTTCTTAAAATAGCCCGGCGGCGGTGGAACAGCACCTTGCTGGCTTCCAACAATCGGTTCGGCAATAAATGCCGACACGTTCTCAGGACCAAGTTCTAAAATCGTTCTTTCAATATCCGCTACACACGTCCAGTTTTGTTTAGAGAGACAATCGTCTTTTTGGCGATCGTATGGACATCGGTGGCAGTAGGGCGAATAGACATGGGCATAGTTTAAAAGATTAGGAGTGTATGCGTGTCTCCTTTTAACGTCTCCTCCTGCGGACAAAGAACCGATGGTGTTCCCGTGATACGACTGCCATCGCCCGATAACTATATGCTTTTGAGGTCTGCCGGAATCCCTATGATATTGCCTCGCCAGCTTCATCGCACTTTCATTTGCTTCGGAGCCACCGGTTGTAAAATACACTTTATTTAAATGGGCTGGAGCCATGTGTCCGATTATTTCAGCCAGCTCATGCAACGCTTTTGTCTCGAAGCGCATGGTATGGACGAAAGCTGCTTTTTTTGCCTGCTCTGCCATTGCCTCTCCTATAGAAGTAATCCCATGTCCCAAGTTAGCTGCAACCGCTCCTGAGCAAGCATCCATATATTTTTTCCCGTTCTCATCTACGAGATAGACCCCTACACCGTGAGTAATAATCGGGTACTGCTTTTTTAAATCACGATGAAACACGTAGTCTTTTTTTACTCCATCCATCTTTCCACCACCATTGCCATTCCTAATCCCCCCGCTACACAAATCGTGGCTAGGCCGTATTGCCGTTTTTGTTTTTCAAGCTCATGGCATAAGGTTGTGACGATTCTTGCACCGGTGCAGCCAAGTGGGTGACCTAAGGCAATCGCCCCTCCGTTCACATTCACGTTTTCCCCTTTCAAGCCCCATTCTTTTAAACAAGCAAGACTTTGAGCAGCGAATGCTTCATTTAATTCAATCAAATCGATATCTTCTAATCGAAGACCTGCCTTTGTTAACGCGAGTTGTGAGGCTGGAACCGGACCGATTCCCATTTCTTTTGGTGATACACCCGTTGCAGCAAAGGAACGAATTCTTGCCATCGGGATCACTCCAAGTTGTTTGGCTTTTTCCTCCGACATCAACAGCAGCATCGAGGCTCCATCATTTCTGCCGGACGAGTTTCCGGCTGTTACCGTTCCATCCTTTTGAAACACAGAACGTAATGTTCCTAACTTTTCAATATCCGTTAATCTTGGGTATTCATCTATCGCAAAGTGTCTGATCCCCTTTTTTCCTTCCTTTACCGGAACAGGAATGATTTCTTCATCAAAACGACCCATTTCAATGGCACGTTTCGCTTTCAGCTGACTCGTAAAGGCAAATTCATCTTGTTCATGGCGGCTAATGTTATATTTTTCTGCCAGCCACTCAGCTGTTTGCCCCATCGTGAAACGACCATATATCTCCTCTGGCTGTGATTTTGGCTGACTCTCCGTATTTGAATCATACAGGGTCATATTTCCCATCTTTAGACCGAATCGAGTGTCAACCGAATAATGAGGAGCTTGTGACATGCTTTCGACACCACCTGCTAAAACGACGTCCGCTTGACCAGTCAAAATCGACATGGCCCCGTTCATGACGGCCTGCAAACCTGAACCGCACTGACGATGGACGGTATAAGCAGGAATTGATTCTGGAAAATGAGCGTGTAATGCTGCAACTCTAGCAATATTCGGAGCATGCGCACTCTGCTTGGTTTGGCCGACGATGACTTCATCGACAATATGGGTACCGTAACCAGAAGCTGAAAGATTATTTTTCATAATGAGAGATACGAGCTCTTCCGGGCGCGTATCCGCCAGTGATCCGCCGAGGTTTCCGATAGGAGTTCGGAATGCATTTACGATTACAACCACTGTGCCATCACCTCTTTGCCATTTTTGAAAGATTCAGCAACACGGAACGGGGCGTCCGTTTTCTGTTGAACTTCCTCAAGGGAAACTCCAGGGGACAGCTCCAAAAGATGAAGTCCATCTTCCTTTACAGTGAACACCGCTAAATCGGTAATAATAACATCTACTTTTCGTTCCGATGTGATCGGATAAGTTAATTCCTTTACGATTTTTGACACTCCCTGATTAGACGTATGCAGCGTTGTTACGATGATCCTTTTGGAGCCTTCCAATAAATCCATCGCCCCGCCTACTCCAAGAACATTTTTTCCTGGAACGGCCCAGTTGGCGATCCGCCCCATTGCATCGATTTGCAACACACCGAGAATCGAAACGCTTACATGTCCTCCGCGAATCATCGCAAAAGATGATGCGCTATCAAAAAAGGATGACCCCTCCAAAACGGTGACAGGCAGTTTCCCTGCATTAACAAGATTGGGGTCAATATGCTCTGGATCAGGGCTAGGACCTACTCCAAGGATGCCGTTTTCCGAGTGTAAAAAAACGTGAACGTCTGATGGAATGTAATCTGCCACCAGCGTGGGAATCCCTATACCCAAATTGACGATATCGCCATTCTTTAATTCCTTCGCCGCTCTTGCAGCAATGTATTGTTTCGCGTTCAAGCTAGTTCCCGCCCTTCACAACGATAAAGTCAACATATAAATGAGGGGTTACAATTTCTTCAGAAGAAATTTCGCCTACCTCCACCATCTCATCCACCTCTGCAATGACCACATCGGCAGCTGTTGCCATCATCGGATTGAAGTTTCTTGCCGATTGGTTGTATATGAGATTTCCTAAGCGATCCGCTTTTTTCGCTTTAATGAGAGCAAAATTAGCTTTAAGTGGTTCTTGGAACACATATTTTTTACCGTTCAGTGTACGCTCTTCTTTGTTTTCAGCCATTTTTGTTCCTACGCTGACCGGTGTATAAAATCCTCCTAGTCCCGCACCACCCGCTCGAATCGCCTCAGACATCGTTCCTTGAGGGAGAAGCTCCACTTCCAATTCCTTATCCTGAAAGGCTTTAACCACCTCCGGATTGCTAGTAAAATAAGAACCTATCGCTTTTTTCACTTGTTTTTGCCGAACTAACACGCCAAGACCTCTACCTGGTTCACCAAGGTTATTACTAATAATCTCTAAGTCTTTCACTTCCGACTGAGCCAAAGCAGCTATTAAACTAAGCGGACTTCCTACAAGTCCAAATCCACCTACCATAATTCGTGAGCCGCTTGTAACCTTTTTTACAGCTTCTTCGCATGTAATCAGCTTGCTCATCTTTTTCCCCTTCCCTCTCTTAGATTTTTGTGGATGTAACATTTGGGAAATATAAAAAACCGAGCCAAACATAAATCCTCTATAAGAATGTCGTTACAAACGAACATTCCTTACAAAGAGTTCATGTCTAACTCGGTTTTAATAAGACCATGGGAAGAGGTTATCTTCCCACTTTATTATAACCAAACGTTATATATTCATTTGCTTCACGTTATCCCAGTAACGTTGAACTGCAGCTTGTAGAGCTACAATGATCGCTTGCTGGGATGGAGCAAAGTAAAAGCTTTGAATTCGTTTAATCAGCTGCTCAACACCGTCTAGAAGACAGTAGCCTAACAGAAGTTTTTGAAAATAATTTTTCGTTAGTTCCGTTACGAATGTGAATTCAGCTCCGACAATTTTATGATCATTCAGGTCGACTTCTAGTACAATTCCTGCATGCTTATACATTTCATACATGGAAGTTCCCTGTGGAGCTTTTGCATATCCTGTAACAATCACTGTTTCCAGTGTTTGCATGCGCTAGACCACCTTTCAAAAACCAACGGATCATTTTCTTTTTCTAACACGAGTATATAAGTCAGAAAAATGAATGTCAATAAAAATATACTAAATTTTCAAAACTATAAAAACGTTTTCATTAACAAATAAACAGCCATGATTTGTAAAGTGAGTATACCAACCTAAAGCATAAAAACCCGCTTACCATCCACGATCCTGCATACGTGCTTCAGGAGACAGTGTTGAAATTTCAATTCCCTTCATTGCAACTCCAAGATCTTTTGAAATCTCCGCTATTAGTTTGTAATCCTGGTAATGGGTAGTGGCTTCAACGATTGCTCTAGCGAATTTTGCTGGGTTATCAGATTTGAAGATTCCTGACCCAACAAATACTCCATCGGCACCTAATTGCATCATAAGTGCAGCATCAGCAGGCGTTGCTACTCCACCAGCTGCAAAATTCACAACGGGTAGTCGACCAAGACGCTTAATCTCTAGAAGAAGTTCATAGGGAGCCCCAAGTAGCTTAGCCTCTGTCATCAATTCATCTTCATTCATCGTAGCAACTTTACGTACTTGTGCATTTACCTTACGGATATGACGAACAGCTTCTACAATATTACCAGTTCCCGGCTCTCCTTTAGTACGAAGCATGGATGCCCCTTCACCTATACGGCGTGCTGCCTCGCCAAGATCACGACAACCACAAACAAAAGGTACCGTGTAAGCATTTTTATTTAAATGATATTCTTCATCTGCTGGTGTTAATACTTCACTCTCATCAATATAATCAACGCCCATTGCTTCAAGAACTCGGGCTTCTACGATGTGTCCGATACGTGCTTTTGCCATAACTGGAATGGAAACCGCATTCATAACTTCTTCAGTAATACGCGGATCTGCCATTCTTGCTACTCCACCAGCTGCGCGGATATCAGAAGGAACTCGCTCTAATGCCATTACGGCTACGGCCCCTGCTTCCTCTGCTATTCTTGCTTGCTCAGCATTCACAACATCCATAATGACGCCGCCCTTTTGCATTTCAGCCATGCCTCTTTTTACACGATCCGTACCTGTTTTCATTGTGAATTTCTCCTTTCATCCACCTAATAAGTATACGCTTTTACTTCGCTTCAAAAATAGTAATCAGATTTACAAAACGTGAGCCTTCACATTTGGAAGATACCCGTTAAAGGTAACTTTGCAAATATTTTGAAGTTTTTACTATTTTAACAAATAAACATGCAATTTCTGTGCCAATATTAAAAACCCTTATTTGTGAACTTTTTGCGAACAAATTATGCCAAATTTCTTGGCACTAACCTGCTATTTTTCTGCACTTTACCTGCAAAAAATCTTTCCAATCCGCTGGATACAGTTCATGTTTTCACTTGACTTTTTACTATTAAAAATTGAGAGATAATGCTCTTATTTGTAAAACGGATACCCTTTTTTATAAGTAATACATCGACAACCTTCTATTTAAAGCGTTTAAATTCTACACATAAAAAAAGGGATCCTCTATAGAGGTCCCCTTAAAAAACCTATTATTGTTTCCAAACTAATTCATAAATTTATTAAATGAAAAATGTCGAGTTGCTGAATTTTTGCCATTTTTCAAAACCGAAGTTTCAATCAGAATCCCTACTTGCAAAGCAGGAAGGATTTCACTGTTGCTGTATCTCATAAATTCTTTTTCTGATTCACTTTGTCAATAAAAACAGCTGTTTTTTTCTTTAAAAAGATTGATAGAATGATAGCAGCAAAAAATGCGCCCACAAGAGAACTAAAAATAAATAAAGGGATAAATCCAAACAGAGTCGCTTTTTGCCCCAGCAGTAATATGGCCATCGGGTACGCAAGAATGGCCCCAATGATTCCCGTACCTATTACCTCACCTAAAAAGGCCATATAAATCTTACTTGTTTTTAAAAAGAAAAGAGAAGCCAAAAATGCTCCAACCATACTTCCTGGAAAAGCAAAAACTGAGCCGGTTCCCATGATGTTTCTCAATATAGAAACACTTAGTGCTTGAGCAACTGCATAATATGGACCTAATAGGACCGCGGACAACACATTGATAAAATGCTGAATGGGAAATACCTTTGTAAATCCAATTGGAATATAAAAGATATTACTCGAAAGTGTCCCAATGGCAATCATCATGGCTGTTAATGTAAGTTTGTTTGTTTTTCTCATTTACAAAATCCTCCTATTTATTAATAAAGTACTTAATGGTTCTTTTAGGGCAAGAACAGTCTTAAACCATGTAGCACCTGAACAACCAGATGATAAATCCGTACGAAATCGTGATGAACTGTACAAGGGAATACTCTGGAACAGTTTCTTTATATAACAAAAAACCAGCTCCAATTCATTGGACCCGGCCTTATTAGTTTTAGAATGGTTACATTCATATACTGGTTGGCTACTTTCCTACGCTGGTATAATCCAGATCAGGTCCAAAGGGTTAAAAAACTTTACGTTTTTCTCTCAGCCTGAAGAAAGGGCACCCCTAGTAGAAGTTAGTTATTTAATTAAGCATTATAATAATCCAATAACTCCATTTCGTAAAGGTATTTGATCTTATATTAGAGGAGTCCCATTGACTCTCACCCAAAATATATGGATGTCTCAAGTCCCTGCTTTTTCACAAAAAACCCAAGTGTGAAGAGACTTAAAAGTCATTTACGGGTGATTCATAAAGGTAATAAAAACAGAGACCGGATTCATTCAGAATCCGGTCTCCTATATGCTGGACAGACTTTGTCTAGGACCTATAAGGTAAAGGCTATCCCCGTTTCACTTGTAAATTTAGGCAACCATTCACCATGTGCTTCAATTAAGTCATCACATAGAGAGATAATGTCGTCCATGGATAACTCAGCCGCGGTATGTGGATCAAGCATAGCAGCCTGATAAATATATTCCTTTTTCAACGTGATGGCTGCTTCGATGGTCAGAAGTTGCGTGTTGATATTCGTACGGTTTAAGGCTGCGAGCTGCTCTGGAAGGTCTCCCACATAGGTTGGGGTGATTCCGCTGCGGTCCGCGATACAAGGAACCTCGACACAAGCTTTCTCTGGAAGATTGCTAATTAGTCTTCCGGTATTTAAGACATTTCCGCCAAATTTAAACGGAACATCCGTCTCAATTGCTTCAATAATGCGCGATCCATATTCACGAGAACGAATATGATTTAAGGAATGATTGTTCACCAGATCCTCTCTCATGGCTACCCAATCATTAATTTGCCTTTCACAGCGACGTGGATATTCATCAAGCGGAATATTGAAACGCGCAATTAACTCAGGGTAACGAGATTTGATAAAGTACGGGTGATATTCCGCGTTGTGTTCAGATGACTCAGTCACATAAAACCCGAATTTATCCATTAATTCAAATCGAACCATATCGCCATGCTTTGTTTTTTGCAATTCACGGGCTCTTCTCTTAATTTCAGGATACAGGTCAACACCATCCTTGCTAACCTCAAGCAGCCAAGCCATGTGATTGATCCCGGCAATTTTCTCCTTCACACCTGTCCGGTCCATCCCCAATGCCTCAAATAATTCTTTTGTACAAACCTGCACACTGTGACATAGGCCGACTGTTTTAATATTTGTATAACGGTTCATGACCCCAGTCAAGACAGCCATCGGGTTGGTATAATTCATAAATAAGGCATCCGGACAAACTTCTTCCATATCCTTTGCAAAATCAAGCATTACCGGAATCGTTCGTAGGTTACGGAATATCCCACCGATTCCGACTGTATCAGCAATGGTCTGCCGTAAACCGTACTTTTTCGGAATTTCAAAATCAATCACGGTACTCGGCTTATAGCCGCCTACCTGGATTGCATTGATTACATATTTCGCTCCTCTTAAAGACTCCTTCCGATTCGTATACGCTTTAATCGTAAGGTTTTTCCCGAGAATTTCCTTTAAATTGTTCAGCATTTGTTCGGAATCTCGCAAACGCTGTTCATCAATATCAAATAAGGCAAATTCAAAGCCGTCCAACGCGTCAACAAACATGCAATCTCCTAATACATTTTTTGCAAATACGGTACTACCTGCGCCAAGAAAAGTAATTTTAGACATAAGGGAACCTCCAATTTTTTTAAGTGAGTTTTAATAGCTGTTTAGTAAGTTATTACACTTTGATTTTATAAACCAGACTTCCAATTGATGACTTCGATAGATATGAAGCTTTTTCTCGTAGATTATCCTTTAACCGATCCAGATGCCAACCCTTTAACAAAGTGCTTCTGCAATAGCAGGAACAAAACGACCATTGGAAGGACAGCCATGATGGCTGCGGCAGCAACAAGATTCATTCGGTTGGCATTTTCCCCAAAGAATCCTGCCAGTGCAACGGTACTGGTCTTCACTTCCTCTGCTTGAAGGAAGAAGATGGCAAATTGGTAATCGTTCCAGATGAATACGCATGAAATGATTAAAATAGATGCCGTAACCGGCTTTAACAGAGGGAATACAATCCGGAAAAAGATCCCGAGTGTACTGGCACCATCCATTTTTGCGGCTTCTTCCAATTCCTTTGGGATTGTCGAGCGAATAAATCCTGAATACAAGAAAATGGTTAATGGAAGGAATGACGCCACGTTATTCAAGATGGCAATTTCGAGAGTGTTCATCATTCCGATGTCGACTACAAGCTTATATAATGGAACTAAAGCAGTTAAAGGTGGTATCACCATCACCGCAATAAATATCATGAAAACAAACTTATTTAGCTTCGTCTGCCTTCTGGCCAAGGGATAGGCGGCCATCGAGCCAAAAACAATCAATAATAAAGCACTTACAAAGGTAATAATCGAGGTATTCGATAGCGCATTGCCAAGACTCGCCGTTTCCCACGCCTCCGCAAAGTTCTCAAACGCCAGCACCTTGGGGAACACCCATTTCGAGCTAAAATCTCCCCTTTCCTTTAACGATGTCGTAATCAAAATATAAAAAGGGATTAGGTGAAAGGCTGAGATCAAAAGAGCGACTCCTGAGAGTAACCACTTTTTCTTTTTACCCATATAGTCCATTACGCCTCAATCTCCTTTCGTTTGAAGTACACAAGCGCTGCCAGACTAAGAATCAAAATGATGATGGCCATAAATACACCTTGCGTCGCTGCATATCCCGCATCCTGTCTATTAAAATATAAATCATACATAAACGTGGACATGGATTGCGAAGCATAGCCCGGTCCGCCCCCTGTTAGCGAGATGATCACATCGAACAATTTTAATCCCCCAATAATGTTAATAACCATGTTGATGGTGATGGAAGGCATTAACATCGGCAAGGTAATATTTTTAAATTGCTGAAAACCAGACGCTCCGTCAATTTGTGCCGCTTCGTAATAATCCTTTGAAATACTTTGTAACCCAGCGAGGTAAATAATCATCGCAATCCCGACAAACTGGAAGGTATTAACGAACACGATCAACCAAATATTAATTTTTGGATTGCCTAATGCATTAATTTTATCCAATCCGATAAATACAAGCAGATCATTCAGTGCCCCGCCTTGGAAGGCAAAGAAAAAATAGAAGATGTATCCCATAATTAGCGGGCTGATAATAACCGGAAGGTACACAACCGTCCTGGTAAAATTCCTCATATGAATGCTTTGATTTAATAAAAGTGCGTACCCAAGACCAATCACATTTTGCAAAATGGTACTGCCGACACCATATAACAGGGTATTTTTTACTACCAGCCACGTATCCGGGTCCTTCAGCATCCTTGTATATTGACTGAATCCAACGTAGTCGTACGTTTGTGAAAACCCGTTCCAGTTTGTAAAAGAAATTTTAATTCCGTTTAAAAAAGGATAAAGGATGAAAAAGCAGACAGCAGCTAGAGCTGGAAGATACATCCACCACAGCGAAGATTCCTTCCGACTTTTACGGTTCCTTTTCACTTCTACAGAAGAGCCGGCCATCGACTTGCTTCTTGTCTCCACTCCTATCAACGTCACCAACTCCTAGAATGTTAGATTAGGAGGAGAGGCGCTACCCTTCCTCCATCACAAAACTATTTCTTCTGCGCTAGCAATCTCTTATATTCCTCTTCCATCTTTTTTGAAACCTCGTCCGGTGTCATTGTTCCAGATAATAACTCTTGACCAGTTGCACCCATTGGATCCCACATGCCGCTTGGAAGGTAAACCCTGTCGAAGTAAGGTTCAACTTTCACATCCTTGTACTTTTCGTAGTATTCAGAGTAATAGTTTTTCGACTCCGCATTGGTCAGACCACTTGGAAGAGACGTCCCCTCCGCAATCTCTTTCACCATCTCCGGTTGTGAAATGAATTCCAGGAACTTTTTCGCTTCGTCTTTGACTTTAGAATCTTTCCAAACGGCTAAGGTATGACGCTCCCCACCAATCCAACTTGGCTCGTCGCCTTCCTCGATCACAGGCATGGGAATGACCCCAAGCTTGACCTCTGGGTTTAACTCTTCCACAGAAGGACCAAGCATCCCGCCGCCAACGATAAATCCAATTTTGTTCTGCGCCATTAAGTCGACCATCTGATGATTCTGGGCCGTCAATATATCTTCATTAAGGAGCTTCTTATCGTGCATTTCCTTTAGTTTTTCTGCTAAAAACGTGTAATTTGACCAATCAAACGTCCCATCTAGTAATTCTTTTTGGAAATTTTGTTCTCCAGTAATTAATAGTGGTGTGGAAAACTGATCAAAATACTGTCCGAATGCGGATTTATCAGAACCAGCAAACCAAAGTGGAGTTACTTCGCCCTTTCCTTGTTTCTTGATTGTTTCAAGTGCTGTCACGAACTCATCAAAGGTGGTTGGCGGCTCAATTCCATATTCCTCTAGCAATGTTGCGTTATATGTAAGTCCGTCTTTTGCCTGGTTTAGAGGGTACGCATAGACTTTTCCAGATTCATCTTTTAAAATCTGCTCCAGTGCCGGATCAAGATCCTTCACCCAGTCCATATCATTTAAATCTTCTACATATTCCCCGTAACGGTGAATCGCCCAGCCGTGGGTATCAAATAAGTCAGGCATATCATTTGCCGCCATTTTGACTCGCAGCATTCCTTCATACCCGTCAGCAGGATAATTTTCTTTAATATCGATATCAGGATGTTCCTTTTCAAACTTTTTCACCACATTTTGCAGAGTGATTTTATCTGCTTCATTCGTTACAGTCGAATACAAGTTTACAACCGTCTGATCACTGTTTGCTTCATTCCCACCGGAAGCTTTATTGCATCCAGTCACAATTGTTGTCAACGCGGCTGCAAACACCACCGTTTTTAAAAGCTTTTTCAAAATAAACGCCCCCTCAGTCATTTTTGAAATAACAATAAGTGAAATTACCTATTAAACGAGTTCGTTTTCTTGCTGACGTTCGGGAGCAACTATATAATAGAGTTAGCTCCCGTTCAATCGTGGAGTAGTTTGTTAGTTTCCGCCCAATGCAATGTGATGGCAGTCACTTTGCACCCTGCAAGCTTTCATGCTGTGCAGGGTGGGCATTTAATAATTGAACAAGATCTACATGGTCGTAATTTTCATAACCACCTCCTTAAAAGTTATTTATTTTTCTTGCAGCTCTCCCGGATCACCAATTCGGTCGGCAGGGTCACGGTTAATGGAAGTTCCCTTCCATTCAGTCGATCTAGTAAAAGTTTTACTCCTGTTTTCCCCATCTCCTTCGTATGCACTCTGATGGTCGTCAAAGGTGTACTTGCGAACGATGCAGCTTCAATATCGTCAAAGCCGATAATAGCTACATCATCAGGAACTTTGAGATTGGCTTCTTGTAATGCTCTTAAGGCCCCAATTGCCATCGGATCACTGGCGATAAAAAACGCCTCGGGGAAATTCTTCCTTTCAATTGCTTTTTTCATTAAATCATAGCCTTGTGCCATTGAATACTCACCGATAAAGACTGTCTCCGGGTCAAACATTTTTTGTTCTTTCATCAATCGTTCAAAGGTGGTGAGACGTTTATCTTCAGAGTTGAACTTTTGATTTTTACTATGCTCCTTCTCCCTTCCTCCTATATAACCGATTCTCTTGTAGCCAGTTGATAATAAATGTTTGATTGCTTTCTCTGTCGCCTTTTCAAAATCAATCACAACCGCATCATACAAATCCTCGTTAGGTGAATGGTTAATGTACACAACATTTTCCACTTTACTGATGGCCTTGAGCGCCATCTCTTTTACCCTGCCGACGACAATGAGTCCATCAAGTCCGTCAATCATTTGATTAGTCTCCGTTTCATGTAAACGGAACGTAACTGTTCTGATTCCATGACTCGCTAGTTCCATTTCAATCCCTTGGCGGATGGATAGAAAATATGGATCACTGATCTCTTCGTCCAATGATTGGGTAACGATAATTCCGAAATGTTTCGAAGTCTGCTGTTTTTGTTTCAACCGTCTTTCTAAAATCGTTTCGTATCCAAGCTCCTTAGCAACTTGGATAATACGTTCCCTCGTTTCAGCCTGAACGGAAATCGAATCATCGTTATTTAAGACCCGTGAAACGGTAGATGCTGATACATTCGACTTGTCCGCAATATCCTTTATAGTTGCCATCTCATAACCCTCTTCATGTTCTTTTCGACACCCGTAAATTTTTACTTAACAATAACTAAAATATTTACTGGATATATTCGAATAATATCATCTTATGGAAGTGCTTACAAGTATAAAAACTAACTTTTCTAAAAATTTATACAGTTATTTTATTGAATAAACACTGATATAGTACGATTTTCTTATTAATGATCAATTTACATCTGGTAAATTATTTAGTAATATCCTACTTGAATCGTTCCACAGTTAATAATATTTCTGACTAATCCATAGCCTTTTTCATTTCAGAAAATGGATAATTGGAAATTTGTAAGGCTACTACGGTTTACCGGAACTGGTGTTCGGTATTAGTAATATTAAAAAAACCAGGAATAATCCCTAGTTTTCATTCATATTAACCTGGTACCTCTGTTTTTTGAAGCGTAAAGATTTTCGATTGTACGGTTCAATAAGCAAGAAGTTAAAATTGAGTTTTCCATCAGTATATCTTGAGGCCTAAATATGTTCCCCCTATAACCAATGGTAAATATATTGTATTGGTGACATATAAATCATTTAGAATGAGGTGGAACAGTGTATTTTTTTAAACCTATTTCTGAAGAGGTTCGTTTATCTCAAATCATATTCAATAAACATAAAAAAACGTTCGGGCTCATTTTAGTATCTATTTTTGCTTGTATTGCTATTATCCTCGAGGCTGCTGGTGGCTTTTTTCCTGGTATAGGATATTTTTTAAGTCCACTTGCCACTGCACCTATTGAAATAACAATGCCATAAAGGCAGCACCTTGTTCATGCCTCACATTGACAAAGTGAATTTTTTTAGATTTTGATAACGAATCTGCTAGATCAAGAGTCTCTTTGCCTACAATCCCAAATACGTATTCTACACCTTCATTTTCCAAACAATTGACTATAACGTCCGATACCTTCATAGAGGCCTCCTTATAAGACTTGTTCTTGAGGATTCAATAATCGAATAGAATCTTTACTGTTTATTGTCCTTTATGTGGTAAATATAAAAAGTCTTTCTTATTTAGTTTGATTTAATACCTTGAAAAACAAATAACCAAGAGAGCGCGATTGCTCCCTTGGTTTTCATTTCGAATCCATTAAATCTATTCATTGAACAATTTCAAAAACAGTGCCTTGGTTAAAATCAGTCACTTTCATGGAGCCATAAACACCTAAATATAACCTAGTTTGGTTCAGATTTGTTCCCAAAGAAACATAATAGGCCGATTGAGACCCAAAATCATAATCGGTTTGAATTACACTAAAATCATTTTGTTTACCATCGGGTCTTACACTGGTATATGCTAAAGCCCCTCTAACCTGAGGTTGAGAGTCTTTCCGGGCAAGATCGGTAAACACAACACTTCCTGTTAAACCAGGGATTGTATTTCCCATATATGGCTGAATTCCTGTAAGTGCTGTTCCTCCCATTTTATTGGGTCTGTTATCTTGATGAAAATAGCTAGTTAAATGCTGAAGACGACTCGCTGAAAGTGCTACTGTTTCATCGTAATAAGCAATCGTTTTCTCATCTAAATTTGAATTACCTGTACAGCGACTAATGGTCGAAGTAGGAAAAGCACCTTCCCATCCCCGCCAGCCAAAGTTAATAAATCCTTCTTGGTTAGGCTTAGAATTCATAAAAGAAGCTTGAATAAGCTGGGGAACCGGTATAGGTTTATAAAGAACGAATGAAAAAATCGACTCGACCAAATCTTGTCCGACATTTCCTGCATATTTAATATACTGCTGATTAAGCTTTTGAAATGAAATGCCTGATATATTGCGAACACCTTTGGCCATAACCGTGAGCGTATCCTGAATAGTTGGGGGAAGTTCATTAAAACGAGTGACAATGGCTGGATTATTAATGGATGTATTCTTACTTACATCTATTTCAATTATTTTACCAGCGATTTCTAAATCGTCTTGGCTTAAGTTAAATGGATCATAAGCTGCCCCACCATCTCCGGTTGTTAAAACAAGTTTTCCTGTTTCAGGTGAAAAGTTTAAACTATTGAAACCATTATGATTGGAAAATGGTCTTCTTAAGTTAAGTAATGTCCGTCGTTTTTGAGGTTGACCATTCGATTGTAAAATCCATTCTTCAACTGTATCAATATGATCATATTGAGTTTCTCTATTTAGCCACCTTAGGTTTAAAGTACTAGGATCACACGGGTCAGGTTTAAAACCTTCCGGATGAGCACCTGGACCTTGTGTTCCAGCTACTGAATAATGAAGATAAAACAGACCGTTGTAATAAAAGTTGGGATGAAAGGCTAGCCCTAGCAATCCTCGCTCATCATATCCACCACTAGAAGAACCTAGTTTAATAACTCGGGTGCGAATATCTAAAAAAGTCCTAATCTCTCCGTTTCCTATATAAAAGATTTCTCCTTCCTGAGTTGCAATAAATAATCTTTCGATTGAGTCGCCTGGAAGTATCGTGGTTTTCAAAACAGTAGGTAAATTTATCTTACTTACAACGGGCTGTAATCTAACTCTTATATTTCTCAACTAGCTAGCCCCTCCTTCTTAGTTTTTTCTTTTATAAGAATATGAATAGAACGGTTCTATAAGTACCAAATAAGGACCGGGGTATCTGACCAGGCTCCTCAAACTTCCAAATTTTTTAGAATACAAAGGGATGCCCATTAAGAGGCATCCCTTTTGCACTGATTTTATTTTAAATGAGTAATAAATAATCAGTTAGCCCTTTTAAACATTAAGATAAACTCCCCTTCAAGCAAACAGATTTTTATTATTAAATCTGTCTACCTAAAGGGAAGTATATCAGTTGTCGACTCTCCACCTCAGAAGTTGATACATCTAGGTTCAAGGGGTCAGAACTTATCGGTTGGGGGATCAGGAAAGCACCCGAGCTGAAAAATAGCCGGAGAGATTCCACTTATTTATTAATTATGACTAAATAAAGTAGAAATAGATGGAGAGACTCCGCCTATTGGCTCGAAAAATTCAAAAATGGAGGATTTTGCTTTGAATAAGCGGAAAACCTCCCCTTATTTACCCCGAAACGTGGCTCCATTCTGCATCTAACCTAAAATTCTCCGCTTATTTTACTTTTGTTAATTACTCGATTAAGAGTTTTACTTTTTTATACCAATAACGATGCCAATACGACTGTCATTTCTGCACGTAATTTATGAAAAGCACTTCAAAACGGAACCCTTGATCTTTTTTCGGAGGTCCTTTCATCAAATCACTTTTCTTTAACACTAGTACGACTGTTGGGCTTTTGTCATTTTATTATTGTTTTTTAAAAAGCGTATTTCCTTTCTTTTGTTTGGACAGATACCCATTTCATTGTTGTAAATTCATCGACAACCCATGGGTTTCCGAAACGGCCCATTCCACTTGATTTGTTACCACCGAATGGAATGTTAGGTGCATCATTGACTGTTTGATCGTTAATATGTGTCATTCCTGCATCTATCTGAAGGGCATATTGTTCCCCTTTTTCTAGATCACTTGTAAAAATAGCCGAGCTTAAACCTGCTTGAGTATCATTTGCCATTTTAATAGCTTCTTCATCATTTTCAGCTTTAATAATGAGTGCAATTGGTCCAAATAATTCTTTCTGAGCAAGTTGCCCATCGTTCTTTACATCTGTAAAAATAGTAGGTGTTAAAACATTTCCTTCACGTCTTCCCTCAAGGGCTACGGTTACTCCTTCTTTTTTCGCTTCCTCAATATAACCTAGCGCTTTTTCGATCTGACGTTCATTAATAAGTGGTCCAATGATTGTACTTGGATCCAGTGGATTACCTGTAGTCAATTGTTTTGTTCGCTCTACAAATTTTGAAACAAATGATTCATACTGGTCTTTATGCACAATAATCCGGTTAATAATCATACAAATTTGCCCTTGGTGAATGTATTTTCCAAATATCGCTGCATGAACGGCCTGGTCCACGTTTGCATCAGATAACACAACAAATGGACTGTTTCCTCCTAGTTCAAGTGCTACCCGTTTTAAATTTCGGCCAGCAACTTCACCGATATGTCGCCCAACTGCTGTTGAACCCGTAAAGCTAATTAAACGTGGAATGGGATGTGTCAGCATATCGTCACCTATCTCCTCGACATCGGTTAATAGCATATTGAACACTCCAGCGGGGAGACCCGCTTGTTCAAATGCTTTTGCTAGTACAACACCACCAACTAAACCGACTTGAATATCCGGTTTATGAACCACCGCATTACCTAGTACAATTGCTGGTGCTATCGTTCTCATTGATAGGTTCATTGGAAAATTAAATGGAGAAATAGATAAAATGACGCCCAATGGTAAACGATAAATTCGATTTACTTTTCCTTCTACACCAGTTGAGACTTCACGTACATGACAAGCTTCATCAGCATAACGAAGTGCTTCTTCCATTACTTCAAGCGTAAGATGAAGTTCGACATTCGCTTTTAAAATGGTTCCACCTGTCTCACGGCTGATTAGCTGAACAATTTCTTCCCGATTTTCTTTTAAGTAAGCAATTGCTTTTTCTACGACTACTCTTCTCTCTTCTACATTTGATTTTGCCCATTCCTTTTGCGCTGCAGCAGCCGTTTCAAATGCTTGTTCCATCTGTACTTTGGATGCAATATTCATTTCAGCAATAACCGAGTTATCATAGGGGTTCAAATCTCGATATACACGTCCACTGTCCCCACTTACCCATTCTCCGTTAATGTAACTTTTTGATAATAATTCATACTGTGACATAGCTATTCTCCCTCCGCATACATTTCATTGTACTCCTTCCAACCAAGTGCAAAAATCTGCCGACAAGATTAAAAATGATGTCTTGTCGGCTCCTTTATCAATCTAGGTTTCTTTTGATTCATCCTCGGTATCTCTATTTCCATGACTACAACTAGTACAGTGACCATATATTATGCTGGACTTCTCTGAGGATATAAATTCGATAACCTGTTCACATTGTTGACAAACGAGTTGTGTCATCTGTTCATTCCCCTTCCTGTTAATTACCGATTTAAAAACTCACGTACTGTTTTCGCAATCCCCTCTGGATCCATGCCATAGTATTTATACACTTCATTTGGCTCACCTAATACGGCAAATTCATCTGGTAAGCCGATGCGCTTAAACTTAGTGGGAATATTTGATTCTGCGATGATTTCCGCTACTGCTCCACCTAAACCTCCATTGATACTTTGGTCTTCCACCGTAATGACACATCCCGTTTCATTTGCTGCCTTTAGAACGGCTTCTTCATCAAACGGTTTAATGGTATGCATATCTATTACTCTTGCAGAAATGCCGTACTCTTCTAATTTTTGTGCTGCCTTCAATGACCAGTATACTGAGCTTCCTGTACCGATTAATGTTAAATCTGAACCTTCTTTAATGGTAATGGATTTACCAAATTCGAATTCGTAATTATTATCCGCATATACATCTGGCTCAGCACCTCGGGCAATACGGATAATCATAGGGCCAGGATAGTTCATTGACTGTCTAACAACTTTCGCACATTGATTGGCGTCTGCTGGGCAAACAACCGTTAAATTTGGTACTGCACGGTAAAACGAAAGATCTGCAATTGCATTATGAGTCGGTCCTCCACCTGACGTTACGCCAGCATGGGTTCCGATTAAACGAACGGGTACATCGTTATAAGCAATATCTGCATGAATTTGGTCTGCTGCACGAAGTGGTAAAAATGGTCCAAATACTTGTGTAAAAACTACTTTTCCTGATAGCGCAAGACCTGCAGACAACCCAACCTGATTGGCTTCAGCAATTCCAACATTGATACAACGTTCTGGATACGCTTTCATTAATTTGCCGACTTCAGATGATGGAGCGACGTTGTCTGAACAAACAAACGCAAAGTCCATTCCCTCATCCGCCATTTTTCTCAATTCTGTTCCATATACCTCACGTGCCGATGATAATATTTGGTCAAAGTTCAAGCTCACTTCTACAGCCATAATTTATCTCACCTTCCTTGTGTTTTCGATAGATTCAATTGCCTTTTCCAAATCTTCCTTGTTCAAAACCCCTGCATGCCAAGCTACGACATTTTCCATAAACGATACGCCTTTCCCTTTTGTTGTATTGGAAATAATACAAATGGGTTTTCTACGAATATGTGGATCAGATGGAGGAAGTGATTCTAGTGCCCCACAAACTTCCCCCATATCATTGCCATTAATCTCAATAACATCCCAGCCAAACGCTCTCATTTTCTCATCGAGTGGATCAATTGAATTTGTTTGATTCGTAGGACCGGACATTTGCAAGTCATTTTTATCAATAATCGTGACTAGATTGCCAAGTTGGTAATGTCCTGCAGTCATAAATGCTTCCCAGTTCGTACCTTCTTGAAGTTCACCATCACCAATAATACAGAATGTCCTCCAGTTTTCATTTGACATCCTTGCACCAAGAGCCAAACCTGTCGCTATTGGCATCCCATGACCTAGTGAACCAGTAGATGCTTCAATCGCATCCACATATTTTCGATTTGGATGCATACTGAATTTCGCTGTCTCTAGCGTTTCAAAATGATCAACCATATAATCCATAGTGTACATGCCCATGTCTTGATAAATGGTAAATAGTGCTTCGGCACAATGTCCTTTACTTAAGATAAGACGGTCACGGTCAGGCATTTCCGGATTCTGCGGATCATAATTCATATACTTATAATAAAGAGCAACCGCCATATCAATCATAGACAATTCCCCACCTAAATGGCCTGCAATACCGATTCGATATATAAAGGTACATAAATCTTTACGAATATTAATTGCTTTGTCTTCTAGTTCTTGAATCGTCCATTCATTTACAGTACTATTCATCATACTCTCTCCTTTTTTACTAACTTATTAATTACACTTAATGAGTACTTTTGGAAATTTCCCACTCATATGGGCTTCGAAAGCTTCTACTCCACGTTCAAGTGGGAAGATTTTTTGTGTAAAAGGCTCCAAATCGAGATGCGGCATCAATTGAATCGCACGTGGGAACGCATAAGGTGCAACAAAAGTACCCGAAATGGTTAATTCTTGTTCATAGCATTTTTTATAAAGGTTTAGTGGCATTTCGTACTCTTTCGGGAACATGGCAATGTATAAAACGGTGCCTCCTCTTGAGGCAATGTCAGTCGCAACAGTAGCTGCATGCGGAGAACCTGATGCTTCAATGACGACATCAAATCCCCGTCCATCTGTAATGGTATTTGCTACTTCTCTTACATCCTCTTCAAGGGGATTAATGACATGCTCCGCTCCGAATGATTTCGCAAGGTTCCGTCGATCTTCTATTGGTTCAATTAATGTGAGTGATGTTGCACCAAATCTTTTGAGTACCTGAAGTGTAAGCAAGCCGATGGGACCACCACCTGAAATGGCTACACGCTGTCCTACTCTCATATTCGCTTTATCTACAATGCGAACAGCGATCGAAATGGGTTCAAGTAAGCAGGCTTCTTCCAGAGAGACAGTATCAGGTACTTTCCACACCTGTGATTCATGCCAAACGATATATTCAGACATGCCCGGTCTGTTGTAATCATGTACGTTTTCACAAAATTGTTCTCGACCATCTAAACAGTAATAGCATGTTCCACAAAACTTTAAAAAGTTACCTGCTACCCGGTCTCCTATTTTCAGTCCCTTTTTCGTCGCTTTTGGCCCAAGTTCTACAACCACTCCAGATACTTCATGGCCAAGACCAAATGGAGGCTCCCATCCGAATACCCCTTCCACTAGATGTGGGTCAGACCCACATATGGAGCAGTAGGCAACTTTGATTTTGACATCTTCTTCCCCAAGCTGTTGCTCAGGAAGTTCAATGACATCTACCGCTCCCCGTGTATCTTCATTAGGATCATTTAATCGTCCGATCTTTACTGCTGCAATGGTTTTCAATTTTTCCCCTCCTAAAGTGTTGTGGCAAATCCGCCATCCACATTAATCGTCCAGCCATTGATATAATTAGAAGCACTGCTCGCTAGAAATACTGCTGTACCCATCAAATCAGCTGATACTCCCCAGCGCCCCACTGGTATACGATCTTCAATTTTATTGTAAAATGCTTGATCTTCCTGAAATCCTTTGGTCATTTCTGTTTCTAAAAAACCAGGTGCGATGGCATTTGTTTGGATATTATACTGACCTGCTTCATTCGCAAATACTTTGGTCAACCCGACAATTGCATGCTTACTGGTTGTATAAGGTGGACATTTTTTATCAGCCGTAAATGCAAGTGCGGAAGCAATATTGATGATTTTTCCTGAATGCTGTTTTGCCATTTCCTTCACAACAAGATGACTCAAGTAATACACCGCGTTTAAGTTGACATCCATGACTTTTTCCCACAAATGGTCGGGATAATCCATAAAATCTGCAAAAATACCAACACCCGCATTATTCACGAGAATGTCAATTTTCCCGTATTCCTTTATGCATCCTTCTACCACTTTTTGGACATAAGACTTATCTGTCAAATCTCCTTGGATAAAGGCTACTTTTTGACCTGTTGCTTCGATTAATTCTTTTACTTCTTCCACATGGTCTGTAAAATGTGGGATATATAAATCAGCTCCTGCTTTGGCAAAAGCGACTGCATATGCCATTCCAAGCCCTTGATTGGCACCTGTAACAATGGCAACTTTTCCCTTCAGTGAAAAGGCATCTAGTGAAAATTCATTTAAATTATTTTCCAAAGCACTTAACCTCCTAATCTATTAATTCTTTGCTCCATTTCGAATGGCCAACTCATTCATAATTTGTTCGACACGCTCTTCTGTTAAGTTATAAAACACCATAAAGATCACGAGTGTAACAAGACAAATGATTGCTGGTAATCCCGAAACAAGGAATAGAATCCCACCTAGTGCATCTGCTGATTGTGCTACGTTTGGCACATACCCTACACTTGCTAATACCCAAGTCGGAATAACCCCACCAATGGTCATCGATGCTTTTAAACCAAGGCCAATCGTCGTGTAAACAATCGCTGGATAGCGCTTACCTGTGTTATATTCTGCATATTCAACTGCATCAGGAATGATTGACCATAAAATCCCCATTAAAATTCCGTAGCCAAATGACGCCACTCCCTTTGCAACCATCATCAGAGTAATTGCTGATACAGGGATAAAGTAAAGTGCTAATGAACCAAGTGCTGCAATCGTCAACCCTAAAGCGACGGTATTTTTCTTTTTTATTTTTCGAACAAGCAATGGTACAAATGGAACAGCAATTACCGAAGGCAATACATTTAATAATGAGAATAACCCAATGAGATCGGTGCGTTCTGCGTTATAGGTCATATAATAAATACCTGAGGCTGAAGCAACCGTATTATATCCATAGACTCCAAGGAATAAAAGAAACAATATAATGCTTGGACGGTTTGTCGTTAACTGGATGAAAATGTCCTTTATCTTGACAGGATCAAGATGGGAAGTTGATTCAATCCGTTCTTTAATGGTCGTATAACTGTAGATTAAAATCGCTGCAGTAATAATCGATAAGAGAATTACGGTGATTTGATAACCTGTAGCCTGGTCCTCTTTCCCAAAATAAGCTGATAAAATCGGAATGAACAATGCAACCACAACTCCGCCACCCTGCGCGAACATCATACGAATGGAATTCAATTTTGTTCTTTCTTGTGGATCAGCTGTCATAACAGTTGTTAATGAAATGTACGGCTGGATAATGAATGTGAATAACATGTTAAGTAAGTTATACGTTACATAGGCCCAAACTAACTTACCTGCATGACCCATATCTGGAACCGTATAGGTTAAGATCGCCATTAAAGCAAACGGGATAGCCCCCCATAATATATAAGGTCTATATTTTCCTTTTTTCGGTTTCAACCGCTCCGTTATTGCCCCCATCATAGGATCGTTGATCATATCCCAAAATCTTGATAATAGGAACATCAAGGATACTTCGACAGCTGTAAGTCCATAAACATCTGTGTAGTAAAAAGTAATAAACATAAGGACTGCCTGAAATACTAGGTTCATCGCAAAATCAACTAAGGAATAACCCATAATTTCTTTTCTATCTAACTTGTAAAAACCTGGTTTAGGACTGGTTTTAACATACCCCCTTGAATCTACTAATGCTTCCTCGTGTTTATAAACTGTTACGTTCTGTTCCATCGTTACCCCCCTTTTTTGTTTGAAGCATCTTTCTTATTTTGAATTATAATGAATGCGCTTACATAAAAAGCGTGTTTTTTTTAGAGAAAAGTGTTGTTTTTTCTACTTTTCAGAATTTGCTGAATATAATCAACAACATTATAATGGTAATAATAAGAGTTTCTACGATCGGGAGGTGTATGACCATGGCCAAAAAAATAGTTATCTATACGGAAGAAAAGATAAATGTATTATTAAATGAATCTGCCCAAATTCACAGTGATAATTTTGAAATCGTTTACAACTCGGCTTCCTATGAAAAACTGATCGATAAAATAATAGAATTGAAAGCAGATATCGTCATGTTTCAACTTAAAACGCCCATTTATCATGCTCAAAACTTTTTTGCTGATTTAGCAGAGGCAAATATATCACCCCTGCTTTTTGCATTTGAAACGATCTCAGATGATGAAATCACCTATTTTACCACTACATATAATGATTTGGTCTTACTTGAAAAACTTAAAATTTTTTTTACAACCGCTCTTGAGAAAGATTATAATTGTTACTTTAGTTATATCGGAGAAAACTCAAAAACCAATTCAATCATGAGCTCTCGTTTGAAAAAATTGGAAAAGACAGAATATATGAATGATATTTTGCGTGGAGTGACAAAACAGGAATTTTACTATTATAAAAAACAAGCTTCTTTACAACTAAGTGATAGTGGATTCTTCCTATGTTTGTGGAATTTAGCGGAGATTGAGTATGTTGACCATGATTTAAACAAAAACATTTATTACTACGTAGGAGAAAAACTGTGTGAAGAATGTCAATCCGTCTTGGATAGTTATAATGGTGGAGAAGTCTTTTATATTACACCGACACATCTTTGTTTGATTATTAATGATATCCCTTCTAATAGTGAAGCAACTCGGATACAAAAACAGAGAGAGTTAATGAAGAAATTAAATGCAGTCTTAAACTGTAAAACAGCGTTTCGTTATCGAAGCTCGTTCATTAGAGCGATTGAAGATATCCGGCTCGCCTATGAATCGTACCACCGTTTAAAAATATACAACTTCTTTTGCAGAGAAGCAGAGTTTCTGACACCTGAACTTATTGAAACTTCTAGGAAAAAAGTTGACCACATAAAAATAGACGATTATTTAAATCAAATAAAAGAATTAATTGACCATAATATCACCGATCCAAGATTAGAATTATTGCTAAAAAATCTCTTTTTGAACATGATTAAACCCAGTTATAGCTATAATATCTACTATTATTGTCATACAACGATATCCGCAGCATTACTTGAAAGATTCGGAAACTTATATAAAAATCGCCTCATCGAAAACAATTCACCGCAAGAGCTGGTCTATTCATCCATTGAACAAAAATATACGAACCTCATCGAGTCTATCCATCTGTTACGAGGGGAAATTTCAAATCGATATATGATTAAAAATCCTCTAGTTCTTCAAGCAATCGATTTTATTCACGACCATTACACCGAAGACATTACGATACACATGATTGCAGAACATCTAAATTTGAATCTCTCCTATTTTAGTCAAATATTTACGAAAGAAATGGGGATTAGTCCCAGAAAATATTTAATCTCATTTCGTATTCAAAAAGCTAAAGAGCTGATTGAATCAAGCAATGAGTTAGTCTCTAATATTGGAATAAATGTAGGTTTTTTTGAAGTGAAACATTTTTCAAAAACATTTAAGAAGATCACCGGGCTTACACCGATGCAATACAAAAAACAATTTGCTAAAGGTGAATATGTGTAATGACATATTAGTGTTCATTTTGTTTACTTTAAAATTTTTTTTCAACCGATTTCGGAGTTCTGAACAGACATCCCTGTAGTTCCCCCACTCCAGTCTCGTTCAACCTCGCGCTTTAATCTACCAAGGTAGTAGAGATATCTGTTATTATTTAACCTATAAAATAACATAGCACAGGTCGTGATGCTGACCTGTGCTACAGTTACTCAACCCACAAACTTCAGTTTCCAAAATACTCATCCAATTCTGCGCTGAACCAACGACCATTCACACTTCACTGAAGATCTTTTGTTTAACCACTGAAAAAACAGAAGTATCTTGTTCTATCTCCTTTAACACATCCAATTTTCAGTTGAAACCGTAGACATTTCCGCATAAGCGTTTGTCTCATTTGCCGTTAACACTAAGTTAACCGGTTATATTTTATCCATGGAGCTCCACTCTGTTAACTTTTTTTGCCAATAGGAGTGTCCTTATATACGATTTATATACAAGGTATTTTGTAATTATAACAACTGGGCTAGACCGTAGTACTTTGGTGATTCGTAACAACGATTGGAGCTTTAATCACATCCATCACCTTTGAAGCAGGAAGTCCATTTTCAATCAACTGGACCATGACCTTCATGTAACGATGGATATGATGAAAGTAGTGCTTATAATCAGAGCAAAGATAACTCAGTCCTGGTTCATTATCGTGTGTTCGCATAAATCGATGTCTAGGGCATTCTCCATGGCAGGCAAACCTGACCTCACATTCCATACACTGCTTAGGAAGTGAACTCTTTTTGTTTTCTCCGAATGATCTCTGTGTGTTTGACTCGACCATCGCTTTTAGATCTTGCTCCAATACATTTCCTAAGCGGAAATCTGGGTAAACATAATGATCACAGGAGTACATATCCCCATTATGCTCAATGGCCAATGCATTGCCGCATTCTTCTGAAAAAATGCAAACAGTTGACGGAAGCCCTAACCAAGACTCTAGTGCCCACTCGAAGTTCATGACGTGTATGGAACCAACATCATTGTGAACCCTTTCATCAAAGATTTCCGTTAGAAAGGTTCCAAATGCTCCTTGTTCTACACTAAAATCAGTCACCAAATCTTTTTGTCCCTCTTCATTATTAGCATTTGGTGTAGCATGTCTAAGCCCCATTTTGGCAGCCATTGCATCCGGTATTCTTTCCACAATCGGGTTAAATTGAATAAATTCCACACCCTGTTCTTTTAAAAAATGGTAGACTTCCAGTGGCTCTTTGGAAGACTCTCTTGTCACACTAACGAGTACATTAAATGGAATTTTATATTTTTTCAGTAGCTTAAGTGCCTCAAGAACCTTGGAGAAGGTTGGATTTCCCTTTTTATCTACTCTATAGAAATTATGTAAATTCTCTGGCCCATCCAAACTGAGACCTACTAAAAACTCATTTTCCTTCAGAAAAGTACACCATTCCTCATTAAGCCGAATTCCATTGGTCTGTAACGAATTAATGATTTTCTTTCCTTCTGCATATTTCGCTTGTAAAGATACAATTTTACGATAATAATCGAGCCCAACTAAGGTAGGTTCGCCCCCTTGCCATACAAACTGTATCTCTGGGATATTTTGAGTGGAGATGTAGTTTTTAATAAATGTTTCAAGCACCTCTTCTGACATCCGAAACTGATTCTTCTTTGGAAATAATGCTTCTTTCTCCGTATAAAAGCAGTAATTGCAATCAATATTGCAAATTGGACCTGCGGGCTTTGACAAAATGTGGAATCCTGTTCCAATCTGTTCTTTTTGCATGATTATGTAGTCAGCTCCTTAGGATTGATCTATTGTTTAATAGCATAACGTTAATAAAAAGAAGCATGGGCAGCCTTGCTGCACTTGATCAAGGCCACCCCATGAACTTTTCCATTTTTAATTATTAATGCACAGCACCTGGTATAAACTTTGTAACATCGAATTGTACATAATCAAACTTCCCTGAAAAAGCAAACTCACCTAGTTTTTTATACTCTTTGGCCACTGGGTTCAGTGCGTCTTTACCAATACTCATTCCTTCTATGGTAACAAGAGGTGTCGTTTGAATTTCCCCTTCACCCACCTTTTGGCCATTGATATAAAGTGTCCCTATCCCGCCAGCCATACTAGTTCGCTTGAAGTCGATTTTCACTTCTGATTTGCCTAGTGGCACATTTTTGTTAGAAGTTATTTTGGAAATGGTATCAAACTTATTGTAGAGGAACGTAAGCTTGTTCTCTTTGATGTAAAGCGTGTATCCTCCTATTTCATCCCCCATTGCGACAAGAACACCCGATTTGGAACCGTTTTCTCTTGTCACAGGTACAGTTATCGTAAAGTTGCTCGTATTTATTGGCGGTGCTGCATTAGGAGTGACCATCCCTGTTCCTGGATAATATTTGAAATTATCCCGGTTGGCTGCTGAATCTTCTTTTATATATCCCATGTCTGTAGGACTACTTTCTTTCAAAGGCAGCATATTATATTTCTCTGCCTCAGACATAAATAGTTCTTGAAGTTCTGCTAGTTTGTCTGGTTCTCTGTCAGCAAGATTTTTTGATTCTGAGTAATCTTCACTAACGTGGTATAGTTCCCAAACATCGTCATCAAAGCTAGTACCGTTCTTATGGATGGAAATCGCCTTCCAACCTTCATGATAGATGGCTCGATTTGGCTGGAAATACGTAATGGCTGTTTTCCTAACCTCAGGAGCATTTGCATCATAGAAGGTGCTTGCCATACTAATCCCGTACATTGGCATCTGTTCAACCCCATCAATCACCTCTGGAACCTCATATTCAAGCACGTCAAGAACGGTAGGGGTAATATCTGTTACATGAACGTACTGGGTTCGAATCCCCCCCTTATCTGTGATTCCCTTAGGCCATGAGATAATCAACGGATTACGAAGCGCACCTGCGTACACGCTTCCCTTATAAGTATTGAAAGGTGTATTCGAAGCTTGCGCCCATCCCTTAGGATATAAAGCTTGCATTTCTGGTCCACCGATTAGATTATACTTGGGCATTAACTCTTCTGTTGTCGGTACCCTGCCTGCCGTTAAGCTGCTAAAAAAGCTATCGGTACCATCTGGACCGCCATCCCGAGTTGCTCCGTTATCGCCAAGAAGAACAATCATTGTATTATCATACTGTCCGATTTCCTTTAGATAGCTTACTAACTTCCCTACTTCTTCATCTGCCTGCGTCATATACCCTGCATAAGCCTCCATAAATCTTATATATAACTTCTTTTGATCAGCTGTGAGGCTATCCCATTTCTTTACGGTTGGATCAGAAGGCGCAAGAGTTGTATTTTCCGGTATGATGCCGAGTTCTTTTTGACGCTTAAATCGCTCCTCGCGAATGTAATCCCATCCTTTATCATAAACCCCATCGTACATGTCAATATATTCTTCCGGAACCTGAATAGGAGAATGGCCTGTTCCAAAGGCGTAATTCATGAAGAACGGCTTATCCGGATAAATCGAGACTTGATCGGTGATATACTTTTTGGCATGTGCAAGTAAATCATCATTCAGGTTATAGTCTTCCGTTTTAGGGACATCGATTAATTCATTTCCATTTACTAGCTGCGGAGCAAATTGAGAGGTCTCTCCATCCATAAAACCATAGTATTTTTCAAATCCTTTAGATAATGGCCAGTAATCATACGGACCTGCAGGTGTTACGGTATAAACAGGCGCGATATGCCATTTTCCAACACCAAACGTATTGTAATCGTTTTCTTTAAGAATCTCAGCTACCGTTCCTGCAGCATCAGTAACACCACCTTGCATATTTGGTCTATCTGGTCCTAATGAGACGTTTGCCACAAGACCCATCCCGACTGAATTATTTTCTCTTCCAGTTAGCAAGGACGCACGGGTTGGTGAAGAGAGTGGAGTGGCATTAAAGTTATTGTAGCGGAGGCCATCAGCAGCTAGCTGATCGATATTGGGAGTTTTAATTTCCGAACCGTAGGCACCAATGTCAGAAAAACCAATATCATCAAGAACAATGTAAATTATATTAGGCTTCCTCTCTCCATTTGCGTATGTAGTTTGATTTTTCGCAATTGCACTAGTACTTCCGATTATCCTTTCTTTAGGTTTCGTGCTTGTTTTTTCCGCTTGACTGGCCGTACCACATCCTGCAATACTTGTTGTAAGCACTACGGCAGAACTAACAGCAAACGCTTTCAAAATTGTTTTAGAACTACTTCTCTTTTTCATTACATCAACTCCTTTTTGTTAATAATTTTTTGAATTTTCTTTCTATAAAGAATCTATCATCTCAAATTCTTGTAAACAATGTACATATGTTTAAATGATTGGGTTGAAATTTGTGCACTTTCACAAAGGAATGGGAGGAGTCTATGGAAATACATATCGAGGTTTTTTTCGAAAAATTAGTCCACTATCATCCTAAAATATATGTAAACAATCAGGAGATAGCTGTAATAAAAGCGGTAAAGCTTATTGAAAAAAAACAAACCGCTTTTGATCCAAATATTTTATATATAGGAGATCCTTGTAATCTACCAGTTGGTCTAGATCATTTGAATGACACAAATTTTCTGTTGGTATCAATAGACCCAAAAATGCCTATCCCACTTACTACGAATAAAAGCCTGAATATTATTTCCATTACAGGTACTCTTACAGACTCAGTTTTTAACGAAATTCTTGAAATTACTTCTGCGTACCAAGAATTAAATCATCATTCGTCAAAACTATTTAAATTTCTCTCAGAAGGAAGAGATCTTCAGCAACTTGTTGATACGGCTTCAGAAATGATTGGTAATCCCATTTTTATTAGAGATGAAAATTTCAAAATTCTTGCTTTCACACAGAACGTTAGTTTAGATGACTATATATGGAATAAAATCGTTTCTAAAGGCTACCAGACTTATAATGATTTACAGTTTCTTTTGAAGAATGGTTTCCTAAGTTCGGTTCATAATGTAAAAGTACCCGTTTACTTTAAACATGTATACAATCGAACAGAAAAAAAGGAAAACGAAACTCAACAAATCGAAATCATGAAATCTGGACTAAAGCAAAATATGAGTTATATTGTAAAACCTGTTTTTTTTCAAATATCAAAAGTAGACATACCCCGGATTTGGTCAAATATTTATATTAATCATAAAAACATTGGTCATGTTGTTGTACTTGAAGCCTTCAAACCTTTTAGTGAAAGGGATATTGCATTAATAGGACGTTTCAGTGACATCGTCTCACTGCATCTGCAAAAGCATAGATATTATGAAAATTTGAGTGGAAACAAAAAGGAATTATTAATTGTAGATATATTAGACGAGACAATCATTGATCAAGAAACGGTTGATGATCGATTAGGTGTAATCGATTGGAAAATACCAAATACAATGCGAATCATTACGGTCACTACTAAACAAGGTGAAGTATCAGATATAACTTTCAAACACTTTAAGGGATTTTTTGACAATGTTTTCGATACAGAGGCTTGTGTCTTATATGAGGGGAAAATCGTTGTTTTATTGAATCATAATAAAAACTTTAATGAAATCCAAATAAGTAAGCTTAATGAAATCTTACAGGATACTGATATGTTAATCGGAATGGGCCGTTCTTTTAATGACCTGCTTAATATAAAAAAATATTATAAGCAAGGACTTAAATCCATTGAAGCAGGTAAACGTGTAAATAAAGAGAAAAAATTATTTTTGTATGACGATTATATTTTACAGCATATCTTTCATTTATGTTCTGGTCAGGAAGAACTGAGAGAATTATGTCATCCTTCACTCTTTAAGCTAATTGAGTATGATCGTAAACGAAAAACAGATTATGTAAAAAGCCTATATTCTTATATCATGAACATCAAAAGTCAAACAGAACTTGCAGCTGCAATGAACGTCCATAGAAATACTTTATATTACCGTATTGGCAAAATAGAAGAAATCATGAATATTAATTTAAGTAATATCGACGATGTTTTCAGTATTTATCTTTCATTTAAGATATTTGAGTACCTTTGTGAAGACCTATCTTAAGTAAAAATTCAAACTTTATCTTCTATATGTTTATTTATCATAAGAAAAACGGTAAACTCGTCCGGTCCTTTTTTTGTTTAGACAAAAAAACACAGAAATTATTTACTGTGCATTTAAATTTTTTCGGCTTTTTCTCGCGAAAAATGCAGAACATAAAAGAAATACGATTCCACAGCCAACGCCAAATACCATTGAATTTAAAGAATTGTTTCAGGAAACACCATACAGTTACTGGCTGAGGCACGGGGACAGGCACCGTGTCCCTGCCGATGAAAAATGAAAATTTCCATTGGAGGAGGAAAAATGGATTTCAGGATATGATCATATCTCTGAAATCCACTTTTCCAATTCCAATCTCTAACCACCCTGGAGGTCTACCTCTTCCCTAAAACCTCGTCCGCCTTACGTAATGCAACCTCGATAAGCTGGTCCATATTATAATTTTTATTCTCCGAGGCGCCCGCTACTCCTTATAAACATAATGATAAGTACTGTGTATATTAAAGCAGCCATCTGCTCACTTTTGAGTAAAACGGTCTCAAAAACAAACAAGGAAAGCATCCTGTTCAACACAGGACACTTTCCTATTGATGTTACTATTCTTTGATGATTTCCCTTGTACTTCTCACGGTATCAATGGGGCGTACTAATTTTTCAATTTGTGCACGTTTAGGCTCTAAGAACGGAGGTAAAGATAATTTTTCCCCAAGGGTTTCGTAAGGTTCATCGCCCATAAAACCAGGGCCATCTGTAGCAAACTCAAATAAAATTTGTGGAGCCACTCTTGCGTATAAAGACTCAAAAAAGTGACGATTGACATAACCGGATGTCGAGAATCCAAAACTACTCAATCGCTCTGTCCATTCATCCAATATGGAACGATCCTCTACGCGGAATGCCACATGGTGTACGGTGCCATAACCTTGTCGAGCTTGAGGGAGAATCGTATTGTGCTCTGCAATAACGGAAGCTCCATTACCGCCTTCCCCTACTTCGAATAAATGGAATGATCCTTCTTGCGCAGTTTCTTTAAATAATAGTACTTTTTCCAACATTTCTTTAAAGTAATCAAAGTTCGCAATTCGAACAAAGACAGGACCTAAACCCGTAATGGCATGCTCCAATGGGATAGGACCCTTTTGCCAAGGTGTACCAGATTCTACACCTTTATTGAATTCATCTGAAATTAATTGATATTGTTGATCATCGAAATCAACGAAAGAGAGAGTTTTCTTGCCAAATTGCTCTTTAATTCCAGTATGCTTGACGTCTAACCGATCAAACCGTTTACCCCAATAATCCAATGCGGCATCACTTGGTACACGGAAAGAGGTCTTAGAAATCTCATTTGTACCATGTACACCTTTCGGAATGCCTGGGAAGTCAAAGAAGGTCATGTCTGTGCCTGCACTGCCTTTATCATCAGCAAAGAATAAATGATAGGTTTGAATATCATCTTGATTGACTGTTTTTTTAACTAAACGCATCCCTAATACATAGGTGAAAAATTCATAGTTCTTTTCTGCACTACTGGTAATTGCTGTTACGTGGTGTATTCCTTTTAGTTGGTTCATTTTTATATTCCTCCTAGTAAATTCAGATTTAATAGTACGCTTGGTTTATTGATGAAACCTATTTGTCGTCCCTACAATTAGGATCTCTTTAGCATAACTACTGAGCACATCTATCAATTTTGCTTAATTATGATCTGCTCAACCTTCATACTCCTTTAATCATTCGAAATATGTACATGGGTATAAAAAACACCCATGTACATATTTTACACTTCAAGTAGATTTCCAAGTAAATTATCGGATGGTGAATAATGCTTTTGACCAAGGAATCAATTGATCTAGCATTTGATTTACAGAATCCTCTTGAACGGCCTGTGGTTTAAAGTCCGTTCCATTCTCAAAATCAGTGAATAACGATAGTGCTGGATGTACACGAACGTCTGCCACTAATAATTCACCTAAAATGCCTCGTAAATGTTCAGCCGCACGAGCTCCACCTACTGAACCGTAAGAAACGATACCAGCTGCTTTATTGTTCCACTCTTCACGTAGATAATCTAATGCATTTTTAAGTGCTCCTGTAATAGAGTGATTGTATTCTTGAACAATAAATACGAATCCATCTTGATCAGCGATCATTTCTGACCAAGCAGCAGCTCCTGAAGCATCTGCGCCAGCTTCACCAAGTAATGGTAATTTGTAATCAGCAATATCAATAATTGTATAGTTAGCGTCACCACGTTTGTCAGCAATTTCTTTTACCCATGCAGCTACTTGTGGACTTACACGACCTTCTCGTGTAGAACCTAAAATAATCCCAATGTTTAATTTTGTCATTGTTTCTCCCCCCTCTTGTTTTTTTCCAAATAATTTATCTAAAAATCCCATTTCCTTCTTTCACCTCCTTATAAGTTTTGAAATAACGGTCATTGTTGTAACAGGATGTAGAACTTTTCATATGAACATGAATGTAATTATCTCGATTTCGAGATATATAACCAAAAAAATTTAGTTCAAAATCAAATATCTTTAACCTGAGATAATTCTATAATAAATTCTTATTTATTGTCAACTCATTTAAGTAATTTTCTTGGATACTCAAGAATCATATTTCCTGATTATAGATGTTGATTGTTTCATTTAAAGTACTATGCAAGGTTAAACCAATATTGGTTGCTGTTCTAGAAGTGAAAATTGATTATTGTTAGGACCCTGTATGGACCTATAGCTTGTCCTCAGTACTTATGAATCAGGTTAATAGACATAATCATAATCACAAAACTTGCTCATCAACTTACTTTTTTTCGCTTCTGCATGCCTTTTTCCTTATTTCTAAGGAAGTGATTATATATAAAGAAAGCCTTTTCAATGTATATTTCTATGGTAAGATTCCCTGTAAATATTTATAAACCACATTTAGTAAGCGTTTACAGTTCTAATGGAATATTTCTAACTGCTAAAACTAGTCCAGTTCTGTTTGCTTTTTTACCATCTTTTAAGGAGGTGATCATATTCGGAAAAATAAGCTTACTTAATTGACAAGGTATTTGATCTAGCTCTTGTAAAAACTTCAATTAGGGAGGAAATATTTTGAATTTTAAAAGGACATTAATCTGGCTAGTGGCTTTGCTATTGTTTACCTCACCGTTATCTTTTGTAGATCATTCATTCGTAAATGCAGCAGAAATTGATTCCATTCCGAATACAACAAGAACAATGAAAGACTACGATCATACGTTTCTTTCAGTAACTGGTTATGCATCATTAGGAGTAAATGACCGAAGCCATTACATTGATACTCCTTTTTATCGCCAAGTGAAAACGGAACGAGAATTCTTGCAGGCAATATTGGATGCTGGAAATGGCAGCGTGAAAGTCATTGAAGTGGCTAAAGATTTAAACCTAGGTTGGAAAGCACTTAACCTGAGTTCAGATGAAGCTAAGAAATACGGGTTTATAAGAAAATATAGAGATCCTATGAATGGATTTACAAATCCGAAACTAGCTTCCTCCGGTGTTTCACAACTAGATATAAACAATATTAATGGGTTAACCATTTTCTCAAAAAAAGGGAAAACCATTAGAAGTGCTGAGTTTAAATTACAGAGATCTGTCAATGACATAGTCATTAGGAATCTGTCTTTTGATGGAATGTGGCAATGGGATGACACTGGAAAACATAAGGAAGTGGGCTGGTCATTCATTAAAGTAAACGGGGCCAACAATGTTTGGATTGACCATTGTAAATTCACTATTGCTGCGGATGGATTAATTGATACAGAGAATGGCGGCTCAAATATAACTATTTCCTGGACTGAATTCGGATTACCTGCAAATGAACATCCGTCAGAGGAAAGTGATATCTACCAATCTATTCAACATATGGAAGGTAAATATGCTTCCAATCAGTTGAATACAGATAGTGTATACTATAACATGCGCGAAGGTGGCGCAACGAAAGAACAGATCGTGGCATATGCTGCTTATCACAGCAAGGTTCATTTAAGTGGTTCAGGAGACAAAGATTATGTGAATTATGTAAGTAGTAGTGGGAATGAAATAAAGGATGGCAATCAAAGAATTCGTCTAACCCTTGCCTATAACCGCTATACCAATATTGGACAGAGAATCCCAATGATCCGTCAAGGGACTGGTCATATGTACAACTGTTACCTCGATAATTCCACTCATTATGAAGTATTGGACAATGTAAGTGCCATTGCTGAATACGGCACTGACACTCTATCACGAGCACTTAATGCAAGAAATGGAGCTTCTATCGCTGCAGATACCTGTGTATTTCAAGATATAACCGAGCCCGTTACTGGCGCTGAGCTTCAAGGATTAGATACAAAAAATATGGATGAACAATGGGCAAAGCTATTCCAAAGCGCCTATAACAGAAATTTAATTGTCAACTCCCATATCACCAATAAGTATGGAACCTATACAGGAAGTAGCTGGGACAACAACGGAGAAAACCTATTTAATAATGGATTTACTTGGTATGACAAATCAACGATAGGGAATTGGGCTTGGTCCTCACATATTGTGGGGAGTGAAAGCATGAGTAAATCAAATCCACCTACTGATCCATTTACCTTCGAATATCATTCGAATGAGAAGTTGCCTTATACTTATCAAGTACTTCCTTTAAATAATGTGGTGGCAACCCTTACAAAGTTTGCAGGCCCAAACAAAGTCAATCTGAGTCCAATAGGTTGGTTACAAACAGACTATCATTCTAAGAATAACAGTGAGATAAATAATTAATAGGTATACTGTGAGTACATTAGGCGCTTATCTTGAACTGGGATAACGCCTTTTGGTAATTTTCACTCCGATCTAAAATTAACTCTAAACAAGAAGGACAAATCATATTATTTCAGTACCGTTATGAAATAATATGATTTTTTCTTAATTGTTCACAAGTAATCTCACCAGCTGTTCGCTCCAACTTGCTGTCTTAATGTATCTGACGTAATAAACTTCCACTTGATCGGCACAACGCATTTTATAAAAACAAGAGAACCCTTCCTTGTATGAAAAACACATCAATTTTTAGGGTTAATTCCCCTTGTTTTACCAAACGGTACATAGTATCATTATATAGTACATAGCAAGTTTTCTGAAGATTACGTTTATAATTACCTATATGACCTTATCAGTGTATATATTTGATAATATGAAAGGAGAATTCTTCTTGGAGCCAACAGAGAACAATGAAACTACTACCAAAAGCTCTAGCGTACAAGTAATATCACGTGCAGCAACCATATTAAGAGTGTTAAAAGAGTATCCTTTAGGCTTGAGCCTGGGGCAAATCGCAAAAAAGGTGAACCTAGCAAGGTCAACCGTGCAACGAATTGTCTATGCTCTTGAAGAAGAAAAATTCATTGTACAATCCTCTACTGGTAGCGGGTTTCGTCTTGGACATGGTCTAGCTATTTTAGGTTCATCCGTTCATTTTGATTTAAGGGAAGATTTACATCCATATATTCAACAATTATCCATAGAAATTGATGAAACAGTTGACCTTGCCATATTAGATAGTGGGAAAGCTTATTTTATTGATCAAATTACCGCCTCTCACCGGCTACAGGCAGTATCAAAGGTTGGGACATCCTTTCCCCTTTACTGTACCGCTAACGGGAAAGCTATTCTTTCTACTATGTCTACTGATCAAATAAACCAAACTCTTCCCGGTAAACTAGACAAATTTACATCCAACACCATTACATCTAAAACAAAACTACTTGAAGAAATTGATCTGATAAAGAATACTGGGATTGCCTATGATAGAGAAGAACATTCGATTGGTATCTGTGCCATTGGAACGGCGATACAAGACCCACAAGGAAATGTCGCAGCCATCTCCATTCCTTTACCAACATTCAGATTTTATGGAAATGAAGGCCGGCTAATCGATGCTCTATTAAATACATGCGCACAAATTAAATCGCATTATACTTACTAAAAAAATAAAGCCAATGAGGAATCATCAGCTTCGGAACGGTTCATTTGGTGTAGTATTTGCTCCACTAAGTGAACCTTTAGTTATCGATTCTTTCTATTTTTTGAAAGTTTACTAAAGGATAAAGCAAAACCCCCATATACAACCATCATTCCTACAATTCCAGCCATCCATAATTGGTCTACGATCATCCACTTTCACCTTTCCTTTTCCCTAAATATGTATCAATACCTATTGATACTAGTTGTGCCAAAAAGGTTATTAAAATAATTAAACCTATTGATTGAAGCAATAAATTCACAAACATTGCTGATTCCCCCTTTGATTATTTATTTCATTGCTGATGTTCGCTTCTCCAAATCCATTTCATATCGATTTTTTCGAAACAATCCACGTTCCCCTTTCGTAAAGGCCGATAAAGTAAAACCTAAAACGATTGATAGAATAAAAATGACGTGGGCATTTTCTAAACGAACTCCGAGTACACCTGGCAGAGAAGTAAATGACCAAAGAAGATTAACAATCCAACAGACGGATAAAGTCACGGTAGCTGCTATAGTAGAACGCTTCCAAAACAATCCGATTATAACAATCCAAAATACGGGAATTAGCCAAGCGAACAACCAAGTAATGGCTGAAACAATTGGAGGATTTGCCATAGCGACTACAATTGCCAAAATCGACAGAACGATGATGACAATACGTGCCAGTCGCGTTTGCTTTTCATCACTCGCCTCTGGTTCATAGATCTTCACATAGAGATCCTTCACAAATATCGTTGCTGGTGTAATAGCTGTCATGGCAAAAGTTGATAGTAACGCTCCTAGAAAACTAGCTAATAACCAAACAACCACCCAGTTTGGTAACAATTCAACAATTAATGTAGCTCCAGCTAGCTTTGGCCCTAATGCATGAAACTCAGGTAAAGCTTTGGCTGCTAGCCCTATACAAACTGCAAACACACCAAAGACCCCATTTACAATCGCAGCGATCCATAATGACTTTTTCACGGTCCGTTCGCTTTTAGCTGACATGGCCGTTTGAAGCGTCATTTGACTGATTCCCTGTGCAAAAACAACTGATAATATGACTCCTAATGAAAATGTAAACATTAAATCAGGAGTGCCGAAGATATTGGTCATCCACGGCTGGCCTTCATTTACATAATACTCACTGACATAATCCCAATTTTGACCAGGTAATGCCTTTGCTAGGTAGATAGCAGCTATGATCATTCCCAAATACATGACCACTGTATTGATGAGATTTATCCATGCGATTTCTTTCATCCCGGCGAGGACTACATAAAACACACCTATAATCCCCCCAATGATCGCTCCTTTTTGAATCGACCAACCCGTCATTGATGCAAAAGCGATTCCTATTGCTTGTGTTTCCATCGTCAGTAGCCCAAAGATTGTCGGTGCCATGATACAGGCCGTAATAATTCGAATCTTAGGTCCGTAGAGCATTTCAATGAGCTCCGGAACCGTTGACACATTCAATCTTCTAACCCACCTTCCAGTACCAAGACAAACGACAGCTATTAATATGACATGGGCAAATGAAAACCACATACTAACAGCACCTAAATGCCAAGCCGTCTCCATTAGGCCAAAAATATGTGCTGAGCCCAATACAGTAAGAGCTAGTGTCACTCCAACTGCAAAAACTGGCAAATCGCGACCAGATAATAAAAACGAATCCTTCCCCTTTTTGGCTTCCCTACTTAAATAAAAGCCTATACCCCCAATGACAAGAAATTCGTAAATCAGCACAGAAATAATTAGCCCATTCAAACTCGTTCCCACCCTTCCCCATAGACTCTTTCCAAAAAGCAAGATTACAAGCTTAGTAACTTCTTAGCATTCTCGTAGCATATCTTCCTTAAATCACTAGGACTTAGAGGCGCAGACTCAATAAACTTCGTCGCTTCCTCCGGACATTGATAAGGATAGTCAATCGAGAACATGATTCGATCGGTACCTACTGCCAACTGTGTACAGAGCAATGCTTCAGGAGAACATACCCCAGATGTAGTCACCATAATATTCTCTCTAATATACTGAGATGGTGTTTTCTCAAGATTACGATTGTCTGCTCCTACACCAAAACGGTCATCTAAACGCTGTAAGGTAAATGGGAGAGTTTCACCCATATGACCTAACACAAGAGTAGATTTAGGAAAGCGATCAAACAGTCCAGATAAAATGATTCGAAGGGTATGTGTGGCTGTTTCTACTCCCCATCCCCACATTGCTTTCGTTAATTCGGGGTACCCCTCCATAACCTTCCACTGGTCAACTGGAGAATTCGGGTGTAAATAAATCGGTACCCCAAGACTTTCTGCTCTCTCCCAAATACACCAAAACTTTTGTTGGTCGAGGTACTCCCCATTCGTATGACCATTAATAAGTGCTCCCTTTAATCCTAGTTGAGTTACTGCTCGTTCCAACTCATCAGCTGCCTCTTGAGGATTTTGGCAAGGGAGACTAGCAAACCCTGCAAATCGATCGGGATTTTTATACGTTATCTCTGCTAAAAAGTCATTTACTGATTTCGCCTGGTAAACTGCTTCGTTAGCATCCTTAATAGCTTGGATACCAGGTACGGTTAAGCTCAACACCTGTAGTTCGATCCCATGTTCATCCATACTTTCTAGACGTTTTTCCGTAAATTCACCAATTCTATCTTCCATCCAATGACGAAAATTTGGACGAAAAGATTTAACAATACTATCTTCAAACTTGTTAAAATACTCGGTCAAAAAATGCTCTTCTAAGGTAATTTTAGGTGTTAATGGTTTCGGTGTAAGATAACTCATTTTAATACCTCCAATAGTTTTTTTAGTTAGAATTACATGAGAGAAGGCAGGAATGTAATAATTTGTGGGAATAGAACTAATAAAATAATGATGACGAAATCCGCCATAATGAAGGGATAACTACCTTGATAAATTTCTTTTAAATCACTGCTTGCAACTGAGCTTTTTATAATAAACAAACTAAGACCAAATGGTGGGGTAACCATGGATACTTCCGCTAGAAACACTAGCAACACAGCAAACCACATCCCATCAAATCCGAGAGCGACAATGGCCGGGAAAATAACAGGCAGAGTAATAAACATCGCTGGAACCATATCCATAATCATACCCAGTAAAAGATACATAATGATAATACCAATCAAAACGACGATAGGAGGAACCGGTAAAGAGACTAATGCTTCAGATAACTGAGTGGGAATTCTGGTTACGGTTAAAAACTTACTAAAAATAAACGCTGCACAGATTAGCAGAAAAATAGAACTGGATGTTTTAATCGTTTGAACCATAGAATCTTTTAAATCGTCTTTACAAAATCCTTTTTTAATTAGACCTAGGATAAAGACAACAAAAGCTCCAACAGACCCCGCTTCTGTTGGGGTAAACTTCCCCGTATAAAGTCCTGCAACAATAATAAATACCAATAAAGCAAAGCTCCAAATATTTTTCAAAGAGAGGAGTCTTTCCTTAAATGGCACTTTCTCTATCGAAGGTGCGATGGATGGATTTCTTTTAACCAAAATATAAATCAAGATCATATACACTAATGCTGCTAGAATGCCAGGAAATACACCTCCTATTAACATTTTCCCGATTGACTGCTCTGTTGCAATCGCAACAATAATCATGATGACACTTGGAGGTATCAAAGCTGCTAATGGTCCTACCGATGCAACCACTCCGTAAGCTAGCTTTTTGTCTACTCCATTTCTGATCATCTCTGGGATGGTAATCTTTGATAGCGTGGCAGTCGTTGCAGCACCTGACCCTGAGATGGCTCCAAACCCGGCTCCACCGACAACCGTCGCCTGAACAAGTCCTCCTTTTGCATGTCCAACCCATTTTTTTGCCGTATCAAAAAGTTCCGTTACAATCCCTGAATAATAGGCCAAGTATCCCATTAATATAAAAAGGGGCACTGCACTGAAGCTGTGATTAGTTAAGGTTTGATATAGCGTCGTACCGACCACTTCCAAACTTGGCCTCGACCCACTAATTAACAAATATCCTATAAAACCAACGAAGGTCATCGCATATGCCACACGAACTCGTAAGAACATTAAGAGAATCATCGTACAAATGCCGAATACTCCGATCATCTGAGCACTCATTTCCATATTTTCACCCCTAGCATATATATTAGTCTAAATAATCAGAATTTTATATCCTCTATTTCACTTAAATCTATTTCTTCTGAATGTTGATTGCTTTGTATATTTTTTTGTTCACCTAATACTAACTTTGTTAATACATACAAGGAATCAATTAATAAGCGGATGGCTAAAACACCTAAACCTACGGAAAGCAGAAGCTTCGATGGCCAAATAGGCAAACGAATGAGTCCCATTGTGAATTCTTTTGATAAATAGGAGGTTTGAAGAGATCCGAGACTATTCCATGCAATAATAGAAACAACAACTAAACCAATCATACAGCTTATGAAATCCAATATATCCTTGTAAAATTGTGGCAAGGAGTTCGTTGCAATTTCAACTACGATATGTTCATTCTCCCCTTGGACATAGGCAAACCCAAACGCGATAATACCAACTAATAGCATACTAACAATCTCAAAAACTCCTACGAGAGGCTTGTTAAATACATTCCTCATAATGACATCCGTTGTTACAAGGAACATGATAAAAAAAATCGTCAGACCCGCACACATTAATAAATAGTACTCCAACTTGTGAAATTTCTGATCTATCTTAGATAGGATCGAATACACGTATACTCCTCCTCTCAATTGATGAAGGCTGACAGAGAACCCTATTGGGTAAAGACAAAGGAAGGAAATCTCTATCAGCCTAAAAGGTATTATTATTCCGCTTCAAACGGAAATTCTGCCTCGTACTTTGCTTCCAGTTCTATAAAAGTATCCATAATTAATTGTCCTGGTTTTCCGGCGGCTTCCGTTTCCTTTACCCAGCTATTCCAAACATGTTTGGCGTGTTGGTCTATAAACTCCTGAACAACTTCTTCGGATGGCTTTTTAATGTGGATATTATTATTTTTAAAGGTCTCATGAGAGGCTCCTTCTCCTTTTTGGATATATACTTGGTAGAAGGAATCTGACTGGAAGTCATTTCGAACATCAGTGATGATTTCTCTTAAATCCTCAGGTAGGTCATCCCATACTTTTTTACTCATACCATAGAACATATTTCCGCCACCTACAGGGAGCTCCCAAACATATTTAGCTAATTCATCTATTCCGTTCGTTTCACCCGCTTGATAACTAATCGTAACAGCATCTGCTGTTCCTCTTGACAATGCTTCGTAAAATTCAACAATAGGAATACCTACAGGAGTAGCACCCACTTCGTCCATTAAGGAGGTGATGGCCCTTGTGTTCGTTAGCATTCTCAAACCCTTTAAATCCTCCACTTTCGTCAATTCCTTAGAGGGTGACATAATATAAGCAGATGGCATCGTTACCCAACCCACATCAATGACACCTACTTGATCGAGCTCTTGTCTTAATTCAGGTATTGTCTCGTACAATTCAGACATCGCTTTGTTGGCAGCCCATGAGTTATTGAAAATTGCTGGGTTGGTAGCTACTGTACCGAGTTCAATTCTCCCTGATTGCTGAGAGGGATTTACAAGTGCGATATCAACCACACCGTTTTTTAATGCATCGACGGTATCTGTCCCACCAACCAATGTTCCTTGATAAAATCTTTCAAACGTAATCCGTCCGTCTGACCTTTTTTCAATTTCATCCAAATAAGCATCAAATGCGTCACTCATCGGACCAGGAGGTGTATGGGAGCTCGATGTTAAGACAATCGGATCCCCTTTCGCTTCCTCGTTATTGTTTGTTGTACTGCCTGTTGTCTCCTCCGTTTTATTACTCGTATTACAACCGACAAGACCTAAAATTAACACTAGTACTAAGCTCATTCCTGAAATGATCTTTTTCAACTTTATTCCCCCTCAAATAAAGTAAGCGCTTTCTAATTTGACCAGTGGAATCTATTATTAAATTTATCTACTATCCTGCTGTACAGCCGCCATCTACATAAAGAATTTGACCCGTAATAAAATCAGAAGCAGGAGAGGCAAAAAACACGGTACTGCCTACCATGTCATCGGTAACAGCTGCTCTTCCCATCGGGATTCTCGATAAAAAGATATTCTTTAATTTTTCATCTTCTAATACCTCTTGAGTTAGCGGTGTCCAAAAGATCGTTGGTGCGATCGCATTTACATTTATTTTATACTTTGCCCATTCGGTTGAAAGTTGCTTTGTCAGTAGGTTAACTGCCCCTTTACTAGTACCGTACGCAGCATACCCGCCTGGATGACCTGAAAATGCTCTCACAGAAGAAACATTAATGATCTTCCCTGATCCCTGCTCCTTCATCACCTTAGCCACTTCTTGGCAACATAAAAATGTTCCTTTCACATTAAATTGGAAAACTTTATCGAATTCCTCAATTGGAAACTCCTCGGCTGGGTAACGTCTGGCAATCCCGGCACCATTGACTAAAATATCTATCCTTCCGAATGCTTCAACCGTCTTTTTGACAAGATTTACAACATCTTTTTGGTTGGTAACATCCGCTGTTATGGCTATACTATTTCTCCCCATTTCCGATATTTCCTTTACTGTTTCTTCTAATGTTGTTAATGTTCTACCGGTTACCACAATATCTGCACCATATTTTGCTAGACCGAGTGCCATCGCTTTTCCTAGTGACCCTGCACCACCGGTTACAATGGCCACTTTCCCTGTTAAATCAAATAAATTAGAGAGTTCTACTGCCACTTCCCATCCCCCTTTTCTATTGATAATTCATAACAACAAGCATGCTAGCTGGTTGATTGGTCTCATTTATAATCTCTCTACCTTCGTTCGCCCCTATAAAAATGGAATCTGTTTTTTTTAATACAACTACTTCGTCTTGAGTCTTGATCGTAATTTCTCCATCTAAAACCAGATACACCTTTTCTAGGGGGGATGCATCATATTCCGCACCACCACCTGGTAGAAAATGAGATAATCCCACAGAAAAATGGTTACACCCCGTCTCTTTCCCGTGTAATCTTAGAGCTGTCATGGCAAAATGTTTCGGAGCCTCATATTGAAGAACAGCCTGTAATTCTACCTTTTTCATGTGCATTCATCTCCTCTATACTAAGAAATTACCCATAAAAATGGGTAACCATATGGCATTACTACATTACTTGTTTTTGAGATTGTTTTTTCAGACCTAAAAGAATTCTTGCTTCTTCTGGAGTTGCAATTTCTTTTCCTAATTCAGAAACAATTCTTTTGGCTCTCTCCACAAATTCTACATTGGATTTAGCCAAAACACCTCTTGAATAAAAGATATTATCTTCCATTCCCACTCGAATATGTCCCCCAAGTGCTAACGTGGCATACAAGATAGGCAAATGCATACGACCAATTCCAAAAGCACTCCAGGTCGCTTCCTTAGGCAACAAATTTTTCAAGTATACTAGATTCTCTACGGTAGCTGCCATTCCTCCTGGTGCTCCTAGCACAAATTGAAAATGAGGAGGAGACTCTAACACGCCTTTTTTCAAATAGTATTCAGCATTGTAAAACATCCCCGCATCAAACACTTCGATTTCTGGTTTCACTTCACTTTCCTTCATTTTCTGTCCTAACTTTTCAAGGAAAGGTGGACTATTAATAAAGGTGGTGGAATGCGCCCAGTTCATCGATCCACAATCAAAGCTCGCTAATTCAGGCCTTAATTGCATAAACGGTTTCATTCTGACTTCATCGTCTAATCCTAAACCACCAGAGGTTGTTAGATTGAGGCCAATATCACAACGTTCCCTTACTAACTTCACAGTTTGCTCAAACTTCTCGTAATCCATAGACGCTTGATCATGATCATCTCTCACATGAATGTGAGCAATGGATGCCCCAGCGAGATAACAAGCATAGATTTCATCAGCAATTTCTTCTGGCTGAAGTGGAATATATGGCGTATCATGCTTCATTGGCCATGCTCCAGTTGGTGCTACTGTTAATATGACCTTATCCATCTGAATCCCTCCTTTTTTGATTTTTAAAGTAATCAGCTCGTTCCATAAGGATAAATTCTTTCAGGCACGTTATTAATTTCATCTTCATCTATAAAAGCTACTAGTCTAACAATTGAGCCGTCTCCCATGTACCAACGAATGGGAAAACCAGAAATAGTGACCCGCTTACCAACCACCTGCTCAATATCACCACCAACATTTTCCCAACCCATGATTCCGTTTCCTAATAAGAGGCGATGGGCAGGTTCCCATTCTGGAAAATCCTCCTTTGCTTCTCTCCCTTTTTCTTTTTTATATTCTTCAAGAATGGATGGAAGTAATGGCCCTGGTCCGTGGTCTGCAATAGCTGTATTTAATGGATGATCTAAAGCTTGTTGATCTACCCCAACAGCTTTCACTTTTTTCTTCACTAACCACTCAGCCCCATCTCTTGATAACCCTGGTGAATGAGCGAAGTATTTTTGACTATCCCCCCAGTGCCTGTGCCATCCTGTGTGGATAATTACAATATCCCCTTCTTGAATCTTTGGTGTTGCATTCTCTAAGTCTTCTGCTGTGATTTCTTCCCATTTACCCTTTGGAATATCCACTACTACTCCCGTTCCATAGTACTTTTCCAATGGAATTTCATGTGTATAAGCCTCTCCTTCAATGACATGTCCAGGAGAATCTGCATGTGTTGTACAATGCATTACCGTAGTAACTTTCTGTGAAAGGACACCAGATTTCGCATGATAATGGACCCTTTCAATTTTTACATCTTCAAAATATGGCCATAACGGCGCTTTATCTCCAAACGGATGACTTAAGTCTACTAATTTTAATTTTCCCATTTCTTCCACCAACCCTTTTATTTTTTAACTTGTGATTTCTCTGATTCTTTTACTAGTTTGACAAGATGATCGAACAAATTCTTCTCGGTCTCTTTCTTTTTTTCTTCCGTCCATGGAAGGAAGCCACTACCACTTTTCACACCTAACTGATTTTCCTCAACCATATGTTTTAAAAGTTTCGAAGGCTCTGGAGAATTATTTAAGTACTTTAGTACATAATCGTGTATGGCGTAAGTCAAATCAGTGCCCACCAGATCAGCATTTTCGATTGGACCAAGTACAGGTAACCTCATGGCAAAGCTATATTTTATTGCTTCATCCACGGTTGCTGCGTCTGTGATACCGCTTTCAATTAAATGAATGGCCTCTCGCCACAAAGCATGCTGAAGTCTATTCGCTACAAACCCAGGTACATCTTTATTTACTCTAATGGGATGTTTCCCTACCGTCTGTAAAAGGCTCACTGTCTTTTCCATTACACCCTCAGAGGTATTTACGGTCTTAACTACTTCCACTAAAGGTATTAAGTAAGCTGGATTCCAAAAATGGGTTCCAACGATTCTTTCTTTATGTTTGGACAATGCGGCTATCTCCGTGATACTCATGACAGATGTATTTGTTGCTAAAATTACATTAGGATCACAAAGTTCATCTAACGTTTGAAATAAGGTCTGCTTCATTTCCACTTTTTCTGGAATGCATTCAAAAATGACATTTGCATTAGCAACCACATCCTGAATATCATTCGATACAAATAAATGGCTTAAAGCTATGTTTTTTACACTTATACTAAGGAGCTCTTTCTCCACTAAGTATTCAAGGATCGTCTGAACCTTTTCTCTTACTCTTTCTTCGCTTTCCTCTACTGCATAAATGGTTGTTGGGTGTCCACTAGTTAAAAAAACTACTGCGATTCCACTCCCCATTAAACCAGAACCACAAATGGAAATATTCTCAGTCAATAATTGGTAACCTCCCCTCCAAACGCTAGTTGTATCGAATAGCGGTATATTTAATTACTTTGTGGTGCAGTTTGATTTTATAACAGGCATGTTTTACGTGTCAACAAATATTCTGATAATTTAAAATTATTTTTTAATTTAAAAATATAGCTATAATTTTCTTCGGAAAGGACCCCCTCACCTTATACTCATTCTCTCTTCGTTTATCCATAAAAATCCTTTTCTAGAATATGTTTTTAGGTAAGCGAAGCTGTGCATAGAATGGAGTGATTAGGGGTCCTAAAATGGCAGTTTAGGAGGGGGATTTAGAGATGAATCCAGTCATTGGTCTGGATGTTTTAAAAAGAAGAAAGTAGAAAGTCAATTTCGAGCATTTTTGTAAATAGGGGACCGGCTTACGTCATTTCATTTCCATTGGTTCCTACATGGTTATCTCTCATTTTCCGTTTATATTGTTCCTCTTCTGAACAATGGCTCCATGATTCAACCTTCCTTTTAATGGCGGAATTACCGTTTGTTTTAATCTATTTAAAAAGACCAAATCACAAATGATTTGGTCTTTTTGTTCGTTGGTTTACCGCCTTCTGTTTCGTTGCCGCAAGAACGATGGAATATCAAGCGAGTCATCCTGCTGCTGACTACCCCGTTCGTAATTCGCGGGCTCTTCGTAGGCAGGCTGCTGGCTGTGATTGTCGGATTGTCTGTTGTTTCTGGACTGGCTATAGCTGCCGGATTGACCGTAGCTGCCGTACTGGCTGTAATTTTGGGCTTGTCCGTAATTCCCCCATTCTGCATGGGCAACAGGCTCTCGCTGTCTCGCCTGAGCGTGATATTCCTCACGGGAATTGGCAATCATGTCTCTAGAACGGCGCGAAGTGTTTGACGATGGAGCTTCCTCCCCGTCATGATCGAAGCCGGTTGCAATCACAGTCACCATGATTTCTTCATTCAGGTTTTCATTAATGACCGATCCAAAAATCATGTTAAGCTGGTCATCTGTTGCAGCCGCCACAATATCGGCCGCTTCCTGGACTTCATACAAACTGAGGTTCATGCCACCAGTGATGTTCATCAGCACTCCTTTCGCGCCATTGATGCTAGTTTCAAGCAGCGGCGAGGAGATGGCCTTTTTGGCAGCTTCGGCAGCACGGTCTTCACCTGAAGCCACCCCGATGCCCATAAGTGCCGTTCCTTCGTTGGACATGATCGTCTTCACGTCAGCAAAGTCCAAGTTAATCAAGCCTGGCACGGCGATCAAGTCGGAAATGCCCTGGACACCCTGCCTGAGGACATTGTCCGCCTCACGGAAGGCTTCAATCATCGGCGTTTTCTTATCGACGATTTGTAGCAATCGCTCGTTTGGAATGATGATTAAGGTATTAACAGCTTTCTTCATCTCTTCAATTCCGGCTGCCGCATTTTGTGCCCGCTTGCGGCCTTCAAAAGTGAACGGACGAGTCACCACTCCAATGGTAAGTGCGCCAAGTTCGCGCGCGATTTGGGCAATCGCCGGAGCAGCTCCGGTCCCTGTTCCGCCACCCATTCCGGCCGTTACGAACACCATGTCCGCACCTTGCAAGGCATCCTGGATCTGCTGCCTGCTTTCCTCGACAGCCTTTCTGCCGATTTCAGGATTGGCACCGGCCCCCAGGCCCCTGGTCAGCGAACCACCGATTTGCATCGTGACCTCCGCTTTTGACATGTTGAGAGCCTGTGCATCTGTATTCACGGCAATGAACTCCACTCCCTGCACGCCGTCCTCAATCATTCGGTTTACGGCATTATTTCCGCCGCCTCCAACCCCAATTACTTTTATAGTGGCGAATTGATCGATATTGGTTTCATATTCTAGCATGTAAAGTCCCCCCAAATAGCTTCAGATATTGCCCCCTATTTTTCTCTATACCTATAAAATTCGCTGCCGGCTTGGATATTCTGTCTTTTTCTGCGATTTGTTATAGAACTGTAATGTTACAGTAATAAAGAGTCATTCTTTGTGGGGTAATTTCACACCGACTCGGCGGGAGTTGTTGCTTGGTTAATGGCCATTATGTACAGGCATCTTCTCCATAAGAATTATCTGCACAACAACCAGTCTTTTATTAAGAACAAAAATCCTTTTCATACAAAATAAAATAAGTTTTTAAATAAGAAAACAGGCACCAAAATAGGCGCCTGCTTTTTCGCTAAGTACCAATTCACAAGCCATTTTTCACTAACGGTATTATGGCTAGTTCATTCGATTTTTCACTTCAAACTTTTTATAGATCGAACTTATATGTTTTTTTATTTTACAAGCCCATGCGGGTCAATGACATATTTCCGCGCAGCCCCTTGATCAAATTCCATATACCCTCTTGGAGCTTCATCTAAGGAAATAACCGTTGCATTAACTGCTTTTGCGATTTGAGCTTTTCCACTTAAAATAGCTGTCATGAGCTCTCTATGATATTTCATAACAGGTGTTTGACCTGTGACAAATGTATGTGCCTTCGCCCAACCTAATCCAAGTCGAACTTTCAATGTTCCAATTTGTGCATCTTCGTCAATGGCACCTGGGTCACCTGTCACGTACAGTCCTGGAATTCCAAGTCTTCCTCCTGCACGTGTGACAGTCATGATCGAATTTAGGACAGTTGCAGGTGCTTCCACCGCATTGGTTCCATGTGCCGAGGCTTCAAATCCAACGCAGTCAACAGCACAGTCAACCTCTGGTGTTCCGAGAATTTGTTCGATTTGTTCTCCAAGGTTTGGATGTTCACGCAGATTCACCGTTTCACAACCGAAGCTTCTTGCTTGAGCGAGTCTTTCGCTATTTAAGTCACCAACAATAACGACGGCTGCTCCTAATAATTGGGCGGAATGTGCGGCTGCCAGACCAACAGGACCAGCCCCAGCAATATATACCGTTGATCCTGGCTTCACACCTGCACTTACGGCTCCATGATAGCCTGTTGGAAATATATCTGAGAGCATGGTTAAGTCCTTGATTTTTTCCATGGCTTGGTCTTTATCTGGGAATTTTAATAGTTGGAAATCAGCATAAGGTACCATGACATATTCTGATTGACCTCCAACCCATCCACCCATGTCTACATATCCATAGGCGGAACCTGGACGGTCAGGGTTTACATTTTCACAAATATGAGTATCGCGTTCTTTGCAGCTTCGACAGCGACCACAGGCAATATTAAATGGAACGGAGACAAGATCCCCTTTTTTAATAAACTCCACATCTCTTCCAACTTCTATTACTTCCCCAGTAATTTCATGACCAAGGATTAACCCAGAAGGCGCTGTGGTTCTTCCTCTTACCATATGCTGGTCACTACCACAGATATTTGTAGTCACTACTTTTAGAATAACTCCATGATGACATTTACGCCCGACATTTAGCGGGTTTACACCAGGACCATCTCGTAAGACTAAGTCAGGATATCCAATATCTTGTACCTCTACTTTTCCAGGCCCCATATATGCTACTGCTCTATTTCCCTTCATATGAAAATCCTCCCTTTTTGTTTATAAGATTGTTTACAACATTATAAATGCAATTTTTATGCCAACTCTAAAAAGCTATTATTTGAATCATTCGATGTACCTAGGGATGTAAGCGTGTTCAAAAAATGAGCAAAAGATGTCCTATTTTGAGACAAACAACATTTAATCTTTTCCTGAATATTGAAATAATAGTATAATATGTTCAAAGAATGAATGGCCTGAATGTGAAAAGGGGGTAATCATCGCCAATGTTTACGGAAGTTCTTTTCGATAAGTATGATCTCATTAGCCAATCTTGGAAACGTTGTCAAGATATCGGACTCTCACCAACAGATCCTCTAGAGGACTCTTTTATAACTGGTAAGGCTTTAAGAAACTTAATGAAAGAAAATGAACCGTTCATCACACATGCCTCTTCGGCTATTAACACACTCTTTCCCAGCTACTATTCTGGTCTAGTCATCACCATTGTTGATCGAAACGGAACCATCATACATAGAGTAGGCCAATTGGATACAACCTGTTCTGATGATGTTTTATCCATCGGTTCGAATTGGTCTGAAGAAAACAAAGGCACCAATGCCATGGGGCTAGCCATCTTTGCGAAAGAGCCCATTATCACTCATGCAGATCACCACTTCTATGTGAAAAATCAATTTCTAACCTGTGCAGCCAGCCCTGTTTATTCGCCAACTGGTGAACTAATTGGTGCCGTGAATATAAGTGCAAGAAAGGAATTGTATCACCCATTTCTATTCTCCCTAACAAACATCATGGCGAATTTTATTCAAAATGGCTTGCTTTTAGACAAGGCGAAAAATGAAAAGGTTTTGACCATCAAAGAGCTTGAAGCGACGGCATACTTGGCAACGGTCCCCCTTCTTTCACTAGATGATGACAAAAGAATCATTCGTGCCAATCAGTCAGCACGTCAATTACTAGGTGAAGACTGTTTGGGAAAGGAATTTCATAATACAAAGGGATATGCTACAGAAGTGGTTTCTGATCCATCACGTAAACAATATCGCTCCGTATTAGCTTTACAAAAACCTACGAATAAGACATCTACTCAACCTCGTCTATATACCATTACGGATATTGTCGGGTCATGCCCAAAGATGAATGAAATTAGAAGGATCGTCAAAAAAGCAGCACTAACCGATTTTCCAATGATCATATATGGAGAAAGCGGGACAGGAAAAGAGTTAATTGCACAGTCTTTACATACATCTGGACAAAGAGGAGATAAGCCTTTCATTGCGGTTAATTGTAGCGCCATGCCGGAGGGTCTAATTGAAAGTGAATTGTTTGGCTACGAAAAGGGAGCATTTACCGGTGCCAATCGTGAAGGGGTTATAGGGAAATTTGAGGCAGCGAATGGAGGAACACTCTTTCTAGACGAAATCGGTGACATGTCCCTAAAGGCACAAGCTGTTTTGCTAAGAGTCTTACAAGAAAAATCAGTCACTCGTGTAGGCGGAATTAAACCTATACCAATCAATACAAGAGTGATTGCTGCCACCCACAAAAACCTTAGAAGAGAAATAGAAGCAGGACGTTTTCGAGAAGACTTATATTATCGACTAAAAGGTGTCGTTATGACACTCCCTCCTCTCCGTGAGCGTTCAGACCTGATTGAATTGTCACAATACCTAATGAAAAAGTTAGATTACCCTTCTTTACATCTTTCAAGAGAGGCGAAAAATAAGCTTCTTTCATATCATTGGCCAGGAAATGTGAGAGAGCTGAATAGTGTTCTTATGCAGGCCTCATTTCTAGCTGAAGGAAATGAGATTAAAGCGGAGGACCTGGATTTCGAAATCGAATACGAGCAGGATCAACCATCCCAACAGGAAGAAAAAGGTCCCCCTACCTCTCTTATCAATTCCGAGAAAGAGGTGATTCGAAAAACGTTGGATTATGTAAGCTGGAATATTAGTAAGGCAGCTACGATCCTAAAAATAAGTCGGAACACCCTTTATCTTAAAATTAAAAAATATCATTTACAGCAATAGTGATAAAAGACAAAGCTACCTTGGAATAAAAAGAACCCTATAGAGTAGACACATAGAAAAAGTCTACTATAGGGTCCTTTTTCTCCACGTTTTTTAAAGTGATTTCTCGACCTTTCATTGACTCACGAAAGAAGGTCTCGTCATTTTCAACATCACCTTGAAGCTATATTTACTAGTGAATGCATCGCCAGAATGGTATTTATCAAAAACTGTTATTTCATTAGTCATTATCTCTTTATAATGATCAAGGCTTGAGGGACGACTAGCCAAAAACCGGAACCTGGTATGATGAAAGCTCCCACAATAGACAACCACAGCAAATGCCAGCCAAGAAAGGCTGGAATTTCTTTTTTTAGGTCATTTGCCAGCCAATGCATGAAATGCCCTAGGATAAACATTAGCGCTCCTGATAATAGAAACCAAAAGAGGGTCGCTCGATCAAAATGAGGAGCGACAGAGTTAAATACTCCTGCCTGAAATATATCCACCAAAGGCTCCCAAAACAAAACAATCCCAATAAGACTATGGATGATAGAAGTGAGTATGAGTAATAGACCACTTCGTTTTTTCCAATTCATCATGAATTCCTCCTCTTTAATCAGATATGTTAATTTTCTTTACCGCTTGATGGTTGGAGTGAGACATGGATGTTTCTCTTTCCACCATTTGATGATCAATCCAAGTACGGATGCCCATTAGTACCTCTTTATGCGCCTGTCGAAAATGATTCTGTGATTCCATTGGCATCTTACTTTTTATAAACTGCTCATGAGATTCTAATAAAGCCTGTAAAATATGTGGAGTAGATCCTCGCTTCATTTTACGCGCTCCTTTCTAAAACGGATTGATACTTTCTGAAAAATGGAGATTCAAGACATGTTCATTGATTCGAGCCCTTTCAATTTCTCTCCCCAGAAGGGTACGAGGCAACACTAGTTTTCTCTTATATGAACCAATTTGAACGATGAGCTCATCACCTTTTTGTGAAAGTTCAATTTCATCTTTACTCACAAAGGGGAGTGAAATCTCTAAAATATATTGACCATTCTCTTTGCGAACTTGCTCTGTCTGGCCCGAAAATAAGATGTTGGACATATTAGTGTCACCAAAGGCTACTTGAGAAAGTTGCTCCAATTGCAATATCCCCGAAACCTCTGAAGGCATTAACGGAATTCGATAAATAGGGAGGGGCTCGAAGCAGCTTTTAATTTCTTCATCATAGCGTTGATGAATATGATGCCAATTGGCTAAAAAGCCTTCTCTAGCTTCCTCGGGAATGATTCGGTTAACAAGAATGGCATCGGTATTAAAACCAAATAAATTCAAGTAAGTGAAGGCTCTTCTTGATTCGGCAATGACCATTTTTTCGGGATTTAAAATAATTCTGACAGACGTGACATTTCGATCTAAAAGGATTTTATTCATTTCTTCTAATTCTCTTACAAAACGTTCAATACTGTTTAGCACCTCATCACTCGGTAACTCCAATCCACCCATAACGAGTTTTCTTACTGGACGGGCCACCTTAATGAGTCGTCGCTCATAAGGGAATATCTTTTCTAGCCACCATTTCATCAGGTTGGGATAGCTTAAGAGCCTTAGTGTTTCGCCCGTTGGAGCACAATCTACGATAATGACATCATATTTTCTGCTTTGAGCATGAGTTTTGATTTGCATTAAACTAAATATTTCCTCCATACCCGGAAAAATCATGATTTCCTCAGAACTGATATCCTCTAGCTCCGCCCATTTCATCATGCCACTCAACCATTGTTGGACGGCTCCCCAGTTTCGTTCCGTTTCTCGTAAACTATTAACTTCAACTCCCCATAAACAGTCATGAAGCTGAGTTGGTTGATCACTTAAAGGTTGGTCAAAGGCATCAGAAAGACTATGTGCTGCATCTGTACTCATGACAAGAGTTCTCAGTCCTTGTTGCGCTAATTTTACGGCTGTTGCTGCGGCAATACTGGTTTTACCAACTCCACCTTTTCCCGTATAAATAATAATTCGCATGTTCTTCACCTCTTATAGTTGGTTTATTTTAATACGACATCGTACTAATTGGTTAAAAAAACATTGTTAGGCATTGTGGCACTTTAACTTTACTCACTAGATGAAACTACGATATCGTACTATTTGTTTATAATAAAGATGAACAGCGTTTTGATCACCCTGTTCATCCTTATTTAATGATTCAACTTTCTTACGCAAAACCCTCTTTGAAATGAAACATTATTCATCAATGGAGATTTTTCGTATAGCAGGTTTCTTTTTTATAGATGCGTTGTACTCATTTTCAGGTTGTTGCAAGGATTTGACTACCTTTAACACAAGGGACACAAATTGCTCTAATTCTTCTTCTGTTAGGGCCGTTTGGATACGTCCCAATGCTTGCTCCATCATTTCATTAGCCTGCCTAGCCAGCTCTTTTCCTTCTTCAGTTAAATAAACCATAATAACCCGCTGATCCTTGGGTGAGCTTGTTCTTTCAATCCAACCCTTTTTTTCAAGGCGTTTGGCCATACTTGTGGTCGTACTTAGAGGTGCACCTAAGTCAGAAGCTAATTCTGACATCGTTAGCTGTTCTTTCAGTTTCAAAATCACTAAGGCAGATAAATCTGTGTGGGAGATTTTTTTCTCTAATTCAGCTGCTTTAGGAAAGTAGCTGAAGGGTTTAATTCCGTTCTTAAGCAAAAGTTCAACTAATTGTTCCATGTCCCACACCTTTTAGATTTAAATTTCTACCTTTAAAATACTACGATATCGTACTAAACGCAAGAGCAATGATTGATTATTATCATTATTATTTCTTTCATACAACCTATTTAAGTTTGAAGAGATGTTCCATTGTTTTAAAATGCCTTCTCTATATTTCTAGTAACTACACTCGCAAAGTAGCATAATCCTTACTTTTGTGTGTTCAACTTATTGGCATTACTCCATAACCGGTAACAAAACACAGGTTTAGCCATTCGACCTTTTCCTCTCTACTGCTTCAAAGTAAGTAGATAATAACAGTTTTATATTATTTTCTAAAAAATCATCTAAATTTGATATTGGTTTAATCTAATTTTTAGATGTATAATAAAAACAAGAAAAGAAAACGTTTTCAACACTTACATACTTCATTACTTCTCATACAATAGGGAGGATTTACAATGAGCCAAGTAGAAAGAAATGCCAAAGCGCAGAAATTAATTGATCAACAAAAATTCAGTGAGAAATCCATTTCCAAGATGGCAGATTCCCAGATTGAATATTATCACTGGCTCTATTTTGATGATTCTGTTTATGATTATATGTAACTCAAATAAAAAAATATAAAGCGGGAAAACCATCGATCATTCAGGTTATCCCGCTTTTGCTTTTATCACTTTCTAGGAAAACATAGGGACGGTTATACAAATAGAAGTTGGTTTTTCTCCCCGATATTCCTTCTATCATGCCATTCCTTTAAATGAACATATACCTCATCACCGATGGAGAACTTTGTGAAAACATCCTGATGGACCACCCACTGCTCCCCTTCCACCATAACCGTGTAGTGAATCTCTTTTCCTTGATATTGGACATTCGTGATTATTCCTTTTACACCATCAGCATGATATGAAATTTCTAGTTGCTCCGGACGAGCGGGAAATAGGTTTTTCTCCCTTAATTCTTCTGTGACCGCCGTTCCATCCCATTTAATAGAATGCTGATCAAAAGGAGAAAAGGTTGTCCCTTCCCATTTTCCTTTTATTACGTTCGCTTTCCCAACAAAGGAGGCAACAAATGGTGTGGTTGGTGAGCTATAAATTTCCTTGGGAGTCCCTACCTGTTCAATCTTCCCCTTATTCATGACCACGATTGTATCTGCCATCGCCAGTGCTTCCGTTTGGTCATGTGTCACATACACAATCGAAGCCTTTGTCACATGGTGTAGTTGCTGAATCTCCTTACGCATTCCCATTCGCAATTCAGCATCCAAGCTACTAAGGGGTTCGTCCATTAACAATAAGCCTGGTTTGGGAGCGATCGCACGTGCTAAGGCCACTCGTTGTTTTTGCCCTCCTGATAGTTCACTTGGCATTCTTTCACCTAGATGATCCATATCTACCATTTTTAACACTTCGTCCACTCTTTGATGAATGCTGGATTTATGGTCTTCATTTAAAAATTGATGATGTTTTAAAGGAAAGCGAATATGATCCCTTACATTCATATGCGGCCACAAAGCAAAGGATTGAAACACCATTCCGATATTACGCTTTTCAGGTGGTAAGAAGGAGGTTTCATTTGCGACTAGTTTGTTATTCACCAACACTTCTCCTGACGATGGTGAATCAAAACCAGCTAATATTCGAAGTAACGTTGTTTTCCCACAGCCTGATGGACCAAGAATCGCAACAAATTCACCCTCTTTTATTTCCAAGTTGATTTGCTGCAATGCTTGAAAGGAACCAAAGCGTTTTTCTACATTTTTAATCTGAGTGCTCATGACGCAGTACCCTCCTATCCCATAATTTTTGTAAAATAGCTACCAAAGTAAAGGCTAATAAAATCAATAAAACAACAATACTTGAGAATGCCGTTGAATACGTTGAATACCCAGCTTGTTCAAAATTAAAAATCACAAGCCCAATTGTCTCCGTTCCACTAGACCATAGAAGAGAGGAAACCGTTAGTTCCGTTAATGCAGTTAAAAAGACGAGTAACGCACCACTAATGACTCCAGGCAAAATCAATGGCATCAAAATTTGCTTCCACTTATAAAATCCGTTAGAACCACTCACTCGAGCAGCTTCCTCCATCGAAGGGTCAACCTGCATAAATGCTGTAATGCTTCCCCTGACCTGTAAAATTAAAAAACGTGTCACATAAGCAATGAATAGAATCGTAATGGTCCCGTATATTCCAGGATTCCAGCCTGGAATGGGTTCGATCCAAGCAAATATCATCGCTAATGCTAAAACTGTGCCTGGTAATGCATAAGGAATTCCAATAATCATCTCTAAGCCTTTTGTCATCAAAGAAGGCATTTTTGTTCGAACATAAGCAATGGCAGTCCCTATCACTAAACAAATAACCGTGGTGACCATTGCCAAATTCGCACTATTTTTTAAAGAGGTGATTGCCTTTTGATTTTCAAGCAACACAAATTGATAGTTTTTTAAGCTTATATTTTCAGGTGCAAACGGCAACCCATACGCTTTAATCAGCGAGGCTGATAGCATGGACAGTAGTGGAACCAGGGTGGTTACTAGTAAAAAGCTCCATAAAAGCAGTTCAATGGTAAGACGGGTTCTTTTCGAAAAGAGAAATCTTGGTTCTTTATCCTCAACCGCTGTTTCCATATGTTTAGACTTCTTTAATAGCAACCACTGAATAGCAGTACCTGATAGTGCAATGACCCCTAAAATCACCGATAAAGTGGCCGCCCTTTCAAAGGAATTCGGTCCTAGCCCTACGATTTGCTCATAGATATAGGTACTGAGCACTCGGATATTCCCTGGGATCCCAAGAAACGCAGGAATGCCAAAATTATCAAGGCTTGAAATAAAGGCCAGAAACCCACCACTTGCAATTCCTGGTAACGCAAGTGGAAGCGTGATTTTTTTGAAAGACTGCCACTTGCTTGATCCTGAAACCCTTGCCGCATACTCAAGATCACGGGGGATTTTTCGAAGGACACTCACCGTTAATAAGTAGACAAGTGGATAATGGGATAATCCCATGACCAGGATGATTCCTTGTAAACTATACATGTTCAAGGGCTCAATGGATCCCAGAAGCATGCTTACTAGATGAGCGAAAAATCCATCCTTGCTCATGAACTGAGTCCATGCTAATGTCGTGATGTAGGATGGAATAATAAAGGGCAAAAAGATGAAAGTTTGGAGCAGTTGTTTGTACCTAATATTGGTGTACGCCACAACCCAAGCCATGATAACTCCTAAGATAATCGCGATAATAGACGAACCACCAACCACATATAACGTATGTTCAATCGTTTTCCATGTAGAACGATCCTGAAGAACGGAATTATAATTTCCTAGTGTGAAGCCTCCTTCTGAAGAAAAGCTTAGAAAAACGAGTCTACATATAGGTACCACAAAAAAAATCACTACAAATAATACACCAATGAAAAACCACCATTTATGTTGGTTTTGAACTCGACTGACCACATTTTGCAGCATTCAGTATTTCTCTCCTTAGATGATGATGACCTTATGAAAAAAGGCTAGCTCAACGTAAGAATTTGAGTAGCCTTTTAAATAGGAAGCTCTTATTGTCCAAAAATGGTTTCAAATTCCTTTTTATCATCTTCTCTTGCTTGATATAATTCACTAATGTCCGCATCCATCACTTTCATTTCGTCAATCGTTTGTAAACCTTCTGGAGCTTCCACACCTTTGCGGATAGGTGTATAGCCAATTTCCGCTGCCAACTCTTGCCCTTCTTCTGATAAAACAAAATCAACAAACGCCTTTGCTGCTGCTTCGTTTTCAGCATCCTTCATAATCCCGATTGGCTCAGTAATCACTGGTACCCCTTCTTTTGGGTAGATCAGTTCAACGGGAGATCCTTCCGCTTTAGCTCGTGCCACAATAAAGTCAACAACCATTCCATATGATTTTTCCCCATTGGCAACCGCTTGAAGAACCGCTCCATTCCCTTTTGTTACCGTCATTTCATTTTCTTTTAAACTCTTAAAATAATCCCAGCCGAATGCGTCATTTCGTATAAATACACCTAAATTATAAGCAGCAGCACCTGAATAAAAGGGACTTGGCATGATAGCTTCCCCTTTAGAACTCTCATCTGTCAGTACATCCCATGAGTCTGGCATTTCCTTTACATTTGCTGTGTTTGCTACTAAGGCTGTAGCCATCACCTTTGTACCAGCATACATGCCATCAGGATCCACTAGTTTAGAAGGAATTTCACTAAGCTCCTCGGATTTATATTCAAGTAATAAATCTTCTTCCTTCAAATCCTCAAACGTGACAGAATCCGCTACTAGTAATACATCTGCTTGAACGTCTCCCGCTTTCTGCTCCGCTTTAATTTTGCTAATGACCTCTTCTGTCCCTGATCGATATGTTTGTACCTTTACATCCGGATATTTCTCTGTGAATGCATCAACTAATTTCTGAGCATCCTCATCAGGTTGTGACGTGTAAAAAGATAAATCCCCTTCAATTTCAGTTGCACTTCCACTATTGGTACTACTTTCCTCACTACCGCAGCCAGCAAGCGCAAATGATACAAGACCTAGTAGTAATCCACCTTTTACTTTATTCATGTTTCCTCTCCTCCTTAATTTTGATTGGAAATGTTGATTTGATGATTCGTATGTAATTTTTGCAAGTCTCTTTATGAACGCAGCCTTTTAGAACAATAGAATACTTAACTACTGCTCGTCCGAATACTCAGATTGTATAACCAGCCCCCTCTTCGACACTATAATTGTAAGTGTAATAGATCGATATTAAGCGACATTAGAGGCACGACTAATATTTTGTAAATTTCTTGTATAGGGAATCAGTCAATTTTTGCTTTCTCTATCAGATTATAGTGATGTTATTTTCTAGAATTGGTGGTTTTAAGGAGGTTTTCGGGAGGAACAGATGTAAACTTTTTGTTACAAATTTACAATTTCTTATTAAATAGTAAAGTCATTATCTATAGTGGATGAACTTGGCTTATACTACCATCTAGGTGTTGTACCAGATAAACTAGCACTCTTCTTATTACTGAAAAACAGAAAGTGCCCAGTTACTATGAATGGTCTAGATAATAAAAGAAGATGACTCAAAAGGTCGTTAAAAAACGATCATTTGAGTCACCCTCTTGAAACAACTGTAAATTAGTTTGCTACAGCCTTCATAAACATGTCAATATCATCCGTTGTATTCGTAATGCTTCCTACACCAAAGTTTTCTACCAAGAAGTTTGTTACATTCGGTGAAAGGAAAGCTGGTAATGTAGGACCAACATGAATGTTCTTCACACCTAGATGGAGAAGTGATAGGAATACAATGACTGCCTTTTGCTCATACCATGCGATATTATAAGACAATGGAAGGTCATTAATACTTTCCAAGCCAAAGGCATCCTTTAGTTTTAATGCGGTCAAGACAAGTGAATATGAATCATTACATTGACCAGCATCAAGTACTCTTGGAATCCCATTAATATCACCCAAATCAAGCTTATTGTATCTATATTTCGCACAACCAGCTGTTAGTATGATGGTATCGTTAGAAAGCTCTTCAGCAAACTCTTTATAATACGTTCTACTTTTATGGCGTCCATCACAGCCAGCCATAACAAAGAATCGTTTAATATCTCCATTCTTCACAGCGTCGACTACTTGATCAGCCACTTGAGCGACTTGATTATGGGCAAATCCTCCAATAATTTCACCCGTCTCAATTTCAATCGGAGATTCACATTGTTTTGCATGCTCAATCATCACTGAGAAGTCTTTTGTTCCATCCTCTTTCTCCGCGATATAAGTCACACCTTCTACTCCTGTTGCCCCAGTCGTATACATTCTATCTTTGTACGAAGCTTTTGGTGGGACAATACAGTTTGTTGTCATGAGAATCGGACCGTTAAAGCTTTCAAATTCTCGTGTTTGTTCCCACCAAGCATTTCCGTAGTTACCTACAAAGTGATCATATTTCTTAAATGCTGGGTAATAATTGGCAACGAGCATTTCACTATGTGTATACACATCCACACCAGTGCCCTCAGTTTGCTTTAATAATTGTTCAATATCTTTCAGGTCATGTCCGCTTATTAAAATTCCTGGGTTTTTACCCACACCGATGTTTACTTTTGTTACCTCTGGATGTCCATAAGTGGATGTATTTGCAGTATCTAATAATTCCATCCCATGAACCCCATACTTTCCAACTTCCATAGAAAGGGCAATCAATTCGTCCAATGTTAATGTATCATCTGTTATCTGCGACAATGTCTTTTGCATAAAAGCATAAAGAGAGTCTTTTTTATAGCCTAAATGTGCGGCATGCTGAAGGTAGGCAGCCAATCCTTTTAGACCATATGTAATTAATTCCCTTAACGAGCGGATATCTTCATCTGTTGTTGCAAGAATGCTTACCTCTTGTGAAGCAGCTTTGTTTTCAAATTCAAGACTAGTCTCACCATACCAGGTAACAAAATCGCTTGTATTAGCTAATTTTGAGCCAGCCTTTTCAATCGACGACTTGATCTCTTCACGAATGTTCAGACCTTCTCGAACCTTATTATAAAAATCATTCTTATCCCAGTTGGCATTTGTAATCGTCATAAAAAGACCATTTACAATAAACTCATCTACTTTACTATTCTTCAACCCTAGTTCTCTAGCTTCAGTATGAACAATCCCCAGACCCTTTACCACATAAACCAATAAATCTTGCATATTCGCTAAATCATCTTTTTTCCCACAAATCCCGGCAATCGTACAACCTGTTCCATTTGCTGTTTCTTGACATTGATAACAAAACATACTCATTTTTCTTCCCCCTACCCTTTAATCATTAGGTGACCTTACATTTTTCATTCAATAATGAATTCACTTTACCAACTATCGGTAAAAGTAGGTGTGATATAGCTCACTTTTAAGACATAGTTCACTTAATTGACTAAATTAGAAGGGAGGAAATCAAAAATAACTTGATTTTCTAAGGGTTATATAAAGTTAGGGGATGTTCTTTTATAATAGACTTAAAACAAGGTCACTCGAAAAAAAGTTATTATCTTCAAGATTGAAACTCTTTTAAAACTTACAGCAGTTAGATATATAAGAAAAAAATAAAAAAACTAGGGAGTATCCCCCCCTAGTGTCCATCCCTGATTAACCAATCTTCCCATCGATGTCGGAGGTATCAACGTTATCTCCGAACCATTCTCTTAATTTCTCTTTTGCTTTATTCTTAATATCTTCATCTATATATATAGCCACTTGGAACAAGGCAACTCCTAGAGCGCCTAAATCATCTGTAAACCCTACTCCTGGCGTTATATCTGGAATTAAATCTAATGGAAGAATAAAGTATCCTAATGCACCAATGATGATGGTCTTTGCCTTTACAGGTACCTCTGGTTTTTGAAGAGTAAAGTATAATAGTAAGACTGCATATACAACGGAGGAACCTGCTTTTTTTGCAAAATTCTTTAATTTATCCCATAAGTTTTCATCTGAAAAGTGTTTCCCAGAGTCTTCTAATTCTTCTGTGTTATTCATCGTTATTCCCCTTTATTAGATATTATCAAATGTTCAAAGCATTCGTTTACTATTTCTACCTTATAAATCCGTATATTTCTTACTCGATCCAAAAGACTTATTAACCGGGTACTTTTGTCTGTTTTTATGGATTTTTTCTTTAATGGCCTGTTCTAAATTTATTTCTAGCTCATTAGATATTAATAATGCATAGATTACCACATCTGCTATTTCATCGGTAATATTATCAATATTGTCGTCTATGGCTTCTTTATTTGTTTTCCATTGAAAGTTTTCCAATAATTCACTTGCTTCCAAGGAAAGGGATATAGCTAGATCCTTTGGATTATGGAATTGCTGCCAATTTCTTTCGTCTCGGAAGTCTACAATCTCCTCAATTAAAGGATCAAAGATGGATGATTCAAAATCGAATCCTACATCCTTTAATTCTTGGTAAATTTGTTGAGCTTCTTCATATTGGGAAGATGGGACTATCAATGAAATAAAAATGGTTGGGTTCCCTTTCATCTCTTCATTGTCGTGCAATTTGGTTTGCCAATTAATTTTAGGATATTTATCTTTTAGTTCTGCTATGATTTTATCTAATTTTTTTCTATCTTCCATTTCAAATGAGTCCAAATATTCCAAGGTCAACGCTCCTTACTTACTAGCCCAATATGATATATTCAAATTTTTTAAAAAAACGCATCGATTTAATGATAATTACTATTATCCTCTGCGACCATCATATTCCCATAATTTTTCGTACGATTTTGATAAAGTTTTAATAAATGTGCTCTTAGCTTTGAATTACTTGCAAATATATATAGACCCTTTATTCCCCTCTTCAATAACACATTTATCGAATTTATAATGATTTTTTCCTTAACAGATTCAGGATCAACAAATTCATCTTTACCTCTGAAAGCCTCTGTATCCCTATAATGTTCTGTAATAATCTTCAATTCATTTTTTTCCTCATCATACGAAACCGATGGTCCTAAAATAACACCCACATAATTTAAATCGAAACCTTGAATCGTATAGATAGAACCAACTTCCCTGATTGTATCTTCTCTTTCAGCCCAGGTGGTATCTCCTTCAGTAGTGTTCCAAGGCAATTTAAATTGATCTTCTTCTATATAGTAAGTCTCACCATCTTTTTTATGAACATAATCGAATGTTGAGACCATTCTTGCTAGGCCAAATTTCTTATTCTTCTCACGTATTTCTTTATACATCTTAGCTGCTGAATCAAAAATTTGAAAATCAAACTCTTCTTTTTCAGGAATAGGAGTAATCTTTTTTTCGATCAAATGATCGATCCAACGAATCATATGATTACTAGCACGCATGCGAAATTGATTTTTTAATATAAATTCTTCCGAATGTTGACTATCTACAAGACGTAGAAGCTTATTTTTATCCCAATAGCTTTTCATTTTTAACACTTGCTTATCATCAAATACCAAGATGACAATTTTGCTATGTTTCATAATCTCTTCTAGATGGTTATTCTCTTTGAAATTATTAAAGCTGTCTGATCTGGTTAATAATAAATGCGCTTCATCTACAAATACAATATCAGCTTTTTCGTTAGCTTTTTTTCGTTTATTTATGAAAGGAGTCGGTTTGTCAAAATTATTCTTTCTAAGTGCTTTTACTTTCCCCGCAATTTTTTGATACGTTTTTAACATCTCCGAATGATTGACTAATAAAAAGTTATTACTGTTATGAAGAGCGGAAGATTTCTCCTTTGCTAACTCTTGAATCCGATTAAAGACGGCGCTTAATACCACACTCTTACCCGTACCTGCTTCACCTTTAACAAGGAAAACAAATGGTTCTTCGTCCTTGATATGTTTTTCACAAACCTCAATAATCTTTTCCTTCAACTCTATTTGTTCAGCCGAAAGCTCTTTGAACGGAGATAATTTAAAAATATCTTTATTTTCTATGACTTCTCTTGAGTGAGTAACATAGTCCTTTTCCTTTAACTGGTCCCATAATTCATTAAATAACTTTTCATTATAAAACGACTTATCATAATAATTGTGGCTGACACTATCAGCTGTCTGACTCTTATTTTGAAGTTTATAGCGTTCATCTGCCAGAAAATAATTAATAAGCTTCGTTTCAATATTATAGGTTGCTGACCGATTGAACTTTTCATGAACAATCAATGTCATTTGATCCAATGATTTTCTTTCCAAATTATTCAAATGATTTTTCATACGATTTCTTACAGCTACTGACTCTCCAATGTAAACCATCGTGTGATTGTTTAAAAAATATACGACTGGATAATCGGAATAAGGTTTACCCTGTAAAGAGTCTATTGAAGTATGAGTAAATGGCATGGATATGATTTCTAATGTATTCATTAGGAAATTACCTTTCATATTACCTTTTAATTAAATTATCGATATGAATATTTTACCATATTACATTAATAGCATTTACATTTATATTCTTTAACAAATTTAAAATTAATATATGAAGATTAAAGATGACTCGTGTGATAGTCAACATGGTAGAAAGACCTTTTCCTTCGAGGATATAAAAAAATGAACCCAACTACTTCTCTTTTGAAGTACCCGGAAACGAAATAACAACATGGTTTATTTTCAACATTAAAAATGTGTACTTAAGGTCATATAAATTAATTAGACGAATATATAGAAATAACCTTATTACCATCGTATGACTTCATATAGAAAACATACAACTGTGATTGTATATCCCTATATTTATACAAAAAAGCGTAGATTAACATGAAATGACAAGTTCTAACCAAATAAAAAAAAGAATACTAAAGGAGGTAATGCAGGTGAGAGCAGCTATTTATTCAACCTATGGTCCCCCTGAAGTAATAGAGGTAAAGGATGTCGAACAGCCTTACATTAAGGATGATGATAGATTGCTGATTAGTGTACACAGCGCGTCTGTGAATGCTTTAGACTATTTGTACCGAAAGGGCTATTTACCTACAAGGTTAGATAATGGACTAAAAAAACCTAAAAATTTCATACTGGGTATAGATGTTGCGGGTACGGTTGAGGCAGTCGGTAAAAACGTACATAGATTTAAAGTGGGTGAACATGTTTTTGGGAGTTGTTTCGGGTCCCATTCTGAATATGTCTCTTCGCGTGAGATATACCTAAGTCATAAGCCTAAAAACGTAACTTTTGAAGAAGCCGCAGCTATACCATGTGCTGGTCAAACTGCGCTACAAGCATTACGTGATGTAGCACAGGTAAAAAAAGGACAAAAAGTCTTAATATATGGTGCGTCAGGTGGTGTAGGGCACTTTGCAGTTCAACTTGCACTATACTTTGGGGCTGAGGTGACTGCTGTTTGTAGTACCCCCAATCTCGATTGGGTTAAGGAACTTGGGGCGCATTACGTTCTTGATTATACGAAGGAAAATTTCGCGGATAATGGAAAAAAGTACGATGTTATTCTGGATGCAGTTGGGAAGCGGACATTTTTCAGTTGTATACGCTCTTTAACCGAAAATGGTGTTTATATTACTGAACATCTATTTTACCCTAAATATCACCCGGTTCAATTAATGATAAGTTCATTCATTGGTGGAAAGAAAGCAAAAATTCACTTTGCAAAACCAAACAATAGAGATCTAGATTTCTTATGCAATCTTGTGGAGGAAGAAAAACTAAGACCCGTTATTGAGAAGTGCTTTCCTTTGGAACAGATTGTAGAGGCTCACCAGCACATTGAAAGTGGTCGTACAAAGGGGAAGATTGTTCTTAAAATCAAGGAATAAATATATAACTGTTTATAAATAATATTTTAGGAACTTCCTATAACACTTATGTGTAATGGTTACATAAAAACGAAACCTGCCCTCCCAGTGTGATAGTGCTTACTACGCTGGGGGAGGCAGGCATTAGAATTAAATAATATATGTAGACATCTATTCCTAGAATTAATATCAATAATGGCGATTTGTTATTGATGTTTGTATATTATCATTATTAATCCAACCGTCCACCAAAACCTGCTATTACATCTTCTCCATTAAGATTAGGAATAGATTTTGACATTGCCTCACTGATCAATCCTAGTAATGATTTAGCACGTTTAATAAAAAATTCATCAAAATTATCACTTCTCAAATCATTTACGTCAATTTTATGAGTTTTAATATGATGATCTAGATTAGTACGTGCTACATGATTACTTTTTTCAATCTTCATTAAATAATCAGTAGGTGCATTCCCACCTATGATTCGGTTTGTTCTCGCAAATAATGGCGTTTTATTTACGATTGAGTTCCATTTGGTTTTGTTAAATTGCTTCGCTTCACAATAAGCTCGGGGGAATATATGATGGATATCTGTATTTTCATCTAAGTAAACAGTAAAATCCATAGCGCTTCCACTAATAAAATCTAGACATCCCTCTTTTAAAATTAATGCCATAACACCCTTATATGCGGCACTTAACCTGGTTTGTAGAGATAATAACCTTGTAGGTTGGAAATAGGCTCTTTGTACTGTATCAGGTTCATTTCCACCATTAATCCAATCTATCATTCCGCCTACATCATTAGCATACCTTGTTTCATTAGCACCACCATACATTTCACCGAATACTCCGCACCAATACCAAGTTGAGATCTTCTCTTTAATGATGCTATCTTGTGTTCTTGTTTTTAATATGGAGAATATAACCGCCAACGGCATTAACTGTGTACTATAAGGCAAGTCTCTTGCAGAAAATATTCGTTGTTCTTTTAAAAAGCTGGCTGCTTGAATAAAACCCTCAGTTAGAACATCCGCATAGAGCTGATACTCAGATAAAGATAGTTTTAATACATCTTTTTTCTTACAGCTAATGGCTTCTCCACCATTTATTTTAACGTAATATCGATGCAGTAATGTTATTGCAGTCAAAAAGTCCGTTGACGACACTACTGATAATATAGCTTCTTTTTGATTCGAGACTGATAAGGCCGACTTTTCTATTAATTTCTTATATCGTTTCTCCCAGTCTTTTCTTAATTCAAAATTATCTGCAGCAAAGGTTGCTGTTATTAGCTCGAACACAGTTAAGGAGACTCCACCAGTATTCACATTTTCAAATACTTGGCAAACTGCTTCCTTAGGGGTTTCTTTGCTCAAAGTGATAACCGGAACTTTATAACTTTGAATAGGTACCAAAATATCTGCAAAAAATTGCGCATACTTTGCTAAAATAACAGGATCGTAATTGTAGTATTTTTGATATTCATTCATCCACATTTGAGCTTCAATAGGATCATACACAATATTTAGAGGGAACATATTGTTTTTGCATTCATTTTCTCTAGTACTTAAATCAAGCTCAATGTCTCTTCCGAAATTTGAACGTACAAACTTATCCTCAGGTACTGAGATAATTGCATCGACACGATCAGTTGTACTATTTAAGCAACGTTCAATGTCCAAATAATAAAATCGTTTTATTTCTTTATTTTTATCTGTTCTCGTCAAGACCGCCTGTCTAGAGAACAATGCATTAAAGATAGATGTCATTCTTTGTTGTCCATCAAGAACTAATACTTCAGGATTATGTATAGCAGTTGCACCAGTAAAAGGACGATATTTAAAACGAACATTTCCGCCTTCACTATATTCCAAGAACATTAATGCTCCAACTGGGTATGAATTTGTGATACTCGCTATTAGAGCTTTAATTCGATTATCATCCCATACCCAACCTCGTTGGAAATCAGGTAATTGAATTATACCTTTTTCTATAGAACGTAATATTTCAGAAACTGGTGTATCATTGGATTTAAACGTGCTCCCCATGATAATCCCTCCTCTATAAATTTTATATTATCAAACTTCATAGTGTATAAGCTGTTATAGTTTTTCTTTGCACAACTTATATTTATATTCAAATGTAACTAAACATATAACTAGAACAGTAATAGTAATGTTGAGACTAACTACCACCAAAAAATCCGGAATCTCTAAAAAGATCCGGCTAGGTTTTATTTCCTTAAATGATGGTCCCTCTGTCACCTATAAGATTGGAGAATTAAATATAAAACTAGCTCTATTAAGTAATCTAGTTTTCATATACCTTCTTTAGGAATGTGTTCTTGTACATTTATTATAATTTTACCTTCATCATTACTCGTATCTTTGCAAACCCAACATAAGATTACTTCTAGTTGATTGTAATCACAACTATATCGACTCTTTACATTGTTTATATCATAAGTAACCATTATACTTTTACCTTTTCTTTTAAAATCGTTAATAGATTTATTAAGTGAACGAATCATTGAATGTATAGATTCATGACCTACTTCTTGAACAATTCTAGCCCAAAGCAACATCATGATTTCCATTAGTGAATCAAAGGTGTTCATCATTGGCGTGCTAATTTGTTCATAATCAAAATTATTAGTAATAAGACCTTTATACGAGTAGTCCCTATAAATATAATATTCTGTGTTAAATTTAGTTAGCTTTCCAAAAATATTACTAAAGTAATATTTTTCTTCTTTGTCAAGTGAGGATATTTGTTCGTACTTATAAAGATTTTCAATTACTGGTATTCTAGGAGCTCTAGTAGGTACTTGAAAGTTATTGTCTGATTTCATGTTCAAATCATGAACTCTTTTAATTGAGGTTAAAAAATCTAAATTTGCCATTATTTCAATAGCTAGGATATCTTTTAGGTCCTTATTTGTTTGTTGTGTTTTTTTCTTTACTGAAAGCTTACCTAAATAATACGAAATAAATACTGCAAGAATACTTACAACTATACCTATTACTGATATTATCCCTCCATTAGCATTCATCCATTTTATTATCATGTTTATGTTCAAACTTTATCACATCCTATCAAAGAGATAAGCTAATATTTGGATATATCAGCCTCGAAAATAGTTACCTTACTTTTGAGACTTATTTATATCTCAACTTTCTTCTAGGCAGTAAGTAGTCGTGTTCAATATTATTTTTATTAGTTGTTTCAGGCTGTTCCTTTTGAATTGATTCTTCTAATAGAACAATTTGAATCATGTAAGATATGTCATTTAAACTTGAAGTTGAACCAAAGTCTTTACATTGTTTTAGAAATCCACCTATCATAGCTATTATTGCTATGCATGTAAGATAAACTGCTATTAAGTTAGATGCAGACTCTTGATTTCCATACCTTATCTCAATAAATGCATATGATAATAATCCTGTAGTTAAAATCGCTACAATTAGTTGTTTAATCATTTCTGATAGTGGATATTTCCGATAGTATTCATTTAATGATAACTCCCTTTTTATTATTTCATCCAATCTTAACAGTTGTTCCTCTGTTACTATTCCATACTTTTCATAAAGCATTTGTTTGAATGGTTGCACATCAAATCCAAGTGAATTGAATGGCCTTGCTTTTATCATCTTCCTCTTATGTTGTTCACCTCCGAAGAAGAGAACAGTTAAATAAACTAATATAGCTAAGATCATAAAACTTAACATCTTTATGAAAAAAAGATAACCTATTAGAATAGGAAAACACAGACTGACTGATAAACAACCATAATAAAATCAATTTATTAGTCCTTATATTACGAATTAGTACTGTTTTAAAACCAAAACGTTTTCTATATTCTTTCAATAGTTGATAAATAAACATTGAATCCTCTTCTCTTCCTTTAATTTGATAATAGCAAATACATTGGTATAAGGTTGTCATTTTAATTATTCAATACCTGAGGATGATTTTATTAATTTAAAAAATCTACACTTCTTATTCTATTAATTTAATTTTGTAAAGGAAACACGAATTTTGTATAAAATTGTGAATTTATAACTAGGATAATTAATTACAAGAAGGTAAAGTAGATGTGATTGAATTAAAGTAGATCTTAATAGATGTGGAAAAAATTAATTTAGGTAAAAAGCTCTATACCTGTAGTCCTCTGTACGAGAGAATTTGCAACACAATTTATTCTTCGCTGTATATGGTAAGGAAATGTACACTACACTGCATATCCTGTTAGCATTAGAAAAGGAGCACAAAAACAATAAAAAGTGAAAAATATGTAGATATTATTTAAATATAAAGATAACTGTCTTATAATGGAAAAGATTCAGAAATGAAGGCGTCTTGTAAAATTGGTTGCAAGAGAGATAAGTTTCAACTTGTCAAACTTTATGAGCTTCAAGACTTCGACAAGTAACCAAACAACTTCCACGAGTGTAATCAACATTTGCACCTCTGAGAGGTCTCCTAAACTTATCACGGTTATAATTGACTCCTTAGTTATATTATAATTGAATCGTTTAATGAACCAGTGGTCAACGGGCAATTCGAATTTTTTTTGAATCCCAAAAAGGTATGCTAGGAGGTTTTCTGTCTTGAAACAGAGTAATAGGTCACAACAATTACGTAAACTCCCTAGCTCTTCTGAGGTTGACTGGTCAAAATATGAAACTAAATACTACTTACACTTTGATTCCCTAGTATATATTAACCATGTAAAAAGTAACATTATAGACCCTAGTTGGGTAGAATCGTATGCTTCTTTACCCTCCATTCATTTTAATATCACCTATAACTAATATGTACAGTTTCGAATGATAAAACACTTCCTCTGACCCAAAGAAAAGAGAACGCCAGATTTTTTATGCTACTCATAAAGATAGATTTATATATAAATATTATGGAGATCTATTAAACGCTGCATATAACCGATATGCCCCAAAAAAGGAATTGATGAAATTGCATTAGCATATCGAAATAACAAGTCTGGAAAAAATAATATAGATTTTGCACACGAAGTATCCTAATTTCTTTTATCACAAAAACAAGCTGTTATTATCTCAATAGACTTTACAAAGTTTTTTGACCATATCAATCATTTCACACTTAAAAATAATTTAAAAACGGTTCTTGGAGTCGATGAACTCCAAATGACTGGTATAAAGTCTACAAAAATCTCACACAGTTTACGTACGTCCATAAGTCAAATATAGATAAATACTTAAAGGAACAACATGGTGTCAAGAAACTCAAAGAACTATTAAATAATAGAAAGCTACTATCTAAAATAATGGAACCATCTGAGTTTCGAGATTTCAAAAAGCAAAACCTTTATAAAAATAAAAAGCTTATGGTATCCCGCAAGGTTCTGGTATGAGTGCCGTTTGTTCCAATGTCCATTTAATTCATTTTGATCAACAAATTAAGGCATGGGCTGATTCACACAACGCCCTTTATCGTAGATATTGTGATGATATGATATTAATAATACCAACTGAGACGATTTTTTCCGATTTACTAGAAGAAATGAAGAGTGATGTTTTTAAAATAATACATAGTTATGAATCAGCAGGATTAAAGATTCAAGAGGGAAAGACAGAAATTAATAATTTCTCAAACGGTAAAATCTATGACGAAACAGGTAATAATAGCTCCTTAGACTATTTAGGGTTTGTGACAGATGGACAGGTAGTACGCGTTAGAGTAAAGAGCCTGTTTAAGTTTTATTGTCGTGCATATCGGAAAGCTTCATCTATGAAGCGAGTTGGATTAGCAACAAAACGAAAAAGCCCAAGAAAAGATTTATATAATATTTATAATCATCTTGGTTTCAATTATAAGAATAGAGGTAACTTCATTACCTATGCATACCGTGCGTGCTCACAAAAAAATGTCAAAACTTAAAATTAAGAGCTTAATCCGAAAGCAAGTAAAAAGACATTGGACTAAAATACATAAGCGGTTGTAGTGACAAATTATGGAGTACCGTTTGTAAAGAAAAATATTTAAAACCTAGACAATAATTTTAATGATGTATATAAAATTTTGCTCATTATAATTATACACTACCCCAACCCAATAAATAGATAGGTTGGGGTAGTGTATAAATAGTTTTAAACAAAATAATTTCTCCTAATTGTTCCATCTTTTTCAACTATGGTATTTTACTTTCAAATTCATTTAGTTCTTCTAAAAACTTTTTACGATTTTTGTTTGAACATCAATTCCTCTTTTATATTCCTTCTCCTTCACTTTACCACTTATCATATTTGTATAGATTATCTTCATATGTTTAGCATACAAAAAAGCTACTCTAACTATTAAAGTGGCTTTTACACATATTTTTACACTCTCAATTTAAAATAATCTATTTAGCATTTTAAATACTCTACTAGGGTTCTGTAGTAATTCATATTTAGAAACTTCAAATTCATTAGTATCGCTATTAAATTTAATACTTTGCTCTATCCTATCTAAGCTTACTGTAATAGCATTTATTTTATATTTAGTTACTCGGTTTGCATGATCCACATTATCATTATCTAAATTCAGAACTATTTTATCAGACACTCTTCTCAACATTCGCCAAACAATCATTTCCTCAGTAGACTTCATAAATAATTCCGGTAGTTCAGTCGATTCGTTTAAACTATGTAAGGTAGTTAACATATAATTAGAAATCCCGTACCCAACTGGTTTAATCAAGTTTTTTAAAGTAATCCAATTTTGTAACCTAAAGTTTATACATTCCAAGCCATCAAATATAGCTACTGTAACTTTTTCTATTTTCCCGTAGTATTTGATTCCATTTTCCTGCTGCTCAATTCCGCTCTTAACATATAACGCAACATATTTTGCTTCCTGCCAGCCCTTCTTCAATTTGTTAGCCGGCATAGAATAGTATCCTTCTTTAATAAAACGGAGATAATCCTCACCATTTGAAACAAGTCCAACTAATACCAATTCGTCTAGACTAGATTTCCATTCCTCTAACGTACCTCTTGGCAAGATTCCTTCCTTTTGAATCTCTTCAGGACTTTTATTAATTAGCCATTCTACAAATTGCTCAACTAAAACCGTCGCGTTTGGTAGAAAAGGTAGACCACCGATGTTTACCTTGTTTATACTCTGATAAAAATGATGATTTTGATAGGTGTGTTCATCAAACCACGGAAATAGAACATACGCTCCAAAAGCCGTTCTTTCATACGGACCGTTATTCTCAGCAACAATTGAATCTCGATATCTATGCATCGTGTAAATATCATCTTCCATAGGACCAGGGGTTTTGTATCGGTTTTTATAGAAGCTACCCTCTTGCGCATAGTCGATACGGTACTTGGCATCAAAGATATAATTAAATGTATAGTCTTTCCCCTTTTTCTCAATACTCAACATCGTGTCAGGCTTTTGTGGAATGGTAGGGAGTTTCGCCTCGTACTTTTGATAAGTTAACACGATCTCTTCATTTGTAATCGGATGCTTAAACACACGTTTAGCCATTCGATTTGCTTCCAAATTAACAAATAATCCTTCTCTATTCACCTGAATAATATCCTGACTTACGAGAGTATATTTTCGTCCCAGTATCTGTCCAAGCTTAAGGAAGGTCCAATACTCGTACAGAGTTGCTACATCTTTTACTGACATTTGGTACAGCTTTCCTTGAAGGGCAAGTCCCTTTGACACCGTTAAGAATATTTGAAACGCGTCTCTATAGCCTGGTGCCATTTGTAACACGAGACTCATGACGGATCGGTCCAACTTTCCGATTCTTGACCAAAAATGATCATTGGTTTTATTTTGGAGCAGCTTAATCATCTTGTTTATTCGGTCAATCAGATCTGGATCGGGTTCTACCATATATTTGTTCATCTTATGGACAGTTTCTAATAAATCAACTAGCTTATGAACCAATCTCCCCATCATCCATTTGACGTATCGATTTTCCAGTGTATCGTAAGTTAACTCTTTTTTACTCTTTAATCCCTCATAAGGCATTATGTTCTTGCTATTAATAGGTATCCCTTTTTCAACCTCAACAAACAAGTTGGACCTCTTTCGCAAGTATGCTCTACTGGTACTATCAATTTTCTTTAGTTGATCTCCTCTAGCCTTTTCATAGGTTTTATGTAGTGTATGATGTGGCTGATGTTCAATGCGCGCAATGGCTTGTGTAAACTGACGGAAATGTCCAGAGATTAATCGGTAAAACTCCGCTCTGGATGGTCTGCCTTCCAGTTTAACCGAAGCTCCTAAATACGTTTTTCGAATGAAATGATAGGCCAGATTATATATCTCGTCATTTACTTCCTCAAGAAGTTTCTTATAGTCATTTTTGTAATCAAGCTTCGATGGAAAAATCTCTAGTGTAACCTCTAATAGTTTTTTCTTATCCTGTAAAATCTGAAAGGTTGTAAATCCCACTTCATTCTGGAATTGCAGGTTCCCCATTAGTACAGACTGTGTTCCAAACTCCATTGCTGAGACAGCTTGCCTTAATAAAGGATGCTCATGATAGAAGGTTAGTTCCTGGCCAGTTTTCGACCAAACGACTAGCTGGTACACACCATTTTCGAAAAAGATAGGACGTAGATTTACGGGATCTACCATCTCTTGTTTGTTGATGTCGTAGACATTAATCGCCTGGATATTTACTCCTTCGACATTAAATTCCATGACATCGTGGTAATCCATGCTCCGATATTGCTTAAGCCCTTCATATCGCTCATGATAAGGTTTTCCTTTTAACACTAAGGTTAAATCGTCGGTTTCCACCTTAACTAATTCAACATCCTCACGAGATCCAGAAGGAAGTGAAACCATCGTCTCTTAACCTCCCTACCATTTCCACAACCTTTGCAGCACTTTTCGGGTATTTCGCACTTTGTAATTCCTGTTCAGTCAATTCTACATCTTCCTCATACTGCTTGTTTGTAAATTGGATATAAAGCTTTTTGAGAAGTTGATCTACCCTCGCGTCACTTCCAGCAATTCGAGGTAATATCTTTTGTAAGATACAATGGTCGAGTGCCTCGGAGAACTCCATTAGCCTTGCTTCTTGGTTATATGCAATGTAGAAGCAAATTTCATCACGTACACGATACCCAACATGTGCATTCGTTAGCTGAAGAGCGGCATTCATGCTTTCTAACTCTGCTGTTACCTGCTCTACGATGCTATTATTCTTTACATATACATCTTTTAGATGCAGGTAAGTCGAAGCAAAAGATCCTTGATCACTTACTATTGAATTTACTTGCTCTTGCTCGTATAAATATGTCAGGTTTCCTAGCTCAATACGATTAAACTCAATGGTATTGGCTCTATCTAAAACCTTCTTACTGAATGGATGGGTCGTTTCGTCCATGTTGACTGTACCAATGATATATAGATTATTCGGTAGTTTTAAGTCGAATCCTGCTATTTCCTCGGAAAGCAAATTTGAGGAAACTATTTCTTCGTCCTTCCATTTACGACTTTCCATGACACTGAGGATATCACTGAAATAGTACTCTACACGTGCTAGGTTCATTTCATCTAATAGAACAAAGTATGGTAGATCTGGATGATTCTCAGCTCTTTTAATTACTTTCGTTAGTGGACCTTCTTTAAACTCTCCTTTGATGTCTACATAACCTAGTAGGTCCGAACCATCATTCCAATCCGGACGAATCGGTATCAGAGCAAATTGTCCATTTTCTTCTGTCGCTCCTACACTTTCAGCAAACCATTGAACCATTTTGGTTTTTCCTGTTCCAGAAATTCCGGAGAGAATGACAAATGGTTTTGTTTTTAAAGATAAGAATAGATTGATTACTTCTTCTTTTTTATAATAGAAGCCTTTGCTTCGAATATAAGAGTAGATATGCTCAATTAAATCTTTATCATTTAGTGTAACTGTTTTATCCTCGTGTACCTCGTTATGTGTTTCCGAAGGAGTATCGTATGTAAGTCCATTTTTACTAGCGATATAATTCTCGTAAATGTTCACCATTTCATGTAGGTCAGCTACATGAACACTTTCACTTGGCATCTCGTCAGAGTTATACCTGATATAAGCTGCAGTAGAAAGAGCATATTGCTTTGCTTTCTGACTTGTCCCAAGATTGATTAAGTCATCTCTTCTCACCTTACTTGAGCTAGATATGGATTGACGAATGTCCTCTTTAATTCTCAGCATTTCATCCTTTGAGGTTTCTGTTACTCCCTGTGCGAGTGTTAAATAAACAGTCTGCATATCCTCGCTAAACAAATATACGATGTAGTACCCTCGTTGGGTGGAAACAGTTATCTTTCGATTCATGATTGCTATCCATGGAACAGACGCCCAGTTCCCTTGACCGACGGATCCCGTCACGACGTACTCTGAGGAATCAATAAAATCCAGTTGATAAAAACCTAATGGGATATCATTACGAACAATAGCCCCTAGTTGGTTCCCTCCAAAGGATTCTCTTTTTGCATCCAAGTAGGTGTTCATTACTCTTATTAGATTGCTTCTTATATCACTAGCCATTTTCTGCTCCTTTATGCTTAAAGTATCAAAGAAGGGTACTGTTGGAGTCCATTCGTTATCAATGAGTCTTGTATGCTCTAACCATTGAAGAAGGAAGTTCGTTCTTTCCTTTGCCACAGACTCTACCATCAGGTTATCCCCACGTGAGTTTCGGACGACTAACATACCTAGTTCCTCGATAGCAGCCTTCTTGTCTGACTTACTGTAATGACGAAGGAGGTCCAAGCAAACGAGGACCACACGGAAATATCCCAGATTTAATAGAATTCGTTTTATGTATTGGTCCTCGTGTTCCGACTCCACATACTCTTTCAGCTGAAAGTGATTTGACTCGTTAAACTCATTGATAAAACCAAGCAGCCGGCCATCTTGCCTGCTTCTTGATTTGATTCTGTATAGATTCCCGTCGAACTGCTCATTTAATTGTGTCGGATCGTATGTACCTGAGATAATTTCATCCAAAAACTCTTTTATGCTTTTGTAAGAGACATTCGGTAGCTCGTCTGTCTGGAATTCTCTTAGTCGAATAGATGTACTTTTTCCTTTTGTCGCTTCCACAAACGGAAGCTGTGAAAATAAAGCCATAAGGAAAGAAGTTCGCCCTCTTACCTTTTTAAAATCATTTGCCTCTGCCTGGCGAATATCAATAAATTCGTACCAACCATCAAGTAGGAAACGGAATGGAATGAATTCATACGGTTCTGTTTTGTTACCGCTTTGATACTTTGTTCTAGAGGATTCAGTTTCAACGTAAACCCCTTTATCATCGACCTTTGAAATTACATTTTCTTTCTTTGAACTTAATGTTTGTACACTTTTTATCCTTTTTACTAACTCAATGATGATGTTATCTAACAAATGTAATCACTCCGTACGTCATTAATCTTCCACTTTTACAAGAAGAATTCTTTTATCAAATCCACCGCGTTCCTTGAACTTTTCTTTTCTAACTTGTTCCACTTCCTCAATGGAAGAACCATGAACCTTTGCTAAGGAGTGAATGACCTCTAACAAATCTGCTAATTCCTCAATAGCTCCCTCATTACCGTCAGTATTTATGTATTCATCTAGTTCTTCTCTAATCTTCTTTTTCAGCTCACTTATGTATTCATTATTTTCTAAAATCCTTGTAGAATACTGCTTTCCAGTAGAAGCAATGATCTCAGGTATGATATCTCGAACTAATTTATTGTAAACAGGCATTGAATTCTCCTCTTTCAACCACATGAAAATTTAACCATACAAATTTCTTACTTTTTCCCCATTATACAGCAAAACTTGCATCTCTTTACAGATTTTAGGAATGTCATTTTATTGTCATGTGCCTGTCCTTTTGAGCTACTTCCTCATATATAGAAATTAATAGGAGGTGAATACATGTGTCAATCAAAGCTACTACGATCGAGTCTTATGTGGGTTATTCGCAGTTTGATCATGTGAAGGAGTTTCGTGAGCATGTAGATTTATGGATGACATTGCTGAAAAGTGAATTTACAAAAAGTGAGCAAATTGCATTACAGCGCCTGGTTCTTTTCTCTGAGAAGTTGCCAGGTGTTGGTTATGCAAAGATAAGAACGATGCTTAAGTCCATCTATGAGGACCGGGGAGAACTTGGAATGATTTCGAGGGCAACTTTTAAACGGATGATTCAAAAGGCGATTAAGTTTGGCATTATTACTGTATATGAAACTGTCCGGAAGAATGGCTCGCAGTCTAGTAATCTATATGTATTTAATCGGTATCCTTATTAATAATGTGAAAAAGCGTTTACCCTAAGTTGTAGGATAAACGCTTTTGATTTATTGATTTACTTTTTAAGAAATTCAAGTTCTCCAGTAACCCATCCAAAGTAAACGTTAATCCCATTTAATAATACTGGCCCTACAATTTCTTCTTTTTCAACTTGTAGCCCTAATAGCCTTGCAAACTCAAGATAATCCTCAAACCCTACATAGCTCTCACTAAAAGAATGTACTAGCATTAGTGCATTAGGAGCATTTATCTTTTTTGCCTCCAACATCGCTGATACCCTTCTATGTAATAATTGATACCTAATGTTCAAACCCTCGTCTTGATTGAGTTGGAGTTCACTAATTAAGAATTCAAATCTTTCTCGTTTCCCATTACTAGGTTCATTCCCTAGCCATTTTTCTACGGTTTTACCAAATGATTCCGAGACTTTGCCTTCAACCATAATGGAGATGAGTTCTCCTCCCCCTTTTCCGATAACAAAAATGTCATTTTGAGACGCTTTGTTCCCACCAGGTAGATCTACTTTGTACTCCGGAAAACCCTATAGGAATTCAATATTTTGAAAGATAGGTTTGGATGACTTGTTAAAATCTATAGAACTAGAAAAAAATCGACAAGTACATTACGCTTGTCAAGTAAGGCCACTCTAAATCAAACTGTCAGTGGTTACTTTATTAATCTTGATTTCATTTTTCCTAAACAATTTCTATAGTAGACTACCCTGTCTACACTCAAGCAAAGGAGTCTCCCCCCCGATACACCGAGATTTTTCTGGAACAAAAGTAGAAAATCCTTCACGACCCTCAATTACTAAGACGAAATAATACAAAAAAGAGAAGCATTTTCTTACCTTTGCTCCTCTTCCCCATAATATTTGTTTTTTTTACACATCACGTTTCTTAAAAATATATATAGAAACAACCACGCCAATAACCCCATACAGCACCGCATACCAAACCATCACATTACTAGGACTGGAAATACTAGTAAACATCCCACCTTGCGCAATGGACAGAGGATTATCTGACGTTTCAAATAAGAATACGGTCATTTTCCGGTACATAGAATCTACGGGGAAAATTAGACTTGTAACAATTCCGATATTGACTAGATTGGCTTTGTCGATGACTGCTCCCAGTTGTTCGATAAAGCCTCCTATAAAGGATGCACCGTACAAGATAATGCAAACAATTCCGGCATTTAACGTGGTCATCCGTGTACTTAATAAGATTCCGAATGCGATTAATACAAATGGCTGAATCACAAAGACACTAACGGCTTTGATCAGCTGCATGGGTTGGAAGTCCAACGCCATCCATTCTCCACCAATCCCTTGATGAAGAAGAACGATGCCAAAGAAGAGGCTACCGGCATAGACCATCATGAGAATGACTAACCCTATAAACTTCCCCAACACAAACTGAGCTCTAGAAATCGGACGCATCAGCCATGTATCGATTTGATGACTTGCCACTTCTCCTGAAATGGCACTGACACTCGACAAGATTGCTAGCAATGCGGTGATAAAGGAAGAAAAATAAAGGCCCACTCCTAAAAGCTGTGAAGCAAAAAACTTCTGCATTAAAATGGCTTCGGTCCCTTGAATCGCTCCTGCTGCATTGGCGGATTCCTTGGCAGCAAAATAAATCGCTGTCCCATAAAGGGCCAGAAACACGAACGTCATAATAATCGTAATCAGAAAAATCTTTTTTGAAATCATCTCTTTAAAGGTTAATTTACTGATTGTCCACATACATGTTCTCCTTTTTCTGATTCACCCAATACAGAAACACATCCTCTAAATGAGGGGTGATTGGTTTTACTTCATAGATCGGTGTCTGATGGGAGGACAAGTAATGAATGATGTTAGGAATATCACTTTCGTTTTCTAGCTGAAAGATCATTCTCGTTCGGTCTCTCTCATTTTTGTGTTGATATTCTGTTACAAAGGCTGGCATTGGTACGGTTATCGGCTGATCGGTTACCACTTCTACTTTGGCTTCTGTGACCATTAATTCTCGCCATGGTCCTTGTGCGACCATATCGCCTTGGTGAACAATCGACACATGATCACAGACAGACTCTACTTCATATAGCAAATGACTGTTTAAAAAAACAGTTTTCCCTTGATCTCGTAGATAGACCATGAGATCTCGGACGTCCTTCCGTCCTATCGGGTCAAGGGCCGAAGTAGGCTCATCGAGAAACACGACCTTCGGGTCATTTAAAATGGCGCATGCTAATCCAATTCGTTGCGACATTCCTTTTGAAAACCCACTAATTCGTCCGTTTTCTCTACCCGTCATTCCTACGAGCTCTACGACTTCTTCGATTCGTTTTTTCCGTTGGCGAACAGGTATTTTACATAATTCTGCATGACTTTCTAACAATTGTCTGCCCGTCAACCAATCGGGGTAACGAAACAACTCTGGTAAATAGCCTACCTGTTCCCTTGACTTCGTTGTTCCTATCGGTTCACCGAGAATATATCCTTCCCCACTTGTTGGTTGTAATAACCCCAGCAGAGTACGAACGAATGTACTTTTTCCAGAGCCATTCGGACCTAAAAAGCCATAGATGATTCCCTCGCCGACAGATAAGGTCACATCGGAAATGCCACCCTTTCCATTGTACGTTTTGGTTAAAGCGTTCGTCTCGATTACGCTCATCCTGTTCCCTCCCCCTATGTAATGAAGAGTCAGAGTGCCAATCGATGGCCCTCTGACTCTCTCCTTTTACTTCATTTGTGTACTTACTTGAATCAATTCGTCAGCACTCATGTTTCCTTGTGCGATGATGACATGAATGTCTCCATTTTTCTCCCAAACAATCGAGGATTCATGGTCACCCTCTACCGCAAAGCCTTGAGCATTGCCTACTCGAATTTCTCTCACCTTTGCTCCTTCTGTTTCGACAAGCGGAATTGGCAAGGTCGTTTCAAAATTCTCAATTCCTGCTAGCTGTGTCTTCACATTTTCAGGGATGAATGGCAGTGACAGTAAGGTCGCTCGTAACTCCCCAACAGACACACCTTCCGGAACCTTAATTTCTGGTGATTTTGTATGCATATAAGAGATGTATTGCTCATTTCGTTTATAGCTTGTATGAACAGCATCCGATGTGGATACCGAAAACGGCTTATCATCGAGTAACGTATCAAACTGCTGATCCGATCCTAATTGAGATAATAATTGATTCGCTTTTTCTACATTCAGGGTAAAGGTGATCGTTGTTGCAGGAGTCACTCTTACATCCTCAACCACAAACTCATCTAATGAAGGAACTGCATATCCAGCTTCTTTAGCCAATTCATATGTGTCAAATTGCTTCACTTCCCCTGCATTCTCTGACACTTCGAGCTTTCCAATTCCCTTTAGGTCTAGCGTTCCTGTTTTATTTTCATTCACCCAATTCTCAATTTCACTAATATCATTTTGGGTGAGCTTCACCATTTCAAATTGATCCACACGGAATAAGGATAAAAATTGACTCGCTCCCGCTTGAACCTGTGGGATCGTCAATGAGCCAAAAATAGCAACTGCCGCAGCTCCTGAAATCAATAAACGTTTTGTTTTGGATTGCATCTTGCTCCATCTCCTTTTTATCGAAACATGTTTGTTTTCTTCCTTTTTCTGATGTCCTGTCTGTTGAATCTGTTTTTCAAACCTGGCCCATGCCTGATCGATGTCTATTGTTACATCCTTCACCGCTAGAGTTTTCTCACAAAAGGAGTGAAGACTTTGCAGTTCATCCATGTTTTCCCGACAGGTTTGACAATTCTCTAAGTGCTTCATGATTTGTTTTTTCTCCTCACGGCTTACTTCTCCATCTAAATAAGCCTGCAGGACACCCATATCATGACAAGTCATGTCTCCTCTCTCCTTTCCTGCATATAAAAATTCTTAAAGCGTTTCTTCGCTCGAGCTAATAGAGTTCCGATGGATACCTTTTCGACCCCTTTGCTTTTCGCAATTTCCTCGTAGCTGTATCCAGAAAATTGCATGATCAACAGATCCCGATCCCGTTCAGGTAATTTCATCAATGTGTTCTGAACTTCCTTAATCTTTTCAAGCGTCAAATAGCTTTCTTCTACTGACCCAACGGAATCATTTTCATAGATTTGTTGTTTATCTATTCGGGCTTGATGGCGCTTTTCCGTTCGAATATGATTATAGGCTGTGTTAATCGCAACCTTTGTTAGCCAACCGAGTATGTTATCAATCGTTGTCCGATCCGTATGATATAGTTTCACGAATACTTCTTGGGCAATATCTTCTGCAATGGATTGTTCTTTCACTACGATCATTACTTTTCGAACAACATGAGGATAATATTGGGTAAATAAGTCCTGAAACGTTTCTTCTTTTGACGGATGGTTATTGTTTTCCGACAAATTGGCCTTCACCTCCATCATCATATCCTCCTTTCTAAGAGCTCTCACTAGTAGGACACCAGATTCCTTGTTTTTGTGACAGGTAGAAATAAATTTCTTAAATTCCACCGTACCTTCTTTTTCTTTGTCGATAGTCCTTCAACGCACGAAGGAATTCCATCTCAGAAAAATCCGGCCATAGCACATCGGTAAACCAAAACTCTGTGTAGGCAAGCTGCCATAGCAGGAAATTACTCAACCGCTTTTCTCCGCCTGTTCGAATCAAGAGGTCAGGCTCTTTCATTCCAGCTGTATAAAGATAGTTTGAAAACTGCTGTTCATCAAGTTCGTCTAGTGATTGATTCGAGTCGTTGATATCTTTTAGCAGACCTTTCATCGCATGTAGAATCTCGTTTCTGCTTCCATAGTTAAGGGCCATATTCAGTAGTAAGCCGTTATTATCCCGTGTACGGTCGATGGCAAACTGCATCGCTTCACGTGTATGTGCTGGAAGATTTTCTAAATCTCCGATTGCCTCAATTCGAACATTATTCGCAATCAAGTCTGGGAGGTAGACGGATAGAAATTCCTTTGGAAGTCTCAAGATGGTGTCTACCTCTTGCTTTGGACGTTTCCAATTCTCCGTGGAAAAGGTATAGAGAGTCAGAATCTTCACCTGGCATTTGACAGCCATCTTGACCACCTTTACGACGGTAGAAAGCCCTTCTTTATGACCAGCCACTCTAGGCATTCCACGCTTCTCGGCCCAACGTCCGTTCCCATCCATAATGATCGCGATATGCTCTGGTGTATGACCATCCGAATAATCGAAGGATTCTTGTGATTGTTTATTAGTAAGAAAAGGATTCTTCATGATCATTTTCCACCTCTCGAAATGTTGTTGTCTCTCCCATTCCAGGGATTGGCCACTGCTTTTAGTTAATAGGCAAATACATAAAGTAAGAATCTGCATTCTTATCAGTTATTTAAATCTTAATGTTTTTGTCATTTTGAAATTTATCATAATATTTATCGTTTTGCAATAAATTTTTATTCCTTTATACATTATTTTTATCGATAATTTCAGTTAAAAAAGCATCCCATGTATTGAAGGAATGCTCAATTCCTGCAGCGTTTCTTCTTAGATCACCCCTTGCTTGCTTTTTTACATCATAAAAATAAAAAAGCAAATACTACTAGTAATCGGTAACACACGAAGGAGCTAATGCAATGAAACAAGAGTATTTGGTGTTTTACATTTCCATATTTATACTGTCTATTCTCGTGATTGCTGGAGTGGCGATTCCTAATCAATTAGAGGAAGTCACTTCTAATATTCAAGCTTTCTTTACTGATGCATTTGGATGGTATTACCTCATCCTAGTCAGTATCATTCTTGTGATCTGTTTATATTTTTTAATTTCACCTGTTGGTCGGATTAAACTGGGAAGGCAAGATGAAAAACCGGAATTTTCTACACCCACTTGGATTGCTATGTTATTTAGTGCCGGTATGGGGATTGGAATTGTTTTTTACGGCACATCAGAACCCATTAGTCACTATGCCATTAGTTCTCCTACAGGCGAAGTGGGTACCGATCAAGCGGTGAGAGATGCCCTTCGTTTTACTTTTTTTCATTGGGGAATTCACGCTTGGAGTATCTATGCGATCGTTTCTCTAGCCATTGGCTATTTTCAATTTAGGCATAATAAATCGGGTTTAATCAGTGCCACCTTACAGCCCCTATTCGGCGATAAGATGAACGGCATGACAGGAAAAGCGATTGACACCTTTTCTGTGTTAGCAACGGTTCTTGGAGTGGCTGCTTCACTCGGATTTGGAGCCATGCAAATCAACGGTGGCTTGGCCTATCTATTTGCCGTACCGAAAACCATTTGGATGCAATTTATCATTATTGCCGTTGTTACTGTACTATTTTTACTATCGGCTTGGTCTGGACTTGGGAAAGGCATTAAGATATTAAGTAACGCGAATATGATTTTAGCCGGGGCGCTATTTTTGATGATGTTTCTATTTGGCCCAACGTTATTTATCCTAAATTTATTTACCCATTCGATTGGTACATATATTCAAACGCTCCCACAAATGAGCTTTCGAATTGCTCCTTTAAATGAAGATATTCGTGGCTGGATCAATGCCTGGACGATTTTTTATTGGGCCTGGTGGATTGCTTGGTCACCCTTTGTAGGAATCTTTATTGCCCGTGTTTCAAGGGGAAGAAGTATTAGGGAATTTGTTTTCTTTGTCCTACTGATCCCTTCCGTTATTGTTTTTCTATGGTTCTCCGCTTTCGGAGGTTCAGCTATTGCACTCGAACATAATGGGATCGCTACTATATCTAACTTATCTCCTGAAGAATCGTTATTTGGCGTCTTTGCCAATTATCCACTTTCTATGGTAGCATCCATCACTGCCATGATACTGATTGGGTCCTTCTTCATTACGTCTGCGGATTCAGGAACCTATGTGTTAGGGATGATGACCACCAATGGATCACACCATCCTGGAAATAAAATCAAATTCACCTGGGGAATTTTGCTATCTGCTATCGCGCTAGCGCTCCTTTACTCGGGCGGTCTTCAAGCACTACAAAATATGATGATTATCGCCGCTTTGCCTTTTTCGATTATTATCGCTTTAATGACCATCAGCCTCATAAAAGCGTTAAGGGAAGAAGCGAGACAACTTGGGATTGGCCAGATTAAAAAAAGAAAGGCATAATACAACAAACGACATAGACTCTCATGCTATGTCGTTTGTTTTATTTTCAATATTCCTCTGTATGATTGCTTACCTCTTACTTTCCATTCTTCCTTCCTTTTAAAAAAGCAATGCTCCCCTTACCTTTTCCTTGATTCCAGATTTTTTTCAATAAACAACATTTTTTTATTGAAAAACGATAAATAATAGTTTATTATCAATATGAAAATACATTAACGAGGTGTTCATAATGAAAAGAGGGTCAACGCTATTTCTACGAATGGCACTTATTTTACTTGGAGTTCCTGTACTTGCATTAGGGATTTTTGGGCTGACTTGGCTACCTAAGCATCCATTTAATGCTGATTTTGACCATATCCTATATCCGATACTAGTAGGTATGTATGCATCAGTGATTCCGTTTTTCGGGGCTTTGTATCAGGCGTTTAAGCTGTTAAACTTCATTGACAAGAACCAAGCTTTCTCTGAATTGTCGGTGAAAGCACTACAAACGATCAAATTCTGTGCTATCGCATTCAGTGGTTTGTATGTAATCATTCTGCCCTTTGTTTATATCGTCGCAGAAATAGATGATGCACCAGGTCTTATTCTCATGGGAATGGTCCCTACCTTTGCTTCCTTGGTCATCGCCGTCTTTGCTGCGGTTCTTCAGAGACTGTTACAAGAAGCAATTGATATCAAATCAGAAAACGATCTAACGGTCTGAGGTGAATACAATGGCGATTATTATTAATATTGACGTAATGTTGGCAAAGCGGAAAATGAGCGTAACGGAACTATCAGAGAGAGTTGGCATCACGATGGCAAACCTTTCGATCTTAAAAAATGGCAAGGCCAAGGCCATTCGATTATCCACTTTAGAGGCCATTTGTAAGGCATTGGATTGTCAGCCAGGGGATATTTTGGAGTATCGAAGTGATGAGGAGAATCAAGAATCGTAGACTTCTTGATATTAACTCCCCCGTAACATATAAAAAAGGATTGATGAGCAAGATAACACATCTCTTTCAATCCTTTTTTTGTACCCATAATCATTTCAACCCTCATTCGCGGAAATCCCTTATCTTACCCTGCTGATCTATTGCGATAAATCATCAGAGTATCGGATTTGCACGATTGTAACAATGAAGAGAACTCCTGCAGCAAACGCCACCGCTCCCATTGTGTCCACCAGCAGAGTTCCCCAAGACTCTAATTCGTTCGGGATTATTAAGATATTTCTCTGAATTCGCTTTCAAAAAACGTGCTAGTCCCCTGCAGTCATAGATAAATGCTGGTAAACCCAACTGACTAGCTAAGCGAACTATTCCTTCTATCACTTTATTAGCTTACAGGGAACATAATCATAGCTCCTATACATAGCGCTAGAATACGGAATAGGTACATAGGTACTGAGAACAACCAGAACTGCGGAAGCTTATATTTACCCATGCCTAAAATCATAGCCGGCATACCATCGACTGGCATATAACCGCCGTTCCATCCTGATATGACAACTGCAGTTGCGGCAGCAACAGGATTAAGTCCCAAACTCATGCTTGTTGCAATAGCTATTGGCGCAAAGATGAATACAGAACCCATATTAGAACCAGTAAAAGTAGCACAGGTACTGGTTAGAAGTGCGAAGATGAAGATAAGAATGAATGGGCTTACATTATTACCTAATGAATTCGCCACAACATCTCCGATCATCACTGTAAATCCAGAGTTAGCTAGAGCGTCAGCAACACCGATCACACCAGCCATCATAAGGATTACAGGTGCACCCATATTATCTCGAACTTCCTTGAAGTCAAGTACATTGATGATTAGTAAGAATGCACCTGCAAGGCCTGGGATTACAAAGGCAGCATTACCTATCACGCTCATAAGCATCATACCAACAACACTGATGATAAATACAGCGATGGTAGAGTATTCTTTCCACGCAGGCAAAACCTCAATCTCAGTCGTAGCCGCCACCTCATCATATTCAGAAGCTTCCGTTATTGGATGATCAGGTAGAAGACGATAAGCAACCAAACTCCATACCAAGAATCCAAGAGCCAAGATGAAATTCACTATAGCAAATTTCGACATTGACAGTCCGCCGGTATAACCTGCCGTTTCCAGTACGCTGACAGTAACACCATAGAAGAGTGCTACATTGAAAGGAAGCAAAGGGTGGTTAGTAGCAAACCCCAAAGGCATCATCAGCTTGGACGTAGGCATTTTTTTATTGTAAGGGATAGTAGATATTAAAGATAGAATCAGTACATAGTAACCAGTGGATCCAGAGCCTACTAAACTGGCACCAAGCATAACTACCACGAGCAAAAGAGCATAACTCTTATAACCGCCCTTATTTACCAACGCGAGCATAGAGGACTGAACCTTTCCAATCAATCTAGTCTTCATTAGTCCCGCCATAACAACCATAAAGCCAGCGATCATGATAACGCTTGGGTTCACGAAGCCTGCGAAAGCCTCCTGAACAGTGGACAGACCGACGACGACTAGCATAAGGCAAGCAAGGATTGGTGGTGCGCCGAATGCCATTTTGTCTGACATGATCAGTACAATCATCAGAATTAAGATACCAAGGGCAAGAATCATTTCCATTGTCATTTTCTGTTTCTCCTCTCTCTCTTAAGGGCTGACACTTTGCTATCATTTTGAAACTGTCAAGATCTATTAGAGAACCTGAGCAGCTGTTGAGTTATCATTCCTACTCTCTATTCTTCCCCACGCAACTTTGCCTGGATGTGGATCTGGTATGTAAGTAGGAATGTAGGCGATTGCACTTCAACCCTCGTAGACGCAGCACAATCATGCTAGAGTAATAGTGTGGGAATGGAGTCAGCCTCCAAGTCTCGTCCTAGTCGAAGGACTAACTGTGGTGAATACGATCATCCTCACGGGTACGCTTACAAGCAACCAGATGACCATTATCTTTATGGACTGACCCCATACTCTGAATGAGACGATCAAATATCATTATGTGATCACTTAATCTCTAACTTATTTCTCCAGAAGTAGGATTGTAAACCCCTTCATTTTCACGTTTTTCACCATATATATCTTCAACTGAAAAACTAGTATATTTCACACAGATTCTATTCTTATAGGCGTATACTAAATGCAAACGTCCTTGTGCATCTTGATAAATAGTTGGATATTCAAATTGTGAATTATTCGTTTTGTTCTCTGCTCCAATGAAACCTTCTGCATGTTCAATAATTCGACCGATTGGCCAGGTATTTCCGCCATCTTCAGACACTGAAACCACTACCGGGTTTCTTAATCCAGGCCATGCTACTTTACCTTTTTCTGGATTATTAGCGGAGCTTGCATTATATGCAATAGCAATTGCACCGTTATCCAGTTTGATGGCACTTATACTTGCATTATTATTTGGTAGGATGGTTGGCTCAGGCACTGTCCAAGAATCTCCATAATCCGATGACTCACTTCTATAAATATAATCCGCAAATCTACTTCTCATAAATGCCACTAAATGACCTTCTTCTAATTCGATCACATTGGCATGGACTCGTCCGTTACTTTCAGGCATGCGTACTTCTTTCCATGTTCGTCCTTCATCATCAGATACTTGAAATACGGTAGGATCATTTGTAAGACCTAATTCTGAATCTTCACATACCCACGTGCTAAATATCCATCTTCCATTACTTAATATTTGAATCGTTTGTCGAACAAAAGTACCAGGCTGACTAAATAATACTTCTGGTTCCGTCCAATTTTTACCATTGTCGTATGTTTTCTGATATTTAATAATGGACGTATACTGCATATTATCTTTACCTGGTTGTCGACCTTCCTGAGAAGTATAGATTAACCATACTGATTTATCAGGTGCGTGGAAAAATGATGGGTTTTGCTCACTACGCGTATCATCCTTAGAGATAATTTTCGGTTCGTTCCACTCCCCTGATTCATGATTAAATTTAGATAATACAATTGAAATATCAGGGCTACCTTCAAATGAACCTGCAAACCATGCACATAATAAATCTCCATCGTCTAACTTAGTAATCGTTGGGGCATGTGCGGTTGGAAAAGGGCCAGATGGAATCAAAGAAAAATCAATATTTGTATAGTCATCATGATATAATTTACCGTTCGGAATTGACTTGTTAACTACTAATTTATTATTACTCATACTAATCACCCTAATCACCTTATCTTTCTAATTAAATTTCTATCTTAATTACTATCTTAACCTCTGGGAGCTTCTCTAAATAGCTCTCTACAAACCTTTATCTCTTATTAGTAAGGGGTTACATTTTTGTATAAACTTTTTTTTGGAAAAGCTTTGATTGAGATTTCAGCTCCGAAACGCATGGTCTGTGTGTTCTCGGGGAACTTAAGATGATTCCTACGTGCTAAATGTTCGAATGACCTAAAATCCATCCACATTACACGAAAAATTCTTCTTTAAGCCCCCTTAAAACTCTTTTTACATAATGAATACCCTAATTCTTATTTGAACACTTCTTTTGGAGATAAATCAGCAGCAGATTGGATGGCTGCTAGCATACTTCTCTCGTCAGCTATATTCTTCCCGGCAATATCAAATGCAGTTCCATGGTCTACAGAGGTGCGAATAACCCCACCATTTAAACCAACCGTGATATTCACACCCTCTTCCAAACCTAATACCTTTATTGGCACATGGCCTTGATCATGATAACAGGCAACAACCAGATCAAAATCACCACGAACCGCTCGGAAAAACACAGTGTCTGCAGGGTGTGGACCGCTTACATTTATTCCTTCAGCCATCGCTAGCTTAATTCCAGGAACTAGTTTTTCTTCCTCTTCCCCTTCTCCAAACATGCCATTTTCACCGGCATGTGGATTAATTCCGCAAACCGCGATTCTTGGATTTGTATAGCCCGCACGTGTTAATGTTTCGTGGGCAAGCTTCACCACTTTATACGTCCGTTCTGGAGTAATAGACTGAATCGCTTTAATCAGACCAACATGTGTGGTCAAATGGATGACCTTTAATTTGGGTGAAGATAACATCATCGAATAATCTACCGTTTCCGTTAACTCTGCTAGGATTTCAGTATGTCCCGGATATAGATGCCCTCCCTTGTGAAGGGCTTCTTTATTTAATGGTGCGGTACAGATCGATTGAATCTCCTTACTCTTTGCCAGTTCAACAGCCGTCTTCAAATATTGAAAGGCAGCATCTCCCGCTTGTGGTGATAATTCTCCAAAAGGCAGGTCAGCAGGTAGTAAATCCAGATCGATACAATCAATTCTGCCTAAGTCAAATTTGCTTTCAGTGACAGATGCAACCGCCGTAACGGTTAATGGTGATTGAGTGATACGAATGGCTCTTTCTATCATTTTCGCATCACCTATCACAACTGGTCTGCACATTTCGTAAACAGCTGGATGCCCCAAGGCTTTCACGATGATCTCAGGCCCCACTCCTGCGGCGTCGCCCATGGTAATCCCTATAATCGGCTTCATCATATTCCCTCCCATGAAGTTTATAAACGGCTTTCAACATGACTTCCTTAGAGCCAAAGTTTCCAGCCTTAGTGACAATAAATAACTCTTTGTCAGTGAATACCCGGCCAAGCGGGATACCGGATTCTACTTCGTCCAGTAAAATAAATTCATTCACATGTAATTTAAGGAACACTTGCTGAGCGGTATCTCCTCCAGTTAAAAATAGATACTTTAAATCATGAACACGGATCAATTCTGACGCAAATTCACCTAATACCATTGAAATGATATTACTGATTTTAACCGAATCATATCCCAGTTGCTCTCCCATTTTACGGGTTTCAATCACATTATTCGAAGAGTATAACACTACATTTTTCCCTTGCAAAAAGGCCTCTTTAGCGCCAGACAGGATTCGCGTCAATTCCATAGCCTTTACATCTTCGTCTTGTAAAACTTTTGCCGAGTCCATTTCCAATCCAACCGTATCCGAATAGTTCAAAAGATGCTGCAGCTGGGACCTCCCTGTTGCACTAACACTACCAACAACCAAGAGAACAGGTTCACGATGAATAGGAAGAGGAAGCGTTTTTTGGACTTGTTTCATCCCGTAAATCTCCGGTAAATAATTCATTAACCCGGCAGAACCAACCCAAACGACGGAGAAGTCGGTCTGGTGAATCAACTCTACTAACTTTTCCAAATCGGACTCTTGAGCAGAATCAACCGTAATGTAAGAGATCTGATTGTTCTTACATGAAACCAGTTTGTCCATGATCGTGTCATAACCTTGATGAATCTCTCGGAAAGAAATATGCTCTACCTTCTGCTTCGATTGATTCTCTATTAATCTTTTAATCTCTGACTCCCTGACAGGTGTTTTTGGATCTTTTGCCACCTCGGTATTCTCCAATTTAACGGAATTCAGATAATGAATCCCATTGATGACTTTACGCCCATTCACCGGAAAGGCAGGGGCAATAATCACGAAATCCGGGGCAAAAGAATCATAGATAGCATTGATTTCCTCCCCAATATTCCCTCTCATGGTCGAATCAATCTTTTTATAGACCAAGTCAACTGTTCCTGATTTGATCGTGTCACATACCTTTTTCACTCTTTCGTAAGCCTCAAACCCGGTAACTGAGCGGCTGTCTGTATTGTAAATAACTGCGTCATAGTCATTCATTTTTTTAGAATGTTCCTGCACCACAACGGACACCTTTAAACCAAAACGGACTAGCTGCCCCCCGCAATCACTTGCCCCCGTTAAATCATCCGAAATGACTGATATTCTCATAATCTGGAATTATAGCAGTTGGCGATAAATCGCTTCAATATCTGCTAAACTTAATTTTTTCGGATTATTATTTAATAAACGGGTGACTTGAGAGGCTGACACAGAAATTTCCGGCACTTCTTCTTCTTTAACACCATAGTTTTTAAGATCTTGAGGGATTTCCAACACATGGGTCCACTCAATGATTTTTTCCACCACTTTTTCTGCCAACTGGCTATTGGAAAGACCCTGAACGCTGATTCCCATAGGCTCAGCAACTAAAGCCAATCGGTCCGTTATTGCATCCATATTGTATTTCATGACATGTGGAAGGAGCATAGAATTTGCCACACCATGAGGAATTTTATATTTTCCTCCTAAAGGATAAGCCAGAGCATGTACGGCAGCTGTTCCTGCACTTGTTAATGCCATCCCGCCATACATAGACCCTACCAACATTTTTTCTCTTGCCTCGATCGATTCTCCCTTTTGATACGCTTCCACAATACTCGAAGAGATTAAGCGGATCGACTCTAACGCAAACATATCACTGATTGGATTTGCCTTTGTTGAAATAAAGGATTCTAAAGAATGAGTAAAAGCATCCATTCCTGTTGCAGCCGTAATTGGCTTAGGTAATTTTAATGTAAGAACAGGATCAAGAATCACAAGGGTTGGAAGTAAATACTTACTTACAATACCAACCTTTAATTCTTGGTCCGGCAGGGTGACAATCGCATTTGGAGTAACCTCTGCACCAGTTCCTGAAGTGGTTGGAATCAAAATCGTTGGGACCCCTGCTTTCGCCACAAGGTCAGTTCCTAAAAGCTGCTCAACCGACGCATCGTTTGTTTTTAACACGGAGAGAATTTTTGTCGTATCAAGAACACTCCCCCCGCCAATACCAATCAATACATCGTAATTCTTATTTGCCACTTCTTCAAATACTTGTTCAATGTTCTCTAATGTAGGTTCTGGCAGAATATTTGTATTCGTATCAGCCGAAATTCCTTTCGCCGCCAATTGACTAACGATTTGTTCGACAAAGCCCAAATCCACCATCGTCGGCTGTGTAATGATCAGTGCGGATGTCAGTTCCACTCCCAGTAAATGCAATTTTTCTCCAAGTAACTGGAGTGAGTTTGGTCCTGCTACAATATTCTGTGCGGTTTGAAATTGATAAATCGTTTGCATGTCCATCCACCTTTCTAATTCCGTTATGTTGTGGTTTCCCTATCGTTATTTAACCAGCGATACTTTTTGTTGTTTATACCATTCCACCATTTCTGCGACCTTCACTAGCGCATCTCCAGATATCTCAGATACGGGCATTTTGGGCGGACCTACTGGAACACTATAAAGTTCTACCGCTTTCTTTAATACAGAAGGCAAGGTACCATATTTAAAGGTGTCACGAAGAGGCTGTAATTTTTCCTGTTTTTCCTCCGCCGCTTCTATATTTCCCTCTAACCAGTTGTTGTAAATTGCAACCACCACATCCGGAACCATATTGGCTGTCGCAGCAACTGCTCCTTTTCCTCCTGCCTGTAAGGTTTGGAGAATCAAAGAATCTGTACCGGCAAAAACGGAAAAATCTTCTTCCTTTGTAGCAAGGATGTAATTCTCGATGTTGGCAAAGTTGCCGCTGCTATCTTTGATTCCCACAATATTTGGCACTTTAGCTAGTCGTGCAACGGTTTCAGGCTCAAGATGAACCCCTGTTCTAGCCGGGATATTGTATAGAAGAATCGGTAGGGAAGTACTCTCAGCTACCTTTTCGAAATGAACGGCCATTTCCTCCTGTGATGGTGATATAAAGAACGGAGTGATCAAGGATAAAGCATCCGCGCCAAGCTGCTTCATTTTCTGTGATAAATCAATCGTTTCCTCTGTGCTAATACCACCCGTACCAACGATTACAGGTACTCTTCCTTTTGCTTCCTCGATGACAATCCTAGCAAATTTTAATTTTTCCTCGGTATTTAATGATTGAAATTCCCCGTTTGTTCCAAGAATGAAAAGGCCATGTACACCTGAATCAAGCAAATGATTTGTTAATTGTCTTGTAACAGATTCGTTGACTTTTTGTTCCATCGTTAATGGAGTCAACATAGCTGGAATGATTCCTTTTAGTTCCATATCCTTACACCTTCTTATTTAATTGTTTATTTTTGAAACAGTTATAATATCGCTTACATGTTGAATTATAGATCATACTGTTTATTTTAACAACTACTATCTTTAATAAAATAATAAAAACATCAAAACTGTTTAAATTTGAAACAGTTTTGATGTTTTTATCTACAGTTCCTTTAATTTTCTCCATAAAGTGGTTCGGTTAATCCCTAGCCTTTCAGCTGTTTTGGTTTGATTCATCCCTTCTTCCAGCCAAACCTGCCTGATGATTCTATGTTCGATTTCCTCTAAAGTACCCGTTAGATCCAGCTGTGTCATTTCCGTTTCCTTTACCTTTGTTTTTAAAATATAATTGATATCTTCTCTTTCAATAAAAGGTCCATCTGCTAACAGTACCGTTTCATTTATCACTTGTTTCAATTGGGTGATGTTTCCCGGCCAACTATAATTCTCTAACTCCTCGATTGCTTCATTCCGAATCCCGGCAATTTGTTTCCCGTATTTTGTATTCGACTCATTAATAAAAATACGAGCAATATGATCAATATCTTCTTTTCGCTTGGATAACGGCGGAATACTTAAGGTCAATTGGGCCAGCAGATAATACAAATCATTTAAAAAGACACCGCTTTCAATCATGGTCAAAATATTCTCACTTGATGACACAATCATGCGTGACTTTGGATTATTCTTTTTGAGATAGGACAACAATTCCTTCTGATTGGATAAAGCAATGGAATCGATACTTTTGAGAAAGATTGTTCCATTATCATTAGATGCAAGCAGGCCTTCTTCTTCATTCAACAACAAGTTCCACTGTTCTGCCGTTAAAAGAGAACAATTAATGGTCACTAGGGGAAAGGCGCGTTTGGAACTGCGATAATGGATATAATGAGCTAATTTTTCCTTCCCTGTTCCTTTTTCGCCGCTGATCCAGATCGATTCTTCTTTTTCACTATATTTTTCGGCTGTTTGTATAACCATTTTCATCTGGTTACTTTTTATAAAAGAAGATTTGATCGGGCTAGAATTCATCAGTGAAGAAATAATGTTTATACCATCGGAAAGCCTTTTGTGATTGGATTCCACTCTTTGTAATCGAAACAAAACCAGTGATATTTCAAATCCTTGTAATTGGGTCCCCTTTACCTTCCAAAAAACGTTGTTGTTTTCAATTAAAGTTGTATATTCGCCTTTTGCCATAACTTCTGTCACTGCATCTTCAGTCTTGATTGAAGCCTTAAAGGTTTTGCTTAATTGTTCAGTGAAATATGTATTGGAATAGACATGATTAAATGTTGTGTCAAACACCACGAAGCCTTCTTCTTCTACTTGAAGAATTTGTTGCGCAATCGATAATTTTCCTCTAAGAATGGAAAAATAATTGTGCATTTTTTTAGCACTTTGAAAAGCCTTTAGGATGCTTTCTTTTCCAGAAGTAATTAATATTCCATTCAATCCAAGGTTTTCTGCTTCCTTCACGGTAATGACATCACCAATAATCACTTCATATCCCTCTTCAAGCAACTGCTTTAAAGTTGGTTTTACTTCCTCCTCTTTTGAAATAACATAGTGGGAAATATCCATTTCAAGTAGTTGACTAACAGTTGCTGCTCCCTCCGATATGGGTGGAAAACCGACAATCGCGGCCTTACCAGGATAGTCTCTTACAAGGGTTAACACTCGGAGCATATCATATCCGGAAACTTCAATTTCAATAACAGGAATGGATACTTTCTTTTGGATGAGTTCTGCCGTTCCCCCACGGCTAATAATAATATCAAACCCCTGATCTGCTGCCCGACTGGCGAGCTCAACCCCTTTTTCTAAATCTCCAACCTCCACATGTATTTCAAAATCTTGATTACGTCCTAATTCTATGATTAATTCTTTTAACCCCTCATAGGGGGCGATCGACAAAGCCTTCACTTAACATCACCTTCTGTTGCATTATTAAACAATCTTTATCTTTACTATATCAGAAAAAAATCAAACTGTTTATTTATTAAATCATTTTAGCAAATCACATGATACGTTCCAAGTTCCACAAAGTCCCACAGGACGTTCTCGAATCACGAAGGCTAACCATTTTTTTGAGATAAAATAAAAAAGGATGACGAGCAAGTGTTTCAATGTTCGATCTCATAGCCAAACATTGTGAGATCAAAGCAAATGGATGGAGTCATATCATGAAAACATCAATTAGAGAGATAGGCCCGGTTAAGTAGAGGGTTTTTCATTAATGTATGACAAAAAAGGATTACAAAATAGGTTTTGGCAAATGAACGGCACGAAAGTACATAGAAGGAGCGGTCATGACGGTTGATTTGAATTGGACGGAATCACATTTGTCGCGTTAAATGGGGGGGCCAAAATATACATTCTCTGAAGCGATCTCGCTGATTATCAACTGTGAGACACAAGAGGAACTAGACTATTATTGGGAACAACACACTCAGAGACAGCCTCTCTGAGTGTGTTGTTTTGTTTGGTTGTTAGGCTTACTTTTTCTTATCAGTGCGTGAATGTCTTTTATCGGCCGCATTCGCTATAAATAAGAAAGCAATTCCAAAAATAATACCTGCAACTATCATCGTAGTCCAATTACCAATAGGGAAAAATAGTGATAACAAGAATAACAATACTCCACTACCTACTACTAAAGTTAAGCCTATCGTAAATGACATCTTTTCAGGTAATGCTTTGATTTTATCCAATATGGTGTCACCCTTTCTAATTTAATTAACTATTAACTAAACCTGTTGATTACAGCCACAAACAACTCTATTCATCCCCTAAAATTGAATTTACTACCTAGACGATCACTTGACGAGGTAGAAAGACACCGTTTCATTCCTTTCCTTAAACTCATTGTTATTGTTATATATACAAACCTCAGTTATAGAGAATACAACTAGGCAATCGTATCTCTAAAAATCAGAAAGATGGTTCCGTATAACAGAATGTTAAAGACTGCAAGTAACGTCAACACGAATGTCTTTTTTTCTTTTTCATATTTCCATTTTATAAATGCTCGTAGACTGTGTAACAAAGCAAAAAAGAGGATGGTTAATAGAAATATATCATCGATAAACAATAGTAAAATGAAATGCACAATTAATAAGGACCGTTCTAGCCATTTCTGAGTAGCGTTCAACGGTTTGTAAATGGCCCAGGGAGTCTTCTCAATCTGCAACTTTTTACGTAGATACCGATTCAGTATCCAATCGTACAAAAAAAACAACGCAAAAAACCCGAGGATTTTCATAAAAGTGAAACTCCTTTTAGACTTTATTTTATTTAACTAAATATTACCATCTAATTACATAGTTTGATACTAAGAGGGTAACAATCCTACAAGATTCATAGCTCAAACCTTAATAGTAAAGCGACTAAATGAAACCACAAAAAGAACCCCCTTTCGTTTCCCTGAAAGGAGATTACAAATTTTCTATTTTTTTCCTAGACGGCCAAGTATAAACGTATATAAAAATGCCACAATTGATGCACCTAAGAAAAATGCTGTTAAACCGCCGAAGGCCATTCCCATCCATGGATTCTCACCAAAAGTTAAAGCAATCGTGATTACTACGCCTACACCAACAAGGGCAAGATTCACTTTTGCAGGCAAATACCTTCTGGAAGTGTGGAAATATGAAAGATAGGTGATTACTAGAATTATAAGCAGGATATAGAGCCCCGCTGCAGTTTGGCCATTCGCTACATTTGAAATAACGGATAGGACACGTTGAGCGTTGATTCAGGCGGCATGTGGAACGTAACATAATCCAATTCCTTATTTCGTACGTCTTGGATCATAAATTCATATTTTTCAGGAGACCCCGGCCAGTTCGTATTTTCCAGGAAAGCGATTCGTTCCTCCTTGTGAAAAAACATGGGAGCTATAACGGATGTATTCAAATTTGTCATTCTTTCCTTTTTTCCTGACGCAACGTCCATCAAAAATAAATCATATTCATATAATGAGCTGTTTCGCGACTCTTCGGCGATGGATGTATAAACAACCTTTGTTCCGTCCGGAGAAACCACCGTCGAATAGGCCTCGACTGGCAGAAGGCTGGAACCATCAGCAGGACTCTCTGTCCCTGTCTCAAGGGAATAAGAGGTGAATTGTTCCCGATTCCCATTATATAAATGGTAAAACACTTGATCCCCGGCTGGCGAGATGGACAGCGCGTTCATCGTAAAGTGGTTCTTATCGGTTAATTGCTTATTGTCTTCACCGGTGATGCTCACAGAATATAAATCTAGCCCTTCCTTTGTCTCGCCTTCAGCTTTCCGAAAATCCTCCTCAAGGATGGCTGTATAAAAAACAGTGTCCCCTGCAGCAGAGAATACCGCTTCGGATACATGCATATTCTTCTCACTCAACCTTTTTTGATTGCTGCCGTCGCGATGTGCCATCATAAGTGAATTAATGCCATCCGAATGAGAGGAGAGAAACAAAATCCTTTCCCCTTCTGGAGAATATTTTGGGCTATGGAGCCTCGCCTTCCCGGCATCAACCAGCTTCTGTACATTTTCCCCATTCACATCGGCCTCATAAATATCTTTATCTCCGTTTAAATAATAAGAAATTAGCACCTTCTCGTCATTCGGCGAGATATCAAACTTATTTCCAAGTCCAACGAAGAACCTATAAGGGTCATCCTGACTAAAAAAGGTAAATACTAGAGTCGATACAAATAAAATCGTTGTAGCGACGATTAAACTTCCCAACGTTCGTTTTCTTCTCATGTTCTCTCCTTTGTTTACTTAGCATTTTTAGACTCCATCGAGGAGATTGAGTCTATTGGACTTTCTGTCATTCTATTTCCACGCCTAATAAGAAAACTTTTTAATTTCATAGGTCCTTCCCTTCAGGATCTTATCCACCTTGCCTGTCTAACACCTCTCCATTACCCGATAGACCTCTAACAATCATTTCTCTTCCTATTTGGAAGTAGTATCGTAATCCATTGCTCGATATGATTTTTGCTTCCTCAAAGGTTTCTTCCTCATGTGTTTTTGTTTCCACTGTTACAATATTGGGGTTATTTATTTCTCCAAACACCACGTAAAAATCATGAAGGGTATTACCTTTATGGTCGTAGTCACGAAGAGCTTCACTATAAAGTGTCATATTCTCGTTCTCATAGTGACTCCATCCATGTTGGCCAATGCTTTCCCACCCTTCTTTGTCGTTTCCTTTAAAGAATGCAACAGCGAGGGCCTCATAGTCCGCGAGGGGTAGTTCCTCTTGATCGGGAAATGTTGTATACATAACAATGGTTACACCGTCGTAGTTTTCCTTATGAACAATATGGTTCACTTGATGCGGGATCCCTTTTTGTAATGCTTCTTCAAAATCGTCGAATGTACCGAATTCCCAATCAGAAGCGAGAGCCCAGCGACTGAGTCCTATGGCTGCCAATATCACTAGACATACAAAAAAACCTTTACGCACGGAATCGCCTCCCCATTTATCAATCACCTTCAGTTGTATGGCTCATTGGAATAGGACTCAAAGGCCTGATTTATGACCATCCCGGCTCCTTACGATCGGTAAAATGCGGGATGCGTTTTCTTTTAACTGTTTGATCGAGCGTTTTGGTTTTCGCATACATACTCCTCAAAAGCATGTAGTTATAGGAATATTTTAACATGAATGGATAGGAGCTAGGAGAAAGAAAAATGCCAGGTGAATAAAATCACCTGACATTCCTCTAATAGGTACGTTCTTTCCAATTGTAACTTTTCCCAATTATCATCTTCGCACAAGAGAGTGTTCTACATAAACCTGAACCTGATTACGTCCATTCTCTTTCGCCGAATATAAGGCTTTGTCCGCTTGATTCAGAAGCTGATATAATGTCGTCCCTGTCTCATGTGTGACTTCAGCTACTCCCATGCTTACCGTAACAGGAATCTCTCCTTCCTTCCATTTAAAGGGGTGAGCTTCTATACAGCTACGAATGTGATTGGCTAACACTTCCCCTTCTAAGGCCGACCTCCCCTTTAGAGAGAAAATAAATTCCTCCCCGCCATATCGGGCAAAGATGTCACCTTCCTGTAATTGGGTTTGACAAGCTTTTGCGACATGAATGAGTAATTGATCACCTACATAATGGCCATAGGTATCATTCACTTTTTTAAAATAATCAATATCCATTAAGATCACCGTATAAACACTCGATTCCTTCATGGCTTTTGCAAAGTCTTGTTCGCTTTTATGAAAAAATGCACGACGATTATAAATTTGGGTGAGTTCGTCATAATACGCTTGTTGCTCCAACTGACCCTGTAGCCGTTTGACCTCTGTGATATCGGTAAAAAGTATCAATAATCCTTTGTTATTTTTCGAATTCTGCAACAAGGTGGTACGCACCTGGTAGATACGCTGTGAATCCTCACCAGTAGGCACCTCTATTTCCTGATAATGCTCGGTAGCGTCTAGTTTAAAAGAAATAGCTGTTCCCGACAGACCCTGCCAAACCTGTTCAAGGTCGGTCCCATACATAGCTGTATTCAATGGTGGAAACATCTTTTTACACGCTGTGTTAAACTCTATTAATCTATTGGAATCATCTAACACCATGACCCCATCATTCATGCTATTAAAGATCTCATCTTTTGCTATAGGCATGATCGTAAACAGGCGTGAGGAACCTATAGCCCATAAATAAAAGAGCGTCGCAAGCCATCTGACCATTGGTACCGGGTCCACCCCTGCTGGTGTTAACCCAATCAAATAGACAAAAGCGGTGATCATCGGGACTAATTGCCCGCACATAAGAGCAATTAATTGAGGACGATACGCTTTGGAGGTTTCCTTCCAATGAGCAAGTATGAGGATAAATCCGGCAAACAGGCACGAGAAGGTGAAAATGCCATGAACCACATACCATCGACCAATTTCCAAATGAATAAAAGGCGCTCCTAGGACAGGATCCACTTCGAATACTCGATAATGAAGATGATGCCAGTCATTCGTAGCCACCATCACCATGCTAATAAACGGAATCGTAAGAAGAGCGATACACCTTTTTTTCGTGATTTTCATGCCTAAAAACTGCATGGTAAACAATAAGCTCAATGGTGGAGAAAATGGCATGCCGACATATTGAATCGTTGTCCAAAACTTGAGTTGTTCAAGAGTTGTTGCCATCATGCCAAAGGCAGCCCCTAAACAATAAATCGTTGTCGCTGCCGTATATAGAAGAAACATCCTTGCGATATTCGTGTATTTGTGACGATTAAAAAACACGTAAAAAAATAGAAACAAGTTTAATACACTGGATGTACATATAAGAGTAATATAAGCCGTTAGTTCTGAATTCACCTGTGTTCCCTCTTTAGAAAGTAGTATTCCTATAATTTAGCACAAATGAATGAGAAATGTCGTGATTTTTCAAAATCAAGTAGTGTAATTAGTCCTGATTTATTCTGAAAGCAAGTCACATCCGCCCACTCACAAACCCAACGGATTGTTTTTTTCTCCTCCGTTCATATTGTAGAAACTATTGAACAAACTAGTAACAATTATTAGGCATTTCAGGTGTGAGAAAGGAGGGTCATTCGAATAAAAAAAGTTAGGAGAGCGTTTATGATCATTCTCGTCTTTTATCTATTGTATATTACAATATTCGCCGCTGTAATATTTAACTATAACCATCCAGAGGTTAGCAGTAGCTATAAAGAACAACATAAAGTGGAACGATTCTATGGGAATGAGGCCTCCCAGGATCGCGTCATTCTCCTGGAGGAAAAAACGTTCTCAGGGGTCACCCGTATTAACTTAATGGAAAATGCCCAAGAGTCTATTGATATCGCCTATTATTCGATTCATAAAGGGTATATTACCGATCTTATTTTCGGAATGATTCTCGATGCGGCCGATCGTGGCGTAAAGGTACGGATCCTTTTGGATGGAATCGTTCATGGCCTTAGATTTGGTCTAAAGGATCTCAAATATGCTTTACTCAATCATCCCAATATCGAGGTAAAATTTTATGAACCCTTCAACCCGTTACTCCCTTGGACATGGAATAATCGACTGCATGATAAAATCTTTGTGGTCGACAATAAGTACGCACTGATCGGCGGAAGAAATATCGGAAATCGTTATTTTGTTCAAGAAGGTGAAAAAAACCCTACGTATGACCGAGATGTTCTCATTATTAATACGGATCCAAAAACAAAGGAAAACAGTGTGTTAAACCAAATGGAAGGCTACTTTAATGAAGTCTGGGACCATCCCATTACAAAGGTGCCTTTAGATAAGCTATCCACACGTCAACAAAGGAAAGCAACAGAAGCCACTCACCAATTAAAACAGAAACTAGAGAACCTGAAAAAAACGGATACAAAATTATTTAATACTTATTATGACTGGGTGAAGATGTCTCTTCCTACAAAAAAAGTCACTTTTATTCATAACCCTATACAAAGATTTAATAAAGAGCCTTGGGCATGGTATGATTTAACGAATCTCATGAAGAACTCGAAAAAGTCTTTACTCATCCAAAGTCCTTATGTGATACCAACGAAACCTATGCGCACCTATATCAATTCGTTACAAGTACCTCCGGAAAAGACAACGATTTTAACCAACTCTATGGCATCGACAGCCAATGTGATGGCCTATTCCGGACATATTAAGCATATCAACAGTATGGTAAACGAGGGCTTAAATGTATGGGAATATCAAGGTCCAGACTCCATACATGCCAAAACATTTATCTTTGATGATCGATTAAGTGCGATTGGAGCATTTAATGTGGATGCGAGGTCCGCTTATATAAATACCGAATCCATGGTTGTCATTGATAGTGTGGACTTCACCACAAATCTCGAGAAGGAAATGAACCAATATTTTAAAAAGAGCTTAAAGGTAGCAAAGGATCAGTCGTATATAGAGGATCCCCATGTAAAGCCAGGTAAAGTCAGTCGGGTTAAATCATTCGGTATAAAAGCACTCTCCTATATAACCGGTTTATTTCAGCATTTATTATGAGTCTCTTCTAAAGACCTCATGAATCCATCAAGTGAAAGTTAGAGGAAGTTCGCGGAATGATTACCATTGATTCCGGACATAATAAATAGTAAGATAAATACATGAGCTGCATTGTTCGTATTCATAATAAAGTTTTAACCTTTAAGCTGTAATAGGGAGTTTAACATTGAAACACGAATGACAAGCCTTCGTCTATATGACAAGGAGGACACGCAAGAATGTTTCTGCGAACACCCACTTTGAGGAGTGGTGGTTTAAAACTTTCTTATACCTTTATACGGCAAATGCGGCACTACATATGGAAAAAACCAGTTTCCCACCGGAGACTGGTTTTTTTCATTAGAAAATGGATATCAGTTCTTTTGTATAAGGATGGCGATCTGCACTAAATAGCTGTTCTTGGTTGAACTGATCGACAATCTCCCCATCTTTCATAACCATGATTCTTTGACTCATTTGGTTAACGGCAGCAAGGTCATGTGAGATAAACAAGTAAGAAAGATGTAAGGTTTCACGAAGCTCGGTTAAAAGATTGAGTACGGCCCCCTGGGAAATCACATCTAAGCTTGCGGTCGGCTCATCTAGCACAATGAGATCTGGCTCAATACTGATCGAACGAGCAATCGTTACACGCTGCTTTTGTCCCCCACTTAGTTCATGCGGATATTGATTCGCTATATGTGACGGGAGTTCCACCGCTTCAAGAAGCTGCCCGATAAATGCTTCCTTTGATGTATAGGAAAAATGGCTAAGGGTTAGTTCCTTCCTATATTGTTCGTAAGGTTCAATGATGGAGTCTTTTATTTTCAGCTTTGGATTTAATGCGGCTGTCGGGTTTTGAAATACGATTTGAATTTTTTTCCGATGAGGATATAACTTGCGCTCGTTCATTCTTTCTATCGCTATATCATTTAAATAGATTGAACCACTGTCAACGGATTCAATCCGTAGTAAGCACCGTGCTAATGTACTTTTCCCACAGCCACTTTCTCCGACAAGGCCAAGACATTCTCCCTTGCCCAGGTGAAAGGAAAGATTGTTGACTGCCGTCTTTCCTCCAGGAAATGTTTTCATTAGATTTTCCACTACGAGTAAACTCATACACTTCCTACCTCCTCTAGCCCTGATGGAAGTCCCCGTTGTAAGATCGGTGCTGCCTGTATTAACTGTTTCGTATATTCGTGTTGTGGATGGTCTAGAATTCGATGCTTTCCGCCTGATTCTACGATTTTCCCATTCTTCATGACCGCTAAGCGTGTTGCATAACGTCTCACATGACGCCAATCATGAGTAATAAACAAAATCGTACAACCTGTTTCTTTTTGTCGCTTAGCAAGTAGCTCTAGCACTCGATGCCCGGATACACTGTCAAGAGCGGTCGTAATTTCATCAGCGATAATCAAATCAGGTGATAATAATAGGGCCAATGCGATAGAAACGCGCTGAAGCTGTCCCCCACTTAGCTGAAAAGGATATCTTTTGTATAACGTTTCATCTAAACCAACTGATTCAAGCGCTTCAATGGTCTTCGCTTTCCTACTTTTCGAATCACGATTCCCGTGCGCCTTCTGGTACTCATGAAAATGCTGACCGATGGTTCGAAAAGGGGTAAAAGACCCCTGATAATCTTGAAAAATATACGCAAGCTTTTGGCCACGAATCGCCCTTATTTCTTTGGGTGATAAGGATTGTAAATCATGATCGTTAAAAATGATTTTTCCCTCCACCTGCAAATTAGGTGAAAGCATACGTCCAATGGCCTGTGAGAGTAAGCTTTTTCCACTTCCGCTTTGTCCCACTAGTGCATACCACTCTCCTTCACGGATGGAAAGCGACACATTGTCCACAATTTTCTTTTCTCTCGTTCCAATGGATACTTGCTCCAGTGATAATATCATTGCTGTACCTCTTTCTTTACATCAAAACGATCCCGTAAATAATCGCCCAGCATATTGGTTAATAACACAACACTTACAATTGCTAAACCAGGATAGATCATTAATTCTGGTCTAGACTGAAAATAAGGCCGTGAGTCATTTAACATGGCTCCCCATTCAGGCATGGGAGGCTGCGCACCCAGTCCAATATAGGAAAAGGCAGAAATAAGCAGTATAATTTTCCCAAGGTCAAGACTTGCGAGAACAAGAACATGCCCTACTACATGGGGAAGCAAATGCTTTCGCATAATTTTTCTTGAAGATAGTCCGTTGATCCGAGCAATTAACACATAATCCTTTTGGGATTCCGATAATACCGTACTACGTACCAGACGGGCATAGCTTACCCATTTGACCAACACAATTGCCAGAACTAAATTACCGATCCCTGGCCCCATTAATCCACTAAGAACAATCGCTACAATGGTATCAGGAAAAGATAAAAATGCATCGCCAATTCTCATAAACACCCGGTCAACGAGCCCTCGTTTATATCCAGATATAATGCCAAAAGGAACGCCAATGAAAAGGGCTACCATCAATGCCAGCAAGCTATACCCTAGGGTCTGTTGACCACCTAATAATAACCTTGTCAATACATCTCGACCGAGCTGATCGGTTCCGAGTGGATGCTGTAAGCTCATTCCAAGAAGACGTCGATCGAGATCGGTTAAGACTGGATCATGCCGTAAATATAAAAACGTATAAATGAATACTGCCGAAAAGAAGACGACACCTAACAAGGCTATACCCGCTTGGATTCTGTTTTTTTTCGCCCTCGGCAAACGTATGGACAATCCTGTCATTCGTTCATCTCCCTTTCTTTTAGTTTCATTTCTGGATTTAAATATCGGTAGGAAATATCCACACATGTATTTACTAAGAAAACAACGATGGCCATGATTAAAATATATCCTTGGATGAGTGGATAATCACGTTGACGTATGGCATCAACCACCATCTTCCCTATCCCTGGATACGAAAATAATACTTCAATGACCACAACACCACCGATTAAGCTGCCTAAACTCACACCAAAGACCGTGATAACGGGGGGCAGGCTGTGTCGAAATGCATGAGCGAAAAAAATCCTCGTTTCCGATAATCCTCGAGCTCTGGCCGCTCGAATAAATTCCTGGCTAAGAGAATCTAGCAAACTAGAACGAAGCAAACGTACGTATACGCTTGATATAGCAAGACCAAGGGTCAATGATGGCAAGATCAATGAGATCAACCCATCTCTTCCCATGGTCGGAAGGATATTTAGACGTGCACCGAATAGATCAATAAATATAAGACCAAGCCAAAAACTTGGAATCGCCGCACCAAGAATGGATAAGACCCTACTGATTTGATCAATCCAGCTATTTCGATAAAGAGCAGACAAAGAGCCTAGCGGGATAGATACCAGTAACATGACGACCAATGCACCGACCGATAATTCAATAGTGGCAGGTAAGCCCATTAGAATCATATCCAATACGGGTTGCCCTGTAGCATAGGACAACCCAAAATCAAACTGAATAAAATTCATTAGCCATAATCCATACTGGACGAGTATTGGTTTATTAAACCCCATATCCTCTCTTAGCGCTTCTACTTGCTCCTGACTAACAGATAGCTCATCCACATTCAAAATCGTCAATACAGGATCACCAGGTGCCATTCGAACAAACAAAAAGCTAACAAATGTAATAAATAGGACAAACACTACTACTTCAAAGAATTTTCTTGTGACAATTCGGAACATTACTTCACATCCAACTCGTTCGTAATCATGTAATATTCACTTCGTGTCGTTACCCAATTTTTCACTTTGTTTTCGTCATAAGCCACAATGGTGGATGGGTGCAGGACAAATGAATTGATCACATTGTTATGAACAAAATCCGCTGCCTGCTCCGCGAGCTCAGCTCGTTCTTCTTGACTAACCGTTTGATTCAGTTGATCAATGATTTTTGTGAGTTCAGGCTCTTCCGCACCACTAAAGTTCAGAGCACCAGTTGGGTGATACGTGGCATTTAAGTAGTAGCCTGCATCTCCACGTGGAGCCGTTAAGTTACTATATGTGGCTAAATCCCAATCACGGTTTGACGCCATGTATTCCTCAGGAGTATCAATTTGACGAATTTCCACGTCAATTCCGATTCGTTTCGCATCCGATTGGAATACTTGCGCAATTAATGGCAAATCCGCTCTCGCACTATAGGTTAATAGGGTAAATGTTAGTGGATCCCCATCTTTTTGCATTTTTCCATCTACTAGTGAATACCCAGCGTCCTCTAAATACGTAACAGCCGTCATTGATTCACTTTTCTCATACGATGGAGCAAATGGTAGGGATGGTAAAAATGGTCCGACTGCTGGTTCCCCATACCCTAGAAGAATCGTATCAACAATCTTCTGGCGGTCAATCAATGCATCCACCGCACGACGTACATTGACGTCCTTCAAGCTTTTGCGTTCCATATTCATCGTCATTTGATGCACACGGAAGGTTGATGTTGATTCCACCTTGATTCCCTCTTGGGCACGTAACGACTCTAAACTTTCTACCTCTGGACGGTACACAATATCCACTTGTCCAGACTTCAACGCAAGGGTACGAGCATTTGCATCCTCATTGAAAGCAAATGTGACGGAATCAAGATTCGAAGCTCCATCCCAGTACTTAGCATATCTCTTAACCTCTAGCTTACTTCCCGGTGTAAAGGACTCAAGAGCAAATGGGCCTGTACCGATTGGTTTATTAATTATATCTTTTTCTGATACGTCGATAATAGAGACATTTGGATTCACTAGTTCAGATACGAATTCTGGAAACACTTCTTTCGTAGTGATGTTCAAGGTATACCCTTCTGCTTCAATGGACTCGATTTTCAATGCATTTTGAATCGCTACACTCTCCTGTAGCGCTCGGTCAAGTGAAGCTTTCACTGCTACCGCATCCATCTTCTTCCCATTATGGAACGTGACATCTTGACGAAGATGAATCGTCCAGTTCTTACCGTCCTCCCCTTCCCAGCTTTCTGCAAGCCATGGGGCAATCGTTAAGTTATCTTCGTCTAATTTGACTAACGTTTCTGTTATCCCAGCTCTTAGTGGAACGTAGCTTGAGTCAACATGAGGATCTAGAGAATTCGTAGAGAAATTGTAAAGAAAACTTATGTGCTTACCTTTTTCATTTACTGTACTCTGAGAAGAATTTGTGCAGGCACTTAACAAGATGACACCTACCAATAGGATAGCTAATTTGAAAAAGCTAGCTCTTATGTATTTATGGGGATTCATAATCAATTTAATCTCCTTCTCGGTCATTATATTTTATAATCGTAATCATTATGATTTGTATTATATCGAAATGATTCCGATTTGACAATGAAAAACTAGAAAGTTACTAATATATCTCCTGTTGTTACCTTCTAATTCATAGGTAAAAGGCTGATTTCTCATTTGAAATCAGCCTTTCTAACTAAGAGATAACAAAGAAATATTGTGTACTTCTATTATTTTTAACTTGGTTCCCATGTAATTGTTCTGTAAAATCGATCCACTTATAATTCTTCAGTTTATTTTCAAGCTTCTCACTAATTTCATCCTCAATATCATGCATGAATCGTACCGTTTCCTCTATTGACATATGGAATCGATCGGCCGCTTGATGATGTGGGGAATGCTCTCTTAGAAGGGCTAAGAATTCTTCTCTTGTATCGGATTGCTGAGCAAGAGAATCTTCAATTCCTTCGATAAATTGATAGAGCTTTCTTCTACTCCTAGGTAAGGAAGCTACAATATTTCTAACAAAAACCTCCATCATTTTTTCATTCATGCCTAATCCCCCTTCTTTCTCTTACCAGCTGGATTTCTTTACACCAGGGATCTGTCCCTTATGGGCAAGTTCGCGAAAGGCAATGCGTGACATCTTAAATTTTCTTAAATATCCTCTAGGTCTACCTGTCACTAAACAGCGATTGTGAAGACGGGAGGGAGCGGAATCACGTGGAAGTTTACTTAACGCTTCGTAATCGCCTTTTTCTTTTAGTTCTCTTCTCATTTCTGCATATTGTTCCACTAGCTTTTGTCTCTTAAGCTCTTTTGCCACTTTTGATTTCTTTGCCATATTCAATTGCCTCCTCTATGATAAGCAAAATCATTACGATTTATTTTTTATCCTTCATATTGTATTTTTGGAGGAAACGGTCCACTCTTCCGCCTTTATCTGCAAACTTCTGCTTACCTGTGTAAAAGGGATGGGTGTCTGAGCTAACTTCCACTTTTAGTAAGGGATACGTTTTTCCATCTTCCCACTCAATCTTCTCATTTGATCTTTTTGTAGAACCTGTTAAAAATTTAAAGCCACTGTTCACGTCCATAAAGACGACTTTATCGTAAGTAGGATGTGTATTGGGTTTCATTTTCTTCACCTCAGATAATTTTTTTCTTTCGCTTCGGAAGTCATAACCCTCTCTTTATGACCGATTCAATTGATTTTCCCATGTACCACACGTCATAAAACTCTTTTTATGACCTCTTCCCTTCCATATCCCCTGCCCCAGACGTCATAACTTTCACTTTATGACCTCCGCAACCTCCTATTTAATACCCAACGAGTCATAAGAGATATCTCACACCGTTACTTCTTCTACATGAAAAGGTGGAAGTGGATCACTTAGCTGGTTCCAGTCCTGAGCCATTTCCTCTTCTGTTAATAAACAAGCATCTAGACTCTCTACCAGTTCTTCTTTGTTAAAATCTATGCCGATGAAAACCAGTTCATTCATACGGTCACCATACTCCTCATCCCAACGTTCCCGTAATTCTGGTTCCTCCTCGAGAATTCTCGCTTGTTCCTCCTTAGAAGACGCCGCAATCCATTCTCCTGCTCCTTGAAAGATAATGGAGGGTCCCGCCTGTGAGAGTAGACCTGTCATGTTGTTTCGAGTCGCTAACCAGAAGAACCCCTTTGCACGAACAATCTCTGATGGCCAATTTTCCAACCACTGTTTCCATCGTTCTGGATGGAATGGCTTTCTACTTCGATACACAATAGAAGAGATTCCGTACTTCTCTGTCTCTGGTGTATGCTCTTCATTTAACTCCTTGATCCAGCCTGCAGCTTGACTTGCTTCTTCAAAATCAAAAAGACCCGTATGTAGGATATTGGATAAAGCGACAACCGAATGGGCACTTTCGACCACTTTGGCCTCTGGATTCAGCTTCTGAAGTACCGCTTTCAATTCCTCCACGCTTTCACGACTAACAAGATCGATTTTATTTACAATAAGAACATTCGCAAATTCAATCTGATCAATGAGTAGATCTACCACTTCCCTTGTATCACTTTCGTCATTCGCCTGTTTTCTATCAAGGAGACTTTCCCCTGATGCAAAGTCATGCCAGAAACGATTCGCATCAACCACTGTTACCATCGTATCAAGTTGGCAATACTTAGACAGCTTAATACCTAAGTCTTCATCCATATAACTAAAGGTCTGAGCAACAGGTACAGGCTCAGAGATTCCCGATGATTCGATTAAGATATAATCAATATCTCCCACCTTCACAAGCCGCTCCACTTCCACCATTAAGTCCTCGCGCAGTGTGCAACAAATACAGCCATTCTGCATTTCAACCAGCTTCTCTTCCGTGCGGCTAAATCCACTTTTCTTCACCATTGACGCATCAATATTTACCTCGCTCATATCGTTAACAATCACCGCAACCTTCAAATGGTCCTTGTTATGTAACACGTGGTTTAACAATGTCGTCTTCCCTGACCCTAAATATCCACTAAGAACCGTTACTGGTATCTTTCTCATCTTCTTCTCTCCCTTGAATTGATTTTAGGAACCATTCCGATTTAAACTTTATAAACTAGCGACAATTCTCTCAGCTGCCTGCCTAGCTCCAGAAATATCTCTAGCAATTGGACCTATTTCCAACTCGGCTAACGGTCCCATTACATACAAATGAGGACACCATTCGAGGTCTTTATTTACAATGGGATAGCCGCAATTGGCACAATGTAGATTTTCTTCTTCAATTAGTTTCTCTACCCAATTGCCAGGTCTAGTTGGTAAAAATCCTGTTGCAAGAAAGACATGTCGGACTTGATAAGCCTTTGAACTGACGCGAAGAGTTAGATACTCTTGGTCCATTGTATAAGAGGTTACTTCCCCGTCAACCACTCGTAGCTTTTTCTTTGCTTCTAGACCCTTTACTTTATGTAAGACGTCCGTAGGTACAGACCCTTTTAATCTAGCTTCTTTTATTTGTTCCCGACGAATACGATAATCCTTCACTTTACGATAGGGTCCTTGCCGTTTTAATCCTAACCAGCCTGGATCACTATCAAAGTCATGAACCCGAAATGGATGACGTTTGATTAGTGTCACTTCACCTGGATATTCTGTTGACATCTTGATCGCAAGATGAGCTGCCGTAATCCCTCCACCAATAATCGCTATCGGAGGTTTCATTACCATTAGATTTTCAAGCGTATCATCAAATATATGGTGAACTCGTTGGGGAGAATGCAAAGCCAGTTCTCTTGCCCAATCAGGTATCACTAATTGCTCATTCACACTAATGGCAATCACGACATTTTTCGACTGTATCAATTCTCCATTCTCCGTAGTTGCTTCCCACCCCCTCTTTCCTTTTTGAACCTTTGTCACTATCCCTTGATACCAACTCTTCTTTAAATGAGTGTCGGAAATGACTTGATCACTATGGTCATTAAACAATTGAAGGGAAGGCCGCTTATGCATTCGGTAAAATTGGTTATGTTGATCCGATATTTTACCGAATTGCTGCAAGCTAAAGGGATGAACATCAATATGATGAACGAAAGGAGACCGGAGATATTGCATACTTATTCGATCCGTATTTCGTTTCCATCTCGCCATCGGCTCCGAATGGGGATCAATGATACAAAGTTTCTCATTTTGTACTTTTCCATGTTTAAGCAAATACGTTGAAATCGTACAGCCATGAATTCCGCCTCCGATCACTAACCAATCAAACATTTCTTGACCTCCTTCCTTTTAATCGTAATTGTTACGATTTACATTCTAAACAAACTGAAAACGAAACACAAGTCCTCTTTTTTTATATTTAGGGAAAAGTTTCCTGCCTTTACCCCTTTTAAATATTTCATAAAAATGACAAATATGCCATTGCAAATCGTAATGATTACTATTATAATCAACCTAAATCGAAATTATTCCGATTAACCATACAGAGAAATATTTTTTTGAGGGAGTGAGAAAACTGAAGAAAAAAATAATTTTGCTACTTTCTTTTCTAACGGTTTTGTTCATATTGGCAGCTTGTAACAGTACTACGTCAACTGAGAGTAATGGTAAGACCACCAGTGACAAACTACAAATCTATACAACTATTTATCCCCTGCAATATTTTACCGAGAGAATCGGAGGAGACTTTGTTTCAACAGAGAATTTAGTACCTCCTGGCGCAGATGCTCATAATGTGGAGGTTACGACGAAAACCATGATCAATGTTGCCGAAGGAGATGCCTTCATATACACAGGAACTGGGGTAGAAGGATTTGCAGACGCCATCATGAAATCCCTCGAGAATGAAGAGGTAACCATTGTCAACTCCACTGAGAAGGTGTCGTTTATTGGTGCTACAGAAACGCATGAACATCACGAACATGCAGATGAAGAACACGCTGAGGAAAATCATAGCGAAGAAACCGCTGAAGAACATGGAGCACATGAAGAACACGAGGACCATGAAGCTCATGATGAGCATGAGGACCATGAAGGTCATGTACATACCTCTGACAAGGATCCTCATGTATGGTTAGATCCTATCCGTTCTATTACAATAGCAGAAAATATTAAAAATGCTTTAGTTAAAATGAAGCCTGAACAGAAACAAGAGTTTGAGGATAATTTCTCTACATTAAGAGCTGAATTAGAAGACTTGGATAAAGAATTTAAGAGTATGGTAGACCGTTCAAAAACGAAAACCTTTGTTGTTTCCCATTCTGCTTATGGATATTGGCAGGATGTCTATGGATTGCAGCAAATTGGGATTAGTGGTCTTTCCCCCACTAACGAGCCTTCCCAAAAACAGTTATCCACTATCATTGACCTGGTTCAAGATAACGGTCTGAAGTATGTCTTTTTTGAACAGAACTTGGAGAATAAAGTCGCTGAGATTGTAAAAAATGAAACGGGCACCGAAGCTCTTACCCTTCATAACCTTGAGGCCATTACAGATGAAAACATTCAGAATTCTGAAGACTACTTTGTCATTATGAGGGAAAATATTCAGGTTTTAGAGCAAGCTCTTAATTAAAATAAATAGCTTAACTAACCAGTTCCATGTTGGGAGCTGGTTTTTTGTTGGTTAACGTTAGGACTTCCCCTTTAGACTACCTAATAAAATATAACCTGATACAACTCCTGCAATGGTTGTCGTTACATATTGAGTGCCAAGGAGATAATTTGATAAAAAGATAGATACTACTGGTATACCTATTGAAAAGAGAAATGGGTACAAGGCAATATATAATGTGGGAATACCAATCATAAGGACTTTTCCCCAATCGATTTCCCATCGTTTGTTTTGTTTTAATTCTTTTACCAAACCGGGCACACGAAGAAACATTCCTATAAGTATTGGAAAAAAGCTCACAAACAACATCAATGGTACCATCCTATAATTCGAACGTTGGTACTCTTGTATTTCAAGTTGAATGAACGCTCCGATATATAAAATAATAGCAAAAACGACTGTCACAAAAAGGTACTTAGAGATGTGAATCATATCATCCCCTCCTTATTACATCCTACAACGAAAATGTAAAAATATTACACTATTCTTAGGCTCTCTTTTCCCATATCCGACTAAATCTCACGTTACCTTCAGTAAAGTTGATTTGAAAAACATAAGGATTACTAAGATTCTTCCAACACTCAAAATCAAAGTCGCGATTATAGTGCTTTAAAAGTAAAGCCATTATATTTCCATGACTAACGATTACCGTATCTTCAGACCCACTGTGAATCACTTCTTCTACCACATGCACGATTCGATTCATCGCTTCTTGGCTGGATTCTCCTCCTTCAAATTTTAACTCCATGTCAGTAAAAGTTTCCTGGAGTTTTTCATACCAGTCGGGTAAATTCTTCGCGCTTAGTACCCGCTCTGATAGACGATCATCAATTTCAATTTTTATATCTCTTCCCTCGCTTAGAGGTTGTGCGGTTTGAATCGCACGTAAAAATGGACTGGCAATGATTCGGTCTATTTTTGTATCGTTAAAAAACTCTACTAGATTCTCCGCTTGTATCCATCCTTTTTCTGTTAATGGCGATTCCGAAGGCTGTCCCTTTGCTTCACAATGTCGGACAATATACATTTTTTTCAACATCTTTCTTCCCCCCATAATAAAGTAATCAGACTAAAGGAACGAATTCACCTGTTCAAGAAATGCTTCTGGCTCTTCCATATAAGGAAAGTGAGCACTGTTGTGAAAGAGGACCAACTTGCTGTTCTCTAGCTGCCTATGTATTTGGTTGGAGATCGGTACTCCAGAATTTCTGTCATGCACTCCCGTGAGGATTAAGATTTCATGCTTTATCTCTATTAATCTCTTATATAGAGGAATCAAAGGCGGTTTATTCTGAATGGCTTTTAACATATGACCTGTATTGGTCATGTTACTCTCCTGTGTAAAGCGTCTGTACTCTTTGGCAAATGATTGATGTTCAAAAAATAATCGATCCACCGTAGCGGTATCGGCAGCCATCCAAAGACGCACATATTTTTCTTCAATTGTTCCTGGTTCCTCTAGAATGCGTTCGATGTCTGAAATAAATGAAGGATCCGCGATGGAAAGAAAACCTGCGATTTGAATAAGGTATTGAGCTTTCACTCCTAGTAAACTAGGCGCAGAGACAATCACTTTATTTATTTTGTTTGGGAATGCATGAGTGATCTCTAGCGCTAGCTCTCCTCCAAACGAATAACCCAATAAGTCCACCTTCTCCACACCGAGCCACTCATGGATTTCCTTTAAATCATTTATTAAATCTGAAAAGGTAAAAGCGTGTTCGGAATCCGGACTTTCACTTCTCCCGCAGCCACGTTGTTCATAATAGATCACCGTTCTATTTTTAGATAGTTGTGGCCCTATTGTTCGTTCAAAAGCATATTGATTTCCTCCGGGACCTCCATGAATAATCACTAAAGGAGTGGTGTGGTTCTCTGCTCCATCGATCCTAATCCAGTGAACAACCCCATTTATGTTTTGCATATATTCACCATTTTTTATTTTCATAGCTTCTCCCTGTCATCCGTCAATATGAAATAATTGTAAACTATTGGGTATTCCTACATCCACTAAACGGCCTTCATAACATAAAAAAAGAGGCTTTTAGCCCCAATACATTACAGTTGTATCTAACTTTCTAAATACATTTGTTATCGAATTTTCAAATTTCCTCATGAATTTTGTAGTCTTTCTCATACCACACTTGGAATAAATAAATAATGAGAGAAACTGCAATCATAATGGCAAATGTAATATGCGGAGACATATCTCCAGAAGCCATTCCGAGTTTTTGCTGAATAGGATACCATCCATAAATGTATCCACCATCTAACAATAAATTGGTGATCATATAAATAATAAATCTTCCATATGTAAGTCTAAATATCCAAATCGTTGCCACTAAATAGGCACTATACACCCAAGGGATATTAGCGATCTTATCCCATTTAAATAATGGCATTTCTCTCCACCAGTTAAAGTGATAAGCAGCTTGATAAATGATCGTGTTAATCACTGTTACCAATAAGGCCACTGGCAAAAATCTTTTCAAATGCATGTTCCCAATAAAAAGCAAGGTGAACCATGGGCCGATGAATAGACCCCACAAAATGACTTGGTTCAAGAATATCACTTCCAGTTAGAGTAAGGTTATCAATAATATTTGAATATTTTATTAAAGTTATACAAATATTATTTGATTATCATCTTTGTTACAAAATAAAGTAGGGAAACCACTTTTGTGGTTTCCCCCTTAAAACGGGACAGTGTACCTGTCCCCCTAACCCACTATTTTTCTGCTCCTGGTGGAAGATAAAACGGCGGTACTTTAATCCATCCGCGTTTACGCATTAAATGTTTTAACCTAGTAGCGAGTGCTAATTTTTCAGCTTGAAACTGAATAAACAGTAATCCAACGTCAGTACGGATGGACTCACAGGCACCACCAGCAGCTTGCATAATTAAACTAACCAGCTTTAGGGATAATTCATTGGCCAGTACATCATCCGTCATTTTCACACCAAGAGGGATACTTTTCGGGTCTGATTTTGGCACATCTTCCGGTGCAGAAGGTAATGTAACCCCTTCCTTAATTAAAAAATCATGCAGCTTTTCCCTTTGGCTTGTCCCTAATTTCATATCTTCTTCTAGCATTACTAGTAATTCATCATCGGTTGTGGTATTCAAGCCTGCTTGAACCGTTACTTTGGCTAATTCAAGACCAGATAAGTACGTCCAGCACGCCATCACTTCTCCCACATGAAGAGGCTGTTCTTTGTCTTGCTCTGATTGTGATTTCATCGCATCCATGATGGTTTCTATTATATTTAACATGCCTTTCCCTCCTGAACTCATTGCATCCTTCATAATTTCTGCCATTTCTCTCTTTATTATTCAGTATTACAGACGGCTAATATAGTTGCAGGCTACTTGTTCATTACTGCAAAAAACAAAGGGATAACTGAGATAATTTGTTGTTTCCTCTTTAGAAAACAACGAAGCTAATGTTACACTAGAAATCAAAGAAATGGAATAATCTTGAAATGGAGGATGAAGCAATGGATGAACCAATATTAGAAATAATTGATTTAAAAAAGAATTATGGTCCAAAGTCTGTGCTGAATGGTGTATCTTTTCAAGTGAAAAGTGGAGAAATCATTGGGTATATTGGTCCAAACGGGGCTGGAAAAAGCACGACTGTAAAGATTATGCTTGGCATTGAAGACGACTATTCAGGTGAGGTCAAAATTTTCGGCCAGGATATTTCCGATGGAAGTATGGAGTATAAACGAAAAATCGGTTATGTGCCAGAAATCGCCGAAGTTTACGATAATTTAACTGGCCATGAATATTTAACTTTTATTGGCGAATTGTATGGCCTTACTTCCGGTCTTGCCAGCGACAAGGCAAAAAGTCTAATGGAGATATTCGGCATCGGGGAAGTATATTATTCGCGAATTGCTTCTTACTCGAAAGGAATGCGTCAAAAGCTATTAATTATCTCGAGCTTATTACATAATCCGGATGTATTGTTTTTTGATGAACCCATCAATGGTTTGGATGCAAATAGTGTCATGATTTTTAAAGAGATTATGACGCAGTTTGCCGAGCAAGGAAAAACGATTTTTTACTCTTCTCATATTATGGATGTGGTTGAAAAAATAAGTAGCCGCATTATTCTGCTGCATGATGGAAAAATTGCTGCTGATGGTACCTTTGAAGAGCTAAAACAGCAAAATTCGGAAGGGTCACTTGAACAGATTTTTAACCAACTAACAGGATTTAATGAACATAAAGAACTTGGTGCCAGATTTGTATCGGTTGTAAGGGAGATGTGAGTATGCAGGACTATCGCACGCTTAAACTATTGGATCGTTTTGAGCGGGTATTTATCAGCCTGGGGGTAGATTACCAGGTCATGAGGAGAATCTTACAAGTAAAGTTAACGATGGACGGACGGCGTGTACCGACCATTTTTTCTCAGAATGCCAAAAAAGAAGATAAAGAAAAGAACAATCAGTACATAAAGTCTTTGTGGATTTACGTATTATTTGGCTTATTTATGATACCCTTTTTACTGATGGGGGAAAATTTTCTTTTTCAAATGAGTCTCTTTTATGGGATATTCACCTTTTTTGTCATGACTTCCATGATTTCTGATTTTTCTTCTGTTTTACTTGATATTCGTGACCGAAATATCCTGTTTCCTAAGCCCGTCGATCGAAAAACAATTAGCACGGCGAAAATGATGCATGTGATTATTTATCTATCTTTCCTTACCATAGCATTTGTCGGTATTCCTTTGATTGTTGGAATATTCAAAAATGGCCCATTGTTTCTACTTGTTTCAGTCGTAAACATTATCCTGATTAACCTATTGGTTGTTGGATTAACCGCGCTAATCTATTTATCTATTTTACGTTTCTTTGATGGAGAAAAATTAAAAGATATGATCAACTATGTACAAATTGGACTATCACTTATGATCATGGTTGGATATCAATTACTTATTCGCTCTTTTGCCATCATTGACGTAACGATTTCACTTGAACCCCAGTGGTGGCAGGTATTCATCTTTCCGATGTGGTACGGAGCAAATATGGAAATGATAATGAACGGTACCTTTCAGCCATTTTTTATCGTATTTTCAGCGTTAAGCATCGTTTTACCTATCGTATCGATCTGGATTTATTTGAAATTTAATTCCAATTTCGAGAAACACCTGCAAAAGCTAACCTATCACGGGAAACCAAAAGTGCCGAAACGTAGTAAAGTTAGCCAAACACTCCTTCGAATGATTTGCCGCTCACAAGAGGAAAGAGCATTTTTTCAATTTGCCAGTTCCATGATGAGAAATGAGCGGGACTTTAAAATAAAGGTCTATCCATCTTTGGGTTTTTCTATCGTGGTTCCTTTTCTTTTTATTATGAATAGTTTTGATACTGACCTTGCTCATCTATCCACTAGTAAATCCTATTTAACGATTTATTTTAGCTTAATCATCATTCCGACGATCATGATTCTTTTAAAGTATTCAGGAAAATATAAGGGTGGTTGGATATTCAGAGTTTCCCCGCTAAACCAATTAAAATCGGTGTTTAGCGGTACAATAAAGGCATTTATTTTTAAATTATATCTGCCAGTTTACTTGATTCTAAGTATTCTCTTCCTTGCACTATTCGGTATAAAAATCCTACCTGATTTGGTTGTCGTATTCATCAATGCCTGTCTATATGCGGTCATTTGTTTTATGATTCTAAAAAAATCGATTCCCTTTTCAGAGTCCTTTGATCAGCTTCAGAACAGCAATAGTGCGATTGTATTTGGTTTAATGCTGTTCGTTGCCTTATTTGCTAGTCTGCATTACGTGAGCACTTTATACTCATTTGGAATCTACCTATATTTAGGGATTGTCGCCATTAGCTTGGGGATTATTTGGAGAGTAGCTTTCAATATCACTTGGGAAAAAATTCTTAGATAGTCCACTAGGAACGATAAGTTTCAAAAACTATTAAACGGCCTTAGCCACTATACAGCTAAAGCCGTTTAAATCACTTTCCACTATCTATTACGCTGTTTAGATACTATTCGTAAAGTAACGACTTTTTTCACGGCTCTCCCCTTACTCAATAGAATCCCTTAATTTTTTTCTCATTTTATCCATCCATGTTTCTTCTGGAAATTCTGCTAGTAATGAGTCGGCAAATCCGGCGTTATCATCTCCAACTACATCTCGTACACTTAAACCATCACTCTCACTATTTTCGAACATCTCTAAAATATTTTTTAAGAGCTCCAGCATTCCTGATCCTTTAGCATAGTTCCACATATAGGTTTCAATTGCTTTCATTGCCTTTCTGTATTCTTCTGGTAATTTATTCACCCTTTTTGTATAAGCACGATATTCCCGTTTTTCTTGAATCATCTTTTTAATCATTTTCTTTGCTCCCTTATCTCATTCATTTTCCCTTCCAGGAATGTCCATCTGCTCCAAAAATTCTCCAATTCTTGTTCACCTTTAGAATTTAAAGTATAGAATTTCCTCGTAGGTCCGAGCTCTGACTTTTTCTTCTCCATTTCAACGAGCCCTTTTTTCTCGATTCGAACAAGAATGGTATATACTGTTCCTTCTACAATATCATCAAAGCCTAAATCGTTTAGGTACTTCGTTATTTCATAACCGTAGGTTTCTCCGGCATGTATCTTTTGAAGTATCACCCCTTCGAGAACACCTTTAAGCATTTCAGTTAAATCCTTCATATATCCTCCCAACAATCTACTTAGTAATACCGAGTACTACTATATAGTATTACTAAGTAGTAGTTGTGTCAAACCCATTTTTATTTTTATATGAAGAACTATTGAAACGAAAAAGACTGGACCTATATTGGATCCAGCCTAAATTATGCACGTTTATTCTTTAAATGATAACCCTTCTTCTTCTAATGAAGCTCTCATAATAGGTAATGAAGCTGGTCCAATACCATGAATTTTTAAAATATCTTTTTCAGTGTACTTTGCTAGTTCTTGCAATGTGTCAATCCCTTCGCGAACCAATCCATTTCTTGCGGGTGAACTGAGTTTCGAAAGGAAGCCACTTTTAGGCTTATTCTCTTTATCACAGGTAGGGCAACTTGAACACTCACTACTTTTGTAAAACTTATGTCCCTTTTCACAAACCCTTAAACTTTTTTCTACTGTCAAAATAATACCTCCCAACAAATTCTGTAGCTAATTTTAACTAAATATATTGTTCGAGTGTTAAAAAGGAATCTCCCCTATAAAAAATGGAATAAAAACTCCAACAGTAGCAGCAATAACAAGTACCCAAAATGTTTTTGAGGTTAACCTTTCCTTCAGTAACTGATTTTCTTTTGACACAAAAAAGGAGAGTACAATTGTATATAATCCAAATAGCATAAATGATAAACCAAACCATACTACCCATACGTTCCCTATAAATCTAATTCCAGCACTCTCATAAACTTTCTTGAGTACATTATCAGTTAATAAAAAACCAACAACTAAAGATAGAATTATTTCAATAATAGTTAGTAAATACATTTTCCATATAGCCATCTCTTCACCCTCTGGAAAGAATAACAAATGTGTTATAGTACTCAATAACAGCATTCCCTACATATTGAGCATTCCGCTATCTGTATTTAGCTTAACTACAATTGCATATTCACGTTTTTCACACTAAGATCGTCGTAGCATCATTATCTTTAAGCCTAGCCCCTAAAACAAGTTTTACCATGAGATGGACTGCTGTAACTTTCTGAATTGGCAAAACTTCTCCACCTCCATAGTAGCTAAATTTTTGCACCACACTAAATACTCAACTTAACTAATATCAGTGTTTTTATTTATTTGTTTTACACAATCCACGATAGCCTCAATGACGACTGTCGGCTCTGTTAATTGAGGGAAATGTCCACTTTTGGGAGCGATAATGTGTCTGCTTTGCGTAGATAGCGAAAGATACTCTAACTGATTCTGTAATCGTTTTTTACGAACTTCCTCGGGCACCATTCGATTCTCTTTTTGTCCTGTAATAATATATACCGGTATTTCAGGAAAAGCATCAGATTCCTGAAGTTGGTTCACAGTTAACTCTACAAAATTGACTTCATCAAATCTTTTATGTGAAGACAAATGATCAAACAAACCCAACATTTTATTTACCGTTTTTAAAGTTTTACCTTGGAATTCATTTAGGTCTAGATCTTTTGGATGACTAGACTCTAAAAATACAATTCCGGCGATTTCATTAGGATAAAGTCGGGCGAATAAATTAGCATACAAACCACCAAGAGAATGGCCTACCAATAAGTATGGAGGCTTAATATGAGCGATGGATAACGCTTCGCGTAAAGTTTCAACGATTGTTTTCCCATCTTGGGGTTCTCTAGGTTTGTCGCTATTAGCGACGCCAAAACGATTATAAGAAAAAACAGTGGCTGTTCTTGAAATTTCCGGAAGAATCTTCATCCAGCCTTCTATCGGACCTGAACCACCGTTAATCAAAACCATGCTCGGTTTGCCTGTTCCACAAACACTGTATTGTAACTTCCCTTTTGAGGTTTCTAATATATCCTTTTCAATTTTCATTCGTTACACCTCTTCCGGTTAGAATACGAGTACCTGAGTTACGTGTGTAACAAGCCATTGGTTTCATTTTGTGAAAACGAAAAATACATTAAAAGAAGAGAATCTTTTTATTCATAACCGGGGGTGTTTAGTTAGTAAGGGTTGATGAGTCATTGTTACAGTAATTGATTATGTACTTAGCAAGTCCTACAAGAGAATCTATACTAGCTTTCTTAGATTCGAATAATTTCTCTTTAGCTCCAATCCTTATATTTGTTGCTTCTCTAATTATTTCATGCCACTCTTTCGGAATATGCCGTAATCCATACTCTCCACTTTCCAATTTTGATATAATTCCATTTTCCTTAAGTGTGTAGAATTGTCGTAACAGTCCTAAAACAGTCCATTCTATCTCTATATCAAGTTCTTCTTGTGATAGGTTAAGTAATTTTTCTACTGATTGTTCTACTAACCTCACTCTTTCAGCCCAATAAGTATTCATATTATCTAACACAAATGTCTTTAGTTGTATGGGGGAAATCTCCAAATCAAGCAAACTCGGATTGGGGCCAATTATATTTATTCCTCTCTGCTTTAAAAGGATCCATGTAATCGGGTTAAAGTTGAAGTATGGCCCGATGAGTAACTTATTATTGTTATAGTAAGGAAATTCAGTAACATCAGATTGATCCTGGTTGTATAGTAAACCTACGTCTTCCCACAAGAGATACACCCCATCCATTTCTGGCTTCTTATATTTTTTAGAGATTCTCTCATGAATAGTAGACAATATTTCTAACTCATCATGCTCTAATCTACGACTTGTAATTGTGATAAAATCAATATCACTTGACTCTTCCACAAAGGCATTAAGTGCAACAGAACCATGTAGATATAGTCCTTCGATTGTATCTGGTAGTACATCATTTAATAATCCTATATAATCTTGTAAAACTGCTGTTACTGTTTTAGGTAATCCTTTCATTTTGGTTTTGCTCCTTTTATACTACATTACGGATTGCTCACTTCAATCCAAATTGAGTGACAATAATAAAATTCACCTTTTCTACTTAAGAGTCCTTCCTGAACTGTACTGTCCCACTGAGATTTTTCAGAAGTAGCAAATTATCTCTCCTAAAAAAACAAAAACCCGCTCTTGATTACGAACAGGTTTTATTCTTCGTTTAATTTTCTAAACTAGCAAGTTGATTCGTTTTAGAGCTATCCATGTAGTTTCTTAGGAAAATAGGTACCGAAGCTGCTATTATCGATATAAATCCTACAAATATGACGTACGGTGTACCCATTCCTGATATGAATAAGCCTCCTACAGCTGCCCCAATGGTGGTTCCTACATTACAGGATGAGATAAATAACCCGTTGGCAAAATCAGGTGCTTCCGGAGCGGACGACATAATCCAATATTGATTGATATTCCCTCCAACCCCTGCTAAAATTCCCCAGATTAACGTAATGAACATCATGGGTACGGATAAATGCCCAAAAAGGAATAGCACGATATAAACAGCTCCTAAGGCAAAAGGAAAAACGACTACTGATCTTAGGGCATTATTAGTTAGTAACTTCCCTCCCACCACGTTACCAATAATATTCGCAACCCCGAATACGGCTAAAAGGATGGTAATGGCATCCAAAGACATGTTCGTAACCGTTCGTAGATACTCAGCAAAATAACTATAAACCCCGAATATGGCTGAATTCAGGAAAACGACTGCAATAATCGACTGCCAAGTAATGAATTTTTTCAAAACCGATAATTGGGCTCCATAAGAAAGCTTTTCTTTCACAGGTATAGAAGGTACAAATAATAAGGTAGCAAAGAAGGCTATCACATTTACAACAGCAAAAAATGTCATTGCCATTTGTAGAGAAGCTGAACTCGCAAGAAAACTAGCAATCGGTACGCCAATAACCATCCCCGCTGATACGCCTATAAATACTTTTGATACCGCTTTGGGTGCTTCTTCTTTGCTGACAGAGGCAGCTGCAACTGTAAAAGCCAAGGAACAATAAATCGGATGAAAAAGGGCTGGGATGACACGAACAATTAAGGCAATAGTAAAATTCGTTGTAAAAATAGAAACGATGTTCCCTACCACGAATATACCCAATACGAGTAACATAACCTTCTTCCGGTTAATACCTGAAAACAATAAAGGCATCGTGGGTCCAGCTCCTGCAATTACTAAAGCAAAAAGGCTTACCAGCAGTCCTGCCTTTGATACACTCACATCAAAATGCTCAGCAAGGGCAGGCAGGATGCCAATCACCCCCATTTCGGTATTAATAATTCCGAAAACACCGAAGGTTAAAATAAATATAAGCAATTTGTTTGGTTTATCCACAAAAATCTACCTCCTACTTTCCCCTGTCATGACATAAAAAATTGCCTCTAACCATATTTAGGGCAATTTTTATGGTTATGAAAATACATCCATTAGTCCTCTTGTTGTGTTGGGCGAATAATGATTTCGCTGACGGTAACGGTTTCCCGTGTGCTAATCGCATACGCCACTGCCTCCGCTACGTCACTGGACTTTAAACCGATTGTATGCTGAAGATTTTCGACCCATTGTCGTCTTTCAGGGTCATTGATGGTCATATGAAGCTCGGTATCTACCGTTCCTGGAGAAATTAGCGTGCTGCGGATATTGTTTTCACGTTCTTCCTTACGCAAGCCTTCCATAATGGCACGAACCGCAAACTTCGTCCCACAATAAACCGCACCTTGTTCAAAAACAACATGTCCCGCAACCGAGTCCGTCGTAACGATTTGACCAGACTTTTGTTTTTGCATAATAGGGAGTACAGCAGCAATCCCGTTCAAGACACCCATGATATTGATGTCCAACATTTGACGCCATTCACTAAAGCGTTTTTGTGAAAGTGGAGCCGTTGGCATGATTCCGGCGTTATTAAAGAGCACATCTACACGACCATATTTTTCAACGGCCAGGTCGATCACTGCTTGCACTTGTTCTTCTTTCGTTACATCAGCAACTGCAAAAGAAATTTCAGCGCCTGGCAATGTTTCAACTAGTGCTTTCAAGCGGTCCTCGCGACGAGCCGCGATCACAAGTTTTGCTCCATCTTGCGCAAGTCTCTTGGTAGTTGCTTCCCCAATCCCACTTGATGCACCCATGATAATTACCACTTTGTTTTGAATAGTAGACATATTACATAACATCCTTCCGCTTTACATATTTGATCTGCTTGTTATCATTTTAGTTAGAAAACCACCATATTGCTAATACTTATATCTTATAACTTGATATGCTTGATGAGCATTTCTAAAGCCGTTATACTAATGTATACAAACGGAGGGCTGATTGATGGAATTAAGAGTATTGCGGTATTTTCTTACCGTTGCAAGAGAAGGAAGCATTACGGGGGCAGCTGATTTTTTGCATGTAACACAGCCCACTCTCTCTAGACAACTAAAAGACCTAGAACAAGAGTTAGGTAAAAAACTATTTACTCGAAGTAGTCACAGTATCAATCTCACAGAGGAAGGAATGCTTTTACGAAAGAGAGCAGAAGAAATCGTCGAAATGGTTGATAAATTAGAGACCGAATTTCATTCAATGGTAGGTACCATCAGTGGGGATGTTTACATTGGTAGTGGGGAAACAGAGGCCATGAAACAGATCGCACGGGTAGCAAAGGACTTACAGTTTCAATATCCCAATATACGCTATCATCTTTATAGCGGTAACGAAGACGATGTAACCGAACGGCTGGACAAAGGATTGCTCGACTTTGGTATTTTAATTGAGCCAGCTGATATATCCAAATACAATTATATCAATATCCCAGCCAAAGATGTGTGGGGCGTGGTTATGAGGAAAGACAGTCTTCTCGCTAGCAAGGACTCTATTAAAGCAGAGGATTTATTGAACGTCCCTCTAATCTGTTCACGACAAGCTATGAAACAGACATTTTCTAAAAATGAATTTGCGGATTGGTTTGGTGAGGATTTTGATAAATTAAACATTGTGACTACATACAATCTTGCCTATAATGCAGCCATTATGGTTGAGGAGGGCATTGGTTTTGCAGTAGTCCTTGATAAGATAGTGAATACGTCTAGTGATAGTAGCCTTTGTTTCAGACCGCTAGAGCCAAGACTTGAATCTGGCTTAAATATTGTTTGGAAAAAGCATCATGTTTTTTCCGCTGCTGCTGAGATGTTTATAAAAGAAATTCGGGTGAAATTTTCAAATTCTTTAAATTAACAAAAACGCCGACTTCTGGCGAAATATAATAATATTAATTCTCAAAAAATACAGTGGCATTGGACTTAATTCGACTTTGTAGCAACATATATACAAGGATGTCCAAAAAGCTAGGCTGATTGGACATCCTCAAAATTACATTAGATTTTATCATTTAAGCAATTACATTGTGCTGGTGTCAATCACAAATCGATACTTTACATCTGAAGCTAATACACGTTCATAAGCTTCGTCAATTTGGTCGGCTGAAATTACTTCAATCTTAGGAACGATGTTATGTTTTGCACAGAAGTCTAACATTTCCTGAGTTTCACGGATGCCGCCAATCATCGAACCTGCAAATGAACGGCGATGACCGATAAGTGAGAAGACGTTAACTGATAATGGCTCAGCTGGTGCACCAACGTTAACGAGGGTACCATCCAGCGCCAGTAGCGAAAGGTAGGCACTAATATCGATCTTAGCGCTTACTGTATTTACGATAAGGTCAAACGAACCCGCCAGATTCTTAAATGTTTCTGGATCACTCGTTGCATAGTAGCTGGTAGCGCCGAATTCTAAACCATCTTCCTTTTTATTCAATGTTTGTGACAGGACGGTTACCTCGGCACCCATGGCATGCGCAATTTTAACAGCCATATGACCAAGGCCACCCAGACCAACAACCGCTACTTTTTTACCTGGTCCAGCTCCCCAATGATTAAGAGGTGAATATGTCGTAATACCTGCGCATAGTAATGGTGCTGCAACGTCAAGCTCCATGCTATCAGGAATTCTGACTACAAAGTCCTCGGTTACGACAATATGAGTTGAATAGCCACCTTGAGTAGGCTCACCGTATTTGTCGACACCAGCGTAGGTAGGAACATTCCCTTTAAGACAGTATTGTTCTTCTCCTTTACGGCAATTCTCACATTCACCACAGGAGTCAACCATACATCCGACCCCTACTCGGTCACCGACCTTATACTTTGTAACCTCTGGTCCTACTTCGGTAACAATTCCAGCAATCTCGTGTCCAGGTACGAGTGGATAGTTCACTTGACCCCATTCGCCATGAGCTGTATGGATGTCTGAGTGACATATGCCTGCATATTTAATCTCAATTAAAACATCGTGTAGATCAAGGTCTCGTCTTTTAATTTCAGCCATTCGAAACGGTTTGTCTGGACCGTCGACTGCTCTCGCTTTCGCTACTGTCATTCGATTAATCCTCCAATATGCTTTGATTTTTCAAGAGAAGGGACTAGGATATGGTGTTAATTAACAGCCTTTTATTTCTCCTTTTTCTCTTGCAAATCTAGAATAATCCCTATAGTTAACTCTAGGTCAAGCAATAAATTTATGAATATATTAAACTTTGACGTTAGGAATTCTGCATGATAAAATCATCCCAAAACATAGAGTTAACTCGAAGTCTATATAAGAGAAAAGGAGATCAATAACGATGACCTATTCTATAAGCGAAGTTGCAAAAGAATTAAATCTCACCGTATATGCCTTACGTTACTACGATAAAGAAGGCCTAATACCGTTTGTTGAACGTACCCCTAGTGGAATTAGAGTATTTAAGGAATCCGATATTGAAGCATTAAAAATTATCCAATGTCTAAAATCTACTGGGATGCCTATTAAAGAAATTAAAGGTTTCATTGAATGGTGTTCAGAGGGCGATTCCACCTTGCAGCAAAGATATGACATGTTCCTGGAGCGAAAAGCTGCTGTAGAAGCACAGTTGGAGGATCTGAATAAGACAATGGAGCTCATAAATCATAAATGCAACTATTACAAGACTGCCCTGGATGCAGGAACGGAAGATATTCATAAGAATAATAAAATAGGAAACTTTTAATTAACAGAAAAGCAACTACCCTCATAACTGTTGTTCTGAGGGTAGGTGCTAACTAATTATTCATTATTCTCATTCATCCCTCACTTATTAGATCTAAGGCTCCCTGTATTTCTTTTTCAAACGGAATAATTTCCGAATGATCATCTTTCTCATGTACATAAAAGATTAAGATATTTCTCTTTTCAAACAGACTAGAAGAAACCAATTCCATGGTTGCGGTTTTCTTTGCAAATTCCCTTATCCCCTTCTCGACGTCATTTTCATTTTGGAATTCATAAATATAAAACGGTTTCTCATTTAACGTATAGGATCCTGGCTTTACCTTTGTTAATTCGGAACCGAAGACGTTTCCTTGTGGGAAATCTGCAGCCACTAATGTAACACCATTCTCTTGTAACACTTTTACAACATCTCCTTCTGTTATATGAGAACTATCACTTACAGATTGACAGGAAACCAATAATAAGAGAAAACATAGACTAAGAATCTTCCTCACTTGACTCACCCCAAACTTAAATAGAGACTACTACTTTATCGACTCTGATGATTTCTCACTTCTTCCATTTCTTCATTTTTGGCAAAAGATAAAATGGTCATCAGAATTCCATACATGTAGATCATCTGCCACGTATCCGCGTAGCCACAATACACCGTTGATTCGTCTAAGATAGAAGCCTTTCGGAAAATCTTCTTCTTCAGCTAGTATCTCAGATGCGATTGTGATGGAGCCTGATGGAGCTTGATGTTTTTTCTGCATGTGATTCCTTGAATCCCCTTCAGGCTGGTCCAGGTACTCTAGTCTTAGGTAAGGTCCGAGTTCAATCGGACATAATTCCAACCCAAGTTCGTTCGCCCTTTTAAAGAACTGAGTCGTAGTAGCTCCATCTGGAAAGCCAAGGTTGCCAACGGTTAGTTCAATGGTTTGTAGGCGGTACTTTGTTTCAGAAGTTGTAAACCTTTCATCCGCTAACAGCCTCTCTCCATACTCATTGATTAAAATAGAGGATTGTTGTAATTTCTTAATCAGTTCGCATTTCGTAAGGCCGCCAACCTCCAATGTTCTGGTGATAAATGAGCATTCAGGGTATAACTTTTCATTTGGGATACGCATTTAGTCACTCCTTATAAAGGATCATCCAATAAAAATTAACTTACTTTTGAGCGAACTCTAAAGGATTTCCTCACGATTGCGAAAGCATTGTGGAAATAAGTGGTTGACGAAGCATTAATAGACAGTTAATATAAAATTTAACTCAGGTTAATTTTTAAACCGTAGTTAATTTTTATTGAAATGAGGTTTACTAATGTTAACTTCCTTATCCAAAGTAATCGAAAAGATTCATTGGAAGCACTGGCTTTTCCTTTTCTTATTGTCACAGTCCATCTATGTATTGATGTTAACTATAACCATCCCGAAAATCTCCACTGAGGCTGGAGGAATGAGAATATTTGATATGATGCCCCTTGGATACACCTACCACTATGCCAGCTCATTTCTAGCTCGTTTGTCCGAGCATGGATACCATTTGTATAAATATGTTCAGATTCCTTTGGATATTTTCTTTCCCATTTTTAGTTTCGGTGCCGGATTTTGTATGTTGATTTTACTACTACGATTTTACCGCAGTTTGAGAAGAGAAAAGAAGAGTAAATACGATTTATTCCTTCAATGGATTGGCCTATTTTTACCCTTTTTAGCTATGCTTTGTGATTATTTAGAGAACATGATGATTGTCACAATGCTTTCTTTCAAGGACAATGTTTCAACCATAATCGTTTCAGTGGCTAATATTTTTACCATGATAAAGAGCATGTCCACGACCATATTCTATTCCATTTGTATACTTATTGTTATGTCCATTTGTGTTAGATGGGTTCAAAATAAAGTAAGGGAGAAAAAAACCATTGGAAAACTTCGGTATTCGAGAGAAGAAAAAAGCACAATTGAAGATAGCCATCCTAGATGAAATGCTTCGATTGTTAAGAACAAAGGATCTTACAGATATCTCTGTTGAAGAGTTGTGTCAAAACATCCAAACGACCAAAGTCACTTTTTTTAAATATTTTCGATACAAGGAACAAGTTCTTGACTACTTTGTACTCAGGTGGCTTTATGATAGAAGCAATGAAATTCATCGTCAGTGGTTCCATGGTAAAGAAGGAATCATCCATACCTTTCAAACAATTAGTGAAGATCCCTTGTTAGGAAAAAAAATCATGGTTTCACTCGTTCATTACTACTCTAAACTTAAAGAAAAACCAACTACGATGGAGATCACTCCATATGAATACTATTTATTTAACAAAGACGCCTTTCAAAATGGAATAAAACCTTTAGAATTAACCCAAATATTTATTTATTATCTTTCTCAGTTGGAATCTGTCAATAAACGAGACTATAATAAAAAAGCTTGCCAGTTGCTAGCGTTAATGTACGGCGTCCCTATTCAAACACATATTATGGAGCTCGAAGATATGTACCCATTTTATGAAATAGGGATTAATAGCATTTTAAATTCACACATTTGATTAAGGAAATAATAATTTCGTAAGAATGAAGGATCCATTTTTATGGATCTTTTTTCCTTTGTTAGCATCCCTACTTGTAAAATAATATAATATTCCCACCATTTGCTTCACCTTGTAAATCGTAAACCATCCCCAGATTCCCTCCTGAAGTGTATCAGAATAATAAGTATTATATAAACAGCGACATACCTGGGGCTTCAGATTCTCGGCCTACAAAACCTAGTTTCTTGTAAAACTCTTGTTTCCCTTTTGCACAAAATAATTGAACCCACTTTATTCCTTCCTCCTCACATTTGTTTATCAACGCTTCCATTAATTTTTTCCCGATACCTTGTTTTTGATATTCAGGATGAACCATTACATCACAAATAAGGGTTTGATAAACCCCATCTGATATAATCCGGCCAAATCCAATTAAATGTCTATTATGATAAATAGAAACGGAATACCAACTGTTACAAATAGCAGTATATAGTTGGTCATATGTATACAAGCCTTTAGCATTCCATCCAGTTGTTTGATGCAAACTTATAAAATCTTCCTTAACAGGACTTAGCTCATTGATATCGATCTCCATAAAATCATCCCCCTTGTGCATAAACAACCTTTTCCTGTATGTATATTTATACCATCTGTTAAATTATTATTCAATCATTAATAAACTAATATAAAATTTTTATTGGAGTTCTTTTCATATGATATTTGCTTCACAAAAGTTATTAGTTTATAATAATTATAGTTTAGAAGTCATTATAATATAAATCCAAAGAATATGGTTTATAGAACAACAAATAATGGAGGTCATAATATGCAAGCAGGATTAGTTGCGTTAAGAGAGGTAACAAGAGAAGAGTTTATGGACTTAGCTCAAAGTGGGGTTCGTGAACTATTTGACCTTGGACATTATAAAGTGTTTGATGGGACAAAAGGAAAAGAACAAAGTTACTTTGTTTACGAAATGGGAACACACCGTTGTTATTTAATTGATAAGGATACATGCTATGAGTTGGTAACAGCTTTCTATTGTGGCGGAGATAAACCAACCATCCTTACTAGTTTAAACGAAATTGCTTCGTCAGTTAAATAAAAGAGTACTTGTTTATAGGTTTATTCGATAAGGGAACCTCTTGAGGGTTCCCTATTTCTTATCTTGTCGCCCAAATAAAGTGGCTATATGTTATCCTTTCCCCTTTTTTCCATCAGTTCTGCCATTTGTTTCGAATGTAGATTTTCCTCATTTTGTAATTTACCAATGATGTTATGATAATCCGTTTCATTTCGGTTCTGACTTAATTTATAGGCAGCCTGTATTTCTTCCACCTTTATCTTAAATCCAACGATCCCTTTCAGTTCACTTTCTAAGAGATCAGGAGAAAGTTTATCCCATAAAACGGGATTTTCACGATGTTTTTCATATTTTTCAAGCATGATTGTTAATACTTCTATTAATTCCTCTTTTTCTAAAATGCTTGCTTTCCCATATATATGGACGGCTTGATAATTCCATGTTGGAACTGCTTCATGCCCATACCAAGAAGAAGAAATGTACGCATGCGGTCCCTGAAACATCACCAGCACATTTTCACTGGTATCAAATGTTCTCCACTGAGCATTTCCATAAGCCAAATGCCCAGTAATATAATAATCATCCCCCTTTTTATGTAACCCCATAGGCAAATGAGTAGCAATTGGTTTCCCATGTTGTGTTGTGACCATTGTGCCAAAAGAATTTTTCTGAACAAAATCCCAAATTTCATCAACATTTTTGACCTTAAAATATTTTGGAATATACATAGAATTCACCTTTCAAAGTGTTTTAGTCATAATAAAGTCCATTTGTTCTTCCTCACCCATAGTAAAAGAGTGGACGCCTGTTTGTACAAATCCCATTTTTTTATAAAAAGCAATGGCATTTTCATTTTTTTCCCATACGCCTAGCCAGATTTCCTTTTTATGACGCTCCATCGCCATTTCTATGGCTTTTTGTAGCAGATATTTTCCAAGCCCATGTTTTTGAAACTTGCTCTTTATATAAATCCTCTCGACTTCAAGTGATTCTTCTCCCCTTTCTTCAGTCTGAGAATCATTGCTATTGATCTTTAGATATCCAGCTACTTCATTTTCAAAATAAACAAAAAAGAATTCTGATGAACGATTGGATAGTTCTTTTTCTAATTGTTTTACGTTAAATGCCCTTTCCAAATAGGCAATCATATTTTCAGGTGAATTCTGATCTTTAAATGTCTCATTAAATGTTTCATAACTAATTTCTTGAAGTTTGTGTAAATCCTCAAGGGTACATTTTTTTATATTGATAGTCATTACAATGGTCGCTCCTTTATCTAATCAATAATTTCTCTTGTTTCCCTTTTTAACATATTCCCAGTCTATTTCTACATTTTTTCTTACTCTTTGAAGTAGATTGAAAATGGTTTCTGCTTCTTTTTCGCTAAATCCATCTAATGCAACGAGATTGGAATATTGATTTTCTCTTTTTATGAAAGGATAAACATGTTCACCTTTCTCTGTTGCAAAGAGTTTTTTAATTTTTTTGTTGTGTTCATCTTCTTTTTTTTCAATAAAGCCATTGATTTCAAGTTTTTTAATTGCACGAGCTGCCGTTGTTCGATCGACTTTTATCATCTCAGCTAATTTTTCTTGAATGATGCCTGGGTTTTCACATATTCTCACGAGGTACAAATACTGCCCTTTTGTCAGGTCATATTCCTTGAATTCTATATTACTTATGGAATCTAATGCCCTGGCAATCATTCCAATTTCTCGAAGAATTTCCTTCATACTTACCTCCTTATTAGATATTTTTATTGCAAATACAACAAAAATGATTTATGTTAAATTTAACCTAATTTCGTTGCACTTGCAACAATATTAGAATTTTATTTTGAGGGACTGATTCATATGTATATAAAAAAAATAATGAACGAAGAAGATTTAAGGCTAGCGTTTGCTATAAGAAAAGAAGTATTTGTGAAAGAACAAGGCGTACCACTAGAGGATGAATTTGACCCATTTGACACACTAAATGGACTTTGCGAACATATTTTAATCGAGTACAATGACCAACCAGTTGGAACGGGAAGGATAAGATTGATGGATGGAGTAGGAAAATTGGAAAGAATCTGCATCCTTCAACCCTACCGAACATTGGGTCTTGGAAAAATCATTATAAAAGCGTTAGAAGAAATCGCGGAAGAATTGGGAGCGTCACAGGTAAAATTACATGGGCAAACACAGGCAGAAGGTTTTTATCAAAAACTCGGGTATTATCCTGCATCTCCTATCTTTATGGAAGATGGGATCCCACATGTACTCATGCTCAAACAATTGTCTATGAAATAATGATAAAGTGGGCGAGTAAAGTGAAATATGTTCTTTTTGTATTCGGAATTTTACTATTAACCCTTGGTATTTCATTCACTATCCAATCAGACCTTGGAACTTCCCCTTTTGATGCACTATTGGTGGGACTCTCCAACAATGTAGGGCTTACTGTGGGAAGTTGGGAAATACTAATCGCTTTCCTATTGATAGGTTGTAATTCGATATTAAAAAGGCAAAAACCAGAGATCTTGGGGTTGTTAACAGCATTTATAACGGGGATTGGAATTGATATGTGGCTTTTTTTATTGAAAAATGTCATAACCCCCGAACTCTGGGTCAGCAAAGTTATTTATTTTGGAATTGGTTTAGTTGTTATCGGACTGGGAACTGCAATCTATTTACAAACAAATTTTGCACCGATTCCCGTTGATCGATTAACCTTAATCATCCAAGAATTAACTAGAACAAACCTATTCTTTTCGAGAACCATCATTTACCTCGTATTCTTGATCATGGCACTAATATTCCATGGACCTATTGGCATTGGAACCTTATTAACCGTTTGTTTAGGAGGGCTACTACTTAATTTCTTCATGGCAATTACTGAAAAATTATTAGACCGGATATTATCAAACTCTACTCCAGCCTCAAATTATGATACAGACAAAAAGCATTCAATGATGAAGTAACCCAATAAGGTCTGTTTCAGGTACTCCACCGGACTCAGGCCCTTTTTATTCAGGATTTCATCAAAACATGCGTTTATCCTCAGGATTCAACGCATGTATGACTATCCATCCCTATTTTTTTCTCAAACTCTATCCCACTTAGCCCTTATTGCTTCGTATTCTTCTTTTGTAATAGGAATAACTGAACCATGCCTCTTTTTGGTCGAACCTAAAGAATAATCAGAAGTTGGAAATTCACTAAATTCACCGCTTAAAAGAGTTGTAGTTCGTAAGGGAAGATACCCCTTACCTGATGAATACTGATCCACCATTAAACACCATTCTTCTCTATCGTTAAATTTAAAAATTAAAGGACCCTCCACATCGTGTCCAGTTAACTTCGTTGATGCTTCTATTGTTCCAATCTTTGACCATGTACCAAGTAAATGTTCACTTTTTTCTATTGTGATTTGTCCATCCCCAGAGTAGCGATAATATAATGTTTTATCTTTAGTGATTGTTGTGTCAATAATATGCGTATCATCTGAGCGCTCAATGAATAATGATGGTTTTGTAAACCTACGGAAATCCCTTGTCTTTGCATAGTACATTCGATGCGGTCCAAATTCTCCATATTGATCAGATACCCTTGAAGCCCAAAATACGACATATTCTCCTGTCTTTTCATCAAAACATGCCTCTGGTGCCCAGGCGTCCCCAGCATTGGGCCGAGTCACTTCCACCATTCTTGGTTCTGACCAGTTTACTAAATCATTTGATTCCCATACAAGAATCGATTTACTTCCAGCTGTCTGCGCTACATTCCAGCCTTTCCCATTTGCAATACGTAAATCGGTAGCAAGCATAAAAAATTTATCCCCTTCTGGTGATCGGAGAATAAAAGGATCACGTACTCCCTTTTCACCAATTTCAGAAGTTACTACGGGTTGACAATCATTCAGATCATTCCAGTTTAATCCATCCGTACTAATGGAAAAATAAATCTGTTCTCCCGTATCATGGTCACCTGAAAAATGAGCCATTAAATATGAAGTGAAAGATCTATTATTCGGTTTAGCCTTAACTGAAAGTATAATTTGCTTTTTATCACTTACCCTACCAACATTTATATAGGCGGTTAGCTTTACAGTTGTATCCGTTTCCGGTCTTGTTACCACACCAGCTGGGGTACCATCATACTGCTCATTTTTCTTGTTAATTACATTTACTATATCTGGTCTATCTGTTTCCCAGGATATCGTTGCTCCTTTAGCAGTCGTTAATGGTAATGTGATATTCCCTCTGATGTCATGAGCATTAGGAATTTCCAAAGTTGTTTTGGCCAATTAAATTATTTCCTTATCAGATAATATTGCTTTTACCATAATAGCTTTCCCCCCGGTTGGATTTCTAGAATCTATACGAAAAAAATGGGACAGTGTACCTGTCCCCATCACTCATTCCTTCTCTTTATTGTATTTCAGTCAATCCCTCAGCAGCACCCTGCAAATCATTCCTCGCACCTACTACTTCATCCAAACTACTTTGTGGATTTTGCAACACTTCTTTTGCTCTTTGAAGGGATTTGTGGAACGGTTTCCAACTATCTTTCGTATAGTTCTTTTCTCCTAAATCCTTATTAGCATTATATAATTCTTCTAGTTTTGTTTTGTTTACTTCCACTTTATTACGACCATTAATCACATCTATTCCGTCTAGAACATACGTCCCGCCCTTTACGACCACTTTTGCGGTGTGTTTCTTATCCTTCAGGCCACGTAGGTAATAAGAAGTTTGTCGATCACCTATTGAATGGATTCTTACATTTTCCTCTATTAATTGATCGTCCACATACACGTCAATTAATGCATCCGGTGTGGAACCAAAAAGGTTAAAGCCTGATCCTTCAAAATGGAAGACCATACTGCTGCTTGGAACAAAGGTAGGCGTATGGTAGATATTCACTCCTCTATAGTCCATAAAGGTTTCTTTTTGTTCGTTATCTTTTAGGGAAACCTTCAGGGTATGTGGTTTTTCTTCCAAGCCTCGTACCGAATAACGAATACCTGTGCCGGTGTCAACAGCGAAGTTCCCCACGTCTTTTCCGTCTAGTTCAAAGTTATAGAGAGATTTCTCGCCTGTTCCGGCTAGGTAATCAATTCCGCTGCCCGTAAAGTTAATCACGATATACGGATCATCCGCGAAGCTTGCCCATGCATTCGAGGAATTAGAGCCCCACGATGCATTTTTTCTAAAGGCATACACGGTATTCTCTTCTGTTCCGATGAGAGATTCATCAGATATTTTAACGATGTCACTTGGTCCTAACTTCTTGACTGCTAAAACAGGATCACTCGTCTCAATTTCAGCCTTGGTGAGACTGATATACTTCTCTTTTGATACGACTTTAAGCGTATGTGGTTTATCTTCAAGGTCTGCCTGTGACCACACCATTTGCGTAATGCTGCTATTATTGGTGTAGTTTGCCTCACCGACTAATTGTCCGTCTAAATACACATCAGCCTTGCCGTTTGATGGATTTGTTTCTCCAAATAGTCTAATCTCTGTACCTTTAAACGGAATTTCAAAGGATGCTCCTACTCCACCCCAAGCATTCGAACTGTTGGAGGACCAGCCGCTTGAGTAAAAGACTTTATTCAGTGTTCCTTGTACGGTGGTTGAATCTCTGTGACCAACCGTTACCCCGTTCCAAACGGGAGCATCTGATTTTGCGGTCATTTGAGTTCGGTTAAAATGAGCGTAGCCTGCTTGCGTATAGTCCCACTTTCCTACAAACCCAATCGGATTCAAGGAATCTAGCGATTGTAATGCCTCTTCCTCGGAAGAATATTTCTTACCTTGGGCACTATCAATTTTCAACGATTCATAGGTGTACCCTTTGATTGGATCAACACGGAAGTTATCATATAGAGTTTCATAATAACCAGATCCGATCACCACTCTTCCGGACATGACGGTTGATTGTTCATCCGTATACGAAGATATTTCTTCTCCGTCCACATATAGTGTGAATAGGTTTTCCTTGGCTTCGAAGGCTAGATTATGCCAGACTTTGTTGTCAAACCCTTCGAGTGTACCACTTTTCACTACTTTTCCAAGCTTCAGAATTTCGTAATTTCCGTTTGAAAAGACACGAGCATTGTACGGTGCGTATGAATCATTTCCGCCTGCCTTCATTTGACGAACTCCAATAAGGGCATAATTGCTTCTACCTTCAACCTCTGGCGTATGAGTGTCTAGTAAAAAGTCGAACGATGCTTTGTAATTCACCCAGCGGTGATCACCTATAGTTGTGTTTGGATTGCTGTTAGAAGCAGATCCATCTATTCCTCCTCCCCATACGGCCCAATCTGCGCCGATGATGTCATGTGAAATTTTCTGTTGTAGCATATTTCCATGAGCCTTCCCATCTGGAATCTCTAGATTCGTACGTTCAGCACTTCCACTAGCTACTGGTTTGGTGGCTTCTTTCACTACTTCAAAGGCTGCCAGCTGATCGGTTGTATATCGTGGGGTTCCGCCTCGACGGTCCACATAATCTCTACCTTTATCGTCCTTTGGATAATTTTTGTATTCAAAATCATCCTTATAAGGCAATGGAAGGATCGTATCCTTTGATACATCGACTGGTTCTGACACATATTCAAAGCCTTCTACTTCAGATTCCTTATCTAATGTAGAAATCGTTACAATGGAGTAAGGCTGCACTTCCACTTCATATACTCCATTTTCCGGTTGAATCACCTTTACTTTCTTAAACCAGTTTGCATCAATTGCTTCTCCCTGATCTGGTCCGCGTGTTTCCCACACATAGACCGGTGCATTTTCTTTCCCGTCTAAATTTTTCGCTTCGATCTTATATTTTCGAGTATCTTTTGTGTTGTTAGCAAAAACGGTTGAGTAATCATCTGTTTCAGGATCTTTTAATGTTAAATAGTTATGAGTACTCGTATCCACATCTACCCCACCATCAAAAAAGGCTCCATCACTATAAGTTGCACCCTTCACATACTGCCAACGCTCGTTCTCAGGTGTGGTATGGTCATCATATCCAACAAAATTCATCACATGGCGAACTCCTTGTACTCCTCCATCTACTTCATAAAAACCAGACCACGGGTCATACGCACTGATCAAATGCTTTGGATTATAAGCGGACCCTTCGTAAAAGGCGGCCACGGAAGGTTGAAAGTCGAAAGAAACGGCGTTAAGTGGGTTGCTTCCTGCTCCAGTCCAAGAGTAAACCGAAATAATACGGGATGTCACATCAATGATACCTGCCTTGCCTCCAAGTCCTTTATACTGCGGCTCCATATTGTCGCGGTATCGCGCATTGATCATCGGGGCAATCCCCTCAGACACCCAACTTTCTTTCGGCTTCTTCCCCTCGGCAATTAATTTATTCTGTAATTGAGTCATTTCATTTGAACCTGTTAGACCGTAATGGGAGCTGATGACATCAATTTCACCAATTAAATCGGGATGATTGAGAAGTGTCCGGCTAATGGTGGATGTATCTCGGTATCCATCTGCCGCTACTAGCTTGATATCTTTATAGTCTGTTTCATAATTTGGTTCTTGTTTGATTTTGGTCGTGAAGTATTTCAGCCATTCAAGCTCCATTCTTCCATTGTTATTTATGGCACGCTCATTTTGGGAAATCCCCACATAATCTAGTTTAACTCCATACTCCTTATACACAGCATCGATCGTTTGTTTATACCACTGATAGCGATTCTCGTATTCTCCATTTGCCACTCCATTCCATGTCCAGCGTGGTTCTCCCCATCGTAAAATTTCAACGGTAATATCAGGATTGATTGATTTAGCATCGGCTGCAAATTGGAAGCCAGCCCCTCTAAGGACATTGGCTGGTTCATCTGCATAACGCATGGTGGCTGGTTCTGTACCAGAAGAGGAATTCACATCTGCACCCAACTCCACTTTGACATGCGCGAGTCCAGCACCCGTATCCTTATTAAAAAGCTTATGCATCATTTCCCAGTATTCCTCTGGATGCTCTTCTTTGTAATCCATCATGAGCCGTGAAGTATTGTTAGCTGTTACCGTTCCAAAGCCTTTGAAGCGGTTATATTTATCAACATTGTTTCCGTCAATCGTAATCGTTTTTGTAGGAACTTCCGCTTTTGTTTTCGGTGTATCTACAAAAGCAACCGAGCCAAATAGCATGGACGTCACACAGATACTTCCGATGATTTTCTTAAACTTTTTCCTTTTTCTTGTCATGTTTCGCATCTTTCCTTCCCTTTGTTTCTTGTATTCTAAGTACCTTCAACTCCCCTCCTCTTATCCAAGTATTATGTTAGCTAGTGAGGGTTCCCTCATTAGTTCTAACTGATAATTGATTGAAGCAAATCACCTTGTTAGCGCTTTCATTATTTCATAGTTGGTTTGGATTTCTATACTAATTTCTTGACTACCTTACCGCTTTTTTTGACCTTTTTAATGAGTTTCGAATAATAGAAACACAGAAACCTGTCCTCTAAAAGAACAGGTTTCAAGACCTTTATTATCAAATTACATTTCAAACTAACATATCGTAGTCTGCCCCTCTTTTATTTCTCCATTTTGGTCATCAATATAATCTATCCCATTCTCACAGTTTTCTTTTTTATCCCACACAATCATATACTCATTTTTTTTGTGAGTTACAGAAATTATGTCCACTTTTCCATTGTTACTAGTATGATGTTCGATCACTATGGATTTCGCTCGTTCTTCTGTAATTTTAGGTTTTGTATTTTCACACCCGTTCGTGATCAGCAATGATAAAACCAATATTACAACACAACTGACTTTTTTCATTTTGCTCCCTCCTACCCATATCAACGTTACTTCCTGATTTATAGTTAGCCAGGCCGTCATTCATTGCCATCAAACTGTTCAATTTTTAACCCTCTTGTCTGTGGAGGATAAGACTCTCTAATGTAATCGTACCAAACTAAAATATGTTGTTCTTCTACCAGATTATCTAACATCTTCTCATCGCCTACACTGACCCTTATTGTGTTTGATATATTCTTTGAATCACCCATTAATTCAAGAAAAACACTAGTTGAGTTTATCTCCAAAATTTTACCCTGTATGATTTTCTTGTCAGATAACTCAATGTCAATTTCAGTATCTTCTCGTTCATGATCAATTTGATAACTATTTAAATAACCAAGTATAAAAACAATCAGGCCTAAAATAAGGATAAAAAGCATTGCTACCCTTAACATAAGATCACCTCAACTGATTAGTCGGAGGTTATATCTGCTACGTTACATACTTTCCTTAACTTAGTCCTACTAGGAACAAAAACCAATAAACGGCTATCAATAGTGACAGCCGTTTTAATAAAGAAATTACTTTATAAAAAATTTAGTCATAATTTAAAACTAAGTTTTTCCTACGATACACACTTAATACGATCCCAATTAAAAGAGAATTTAGGACGGTTGGTGTTAAACCGTAGCTAATAAAGGGTAATGACATCGATATAATTGGTAGTAATCCAAGGATCGTTCCTACATTATATGCAAATTGAACGGACAGTAATGAACATACTCCTAGGATAAGTTGTTTACCGAATTGATCTTTTATTTGTGCAAAAAGGATGAGTAATTTAAATAAAAGTAAAGAGAGTAATACGAACACGAAGCCAGCTAACATCACCCATAAAAATAGGTAATATTAGCAAAAGCCATGTCAGGTGTTAATATGCCAACATAACTAGGTGGATCTTGATTACCGACCCATCCACCATCAGATAGCAAATTTTTTAACACAATGTACGTATAACCAGCATTTTGTGCATATTCATCGGGATTTAAAAAAGCAAGTAACCTAACCTTTTGGTATTCTTTTGCGGTAAACCATAAAAAACTGACAAGGATAAGGATAAGAGTAAAAGATACCCCAATGGTTCCATAAATGACCTTCTTACTAATGGAACTAAAGAGAAATAAGCCGAACACAAGAACAGAGTAAATGATTACACTAGGAAAGCTAGGTAGTCCCATATATAAGAACACAGACAACAAGTAAACTGCTAGGACTACAATCAGTTTCGGCTTTTTCTTAGACAAATAGAAAGCCCAAAACACTAGAAGTAGAGGGAAAAGTGAACTCCCAGTAATGGTAATTCCAAATAAATGAATATACCCAACTCCATTAATCTCAACATTTGGTAATAAATTTAGGGTCAGTAATAATCCTATCCCTGCTATGAGGAAAAACCAACCCATTTTCTTAATCTTTCTATAATCAATCAGCATAACAATAATTGAAACAAAAATACCTAATATGATGTAAATCTTTTGATTGAGCATTAAATTTCCTGCGTATCGTTCCTGGGCATAGTCATTTAGAGTCGGAAGAATCCCCATAATTATAATAAATAAAAAGAGGCTAAATAGCTTCCAGTCAAACATTGGACGATAAAGCTTATTAAAGTGTATACCAAGTTCATTAGGGCTTCCCATTTGCTTAATAGCTTTTTCTTCAGCTTCTTTTTCATTCGTCCCCTTCGACACTAAGTCTACCTTGGACATTCTAATATGATAACTTAACTCTTTGTAAACAACCTCTTTGGCTTCTTTTGACTTAATATGCTGCAGCACTTCAGATAAGAAATGTTCTTTTATATTTCCCATATGTGTTACCTCTCCAATATTTCTTTTAGAAAGTAAGCTTTGCTATTCCCTTCGTTTTGAAGGTTTTGTAACAATCTTAACCCTCTGTTACTAAGCTGATAGTACTTAACATCAGGTTCTTCCCAGTAAGTCTGAAGGTAACCGTTATGTTCGAATTTATGTAAGGACATATAGAGGAAACCCTCTTCGTTTTCAAACTTTTCGATTCCTCTTGCACGCAGCAATCTACTCAATTCAAAACCCGTACGCTTTTCTTTAAGTAACTGAAAAATAGCTAATAATACATCCTCTTCTGAAGTTACAGAAAGCTGATTCATTTGTCGTCTAATGCTACTTTTATGTTTCTCGGTAAAATTCAGGTCCTGTAAAACCGCTCTTTTCATAGCATTTTTCAAGTTTTTTAACCGTTCTTCCATGTTTATCCCTCCAAGCTCTCTTTTAGGATTTCTTTTGCTCGTTTTAGCCTGGTCTTAATCGTATTCTGATTCACACTTGTCAGGGAGGAAATTTCTCTAATTGATAGTTCCTCGAAGTAGTATAAATAAATCACTTCCCGGTATGTATCAGGCAAACTCAATACGATTGCCACTAATTCTTCGTCTTCATATCTCTGTATCACTTGGTTTACCACTTCTGTTTCCTGGCTTTGTGTATCCCTTATTTTTTCCTCCGATACGATGATATGTTTATAATGCCAGTTCCTTAGATAGTCCTTACAATGATTGATGGCAATTCTCCAAATCCATGATTTTAATGAAGACTTTTTTTGAAATTGCTCTAATCTTTGAAAGCATTTAACAAATATCTCTTGTGTAAGGTCTTCTGCAATCTCCCTCTTACCTACGTATGAATAGGTAAGGTGTAATAACGATTGGCCATATTCATCCATTAATTGATCTATTAGTTCTCTCTGTCATGTACGATAAGGTCTTCAATGATACTTTCTTCCACTGTAATCTGCTCCCTTCCACCCATTAGACGTTTCTAAACAAAAGAAAGTTTTTGCTCTTTATTAAAAATTGTTTTCACCAACAAAAAAAGAGCTAGGATCGTACCCAAGCTCTCTAATGTTTAAATTGATAACTATGTATATCTATCTTTATTTTTGTTTCTTTTTAACACTAGCAAGTTTGAATATTAAGAAACCAATACCCACCAAGATGATTAATGATGTCAACGGAACAATAATATTTGTAGTCATCAGCTTCCTCCTTAGAAGAACATTAATTCCCATACTACTGACCTTCTTTATTAGGATTCTTCAATACCTCTAAAAAGCTTCTTGAAATTTTCATTGAATCTAGAACGTTCGTAATAATAGGTGCCTGAATCACCGGAATTAAAACTGGCATCTCTTATTGCGCTAGCTATATTGTTTGCTGAAAATAATATACAAACACTAAGAATGACAATTGCACCTGGTAGTGTTGACGTTCAACTTTCACAGGCGTAGTCACCAATAACAGGATATTTTTTTATCTATGGAATACAAACTTACCTATTTTCTTAGAGATTATTTTATAAATAATGCGCCCTATAAACACACCCAAAACACTGTATACTACTTCTTTCATGTTCGTGCTTAATTTGAGTTTGTCATATTTTAAGCCTATAAAATTAACCACTTGAGTGCCTACTGATACCATTAGCCCAATTAGCAATATATTTTTCAGCCGACTAATTTTTCCCCATATAATTGGTGCAAGGAATCCCAAGGGGAGTAGCAAAACCATTTTTCCAATGGCACTATCAGAGAGTGGTCCCAAGAGAAATGGATCCCTCTCATAATACGTATAGCTGATTTGACCAATTTTCAAAAAAAAAGACTTTAAAGACGGCAGATTGATGGAACGATGGATATTTTCAGTACTTATTGTTACAGAAAACATAACCACACAGACATACAAAGGAAATAACAGCCTGACTAATAACTTTTTTTGTTCTTGCAGATAGAGTAACTTCAATGAATGATTCTCAACTAAATACAAATTGAAACCTCCATCCTCATCTGTTTCACTATTTATTACCATTCAACCTTTGATTAAATTTTATAATATTCACTATTCTATCCGTTTTCTTCTGGATAAGTAGTACAAAAAACGCAAGGTACATCGCTACCATCGAAATGATGATTGAGTATCTAAAAATGGTAAAGAAAAAGTCTGAATAAGCGATTGCTTGAACCACTGAAACTCCATCAACATCTACCGTTTCCATATCCTTTTTAAATCCAACGGTCATTAAAAGAAACGAAATGACTAATGAGTATACTCCGGTTTTAACTATTTTCTTCTCCACTCTAAACCCTCCAACCAAAGTAATTTTTGAGATTACTAGTTTGAACTCTTTTTAGACATAAACAAGATAATGACGATGGTTACTAATCCACCAACCAGCGTAATCCACGGAAAATAATCATTCATAATTTGAACGGCACGGTCGCCAAAATACATAATGATCACTCCTTCTAATAGAAACCTAGCGCCTCTTCCAAGAAGTGACCAAATAATAACATCTTTTAGCTTCACCTGACTGATACCTGCTAATATAGTAAAGACCTTAAAGGGAATCGGAGTAAATCCTGTAAAAAACAGAGTCTGACCACCGTATTTATTAAAATATCGATCTGCTTTACTAATAATATCTTCAGATACAATCAGTCTTAAAACTTTTCTACCGAATTTCTTCCCAATCCACCAACCGAATATAGCCCCAGCGACAGATGATACCGTAGTAACCCCTGCATATAGAATAGCTCGGTCAGGGTTCGATATTCCCATCGGAATTAACAATACATCCGGAGGAATTGGAAAAAACGAGGCCTCGGCAAATGACATAATGATTAGACCAATTAGTCCATATTGATCAAGGATCTCAACGATTTTATTAAAAAATTCCACTCAACGACTCCCATCTAACGATTTCATTTAATTAGTTATTTTTTTCTTCTTTATGTTCGGCACCTAAAGTTGTAATTTCCTCTTTTATGCTGCCGGTTAATCCTTGAGACGCTCTCTTAAACTCTTTAATCGATTTCCCTGCCGCTCGACCGATTTCAGGGAGCTTTTCTGGGCCAAACACGATAAGAGCAACAACAAGTATTAATATAACCCCTGGGGCACCAATATTAGATAACATTTCTTTCATCTCCAGTTATAGTAATTTGAATCACCAATTAAGTTTCTAAGAATGACTTTAATGCTTCCTTATTTATATCTAGATCTGCTTTAAGAACCGCACCAACATCAACCGTGTCATTCTCAAAGGAATATTGAATAGGGATTCTAATACTCTCGACCCCTTGCGACTTGTTCGTAATTAGCCCCTTACTTATTGATAGGATAGATTGGGTGTCTAAGTTTGTATCAACATACGGTGCTGTACGGCCGATAATTTTCGGAAGATTGTACAGGTTTTCAATACTTACTGCTTGTTCTTTCAATTTCGATATTACTTCTTGTTGTCTTTCCACTCGACCAAAATCACGTAATCGATCATGACGAAAGCGAACATATCCGAGTAAATCGTTCCCATGTAGCACTTGAGTACCTGGCTCAAGGACCGTATCAATTCCATAAGACATTTCATAAGGGATTTCAACCTCCACACCATCCGGTGCAACAACATCGACTATTTTGGTAAACCCCTCGAAATCGACGATCGCATAATAATTAATATCTACATCAAAGTTTTCCTTGATAGTTTGCCTAACCAACTCGGGGCCGCCAAATGCAAAAGCTGCGTTTATCTTTTGGTACCCATGACCCGGAATATCCACATATGTATCTCTCATGATAGAGGCCAACTTTATTTTATTGGAGATAAGGTTATAATGAGCAATCATTAACGTGTCTGAACGTGAATGTTCTTCCCCTCTGGAATCATTACCGATTAACAACATATTAATCTCTCCAAATTGTGGCTCCAAAGCATGAAATTCATAATTATTATTTTCTTGATGTAATTCGTTACTTGATTCCATTACTCCACTCTTAAATTGGTAAATAGAAAATCCTACAGTTATCACTGCTACTAAAAACAGAGATAACAGAGAATTCCTCAACCATTTCCTTTTCTTCCTTACTCTTCTAATCATAGTAACACCTCTTGAATTCCTTTATCCTACTGTCTTAGGTAACAATGACCTAGAAACAATCTTTAATGAAATTGCATCATCTAAATATCCTATCGCAAATAAGTAATCAGGCAAGACATCAACTGGAATAATAAAATACATTAACACACCACCGATAATTGCCAGTTCAGCTGCTGTACCTTTACCCGTAAGGAACCTTTTGAACATTCCACTTAACTCATTGATAAATGGTCCCACACTACCGATCCTATCAATCTTATTCTTAAAGTTTTTGATTATCTTATTTTTACCTTCCGGTGTTTGAGAATAATGATTCAATTCTTCCAGCTGCTTTTCAACCTGCTCAACACTAAATTGTTTGTTCTCATGTTCAGATATGGAAAGCATGTACTGAATGCTATCGATAGATAATTGAAGCTCTGATATCTGATTCCCTTTTTCGAGTCCAAGCGGGTATCCTGCAGCCGAGTACAATTCATGTAAAGGAATGGTAAGACATTCTGAAAGGATTTGTAGATGATTGGGTGTAGCCTTCCTTTTGCCATTTTTAATTCTTGAAAGTGTTCCTTTATCAATATTCGTCAGCTCACTAAGTCGTCTTAGTGATATTGATTGTTTCCTCAGTGATTTTTCTATAAGCAAACCAAGTTCTGTCTCTATGACCATTACCTCCTAACTTACAACATCTAAAACAAGTTAAATTTGTCTAATTGACTATAACTGAATCGTTGACATAATGTCAACGGATTTACACAGAACGACAACGACTCGACACATCCTAGATAACTATTACATAGGACGACACTAGTACTTATTTTTATAATTCTTTATTTTGCCTGAAACATGTACTTTTGGTATGGCTTACGTATGGATAATATGATTCCCAAGAAAATCATATTGGAGAGCAAAGAACTTCCTCCATACGATAATAAAGGGAGAGAAATTCCCTTTACTGGCATGAGACCTACTGTCATTCCGATATTTTGGAAAATTTGGAGGCCATACATCATTAATAACCCAAAGCATACATATTGACCAAATGGAGACTCTGCCTTATCTCCGATAACAGCCATACGATATAACAAGAGGAAAAATAAACTAATGACAAGCGAAGCAACCATAAAACCTCCCTCTTCCGCAATGGTGGCAAAGATAAAATCCGTATGCTTCTCAGGGATATAGACCGTTCCATTTCCAATCCCATTTCCCTTTAACTCTCCGCTACCAACAGCTAACATCGCTTTTTTCGTTTGATAGGCATGATCGGCATATTCATTTGGTGAAAGCCAGCCCAGTATTCTCTCCTGCTGATGGGGTTTCAATATAGGTATCAGCTGATCATAGAAGACATGAGGATGCAGAAAATAGACATATATGAAAATGGCAATGGCCACCGTAGGAACGGCAGCAGCTGCCGCAAGGATTTTCTTATGTAAGCCGGATAAAAAAAGAACGGTTGTGCTTCCTGCTAAATAAAGTACCACCATGCCAGTATCAGGCTGTTGGTAAACAAATAACGAAGGGATGATTGTAACCAAAAGGACCTTACCAATTAGAAGAAAATCTGTCCAGATGGTCCATGTAGATAGAATAAATTATGTCTATGGGCTAGCTGGGAGACCAACAAAAGCAAAGCAATTCTAAAAAACTCGGATGGCTGTATAGAACCAATGAAGGGAAAGCTATACCACCTTTTTGCCCCCAAAATGGACGGAGCCATACTAGACGGCATAAGAGGCAATAAAACAATAGTCGTAAGACCTATAAGATATAAAGGCCAAGCGATTCTTTCAAATTGATCTGAATCTAAATAGGCAACCACTAGTAAAATGATAAATCCCAGTAAATAGCTGACTCCCTGTTTAAGAGCAAAATTCTGCTCCCCATACTGACCAATTCCCTGGCTACTGTAAATAAAAAGGAGACTCAGGATACTGAATGTGCCAATAATAAACAATACCGACTTATCTAATCTCTTTAAATATGTCATTTCCATCATTCGTTCTCCTTTTTTATGTTCCCTATGAGAACTGTAATCACTCTTCCACCCACTTAGAGGGGAGAAACTCTATCAATATTACATTTATCGTTGACAATTTGTCAACGATAGAGGCGATATCTAGATACTAGTGGAAATGAGTGAACTAAGTTGGCATTTAGGACACATGATTCCCAAAAACTAGTAGGATAGGTGAACTAAATGAGCATTTAGGACATGTGATTTCCAATAATCAGTAGAATGCGTAAACTAAAAAAACATGATATCCATCAAGCTTAATTAATACGTTCCTAGTCTATCTTAAAAGCAAACCTCCTGAAACCAACCTTTCCTCTTCGATTCAAAACAAAAAAGGCATTAACCAATAATGATTAATGCCTCCTGCGACTATTCTATTTTTCTTTCTCTGCTTTTCCATTTACTTCTGCATTGCTGGCTTGCTTCTTGCCGTATAAATACTTACTCGGGTTTACGGGCACCCATTTTTCATTAGGTGTGTAGAAGCGCAGAAGATCGCCATTTAATAGTTTGTCAGAATAGCTTAGCTCTTGTAATACCGTATCCTTCATCTTCAGCATTTCTTCCGAGGGTTCATAAATGACTTCCTTCGTTGTATTATCGTAGTAATCACCTTTAATGTAACTATACTCCCTTGTTACAAAATCCCCATTTCGGAATGGAACAAAGTCTCTATGATGGTCTGAGAACATATCTGTCCCGAATAAAAGATAATCTTTTGCATCAATACCTAACACATGAAGAAGAGTTGGTACCACATCAATCATTCCGGCATATTCGTGGTTTGTACCTTGACCTTCAACGCCTGGTATATGAATCATAAATGGCACTCGTTGAAGTTCTGAGTTTTTCAACACGGTGATCTCTTCACCTAGTATTTCTTGCATGGCTCGATTATGATTCTTAGAGATTCCATAGTGGTCACCGTAAATCATAATAATAGAGTTATCATATAGTCCTGCTTCTTTTAAATCCACAAAGAACTTTGCTAACGCTTCGTCTAGATAGCGAGCCGTCTGAAAATACCCATCCACTGTGCTATCACCTGTTTGTGAAGGTACGAGCGTTGCTTCTCCTTCACCAAGAACGAATGGATGATGATTCGTTAACGTAATCATATGTGCATAAAATGGTTGTTTTAATTCTTTTAATAGAGGGATTGATTCCTCGAAGAAAGGCTTGTCCTTTAACCCATAATTGATCACATTATCCTCGTTCATATTGTAGTAAAGGTCGTAATAAAATTGATCAATTCCTAGTCTTTTATAGATTTTATCCCGATTCCAGAAGGATTTGCCATCTCCGTGAAATACTGCACTTGTGTATCCCTGTTGTTGCCCGATAATAGCCGGTAATGCCTGAAATGTATTATTCGCCTTCGTGACAAAAGCGGAACCTTGTGAAAGTCCATAGAGGGAGGTATCCATAATTAGTTCTGCATCGGCTGTTTTTCCTTGTTCTGTCTGGTGAAAGAAATTATCAAAGTAAGTAAAATCTTGAGTCTCATCATGGACGAGTGAATTTAGAAACGGGGTTACTTCTTGTCCGTTTAACTCAAAGTCTATGAGGAATGACTGAAATGATTCTAGATGGATTTTGATAATATTCTTTCCCTGTCCCACACCAAAAATCTCGGGGTTCGACTCTGCATATTTCGCTTTTGCATAATTTTCAACTTCTACAATAGCGCTGCTGTCAGCCATGACTCGCTGCGAAGAGTTTTGAAGACTCACAACCGCATCATAGACAATAAAATTATAGGTTCCTAGATATTTCACCAAATAATTTCGGTCAAAGGTACGCTTCAGTAGTTGTGGCCGGTCCTTTTCAGCTAAATGGAGATTAAGACTGAAAGCTAATATACCTGTTACCAAGACGGCTATTGGTATACGTAACTTAAGTCGATCTGTTGTCCACTTCCCTTTTACCTTACTATAAAGGAATAGAAGAAAAAGGATGTCGATGATATACAAAAGATCGTAGGGTTCCATTAAGTCTAGAATACTACCCCCTAGACTGGTTCCAAAGTTACTTGTCTGCGTAAGAGTAGCTAAAGTCATAAAGTCACTATTAAAACGGTAATATACGACATTTGCATACTGGATGAGAAATAACAACGTGCTTAAATAAATAATAGCTCGTCCTGATCTTCTCCCTTTTGTAAATAACCCCAGCCCTAGAATGAGAATTCCTGAACTAAGAGGATTAAAGAACAGAAGGAACTCCTGTACGGTCCCTTTCACACCCAACGAAAACTCTAGTTTATAAAAACTATACGTTTTGATCCAAAAAAGAACGACAGCTATCACGAAGAAGCTCATTCTTGAATAGATAATCTTCTTCATTTTTCCACCTCAACAATAGTAAATTACATTTGCCACCTGTAAGAGGTCATTCTATGATAATTTTCTTTAAAGGTCAATTGATAATATCACTCGACCTCAACTAACATTCCCTGTTTCATTGAATTCAATATCCCTGTAGCTAGGTACATAAAGCCTTATTTATGAGGTCGAAACTGAATCCTAAACACTCCAGGAACAACTTAATTGAAAAAGCAATGCCTGATTAAGCATTGCCCATTAAGTAAAGTGTAATTTTGTGCCAGGATTCTGGGTTTTCTACTCCACTATAGCAAACCCAATCCTCTAGCTTTCTGATCTGATAGGGGAGTAGGCTTAAAGCCTCCCATTTCTATAACAACCTCTTTACCCTTTAGGGTAACTATATAATAATCTTCTAATCTCGTAGCTACTATCTTATCAACTTGTTCATTTTTATAAAATCCCTCAATATCCCTACGCACTTTATCTGGAACAACTCTAAAATCCCTTGTATCATGTATTACAGGCTCTTTTAATAAGGTTGCTTCTTCCTTACTGCCGGGAAGATCCATTTCGTTTTGCTTGTTTTTCTGAAGGTTATAGATGCCTTGTAATAGTTTAATCAACTCTGAAAAACCTAGAAACACGATCCCTGAAACTACTCCGCTCAGTAAAACTGTCCAACTGAGAACTCCTTGAAAGTTTCCCAGAGGATAGTATTCTACACTTGTACCATAATATAACCCAGAAATGACTCCACCAATAATAGATAAAATTCCAATGATAAATAAGGCCTGTGCTATATTATTACTTTTATCATTCATAAAGAGCACCTCCGTTATATTAAATTATTCTTGTACTGCTACCATTCCCTCCCGGTATAGCAAATGCGTTTTATTCATTTACCTTTTTCACTAAATTATCTACTGTATTTTCACCTAGCTTTATTAGACAAGAAACGAAGGAAACTACTAAACCGACAAATGAAACCACAAGTCCAAATATTGAGGCACCTGTTAGAATAAGTGCTATCCCGAATAGGGATATAGAAATGCTAAAAGTGATAATCTAAATGAGTAAACCTCCATAGTACATCTATTTCAGAAAATAAGATTGCTCTTCTTCAATAATCGTTAACTATATTTTAACATAAAATCCCATTACCCTTTTCTTTATTATTCGAAATGACTTTTATCCAACCAAATTTTTATGGCTGTTGCTAGAATAAATAAAGCCAGGACTACTTGAAGGATCTTTGTATTTACCTTTAAAAAAAGAGAACCCAAACTGGTCCCCTTTGTCTCATCCTGTTTTAATCCAAAATTTCAAACATCATTTTCTTCTTCGTGCTTGATTAACTCATGACCACCTGATTTTGTCTATATTTTTACTCTGAATGAACCATTTTCTGATTGGCAAACGCAAATGAATCCATGTCGATCAACCTGTACCAGTTCGACTCTATATTCCCTTCTCCATCATAATGCCTTTTCGATACAATCGATCAGTCGCTTTTCTATATCTTTTGCCATCTCTTTTAATTCATTATTATCAAGCATATTGATAAGCGCTGAAGGTTTTGGCAATCCTATTTTGGTTGTTCCATTGTCCTTATAAACAACTATTTTACAAGGGAGAAAATATCCAACCAATTTATTTTCTTTAATAACGCGTTCCGCTTCCTCAGGGTTGCACACTTCCAAAACAAAGAATGGTTCGTCTAAACTAAAACCCTTTTCTTCTAGCTTTTCCTTGATATTAAATGTCCAAAGCACTCCAAAAGATTCCTGCTTTAAACTTGTTTCCAAAGACTCTATGCTCTCCTCTATTGTTTTACCAGTCTCTACCGTATAATGGAAATCCAAAATGATCATCCTTTCTTAAACTTGCGGAAGTAGGTAGTGTCATAATGCTAAACTTTTATTGCATTCCCCTTAATGTTCCCCCCAAATAAATCTTTTAACCTTCCACAACAGTTAAGTGAAAAACTTGGGTTTAATTTTTCACAAAAAAAGAAGTCCAATTTACTCCCGAATTGGACTTCAATAATTGATGCTCTTATTAAAACTGATCCGTTGTCAATTATGACAGCTATTTGACTATAAGAGTTAAAAAGGAATGATCATCTTGTCCATTCCCTCACCAACTACGATCTTTCCATCGTATACCTTAACCTCTGGAACAGCTTCCCATTCGTTCCCCACTCCATCAGATCCTACCTCACCAAACACCGCATTCAGCATCCAGTGTGTACCAGGTTGAAAGCTTGATTTGATGGTAGGAATGACGGTTCTTGCTTGCATGACATTTGTATTGGCATGTGCGTAAATGAGCTCTGCCTGACCATGTTCATCCAGGCTTTGAATGCCGCTTGCTCCCCATGGATAAAAACTTGCGCAAAGTTTGGATTGTTTAATGATTTTGGTATCTTGACCGTTCGTTTGGGAATTTTCTAGTCCTAAGGCAAACCCACCATCCGCAACATCGAGCTTCCTTCCCGTAGAAATTTTATGAATACGAATATGCCAAGGGGTACCTGTCACAAGCCAGGTTTGAATATCCACATCTCTCCAAGGCTTCCATCTCGTGTAGATCACATCATCGTCTACACGGTATTCCTCACATGTTCGTTTTCCTCTATACATATGGTCCCCTTCACTCACAGCCAGCATCGAATCAAACGCACCTTGCCCTAATCCCCACTCACCCTTCGACACGCTAAAACCAAAGAAGTTGGAGTAAACGAACTTTTCATACTTGGCATGTGTATGAGGGTGGTCATTTGTATGCTGATACCCTGCGTTAAACACAACCACATGATCCTGTTCCTCTTTCCGATGAATAATAAACCGTGGAGAAGCTTGGGTCACTTTTTCTTTTAAAGCCGGTAATGGCTCTTCCTCTGTTGTCCAAAAAGGATGATCCTTAGGTAGAGCCAACACCAAGTAGGTTTTTAAAGCCCAATACGGAGAACCTGGTGCGTTATAGTTCTCTGCCATTACTAAATTTGGATAACGATAGCCAATAGTAAGTAACCCGTTAGCGTCAAAAATCGGCTGACGGAACCACCATCGAAGATTTCTCATCAAAATTCCCTTCATCACTCCTAGGGAAAAGGATTCAACGTCCGCATATATAAGGGCACTCCAAAAAGCGGACTGAGCAAATCGATACGTTAAGCTTCTTCCATAAGGCAGGGAGGAACCATTGTTAGAGAACCAATAGATAAAATCCTTGGCGAAGGTTTCCGCTCTGCTTCGATAGCATTCTGCACGCTTAGTGTCCTCCTCTCTCATAAGCTTGCTATAAAGTAAACTATAAAAATGAATCGCAAACGGCCCGTAATAGTCACAGTGGGCATCCATTCCGTCTGCGTACCAGCCATCTTCTAAATAAAAATCATCGATTCGATCTAGGTTTTTCTTTAGTTTTTCCCGGTCATACGGAAGCCCCACCTGCTTGAAACCAAGATTCACAAGCACAGGAAAAAACAGCCAGTTACAATCGTACACATCAAATTGGTTAATTTGATTCAGCCATTGAAATAGATTCTCTTTTTCAAGGTCATTTAGGGGATCCCAAATTCTTTCAGGAATTAGAGCAAGGGCATAACCAAAGGCAGCCATTTCTACGGCACGCTGATCAAAGTTTGTAATTTCGCCCCAGTATTCCTCATGAGACGGGTTGGTTCCATTGATGATTCCTTCTAAATGATCATCCCAATGGTTTGAGTCTTCTCCTCCAGCTAATAAGGGAACTAGTCCCCACAGGATTCTTGAAAAACCCTCCATCCCGGAAATGGCACCCGAGTAGCTCGTACCTGTGTTTCCTAAATCAAGTCTTGCTTTTCCTTTACTATAAAAGGGTTTGAAAGGTGAGAGAATTTGCGATAAAGATGTGATGAGATCCTCTCGTGATTTTAGTGAATTTCCTTGGATAGGTAATTCAAGATTTAACAATGGCTCCATGCCTCCTTTTACGGAATTCTACCAAAATAACTCTTTATACCCTTTTAATCTGGCCATGCCTTCTACAAAATAGTAATCTCCGTAAATCAGAGGATTGTCGGTATATTTACCTTCGGGAAAGTGGCTGGTGCCATGGAGGATCAATCCCTCTTCCGTTCCCTTCCAATCTCCGTAGTTCATATATAGAGACTTTAAGATGTTTTCCCCTGCCTTTTGATACAGTGGGGACTCGGTTTCTTCGACCTTTTCAGCTAATAACAGAAGACCAGAGGCAGCAATGGCCGCTGCAGACGAATCTCTTGGTGCCTCTACCCCACTCGGTAGGCGAAAATCCCAGGCTGGAACTAAATCCTCCGGAAGATGTGAAAGGAAGAAGTGCGCGACTCTTTTTGCTGCCTCTAAATAATTCGGTTGATTCGTATGATGGTAGCTTAAGGCCAACCCATAGATCGCCCAAGCAACTCCTCTTGACCATGCAGAGAAAGGTGCATATCCTTGGCCACATATAGCTTCGGCCCTTTCTCCAGTCTCAGGATCAAATCGCACAATATGATGAACCGCACCATCACTTCGGACAAAATGTTCCAACACGGTATCGGCATGCTTTTTGGCCACACTCTTAAATCTCGGGTCCCCTGTTTCTTCAGACGCCCAGTACAAGAGAGGAAGATTCATTAAACAATCAATAATCGCCACCCCACTATTGTCCTCCCCTTCCGTCCAAGGGTTCCATGCTCTTATAAAGTTTCCATTCACATTAAAGCGGCCCATTAAAAGATTAGCGGCTAGTAAAGCTCGTCGCTTAGAATCCTCATTTCCTACTAATTTATAATGAGCCACACTTGTTAAGGTCCACATAAATCCCATATCATGGTCTAATCGATAATAGTTTTGCTGAACATCATCCAGCTTAAGTTCGCATTCTAGTGCCAATTGCTTCATTTCATTGTTCTTTGTATCCCGATACACTTGCCACAGAATTCCTGGCCAAAATCCAGCCGTCCACCAATATGGCTCTGCTAGATCATATTGACCGTCTTTACTGGCATGAGGAAAATTTGCTCCAATTCGCTTGCTTGTTCGGTCCACTTTACGAATGATTTGTTCCCACGCTTCGTTAATCCATTTACCTTGTTCGACCAATTTCTTCACCCTTCCTCACTCAAATTGAAAAATCAACTCTACCTTACAATCCTTGCTGGGGTTTAATACAGTAAAGTCCAGCATCGCGTTTTCTTCTGTTTCACCAAAATGGTTCACAAAATGGAACCTTTTCACCTCTAAGTAAAGCAATCTCCTATCATAGAAAATTCGCAATCTACTTTTCCCTTCTAACATCACTTCATCCTCTTCCTCTGTGATTAATAAAGAAGGAACAATCAGTCGTTCAATAATAGAAATTGGCTGTTCAGTAAATAAAAAATGATCCTCCATGATGAGCTTTGGCAGATTCTTTTTCACCCATACAAATGAACGAGTGAGTGCTTTTAATGGTTCCACATCATACGCTTTACCGAAGTCCAACTTCAAATGATCCTCATCTTCTCCAACATCCACTTGAAGATATCTAGCATAGTGAGTTTCACCCTCCACCTGGTATTGATGATTAATGATAGGAACCGAATGTCCTTGTGACCCATTCCCAACATAGGTATAGCGTTTTTCACTAAAATAATCCTTCGTGTATAAGCCAGACCCTAAATCCTTCAAAAATACCTCTTGGTTTCCCTGCAGGATAAAATGACCTAGATCATTATGATTATGCGGCTCGTTATTATGACCAGCCTTCGTCGCAAAGGAGTAATTACCTGATAGGTCCTGATACCGTGAGATATACCATCCGGATTCCATCGAGAAAAACGTTCCTCTTCCCCAAATGGTTTCTTTTGCATGTTCATCAAACCATAAGATATTTCGAATCCCAGGTGCCCATCTACTACAATGGTCTCCGGTGTACTTGGCACGAAGTTCATTTTTTGGAACGTCAAAATCATCATAGATCTTACTCAAATAATGACTAAGCCCTAGAAATACAGAAGCCGTTGGAACAGCATCGGAGAAATTAACGACAAGATGATTATTTAGAAAACACCTTTGTTGAAACAAGGCGATTTGATGAATCTTCTCGGAAGCAAATAAATCGAGCTTCCCTGCAGTCCGCTTTTTTAACAAATCGGCAAAATACACATAATAACCGAAACCATACTGCCAATATCCATAGCCTTCTAAACAAAAGCCGTCCTGTGTAAATCCACTAACATAGCCTTCCATCGCTGGTAGAACGCGCTTGATTATCCGCGTTAACTCGTCATTATCGTTTATAAGATGCAAGGCCGCTGCACCGATCGATCCAGCACATACGGCCGCCCAATTATGGGTCTCTGTTTCCCATTTAAAGGTTGAGTTCATAAATGATGTGAAGATTCTCTTATAGATTTCTTCATAAATGCGCTTACAAATTAACGGTGACAAAGAATCCTCCGTTAATTTCATGATTTCTGCCAAGGAAAAGGCCGTTTCTGCTGCAAACAAATCAATAGAGTATGTTTTTGTCACAGAGGTATTTAAGGGGAAATCAACAGCAGTTGACGTCTCGCTCGTATTTGATAGATGAGCAGGCAAACACCAGGAATATTCATTACAAATCGACCAAATACTATTTTCCAATTCTTCTCTATACGCTTTATTATCTGGTTCAAGTAACACCATGATGGCGAAAGTCGTCAATCGCCTTCTCTTTTCAAAATACACCTTTTCATATTCTGCTCGAGAGCCGTTTTCTTCAAATAGCTTAAACAAGGAAAAGCTCAATTCTGGCTCTTTTCTCTGAAGAAGACTTTTTGCTTCCACTCTTATTTCATCAAGTAATGGCTGATAGGCGGTGGAGCTCCCTACCTTCTTCCACCAATCACTCTTCTCTTTATGACTTCCAAACAAAAGTGGTGCTTCCATATCTAATAAGCTTTTCATATCTGCTGTAATCAAGGGGTTCCCTCCTAGCCTTTTACTCCACCTAAGGCAATTCCTTCAATAACTTGCTTTTGACCAATGATAAATACGATGACCAGCGGTAGGATCGCTGATACCGCAGCTGCCATGATCAAGGAGTAGAATTCCCCATTGATGGTGGTGAATTTCTGCATCGCTAACTGAATCGTTAATAAACTGTCTGTTCGTAAGAAAATCAGTGGGTTTTGATAATCATTCCAAGTCCAGATAAATCGAAGAATTCCATACGTCGCGATCGCTGGCTTGACGATCGGTAAAGCAATCGACCAGAATATTTTCCAATGACCCGCCCCATCAATTTTAGCTGCTTCAATCAGATCATTATGAATACTCATAAAAAACTGGCGTAACATGAAGGTTCCTAGCACACTGAAGCTTCCAAGGAGAATAAGCCCAAAGTGACTATCAAACAAACCGATTTTCCTAAATAAGATGAATTGTGGAACAAGGATGGCCTGTGGCGGGACCATGTAAGTGGCTAGCACGATGATAAAAAGAAATCTGCCAATTGGAAACTTTACCTTTGAAAATCCGTACGCAGCGAGTGCAGATACAACAACAGAAACCAAAGTTGTTAGAACGGTTACTTTAATGGTGTTCCAGTAATAAACATAAAAAGGATAATCGCCAAACCATACTTCCTTATAATTATTAAAGCCATTCCACCTTTCCGGAATCCACTGGATGGGAAATTTGAATACATCTGCTTCGATTTTAAAGGATGTTGAAAGCATCCAAACAAAAGGCAATAGAAACAACACACTAACTGCTAGCATCAATACCGTGATGATACTTTTTTTCATCCCTAATAACTTCACCATTTCTTACTCCCCCCTTAATAATTCACCCATTTTTTCTGTCCGATCCATTGGATAATGGTAATCGCGAACACAATCACAAAAAGAACAACGGCCATTGCCGAGGCAGGACCAATTTTCAAGTTAACGAAAGCGGTTTCATAAAGGTTCCAAACAATCATAGAGGTCGAGTGCATCGGCCCACCCTTTGTTAAAACAGCGACTAAATCAAATACCTTAAATGTTGAAATGATCCCTGTGATGAAGAGGAAGAAGGATGTTGGTGAGATCATTGGTACGGTAATATGCTTGAATTTCACCCACGCATTCGCTCCATCAATATCTGCGGCTTCGTATAAATCCTTCGGGATATTTTGTAATCCCGCTAAGAATATAATCATATTAAATCCAATCGATACCCAGACTTGAATGAGCATAATGGAAATCAACGCGAAATTTGGGTCAGCAATCCATTTGGGAGGATTGTCGATTCCAAGAGACATCAACACTTGGTTAATGGGCCCAGCAGAAGGATGGAATAGTACTTGCCAAACAACTGCAATAGCGACCACACTTGAGATATAAGGCATAAAGAAGGCTACTTTAAAAAATCCTTTCATATACACATTTCGATCAATCGTAATAGCCAGTAATAAGGATATGATCATACAAATAGGAACAGTAAGAATAAAGATCGCATTATTCATAATTGATTTTAAGAAAATAGGATCTTCAAACAGTCTTGTGAAATTATCAAATCCAACCCATTTTAATTGTGATAAGGGAGTAATAAAGCTCCATTCGGCAAAACTCAGTAAAAATGTAGCCAAAATCGGAATTAATACAAGAACAGACACTCCAATGAGCATGGGAGAAACAAACAATAAACCAGCTACGTTTTCTGTTTTCTCCTTATTGATTTTTTGAGTTGTACGTCTCTCAGTCACCTGTGTTGATTTGGAGAGTTCAGTGTTGGCACTCATCTTTTTCACCTCGATTTTTTGTATAATTTTATTATAAAAGAATACTAATTTTCACCATTAGCAGTATTTTGATGTATCTCTATACTATTTTGACTTATTTCTAGTTGTTAAAATCGAAAACGTCCATCTTTGCACAAGATGGACGCTAAGAAATGTTATTCTGTTTTACATCTTCCCAGTTCGAAACTCAATCGGTGTGACTCCGACATAGTTTTTAAAGATTTTTATAAAATAGCTTTGGTTGTCATAGCCCAGTCTTTCACATATTTTCCCTACAGAATCCGCTGTTTGCTCTAGCAATTCTTTCGCCCGATTTATCTTCATCTTTGTTACGTATTCAACAAACGTCTCCCCTACCTCTTTTTTAAACAAACGACTAAAGTAACTTGGATTCAAGTATAGATGACTAGAAACTTCATCCAGACTAATCTTCTTCTCTATGTGCAAAGAAACATATTTAAAGGCATCTAGTATTTCTTTTCGGCGGGTTTGCTCATAAACCTCGTTTATTCTCGATAAAGTAGTTTGAAAGTAACGAATTAACCATGTATACAGCTCACTTAAAAAATGAATGTCTAGAATTTCATTATGCATCGGCTCGACGGAATGAGTAGCTCGGAAAAACTGTAAAGCTTGGAGCTTGCCTCTTAAATCCAATAATAATTTAACGAGCCAATCCTTAACGATTTCCGGTGGGAATTGATAATCATTAAAAAATGAAGTCCACTTATTAACGAAAACCGGAATCCGGTCTTCGTCTCGAAGCATGATGAGCTCTCTCATTTCAGCGGCCGCTTGGTCATATTTAGAAAATAGCTCTTCTGTTTGGGACTCCTGTTCTTTATTCCTATCAACAATGGTCCCAGGTTCCATATAAAAACTCTGCTGTTTGCTATCAATTAAACCAATTACTTCTTCTTTAAACTCTAAAACGGATTGACAACCATCCCCTACTATAAAAGAAAGAGAAATACCTGCTGATTTTTTTAATGCATGCTGAATGAGCTTCATTTTTTCTTTTGATTCAGAAATCGCATTGTTCTTTAACACTAATGAAGCAGGAAAGAACACAAAGAATTCTCTAGGTCCCAGTTGAAAATGAACCGCGCCTAAACAATATCTCTCCATCGCTTCTGTGACTACATTATTAATGGCAAACATCAATGTGTCCTCAGACACAAATTTCTCTTTTACTAACGAAAAGTCGTGAATCATCGCTAAGGAACCGACATAGCCTGTTTGATCGATATGTAGACCGAGAGATTTGCATTCTGCTAATCTTTCCTTCTCATCAATATCACACGTATCTATTACCTTTTGAATAAATCGTTGTTTCACACTTTCTTTGTTTCGATCCAGCATCTCCTGAAGCTGAATTTGTTTGATCATTTTATGATTTTTCTCATCAAGTGTCGCCTTAAACTTTTTGATTAACTCACATAAATCATCTGGATCCAAGGTATCCTTTACAAGGTAGTCTTGAACTTGAAGTTTTAGCGCTTGGTGTGCATACACAAAATCAGAGTGACAGGATAGGATCGCAACCTGTAAATGAGGGTTTCTCTCTTTTAATTTTTTTGTAAGCTCAATCCCATTCATCTTGGGCATCCCGATATCCGTGATCAGGATATCAGGCATATCTTCCATGGCCTTTTCAAAGGCACTTGCACCGTTTTCATGAGAGCTTTGGAGCGTAACTCCAATTTGCTCCCATTGAATGGTTTCGGATAATAACTGAATCACAGGATAATCATCATCAACTAGCATCACTTTGTACATCCGTATGACAGCCCCCTTTATGAATGGTTAGAAAAACTTTTGTCCCCTCTCCAGATTTGCTTTGAATATCCATATGAAAGGATTTGCCAAAAGTAATAAACATTCTTTCATACACATTCGATAACCCTAAGGACGAGAATCCAGTTGTGTGTTCACTACTTATGAAGTCGATTCCAGATGGTTGACTAACCTTTCTTTGTAAAGTGACCAGCGATTCTTGATCCATTCCTTGTCCGTCATCTTCAATGACAATTACCAGCTGAGAAGCCTTCATTTCCGTTCTCACTACAATGGTGCCTTCACTTTGGCTCAACCCGTGAATGATAGAGTTTTCGATGATCGGCTGTAAGATGAATCGTGGAATTCTTAATGAATTGGCTTCTTCGTGGATTTGAAGCTCTACCTTCACTTCCTCTTTCTGTCTCATATTCATGAGATGAACATAATCCAGAACCATTTGGACTTCTTCTTGAAAGGTAATCGTTTCTTTGTTTTTATCAATGGTCATACGTAATAATTTCGATAAGGAGCTTATCATGTTAGCACTTTCCTTATCCCCTTTAACTAACACTTTCATTCGAATGGAATTCAGGACGTTAAATAAAAAATGAGGATTGATTTGCGCTTGTAGCATCGCGAGCTCCGCTTTCCTTTTCCGTTCCTGTGTTACGGTGATTTCCTTAATCATTTCATTAACACGATCTAGCATATGGTCAAAGGAATCTGATAGTCTACCAACCTCATCCCTGCTACGAATTCGGGAACGAACCGATAAATTCCCATGCTTTACGCTTTGTGCCACATTCCCTAAATGAACAATAGGTTTGGTAATCGTTCGAAGAAGATAAGCCATTAAAAACAAAAATAGGGCAAAGGAGACTACTTGGACCACAAATACTTTATTGAATATGGAATTAATTTTATTAACAGCCTGTTTGTAGGGCACAATCGACACCAACTTCCACCCTGTGAAGGAGATGTTATGCTCTGCAATGAGGTAGTCTTTTTTAGATATTTGAAAGATATTGGATGAGTTCTGTTCCTTTAGCTGGGAACTGTATTGAAATTTTCCACCAATTCTAGAATCATCGCGATGAGAAAGGATTTGATTCGAAGCATTTAATAACATCATTTCTTCGTGGCCCTGTAAGCCACTAAACAGTTCATTAATTTTATTCTCCATGATCGTAACAATTACGTACCCATACACCTTTACGTTTTCATCTCTTAGTGTTCTAGCAACAGATATTTGGTACGGATTATTTTTTATTTCCGATTTGAACATCGTTGGCTGACTTCCAATCCATAACGATTCATATCCTTTTAGATCGTCTAATTGTTTAAACCAATCTTCATTCACTAACTGATTGGGATCGTAATCCCAGTTAGAATAATTGGTATAAGACTTACCGTTTTTCAATAGAATCGTTACATATGATTTTTCGCCAACCAGTGTAATATTTTCGATCGTCTTATTGATACGGTTTTCATCAATAAAACTCTCATATTCTGATGGTATGGATGAGGTGTTACTTTTTGCTTTTTCTTTTAAAATCGTGTTCATCTCTGCATCGAGTTGGATAAAGTTTGTTATGTATAGCATGTCTTCTAGTAGCTTTTCTACATATTCATTGGCTATCGTAAGCTCTCGATTAGCATTAGAAAGAGCCTGCTCTTTTAAAGTATCTGTTGTTAAATAATTATAAATTAACAAAGAGATGGTCGCAGGAATCACAAGGCAAATAATCGAAATAAAAATAACCTTAAACCGAAACGACTTCGGCTGTAGCATCCAATGTCTCTTCTGCATCGCCTAACACCCTTTTTAATACAAAGATAGGGTTGTAATCGTTTACAACCCTTTCTTTCTATTATTATAGTTTCTTTATTTCTTGTCTATCCTTATTTATTACTATCAATGATTCCTTGTACTCTTTCTTGAGCAGCTTCAATTGTTTTCTCTACATCTTGTTCACCAAAGATCAGCTTTTCATATTCTTCATTGATTACCTTATAGATTTCAGCCTGATAAGATACAGGTGAAATAATCTTGGATGACTTCGCATTCGTTAAGACATTAATTAAGGAGTCTTTATCCACTTTTTCAGGATTGACCGTTCCGCTAAGAATCTTGTCAACAATACCTGCTAAATCACCTTCACTTACTTTGCTCCAGGAAGGAATGTTTTTCCCCTGAACAATTTGGCCATCCGTTGTATACCAACGAATAAATTGATAGGCCGCTTCCTTATGTTCAGACGTACCGGCAACCGCCATGAAGTCTGTTGTTACAGGCGTGAAGCCTTCTGTTGAACCTTTCTCGTTTTTCGGATACGGAGCAACCGCTACATGAAAGTTTAACGGGAACTGTTCCGTTCCGCCAAGCTCTGTATTCATCCAGCTACCGATTAGAATCGAACTTGAATCCTGATTAAAGAACTGATTCCGGTAATGAAGTTTTTGAGATAAAATATCTGTGTAAGGAACAGCTGATTGATCCTCTTTTTCCATTTTCAAACGAAGTTCAAGCGTCTTTTTGAACAGTGGATGATCAAGATTTGATTTTCCATCAGCCGTTGTGAATTCCGTATCATCCTCTTCACTAGCAAGAGCTAACTTTAAGAATTCCATCCAACCACCATTTTGCGGTCCGTGGAAGTATGTTCCATAGTGATCATCCGTTGTCATTGCCTTCGCATATTCAGCAAATTCATCCCATGTCCAATCTGTTGGTACCTCTAGTCCTGCTGCATCTAAGTGGTCTTTATTTAATAGAACGTACCACGGGTTAAATTTCCCCGGAAGCGAATAATACTTCCCGTCAATTTGCGTATCTACCTTATACTCTTCTGTCACCTTGTAACCTTCTTCATTTATAAACTCATCAATAGGAGCAACCATTCCCATACTTACACGCTGTGCATAACTTGCAGGATCACTGAACATGAGAACATCCATTTGCTCGCCTGAAGCAGCAGCTAAATCTAGCTTTTTCGTTGCTTCCTGTGTATCTCCCTTTTCACTTAGAATCACTAAATCTACTTTGATGTTAGGGTACTCTTCTTCAAAGGCAGCGATCGTTTCCTTCCAGTTGTATGATGCTTCATTTCCATGAGTGTGGAACTTAATTGTTACCTTTTCATCCGATTTTGTCTCGGACGAAGCTTTTTCTTTTGTGCTATTTCCAGAACAACCTGCTAAGACGATACAAAAGACAGCTACTAACACGAATATGGACCAAATCTTCCTCTTCATTGCCTTTCCCCCTACTACTTATTTATTTATTGTAAACCCTTACAAAACAAGTGTAGCAAAATCATATTTTCCCAACATATCAATAAATTTACTTATTATGAGAATTATTTGACCAGTATCTATGAACTCAGAATGGACACATCATATTTTTGAGCTAATTTACTAAATAATAGATTAGAAATATACATTAGTATATAACTTATCCCACTCCCAAAGAAGAGGAATCCTATCCCATTGAAAAATAGACTAAGCGCTAAGACGCAAATAACTGCCAGCAGCATCACGAATGAATACAGTGGATAGGAGATCCCAAGCAAAAACGCCACTTTTATATACTGGAACGTCTTGTTTTCGTAATGTACATAAACGGGGAAAATATAGGTTAAAACCATCATAAATAACAATGATACACCGATTAAACACCCTGCTAAGATCGGATATAACGTTCCTTGAACCCCACCAATTAACTGCCAATCGAACCATATTACAAAACTAGAAGCCATTAACACCAGCCCTAACCGATTGGATGCCCAGAACTCCCTTTTAAAAATCTCCATAAATGTTGAAAAAATAGGCAGCTCCCTTTCCCCCTGTAACCATTTACGAATAATCGTGAACATCGCCACGGTAGAAGGCGCAACCCCAAAGAACACCAGCCCCACACCTATAAATAACAACCAGAGGAGATTCAAATAGGCCAACCGAGAGATCCATTGACAAGCTTGATAAAGTTTCCCCGTCATCCCTGTTGTATCCATCCATATACACTCCTTCCCTATTTTACAAGCTATTTTATTCATTTTATAAATTTCTACAAGATTTGTATAAATATTATTTTGACAGTCTATACAAAAATCTTTACCTATTTGGAAAAAAAAGAGGATGGAACCGTTGAGTTCCACCCTTCTATGTCATTTATAAGTTTTTTACATAATCTTTAATCCGAATTTCCAAAGCAGTTTTTCCTACCACATAAATATATTATGCACATTGATTTCAACTGCCCTATTCTGCAAAAAAATCGACATAATGTCGGTTTTTATAGTTCATTAACAAGTTGTGTTAGAGCTTCGTTGATCGGCGTAACTGGACGACCGAGAACTTTCTCAAAATCGCTAGGTTCAACTTGTAATGAACCGTTCCGAATGCTTTCTTGAATTCCTACCACAATCGGGATCACAAAATCAGGTAGTCCTATACCTTTCATGATCTCTGCATATTTTTCGTCACTTACTTGTTGTACAGGTACTTCTTTACCCAATACATTTACAAGAGCAGATGCCAACTCGTCTTGAGTTAAAAGGGGACCTGAAAGTTCATACACTGTATTGTCATGACCGTTTTCAACCAGTACCTTTGCCGCTGCATCTGCGTAATCTTGTCGCAGTGCCCAGCCTACTTTCCCTTCTCCAGCAGAAGTAACCCATGGAGCTCCTGCCATAGCACCTTGAATGCTTCCAATTTCGTTTTCTAAATACCAATTGTTGCGCAAGAAAGAATATGGGATACCCGTCTTAATAATGGCTGCTTCTGTCGCAACATGAGGTGGAGCCATTAGATTTTTGCTTTCTGTTGCATTTGCTAGACTTGTGTAAGCAATAAATTTTACCCCTGCTCGCTCAGCTGCTTGAACAGCATTCGTATGTTGACGAATTCTTGTTTCATTGTCACCATCCGCAGAAATAATTAATAAGCGATCGATCCCCGTAAATGCTTGATCTAATGTTTCAGGTTGATTAAAATCTCCTTGACGAACTTCTATTCCAAGAGCACGAAGTCCTTCTACTTTCTCTGGATTTCGAACACTTACTGCCAGCTCACTTGCAGGTATAGATTTCAATAATGATTCTACAACCTTTGAACCTAATTTTCCTGAAGCTCCTGTAACTAATATTTTCATTTGTTATTCCTCCTATTTGTATCTGTAACAATTATGATTACATGTATTTATTTTAGTTACATGTAACCGGTATGTCAACAGCTTAAATAATATTTATTATTTTGTGCGTAATTTGGTATAATAAACTTGTAACCAATTCAATTACACGATAAATAAAGTTATTAATGGAAAAGTTATAGAGGTGGTGACTGAACATGTCCATCAGCAGCCGATTTGCTGTCGGAATTCATATATTGACTCTCATTGAATTTAATAAAGAAGGAGTAACCTCTTCTGAGTTTTTAGCTTCAAGCGTTAACACGAACCCAGCCGTGATTAGAAAACTAATGGGAATGCTTAAAAAAGCTGGTTTGATAGAAGTAAATCCAGGGATTGCAGGGGCAAAGCTTGCAAAGGAATTATCCGATATTACATTATTCGACGTTTATAAGGCAGTAAATGTTGTACAGGAGAAAGAATTGTTTAGCATACATGAAACCCCACATCCGAATTGTCCCGTAGGTAGGAACATCCAGAATACAATTGAACCTATATTCACAGCAGCACAATTGGCAATGGAGAAGGTTTTAAGAAATGTTACTTTAGAAGATGTTGTGAAAGATATTGCTACGAAAGAAAATATCTGTTAGAAAAGACATTCCAAAGGAGTGTCTTTTCACTTTGTTCTTCAACTTCCTGCCCTTTTTGTATAGTAAGAAATTCCATACTAAAAGAATTACCCCTTCTTGGATCAATGCCTCCTATACTTTACTCTGAAAACACGATCTGTTCAGCAATACCAGTTAAAATGGAACTATCAATCCCGCCGCTAATGGAATATACGTATTTCTCTTCCATAATCAACACTTCTGATTTACCATTGGTTTCATATAAGATCGCATCTTTACCTGATATAGATAATGTTTTGGTATTTGGAAATAACGAACTTAAAGACTTAATAGCATCCTTTGCAGAGCCATACTTGTTCTCTTTCGTCATTAAAATTATGGGCTCCCCTTCAACAAAAGGAAAAGTTGCTTTCATCAATATAGCGTTATCAGAATTTTTAGTGGCTTCAATTTTAGGTTCACTACTCCCGCCTGTTAAGTCATTCATCTTTTCTAATGGTATAAAGGCATGGCTCGATAAAACAAGTGACTGAATTCCATTCACATCCCTAATTAATTCTTGTTCAGCTGCCGAAAAGGTTACAGTAACATCTTCACTTGAAGGTGTTGTATCGAAAATATTCTTAGTTATACTTGCCTCGGTCCCTGAGGATCCATTTACTGAACTTGTTTGATTATCACTATCTTGTGAATAACCACTCAAATCATTTAAAAAGCTATAGCCAATGATGCCCATAAGAAGTAGTGCTGCGATAGCACCAAAATAATACTGCAACCTATTTCCTTTATTAGTTTTTGTTCGTAAGCTATCTAAAATCTTACGTTCTTCCTTCTTAGATACATAAATACTCTTTAGTACTTGGTCATCTACCATTTTTCTAAAACCACTTAGTTTATCCTCCACTCATGGTCCCCGCCTTTCATTGATTCTTCTAATTTTTTTCGGGCTCTAAATAAACGAGACTTAACCGTGTTGATGTTAATATTTAGAATGGAACTCACTTCTTCAACACTACATTCTTGGTAATAGAACAGTATGATGACATCCCTTAATTTCATCGGTAATTTCATCACCTGTTCCACAAGTTCAATATCCTCTACTTTCGTTATGTAAGTTGACTCAGGACTAGAATGATGCAATTTCTGCATATCTATCTTTGGTTTATAGATGATATTTCTTATACTCCATCTTCTTAATGAGTCTTTACACTTATTAACCGTGATTTTTACAAGCCAAGTTTTATAGCTACTCTCACCTCTAAAATGATCTAGATTGTTGAAACAAGCGATAAACACTTCTTGTAGGATATCTTCCGTTAAAGCATGATCATGGACATACATAAAAGCAATTCTCTTTAATTCAGTACCATACAATGCGAGTAAGTCCGCGATCAATTCTTCTTTATTCTTTGATTCCATATGGGCTCTTCCTTCCATCTCTCTCCCCCTCCACATAAAATAGACGATTCTGGAATTACTTGGGTTCACTATTTTGTTCTTTTAATTCTATTAAATGAAAAAAAGCACCTCATGGTTGAGGTACTCCATTTAGGGAGTCTTCAATATGTTGTGGCAACGTCCGGTAAGCTTACTGAATTTATTAAAGCAATCCCCAGTATAGAAAACTCATAATCAAGAACACAGATACAAATATGGTAAGCACTTTTGGTAATTTCCCATAAAAATATATGAGAGCTAAACCAATTACAATATGAATGATTGAAAAAAGAAGGAGACTCATTCATTTCACCTCTTTTACAATTGTAACATTTTGTAATTTAATTTACCCAATAAATATTCCCTCACCCCTAAACATGCACTGTTAGTGAAGTAATACATAGTACGGGAAGAATTGAAAATAATACTTAGGTAGTACTATCTCTAACAGTAGAAGGAGATGAAATAATGGAAAATATCGCTCATATGGTTCATATCGGTGAGTTAATAGCGGTCTCTAAGGTTTTTCAACTAAACCCTTTTCGAATGACCATATTAATAGAAGAAGGTTTAATGGAAGTATTCGAAACGAAGGAAACTTTTTTAGCAAAATACGGAAACAAGGAAACTTATGACGAATTAGAAAATTGGTGTGAGTTAAACAATGGGAAAATTTTCACTAAACCTAAAGTAGGAAGTGAGTATAATTCCAGTCATTGACGATGGCTTTCAATTGTTGAACAAGGTGGATTCAAAGCATCTCAAAGCTAAGTTTCTTGTATAGTTCATACTCCTGCGTAATATTTTCGAATATGTGTAAATATGTTCAAATAAAGTTTCAGAACCTTTAAAAAAGTTCACAGTCCCGTCATGTTTCACCATCCTATAGTATCTGGAATGCTATAAAATCAATTTGAAACCATACTTTTTATGGAGATGATTTTAATGGATGCGAAACAAAAAAAGTCTTTTGCTTGCTATTTGTTAATTTGTTTACACTTTTTACTTGGAATTGGTGCGCTATTTGGTGGAGGTGTACTAATTATTTTTCCTGACGGTTCGATTTTGGCAATGCCTCTTAGTATGTTGCAGAATAGCCCATTTGATAATTTCCTCATCCCAGGAATAATACTCTTTGTTGGATTAGGTATTCTTCCACTAGTAACTGCCGTTTTCCTTATCTCTGAAAAGCCGCTAAAAATCGCTGAAAAGCTGAGCCTTTATAAAGAAATGCACTGGTCATGGAATCATTCACTATACATTGGTTTTATTTTAATCATTTGGATTACAGTCGAAATGTATATGATTCAAGCCGTTGCATTTATTCACGTCTTCTACATCTTCCTAGGAATATTTATTCAATCCATTACTCTTCTTCCATCTGTTAAGGAGCATTACTCTAACAATAATAGATTTAATAAAATGTAAGTGTTTTTAATCGTCTTAGTTTTTATAGGGATACGACATTTAAAGGTAAGGGGCAATCATCCTCCTTGGATGAACGCCCTCCCCTTAAGTACACCTATTCAAAACTACTCCCAAATTTCATCTAATTTAATCGAATAGAAATCAATTGCTTTTTTATAATTTAAGATATTATCGTCTTTGGTCGTATCTATTAAGCATTTTAATAACAACTCCATCGCTTTACTATGTTCGTTTAAATTATATAAAGTCATCGAATAGAATGTTTGAATTGCTCTATTGTTTGGAAACGATTCGATTCCCTTTTGAAATATCCTTTTTGACTTTTCATATTCTCCTAATGTTCTATAGGTACTCCCTAGTCCTAACAAGGCTCCTTCCAGTTCATTCGAAGAGAGCCCTAATTTGATAGCATTTTCATAAAAGGAAACTGCTTTTGCTTCTTCTCCTAATAAATCAAGACTCCAAGCACATTGATAGTTAATTGACGCATTTTCGGCGTACTCCTGGACTAGTTTCATAAGTAATTCGTTAGATTCTTTGTGATTACCACTTTTCCGTAAATTAATAGCTATATCTAATTCTTTTTCCAACCTTTTCATCTCCAATCCTTTTATTTGTTTGTTCCATATTCCCCATTCATTACAGATTGTCGTCCGATAGCGGCTCAGAAAAAATGTTATAGATTCAGTCGTACTATCAATGACTTTGCTTTTTTAGTATCTTCTCAATAACATCAGCAAGAGCTTCCACTGTTCTAAATGATTCTTCAAAGGTATTATCAACCCCACCGATTTCTACTATCATTGATCCTGCTTTTAGTTCTTGATTATAGGTTATGGTTTTGTCAGACTTTGATTTGGTTACCACCCCTTTAGAGAGCTGCGGATAACTTTCTAGCAATCCTTGGTGTATTGCTTCTGCTAACTTATGGTTTTTTTCGTAATTTTCGGGTGAATTAGATAAGACGAAGGTAACCTGAGCATATTCTTTTCCGTTAATTGTAACCGTAGTTTGATTTCTTCTCAGCGAATCCCTGTGAATATCAAATACCATTTGAATGCTGCTATGTCTCTGTAATTCCTGATTCAGCCTCTCCCTAGAAACTTTATATGAATCTTCAAATCTTAATCCACGGTCCTCGATTATTTCATGTACCTTCGTTTGGTCATGAATTACATGGATCCCTCTCTCTTTCAAAGAACTTCCTAATTTTTCACCGACTTGAGTTATATTTTTAACCTCATCCCAAGCTTGATCAATCCCTTTTTTATTAATTTCAGGTAAATACGATTCCATGTTATGTGTGTGATAAATATAAACCAATGGTTCTTGTTCTTCTGTTTCTGATAAAACAGGAGGGGTATTATGATTTGTTAAAGAGCTTATTACTTCCTGTTTACCATCAAATAAGAAAACCCATGACATGAACATAGAAAAAACCAAAGCCCCTGTAGATATTAAGGAGACTCTTTTAACCTTCCTATTTCGATCCATCTTTCTAGCCAATTTTCTTAATCTATTTTCAGTAGAGCTAACAAATTCATTGGTTGGTTGATAGGGGAACGACTGCTTAATCTGGTCAAACAGCTCTTTGTCATTTTGCATTACTGAAAACCTCCTCTGAGTGTATATGTAATTTCTTCTTGAGGTCTTGTAAAGCCCTATGATAATTCACTTTTACCTTTGTTTCACTACATTTTAGAATTTCAGCTGTTTCCTTAATTGAAAATTCGTTAATACCTCTAAGAATGACAACAGCTCTAAATTGCGGTTTTAAGTTTGATATGGCTAGATGAATTTGAGATACAGTTTCGGCATCTTCTAGTTTCTCATTTGGACCTTTTTCTTTTGACTCTAACTTCTTAAAAAACCCCTCTTTAAAAATGGAAGTGAATCTTTTCCTTCTATAAGTATCAACTGCTACATTTCTTGCGATTGTAAATATCCATGCTTTTAAATTCCTAGTACAATCAAAGTTTTTAAGATTATTTAGTACACGAATAAATACTTCTTGTGTCATATCCTCAGCATCCTGCTGGCTACCAGAAAAGCAAACTAAAAACCTAAATACGTCTAAGTAATAGTGTTTATAAATGGAACTTATACTATCTTCTAAGTTATCTAAATCAACCACCCGTCTCCCCCCTAGTTTGTATTCATATATACTTCGTTTGAAGCAAGGGAAAAGTTACAATATTTTCTAAATAAAAAAAATCAGAGAATAACTTCTCTGACTCATAAATCTTAGGATAAATAATGTAGTTCTACAAAAATATAGTTATTCCTTTTCTACAGCTTTAAGTAAATTGATCCCTTAGTACAAGAATTTACAGATTACTCTTATAACCTAGAAAGATTTATTTCTTAATTTTACCCCTTATCAACTCTTCTATTAATATTCCATTTATTTTTAGACCTGAAATATCACAATCATCTATTTCCATATTTGCTAAATTACAATTTTTCATCTGTGTTCCAGTTAGATTACAGTTATTGAACCTAATCGGTTTATATTGATTTTCAGGACTGACATTTGGATCATTCTCAGTTGGTAGAACAACATCAACAAATTCTGTCCCATATAAATGAACATGGTTAATTACGGCATGACTTAAGTTCGCATGTTGAATCTCTATGTCAGAAAGATTAGCATTTGTGATTTTGCTCTTTCCCATATTAACGTCATTAATCTCCATTTTACTCATATTCGCATTATTTATTGATGTATTAGCTAAACTTACATTATCAATTACCAGTCCCTCAGCCTTCACTTCATGCCATTCCGAATTAGAAATATCCACTCTTTTCAAATGATAATTTTGAGTATTCAACATGGATTTTATCCTCCTCCTGGATTTCCCATTAACCAAATTTTGGTTCACTATCACTATTCTATCTATTAAATGGAAATTCCTTTATAAATTAAAAGCAAGACTACCAGTAATATATTATAAATTTATAATTCTATAACACTTATCATATTTCCATTTATATCGGTTACATCAAAGCGTTTCGGTTCTCCATTTCTTACATTAGATACAGTCACATTTTTTTCTATTAGCAACTGTCTAACTTTTTCTACATCTTTAACCACATAATTAAATGGGGTGTAAGTATCAATTGGTTGGAAATCTGAAATTTCAACCAGATGAAATCCGCAATTTGGTGCAATCGAAAGACCGCACATTCTTTCTTTTTTCCAACGCAGATCAAAACCAAATGTATCTTGATACCACACCAATGATTCCTGAAGATTTTTTACAGGTAGGAATACTGCATCAATTCGTTCAACAAATTTTTCTTGTGGCTGCTCACTCATAAAATTCATCTCCTTATACACATAATTCCTCTTAAGGATTTCCCTCGTATTTTTTTAAAACTCACTAATATCAATAATGACACTATTCAATATTTCAATAGACTTTATTGGTTCGTCATCAATCTCTTAACTGTGATTTCCACCATCAACTACTTTTAAAATAAGATTAGGATTATTTTTCAACCTTACAAAGCGATCCTCAATAAAACAACTATCTTTATCTCCAATAATACAAAGTCCCTTATGATCACTATTAATCATAGCGTTATATACACGATCCTTTTGTAGTAATGGAGTCAACCATACTACTCTAGCTTCTTTGAACATCGTATTATTTAACAGATAACTTAAAGCAATAGTTCCAACTGTTTTACCCACTACATAATACTTACAATATTTCTTGTTCTTTATAGCATTGTTAATTACAAGTTGTACATCTCTAGCGAAATCCTCTTCATTGAGTTCAGATAACTCTTGCCTATTATATGAATAGTTAATATGTAAAACATCAAAGCCTTTATTATAGAATAAGCTAGTTGTAAATCGCAACAATGGAGCCTGTGTTGTGTAACCAGCCCCAGGTAAGACAATAACTAGATTATTGGTTTGTTCTGTTTGCTCTATCAGACTAAAAGGAATACTTTTAGAAAGCTCCATTTTTTCACTCCCCCTTAATTCAAAACATCCATATTATACCATATTATTATCATACTATCTTTTTAGTGTACAACAAAGTTTCTTCTTCTTGATCAAACCCCTTTTAAAGGAAATTTCATCAGGTTATCTACCAATTCTCTGCTGTGTCAATGTATGATAAAAATAGCAAATAATGTTAAGAACGGATATCTGTATACTGTTATATTAGCTATAGGGAGGTGAAGGGAATGGATTATGTAGTTTGTATCGGTCGAACGCTAGATTACATTGAAGAAAACCTGCAAGAAACAATTACACTTGAAACACTAGCAGAAATTGCATGCTTTTCTCCTTTTCATTATCATCGTGTATTCCAAGCCCTGGTCGGAGAATCAGTTATGGATTATGTGAGAAAAAGACGTCTTACACGTGCAGCTGAGCGACTTTTCTATTCGGATGTAAAGGTGATTGATATTGCATTAGATGTGGGTTTTCAATACCACGAGTCATTCAACCGGGCTTTTAAAAAGTTTTATGGCGTTTCACCTAATCAATATCGAACCGCCCATGCATTATCTGGTCCCTTACGTGGAAGATCTTACCTTAATAAAATAACTGTCCAAGGAGGACATATAATGGAACCAATAATAATTACAAAACCAAAATTTCACATCATTGGGTATGAGCTTAAAACAAGAAATGTAGATGGTCAAAACAATAAAGACATTCCTGAATTTTGGCAGTTATACCTTCAAAAGAAGTTATACGAGAACATTCCAAATCCGTTAAACTGCAAAGAGGAGCTTGGCATCTGTACTAATTTCTCCCCAGAAACAGGTGAGTTTGTGTATGTGATCGGAATGGAAGTAGCTGAAGGAACTCCAGCACCTGAAGGGTTAGTTTATAGAAGCTTTCCAGAGATGGAATATGCTGTGTTTACCACACCAAAAGCAGATGAGGCAGGATTCACCAGTTTTATCCAGTCCACATGGAATTATGCATTCACAGAATGGTTCCCTCAATCCGGTTATGAACATGCTGGGATCTTGGATATAGAGTTATATGATGAAAGATGCCATAGGACTGAGAACAAAGTAATGGACATCTATATTCCAGTTAAAAAACAGATGGCAAAAGCCTAATAAAAGGGATGGTTCATGGCTTACTCTGAAGCAATTGAACCATCCCTTATAATATGAAGTATGTTAACTATTCCTATGGCATTGATAGGAGTAAGAATTAATGCATTTGATTTTTCATATACATATTTTACCATAACACAATGACTAGTTGACGGAAATTTCCCTATAAGTTTAATTAAAATCCTTAACTTGCCCTTTTGTCAAAGCGCCTCACTGTCCTGACTGCTTTGTTATTTTACTTGTACTTCTTCAACTGTTTGTTCCACTTCAGCACGTGTTATTTTTTCACGTCCTTCTTTCAATGCTTTTAAGGTTTTATGTGCTAGAGCAAGTGGTAGACGACAGAATAAAATAATACTTCTCTTGTTAAGAGATTTCATATATTCATCTGCTTTTGCTAAGTTTTCCTCTGCATATTCAAATAGCTCCTTACGAGTCCAACCATCAGGTACAAAACTTACTCCACGCTCGTCTAAATCTTCCTTCTCATTTCGCAGAATGTTTACAGCTTGAAGCCCACGACCGTAACCGATCGCAAGTTCCCTGTCTGTTTTTACACCGGCACAGTACTCCCAAATATTTGAAAGCAATACTCCCACAAGGCCTGCAACATAGTATGTATAATCATCTAAATCTTCACGTGTACGAATTTGCCAGTTTGCTTTTGCCCATTTTGCCATGCCAACTGCCATTTCACAGGCAGCGTTCATGACAAAAGATAACGTATCCTTTGGACAAGCTTGTAACCACTCTTCTAAGCGAAGTGTAACTTCAGGCAAACAGTCTTTTATCGGTCCAAGGATCCGTAAATATTCTTCATTATTAAATGGCTGTTTAAATAATTCACTTATTTGCATTAAAATAGTATATTTTAGCTCATTATCTAATTCTTCGTGATCTTCAATCTCATCAATTGCTCGAAAAACCAAATAGGCAGAAGTAACTGTATTTTTTAACTCCCTTTGTAAAAATGTAATCGGAATATAAAATGTACGGCTTGTTTCTTTAAGAACACTTAATGCATCTTTTGTAAAAGTCTTTTCGTTCATTTAATAGTTTCCTCCATCTTTGAATACTGCCTATATAAACACATATTTTGTTAATAAAACCTTATTTATGTATTTATTAAGAATTTTAATCTATTCTACTTTTTATGCGGCTTAACAAAAAGTATTTATCTAGAACTCCTATTCTTTTATTCTACTATACTTAAATTATTCAAGTACAAAAATTGAATGTACATTTTGCCAACTTGATTGCTAGAAGTCCCCACTGGATCAACGCCCTAGTCCAAAAAGAAACTATAAAAAAGGAACCAAAATAACTTCAAAAGATTTTTATAATCTAAATCAGTCGGCTAACCCTCCGTTTTACTCATATGTTCCATTAAATCATTAATGGGTTGTTATCAGTAGAATCTTATCTTAATAAATATTCTGCATTGCCATAATATATCCTTCTTCAAAACTACCACTTCAAATTATAAGGTCTGTTTGCCTGTTTATTTTCATACAATTCATATAGAGGTGATGAATAGTGAGAGTAGCACATACCGAAGCGGACGTAAATTTAATGGCAAGAATGATGAGGGCAGAAGCTGAGGGTGAAGGGCGACTTGGAATGCTTATGGTGGGTAATGTAATTGTAAATCGACTAAAAGCTAATTGCTTAGATTTTAAGGAATTAAGGTCAGTACGTGATGTGATTTATCATGTGCAAGGTGGAAATTATTCCTTTGAAGCTGTACAAAAAGGAAATTTATTTTATAGCCCAGCAAGAGAGGTAGAAAAGAAATTGGCTAGACAAACCTTAAAATATTGGAGACAACAACCTTCTAAATATTCTCTTTGGTACTTTAACCCCTATGGTGAATGTCCACCTACATGGTACAATCAACCATTTACAGGACGCTATAAACTACATTGTTATTATGAACCAATAGCTAATACATGTGAAGGTGCTTATCGATATTAAAGGGTTTCACCTAAATACACGTTTTTGCCCATACAAAACCACCTTCGAATCCACTTTTATTAAGTGTACCATTTCGAAGGTGTTTTAAATTGCTCATTGAATTAGGTTAGTCTACTTTGAAGTTAGATTTTTTCTACTCTTCTACAAAACACAGAAGGACTGAACCTGTCTAACCTTGTTCTTAAATCCCCCCCTCCAAACCTTGTTATCCCCTTGGTAACCTAGAAGTAACAAGTTTTTTGTTGATTTTTGAATATGATTGATATCTCCTCATTTAACTAGTCTAGTCAAAGAGAACCCTCTATTTGGCGTAAATTGTACTCCTCCCCCCTTACAAAACCGTGCTTGCACTATTAAAATTGCTAAAAGCAGCTCATTTTTACACCTATTAAGGGAATAGTGATACTATATCCATTTATAGGAGGCCCAAACATGTCATTAGAATCAAATATTGAGCATAAAACAATCTGTTTCAGTGAATACGATGAATTAAAACGAGTCATCTGCTGTCAGCCTCAGTACATGACGATCAGGGATGTGATTAATGAAACACAAAAGCACTTTAAAAATGAAGGTATACATATAGAAACCGCATTAGAACAGCATAATCAGATGGTTCAAACGATGCGAAATCACGGAATTGAAGTTATTTTACTTCCTTACCACAAGAAGTATCCGGAACAGGTATTTACAAGGGACATAGGATTTACACTTGGACATACTGTTTTTGTAGCCGATATGGCCAGTGATGTTAGGCAAGGAGAAGATAATGTATTAAAGCAGTGGCTGGAGGATGAAGGATTCTCCTACTATAATATTGTCGGGGACCAGATTGAAGGCGGAGATGTAATTATTGACAGGGACACCGTTTACATTGGATTGAGTAATCGGACCAGCCAACAGGCAATTGATCATTTAAAACATCTACTCCCCCAGTTTGATGTTAAAGCCATCCAGTTCAAAGAAAAATATTTACATTTAGACTGTGTCTTTAATGTAGTATCTCCAGAGCTAGCCCTAATCTTCCCAGCGGCTTTGACAAAAGAAGATTTCGACATATTTGGATCAAGATATGAACTTATAGAAGTATCTGAGGAAGAACAGTTCACGCTTGGGACAAATGTTCTTGGAATAGGAAACAAGCGAGTCTTGAGCTTGCCAGTAAATAAAAATGTAAATAAGCAGCTTCGTGACCGAGGCTTTGAAGTAATAGAAGTTGATATAACAGAAATTATTAAATCAGGAGGCTCTTTCCGCTGCTGCACGCTGCCTATTCTTAGGTCAAGGGCAAACGAATAATTTGAGCATTCAAGAAGAACTTTCCCTTTATGTTTCATTGCCGGGGAGAGTTTTTCATTTTGAACACCATTCTCTAAATTTTCCTCCTTACCTAATGACCAATCATTGATCATGTCAAAAAGGCCCCCAAAGTAATTTTTCAAAATAACAATATAGACTTTTATTAACATGTTATCTAATATTATTACACTTTAAAACCTTGTTAGCTAGATAAATAACATGGGAGTTTCCATAATACAAAAGATAGGACAGCCTTTTTTTATTATTTTGATATCGGTTTATACTTGTCCACTTTTTTTACATAAGATGTATTTTGTAAGAGGCCTCTTACAAGAAACTTTCGTTGAAAGGAGGAAAACTAAATGGCTTTAATTCCTGAAAACACAATTGGAGGAATCGTTCAAGGACTTCTTTGTGAAATTGGAAGACTTGTTTTACAAATTCTAATTGCAGTAGCTATTGCAGTTGCAAATTTATTTGGTTTTACAGCTGTAGCTGATGAACTTGCACAAGCTCAAGAAGCTCTTAATGAGGTTGATTGCTTCTAATCTCTTAATTAGCCACAGAATGTTCCTATGTATCTAGGACATCCTAATGAATTGCGTAAAAACCCTAGAGATTATTTAAAAATAACATCTAGGGTTTTTATTTTATGGGAAAAATTTTAAATCATGATATTCACATACTACATCCTTATTTAACAACATAGGATATAAAGAATTTGACACTTTTGCTAATTAAATAAAAAGGTGGGGTAAGTAATGAGTGATAACATAAATGACAACAGCGAACAGAATACGAGTAACAATATGGAAAAGGACCTAGGAAAGAATAATTCCAACAGTCAATCTAAAGTCGATTTGAGCTCTATGATGCAACTAGCATCCACTCTTCTTAAGAACGATGTGATTATGAATTCTGTTACGGAACAACTTAGTAAAAATAAGCCTACCGCAACCCAATCATCAAAAGTAACTGAGAAACCAGAAAATGTGCAGATGTCAACATTATATAAAAAGTTAGAAGAAACAGCTAACGATGTTTCCGAATTAAAAGAAGAATACAAAGGTCTAGCCTCTTTATCTGAAAAAATCGAGAATCTTACTAATGAAATTTCTGAATTAACAAAGGTACTTAAAACAGTAGTAGAACATCAAATTAATCCTGACAAAGATAAAATATAGGTTTATAAGATCAGCCAGTTATTTTATATTTAGGTTATAACACTAATCTGTTGATAGTAAAAAGACCATACATAATAGTATGTCTAATATGTATGGTCTTTTCTCATTTTCTTCTTCAACTAACGCCCCCTTTACTTTAAGTACATTACTTCACAATCTTTTTTGCACCTCAAAAAACTCATTCCTTTAAATTTATTGTCCATTCAAAAAGACGCTTTCTTATCAAAGAAAAGCGCCCGACTGTGATAGATATATTATCCTCAATTATTCTTTGAATTAAAAAAGTTCATAATAAACCTTCGCATTATTTTTCTTTTAACATTGAATACTTTCGATAAGCTTTAAAGAAACTGCTACCAAAGAAAACAGCCATAAGGGTGGGAAGCAACCTCAAAAGGGCAAATGGAGTTTCAAATATGAATGCTTTCCAAAATAATGCACCTTTCATACTCCAAAGACCTTCGGTTAAATATAAACCTGAATCCTTGTATAGCATAAAAGAAAAAGACAATAACAGTATACCTAAACCAGATGTATAACCCATCAATCTTTTATAATAATTACTCTTTGATTGGCGATCGGAGAAGATTTCATTTTGATCATCATCTTCTTTTTGCCAATATTGAATTCCACCAAGCCAGGAGCCATTTATATAGTTCCAACCGAAGTCTTCATATATCCCTCTGTACTCTTTGAACTTTTTCTTAGGTAAATAATCTTGATAATCCAGTCGGATCACATATCTCTTGTCGGTTTTTTCGAAAGTGTATATCCCTAATCCACTAATATTTATACAAGAGTAGCCTTTTTGTAATTGCTCGTTCAGCCATTGCTCCTCTTTTTCAATATCAAAAAACATCTTAAATTTCTTCATTTGATTCACTTCCTTCGTACAGGGATAAAATATGCAATAACCTGTTTTGTTCCATTTTCAAAATTACCCTTCCTTCCGCAGTTATCATATAAACTTTTCTCCGACCGGACTCTCCAACAGCTTCAATCCAACCATGCTTATTCAAGTTTTCAATCGCACCGTACAATGTACCCGCTGCTAAAATAACAGTACCGTTACTTATCTTCTCTATCTTCTGCATTACGGCATAGCCATGGAGTGGCTCACGCAAGGCTAATAATATATAATGCATGGTTTCAGACAACGGTAATAATTTATGTTTCAAATCCTCACCCTCTATTCAGTTCGACTATATAGTTCAACTTAATAATAACATAATGCAGTTCAACTGAATAGTCAACAACATTTTCAAAATTAGTCAAAGGAACTAAAAGTAATAAGCTTGAAAATAAGGAAAAAGTTAATTTAAAAAGTCGCTTTCCTTAAGGGAAAGCGACTTCTGGTGTAGTCTTATTTAATTAAATGGCCCCATTGTTGAACACAAGTTAAACATCTATTATCCAACTAGTCGACTAGAAGAGAACCGTGCTTGCGCTATTAACGCACACGGCTCCTCCTAGTTATCATTTACAGAATATAGCTAATCTCTTCTCTAAGTTCAAA
>NZ_BCVH01000002.1 GCF_001591645.1 Robertmurraya korlensis NBRC 107688 | reverse complement strand
AGAGAATAGTGATCGAAATGAAGTTCATCGTTGTTATGAAGATCATTTGGTAGAGGAATAGCGTTTGAAATGAAGTTCATCATGGTTATGTAGATCAATTGATCGAGTAAATACCTAAAAAATGATGTTCATCCACTACTGGATGAGCATCATTCGTATTTATAGCTTATAGAACAACTTGACATTCAGGCCTCCTACCTGCCACTTCCATAAGGAAATTTTTTGAAACCTTTTTCTGTAACTATCGTATTACTTACTAAATACATACGAAAGGAGATTTAAGTTAATAAAAGAGGTGATTAAATGGAGCTCTTTGGCTATCCAATCCAGACAGTTTATTTGACGACACTGATTGTCTCGGGTGTATTAACGGTGTTGTACATCTTTTTTGGTGATATTGTGGAAGCCGCCCTTGATTTCTTGAACCCAACTCTTATTCTAGCGTTTGTCACGTTTTTATCAGCTTCGGGTTATTTATTAGAGTTAATCACGCCGCTAAATAGTTTAGTAATCCTTTTCATCGCTATTGTCATTGCTCTTATATTAGATACTCTATTAAATATCTTTGTACTGGTTCCTATGTCATCTGCTGAGGAGTCACTAGTTTACACTTCTGATTCATTAAAGGGTAGAGTGGGAAGGGTGCTTATTCCCATTCCACAAGACGGGTTTGGAGAAGTTGTGCTAAAAAGTAGTAGCGGGACGATTTCGAAACCAGCGAGAAGCTTTGAGAATCAACCGATTGCTGAGGGAGAAAAGGTGTTAGTGATTGATGTAAAGGATGGAGTACTACATGTTGCACACTACGAGAAAACAGAAAAGCTATTTTTTACTTAAGGAGAGATGTCTATGTTACCCATTTTTATCGTAGGGGGGATTGTTGCCTTTCTACTAATTGCACTTATTGCTGTATTCATTACAAAATATCGTACGGCAGGACCTGATGAAGCGTTAATCGTTACGGGGAGTTATTTAGGAAATAAAAATGTACACGTTGATGAGTCAGGAAATCGTATTAAAATTATACGAGGTGGCGGAGCATTTATTTTCCCAGTGTTTCAACAAGCAGAACCATTGAGCTTGCTTTCGAGCAAATTAGAGGTGACGACACCTGAAGTATATACGGAGCAAGGGGTTCCTGTTATGGCTGATGGGGTTGCGATTATTAAGATTGGGGGATCAATCGAAGAAATCGCCACTGCGGCGGAACAGTTTTTAGGGAAAGCGAAGGAAGACAGAGAAAATGAAGCGAAGGAAGTTTTAGAAGGACATCTACGTTCCATCCTCGGCTCAATGACTGTAGAGGAAATTTACAAAAATCGAGATAAGTTTTCTCAAGAAGTACAAAGAGTAGCATCACAAGACTTAGCCAAAATGGGACTGGTCATCGTATCCTTTACAATAAAGGATGTAAGAGACAAAAACGGATACTTGGATTCATTAGGTAAACCAAGAATTGCACAGGTAAAAAGAGATGCAGACATTGCAACTGCTGAAGCTGAAAAGGAAACACGAATCAAGCGCGCCGAAGCAGCTAAAGACGCTCAGAAGGCAGAGATTGAACGAGCGACTGAAATTGCTGAGGCTGAAAAAGTGAATCAAATGAAAATTGCTGAGTATCGTCGTGAACAGGATATTGCGAAAGCACGAGCTGACCAAGCGTATGATCTTGAAACGGCTAGAGCCAAGCAAGAGGTTACAGAACATGAAATGCAAATCAAAATTATCGAGCGTCAAAAGCAAATAGAACTAGAAGAAAAAGAAATTCAGCGTAGAGAAAGACAATATGATTCTGAAGTAAAGAAAAAAGCGGATGCAGACCGTTATGCGGTGGAACAAGCGGCTGCGGCTGATAAAGCAAAACAGCTTGCCGAAGCAGATGCGAATAAATACCGCATTGAGGCAATGGCAAAAGCGGATGCTGAAAAAGTACGTTTAGACGGACTTGCTAAGGCTGAGTCAGAGCGAGCACAAGGGGAAGCGGAAGCTGAGATCATTCGCTTGAAAGGTTTGGCTGAGGCAGAAGCGAAGCGCAAGATTGCAGAGGCATTTGATATGTATGGTCAAGCAGCTGTTATGGATATGATTGTAAGGATGCTCCCTGAATACGCCAAGGAAATTGCAAGCCCACTATCCAATATTGATAAAATCACCGTTGTTGATACAGGTGGTGGTGAAGGTGGCGGAGCAAATAAAGTGACTGGGTATGCAACCAACTTGATGTCTTCCTTACAGGAAACATTAAAAGCTTCATCAGGAATTGATGTGAAAAATCTGCTAGAGACTTTCGCAGGTAAAGGGAATGTTAGACAAAGTATTGATCAGTTAGCAGAGGATATAAAAGAGAGTAAAGCAGAATAATAAAAAAGATCCAGCGAATATTCGCTGGATCTCTTTTTATTAACGAGAGTAGAATTCAACGATAAGAGCTTCGTTGATTTCAGCTGGTAATTCAGAACGCTCAGGTAAGCGAGTGAATGTACCTTCTAATTTGTCAGCGTCGAAAGTTAAGAAATCAGGTACGAAGTTGTTCACTTCAACTGCTTCTTTAACGATGTCAAGGTTACGTGATTTTTCACGTAATGTAATTGTTTGACCAGGTAGTACGCGGAATGATGGAATATCAACGCGCTTGCCATTTACTAAAATGTGACCGTGGTTAACAAGCTGACGAGCTTGACGACGAGTACGAGCAAGACCTAAACGGTATACTACGTTATCTAAACGTGACTCTAAAAGAGCCATGAAGTTTTCACCGTGCTTACCAGAGATTTTACCTGCTTTGTCAAAAAGGTTACGGAATTGACGCTCAGTTACTCCATACATATGACGAAGCTTTTGCTTCTCTTGTAATTGTAAACCGTATTCAGATAACTTCTTGCGTTGGTTTGGACCATGTTGTCCAGGAGCGTAAGGACGCTTTTCTAATTCTTTACCAGTACCGCTTAGAGAGATTCCAAGACGACGTGATAATTTCCAGCTTGGGCCAGTATAACGAGCCATGAATGACTCCTCCTCGTGTTTTTATTTTGTTGTAAAATAAAAACAGTAGTGTTCACAAGCAGTATGACCATTTTGTTTTCATGTACCTTCGCCCTAGCAGCTCAAGGGTTACCGATACCCCATCCTAGAAGGTAATCCTTCTATTGAGGAACAAAATGTATTCATAAAGGCGTTCACATATGCTGCGATATTTTACACAAAGAATATTATATGTTTTTATATGATAGAAAGTCAAGGGAATTTTATTTTTTAGGAATATGTTATTATCTTAAGATAGATAGTAATTATGGTATAATCTTATTATGAAAAAGAGTGATTTACGTGCTAGAGACTAGGAAAGAAAGAAGAATGCGTTCTCTTTTGCTTTTTATTTGTATTGGTTTTACAATAGGAGCATTGTACTATAAATATAATAATCAAAAAGAAATTAGTAATCCTCCACTTGTTACAGTCCTCCATCAAAGCCTAGATAAAGAAGATAATCCTATCATCGTTTTAGCAAAAAAACAAGAAAACAACTATATATTAGCTGAATATGAGGTTCAGTTAAACAATAACTATCTGTTTAAAACAATGAAGGCCGCCACCCTTGAGGGAAAGCCAACGAAGCTTTCTTTGGATAAAGAGAGTGAAGGTATATGGGTGGAAATTGATGATGAATGGAATTATTTCACAAGTGATTTTGAACTAGCTATACGATCACCTAAGTATAGAGAGCGTACGTCTGCAGAACAATCAAACATCATCGTAAGAGAAGAAAGAGGACGGACAATTGTTCAAGTAGAAGACAAGCAGTTGGATTTGGGAGAGCGGAAAATCAAACAATTATATCCCTTAGCAACGGACGGTTCACTCTGGCTTGTTGTTACCGATCAAGAAATAATAATTTCAACAACATAATAATGATATGAATTTCATGCGGGATGAAAACCAATAAAGAATAGATATGGTTTCAAACTAGCTAAGGTATTAGGTGATGACGTAATGAGATTTTTTACTGAAAAATCAATTGAAACACTTAAAAGTCAGTTCTTTGATCTAATCGACACGGAGTCGGGAGTTTTCCACTATCAAGATGTAATAAAGACAATGCTTCATACCATTCAAAAAATACTTGAGCTTGAAGAAGTTACTATTTACATCAGCCAAGCTTGGAAGAACCAAGTTTCGATTAGGCTTTCTACAAATGCGAACAAAATACAGATAGGACAGTCTAGTTTATCGAATGAATGGATAGGTTTAGTGAAAACGGTTGATTTTTCTCCAACAGACATAAGATTTAAAGACTACCAAGTACTTATTCCTCTTTGTAAATCGGAGGAAGTTTTGGGTGTGTTATGTTTAAAAGGGAATCAATCCTATATTAACCCTTCTAATCAAGATTGGTTTGAACAATTTGCTATTGTATGCACTTCGTTTGTACAGAAAGCTCAGGAATTATACAAAATTGTAATGGAAGAGAAACGTTACAAGCAGTTGTTTCGTGTGAACGAAAAGTTTCATTCGACAATGGATATGGAGGCTGTGTTAGGTGAGATTATCTATACGCTTCAGGAAGAATATCCGAGTTTTACGTACTATCTCATGTTATCCCATGACAATGACAATCATAGTGAGCTCCCAATTAAGGATTTGGAGTACGATAGTGAAAATATAGCTGCTATGGAGGCATATTTAACTGGTACCATTCAAATGGAAGACTCATTGACTGAACGACGTTCTGTTCTTTATGCACCGCTAAAAGGGAAACAAGGTGTATATGGTGTGCTTCAAGTAATTGCTCCAGACACGTTAACGTTTCCTAGTAACGAAGTAGAATTTATAAAATTATTGGCAAATACGGCTGGTTCTGCGCTTGAAAATGCACAGCTCTATCAGCAATCCAAACGATTAATTGCAGACCTTCAATTGATCAATGAGACCTCTCATCGGTTAAATTCTAATTTGCGATTAACCGAAACGATGTCGTATATGACGGAACAAATTGTACAGTCATTTGATGCCGAAGAAGTATGCTTTGTGTTGGTTTCACCAGATTTAAAACCAATTAGCGTATTAGCGGGTTCGACTCCATTTTTTGAAACGGATGATTCCATGGTATACGTTTATTACGTAGTTGAAAGATTGAAAAAAGAAAAGGACTCCATTTTTATGGGGGATGTAGAAATAAAACTTGATAAAGATATGAAAAGGTATCGCTCGATTATGGCGGTTCCGATGGTGCAATCCGGATTAATTAAAGGGCTAGCTCTCGTTATGCACAGAGAGCCATATCACTTTTCTTTTGAAACCTTTAAATTGCTGCAGTCATTAATTCATCATTCTACCTTAGCGTTTACGAACTCAATGCTTAGAGAAGAATTAGAGAAAATGGTTGTTACTGATCATTTAACAAAGCTTTATTCAAGGAACTACCTAGATACTCAGGTTCATGAATCACTAGTTGAGGATCAGCAAGGAACATTCCTTTTAATTGATATTGATAATTTTAAATGTGTTAACGACAAGTTTGGTCATCAAGTAGGGGATGAAATCCTTATCCAAGTAGCCGAAATAATAAAAAGTAATATAAGAGACAGCGATATTGGTGCCCGTTGGGGTGGAGAGGAGCTAGCTGTTTATTTACCTCGTATTCCACTTGATGCTGGAATCAGTATTGCCAACCGTTTAGTAGATAAAGTAAGGGAATTATCTAAACCATCTATAACCATTTCCTGTGGTGTCTCGTATTGGAATGTGGACAATCCAGATAATTTCACAAACCTGTTTAAGCGAGCAGATACTGCCCTATATGTGGCCAAGGATACGGGCAAGGATCGAGTAGTCGTGCAAGAAAAGTTACCATCTCTTTAGAAAAGGAGCTCAAAAATTCGAGCTTCTTTTTACTTTCCAAATGGGTAGGGGTCACATATGCTAATAGGGAAGGATGTACGAAAATATTGAAAGCGGTTACACAAAGGAGGAGCATATGGGAGAGAAGAAATCTTTAAGGTTTGAAACGGATGTGATCCACCATGGCTATGAGGCAGGTTCATTTGAAGGCAGCTTAGTTCCACCTCTTTTTCAAACATCTACTTATTGTTTTTCTAGTGCGGAGCAAGGGGAAAAGAGGTTTGCTGGTGAAGAAACTGGATATATCTACTCCCGTCTAGGTAATCCAACCGTTACTATTTTAGAAGAAAGAATGGCAGCAATAGAGAAGGGGGAAGCTGCTCTTGCGTTTGGTTCAGGAATGGCTGCTGTTTCAGCTGTTTTAGTTTCCCTTACAAAAGCAGGTGATCATGTTCTCTGTTCGCAGGGGGTATATGGGTGTACGTTTGGCTTATTAAAGATGCTAAATAATAAATATCAAATCACCTACACCTTTTCTGAGATGAAGACAAGGGAACAGCTTTTACAAGCCATCAAACCTGAGACAAAGTGTATTTATGTGGAAACGCCAATCAATCCAACGATGAAGCTTGTTGACCTTGAAATGGTTGCATCTGTTGGAAAAGAAAAAGGCATTCCGGTTGTTGTAGATAATACGTTTTGTTCCCCTTATTTGCAGACACCTCTAGAGCTTGGGTGTGATGTTGTAGTTCATAGTGCAACAAAATATATTTGTGGTCATGGAGATGTAATTGCTGGCATCGTTGTCGGAAAACGTGATTATCTACATGAGGTTGCAATGACAACACAAAAAGATTACGGAGGCATTATTTCTCCATTTGATGCATGGTTGCTATTAAGAGGATTGAAAACCTTGCCAGTAAGAATGGATCGTCATTGTGAGAATGCTAGAAGGATATACTCGTTTTTGAATGATCATAGGGCTGTTAAGGAAGTCTTTTATCCAGGAGACCGTAAGCACCCAGACTTTTTAATCATGAAAAAGCAAATGCGCCAAGCAGGTGGATTACTTTCTTTTACTTTGCATGGAGGAAAGGAAGAAGCCCAGAAGTTTATGAACCGGTTAAAATTAATAAGAATTGCCGTTAGTCTAGGTGATGCTGAAACATTAATACAGCACCCGGTAACAATGACCCACTCCGTCGTACCAAAAGAAGAGAGAGAAAAGATGGGGATAGAAGATAATTTGATACGTCTATCGGTTGGATTAGAAGCATGGGAAGATATTCAGGAGGATTTAGATCAAGCTTTGCGGTTCATCATATAAATAAAGAGGCAGATATCTGCCTCTTTTATAGGTGGTTAATTAATTCATCAACAAATAGTTCAAGCATTTTTTGATCTAATTCGTCAAAACGGGCCTTACTAGGTGAGTCAATATCTAGAACTCCAAGAAGTTGCCCATCTTTAATAATTGGTACAACAATCTCTGCTTGTGAAGCGGCATCACAAGCAATATGTCCAGGAAACTCATGAACATCTTCAACTAACACGGTCTTTCTTTCCTTCGCGCTAGTTCCGCATACACCTCTACCAAGAGGAATTCTTACACATGCAGGTAAGCCCTGGAATGGTCCAAGCACTAGTTCTTTGTCGCCGTCCATTAAATAAAAACCGACCCAATTGACGTCAGATAAAAATTGATTTAATAGGGATGAAGCATTGCTCAAGTTCGCAATTGAATTTGTTTCTCCTTCAAGAAGAGCTTTTAGCTGTTTTATTAAAACACGATAATTTTCCTCACGTGTTCCTGTATAGTTATTTACTGCAAACATTATCTTCCCTCCAAAACTTAGGTAATTATCATATTTTAGCGAAAATCAGGGGACTTTGTCGAGTTTTTTATACAGGAGAAGGAATGTCGATAAAGAATTGTTTAGGTAGGGCTATTTTCTGTGGATTTAGAGATGGAGGTGGATCATATGAAAAAAAATTCAAAGGATTCCATTGTTGAGGCAGCAATTTATCTTTTTAATACGAAGGGGTTTTCAGGAACTACAATTCGAGATATTGCCCAGAAGGCAAACAGCAACGTCTCTAACATCTCCTATTATTTCCAGAATAAACACGGTCTACTTGAGTATTGCTTTTTAAAGTATTTTGAAGCGTATCTTACAGAGCTTGAGACGGCATTTTTATGTATTGACCAAGGTGCAAAAGCTACCCTACAGAAAATGGCTGAAAGTATTATTAATTATCATACTGAAAATATGCAGCTTACAAGATTAATTTTAAGAGAAATGTCCCTTGATTCCCAAACCGTCCGAGAAATTATGAGTACCTACTTTGCAAAAGAAAAATATTACTTTAAAGCTGTCATTGAGGAAGGGATAATAACGGGAGAATTCAGACAGGTGTCTGTCCCTTTTGCTATTGTCCAACTCAAATCGCTTTTATCAATGCCTTTTTTAAATACTCATTATCTCTCAGAGGTTCTCCATGTCTTTCCTCATGAACCGTACTTTACAAAGAAATATATAGATGAAATCAATAACTGGATTGAAGGAGTATTGAGCCCACATCAACCAAAGGAATTAGTTTTTTAACCCTTCAGTAACTGCTCGTAACCTTGAAAAAGCTCCTTTGCTTGGTGAGCATCCGACCCATAAACCATAGAAATGTTGAATTGAATCGCTTGGTTTGCGATTGCAGTTGGTGGATATGGCTCCCGACATAAGGGCTTAGCTGTTCCAGCTCCGTTATAATCGAGCTCGTAATCTCTTTCTTTAACTTCTTTTAAAATATTTCGTATTTCCTTGTTAAAGCTAACCGGACAAGGATATTTTTTTTGGAATTTATTCACTAATGTCATATGTCCGATGCGCTTAGGTTTGAAGCTTCCTAAATTGGATCTTATGGATAATAAAAGTGTTTGGTAATAGCATTCATACACTTTTTCTATTCCTCCATAACGCATGATCATCTCACCAAACACATCAGGGCTATAGTCTAAACAATCATACTTTCCTTCATGCTTTAAAAAGTGGACGGACAAAATACTATCACTTAAATAAGAGCCATATTTGTTCAGAAAAGCTGTTGTTTCACTCTCAAATCCCTCGATGAAATCTACTTCTAGTCCTGTATGTATGGTGATTTTTCCTTTATATTTGTCTCTTAGAATGGCTAACTCTTCCAAATAGATTGGTAAATCCTCCGCTTTCATGGCGCTGTCTTGAAGGGGAGTTGGGTCGATAAATCCAACAGGAAGAGGTGCGTGCTCCGTAAATGAGATTTCGGTTATCCCAAGTTCCATCGCATGCTCTATATAGGTTTGAAAAGCATCATTTGACCCATGGGGGCAAAACTTTGAATGAACATGCCCATCACGCATGAGAAGAAAACCTCCTTGTCTATGAATAAATGCAGTATTTGTCGAAAAAAAGGGTGTAATGTAGCGAAAGTGATTATAAATAAATTTTAGTACAAAAAATTTGAAATTAATAGTCAAAAAATGTCGTTTACATGGTATCATAATAGCATTGAAAATACATTTATATGAACCTTTATGATAGAAAAGATAAATGTAGCTCGGATTAGAACAGGGGGCTTAACATGGAGTACATAATCGGGGGCTTAGTTCTATTACTAGCTCTGTACGTGATTGGATATACGATGAAAAAACAGCTTTATAAAGAAATTGACCGTTTGGAGAACTGGAAAATTGATATTACGAATCGCCCAGTCCTTGATGAGATGTCAAAGGTAAAACAATTGAATATGACAGGTGAAACAGAAGAACTGTTTGAGAATTGGAGAAATGATTGGGATGACATCGTCACCAGTCAGCTTCCAGAGGTAGAAGAGTATCTTTTTGATGCGGAGGAGTTTATTGACCGCTATCGCTTTAATAAAGCGAAGCAAGTACAGCGGGCTATTGATGCGCATCTAAAAGAAACGGAAGAGAAGATTCAGAAGTTACTTGATGAAATTAATGAACTCGTTGGAAGTGAAGAGAAAAATAGAATAGAAATTGAAGAGTTAAAAGAGGTGTATCGTGAGCGCCGGAAAACGCTTCTTGCCCATCGACACAATTTTGGTCGCGCAGAAGCGAAATTAGAAATCCTTCTTGATGAAATCGTAGCTTGCTTTACTAATTTTGAGGAGCGAACAGAGAACGGCGATTATTTACAAGCTCGTGAGGTTGTTCTATTGATTCAATCAAAGACAGATGATTTGAGTAAAAAGATGGATGCTATACCTAATCTCCTCATAGAATGTCAGACAAGTATTCCCTCTGAGATCGAGAATCTTAGAGACGGATTCCGTGAGATGCAAAATCAAGGGTATCCTCTTGAACATCTTCATTTTGAAGAGGAGTTAGAAAACCTTCAATCAGAAGTAAGTAACTGTTTGGAGTTAATTGAAAAAACCGAGATTGATGAGCTTGAAAAGAAAATAGATGAAGTGAAGGAACAAATTGATGTCATTTATGACCTATTGGAGCAAGAAGTAAATGCCAAACAGTTTGTTATTGAAAACGAACAGCCAACGAAAAGTATGTTATTTGCAGTTAAAGAGGAAAATAATGTTCTGAAATTTGAAGTACAGGAAGTACAGCAAAGCTATCATCTTGAAGAGAGTGAATTAGAAGGACAAGCTCAGTTTGAAAAGAAACTTGCTCAGCTAATGAAACGTTTTGAAGTATTAGAACACAAGATTATTGCTGATGAAACAGCCCTAACCATCCTAAAGGATGAGCTAGCCGAGTTAAAGATTGAGCTTGAAAAGTTAAACCAAGAGCAAAAAGAATACTCTGAAAAGCTTCAGACACTTAGAAAAGATGAAATTGCAGCAAGGGAAACAGTGGTCGAACTTTCCAAGAAGATTGCAGATTGCATTCGTTTAGTAAATAAAAGCAATATCCCTGGCCTTCCAGAAGAATATCGCTATTTATTAGAGGATGCGAGAGAAAGCATTACAAATGTAAAAATAAAACTAGAGGAAAAACCTTTAAACATTCCTACCGTACAGAAATATTTAGAGGTGGCTGTTATGACGGTGGATAAAGTCTATGACCATACCTCTCAGCTTCTAGAAACGGTTCTATTATCTGAAAAGGTCATTCAGTATGGTAACCGGTACCGTAGCACTTACCCTTCTGTACAAAAAGCTTTGGTAGATGCTGAATTAGCATTCCGAAGCTACGATTATCAAGCTGCGTTAGAGGTTGCGGCAACGTCTATTGAGGAAATTGAGCCAGGGGCACTAAAGCGAATTGAGGCATTATTGCAAGAAACAGTAGAGGTGTAAATTAAAAAGATCGCTTTTAAGCGGTCTTTTTCTAGTTGTTTTCCTGTTTCTGAATTATATGATAACATTATAAGTTGAGTTTACGCGTGATTGGTAGTTAAAGGGGTTTTCATACATGATCTATTTTGATAATAGTGCAACAACCAAACCATTTCCTGAAGTTATTGATTCATTTGTTAAGGTTTCCAGTGATTTTTTTGGCAATCCATCGTCTATTCATCGATTGGGCGTAGAGGCGGAGAGCCTGTTAGGCCAAGCTAGGAAACAAATAGGTGAGCTATTACAGATAAATTCGGGTGAGGTTTATTTTACATCGGGAGGTACGGAGAGCAATAACTTAGCAATTAAAGGTACAGCTCTTATGAATCGAAATCGAGGGAAACATATCATTACCTCGGCCGTTGAACATGCTTCCGTAAGAGAGGCGTTTCAACAGCTGAAGGAGCATGGATTTCGAATAACCGTCGTTCCCGTTGATAAGGAAGGTAGAGTTTCCGTTTCAGCGATAGAGGAAGCTATCTGTCATGATACGATATTAGTGTCCATCATGCATGTGAATAATGAGGTTGGTACGATTCAACCCATCGAAGAAATTGGTAACATGTTAAAAGGCTATCCGAAAATATTATTTCATGTGGATTATGTACAGGGGGTTGGAAAAGTAGCCCTTGATATTCAAAAATACAAAATCGACCTGTGCTCCATATCAGGACATAAATTTCATGGCTTAAAAGGGACAGGAGTTTTAATCGTACGTGAGGGAATCCAAATTTCTCCTCTTTTTTCAGGAGGCAATCAAGAATGGAAGCTCCGAAGTGGAACGGAGAATGTTGCTGGTGTTGTTTCAATGGCAAAAGCATTACGACTAACTTTAAGAAGTTATGAAACAGGATTACGAAAACTGTCCGAAGTTCAAATCTATTTACTTAAAGAACTACACAAGCTTCAAGATGTCGTGATTCATACTCCAAGTAAGGGACGAGCCCCGCATATCATTAATTTCTCTGTCAAAGGCTTTAGAGGAGAAGTATTTGTACATGCGTTAGAACAGAAGGGGTTGATTGTCTCGACAACGAGTGCTTGCTCCTCTAAGAAAAAGGCGATAAGCCATACGCTGTTAGCAATGAATGTGTCAAAAGAGATAGCTGAAAGTTCGATTCGACTCAGCTTATCCTATGATAACACCCTTGAAGAGGCTAAAAAGGCAATTACAATTATACAAACAACAGTTACTGAACTAAGAGAGGTTATGAGCTAATGAAATATGATCGAATTTTAATAAGGTACGGTGAAATATCAACAAAGGGAAGAAACCGAACGAAGTTTGTTGAAAAGTTAAAGAGAAGTGCTAAGCGTGCACTAACTGAATTTCCTAATATCAATATAGAGACAACAAGGGACCGTATGTATATCTTGTTAAATGGGGAAAATGGTGAGGGCATTATAGAAAAGTTAAAAACTCTTCCCGGAATTCAATCGTTTAGTCCGGTTATTAAGACTGGCTTGGAGCTTGAGGAAATTAAGGAAGCAGCTTTGCAACTATTTTTAAACAAATATAAAGTCGGAGATACTTTTAAAATTTCTACAAGGCGAGCAAATAAGGAATACCCTCTTGATACAGGACAACTAAATTATGCTCTTGGTTCTCATATCTTACAAAATGTCCCTGATCTAAAAGTAGATGTGAAAAATCCATCCATTAACGTTCAGGTTGAGGTACGTGTAGAAGCTGTCTATCTTTCAATCGAAACCATCATGGGAGCAGGGGGAATGCCCATCGGTTCTAGTGGGAAAGCAATGCTAATGTTATCTGGCGGCATTGATAGCCCTGTTGCCGGCTACATGGCTATGAAAAGAGGGGTTGAATTAGAGGCAGTTCATTTCTTTAGTCCTCCTTTTACAAGTGAGCGTTCTAAACAGAAGGTTGTCGAATTGGCTGAGAAGTTGTCCTTACTTAACGGTGGTTACTTTACACTCCATATTGTTCCTTTTACCGCTATTCAGCAGCTTATACAAAAGCAAATACCTGAGAACTATACAATGACTGCAACGAGACGAATGATGCTTCGAATAACAGATGAGATTCGCCGTAGATTAGAAGGGTTAGCTATCATAACCGGAGAAAGCTTGGGTCAAGTAGCAAGTCAAACATTAGAAAGTATGCTTGCAATCAATGATGTGACATCAACACCAATATTAAGACCATTAATAACGATGGATAAATCCGAAATAATAGATATTGCCAAAAAAATTGATACCCACCAGATATCGATTCAGCCTTATGAGGACTGCTGTACCATATTTGTCCCCGCAGCTCCGAAAACAAAACCAAAGCTGGAAAAGGTTCAATACTACGAAGGCTTTGTTGACTTTGAGCAATTAATCCAAGAAGCGGTTGATAAAGTTGAAACCATTCAAATAAAACCAGATAACAATAAAAGGGATCAAATATTTGGAGAATTATTCTAACGAAATTGTGAACAATTTCCAAGTGATTATTTGAATGAAGGCCATGTGTTTGACACAATCTATACTCACAAGGAGGTGATTCACATGGCAAACAACAACAACTCAAATCAATTACTTGTAGATGGTGCACAACAAGCAATCGACCAAATGAAGTACGAAATCGCTTCTGAATTTGGTGTTAACTTAGGTGCTGAAACAACTTCTCGTGCTAACGGATCTGTTGGTGGAGAAATTACAAAACGCCTAGTTTCATTTGCTCAACAATCAATGAGCGGAAGAGTTCAATAATCACTCCAACTAAATAGAGAAATGGCTACAGAGGCATTCCCTTACAGGGGGTGCCTCTTTTATTAGTTGTGAAAACAATTTTAAATTTTTAAATAATTTTGTATAATAACATATGTGACATCAGGGAAAATACATAAAAAATATTTTAGGGGGAGAGGCAGTGAAACGAGAAGATTTACTAGCACCTGAAAAATATAATTTAGTAAGTGAAATGGAACGGTTTTCTGACGATCACGAAAGAGTTGCGCTTATTTGGGAAGATGAGCAGGGATGTAAAAAGCAAATCACATATCAAGATTTGTTACTGAATGCAAATAAAATTGGAAACGTTTTCTTAAATGAAGGGTTAAAACAAGGTGATGTGGTTCTCATCATGGTGCCAAGATTAATTGAGGCATATCAAGTATACATCGCTGCACTTAAAGCTGGTCTGGTGGTAATTCCAAGCTCTGAAATGCTTCGTACAAAGGACCTTCAATATCGAATTCAACATGGAGATGTAAAAGCAGTTGTAAGTTATTTTCCTTACGCTGATCAATTTAGCGGGATTGTTGAGTGCAACCATATGCCTCGTTTTGTCATAGGTGGAAAAGCGGATGGTTGGAAGACGTTAGAAGAAGAAATGCAATCTGCCCCTTCAAAGCTTGAACTAGCCAATACCAAAAGTGAAGACATGGCTTTCTTATCTTATACTTCAGGAACTACAGGGAATCCAAAAGGGGTTGTTCACACACACGGATGGGCTTACGCTCATCTTAGAACAGCAGCGCCTAACTGGCTTTGTATTGAAGAAGGTAATCGTGTGTGGGCAACGGCGGGGCCTGGATGGCAAAAGTGGATTTGGAGCCCGTTCTTATCGGTACTTGGCTCAGGAGCAACTGGCTTTGTTTACAATGGAAAGTTTGAGCCAAGTAAATACTTAAACTTATTGCAAGATTACAACATAAACGTACTCTGCTGTACACCGACTGAATATCGTTTGATGGCTAAGGTAGAGAATATTCATGAGTATCAATTAAAAAATCTTCATAGTGCGGTGTCTGCGGGTGAGCCATTAAATAGAAATGTAATTGATACATTTAAGAAGCATTTTGGCCTTGATGTTCGTGATGGATATGGTCAGACGGAAAATACATTACTCGTAGGTATTACAAAAGGGATGGAATTAAAAGCAGGTTCGATGGGCAAACCAACACCTGGAAATAACGTAGAAATTATTAATGACTACGGTGAGATATGTGAGGTAGGAGAAGTTGGGGATATTGCCGTTCATGTTGAAACCCCAGCCTTATTTAAAGCTTATTACAAAGATGCCGAAAGAACTGCCATGCAATTCCGAGGAAATTATTATATAACTGGTGATAAAGCAAAGAAGGATGATGACGGTTATTTCTGGTTTGAAGGCCGTGGCGATGATATTATTATTAGCTCTGGCTATACGATTGGGCCATTTGAAGTGGAAGATGCTCTTGTAAAGCATCCATTCGTAAAGGAATGTGCTGTGGTTGCAAGTCCGGATGAAGTAAGAGGAAATATCGTAAAAGCCTTTGTTGTTCTGAAAGAAGGGATAGACGAAGAAGATTCCCAGCTTATCAGTGTCCTTCAAGATCACGTGAAAGAATTGACGGCACCTTATAAGTATCCAAGGAAAATTGACTTTATCAAAGAGCTCCCGAAAACAACCTCTGGGAAAATTCGTCGAGTTGAATTAAGGAAGAGAGAGCAGGAATTGGCAAGTCAGAATTAATAGTAGCAGAGAGAGAAGAATCCAGGTTCTTCTCTCTTTTTTTGAAAAAAATGTATAGCATGATTGGAATTTTCCCCTTATAATAAGTAAATGTTTCGAGTCTAGAAAGAATAGAGGGTACTCATGGGGAAAAATGAAATAAAAACAGGTGCGTTTCAAGCGGGCCTTTCGTATTTATTATGGGGAATTCTACCGATTTATTGGAAGCTACTGGATCATGTGAATGCAGAAGATATTTTAGCCAATCGTATATTTTGGTCATTCGCGTTTATGATGATGGTTTTATTTTTTTCAAAAAAGATGGGGAATTTATTTACGGTCCTAAAAAGCTTTAACCAAAATCGCAAAGAAATGTATGCACTAATTATTGCATCCTTTTTAATCAGTACTAATTGGTTTATCTATATATGGGCAGTGAATCATCATCAAATGATTGAAGCTAGCCTGGGCTATTATATTAACCCATTGGTTAGTGTGCTATTGGGGGTTATTTTCCTGAAGGAGAAGCTTTCTCCCGCACAATATGCTTCCTTTATTATTGCTGGGATTGGAGTCCTTATTTTGGGTATTTCATATGGGGAATTCCCATGGATTTCAATTGTTTTAGCTCTTTCATTCGGGATTTATGGACTTGCAAAGAAGATGATTAAAGTTGATTCTGCTGTTGGGCTAACGCTTGAGACAATGGTGGTGACCCCGTTTGCTTTAGCCTATATGGTCTTCTTATTTTTTACTGGCGAGCATGCGTTGCTCTCAGGTTCGGTGTCAACTGATTTATTATTAATTGGTGCTGGTGCAGCAACCGCTCTGCCACTATTGTATTTTGCGAAAGGGGCTCAAAAAATCCCGTTATCCATGCTTGGTTTGCTGCAATACATTGCACCAACGATCACCCTATTGTTAGGCGTTCTTGTATATGGAGAGCACTTTACAAAGCACCACCTACAGGCATTTATTTTTATCTGGTCCGCATTAACAATATACACCATATCCCGGACCAAACTATTTGCCAACTCCCAAGGATCGTTTCGGAAGAAATTTGGGGCATAAAAGAGGAAGCTGACTGCCTGGCAGTCAGCTTTTTATTTGAGAGGATGGTTGACTAAGTGCCCGTGGTGAAGGACTAAGGGCTGGATGGTAAGAAAGAGTGGTTGTCAGTGCCCATTCGTGGTGGAAGCAGAGCTGAATGGTAAGATAGAGGCAGTCTCAGTGCCCATTCGAGATGGAAGCAGAGCTGGTTGGTAAGAGAGAGTGGTTGTCAGTGCCCATCCGTGATGGAAGCAGAGTTGGATGGTAAGAGAGAGTGGTTGTCAGTGCCCATTCGAGATGGAAGCAGAGCTGGATGGTAAGAGAGAGGCAGTCTCAATGCCCATTCGTGATGGAAGCAGAGTTGGATGGTAAGAGAGAGTGGTTGTCAATGCCCGTTCGTGATGGAAGCAGAGTTGGATGGTAAGAGAGAGTGGTTGTCAGTGCCCATTCGTGATGGAAGCAGAGATGGATGGTAAGAGAGATTCAGTCTCAATGCCCTATTAGTAATTAATGAGTATCAAACGGTAAGAGAGCACTACTAAGCATGGCCAATAATGCCAGATTAAACAAAATGAGTATGTCTATTTGAACCTTTCGTATTATAATTTTTCTTTAGTATTCGTCTAATTACCTTCTCTGAAACGATTCCCCCACACCAGTTAAGAATGCCGATGGTTGTCACCAGTTTTTCTGGGAAAAGTGTCTGATATTCGGTAATGTTTCTTAAAACAGCAGCCTCTACTGGTTCCTTACCTCCACAAATTTCACAGTATACATACGATTGGCTTAATGGAAACAAAAACCGCTCACAACAACCACAACGAATCCCTTTATCTAAATCCTCATAGCTATAGCAAGGTAATCTTGTATATGGTGATTTTTTGAGGTGACATGAAGCAATTTTTTCCGCAACCATCTGATCTTTATTGGTTATTTCGCAGGTTTCCTGTTTTATTTTCTGTAGGAATCTCTTTAGCTGACTTGGAAGTAATATGGATGGGTGATAGGGTGCGTGGAATAGGGTGAACTCGGGGTTTACAAAGACTACATATGCCTCAACGGGAATGTGGATGCCAAGATCTCTTAATAGGCGACGGAAGGCTGTTTCGGTTCGATGAAGTTGAATGAGGGGATTTTGGATTTCAGTTTTTGTGATCGTATACCACCTATCATTTTCCACAAAGTACTCGCCATCATAATTCTTCACTTCAAAAATGGTAAACTTCTTACTGAGAAGCAAGGAATCAATCTGAAACATTTGTCCACCACTTGTGAGTAATAAATCATTTAATAGCAGGGAACGGGAAGAGGTTAATGCATCTGTTACAATGGTGTCCCACTGTAACTCACCGGCAAATCCTTTTTCTAATATCTTTAAGTGGTCTTCATCTAAATCCTTCAGCCGCCCCCGCAAGTACCTAAGTATCAAAAGTTCTTCTGGGATGGATCGTTGTTTCAAAATCATCTTTTTCCACCTTTCTAAATTTAGAGGGGGCATGTCCACCATCTGATAGAAGCCCCCATAAAAAATTATAAAAATGTTCTCTGCACTTTTTCCCAGAAGGAATTGTCCTTCAGTTTAACCGTTTTAATTCTTTTTTCACTAAGTTTAATATCGACTCTCTCAACATGTTGTAAGCTGAGGGCCTCATTGTCCATGCCCATGGTTGGGTGATCATTTCCATCTTGTACGACTCGTAAAGAAAGCTTTCTTTCTCCGCTTAAGATAAAGGGAGAGCCGAGTGTTCGGTAATAATTCGTATTTAAGGAAGCAAGCTCACTTACTTGGATAGAAGGCAAGAATGGGTCTACAACAGCCCCATTAACCGATTTGCTGTATGCTGTACTTCCGGTCGGTGTGGAAACAATCATCCCGTCTCCTCGGAAGGTTTCAAAGTGAAGATCATCGATAAATACTTCAAGAACGAATGTCTTAATAATAGAAGAGCGAATACTAAACTCATTCAAACATTGGAAGGACATTTGTCCATCAACCAAAACATCAATGGTTGGATAGCGTCTTACTTCTATTTGTTCATTTGTTGTAGCCTCAATCATTTTATCTGTTTCATTGATATGGAAGTCACAATAGACTTTTAAACTTTCAGTTGTAGAAATACCTGCGTATAGGCAGTCTTCACGAAAGCCGGTTTTTCTAACTGCTTGTAAGAACGTTCCATCACCACCAACACTTACAACGATATTCGCGTCTTTGTGGTCTTTGACTACCGTAAATCCTTGTTTTGCTGCAAGCTCATAGAGTGGTGAAACCGTTTCTAACATATCCGAATCTTTTTTGTGATAGAAATAAATATTTCGACGGTTAGGCATTGTATATTCCTCCAAATAAGTATAGATTTACCACTATATCATTATTTTGTTAAAATGTAGGCTACAGAAATTAGTTTACCTGTTTTTGAAACATTTTAAAAGGAGAACCGTAATAGTAAAGGAAGCGGAAAAAGGAGGATCATAGATGAATGGAAAGCGTTGGGCAGCAATTGTGATTGCTGCGGTACTATTATTTATTTCTTGGGTGACAAATACACTCTCATCGATGGCATTTAGCAATATCGAGAGCTCATGGACAGAGGTGTTTTCAGCGGCAGAGGAACCTTTTATCGAGGAAGTTATCGAGGAAGGAAATGCATCTAAGAAAATTGCTGTGTTAGAAGTAAATGGGGCGATACAAGATACAGGGGATGTAACATCATTTTTCCAATCACCTGGATATAATCATTCAGCATTTATGGAAAACCTGGAACATGTAAAAGAAGATAAAGATGTTAAAGCCATTATTCTAAAAGTCAATTCTCCTGGTGGTGGAGTGGTTGAAAGTGCGGAGATCCATGACAAGCTTGTTGAAATTTCAGAAGAAACCAAGAAACCTATCTACATATCTATGGGTTCGATGGCGGCTTCAGGGGGGTATTATATATCTGCACCAGCTGATAAGATTTACGCAAGTCCTGAAACATTAACAGGCTCATTAGGAGTAATTATGCAAGGAGTTAATTACGCAGGATTAGCTGAAAAATATGGTGTAGAATTTGTAACGATTAAAAGTGGTGAGTATAAGGATATTATGAGTCCTTCAAGAGAAATGACAGAAGAGGAGAAAAATATCCTTCAAACGATGATTAATAACTCGTATGAAGGCTTTGTTGATGTGATTGCATCTGGCAGAGGATTGTCTGAAGAAGAAGTGAGAAGTATCGCAGATGGTAGGATCTATGACGGAAGGCAAGCAAAAGAACTTGGTTTAATTGACGATTTTGGATACTTTGAAGATGTAGTAGAAGCGATGAAGAAAAATGAAAAGTTAGCTGGGGCACAGGTAGTTAGCTATAGTGAGAATTTTGGTTTTGGTTCATTATTTAGTATGACAGCTAGTAAAATGGTGGGAAAAGATTTAGAGATGACTGGTTTAATGAAGCTATTGTCACAGCCTAATTCTCCAAGACTAATGTATATGTATTCGGAATAAAGAGGGTGACCGTATGGATAACAATCAATTAGAATTTGAAGGACAATCAACGCCTTCTCAAGAAGGGTATACGATTTTCTCAAATGCACGTTTTGCAGGCTTTTGGATGAGATTTTGGGCGTACTTACTGGATCTGATTGTGATTGGAAGCATTGACCGGATTGTCATCAATCCAATCTTTCGGGCAACGGGTCTAGATTTACATAGTGGTGACTTTTTTGCCCCAATTACTATATTCACTGCTATAACGTTTTATGGATATTTTGTATTAATGACAAAATTCTTTGGTCAAACATTAGGGAAAATGGTTTTTGGGTTACGGGTGATTGATTTACGTGGTGAAAAGCTAACATGGAGCTCGGTGCTTTTTCGAGAGTGGATTGGAAGATTTATTTCCACATTTATCATTATCTTATATGTAGTTGTTGCGTTTCTTCCAAAGAAGCAAGGAATACATGATTTATTTGCAGATACGGCTGTTGTCCATGAGCCATAATATTAAACCTGTCAACAAATGTGTTGGCAGGTTTATTTTTTTTTACTTTTGTCGATACTGGTTACGGAAGGGTGTGAGAGTATTGAAGTGGCTACTTTTAATCCTAATCGTAATGTTGCTCTTATTTTTACTAATCATGTTTCTCAAAATAAAGGTGTTTATCCACTTCTATCATGGACAAGATGATGACCATTTAAAAATAAAATTCAAAGCGTTATTTGGTCTAATACAATATAAGCTGGAAGTTCCAATTATTCAAATTGATGACGATACACCAACTGTTGTCATGAAAACAAAAAAGGAACCAGGGAAAACAGAACAGGTGAAAGGTGAAGAAACTAGTAAATTTTCGCCTAAAGAAATTTTCAATAGCTTTTATGACTTTGAGGTTCTAATAAAGCATGTTGTTGGTTTACATAAAATTGTTCGTAGGTTTCTGAAAAAGGTAACGATTAAAGATATCAAGTGGGACTCAGTTATTGGTGTTGGAAACGCTGCTTATACAGGAATGTTTACAGGGGCCTGTTGGGCAGCGAAAGGCAGTATTATCGGTTTGCTTAGCACCTACATGCGAATGAGGAATCTTCCGCAAATAACAGTTACCCCACACTTTCAAATGCCGATATCTCAGACCACTCTAACATGTATGATTCAATTTCGTATCGGGCATGCTATGTTAGCAGGAATTAAACTGATTAAATTTTGGAAGGGTGGACGGCCTAACTTTAAGACGAAGCCGTTATCTACTTTATCTAATGAGAAATCTAAATCCATATAAGGAGGAATTTATATGTCTGAGCATCCAATTCAAGGATTAATGACTACTGCAATGGAAAATCTTAAGGAAATGATTGATGTTAATACAATCATTGGTGATCCAGTTGAAACCCCTGATGGAAGTGTCATTTTAACTGTTTCAAAGGTTGGGTTTGGATTTGCAGCGGGTGGTAGTGAGTTTACTCTTGATAATGGGAAGGAAGAAGCTTCTAAGCATCCATTTGGTGGAGGTAGCGGTGGCGGAGTTTCTATTACTCCAATTGCTTTCCTAATTGTAAATTCAAAAGAGGTAAAAATGGTCCACCTTGATGAGAGCACACATTTATATGAAAAGATCTTGGATCTTGCTCCGCAAGCTGTGGATAAAATTCAGCAAATGATGCAAAAAAATAAGGAACAAGGTCAAGGACAACAAGGTCAAGGACAACAAGGTCAAGGACAACAAGGACAAGGACAAGGCAGTGGAAATAACCAACAGCCAAATCCAGATGAATACGATGGTCCTAAGCATGATTTACAAATATAGGATTTAACGGGTTAACTTCCTGTTAGGGAGTTAACTCTTTTTCTTGTAAAGATAAGCGTAATTATTTGCAAAATTATGTTGAACGGGCTATGATTTTTGTGTACATATTCTGGTAAGGGAGGAATTTTTTTATGGCATCAATTACGTTTAAGGGGAATCCAGTTACACTTTTAGGTCAAGAAGTTAAGGTTGGAAACAATGCACCTGAATTTACGGTACTAGCTAATGATTTATCACTAGTTACATTAGCGGATAGTAAAGGGAAAGTTCGTCTAATCAGTGTGGTACCTTCTATTGATACAGGGGTATGTGATGCTCAAACTCGCCGTTTTAATGAAGAAGCAGCGAAGTTAGACAATGTACAAATTCTAACGGTTAGCGTTGACTTACCATTCGCTCAGAAGCGCTGGTGTGCATCAGCAGGTATCGATAAGGTACAAACGGTTTCTGACCATAGAGATCTTTCTTTTGGAGAAGCATATGGTGTGGCAATCCAGGAATTACGCCTACTTGCTCGTGCTGTCTTTGTTATTGATTCGAACGACAAAGTAACTTATGTGGAGTACGTAAGTGAAGCAACGGATCATCCTAACTACGAAGCAGCAGTGGAAGCAGCGAAAGCAGCACAATAATTTAGAGAGAAAGCCTCGATCACATTCGAGGCTTTTTTACATCTCTTCATTGCCTTCTTTCTGTATGCTAGATACAATAGAAGATATGAAATTTTTCAGGAGGAAGAAATATGTCACCTTCTACTTTAGAAGATTTATTTACATTGTTTAATGAGACGGCTTCTATTTTACAAGAGGAGCTGAATTGTACATACCTAGAGGCACTAGCCGAGACAGGTGAAAATCTATTTCAACAATCTGTATTACAAGAAGAACTAAGTGAATTAACACTTAAAAGATTAAAGAAAAGTTACGAAACGTTTCGTTCCGATAAATATTCAGCTGAGGAATTGCGTAAGGCATTTCAATTAGCGATTTTAAAAGGGATGAAGGAGAATGTCCAACCGAACCATCAGATGACTCCGGACGCGGTGGGAATGTTAGTAGGTTATTTAGTGGATAAGTTTGTCCAATCAACTAATTTCCGATTACTTGACCCAGCGGTAGGTACAGGTAATTTACTTACAACAGTGATCAATCATCAAGTAAATAAGAAGGTAACTGCAATTGGAGTAGAGGTAGACGATCTATTAATTCATCTTTCTTTTGTAAATGCGAACCTTCAAGAACATCAAATTGAATTGTTTAATCAGGACAGTCTAGAACCGTTATTTATTGATCCTGTGGATGCAGTCGTGGCAGATTTACCAGTAGGTTATTATCCAAATGATGTTCGGGCACAGGAATATGAGTTAAAGTCTTCGGAAGGTCATTCCTATGCGCATCATTTGTTTATTGAGCAAAGTGTAAAACATACCAAGGCTGGCGGGTATTTATTTTTTATTATTCCTAATGGTTTATTTGAAAGCGAAGAGGCACCTAAACTGCATGCCTTCTTAAAGGAACATGCTCATATTCAAGGAATATTGCAGTTACCAATGACGATGTTTAAAAATAAAGAAGCTGCAAAGAGCATCTTAATTCTTCAAAAACTAGGTGGGGAAATTAAACCACCGAAGCAAGTTCTTCTAGTAAACATTCCGACACTTTCTAAAGGACAAGAGGTGGAACGAATGCTTCGAAATATTGATTTATGGATAAAAGAGAATAAATAACCAGAAAACGATAGCCCTCCAAAAGGCTATCGTTTTTTTGCCTCATTTTCAGAATATAATTACTTTATTTTGTAACCGATACCAAAATTAGCTTGTTCTTGAAATGTGTAAGTGGCAGTGATTTAATGGGGAATGGAGAGATAGAAACGATCGACTTAGTGCAAAATAAATTTGTATTAGCGTATTGAGAGTTTTCTTTAAAAAAGGAGCGGTACTTTTATATGTCAAAGGTAATTGCGATTAACGCAGGTAGTTCATCATTGAAATTTCAGTTATTTGAAATGCCAAATGAAGAAGTTATTACAAAAGGTTTAATCGAACGTATTGGTCTAAAGGATTCTATTTTTACCATTTCCGTAAATGGAGAAAAGGTTGAAGAGGTTACAGATATTCCTGATCATGCTGTTGCAGTTAAAATGCTTCTGAATAAGCTAACAGAATCTGGTATTATTAAGTCACTTGAAGAGATTAACGGGATTGGCCACCGTGTTGTTCATGGTGGGGAAGAATTCAATGACTCCGTTCTTATAACAGATGAAGTGTTAAGAAAGATTGAAGAGTTATCAGAGCTAGCACCTCTTCATAATCCTGCTAATATTACAGGAATTCGTGCGTTCCAACAAGTACTGCCAAATGTACCGGCGGTTGCAGTATTTGATACTGCATTCCATCAAACGATGCCAGAAAGCTCTTTCTTATACAGCTTGCCTTACGAGTACTATAAAGACTATGGCATTCGTAAATATGGCTTCCACGGTACATCACACAAATACGTATCAGAGCGTGCGGCAGAACTCTTAGGTCGCCCACTTGAACAGCTTCGTTTGATTTCTTGTCACTTAGGAAATGGTGCAAGTATTGCAGCAATCGAAGGTGGTAAGTCTATCGATACATCTATGGGCTTCACTCCACTTGCTGGTGTAACAATGGGGACTCGTTCAGGAAATATTGACCCAGCATTAATTCCTTTCATTATGGAGAAAACAGGAAACAGTGCAGATGAAGTACTAGATATTCTTAATAAAAAGAGTGGGATGCTAGGGGTTTCAGGATTCTCTAGTGACCTTCGTGATATCGAGTTAGAAGCAGAAAAAGGGAATGAACGTGCGGAATTAGCGTTGGAAGTATTCGGTAATCGTATTCATAAGTATATTGGCTCTTATGCATCTCGTATGTTTGGGGTTGATGCAATTATTTTTACAGCGGGTATTGGTGAGAACAGTCAAGCAATTCGTGCACGTGTACTTCAGGGCTTAGAGTTTATGGGTGTATATTGGGACCCAGCTCTAAACAAAACACGTGGAGAAGAAGCTTTTATTAACTATCCACATTCTCCTGTAAAAGTAATCGTTATTCCAACAAATGAAGAAGTTATGATTGCACGTGATGTTTTAAAAATAGCTTTATAAAAGGTTTATTTTACAGGCAAATGCGAATAACGCATTTGCCTGTTTGCTTTTTCTCAAAAACAATGAGTATGCTATACTTAAGCTAGTTAAGAAGGAGGGAAGGCAATGGCTTTAACCAGTCGTGAAAAACAAGTGATGGCCTCGATTAAAGAATGGGAAGAGAGTCTCTTCAACCATACTCCTAATGATCTTGAAGTAACGTATGATAAATACGTAGAACGAGCTTTTTCCCTATTGCCTGAAGATACACAAAAGCAGTTTTACATAGCCTTGGATAGTTGGCTTTTTCATTTACATGCCTTAATACAAGGAAGTCAACTTCAGTTTGATGCAAAAGAAAGAATTCTTTCAGCAGGAAGAGTATTTGATCAAACGATAACGCAAGTTGAGCATTTAAAGGTTTTAAACATTGATCAGCTTCAGTACATTGCTGAACAACAAATTTCAAGACATAGGCTTTATTCTTTTGCTCAAGGCGGTATAGCTGGAACTGGTGGTGCGCTTTTATTAGGTGTGGATCTCCCTGCGGTCACCGTTATTAATCTTCGAGTGATTCAATTAATAGCCATGACCTATGGATATGAAGTAAATACTCCTTTTGAAATGATGAATTCTTTGAAAGTATTTCATGCAGCTACCCTTCCTGTGCGAATGCAGGTGTTTAGCTGGGAAGAATTAAAGGAGGATATCGGGAAGCATAGAGAGTACTTTTATGAAGGAAAAGAAGAGCTTACAGATATTACATGGATGGAATACCCATTAAAGCAGATTTTTAAGTCGATTGCGATTCTTTTCTTTAAAAATAGAACACTTCAAGGAATGCCCCTTATCTCAATGGCTATTGGGGCAGGGACAAATTATCAATTAACTAGGAAGGTTACGGATTTTGCTCATTCCTATTATCAGTTGCGGTATCTAGTAGAAAAGGAGAATACATACGATGAGTAAAGATGAGCACAAGAAAACTGCTCCGCGCTCTGTAATATGTAAAGTAATTACAGTTAGTGATACAAGAACAGAGGAAAACGATAAAAGTGGGCAGCTCATGATCTCGTTATTGAAGCAGAATGGTCATGATATTGGAGATTACGTCATTGTTAAAGATTCACGAGAAGAAATCACAAGAGAAGTTCTACGTGGCTGTAACGATCACTCAATAGATATTATCCTAACAAATGGTGGAACTGGAATTGCGAAACGTGATGTAACAATTGAAACAGTTCAAGCGCTGTTTGAGAAAGAAATAAGTGGGTTTGGGGAATTGTTTCGTATGCTTAGTTATACAGAGGATATCGGCTCTGCTGCTATATTATCTCGAGCAGTTGCTGGTGTCGTTGAAAATACAGCGGTTTTTTCAACCCCAGGTTCAACAGGGGCAGTCATGCTAGCGATGAATAAATTAATCTTGCCTGAGCTCGGTCATATCGTCGGGGAGCTGAAAAAGGATCTTTAAAAAAGTGAGACTAGGTTCTCACTTTTTTTGGTTAAATGAACGGTTCTTTGGGAAGAGTAATATATCAATCACTTCTTAAACGAGAAGGTGGGTCGATGAGAAATTTATTCTTTTTCCTAGTTATTGTATTTATGATTGCGTTACCTGCTGAGCAAGTGAGTGCAATAGAGGAACCAGTTCCTCCGTCAATAGACCTTCGTATACTGGAGACAACTGATTTACATAGTTACATGCTGGATTATGATTATCGTAACAATAAAGAAACAGTGGAATTCGGGTTTGCAAGGACGGCAAGCCTTATTAAAGAAGCAAGAAAGGAAGCGAAGAATGTACTTCTTTTTGATAATGGTGATTTAATTCAGGGAAGTGCCTTAGCTGATCTTGCTTCTAAAACTTATCAATTTGACCAAAGTTTTATTCACCCCGCATTTAAGGCTCTGAACCGTCTTCGATATGACGGAGCCACACTTGGCAATCATGAGTTCAATTTCGGATTAAATTTTTTACAAACGAGCTTACGAGGAGCTAACTTTCCATATGTGAATGCCAATATTTATGTAGAAGACCATAACTCCCATTCGTTCGATGATATTAACTATTTTAATCCTTACATCATATTAGAAAAAAGATTCACTGATACAATGGGTGTGGAGCAAGATCTAAAGGTCGGTGTACTTGGGTTAATTACTCCCATTGCAGCAAAGTGGGACGAGGAGTATTTTAAGGGGAAATTAAAAATAAAAAGTATGGTTGAGACCTCTGAGCATTTCATCCCCATTATGAAGGGGAAGGGTGCAGATATCATTATTGTACTAGCCCATGCGGGTCTAACTGCAGATGAGGGTGTTGAAAACAAAAGAGAAAATAATGTAATGGCATTAACAGAAGTCGAAGGAATCGATGCCATCCTATATGGACATAGTCACTCTTTGTTTCCTAATGATGATTATTTTTTACAACAACAATTTATCAATATTGAAAAAGGTACCATCCATGATACCCCATTAGTTCAAGCAGGTTATTGGGGGAATCATTTAGGGATAATTGATTTATCAATTAGGAAGGTAAATGATGGCTGGAAGGTAATAAACTCACGATCAGAGGTAAGATCGGTTTATAAAAAATCAGGAAAAGAAAAGGTGCCGCTTGTCCAGTCTGATAAGGAAATTATTGATGCATTAAGAAATGATCATTCAAACACGCTTGAGTATATAAAAAATAATAAAGAATAAAAGAACCTTCAGCAACTGAAGGTTCTTTTTAATGGTGTGCTTTCCCACCTATATCCTGGTTTGTCCGATACCATAGCCATAAATCATTAATAATAGAAGCAAGTTCAGCAATTTCGCTATTTAACTGACATGATTTTCTGAAATCACTTTCATCTGATAAAGAGGCTTGTTTCTTATTAATATATTCTTCCAATTCTGCTATTCGATCTGGAATATGTCCTCTTATTTTCTCCCATTCCAAAAGAATACTTTGTTGGGTATCAAAGGTATATTCTTCCCAGTTTTTATGCAAGGTAGGGAGCCTGATTCCGAGTCTCTCATTTAATTCAAAGTAATTTTCCATTGAAAGCCCCTCCATTTCATCTTATAACCATTCTACTACAGTCTATCCATGCCTTCCAGATGGAAGCTGAATAAATAAAATAATAAATTTTTATACATTTTTAAGAATAAGTATTGAAAATAGGAAGAAAACTTGTTACATTTGTATACATATTATAAAAGTATAAAAACATAAACCGATTGAATATTTATTCGATTTTAGGAGGATTTCCAATGTCAGTTCAAAAAGTTGTTCTTGCTTATTCAGGAGGATTAGATACATCAGTAGCAGTAAAGTGGCTTCAAGATCAAGGTTATGCAGTAGTTGCGTGTTGTTTGGATGTTGGAGAAGGCAAGGATTTAGATTTTATTAAAGAGAAAGCATTGCAGGTTGGTGCGGTATCGTCATACGTGATTGACGCAAAAGAAGAATTCGCGCATGAATATGCATTAATTGCTCTACAAGCACAAGCGATGTACGAAGAGAAGTATCCTCTTGTATCAGCACTATCTCGTCCGCTAATTGCAAAAAAATTAGTTGAGGTTGCAGAGCAGGAAGGAGCAGTTGCGGTAGCACATGGTTGTACAGGAAAAGGAAACGATCAAGTTCGTTTTGAAGTTTCCATTTCTGCTTTAAACCCTGATTTAAAGGTCCTAGCTCCTGTACGTGAGTGGAGCTGGTCACGTGAAGAAGAAATTGAGTATGCAAAGAAAAATGGTATTCCAATTCCGATTAACTTAGATAGCCCATATTCAATTGACCAAAACCTTTGGGGTAGAGCTGCTGAATGTGGAGTATTAGAAGATCCGTGGGCAGCACCACCTGAAGGTGCTTACGATATTACATTACCACTGGAGAAAACACCGGACCAAGCAGATGTGGTAGAAATTGAGTTCGTTAGCGGTGTTCCTGTTAGTTTAAACGGAAAAAGCTACCCACTTTCAGAGCTTATTTTAGAATTAAATACATTAGCTGGTAAGCATGGGGTTGGTCGTATCGATCATGTAGAAAACAGACTTGTTGGAATTAAATCCCGTGAAGTGTATGAGTGTCCAGGAGCAATGACATTATTAAAAGCACATAAAGAGCTTGAAGATTTAACACTAGTGAAAGAAGTAGCTCATTTTAAACCGGTTATTAGCAAGAAGATTGCTGAAGTAATTTATGATGGACTTTGGTTCTCTCCACTTACTACTGCTTTAAAAGCATTCCTTAAGGAAACGCAAAAGCATGTAACAGGTACGGTACGTGTGAAGCTATTTAAAGGTCATGCAATCGTGGAAGGAAGAAAGTCAGATTATTCGTTGTACGATGAAAAGCTAGCTACTTATACAGCTGAGGATCAGTTTGATCATCAATCAGCGGTTGGTTTTATTGAACTGTGGGGACTTCCAACGAAGGTTCAAGCTCAAGTGCAACAAAAGAAGGTGACTGTGTGAAAAAGCTTTGGGGGGGACGCTTTACCAAAACGGCTGAGGAATGGGTAGATGAATTTGGTGCCTCCATTTCCTTTGATAAGGAGCTTGTCCTTGAGGATATTCAAGGAAGCTTAGCACATGTAAGTATGCTTTCCTCTTGCGGTATTATATCGCATGAGGAAGCAGCTCAAATAACAGATGGTCTAAAGGTTTTACAAGAAAAGGCAAAGAATGATGAGCTAGAATTCTCTGTGGAATTAGAGGATATCCACTTAAATTTAGAAAGCAAGCTCATTGAATTAATTGGCCCTGTAGGTGGGAAGCTCCATACGGGTAGAAGTAGAAACGATCAAGTGGCAACAGATATGCATTTGTACTTACGTAAGGAGACTCTGCACACTATTGAACTGATCGAGGGACTTCAGCAAAGTCTGCTTCTTCAGGCGGAAAAGCATGTAGAAACCGTTATGCCAGGTTATACGCATTTACAAAGAGCACAGCCTATTTCATTTGCACATCATTTACTAGCGTATTTTTGGATGCTTGAGCGTGACAAAGAGAGATTCCAAGAAAGCATTAAGCGTATTAATAAATCTCCACTTGGAGCAGGGGCATTAGCTGGAACAACTTTTCCTATTGATCGTGAACTTACAGCTAGCCTTCTAGATTTCTCTAGTATCTATGAGAATAGTTTAGATGCGGTTAGTGACCGAGACTTTATTTTGGAATTTATGTCTATAAGCTCGATACTAATGATGCATTTATCGAGACTAGCAGAAGAATTTATCTTATGGTCAAGCCAAGAATTTCGCTTTATTGAGCTTGATGATAGCTTTACGACTGGTTCAAGTATTATGCCACAAAAGAAAAACCCTGATATGGCTGAGTTAATACGTGGAAAAACAGGAAGAGTATATGGCAATCTTTTTGGTTTGTTAACAGTGTTAAAAGGGCTACCGCTTGCTTATAACAAGGATATGCAAGAAGATAAAGAGGGTATGTTTGATACAGTTAAGACGATCACAGGATCATTGAAGATTTTTGCTGGAATGGTTGAAACCATGAAGGTAAATGAGAAAGAAATGGAAGTAGCGACAAAGCAGGATTTTTCAAATGCGACTGAGCTAGCTGATTATTTATCTGGTAAAGGCGTTCCATTCCGAGAGGCTCATGAAATCGTCGGTAAGCTAGTACTTACGTGCGTTCAAAGTCAATGTTACTTGGCGGACTTACCACTTGAGCAATATAAGGAAGCGAATTCTTTATTTGAGAGTGATATATACGAGGTATTAAACCCAGTGACTGCTGTGAAACGTAGAAATTCAGCGGGCGGAACAGGGTTCGAACAGGTAAAAGAGGCCATCGTTAAAGCAAAATCAAAGATAAAAGAAGAAAAGCACGCTAATTACTAATAGCGTGCTTTTCCTATTATTTAATCTTTTTCTGTTCGGACAACTAATACATCGCAGCGTGCATAACGCGTTATATGTTCGGAAACGCTTCCAATTAAGAATCGCTCTACAGCATTCAATCCAGTTGCCCCACAAATAATTAAATCCACTTCGTGTTTTTTTGCTAAATCTTTAGGGATTTTCACCTTTGGAGAACCGTAATCGATTTCATAAGATACATGTTGAACGCCAGCATTCAATGCTTGCTCCTTATAGCTTTCCATTAGCTCAGTAGCAAACTTGTCTGCTCTTTCCGCAATTGTACGGTCATATGCTTCAACGGTTGCAAATGTTCGAGTGTCGATGATGTGAGCTAAAATAATAGTTGCATTATTCCGTTTGGCGACCTCTATTGATTTCTTAAACGCCCATTCAGCTTCTTTGGAACCGTCAACGGCAACTAATATCTTTTTATACGTAAGACTCATGTTCATCTCCTCCTTTACCTATATTATACAATATTTAATTCATGTATATCTGTAGCAAATTTTCGAAAAATATATAGGTGGGAAAATACACTTTGAAGGAGCTCAATATTTAATGAAAAAGGATGAAATAAAAGGGCAATCGCATTATATTTATGACCATCAAGGCGAGAGTAATGTTAGTGCACAAATCATGGACGCTTATAATAGTGGTGTCATTGATCAGCCAAACGGTCAGTTCGACAATGAAAAATACGATAGCATGTTTGGAAACGAGTCGGAGTAATAATGAAAAAGGAAGCCCTTTGGCTTCCTTTTTTATCAAATCTATTGCTTTAGTTCTTGTAGTCTTTGTTTTAACATCTGTCCAGCAGTTTTTAAGTCTTCCTTCATTTTATCTATTACTTGACTCCATTTTGAGCTTTCTTCTTTAATTACTTGCTCGATTTTTTCAGCTTTTTCCTTGATTGCTTCTTGAGTTTCATCTGCGTCTTGCTCACCTTGCATTCTCTCGTTAACCGATTTGACCGTAAAGGATGTTTGCTCGGTAAATGGAATAGCCGCCTCCATAATCTTCCTAAAGATAGGAACGACTGTTTCTGAACTTGAACCGGTTAAATAATGATCTTGATCGGTTTGATCATAACCAATCCAAATGGCCCCAACTAAATCAGGCGTATACCCGACAAACCATTGGTCCTTTGTTCCATCACTGCCAGAAAAACTTAGTTGAGTAGAACCTGTCTTCCCAGCAATTGGAGATCCATCAATTTGTGCAGCTGATCCTGTTCCAGATTCTACTACATTTAAGAGCATGGAGGTCATTTCATTCGCTACTTTTTTTGTTGTGACTTGTACAACCTTCTTCTTATGTTCAGCGATAATATTTCCTGTCGGCCCTTCGATCTTTGTAATAAGATGGTCATCAGCGCGCTTCCCCTTATTTGCAAAGGCTGAATAGGCTGAAGCTAATCTGAGAGGAGAGGTTCCTTCGTTCATTCCTCCAAGGGCAATCGCCAAATGTTCATCCTCTTCTTGTAGTTGAATACCAAATTTATTTAACGATTCTATTCCTCTGTTTAAACCAATTTGGTCTAATAGCCAGACAGCTGGTAGGTTAAGAGATTCCTGTAGCGCAACATACATAGGGACTTCACCAGCATACGTTTTATTATAGTTTTCTGGTTGGTAGTCACCAAATGCTTGCTGTTTATCTTCTAATACAGAGGATAAGGCATATCCTTCTTCAAGTGCCGGAGTATAAACAGCTAAAGGCTTTAAAGTCGAACCAGGCTGAGCCTTTAAGTGGGTCGCACGGTTAAATCCACGAAAAACGGATTCCCCACGTCCTCCAACTAGTGCTCTTACACCACCAGTCGATGGGTCAAGAAGTACAGAACCACTTTGAACAATAGCATCTTTCTTGCCCCTAGGAAAATTGTTGTTATTTGAATAGATGGTTTCAAGAGAGGATTGCAGGTTTTGGTCCATCTCTGTATAGATTTTGTATCCTCTAGTTAAAATTTCTTCCTGTGTTAAGCCATATTGAGAAATGGCTTCATCAAGAACGGCATCGGTATAAGAAGGATATTTCCTGTCAAGGAAGCTGCCACCACCCTCTTCAAGGACAATCTTTTCTCCAATAGCTTCCTTATATTCCTGCTCAGTGATAAATTTATTGTCCTTCATTTTTGCTAGTACAACATCCCTACGTTCAATTGCAGCATCGTAATTTTGAAATGGATTACGTGCAGAAGGTGCTTGAAGAAGTCCGGCCAGTAATGCAGCTTCACTAATGGTTAATTCACTCGCACTTTTATTAAAATATTTTCCTGCTGCTTGATCAATCCCCCATGCCCCATGACCAAAATATACTTGATTGATATACATCTGGAGGATTTCATCTTTTTCGTATTCCTTTTCGATTTCAAGGGCTAGAAATAGCTCTTCAATTTTTCTTTTATACGTTCTCTCGGGTGAGAGGAGGGCATTCTTTGTTAATTGCTGTGTTAATGTACTGCCGCCACCTGTAATGCGACCTGCTAGTAAATTTTTAAAAAATGCTCTTGTAATTCCTTTTAGGTCGAACCCATTATGAACATAAAAACGATGATCCTCTATGGCGACAACTGCATTACCTACATAAGCAGGGAGTTCTGAGATTTCAACCCCTTTATTACGGTTTGTACTTATTTCGGTAGCAAAGTCTCCATCCTTGTCGTATATAACCGTCGATTGTTTTAAGCCTTCCTTTAAGGTTTGTACGTTTGCTTGGCTTGCAATGAAAGCAAAATAAAGAATCGCCAATAATACAAACACTAAAAGAAGTAATAATAGAAATTGGGTAATATGTGTGTTTCTCCAAAAACGAATGATTGCATTACGAAATGTTTCGAATCGTTCCATTGAATACCTATCCTTTAAAAATGAAATTATGACCATTATAACAGGAAATTATGTCAAAGGATGACAGAAATCTCTTTATTCCTATAATAAAAAAGTGGTATATTATTATCGGCTTCATGATTACTGATTACATATTTTGGAGGGTAAGGCATGCGTATTGGAGTTCCTAAGGAAATAAAGAATAATGAAAATCGGGTCGCTATGACTCCTGCTGGTGTTATTAATTTAGTGAAGTTTGGGCATGTAGTACATATTGAAACTGGGGCTGGTCTAGGATCAGGGTTTACTGACGCTGATTATGTGGATGCAGGTGCGGTTATTGTTGAAAGCGCTTTAAAGGCATGGTCAATGGAAATGGTCATGAAGGTAAAGGAACCACTTCCAGAGGAATATCAGTATTTCCGTGAGGGATTAATTTTATTTACGTATTTACATTTAGCGCCAGAGCCTGAATTAACAAAGGCATTAATTGAAAACAAAGTAGTTGGAATTGCCTATGAAACGGTACAACTTTCCAATGGAAGCCTTCCACTCCTTACGCCAATGAGTGAAGTAGCTGGACGAATGGCTACACAGATTGGTGCTCAATTCCTAGAGAAGGTACATGGTGGGAAGGGAATTCTTCTTGCTGGTGTGCCTGGAGTAAATAGAGGAAAGGTAACGATTATTGGTGGGGGAGTTGCAGGAACAAATGCTGCAAAAATGGCAATTGGACTAGGGGCAAGCGTAACGATCATCGACCTGAGTCCTGATAGACTTCGTCAGCTTGATGACATTTTCGGTAGTGATGTAACGACTCTTATGTCTAACTATTACAATATTGCAGAAGAAGTAAAAAGCTCTGATTTAGTTATTGGTGCTGTGTTAATACCAGGAGCGAAAGCACCAAAGCTCGTAACAGAAGAAATGATTCAATCGATGTCACCAGGCTCGGTTGTAGTCGATATTGCGATTGATCAGGGTGGTATTTTTGAAACGACTGACCGTATTACGACACATGATAAGCCAACATATGAAAAGCATGGTGTTGTCCATTATGCAGTTGCGAACATGCCTGGTGCTGTACCACGTACCTCTACGATGGCTTTAACAAATGTAACCGTGCCTTATGCACTTCAAATTGCTAACAAAGGCTACAAAAAAGCTTGTCTAGAAAATGAAGCTTTATTAAAAGGAATCAATACCCTTAAAGGTTATGTCACATATGAAGCTGTAGCGGAAGCCCATGGATTAGAATATGCAGATTCTCGGGAACTTTTAGAAAAATAGAATACAAGAAAGGCTCCTTGAGGTTATCAAGGAGCTATTCTTTACCTTATTACTTGCAATTCCTTTGGAAACTTGGTTAAAATTTCAACTCCATTTGAGGTAACTAGTACATCATCTTCAATTCTGACACCCGCTACTCCAGGAACATAAATTCCCGGTTCGATGGTAAAGACCATGCCTTCTTCAAGTAAGAGCGTATTCGTTTCTGTAAGGGAAGGATATTCATGAACACTAATTCCTAGCCCATGACCGAGTCGATGAGGAAAATATTCCCCATAACCGGCAGCTGAAATAATATTTCTTGCCGTTAGATCGACTGATTGACATGTTACACCAGGCTTACTCGCTTCAATAGCTGCGGCTTGAGCTTTTAAAACAGTATCATAAATTTCTTTTTGCTTGTCGCTTATATCACCAAGCGCAACGGTACGAGTAATATCTGAGCAGTATCCGTCAACAATTACTCCTAAATCAAAAAGAACAAGATCACCTTTTTTCATCTTGGTCAATCCAGGATTCCCATGTGGAGAAGCTCCGTTTTTCCCTGTTAAAACCATAGTAGAAAAAGACATCTCTGAAACGCCTTTCTTCTTTAATTCATATTCAATTGCTGCTAAGACCTCAAGCTCTGTTTTCCCTTCAGCGATTTCGGAACAACCTACCTCAATCGCGTAATCTGCTAGGGCACATGCCTCGCGAATCGTAGTGATTTCACTTTCGCTTTTTACCATACGTAATTTGCGAAGTTTTTCCTCCGCTGGAAGAAAGTCTGCTTGTGGAAAAAGGGAATGGATAAGCTCATAGCGCTCTACATTCATATGTTCTTTTTCAATTGCAATTTTTTCTACATTTTTGGTTCTATCGTTACATAGCTTATGTAAGATTGTCCATGGATTTTCGATATCTGTATATCCGATAATGTCATAGTTCCATCCAGCTTTTCTTGCATCCTCTTTCTCCATGGAAGGACAAACGAGAAACGGATCTCCACTTTGGAATATACCTACACCGAGAAGCCTTTCGTGGGGATCGCTCAAAAATCCACTTACATAAAATACACTATCAGGGTTAGTTAAAAAGCAGAAATCAATTTGTTCTTGCATGAGCCAGTTCGCTATCTCGTTAAGTTTCCCAATCATAGTTATTCCCCCTTCTGTACTATAGATTTAGAGTAACAACATTACTTTTGAAAGTAAACTTATATTGGTAGTAAAATATGGGTATAAGGTATTTGAAAAGTCAAAAGGAGTGTGGAGTATGAAAATTAGCTTTCATGGACATTCAGTGATTTTAGTTGAGGCAAACGGAACTAGGATTCTTTTCGATCCTTTTATTAATGGAAACCCAGCAACAGATTTAAAAGTAGAGGAAGTAAAAGCAGATGTGATTATTGTAACGCACGGGCACAATGACCATCTTGGTGATACGGTAGAACTCGCTAAGAAAAATAATGCACTAGTTATCGGAACCGCAGAATTGGCAGATTATCTAGGTGCCAAAGGGATAAACACACACGGATTACATATCGGAGGAGGATATAACTTCGAGTTTGGAAGAGTGAAGCTTACCCAGGCATTTCACGGGTCAGGATACGTAAATGAGAAAAATGAAATCGTATATTTAGGTATGCCTGCTGGTGTCCTTTTAACGATAAATGGAAAAACGATTTATCATGCAGGAGATACGGGGCTATTTTCAGATATGAAACTAATTGGGGACAGAAATCAAATTGATGTTGCCTTTCTACCAATTGGAGATAATTTTACAATGGGGCCGGACGATGCTGCTTATGCGGCTGAGCTTCTGCAAGCGAAGAAGGTTGTTCCCATTCACTATGATACCTTCCCACTACTTAAGCAGAATCCACAAGCATTTGTGAGCATGCTTCCAACAGGAATGGGTGTTGTACTTAAAGTAGGGCAGTCAATAGAATTATAGAAAAAGTAGTCGGTGAGTCGTTTTAAACGATTCATCGACTTTTTTTTATTTTTTTGCATACATTTTTACTAATGGGACAAGAAAGGAGATTTACCTATTATGAAAAAAAATCGATATTTATTTTGCTTGTTGTCATGTGGTGTGATGCTCTATTACGGAGTCCCACAATTATCATCGTATAATGCGGGCTTGTCAGGTATTTTCTCAGTGACATGGTTATTATTAGCGGTATTTGTAATAGCTGGGAATTTATCTGCGATTATGTATGCTCCTAAGAAAAAAGTCTCTACTCAAGCTCAAATATCAAAAAAACAGGTGCGAAAAAAAGTGCGAGCCTACTAAATACCTATCTGCTTGCGAAATCAAATTGTAATCAAGCCCCTTCACGCTTTATAATAAGATGATAATTACAAAACAAATAGAAAATACAGAAATTTATAAAGGGTGAAGGTCTTGGCTACAAAACATGAACAAATTCTTCAATATATTGATGAACTACCGATCGGTGAAAAGATTTCAGTAAGGCAAATTGCCAAGGCGCTTAATGTAAGTGAAGGGACAGCGTATCGTGCCATAAAGGATGCGGAAAATAAAGGCTATGTAAGTACCATTGAACGTGTCGGCACGATTCGTATTGAAAGAAAGAAAAAAGAGAATATTGAAAAGCTAACATTTGCTGAAGTAGTAAATATTGTTGATGGACAAGTTCTTGGTGGACGTACAGGTTTACATAAAACGTTAAATAAGTTTGTTATTGGTGCGATGAAGCTTGAACAAATGATGCGTTACACAGGTCCAGGCAATCTGCTCATTGTAGGGAACCGGACAAAAGCTCATGAATATGCGCTAAATGCCGGAGCTGCCGTGCTCATTACGGGTGGATTTGATACGGAGGATGAAGTGAAAAGATTGGCGGATGACCTCCAATTGCCAATTATTTCGACTAGCTATGATACCTTTACGGTTGCTGCAATGATTAACCGTGCCATTTACGATCAGTTAATAAAAAAAGAAATTGTACTTGTTGAAGATATTTTAACTTCGATTAACGAGACAATCTATTTAAAAACAACGGATACGATTGAAGATTGGCATGAAAAAAATCGTGAAACACAGCATAGCCGATTTCCGGTAGTCGACCATCAAATGAGGGTGCAAGGGATGGTTACTTCAAAGGACGTTATGGGAATTGCAGATACGACAAGCATTGAAAAAATAATGACAAAAAATCCAATGACTGTTACTGGAAAAACAAGTGTTGCCTCCTGCGCTCACTCGATGGTATGGGAAGGGATTGAGGTCCTTCCAGTTGTTGACGATAATAATCGCTTAGAGGGAATCATTAGCAGACAGGATGTGTTAAAGGCTTTACAAATGATTCAACGACAACCTCAAGTCGGAGAAACGATTGATGACATTGTTACTAATCAGCTCGTCGTAACCAAAGGAAAAACAAAGAACGAGGACGTTCTCCGCTGTGAAGTAAGTCCTCAAATGACTAACTCCATTGGAACGATATCCTATGGTGTTTTCACTACTATTGTGACAGAGGCAGCCAATGGTGTGTTAAGAGGATATAAAAAAGGGGATTTAGTCGTTGAAAATATGACGATTTATTTTCTAAAACCAGTTCAAATGGATAGTGTATTAGAAATTTATCCTAAGGTGCTAGAGGTTGGCCGAAAATTCGGGAAGGTCGATGTCGAAGTATATAACGAAAATGTGTTAGTTGGAAAAGCAATGATGATGTGTCAGTTAATTGATCGACACTAGAGAAAAGGAGTTGTTCCATAAATGAACAACTCCCCTTCTTACATTTGCTTTTTTAATTCAGTTGCTTCCTTTGCAGCAAGAGGAAGGAAGTACTTATACGCTTTGATTCCACCCCAAATATTGTAAGCTCCCAGGGCAATAAAAATAGCACCGATGATATACACTACAGTTGACTGGGATATCATTAGACGATTCAGTCCAAAGGATGTAATGAATAGTCCAAGTGCAATATTGCTTTTTGCGGAAATCCATTTCCTTTCTGCCGGTCGGTTAGAACGAAAGAACTGAACTTTATAAAAAATATAAAACATAATTGATACGACAATAATAATAACGAAAATAGGCATATACTTTCCCTCCAAGCTTCGACATTCTTCCATTATTCTACCTTGTACATAAAATAATTTCTACTTTTTCTCTTTTTATGATAAAAAGAGAGTATTAGGAAAAAAGGAGATTAGCAATGAAAGATAAAATAATTGAAACGATTAAACAATACGAGACCATCATTATTCATCGACATGTTCGGCCAGATCCAGATGCGTATGGATCACAAGGGGGACTTGCAGAGATTTTAAAGGCTTCTTTCCCAGACAAAACCATTTACACCGTTGGACAAGAGGAGCGTTCTCTCCAATATTTAAGAGAGCTTGATGAAATAAGCGATGATACATACAAAGGTGCTTTAGTGATTGTTACAGATACGGCTAATCAAGAGCGTATATGTGACCAAAGGTACCTTTCCGGGGATAAATTAATAAAAATAGACCATCATCCAAACGAGGATCCGTATGGAGATATTGTCTGGGTGGATACGACTTCTAGCTCATCGAGTGAAATGATCTATGAACTTTACTTATTCGGCCAAGATAAAGGATTAAAGATGTCTAATCAAGCGGCAAGACTATTATATGCCGGTATTGTTGGAGATACGGGAAGATTTCTATACCCAAGTACGAATGATCGAACATTCCAATATGCTGGAGAGCTAATAAAATATAACTTCTCTCGTTCAGAGGTTTATGATGGAATGTACGAGCTACCAATGAATGTTGTTAAGTTAAATGGCTATGTCTTACAAAACTTTGAAATGAACGAAACGGGTGTAGCTTCTATGATCCTTCCAAAGGAACTTCTTGCTCAGTACGAGGTAAGAGCAGCAGATGCCTCCCTTCTTGTAAGTGCTCTAGGTAGCGTTCAAGGAATCAAAGCATGGGCTTTCTTTATTGAGGAAAATGACCAAATTCGTGTTCGACTTCGTTCAAAAGGGCCCGTTATTAATGGCGTTGCTAAGAAGTATAAAGGAGGAGGCCATCCTCTTGCAGCAGGAGCCTCTATTTTCTCCTGGGATGAAGTACCGAATGTGATGAAGGACATAGAAGAAGTCTGTAAGTAAAAGAAATAGGCAGGAACTTTCGTGTTCCTGCCTTAATTATTGGCTAATTCCATCTCGAGTTGAATGGATAATGTGGTATAAAACACAATTTCTTTTACTTTCAATTGGTATCTTTTATCATTTACTTTGTGTGTACGATTTTCAATTACTTTTTTTACCCAATCACTACTTTTAAAAGCAGTATCAATATCCATTTTTAATAATGGATTGATATCCTCTTTAATTTCTTCTTCCACCTCATAGATACTAAATGAATCTAATTCATATTTTTGATTCACTTTAATTTTGATTTTTATATCTTGGACGATGAGTAGCTCTTCGTTTTTCTTATTTAATTCTCGGTAGTCATTTTGCCATATATTTTTCTCTTTCTCTAAATCCTTAATGGTTTCTTCTTGCTGCTTTAGCTCTTTTGAGTAAGTTTCTTGCCAATCTCCGTAAATATAAAGAAATACACACCAACTGATTACTCCACCTAAGGCCATGCCTGCAATAAACTGCTGGACAGCACGAAGTCGGTAGAAAGGTGGAATTCGCATATTAAATATGCTCCTGGGTTAGCCAGTTAATGATGGTCGCTCCTGTTTGTGCACCGCCCATAGCAGTTAGGATAAGTAGGAATTGTTTAAAGATATCCTTCGTACCTCCATCTAAAAAACCTTTTTCAAAACTATAAACCGTATCAAAAGTTCCACCTATTGCAGCAATAATTGCCCAAATTCGTATGGAAGTCGATATTCGGTAAATTTCTGTTAGCATTGGTTTTCCGGTCAAAAATGCAGAGAGCCCACCAATGAGCGCCCCGCCTAATAAAACACCAAGTGCAATAAAATAGGCATCTATTAAAATGGATATATACGGTTGCTCGCTCATATTAATCCTCCTCACCTCAATAGAGTATTGATACATCATATGGACAAACTCAAAAATTTATGAGCTAACATGAAGCGAACATATTTTCTTTTTTTCGTTTATGCCCATATAATATAAGAAGAATGAAGCAGTTAGGGTGTGATGTATATGTCTTTTGTTCACCTTCAAGTGCAAAGTGCGTTTAGTTTATTATCAAGCACAGCTTCCGTTGAACAATTGGTAAAGGAAGCAAAAGAAAAGGGTTTTACGATGTTGGCATTAACTGATTACAATGTCATGCATGGTGCGGTGACCTTCTATAAACAATGCTTAAAGCATGAGATAAAACCAATCATTGGACTTACAGTAGATGTTCAAAGTGAGATTACTTCTAATAAGGCGTACCCATTAGTTCTTTTAGCAAAAAATCAAGCTGGTTTCCAAAACTTGATGAAAATTTCCAGTGTGGTTCAAACAAAGTCAAAGGATGGTATTCCATTAAAATGGCTTAGACATTACGCGACAGGTTTATTTGGTATTTCTCCTGGGCGTGAGGGAGAAATTGAATCGTATTTAATTGATAATGAGGAAGAAAAAGCAGCACAAGGTGTGAAGCTATTTAAACATATTTTTGGAGAAGATAGCTTTTATCTGTCCTTACAAAATCATGCCATCCCTGTTGAAGTAAGCCTTTTAAACAAAGTGGTTTCTTTAGCTAACTCTTATTCGGTTCAAACCGTCGTCACAAATGATGTTCGTTATCTACAACAATCTGATTCATTTGCCCATGAGTGTTTGTTAGCTATAAAAAATGGGGAAAAGTTACAGGATGATGAGAGAGAACGTTTGGAAACAGACCAATATTATTTAAAGACGAGTTCAGAGATCATCGAACTTTTTTCAGACTTTCCAGAAGCGTTAGAAAATGCTTGGCGAATTGCTGAAGAATGTAATGTAATGGTTGAACTGCATAAGCAAAAGCTACCAAAGTATCCAACACTAGAGGGAGAAACGGCAGAAGGATTATTAGAAAAGCTTTGTAGCAAAGGTCTTACAGAAAGGTACGGTCATGTAACCGAAGAACACAAAAATCGATTACGTTACGAATTAAGTGTAATTAAGAAAATGAAATTTGCTGATTACTTTTTAATTGTTTGGGATTTTATGAGGTTTTCACGTGATCAGCATATATTAACAGGTCCTGGTAGAGGATCTGCAGCAGGATCATTGGTGTCATATGTATTGTATATTACCGATGTAGACCCATTACAATATGATTTGTTATTTGAACGGTTTTTAAATCCAGAACGAATAACGATGCCAGATATCGATATCGATTTCCCGGATCATCGCCGCGATGAGGTGATAGAGTATGTTGCTAACAAGTATGGCGAGGCCCATGTGGCTCAAATTGTTACTTTTGGTACATTGGCTGCTAAAGCTGCCCTTCGTGACGTTGGAAGAGCCTTTGGATTAAATACAAAGGAGCTAGAGGGCTTGTCAAGAACGGTGCCGTCGCAGTTGGGAATTTCTTTAAAGGACGCTTATGCTCAATCGGAAAGGCTTCGTGCTTTTGTCAATGAGTCTGCTTCAAACCAACGGCTGTTTGAAACAGCCGTAAAGTTAGAGGGGCTTCCTAGGCACACCTCTACCCATGCAGCTGGGGTGGTCATCTCCGAGGAACCACTAGTAAATACAGTTCCAATTAGTGAAGGAAGTCAATCTGTTTATGTTACTCAGTTTGCCATGGATGATTTAGAAGAAGTCGGACTATTAAAAATGGATTTCCTTGGTTTAAGGAATTTAACACTTATTGAATCTATTATTGATTTGATAAAGAAGAGAGCAAGAATTGATTTAAATATAAAGGCAATTCCTTTAGATGATAAAGAGACGTTTTCCATGTTAAGCCTTGGGGAAACGACAGGTGTGTTTCAGTTAGAATCAGAAGGAATGAGAAATGTTTTAAAACGGTTAAAGCCGAGTAGTTTTGAAGATATTGTTGCCGTAAACGCTTTATACCGTCCAGGACCTATGGAACATATTCCGATGTTTATCAATAGAAAGCATGGGAAAGAAACGATTTTGTATTTACATGAAGATTTGAAGCCGATTCTAGAGAAAACGTATGGAATCATTGTGTATCAAGAACAAATTATGCAAATTGCCTCAACGATGGCTGGATTTAGCTTAGGGGAAGCTGATTTATTAAGGAGAGCGGTTGGTAAAAAGAAAAAAGAAATTTTAGATAAAGAAAGGCAGCATTTCGTTGAAGGCGCAATGAATAAAGGCTATGAGAAAACGATTGCCAATGAGGTATACGATCTTATCGTAAAATTTGCAAACTATGGATTTAATAGGAGCCATGCAGTTGCCTACAGTGTTATTTCCTATCAACTTGCCTATTTGAAAGCGAAGTATCCTGTTTATTTTATGGCTGCCTTATTATCCTCAAGTATAGGGAATGAAGGAAAAATCGCTCAATATATAAAAGAATGTAGAGAAATGGGTATTCAGATTCTACCACCGTCAATTAACAAAAGTGGCTATACCTTCTTAGTGGAAAATCAGTCCATTCGATACAGCTTAACTGCGATAAAAGGAATTGGGATGACTGCCTTAAAGGGATTGTTCTCCTCAAGAAAAACTAAGAAATTTACGGATCTTTTTGATTTTTGTATACGAGTATCACCAAAATCGATTAACCGGAAAACATTAGAGTCGCTCATTCATTCTGGCAGCTTCGATGAATTTGGTGAAGACCGAGCAGTGCTACTGGCGAGTCTTGATGTTGCTTTAGATCATGCGCAACTGGTAAATCCGGAGAATGCCCTTCAAGGTGATTTATTTTCAGATGATGAATTCTTTCTAAAACCTAAGTATGTAGAAGTTGATCCGATACGAGCAGAGGATAAGCTTATGCAGGAAAAAGAGGTATTGGGTTTATATCTTTCGGATCATCCAGTTTCCTTATATGAGAGAGAAGCCAAATTTGAACAAGCCATTGCCATTTCATCCATTTCTAACGTAGGAAAAAATGTAAGAGTTCTGGTTTATGTTACTGAGTTGAAGAAAATCCGTACAAAAAAGGGAGAAACGATGGCGTTTTTGACTGTATCAGATCAAAGTGGTGATTTGGAGGCTGTTGTGTTTCCTAATGTCCTTAAAAGATATTCAATTCTCTTTCAACAAGGAAATATATTAATTTTTGACGGGAAGATAGAAGAACGAAATGGAGTAAAGCAGCTAATTATATCCGCAGCCAAGGAAGTAGTTAAACACGATGAAATGGTTGAAGGTAAAAACGTACTGTATTTAAAAATACAAAAACATCAAGAGCAAGGTGAATTCTTGCACGCATTAAAGAAACTATTGAATATGCATAGTGGTGAAACACCTGTTATTCTTTACTACGAAGAAGCTAGAAGGAGTATAAGACTTGGCAAAGAGGATTATATTCAACCTACACCAGTACTATTAAAGGAAATCAAGTCGTTGCTAGGTTCAGATAATGTCATTTTGAAGTAATTCAGCCTTTACATCCTTTTGTATTATGTTATATTGTTGTAAGTATACGTGGTCTGACCACTTATGGGGATGGAAAATAAAGTATTATCTAAGGGGTGGAATGCATTTTGACTTTACGTGAAGAAGCATTACATATGCACAGACTGAACAAAGGAAAGCTCGAGTCAAAATCAAAAGTTCAAGTAAGGAATGCAAATGATTTAAGCCTTGCCTATTCGCCAGGAGTGGCCGAGCCTTGTAAAGAAATTTATGATAAGCCCGAAACGGTCTATGATTATACGATGAAGGGTAATATGGTTGCTGTTGTGTCTGATGGGACAGCTGTCCTTGGACTAGGAAATATTGGTCCAGAAGCTGCACTTCCAGTAATGGAAGGGAAGGCAGTTTTGTTTAAAAGCTTCGCAGGAGTTGATGCATTTCCAATCTGCCTGGGTACAACTGACGTCGAAAAAATTATTGAGACCGTAAAGCTGTTAGAGCCAACATTCGGTGGAATAAACCTTGAAGACATTGCTGCTCCGAACTGCTTTGTTATTGAGGAGAGGCTAAAAAAAGAAACCAATATACCTGTGTTTCATGATGATCAGCATGGTACAGCGATCGTTACTGTTGCTGGTTTAGTAAATGCGCTTAAGCTAGTTGGCAAGTCGATGAATGAGATCAAGGTAGTTGCTAACGGAGCGGGTGCCGCAGGGATAGCCATTATGAAACTTTTATATACCTATGGGGTACGTGATATTATCATGTGTGACACTAAAGGGGCTATATATGAAGGCCGACCGTTTGGAATGAACGATATAAAAAATGAAATAGCTAAATATACGAACCGCAATCAAGAAACAGGTAGTCTTGCAGATGCACTAAAAGGTGCGGATGTGTTTATAGGGGTTTCCGTTGCAGGAGCCTTAACTGGAGAAATGATTCAAACAATGAATGATGATCCAATTATTTTTGCAATGGCTAATCCAACACCGGAAATCATGCCAGAGGAAGCGAAAAAAGCTGGAGCTAAGGTCATTGGGACAGGTCGTTCTGACTTCCCGAACCAAGTAAATAATGTACTAGCATTCCCAGGGATTTTTAGAGGTGCTTTAGATGTGAGAGCCACTCATATTAATGAAAAAATGAAGGTAGCAGCGGTTGAAGCGATTGCTAGTCTTGTTTCTGGAGATGAGCTGAGCGCCGATTATGTGATTCCTGCACCATTTGATCCACGAGTAGCTCCTGAGGTAGCAGCAGCAGTGGCAAAGGCAGCGATGGAAACAGGTGTAGCCAGATTGAAGGTTGATCCTTCGGAGATTAAGGCTAGAACAATAGAGCTTTCCGTAATTGGAAAGAGCGAGTGATTAACAAGTGGGAATAGAACCAGTGGAACGAGGCTCAAAGGTTTATTTAGAAATTGTTAAACAGCTTCGCATCATGATTGAGCAGGATGGCCTAAAACCCGGTGATAAAATTCCATCAGAGCGAGAACTTTGTGAGCGTCTTAATGTAGGACGCTCCTCTGTTCGTGAGGCTTTAAGAGCTCTAGAGCTCTTAGGACTTATTGAGACCCGGCGAGGAGAAGGCACATTTATACGGGATTTTCGTAGCAACCAGCTTGTACAGCTTCTTGGTACCTTTGTACTTCAAGATACAAAAGCAAAACAAGATGTGATTGAAACGAAATATTTAATTGAATTAGATTGTTTAAGACTCATTCTCCGAAGAAATAATGAAGAGCAACTAGAAAATTTAAAAGAATGGATTGAATGTGCCGAGTTTACAGATGATCAGTTTTTTATAAAAATTGTTGAATTAGCGGATAATCATCTTTTCTATCGTATTTGGTCCATATTAAATGATTATTATGATGCATTAAAACTTCCGAGAATTGAAAGGAAGAATCCGTATTATTCAGCAATTGTTCATGCCTTACTAGGTGGGAAAGAGGCGGAGGTTCTCCGTTCTTATTATTCCTTACGAAAACTGTCGAATGATTAACGACAAATATCTGCAGAATTTGTTGTGGCATTATACTAACATGATAAAAAGAACTAGACGAGCCTTCATGTAATAAGGCATTATTTTTCATAATAGTGGTCTGACCACAGAGATTATACTAGAAACATATGGGGAGGTTTCAGCTTGCCAATTAAAGACCTATTTACAAAATCAAAGAAGAAAAAATATGCTACTATTCCAACCGAAGCAGCCAAGCAAGATGTCCCAGAAGGGATAATGACCAAGTGTCCAAACTGTAAGAAAATCATGTATTCCAAAGAGCTAATGAAGAATCTGAAGGTTTGTATACATTGTGGACACCATCACCCGATGAATTCAAAGGAGAGGCTTAGTAGCTTCGTCGACGAAGGGAGCTTCGTTGAACTTGATCGTTATATGATCTCTGAGAACCCGCTTGGATTCCCCGATTATATAGAAAAGCTTGAAAAAGATCGAGAGAAAACCAATTTAAACGAAGCCGTGGTGACCGGTGTTTGTAAAATAGAAGGGTATGACGCAGTAGTCGCAATTATGGATTCTACCTTTAGAATGGGAAGCATGGGCTCTGTAGTTGGCGAAAAAATTACGAGAGCAATCGAAAAAGCAGGTGAGCAATCCATCCCGTTTATCATTTTTACTGCTTCTGGTGGAGCAAGGATGCAAGAGGGAGTATTAAGCTTAATGCAAATGGCGAAGACTAGTGTGGCTCTTAAAAAGTTTAGCGACGAAGGTAATTTGTTCATATCAATCATGACACACCCAACCACTGGTGGAGTTTCTGCTAGTTTTGCTTCTCTAGGTGACTATAATTTTGCTGAACCAGGTGCATTAATTGGATTTGCCGGTAGAAGAATTATTGAACAAACCATTAGAGAAGACCTTCCTGAGGATTTTCAAACAGCAGAGTTCCTTTTAAAGCATGGTCAACTGGATGCTGTTATACCTAGAAATGACTTAAGGGACAAAATTTCAACATTGCTTGACATTCATAAGCCAGGAGGTGAAATAGAATGGTTGGAGAGCTAGAATTCGAAAAACCTGTTGTTGAGCTGAAAAAGAAAATTGCAGAGCTAAAGGAATTTACTGCGAATGCAGAAGTAGATTTATCAGCTGAAATTGAAAAGCTTGAGGCAAGGCTTCAAAAGTTAGAAAAAGATATTTATGACAATATGAAGCCATGGGACAGAGTGCAAATAGCGAGACACCCTGCTCGTCCAACTACTCTTGACTATCTATCCATTATCTTTTCTGATTTTATTGAATGTCATGGGGATCGTTTTTTTGGCGATGACGAAGCAATTGTAGCTGGAGTAGCGAAATTCCAAGGTTTACCTGTTACTATTATTGGTCATCAGCGAGGAAAAGATACGAAGGAAAATATTCGTAGAAATTTTGGGATGCCACACCCTGAAGGGTACCGTAAAGCATTGAGACTGATGAAACAAGCGGAAAAATTTAACCGTCCTATCATTTGTTTTATTGATACAAAGGGTGCTTATCCTGGGAAAGCTGCCGAAGAAAGAGGGCAGAGTGAAGCTATTGCGAAAAACCTTTTTGAAATGGCAAGCTTAACGGTACCTATTGTTTGTATCGTCATTGGTGAAGGTGGAAGTGGTGGAGCACTAGCTCTTGGAGTTGGCGATCATATTCATATGCTTGAAAACTCAACGTATTCGGTTATTTCTCCTGAAGGGGCTGCAGCTATTTTATGGAAAGATGCATCTCTTGCAAAACAAGCAGCAGAAACCATGAAAATTACCGCTCCAGATTTAAAAGAACTTGGAATTATTGATGAAATAATTTCTGAGGTACGAGGTGGAGCCCATAAAGACGTAAAAGCTCAAGCCGAAAGTATTAAGGAAACCATCCAACAATCATTAAAGCAGTTACTTCAACTAACAGATAATGAACTGCTGGAATTAAGGTATGAAAAATACAAAAGTATGGGTAAATATACATTTTTGCATGAATATATAGGTGTAAATGGATGAGTGTGTTTCGGCACACTCTTTTTCTTTTTTTTAGAGAAATCCCAATTAAATTACAATGAAAATAGAATTATGAACATTTTTAGAAAAAAACGATGGTATTAAGCGCTTTCAATAAAAAAACTATTTCGTCTATTAATTTTATGTTTATGATAGAGTTGAGAACATTGTTTCTTCATGGTATTTTAGAAATATTCCCGGGTATTCTGTAAATAATAGTAGTGCATCACGTGTCGTATTATTCATCTTCTCACTATACATAATACTTCAACAATCCAATACAGAGGTGATTTGCATTGAAAAGAATCGGTGTGTTAACAAGTGGTGGAGATTCACCAGGTATGAACGCTGCTGTGCGTGCAGTCGTTCGTAAAGCAATTTTTCATGATATGGAAGTCTATGGAGTGTATAATGGTTACTCAGGCTTAATTAGCGGAAATATCAAAAAATTAGAACTAGGTTCCGTGGGTGATATTATTCACCGTGGGGGAACCATGCTTTATTCTGCTCGTTGTGAGGAGTTTAAAACAAAAGAAGGTCAGCAAAAAGGAATTGAGCAGTTAAAGAAATTTGGGATTGAAGGCTTAGTTGTTGTTGGTGGCGATGGATCTTATAGAGGTGCAAAGGCATTAACAGAGCAAGGCTTTCCTTGTATAGGAGTTCCAGGTACAATTGATAATGATATCCCAGGTACTGATTATACAATCGGATTCGATACTGCTTTAAATACAGTTATCGATGCAGTAGACAAAATCCGCGATACAGCAACTTCTCATGACAGAGCTTTTATCATTGAAGTAATGGGAAGAGATGCAGGAGATATTGCTCTTTGGGCAGGACTTGCAGGAGGAGCTGAAACAATCATTATCCCTGAAGTTGGATATGACATGGATGAGATTGCTGCTCGCTTGAAAAGTGGCCATGAACGTGGTAAGAAACACAGTATCATCATTGTTGCCGAAGGTGTTTGTAGTGGTGTTGAATTCAGTAAGAAAATCAAGGATGCAACCGACCTTGACACGCGTGTTTCTGTATTAGGTCACATTCAACGTGGTGGATCACCTACTGCAGCAGATAGAGTGCTTGCTAGTCGTCTAGGTGCATTTGCAGTTGAATTATTGTTACAAGGTAAAGGCGGAAGAGCGGTAGGAATTGAAAAAAATGAGCTCATTGACCATGATATCATCGAGATCTTAACTAGAAAACATACAGTGAATCAAAGTATGTACAACTTGTCAAAAGAGCTATCCATTTAACGTTTTTATAATAATAGGAGGTCCACAATTAATGCGTAAAACGAAAATTGTTTGTACTATTGGTCCAGCAAGTGAAAGTGTAGAAAAATTAACACAGTTAATCGAAGCTGGAATGAATGTTGCTCGTTTAAATTTCTCTCATGGTGATCATGAAGAGCACGGTGCTCGTATTAGAAATATTCGTGAAGCTGCAAAACAAACTGGAAAAACAGTTGCTATATTATTGGATACAAAAGGTCCAGAAATCCGTACAAATAATATGGTAGATGGTGCAATTGAGTTAGTGGCAGGAAACGATGTAATTGTTTCAATGACAGAAGTTGAAGGCACGGTTGATAAATTCTCGATTACATATCCTGGATTAATTGATGATGTACACGAAGGTTCAAAGATTTTATTAGATGATGGCTTAATCGGTTTAGAAGTAACAAAGATCGACCGTGCAGCTAGTGAAATTCATACTAAAATCTTAAATACTGGAACGCTTAAAAATAAAAAAGGTGTAAACGTTCCTGGTGTTTCTGTAAATCTTCCAGGAATTACGGAGAAGGATGCTAACGATATTAAGTTCGGGATTGAGCAAGATATCGACTTTATTGCAGCTTCATTCGTACGCCGTGCATCTGATGTTCTTGAAATTCGTCGTTTGTTAGAAGAGCATAATGCGACTCATATCCACATTATTCCTAAGATTGAAAATCAAGAGGGTGTTGATAAAATCGACGAAATTCTTGAAATTTCTGATGGATTAATGGTTGCACGTGGTGACCTAGGAGTAGAAATTCCAGCAGAAGAGGTTCCTCTAGTTCAAAAGAGCTTAATTAAAAAGTGTAACGCACAAGGGAAGCCGGTAATTACGGCAACTCAAATGCTAGATTCTATGCAACGTAACCCACGTCCAACAAGAGCGGAAGCAAGTGACGTGGCAAATGCGATTTTTGATGGAACAGACGCAATTATGCTTTCTGGAGAAACTGCAGCTGGTGTGTATCCAGTAGAAGCGGTTCAAACTATGCATAACATCGCATCTCGTGCGGAATCAGCATTGGATCATAAAGAAATTTTATCTAACCGTAGTAAGGACAATGAACATAATATTACGGATGCAATTGGACAATCTGTTGCACATACGGCATTAAATCTTGATGCGAACGCAATTATTGCTCCAACCGAAAGTGGTCATACAGCTAGAATGATCTCTAAATACCGTCCGAAAGCTCCTATAGTGGCAGTTACATCTGATGATGGTGTTTCACGTCGTTTATCACTTGCTTGGGGTGTATATCCTCAAATCGGTACTAAATCTACTACTACTGACGAAATGCTTGATACAGCAGTAGAGGAGAGCTTAAACAGTGGAATCGTTTCACGTGGTGACTTAGTGGTTATTACTGCAGGAGCAGTAAATGTTAAAGGTACAACAAACCTAATGAAAATCCATGTTGTTGGCGATGTTTTATTAAAAGCTCAAGGAATTGGTAGAAAAACAGCTTTTGGTAAGGTAGTTATTGCTAACTCAGCAAAAGAAGCGTTAGAAAAAGTAACAGAAGGTTCTATCCTTGTTACCATTGGCTCTGATGCAGATATGGTTCCAGCTATTGAGAAGTGTAGTGCGTTAGTTACTGAAGAAGGTGGTTTAACTAGCCATGCTGCAGTAGTAGGGCTTAGCCTTGGTATTCCAGTTATCGTAGGAGCAGAAGGAGCAACTACTAGCTTAAAGGATGGTCAAGAGGTTACAATTGATGCTTCACATGGTGTCATTTATAACGGCCACGCAAGCGTTCTATAAAATGAAAGAAGAAGTAGCCTAAATGGCTGCTTCTTTTTTGCTGTTTTTTATAAATAACCCTATAATATAAGGACAACTAGGAGGCGATTTTTTTGCGTTATATCGTTTTATTATTAATTATCGTACCTGCAGCAGAAATCGGTCTTTTGTTATTATCAGGTAAGACTATTGGTATCTGGACGACCATAGCCCTTATCATTCTTACAGGCTTGCTAGGTGCCTACTTAGCAAAGCAACAAGGGTTAGACACGATAAGAAAGGCTCAACATCTCCTTCAGTCAGGACAAATGCCAGGTGATGTTCTGTTGGATGGCATTTGTATCATTATCGGGGGGACACTTCTTCTAACACCCGGATTTATAACGGATGCAACCGGTTTCCTATTACTAGCACCTCCAACAAGAAAATTCTTTAAAACCATACTCAGCAAGGCATTTAACAATTGGATGAACAAAGGAAGAATTAAGATTATAAAATGATAAAAGTCCATTCCCAACGAATGGACTTTTATGCTTCTTTACCCATTATGTATGACCAAACATCTTTAAATACATGAGCTCTATGTAGGGTTGTGATAATAACCAGAGTAACTGGTCCAGCGATTAATCCTAAAAAGCCAATTAACTTGAATCCAACAAATAGAGCAATTAAAGTTGCAAGAGGATCTAGTCCTATGTTTGAAGATAATACTTTTGGCTCCATTACTTGTCGTTGAACAAGAACAACAAGATACAAAACACCTAAGCCAATAGCTAAACTCATCTCCCCTGCGATCGCCTCGTAAATGATCCACGGAACAAATACAGCACCTGTTCCTAAATAAGGAATAATATCAACCAATCCCGTTACAAGAGCAATGGTGATTGCATAGTCTACACGTAGTACCAGAAGCCCAATAAGGATAATTACAGTCGTTATAGAGATTAATGTGAGTTGAGCTTTAATAAATCCGAAAAGTGCTTTTTTTAGGTCCTCAAGTACCCTCTTTGTACTACTCTTGGCTCGACTTGGAATGATCTTATTACTAAACCGTGACAGACGATACCAATCTTTACTGATGAAAAAAGTTGCCAACAAGGAAAAAATGACTACAGTTGCAGCATTCGGAAACCAAGATAGTATATTAGGAATATTTCCAAAGAAACTTTGTATAAAATTGCCTATTGTTGAACCAATGGTTCTCCCGACATTTTGTATATTTGTTAGTATCGTATCCTGCTGACCGGTATCTAATGAATTAAATAGACTTGTTAATTGATTATAAAGAGGAATAATTTGTGCAGCAAAAAAGTCCTCGATAAAGTTAATCAGAGTATCTAAATGTCTTGGAACCACATCAGCTAAATAGTCTGCGCCAGATACAATTTCCGCGATTAAAAGAGTAATAAATCCTGCAAATAAAGCGAAAATAATGATAATCCCAATCAATACAGCGAGCGTTCTAGGTAACCGACCTTTACTTTCTAAAAAATTTACAAATGGATTCAGCATAAAAGCAATTAAAAGGCCGATGATAAAAGGATATGTAACCTTTGAAATTTGAATTAGGATAAAAACGGACAAGACGACACTAACAATTACGATCATGAAGCGCATAGTTCTAAATAAGTAGGTGAGATTCAGATTAATCGTCCTCCTAATAATGATTGAATGGGAAACTTGTTTTATCTTTATTTTACCTACGTATCAAGAATATGGAAAGTTTTGTTTAAGAGGAATAATATTTTCCTGATTTTCGACAAATTTAGCGGATAGTCAAAAACAAAAATCAGATTGTTTTTGGCTGAGTTTTCCTATGTTAGAATAATGTCTATACGAAGGGGGCCTTGAAATTGCAAACACAAGCTAGCTTATTCTTGCTCATACTATTAATAATTGGTTTTATCGCAAAAAACCAATCACTAATTCTTGCAGTTGGGGTACTTTTAATACTTAAAATAATAGGTGTCGATTCAAAGATATTTTCCTATATCCAATCAAAAGGGATTAATTGGGGAGTAACGGTTATTACTTTCGCGGTGTTAGCTCCTATTGCAAGTGGGGAAATTGGTTTCAAAGAGCTAACATCTGCATTCAAATCGCCATACGCATGGATTGCTTTAGTATCTGGAATGGCAGTGGCACTAATAGCAAAAGGAGGAATCACACTTCTAGCGAAGGACCCCCACATTACTACCGCTCTTGTTTTAGGAACAATCTTGGCTGTTTCTCTTTTTAAGGGTGTTGCTGTAGGACCTTTAATCGGTGCGGGCATTGCCTATTTGGCAATGAAGTTTTTTGAACTCTTCTAAAAGGTGATAAGTTTTATGAATTACTAGGCTTAAGTTTTTCTAATAAAATATTAATTTTTTCACATTTTAAGCTGTTTTCGTTCACAAATGTCAGATAATTGTTTATAATAGGACTTGTAAGCGCATCCTTTTTATGGATGTGAAAAATTTATAGTCTTATAGTTATCTATAATGTTAATATTTTTAATAACTCAGAGAATTTAGAAGGGTTAGCGAATCACTTTGTAAAGGAGAGGGACAATATGACAGCAACACGCGGTCTTGAAGGGGTAGTAGCTACGACTTCCTCTGTAAGTTCAATCATTGATGATACACTAACATACGTAGGGTACGATATTGATGATTTAGCAGAGAATGCCAGCTTTGAAGAAGTAATCTATCTTCTTTGGCATAGAAGACTTCCTACGCAGCAAGAACTTGCAGAGTTAAAAAGCCAGTTGGCGGTAAATGCAGAGCTACCAAAACAAGTTCTTGATCATTTTAAGTTATTCCCAATTAATGAAGTACATCCAATGGCTGCGCTTCGAACAGCTGTATCGTTATTAGGTTTATACGATGAAGAAAGCGATGTAATGGAAGAAGAAGCGAACTACAGAAAGGCAATCCGTCTTCAAGCGAAAATGCCTGCAATTGTGACAGCTTTTGCACGTATCAGAAAAGGGTTGGAGCCAATTCCACCAAGAACTGATTTAAGCTTCGCAGCCAATTTCCTTTATATGTTATCAGGAAAAGAGCCTGAACCGATTGCAATTGAAGCATTCAATAAAGCACTTGTCCTTCATGCGGACCATGAATTAAATGCATCTACATTCACAGCACGTGTATGTGTAGCAACTTTATCGGATGTATACTCTGGAGTAACATCGGCTATAGGAGCATTAAAAGGTCCTTTGCACGGTGGAGCGAATGAAGCTGTAATGAAGATGCTAACTGAGATTGGAACATTAGAAAATGTGGATACTTATGTTCGTGGCAAATTAGCGAACAAGGAAAAAATTATGGGCTTTGGGCACCGTGTTTACCGAAAAGGAGACCCACGTGCAAAGCACCTAAAGCTTATGGCAGAGAAACTCACCAACTTAACAGGCGAACCACATTGGTTTGAAATGTCCACAAGTATTGAGAACATTGTTACGGGTGAAAAGAATCTTCCACCAAATGTAGACTTCTATTCTGCTTCTGTATATCATAGCTTAGGAATTGACCACGATTTATTTACCCCAATCTTTGCAGTAAGCCGCGTATCTGGATGGTTAGCTCATATTCTAGAACAATATGAAAATAATCGATTAATTCGTCCAAGAGCAGACTACACTGGTCCTGGAATGCAAAAATATGTGGCGATTGAGCAAAGAGGATAAAATTAAATAGGATACAGCATTTTACTTTTAGTTAAAATATTGCTGTAATAGAGAGAGGGAGGTTAGAGGCATTTGGCTCTAACCTTTGATTCTAATGTTGCCCACTATGGAAAAATATCTATATACATAATGATGGACCTTTAGTGAGCATATCTTTGTTAGACAAAATGGAGGGAGAACTATAATATGCAAGGTGAAAAAATTACAGTAACTAATGGAGTTTTAAATGTACCAAATCATCCAGTAGTACCATTTATTGAAGGAGACGGCACTGGGCCTGATATTTGGGCTGCTGCTTCTAAGGTGCTAGATGCTGCTGTTGAAAAAGCTTATAACGGTGAAAAGAAGATTGTATGGAAAGAAGTACTTGCAGGAGAAAAGGCATTCAATCAAACAGGAGAATGGCTTCCAAACGAAACGTTGGAATTGATCAACGAATATTTGATTGCTATTAAAGGACCTTTAACAACTCCAATTGGTGGCGGAATTCGTTCATTGAATGTTGCTCTTCGCCAAGAACTTGATTTATATGTATGCTTACGTCCAGTTCGCTGGTTTGAAGGAGTTCCTTCGCCAGTTAAACGTCCACAAGATACGGATATGGTAATCTTCCGTGAAAATACAGAAGACATTTACGCTGGCATTGAGTATGCCAAAGGTTCGGATGAAGTGAAAAAGCTTATCTCTTTCCTTCAAAATGAAATGGGCGTAAATAAGATCCGCTTCCCAGAAACATCAGGACTTGGTATCAAGCCAGTTTCTGAAGAAGGAACTGCTCGTCTAGTTCGTGCTGCAATTGAGTATGCTATTAAAGAGGGACGTAAATCTCTAACTCTTGTTCATAAAGGGAATATCATGAAATTTACTGAAGGTGCGTTTAAGAACTGGGGTTATGAGCTTGTTGAGAGAGAATACGGTGATAAAGTGTTTACATGGGCACAGTATGATCGTATTAAAGATGAAAAGGGCACTGAAGCGGCTAACCAAGCTCAAGCTGATGCGGAAGCTCAAGGGAAAATCATTGTGAAGGATGCCATTGCAGATATCTTCCTTCAACAGATTCTAACTCGTCCACGTGAGTTTGATGTAGTTGCAACGATGAATCTTAACGGAGACTATATTTCGGATGCGCTTGCTGCACAAGTGGGTGGGATTGGAATTGCTCCTGGAGCAAACATCAACTACGTAACAGGCCATGCTATCTTTGAGGCTACACATGGTACAGCACCAAAGTACGCAGGATTAGATAAAGTAAATCCTTCATCCGTCATTCTTTCTGGTGTGTTAATGCTTGAACATCTTGGCTGGAATGAAGCAGCGAAACTGATCATTGATTCTATGGAGAAGTCAATTGCGTCTAAAGTGGTTACTTACGACTTTGCTCGTTTAATGGACGGAGCAACAGAAGTAAAGTGCTCTGAATTTGGAGATGTACTTATTAAGAACATGGATTAATTTTTTATAAAGGCTGTTCTATTTTAGAACAGCCTTTAATTAAGATACTTAGTTGTTATTTTAAGATGACGAAAAGGGCAATAACTTTTAAAATGTAGGGGGAAAAGGTTATGTCAATGAAACGTAAGAAGATTTCTGTAATTGGTGGGGGCTTTACTGGAGCTACAACAGCTTTTTTACTTGCTCAGAAGGAACTTGGAGATGTTGTTTTGCTAGATATTCCGCAAATGGAGAATCCAACAAAGGGAAAGGCTTTGGATATGCTTGAAGCAAGTCCTGTTCTAGGGTTTGATGCAAATATTACTGGTACTGCGAATTATGCAGATACGAAGGATTCTGATATTGTTGTAATTACAGCTGGCATTGCCAGAAAGCCAGGAATGAGTCGGGATGATCTTGTTCAAACAAACCAAAAGGTTATGAAATCAGTTGCGTCTGAAATAGCTAAGTATTCACCGAATTGTACGATTATCGTTCTAACAAACCCAGTAGATGCGATGACTTACACAGTTTTTAAAGAAACTGGCTTCCCCAAAAATCGCGTCATTGGCCAATCAGGTGTATTAGATACGGCACGATTCCGTACATTTGTAGCGCAAGAGTTAAACTTGTCAGTTAAAGATATCACTGGCTTTGTACTAGGTGGACATGGTGATGATATGGTTCCGCTTGTTCGTTACTCTTACGCTGGTGGAATTCCACTGGAGACTTTAATTCCAAAGGACCGATTAGAGGCAATTGTTGAGCGTACAAGAAAAGGTGGAGGAGAGATTGTGAACCTGCTGGGAAATGGAAGTGCTTACTATGCACCTGCAGCATCTCTAGTAGAAATGTGTGAGGCAATCTTAAAAGATCAGCGTCGCGTCCTTCCATCCATTGCCTATCTTGAGGGAGAGTACGGATACAAAGGGATCTACTTGGGAGTACCAACCATCCTAGGAGCTAATGGAATAGAACAAGTAATTGAGCTAGAGCTAACAGATGAGGAAAAGAATGATTTAGATAAATCAGCAGCTGCTGTAAGAAATGTAATGGATGTTTTAGTTTAATAAAAAATGAAATTCGGGGTTCTTTTCCCCGAATTTTTTGTACCTCTATACTTTTGTTATAATAGATGCATTAGATTCGATCTGAGAACGATTTCGTTTATTGGAGGTATCGTCACCATGTTGTTAGGTAAAAAGAGAAAATTGGGTCGGAGAATTAATGAAATTTCTAAAGGAGAAAAACTTTCCCTGACAGAAAAGATTGAGGATAAGGACTTACTACTGTATCTTGGACTAACGAATGATGCGAATCCGTTGTATATTCAGCATGACTATGCTTCGCAAACTCCCTTTAAGAAGCCACTGGTGCCAAGTATTATGTTAACTGGAATTGTTACTTCTGCAGTATCTAAATATTTGCCTGGACCAGGGAGTCATATCCTAAAGCAGGAGATTGAATATAGCAAACCAATATATCACTATGAAATGATTGAATTCATGTTTGAAGTGTCCGAAGTAAGCATGAGCAATCATACAATTGAAATTACAGTTGAAGGCAAAAATGAAGAGGGAGAACAAGTTTTAAAGGGGCTGCTTTTAGTTTGTCCTCCTCATCAATTAGAGGCATTAGATGGTAATGCTTTGGAAAACTTTTAACTAATAATGGACGTGCTTTTAAGGAGTGCGTCTCTTTTTTATGAATTTTTTGTTATCTTTATTAAATGAATATGTATTATAATGGATGTGGATGATGGGGTAATAAGTGAATGTGGAGGCTTTTATGGAAAAAAGAGTGCTTGTAGTCGATGATGAGCAGTCAATTGTAACGCTCCTGCAGTACAATTTACAACAGGCTGGATATGAGGTTTTAACTGCCTCGGATGGGGAAGAAGGACGAAATATAGCTATGGAACAGGAGCTAGATTTGATCATTTTGGATTTGATGCTTCCGAAGCTTGATGGGATTGAGGTTTGTAAGCAGCTTCGTCAACAAAAAGTCTTAACTCCTATTCTTATGTTGACTGCAAAAGACGATGAGTTTGATAAAGTCCTTGGGCTTGAACTGGGTGCGGATGATTATATGACAAAGCCGTTTAGTCCAAGAGAAGTCGTAGCTAGAGTCAAAGCAATTCTTAGAAGAACCCAAGTGCAACCAGAAGCAGTAGCAGTCCAAGAAGAGGATAAAGATTTGCTTCAGGTGGCTGAACTGAAAATTTACCCTGAGCAGTATGAGGCGTATTCCGGAGAGGTACTACTTGAACTTACTCCAAAGGAATTCGAATTATTACTCTATTTAGCGAAACATAAAGGAAGAGTTCTTACAAGAGATCAGCTACTTAGTGCGGTATGGAACTATGATTTTGCAGGAGACACGCGAATCGTTGATGTTCACATTAGTCATTTAAGAGAGAAGATTGAACATAATACGAAAAAACCGGTCTATATAAAAACGATTCGAGGCTTGGGCTATAAGATGGAGGAGCCTAAGGGAGAATGATCAAATTTCGAACGAGACTTTTGTTTGCCCTAATTATGCTTATTTTCATTGTTCTTATTGGATTAGGCCTTTTGTTAGGACAATTATTTAAAGGATATTATATTGATTCCTTTGATGGAAGAATGAAGCAGGAAACAAAACTAGTCTCTACTTATATTGAAGATACTAACGGCATAGGTCATATCTCTACAGATAAGATTAGCAATTTTACTGATATGCTAAGCTCGCGAATTACAATACTAGATAAAACGGGGAATGTCGTTTATGATAGTGGCGCACTTGAGAATACGAGTAATAAAAGGCATGAAAGTGTACTCAAGTCTATCTTCGATAATTATTTAGAAAAAGACGATGAAACTATTGAAGTAGGTGGAGGGTATAATCTCCACTACTATTGGGATCGTATAGAGGTTAATGGTGAAGTTGAAGGCATCATTGTATTAAGTACGAAATTAACCGAGATTAAAAAGGCCTATGAACAGATATGGTGGATATTAACGGTTTCACTTGGGATCGCTCTATTTGTCATTATTTTATTGGGTTATAAAATCACGACCATGTATACAAAGCCGATAGAATCTGCTACAAATGTGGCTATCGAGCTTGCTAAAGGGAATTATCGTGCAAGAACGTATGAGGATCATGCTGATGAAACAGGGATGCTAAGTAGCTCAATTAATGTTTTGGCCAGAAACTTACAGGAGCTTATGAAGTCAAAGGAAATTCAACAGGATCGCTTAGGAACGTTGATTGAGAATATGGGAAGTGGACTTATTTTAATTGACAGCCGAGGCTATATTAATTTGGTCAATCGTACGTATAAAGAAATTTTTAAAGTTGAATCAAATGAGTATTTAGATAAGCTATACTACGAAGTGATTGATCAAAAAGATATCTGTGATCTGATAGAAGAAATTTTTATGACTGAGCAGAAAATTAGAAAACAACTGATTGTACCTGTCGGAATTGAAAGAAGACACTTTGAAGTCTATGGGGTCCCAATCATTGGGCTGAATGATGTTTGGAAAGGGATATTATTAGTATTCCATGATATTACCGAGATTAAGAAGCTGGAACAAATGCGTAAGGATTTCGTTGCAAATGTATCGCATGAGCTAAAGACACCTATTACTTCAATTAAGGGGTTTTCAGAGACTCTGCTGGATGGTGCGATGGAGGACAAGCAAACGTTAGAGGCATTTCTAAATATAATCCTGAAGGAAAGCGATCGTCTTCAAACATTAATACAAGATTTATTAGATCTGTCTAAAATGGAAAAGCAAGGTTTTCAGCTCTCTATTCAAAAAATAAATATTGTTGATGTGCTAAATGAGGTACTCCCAATATTAGCAGGTAAGGCTAGTGAAAAGAATATTGACCTTCAGTTTGAAGCCGAAGATGATGGAATCTATATCGAAGGTGACGTATACAGATTAAAACAGGTGTTCATTAATTTAATAACAAATGCGATTTCTTACACTCCAGAGGGTGGTTTGGTAAGGGTGGAAGTTCGTGAGAGGACCAGCAAGATAAGAATCAACGTGGTAGACACGGGTATTGGAATCGAGCGAAAGGAAATTCCGCGAATATTTGAACGCTTTTATCGGGTGGATCGTGCGAGAAGTAGAAACTCTGGTGGAACGGGTCTTGGTTTAGCTATTGTAAAGCATTTGATTGAGGCACATAAAGGGAACATCCGAGTAGAAAGTAAAGTTGGAAGAGGTACAACGTTTATCATTGAATTATTAAAAGAAATTCCTAAGTAACTAATGGGTACCTGGATACAAGTTTTACAGTACATTTACATTTGCTACATTTTTCCTTAATAAATGTTCTGTAATATCATAAGGGAAAACCCCTTCATCCAAGGACCTAAAGAAAAGGTGAAAGCTAACCCCGCTTTCACCTTTTCTTTTTTATTGAAACTTTTTTCATGTACATTCGTATATCAATTGACGGTTCTTATTAAAAAGAAAGAGGTGAAGGTGTTGCTTAGTTTAAAAAGAATTTATTCACTAGTAGGTCTAATACTTTTAATTATAGTATTAAGTTTTGTTGTATTTACGACTTGGTATACAGTAGATGAATCAGAGCAGGCTGTCATATTAACATTTGGGAAGGTAGAAGAGGGAATAACAGAACCTGGTTTGCATTTTAAAATGCCGTGGCCGATTCAAAGTGTAGAAAAGCTTTCAAAGGAAACGTTTAGCTTACAGTTTGGATATAAAGAAAAAGATGGAGAAATTGTTGAGTTCGACAATGAAACAAAAATGATTACCGGAGATGAAAACATCGTTCTAGCAGACCTTGTTGTTCAATGGAAGATTACGACTCCATCAAAATACTTATATAATGCGGATAGTCCAGAAGAAATTCTTCGTGATGCAACTTCAGCATCTCTTCGTAGTATTATAGGAAGCTCCAAAATTGATGATGCCCTTACTTCTGGTAAGGCAGAAATAGAAGCAAGTGTCAGAGACCTGCTGTCATCGTTAATGGATAAATATGATATTGGAATTACTATCATGGCAGTAAAGCTACAGGATGTGGAGCTACCAAATGAGGAAGTACGAAAGGCATTTACCAATGTAACGGATGCTCGTGAAACGATGAATACAAAAATTAACGAGGCAAAGAAGTACCAAAATCAGAAAATCAATGAAGCAGAAGGGGAAAAGGCGGCCCTTATTTCTAGAGCCCAGGGGGACCAATCAGCAAGAATTGAGATTGCTAGAGGGGATGTAGCAGTATTCAACAAGTTGTATGATGAATACAAAAATAATCCTGAAGTAACAAGACAAAGACTAGTGTTAGAGACCCTAGAGGAAGTGTTACCTGGATCAGAAATTTATATCATGAATGATAATGGAGACACATTAAAGTATTTCCCTATTAGACCTCTTGAGAAAGAAGAAACGAAGACCGTGAAAGAGGGGAGTGGAACGAATGAATGATGGAAATGTAATAGATATGAAGGAACGTTCTGGAGATGGTTTTAAATGGCGAAATTATACAAAGTTCGGATTGATTGTTCTGTTAATCATCCTTTTAATTGGGATAGCTCTAACCAATTTATTTATCGTCAAGGAAGGCGAGTTCCGTGTTGTTCGGCAATTTGGAGAAGTTGTTCGAATTGAGAGTTCACCAGGGCTAAGCTATAAAGTTCCGTTCGTTCAAAGTGTGTCAACTCTACCAAAATATCAAATGACCTATGATGTAAATGAAGCTGAAATCAATACAAAGGATAAGAAGCGTATGTTAATTGATAACTATGCTGTTTGGAAGATTGAAGATCCTAAAAAAATGATTTCAAATGCGAGAACAGTTGAAAATGCTGAAGGTAGAATGGAGGAGTTTATTTACTCGGTCGTTCGATCAGAGCTAGGAAAGTTAAACTACGATGAAATTATTAATGATGAGGCATCTACTAGAGGCTCTTTAAATGATAAGATCACAGAAAAGGTTAACGAACTTCTTTCAAAAGATAATTATGGAATTGTTGTAACAGATGTTCGAATGAAAAGAACAGATTTACCAAAGGAAAACGAACAGTCGGTGTTCACTCGGATGATCTCAGAACGTGAATCAAAGGCACAGGAGTATTTATCCAAGGGCGATGCGGAGAAAAATATTATCGTAGCAGATACTGATCGCCAGGTAAAAGAAACACTAGCGAAGGCGCAAGCGGATGCTGAAACGATTCGTGCAGAGGGAGAAGCTCAAGCCGCAAAGGTGTATAATGAAGCTTTCTCTAAAGACCCAAGCTTCTATCAATTATTTAGAACATTAGAATCGTATAAAAAGACCATTAACGGTGAGACAGTTATCGTTCTACCATCTGATTCACCATATGCCCGTTTGCTTATGGGATATACGGAGTAAATATGAGGCCGGTGTTTTCCTTTACTATCATCATCATGGTAGAATAAAGAAGGAAAACACGGCTTTTTTACATATTACATAAGACAAGCTTTAGTTAGAAAGGGAGGTTTCCTTTGAAAAAGAAACTCGTATTAATTGATGGAAATAGTATTGCCTACCGGGCGTTTTTTGCTTTGCCATTGCTAAACAATGATAAAGGTGTTCATACGAATGCCGTTTATGGATTTACCATGATGCTCTTGCGGATACTAGAGGATGAGAAGCCGACACATATTATGGTTGCGTTTGATGCGGGGAAAACAACCTTCCGTCATAAGACATTTAGTGAGTATAAGGGAGGACGTCAAAAGACGCCATCTGAGTTATCCGAACAATTTCCATTTATTCGAGAAGTTTTGGACGCCTACCGAATCAAAAGGTATGAGCTGGAAAACTATGAAGCGGATGATATTATAGGTACCTTGTCGAAGAAAGCGGAAGAAGATGGGTATGAAGTAAAGGTCATTTCTGGAGATAAGGATTTAACTCAATTAAGCTCTGAAAAAACAACGGTTGCCATCACGAAAAAAGGGATTACTGAAATTGAGGAATATACCCCAGAGCATATCAAAGAAAAATATGGTTTAAGACCAGAGCAAATCATCGATATGAAAGGGTTGATGGGAGACACTTCTGATAATATTCCTGGCGTTCCAGGAGTTGGAGAGAAAACAGCCATCAAGCTACTTGCAGAGTTTGAAACGCTTGAAAAACTGCTTGAGTCGATTGATCAAGTGAGTGGGAAAAAACTGAAAGAGAAGCTTGAGGAATTCAAGGACCAAGCAATCATGAGTAAAGAGCTTGCGACAATTACAAGAGAAGCCCCAGTAACGGTACAGCTTGATGAATTCGAATATGACGAGTTTGACCGTGAGAAGGTTGTCCAGTTATTTAAAGAGTTAGGTTTTAACTCACTGCTAGATAAATTAGGCGATAACGAAGGGGATTCTGTAGAAGAACCTTTGGAAAGTGTAGAATACACGACTGTTAATGAAGTAACGGAAGAACTTTTTACAACGGAGAATGCTTTATATGTTGAAGTGTTAGATGACAATTATCATTACGCTGACATTGTAGGTATTTCTTTAGTGAATGAAAACGGGAACTTCTATATTCCAACCGATGTAGCAAAGGAATCATCTGTATTTAAAGCTTGGGCTGAAAATGAAGCATATAAGAAAATTGTTTACGACGCAAAGAGAACAGAGGTATCACTGCGCCATCTTAACATCCATCTAAAGGGGATTGAATTTGACTTACTATTAGCATCTTATATAATGAACCCCGCTGAGTCAGTGGACGATATCTCAACGACTGCAAAGCGCTATGGTTTTACAAGTATTAGTTCGGATGAGGCCTTTTACGGTAAAGGGGCTAAGAGAAAGGTTCCTGAACCGGAACAGCTTGGAGAACATCTTGTTCGAAAAGGGCTTGTGTTACAGGATTTACGAGACAAGCTTGAACAGGAATTAAAAGCAAATGAACAATTTGAGCTTTATTATGATTTAGAGCTTCCTTTATCATTAATATTAGCTGATATGGAATCGTGTGGCGTTAAGATTGACCTTGACCGGCTTCATGCCATGGGGGAGTCCATTACCAATAAATTAAGGACGATTGAAACTCGTATTTATGAGCTAGCAGGAGAGAGCTTTAATATAAATTCACCAAAGCAGTTAGGTGTGATTCTTTTTGAAAAACTACAGCTGCCAGTTGCAAAAAAAACAAAAACAGGTTATTCAACTTCTGCAGATATTTTGGAGAAGCTTGAAGATGAGCATGAAATTATTAGAGAAATTCTAAATTACCGTCAACTTGGAAAGCTTCAGTCCACATATATTGAAGGATTACTTAAAGTGATTAATCCTGCGACGAATAAAGTGCATACAAGGTTTAATCAGGCTTTAACACAAACAGGAAGACTAAGCTCAACAGATCCTAACTTGCAAAACATTCCTATTCGATTAGAAGAGGGAAGGAAAATTCGTCAAGCTTTTATTCCATCTGAGAAAGGTTGGATCATCTTTGCAGCCGATTATTCACAAATTGAATTACGTGTATTGGCACATATAGCAAATGATGAAAAGTTAATTGATGCATTTAAAGAAGGACTTGATATTCATACAAAAACAGCGATGGATGTTTTTCATGTATCTAAGGAAGAAGTTACTTCAAATATGAGACGCCATGCAAAAGCAGTGAATTTTGGAATTGTATATGGTATTAGTGATTATGGTTTGTCTCAAAGTTTAAATATTTCTAGAAAAGAAGCAGGCAGCTTTATTGAGAGGTACTTAGAAAGCTATCCTGGTGTTAAGGAGTATATGGATGACATTGTAAAAGATGCAAAACAAAAGGGATACGTTTCAACCCTTCTTCATCGCAGAAGATATATTCCAGAAATAACAAGCAGGAACTTCAACCTTCGTAGCTTTGCGGAACGAACGGCGATGAATACGCCTATACAAGGAAGTGCAGCAGATATTATTAAAAAAGCGATGATTGATATGGCAGAAAGACTTGAAAAGGAAAAGCTAAAAACAAGATTGCTGCTATCTGTACACGATGAACTAATATTTGAAGCACCTGAAGAAGAAATCGAGCGACTGAAGGAAATTGTACCTGACGTAATGGAACATACAGTGGAGCTGAAGGTACCACTTAAGGTCGACTATTCCTACGGTCCGACTTGGTTTGATGCAAAATAAGGGCAGTAGGGAGGTATAATATTGCCAGAACTTCCAGAAGTCGAGACAGTTCGACGAACACTAGAAATGCTCATTTTAGATAAAGAAATAAAAGAAGTAACCGTTCTTTGGCCAAAAATGATTAAACATCCTGATGTAGATCAGTTTGGTGACGCCTTAATTGGCGAAAGATTTATTCAGTTGGGTCGAAGAGGGAAATTTCTTATCTTATATACCGAAAAATATGCTTTAATATCTCATTTGCGAATGGAAGGTAGGTATGCTCATTTTGAGGTGGAGGAACCAGTAGCTCTTCATACTCATGTGATTTTTACATTTACCGACGGGACAGAGCTACGCTACAAAGATGTACGTAAATTTGGGACGATGCATTTATTTGAAAAAGGGAAAGAGTTTAACCAGCCTCCATTATCAACTCTCGGACCTGAACCATTTGATTCGGATTTTACGGCATTGTATTTACAAAATAGGTTATCAAAAACCCAAAGGTCTATAAAAACAGCCTTGCTTGATCAAACGGTTGTCGTTGGCCTTGGCAATATTTATGTAGATGAAGCCCTCTTCCGATCAAGAATACATCCTGAGAGAATTGCAAGTTCACTGAAGAAAAAAGAGTGGAGCATCCTTTATGAACAAATAAAGGAAACGTTAAGAGAAGCAGTCGATAAGGGTGGAAGTACGGTCCGATCTTATGTGAATTCCCAAGGACAAATGGGGATGTTTCAACTAGAACTATTTGTTTACGGCAGGAAAGGTGAAGACTGCAAGGTGTGTGGAACTCCTTTAGAAAAGATTGTTGTAGGTGGAAGAGGAACAGTATTTTGTCCAACATGTCAAAAGAAGAAGTAGATTGAACCTTGGATAGGCTCCTATCATATACTATCCTAGCTTTTTGTTAGGAAGGAGTCTTTCCAATGGTACTATCTGTTCCATTATTACTACTCGCATTAGCAGTTAGCATTGACAGTTTTAGTGTAGGTTTCACATACGGTCTTAGGAAAATGCGAATTCCTTTTAAGTCAATCGCGGTCATTTCTTTGTGTTCTGCAGGAACACTCACTGTAGGGATGATTATCGGTCATTTCATTGAGTCAATCTTATCACCTGATATTGCTGAGAGTATTGGGGGAGTCATACTCATTTTATTAGGGGCTTGGGTGCTGGCTCAGTTTTTTCGATCAGAGAAATCCTCTTCCAATATGCTTCCCTACCCAAAAACAATCATTGATTTTGAGATAAAGTCTCTTGGGATTGTCATTCAAATATTACGAAAGCCGATGTCAGCAGACTTTGATCAATCGGGTACGATTAATGGTATTGAAGCATATATGCTTGGATTAGCGTTATCTTTAGACGCTTTTGGAGCTGGGATTGGAGCTGCGATGTTAGACTTTTCTCCAACTTTATTGGGGACCGCAGTCGCAGTTATGTGTTTTCTCTTTATTTATGTCGGGTTGCAGCTTGGGAAACATTTTTCAGAAAATAGCTGGCTTCAGCGGTTTGCTTTTTTACCAGGGGTATTGTTAATTATTATTGGAATATGGAAAATATGAAAAAACCAAAGCCTCCTCTAATGGAGGCTTTTACACTAAACGGAGGGGTGAATATGACCTTAGTTATTGGATTAACGGGTGGAATTGCTAGTGGGAAAAGTACAGTGGCAGATATGTTTAAGGAAATGGGAATAGAGGTCATTGACGCAGACATAGAGGCAAGGAAGGCGGTAGAGGTAGGTGAAGTAGCATACAATCAAATTGTTACATACTTTGGTGAAGGTATACTGAATGATGATCGAACCATTAACCGCTCTAAGTTAGGTGAAATTATTTTTCATGACAGTAAGAAAAGACAAATATTAAATGAGATTGTTCATCCAGACGTACGGAGAAGGATGAATGATAAGAAAGAATCAGCTATTTTACGGAGAGAAAGGATAGTTGTGTTGGACATTCCGCTTCTTTTTGAAAGCGGATTAAAGCAAATGGTTGATGTAGTCCTTCTTGTATATGTAGAGAATGATGTTCAACTCCAGCGCTTGATAAATAGAAATCAGTTAACGAAGAAGGAAGCTCTTGCCCGAATACAATCCCAAATGCCAATTTCTGAAAAACGGAAGCTTGCGGATATAGTGATTAATAATAATGGAACGATTGAGGAAACGAAAAAGCAACTTAATGAGCTTATTACTGAATGGAAAACCATCACAAAATAACGTGATGGTTTTTTTGATGAAATTAGGTTTTTTTATCACCACAATTCATGGTTAATATGTTATACTATTGTTAAATTACCGAAATAAAGTATAACACTTTTGAAGGGAGCCGTAACATGAAGGCGAGAGTAGCGATTAATGGGTTTGGAAGAATAGGAAGAATGGTTTTTAGAAAGGCAATTTGTGATGATTCACTTGAAATAGTAGCCATTAATGCTAGTTATCCTGCGGAAACATTAGCCCATTTAATAAAGTATGACACAAATCATGGGAAGTTTGATGGTGACGTTGTGCCTGACCATGATTCCTTATTGGTGAATGGAAAAAGGGTGAAACTAATTAATCATCGTAACCCCGAAGAGCTTCCATGGAATTCACTTAAGATTGATATTGTTATTGAGGCAACTGGTAAATTCAACGCAAGAGAGAAGGCAAGTCTTCACTTAAAAGCGGGTGCAAAGAAGGTTATCCTAACAGCGCCAGGTAAAGGGGAAGATATAACAATCGTAATGGGTGTAAATGAGGACCAATTAAATATATATGAGCATGATATTATTTCAAATGCTTCTTGTACAACCAATTGTTTAGCTCCTGTTGTAAGGGTCCTTGAAGATAAGTTTGGTATTATCAATGGTTTAATGACTACCGTACACGCGTACACAAACGATCAAAAAAACATTGATAATCCGCATAAGGACCTTAGAAGGGCTAGAGCTTGTGGGCAATCAATTATTCCGACAAGCACCGGTGCAGCTAAGGCTCTTTCACTAGTCATTCCCAAAATGAAAGGGAAGCTACATGGAATGTCATTAAGAGTTCCAACAACCAATGTTTCATTAGTCGACTTGGTTGTAGATTTAAAACGTGAAGTAACCATAGATGAAGTAAATGATGTTTTTGACGCAGCCTCTAAAGAAGAATTAAAGGGGATACTCGCCATTACAGAAGAGCCACTAGTATCGGTTGACTTTAATACGAATGAGCACTCTGCTATTATTGATGGGTTGTCAACAATGGTTATAGGTGCAAACAAGGTAAAGGTTCTTGCATGGTACGATAATGAGTGGGGTTATTCTTGTCGTGTCGTTGATCTAACGAAACATGTGGCTGAGCAGCTTTCTTTAGTATCAGAAAATATTAAACAAGTAAGCTCCATGTAAGTAATCAGTCTTCTGAGAAATCCTCAGAAGACTGATTTTTTGTTTGAAATTTATGAAGAGATTTTACTTTTCTCTAATTTGTTTCATCTTTTTTTAAATACATTATTGCAAAAAAAAAACAAACAAAGTATACTAGTCATCGTGAACTTCTTGAAATTTGGAATCTATATCTACTTAAAGGGTTAGGACCTCTTTGGACTAACTTTCCCCCGTGGTAGTTATAATCCAAAAAATTAGGGAAATTCAGTTACTGTAGTAAAAATGGTTAAAGGGGGAAATTTGAATATGGAAACTATGGGTCGTCACGTTATTTCTGAGTTATGGGGTTGTGATTTTGAAAAATTAAATGATTTGGAGCAAATTGAGCAAATTTTTGCTGATGCAGCATTAAAGTCTGGTGCTGAAATTCGCGAGGTTGCTTTTCATAAATTTGCACCACAAGGTGTGAGTGGAGTTGTTATTATCTCTGAATCACATTTAACTATTCACAGCTTTCCTGAACATGGCTATGCTAGTATTGATGTGTATACTTGTGGAGACATGGATCCTAATATCGCTGCAGACTATATCGCTGAAGCATTAGGTGCTCAAACTCGTGAGAACATCGAAATTCCTCGTGGAATGGGTCCTGTTCAAGTTAAACAAGCAAAAGCGAAAGTACTATAATCGTAGCTTACTAAACTTAATGAAATTCGAGAGGTGTATATCATACACCTCTTTTTAATTTCTCTTTTAAAAATGAAACATTAACATAGGTAGTCCTTTTAGGTGTAAAATAAATGTACATACATCTTTCTGTTTGGAGGAATAAATATGTCATTTGTAAAAAATATCATTAGACAATTTAATAGGCAATGTGAAACAAAAGAAAATCATGTGGATGAAGAGCTTAAAACAAGATATTACCGTGTGAATCTTCAATCTTTGTTTCAATCCGTCAAGGAAATCATTGAAAATGATCAGCATGCAAAATTGGTAAGTGAATCAATTGATCACGGAGAGATTGCAGTTGAAATAAATCGTGGAAAAAAAATGTTCGCTATTATTACAATTATAACTGTTAAGCCTTATGAAACTGCTGTAGATATAAATGTTTCAACCGAACAAACAGTGCTGATGGGAGCCTTCCCAAGTTTAAAAGCTGAAATTATTCGTATCTACCAAGAGCTTGATAAGAAGCATACGTATATAGGTGTTGGAAAACACGCTGGAGAATAGAATTACTTGTACTACAAATAAAGTTTTAATAAGATAGTGTTAGATTCAGAAGAATCCATACTGTTTCGGAGTTGATGTTATGAAATGTCCTGCATGTCAAAATAATCATACTCGTGTTCTCGATTCAAGACCTGTCGATGAAAATAGATCCATTCGCAGAAGAAGAGAGTGTGAGAAATGTTCCTTTCGTTTTACAACCTTTGAAAAGGTAGAGGAAATTCCTTTGATTGTCGTAAAAAAGGAAGGGACAAGAGAAGAGTTTAGTCGTGATAAGATTCTACGTGGTCTTATTAAAGCTTGTGAAAAAAGACCTGTTGCTTTGTCTGAATTAGAAAAAATAACTTCTGATATTGAAAAAGAGCTTCGCAGTCATGGAGTTTCAGAAATAAAAAGTGAAGCAGTTGGAGAAATGGTCATGGATCGTTTAGCAAAATTAGACGAGGTTGCGTACGTACGATTTGCCTCCGTATATAGACAATTTAAAGATATTAATGTATTTATCGAAGAACTGAAGGAACTAATAAAAAAGGAATAGCAGGAAAGCTTGTTTTTAAAGAGAGGAAATGAAGCCTATGGCTCAGCATTGGCAGGAAATGCTACCAGTGGATCGCTATGAGGTGACCTCAAATGGTTTGTTATATGAGTATGATCGGAAGGTGTTGACTCTTTTATATCAGCCATTGATTGGACCAATAGCGTATAGTCTCTATATGACCCTTTGGGCACAAATAGATGAGAATCGCTTAATGGCGGATGGTAGTTCACATCATGCGCTTATGAATGTAATGGATAGTAATTTAAAACAAATTTACGACGCCCGTCTAAAATTAGAAGGAATTGGCCTTCTCTCGACGTATGTGCGGACGGAGGAAGGGCTTCGATCATTTGTCTATGAAATAAAGCCGCCTATTACACCTAGTCAATTTTTTCTAGATGGAATGCTAAATGTATATTTGTATCGAAAAGTAGGAAAAAATCAATTCTTGAAATTAAAGAGATTTTTTAGTGATGAACATTTCTTGGATAAAGAAAAAGGGTATGAGAATGTAACCAGATCTTTTCAAGAAGTATTTGATTCTGCTGTTCCAGGTAGCCCTTCATCGCATATGGTAGAAGACCTTAGACTTGAAGAACAACGTGTTTACCTTGATCGAGCAACTTCGGAGACCATAAAGGTTGATGAAGAACATTTTGATTTTGACTTGCTTCTTGCAGGTCTATCAGAAGTGCTAGTTCCTAAGCGTGCTATCAACAAAAAGGTGCGAGAAGCAATAGCAAAACTTTCCTTCCTCTATGGGATTGATCCAATCCAAATGAAAAATATTGTGATTAGTGCGGTGGATGAATCAAATGAAATCCAAATTGATGATCTTAGAAAATCCGCTAGAGATTGGTATCAGCTCAACTATTCTGACCAACTCCCATTATTAATAGATAAAATACAACCACTTCCACATGTGACAAAGGTGGAGGAACCCAAAACTCAAGAAGAAAAATTAGTTCACTACCTTGAAAAAACATCCCCTCGACAATTATTAATTGATATATCTGGTGGGGGAGAACCTGCGAAAAGTGATTTGCAAATTGTTGAAGATGTTATGTTTCAACAAAAGCTTCTCCCAGGCGTTGTGAACGTCCTCATTCAGTACGTATTGTTAAAAACAGATATGAAGTTAACGAAGGCTTATGTTGATAAAATTGCTTCTCATTGGGCCCGCAAAAAGGTTCAAACGGTATCCGAAGCAATGGATCTTGCCAAAAAAGAACATCGACAATACTTAGACTGGGCAGAAGGGAAGCAAACGAATACCCAAACAGGAAAGCCTAATGCCAGAAAAAAGGCAATCCGAACAGAAAGCCTACCGGAATGGTTTGATAAAAATGAGGAGCATACGAATCAGAAGTCCTCAGACAATAAAGAGATGGAAGAGAAAAAACGTGCTTTACAGGAGAAATTAAAAAGGTTTAAAAGCTAGGAGGTGAGTGTTTGGAACCCATCAACGAAACATTAAAAAAACTTGCAGCTAGCCCAAGCTTTCAGGAGCGGTACGAACGACAAAAAAGACAAGTGATGCAACATCCGGATATCCGAGAATTTATTGCGAAGCACAGTGACATCCTTACGAGCCAAATGATTGAGCGAAATTTGGCCAAGCTCTATGAGTACTCAACACAATGTACGGAATGTACGGAGTGTCCAAGTCTTGAGAGTTGTAAAAATATTATGCAAGGCTATCAGCCGGAATTAGTTCTTGTACGTGGAAGCATAGAGATTCATTATGACCGTTGTCCAAGAAAGGTTATGGCGGATGAAAGAAGGAAAAGTGAAAAACTCATTCAAAGTATGTATATGCCAAAAGAAATTTTGAAGGCTAGTTTTTCCGACATAGACACTGAGGGGGATTATGCAGGAAGGTTAGAAGCAATTGATCTAGCTGCTGATTTCATCCTTAATTATCATCCCGATACAATGCAAAAGGGACTATATTTGTATGGGAAATTCGGTGTCGGAAAATCTTATTTACTTGGAGCGATTGCAAATGATCTTGCAAAGAAAAAAGTCTCTTCTATGATTGTCTATTTTCCAGAACTGATCAGAGAATTAAAGAGCTCCATCGGTAATTCTACACTGAATGAAAAAATTGAAAAAGTGAAGAGAGTACCGGTTTTAATGATTGATGATATAGGTGCAGAGACGATGTCAAGCTGGGCAAGGGATGAAGTGTTGGGAACGATTCTCCAATTCCGTATGCTTGAAAACCTCCCTACTTTCTTTACCTCTAATTTTGACTTTGACGGGTTAGAAGTACATTTAACCTATAGTCAACGTGGAGAAGAAGAGAAGATGAAGGCAAGAAGGCTTCTAGAGAGGATAAGATATCTAGCGACCCCGGTCCAAGTGGATGGACCAAATAGAAGAAAATAAGTGAAAATAAGAGCCTGTGGAAAAAGTCCACGGGCTCTTATTCTATTTTGACCAAGTTCCCCATATACATGAAAGCAGAGACTGTGGAAAGTCACATGCATGCATGGACCTTTCGGAGCGTTGATTTCATAAAAAGGGGGGATTTGGTTGATTGAGATCATTTTCCAAAATAAAGAGGATGCGAAAAGATTTCACCAATTGCTAAGGAAACACGCACAGTCCTCACTCCATTTGAATCATGATACTCTTCTTATCGAAGATAAACATATAGTAAAATGCGATGCAAAACTTGAAGATGTGGTTGTGAAAAAAGCATTTGGACAGTTTATTCAGGAAATCAAATTCATAGATTGGTCTCGAGAAATTTTAAAGAAGCATTTTTGTTATGAGGACGAACATGAACAGGAGCAAATATTAGATATTATTACTTCGATTGTAGACGGAAACAGGAGGGAGCTACTATCGTTTGTTGACGTGAATGAGCTAAACAACCTGGTGGAGTCAGCTATCAATGAATTGCTCTCCCAGCGTTTGTCTTTCTCGTTTGACTCTTTTCTTCGTTTTCGACTGCGGTCCATTACCTCTCTCATAGAGAGGGTAGTAGAGGTTGCGATTGATGAGTATAAGCTTGAACAAGATTATCAAATCTTTGTCCATACACTCAGAGATTTTTTAGCTGGAAGGAGCACAATCAAAAAGGTGATCCATTTAATTGTCTCTGATTCCATTACATTTTTTGATGAGGAATTCTATGAGTTAAGGAGAAAGGAAATCCTCCAGCTTATTGATCGAAAACTTCTTTCTAATCACCCAGTCTACATTGATAGTGTAACGATTGCTCCATTACTTTCAATTGCCCCCAAAAAGATATATTTATACACTGATGAGCCGGAACAGCCATTGGTTCGAACCATCTGTAATCTTTTTGAGGAAAGAGTCGTTGTATCAGCAATGAACTTATTTCATGATCGTAAAAGGAATTTTGCCCTCGCCGCTGATGAGAATTTCTAGATAGATACTTGCTTTTCTCTAATGAACAAACTATAATACGTACATAATAAGGTACAACTATATGATATAAATGTTATGATGAGGATATGAGCGTTTTGTATACGGTTATCAGAGAGGGAAGGCTTGGCTGGAAACTTCCTAACACGATTGAATAGCTTACCACCTCTAAACATCAGCCTTGAACAATTTATTTAAGTATGGGCTGACGGGAAAAGTCCGTTATCTATTTATCTAAAGTCATTTTGATGATTCGTCAAAGTGAAAATTAGGGTGGAACCACGTGTTGTTAATAAACTCGTCCCTTTCCGAGGGATGAGTTTTTTTATTTAATTTTACATTTTAGGAGGAAATAGTTATGTCAAATGTTGTAAATCTAACGTTCCCTGACGGAGCAGTAAAGGAGTTTCCGTTTGGAGCAACAACAGAAGATGTTGCTGCCTCCATTAGCCCAGGGCTTAAAAAGAAGGCATTGGCTGGAAAAGTAGATGGCCAATTGTATGATCTTAAACGTCCGATTGAGCAAGATGGAGCAATTGAAATTGTCACTCAGGATAGCGCAGAAGCACTTGAAATCCTTAGACATAGTAGTGCCCACTTAATGGCACAAGCGATTAAGCGCCTTTACAAAAATGTTAAGCTTGGCGTTGGTCCAGTAATTGAAGGTGGATTCTACTACGATGTAGACATTGAGGAATCATTAACACCAGAGGATCTCCCGCTAATTGAAAAAGAAATGAAAAAAATTATTAATGAAAACATCGAAATCGTTCGTAAGGAGGTAAGTCGTGAAGAGGCGATTGAACTTTACAAAGAGATTGGCGATGAATACAAGCTCGAGTTGATTGAAGCTATTCCTGCTGGAGAAACAGTCACTCTCTATGAACAAGGTGACTTCTTTGACTTATGTCGCGGGGTACATGTTCCATCAACAGGAAAATTAAAGGAAGTTAAGCTTCTTAGTATTGCTGGTGCTTACTGGAGAGGTGATAGCGATAACAAGATGCTTCAGCGTATTTACGGAACGGCTTTCTTTAAGAAAGAAGACTTGGCAGAGCATTTGCGTCTTCTTGAAGAAGCAAAAGAGCGTGACCATAGGAAGATTGGTAAAGAATTAAACTTATTTATGAACTCTCAAAAAGTAGGACAAGGTCTTCCGATGTGGTTACCAAAGGGTGCTACAATACGTCGTATTATCGAGAGATACATCGTTGATAAAGAGTCGCGCCTTGGTTATGACCATGTGTACACTCCGGTGATGGGAAGTGTTGATTTATATAAAACATCAGGACATTGGGATCACTATCAAGAAGACATGTTCCCGGTTATGGAGATGGACAATGAGCAGCTGGTTCTTCGTCCGATGAATTGTCCGCACCATATGATGATTTATAAGCACGGTATTCATAGTTATCGTGAGCTTCCTATTCGTATTGCCGAGCTTGGAACTATGCACCGCTACGAGATGTCTGGGGCATTATCTGGCCTTCAACGTGTGCGTGGGATGACGTTAAACGATGCACATATCTTCGTTCGTCCAGATCAAATTAAGGATGAGTTTAAACGAGTGGTAGGTTTGGTGCTCGAAGTATACAAGGATTTTAACATCAATGACTACTCGTTCCGCCTATCTTACCGAGATCCTGAAGATAAAGAAAAGTATTTTGATGATGATCAAATGTGGGAAAAGGCTCAAAGCATGTTAAAAGAAGCAATGGATGACCTAGGGTTAAATTATTTTGAAGCAGAGGGTGAAGCGGCTTTTTATGGTCCGAAACTCGATGTTCAGGTGAAGACAGCTCTTGGAAAGGAAGAAACCCTTTCTACTGTCCAATTAGACTTCTTATTACCAGAACGCTTTGATTTAAGCTACGTGGGCGAGGATGGAAAACAGCACCGTCCTGTAGTTATTCACCGTGGAGTCGTTTCAACGATGGAGCGTTTTGTTGCGTTTTTAATCGAAGAATACAAAGGAGCTTTTCCTACTTGGTTAGCACCTGTACAGGTTCAAGTGATTCCTGTTTCTCCTGATGTACACTTTGACTACGCGAAGCAAGTTCAAGAGCTTCTTCAGGCAGAAGGAATTCGTGTCGAAATCGATGATCGTAATGAGAAGATTGGTTACAAGATTCGTGAAGCACAAATGCAAAAGACTCCTTACATGCTAGTTGTTGGTGACAATGAAGTGGCAGAGAAGGCAGTGAATGTACGAAAATATGGAGAGCAGAAATCAGAGGTTGTTTCCTTTGAAACGTTCATTGAAGCTTTGAAAAATGAAGTGAAACGCTAAATATTTTCGCGTGGGAGGATGAGTAATCATCCTCTTTATGTTTATTTTTTTGAAAAGGTATTGCCACAAACGTATATTTTTGATACAATTCATTTCGTTGTGATAAAACAGTGTTTCGTTGACATGACTATTTTAATGTGATATAGTTGCTTAGGTAAATTGAATACGAGTTTGAGATAAAGAAGAAGCACCCGCTTCTCACCTGATTGACGCCTAGGGCAGTTGGCAGGTTTTACGAAAAGGCTTATTACCGTATGGGTATCGTAAAGTGTGGGTGTGTTCATCCGCACTTTTTTTATTTTTCTTATTGAAAATGAATTCTTCTTAACCCAAACGTTGTATTCGCATTAAACCTTGGAGGTGTCCAGCTATTAGCAAAGACATGTTGTTGAACGAGGGTATTCGTGCCCGCGAAGTACGTCTAATTGATCAAAATGGCGAACAACTAGGCATTAAAACAAAAATCGAAGCACTTGAGATTGCTACACGTGTAAATCTTGACGTTGTTCTTGTTGCTCCAAACGCTAAACCACCAGTAGCTCGTATTATGGACTATGGTAAGTTTAAGTTTGAACAGCAGAAAAAGGATAAAGAAGCACGTAAAAATCAAAAAATTATTACTACTAAAGAAGTTCGACTTAGCCCAACCATTGATGAGCATGACTTTAATACAAAGTTACGTAATGCGATTAAATTCTTGGAAAAAGGCGATAAAGTAAAAGCATCGATTCGATTTAAAGGTCGTGCAATTACACATAAAGAGATCGGACAACGTGTTTTAGTCCGCTTTGCAGAAGCTTGTAAAGAAGTAGCAACAGTGGAATCTCATCCGAAAATGGATGGCAGAAGCATGTTCATGACATTAGCACCTAAAAACGACAAGTAATGAGGAGGAATCCCTAATGCCAAAAATGAAAACTCACCGCGGCGCAGCAAAGCGTTTCAAGAGAACAGGATCTGGTAAACTGAAGCGTTCACATGCTTACAGAAGCCATTTATTCGCTAACAAATCTACAAAGCAAAAGCGTAAGCTTCGTAAAGGAACTCTAGTTTCTTCAGGCGATTACAAGCGCATCCGTAACTTACTAGTAAATCTTAAGTAATTGCAAATTAGGAGGGAAAACATATGCCACGTGTTAAAGGCGGTACAGTAACTCGCAGACGTCGTAAAAAAGTTATTAAATTAGCAAAAGGTTATTATGGTTCAAAACATACATTATATAAAGTAGCTAACCAACAGGTTATGAAATCTCTAATGTATGCATTCCGCGATCGTCGCCAAAAGAAGCGCGACTTCCGTAAATTATGGATCACTCGTATCAATGCAGCAGCTCGCATGAACGGTCTTTCTTACAGCCGTTTAATGCACGGTTTAAGCGTTGCAGGTATCGAAGTAAACCGTAAAATGCTTGCTGAACTTGCAGTAAGCGATGAAAAAGCATTTGCTCAATTAGCTGATGCAGCTAAGCAAAGCCTTGCAAAATAATTGACTTATAAGTCTATAAAAGCCATTCTCTAAGTAGAGAGTGGCTTTTTTAATGTTTCGAGGAGGTACATATGCTTACTTATATTTCTATTTATTTATTAGTAATAAATATGGTCAGTTGTCTGGTGATGTATGCTGATAAGCAGAAGGCTAAAAAGAATGAATATCGAATTAGAGAATCGACACTCTGGCAATTCGCTTTTATTGGCGGAGCATTAGGCGCTTTGATAGGAATGAAGTGTTTCCGTCATAAAACAAAGCATCAAAGCTTTAAGTGGGGATTGCCGTTTTTGACCGTTCTTCAAATCGGTCTATTGGTTTTCTTTGTATGGAATTAAGGGAATAGTTGTCATAGAAATGGACCCTCCTCGATAAGCTGTAATAGACATCTAGAAACTGCTTAAGAGGGTGATCATTTGAATGAGGATTTAGCATTACTTCTTGTCATGTTTCAGGCTGGTGGAGTTTTCACCCCGATTATTTTTGTTATTTTCCATACATTACGACAGTTTTTATTTATTCCTGTAGTTATCATTTGTATTGCTGGTGGAGTTCTTTTTGGGACGGTGGCGGGTACTATATACTCGCTCATTGGATTAATGATTAGCAGTGTACTCTTTTTTGTTCTCGTTTCAAGATTTCCGCGGACACAGGAGAAACTGTCTTCGATTCGGAAAAAGTGGTTTGGTGAGTATCGGAATTTAACGGTTAGTCAGATATCAATTTTACGCCTTGTTCCTTTTGTTCATTATCAGCTATTAAATTTTTGTTTAATGGAAAGACACCGAGGCTTCAAGGAGTATTTTAAGGCTACGTTTATTACAAATCTCCCATTGGCTTTCTTCTACACTGTCTTTGGGCAATTTATTAGTCAATTTACACCAACGATGATCGTAATTATTCTGTTTTCTTTATCCATTCTTGTTTATTTGTTAAGGGAGAAAATGACCATCATTAAGTGGGGAGACTTTTTTAAGGAAACAAAATTAGAGAAGCAGGGATAGTAAAAACGTTCAGGGGGTTTTCGCCCTTGAACGTTTATTTTTTCATAAATTCATGAATGGGACTTTTCCAGTCAATTTTTGCATTTGGATAAAATACAGCTACTTCCATTTCGATGTAACGGAAATCTTCTTTTGACAAACCATTTAATGCAGCAGTACTATGGGGCCAAATGAAAATGGAAACAACCTCAAAGGTATTTTCGGTTGTACCTAAGTATTTTTCGCCTTCGAACAGAACTCCTTTATAAGTTAAGAGGAAATTCTTTCGAACATTTTTTATATCATCAAGTAAAAAGAATTGTTTTTGCTCGTGAGCTAGCTCCAATTTTCGTTTTGGATTTAACACAAATTTGAAGGCACTGTATATTAAAAATAAGATAAATGCAATTAGGAGCATACGTAGAAGCCACATCATACTTAAGCCCTCCACTTTAAATTTTACCTTATATACGTGTTTCATTCGAAAAAGGTTTCATAAATTATTGCTTTTAAGTGAATTTTTTTCTTACTTTCATTATGATTAAAGTAATATACATAGAAATGAGTGAAATGATGGATTTACGAGAGTTGTTTGAGATGCAAAAAGGTTTGGATGAACATATAGCAAAAACCCACCAATTACAAACAGATAGTCTAATTAGTCGAAAGGTTCTAGCGCTGTTAGTTGAATTAGGGGAACTAGCAAATGAGACACGTTGCTTTAAGTTTTGGAGTGTAAAAGGAGCTTCCCCTAAAGAAGTCATTCTTGAGGAATTTGTAGATGGGGTTCATTTCATTTTATCATTAGGCCTTGATTGTGCATTTGACCACAATGTACATATAGAAGATCTTGTGTTAGTTGAGGAAAATGTCACTAATCAATTTTTAACCATGTATGAAACCGTTCATCGCTTTTCTGGAGAAAGGACCTTAGATGCGTATCGTCATATGTTAGAAAGTTATTTTGTTTTAGGTAAAATGCTTGGTTTTTCGTCCGAAGAGATAAAAGAAGCATATATCTCTAAAAATGAAGTAAATTATAAAAGGCAGAAGGAAGGGTACTGACTTATACTTTGTGCAATTAACATGTAGCTAGTATACTATTAATAGAATACATATTAAGGGAGTCGAAATAAATGACGAAGCTTGATGAGACTTTAGCAATGCTCAAGGAACTAACAGATGCAAAAGGGATTCCGGGAAATGAGCGTGAGCCAAGAGAAGTTATGAATAAGCATATCGCTCCTTATGCGGATGAAGTAACAACTGATGGACTTGGAAGCTTAATAGCTAAAAAAGTGGGAGACGCGAACGGTCCAAAGGTAATGGTCGCTGGACATTTGGATGAAGTAGGTTTCATGATCACACAAATTGATGATAAAGGGTTTCTACGCTTCCAAACGGTTGGTGGCTGGTGGTCACAGGTTATGTTAGCACAGCGAGTGACGATTGTGACAAGAAAGGGCGATCTAACGGGAGTGATTGGCTCAAAGCCACCACATATCTTGTCTCCTGAAGCTAGGAAAAAGCCTGTAGAAATTAAAGAAATGTTTATTGATATTGGTGCATCAAGTCGTGACGAAGCAACAGAGTGGGGAGTACGCCCTGGTGACATGGTTGTTCCATACTTTGAGTTTACCGTTATGAACAATGAAAAACTTTTATTAGCAAAAGCTTGGGATAATCGTATTGGCTGTGCCATTGCGATAGATGTTTTGAAGCAATTAAAGAATGAAGAGCATCCAAATATTGTGTACGGGGTTGGAAGTGTTCAAGAAGAGGTGGGCTTACGTGGTGCCCGTACTTCGGCTGCAACAATCGAGCCTGATATTGGCTTCGGAGTAGATGTTGGGATCGCAGGGGACACTCCTGGTGTATCTGAAAAGGAAGCACAAAGTAAAATGGGCAAAGGCCCACAGATTATTTTATATGATGCAAGCATGGTGTCTCATAAGGGACTAAGAGATTTAGTTACTGACACTGCAGACGAACTTGGAATTCCATATCAATTTGATGCCATTGCGGGCGGTGGAACAGATGCTGGTTCCATTCATATTTCTCATAAAGGCGCTCCGTCCTTGGCAATTACGATTGCTACACGCTACATCCATTCACATGCAGCGATGCTGCACCGTGACGACTACGAGAATGCCGTCAAGCTAATCGTTGAAGTCATCAAGCGTCTAGACCGAGAAACAGTCGACCGCATTACACTTGAATAGAAAACAAAGAAAGACAGCATGCTAGCCATGCTGTCTTTCTTTGTTAAACAAGGAGGACTGTCCACCTCAGGCGTACAAAATCACTCCAATTGTCCACGAGGGGTGACAGACACCGTAATTGGTTTATTTTAGGCCGTTTTCTAATGTTTGGAGCATTTCGCTTTTTTCTTGGTCGGATGCATTTTTCCAGATCACTTCAAAGAGCACTCCAAGTCCTGGAAGCATCTTTTCTTCACCGTTTTGGATTGCGTCTACAATCGTGTCTCTTAGTTCATCTTGTGAATTTCCAGATACATTATGAATAACAGCATTTCTTAAATTAAGATTCATTTTTACCCACTCCTTCTTCATTTTCTTTAATATGTTTTCTAATTTTGTTATTATTATGTACTTAAGTTACGCTATAATAAGAAAACCCGAGAAAAAAGGAAAGAAGGGGTTTTGTATTGAAGTATATTCAATCGAGTAGTAACCCAAAGGTTAAGCAATGGAAGAAACTCTTAACGAAAAAAGAACGTGATAAAACAGGTTTGTTTATAGTCGAAGGGTTCCATTTAGTGGAGGAAGCGCTTAAAGCTGGACGCATTGAAGAAATCATTGTACAGGAAAACATTGATCTTCCTTCAAGCTTTGATTACGGATCAACACCTGTTTCATCTGTCCCAGTTGATATCATTAAGTTATTGGCTGAAACAGATACACCACAGGGAATTTTCGCTATTTGTCATCAAGAACAGCAGCCATCCAATACAGAGGGAGTATCCTATCTATTAATTGATGCTGTACAGGACCCAGGAAATTTAGGAACGATGATTCGTACGGCTGATGCTGCTGGAGTGGATGTTGTTGTAGTTGGCAACGGGAGCGTTGATATGTACAATTCTAAAGTCCTTAGATCAGCGCAAGGAAGTCATTTTCACCTTCCCGTCATTAAAGGTGATATTTCTGCTTGGACAAATAATCTACTAGACCAAGGGATCCCTGTCTATGGAACAGCCTTAGAGAATGCGGAACCGTTCCACCAAATACAATCAACAGGTTCATACGCTTTAATCGTAGGAAATGAAGGTAATGGTGTAAGTAAAGAGCTACTAAGTAAAACAACAGCCAATCTTTATATTCCGATTCATGGAAAAAGTGAGTCATTAAATGTTGCTGTAGCAACAGGAATTTTGTTATATTACTTACGTGCGTAATAAAGGCTTATCCCCTAATAAATTGGGTTTGTAATAAGCAGAAAAGTATAATATAATTAACAGCAAAAATTACATACAAAAAAACGATGACGGAGAAAAGTAGTTACTACCATCTATCTTAGGGAAAAAATGCCTTAGACTGAAAGCATTTTTATAGAAAAAGTAAACGAAGTTCACCTCCCGAGTTGGCATCGGGACCACTTCATTAGAAGAAGTGTAAAGATGCACCGGTTTAAAGCCGTTATCAGCAATGAAGTGAATGTAGGAAGAATGATGTCCTGCATTAATTAAGGGTGGTACCGCGACTATTAAACCTCGTCCCTTTCTAGGGATGGGGTTTTTATTGTGTCTAAAAATCAAAAGGAGGAAACAACATGGAGCAACGCTTGGTAGAGCTTCAGCAAGAAGCGCTTGAAGGAATAAAGAAAGCGACTGATTTAAAGGAACTAAATGACATTCGTGTATCGTATCTAGGGAAAAAAGGCCCGATCACCGAAGTCCTAAAAGGAATGGGAAAACTTTCGGCTGAAGAACGTCCTAAAATGGGAGCTTTAGCAAACGAAGTAAGAGATGTGATTGCACAGGCAATTGAAGAGAAGCAATCTATCTTAGAAGAAGAAGCGGTAGCAAAAAAGCTTGCTTCTGAAACAATTGATGTCACACTCCCTGGACGCCAAGTAAAAACGGGGAATCATCATCCATTAACTAGAATTATTGAGGAAATTGAAGACCTATTTATTGGAATGGGATACACCATTGCTGAAGGGCCAGAAGTTGAAAGTGACTACTATAATTTTGAGGCCTTAAATTTACCGAAGGGTCATCCAGCACGAGATATGCAGGACTCTTTTTACATTACAGAGGAGCTTCTACTTCGCACTCATACTTCTCCAATGCAGGCTAGAACGATGGAAAAACAAAATGGAAAAGGACCTGTAAAAATTATATGTCCGGGTAAAGTGTACCGTCGTGATAATGATGATGCGACTCACTCACATCAGTTCATGCAAATTGAAGGGCTTGTTGTTGACGAAAATATTCAAATGAGTGACCTTAAGGGTACATTAGATGTATTTGCAAAGAAGATGTTTGGAGAAGATCGAGAGATCCGCTTACGTCCTAGCTTCTTCCCGTTTACAGAACCCTCTGTAGAGATGGATATTTCTTGTAAGATTTGTAGTGGGAAAGGATGTAACGTATGTAAGGGAACCGGTTGGATTGAAGTCCTAGGTGCTGGTATGGTTCATCCGAATGTACTTGAAATGGCTGGTTACGATTCGAAGAAATATACAGGATTTGCGTTTGGAATTGGCTCTGAACGAATCGCAATGCTTAAATACGGCATCGATGATATTCGTCATTACTATACAAATGATGTTCGTTTCTTAAAGCAATTTTCGATACACGAATAGGAGGATAACAAGAGATGTTTGTTTCTTATAAATGGCTTCAAGAGTACGTGGACCTATCAGGTGTCACTGCTACTGAACTAGCGGATAAAATCACAAAAAGCGGGATTGAAGTGGAAGGCGTTGAAATCCTTAATGAAGGCATGAAGGGTCTTGTAGTTGGTCATGTGTTAGAACGTGAGCAGCATCCAAATGCCGATAAGTTAAATAAATGTCTAGTAGATGTTGGGGAAGAAGAGCCAGTTCAAATTATCTGTGGTGCGCCCAATGTCGACAAAGGTCAACATGTAATCGTTGCTAAGGTTGGAGCAGTTCTTCCAGGGAACTTTAAAATTAAGAAAGCAAAACTACGTGGTGAAGAGTCTCACGGAATGATTTGTTCTTTACAGGAGCTAGGAGTGGAAAGCAAGTTTGTTGCCAAGGAATTCTCTGAAGGGATCTTCGTATTCCCAAATGAGGTAACTGTTGGGGACGACGCGCTGGAGTTATTAAATCGTGACGATCAAATATTAGAACTAGGTTTAACGCCAAATCGAGCGGATTGCTTAAGTATGCTAGGTGTGGCATACGAGGTTGCGGCGATTCTGGGCAGAGAAGTAAAGCTTCCAAAGCCAGAGGTTACATCAACTAGTGAAAAGGCTAGCGATTATATTTCTGTTACGGTGGATGCTGCTGAAGACAATCCATTATACGTTGCAAAGGTAATTAAAAACGTAAAGGTTGGTCCTTCTCCATTATGGATGCAAACACGCCTTATGGCAGCGGGTGTTCGTCCTCACAATAATGTAGTTGATATTACAAATTATATTTTAATGGAATATGGTCAACCGCTTCATGCCTTTGACTATGATCGTTTTGGTTCAAAAGAGATCCTCGTGCGTCGTGCTCATCAAGGTGAAAGCATGACAACGCTTGATGATACAAAACGTACATTAACTACAGACCATCTCGTAATTACAAACGGAAAAGAACCAGTTGCATTAGCAGGAGTAATGGGTGGAGCGAATTCTGAGGTAGAAACAGGTACGACAACCGTATTACTGGAGTCTGCATACTTTGTTGGAGCATCTATTCGTAAAGCTTCAAAGGATCACGGCTTGCGCAGTGAAGCGAGTGCTCGTTATGAAAAAGGTGTGGATCCAAATCGTGTTAGAGCTGCAGCAGAAAGAGCAGCTGAGCTATTAGCACTGTATGCGAACGGAGAAGTATTAGAAGGATCAGTTGAGGCGGATACTCTAAAAGTAGAACCGGCCGTTATTTCCATTACGTTAGAAAAAATCAATGGTGTACTTGGTACCGATATTTCTATGGATGCGGTTAAGGACATCTTTGCTCGTCTTCAATTTACGACATCCGTTGAAGGGAACGAAATTACTGTAACCGTACCTACTCGACGTGGTGATATTACTATTGAGGAAGACTTGGTTGAAGAAGTTGGAAGAATTTACGGTTATGACAATATCCCTAAAACTCTTCCGAAGGGTGCTTCTACTCCAGGGAAATTAAGTGATTATCAAAAGAAGCGTAGAATTGTTCGCCGTTACTTAGAAAGTGCTGGACTATACCAAGCGGTCACTTATTCCCTCACAAATGAGGCAAAAGCAACTCAATTTGCTCTAGATAACCGTGAACCTGTTAAGCTTGCGATGCCGATGAGTGAAGATCGAAGTGTACTACGTCTAAGTATTTTGCCACAGCTCTTAGAGGTCGTAAAATACAATTCAGCTCGCCAAAATGATAGTATTGCATTATATGAAACAGGTGCCGTGTTCCTTTCGACAGAACAAGATAAGCTTCCAGAAGAGAAGGAACATCTGGCGGCAGCAATTACTGGCTTATGGCATCAGCAACCATGGCAGGGAGAGAAGAAGGTCGTTGATTATTATGTTCTTAAAGGAGTTCTTGAGGGGCTACTCGCTCGTTTAGGCCTAACAGGAAGAGTGGAATTCTGTCAAGCGACGGTAGAAGGGATGCATCCAGGAAGAACAGCTGATCTTCTTTTAGATAATAAGAAAATTGGTTTTGTCGGACAAATTCATCCAAACGTTCAAAAAGAATTAGATTTGAAAGAAACGTATGTATTTGAACTCTCTTTGAAAGCCTTACTTGAGGCTGAGATAGCTCCATTACGATACGAATCCATTCCTCGTTATCCATCAATCACACGCGATATCGCATTGGTTGTCGACAAGAAAGTGGTTGCAGGAAAGATTTCCGACATTATTACAGAAGCTGGTGGCAACCTACTGAAGGATGTGTCTGTGTTTGATCTCTATGAAGGAGATCGCTTAGAAGAAGGAAAGAAATCAATTGCCTTCTCGCTAAAATACTTCGATCCTGAAAAAACTCTAACAGATGAAGAAGTAACTAAGGCACATGATAAGGTTTTACAAGCAGTGAAGGAAGAAGCTGGAGCTGTATTAAGAGGATAAAATGATGGAGGAGCATCCCCATAATTGGGAATGCTCCTTTGTTTATTTTCTTGCTACAAGATTCCAGGCTTTATCTGTGTTCGCAAAATGGAGCTTAACAAAGTGAGGGAGACAATCCTTTCCTTTGGTTTTAATTAATTTTGCGGCAGCAGCATCTACTTGTGTGCCAGCGCCCTTTGGAATGGTAAACCCAGCTTCCTTTGAAAGTTTAGCAAAATGTTGAACAAAAGCATATCTAGCAAGTATTGATGCGGCAGCTACAGCCAGATGTACGCTTTCTCCTTTCGTGGAAAAATAGACATTTTCGCGTTGAATCACTTTTTGTCCCTTTAGATATTGGTAGTAAACATCTTCTTTGGCAAATTGATCAATCAAGATAGCTTCTGGTTTTTCTGGTGCGATTTTTTTTAATACATGACCAATTGCTTGATTATGTAAAAGAGCTTTCAGTTTCCCCTGTGACATGCCTGACTGCTGGAGCTGATTATATTTTTCATTATGCAAAGTTAACAAGCTGTATGGAATAACATCTTTTATTGCTTTTGCAATGGCAGCGATTTGTTCATCTTTCAAGCCTTTTGAATCCTTTACCCCTAGTTCTTTTAAAAGCGGGATATGCTCCTTTTTCACATAAGCGGCTACAACAGTCATTGGCCCAAAATAATCACCGGTACCAACCTCATCTGACCCCACTACCGAAAGTGACTCAAAATCGTCTGGGAGGTGACTTCTTTTCGGTGTACTTCCTTCAGTGCTAGCTTGCTCACTAACACCCCATTTCCTTGCTTCTGTCTCACATGTAGGCCCTTGAAATAGAACTTTCCCTGAATTATAAGCTGTGATGGAGCAACCCGACACCTTTGCTGAGAAAACCCCACCAGGGGGTGCTTTTGGCAAAAGGCATTTTTGATAATACTGTTCCATCTTTTTTATTTGTTCACCTGACAGTTTTAATACAATTTGACTCATTTTACACTCTCCAGTAAAATACATATTTTTCCTTCATTCGTCTGATTTTGACATTCTTAACTTCCCACTCAAATAATATTCATGGTATGATATAGTGTAGGATTCTTATGAATGGGGGCAATGCTGTGTCTGAAGCAGAAAAAAAGCGCACAACGGTTGAGATATACGGGCAACAGTATGTAATTGTTGGCAATGAAAGTGTTGAACATGTTCGATTGGTTGCCTCTTTGGTCAATAATAAAATGCGCGAAATTGGTCAGAAGAATCCCTCACTAGATAGTACCAAACTAGCAGTCCTTACAGCTGTGAATGCTGTAAATGATTATCTGAAAATAAAGGATCAACTTGAGCGCTTAGAAACTGAATTAAAGAGGTAAAGGATTGAATAATATGCTAAATCTTGCTATTGTCATTATATTATTATTAGGATTACTTGTTGGGCTTCGTAGAGGGTTTATCCTTCAATTTATTCATCTAACTGGATTTATTATTGCATTTATTGTTGCAAAGGTCTATTATTCGGAACTAGCACCAAAATTAACCCTTTGGATTCCATATCCAAGCTTTGGTAATGCATCCGAACTACAAATTATCTTCTCAGAAGGCAATATTGAGGATGCTTATTATCGTGGAATTGCCTTTGTTGGGATTTTCTTTGCGGTTAAGATTGTATTACAAATAATTGGAAGTATGCTAGATTTTGTTTCCAATCTACCAATTTTAAAGACCTTTAATCGTTGGGCCGGAGGAATACTTGGATTTTTAGAGGTGTATTTGCTCTTATTTATTATTTTATACATAGCAGTACTTTTACCAATTGAAATGGTCCAATCACCAATAGCTAGCTCTTCTTTAGCAAAGGGTATAGTTGAAAATACTCCTTACTTATCTAATCTTGTAAAAGAACTATGAGGATAACTTAAATGAGACCTTAATAGACTACTTCTCTTTTTCATAAGAGAAGTTTTATTTTGTTTCTATTTCAAAACTTTTTCGTTTACCGTACGTACATAAATACATACTAGGGTTTACGAAACGTATTAAATTATTGGTGAAATAGAAGCGAATCATTCATAATGGGATATAGCGAAAGTAGGTGGATAGTGTGGCAATACAAAAAAAAGAAGTGATTCGTTTACTTGAAACGATTGCAACTTATATGGAGTTAAAAGGTGAAAATACATTCAAAGTATCTGCTTTTAGGAAGGCAGCAAATAGCCTTGAAATAAATGAGCAAGACCTATCACAAATCAATGATTTTACCACCATTTCTGGTATCGGCAAGGGGACAGCCTCTGTCATTACAGAATTTATAAAAGAGGGTCAATCTACTGTGCTAAAGGAGCTTCAGGAAGAGGTGCCAAAGGGATTAATTCCACTACTGCAGTTACCTGGCCTAGGTGGGAAAAAGATTGCCAAGCTATACAAAGAGCTGTTGATAACGAATGTACATGAGTTAAAGCAGGCATGTCTAGACAAAAAGGTGAGAGAGCTTGCGGGATTTGGTGGGAAAACAGAGGAGAAAATTCTGCAATCAATTCACTCATTCGGTACCCAACCAGACCGACTACCGCTTGCCTACATGTTACCGGTTGCACGAAAAATAGAGTTGGCTCTATCCGAGATGAATGGAATCATTCGCTTTTCTAGAGCGGGTAGTATCAGAAGAATGAAGGAAACGATAAAGGACTTAGATTTCATCATCTCAACGTCAAATCCGCAATTGGTAAAAGAACAACTGCTCTCAATAAATCAAATAAAAGAGGTTGTTTCAAAAGGAGATACAAAGGTTTCAATCATCCTGGAATTGGAATTTGACGTTTCCATTGATTTTCGCCTTGTGACGGATGAAGAATTTATCACTACTTTACACCATTTCACTGGCTCAAAGGACCATAATGTAAGGATGCGTCAGTTAGCGAAGGAACGTGGAGAAAAAATAAGTGAATATGGTGTTGAAAATACCGAGACTGGGGAAATAGTAACTTTTGCTAGTGAAGAGGAGTTTTTTGCTCACTTTGGTTTGCCTTTTATTCCACCGGAAATGCGTGAGGATGGAACAGAAGTGGAACAGTATAAAGAGGAGCTTGAAATCATTGCTCTTAACCATATAAAAGGTGATCTCCACATGCATTCTACTTGGAGTGATGGCACACATTCAATCGAGCAAATGGTAGAAGCTTGTCGGGCAAAAGGGTATGAATATATGGCCATTACCGATCACTCGCAATATTTAAAGGTGGCGAATGGACTTACGGTCGAACGTTTGCTGAAACAACGAAAAGAAATTGATGAACTGAATCGTAAATATGATGATATTACCATTTTAGCTGGTATAGAAATGGATATTTTACCTGATGGCTCTCTTGATTATGAGGATGATGTTCTCGAACAAATGGACTTCGTGATTGCTTCTATTCATTCCTCTTTTTCACAATCGCAGGAAAAGATTATGGATCGTCTGACAACGGCTTTGAAAAACAAACATGTTCATATGATTGCACATCCGACAGGCAGAAAGATTGGGAAGAGGGACGGATATTCAGTAGATATTAAGCAATTAATTGAACTCGCAAAAGAAACAAATACATGGTTGGAATTAAATGCGAATCCAAATCGACTTGACCTTTCCTCAGAACATGTTCGTATGGCCCAAGAAGCAGGAGTAAAACTTGTCATTAATACGGATGCTCATATGGTTGAAACCTTAGCTCATATGGATACAGGAATATCTGCAGCGAAAAAAGGATGGATTCAAAAACATTCTGTTATCAATTCGTTGCCCAAGGAAGAATTACTAGAACTCATAAGAAGGCAAAAAGAAGATAGAAGATAGAATTTTGGATAGGAGGTACACTCCATGCAAGAAAGAGTTTTAAAGGTATTGGAATTTACAAAAGTAAAAGAGCAGCTAATTGAGCATGCTTCTTCAACCTTAGGAAAAGACAAAGTGAAGACGTTAGTCCCTTCTACAGATTTTGACGAGGTGCTGCGCAGTCAGGAAGAAACAGATGAAGCTGCAAAGGTTCTTCGATTAAAAGGGAATGTTCCTCTTGCAGGAATTTACGATATAAGAATGCAAATAAGACGTTCCGCTATTGGTGGGGTGTTAAGTCCACTTGAACTTGTACAAATTGCGAGTACGATACATGCGAGCCGGATGATGCGCCGATTTATAGAAGATATGGTTGAACAAGGAATAGAAATTCCTGTTTTAAATGAATATGCAGGTAATATCATTGTCCTTGCCGAGCTGGAAGAGCCAATCCGCATGGCGGTCGATGAAGGTGGAGAGGTTCTTGATACAGCGAGTGAAACATTACGCTCTCTTAGAAGTCAGCTTCGTACAAAGGAAGCCAGGGTACGTGAACGACTTGAATCAATGATTCGCTCTTCTAATGCGGCTAAAATGCTTTCAGATGCCATTATAACCATTCGAAATGATCGGTTTGTTATACCAGTAAAGCAAGAATATCGTGGGCATTACGGTGGGATTATTCACGATCAAAGTTCTTCAGGCCAAACATTGTTTATTGAACCACAAACAATCGTACAATTAAACAACGATGTGCAAGCAATTCGTGTCAAGGAGAAGCAAGAAATCGAGCGTATTTTGGTTGAGCTATCAGGAAAAGTGGGACAGTTTGAGAGTGAGTTAAATGTAATTGTAGGGATTTTAACAGACCTCGACTTTATGTTTGCAAAAGCAAGATATAGTAAAAGAATAAAGGGCTCAAAACCAAAAATGAATAATGATGGACACATTTCCTTGTTTAAAGCTAGACACCCTTTAATTGCTATGGATGAGGTAGTCCCGAATGATATTATACTCGGTAAGGATTATTCCACGATTGTCATAACTGGACCCAATACGGGTGGAAAGACAGTTACACTAAAAACGGTTGGTTTATGTACGTTAATGGCTCAGGCTGGATTACAAATACCCGCCCTTGATGGATCAGAATTGGCTGTGTTTGGCGAGGTTTTTGCCGATATTGGAGATGAACAATCCATTGAACAAAGCCTAAGTACTTTCTCCTCTCATATGGTGAATATTGTAGATATATTAAATGATGTGAGCTTTGATAGTCTTGTTCTTTTTGATGAGCTTGGTGCAGGTACAGACCCGCAGGAAGGGGCTGCACTAGCGATTTCTATTTTAGACACTGTCTACAAAACAGGAGCTAGGGTGGTTGCAACGACCCATTATCCTGAATTGAAGGCATATGGATATAACCGTGAAGGGGTTATAAATGCAAGTGTTGAATTTGATATTGAAACATTAAGTCCTACGTATAAGCTCTTAATAGGAGTTCCAGGTCGAAGCAATGCGTTTGAAATTTCAAAGCGTCTTGGGTTAAAGGAAAAAGTAATTCACATGGCAAGGTCGCATGTTAGCTCTGAAAGTAACGAAGTGGACCAAATGATAGCTGCCCTTGAGACAAGTAAAAAACAAGCAGAAAATGAATTAGAAGAGGCACATGACACATTAAGGCAAGCTGAAAAGCTTCATAAAGATCTTCAAGAGGAAATTGTATCCTATTATAAAGAAAAAGATTTGTTACGGGAAAAAGCCGAGCGTGAAGCACAAGAAATAATAGAAAAAGCAAAACAAGAAGCCGAAGAAGTGATCCGAGACCTGCGTCGAATGAGGATAGAGAAGAAAGCTGATGTGAAAGAACATGAGCTAATTGATGCTAAGAAAAGATTGAATGAAGCGGTCCCTGTTTCAGAAAAAACAGTGAACAATGAGGGAAGAAAACAGCGACATACATTCCATGTAGGTGACGAGGTAAAGGTATTAACTTTTGACCAAAAGGGACATTTGGTTGAGAAGGTGTCTGATAATGAGTGGCAGGTTCAAATAGGGATACTTAAAATGAAGGTCAAAGAAAAGGATTTAGAATTTATTCAATCGGAAACACCAAAAGTCCAAAAGCATGTCACAACGATTCAGGGAAGAGATTCGACTGTTTCTATAGAGCTAGATCTTAGAGGCGAACGTTATGATAATGCTCTCTTGAGAGTGGAAAAATACATCGACGATGCCTTATTATCTAATTATCCAAGAGTTTCAATTATTCATGGAAAAGGGACTGGGGCACTAAGGCAGGGTGTACAAGAGTACTTGAAAAATCATCGGTCTGTAAAAAAGATTCGCTTTGGTGAGGCCGGAGAAGGCGGTTCTGGTGTAACGATCGTTGAATTCAAGTAGGTAGGAGGAAGAGGAAGTTGAACGGTTTTTGGGAGAATGAATTTGTTCATATAGCCGCATATTGTAGTGTCGTTATTTTATGTATGATCGTGTTTCTCGCTATTTTTGAACTTGTTACGACATATCGGAACTGGGAAGAAATTCAAAATGGGAATGTTGCGGTTGCTATGGCAACCGGTGGGAAAATCTTTGGGATTGCCAATATTTTCAGGCATTCGATTGAGCAGCATGACTCACTAATAACCATGATTGGCTGGGGAGTATTTGGCTTTTTTTTACTATTGGTGGCTTACTTTATTTATGAGTTTTTAACACCAAAATTTAAAATTGATGAAGAAATAAAGAATGATAACCGAGCAGTAGGATTAATTTCAATGATTATTTCAGTAGGATTATCATATGTAATTGGGGCAGGTATATCTTAAAGGAGTACGTTAATGGAAAAGCTAGCAAAAATCCTTCTAATCTTTTGTGGAATATTTGTGTTAATAGGAGTTTTTTATTTGGTTTTCTAAGATCGCCTTTTATAGGCGATTTTTTTGTTGTAGGACAACTTTTACCTCCCATAGAAATAGAATAGGAGGAATTTAAATTGTCATGAATTATTCACTATATTATAATCAAGATGAGTAATCAGAAATTTCTATACAATTTCTATGTAGGAGGGATGGAGAATGAGTGAACAACGGCCATGGTTAGTTAATTACCCTGAGGAGATACCGGCTACCTTAACGTATAAGTCAGAACCCGTTCAAACATATTTGACGAACGCCGCAAGGGAGTTTCCGAATAAGTCGGCCATTCATTTTATGGGTAAAGAATTGAGCTATGAAACAGTCCATGAACATGCTTGTAAACTAGCTAGCTATTTACAAGGACTTGGTTTAGAAAAAGGTGACCGGGTCGCAATGATGCTTCCAAATTGTCCCCAGGCTGTTATCACGTACTACGGAATCTTACTAGCTGGAGGAGTTGTTGTTCCAACAAACCCGTTGTACACAGAAAGAGAAATAGAATATCAAATGAAGGATTCGGGTGCAAAAGCCATTGTCACATTAGATATTTTATTTCCACGTGTAAGCAAAGTATTCACCCAAACCAACTTGGAACACATAATTGTAACCGCTATCAAAGATTATCTACCCTTCCCGAAAAATCTCATCTATCCATTTATCCAAAAGAAACAATACGGAATTACCGTGTCTGTTAAGCACGAGGGCTGTCATCACCTACTTACAGAAATTATTAAGCATTCAACTAAAGAGATAAAAAGCTTTACAGTCGATTTTGAAGAGGATCTTGCCATAATTCAATATACGGGTGGAACAACTGGGGCTCCCAAGGGGGTCATGTTAACCCACAAGAATCTTGTTTCAAATACAGCGATGAGTAACGCTTGGTTATATAAATGCAAACGAGGGGAAGAAATCATATTAGCGATTATCCCATTTTTCCACGTGTATGGAATGACAGCTGTTATGATTCTTTCGGTAATGCAAGGGCAAAAAATGGTCTTGCTTCCGAAGTTTGATCCAGAACAAACCTTAAAAACGATAGAAAAACAACGTCCAACTTTATTCCCAGGAGCACCAACCATCTATATTGGATTGTTAAATCACCCTGACCTTTCCAAATACGATCTTTCATCCATTGATTCATGTATCTCAGGCTCCGCTCCACTCCCAGTCGAGGTACAGGAGAAATTCGAAGAAATTACGGGTGGGAAGCTAGTTGAAGGCTATGGACTGACAGAATCATCTCCAGTGACTCATTCCAATTTTTTATGGGACCGCCCTAGAATAAAGGGGAGTATTGGGGTACCTTGGCCAGATACGGATGCGGTTGTATTATCCTTAGAAACGGGAGAACCATTACCACCTGGAGAGATTGGTGAAATTGTCGTAAAGGGTCCTCAAGTCATGAAGGGCTATTGGAACAAGCCTGAAGAGACCGATCAGGTATTGAGAAACGGTTGGCTTCTTACTGGTGACTTGGGGTATATGAATGAAGAAGGTTATTTCTTTGTGGTCGACCGAAAAAAGGATATGATTATCGCTGGAGGATTTAATATTTATCCGCGAGAAATTGAAGAAATAATATATGAGCATCCTAGTGTTCAAGAGGTTGTTGTTGCTGGCGTTCCAGACCCTTATAGGGGGGAGACGGTAAAAGCATATATTGTGTTAAAGGAGGGGTCTTCAACAAACGAGGAAGAGTTGAATTCCTTTGCAAGAAAACATCTTGCAGCCTATAAAGTTCCTAGGGTGTATGAGTTTCGTTCAGAGCTTCCAAAAACAGCTGTAGGGAAAATTCTAAGAAGAGCTTTAGTCGAGGAGGAAAAAATGAAAAAAGAGGACAATGAACAGAAACAGGCTTAAGTTGCTATAGCCGACTCGTCGGCTGTTTATTTTTGTGAAACCAGGCTTGTACACTCGATTTTGTTATGGCATGATAGTAATGCAAATAATACGTGAAATCCTTGACAGAAAGTCGGTTTCCATCTATTATGAATTTATGAATGATGATTCATTCATAAGTGCAAACCTTCTTGAAAGGAGGGGTATGATTTTGAAAAAAGACAAACCAAAATATAGACAGATTATTGACGCCGCTGTTATTGTGATAGCAGAAAATGGATACCATCAAGCTCAAGTATCTAAAATTGCAAAACAAGCGGGAGTTGCTGATGGTACCATCTATTTATATTTTAAAAATAAAGAGGATATCCTCATTTCTCTTTTCCAAGAAAAAATGGGGGCTTTTATAGAAAAAATAGAAGAGAAGATAGAGGGAAAGCAATCCGCAGCAGAAAAATTATTACTTATGATTGAAATGCATTTTAATATGCTTTCAGTGGATCGTCATTTAGCCATTGTTACGCAGCTAGAGTTGCGACAATCAAATAAAGACCTTCGTTTAAAAATAAATGAAGTGTTAAAAGGTTATTTAGAGGTTGTCGACAATATACTTATTGAAGGAAGAGATTCTGGCGAATTTTCACAGGAGCTTGATATACGTCTTGCTAGGCAGATGATCTTTGGAACAATGGATGAGACGGTTACTACTTGGGTAATGAATGAGCAAAAGTATGACTTAACAGCACTGGCAAAACCGGTTCATAAACTTTTAATCAATGGGTGTGGCAAGAGATAATCATTTTTTAAGAATGAGGGGGAAGACTTATGGCTTTTTTGCATTGGTCTCACGAAGAGTTCATTGCAACAATTAAAATGGAACGTCCTCCAGCAAATGCGTTATCATCTCAGGTGTTAAAAGAATTATCGGGTATTCTTGATGAAATTGAGTTTCATCAGGATATCCGAGTCATCCTATTACGTGGTGAAGGAAGGTTCTTTTCGGCAGGGGCAGATATTAAAGAATTTACAACCATTTCAACAGGAGAGGATTTTGGTAGTCTTTCCACTCTTGGTCAAGATTTATTTGAACGGATGGAGCGATTCCCAAAACCAATTATCGCTGTCATTCATGGGGCAGCTTTAGGAGGGGGGCTTGAGCTAGCGATGGCCTGTCATTTCCGGTTAGTTACGGAGAATGCAAAGCTTGGGTTACCGGAGCTTCAACTAGGATTAGTACCTGGATTTGCGGGTTCGCAAAGATTGCCAAGATATGTAGGAACAGCTAAAGCAGCAGAAATGCTATTTACAAGTGATCCTATCACGGGAGTGGAAGCAGTTCAACACGGACTAGCTAATCACGCCTATCCTGAGGAAGAGTTGTTAGAAAAAGCCTATACAATGGCTAAAAAAATTGCCAAAAAGAGCCCTATTGCACTTAGTGCGGCGATTGAACTCCTTAATTATGGAAAAACTAATGAGTTTTATTCTGGGGTAAAAAGAGAAGTTGAGCTATTTGAGAAGGTATTCCTGTCTAAGGATGGGCAGGAAGGAATATTGGCCTTCCTCGAAAAAAGAGAGCCAAAGTTTACGGGAAGATGAAGTCAAAACTCACAGCAGAAGCTTGGTGGGTTTCCTTTATCAAATGAATTTTCCCAATCTTTAGAACCAATTAAATCTTTAGATATATATAGGAGGGGAACTTATGAATATCTATGTTTTGTTAAAGAGAACGTTTGATACTGAAGAAAAAATAACGATTGCTGGCGGCAAAATCAACGAGGACGGTGCTGAATTTATCATTAATCCGTATGATGAATATGCAGTGGAAGAAGCGATTCAAGTTCGTGATGCACATGGTGGGGAAGTAACCGTAATATCTGTTGGAAATGAAGAATCGGAAAAACAGCTTCGTACAGCTCTAGCGATGGGAGCTGATAAAGCCGTACTAGTAAATATTGAAGACGATGTAGAAGCATCTGATCAATATACAACAGCAAAAATAATCACTCAATACTTAAAAGATCAAGAAGTCGATTTAATCATTGCTGGAAATGTAGCTATTGACGGTGGATCAGGTCAGGTTGGCCCACGTGTGGCAGAATCACTTAAAATCCCTTATGTTACCACAATTACTAAGCTAGAGATTGAGGGGACGAAAGTAACTGTTATTCGTGATGTTGAAGGTGATTCTGAAGTAATTGAAACAACCCTTCCACTGTTAGTAACTGCGCAACAAGGATTAAATGAGCCAAGATACCCTTCTTTACCAGGCATCATGAAGGCAAAGAAAAAACCGCTTGAGGAATTAGAATTAGACGACCTTGACCTAGAAGAGGACGATGTAGAGGCTAAGACAAAGACGATTGAAATTTACCTGCCACCAAAAAAAGAAGCAGGTAAGCTTTTAACAGGTGACTTACATGATCAAGTGAAAGAACTTGTCACTCTACTTCATACAGAAGCAAAGGTTGTGTAAACATTCCAAACATACGGAAATAAATTTGCAGGAGGGAACTTGTATGGCGAGAAAAGTGTTGGTGTTAGGGGAAGTTAGAGATGGTACATTACGTAACGTGTCTTTTGAAGCGTTGTCTGCAGGCAAGACAATTGCTGAAGGTGGAGAAGTGGTCGGTGTTTTAGTTGGCGAAAGTGTAAGCGCTTTAGGACAAGAGCTAATCCAATATGGTGCAAACCGAGTCGTAGTTGTTGAACATGCCAAACTGGGTCAATATACATCTGATGGGTATTCACAAGCATTATGGGCTGTTATTGAGGAAGAAAAGCCAGAAGGAATTGTCTTTGGACACACGGCCCTTGGGAAAGATCTCTCACCTAGGATAGCTGGAAAATTGAATTCGGGCTTAATTTCAGATGCTACAGCAATTGAAGTAGCCGGTGGGAATGTTGTATTTACAAGACCCATCTACTCTGGTAAAGCTTTTGAGAAAAAGATCGTAACAGATGGAATTATTTTTGCAACGATCCGACCAAATAACATATCTGCTCTTCAGAAGGATGATTCACTATCTGGGGAAGTTCATTCATTAACAGTTGACATAAAGGATTTACGCGCCATTATTAAAGAGGTGGTACGTAAAGCGAGTGAGGGAGTAGATCTTTCAGAAGCAAAGGTTGTTATTGCAGGGGGCCGTGGTGTAAAGAGTGAAGAAGGCTTTGAACCTCTAAAAGAACTGGCTAACATACTTGGTGGAGCAGTAGGAGCATCAAGGGGCGCATGTGATGCTGAGTACTGTGATTACTCCCTACAAATAGGTCAAACAGGAAAAGTGGTAACACCAGACCTTTATATTGCTTGCGGCATTTCAGGAGCAATTCAGCATTTAGCTGGCATGTCCAATTCAAAGGTAATTGTTGCGATTAATAAAGATCCAGAGGCAAATATTTTTAAAGTGGCTGACTATGGAATTGTGGGAGATTTGTTTGAAGTTGTCCCACTATTAACAGAGGAATTTAAAAAATTAAAAATCAATGCTTAATGGCAATGAGCGGTTTAAGAGAGCCGCTCTTTCCTTTTTCACGAAGGCATACCTCGAATATCCTTTCACTAAATGGGCAAATTACATAAGAAAACAACTGCGAGACATATTATTAGCATCGTCTGAAAAACGATGATATACTGACGTTAGTATTTTACTACTAAAAGCAATCGAGACATATTTCTCGAAGCAATACTTAAGGAGGCATGAAAATGGCTATTTCAAACGCTACAGATCAAAACTTTTCAACTGAAACTGGTACTGGCCTAGTGCTTGCAGATTTTTGGGCTCCATGGTGTGGTCCTTGTAAGATGATTGCTCCAGTTCTTCAAGAGCTTGATTCAGAAATGGGAGACAAAGTCAAAATCGTTAAAATCGATGTTGACGAAAACCAAGAAACTGCAGCGAAGTTTGGTGTGATGAGCATCCCAACACTTCTTATCATGAAAGATGGAGAAGTAATCGATAAAGTTGTCGGCTTCCAACCGAAAGAAGCTTTGGAAGAGCGTTTAAACTCTCATCTATAAAATGAATGAAGACCACTCGTCCTGAGTGGTTTTTTCTTTTCCAATTGGCTCCTACTATTTATCCCCTCAAAAAAACTTTATAATACAATCAGAGTGTTTTTTGCAGATTGGAGGTGTCCCTTTTGAATGAGATGATAAAAAATAAACTTGCCCTATTGCCAGATCAACCTGGCTGTTATTTAATGAAGGATCGGCAAGGTACAATTATATATGTTGGTAAAGCAAAAGTATTAAAGAATCGTGTTCGGTCTTACTTTACTGGGTCTCATGATGGAAAAACGCAAAGGCTTGTTTCAGAGATAGAGGACTTCGAATATATTGTTACATCTTCCAATATTGAAGCACTTATTCTAGAGTTGAATTTAATAAAGAAATATGATCCTAAGTACAATGTGATGTTAAAGGACGATAAAACATATCCTTTTATAAAATTAACTGCGGAAAGACATCCCCGCCTTATTACAACCCGAAAGGTAAAAAAGGACAAGGGGAAATATTTTGGTCCATACCCAAATGTGTCTGCTGCTAATGAAACAAAAAAACTTTTGGACAGGATTTATCCTTTAAGAAAATGCTCCACATTGCCTGATAGAGTATGTTTATATTACCATCTTGGGCAATGCTTAGCCCCGTGTGTAAAGGAAGTAAAGGAAGCAACCTACAAAGAACTTGTAGAGGAAATCACAAAGTTCTTAAATGGCGGTTACAAGGATATTAAGAAGGATCTCACACTGAAAATGCAAGCTGCTGCAGAAGAGCTTGACTTCGAAAGAGCAAAGGATTTTCGAGATAAAATAGCGCATATTGAAGCAACCATGGAAAAACAAAAAATGACAACAACTGATTTTACTGACCGTGATGTGTTTGGGTATTCGGTTGATAAGGGTTGGATGTGTGTTCAAGTATTTTTCGTCCGCCAAGGGAAGCTTATTGAAAGAGACATTTCCATGTTCCCTATTTATGGAGAAGCGGAAGAGGAGTTTTTAACGTTCTTAGGTCAATTTTATGATCAATCGAATCACTTTAAGCCAAAGGAGATTTTGTTACGTGATGAAGTTGACCTAGAATTGGCAGAACAACTCCTACAAACAAAGGTATTGCAGCCTAAACGTGGTCAGAAAAAGGACCTAGTGGAGTTAGCGATAAAAAATGCGAGCATTGCACTAAAAGAAAAATTTTCACTCGTTGAGCGGGATGAAGAAAGAACCATAAAAGCTGTGGAACAACTAGGTGAACAGCTAGGCATTTATACCCCTCATCGAATTGAAGCATTTGATAACTCCAATATCCAAGGAACAGATCCAGTTTCTGCAATGGTAGTTTTTATTGATGGCAAGCCATCAAAAAGAGAGTACCGAAAATACAAAATCAAATCTGTTGTTGGGCCTGATGATTATGAATCAATGAGAGAGGTCACGAGAAGGCGTTATTCTCGTGTGCTTAAAGAAGATCTTCCTCTACCTGATCTGATCATGATCGATGGTGGAAAAGGTCATGTGGAAGCGGTAAGAGATATTTTAGAAAACGAACTTGGTCTTAATATTCCGATTACTGGTCTGGTAAAAGACGATAAACATAGAACCTCGCAGCTATTATACGGGAAGCCACTAGAGGTTGTACCACTCGAAAGAAATAGTCAGGAATTTTATTTACTCCAGAGAATTCAAGATGAAGTACATCGTTTTGCGATTACATTTCATAGGCAGCTTCGAGGGAAATCGGTATTTCAGTCGATTTTGGATGACGTCCCTGGAATCGGTGAGAAAAGGAAGAAACAATTATTAAAAGCCTTTGGGTCAGTTAAAAAAATGAAGGAAGCAAGCAAAGAGGACTTTTTATCGATTGGACTTCCCCAAAATACAATTGAACTGCTTATGAAAAAATTACAAGAATAGCATTGTCGCCACTAAAAGGCTGTGCTATAATTAGGAAAATTTTATATAATCACTTAAATCGTTAAGTGAAGGTAGAGGTGCGAACACCAAAAGTACCAGCTTTGAGAATGCTGAGATTCAATGAGAAGCTGTGAAAGGGGATGTTCGCCGAAGTGGATAGGTCTCTGAATTACCATATCTGCTGGTCCTGTATTGAATAAATACTGGATTGTCAAGACAACTATGTCTTGGAGAGCTATCTCACTGTGTATAAGTCCGTATTTATTTACGTTCGTTCACGCAGCCATGAGATATCTCTCATGGCTTTTTTGTATTCACAAAATAGCCCATGATAGAGATGAAAAGAAAGTAGGGGAATAAAATGGGATTGGTTGTACAAAAGTTTGGTGGTACTTCGGTAGGAAATGTAGATCGTATTAAACACGTGGCCGAACGAGTAATTGAAGAAAAAATGCGAGGGAATGACGTGGTCGTCGTTGTGTCTGCAATGGGGAAAACAACAGACGAATTAGTGCGACTAGCAAATCAAATCTCAAGCCGTCCAAGTAAGCGTGAAATGGATGTGCTGCTTACGACTGGAGAGCAAGTTACAATAGCTTTATTGTCGATGGTGTTAATAGAAAAAGGATACGAAGCGATTTCCTTTACGGGGTGGCAAGCCGGAATTGAAACCGAGGCAGTTCATGGAAATGCAAGGATTTTACACATTAATACTAGTAAAATACAAACCGAGCTACATAAAGGGAAAATAGTAGTTGTTGCGGGCTTCCAAGGAATTGCCATAGATGGAGCTGTGTCAACTCTTGGTAGAGGTGGATCCGACACAACGGCAGTGGCATTAGCAGCTGCATTAAAAGCAGACAAATGCGATATTTATACCGATGTAACAGGGGTGTTTACAACTGATCCACGTTACGTAAGGGATGCAAGAAAACTGAAATCTGTTTCTTACGATGAAATGTTAGAGTTAGCGAACTTAGGTGCTGGAGTATTACATCCAAGGGCCGTTGAATATGCGAAAAATTACGCAGTGCCACTTGAAGTACGATCAAGTATGGAGCGAGAAAATGGAACGATAATTGAGGAGGAAGTATCAATGGAGCAAAGCTTAGTTGTGCGTGGTGTTGCCTTTGAAGATGAAATTACGAGAGTGAGTGTTTTAGGACTTCCAAATGGATTGACGAATCTGTCAACTATTTTTACTATTTTGGCTAAAAATCACTTGAATGTTGACATAATTATTCAGAGTATGACGAACGAATCAACGACGAATCTTTCTTTTTCTATAAAGAGTTCTGATCTTGACGAAACGATGGCTGTTCTAAAGGCTAATAAAGAATCCCTGAAGTTTGAAGGCATTGAGGCGGAGCCAAAACTTGCAAAAGTATCGATTGTAGGCTCTGGAATGATTTCTAATCCTGGAGTTGCGGCAGAAATGTTTGAAGTCCTTGCCGCCGAGGGCATTCAGGTAAAGATGGTGAGTACTTCTGAAATTAAGGTTTCAACAGTAATAGAGGAATCACAGATGCTTCGGGCAGTTGAAGCACTTCATGAGGCTTTTGAATTGGCCGGAAAATCTGTAAAAGCATAGACAAAACGTAAGTCGATGAAATGTGAGATAAAAAATAAAAAGCTTTCATAAAAATATGAAAGCTTTTTATTGTATACATACTACTTAGATAGAATCTTTTTTGTCCCAGCGTACAGTGAAGGAAACAATAGCGAGCTTTTTTTTCGGGTGTTCATATGTTTCTGTAATCACTTCTTTTTGGTTCTCGATTTGTTGAGCTAAGAATCCCGCTTCCAGTTGGAATTGACAGTCTGGATGCTCTTTAAAACGAGTTTTAATCAGGTCACTCGATAATTCAAATTCGAGTTCGTGCTTTTTTTCTGATTTAAGTTGTAGAGTGCCCCAACCTGCCTGTTGGAAAAAAGTAATCATATCTTCGACCGACTGCAATGGATATTTTCTGGCTAATACCTTACCTGCCCAATATAAAATAGATGCAGATTCTCTTCCAAGTAAATCTGGAAGAAGCACTTCTCTCAATAATTCATACCCAAAGGCTGGTACAAGTGCAGGATCGGTGGCCGAAATAGTTTTTTCTAATTTCAATTCACTCAAAAGATGTCCCCCACTTTCTATTATTCTATTATATACATTTTCCGGGGAAATACGCATGAAAACAAAAAAAAGAGATTTAAATAATATTTACAATAATTGTTATATCAATATAAAGGTATACGAAGTAAAATGGTTCTATATTAGGGTTTAGAGTAATATCAATATATTAAAAATATTTTGTATATATAGAGCATTTTATGTATCCGTTTTCTTGACGCTCTTTCATGTTGGGAGTAAAATGAACATGTCACATAATTGTAAAAATTATTGTATAAAAACGGAGATTCTTATGTTTGTCCGTTTAATTTTTAAGGGGGGTAAAGTTCATGGCAGGAAACCGAGAGTTTTTTTATCGAAGATTACACTCGCTGCTTGGAGTCATTCCAGTTGGTCTATTTCTTGTGCAGCATCTTGTAGTCAATCATTTTGCAACTGGGGGGGAAGAATCATTTAACAAGGCATCTCATTTTATGGAAAGTTTGCCGTTTCGTTATGTTTTAGAAACGTTTGTGATTTTTTTACCTTTATTATTCCACGCAATTTATGGTCTTTATATTGCATTCACAGCTAAAAATAATACGAGTAATTATGGGTTTTTCCGTAATTGGATGTTCATGCTTCAACGTATATCCGGAGTAGTCACACTGGTATTCGTAACATGGCATGTTTGGGAAACTAGAATTGCAGCAGCATTTGGTGCAGAGGTTAACTTCGATATGATGGAAAGCATTCTTTCCAATCCATTTATGCTATGGTTTTATATCATCGGTGTAATTTCAACCACTTTCCACTTTGCTAATGGACTATGGTCGTTCTTTGTAAGTTGGGGAATTACTGTTACACCACGGTCTCAACTTATTTCAACTTATGTTACATTAGGGGTTTTTATCGCCCTTTCAATTGTTGGTGTGCGCGCAATTATTGCATTTATTTAATAGGTTGTAATTTTCATAGAAATGAACGGGATATACTTTGATATTAGTTAGGGAGTGACTCACGATGGGAAAAGGAAAGGTGATCGTAGTCGGCGGCGGTCTAGCTGGCTTAATGGCAACAATTAAAGTTGCGGAAGCAGGGAGTCCGGTCGAATTATTTTCATTAGTTCCAGTAAAACGTTCGCACTCTGTTTGTGCCCAAGGCGGAATTAACGGAGCGGTAAATACAAAAGGTGAAGGTGACTCTCCATGGGAGCACTTTGATGATACAGTATACGGCGGTGACTTTTTAGCGAACCAACCACCGGTTAAAGCGATGACAGAAGCAGCCCCAGGAATTATCCACTTGCTTGACCGTATGGGCGTTATGTTCAACCGTACACCAGAAGGTCTTTTGGACTTCCGACGTTTTGGTGGAACACAGCATCACCGTACGGCTTTTGCTGGAGCAACAACAGGACAACAACTTTTATATGCTCTAGATGAGCAAGTACGCCGTCATGAAGTTGCTGGGTTAGTAACGAAATATGAAGGTTGGGAATTCCTAGGTTCTGTTATTGATGATGAGGGGATTTGCCGAGGGGTTGTTGCTCAGAATCTCACATCAATGGAAATAAAGTCATTTGCAGCAGACGCTGTTATTTTGGCTACTGGCGGTCCTGGAATTATCTTTGGTAAGTCAACAAATTCGGTGATTAACACAGGGTCAGCAGCGTCAATTGCATACCAACAGGGTGTGTATTATGCAAATGGTGAGTTTATTCAAATTCATCCAACCGCTATTCCTGGTGACGATAAATTGAGACTTATGAGTGAGTCTGCACGTGGGGAAGGTGGACGAGTCTGGACGTATAAGGATGGGAAGCCTTGGTATTTCTTAGAGGAGAAGTATCCTGCTTACGGAAATCTTGTACCACGTGATATCGCCACTCGTGAAATTTTTCACGTCTGTGTTGACTTGAAGCTTGGAATTAACGGAGAAAACATGGTTTATTTAGATCTTTCTCACAAGGATCCAAAGGAACTAGACATTAAGCTCGGTGGTATTATCGAAATCTATGAAAAATTCATGGGTGACGATCCTAGAAAAGTTCCTATGAAGATTTTCCCTGCTGTCCACTACTCAATGGGAGGTCTTTGGGTAGATTATGATCAAATGACAAATATTCCTGGATTATTTGCTGCTGGTGAGTGTGATTATTCTCAGCACGGAGCCAATCGCCTTGGTGCGAACTCCTTACTATCAGCTATCTATGGAGGAATGGTTGCTGGTCCGAAGGCGCTTGAATATATTAGTGGCTTAAGCAAAAATGTTGATTCTATTTCTTCTTCTGTATTTGATCGTTCTGTAAAAGAAGAAGAGCAAAAGTGGAATAAGATCATGTCACTAGATGGTAATGAAAATGCTTATGTTCTTCATAAAGAGCTTGGTGAGTGGATGACAGATAATGTAACCGTTGTTCGCCACAACGATAAACTATTAAAAACAGACGAGAAAATCGTAGAGTTATTGGAGCGCTATGAAAAAATTAATATTAACGATACGGCGAAGTGGAGCAATCAAGGCGCCATCTTCACACGTCAGCTTCAAAATATGCTTCAGCTAGCAAGAGTAATTACTATTGGTGCTTATAACCGAAATGAGAGCCGAGGCGCACATTATAAACCAGAATTCCCAGAGCGTAATGATGAGGAGTTCTTAAAGACTACAATGGCTCGATTTGTGGATGCAAAATCAGCACCACACTTCCATTATGAAGAGGTTGACACAGGCTTAATTGCTCCAAGAAAGAGAGACTATTCTAAGAAGAAAGGGGATAATTAAATATGTCTGAAAATAGAACAGTAGTTTTTAAGATTATGAGACAGGATAGTCCTGACACGGCCCCTTACGAAGAAGAATTCGAGTTAGACTATCGTCCGAATATGAATGTCATTTCCGCTTTAATGGAAATTCGTAGAAACCCTGTAAATAAGCAAGGAAAACAAACTACTCCAATCACTTGGGATATGAACTGCCTAGAGGAAGTTTGTGGTGCTTGTTCAATGGTGATAAATGGAAAACCTAGACAATCTTGTACAGCACTAATCGATCAGCTAGAACAACCGATACGTTTAGAGCCAATGAGAACCTTCCCTGTTGTTCGTGATCTACAGGTTGACCGCAGTCGTATGTTTGACTCTTTAAAGAAAGTAAAAGCTTGGATTCCAATTGACGGCACATATGATCTTGGACCTGGTCCACGTATGCCGGAAAGAAAACGTCAATGGGCATATGAGCTATCCAAATGTATGACATGTGGTGTTTGCTTAGAGGCTTGCCCGAATGTAAACAGCAAATCAAATTTTATCGGTCCTGCACCTCTTTCACAAGTTCGTTTATTCAATGCGCATCCAACGGGTGAGATGAATAAAGCAGAACGTTTAGATGCCATTATGGGTGATGGTGGACTGGCTAATTGTGGTAATTCACAAAACTGTGTCCAATCTTGTCCAAAGGGCATCCCTTTAACAACATCTATTGCTGCTTTAAATAGAGACACAACGTTCCAAGCATTTAAAAACTTCTTCGGAAGCGATCAAGTATAAGTAAATACCTCCAGAAACCCCTTTGTAAATCAAAGGGGTTTTCTAGTTTGTCAAAAGAGGGACCCACTTGTATAATTAAAGAATGAATATTCATTCATTTTTATATAAAGGGGGATTTTTATGAAAAAGGTCAGCTATATCCAAGATTTTGCAACTTGGGAACAAGGTTTCACTTATGCTAACAAAATAAAAGTTCGCTTTTCTGAAACTGATATGTTTGGACATATGAACAATACTGTTCCATTTGCATATTTTGAAGAATCCAGGATTGAATTTTTTAAGCATATTGGACTAATGCAAGATTGGGTGCGAAAAGAAAGTACAACAATTCCAATTGTTGCTGATCTACAGTGCGATTTTTTAAGTCAGGTATTTTTTGACGATATTCTTGATATCTTTGTAAAAATTGAATCGGTTGGAAAAACATCTATTGACCTTCATTACCTAGGAAAGAAGCAAAACGGGGCTGTCTGTTTTGTGGGTAGAGGAACGATGGTGCAAATGTGTAAACATACTGGAAAGGGAGTTCTTTGGACTGAAGAAACAAGGAGTAAGTTTACACAATCGATCAAAATATTATCATAAAAAGTTTATGAAAATAAAAATGCTTTCTTTCAAGAATATAGTCACTACAATCACCTGTAGCACATAAGATATGGTGACTAAATATATACCCATCCCGCTGTTCATAGCTGGCGAAGGCAAGGAGGGTTACAATACTTGAAAGAGAATGAATATACTCACAAGCCGTTACTCACCAAACGTGAAAGAGAAGTGTTCGAACTGTTGGTACAAGACAAAACAACAAAAGAGATCGCAGGAGAACTTTTCATAAGTGAAAAAACGGTTCGTAACCACATTTCGAATGCCATGCAAAAGCTTGGTGTTAAGGGGCGATCACAAGCTGTTGTAGAGCTCCTTCGAATGGGAGAGCTAGAACTATAATTCTAGACCGGCTTTCATCATGGAAGCCGGTTTACAATTTTTCCAAAATAAATTCATCAAATACATTTCTATACTTCCTTCTTGAATTTTAGCGAGAAAAAGGTGAAAATAGTTTAAAAGGTTAGATATGATTAAATAAAAGTCATAATCTGAACTCTCAAATAGGGGTTGTGTATTTATGAAAGTGGAAGAAACAAAAGAGATAGAGATTTTTGCAGATATTGAAAAAGACTTGCGTTATATTGCTGGTATTATCAAGCAAAAGGGTAGAGAAATTTTAAGTAATTATACAATTACTCCACCACAGTTTGTCGCTCTTCAATGGTTATTTGAAGAGGGAGATATGACGATTGGTGAGCTTTCAAATAAAATGTTTCTCGCATGTAGCACGACAACGGACCTTGTTGACAGAATGGAAAAAAACGAGCTTGTTATGCGTGTGAAGGACCCAAATGATCGCCGTGTGGTTCGTATTCACTTGCTAGAAGAAGGGGAGCGAATTATTGACGAAGTGATTAAAAAAAGACAGGTATACTTACAGGAAGTTCTAGTTAACTTTTCTAGCGAGGAAGTAATTCTCCTGAAAAACAACTTAATGAAATTACATCATGAAATGAAAGAAGAATGAGGCGAGAGGCTTGAATCAACCGATAGGAGTTATTGACTCTGGAGTTGGCGGATTAACTGTTGCGAAGGAAATTATGCGCCAACTGCCAAATGAGCAAATCCTCTATGTAGGAGACACCGCAAGATGCCCATATGGCCCGAGAAGCGGTGAAGAGGTAAAGAAATTCACATGGCAAATGACGAATTTCTTAGTAAATAAAGGGATAAAGATGTTAGTGATCGCATGTAACACTGCGACAGCCGTTGCCTTGGAGGAAATTCAAAATGAACTTTCAATCCCCGTTGTTGGTGTGATTTATCCAGGAGCTAGAACAGCAATTAAGGTAACAAAAAACCACCAAATTGGGGTCATAGGGACTGTCGGAACGATTAAGAGCAATGCATACGAGATGGCCTTGAAAACCATTAATAAGAAATGTAAGGTTACTAGTCTTGCTTGTCCCAAGTTTGTTCCACTCGTTGAAAGTGGAGAAGTTGATGGACCTCTTGTGAAAAAAGTGGTAGCGGAGACGCTAGCACCGATTAAAAATAAGGGTCTTGATACACTGATTTTAGGTTGTACACATTATCCATTGCTTGAAAAAATCATAAAGAAAACGATGGGAACTACTGTGTCTGTTATTAGCTCCGGTGAAGAAACGGCCCGTGAGGTAAGTACGATTCTTTTTTATAATGGTTGGCTTACGACAAATAGGGACGAGCCCAAGCATCAGTTTTATACGACTGGATCAAAGCCTATTTTTAAACGAATCGCTACTAGCTGGTTACACACAGGTGAACTGTCTGTAGAAACGATTAAACTATCTTAAGGAAAGTCTCCATATTGGGAGGCTTTTTTTATTTTTTTCTACTAATCGGTCTATTTTTTAAAAAGGCTCGTATACATGTAGTACAAACTGTCTTGGAGGGATTATGGATGTCAAAGCATAAAAGTACGACAATTGTATCAGCAGTCATTGTATCGTCCGTTTTATTATCAGGATGTGGTTTACTAGGAGGAGAGAAGAAGGAACAAATCGATCCTCCAAAAACAGTCACCTATACAGAAGATAATGGAACGGCAAAAGTAGTTGAAACGTCAGCTACAGAAAAGAATAGTGAAGAAGTGGCAGAAACTGGTGTCATGACCGAACTATATTTAGTAGATAAAAATGGCTATGTTGTACCACAAACAATCGATCTTCCGAAAACGGAGTCTGTGGCCAAGCAGGCGGTAGAGTATCTTGTACAGAATGGACCAGTAACAGAATTATTACCTAATGGTTTTGCTGCGGTAATCCCTGCCGATACCACATTATCTGTAGATATAAAGGATAAAGTGGCAACGGTAAACTTCTCAAAAGAATTTAAAAATTATAAGCCAGAAGACGAAATGAAAATCGTTCAATCAGTTACTTGGACGTTAACTCAATTTGACTCTATTGATAAAGTTAAATTAAAAATGAATGGTCATGAACTAACAGAGATGCCTGTGAATGGCCTAGCGCTATCTAAGAGTGGTTTGACAAGGGATAGTGGGATCAATATGGATACTTCAGAAGTTGTTGATATTACTAATACAAGAGCATTAACGGTGTATTATCTAGGTGGAGAAGAGGGCTCCTACTACTATGTACCAGTTACAAAGCGGATTAGTAATAAAGAAAGCGATAATATTAGTGCGGTAGTAGAAGAGCTTGCCAAAGGACCTACTTATTCATCTAATTTGTTAAGTGAGTTTGTTTCCGATGTGGCGCTCTTGGATAAGCCAGTTGTGGAAGATGGAAAAGTAACCTTAAACTTTAATGAATCAATTTTTAATAAAGCGGAAGATAAAATTGTTTCTGAACATATTTTAAACTCCCTCGTTCTATCTTTAACTGAACAAAAAGGCATTGAAAGCGTAGCTGTTACCGTAAATGGAAAGGCTGAGCTTGTAAATGATAAGGGAGAAAAGCTTTCCGAACCTGTGACTCGCCCAGAAAATGTGAATACAGGTAGTTTTTAATAAATTGTTTTTTGATATACTATATAATGACCAAGTTGAGGAGGCCGGTTATCCGCCTCTTCTTTATTTGGATTTCTACCAATATAAAGTGAGTCTTTTAAAGGAGGAAATATAGTGAGGACTGATGGTCGTCAGGCATCTGAGATACGCCCTATACATATTGATACTGAATATCTTATCCACCCAGAAGGCTCCGTACTAATTACTGTTGGTGATACAAAGGTAATATGTACGGCCAGTATAGAGGAGCGCGTCCCTCCCTTTATGAGAGGAGAAGGGAAAGGATGGATTACGGCTGAGTATTCCATGCTTCCAAGGGCTACACAAACTAGAAACATTCGTGAGTCATCAAAAGGTAAGGTATCAGGAAGAACAATGGAAATTCAGAGGTTGATTGGAAGAGCATTAAGATCAGTCGTTGACCTAGAAGCAATTGGCGAAAGAACGGTATGGATCGACTGTGATGTCATTCAAGCAGATGGTGGAACTAGGACTGCTTCCATAACAGGAGCGTTTGTTGCTATGGCCCATGCTCTGAATAAATTGCATAAAGATAGAAAGCTTTCAAGATATCCAGTCGTTGATTTCCTAGCGGCGACGAGTGTAGGAATACTTGAGAACAAGGAAGTTGTACTGGATCTCAACTATATCGAAGATTCTGCAGCACAAGTAGATATGAATGTTGTGATGACAGGTAATGGTGAATTTGTTGAACTCCAAGGAACCGGTGAAGAGTCTACATTCTCTTACAATGAACTTCAGGACCTGTTAAAAATAGCGCAAAGTGGAATAACTGAGCTATTCGAAGAGCAAAAGAGTGTATTAGGTGAAGCGGTTGTTCAGAAAATTGAAGAAGCAAGGGATAAAAAAGGTGTGAAATAATGAAAGAAGTCATAATAGCAACAAAGAATAGTGGCAAGGCGAAGGAATTCGTTAGGATGTTTGAGCCTCTCGGGTTTCAAGTAAAAACGCTCCTTGATTACGAGGAAATTGAGGATATAGAAGAGAGCGGTACGACCTTTGAAGAGAATGCGATCATAAAGGCAGAAACCGTTTCTAAGCAATTGAATCGTGCAGTTATAGCTGATGATTCGGGTCTAGTTATTGATGCGTTGGGCGGCAAACCAGGTGTGTACTCTGCACGTTATGCAGGGGAACAAAAAAGTGATGAAGACAATATGGAAAAAGTGTTGCGTGAGCTAAAAGGAATCGATCCTTCTAAACGAACGGCTCGTTTTTATTGTGCGTTAGCACTTGCTGTCCCTGGTCAGAAAACAATCACTGTAAATGGTACTTGTGAGGGTGTGATTCTTGATGAGAAGAGGGGAACGCATGGCTTTGGGTATGACCCTATCTTCTTTGTAAAGGAAAGAAATAAAGCGATGGCAGAGCTTTTACCTGAGGAAAAAAGCAAGATCAGCCATCGTGCTGTAGCCTTGAGTAATTTAGCAAAGCTACTACCAGAAGTGTTAAAGGGAGAGTAAAAGCATATGTCAAAGGTGCTTATTGTAAGTGATAGTCACGGGTTTACAGACGAATTGATTGAATTAAAAAATCGACATACAGATGTCGAAACATTTATTCATTGTGGGGATTCTGAGCTTTCAAGAAATGATGAGGCGATTGACCAATTCGTAGTTGTAAGGGGAAACTGTGATTTCGAGTCGCACTTCCATTATGATGAGATCATTGATGTTGGGGGAACGAAATTCTTAGTGACTCATGGCCATCTATATAATGTGAAATCAACTTTGATGAACTTAAAATTTAAAGCAGAAGAAATGAATGCTAATATCGTTTGCTTTGGTCATTCTCATCTTTTAGGAATTGAAAAGATTAATAATCGTTTGTTTATTAATCCTGGGAGTTTAAGACTTCCTAGAGGACGTAAGGAGCGGACATATGTTGTTCTAAACTTTAAAGAACAGGAAGTCTATTTTCATGTATATGATTTTGACGGAGGAGAATTAGAACAACTTAGACAAAGCTTTAGTCTTCACAAATAAACATTTTCATCATATACTATTCAAAGGAGAGCGCTCTCCTTTGAATAGAAAATAATAAATATTTATTTAAAGTGTTGACTTTTTGTTGTAAGCCTAATATAATAAAAAATGTCCTAAAAAAACATGTCCCAGTAGCTCAGCCGGATAGAGCATACGCCTTCTAAGCGTACGGTCGGGAGTTCGAATCTCTCCTGGGACGCCATATACACACCAATTATACATATTACGCTATAGAAGATGACCGTGTCATAACTATAGCGTTTTTTCTATTTCAATATAATTTCTGTTAACAAAGTATTTGATAAAAAAGACAGTTCCTGTGTAAGGAATTGTCTTTTTTTATGTAAAGCATTGGTGTGTTGAAGTGAATCTTTTGTCAGAAAATATCACAATATTTCTAACAATTGTAACTAATTTTAACATTCTATATATTGAAAAAATTTATACATAATAGTATACTTTCTTTCAAGAAGGACGGATACTCAGTCTATTTTTTTCTAAGGCGATCGGGGGGTGTGTTGATGTCAGGTATGAAGTTGTTAGAAGTTAGTGGATTAAAAACCTATTTTTACTTAGATAATAAAGCAGTTGCAAAAGCCGTTGATGGAGTAGATTTTTATATCAGGCCTGGGGAAACAGTTGCTCTCGTTGGGGAATCAGGGAGTGGAAAGAGTATCACATCCCTTTCTATAATGAAGCTAATTAATAAGCCAGGGAAAATTCAAGATGGTCAAATTTATTTTGGTGGCAAGGACCTCGTTGAGCTTACCGATAAACAAATGACGAACGTCCGTGGTAAGGATATCGGAATGATCTTTCAAGAGCCGATGACCGCGTTAAACCCAGTTTTTACAATTGGTAATCAAATTATAGAGACCCTCATTCGCCACAAAAAAATGACCAAAAATGAGGCTAAATTACGAGCAATTGAACTCCTGAAAGTAGTTGGTTTTCCACGTGCAGAGGAAACGATGAAGGAATACCCGCATCAACTTTCGGGTGGGATGCGTCAGCGTGCTATGATTGCGATTGCGATTTCCTGTGATCCGAAACTTTTGATTGCTGATGAACCGACAACAGCTCTTGACGTGACCATACAAGCCCAAATTTTAGATCTAATGGATGAAATGAAAAAGAAATTTAACATGGCTGTTTTGTTAATCACACATGATTTAGGTGTAGTGGCTGAATATGCAGACCGAATCATGGTTATGTATGGCGGACAAATTGTTGAAGAAACAACCATTGAAAAGCTATTTCTCACGCCAAAACATCCGTATACAATCGGTCTCCTTGAAAGTTTGCCGAGTTTAGAAAAGGAAGTTGATCGACTTGGTGCGATTAAAGGCACTGTTCCTCCTGCACATCGTTTTCCTGTTGGTTGCCGGTTCTCAGATCGCTGTCCAAAGGTGATGAGTAAATGCCGGGATGCTAATCCGTCTATAATTGAAACAGACCCAGAAGAAAGTCATCGCGTCCGATGTTACCTGTATGAATAGGGGGAGTGTGAAATTGTCAGTTATTGAAAAGGAAACGAGGATACATACAGACCAAGATTACATACTACAAGCAAATAATATTAAGAAGTACTTTCCAATAAAGGGTGGAATCCTAAAGCATACAATTGGACATGTCAAAGCGGTTGATGATGTTAGTCTAAGTGTGTTGAGGGGAGAAACACTAGGTATCGTTGGTGAGTCTGGCTCTGGGAAGTCCACACTTGGGAGGGTTTTGCTGCGTTTAATGGACCCTACTGCAGGACAAATCGTTTTTGAGGATCAAGATATAACAAAAATGAAATACCGGAAGCTTCGGCCCATTCGAAGAGATATGCAAATTGTTTTCCAAGACCCGTTTGCTTCACTAAATCCCAAAATGAGCGTGTCTGAATTGATTGAAGAACCATTAATTGTTCAAACAAGCTTAACAAAGGCAGAACGAAAAGAAAAGACAGTTAGTCTTTTAGAAAAGGTTGGTCTTCGGTCAGAAGATCGATTTAAGTATCCACACGAATTTTCTGGTGGACAAAGACAGCGTATTAGTATTGCAAGAGCATTAACGTTAAATCCAAAATTTGTTATTTGTGACGAACCAGTCTCTGCCTTGGATGTTTCCATTCAAGCACAGGTATTAAACCTGATGGCCGATTTACAGGACGAATTTAACTTAACTTATTTATTTATCGCTCATGACTTAAGCGTAGTAAAACACATAAGCGACAGGGTTGCAGTCATGTACTTAGGTCGCATTGCAGAAATTGCGCCAAAGAAGAACCTCTACGATACTCCATTACATCCATACACACAAGCACTTCTATCAGCAGTCCCATCCACAGACATACTACACAAAAAAGAAAAAATCATTTTAAAAGGAGATCTACCAAGTCCTTCAGATCCACCGTCAGGTTGTGCTTTTCGAACTCGTTGTCCCATGGTTCATGACAAGTGCTCTGAGGTACGTCCAGAGCTAACTGAGGTGGGGAGTGGCCATCTTGTAGCCTGCCACCTTTATACAAACAAATAAGTGTATTTTGTTTATGCACTTAAGGAGGTGGTGCGCGGATAAATATTGGTTATTTTATACAGAGATGGTAAAAATTATAAGAGGGGTGAATGAAATGAAGTCAAAGAAAAGTTGGTTGATCATGCTATTGCTTATGTTTGTTTTTGGTGTACTGGCAGCTTGTTCAGGAAACAAGGAACCTGCATCATCAAATGAAGAAGGATCAAGTGACAAGGAGCCGGTTAGTGGGGGAACGGTAGTAGGGGCAATGGATACGGCACCAACAGGTTTATTTAACCCTATTTTTTACACGGAAGCATATGAATCTAATATATTATCATTTACGCATGAAGGGCTACTTACGCAAGACAAGAACCTTGACTTTATTCCAAATCTAGCGAAAGAGTGGTCATTCAATGATGATCAAACAGAAGTAACCTTTACATTAGATGAAAATGCAAAGTGGCATGATGGGGAACCGTTCACTGCTAATGACGTTGTATTTACTTATAAAACCATTGCTAGCCCTGGCTATGTAGAAGCGGGTGGAGTTCGTACGCAATACGTTGAAAGATTGCTAGGTTATGAGGACTTTTCGACAGGAAAAACTACTGATTTCCAAGGGGTTGTTGCTGTTGACGATCATACTGTTACGTTTAAGTTTGCTCAACCAAACGTATTAGCGCTATCCGATGCTAGCTTTATGATTATTCCAGAACATATTTTCAAAGACATTCCTATTGCTGAAATCCCGGAGGCTGGTGCTTCACGTAATCCTGGTGAAGTAATTGGTACTGGACCATTCCAATTTAGTGAAATGGTACAAGGTGAGCAATACGTACTTAAGAAATTTGCTGATTATTGGCAGGGTGAGCCTAAGCTTGATAGTGTCATTTGGAAGGTTGTTGACCAAGCCGTTATTTTAGGATTGCTTGAAAACGGTGAAATTGATTTCGTTGCCGATCCAAACGGTTTCCAAGCTGCTGACTATGAGACTGTTGATGCGCTTGAAAATGTTGAAATTATTGAGCAACCTGACTTTGGATACCAGACGATGGGTATGATGCATAATCATCGTTCTAAGGAAGACTCAGAAGCAGGGACAATTAATCCAGAAAATTGGACAGTTAACGAAAAGCTTAAAGACCAAAAAGTGCGTCAAGCAATTGCTTATGCTATTAACCGTCAAGGTTTGGTAGATGGTCTATTGTATGGACGTGGGATTGTTCAAAACTCCCCAATTGCAACACAATTCTGGGCGTATGACGATACCACACCAAATCAATATGAGTTTGATCCTGAAAAGGCGAAATCTTTACTGGATGAAGCTGGTTACAAGGATGTAAACGGAGATGGTTTCCGTGAAGATCCAAATGGTAAGGAATGGGTTCTTAATTTGAACTATCCACTAGGTAACCAGATTCGTGAGCGATCAGCTCCAATTATTGAAGAGTTCTTAGAAGAGGTAGGAATTAGCATTGACCTTCGTCAACCTAAGGAAGCTGCAGCTTATTTCGAGGATTTAGAGAAGAACAGCCAAGACTGGGATTTATATTTAATCGGCTGGAGCTTGGATAGTACAGATCCAGACCCAAGTGGATTATGGTCATCTATGGCAGGTTACAACTACTCTCGCTGGAATAATCCAGAAGCAGATCAGTTGCTAAAGGATGCATTCTCTCCTCCAGATGCATTTGAACAGGATTTCCGTAAACAAAAGTACAGTGAGTGGCAAGTGGAGTTCGGTGAAGATCTACCAAGCTTAATTCTTTATGCTGCGAATAGCTTATGGGCTCATAACAAGCGTCTTCAAGGAATCGACGTACTTCCATATTCGTTCTTAAATGATACTCATCTTTGGTACGTTACGGAATAACAAAAGTTGAATAAGAGAGAAGAGTGATCGGTGAATCTGCCGCGCTCTTTTCTTATTCTGTAAGAATGGGGGGGGAACGATGTATAAATACTTAATAAGAAGAGTACTCATATTCATTCCGATGCTTTTAGCTTTAACGATCATTGTTTTTGCTTTAATTCAAGCTGCACCAGGGGATCCGATCTCGGGAAAGATTTTTGACCCAAATATTGATCCAGAAGTATTTGAAAAGCAGAAGGAGGCTCTAGGCCTAAATGATCCTATTCATGTTCAGTACTGGAATTGGTTGAAAGATGTCATGCAGGGAGATTTCGGAAAGTCATTTATTTTTAAGGGGAGAGACGTATCTGACCTTATTGCCGAGAGAATAGGGAACACCTTCTATTTAGGAATCTTTACGCTATTTATTACTATCATTGTTTCAATCCCAATCGGGATATATTCAGCAAGAAAGCCATATTCCATTCTTGATTATGGTGCAACAACGTTCGGTTTTTTTGGATTAGCTGTTCCAAATTTCTTTTTCGGCTTAGTAGCTATCTATGTATTTTCTATTCAGCTAGGCTGGTTGCCTTCTCAAGGATCTGTTTCGAGCCCAGGGTTAACAGGGATTGAGCTATTCTTTAATAAGCTTCAACATTTAATTTTGCCGGGATTAACTCTTGGATTAGCTGGTACAGCCTCCTACATGAGATTCATGCGTTCAGAAGTATTAGACGTTCTTGGAAGCGACTATATTCGTACGGCGCGCGCAAAAGGGATGACGGATCGTAGTGTGTTATACAAACATACCTTGCGAAATGCACTAATTCCAATTATTACTCTATTAGGCTTTGAAATTGGGGCTTTGTTGAGTGGAGCGGTCATAACTGAGGGTGTATTTCAGTATCCAGGGATTGGAACATTGTTTTTAAGTTCTATTGGAAATCGTGATTATCCTGTCATTATGGCAATTAACTTAATGTTAGGATTTTTCATTCTCCTCGGGAATTTATTAGCTGATATTTTCTACAGTATTGTTGACCCACGAATCCGCTACGATTGAGGTGAGGAAGATGGAATTAAAACCACAGGAAGCGATGGAAACAAATATAGAGGTACCTATTAAACCGGAAAAAGGAAATAGCCCGTTTCAAATTGCATTAAAAAGATTCTTAAAAAATAAACTAGCTGTCATAGGTGTGTTTGTTTTACTAGCAATTATTTTAGCTGTAACTTTTGCACCGCTGTTAACAGAACACAGTCCAACGAAGTCGAATCTTCTATTAATCGAAAGACCACCTAGCGAAGAACACCCATTAGGGAACGATAGTTCAGGCCGTGATAATCTCTCAAGACTTCTATACGGAGGAAGAATTTCTCTTATTGTTGGTTTTAGTGCTATGATTTTTACCCTCATTATCGGGGTGACACTCGGTTCTATTGCTGGATATTATGGTGGAAAGATTGATGCAATTATCATGCGTGCAGCAGATATGATGCTCGTTTTACCCTTCCTTGTTCTTTGTTTAACGATTGTAGCCATATTGGAGAGAGTGAATGTTGGAATATTTGTAGCTATCATTGCGATCACTTCATGGCCAAACCTAACAAGAATTATTAGAGGTACATATTTATCGCTTCGAGAACAGGAGTTTGTTTTAGGAGCGAAAGCAATTGGTGCAAGTGATTTTAGAATAATTTTTAAGCATTTTATTCCCAATGCAATCGGTCCTATTGTTGTAAATGCAACATTAATGATGGCAACATATATTATTATCGAATCTGGACTTAGCTTTATCGGATTTGGAATTCCTCAGCCAACACCAACATGGGGAAATATGATTTCTGAGGCTCAAAGTTTACGTATACTACGAAATAGTCCGGAAGCTTGGATACCTCCAGGGCTAGCAATCTTAACGACTGTTCTATGTATTAATTTTATAGGAGATGGTTTACGAGACGCATTCGATCCTAAAAGTAATAGAAGATGAAACAAAGAGCCTCCTGAATCATTCAGAAGGCTTCTTTTATTTTTTTGCTAGAGAAGGAAAGAAAGATAATGTATTTTTTTAAAAAATTTTTAAAATTAGAAATTGTTATTATATCAACATTGTAAGCGTATACAACTAGATTGACTAATCTAAATTATCAAACAATTCGAAATAATGGGGTTGACGAGGTAATAAAATCGGCGTAAGATAGTCCTCAAATATACAAATCATTTGTAATATTCAAAAGAAATACAAAGGCTAAAAAGAGTCATTCTTTGAAAAAATTTTTTGCAATTATTTTATTCGTTTAAAGCATTTTAACTTTAATGCAAAGAGGTGTATTTCGTGTCTGAACAATGGATTTTTTTAAATGGCGAATATGTAACGAAAGAGAACGCCAAGATTTCAGTATACGATCATGGATTTTTATACGGGGACGGTATTTTTGAAGGTATTCGAGTATATAGCGGTAACGTATTCCGAATGAAAGAACATATGGACCGACTGTATCGTTCAGCGAAGTCAATTATGCTGAATATGCCATACTCCCAAGATGAATTCACAGATATTATCGTCGCTACTGTTGAGAAAAATAAAATCGAAGATGCATATATTCGCGTCGTAGTTTCTAGAGGTGTTGGTGACCTCGGACTCGATCCATATAAATGTCCAAAAGCAAATGTGGTTATTATTGTGGAGCCACTCTCGATCTTCCCGAAAGAATTATATGAAACAGGATTAGAGATTGTGACTGTTGCGACTAGAAGAAATAGACCGGATGTACTGAGTCCAAAAGTAAAATCTTTAAACTATCTAAATAATGTACTAGTTAGAATTGAAGCACATCTTGCTGGCGTTAGTGAGGCTTTAATGCTAAATGACCAAGGGTATGTGGCTGAAGGTTCTGCAGATAATGTGTTTATTATCCGTGATGGCTGCTTCTATACACCTCCTGGCTATATTGGAGCACTAGAAGGGATCACAAGAAATGCAGTTATCGATATTGTAAAAGAATTAGGCTATGAACTTAAAGAAGAACCATTTACTAGACATGATGTTTACACTGCAGATGAAGTGTTTCTAACAGGTACAGCTGCTGAAGTTATTGCAGTAATTAAGGTAGATGGCAGAGTTATTGGTGATGGAACTCCTGGAGCAATTACGAAGGAGTTGTTAGTGAAATTTAGAGAGCGTGTTGTTACTGAAGGTGTGAAAGTATACTCAAAGGAAGCAACACCACATGTAAGCTAAGTAAATAGGGAAAAGCGTTGATAAGGATAAGTAGTTTCATGAAACATTCCTACAGAGAGCCGGGGTAGCTGGAAGCCGGTGGAAATGACATGAAGTGAACTCACCTTTGAGCACTGTCTTGAAAAATTACAGTAAAGGCAGTCGAGTGGTAGACACTCGTTATCAAAACGATCCAATAGTGATCATGAGCGCACGCATATGCGTGAACAAGGGTGGTACCGTGGATAGGTTTCTCAAGCCTTTCCATCCCTTTAGCCTAGGGTGTAGTAGGCAAAGTAGGGGATGGGGAGGCTTTTTATAATGTTAATTTGTTAGAAAATCTAACAAGATTTGAAATAGGGAGGGTCAACAAATGTTGCAAGAAACTGCCTTTACGAAAATGAAGGCTGAAAACGAACCGATTAGTGGTGCAGAATTAATGCTTGAAGCGCTAAAGAAGGAGCAGGTAGAGGTAATATTTGGATATCCTGGTGGAGCAGTTCTACCAATATACGATAAGCTCTATGATTCTAAGATTCTACACATACTCCCTCGCCATGAACAAGGTGGAATTCATGCAGCAGAAGGTTATTCTCGAGTAACAGGAAAACCGGGTGTTGTAATAGCGACATCAGGTCCAGGTGCAACAAACATTATAACTGGATTAGCTGATGCGATGATGGACTCCTTACCATTAATAGTCTTTACAGGTCAGGTGGCAACAGGGGTCATCGGTACAGATGCTTTCCAAGAGGCAGATATACTGGGAATTACGACTCCCATAACCAAATATAATTATCAGGTTCGTAGTATTGAAGATATTCCTAGAATTGTTAAAGAAGCATTCTACGTTGCGACAAGCGGACGCCCAGGGCCAGTATTAATCGATATACCTAAAGATATTGCAGCTGGTACGGCAAAAGTTCCTGAGGAGCAAGAAATTGTTCTTCCAGGCTACCAACCAACCGTTCAGCCAAATTATCTACAGATTAGAAAGCTAACAGAAGCGGTAAGTAGAGCAAAGAAGCCAGTCATCTTAGCAGGTGCAGGGATTCTTTTTGCAGAAGCTTACGAAGAGTTGAAGCAATATGCGGAGCAACAAAATCTTCCAGTTGTACACACGCTGCTAGGACTTGGAGGGTTCCCTGCTGAACATCCTTTATTTGTAGGACTCGCAGGTATGCATGGATGCTACACAGCCAATATGGCACTGTATGAAGCTGATTTACTTATCAATATTGGAGCAAGATTTGATGACCGCTTAACAGGAAACCTACAGCATTTTGCTCCAAATGCAACCGTTGCTCATATTGATATTGATCCAGCAGAAATTGGGAAAAATGTTCAAACTCATATCCCGGTTGTAGCAGATGCAAAAGAAGCATTAAAACAGCTTATCGCTCAAGAAGGCAAGCCTCCGGTTCATCAGGAATGGATGGACACGCTTAATGCTTGGAAGGCAGAATATCCATTCTTCTATAAAGAAGATGGTCGCTTAAAGCCTCAAAAAGTGATGGAAATGCTTTATGAAAAAACAAAAGGTGAAGCTGTAGTAGTAACAGATGTTGGCCAGCATCAGATGTGGGCAGCACAATATTATAAGTTTTCTAAGGCGAATCGTTGGGTAACTTCAGGTGGACTCGGCACAATGGGCTTTGGATTACCTGCAAGTATTGGCGCACAATTAGCCTCACCGGATTCAATTGTTTTGTCCATCTCTGGTGATGGAGGATTCCAAATGTGTACGCAGGAATTGGCTGTTATTAGAGAACAAAATCTTCCTATTAAGATTATTATTCTTAACAACTCGTCTTTAGGAATGGTAAGACAGTGGCAAGAAATATTCTATGAATCTCGTTTCTCCCACAGTAAATTCTCTAGTCAGCCTGATTTTGTAAAATTAGCGGATGCCTATGGAATTAAAGGATATGTAATTGAAGATGAGGCACAGGCTGAATCCATATTTAATGAAGTATTAACAAATAATGAGCCAGTGTTACTAGACATTCGCATTGATCCAGACGAAAATGTTTATCCAATGATTGCTCCTGGTAAAGGACATCACGAGATGGTAGGTGTGAAACCATGAAAAGAATAATTACTTTAACAGTTATGAACCGCCCAGGGGTACTAAATCGTATTACTAATCTCTTTTCAAAGAGGAATTATAACATCGAAAGCATTTCAGTAGGATATTCCGAGCAGGAAGGAATGTCACGCATCACTTGTGTTGTACACGTTGAGAATATCGGTGTACTAGAACAAATTACGAAGCAATTAAACAAGCAAATCGATGTTATAAAGGTAATGGATATCACTGAGCAATCCATCGTCGCAAGAGAACTAGCACTAATAAAAGTGGTATCAAACTCCTCGACAAGAAATGAGATTTATTCCTTAATTCAGCCGTTTCGAGCATCGGTCATAGATGTAAGTAAAGACAGCCTAGTGATTCAACTAACTGGCGAGTCAGATAAAATCGAAGCGTTTATCGAATTAATCAAACCATATGGCATCAAAGAATTAGCAAGAACAGGGACAACCGCTTTCCTAAGAGGGACTCAAAAGCCTTCTCAAGCGATAAAACCATATTCAATCGTCTAAAAACTAAAAAACTTACTAATGAGAGGAAGAAATAAAAATGGCAAAAATGTACTATAACGGAGACGCAAATCAATCATATCTAAACGGGAAAAAGGTAGCAGTTATCGGATACGGTTCACAAGGTCATGCTCATGCACAAAATATGAGAGAGAGCGGTGTGGATGTTGTTATTGGATTAAGACAAGGGAAGTCATGGGAAAAGGCTGAAAAAGATGGTTTCAATGTATATCCAGTAGGAGAAGCAACAGCACAAGCAGATGTAGTTATGATTCTTTTACCAGATGAAATGCAACCAAAAGTATATAAAGAAGAAATCGAACCAAATTTAACAAACCAAGCATTAATGTTTGCTCACGGTTTCAATGTTCACTTTAGCCAAATCGTGCCACCAGCTACAAACGATGTACTATTAGTAGCTCCTAAAGGTCCGGGACACCTAGTAAGAAGAACATACGAGCAAGAAGCTGGAGTTCCTGCATTATTTGCTATCTATCAAGATGTAACAGGTAAAGCGAAAGAGCTTGCTTTAGCATATGCATGGGCAATCGGATCACTAAGAGCTGGAGCTTTAGAAACAACATTCAAAGAAGAAACTGAAACAGATCTATTCGGAGAACAAGCGGTTCTTTGTGGAGGTTTAACTTCATTAGTTAAGGCTGGTTTTGAAACATTAGTTGAAGCAGGTTACCAACCTGAACTAGCATACTTTGAGTGCTTACATGAATTGAAGCTAATCGTTGACTTAATGTATGAAGGTGGAATGGAGAACATGCGTTATTCCATCTCAGATACAGCTCAATGGGGTGACTTCGTAAGTGGACCAAGAGTAGTTGACGCTCGCGTTAAAGAATCAATGAAGGAAGTTCTAAAAGACATTCAAGAAGGTAGATTTGCTAAAGGCTGGATCCTTGAAAACCAAGCAAATCGTCCAGAATTCAACGCAATCGTTCAAAAAGAAAATAGTCATTTAATCGAACAAGTTGGTCGCGAGTTACGTGCTATGATGCCTTTTGTCAATAAGGACAAAAAGAAAGAAGTGGTCGCTAGTGCGACGAATTAAAATATTTGATACAACATTAAGGGATGGGGAGCAATCTGCCGGAGTTAATTTAAACCAAACAGAAAAGCTCGAAATTGCAAGACAGCTGGAAAAACTTCAAGTCGATATTATCGAAGCAGGTTTTCCAGCTGCTTCTAAAGGTGATTTTACTTCAGTACAACAAATTGCAAATACGATTAAAGACTGTTCTGTGACGGGGTTAGCAAGAGCAGTTACTTCAGATATTGATGCAGCATGGGAGGCATTGAAGAATGGTGTAGAGCCAAGACTACACGTCTTCATTGCTACATCTCCTATTCATAGACAATATAAATTAAAGTTAAGTCAAGATGAAGTCGTTGAGAGAGCTGTTCAAATGGTGAAATATGCTGCACAGAGATTTCCTGTTATTCAGTGGTCAGCAGAGGACGCTTGTCGAACAGAATTACCTTTTTTAGCTCGTATAATTGAAGAGGTTATCCAAGCTGGTGCAAATGTTATTAACATTCCTGATACGGTTGGATATATAACTCCTAAAGAGTACGGAGAGATTTTTCAATATTTACACAACAATGTTCCATCTATCCATAAAGTTTCGTTATCGGCTCACTGCCATGATGATTTAGGAATGGCAATTGCTAATTCATTGGCAGCTGTAGAAAATGGAGCAACCCAGGTTGAGGGAACAATCAATGGAATTGGTGAAAGAGCAGGAAATGCAGCATTAGAAGAATTATCAGTAGCTCTTCATATCCGTAAAGATTATTATGATGCGGAGACTAGATTACAATTAAAAGAGATCAGCCGTACGAGTAGTTTAATTAGCAAGCTCACTGGTATGGTGGTCCCTGCTAATAAAGCGGTTGTTGGTAGAAATGCCTACGCTCATGAATCAGGAATACACCAAGATGGCGTTCTAAAGGAAAAGTCAACGTATGAGATTATTTCTCCAGAGCTTGTTGGCTTCCAATCTAACACATTAGTACTTGGTAAGCATTCTGGAAGACATGCTTTTAGAAATCGTTTGGATGAACTTGGATTAACGGTTGCGGATGAAGATGTTACACAATTATTTACCGTCTTTAAAGAGTTAGCTGATAGGAAAAAGGAAATGACCGATGAAGACCTTGCAGCTATTGTATTAGAGCAAAAGTTATCTAAGGATGAACGTTTTTACGAACTTTTAGCTATCCAAGTACAATATGGTACAAATCAAATTCCTACAGCTACTGTTACGTTATCTGGTAATCAAAATGAGATCATTCAAGAGGCGTGTACAGGAAGTGGAAGTATTGAAGCGTTGTATAACACATTGGAAACATGTGTGAATGGCAGTGTTCATTTACTAGACTACCGAATTCAGTCTGTTGGAGCTGGAAGAGATGCATTGGCGCAAGTATTTGTGAAACTTAAGTTTAATGGAGAAGAAACGAGCGGTCGAGGCTTAGCTCAGGATGTTCTAGAAGCATCTGCAAAAGCATACTTAAATGCGGTGAATCGTGTAATATACATGTCTGCTGTAACCGTTTAATAAATGGAAATTTTAATGGAGGGGAAACAAGATGAAGAAGCAGATTGCAGTGCTACCCGGAGACGGAATTGGCAAAGAAGTTACTAAAGGTGCGGTGGATGTACTGCAGGCTATTGGTGATAGATTTGGTCATCAGTTTGAATTTACGTATGGACATATTGGTGGAGTAGCGTATGAAGTAACAGGGAGCCCGCTTCCTGATGAGACCGTTGCACTTTGTAAGCAAAGTGATGCAGTACTTTTGGGTGCCGTCGGGGGACCTAAGTATGATGTATTACCGGTACATCTCCGTCCAGAGAGAGGATTACTTAAAATTCGTAAAGAACTTGACCTTTATGCGAACTTGCGCCCGACTACTTTTTATGCGAGTCTAGCTGATTCATCACCCCTTCGTAAAGAAATTATTCAAGATGTGGATATGTTAATGGTTCGTGAATTAACGGGTGGATTGTATTTCGGTAAGCCGAGTGAGCGTCGCACAGTTGATGAAAAAGAGGCAGTGGTAGATACTCTTTTTTATAAACGTGAAGAAATGGTTAGGGTAATTGAATTAGCCTTCCAACTTGCTGACAAACGAGGAAAAAAAGTTACTTCTGTTGATAAAGCAAATGTATTAGAATCAAGCAGAATGTGGAGAGAAGTCGCAGAGGAAGTGTCAAAACGCTATCCAGAGGTCAATCTTGACCACATGCTTGTAGATAATGCAGCCATGCAGTTAATTAAAAATCCAAAAAGTTTTGATGTTGTTGTTACTGAGAATTTATTTGGGGATATTTTGAGCGATGAGGCTTCTGTATTAACGGGATCTTTAGGAATGCTTCCATCAGCTAGTTTATCTGAAAATGGTCCTTACTTATACGAACCAATTCACGGGTCTGCACCTGATATTGAAGGCAAAAACATTGCGAATCCTTTAGCGGCTATTTTATCAGCAGCAATGATGCTTCGAGTATCGTTTGGGTTAGAAGCAGAAGCAGCGGCTGTTGAAAAAGCGGTGGATGAAGTATTGAATGCTGGATTGCGTACAAAAGATATTTTATCAGAAGGAAAAAGAGCAGTGTCTACGTCTGAAATGGTTGCTGAAGTTAAGGCATGTATTTTAGGCCATGAAACGATCTCTAGCATTATGGGTGCCTACGCATAAATTCTGGCTAACAATGAATATCTAAACGACACGGCCTCTAGTGCCGTGTCTCTTTTAAAAAGGAGGGTAAAATGATGGGAAAATCAATTATTGAAAAAATTTGGGATTACCATGTTGTACAGAAAGAAGAAGGGAAACCAGATTTACTCTACATTGATTTACATTTAGTTCATGAAGTCACTTCTCCGCAAGCATTTTCAGGACTAAGAATGAAAGATAGAAAGGTTCGCAGACCGGATCGAACTTTTGCTACGATGGATCACAATGTTCCAACCATAAATAGAAAACAAATTAATGATGCGGTGGCAAAGAATCAAATGACGACACTTGAAAAAAATTGTCATGAATTTGGTGTTCCTTTAGCTGACTTAGATAGCCCTGACCAAGGGATCGTCCATGTTATCGGTCCAGAGCTAGGGTTAACTCAGCCTGGGATGACAATTGTTTGTGGAGATAGTCATACTTCCACACATGGTGCGTTTGGTGCATTAGCATTTGGAATTGGTACAAGCGAAGTGGAGCATGTTCTTGCTACACAAACTCTTTGGCAATCAAAGCCGAAAACTTTAAGGCTAGAAATTAACGGAAAACTTTCAAGCGGAGTTACAGCGAAGGATGTTATTCTTTATGTCCTTTCAAAATATGGAGTTCAGTTTGGAACAGGATACGTTATTGAGTATTGTGGAGAAGTAATTGAAAGTCTCTCAATGGAAGAAAGAATGACCATTTGTAATATGTCAATTGAAGGTGGAGCGAGAGCAGGGTTAGTAGCTCCGGATGAAACGACATTCTCTTATCTAAAAGGTAGAAAATTCGCTCCGTCAAAAGAAGAGTTTGATAGATACGTAGAGCATTGGAGTGCTTTTACATCTGATCACGATGCAAAATATGATCGAGAAATCGTAATAGATGGTTCTGATATTTCACCGATGGTTAGCTGGGGTACAAATCCAGCAATGACAGCTAAAATAGAAGATTCTATTCCAACAGTAGAGGATTACCAAACGGAAATTGAGAAGAGCTCACTTGAAAGAGCATTACAGTATATGGGACTAAATCAAGGGCAAAAAATCGAAGATATTAAAATTCAGCATGTCTTTATTGGATCTTGTACAAATTCAAGAATTGAAGATATTCGTAAGGCGGCAGAGGTTGTTAAAGGACAGAAGGTACACCCGAGTGTACGTGCACTAGTCGTTCCAGGATCTCAAGGAGTCAAGCAAAGAGCTGAAGAGGAAGGTTTACATCAAATCTTTATTGATGCAGGGTTTGAGTGGAGAGAATCTGGATGTAGTATGTGCTTAAGCATGAACGATGACGTTGTTCCTTCTGGAGAGCACTGCGCATCTACTTCTAATCGTAACTTTGAAGGTAGACAAGGGGCAGGAGCTCGAACTCACCTAGTTAGTCCAGCAATGGCTGCAGCAGCTGCGTTACACGGTCATTTTGTTGATATTAGAAAAGTAACTCCTGTAGAAGTACGATAAGGGGGAGGGAAAATAATGTTTACTATTTTTGAAGGCGAAGCGGTAGCACTAGATCGTGCACATGTAGATACGGATCAAATTATCCCAAAGCAATTTTTAAAAAGAATTGAAAAAACTGGATTTGGAAAATACTTATTTTTCGACTGGAGATATAACAGCGATGGCTCAGAAAATCCTGAGTTTGAATTAAACCATCCTGCAAAGAAGGGTGCCTCCATTCTAATTGCAAATGAAAACTTTGGATGTGGGTCATCAAGGGAGCATGCTCCTTGGGCTCTTTCAGATTATGGTTTTAAAGTAGTTATCGCTCCATCCTTTGCTGATATCTTTCATCAAAACTGTTTGAAAAACGGTATGCTTCCCATTGCATTAGAAGAAGAGAAAGTAAAGGTGTTATTAGAAAAAGGGAAAAAGCCAAACTATAAATTAAAGATTGATTTAGAAAACCAGACATTAAGTGATGAAGAGGGTCTATCAGAGACTTTCACTATTTCTTCTTACTGGAAGAAAATGTTAATAAATGGTTGGGATGAGATTGAAATCACCCTTCAATTAGATGAGCAAATCGGTACCTATGAAAAGAATAGAGCACTGTTAACAAGGTAACAAATGGCCACAGCATTCGCTGTGGCTGTTTTATTTTGTTTTTATATGAGATTCTGCTAAACTTACCTCAGGTTAAGAATAAGGGGTATGGTAGATGAAAAAAAGGGAACGGATGCGCAAGGACGGAAACGTAGTTTTTTTTCCCAACATAGAAAAAAGGCTTTTTGAAAAAGGGTTGGACTTTATTGAAAAAAAGCAATTTAGGGAAGCGATACCTTATTTTGAAGAAGCAAAAGAACTCGATTCAGAAAACAGTGATATTTGGTTTGCTTTAGTGTTGGCTTATTATGAATCGGGAGCATTAGAAAAAGCAAAGGAATATACAGAAGAAATGTTAAGAATAGGAATTGGTGAGTATTTTCAAACGGTTGATATGCTCATTATGGTTCTAGTTCAGCTACAAGAGTATAATCGTGTCGTACATACAATAGAAGTTCTATTAGAGGAACCTGAAGTTCCAGTGGAGAAATACGAACATTTCAGAAGATTGCTGGATTTTAGTAGAAGGATGGTTGATGCAGTAGAAGAACAGTTAAACGAAACTGAATATGAAAAGGAAAGCAAGCAGATGGCTCCACAATCACTAAATCTTTTCCATCCAAAGGACGAAAAGGAGCTGCTGTTACAAGTCGGAAACCTTGCTTATCAAAATATTCAACCTGTATTGGAGGAAATATTCAGTTATCTTCAGTCTAATCAAGGCCAACCTTTTATTAAAACCATGCTCTTACATGTACTTAAAGAACATCAATATCATGAACAAGTAACAGTAACGAAGCTAAACTCTTCTATGGCTGTAATCCCTAAAGATCTCTATGATTTAAGAGATCATCAACAAAAGCTTGAGATCTCAAAGATTTTAGCCGATCAACTAGAACAAGAGAATCCCACACTATTGGAGCAAGCGATCAGTTTAATAGACCGCCATCTGTTTATTTTGTATCCGTTTCATTACCCTACGGATGATACGAGAGCACTTGCTGCTGCCTATCATATATTGGTTCTGATGTTTTTTGCTCAGGACTATTCAATCGATCAAATGAGTAAGGTTTATCATACATCTGAACTAGATATTGAGACTTTATTACGGTATATTCAAGAAATTGAAGAATTTTCTTATCCTATTATTTAGTCTAGGATGTTGAAACGATTGCAACCTATGTTATAATGTAGTGGTTGTAATAACTGTATATTAAAAACAAGCTTACATATTCATCTAAATTAGTAACGAATGAAAATGTAAATAGATTTTGGAGGGAAAGTTTGTATGTCTGTGAAGTTTGAAAAACTAGAAGGGAACCAAGGGGTTCTTACAGTTGAAGTAGATGCAGCAAAGGTTAATGAAGGATTAGACGCTGCATTCAAAAAAGTAGTAACAAAGGTAAATGTACCTGGTTTCCGTAAAGGAAAAATGCCTCGTGCAATGTTTGAAAAACGCTTTGGAATTGAATCTTTATATCAAGATGCAATCGATATTCTTCTTCCTGAAGCATATGCAAACGCAATTGAAGAATCAGGTATTGATCCAGTTGATCGCCCTGAAATCGATGTAGAGCAAATCGAAAAAGGCAAGAGCTTTATCTTTAAGGCAACTGTTACAGTTAAGCCTGAAGTGAAGCTTGGCGAGTACAAGGGACTTGAAGTAGAAAAGGTTGAAACAGAAGTAACTGATGAAGATGTTGCTAACGAGTTAAAAACTCTTCAAGAGCGTCAAGCTGAGCTTGTTGTAAAAGAAGAAGGCAAAGCTGAAAATGGAGATACAGTTGTAATGGACTTCGAAGGTTTCGTTGATGGTGAAGCTTTTGAAGGTGGAAAAGCTGAAAATTACTCACTTGAGTTAGGTTCAGGTCAATTTATTCCTGGTTTTGAAGATCAATTAGTTGGTCTAGCTACTGGAGAAGAAAAAGAAGTTGAAGTTAATTTCCCAGAAGAGTACCATGCAACTGAATTAGCTGGAAAGCCTGCAGTATTCAAAGTGAAAATTCATGAAGTAAAAGGGAAAGAACTTCCTACACTTGATGACGAGTTCGCAAAAGATGTTGATGAAGAAGTTGAAACACTTGATGCGTTAAAAGAAAAGATTAAGAATCGTTTAGTAGATTCTAAAAAGCATGAAGCGGAGCATCACGTACGTGATTCAGTAGTTGATAAGGCAGCTGCAAATGCTGAGATTGATCTTCCTGCTGTAATGATCGATACAGAAGTTGATCGTATGATGCAAGAATTCGAACAACGTTTACAAATGCAAGGTATGAACCTTGAATTATACTTCCAGTTCTCTGGACAAGATGAGAATGCTTTACGTGAGCAAATGAAAGAAGAAGGCGAAAAGCGTGTACGTGTAAGCCTTACTCTTGAAGCGATTGCTGCTGCTGAAAATCTTGAAGTTTCTGAAGAAGATGTTGATGCAGAATTAAATAAAATGGCTGAAACGTATAATATGACTATTGATAACATTAAAGCTGCTTTAGGTAACCTTGATGGAATTAAGGGAGATCTTAAAGTAAGAAAAGCTGTTGAATTCTTAGTTGAAAACAGCAAAACGGTTTAAATCATAACATTTAAAATGAACAAGGCGCGAGTAAATCGTGCCTTGTTTTATACAATTTACATACTTATAAATTTAATTAGCATGACATATACATAACTAATACAGAAAAAGAGTTTTTATAGAATTAGTAAAAACTTCCGATTTAACTTTAGAAAATATGGTTAAGATTAACTAGTACATATTTATTTACTTTTGTAGATATGAAAATGTTTTCTTTTTCAAGAGTTATCATTTCCTGTCCACCTGGTAAATGTGATACAATGCAATACATAACTATTGATAACAATTGAATAAAGAGCCGTGTACGTAAAGATAAAAAACATTTATATCTGCAGCAATTAATGTGTTTTAGACGCTTTTCAAGGGGTGAAGAAATTGTTTAAATTTAATGATGAAAAAGGACAATTAAAGTGTTCCTTCTGTGGTAAAACACAAGACCAAGTTCGAAAACTGGTTGCTGGTCCAGGTGTGTATATATGTGACGAGTGTATCGAGTTATGTACTGAAATAGTAGAAGAAGAGCTTGGTACTGAAGAGGAAGTTGAATTTAAGGATGTTCCGAAGCCAAAGGAAATCCGCGATATTTTAGATGAGTATGTAATCGGTCAGGACCAAGCAAAGAAGAACTTATCGGTTGCTGTTTACAACCATTACAAGCGTATCAATTCGAACAGCAAAATTGATGAAGTCGAGCTTTCAAAAAGTAATATAGCAATGATTGGACCTACAGGTAGCGGGAAAACGCTTCTTGCACAAACATTAGCTAGAATTTTAAATGTTCCATTCGCTATCGCTGATGCAACATCACTTACTGAAGCTGGTTATGTAGGTGAAGATGTTGAAAATATCCTTTTAAAGCTAATTCAAGCTGCTGACTATGATGTTGAGAAGGCTGAAAAGGGAATTATTTATATCGACGAAATTGATAAAATTGCTCGTAAATCAGAAAATCCTTCCATCACTAGAGATGTATCTGGTGAAGGAGTTCAGCAAGCTCTATTAAAAATCCTTGAAGGAACCGTTGCGAGTGTACCTCCTCAAGGTGGTAGAAAGCATCCGCACCAAGAGTTCATTCAAATTGACACTACTAACATTTTATTTATCTGTGGTGGAGCATTTGATGGGATTGAACCAATTATTAAAAGACGTTTAGGTCAAAAGGTGATTGGATTCGGTTCAGATGTGAAGAAGAAAGAAGTTGAAGATAAAGATCTTCTTTCTAAGGTATTACCAGAGGATCTTTTACGCTTCGGATTAATTCCTGAATTTATTGGTCGTCTTCCAGTTATTGCAAGTCTAGCGCCATTAGATGAAGATGCATTAATCGAGATTTTAACAAAGCCGAAAAATGCTCTCGTGAAACAATATCAAAAAATGCTTGAACTAGACGATGTAGAGCTAGATTTTGAAGAAGATGCTCTTAAGGAAATCGCGAAAAAAGCAATTGAACGTAAAACGGGTGCTCGTGGACTTCGTTCCATCATTGAGGGAATTATGCTTGACGTAATGTTTGACCTTCCTTCTAGAGAAGATATTACGAAGTGCGTCATAACAAAAGAAACCGTTGTTGATAACGGTGTACCAAAATTAATGCTGAAAGATGGCAGTATTCTTGAAGAAGAACGCAAAACATCTGCATAAAATATAAAAGAGCCGTAGCTAAATGCTACGGTTCTTTTTGGCTATCATAGTAAAATACGTCAAACTTTGTTTATTCCCTATCAGTCACGGAGATACTAGCTATAACTACTACGAAAAGTGCAGGAGGGAATGCAATGAGTTGGACGGGTATTGCCTTGTTTATTCAGTTGTTTTTTGGCATCGTTATCGGACTCTATTTTTGGAACTTGTTAAGAAGTCAACGGACACAAAAAGTGTCTATTGATAGGGAATCTAAAAAAGAAATGGATCAATTAAGAAAGATGAGATCTATCTCATTAACTGAGCCACTTTCAGAACGAGTGAGACCGAGTACATTTGACGATATTGTTGGTCAAGAAGATGGGATTAAATCATTAAAAGCTGCATTATGTGGTCCAAATCCACAACATGTCATTATTTATGGACCACCAGGAGTAGGAAAAACTGCAGCGGCTCGCCTCGTTTTAGAGGAAGCAAAGAAAAATGCTAAATCTCCTTTCCAATCCTCTTCTGTGTTTATTGAGCTGGATGCAACGACAGCTAGGTTCGATGAGAGAGGGATTGCGGATCCACTTATTGGATCTGTACATGACCCTATTTATCAAGGTGCTGGTGCAATGGGGCAAGCAGGGATTCCACAGCCGAAACAAGGCGCCGTAACAAATGCGCACGGTGGGGTATTATTTATTGATGAAATCGGAGAACTTCATTCGATCCAAATGAACAAGCTTTTAAAAGTTCTAGAGGATCGTAAGGTGTTTTTAGAGAGTGCTTATTATAGTGAAGAGAATACACAGATACCTACACATATTCATGATATATTTAAGAATGGATTACCGGCAGATTTTCGTCTAATCGGAGCTACAACGAGAACACCAAGTGAGATTCCTCCAGCGATTCGCTCCAGATGTATGGAAGTATTCTTCAGGGAATTAACTAGAGAAGAAATCTCTTCTATTGCTGAAAAAGCAGCGGATAAGGTGAAACTGAAAATTGGTGAAAAAGGTATAGAAACGTTAGCATCATATGCTAGAAACGGTCGTGAAGCGGTTAATATGATTCAAATATCTGCGGGTCTTGCAATCACAGAAGATAGAGATTTTATCAAGGACGAAGACATTGAATGGGTTATTCAATCAAGTCAATTAACTCCAAGAATGGAACAAAAAATTATGTCTGCTTCTACAATTGGACTAGTAAATGGTTTAGCTGTTTATGGACCAAATTCTGGAGCATTGCTAGAAATTGAAGTAACAGTTATCCCGACAAAGGAAAAGGGATCCATAAACATTACGGGAATTGTTGAAGAAGAAAGCATTGGTGGTCAGGGAAAATCAATCAGAAGAAAAAGTATGGCAAAGGGTTCAATTGAGAATGTTATAACTGTACTTCGTTCGATGGGAGTCCCAGCTGATGAATTTGATATTCACGTGAACTTTCCGGGGGGCGTTCCGATTGATGGACCGTCAGCGGGGATTGCAATGGCAACAGGTATTTACTCAGCTATTTACAAGCACCCAATTGACCACACAGTTGCTATGACAGGTGAAATAAGCATTCATGGAAATGTAAAGCCAATAGGCGGTGTCTATCCAAAGGTAAAGGCAGCAAAAAAGGCTGGAGCTAGTAAAGTGATCATTCCTAAAGAGAATATCCAATCCATGCTCTATGAGATAAAGGATATAGAGATTATCCCAGTCAGTCACTTGTCAGAGGTTTTTGAACATGCATTATTGAAGGAATATGCAAATGAAGAAGCTATCACGGCATCAATAAAGATGTCTAAAAAAGAAAGTATTTAATTCAGAAAAAGAAAATAGAACTTCGGTTTGCAATATAGAGGAGCCGAAGTTTTTTTTGATTAAAATGCTGTTCTCCATTCAGATGGGTTGCTTGTAATTAGACACTTACTAACAAATACGATAGAATTGTACAAAGAATTCCTTTCCAAAGTGAAAGAAAGATGCATTTGGAGGTGCAAGGTAATGGCGAAAAAGACAGAAATCATTGTCCCCCTCCTGCCACTTCGAGGATTACTTGTCTATCCGACAATGGTTTTACACTTAGATGTCGGAAGAGAAAAATCAGTTCAAGCTCTCGAGAAGGCAATGGTAGATGACAGTTTAATCTTTTTAACAACACAGAAGGAGGTTTCAATTGATGAACCTCTTGAAGATGACTTGTATAAGATGGGTACACTTACGAAGGTTAAACAGATGCTCAAGCTTCCAAACGGTACCATCCGAGTACTAGTTGAAGGCTTAAAGCGTGCGGAAATTGTTACGTTTTTTGATGAAGACGATCACTATTCTGTTGAAATAAGAACATATGAGGACTCAGAAGAAAAGGATGCAGAATCAGAAGCATTAATGAGAACGATGCTTGATTATTTTGAGCAATACATAAAGATGTCCAAAAAAATCTCGGCAGAAACATACTCTACCGTAACTGATATTGAAGAACCAGGTAGAATGGCCGATATTATTTCCTCGCATCTTCCTTTAAAGCTAAAGGAAAAACAGGTCATCCTAGAGACAATCGATATAAAGGAAAGAATCCAGAAGATTGTTGACATCATTCATAATGAAAAAGAAGTATTAAATCTTGAGAAGAAAATTGGCCAGAGAGTTAAAAAGTCAATGGAGCGTACACAAAAAGAATATTATTTACGCGAACAAATGAAGGCCATTCAAAAAGAGCTTGGTGATAAAGAAGGTAAGACTGGAGAAGTAAGCGAACTTACTGAAAAAATCGAACAAGCTGGTATGCCAGATCATGTGAAAGCAACTGCTATGAAGGAGCTTGAAAGGTATGAAAAAGTCCCTACAAGCTCAGCAGAAAGTGCTGTTATACGTAACTACATTGAATGGCTTTTAGCGATTCCTTGGTCTAAGGCAACTGAGGATGACCTTGATATTCACAAGGCGGAGAAAGTATTAAACAATGACCACTATGGACTCGAGAAAGTAAAGGAAAGAGTTTTAGAGTACTTAGCTGTTCAGCAAATGACCAACTCATTAAAAGGTCCTATTCTTTGTTTGGCTGGACCTCCAGGGGTTGGGAAGACAAGCTTAGCACGTTCGATTGCTACTTCATTAAATAGAAATTTTGTAAGGATTTCTCTTGGTGGGGTAAGAGATGAATCTGAAATTAGAGGCCATAGACGTACGTATGTAGGAGCTATGCCTGGTAGAATCATTCAAGGGATGAAAAAAGCAGGAACAATTAACCCTGTGTTTCTTCTTGATGAAATAGATAAGATGTCAAGCGACTTCCGTGGCGATCCTTCAGCAGCTATGCTCGAGGTACTTGATCCGGAACAAAATCATAACTTTAGTGATCACTATATAGAGGAAACATATGATTTATCTAAGGTAATGTTTATTGCTACGGCAAATAATTTGGCGACGATACCGGGTCCGCTTAGAGACCGGATGGAAATAATTACGATCGCTGGTTATACTGAGCTTGAAAAGATTCATATCGCAAAGGATCACTTGCTCCCAAAACAAACCAAGGAGCATGGTCTAGGTAAAACGCAATTACAAATTAGAGATGATGGGATTCAAAAAATCGTCCGTTATTATACAAGAGAAGCCGGTGTACGAAGTCTAGAGCGTCAGTTAGCAACTATTTGCAGAAAGACTGCTAAAATCATCGTTTCTGGTGAAAAGAAAAAAATCATTGTATCTGACAAAAATGTAGATGAATTCTTAGGAAAACCAACTTACCGTTATGGTCAAGCAGAGCTGGAGGACCAAGTAGGCGTAGCAACCGGTCTTGCCTATACAACAGTTGGTGGAGACACGCTCCAAATCGAAGTGTCATTGTCCCCTGGAAAAGGAAAGCTCATTCTGACAGGGAAGCTTGGCGATGTTATGAAGGAATCTGCTCAAGCAGCATTTAGTTATATTCGTTCAAAAGCAGAGGAGCTTGGAATCGATTCAGACTTTCATGAGAAAAATGATATTCATATCCATGTACCTGAAGGTGCGGTACCGAAGGATGGGCCTTCTGCAGGAATCACGATGGCAACTGCATTAGTGTCAGCTCTCACCGGGCGTGCCATTCGTAAGGAAGTTGGAATGACTGGTGAAATCACCCTACGCGGTCGGGTGTTACCAATCGGGGGGTTAAAGGAAAAATCCTTAAGTGCTCATCGTGCAGGTTTAACCAAAATTATTTGTCCAAAGGATAATGAAAGAGATATTGATGATATACCAGAAAGTGTTCGTGAAGATTTACAGTTTGTTCTCGTGTCACATCTTGACCAAGTGTTAGAGCATGCTTTGACAGGCGGTGCCAATAGATGAAAGTAACAAGCTCTGAAATCGTCATTAGTGCAGTAAAGCCAGATCAATACCCGGTCGAACCGATGCCTGAATTTGCCCTGGCTGGTCGCTCAAACGTTGGGAAATCGTCATTTATTAACAAAATGCTGAATCGAAAAGGACTAGCAAGAATTTCTTCCAAACCTGGTAAAACACAAACTCTTAACTTTTATATCGTAAATGAAGTCCTTCATTTTGTTGATGTACCAGGATACGGCTATGCAAAGGTTTCAAAAAAGGAACGGGAAGCATGGGGGAAAATGCTTGAAACGTATTTAACGACGAGAGAGCAGCTAAAAGCAGTATTATTAATCGTAGATTTACGTCATCCTCCAACGGCAGATGATGTCATGATGTATGATTTCTTAAAGCATTATGAAATACCATGCATCGTCATTGCTACGAAGGCAGATAAAATTTCCAAAATGAAAAGAGCACAACATTTGAGAATTACAAAAGAAACACTCGATTTACACCCACATGATACGATTATTCAGTTTTCTTCCGAAACAGGTGAAGGAAAAGATAAGGCGTGGGAAACAATTCAAAGTTATATGTAGAAAAAACCGTCAGCACAAAGTAAAGTGTCTGACGGTTTTTTATAAGGATTATTTTTTTCGAATAAAGAGTAAGTAAAACCCAATTAGTACTAATACTACTGGCCAAGATTTCCAAGCAATTGAAACGGTGCTTTCAAGAAGACCTAGCCATGCGGTGACTCGATCGTAAAAAAGCAGCAATAATGCCAATACAAGAAATAATATTCCTTGAAAGAGCCCCGACCTCACCTTTTGGTAACGTAGTAAGAAACCAAGTGCTATGATCAGGATAAATGTTCCAATCTGATTTGGCCATAATTGAAAATGGTTAATAATATGGAAATGAAGACCAAATCCTGTAAGGATCACACCTGGTAAAATAGCTTCGTAATCTTTTGCTCCGTACCCTTGTGACAAAAAGGAAATTCCAACAATGACAAGTAATGTTGGCCATGTGTAAAACTCTTGAAAAAGTGTAATGTTTGATTGCTGTAAAAAGAAATAGGCTCCAAAGCCAATAAGGATGATTCCAGGAAAGATTCGTTGATTTTTCATAAGCACCACTTCCAGAAAGGATTACTTGATAATCATTCTAATTTTTGTTACTGTACATATGGAGGCTTGTCGCATTATGACGAGCAAGCAAGGTTTACCAATAAAATATAATAGCATATTTGCATCACAGATGATTAGTTTTTGTTCACATTTTTTTCAAATATGTTCATATTTCATTTTAATCTACAAAAATGAAACATGTTATAATTACTAGCAAACATGCAAATATTCTGGGGGGTGTATTTCTGTATGCATATATTAGTGATCGGTCTTAATTATAAAACTGCCCCTGTTGAAATTCGTGAGCGTTTGACGTTTAACCCTTCGCAGTTAGGCGCGGCAATGAGCGCTCTTAAAGAAAAAAAGAGTGTGTTAGAGAATGTAATTGTCTCTACTTGTAACCGTACAGAAATCTATGCGGTTGTCGATCAACTTCACACAGGCAGATATTATATAAAAGAATTTCTTTCAGAATGGTTTTCTATTGAACAAAATGAATTTTCTCCATATTTATTTATATATGAACATGATGGCGCAATGGAGCATTTATTTAGTGTGACATGTGGTTTGAATTCAATGGTCTTGGGTGAGACACAAATCCTTGGTCAAGTTCGTACAAGCTTTTTATTAGCTCAGGAAAATGCCGCTGTTGGTACGGTATTTAACCAGCTTTTCAAACAAGCAATCACTTTAGCTAAAAAAGCACATTCAGAGACAGATATTGGTGCGAATGCGGTGTCCGTAAGTTATGCAGCGGTAGAACTTGCGAAAAAAATCTTTGGTTCTTTAAATAAAAAGCATGTGTTAATTTTGGGTGCAGGTAAGATGGGGGAACTTGCCATACAGCATCTACATGCAAATGGAGCTAGTAAAGTAACCGTTATTAATCGCACGTATGAGAAGGCTCAGAATTTAGCTGAGCGCTTTGAAGGGCAGGCAAAGACACTTGAAGAGCTTCAGTGTTCTTTAATTGATGCGGATATTCTAATAAGCTCGACCGGTGCGAAAGAATTTGTTATCACTAAGGATATGATGGCTCAAGTTGAAAAGATGCGTAAAGGAAAGCCTTTATTCATGGTCGATATTGCGGTTCCTCGTGACTTGGACCCAGCATTAGCTGAGCTTGAGAGTATCTTCTTATATGATATAGATGATTTGGAAGGTATCGTTGAGGCGAATCTTCAAGAACGAAAGCGTGCAGCGGCACAGATCATGATGATGATAGAGGAAGAAATCGTTGACTTTAAGCAATGGTTAAATTTACTCGGTGTTGTCCCTATCATTTCTGCTTTACGTCAAAAAGCCCTTACCATTCAATCTGGAACAATGGAGAGCTTAGAACGAAAGCTTCCTCATTTATCTGAACGTGATTTCAAAGTTTTAAATAAACATACAAAAAGTATTATTAACCAAATGCTAAAGGATCCAATTCTTCAAGCAAAGGAAATAGCCGCTCGAAAAGATTCAGAACAGGCGTTAGATTTATTCGTGAAAATCTTTAATATTGATGAACTTGTAAAAGAGCAACAAGTTCTGAGAGAAGCGGAGCCTGAACGAGTGGTTATAACAAATCAACAGCCTTCCTTTCAATCATAAAAAGAGGAGAAGCGAATGTTTGACTACTATATGACGAGGCTACATGAGCTGACTGTTGTCCTTTATGCTTTAAGCGTGCTCTTATATTTCATTGATTTCTTACACCATAACCGGAAGGCAAATCGTGTTGCCTTCTGGTTACTTGCATTTGTATGGTTACTACAGACAATGTTTTTATTTTTGTATATGTTAAAAACTGGACGTTTCCCGGTCCTTACCATATTTGAAGGACTCTACTTTTATGCATGGGTGTTAATTACCTTATCATTAGGCATCAATCGGTTACTACGTGTTGATTTCATTGTGTTTTTTACAAATGTATTAGGCTTTATTATTCTAGCTATTCATACGTTTGCACCAGTACAATTTCAATCTCACGTAATGGCCGAACAACTCATTTCAGAGCTTTTGTTGATTCATATAACCCTAGCCATTCTATCTTATGGAGCTTTCTCTCTTTCTTTTGTTTTTTCTTTCCTTTATTTGATTCAGTACAATTTACTTAAGAAGAAGAAGTGGGGAGCCAGACTAGTTAGAATTACAGACCTATCTAGACTTGAGCATATGTCCTATGTTTTAAATGTAATTGGGGTGCCCATGCTTATGCTAGCAGTCATATTGGGAATACAATGGGCATATATAAAAATTCCTGAGATGTTTTGGTTAGACGCAAAGGTGATCGGTTCTTTCGGTGTGCTTATTGCATACAGTATTTATTTGTACTTACGAGTTAGTAAGGAGTTATACGGAAGGTCATTGGCGCTGTGGAATATCGCCTCATTTTTAATTGTTTTAATCAATTTCTTTTTAATTGGAAACTTATCATCCTTCCACATCTGGTATAAATAAGGATACATATATAGGAGGTTTACATGCGGAAAATTATAGTTGGATCCAGACGAAGTAAGCTTGCACTTACACAAACAAACTGGGTCATAGATCAGTTAAAGAAAATAGACCCTTCGTTTGAATTTGAGGTCAAAGAGATTGTAACTAAGGGTGATAAAATCCTTGATGTCACCTTATCCAAGGTTGGCGGGAAAGGGCTGTTTGTTAAGGAAATTGAACAGGCAATGCTTGATGAGGAAATTGACATGGCGGTACATAGTATGAAAGACATGCCAGCTGTCCTGCCAGAAGGTCTTGTGATTGGATGTATTCCATTCCGTGAGGATCATCGAGATGCGTTAATCTCTAAAGATCATACCCCGATTAACGATCTAAAGCCTGGTTCTGTTGTTGGAACGAGTAGTCTGCGTCGAAGTGCCCAACTGCTTGCCATTAGACCTGACCTTGAAATCAAATGGATACGAGGCAATATTGATACACGATTAGCTAAATTAGAAACGGAAGAGTACGACGCAATTATTTTAGCAGCTGCTGGCCTTTCAAGAATGGGCTGGGCAAGCGAGGTAGTATCAGAGTTTATTGATGATGAAGTATGCATCCCTGCTGTTGGCCAAGGTGCATTATCAATAGAATGTCGAGAAAGTGACGAACAACTTCTTGAATTGCTGTCCCGTTTTACTTGTTTAAAGACAAAACAAGCAGTCACGGCAGAGCGAGCGTTTCTTCAGAAAATGGAAGGTGGCTGTCAGGTTCCGATAGCGGGCTATGCAAGGGTGGAAGATAGCGGCGAAATCTCCCTTACAGGCCTTGTGGCTACTCCAGATGGAAAGACTATCTTAAAGGAATCAGCGAGTGGACCAGACCCTGAAAAGCTGGGAGTGCAGGTAGCAGATGCGCTAATTGCTAATGGAGGAAAGACATTAATTGACGCGGTGAAAGTGGAGCTTGATCATGAATGAGTGGTGACTACTCTCTCAACGGAATGAAGGTTCTTGTTCCTAGAGGAAAAAAACATGCTAAGCCATTTTCAGATTTAGTCAAGAAATATGGGGGGATTCCAGTGGAAATCCCTCTTATTTCCTTTCGACCTGTTCCTCCTACCACCATGACCATGGAGTTAGGGAATAAGCTACATACATATGATTGGATTATTTTTACTAGCAATGTGACTGTAGAAACATTTTTTGCTTTTGATATCCTTCCGACCGTCCTCGCTAATATAAAGATTGCTGTCATTGGTGAAAAAACAGAGGAAGCCCTGATGAGAAAGGGAATCACAGTTGATTTTAAACCCAAAACATACGTGGCTGAAGCGTTTGTTGAAGAGTTTTCGCCACATATTAGTGAAGGAGTGAATGTGTTAATTCCTAAGGGCAATTTGGCTAGAGAATTTATATCGACTTCACTTGAGGAAAAGGGAGCGAAAGTAGACGAATTAGTCATATATGAAACATTTTTTCCTGACAGTAGTCGGGACGCATTAGTGAAGGCGCTAACAGAAAAACAGTTAGATATAATTAGCTTTACTAGTCCCTCAACAGTGGATCATTTTATGGCTGTTGTAAAAGAAATGAATTTGTTATCGACAATTGATCATTGCCTAATCATGTGTATTGGACCTGTTACTTTCCAACGTGCTAATGCCCTAGGTTTGCGTGTTGATGCAATGCCAAATATATATACAATTGATCATATGTTACAAAGTGTTATGAAAAAAATAGAAAAGAGGGAGAACAAATGAATCAATCATTTTCTCGTCACCGCCGTTTACGATCAACAGCAACCTTACGTACTATGGTTCGTGAAAACCATTTACATCTTGAGGATTTAGTATATCCAATCTTTGTAGCTGAAGGTGAAAATGTAAAAAAAGCTATTCAATCTATGCCAGGAGTTTTTCAATTATCGTTGGACCAATTAAGGATTGAAATGGACGAAGTGGTATCACTTGGGATTAAGTCTGTCCTTTTATTTGGTATTCCGGAGGAAAAAGATGAATGTGGTACTGGGGCTTTTCATGATCATGGAATTGTTCAAAAAGCTACTCGTGTAATTAAAGAGCAGTATTCTGATATTGTTGTGATTGCAGATACATGTTTATGTGAATATACAAGCCATGGTCACTGTGGAGTGATTGAAGATGGACAAGTATTAAATGATCCATCATTGAAATTATTAGCTGACACAGCAGTCAGCCAAGCAAAAGCAGGTGCTGATATTATTGCTCCTTCAAATATGATGGACGGATTTGTAGCAGCCATTAGAGCAGGCTTAGATGAGGCTGGCTTTGAGAATATTCCGATTATGTCTTACGCTGTTAAATATGCTTCTGCCTTCTACGGACCATTTCGTGAAGCAGCTGAAAGTACACCACAATTTGGCGATCGTAAAACGTATCAAATGGACCCAGCCAATCGAATTGAAGGGCTACGAGAAGCTGATTCAGATGTTCAGGAAGGAGCAGACTTCCTAATTGTGAAGCCTGGAATGCCATACTTGGATATCGTACGTGATATTAAGAACCATTTCCATCTTCCAGTTGTTGTCTATAATGTTAGTGGGGAGTACTCCATGGTTAAAGCTGCCGCTCAAAACGGATGGATTGATGAAAGAAATATTGTGATGGAAATGCTAACAGGTATGAAAAGAGCAGGTGCAGACCTTATTATTACTTACCATGCCAAGGATGCAGCAAAATGGTTAAAACAAAACTAATACTTGATGAAACGGGGGATACATATGCGCTCTTACTCTAAATCAATTGAAGCTTTTGCAGAGGCGAAAACACTTATGCCTGGTGGAGTGAACAGTCCTGTTCGTGCCTTTAAATCGGTAAAAATGGATCCAATTTTTATGGAGCGAGGAAAAGGCTCAAAAATTTACGACATTGATGGAAATGAATACATTGATTATGTGTTGTCATGGGGACCGCTAATCCTTGGTCATGCAAATGATCGTGTGGTTGAAGCGATTAAAAAGGTAGCAGAACTAGGGACAAGCTTCGGTGCTCCAAGTCTTATTGAAACGAAGCTTGCCAAGCTTGTTCAGGAAAGAGTTCCGTCAATAGAAATCGTTCGTATGGTTTCTTCAGGAACGGAAGCTACCATGAGTGCCTTACGTCTAGCTCGTGGATATACAGGGAGAAATAAGATTCTTAAGTTTGAAGGCTGTTACCATGGTCACGGAGATTCACTTTTAATTAAAGCAGGCTCTGGAGTGGCAACACTAGGTCTTCCGGATAGCCCAGGTGTTCCAGAAGGGGTCGCAAAGAACACAATTACCGTACCATATAATGATTTAGAAAGTGTTCGCTATGCATTTGAGCAATTTGGTGAGGATATAGCAGGTATCATAGTAGAACCAGTAGCAGGAAACATGGGTGTCGTTCTACCTCAACCGGGGTTCTTGGAAGGCCTACGAGACATTACTACGCAATATGGGTCACTTTTAATTTTTGATGAAGTAATGACCGGATTTAGAGTTGGCTATAACTGTGCACAGGGATATTTTGGGATTACTCCAGATATAACTTGTCTTGGAAAAGTTATTGGTGGTGGACTCCCTGTTGGAGCCTATGGAGGAAGAGCGGAAATCATGGAGCAAATTGCGCCAAGTGGACCAATTTATCAGGCTGGAACACTTTCTGGTAATCCTCTTGCGATGACTGCAGGGATGGAAACACTTAGCCAGCTAACACCAGAACATTATGAGGAGTTTGCACGCATGGCAGCATTACTTGAAGAAGGAATAAGAAGAGCAGCACAAAAATACGATATTCCTCATACAATCAATCGTGTAGGCTCAATGGTCGGATTTTTCTTTACAAACGAAGAGGTAACAAACTACGAACAAGCTAAAACCTCTAATCTTGACTATTTTGCTACTTATTACCAAGAAATGGCGAATCAGGGTGTTTTCTTACCACCATCTCAGTTTGAGGGAATGTTCCTATCAACTGCTCATAGTAATGAAGATATTGAAAACACAATCCTGGCAATTGACGTTGCCTTTTCAAAGCTAAAATAATTCGTAGCAAAGAGACTCGTATGGGTCTCTTTTTTTATGTAAACCAGCTATTAGATAGTACTTTTAATCATAAAAATATTCACTAGTTCATAGAGTGATAATGACATAGTGATAAACGTATAGGAAATGAAGGGAGGAGTCGCTTTGTCTCAAGGTAACGAGTCGTGCTTGCGATTTTCATTAGAAGAATCGGTGTGGTTTCAAAAGGGACAGGAAGTAGAGGAGTTAGTTTCTATTTCGCTTGATCCGAATATTACCATTCATGAAAACGAACAATATGTCACCATTCAAGGTGCATTAGAATTAACAGGGGAATATCAACGTTACAATGATGGTTCTAACGAGGAGGAGGATTTGTTTACTGCTCCGAAGTTTGTTCATCATGTGGAGGAAAGGGAAGAGGGACTCTGTGAGTTTTCACACCGTTTTCCGGTAGATATCACCATTCCTAATAACCGTATCCAAAGCATCGATGACATCCATGTAGAAGTGGAAAGCTTTGATTATCTATTTCAAGAAAGAAGCTGTATGAAGCTTACTGCCGATTTAACGATCACTGGTCTTTATGGAGATCAGCAGCATAAGCCGGTATATGAGGAAGTTGAAGTGGAAGATGCGGAAGAAGTTCAACTGGAGGTTGCTTATCGCGAGGCCACAACTGACGAGGAAATAGAAGAGAATGTTGAAGTGTCTAACGAGCTTGAAACAAGAGAACAAGAAGATGTAACGGTTTCCGAGCAGGAATATGAACCATTCGCAGTGGAGGCGAGAAAATCCGCTGATGATGAAGAGGAAAAAGTGGTTCCTATAAACAAATCGGTCGAACTCTTTGACGCACCACAGCTTCCTGTAAACGAACCGAAGGAGCCTGAAATTACTTTTTCAGCAGCTCGAAGTGAAATAGCCCAAGAGGTACCAAAAGAAGAGGTAGTTGAGGAGACTCAGGAGGCCCCGCTTCAACCTATACTAGAAGTAGAACACCAAGAACTTCCGGAACTCCAGCCACAAGCAGAAATCCAAACGGAAGCAGAGGTTGAATCTTCCTCTTCACCTCAGCCAAAGTTTAAGAAAAAGAAATCCTCGAAAAAGGGGATGTCGTTAACTGAGTTTTTTGCACGAAAAGAGGAAACAGAAGATTTAACTAAGCTCCGTGTAGCCATTGTTCAAAGCGGAGAAACGGTGGAACAATTAGCTGCCCGTTATGAAGTACCCGTACAACAATTACTTAAGGTAAACCATCTTGAGTTAAATCAAGATATATACGAAGGGCAAGTTCTTTATATACCTATTCCTATTGCCCATAAATAGAAAAAACAACCGTTGGGCAGGTGAGAAATCCTGCCCTTGTTGTTTTTAATGGAAGGGTTGAGATCCTTGTCGAATGTGAATTTCTTACAACAGATGGAGCCAATTTTAAAATATTACGAGGTTAAGCCTCATTTTATTGAGAGATTCGGGAAAATCTACCGTGTTTATAGTGATAAAGGAGTATTTGCTTTAAAGAAGATCTCTCCTAAACATGGAACGGATTTTATCCGACATATTCAATATCTATATCAAAAAGGCTACAACCGTATTGTACCGGTTTATCCAACGGTTGATGGGCGCTATGCTGTTCTGCATAACCAGGCATTATATTACTTAATGCCATGGTTACCTAATGAGGAAAAAGAAAATCGCAATGAAAGAAATCAACAGCTTTTTCGTGAGCTAGCAAGACTCCATACCTTATCACTTCATGAAGTCAGTATTGATCCTAAAGAAAAAGAAGATCATTATAATAATCTTTCATCACTTTGGGAGAAAGAGATTGAATTTATTGAAGGATATATTGAGGCGTGTGAAGGGAAACAATATATGTCCCCTACGGAACTTCTGTTTTGCCTGTATTATAATGACATTCGTCAAGCATTAACGTATTCCCAAAACAAGCTTAAAGAATGGTTTGAACAAACAAAGGAAGAAACGAAGGCAAGAGCCGTCGTGGTTCACGGAAAAATCTCCTCCGAGCATTTTCTCTATGATGATAGAGGATACGGGTATTTTATTAATCTTGAAGGCAGTAAGGAAGGTGCAGCCATTCATGATATTTTGCCTTTTTTATCAAGACTGTTACACACTTTCCCGAAGCGTTGTGATGACTGTATAGATTGGTTATATGTATACCTGAAATACTTTCCATTAAAGGATGACGAAATGCTCTTATTATTAAGTTATTTTGCCCATCCCGGCCCCGTGTTAAGGGTAGTGGAGGAGTATTATAAATCAAAAGATAGAAATGAAATTAAGTTTGTTCAAAAGCTACAGAAGCAATATTGGTTATTAAAAAACTCGGAGTACATGGTTATGCGAATTGAGGAAATAGAAAGACAAAAAAAACAAGCCGCTGCCCAAGCAGCAGCTCAAAGTAACGAGGGAGCCCAAAGTTAATGGGCTCCCTAAATAAATTCAAAGTGAAAGGCAATAGCAAGACTAATGAGGATGGCAAGAAAAAGTACATCAAATGTTGTTGGAAGAAAGATGGTTCGAATTCCTTGAAAGATACAAAAAGGGATAACGAATTGTCTGCATACTCCTCTAACGGTCCTTAACCATGGTGGCAATGTATAAGGATTATACCTTCTTTTCACACCGATCCCTCCAAAATTCATAATGAAATATGCCATAGACGTAAAGTGAAAAAATCCTTCTTCCATTACTCTATGTATGGTTATAAAAAAATATGGGTATCCTTATTGACGTTGATGTACTTTTTTATGTAGTATATGGAGTATAAATTGAAGGTTTATATCTTTTAATCTTTACATAATTACATACAGCCATTTGCTATGAAAGGGAAGAGTAGGTTGGTTACTCGCTTTTAGAGAGGAAAACTCGTGTCTGAAAAGTTTTCTAAGCGTTCCAATTGAAGGTCGCCCTTGAGCATCTTTTACGAACAGTTTTTCTTAGTAGTGAAAGACGGGAAATCCGTTATCTAGTATAAGAGCCAATTAAGCGTTATTTGTTGATTGGAAAAAAGGTGGTACCGCGAAGCAAACTCCATTCGTCCTTTTAGACGAGTGGGGTTTTTTGTATTTACTTTAGGAGGGAACAGTATGGAAACAAATGAATTAACAATGCCAACCAAATACGATCCAAACACGATTGAACGAGGTCGTTATGAATGGTGGCTTAAGGGAAAATATTTTCAAGCACCTAATGACCAAGAGAAAGAGCCATATACAATCGTCATTCCACCACCAAATGTAACAGGAAAGCTACACTTAGGTCATGCTTGGGACACAACCTTACAGGATATTCTAACGAGAATGAAACGTATGCAGGGGTATGATGTGTTATGGTTACCAGGAATGGACCATGCGGGTATTGCCACGCAAGCAAAGGTGGAAGAAAAGCTTCGTGCGGAAGGAAAGAGCCGCTATGACCTAGGTCGTGAGGCATTTGTTGAAGAAACTTGGAAGTGGAAGGAAGAGTATGCAAGCCATATTCGTGAGCAGTGGTCTAAGTTAGGACTAGGTCTTGATTATACGAGAGAACGCTTTACGCTGGATGAAGGATTATCGAAAGCAGTGAGAGAGGTTTTTGTATCTTTATATAACAAGGGCCTTATCTATCGAGGGGAGTATATAATCAACTGGGATCCGGCAACAAAAACTGCTCTTTCCGATATTGAAGTTATTTATAAAGATGTACAAGGTGCTTTTTACCATATGAAGTATCCTTTAAGTGATGGTTCAGGGTTTATTGAAATCGCAACTACAAGACCAGAAACGATGTTAGGGGACACGGCAGTTGCTGTTCATCCTGAGGATGACAGATATAAGGACTTGATTGGGAAAACAGTGATCCTACCAATCGTTGGTCGTGAAATCCCAATCGTTGGTGACGATTACGTTGATATGGAATTTGGATCAGGTGCAGTGAAAATTACTCCGGCACATGACCCGAATGACTTTGAGATTGGAAATAGACATAATCTTGAACGTGTACTTGTAATGAACGAAGATGGTACGATGAATTCGAACGCTGGTAAGTACCAAGGAATGGATCGATTCGAATGTCGTAAGCAAATTGTTAAGGACCTTCAAGAAGACGGAGTATTGTTTAAAATTGAAGACCATATGCATTCGGTTGGCCATTCAGAAAGAAGTGGGGCGGTTGTTGAACCATATTTATCTACTCAGTGGTTTGTTAAAATGCAACCCTTAGCTGATGAGGCAATTGCTTTACAAAACAAAGAAGAAAAAGTTAATTTTGTACCTGAACGATTTGAGAACACATACCTGCGCTGGATGGAAAACATTCGTGACTGGTGTATTTCTCGCCAGCTTTGGTGGGGGCACCGCATTCCAGCTTGGTATCACAAGGAGACAGGGGAAGTATACGTCAATCAGGAACCTCCGACAGATATTGAAAACTGGGAACAGGACAAGGACGTCTTAGACACATGGTTTAGCTCTGCTCTTTGGCCATTTTCTACAATGGGTTGGCCAGATATTGAATCCGATGATTATAAACGCTACTATCCTACCGCTTGTCTTGTGACTGGTTATGATATTATCTTTTTCTGGGTATCGAGAATGATTTTCCAAGGCTTGGAGTTCACAGGAGAACGTCCATTTGAGGATGTCCTAATCCATGGACTTGTTCGAGATGCGGAAGGACGTAAAATGAGTAAGTCACTTGGAAACGGTGTTGATCCGATGGAAGTAATTGATAAGTATGGTGCAGATTCATTGCGTTATTTCCTATCAACCGGAAGCTCTCCAGGGCAGGATTTGCGTTATAGTACGGAAAAAGTAGAAGCTACTTGGAATTTTGCAAATAAGATCTGGAATGCCTCTCGTTTTGCCTTAATGAATATGGATGGATTAACGTATGATCAAATTGACTTAAGTGGTGAAAAGTCCGTAGCCGATCAATGGATTCTGACAAGACTAAATGAAACCATTGAAACGGTAACAAGACTTTCAGATCGATATGAATTTGGTGAAGTAGGACGTGTTTTATACAATTTCATTTGGGATGATTTCTGTGATTGGTATATTGAAATGGCAAAGCTTCCCCTGTACGGTGACAATGAAGCGGCTAAATTGACTACAAGATCGGTTTTAGCTTATGTCCTAGATCAAACGATGAGACTGCTTCATCCATTTATGCCGTTTATAACAGAGGAGATTTGGCAGAACCTTCCTCACAATGGAGAGTCAATTACAGTAGCTACTTGGCCTGTAGTGAATGAGGACTTAACCAATCATCAGGCTGCTTCTGATATGAAGCTATTGGTGGAAATCATTCGTTCTGTTAGAAATATCCGTGCAGAGGTAAATACTCCACTAAGCAAAAAGATTAACATGATCGTAAAAGGGAAAGACGAACAAATATCCGCTGTGTTAGAAAAGAATCGTGCCTATATTGAACGTTTCTGTAATCCTGAGGAATTAATAATCGGGACAGTAGTGAATGAGCCGGAAAAAGCGATGACGGCTGTTGTAACGGGTGCTGAAATTATCCTCCCACTAGCTGGATTACTTAACATAGAGGAAGAAATCGCTCGATTAGGAAAGGAACATGCAAAGCTTACACAAGAAGTTGAACGTGTTCAAAAGAAACTGAGCAATGAGGGCTTTGTGAAGAAGGCACCTGAAAAAGTAATTAATGAAGAGCGTGCAAAAGAAAAGGACTACGTGGAAAAACGAGCACTAGTAGAAGCACGTTTAAATGAATTAAAAGGACTATAATGAAATGAGGGACGAATCTACAATAGATTCGTCCTCACTATATTATGGAAGGTGAACATCATGTTTTTGACTTATGAAGAAGCAGTGGCGTGGATTCATGCTAGGTTAAGACTCGGTATAAAGCCGGGGCTTACAAGAATGGAATGGATGATGGACAGGCTGGGACATCCTGAAGAAAATATTCACTCCGTACATATTGGTGGGACAAATGGAAAAGGCTCGACCGTTACCTTTTTGAGATCCATCTTAGAAGAGCAAGGGTATTCGGTAGGCACCTTTACTTCACCATATTTCGAGCAGTTTAATGAACGAATTAGTGTAAATGGAAAACCGATATCTAATGACGATATCGTTCATTTAGTCAATGTTATCAAACCTTTAAGTGATGAACTTGAGCAAACAGAACTAGGCGGCCCAACTGAGTTTGAGGTCATAACCGCTATGTCCCTCTATTATTTTGGTCGGTGTAACCCTGTTGATGTTGTTTTATATGAGGTGGGCTTAGGTGGTAGGTTTGACTCCACAAATATTATATCTCCCCTTCTGTCAATTATTACTAGCATCGGCCTTGATCATACGGCCATTTTAGGCGATACCCATGAAAAAATCGCCTTTGAAAAAGCTGGAATTATTAAAAGAGATGTACCGATTGTTACAGCTGTTCACCAACCGGGTGCGTTACAAGTCATTAAAAAGAAAGCATGTGAAGAAAATGCAAGTTGTTTTGTATTAGGGGAACAGTTTCATGTAATGAATCATCAATCCTTAGCAAATGGTGAAAAGTTTGATTGGAAGATGGATGATAAGGAGTGGATATCTTTACAAACGACGATGATAGGTAAACATCAAATCGAAAATGCGTCCTTAGCGATTATGGCGTCTCTGCTTTTAAATGATACGATTCAATTTGTAATTGATCCTTCGTCTATTCAAAGGGGTGTAAAAAAAGCTTATTGGCCAGGGAGATTTGAAGTGATATCCAACGCTCCGACTGTTATTATTGACGGAGCTCATAACGAAGAGGGAGTTCACACCTTGGTCCGTGAGGCGAAAAAACGCTACCATGATAAAGAAATCCATATCGTTTTTGCGGCCTTGAGAGATAAAAAACTTGATGGGATGATTCAAGAGCTGGATGAAATCGCCTCCCAAATCACCTTTGTATCCTTTAACTTTCCACGTGCGGCAACGAGTAAGGAGCTTTACTCTATAAGCATGTCAAATAATAAGAAGGAAAACATGGATTGGGAGGAAAGTGTTCAAGATAAACTATTCCATTTAAGAGAAAATCAAGTGCTTATAATTACGGGTTCACTCTATTTCCTTGCAGAGGTAAAACCAAAATTACTAACGTTACTAGGAGCAATGTAAAAATAAAACTATGACAAATATCTGAATCTTTGATAAACTTATCGTGAGTAAGTCTTTTCGCCCATTAATAAAGGAGGAGAAAGGAAATGGATCCAATAGCAAAAAAATTCATTTGGATAACTTGGCTCTTATTTGTCCCAATCGGATTTTATTTAATCTATTTCTTTTTTCCGCCATTGATTAGTGGCGTAGATTTTGATGTTTTTGCATTTATTTTGTTAATTTCTTTTGTTGCATCTGTCCCAATGGTTGTAAACAATACGCCTATTTTTCTTATTCAATGGGTATCGTTGGCAGTGTTTTTAACATTTGGTTTGTTTATAGAAATGATTCTTGTGCAAATAGGAGTCATTGTGTTACTACTTAAGCTTCGTGTCACAAAACAGCAATTATATCGCTTTCCCCTAAATTCTCTCATGTTTTTTGTTTGTTCACTTCTCAGTGGTATGATTTATTATTCATTAGGTGGCGTTCATGGCTTAACTTTGGTAGAAAATCCGAAGTTGCTGCTGATTGCGATTACTTATGCAGTAGTAAATTATATTCTCAATCAATTGATTCTATCTGGAATTAGATATGCTTTGTTTAAACAAAAACAACAGTACTTTGGGAAGGATTTTATCTGGGAGACGATTACAGCGATCCTTACTTTGCCAATTGGGCTTGTTTTATACACGTTATATATAGAAGTAGGAGTGGTTGCTCTCCTGTTTGTTGGAATACCGTTTGCAAGTCTATCCATTATATTAAACCTCTATTACTCTACTGAAAAGGTAAATAATTATCTTCAGAAAGCAGCAGAAATTGGTCATGAGCTTGCTGAAAAGCTTGATGTGGACAGAGTAATGGGTCTATTTTTACAAAAAATAAAAACCTTGCTTCCAGTGGAGGAAGCGTTTGTTTTGAACAAAGAGAATAGCCAATTACACATGATTCGGATGGAGAGCAATAATAGAGAATTTCATTCCTTCGAGACAGTAAAACCTTTAAAAAAAGGAGAAGGAATTAGTGGTAAGGTTTGGGCGGATAAGAATGCCTTCATTTTCTCAAGTAGGAGAGAATGGAAAAGTATAACTAAAGAGCCGCTTTCCCCTCATATGGAGAGTGTGCTATGTGTTCCGATTGTAAAAAGCAATGAAGTGATTGGAATATTATTGCTAGCGTCTTCTGAAAAAAGGGCATACGAAAAATCACAGCTGATGATTCTTGAAATTTTATGTTCCTATTTAGCTGTCGCTGTAGAGAATGCGAGACATTATGAGAAGGCAAAAGATATAAGTGAGCGATGCGCACTTACAAATCTGTACAACTATCGTTATTTAGACAATGAACTACAACTAGAATACGAGAAATTAGTTGCTTCCGAACGGAATAAAATCTCTCTCATTCTGTTGGATATTGATCATTTTAAAACAGTAAACGACACATATGGACACCAAAGCGGAAATGAAATTCTAAGAGAAGTAGCTGGTCGATTAGTAAATTTAGTCGGAAATAAAGGGACTGTTGCGAGATATGGCGGAGAGGAATTTACGATTCTATTACCTGATGTCGATAAGCAAGAGGCTATCAAACTAGCTGAGCTTGTTCGATTAACAATTGCTAATTGGCCATTTACACTTGAACAACATATTTCGGAGAAAAATAAAAAGTTGTTAGTAAACATTACAGCATCCATAGGGGTAGCAACATCACCTGATGATGCAGAAGACCCTCAATCATTAATAAGGCATGCAGACAGAGCTTTATATGTGGGGGCCAAGCGTGCGGGAAGAAATAGAGTTGCTCAATACGTAAAATAAATAGAAATTACAAAAATAACCAAGAAATTTGGCGAAATCATTCCATGACAAGACGACAAAAGTCTTGTTATTTTTTTTGTTCTCTATGATAGGATGAAACAAGCACTCATCTTCGAAGGAGGCAAATGTAGTGGAAAACCAGAAAAAAAATACTATCACGATAAAAATTGATGGTAAATCAAGAACGTATCAAGAGAATAAGCAAAAATTAAAATCAGAAAAAGTGACTTCTAGTAAAACTTTTGTCGAAGATGACGGTCGAAAACTAGAATTCGATAAACGGCCAGTAGTAAAGCCAAACATAAAGGAACCGAATTATGAAGAAGTTGCAGCGGCTTCTGCTGAAAAAAATGAGGAAGACTTTGATTGGATTCTCCCTGAAGCTAGTGAGGAGCCGGAACTAGAAGAGTACAAGATTGCAAGCTATACAAGCAAACCAAATAAGGGAAAGAGCGTTATTTCAGCTCTTAAAAAAAGTAAAACCAATCTATCTCCTTCTATTTTCCTAGCCTTCTTTTTTGCTGTAATCATCGGTCTGAGCTTCGGATTTATTCTATTAAGACTTGTCATAAGTGACCAGACAATTGGGACACAAGAAGTCGTTACGACAATTACACCTACCGAACAACAACAAAGTGATCAGGAAAATGTAACAAGTTATACCTTACCGGTTGTATCTACTTTTGTGGTTCAGGAAAGTGCCTATACAACGATTGAAGCAGCAAATGATGGCAAAAAAGTACTTGATCAAAAAGGAATCCCCTCTGCAGTCGTCACAACTGATAAGTATTTACTACTTGTTGGCATTGGTGTAACAAAGGAAAATGGAAAAGCAATCGGAGCGCGCTTAGTTGAGAAAGGCATTGATGATATATATGCAAAAGAATTACAAGTGGGTGGAATTCAATTAAACGAAATCACCAGTACCGAACAAAAACTATTGGAGCTGGCCTCACAATTATATGCACCGCTCGTAACGATTAGTACAAGTCTCACACTCGGACAAACCATTCCTGAAGAAGCATCAAAGAATGTTACACAAATGAAAGCTGAATGGGATAAAATCAATAGTAAAGAAATTAAAACTGAGAGTCTAATACAGCTCAAAGAAGAAATGGACAAAGCAATTATTGTTGCTATGAATCCGACAAAAGAGAAGAGTACAGAGTTACAACAGCATTTATTAAGCTTTTTGTCCTTATACCAAACGAAAAAATAAAATTATCGACATTTTCGGATATTTTCCGGGAAATAGCGAGAAAATAGCAGAGTCTTGTCAATCAAATGACAAGCTCTGTTTTTTTATCATTTTATTAGTAAAAATGGCCATTTAAAAATGACTGATATGTTATTTTTTGTTACGATAAAATGGTATCTCCCCTATGATCCAAATAAAAAGGTAAGGTGATCTTATGCAAAACCTCATTTTAGCCTCGTCCTCTCCTCGGCGCAAGGAACTGCTATCCATTCTTCAAATCCCGTTTGAGGTAAAAGCAAGTGATGTGGATGAAAGCTTTCATTCTGAACTTGCTCCACATGAAGTAGTTATTGATTTAGCAGACAGGAAGGCGAAGCATGTGTCAAAAAGTTTTTCTTCCTCTATTGTCATTGGTGCCGATACGATTGTAGTTGCGGGTGGTGAAATATTAGGGAAACCGAATAACCCTATGGAAGCTTTTGAGACGTTGAGGAAATTATCTGGTACCACACATTCTGTTTACACAGGAGTAGCAATTGTCTCGACTGCTCGTACAACGACTTTTTATGAAAAAACGGACGTAACATTCTGGGAGTTAACTGACGAAGATATTCACTCCTATATAAGTACAGGTGAACCATACGATAAGGCGGGAAGCTACGGAATACAGGGGTTCGGTAGTACACTTGTGAAACAAATTAATGGTGATTATTTTACGGTCGTTGGATTACCAATAGCACGCCTTGTTCGCGAATTAAAACCTTTTAGGTGATGAAGATTCAACGTCGACCTCCCATAAATTAGGAGGTTCAATATGCGGACGGAAGCATTAATGATTAAGGATTATCCTCATGAAGAACGCCCCCGTGAGCGCTTTGTTCAAAGCGGTCCAGAAAGCCTTTCAAACCATGAACTACTTGCTCTTCTTTTGAGAACGGGAACAAAGGAAGAGTCTGTTCTTCAATTAGCTAACCGATTATTAAACCATTTTGAAGGACTTAGACTTTTAAAGGAAGCGACCTTAGATGAAATGACCCAGATTAAGGGGATTGGTATGGCAAAAGCAGTTCAAGTGCTAGCTGCCGTGGAAATAGGGAGGAGAATAACGAACTTGAATTACGATGATCGGTACGTCATTCGTTCACCTGAAGACGGTGCTAAGTATGTGATGCAGGATATGAGATTCCTCAGTCAAGAACATTTCGTTTGTCTTTACCTTAATACGAAAAATCAAGTCCTCCATAAGAAAACAGTCTTTATTGGGAGCTTAAATGCTTCTATCGTTCATCCTCGTGAAGTGTACAAGGAAGCTTTAAAACGTTCAGCAGCTTCTATTATTTGTGCACATAATCACCCATCAGGAGTGCGCCTGGAGGGTGCAGCATAATAGTATTCTAAAAGAATTGGAACTCCTTACATGGTTCTATGGTCAGCATCTTACCTGAAAGGGAAACCTATGCAGGGAAATTAGCATGATGTGCAAAGGGAAAGAGACGATTAGCTATCATATCGAGTCAGTTTCTCAGACCAAGTGATGTACGGTAAAGGCTAGACTGCTTGAATCCTAGACGAAGGAGCGACGGGTGCGCCGTTACTTATGATAGCTAGCAGGTAACGAGGACAATATCGGAAAAGCTCTCCTGACTTTTTCCGATTGTAAGGATTGTCCTTCTATACTCGAAATTAAGAGTAAACCGTCAAAAGGGGTACCTAACCATCACGTTCTATTATGTTGCATAATTCAGGGATTACCTAAGTACAAACAAGCGGTTTGTATATGGTAACGGAGTCACCATAGTACTCGACGTTTGCCTGTAATGGGTTTAGCAGGGGGAAGGGTGACAGGCTACTACTCGTCCAATTGAAAGGTGTCATGAACATGGCAATTCATCCATTTCAACAGTTAGACGTTTTGAAAAAGGCTTCTCAAAAAGGGAAACAAATTACTGACTGCTATCGTCTTATGTTTAGGAAAGAGTTATGGATAAGGGCACATACAAAATTATTTTATCCGAAAACTCCAAATGAATCTCAACTATTAGAAATAGATGAGCTGATTTTCCAATTGAAAAAGGGAAGGTTTCGATTTGAAAACCATCGAGAAACACTAGAACATACCACTTCTCCCTCTTATAGGGAGTTAATGGTCCTAGAAGTTATAAAAATGATTCTCAATGTAATCTCCAAAGATAATTACCTCAAAAAGGGGTACTTAACCCAGTCTCTCAAAGAGGTAAAATGGCATTCGAATAATCATAATTGGTGGGTTCTAGGAGAGATAAAATGTAATAAATCCTCTGCATGGCCCCAACAACTCCTGAAGAGTATGGAGAAAAAGATAAGGGATCGTCGATTTTTTCTTCTCATCCATCATGCGTTTTTCTCAGGAATAATTAATAGAGAGGATTGCAACAAAGGGGCTAGTCTTCTATCCCTCCTTTACGCTATTTATTTTCAAGAAATGAATGTAAGTATGAAACAGAAAATGAATAGGGAAAAAAGAGATAATAATAGCTTTGGAGAGATTAGATTTTTTCCGAATTATAACCATTTTTTAATTGGTATTAATGGTTCAAAAGATGAAGCAGTCGCTGTTTTAAATGAGTTTCAACTATATTTCAACTCATACCTTTTATATGTAAACAAAGATTATTTCTTGTGTCTATCCAATCTTAATAAGTCTGCTGGTTTGTGTGGTTATCAGCTAAAAAGGTGTAGACGTACGAACACGGTTCTTTTCAAAATACCTAAAGATACACTACAAAGACTATCGAAAAAATACGGAGACCTGAAATGTTTCAAACCGATTCCTCGGCCTCAATTAATTAACCTCTCAGATAGACAAATCATGAGGGTGTATCATTGTGAATTAAGAAAGGTAGTCTTTGATTATAGAGGAGCAAGCAATTGGGATGATCTTTCTAAACTTTTTTCCCTAGCTAGAGGAAGTTTTATCAAAACAATTGCAATGAAAAGAAAGTGTTCGGTTAGGAAAGTGAGTCTTGAAATGAAATCATATAAACAAGGAGAACTTTGCATAAAAGTAAGAGATAAAGGAGAAGTTGAAAGTTTATATTCGTTTACAAAATTAGCCCAGTTTTCCTTTTTGAGATACTAAGCCTACTAGCTGGCGAGCCGTATACGCTAAAAGGTGTACGTACGGTTCTGAGGGAGGGGAGAGGAAACCACTTATTATAGGATGGCGCTTCTCTCCTACCCTACGATCCTACCCCTAGTAAGGAGGATATTGAGGTTACGAAAAGACTAGCTGAATGTGGAAAAATACTAGGTATTGAAATTCTTGACCATTTGATTATTGGGGAAAATAAATTTGTCAGTTTAAAGGAAAAAGGCTATTTATGACACTATGAATTTAATTAACGATGCGATATAATAAGCTTTATGATTTTTTTACAAAATAAACACTAAGATGAATTCATAATAAATGGCTTTGACTAGAAAGAGTAAAATTTTTATGTGGGACAAACCATTAGACAGATGACTTTATTAGTACGATTTGGATTAGAAAGGGAGATACTTCATGTTTGGAATAGGAACAAGAGATCTTGGAATTGATTTAGGGACGGCAAATACGCTTGTGTATGTGAAAGGAAAAGGGATTGTTGTAAGAGAGCCTTCCGTTGTTGCGCTACAAACAGATACAAAACATATCGTAGCAGTAGGTAACGATGCAAAAAACATGATCGGTCGTACACCTGGTAATGTGGTCGCTCTTCGACCAATGAAAGATGGTGTCATTGCTGATTATGAGACGACTGCAACCATGATGAAATATTACATAAATCAGGCAAACAAAAGTAAAGGTTTCTTTTCAGGCAAACCGTATGTAATGGTTTGCGTACCATCAGGAATAACGGCTGTAGAACAAAGAGCTGTAATTGATGCAACTCGTCAAGCAGGTGCTAGGGATGCATACCCGATAGAAGAACCGTTTGCCGCTGCAATAGGTGCGAATCTTCCTGTTTGGGAGCCTACCGGAAGTATGGTTGTTGATATCGGAGGCGGGACAACGGAAGTTGCTATCATCTCATTAGGTGGGATTGTGACAAGTCAATCGATTCGCATTGCCGGTGATGAAATGGATGATGCGATTATTAATTATATTCGCAAAACATACAATCTTCTGATCGGTGATCGTACAGCAGAAACGATTAAGGTGGAAATAGGAAGTGCCGGAGATCCTGAAGGTATTGAAAATATGGAAATTCGTGGACGTGATTTGTTAACTGGACTTCCGAAAACGATTGAAATAAGAGCAGAAGAAATCTCGAAAGCTTTACATGATACAGTATATGCAATCGTTGATGCTGTTAAAGTTACATTGGAAAAAACACCGCCAGAACTAGCTGCAGATATTATGGATCGTGGTATCGTTCTTACGGGCGGCGGAGCGCTCCTTCGCAATTTAGACCGAGTAATTAGTGAAGAAACCAATATGCCAGTTCTAATTGCCGAAAATCCACTTGATTGTGTGGCAATTGGAACAGGAAAGGCTCTTGACCATATTCACCTTTTTAAAAATAAAGCTTCTGAAACAAGATAAGCAAACTTTGTTTCCCTCTCTCCATTAGGAGTGAGGGAATACCCCTGTGTGGGAAAATATTTTCACTTGAGGTGTAAGAAATGCCACAATTTTTATCAAATAAACGCCTTATCATTTTATTAGTTAGCATCATTATTCTCGTGGCATTAATCGGTTTTTCAATAAGAGAGCGAGAGAAGTTAACATGGCCAGAGCAATTTATTAAAGACACCACAGGATGGGTCCAATCTGCCTTATCTCGTCCTGCCAATTATGTAGCAGGTTTTTTTGAGAATGTAAAAGACTTGCAAAATACATATGAAGAGAACAAGGAACTGAAGGCTCGATTGGATGAGTTAGTTCAGCTTGAGGTGGATGTTCAAACATTAGCCAAAGAAAATAAAGAACTACGAGAAATCCTTGATAACAAGGAAGATTTAAGCGCATTTGATCCGGTTCAGGCAATTGTTGTTGGTAGGAATCCTGAACGATGGCATGAATTACTTGTTATTAATAAAGGAAAACAAGACGGTATCCAACAAAATATGGCCGTTATCACAGCGAATGGTCTAATAGGAAAGGTAAAAAGTATAAGCCAATTTACCTCGACCATACAGCTATTAAGTGCAAATGACCCAACGAATCGAATTTCAGCAAAAATTATTGGCGAAACCGAAACTTACGGGACCATTGAGGGATATGATGAGGAAAGGAAACTTCTTAAGCTAAAGAGGCTTCCATATGATGCGAAAATAGAGAAAGATCAAATTGTTACTACTTCAGGACTTGGTGGGGTTTTTCCAAAGGATTTACCTGTTGGAAAAGTGGTTGAAGTCGTTCCAGACGAGTTTGGATTAAATCAAACAGCTTATATAGAGCCAGGTGCTGATTTTTATGATATTCGCCACGTTATGGTCGTGACTGTTAAGACAAATACACCCGATTTAAGTGATATTTCTAGTGAAGAGGAGGAGGAATTGTGAAAAAACTCCTTCTTCCTGTTTTTATTTTGTTTTTTTTCATACTAGAAAGCTTGTTTGTCGAGCTTTTTTCTCCACAGCTTTTTAATAGTGACCGCATCATCGTTCCTCATTTTCTTTTAGTAGTTCTCTTGTTTTTAACGGTTTATGGAGGAAAGAAACAGGGGATCATTCATGCGGCTATTTTTGGACTGCTCTTTGATATCGTTTATACAGAAGTGATTGGAATCTATTTCTTTTTGTATCCACTCATTGCTTATTTTGTTTCGAAGACGATGCAGCTGATACATAATCATCTTGTCGTAGTTGCTTTGACTTCTATGGTTGGCATCATTTTGCTAGAGCTTGGTGTATATGAGTTAAACTTCTTATTGAAGGTAACAGAAATGGAGTTTCAAACTTTTTTACAGGAGAGGCTGTATCCAACGTTACTTTTAAATCTAGCATTTACTATTCTGGTTTCTTTTCCTTTAAAGCGTCAGTTTGAAAAATATGCAGAAGAACTGAGGAATGAATAAAAAATTCGTTCCTTTTTAAAAAGGATTTCTGGGGCTTTAGGTCGAATTAATATACAGATATACTACAGCTTATTTCGTAATGAGCTTTTCTTATTTTTGCTTATCATCGAGGGATGCATTTCTATTGAGGTGACCAACTTAACATGAAAAAGACACAAAACGTGCTAATAAAAGGAACAAAGGATGGTCTAACGCTACACTTAGACGATCTATGCTCCTATGAAGAATTAAAGAAGGAATTAGATTCCAAATTAACCGAAAATTCGTTAGCTAATAAAGATCGACCTTTAATATCAGTTAGAGTTCAAGTGGGGAACCGCTACTTAACAGAAGAACAGCAAGAAGAAATTAAAAATTTAATTCGCCAAAAAAAGAATTTAGTCGTGGAATTAATTCAATCAAATGTCATGACAAAGGAAGAAGCTGAGCTGGCAATATCAGCAAACGAGATTGTCCCAGTAGCTAGAGTCATCCGTTCGGGTCAGGTATTAGAAACCCCAGGTGATTTGCTCTTAGTGGGAGATGTGAATCCTGGCGGTACAGTTCGAGCGGGTGGTAATATCTTTATCATGGGAGCATTAAAGGGAATTGCTCACGCAGGATGTTATGGAAACTCAGAAGCAGTGGTTGTGGCTTCAGTAATGAATCCTTCACAAATTAGAATAAGTCATTGCATTAACCGTGCTCCAGATTATACAACTGACAAGGAGAAGCGGGAAATGGAATGTGCCTATATCGATGAAACCGATCATATTATTATTGATAGATTGCAAGTATTATCACAGCTAAGACCAAACTTAACCAAGCTGGAAGGGGGACGCTAAAATGGGACAAGCCATTGTTGTAACTTCAGGAAAAGGTGGAGTAGGCAAAACGACTACTTCTGCAAATATTGGAACAGCTCTAGCCTTACAAGGGAAGCGTGTCTGCCTTGTTGATACAGATATCGGACTGAGAAACTTAGACGTGGTGATGGGGCTAGAAAACCGTATCATTTACGATTTAGTGGACGTCGTGGAAGGACGCTGTAAGATTCATCAAGCGTTAGTGAAGGATAAGAGATTTGACGACCTACTGTACTTGCTTCCAGCGGCACAAACGAGTGATAAAACGGCTGTTCAACCTGAACAAATGAAAACGTTAATTAATAATTTAAAACAGGACTATGATTATATCATAATTGACTGTCCAGCAGGTATTGAGCAAGGTTACAAAAATGCAGTTGCGGGTGCGGATAAAGCTATTGTTGTGACTACACCTGAAGTATCGGCTGTAAGGGATGCTGACAGGATTATTGGTCTTCTAGAAAAGGAAGAAAATGTGGAAGCACCAAAGCTAGTTATTAATCGAATCCGCAGTCATATGATGAAAAATGGAGATATGCTTGATGTAGACGAAATCACAGCACATCTATCTATTGATCTAATTGGAATTGTGGCAGATGATGATGAAGTCATCAAGGCTTCTAATCATGGAGAGCCAATTGCTCTTAATCCTAATTCAAAAGCGTCGATTGCCTACCGAAATATCGCACGCCGAATATTGGGAGAATCCATACCACTTCAACAGCTTGATGATGGAGATAAAGGTGTATTTACAAAAATTAAAAAGTTTTTTGGAGTTAAGTAGAACCGAGATTATTCTCGGTTTTTTTATTTGGTTCATGGCTTGGATAAAAATTGTCTTGTCATAGGTTTGTCCTTTTGTACATAAACTTGTACAAAACGTTAAAAGGATTGGTGGGGAAACCATGAGGTCAAGACCGGATGATATTCGTAAACGTATTGCAAAGCGAAAAAGGGAGAGGGACAGGCTTACACAGACCGTTGCCCATTCGAGGCTATTGCTGCCGGAAACGGAAGAAATGCACGGATATGATCGGATTCCCACATATGAAAGTGGGAAAGAAGAAGAACTGCATCCTCTTTTTCGAAAGGAAGTATTCATTTTTAAAATATTAGCATCCACTATTCTAGTTTTCTTAGTAGCAATTATTTTTAGAAACAATGATGCTAGATTTGAAAGTGTTAGAGAATTTGTGTCAATAAACATGGAAAAGGATTTTCAGTTTACAACAGTAGCAAATTGGTATGAAGAACAGTTTGGGAAACCGATAGCACTATTGCCGTTCACTAATCAAGAAACGGATGAAGCTACAGAGGAGTCGCAGCCTTATGCCCTTCCTGCATCAGGGAAAATTTTAGAGGAGTTTGGTGAAGACGGGCAAAAAGTAACTATTGAAACACCTAAAGGCGCGGCCGTTACTGCGATGAGTGGTGGTATGGTTGAATTTGCGGGTATAAAAGAGGGATTTGGAAAAACGATTATTGTCCAGCATAGTGATAAAAGTGAAACCTGGTATGGAAATCTCGATAATATTTCAGTGAATTTATATGAGTATATCGAAAAAGGAAAGGAAATTGGAACGGCGATGAATAGTGATGATGGCACAAAAGGTTCCTTTTATTTTGCCTTAAAAGAAGGAAATGAATTTATTGATCCTTTTCAGGTGATTCAGGTTGAATAAAGTGATTGCGCTTTTGTCAAAAATTCATATTCATCCCCTTTTGTGGGTTGTTGTGGCTTTGTCTGTAGTGACAGGTCACTTTTATGAACTGCTTCTCCTCTTAATCATTATCTTTACACACGAACTAGGCCATGGGGCAGCCGCTTCCTATTTTTCATGGAGAATAAAGAAAATCACCTTACTCCCTTTTGGTGGGGTTGCGGAGATGGATGAACACGGGAACAGGCCATTAAGAGAAGAAGCAATCGTCGTACTTTCTGGACCTATTCAACATATATGGCTTGTTGGTGTTGCCTATTTACTTCATCAATTCGGACTAATGGATGACCATTTATTTTCCCTGTTTCTACAGTACAATGTAATGATATTTTTATTTAATTTGCTTCCTATTTGGCCATTAGATGGTGGGAAGTTCATTTTTTTATGGCTTTCTATTAAAAAGCCTTTTCCACTAGCGTTTAGGCAGATGCTTATTCTATCATTCTTTGCTTTATTATTATTTAGTGGCATTATTTTGGTGACAGAGCCATTAAATCTAAATGTCTGGATCATTATCTTGTTTCTTTTATTTTCATTGTATTATGAATGGAAGCAAAGAAGATATGTATTTGTTCGTTTTTTATTGGAGCGTTATTACGGGAAAAAGGATACGTTCGGAACCCTTATTCCATTAAAGGTTGAAGAAGATGAGCTAATCATTCATGTGCTCGAAAGATTTCAAAGAGGCTGTAAGCACCCTATTATTATCGAGAATGATGGACAGGAGAAGAGATTACTTGATGAAAATGAAGTGCTACATGCTTACTTTGCTGATAAACTTTTGATGGCAAGAATGAAGGATTTGCTTTATCAATATTGAACAATGATAATATAGGTGACGTATTGATAAAGTGAGGAATAGATGTTGGAAAAGATTATTGTGAATTATTTAGGTAGAGAAAAACGATATGCAATACTTAAGGAACAGAAAGTTGAGAAGCTGTATATTGAACAACCAAAGCAGCAGTCGCTCGTTGGTAATATATATATAGGAACGGTAACAAAGGTAATGCCAGGGTTACATGCTGCTTTCGTTGACATTGGAGAAGAAAAACAAGGGTTTTTACATAGAGATAAGCTTGTGTCGTTTTTATCATCAAAAGATGAGAAGAACGTAAAAGAAAGAAAAGGGATAGGGGCATTTGTGCATCAAGGAGAAAGATTATTTGTTCAGGTGGAAAAAGATGCAACCGGTGACAAAGGACCACGTCTGACAGGAATTATTGAGCTTAATGGAAAGAATATTGTTTACTTACCAAATGGTTATTATGTTGCTGTCTCGAGAAAAATTGAGGATGCCCAGCAAAGAGAAAGCTGGCGTCAAATGGGGCACGAGCTGAAGGAAGACCACGAAGGGCTCATCTTTCGTACATCATGTACCGATGCAAACAGAGAAGAAATTAGAGCAGAGCTTCACCAGTTACGAATTCAATATCATGAACTCACAAAATCTTTGAAGATGGTAAAGAAACCGATGATTGTTCACGAAAGTGAGCATTTTATTAAGGAGCTTAAAGAAGAACTAAAAAAGATGGACTCCGCCACCATTGTGATTGATGATTCCAGCCTGAAGGAAAAAATACTTGCAGGTTCAAACGGTCAAGCGTGTAACATTATTTATCATCATGATAAACAAAATATATTCTCTGCATACGGGATTGAAGAATCAGTTGAAAAAGCATTAAGACGAGTCGTTTGGCTGTCAAACGGTGCGTATGTAGTCATTGATGAAACGGAAGCACTTACGATCATAGATGTGAATACGGGGAAGTATTCAGGGAAAAATCATCTTCAAGATACGGTCGTGAAAACAAATGAGCTAGCAGCTGAAGAGATAGCACGTCAATTAAGAATAAGGGACATTGGTGGAATTATTCTTATTGATTTTATTGATATGAAGGATCCAAGTGATCAAGAAATGGTCCAAAAGAGGCTGGAAAGAGCATTGCAAAAGGATCATAAACGTACAAATATTGTTGGGTTTACTCAACTAGGCATCATGCAGCTCACCAGGAAAAAAACAAAAATAGCTTTATCGGAAGGTTTAACTGAAAAATGTAAAGTATGTGATGGGACAGGAAGCGTGTTAAGTGCAGAAACGGTTGCCTTTAAGCTTGAACGAGAGCTTTGGGAGCTAAGAGGAACCGATTACGTGGCTGTTACTATTGAAACAACGGATGAAGTGAAAAGTGTTTTTTGCGGTATGGAAGGAAAACATCTTCAAAGAATGGAAGAGTTAATCCATGTAACCCTTCAGTTTGTTATAAAAACTAATGACAAACCTTTCTATAAAATAACTAAGCTCATCTAGCGGTGAGCTTTTTTGTATTGACAATTACAAAGAAAATATGATAATATCGTTTATGTTATGTTTGTAGCACCCGTGCTACAACCGCGCAGATCAGGTTGTAAGTCTTTCATAGAAAAGCGCCTGTGATGGCGAGTCTTAGTTTATAAGGAGGTGCAGTTCATGTACGCAATTATTGAAACAGGCGGAAAGCAAGTGAAGGTAGAAGAAGGACAAACTATCTACATCGAAAAGCTAAACGCTGAAGCAGGCGAAACTGTTACATTTGACAAGGTTTTATTCGTTGGTGGAGAAAGCGTAAAGGTAGGAAGCCCAGTTGTTGAGGGTGTTACTGTTACAGCTAAAGTTGAAAAGCAAGGTCGCGCTAAGAAGATCATTGTTTTCAAGTACAAGGCGAAGAAAAACCAACGCAAAAAGCAAGGTCATCGTCAACCATACACAAAAGTTGTCATTGAAAAAATCAACGCTTAAGGCGGTCTAAGATGATTCAAACGACGATTTATCGTACTGAATCTGGGCACATAAAGTCGTTTACATTGAGCGGTCATGCTCTCTTTGCAAATCGAGGGGACGACATCGTATGCGCCGGTGTCTCTGCTGTTTCATTTGGTGCAATTAACGCAGTTATTGCGTTAACAGGTGTTGAACCTGAGATTGAGCAAGGAGAAGGTGGTTTTCTCCGCTGTGTGATTCCTACCAATCTCTCTACGGACATACAGGAGAAAGTACAGCTTTTGTTTGAAGGCATGGTTGTGTCATTGCAAACGATCGAGAGAGATTACGGGAAATTTGTCAAGATTACCTTCAAAAAGTAGGAGGTGGAACATAATGTTAAGATTAGATCTTCAGTTTTTTGCTTCTAAAAAGGGAGTAGGTTCTACAAAGAACGGTCGTGACTCACAAGCTAAGCGCCTTGGTGCTAAGCGTGCAGACGGTCAATTCGTATCTGGTGGTTCAATCCTTTACCGTCAACGTGGTACTAAGATTTACCCAGGTGTTAACGTTGGTAAGGGTGGAGACGACACTCTATTCGCGAAAGTGGACGGAGTTGTTAAATTCGAACGCCTAGGACGTGACCGTAAGCAAGTGAGCGTATACCCTGCAGCTCAAGAAGCTTAATTCTTTTAGAAAAAACTCTAACCCTTTGGTTAGAGTTTTTTTAATCGAAAGATATATTTTGAAGAAACCTATTACCAAGGTTTTCTTTTTTGCTATACTAAAAACAAGCAGTTTTCTGACTGATAATGAATTGGTACAGGAGTGCATGACATGAAAAAGGATTGGACGACGGTAGAGCTGCTTAGTCACTCCCGTCACGATTGGTTAAATAAAGTACAGCTTATAAAGGGCAATTTGTCTTTACATAAATACGATAGGGTAAATGAGATTATTCAGGACATTGTTATAGAAGCACAAAATGAGGCACGACTCTCTCAATTACATACACCACAGTTTGCTGCCCTCCTTCTTACCTGCAACTGGAACAACTTCTCTTTTCAGGTAGACTATGAAGTTCTCGAGGCGTCTACCGACAATCAATTTACGATCAATGACATGATTGCTTCAAACTGGACAAGTTCATTTTTCGAGTGTTTGCAGCAGACAGTACAGGAATTTGCAGATAATCATTTATCCATTACAATTGAAAGACAACAAAGTTCAACCTGTTTCTTTTTTGATTTTAGAGGAATAATAAAAAATAGGATTGAGCTTGAAACATTTTTCGCAAGCAAAGAAACATTAATAGAAGTAATCGTTCATGAAATTTCGGAAAAGGAATTTTCATTACAGGTACTCGTACCATATGAGAAATAATTGGATTCAATCAATTCTCGTCATGTGATGACAACTTCTATCAGGCTCTTTTGTGTAAGAGCAACTACATAGGACAGACGGGAGGAAAAAAGATGTTTGTAGATCAGGTTAAGATTTATGTAAAAGGCGGAGACGGTGGAAACGGAATGGTAGCTTTCCGCCGGGAAAAGTATGTACCAAAGGGTGGACCAGCTGGTGGTGACGGCGGTAAAGGCGCAGATGTAGTTTTTCAAGTAGAAGAAGGATTACGTACGTTAATGGATTTTAGATACCAGCGACATTTTAAAGCTCCTCGTGGAGAGCATGGGATGTCTAAAAATCAGCATGGAAAAAACTCAAAAGACATGGTAGTTAAAGTTCCACCGGGAACCGTTGTGACAGATGCAGAAACAAATGAAATCATTGCAGATTTGGTTGAGCATGGGCAACGTGCGGTTATCGCTCGAGGAGGCCGAGGAGGCCGAGGAAACTCACGATTTGCTACACCTGCAAATCCGGCACCTGAATTATCTGAGCATGGTGAACCAGGACAGGAAAAGGATGTTATTCTCGAACTTAAACTCCTAGCTGACGTTGGTTTAGTTGGATTCCCTAGTGTCGGTAAATCAACCTTGTTATCTGTCGTTTCATCCGCAAAGCCAAAGATTGCTGAGTATCATTTTACAACGATTGTTCCGAATCTGGGAATGGTAGAGACAGATGATGGAAGAAGCTTTGTCATGGCAGATCTGCCAGGATTAATTGAAGGAGCTCACTCGGGTGTAGGACTTGGTCATCAGTTTTTGCGTCATATTGAAAGAACAAGGGTCATTGTTCATGTGATTGATATGGCTGCAACAGAGGGAAGAGACCCTTATGATGATTACGTAACAATCAATAATGAGTTACAGGAATATAATTTACGATTAACTGAACGACCACAAATTATCGTTGCTAATAAGATGGATATGCCAGAGGCCGAGGATAACTTAAAATCCTTTAAAGAGAAATTAACAGATGAGTATCCAGTTTTTCCTATATCAGCGATTACACGCCAAGGGCTTAGAGATTTACTTTTCGCGGTTGCGGATAAAATCGAACAAACACCTGAATTTCCACTTCATGAAGAAGAACTTGAGAGTACAGGAGTTCACCGCGTACTTTACAAGCATGAAGCAGAGCAGACAGAGTTCCTTATTACGAGAGAACCTGATGGTACTTTTGTTGTTTCAGGACATGCAGTGGAACGATTGTTTAAGATGACAGACTTTTCTAGAGATGAGTCAATCAAACGATTTGCTCGTCAGCTTCGTGGCATGGGTGTCGATGAAGCGTTAAGGGAAAGAGGAGCAAAAAATGGTGATACAGTAAGACTTATGGATTACGAATTCGAGTTTTTAGATTAGTAAATCGTAGCGCTTTACCTGGGGGTGGGGAAAATGAAAGAAGAAGAAATATTAGATAAGAAATTTTACTTAGTGCGTGAAGATGTACTACCGGAGGCCATGAAAAAAACACTGGATGCGAAGGAAATGCTTGAACGTGGAAAGGTTGAGTCTGTGTGGGATGCGGTTCAAAAGGTTGACTTAAGCCGTAGTGCCTTTTACAAATATAGAGATACAGTCTTTCCTTTCCACACGATTGTCAAGGAACGTTTAATTACGTTGTTTTTTCATCTCGAAGATCGTTCGGGAACTCTTTCCCAGCTGCTTGGTGTAGTAGCATCCTCTGGTTGTAACGTATTAACTATCCATCAAACAATCCCACTTCAAGGTAGGGCCAACGTAACACTATCTTTAAATACAACCGATATGGCTATTGAAATCGAAGAACTGCTTGCACGTTTACGTAGAATGGAATTTGTAGAGAAGGTAGAAGTATTAGGGTCAGGGGCATAATGGCCCCGCCCTGTTTTTCATTTGTATACATATTTTGTTTAAAGTGATAAAGTGATAAAAAGAGAGAGATGGATTGTGGTAACAAAGGAGAGAGAATATTGAAAGTAGCATTTTTAGGACCAAGAGCCACGTTTACTGATTTAGTTACAAGAGAAATGTTTCCTTATGAGGAACGAATTCCTTATGCCACAATTCCGGATTGCTTAGATGCAGTAATGGAGGAAGAGGTCGACGTTACGGTTGTTCCGCTTGAAAATACGTTAGAAGGATCGGTAAATATTACGTTGGATTATCTAATCCATGAAATTAATTTACCAATTATCGGTGAGGTGACAACTCCTGTAAAGCAGCATTTACTTGTACATCCGTCTGTTAAAGAGAAATGGGAGAAGGTTACTAAAGTATTAAGCCATCCTCATGCAATTGCTCAATGTCATAAGTTCCTTCATGGTTCATTAAAAGGTGTGCCTTGTGAAAATGCAACAAGCACAGCTGCTGCAGCGAAGTACATTATTGAACATCCGGATGAAAACGTTGCGGCTATTGCTAATCAACTTGCTGCAAAAGAATATGGTCTAGCAATTGCAAGAGATAATATTCACGATTATGACTTTAATCATACAAGATTTATTGTGTTATCAAAAAAAGCCATCCAACTTCAACCACAAACCATTGATATTAAAGGATATAAAACGACAGTAATGGTCACATTACCTACGGATCGATCAGGTGCGTTACATCAAGTGTTATCTGCTTTTGCATGGAGAAAATTAAATTTATCTAAAATTGAGTCACGTCCTATGAAGACGGGACTTGGAAATTACTTTTTTATCATTGATATTGAAGAAAAGATGGACGAGGTACTTATTCCAGGTGCGATTGCCGAACTTGAAGCCCTTGGCTGTAGTGTAACGGTACTTGGAAGCTATCCTTATTACCATGAAATAAGTTAAAAGTAAAAAACTAGTTGCGCACTGGCAACTAGTTTTTTATTTTCTATCAATGAGAAATCCAGCTTTGTCTAGCACTTCTTCGACTTGATCTAAGATTTGCTCAGATGGTGCAGATATGGTGTGAATATGAATTCCTCCGGTAAGCTCTGATAGGTAGGAAGAATTGGTTGCTTGCATCTTTTCTAAAAATTGCTTTACCTCTCTACGATTGGACACCATGATTGAAGCTGTCAAATCACCGTAAATGGGATGCTCAATTCTTACATCCTTGACAGTGACTCCATGATCAACGAGCAAATTTAATTCTTCCTCTGTCTGCTCAGGCGGATGTGAACAGGCAATGGTTCGGTAAATAGGAGCATCGTTCACTTGATTGGATAGATATAAATAGCCCTGGCTCGTTGCCATAATTGGCTCACCCTTCGCTTTTAAAAGCGTAATATCCCCCACGATTACTTGTCTACTAACATTTGTTCTTATTGAAAGTTCTCCTCCAGTAATCGGTGCAGTACTTGATTTTAGCCAGTCAAGAATGAGCTCGCGCCTGTTTTCGCCTAATATCTTTTTGTCACTCATTTTAAACGTCTCCCTTACTGTCAACACTACGATTATTTTATCATACTTGTTGTTTGAATATCACGCTGTGGTGCTTCTTGGATAATCGCAACAACTGCTTGGGCCAATCCTTTCACATCGGCATCAGATGTGTGAATCCCAAATGAAATACGGATGAACTCCTTTGCTGACTTCCCATCTATTCCTAGTGCTAGCATCGTTTTAGAAGGAGTAGTCTGGCCTACCTGGCACGCACTTCCAGTTGAGATTGCATAGCCCTTACGGTTAGCCTCTAGCATCACCCATTGGCCTTCAAGTCCCTTTATTTGAAGACCTATAATGGATGGGAGCTGTGCATGATCGTTCCCATGTATAACGATCTCATTCTTAACTTCCATTAATTCAGAGAGAAACTGTTCCCGTAAAGATTTCATGTGTTCATAATTTCTAGTTAAATTACTTACCTGCTTATTGGCAGCTGTTGCCATGCTTACAATCGCAGGGATATTTACTGTTCCTGGCCGCATTCCACGCTCATGTGATGTATTGGGATAATAAGGATCAAATGTGATGGTTGGTGAAACATACATGGCTCCAATCCCTTTAGGACCATATATTTTATGACCGGAAATGGCCAGGCTATCTACGAATGGTGATATTGCTTTTATATCCAGCTTGCCAAAGGATTGTACACAATCACTATGAAGGAGAATTCCCTTTTCCCTACAAAGCATACCAATTTCATGTAGTGGCTGTATCGTTCCAATCTCAGAATTTACATGTTGCATACAAACAAGTACTGTATCATCACGTAGGGCGGACCTAAAATGCTGAACATCAATTATGCCATCTTTCCTTAAGGGCAATTTGGTTATTTCATACCCTTTTAACATCTGTAAGGACGTATGGATGGAAGAATGTTCAGAGATATTCGTGATGATATGCTTTCCTTTTTTTATTGATTTAGATAAAAGGGATTGAATGGCTAAGAAATTACTTTCTGAACCCCCGCTAGTAAAATAAACTCCTTCACTCTTTACACCTAGTAATCTTGCAATTTCCTCCCTACAGCCTTCTAGTAAGGTGGATGCACGTGTACCTATATCATGTAGACTTTGAGAGTTTCCATAATACTCTGTTGAAGCTTTAACAAATGCTGATGCCGCTTCTGGATCGAGTGGACAAGTAGCAGCATAATCAAAATATTTCATTGTCTTCCTCCCAACTACATGATTTCCTTAACAAAACACTTGTCATAATTTTAATTGTATGTAAATATAAGTGTCAAGACACCTGTAAAATACGGATGGTGATAAAATGATACACTCCGATGTGTTAATTATAGGAAGTGGAGTGGCTGCTTTGCAATTAGCAAAGAAGCTTAGCTGTGATATTAATGTGATTATTCTCACAAAGTCATGTGTGGCAGAGGGGAATTCTAATCTTGCTCAGGGGGGAATTGCTGCGGCATTAGCTTTAGAAGATCATCCAGACAAACATTATCTTGATACGTTGGAGGCAGGAAGGTACACCAATGATCGTAAGCTTGTAAAAGAAATGACAACAATGGCTCCTAGCCTGATTCATGAAATGGCTCATGAAGGCTGTATGTTTGACCGTTCGCAGGATGGTGGCTTACTTCTAGGGTTAGAAGGTGCACATAGTCATAATCGAATCGTCCATAGCGGTGGAGACGCAACTGGAAAAAACGTAATGAATTATTTAATAGAAGAGACCAAGGACTCACGAATAATCGAAGAAATGAGTGTTTTTGAGTTATTGGTTATAGATGGGAAATGTATAGGAGCCAAAGCAAAAAACAACCATGGAGAGACTCAAGTTTTTCTTGCAAACCATGTTGTCCTAGCTACCGGAGGACTTGGTCAACTATATAGTTTAACTTCAAATGGAGAAACCGTAGCCGGAGATGGAATTGCCTTAGCATACCGTGCAGGCGCAGAGGTTGCAGATTTGGAATTTATCCAGTTTCATCCAACTCTTTTGTTCATTAAAGGAACCTGTCATGGCCTAGTTTCCGAGGCGGTTCGTGGAGAAGGAGCTGTTCTTACATTAATGGATGGAACTAGAATTATGGAAACTGTACATCCAATGAAAGACCTTGCACCCCGACATGTGGTTTCACAGACGATTTTTGATTATTTACAAGCAGGAAAGCAAGTATATTTAGATATTAGGAAAATACAAGATTTCACTAAAAAATTTCCGACCATCACAAAAATGTGTGAGGAAAATCAAGTTGACCTCTTAAAAGGGCTTATACCAGTTGTTCCGGGCTGCCATTTTTTGATGGGTGGTGTAAAAACAGATCATTATGCACGTACAAGTGTACAGAATCTTTATGCCATTGGAGAGGTTGCCTATACAGGAATACACGGTGCCAATCGACTAGCTAGTAACTCTTTATTAGAAGGCCTTTTTTTTGGCAAAAGACTTGCCGATCTGATTAACCATACAGCAAAGAAGGATTTATCTGTATATCCACTAATCGAAACAAGTTCAAATAAAACGAGGAAATTATCTCTTCCCGAAAAGTCCGTCATACAAGCTAATATGATGAAATATGCCGGGATTGTTAGAAACAAGAAGGACCTTGAAGAGCATTTAACTTGGCTAGAGAGCTTCCAAATACAGGAGTTGGCTAGTTATTCACTAGACGGAGAATCAAAGGAAGAAATTCAAGTGATTTTTATGTTAATCACCGCTTGGTTAGTTACGAAATCAGCACTTCTTCGAGAGGAGAGCCGAGGTGGGCATTTCCGTGAGGATTTTCCATTTGAAGAATTCGGCTGGCTAGAAAAGAAAGTCATTCTAAAACATGGACAGGAGCAGGGAGATTCCTATGAACAAATTAAAGCTGCGTTTGCAACTTGAGCAATTTTTCCTTGAGGATATTGGAGAAAGAGATACAACAAGTGACGTGATTTTTAGCGATGAGGAGCAAGGAGAACTTGTATTTATCGCAAAAGAAGATGGTATTTTCTGCGGGGAAGAGGTTATACGGACAGGATTTTCCCTCCTTGACGATGGAGTGGTAATCGATCTGAATGTAAGAGATGGGGAACGGTTTGAAAAAGGACAGAGATTAGTAACGATAACTGGTCAAGTAATAACTTTATTAAAGGGAGAAAGAGTGGTACTTAACCTCATTCAACGAATGAGTGGAATTTCGACTCGAACCAACGAAGCAGTGATGATGCTAGATTCAACTTTTACTAGAATTGTAGATACACGAAAAACGACACCAGGTCTACGGATGCTTGAAAAGTATGCGGTTCGATGCGGTGGAGGTTATAACCACCGCTTTGGTCTATACGATGGGGTAATGATTAAAGATAATCATATTTCCTTTGCTGGCTCAATTACAAAAGCGGTGGAAAAAGTAAAAGCAAGTATAGGGCATATGGTGAAAATTGAAGTCGAAATTGAATCAAAGGAACAGCTACTAGAGGCAATTAATGCTGGTGCAGATGTGATCATGTTTGATAACCGCACACCTGATGAAATCAAGGAGTGGATGAAGCTTGTCCCAGATGGAATCGTGACAGAAGCTTCTGGTGGGATTACGTTAGAAAACCTATATCAGTACAAGCATACGGGAGTTCATGTTATTTCATTAGGATTTTTAACACATACGATCCAATCGATAGATATTAGTGCGAAAGTTCATGTGAAGTAGGGAGGACGAATGGAATGAATCTATTTGAAGTGGTTGAAAAAAATAAGCTTCTGCCGGATCAATACAAAGAGTTGACTAAAGAGGAAATGGAAAACAGGGTTCGAGCAATTAAAGAAAAATTAGGGAACAAGTTATACATCCCTGGACATCATTATCAAAAAGATGAAGTAATTCAATTTGCAGATGATACAGGAGATTCACTTAAGTTGGCCCAGCTTTCTGCAGAGAATCAAGAAGCGGAGTATATTGTTTTTTGTGGTGTTCACTTTATGGCAGAAACGGCAGATATTTTAACAAATGAATCACAAAAAGTGATATTGCCCGATATGAGAGCAGGGTGCTCAATGGCAGATATGGCAGATATTTACCAAACGGAAAGAGCATGGGCTGAGCTACAGGTTTTATTTGGGGATACAATTCTACCATTAACGTATGTAAATTCAACTGCTGCCATAAAGTCTTTTGTTGGGAAACATGGTGGAGCGACAGTTACTTCATCCAATGCCGAACATATGGTTACATGGGCATTTACTCAAAAGGATCGGATTTTATTCTTGCCTGATCAGCATTTAGGGAGAAATACAGCTTTTAACCTTGGAGTACCGTTAGAAAAAATGGCTGTTTGGGATCCTATCTCTAATACTTTACAATATGAAGGAAGCATAGAGGAAGTAAAAGTAATTTTATGGAAGGGACATTGCTCTGTCCATGAGAACTTTACTGTTCAGAATATAGCTGAAATACGTGCAAATTATCCTGAGATGAAAATTATCGTTCACCCAGAGTGTAAACGTGAGGTGGTGGAGCTATCCGATTTAGCAGGATCAACGAATTATATTATTCAGCAGATAGAGGCATCACCTTCTGGATCAAGTTGGGCAATAGGAACGGAAATGAATTTGGTTAATCGTATTATTCACGAACATCCCGATAAACATATTGTTTCTCTAAATCCACATATGTGTCCGTGCCTCACCATGAATCGTATTGATTTACCCCACTTATTATGGGCCTTGGAAGATATAGAACAAGGTGAGCTTCATAACGTAATTAAGGTCGACACTGAAATTGCAGGCTATGCAAAGCTTGCTCTTACAAGGATGCTTGAGCAGTCCTAAAAGGCGTAACCCTCCATTAAATGGAGGGTTTTTTTAAAAGAAAAAAGTGGACAATTCATATTCTTTTTGAAAACTTCATAAGTTTTTATGTGGATTGTTAGCAATTTGCCCACTCCGACATACAATATATGGACTTACGCATAGGAGGGAAATCAGAGTGAAAATCCATATCGTACAGAAAGGGGATACTCTTTGGAAAATCGCCAAGAAGTACGGCGTGAATTTTGAAGAGCTGAAAAAAATGAATACGCAGCTCAGTAACCCTGATATGATCATGCCCGGTATGAAAATCAAAGTACCAACCGGTGGAGGAATGGTAAAGAAAGAAGCACCTATCACTGGAAAACCGGAAGCGAAAATAAATATGGGTACAAAAAAAGAGATGCCAAAGGAACAGCCAATTGCTCTAGCACCAAAAGAAGCGCCTAAAAAAGAAATGCCGATTGAACAACCGCCAAAGATGGAGGAGCAAATCCAACCAATTGCTGAGGCTCCAAAGAAGCCGTTCACGCCTAAAATGCCACAGCCAATTCCTGAAATTGATATTAACAACTACTATATGATGAATATGGCGAATTTATCTGTGCAACCTCAACAACCAGCAAAGCCAGTGCCAAAACCACCGAAGCCGGTTAAAGAAGAGGTTAAGCCAAAACAAATGGCACCTACCGAGCTACAATCTAAAGCTTCACCGCAATTTCCAATGCAACCGAAACAACTTCCAGCGGAAATGAAGCCTTTACCAAAGGTAGAACCATTACAAGAAACGAAGCCAATTAAAGGTGTGAAACCACTGCCAGAGGACCATACTGACGTACCAAACTTTACTCAAGGAGGGGGTTATGAACCCATGAATCCAATGTACCCACAAAACTTTTATCCGTATCCACAAGCTACTCAAGGATTTGGTCAGCAGCCGGGATTTGGTCAGCAGCCAGGATTTGGTCAACAACCAGGATTTGGTCAACAGCCAGGTTTTTCTCCACAAGCACCATATCCACAGGTTCAAGGGGCAATGACAGGTGCACCTGCTATGCCAACTATGCCTTATGGTATGATGCCAGGAGTTCCAGGGATGGGAATGCAACCGTTTGATGATGAATCATCATCGTTTATGCCGCAAATGCCAATGATGCCAAATCAAGTAATGGGTGCACAAGATGCACAAATGCCAATGATGCCAAGTCAGGTGATGGGCGCACAAGATGCACAAATGCCAATGATGCCAAGCCAAGTAATGGGTGCACAGAATGCACAAATGCCGTTAATGCCAACAGAAGTAGCTGGAGTCCAAGATACTCCAATGTATCAGGCTCCAATGTATCCTTATCCACCATATCCTGCACCATTATATCCAGCAGGACCTGTAATGCCAGGACCAGGATATTGCCCACCAGGATATCCACCGATGGGGATGCCACAACAAATGCCATATAGCCCAATGCCACAGGTGCAGGGGGTAATGGATCAAATGGAATCACCTAATATGGGAAATTACCAAATGCCTTTAGCACCAAATCAGCCATTAGCAGCCAACTATCCAGCTCCTGCCGTCCAAGGAGTACAGGATGATTGTGGATGTGGTCCTACGATGCCACCTTATGGAGCGGGAACAGGGTTTGCTCCTGGTATGCCACCAGTGTATTCCCCTTCATACGGGCAACCTATGGCGCAGCAGCCTTATATGAATCCTTATGGTTATGGACCTTCAGCGTATGGGATGCCAAGAGGCCAAAATACAAACGAAGATGGTAATGATGAATAAAGTTAGTGGAGACGATTTATTTTTAAATCGTCTCTTCTCCTATCTACAGGAAGAGCTCGTCATACCTATTGAATCTATTCAACCGATAAGGAAAAACGTATATTTGCTACAAACTAGTAATCAACCCGTTGTAATAAAAGGATTTAATGAGTTAGGGAAACTACAGATTCAAAAGGCTTTTACTTCATCTTTAAGGCAAGAAGGATTTACGCAATCATACACTTTTCAGAACCTCGAAATGGAACCACCACTTTACTTAGACGGAACGTTTTACGGGTGTCTTGAGTACATTCCACAATCCTCCCGCAATCCATTTTCTTATGGGACAGAAGAAGAAAGAAAAGATGGGCTGAGTCTCCTTGGAGAATTTCATCAGACAACACGTAAGCTCTCAAGAAGATATCAAACGGTTTTAAAGGAATACAATCTTATGGTGAAATGGAGAGAACGTGCAGCTCGTTTTATTAATAATGTATCCATTATTAAATTTTTTGTGCAACAAGAAATTTTAAATGAAATTATGGAATGGGCCGATTTCTCCTTAAAGGGGCTCGAATTAGAAAATGCTTTCCTTAAAGCTAATGAACAAGCGATTCTTCATGGAGACCTAGCACACCATAATATGATACGTGGTCTTAATAATCAGCTATATATGATTGACTTCGACTTAATTTCAATCGGTAATCCAGTCTGTGATTACTTACAATATTGTAATCGAATATTACCGAACCTCGATTGGTCCTTAGATGAACTTTTTAAATACGAGCAGATAAGACCATATTTAGATAATCGTGGTTTTTTGTATGCTTTACTATTTCCGACAGATATCTTCCGAGAATGGAATCGCCTAATTAAGGATCGACAATATACTAGTACCTTTCAAGTAAGACAGGTTCTTGATTTAACTGTAAGGCAATTCTTTAGTCGTCAAAGCTTCGTTGAGCAAGTAAAGCTTTTGCTTAAAGGATAATTGGTCGTAACTGTCAGGATTAAAAAGCCGGAACCCTCACACCCTATAAATGAGCATAAACATGCTCTCAAATAAGCGGAGGGGGTTATTCGCTTGAGTAAAAAGCTTGTTTTACTTCCGATTACTGCTGCCTTAACCTTTGGTTTAACTGGGTGTAACCAGGATGAAGCAACCAATGATGATCAACCAAACATGAGCCAGCCATTTGGATACTACTCGAATGAAAATCATAACAGTGGTGGAAATGCGAGAATTTACAACGAAAATGATGGTCCGTTGGTAGAAATTATGGATCACTCTATGGGTGAGGAAGGAAAAAGAAGCAGAGAAAATCGAAGACAGCTTTTGATGCAAAAAGATGAAGCAGGAAATCCTGCGAATCCGACAGTCCCTCGTGCTAAACAAGATAAAAACTTTTTTGAGAAAGACAATCGTTTTAGTCATGCAGATGCCAATTATCATGGGCATTTAGATGATCAAACCCGTAAAGCAAGAAGCTCCTATTACACAGCGTATGAAGGAGATCTGGCAGAAAAAATAGGGGATGTTACGGCAAAAGTTCCAAATGTGGAAGATGTACGTTCCGTGGTATATGGAAGCAATGTATTAATTGCTGTTGATTTAACGAACTACGATCGTGATGTGGAAACAAAGACAGATATAGCTAAAGCAGTTCAACCTTATCTTCGAGGAAGATCCGTGCAGGTAGTAACGGATGAGGGAACATTTAGCAGGATAAGAAATTTAGATAATGATTTACGTGACGGAGGTCCACGTGAATCCATTGATGCAGATATAAAAGGGATGTTTAGAACATTAAAGTCTCGTATACAAGGGAAAGAATAAGATCCGAAAGAGTTGATCATTTTGATCAACTCTTTCGTGCGGTAGTAGGCATAAATTTGAAAAAAATGGTCATTATATGAATGGAATCATTAAATTGGCTCTTTATTGTAACTTTCAGGATGAGGTGATCATTATGAGAACCAACTGGCTCTTGTATGTAGGGATCGTGTTTCTCGTATTCGTATTTCATACCAATCATGTCCTAGCTGAGGATTTAAAATCCACCCCAAGATTAGATCCAATCGAGGTACAGGTGATTCTTGAGCGAGTGTATTTAGATGGTGAAATTAGTGAGGAACAAATGGAGGAAAAGATATGGTCAATGGAGCAATTTTGGTCAAAATATGACCAATGGCAGGTTGTGGACATGGATGAAAAATCTGTCGTGTTCCGTAAGCATGTGGACGACATTTCTCCACTCTTAAAAGCAAATGGATACTTCGGTATTACAGATGATGGCGTGCTAACCATCTATTATGGAAAACCACAAAAATATAATATTATTCAATCCTTCTTTCAATTAGATATAGGGAAATTAGAAAGTAGGAGACATGAAGAACTTAAGGAAGGAATACCTATAAAAAATAAAGATAGATATGTTGAAGTGCTTGAAACTTTTAAAAATTATACGATTCAGGAAAAACAAGCAAATTAAAGGAGCCGAATACGGTTCCTTTTTTGTATTTTCATCACTATTTTCATATGACAATTAGGGGCATGTACGAACATATTGTGATACAATGAGGTACAGCAAAATTAGAGGAGTTTTTAGCTACATGTATGATTATATTAAAGGAACAATTGAATTTATCGGACCTGAATATATTGTTGTAGAGGCAGGGGGGATTGGCTATCAAGTTTCAACTCCAAACCCTTTCAGTTTCTCAAAGCATATGCACGAAGCAAGGCAAATATTTACTTATCATTATGTAAGAGAAGACTTGATTGCATTATACGGTTTTTCTTCTCGAGAGGAAAAAATTCTTTTTACAAAGCTATTGAATGTTTCCGGAATTGGACCAAAAGGAGCGTTAGCCATATTAGCTTCAGGAGTACCAGAACAGGTGGTTCAAGCAATAGAAGAAGAGGATGAAGCTTTCTTAGTAAAATTCCCTGGTGTAGGAAAGAAGACAGCTAGACAAATGATCTTGGACCTAAAAGGGAAACTCCAACAAGCGCTTCCAGATTATTTTCCTAACTTATTTAATGAGGAAATACAGGTGGAACAATCGAAGAATCAAAATCCAGCGCTAGAGGAAGCTATGTTAGCATTGGTCTCTCTTGGATATTCTGAAAAAGAAATAAAGAAAATTACCCCGAAGCTTGAAGTGGAAACACTACAAACAGAGCAATATATTAAAAAGGCTCTACAGCTTCTTTTAAAATAGAGTGTAGAAAAAGGGTGAGCGAGTATTGGACGATCGAATTATTTCGGGTGAGGCGGATGTTCAAGATTTATCTTTCGAACAAAGCTTACGCCCGCTAACATTAAAACAATATATCGGTCAAACGAAAGTAAAAGAAAATCTGGAAATATTTATAGAGGCTGCCAAAATACGTCAAGAAACACTTGATCATGTTCTATTATATGGACCTCCGGGTTTAGGAAAAACGACACTGGCAACTATTATTGCTAATGAAATGGGAGTTAATATTCGTACAACTGCTGGTCCGGCAATTGAAAGACCAGGAGATTTAGCCGCCATTTTAACAGCACTTGAACCGGGTGATATATTATTTATTGATGAAATTCACAGACTTCCAAGAGCAATAGAAGAAGTTTTATACCCAGCTATGGAGGACTTCTGCCTAGATATCGTGATCGGAAAAGGGGCAACTGCTAGATCCGTACGACTTGATTTACCACCATTTACACTAGTTGGAGCAACAACTAGAGCAGGTTCACTTTCCGCACCACTTCGGGATCGATTTGGAGTTTTAAGCAGATTAGAATATTATAAAGAAGATCAGCTAATGGAAATCGTACTACGAACAGCCGATGTGTTCCAGGTAGAGATTACAAGAGATGCAGCACTAGAAATTGCAAAGCGTTCCAGAGGGACACCTCGTATTGCCAATCGACTGCTTAGACGAGTAAGAGACTTTGCTCAAGTAAGGGGGAATGGAACCATTGACCTTCCGTTAGCCAATCATGCCTTACAACTGCTACAGGTAGATCCATTAGGTTTGGATCACATCGATCATAAACTCCTTATAGGAATCATAGAGAAGTTTAGAGGTGGACCTGTCGGTTTAGATACGATTGCGGCAACGATTGGAGAAGAGGCACATACGATTGAAGATGTATATGAACCGTATTTACTTCAAATAGGATTTCTTCAAAGAACCCCTCGAGGTAGAATTGTTACCAATTTGGTCTATAAGCATTTTCAAATGGAGGTACCAAGAGAATGACTGGTGTTTCAAAGATTCTTATGACATTAGGTGCGATTATCTTTGTTGTTGGATTTCTTATGCAGTTTATACATATCGGTAGACTTCCAGGTGATATTATCTTTAAAAAGGGAAACACTACTGTTTATTTCCCTATTGTTACCTCAATTCTGGTTAGCATTATTTTATCTGCGATTTTTTACTTTTTAGGGAAATTTCGATAATATTTATAGTTGTTAAGAAGGGTGAAACAGCATGAAAGTAGACTTATTTGATTTTCATTTACCAGAGGAGTTGATTGCTCAAACTCCATTAGAGGAGAGAACAAGCAGTAAACTCATGGTACTAGACAAGGAAAATGGAAAAATAGAGCATACTATATTTAAAAATATAGTAGAGTTTATTAGGCCAGGAGATTGCCTGGTTTTAAATGACACGAGAGTGTTGCCGGCAAGGTTGTTCGGTGAAAAAACAGAAACCGGGGCCAAAATTGAAGTGTTACTTCTAAAACAGTTGGATGGAAATCAGTGGGAAACATTAGTGAAACCAGCTAAAAGGGTAAAAGAAGGGACCATCATTTCTTTTGGAAATGGACTCTTGACCGCTGTGTGTGTTGGGGAAACTGAGCATGGCGGAAGAACTCTTGAATTTAGCTATGAGGGGATCTTTTATGAGGTGTTAGAGCAGCTAGGTGAAATGCCACTGCCTCCTTATATAATGGAGCAATTAGAAGATCGCGAACGTTATCAAACGGTTTTTGCTAAAGAACGTGGCTCGGCTGCAGCTCCAACAGCAGGACTTCATTTCACAGAAGGACTTTTAGAAGAACTTCGCTCTCGTGGTGTTCATATCGCCTTTATTACACTACATGTTGGATTAGGAACGTTTCGACCTGTTAGTGTGGACGATATTTTAGAACATGATATGCATGCAGAGTTCTACCAAATGTCAGAAGGAACCGCTCGTTTACTAAACGAAGTGAAGCAACAAGGTGGAAGGATTATTTCTGTTGGAACAACCTCTACGAGAACATTAGAGACGATAGCGTCGAAACATAATGGAGAGTTTGTATCAGAAAGTGGCTGGACAGATATTTTTATTTTTCCGGGCTATAAATTTCAAGGGATTAATGGAATGATTACAAATTTCCATCTTCCAAAATCTACATTAATCATGCTTGTGAGTGCACTTGCAGGTAGAGAAAATGTCATACATGCGTATGAAACAGCAGTAACCGAGAAGTATCGCTTCTTTAGCTTCGGCGATGCGATGCTAATTATTTAATTAATACTAGGAGATGACTATTTTTGACCGCTATTCGTTACGAATTAATAAAGACATGTAAACAGACAGGGGCAAGGCTCGGACGAGTACATACACCACATGGATCGTTCGACACACCTGTCTTTATGCCGGTAGGGACGCTTGCAACGGTGAAAACTATGTCTCCAGAAGAGCTTGTTCAGATGGGGGCAGGAATTATTTTAAGTAATACATACCATCTTTGGCTTCGACCGGGCCATGAGATCATCAAAGAGGCTGGTGGGCTTCACAAGTTTATGAACTGGGACCGAGCTATTTTAACAGACTCTGGTGGATTTCAGGTTTTTTCACTAAGTAAGTTTCGCCAAATAGAGGAAGAGGGAGTTCACTTCAGAAATCATTTGAATGGGGATAAGCTCTTTTTATCACCCGAAAAAGCGATGGAAATTCAAAATGCATTAGGCTCGGATATTATGATGGCCTTTGATGAGTGTCCACCGTATCCAGCAACGTTCGAATACATGCAAAAATCTGTAGAACGTACCTCTCGCTGGGCGGAAAGATGTTTACGTTCCCATCAACGTCCGGAGGATCAAGGATTATTCGGAATTGTACAAGGAGGAGAATACGAGGAACTTCGGAAACAAAGTGCTCGTGATCTTGTTTCTCTCGACTTTCCTGGGTATGCAGTTGGAGGACTATCCGTTGGTGAACCAAAGGATGTTATGAACCGAGCTTTAGAGTTTACAACACCTCTATTACCAACGAATAAGCCTAGATATTTAATGGGAGTCGGTTCTCCGGATTCCTTAATTGATGGGGCGATTCGAGGGATTGATATGTTTGATTGTGTTCTTCCAACTAGAATAGCTCGAAACGGAACATTAATGACAAGTGAAGGCAGATTGGTTGTGAAAAATGCAAAGTATGCAAAAGACTTTGGGCCACTGGATCCAAATTGTGATTGCTATACATGTAAAAACTACTCTCGTGCCTACATTCGCCACTTAATTCGTTGTGATGAGACATTCGGAATAAGACTTACAACTTACCATAACTTATATTTTCTGTTAAAATTAATGGAGAATGTCAGACAAGCTATCAGAGAAGATCGCTTAGGGGACTTCAGAGAAGAATTTTTTGAACAATATGGCTTTAATCAGCCAAATGCAAAAAACTTCTAAATTTATAAAGATATTGAAAGGAGGTTAGACAATGGAAGGACTATTAGGTACATTAGGACCATTAATCCTTATGTTTGCATTATTTTACTTCTTGTTAATTCGTCCACAGCAAAAGCGCCAAAAGGCGGTTTCAAAAATGCAAAGCGACCTGAGTAAAGGGGATAAAATCGTGACGATTGGTGGCTTACACGGCACAGTCGATGCATTAGACGAAGGCAAGGTAGTTATTAAATGTGGTGATGGAAGTCGTCTTACATACGACCGCGCTGCGATCAGAGAAGTAATTGAATCAAGCTCTGTAGCAAATGCATAAAAACATAAAAAGAGGCTAACCTTAGGGTTTGCCTCTTTTTATATACTTTTTCTTACGCGGCTCTTTTAGAGGTGGTACTTATATTTACACCTAATATTCCACCCATCATGGCAGTTAAAATATAACAAACATGATAGACAATTTCCTCAAACGAAAACAAGCTATCCATACCCAAAAATTGAAATAAGAAAATGATTGTTGTATAAACAATACCGGTGAGGCCTCCAACTAACCAGCCTTTTTGTTTTCCTTTTCCCCCAGATACGAAGCCACCTAAAAATAATGTGATAAATGAAACTCCTGTAATAATAAATTGTAGTGAAGATTCGCCAGTTGGCGTAAAGCGGAGAATTAAGGAAAATATAACCGAACTTACAATTGCAAACAAAAATACAGCTATGACCCCGTATAGAACGGCGGTGCCAAAATTTTTCGATTCTTCGATTGGAATCCTCTCCCTTCCTACTGTTCTCAGTAATTGCTTAGTACAAGCATATTCATAAACTTTTCTAAATAGAATCACATTTTGTTCATGAATTCTGCAGAAAAAGCAAACACTAAGATGAATTTATATAAAGGGAGAGTTATTTTTGGAAGAATATTTATTAATTGCTTTTCGAACCATCATTTTGTACGGAGTAATATCTATCATCTTTCGATTAATGGGAAAACGTGAACTGGGCGAACTAAATGTGTTAGATTTGGTTGTTTATATTATGATTGCGGAAATAGCAGTAGTAGCGATTGAAAATCCTAAAGAAAGAATCATGAATAACATTCTTCCTATGGGGGTATTAATGGTTATTCAAATATTCTTATCTTACTTTTCTTTGAAAAATAAAAAGGTTAGGGACCTGCTAGATGGTAAGCCTTCGATTATTATCAACAATGGAAAAATAGATGAGCATGAAATGAGAAAGCAACGATACAATTTCGACGATTTACTTCTACAGCTAAGAGATAAAAATATTCGTAACATTTCTGATGTGGAATTTGCCATACTCGAAACATCCGGAAAGCTTTCTGTTTATGAAAAAAGTCCGAACCAAGGGGGAATTACCATCCCGTTAATATTAGATGGGGAGGTACAAGAGAGCAATTTAAAGCGAGTAGATAAAAATAAATTTTGGCTTCTACAGGAACTGAAGAAACTTGGATACACTCAAGTGAAAGAAATTTCGTTTTGTAGCTATCAAGATGGGAAGTTTTTTGTAGATATTATAGATACAAAAAAGAGGTGAACCCAGTCGGTCACCTCTTTTTTTATCTTAGAATTAGCTTCGATAATACATTTCCAATGATCGGGACACGAATCATTTCTTCTTTTTTAACTTGTCCAGCAATGATAATGAGTAGACAGTAGCTTAATGAAATGGCCAAACAGCTAATAATCACGTTAAAGGATAAAGGTAAGGCTCCTTTAAAATAATTATAGGTCGATAATCCAGTCCATCCGGCAACCCCCATACTGGCAAAGGTTAACAAATAATCCCAAATATAAAAAGTGAACGAAATCTTTTTTAGTACCGTTGCAAAATGGAGAAGTGTTACCACTAAAAAGCCGAATACGATCCCTAATGCTGCTCCTTTAATTCCAAAGCTTGGCTGACTTGCTAATAAGAAGATGACAGCTGTTTTCACAACGGAACCGAAGAGTGAGTTAATCATAGCGGCTCTTGCTAAATCAAGTGCTTGAAGGGTAGCTTGTAACGGCCCTTGGTAGTAATAAAAAAGGAAGAATGGTGCCATGATCTGAATGAAGTACGCTCCACTTGAAGATCCATACATAACCTCCATCAACGGTTCAGCTAATACATAGAGTATAACAACCGATAATCCACCTGTTAAAAAAGCAAAGCGTAATGCTTGTTGTAGTCGGTATTCAATCAGCTTTTTATTGTTCTGTGAATTTGCTTCACTGATTGCAGGGACAAGCGATGTGGAAAGTGATAGAGTAATAAACGATGGCAAAAGTAAAAGCGGCATAGCGAAGCCTGTTAGTGCTCCATATTGCTTCGTTGCAGTGATTGCTGCCACTCCAGCAATAGCTAGACTATGTGAGACAACAATAGGTTCAAAAAACCAAGCAATAGAACCGATCATACGACTACCTAACGTTGGTAAAGCAACGCCCATGAGCTCTTGAAATGTTGACTTACCTTCTTGGACATTCTTGAAAAACTTCTTTCTAATACGAAATTGCTTCTTCAGTTTAAATGAGGTAATTAAATAAATTAAGGAGATTAGCTCTCCAATAACGGATGCAAACATCGCTCCAGCAGCAGCGTATTCTACACCGTATGGCATAAACATGCTTGTAAGTACGGCAATTAATGTGATTCTTGCCGTTTGTTCAATCACCTGTGAAATAGCAGACGGTTTCATATTTTGTCTGCCTTGAAAATATCCTCTTAACACTGAAGAAAGTGCAACAATTGGAACAATTGGAGCAATCGCGAGCAGTGGTAAATGTGTGCGCGGATCTGTAAAAAGAGTTTGTGATAAATACGGTGCAAGTACAAATAGAGCAGGAGTAAAAATAAGGGATAAAGTAAACGTTGTTGCTAGAGAAACAACAAGTATTTGCTTTATTTTTTTTGTATCTCCTTTCGCCTCTGCCTCTGCAATATTTTTAGATATAGCCACCGGAAGACCTAGTTGTGTGACAGTGACAACTAGAATAAGGGTGGGAAAGGCCATCATATATAATCCAACGCCTTCTTCCCCAATAAACCTTGCAATCACAATCCTATTAATAAAACCAAGAACTCTTGTTACAAAGCCGGCAACTAACAAAATAATTGTTCCCTTTAAAAACTTTGACATCTCGCTACCTGCCTTCTCAAAAAAGGTATTATCATATACAATTAACTATATGCACCCATGTGGACAAAGCATGACAAGGTATTATAAATTTCTCTATATTTTAAACTCTAGTAGTAGGAGGCGGCTCGATATGGAAATGTACAATAGTTACGATCGTTTTCGTAAAGAGGTACACCCAGCATTAATTAGTAAGATGGAAGAGTTTTCCCTCCTTGGGTATGGGACAATCAGTGAAGATAGTCTTTGGGAGTTTTTAAGGAAGAAGAAGTGGAGAAAACCGAAGGAGGACATGAAGGTGTATGAGGTGGTCTCAGATATTCTATCAATAAATGTGGGGGAATATATGAATTATGCGACGGTCGAAGCATTCAAGTCTGAAGAGTTTTCGTTTGCGAATGATGAAGAGAGAAGGGAATTATTAAAGTAGGTAAAATAATGTCCATAAATTGACACTATTTACTAACTGTTTCATAATTATTAGTATAGAAATACACGCAGGTAACAGCTGTTACCTTGCTTGGGTTACTTATTAAGGAGGATTTATACATAATGGTCAAACGCAGTAGAATTGTGGCTTTTTTGTTATTGCTGCTTCTTTTTGCAAGTACAATTGGGACAACTACGAATAGTATTTTACAAAATATCAAATTAGGTTTAGACCTTCAAGGTGGATTTGAAGTCCTCTACGAGGTTGAGCCTGCTAAAAAAGGCCAAGAAATTGACCAAGAAGTATTAAATAGTACGGTACAGGCGTTAGATAATCGAATTAACGTACTAGGGGTAAGTGAACCGGTTATTCAAATTGAAGGTGATAACCGAATTCGTGTTCAACTCGCGGGAGTTTCTGACCAGAATAAAGCTCGTGAAATTCTCTCCACTGAAGCGAATTTAACGTTCCGAAATGCTAACGATGAAGTCATGATGGATGGTACGGATTTGGTTGAAGGCGGCGCAAAGCAAACCTTTGACGAAAACAACAAACCGAGCATTTCTTTACAGTTAAAGAGTGCTGATAAATTTCGAGAAGTGACACAGGAAATTGTTGGGATGGCCCCACAAAATCAGTTGATTATTTGGCTTGATTTTGAAGAAGGGAAAGATTCCTACCAAGCGGAGCTTGCGAAGGAAGAACCAAAATTTCTATCGAATCCAAATGTAAATCAAGTATTTAACCAAGATACAGTTTCCATAGTAGGGAATTTTGAATTAGAAGAAGCTAAGACTTTAGCTTCCCTTTTAAATGCAGGTGCGCTTCCGGTCAAGCTTACTGAAGTGTATTCAACTTCTGTTGGTGCTCAATTCGGGGAAGAAGCACTAAATGAAACGGTGTTCGCTGGTATTGTAGGAATTAGTATCATCTTCTTATTCATGCTTGCCTTTTACCGGTTCCCTGGATTTATTGCCGTTATTACACTTTCTCTTTATATTTATCTGATTCTCCTTATCTTCGATTGGATGAACGGTGTGTTAACCTTACCAGGAATTGCAGCTCTCATTCTTGGGGTGGGAATGGCAGTAGATGCCAACATCATTACCTATGAGAGAATTAAAGAAGAATTAAAGGTTGGTAGAACGGTGAAGTCCGCATTTGAAGTTGGAAGTAAAGGCGCATTTTGGACTATTTTCGACTCTAATATCACGACGATTATTGCAGCTGGTGTATTATTTTTCTATGGGACAAGCTCGGTAAAAGGGTTTGCGACGATGTTGATTATCTCTATTTTAGGTAGCTTCATTACAGCTGTTTTTGCCTCACGTCTATTACTTGGTCTGTGGGTAAAAAGTGGGTTCTTAGATAAACGTCCTACTTGGCTGGGTGTAAGAAAGAAAGATATGAAGGATATTTCTGAGGGGTATGATGCAATCGACTTACCTACTAGGTTTGATCGATTAGATTTTGTGAAAAACCATAAACTTATCTTCACTATTTCAGGAATTTTATTCTCGGTCGGAATTGTCGTTCTTATCATCTTTAAGCTAAACCTTGGAATTGACTTTGCAAGTGGTACGAGGGTGGAAGTTCCGTCCGATAAGCCAATTGAAACAGAGCAATTAAAGGAAGAGTTTGCAAAATTTGATCTCGATGCCGAAAATATTGTTATGTCTGGGGATAATAATGACGTAGCTGTTGTACGCTTTTTAGGAGTGTTACCAAAAGAAGAAATTGCTGAGCTTAAAGCACACTTTAAAGAGGTATATGGTTCAGAACCAAATATCAGCACAGTTTCCCCAATGGTTGGAAAAGAGTTAGCTAAAAATGCAATGATTGCTGTAGCAATTGCATCTATTGGTATTATTCTTTATGTAACGATTCGCTTTGAGTGGAGAATGGCGCTTGCTGCAATTGTTGCCCTAATACATGATGTGTTCTTCATCATTGTTTTGTTTAGTTTTACAAGATTAGAAGTAGATTTAACGTTTATTGCAGCCGTCTTAACGATTGTTGGTTATTCAATCAATGATACCATTGTAACATTTGACCGAATGAGAGAAAATTTGGCTAAGAAAAAGAGAATTAAAGCTTATGAAGAACTAGCTGATGTTGTTAATAGTAGCTTACGCCAAACATTAGGAAGATCAATTAATACGGTCTTAACTGTGGTGATTGCAGTTGTTGCCTTACTGATATTCGGAAGTCCATCGATTCTTAATTTCTCCTTAGCATTGCTAATTGGATTAGCTGTGGGTGCCTACTCTTCTATTTTTGTAGCTGCACAATTATGGCTTGTATGGAAGGCGAAGGAGCTTAAGCAAAAGGGAGTTCTCATTACGGAAAAAGTAAAAAGAGAGAGAACAGACGAACCACAGGTTTAAATCATGAGCCACAGGGAATAATTCTCTGTGGTTTCATTTTTTGAAAAGCATTTTTTGGTTACACTATTCGTAGTGAATGGTTTGAAGGAGAGTTTGTATTGGAAAATCAAGAGCGATTTAAAAAAGCAGAATTTGTAGCAATAATAGGGATTATCGGAAATTTAATTTTGGCAATCCTGAAGTGGGTAATTGGTGTGTATGCAAACAGTCGTGCATTAGTTGCTGACGCAGTTAATTCGGCCTCTGATGTGGCGGGGTCTTTAGCCGTTTTTATTGGACTCCGGGCGGCTAAGCAACCACCAGATGAAGATCATCCATATGGACATGGAAAGGCAGAGTCTATTGCTGCCATTATTGTAGCCGTTTTGTTGGTTTTAGTTGGATTCGAGATTGGAAAGTCTTCATTTCAAGCGTTTTTTCAACCGATTGAAGCTCCTAAACTAATTGCTCTTGTGGCCGTAATTGTATCTATCGTAATAAAAGAAACGATGTTTCGATATACTTTCTCGATGGGCAAAAAATTAAACAGTGATGCATTAATTGTAACTGCTTATGATCACCGTTCAGATGTTTATTCATCCTTAGCTGCGTTGGTGGGAATCGGTTGTGCGATTTTAGGGGAGAGACTTGGTATTGGCTGGCTGGTGTATGCAGACCCTGTAGCAGGGATATTCGTATCGATTCTTATTTTAAAATTAGCCTGGAAACTCGGAAGTGAATCCATTCACAATGCGCTTGACCATGTTTTACATGAAGAAGATACCCTAGAACTTCGAAAGATTGTTGAAAGCATACCAGAGGTTAAAAAGATTGATGAATTACATGCAAGGGAACACGGTCACTATGTAATTATTGATTTGAAAATCTCTGTAGATCCTTATATGACCGTCGAAGAAGGTCACCGGGTAGGGAAGAAAGTAAAGCAAAAACTTATGGAAGAAAGACATGTGGAAAATGTGTTTGTACATATCAATCCTTACAATCCAGATAATAGTGAGATTTCATATGAATAACAGAGACTTGGGGGGGGGATGTTTGTGAAGTTTCAATGGACCATGTTATTGGGGATTCTTTTTGCGCTTCTAGTAGCTATTTTTGCTGTCATTAATGTTGAACCTGTTTCTGTAAACTATGTTTTTGGTTCTAGTGAATGGCCTTTAGTTCTAGTTATCCTTGTATCGGTCCTAATGGGTGGCATTATTATAGGTTCCGTTGGATTAGTAAAAATTTATAGCCTGCAACGAAAAGTCAAACAACTAACAAAAGAAAAGGAAAAGCTGAACCAAATAAACGGGACAGAAATAGAAAAAGAAAGTGATTTGCCATAAAAGCCTGCTATCCAAGCAGGTTTTTTTAGTGTTTTCTAAAAAGTTCCCTTCCATTGAAACAGTAGACAGCCTCAAGTATAATAGAAAAGCTAAGGGGTGAAGGAATGTTAAAGCCAAAATCACGCTGGAATGTTCAGCAGCATAAAAGTGAAGACGATGTAAAAGAGCTTTGTAGCGAATTAAAGATATCTCCTCTTGTTGCTTCTTTGCTTGTACGAAGAGGATTAAATACAGCATCTCTAGCTAAGAATTTTTTGTATGAACATGAGAACCAATGCCATGACCCTTATCTACTTACGGGGATGGACATTGCCGTTAATAGAATTCAACAAGCCATCGAAGCCCAAGAACCGATTTTAATTTTCGGAGATTACGATGCTGATGGCGTAACGAGTACATCTGTCATGATGCTTACATTAAAGGAACTAGGTGCAATAGTCGATTTTTATATTCCGAATCGTTTTACAGAAGGGTACGGTCCAAATGAGCCGGCTTTTCGTCATGCTTATGAAAGTGGAGTGAAACTAATAATCACCGTTGATACCGGTATCTCTGCTGTACATGAGGCAAGTGTTTTAAAATATCTTGGTGTGGATTTGATTATTACAGACCATCATGAACCAGGCCCAATTCTTCCTGAAGCATTAGCAATCATTCATCCGAAGCTTCCGGATAGCTCATATCCTTTTAAGGAGTTAGCTGGAGTAGGGGTAGCGTTTAAGCTTTCTCAAGCTTTACTTGGAAAACTTCCTGAGCATTTGCTAGAGTTTGTTGCGATTGGAACGATTGCTGACCTTGTCCCGTTGGTTGATGAGAATCGTTATCTAGTAAAACGAGGGTTGAAAAAAATAAGAAGCAGTAGTAGACCAGGAATTAAGGGACTTTGTAAACAGGCTGGTATCGAACAACAGACAATCGATGAGGAAACGATTGGTTTTACGATCGGCCCTCGACTTAACGCTGTGGGTCGGTTAGACTCAGCGGACCCTGCTGTACATTTGCTTTTATCTGAGGACTTGGGTGAAGCGGAAATGCTTGCTGAAGAAATAGACTCGTACAATAAGGAACGACAGCGCATTGTAGCGAGCATAGCAGATGAAGCGATTCAACAAGTAAAAGACTTCTACCCTATTGAGGACAATTCTGTCATTGTTGTTGGTCAAGAGGGCTGGAATGCAGGGGTTGTTGGAATTGTTGCATCTAGATTAGTAGAAGCATTTTATCGTCCAACGATTGTTTTAAGCTTTGATCGAGAGAAAGGTATTGCTAAAGGGTCGGCTAGAAGCATAGAAGGATTTGATTTATTTAAGAATCTTTCCACCTGCAGAGAGATTTTGCCTCATTTCGGTGGACACCCTATGGCTGCAGGTATGACGCTAAAGCTTGAGGACGTAGATGAGTTAAGGGCGAGACTAAATGAACTCGCAGCAAGTCAGTTGTCCGAAGAAGATTTCGTTCCTATCACTTCGGTAGATCTAGAAATGTCGATTAAAGAGGTACAACTTAATGCCTTAGAAGAGCTGCAACTTCTTGCACCTTTTGGGACTAGCAATAAAAAACCTAAGATCTTGTTGAAGGATACAACTATATCCCAAATTAAGAAAATTGGTGCCAATCAAAGTCATTTAAAACTAACACTAGAACATGACGGGGCACTCTTAGATGGGATCGGTTTCCATCTAGGGGAAAAGGTAGATCATATTTCTCCACATTCGAAGCTATCCGTAGTAGGAGAATTGTCTATTAATGAATGGAATAATATAAGGAAGCCCCAAATCTTTCTACATGATTTGGCCATTAATGAATGGCAATTATTTGATTACCGTGGAATCAAGCAGGTTGGTAAGCTTAAGGAAATGATTCCTACAAGTAAATGGGTGAGCTTTAATAAGCAGACTTCAGAGAAAATAAAACTTACATTTTCGGATCAGTTACATCTAATTGAGAGCGTTGAGCAAGCTAGGAGTATTGAGGTTGATGACCAATATTTAGTTTTATATGACTTGCCACCGTCAAAGGAACTGTTGACGACATTACTAAATGGAAAAAAACCCGCTAGAATTTATGCGCATTTTTACAAAGAGGCAAGTGATTTCTTTAGTACCATCCCAACAAGGGATCATTTTAAATGGTATTACGCATTTTTATCAAAAAAAGCACCTTTTGATTTAAAAAAATACGGTGATGAGTTAGCTAAACACCGTGGCTGGTCAAGAGAAACGATAGATTTTATGTCACAGGTGTTTTTTGAACTAGATTTTGTTAAAATAAACAATGGATTTATAACACTTAACACTAGCAGTCATAAACGAGATCTAACGAGCTCTAAAACATATCAGAAAAAACAAGAAGATTTAGCGCTTGAACAAGAATTATTATATTCCTCCTATCAGGTACTTCACTCCTGGTTGGATGAATGTATTCGAGGCTCGGTGGAAATTGAGGAGGAAGTAGAAAGATGGATTTAAAGAAGTTTGTAACGATTGTAGAAGATTGGCCAAAGCCAGGGATTAAATTTAAAGATATTACAACATTAATGGATAACGGTGAAGCGTATCGTTACGCAACAGACCGTATTGTTGATTACGCAAAAGAAAGAAGCATAGATATTGTTGTTGGTCCAGAAGCACGTGGTTTTATTATCGGGTGCCCAGTGGCATATTCGCTAGGAGTTGGATTTGCTCCGGTTAGAAAAGAAGGGAAACTCCCGAGAGAAACAGTAAAAGTAAACTACGGTCTTGAGTATGGTAGTGATGTTTTAACCATCCATAAAGATGCGATTAAACCAGGTCAACGTATACTAATCACTGATGATCTGTTGGCAACAGGTGGAACAATCGATGCAACGATTAAACTTGTTGAGCAATTAGGTGGAGTGGTTGCAGGAATTGCCTTCTTAATTGAGTTAACATACTTAGATGGAAGAAGCAAATTAGATGGATACGATATTTTAACTTTAATGGAATACTAAAAAAGACAAAAAAGCGCAGCAATCGAGTTGCGTTTTTTTTCATATATTCGGACTGAAATGACATGATTCGACATTATTTTTAATTTTCCCAGAAAAATAACAGGCTTTCCCTTTACATATGGAGTTTTTTTTTCGATAATAGTAACAATATTAGTTTTATTTTTGAAAAAAAATATAATCCTCGTATTCAAGGGGTAACATAGAAAGTTAAAGGTGATTATATGGCGAATGATCAAGTGTTGACCGCCGAACAAGTCATCGACAGAACGAAGAAATATTTAAATGATGAAAATGCTGCATATGTACAAAAAGCATATGAATTCGCAAAGCATGCCCATCGTGAACAATATCGTAAATCTGGTGAACCGTACATTATTCATCCTATTCAAGTAGCAGGGATATTGGCTGACTTGGAAATGGACCCAGCTACGGTTGCTTCAGGTTTTCTTCATGACGTCGTTGAGGATACAGATGTAACGATTGAAGACATGGCAAAGGAATTTGGCGAAGAAGTTGCCATGCTAGTCGACGGTGTTACAAAGCTTGGGAAGATTAAGTATAAGTCTCATGAAGAGCAGCAGGCAGAAAATCATCGAAAAATGTTTGTTGCTATGGCTCAGGACATTCGGGTTATCTTAATTAAATTAGCTGATCGACTGCATAATATGCGAACGTTAAAGCATCTGCCCGTTGAAAAGCAAAGACGGATTTCAAATGAAACATTAGAAATCTTTGCTCCATTAGCTCACCGTCTAGGGATTTCAAAAATAAAATGGGAGCTTGAGGATACGGCTCTACGTTATTTAAATCCACAGCAGTATTACCGCATTGTTAACTTGATGAAGAAAAAACGTGCAGAACGTGAGCAGTACTTGGACGATGTTATTAAGGAAATGCGAGTTAGTCTAGATGAAGTTTCGATCAAAGCAGAAATATCAGGGCGCCCCAAGCATATTTATAGCATTTATCGAAAAATGGCGATTCAAAACAAGCAGTTTAACGAAATTTATGACCTGCTGGCGATAAGAATCGTTGTAAATTCGATAAAAGATTGTTATGCCGTATTAGGAATCATTCATACTTGCTGGAAGCCAATGCCTGGGCGATTCAAAGATTATATCGCCATGCCGAAGCCAAATATGTATCAATCTCTTCATACGACCGTTATTGGGCCGAAGGGTGATCCTTTAGAGGTTCAGATACGAACGTTTGATATGCATGAGATAGCCGAATTTGGGATTGCTGCACACTGGGCTTATAAAGAAGGGAAATCAGCAAATGAAGGCTCCTCACTTGAAGAGAAGTTAACATGGTTTAGAGAGATATTAGAATTTCAAGATGATACAGCAAATGCTGAAGAGTTTATGGAATCATTAAAAATCGATCTATTTTCTGATATGGTGTTTGTGTTTACACCAAAAGGTGACGTGTTTGAGCTACCATCTGGGTCTGTTCCAATTGATTTTGCTTACAGGATCCACTCTGAAATCGGTAATAAGACCATTGGTGCAAAGGTGAACGGTAAAATGGTTACCCTTGATTATAAATTAAAAACAGGGGATATCATCGAAATTTTAACCTCAAAGCATTCATATGGTCCTAGTCAAGATTGGTTAAAGTTGGCCCAAACGTCACAAGCCAAAAACAAGATTCGCCAGTTCTTTAAGAAGCAACGTAAGGATGAAAATGTTGAAAAGGGTCGAGAGCAGGTTGAGAAAGAAATCCGAAGCATGGATTTTGATGTGAAAGAAATCTTAACCCCTGAAAACGTAAAACGAGTAAGTGAAAAATTTAACTTTTTCCATGATGATGACTTGTATGCGGCCGTTGGATACAATGGGATCACTGCTCTTCAGGTAGCCAATCGCTTGACTGAGAAATGGAGAAAGAAGAGAGACCTTGAGCAAGTAAGCACCATTTCAAATGCTGTGTCAGAACTAAAGTCATTCCCATCGACTAAAAAGAGGGAATCAGGTGTGAGGGTTACAGGTATAGATAATCTTCTCATACGACTTTCTAGATGTTGCAGTCCTGTTCCTGGAGATGAGATTGTCGGCTTCATAACGAAAGGTCGTGGAGTCTCTGTCCATCGTGCGGATTGTTCAAACATTGATACGGAGGATGCAAAGGCTAGACTGATACCAGTTGAATGGGAAACAGGTTTAAATAACAAAAAGGAATACAACGTGGACATAGAAATCAGTGGATACGATCGCCGCGGTTTATTAAATGAAGTCCTTCAAGCTGTGAATGAAACGAAAACGAATATATCAGCGGTTTCTGGAAAATCAGATCGAAACAAAATGGCAACCATCAATATGTCTATTGCCATTAACAATGTGAGTCATTTACAAAAGGTAGTGGAACGAATTAAGCAAATTCCTGATATATATTCTGTTCGCAGAGTGATGAATTAGAGAACGAGGAGTTTAAGCTTATGAGAGTAGTTGTTCAAAGAAGCAAACAAGCCAGTGTTACAGTAGATGGTGAAATCATTGGCGAAATTACAAAGGGATTTGTTCTTCTAGTAGGTATTACTCACGGTGATACAGCGGAGGATGCAAAGTACGTTGCTGAGAAAATCGTCAATCTTCGTGTGTTTGAGGATCATGAAGGAAAAATGAATTTATCATTATCGCAAATAGAAGGAGAAATGCTATCTATTTCTCAGTTTACGTTATATGGTGATTGTCGCAAAGGGAGAAGGCCTAACTTCATGGAGGCAGCCCATCCAGATCATGCGAGTGTGATATACGACCAGTTTAATCAATTTTTACGTGATCAAGGTGTGAAGGTTGAAACAGGTCAATTCGGAGCGATGATGGACGTAGCCCTAATAAATGACGGTCCTGTAACACTGATCGTTGAGAGTAAGTAAAAAAGCGAGTTCAATTGAACTCGCTTTTATTTTTTAAAGTATTTGGCCAAACCTTGGTAAATACCGGTGGCTGCATTTGCTTGATAGCTCCCCGAGTTGACTAATGTCTCTTCTGCGGAATTACTTAAATAGCCTAATTCTAAAAGTACCGAAGCACGTTTATTTTCCCTTAAAACGTGATAATCTCCGTAACGAACCCCACGATCTTTCAGCTTTGTAAAACTAGCAATTTCTTTTCCCACAGTCGTTGCCAAGGTTTGCTGGTATTTATGATAGTAATAGGAGGTCATCCCTCGAACGGAGGAGTCCAGTATGCTATCAAAATGGATGGAAATGAACGCATCAGCTGCATGTGTATGTGACATTCCAACACGAGAGCTTAACGATAAGTACGAATCCGTATTTCGAGTCATAATTACGTTTGCACCAGCAGCTTTCAATTTATCATATAATAATTGAGCGGTTTTTAACGTCAAGGTTTTTTCGTAGGAGCCTTTAATACCAGTAGCTCCTGTATCTCGACCACCATGACCAGGGTCAATAACAATTACTTTATTTTTTAAATATTGTTCTGCACCAGGTCGCTCAATTTGTTGAGAAGTTCCACTAACTGATACAATCCATCCTGCTACAAATCCCTTTGAACCATTTGAGAGCTGAATTTCATACCAGTCATTTTGTACAGATAGTACGGTAAAAGTTGCGCCGGCATTTGCTCTGCTAATGACGGAACTGTTTGTTGTGGCAGATTTTCTGATGTTCGTTCCATTATAGAGGATCGTTACGGAACTGTTCTCTTGCACATCAACCTTTGTTGAAGTTGTTGACTCTTCCTTTGAAAGATACCAGCTGGCCACCCATCCTTGCTGACCATTTTTTAACTTAATTTTTGCCCAATTATTTTCTTCAGCTAAGATTTCAAAAGCTTGTCCCTTTGAAACGGTTCCTACGATTTTTCCATTTAAGGAACCAGTGCTTCGAACATTTAGAGTGGTAGCCGTAATGGTCCCAATTAACCCACTAGTAGATTCTGTATTAGTATTATTTGGAACGGAAGGTTTAGAAGAGGTAGACTTGATTTCTACAAACTCTTTGCTAATCCAGGCGGTTTGTCCCCCATATTGAATTTTTACCCAATTACCTTCAACACTTAGGATTGAAACTGTACTACCCTTTTGTAGTTTTCCAAGGATTTGACCCGATGTGGAAGCGGTAGATCTTACATTTAGATTGTTGGCAGTTATCGTACCATCCTGCTGACCACTGCTTGATCCTCCTGTGTCAGATTTTATATCTTGGATAAACTCGGCTGAAACCCAGCCTGTTATGTTTGAGGATTTAATCTGATGCCAGTTCGATTCTGTTTTTAGGATGGTAACAGTAGCCCCTTGAGACAAACTGGTTACTACCCCATAAGATGTACTAGGGCCTGACCGAACTCGTAGCTGATTCGCAGTTACAATCCCATTCTTCGTCGACGAAGTGGCCTCATTTGCTGAATGTTTTTTGACCAGCCAAGCAGCTACCCATCCTTTTTTTCCTGAGGAATTCAGGGATACTTGAATCCAATCACCTTTTTCCTCTACTACAGAAAAACGATCCCCTTTTTTTGCAACAGAAATTACTTTATAACTAAGACCAGATCCTTCTCTAATATTTAACGTGTCAGTTGTAATTTCAATGGTTGGTCCTTCAGCTTGGACTGAGTCCGGTCTGATAGGGAATGGACTACATAAGAGAAGAAACGCCAAGAAAAACAATATGTATTTATTTTTGTACAAGTGTGAATCTCCCTCCTGATAAGTGGTTAGTAAGGGTGCTGATGTATAGTTTTAAGTACCAACCTCTATAATAAAGGAAGAATTTACATATGTTAATACGAAGTGAGTAATTTTTCACTATAAATTATTGAACAATGATAATTAGTTGAAACTTTTATTGAAAAAAGGGACAAACTAAAAGGGATACAATAGACGGGGTGATAACATATGAGATATAGTGATAAGGCTTTTTCCACACATGATGGAGACAATCAGATTTTTGGTGTGGATTTCCATGATTTTATCCAAAAAGAAAAGAATTCAAATATGGTAGAATTAGCAAGTGAGTTCGGACTTTCGATACGAGATGTGAAAAAGCTGAAAAAAAGATTAGAGAGATCGTAAGTTTTGTAATATATCTTGACATTATGAATACACGACCGTAATATATAAACTAATATTAAAAGACGAATAACCGTTTGATGGAGCAAAGTAGTTAAACTCCACGTGAAAAGAGAGGAAATGTCGATAGGCTGAAAGCATTTCCGCATTGTGGCTTAATGAAAGAACACTCCGTAGGCTTCGCTTCGAACAATCATTAGATTTAGTAGGAGAGGAACGTTGACAGGCGTTAACTGTAAAAGTGGAAGTAGGCTTCTTAGGGCTGCTTCAATTAGGGTGGCACCACGGGATATAACTCTCGTCCCTTGTATGTAATAGTACAAGGGACGGGAGTTTTTTTGCATTCTTACGATTCTATTTACATAAAAAAATGATAGCAAGGAGGGGTTCCAAATGGCATTAAAGTTACCAAGAGGAACGCAAGACATTCTTCCAGGAGAAGTGGAAAAGTGGCAATTTATTGAAACGGTTGCAAGAGATTTGTGTGAAAAATTTCAATACAAAGAGATTCGTACACCGATCTTTGAACATACAGAAGTATTTACAAAGGGTGTAGGAGATACGACCGATATTGTTCAGAAGGAAATGTATACGTTTGAGGACCGTGGTGGAAGAAGCTTAACACTAAGACCAGAAGGTACAGCATCTGCGGTACGATCATTTGTCGAACATAAAATGTTTGGTTATCCTAACCAGCCTGTAAAGCTTTTTTACATGGGACCGATGTTCCGTTATGAAAGACCACAGGCAGGGAGATACCGTCAGTTTGTCCAGTTTGGTGTGGAAGCATTAGGCTCTAAAGATCCAGCGATTGACGCTGAGGTAATCGCTCTTGCTATGAGTATTTATCAATCCTTAGGTTTGAAAAAGCTAAAGCTAATTATCAATAGTCTAGGTGATAAGGATAGTAGAAACGCTCACAGAGAGGCGTTAATTAATCATTTTTCACCAAGAATAGAAGAGTTTTGTGGAGATTGTCAATCTAGACTAGAGAAAAATCCTCTTCGTATTCTTGATTGCAAGAAGGATCGTGATCATGAGCTTATGGCTACAGCACCTTCCATCCTACAATACTTAAATGAAGATTCTAAAAAATATTTTGATAAAGTCCAACAATATTTAACCAACCTAGGAATTGATTTTGAGGTGGATCCAAACCTTGTAAGGGGATTAGACTACTATAATCAAACAGCCTTTGAAATAATGAGTGATGCTGAAGGGTTTGGAGCCATTACAACTCTTTGTGGTGGGGGACGCTATAATGGGCTTGTAGAAGAAAGTGGCGGACCAGAAACACCAGGAATTGGTTTTGCACTTAGTATAGAGCGCTGCTTAGCAGCACTAAATGCAGAAGGAATTGAACTTCCTGTAACGCAAGGAATAGATTGTTTTCTAGCATCTTTAGGTGAAGCAGCCAAGGACTATACTGTAAAGCTTTTACACGAGCTTCGAAAGGGAGGCTTTTCGGCTGAAAGAGATTATCTTGATCGAAAAATCAAAGCTCAATTGAAGACAGCCGATCGCTTGCAAGCTAAATATGTAGCAGTCCTTGGAGACGATGAGCTTCAAGAAAATAAAATTAACTTGAAGGACATGGAAAGTGGAAATCAAATTGAGGTACCGCTAGATACATTTTTGGAAGAATTTTCAGCAATTTATAAAAAAGGGAGATAGGTAAATGTACGGTAGAACGTATTTTTGTGGAGAGGTAACAGAACAACAGATTGGAGAAAGTATTACGTTAAAAGGATGGGTACAAAGACGACGTGATTTAGGTGGTTTGATTTTTATCGACTTACGCGACCGCTCAGGTATTATCCAAGTGGTGTTTAATCCAGAGGTTTCACCAGAAGCACTAGCTATTGCAGAAAAGATTCGAAATGAATATGTTCTAGACGTAGTTGGGACTGTTATTGCTAGAGAGGCTGGTACCGTAAACGAAAACCTTCAAACAGGTCGAATTGAAATTCAAGCAAAGCAGGTTACCATTATTAATGAGGCCAAAACACCTCCATTCACAATTGCTGACCAGACAGATGTTTCTGAGGATGTTCGCTTGAAATATCGATATTTGGATTTAAGAAGACCTGCGATGTTTGAAACATTTAAAATGCGTCACCAAGTGACTCAAATTATTCGTAACTTCCTTGATCGTGAAGGGTTCTTGGATATAGAAACCCCAATGTTAACAAAAAGTACACCTGAGGGGGCACGTGATTACTTAGTACCTAGTCGTGTCCATCCAGGTGAGTTTTACGCCTTGCCTCAATCACCACAAATTTTTAAACAGCTTCTTATGGTGGGTGGTTTTGAAAGATATTATCAAATCGCAAGATGCTTCCGTGATGAAGACCTTCGTGCAGACAGACAGCCTGAATTTACGCAAATCGATATTGAAACGAGTTTTATGAGCCAAGATGATATTATTTCTCTTATGGAAGATATGATGAGTGAAATGATGTCTAAGGTAAAGGGATTGCAAGTTGAAATCCCATTTGCCCGTATGCCTTATCAAGAAGCGATGGCACGTTTCGGATCCGATAAGCCGGACACTCGTTTTAGTATGGAGCTTGTTGATCTGTCAGAAATCGTGAAGAATTCAAGCTTCAAGGTGTTTGCCGGTGCGGTCACTTCAGGAGGGCAAGTAAAGGCAATTAATGTGAAGCAGGCTGCCGCTAAATATTCTCGTAAAGATATCGATGCATTAACAGAATTTGCTGCTGTCTACGGGGCAAAAGGTCTCGCTTGGTTAAAAGCGGAAGAAGACGGACTTAAAGGCCCAATTTCTAAATTTATTACAGAAGAAGAACAGACGGCACTTTACTCTGCGTTGTCAATTGAAGCAGGAGACCTTCTTCTTTTTGTAGCTGATAAAAAGAACGTAGTGGCTGATGCACTCGGTGCACTCCGATTAAAACTTGGGAAAGAGCTTGAATTGATTGATCAAAGCAAGTTTAACTTCCTATGGATTACTGATTGGCCACTCCTTGAATATGATGAGGCAGATGGACGTTACTATGCGGCTCACCATCCATTTACAATGCCAGTGAGAGAAGACCTTCACCTATTAGAAGAGAACCCAGCACTTGTTCGTGCACAGGCGTATGATCTTGTACTGAATGGTTATGAACTTGGTGGTGGATCACTACGTATATTTGAAAGAGATGTTCAGGAAAAAATGTTCAGTATCTTAGGGTTTAGCCCGGAAGAAGCGAAAGCTCAGTTCGGGTTCTTGCTTGAAGCATTTGAGTATGGAACACCTCCACATGGTGGTATCGCGCTAGGACTTGACCGATTAATCATGCTTTTAGCTGGAAGAACAAATTTAAGAGATACAATTGCATTTCCAAAAACAGCAAGTGCAAGCTGTTTATTAACGGATGCTCCTGGTGAAGTTAGTGAGGCTCAACTTTCTGACCTTCATCTGTCATTAAAACGTAATAATTCTGTAGAATAAGGTCATCTTGAAACTTATAAAAAGGTGTGTTATAGTTTAATCAAACATAAGAATCCTGATGTGTTCGTGGTATTACCTAAAGTTTTGACCAACAGCTTTACTACGGGAGTTTGAGTTTTCGAGTGGCGTAAATGCCTTTGGCTTAGGACTTACAAAAGCTTGAAACAGAACACCCACCTGCTTATGCGGGATCAAAACGAAGGCATCGAGCGACGGCACGATTGGGATTCTTACCTTTTTTATATGCACTTACAAACCTATGCTATTTAGTATAGGTTTTTTGTTTTTCGTGGGCAAAATACGTCCTATACTTGTATTTGTTTGTGAGTATGTTATAGTCTTATCGAGAAAAATAAAGTTTACGAATTCCCTATTACATAATATAGATGCTGGAGTGATGAAGATGTTAAACCAATTTTCCCGCAATGAACTTGCGATAGGAAAGGAAGGAATCGATACATTAAAAGGAAGTACGGTCGCTGTATTAGGAATCGGTGGAGTGGGCTCATTTTCTGCTGAGGCGTTAGCACGATCCGGAGTAGGTCGACTCATTCTAATAGATAAGGATGACGTCGATATTACAAATGTAAATCGTCAAATCATTGCCTTACTCTCTACAGTGGGAAGGCCCAAAGCTGACCTAATGAAAGAGCGCATTATGGATATCAATCCTGAATGTGAAGTCATCTCATTAAAGATGTTTTACACAGAAGAGACGTATGAAGAAATCTTTCAATACGGACTTGATTTTGTAGTAGATGCGTCAGATACTATTTCGTATAAAATTCATCTAATGAAAGAGTGTTTAAATAGAAATATACCGATGATTTCTAGTATGGGAGCAGCGAATAAGATGGACCCAACACGTTTTCAAATTGCGGATATTTCAAAAACACATACGGATCCAATTGCAAAGGTCATTCGTACACGTCTACGTAAAGAAGGAATTAGAAAAGGAATACCAGTAGTTTTTTCAGATGAAAGTCCCATCGTCATTCGTGAGGATGTTCGAAAAGTAGTTGGGAAAGAGGATGCGGAGATAAGGAAGGCAAAAATGCCACCTTCATCAAATGCCTTCGTCCCATCGGTCGCGGGGCTTATTATGGCAAGCTATGTTATTCGTGAGCTATTAAAAGACATAAAAATATCGACAGTTAAAGATAGTTAATAGGTGATTAAAAACGGACAAAGCAAACGCCTTGTCCGTTAATTTTTCATGAGCTTTTCATAGATCAAGGCAAGTGCCTGCTCAAACTTTCCAGTCTTTTTCGGCTTATAATAAACCTTCTTTTTTATTTTATCTGGCAAATACTGCTGTTTTACCCATCCGTTTTCGTAGTCATGCGGATACAAATAATCAATGCCTCGTCCAAGAGAAGCGGCTCCTTTATAATGAGCATCCCTTAAGTGAAGGGGGACTTCACCGCTTAGCCCTGCCTCGATATCAGCGATTGCTAGATCCAATGCTTTATAAGCTGTATTTGACTTCGGCGATAGGCATAACTCAATGACTGCGTTAGCTAGCGGAATCCGTGCTTCTGGAAATCCTAGACGTTCAGCTGTTTCGACGGCAGCTAGGGTTCTAGCACCTGCTTGAGGATTGGCAAGGCCAATGTCTTCGTAGGCAATTACAATCAGTCTTCTACTTATACTAACCAAATCACCTGCCACTACGAGTCTCCCTAAGTAATGAAGCGCTGCATTTACATCACTGCCTCGTATTGATTTTTGAAAAGCAGAAAGAACATCGTAATGTGCATCCCCATTGCGGTCATGTGAAAAGCTCTTTTTTTGTAAACATTCCTCAGCTATTTCAAGATCAATCAAAATGCTGCCATTCTTATCAGGTTCTGTAGAAATAATGGCTAGTTCAAGTGCATTGAGGGAACTCCTAACATCACCATTTGAAGCACTGGCAAAGTGTTCTGTTGCTTCGTCTGATATGTGAACGTCGTAGGTTCCTAACCCCCGGTCCTTATCCTGCAGTGCAGAAATAAGTGCTCTTTTTATTTCATTTGATGTTAATGGCTTTAGCTCAAAGATTTGACAGCGACTACGGATCGCCGGGTTAATGGCATGATACGGATTGCTGGTTGTGGCCCCTATTAGAACAATGGCTCCATTTTCTAAATGAGGAAGGAGAAAATCCTGCTTCGCTTTATCCAGACGGTGAACCTCATCAAGTAAGAGAATAACCTTACCGGACATTTTTGCTTCTGCGGCTACTACTTCAAGATCCTTTTTGTTATTAGTCACTGCGTTTAAGGTCCGAAAGGCATACTTTGTACTGCCTGCAATCGCGCTAGCAATAGATGTTTTTCCAACGCCAGGTGGCCCATAAAGAATCATCGATGAAAGCTGTTTTGCTTTAACCATACGCTGAATAATCTTTCCTTCACCGACGAGGTGCTGTTGACCAATTATCTCATCGATCGTCCTAGGACGCATTCGGAAGGCAAGTGGCTTCCCGTTCATATTTATCGCTCCGTTTATCGTTTTACCTAAAGGTAACATACGTTCGTGTTATTTGCATACTATTATGCTATAATGTCAAATGTCTATTAAATAAGTCAGGATTTTGTTAAGATTTACAAGAAACCATTTTGTTTAGAGGATTTGATTGGTAATGGGTATTAAGAAGACGGGGCAAGTAGGTCCAAGATTTTTTATTTATTTTTTAGGTTTATTACTTATGTCCCTTGGAATTGTATTTTTAATAAAGGCAGATATCGGTGCTACTCCATGGGATGTTCTTCATGTTGGTCTTCATTACCAATTTGGGTTAACGATTGGTACTTGGTCGATTCTCGTCGGGGTAGCCATTTTAACATTAGCTTCCATTATATCTAAGGAATTTCCGCAAATCGGTGCGTTTTTAAATATGCTTTTAGTTGGTGTTTTTATTGATATGTATTTTTTGCTACCAATTATTCAAACACCAGGTGACTGGATTGGAAAATCTTTGATGTTTGTCGCTGGATTGTTATTAAATGGATATGGAATGGGTCTATATATATCAGCTTCCTTTGGTGCTGGACCAAGAGACAGTCTAATGATTGCTTTAACAGCTAGTACAGGATGGAAGCTTACATATGTCCGTGCTTGTATAGAAATAATCGTACTAATCATTGGGTGGCAGCTTGGTGGCCCTGTATTTATAGGAACTGTCGTGTTTAGCTTTGTAATAGGGCCAATCGTGGGTATTGCCTTACCTCAGTGCAAAATATTAACTGATTATTTCCTAAAAAAGTTACACTCCACAGATAGAATGGCTGAACATACAAAAGAAGATATTAGTAATCGAGGTGCTAGTTTATGAAAATATCAACAAAGGGTCGGTATGGTCTGACGATCATGATTGAGCTTGCCAAAAAACATGGTGAAGGACCAACATCGCTTAAAACGATCGCTCAAGCAAATGATTTATCTGAACATTATTTAGAGCAATTAATTGCTCCGCTTAGAAACGCTGGATTTGTTAAGAGTATTCGAGGTGCGTATGGCGGTTATGTATTAGCAAAGGGACCAAAGGAAATTAGTGCAGGCGATATAATCCGAGTGTTAGAAGGTCCAATCAGTCCAGTTGAGGGGATAGAGGATGAAGAGCCTGCGAAGCGTGCATTATGGATGAGAATCCGTGATGCGGTAAAAGGTGTTTTGGATAATACAACCTTAGAAGATTTAGCAAATCATACGGATGACGGAGAGACAGATTCCTATATGTTTTACATATAGGGGAAAAGGCAAAGCTAGTTTCAAGTGGATATTTTTAAGTAGGTGAAAAGATTGAATCATATATATTTGGATCATGCAGCAACGGCTCCTGTTCATACAGATGTCATTGAGGCGATGACTACTGTGATGAAAGAGCAATTTGGAAACCCGTCTAGTATACATTCCTATGGGAGAGCGGCTAGACATATTGTAGATGAATCTCGTACCATAATTGCGAAAAGCATAGGAGCAAAACCAGAAGAAATTGTTTTTACAAGTGGTGGCACAGAAAGTGATAATCTTGCTATCGTAGGAATTGCAAAATCTTATCATCACAAAGGCAACCATATTATTACGACCATGATTGAGCATCATGCGGTTTTGCATGCATGTAAGAGTCTTGAGAAGGAAGGCTTTGAAGTTACTTATTTACCTGTTGATGAAACGGGACAAATCTCGATGGAAGATTTTAAGAAAGCGCTCCGGGATGAAACCATTCTCGTAACAATTATGTACGGAAATAACGAAGTGGGTGCTATTCAGCCGATTAACGAAATTGCCAAGATATTAGAAAATCATCAAGCAAAACTTCACACGGATGCTGTACAGGCCTTTGGTCTAATGGATTTGGACGTAACGTTGCTTGGGGTCGACTTGTTATCAGTCTCCGCACATAAAATCAATGGACCAAAAGGGATTGGTTTTTTATATGTAAAGCAAAATATTGCTTTAACTCCACTTTCCTTCGGAGGAGAACAGGAACGAAAAAGACGTGCTGGGACAGAAAATGTGGCGTCTATTGCTGGCTTTGCTAAGGCGGTTGAAATTGCATCGATGGAGAGAACAAAGAAGGTCAACCAATTTATCGAGTTTAAAAAGCTAATACTTGAGGTCCTTCAATCAAAAAATATTACTTTCTCTGTAAACGGATTGCTTGAAAATTCACTCCCACATGTACTAAACTTAAGCTTTCCAGGCACAGATGTAGAATCGATGCTTGTGAATCTTGATATGGAAGGAGTGGCTGTATCAAGTGGTTCTGCTTGTACGGCAGGTTCCATTGATCCTTCCCATGTTTTAGTAGCAATGTTTGGTCAAAAATCAGAGCGAGTGAGAAATTCGATACGATTTAGCTTTGGCCTTTATAATACAAAAGAGCAGGTCGAAAATTCAGCTGAGATTACGGCAAAAATAGTAAGTAGGCTGACAAGATAAAGCCCTGCGAATGAGGTGAATGAAGTGAAAAAGGACAACAAGGATATACGTGTTGTCGTTGGTATGTCTGGGGGAGTAGATTCATCGGTAGCAGCGTTACTCTTAAAAGAACAAGGGTATGATGTCATCGGAATTTTTATGAAAAACTGGGACGATACCGACGAATTCGGTGTATGTACAGCTACCGAGGACTATGAGGATGTTATTCGGGTTTGCAATCAGATTGGTATCCCTTATTATGCAGTAAACTTTGAAAAGCAATATTGGGATAAGGTCTTTACGTACTTTCTTGAGGAATATAAAGCAGGTAGAACACCAAATCCAGATGTGATGTGTAACAAAGAAATAAAGTTTAAAGCTTTTTTAGAGCATGCAATGAAGCTAGGTGCGGACTACTTAGCAACGGGGCACTACGCTAGAGTTGAATACCGTGATGGTGAATATAAAATGCTGCGTGGAGTAGATGAAAACAAGGATCAAACGTATTTCTTAAACCAGCTTACTCAAAATCAGCTAGAAAAAGTCATGTTTCCAATTGGCAATATTGAAAAATCAAAGGTAAGAGAGATTGCTAAGGAAGCCAATTTAGCAACCGCAACAAAAAAGGACAGCACGGGAATATGCTTTATTGGCGAACGTAATTTCAAGGAGTTTTTAAGTAATTATTTACCTGCACAGCCTGGGAATATGGAAACACTTGAGGGAGAAGTTGTTGGTAAGCATGACGGGTTAATGTACTATACAATCGGTCAGAGACATGGATTAGGAATCGGTGGTGCTGGAGACCCTTGGTTTGTCATCGGGAAAGACCTTGCGAGGAATGTACTTTTTGTTGGACAAGCATTTCATAATGATAAACTTTACTCTGATTCCATTGTTGCAGTGGATGTTAGTTGGGTTACGGGCAAAGAAGTGGTGCAGACTTTTGAATGTACGGCGAAATTCCGTTACCGTCAGCCTGATAACAAAGTGACTGTTTACAGGTTAGAGGATGGCACAGTCAAGGTGATATTTGCTGAGCCAATCCGAGCAATTACTCCTGGTCAATCTGTTGTGTTTTATCATGATGATGAATGTCTAGGCGGAGGAACAATCGACAAAGTATTCCGTGATGGAAACCAGTTAACTTACGTAGGGTAAGATGAAAACCTCGATTAAATGGTCGAGGTTTTCGTATGTATGAAAAGAGACAAACTTAGATGAAAAGAAGTTATAATAATAAAAAACAATTAAAATGGAGCGTGTACTATGGATAATAATGAAAAAGGGATTCAATTGATGAAGGAGGGAAAGTGGGAAGAAGCAGCTGGACTGTTTATGAAGGCCATTGAGGAGAATCCTAGTGATGCGGTATCGTACATAAACTTTGGAAATGTATTATCGGCTGTTGGAGAAAATGAAAAGGCATTAAAATTCTTTCAAAAGGCAATTGAAATCGATGAAAATGCTGCCACAGCCTATTACAATGTAGGAAATCTATATTTTGAAAATGAGCAATTAGAAGAAGCAAAAAATATGTTTGAACTGGCGATGAGAAAAGGACTGCATTCGAGTGATAATTATTTTATGCTAGGATTTACGCTTATTCAGTTAGAACAGCCCAAGTTAGCCTTACCATATTTACAGAGAAGTGTGGAGCTAAATGGGGACGATGCAGAAGCTCGTTTTCAGTTTGGATTATGTCTAGCGAATCAAGAGTTGCTCGATCAGGCGATGGAGCAATTTACAGCCTGCATAGAGCTAGATCCTTCCCATGCAGATGCTTATTATAACCTAGGTGTTGCTTATGGTTTTAAGGAAGATGGAGAAAAAGCACTTGAAATGTTTGAAAAAGCGTTAGAATTACAACCTGATCACTTGTTGGCAGGCTATGGGAAGAAATTAATCGAAAAAGAGTAAGCTTCATTCGTAGCGAATTTTTATGTGAGGAGGAGAGTTCTTTGGAGGGACAAGAAACGCTCGATTTATTTAAGGATCAAGGCAGGTTTATAAAAGGTAAGCATCTTGTCACAATCTTTCATAATGAACAAAATTTGTACACCGTTCTAAGAATTCGCGTAGAAGAAACGAATGAGAATTATGAAGATAAAGAAGCTGTCATTACTGGTTATTTTCCAAAAGTCCATGAACAGGAAACGTACATATTTTATGGACAATTAAAGGACCATCCGAAATTTGGTCAACAATTTCAAGCTACACATTTTCGCAAGGATATGCCCCAAACGAAGCAAGGCGTAGTGAGCTATTTATCAAGTGAGCTATTTAAAGGTGTCGGGAAGAAAACAGCTGAAAAAATAGTTGAAGTATTAGGGGAAAATGCCATTTCGAAGATTATGCAACAGCCTTCTTTGCTTGATGAAATACCGAAGCTGCCCCCGGATAAGGCAAAGGAAATATACGATACCCTTATTGAACATCAAGGTCTAGAGCAGGCGATGGTTGCATTAAACCAATATGGCTTTGGTCCGCAAATCTCCATGCGAATTTACCAGGCATATAAAGATCAAACGGTAGAAATCATTCAATCCAATCCATATAAGCTTGTAGAGGATATTCAAGGGATTGGATTTACTAGAGCGGATGACCTTGGGTTTCAACTTGGAATATCCGGAAATCATCCTGACCGTATCAAGGCAGCATGCTTATATACACTTGAGGTTGAATGTATGCAAAATGGTCATGTGTATATGAAATCAGAGCTATTACTTGATAGGGTAAAGACGTTGTTAGAAGAAAGCAAACGTGATGAAATTGATTTTTCTCATATTGGTTCTGAAGTAATTCAGCTTGAAGAGGAAGGGAAAATTATCGTTGAAGAAATGAGGGTGTACCTTCCATCTTTATTTTTCTCTGAAAAGGGACTCGTTACAAGCATAAAAAAAATTGTCTCTCAAACACAATATGAAGATCAGTTCCCGGATTCTGAATTTTTACTGGCCCTTGGAAGTCTTGAGGACCGGTTAGGCGTGCAGTATGCGCCGACACAAAAGGATGCGATTCAAACCGCTTTAATGACACCGATGCTAATCTTAACAGGTGGCCCAGGTACTGGGAAAACGACAGTTATTAAAGGGATAGTTGAACTATATGCTGAGTTACATGGCTGCTCATTAGATCCGAATGATTATAAAGGAGATGAACCCTTTCCGTTTATTTTAGCGGCTCCAACTGGCCGTGCCGCCAAGCGAATGACGGAATCAACTGGGCTTCCGGCTGTTACGATTCATAGGCTCTTAGGATGGAATGGAGTAGAAGGATTTAGCAGGGATGAAGACAACCCGTTAGAGGGGAAAATTTTAATCGTAGATGAAACGTCTATGCTAGATATTTGGCTTGCTAATCAGCTGTTTAAAGCACTACCCGAGACGATACAGGTCATTTTGGTGGGAGATGAAGATCAACTACCTTCTGTGGGTCCGGGACAGGTATTAAAGGATCTTCTAGACTGTGGTGTTCTTTCTGTTGTTAGGCTAACAGATATTTACCGGCAAGCAGAAGGGTCGTCTATTATTGAGCTCGCTCATGAAATAAAATCGGGACGGCTGCCTGCAAATATTAATATGCAGCAAAAGGACCGCTCCTTTTTTAAATGTAATGCCACACAAATAGCGGATGTAGTAGAGAAGGTCGTGCGGAATGCGAAAAGTAAAGGATATACAGCAAAAGATATTCAAGTTCTTGCACCAATGTATAAAGGTCCTGCCGGTATCGATCGCTTAAACACTTTAATGCAAACAATCTTTAATCCTAACCCTGATGGATCAAGGAAGGAAATCAAGTTTGGTGATGTAACCTATCGTGTTGGGGACAAAGTGTTACAGCTCGTCAATCAGCCGGAAAATAATGTGTTTAATGGCGATATTGGTGAAATAGTATCCATTTTCTATGCAAAAGAAAATACGGAGAAAGAGGACATGCTTGTTGTTTCCTTTGAGGGTGCGGAAGCTACTTATACAAGAGGTGACCTACAACAAATTACTCATTCCTATTGCTGCTCGGTTCATAAATCTCAAGGGAGCGAATTTCCAATTGTTATCCTCCCTGTCGTGAAGAGCTATTATCGAATGCTTCGAAGAAATCTTTTATATACAGCTATCACAAGAAGTAAAAAGTTTTTAATACTTTGTGGAGAAGAAGAGGCGTTAAAGGTAGGTATTGCACGGGCAGATGAAAACGAAAGATTAACCACCTTACGGATGAAGTTGGAACAGGTGATTGGTGGCGCAGAAGAAACTCGCGAAAAAGAGAGTAATGGCATAGACACATCGCAAAATATAGAAGAGCACTTGTTATCCGTTGATCCAATGATAGGCATGGAAGGAATTACTCCATATAGCTTTATGGGAACTTGAGTTTAGTAAGTACCGAGGGATCATCTATTTGGAAATCCTTTCACGTAATGATTTTTTGCTTTATCGTGAACAATAGTAATGTTCGAAAGAGGTGATATCTTGCGGACATTTACTTTGCTAAAGGGAGTTTGTGTGTACGAGAAGAAAAGCGGATCAAAGGTTGGAGAAGTAAATGATCTAATTATTTCTGCGACAAGTGATTCGGTCCAATCTTTACTAGTGAAGCAAGGAATGCTAGTCAAAAGGACCGCTCTGCTTGATATTCAAGACGTCACTTCCTTTGGCTCGGATGGAGTAATGATTGAGGACCGAACTTTGCTTAGGCCAATTAAAAGGGGCACTAATTCTTCCGTTGCATTTGGTCGAGGTCTATCCGGACATATGCTTTTATCTAGCGAAGGAGAGCAACTCGGGTTGATTGAAGATGTATACTTTAAGGAAGAATTGGGCACAATCGTAGGGTATCAATGTTCGGATGGCTTTTTTTCAGACATCATAGAAGGAAAGCGTGTCATCAAAACCGATGAACCCCTCCAGTATGGAAAAGACGCCATCATCGTGAACGTAAAAAAATCTTAGGAGCGCAGGCCTTAAGATATACCCATACGTGAGGTGTCTTTAAAATGTTAAAATGCCCTAATTGCCAAAGCAAAGATATCGGGAAAATCGGAATTAACCAGTACTATTGCTGGAACTGCTTCATTGAACTAACTTTAGCAAAAGGAATCATTAATACTCACCAAGTTGAGGAAGACGGTACATTAAGCTCATTAGACGATCTTTTTGGAGAAGATGAACGCCGATATAGCTCATAAATCTACTAAGAGGTGAGATAAATGAATCGAATGGTTACTTCTGCAATTGCAATTGGAGCAGGTGTTGTTGCATATAATTACGCACGCAGAAACAATGTGATGTCAGGGCGTGGAATGAAAAAGATGCAGCGTAGAATCTCGAAAATGTTTTAGTAGTTAGAAAAGTCCCGATTGAATTTGGGGCTTTTCTTTTTTGTATATTTCTTACTGTTCCACTTTAAACTATAGACAAGGAGTGGATACAATGGACATTCGTTTAAAATGGTATTACCGGCTTGGTTTTATGCTGTTGTTATTCATTGTATTGTTTGTTTTTCTGAAACTGCAGCCAATCTGGTTACCTATTTTGAAAATCACTATTATCGTCGTACTCCCATTTATCATTGCAGCATTTATTTCCTACTTACTCCATCCTGTTGTGGAAACACTTCATGAGAATTACTTGCCAAGATGGTTGGCGGTTTTAATTATCTATACGTTGTTCTTTGGTAGTATAGGTGTCGCACTGTATAACGGAATTCCTGCTGTTATTCATCAGCTAAGGGATTTGACTGAAAATGCCCCTAGCTTTGCCAATCAGTATAGAGAGTGGATTAATGAAATCCAAGATAAAACCTCAACCTGGCCAGTAGCTTTCCAGGAAAGAGTAGATAGTAGCATTGTTGCCGTTGAAAACATGCTTGATCATGCTTTAACAAGAGCCGTTAATTTAGGGATGGGAATTATCAATTCGGCTATACTTTTTGCTATCATCCCTTTTATTGCTTTCTATATGTTAAAGGATTATGAAAAAATAAAGAAGGCCGTTTGGTATATTACACCGAAAAAATGGCGAGGAGAAGGTATACTCTTTATAAGAGATGTGGACAAATCACTGGGGAGTTATATTAGAGGACAGCTTTTAGTATGTGTGATTATTGGAACAATCTCAGCATTATCCTTTTGGTTTATTGGCTTACGGTACCCACTATTACTCGGATTAATTGTAGGAATTACAAATATTATCCCGTATTTTGGGCCTATAATCGGTGCTGTTCCAGCTGTGATCATTGGAGCTACGATGAGTGTGAAAATGATTTTATTCGTAGTCATTATCATTGCTGTACTTCAATTTTTAGAGGGGAATATTTTATCTCCCTTTATTGTTGGTAAGAGTTTACATATGCATCCTTTAGTGATTATGTTTGCTCTGTTAACAGGTGGAGAAATTGGCGGAATATTAGGATTGATTTTAGCTGTACCGATCCTGTCGATTCTAAAGGTGAGCCTCCTTCATGCAAAGCAGCACTTTTCAAAAAATGTTTCCGATAATCATTTGATGTGACAACGTTGACAAATACAAAAGCATATAAGTATAATTCGTACTATAAAGTTCAAATACAAGAAAACATGTTGAAGGAACGAGTATGTGATAGACCGTCTATAGAGAGGAATTTCCCTGGCTGAAAGAAATTCTAGACGAAGGATGACAGAAAGCTAGTCCGGAGTGCAGTTAATTCCTGCCGTTAACCTGCGTTAAAGGTCTTTGAGAGATGAGTGCTTATACTTAGCATTCATAATCAGGGTGGTACCGCGAGCAAGCTCCTCGTCCCTGTTTTGGGATGAAGGGCTTTTTTTGTTGAAAAAATGTTGGAGGGAAAATAAATGAAGAAGCTTACAGGCTCAGAAATTCGCAAAATGTATTTAGATTTTTTTAAAGAAAAAGGACATGCAGTGGAACCAAGTGCTCCTCTAGTTCCACATGATGACCCATCGTTGCTTTGGATTAACAGTGGAGTAGCGACATTAAAGAAATACTTTGATGGGCGAGTGATTCCTGATAATCCAAGAATCACAAATGCTCAAAAATCGATTCGTACGAACGATATTGAAAACGTTGGAAAAACAGCGCGACACCATACGTTTTTTGAGATGCTTGGGAACTTCTCTATTGGAGAATACTTTAAAGTAGAAGCCATTCATTGGGCATGGGAATTTCTAACGGATGAAAAATGGGTAGGATTTGATAAGGAGAAATTATCAGTTACGATTCATCCAGAAGATGACGAAGCATTTGAAATTTGGAGTAAAGAAATTGGTGTTCCAGAAGAGCGTATCATTCGTCTAGAAGGGAATTTCTGGGACATCGGAGAAGGTCCAAGTGGACCAAATACTGAAATTTTCTATGATCGTGGACCGGAATATGGCAGTGATGAAAGTGATCCGGAATTGTACCCTGGTGGAGAAAATGACAGATATTTAGAGGTTTGGAACTTAGTTTTTTCAGAATTCAACCATAATCCGGATGGAACTTATACTCCACTACCGAAGAAAAATATCGATACAGGAATGGGCCTTGAAAGAATGGCTTCTGTTGTTCAAGATGTTCCTACTAACTTTGATACGGATTTATTTATGCCAATCATCCGGGCAACAGAAGAAATCTCTGGGGCGCAATATGGAAAGAGCAAAGAGACTGATGTGGCATTTAAAGTAATTGCTGACCATATTCGTACCGTGGCATTTGCCATTGGGGATGGGGCACTTCCTTCAAATGAGGGAAGAGGGTACGTATTAAGAAGATTGCTTCGTAGAGCTGTTCGTTACGCTAAGCAAATCAATATCAACCGTCCGTTCATGTTTGAACTTGTACCTGTAGTAGGAGAAATCATGGTTGATTTTTACCCAGAAGTAAAGAATAAAACCGACTTTATTCAAAAGGTAATAAAGAACGAAGAAGAAAGATTTCATGAGACTCTTAACGAAGGACTTCAAATTCTCGCTGCTGTTATTAAAAAGGAAAAGGAATCTAGCAGTAATACGATTCAAGGAGCAGACGTTTTCCGTTTGTATGATACGTACGGATTTCCTGTTGAGTTAACAGAGGAGTATGGTGAGGAAGAAGGAATGAAGGTTGACCATGCTGGTTTTGAAAGCGAAATGGAGCTTCAGCGTGAGCGTGCACGTAAAGCACGACAAGATGTCGATTCGATGCAGGTTCAAGGTGGGGAACTTGGTGAGATAAAAGTCGAAAGTAAGTTTGTTGGGTACGATGAGTTACAGGTTGAATCCAAGGTAGTTGCGATCGTACAAAATGGAGTGAAAATTGACAAGGCAAGTGAGGGAGAAGAAGTTCATGTAATACTGAATGTTACTCCTTTCTACGCTGAGAGTGGTGGGCAAATTGCTGATTTGGGTACACTAACTAGCGATGGAGTTAAGGCATCGGTAAAGGATGTACAAAAGGCTCCAAATGGACAAAATCTTCACCGTGTACAAATTGAATCTGGTGAACTACACATAGATGACCAGGTGGTTGCACTTGTAGATGAGAACAATAGAGGGAAAATTATCAAAAACCATACGGCTACTCACATATTGCATCAAGCGTTAAAAGATGTTCTTGGAACACATGTTAACCAAGCTGGTTCACTAGTAGAACAAGATAGACTCCGCTTTGACTTCTCTCACTTTGGACAAGTAAAACCGGAGGAGTTAGAAGAGATTGAGAAGATTGTTAACGAAAAAATTTGGCAATCACTATCTGTTCAAACGGACTTTAAGGCAATTGATGAAGCAAAAGCCATGGGTGCAATGGCGCTATTTGGTGAAAAATATGGTGACATTGTTCGTGTTGTACAAGTCGGAGATTATAGCTTAGAGCTATGTGGTGGTTGTCATGTTCCGAATACTTCTGTTATTGGTCTCTTTAAAATTGTTTCAGAAAGTGGAATTGGAGCAGGAACTCGTCGTATTGAAGCGGTGACGGGGGAAGGTGCATTTAAGCAAATGCATAGCCAAATCCAGATTTTAAAAGATGCGGCGGGCAAGTTAAAAACCAATCTAAAAGATGTTCCTTCTAGAATCGATGCACTTTTAGCAGAACAAAAACAGCTTCAAAAGGAAAATGAGTCTCTAACAGCTAAGTTAGGGAATATTGAAGCAGGGAATTTAGTTAATCAAGTAAAAGAAGTGAATGGTGTTAAAGTACTTGCTGTTCGAATCCAAGGCGCTGATATGAATGGATTACGCAACATGGTTGATGATTTGAAGCAAAAGCTTGGTTCCGCGGTGATTGTACTAGGAAGTGGAAATGAAGAAAAGGTAAACTTAATTGCTGGTGTAACAAAAGATTTAATAGAAAAGGGCTATCATGCAGGTAAGGTGATTAAGGAAGTAGCTACCATTTGTGGAGGTAGCGGTGGTGGACGTCCAGATATGGCTCAAGCAGGAGGAAAAGATGCTGGAAAGCTTGACTCAGCACTAAGTTTTGTTGAAGAATGGGTCAAATCCGTTTGATATTCAAGAAAAGTAGTGTAAAATGAAGAGGATTAGTCTACTAAATATTTCTTCCATTGGATAGATTTGAATGAATAGATACTCTATTAAGATCGGAAGGTATAAGCTAGCGATTACTAGAGAAAAGCGAGGTGCAAGAGAATGAGTACATTTGATAAAACAATGAGGTTTAATTTTCCAGAAGAGCCAATCGAACATGACGTGAAGGAAGTCCTTTTTCAAGTACATGAAGCTCTTCAAGAAAAAGGATATCATCCGATTAATCAAATTGTAGGTTACCTGCTTTCTGGAGATCCTGCTTATATTCCTCGTCATCGAGATGCTCGTAATATTATTCGAAAGCTTGAACGAGATGAAATTATTGAGGAGCTTGTCAAAAGCTATTTAAAACAACAACGAGAGGGCTCTTAAACGTATGCGAATTCTCGGTCTTGATGTCGGCAGTAAAACCGTCGGCGTTGCGCTAAGCGATGAATTTGGCTGGACAGCGCAAGGATTAGAAACAATAAAAATTAATGAAGATGAAAGAATGTTTGGTTTTGACCAGATTGGTCAAATAATAGAAAAGTATGAAGTAGGGAAAATTGTAGTTGGACTGCCAAAAAACATGAATGGAACCATTGGACCTAGAGGAGAAGCATGTCAATTTTATGCTGATGAGCTTGAAAAGAGATTTTCCTTGCCTGTATTCCTTTGGGACGAGCGTTTAACAACGGTTGCCGCAGAACGTGTCCTGCTAGAAGCGGATGTTAGTAGGAAAAAACGTAAAAAAGTAATCGATAAAATGGCAGCAGCTATGATCTTACAAGGCTTTCTAGATAGTCAAAAATAACCCGAGGTGATATTATGCAACATGGAGAAAACAATATTACAGTAATTGATGAGAATGGAAACGAGCAACTTTGTGAGGTGCTTTTCACATTCGATTCTGATGAATTTGGTAAGTCTTATGTCCTTTATTATCCAATTGGTGCAGATGAAAATGATGATGAGGAAATTGAAATTCATGCGTCAGCATTCGTTCCAACCGAAGATAATAATGACGGCGAGTTAATGCCAATTGAGACAGATGAAGAGTGGGACCTAATCGAAGAAATGTTAAACACATTCCTTGAAGAGCAAGACGAAGAGTAGAAAGATAAAAGGTGGATAGCATAGGCTATCTGCCTTTTTTTTGCAGATTTCTACTTCTATTGTCGAAAAATATAGTATAATGATTCGAGAATAGTTATAAGGGAATAGTAATAATAAGCCCTGTGAATTGGAGGGGAAACTTTGTCAACGGTAGATAAGCAAAAGAAAGAAAATGCAGGCAACAAGCCTGATAAAAAAGCCATCATCCGTGAAAAAATGATTGAGCGAGAAGGGGAGGCACGAGTCGTAAGGAAAATTGTCTTTACCATCTCAATCATTTTATTCCTATTGGTAGGGATTACGGCAGGTGGAGGATATTTTTATATTAAATCAGCACTTAAGCCAGTAGACCCAGAGAATAAAAAAGAAATGACGGTTGAAATTCCGATTGGTTCTTCAGTTACTGGTATTGCTAACATATTAGAGGAACATGGGATTATAAAAGATGCACGAGTATTTAAATACTTTGTGAAGTTCAAGAATGAGTCAGGCTTTATGGCAGGTAACTATGAACTTTCGCCTTCTATGACCTTACCAAGTATTATTGAAAGCTTGAAGACGGGGAAGATTGAGCAAGAAGCCGTGTTTCAGATTACGATTCCTGAAGGGAAACAACTAAAAGAGATTGCAAAAATCATCGCCGAAAAAACAAACCATAAGGAAGAGGATGTATTTGCAAAATTAAATGACCGTGAATTCATTCAGGCACTTATGAATAAATACCCTGATATATTAACGGAGGAAATACTTGCGGAAAACATAAAATATCCACTAGAAGGTTATTTGTTCCCAGCAACGTATCCTTTCTATAAAGAAGACACAAAAATTGAAGAAATTATAATGTCCATGTTAGATCAGACGGAAAAGGTTATAAGTGAGTATGAGGGAGATATGTCTGAGAGACAGTATACTGCTCATCAACTATTAACGTTTGCTTCTTTGGTTGAAGAAGAAGCAACTGAGAAGCTTGAACGTAACCAAATTGCTAGTGTCTTCTACAACCGTCTAGATACGGGGATGCCACTACAAACAGATCCAACGGTTTTATATGCTCAAGGAGAGCACAAGGACAAGGTATTGTACAAAGATTTGGAAATTGATGATCCATACAATACTTATAAAAACCAAGGTTTAACTCCAGGACCAATAGCAAACGCAGGTACTGTATCAATTGAAGCTGTTCTGCATCCTGCTGAAACAGACTTCCTTTACTTTTTAGCGACGGCATCTGGGGATGTATTATTCTCAAAAACTCTTGAAGAGCATAATGCAAAAAAGGCCGAGCATATTAAATAATGCTTTAAGGAGAAATGTTCGCATTTCTCCTTCTATTATGATAGAATAGTTCAAGTGTTTTTAAATAGCGTCAACCACAGAAGCCCATATTTAGCTGTGCTGAATCCCTGTGAATTGCTGTGAACGCTATTTTTTCATGTCTAAACAAAAGAGGTGACGCAGCTTGGAAACGGAAAAGCTGCATTCTTATATAGAAGAGCTTATTCAAAATAGATCGGATCTCTTTGAAGAAATGGAGCAATATGCGAGAACTCATCAGGTTCCGATTATGGAACTGTCTGGAATTGAAACGATTCTTCAAATACTTAGAATTGCCCAGCCGAAGAAAATTCTAGAGGTGGGCACCGCTATTGGATACTCTGCCTTACGAATGGCTACGGCACTTCCCGATACAACCATCGTTACAATTGAACGGGACAGTGAGCGCTATACAGTTGCAGAGGAATATATTAAAAGAGCAAACAAAGATCATCAGATTTCCATCATCAAAGGTGATGCGCTAGAGATAGAGCCACTTGTAGAAACTTTTGGCTTATTTGATGCGATTTTTATAGATGCAGCAAAAGGGCAATATAAAAAGTTTTTTGAAATGTATTCAAAGTATTTAGGAGAGCAAGGATTAATTATAACCGACAATGTCTTGTTTAAAGGCCTTGTTTGTGAGGATACAATTGAAAGTAAAAGATTAAGAAGCCTGGTTTCAAAAATCAAGGACTTTAACAAATGGCTAATGGAGCATCCTGAATACGATTCAGTAATCATTCCTGTTGGCGATGGCGTAGCAATTAGTAAAAAGAGGTGAAGAGAAAATGAAAAAGCCAGAACTATTAGTCACACCAAAATCGATTGAAGATATAGAAGCATTAAGTAAAGTTGGAGCTGATGCCTTTGTCATTGGAGAGGAACGCTTTGGCCTTCGTTTGGCTGGTGAATTCTCAAGAGAAGAGGTAACGAAAGCAGTAGAAATCGCACATTCTTTTCAAAAAAAGGTGTATGTAGCGATGAACGCTATCTTTCATAACGAAAACATTGATGCTTTATATGATTATGTTAGGTTTGTAAAGGAAGCGAACGTGGATGCAATCATTTTCGGGGATCCAGCTGTTTTAATGGTGGCGAAAGAGGCAGCGCCTGATATGCCGCTTCACTGGAATACAGAAACAACGGCAACCAACTGGTACACATGCAATTATTGGGGAAGAAAAGGGTCAAAGCGTGCGGTCCTTGCCAGAGAAATCAACATGGATGCGATTATTGAAATGAAAGAACACGCTGAAGTAGAGATTGAGGTACAGGTTCATGGGATGACAGCCATGTTCCAATCCAAACGATCACTTTTAGGCAACTATTATGAGTACCAAGGAAAAGCACTAGTGGTTGAAAACCGAGCACAAAATGCAAATATGTTCCTTCATGATAAAGAGAGAGAAAACAAATATCCGATCTTTGAGGATGCGAACGGAACACATATTATGAGTCCAAACGATATGTGTATGATTGATGAACTAACAGAGCTAATTGAAGCGGAAGTTGACTCTTTAAAGATTGATGGTGTGTTACAAACGTCAGAATACATCATAAAGGTCACAGAGCTTTATCGAAAAGCAATTGATCTATGTGTGGAAGACCCGGATCAGTACGAAGATGTAAAGGACGGCTTATTACAAGAAGTTGAAAACATTCAACCTAAGAATCGTCCATTAGATACAGGATTCTTCTTTAAAGAAACCGTTTATTAAAAAACATGTGTTAAGGAGGGAAAAAGATGTCTATCGCAATAAACGATAAAATCTCACAGATTGTGAATGGTAAGCGAGTAATTGTGAAAAAACCAGAATTGCTTGCACCAGCTGGAAATCTAGAGAAGTTAAAAATTGCTGTCCAGTATGGGGCAGATGCTGTATTTATCGGTGGACAAGAATACGGACTTCGCTCCAACGCAGGGAACTTTACTTTTGATGAAATGAAAGAGGGAGTAGAGTTTGCTAAGAAATATGGTGCGAGGATTTATGTAACTACAAATATATTTGCTCATAATGAAAATATAGATGGACTAGAAGATTATATTCTTGGTCTAAAAGGTGCTGGAGTGGCAGGTATTATTGTTGCTGATCCTCTTATTATTGAAACCTGTCGTCGATTAGCGCCTGAAATCGAAGTGCATTTAAGTACACAACAGTCTTTATCCAATTGGAAAGCCGTTCAATTTTGGAAAGAAGAAGGATTAGAGCGTGTGGTACTTGCACGTGAAACCAGTGCGGAAGAAATTAAAGAAATGAAAGAAAAAGTTGATATCGAAATCGAAACATTTATCCATGGTGCAATGTGTATCGCATACTCCGGTCGCTGTACATTAAGTAACCATATGACCGCTCGTGACTCCAACCGTGGTGGCTGCTGTCAATCTTGCCGATGGGATTATGACTTGTATAAGCTTGATCAGCAGGATGAGGTAGCTCAATTTAATGAAGGCGATTCACCTTTTGCAATGAGCCCTAAGGATCTTAAATTAATTGAATCGATTCCACAAATGATTGAGCTTGGTATTGATAGTTTGAAAATTGAAGGTCGAATGAAATCTATACACTATGTAGCAACAGTTGTTAGTGTGTACCGTAAAGTGATTGATGCTTATTGTGCGGACCCTGAGAACTTTGTTATTCAAAAAGAATGGTTAGAAGAACTTGATAAATGTGCAAACCGAGATACAGCTCCAGCTTTCTTTGAAGGAGTTCCTGGGTATAAAGAGCAGATGTTTGGAAATCATAGCAAAAAGACAACTTTTGACTTTGCTGGTTTGGTGTTAGATTATGATGCAGAAAATCAAATCGTTACACTTCAGCAACGCAACTACTTTAAACCTGGTCAAGAAGTAGAGTTTTTTGGACCTGAAATTGAAAACTTTACAACAGTCGTTGAAAAAATTTGGGATGAGGATGGCAATGAGCTAGATGCTGCAAGACATCCTATGCAAATCGTAAAGTTCAAGCTAGACAAGCCGGTTTACCCGAACAACATGATGCGGAAGGAGATTTAAACTAGCATGAAGCGCAAACCCGTTGTTATTGGTGTAGCCGGCGGCTCCGGCTCCGGAAAAACGAGCGTAACCAAATCCATTTACGAGTCGTTTAAAGGGCATTCGATCTTAATGCTCGAACAAGATTTTTATTATAAGGATCAATCGCATTTACCATTTGAGGAGCGTCTAAAAACCAACTATGATCACCCCTTAGCTTTTGACAATGATTTACTAATTGATCATATCAAAAGGCTCCTCCGCTACGAACCAATTGAAAAGCCCGTATATGACTACGGAGTTCATACAAGATCAAGTGATGTGATTCATGTCGAACCAAAGGATGTAATTATCCTTGAAGGGATCCTCGTATTAGAAGATGAGAGACTTCGTGACTTAATGGATATTAAGTTATATGTGGATACAGATGCAGACCTTCGTATCATAAGACGATTAATAAGAGATATAAAGGAACGTGAACGCTCAATGGATTCGGTCATTGATCAGTATGTAAATGTAGTAAGGCCAATGCATAATCAGTTTATTGAGCCAACTAAGCGTTATGCCGATATTATTATCCCAGAAGGTGGACATAATTTTGTGGCAATTGATTTGATGGTCACAAAAATTCAAACAATTCTTGAACAAAAATCATTTTTATGAAACAATAAAAAGCAGTAATGCAAATGTTTCCCAAAATAAGTCCAATTGGACGTTTCATGCGCGCCCTTTTCATAAGGACGCGCTCCTATGCATTTACCGTAAGAAATAACTACATAAGAAGATTACACAATCTATTTGGGGGTTGTGAAACTAGAAGGAGTGAAGGGTTTTGGCTACAGAAAAGGTTTTCCCGATGACTTTAGCTGGTAAAGAAAAGTTAGAGCAAGAATTAGAACAATTAAAATCAGTAAAGCGTAAAGAAGTCGTAGAGCGTATTAAAATTGCTCGTAGCTTCGGAGACTTATCTGAGAACTCAGAGTACGATTCTGCTAAAGAGGAACAAGCGTTTGTTGAAGGTCGTATAACAACGCTTGAGAATATGATTAGAAATGCAAAGATAATTAAAGAGGATGAGATAGCTACTGATGCAGTTGTTTTAGGTCGTTCTGTTACGTTTATCGAGCTTCCAGGAGGGGACGAGGAAACGTATTCAATCGTCGGAAGTGCGGAAGCAGATCCATTTGAAGGCAAAATCTCAAACGATTCTCCTATCGCTAAAAGCTTATTGGGGAAAAAGGTTGGAGACGAAGTAACTGTTCAAACTCCTGGTGGAGAAATGAATGTCCGTATTACAAATATTAAGTAAATTGGTTTGAAATTAGAAAACCTCGTCAACACTTTTGACGAGGTGTTTTTTATGTGGAGAAAACGGGCAGTTATATGGTTAATGATTTGTATCACAGCAATTAGTCTTTTAATCGGAAGGCTCGTTCAGGTGCAGCTCGTTTCAACAGAAAGCTTTACAAAGCATAACATTAATTTACTTGAGGCAAGTGTGGTCCAACGCTCTCAGCAAATGGTAATTGATAATGGGAGAGGCGGGTTTCTTGACCGCAATGGAGAGTCACTTGTCCATCGTAAGGTTCCTGTTCTGATCCTCTTTCCTTTTTTAAAAAATATGGAATGGGATAGTGAGAAGGTTGCAGAAATTATTAATGTTCCTGTCGAATCTATAGAATATCGGGTAAAACAAGCAGAGGATCCTTTTGCCTATGGGGATCCGAATCCTCTCAAACTGACAGAGACACAGCTAGAGCAAATTAACGCTCTGAAAATACCAGGAGTGTTTGCGGTGGAAAGAAAGTACTCGTTAACCGAGTATCCAGCTGAGCAACTTATTGGAATTACGGGAGAAAATTCAACGGAATTACAAAAGCGATATCCTGATAAGGATTTGGTAGAAAAGACAGTGATTGGGCTAACAGGGTTAGAAAAAAGCTTTGATGAGTTTTTGTTGCCAGATGGAAATTCAAAGCTTATCTACCATGTTGATGCGAAGGGTGGTCCGCTCTTTGGTATCGATGTTAAATATGTTGAGCCAGCAAACCCTTTCTATCCAGTAAATATTAAAACAACGATAGAGAAAGACATTCAGGAAATGGCTGAAAATCTAGTTGATCAATATCAAATAAATAAAGGGGGACTAGTCCTTCTAGACTTAGAAACGAACTCTGTGCTTGCCATGGTATCTAGACCCTATATTAACAAGGAAAAACCATTTGAGGATGGTTCAAACGGGTTGAAAAATATGATGATTTCTGAGCAAATAGTGGGGTCTGTTTTTAAAACGGTAGTGGCTGGAGCGGCCATTGATTATGAACTAGACGATCCAACTAAGTTGTATGATTGTAGCAAAAAAATAAATGGTGAGCCTGATTCGGTGTATGATCATGGAATGTTAAACTTTACTGATAGCTTTGCAAGAAGCTGTAACAATACTTTTGGCACACTCGCAAAAGAATTAAAGGAGATTGATCCAAATATTCTAGAGGAATATGCAAGTAAGCTATCCTTGGTAGGCACGGTTGGATGGAATGGTGACATTTATCATTTTTCTAATTTTAAGCAGCTCCAAGAAGAGCAAAATGGTCGGGTGTTTCTGTCTGAGGATGCAAAAAAGGATAAAAACTTTGTTGCCTTAACAGGAATTGGTCAGCATGAAGTACGAGCAACACCACTTGCTGTTGCGAATATGATGGGAACCATTGCAAAAGGGGGAGTAAGAGAGAGTGTGAGAGTGGTTTCAGAAGTGGAATACAAAAACGGAAGCTCACTCCTGCCATTTGAAAAGCAATCTCTACCTGGTGAGTCTATTTCGCCTTATACAGCCATGAAGCTTCAAAAATTGCTGCGTGAGGTCGTAGTGAACGAAAATGGTACGGGCAGATGGTTTCAAGATCTTCCATATGCGGTTGCTGGGAAATCAGGAACAGCGGAAACGGGAATCTTTAAAGATGAAAAACAACTGCATAATAAATGGTTTGCCGGATACTTCCCTTATGATAACCCTAAATATGCTTTAGTAACTGTAAATTTAGGGGTTTATGGGGATGAAGGGGGAGTCAACGGATTATTTGCTGATATGGTAAAAAATTTATATAACTACGATCATAATGAGCTTCTGTCGAAACGTTAATGTATTTGTAACGTGATTGTCCTTTTCGATTCCCTTGTTAAATGGTAGAATGTATAGCGAGTTCGCTCTTAAAGGATGTTCAAAAGAGGTCTAGGAGGTTCGTATGATGCAAGATGATTATCAGCAATCAAGATTCAATCAAAGGTCGAAGCGTCGAAAAACAAATCTGATTTTAAATGGTCTCATTGGAATAGTATTGGTTTTAATTATTGTTGTTTCTGGAATTATTTTTTTGGGGAATGACGATAAAGCTACGACCGAAAAAGAGCAGGAGCAAGGCGTAGAGGCTTCAAGTGAAGTGAATGAAGGAGAAGAGTCAACGAGTAAAGAGACTAAAGAATCTAGCTCGGATGCTGACGAGGAAGACTCTTCCACAGACTCTTCGGCCTCTAGTGATGAATCAAGCGAAGAAACTAGCTCCACTGATAACGAAGAAGCCATTGTGACAGAAGGTGGGGCGGATTCTAACGTGGTCCGAACCATTGTCAATCCGAATTGGAAGCCAATCGGAACGGTTCAAACAGGTGAACATACAAATGTGTATGAAGGTGTGGACTGGGATGAAATGGTTGCTGCAATAGGATATGCTACTGGTTTATCAAAGGATAATATGACAATTAAGTTTCTTGGAAATGATGGTCATAATAAATCAAAAGGAACAGTCTTTTCAAAGGACAAAACCCAAATTTATCGCGTATCAATTGAGTGGGTTGATGGAGAAGGTTGGAAGCCAACTTTAGTGGAAGAGCTAGCGTCGATAGAATAAAATAATAGGAAGAGGTCTTTTTACGTGAAAATCGCAATAATTGGTGCAATGGAAGAGGAAGTAGCTTTACTAAGAGAAAAAATTAGCAATCAGAAACAGGAAACAATTGCGGGTTGTGAGTATACAACAGGTACTATGGATGGTGCTGAGGTAATCCTATTGCGCTCAGGGATAGGGAAGGTAAACGCAGCAATGTCCACAACGATACTACTAGATAGATTTAAGCCTGATTATGTCATTAACACAGGTTCTGCAGGAGGCTTTCATCCTGACTTAAATGTCGGAGATATTGTCATCTCTTCTGAGGTTCGCCATCATGATGTAGACGTAACAGCATTTGGATATGAGTATGGGCAAGTACCACAGCTCCCAGCAGCGTTTGAGGCTGATTCTAGGCTAGTGGGGATTGCGGAATCAGCTGCAAAAGAAATTGGATCTGTTCAAGTGGTCAAGGGACTTATTGCAACAGGTGATTCATTTATGAATGATCCCAAACGTGTAGAGGCCATCCGTGGTAAATTCATTGATCTGCAGGCAGTCGAGATGGAAGCAGCAGCAATTGCACAAGTTGCATATCAGTTTAGAACACCATTTGTTATTATCCGTTCATTATCTGATATTGCTGGAAAAGAATCAGATGTCTCTTTCGAGCAATATTTAGAAAAAGCAGCACTTCATTCAGCTTCTTTGGTTATTAAAATCGTCGACAAAGTCAAAGGCTGATTACTTAGAAACCGGAAAAATTGCTATTAATTACATCCTCACTTCCACCGCATTCTATGATAAAGTAGATTCATAGAACGAGAAAGGGTTGTAGGTGAGAGAATTGAAAGATAACAACACGGGGAAAATTCTTCTAGAGAAAATGAATGATTTTAAAAGGTTTGCGGTTGTTTTACTTGCCGTTGGAAGTTTCTTATACCTCGGGGTGATTATCCCATCAGGTGAAAAGATGCTAACCGATCTATATATTATGATGTGCTCATCTATGCTGTTTTTAGCAGGTTCTATTTACTTTTTTTCTTTATCGAACCAAATAAAATCTAAGCTTGATGACATAAATGAATAGCAAAAGTAGCTCTCAGTTCTCTGAGGGCTACTTTTTTTATAGAAAAATAAAAATAGGGTTTACAGAAATGGAATTAGTGGATATAATTACCACTGTAAGCAAGAATTTCTAAAAAGGAGGTCGAGTGAAATGATCAAATTACCTGTAGCAATGAAATCGATGACAATTAAATGTATGACACATTCGACCACTAGGAATGAACTGCTTAAGTAATTGCAACTTTAACTTATGCCATTTCAAGCCGCATGGAGAATGTACTCTTGCGGTTTTTATATGCTAAAAACCGCAGGGGGATCCTTGCGGCTTTTTTGTGTGCAAAAAATAGGAGGTGATAGATATGACCCTGAATATTTTATTCTTAACAGTAACGATTAAGAAGCGTAATGTATCAGCAGCTGAATTTGATCGAGCAGAAAAGGCGAAAAAGCAATATGAGGCTACTCGAGATCGTATGCTTTCCATTCAACGATTGTTATAAAAACGCTAGTAACAAAATTAAGAATAAGGAAAGGTGGGAATTAAGATGATTTATTTTATGCAAGATCGTCAGGCAGTTTTATGGGTGGAGAAGGATACCACCTAACGATATATGGGTGAGGAGGGGAAATTAAATGTTCCTCCGTGTATTACTACTATCTCTAGAAGTATATCACTTAAGAAATCTAAGGAAGAGTTCTTCCCCCGGAGAATCGACTAAGATTTAAGTGACAAAGCGCATAACAAAGGCTTCCTAGTAACAAAATGTTCACATCCTTCCTCCTTTTTTCTACGCATTATATGGTACATTCGAAGTAACAAAAGGGAGAAAAGGGGTGGTAACATGTTCGCAATCGTTATGGGATTAATTATTTGTGGATCTGTAGGTTGTATAATTGCTGCCGAAGTTTCCGTGGAATAAAAGCTACAAACACCGACATCAAAGTCGGTGTTTTTTTCATCATAAATTTCTATATAAATATAATTGTGTGGGACAGACAAATACGGCCACCTCACTTCATAGGTATTAACATAGGGGAAAGTCCTGAAAGTGGGGTGGTTTAAATGTCAGGTATATTAACTGCACTTAGCTACTTAGTTAAGGAAATTGTATTTTTAGTTTCCTATGTTAAAAATAATGCATTTCCACAACCATTGTCATCGGCTGATGAAAAGAAATATTTACGATTAATGGCAGATGGAGATGCTCATGCACGAAATATGCTCATTGAACATAATCTACGTCTCGTTGCTCATATCGTAAAAAAATTTGAGAATACGGGAGAAGATTCGGAGGATTTGATATCGATTGGAACAATTGGATTGATTAAAGCCATTGAAAGCTATTCAGAAGGGAAAGGAACAAAGCTTGCTACGTATGCGGCTCGTTGTATTGAAAACGAAATTCTGATGCATTTAAGGGCCTTAAAAAAGACAAAAAAGGATGTTTCCCTTCATGATCCAATCGGCCAAGATAAGGAAGGAAACGAGATTTCTTTAATAGATGTCTTGAAGTCAGAGTCTGAGGATGTCATTGAAACCATACAACTAAATATGGAACTTGAGAAGGTAAAAGAATTTATAGACGTGTTAGATGACAGGGAAAAAGAAGTAATTGTTGGACGATTTGGTCTCGATTTAAAAAAAGAAAAAACACAAAGGGAGATAGCGAAAGAATTAGGTATTTCAAGAAGCTATGTTTCCAGAATTGAAAAAAGGGCATTGATGAAGATGTTCCATGAATTTTATCGAGCTGAGAAGGAAAAAAGAAAACGTGATTCTCAAAGTTAGAAGCAGTAGGCATAGAGGAATCTATGCCTATTTGTATATGGGAAAGTCCGCAGCTGCCTACACCATTATGGACAATTGACATACATTAATTAGTAGTAGGATATAAGTGTAAAGGAGGGTGAAAAATGCCATACGGTTATCCTTATCCATATGCTTATCAAGCACCATATTATGGTGGTGGTGGAATTGCTTTAGCACTGCTTATCGTCTTGTTTGTATTGCTACTCATATTCGGTGGTTGGTGGTATTTTACTGGTTATCGATATTAACTTTTGGACCCATCAGACTGATGGGTCTTTCGGTAATCGAAATTTTTTATTAGAGTTTTCGGAAAAATAAATTTATAATGAAAAAGAATAATGAGTAGGAGGGGTTTGGATGACGAAAGGAAGTACTTTTTATGATGTATGGGATCTTGACGTGTTTTTTCCGGGGGGGAGTTCATCACAAGCATTTTTGAATCACCTACATAACTCAAAGGAAATTGTTGAAGAATTTCAATGCAAGGTAATATCCTGGGAACCATCAAATAAGGTCACCGATCAAGATCATATTGCTAATCTCATTGAAGCGTTTCAGGGAGTAGCAAAAAAGATTCGTCAAGCAGGAGCGTTTGTTAGCTGCTTACATGCTCAAAATACAAACGATAAAAAAGTAGGTGCTCTTCGTGGTCAAGTAACTGAGCTTAGTGCGAGCCTTCAGAATGCTTTAACTGTTTTTGACCAAAAGTTAACTACTTACGATGAACAAATTTGGAAAGAGATTCTTAAAGAAGAAGTGTTAGATGAATTGCAATTTGTGTTAGATGAAAGGCGTTTAAACGCATTAGAAAAGCTTTCACAGGAGGAAGAAACCATCATCAATGCATTGAGCATTGATGGCTATCACGGATGGGGACAATTATATGATACCATCGTTGGTACCATTAAAGTTCCGTTCAAAGATGGAAGTGAAATGAAGGAGTTATCGGTAGGTCAGGCATCCAATAAGTTCTCAAATCCTGATCGTTTAGTAAGAAAAGCTGTATTTCAGGGCTGGGAGGAATCTTGGTCTGAAAAAGCAGAATATTTGTCAAAAACACTAAATCACCTGGCAGGATTTAGATTAAACATGTATAAGCTTCGTGGATGGGAAGATGTTTTAAAGGAACCGTTACAAATAAACCGGATGCAAAAGCAAACATTAGATACGATGTGGCAGGTTATTTCCGATGCTAAAGCACCTTTTGTTACATTTTTAGAAAGAAAAGCAAAGTTGTTAGGAGTAGATAAATTAAGCTGGTATGATTTAGACGCACCTATCGGTCAAGTTGAATCAAAGGTAACTTACGATGAAGGTGCTGATTTTATTATTGAGCATTTTTCACGCTTTGGGAAAGAAATGACCCGTTTTGCCAGAAAGGCATTTGAACAGAAATGGATTGAAGCTGAGGATCGTCCTGGAAAAGCACCAGGTGGTTTCCATACCTTTTTCCCTGAGAGCAGCCAGTCAAGAATTTTTATGACGTTCTCTGGGACACCGTCCAATGTCTCAACACTTGCTCATGAACTGGGACATGGTTTTCATACATATGCCATGCGAGATCAGCATTATTTAAATAGAAATTACGCAATGAATGTAGCTGAAACGGCTTCGACCTTTGCAGAGATGATTGTAGCAGATGCATCTGTTAAACAAGCGAAGAACCCTGTTGAAAAAGTAGCCTTATTAGAGGATAAAATCCAGCGTTCAGTAGCGTTATTAATGAACATTCATTCTCGCTTTCTATTTGAAACACGCTTTTATGAGGAAAGGAAGAATGGAGTCGTAGGAACGGATCGTTTAAATGAGTTAATGAAAGAAGCACAGCAAGAGGCATACGGAGGGGCGTTAGCCGAATACCATCCTTTGTTCTGGGCATCTAAGCTACATTTCTTTATTACAGGTGTTCCTTTTTACAATTTCCCTTACACATTTGGGTATTTATTTTCTTTAGGTATTTATGCAAAAGCCCAAGAAGAGGGAGAAGGGTACGAGGAGAAGTACATCGCCCTATTAAAGGATACAGCATCTATGACAGTAGAGGAATTAGCAAGTAAGCATTTAAATGTTGATTTAACACAGCCTGATTTTTGGCAAAAAGCAGTACAACAATGCATTGCAGATGTTGAAGAGTTTTTATCCTTAACGGAATGAAGTGACATAGACACAGCTACAAAGGGCTGTGTCTATATTTTTTTTACTTTAAAGGGACTAACCATGGAAAAAGAAAGAATAATAATGAAAAAGAGGAACAGCTCAGGAGAGAAAATTGGGAGCATTAGGTAGCTAAAGGTCAATAAACATCCAGCAGCTGTAATTGGTAAACCTGTAAAGTAGCTTTGATTATCACTAATATTAAAGCGTGCAAGTCGAAACGCACCACATGCGATATAAAAAATCACAAAAAATGTTCCAGGAATGTTGAACTCAAATAATATTCCTTGATAAATCAATAGTGCAGGAGCGACACCAAATGATATAATATCACTCATGGAATCTAATTGTTTGCCAAGTTCTGATTCAATCTGAAGTTTTCGGGCAACGATTCCGTCAAACCGATCGACGAAAGCGGCAACAAAAATTAATAAAAGGCTCAAATTTAAATTCCCTTTAATGCTCTCAATCACTGCGAACCCACCAAGAAAGAGATTGATGATAGTTAAAAGATTGGCAGTTTGAATCTTTAATTTTTTCATCGTTTGATCGAGCACAGTCAATAAAAACAAATATGGCTCACCCCTTTACCAAAATGGATAAAAACATCCTAATTATAAGTAATGATTGGTTCACTTGTTTTATTCGTTTATCGAGAGAGAATTTTCCAATACGGAGGTCAATCCATTGTTTCAAACAATTTATCGTTTTATGATTGAATTAACAAATGGCAAATGGTCATCAAATCTTTTAAAGAGGTTTGCTACGTCACATATGAGTCGTTTGGTTGTTCCCCACTTTTCAAGGACTTATAATATTAATACCGAGGAAATGGAAGGCGAAATTAAGGAATTCCCTACACTTCATGATTTCTTTATACGAAAGCTAAAGAGTGGAATGAGACCCATTGATCAGGACGCGCAAGCTGTAACAAGTCCAGTAGATGCCGTACTGGAGGAGGTTGGACGTATCTCAGAAGAGAAAATGATTCAGGTGAAGGGCAAAACATACTCGATGCTTGAGATGCTAGGTAATGATGCTGTCCTTAAGAAATACATAAATGGTACCTTTATGGTTTTGTACTTAAGCCCGAGTCATTACCATCGTATACATAGTCCGATTGCTGGAAGTGTCACAGCGAGGTGGACACTTGGAGAAAAATCATATCCAGTCAATCGACTTGGCTTAAAGTATGGGAAAAGTACTCTTTCCAAAAATTATCGGACAATTACCGAAATTCAACACAAAATGGGTCATATAGCAGTTGTGAAGGTGGGAGCCATGTTTGTAAACTCCATTGAAGTTATTCATGAGCATGAGCATGTAGAAAAAGGGCAGGAACTGGCGTATTTTACATTTGGATCTACGGTAGTCTTATTGTTTGAGAAAGACTCCATTCAATCAACATTAGGAAAATCGCTTCCATTCCCTATCAAAGTAGGGGAAAGAATTGCGTTATTAAAAGAGAAATGATATTGTTTTGTGAGCGTAAAAGAAAAAAGCCCCAATAAGGGCTATTACAAAATGATTTTGTGAGTTAATGAACGACGGTGAATTTCTGTCTCGATTAAATAAATAAAATCTTTGCTTAGTTGTAGTTCTCTCGCTTTATAATACGATTCAACAAGTAAGTCATCTGATAATTTACGCAATGGAAATCACACCTTTCTTTTCTAGTTAACTGGTTCTACTTTATAGTGATTCATCATAAAATGTAGGCTATGTTTCTGTACTTCTACTCTATCAAAATTAACATAACAGAACAACCGTTCTGTTATCCACAAGTTATGGTGGATAACTTGTGATTAATTTGTTTATAAAAGAGTAATTCCTTTTTATTACAGTGTGAGTTTTGTGTATAAAGTTATCCACAGTGTTGAAGGAACGTGAAATTTGTCGAAAAATTTTCATTAATTTAATGAGGTGTAAGAAATGCTTAAAAAGTTTTTGCCAGATCAGCATGTCAAAAGTATTTTTGATATTACTCCTGAAAGTCTAAAAGCTATGGGAGTAAAGGCGATTATAACAGATTTAGACAACACTCTTGTCGAATGGGATCGGCCAAATGCTACACCGAACCTGGTTAAATGGTTTGAGGAAATGAAAAAACATAATATTATCGTGACAATTGTGTCTAATAATAATGAAGGAAGAGTAAAGGCTTTTTCTGATCCACTGAATATCCCTTTTATTTTCCAAGCTCGTAAGCCACTAGCAAGGGCATTTAAAAAGGCTTTGAAGCAAATGGGAACGTCAAAGGATGAAACGGTGGTTATTGGAGACCAGTTACTAACGGATGTTCTGGGAGGAAATCGCAGTGGGCTGCATACTATTCTTGTTGTACCTGTTGCCTCAACAGATGGCTTTGTGACAAAGTTTAATCGTTTAGTTGAGCGGAGAATACTGAACTGGTTTCGTAAAAAAGGAATGATTGTATGGGAGGATTAAGTTTTGAGTGAACAGTTTTCGTGTATAGGCTGTGGGGTAAATATACAAACAGAGGATAGAGAGGCATTAGGCTATGCGCCTCCATCTGCACTGGAAAAAGAAGTAATTATTTGCCAACGGTGTTTTCGTTTAAAACACTATAATGAGATTCAAGACGTAAGTTTAACAGATGATGACTTTTTAAAGATACTAAATGGATTATCTCAAACCGATGCACTGATTGTAAAGATTGTCGATATTTTTGACTTTAACGGCAGCTGGCTACCAGGATTACATCGATTTGTTGGAAAGAACAAAATCCTACTCGTTGGGAATAAGGTGGACCTTCTTCCTCACTCGGTAAAGCCAAATAAAGTGATCCAATGGATGAAGCGAGAAGCTAAAAAACTTGGTTTACATCCAGAAGATGTGTTTTTGGTCAGCGCACATAAAGGTCATTTTGTTAGGGAAGTAGCAGAAGCAATTGACGAGTATCGAGTGGGTAAAGATGTCTATGTAGTTGGTTGTACAAATGTTGGGAAATCAACGTTTATTAATCAAATCCTTAAGGAAGTATCGGGAGAAGGGGATGTGATTACAACTTCTCATTTTCCAGGGACGACTCTTGATATTATTGAAATTCCCCTTTCTGATGGGAAGCACCTAATTGATACACCAGGAATTATTAATCATCACCAAATGGCTCACTTTGTGAGTAAACAAGACTTGAAAATTATTACTCCAAAAAAGGAAATAAAGCCAAAAGTTTTTCAATTAAACGAAGGACAAACATTATTTTTTGGAGGGCTTGCGAGATTTGATTTCATTAGTGGGGGGAGACAGTCGTTTATTTGTCATTTCTCTAATGAGATTCATATTCATCGTACGAAACTTGATCATGCAGATGATTTATACAAAAAACATGCTGGTGAAATGCTATCACCACCTAGAGTAGACGAGTTGGAGGATTTCCCACCCCTCGTTCGTCACGAATTTATGATTAAAGAAGAAAAAACAGATATCGTCTTTTCTGGCTTAGGCTGGATCACCATAAACGAAGCAGGAGTGAAGATTGCAGCGTATGTCCCTAAGGGCGTTCATGCAATGATTAGAAAATCACTAATATAAAATAGCTTTTTGAGTAAATCAGCTTGACCTACCTCATGAAGTGCTCTCAAGCTACAACAAGGGAGAGGGATATTTTGAAAAAGTTGTATGCAGTAATAGGGGATCCGATAGCTCATTCTATGTCACCTGCTATGCATAATGATTTGTTTGGCATTTATGGCATAGAAGCTCATTATCAGGCACTTCATGTGAGAAAAGGAGACTTACAGAAAGCGGTCATAGGGTTAAAAGCGATTCAGGTCAGTGGCTTTAATGTCACTGTTCCGCACAAGGTCGACATTCTTCCTATGCTTGATCGCTTAGATCCTTTAGCAAAAGCAATTGGTGCAGTCAATACTGTTGTAAATGAGAATGGCGAATTTGTTGGTTACAATACAGATGGGGAAGGATCAGTGAGAGGAATTATGAATATTATTCCTGATCTTTCCAAGTGCAAAATTCTCATTGTTGGAGCTGGTGGGGCTGCAAGAGCCATTTATTTTACATTAGCTTCAATGGGAATTAAAAATATTGATGTTACCAATCGTACACGTGAAAAAGCAGTGGAACTTATTGCTCAATGTCCATATACAGTTACCTCCAACGTAGTACTACGGGAAGAAGCTGAGAAACAATTGGGCGATTATGATATTATTATTCAAACAACATCGATAGGTATGGCACCGAATGTAGAATGCCAACCGCTCTCTTTACATAACTTAAAAGAAAATAGTTTTGTAAGTGATATTATCTATAACCCACTTGAAACGTTGTTTTTACGTTCCGCAAAGGAAAAAGGAGCACGTATACAAAACGGGATTGATATGTTCGTTCTCCAAGGAGCATTAGCTTTTCAAAAATGGACCGGAATTCTTCCGGATCAGTTGAGAATGGAGAAATTGGTGTTAAAACAATTAGGAGGAACAGAATGTTAACTGGTAAACAAAAAAGATTTTTACGTTCAAAAGCACATCACCTAACCCCTATTTTTCAAGTAGGTAAAGGTGGAGTGAACGATAACATGATTAAACAAATTAATGAGGCATTAGAGGTTAGGGAGTTGCTTAAGGTAAGTGTGTTGCAGAACTGTGATGAGGATAAGGATGAAGTAGCAGCGAAGTTATCATCAGGTTGTAAGGCAGAGCTTGTTCAAGTAATTGGCTCAACCATTGTTTTATATAAAGAGTCAGAGGAAAATAAACAATTACAGCTTCCTTAATAAGGAGGTCCATATGAGGAAAATAGGAATTTTAGGGGGAACCTTTGATCCACCCCACAATGGCCATCTGCTCATTGCAAATGAAGTGTTATATTCCTTAGGTCTCGATGAAATATGGTTTTTACCTAATGCAAAGCCACCACATAAATCAACTAGTGGAACTAGTACAATTGACAGAGTGGCCATGCTTGAGAAGGCTATAAGTAATCATGGCCATTTTAAAGTGGAGAAAATAGAGCTTCAACGGAGTGGTCCTTCCTATACGTATGACACGATGAAGCTTCTGCAAGAAAAAAATGATGATACAGAGTTTTATTTTATCATCGGGGCAGATATGGTTGAATATTTACCAAATTGGTATAAAATTGACGATTTAATCAAACTTGTTACTTTTGTCGGAGTGCAAAGACCAGACCACCTATTGCAGACAAGTTATCCGGTTATCTTCCTAGATATTCCGGAATTTGCCGTCTCTTCTAGCTTAATTAGAGAAAGAGTAAAGAATGGGAATACTATTCATTATCTTACCCCTGACTCCGTCATACAATATATAAAGGAGCATCAGTTATATGGAGCGAGCGAAAGCGTTAGAGATTGTTAAAGAGCAATTAACCGACCATCGTTACCAACATACACTAGGGGTAGTAGAAACAGCGTTAAAGCTGGCAAAGAAATATGGGGCAAATGAGAAACAAGCTGAGTTGGCTGCAATCTTTCATGACTATGCTAAGTTTCGTCCAAAGGAAGAAATGAAGCAAATCATTATACAAGAAAGAATGCCAGAGGAACTGCTATTCTATAACAGCGAACTATGGCATGCGCCAGTTGGTGCTTATCTAGTGGAGAATGAAGTTGGCATCAATGATCATGAAGTGCTAGAGGCCATTCGTTACCACACCTCGGGTAGGCCGCAAATGTCTTTGCTTGAAAAAATCATTTATGTAGCTGATTATATTGAACCAGGAAGACAGTTTCCTGGTGTTGATGAGGTCAGACAAGTAGCGAATAAGAATTTGAATGAAGCTTTGCTACTATCCATTCAAAATTCAATTATTTTCTTAGTAAAAAAGAAACGTGCAGTTTTTCCGTTAACGCTTGAAACGTATAACTATTTTATTCATATAAAGGAGGACTGATTGGATGACCAATCGTCAATTATTAGAAACATCAGTAAAGGCTGCTGATGATAAGCACGCAGAGGATATTGTTGTATTAAATATGCAGGGCATTTCGTTAATCTCTGATTACTTTATTATTTGCCACGGTAACTCTGACAAACAGGTTCAAGCGATTGCTAGAGAAATGAAGGAAAAGGCAATGGAACATGGATACAACGTAAAAAGAATGGAAGGGTTTGATGAAGCAAGATGGATCCTTCTTGATTTAGGGGACGTTGTTGCCCATATATTCCATAGGGACGAAAGAAGCTACTATAACCTCGAACGCTTATGGGGTGACGCACCAATAGAAAATATGGAAAGTGTTCTCACTCAATGACGTATGGGAAATTTGCCTACCTTTATGATGAATTAATGAAGGATGTACCGTACGATGAATGGGTGTCTATCGTAACGGAAAAATCGAGCAAATATCGATGTAAGGGAAAAAAACTCCTTGATTTAGCTTGTGGCACAGGTGAGTTATCTGTACGCTTTGCAAAAGCTGGATTTGATGTAACAGGTGTCGATTTATCAGAGGACATGCTCACGGTCGCCCACATGAAAGCTGAGAGCTATGGGTTAAAGCTTCCTTTTTATCAACAAAATATGGTTGAACTTGATTTATATGAGAGTTTCGACATTGTCGGGATATTTTGTGACTCCTTAAATTACCTCCAGACGGAAGAAGAAGTTATTGAAACGTTTGGGAAAATCTCTAATTTGCTTGATGAAGATGGGTTTCTTTTATTCGATGTTCATTCCGTTCATAAAATCATGAATATTTTTATGAATCAAACCTTTACCCATGACGATGAGGATATTTGTTATATTTGGAATTGCTTCCAGGGAGAGTATCCACTTAGTATTGAACATGAGCTTACATTCTTTGTTCATGATGACGAGAGCGGGAAATATGATCGATATGATGAATTTCATAGTCAGAGAACATTTCCGGTAGAGGTTTATAAAAATTGGTTAGAAGCAAGTGGATTTTATGTAGTAGAGACTTTCGCTGATTTTACGGACGGCCACATATCTTCTGAGGCAGAAAGAATTTTCTTTCTAGCTAAAAAGCAGGCAGAAAAAACGGCTGATTAAAAAAATCAGCCGTTTTTTTCTATTCATTTGCAGGAATCATTATTTCTTTAGAGAATTATTTATTGGAAACTGTTTTTGTGATTCATAAACATCTTCTTCGAATTTTGTATGAGTTGCTTGAAATAGGTGCTCAAACACATCTCCAAGCTCTGCATCCATCACTTTGATTCCTTCCCATGTCACTCCACCCTTTACACAAACTTTTTGTTGTAGGGTAGGAAGGGTGTAAAATCCTTTACGTAGTAATTCCCCAAGTCCTATTAACATTTCACTAGCGAGAGTCGTTGCAGTTGCTTCATCAATTTTTGTTTCTGCTACTGCAGCATTAATAAATCTTTGCGTTAAGTAGCTGAAAAATGCAGGTCCACAACTAACGATATCTGATCCTACTCTCGTAATATCTTCACTTATGGACACCGGTGTGGAAATTGCCTCAAATAGTTGGAGAAGCCTATCCTTCCATTCCTCTGTACAGTTATCTCCGAACGTCAGTAAAGACACTCCTGCTAATGCTCGGTTGGTGATGCTTGGTATAGCTCTCGCCACTGAGCAGTCAACCACTGATTCAATTTGATCAACACTTATAGGACTAGTGATTGAAACAACACATTTTTCTGATAGTAAAAACGGTTTAATATCCATTAATACCTTATGAATGTCCTTTGGTTTTACGCATAAGAATAGGACATCTGATACTCTTGCTACGCTTCTAGCATCAGAAAGTACGGCGATGTCATTATACACTTCTTTTATATTCATTGCTTTACTAAGCGTTCGATTTGTTACATTCATAAAGGAAGGGGAAATGGCTTTTCCGTCAAGAAGTGCCTCGATTAATATTCTCCCCATATTCCCTGTACCAATCACTCCGATTTTCATTGTACTTCCCTCCTTCACAAAGCAAGCATTCTCATATAAAAGTATGTAACTACATTTGTAAATATTCCATGAAAGGAGCAACAAGATGATTGACTCTGTAAAAAAGTATAAATGGTTTATTTTGGGTTCATGTGTCCTAGCCATTGGTCTCCTTATTTTTATTTCCAGCCCTATAACCGATAAAAAAGAGGAAGATGGCTGGACGATTCCTAGTGAGGAACAACAAGAAACCGAGGGAACAGAAGAAAAGATTGTTCAGGAACCTGATGCAAAAATATTGGTGGATGTAAAAGGAGCAGTAAAAAATCCAGGTGTATACGAAGTGATGATGGACGAAAGAGTAATCAATTTAATTGAGAAAGCAGGTGGATTAAAGGAAGGAGCTGATAAGGGGAAAATTAACTTTGCCGAGCGCCTAATAGATGAAATGGTAGTGTACATCCCTTTGATCGGAGAGGAAGGGGAGAACGCGATTATATCCTCAAGTGTAACACAATCGTCTAATAGTAAAGATGAAGGCAAAATTAATATTAATGTGGCTAGTTTGGATGAATTGCAAAATCTCCCAGGAATTGGACCATCCAAGGCAGAAGCCATCATAGCTTATCGTGAAGATAGCGGTTTATTTCAAACAATAGAAGATTTAAAGCTTGTTACGGGTATTGGTGATAAGACATTTGAGAAGCTACAGGAACGTATCATTGTCAAATAACAGCATTGACTAAATTCGACAATTTCCCTTAGACTAGTAGAAAATGAGAAATCGGGAGTGGGGACATGAGGAAGGACCGTTTAACTTGGGATCAATACTTTATGCTAAACGCACATCTTATAAGTATGAGAAGTACATGTAATCGTTTGAATGTAGGGTCAGTTTTGGTTAAAAATAATCGAATTATTTCGACCGGCTATAATGGTGGCATTAGTGGAGATGATCACTGCCTTGATGCGGGCTGCTACGTGGTAGATAATCACTGTTTGAGATGCTTGCATGCAGAGGAAAATGCGATTCTTCAATGCGCACTTGAAGGAGTTTCCACAAAAGGAAGTCAAATTTATGTCACTCATTTTCCTTGCATACACTGCATGAAAAAGATTCTGCAAGCTGGTATTACAAAAATTTATTACACACACGATTATAAAAACCATGAATATTGCTATCATCTTCTCCGAATTAGTCATGTAGAAGCAATAAAACTAGAAATGGATATTGAAAATGAGCTTCACAATGCGAACGATCATTCGGGGCGTTTAAGTTGGAATATTCAAGGATAAGTAACCTTAATTCAAATATGTCTGGGGGTGATAATTGTGCGAGGAAGATGGGTCTATTTTGCAATGGCTTCTTTTCTAGCTCTGGTTATTGCCTTTCAGACAAATATTATGATTAGTGTCTCGCTTTTTCTGTTGTTGATTCTTTGTTTGTATTATAAGCGTTTTACGAAACAAGAGGTTATTTTCATTTTAGTAATTGTCCTTATATTTTATACGAAGGCAAGGATTGATATAATTGGAAACCATTCTGTAATTAAACAAAATAAGACGCGGTTTTCTGTCTCATTTCAAGATGAAGTGACGCTAAATGGGAGTCTTCTTTCCGGTTATGCTAAGGATATTACGGGAGAAAAATTATTAGTTAAATACCGAATGAAGACTGAGAAGGAAAAAGCTAGGTTTGATGATGAAAGACTGCTTGGATATACATGTCGTGTGACAGGTAGCTTAAATAGGGTCAATGAGCAAAGAAATCCTAATGCTTTTGACTACCAATCTTACTTAAACCATCATCAGATTCATTGGCAACTAGTTGTTGATCAATGGGGGGAATGTAACGAACGGAATGGACCACTTCTTTTGATAAAAAAGCAAAGACAAAGAGCTATTGCGGTACTGGAATTTTATTTTCCTAATACTGTAGCATCCTTAGCAAGTGCATTACTATTTGGAGAAAGACAGATACTCGATCCAGCTTTAGAAAAATCGTATCAAAAACTCGGAATCATCCATTTATTAGCTATATCTGGAGCCAATGTAGCTCTTTACGTGAGCATGATCCATTATGTTGGTGTTCGTGCAGGAGTGACAAGGGAACGAATGATTGTCATTCTACTTCTGTACCTGCCAATCTTTATTTATCTGTCAGGAGCCTCTCCTTCTGTATTTCGAGCAGCGATGATGATGTTTGTATTTTTGTTTTTACGGCTACTGTCACATTCAAGATTGGCTAGTCTTGATATTTGCAGTATCACATTTATGGTTTACGTATTTGTTTCTCCTTATATCTTATTTGACATAGGATTTCAACTCTCCTTCAGCGTTACCTTCGCACTTCTCCTATCCACAAAAGGTTTATTAAAGCCTTCTAGAGGCCCGTTCTCCCTCTTAATAAAGGCATCATTTATTTCTCAGTTAAGTTCACTTCCCATTGTCCTATATAACTTTTATGAATTTTCCCTATTGTCCTTATTGGCAAATCTTGTTTATATTCCAGTTTTCTCTATTATAATTAACCCCCTCTTTATCGTCCTGTTTTTCCTCTTTCTTATTTTTGGAGAACATGTCTCTTTTATGATAGACCCAGTACACTATACGCTTTCTTTGTTAAACCAATTAACAGTTGGGCTAGCCTCAGTTCCTTTCCAAACAGTAACGATTGGTCGTCCCTCGATGTGGATAATCGTTATCCTCATATGTTGTATCGCCTTTTTACTCTACAAATGGGAAACAGGTAAGACCTGGAAAGTGCAACTGCTTTCCGCCATCCCATTGTTATCCACCCTCATTCTCTCCTATGGCCTATCTCATTTTTCTTTCACTGGGCAGATCACGTTTGTTGACGTTGGTCAAGGTGACAGTATAGTCATTCAAGACGGATTTCATAAAAAAACATATGTAATTGATACAGGGGGAATAGTTTCGTTTCAAGATGAGGAATGGGAAAAGCAGAAGTATCCTTTTGAAGTCGGAAATGATATTCTAATTCCCTTTTTAAAAGGGAAAGGGGTAAGTGCCATCGATAAGCTTATTTTAACGCATGGTGATATGGATCATATTGGTGGAGCAAAATCTGTATTACAAACAATAAAGGTAAAGGAGTTAATCCTTCCGTATGTTTCAAATCGTTCCAAGTTGGAAGATGAATTAATTCAGGTTGCAAGAGAAATGAAAACCACTGTCATTTTTGTGAAGAATGGAATGAGTTGGGCAGAAAATGGATCTATCTATAAAATCGTTAATCCTATTTTGGAACTAGAGGATAGAAACGATAATTCAATTGTTATTCATGTGAAAATCGGAGGGCTATACTGGTTGTTTACTGGAGATTTAGGGGAAGCGGGAGAAGAAAAGCTATTAAAGGAATATCCAACATTGCCTGTGGATGTATTAAAAATAGGACATCATGGTAGCAAAAGCTCCACATCAGCGCATCTTCTAGAGGCATACAAGCCGAAGGTGGCAATAATATCTGTTGGGAAGACCAACAGGTTTGGACATCCACATCAAGAAGTGCTGGATCGGTTAAAGGCGAGAAACATAAAAGTCTTCCGAACAGATACAGATGGTGCCATTAGTTATACTTTCGAGCAAGAGGCAGGAACCTTTTCAAAACATATATCATATGGTATACCAATCAAATAAAAAAGAGACTGCTATAGCAGTCTCCTTATGTTTTATGTAGCAGAACAGCACCATTATGCCCCTACGAGTTTAATGACAGTTGCAATGATAAATAAAGTTGCAAAAAATCCGAAGGAAACGATGAATCCTACACCAGAATCAACAGCATCATTACGTTTACTTTGCACATTTTTCTCAAATTCGTTCACAACTACCCCTCCTAATCAATCTTAGTATAAGCGATTTCATAAAAAAAATCTACCGCTCTTGTTTCTTTTCCTGCCTTGTCAGTCATTGTCACAAATACTTTCTTCTTGTAGGGTAACAATAAAAGATACAACGGGGGTTATCGCTGGAAAAAAGAGTATCCTAGGCCTCTTTTTTTAGCGTTTCTATAGATGGGAATTGGTCAAGAGATTGATCAATTCCCTTTAAAATGCTTGTCAAATCCTTAATCCTTCATTAGGATAAATAAGTAACCTATAATCCTGAACGGAGCGAGGAAAGTGATTTTTGATTTATGGAAGCAAATTAAAAGGAAAGAATTTTCTCCTATTTACGTTTTATATGGAACAGAGTCGTTTCTTATTAATGAAACAAAGCAGCTTTTAATCCAAAATGTTTTGGGAGTAGATGAAAGTGATTTTAATCTTTCCACTTATGATTTAGAGGAAATACCTATTGAAGTGGCATTAGAGGATGCCGAAACTATCCCATTCTTAGGGGATAAAAGGCTGATTTTTTTAAATAATCCTGGTTTTTTAACCGCTGAAAAAACGAAAGATAAGATCGATCATCAGCTAGGAAGACTAGAGCAATACATGAAGGAGCCTTCACCGTATTCAATTGTTGTTATCGTAGCCCCATACGAAAAACTTGATGAACGTAAGAAGCTAACAAAGGAATTAAAAAGAACAGCTGTAGTGGGAGAGGCAAAAAAATTAGGGGAACATGAACTAAAGAATTGGATTACTCAGAGAGCAAAGTTAAATGGAACAACCATAAATGATGATGCTGTAGAACTGATGCTAGCGTTAGCTGGGACAAATCTTTTTTTATTAACTTCAGAGGTGGACAAGCTTAGTTTATATTGCAATGAGACAAAGCAAATTGATGCTGAGACAGTAGAAAAGCTTGTTTCACGTTCGCTTGAACAGAATATCTTTACACTTGTTGATAAAGTCGTGCATCGAAAAGTAGACGAGGCATTACGTATTTATTACGATTTGTTAAGACAAAATGAAGAACCCCTAAAAATACTAGCGATTATCGCAGGGCAGTTCCGTTTGATTTATCAAGTAAAGGAATTGGCAAGGCGTGGTTATGGTCAACAGCAAATGGGAGGGTACTTAAAAGTCCATCCATTCCGTATAAAACTTGCTGCAGGTCAGGCCATGCAGTTTAGTGATGAAGAGCTGACGAAAATTATGAAAATGTTAGCGGATGCCGATTTTCAGGCAAAGACAGGTGGAATGAATAAGGAGCTTCTTATTGAAATGTTTTTATTTCATTTACATTCAGGTTCATAAAGCAATAAAAAAGCTAGATCCTATAAAAGGATCTAGCTTTTTATCTATGATATAGCAAAAAATTAAGAGTTTAATGAATTTAATTTCTTCATTAAACGAGACTTTTTGCGAGCAGCAGCATTCTTATGGATAAGACCTTTCGCTGCAGCTTTGTCAAGTTTACTTGCAGCAAGAGCAAAGCTCTCTTGTGCAGTAGTAGCGTCACCGTTAACGATAGCTGCTTCTACTTTCTTAACAGCCGTACGTGTTGCAGATTTCACCATCGTGTTACGTGCATTACGCTCTTCGCTTGTTTTCACGCGCTTGATTGCAGATTTAATATTTGGCATTCGATTCACCTCCTACAAAGCATCGAGATTCTATACTCGACTATCACCATTCATTAATTACGTAAATTAAGAACAAAACACATTTTATCATTCGGTGACTACTATTGCAATACTTTTCAATGGAAATATATCCGATAATACCCCATGGTTTGAATGGTTTCTTTTAGATAAGGAAATAATAGATGCTAGTTTATGTACTAAATTGATAAAAGAGAGGGGCTTATTATGAAGGAATCAATAGATTTAAGTAAATATTCCATTCGTACAGATTTGGCAGTTGAAGCAAGGGAAATGGTTATTGCAAGCAGGGGGAAGAATGTAACGGATGAAAAGGATCTTTCAAACATAAATGGAGTAGTCATTAAAGAAAAGGAAGAGAACGGAATCAAGCTATCGTTAGTTGAAGTGTCAAAAGAAGGGGAGAAAGAATTAAATAAAAAAGCAGGAAAGTATTTAACGATTGAGGTACAGGGGATCAGACAACAGGATACGGATTTACAAAAAAAGGTGGAAGAAACATTTGCAAGGGAATTCTCCCATTTTTTAAGTGGAATAGGAATAAATAAAGATGCTTCTTGTCTAGTAGTTGGACTGGGGAATTGGAATGTTACTCCTGATGCACTTGGGCCACAGGTATGTGAGAATCTATTAGTTACCAGACATTTGTATGAATTAAGTCCACAAAGTGTGGATGAAGGATATCGTCCAGTAAGTGCGTTGTCTCCAGGTGTTATGGGTTTAACGGGTATAGAAACTAGCGACATTATTATGGGAGTAGTTGAGAAAACAAAGCCGGATTTTGTTATTGCTATTGATGCGCTAGCTTCCCGTTCGATTGAAAGGGTAAATTCAACAGTACAAATATCGAATACAGGAATACATCCAGGTTCCGGGGTAGGAAATAAGCGTAAAGAGCTTAGTGAAGAGACATTAGGAATACCGGTGATTGCAGTAGGTGTACCAACAGTAGTTGATGCGGTCTCTATTACGAGTGACACAATTGACTTCATATTAAAGCATTTTGGCCGTGAATTAAGAGAAGGAAATCGACCTTCTAGAGCGTTAGCCCCTGCAGGAATGACATTTGGTGAGAAGAAGAAATTGACTGATGAGGATATGCCTGAAGAACATCACCGAAATACATTCCTTGGAATGATTGGTAATCTAGAAGAAGAAGAAAAAAGAAGATTGATTCACGAGGTATTATCACCGCTTGGACATAATTTAATGGTAACCCCAAAGGAAGTAGATGTATTTATTGAAGATATGTCCAACTTAATTGCGAACGGAATAAACGCTGCATTGCATGATGCAGTAAATCAAGATAATGCAGGCTTCTATACGAGATAGGGACCGTCCAAATTTATTGTTCTACCTTCTCTAGTAAGTACATATCATTTACTAGACTAGGCTAAGAGGTGGAATAATGAAACTACAAAAAACGCCCTATGTTGTAACCATTCAAGGGACAAGTATTTTAAAACTTATTTTATCGTGTATGTTGTTGATCTTCCTACTCTTTTCAGTGAGCGGACTATTAACTTCTTTAAACCCACAATATCAGCTTAGATCATCTAGTGTGAATAAAGCGACCATGAACTTGAGTGGAAATATACTCTTTCAGTTGATGGGAAGAGAAAATCATTATTTTATGAGCGGATTAGTAGAAAGAGATGCAGTTCCGAGTATGTCGAGTGTATTGTTTAAAGCCTCTACAAATGTGAATCTTAATGATCCACGGAGCTTATTGGGGAGAGAACTTCCGGGGTTTTCGTTATTTGATGGGAAAATACTTGTTGCTGGAGAAGGAACGAATTATACAAATATGCCTATTGAATCAGCTCCACCTGAAGAAGCACTGAACAAAGAAAATGAGGCAAGCTTGCAAAATACGGAAGACATAAAAGACGAAGATTCAAAACCGAGCGCTCCGCCGCCTTTAACGACGGGGGATAAAAAAGTGGCTTATATTTATTTCTCTCATACAAGAGAATCATATCTCCCGTACTTAGAGGGGGTAACCAATGCCAATAGTGCGCAGCACTCAGAAATCAATGTGACAAAGATTGGCGATCGCCTTCAGGAAAAACTAGAAGGTTATGGGGTTGGTACGATTTTAGATAAGTCTGATGTCACCGATCGATTACATGCAAATGGCTGGACGTATGGTCGTTCATACGATGCTTCGAGACAGATGGTGCAAGAGGCGATGGCTAATAACTCAAATCTTTCGTATCTAATAGATATTCACCGTGATTCTAAAAGAAAAGAAGATACAACAAAAGTAATAAACGGAAAGTCCTATGCCAAGCTAGCTTTTGTTGTTGGGGCTGAACACCCAAATTATGAGAAGAACCTCAAGTTGGCAACAGAAATTCATTATAAGCTCGAGGAGAAGTACCCTGGTCTAAGCAGAGGTATTATCCAAAAGAGTGGGGCTAGTACAAATGGCCGCTTTAATCAGGACCTTTCCGGTAATGCTTTACTAGTAGAGTTTGGTGGAGTGGATAACAACTTCGATGAGCTTAATCTTTCCGCAGATGCATTTGCAGATGTATTTAGTGAAATCTTCTGGGAAGCAGAAAAGGTCAATTACCCAGTAACCGTTCCTACTGAGGAACAATAATGTTGATTAGGTGATAGGTATGAAAATGTTTATGTTTAAAAGCATATTACTTATGTCTCTCATGTTTGTATCCGTATTATTCGGAATGCAAATTGCAAATAATGGGATCGTAAACATGAGAGGATTTGATGATCCAAACTTTAAAGGTGCATTTACCATTAACGAACAGGAAGAAAATGTCCAAGTCTCAGTTTTAGGAAATAATGTAGACAGTCATGATATAAATAAAAAAAGAGAACAATTAGAAGAAATGGAAGCCTATAACTTCTTCTCAGACTTAGGAAAAACTCTAGCAGACACAGTGTCAGGAATAGCGGAGATCGGAATTGACCTAATCACAGATCGATAGAAAATCGGCAATCGTAGGATTGCTGTTTTTCTTTTCAAGCCCTTGATATAGTTTTCGTTGAATCTTGGATACCCTACTGCTATAATCAAAAATAGTGTATACGTGCGAAGTATAGTAGGAGTGAACTGAATGAACAGACAAGATAGACTAAATAGACAAGGAAAAATAAGGAATTTTTCTATTATTGCACATATTGATCATGGGAAATCGACGTTAGCTGACCGTATTTTAGAGAAAACAAATGCGCTGACAGCTAGAGAAATGAAGGACCAATTGCTAGATTCGATGGACCTCGAGAGAGAACGTGGCATCACGATCAAATTAAACTCTGTGCAATTAAAATATCAAGCAAAGGATGGAGAAGTTTATACTTTCCATTTAATCGATACACCCGGGCATGTAGACTTCACCTATGAGGTATCCCGAAGCCTAGCTGCTTGTGAAGGAGCAGTCCTAGTAGTTGATGCGGCACAGGGAATTGAAGCTCAAACGTTAGCGAATGTTTACTTAGCGTTAGACAATGACCTTGAAATTGTACCAGTTATAAACAAAATTGATTTGCCAAGCGCAGATCCAGAACGCGTGCGTAACGAGATTGAAGAAGTAATTGGGTTAGATGCATCCGAGGCAGTTTTAGCAAGTGCGAAGGCAGGAATCGGTATTGAAGACATTCTAGAGCAGGTAGTAGAAAAGGTTCCTGCTCCTACTGGGGATCCAGACGCACCTTTAAAAGCGCTGATTTTCGACTCCCTTTATGATGCTTATCGCGGAGTGGTAGCCTATATCCGTGTTGTAGATGGTACGGTAAAGGTTGGAGACAAAATTCGCATGATGGCAACTGGAAAAGAATTTGAAGTTACCGAAGTAGGGGTATTCACACCAAAATCAACTCCAGTTCCGGAACTAACTGTTGGTGATGTTGGATTTTTAACGGCAGCCATTAAAAATGTGGGAGACACACGAGTGGGTGATACGATTACTAGTGTGAAAAATGGAGCAACGGAAGCTCTTCCAGGCTACCGTCGCTTAAACCCAATGGTATATTGCGGATTGTATCCAATTGATAGTGCAAAGTTTAATGATTTAAGAGAAGCGTTAGAAAAGCTAGAACTAAACGATTCGGCACTACAATTTGAGCCAGAAACTTCTCAAGCGCTTGGCTTTGGTTTCCGTTGTGGATTCCTAGGATTGCTCCATATGGAGATTATTCAAGAGCGTATTGAAAGAGAGTTTAAAATTGACTTAATTACAACAGCACCAAGTGTAATCTACCATGTCGTTTTGACAGATGACTCTGAAATAAAAGTTGATAATCCTTCAAATATGCCAGATCCACAAAAAATTGCACGCGTTGAAGAACCGTATGTAAAAGCTACAATGATGGCTCCTAATGATTATGTGGGGGCAATAATGGAACTTTGTCAGGAAAAACGAGGAATCTTTATCGATATGCAATACATGGATGAGACTCGTGTAAACATTGTGTACGAGATTCCTCTTTCAGAAATCGTTTATGACTTTTTTGATCAATTAAAATCAAGCACAAAGGGTTATGCTTCGTTTGATTACGAGTTAATTGGATACAAGGAGTCAAAACTTGTGAAGATGGATATTCTTCTTAATGCTGAAAAGGTGGATGCGTTAAGCTTTATTGTTCATAAAGACTTTGCATACGAACGTGGAAAAGTCATAGTTGAAAAGCTGAAGGAATTGATACCGAGACAACAGTTCGAGGTTCCGATTCAAGCAGCGGTTGGACAGAAAATTGTGGCACGTTCCACCATTAAAGCAATGCGTAAAAACGTATTAGCCAAATGTTATGGTGGAGATATCTCACGTAAGCGTAAGCTACTCGAAAAGCAAAAAGAAGGTAAGAAGCGTATGAAGCAGGTTGGTTCAGTAGAAGTACCTCAAGAGGCATTCATGGCTGTTTTGAAAATGGACGATACAAATTCAAAGAAGTAGATGATTTGATTTTAAAAGAAAGGTTAGATAAGCTTGATAAATCAAGTAATCTAACCTTTTTTGAATGTGAAAAAAGTGAAACTTAAGGTTGTGTAAAAATGGTAAGAGCAGCATATATTCATATTCCGTTTTGTGAGCATATTTGTCATTATTGTGATTTTAATAAGGTTTTCTTAAAAGGTCAGCCTGTCGATGAGTACTTAGATGCGCTTGAAGAAGAGATTCGATTAACGTTAGAAAAACATCCAGCTGAGCCACTTCATTCCATATTTGTTGGCGGTGGAACACCCACTTCATTAAGTGAGAAGCAGTTAAATCGATTGTTGTCTTCCATTAATAAATATCTTCCATTAGAACAAAATGCAGAGATTACATTTGAAGCCAATCCAGGAGATTTGTCTGATGAAAAGTTTCGAGTGCTTTTTGAGGGGGGAGTCAACCGGTTAAGCTTTGGCGTACAAACTTTTGATAATGAGCTTCTAAAGGCAATCGGAAGAACGCATTGTAAGGAAGATGTGTTCACCTCTATTGAAAAAGCAAAGAAAGTTGGGTTCGAAAATATAAGTGTAGATTTGATCTATAGCTTGCCGGAGCAAACGTTAAATAGCTTCAAAGAGACCCTACAAACGGCGCTTTCCCTTGATATTCAACATTACTCTGGTTATTCCCTTATTATTGAACCCAAAACGGTGTTCTATAATTTAATGAGAAAAGGAAAATTGCCTGTTCCGGGAGAAGACACGGAAGCGGAAATGTATGAGTTGCTTATGGAGCAAATGCAGTTAGCTGGTTTCCAGCAATATGAAATTTCGAACTTTGCTCTACCAGGATACGAAAGCAAGCATAATTTAACATACTGGAATAATGAGGAATATTATGGGTTTGGTGCTGGATCTCATAGTTATGTTTCGGGAGAAAGGATTGCGAACCATGGTCCTCTAAAAAAATATATGGATTCCATTTCAAATGGCATTCTTCCCTCTCATAATATTCATAAAGTAGAGAACAATGAAATGTGGGAGGAAGAAATGTTCCTTGGCTTAAGGAAAATAGAGGGAGTAAACGTGGAACACTTCATTCAAAAGTTTGGAGTTGATCCGCTCTCTTTATTTAAGGAAGAAATCAATTCCTTACAAAATCGCGAGTTAATTACTTGTCAAGATGGCAGAATTGCTTTAACGCATAAAGGTCGTTTTCTCGGAAATGAAGTTTTTCAATCATTTATCGGTGTTATCTAAATGTTGACATATAGCCCCAACATTTGATAATTTAATATTAGATTTAGCACTCGTTATAAGAGAGTGCTAACAGAGGTGATGAAACATGTTAACAGATCGTCAATTGTTAATTTTTCAGGTGATTGTTGATGATTTCATTCGTTCTGCTCAACCGATTGGGTCAAGAAGCTTGTCGAAGAAAGAGGATATTAGTTTTAGCTCTGCTACGATTCGTAATGATATGGCTGATTTAGAGGAGTTAGGCTTTCTTGAGAAGACGCATACTTCTTCTGGAAGAATTCCTTCCGAAAAAGGCTATCGTTTTTATGTAGATCATCTCCTTGCACCACAGAAGCTTGATCAGCATGATATGCAATCCGTAAAATCGATCTTCGCTGAAAGGCTTTATGAACTTGAAAAAATCGTACAAAAGTCTGCAAAAATCTTATCTGAGCTGACAAATTATACTTCTATCGTTCTTGGGCCTGCTGTAAGGGAGAATAAGCTTAAGAAAATTCAAATTGTTCCCCTTAACAAGGAAACAGCTATTGCGATTATTGTGACTGATAAAGGACATGTAGACAATCGAATGTTTCATCTACCAGAGGGGTTAGATGCAAGTGATATTGAGAAAATGGTTAATATTCTTAATGAGCGTTTAACAGGAGTGCCCCTTGAGGATCTAAACGACAAAATCTACAAAGAGGTTGCGACTTTACTCAGACAACATATTCGAAATTATGATTCGATGCTCCATGCATTCGCTGATACGTTAAAGATTCCATCGAATGAAAAAGTATTCTTTGGTGGACGAACGAATATTCTTAGTCAACCGGAATTCCATGATATTGAAAAGGTTAAAAGCCTTTTAAACATGATTGAACATGAAAAAAGCATGTACGATCTCATTCGGAAAAATCCGACTGGGATTCATGTGAAAATCGGTAAAGAAAACAAAAATTCAGCCATGGAGAATTGTAGCTTGATTTCGGCGACCTATTCTGTTGGAGAGGAACAACTTGGGACAATTGCTATTTTAGGACCTACTAGAATGGAATACTCTCGAGTTATCAGCTTATTACAAATGATTAGCCAAGATTTAACTTCTGTATTGACAAAGTTGTATCAAAATAAATAGTGGTGGAGATAGATGTTAGGAGGAGTATTTCCTTACCATCTACCTCTGCTTATATATGGGGTATTTTGAGCACATTTAAGGGAGGTGAGTAATTTGGCAGAAGAAAAGAGTACATTAAATGAAGAATTACACTCTTCTACTGAAACAGACGCAAGCTCAGAAGGTATCGAAGAGGTTTTTGCGGAAACAGAAGTAGTGACTGAGGATCATGTTGAAACCAATCCTGGGGACATTCGTATACAAGAGTTAGAAGCAAAACTTCAAGAGGCTGAAAATCGTTACTTGCGCTTGCAAGCTGACTTCGATAATTCTCGTCGCAGGGCTAGAATTGACCTTGAAGCGGCGCAAAAATATAGAGCTCAAAGCTTAATTACAAATTTATTACCAGCTCTAGATAACTTTGAAAGAGCTCTTCAGATTGAACCTGATAATGAACAAACGAAGGGCTTGCTACAAGGGATGGACATGGTTTACCGTAACCTGTCTGAAGCGTTAAAAAGTGAAGGCCTTGAAACAATAGAAGCTGTTGGAAACCCATTTGATCCGCATATGCATCAAGCGGTTATGCAAGTGGAAGATCCAAGTTTTGAATCTAATGTGGTTGTAGAGGAGTTCCAAAAGGGGTACAAGTTAAAGGATAAAGTCATCCGACCAGCTATGGTTAAGGTGAACCAGTAATCCCTACATAATAGAAATTTTGGGAGGTTATTTTTATGAGTAAAATCATTGGTATTGACTTAGGGACAACAAATTCATGTGTGTCCGTACTTGAAGGTGGAGAGCCTAAGGTCATTCCTAATGCAGAAGGAAACCGTACAACACCATCTGTTGTTGCTTTCAAAAATGGTGAGCGTCAAGTTGGTGAAGTAGCCAAGCGTCAAGCAATCACAAATCCAAATACAATCATGTCCATCAAGCGTCATATGGGTACTAGCCATAAAGAAACGATTGAAGGAAAAGAATATACACCACAAGAAGTATCTGCGATCATTCTTCAGCACCTTAAAGCGTACGCAGAAGACTATCTTGGAGAGTCGGTTTCAAAGGCTGTTATTACCGTTCCAGCTTATTTTAACGATGCAGAGCGTCAAGCAACAAAAGATGCTGGGAAAATTGCAGGTTTAGAAGTAGAACGTATTATCAATGAGCCAACTGCAGCGGCACTTGCTTATGGTTTAGACAAAATGGATGATGATCAAACGATCCTTGTTTACGACCTTGGAGGCGGAACATTTGACGTATCTATTTTAGAGTTAGGCGATGGCGTGTTTGAAGTAAAATCAACTGCTGGGGATAATCGTCTTGGTGGAGATGACTTTGACCAAGTGATTATCGATTATTTGGTAGAGCAATTCAAAAAGGAAAATGGAATTGATCTTTCAAAAGATAAAATGGCACTTCAACGCTTAAAGGATGCAGCAGAAAAGGCAAAGAAGGACCTTTCAGGTGTTACGACAACTCAAATTTCTCTTCCGTTTATCACGGCTGGAGAAGCTGGTCCACTTCACTTAGAGGTGACATTATCTAGAGCGAAATTTGAGGAGTTATCTTCAAGTCTTGTTGAAAGAACAATGGGACCAACTCGCCAAGCATTAAGAGATGCAGGATTAACGCCTGCTGAAATTGATAAAGTTATTCTAGTTGGGGGATCTACTCGTATTCCAGCTGTTCAAGAAGCGATTAAGCGTGAAACAGGAAAAGAGCCACATAAAGGTGTGAACCCTGATGAAGTAGTAGCAATGGGTGCAGCTATCCAAGGTGGAGTCATTTCAGGTGATGTAAAGGACGTTGTTCTTCTTGATGTAACTCCATTATCCCTAGGTATTGAAACAATGGGTGGCGTATTTACTAAGCTAATTGACCGCAATACAACGATTCCTACTTCAAAATCACAAGTATTCTCAACTGCTGCAGATAGTCAAACAGCAGTAGATATCCATGTTCTTCAAGGTGAACGTCCAATGGCTGCTGATAACAAAACACTTGGTCGTTTCCAATTAACGGATATTCCGCCAGCACCACGTGGGATTCCACAAATTGAAGTATCATTTGATATTGATAAGAATGGTATCGTGAACGTTCGTGCGAAGGATTTAGGAACAAACAAAGAACAAACAATTACGATTAAGTCTTCAACGGGTCTATCGGATGAAGAAATTCAAAAGATGGTTAGAGAAGCAGAAGAAAATGCAGAAGCTGATAAAAAGCGAAAAGAAGAAGTAGAACTTCGTAATGAAGCAGATCAGCTTGTATTTACAACTGAAAAGACTCTAAAGGACCTTGAAGGAAAAGTAGACGCGTCTGAAGTTGCTTCTGCAAATGAAGCAAAGGATGCACTAAAAGCTGCGATTGAGAGTAATGATTTAGAAGAAATTCGTGTGAAAAAGGATGCTCTTCAAGAAATCGTTCAAAACTTAACAATGAAGCTATACGAAGAGGCTGCTAAGCAAGCTCAAGCAGCTGAAGGGCAAGCGGGCGATAGTGGCAAGGATGACAATGTCGTTGATGCAGAATTTGAAGAAGTAAAAGACGATAAATAAGTTTAGGCAAACTAGCTTAGAAAAAGTCAAAGTCAAAGTCAAATCCATGCGACTTTGGCTTTTTCATTGCTTTGGGTGGAATGGTAATGTTAAAATAACCTTTATGTGAAATGATTCGGGGAGTGGGCAATCATGAGTAAAAGGGACTATTATGAGGTACTGGGATTAAGCAAAAGTGCTTCCAAAGATGAGATAAAAAAGGCGTACCGAAAGCTATCAAAAAAGTACCATCCGGATATTAACAAAGAGCCAGATGCGGATGAAAAGTTTAAAGAGGTAAAAGAAGCTTATGAGGTATTAAGTGATGACCAAAAGAAGGCGCACTACGATCAATTTGGACATACCGACCCTAACCAAGGGTTTGGTGGAGGAGATTTCGGTGGCTTTGGCGGCTTTGAGGACATTTTTAGCACGTTCTTTGGTGGAGGAGGGTCTAGAAGAAGAGATCCAAATGCACCTAGACAAGGGGCTGACCTTCAATATACGATGACACTTAGCTTCGAGGAAGCGGTTTTCGGTAAGGAAACCGATTTAGAAATACCTAGAGAAGAAAATTGTGAAACATGTCACGGTTCTGGAGCGAAACCAGGTACGAAGCCGGATACTTGTAGTCATTGTCATGGGGCAGGTCAATTGAATGTGGAGCAAAATACACCATTTGGTCGTATTGTTAACCGTCGAGTCTGTCATTACTGTAGTGGAACCGGCAAACAGATCAAAGATAAGTGTTCAACATGTAGCGGAACAGGAAAAGTGACCAAGCGTCGTAAGATCCATGTGAAAATTCCAGCAGGTATTGATGATGGACAACAACTTCGTGTAGCAGGACAAGGAGAGCCTGGAGTGAATGGTGGGCCGGCAGGAGATCTATATGTGGTGTTCCATGTTCGTTCACATGAGTTTTTTGAACGTGACGGAGACGATATCTATTGTGAAATGCCAATTACCTTTGTTCAAGCCGCTTTAGGTGATGAAGTGGAAGTGCCAACATTACATGGGAAAGTAAAACTGAAAGTACCAGCTGGCACACAAACAGGAACGAAATTCCGATTAAAAGGAAAAGGTGTTCCAAACGTAAGAGGCTATGGTACGGGTGATCAGCATATTATCATTCGAATCTTAACACCAACGAAGTTAACGGAAAAGCAAAAGCAATTGCTTCATGAGTTTGCAGAGGTAAGTGGAAATGTTCCTCAAGGTGAGCATGAAGAAGGTTTTTTTTCAAAAGTAAAAAGAGCATTTAAAGGCGAATAAAAGGAATAGGAGTTGGTAGTATGAAATGGTCAGAACTTTGCATTCATACAACAAATGAAGCGATAGAACCGATTTCAAATATATTGCATGAGGCAGGCGCAAGTGGAGTAGTTATTGAGGATCCATTGGAGCTTGTAAAAGAAAGGGAAGACCAATTCGGTGAAATCTACCAACTCAATCCAAAAGATTACCCAGATGAAGGGGTTATTGTTAAAGCTTATTTACCGGTAACTAGCTTCTTAGGAGAAACAGTTGATGCGATAAAAGAATCCATTAACAACCTGGTTATTCATAATATTGATATCGGAAGAAATACCGTAACGGTCAGTGAAGTGAATGAAGAAGAATGGGCGACTGCCTGGAAGAAGTATTATCATCCTGTAAAAATTTCTGAACGATTTACTATTGTACCCACATGGGAAGAGTATACTCCTGTTTCAAGTGATGAGTTAATTATCGAATTGGATCCAGGAATGGCATTTGGGACTGGGACACATCCGACCACGGTCATGTGTATACAGGCACTGGAGAGAACGGTCGTTGACGGAGATCATGTGGTCGACGTTGGAACGGGAACAGGTGTATTAAGTATCGCATCAGCCATGCTAGGTGCAAACTCTGTCCTCGCTCTAGATTTAGACGAAGTAGCTGTTAAATCTGCAAAGATCAATAGCAAGCTAAATAAAACGAATGAAGTAGTAACAGTAGCTCAAAACAATTTGCTAGACGGGGTTGACCAAGTAGCAGACGTGGTAGTAGCTAATATTTTAGCTGAAGTAATCATTCGATTTACAGATGATGTGGCAAGAGTCGTAAAAAAAGACGGTTATTTTATTTCTTCAGGTATTATTCTTCAGAAAAAAGACGAAGTTAGAACAGCGATAGAGCGTTCGGGGTTTGAAATCATAGAGACAATCCAAATGGAAGACTGGATTGCAATGATTGCCAAAAGGCAATGATGTAAAGGGGGATATCCCCCTTTTATCTTGATAAAGAAGGTGTAGCGTGTGCAACGATATTTTGTTGATCAAACAACTGAAGGACGATTTGTCATTACGGGTGATGATTTCAGGCACATTGTTAAAGTGATGAGATTAAAGATAAGCGATCAAATCATTTGTACCACTTCTAGAGGCGAAGGAGCTATTTGCCAAATTGCAGAAATTACCGATGAACAAGTCGTTGCAGACGTTGTACAATGGGAAGAAAGGTCTTCTGAACTTCCAGTTCGCGTGACGATTGCGAGTGGTCTTCCTAAAGCAGACAAGCTCGAGTGGATTATACAAAAGGGCACTGAATTAGGTGCCTATTCTTTTGTTCCTGTGGCAACTGCGAGATCGGTAGTAAAATGGGATGAAAAGAAGGCTGAAAAAAAGGTGGATCGCTGGCAAAAAATCGCAAAAGAGGCAGCAGAACAGTCACACCGACGCATCGTTCCATCTGTTGCAACTCCCGTTAATTTATCAGGCCTTATTAGTCTTTCAAAAGACTATACGTATAAATTAGTTGCTTACGAGGAAGAAGCAAAGCAAGGGGAGCGTTCGACTCTTGCTCGCACTCTTCAAGGGATGAAGAATGAAGACAGTGTTTTAATCGTATTTGGACCTGAAGGTGGTTTGACGGAATCAGAAGTTGAGTTGCTTTCTAAAGAGGGGTTCGAGTCATGTGGGCTTGGTCCTAGAATCTTACGAACAGAGACAGCACCCTTATACGTGCTGTCAGTTATTTCTTATCAATTTGAATTATTGAGGTGAACATTATGCCATCAGTTGCATTTCATACATTAGGTTGTAAGGTGAATCATTACGAAACGGAAGCTATATGGCAGCTTTTTCAAGAACAGGGGTATGAGAGAGTAGACTATGAATCAACATCAGATGTTTATGTAATCAATACTTGTACGGTAACAAACACAGGTGACAAAAAGAGTCGCCAGGTGATTAGACGGGCGATTCGAAAAAATCCAGAAGCGGTTATTTGTGTAACAGGCTGTTATGCGCAAACATCTCCTGCTGAAATTATGGCTATTCCTGGAGTGGATATAGTCGTTGGAACCCAGGATCGTGTAAAGATGATTGAATACATCGAACGATTTAAGGAAGAAAGACAACCAATTAATGCCGTTGGTAACATCATGAAAAATCGTGTTTACGAGGAATTAGATGTTCCAGCCTTCACGGACCGTACACGTGCTTCTCTAAAGATTCAGGAAGGCTGCAATAATTTCTGTACGTTTTGTATTATTCCTTGGGCTCGAGGATTAATGAGGTCACGTGATCCAAAGGAAGTCATTCGACAAGCACAGCAGCTAGTAGACGCTGGTTATAAGGAAATAGTCCTGACTGGTATTCACACGGGTGGTTACGGTGAAGATATGAAGGATTATAATCTTGCGATGCTATTGAAAGATTTGGAAAAAGAAGTAATTGGACTTGAAAGACTTAGAATCTCTTCCATTGAAGCGAGTCAAATTACGGACGAAGTGATTCAAGTGATGAATGACTCAAATGTAATCGTTAGACATCTTCATGTTCCATTACAATCAGGATCAAACTCCGTGTTAAAGAGAATGCGTCGTAAATATACGATGGAGTTCTTTGGCGAGAGGTTGGATCGTTTGAAAGAAGCTTTACCAGGTCTCGCGGTCACCTCAGATGTAATCGTTGGTTTTCCTGGAGAAACAGAAGAAGAGTTTATGGAAACCTATAATTTTATCAAGGACCATAAATTTTCCGAACTTCATGTATTCCCATACTCTAAACGTACGGGTACTCCTGCTGCTAGAATGGATGATCAAGTTGATGAAGAAGTTAAAAATGAGCGTGTACACAGATTAATTGCTTTATCTGATCAATTAGCTAAAGAGTATGCTTCACAATTTGAAGGTGAAGTTCTAGAAGTGATTCCTGAAGAACGTTCAAAAAGCGGTGAAGGAATGTATGAGGGATATACAGATAATTATTTAAAGGTTATATTTAAAGGGACAGAAGAAATGATTGGTCAAATTGTAAAGGTGAAGATTACAAAGGCTGGTTATCCATACAATGAAGGTCAATTTGTCCGAGTGCTTGATGAGTATGTTAGATCCGCAGAACAAGCAGCGATATAATATTGAATTGGAGTTGTAAATGATGAAAGAAATCGCAAAAATGATTGACCACACTTTGTTAAAAGCAGAAGCAACTAAAGAGCAGGTTGAACAATTATGTGCTGAAGCAAAAGAATATCGATTTGCTTCCGTTTGTGTGAACCCAACGTGGGTATCTTATGTAAGTGAGCTACTACAGGGTACAGGTGTGGACGTTTGTACAGTGATCGGTTTTCCGTTAGGAGCTACTACTCCTGAAACAAAAGCATTTGAAACAACGAATGCAATTGAAAATGGTGCAACCGAAGTAGATATGGTGATTAATATAGGTGCCTTAAAGGACAAAAATGACACATTAGTAGAAAGAGACATTCAAGCAGTTGTTAACGCTGCAAAGGGCAAAGCATTAACTAAGGTAATAATTGAAACATCTCTTTTAACTGAAGAAGAAAAAGTTCGTGCATGTAAACTAGCTGTAAGTGCAGGTACTGATTTTGTAAAAACATCTACAGGTTTTTCAACTGGTGGAGCAACGATTGCTGATATTGCACTTATGCGCAAGACAGTTGGTCCTACCATTGGTGTAAAGGCTTCAGGTGGAGTAAGAAGCGCGGAAGACGCAAAAAATATGATTGATGCTGGTGCAACTCGTATTGGGGCTAGCTCAGGAATTGCTATTGTAAAAGGCTTAGTGTCAGATAGTGACTATTAAAATAAAAACATGCCCCCGGCATGTTTTTATTTTTTGCCATGAAATTTCATAACTAAAGCAGCAAAATGGTTCGCGAATGGAAGAACCAGAAGCGAAGAAATTACGTTAAACAGTACGCTTATATGAGCGAGTTGTACATCAGGTTCCTGAGCTAGGCTGCCTGCAATGCTACCAAGATAAGCAATGAAGGGGAAAAATGCCAGTACCCCGATTAAATTTAACCATATATGAGCATAAGCACATAAACGAGCCTCTCTTCCGCCTCCGATACTGGCCACATAGCCTGTAACACATGTCCCAACATTTGCACCAAGCATAACTGCAATACCTGCCCCAATCGTCAGTAATTGACTTGATAAAAACCCCATAATAATACCTGTTGTTGCAGAGCTTGAGTGAATGAGAGCTGTGATGACTGCTCCTACTCCGACGCTTAGTAAGTGGCTTTCATTCATATCAATGATCAGTTGTTGGATGATGGGTAAACTTGATAAAGGTTTTGCTAGATATTTAAAGCCACTCATCGCTGAAAAAACTGTTGCCATTCCTAAAAGAATTAATCCAAAGGCATTAGCATTTTTATTTTTCATAAAGATTAGTAAGGCACCTATAATGGCCATTGGTACAAGAAAGGAATCAATTTGGAATGTGATAAATTCAGTGGTAAAGGTTGTCCCAATATTCGTTCCTAGTATAATTCCAATCGATTGCCTGAACGTTAATAATCCAGCAGAAATCAACCCTATCGTCATAACCATGACAGCTGAGCTGCTTTGGAGAGCTCCTGTAATGATAATAGAAGCTAAAAGTCCCTTCCATGTACGATCAGTTAATCTTACAAGCCATCTTTTAAGTGAATCTGCGGATAAGTTAAATAAACCGGTCCGTAAAATAGTCATGCCAAAAATAAATAATGCGATAAAGATACAAAATAAAAGAACACTTACCATGATTTTCCCTCCTTTTACATCTTTATTGCAAAGGTGTCTGGGACATGCTAAGTAATAAATAAAAAATAAATTTAAAGATTTATTCATAAATGGACGATAGCTAGTCGAATTACAGTTGACCTTGTTTAACTGTTATATTATAATTGCAAAGTACATGGAATTTCCATGTTGTTTGTTGTAAGTGTGTTGTGTTCGGAGGGAGGGAAAGAGAATGTCTAAAACCGTTGTTCGTAAAAACGAATCGCTTGAAGATGCTCTTCGTCGCTTCAAACGTACTGTATCTAAGTCAGGTACTATACAAGAAGCTAGAAAGCGCGAATTCTACGAAAAGCCTAGCGTAAAGCGTAAGAAAAAGTCTGAAGCTGCTAGAAAACGTAAGTGGTAAGAGAGGGTGTGTAAATGAGTCTTCTCGAGCGTTTAAATAATGATATGAAGCAAGCGATGAAAAACAAAGAAAAAGATAAACTTTCCGTTATTCGGATGGTCAAGGCTTCGTTGCAAAATGAAGCTATTAAAACTGGCCAGGATTTATCTGAAAACGAAGAGTTAACTGTCCTTTCTCGCGAAGTTAAGCAACGCAAAGATTCCCTCCATGAATTTGAAAAAGCAGGTCGTGATGACCTAGTTGAGAAACTACGTACTGAATTATCGTATATAGTCGAATATATGCCAACACAGCTAACGGAAGAGGAACTTTCCGATATAGTGAAAGCGGCAATATTAGAAACAGGTGCTTCTACAAAGGCTGAGATGGGAAAAGTGATGGCAGTACTTATGCCTAAAGTAAAAGGTAAGGCTGACGGATCACTTGTTAATAAACTTGTACAACAACACCTTTCATAATAAACATGCTTTAAAGACTGCAGGCTATACTGCAGTCTTTTTACATATACTTTATACAGGGAAACTGCTTTTGATTTGAAACCTTTTCGCAAGTCATCCGTATACAAACTATGCATCAGTCAAGGAAGGAGGGAAATGGGTGAAGCTTTGTCGATGGGTCATGGTCATTTCGTTTTTTATCGTGGGTATATTGTCGATCTTTCCGCTTAAAGGAGGCGCACAGAGCGAAGTTGTCTATATAGTACCTGTAGAAGAAACAGTGGAGAAAGGTCTATACGCCTTCTTATCGCGTGCGGTAAAAGAGGCGGAGGATGCAAATGCAAATGCAATCATTTTTACAATCAATACGCCAGGTGGTGCCGTTGATGCTGCAGGAAAGATCGGCCAATTATTATCGGCGACCAAAGTAAAAACAATTGCCTTTGTAGATAATCAAGCATTATCAGCGGGAGCATATATTTCACTTAATATGGATGAAATATATATGGTTCCTAGTGCAACCATTGGGTCTGCTGCTGTTATAGACCAAGCAGGAAATGCAGCTGATGAAAAAGCACAATCCTACTGGTTGAGTGCCATGAAAGCCGCTGCAGAACAAAGCGGTCGTGATCCTATATATGCATTAGCGATGGCTGATCGTGAAATAGACTTACCTGAGTATGGTGCCCCAACAGGAAAGTTGCTTACATTAACTGCAGATCAGGCAGAGGAAGTAGGATATTCTGAAGGGACGGTTTCTAGCCTAAAGGATTTACTTACAACACTTGGCCTTTCAGATGCCAAACTATTAGATGTAGAAGAGAGTTTCGCTGAAAAAATTGCACGTTTTATTACACATCCCGTCGTTGTTCCAATTTTGCTATCGATTGGTAGTCTTGGATTAATTTTAGAGCTATATTCGCCAGGTTTTGGTATACCAGGGTTTATGGGACTTTCATCGTTGCTTTTATTCTTCTACGGACACTTAGTGGCTGGTTTAGCTGGTTTTGAAACACTAATCCTATTTGTTATCGGAATCGGATTACTGCTATTAGAGTTGTTTCTTCCGGGAGGAATTGCAGGTATTTTTGGACTAGCGGCCATATTAGGAAGTCTGTTTCTAGCGACGGATAATGTGGTTCATATGGGAATTTCGATTCTTATTGCATTAAGTATTTCAGTGTTGGCATCTATCTTAATGGTAAAGGTGTTTGGTAAAAAGATGAAATTCTTTAAAAGGATTATTCTAACGGATTCCACCAAAAGCGAAGCCGGTTATGTTTCAAATAAAAATCGACCGGAGATCGTAGGGAAAGAGGGGATCACTCTTACGGCATTACGTCCAGCTGGTACCATTGTTTTAGATGATGAGCGAATGGATGTTGTTAGTGAGGGGAACTTTATTGCAAAGGATAAAAGGGTAAAGGTTGTAAAAACTGAAGGGGCTAGAATTGTTGTTAGAGAGATAACTGAATCAATGTCTAAGGAGGAAAAAGAATGATTTTAGGATCAGGAACGATATTTGTTGTCGTATTAGTTGTGTTGGGAATAATTTTATTATCGGTACTGCTAACTTTTGTACCAGTCATGCTCTGGATTTCAGCACTTGCAGCGGGTGTAAAGGTAAGCATTTTTACGCTGATAGGGATGAGATTACGCCGAGTTATTCCAAGTAGGGTAATCAACCCTTTAATTAAGGCACATAAAGCTGGTTTAGACGTTACAACCAATCAACTAGAAAGCCATTACTTAGCAGGTGGTAATGTAGATAGAGTTGTCAATGCATTAATTGCTGCTCATCGTGCCAATATCGAATTGTCTTTCGAACGTGCGGCAGCGATTGATTTAGCTGGTCGTGATGTGTTAGAGGCTGTACAGATGAGTGTAAATCCAAAGGTGATTGAAACTCCATTTATTGCTGGGGTAGCTATGGACGGGATTGAGGTAAAAGCCAAAGCAAGAATTACCGTTCGTGCAAATATCGACCGATTAGTCGGTGGTGCCGGGGAGGAAACGATTGTTGCTCGTGTTGGCGAAGGGATTGTTTCAACAATTGGTTCCTCTGATAATCATAAAAAAGTGTTAGAAAATCCAGATAGGATCTCGCAAACCGTTTTATCAAAAGGCTTAGATGCGGGTACAGCATTTGAAATTCTGTCGATTGATATTGCGGATGTTGATATCGGAAAGAATATCGGTGCAGAATTACAAACGGAACAAGCAGAAGCGGATAAAAAGATTGCTCAAGCAAAAGCGGAAGAACGAAGAGCAATGGCAGTAGCACAAGAGCAGGAAATGAAAGCACGCGTTGAAGAAATGAGAGCAAAAGTAGTGGAAGCAGAAGCGAAGGTACCGCTTGCTATGTCAGAGGCATTAACTTCTGGGAAGATTGGTGTCATGGATTATTTAAATATCCAAAATATTTCGGCTGACACAAGCATGAGAGATTCAATTGGGAAACCAGACGGAAATAAAGATACAAAATAATACGACTGCTGACGTAAAGCAAGGAGGTGTCCATCTTTGCAATTTCTATTGGAAAATCCCTTTATTTTAGTCGTATTAATCGGGATTATTTCTTCCTTCTATAAACAGATGAAGGGAACGGGAGAAGAGGACCGTCAAAAGCGGAAACAACCAAAACCTTTCCTCCCTGGACCAACCACTGAGAAATCAAAACCTATCATTGATTTTGATTTTGGAGAAATTAAACAAAAGCTTGAACGTCCACAAATGGAGAAAAAAGAGCCTATACAGCAACAAAAGGTGAGCACCAGTCGGGTGCAAAAAAGAACAGTTCAAAATGAACAGTCTGTTAGTAACACAAGGGTGGAACGTCAAACAACAGGAAGATTAAATCAGCCAAGAATGGAATCTGGAGTAAAAGTCACAAATGATCTCAAAGTTTCTAGTCAGACCCTAAGGGATGCGGTTATTTGGTCAGAAATTCTTGGCCCACCTAAAGCAAAACAGGTTTATCATCGAAAAAGAACGAATTCACGCTACTAAAACACAGTTGGATACTTAAAAAGTAGTGCTAGAACCCCCATTCATTTCATAAATATGAGATGAAAGGGGGTTCTTTTTTTATGGCTAAAAGGTGGGGGCAACGTGTAAGAAGCTGGATGACCCAAACAATGGATCTTCCACAAGATGTCATGATGGATTTACCCCGCATTACAATGATTGGTCAAATCCATATCTATATTGAGAACCACCGCGGATTACTCACTTTCTCAGAGAAAGAGCTTAGACTGCTTTTAAAGCAAGGGCAGTTGTTAATAAAGGGCAAGGCATTTGTCATAAAGACGATACTTCCAGAGGAGATTCTACTAGAAGGGAAAATTGAACAGGTTATTTATCTTGAAGAATAAGAATTTATTGATTTATTTCGTCTGAAAGGTAAGGAGGCAGAATATGAAGAACCAATGGATTTACTACTATTCAGGAATGGTATCAGTAAAGGTGACAGGAAAAGGCCTTGAAAGGTTTATTAACACGCTAACAAGAGAGCAGGTTTCAATCTGGAAAGTAAAGCGTCATGGCGTTCACGCCATGAGCTTTGAGATAAAAGTGGAGGATGCCCATAAAATTAGAAAGGTTGTTAGGAACTCAGGTTGTAAAATTGAGTTCCAACGCCGGACAGGCCTTCCTTTTCTAATAAAAAGAGCAATCAAAAATATGGGTTTTTTTATCGGTGCTTTTCTATTCTTAGTAGTCATTACCTTGCTTTCAAACATGGTATGGGGTATAGAAATTAAAGGGGCTGATCCAGCTACAGAGTACAAGATACGTAAAACACTCGATGAAATAGGAGTCAAAAAGGGGAAATTTCAGTGGTCCTTAGGCACTCCGGAAGCCATACAAAAATCGATTACAGAAAGTATGGATGAACTAACGTGGATTGGAGTGGAGTTACAGGGGACAACCTACCATTTACAAGTAGTCGAAAAAAACGAACCTGAAAAGCAGGAGGAGTTTGGTCCACAAAACTTAGTTGCAAAAAAGAAAGCAACAATCGTTGATTATTTTGTTGAAGAAGGTAAGCCTTTGGTTTCTCTTCATGAAGTTGTTTCTCCAGGGGAAGTATTAGTATCAGGTGCTATAGGAAGGGAAGGAGAGGAACAGTTGGTTCCAGCGAGGGGAGAGGTGTTAGGGGAAACTTGGTATTGGACTGAAGTGGACCTTCCTTTGTCAACGAATTTCCAAGTGTACACAGGTAATGAGACAAGAAAACATGCCATTACTATAGGGAACATTAAAATTCCTGTTTGGGGATTTGGGAAAGTCGAGTATAAAGAATCGGTTACAGAGGAAAATAATAAGCCAATTAAATTTTTAAAATGGAATTTGCCCGTTTCTTACCAACAGTCTACTATTCGAGAAAGTGAAAATGAGACAAGGGTATATACGGAAAAACAAGCATATACTGTCGCAAGAGAAATGGCTAGAAAAGATATAAAAAGTCTCTTACCTGAAGATGCTAAAATAAAAGGGGAAAAAGTTTTGCGCCAATTGGTCAAGAATGGTAAAGTTAACTTAATTGTTCATTTTCAAGTAATTGAAAATATTGCAGAACCTCAACCAATTACTCAAGGAGACTCGGAATGACAGAAGAACTAAAAACAATTAGTGTAAATCTCGAAAATCCAAATGAAGCAATCGCTCTATTAGGTAATTCTGACGCACATATTAAAATGATTGAGCAGGAACTCGGTGTATCGATTGTAACTAGAGGGGAAACAGTTAGTGTATCTGGTTCACCTGAAAATGTTGAATTGGTGACGAGTATTATTAGCAATCTACTCTACGTTATTCGAAAAGGCATTAATATTAGCGGGCGAGATGTCATGTATGCCATTCTAATGTCTAAAAAAGGTACATTGGAATACTTTAAAGACATCTATGAAGAGGAAATTACGAAAAATGCCAAAGGCAAGTCCATTCGTGTGAAAACTCTTGGTCAGCAGCAGTATTTATTGGCAATGAAGAAACATGATCTCGTCTTTGGCATTGGCCCTGCAGGTACGGGAAAAACATATTTAGCGGTAGTCATGGCTGTAAATGCATTGAAAAATGGAAATGTCAAACGAATCATTTTAACGAGACCAGCTGTTGAAGCGGGAGAAAGTCTTGGATTTTTACCAGGGGACTTAAAGGAAAAGGTTGATCCGTATCTACGTCCATTATATGATGCGCTCCATGATATCTTAGGTACGGAGCATACCCAGCGGTTAATTGAACGCGGGACTATTGAAATTGCTCCTCTAGCGTATATGAGGGGAAGAACATTAGATGACGCTTTTGTCATTTTAGATGAAGCTCAAAACACAACTCAGGCACAGATGAAAATGTTCTTAACGCGACTTGGATTTGGTTCGAAAATGGTCATTACAGGTGATCAAACACAAATCGACTTACCAAAAGGTGTAAAATCAGGTTTGATCACAGCGGAGTCTATTCTCTCTACAGTAAAGGGTATTTCCATTATCCATTTAGAACAGAGCGATGTGGTTAGACATCCTCTAGTAGGCCGAATCATTCAAGCGTACGATGTACAATCCAAAGAATAAACCGTTCGCGAAACTCGAACGGTTTTTTCTTGTCATTAAGCAAGTGTTCTCTGATGCCGTATCTGCCATTCCTATAAAAAGATGCATCCTGATTAAAAAACTGTTATCATTTTACATATGTGGATTTAATTCTGTTAAAAGAAAAGAATTGGAGGAGAGTCAGAGTGGAAAAGATTCAACAACAGTTGATGAAAATTAGAGGCTTACTCGATATACGAATTTTTCGGGTCTTGTTATTCCTCGTACTTGGCTTAGTCCTTTATGCCTCCATGTTTACCAATGTTAAGCCAGAAAAGATGGATTTGCGCTTGTTTTCCATTGCGAATCAAACCGTACGATCTCCAGTAACCATTTCTGATAAGGAAAGTACTGAAAAGAAGAGAGAAGAAGCTGGAGACGGTGTTCAAGATGTCTATTATATGAAAAAGGAAACCAATGAAAATAGGGTTGATTTAATCACCTCGATTTTCGATGCAGCAACGGAAGTGAAAAAAGAGCTTCAGGATCAAGCAAATGCTTCAGAGGGAGCCTCTCAGGAACAAGGGAGTGGGAGTTCTGGAGGAACTCTAGCACCTTCGAATAATGAAGTGGTCGATAAGATGAAGGGCAAGTTAACAGAGGAGGTAACAAGAAGTATTTCTGATTCTGTATTGCTAGCACTAGTCTCCTCGACTAAGGAAGAGTTATCCGTTGCTAAGGATGTTACCGTAACAGCCATAAATACGGTTATGAATCGAAGAATACCAGCAGATGAAGTAGAGAACAGTAAAAGACTAGTCGAAGAAGAACTCAAACTAACCACCATGAGCAGTCAATTAAAAGCAGCTGTGATTGAATTAGGTCGATATGCTATTGTTCAAAATGAATTTTTTGATTTAGAGGCTACTCAGGAGCTAAGGGAACAGGCAAAGGAAAGCGTTGAACCGGTGAAAATACTTCAAGGGCAAATTATTGTTGAGGAGAATCAGCTAATTAGCAGAGAAGTCTTCCGTCAACTGGAGCTCGTTGGTCTTACGGACAATCAGCAATCTATCCTTCCTTTTATCGGATTAGCACTTCTTGTAATGGTAATGGTGTTTGCTTTGTATTATTACTTCCATGAACTAAAAGTGAGTGGGGATATGAAGCAAAATTACTTGCTATTGTTTAGCATTATATTTATTCTGTCAATTGTGATGTTAAAAGGAATCAGTCTCCTACAACAATTTGAGTTTTCAGATTTAGGTTATCTGTTTCCCGCTGCAATGGCATCGATGTTAATTAAAATTCTGGTGGATGACAGATTAGCCATTTTAACAACGATTATTCTCGCTCTTTGTGGAACGATATTATTTAGTGAAAATATAACAAGCTCACTCAATGTGAATATTGGGATATACATTATTTGCAGTGGTTTAGCTAGCATTATGTTTTTAAGTAAACAAAATCAGAGAATGAAAATTCTACAAGCAGGAATGTTTGTTTCTTTAGTTAATATCGTTATCATTTTTGCCTTGTTATTTATTAATAATGGTCATTATAATGCGAAAGAATATACGTTTTATTTTGGTGGTGCGTTTACATCAGGGATCATTGCAGCTATTCTAACCATTGGGTTACTTCCATTTTTTGAGGCGGGGTTTGGAATCCTTTCAACTATGAGGTTAATTGAGCTATCAAATCCTAACCATCCCCTTCTGAGGAAAATATTAACAGAGGCGCCTGGAACATACCATCATTCCATTATGGTTGCGAATCTTGCTGAGTCAGCATGTGAGGCAATCGGTGCAAACGGCTTATTAGCAAGGGTAGGATGTTATTATCACGATATTGGTAAGACAAAGAGACCACAATTTTTTATTGAAAATCAAATGAATATAGAAAATCCTCATGATCGCTTACCGCCACAAACGAGCAAGAATATAATTGTGGCGCATGCTACCGATGGTGCTGAACTACTAAGACAATATAAAATGCCTAAAGAGATTGTCGATATAGCAGAACAACACCATGGCACTACGTTGCTTAAGTTCTTTTACCACAAGGCAAAACAAAATGGAAATGAGGTACGCGAAGAGGAGTACCGTTACCCAGGACCAAAAGCACAAAATAAAGAAATTGCCATAATCGGAATCGCAGATAGTGTGGAGGCTGCAGTACGGTCTATGCAACATCCGAATCCAGAGCAAATAGAAAGCTTGGTTAAAAGTATTATCGCAGATCGTTTGCAGGACGGACAGCTGAATGAATGTGACTTAACACTAAAGGAAATGGAAATTATTTCGAATACCTTATGTGAAACATTAAAGGGAATCTTCCATTCCCGTATTGAATATCCAGAAATTACGAAACAGAAGGTGAAACAAGCATGAATTTAGACATCGATTTTTTAGATGAAACACAAGAAATGACGGATGAATCCATTGGGCAAATGGAAGAGTTATTAAACTTTGCACAACAAAAACTTCAAATGACAGAGCCGTGTGAGCTATCTGTGACTTTTGTCAATAACGACCGTATTCAAGAAATTAATCGGGAATACAGAGGAAAGGATAAACCAACAGATGTGATTTCTTTCGCTCTAGAGGAACTCGGAGAGGGTGAAATTCAAATAACCGGTGGAAACATGCCAAGAGTTCTCGGGGATATTATTATTTCCACCGATAAAGCTCGTGAGCAGGCTGTTGATTACGGGCACTCTGTTGATCGGGAGTTAGGATTTCTAGCAGTGCATGGATTTCTGCATTTGTTAGGGTACGATCACGAGACAGAAGCAGAGGAAAAGGAAATGTTTGATCTTCAACGGAGAATATTGGATGAGTATGGGCTCGGGAGATAACAGGAAGTTTAAGACAATAAACGTCCTATATTCTTTTCGGCATGCTGTTTCTGGGTTTAGCAAGGCACTAAAAGAGGAGAGGAATATGAAAATTCATCTTTTCTTTACAGTTGCAGTAGTCTTCCTTGGGTTCGTGCTAGAGGTTACAAAAATAGAGTGGATTCTTCTCCTCTTATTAATAGGTGGAGTGATCTCGTTAGAACTAATCAATTCAAGTATTGAAAACCTTGTTGATTTAGTGACAGAAGAATTCCATCCACTTGCCAAAAAAGCAAAGGATATGGCAGCGGCAGCTGTATTTTTCCTATCTATTGTGAGCGTCATCATTGGTTTGATTATTTTTATACCAAAGGTATGGTAGAGGGAACCGAATTTTTTCGGTTCCATATTTATTTGAAATCGCATTCAAGAAAGAGTAAAATAGGGAAACAAAATGAAGAGATTGATTAATATTTAGAAAATTCAATCTTCTCCATTACAATTTTGCTACAATCAATGAAATGTAGAACAAAATGAGGTAAAATAGGAGTATGCAGTCTCCTTGAAAGGAAGTATTAATTTGAGCAAGCAAGAGACTTTAATTAAAGAAGCAAAAATAGCGAGAGAAAAAGCATATGTTCCATATTCTAAGTTCCAGGTGGGAGCTGCCCTTTTAACGGCTGATGGAAAAGTATATCATGGGTGTAATGTAGAAAATGCTGCCTATAGCATGACTAATTGTGCGGAGAGAACTGCATTTTTCAGTGCCTATGCTGAGGGAGATCGTCAATTTGAGATGCTGGCTGTGGTGGCTGATACGGAAGGACCAGTCTCACCGTGCGGAGCATGTCGTCAAGTCATTTCAGAGCTATGTCCCAAAGACATGAAAGTCATTTTAACCAATTTAAAAGGTGATATACAAGAATTAACAGTGGCAGAACTACTACCAGGAGCATTTTCAGCGGAGGATTTAAATGAGTAATAATCAAAAACAAGAACACAAATCAGGATTTATCTCTATTATTGGGCGTCCAAACGTAGGGAAATCAACATTTCTAAACCGAGTAATTGGACAAAAAATTGCCATTATGAGTGATAAACCACAAACTACTAGAAACAAAGTACAAGGTGTATTAACAACAAATGATGCACAATTAGTATTTATTGATACACCTGGGATTCATAAGCCAAAGCATAGGCTTGGGGACTTTATGATGAAGGTTGCTCAAAACACATTAAAAGAAGTAGACATTGTTCTATTTATGGTGAATGCAGAGGAGGGCTTTGGTCGTGGAGAAGAATTTATCCTAGATAAATTCCAATCAATCAAAACACCTGTATTCCTCGTCATCAACAAAATTGACCTTGTTCATCCCGACCAGCTTATGGAAATTATCGTGTCTTACAAAGAAAGATATCCTTTTGCTGAAATCATTCCTATTTCTGCTCTAGAAGGAAATAACCTAGAAGTATTACTTGATGTAGTTAAGAAGTACATTCCGGAAGGACCACAGTATTATCCTGCAGACCAAGTGACAGATCACCCAGAAAGATTTATTGTGTCAGAGTTAATACGTGAGAAGGCACTTCATTTAACAAGGGAAGAAATCCCTCATTCATTAGCGGTAGTCATTGAGAAAATGGAGCGTCTGGAAGAGAAAGATGTAGTGCACGTTATGGCGACAATTATTGTTGAACGTGATTCGCAGAAAGGGATCATCATTGGGAAACAAGGAAGCATGTTAAAGGAAATTGGCCAACGTGCAAGACAGGATATCGAAAACCTGTTAGGAACAAAAGTATTTTTAGAATTATGGGTTAAGGTTCAGAAGGATTGGCGTAACAAAATGTCCCAACTGAGAGATTTTGGGTTCCGTGAGGACGAATATTGATTTACCATTTTTAGATTATTATTCATCTTTCTAGTTTATGCACCTTTTTTATTAACAATATTTTCGACTCATTATTTTTGGTAGACAAGGCTATGATAATGGTAACAAATTAGATTTATTGCTAGTCGACTAATTGAAAGGTGGGGTTTTTGATGTTGGATTTTACCTGGAAGGTTTTTAAGGAAACAGGTAATATTGACACTTATCTACTCTTTAAGGAGTTAGAGAAGGAGAATCAAGAAATACCCGGGAATCAGGATGATGAGCTAGCAGAGGTTGAATTTCCATTTCTCTAGGTTTGTCTCGTAATAGGATGGTGTTCTAGATTGTTTCAGAAATGTGAAGGCATCGTCATTCGAACAAATCATTATGGTGAAACGAATAAAATAGTTACTCTATTCACGCGTGAATGGGGTAAAATTGGGGTGATGGCACGCGGAGCAAAAAAGCCTAATAGCCGCTTAGCTGCCATCACTCAGCTTTTTACATATGGTCAATTCCTTGTGCAAACAAGCAGTGGTCTAGGAAGCTTGCAGCAGGGTGAAATGATATCATCGATGCGCTCCCTAAAGGAGGATATCTTCCTAACCGCTTATGCAAGTTATATTATTGATTTAACGGATAAAAGTACAGATGAAAAAAAAGCAAATCCTTTTTTATTTGAGTTGCTTTATCAAACGTTAAACTATATTAACGAAGGTTATGACCCAGAAATCATAGTACATATTTTTGAAGTGAAAATGTTGAATACCTTGGGGTTACATCCCGTTCTCAGTCAATGTGCCTTTTGTGGGAGTACAGACGGTCAATTTTCGTTTTCAATCAGAGAAGGTGGATTTATCTGTCATCGATGTTTGGAAAAGGATCCGTATCACTACAAAATCTCACAATCAACAGTAAAACTACTTCGATTGTTTTATTTTATCGATATGAAGAGATTAGGGAATATTTCTGTAAAGCAAGAAACGAAGGATGAGTTGAAAAAAATTATTAATGCTTATTATGAAGAATACTCTGGTCTACACTTAAAAACCAAAAAATTTTTAAATCAGATCAGCCAATTAGGGAGTATGGATAATAAGAGTTGACAACTAGTCTTGTTTCAGCTAAGATTCAAATTAAATTTAATATTTGCGTTGAAGGAAAGGAGTACTTAACTTCCTCTACTTAGAAGCGATCCTAGGACGGTGAAAGCTAGGAATAGAGTGTTAAGGAAGGGCGTTCCCGAGCAATTTCGGATTAAGGTGGCTGACGAATATATGGTCGGCAAATAGGGTGGAACCGCGGGTAACTCTCGTCCCTATGCTATATAGGCATAGGAGACGGGAGTTTTTTTGTTGCCCAAAAAAATGATAATCTTCTTATGCGATAATTTTTGGAGGTGTACCATGAATATTCAAAACATGATTTTAACTTTGCAAAAGCATTGGTCAGATCAAGGATGTATTTTAATGCAGGCATATGATGTGGAAAAGGGAGCAGGTACGATGAGCCCTTATACGTTTTTACGTGCGATTGGCCCTGAACCTTGGAGTGTGGCGTATGTGGAGCCATCAAGAAGACCAGCAGACGGTAGATACGGAGAAAACCCTAACCGTTTGTATCAACACCACCAATTCCAAGCCATTATGAAGCCTTCTCCTGATAATATTCAGGAAATTTATCTCGATTCTTTGAAGGCGCTAGGAATTGATCCTCTTCAGCACGACATTCGATTTGTAGAAGATAACTGGGAAAATCCATCACTAGGATGCGCCGGGCTTGGTTGGGAAGTATGGCTCGATGGCATGGAGATTACGCAATTTACGTATTTCCAACAGGTTGGGGGACTCGAATGTAAACCAGTATCAGTAGAAATAACTTATGGAATTGAGCGTCTTGCTTCGTATATTCAAGAAAAGGAAAACGTGTTTGATCTTGAGTGGACAAATGGCTTTACGGTTCGTGATATTTTCTTACAGCCTGAATACGAGCACTCAAAATATACTTTTGAGACTTCAGATCCGGAGATGCTTTTTAATTTGTTTAACATTTATGAAAAAGAAGCACATCGCCAAATGAATGAAGGCCTTGTTCACCCTGCTTATGATTACGTCTTGAAATGCTCTCATGTATTTAATCTTTTGGATGCTAGAGGGGCTATTTCAGTTACGGAACGAACTGGATTCATCGGTCGATGCAGAAACTTAGCTAGAAAGGTAGCTAAAACGTTCTATGAAGAGAGAGAAAAGTTAGGATTCCCAATTCTACAGCAAATGGGGGAAAATACACATGAATAAGCAAGACTTATTATTAGAAATCGGTCTTGAGGAGATGCCTGCTCGTTTTGTTACGGGTTCAATTGAGCAATTAACCTCTAAAATAGAAAACTGGTTAAATGAGAAAAAGATTGCGTTTGATTCGATTTCCCATTTTTCTACTCCTAGACGTCTAGCTGTGATTGCTTACGGTGTAAGCTCTAGTCAAGAAGATGTTGAGGAAGAGGCAAAAGGACCGGCAAAAAAAATTGCCGTTGACCACGAAGGAAATTGGTCAAAAGCCGCTATAGGATTTACTAGAGGTCAGGGAATGTCTGTAGACGACATTTATTTTAAAGAGATTAATGATGTCGAGTATGCTCATGTACGTAAGTTTACAAAGGGGCAACCGACAAAAGAAATTCTACCTGAGTTAGAACATATTATTACGGGACTAACATTCCCTAAAAATATGCGTTGGGCAAATGAAACACTAAAGTATATACGTCCAATCAAGTGGTTGCTTGCTATTTATGGAACAGAGGTTATCCCTTTCGCCATTACGAATGTATCAACCAGCAATCGTACAAACGGACATCGATTCTTAGGAAAAGAAGTGGAAATTGGTTCACCAGAAGAATATGTAACTAAGCTCTTAGGTGAATTTGTTATTGCGAATGCAAAGGAAAGAAAAGAGGCTATTCTCTCTCAAATTTCAAAGTTAGAAGAAGAGGAAGGTTGGACGATTCCTGTAGATGAGGACTTATTAGAGGAAGTAACGAATTTAGTTGAATACCCAACCGCTCTATTTGGAAAGTTTGAAGAAGAATTTCTTGAACTCCCAGAAGAAGTTCTTATCACATCAATGAAGGAGCATCAAAGGTACTTTCCTGTTAAGAAAAAGGATGGAACACTCTTGCCGTTCTTTGTTACAGTAAGAAATGGTGATCATAATCATCTTGAGACGGTAGCAAAGGGTAATGAGAAGGTCCTTAGGGCGAGACTATCTGATGCAGCATTTTTCTATAGAGAAGATCAAAAGACAAGTATTTCTGATTCTTTAGCTAAGCTAGGTTCCATTGTCTATCATGAGGAAATTGGTACGCTCTCTGAAAAAGTCGACCGCGTTCGTTCTTTAACAAATCAGGTAGCGGAATTATTAGCTTTTAATGAAGAAGATCAAAAGACAGCGGACCGTGCTGCTGAAATCAGTAAATTTGATTTAGTTACTCATATGGTTTATGAATTCCCCGAGCTTCAGGGGTTCATGGGTGAGAAGTATGCTAGACAAAAAGGGGAATCAGAGTCGGTTGCAGTTGCAATTAATGAACACTACATGCCAAGAAATGCAGATGACTCTACTCCTAAATCAAATAGTGGGGCAGTGCTAGCATTAGCAGAAAAATTAGATACCATTGTCTCGTTTTTTGCAATCGGTAATATTCCAAGCGGCTCGCAGGATCCGTATGCTTTAAGAAGACAAGCTTCAGGAATTGTTCAAATCTTAATCAATAAAGAGTGGAATGTATCTTTAACGGACCTTCTCCGTCTTTCTATTGGTGCCATAAAGGAAAAGGGAATTGGAGAAAGAGGAGAGGAAGAGTTACAACTTGAGCTTGTATCTTTCTTCAAGTTACGTTTAAAGCATTATTTACAAGAACAAAACATCCGTTATGACATCATAGATGCCGTTTTAGAAAAAGACATTACAGCCTTACCTACACTTGTTAAAAAGGCAGTTGTTTTACAAACGAAGAAGGATGCGAACGGCTTTAAAGAGACGGTTGAAGCTCTTAGCCGTGTGCTAACGATCTCGAATAAAGCAGTGGAAAATGTAAAAATCAATGAATCTCTATTTGAGAACGAGTACGAGACTGCACTTTATAAGCAATATCTTGATGTGAAATTATCATTAGAAACAAATGGAGCTAGTGAAGAAGAGTTTTTTGATAAACTTGCATCATTACAAGGAGCGATAAACGACTTCTTTGACCATACAATGGTAATGGCAGAGGATCTTGCATTAAAAAACAATCGTTTAGCACTAATGTCGCAGTTAGCAGAGTTAATTATGAGCTTCGCTAATGTAAAGGAAATTGTAACAAAATAATACTTTTTAAAAGGGCCTTCTAACGGTGAAGGCTCTTTTTATCCTAATGTCTTTTCATTTATGAGAGATAGTATATAATAATTTTATATAAGTATGACATACATATAAGCCTAAACGGCAATTAGGTGGTGAGTACAATCGAGCTTAATAAACGGCAAGAGCATATTTTGCAAATTGTAAAGGAAAATGGACCGATAACGGGAGAACATATTGCAGAACGACTTAACTTAACGAGAGCAACACTTCGACCAGACTTAGCTATTTTAACTATGGCTGGTTATTTGGATGCAAGGCCTCGGGTTGGTTATTTTTACACAGGAAAATCAGGAACTCAGCTGCTGACTGAGAGTTTAAAGAAGCTATATGTAAAGGATTATCAATCCATACCTGTAGTGGTAAGTGAAAACGTTTCTGTTTACGATGCGATCTGTACCATGTTTCTCGAAGATGTAGGAACATTATTTGTTGTCGATCAATCTTCTTTGCTCACGGGCGTATTGTCGAGAAAAGATCTACTAAGAGCAAGTATTGGAAAGCAGGAGCTGACGACTTTACCAGTGCATATTATCATGACAAGAATGCCTAATGTAACCATGTGCGGAAAAGACGATCTTCTCATTGATGTGGCACATAAATTGATCGATAAGCAGATTGATGCACTGCCTGTAGTTAGGGAATCGGAAAGAGGATTCGAAGTACTTGGAAGAATCACTAAAACGAACTTAACGAAGGCGTTTGTAGCATTAGCCGAAGGAAATTAACACAGTCGCATTACAGTATTACTCGATTCGCACACATAAGATTTATTACAATTGAAGTAGGAGATGAGGAAGTATGGGGAAAATGCCAATCGTCTACGTGGTATCTGATTCTGTAGGAGAAACTGCAGAGCTCGTGACAAAAGCAGCGATAAGCCAATTTGATGGACAAGAGGTCACAATCAAAAGGTTTCCATATGTAGAGGATAAATCCAATATTGACGAAGTGATTTCACTTGTGAAATTAGACGGTGGGATGGTTGCCTATACACTTGTCAAGCCAGATATGCGGGATTATATGAGGGATACGGCGAAGGCAGAAGGAATTTATGCCTGTGATATAATTGGACCTCTAATTGACCAAATACAAGATATTTGTGGTAAGCAGCCATTATTTGAACCTGGTTTAGTTAGGAAGCTGGATGAGGATTATTTTAAAAAGGTTGAAGCAATTGAATTTGCAGTTAAGTATGATGATGGTCGGGATCCGCGGGGAATCTTAAAAGCAGATATCGTTTTAGTAGGAGTTTCGAGAACATCGAAAACTCCATTGTCACAGTATTTGGCTCATAAACGGATTAAAGTGGCGAATGTTCCACTTGTTCCAGAGGTTGACCCTCCTGAGGAATTATTCAAAGTACCTGCAGAGAAATGTTTCGGGTTAAAAATAAGTCCAGAAAAACTAAATAACATAAGGCGAGAACGACTTCTTTCATTGGGGTTAAACGACCGAGCAAGCTATGCAAATATTGAACGAATTAAGGAAGAGATAGAGTATTTTGATAAAATTGTTTCAAGAATCGGATGTCATGTGATCGATGTAACAAATAAAGCTGTTGAGGAAACGGCTAATGTTATTTTAAACCGTTATTTAAAAAGAGGATAAATAACTGAAATAGCGCATAAACTTATGTGCTATTTCTTTTTTATATTTTGGAGCAATCTAAAAAAAGTAATGGAAAAATAGACTTTTATATACTATAATAAAAAATTGTGATAAAAATGTATCAGATTAGGTTTAGACTTCACTATGAACGAATAAACTATTTATTGTCAGAAGTCAAGAAACTCGTCTTAAAAAAATTCGACAAAGGCTTTTCCGTTAAGTTATTCCTCCAAATAAGAAGGAATATGTGGAGTGATGTAGAATTAATAGTACATTAGGTTTACCGAAGGTGTTTGTAGATGCAGATTCCTGTCCAGTGAAGCAGGAAATTGTCGAAATCGCGTCGAATTTTTCATTGGAAGTAATTTTTGTTGCATCTTATAATCACATAAGCACCACAGAAACTGCAGGAACATGGAAATATGTCGATACGGGTAAGGAGGAAGTTGACTTATATATCATGAACCATGTGGGTAAAGGAGATTTTGCGGTAACCCAAGACATCGGGTTAGCTTCGACTCTCCTGCATAAAGGTGTTTATGTTCTTTCTCCAAGGGGGAATGTATACGAAGAGAAAGATATTAATCTTGCTCTTGATATGAGGTATCTTGCCGCGAAAGCTAGACGACAAGGGGTACACTCAAAAGGACCCAAACGTTTTGGTCAAAATGACCGAGATGATTTTGCGAAAAATTTTTATAGAATTTTGTCGAAATTTGCAGGAAATCTATAATTTATCGCGAATTACTCACTAATACCTGGAGTTGTTTTTCATGGCAGAACGTATCCCAGAGGATAAAATTAATGAAATTCGCCAGGCGGTTGATATAGTGGACGTGGTTAGCGACTATGTTCAGCTGAAAAAACAAGGTCGTAATTATTTTGGACTTTGTCCCTTTCATGGAGAAAATTCTCCATCCTTCTCCGTTTCGCCGGATAAGCAAATTTATCATTGTTTCGGATGTGGAGCAGGTGGAAATGCATTTTCTTTCTTAATGGAACAAGAAGGTGTCTCGTTTATAGAAGCGGCAATTAAGCTAGCTGAAAAAGGAAATGTTGAGCTACATATCGAATCGTCTTCTCAAACCCATTCTAGGACGATCCCGAATGATTTTCAGCAAATGATTGATGCTCACGATTTATTACGTAAATTCTATCATCATTTGCTTGTAAATACAAAAGACGGTCAACATGCCCTTGAGTACCTATTATCGAGAGGCTTTACAAACGAAGCAATTGCTAAATTTCAGATAGGTTATTCATTAAATTCATGGGATTTTGTTTACAAATTCTTATCGAAACGTAACTATCCCCCTGATGTAATGGAAAGGGCTGGGTTGGTAATTAAGCGTGAACGTGATGGAACCTATTTTGATCGCTTCAGAGACCGCATTATGTTTCCTATATTAGACCACAAAGGCAATACAATTGCGTTTTCAGGTAGATCACTAGGGGCAGATGAGCCTAAATATTTAAATAGTCCTGAAACAGCAATTTTTAACAAAAGTAAAATTTTATATAATTTTCACCAAGCAAGGGCTAGCATAAAAAAAACAAATCAAATTGTATTATTTGAAGGGTTTGCTGATGTAATTGCTGCAGATCGATCAGGTGTTCACAATGGGGTTGCTACGATGGGAACATCGTTGACTGACGATCACATCGTTTCGATTAGGCGACGTGCTGAAGCAGTTACGGTTTGTTACGATGGAGATAATGCTGGTATTGAGGCTGCTCACCGTGCTGGTCAACTTCTTCACTCAGCAGGAATTCAGGTACGGGTGGCGATTTTGCCCGAAGGAATGGACCCTGATGATTTCATTCGCCAAAATGGTGAAGAAAAATTTCAAAACGAGATACTATCTGCTAGTGTCACATTAATGAATTTTAAACTTCGATATTTAAGAAGAGGAAAGGATTTAAATAATGAAGGAATTCGCCTCCAGTATATCGAAGAAGTATTAAAGGAAATAAGCCTACTTGAAAAGGTAGTGGAACGAGATCACTATTTAAGACAGCTAGCAAGTGAATTTTCCCTTTCGCTTGATGCTTTAAAGCAACAACAAAAACAATTTTTCTTTGCGAACAAAAAGGGAAATCGTGAGCAATATGTTCAGAAAAGAAATCAAGATGTGATTATCAAACAAACTTCCACACTAAAACCTGCTTTTGAAACTGCCGAAAGACGTTTAATTGCTTATATGTTGAAGGATTCCGACATAGCATATAAAGTGCAGGATTTGTTAAATGGTACTCCCTTTAATATTGATGAGCATCAAGCAATCATTACGTATTTGTATGGGTATTATGAAAAGGGGTTCCAACCGAATCCGAGTGACTTCTTAACATATATAAAAGATGAAAAGCTTAGACGAATAGTTGCAGATATTGGAATGATGGCAATTGCTGAAGAAATAAGCGATCAAGAGCTTTCCGATTATATTAAGCAGGTGTTGAATTATCAAAAGATGTTAAAAATAAAAGAAAAAGAAGCAGAAGAGAAAGAAGCAGAGAGACAAAAGGATTATGGAAGGGCTGCAGCAATTGCGATGGAGATTATCCAATTGCGCAAGACATTAAAAGCTTAAGATGGTTGTTTGACTTTGGAAGGAGGGGTACATATGGCTGAAAAATCGGCCCGTTCAAAAGAGGTTGATTCAGATTTGACCCTAGAACAAGTAAAAGATCAGTTAACAGAGGTTGGGAAGAAAACAGGGGTTCTAGCCTATGACGATATTGCAGAAAAATTAGCTAATTTTGATGTAGACTCTGATCAAATGGATGAGTTTTATGAATTTTTAGGTGAACAAGGTGTAGAATTAGTGGGTGAATCTGAAGATGGTGACCCCAATATACAGGAGCTTGCTAAAGGTGAAGAAGAGTTCGATTTAAATGATTTAAGTGTACCACCAGGTGTTAAGATTAATGACCCAGTCCGAATGTATTTAAAGGAAATCGGTCGTGTGGACTTATTGTCTGCAGAAGAGGAAATCTCACTTGCTAATCGTATCGAACAAGGCGACGAAGAAGCAAAGCGCCGACTTGCAGAAGCAAACCTGCGTCTTGTAGTTAGTATCGCAAAACGCTATGTTGGTCGTGGAATGTTATTCCTTGATTTAATTCAAGAAGGTAATATGGGATTAATAAAAGCGGTTGAGAAGTTTGATTACCGCAAAGGATTTAAATTTAGTACGTATGCTACTTGGTGGATACGACAAGCAATTACTCGTGCAATTGCAGACCAAGCAAGAACAATCCGTATTCCCGTTCATATGGTTGAAACAATCAATAAATTAATTCGAGTACAGCGTCAGCTACTTCAGGATTTAGGACGTGAACCAACTCCGGAAGAAATCGGTGAAGATATGGATCTTACTCCAGATAAGGTTCGTGAAATCCTAAAAATTGCTCAAGAACCAGTTTCATTGGAAACTCCTATTGGGGAAGAGGATGACTCACATTTAGGTGATTTCATTGAAGATCAGGATGCTACATCACCTTCTGAGCATGCTGCTTATGAGCTATTAAAAGAACAGCTTGAAGATGTGCTTGATACTTTAACCGACCGTGAAGAAAATGTATTACGACTACGTTTTGGACTGGATGATGGCCGTACGAGAACTTTAGAAGAAGTTGGAAAAGTGTTTGGTGTTACGAGAGAACGTATAAGACAAATTGAAGCGAAAGCGTTAAGGAAGCTTAGACACCCTAGCCGTAGCAAGCGCTTGAAGGACTTCTTAGAATAAAATGATTGTCTAAAAATAGTTTACTTCTTACAATAGAGGTAAACTATTTTTTATGTTCAGCCAGAGAAAGGAAAAGGTATGAGTAATAATCGGAAAGAAATCATTATAAAAGAAATTCATTATTGGAAGGAATCGAAGCTTCTTCCTGAACAATATTGTAATTTTCTATTAGCCTTATATACAGAAGGAAAACAAATGAACGGAAAAAAAGTAAGGAAAAATAGCATTGATTGGAGGGGATTATTCTCATATACTCCATTGCTGCTGATTCCGATTGGTATATTTATATATTTTACTGAATTATCTTTCTTTTTGCAAACGACTCTTTACTCTTTATTGATATTATTTGGATTTGGAATAAGTTTTTACTTTCTTAGAAAAGCGACAGGCTTGATCGTTCCGATGATCTCTACTGCCCTAATCGTTTTGTTATGCTCTGTAGATCTAGTTACGTATTTTTTTCCAGATAATCAAGTGAGCCTTTATATAACCATTATTTTAAACTGTCTGGTTTGGTTTGTCATTGGCAGTAAAGCAAATTTAATGTACTTTACAATTTCTTCTCTGTTAGGTTTGTTATTGTTAGTAGCATCTATATTTATATAACAATTATTTATTAAAAAATTTAAAATGTTGAGAAACTTATTAAACTCCTTATATAATAGGTTTGAAAGCGATTTCACCTTACGTTAAGGAGGAGAAAAACATGAATTTTGATTTAACATCAGAACAAAGCATGATCCTTCGAACAATTAGAGAGTTTGCTAATGAAGAAGTTGCACCAGGTGCTCTAGAAAGAGACCTTAATAAGAAGTTTCCGAGTGATGTGTTTATGAAATTATCAGACTTAGGGTTAATGGGGCTTCCGTTTCCTGAAGAGTATGGAGGTGGAGGAGCGGATACAATAAGCTTTGCGATCGTGACAGAGGAGCTAAGTAGAGCATGTGCCTCTACTGGAATTACGTATTCAGCTCATATTTCATTGGGGGGAGCGCCCCTTCACTTATTTGGTACAGAAGAACAAAAGAAGAAATACTTAATCCCCATTTGTACAGGTGAATCGTTTGGAGCTTTTGGATTAACTGAGCCAAATGCTGGTTCAGATGCAGGGGGAACAAGAACGAGTGCTGTTGAGGAAAATGGTCAGTTTGTTATCAATGGTAATAAATGTTATATTACAAATGCGAGTTATGCCAAGCATTTAGCAATTACAGCGGTAACTGGTGAACAAAATGGAAATAAAGAAATTAGTGCTATTATTGTACCTACTGATTCAACCGGTTTTCAAGTCATTAACAATTATGAAAAGATGGGACTTCATGCATCCAATACGACCGAATTAGTACTAGAAGATGTTCATGTACCCACTGAGAACCTACTAGGAAGGCGTGGAGAGGGCTTTAAGCAGTTTTTAATTACTCTTGATGGTGGAAGGATTGGAATTGGTGCAATGGCAGTGGGTATTGCTCAAGCAGCCTATGAGAAGGCATTAAATTATGCAAAGCAGAGGCAACAGTTTGGGAGAGCATTGTCACATTTCCAAGCGATTCAGTTTAAGCTTGCAGACATGGCAATGAAGATTGAACTGGCTAGAAATATGGTATTTAAAGCAGCATGGTTAAAAGACCAAGGACGCTCTTTTACAAAGGAAGCCTCCATGTGTAAGCTATACGCTTCTGAAATTTGTATGGAGGTCACTGACCAGGCTGTACAGATACACGGAGGGTACGGGTATATGAAGGACTATCATGTAGAACGTTACATGCGTGATGGAAAACTTACCGAAATTGGTGAAGGTACCTCGGAGATTCAACGTATGGTGATTGCACGAGCAATTGGTTGCTAGCAACTTTATGACAGACCTCACAAAAAGAAGTGAGGTTTTGTCTAATTTAAGAACTTAATGTGACAAAGTTTACTTTAGTACTTTTCCTTCTGGCCGTTTTCAAGTAAAATAGATATTGTTTGTATTCTATATTTACATAGTTTTTGATGTACTTACATAAGGGAGGGAAAAGCATGAATCGCAATCCGATTATTCCATTTGTCTTAATCATGGTTCTTGGTATTGCTGCAATGTTCCTTTTTTCATTTAAAGGCTTAGGTGACAGTAAGGAACTAGCTGCAGAACAAAAAAATGGTGGAGAAAAGACAGAAGAGGTTTCAAACAATCCCGAAGATATTTATAAGACTGCGGGCTGTATTGGTTGTCACGGGGATGCATACCAAGGGGGCGTTGGTCCTGCTTTAACAGGTGTTGGTGACAAACTTTCAAAAGAGGAAATCCAAGAGATCCTAGTGAATGGTAAAGGTTCGATGCCAGGAGGTCTAGCGGCAGGTAACGAAGAAGCAATGGCTGATTGGTTATTGGAACTTAAATAAGTAAGCGTTTTAGTCCTTTGCATATGTGAAGGACTTTTTTTATACTGTATGTAATCAAATAAAGAGTTGGTGTTTCTATAATGAATGTTGAAAGATTATCAAAGAGGCTAAACGCAGTTGCTGATTTTATTCCTGAGGGTGCGATCCTAGCTGATATTGGCTCTGATCATGCCTATCTTCCTTGTCATGTAGTGAAGGCGGGAAAAGTAACCTATGCAATAGCAGGTGAGGTCGTTGAAGGCCCTTTTCAATCCGCAAAAAAACAAGTAGAAATTGAAGGATTATCGAAAAAAGTTGATGTGCGAAAGGGAAATGGTCTTCAGGTAATTGAAGCAGGTGAAGTAGAATGTATTACAATTGCTGGGATGGGTGGCGCGCTTATTGCTACTATTCTTGAAGAAGGAAAGGAAAAACTTGAGGGCGTAAAAAGGCTTGTCCTTCAACCAAATATTAGTGCTATATCCATTCGGTTATGGCTTTTTGAAAATGGATGGAGCCTCACGAATGAAGCCATTTTGGAAGAGGACGGGAAAATTTACGAAATCTTGGTTGCTGAAAAAGGGGATCCCAAGTTAGCTTATACGGAGAACATGGAATGTGAATTACTTTTTGGTCCTTTTCTAAGTAGACAAAAAAATGAGGCTTTTATTCAGAAGTGGACGGCTGAACAGAAAAACTGGGAACGGATTCTAGAGCAACTGAGCCAGTCAAGGCAAACGCAAGAAAAACGAGAAAAAGAAATGGAATTACAAAAGAAGATTTCAATGACAAAGGAGGTTTTAGATAGATGAAAACCGTAAATGGACATGAAATCATAAGCCTTTTTGAACAATTTGCCCCTAAGAATCTCGCACTAGAAGGGGATAAAGTTGGTTTGCAAATTGGGAAGTTAAACACGAAAATATCCAATGTAATGATTACGTTGGATGTACTTGAAGAAGTCGTGGATGAAGCCATACATAATAATGTTCAATTGATCATTGCTCATCACCCACTTATTTATCGTCCTCTTCAAAAGCTTGTGACGGATACAACAACAGGTCGAATAATTGAGAAATTAATCAAGCATGATATCGCTGTATATGCTGCACATACGAATCTTGATGTTGCAGAAGGTGGGGTAAATGATTTACTAGCAGATGCCCTACAACTAACTAACACAGAAGTTCTTGTACCCACTTATGACTCAGAATTACTTAAACTTGTTGTCTATGTTCCCAAGGGATATGAAGAGGATATAAAAAAAGCGTTAGGTGATGCTGGAGCAGGTTCAATAGGGCAGTACTCTCACTGTTCCTTTACATCTGAAGGAAAGGGAGAGTTTGTTCCATTAGAGGGGACAAATCCTTTCACTGGGCTAATAGGGAAAGTTGAGCGAGTAGAAGAAGCTAGGATAGAAACCGTACTTCCAGCGCAACTAGAAAAGAAGGTCCTTTCGGCTATGATTAAAGCACATCCATACGAGGAAGTAGCTTATGATGTGTACCCACTAAAAAATAAGTCAAAGCCGCTTGGTTTGGGTAAGATCGGGAAAATTAACGAAACAACACTCGGAGAATTTGCGAACTTTGTAAAAGAAGCGTTAGATGTACCTGCGGTTCGAGTCGTTGGGGATTTAGACGCTAAGGTAAAAACGGTTGCCGTGCTTGGGGGAGACGGAAATAAGTATATTCAATCGGCTAGCTTCAAAGGTGCTGATGTATATATAACGGGTGATATGTATTACCATGTTGCACATGATGCCATGATGCTAGGATTAAATATCATTGATCCAGGACACAATGTAGAAAAGGTCATGAAGCAAGGAGTGGCAAAAAAGCTTACCGAGATGTGTAAGCAAAAAGGATATAACGTGAATATTTTTGCTTCAACCATTCATACAGATCCGTTTCAATTTGTGTAAGAAAAAGGAAAGCCACGAGAAATTTCGTGGCTTTCTTTGATATTATCTTTTTACTTTAGGTAATATTTTTTGAAGGGGTACCTTTTTCTCACGAGTCCATGTAGATTCATCAAAAGGATTAAATTGCTCGATAAAGGCAATGACTTCTTTCGTAATAGGGGTTGGTGTTGATGCACCCGAGGTTACGCCCACTGTTTGTGCATCTTTAATCCAAGTGATATCTAATTCAGATATATCACTAATTCGGTATGCGACGGTACCTGCAATTTCTTGAGAAACTTGTGCGAGTCGATTTGAGTTATTGCTTTTTGGATCTCCTACAACGATAACGACATCAGCCTCACCAGCTTGTTCGGCAACCGCTTCCTGTCGAACTTGAGTAGCCATACAAATTTCCTTATGGAATTCTGCATGTGGATATTTTTCTTCAATTTTCTTCATAATATGGCCAACATCCCACTGACTCATTGTTGTCTGATTCGTGACAAGTATTTTGTCAGCTTGAATAGCTAATGATTCCACATCTCCTACTGTTTCAACAAGGTGTACGATGTCAGGAGCAACACCTAAAGCTCCCTCAGGTTCGGGATGTCCTTTTTTACCGATATAAATCACCTGGTAACCCTCATTTTTCTTAGCTTCAATTAGCTGATGTGTAGTTGTTACATCGGGACAGGTAGCATCAATGGTAACAAGTCCTTTTTGTTTCGCTAACTCTCTGACTTCAGGAGATATTCCATGGGCAGTAAAAATAACAGTCCCTTTATCTACTTGTTCTAGTATTTTTTTTCGATTTGGTCCATCTAGCGTAATAATCCCTTCTTCAGCAAAAGCATCTGTTACGTGCTTGTTGTGTACAATCATCCCTAATATATATATAGGCCGTGGCAATGTTTTATCCAGTGCTGCATTTCTTGCGATAACCATCGCATCAACAACACCGTAGCAATAGCCACGGGGCGATATTTTTATAACTTTCATTATAGTTGGCTCTCCCCTTTTAGCATGCTTATTCTATCATTATATATAATCTATAATGATTATACAAAGAGGAGAAAAGGAATATGCTCTGAGCATATTCCTTTATACATATATTTTAGGCACCGATTTTCCTTTTAATCTTTTAGAAACGTTCTCGTCAATTTCTATAGAATGTATTTCTTGTTCATCATCTGTCTCCACTGGCTTTGTGCGTTTTTGGTTGGTTTTTGCCTTTGATTCTGTCTTTTGCTCTGTGTTGGTAGAATTTGTGTCTGAATCATCCGTAGTTTCGTCATCTGTGCTTGCTGCATTTAAACCACGGTATAATTTCCACATCGCTGGTAAGTTTTTTACAATTGGACCGTATTGTTGTACCATCGGTCCGATTTGCTGAGCAGTATTTAACACCCTTTGTGTATTGTTTAGGAATCCTGTAATTGCTGTAGGGTCTGTTAATGATTTTAACAGCCCACCACTACTTGTAGCTGGTGCTGCAGAGCGAGAAGCATTTCCAAACATTTGCATGCCTGCTTGGGCACCTTGAGTACCTTGAGAGTTACCTTTGCCGAGGATCTTTGCAAGTAAACCTCCGCCGCTTTTTCTAGTCGCCCCCCTCATCCCTCTTGAAGCATTCACTCCCATAGGGCCTCTGGGCATTCCCATATTTCCCATTCTCGCAGGGTTCATCATCGGTCTCATTTGGTTTCGTCCAAATCCAGGCAAATGTTGAGGCATCCCTCCACGAACAGGAAATGGTTGTCTTGGTGGCATACGAACACCCTCCTTTCATAATTTTCCCTCTTATACCCTATGCAACAAATAAAGATTTGGTCTAGGTGAATAAGGATTAGTTATGAGTTTGTTTGAAAATCCTGTAATTCGTAAAACATAATAATGTGGGATAAGTGAACTGTAGGTGGCACTTTAGGAAGAACTTTATTATAATTACATGATGGGTATGGACATCCTTACCAAAACTGAAGGAGCTTTAAAAATGACGAAGACAAAATTCTCAGCGTATCAATTAAAACCATTTATAAACAAGGCAATTGAAGCCATTGGATTTTATGAACCAACTGAAATTCAAGAAAGATTGATTCCAACCGTACTAAAAGGTGAAAGTGCGATTGGACAATCTCAAACAGGAACAGGGAAAACACATTCTTATGTGTTACCAGTGCTCCATAAAATTAATCATACTAAGCAAGAGGTACAAGCTGTTATCACTGCACCAACAAGAGAGCTTGCCACACAAATCTATCAAGAAGTTCTCAAGGTAACCGAACATGCGGAAGAGGGAGAAGAGATCACTAGTCGTCTTTTCATTGGTGGAACAGACAAGGTTCGTACCATCGAAAAGCTCAAAACTCAACCTCATATCGTTGTTGGGACACCAGGACGTATTAATGATTTAGTAAAGGAACAAGCCCTTTTTGTACATACGGCAAATATGTTTGTAGTCGATGAAGCGGATTTAATGCTCGATATGGGCTTTTTAGAAGATGTTGACCAAATTGGAGCCAGAATGCCAGAAAAGCTACAAATGCTTGTATTTTCAGCAACGATTCCAGAAAAGCTAAAACCTTTCCTGAAGAAATATATGGAAAATCCAAAATTCATTCATATTGAACCGAAACAGTTAACTGCAGCGAAAATTGAACATATACTTCTCCCGTCAAGGCATCGTGAGAAGTCAACCCTTGTGTATGAGGCACTTAAGCTATATAACCCTTATTTAGCAATCGTGTTTACAAATACGAAGAAAAAGGCCGAGGAAGTTGCAACAGCATTGACTCATAGAGGGCTGAAGGTTGGTAGAATTCATGGAGATTTGAGTCCTCGTGAACGTAAGCGGATGATGAAGCAAATCACGGATTTAGAATTTCAATATATTGTGGCTACTGATTTGGCTGCAAGAGGAATTGATATTCCAGGAATTAGTCATGTGATTAACTATGAACTTCCAACTGATCTAGATTTTTATGTGCATCGTGTCGGTAGAACAGCAAGAGCGGGGAATTCGGGAATAGCTCTCACGGTTTATGAGCCATCGGATGAGGATGCATTAAATAGGCTTGAAAAACTGGGGATAACTTTTAAGCATATTGATATTAAAAAGGGTGAACTATCAGAGCTTGAGGACCGTAACAGACGTAAAAAGAGAACGAAGCAGTCTGATGAGGCAGAAAAAGTTGCGAAGTCTTTTGTTAAAAAACCATCAAAGGTTAAGCCGGGCTATAAGAAGAAGATGCAGTTTGAAATGGATAAAATTAAGAGAAGGCAGAACCGTTTGAAAAAGAAATAGAAGGGCAGGAGAGTGGAGAAAATGCTAAAACTAGGATCACATGTTTCAATGAGTGGGAAAAGTATGTTGCTTGCATCGAGTGCAGAAGCGGTCTCTTATGGTGCGAATACTTTCATGATCTACACAGGCGCTCCTCAAAATACAAGAAGAAAGAAAATAGAAGACTTAAACATCGAAGCTGGTCAAAAACATATGGAATTAAACGGGATTAATTTAGAAGACATTGTTGTTCATGCTCCATATATTATTAATATTGGAAATACAACAAACCCAGACACATTTGACCTTGGTGTTCGATTTTTAAAATCAGAAATAGAACGTACAGAGGCAATAGGTGCCAGACAAATTGTCCTACACCCTGGAGCTCATGTCGGAGCTGGGGAAGAAGCGGGGATTAAAAAGATTATTGAAGGTCTCAATGAAGTTCTAACAGGAAATGAAAAGCTTCAAATTGCTTTAGAAACCATGGCTGGTAAAGGATCTGAATGTGGGAAAAGCTTTGAGGAATTAGCAATGATTATCGATGGGGTCCAACATAATGAGAAGTTATCTATTTGCTTCGATACTTGTCATATTCATGATGCTGGTTATAACATTGTTGAGGATTTTGATGGGGTTCTTAGTGAGTTTGATAAGATCATTGGAATTGATCGACTAAAAGTACTCCATATTAATGATAGTAAAAATGACCGTGGTTCAAGAAAAGACAGACATGAAAATATTGGATTTGGGAAGATTGGCTTTGACGCACTATCCTATATCGTTCATCATCCACAGCTTATGAGTATTCCGAAGATCCTTGAAACTCCGTTTGTTGGTGAGGATAAGAATAATAAGAAGGCACCATACAAACAAGAAATTGAAATGTTGACTTCTAAGACATTTAACGAAAACCTAATGGAACATATTATGGCATAGAATAGAGAAGGGCTCACCTGAAAAATGAGCCCTTTGCTTATTTACTTTGTAAATTGGGTAACCACCTGACTGACTGCTTTTGCGGTTTGAGGGCTCGTTAATTTTTCAATTTCCTTTAATAGTCTTCCTCTTTCAGATATATTGAAAATATCTACATTTCGCCCACGAAGATAAGCTGCAATCTGTTTCGCCTCCTTTTCACTTATGGAAACTCCAAATTGTTTGCCATACCTCATTAATTCTTCTGTCGTAATTGTGTTAATTTTGTGATTTACGATCGATTGAAATATACTCACGCATTCACCACTCCCTGATGTTAATCTATGTGGTTATCTCAAGAAAGGTGTGAAGAAAAGGCAAGAGTACTTCCTTTACATCACTACATTTCTCATGTATACTACATTTTGTAAATCGGAATGATTCTGATAATAATAGGTGATAAAAATGGAAGAAATTATAAAAGTTAACAAATTGACTTATAAATATGAAAAGGAAAACGTACTTGAAGAAATTGATTTTTCTGTTCCTCGAGGAGCATTTTTAGGGCTTGTTGGACCAAATGGATCAGGAAAGTCCACTTTACTAAAAATTATTCTGGGGTTATTAAAGCTCCAGAAGGGGGAAGTAAAATTATTTGGGACAGCGATTGAGCAGTTTAAGGAGTGGCATCGTATAGGGTTTGTCTCTCAAAAAGCAAATTCCTTTAATTCGGGATTTCCTGCAACAGTATACGAAGTTGTATCAAGTGGGTTAACCAAAAAAGTTGGGTTATTTAAAAAGCATAAAGAAGAGGATAAACAGAAGATACTTGAAGCGATTGATTCAGTCGGGCTCTCTGAAAAAAAAGGAAGCAACATCGGGGAGTTGTCGGGAGGACAACAACAAAGGGTATTTATTGCACGTGCACTAGTTAGTGATCCCGACTTGCTTATTTTAGATGAGCCAACAGTCGGTGTCGATGCAAAGAATGTTCAATCCTTCTACGAGATGCTAACAGACCTCAATCGAAATAGAGGGATTACACTGATCCTAGTGACTCATGATATCGGTACGATTACGGATAAAGTTTCACATGTTGCTTGTCTAAATAAGCATATGCATTTTCATGGTGACACGGAGGAGTTTGAAAAACAAAATATGTCTGAGCTGTACGGCCATGATGTTCAAGTTCTTTTACATCAGCATGATCATCATCACCATCATGTTCATCATCACGGAGGGGAAAACCGGTGATTGAAGCAATATTTAAATATGAATTTTTACAGAATGCATTTCTTACAGGTGCAATTATCGGATTAATAGCACCCTTACTTGGTGTGTATATTGTTGTAAGAAGACTGTCACTTATTGCAGATGCTTTAAGTCACGTTACTTTAGCTGGAATTGCGGCAAGCTTGCTTCTTGAAAAGAGGTTCCTTTTTACTACAGGGTTAAATCCCCTTTATTTAGGAATGACCTTCTCTGTAGTAGGGGCATTGTTTATAGAAAAACTTAGAACCGTTTATAAACATTATCAGGAGCTCGCAATCCCTATTATTTTGTCGAGTGGAATTGGTTTAGGGGTTATTTTTATTTCATTAGCAGATGGATTTAATACAGATTTATATAGTTATTTATTTGGCAGTGTTAGTGCCGTAAGCCGAACGGATTTAATCATCATCATCATCATTAGTATAGTAGTAATAGCTTTTATTTCTCTTTTATATAAGGAATTATTTCTTTTATCATTTGACGAAGAGCACGCGAAAGCATCAGGTATTGCTGTGAAATCTCTCCATTTCTTTTTCATTATATTAGTTGCATTAGTAATTGCAGCTTCCATGAGAATTGTTGGGATTTTACTTGTATCATCACTCATGACACTTCCTGTAGCAGCAAGTATTCGGATTGCAAAAGGGTTCAAGCAAACACTTTTTTTATCAACCCTTTTCGGGGAAGTTTCTGTACTCGGTGGACTTACCATTTCGTATTACCTTAATTTGGCCCCTGGGGGAACAATTGTAGTAATTGCTGTATTGATTCTAATAATTGTTATATTATTAAAGAAAATGGTCCAGTGGAAACATGAGGTGAGAGTATGAACGTAACCGAAGCACTTGAGTTATTAAAAAATAAAGGCTACAAGCACACAGGAAAAAGAGAAGAAATGCTTGGTCTTTTTGCTAACAGCAATAAGTATTTGACTGCAAAGGACGTGCTTGATCGACTGAAGGATCATTATCCTGGATTAAGCTTTGATACAATTTACCGTAATCTTTCTTTATTTGTTGAACTAGGTATTTTTGAAATGACAGAATTATCAGGTGAGAAACATTTTCGTTATTCATGTGAAAGCAAACACCATCATCATCATTTTATTTGTTTAGACTGTGGAAAAACGAAGGAAATCGATACTTGCCCTATGAACAATCTACAGGAAAGCCTCAAGAACTATGATATATCAGGGCATAAATTTGAAATTTATGGTCGCTGCCCAGAATGTAATATTCATTAAACCTGAATTTTAACAATTGAGCCATTCTTCAACCCAATTTTTAGCTTCCTTCCAACTAAAAACTCTTTTTACTCCGTTTGGAAGGGAGCCTTGGTTATATGGAGTATCAAATAAAAGGACAGGTATCTGGCATTTTTCCTGAATTTCAATTGCATTCTCATACTTATCCTCAAAGAATATTTCTACACCGTAGTTTTTCACTGATTCAACCTTTTCATGTGATCCGATAAGTTCTATATGGTCATAGCGAATTCCGTGCCTTATAAACCACTCTTTTGTTACATCCAACACATTTTCTCCACGCGCACTGATAAATATTAATTCATGGTCAGTTCCCCATTTTAATAATGCTTCCTTTGCTCCTTCAGCAAGTGGAGAAAAAGTGAAGATTTCTGCCTCTTTTTTTTCATACCAATCGGTAAAGTCCTTTTCTGGAACATCCACTACCTTCAGTAGATCGTAGTCAGTTAAGTTTTCAAGTGTTAATTGTAAATGAAAAGCTTCATTTATAAATGGAACGATAGCTGCTGGACAAGTAACCGTTCCATCAATATCAAATCCTAATTTCCTATGCTTCATGTTATACTTCCCCATTTCTTTATATACCTAATGCTAACTAGAAATGATTAACAACATAATTGTTGTCTAAAAGCAAATAATAATACTGCTCCTATCAAAGGAAAGCGAGGGATCGATGTGGCAGATCAAGAACGCAACAACGAAGGTTCGTATGATTACCTTCGTACAAGCGACAATGTTGGTGAAACAACCAAATACCAACCTGCAGATTATTTAGAAGAAACCTCAGCTGAAATTGCTGCACCAACTACTTTTAACCAAGGTAGAACAAATAATGGTGGAGAGATGATGAAAAGCGGTACAGGGATAGGGTTTGCTGCTTTAATCATTTCTATCCTGTCTTTGTTTGTTGCTCCTATCTTGTTTGGAGCAGTTGGGATTGTATTAGGGTTTATTGCCCGACGACGAGGAGCAACTGGACTTGGTAGCTGGGCTATCGGGATTGGAGCAATCTCCATTATTGTCGGTATGTTTATACTACCATTTTTTTAACCACTACAGATAAACAAAGAGGCTCCGGCAAACGCCAGAGCCTCTTTCTTTAATGTTAAGATTGTAGGGCTTCCTGATCACGCTTTGCTTGAAACTCCGCAGCAATTTGATCGATTTCCTTTTTCAGCTCTTCAACCATTGTTGCTTCTGGCACCTTACGGACAATTTCGCCTTTACGGAATAAAAGACCTTCACCACGAGCTCCAGCTATACCTATGTCTGCTTCTCTTGCTTCACCCGGACCATTTACGGCACAGCCCAAAACAGCAACCTTAATGGGAACTTTAATTTGCTGAATATACTCTTCAACTTCGTTTGCAATAGAAATTAAATCAATTTCAATTCTTCCACATGTTGGACATGAAATTAGTGTAGCTGCATTTGAAGATAAGCCAAATGATTTTAACAATTCACGTGCAACCTTCACTTCTTCCACAGGGTCCGCACTAAGGGAAATTCGAACCGTGTTCCCAATTCCTTTACTTAGGATTGCTCCTAACCCTGCAGCACTTTTTACAGTACCAGCAAACAATGTTCCTGATTCTGTAATTCCGAGATGGAGAGGATAATCAAACGCTCTTGCCGCTTTATCATAAGCTTCTATAGCTAAGTTCACATCTGATGCCTTCATACTGACGATGATATCGTGAAAGTCCAGATCTTCTAGAATTTTGATATGGTGTAGGGCACTTTCTACCATCCCATCAGCTGTTGGGTAACCATATTTCTCTAATATTCTTTTCTCCAGTGACCCAGCATTTACACCTATTCGAATTGGTATGCCCTTCTCTTTTGCTGCTTTTACCACTGCCTCCACCTTTTCGCGGCGGCCAATATTACCGGGATTGATACGGATTTTATCCGCTCCTCCCTCAATTGCTTTTAGAGCTAGTTTGTAATCAAAGTGAATGTCTACTACTAAAGGAATATTAATTCTCTTTTTAATTTCAGAAATAGCGTTAGCTGCTCTTTCATCAGGACAAGCGACACGCACGACTTGACAACCAGCTTCCTCTAACCTTTTAATTTCAGCAACCGTGGCCTCGACGTCATGTGTTTTTGTTGTAGTCATACTTTGAATAACTACTTCATTATTGCCGCCAATTGTTAAAGGGCCAACTTTTATGGGACGAGTTTTTGTACGATGTATAATTTCACTCAACAGTGATTCTCTCCTTTTGAAAAAAAGATCTCATAATCTTAGTACTTTCCTATTGAACATTGTAACAATGAACGATAAAGGTGACAAGAATCTTGATGCAGGGAAAAAGTCTCCATTATTGTGAGTTGTTATCGGACTTGCTGTAATCAGGAAAAAGGTATGACTTTCCAGCTTGTATTTCCTCCGGTTTTTTGCCTTTATTCAATAAAATAAAATCATTAACTATTTTTTCAATGGGAACTGGTACTGCTCCCTCTAATTCTGTTTCAATGATTGAAAGAACGGTGTCTCCCTGCTCAACGGTCCTACTAAACGATGGGATCACAGTCTCTTCTACTTGAATTGTTTTGGAATCTACCTCAATTGATTCTACCGTTTGATTATTTGGTATTGTACCAATGCTTAAATCAACATATATTATATATAAAATAAGAGTAACTAGTAAGAATAGGAAGAGACGTTTCATATCGATCTCCTTATTAGTAGAGTTACTCTATTTATATTCAGTAGATAGATTGATAGAACAGAGTTAAAAAAAAAAACGCGATACATCGCGTTTTTTTTATTGCTTAGCTTTTTGTGGGATTTCTCGTATTGTTAAATACAACATAATAATAGAAACAAACCAATTAATTAAGAATCCATTAGGAACATTCGTTTGAAAAGCTTCCATTATGGTAAAGAAAATGGTAGGGAGAGTCACACTATAGGCTGAAAGTCTCCATAATTGTCGATATGGTAGATTACGATTGGTCACATTCTTAATAAATAGGCCGAATAATGCAAGAATGGTAATTTCAATAAACTTTATGGCACTTGAAAAGATATAAATAGTTAATGCTAGGACGGGGATAATAACAGCTAATAAACCATCAACTGAATGAATCACATCCAGAACACTGTCTTTTGTAAGGTCTAGGTCAGACAAAGTTGAATAATCGTAAGTGTCAAGTGTTCCTCCTGCAATGAGAACAAACTCGTTTTTAAGAAGAGCAAATGCATTCTCATAGCCCTCTAAATCAGTCTCACTTACTTCGCCAGTAGAATCAAATATGATCGTAAAATCTGGATCCTCAATATAGATGGGTTCCTTTTGGTCTGCCGAGAGCTCACCATTTTCTATTGAAAAATCAGGAAGCTCATTATCTACTGTATGGGCTGCTGTCTCAATTCCATTATTTATAGCTGAACTTACATAGCTAATAGTTGGTATAACCGAAACTAACGTTAACAGAAAGACGTAAAGAATGGTTTTTCCAATACCTTGGAATCTTGTTTTAGCAATGTCCTTAGGAGAATAGAGACTTTTAAATAATTGCTGAAATATGTTCATGAGCGCATGACACACACCTTTCTATGTAATCCCTCATTATTTTATCCTGATATGTGTTTATTGTCCAAGTTAACACAAATAATTATTATCATTAATATATGATTTGTAACACAATTGTAATATTACTATCCTTTTGTTAAGGCATTGTAAATTTAAAGATAATTATATTTACTTTTTTCTTTACGTTACCCATAATGAATAAGGGGTTTTTAAGAAATATGTCGAAAAATAGTGTAGGGGTTGAAATACTTGGAAATAAACATCCAGCAAATGATTTTTGAATTTTTAGGTGGCCTTGGAATATTTTTATTCGGTATTAAATTTATGGGAGATGGCTTGCAAAAATCGGCAGGAGACAAATTAAGAGACATTCTTGACCGTTTTACAACCAATCCTTTTATGGGTGTGTTAGCAGGTATTATTGTTACAGTGCTAATCCAAAGTAGTTCTGGTACGACGGTTATTACCGTTGGTTTAGTTAGTGCTGGTTTTATGACATTAAGACAAGCTATTGGAGTCATTATGGGGGCAAATATCGGTACAACCGTTACCGCATTTATCATCGGTATAGATATTGGTGAATACGCTCTTCCAATTATAGCCCTTGGTTCTATCTTAATATTTTTCTTTAAGAGTAATAAAACGACTAGCATTGGGCAAATTGTTTTTGGCTTTGGTGCATTGTTTTACGGATTAGAGTTAATGAGTGGTGGTATGAAACCCCTTAGAAGCTTAGAGGCTTTCCACGAGTTAACTGTTAATATGAGTTCAAACCCAATTTTGGGTGTTGTGATTGGAACAGTATTTACGGTTATTGTCCAAAGCTCTAGTGCAACAATTGGGATCTTACAAGGACTATATGCCGAAAATCTAATAAATATAGATGCGGCACTTCCAGTGTTGTTTGGTGACAATATTGGTACAACGATTACAGCTGTTTTAGCATCAATTGGTGCATCGGTTGCGGCAAGAAGAGCAGCTGCCACACATGTACTATTTAATCTCATTGGAACAGCAATCTTTATGATTTTGCTTATTCCTTTTACGAAGCTTATTACATCCTTACAAGGGACTTTAAACTTAAATGAAGAAATGACCATTGCTTTTGCTCATGGAATCTTCAACACAACAAATACAATTATTCAATTTCCGTTTATTGGATTACTTGCACTTATTGTAATCAAACTCATTCCGGGTGATGATTCTCTTATTGATTACAAATCGAAGCACTTAGATCCTAACTTTATTAAGCAGTCTCCTTCTATAGCTTTAGGACAAGCTAAGGAAGAAGTGTTGAGAATGGGGCAATTTGCGCTTAAAGGTTTAGAGGAAACGAGTAATTTTGTTAATACAAAGCAAAACAAGCATGCAGAATCGGCGTATCAGTTAGAAAGTGCAATAAATAATCTTGACCGTAAAATTACGGATTATCTAGTGCAACTAGCTACAAGCCCACTCTCAAACAATGATTCGGAAGAGCATACAACATTAATGGATACGGTTCGTGATATTGAGAGAATAGGGGACCACTTCGAGAACATTGTTGAGCTTGTTGAATATCAAAATTCGAATAAAGTGAAGATTACAGAGAGTGCAATGAAAGACTTAGAAGAGATGTTTGCTTTAACAATTTCAACAGTTCAAGAGGCTCTTCAATCTCTAGATCATAAGGATTTGGATGCAGCACGACATGTAGTTGAAAAAGAAAATCAAATTGATAAAATGGAAAGAACTCTTCGAAAGCAGCATATACTACGTTTGAATGAAGGAAAGTGTACTGGTTCGGCAGGGATTGTGTTTGTTGATATTATTAGTAATCTAGAGCGTATTGGTGATCATGCTGTAAATATTGCAGAAGCAGTTCTAGGAGTAAGACATTCTTAAAAAACAAGGGATATTCCCTTGTTTTTTTGTACTGAGGTGACAAGGTGGAACTAGTGTATTGGCTTATCATTGTATTGTTTTTTCTAGTTTCTTTTGTAGGTTTAGTTTATCCGATAATTCCAGGTGTGTTATTTTTGGTTGGTGGCTTTATTGTTTACGGATTATTGTTCTCTTTTGAACCTTTTAATTGGCTATTTTGGAGTATTCAAGGCCTATTAGTGCTTTTGTTATTTGGCGCTGATTATCTAGCAAATCTGTTTGGTGTTAAAAAATTTGGTGGCTCAAAAGCTGGGATATGGGGGAGTACGATCGGATTATTAGTAGGTCCGTTTATCATCCCGATACTAGGTATTATTTTAGGCCCTTTTATAGGTGCAGTATTGGCAGAGCTTCTTATCAATAAAAAAGGATTGAGTGAATCCTTGAAGGTCGGGGTTGGTTCAGTAGTAGGTTTTATTAGTAGTGTGATTACAAAAGGGCTTATTCAAGTATTTATGATTATATATTTTGTCTTAGTTGTCCTATAACTAGAAAAGAGCTCTAAGAGCTCTTTTCTAGTTTAAACCACAGATTTCATGTGGACAGTTCTGACAATCTACTTCTTGCTTTAGATATGCTAGGTTTTTCACGGTGAATTTTTGCTGTTCATACGAAATGACATCTAGTTCCCTAAGATCCTTCAGCATGCGCTGTATTACTTCTCTTGTTCCATACGTAAGACTTGCTAGTTCTTGGTGGGTCAGAGGGAGGTCAATCAAAATTCCTTTTTCAGTCATTACACCATAGCTATTACAAAGGCGAATTAATATACTATACAGCCCACCTCTTTTTCCATTCATAATCAAATCCTGGCACTTCATTTGAGCTTTTAAATATCTTGTGCTTAGCCAGGAGGTTAAAGCGCTCACGACTCTAGGCGAACTCATCGAAAACTTTTCGAACTCTTCCCGTTTGATCATAAGAAATTCACAATCCTTAATCGTTTTTGCATAAAAGTGATAAATAGGATTTGATTTAAATAATTGATATTCAATAATTAGCTCTTCTCCATTTAGGATTTTAATAATAAATTCCTTGCCTCTCATATGGACTCGCCCGAGAGACATGCTTCCCTGTAATAGAATATAAATATGGCTTACAGCATCTCTTTCATTGAATATCGTTGTACCCGCTTTAATTTTCTGTATATTTTCCTTGTCGATAAATTCTTGTATAAGTAAGCTATATAATGAAACATTTATTTCGTTCATAGTACCCGCCCTTTCCTCTCCTCTCTTTGATTTAATAAAAATACATAATAAGTGTCAATAACAAGACGTCCTTTATAATGAACAATACCGATTAGCTATGACTTAAATCATTGACATGGCGCTAATATTTACATTTTTGACAAATTATCGAAACATCAGAAATGGTATCATAATAAGAGGGAATAGTATCTAGAATGGCGAATACATCTTACTAATTAGGGAAATCGTATATCTGTTAGCTTAAGCTAATTATTTGAACAATGTTGCCAAGTTTGGTAATCTTAAGTTAATTACTTTAGGAACATCCCAATGTTACATATACAAGGGATTTTCTAAGGAAAAAATCATTATACATAATTAGGAGGAGTTTTTTCATGGCATTTGAACTACCGCAATTACCTTATGCTTACGACGCTCTAGAACCACATATTGACAAGGAAACGATGAACATTCATCACTCAAAACATCACAACGCATATGTAACGAACTTGAATAACGCATTAGCTGGCAATGAAGAATTGCTATCAAAATCAGTTGAAGAAGTGATCGCTAATCTTGATGCGGTACCTGAAGCAGCTCGCACAGCAGTACGTAACAATGGTGGCGGTCACGCAAACCACACATTATTCTGGCAAATCTTGTCTCCAAATGGTGGTGGAGAACCTACAGGTGACCTTCAAGCTGCAATCAATGCCAAGTTTGGAAGTCTTGATAGCTTTAAAGAAGAATTTGCAAAAGCTGCTACAACTCGTTTTGGTTCTGGTTGGGCTTGGCTAGCTGTAAATAATGGGGAGCTAGAAGTTACTAGCACACCAAATCAAGATTCACCATTAATGGAAGGAAAAGCTCCTATCCTAGGACTTGATGTTTGGGAGCATGCATACTACTTAAAATTCCAAAACCGTCGTCCAGACTATATCAATACTTTCTGGAACGTTGTTAACTGGGATGAAGTTGCAAAGAGATATGCTGAAGCTAAGTAAATAACAAAACAAGTAACGACGTGGATTATTCCACGTCGTTTTTTGTTTATTTTGTACATAATTAAGGTGTTACTGATGAAAACTACCCTTAGATACGAAGGGGAGTTTCTATTCATGAGTAAAGTGAAAAAAATATTTGGAGACATCGAACTGTCAAAAGATTTGTTACTTCTTTTAATAATCGGTGGTTTATATTCTCTAAGCGTTGCGTTATCCAATACTTTTGTAAATATTTATTTATGGAAACAATCAGGTGAATTTAAAGATCTAGCACTTTATAACCTCGCAGTTGTTGTTCTTCAGCCTCTAACTTTTATCCTAGCTGGTAGATGGGCAAAAAAAATTGACCGTGTAATTGTCTTACGGATAGGTGTTATTTTTTTAGCCATTTTTTATTTGACCGTTTTAACCATCGGAACAAATGCTTCACAATTCTTACTTCTATTAGGTGGGTTACTAGGTGTAGGATATGGTTTTTATTGGTTAGCATTTAATGTTTTAACTTTTGAAATTACAGAGCCTGAAACAAGAGACTTCTTCAATGGTTTTTTAGGTATATTATCTTCAGTTGGCGGGATGATTGGTCCTATTGTGGCTGGTACTGTGATTTCAAAACTTGAGAAGTTCACAGGTTATTCTATTATATTTGCAACATCATTAGGTCTTTTTTCGGTTGCTGTTTTACTAAGTTTCTTCTTGAAAAGAAGACCTGCTAATGGTCAATACATGTTCTTAAGAATCCTTCAGGAAAGAAAAAACAATTTTAATTGGAAGCAAATTACAAATGCACACTTTGTACAAGGGGTAAGAGAAGGTACGTTTGTCTTTGTCATATCCGTCTTTGTTTTTATAACAACAGGAAGTGAAATGGCTTTAGGAACATTTGGATTAGTCAATTCAGGTATCGCCTTTATAGGGTACTTCTTTGCATCACGGTGGATAAAAAAGCGTCATCGAAAAAAGGCAATTTTAGCTGGTGGTCTTCTACTGTATGCAGCTATTCTTTTACTAATTTTTAACCTAACCTATACAAAAATGTTAATTTACGCAGCAGTTATTGCTGTAGCATACCCGACCCTGTTAGTTCCTTATGTATCAATGACTTATGATGTAATAGGCAGAGGCTGGAATGCTGCAGAGATGAGAATTGAATATATCGTTGTAAGAGAAATCTTTCTTAATACTGGACGAATTATATCCATACTAGCTTTTTTGGTAGCTATTTCATTTTTTGACCCAAAGGAAAGTATTCCGGTCCTATTGTTGTTAATCGGTTCTGGACATAGCCTTATTTATTTCTTTGTTAGAAAGATCGAATTAGATTAGCTCCTACGCCTCTCCTAAAATGAATAGGAGGGGCAGTCACGAGTGGAGGTAGATATCCATGAATCAAGAAAAAAAGGGGAAGAAGAAGCGGAAACAGCTACCTGTAAGGTTAAATATGCTGTTTTTTTTCGTGTTTTTGCTCTTTTCCATTCTTGTACTACGCCTAGGCTTCATCCAAATTGTGTATGGAGAGGATTATCGAAGAGAGATTGAAAGAACAGAGGATATTACCATTAATCATCCTGTTCCAAGGGGGCGTATGTACGACAGGAATTTTAGAATGATCGTTGATAATGCCCCACAAAAGGCAATTGCCTATATCAACCAAGGTCATGGAGCAAAAGACATGTTACAGGTTGCTGAGAAGCTAGCGTCCATTATTACGATGGATGCAAGTAGGGTATCCGATCGAGACAAAAAAGAGTATTGGATGTTACGTTTTCCGGATGAGGCACAAAACAAGGTAAAGGAGAAAGAAAGGAAGGCTCTAAAAAAAGGACAAACCACCCAAAATTGGAATAAGAAGATTTATCAACTAACAATGGATCGAATAACACAAGAGGAGATCGAACAATTTTCAGAGGATGATTTAGAGGTCATATCCATATGGAAGGAATTAAGGAATAGCACGGAATTTACCCCGCAAGTAATTAAGAACAAAGATGTTTCAGATAAAGAGTTTGCAGAAGTTAGTGAAAGCTTGCAATCTTTACCTGGTGTAGAAACGATTACCGATTGGGAAAGAGTATATAAATTTAAAAATACATTAAAAACTGTCCTTGGAAAAGTAACTGATACAAGAGAAGGGATTCCGAGAGATCATTTGGATTATTACGTAGCTAGGGAATACAACCGCAATGATAGGGTTGGTAAAAGTTATATTGAATGGCAGTATGAAGATGTCCTAAGTGGTCAAAAATCCAAAATAAAAAAGGTAACTAACAAATCTGGGGAAATTATTGAGTCAGAAACGATATCTGAAGGGGAACAGGGAAATGACCTTATTTTAAGCATTGATATGGAAATGCAGCTAGCAGTTGAAAAAATTATTGAGGAAGTACTACTCAAAACGAAAACAAACAAGGATACTAAGTTTTTAGATCGAGCATTTGTTGTCTTAATGGATCCGCGTACTGGTGAAGTATTAACAATGGCGGGGAAATTATTGGTGAAGAATGATGAGGGGAACTATGAAGCTGAAGACTTTTCATTAGGGAATATTACCACTTCATACAATGTAGGATCAACTGTAAAGGGCGCAACTATCTTAACAGGATATCAGAAAGGGGTAATTAAGCCTAAGACGGTACTAGTGGATGCACCTATGAAAATAAAAGGTACACCAGTAAAGAAATCATGGAAGAATTTTGGCCCGATTGATGATGTATACGCGCTAAGAAGGTCGTCCAATGTGTATATGTTTCATACAGCCATTAAAATAGGAAAAGGCCAGTATGCCTACGATAAACCATTAATTCTTAATCCAAATACATTTACTATTGTGCGGGATTCCTTTGGTCAATTTGGACTTGGAACTAGAACCGGTATTGATCTTCCCAATGAAACCATAGGTTATAAAGGGTCAAGCACAAAGCCTGGATTTCTATTGGATTTAGTCATTGGACAATATGATACATACACCCCGATGCAGCTTGCCCAATATGTAAGTACAATTGCTAACGGTGGAAATCGTATCCAACCGAGAATGGTAAAGGAAATACGTCAAACGAATCTACAGAATATCAGTGAACCTGGTACACTGGTACGAGAAATTAAGCCAAAGATCCTAAATCGAATCGATGTTAACGAGAGCTATATGAAGAGGGTTCAAGAGGGTTTTCGTCAAGTCATGCAGCACCCGTTAGGTACAGCATACAAGGAATTTAAGGATGCTACCTATTCACCAGCAGGAAAAACAGGAACGGCGGAGGCCTTTTATGATGGGCCATCAAGGCATTTGTACAAGGAACCGCCGCCGGTAATGAATCTTAGTTTAGTAGCGTACGCCCCTTCAAAAAATCCGGAGGTCTCTATGGCTGTCGTTGTACCATGGGTGTATACAGGAGAAAAAGGTCCCTCTCCTAATTTAGAAATAGGGAGAAAAGTACTGGATAGTTACTTTCGATTGAAAAGAACAAAGTAAAACTATGCCCAAATCTCGACAGGTTTACACAGATTTCTACTTTATTTACAAAACCTTTACAATCGGTTAAAACCCCTTTAACAGTTTAGCATTATTGTATTACTTGTAGGACACAATAAAACAACCTTTATTTCTTAGGAGGAATTACCGAATGAAAAAACTCAAAAAACTCAGCCTACTTCTAATGCTAGCAGCTGTTATGTCCATTATCGCTGCTTGTGGTGGCGGAGACGACAAAACAGCTACTGAAGGTTCTGAAGGAACTGGTGAGGCAGCTGAATTAGAAGGATCTGTAGTGATTGATGGGTCAGGAACAGTTTATCCGTTCATGGTTGAAATGGCCGAACAATATATGATGAACGAACAAGAAAATGTTTCTGTTGAAGTAGGACGTGCTGGTACTTCTGCTGGATTTAAGAAGTTCTTAGTTGAAGATGGCACAGATTTCAACGATGCTTCTCGTCAAATTAAAGAAGAAGAAGCGGCAACTGCTGAAGATCTAGGAATTGAAGTTCAAGAAATGAAAGTTGCTTTAGACGGTTTAACATTTGTTATCAATTCGGACAATGATTGGGCTGAAGAGCTTACTCAAGACGAAGTAAAACAAATTTTCTTAGGTGAAAAGAAAAACTGGTCTGATATTCGTCCAGAATTCCCTAATGAGCCGATTGTAACAATGGGTCCTAACGAAAACCACGGAACATATGAGTTCTTCTGGGAAAAGATTCTAGAAGAGCAAGACTTGGTAGAAGGTGTTAATCTTCAGCAAGACTACTCAACACTTGTAGATTTAGTTTCGAAAGAAAAGAATTCCATTGCTTTCTTCGGATACGGTTACTATGAAAATAACAAAGATAAACTTAAAGCTGTTAAGGTGGACTTTGGTAACGGTGCGATTGAGCCTACTTTAGAGACAATCGGTGAAGGTGAAGAATTTGCTTATTCTCCATTCACTCGTCCAGTATTTACTTACTTAAACGTAAACATGGCCAAAGAAAAGCCACAAGTTTTAGATTATGCAATCTACACTATGAATAACGCTCAAGAAGTTGCTAAAAACACTGGTTTCGCTCCTTTAACAGACGAAGAAGTGGAAGCAACAATCAGCACCCTTGAAGGATTAAAATAAAAAAGTAATTCAGATAACATGTCTGGAATACGAAGAAGATGAGATGGGGTCATTCTCATCTTCTTAGCTGTTTCATATTAGAATAAAAAGATTTCATTCTTAACATGATAAGGATGACAGGGTTTGGATGAAAGGGGTTTTATCCTTGGGAAAAGATGTATCAAGGGAATCAAACACGTTAAGTGTTCGACAAATGATTGAACAAAACAAGCGATCGGTTAGTACTGCGAGTATTTTAGAAGGGTTAATGCCTAAAATACTACTTACAATTGCTATTATATCTATTTTAACGACTATAGGTATTGTACTAACTCTTTTAACAGAAACAGTCGCCTTCTTTAGAGAAGTATCCTTCGTAGAGTTTTTTACTAGCACCATTTTAAAACCTCTAGGGGAACATGCGCAGTTTGGAGTTTTGCCACTTCTGACAGCAACGATTATTTCCTCTGCTATAGCCATGGCAGTTGCAATCCCTATTGGATTAATGACCGCTGTGTACTTAAGTGAGTATGCGTCAGAAAGAGTTAGAAAATTACTAAAACCAATGTTAGAAATACTTGCGGGTATTCCAACAATTGTATATGGTTTCTTTGCATTTACATTTGTTACCCCTCTCCTAACAAAGATAATACCTACACTTCAGCCTACTAATATCCTCAGTCCAGGTATAGTAATGGGGATTATGATTATACCTATGGTTGCTTCACTTTCAGAAGATGCCATGAGTTCTGTACCTAATGCGATGAGAGAAGGCGCTTTAGGTTTAGGGTCGACAAAGTTTGAAGTAACCTGGAAGGTTGTCGTTCCCGCTGCTATATCTGGAATTGTTGCTTCATTTGTTCTCGGAATTTCCCGTGCAATTGGTGAAACGATGATTGTAACAATAGCAAGTGGAAGTAACAAAGTCTTCACGTTTGATGTTACCCAATCGATGCAAACGATGACTGCATATATAGTAGAGGTAACAGGAGGAGATGCTCCTGCTGGCTCCACTCTCTATTACAGTCTTTACGCAGTGGCAATGACTTTATTTGTTTTTACATTAGTTATGAATTTAATTGCCCAATATATCTCTCGTAAATTTAGGGAGGAATATTAATATGAAATACGTTGATACAACACAAGTTCAAAAAAAGATGTCGTCCCGTTTATTAACTAACCGTATAGCTAAGACCTTGTTCCTTTTAGCTACCTTATTTGGACTACTGGTTTTGGTTGTACTGATATATAGGGTATTTTCACAAAGCCTTGGTTGGATTGATTTTGATTTCCTAAATAATAGATTATCTACAAACCCTGAGAGAGCCGGAATTAAAGGTGCGATTATGGGCACCATGTGGTTAATGCTAGTAGTTGCACCCGTTACGTTAATCTTAGGTGTAGGTACGGCGATTTATTTAGAAGAATATGCAAAGAAGGGGCGTTTACAGGCCTTTATCCAAATGAATATATCTAACTTAGCTGGAGTACCTTCAATTGTATTTGGAATTTTAGGATTAACGATCTTCGTAAGGGGGTTGAATTTAGGGGCTGTCGTTTTAGCTGGAGGTTTTACAATGGCTCTCCTAGTCCTTCCTGTAGTGGTTGTCGCAAGTCAAGAAGCCATCCGTGCAGTTCCACAGTTTTTAAGGGAAGCTTCTTATGGAATGGGAGCTACAAAATGGCAAACGATAAAAAACGTCGTCTTACCTGCAGCGATACCAGGTATTTTAACAGGTGTTATTTTAGCATTATCTCGTGCAATTGGTGAAACAGCGCCGCTAGTAGTAATTGGAATACCTGCATTTATCATTCCACTTCCAGATGGACTGTTAGACAAATTCACCGTAATGCCGCTGCAAATTTATTACTGGACGATTGATTCAGCATTAGTGGACGAATATGCAAACCTAGCTGCTGCAACCATTGTTGTTCTATTATTAGTATTATTCATTATGAACTCGATAGCAGTTTTAATTAGAAATAAATTTCAAAGAAGATTTTAATTGGGTGGAGGGGTTTTACAATGGTCGTTTCAACATACAGTGAAAATAAAACAGCAGGCAATTCTAGTAATAACATGGGTGTTAACAAGGAATTGAAGAAGAAAAGTGTTTATCATACCAAAGATTTAAACCTTTGGTATGGTACAGACCATGCATTAAAAAACATTAACCTTGAGATTAATGAGAGAGAAGTAACAGCTATCATTGGTCCTTCGGGCTGTGGAAAGTCAACTTTTATTAAAACATTAAACCGAATGGTTGAACTAATTCCCGTTGTAAAAATTTCTGGGGATATCTTATACCGAGAAAGAAGTATCTTAGATAAATCGTATAAAGTCGAAGATCTTCGAACAAATGTAGGAATGGTCTTCCAAAAACCAAATCCGTTTCCGAAATCTATTTATGAGAATATTGCGTATGGTCCTAAAATTCATGGAATCCGTAATAAAAAAGTGCTAGATGAAATTGTGGAAAAGAGCTTGCGTGGTGCTGCAATATGGGATGAGGTAAAGGATCGTTTGAATGAAAATGCATATGGTCTTTCAGGGGGGCAGCAACAGAGACTTTGTATCGCACGCTGTTTAGCGATTGAACCAGATGTTATCTTAATGGATGAACCAACATCTGCCCTTGACCCTATTTCAACTCTTAAAGTGGAGCAATTGGTTCAGGAGCTAAAAAAGGATTACAGTATTATTATCGTTACTCATAATATGCAACAGGCAGCACGTATTTCGGATAAAACAGCATTTTTCTTAAATGGAGAAGTAATTGAATTTGATGACACAAACAAAATATTCTCAACTCCTTCTGATCAACGTACAGAAGACTATATTACTGGGCGATTCGGGTAATATACAAATAAACTACTTGATGTTCAAGGACACCATTCGGGAATGAAAGGAAGACAAATATGGTAGTACGTGAAAAATTTCATTTTGATCTTAAGGAACTTCAAAATAAACTAATCGAACTTGGTGAGTTCGCCGACCATGCATTAAAGGAAGCTATTACGGCATTGGAAACGAAAAATGTTGAGCTGGCTCTAGAAATCATGGAGAATGATACAAGAGCAGACGTTATGTATGAAGAAATTAATGACTTTGCTATTCTTTTAATTGCAAAACAACAACCGGTTGCTATCGATTTACGCCGCATTATTGTTGCGATTAAAATTGCGACAGATATCGAGAGAATTGCTGATTTTGCTGTAAACGTAGCTAAATCTGCCATTCGAATTGGCAGTGAGGAACATGTAAAGCCGATTGTACGTATTAGAGACATGTATGAGGTAACTTCTAAAATGTTAAAGCTTTCGTTAGAATCATTCATTGAAGAAGATGTACAGAAAGCAAAGCAGGTTGCAGATATGGACGATGAGGTAGATTCATTGTATGGTCAAACGATTCAGGAGTTACTTAGGATTAATCAAGAAAAGCCTGAGTTTTTGGCGCAAATTACACAACTATCGTTCACTTGCCGTTATCTAGAAAGAGCGGCGGATCATGTGACCAACATTGCTGAACATACGTTTTATCTGGTAAAGGGTAGACACTACGATTTAAATGAATAAAAAAAAAGCTGAAGATTTATCTTCAGCTTTTTGTTATGATTTTTGCCAGTTGTTCGTATGTCATATCACTTTTTACAACAAACTCACCTAGTTGAACTTTCGTATGATAGCCAGTGCTTATTAAATACTGCTCGAAATCAAAGGCATCCGTGATGATTCCTGCATCCTTTAAAAGTTGGGCAATTTCACTCGATTGCATACCGCTAATAATGGTAAGCTTGTACTCCTTCACAGCTTCTGCAGGTGGTTCCTCTTCTTTAGCTGTTTCTTCTTTCGCTGTATCCGTTTGTTCTGTCTTTTTTGTCTCTTCTTCAGCTGGTGTAGCTTCAGCCTCTTTCGACTTAGCTACTAACTCCTCATACGCTTTTCCATCAACAACTTTATATCCCTTATCTTCCACTTGAGCAATTAACTCTGCATTACTTAATTTTTCTGCAGCCCCATTGTCTCCAGAAAAGTAATAATAGGTCCCGAGTATACAAGTTGATAAGAGGAGACCAAAAGCAAAAGCTCTTAGATGAATCTTATTCATATGTTTCTCCCCTCATAGAAAATTCATTTAAAATAATCTCTACATCCTCAATAGGAAGAGAAGATTGCTTTGCAATTTGTTCTATGGAAAGACCCTGCTGGGAAAGTGACCAAACTTGATTCTTTAATATTGCATGAACCTCTCTTTTTTGAGAAGCAGTACCTGAGAACTCTGAATCTGGCACTAAAAGTTCCTCTTCGAGAATCTTTATTTTTCTCTTCATTTGATATAGCTCTTGAATTTGGTTTAAGGATAACTGATCAATTTCATTCTTAAGCTCTGTCACAGGATCCTTAACAAAAAAGGATAGGATGAAGAGTAGTAAAGATACAACCAATAAACTTAGAAACACATATTCCATTCTTTTCACCTCTTAAAATCAATAAAAACATTGTATCACTATACATGACAATTTTCGAATGAAAGTGAGAAAATAAGAGGGTTTTGTCGAGGGAAATAAGAAAAAAAGGTCGAAATAACTAGTTTTTCTTACAAGTCTTGTAAATAAAAAAAATAATTCTACCTATAAGGAAGGTGGGACAGGGATAAGCAGATTACGACAAAATGTGTTTATTGTGAGAGAAACCTATCAATGCTACGATAAAATTAACAAATAGACATACTTACCATACAAAAACATATACTGTTAATTTCTAAACTTTTGAGGTGCATGATGACGATTGTTTCAGATACATTGGCTAAAACAAAAGAAAAGGATGGCATACACACTAGGGTTTTTGCTGAAGACAAGCTTTTCGTGTACTGGCATACTTCACCGCTTAAAACGAATATGCTAAACCGATTTTTTAAACAATCTGTAAGTGGTCAGATTATGAGAGTGTATGATGTGACCAAACAAGAAGTAACCAATAACGAATCTTATCCTTACTTAGAGATAAGAGTACCAGATCAACAAAATTACTGGAGGCTAAAAGGGTTGAAGGAACATAAGGTATATATCCTTGAACTAGGGCTCTTAATTGAAGGTCACTATTTTCCTGTCCATAGATCCGAGTTTATTCATTTAAAAAAAGCTGATTTCATTCAAGAACAAAAATCACCTCATATGGTTGCAACAAATTCGCGTGGCTGGACGGGGAATGTGAGCACATACAGCTTCTACGAAGATGTGGAGGGAAGTGAGTTGGATCGTGAACAATAAGAAAAAGATATTGATTCTTACATGGGAATACCCCCCTAATGTCGTTGGAGGCCTGTCAAGGCATGTTGAAGGGCTAGCTAAAGCCCTAACCTCAATCGGGTATCATATTCATATCATAACAACCTGGATTGAAGAGCTCCCTTTGTACGAACGTGTAGGGGATATAGAGATTTTTAGAGTAGTTCCTTTAAACGAAGGAGATTCAAGTTTTGTCCGTTGGGTCGGTGGCCTAAATTTATCGATCATTCATCAAGCAATGAAGCTCATAAAAGAAAATGAATACGATTTAATTCATGCTCATGATTGGCTCGTAGGAGCTGCCGCTGTAACATTAAAAGAAGAATATCACTTACCGTTAATTACGACGATTCATGCTACCGAGCATGGAAGGAACGAAGGGATATTTACTGAAATGCAAAAAAAGATTGATGAACAAGAGAAAGAGCTTGTTCGTCATTCAGATAAAGTCATCATTTGCAGTACATCTATGAAGGAAGAAGTCCTTCAGATCTTTGAAGTAGAGTCTCAAAAAATTGTCATGATTCCTAATGGAATAGATACAAGCATTGCAAACATTACTTATAAAAGGGAAGTATTAGAAAAATTCCCAATCGATCTAGAGAAAAAAATGGTGTTTTCCATTGGAAGAATGGTAAAGGAAAAAGGCTTCCATACCCTTATTGAGGCAGCGAGAGAGATGGAAGGCAGTCGGCCTGATGTTTACTTTATGATTGCGGGAAAAGGTCCAATGCTCCAAGAGTTTAGACATCGTGTCGAAAGGCTCGGGCTGAAAAATATCCATTTTATTGGATTTGTTACAGATACCGAGAGAGAAGCTCTATTTAGACAATGCCATCTAGCAGTATTTCCTAGTTTATATGAGCCGTTTGGAATCGTTGCGTTAGAAGCGATGGCTTATTCGAAACCAACGATTGTTTCAAGTGTTGGGGGATTAAAGGGCATAATCCATCATTTAAATACTGGCTTATTAATGAGCAGCAATAGCGCAAATAGTTTTATTGAGCAAGCATCGGTTTTATTAGATAATGAAGAACTTGCAACTAGGTTAGGGAATGATGGGAAAAGAATGGTAGAAGCCATGTATAGTTGGAAAAGAATTGCCGAGGATACACACCGTGTTTATGAAGAAACCGTGTTAGGTTATAACTAATTTTGGTTCACACAAAGGATATAGAGGAGAGATAAGGATGAAGGGCGTGATATTAGCTGGTGGGAAAGGATCCCGGATGTCGCCACTTACATTGTTAACTCCAAAACCTCTCGTGCCCATTATGAATATTCCTGTAATTGATCTCTGTATCACATGGTTAAAATCACAGGGAGTAACTGAAATAGCCATAACAATCCATCATCTAGCGACGAAAATACAAAAACATTGTGGTGACGGGAGCAAATATGGAGTAAGGCTTGTTTATTTTTTTGAAAAAACCCCAATGGGTACTGCAGGTGGTCTTCAAGCATTAAGGGAATTTATTGATGGAACATTTATTGTAATTTCCTCCGATGTGGTCAATCGATTTGATCTTCATCATGCTGTTACTTTCCACCAAGAATCAGGAAGTGATTTAACCATAATAACAACCCCATTAGCTGACCCAGAACATTATGGTATTGTCATTAAAGATAAAAAAGGGAGAATTCGATATTTTTTAGAAAAGCCACCTAAGCATTTAATCTTTAGTGATCAAATTAATACAGGAATATATATTGTTGAACCATCCATATTAAACTATATCCCGAGTGACCGACAATTTGATTTTAGCCATGATTTATTTCCTCTATTGCTACAGGAAAATGCTGCGCTTCATAGCTTCACCCTGGAGGGTTACTGGATTGATATTGGCCAATTTCATACATACCACCAAGTTCACCGTGATTACTTATCACCCTTTTTGAATTGGATAGGAACTAGAGGATACAAGGAGTTTAAGAAGGGAGTGTGGGTAGGTCCAAATTGTGTAATCGACCCACTTTGTAGATTTGAAGGTCCAGTACTTATTGGTGAAGGTTGTCATCTTGGTTCAAATACGTTCATCGGTCCAAATACTGTGATTGGAAATAATTGTTTGATTGATAGTGACTGTTTCATAGAGGATTCGATTCTATGGGATGGTGTTCGAATGAATAAGGATTCTCAAATTGTAAACTGTGTCATTGCTGCCTTTGTTGTCGTTGAAGAGGGTTCGAGCATGATCAATAATAGGAAGGTTTTTGAAGAAAAAGTGTCACAGTGTAAAATAGAATGTGAAGACTCTACCAATCCCGTTCATTTTTTTGAAAATGAAGCCATGAACGTGGCCGAGGATAAGTTAAGTAGTGAATACAGCATGGAAAAACTTGAAACTAAAATACCATTTGATGCAATAGTGACTATTACGAAAGTTCATTGCCCGCCTAAACTAAAAAGTCGAATGGTTAGAATACTCATTGAAAGTATGCTTGATAAGACTGTGAATATTAACATAAAAGAAGGAATGCAGCTCTACTTCAGTCATAATCGTTGGGTATATATTTTTCCATACGAGACGGAAGAGTGTATTACCATCTATACACATGCGGAGAGTATTGAAGTTGCGCGAGCAATGGCTTATGAATGTCGTAACCAAATAATGATATACCAAGGGGTGTAGTATGATAACGAATACGTACGTAACGATGGAAAAGGAAACAACTGAGCACACTCCTTATTTGAGGAAGCAGTTTTCCACTATACCAGGTATTTGGATAGGGGGGAAAATACACTGGATCTCGAATGGACATGAAAAATTAATCTCCTCTGAGTCCCTTTCCATCCATGTAAAGGAAGAAAGTATCCATTCCAAAGTTCGTTTATTTCAAGTATATGTTAGAAACCATAGTGAGGAAGAAAAGAATCTAAAGCTTTTATTTATGAGCCGTCACCACGAAGTAGCGACCGAGCATCTTTCATTTGTGTCCCCCCTCGAGAAGGTAATTTTTCATCATTCAGGTGAAAAGATGTTCTTAGTGAACGGTCATTCGGAGGAAGGGACGATTCAGCAGACCATTCAACCACTTTGGAATATCCCGACTGAGCAAATATGGGCGGATCAAACAAAGGGAATCCTTAGATACCAACCGATGGGCAAGGGAGCATCGGCAAGTATTTTTTCACTCGATGTAAAAGTCCCTGCTCAATCTTCGAAAAAAGGGACCGCATGGGTGATCCAAGCGACTGAAAAGAATTTACTACTTCATCTTAATGAAACAATTTTAAAAAAACACACTAGCATTTCAAAATAAAAAGTGGTATTATAGAAAAGTCGTATGAACAAATAAACGAACAAGTCTGAACAGATAGAGTTTGGAGGGATAAATATGCGTGTGAACATTACATTAGCTTGCACTGAAACTGGTGATCGTAACTATATCACTACAAAAAATAAGCGCAATAACCCAGATCGTATCGAGCTGAAAAAATATTGCCCAAGATTAAAGCGAGTTACTTTACACCGTGAAACAAAATAAGCAGTAGGGTCATCCCCACTGCTTTTTTTTGTGTTTACATAAACTCTTATTCTGAAATACTAGGGGGAATACCGTTGACTAGTAAAAGGTTCCTTCGTTCAATCCTTCAACAAGACCTTCAGCAAAAGCCACAACAACAATACGAAAACCAATCTATTCAAATTGCTACTCATTTATTCGGTACAGAGGAGTGGAAGTACGCGAACACGATTGCAATTACGATTTCAAGATCCCCTGAAGTGGATACATACCCCATCATTCGTGAAGCCTGGAGAACAGGAAAAACAATTGTTGTTCCAAAATGTCATACTAGTACTCATACAATGACTTTTCATATAATCCATTCTTTTGAAGAATTAGAATCTGTCTTTTTCGGATTACTAGAACCAATTGTCAGTAAAACAGTCGAAATAAATAAGGGGGATATAGATTTAGTCATTGTCCCTGGCTTAGGTTTTACAACAAAAGGCTACCGTTTAGGTTTCGGTGGTGGTTATTATGATCGATTCTTAATTGATTATAAAGGTAAGACTCTTTCTTTGGCTTTTCCAGAACAAATCGTTTCTACCCTTCCTATAGAATTACATGATATTCCCGTAAAAAAGCTTATTACCCCTGGGGAGGTAATAAGTATTGATTGAATCTATCCTACTACCGTCGTTCATTATTTTTGCCGCTATCCTGGGCTATGTATTGCACTTTTTGACAAAGTCAGGAAGTGTTACAGCTATAGGTATCGGGCTACTTATTTGCTATGGGATAGGGATGAAAGGATTGATTATACTTGGGATATTTTTTGCTTCTTCTAGTCTTTGGTCAGTATACAGGAGAAAAGACAAGATGGTTGCTGAGGAGAAGCATGAGAAGGGGTCTAGAAGGGATTATCAACAAGTATTGGCTAATGGTGGGATGGCAGCACTAATCAGTATTTTATATGGATTTTTCCAAACTGATAGTTTGCTTATTGCTTTTTGCGTGTTTATTGCAACTTCTAACTCAGATACGTGGGCATCAGAAATTGGCATACTAAGTAAGAAAAGGCCTTACTCAGTCCGTACTTTCTCAGTTGTTGAAAGAGGAACGTCGGGAGCAGTTAGCCTTCTAGGGACTATGGCAGCGGTAATGGGTGCTCTTGTCATTGCTATAACATCCTATGTTTTATTTCATTTAGAACTATCCGAGCTGTGGGTGATTTTTATCTTTGGATTTTTGGGGAATGTCATAGATACCTTCCTTGGAGCTTATGTACAAGCCGTATATATGTGTTCTAGCTGTGGAGTGGAAACAGAGAAAGTAAGTCATTGTCAAAGAAGAACATCTCTAATTAGAGGGAGAACATTTTTTAACAATGACGTTGTTAACTTTATTTCTGGCTTTGCACCTGCAATTGCTATATTGTTGATGCATTAGGTCATGAAAATACTTAATTGGGGAAACCATAAGTATGAACTAAGGAGGGAATGAAATGAAAAATCATGTTAATCGTGTAGCTCTTATTGGAACTGGTGCTGTAGGTTCCAGCTATGCATTTGCACTGTTAAACCAGGGGGTAACGGAAGAGTTAGTACTAATTGATTTAAATAAGGAAAAATCAGAAGGGGATGCCATGGATTTAAATCATGGGCTACCTTTTGCACCAAGTCCGACGAAAATATGGTTCGGTGATTACAGTGATTGTAAAGATGCTGATTTAGTTGTCATTTGTGCAGGAGCAAACCAAAAGCCGGGTGAAACAAGATTAGATTTAGTCGAAAAGAACACACGAATATTCAAAGGAATTGTTGAGCAAGTTATGGCAAACTCCTTCGACGGTATTTTTTTAGTTGCTACAAATCCTGTTGATATTTTAACATATGCAGTTTGGAAATTTTCTGGGCTACCTAAGGAGAGAGTAATTGGCTCGGGTACAATTCTTGATACAGCGAGATTCCGCTATCTTCTAGGAGATTATTTTCATGTGGACACGAGGAATGTTCATGCTTATATAATCGGTGAACATGGTGATACAGAACTTCCTGTGTGGAGTCGAGCTGATATTGCTGGCCTTCCTATTTCCCAATGGATCAAGAAAGATAGTGAGTATAAGCAGGAGGATTTAGAAGAGCTATTTCATAATGTTAGGGATGCAGCGTATCATATTATTGAGAGAAAAGGTGCGACTTTTTATGGAATTGCGATGGGCTTAGTTCGTGTAACAAAGGCAATCTTGCAAAATGAAAACTCAGTTCTTACTGTGTCAGCCTATCTCGATGGGGAATACGATCAAAAAGATGTTTACATAGGAGTACCTGCAATAGTAAACAGAAATGGGATTAGAGAAGTAATCCATTTAGACTTAGATGAAACAGAGAAGGTAAAGTTTGCTCACTCTGTGAAAGTACTGAAAAAAGCAATGGAACCTGTCATCAATATCGTAAAATGATTTTCAATTATCATGGATAAAAATGAAAATGGCGTTTCAAACTATAGGTAGGAGGGATGATGATGTCACGCTTATTTTCGATGGTAATAGTTGGTATTGGTGGTTATTACGCTTATAAAAATCGTTTTCGGTTGGTTAATATCGTACTTGGTAGTCCAATGATCAGGAGAATGGTTGTTCGTTCCTTAATGAATGTACCGTTTGTTCGAAATCTAATGACAAAAACGGTATTCTCCGGACGTCCTGCCTATTAATAAAAAAGACCAAAGTGCATGATGCTTTGGTCTTTTTTATGTCTCATATATAATGTGAGTATACGTTTGTAAAGGAATGAGGGGGAAGCTTGGATAAATTAGAAGATTATTTATTTTGGAAGCTTGCACATTTTCTTATCCATAAAAAAGAATATCGATTGTTAAGGTCCTCAACTTCACAGCAGGAATTGTGGTTTGAAAAAGTAGAGAATAAGCAGGTACCGATTATTCGGCTTCGACGGGTCGATTTGGACTGGAGCAATTGGCTTGCTCGGGATATAGAAAACACGGGGAACAACGGTGATGCAATCCGACGCCAGTTTATTCGTGGGGAGGCAAATGTATTAAATATATATGTATCAGCCTATCCACCAGTCGATGACTATGAGTTCTTACTTACAGAACAAAAGCTCCTGAAAACAAACCTAACAACAAAGGTTATTACTAGAGATTCATATAATAGAGTACTATCTGACTTAGAGCAGGTGTTCAATGAGGAAGTGCCTTTCGAAAGCAAGGAGGAGTATTCTCTTGATGAGATTGAGGTCCTAAAAAATGCTACTCTAGAAAAAGCGATTGAACGTATAAAAATAGAAAAATCGATGTTTGAGTATGGAAAACCCTTTTTTACATATGTATTCATTGTGTTCCAAATTGCTGCATTTCTTTTTCTTGAATTAAAAGGGGGAAGTACCAATACAGCCACCCTCATTAAGTACGGCGCGAAATTCAATCCGCTCATTCTAGAGGGAGAGTGGTGGAGATTTTTAACGCCTATTTTACTTCATATCGGTTTCATTCATTTGTTTATGAATACATTGGCTTTGTACTATCTTGGGACTACAATTGAAAGAATCTATGGACGGCTGAGATTTCTTTTTATATACTTAGTGGCTGGTTTTAGTGGGTCACTGGCCAGTTTTTTATTCAGTACAAGTCTTTCAGCGGGTGCAAGTGGTGCGATATTTGGCTGCTTTGGTGCTCTTTTATACTTCGGACTTAACTATCGTTCGCTATTTTTTCGGACGATGGGATTTAATGTCCTAGTGGTCATTGCTATTAACCTGTCACTCGGTTTTACGATTCCAGGAATTGATAACGCTGGTCATCTTGGTGGTTTAGTAGGAGGCTTTCTGGCAACAGCCATCGTTCATTTTCCAAAACAAAAAAAATGGTTTCGGCAGGCTTTGTTTTTATTACTAACCGTTGTAGGAATGGGCAGTTTGTTATGGTATGGATATACAAATCCAGAGGAAATTATCGATACACAGTCGGTGATGGTTTTGTCTCAGATCTATCTTCAGGATGAGAACTATGATAAAGCTTATGATTTATTAAATAACGCCGTTCAAACTCATCAACCGGATGCAGAATTATTTTTTCAGCTTTCTTATGTTGAAATCAAAAAAAACGACCTATCCTCAGCGGAAAAGCATCTACAGAGGGCAATTGAACTTGATAAGAATTTCCACGAAGCATTCTATAATCTTTCGCTTATTTATTATGAATTAGGAAATAGAGAGGATTCACTTAAATATGTCCAAAAAGCAGCAGAGCTTGCACCAAGTCGTGAGGAGTACCAAAGCCTTATAGACAAATTACAGGAGTAAATAATTAATAGTACTTTCCATGGTGATGTCATAATGACGTCACCTTTTTCAATTGTTAGAGTATGTTTTTTTTCCTGTATGTCAAAGATGTTGAAGTATGCATGGAAATGTTTGGAGTAAGCTCTTCAATTGAACGAGGTGGACACTATGGAAGCAGCAAAACAAAAGGTAAGTTCAGAACTACATAAAAATACAGGTTATTTAAAGGACGCCCTTGGTGTTGATAAAAGTTTTGATGTGATTCAATTAGATGTTAAGTACGCAGAGAGGGAAATGGCGTTTTATTTTGTTGATGGCTTTGTTAAAGACGATATTCTTCATTACTTAATGAAGCTATTAGCAGATCTAAAGAAGGAACAGCTCGAGCCTGATGCACTTAGTGCCTTGTTAAAAACGTATATTCCTTATGTAGAAGTAGAAACTACCGACGATTTAGATAAGGTTGCTGACACAGTATTAGCGGGCCCTACAGCTCTTCTTGTAGATGGAATACCAACAGCCATTTTGATTGATGCAAGAACATATCCAGTTCGTGGGCCTCAAGAGCCGGATATTGAAAGGGTAGTTAGAGGAGCAAGAGATGGATTTGTAGAGACACTCGTTTTTAATACAGCCCTTACCCGAAGAAGAGTTAGAGATCGAACGTTACGTATGGAATACTTGCAGGTTGGCAGAAGATCAAAAACGGATATTGTAATTAGTTATATTGAGGACATAGCCGATCCCCATATGGTTAAGCAGTTAAAAGATTCACTATCAAAAATAGATACCGATGGCTTACCGATGGCCGACAAAACGATTGAGGAATATTTGTCAGGTAGACATTGGAACCCATTTCCCGTCATTCGATATACAGAAAGGCCGGATACAGCCGCTGCACACTTATATGAGGGTCATGTCTGTATTATCGTTGATGGATCACCAAGTGTTATCATTACCCCGGTTACCTTTTGGCATCATCTGCAGCATGCAGAAGAGTACCGAAATAAGCCGATTGTTGGTGCATATCTTAGACTCGTTCGTTTTATCGCAGTTTGGTCATCCATCTTTTTATTACCATTATGGTATTTATTAGCGACGAATAAAGAATTGTTGCCAAAGGCTATTTCCTTTATCGGCCCAAACGAGATGGGACAAATACCGCTCTTTTTACAGTTTCTACTAATTGAAATTGGGCTAGACGTGCTGAGGATGGCTGCCATTCACACCCCTTCGGCTTTAGCGACTGCACTTGGTCTTGTAGCGGCCCTGATGATCGGACAGGTTGCTGTAGAAGTCGGATTATTGAGTAATGAGGTTATATTATATTTCTCTATTGCTGCACTAGGAACATTTGCAACACCAAGCTATGAGTTAAGCTTAGCGACAAGATTAGTAAGACTTTGTTTGTTAATTTTCACAGCTATATTCCATACCATTGGGTTTGTGGTAGGGACCATGTTACTTATTCTTTTACTCGCTAATATGAAGTCTTTTGGTGTTCCCTATCTATGGCCGTTTATCCCATTTGATGTGAAAGCACTAAAAGATGTTCTTATTCGCTCTCCAATCCCGTTAAAAAGTAAGAGACCTGAAGTTTTAAATCCCCAAGATCCTGATAGATAATGCATGCCTTTCTTTTTAGAAAGGCATATTTTTTTGTAGTATTGAGTAATGTGCGGTTTTCGATTATACTTTTTATGAAAGCGTTTGTACAGGCTTTCACAATTAAGTATCTTGAGGTAATTAGATGAAAAATACATATGATATTCAACAATTCTTAAAAAAGTTTGGGACCATTATTTATGTTGGTGACCGTCTGGCTGATTTAGAGTTGATGGAGGAAGAGTTGAAGGAATTATATCAATCACAGTTGATTGAAGAGCAGGACTTTCAAACGGCAGTATTTATTATCCGTCATGAAATTCAACTAATGAACAATAAAGAGGAGTAGGTGTGAGTATGTCAGATAAGTGGTTGGTTGGGGTAGATTTAGGAGGAACAACAACAAAGCTTGCTTTTATAAATCAATATGGTGAAATTTTAAAAAAATGGGAAATCCCTACTGATAACAGCAATAAAGGGAAAAATATTACGATTAATATTGCGAAAGCCATCGATCAAGCGCTTGAAGAGTTAGATCAGCCAAAAAGTAAGCTTGCTGGGATTGGGATGGGTGCGCCTGGTCCGGTGGATTATTCAACAGGAATTGTCTATAACGTAGTAAACTTAGGCTGGGATGATAACTATCCTTTAAAGGATTTATTAGAGGTGGAAACTTCTTTACCTGCTGTGATTGATAATGATGCAAACTGTGCTGCCCTAGGTGAAATGTGGAAGGGTGCAGGAAATGGTGGGAAGGATATTGTTGCTGTCACATTAGGTACAGGAGTTGGTGGAGGAGTCATCGCTAACGGACATATCGTCCAAGGGGTTAGTGGAGCTGCTGGTGAAATTGGTCACATCACTTCTATCCCTGTTGGAGGCGCGCCATGTAATTGTGGCAAAACAGGTTGCCTAGAAACCATCGCTTCAGCCACAGGAATTGTTCGAATAGGTAAAGAAAAGTTACATGCCCTGCAAGATTCCGGTGGAGAACTAGCCTCCATTTATCGTGAAGAGGGAACCATTACAGCCAAGAATATTTTTGATAGTGCAAGAAATGGAGATGTACTTGCAAAGGAAATTATTGAGGTAGTAAGTTTCCACCTTGGACTAGCATTAGCGAATATTGCAAACTCACTTAACCCAGAAAAGATTGTTTTAGGTGGAGGAGTTTCAAAAGCAGGAGATATTTTGTTAGACAGTGTTCGTCAAAACTTTGAGAAATACGCCTTTTCGAGAGTGAAGGAATCAACAAAAATCGCTGTTGCGACACTTGGTAATGACGCAGGTGTTATTGGAGCAGCTTGGTTAATAAGGGATTATGTAAGCAAATAATTAGGAAAGGGCCTCTACGATAAAAAGTAGAAGGCTCTTTTTTGGCTAGTGCTGAAATAAAAAAATGGACAAAGTTGAAACTATTTTAGGTTTCATTCGTCTATTATTAGGGTAATATGGAGTTCAGTTAATTTAACATTATAAATCACTAATTTAATGATGAGTTTGATTTTTCGTTAAAAAAGGGTTAAGATTATTTTTGGTTAACTATGATTCTACCAAAATATACCATTGACCGAAGATACAGGAGGTACCAGCTGCATGAACAAGTTGAAATGGTCAAAGTTTCCTTTGATTGCTATTGCAATCGTATTGCTCTGGATAAAAACGTATATAGTCTATAAAACTAGCTTTGATATTAAAATTGAAAACTGGAGACAAGAGTTTATTTTATTTATAAACCCGTTGAGTTTCCTAATGTTTGTCTTTGGTATTGGCTTGTTTTTAAAGGGAAAAAGCCAAAATCGATTCATTATTTTTACAAGTTTCCTTATGTCAGCCGTGTTGTTCGGTAACGTTGTATTTTATCGTTTCTTTAATGACTTCTTAACGATACCAGTATTGTTTCAAACTAGTAATATGGCAGACTTGGGAAGCAGTGTAAATGAGCTTTTAGAGTGGAAGGACCTGTTATATTTCACTGACTTTTTTCTGATTGTTGCATTTATCCTAAGAAAACCAGTATTAAATGAGCTGAGGGACCGTAATAAAGTAGTGATAAGTGCGTATTTTTTATTCACTACCGCCATTGCATTTTTTAATTTAGGTTTGGCTGAAGCTGAGCGACCACAACTTCTTACTCGTACATTTGACAGGGAAATGCTTGTTAAAAATATTGGAACATACAATTACCATATTTATGATGCCTTTTTACAGTCAAAATCGTCTGCACAAAGAGCACTAGCAGACGGTAGTGAATTGGTCGATATTGAAAACTATGTTCGGGCAAATTACAAGCGTCCGAGTGATGACATGTTTGGAATTGCCAAAGGGAAAAATGTGATTCTTATTTCTATGGAATCAACCCAAAGCTTTGTGATCAATGAGGAAGTGAATGGGCAAGAAATTACTCCATTCCTGAATCAATTTATTAAGGAAAGTTATTATTTTGATAACTTCTATCACCAAACTGCACAAGGGAAAACGTCAGATTCTGAGTTTATCGTTGAAAATTCTCTATACGGGTTAAGCCGCGGGGCAGTATTCTTTACCCATTCAGAAAATGAGTATCGAGCGACACCAGAAATCTTAAAGGAAAATGGTTACTATACAGCTTCTCTTCATGCAAATAACAAAAGCTTTTGGAATCGCGATTTAATGTATGATTCATTAGGCTATTCAAGATTCTATGCACTTGGTGATTACGAAGTTAATGAGGCAAATTCGATTGGATGGGGACTCAAGGACATTCCTTTTTTCGAACAATCTGTTGATCATTTAAAGAGTATGCCTAAACCGTTTTACTCAAAATTTATCACTCTAACTAATCACTTCCCATTTGAGCTTGGCGAGGAAGATTTGTTTATACAACCTTATGATTCTTCTAATAAAACAGTAAATAATTATTTTCCAACAGTCCGTTACCAAGATGAAGCTTTAAAACTTTTTATAGAGGATTTAAAGGAAAGTGGCTTGTACGAGGATTCAATTATTATCCTTTATGGTGATCATTATGGTATATCTGAAAATCATAATAAGACAATGGGTGAGTTTTTAGGCAAAGAAATAACACCTTTTGAGAGTACTCAGCTTCAAAGAGTTCCATTAATCATTCACATTCCTGGTCAAGAAGGAAAGGTGATTCATAATGTATCAGGGCAGGTTGATTTAAAACCTACGATTCTACATTTACTTGGAATTGATACGAAGCAAAATATTGATTTTGGTTCTGATCTGTTTTCTAAAGACTATACTGAGTTTACGGCACTTCGTGATGGAAGCTTTATCACAAAGGATTATGTTTACACAAAAGGCACATGTTACGACAAATCAACTGGGGAAGCAACAGATTCTGCCAATGCTTGCGAGCCATATATGGAAAAAGCAAAAAATGAGCTTGAATACTCTGATAAGATTGTTTACGGAGATTTGCTTCGTTTTTATGAAAAAACGGGAAATGTCAAAAAGGATACAAAGAAGTAATCAAAGAGAAGCCTACTTTGTAGGCTTTTTATTATAGCTTCATTTTCCCTACTCTTTCTAGGAATCTTTTTTCATCTTCTTCATATGAATCGATAAAGGAAGGAGATGATGGTCTTTGAAAGTTAAGGTACGGACTGGAGACTCATTGGACTATTATAGTCATTTGTTTATGTTACCAATGCAATTGATACTAGAGGCTAATCAACTTACAAATAATATGCCCCTTGAAAAAGGGCAAACAATACAAATCCCGGGTTTTGAGCTAGAAACACGTAGTATTGGTCAAAACGATGCTTTTTGGAGACTTGCTATCGACTATAATCTCTCCATCGATGCATTATTGTTAGTCAATCAGAAGCGAAATCCAAATACCCTTGAGCAAGGGGAAGTTGTTTATCTTCCAAAGCGAATCATCAAACCGGTCATACATGGACAGACATTTTATGATTCGGCTCAGCTTGAAACAGATATAAAAAAGCTTGTTGATAAGTATCCTTTTATTTCAATAAGCACAATTGGGCAAAGTGTTCGTGGAAAGCCAATCCATGAACTTCGATTGGGGAGGGGCGATTTAAAATTACATTTCAATGCTTCTTTTCATGCGAATGAATGGATTACTACCCCGATTCTTCTGCAGCTAGTTAATACCTTTCTACTAGCATTAACAAACCACAGAACAATTAGAGGACTTGATATTCAGGCCCTGTATAATCGTATAGAGTTATCAATCGTACCAATGGTTAATCCGGATGGTGTTGATTTGGTTCTACATGGACCGTTAGAAAGTGAGTTAGAGGATTTAATTAGGTTTAACGGTGGAAGCAGTGATTTCGTCGGGTGGAAAGCAAATATTCGAGGAGTGGATCTGAATAATCAGTTTCCAGCTAAATGGGAAATTGAAAAGGAGAGAAAAACACCTAAGTCTCCGGCAGCCAGAGATTTCCCTGGCAATGAGCCTCTAACAGAACCTGAGGCAATCGCAATGGCTAAACTGGCCAAAGAGAGAAAATTTCACCGGCTCTTGGCATTTCATACACAAGGAGAAGAGTTTTACTGGGGATATGAGGGGTTAGAACCAGGGGAGGCTCATTCAATAGCTAAAGAATTCGAACGTGTTAGTGGCTATCGTTCTGTGCAGTATATCGACAGCCATGCAGGGTACAAAGACTGGTTTATTCAAGAGTTCAAACAAGCTGGATTTACGATTGAACTTGGAAAAGGAATCAATCCTCTTCCGCTTTCACAATATAGAAAGATCTACCATGAGATGTTAGGGATTTTTTTAGCTGCTATGTATGTTTAGGAAAGTTTTTACTTGTTCACTGCATAAGAGAAGGGTAAAATAAATTTAATTGTCTTTAAGGAGGAAAAGAATAGTGTTTTCAGTAAAAACTAAACAGGCACTTTATCTCATTCTTTTCCTTCTTTGTATAGTTCTATTATTTGGGTGCAGTAAGGAAAGCAAACCAAACAGCTTACCTCAGTCGTTACATAATAATGAGTTAAAAAAGAAGGAAATTCCTCTATCATTTACTGGTGCAGAGATCATACTGCCAATCAAAGAAATAGAGGGAAGCTTTTATACTGCTAGTGGTTGGTTAGATAATCAAACGATATTGTATGTAACCGAAACTAGTGAGGGTTCAGCTTTATATTCCTACGATTTAGTCGAGGGTCAATCTACTTTGTTGTATTCAAGTGTTTATTCTATCGTGTCAGTAATGATAAGCCCTACGAAAAACAGCATACTGATCCATTCTTCACCTAATTCAAGTACAGGCTTGGTAACGGTTATCTCGTCTAATGGAAAAATGATATTATCCTCTGAGATTCCTTCAAATGAATTGGCCATTGAATGGAATGAGTATAACGAAAATTTGCTGCTAATAACGAGTTTTACAGAAGAATGGCAGTATCACACCTATACATTGGATATAAGCAATAATACACTTGCGCAAGTTAACATTCCTCAACCATTTGCGTATTGGAGTAATGTAAACGAACTGTTGTATTTAGATTGGCGCACAGACAGTCCATCGCTGTCAGCTCCGCTAAAAAAATACAATATTAATAGTAAGGTTAGTAATGATGTTATGAAGGATGTCTATCAAGTAGATGTTTTTCCAAAGCACACCCTTACAATAACGATTAACCAAAGCGAGGAATCAGCGGTAGGCAACTACACATTTTTTGACCAAGACTTTCAAATGAAATCTCAATTGTTATTGCCGCAGCTGTCCAATTATTCAGGATGGTTTGTCCCTTTTTATGATTACGAAAGGAATTCTGATGTTTTCCTTACATTTAAACCAGAATATAGTACAGAGTTAGACAACTATGAAGGGGAGTTCGACCTTATTAAGCATTCCGTTAATTCAGGTGAGGAGCTTGTAGTAATGGAAAACTTAGTAAATGAACCGATTAGTTGCTCGCCAAACGGAACGATGTGTTTGTATGGCTATAGCTTTGAAAACCTTCTTATCCTTGAAAAGGAACAGAAATTAGAATTGAAAGAGCAATAAAAAGGACTGTGAAAAAAATATTTCACAGTCCTTCCTATTGCCTCGCAATCATTTTAGTGCGCTGCTGGATATCCATGGTGAATAACAGTCATCACCGTAAAGAAACCGAAAATTGCTAAAGTTCCTACAGCAAAAAATAACCCGAGGAAATTTTTGTTTTTTAGTGAACTAAATGCTCCGTATGCTGCTAGCAATGTTACTAAAGCAAATATAATGACCAATCCCACTTTGACAGCCCCCTTTATCAAATGGTAAAGACAAATGCCTTTTATCATTTCATGCATATTCAGTATCCTATGTAACGTAAGTGTTTACATTCGTATTTTATTGTAGCGGTTTTTATCACATTTGTCGAGGTCTAAAAGTGACACTTTCTTGACTTCAAATCTTTGACCAATATTTCTCCTTTCCGTAAAACTAGTGTAAAATATTCTTAAGATTAAAATGGAGATGGAGGAATTGGTATGAAGTGGGAACAGGTTCCCCTTGGTCCGTTACAAACAAATAGTTATATCGTAACCGAAGGAAATCATTGCCTTGTTATTGACCCGGGTGATGAAGGGAAAAAACTAATTCAATTACTTGAAAAGAGAAAAGTAGTACCACAAGCGATTCTTTTGACACATGCTCATTTTGACCATATTGGAGCAGTGGACATAATTAGAGATCATTATCGTGTACCTGTATACATACATAAAAAGGAAGAAAATTGGTTAGGAGATCCGTCATTAAATGGTTCGAAATTCTTTATGATGCCAGTGTCTACATCTGTAAATCCAGCAATTGTTTTCTTTGATAAGGAAGAAACATTAACCATTGGTGACTTTACTCTATCCGTGTTTGAGACGCCTGGACACTCTCCAGGCAGCGTCTCTTTTTACTTTAAAGAAGCAGAGTTCGTCATTTCAGGTGATGCACTGTTTCAACAAAGCATTGGGAGAACTGACCTACCTGGCGGAAATCATGAGCAACTAATTAAGAGTATTCATAATAAATTACTTGTACTTCCTGAGCAAACACTAGTATTGCCAGGACATGGATTTACAACTACTATCGGTGACGAAATGGATGCCAATCCGTTTTTAAATGGTTTTTAACAAATGAAAAGACCCTACTCAACATGAGAAGGGTCTTTTATAGGGATTTTTCATTCCTTCTTTGGGAGGGATGATTACTTAAAGACCATATTACAAAATAAAAACTGTGTCAATAGAATAAAGTAGGGAGATGCGAGTGAAGAAAAAAATAGTAGAAATGATTACTTCATCCAAACATCAACAAATCTCCTATGCAGATTATATATCCACTGCCTTGTACGATACGGAGTGTGGTTATTATATGAAAGCTCGGGAGAAGGTCGGCCGGCAAGGTGATTTTATAACAACCAGTAATATAGGTAATATTTATGGACAGTTAGTTGCTAGATGGTACTATAATCAAGTATCCAATGGAGTTGCACCTGCCAATGTTTGTGAAATGGGGGCAGGTACGGGGAGATTTGCACATGCATTTTTGGAAGAATGGAAGCTGTTAACGAACGATCCTATAACGTATTATGTTTTAGAGACAAGCCCTTTTCATCAGGAACTTTTACAAAAAGGAATCGGTGATGAGGAAATAAAAATAATTGATAGCTTGAATAAGCTTAAAGGCTTTCGTGGAATGATGTTTTCAAATGAGCTATACGATGCCCTTCCAGTCCATGTGATCGAAAAGAAAAATAGTACTCTATATGAAGTGATGATTACGGTAGAAAATGATGACTTTAAAGAGGTGTTAGTACCACTAACGAATAACAGAGTTCGTTCCTACGTAACAGAATTTATGCGGGACCTCGGAGAACACAAGCGAGTAGAAGTACCAGTAGCAATGGTTGATTTCATTAGGGAGGTTTCTAGCGTAATCGATTCAGGAATCATTCTATCGGTTGACTACGGTTATACAGACTCTGAATGGGAAGAGCCCGCTCGATCACAAGGAAGCTTAAGGGGATATTTGAGGCATCAAATGATAACAAATCTTCTTGCTAATCCAGGCGAGATGGATATCACCTCTCATGTACAATGGGATCCTTTTATTAAAATCGGGGAAAAGTATGACCTCACATTAGAACAATTTATGAGACAAGATGAATTCTTTTTAGAAATCGGTATCTTAGATTTGTTGAAAGATCATTACGATCCAAACCCATTTTCGGAGCAAAGTAAGCGGAATCGAGCAATCCGCAGTTTAATTACTCCTGGTGGAATGAGTAGCCATTTTCAAGTAGTCATTCAATCCAAAAATGTATCAAATAAGTTTTCTATATAATAAAAAGCGATGGAAAGATTCCATCGCTTCTTCCTCTTTATCATTTCAAGAGGTTTCGTTCCTATTAATGTCCGCCAGCACCTGGTGTCATCATAAATGTTGTCCAGTATGTAAAGCCAACGAAGAATACTGTTAAATAGGCACCGAAAATATAAATATACATACGTTCAGAAAGCTTTAGGTAGCTTAACAGAATGAAAAACCCCGTTTGACCAAAGAATAGCAATGATGTTTGTGGCATATGCCCTAGGTAGAACATAACAGCAAAAATACCTGTCCAAAACCCCATTACTCTAAACATACGATCCATATGATCCCTCCTTTTCACCCTACAAGTCCCTTACCTTACAATATTATAATGTAAACGCTATGAAAAAGTAAACAGGAGTTTGCTTTTTAATTCGTGATTAATGCTTGATAAGCGCATGCATCGCAGCCATTAATTAGGTTTTGCTTCTCAACTAACTCAACATCCGTAAAGAGCGATTCGAACATTCCTTTTAGGAATTCGTGATGTGTTTCACAAACGGCATCTGGATGCTCGGCCGCGATTTCTTTAAATGGACAGTTGAAAATTTGAAAATATATACGTGTCTGGTCTTCACTCACTTCAAATTCAGGATAGAAGCCAGCCATTGTTGCAGCATTTTTTAATGTGTTTAACTTTTGTTCAAACGTTGGGAAATCCCCATGGTGCTGTCTGGCCATTTCTTGTTCAATCATTTCCTTGCCAAATCTTTTCCCAGTCAAGCGCAACACTTTGTGACCTTCTTCTCCGAGAGATAGCATAGACTCCATAGTGATTTTAGCAAGTAATTGATAGTCCCGGAACGGAAAGTTTAACTGGATGACATCATCTGACAAACGGTATAACCTACTAGGCCTACCACCTTTTCCTGTCTTCTTGGTTTCCGAGATCAGCATATTGACATCTTCAAGCTTAGATAGATGTAGTCTTGCTACGTTCGGATGAATATTAAAATTGTCTGCAATTTCTTGAACGGTAACTTCTTGATGTCTTTTCGTTACGTACTGATAAATGTAATAACGAGTTGGGTCCGATAATACATTGGTTATCTTTAATGTTTGTTCCATGTTTGCCACACCTCTCGGGATCTCCTTAAATTTATTCCATTATAATACAGGCGGCGGTAGTAAAAACTGTATTCACTATAAGTTTATAAAATGTTCACAACTTGTTGGCGAAATATTGAACATATATCTATACAAAAGTTATACAAAAGGTTAAAATATGTTTAACAGATTAATGAAATCACTTCCAAAGGCGGGGAAAAGGATGAATGATATTATATTTTTCACTTATCCAAGTTGTACATCTTGTCGAAAAACGAAAAAGTGGCTAACATCAAATGCAGTGGAATTTGAAGAAAGACATTTATTTAAAAGCACACCTACTAGTAAGGAGCTTGTAGAAATGCTCTCACTTACAACAGAGGGATTGGATGAATTACTTGCAACAAGAAGTCAAATATTTAAAAGTTTGAATCAGGACGTAAATGATCTGACACTTTCACAAGTAATTAATATGCTTATTGAGGAACCAAGATTGCTAAAACGACCGATCGTAACAGATGGAAAAAAGTTAGTGGTCGGTTACAATCCTGATGCTTTAAAGAGCATCGCCAATAAAAAAATGATTAAGAAGAGTAGCTAACAATGAAAAAGGGAGGACCTCTGTCCTCCCTTTTTTCTATGTCTAGATATTATGTTGCTAAACAGGCGCTTCTGCTTTTCTTTGTCTAGCTACGAAAGCTAGCCCCTCGTGGCCATAAGCCAAATCTCTCCAGAAGGCAGGCCTTCCTGCGAGATTCGTCTTATGCCTGTCGGGGCTGAGCAAGCTTTCTCCGCTTTTCTTACTGGGCTAGCTGGATTCGAACCAACGCATGACGGAGTCAAAGTCCGTTGCCTTACCGCTTGGCTATAGCCCA
>NZ_BCVH01000001.1 GCF_001591645.1 Robertmurraya korlensis NBRC 107688 | reverse complement strand
CATCCATGAGATATGTGGACATCCACCAGTGCGATCATATTTTAACTCATCCACCATTTTTTGTAAGTGGGTGGCTAATGAGCCATCAGTTTTTTTGCTTCAAAAGCCTAAATTTATCCTTACGAGATAAATCCAACCATAGTAGCGAGCATTAACTCTAAAATAACATTCTATAAAATACTGAGAATACTTGAGAAAACGTGAGTTTTCACTTTGTTTATTGAGGGAGGATAGTTCAACAATTATTGCTACATCACAAGATAGGTTCTGAATACATTTTAGGAAATAAAAAACCACCTACATTCTTAAAAAAATATAGATGGTGTCGTAAAATATTGTTTTTTAGGGTTGGCAACATAAATTTCCTTCGCCCTTTTCGAGAGCAGATTTTAGACTATCAAGAACTCCTGACCAAGCCATTTGGTGCCACTTAATTGCTTCAGCCCACTCCTCATTATCTTTAAATCCAATATGTTCAACAATCACTTTGGTAGAATCCTCATTAATTGTTTTGAAACTTACATTAACATTTGTTAATTCATTTTCATTGTTCATTAATGTCTCAAATTGGTCTGGTCCTTTCCAAGTAAAATGTAGCTCTTTTTCATTAATGAGCTTTGTGATTTTACAACCCTTTGTATTCATACCCTTATTATTTCCAGGTATAAAGTAAAGTTCGTATGCACCACCTTCTTTAGCTTCTACAATTGTTTCAGGTGCAAACCATTCAGAAACTCTTTCAGAAATTGTCCAGGCAAACCATACTAAATTTAATGGTGCATTAATAGTTACCTCTTTAATTATAGCTTTATCATTTGTGGTAGTTGTCAAAAGAACCTCTCCTTTTGTAAAATAATTACACTTAAATAGTAACATTATTGAAAAAATTTCGAAAGATTTTGGGTGTATGTTTTATAGCCTTATTGAACTAAAGGGGGCGATTCTTCCATAAGGAGATCGCTTTTTCTTATTCGACTATAGAAGCAGGTTACTTAAACAAGGAGATATAATTGAAACAATATAAGAGGAGAAAAAACAATGATTAAGGCTGCTATTTTTGATTTAGATGAAACCTTTCTTAATAGGGATAAGGCAATAGAGCGAATATTTTTAATGTTTTTAGATAAGTGTTATGAGGATGTTAAACATTCAGTGAAAAATGAAATGTTAAAGAAATTCAAAGAATATGATAAAGAAAGCTATGGTCATAATGAAAAACAAAAGTTTTGAAATATTTTTTGATGAATTCCCACCAAAATATAGGTTGCCACGCTACGACATTCAAGATTTTTGGAATAATAATTTTCCTAAATGTTTCACTATAAATCCAAATACTATTAATATAGTAACTAGACTAAAGATGCAAGTTAAATTTGCAATTATAACAAATGGCTCAACTCAGAGACAAAAAGCTAAAATAATTAATACTAATTTAAATAGTTGTTTCGAAATAATAATTATTTCTGAAGAAGTGGGATTTAGTAAACCTGACAAACGCATATTTGAATTAGCACTAAATAAGCTAAATGTAAAACCCGAAGATGCATTATTCATTGGAGATGACTTAGAAAAGGATATTGGTGGTTGTCAAAATGCAAATATAAAGGGGATATGGTTCAATCCTCTTAATAACAAGAATGATACCGACATAAAACCATATGCCGAGGTCAATTCCTTTGATGGATTATTAAGTTATTTTTCATAATGACTGCTGTTCTTCGCCACAATCTTTTATAAGGGATGAAATTCCTTTTGATATTGGTCCTATTTTTCAAGCAAAAACCATTCCTTTTCGGAGTGGTTTTTGTTTCAGTGTTTAGTTTTTTATCTAATGATATACAATATTGAGTCGAGGTGATATAGATATGATTTCAAAGAAGCACAAAATTTTTAATTTCATATTAATTGTTATTCCTTGGTTGTCGGTATTATTTTTAGATAAACCTACTATTAAGCGTTACTCTGTTTCTAGTGTCTTGATAGCTATATATGAGACAATTAGTCATATATATGGAAAGAAGAAGAAGTATTGGAAGTTTTACGATAAGCGAAGATCATTTATTAGGGATGAATTTCCTTTTGATATAGGTCCTTACGTCCCAATATCTATGTGGATACTTAAATATACGTATGGGAACTTCAAAAAGTTTGTACTAGTCAATGTAATATTTAATGCATTCTTTGCATTTATATTCATTCCGGTTCTTGAAAAATTAAAAATTCTTCGTTTAAATCGGTTAAATCATCTTCAATTCTTTATTTACATACACTACAAAGCGTATTTATTATATGGGGTACAATATTTGTATGATAAATTGAAAGGGAGGATATCGCTAAACTTTTAGAAGAAGTAGTAAACATTAAATACAAATATATTAATGCCGCCATAGTAAAATATGGCGTCTTTTTGCGTTCATAATTTTATTTTCGAAATCGTCTTGTAAAAGTGTTATTATGCTCAATTAACGTAATTTAAGCCGAAGCCGAAGCAAAGGAATTTGAAGTCAGATGTAAAAAGGCTTCAAAAATACGAGCAGCAGTTTAAAGCATATCAAGAAAAATACAAGATGTAATAAAGTGTTTTTCTGGAATAGTGGTTTAGTTGAACTTAGGTGGATTATGCCTAAATTTACAAACGATCCAGGTTAATTTTATAAGAAGGCTAATTTTTTAAATTTATACTATAAATGAGTAATGACAATAGATTTATGATAATTATGATCAACAAATTCTTAGACTAATTTGGAGAGATATTAAACAAAAAGTTCGGATGAGGCTATTGAGCAATGGGGAATGACTATTGAAGGAAAAATTAGTAGTGAAGAATGCAGGAGATTATTTAATATTATTGCTGCTAGTGGTCAAAGTGAATTAATAAATGAATTAGTTCCTCAAATTGTCGATACAACATTACATCACTTACTTTGGACATTAGAACTAGAAGAGTTATTAATATTGCATTAAGTGAAAATTATAAAAAGGTTTGTCATAAAGACTTAAGTGATGACTAGCTGGCGAACTTTATACTGAAGACGGTTGGATTTCTCGATTTAGTAATTAATCAAAACATATTTAGCTAAGGTTATTTAGCATAAGAAAAGAGGGCTTTGATCCAGGAAGGATTAAGGTCTCTTTATGTTAAATTTTTTATTGTAGGATAGGTGAAGTTTTCTTCGAGAAAAATTGTAATAATATGTTAATATATAATGTGTTACAAAGAAGGGGATTTTCAGGGGATATAAACGGGTTTAAAAATAACTATGAATTGAACAGACGAATTAGAAAAAGTAAAGGTGATAAAATGAGTTCAGAACTACTTAAGATTTTTGATCAGAATCGAAAATGCATAGGGACATCTAGTAGAGAGGAAGTACAAGTAAAGGTTTTTGGCATGAAACATTCCATTGTTGGTTTGTGAGTAAGAAGAACAATAAACATTTTTTACACTTCCAACTGAGAAGTAAACAAAAAAGGGATTTCCCAAATACTTTGGATATTTCTGCTGCTGGACATAAAGGCACATGAAGCAGTTACAGATGGTATTAGAGAAGTTCATGAAGAGTTAGGTGTAAATGTTTCGATAGAAGATTTAATTTATATTGGAAACATATCTGATGAGATTGTTGAGGGCAATATAATTGATAGGGAATTAGGGCACGTATTCGTCTATATTATTCCTGAGAAATTAGAAATGAATTATAAATTTCAAATTGAAGAAGTATCTGGAATGGTTATGATTGAGTTAGAATCCTTTGAGGAATTATGGCTAGAAAAAATAGATAGCATACAAGCGAAAGGTATTGTGTTAAATGAGAATTTGAAGGTAGTCCATTTAGATAGTTTAGTAATTAAAGGTGACTTTTTGCCTCATGATAGTTCCTATATTTCCACAGTATTAAATAAAATAAAGGAAATCTTAGTGTAGAAGTTTTTATAACTCTTATTAAATAGGCTATCTTGTTTTAAATATAGGGAGTAAGGGGGATAATTTATTGTTTATGTATCTATGGTTATCGAAGAATTTTATATTACCCTTATTAATCTAAAGATACTGGTCAAAACATCAGTTTCAGTATGTTTGTGTCACTGTTGTAAGTATTTTTGTGTCGCTCGTCAACAACAACACGTCAAGAGAGTAGAGGCATCCAATAAAATTCATTTTTCTAGTTTACATAATATCTATTATACACAGTTCCAGGAAGAGAGACAGATGAGGTCTCAATAACTAAGTATACTTACAATAGTGAGACGAAACTGTTTTTTTTGATCTGAGATTCCAGTTTTAGTATTTAAATTGTTCAGGAGTTAATTCAGATTCGACGTTTATCTGAAATTACTTTTGTTCTCGGTTCTTTTGATTTGGTTGTTTGGATTAATTATTTACATCTTTAACTAGCAATTATATTACTATTAGTATTCATCTAGATCTCTTTGTTGTTATTAGTTTACATAATATTATTATATGCAACTTTTCTCTTCAAAAAACGCCTAGCTAAAAAGTGTTTACACTTGCTATATATTCAATTAATCCTTCACTTGATCATATTAACAGTTCTCGTATGTATTGACCTCCTTTCTGTACTCCTTCTCAATCCTTTGAATCTGGTCTACCAGTGGAGTTCTTGAAATGTACCTCGCTCTATTCGCTAATCAGGGTAAAAAGTCCGTCCCAAACAAAAAACCTAACGTCTGTCAGGTTTAACGGTTAAACAACACGCTCTTGAAGGGCGGTTGTTAAATAGAATCTAGGGGTGCCATAGTACATGTATTGATTATATTGTGGAAAGGAAGACTCGAATTGTATATATATTGGAGAGTCTAATAACCATGGGTAATTTTGATAGAATTTTTGGTCACCGTATACCATCGCGGTTAAGGCTAATGGTATTTCTTTTTGGAAAATGAGATATCGAATCATCGAATATTTTTCATCGAATTCTCCGTTAGTTATATACACTTTTCCTGATAATGTGTATTGACCCATGACAGGTTTCCACTCTGCCAACACTTCATCACGAAATTTGCTATTGATGGCATCGAAATCGTAGCAATATCCAATGGTTAAAAATAGCTCCCCTGTCATATCTGAGTGCGTTAATGTATATTTTCTCTCATCTACAGGTTTAAAGGGTGTTGCCGGTGGAAAGTATGTCACATTTAACAAAGACGGATCAAACTTACTCATGTAAGCCTCACTCCCCTGGATGATGAAGTTGTTTACTACTGTAGTTTATGTGATTCGCTGTTAAATGTGACAACTGCCTATTTTTTCTTTGTTGTATTCTTGCGTAATTCCATGACATTCGTATCTAGCAGCTTCCATTTTCCGTTTTCCAATACCCATGATGACTCCACATAGGCAATCGAATCGGCATTGTAGGCTCCACTAATCCGTTGGGATCCTTTTAGACCTATTCGATTCCCGATTACTTTAACAGGTTTAAGCGTTCCCAAAGGCAGGACCATGAGTTCTGCAGGTTCATTTAGTTTGCCATTATGATATAATCCAAGTCTTTCGTAATCCTTTGCTCTATTTCTTAAGTCAAATTGATACGACTCATTTGTATTTTCAATGGTCATATTGGCTTTATAGCCGTTTAGAAAGGAAGATTGGATTACTAGTGGTTCTGGTACGGTTAAATCGGTTAGCTGGTTATCCTTGAGAGTATATAAATAGTGATTAGATAATCCGCCACTTCCTCCTGTGTTTACCGAGAGAAATAGATCTTTGACTCCATCATTGTTTAAATCTTTAAAGTCAATTCGTGGTTCGTACCCACCTTCGAGATTGATTTTCTGGTTTTTCCCCGTTGCAGAAAAGATATCCAAAGTAATGGAACGTAAAAAGATTGCCCCTTCTTCAAAAGGCTCCCCCTTTACATAGATGGTATCGAGTTTTCCATCTCCGGTAACATCCACTTGTTCTTTGACTATGACGCTTTCAAGCTTGTTAGCTTCTTCTACTGCATATACGCCTGTTATCGCGGATAGTGACATAAAAAAGAAGGCAGCAAAAGCAAACAATAGCTCTTTTTTCATCTAAAATTCCTCCCTGAGCAAATTCATTATTTTAGTTTGCCCATAAGTGGAAAAAAGATGTAGAAAAAACAAATTTAACAAAAGATTAGTTTGCTAAATGCTTAATCAGTCCTGGTAACCAATCATTTAGAGTACTAAAACGATAACCTAGTTCTCTAGCCTTAACATTACTCATATTCCAGGTGTTTTCAACACCATATGGTGAGTGTTCGGAAGGATCAAAAGTACTCGGGAGACTAGGCTTCCTGCCAACCTCGCATTCAATAAGTGCCATCAGTTCTGCCATCGATATGATCTCGTTTGAACAGGCGTTAATCGGACCAGAGAAATCTTGCTCACTGATCCAGGCAAGAAAGTGTCCAGCCTCCTCTTGATGGATAAAACCCATTTTTGCTAGTAGGTTCGGGAATCCAATCACGGACCCATCTTTTGTCCGATTAATATGTAAAAGTAAACGTTCGGTATAATCTTGCTCACCGAGAACAATTGGAATTCTAACAGCGATTACTGGAAAGTCTGCCATCTGGAATAATACCGCCTCCGCTTGGCGTTTCCCTTCCTGATAAGTTACTTGATCTGGTGGTGTATCGGAAATGGGATATGTGTACGGATTAAAATCTGCCTCACTCACATTTTCGGCGAAGTCATATACTGACATCGTGGAAGTAAATATGTATTTTCGAGTCTTGCCATGTAGTGCTTGAACTGCTATTTTTGCATCTCTAGCATTATAGCAAATTTGATCAAATACCATATCCCACGTTCTACCTCTTACAGCTTCGTTCACAGACTCAAAATCAAGCCGGTCAACCTTGAGTGTGTCCACATTTTTATCAAATGGAACCTCGCTGTTTTGCCTTGTTGCTACCGTAACTGTTACACCTTTGCTAAGTAATGCCTTGACTAAATTCACACCGAAGAACCTGGTTCCCCCAAATACTAAAGCTGTTTTCATTTCCTCTTCCTCCCTCTAGTATTACTTGAATCCTATCTATATATATTCAACCATTCGTACCTATTCACCTTTCTTCCTTTCTGTTAAAATTAGGAAAGATTGCAAGAAAGGTAAAGACATATGCTGAAAAAATATACTTCCCCCTATACAACTGAACTTTATGACCAGTTAGCACTATGGGTGTCTAAACAACAAACGGCACGAAATATTAACTTAGAAGTGCCCATGAATCTCTCCTCTGTTTTAGAGATGGACGGTTCTCTAGATTATATTTTTATTATGTATGACGGCGAAGGTATAGTATCTGCTGCAGTCGTTGCCGATCTGTTAAAAACAAAAGATTTTGAGATTGGTTTTTCTGCTAAAGACGAACAAACGGCAATTGATTTGTTGAAGGTAATTCACGAGGATCTACAACTACACTTTCCAAACTCTATCACAGCAGTAATAGATGAGATAGCAACACTTGAGAGAGATGCATTATTAAAATTAGGAGCAAATAATGAGGTGTGTGAAGCACAATTAATGATTACTCAACTAAGTGGTAAGAAGCCTGTGCTTCCTACCCAGCTAATTCAGTATCATTCTACACGACACAATGAATACCGGGCAGTATTAATGGACAGTTTTGGAGATGACCTAGAAGAAGCCGAAGCGATTATTCAATTGTCGCTGACACAGCCAAGTAGGACTCTTTATGGTATCCATGTATATGATGAAATCGTTGGTACAATCAATCTTATTCGATCTGAGGATGCATTTATTACAGCGCTTGCCGTTCATCCGGCCCATCAAAAGAAAGGGATAGGAAGAGCTGCTTTACATGAAGCTGTCGATATTCTTTTTCAAGAAGGCTATCGTTCTGTATCCCTTGATGTGGAAGTTGAGAATACACATGCTCTTAAGCTGTATGAAGAAGTAGGCTTTCAAATTCAATTCATGTTTCAGTTTTATAAAATGTAAATGGCAAAAGACCAAATCAATGTGATTTGGTCTTTTGCATGTATACGATTCACTTTAGTTAGTTATTTGTAACTTCGCTTTCATCTTTAAGAGCAACCGACCATACGGACTTTGATTTACCCGCATCGGTTTCATCAATAATAAATGATCCGTTAGAGTATCGGTCATTATGTCTAAGATCTGAGGCACTTACTTCCTCGATTTTTCCTTTTTCGGTACTCACAAAGATTTGGTCTTTTTCACTTACAATGACGGCACCAATCACTCGGTGTGGATTCGCCTTTAATTCTCTCAGCATCACCACTCCACGTTTCGCCCGTGAAGTTATCTCGAACTCATCTAGCTTCATCTTTTTAATTGCTCCACGCTGAGTTACAATGACAATACTTTGAGAACGAGGATCATCGACGATTTTACCAGCTGTTAGGAAGTCGCCATCCTTTAGGTTAATTCCCTTCACACCTGCGGCTCTAGCTCCAACAATATTCACTTCATCTTCAGAAAAACGTAATCCGTAGCCTAGATGAGTGGTTAATAACAACTCCTTCGTACCATCTGTTTCATGAACATCAAGTACTTCGTCGTCATCTTTTACATTAATCGCGACAAGTGGTTTTGAATACCTTTGAGCCTTATATGCCTTCAATTCCGTTTTCTTGACCATTCCATTTTTCGTAATAAATAACAAGAAGGCGTCCTTCTCAAAATCTTTAACAGGAAGTACCCTTACAATTGTTTCGTTACGATCAATTGGAACCAGATTCGCAATATGCTGACCGAGATCTTTCCAACGAATGTCTGGTAGTTCATGTACCGGACAGTACAAGTAATTCCCTTTATTCGTAAACAGGAGAACGACATCGGTTGTGTTCATATCAAGCTGTGCGAGTAATTGGTCCGAATCCTTCATACCGAAGTCCTGACCATTCGAAGCAGCATATGACCTTGGGCTAGTACGTTTAATGTAGCCTTCTTTCGTCACGGTTACAATCACATCTTCGCTTGCTACCATTACTTCTAAATTGATTTTAATTTCTTCGATTTCTGCTTCAATGATGGTACGGCGTTGATCCGCAAAGCGTTTTCGTACATCTTTGAGCTCTTTTTTGATCACAGAAAGAAGTTTGCTTTCACTTTCTAAAATAGCAGTAAGTTCCTCAATTTTCTTGGCAAGCTCGTCTGCCTCGTTTTGAAGAGCAGTAATATCTGTGTTTGTTAATCGGTAAAGCTGCAAAGAAACAATCGCTTCTGATTGCGCTTCCGTAAAGCCAAACTTCATAATCAAATTGTCTTTTGCATCTCGCTTGTCTTTTGACCCACGAATGGTTTGGATGACTTCATCAAGGATAGATAAGGCCTTCATTAAACCAGCTACAATATGCTGACGGTCTTTTGCTTTTTGTAGATCAAATTGGGAGCGTCTGGTTACTACTTCCTTTTGATGCTCAATGTACGCATCCAAAAGCTGTGTAATTCCCATTAGCGTTGGACGACGATGATGGATGGCAACCATGTTAAAGTTGTATGCAATTTGAAGGTCTGTATTTTTGTATAGGTAGTGTAGAACACCTTCAGCATCTGCTTCCTTTTTAAGTTCAATAACGATACGGAGACCAGTACGGTCTGTTTCATCACGAACCTCAGACATTCCTTCAATTTTACGGTCCAAGCGGAATTCATCCATCTTTTTCACAAGGTTCGCCTTGTTGACTTCAAATGGAATTTCTGTAATAACGATTTGTTGCTTCCCGCCACGAACGGTTTCAATTTCAGCTTTTCCACGGACAATAATTTTTCCCTTGCCCGTTTCGTATGCCTTCTTTATGCCGTCTACTCCTTGAATAATTCCACCAGTTGGGAAATCAGGTCCTTTGATAACGGTCATTAGATCATCCACTGTACAGTTTGGCTGGTCCATTCTCATGAAGACACCATCAATGATCTCATTCAAGTGATGCGGCGGAATTTCTGTTGCATATCCAGCAGATATTCCTGTAGAACCATTTACTAAAAGGTTAGGAAACATGGCTGGTAATACGGTCGGTTCATTCGCTGTATCATCAAAGTTTGGTACGAAATCAACCGTTCTTTTGTCAATATCTCGCAATAACTCAGACGAAATCGCGCTCAGACGTGCTTCCGTATAACGCATCGCAGCTGGTGGATCTCCGTCGATGCTACCGTTGTTTCCGTGCATTTCAACAAGAAGGTTACGAAGCTTCCAGTCTTGGCTCATACGAACCATCGCATCGTACACGGAGGAATCACCGTGTGGATGATAGTTACCGATTACGTTACCAACTGTTTTAGCAGATTTACGGAACCCCTTATCGTTTGTATTTCCTTCAACATGCATCGCATAAAGGATACGTCTTTGTACTGGTTTTAAACCGTCCCTTGCGTCAGGTAAGGCACGGTCTTGAATGATATATTTACTGTATCTTCCGAAGCGATCACCAATGACCTCTTCAAGTGGTAAATCGCGAAATTTTTCCGTCAAACTCACTGTTCAGTATCCTCCTCTGCAACAGAAATATTTTCATTTTCTAAAATACTTCCGTCTTCCTCTAAACCGAAGGCTACATGTGTTTCAATCCACTTACGGCGAGGTTCAACCTTATCGCCCATTAATGTGGTCACACGACGCTCTGCACGAGCAGCGTCATCAATGCGTACACGAATTAATGTTCTCGTCTCAGGATTCATGGTTGTATCCCAAAGCTGGTCAGCGTTCATCTCACCTAGTCCTTTGTAACGTTGAATCATATAACCCTTACCAACCTTTTTAATGGCTGATTGTAAGTCATCGTCGCTCCATGCATACTCAATAATTTCCTTCTTGCCAGTTCCTTTACTTACTTTATAAAGCGGTGGAAGGGCGATGAATACTCTTCCTGCTTCAAGAAGCGGCTTCATATAACGGTAAAAGAAGGTAAGAAGAAGAACCTGGATATGTGCACCGTCGGTATCGGCATCAGTCATAATGACGATTTTATCGTAGTTGATATCGTCGATATTAAAATCTGCTCCAATTCCACCACCGATGGCATGGATGATGGTATTAATTTCTTCGTTTTTGAAGATATCCTGAAGCTTTGCTTTTTCAGTATTAATAACTTTTCCTCGTAAAGGTAGAATCGCCTGGAAACGGCGGTCACGACCTTGCTTAGCAGATCCACCAGCAGAGTCACCCTCCACTAAGTAAAGCTCATTTTTCTGAGGATTTCTAGATTGGGCAGGTGTTAGCTTTCCTGATAAAACAGCCTCAGATCGTTTTCTTTTCTTCCCGCTACGAGCTTCTTCTCTAGCTTTACGAGCGGCTTCACGAGCTTGATACGCCTTAATCGCTTTACGTATCAATAACGTACTGGTCTCAGGGTTTTCTTCTAAAAAGTAAGAAAGATACTCAGATACAACCGAGTCTACTGCAGAACGTGCTTCACTTGTTCCAAGCTTTCCTTTTGTTTGTCCCTCGAATTGAAGAAGTTCTTCTGGAACACGTACGGAAATGATCGCTGCGAAACCTTCGCGAATATCTGCCCCATCAAGGTTTTTATCTTTTTCCTTTAACAAACCGATTTTGCGGGCATATTCATTAAATACACGAGTCATGGCTGTTTTTGCACCTGCTTCGTGTGTCCCACCATCTTTTGTTCGAACATTATTGACGAAGGATAGTACATTTTCCGAATATCCATCATTGAATTGAAAAGCGTAATCCACTTCAATTCCACCGCTTGTCCCTTCAAAACTGATAACAGGATGTAATACGTCTTTTTCTTCGTTTAAATATTGAACAAACGCTTCAATGCCATTTTCATAATGGAAGACCTCATGGAAGTCATTGCGGTCATCAATAATTTCTATTTTCATGCCTTTTAAAAGAAAGGCAGATTCTCTCAAGCGCTCACAAAGCGTTTCATAATTGTAGGTAGTCGTCGAAAAAATTGACGCATCCGGCTTAAAGTGGATCGTCGTTCCTGTTTGATTGGTTTTTCCTACTTTTTCTAAAGTAGTTACAGGTTTCCCGCCGTTTTCAAAGCGCTGTTCATATACAAAACCGTCTCGTTTAATCTTTACTACGAGCCATTCGCTCAAAGCATTTACAACGGATGCACCTACACCGTGTAAACCACCACTAGTTTTGTAACCACCCTGGCCAAATTTTCCACCTGCGTGTAGGACGGTTAAGATGACCTCAGGAGTGGGTTTCCCCATTTTGTGCATACCGGTTGGCATTCCTCGCCCTTTATCTTGCACACTTATGGAATTATCTTTGTGTATTTTTACAATAATCTGGTCTCCATGACCAGCTAGTGCTTCATCGACAGAGTTATCTACAATTTCATACACCAAATGGTGAAGCCCTCGTGTATCTGTACTACCAATATACATACCTGGGCGTTTTCGAACCGCATCTAACCCCTCTAGTACCTGAATGGCATCATCGTTGTATTCAAACGTTCCTTGATTTTTTGCCACGTACAATACCCCTTTCCTTCCGTGCAGCTACATGTCTCTATCTATGTAATGGATCTGAACGTCTTATACGTATTCGTTCTTTCAAGTGAATAATCCTTTTAATATTATGAAACGAATGATATAGAACAAATGTTCTTATCTCGTATTTTATCACATTTTTTTAGACACCTATGCTTTATTGTATATATTTCTTGTGATTTGGCAAATGGATATTTTAAAAAGAAAAGTATTTTAGACGAATATTCTTCGATAATAGAAATGTTTACAAAGCCTATGATAAAAAGAAAAACACCCTAATCCTAACGACTAGAGTGAAGGAGAAAAAATTATTTTGTCAAAGCATGTTCTACTTTAATGCATCGATTCATAACGACGGTGTAGCCTTTGCTTTTTAAAAATTCGTACGCTTCCTCATTTTCTAATCCTAACTGTGCCCAAAATACATCAGCATCCATTTGATCGAACTCCCTTGCCACCTCTGGCAGAAATTCAGATCGTCTAAAAACATTCACAATATCTACATGGCCTTCAATATCTGTTAATTTGGCTACTGCTTTAATGCCAAATACTTCATCAACGGTAGGGTTTACGGGAATAATTTCATATCCTGCATTTTTCATGGCTTCAGAAACCATATAAGAGGTTCGCTCAGGATTGTTGCTAATTCCAACAACAGCGATTCGTTTTGACTTTTTTAAAATTTGTCCTAATTCTTCACGGCTAGGATATTCGATTGGCATCCAACTCACTCCTCTAATTTTTGTTTAGTATGCCCTTACATTCTTTAATCATAGCCAATTGAATAACAAAAGGCTAGGAGAAACTCCTAGCCTCTGCTACTTTTTTGTTATTTGTTGGTTAAATGATTGGAGTGCTGTCCATGCCGTTTCATCTGCAAAATACCTAGACCAGCTGGCCACTCCGGCAAGATCATACTTTATTGCTAAATTTGTTCGGGCAGTAAGAGACTGCTCATCTTCAAGCCACACCTTGTACGTAGTTGCCTGATCAGGGACATAAAGCTCTGCATAGTTTTGTCCGCTATCGGCATCATACGAGGGAGTTAAGTTATTGGTCGTTAACCATTCCTTGATTTGGGCCATGCTCTTGGATTTTGAAGATACCTCTCCGCTGTCTTTAATTTCCCATAGCCTTGTATAAAGAGGAATCCCTAAAATCAGCTTTTCATTTGGAATGATTTCCAAAAGCTTTTGCAGGTTTGTTTCAACCCAAGGAAGGCTTGCTACGCTACCTGCTTTCGGTGAGGAGCCCCAATGTTCGTCATATGCCATAATGGCAAGGTAATCGACAATTTCTGCGAGCTTCTCGCGTTCGTAAAAAGCAGACCAATTGCCTTCAGCTATGAAGGTAACGTCCATAGAAACGATCAAGCCTGCTTCATGAAAATAGGGGGTTGCCTCACGAACAAATTGTGTCACAAGTGGTCCATCTTCTTCTCTAACATTTTCAATATCAATATTGATTCCATTTAGTTCATATAACTGACTGTAATGGAGGAGCTCTCGAATCATTTTCTGTCTCGTCTCATAATCCTTAAAGGCTGCGTGAGTAAGATCGGGATCAAACGCATTAGAGAATAGACCCCATACCTGATAGCCCTGGTCCTTCGCCCATTTAGTATACTCTAAAGAGGCAAGATTTCCGATGCTTCCTGTGTCATCCTTTAACTCGAACCAGGTTGGAGAAACAATGTTTACCCCATTCATTTTAGGGATCATACTTGTGTCTGGATTTTTTGTATATACGGCTTCCCAAGTTAGGTTGATCGGTCCTTCGAATGTTGGAGCATTTACTGCACCCTTTTCGTATTCTACGGCGATGGTTTCCTCTTGCTGCTTTTCAATTAGGTCCTTTGAAATATAGCCGGCAACTCCATCTTTTCTTCTTACAAAATAGAATTCTTCCTTTTCATCTTCAATCCAAACCTTCTCCCCGCTTGAAACGTCAGCAACATATGGTGATCGTAAGGTAGCATCTGTTCGCAGTCGAAGTTTTTCCTCGTGCACATCCTCCATTGTAACAACACTGTTCTGGAGGGCCTCCCCGTCTTTTTGAATCAACACCACATTGGTTTGTTCTAGCACTTGATAGGTGACAGGATAGAACTGGATGATTGGGTCAAGTGCAACAAATAATGTTCCTTTTTCATCTACTAAAGGAGCAAATTGCAGATCAACGGGTTGTTCATTAATAAAATAGGTTAAGGATTCTGTTGGCATTTGAATCACTTTATTTGAAGTGGTGATAATGATGGAATTCGATTTTTCATCAAAGAAAATCGTGTCATCAATATGTTCCTTCAAGAAGTCTAATGCTATATAGACGCTTTCCCCATCAATAATGGCATTCCCTTCTTGCTTCCCTTGAAATAAAACGGGATTATCTCCTGTGAAGTAACTAGTTTTTTCACTTGAAGCAAAAGGATAAAAGTATAGTAGAATACTAGAAATAATAAAAAGAATGGACGCAATTAGACCAGTAACAATCCATCCTTTTGATAAATGAGGTTTTTTCTTATATGTTTCTAAACGTGCCATCGTTCACTCTCCCTTACTCCAATCGTACCCGAAATGACAATCCTTTGAAAAGAGGGTTTCGACAAATGTTCATTTTAGCCTCTAAATATGACGTTGGAATAAACAAAAAGTTACGAGAATATCATAGAAAAAACTATTTGTACATGGTTTTTTATGCAATACATGGTACAATAATAAAACGGTATATGAAGTGTGAAGGAGTATTTGTATGATGGAAATTGCATTAATTGTTATAGTTTCTTACCTACTAGGTTCCATCCCATCAGGGTTAATTGTTGGAAAAGCTTTTTACGGAATTGATATCCGTGAGCATGGTAGTGGGAATTTAGGTGGAACGAATACGTTCCGTACACTAGGAAAAAAAGCAGGAATCATCGTTACCGCTGCTGATATCCTAAAAGGTACTCTTGCCTCGTTCCTACCGGCTATATTCGGAGTGGATGGCCAATTTGATCCTTTAATTGCGGGGATGATTGCGGTTGTTGGGCATATGTATCCTGTGTTTGCTAATTTTAAGGGTGGAAAAGCAGTAGCAACGTCAGGTGGAGTACTTCTAGCATGTGCTCCTATTATGTTTATCGTAATGGTTATTGTATTTTTGCTTAGCTTATACATAACGAAATTTGTTTCCCTCTCCTCTATCATTGCATCCATTGTAGCAGTGATTTACTCAGTGATTGTATGGGAACCAATGTTAATTATTGTCGTTTCGCTTCTGTCTTTATTTGTAATCTATCGTCATCGAGCGAATATAAAAAGAATCATTAATAAAACAGAGCCAAAGATCAAATGGATGTAGACCCGTCATGGGTCTTTTTTTTGTCAAAAATTTTGCGGAGTTTTGACTTTTTTTATCATATTACGATGAAATTCCCCATATAAATGCAGTAAAGATTACGCTAGATGGGAGATAAAAAAATGACCGACGACATGAAAAAGAGTGACACATTGGTTGCCGAAATGGTTCACGAAGTAAAGAATCCTTTAACAACCGTGAAGGGCTTGCTGCAATTACTGAAGCCATACTTGGTGATGATTGAAAAAGAACGTTATGCTGATATCGCAATAAGTGAGATTAATCGTGCGAATGAGTTACTTAATGCGTATTTGAATTCAAATACGTCCATTTCTCCAAAGCGAAAGCTTGTATGTGTGAACACGGTACTGGAGGAAATGAAATTGCTTTTTGAAAGAGAAGCAAATGTGAATCGAATTCAATTTCACGCGGAACTGGACCCCAACTTTCCAAAGGTGAATGTTTGTCGTAATGAGTTTAAGCAGGTACTAGTTAATTTAGTGAAAAATGCGGTTGAGGCTCTGGTAGAGGTTAAGGACAACCGAATGCGTGTGATTACCTTAAAAACGAAGATGCAAGGACAGAGGATACATGTGATTGTAGAAGATAACGGTTCTGGAATGGATCAATCAACCATTACTCAATTGTTTACTCCCTTCTATACAGAAAAATCGTTTGGTACAGGCTTAGGTTTACCGATTTGTAAGAAAATTATTGAAAAGCATGATGGAATAATTTCTGTTAAGAGCCAAAAAAGTATGGGAACCACCATCCAAATTGCACTGCCATCTTCTCCAATAGATGTCGACTAATTGTCATAAGATAAAACCTTTTCACTTAGGAAATAGGATACGATTATAGTAAGAAGCAGATGCCATTATGTGAAAGGTGGATGGTGAAAAATGAAAGGATTTATACCAGAAAATCTAACGTTTTCGACCTCAACAGAGCACTACGAAGATGGTGAGTTCCCTTTAACATGGTTTGATAATTCTGAAGGGAATGAAAAAATTAGAAGGACAAGGAATTTCGATGAATTTATGGATTTATTAGAGGAAATCGATACAAAAATCGTCATCAATGACCTTACTGAATATGTATAGAAAAAGGACCAACGAGAGCATTGTTTCTGCTTCCGCTGGTCCTTTTTCTTTCTCTAGGATTTACGTATGTTTGATTAATTCATCTTCAAAGAAAAATGTATTGGGGTATTCCTCTACAATATACGAATACCTTTTCATATTCTTAACATATTGACATTTAGAGATGACGACAGATTCACCAGACACTTTTATGCTTACTTCTTCTCCGTTGTTATATAAATTCTTTTTCATTCTCTCATCCTGTCTCTATTTAAATTTTGATCCTTTGAAAGTAAAGTATTACTCAATTATGACAGTCCTATTTACTTAAATCCAGTTTTTTATTGTTTGGTAAAAATTTTATCCCTCTTACCTAGCGGAATATGGTATCTTTATGGAGGTGAATTTTATCAGGAGGAACGAACGATATGACGAATACCATGTTCTCTCTTAGTAAAACAGAGCATAAGGATGAGCAAGTACTTTCCTTTCTACAAGAAAATGGAGGAAATCATGCTTCCCACTTAATTTTGTTGCGCGATAAAGAGTTATTTTGGGCAGTACAACAAAAGGTGTTAATTGCCTATAAAAAAATTGCAAATAAATTGGTTGTGTTAGGTGATCCCATCGGGAATGAAGTCTACATGAGTGATGCGATAAAGGAATTTCATGAATACTGTGATCAACTAGGTCTCACTCCTGTTTTTTACCAGATAAGTGCTCGATTCATGCACGTTTATCACGAAACAGGTTTTTCCTTTATGAAGCTTGGTGAGGAAGGAATTGTGAATGTAAAAAACTTCTCACTTGCTGGAAAACAGGGGGCGAAGCTTCGTACGAAGTTTAACAAGTTCGCGAGAGAAAACTTTCACTTTCGAGTCGTCTCTCCTCCCTATTCGCACTCCCTTCTTACAGAACTGCGTGCGATATCTGATGAATGGTTAGGAGACCAAAAGGAAAAAGGGTTTTCCGTTGTATCATTCAGTGAAGAATATGTTTCTTCCTTTCCAGTTGCATTATTAACGAATACAGAAGGTCAAGTTGTTGCCTTTGCCACATTACCAACAGATTACAAAGACACAGTAACAATTGATTTAATGAGAAAAACAACCAGCTCCTCTTACGGAACGATGGACGTCCTTTTTATTCATATCTTTCAATGGGTAAAAGAACATGGCTATGAGTATTGTAGCTTAGGTATGGCTCCCCTGGCCAATGTCGGAAAAAGTAAATATTCCATAACTTGTGAAAAATTGATCCGTTATATCTTTTTACATGGAAATGCACTTTATAAATTTAAAGGCCTTCAAGAATTTAAAGGCAAATTTACTTCTAGTTGGGAACCAAAGTACTTGGCTTATAAAAAGTCACCTTTGCTTCTTGTGATCATTCAATTAATTCTATTAATCAATCAACCTCCTTTATCAACAAAGACAAATAAGGTTGTTAGGAAGCTAAAATATTTAATCAAAAAAGCGGTGTAAGAGGTGAACCAAAAGGCTCACCTCTTTTTTATAGCTTTAACACTTGAAATCGTCCCTTACCTAGTACATCGGTTTGATAGTCAAGCTTGGTGTGTTCAAAGTATACGATATCGCGATTATGAATAACGATGTTAAGGTCATGAAAGGTGATTTGTTGATCTTCCTGTAATGGCTTCTCTTCCAGAGAAAGCTGTAATTGTGGCCCTCCTCAGCCAATCCCCATCGTTAACCTAACGTATAGGACTTCTTCTTCGGTTTTTTTCTCTTTTTCAACAGCAGATAACAAAATTTGATACGCTACTTCGGTTAGTTTTAACATCTTCTGCTCCTTTCTAACAAGAAAATTGTCGCATATTGTAACGCTTTTATGACATAATGAAGAAAAGACGAGCTTTATGATTCCCATCTTAGCGAAAAAGTACATCGATTTCCAATAATCTGTATGTAGTAGGTGTTGTTATGAGGAGAGTTAGAAAGAAAAAGCGGAAAAACAATATATGGGTAGGAGCCATTCTTTCGGGTTTTTTAGTCACTGCGTCTCTTATTTTATTTGTCAATATGTATGAAAGTGCAAATGCAAGTCCAGTCGTACATAATGAAAAAAATGTATCACCTAGAGCACTTGGGGTAGAAGCGAAAAGTTATGAGCAGACAATCACTCTAGGTGCCATTGGAGATATTCTGATTCATGATTGGGTGTATGAGGATGCACAAACAGGCAATGGATACGATTTTCATCCAATGTTTGAGCACGTTTCATCGACACTCTCTCAACCGGATATTCTGTTAGCAAACCAGGAAACGATACTTGGTGGAGTGGATTTAGGTATTTCAAGTTATCCGATGTTTAACAGTCCTGTTGAAATTGGAAACGCTATAAAAGATGCAGGTGTAGACATTGTTTCCACTGCTAATAATCACTCATTAGACAAACATGAAAAAGGGCTTCTCACTTCCCTAACCAATCTAGATCAAATTGGTATTCCTAGTGTTGGAACATACTCAAGTGTGGAGGACCAGCAAACAGTAACTTTGATGGAAGAGAACGGAATCAAGGTCGCCTATTTGTCGTATACCTATGGAACGAACGGGATGCCGATTCCAAAAGGTAAAGACTATTTAGTCAACTTAATCGATAAGGAAGCCATGAAAAACGAAATCCATCGAGCACGTGAAGCGGCAGATGTAACCGTCATGAGCATTCATTGGGGCAATGAATACCAACGTTTCCCTACCAATGAGCAGGAAGAACTTGCTCAATTTCTTGTGGATGAAGGAGTAGATATCATCTTTGGTCATCACCCCCATGTTCTACAACCAATGGAATGGCTGAATGCTTCTGATGGGAGACAAGCTCTTGTTGTCTACTCTCTAGGGAATTTTCTTTCTGGGCAAATGAGAGACTATAAAGATATTGGCGGAATGGCCTCTATTCGTGTGACGAAGCATATTCATTCAGATGGCACTTCTATCCGTCTGTCCGAACCAGGTTTTTATCCAACCTATGTATCCAATCAAAAGCTTCAAAATTATCGGGTCGTCCCATTACAAGAAGCTGGGGATTTTGGAATGAGTAACGCGGAAAGTAAGTACAATGAGATACTGACACATATGACAAATCATCTAAAATGAGTAAGCGGTGTCTTATTAAAGACACTGCTTTTCTTTCCTCTTCCATCCTTCCCAACCACCCGAATTGCATACCCTTGCAGTGAAATTATTTGTTAGAATAAAGAAAAGGCCTAATTGAAAGGTAGTAGAATCTTGAAAGTTAATCATACCATTCTTGTTTTTTTATCGTTATTTACTTTTGCTGTGTATCATCTACACTTGCCTTCTATTTTTATGGCTCTTCTTCTTGTCCATCTGTTACTCGTGTTTTTCTTATCAGAAAATCAAAGAATATGGGTTTGGATGATGGTATCGCTCTTACTAGGACTCCTTCTCATGAGGTATGGGGATCGCTTTATTTCAGAGCTTCCTTTTCAACAAGGAAATCTTTTTTTACTAAGTGAATGCTTATGGATCATTCCTATTCTTTTTGGCGCTTATATTTCGTACTCCTTTAAAAGTCCATTGTTAGATAAGGAAATGCAGATACAGAGAACAAAAACTAGGAATACGCTCTTTATATTAGTGTTGGTATTTTTCCTTTCTGGAATAGGAACAATAAATGGGTTGAATGAGTGGGTTAAGGTACTTGTCTTTTCCCTACTAGTCTCACAGTTAAAAATATTCCTTTCATTTGGTATTTTTCTGACTCGTTTACGTTCACTGACCAGCCAACGGCTAAGTGTCATAGGTGCAGCTATTATTTTCGCACTTCCTTTTTCCTCTTTAGGCTATTCAATGATTTCTTTATTACTAATTGGTCTTATAGGGCTTGGGTATGGATGGATAGTAACGACATATAAAAGTTTGTTACCCGTTTATACCGTTCACTCTGTACTTGTATTTCTATTTATTTTAATAGGGGGATTTCCAGCTCTTACTCATTAGTCTGGTTCCGAGCTAGTTTTTAGCAATTACGTTCAATTTCCATTATAATACTTGATATACGGAAGGAGTTTTCACAATGAATATTATAGTAAATGATCGTGCTGCGTCTTGGTATAAGGAAGAGATGCTGTTAAATAAGGGTGATTACATTCGCTTTTTTGCTCGTTATGGTGGTTGTAGTACGGTGCAACAGGGCTTTTCATTAGGAGTATCTTCGGAAACACCGCATCAAATTGGTTTTGAAGTGGTTAAGGAGGATATTCATTACTATATTGAAGAAAAAGACCTATGGTATTTTGATGGTAAGGACTTATACGTTGATTTTAACGAACAGGCAAATGAGCCAGTTTTTCGATACGAGTAAAAAGCTGATCCAATACGGATCAGCTTTATTTCTGGAATAATTTTGTTGCTGCTTCTTTCTCATATAACAGCACTCTTTTTTGATGTTCTCCAAGTAAATCAAAATGGGAATACCCATTTTCTCTATGATGAATCCACTCTCGTTTCAGGTTATAAGTTTCTCCCCATTTGGCTAACTGATCAAGATCTCGACAACCTACCTTTGTTACCGTATTGCAATCTGGAAACCGATCGTCCAACCAGTAATGTGTGAGAAACGCAATCTCTCCACGATCAATTTTCTTCTTCCATGCTCGTAATTCTTCTCTTTTTATGCCAAAAGCCATCAGGTTCTCTCCTTCTTACTGGGATACAACTGGTTGCTTTTTATGCTTTTCGTATACCTCATGCCAAGACGGAAATTTCTTTCGAATGGAAATCGGGCGGAATGTTTCCTGCATGACACAAACATGCTTAGATTCTCCCTTTAGAGCCAAGTCTCCGCTTTCCGTGTAAATCTCATAGCCATACGTTACACGAAATCCATCGTACTCTTCAATCCACGTGTGGACCATTGCCTTTTCCCCGTATCTTACTGGTTTTTTATACGATGCTTGAATGTCGATAACAGGAGAAAGGACTCCTGCTTTCTCCATATCCGAATATTTAAACCCAAGCTCCTCAATAATACTTGTTCGACCAAGCTCCATCCAAACAAGGTAATTCGCATGGTATACGACTCCCATTTGGTCGGTTTCTGCATAACGAACCTCTATCTCTTTTTTTCCTACCAACATTATGATTCCCCTTTTCCTACTTTGTGCAAAGCCATTCTAATATCCTCTTTGTTTAAGAGTGAAAGATCAGAGACCTTCTCTTTTGATATACGTAACGCTTGAACTTGAATGGCTTCGTCAATGACATTTGTCGCAAATCTCCCATTCCCACTTACAGGCAACCCGGTGAGCTCCTCATTTAAATAGGTAAGAGCGTCCGGCTCTAATATATAGTGGTAGCTTGTTGCGTAAGAGACCATTATTTCAATGAGCTCGTCTATCTTGTAATCATGAAAATGAAAAAACTTTTTAAATCGGGATTGCAAACCTGGGTTGCTTTCGAGAAGCTGTTTCATCTCATTTGGATACCCAGCTAAGATAACCACTAAATTTTCATTGTGCTTGGTCATTTCATCTACAAGCGTATCAATCGCTTCCTTCCCAAAATCCCCAGGTGATTTACTAAGTAATGAGTATGCTTCGTCAATAAATAACACTCCTCCGAGTGCCTCACGAATTTTCTTTTTTGTTTTAGCGGCAGTTTGTCCGACATAACCAGCCACAAAGTCAGCTCTACTTGTGACAATTAAGTGGCCCCTCTTTAAATAACCTATTTCCTTTAATGCTTTTGAGAAGACCTTCGCTACGGTCGTCTTTCCAGTTCCGGGATTTCCTGTGAATACTGAGTGTAATTGAACAGGTAATATGGGTAAGCCACTTCGTAATCTCATTTTTTGAACTTTTACAAACGAAACAAGCTTTTCCACTTCATCTTTGACATGATCCAATCCGACTAGTGAATCTAATAGCTCCTCAGCCTGCTTCTCGTCCTGTTCTGAGTCACTTGCAAAATCATTCCTATCAAGGACTGTGAAATCCAAAACAGATCGTTCTGCCTGTTTCTTTGATCCTTTTTTAAAAATCGCATCAAGGACGAGTGTTTGTACGGTTCTGGCATTTCCGAACGTGTCGTCCACTCTTTCCATGTCGATACGATGCTCCAACTCTTTTTTTGCGTCAGGAGTAAGTAGGTAATCATTATCCTGTGCGAATTTTTCAGCAATCATTAAGAGTTCCTCGGTTGAATAATTATCAAGGTGGATATGGTTGGATCGAGGAAATCTGCTTCTTAGTCCTGTATTGGAATGAAGAAATTGCCTCATTTCTTCGGGATAACCGGCAAGAACAACAGCGAATTTGCCTCCGTACTCTTTTCCTGTCATTAAAGACACCAAAGTATCGATAGCTACTTGTCCATAATCGTTCCCTGTTTGGCCTTCCCTCTTTAAGCTATAAGCCTCATCAATAAACAGAACCCCACCGATTGCCTGCTCGACCGCTTGGCGAACATTCTCCTCCGTTTGACCAACAAATGCACCAACCAGTCGCGTACGATCGGTCTCGATGACCTCTTCTCGTGGTAGGATACCAAGTTCGTGGTAGATTTTTGCCAATAGACGAACGAGGGTTGTTTTACCTGTACCTGGATTTCCTGTGAGAACCATGTGCAGGCTCTGTTCATCCTTTGACTGGTAGCCCTGCTTTTTTCTTTCTTTTTGATATTTTAAAAATTCATATAGCTGTGTAACACGTTCTTTTACCTTATCCATCCCAATCATTTCGTGAAGGGTATCTAGTGAGTACTGTTTTTGCTTCACGGTATCATCTTCGCCGAATAGTTCTTCCCATTTTTCCTTAAGACGATCGAGTTCCTGTAGCGACCCTTTTAACTCTTGGAAGTGAACGGCCGTATGAAACACTCCAGATATGGATTCATCGTATTCCTCAGCTGCTTTTAACATGACCCCAACGACCTCTTGTACCTCTACTAGCGTATCAATCAGGCTTCGGTATATACTGACTAATTCTCCCGTTTGGTTCCGGTAAGCGAGTTGATAACCCGTTTCCAACTCGTCCATCTGTTCATCACTCGCAGATAAGAAACGCTGACAAATGGCTATAATGTCTTCGGCAACCTTCTTTTTAGCAGCTCGATTGTCTGTTTCTCGCATGATTGGAAACTTCAGGGAATCCAAGATTGATTTCTTTTTCTTCCACTCAAACTGTGCCAGAAATTCACTTGCCCGTTGGTTAGATGAATGAAGTTCATGTGCTTTGCTCATCCACAGTAAGCTAAGATGATCCTCTTGACCATACTTAGCAGCTCTTGACAAGGAAGCCATAGAAAGTAATTGGGAAAGGAGAATGGCATCCTTTTGCTTATCAAGGGAGTGAATCGCATGAATGATTCTTGTCTCGTCTTCTAGAACTCCATTTTCGCGGAGTTCTGTTTCCCACCGATCAATTGCATCAGGTGTTAAGGTATGTAGATCTAGTTGTTGTTCCATAGTATCACTTCTTTTTTATCTTTATTTTTTTCTATATTACCATATTTATCTCAAAGCATGAAGAAAGAGGCTGAGTGTACAGCCTCTTCATCCTTACTTATTCAGTAGCCCCATTTTGTCGAGCTTGCGCTTCTTCTTTCACTTCAGAACGTAGAGCATCAAGTGCTACTCTACGTCTTTCGTTCTTGGCTTCTATATCAGCAACATCTTTCGCATTTCCATGTACCATAGCTGCTTCTGCTTCTTCCATATTCTCTATTGTGTGTACAATAATCGATTGAATGTTCTCCACATTATCGCTTCTATCATCAGGATTTGGCTTGTGTTTGACCATCGTTAATTCCTCCCTCGTTCTATTGATGCGTTACAAAGATAGGTTTGCCTTTTTAAATCATAAATAAAAGAGGAAACGAATGGTGGTTTTCTTTATCTTTTTAGCAAAATAAAACCCGCCTAATGGACGGGTTTTTATAAATTATTCGCCTTTTGTTTGAATCGTTGGGTTATTCACCCTTGGTTTGAATCACTTGTGCATGCTTACCAGATTTATCCTGCATTTTCTTTCCATTATTTCCACTAAACCCACGTGGCTGAGTACCCAGGTGACTTGGAACATAATGTTCTGGATGTCTTTTCGGATTTCCCATTTCTATCCCCCCTCAGTAAAAGTATCAGCTTTTTCGAAGAGAAACATGTTAGGGAATACTTGCCTTATTCTGCTTTGCCTAGTCTTTTTTCCTCAAGCTTTGCTTCTATTTTATCTAAAGCCTCTCGATCACGTAATAACTGAAGTTTGTTTTCAGCTACTAGTTCCTCAAAGGACCGTTTTCTAGGTTTTCTCATGTCGTAATCACCATCCTTATCACTATTATAACAGTCATTATGGCCAGTAGTGCCTGTAATTATTACAACTTTTTGAAAATTTAATAAAGTGCAAGCATTTACAAAAAAAACCTGCCTTTTGAAAGGCAGATTACATGTTTTCCATATGTTCACGAATCGTATCAACTGTCATTACACTTAAATACTTACTTCGTATGATTCCGTCTTGATCGATAAAATAAGTGGTGGGAATGGTCAGGATTCGGTACAGTGTATTCACTTCGTCTTTACTATCTAATAATACGGGAAAAGTTACATTGGCTTCACGAACAAATTTTTGAACATCGTATTGAGGATCAATATTCACAGCTAAAATTTCTACGTTCTCACCAGCATCATTGTAATACTTCTGTATATCTGGCATTTCAGCCTTGCATGGTGGACACCAAGTTGCCCAAAAATTGACGATCACCTTTTTACCCCGGTAATCAGATAACTTAACCGTTTTTCCTTCAAGGGTTTTAAGCTCAAAATCAGGTGCCGCCTCTCCTACTCGTAATCCTGGGAGATTATCTGTAGATGCTGAAACAATCGTATGTGTAAGAGTTATGGTCATCAAGGATAATGCGATGATCGTTAACGTTAATTTTTTTAGCATAAGGACCCCTCCATTTTAAATTATTACTGTAGAAATAGTGTAAAGAGAGTGTGGAATGTCAAATAAGTCCAATAAGAAATAACATAGGTAAGGATCGTATAAATGGCTGCCTGTAGCGTTAAAGGAATATTCCATTTGTTTTTAAAAGCCTTTCTTAAAAACAGGAAAATGGAAACAATTGAACCTAATAGCAGTCCCTTTGAACCACCTGTAAAATAAATAATTTCTATTGGTCTTTCGAATAGAATACTTGGACGAAAAATAAGAATGCTTAATTTGTAAATGAGAAACCATATGAATAAAGAATTCGTTAGTTCATCCATAAAAACTTTGAAGAAAGCCTTATGATCTTTTAACGTAATTTTTACCGTAATGTATGTAGTTATACCCGCTAAAACGAAATATATCCATTTATAAGGGATTAGTAGCGGACCTAAAATGATTGTTTTCATCGTTTATTCCCCCTACCTCTTTTCTAATAAAAAAGAGAGCTACAAGAGCTCTCCTTACGTTAACTTAATTGGTAAATAACTTCTTTAATTCCTCACTATAGTTCCCTTTAATGACCCCTTTTTCGGTAATAATTGCAGTGATGAGGTCATGTGGGGTTACGTCAAAGGCTGGATTAAATACATTTACACCCTGAGGAGCTGTTTCAATCCCAAATGCTTCTGTTATTTCTTCTGAACCTCGTTCTTCAATCGGAATATCGTCTCCCGTTAGTGTTTCTAAATCAATGGTAGGAGTTGGTGCTGCGACATAAAAAGGAATATTGTGTGCTTTTGCTAACAAAGCCACTCCATATGTTCCGATTTTATTAGCAGCATCTCCATTAGCTGCCACACGGTCACAACCAACAATGACAGCTTGTACCATTCCCTTTTTCATAACCATAGCTGCCATGTTATCGGCTATCAAGGTTACATCTACACCTGCTTGCATTAATTCCCAGGTTGTTAAGCGTGCTCCTTGAAGAAGCGGTCTCGTTTCATCAGCGAATACTTTTATATTCATCCCTTTTTCTTTAGCTAAGTAAATAGGTGCAAGGGCTGTTCCATATTTCGCGGTCGCTATTCCACCTGCATTACAGTGTGTAAGAACCGTCATTCCATCTTCAAGAAGAGTTAGGGCATGTTCACCAATGGCACGGCATAGTTCTTCGTCTTCATTTCTGATGGCATGTGCTTCTTTGATGAGAGAGGCTTTGACCTTACCAATTGATTGGGTTTGTTGTTGTTTGACAAGTTCGTCCAAGCGATTTAAAGCCCAAAAAAGATTAACTGCTGTCGGTCTAGATGAAGCTAAGTAATCAAGGTGCTTTTTAAAAACTTGATAAAACGAATCAAAGCTGTCTTCTGGTGCATCCTTTACAGCTAATACGAGGCCGTATGCGGCTGCTATACCGATGGCCGGCGCTCCTCTTACCTTTAGTTGTTTAATCGCGTCCCATGTATCTTCTACGGATTGAATTTCAATAAACTCTGTAACATGTGGAAGTTTTGTTTGATCTAGAATATGCAATCGACCTTGGTCGTCAAAAGTAACGGATTGGATAAAGTTAGTTGTCATCTCTTGCTCCTCTTAAAGTTGTAATTGGTTGCTATTATATTTTAACAATATTCTGTATTTGAGCAACTATTTTTTAAGAAAAAAACCGTACAGCTTTTGCTGTACGGCATGCATATTAGTTTTGAAGCTTTTCACGTAATACCATTGGTAGGATCCCACCGTGACGGTAGTAATCGATCTCTACTTCTGAGTCGAAACGAACAAGAACTTCGAATTCTTTCTTGCTTCCGTCTTCAGCAGTAGCTGTAACTTTTAATAGGTCACGTGGTCTTACGTTTTCATCCACTTGAACGTCGATTGTTTCTTTGCCAGTTAGGCCAAGTGTATCAGCATTTTCGCCATCCTTGAATTGGAGTGGTAATACACCCATTAAAACAAGGTTCGAACGGTGAATACGCTCAAAGCTCTCAGCTAAAACTGTCTTGATTCCAAGAAGGTTTGTACCTTTTGCTGCCCAGTCACGTGAAGAACCCATTCCGTAGTCCTTACCCGCTAGAACAATTAGGCCCGTTCCATCTTGCTTATATTTCATACATGCATCGTAGATAGATGTTACTTCACCAGTTGGCCAGTAAGTTGTTAACCCACCTTCTGTACCTGGAGCCACTTGGTTACGGATACGAATATTTGCGAATGTTCCGCGCATCATTACTTCGTGGTTACCACGACGAGATCCGTAAGAGTTGAAATCACGAATTTCTACTCCGTTTTCAAGAAGGTATTTTCCAGCAGGTGTGTTTTTGCCGATAGCACCAGCAGGGGAAATATGGTCAGTTGTTACAGAATCACCAAATTTCGCTACTACCTTTAATCCACCTAAAGGTTTTACCTCTTCTGGATCTGGTTTTAAGCCTTCAAAGAACGGTGGGTTTTGAATATATGTTGAAGTATCATCAAAACTGTATAAAGAATCATTACTAGTTTGGATTTCATTCCAACGAGCATTGTCATCAAATACATTTTCATATTCTCTTCGGAATAGCTCAGGTGTAACTGTTTGTTTTACTACTTCATTTACTTCAGCAGTAGTTGGCCAGATGTCCTTGAAGAATACATCATTCCCGTTACGATCTTTTCCGATTGACTCGTTTTGTAGATCGATATCTACTGTACCAGCAAGTGCATATGCAACGACTAGTGGTGGTGAAGCTAAGTAGTTTCCTTTTACAAGTGGATGAATACGTCCTTCAAAGTTACGGTTACCAGAAAGAACAGATGTGATAAGCAGGTCATTTTCTGCCACTGCTTTCTCGATTTCATCCTTTAGTGGTCCAGAGTTACCGATACATGTCGTACATCCGTAACCGACTAGGTTGAAGCCTAATTGATCAAGATAAGGAAGTAAGCCAGAATCCGAAAGATAACCTGTAACAACCTTTGATCCAGGTGCTAAAGATGTTTTAACGAATTTAGGTACTTCCATACCAAGCTCAACAGCTTTTTTCGCCACTAAGCCAGCCCCTACTAATACGTATGGGTTAGAAGTATTTGTACAGCTCGTAATCGCAGCGATTGCCACTGCGCCAGTCTTCATAACCGTGGTGTCGCCATTATCAAATTTTACTGTTATTTCTTTATCTTTTTCAGCTTCTGTTAAACCAAAGCCTTGGTTTCCTTGAGGAGCAGTAATAGCCTGATTGAATTCCTCTTTCATTTGAGATAGTGGAATTAAGTCTTGTGGACGCTTAGGACCAGAAAGGTTCGCTTCGATTTCAGCAAGATTAATTTCAACTACATCTGTATACACAGGGTTTAGTTCTGGATCGAAGAATAAACCGTTTGCTTGGCAATACGTTTCAACAAGCTTGATTTGCTCTTCTGTACGTCCTGTTAGACGCATATACTCTAGTGCTTCTCCGTCTACTGGGAAGAATCCACAAGTTGCTCCGTATTCTGGAGCCATATTAGCAACTGTTGCACGGTCTGCTAATGGTAAAGAAACCACACCAGGTCCAAAGAATTCAACGAACTTGTTAACTACGCCTTGCTTACGAAGAACTTGTGTTACTTTAAGTGCAAGGTCAGTAGCTGTTGCACCGTTTGGAAGTTCTCCAATTAATTTAACCCCAACAACTTCAGGTACTGGGAAGTATGAAGGTTGACCGAGCATTCCTGCTTCTGCTTCAATACCACCTACACCCCATCCAAGAACACCGATACCGTTGATCATTGTTGTGTGTGAATCTGTTCCAACTAGTGTGTCTGGGAATGCTTCGAATTCACCATCAGCAGTTTGGTTAGTTAAAACCACACCTGCTAAGAATTCAAGGTTAACTTGGTGAACAATACCTGTAGCTGGTGGAACCGCACGATAGTTATCAAATGCTTTTTGAGCCCAGCTAAGGAACTGATAACGCTCTGTGTTACGTTCAAATTCAAGATCCATATTTGCTTGAAGTGCGTCTGCTGTACCATATTTATCAACCTGTACAGAGTGGTCAATAACTAGGTCAACTGGTTTTTCTGGGTTAATTTTGTTTGGATCTCCACCAAGATCAGCCATTGCTTTTCTTAATGATGCTAAGTCAACAACTGCTGGAACACCAGTGAAGTCTTGTAGGATAACACGTGAAGGCTTAAAAGGTACATCTACTTCTTTTACTTCACTTGTTCCCCATTTTGCTAAGTTTTCAACATGCTCTTTCGTAATAACTCGGCCATCATACTGACGAAGGACTGACTCTAGTAACACTTTAATAGAGTAAGGTAGATTAGAAACTTTTCCAATTCCAGCTTCTTCTAATGCTCCCAAATGATAGTAGTGATAGCGCTTCCCGTCGATTTCAAAGGACTTACGGGACTTGAATACATCTTGATTAGACATATGAATTACCCCCATTACAATGTTCATATACCGATAGATTGATAGTCGAAAAGTGAAAAAAATGAATTTTCTTCAAACTTTCCTTTCAATATTATCTTAATACAACCTTTTGTATAAGTAAATAACAAGAAAGTTATTGTTTTTGATAAGTTCACCTTATGTTATTTCCTGTTCTCCTGTTTAGTATCATTAAAATCTTGGTATGTTTAATTGGTTCTTTTTATTTGGAAAGTAAAAGGTTTGAAGTAAAACTATGGTGGAAAAGTAGTGGCTTTATTTTGGACAGTATTATCCATATCAATTTGGTGAAAATATCATTGGAGGTGATAGAGATGGCAAAAAGAAAAGCAAACCATGTAATCCCAACCACGAACGCTGCTAGTGCTCAAGGTATGGGAGCTGGTTATAATGAAGAGTATTCGAATGAACCACTAACAGAAATGCAAAAGAAAAATAATAAGAAAAGAAAAAAGAATCAATAAATAGTATTACGAACAAAAGCTGACTCGATAATCTCGAGTCAGCTTTATCTATATTATTCAGTCATATTTACTTCTGTAACAATGGATTGTAAATCCTGTTGAAATCTTTCTAGCTGAGCTCTTTGAGTTTCAGATGCTACTTCAAGCGCATTTTCGATTTGCGCATATGCTTCATTTACTTCTTTTTTCAAGTGCTTTAATTGATGACCGTAGTTAGCGCTGTCTTGAACAATATCGTTATACAGCTCTTGCGCTTCATTTACGCCTTGCTGAGCTGCTAAAAATGCATGCTGTTTATCCTCTTTGTAAGGCATGTAAGCCTCTCCTTTCTTTATTTGCTTGAGGTTAAATTGTGCAGGTAACGATAAAAATATTCGGTATAAAAAATCTTGCACATTCCATCCTATCAATAGGAGGGATGAAAATGAACAAAAATGACGGAAAAGACATACGTAAAAATGCACCAAAAGGTCACAACAACGGTAGCCAACCAGAGCCACTCAGCGGGTCTAAAAAGGTAAAAAACCGTAACCATACAAGACAAAAGCATAACTCAGGACATGATATGTAAAAATAAAGAGCTGTAGGTCATTCCCTACAGCTCTTTCATCCTATCTATGAAAACTAGCGCATTTACAATAATATCCTCTTCTTCGACTGTCACCGTTCGTAAATCCAGTAGCAGTTCTTCCTTTTGAATACGTGCCACAATAGGAGGAGTATTTTCGGTTCTAAGACGGTTAGCTAATGTTTCTGCCGCCATGGTCTCACTTTTGATATGGACAACTACCGTGGGTAGTTCAACGTCAGGCATCGTCCCTCCCCCCACTTGACTGATAGACTCCTTACTTGTCACTGTATAAGCATTCGTTTGGGTTGTTAACCTTTCAATAAACTGCTTGGTTCGTTTTTGTATCTCTGACTTGGTGGCAAGCAGATCTCGAACAACGGGAATGGTCTGACTCGCTGCTGTTCCTTTACTGTAATCTTGTAAGGTTCCCTCAAGTGCCGCAAGTGTCATTTTATCAACACGCAGCACTCGAGCCAGTTGATGCTTCTTCAGCTGATCAATTAAAGACTTTTTACCAGCAATGATACCTGCTTGTGGTCCACCTAGTAGCTTATCCCCGCTAAAAGAGACAATATCAACCCCTTGCTTAAGAACGTCAGATACAACTGGTTCTTCCCCAATTCCATGCTGACTATAGTCGTATAATGCTCCACTCCCTAAATCCTCATAAAAAATGACGTTCTCATGTTTTTTTGTGAGGTTTACTAAATCTGATGTCTCAACAGACTTAGTAAATCCAATGACCTTAAAATTACTCGTATGTACCTTCAGGATCATGGCTGTTTCTTCACTAATAGCATATTCAAAATCATACAAATGGGTTTTGTTTGTTGTTCCTACCTCTACCAGCTTTGCTCCGCTCTCTTCCATAATAGAAGAAATACGGAAAGAACCTCCTATTTCAACCAATTGTCCCCTTGAAACAATTACTTCTTTTTGATACGCTAGCGCCCGTAATACTAGGAAAACGGCAGCAGCATTGTTATTTACGACCATAGCGGCTTCTGCACCGGTTAATCGTTTAATAAGCTCCTCTACATGAGCATGCCTGGATCCCCTTTCTCCTTCAGCTAACTTGTATTCTAGGTTAGAGTAGTGTTGGGCAGTTTGAATGACATGGGCCATTGCGTTTTCACTGAGGCGTGCCCTACCAAGGTTTGTATGTAATATGGTTCCTGTTGCATTGATCACTCTTTTAATCGTGTATTGAAAAGTTTGTTTTAGATCCTGTTCCGTTTGCTCAAATAGTTCATCTATAAATGGTTGAGTTCCAGGCAATTCGCCTTCCCAGCCTCCTGAAAGTAATTGATTGCGGATAGTATTGACGGCGCTTTTTAAAACAGTATTCATTTCGTTTGTGTCAATTCCGTATGTTTGTGCGAGTGTAGAAAAACGAACATCTTTTTGAAGCTCGTGAATCGGTGGTATGTATCGAACAGACTCCTTCAAAAGTAACCCTCCAGCCCTTATTTTGCCTGTTTAGTATACCATGTTTCACCGTTAGAAAAAATTCTCATACCATAATAACAGTTATCAAATACACGAGAGGAATACAACGATGACATCTTCAAAAAAGAATTCTGACTCTCATTCTATAGACAAATGGTTAGAAACCTTGTTTTTGGATCCGCTAACAACTTTTTTGGACGAAACCGCCTTTCGCTTAGATTTATTTGAATCTGGGACACAATTTATTATTGAAGCCGTAATACCTGAAGAGACATCCGAAACTAATGTATCCCTTCAAGATCATAAGGTAATTATTTCTGTCATCTGTAACGGAAAGCTTCGAAAAAGAAAAGTGGATTGGCCATTTGATGTAAGAGAACATGTGGTTGGTGCGAGACAATTCGAGCAAATACTAGAAGTTAGTATTGATAAAGAAAAAACGTTAGCGCCTGTTGACCGTCAGATAGAGATAAAGAGGTAACCTCTTCCTTTAATACAAAATGAAAAGCCGTCTAAGGTAAATAGACGGCTTTTGTTGCTATATTAGCTTTCCATTTTAGCGATAATGTCTGGGCTTTTTGGGAAAACTCCCGTTTCAGCCTTTGAATAAATCTTTTCACCATTTACCGTTACTTCGAAAACGCCACCAGAACCAGGTATAAGCTCTAATTTCGTAATATCCTTACGGAAATGATTAAACAGGTCTTCCGCGAAACTCGCGGCTTTTGGTGCGTAGTTTCACATCATGCAAAATTCAACTTTAACCTCAAAAGACATCGTAGCTTCCTCCATTTTCTGCAGAAAGATTTCACAAAACTTTCATTTATTTGTGATAAAGCTATTTTATTACAGTTTTACTAGTTTTCGCAAGGTTACTAACTTCCCTTTATCCGTACTACTAAAAAAGTGATTTTCCTCCGTATAGGTTGTATACTAAATCTTGGAGGTGAGTGATGATGAGCGAGTTAGAAAAAGTACGACTAACTTCCCTTTCTACGAAGGCTGGTTGAGGCTGTAAAATTGGTCCTGAGGACTTAGCGCAAGTTTTGCGCCTTTTACCTGAACAAAAAAGAACCCCAGAGCTGTTAGTCGGACATGAAACGTCTGACGATGCAGGGGTATATCAGTTAACAGATTCTTTAGCCATCATTCAAACAATTGATTATTTTACACCAATTGTTGATGACCCATATATGTTTGGTCAAATTGCAGCAGCTAATGCATTGAGTGACGTGTACGCCATGGGTGGAACACCGAAAACGGCATTAAATATTGTTGGCTATCCTGTTAAAAAGCTAGGAGCAGAAATTTTATCTGAGATTTTAAAAGGCGCGAGTGATAAGGTGGTTGAGGCCGGAGCATTAACGATCGGTGGTCACTCCATTGATGATCAAGAGCCTAAATTCGGACTTTCGGTGACAGGTATCGTTGACCCAAACAAAATTTGGAAAAACATTGGGGCAAAGCCTGGTGATGTGCTTGTTTTAACAAAGCCAATTGGTGTTGGTATTATGACTACTGGAATTAAACGCTCTGTCGTAACAAAGGAACAAGAGGAAACGGTTACGCTGCTTATGGCGGAGTTGAACAAAGTTGCTTGTGAACGATTAAAGGACTTCTCTCCACATGCCGTTACAGATGTCACAGGTTTTGGCTTACTAGGTCATGCGAGTGAGATCGCTAGGGGCAGTGACGTGAGTTTTGAGATTGATCTTGAAAAAGTACCTGTTCTTGATGGGACCTACGAGCTTGCTGAGCAAGGGATTGTTCCAGGCGGTTCCAAGTCTAATCATAAATGGCTTGAAAAGGTTATCGATTATAGCAGTGAAATAACGTTACAACAACAGCTGGTCCTTTGTGATGCCATTACTTCAGGTGGACTTTTGATCGCTCTTTCTTCAGAGGAAGCTGAGCAGTATACGTCAATTGATTCCGTATATACCATTATTGGCCAAGTTGTGGAAAAGAAAGATAAGCTAATTTATGTAAAATGATCTATACAAAGGCAGTGAATGCTCACATTCGCTGCTTTTTTGTGTATAACTACCATCCATAGCTTCAGGATATACGGAGATGCTAACCTTTAAAGAGATTAAAGGGGGGAACTAAACTATGTCGGATTCACGTATACAGTCGCAAATTGTTAGTGGGAATTTTTTTCCATCAGAAGATTTTGCTAATGGAAAGCTACAGGATGATCGCTATGAAATCTATGTAAACAATGATTTTGTTGGATATAAGATCTTATTAAATCAATCTGATTCTATTGAGGATGTGGATGACTTTTTAAAGCAGCAAGGAATCAAAGAATTTTCTGGACAGTTAGACGGTGACCACTATTATATTCAAACGAATGATGCCAATACAGTAAAAGATATGTTAGGGGTATATTGTCATAACCGATAAAAAAGGGGCTGCCATAATGAACAGCTCCCTTCTTCCCTTATGAAATAATCTTTTTTCTTAATTGTTCCAGCATATCAATCGTCATTGTCTCTAATGTAAAGTCCGTTTTAAAGCCCCATTCTTCCCTAGCAGCGGTACAATCAATTGAGTCTGGCCAGCTGTCAGCAATTCCTTGACGAATGGGGTCCACATCGTATTTTATTGTAAAATATGGAATGTGCTTTCTGATTTCGGCGGCAATTTCCTCAGGCGCAAAGCTCATGGCTGTCACATTAAAGGAATTTCGATGGACGAGTCGGGATGCATCCGCCTCCATTAAATCAACGATGGCATTTAGCGCATCAGGCATGTACATCATATCCATGTACGTCCCTTCTTTTATATAGGAGGTATACTGTCCAAACTTAAGAGCCTTGTAATAAATTTCGACTGCGTAATCAGTTGTACCTCCACCTGGTGCAGTTTCATACGATATTAATCCAGGGAATCGAAGACCTCTTGTATCAACCCCGTACCGATGATAGTAATAATCCGAAAGTAGCTCACCTGCTACCTTATTTACACCATACATCGTCGTTGGACGGTGGATCGTGTCCTGAGGGGTATTTACTTTAGGTGTGGTAGGACCAAAGGCTCCAATCGAGCTCGGTGTAAAAAACTGACTTTTCGTCTCACGAGCTGTTTCAAGTGCATTCATCAGTCCACCCATATTCAAATTCCAAGCAAACACAGGATTTGCTTCTGCCGTCGCTGATAGGAGTGCTGCCATATGAATAACAGTATCTGTTTTATAGTTCTTCGCTACTTCTAGCATTCTAGCCCCGTCTGTCACGTCTACCATCTCAAATGGTCCATTTAAAGCTGCTTTACTTTCATTTTTGCGAATGTCAGTTGCCACCACATTGTCAGTACCATAAATTTCTCTTAACTTGACGGTTAACTCTGATCCGATTTGTCCTAATGCACCGGTAATCAAAATGCGTTTCATGTTTCTCCTCCAATTATGCTTACTCTGTGATGATTCCTAGCTCTTTCCCAACCTTTTCATAAATAACAAGTGCTTTGTCTAGCATTTCTTTTGAGTGCGCAGCCGATGGCATGTTTCTCACTCTTCCAGTCCCTTTTGGTACGGTTGGGAAGACGATTGATTTTGCGTAAACACCTTCTTCGTAAAGTCGCTTGCTAAACTCCTGAGTTTTCACTTCATCACCAATAATACATGGCGTAATCGGAGTTTCACTGTCACCAATATTAAAGCCTAATTTAACTAGGCCTTCTTTTAGATAGTTGGCATTTTCCCAAAGCTTTTCGTTTAACTCAGAGCTTTCCATTAATAATTCAATGGCACGAATACTAGCAGCAACATCAGCTGGAGTTAATGAGGTAGAGAATAAAAACGGTCTACTACGGACCTTTAACCAGTCTATTAAATCTTGATTCCCCGCTACATAACCACCGACAACTCCGATAGCTTTTGATAGAGTCCCGATTTGTAGATCTACTTTGTCTGATAATCCGAAGTGCTTTACCGTTCCAGCACCCTTTCCAAGGACACCAGATCCGTGAGCATCATCCACATATGTGATTAAATCAAACTCCTCTGCAATTTCAACGATTTCAGGTAGCTTTGCAATGTCGCCATCCATGGAAAACACACCATCCGTTATCACCATTACTTTATTGTAAAGACCTGATTCCATTGCTTCCTTTGCTTTTGCACGAAGATCGTCCATGTCAGAATGATTGTAGCGAATGACTTTTGCTCTAGATAAACGGCATCCATCTATAATAGACGCATGATTTAACTCATCAGAAAGAATGGCATCGTTTTTATCCATAATGCCTGAGATGGCAGCCATATTACAGTTGAAACCTGACTGGTAAGCAATCGCGGCTTCTGTTTGCTTAAATTGAGCTAACTTTTCCTCTAGTTCTATGTGAAGCTTTAACGTTCCATTAATTGTTCTAACAGCACCCGCTCCTACCCCATACTGTTGGATGGCTTCCAATGCTGCTTCCTTAAGACGAGAATCGGTGGCGAGTCCTAGATAATTATTGGAAGAAAGATTCACGAGCTCTTTTCCGGTAATCGTAATCATTGGACCGTTTGCGCTTTCAAGTGGGTCGATTACGTTATATAGACCCTTCCCCTTTAAATCTTCTAAATTTCCATTTAAATACGCGGCTAATTTCTTACTTGACATACCAATATCCCCCTTGTTATGTTGTTGCGAAATAAACAACTGTCCACTGGTGAAAGACAGTCGTTATGTAGATGAAACGTTGAAAATAAAGGTTTTTATACTATTTACTTTATCATATTTTATTTCGTTGTGCATAGTGCGTGGACATATTTGGAGAAGGATTTATGAGAATAATTGATAAATCATTTCTAAAGCAATAAATCAGTAGTGTTAAGCTTAAAATTTTAGTATGATTAGAAAATGAGGTTTTTTACGATTACCTGATAAGGTGAGGGTAAAAATTGTGAGGGTTGTTATTCTACATAAATAGTAATTAGTAATGATTGGGGGAAATTATTAATGAAAAAGTTAGTATCGTTCCTAGCATTTGTACTGCTACTCGGTCTTTTAAGTGGTTGTGCAGAGGATAAGGAAGAAGCCGTGGAACAAGAAGAAACAACGAAACAAACACTTAAAATTGGTGCGATTCCTGACCAGGATGTTTCGGTTTTAAGCCGCAGCATGGGTGAAGTGGCAGACTACCTTTCTGCTGAAACAGGCTTAGAGGTTGAGTATGTGCCATCAGTAGACTACGCAGCACTAGTTACTGCATTTGAGCGTGGAGAAATCCAACTAGCTTGGTTCGGAGGGTTAACAGGTGTTCAAGCAAGAAACCGGGTTCCTGACGCGGAAGCCATTGCCCAAAGACCTCGTGATGAAGAATTCCATTCGGTCTTTATTGCTCAAAAAGAACTGGGATTAAAATCGTTAAGTGACATAAAGGGGAAAAGCTTTACTTTTGGTAGTGAAAGCTCAACTTCTGGACATTTAATGCCCCGATATTATTTAATGGAAGAAGGCATTAATGCCGAACAAGATTTTAACGGGAACCCATCTTATTCAGGTTCACATGATAAAACGTATAAACTAGTAGAATCAGGTGCTTTTCAAACGGGTGCCTTAAACGAAGCGGTTTGGGAAGCGGCGGTTGCCGAAGGAAAAGTCGATACGAGCAAAGTGGATGTATTTTATACAACCCCTGCCTACTATGACTATCACTGGACGATTAATACGCTTGAGGGATACGATTCAGGAGTAAAGCAAAAAATAACAGATGCCCTCCTTTCTATGGACAGTGAACAGCAAACCATTTTGGATCTTTTCCAAACGGATAAGTTTATCGAAACAAAAAATGAAAACTATGAAGCCATTGAAAAAGTGGCAAAACAAATCGGTATTATTAAGTAGAGGTGTAGATGTGGAGACCAGTCAAAACATCATCGATCTAAAAGATGTATCAGTCTCATTTGACGGGAAGATAGCCTTATCTTCCCTTTCTTTATTGATTAATAAGGGGGAAAGAATCGCTCTTATTGGACCAAGTGGTGCTGGAAAGAGCACGCTCTTGAATGTCTTATCTTTGTCTCAAGTCAGTGGGACAGGAATGCTAATAATTGATGGGCAACCTCCCTCCTATTATCGAAATCGAAAAGTACGTGCCAAAAAAATTGGTGTCATTCGTCAGCAGTTCGATTTAGTTAATGCGCTCCCCGTTGTACATAACGTTTTAGCTGGAAAACTAGCGGACTGGAGTTTAGTGAAATCTATCCTTTCTTTAGTGATTCCTCAAGAAAAAGAAATGGCAAAAAAAGCACTTACACGAGTGGGTTTGGCTCATAAAATTCTTGAACAAACTGGCTCGTTATCTGGTGGTGAGCAGCAGCGTGTAGCATTAGCAAGATTGCTTGTCCAGGAGCCGGAAATTATTTTAGCGGACGAGCCAGTCGCCTCTCTTGATCCCGCTAGAGCAGAAGATGTGTTAGACATTTTAACGAAGCTTGTTCTAGAAGAGAAGCAAACACTGATTGCTAGTCTTCATTCCGTCGACTATGCAAAAAAATACTTTACTAGAGTCATTGGTCTTAGAGAGGGCGCTCTAGTTTTCGATCTTCCTGTTGGTGAATTAACCGATCGTCACCTAAGTGAGCTTTATAAATTGGGGGAGACGATGGAATGAAACAGAGTCTTCGATTTCAACAAAAGAATATTCTCACCCTTTTATTGGTTCTCGTTTTTTTATGGAGCTTACGGGTGATTGATTGGAAGGAACCACTACTTCACCCAGGTGGAGGCGCGACCTTCCTACAGATTATTGAGGCGATGCTACATCCAAATCTTTCTCCAGAAATCCTTCTTCTCGCCCTTGACTCTGCTTGGGTGACACTTACGTATGCGGTAGCTGGAATGACCATTGCTATCGTTATTGCCGTTATATTTGGGGTTTTGGCTTCGGGTGTAATACAGAACTCTCAACACCCATTATCTATGCTTAGTAAAAGATTTTTCCGTGGATTACTTGGATTTCTTCGCGCCATTCATGAGCTAGTTTGGGCATTGCTGTTTGTTTCTGCTTTCGGTCTTACACCTTACTCCGCAATTTTGGCTATCGCGATTCCTTATGGAGGGATACTCGGACGAATCTTTGCCGATATGCTATCAGATGTTAAAAAAGAACCGATACAATCTTTACAGTCAACGGGTGCTTCCAAGTGGCAGCTGTTGTTTTATGGGTATTTTCCTCTTGTAAGAGCCAATATGATTTCTTATACGATGTACCGTTTCGAATGCGCGGTTCGTTCCTCTGCGGTTATGAGCTTTGTTGGTTTAGGTGGACTTGGGTATCAGATCCAGCTTTCATTAGATGATTTGAACTATGAAGAAGTGTGGACGTTTGTGTTGTTTTTGATGGCGATTGTTATCGTTATAGATGGGTGGAGTAGCGGGTGGCGTTCTCGCTTATCCAAAGGTTCGTCACGCTTTTCCATGCTATCATTCTTACTCTCTTTATCTTTAGTGATTGGATCTTGGATGTACTTGTATAAAGTCGAGCATGCCTCCTTTTTCACTTTGTTTACAGATGAAAATGGTGAATATGCGAAAAAGTTTTTCCTGAGCTTACTAGGAATTGGTGAAGAGACACCTACCTTTTTTTCAGCTCAGAGCTGGATACATACCCTGCAGCTTACTTACGATACATTGATGATGAGTATTATTGCTATAGGTATGGCTACGATTGTCATGCTGATTACGGTTGTGCCTGCTGCACGAAATGTGGCGAATGGTAAGCTTACGATGAGCCGTTCCTTTTTTTCTTGGGTATCCTTCCTGCTCATTCGAGCGTCCTATATTTTAAGTAGAGCGGTACCGGAATTAATCTGGGCAATGATGATTATATTTATTTTTCAGCCTGGCATTCTTCCAGGAGCTGTCGCCTTAGCTCTACATAACTTTGGTATACTTGGGAAGTTATGTGCGGAGGTCATTGAAGATTTGGATGAGAGACCGATCCGACATCTGTCCTCTTCAGGAGCAAGTCACGCACAAATCCTGTTATATGGTGTTCTTCCCTCTGTACTTCCGAAGTTTTTAAGCTTTATCCTCTATCGTTGGGAAGTAATTATGAGAACGACGATTGTTGTAGGTTTTGTCGGTGCTGGCGGGCTTGGTCAGCAGTTTAAACTAAGTATGAGCTATTTCCATTATTCAGATATTACATTAATTATCCTTTGTTATTTACTACTTGTTTGGTTAGCGGACTTTTTATCCGAGCTTTCGCGTAAAGCGGCCAAATGATCAAATCATTTTGAGTACCTTTTCACTAAGGTGCTCTTTTTTTATTCCAATAATAGCAAACAATAACATTCATTAGGAAAAACGAGTATGTTTTTCATTAATTTACAAACAATACCATTATCGATACTTTCGAAATGGAGGATTAGTATGGTGAGAAAAATAAGTGCGCTTATCTTGTTCGGTCTTATTTTTTTGCAATTGGGTATTCCGATTGCAAATGCAGCTGTGACAGATACGGAAGTTAACGAAATATTAGCAGAGTACGATTTATCGAGAGAAGAACTGGATGTAATTTTGGCCGAATATGGTACATCAATTGATGAGCATGAATCCAAACAAGAATTAGCAAATGCCGTAGATTTTTACTTGAATCACCTCTCTGTATTAAAGGATCTAGAGGAATTTTTAGCCTCAATTGGTATTACGGAGGAGGAAGCTGATAGACTATTTGACCACCTTGAGAAAATCGATTCGGATGAAATGCAGCAACAAATGGTGGCTATTGATACAAGAATTGAGGAAGTAATGATGGCTTCTGACTCAGTATTCTCAGATACAGAAAGAGAAGAGCTCTCTTCCCTATTTGTTGAAATGATGAATGTTATGCAGCTTGAGCCTACCTTTTATTTAGTGGATTCTACGGGAGAAAATACAGCTATATCGTATGAGCAGCTATTACAAGCAAAAGAATTTACTAGTGATGCTCTCCTTGTACAATTGAATAGTACAACTGGTGAGTTACTTGCTGATGTCGAACTAACGAACGAAATGCTATCGGGAGATTTTGTATTAAGTGCTTTTGAGAAGGTCGCAGATGTTGGCGAATTAGTAGCAGAGCTTCCTGATACCGCGAGCTTTTATGGAACCGGTATTTTACTCGGCCTCATTCTTGCTCTGTCAGGATTTGGTCTTTTCATAATAAGGAAAAAAACAATCTCCACATTAAAATAATAAAAGGAAGGTATACATGAACAAAATCATTGCTTTAGCTTTAGTGCTCGTATTGTCATTACATGTATTTACTCCAAACGTTATGGCAGCTGTAACAGAGGATGAGGTAAGTACAGTTATTGCAGAAAAAGGAATCACTCGTGAGCGTCTTCAAGAAATGTTTGATTACTATGAGATGACGTTAGACGATTTTGCGAATGCAGCGGAATTAAGTGAGTTCATTGGAACACCGATTACGGAGGAGTCCGTATCCCTTCTCCTCGATCAATATGGGATGACCCGTGAAGAACTGGACGCTTTATTAGAGGAGTTCGGCATGACAGTCGAGGAGCATTTTTCCATCGAAGAACTTGATCTGACGATTGACTTTGCGTTAAATCACGATACAATGCTCGAGGATTTAGAACAGTTCTTATCAGCAATCGGGATAACGGAAGAAGAATCGGAGAGATTATTTGCTCATTTTGAATCATTAGATGAACTTCAGTTAGAGGCGAAGATGGAAGAAGTTGGAGCTCGCCTAGAGGAGCTTATGATGCTAGATCCTGAAGCAGAACTAACGGATGAACAAAAACAAGAGCTTCAAAATCTATGGGGAGAAATGATCAGTGCCTTTGATTTGCAAGCAAAGTTCTATCAAGTTAATATGAATGGTGAAAAAACTCCGATATCCTTTGCCGCATTAACTGAGATGACTGACTTTACGGGGATGTCACTCATGGTTGAATTATACAATACTGCGGGAGAGCTTTTAATGGATGTTCAGCTTTCAGAGGAAATGCTAACCGGGGACTTTGTATTAAACGCAGCAGAAAAAGTAACAGATATTGCCGATTTAGCTGGCGAGTTAACCAACCTTCGCCACAATGCATTACCTGATACGGCAAGTCACTATATGATGTATACCATTCTGGGAGTTATGATCATCGTATTAGGGGTAGGTATCCTTTACATTACACGTAAAAAGAAGAAGATTTACCTGATTAAATAGTATGAAAATAAAGTGTCTGGCTGTGGGCTTACTCCTTATTGGGATAAGCCTTACTGCCGTAAATACATTTTATTACCTTCAAGGATACCTTTCCGTCCAACCGGTCAAAACAAATCCCTCTTCTCCGGCAGAAGTGACAGAAGCTCCTTCTGAGCAACAGTGGCCAGTATATGAGGTAAAACCAGCTATCTGTGAGAAACTAGGTGAACTGTACATCCCCCGACTGGAACAATCGTTTCCTATTTTTGAGGGTACAGGAAAAGAAGTATTGCGTACCGGAGTCGGTCATTATATTCGAAGTGCTCTCCCAGGTGAGGAGAATAATACGATTCTTTCCGGCCATCGAGACACCGTTTTTAGAGGCTTGCGTCATCTGAAGGAAGGTGATGAATTGGTTGTTACAACTGCGGAAGGAACATTCACCTATAAAATCCACCGGATACGTATTGTAAAAGCAGATGATCAAACAGTAATGACTCCTAAGCCGAGAGCAACGTTGACCGTAACAACCTGTTATCCCTTTTATTTTTTAGGAAATGCACCTGAGCGCTATATTATTAGTGCTAAGCTTATAAATAAACAGCGCGTGGTTACTTGGAATCATCCCAGGTAATCACGCTTTTTTGGAATAAGGACATGAATCTCCCGATATAATCTAAAGTTAGCATAAGTTGAAGGGAGAATGACCATTGGCTTATTATTGGGGTGTTGACTCTGCTGCAGAAGTAACAGAGGACCTGTATAGTTGTGTGGAAGAGGAATTTGGGAAGCCCTCTTATTGGGGAAGATATTTAGCACCTATTCCTGGAAAGGTAGCTGGGCTCACTAGAGAAGAAGTTAGTTTTATTCGTAATAGAGGTACGAAGCTGTTACCGATCATAAGTAATTTCCGTGAAGCCATAGGGTATCGTGAAGGGAAAGTTGTTGCACAAAATGCAATTTACCACGCAAGACGATTAAGTATCCCTAAAGGCAAAGTGGTGTTTGGCAATATTGAGAAGTATTTTAAAGTCGATGAAGAATGGATTAGAGGTTTTGTTGATGCGATGTACCCTAGTGGATACAAGGCTGGCTTATATCTTGATCCGGTTCGTGGAGAGTTTAACAAAGCCTATTGCGCGGCTGTTGCTAAAGATAATAAAGTAGCCAATCAACTTATTTTATGGAGTGCAGAGCCTGAGCCAGGACCAACGAGACCAAGAAGTGCGCCTAACTTCCGTCCGAAAAAGCCGCCATGTAAGGCGAATGTTTGGGGTTGGCAATATGGCCGGGATGCGCCACAATGTCCGATTGACACGAATTTAATTAATAGTCGTCTATATGAATTGCTTTGGTAAAATTGTAAAGCACTTGAGAATGATTAGCTCAAGCGCTTTTTATTTTGTCGAAAATGAATCTTTACTCGCTTATCGTTGTCCTGTTCCCCGGTCTGATTTTCCCCACCCATTGTTAAATGGGAGGTACACTGTGAACAACGTATCGCTTTAGCCGGAATATTAGCTAAACAGAATGGACATTCCTTGACTGGGATGCTTACAACAGGTGCCTTTTTTAAACGACCTATCTGTAAAAGAACAAAATAAGTAGCAAGAGAGATGATCGCAAAATCAATAATTGTTCCGATAAATACGCCATAGTTGACCGTAATGGCCCCCGCTTCCCTGGCTTCAGCTAGAGTCGTATAGCTTTTTCCGGTAAGGGAGATATACATATTTGAGAAATTAACTCTTCCTAAAATTAATCCTAGCGGTGGGGTTATGATATCCTTCACAAACGAATCCACCATCTTTACAAAAGCTGTACCAACAATGACTCCTATCGCCATCTCAACGACAGTTCCCCTCGTTGCGAACTCTTTAAAATTTCTTAAAAAACGAATGGTCGTCCCCTCCCTTTTTTGCACACTTGTACCAATATATGAATGGGGACTAAGGTTCATTCGTTGGGAAGTTGCATGTTGCGGGTAAGTTTAATCGTGTTTATGATGATTATTAGAAGCGGAAAAGTTGAGGTAAATGAAGGTCATCGTTGTTATGAAGATCATTAAAAGCCGAAAAGTTGAAGCAAATGAAGGTCATCACCCTTATGAAGATCATTAGATGCTGGAAAAAAGGAGGAAATGAAGTTCATCGCTCCTATGAGGATCATTAAACGCCGAAAAGTTGGAGCAAATGAAGTTCATCTGTACAAATGAAGATTATTTTTGTTTCAGAATCCAAGGAGCCAACGTCTTTCCCCTTTTCGTTACGCTTCCCTCTCATCTACTTACAGCTTTTTACAAACAAATAAAAGAGCCCAATTTGGACTCTTCCTTTGTATTACTCAGCGTCAAATACGCGAACTTCTTTCATTGTGTCGCCGTTTCTCATCGCTTTCACTGTGCTCATTCCTGAAGTTACTTTACCGAATACAGTATGAACTCCGTTTAAATGTGGTTGAGGCTCATGAACGATAAAGAATTGGCTTCCGCCTGTATCTTTTCCAGCATGTGCCATAGAAAGGCTTCCCTCTTCATGCTTGTGAGGGTTTCCTACTGTTTCACATTTAATAGAATAACCAGGGCCGCCTGCTCCAGTTCCAGTTGGGTCTCCACCTTGGCTTACAAACCCAGGGATAACACGGTGGAAAGTAACTCCATCGTAGAATCCTTCTTTTGCTAATTTTTCAAAGTTTTCAACTGTACCAGGTGCTTCGTTCGGGAATAAATCGAATTCAATTTTTTCCCCATTTTCCATTGTTATGTATCCTTTTTTAGCCATTATGAGAACATCTCCTTCTTATGTAAAATCAGTTTATATCATATCATTACTCTAGTAGAAAAAACAAACATTACAGTTTTTATTTCCATGTGTTTAGTCTCATCAAAATCTTCTTTCCTATCTCTTCAAGCTTTGACGACTCGGCTTTTCCCCGCTTTTGTTTATGCCATTCGTTATAACTAGCGACAGTAATTAAGAGAGAGCCAGAAAGAAGCAGGTACACCCACCATGGGAGATTTCCCCAATAAGGTCTAGTTTGTAGTAGGACATTTAGTAAGAGGACCCCTGAACCTACGAAGAAGTACGATTTGATTCGAAGGATAACCCCAGCCAAAATCGAAACGAATGAAAGTGTACCAACAATAATAGCGTCATACACGGTGTTGCTTTGTAAGCCATCTTGTACAAGTAACAGAGAAACTCCGATTAATATTCCCCATTGAATTCTTTGAATTAGTGTGGAGTATTCTCCCTGTAGACATCGTCCTAGATAAATTCCTAGTGCAATGAATGGCATAACATATAGCTCCCTCTCAATTAAGGCAGGAATTGAGAGGTGATCTAGCACTTCATAATATGGCTCTAATAAATAGCCTCCAGCTAAAAATCTAGGGATCCATCCTAGCTTTGTGCTTAAACGGGTTTGTTGTGTCCACAGGAACATGGATATAAGAATTCCAGGCAAAATCCGGAAGAGAATCCCCTCAGTTTCAATCGTATACAAACATAAGATGTACAGGAAGGCTGTGACTGTATACGCATCGATATAACGAAAAGGAAGCTTTGCATTTGTCACGAATAGGCCCTTATATAGCCTTTTTCCTGCTAAATAGGATGCCAATCCGAGGACCGCAAAAAGCACCGTCTTACTCTCTGGAATAAATAAGCTAGAGACAAAGGACAGTTGAATACTGCCAGCTAACATAACGATCAATGGGAATAATACAAGGAAATCCCAGTTTTCAAGGTGTAATAGGATCAATAACCCAATCCCATAAAGCATAAGACAAATGTACGTAATTTCACCAAATGGATACGATGTTAGTATGGAGAGCATTCCAATAATCGAAAATGGAACAAGAAAATCGGTTGTCCACACCTTCCATTCCTTTTTAGCAATACCCCACCAAATCGATAGAACGATACTTGTCACAAAAAAAGAGTAGGGAGCCCACTCCGGCTCGGTAAAGAACAGTCTAATCGTTATAAATAAGCTTACATAACAGCCGTAAAGGAACCCTCTTGTCAACCATCCTTTGCTTGTTAGATTGACACTCATTCCGTACAACACGGTCGAAATAACAAAGCTCCATATTCCCTCACTTTCATAGAAAAAGAAGGTTAGTAGTATGGATGCTAGTAGATAGACATGGGCTGTATATAAGAAGCTAGTAGACAGTTCCGGGTAGCGGCTCCGAAATACATAGCTGATTACAATCAGAATCGCTCCACCGATGACCCACTGTTCTTCCTCTAGCCAAATTGGAAAACGGGCGCTACCATGAATTGCGTATAAAAGAGTGAGATAGGAAATGAGAGAGCAAATGGTCACGTAATAAGTGAAGGCCTTCTTTATAGTCTGTTGATAAAGCAAATACGCCATCGCAATCCCCCCAGAGAAAATGAATACTCTGAGAAAATCATTAACTGGTAAACTAAATGAATAGAGGATTCCAATCAAATAGAAGGCTTGTGATACAAGAAAGGTCAGTTTCTTGGTTTTTCCGATTAATAGTAGAATAAGGCTTCCTGCGATAAAATTAAGAGCTGGACCCACTTCTTCCTTATCCCAGTGGAACCATTCCTTTCCTTCCTCGAAAAAGGCGGCCGTACACAATCCGTAACAAATTGGAATGATCCAAGGAATCATATCCCGATAAATTGAACGATTTTCCACTTTGTTGCCAAGGATAAAACAAAGTGATAATAGCCCAAACATTACCCCTGTTTCCCACCAATTGTGCATGAGCCAAGACGGAAGAAGCGGTAAGAGCATAACTCCTATCCCGAGATCTCTTGAGCTTTGGCTAATCAGTGAAGGTACATTTACACCAAAGAGAAGGAAAAGGATGAAACCGATAAAAAACAACGGAAGAATAGAATTGAACATGACAACCTTATTACCCAGCATCATTAGCTCAAATAAAGCAGCTAGTAAAAAGCCAGAAGTAATGTACGCATACCACTGCTTTTTCTCAGTAAAAGCTAAATAATAATAATTACCTGCTAGAATTAGATAAGAGATCATCATAACAACAGTTGGATCTCCAATGCTGACGATAAAGGACTTGGCGGATATATACACAAATGCAACTAGTGATACAATCGCACTTGTCATGGAAAAGATTCTCTTCCACTCCACTCCCTTTAGAATGAAAGGCAACCCTAGTAAGAAAGTTCCTACTAATGCATACATAAGTGGTCCTATCGTTAGAAGAATTGAATTCTCAACAATCTGATAAACTCCATACACCAAAAATAACGTAAATACAAAATGATAGTTTTTATGACCAGTAACATAAACCATTGATATAAATAAAATGGCAGTTAATAGGATGTTTATCCCATAGAATACAGGATTATTGAATAGGAGTAGCATAAAGGCCGTCGTCAGGACTAAGCTGGCTTGAAAAAACGGAAGAAGCTCTTTCGTAAACAGAGTAAAAGATGGTTTCTTCTTCATATAAAAATGGAGCATCATCAAGGTTGCATGGTACAAAATCATCCCGAGATAAAAAACATCTCTTTTAATTGGTAATGCCGTGAGGAAAAAAACAGTACCTATCGTTGTAGCAATTCCGGCAAACCAAACGAATAGACGGGATGAAATCTTTTTAGCTAAATATAGATAGACCGGTACAAGTATGTAGCCACTTGCCATTCCTAGGAAGTATCTTCCCTCCCCAGTAAAAGAGAAATAAGATCCTAATAGCTGAAACCACCCAAGTGATAACAGGAAAATCGGTAGAAATAAGCTCCCTAGCACGGTAAATGCAAAGGCTGTTTGGTTGATATGAAGAATCCTTTTTGAAATATAGGCCATTCCGAAGAATAAGCAAGCAACCAATCCGATAGCACTAGCCTTCATCCAATTTGACATGGTTTCCCAGTTGCTTGTTGCAACATACAAACCACCGATTAGTAACAAGATCACACCTAAATTAAGCAACCAAGTGATATTTCTCTCACGCAATTGCTCGGGTGTCCGCTTCTTCTTTTCACGAACAATTTCCTTTATCTTTGGCTTCACAACCACTGTTTTTACTGGTGTTGTTTTTATTTCCTTTATCATTTCTTTTTGGATACTTGTATGATAGTAATCTTCATATTCCTCGAGTACCTGATTATAGATGGTATGAGAAATCCGTTGTTTTTCTTTGAGCAGATAAAGCTCTTCTCGAAAAATTTGATTTCTTCGTTCCTTCTCTCTGGAGTTCATTGTCATATCCTCCTTTTTGTGTAATTTTACACCATTATACCCTTTTTGCCTTTTTTTATCTACCAATATTATGAAAAATTCCATGGATTTTTTAAAAGGGTTTTTCGTTTCGTCTATCGAAATACTAAGGAGAATTGTTATATAAAAGGAGAATGATCCATGAACAAAGAGGTTATTCAGCATTTAACGTCGAATCGAAGCAAACATTTAGAGGAGCTTACAGAGTACTTGGCGATTCCTAGTATTAGCTCCCTCCCAGAGCACAAAGATGATGTGAAAGAAGCTGCGAAATGGACAGCAAGAGCTTTAGAGGAAGCCGGGATAGAAAATGTTCAAGTGTATGAAACAAAGGGACACCCTGTTGTGTATGGCGACTGGCTAAAGCATGAAGGAAAGCCAACTGTACTCGTTTACGGACATTATGATGTTCAGCCTGTAGATCCTCTTGAACTTTGGGATACGCCTCCCTTTGAAGCGAATATCCGTGATAATAAAATATACGCTCGTGGGGCTAGTGATGATAAAGGCCAAGTTTTTATGCATATTAAAGCCGTTGAAGCGATTTTACGAACGACTGGTAGTCTTCCTGTTAATTTCAAATTTTGTATTGAGGGTGAAGAAGAAATTGGGAGCCCTACTCTTCCTCAGTTTGTAGAAGAAAATAAAGAGCTGTTGGCTGCTGATGTGATTGTCATTTCAGATACAGGTATGCAAGGCCCCGGGAAGCCAGCAATTTGTTATGGATTACGCGGATTGTGCGGGCTACAAATTGATGTAATTGGTGCCAATAGTGACCTTCATTCAGGACTATATGGTGGGGCTATACAAAATTCCATCCATGCGCTAGTGGAGATTGTAAATTCCTTTCACAGTCCTGACGGAAAAGTGTTAGTTGAAGGTTTTTATGACAAAGTTCAAGACATTACAGACGAAGAAAGAGAAGCTTTTGCCGCACTAGGTGATATAGAAGAGGAGCTAAAGGAACAGTTAGGAGTTTCTGAGTTACATGGAGAACCAGGCTTTACTGCCCGAGAACGTACATATGTAAGACCTACATTAGAAGTGAATGGCTTTTATGGGGGCTTTCAAGGGGATGGCATCAAAACGGTGATCCCAGCTAAAGCGTCAGCGAAAATTACATGCCGTTTAGTTCCAAATCAAGATCCAGCTGAAATTGCCGAACTTCTTACCAAACATATAAACGCTCATATTCCAGCAGGAGTTACAGTAAATGTTTCCTTGTTTGATCAAGGTCATCCGTATGTTACACCTCTTGATCATCCAGCCATTCAAGCTGCAGGTAGAGCATATGAAGCCGTGTATCATGTTCCAACTGCCTACACTCGAGGTGGCGGATCGATTCCAATTGTTGCAGCTTTTGATCAGTTATTAGGTTTACCTGTCGTATTGATGGGCTTTGGTTTATCAACGGAACACTTCCATGCTCCTAATGAGCATTTTCATTTGGATAATTTTGACAAAGGCCTTGAGACGCTGTGTACGTATTGGTTCGAGCTAGCTAAGTCTTTATCATAAGAAAACAGGCAGCCGATCATTCGGCTGCCTGTAGTTTTTCCATACTATCTCTTAAAAGTATTGACGGCTCACCTAGAGAAAGTAGATGAAGCTCGTGCATCGCTCTTGTACATGCGGTATAAAAGAGTCTTCGTTCATTTTCTCGAAAGTACGTATGCTCTGAGGCATCATGTATGATGACTGCGTCAAATTCAATTCCCTTTGCTAAATATGCGGGAATGACCGTAATCCCTTTTTCGAAAGAGATGGTCCCCTTTTCCACCAGGTGTACATCAAGACTAGTTTTTAAGGAAGCGTAGACAGTAGCACTTTCCTTAGCAGTTTTACAAATCACGGCAATCGTTTCATGCCCAGCTCGAACGAGTTGATCAAGTAGCCTTTGTAACCCCTGTTCATGGCTTTCCTTGTTATTAAAAGTCCTTATCGTTGGTTTTTCACCTTCACGGTTAAAAGGTTCAATCAATTTCCCATTTGGTAATAGGTCTTTTGTAAATTCAACAATTGGTCTTGTTGATCGATAGCTCTTCGTTAAAATAATGGTTTCTTTATCTGTCACATCTTCTCCAAGTAAAATGGAGCTTGTGTCATCCGTATGTGCATAAATCCCTTGATTGATATCGCCAAGTAAAGTCATTTTGCTAACCGGAAACAATTCACGAATATATGCAAATTGAAATGGTGAATAATCCTGTGCCTCATCAATAAACACATGCTTAATAGCAAGCCTTGATTTGCTTCCTTCTATTTTTTCTTTTAAATAGACAAACGGTGTCGCATCCTCGTAGGTTAAAACACCCTCTTCTAATTGCCTTAATGAAAGTCCAACGACCTCCTCCCATTCTCCAGATAGAGTGAAGAAAAGGTTTCGGTATAATTGTTCGTAGTCAATAAACTGATATCTTTTTATTTTTCTGATGAGCGGCTTAAAGTATCTGGCAACGACCACACTTGATAAAAATCTCTCTTCTACATCAAAATCGTGAAACCCATCATTTTCTTTTTTCTGAAGCTTTTTGAAGCTTTCTAAGTAGTCTTCTTTATCTAGAAACTGGATTTCTTCCTTTACCCAGTCTTTCTTTGCTTCTGTACGTTTGTATTTACGAACTTCTTTTAATAACCATTCCTTTAGCTCTTCCATCCTGCTTGGGATACTAGCCTGTTTATCGAGACCATAAAACTTTTCTGTTATATCTTTAGCTGAAATAAGAACCTTCCCTTTAAAAACAATAGGGTGAAACTGAAGTCCTGAATGGTCCAGTTTTTGAATATATTCGTCAAGAATTTCCTTATAGTCCAAACTCGACTTTAACTTTATGCTCTTCATTCGTAACTCGTACGAACTGATTTGCTCGGAGGAGAGGAGGCTTTCAAGCTGCATAAAGGAATCCTCAAGCTCAAGCTTTCCACCTACTCTTGACGAGAGAAATTCTAAGAACGTACTTTGCTGCATGTTTTCTTCACCAAGCTCTGGTAAAACCGTAGACACATAGCTATTAAACAAGGGATTAGGCGAAAATAACATGATGTTTTGAGAAGTAATTTTCCCACGATATCGGTAAAGCAAATACGCTACCCGCTGTAAGGCTGCTGAGGTTTTACCGCTACCTGCTACTCCTTGGACAATTAAGAGCTTGCTCTTCTCATCTCGAATAATTCGATTTTGTTCCTTTTGAATAGTAGCAACGATACTTTTCATTTGTGAATTCGCGTTATTCCCTAGTACTTCTTGTAGCATTTCGTCGCCAATGGTAATCCCAGTATCAAACATACCTTGAATCTCACTGTTACGGATTAAAAATTGACGCTTTAATTCAATTACACCTTCAATGGTCCCTTCTGGAGTGATATACTTTGCCTCTCCTGGGGAGTAATCGTAATAAAGACTGGATATCGGGGCTCTCCAATCAAATATAAGAAAGTTCTCATCGTTTTCATCCATTAAGGAGCTAATTCCTATGTAAATGGAATCGGTTGCTGGTTCGCCATTTTCTAAAAAGTCTACACGACCAAAGTATGGTGAATTCTTTAACCGAGCTAAGGTTTTAATTTGCTTATCGAGCTGACTTTGACTTCGTTCTCTTTCTAATAAGAGCTGCGCTTGTTGTTTGATACTTGAGAATGTTTCTTCTAGGTCATCTGTCTCGGACGTATTTACAGTTACGTCGCTCCAGAAGTTTTGCCTGATTTCGAGTGCATCTCCACCGACTTTCTCGAGATGCTTAAAGATTTTGTTCGATTTGTAGTTAATCACTTTTATAATTTCGTTGACCCTCTTCTGTTCAAGTTCTCGATCCAATTCCACTAGCGATTCCCCCTTTATCCAAACTACATGAGTGATTTCATGTGAAAAGAAATAGTCACCCTCGTATGAAGATGACTTCTTGCTTATATGTTATACCGAATATGCCGACCTCTTTTTGTTAGTATAGACTGAAAAAGGTCTTTCTAGAACAATTGTTAGCCAGAGGTACGTGTAACCGAAGGAATAAGCGAGTTTTGCTTTACTTTCTCTTTTTTCATAAATATATAAAGTGCTAAGAAAAGAAAAGCATTCAGTCCTCGTAATACCGTTGCTGTCGTCATGGCCATGTCCATGGATGTGGTTTCAAGTAAATATACCCCAAACTGAGGAGCAATAAAAGCAACAAATGCTAATAAAACATTGTAATGGGAAATACATAAGCTTCGGTTTTCTTCTTTTGTTACTTCCAGCAGCTGATTAAATAAAATCAAGACCGTACCGGAAACGAAGAAACCAGAGAAGCCATTCACCAGTAATAAGTATACTAGATTCGTAGATAACACGTTTAAAATAGGTGCAGATGCCATTCCGATGGAGACTAAAATCATCATTTTCGCATTGCTATGCTTGTCTGCCATTCTTCCCCACCATTTAAAGCTTACAATTTGTGCGATTTGGTTGGCAACAGCAAATAAGCTAATCCAAAGACCAGTTGCCATCGCATATTTAATCTGATAAATGCTGAATAGTGACCAAGCCATTTGCCAAGCAAAATTAAAGAATAATCCACAGGCTAAGAAATATAAAAATGGCTTGTGTTTATACACATGCAAACCTAATCCCTTATTTCTGATTTGAGCTTTCTTTTCTAGTTTTGGCTCTTTATGTTTAAATAAATAATACACTTCGACTAATCCAAATAAAAAGGCAAGAAAAAATAAAACCTGGTACGGTAATGGATTAGAAGGATGAAAATACTGTAATGCCAACCCGATAAAAAAGGTTGAAATCATACCTACAATTGTTAAAATACGATTGCGGTTACTAAAGAAATTACTTCTCCGTGACTCTGGAATCAAATCTCCAATAAAAGATTGCCAGCTGACAAGTGCAAACGAACCAGGAAAATTCATCAATCCAACTAGTAGGACAAAAACCCAGCTTCTGTAATCATCGGGAATATAAATAACAAATGTCATTAATAACAGAAATAATCGAGTATACAAAACAGATATGGCTGTAAATTTCTTTTTTTCATGTAAGCGACCTAATAAAATCGAGCCTGTGATCATGGCAAACATACCTATAAATTGCGGTAGAGAATTCATTAACCCAATCTGATAATTGCTAGCCCCTAAGGCGCTGATTGCAAATAAAGTAAAGTAATTATTTGTAATATTAGTAACGACCGTTGAAGCGATTCCGTTTTGTATACTAAGCTTCTCATTATACTCGTAGGAAGAATGTTTCATACACTCAGCTTCTTTCTTTTTCCATTTTACACTATCCAATCGTTATCATACTCCCAATAGGTTTCTCTCTGCAATAGGAATCTTTCGAATACCGAAAAAAGACACCATGTAAGGTGTCTTTGTGCTAATCACTTAAAATTTTCTCTAACACTTGTTGTACTTGATAACCTTGGTCAAACGTTACAATTTTTGCTTCTTTCCCTTCAATCGCATTAAGGATTTCCATCACAATATCATGCTGCTCCGTTCTTTCAATAGGTAGAACGGTTGTCGGTTTATCCGGGGAACTCATGGAAAGTTGGCTCCAGTTTGTTAAGTCAAGCGTCCCTTTCTCTCCAAACACTTTAAAAGAAAGATGCTCCTTTTGTCCAATTCCACTAACACCGTTAAATAATACGGTCACGCCACTAGGAAGCTTCATATGTGATACAAACGAGGTTTCACACAAAGAGTGATCTTCTGGGTAATTCACAAACGAGGTTACGTCTTGTAGTTCTCCAAGCATATCGTGAATCATGTGAATATAATGTGGTGCAACTTCCCTTATAAAACCGCCTTGTTCTCGGCTAGAAATCCAATTATTTTTTTGCCAAGGACGAGGCCATTCGGTGAAATGTAAATGAACCTCCACTCTCTTTATCTCCCCAATTTCCCCTGTAACCACTTTATCTTTAAATAATTGGTACACATTTGTATACACCATAGGAAAATTCATCGCATGTGTTACTTGAGCTTCCTTAGCTGCATGAAGCATTTCAAGGGCTTCATGTAGTGAATTTGCTAGTGGCTTTTCACATAAAACATGCTTCTTTTGCTTTAACACGTATAAGGCAATTTCATGATGGTATTTGGGAGGGACTGCGATATATACTAAATCAATCTTGTTACTTTGTAACATCTCAACATAATCGGTATGGAGAGCCACATCTTCAAGGTCTTCTTTAAGCGCTTGTAACTTTTCAGCATTTTGATCACAAACAGCAACGAGCTCCACACCTGAATGGTACTGGAATTTACGCAAGACACGTTCTCCAATGGCACCAATTCCTATCATTGCTACCTTAACTTCCTTTTTCATAACTACACCCCTAATTCTTTAACATTGTATTTATTATATCTTCTCTTTTTGATTTTTAGAATTTTCAATTTATTTCTATTTAAATGGACGATTCCACAGGTTTGTCTCGTTACAAAAAGAAAAGCGAACACCGTGTCCGCTTTTCTTTTTTATAAATTATGTAAAACCATGTATAAACGCTTATTTCTATGTTCTCTTTCCTCTTCTGTGGCAAGGTCGTATTTTTTTAAAAGGTGAAACACATCATTTAAAATATCCTGAGTATGTTCATGATTAAAAAATGATTCAAAAGACGCATTCATTTCTGTTGGTAAATATTCTTTTTGGAATTCGTATTTGTTACGGACATCATCAAGGGGATGATTTATGTTACAGTTATTCTCCATAGCAAGTTCCTCCATTTACAGGGTTTTGTTCTACTATACTCTATAATACATGTGTAGGGAAATTCTATACATGACAAACAAGTTCTTTAATAGTACAATTGGCAGGTTGTATGTTCAAAACAGGACTGGAAACAATATATGTACTAGTAAAAAAAGGAGCATCTTATGAAAAACAGAATTGTATTTTTCCTATGTGGGATCATTATTCTCACGTTTGGTGTGTGCTTAATTATTCAAGCAGGTTTAGGCGCAGGTGCTTGGGATGCATTGGCGATTGGAGAGGCACGTGTTTTTGGTCTTAGCATGGGGACCTGTGTATTAATTAATGGTATTATCCTTATTATTATCAATTCCATTCTGCAAAAAAAGAGGCCAGAATACTTAGCAGGTCTGACGATTTTAACCATTGGCTTATTAATCGATTTCTGGTTTTTTGTCTTATTTAACCACTATCACCCTGAATCACTTCCGTTACAAGTCATATCCCTTATATGCGGAATAATTATTTTAGGACTAGGAATATCTATTTATCTTCAAGCCAAGCTTCCTTCAAGTCCTATGGATGTTTTAATGGTTGCCATCCACGATCGCTTTGGTCTTTCGTTTGGAGTGGCCCGAGTAATCGCAGAAGGATCGGCATTTATCCTTGCGCTTCTCTTCAGAGGCGAAATTGGAGTCGGGACGATTGTTGTAACGTTAACATTAGGATATGTAGTCCAGCATTTGCACCCCTATTTTGAAAAGCTATATCATAAAAAAATGAGAGCTCACAGTTGATGAGCTCTCATTTTTTAGGTTACGCCTCTTTTTCAACATATGGAAACGAAATCGTAACCGTTGTTCCCTTTCCTTCCTTACTTTCGAAGCTAATGGTACCATCATGATTTTCTATTATATTGTAGCTAGTCATTAAACCTAAGCCTGTACCTTTTTCCTTTGTAGAGTAAAAGGGTTCTCCAATCAGTTTGATACGTTCTTCAGGTATTCCACATCCGTTGTCAATGACACGGACACAAAGGACCTCTCCCCCTTCTTCAAGGGTCACCATGATCCTTCCTTTTTCCTCTATCGCGTCCAATGCGTTTTGAAAAACGTTGTAGAATACTTGCTTTAGGGAGTTGCTATCACCTTTAATCTTTCTATTCGAACGGCCACTTTTTTGGAAAATGATTTCCTTGTTTGCTAAGAAAGCCTGTGGTGAAAAGATTTGAATCACTTGTTCTAGTAGCTCATCTACGCAAATTGCTTCCATCTTTCTTTCCGTTGGCTTTGCAAGAGTCAGAAATTCAGATAGGATTGATTCTATTCGATTAATTTCATTTAATACGATCGATGAGTATTGAGAAGAAACCTCCATGCCTGAGTTTAGTAACTGTATAAACCCTTTAATGGGTGTTAAAGGGTTACGAATTTCATGAGCAACTGCAGCAGCCATTTGCCCAACAATAGCTAACTTTTCTGATTTAGTCAGGAGTTCATCGGTTTCCTTCCGCTTTTGTATATTTCGAGAAACTGTAATAAATTGACTACATGCACATGTTTCATCATTGATCACTCTTTTGATGGTTGTTTCCATCCAAATATAAGAACCGTTTTTTCTTTTAGCTCGAAAAGTAATCGTTTGCTCCTTAAAAGTAACTACATCTTGGTCTTCAGGATGGATCAGGTGAGGTGAATAGCATCCAATTAGCTCTTCAGGGTCGTAACCAAGCTCTGCTTTGATGGATGGACTAATATAGAGAAAGTGGCCAAAAGAGTCGTGCAGACAAATGATATCAGAACTGTTTTCGGCAAGAAGCCGATATTTTTGTTCACTTTGTCTTAATCCCTCATAAATCTTAGTGAATTCAGTTAAATCGTAAACCTGACCTAAATATAATACACGTTGGGTAGCACGGTCACGTATTCTAGATACTTTTAATCGCCCCGTTTTAATAGAGCCATTTTTATGTATGTAACGCTTTACCATTTCATATTCCGTTATGCTCCCTTTCACTAATCTCTGAAATTGTCTATAATCCAATAGAAAATCATCTGGATGGGAAACACTTTCAATTGTCAAAGTTTCATACTCTTCTTTTGTGTAACCAAGAAATTCGCAAAAGGCATGATTCATTTCTAGATATGTTAAATCAGGCTCAATAATGACCTGGGGTAAACCGGATTGGTGAAAAATATCCCTAAACATCTATTCTCTCCTTTTCATTACTCGTTTTCCATCTATATCCAAAAATATCCTTTTATAAAACTCGATGCTGTATTTTTTCTAGGACCAATGCTACTATTTAAGGGAAAAGGAGGAATTATGCATGACCTACATAGATTTAAATGAAACATTAGATTTATTAACGGAGTTGGTCTCTATACCGAGTCCTTCAGGAAACACGAATGAAGTGATTACGTTTGTTGAAACGTTTTTAGAGGAAATAGGAGTTGAAACAAGAAGAAACCGCAAAGGTGGTTTACTTGCTACCATTAAAGGGCAACTTGATAGCCATCATCGAATGCTGACTGCCCATGTTGATACATTGGGGGCAATGGTGAAGGAAGTAAAGTCAAACGGTCGCCTGAAGATTGATTTAATCGGCGGCTTTCAATACAACTCCATTGAGGGCGAGTATTGCCAAATAGAAACTAGTAGTGGAAAGAAGTTTACGGGAACTATTTTGATGCGTCAAACGTCTGTTCATGTATATAAGGATGCGGGCAAAGCGGAAAGAAACCAAGAAAATATGGAAGTTAGAATTGATGAAGTGGTGAAAAATAGTGACGATGTTAGGAAACTTGGGATTGAGGTTGGAGATTTTGTATCCTTTGACCCTCGAGTGGAACGAACAGAGAGTGGATATATTAAGTCACGCCACCTCGATGACAAGGCAAGTGTAGCAATCTTACTTCAATTAATAAAAACGATTAAGGAAGCTTCCATTGAACTTCCGTATACTACCCATTTCCTTATTTCTAACAACGAGGAAATCGGTTATGGTGGAAACTCCAATATCACTCCTGAAACCGTTGAGTATTTAGCTGTAGATATGGGTGCAATGGGTGATGGGCAATCAACCGATGAATATACGGTTTCGATTTGTGTCAAGGATGCGAGTGGTCCGTATCATTATGAGCTTCGAAAACATTTGGTTCAATTAGCTGAAGAAAATAATATTGAGTATAAGCTTGATATTTACCCATATTATGGATCAGACGCTTCTGCTGCGATTCGATCAGGAAACGATATCGTTCATGGATTAATTGGACCTGGAATCGATTCTTCTCATGCATTTGAGCGAACTCATGAATCTTCCATTGAAAATACAGGAAAGCTTTTGTTTCATTACATTCAGTCTAAAATGGTACAATTATAAGTTGTATGCTCACCCTTTAAAGAGAATAGATGTTTTTTGATGGAACATACTATCCTTTGAGGTGAGTCATTTGAAAAATGAAGATATGACAAGTAGTGAATCGGAAAACAGACGAGCAAGCAAGCGTGGTGCAGTTGAAGATATTATTCATGTGGCCTCAGAAGATGAAGGTCATGACTTACGAGTTTCTAATCGCTTTGGAACAAACCTTAAGCAGGAAGTCGATGCAATAGGAAACGACTAAATATAAAAAACCTGTTCACCCAGTTATGATCGTCATTAACCGTGTGAACAGGTTCTTCTGTTTCTCGTACATTAAAAGGTTGTACGAGCTCCTAAATAACGTGCTTTCCAGTACGTATTGTTCATATCTGAAATCGTTACGCCTAGAGAAGAACTAGCATGGATAAACTGGTTATTCCCAAGATATATACCTGCGTGTGATGGACCAGCTTTATATGTTGTAAAGAATACTAGGTCACCTACTCGTGGTGCAGAAACGGACTTTGTAGCTCCCCAAATGGTTTCGACAGTACGAGGAATAGAAACTCCTACTTTTGCAAAAACATAATTTAAGTAACCGCTGCAGTCAAAGCCAGATGGTGTACTTCCACCCCATACATAAGGAACACCGATATACTTTTTTGATTCAGCAATTAGTGCATTAATTGTTGTTGAAGTCGTTGTTGGAGTTGGTGCTGATCCAGATAATTCCAATACTTGTCCAACATACAATGTGTTTGTTGTTAAATTGTTTAAAGCTTTTAACTGATCAACAGTCATCCCATTTCTTGATGAAATTCCCCATAGTGTATCACCAGATTTTACTGTGTAAGTAGAAGAAGTAGTAGCTGTTTCGTGAGAATGTGGTGCAAGTAAACTTAATGTTTGTCCAACATATATGCTTGAAGAAGAAAGTTTGTTCCACTCCATAATTTGTGAGACTGATAGTTGATTGTTTAATGCAATTCGATAGAGAGTATCACCAGAAGAAACTTTATGTGTTTTTTCATGTGCGCTCGCCGTACTATTGAAGGATGTGAAAAGTAACCCTGCTGTAACCGCTGCTGTTAATAGTTGTTTTTTCATGTGTTCCCTCCTGTTAGCTCTTGTTGATACCTTTATGATAGTTGGTATTTTACTAGAAAGGTATAACTAATCATTGGAGAGAAAGTTAATTATAAACAAGTATGGGGAAGTTAGTATATACTGGCAAATAGTACATTTTATATTTCAGGAATGTTACACATTGGATTTCAATGCTCTATTCTGTTTGTGATCGAAATATTACGGGAATGTTACAGACATAAATTTTTATTGGAAAAGTTTTTTGTTTTTGGGCAATGTTACCAATAAAAACGGTTTCATGTATAAAAATGTGTTTCATGCTAATGATTAATAAAATAATCTGAAAACAAGTCTTGACTTTATTGAGAAATCGCAAATAATAAGGGTTTTTAATTATGTTGCTGATATATTATAATGGAAGACAATAGATATTTAAAACAGTTACATAGAAAGGCTGATTCTGGTTGGAAACTTCAAATTTTATTAAGACAATTATTAAGGAGGATCTGGATTCGGGGAAACATAAAGAGATTATTACCCGCTTCCCTCCTGAACCAAACGGATACTTACATATTGGTCATGCAAAATCGATTGTGATTAACTTTGGTTTAGCAGACGATTTTAACGGACGTACAAACCTACGCTTTGACGATACAAATCCATTGAAAGAGGATCAAGAATACGTTGATTCTATTAAGGAAGATGTAAAGTGGCTTGGGTTTGAATGGGAAGAGCTGCGGTTTGCCTCTGACTATTTCGATGAAATGTATGACAGAGCCGTTTTATTAATTAATAAAGGTCTTGCTTACGTAGACGATTTAACGGCAGATGAAATTCGCGAATATCGTGGTACGCTTACAGAGCCCGGGAAAGAAAGCCCATTTAGAAACCGTTCGATTGAAGAAAACCTTGACCTTTTTGCTCGCATGCGTGGTGGAGAGTTTGAGAACGGTCAGAAAGTACTTCGTGCAAAAATCGACATGGGCTCACCTAACATTAACCTTCGTGATCCAGTCATTTATCGTGTATCTCATGCACATCATCATAATACAGGTGACAAATGGTGTATCTACCCAATGTACGCTTTCGCACATCCGTTAGAGGATGCGATTGAGGGTGTTACTCACTCATTATGTACAACTGAATTTGAGGATCAACGCCCTCTTTATAACTGGGTTGTTGAGCAATGTGAAATGGCAAGCAAGCCTCAACAAATCGAGTTCGGCCGCCTAGGGCTTACGAATACTGTTATGAGTAAGAGAAAACTAAAACAGCTTGTCGATGAAGGCTTTGTGGATGGATGGGACGATCCTCGCATGCCGACGATTTCTGGTTTACGAAGAAAAGGCTATACCCCTGAAGCCATCCGTGAATTTGTAAAAGAAACAGGAATTTCAAAAGGGTCAGGTGTGGTTGATTCTGCTATGCTTGAGCATTTTGTTCGTGAAGACTTAAAACTTAAAGCACCAAGAACGATGGGGGTACTTCGACCATTAAAGGTAGTAATTAAGAATTATCCTGAAGGACAAGTAGAAATGCTTGATGCTGAGATAAATCCTGAGAATCCTGAAATGGGCATAAGACAAATTCCGTTCTCTAGAGAAATTTATATTGAGCAAGATGACTTTATGGAGAATCCTCCTAATAAATACTTCCGCCTCTTCCCTGGGAATGAAGTAAGACTCAAGCACGCTTACTTTATTAAATGTGAAGACGTAATTAAAGATGAGAGCGGTAATGTGGTAGAAATTCATTGCACGTATGACCCAGAGACAAAGAGTGGAACTGGCTTTACGGGCAGAAAGGTTAAGGGTACCCTCCATTGGGTTGAAGCATCACAAGCGATTCCAGCAGAGTTTCGACTGTATGAGCCTCTTATTTTAGACAATACGGTAGATGAAGAAGAGTCAGAAAACAAAACATTCCTTGATTATGTGAACGAAAGTTCGTTGGAAAAGATTAAAGGTTTTATTGAACCGAATATGGCTGAGATCAAAGCTCATGACAAGTTTCAATTTTTCCGTCATGGATACTTTAATGTAGATCCAAAAGACTCAAATCCTGCCCATATCGTATTTAATCAAATCGTTTCTTTAAAGAGCTCTTTCAAATTATAAAAAAAGAAGATCAATCCAGAATATGGATTGATCTTTTGTTTTGTAAGAATTTAGTTACTATTCTTTAGGTTAATTGCCATGCTATTTAATCGATTTTGGAAATAATAGAAAAAGTAATAGAAAACAGCAAAATATATCATGATATACATATATGGGGGGATTTTATGGAGAAAAGGATATTAAAAGGATTTCTCATATTAGGATTATTTCTCATACCTTTTACTATAAGAGGAAAACACAAAAAAGATTGGATTATTATCTTTTTATTAAAAGGATTTTTTTCGAGTATTATGGATACTCTCCTAATTAAACACAATAAAGTCTCGTATCCAAAACGATTTTTGCCCGAATATTTTCAGATTAATGTTCTGTTTGACTATTTACTATTTCCGATTAGTTGTGTCTTTTTTAATCAATGGACATATAATTCGAAACTCTCTGGAATTATGATAAAAGCCTTTCTATTTAGTATACCTATGACCATTTTTGAGGTAATCTTTGAGAAAAATACAAAACTGATTGAATTTAAAAAACAATGGACATGGATTCATACCTTACTCTCTGAGATGATTACCTTTATTGGGACACGGCTTTTTATAGGCTTGGTTAGGAAATTTAGTAAATAAAAACTGCAAGGAGAATGCTCCTTGCAGTTTTTTATTGGCTTATCTCTTCTTTTATTGGTGCTTCGGCATCGGTACTGTCTTCAGTTTCTTCTTCTTCAGCCTTGTTTGTATAGTCATAGTCTGCAGGATTTATCGCAGTAAAACCATCTGGTGTGTAGAAACGTAGTAAGTCTTTATTTACAATAACATCAGATGTACGGAGCTTTTCTTCCGTTTGCTCCTTCATACGAGTGATTTCTTCGGTTTCCTCGATGCGCTCACCTGTTGCTGTATTGTAGAGTCTGCCATCAATGTAAGTGACAGATTCACTAATAAAGTTTCCATTACGGAATGGTACAACAGCATCGTGCTGTGGTGAAAATAAATCTGTACCAAGCTGTACATATTCCTTCGTACTTACACCAAGTAAGTGAAGAACGGTTGGCATTAAATCGATTTGACCACCATATTGATGCATCGTGTCACCTTCTACACCTGGAATGTGAATGAAAAGTGGCACTCTTTGAAGTTGAGCACTTTCGAATTCTTCAACCTCTTTATCTAGAACAATTGACATGGCTTTATTATGGTTTTCTGAAATGCCATAATGGTCACCATACATAACGATCATTGAATTATCGTATAAACCACTTTCCTTAAGGTACGTAAAGAATTCACTTAATGCTTCATCCAAATAACGTGCGGTTTGGAAATAGTTATCTACAGATGTGTCACCTGTTGTATGCTTTTCAATTGTGGCTTCCTCTTGATCCATAGGATATGGGAAGTGATTTGATAAAGTGATAAATTTAGCATAAAACGGCTGCGGAACTGTTTCTAACAATGAAACCGATTCCTGGAAGAACGGCTTATCTTTAAGACCGTAGTTGAGTACATCCTCTTCCTTTGCATTGTAATAGCTTAAATCATAAAACTTATCGAAGCCGAGTCGTTTATAAATTTCATCGCGGTTCCAGAATGTACGATTGTTTCCATGGAACACTGCCGATGTGTAGCCTTGCTGTCCAAGAATGGCAGGAGCTGCTTGGTACGTGTTACGTCCTCTTGTAGAGAAAGCAGAGCCTTGTGGTAATCCATATAATGAGTTTTCTAGCATAAATTCAGCATCAGCCGTTTTCCCTTGTCCAGTCTGATGGAAGAAATTATCAAAATAAAACGTATTTGCATCTCTCGTTAATGAGTTCATAAACGGAGTTACTTCTTGTCCGTTTAGTTTGTAGTCAATCAAGAAATTTTGAACCGACTCTAAGTGAATATAAATAACGTTCTTCCCTTTGGCTACACCAAATAATTCTGGGTTTGGTTCAGCGTATAACGCTCTTGTGAAGTTTTGCACTTCGGTAATATCGTCGGTGTCGGCCATTGCGCGTTGTGCAGATACCCCTGTACTTTGAATCGCGTCATAGATGGTGAAGTTATACATACCTAAATATTTAACGATATAGTTACGGTCAAATGTTCTTGTTAATAGCTGAGGACGATCTGTCTCTGCCAGGCCAAGGTTTACTGCAAAAAAACCGAGACCAGTAAGAAAAACTAGAGAAAGTTGACGTCTTTTAAGCTTTCCAACCATTGGTGTTACTCGCTTAGTTAGCAACAATGTAAGTAGAATCAATGTATCAAAGAAATACAAGGAATCCGTTGGGCGAAGTAAAGCTAGAATACTTCCTCCAAGATCCGATGCGTTACCTGTTTGAGTTAATGTCGGTAACGTTATGAAATCAGAGAAAAATCGGTAGTAGACAATGTTAGCAAACAATAAGAAAGTTAGTAGGAAGTTAAAGGTCACTAACATCTTTAGTGATCTTTTTCCCTTAAACAATAAAGCAAGTCCGAGAAATAGAATTGCTGAACTAATTGGGTTTATAAATAACAAAAACTTCTGAATTCCATTATCCAGATCCAAGTTAAATTCAAATCGATATGCTCCATATGTTTTAATCCACAAAAGAATAATTGCTACAAAATAAAATTGTATATGTGTTAATTTTTTGTTAAGCATAATTAGTCACCTCTTTTTCATTAAAACCTTTACTATAATAGCTTATTTTTTGTAGTAGTCAATATCTTAAATAGTAGCGGGTAACAAACAATAGTGTACAACATAGTTATTAACAAATTGTGACGACTTTTGTCTAATATTAAAAAATATTTAACATTTTCTTTAAAAATGCCATTAATTATTAGCATCCTGTTTACAAAGACTGATTATACCACAAAAAAAAAGAGTAAGGCACCCCTTACTCACATTTCTCCATTAATCTTTTTGTAAATTTTTTGGAAGCGCTTTTCTCTCTCGTCCGTTCGATAGATTGGGTCCTCTACTAACAATGATAGCAACTTTCTTCTCTTATGTAAATCATCTATATGTTCTTGAATATAGATGCGCTTTTGCATCAGGAACTCAACATAATCTTCATATTCCTGACCATAATTTTCCTCTAGCTCGTGTTTTATTTTTTTGGTCAAGCTCGGACTTGCACCTGAAGTGGAAACGGCAATGGCAAGTCGTCCTCTTCTAACAACAGAAGGCACAATGGTATTAGAAGAGGAATGGTCATCAGCAAAATTCACTAGTTGGTTGGGGTTTACCCCCTTCTTGAGATCACTACTAACATGGGGATCATTTGTAGCAGATATAATATAAAACGCATCTTCGATATCCCCTAATTCAAAGGTCTTTTGAATCCAATGAACCAGACCCTTATTCACATAACAGCCAATAGAATCAATGACAGTGGGACTTATAATGGTTATGGTTGCGCCGGATTGCAATAACCCTTCTATCTTTCGAGCAGCAATTTGTCCTCCGCCAATTACGTAAACTTTTTTATTTGTTAAATTTAAAAAAACAGGATATAAGTTGTCCATTTTACTCACCGTTCATCAGCTATTTAGGATAACGAGTTACTTGCTAAGGTTGATATAAGTGATGGAATGGTTGCCTCATTTGATTGCTTAGCCCCTTGGATATTATGTTCTTGAAGTGCCTCCATTGTATGCTTTCCTAAGCAGTAGATTTCTAGCTCTTTAAATGAATCTATTCCTAAGAAATCCGTTTTTTCGAGTGCTTTTATAAAGATGGGTACAGAAGCAGAACTAGGGAAAATAACTGTATTAAGCTTTGTGTCGTCAAGCATACGTTTGAAAATGGGTAAATAGGTCTCATCCAATTCTTTTAATGAAGTAGTAAAGGTATCAAAATTCCCAAAGTTCAAGACGGTTTGACTAGTTTCTTCTATATTATTACTATTTCCAATAAGGAGGATAGTCCCTCCCTTTCTTAACTTCTCAATAGGATTAGCTAGTAGGCCTTTATTTAATAGTTGATTTACTGATTTTTTTGACAAGCCGTATAAATCACCCTGGATGGAACGAATATCTATTTTTTCCTCCATCAAGATTTGGAAAAATTCATCAACACTTTCAGGTGATGTAAATATAATAGAAGAATACATAGAGAGCTTAGATAATATAAAGGGATCTGGTGTGATTTTCACCTGTTTCCATTTAGGGAATTCAATAACGTCTGCCCCTTGTTCTTCTAAAGCTTTTGCCATATTGCTTGTGTTTAAACCTGTTCGTGGAAGTAATACCTGACGGCCAAATAATGGTTTTTTTTCAAACCAACTAATTTTTTCTCTCAGAGAAGCTATGTTTCCTACAAGTGTAATCGCTGGATTTGTAAACTTTGCATCCTCTACACGCTGGACGATCGTTTCAAGAGTACCTTCGAGTGTCTTTTGACGTCCCAACGTTCCCCATTGAATTAGCGTAACAGGTGTTGAAGCTGGTTTACCATGGGATAGTAAATTTGTACATATATGTGAAAGATTACCTACTCCCATGTAAAAAGCAATGGTATCTATCCCTTTTGCTAGCCCTTCCCAATTGAGTGCAGATTTGCCATCCTTTGATTTATCATGTGCAGTAACTATGGCAAAGGATTCTCCATATTCTCGATGAGTTACAGGAATGCCTGCGTAAAGTGGAGCAGCAATTCCAGAAGTAATCCCTGGAATCATTTCAAACGGAAGACCATTTTGAGCTAACGCTTCGGCTTCTTCCCCTACTCGACCAAAAACACCTGGGTCCCCACCCTTTAATCGAACCACCCTTTTTCCTTCAGCTGTTTTCTCTACAAGTAGATCATTTATTTTTTCCTGCCTGAGGGTATGACGATCAGGAAGCTTTCCACAGTAGATGAATTCACAATTTTGCGGTGCAAAATCTAACAGCTTTGGGTTTGCAAGCCGGTCATATAGAATTACCTCCGCTTGTTGAATGGCTTCTAGGCCTTTTACTGTAATAAGACCAATATCTCCGGGTCCTGCTCCTACTAAAAATGCTTTTCCTGTTGTCATACAAACTTCCTCCCCTAAGGCAAATGGGGGCGAAATCGCCCCCATCCTTTATATTAGTAATAAAATGCGATTATCTTCTACTTCAACTTCATACGTTTTTACTTGTCCTTCGTCTGGTGCTTGCACTTTTCCATCAATCAATGAGATTTTCCAATCATAAAGTGGGCAGTATACATAGCTTCCACTTACTAAGCCATCAGCTAATGTACCTCCCTTAGGATGTGGACTCTTGTTTTCAACTGCTTTTACTTCTCCAGTTGATAATTTAAATAGGACTATTTCTTCTTCTCCAAGTCGGATCACTTTTCCTGCTTGATGTGCTAAAGTTTGATAATTTCCGACATCAACCTTTGTTAATGTTTGTGGCATATCAATCACCAAAACCTTTCATATAATTTTACCCATCATTTTCGTCTACGTAAATGATTTATTTTCAATTTTGATTTTAGACTAAAACTTCAGGGATTTCTTCTGTTTCGTAGTACTTTTCACGAATTTGTTGATTTTCTAATGCTTCTTTCCATGGCTCCGTATATCTTGTCAGGGATTGATCTAGTTTTGCAGTTAATTCTTTTCTGACTTCACCATTTTGTAATACTTCTTTTACGTGATCAAGACCAACACGTTCGATCCAAGTGGACGTACGCTCCAAATAATTTGCTGTCTCACGGTAGTATTGGATATAAGCACTAATCATTTCCATCACTTCTTCTTCTGTTTTTAATGTGCATAAAAGGTCACCAGCGCGAAGATCTGTTCCGCCATTTCCTCCTACATACAACTCAAATCCACCATCGATTCCGACAATACCCATATCTTTAATTCCAGCTTCAGCACAGTTACGAGGGCATCCAGATACACCCATCTTAAATTTATGTGGAGTGTCTAAACGTTCAAACTTCTTCTCAAGATCGATCCCTAGCTGCATGGTATCTTGTGTGCCATAACGACAGAATTGAGATCCTACGCATGTTTTTACGGTACGCAATGTTTTACCATAGGCATAACCAGACGGCATTCCAAGGTCTTCCCAAACATTTGTAAGATCTTCCTTTTTTACACCTAGTAATGCGATACGCTGTCCACCTGTGAGTTTAACTAGCGGTATATTGTACTTCTCGGTTACTTCAGCAATTTTCTTTAAGTCTTCGGCATTCGTTACTCCACCATACATTCTTGGAACAACAGAATACGTTCCATCCTTTTGGATATTTGCATGCATTTTTTCGTTTACTAGACGTGAGTCGCGTTCGTCACGATACTCATCAGGGTGCAGCATACCTAGGTAGTAGTTTAGAGCTGGACGGCATTTGCTACAGCCTTCCTCGTTGTTCCATTCAAGCACATTCATGACTTCTTTCGTACTCATCATGCCTTTTTCTTTAATTTCAGCAACTACCTCATCGCGACTTAATGTTGTACATCCACAAAGTGTCTTTTTGTTTGCTTTTGTTGAATCAAATTGATCGCCTAGAGTATAAGCAAGAATATCGCCTACTAAACCTTTACAACGACCGCATGAACGTCCCGCATTCGTACAGCTAGACACTTGGTCAACCGTAGTAAGTCCTTTTGTTTGAATCGCCTCAACGATGGTTCCTTTTGATACACCGTTACATCCACACACAATTTCCGTATCCGGCATCGAGTCAACGCTCATATCTGCTTGACCTCCGCCACAGCAACCAGAGTCTAGGATACTTGCACTTGTTTTACCACTAACATCTTCTTTATCAACAAGCATGCGGAACAATTTTGTGCTATCCTTTGTATCACCGTATAGAACAATCCCAACTACTCGATTGTCTCTTACTAGTATCTTTTTATATATGCCTTCAAATTCATTATGGACTTTAATAGCTTTTGTCGTTTTATCATCGATAATTTCACCTGCAGAATATAAATCCACATCAGATACTTTCAATTGAGTCCCTGTTACTGATCCTTCGTACGGTGCAACCTCTAAACCAAGGATTCTTTGAGCTAAGACCTTCCCTTGTTCATATAAAGGGGCAACCATTCCGTAAGTGATTTCTCTATGTTCTGCACATTCCCCAACCGCGAATACATTTTGTGTATTTGTTTCCATGAAGTCGTTTACGACAATCCCACGGTTCACATTAATTCCAGCTTCTTTTGCTAGCTGTGTATTTGGTTTAATTCCAACAGCCATTACCACAAGGTCAGTTTCGATTTCTGTTCCATCAGTAAAACGAAGGCCTGTTACACGGTTATCACCTAGAATTTCACTTGTTTGTTTTTCAAATAGAAATTTCATCCCTTGAGATTCTAATTCTTCTTTCAGCATTGTTGAAGCTGTCTCATCTAATTGTCTTTCCATTAAGTGTGGCATTAAGTGAACGACATGTACTTGCATTCCAAGGTCGATTAATCCTCTAGCTGCTTCTAGACCAAGAAGACCTCCACCTATTACGACTGCTTTTTTATGAGTACGTGCCACTTCCATCATTTTTTCACAATCTTGAATATCACGGAAGCCTGTTACCCCTTGCTTATCCGCACCTGGGACTGGTAGGATGAATGAACTTGAGCCGGTTGCTATAATAAGCTCATCGTAGGCGACGATTCTTCCAGTAGAAGATACAATCGTTTTTAATTGAGGATTGATTTTGGCAACTGCCTCATTTGTGTGAAGGGTAATATTGTTTTCACGGTACCACTCCCACTCATTAAGAAAGATTTCATCTATAGTTGTCTTCCCTTGTAGAACATTTGAAAGTTGAATACGGTTATAGTTTGGGTATGGCTCATTTCCAAAAATCGTTATTTGAAAAGCATCAGGTGTCAGCTTTAGTATTTCTTCAACTACTCTTACTCCTGCCATCCCGTTACCAATAAGAACTAAATGTCGTTTTTCCATTTTGTTTTATCCTCCCTAGCCTGAGCTTTATGCTCGTTGTTTCACAATCTCTTTGATAGCTCTATTTTAACTCCTTTTATGTTGGAAACTTGTGAAGTTTGTCACACTTTTATGAACTATGTGAATGAATTCACATTTTGTTCAAAGTTTGTGACTTTTTGAGTCAAAAAAAAGCTGGTGCGTTATGCACCAGCTTGTAAGCTCATTTTACTTCTTGTTTCACTTTAGGAAGCCCGTTAAATAGGTATTCATATTGCTTATATCGGATTGTAAATAGCTTAATTGGATCCTCAAAAGCAGTTGGATTTTGCTGTAGCTTTGTTAAAGACTTTTCATATTGACTGATTTTCTCGACTAAGTCTTCTGCCGTATGTGTTAACTCATCCTTTGGCTTTTGAAAAAACGTTTCTAAATCCCTTTGTATCGCCATAGCAAAAAATTGATAAGGCGCAAAAAACTGTTTACTTACTTGTGTTGCTACCTCTGAGTAATCTTCCGTTTCGACGTAGCGCTTATATTTTTGCTGCAGCATGGATTTATTTTGCCCTATGCCTGCGAAAAGCTTACCTGCACCCTTTAATAACAATTGGGTAGGATTATGCTTTAACATAATGTTGATATGCTCTAATTGAACACCACTTGTCAACCTCCCGGTATCTCTTCTCCAATCATGCAGTAACTGATCGTCTACTGGAAATTGGAATTTTTCAATACCATATAAGCCATTAAAGCTCGTAGCCATCTCATCTAAGTAAGCACGAATTTGCTGTAGCTCCTCTTTCGTATGACCAATCCATTTTTGAATAGAAGAATACAGCTTAGGAAGGGTTGTATTTTGTAAATACTCCTCCAAACGTCGATTCATTTCCTCATTTAATTGAAGGTGGATCGTAGCAAGGTTACTCTGATTCGTAATTGTTTCAGCAGTCGTCTTTAGAACATTTGGTATTTCAGCCTCTACTTCAGAAGAAATCTCTTGCAAGATTGTAAGATAATCCATCTTCAGTCTATCTCCAACTTCCTGTTCTAAATCCCCAAGCTGCATGGACGCTCCGCTAACCTTTGCTAACATTTCCTTATTCCACTGAATTACATCTATGAGTTTTTCTTCTTTATCGACCCGTTTAGCTAGCAGATAGTGTAGAGTTTCTTTAATAAAATAAAGCTCTTTTCTTGTTCTTCCTTCGTATGGACGCTCACTATTTAAATCGGTTAAAACACCGCTCCAGTCCACAGACTGAGAGGCCGTGTAAGGGTATATGTCAGCATTCTCGAAAATGTGATTCAGGTTTTTCTTGATGGTTTCCACATAATAGGAAACGCCAGTCTCTTCCTCTACTGCTGTTGTTATCGGAAGGATAAAGATGAACCTCTGTTCGTTAGCTTGCTGCTTCATTTGCTTAAGTAGATTGATTTCCATTTCGTTTAAGGGATTTTCCTCGTTTAAAACAAAAATGATGTTTTCAGCCATATTTAAGTTAACGGAAAGAGAACTTCTCTCTTGTACGGTCCCACGATATGGTGGTATAGACATAAGTGATGTGTTCGTCACTTTTAACAGGTCAAACGGTCCTTTTGAGTGGATGTAATGATCCGTCGAACCAATGTCTGAAGGACTTTCTACTTTTTTGGATTCCACAGAGTTCACTTCTAGCAATTCAGCTTCTGACAAGTAGCTGTACATGGCCAACTTAGACGACAATTGGTTTACTTGTTCATGGCCTAGGACATCACTTAAAATCGTTGTTTGCAGCTTACTTGTTCCAGTAAATAATGCAATGGTATTTTGCTTATTTTGAAGATTCTCCATGATCCATTTTAGCTTATTGCTAACCGGCATATCTTCTTCTTCCGCCCATGTAACGATACTAGAGAATAATTGTTTTGTCTGATGAACATCGATTAGTCCAGACGCTGAATTCGATAAAGCATGCTGTGCCTCCATTACGGTGGACTCATCAATCGTTCCTGGGAACACTTCATTCCATGCCAGTGCTGCGCAGGCTGTATAGACAAAATGATTGGACTCGGCAAATCGCATCCAATTTGTTAACAACGATGGAATAAGAGCTTGAATCTCTTGTAAGGAATATTTTCCGCTTATAAATAACTGAAATGTATTTAAGTATTTTTGAGATAAAAGCTTCCATGATAACGGTTCAGGGAGCTCTGAGTCGGCCAATAACGAGTTAAGCGTGTTGACCCAACCCAGTAACTCTGACTGTTCCTCATAATTTTCCCATAGCTTGAAAACGGTTTTTTCGAAACGAATTCGATCAAGGCTTAACAAGTAGGATAAAAATGTCGTGTACTCTTCAGGTTTGAAAATCGTTGTTCGTTTATCATCACAATATTTTTTAATCACATCGATCCATTCAGGAGCATTGGTTCGCATAAATTCTTTCATGGCTAGATTGATCGCGTTAGCCCAATCTCCTATTTCTTCAAAGAAAAGACGGGCAAGCTCGGTAACCCCTGGATAGTCGGGATGATTGTTACTGATCTCACTGATAATGGATGTCGCTTCATGGGTACGTCCATCTTTTACATACAGTCTAAATAACTGTAACGAAACTTCTGTATGTAGCACAGTGGATTCGGTGTTTACACGTTTATATATTTCCTCCGCAGTTGAGTATTGCTCTAACTCCAGGTACGCATCGGCGATATTTTTCTTCGCCCAGGGTGCTAAATCATTTTGAATACTTTCCCATTTAAAGATTGCTGATTCGAAGTCTTTGTAAAGGAAATACACTTCCCCTTGTGCAAAACGAATCGGTGTCAAGTCGGGTACGTCCTTTTGTTGTTCCCTATAATATGTTTCCCCAAGTGTACGTACGGGGAAATCCGTTTCTTGTTCAATCAGGGTTTGATAATATTTTTTTTGAACGAATAGCTTCTCTGATGTCATAATAATTCCTCCATATTTTTTCTCCCCATTCATTTTAATAACCGATAGAGTAAAATATGCTATAATGCTATGTAACTCTTTATTGATTCTGTTATTATAATACGATTCTACATATTTCGGATAGAAAACTCCTTTTCTGTCGTAAAATGAACAAAAACACCTAGCTGAAAGGAACTAGGTGTTTTCTATGTCCAGCTAAGGGCGGACAAAAACAACGAATTTTTCGATGGATCGTGTCTGTCACCTTTAGTAATTGATGACGGTGTGGTAAAGGAGTTCGGTTCCGAGTACAATATCCTCGATAGTTGAAAATTCCTTGGGGTTGTGGCTGATTCCGTCCTTGCACCTTACAAAAATCATCCCGTATTCGCAAGCGTAGGACATGGATAGAGAATCGTGGAAAGGTCCGCTCATCAGTTCAATGGGGCTAAGACCGATCTTTGCACTTTGTTGCCTCATAATATTCATTAATCTCTCAGAGCAATATCTTGGTTCACTATTTGTATCTTCGGTGATGGTGCATTGTAATCCGTGGGTTTTCGTTATTTCTTTAATTTGTTTACGCAGATTTGCTTCAATCACATGTCTTCTATTAATATCAATATCTCGTAAATCAACAGTAAATGTTACTTTCTCTGGGATAATATTTCGAGAATCCGGGAAAACCTGTAGACTTCCGACTGTTCCAACAGTTGGCGCACTTGGATCCTGACTTGAAAGTTCATTTAATGCGACAATTACTTTGGCTGCACCAACTAAGGCATCCTGTCGCATTGACATCGGAACGGAACCTGCATGACCTGCAAAGCCCTCGAGCTCCACTGAAAGCCAAAGTGGGCCAGAGATCCCTGTGACAATTCCAACGGGTACATCCTTTGCTTCTAATATAGGTCCCTGCTCAATATGCATCTCTAAAAAGGCACCAATGCTGCCCTCGTTATACTCTGATTCCTTAAATTTAGTAGGATCACAGCCAAACTCGATGAGAGCCTCTCTTCTTGTTACTCCATTTTTGTCCTTCCGTTCAAGCTCTCCTTCTTCTAGCTTACCAAGAATACCTCTTACTCCGAAGAGACCTTTGTTAAATCGGCATCCTTCCTCGTCACAAAAGGCCACTACTTCAATGGGGGTATCGGGGACAATATTCTTTTCTAGCATGGTTTGAACAACCTCTAGGGCACCTAATACACCAATCACTCCATCAAATCTTCCACCATATGGTTGCGAGTCGATGTGAGAGCCGACCATTAGAATAGGTGCATCTGGACTTTTTCCTTCTAGTCTGCCAATTAAGTTTCCAAAATGGTCAATGCGTGCTGTTAAGCCTGCCTCCTCCATCCATCTTTTCACGGTTTCAACTGCCTTCCTGTCTTCCTTCGAGAGAGCTAATCGACAAACACCTGTATCGGAAATTTTCCCAATCTCTGCTAACTCATGTATCCTTTTTTCTAAACGCTCCTTATTGATGGAGAGTGTTTGCAAAGTCATCTAAGTCCCTCCTTAAATATTAAATAGTGGAAACGTATGGAAGATTATGCGCCAAGGCTACCCCTTCGTAAACGACCTTTCCATCAATTACATTTAAGCCTTTGAATAAAGCATTGTTTTCAGCAAAAGCTATTTTGTAGCCTTTATCTGCTATTTCTATAATGTAAGGAACGGTGACATTAGTTAGTGCAATGGTTGATGTTCTAGGAACAGCTCCTGGCATATTGCCAACTGCATAATGGACCACTCCATACTTTGTATAGGTTGGATCCGCATGTGTGGTTACGTGTGTGACCGTTTCGAAAATTCCTCCTTGGTCAATCGCCACATCTACAATGACAGAACCTTCCTCCATTAAACGAACCATTTCTTCCGTTACTAGCTTAGGTGCTTTCATTCCAGGTAGAAGAACAGCACCAATGACCAAATCCGAATCAGCGACTGCCTGACTGATGGTATATGGATTCGACATTAGTGTCGTTATTGATGACCCAAAGATATCGTCTAATTCTCTTAATCTAGCTGCACTAACATCAAGGATTGATACCTTTGCTCCTAGACCTATAGCAATCTTTGCCGCATTCGTACCAACTACCCCACCACCAATAATCGTAACTTTTCCACGATTCACACCAGGAACTCCACCAAGGAGGATTCCCTTTCCACCTTTGCTTTTTTCTAAGTAGGACGCACCAATCTGAGCAGCCATTCTACCCGCCACCTCGCTCATCGGTGTTAATAGTGGCAAACTGCGATCGGCTAGTTGAACCGTTTCGTAGGATATGGCTACTACCTTCTTTTGAATGAGAGCTTCCGTTAAAGTAAAGTTTGCCGCTAAGTGCAAATAGGTGAAAAGGATAAGACCTTCATAAAAATAAGCATATTCACATGGGATAGGCTCTTTCACTTTAATGACCATTTCGCATGCCCATGCCTCAGCAGCTGTCTCAACAATGCAAGCCCCAGCTTCTATATACTCTTCATCAAAAAAACCTGAAGCCAAGCCGGCTCCCTTTTCCACAAAAACATTATGGCCTTTTGTACTTAGTTGTAGGACGCCAGCAGGTGTAAGAGCAACGCGGTTCTCTTGGCTTTTTATCTCTTTTGGAACTCCGATTTTCATAGTATTCTTCCTTTCTAGTAGTTAATGAAAACGCACGATGCTCAAAGTTTATTTGATCAGTTCTTGTAGCTCAGTGATGACGGTTGTAAACAAAAAGTCGAGGTCTTCTTTTTTTATGGATAAAGGTGGAGATATCGTAAGGACGTTATTAAATCCTGCTACGGTTGCCCCATTTTTTCCAATGATAAGTCCTTTTTTCTTACAGCCTGTTAGGACTTGATTAACCAAGTCCACATCTAATGGTTCTTTAGACGCTTTATCCTTCACCAGTTCGATTCCTAAAAGTAATCCTTTTCCTCGAACATCTCCTACGAATGGATGGTTTCGTAAGCTTTCAGATAATCTTTGCTTTAGTTGGTCACCTAAATTAGCTGACCGTTCAAACAGGTTCTCACTCTGCATAATCTCTAGGTTTTTTATTGCTAGAGCACAGGCAGCTGGATTGCCGCCAAATGTATTTACGTGGCGGAAGTAGTCATATTCCTCAGTACCTTTAAAAGCTTCATAGATTTCCTTTTTTACTGCTGTTGCTGATAAGGGAAGATAGGCGCTTGTAATCCCTTTTGCCATCGTAACGATATCGGGCTTAACTCCATAATTCATAAATCCGAATGCTTTCCCCGTACGACCGAATCCGCAAATGACCTCATCAACAATCAACAAGGCCCCATGTTTTTCGCACGCTTCCTTAACCCCCTTCATATAGTTATCTGGCGGAATTAGGATGCCTCCACCGGTGATAATTGGTTCCATAATAACCCCAGCAATCGTTTCACTAAGTTCCCAGGTCATGACTCGTTCGATATCTTTTACAGACTCAAGCTCTGAGGATGGACTGTTCATTTGATCTTTTGAACGATAGGAGTCTGGCGGTGGCACATGAACAAACCCCGGAGCTAGTGGTTCGTATCTATATTTACGCTGTGCTTGCCCCGTTGCAGCCAAAGACCCCATTGTGTTTCCATGGTAGGCTCGGTAACGAGAAATAAATTTATATCGTGAGTGCTCCCCCTTTTGCTGATGATACTGTCTAGCAATTTTAAATGCCGTTTCATTGGCTTCTGACCCACTATTTGAAAAAAAGATTACGTATTCGTCACCCAATAGTTCATTAAGCTTTTCAGCGAGTTGAATGGCTGGTGTATGGCTTTGAGTGAGCGGGAAATAGGCCATCTTTTTCAGTTGGTCATAAGCTGCATCAGCTAGTTCTGTCCGGCCATATCCAACATTGACACACCAAAGACCAGCCATTCCATCTAAAAAGCGATTTCCATCATGATCGGTCACCCAAGAACCTTCTGCTTTTTCAGCAATCATCGTACTGTTTGGATTGTACGGTTTCATGGAGTGCCATAAAAAGTCTTTATCCTTTGTTAGAAAATCTTCTCTTTGCTTCATCTGATCCATCGCATATTCCCCTTTCTCACCCTCTTGTGTTTTTAATAATCGAAACGGGATGTAATCATTTTCTTTCGTGTAAAGAAATTAACTCCATCCTTTCCATTTACATGTAAGTCTCCATAAAAAGAGTCCTTCCATCCGGAAAATGGAAAAAAGGCCATGGTTGCAGGTACACCTACATTAATTCCAAGCATGCCAGCATCAGCTTCTTCTCGGAACTTACGAATGGCAGATGCATCCTTTGTGTAAATGGTTGCACCATTCCCGTACCTGGATTTGCGAATAAACAATAAAGCCTCATCAAGGTCTTTTGCACGCAACAGGCTTAGGACCGGGGCGAAAATTTCATCCTTTGCTATCTTCATATCGGGAGTGACGTGGTCAAAAATGGTTGGTCCAAGGAAGCTTCCTTCTTTATGATCTTCCATTTCCGCACGACCGTCACGAACAAGAGTGGCCCCTTCTTTTACGCCGATTTCGATGTACTGTAATACCTTTTCGCGGTGAGAATTACGAATAACAGGTGTTAGCAAAACCTCCTCATCAAGGCCATTTCCGATCAGTAGTTCATCTGCCTTATCTTTTAGTGCTGCTACAAATTCTTCTCCATCCCCAACAACAACGACTGCACTACATGCCATACATCTTTGGCCGGCGCTACCGTAGGCAGAACTAATGATATGGGATACGGCTTTTTCTAAACTGGCATCAGGCATGACGACATGATGGTTTTTGGCACCAGATAACGCCTGAACTCTTTTCCCTTGTGCAGCAGACTGTTCGTATACATATTTGGCAACTGGTTGTGAGCCAACAAAGGAAATCGCTTTTACATCTTCATGCTCAATCAATCCATTAACAACATCATGAGCACCATGAACAATATTTAATACTCCTCTAGGAGCTCCTGCTTGAGTAAATAATTCAACGAGTTCACTAGCTAATAGAGGTGTTCGTTCCGATGGCTTTAATACAAATGTATTTCCGCAGGCAATCGCTAGTGGGAACATCCATAGTGGAACCATCATTGGAAAGTTAAAGGGGGTAATCCCACCGACAACCCCTAACGGATAACGGTACATTTCGGAATCAATCTCTTCGGCGATATTTGATAACGTTTCCCCCATCATTAACGTAGGAGCTCCCGCAGCGAACTCGACACATTCAATTCCCCGTTGGACCTCACCATACGCTTCCTTATACGCTTTGCCATTTTCTTGTACGACTAATCGAGCTAATTTTTCATGATTTTCTGTTAATAAATAATGGTATTTATATAAAATCCTTGCTCTTTTTGGCACAGGAGTGTTTTTCCACGTTTGAAAAGAAAGGTTTGCCGCTTTAACTGCTTGGTCTACGTCCTCTTTGGAGGAAAGGGGAACGATAGCGATTACCTCTGAGGTGGCAGGATTAATCACTTCCAATGTCTTCGAACTAGCAGCCTCAACCCACTCACCATTAATATAGTTTTTGAGCTTTTCTGTTTGCTTTTTGATTACTGTCATTCGTGCATCCCCCTCATAAATGATTAGTTATCTTCTAGTTTTATTATCAAGGATGTGCCTCTTTGGAGCATTAGACGTTTTGTGAAAAAATGCTTGTGTTAAACTTTACATTTTGCCTTCATTTGAGGAAAAATAAGTCACTCCCTTCTTCTTTTGCTGTGAAGAAAGGAGGAATTCGTGAGACAGAATCATGAACTCTATGGCGAGCCGTTTTTCATGATGTAAAAAATCATCGCCAAGGAGCCTTTCTAATTTTTCAATTCGATGATAAAGCGTTTGTCGAACGATAAATAATCGCTTAGCTGTCTCCTGCTTCGATCCGTTACAGGCTAAATATGTTTTTAATGTTTCTAGTAGCTTGCCATTGTACATGTCGTCATAGGTTAGGACGGGCTCAAGGTATTCCATAACAATTTCTTGTAGATTAATATATTTATTTAACAAGGAAATAAGGCGGAAAATATGCAGGTCGTCGTAAAAATGACTTTGAGAAGGTACGGTCAAGCGGTCATGGATGCGGATGGTTTCTAAGGAGGTTAAGTAGCTATCATGTACATGGGATAATTGAGTAACGAACTTTCCTACCCCGAGAACAAAAGGGATTTTTTGATTGGCCATTTTGATTTCTGATTTTTCTAAGCGTTGAATTCCTTCCTTTATTCTAGCTTTCCAGGTTGAGGTATTTCGTTCGTTAATGAAAATAAAGGTAATCGTATGTTTCTTTTCAATCGAAAAGAGAGTAAAGCCTTGAGGCTCAAAAAAAGCACGTACGTATAAATTAAAATAGGTTATATCAAGCATGGAATAGTCGAACAGTGATTCTAGTTTGAATTGACAAACAACGGCTCCCTTTGGCTTAATCTTTGGAGAATGATAGGCCAAATAGTCATGAATAGCGTCCTCATTATGTTCACCGTCAAGCCAACCTGTGAGCCATTCAGATTCCTCAATTCTTTTTTTCTCCTCAACGTATAGCTCTCTTAAAAGCAGTTGAGCCAAAGCAGTTGCGGTTCGATCTAGAATTAAGTGATCAAATTCAGTGAGTGTACGATTTTCAGCGATTAAGTATAACTCTGCATATGTATCACCTAATATATGAATCGGAACCTTTGTCATCGTTTGAGGAGCTAGATCTGTACCATGATGGATTTCATTATGAATGATGTGTAGAAATCTCTTTTTTTCATTTTCTTTTACATCAGTGGGGAATTGTACTTCTTGATTATTAAAGACAATCATGACTTGGATTTGTAAATATTCTTTAGTAAATTGAAGAATCTCTTTTGTGTGCCCAAATGTAAGCAGTTTTTTGTTGAGTTCTTGTGTGTAGCTTTCGAGCTCAGAAATCATTTGATACTGTCGGTTGATCAGAAGTGCATGAATGTCTTGGGTGATCTCCACAAAGGGTACCTCATGATGAAAAATAAGTAACGGAAATTGATGAATGTTGCAAAGCTCAATGACCTCCTCAGGGATATGTGTAGTATATGTACCGAGTTCAATGCATAGGCCGGAAGCACGTACTTCAATTAACTGCTCTACTACTGATAAAAATAACTCTTTATTGTCATGTAGTAAGGCGCAAGTGGATAAGATAAATTCTCCGCCACGCAAAAGCTTACGAATATTGGTGACTTCCACAATATGTACCCACTTTACTGGACGGATCAGGCCCTCTTCCCCAGCGAGCACTTCAATATCTTCAAAATGCTTTCTTTGTAATAAATCTCCAACCGTAATATACGATTTCATGGAACAGCCCCCTTTCATTCAAAATGAAACAACGTGAGTCACGCAGACATGGTCTGTGTGACTCGCGTTTGATTATGCCCCCTTTTGCTGCTTCAGGATCATAACTGAGAAATACTTACGCCCTTCAGCTGTAGCAACATGCAGGGTGACCCTTTCTTTTTCTTCGGTTTGTTCATTTACAAAGTCAACAAAGGAACCATTTAACGTTTCAGTGACACTTTTTATTGTAAAGCCCTTTTGAATAAAGAAATCGATTTTATCTCTTTCTTGTAGATATTGTTGGTATTCGGACATTGGGTAGCCCCCTTGTTTTATATTTGTGTGTTAATCGGCTCGGTTACGAGTACAGACTCTTCACCTGCCTCTATCTGCCAATCACGTCCGACGGTTATACCTAGGTATTTTTCATCACTCGGATTCACGAGCTCGGCCTGTTCATACTTTTTAAACCACCAAAACTTGGCTAGGAAATAGTAAATAATGGCTCCGACAACAAATCCAACAATAAAGGAATAGGTTGATAAATAATATGCTGCTGCCCCTCCGATAATCCATGAAATCATGCCAGCAAGATTGACTCCATTCATATACTTAAACTGTCCATCTGTTTCATAAAGGTCTGCTACGTTTACTCGTCTTTTTCGGATTACATAGTAATCAGTGAATAATATGCCTACGATGGCTGATAAAATCCCTCCAATAACGAGTAAAGCAGGAACGATCACTCCAAATAAGCTCCATGGCTGAACCACAATCCCTATAACCCCTGCAATAATAACCCCAACCCAAAACGGAACTTTAGGTCCTCCAATATTTGAAAAAATCGTAGCAGCTGGAATGACATTTGCTGATGTATTTGTCGACCACTGTGCTAAGACGATCATTAGTAGAAGAATTCCTAGAATAAAGCCAGTTGCAGCTTCTTGTAGTGCAACGACCGGGTCATAATTCAATACGGCAATATATGAGACTGCCCCGATAATCACCATAAACGTATTTGTAATCGGCATGGCAATGACATTTCCAAAGATTTGAGCTTTGTTTCGTTTAAACCAATTTCTCTCGTTTTTGGGTGCTTTGATAAAACGGGATAAAGAAGGCATATCAGCGGCAAGTGTTGCCCAAAAGCCCATATTGGCCATGACAACAACCATAAATGCAGTTAATGCTGCACCACCTGTTACTGGACTTTCCACCCACGTCCATACATCTCTACCTTGCTCAATTGCTTTATCAGATAAGGATGTATACATCCATGCAGAGATGATAATGATGATTGGAGCAGCGAGATCTGCGAATCGTTCAATGGCTTTAATCCCTAAGGCGGTGTTCACTAGCTGAACGGTGGCAAACAATACAAAGCAGATAAACCAATTATCAAATTGAAAAAGTGCATTTAATATTCCGTTCATAGCCGTCGCACCAAAATAAGTATTAATACCAAACCAACAAGCAGCGGTTACTCCCCGAACAATGGAAGGGAAATGTGTACCGATGGTTCCAAACGGTGCCCTCATATACACAGGGAAGGATAATCCATGTTCGATTCCTATGTCTCCAATAATTGTCATAAAGATTCCGATTGCGACTGAACCAATAATCGTTGCTACAATTACCCAACCAAGTGGGAGGCTCTGTACGCCAGAGCCACCAATCGCAAATGCTGCTAAAACGACTGCCATCCCCACCCAAATAATTGAAAAGCCCAATGATCCAATTTTCTTATCGCTGTGGGAAATGGGAAGTAAATCTGGAGACTTTAAATAACCACTACTTTTTTTCATGAAACCACTCCTTTTCTGGTTTTTTTATATAAAATTTTCTGGTAATGAAGCGTACCGAAAAATTATATCCTTCCCATTAGCTAGCCCGATTTAAATTGGTACGGAGTTGTTTTCAGCTTTTAACAGTTCTCCATACGTTGCTCGTTTAATATATTGTCCTCCTCCAATCTTTCCAACAAAGGCTTTGTCACGAATGACAAATTCTCCCCTAGATAGAACGGACACTGGTTCTCCAATCACCTTCATTCCTTCAAAGGCATTGTAATCAACCGCCATATGGTGTGTTTTGGCAGAAATTGTCCGTTCCACGTTTGGATCAAATAGTACAATATCAGCATCGGCACCAATGGCTATGGTTCCCTTTTTCGGATAGAGTCCGAATAGCTTTGCGACCTTCGTTGATGTGATTTCTACAAACTGGTTTAAAGAGATTCTTCCTTTTTTCACACCCTCAGAAAACAAGATGGATAGTCGGTCTTCGATGATGGGACCTCCATTTGGAATCTTAGTAAAGTCTCCCTTACCTAGACTTTTCTGTCCGTTAAAATCAAAGGAGCATTGATCGGAGCCGATCGTTTGTAGCTCCCCGGTTTTAAGAGCATTCCATAAAACATCTTGGTTCCATTTCTCACGCAATGGTGGTGACCAGACGTATTTGGCTCCTTCAAAATTTGGTTTTTCTAGGTAGGATTGATCGAGAACTAAATACTGTGGACAGGTTTCTCCCCAAATATCGATTCCTTTTGAGCGGGCTTCTGCAATTTTTTGAGCTGCTTGTGCGCAGGAAACATGAACGACATAGAGTTGAGACTCGGCTAGACCGGTTAAAGTGGCGGCTCTTCCGGTTGCCTCACCCTCTACTTCCGGTGGGCGGGTTAACGCATGGTAAATAGGATCTGTTTGATTTAACTCAAGTGCTTTTTTTGTTAAGAAATCAATCACGTCTCCATTTTCGGCATGAACCATTACTAGTGCCCCATGCTCCTTTGCTGCTAACAAGGTACGGAACAGAGTCTCGTCATCTGCTTGGAAAACATTTTTGTATGCCATAAACACTTTAAAGGATGTAATACCCTCTTCCTTCATAATGGTCGGAAGCTCTTCTAGAACTTTGTCATTCATTTCACCGATCATTAGATGGAAGCTATAGTCAATGACCGCTTTTTCTTTTGATTTATCGTGCCAGACTTTTATGGCATTTTTTAATGGTTCTCCCTTATTGGTCAAACAAAAATCGATGACGGTCGTTGTTCCACCAAATGCCGCTGCAATCGTACCGGTTTCAAAATCATCCTTTGTTACCGTTCCACCAAATGGCATATCTAGATGTGTATGTGGATCGATGCCACCAGGAAACACGTATTTCCCCGAGGCATCAATTAGTTCCGCATCGTTTGATGGGAGATTTTCACCGATTTGACGAATTGTTCCGTTTTCAATAAGTATGTCAGCTTGAAACGTATCTGTTGCTGTTACAATCGTTCCGTTTTTTATTACTTTCTTCAAGTCCGTTTCCCCCTTTAAATAAATTATCTCTTTATAATGTCTGCATCACATGCCATTGTCCCTAGTGCAGCTTGCCTTTCGTTCCATGTCATAGGTGGTAACTCATTTGGCAGCTCAACCATGTCGATTGCACCATCGACTGGACATACAATCGAGCAGAGATTACATCCAACACAATCCTCTTCTCGTACTTGCAATATACTTTCCCCATTGGCTGCTTTTAACATATCAATGCATTGGTGAGAGGTATCCTCACAAGCGATATGGCATTTATTACAGTTGATACATATATCGTTATTGATTCTTGCAACGATTTTATAATTCAGGTCAAGATTTCCCCAGTCGGAGTATTTTGGTACCGATTTACCAACGATATCCATAACTGAAGCGATGCCTTTATCATCTAAGTAATTATTTAATCCTTCAATCATATCCTCAACGATTCGGAAGCCGTGATGCATCGCGGCTGTACATACTTGAACGCCTGTTGCTCCCATCAACAAAAATTCAACAGTATCCCTCCAACTAGAAATCCCACCTATTCCTGAGATTGGAACATTAATATGAGGGTTTCTCGCACATTCACCTACCATATTTAAAGCAATTGGCTTAACAGCTGGTCCACAATACCCACCGTGAGCCCCTTTACCAGCAACATGTGGGATCGTGTTCCAAGTGTCTATGTCCACACCAGCTAAGCTATTGATTGTATTAATCATGCTGATGGCATCTGCTCCTCCGCGTGTAGCTGCCTCAGCTGTTACGGTAATATCGGTAATATTCGGCGTTAGCTTAACGATGACGGGTGTTTTTGCAACTTCCTTCACCCAGTACGTTTGCTTTTCGACGAGCTCAGGTACTTGACCAGAAGCTGACCCCATACCTCTTTCCGCCATCCCGTGTGGGCAACCAAAATTCAGCTCTAAGCCGTCCACTCCAATCGCCTCTACCTTTTTGACGATTTCATGCCACTTTTCTTGTTTTGGCTCCACCATAAGAGAAGCAATAATCGTATGATTTGGGAATTTCTTTTTTGTTTCCGCGATTTCCTTCAGATTTACCTCAAGTGGTCGATCGGTTATTAGTTCAATATTGTTAAATCCCGCCACCCTTTGTCCGTTAAAACTTACAGCTGCAAATCGCGACGAAACATTTAGAATCGGTTCTCCAAGTGTTTTCCAAACCGCACCACCCCATCCAGCCTCAAACGCTCTCTGTACTTGATATCCAGAGTTTGTTGGGGGAGCTGACGCGAGCCAGAAAGGATTCGGTGATTGGATCCCTGCCAAGTTGATACGTAAATCTGCCATCATCATGCCTCCTTGAATTCATTTGCCCTAGATCAGGCGGTTTCATTTGCTGTTTTGGTGAACATTTGGTGGATAGCGTAGGCAGTTTTCTTTCCTTGTTGTGCAGCGGAAACAACCATCGCCTCGCCTTGACCCTTCCCGAAAATGACATCTCCACACGCAAAAACTTTTTTGTTTGAGGTTTGGTACGTGTTTTCGTTTATTTTCACAACTCCACCATCATGTTCGAGGTTCATTTCATCAATGAGGCTAACGTATCTGGATTGGCCAATTGCCTTAATAACGGCATCCACCTCTAATACAAATTCAGAGCCTTTTACCGGAATAGGCTTCCTACGTCCATCTTCCCCGGCTTCTGTTAGCTCCATTTTGATACATTCAATGGCTCTTACGTTTCCGTGATCATCTCCAATGATACGGAGAGGTGCTGTTAACCATCGGAATTCGACTCCATCCTGTTTGGCAAATTCATATTCAAAATCGTAAGCAGTCATTTCCTCTAGTGATCTTCTGTATAAGATCTTTACATTTTCTGCTCCAAGGCGTACGGAACAAGTAGCTCCGTCAATTGCGGTATTACCTGCACCGATAACGACAATCTTTTTACCGAGGAACTCATCTGTAATAGGGTGAGTTTTCGTTTGTTTTACAAACTCAATCGCATCGTATACACCTTGTAAATCTTCTCCCTCAATCCCGAGATTAGGGACACTAGACATGCCAATTGCTAAAATAACAATGTCATAGTTATCTAGAATTTCACGAACGGAGATGTCAACTCCAACCTTTGTATTTGTCTTGATTGTTACATCGACACTTTCGACCTGCTTTACTTCCCAAAACGAAACTTCCTTTGGTAATCGAAACGACACGATTCCGTACGTATTGAGACCGCCAGCATGTTCAGCTGCTTCAAAAATCGTGACGTCATAGCCGAGGATACCGAGCTCTCGAGCGGCTGATAATCCGGCAGGTCCTCCACCGATAATGGCAACCGATGTCCCGTTTTTCTTACCAGCTTTAAAGAGGATTTGATCATTTTTCATTGCCCAATCGGTAGCGTAGCGCTGTAGGTTTCCAATCATAATTGGTTTAGTAGAATGGTTGAGTACACATGCGCCTTCACATAATTCTTCTGTTGGGCAGACGCGGGAACAGCTCGCACCTATTGGATTGGCTGTCATGATGGTCGTTGCGGAGCCTTTTACATTTCCTGAGGCAATTTTTTTAATGAAGGTGGGGATATCAATCCCAGTTGGACAGGCTGTAATACAAGGTGCATCATAGCAATAAAGACAGCGATTCGCTTCCTCTATCGCTTCTCGATTGCTTAGACCAGGATGAACCTCCTGAAAGTTTGTGGCTATGTGATCGTAGGAAATTCTTGATTGTTTTACCGTGCTCAAATGTATACCCCCTCTAAGCTATTTGGTTGCTATTCTATTTGCTTTCTAAATTGAGGTCATTTTCTCATACGTTTCCGGACGTCTATCACGGTAAAACTGCCACACATCTCTTACTTCCCGAATCATCTTTTTATCCATTATGCCTATGATCACTTCATCTTTATCACGGCTACCCATGGCAACAAAGCTTCCTCTTGGGTCAACGAGGTAGGACTGACCATAAAACTCTCCCATATTCCATGGACCTTCATAGCCAACGCGATTAATAGCTGCCACGTAATATCCGTTCGCAACGGCATGGGCGGGCTGTTCAAGTTTCCACAAGTACTCGGAAGTTCCAGATACTGTGGCAGACGGGTTAAATACAATTTCAGCTCCATTTAGCCCTAGTACTCTTGCCCCTTCTGGAAAATGTCGATCATAACAAATGTACACTCCGACCTTTGCAAATGCGGTATCAAACACGGGATATCCTAGGTTTCCTGGTTTGAAATAATATTTCTCCCAAAATCCATGCCCTTGGTCGCCTACAGCAACATGTGGGATATGGTGTTTCCGGTATTTTCCTAGATAGGAACCGTCCGCATCAATTACCGCTGCCGTGTTATAATACGTGGCAATTCCCTCACGCTCATAGATTGGGAGTATGATTACGATTCCAAGTTCCTTGGCTAGCTCCTGAAATCGTTTTGTTGTAGGGCCATTAGGAATTTCCTCTGCCGCATCATACCATTTTGTATTTTGCTCTGAACAAAAATAGGGGCCATAAAAGATTTCTTGTAAACAAACAATCTGCGCCCCTTTTGCTTTTGCTTCACGAATGAGATTTATATGTTTCTCAATTGCTTTTTGCTTATGAACCTCGACGGCTTCATTTCCATCCACGTCGTTGCTAGCCTGAATTAAACCAATGGTTACTTGATCTGCCATTGCTAATTTCCCCCTTTTCCGAAAAGATCTATTCAATTTTTCAAAGTAATTTCATGCATATCTTGTACATTATATTTCTAGTGGATAAACAGTATCCCTCCTCTTTTGTTTTGAATACAGAAAAATCAAAACTTTTAATTAATTTTACATTTGCTTGTTTCCTAACGCATGATACATTATGTAAAATTCTTCTAGCTAATGGCTAGTCATTTTGTTAATTCTGTCTGTTAGGTGGTTAGATGTTCTGACGATAAGCTCTAGGAGGATAATAGATAGTTTAATTAAGCAATATTTATTAAGCAGTGGCATTCGTGGAGTAAAGAAAGGAAATCTTACAAAACAGTTATGAAGGGTGTGTGAAATTATATAACAAAATTCAATTAAGCCAATTATAATACTTATCTACTATGGAATGAGAACTATTATGTTAGATATCATGACGTATTCTTTTTGTAATCAGCAAAAAACCACTTCCTATTAAAGAAGTGGTTTACCTAACTGTCCTTCTGAGGTGGACAAATAGCCATGTTTTGTCCACGAAGGGTGTCTGACACCGTTACTGCTCATCTTTCACAATTTCCAGTATCCACTCATGAATATCCTGTGTAAATTGCTTTTCATCCTTTATGAATATTTCACAAAGCTGCAAGTGAAAACGATAGTTTTGTTGCTTTAGGTTTTTAATGACTACTGGATTCTGAGAGGAATACACACCGGCAGGCTTGCTCTTATCTAACGAAGCATTCCCGTCCTCTGTTAGCTGCCAAGATTTATCTAATAAAAACTTATGGAGCTCTTCATTCTTATGCATTCATCTTTTCCCCCTATGTAATCGTAAAAATAGCATCATCTAAAATGATGCTACTTTTTATAACCACACTCGCTTGTTTTCCACTCTTTTTGTGATCCCATTTTCATCTAATCTCTCTAGAAAAGGAATCATGTACTTCCTTGACAATCCGAGAACATCCTTCGCTTTTCCTACATCAAATTCGCTTTCTGTTTCAGCTTGTAGCCTTTTCACAGCGTCAGAAAATACCTCTCCATGATAATAATAGGTTTCGTCAAGTGGTATAACGATTTCTTGTTCAATCCAATACCTCTTTACGTCTTCAACTAAGGATTCTGGAATCCCGGCATCTTTCATGTAATCCTGTAAATATTTTACTTGAAGTCTATCTCTTTTTAATGCCTCCAATAGGTTGTCTGTTCGTTTTTTCCAGCTAGAAGGAACATGTGGAGTAAAGCTGCTTAAAGATACAAATTGTCCTTTCCGTTGAAATAAGTTCGCAGCTGAACTGTGTTCAATTACGTATTCAATTAACGGCTTTGGATACCATTTTTGTAAGCCTTGTAAAAGCTCAGCTTTATTTACCCCGTTTCGTAATGGATATTGGTTATGGTAGTCATTGAGTCGGTCGAAAAGATCTTCCTCCATATCTCTGATAATTACCTGGAGGGTGAATTCCTTGCTAGTGTAAGGGATAAATTCGTCTCCAAGAAGCGCATGTGAAACTTCCTCTTTATCGAGAGACGTCCTCTTGATGAGTTCATCAATGGATAAACTCTTTGCCTCTTTTAACGCCGCAGTGAGGCGCTCCGCTGGTGAACCTTCTTTCTTTTTCGAGAGCTCTTCAATGGTTTGATTCCCGAAACGATACTTTTCGCCTTTAGGATCAATGACCCATCCCCCTCCAATCGTTTCTTGTGGGCTAGGTCTTCGCAAAATAAAACGGTCTCCGCGCTTAGTAACAATTTCCTCCTCAAGTCGTAACTGACATAGGATTTCGCCACTTTCTTCCTTTAGTTCATTACGGTCAAAAAACACGATTCTTCCCATTATCTCGGCCGTTCCAATATGACATTTAATAGGCATTCTTTGCTTTACCATGTGTTCGAGATCCTCTACCATTTTAATGGCAACGTCAATCGTACGAGTTATATTAAAATGCTCGGAAGAGACAAGTACATCGCCACGTTCAATCTCATCTTTTGTCACGTTTGATACATTGATTGCCGTTCTTTGTCCAGCGAAGGCATGCTTTGCTGGTTGGTGATGTACTTGGAGCTGCCTTGCTCTTACTTCAATTCCTTGAGGCATAATTGTAAGTAGCTGACCTTCCTCGACAGCTCCTTCGTACACAGTTCCTCTTACTACTGTCCCTTGCCCTTTTACGGTAAATACCTGGTCAATCGGCAAGCGAAATGGTCCTTTTGCATCTCGTACATCTTGTTGTGCTAACGTTTTTATGATTAAAGCTTTTAGCTCATCAATACCTTTATTAGACAGGCTGTCAACAAGGACATAAGGTGAGTTTTCAAAAACGGTGCCACGTAATTCTTCATAAATGTCATCTTTGACTAGCTCTGAAAATTCCTCATCAACCTTGTCCATTTTGGTGATAGCAACGATTCCTGACTGTATTCCTAGAAATCCAAGTATTTCTAAATGCTCTTTTGTTTGTGGCATAACCCCTTCATCTGCCGCAACCACGAGAACCACCAAATCAATTCCTGCTACACCAGCAATCATTTGTCTAATAAAGCGTTCATGACCTGGAACATCAATCACTGATACTTGTATATTTTCATCTTCATATAATGGGGCAAAACCTAGTTCAATAGAGATTTGCCGTTCCTTCTCTTCTTTTAAACGATCAGTATCAACATTGGTTAGGGCCTTTGTTAAAGTTGTTTTTCCGTGGTCGATATGACCAGCCATACCTATCGTAAAATATCGTTTATCCATGTTTGCACCTACTTTATTGTTCTGCATTCTTTTACTTTATCTTTAAACATCCTTTCGCTCAACCTTTTTGTCGTACCTCTTTAGGTTTCTTCACTTTAAATGGTAAAAATAGCATCGTAAATAGGAAAAGAGCAATGCCTTCTAATGAAAGAATATAATAAGGATATGGACCTAAATAATCTAATAAAGTCGGATTAACCGGTTTTCCAGCTAGAAACATATAGTTCCCATCAACCCAATGGTTAATAAAGAATACAAACAATGCAATCCCATTTAAACAGAAAAAGGCCTGCCAGAGCCCTTTGAAGGTTGGCCGATAGCTTTTGACGAATAAAAAATACACAGCTACCCAAATAATCATCATATGCGTAACAAAAAATTGGAAAAACCGAAAATGGGGAAATCCTACAAACAGCTCTGGAGTGAGTAATGCTTGCACTGCACCTGAAAGTCCTAAATAATAGACGAGCTGAAAAATAAACTCGTTTTTTGTTAGAAGAAGCAATAATGAAAGTAATAGGGATATGGAGCAAAGCTGTAATGGAAGCGTAAACGAAAGGTCCCATTGCTCTCCCTTCATAAGCCACCAATGGTAAAGGCTTTCTAGGACAAGTAAGACCCCAAACATAGTTATTGTGATGTTTTTTTCGTAGTTTACAAGAACTTTTCTGAAATAATAAAAGAACATGCAGCCGACTAATAATAGTAACAGCATCAACCAGTGAGGGAGCTGAAATAGTCCAAAGGGGTATGAGTCATAATTATGGCCGAACAGGTCCTTCATTCTCTCGCTCCTAACTAAGGTCTTATAACAACATAATATGCTTCCTTTTCATTCATACCAATTATTTCTATTCTATCCCCCTTATAAACAAATAAAAAGGAGTAAAGGCGAAATCATCCCTTTACTCCCAGTTTTGTTTAATTAATAAATTGGAAATTAGTTGTACTTCCGCTTTGACTAGACACAACCTCTAAGCGAGCATCAATGCGTTCCTTTAGCTCAGGTACGTGTGAAATAATCCCCACAAGGCGTCCACTACTCTGGATGTCAATAAGTGCCTCGATGGCTTGATCTAGCGATTCAGGGTCTAACGTCCCAAATCCTTCGTCAATAAACATCGTTTCTAGCGAGACACCCCCTGCATAATTCTGGACAACATCCGCTAGCCCGAGTGCTAAGGAGAGTGAGGCCTTAAAGCTCTCACCACCTGATAATGTCTTCACATGACGTTCTTGCCCTGTATAAGAGTCTACGACGAGGAGCTCAAGCCCGCTTTGTGTGTTCCCTTTTGATTTATCCATTTTTCGAAGTAGTTGAAACCTTCCATTCGTCATTTTTAGTAATCGACCATTAGCTTCACGTAAAATGTCGTCTAAAAAAGAACCAAGAACGTATCTCTCAAATGTAATTCGAAGATTATTATTGCCCTTAGAAATATCTGCAAGGTTTCCAATGATTTTGTATTGTTGTTCAAATTGCTTCATTTCTTTATTCAAGGAATGAATGGTTTCTAAAATCTGTTCATTTTCTCTCTTCTTAAAGCTTAAGTCACTCTTTTGGTTATCAATGTGCTTCATTTCCTTTGTCGCTTGTTCAATGATATCAGTTAATTCATGAATATTAGGCAATGGCACATCTTTTAACAATGCTTCTAACTCTAAGTAGCGGTCGGTTGCTGAACGTAGTGATTCACGATAGTTTGAAATCTCAGTTTCCATCTGTTGCAGCTCCAACTCGGAACGTTTCGCTATCTCGTATTGCTTATAGTTTTGAAAGCCTTGTTGTTCAAGTTTTTCCTTAAACACTTGCCGTTCCACTTGAAGCTCAGCTTGCTTTGTCTCTTTTGACTGTAGTACGGACTGAAGTTGTCCTTCTATAGTGGAAAGAGAGACTTTAGAGTTTTGCAGTGAATTTTGAGCCTGTTCTAGCTTAGCGTTGAGTCCCTGTAATTTGTCCATCTGACGGTTTACTTCTCGCTCGAATGCATCAATAGAACGAAGGGATTCGGGAATCGATTCCTGAAGTCTAGTAAAATGACTGTTTTTTTCTGCAAAAGAGAGCCGAGTTTCTTGGTAGGAACCGTCTAGTTCTTTGACCTTTTGTGTCCACTCTTCCTTAGCCTTTTCTAGCTTTCTTAATCCCTCCACAATACCATCAAGCTGTTCAAGACCTGATTGTAATTTTGATTGCGCAGCCTCGACTTCCTTTTTCTTACTAATAATCGTCTCTTTAAAAGTAGAAAGTTCTTCAATCTTAAAGTCAGGATTACTAACTTGTAACGATTCTAATGTTTGAGAGACTAATAGTGTGGAGGCTTCCACACTTGATTGAAACTTAAATACCTGTGATTGTATTTCGTTCCTGTCTTTTTCTAATAATTCATGTTGTTGCTTGGCCGCTTTCAAGTCGGTTTCATTAGGGATAGATTTCTCGGTTTGATGAGTTGGTTGTGGATGATGTTCTGATCCACAGACAGGACAGGGGGCTCCCTCTTGAAGCTTACTTGCTAAAATAGAAGCTTGTCCATGCATCCAACTGCTCTCTAGTTCTTCAACGAGGGATTTGGAATCCAAGTAACGCGCTGTTGACCGTTCAAACTCAAGCCGTTTCCTATTTAACCCTTCTTCATGAATCAACAAGCTGTCCCTCTGTTTTTCTAAATTTGAAATTAGTTCTACTTGACGCTGTAGCTTGTCAAGAAAGCTTTTATTTTCTAGAAAAACAAGTTTGCTTGCATCTATTTCTTCTTTTTTCTCAGTGTATAAGCGGATACGGTTGTCAATTTCTGGTCCCTTTTTCTCAGCCACCAGCTTGTCCTCTTCAAGCTTTTTACATTGGTTTTTTAGCGATCGAATTTCGGCCTCGAGTCTAGCATAAGAAAAAACGTCATCCTTTAAGGATTTTAGCTTATGAAGACTTTCCTCTAATGCCTTTTTTTCTGGTTCTTTCCCCTTTTCAACTTGCCATTCTGCTTCTAATTTTTGCACGGCTTCTAGTAAATTCTTTTGCTTTAAATGCAAGTCATTCGCTTGTGTTTCGTAAGCTGTTAATTCTTTTTTTAACCTAGCACATAATTGCTCCTGCTGTAGTAGCAAAATGGCCTTCTTCCCCAATTCTACATTGGAGCTTTTTTTGTCAAACAAATCCTTTTGGCTTTCAAGGTGCCCCTTGTTTTTAAGGGCCGCTTCCCTTGATTCGAACTGTTTAATGATAGCTTGTGCATCATAGAGCTTTTTTTGTTCTACTTGACGGAATTGCTCCTTTTCGACCATTTCCTTTTCAAATAACGAGATTTGTTCAGACATTGCTTGGATTTCTTCTATTAACGCAGGAACAATGACCAAATCATTTGTACTCCCCGCTTCCATATATCCCTGCAAATCTTCAGAAAACAGAGCGTGAATTTTCCGAATTGCTAAGTTTCGGTCTGCGAGTTGTTTTTCTACTGCTGCTTTTAAGGAAGCCGCATTTTCTTTCAAGTTTTCCTCGATTCTCTTATACAGCTGTGTATGGAATAAACGTTGCAAAATGGCTTCCTTTTCTTTGCTGTCAGAGGTTAATAGCTTTCTAAATTCTCCTTGAGGAATCATAATAATTTGTCGGAACTGATTGCTATCAATCAACATGATTTGTTTGATCTTTTCTTCCACATCACGAACATTTGATGCAAGGATTCGCTTCTTACCGTCCTCATCGTATACATATAATTCCGCTTTTGCCCCGATGGAGGTTACGCCTTCACCACGTGATTTTTTCTTTTCCTGCTGTGGAGAACGGCTAATTTCATACGTTTTGCCACGGAGGCGAAATTCCAATGATACCTCTGTTAATGTATCGTTGTCGGCAAATTGGCTTCGAAGCTCGGTACCATTTCGATCCTCCCCACTCGCTTTTCCATAGATCGCATAGCTAATTCCATCAAAAATAGTTGTTTTCCCTGAACCCGTTTTCCCTGAGATGACAAACATTGTTCGGTTTCCTAGCTCGGAAAAATCGATAACCTCTGTACGAGAGTATGGGCCAAATGCCTGCATCGTTAGTTTCAAAGGTCTCATATTATTGCTCCTCCTTTAAGACACTCTCGATGACCCCTGCCATAATCGTTTTCTTTTCATGGGAGAATTCTTCTGACGTCATTTCCTTATAAAACTGTTCGAATAGGTCTAGTTCTGATTTTCTTTCCTGGCCAATCGAGGTGATTTGTCTCTTATCTTTCATGTCTTTTAGAACGGTTTGTCTTTCTAAATGGAGGACATTTGGATAGACATGACGAAGCTTTCCAATTGGATCAAGTAAGGAGCCCTCGTCTAGCAAAGTAATGCTTAAATAATCATCCACTTTCTGCTTTTCATAATAGCTCGTATCTAATAGTTCGTCTAAATACCCAACTAATTCACGCATGTCCTGCTTCGGTGTTAACGAACGGTAACGAATCGAAAATACCCCTTTATCATCCATCTCAACAATCTGAATGGATTTTTTCTGTTTCGCTTCTGAGAAGGAATATTTTAATAGAGATCCAGAATAAAAGATTTTATCATGCTTAATCGCATCAGGGCTGTGTAAATGACCTAACGCAGTATAATGAAAAGGAGAAAACACATCCTGAGTCACACATCCGGAACCTCCTACGGATAAGGAGCGCTCCGAATCCGTCGATTCCCCCCCTAGCACGAAGGCATGTCCGACAAATACATTTGGTTCGTTGGGGTTTAACTGCTCCTCTATTTTTCCAACGATTCGCTTCATGGCTTCCTGGTGGCTATGAATGGAGTCTTCGTTTAATAATTGACGAATGATACCAGGCTCTGCATAAGGAACACAGTAAAAGTTCACACCATTTATTTGAACTGGTTGAAAGGTCGCTTCTGGTTTACCTGTTAAGTACAACCGGCTATTTCGATACCATGACGTACCAAAGGATAAACGTTCTGCACTATCGTGGTTTCCGGCAATGGCTACTACGGGAATATTTAGTCCCACATTGATTTCAAATAATACTTGGTCAAGTAGTTCAACTGCTTCCGTCGGTGGGACAGAGCGATCGTAAAGGTCTCCCGCAATGACAACAGCGTCTGGCTGTTCCTCTGCAACCACTTGTATAAATTGGGTTAATACTTCTCTCTGGTCGTCCGTCATATATATACCGTGGACAAGCTTTCCTAAATGCCAATCCGCTGTATGAATAAATTTCAACCCTTCCACCTCGTTTGTCTAGTGTATTTCTCTATTATAACAGAACGTGCATTCGTTTTTCTTTACATATTTTTGTAAGTTCTTAATTTCTGAAAAAAATAAAAAAGCAGCTTAACCGCAAGTGGTCAAACTGCTTGAAAAGGTATTAGAATTATTTTTTTGATACGTTTGCAGCTTGAGGTCCACGTGCCCCTTCTACTACTTCAAATATTACTTCTTGGCCTTCTTCTAGTGTTTTGAAACCTTCAGCTTGGATGGCAGAGTAATGAACGAATACGTCGTTACCGTCTTCAGTTTCGATAAAACCGAAACCTTTTTCAGCATTGAACCATTTTACTTTTCCGTTTTTCATCTCAAAATCCCCCTAATGGCTGTTGAAAGCCATGCCTTAAATTTACCATTTACAACGTCTAGCATTTGCAAACATTACTCATCCAAAAGTGGAACAAAGTCGTACAAAAACTCTAACACGGTGCAGAACGGTTACCCTAAATTTAGCATTATCACCTATTTCTGTCAAGGAAATCGGACTGTTTTGCGTACAATATTTAGAAAATTAAAAAAATAAATACTAATTGAATTCACGAATACGGTCAGGTAGACTTTGGATGGATTGTACTACTGCATCTAACTTTGCTTCCACTCGATGAAGCAAGTATAGAGTCACTACGATCGGAAACCCGACGTCACTAATGAACCCGATTAGTTGTTCCACTAGCTTCCATCTCCTTTCTTCTTGATATTAAGGTGTAGGTGTTTTTAATCCCTAGTAACCCTGTACCTTCTATATATACCAGACGTACTCATTTGGACAGGTCGTTGAATAAGAATATTTTTCATTTTGAGGACATGAGCATGAAACCATTATCGACAAGCCTTCATATCATGTTAGTAGAACGGTTAGGAGGTGAGAAAATGGATTTAGCATCCTTTTTAAATGAAAATTATTATATGCTAGTCCCTGCTCTTTGGGTTCTTGGATTTGCACTTAAGCGTACACCTAGTGTACCGAATTGGTCTATTATTTGGGTCTTATTAGGATTTTCCCTTGTATTTGGAGTGATAGCTTGGGGGTTTTCTTACACAGGGGTCATTAACGCGATTATCGCAGCGGGAATCGCTGTACTAGGTCACCAAATGGTCAAACAAACCATCCAAAAAAAATAGGGTGTCAGACACCCTTCGTGGACAGTTTCGGTGGTTTTGTCCGCCTGGAGTGGACAGTCTTGATTGTAGCTTTTATCTTTTTTGGTTTTATTTTTCACATGTCAGGGTATATAAGGAATGGGATAACAAACAATTTATTCCCATCCACTCCCCCCTGGATGAGATATTTTATAGGCTGCTTATAATGTGAGGCAAAAATCCTTTTCCAATGAAAAAAGCCCCCATTTAGGCGGCCTTTTGTTTGATTAGAACGACACGAGAATCCATCCGCCTTGAATAAATACGCTATATCCCGTGTAGTTTTCGCCTTCAACACTGATGGTTTCCCCTGTCGATGCCACTTTCCGGATATCTTCTTCAATAGGACCCACATCTTTAAATTCTTCATTTTTTGCAAGTAAACTAACCAATAATTCTACATTATCTAAAGGAACAGCCTTAATACCAGTAGACATCTGAAATACAACTTCTCCATTCTTCACCATCGAAAAAACATCACTATTTGGGATGGCGTAAAAGCCTGCCCCTATTTCATTTGCCATATTTATATAAACAGAAAACTTTTCATCTGTAACCTTCTCAAAAGTTGAACCAAACAATTCAATGGAATTAGGGGCAAGAGTCTCTTCTTCTTTTTTATTGTCCACCAAGGTTTCTACAGCAGGTTCAGAAACAACAGCTACTACTTCCATTACCTCTTCTTCTTCAGAAGTAACCAAGAAAGCTGACTCGTTGTCAATTGTTTTTCCTAAAGTACCATTTGCTCTAGCAGGAACATCATGGTTCTCGGTCGAGCTTGCTGATGATCCCTTTTCGGCAGTAGCAATTGCTCCGACATCTAAGAAACGAGTAAAACCAACAACACTAATAACAAAGAGCAGTGACAAAACGGTCAAAACTTTCTTTTTCAAATGACTCCCCCCTAAAAATAACTCCCTTACTTATTAGACGATTTCAAAATTAAAAAGTTTCAGATTTTGGTAAATATATTACAAGCCTATTACAAAATTTAAAAACTTGAAACAAAAGTCCTTTCACACCCGTAAAACATACAAAACGACCGAAAGGGGCTTAATCATGGGGAACATTCTTATATTTTCACTTCTAGCAGGAATTATTTCGAGCATTCTTTTAATTCCTTTTTCAAAAATGACAAAAGAAACGAAGGTTACAGGAATCGCTCTAGCGTTTACAGCCATTATTGTTTTGATTGTGTTCGGCTTCTTTTATGTAACCAAGCTTGACCAAAACATCAGTACTCTTTGGCCGTTAGTTTTACTTGTATCGCTAGGGGGAGCTGTCGCCTCTAAGGGAATAGAAAGAAAGATGAAAGGAATCATCTCTATTGGAGCACTTGGTATTGGAATTTATTTTTTAACCGCCTTTGTGTTTAATGCAGATGAGAAATTTGACCTTTCTAAGATGGAGGAAAAGGTAGAAATCCCTGCCTTTGATGAAAGCGTGACTCCAGCGAGTGTCCCGCCTCAATTTGCTAGAAACAAGATGAGGAAGGCCTTTGGCCAGGTACCAAATACAAGTTATTACGAACTTGGAAATTTACAAATACAGAAAGTAAATGGACAATTTGTTTATATTGCTCCCGTTGAATTCTCGGGGTTTTTCAAGTGGTTTAAGGGTGGTGAAACACCAGGATATTTTACTTTAAGTGCAACAGATTCCTCTGCGAATCCTAAATTTGTTCAATCAAGAATGACGTACACCCCATCTTCCTATTTCCAGAAAAACCTGGAACGTCATATACGTCTCAGCTATCCAATGGACATCTTCTACGGAGATGTGCAGCTTGAGATAGATGATGATGGAACGCCTTATTATATTCGAACGTATGGAGGTTTTGTGTCTGCTCGTAACGGCTTTAAAGCGGAAGGAATCGTGCTTGTCGATCCCTCAACTGGTAAAACAGAAGCCTATGATCTTGATTCAGCACCTGAATTTCTTGATGGCTCTGTCTCTCCTGAAGCTGTGAGTCTACAAAATAGCTATTACGGGAACTTTGTACATGGGTTTTGGAATAGTTTATTTGGAAAATCAGATGTGAAGCTTCCATCCGATGAAGGTACGGAGGCTAATGTTAGTCCCATTTTTGACGAAAACGGTGTTATGTACTACTTTACTGATTTTACGAGTCCAAAAGAAGGTGTGGATTCCATGCTGGGTTACTCGTTAACCAATGCAAGAACGGGAAAAGCAACGTTTTATACGGGGAATTTAGAGGAATCGTATATGGATTCCAGAGGAGCTCTTGATATTATTGAAAAGAAATTTATCGAGAAAAAATGGGATGGAGAAATGCCTGTTCTATATAATTTTTATGGGGAAGCAAGCTGGCTGACTCCTGTTCTTGATTCGAATGGTTTCCTGCAAAATTATTTTATTGTTTCTGCTGCCAACCCAGAGATATCATCCTATGCTGAAACACCGAATGAAGCGTTAAAAAAATACAAGGTCGCTCTTCAGCGTGTAGGTAGTACTCTGGATGGAACCTCAAAGGCCGAAGAAAAGGAAATGAGCGGAGAGGTCATTCGTGTCTATAAGGAACGAATTGGTGATTATACCATTGTTTCCTTCCTACTAAGCAATCAACAGAATTATACCGTATCATCCGAAAATAACCCTCTAGCAATTTACTTAGAGCGTGGAGATAAGGTATCTATCACGTATTTGGATTCGGGAGAGGATTTTCTTCCGGTGAAAAAGCTAACCATTAATAGTATTGAATAATAAATGGAGGACGAACCGATAGGGTTCGTCCTTATAAAATTTACCAATATGAAATCTCTCCAGTTATTACTAGCGTCTTCTTCTATGACAACAGCAATGATCGTGGTCATCTCTGTCATCTTGTGCACCAGCTACTAAATCATTGAGTAAACAACGACGCACAGCACGACAAAGATCTTCTTCATCGACATAGCCACGTACTCTAACTCTTGGGATATCCACTTCGTCAAAAGCACCTAGCACGTCACCATTTCTATTGTCTCGACGACGACGATTATCCATTGCACCAGCAACATCCCCATTTCGATCACATCTGCGTCGATCGAAAGCACCAGCAACATCCCCATTTCGGTATCTGTTACCCATATTTGAATTCCTCCTAATACTAGATTTTACTTACACTGTATCGTATTCAAAGGAAAACAAGCGGTAGAGGGAAAATAACTATTTTCTAGTAAAATGTGTGTTTAATCTATAGTAGTAATAGGAAAAGTACATAGAAAACTACTCCCCCTCAAGGTAGTAGTCCAAATAGGATCTATAAACTAGCAAATTCGTCTACAAGCTCAGAAAACTTTTTCATAGCGGATTCGATTGGTTTACTATTTGTAAGGTCGACACCTGTTTTCTTTAAAAGCTCGAGTGGATAATCGGAACTTCCACTTTTTAGAAACTCCAAATAGGAATCAAGTATCTTTTCATCACCTGACAAAAGATTCGAGGCAATATGGATGGCGGATGCATAGCCAGTCGCATATTTGTATACATAAAATGGTCGATAAAAATGAGGAATACGTGACCAGCCATACTTTACTTCCTCATCAAAAATGAGCTCTTCCCCATGGTACTCTTGGAATAACTTTTCATATATTGAGTTAAAAACATCAACGGTTAATGGGGTTCCCTGTTCCGCAAGCTCATGTGTCTTCTTCTCAAATTCCGCAAACATCACTTGAGTGAAAAACGTTCCTTTAAATTGATCAATAAAATGATTCAAAAGATGCTTTCGAATATCAGGGTTTGTTTCGTGTTCAAGTAAATAATTAATCAATAGCACTTCGTTTACTGTGGATGCTACCTCTGCTACAAAAATACTGTATCTTGCTGTAATTTGAGGTTGGTGCTCCGCACTTAATTTACTATGAACACCATGACCACACTCATGGACAAGTGTAAACATGCTATCCAAATCATCCTGATGATTTAATAAAATATATGGATGGACTCCATAAATACCTAGGTTGTAAGCACCAGAGCGTTTCCCCTTTGTTTCTCTAACGTCAATATAGCGTGACTCCTTGAATGTCTTTAACGTTTCTATATAATCGGTTCCAAGTGGGGCTAGCGCTTTTAACATCGTTTCATACGCCTCTTCATAGGTGATGTCCATTTTTACTCCACTTACAATCGGAACGCTTAAGTCATAGGCTCGAAGTTCATCGAGGTTCAGCTTCTCCTTCCGAATTTGATTGTAGCGATGCATCGGTGTGATATGTTGTTTTGTTGACATAATTAAATTATCGTATACTTCTTTTGGAACATTATCACCAAACAATGATTTTTCGAGTGCGGACGGATAATTTCTTAATTTCGACATCGTTACATTGTTTTTAATCGAATTAGAGAGTGTGGAAGCTATCGTATTTTTTAGCTGAATATACGGCTCGTAGTAAGCTTTATACGCTTCTTTTCTCTTCTCTCGGTTTTCATCCTCAATCAGCTTTGAGTACAATCCACGTGTAAGCTCGACCTTTGTTCCGTCATCCTTTGTCACTTCTCCGAACTTAATATCTGCATTGTTGATCATTCCAAAGATAGTACTTGGTGCAGAAAAAGCTTCTCCAAGCTGGGAAACGAGCTCCTCTTTTTCCTTAGACAGAACATGTGGCTTATAACGGAAGGATTCTAATAGGTCCTCTTCAAAGTAACTCAGGCCTTTCTCTTCCGTAATGTATGCCTTTAACTGCTCTTCTTCCAAGCTTAAGAGATAAGGCATAAAAAATGAGGTCGAGGAACTTACTTTAATACCTAAGCTTTTCATTCGTTCGAGATAGCTTTGAGACTCCGTGACACGTGTATCCTCATCCACTCTTAGCATGCTATAGGCATATAAGTGATTAAATTTGTAGGAGAGCTCCTCTTTTTTCTTTAAAAATTCAAAAAGGCTAGCACCGTTATGAATCTTCCCATCAAAAGCTTTTAATTCATTCGTCATTTCTTCGACTTGCTTATAATCGCTCTCCCATGAATCTAGATCAGTGTATATATCATCTAAATTCCACTTTTCTTGAGCAGGTACTTGTTCTCGAGACGTATATGTAGTCATAGGCAAAACAACTCCTTAGTATGTTTTATTTTCTATTTATATCCATTATACGCCAATGCAAATCGATTATCGTATAAAAAACAAAAACCACACAAATGTGTGGTCGTAGATGGAGTGCTTACATTAAATTTTTTAATTCGTCTGTTAATCTGAAAAACTCTTCTTTATTTCTCGTGGCTAAGGAATCATCAATTTCCTTTCTTAACTTATCTTTTCGATAATCAAGTAGTGCTTGACGGATGACCATATCTGCGGCAGACGATAACTGTTCTTCAGTTGGCTGTTGCGGTGAATTTAGCAAATACTTTTCCATTGGAAATCACTCCTTAACCTTTTTTCTATAATAACATTTGTTTTCTGAAAATTCAATATTTAAATAAATTATTTTTTCAAAATACCTTTGTTAAGGAGTGATCATACCGGTTTGTATTAGTTGTTCTTTAGTGCATCTAATTCCTTTTGTACTTGTTCTTCTAATTCGTAGTCATATACTTTATTTAAATCAATTGTAGGATGAAACATTTCCCTTGCCTTTGATCTTGCCTCAAGAGCAAGAATCTTTTCCTCCGCACGTTCAAATCCCTTCACGGCACTGCCAGGGGTAAATGTCGCGAATGATTGTTCAATGGATTCAGTCACTTTTGCCACATGAGCTCTTGAAATGAGTAGCTGCTGTTTATTTTTTAATTCCTTATATTTATGCTTATAATCTTCCATTTGTTGTACTAGTTTCTTTGTTTGCTGAGATAAAGCTTCAAGCTGTGAAGCATAAATCTTTTCTTTTTTTTCAAGTTCAATTTTATCCAAGATTAATTGTTTGGCTGTCTCATCGTCCCCTTTTTTTACAGCTATCTCTGCTTGTCCCACTCTCTTTTTAATTAATGCTTGGGTTTCATTCAATTGTGCCTCTTGTTTTTTCTCAAAAAACAGTTGTTTTGCTAACGCTTCTTCCCCTTTAGCAATATCTTGTTCCATTTCACGTAAATGCTGTTTCAGCATCACAATTGGATCTTCCATTCGATCAAGTACATCATGTAAATCTGCCGTTGCGATTGTTTTTAAACGTTTAAATAATCCCATATTATAGTTCCTCCTCAAATTCAATCCATAATGGTTCTTTTTCTACTTTTCGTTACTACAAATAAAGCTAAACCAATCAATCCTACTGCAAATAACATCGGTAATAAGGAAATGATGGAAAAGGCGAACAATAGTAACCCTGATAGCTTAACTAAATTCAGCTTTTTCGTTTTACTCCAAATGAGCCAACCAATTAACGCAAGAACAATTTTACTAATTGTAAGTAACGTTGACATGCTAAGTGCCATTAAAAACGGTAGTGGATTATAACTTACATTCCAGTTACTTATATGTGGGAAGGATTGTACCCAATGTGTTGTTTCATTTAAATAGGGAGCTGTATAGACTCCTAATATATAAGCAACCGCAAGTAAAAGGAAGAAAAGCAGCCACTTTAACTTTTTCAATCAACTACACCTCCTCTCCCTATTAACCGGATTCGCAGCCTCTTAGTTTATGAGTTATTCATTGGAGGGGGGAATTCCAAGGGTTTCTCTTTTAGCTGAGGCTGCTATCTCCTGGGCTTGGTATTATCATATCGAGGAGATATGTCTAAATTATTAACGATCCTTGACGAAATGTAGGAAAAGGCAGGAACAAATCATTAATATAAAAAACCTTACTCATTCTATTGAGTAAGGCTGTGTTGAAGATTATTTTAGTATCTGTTTCATATAAACGAGTTTGACAATAGGCTCAAATCCCATCTCATTTAATACTTGATGAGTAATGGAACTGCTTAATATAGGAAGGTTAGGCACATAGTAGCGAATTTGGTCACTCGAAGTGTCAAAAGCTGCTCCTAATAGAAATTGAATGACCTCTTTTTGGTCGTTCCTGCTCCGCATTGCTTCACATTGATACAAGGTAGTACCCGTATGAGTGCCGTCCCCTGAGAAGAGTTTACGGTAGTAGGCATAACCAATGGCATTTCCATTGGAATCTTGAGCAATCAATGCTTCCCCATCCTTGACGCTTTGCCAGTGGGTTTGCCAAGGGTTTTTCCCTTGATAAAATGATAGATTTCCTATTTCCTGTGGAGGAACTCTCATTATTTGATAAATGTTTGAATTTAAAAATGGTATAGGACCTCTCTTCTTTTCTAAGCACTCAAGGTGGTCAATAATGTCATATCCAAGAGATTGGTAGAGAGCAATGGCCCGCTTATTTTCGCTGATGGCCTCTAAAGTGGACACATGAACATCATGATCTTCCAGAATATCGAGAGTGGCTTCAAGCAACCTCCTACCGATTCCTTTACTTCGGTAGTCCTTGTCGACTGCTGTGCCTCCATTCCAACCGATTAATTGTCCTTGAAATTCTCTGATTCCATTTACAATTAATCCAACTGGTTTTTCATTCCAGAAAGCAACAACGGACAGCTCCTCAGATAGTTCTTCAGAAGCCATTCTCGCCAAAAATTTTTCTGTCGTCATTGTCAAATCAAAATAATATCCTTCAAAACCACTATTCCATGCCTCTACTGCTTCTGTAATTGTACAATCTTTTAATCTCTTGATCCTTAGCACCGGAATCTCCCCTTAAAAAGAGGGTGTGCCTGAAAGTGTTTTACACCTTTATTTGGCACACCCTATGATTATTTACAACTGATATACTCGACTATATTTTTCCTCTAGGTATTCTACTAAGTGAGTGGCATTTAGTTCCTCACCTGTCACAGATACAATTAATTCATTTGGAGTATACAAGCTTCCATGTTGATGAATCTTTTCCTTTAACCACCCGATAATTGGCTCTAAATTCCCAGCCTCTAGGTATTGATCGAATTCTGGAAGTTCTTTTTTCATGGTTTTTAAAAGTTGTGCTGCATACAGATTCCCTAATGAATAAGACGGAAAGTAACCAAAACCACCGAATGACCAGTGAACATCCTGAAGAACACCTAATGTATCCGTTGGAGGGACAATTCCCAGGAACTCTTCCATCTTTTTATTCCAAACAGCTGGCAGATCCTTTACCTCTAGTTTGTTTTCAAACAATTCTTTCTCTATTTCATATCGAAGCATAATATGAAGATTATACGTCAGCTCATCTGCCTCCACACGAATAAAAGACGGATGAACGGTATTAATGGCTTCGTAAAATTCCTGTAATTTCACGTTATGAAGCTGAGTCGGGAAGTATTCCTTTAGCTTAGGGAGGAAATATTGCCAAAATGCTTCACTACGTCCTACCATATTTTCTAAAAAGCGGGACTGTGATTCATGGATACCAAATGAAGTACCTCCACAAAGGACCGTTCCTTCTAGTTCTGAACTTATTTGCTGTTCATAAATACCATGACCGGCTTCATGGATTGTTCCGAACAAGGCAGAAAGAACATTATTCTCAAGATAGCGAGTGGTAATACGAACATCCCCTGTGTTCACCGTTTGTGCAAATGGATGTACCGTTTCATCAAGCCTTCCAGCATCCAAATCAAATCCTAATTGAGGAAGCATGTATCGATTAAATTCTTTTTGCTTATCAATGGAAAAAGGCTGTTTTACAATTTCTACAGGTGTAATATGTGATGCTGCTTTGATTTTAGTAAGCAGTTCAATGCTTTTTTCTCTTAAGCTAGCAAATAGTGGATCAAGTACCGCTACTGTTAATCCCGGCTCAAATTCATCAAGTAATGCGTCATATGGATGCTTCTCGTATCCGTAATACTCGACAAATTTCTTTTTAATCTCAACGATCTTTTCTAAATATGGAAGAAAAAGCTCGTAGTTGTTTTTTTCACGGGCCTCTTCCCATGCATCATTCGCGTCACTGCATAGAACGGAGTATTCCTTATATAGATCAGAAGGAATGCTCTTTGAACGATTATAGAAGTGTTTGCGTAAACGGATTTTTGCTTTTGTTACTAGGTCGAACTCCTCATTGCTTTCTGACAGCTTCTCTAATAGCTCTCCCATCTCCTGAGAAATCATTAGATTGAATATTTCTGTTTGTAATGCCCCATACGCTTTTGAGAACTGGGCTCTACCCTTTTTTGGCGCAATAACCTTCTGATCCCATGAAAGGAGACCCGAAATGCTTTCTAAGTGCGAAATTTTTTCGTCTAATGCTTCGAATTTTTCAAGAGCCGTATGTAGAACCGATTGAGTCATAGCCGAACACCCCTTTAACGATTTTAACCGACTAATCGGTTTATTTTCATTATATGGAACATTCAGAATATTATCAAGTGTAAATATTAGGTCAATTTTCGCGAAAAAACGCGTGATATCAAAGGAAGAGTGTTAACAAACCACTAAGTCTATTTAGAGATCTTATTTAGGAAGGATTGCTTTTGATCCATTAATATGGATTGATACGGAAGCTCCGGAAATAAGATTCGTTGCATATTTGCCGCATCGATAAACGACCAAAACATATGTGTAAAAATATCAACATGGATATTTGATTTCAGCTCGCCCGCATTTTTTCCTTCTTGTAAAATGGATCTCACTAATTTGACCTTCATATCCTTATGTAATTCGTCTAAAATGTTCATCATGTCTGAGTTTCTAGAAGCTGACAATTGAAAATCAAGCTGGACAAAAAAAGCTTCCTTTTGCTCCTCACACATCGGTTCTAACAGATAATAATGATCAAATAAATAGGAGATTTTTTCTATATTTGTAGGAAGGGTCTTTATATGGGACTCGATGGGCTCGATTTCCCGACTAACAACGCCTTTCATAAGCTCTAGGTATATCTCTTCTTTGCTTTTAAAATAGTTGTAAATTGCTCCTCTTGAGAGCCCAGAATGCTGAACTAGCTGATCCATTGAAGTAATATGATAGCCCTTTTTCGCAAAGCAATGCTGTGCGCTCAATAAAATATGATTTCTTCTTTGTCTCTTATGTTCTTCAGATACGATAGGCATAGTACCCTCCCTTATTCCGACTTTAGTTCTTGTAAATACATATCCTTCAATTCCCTTAATACATCGTAATAAGGAAAATCATCATAGACGGCATGAAGATTGACTCCATCAATAATCGTCCAAAATCTCTCAGCATAGAGTTCAGATGCAAGATCTTGTTTGAATTCACCCTGCTCCTGCCCTTCTTGAATAATGTCATTAACTAAGGAAACTAATTTTCTTTTTCTATCATGAAGTTGCTTCAGAAGGTCAGGGTCTCTTGTACTATGAAGATTAAATTCATAGAAAACCACAATGTATTCTAAACGATTGCGATCAATCGGGTTTGCAGACAGATAGGCATTAAATAAGTAATCCATTTTGCTGCTAGCTGTTCGATGTTTAGCAAAGTGTTTATTGTATTGAACAAAGTTTTTGTCGGTTGCACGTGTTAGGAGGTCCAAGTAGATTTCTTCCTTACTTGAAAAATAATTGTAGATGGCTCCTTTGCTCATACCTGAATGGGCAACGATATCATCCATTGTTGCTGTTTGGAAGCCTTTTTTAGCAAAGCACTCAAACGCACTGTCTAAAATCTGCTCTTTTTTCTCTTCTTTGTACTCCTCGGAAACGATTGGCATAAGCTCCTCCTTTTATTTTTAAGTAAATGATTGATCGCTAGTAAATTTTAATAATCGCAAGTAAATTCTGAAAATAGCAAATAAAAATTTTTAATCGCAAATATATTTTTCGAATCGCAAGTAGTGTCTTATAATCGCAAATAAGTTCTGATTATCGCAAAAAAGTTAGAGAACGACAAGATGATTTTAAGAATTTTATAAAAAATCGCCCCCTCCTGCTCAAAAACAAGAGGGATACGACCGGTATCTCCTTATAAGAGCTTTAAAATATGATAAATGGCGTGAGATACACCATCTTCATCATTCGATTTTGTAACGTATGTAGCTTTTTCTTTTATTTCATCTGGTGCATTTTCCATGGCTATGGAAGCTGTTGCAATCTCGAACATTGGTAAGTCATTGCCCCCATCACCAAATGCGTAGATTTCAGAAAACACATGATTATGCATCAGAGCATAACGCTGAATAGCCTTTCCTTTATGAGCTTCTTTTGACATGATTTCCACGTTGTTTGGGAAAGAGGAAGCTAAAGTGAGCTCTTCAAAATCGGATAACTTCTCTTTTACGACTTGAATTCTCTCAAGCTCTTCATAGGATACCACTGCAATGCATTTGAATATCTTCAAATCCTCTATTTGTGAGATATGTTCATAATCATATGTAAGGAATAGTTCTTTTAATTCCTCGTCACTTTTTCCCCTTAATCCTGGAAGTGTACACGGAAACCCACCGTGATTTGTATATACCAATATTCCAACAGATAGCTCTTTTAATTGAGTTAGCATTTGTTTGTAGACAGGAACTGGTATGGTCGTTTCGTATAATAAGGAACCGTCCTTGCCATATAGTGCAGATCCATTTAACGTTAAAATTGGGCAATTCAGCTCACGAATGGCATTTACTTTAACGACATCTGCATAAGCTCGTCCCGTATTTAAGATGACCTCTACCCCTTGTTCTTGTAGCTTTCGGATTGTCTTTTCATTTTCAACAGATACCTCATGCTCTGAATTGAGCAAAGTACCATCTAAATCAAGGGCAACACATTTCACACATATTCACACCTAACTAGAATTAAATTTTTGTAATATTTTTTAACATATCTTATTTTTACATAAAAACGACCACCTATCAATTCAATTAGATGGGTTTTTTAAATGATTTGAAAGTCATTGCAAGCAACAGTTGACGGATGTTCCACTCCCTCTATATGATGAAAGAAGTACATTAATGGCAAAGGGTGGTAAAACTTGAACGTAAAAATTGGCATGGTTGGGCTCGGAAATATAGCACAAAAGGCATATTTGCCGATTCTGTCTAAAGAGACAAATTGGGAATTCGTTGGGGCTTTCACTCCCAATATAGAAAAGAGAAAAATGATTTGTAACCAATATCGAATTGAGGATTTTTCAAGTGTTACTGCTGTAGCTGATGCGTGTGATGCGGTGTTTGTTCATAGTTCTACTGCTACACATTTTGATGTTATCTCCTCCCTTTTGTCAAATGGCAAGCATGTATACGTGGATAAGCCATTAGCAGCTACCCTTGACCAGGCAGAGAAATTGGTTGAGTTACAACACAAAACAAGCTGCAAATTAATGGTAGGCTTTAATCGTCGTTTTGCTCCTATGTATATCAAAGCAAAGGAACAATCGAAAGACCTTGCATGGGCCAGGTTTGAAAAGCATCGTGCGAACAGTGTAGGGCCTCACGATGTTGAGTTTACAATGCTGGATGATTATTTACACCTTGTTGATACCATTCGTTGGTTGGCTGATGGTGAACTGTTCGTTCAGAACGGGGCAATCCGTACTTCCGAAAAAAACGAGATGGTTTTTGCTCAGCACACATTCTCCAATACCAACGGACTTCAAATGACAACGGCCATGCATCGAAATGCTGGTACGGGGTTAGAGCAGTTGGAACTCGTCACTGACGGTGCTATCATACGCGTCAAAAATATGAATATGACTGAAGTTGAAGCTAGTGATTCCATCTCTACTTCCTATCCAGCTTCTTGGGATTCCACCCTAAAACAGCGTGGATTTGAAGATGCCATTTATCATTTTATCCATTGTGTAGCAAACGATATTACACCATTAGTTGATGGTGAAGAAGCGTTGAAATCACAGAAGTTATTAATGCAATTAATAAACCCCCACTTTTAAAATGTGGGGGTTTCTTTATTATACTTGAAATTTATTGATTTGATTCCTTAGTTCCTGTGCCATATCCGTTAATGCACGATATGATGCAGATATTTCTTCGATGGATGCTAATTGTTCTTGGGATGCACTTGCCACATTATGTGATGAGCGTGAAGAATCCTTTGAAATATCTGCCATTTTTTCTACGGTAGAAGCGACCAGTTTGGTCTGCTGCTCCATTTGTTTAGAGACAATAGCTACGTCAGTTGTTTTTTCAGCAACCTGCTGGGCAGTTAGCAAAATTTGTTCAAATACTTTCCCCATATTCAGTATTTGAGTTAAGCCCTCTTTTACCTCTTCGTTAACCGTCTTCATTGATTGTAGGGATGACGAAGAGTTCACTTGAATGGTTTCAACTAAAGAGGAGACTTGTTGTGCTGAGTCAGCTGTTTGTTCTGCTAGTTTTCTTACTTCATCAGCAACAACGCTAAATCCTTTTCCATGCTCGCCAGCTCTAGCTGCTTCAATGGCAGCGTTTAAAGCTAATAAATTAGTTTGATTTGCAATATCTTTAATTAGCTCTGCCATGGTTCCAATTTCTTTTGACCGGCTAGCCAATTGCTGGACCACAGTAGCAGAATTAGAGAAGGACTTGTCAATTACTTTCATTTGCTCAACCGCTTTTTCAATAGAAGAATTTCCTTCCATTGCCTTGCTTTCTGCCCTTTGCGAGTCCTCGGATACAGCTGAAACAGTACTTGCGATTTGCTGGATATCTTTAGTTAACTGTTCCATCGCATGTAAGGAAGTTATGGCACCTGTTAGCTGAGTTTCAGCCCCACTAGCGACTTCATTTATAGCCAATGTAATTTCATGTGTGGCTTTTGATGTTTCTTCTGAACTTACAGAAAGCTCTTCGGAAGATATTGCCACCTGGTCAATAGAGTGAGACACCTCTTTTATAAGCATTTGGAAATTTGTTTTCATCGTACTCATGGCATTCCCCAATTGACCGATTTCATCTTTACGATTGAAGATGCTAGGCTGTATTTCTGTTTGAAGATTTCCTTTTGCTATTGTTTCTGAAAAGCGAACTAAGTGTTTGATAGGAGAAATAATTTGTCGTGCTACGACAAAAGAAATCAATATCATTAATCCTAATAATATACTAGCGATTATTAGATTCGTATGAATAAGACTAGCTTTTACAGCCGTACTTGTCGGTTGTTTCTGGCTAATATACATTATTCCAATATCTTGACCAGAATAATCTTGTAATGGCTCCACCATTAAAGCAAGATCTGTAGAACCGGTAGTAACTGAATCGAATACAGGCTTTTTATGATCTTTATACAGATTAATATCATCTTCAGTTATTTTTTTTGAGGTCGTTAATAGACTGCCATTACTAGCAAGTAAGGCAATATCATCAGATAATGTTTCTTTAATTTCTAAAAGAACTTTGTTATCTAGTATTCTACCAAAAACTACATAACCGACAGGATCTGCTGTCCCATTATCATTCGTAATTTTTGTAACTGCAATCATTGCAAGTCCGTTTGATGTTTTTGTAATACCAGAAAAGTCCCCGTCTCGCTTAAGCTTTTCCAAAATCTTATTGTCTGATAACTTCCCTGTAAATCCTTCCACATCACCAATTTGACTAATGACTGTCCCTGACAGGTCCGTGGTACTTATAAAATCAATAGTTGCTGACACTTCAGATATAGTATTTATATTTTCTTCAATCCATGGAATGTCCTCATTTTCGGTTGCCAGTCGAAAATCTTCCCAGTTTGAATTACTTTTATTTACTTCAAGTAAGTTCGTTCCGTACTTATCAAGCAAGCTAACGGTCGCTTGGCTTGAGACTTGTACTCTCTCTTTTTCCATATCAAGCAAATTAGAGTTGATATCATTATACAAATAAATACCTGCGATGGAGATAGGGAGTACGAGAAGTACTAGGACTAATACTAGCATTTGCAGAACTAAAGACCGAGATTTTTTCATGTTCAACCACCTTATATAGGAGAATATTACTACGTGTAATTATACATATATTTGGTAAAAATGCTACAAATTTATGTAGTTTTAACCAATTATATTTAGTGGCGAACGCTATTTTCTCTCCTTGTTCGGTATTTTGCTCCCCATCTTGCGGCTAGCTCTGCCAACTCAAAAACAAGTTCTTGCTTACCCTCTTGGTATTTTTGGTGTTCATTGGGGAATTTAGAGACTAGTTCTAGCTTTTTTTGTTTATATCTGTAAGCTTGCTCTGGATGTTCTAATAAAAAGGTCTTAAAGTCTAAATGATAATGAATCTGCTCATCTCCATTTTGAAAAATATGAACATGATGAGTCCGGTTGTCCCCGCCTTTTTGAAAGAAGCGTCTACCAGGTATTCCGTTTTCCCCTTTTGCCTCATATCCAAGTTCGATCAATTGTGGATTGAGAAGGTCAACGCTTGATATGTCTTTAACTACCACTAATATGTCAATTATGGGCTTGGCGTAACCGATTGTCTTTATAGAGGTACTACCTATATGATGAATCTCAAGTAAGCTTTCTTGAAAAATAGTTTTGATAATTGTAGCCTCTTCTTCAAAAAGGCTAGCCCATTCCTCTGACCAAGGTACAATATTTGTTTTACGCATATAGATCATCCGTCCCTTTTATGAGCTTGAGGTCATGATCCCTACAATAGAGACAATTGGGATTGCGGAAAGCAGGGCAGCTCCGATAAAGAACAATGTATTGATCATGCCCACTGATTCCTGACTAATCTTTGAAGCTCCCATTATATCCTTTCTGATACGAAGTAATGAAACAAAAGCAATTACTAGAATCCCAACAATAACTAGGAGTGGAACCATTATATTGGTTTCGACTGTTTGACCAATAAGTGAAAACGCATATACGATTATGAAAATAGGAATCGCCTCAGCCATCGCCACTTGAATAAAAAACTTTGTCTGCGTTGCTTGCATCGTATGTAGGTCTAGCTTCTCACCATTTTCTAATTTCTCTTGAACTTGTTTCATCATTTGGTTAAATGCAAAGGAAATACCGACTACCGCTATTGCTGAAGCAACAACAAATAACCAAGAAGCACTCATGTTATCCCTCCTTCGATATAAAAGGGTGCACTTTGTTTTGGCACCCTATTTTCCATTTTATAACTTTTCGAGCTCATACTCAATTTGATTCACTCGTTTTGCATTCCCTTCAGCCATATTATGTAGACGTGTTTTAAGCTCATGGTCTTCATGAATAGCTTCTGCGGTAATTGCGTATGTGCGTAAAAGTTGATTTTCAAGATCAAGTGTTTCTTCTAATGTTTGTTTTAGTGTTTTCCGAGTCATGGAATCTTCTCCATGGTCATGATCGTGTTTCACATAACATCCCTCCTCATTAGAAACTGATATTAGTATGGGCATCCCACGCCTACTTATACAATATTAGGCCAGAAGAAAGCATTTGGATAGCAGTCTGCTAGCACAATGTTAGAATGTAGTTACCCTCCTCTATTCGTAATTTTTATCTAGTTGTTCCTTTACTTTTGGTAATAAAAGAGTTATATTATCAATATTGATAATGATAATATAATTTGATAAGGAGGCTGCTTATATGAGTGAATCAAAAGCAGATGTGATCCTACACCCTGTACGCATGCGAATCATCCAGTCTCTTGTTAGCGAGCCCCTAACTGTTCAACAGATGAAGGAACGTTTGCCGGACATCCCTCAAGCAACATTGTACCGTCATTTAAAGAAATTATATGAATCAAAAGTTGTGTTTGTAGTAGACGAGCAACAAATTCGTGGAACTATAGAAAAATTATACGCCCTTCAACCGAAGGAAGTGAATTTAGCCACAGATGATTTAGCCAACTATAGTAAAGAACAATATATGTCTCTTTTTATGAAATATATCGCTAATATCATGGCTGAGTATGAAAGATACGTATCACAGGAAAAGGTGGATTTTATAAAGGATGGCGTATCGTTACGACAGGCCCCCCTGTATTTATCTGACGAAGAGTTCACTACCCTCCTACAAGAGCTCGGGCAAGTATATTCAAAAGTACTTTCGAATAAGCAGGAGCCAAATCGAAGAAAAAGAACGTTTGCTAATATCATCATACCAGAACCAAATGACTAGGGAGAGATAATCATGAGAGAAACAGAGGTTGTCATTCAATCCGCGGTTACCTTAAGTGGAAGCTTAACCCTACCTGACCGTGTTCAGGAAAAATGTCCAGCCATTCTGCTTATCCCGGGAACAGGAAAGCTAAATCGTGACGGAAAAGTAAATAAAAAGCTAGATCTAAAGGTGTACAAACAGTTGGCTCAGTTTTTTACAGAGCTAGGATTTATTTCTTTACGTTACGATAAACGTGGTGTTGGAAAAAGTGAGGGTGATTATAACCGAACAGGCCTTTGGGACCTAGTGGACGATTCCCAAGCAGCAGTCCAATTTTTAAAAATGCAGGATGGTGTCGATATCGAGAAAGTAATAGTCCTTGGCCATAGCGAAGGTTGTACGATTGGTACAGCACTTGCTGCTAGAGAACCAATAGCAGGATTAATTTTACTAGCTGGTGCGGTGGAGCGTTTAGAAGAAGCGCTAAAAAGACAGAGAGAAATTGCTGCAATTGATATGAGGAGTGCAAAAGGGTTTATTGGTTTCCTATTGCGGTTATTTAGAACAGATAAAAAAATTGAACCTCAAGCTCAAGCCTTCATGAAAAAGGTCATAGCATCAAAAGAGGATATTATGAAGGTACAGTTTCAAACCATTAATGCGAAATGGATGCGGGAGCATTTTTCCTATAACGTACGCGAGGATTTAACCAAGGTTACATGCCCAGTTTTAGCTATAACTGGTTCTAGAGATGTTCAAGCAAACCCTGCTGTTTTAGAAGATTTAGCTAGTTTTGTTAAAGGAGAATCTGAATTTCATATCGTGGAGAATATGGGACATTCACTGAAATTTCAGGCTCAAACATCCCATATGCTTACCATTAAGAAGGATTTGATCGCTGAGTCTTCCCTTCCTTTACATCCGGAATTAGAGACCCTATTACGAAACTGGGTAGATAAACAATTTTTAGATGTGAAAATGCATAAAAAAAGTTGAAACGACCATCTTTTTTTAGATGGTCGTTTATAATTTACGTTAATTTTGGAGCTTGTGGAGGAGATTCAAACCAACCATGTTCAATAAGAAGATTAGCTCCATCTTCTGTGTACCTAGAAACATCAGCCATAAGGGTAATAAAGGTTCGATAAATATCGCTCCTCATTGCTGTAGTTAAGGCAACACCATAATTGGCAATTCCCTGTGAATTTAAAAAGTTAACTAAAGAGATCATTAGCTTTGTTGAAAAAGGAGCCGTTTTTGATGAGGTCGTGCTTACGCTCCATGCCCCAGGTGTTGAGATTTCCTCCTTCTGAAATATCTCACTTAACGTGTTCATATGCTTCGCAGCTATTTCCTTCCCTCTACTCAAATATGATTTGAAGGGTTCATCATCTGTAACCTGAATAAATCCTTTCATCACTGTCAGTCCTATTTCATTCGTTAAGATATTATAAAAGATCATGGAGATTTCTTGTCCCGTTAACGGCCTATGCTCCCCAAGCCATTTCGTCAAGTAGCTTTGTTTTTGGACGAATTGCACCTCTTTTGGTATTGGAATATACGGGGAACGAATCCATAATCCTTTTTCAAGTAAGAGCTTCCTTGCTTGATCTAATCTTTCTAGAGCCTCGTTATTCAATCGCTTAAATAACGCAAATACATCCTCCCTGGCAATCGTATTTAGCGCAATGGAGGAATAATTCAAGTTTCCTTTTGAAAAGAACCAGTGATAATAAAGGATGAGTGGCTCTGTAAATAGTTTTCCTGCTTGTAAATTCACATCTTGATCAGAAAAGGCAACCGGAATGGGAAATCCTTCATGATTCATAATAGTGGTTAATTCACCTTGTGTGCTCACACAACCTGCCAAGAGATCGCTGTTTAATTTTTTAATTTCTTCGTCCTCTACAACTTGGTCGAAGTACTTTAGAATGCACATATTCATGGATAGAGACTGGTACATCGACCAAAGATACCCTTGTTCACTAGCGGTCAAACAATTTGCATATTCAACTTTCACCCTCTCCTTAGTATCTTTTATCATAGTTTTTACAAAAACAAGGAAATCAATTAAGAAATGATTTTTATTCACAAATAAAAATATGGGTACATAATCTATAACGAAAGAAAGAAATAAATGGAGGTTGCCTATGAGAATTGAGAAAAAAGTGACCTACTATGGCTATGATTTAGTTATTAATCATATTCTCCACAAAAAATGCCTGAGTTGCCGGAAATGGTATGAATTTGACGGTGAAAAGGGATATTGTGAGAGTTGTATTGAAAACTTTATAAATAAAAAAGAAAAGCAGATTTACTAATGTAATAAGATTCAAATAACCTGTCCTAAAATCCTTTTTTATCCCATATAATTGAAAAGGATTGTTTAGGGAGGTTATTTACATATGTTTGAAAAGGCAATTTTAGGGATGGCACTTTTGCGAATACTTTCAGGAAGTACTGAATTGTTTGCGGCTTTCCTTTTCTTAAAATTTAACGATATAGAAAAGGCACTGATGGTAAACAGTTCACTTGCTTTAATAGGGCCGATTGTGTTAATTTTGACGACAACAATTGGCCTAATTGGAATCGCTGATAAAGTTTCCTATATAAAACTTATGTGGGTGTTTGGAGGCGTGGCATGTATTTTATATGGCTTACGGAGTTCTTAAAACAGAGAAAGGAGAAGATTCGAGTCTCCTCCTTTCTCTGTTTTATTTATGCTTAACAACCAACCGTAAATCACTGCTGTCCATGATTTTACGTAAAATGTCCTCCACATAATTGGTAAAAGCAGAGTTGCTCCTTTGGCGTGGTCTCGGTAGGTTAATGCTTTTATTTAAGACGATATCTCCATCTTCAATCAAGATGATCCGATCAGCTAGGGCTACGGCTTCTTCGACATCGTGTGTAACAAAGACAGAGGTAATTTGGACCTTTTTCCAAATCTTTTCAATTAGATCTTGCATTTCTAATCTTGTTAATGCGTCAAGTGCTCCTAGTGGTTCATCTAATAAAAGGATATTCGGTTCATGGACTAGTGCCCTTGCTAACGCCACCCGCTGCTTTTGTCCTCCGGATAATTTCGAAGGCCAGTCTTCCCCTCTGTCCTCTAATCCAACATTTCTTAATGCCTCAATGGCACGAGGTTTCCAATCCCCTTTAAGCCCAATCCCTACATTGTCTAACACTTTCTTCCATGGAAGTAGTCGTCCGTCCTGAAACATTATCCGAGAATTTAAGTTAAGCCCTGCCAATCCAGTGCCATTTATGATGATTTCCCCATCGTCTTTTGGCTCCAAACCAGCCAGGAGTCGTAATAAGGTGCTTTTTCCACACCCGCTTTTTCCAACGATGGCTACAAATTCCCCTTTTGCTATATTTAAATCGATTCCTTTTAAAACCTCACGATTATTGTACGTTTTCCTAAGATTTCTAATAGAAACGTGAGTTTGCGAATGGATATCTTCCACAATCAAAACTCCTTTACTAAAGCTATGCATTCCACCTGAGCCACTTACTTTCTAAATACCTGGCAATCATATCAGAAAGCTTACCGAATAAAGCGTAAAGCACGATGCTCAGGACAATAACATCCATTTGCATAAACTCTCGTGCATTCATTGCCATGTATCCAATTCCCGAGTGTGCGGAGATGGTTTCGGCAACAATTAAGGTTAACCACATGACTCCTAATGAGAATCGAACACCTACTAATATGGAGGAAAGCGCGCCTGGAAATATGACAGAGAAAAAAAGGGCTGGACCTTTTAATCCGTATGCTCTTCCCATTTCAATGAGATCCTTATCCACTGACTTTATTCCATGGTACGTATTAATATAAACTGGAAATAACACACCGAGTGCGACTAGAAAGATTTTAGACGTTTCATCAATTCCAAACCAAAGGATCACTAGTGGGATTAGTGCTAAGTGCGGGATGTTCCGTATCATTTGTATGGATGTATCAAAAAGCATATCCGAAATTTTGAAAAGGCCGTTGAATAATCCAAGGAAGAATCCGAGAATACCGCCGATTAGGAAACCAACGATTGCTCTCCATAGGCTAATAGAGATATGCTCTCTTAGTTCTCCTGTCCCAATCAGTTCCCATCCTGCACTAAATACCTCTGTTGGAGCAGGCAAGATACGGTCAGATATGATACCCTTGATCGAAAAAAATTGCCATATAAATAGGATTAAGAAAGGGATTGCCCAAGGAATTAACTGTGAGAAGAGTCTGTTATTTGTCCATTTCACCTGAAATACCCCCTTTCTAAAAATTTTTAATCCAACATTGCCTCTTGAACGGTAACCTTTTTGGGGATAATTTCTAATTCGTAAAAGGTATCTGCTTTTTGTTGTTGTTCTTCCATGATTTCAGTGGTTAATGGGTCTACCCCATATTCTCTTCTTTCAACAGCTCTTCGAATGGATTCTTCATCAATCTTTAATAACGGAGCCAACATCGTAACAAGCTCATCATGATGGGTATTTGCCCATTCAGACGAAGCTTGAACTTCCTCTATGATGATGTCGAGGATTTCCATATGATCTTTTGCAAATGCCTTATTGGCTATAAAGAAATCACGGTCAGACGTTAGTCCATCTCCATTGACGAGCATTGTAGCATCCGAGTTTAGTTCAGTATCAGCAGCAAATGGATCCCAAACCACCCATGCATCGATATTTCCTTGTTCAAAGGCAACCCTTGCATCTCCTGGCTGGAGGAATGCTGGGGTAATCTCATCATAACGGAGTCCGCCCTTTTCTAGAGCCTTAACCAATAAATAATGAGAGCTAGATCCTTTTGCAAATCCAATGGTCTTTCCTTTTAAATCAGCAAGAGTTTTAATATCTGAATTCTTAGGTACCAGGATCCCGCTTCCTTGAAATTTAGAAAAACCTGCTGCAACATAAACAAATGGTGCATCTGCTGCCTGTGCAAAAATTGGTGGTGAATCACCTGTTCTTCCAAAATCGATACTTCCCGCATTCAGTGCTTCCACTAAGGCAGGACCTGCTTGAAACTCTTTCCACTCCACTTGGAATCCTTCTTGTTCAAGCCTTTTCTCTAGTGTCTGAAGAGATTTAAGTATGACTAATGGACAGTTCTTTTGATAACCAATGGTCACGACCTTTTCAGATCCCTTTTCCATTTCTTTCGTATTTGTTTCTGACGTATTGCTGCACCCTACAACAAAAAGGCTTAGCATCAAGAACAAACTAATAATGGAAAGGGTATGTTTCTTTACAGTTTTCAGCATATTTCCTACTCCTCTAACCCCAATTTGTCTAAACCTAACTGTTCTAACGTATGTTAGAGAAAAAAAGTAGGTTCCTGTCCGTATGTAGAAAAAAAGGAACATAGAAAGTCAATATGGTGACAAACTAGAATCTAGAATCGTGCTGTTTATTGAATGGTTAAGGAGGATTAGGCCAAATGGGTATTTTAAGCGGAAAACCACAAGATGAGCCATTGCATTCGGGTGAGGTTTTTAACTTATGGTCACATTTATTAGCTACAAAAGAAAGCTTAGTGACACTTCAAATATTAAATAATCATTGTGGAGATCATGATTTAAAGGTTTTTATAGAGGACCTTATGGAAAATTGTATTCAGCAGGAAGAACAACAAGCGGAAGCGATTTTAAAAACAAGCGGTATTCGCCTTCCACCCGCTCCACCTGACCGACCAGATGTTCATGTAGAAGATATCCCTGCAGGTGCAAGGTTTAATGACCCAGAAATTGCATCTTTTCTACGTAAGGAACTGGCAGCTGGCAAGATCCTTTGCAGTTATGTGATGGGAATTGCCACTCGAGAGGATATTGCTTCGATGTATGGAGAATTCCATGTACAAAAGGCAGAATACGAAGACAAATTATTAAAAATTCAAAAGGAAAAGGGCTGGCTGGTGTTGCCTCCAATGAGCTTAAAATAGTGTCAATGAAGGGTGTGTAAAACATGGCGTCAAAGAATAAAGGAATGCTCATTACTGCAATTGGATCCATCCCGTTAATTATGACACTTGGAAATTCAATGCTCATTCCTATCTTACCACAGATGAAATCGGCGCTAGGCCTAAGCCAATTGCAAGCAAGTTTAACCATTACCGTGTTTTCCATTGCTGCAGCTATTTTCATTCCTATTTTAGGGTATTTATCAGACCGTTTTTCTCGAAAAATCATTATTGTACCTGCTCTTATTATTTATGGTATAGGTGGATTATTAGCAGGGTTTGGAGCGAGCGTGCTGGAAAAATCGTATATGTGGATTTTGATTGGTCGTACTCTCCAAGGAATCGGAGCAGCTGGGACAGCTCCTATTGCTATGGCCTTAACCGGGGATTTATTTAAAGGTGGAGAAGAAAGTAGAGTTCTTGGGATTGTGGAGGCTTCAAATGGCTTGGGAAAGGTGTTATCACCAATTATAGGCTCGTTGTTGGCGATTGTAGCTTGGTATGCCGTTTTTTACGCCTTCCCTGCTATTTGTCTTATTTCCGTCCTTCTTAGCTGGATTTTTATTAAGGAAAAGAGAAATCGCCAAGCTCCCCCACCGTTTGGCAAGTATGCGCGAGGGTTAATTAGCGTTTTTAAAAGAGAAGGAAGATGGTTATTTACCACCTACCTAGCGGGTGCCACCTGCCTATTTACTCTTTTTGGGATATTGTTTTACTTATCTGATGTATTGGAACAGCAATACGGGATAAATGGGGTGAAAAAGGGTCTGATCCTAGCTATTCCACTTCTTGTCCAAGGAGCCACCGCCTATATTACAGGGAGTAAAATAGGGAAAAACATGGTGAAAATGAAGAGATTAACTGTCCTTGGATTTATGCTTATGTTTATCTCTTATATTACTTTAACGCTTATAGAGAAAATCGTTCCTTTTCTACTTGTACTTGTCATTAGCAGTGTTGGGACGGGGCTCGTCCTCCCTTGTATCAATAGTTTAATTACAGGCTCTGTTGGGAAAGAACGAAGAGGCTTCGTAACTTCTTTATACGGTTCTGTTCGATTTATTGGAGTAGCTGTTGGTCCCCCTGTTTTTACCCGGTTAATGGACTGGTCACGAACAGGAATGTTTATCTCTATAGCCGTGTTAGCGCTTATTGTTGGGCTTTTAGCGTTAACTCTTATTCATGTGGAGAAGTCTGGAGATGAAAAGAATAAAAAAATTGCCTTCCGTTATAATTATGTCTAAGACTATTTCTTTCTCCAACCAAGAGTATACACTCCATAATAATTATAAAAGTAAACAAGGTCGACCATTTTTGTTGATATCCATTGACTAATTAGTGCTTGAATAATCAGTTCCCAGCTAATGATTGATGCGGTTAGTACAAAAATACTAGTATTTATCCAAAATAAAGGTCTACCGGGTAAGGTCTCTCTTTTTGTAGCGATAATTAAGGCAATCACGCCTACTCCACCGTTAGAGACTGCATTCCTCAAGAGTAGGCCTACTCCTGTCCCTAACAACAAGGAACCAATTACGAGATCAACCCAAACATTCCCTATCGGGGAGTGAAGTTCGCCTTCAATAAAAATAACGGTAAACGATGTAACGGTTATAGCGAACATTGTCCACAAAGCACTTGAATTGCCTAAATATTTTATGGCCAATACAAGCATGGAAAAATTGACAATCCAAAGAGCCAGTCCCATATTTATGTGTAAAAAGTGATTTAATAGGACGGCTAGTCCTCCAGCACCACCAGATGGAATGGAATGGGGAAACAAAAATAATCCCATTCCAAGTCCCTGTATGGTGCCGCCTGCCATAACAAACCCATATTTTATTAAAAATTTTTTCATCGTGACATCCCTACTGTCAAAGAGTACTATCTTACACCCTGAACAAGCTTATCCTCAACATCTTATTCTATGTAGTTTGTATTTATGACTGCTTGGACAAAAAGGAAAAAAGCGAACCTAATGTTCACTTTTTTTAAAGTATTCTTTTGTAATTGCCCTCGATACATAATAGCCGCTTAAGGCGGAGGATAATGTACCTGGACCTGGAAATGTATGCTCCCCGACGATATACCAATTTGGAAGATTTGTACGGAAACTTCTTGGTTTGAGCACAGCATTTGTTATAGTTAAAGGAAATCCCCCCACCTTTGATTTGCCCATAAACTTTTTATAGGTAACAGGGGTTCCAGCTTCAGCGAATAGGAGGTGTTCCTTTAATCGAAAGTTCTTTTCTACTTCTTCCAATAATAGTTCCATTAAAAGAACTTTGTTTTCGTTGTAGGATTCCTTTGAAAGCTGAAGCCATTTATTCTCTTCTGTATGGACAGAGATTGTCATCATTACTTCGTCCAATACATTCTCCCCTGCACTATTTTTGGATTGGTGAAAGGTGACATAGATAGGATTATGACAATATTTATTTACGTGTGGATTATCGGAAACGATTTGATAGGCGAACGGCAGTGTTTTGCCAAGTAATTGATCCAAAATGTCTACCTTCACAGTCCCATCTATTCGAAAAGCACCCCACGAAAAGTCATCTGCCTCATATGATGTCTTATCTCCAAAGGAAACTCCGGAATTATTGATGATGGTTGAGAATGTGCTGTTACACTTTCTGCTTTCCACTTTCCATTGCTTACTAGTTGCATCATATGCTACGTCTTTCAAGGGAGAAGAAAGGTATACACGACCACCTTTTTTTCTAATTTCCTCCTCAAGCAATTCGCATAGCTGACCCATTCCATTTTCAAATACAAAGCTTCCTTTACGATAAATGGATAAAGCTACACTCGAAGGTAATAAAGCTGCTTTAGACACATCGGTTTGAACTGCATCAACCAACTGGGCATTAAGAAATTGTCTTAAAGGCATATAGGTATCGAGTTTGTAAGCATTTAACAGCTTCTCAACAGTCCATGTCGTATACTTAGCTAGTCTCGCTAATGAGAGAGGATTTTTTACGGCAAAGGATGGCAATGTTCCTAAATCATAGATTCGCTGTATAGGAAGGGAAACTTCACTTTTTGTGACTGATAAGACGTCCTCCCCGATTTGTTCAAGCTTTTCCCAAAATAATAGGACATCCTCCTTCCTTTCTGAGAAGCTCAATTGTAATTCTTTTTCCCATTCACTTTTATCTTTGTAAATCGACACCTCACGATCTGGTAAAATCACATCCATTGGATGGAGTAGCTCCATAAAGGGTGGGTTCATTCCTAGCTTAGCCAACAAATTTTTAAGTACACCGCCTTCTTCCAGCCCAAATGCAATGGTTGCTCCTGTAGGAAACCGTCTATTGTTTCTATAATAAAAACCTGCTGAACCTCCAACGGTTGTTGCTTTTTCTAAAATCGTTACATCAAAGCCATCTTTGGCCAAAAATGCACCGGCGGTTAACCCGCCAATTCCTGCTCCAATGATACAAACAGATGGTTTCATTCAATCTCTCTCCTCTACGAGAATCGCATAAATCTATTTTCAACCGAACTAACTAGAATTACAATTTTTAATATGTAAATACAAAAAAGGACGGGTATGGTTACACCATCCACATCCTTTTGCTAATTATAAAATTGCGAAAAATCTTTCCAGCCATAGACTAGCTCTATGACTTCTTTCCCAGCCACTGTATCCTCCAGTCGATCGATTTCAAATGCACCAAGAGTTTCATAAAAATGCTTTGACGGATTCTCCTCCAGAACCAACACAATCATGGAATGGATTCCATCACTTTTTAACTCTTCAATTAGAGAATTGACTAGTTGTCGACCAATCCCTTTGCCTTGGTCATTCTGTAGGATGTAGATGGCATATAGTTCACCGTTATACTTTGGATAGTTGCCAGTTCTCTCTTTTCCCCCTGAAGAAAATCCAATGATTTCTCCCTGCTCATTTTCAGCAACAAATACATACCCATTGGGGATGGCACGAGTCCATAATTCTTCCCGACTTTCATATGTTATTGACTGTAAATAATTTTCAGAAAAAATAGACTTATAAGTCGTTCGCCAGCTATCCACATGAACCTTAGCAATCCCCCTTGCATCTCTAGGTAAGGCTCTACGAATAATCAACTTTTTCACTCCCCCGAGACTTCTTATATCTTTATTGTATCTAGAAAAAACCGCACATGATTTTTCATTTTCTGTTCGATTTCAGTTGTGTCCTTTCCATCAAAACGAAGCAAATGATATTCGGTTAACATAGCAAACATCGTATATTGATATTCTGAAGCAAGAACAGCGGGTTTGTACGTATCCTTAAGTTTTCCAAGCACGATTAATTTTGCAAAGACAGTTTCTAAAAATTGAAGAGAAAGGCCTATGACATCATGTAAATAAATTTCTCTGGCAGCAGGCAAACGATATTGCTCATTAGAAAGAATCCTCCAGCATCTCTCATTTTTTTCCCTGCTAAGATGCTCCTGGAATCGTTCAAATCCTCTAATAAAAAAACCTTCTAGTGTAGATGAAGCCAAAATAGCGTCTAATTGATCCTTAGTGGGAATAATCTTTGCAAATTCTACTCGAAAGTTGGATAAAATGGTTTCTAATATTTCATCTTTGTTTTTAAAATGGTTATATAGTGAACTTTCTTTAATTCCTACTTCCTTTGTAATTTCCCTAATTGACACACCACTAAAGCCTTTTTGTGAAAAAAGCTCAGTTGCAACATCTAAAATCTTTTCCTTTGTAGATTTAGTTTCATTCATTTGTTTCTCTCCTAGTTTATTCTCTCGTCATTGTAACTAACATTTTTCGCTCAGCAAAATATTAGGATAAAAGTGGTAGTAAAAAATCATGAAGCTTCTGAAGAGAGGTTAGATTTCTGTTGCATGTTAAATAATCCGAACAGATATAGTTTCCCCTAATGGTATAGGTCCCTTGAACTTTCCCCTTTGACTCGACTGAAAACAATCCAACAGATTCATATTTATTACAAATCGAGCAAATATTCTTTTGATGCTTCGTTGAAAAGGATCCTTGTAAGCCAATTATACGATTCTCGTAAGGCGCCACAATATATCTTTTGTTTGTTCCTTGATCCTCCCAGCTTAAATAAGAAATTTCTCGCAAAGGAATTTGATTAAGTGCAGGGCCTTTGAATTTTTTTACTTTTGAAAATAATTTTTTGAGTTGATCTTCGCTCACGTCAATAAATGGACGAACATACGGTTTTACCTTTGATAAATATTGATCAGCGGTTATTTTGTCCTGTACACTAGTTATGGTTAGAAATAGCTGTTGTGTTTCTAAACTCATTACTGAAACAAGCTCTTTGACTTCCTCCTCTATTAATTGTTTTAAGGCATGTAGCACTGACTGATCGTTTACAGTTGAATACGCGTTTATTAGTTTTTGGGTCCGTGACTGTAAAAAATTATATTGTTCATTTGTAATAGCTTCCATTTCTATTCTCCTATCGTTATAAGTACAAGTGGGATCACACACGCTTGTTAGTAATTATGTTTGGAATGATTCCTCTTAGTTTAAAAGTAAATTTTCCAGCTCATGTGGTGAATAAACCAAATAGTCTGGCTTGTGTAAGGTAACGATTTCTTCTGCATCAAACCCCCATCCAACCCAAATCACTTTAACTCCAATTCTCTTACAGGCAATGATATCCCGACTTTCATCGCCCACATACACCATCTCAGAAGCTTGCAGCTTGTGATTGTTTAAAAATCTTGATATCACCTTGTCTTTACCAAAAATTCGACTAGAACACATGACTTCTGTCACGATTCTGGCTAGATCGTTTTCCTTAAGGAAAGCCCTGATATTATCTTCAGAATTTGATGAAATAATAGCTATCTGAAATCCTTCTTCCGATAAACGGAGGAGCGTATTTTTCATCCCATCAAAAAAATGAACGTTTTTCATCGATTCCCGATACAGGCGTGTGAGCTCAGGAACCACCATCGGTATTTTATAAAGTGGAAAATGTAATAGTTTGCTTCTTTCTTTAAACGTCATGTTTTTAAGCGAATGAATTTGATTCGTTTCTATCCTTCCAAACCCGTATTTATCTGCCAATATGTTCCAGGCGGTTTGAAAAGCATATTTTGAATCTACTAATGTTCCATCAAAATCAAATACTACGTACTTAATCATGCTTTCTCCTCCTTATATATTGCTTATAAAGTTCATTTTAACTAACGTTCGTTAGTTGTGTCAATGGGCTAATTTATATGATGATTCACTTGCCGATAGAACATACTAACATAAGGTGGTGATCAAGAATATGTATGAATTTTCTCGAATTGAATTACAGCAACAAGACGGTCAGATTCTTGCCAACTTCCCTTCTCTACGAACTTCTGCACACGAAGTAACCTTTAATATGAGCTATTTGTATTTTGGGAATACGAGCTCTTACATCTCTCAAGTCGACAAAACACAAGGAAACTTAAGCCTCGTTTCCCCAAGCTATTTTGATTTGAATGCTGATGGGTCACTTAAGATTACTTCTCAATTTGATGAGGCTTTTGTTACTCAGATGCACGCTCGTGGGATAAAGGTTGTCCCCTTTCTTAGTAATCATTGGGACCGGACGCTTGGTCGGCAGGCTCTTGCCAATCGAGAAAAACTATCTTCTCAACTCGCCGAGTTTATTGTGACAAATAACCTAGATGGAATTCAGGTAGATATTGAGAATGTGACCGATCTAGATCGTGACGCCTATACAGACTTGGTTCGCTTGTTACGTGAAAAACTTCCTTCAAACAAGGAGGTTTCAGTAGCAGTTGCCGCTAACCCGAACGGATGGACAAAGGGTTGGCATGGCTCCTACGACTACAAAGAACTAGCGAAATATGCCAACTATTTAATGATTATGGCCTATGATGAGAGTTATTCGGGTGGCCCACAAGGACCTGTCGCGAGTTACGGATGGGTGGAGCGCTCGATTCAATATTCTTTGAATCAAGGAGTGGCTGCCGACAAAATCGTTCTCGGTATTCCATTCTATGGACGATACTGGAAAGAAGGTCAAGCAACAGGCGGAGCCGGTATTTCTAATCACCGTGTCGATGAAATGCTCGCTAAATATGGCGGTACAGTTTCCTATGACGAGACATCACAGTCTCCTAAAGCAACAATTTCGATAAAACCAGGAGACCCAACTATCAGTATTGCAGGTACTACACTTACGGCAGGTACATATCATATTTGGTATGAAAATCATGAGTCAATTAAAGCGAAATTACAGCTAATCCATAAATACAATCTAAAAGGATCAGGGAGCTGGAGCTTAGGTCAAGAAAGCTCTTCTATCTGGCAGTCGTATCGGACATGGTTATCACATGATGGACAAGTCGAAGTTTCTCCTGTAAGCGATACTCAACCAAAGGAGCAAGCAGGAAGTACGGCTCCTTCCACTGCAATTACACATATCGTGCAATCTGGAGACACCCTTTGGAAAATCGCAGCTAGTTATAAAATGAGCGTTGATGAGCTGAAAGCATGGAACAATCTAACAACAGATGCCATTTTTATTGGACAAGCTTTGAAAGTAAAAAGCTTACAAACGTCCACTCAACAACCTGTACCAAGCGAACCAGCTGCCAATACACCAGGTGCGGTCTCTGCCCTAGGGCCCTTGCCTGCTCCAGTACCTGTTCCATCGCCCAAACCGGCGATTACTCCTCCACGGGCACCCGCACCGGCCGTTGCAGCTCCAGCCAAGAAATATCCAACCCTTCGTGTAGGGTCAAGTGGTGCTGCCGTTACAGACATGCAAAATAAGCTTAAGAAAGTAGGTATCTATAAAGGAAGTGTACACGGTAAATACGATACAAGTACTCGTAATGCGGTCATTGCCTTCCAAAAAAAATATAAGCTAAAAGCGGATGGGATTGCAGGACCTGCTACTTTGTCAAAGCTAGATGCGGTCATTGCACCAACCAAAGCAGCTACTACATCAAAACCTGCCGTTGTCTCTGTAAAAAAATACCCTACCCTCCGCACTGGCTCAAAAGGTACGGCTGTTAAAGATATGCAGAGTAAGCTTAAGAAAAATGGTGTGTATAGGGGGAATGCACATGGCACGTATGATGCAGCAACGAGAAATGCCGTAATTGTGTTTCAAAAGAAATATAAATTAAAAGCCGATGGGATCGCAGGGCCGACAACCCTCAGTAAATTAGATTCGGTAACAAAATAGGAGGATATAGAATGAAAAAAACGATGCAAGTGTTTTTTGTAGTGTTGATGACGTTTGTGATGAATAGTCAGTTGATCGCTGCAAAAGAAAGTACAAGCATTCTCTTACTAGGTATAGGAGCAACAATTGAAAAAGGTCAAGATGGAGAAGTTGTGGTTAAGACAGAAGGATTAAAAGTAGGCGAAGGTTTTGTTTTCACACCCAAAGACCTTGGTTCCAAAAGCATCTTGTTTCAGGTTGAGCTAAAAGGAACGGGTCCGGTTATCTTAAGAATCGAAGAAACGGATGCAAGAGGGAAATTTTTAAAAGATAAAGAACGAGAAGTTGAACTAACAAGCAACTGGAGCAAAAAGGAACTTGATTTCGTACTTGAGAGTGAATCATCACAAGTGGATGTATTTGTTGTAACAAAAGAGAAAAAGGAAACGGTATTTGAGGTAAGAAATGTCCAAGTGATCGGACAGTAGAACTGTATAAGAAGGGGATCCTTAGTATCGTAATCTTCGGATCCCCTTCTTTCATGTTACCCTACAAATTGATGATATAATTTTTTAGCTTCAGTAATATCCTTAGTTCCATGAACAAGAACACGTCCATCCGTAAAGAAAACAAGTCGGTGTTCCCCTGTAGTCAGTGACAATAAATAGTCGTTTTTACTTACTTGACCTAATGGCTTTAATCCTAGTGCTAGTTTTTCAAGATTTAATGTTGTGTTTTTCCCAGGTCGAATTTGTACAGTATTCCTCCCGCATAAAACAGCTGTTTTTGTTGAATGGGCTTTATCTAAAAACGGATAGCTTGGGATGTTTCCGCAAGATGGACAATCCTCTTTTTTCATTTTGTCCACTGCAATAGATGAGGATTGATTCAACCACAGATCAAACGACAAGAGCGAGCCTCTGAGTGAGGATTGATTACCGGTTAAAAGCTTGATTGCTTCTGTTACCTGGTGTGCAACAACGATTTGAACCGCTGGTGAAATGATGCCTGCTGTATCGCACGTCATCCCCCCTAGCGGAATGGTGTCTAATAAACATTGTAGGCAGGGAGTTTCTCCAGGAATAATCGTCAGAGACAGCCCGTAACTCCCCACACATGCCCCGTAGATCCACGGAATGTTTGCTTTTTGTGATATATCATTGATTAGTAGTCTAGTATCAAAATTATCGGTTGCATCTAAAATGATATCAACGTCTATAATTAACTGTTCTATTTCCTCAATTGATACATCCATTACTTGTGAAACCACTTCTACATCAGAGTTAATATCGTAAAGACGTTTTTTTGCAGCAACTGCTTTCGGGATTCGATCTCGTGCGTCTGCTTCACTATACAGCTGTTGGCGTTGGAGATTGCTCCATTCGACATAGTCTCGATCTACAATCGTTAATTTCCCTATCCCTGCTCGTGTAAGAGATTCCGCGATTGCTGTTCCTAAAGCACCTGCACCAATGACAAGTGCATGAGAATTGCGAATGTTCTGCTGCCCCAGTTTCCCAATTGGTTGAAAGAGTTCTTGTCTTGAATATCGATCAATCACAGTCATTACCCTCCCCCAACGAAATGAACAATTTCGATGTGATCTCCTTGTTTTAGAATGGTAGATTTATAGTTATCTTTCTCAATAATCTCTTTGTTTCGCTCAACAATCACAAGCTTTGGATTAAGCTCGTAACTTTCAATCAATGACAAAATCGTATTTTTACCAGTAGAAATCACGATTTCTTTCCCATTAACGAATACACTCATTGCTGAACCTCCTCTATTATTCTTCTATAATGTAAAGCCGCTTTCACTGGATTATCTGCTCCAAAAACCCCCGACAACACAGCAACTCCACTAGCCCCTGCTGCTAGTACGTTCTTCATATTTGAGGGGGTAATGCCGCCAATCGCAATGACAGGAATAGATATGTACGCGGTAAGTTCTTGTAAAGCAAACAGTCCACGTGGACGAAGTCCTGATTTAGAGGAACTTTCAAATACATGACCAAAAATCAAGTAATCCGCTCCTCGTTCTTCTTTTTCAAGTGCTTCACTTAGCGAATGAACGGAACATCCAGCTCGTATCATCGGGAAATGCTTTTTTACACTTAGTACATCTTCTCCACTATGAGAAAGCTGAACCCCACCTACACCTCCAGCTAACGCTACACTTGCCGAACCATTTAAAATCATTTTTGACAGCGGGACTCCCGCTTGTTTCATGCGTTGAATGCAGTGCAGAAGTTCTTCTGTGGACCGTTGTTTTTCTCGTAAGTGAATCCAATCTACACAGGAATGAATGTTTCTTGCGATTTCAATCACATCTGCTAGATTTTGATGTCCCGTTGTGATGACATGCAATTCTTTTTTCATAATCCGCTCCTTATTTCATCGTATATCCACCGTCAACAATGATGCTTTGACCAGTAACAAATCGTGCCCAGTTGCTTGCTAAATATAGGGCAGTTCCCGTAATGTCTTCAGGTCTGGCAATTCTCCCTAGTGGTGTTTCAGAAATAATAGCTGATTTTACTTCTTCTTTTGTTAGTCTACTAGCTTCTGTCGGGTACACTAGACCTGGTGCGATGCAATTTACGGTAATACCAAATCTACCAATATCTGCAGCTAAGTTTTGCGAATATGTCAATACTGCTGCCTTGGCTGTATTATAGTCATGGTACGGAACAGTTGGACGATACAATAGGTTTGTAGTCATATTAATGATTCGACCGAAGGCTATGTTTTTCATGTGAGGAATCGCATACTTACACATAAGATAGGTTCCCTTTAATGAACCATCGATCTGTCTCTGATAATCCTCCCACTGTGCCTCCCACGCCCATTTTCTTTCACTAGGATCAAAAAGGTATCCATGAAGTGCATTATTCACAACGATGTCTATCCGATCAAACTCTTCTGCTACCACATCGATCAATCTTTTCACATCTTCTTCCTTAGTAACGTCCGCTTGAATGGCTAAACAATCCACTCCATATTCTTTTTGTAAACTCTGAGCAAGGATTTCTGCCTTTTCTGCATTTTTCAAATAATTTATGACAACATGACAGCCTTCGGAGGCAAAGCTTTCTGCAAGTGCTGCCCCAATCCCTCTACTTGAGCCAGTGATGATACAGACTCTTCCTGCTAACGACAAATTCACTTCCTCACCTCTTATTTCAACTTTTCAACGAGTTCGTTTGTAGCAAGTTCTTCAATTTTGACCGGCTTTTGTAATAACCCCATTTCTACGTAAGACGCTTCTACCTCTTTTAAAACAGTAAAATCGAACGTACCGAGACCATTGTTGTTCAGACTCGTTTTGTTTCTAATTGCAATAATCTCTTTATTTCGTGTGACATCGCTACCGTCCACTGCATGTTTTGCCGCGATATCTGCAGCCTCATCAGGGTTCTCCATCGTGTACTCTATACTGTCTTTATATACCTGAAGGAAGCGGATAAGGGCGTCCTTCTTTTCGTTATAAACCTTTTCGGTGACAACAAACACATCAGACGGGGTATTGAGAACATCTTTTACTTCAATAATATCTACCTCACCTAGTCCTTTTTGCTTGGCATCATACAATCCGGTATCTGTAGCTGCGGTTGCAGCCACTTGACCCTCCATCAAGGGAGCAAAATTAAGAACACCCGTTGCAGTTATTGAAATATCTTCTTCCTTAATCCCTGCATGATGCAATAGCACCTGTAAATTTTGATACGTCCCACTTGCTAGACTGTAAACACCTACATTCTTCCCTTTTAAGTCCTCAATGGATTCGATATTGCTTTCCTTTAAGGAAACCAAATTAAATACGTTTTCTGGGTAAATATTGTAAATGATCTTCAATTTTTCGCCTTTTTCAGCAGCTAGCAGCACTGCTTCCAGGTTTGCGAAGGCAATATCAGCGTTACCAGCAAGGATGTTTTTTACTGCATCTCCCCCTCCTGCACCCGGTATATATTCAAACGTAAGGTTTTCTTTTTCAAATAGACCTTTTTCCTTAGCGACATATAAGTTACTCTGCTCAACAATCGGTTTGCTCCAGGACGCCATTCGAATGGTTTCCATTGGTTGCTGAGTTTCCTTTGCACAGCCTATCAATACGACTGCTAAGATTAATAAAATAGATAACAATGTTGTAGGAACTTTCACGATTTTTTCCTCCGATAAGAAGTGTATTTTTTAAAAAATAGAAATTCAATTGCATATATTGAAGCGTACAAGAGAATGCCAATAGCTGTTAACAGGATAAAGGCTGAAAATAGTAATGGAGTATCCATCATTCCTTGTGCGACGATAATTAATGCGCCTAATCCTTCATTTGCACCAATAAACTCACTAACAACCGCTCCAACCACACTAAGTACGATTGCCACCCTCATACCTGAAATTAAATAAGGAACGGCCGTCGGGAGCTGCAGCCGCCACAAGGTTTGCCATTTGCTAGCTTTCATCAGCTGAAAAAGCATTAATCGGTCCTTGTCGACCACCAGTAAGCCTGTCAATGTACTTTCAAACAATGGAAAAAAGCTAATCAATGCAACAATCAAAATCTTCGGCGTGTATCCGTACCCAAACCATAGAATGAGGAGTGGAGCTAAGGCAACCTTTGGCATTGCTTGTGTGGCAATAATATACGGCTTTAGAACAAGGCGAAGCGTATCCGATTGTGCAACCAGCAGACCAAGTCCGATTCCGATAAGGACTCCTGCAAAAAAACCACTAATGATCTCAAATAAGGTTGTAAAAATATGTGGCGTAAAATAACCGCTTAGTAACAATGTGAATAGCTTTTCTGCAATCGTTGTTGGTGCTGGTAAAAGCAATGGTGATATTTTTTTTACATGAACAATTACTTCCCAAAGAATGAGTAGGGAAATAAATAATACGGTGGAATAGATATAGCTTTTTTTCATAGATGAAGCCTCTCAATAATATCTTGCTGAAAGTCGTAAAATTTTTGGCTAATTAACATGTTCTTCTTTCTCGGTCGAGGAAAAGGTACCTGGTACTCTTGTAGCAATGTCCCGGGTTCCCCGCCTAGAAGGACGATACGATCAGACAGAAAAAAAGCTTCTTGAAGGTCATGTGTGACCAAAACCACAGTTGGTTTATACGCATTGATTAAGTGGTTCAGCTGAACATGCAGCTGATTCTTTGTAAAAGAATCGAGTGCCGAAAAAGGTTCATCCATTAAGAGGATGCTTGGCTGTTCAATTAATGCTCGGACAATGGCGACCCTCGACTGCATTCCTCCAGAACATTCATAAGGAAATTTATGAATCGCATCTGAGAGCCCGACACTTTCCAGCATTTCCTTTGCTTTATACATATCCTTTTCGGTCAATTTTCTCTTTAACTCTATTGGTAGTACGACATTTTCTAATACGGTCTTCCATTCTAACAAGATAGGTTTTTGAAAGATATACGAAAGCTCGTCAACCGGTTCATTAACTTCCTGACTACCTATCGAAATCAAACCAGTGGTAGGCTTTTGTATTCCTGATATTATCTGCAACAGACTGGTTTTTCCGCAACCACTTTTTCCAATGATGCTAATAAACTCCCCTTTTTTGATATCAAGGGAAAATTGTCGGATTGTTTCCTTCTGTTCTTGCTCATAGGTAAGCCCGACATTCTTTAATTGTAAATAGGGTGGCTGCATTTCTTTGTTTCCTCCTTATACCCGATGGGGATCATATGCATCCATGTCCATTTCTACGCTAGCTTCCACGTCGACCCAACGGACCAAATCGGCTAAATGGGGTCTTCCATCATGGTGCCAACCAGGTTCTGGTTCCCCCATTCTGCCTAAAAAAGTAATACGATTGACACCGCATCCTCCGAGTACTTCTAGAATCGAGCGGAAGGTATGCGGCGTGCATGCGACCCCAAAAGTCTGTATGAAACCTCGTACCTGATGGAGGAATGGAGGTACATCATCAATGGATTGAACGGGAATAACATACACAAACCGGTTTAATGGAGAAATTGGAAACCTAGTCGCTTTTTGATCGTAGACCACGGTCCAAGATGTACTTTTCTCGCTCTCGAATATGGTAATTTCCTTTGTTTGAAAAGCTTGAAATTGATACTTGGAGCGAGCCTGGATGATCGCCTGATTTTCTTGTTCGGTTAATCGGGCTCTTGGCATTTTCACCTGATAATTATTCATTTCTTGAGCTAGCAAACTAGCAAACTCACGTACAGATACACTTCCCTCCTCTTCAACAAAAAAGACATGTGGAGAAAGGCAGGCTTGTTGATCAAATTGAGAAGCATCCTTCGCAGCCTTCCTGGCGGTTTCTGTTACAAGTACACGCTGTAAGCAGTCTTTTGCAATGAAACCAGCACTCAACTTATGACCGTGTGCATGTAGCCGGACGTGAGAAGGGGCTTTTTTTCTAATAGAATTAATGGTCCCCTCGCTCCCGTACGCGATAATGCTTTCCGATGAAGTGAAAGCAACTTTCTCTAGCTCTTCCTCTCCACCTTTCCACCAAATGATTGCGATGCATTCAGCTAATTCCTGGTCAATCTCTCTCAATGTTTCTACAAACAAAGAGGGAAACAGCGGTTCAGATGAGGAAAGCTTTCCTATCGTGCTAGACTTAACTAATAGACCACTGACTAGACTCCATAGCGGCAAGGCAGGAACATTCCCGGAAAAAACGTGTGTGATTAGGTCTGGTCCATAGGCTCTTGTAAGGCCCCCTGATGTTCGTGGACGAAATTCGTCAAGAACCTGCGGATTGGTAAAGTCCACCTCCAACATTCTTTGAAGCTTTTCTTTACGAAACGAACGCAAATACGAATGTAAAAAGACTCGAATCATTTCTGAGTCATACCCTGTAACAATCGGGAGAAGCTCTTCTGCTAGTTTTCTATAATGATAGTTAGGGTCTAGCCATAGCTTTATCGCTTGGTCAATGATATTAATGATCTCATCTGTTTTGCGTGCTTGAAGCTTTCTATGCTGTTGTCTGAGATGGGAAATGACCTGTTTCAGTTCCTCGCTTGTAAGTTTTGGTACAAGAAGAGTGAGAGAATCAAAGGTTCGTTTCTCATAAGCTGGTGAGATGAAACTTGGGATCGAGCCGATTTTTAATTCCATCTGCTTACACCGTTACGAAATTGCTCTACAGCAAGGGAACAGCCCTTTGCTTCTGCCCCTTGGCTTCTACCTAATAACTTGAATCCAGCATTTTCGGCAATCCCCAAATCCTCCGTCATTACCCCAAGAACGGAATGAAAGTTGGCTAGGTCATAATGAACGAGAATTCCCTTCTCTCCTTTTTGTACACGCAACCCATTTTCCGGGTTGATCACCACAGTTTTTACCCAATTAGGGGCTTTTTGAATTCCCTCTCCGCTCTGGTCGTAAAACTGGGAGCTTAGCTCGGTCATTCCGTACATGTTGACACAATCCGATTTTGGCAAAGCGAACGATTCTGCCACCATCTGTTTAAAGTGGTCTGAACTCATTTCAATGGCTCGACCTTTAGATCCACCTGTATCCAGTACACGACTTCCTTTTGGTAGTTGAAATCGTAGGTTGTTATTTTCCATATACTCGACAAAGTGAATAAATGAAAACGTAGCCCCTAACAAATAGATTGGGGTGTTTGATTGTTCGGCTTCTGCAATGAAGGCGACGAACTTTTCGAAATCATAGTCCCCGTTGGTTGCGATATATTCACTATCCTTCGTTCCGTAGTCACGAAGAGCTATAAATAAATAGTGTGCAAGGGAAGAATGTGGCATTTCCTTTGGGTGTGGAAAAAGAATGGCCATTTTTACTCGTTTCTTCTCTTTCATCATACTTTCTTCAAAATGAGCTTTCATCGAAGCTGTCCAAACATCTAGATCACGATGAATGTTTCTCCCTTGCCTTCCGCTTGTCGTTCCACTTGTTTGGAAATACGTCTCTGTCTCTTCAATCGGCGTACAAGAAATATCAGCTTCCTTAAAAGCACCAACTGGAACGGGAGGAATCTGCTCGTACGATTGAAGCATCGAGGGATGAACTTTTCTTGCCCGACAAAACTTTCTGTAAATAGGATTATTTTCGTACTGATAGGTGAATACCTGTAAAGCTAACGATTCAAAGGAATCACTTTCTCCATTTTCAATAAAAGCAAGAATGTTTTGTTTGATTTGTTCATAGTTCATGGTGTTTCTCTCCTTACGAAGAATGTGTAAGCATTTGCCAATCCTTAACTACTGGTTGATAGCCAAGCTCTTTTAGTGATTCCTTTACTTCTGCAACACTTCTTTTATCTGATATTTCGAATTGACTATGTGTGTGATCTTTATTGGCATATCCGCCAACAACGGTCGATGAAGCAGCAGACATTTTCGTCACTCCCAAAGGAAGTAAATGGCGTCTTAGTTCCGCGCTTTCTCTTGTAGAAAGTGTCATGCCAGCCCTCGGTAAGAATAAACGAGATGCAAGCATCGCTTGAACCAAATTTTTATCCGTTACATCGACCTTAGGTTGGAATCCACCAAGATTCGGACGAATGCGAGGGAAGGAAAGAGCAATATCTGTTTCAAGATAATTTCTTTGTAAGTATCTAGCATGTAGTCCGGTAAAAAAGACTTCCCTTCTCCACTCATCCATACCAAGCAATGCGCCTATATTAACGGATCTCATTCCTGCTTTGGCTCCTCGTTCTGGTGCATCTAATCGATAGCGATAATTTCTTTTTGGTCCCTTTAGATGATGCTCTTTATAAATTTCTTCGTTATACACCTCTTGATAAACGGTTAATCCGTCAATACCGCGTGCGACAAGCGTACGGTACTCATCGGTGTCTAATGGCTGTATCTCAATAGATAAAGAGGAAAAATACTTTTTCATCACATCAATGGTTTCACACAAATAATCGACCGAAGAATGCAAGCGAGATTCGCCCGTTAGAAGGATAATATGTCTCAAGCCCATTTGGACAAGTGCTTGTGATTCCTCTTCAATTTCAGCCATGGTCAGCTTCCTACGTGGAAAGTCGTTATCGATACTAAAGCTGCAGTACGTACATTTGTTCACACAGTAGTCAGTTAAATAAAGTGGTGCATATAGCTGAATCGTACGGCCAAAATGCTGCACCGTTCGCTGATGAGCTTTTTGCGCCATCTCCTCTAAACAATGTTCAGCTGCTGGAGATAAGAGGATTAAGAAATCCTCTGTATGAAGTCGTTCTTTCTGTAGGACCCTTTTTACGTCTTGAGTGGTGATGATGGAAAAAAAGTCGTCAAATGGATAATTCTTCACTTTTAGATATTCATCATAAAATGACATTCCTCTCACCTACCCTAAAAATCCTGTTAATGGTGATGATGCTCGTGCAGTCGTAGTTGTTGGTCCAACCCCACTAATGAATGCTTTCCGTCCAGCTTTTACTGCTAAATCAAAGGCAATGGCCATTTCCACCGGATCCTTTGCTGTAGCGATTGCTGTATTGACAAGGACAGCTGCTGCCCCCATTTCCATTGCCTCCGCTGCTTCTGAAGGCTTGCCAATACCTGCATCAACAATGATTGGAACATCCATTTCTTCAATCAGTATTTGTATTAGCTCCTTCGTTCGTATTCCTCGGTTTGAGCCGATTGGTGAACCAAGTGGCATAATCGCCGCTGCTCCTGCATTTTGCATCGCTTTTGCTGCCATTAAGTCAGGGCTCATATAAGGGAGAACAACAAACCCCTCATTGGCTAGGATTTCAGTTGCTTTGGCTGTTTCGTAGTTGTCTGGCAGCAAATACTTTTGATCAGAAATCACTTCAATTTTAATCCAATTCCCCATCCCAGCAGCTCGAGCAAGTCGGGCAATTCGTATGGCTTCATCGGCTGTTCTCGCTCCGGATGTATTCGGTAGTAAAATCATGTCCTTAGGAATATCCTCAAGAATGTTTTCTTCACCGGTAGCATCCAGGTCGACCCGTCTTAAGGCAACTGTAACCACCTGTGATTGGGATTGGATCAACGCTTCTCTCATGAGCTTATGGTTATAAAATTTACCTGTTCCTGTTAATAGTCGATTATGTAGCTGTGTGTTTCCAATCGTTAATAAGTCGGTCATTGTGGTTCCTCCTAGTGTTTTTATTGGGAAAAATAAAAAAGACTCACCAACATTGGCAAGTCTTCACATTCCCGTATAAACGGCCCCTTAATTAGAGCGGATATACAAAGTGATTGCTTCCCTACGTTGGTTCTAACCAAATCAGGTTCAAGGGTTGGATACATCCTCTCAGCCTTATAGGCACCCCTAGCTAAATTTGTTCATTTAATTGACGATTATTGCTCTTTTCCGTTTGTATGCCCAGTGATTGGTTGGACCATGGCCGGAGCCGATGTGTAAGTCCTCTTCAATCGCTGCCTGTATAAAGTCTTTTGCGACTGCCACCGCTTGAACAACAGAGCTTCCTTTTGCGAGTTGAGCGGTAATGGCTGCTGAAAAGGTACAGCCTGTGCCATGGGTATTCTTTGTAGAAACCCGAGTCGAAGTAAAAGTATGGAATTGTTGTCCATCAAATAACAGATCAATCATTTCTTCACTTCCTTGATCGTGTCCACCTTTGATCATGACAGTCTCGGCACCCATAGAATAGAGGAGTTTTGCTGCATGTTTTCGGTCATTCATTGTCTCGATTTTTATTCCTGTAAGTACCTCTGCTTCAGGAATGTTTGGGGTAACAATCGTCGCAAGTGGTAGTAATTTATCTTTTAAAGCTTCCACCGCTTCTTTTTGCAAAAGGGAAGCTCCGCCTTTGGCTATCATGACTGGGTCTACGACGATATTTTTCATTGAATATGATTCTATGAATCTTGCAACAGCATCAATCGTTTTACTGTTAAATAACATCCCTGTCTTTAGTGCATCTGGAGGTAAATCATCGCCAATTGATGTTAGTTGTTCGATGATACCTTCCACTGGGACCGAAAATACCCCTTGTACCCCTGTTGTGTTTTGTGCAGTTACAGCTGTTATAACAGACATTCCGTACACATCTAGTTCTTGGAATGTCTTTAGGTCGGCCTGAATACCTGCACCACCACCACTATCAGATCCTGCAATCGTTAATGCCTTCCCTACCATCGTGAATATCCTCCTTTCCTAATAACTTACTAATCTACGTAATAGCTTTGTATGCTCTGTGATATTACTTGCTCGGCAAATATCGGAAATGATCGCTAGCCCAGTGGCACCTGAATTCATAACCTCTTCTCCATTGGTAGAATTAATTCCGCCAATTGCGACTAGTGGGAGCTGAATTCCTGCCCCTCGAAATTCAGTAAAAATAGCCAAGTTTTGTTGCTTTACCGTATCTGCTTTTGAAATCGTAGGGTACATCGGTCCAATTCCTAAATAATCAGCTCCATCTAAAACGGCTTGAAGTCCCTCATCAATCGTATGAGTTGAAACACCAAGAATCTTGTTTGGGCCAATGCTCTCCCTTGCATATCTTGCATTCTCATCGTCTTGGCCAACATGTACTCCATCAGCATCAAGAGCGATAGCAAGTGATAAATCATCATTGACGATAAATGGGATCCCATGTTTCCCACAGAGTTCACGCAGTTTTTTTCCAAGCTCGTATTTCTCTACTTCTCCAAAAGATGGGTTCCCTTTTTCTCGATATTGAAAGCTGGTAATTCCGCCTTCTATCGCTAGAGATAACGTTTCTTCGGGTGTTCGAACCAAGCAATCTTGACTGCCCATAATAAAATACAGTTTTAGTAAGTCCATTTCCCTATGCTCCTCATATGGTTGTGACTTCTGAAATGCTTACTTTGGCGAGGTCTATCACATCAGCCGAAGACGTAAGCATGAGTTGATTAAGTAATTCGATCTGGAAGGAGCCCACCTGCTGATCGCCTGTGACGAAAATAGCACGCTCTGCCACTGCTCCGTAAAAGGCAGAAGCCCCTGCAGCGGCTAGTAAATAATTGGTTTCTACACCTGCAAACGCTCCAACCACTGATGAAAATAGACAACCCGTTCCTGTTACCTTTGTTAGAAGGGGATGACCGTTAGAAATGCTAATGGATTCTTCTCCATTAGAAATGACATCGTCTTTACCTGTAATAACAACAGTCATCTTTAATTTACGAGCTGAAATTCGAGCGAGATCTGCGATATTGCCTTTTCCTTTTCCTACATCTACTCCTCGTGTTTGCCATTCTTCTCCTATTACGTTGGCTACTTCGGCAGCATTTCCACGTAATATGCTAACGTTCACTTCAGAGAGAAGGCGTTTAACGGTATTTGTGCGGTATGGTGTTGCACCAGCTCCAACAGGATCAAGGACGACCGGAATCCCCTTCTCATTTGCAGCTTTTCCGGCAATGATCATCGCTTCTACTTCGGGTTCTCTTAATGTTCCGATATTCAGCACAAGTGCATTTGCGATGCTTGCCATGTCAGCAACCTCTTCTTTGGCATACGCCATAACCGGGGATGCTCCGAGTGCCAACAACCCGTTGGCAACAAAATTGGTTACCACTACATTCGTCATATTATGGACCAAGGGTGTTTTCTCTCTTACTCTATCTATTAATGTTAAAAACTCATGGCTCATTTATTCCGTTCCCCTTTCGTTATAGAAACTGTTACCGCTCTGGCTCTTTTTATGTAAAAAAACAACAAAAAAGCCAGATTCTTATAGAACCTGGCATAGTTACGAAACAAATAAACATTCACTTTCGCAGTAACTACTTCCCTCCGCTGGTATGAGCCAGATCAGGTTCCAAGAGTCGAAAACTGAATTTGTTTTCTCTCAGCCCGAACGAACGAGCCCCCCTAGTAGATTCATATAAAACTATAATACCATCATAGTGGAAGGTTTTTCATAACGCAACCATTAACTTTCTGAAAATAGGAATAGTAATAAAAAAATCCTCCTGTATCAACAAGAGGAGCTTTGTTACATTTTAAATTTCTTTAGCACTTTTTTTAAGCTAGTCACCATCTCATTGACTGTTTGAACGGATGAAGCGATTTCTTCCATCGTTGCTAATTGTGCTTCAGCTGATGCAGCAACAGCGTGTGAGGAGGTAGAATTAACCTTTGCGAATTCTGTTAAAACTTCAATATTCTCAGTCACATGTTTTGAGCTCTTAGCCATCCTTTGTACATATTGATGAATAGACTGGATTGTTACACGTATGTCTGTAATGGAATCAGTAATTTGTGTAAAAGAAGTGCCTGCCTTGTTTACAGCAATAGATCCATTTTCTACTTCCCGTGTACTCTGTTCCATTGCCTTTATAGCTTGTTCAGTACCATTTTGAATTTTTAATATAAGTCCAATAATTTCGTTTGATGAGTTTTTTGATTGGACGGCTAGTTTACGTACCTCATCAGCCACAACGGCAAAGCCTTTTCCATGTTCACCTGCTCGGGCAGCCTCAATTGCGGCATTTAGAGCAAGTAAATTCGTTTGTTCCGCAATGCTTGTGATTACCTTGGTAATTAGAGTGATTTCCTTTGATTGACTACCAAGTGTATCGATCACTCCTGCCACTTCAATAACAGAGTCATGTATTTGCGACATTTGCTTGATGGCATGCTGTACAACCTTTTTACCATTTTTAGATATTCCTTCGACTACATTTGCAGACGCTTCAAGTTCTTCTGATGAAGTAGTTAATGTCGTTTGGATGGTAGCCAATTCGTTCATTGTATGTATGGTTTCATTTACACTTTCTAATTGTTTTTGAGAGGAGGCAGCAACCTCTTGAATCGAATAGGTAATCGTTTCTGACCCCTGGGCTGTTTCCTCTGAACTTGCCGTTAAATCTTCAGCTGAAGCAGATACCTGTGTCGCTGTATCAGACGCTTGTGTAATTAGAGCTCTTAGCTCTTTTACCATGCCGTTAAACGTGTTGGTTAATTCACCAATTTCATCATTAGAAGTGACCTTCATTTCCTCTTGACTAAAGTCACCCTCAGCAACGACCTTGATTCTCTCCGATAAACGACGGATTGGTCCATGAATAGAATTCATTAATACAACGGCAACCAATACGGAAATAAAAATCACCGCTGCTGTAAGAGTCATCGTCCATATCTGTACTTTTTTCCCGTTTGAAATGATTTCTTCTCCAAGCTTTTCAACACTTTTATTTTTTTCGTCAGCCAAAGCTTTTAATTTTGCCATGGTTTGCTCAGCCTTAAATTTTTCAGAGCCTACATTGAGCAGTGCTTGGCGCGTCTCCCCACGATCAAACACATGAAAAGCATCCTTCATCATGGTCTCATTCCATTTGGAACCATCGGAGATGACCTTTTTTACTGAGTTTTCGTCCTTGTTCTCCTTTACGTTATTTAGTAATTTTGCTTCTAACTTTTGACTGATCTGTATATTACTTTCAAAGCTCTCTTTGGCCTGCGGCGAACCTTCAAGCATGTATTCATTTACCAGCCTCAATCTCTCAGCCATCAAAAATCGTAAATCCTGCAAATCATTTAACTGCTCTGATTCTTCTAAAATAAGTGTTTTTGCCAATTCATTTGCTTTTTGGGTATTGATCATGGAGTAAATAGCTAGACCACTCGAAACTAGTAATACGAGTCCGAAGCTGAGCATGATTTTCTTGCGAATACTTTGTGATTGAATACGAATTTTTAATAACGGAAAATTCTCCTTTATACTAAGACCTTTTCTAAACCGTATTTTTATAGACTTCAATCCCTACACATCCTTCACCCGTTGTCCCATTCATTATGGCAAAGGAATGTTAAGGGATTGTAAAGGAAATGTAAGTATTGTATAAATAATCCAACCTTATACCTGGTTCTCTCGACCTATCGGAGACACAAAAAACCTAGGAAATGAAGGTATTTCCTAGGCAAGCGCAGGTTATGACATTTCTCTGCAAAATTCCTTATGCGACTAACCGATTAGTTAGTTTCTTGACATAAAGAGATAAAAAGACACTTCGGGAAAGACTAAATAAGATAAACGCGCTCCATACTCCGTGGTTTCCATAGACGGGCACAAGGGTGAAAATGGCCGCTAAAAACACAATTAAAGCGATGAAAATAGAGTTTCTTACAGATTTGGCGTCCGTTGCACCAGAAAAAATCCCTTCTAGTTGTAATCCCCAAAATCCGACAAGTGGAAATAGAAACATCCAAAATATATATACATGGGTTGTTTCTTTCACCTCATGAATGGTTGTGAATAATGAAACGATAAAGTCCCCAAACACGAAGGTCAAAAGGGATAAACAAATAGCTGTAGCTAAACCCCATGTAGCGGATAGGGACAACGCTCGAAAATATAGAGAAGGGTCCTTTGCTCCAAACGCTCTTCCCACTAAGATACTTGAGGCATTAGCAAATCCTCCAAAAAGATATGCCATTACGTACTGAACCTGTAAGAGGATTGCATTTGCAGCTAATGTGAGCTCACCCATGCTTGCTCCTCTTGAGGTGAGAATTCCAGTCATGGTGACCAAACATAATGTTCGGAGAAAATGGTCACGATTGACTAGAAACATTTGAACTAAAGTATCCTTTTTAATTAACGCAGCATACGAAGGAAAAAAGAAACGCCCTTTATTTGTATGATAAATAATGAACAATCCAATTAATACGGAGGAAACTTCAGCGATTAATGTAGCATAGGCAACGCCTGCAACCCCCATATGAAGTCCGAGTACAAAGACAATATCAAGGACGATATTTAATAGATTCATACCAATTTGTAAAGATAAGGACATTTTTACTTTTCCTAGTCCGACTAGCCAACCGATGGTGACATAGCTTAATAGAATAAACGGGGCACCCCAAATACGAATGAGAAAATAAGTCTCAGCTAAGGCACTCGTTTCTGCATTCCCTCCCATTAGGAGTAGGGATAGATGGATGATAGGCTTCTGAAAAAGGATAAATATAAAACCCATCAAGATAGCAATGATCATTGGACGATATAGAGCGAGCATAATACCTTCTTCATTTTTTGCTCCATCAGCTTGTGAGGTGAAGCCACTTGTCGTTACACGTAAAAAGCCGAGCAACCAGTACATTGTATTGAAAATAACCGCAGCAATCGCGACCCCACCTAACGCCGTAGGGTCTTGAATTCTTCCAACGACGGCAGTATCTACCACCCCAAGTAATGGGGTAGAGACTCCAGACAGAATTAAAGGAAAAGCCAAAATAAAGTATTGGCGATGAGTACATGTATGTGAATAACGGTGAACCATTTGTTTAACGGAAGCTAAATTCATTCTACTCCCCTTTCTTACAGCATAGTAGCTAGTAACAACGCTTTTGTGTACGAATCTATCAGAATCACCCATTTTTCATCACAAGAATTATATCACATAAAGTCAGTTGGAATGACAATGATAAGTAAGCTTAGTCCCTAGGATTTCTACTATGGCGATCAAACAAGATAATATCTTGAAGGGAGAGAATTCTCTCTATGATTCTCAAAAAAAATGGCTATCTATCCACTGATATATCCTGGTAGCAAACTGATAGGAATATATATACACATTGCTAGCAAGATGATAAGGAAACCTAGTCCAATCGTTAATTTGGAAATAAAGGACTAACTGTAATCAGTTAGTCCTTTCATCACGTTTCAACAAGTTTTTACTAAAGCTGAGCCTATTCTTTATTTAAATACATCTTCCTCTTTCAAGTATCCATCCTTAATTACGGTGTCACGAACATTTTCTTTTGTAATCGCAATAGGATCTAAGAAGATGGCTGGTACATCCGTTTTGCCATTGTTTATTTGTTTGTCTGTCTTTACTTCTTCCCCTTTTGCTACCATCATGGCCATTTCGGCAGATTTAATAGCTAATAGGTTGATAGGTTTGTAAACCGTCATCGTTTGGACGCCTTGAACGACACGGCGAACTCCTTCGAGCTCAGCGTCCTGACCAGAGACCGGAACTGTCCCTGCTAACCCAACGGCTGTTAATGATTCGATTACTCCACCAGCGGTACCATCGTTAGCAGCAATAACTGCGTTAATGGCATTCCCATTTTTACTAAGGGCGGTTTTCATATTTTCCTTCGCGATGTCAGGATTCCAGTCATCTGTGTATTGATCATGAACAAGCTTTACTTGACCATTATCAATCAAAGGCTGTAAGACCTTCATAGCACCTTGGCGGAATAGGATTGCATTGTTGTCAGATTCTGATCCACCAATATAGGCAAAATTCCCACTAGGTGTTTGCTTTAGAATTTCGGTTGCTTGAATTTCCCCTACTTTTTCATTATCAAAGGAAATATAGTAATCTACATCGGCATTTTTAATTAGACGGTCGTAGGAAACAACCTTTACCCCTGCTTCATGAGCAATTTCTACGATTTCAGCCGAAATGATCGCATCATGAGGAACGACGACTAACACGTCTACTCCCTCTTCGATTAATAGTTTTGCTTGTTTGATTTGAACTTCATCCAAGCCGTTTGCAGCTAGTGTTTTTACTTGGCCGCCAAGTTTTTTAATCTCTTCTTCAAATAGAGCTTTATCCTTGTACCATCTTTCGTCTTTTAGGGTATCAAGTAAGAAACCGACATACGGTTTTGATTCATCGGTAATTAATTTAGAATCGTTATTGCTTGATGCTTTCTCTGTTGAGGAACAACCTGCCGTAACGATCATAAGAATAATAAGAAATATGCTTGGTAATGTCTTTTTTGTGAAAATCTTCATATACTTCCTCCTTCCTACTAAGCTATTATAGTTCGAATTTTTTGATCAAGTTATTCATTCTCTCTACCATACTTGTTAGCATTTTGGCACTTACCGAAATATTGTCGAGTGATTGATTTTGCTGAAGGACAGCTGCTGAAATTTCCTCAGAACCTGCAGCTGTTTCTTCTGATACAGCAGCAATATGCTCAATATTTTCACTCATTGATTGACTAGATTGTTGTACTTTATTTAAGCTCTCTGAAATGGTTTTTACACCAAAGGACATATGTTCTACTTTTTCTTTAATGTCGGCAAATTGTTGACCTGTTAACTCAATTTGGACGGTTCCTTTATTAACCTCACCGTATCCTTCATTTAAATTGTCAGCAATTTTCGAGGTTTCCTCTTTAATGCTAAAGACAATAGAAGCTATACCTTCCACAGAACGTGAAACCTCTTCGGCTAATTTTCTTACTTCCGTTGCTACTACAGCAAAGCTTTTTCCTGCTTCTCCAGCTCTTGCCGCTTCGATGGAAGCATTTAATGCAAGTAAGTTCGTTTGATCGGCGATCGATTTGATCACATGAACGATTTCTGTGATTGATTGAGTCTTGCTTTCTAAATTCTTTACTTGGTCAACAGATTCACTTACCACATCATTGATTCTCTTCATTTGTTGTAGAGATTCTTTCATTTGGTTGTCCCCACGGACGGCCACTTCTAGTACTTGATCGGAGAATTCTACTAATCTTTCCCCTTGTGAGTTGGAATGAATAATTTCATCATTGAATTCCTTTGTTTTTGAAGAGATATTTGCAGCATTGTCGGCTTGTGAGCTTGCCCCTTTTGCCATTTCTTCAATGGTGATAGAAACTTGTTCGCTACCTATTTTAACTTCCTCTGATGACTCAAACAACGTTACACTTTGCTTATCCACGTCAGCTGAAAGCGTAGAGATTTCTGAAATCATTGCTCGTAAGCTAGAAGCCATCATATTAATAGAATGAGCGAGCTGTCCAATTTCATCAGTCCCACGATAGGTTAATTCCTCATTATTTAACCGTCCACTAGCTATCTCATTACTTTGTACAACGATTTCTTCTAGGTTCTTCTTGATTTTTCGGCTTAGGAGGAAAATCAGTATTAAAGAAAGAACGATGGATCCGATGGACGAAATAATAAGAATCAGATACAGTCTTTCCAGTTGATTTTTTGCGGCTGCTAAGTCAGCTTCGCTGTTTTTAGTTGCCGTTTCTTTTAGCTCATATCCTAGTTTGATGGTTTCATTTTTCAGTTCTCTTGCCTGGTTTTCCAATGTTGCGAACTCTTCTGTATTAATTTGTTGTACCTTCGGGACGATAGTACTAAAAAAATACTCGTCGAGTTTATGATTATTTTCAATAAGTTGATTAAACGTTTTTAATTGATCACTTGTTAGATTTTTCTTTAGTTTTTTTGCAATGCTAACAAACTGTTGGCTATGGTCCAAATATACATTTAGCTTTACTTCATCAGATAAAAGTATGTATTCCGGAACCAGCAAGTACTTTTCATGATAAAGGGTTACCAAGTTTCCAGCATCTACAGCTACTTGATTTCTCGTTACTGTATCTTCCATTTTAAGACTCGTGTCTTTAATGAAAATTCCCGTTACAACAACAGAAATCAAAAAAGCAATGGTCATAAATGAGAAGATAACCATGTACTTACCACCAATTTTTATGTTGGACCATTTTATTTTACTTAACATACAACTCCCCCTGACCTAGTGGTTACATCTACCTTTCGACAAAATTCGTCTATTTTCTTATCGGTCTGGGACAATAGTTTGTTAAGTTTTCTTCCAATTTTATTGCAAGATAGGAATCATGTACTAGAAAAGCCTGTTTCCCTCATTATATAAATGATAGAAACAGGCTATATCTTTTTTAGTATCCTTTATCAAAATTAACTTGATTAGGTAAGGGTTGGTTGGTTTCGAGGGCGTGTAACGTTTGGGCAAAGCAATCAATCGCTTCATTCAGCTCTGTGACGGCAGAAATATGTGGAGTAATGACCACTTCTTTTCTTTGCCAAAGTGTTGAATGCTCTGGTAATGGTTCTACCTCAACTACATCTAGTATCGCAGTATGGATGTTCCCTGAATCTAATGCACCGATAAGCGCTTTTTCATCAACGGTTGCTCCTCTACCTACATTTATAAAGCCAACGGACTTCATTCGAGAAAAATATTCCTCAGTAAATAGCTTATTTGTGTTTTGGGTCAGTGGAAGAGTACTGATGATCCAGTCTACTTCTCCAATCAGTGAGGATGCTGAACCTATCGGGACAATTTGATGAAAGGAATCCTTTTGCTTCCCGCTTTCGGAAATGCCAATAACGGTTGATCCAAAATGGGTAAATGTGCGAGCTACTTCTTGACCGATTGCCCCGGTACCAAAAATCATGATGGTTATATCCTTAAGCATTTTTGGTGTACTTTGTATCCATTTTTTTCGTTGTTGCTGGTTCTGAAATTGTGAATGGTGTTGCAGGTCTTTTAGGATAAAACTTAAACAGTATTCACTTATTCTTTCTCCAAAGGAACAAATCGTTCGAGTGAGAATGACTTGATTCTCTTTCCAACCCGGTAAGTCTAAGTAATTATTCACACCTGCATTAAATGAATGAACCCATTTTAGCTTTGACAATTGAAAGTTAGGGCAAGGTTTGAATCCCACATATGCATCTGCCCAGTCTAAGTCCTGTTCTTTTATCTCCTCTACTGGTAAAAATCGGAATTTTCTTTGTTTTCTGTTTGGAAACAATGTTTCAAATTCTCGCTGATACTCTCCTGCTATGAGAATATTATGTATGTTCATACGAACCTCCGAATATCTGATTATTTGTATTTTACTATAGCTTGATGGATTGGTGTAGACTTTTGACATTTCGAGGTCTCCTTCTTCATACGATATAAAACGGGGTGATCATATGAAGAGATGGTTAAAAATTGTGATACTCGTCTACTTATCCCTTTTATTTTTCGGAAGTTTTATTGCTGTAGGATTGTTATGGACTGGAAGTATTGAACAGTGGATTCCGGAGGTTTCAAAAATAGAAATTTTCTTATATTATTTCTTTGCGGGAGCCATTGGTGGTTCACTACGACACCTATATATGTTTTGTTCTCATTATATGAAAGGCGAATTAACGGATTATCGAAAGTGGATTATGTATATTTTTTACCCGATATTTGCTACTGGAACAGCCGTGGTGGCAGTTACCCTCATACAAAGTGGAATCTTATTAATTCAATTTATTGAATATGAAGACACACCGTATGCACAAATTAGTTTCGCTTTCTTTGTCGGCTTTGGCTTTAATCGGTTTTTAAATAAATTAAATGCTGTATCCACAAAGTTATTTCAACCCGAAAAAGACTTAAACCAATCCTCAAGCAGCTAATGGCCCATGAACGAATCATGGGTCTTTTATAATTTCTTTACGTTTGTTTATCGAATTATGCTTATAATATGAGAAACACCTAAATTCATAAAAGGAGATTTCATGAATGAAAAAATGGGCATTTGTATCTGACTTTGATGGTACGATTTCGAAAAAGGATTTTTATTGGATGGTAATTGATAAATATTTTTCAGAAGGCAAAGAGCTATTTAAGGACTGGAAGGCTGGTAAAATCAAAGACATTGACTTTCTTGCTACCGTTTTCCAATCGATTCACCAGGAGGAAGCACATATTATTGAGGAGATACATACAATTCCAATTGACGAGTACGTCCCTCACTTTATCAAGAATGTTCAAGAAAATGGTGGAGATTTTTACATCCTAAGCGCAGGTACAGATTATTATATTCACCATATTCTTAAGAAATACGACATTAAAAACGTCACTGTGTTTTCAAATGAAGGGTTTTTTCATGAAAAAAATATTCATATGCGCATTGATCAAAATGATTGGAAGTATTCTGAGCGCTATGGAATTGATAAATCGAAGGTAATTCAAAAATTAAAAGAGGAATACGAACTTGTGTTTTTTGCTGGTGACAGTGAACCAGACTCACATCCGGCTGTGTTTGCTGATCTTACATTTGCTAAGGATGCCCTTCAAGATATGCTTGAGGAAAAAGGGGTTCCTTACATCTCTGTTGAAGAATTCACAGAGATAGAAGAATATTTGATAAATAAAGGGCTGATTTCACGATAATGCGTCAAGGTACAAATGTTTCGATTCCTTCATTATTAGAAATTGGCAGTGGGGTAATTCACCATTTAGAAGCACATTTAATTAAGCATGGCTTTCGTGAAGCCATTATCTTTTTTGATGAATTCACGAATGAAGCTTTTGCTGAATCGATTCAATCCAGCTTTTCACGCATCTCTCTCCATACCCAGGTTTTGGACTCAAGTATGGGTATAAATGACCTAATCCAAGTCGCCTTTTCGTTAAAGAACTATGATGTGGTCCTTGCCATGGGTGGTGGTGCTCTAGTCGATTACGGGAAATATATTGCTTTTGTTAGGAAATTTCCGTTTATCAGCATCCCTACCTCCGCTTCAAATGATGGATTTGCAAGTTCCAATTGTTCAATTGTAGTAAATAACAAAAAAACGACCGTTCCTGCTCAAATTCCTTATGGGATTGTGGTCGATCTTGACATTATTCAGACTGCTCCAACAAAAATGATTCTAGCAGGGATCGGGGATTTAATGTCGAATATTACGGCACTATATGACTGGGATTTTGAAGAAAAACATGGCGTTGGTTATGTAAATGCATTTGCCGCCATGTTAAGTAAAAAAGCTGTGAATAGCTTTATCCGAACACCGATGACCGACATTAAGAATCCAATTTTTTTAAAAGAATTAGTAAGCTCGATGACAATGGGTGGAATCTCAACCGACATTAGCGGAAATAGCGCACCGATTAGCGGCTCGGAGCATCTTATTTCACATGCGTTAGATAAAATATCTGTTACCCCTCAAATGCACGGTGTTCAAGTGGGGATCGCAACCTATATCGTAGCAAATGTCCAGAATCACAGATTTGAACGCGTAAGAAAGGTGCTTGAACGTACAGGCTTTTTTGATTATGTTCAAACATTATCATTACATAAAGAAGAATACCGACAAGCCATTGATTTGGCACCAACCATCAAGCCAAATCGGTATACATTTTTACACGAAGAAAAGTATCGGGAAAAAGCGAAACAGTTACTGGATGAAGATGCTATACTGAAGGCCTTATTTAAAGAATAAAGTGGATGCTAGCCAGCATCCGCTTTATTCTTTTTCTCTTTTATAAAGGATATAGTCTGTGGCAATGGGTTCTTCGTCATTATTCCTGAGAAGGAGATTGATTTGTCCTCGATGATACTGTCCGTGTAGTGCTACATGGACAAGGATATCTCTAATCGTGTTATGAAACTCCTCTCCCCTGCTATTTTTATAGGTAACCGTTTTTTCTATCTCTAGTTCTGTTAATCTTGTTACATAAGACCGATAATGCGTATGATTTTCCTGTAGCAGTTCGTTACAATCTTCTAACGATAGGTCTGACCATATCGGGAGTTGAGAACTGCTCTTCTCCATCAACCTTGTTATCCAAACTCGTTCTGCTAAAAGAATATGAGAGAATAATGTTTCTGCTTGTTTATTGGGTTCATTTAGTGTAAGTAAGGTATTGATGATACGTACATTTGCCCAATGTAAATGATCAAACATACTTTGAATGGATTTCATTCTATCTTCTCCTTCTAAAAGTGGTACGCCCTATTCATGGTGAAGATAGGTCGTACCACTTTACTCTTCTTGTATCGCCTTCCAAAATTCTTTTGCCACGGCCTGATATCCTTCTAGACTTAAATGGATGTCATTAGGGTTAGGTATATAAACGGTTTCATATTTTTCAATCACTTTTGCAGTTGGAACAAATTCATCGCCGTTGACGGATGCTACTTTTTCAATGGCTTGATTCAGGGCATCTAATAATGGAAGTAGGGCAGCCTGCTCTTCCTTTGAGAAATGAGGGAATGGGTTGTAGTAGCCCATGACATAGACCTTTATATTAGGATTGATTTTATCGATTTCACTTAAAATAAGGTATACATTTTGGGTGATTGTATTTAATACGGCTGGTGCTGTAGACGGATTTTGCTTGATATTGTCTAAATTGGCTAATAAGTCATTGGCTCCAATATCAATTGTAACAAGCTCAGCTTCTTTTATGGATTCTCGTAGTGGCCCGTACTTTGGGTTGGTAGGATTAAGAAGTTCATTTACAATATTTGTTGTCTTGTATCCTGGGTAACCGTAGTTATCTAATTGTATGTCGTATTGCGATTGTTCAAAGCGATTGACTAGAAAATCAGCGTACCCTTTATCAATAGAATGATATGGTGTTACCCCAGCGGCTAGTGAATCACCTAAAGCTACATAATCGACATGTTTACTGCCATTAGCAAACGCTGTCATCGGAAAGGATGCTAATAGTGAACCAATTAACATAGAACGTAAAATTTTATTCTTCATATTCACTTCTCCCCCTTTTCTTATTCTTTATTTTAATTCGTGATTAAGAACGAAAATTCCTATTGGCACTATAATTTTTTTATTAAATGAAGAATTCGTTATTTTTTGCCAATCCTTTCATTCTATTCATACCAAAAACTAAAAAATCCAACTCGCTATAAACCAGCGAGTTGGATTTCCTATTTACTTACTTAATTCTGCTACTTGTTCCGCCGTTAATGCCCCTTCATAGACATGTAATTCGTCGATTAAACCTTTAAATGGTGTGTCCCAATAGTTTACTCCTAGACCAAAGGTTCCGTTCGTCGTTGTAAATACATTCGGGAAGCCGCCTTTGTTAAACTTCTCTTCGCCATTTACATACACCGAAATTTGCCCTTCGTTGACTGTAAATGCAAGATGTGTCCACTCGCCAGCTGGAATCGTTAAACCTGTAACGGCATCATACCAGGCTGTGCCAGACCAAATCATCGTTTGATTGCCAACCCATTGGAACAAGACTCAGCCAGTTAGTTGCGTCTCTTGCGCCAAAGAAGGTTGTTGTAAATGGTGTTAGCTGTTCAGGCTTTAACCATAGTGCAACGGAATAGGAGTCACTTGAGATTAATCCATTTGGTAATCGTACTCCTGACGCGCCGTTAAAAACAGCTGCATCTCCATTTTTTCCTTCTGAGAAGCTAATGATTCCGCCTGTATTATCAATACGGTCTCCGGTCTCTGTTCCCATTCCAACTTTACCTAATGAATCGGTTAAATCTCCTTCAAAGGAATAGTGTGCAATCTCCCCACTTGCCTTTCCTGGAAGAACGGTAATGGTAAAGACCTTTGTTGCGGTTTCGCTTCCTTTTTGAATTGTTGCTGTTAATGTTGCTTCTGTAGGGTCAGAACCGGCTTCAGGACGTGTGATGATTCCAGTGTTTGTAACGACACCTTCATTTGAAGATGACCAGCTAATAACGGAATCTCTTGTTCCTTCAGTTGGAAGCTCGATATTATTAATAACAGCAGTCGTGTCACCAATAGCTAAATCCGCTACAATGTCTGATACGATTTCTTTATCGGTTTTTGTTGGAACTTTGCTTCCCCAAACAGCAATTCCCTCCCGAGATAAGGCACTAAAGGTCATCACATATGTTTCTGAGGTTGGGTCCCACTGACGTAAAAATACCCCTTTATACGTACTTCCATCAATTGTCAGCTCTGCTGAGTTATGGTCCGTCTTCTTCCATGTTCCTGTTACATCACCGGTAATCTTATTGTTTTTCTCAAGCGTAATATCTACAGTTTTCTTAATTTCTGCAGATATTTCCTTCCCGTGATTGATTAATTTGTAGTCACCAATGATTTCTTCACGGTATACTTTCTCTAATTTCTCACCTGCATAACGATAAGGAGCAACTACTGGCCAACCATCTTTATTCATAGCCATTTGATGTACTCGAATTTCATGCATTTCACCAAGTTGCGGGAAACGAGCATGAAAAATCAAGAAGTGTTCACCTGTTTCAGGATCATAGTAGGCAGAGTTGTGGCCCGGTGACACATAACCTGTACCGATTCCTATCCCTGCATCACCAATCTTTCGATCAAACAGGTGATTGCCCATGATTTTTACTCCATATGGCTCAATTGACTTGTCATCAAATATAGGAAGGCTAGGGTCGGCCTTCACATGGATCATGTCATTGCCTTCTGCATCATAGTAAGGACCATCTGGATTCTCAGAGCGAACAACACGCATATTATATCCACCTACGGCGTCAAGACCTCCAAATGATAGGTACATATAATAATAGTCTGTTTCTGGACTGTATAAGACGTAAGCGCCTTCAATTCTACTGTGATTTCCACCTAATAATTTCTTCCCGTAGCCTTGGCCTGGCAATGGCTTACCTGTTTCAGGATCCATTTCCATTATAAAGATACCGCCGGAATACGAACCGTACATCATCCAAAGCTTTCCGTCCTTATCAAAAAATACATCTGGATCAACGGCATTTGGATGAATTCTAGCATCGTAAATGGTCCCATCCTCACTCGTTTGATCCCACATACCGGATTTTAAAATGATTCCTAAATCTTTATAAGGGCCTTCTACACTATCAGCTACTGCTATACCAAGTGCTGATCGTGGTGAGTCCCCTTTACAGGCATTGTAATACATATAAAACTTTCCATCCTCGAGCTGAATCACATCAGCTGCCCATAAGGTATCTGACTGAGCCCAATCGAAGGTCTCTTTTAATTCTTTAACCACATCTTCAAAAAGTGGATTTTTGCTGCTAACTCCATTGGCTACCTGTTCCCATTGCATAAGATCCTTTGATTTAGCGGCTGCTAAATGAGATCCAAACACGTAATACGTATCGTCAGCTTTAATAACGGATGGATCGTGTACAGATGCATTTTTAAAAGTTGGAGCTTTACTTGGGGTTACCTCTGAAGTATTTTTACTAGTTGCAAATGCCGAGATCGGAATAATTAAAAGAATCGCTACAATACCCATAAATAATTTTTGCAAAGTTCGTTTACTCATCTTTTCCTCTCGCTTTCCGATTTAGATTCTGATTTCACTATAAATACAATAGCTTCCTCCTTTTTATTTTATATGTACGTACAACCATAGTTAGATTAAGCGCTTTCAACCTAACCTAAATACAGAGTACACTAAGTACTACTAATCTATCAATGTGACTAAATACCTATATTTGTACGGTCAAGTTATTTATATTACGGAAAGACTAGTAATTATATGTACAATCAAGTTTACAAAATTATATGAAACTAATAAATCCAAGTTTCCCCTTGACATAATCACCCAATTGTTTTAATATACTTCAAGTTCAAGATACTTCTATTATCGAAGTAATAAATAATGATTAACTCAACTAAAGGAGATTTTTTTATGAAAAGTAGAGTAACCGTCATGGTTAGTATCGTACTCGCTATGCTAGTTGCATCCATTGATACAACGATCATGAATACTACCATGCCCGTGATTGCTAAAGAGCTTGGTCGTTTTGATCTGTATGCATGGTCTTTTGCTTCGTATATGATTGCTAGTACTATTTTATCCCCGGTTGCTGGAAGATTATCAGATCTGTTCGGTAGAAAGAAAGTGTTCGGCTTCGGGATTTTACTTTTCTTAGCTGGATCCCTTTTATGTGGGATGAGCGCAAATATGATTCAATTGGTTATTTTCCGAGCCGTACAAGGGATGGGAGCTGGGTTTATGATGCCCTTTCCAGCTATTATTGCAGGAGACCTTTTCTCTGTTGAAAAACGAGGGAAAATTCAGGCATTATTTACAGGTATGTGGGGATTATCTGCTGTACTCGCCCCCCTGTTAGGGTCTTTTTTTGTTGAAGTGTTAACATGGAGGTGGATATTCTATATTAACCTACCCATATGCCTTATTTCTTTTGTCACTCTGATGGCTTATAAGGAGGAATATGAACCAAAGAAGGCTAAGGTCGATTATTTTGGTGCGATCTTATTTGGCGCTAGCATCACTAGTCTCCTTCTAGTGACTGTCGTTGAGGAAAGTAGATGGATTTATGCGGCAGTTGGAGTGGTTCTGCTGGTAGGTTTTTATTTCTTCGAGAAAAAACAAGCTTCCCCCATTGTTCCATTTTCTATGTTTAAAAACAAAATGATTTCTAGAATTAATTTTAATGGTTTTATAGGGAATCTAGCCCTTTTTGGAACAGCTAGTTATATCCCATTATTTCTACAAAATATTGCAGGCCTTTCTCTCTTCCTTAGTGGTGTGGCACTCCTTGGTTCGGCTATTGGCTGGATGGCAGCAGCTGTACCTGCAGGAAAATGGATACTTAAATATGGCTATCGAAGATTACTTATTATTGGGAATGCATTCTTGTTCATTTCTGGACTATTGTTACTTCTTCTAAACCCAGGTCATGGCTTTTGGTTTGTATTCTTTGTGATGATCATTCAAGGTATCGCCTTTGGAATGCTATCCACCGTTGGAGTCATTGGGGTTCAACAACTAGTGGGGGTACATGAAAAGGGAGTTTCAACGGCGTTCTTTATGCTTTGCCGTAACATGGGAACCGTTATTGGGGTTACGGTCATGGGGTATTTGTTAACCACAGGTGCAACAGATATGGAAGGAATTCATCACTTGTTTCAGTTTGGATTTATTGGGAGTATTTTGGCTCTATTCACTTCTTTTCTCATTCAAAAAAAAGCAGCCGAGCAATCAACTCAAGCTGCCAAAATAGGATAATATGAAAAAAGGATGCTCATTGGGCGTCCTTTTTTACTTGCTATGGGCGACTCTTCTCTTCATTGTGCTTTGAACATTGTTGCCACTCCAGAAGACAAAAGCCGTTGCTGCAAATAATAAAACTGCGGTAACAAGGAAAACCGTTTGGATAGGAAAAAGGCCACCGATCGCTCCACCAATCATCGGTCCAATCATCCCGCCTATTTGATTGGCTGTTTGGTTCAATCCAAAGGCTCTCCCTCGGAAATCCTCCTCTGTCGCTTTCACCACAAGACCATTTAGGGCTGGGAAAACGGCACAGAAGAAGATGCCGAACAAGAAGCGTACAATGCTAAATCCCCAAATTTGAGTAAAAGCAATTTGTGCGAGCATCCCAATGGCCCCGCCGAGAAGACCGATAAACAATACCTTGTGAAAACCAACCTTATCCGCCCATTTGCCCCATATCGGAGCAAACAAGGCACTAGCAATTCCAGGCAAGGAGAAGATGATTCCTGCTAATAGAGAAGTATTTTCATAGGATCCACCGATTTTTACCACATACAATGGGAGAACAGGCTCGAGTGTCATGATGGAACAGCTGGTAATAATAGTGAGGACAATGACCATCATAAGTGGACGATTGGCCATCGCTAGTTTAATATCGTTCTTAACCGATCCTCTTTCTTTACTAGGAACAAAGTTTTCTTCTGTTACCCATAGTATAATAAGAACGGTGGCGATGAATACAATGATTCCGCCGGTGGCAAACGCCCATCTGTTCCCTACCCACTCCGCGATGGCTCCACCAATTAACGGCCCTGCTATCATACCGGATGCTGATGCTGTCGATATGAGTGATAAAGCATTTCCTACGTGTTTGGTTGGGGTGTTTGTACCGATTAACGCAATCGCCCCAGGAATAAAGCCACTTAGTAAGCCCTGTAGGATCCGAAGAACCAATATTTGATAAGGATTGGTTACAAAGGCCATAAGAGTATAAATGAAGAACAGGACAATCCCGGCCCTCACAATCATTGGTTTCCTTCCGTACTTATCTGCTACTCTTCCCCAAAATGGTGAAGCAATAGCTCCTGCAAAAAAGGCGGAGCTAAACAATAATCCGGACCACATTTCGGTATGGTCGTGAACACCAATCTCAATTAAAAAAATAGGTAAAAAAGGAATGACCATTGAGAAACTAGCTGCTGTAAAAAAGACGCCAATCCAAAGTACCCACAAATTTCGTTTCCATATTTCCATCCTTTACATCTCCAATTTTGATCATTCGCAAATACGTACAAGAATTATATCTATATATACTAACATAAAATGGAATTATTTTCACTCCCGAAATATTCGGTGGTTGAAATAAAAAAACATCCACCGTAAAGGTGAATGCTTCCATTTTATCTTATACTCCGCGCTTATTACCCCATAAAAACGCATGTAATTGTGGCAGAACTTTTACATTATTTAGCTCAGGATCAGCAACCACACGATCCACTAGCCATTCATATTTTTCTAATAGCTTTTTCACAAGATCATCGTTATTTGTGTTAGTCAGGTCATCATTCCCTACTTGTAGGTAAAATGGAATCGCTGGATATCTAGAATGGACCATTTTAGCATATTCTAGATCCTTATCATCAAAAATTACCACTTTTACACTAACTTGATTGGCAAATTCACCGGCTTGTAGGTTGGCGAAAATACTGTCCAACACTTCAAAGTTTGTCTCCATTCCTGAGCTTGGTGGCTTCGGAGAAAGGGTCAGCTCATCGATTTGTAAAAACCAATCCTGCCAACGACTACCCTGTGTTTCAATCCCGATACTGATTTGGTTATCTTTAAGCAGACCAATCAATTCGTCTAGATTTTTTAACAGTGCGGGGTTCCCACCAGAAATCGTTACAAACGAAAAATTGTCTCCGCCCAATTCTTTTAGTTCGTGCCATATCTCCTCTGCTTCCATCATGCGAATATCGTCCTTGGCACTACCATCCCATGTAAAGGCAGAGTCACACCAGCTGCACGAATAATCACATCCGGCTGTACGGACAAACATCGTTTTTTGTCCAATGACCATACCTTCCCCTTGAATCGTTGGACCAAAAATTTCTAAAACAGGAATCTTACTCATTCCTCCATCCACTCCCTTCTTGCTTCCGCGTAACTTGTAGGAGTTTCATAGAGTTTAACAAATTCCACTCTGGCCCCATGATAAAGCTTTTGGCGTTCTTCTGTTGAAACAGCTTCTTTCATTTTTTCATAGATCCACACAACCATATTTTCCGCCGTAGTGTTCATTGTTGGTAAAGTTTCATTTAAATATCTATGATCAAGGAAAATTTCAATTTCATTTTTCCAAATGTCCTTAATGTCACCAAAATCCATCATTAACCCTCTATCATCAACAAAGCCACTAATGCCAAAAATGACCCTGTACGTATGGCCGTGAAGATTTTTGCATTTCCCTTCATAGCAATGCAGATGGTGTGCAGCATCAAACGTAAATTCCTTGCTCACAAGTACCCGCTTAGTATGATACTTTAATTCGGACCGTTTGATGTCCTGATCAATCTTCTGAAGATTCTCTACGATGCGAAATCCGTACATGTGTTAAAACCTCCCGTTGGTAAAATCATCAAGTCCTCTTTTACGTAACACACAAGCTGGGCATTCTCCACACCCATCAGAAATGACGCCGTTGTAGCAAGTTAATGTATTCTCACGTACGTATTCAAGCTTTCCAAGTTCATCGGCTAATGCCCATGTTTCTGCCTTGTTTAACCACATAAGAGGGGTATGAATCACAAATTGCTCATCCATGGAAAGATTTAATGTTACATTTAACGATTTAATGAAAATGTCACGGCAATCTGGATACCCGCTAAAATCCGTTTCGCAAACGCCCGTGACTAAATGCTTTGCACCTACTTGGCGTGCTAATACACCAGCAAAGGTAAGGAATAAAAGGTTTCTTCCTGGAACGAACGTTGATGGAAGTTCGCCTTCTTCCCCTTCTTTTACTTCAATATCCGAGCGTGTTAACGCATTTGGTGCTAATTGATTAAGGAGTGACATATCTAAAATATGGTGTCTTACACCTAATTCATTCGCTATATTTTTTGCACATTCGATTTCTAAGCTATGTCTTTGATTATAGTCAAACGTCACAGCCTCGACTTCTTTAAAGTTCTTTATTGCCCAAAATAAACATGTCGTGCTATCTTGCCCGCCACTAAACACAACAATTGCTTTATCGTTTTTCAATTTGCATACTCCTTTTTAACGGAAAAAAAGTGCCACTAAGAAAGCAGCACTGTTTTCCTTAGTTTTTTAGAGAGGGTAGCTAGAACCTCTTTTTATTTATCCCTTGAGAATTATATCACATTTCGACAAAAGTGGTAGATGATTTGATCTTACTATTATACTTATTTATAAAACTAGAAACTATGTAACCTATTTGCGTTACATTTATATTTGTGTATAATGTATTTTGTTATATATGGAAAATGTTTTCTAGGGTTCCGCAACAGCTCGTTGGCCTGGACCGAGAGAAAACTCACAGTTTTTTCTGTGTCACGGAGGGATAAAAGCCCGGGAGGTAACTGATTTTTCAGTAGCTCTCGGGCTTTTTTATTTTGTGGGAATAATAATTTTGGAGGGATCTAAATGAATAAGAATTGGCTCATGGTAGTCATTGCTGCATTTTTTGAGGTGTTTTGGGTCATTGGCTTAAAGCATGCCGACAATCTATGGGGGTGGATAGGGACAGTGGTTTCCATTGCTGTCAGCTTCTATGTGATTTTGCAAGCTAGCCGTACACTACCTGTTGGAACCGTGTATGCGGTCTTTGTCGGTCTCGGAACCGTCGGTACAGTATTGTCTGATATCTTGTTTTTTGGTGAATCATTTAAAATAGAAAAAATTGTACTTATTTTCATTTTATTAGTAGGAATTATTGGGCTTAAAATAGTCACGGGGGAAAAGGTTCAGGAAGGAGAGGAAAACTAATGGCGTGGTTTGCTTTAATTTTAGCCGGAATGTTTGAAATCGTAGGTGTGAGCTTGATTAATCAATTCAATCTAAAACGGAACCTGCAATCACTCGCTCTTGTTGTTCTTGGTTTTGGAGTGAGCTTTTTTCTACTCTCCTTTGCGATGAAATCTATACCGATGGGGACTGCGTATGCGATTTGGACTGGGATTGGGACTGCAGGCAGTGCAATTATCGGCATTATGCTTTACGGTGAATCGGGAGATTGGAAACGTATGCTCTTTATTGCTATGGTGTTAGGCTCAGTAATTGGATTAAAACTAGTATCATAAGAGGAGTAGCCCCTATAGAAGGCTACTCCTCTTTGTTTTATCTAATGATTTCATCGATAATGCCATATTCCTTCGCTTCTTCCGCAGTCATAAAATAATCTCGGTCCGTATCTCTTGCTATCTTCTCAACAGGCTGGCCCGTTCGTTCGGAAATAATCCGGTTAATATGTTCACGAAGTTTTAAAATTCGTTTGGCTGAAATTTCGATTTCGGTAGCTTGCCCACGGGCCCCACCTAAAGGTTGGTGGATCATGATTTCACTATTTGGAAGGGCCATCCGTTTCCCTTTTGTTCCAGCAAGTAAAAGCATAGCCCCAAAGGAAGCAGCCATTCCAGTACAGATGGTTCTGACATCGGGTTTAATGTATTGCATCGTATCAAATATCGCAAAGCCAGCTGTTGTAGAACCGCCTGGACTATTAATATAGATAGAAATGTCTTTGTCCGGATTATCGGCTGCTAAAAATAATAATTGTGCCACAACATTATTAGCGACAGCATCATTAATCTCCTCACCGATCATAATGATCCGATCCTTTAACAGTCTAGAGTAAATGTCGTACGAGCGTTCCCCGCGGTTTGATTGTTCAATTACATATGGAATTAAACTCATGTTTGTTTTTCCTCCTTCGTTTCGAATTAAGCAGCCATAAAGACAGTGCGTGAAGGATGATAAGAGCGAGGTGATTTTTGTATTGTGCAAGTAGGATGACCTTTTTGTAACGAGCGAATGTTTGGAATCGAATGAATGAGAATCGACGGGTCTTGAGACTTAATAGATTCATGGAGAATGAATTCGATTTGTTGTCTTTCTTCTTCGTTCCAATATTGCTCAATTAGAGGGTTCTTATGGTCAGTATCCTTCTTCTCAATACGCTGTTTGGCCCGATATATGGCGGCCTTAACAGCCGTTTCTGACGAATCCAAAAGCTTCGCTATTTCAGACAGTTGGAACTGAAAGCCCTCTTTTAAAACAAACATGATCGCTTGTTTTGGTGTTAATTGATGGATCAGCTGTTGAATCACTTCAAATCGGTTAACAAGTTGTTCTGTTTCATTTTGAGATTGTTCCGGAATGTCTTCAAGAGATTCCTTGCTGCGTCTTCTTATGGTGTCAATCCATTCATTATGAGCAATCTTATTCACTAGCGCAGCAGAGAGATCCGACTGATATTGATAATGTTGCCAAGCCTTTAAGAAAGATTCCTGAGCCAAATCCTCTCCATCCCAGCTGTTTTGGGACAGAAACAAACAATAACGCAAAAGCTTTGGATACATCTCTTCCATTTGAGTAGGACTCGGATGTTCCTGTATATCCGTCTCGTTCTTCCTAACTTTCCTTTGCACAATCACCACTCCTTCAGCACTCTCTATCCTTATAACGAAGAACATCCATGAAAAGATACGGGGTCACCATTCTTTTTTTAGTTTATACGAAATGAATGCGTTCGCACCACTATTTGGAACATAAAAAAGTGACTACTCATTTTAAGAATAGTCACTTTTCACTTCAATGAAGCAGTTTTAACTTTTTTGCTTCCTCTTCATGATTGGTCATAATCTCTTCAAGAATTTCCTCGGTTGACTTATCTTCCGTAGAAATACCTAATTTCTTTGCGGTTTGCAGAATTTTTGCATCTCGTACTTCATGAGCTAATTGATGGAAATCCTTATTCTCTGTAGATATTCCCAATTCTTTTGCTTCTTTCTTTATGCTGGCTTCTCGTAATTCTTTCGCTAGGGCTTTCAGTTCTTTACCCTCAGTGGAAATGCCAAGTTCTTTTGCCTTTGTTTTAATATTCGTTTCTCGTACTTCTTTTGCTAACGTGTCAATATCTTTCCCCTCGGTTTTGATTCCGAGCTCATCTGCTTGTTTTTTTATATAGGTTTCTTTAACTTCCTTCGCGAGGGTTTCAAAGTCCTTGCCTTCTGTATGGATTCCGAACTCCTCAGCTTTTTTCTTAATCATAGCTTCTCTTACTTCTTTTGCGATCGTCTCAGAATCTTTTCCTTCGGTTGAAATCCCTAACTCTTTTGCTTTTTTCTCAAGAAACTCTGGACTGTGGTGGTAGTGCCCCTTATGAGCATGCGCTTCCTTTGATTCAACTTCACTCTTGTCCTCCGGTGCAGCAAGTGCTTGAACGGAAATCAGCAATCCAAAAACTAGAGCAATCACAAATAATCCACTAATCTTTTTCACCATGTCTTTCCTCCTTCAACTTATGTTTTGTACTACAGAAGGTAGGATGTCCAGAAATTATTACCAATTTATGAACAAATGATGAAAGAATCATTAAACTATTTTATAGCCATTCTTCTTTTCTTTGTTCTCTCCCATAATCATATCAAGAATTTCCTCGGAATAATGATGGAAGGTTGGATTGGATCGACTTCTAGGCCTTGGCAAATCAATCAGTTTATTCAACACCACTTCTCCATCTCTCATAATGATCACTCGGTCGGATAGAAGGAGCGCTTCCTCCACATCATGAGTGACCAGAATGGCTGAGAGTCGATTTTCTTTCCATACAGACTCGAATAGGTTTTGCAGGTCTATACGTGTTAAGGCGTCAACTGTCGCCAGTGGGTCATCAAACAGTAATAGTTTTGGTTCATGGACAAGTGCACGAGCGAGTGCTACTCTTTGCTTTTGTCCGCCTGATAGCGACGAAGGGTAATGGTTGGCACGTTCCTTCAAACCAACATGATGTAATACATACATGGCTTTTGGTTTCCAATCACCTGTTAAGCCCAAGCCGACATTTTGCAGGATGGTTTTCCACGGTATCAGCCTTCCATCTTGGAACATGATTCTTGCATAGTTATTTATAGAAGTTAGCCTTTCTCCGTTAACTTTCACTAATCCCTCATTACTATCTTCTAGCCCAGCTATAATACGAAGCAGTGTACTTTTTCCGCACCCACTTTTCCCAACGATGGAAACAAACTCCCCTTCATAAATAGAAAGGTTAATTCCTTTTAATACAGACTGGTTTCCATCCTTTTTTTGCACATTATTAACATGTAAGATTGGGTTAAAATCCATCATAATCACTCTCCTTCTTGGGACAATTGCTTCCCCAGCAACCATTTCTTTTCAAAGAGTTTGGCCATCCAAACCGATAGTTTTCCGAGTAAGGAGTAAATGAGTATGCTTAGAAGTATCATATCTATTTGCATGAACTCCCTTTCGTTCATGGTCAAATAACCGATTCCAGAATTCGCTGGGATGGTCTCTACCACTATTAATGTCATCCACATCATACCAAGTGCATATCGGATTCCTACAAAGATAGAAGATAACGCACCTGGTAACATCACATGAAAGAAGAGGGTATAACCCTTCAGCCCATAAGCTCTTCCCATTTCAATAAGTCTCTTATCAACCGATTTGATCCCTTGATATGTATGGATATAAATAGGAAAAAGAACCCCTAAGGTGACTAGAAATACGAAAGACACTTCATTCATGCCAAACCAAGAGATCACCAGCGGAAGTAAAGATATATGCGGGATGCTTCTCAGTATACGAATGGTAGGTTGCAATAGTAGATTCATTGGTTTACATAATCCATTCATTAAACAGAAGAAAAATCCTAATATCCCTCCAATGATAAAGCCAATGAAGGCACGCCCTAGACTAATAGAAATGTGATTGATTAATTCTCCTGATGCGGTTAATTTTACTCCTGTTTGGATCACCGCAAAAGGTGAAGGAAGAATGGTAGCTGGAAATAGCCCGTTCATACTAAAAATCTGCCAAAACCCAAGGATAAAGAAAGGAATCAACCAAGGAATTAGCTTTTGCCTCCAAGTACAATTAAACATTCCCTTTCCCTCCCATTTCATTGCTATTGATACTTTTTTAGCTTGGTAGTTTGTTCTATCTCATTTAAAAGGATAAATATGAAGATTCTGTTACCATATATGTAACAATGTAGGTAGAATGCAAAAAGGTGAACCTAGTGGCTCACCTTCCCTGTAAATGCGTATCAAAAAATTGTTGTACGGTTTTTAGAATCTCAGGTTGTGAAAATCCACCGTGACCCGCGCCTTTAATTTTATACATAGTCACTTCTATGTTTGCTTTTTTTAATGCGTCAAAGAGGAGAACGCTTTGATTGAATGGAACGCGACGATCCTTGTCCCCGTGCATAATTAGAAACGGAGGGTCGTCACTTGTGATATAGGTAATAGGGTTCGCTCTCTTCACTTTGTCCTTATTTTCCTGAAGCGCGCCACCAATTAACACCGATTCTGCTGAATCCGGGGAGTCAAAATCAAAGTCTGAGGGATATTTACTCATCTGTAACAAATCGGTTGGTCCGTACCAATCAACCACTGCTTGTACCTTACTTGATTCGCTCAAGTATTCACCATTGCCTTCCAATTCCTCTACTCCGCCAGTTGTACCGAGTAGAGCTGCCAAGTGCCCCCCAGAAGAGTTACCCCAGACACCGATCCGATTTTTATCGATATTGTATTCAGCTGAGTGCGCTCGTAAATATCGAATCGCTGATTTAACATCAAATAATTGCGTCGGGAATTTGCCTTCGTGACTTGTCCGATGCTCGATACTTGCCACCACATAGCCGTTTTTTGAAAAGGGTACTAACTGTGGGATAAATTCAAATGTTCTTTGAGGATGATGGAAACCCCAGCCCCCTCCTTTAATAAACACAATCAATGGACGAGGTGTTGACTTTTGTTTTGGTAGTAGGATGTGCAGATGTAACGGTTTCCTTTCAGTCCTCGCATACACAATGTTCTCCTTAAGATGAACACCATTATAATCAGACTTTTTCGTTTGAATGGTTTGAATACCCACGTTGTTTTCAGCAAAAGAGAAGCTTGTTATTAAGTTCGTTAACACGATTATGAATACTAAAAGTACGCTTTTTTTCATCCGATCAACTCGTTTTGTTATTTTGGATTGATTAAGGTGATGCTTGTGTGGCAGTTGCTGTCCTTGTCAGACGGTCATTCGGACTGAAAATTAGTTTGAGCTGCTGTTGCTGTCCTAATCAGACCGTCATTCGGACTGTGAATCAGTTTAAGCTGCTATTGCTATCCTAATCAGACCGTCATTCGGACTGTGAATCAGTTTAAGCTGCTATTGCTGTCCTAATCAGGCCGTCATTCGGACTGTGAATTAGTTGGAGCTGCTGTTGTTGTCCTAATCGGACCGCCATTCGGACTGTGAATTAGTTGGAATTTCTGTTGCTGTCCTAATCAGACGGTCATTCGGACTCTGGATCAGTTTACGTTGCTGTTGCTGTCGTAATCAGCCCGTCATTCGGACTGTGAATCAGTTTAAGCTGCTATTGCTGTCCTAATCAGACCGTTATTCGGACAGTGAATTAGTTGGAGGCACCATTGTAGTCCTAATCAGACTTCATGCGGACTCTTATTTGGAGGGTACAGCCGTTTCTCCGATTAAGGTCTTCATTCCCACTTTAAAACTGCTTTATTTTATAAATTAACCAAATTATTCTATTTTATTAGTTTGTTCCATCCTTATAGTTGGTTAAATGAGTCATTTGCGTTATCCTTAAAAGGAGAAAAATGATAAAGGTAGGGAAAATCATGGATCAGATTATGTTTATTGAAACAGGAATGGGAATAGATGTTCATGGCCAAAACGTGACGAAAGCAGCTATACGCGCGGTCCAAAATGCGATTCATTTCAACTCAATGCCTGGTATTCGTACCGTTCTTCCAGAGAACAAGCTTGAAAATATGAAGGTGAATGTCAAATTGGCTGTCCCTGGTGACAAGGAGTTACTTGATATTGAAGCAGTAAAGGCAGTACTTCCATATGGTGAGGTGACCGTACAGGTTCAAGATGGCGGCATGCTTACCACAAGCGGGATTGTTCTTCCTGATAAAGAAGACAAAAATGATTTAATGTACATAGTTGTAGCAGCTGTTGAGGTTGGCTATTAATAAGAACAGGGCGGAGATTAAATTCTCCGCCCTTCTTCGTTTTTCCTTTTTAGCTTATTTGCCCCTTCGTTTTCCTTCATTAATCCTCTTCTTTCCCTTCAAAAAGGTCCAGATAGGTGATGTCGTTTTCCCTGTGTATCTATCAGATGCCACAGCGTACCAGGAATACGTTTGATTCTCCTCAAGTCCCTTCCAGACTGTTTCGGCTATTTCCCCGCTTTTTACATTTCGGTCTTCCCCGATTAAGGTATCTGTGTAAATGTTAACGGAAAAATAATCGGTTGCCACTCGTTTGTCGGCTGCGGCGAGGTCTAAATCCATCACAAACTCATCTTTGCTACCATACGTATCCGTATTATAAAAATTGTAATCATCCAAATATGGAGAGTACGTATTGACGAACACACGATTTTGATCCACATCAAAATGTAATAACCTCATATAGCCTTGGCCTCCCTCAGGACCAGCTTGGTAGTCAGCTAACATTTGGTATACCTTTCGATCAGGTGTTCCATCCCCATTGTCATCGATTTCATCGATTAGTGTTTGTGCTTCATGATAATGTCCGCTTAATACTGCCATGACGTTTTTGTTTGGAACGACGATTTCATTGTATAGCTTTTCTCCAAGTGGGTGTCGTGTACCTGTGGCTAGAAGGTATTCATGGAAGTTTAGAATGGCTTTCCGGTCCGGATGAGCTTGTAACACATCATTTATCCATTGGATCCCTTCATCTGTGACGCCCCATCCTAGATACACCATGATATAATCATTTCCGCCTACCGAGATGAGGTCATAATGTCCCCGATTATTCAAATAGGATCCACCATAATACGGTTTATTCATAAAACGATCTTCGCCAAAATATTGATAATAGTTCGTATAGTCTGTAGAAACTTGATCAACATCGTGATTTCCTGCTAATACACCATAAGGAACGTTGTGATCATCAAGCACCATCATATACTCATTTGCGCGGCTCCACTGGGTCATATCGGTTGAGATGTTCACAAGATCCCCTGTGTGAAACACATATTTGATCTTCATATCATCTTGATGCTCTGCAATCCATTTGGTTTGCTGTTCATAAATATATGGATAACTTTCCGAGTAATATTGTGTATCCGACATCCAAACAAAGGTGTAGTCATACTCCGTTGGTGAGGTAGGAATCTCGTCTTGAACAAGTACATTGATTTTCCGTTCGTGAACAAATGCTTCCACTTCAACATGTCCTTTTAACGAAAAATCTTCTTCTCCAGCAATCTTATAATCGATTAACTGCCACTTACTTGTCAGATGATTCCAAGCGTACATAGATACCTTTCTTCCAGGAAGAGAATTTCCTTTCCAAAAAAGTTCAACTACATCATTTGAATCCACTTTTTCATCAACAGTGACATCAAATCGGTGATAAGGAAAACCTTCGCTCGAATCCTTCGTTGCATATTTTCCGTCTTGCTGTGCGGTGAGAGAAATTTGCTCCTCTGAAAATATCTCCTCTCCTTGAGGAGATGGTTCGTTAGGTGGCTCCACATTGGCAACGTTTGAATAGCCTGTTACTTGTAATTTATCACCTGCATCGTATTGGAACCCTTCATAAAAGGAGACGTCCATTTTATCATTGGTTGGGTCAGCTACCTTTACCTTGAGTAAAGGGGTTCCATTCACAGGAGTTTCTCCAAAGGAGGATTCATTGATTGGCTGCTCTGGATTTTCATTAACAACTGAAAAATGTACAATCGTTGTTGCTGTATTCCCAACTGAATCCTTTGCTTGAATAGAGAGTTTGTGTTCACCTGCTGTGAGCTTTGATGAAGCAGTTTCAAGCGGTAGTTTAATAGGTTCCTCGTCTAAAAATGCTTCCATCAACTCAACCCCAGCACCAGCATCCTTTGCTTTTGCTTCAATCGTAAAGGCCCCTTTATAGGTTTTACCTTCCTTGATATTCGTATTGATGGTAGGAATGGTATTATCGACTAATACTGTTGCACTCACTTCTTCATCAAGGTCCGAAACTGTAAGTGTATGTTCCCCATCTGTAACAGTAGTTGTATTCCACGTAAAAGACTTTGACCTTGCGTGCTCCTCGGTAATCTGAAAATGAAAATCAACAAAGGGATGAGCATCATTCATTTTTAAAATACGCGCAGGATCGTTAAAGGCTGTGTCCTTAATAACGGTTCCATCTGCTAATACGAGCCTTACATTACGAAGATCATAATCATCCCGATTTTCTGCTGAACTAAGCTCAAATGGAGAAGCTTTATTTCCTGAACGGATCGTGATGATATTGTCTCCTATCTGCAAACGGTCCGGCGTAATTGGTACAGAGAATGTTTTCCAGGCTGATAGCCAATCTTTATTCATTAAATATAAAATTTCCTCACCCATTGTAACGGCATTTTGGAAATAGGTGTTTAGTCCATTTGCCTCAAATGCGAGATAAGCCGTATGTTCCAGAGAGGAATACAAGTTTGTTGTCACTTCTTGATCATCGATAGATACCTGAACATTTTCAGGAGCATCGACTGTTGAGGTTGCTTTAACTACTTTTTCCCCAGCTACCATTTCTCCCTCTTTAATATTTAGGCGTAGACTAGACTGATCCAAGTCGTTTGTAATCTGTACTCGGTATGTCTCACTTATTACATCATTAGTGCCATCGGATGCAAAAAGATAATAGTCTACATACTCTTTTCCGATAAGCTCTGGTGAGTATATCACTTGGTGAAAGAAATTATCATCAAAATTTTCTTTCACAATGGCTTCCGTAAACTCCGTTTGACCTGATATTTTGTAAAAGATTTTAACTGTTTTCACTTCACTATCATCACTTGCTTTTGCAATGACTTCGATATTTTCTTTTTGATTAACGGATGAGACGTCCGTTAGGTTTTCAACTACCGGCTTGGTTGAATCAACTGGGTATTCTCGTGGAGTTACTGGAACTTGTACAGACCTTACACTACCAGGTGTTGCTGGTTCAATCGTTAGCTTATGCATCTTGTTACTTTTATCGGTAGGATACCTATACTGAATTCCTTTGTCTGCAAATGTATCATCTACATTGGATTCATCATTATAATAAGCGACAGCCCTTTCTTTGCCAGTGTTCGTTGCAAACACTAGGCCTCGTATACTACCATTTGCCATCCCGCTGGTATAAATGCGAACGATATCCTCGTTTTCTATTAAATCCGTACGAAAATGCTGGTTAAAGTCAGCTACGGTTTTTGAACCGTTTTGCTCGTTTATGATCCAAAATACTAGTGTTTCCTTAGCAGGGATAACTACATCGTCAGGTACAGAGGCCCATACAACATCAGAGCCAGGATCATTCGTATAGTACCGGTAATTTATCTTATAATCCTTGAGACTTACAGGACTTGATGAGTTATTATAAATCTCGACAAACTCATACCCATCCGCCAAGCCAACATTTGTAGAATCTGGTAAAACTTCCGTTACTAAAAATGGTGGAAGCTGATTGTAATCAACAGGAGGAGTTTCCACATTGATTCGATATTCCACTGTTTGTATCTTGTTCAACCCATCCGATGCTTCTATGTAATATGACAAAGAACTATCTACATCAATTAATGGAATGTCAGCTGAAAATACGTTGGTTTCTCCATCCTTTATCATCGTTACAATGGAGTACATGTCCGCTTTTTCATTTTTATAATAGAGGGTTGCATTTGCTACGGTTACATCATCTGTAATATTTGCCGCTATCGTCACAGGCGAAAAAGTGTTGCTAGTTGGAATTGGTTCGTGCTGAATGGTTGGGGCTTGCGTATCTTTAGGAACCTCAGGCAATTGTACGGGCTGAGGTGGAACCTGTTGTGGATCAATCTGACCAGGTGTGGGTGCTGTTAAGGTTCTATACTTATCCATTAAAGTACCAGATAGTGGGTATTTAAAAGCAATATCGTTCCCGTTATTATCATTTTCACTTCCTAGGTACGAAGCGGTAATTAAATCCTTTCCTTCTTGACTGCGAATCGTAATTGCCCGATTGCCGCCATTTGCGAAACCAGGAAAGGCATCCGTAAATTCAACAACTGCTTCTTTTGGAAGGCTTGTCCCAAAATTTGTGTTAAATTCCTCGAGCGTCTTTCCTCCATTATTAAACCAAAGTACGACCGTTTCCTGTGGTTCAACCGTTACAGCAGGAACCTGGAATGGAAGATCTGTTCGACTTCCATCTGTGTACTGATAGACGAAAGAATAATTTGTAAGTGGTAATGGTTGATTACTATTATTGTAGATTTCGATAAACTCAAAATAATCGGTACCGGAACCCTTGGAATTTGGGGAAATCTCTGTAATTAAAATGGGTGGATACAATTGATAATCCACTTCTGTTGTAGAGTTCGTTTCTTGCTGAGGTGTTTCTGTCACCGTGGTTTCTGGTTCACTAGTTGTAGAGGTGTTACTTTGTTCTGTTTTTGTGGTGGTGTTTTGGTCAGATAATGTAGTACCTTCTGTGTTGCTAGAGGGTTCATTTTCTTCCAAAATCGGTGTTTCTTCTGCGTAAGTATTGGTTGGGATAGACGTCCCGATACTTGCTAATAACAGGCTGGTGCTTAGTACAATAGAATAGTACTTCTGAAATGTGTTTCCTTGTTTCCTTCGCATATACATCCCCCGTTTTCTAGTAGAAAGGAGAGCAACTAAGACTCCCCTCTACTAAAGAACTTTACCTGTTCATTTTTAACGTTCTGTAAATAGGATGTAAATTTACTGTTTAGATTTTCCAGTTAGTTTTGTGCTGGGGATAGTGAACCTTTTTCAGAATAGATTTTTACAAAAATCAAACGAACAATTGGCCCGACAATCAAAAGCTGTAGTGGTAAGGCGGCAATAAAGTTAAAACCTACCCCTTTAATATAAGCGCTTGGAAGCTCTGAGGTAATACCTACATTCATGACCGCTCCATAAAAGGACATCAATAAAACCATTCCCGTCACCATAAAGAACGACATAAATAGAATTTTTTTAATTAGTGGATCTCCCTGTTTCACGATTTTTGAAACGACAGATTTTGAAATTTTTCCTACTACAAAAATGTCTAATAGTAATCCAACAATAAATGCTGGAACAAATCCAATCGCCACATCAACAAATACACTTGATGTAAATCCATTCATTAATAATACGTTATAGATGCTCATCCCTAAAACCATGCATGCACATGTTAGAGTTGTGAACACCAGTTGTTCTTTTTTGTTTTTACCCACTCTTTTCCTCTCCTTTTTAAAACGTAAACTTAGTTGACGGTTTATTCTAACTTGTTAATCGCACAAATGTCAACCTTATTGACATTTAAAATTACACGTTGTTTTAGAAAAAATGTTACAATGAAAGAAATTACAGCATTAGGAGAAAAAAATGAGTGACTTGATTGATTTAGTCAGTGACAAACACGCTCAGCTTAGAGGTGAGGTTCGTCAAAGATGGATACAGAATGGTAACGAAGACGTGACACCGCAAGAGTATTACTTAATGACTCGCCTTGAAATGAATAAGGAACTAACCATTGCCGAAACAGCCAGAAAAATGAATATCTCTAGACAGGCGGCCCATAAGTGTGCAAAGGGATTAATCGAGAAAGACTTGATTACCGCAGTCGCATCTGAGGAGAATTTACGCGAAAAATTGCTCCAGTTAACAACGAAAGGATTAGATTGCTGCAAAGAGATGACTTCAATTAAAGAGGATATTGTAAAGGAAATCGTAGAAACTTTAGGGGCAGAAAAAGTGGAACTCTTAAAGGAAATATTAAAAGCTAACTGGTATAGAAGCTGAGATTCTCTTCCTACTAGTTAGCTTTCTTTTTAAAATTCGATCCCTTTTACGGCAGGTATTCCATCCTCATAGTAATGTTTGACCTCTTTCATTTCGGTAACCAGGTCGGCAAGCTCAAGTATTTCTTGTCGTGCCGAACGCCCTGTTATTACAAGATGCATAGCTTCGGGTCGCTCTTTTATGAGTTTGGTGACTTCTTCTATAGGGAGCACATCCTCAATGGGAAACTTTTCGATTGCAAGGGCGTTGTTTAACTCGTCTAGGATGACAAGGTCATATTCGCCGTTGTAAACTTTGTTTTTTGTCAAAGCCCACGCTTTTTGTAACGCTTCTCTATGCTCTTCCGGGGTTTTGGTCCATGTAAAGCCAATTCCCAATTGCTGCATCTCGATCCCTATCTGGTCAAACATGATTTTTTCTCCATACGTCCTGGTAGGTGATTTAATAAATTGAAGAACCAAGACGCGTTTTCCCCGGCCTTTCGCACGAATAGCAAGTCCGAGGGCAGCCGTGGTCTTGCCCTTTCCATTTCCTGTGTAGACGAGAGTTAGCCCACGTTGAGACATATAGTAACCTCCTTTGTGTTAGGGAACCTAATTTGAATGTAGTCCCCCGATTCTACTAATATTCGGATTTTAAGGCTGTCAAATCTGAATTCAGTTACCTCATTCTACTAAAATCTGGATTTCAGGGACGTCAAATCTGAATTTAGTGCCCTCGTTCTCCTAATATCTGGATTTCAAGGGTGTCAAATCTGAATTTAGTGCCCTCGTTCTCCTAATATCTGGACTTTGAGGGCGCTAAATCTGAACATAGTCCCCTGGTTTCCCTAATATCTGGATTCCCAGGGCGTCAAATCTAAATATAGCGCCCTCATTCTCCTAATATCTGGATTTTAAGGGTGCTAAATCTGAACATAGTTCCCTGGTTTCCCTAATATCTGGATTCCCAGGGCACTAAATATTGCCCTGTCCTCTAATTAGATACTAAACCCTCGATCTACTTTCTTTTTCCTTCCGACAAAGTTCCACCCAGTTCTCTACTATTTCTGGGCAGGATCCAAAGTGCAGATGTGTGTAGCCTGCAACTAGATTTCTAGTTAAGAAACCTTCCTTTTTCAACCCACGCATGCCTTTGGTTTGATAAGCTGAAGGTAACTCACTTGAAGGTTGAAAAGTAGAGTAATGAAACTCGTGTCCTTTTGCGTGAAGATTATGTTTAAACAGCATGTTTCCTTCTTCTCCGCTGATTTCCCTGTAACCAAGGGCAGCTAGCTTCTTGTGCATTTGAACGACTCCAGGAATGAGTCCAATCATGGGATAACTTTGACCCTCTGTGGTTCCAATTGCATCAGTTAAATACATAAATCCCCCACACTCTGCTAGGGTTGGCAAACCGTTCTCAATTGCTATTTTTATAGAATACTTGACCTCGTTGAACTGTGATAATTCTTGTACGAACTCCTCTGGGAATCCTCCGCCTATGTATAGCCCATCCACATGCTCTGGTAGACACTCTCCGTTTAATGGGGAAAACTCAACTAGCTCTGCTCCGTATGATTCTAGCATTTCCAGGTTTTCTTGATAATAAAAATTAAAAGCTGCATCTCTGGCAATAGCTATGCGTATATCTTTGGCCTTTTTTATTCCAAGCTGTTCTTCTTGAACCACAATCTCAGGTGCTTGTGCTAAATCATAAAGCTTGTCAACATCAATCGTTTCAAGCACTAAATCTCCTATCTTTTGAAAAAATGGTTCGAGTTCTCCACGTTCGATGGAGGGAATTAATCCAAGATGTCTTTCGGGAATAGATAACTCATCCTCCCTTTTTAAGTAGCCAATCACAGGAATCCCACACTCTTGTTCGACTGCTGCTTTGACTAGTTTGTAATGTCCAACGCTTCCCACTCGGTTGGCAATGACAGCTACGATATTCACGTCATCACTAAAGGTTTGAAACCCTTTTACGATGGCCGCAGCGCTGCGGGCCATACTCGCACAGTTAACGACCAGAACAACAGGACTTTGTGTAATCACACTAATCTCTGCCGTCGTGCCATCATTGGAAGTCGGATTTTTCCCGTCATAAAACCCCATGACTCCCTCGATAATCGAGATATCGGCTCCTTCACTGCCTCGATTAGCGATCTCTTTTACAAGTTCGTGGTTGAGCATCCAGCTATCCAGGTTTCTTGATGGCCTTCCGGTTACAGCTGTATGATAGCTCGGGTCGATGTAATCAGGTCCACACTTAAACCCTTGAACCACCAGCCCTTTTTTCTTAAAAGCTGACATGAGTCCGATGGTTAAGGTCGTTTTCCCGACACCGCTCCCTGTTCCGGCAATGACTAATCTTCTTTTAGACATGTTATGTCCTCCTTTCTTTTAGTAGTGAATTAGAGCAACAGAAATAGTGACATTGCCTGATTTTTTCTTCTCAAGTATGGGTTTCGGTGCTCCAGAGTAGAGCAAGCAAGCGGGTTCACTCACTCCGTACGCTCCTGTAAACTTAAATACCGTATCTGACGGATTAGCGATAGGTACATTGTTTAGCTGTTCAGGAGAATAGGTTACGTATTCCCATCCGTATTGGTCAGTGATCTCTAGTAACCCTTGCTCGTCTTTTTTTAGATCAATGGAGCAGATTGCCTTCACACTTTTTATAGAATAACGAAGCTCAGCCAATGTTTCTTGAATCACTGATTCGATTTCTTCCTTTGATGTCCCTCGATTACAGCCAATGCCTAATGCAATGACCTTGGGGCGGTACAGTACGCCATTATCTAAGATAGCTTGTTCCTCTTTATCTAGGAATCGATGCGTAATCACAAGTGCTGCCTGAGGCTTGGTAACCAAGGCTTCTAAGATACTAGAATACACCTTAATATTTTCTGGGAGTGGCCGATCATATGTCCACCAGCCCTTTTCCCCTGATTCTTGGACTACGGCGACTGTTTCCTCATTTACCACCGATGCGCTTACAGGTGTTAGCTTCTCAGCAGACTCCCACACCCAACCAAATCGTTTTCCGAACAAATCAACAGGAATTGTTCTTTGTACATCAGAGGCAGTGGTAATCACCGGACGAGCTCCTAATATCGCAGCTACTTCCTTTGTTAGCTCATTTGCTCCGCCAATATGCCCTGATAAGACACTAATCACGTGCTCTGCTTTATCATCTATTACGACTACGGCAGGGTCAACCTTTTTATCTACTAAAAGTGGAGCAATCATTCGAACAACTGCCCCTAAGGAGACAATGATGATCAGACCTTTATAAGCTTGAAAAAGAGAAGGAAATAGAAGACGAACGCTTCCGGAAAACATCTGTATTCCACAGTCCTGTTCGTCTCCCTTTTCAAATTTACTCATATAATACAGATCAGCGTTCTGTAGAGAAGGTGCTAGCTTTCTAGCAATCTCGACTCCATGCTTTGTAATGGCAACAATCGCGTATTCTCCAGTTTGATTAATAGAAGCAAATTCTCCTTCTTTTAAAGCAATCATCACGGCTTCACCCCACGTCTAAAGCCATGTGTAAAGCTTTGATCATACAGCTTTGAGCGGTAGTTTTTATCATGTATTTTTTCGTCTAATGCCCAGCCTGCTAGGATCATCGCCTGTTTACGAATCCCGTTTTTACGCATATCATCATCCAAATGTTCAACCGTCGTTCGAACAATTTGTTCATCTGGCCAGGAGGCTTTGTAGACAACAATAACTGGGGTATCCTTGCTCCACCCAGCATCGATAAATTCCTTCATCACTTTCTTAGTTAACGTAGCACTTAAGAAAAGAGCAATCGTACTATGATGACTTGCAAGATCACGAAGTTTTTCAAATTCAGGAACAGGTGTTCTCCCTTCTGCTCTAGTTAAAATGACAGTTTGCGTTAAATCCGGGATAGTTAGTTCTGCCTGGGCCGCAGCTGCCGCAGCAAACACGGAGCTGACTCCAGGAACAATCTCAACTTCAATTCCCGCTTTCTTTAATAGAGTCATTTGCTCCATAATCGCTCCGTATACAGCCGGATCACCTGTGTGAACACGAACCACCTTAAGACCAGCACGAATTCGGTCGACCATGATGTCTACCATTTCATCAAGATGCATTCCAGCTGTTTTCATCACTTCAGCCGTTGGTTTTGATTTATTAATTAACTCTTCGTTCACAAGCGAATCCGCGTATAAAACTACATCTGCCTCTTGTAAAAGCTTTAATCCCTTTACCGTAATTAAATCGGGATCTCCTGGTCCAGCACCAATGATATACAGCTTCATTTTCTCACCACCATTAACGTTAAGTATTCGAGCTCTGCACCGTCAAGGTCAGCTGCGTTCCAAATAATTTCCTCGTCAGACGTAACTTTCGTAACAACAGAAGCTTTATGTAATAAATCCAAATCTCGAAGAACGTGTAACATTACATCAATGACCTTTGCGACTTTGATAAAAATGACACAATCATTTTCTTGAATCACTTTTTTCATGGTTTCATAGTCATCTCTTGCAGGAACAATGGCAATATGGTCGTCACCATCAGCTAAGGCAATTCCTAGCCGGGATGCGGCACCGTTAAAGGATGAAATTCCTGGTACGACTTCAATGGGTACTTCTGGGTGTCGCTCCTGCATAAGGCGCATCATATGAATGAATGTACTATATAAAAGGGGATCTCCTTCTGTTACGAAGGCAACATCCTTTCCTTCCTGAACCTTTTCCCATACTAGTTCTACTGTTTCCGACCACTTTCTATCTAAAATTTCTGGATCCTTGGTCATTGGAAATACAAGACCGAGCATTTCTTTTTCATCTGGTTGAAAATAAACATCGATGATCTTATGTGCGTAGCTTTTGCTGCCTCTTTGTTTTTTCGGGTAAGCAATAACTGGAGACTCCTTTAATCGACGAAAGGCTTTTACCGTAATTAGCTCGGGATCTCCTGGTCCAACTCCTAATCCGTACAATGTTCCTAACATGTTTCTTCTTCCTCTCTTTTGGCAGTAATGATATAAATGGGATTTAACGCATCGAAGCGAGTTAGATCTAAAATAGGTTTGCTTCTAGAAATTTGAGCTAGTGTCACATCTGTACTGAAACCATTCTTTTTAAAAGCAGCCATGGCTTCGGCTAAGTTTTCGATGGTTACTGCGTTTAACACAATTCGACCGTTTTGATTCAGCCTCTCACAGCAAATTCTTAGGATTTCCTCCATCCCACCTGCTGTTCCCCCTATAAATACGGCATCTGGTGAGGGAAACTCCTCTAATTGATCTGGAGCTTTTCCATGTACGACCGTGGCATCGACACGAAATCTTGCTAAATTTTGTCTACAGTTTTCTAAGTCCGCTTCGTTTTTTTCAATGGCAAAAATTTGTCCTTCACGAGCGATTCTTCCTGCTTCTATGGCTACTGATCCGGTACAGGTCCCAATGTCCCACACAATACTATCTGTTTTTAGTTGCAGGGCACTAACGCTTAAGACGCGGACTTCTTTTTTCGTAATCAGTCCTTTATCCGGCTTTCTTTGAATAAATTCTTGGTCATCAATTCCAAAGGACCAGGATGGACCTTTGTTCATTTTTTTCAATATCACCACATTTAGAGGGGAAAACTCCACATCTCTCATATCTTGGAGCTGATACCAAGCGGTTTTTTCATGTTCCCCACCTAAATTTTCTCCAACAAATACCTCGTATTCGGTCATTCCAAAAGACAGGAGATATTCGGCTATTTTATTTGGAGAATTTTCCGCATCCGTGAGAATCGCAACCTTTGACTTTCCATCAATCCGTTGTGCCAAGCCTTTCATCGTTCTCCCATGGACACTCTCCAAATGGGCATCCTGCCAGCGTTCTCCTATTTTTGCAAAGGCTAATTGAATTGAGCTCAAGTAAGGATAAATTTTTAAATCGAGCTTGCTAGAGAGATAGCTTCCGATTCCAAAAAACAAGGGATCTCCAGATGCCAAAATGACTACCTTCTTTGTTTCGTTCTGTAATCTTTCCACTAAGCGCGAAAGGCCGCCTTCAATGGGAAGTGTTTCACCTGTGTAGTCAGGAAAATAAGCTAGCTGCCGACTTCCCCCAACTAATAGCTCACTTTCATAAATCCACTCTTCGTATATCGGAAGAAGACTTTTCTTCCCGTCATCACCAATTCCAATCATTTTAATAGGTTTCATCCTTGTCGCACCGCCTTTCCTAATAAGTCACCTTTTAATGTGTAAATGGTCGTATCCACTTCCAAATCACCATTTACTTCCTTTAATGCTTCTTCACAGCATGAGCCACAAAGTAAGTCAAAAAATTGATGATAACCAGACTCTGACATCATATCCCCGACCTGTGAGGCTGTATTAGCTCCCTTGATTTCATTCACAAGTTCTCCGTGTGCCCCAGCTTGTTCCGCCACTTTAGCCAGAAACCCGAAATTGATGGGAGCACTTTTCGAGTGAACCATCATGACTCCTTGCGCCACTTTGGAAAACTTGCCCATCATTCCAACCATTGAAACCTTTTTTGCCCCTTGCTTTTTGCATTGTTTTAGAGAAAATCCGACGAAGTCTCCCATTTCTACAAATGCTTCTTCCGGTAACTCGGGATACTGCTTCATTGCATATTTTTCACTCCGACCACCCGTAGTGATGACAATTTGTTCGCACCCACTCGCACGGGCCACACTAATCGCTTGAACGATACTAGCTTTATAAGCAGATGTAGAAAAGGGAACGACAATTCCTCTCGTTCCTAAAATCGAAATCCCGCCAAGAATACCTAATCGGCCATTTAATGTTTTTTTTGCAATTTCTTCCCCAGCGGGTACAGAAATAACAATTTTGATTCCTTTTTTCACTCCATAAGTCTGTAATACTTCCTCGGCCACACCGTGAATCATTTTTCGAGGGACAGGATTGATGGCTGCCTCACCAACTGGGACAGGTAGACCAGGTTTCGTTACCCTTCCGACTCCAATCCCTCCATCAAGTACGATTCCCGGTTCATTTGACCATGTGACGGTAGAGATGATTTGTGCTTCATGGGTGGCATCCGGGTCGTCACCGCCATCCTTGATAACAGTAGCTTCCCCTTTGGTGTGGGCAGCTTGGCAGCTCTCAATGGCAAAGGTAACAAAGCGACCAACAGGGAGGAAAATGGTTGACTCTGTTTGTTCCTCCCCGGTGATTAATGCGATGAGTGCCGCCTTCGTTGCAGCTGTGGCACAAGCTCCCGTTGTGTAGCCTTCCCTTAGCTTTTTCTCCTCTTTTACTTGCTCGGCCATCGTTTTATACCTGTTCGGCTAAAATAGATATCGCATTTAAGGCGGCAACAGTAACAGTACTTCCGCCTTTTCTACCGATATTTGTTATAAATGGGACATTGAGCTTTGCAAGCTCTTCCTTTGATTCAGCAGCTGATACGAACCCAACTGGTAAGCCAATGATGAGACCAGGCTTAGCATCTTCTTCTTTAATTAGGCGAATCAGTTCTAACAAAGCGGTTGGCGCATTTCCGATGGCAAAGATTCCACCTTCTGCTTCTTTAATTGCTTTTCTCGTTGCAATAATCGCTCGAGTCGTGTTTAAGCGTTTAGCTTCCTTCATGACGTCAGGGTCAGAAATATATACATTTACTTCCCCACCGAATTTTTCAATTCTTGTTTTGTTTACCCCTGATTGCACCATTTGTACGTCAGCCACAACTTTTTTCCCACTACGAATGGCTTTAATTCCTGCTTCCATTGCTTTTGGATGAAATAAGAGACTTTTTCCTAGTTCAAAATCGGCTGAAGCATGAATCACTCGTTGGACCACGCGATATTGTTCTGGAGTGTAATGATGCTCTCCAACTTCATCGTCGATCATTTGAAAGCTAATGCCTTCAATTTCTTCTGGTTGAACGGTTAATGGTTTAAACTCTGTTTTAAAGTCCATGTATTCCTTCTCCTTTTTTTAATAAATTTATAATTGGTGGGAACTCTGAAAAGCTTACGCCGTAGTCCATTTTAGGTCTCGCGATCATAATAATTTCGATGCCTAACTCCTTGGCTGCCTCTACTTTTTCATCGACTGATCCCACCTTACCACTTTCTTTTGTGATCATGACGGTGACTCCATATTGTTTATAAAGTGCTTGATCAAAATCTTTAGAGAAGGGTCCTTGGATGGCGATAATGTTCTTTTGTGGAAACCCAAGCTGCTCGCATTTCTCCATATTATCTAGTCGGGGAAGCATTCGGGCTATAAGACGAATATCCGGTTTGTCTAGTAATTCCTCTGTAAACACTTGAAGGGTCTTGCTTCCGGTCGTTAACATGACAACGCCTTGTTTGGTTGCGGCTATTTTCGCTGCTTCCTTGTAGGATGAAACAACCGTTAACTTTTCGTAATCAAACGATTGTGACTCTCGTTCGTAACGAATATATGGAAGACCTAGTTGTTTCGCCGCTTCCATGGCATTTTTTGAAGCTTCCTCAGCAAATGGATGGCTGGCGTCGACCACTATAGTAGCTCTATGTTCTTGAATAAGTCGGATCATTTCATCAACAGGTAGTCGACCAACATGGACGGGAATTCCCGCCTTAGTCATTTCCGCTGCGGCATTTTCTGTTACTACTGTTGTAAGGAGTTGATGGCCTTCATTTTTAATATCGAGTGCAAGAGCTCTAGCATCGCTTGTTCCTGCTAACATGAAAATCACTTAGTATTCCCTGCCTTTACCTCATCGTGATGGTGGTGATGATGCTCATGGTCATGATGGTGATGATGGTGGTGGTCGTGGTGATGACCGTGATCATGGTCGTGTTCGTGATGGTGATGATGATCGATAAACTCCATTGCATTGATGCGGTATTGGCATGTATCACAGTTCATTTTCACATCACCTTGAAGTGCTTCTTCTGCTCGGTCTAATAAAATCGTTTGTAATTTAGGATGAAATCCAAAATACCCAGCGAGTTGGAATTCAATATCTGGGTAACTTTGTTGAAACTCACTAACTAGCTCTTCTAGTCTTTTAATTAAGATTCCTGTGAAAAGAAAATATGGTAAAATCACTACTTTCTTTGCTCCAAGCTTGATACATCGTTCAATTCCTGCGTTCACTAGAGGATCAGTAACCCCCATAAAAGCTGGTTCAACGATCGTATACTTGGTTTTTTCCCATAGCAATCTCCCAATCTTATATAAATCACTATTGGCGTCTGGATCACTTCCCCCTCGTCCTAGGAGGAGGATGGCTGTATTGTCAGAAGGCAAGTCGAGGTCTTCTCCTGCCTCTATTAATCTTGTTTGTAGAATGTTTAGAGCCTCTTCATGAATTCCGATCGGTCTTCCGTATGTAAACGAAACATGCGGATATTTTTCCTTTGCTTCGTCAATCGCACCAGGGATGTGAATTTTGGAGTGTCCCGCTTGAAGGAGCATAATCGGGATCACTGCGATATCCGTAGCACCTTTTTCTACACACAAGTCAATACCCTGTCCAACGGTTGGTCTCTCGAACTCTAGAAAACATGTTTCAACGAGGATGGATTCATCTACATTTGGTCTTAAGTTCTGAATAAATTCCCGGATTTGATCATTGCCTTCGTGGTCTCTGCTGCCGTGTCCAACAAAAAGTATAGCTTTCATATTTTCCCCCTTGAATAGTATGTTTTTTGACTTTTTATGGCTGGCTTTTTTCATTTAATTGTTTTCGTAATTTGATGAAGAACGTTATCTCAGGTAAATCTCTCCATAACGTCCTTCATAAGCCGGATGAAGAACGTTTGCTCAAGTAAATCGCTTCATAACGTCTTTCATAACCCGGATGAAGAACGTTTGCCCAAGTAAATCGCTCCGTAACGTCTTTCATAAGCCGGATGAAGAACGTTTGCTCAAGTAAATTGCTCCGTAACGTCTTTTATAAGCTGGATGAAGAACGTTTGCTCAAGTAAATTGCTCCGTAACGTCATTCATAAATAGTAAGCCCGAGTACAGCTTCCTTAATCCCCGCAAGGTGCAAGCTCTATTTTTAACGAAGGGGACACATCCTGAAATTCAAAGCCGCAAACGTTTTTCACCCGCTTAAAGAATTTATGGAAACGCTCATTTGGGTGGCCTTTTTCTTTGTATTCCTGAACGATTCTATCCACGAGTTCGACGATTTCATCTGGAGAAATCCCTTCTGCGACAATTTGTCCGGAGTGTGCGTTTCTGCCAATGGTTTTTCCACCTAAAAATAAATCAAAGGCTCCTTTACGAAAGACGATGCCGATATCTTCGCGAACGGCACCAAAACATGCCATCCCGCATCCGTTAAAGCCGATTTTCATTTCCTTAGGCAGTTCCATTCCTCCAAGTCTAGCTTGCAACGACTCTGCATAAGGAATGGAATCCTTCTTTTCTCCTTCACAGAAGTCACATGCCTTTAGAGTCAACACATCACCAACAGGGGCAAGAAGAAAACCTACCTTCTCAAGCTCAGCCACCACCTGATCTGGATTTGTGGTTGGGACTTGAAGTTTAATATGATGGTCTTGTGTGTATTCCATGCTTCCGTCTTCTCCAACAATTTCCGCCAGTGTCATCATTTGTTTTGGGGTGAATTTTTTATTTGCAACACCAGGACTTACCGAAACCTCAAAGATGGATTGAATCGGTTGTTGAATGTACTCTGTCTGTTTGGTATTCTCACCTAAAATCAGCTGTAATGCTTCATCGGCTATGGCTCTAGATGAGGTATTCGTCACCTGCTCGAGTGCCCATGGCTCTGCTTCTTTTTTCAAGCGTTGATGGGGCTTCAATGGTTGTTCCTTTTGGCTTAATGTATACTTTCGCTGATATCCTCTTGGGGTAATCATTAAGTCATCATAGTAAAACGTAGATGAGTTTCCAATCAGGACGGTTGTTAACATCCCTATTTCATGGTTCATCATGTCTTCTAATGTGGTACGCGTTATGCTTTGGCGATCACGATACGCACTTTTTACGAGCCCTACAGGTGTTTCCGGCGAGCGGTATTTTAGTAAAATCCGTTGCGCTTCAACAATTTGTCTGGTTCTTCTTCCACTCATTGGGTTATATAAGGCAATCACAAAGTCTGCTTGTGCGGCTGCTTCAATTCGTTGTTCAATTAAGCTCCACGGAGTAAGATGATCACTTAAACTAATCGTACAGGCATCATGCATGACAGGGGCACCTAATAGGGAAGCGCATGAATTAATCGCTGATATCCCTGGAATTACTTCGACCTCAACACCTGTATCTTGCTTCCAGCCCTTTTCAACCAATACTTCGTAAACGAGGCCAGCCATTCCGTACACTCCTGCATCCCCACTGGAGATGACAGCCACTTTTTTTCCGAGTTCTGCTTGTCTTACGGCCTCTTGAGCTCGGCTTACTTCTTCGGTCATGCCTGTACTAATAATTTCTTGTCCATTTAATAGTCCTTCAATCAGGTCTACATAGGTTTTGTAGCCGATGATCATATCACTTTCTTGAAGAGCTGTTCTTGCACGTTTCGTTATATGCTCCTCACTTCCGGGACCAAAACCAATAACTAACAGTTTTCCTTTCAATTACGCTCCTCCTTTCACTAATTCCACCATCATAAAAATCCCTAATCCTAAGCTATAGGCACCTGTTACCGAACCTAAGAGTAAGAACAGCCTGTCTTTCACTCTTGCTTTCATAAATCCCCAAGACAGACAAAACGTTATGCCAATTGTTGCGATGAGCAAACCAATGACGAATAGGGTCAGTTGCAGGAGTGCCACAGTGATATTATCAAGCCCCACCGCATTTGAAATAATCGCGATTTGCGTCGGGCTTTCTACACCAATTCCGTGAAGAATTCCAATAATTAATGCTCCAATTGCCCCGAGTTTTGCAGGTGAAAAATGAGTGTTTTTAGTATCAGATTTCAGCCTATTTGCCATGTTAGTGAAAAATTCAATGACAATCCTTATTCGACTCTTATACTCGTAATCTTTCTTTTGTTGAAAAATAGACCAGATAATAAACATACCCAGGACAATAAGGGTAAAGCTTACGAGAATTTCTAGAATTTGTTTGGTTGTGTCAGGAAGCTGTAAACCAATATAGATAAAGAGAACACCAATGACCATAACGATCATTCCATGACCAAGGGCATACATCACTCCTAGAGTGAGTTGTCTCTTCTTTCGTTGTTCACTCCCGACCATGTCAGCAATGGCTGCTACATGATCGCCGTCCATTCCATGCCTCATTCCAATAAAAACAGCAAGCAGGGCAAACATGATAAGTTCCATTGGTTATACCTCTTCTTTTACCTTTTTTGAAATCCCCTCAATGCTATCTGAGGTTTCGGGAGCCACGAAGCCCTCCTGTTCGTATGTATAGATTACAGAATCTTCTAGTATGTTACCTTGCCCGATATGACTTCGGACGATCTCGCGTCCCATTTCTTCTGTAAGAGCCTTATACCAGGTTCCTTCTGGATAAACAATGGTCACACAGGCATCCTTGCATCGCCCATTACATCTAGTTCTTGTCGTATGAACAACATCATCTAACCCCAACTGTGTAATTTCATCACGAATCGCTTGCGTTACTTCTTCTCCCCCTTTTCTCATACAACTGCTTCCGTTACAAATCAAGATGTGCTGCTTGGTTCCTTGTAAATTCCAAGTCGTCATCTGTTCCACTCCCCTTATTTTTTAAAATAAAAAAGCACCCCTACAAATAGAGGTGCATAAGAACATACGGAAGGTACATTTTTCTACACATCTACCTATAGTCCCGTAGGTAAGTGACACACTTAATCGGCAGGTCTCCTGGCTTTGGTTCATAGCTATCGTTACGTCTTCCCGATTTTACTCAGTGACAAATTGTAACAAAGCTCCCCATTACAGTGGCGGGTACCGCGACGGTTTTTCACCGTGCTTCCCTTTTAAGCAAAAGCCTTATGATTGCTTTTACACCCATCAAGTAAACTATGAAGTTGACACTTAAATGTATTTCTGTTCGTCCGTATATATGAGCAATTCCACAAAAAAATCCGCTCGAAGGAATGAGCGGATGAAACGAAAGCAGGAAAAGACAAATGAAAATTACGTCAATTCTTACCATCGAAACACCTTCTCTATCCCCGGAGAAACTGAAACGTATAAAATTAAGATAGGTCTCCTGACTTATGCTTCTTCCTACTTTAAGACCTTCCCGTATTCATACGACAAACGAATGCATACAGTGGTATTCTTATTTCGTCCACACTTACAGTTGCGGGTACAGCTCTGGATTTGCACCAGATTCCCTATTAAGCCTCATAAGGCATCTTAATCTACTGGAAAACTATTCATTTAAGCTAGATTCTATATTAGATGAATATTTCTTATTTTTCAACTACTTAAATTTTGAACATGACAGAATTACCTATTGAAACGGAATCCACATGGCATGCCAACCATTAGACGTTTTTATTAATTTAAATTCATACACATGCTCTTCATTAGGTAATTGAAATGATACCATTGCTCGATTGTCTCCTGTTTGGATTACCTTAAATTTTCTTACTTGATCAAGCTTTTTCATAAAAGAATCATTTTGTGAAATGGCCTCTTGTGTCATGTTTTCTTTTTTAAATTGCTCAACAGAGATAGAATGAGAGTCTAGTTCATGAAAATAATAAAGAGTGTCAAAATCTTGACCCGCTTTTGTGTACATATACATAGCAAATATCTCAAAAGCACTCATATCTTTTAAAATACTACTTTCTTTCGTATCATGAAGCTTTATTACCAAATCAGTTAGCTCTTGGTCAAGTTGAAGCACGGAATGTATTAAATGAATTTCTCCTTCTGCTTTGACAAATCTCTCTATCGTTTTTTGTTCTTTATCTGTGTCTGTATATACAAACTCGACGTCCGTTCCGTCTTGGATGCTAGATAGTTGAGAGATTGCTTGATCTGTCAGTTGAAACGCTGTTGGAACTCCATCGATACTAATTTCAATGGAATGCGGATCCATTTGACCTACATAAGTTCCTTTTCCTTCTAGATCTAACGGTTGTTGTTCTAAATGAACATCCTTTTTCTGTATATAAATATCCTTTGTTTTTAAAGATGCATTACCTGTTTTCGATGTTGTGTCCTCTACTCCACACCCAGTAAGCAGACTAAGTAAAAACATTGAGCCAATCACACTCTTCACTGTAGCCATTTTTCTATCCCCTTTATGTCTATTTCAATATAGACGGAGAGGACTGGAATATGTTACATATTTTACAAAAAAACACTACCCATATAGGATAGTGTCTAGTGGTTAGACTGAAATTTTTCCAGGTTCTTCTATTGGTTTCACGACGGAAGCTTTTCGTACGAAAAGAAAATAAGAGAGAAAAGCTAGAAAGCTAGCTCCAAAAATAATCGCTCCCATCGGAATGGCTGAATTTTCACCAGCAATCCCAACAAGTGGTGACGAGATGGAGCCTAGAATAAAGGGTAATAAGCCTAATAACGCTGATGCACTACCAGCAATATGGCCTTGAGACTCCATGGCTAGTGAAAACGATGTGGTTCCAATAATCCCGATAGATGCGACGAAGAAGAATATAGGAATAACAACCGCGATTAGGGGAGCCTTTAATAATAACGCAACAAGAAGTACCGCTCCAGCTAGATTGGACATGGTCAGACCAATTATTAAAAAGGTTTTCTCTGAGATTACATCTACGAATTTCCCTACTGCCTGACTCCCGAGAATTAAGCCAATCCCATTCAATCCAAATAATAAACTAAATACTTGTGGAGAAACACCATAAATATTTTGATACACAAATGGTGTACCAGAAACATAAGCAAAAATTCCAGCGACAATAAAACCTTGTGTAAAGGCATATCCAGTAAACTGTCGATCTTTTAATAATGTCCCGAAGTTGCTAAAGGTTTGACCTATATTACTAGGAACACGCTTTTCCGTAGGTAGCGATTCTTCCAGCTTTGAAAATACTGTAAAAAATAGAACTAGGCCAACAACACTTAAAACGATAAAAACTCCTGTCCAGTTCGTAAATGCCAAGATCGTCCCCCCAACAACAGGGGCAATAATCGGACCTAAGTTGCTTACTAATGTTAATAACGCAAAAAACTTTGTTAGTTCTCTTCCACTAAACTTATCGCGAACCACTGCTCTCGAAATAACGATTCCACCTGCTGCCGAAAATCCTTGTAAGAAACGAGCAGCTATAAAAAAGTATATATTTGGAGCAAACGCACAAATGGCAGAGGCCACTAAATACATAATTAGAAAGATTAGCAATGGTTTTTTTCGACCCTGCACATCGCTCATCGGGCCAATAATTAATTGCCCTACACCCAACCCTAATAAACACGACGTTAAACTAATTTGTACGAAGGATGCCGTTGTACCAAACTCTTTTACAATTGTCGGAAAAGAAGGCAAATACATATCAATGGTAAACGGACCTAAGATCGCCAGAGATCCTAGAAGCAATGCCAGCTGTAAACGCTTTGTACCTGTTAAATTGTTCAAGTTCCTCTCGCCTTTCCTAAAAAATAAAGACTCATAATTTCCTAAGTTTGTAACTTTACCATTCTATAACATCACATCGGTAAAGTAAATTGTTTCGGCACTTGAAATATATAAATTTTTACTGTAATTATTCAATAAGAATTTGTATGCGATTTCACAAGGGATGAAGGACTAATTGTTACCATGTAGCCAGCAAGACAGAGATAACTTCTCTGGAATACTTACTAAAAAAATTGACGGACCAGATAAAAAAAGACTAAATTTTCTTAAAGTCTCAAATTCAGAGTATTTTTAACATTGCGAGAGGGATGGTACCAATGAAAGAACAGTCTGTTTCAAATGAGTTTACTAAAGAAGGTGCCTTTAAAAGGCAAGTCAATCGATTTACCACTCCTTTTGGTAACGAACCAGGTGAGCTTCCAATCGAGGCCAACCGATATCGCCTGCTATGGTCTCAAGCGTGTCCATGGGCACATCGCTCGGTCATTGTTCGTAGTGTACTTGGGTTGGAACATGTAATCAGTTTAGGGACCGTTAGTCCTTTGCGCCCCCAGCTCCCTCATGTGGATTGGGAATTTTCTCTTGATCAGGATGGTGTGGATCCGGTTCTAGGTATCCGCTACATGAGTGAAATCTATAAAAAAACCGATCCAAATTATACCGGGCGACCAACTGTTCCTGTCATAATAGACGTGAAGTAGGATCTGGTCGTTAACAATGATTATTTTAAACTAACCAATTACCTGGAAAAGGAGTGGGTTCCCTTTCATAAAGATAATGCCCCCCTTCTATATCCTGAACATCTTCGAAATGAAATCGACAAGTTAAATGAAACTATTTTCCATGATATCAATAATGGAGTTTACAAGTGTGGGTTTGCACAATCACAAGATGCATATGAAGAAGCTTATGAAACGTTATTTGCTCGGCTTGATGAGTTTGAAGAGCGTTTATCGACTAACCGTTTTTTATTAGGGGAATACATTACCGATTCAGATGTACGTCTTTATGCAACTTTGGTCAGGTTTGATGTTGCTTACTACAACAAATTTAATACCAATCGTCAGCTTATCAGCCAATATAAGCATTTATGGGGCTATGCTAGAGATTTATATCAAACCCCTGGTTTTGGTGATACTACTGACTTTGACGCGATTAAAAAACATTATCATACGTCCATAACCATTGATCCAACCAATACGTCAGTCAAAATATTGCCGAAGGGACCTAATTTATCTGGTTGGAACAGTGAGCACCATCGTCATGTTCTAAGTAATCAATCTGACAAATTTCTGAGAAAGATGGAGGTATAAAAATTATGATGATACGTGAAGCAAAAGAAATAGAAATTCCTTTAATACGTGAACAACGTGTAAAGGCATATGCGGAACATGCTAAAAAAATACCAAGTGCACATTGGGAGGCACTTAAAAGTGCAATCTCTTCGGATGCAGACAGTCAGCCAGGTGTTGAACTACTAGTTGCAGAAATAGCCGGGAAAATCGTAGGAAGCGTTGCCCTTTTTCCTGCTAAAATGGATGCGTATGAGGGAATGGTTGGCGAAATGGACCATCCTGAAATTCGGGTACTTGCAGTTGAGGAAGAATACAGAGGAAGAGGGATTGCTTTTGCATTAATAAAGGAATGCATTCAACGAGCTAAAGCTAAGGGCTATCAGGCCGTTGGGTTACATACAGGGGAATTTATGACTAATGCGATCAAGCTATACGAAAACATTGGCTTTGAACGTCTCCCTCAGTTTGATTTTGAACCTGCTAATGATGGAATCATAGTGAAAGCCTTTCGTCTATCCATTTAGCGTAAAAATAGGATACGTCCTTTCTTGGACGATCCTATTTTTATCGGTTAAATTAGCTCTACTATTCTTTCATATGTCTCTCTAAACACATCTACGTCTGGATCCACTCCTTTTTTCTTAACTACATTAAAATTAGATAAATCAAAATGATAAGTTGGTACTACATCATGTCTTGATAGACAGTTTTTTGTACAGGCTAGCGGACATCCATCAATAGCAATGATTTCCCTCCCTGATTTAGCCGTTTTCACTAGTGGTTTTACATCTCCTCCGACCCCTGCAATACAAGACATTTCAGCAATGTCCTCTCGGTCCATTTTGATAGCGATTAAATTTGCGGTTTGGGCTGCGGAAGAACAGCCAGAACATGAGTAAACCAATGGCAAATGTGTTCTTTTCATTTGAAATCCCCCTTACAGTTTATTTTTCAAACTGTTCTGATTTTTATTTACTGTAAAGGTTTGGAACAAGGAAATCTGTGAAGAATGTTACTTTTCTAACATTTATCTTCCCTGATCCTCATTCGGTAATTCCCAGGCATCTTTTTCTGTTAACTTGCCTCTTTATAAAGCATTCTTTCTTTTCTACGGTAAATAAATTTTGATAGGCTTATTCCTAGCTCAAATAGCGAGATTAATGGAAGAAAAACAATAATCGTGGAAATAAAGTCTGGCGGTGTAACTAGTGTTGAAAGAATCATTAAGATGACGTAGGCTACTTTCCTCGTTTTTGTCAACATAATAGGATTAATTATGCCAAGACGAGTCAGTAGCATGATAAGAATCGGCATCTCAAATAAAAAACCAATAGGTAGTGTTAAGTTTAATAGAAACTTAAAATATTTTTCGGCTGTGTACATCGTATGTAAATGGTCGCCTGCTAAATTGGTCAAAAACGTTAGGACGCTGGGGAATAGAATAAAATAGCCAAAAGACAGTCCCATGACGAAAAAGAGAATCAAGACTGGCATAAATAAAAACAACGCTTTTTTTTCGGTGGCTTGGAGTCCAGGACTAACAAATCTCCAACCATGATATACAGCCACTGGTGTGGTAAAAACAAGTGCGAATGAACCTGCTATAACGAAATAAATCCACATTATATCACTCGGCCCTAAAACAGTTAACTGTTGTTCAGCCGAGTGGACTACCCAATCATAGATTCGATCCACAAAAATAAAACCTGAAAATAAAAGAACAACAAATGACACTAGTACATAGATGAGTCTTTTTCTAAATTCTTCCGCATGCTCGATTAGAGGCATCTTATATTCTTCCATCATTCTACACCCCTTTTAAAGATAAGAAGATGCAAACAAAGTTTACATCTTCTCCCTGTAATTAATTCTTCAATTCTTTCACTTTTTCTTCTTCCGAATCACCCGTTACTAATTCTCTTGTTGAATTTTTAAATTCTGTTAATGTTCTACCAAAAGCACGCCCAATTTCCGGTAGCTTTGAGGGACCGAATATAACGAGTGCAATCACCAGAATTAAGATTAAACCTGGTACTCCGATATTTTGTAGCATAGGATTTCCCCCTTCTTATTTATAAGCAACAAACGCTTCGATTTCAATTAACCAATCAGAGTTTACAAGACTGTCTACTCCAACGGTCGAACGTGCTGTTTTTACAGGATTTTCTTCCGTGTTAAAGAATTTGGCGTAGGCATTAAAGAAACCTTGATAGTCTTGTTTATTTCCTTTATTTGCGTCGGGCGTAATGTATACTCGTAAATAGGTAACATCCTTTAGAGATAAACCTTTTGCTTCTAATTGGGACTTTAGGTTATTAAAAATCCCAATGGCCTGTGTTTCCGTATCTCCATATCTTTCATAAATCGTCGTTCCATTTTTGTTTAATACAGGCGGGACGGTTCCACTAATCCATAGTTGATTATATTGTTTGGGTATGGAAACAGAGCTTGAAATAGATGAAGTAGGAGTACCAAAGAAGGTGACGTTATCTGTTTTCAAATCTGCTTTTTCCGAACCAGCAAATGCATAAGCACCCACCATTAAGCTTGTCCCAAATACAACAGAGGCCACTAGTTTTTTCGCTTTTGATTTATTCATAGTAACAGCTCCTTTAGTCATTTGATCAACCTACTTTCACTTTTGTATTAGTTTCTTTTAATGTACGTTCATGTATTTGGGTAACGGCAATTCTAGCAGACTCAAAAGCTCCTGACATCCAGCCTGTCATATAGCTTAAATGTTCTCCAGCAAGATAAATACGACCTTGAGGTTCGTTAAGAGTTGGGTAGTAGTTTTTTAAATCGGAAGCCGAATAAGAAGCCCAACCGCCTTCGTTGTATTTGATTTTATGCCACGCGACAGAGAAGGAGTTTTCAAACTCACTCGTATACGACTTATGTATTTTTGCCCCTTGAGCTAAGGCGTGCTTTTCTCGTTGAGCAATAGACATATTTCCTAGATTCACTGCTGCTTGTCCGAAGTTATAGTATCCAATGACCACTCCTTTTTTAGATAAATATCCGTATGATGGATACCAAATTTGGTTAATATCCATATTTGTTGTAGTCATGCCACCCATGATTCGGTCCTCTGTTTCCCAGAAACGGTTTTTAAATTGAAATGCGATTTTACCTGTTGTTGCATAATTGATGCTCTTGATAGCATTATTCATTTCAGGGGTAAAATCTGCTGGGATGTTTTTCAATACCGATAGGGGTATTGTGCAAATGCAATAATCACCCGTCATTTCTTTTGTTTTGCCTTTAATCGTATATACTACACGAGTACCATCAGCCGTTTGTCTTATCTCCTGGATCTCTGCTCCAAAGGTAATCTTTCCAGGTAACTTTGCTTCAAGCGCTTTCGGAATACTATCCATTCCCCCTACTGGCTGAAACATTAACATCTGCTGATCAAAGGAATATTCAGAACTAAAGTAGTTCATCATTCCGGATTCGAGTATATGGTTAAACTTGTGAGGAGCACCGATTGTTCCTGGTTTCAGGCCAGCGCCCGGGAGCTCAGTGTACCCTCGATAGCTTGATCCTGTGTATTTTTTACTAGAATTCAACGCTCCATCTCGGGTTAAATAGGCTGTTAATCTTTCAATATCTTGAGACGTTAGGTTTTCATCGAGTGATGTTTGGTTCGCAGCCTTTGTAAGAAGCTCGGCGACATATCCACGAGTATCTGCCTTGATTTCTCTTTTTCTTATCTTCGTATTTGAAAGTGGACCCGCATTTTCCTGATAATAATAGGCTGCTTCGTTCGCATTTGTAAAAACTTCTAACTCTACTCCGAGTTCACGACAATAATCAATGGTCACATGGTGCTGAGGAATCCGAGCAGGACCTGCATTCATATATTGTCCCTTCTCAAATTTAGCTACCTGCTTCACACCATTTATTTCTGTTTCTTCCGTTCCACCTCGTACCGTCCAGTTTCTACCTCCTGTTCGGTCACGTGCTTCGAGGATATGAACATCATAGCCCGCCTTACTTAATTCATAGGCTGAGGCAAGTCCTGCAATCCCAGCTCCAAGAATCACAACTTTCTTTCCAATTTTGTTCGCCATAACTAAATCACTCTTTTTTGGAGCGTTGAATGATGAGGCACTAGCAAACATAGATCCTCCTAGTAAACCTAAGGAATCCATTGCTCCATAGACGGCAACAGCTCCACCAACTTTACCTACTTGGTTTAAGAAATCTCTTCTGGTCACTACCTTGTCTAGCTTTCCCGTCATATTATCGACTCCCTTCAGGTTTTCACTACAGAGCCATTGTAAATCTTATAATTCAGAAAATAAAGACAACTTGTTAGGTATACTAACATGGTTTTCTACTAAAATACTAAAATTGGTAATATAGACCTTTTATCTATTTTTAAAAGATGAGTCAAAATGAATCTCTCTTATGACTGTAAGCCCAAACATTTTTGAGGGTATTTCAGGAGAATAGAAGTATACGTGGAGAAAGAATTACTTCCCTAGTATAAAAAAAAGAATGAGCATCAGTCTCATTCGTCAGTCATTCTTATTTCTTCTGTTGTTTGTATAAATCCATGGTTTTATAGCCTTGTGAAAGGACCTCTATCATTTCTCCCCGTCGTTTATCCTTTGTTTGTTGCTGTTTGGCAGAGAATATGTATCTCGCCCAGTCTTTTTTATATCCCGGAGTTAAGCTTTGGTAAAACGCAAGCTCATTCGGTGTGTCTGCTAATAATGCCTCTACATCTTTAATATTGTCCTCATAATCAGCTACACATTGACTGGCAGCTGGTGTCTTTTTTACCTTCTTTTTCTCACACTTTAAACCGACGACTGTGAACACATCGTCCATACTTACCATTCGCCCGAATTTAATATCACTTTCGCTAATATAGCCGTCCTTCCCTACACTCATCGCAGGAAAGATATCGTCTCTATGTACATAGGTGCTATATCGTTTATTCCCCTTTTTCGGGTATGCGAAAAAAAGGTAGCCTTTTTCAAGTAATAAGTGGTCGTTAATGATTTGTTGTGTATGCGTGACCATTTCATTCAGCGTTTCAATAAAGATAAATATCGCATCATGGTCATTGGTTAATGAGGTTTGGTATCCTGAAAATATAGCATAATCACTGGGCTGGTTAATGACAGCCATGTGTGAATACTTATCAAGTTTTAATTTTTCAATGATTGACATAGTTAACTCCCTGCTCCTTCAACCAAGTATATTTATTTATTTTATCAATAGTTATTAAAAATTTAAAATCATAATCAGTTATATCATCAAATTTCGAAGTAGATTTCTATTAATAGGAGGTTTTTCACTTGATTATCTTTTCATTACACACTACAATCAGTAGTGGATGGTGATAAGCTTGTCGATTAAACGATTTAAGTACAATGAAGAAGGACTTTCTCGATTTTTTGGTCCTTTAGAAGCAAGAATCATGGAGCTTTTTTGGGAAAGTGAGCAAGAGGAATTTAGTATTAAAGAAGTACAGAAAGCCCTTGATTCTGAAAAAAGCATCAACTTTAATACCGTTATGACTGTTATGAATCGGCTCGTTGAAAAAGGTGTACTTAAAAAACGAGCTAGTGGTCGGATGTCCCTATTCAGTCCTATTCAATCAAAAGTGGAGTTTTTTGATGAACAGTCAAAAAAACTAACTGAAAATTTACTCGATGAATTTGGTGGAGTTGTGATTAGTCACATGATTGATTCCCTCACAGACGTGGATGAGACATTGTTAGATAAACTTGAACAAAAAATCCAACAACTAAAAAAGGATAAGTTATAATGTGGTGGAAAAAGAAATCACTTTACTTACTTTTATTAAGCCTTGGGTTAGCAACGATTATTTGGGTTCAGATGGGAATGTTTCTTACCCATTTGCTGTTTGGAACACAGTTAAAAATGAACTTCTTTAAATTTTGCTTAAGCTTATTTATGGAGGATTCCTTCTACTATTTTTTAGTTATTTTACTAATTAACACACTTCTTACCTATATTTTTTTAGTAACCTTACTAAAGATAGTAAAACAATTGATCCTGACTCAAACATTTTCAAAACGATTGTTAGCAGGCAGGGACGATGAATTAACGGCTTTTATTACTAGTAAGTATGGGCACGAAGGCAAATTGATTGTTATCAAGAGTAACTCCGTACTTGCATTCACCATGGGATATATTAAACCCACTATTGTTCTATCAACAGCTATGATCCAAATCCTTGAAGAAAATGAGTTAAGGGCTGTTATTGAGCACGAGACCTTCCATAAAAATAACCATGATCCTTTAAAGATTTTTATGCTAGAGTTGATCGCTCATTCATTGTGGTTTATCCCGGTAACGAAGTGGTGTCAACAAAACTATAGTATCATTAGTGAAATACTTGCTGATGAGTACGCAGTAAGAAAAATGGGTTCGGAATTAGAGCTTAGCACGGCTTTAATCAAGCTGATAAAATATCATGTTTCGTTAAAAGCCTCACCCACTTTGGTTCATTTTTCTGGTGGGTCCATTAACTTCAGGCTTCAGCAATTAGTTGAACCAAGTCAATCGATACCCATCAAACTAACAATAAAAAACATCTTCATATCTATTCATGTGTTACTTTTTTTCATAGGCATGGTGTTGCTCACTGTTGCCTAATATTTTTTGGGGTTTCGCACTACATTATGTAGTTTAACTTATATGAGAGGAGAATGATCAATGAACAAACATGAAATGGGGGCCCTACTACTAAGGGTTGTGTTAGGAATTACCTTCTTTGTCCATGGATTAGCGAAAATACAAGGAGGAATAGAAAATACAGCTGGATGGTTTGCAAGTATGGGATTGCCAGGATTGCTCGCTTACGTTGTTACAGGAATTGAGCTTATTGGTGGCGTTGCCTTAATCGTTGGGTTAGGCACCAAAATCGTATCCGCACTACTTGGATTGATCATGTTAGGTGCCATCTTAAAAGTAAAAATTGGTGCAGGCTTTATGGGAGGATATGAATTAGACGTAGTTATACTTGCTATCACTGTCTTTTTAGCCATAAACGGTAGTTCTATGTTCAGTTTAGATTCCAAAATTCCTACGAAGGAAACCCAAGCTCAAATATAAGACAAGGTAAAGGTGTTAAATGAAAACGAAACTAGTATTTATTTTATTAGCCACCCTCCTTCTTCTAACCGCTTGCGGACAGAAGAAAATGGATGGAACTCTTAAATTGGTTGACCAAAATAACAAGGAAATCACTTTCCCACAGGATAAACCAGCTGTATTCTTTTTTATTACCACCTATACCTGAACACACTGTCAACAGCAGCTAGTTCAGCTGCATCAAAAAATCTCACAACTAGAGGATTTAGATGTGAATATGTATATCGTAAGTGGTGATACTCCTGATCAACAATTGCAGTTATATCAAGCTTTAGTGGACAAGTTCGAAAGTAGCATCCCCTTTGTATCTGACCCTGAACTAGAATTGATTGATCTATTTGGAATGAAAAATGGTGACATGGCATATAGAGGCTATGGAATGTTAGACAAAGATGGAAATGTTGTCTTTCATACCATCAATGACCTTTGGGGTGAAGAGTTTGATGAAACGGTAAAGGAAATTAAAAAAGCATATCAATCACTAGCAAAACAATAATATTTTTTCCGCAGAAATTTCTGCGGATTTTTTTCTGTATAACCCTCTTAGTATAGTAAGTATATTAATTTCTAATAAAGCCACAGTAACAAGTAATGGAGAAATTATTTAACTAGGAGTTGTTTGTTATGGATACCGCCCTGTTACTTGAATATCTTTGGGTTTTAATTGTGTTAATTGGCTTGGAAGGAATCTTGGCAGCTGATAACGCCCTAGTCATTGCGATTATGGTGAAACATTTACCAGATGAAAAACGTAAGAAAGCTCTATTTTACGGCTTAGCCGGTGCCTTTGTCTTTCGCTTTGCTTCCTTATTTATCATTTCATTTTTAGTCGATGTTTGGCAGGTACAAGCGATTGGGTCTCTTTACCTTTTATTTATTTCAATCAATCACATTATTAAAAAGTTTGTTTTACGAAAGGGAGAAAACAAAAAAACAGGGGAAGAAAAGCAAGGTTCTGGGTTTTGGATGACCGTATTAAAAGTCGAATTAGCTGATTTAGCTTTTGCGGTTGATGCCATTTTAGCAGCTGTTGCCTTTGCTGTTGCACTTCCGGAAACACCACTCCCTCCTATAGGTGGATTAGACGGAGGTCAGTTTTTAGTAATATTAGCTGGTGGGGTTATTGGTTTAGTGATCATGAGATTTGCAGCTAATTTCTTTGTAGGTATTTTACACAGAAAGCCCGGGCTAGAGACAGCTGCTTTTCTTATCGTTGGCTGGGTAGGTATCAAATTGGCGGTATACACCCTCGCCCATCCTGATTTAGTTTATCTTCCAAAGGGATTTCCAAAGTCATTCGAGTGGAAACTTACCTTTTGGTCCGTTTTGTTATTAATAGGGGTTTTGGGTTGGTTTCTTTCTAAAGAAAAGGTTGAGGGTGATTCGGGAAAAAGCTAAACTATTATTAAACTGACAATGTAAGATTCTAGAAAGATGGAGACCTTCTCATGAAGTTAAAAACACAACTACTGATTGCATTTTTTATAAGTCTACTCTCATTACTAGCGTTTAGTGTAATGGCACTTTTCGTGCGGAGAAATACGATTGTCTCTTTTGACAACATAATCATCTCTTCTATTCAAGGGGTAGAAGCTCCATGGTTAACCGGTATCATGAGATTTTTCACTTTTATTGGCGATACCATACCAGTGATTATTCTGTCACTAATCAGTCTCTTTCTTCTATACAAGGTATTGAACCACCGTGCGGAGCTTATCCTATTTATAGCGGTAATCTTAGGGGCGAATATCCTTTTTCTAACGTTAAAAATGGTCTTTCAACGGGCGAGACCGGACTTGCATCGTTTAGCTGAAGCGAGTAATTACAGCTTTCCGAGTGGTCATGCGACCATGGCATTTGCCTTATATGGGGTACTGACTTTTATTTTGTGGCGCCATATCAATACTTCATTCAAACGGACAATCCATATTCTAATTAGTCTGGTAGTCATTCTTTCAATAGGAGTTAGCCGAATTTATCTCGGTGTCCATTATCCGAGTGACATTCTAGCTGGATATTTCATTAGTGCTTTTTGGTTAATGCTCGCGATTGGATTTTTTCAGCGATATAAAGATAGAAGAAAAAAGAAAGTGAGCATCCCTACCGGGTAATGCTCACTTTCATCTTTTAATAGACCTTGTCACCGTTAAAAATAGAGTTCTTCACGATGACATAATCGACGGTTCGAATAGCAGCCAGTTTATTTCCTCCTGCGTATGAGATCGATGACTGCAAATCCTGCTCCATTTCGATCAATGTATCCTTTAAAGCCCCTTTATACTCAACGTACATCTTCTTCCCTTCTACATTCTTCCGTTCTCCCTTTTGGAATTCTGAGGCAGAACCAAAGTATTCTTTACACGTCTTTCCATCTCTTTCGACTGTTTCCCCTGGTGACTCCTCGTGTCCAGCAAAGAGTGACCCGATCATTACCATTGATGCACCAAACCGAACAGATTTGGCAATATCCCCGTGTGTACGAATACCGCCGTCCGCTATAATGGGCTTGCTGGCAGCCTTTGCACACCATCTTAATGCAGCTAACTGCCAACCACCCGTACCAAACCCTGTTTTGATTTTCGTAATACACACTTTCCCAGGTCCAATACCAACTTTCGTCGCATCAGCCCCGGCATTCTCTAACTCCCTTACCGCCTCAGGAGTACCAACATTGCCTGCAATTACAAAGCTATTTGGCAAGTGTTTTTTAATATGTTGAATCATATGAATAACAGCGTTGGAATGACCGTGAGCAATGTCAATTGTAATATATTCAGGGGTAAGATTTTCTTTGGCTAGTTGTTCAATAAATGGATATTCCTCATCTTTCACACCGACACTAATCGAAGCGTATAACCCTCGACTCTGCATGTCTTTTACAAAATCCAAGCGCTTCTCAGGTTGGAACCGGTGCATAATGTAAAAATAGTTATTTTCCGCTAAATAAATAGAAATCTTTTCGTCAACTATGGTCTGCATATTAGCTGGAACCACAGGAAGTCTAAATGTACGTCCACCAAACGTCACACTCGTATCACATTCTGTTCGGCTACTTACAATCGATTTATTTGGAATCAATTGTATATCTTCATAATCAAATACGTTATCCATCACGATCACCTCTATGTATTGAATGGGTTCTGCTATCTTAGTATGACCTTTCCACCCTTATTCATGTTTTTTAGACAATCCTTTTGAAACCTTTTTACATATTGTTACGTAACAAATGATTAGAATAACGTGAAAGTTGAAAAACTGAGGAAAAATGGAGAAAAACAAGGATGATCACATTGGAAAACAAAGAAGAGTTAACAAAAGAGCTAGCCATTATCGAAAAATGGGAAAAGGACCAAGGGAACCTTTGGATTTGGGAACGACTTGGTAGACTCCCTTTTAAATTACTAGATAAAGTCACCCCACAGTTCATCCACAACAAAGTAGGAGTTTTATTGGACGAAATCGGTAACTACATTCAAAATGGCGGGAAATACCTAGTATCAGAAAAACAGTTATTAGAGTTGATAAAAAAAGAAGCAAATCAATCGATAGAGACCTTGGATGAAATCAAAGATATCCCTCTTTCAACCATGAATACAATCAGTCAAACATTAACAGAAAACAGGAAAAAGGTCGCAACGGTCCAAGGCGCAACAACAGGGATTGGAGGAATTTTCACTCTGGCGATTGATGTACCTGCACTATTAGCGATTTCATTAAAAACCCTGCAAGAGATTGCGATCATTCATGGGTATGATCCGAATGAAAAAAGTGAACGTATTTTTATCATTAAATGCCTACAGTTTTCATCAGCCGATATTGTTGGGAAAAAAGCCATTCTAAAGGAATTATCCGGGTACTACCAAAACGGGAGTCAGTCGGGTGAAATGATGTCTCAGCTCCAGGGCTGGCGCGAAGTCGTTTATACGTATCGTGATCAATTTGGATGGAAAAAGCTTTTTCAAATGGTCCCGATTGCCGGCATGGTATTTGGAGCGTTCACCAATCGGTCAATGATTCATGATTTAGCAGAAGCAGGAGTTATGCTATATCGGAAAAGAAGGATTATGGAGAGATTGGGAGTTACTTCTGAGAGTCAGTCGTAAGGTGGAAAAAGGGGTCTTCACTATAACATGAAGACCCGATCTCTTATCATTTTTCATAAGCTATATGCCTTACTATTACACGGTTCATGTATTTCATCCCGATTAAGCTTATTCTCATCCATATCCAACTATATGCGATTGAAAAAGCGAGGACACCTCCAACTACACTTACACTTATCTCTGTAAGAGAAGGCCCTAGGACAGGAAAGTTGAACAATGTCAGCAATATTACTATACCAGCAGTTAAACAAAGACCACCGATAACCGCAACGAGTGTGCTTATTTTAACGGTTTTAAATCCGATGCCAATACCGACAGCCAGTAGTCCGGTTGTAAATAAGAAAACAAACACTTCTGTTGGTTGAATAATCATGAGTAGCATGGGAGTAAGTGCGTATGTAAGTAGCCCAATACGAACGGATAAAATAGTAGCTAAAATAATGGGACCTGTTGCTAATGTACTAAACACATAACCGACGCCAGCTAGAAGTCCCGCCGATTGTAGAATAGCAGCGATTGCCCCTAATATACTTCCTAATACTAGCTTATTCGTATTCGAAAACTGACTTGTTGTCATTCCATGCTGCTTATTCCATATACGTGAGAAATTGTTCATACACATCCCCTCCTTTTAATAAGGTTAGTGCGGTATCTCAAAGTTTATTCCAAATTACACTTCTTCCTTATATAAAATCGAAATGGGTGCCATTTCCAGCATGTATTCCTGAAGCAATAATTGGTGCATTGTTTTTTCATGAGTGATGGAGTAGCCGACCCCTACGATTTCTTTTATCCCCAGAGAAAGTCCTAATTGTTCCGCAACTGCAAATGCTCCCATTGCCTGCTGATTCAAAATTAATAGATGGTGAATCTGTTGCCATGACCCAACCGCCCCACCCATAATATCCTGAAAACCCATCAGTTCTTCAAATTTTCCAACAACCGATCCAAGAACATAGTCAAGTGTTGTATTTGGTTTGCTATCAACAATATCAAATAACTCGTCAATCACTTTTGTATGATGCTTATTCGCATCTAATATTTTCTCAATTGCTTCTTGGATATGTGGTTCTTGAATGGCTGGAATTGCTTTTTGCAACTTATTCTCAAGTACATATTGAATAGTAAGCACATGTTCAAACCACTTTTCAACTTCCTTAAGTTGTTTTGCTAAGTATTGATCATTACCTCTATTAAAATTGTTTCATGATCCATTCCACTCACACCTTCCTACTCGCTCTTTGAAATTTTCCAGAGAACACCGGTATGTCCATATGCTTGGACAAGTCCTTCTTTTACAGGAGAATGCCCAAAATCTAACACATAAAAGCTTTTCCCATTAGGGTGAAACTTACAGTCCACCGGTCTTTCAATTCCTCCAGACTGATTATAGGAAGAGGCACCAGGCTCCTTATTTTTTAAAAATACTTTTGATTGTCCTGATTTCACATCAACACGTACAATTTGAAAGCCATTGTTTATATCTTTTTCGTGCGGTGAATTAAGAGGTGCATAGGTGCCAAACTCTGCTACGAATAACTCTCCCCGAAAACCAAATTCTTCTGAACGGCAGAAGTCCATTTTTGTCATACAAGAATGAGGCTTCTCTAAATACGCAGGAGGTCCTGCCCATACTGGTAAATTCTAAATTAGTTGCTCAGCACGAAGTCCTTTGGCTGGTTTTGCTTTTTCATCCCATACAGGCACACCGTCAGCTCTAAATTCAGGGAATCCATACCAATCAGGCTTTTTTACACTCCCATGTGAGGTTTTTGCATTACGAATATGCCATACCCGGTCTGGATCTCCGCCAATTGAGCGTTCCCCTTTTTCTTCAAGACAATTATCTGATGCGTATAATTCTCCATCCTCACTAAAGGCGAGCCCATATGGATTTCTTAAGCCCCAAGCCAATAACTCAACATCACTTCCATCTGGCTTTGAACGCCATAATCCAGAAGTACACCATAATTCTCCTTTTATTTTCTCACCCTTTTTTGCGCGAGTACCAAAAGGCTTAAATGGCCCTGTCTCTGTTAAAAATGGAAAGGCATCAATGGATTTCTCGTAGAAATATTGTTTCCTGTTAGGATCATATCCTCACCCGGAATGTCATGGGCATGAGGATGCTTGGCCAAATCAACTGTAAATCCGGCTGGCAGGCACACGCCATTTTGCGTTACAGAACCATTAGCAAAATACATTAATCCATCATGTGGACTGAACACCGGCCCTCCCAGCTCATGCCATCCACCCGCTAGGGATTTTTTCAATTAACACTTCTCTTTCTCTTGTCTTCACATCATAGCGAAAAATTCTGACTAAATACCCACCTTTGCAGCTCACATAAATATAGCCATCTCGATAGGTGACACCTCTTGGCCCACCCAATGTCTCGACAGCAAACACCTCAAGATTTCCGGATGAATCTAATTGTAATATTCGTGGAGGAAGAGCTGGGCGTGTGGGCCAGGTACTGCCACCTTCTAATATGTATAACGTGCCATCGTCTGAAAACCCCATACCTGTCGGGAACGAGAGTCCCACTGCAACCACTTCGACTTTATACCCCTCTGGCACCCAAACATCATCAGGATTTATAAGAGGCCGCGGACTAATAGGTAGTGTTATCATTTGGCTCTTTTACTTTTTTGGTTGTTATGTTTTTCATTCTTCTTCCTCCTGTTTCATTACGTAAACCGAGTCTTACAATTATTTCAAAATGTTTTTCTGTTCTCAATAAAAACCAGCTAGGATCAGTATGGTCGAGGAAATTATTAACTATTCTTGATATAACGCCCATTTTATCTAGGACATTCAACCAATAAAAGCTAAGGGAATATAGTATATAAGCTTTTGTGAGGTGATAATTATCAAAGGTTTATATAAAGATGAAGCGATATTACGAGAACACCTAGACAATTGGGAAAGAACGACTTTAGAAAAATTCGAAGCAAAAATGACGGATAAAGAAAGACCATTCCCTTGCATACCAGCAACCATTGGCTTTTCCACGAACCAACTCCGCTACGGGTTTGTAGATGATCCAAGAGAGCTATCCTCGATTTACGAATTGGGAAGGCTATTAGAAGAGTTTACAAACAAATCAAAAGATTTTGGTAAGTATACGTCACTTATTGTTTTTTATAAGGTTCTAGTAGAGGGTGAAGAAACATATTCAGTCGAACAATATGAACAACTATTCTGGCAGCAATTAGGTGGTCTTTCTGCTATTGATGGGATGGAGTGGCCTGAAGATATTCCAACTGACCCCCATGACCCAGTCTGGGAATTTTGCTTTCATGGGGAAAAATATTTTATGTACTGTGCCACACCCTCACATGAAAACCGACAAAGCCGTCATTTTGACACGATGATGCTAGCCATAACCCCACGATGGGTATTACAAGAATTCGGTAAAAATGAGTCCCATGCGAAAAATATTAAAAAACAGATTCGTAAACGGTTGGCTAAGTACGACTCCATTGATAATCACCCCGATTTAAATAGTTATGGTTCAGAGGATAATTTCGAATGGAGACAGTATTTCTTACGGGATGATGATACCTCTTTATCCAAATGCCCATATCATAGGTTTCTAAAGCTTTTCAAGTTAGATAAATAGCGCAGAGATCTCCCTGCGCTCTACATTTTGTTAAAGTTGATCCAGTTGATTGATTATGTCATCAGTTGTTAAAATTGTAGCGAACTCCTTCTGTAGCATAGCTAATTCGAGCTCTTGGATCATATCAGCGGAGTGTGTCTTTCCTTTGTGGTCGGTGATTTCAAATGCTGCAATCGCATCCGATACAAGATACGTTTGATAACCTAAGTTCCCACTCATTCTTGTGGTTGTTGATACACAGTGCTGTGTGGAAAGTCCTGTAATAACAACTGTTTTTATTTGCTGTTCACTCAAATATGTTTCGAGCTCTGTCCCAATAAAGGCACTATTAACCTGTTTGGTAAATACCGGTTCATCCGGATTTGGTCTAATTACATCCTTAAACTCTGTACCTTCTTTATTCGTATGGTGTAATGGTGATTTAGGCAAGATCGATAGATGCTTGGAATAGATAATCGTACCTTTCCTTTTTCTCCACTCTGCTTGTAAGCTTGCCATGTTTTCCTCAGCCTGAGGGTTATTTCTTTTCCCCCAATACGGATCGTCAAACCCCTTCTGAACATCCAAAATCATTAACGCCGGTAAATTGATTAATTTCGCCATTGGATTACTCCTAACTGGTTGTACTTGTTCTCCTTTTACATTATTTACAAGTTAAGAAGGTACCATTACATAATTTTTGCATTTATAAGAAAGAGTATTAAAAAAGTAGATAGGAGGCTAAAGAATGAATCAAAAAGATTATACTGAGATTGGTACCGATATCAATGAGGTTAAAAGGAAGAATGCGGAATCAGGATTGTCTTATAATGAGGTAAAGGCATTATTAGCTCAAACAGGCGGCAAAGGCACTAGTCAATACAGTAATACTGATGCAGAGGAAGTAAAAAGTAGAATCCATGGGAAAGACATCCAATCTTAATCGGATGTCTTTTTTACATTTTGAAGAAGCTTTGTTTTTCTACCTTGCATACTCTTAGAGAGAAGGATTCGTACCATTCGGATTTCCCCTTCTCCTGAGCAATGATGTGCGCGGAATGCTCTTTCCACGCTTGGATTGCGTCTACGGATTCCCAATAAGAAACGGTTATTCCCAATTGTTCGTCTCGGGCACTTTCTACACCTAAAAATCCTTTTTGTTTGGAGGCCAATTCAACCATTTTATCCGCCATGGCTCCGTATCCATTGTCTCCAGGTGTTCTCTGTGACGAGAAAATGACAGCATAATACGGTGGCTCTGGAGTTTTACTCATATAGATGCTTCCCCCTTTTATCTACCCCATGAAATGAGCTAAAAAATATTGAAACCAATAAAATCCTATGGAACTAAGACTTGTTACTAAAAGTGCATTGGACAAGTATGGGTTCTCTTTTTTGGATTGAAATAAATAAAAAATCGATAAACAGAGTCCAATGATAAAAAAGAATAGCCAATACACTCCAAGAAAGATTTGTTCAAAATTCACTAAAAAATTGACGATGTAAAATAAGTTAATCCCTAGTAATAAATAAATGCTGATTTTCTTCAATGTAACACCTTCTTTTTATGATTGAAAATATGTATGTAAGTAACTCTTCATCGCTTCTTTATTCTCCGCAAACTGACGGTGACGATGACCATTTCCACCCGAAGGATGCGGGAAGCCGCGAAGGATTGTATGCTCCTTGATATGGTGATGTTCTATTAATACTGATATTTGTTCCGTCCTCTGCAAACTTTCCTACCTCTGGGATCAGTCGACCGTACATAGAGGCAAGATCTCTTCTTGGTGATAATGACATCGCCACTCCATAATTCCCCATTCCTGTAGCACTCAATAGGCCCACATGAAACATCATGAGCTTTTCAGAAAATGGAAGGTCTGTGGATCCTGTCACTTCTTGGTCCCAGGTCATAGGGATTGGTAGTGAATTTATCTGAAGATATTCAGTAAAGAGCGTGATGTGCTTTTTACATATTTCAACGCCTCTATGCATATATTCCTTCACTTCTTTTTGTTTCGCCACCTGAGCAAAGCCTAAACAAAATGCTTCTCCTAGCTTGTTGGTTTGTATATTGGCATACAAATGAGTAATCTCAATAGCTGTTAACGGCCTTTCTTCGCCGAGCCAACCAGATAAGAAGCTTTGTTTCTCTACAAATTCTACTCTTGATGGATAGGCTATGTAAGGAGACCTAACTTCTAGTCCTTTTGAAAGTAATAAATTGGTTGACTCATTAAACAATTCCATTGTTGAGGAAAGACACGACATATAATACTCACGAATATCATTTCGAAATACGTTTGGTAATACCGCACTGTAAGTAGCCAATCCTCCCTTTGTCATATGCTTTACATATTGAAGGTAAAAGGAGTCTGAAAATAATCGTTCCGCTTGCGGATATACATCCTCATTGGTAAAACCAAGGGGTACAGGAATTCCTTCCTCCCTGAAAATTTGAGCAATTTTGCTAATATGCTGTCTAGATAAATCGATCGCGTGCTCTAATACCCTTTTTATTTCCAAGTCGTCTATATGATTTAGAAAATAAGTAAACACGCAAATAGATATACTATCTCCCATGTAGTTAGTCCACAGATTGGCAATCTCCGAGGAAGTCAATCGAATATTATGTTTTTCCATTGTATTACCTCCGTTTCCAATAGAAGTATTTTTGCAAATGTGCAGCCATTCTATTCGGTTTTAATGATATTTAAACCAAACGGACCAGCCTCTGCCTTCCTTTTTGGCAACAAAAATCTGACCTTGGCTTCCGCTCGCCGCTTTTACTTTAGGAAAATGCAAACGTACCAGCCAAGACTGGTCTGCCACCTCTTTGCCACAGAAGTTTTTAGCCATCCCGTAATAATCTTGATCCTCTTTTTTACCGACTGTTTGCGGAAATGGTTTTAGCGAAACGACCTTCCATTCAGAATATAGTTCTGGAAACTCTCCCACCTCATAGGCAATTGGAACAAGAATGCGTAGCGCTTTTTCTACTTCATGTATTTTCTCTATAGGCACTGCTTCGAGTGTATCGGGATCTGGACATTCTGTTGGCTGAGCGTAGGTATGGTTTGAACTAACGAAGAGTGATACTAATAGGTAAATTCCAATATAGCGTGTAATCAAATCTATCACCTCTTTCATAATCTTTCCAACTGACAAAATTATAGTCAGGATAGCATATATGAAAGAAAAAAGTGAGGCTATTATGAACTTTGTCATAATAGCCTCTTTTGGGTCTAGCATGTTGGTTTATTACGATTTACCCTCGTTTACAACTCATGATCTCTAAACATTTCCTTTAATTTATTGATACTTGTTTTTTCCGTTAGAATATAGAGAATATCACCCTCCTGTAAACAAGTATCTCCACTTGGCATGATTAGTTTTTCTGAGCGTATAATGGCGTTGATTAAAACATTACTTGGAAATATAATGTCTACAAGTTTTTTATTTACTAACAGATCGTCTTTATGGACCTCATATTCAATTATTTCAGCATTTGCTTTTCCAATAGAGACCAGTTCCAATGAGTGTGCAGAGATCGCCTTTATAGGTCCTGTTAATCCCAATTTCCCCGCTAATAGTAAAATCGTTGAGCCTTGGATTAAGGCAGATGTAAATACAACAAAGAAGACGACATTAAAGATGGCTTGACTATCTGCAATCCCGGCAAGCATAGGGAAAGTTGCCAACACAATCGGTACGGCGCCACGTAAACCAGCCCAAGACAAAAAGATTTTTTCTTTATGAGTAAAATCCATTTTTATTGTAGAAACGTACACAGCGATCGGGCGAGCAATAAAGATCAAAGCAATTGCTATAAGTAGGCCTTTTCCAATCACTTCGGCTGTAAAAAGTTGAGAAGGAAAAACTAACAATCCTAGTATGATAAACATTAAAATTTGCATCATCCAGGCAAACCCTTCATTGAAACGGAAAATGGAAGTTTTATAGGTTAAATCTGAATTCCCAATAACGAGGGCTGCCACGTAAACAGCTAACAAACCACTTGCATGAATCAACGCTGTGCCACTATATGTGAGTAAAGCAAAAGCAAGAGCAAAAATGGGATAAAGCCCACTTGAATCTAGGTTAATACGATTAATCGACATGGTTGCTAGTTTTCCGAACATCAATCCAATACCTACTCCCATTCCCATCTGCCAAAAGAAAGATAGGATAAGAAGAAGGACATTTTCTCCTTTTGACGTAAGCAGTTCAATAAACATTAAAGTTAAAAACATGGCCATGGGATCATTGGTACCTGATTCAGCTTCCAAAGTAGCTCCGAGTTTGGGGTTAATATTCTGCCCTTTTAATACCGCAAATACAGCAGCAGCATCGGTGGAACCAACAATGGATCCGAATAAAAAAGCCTCTAACCAAGGAACATCAAACAGAAAATGGACGACGATAGCAACCACTGAGGTAGTAATCAAGACCCCTAAAGTGGCGAGGGATAACGATGGTTTCAAGACGGATTTCACCGTGGTCCATCTTGTCTGCAAACCACCTTCAAATAAAATGATAATCAGTGCTAGTACACCAATTAACTGAGCGTATGTGGCATTATCAAAGTAGATGATACCTAACCCATCACTTCCAACGATCATTCCAACGGCTAAAAAGAGAATCAAGGCTGGCATTCCTAGTCGACTTGAGAATTTGGTCGTTATGATTCCAATAATAAGAAGTAACGAACCTAATAAAATCGAATAATCAATATTAATCATGTTTTATCCCCCTTATAAATTCACATCGATTTCTGTTTTGATCTCTTCCTCCTTCTTGATTCCTAAATATTTTAATGTTTCAGAAGATGATGTATGGTGAAATATTTTTTGTAATAGTGCAATGGCGATTCCTTTTTTGTAGGCGTGATAACCAAAGGTTTTTCTCATGGAGTGTGTTCCAATATTCCCTTCAATCCCCACATGCTTTGCTGCTTTATTGATAATTCGATAGGCCTGTTGTCTCGTTATGGGTTCATTTGTTTTAGAGGATTTGAAAACATAGTCACTATAATGGTAGGAAATTGAGGAAAGATAAAGAGAAATAGCCTGTTTTACTTTTGAATTTACATAAATGGGGATTTTCTGCTCTTCTCGCTCCAAGAAATTCTTAATACTTCCATTTTCGTTAAGGATATCGCTCCACTTGATGGTCAAAATTTCACTGATTTTTAATCCTGTATTTATTCCAAGGACAAATAGTAAGTAATCTCTTACTGATTGGTCTTTTAGATACTTCTTAATGGCTTTTATTTTTCCCGTGTCACGAATCGCCTCTACATATTCCATAGTGGTTATTTCCCTTCTTTTGAGCATATCCTTGGTAACATAACCTAATTATATTATACACTTATGTTACATACAAACATGTTGCTTATACGGACCGTCCTTTATCGTTCCTACACTTTAATAGAAAAGGCGTGAGGATTTTGACAGATGTAGTTTTAGAAAAGAGGCAACACCGACGATTATCTACACGGAGAATTTTTCAAAGAGGGATATTTATAACCCTTGGGGCTTTGTTAATGGCAGTAGGGTTAGAAATATTTTTGATTCCTAACCAGGTTATTGATGGAGGTGTAACCGGGATATCTATTATGCTATCCCATATTACAGGAATTAAATTAGGAATCTTTCTTTTCTTACTCAACTTACCTTTTGTTTATCTCGGTTATAAGCAATTTGGAAAGACATTTGCGATTTCGACTATCTATGGAATTATCATGTTATCTCTATTTACTACCTTTCTTCATCCTGTACACCCATTTACTGATGACATCCTACTAGCAACCATATTTGGTGGGATTTTTTTAGGAATTGGTGTTGGACTAGTTATTCGGAATGGTGGAGCTCTTGATGGAACGGAAATCCTTTCTATCGTGATTAGAAAAAAGGTTCCTTTTTCCGTTGGTGAAATTGTTATGTTTATTAATTTATTTATCCTTGGTTCCGCAGGCTTTGTGTACACCTGGGACCGTGCTATGTACTCCATTTTAGCGTATGTCATTGCTTCGAAAGCAATTGATGTAGTGATTACTGGTATGGAAGAGTCTAAATCTGTTTGGATCATTAGTGACTTAGCACATGAAATTGGAGATGCCGTTAATGACCGTCTTGGGAGAGGTGTCACCTATTTGCATGGTGAAGGAGCTTATACGGGCGATGACAAGAAAGTGATTTTTTGTATCATCACTAGACTTGAAGAGTCAAAAATGACAAGCATTGTTGAAGAAATTGATCCCTCTGCCTTTTTAGCAATCGCTGATATTGCTGAAGTTAGAGGTGGAAGGTTCAAGAAAAAAGCCATCCATTAGAAATCCAACTACCTCCCCTCTGACTATGAGGGAGGTATTTTTTATAGACTATTGATCGGCTGAAGAATTTCTGGCACTTCATTTTTAGGACTATTCACTAAAGAAGACACTTCAAACTTCATCATTTCGTCAGCAGGATAAGGCAACAACAATGATTTTAATAAGGCGATATCCTGGTTTTTTGGATCTAACCAAGTGTCGTAATCATCCTTCTTTAAGATAACTGGCATACGATCGTGAACATCCTTCGTTACTTCATTTGGTGTAGTTGTAATAATTGTACATGTGACCAGTGGTGATTTCCCTGCTTTTTTCCAAATATCATACAGCCCTGCAAGAGCAAATGGCTGTCCATTCTTCATGACAAATCGATAGGGCTGTTTCTCTTTACCGATCTTTTTCCATTCATAGAAGCCATCACTTAAGATAAGACATCTCCTCTGTTTAAAAGGCTGCCTAAAGGATGGTTTTTCATCAATTCCTTCACTACGCGCATTAATCATTTTATATCCTATCTTCGAATCCTCTGCCCAATAAGGAACTAACCCCCATTTAAGGTACGCCCCTTTTCTGGCTCCCTTGTTTTGGCCAATGGCAAGCACCATTTGACTAGGAGCAATATTGTACCTTGGACCAAGTTCATCAAAAAACTCAAATTCAAATTGTCTCTTAAGATTATATATTTCTTCGGTTAATGAGAATCTGCCACACATGGAAGGTTTCCCTCTCTTTATTAAAGATCAATATCATTATAAACAAATGTATACAACTTAGTAATATTCACAATTATCTTAATTTCCTTGATAATTATGAAATAATACTTTACCCTTAATGACAAGGGAGTGAACATCGTGAGTGAAGAACTTTCAAAAATGAATTACTGCCAGATTGTTGAGTATTCGCTGGATCCTGTTATTATTCATACGGATTTAAAAATCATTTATATCAACCGTGCAGCAGAAGTGTTTTTTAGAACAACCAAAGAAGAGGCCATAGGACTTAGCCCCTTAGATATTTTCCAAGACTTCTCAAAAGCAGCCATTGAAAAAAGAATTCAATCCGCCTACGATACACCCATGCCAGTCATTGAAGAAACCGTCTATCGAATGGATGGAACAACGGTAGATATTGATTTATATTGTCATCCTGCCCCAATCGGAGAGAGAAAAGCCATTCAATCCATCGTATGGGATATAACAGCGAGAAAAGAAACTGAAAAGAAACAAAAACAAATGCAGAAACAAATTAACGAACTTTCTGCCACCCTTGTTCCTTTCTCAAATAGAATATCGGTGCTTCCCCTAGTCGGATCAATTGATGAGGACCGAGCAAGTCAGCTTCTTGATAACATACCTATAAAGGTGCAAAAACAACAGGTTGAATGTCTTATTATCGACTTTTCTGGAACCTTTTATTTAGATTCACTAGTTGCTGATACACTTTTTAAAATCGTCCATGTCATGTCACTTTTGGGTGTACGCACTGTTATTACTGGACTGAGACCCGAATTGGCTCGTCTGACAGTTGAACTAGGATTTAACTTATCAGCTACGCACACAATGGCCACCGTAAAAGACGCAATTGAATATTTCCATGTAAGATAACTAAGAAAAAGACCGGGATTCATTTTTTGGTCTTTTTTCGTTTCCTTCAATTCAACTCCCGTTCCTTATGTTTTTTTGATATTTGCAATGGTCCTCTGTTCTTCCTATGAATTCAAACCCATTTCTTTGGTAAAACTGGTTCAACTTTGCATTGTCCGCCACACAATCCAATCTGACAATCTCTTTTTCTATTGTAGAAAGCCACTCCATAATTTTCCCGCCAATCCCATGTCTCATAAAGTCTGGGGTAATGGCGAGGCGATGCAAATAGACAGTATTCTCAGGAAGATCGTCTCCCCAAATATGTTGATCCCATTCTCCTGCCTCTGGTAAAAGGGTGAATGTAGCAATAAATGTTCCATCTTTTTCAACGATATACGTTAGTCCTTTGGAGATCCACTGTTTGAGCTCGTCGTCTTCTCCCTCTAATAAAAATCTCCATTGATTGATGTTTTCGTCCTTCATCCAATGCGCAAGGGTTATTAATAAACTCTGAATTTGTTCACTATCATCAGTGGTGGCAACTCTTATTTGCAAATCACTCATACGGTTTCCCTCCTTCATGGTTCCTTTTTATAATACAACAAATTTTTCCACTTTTCTGGTGGTTCGTTTTACTAACACGAAGAAAGCTGTATCGTTTATCATATAACTAGGAACCAAAAACGTATGAGCAATGAATCTTCTAGCTATAATGGAAACAGGGATCATTGTTAGAAAGTGAGGAGAAAATTTGAGACGACTTTTTCTCTTAGTCTTATTATTGTTTGGGTTGAATTATTTATGGAACTCTTACGGAAAAGAACTTGGAGTCGGAGCTATAGCCGACGATTTGAAAATAAACATAGATTCTCTTTTAGATAATAAAGAGTTATCAGAGCTTTTGAACGACTTATATATAGGTATCGCTGGTAGCATAGGCATCCTTGAAGAAAAAGTGGAGGAACTAGCGGAGGGCCAGGCATCTTCTAAAAAAGAGATACCTTCTCCTAATCTCGAATCACCCACCAATCAAGTTTTTTCCATCTATAATATTGAACTTGGTGAATCAAAAACAGACATAGAAAATATGCTAGGGGCTCCCAAGCGCTCCGAGATGAATGAATATGGAACCGAGTGGCATACGTATCATGAGGATTACCAAAACTTTGTTAAGGTCATGTACAATGACAATCAACAGGTGATTGGCTTATATACCAATCAAGACTTGATTTCATCCACAAACGGTATTAAGTTAAACAGTCCCAAACAGACGGTTCGCGATACTTTGGGGCAACCATTGTCACGATTGCAAAAAGGACTAGTGTTTTACCAGCTTGAAGAAGACAGTGATTATGACTTGTATGAACTAGATGACACATTTGTAACGATATTTTATGATGTGCATGAAGAAAATACTGTAACGGCTATTCAAATTTTGACTGAGGATGTAGAAAACAAGAAGAAATCCATCTATTCAGAGCCTAGTGAATCATTAAAAGAAGGCTTTGAGTTACAAATGTTTGATTTAGTCAATGCAACAAGAGTGAATCATGGACTCCAAGTGGTCACATGGGATGAGCATGTGATGCAGACGGCACGCAAGCATAGCTCGGACATGGCCGTAAATAATTACTTTGATCATACGAATCTTCGAGGAGAGTCTCCTTTTGACCGGATGGAAGAAGACGGAATAACGTATACGTTGGCTGGAGAAAATTTGGCATATGGTCAGTTTAGCAGTATTTTTGCGCATGAAGGATTAATGAACTCCTTAGGCCACCGGAAAAATATCATTAAATCTGGTTTTGAGTACCTAGGTGTTGGAGTGGCATTTAATGAGGAAAATCAGCCCTACTACACACAAAATTATTATGCCAATTAAACAAAGCGGTCTCTAAAGTAGAGGCCGCTTTGTTGTTATTTCTTTGTTTTCAATCGATATCCTATATAAAGGATGAGAAACCATACAGGTGCCACGTATAATGCTTCTCTCATGCCGTCCATGAAAGCCATTAATACGATAACAAACGCTAAGAATGCCAGAGCCACATAGTTTGAGAGTGGATGAAGAGGCATTTTAAACGCCAATTTTCCCACTTCTTCCTTTGTTTTCGATTGTCTAAACTTTATTTGTGTTAGAAGAATAATCGTCCAACTCGTAATGACGGCTACTGTCGCAACAGAAGAGATAAACATAAACACTTTCTCTGGAACAATATAATTAAGAAACACAGCAACTAATAAAAATGAAGCTGAGAATAAAATTCCACGTCTTGGTGTTTGATGTTTATTCAACCGGCCAAAGTATTTAGGTGCGTTATTTTGAAGTGATAAATTGTAGAGCATTCTACCTGTGCTGAACATTCCACTATTAAAAGCAGACAAAGCCGCTGTTAAGACGACAAAATTAATAATATGGGCTGCGCCTGGAATGCCAATTTTGTCAAAAATTAAAACAAATGGACTGCCATTTGAACCGACTTCATTCCAAGGATATAAAATCATCATAATTGCTAAAGCACCAATATAAAAAATTAAAATTCTCCAAACAACATTGTTAATCGCCGACGGAATCGACTTGCGTGGATCCTTCGCTTCACCTGCTGTAATCCCTACTAGTTCTACTCCGCCAAAAGAGAACATAACCAAAACCAATGATAGTAAGATCCCCTCTTTTCCATTCGGCATAAAACCGCCGTGAGCCCAGAGATTGTCTAGACCCATAGGTTGTCCACCATTTCCAAACCCAAATAAAATGATGCCTAAACCGACTAAAATCATACCTATTATAGCCACTACTTTAATAAGTGCTAACCAGAATTCAAACTCTCCAAATGCTTTTACATTCATCAGGTTAATTACAGTAACGACAATTAACGTAGCAAGCGCCGTCACCCACTGAGGGATATCTGGAAACCAGTAATTGACATAAACGCCGATGACCGTGATTTCGGCCATTCCGACAACCACCCACATAAACCAATACGTCCATCCGGTTAGGTAGCCCGCAAAAGGTCCTAAATATCGATGAGCATATGAACTAAAGGATCCGGAAATAGGCTCATCGACCGCCATTTCTCCTAAGGCTCTCATGATCGTAAAAATGACGATTCCTCCGATTAAATAGGAAAGAAGAATCGAAGGACCAGCCATTTGAATAGTAGCACTCGATCCATAGAATAAGCCAACTCCAATGGCCCCTCCTAACGCGATTAGCTGTATGTGTCTGTTGTCTAAGCCGCGCTGTAATTTCTCACTTTCGTGATGTTTCCCCACAAATTACTCCACCCTTCAAAAACAGTTTATCTTATCAGAATATACAATCAATCCGTACATTTCCATACGAAAGAAAATTGGCAATATTCTTTTATTATTATTTTTGTATAATATTTCCTATTTGTAAAAATCTATAAAAAGGAGGTGTTTGTAGAATGTCCGATCAAAAACAAAGCGCAAATGACATTAAATATAGTATTTGGGAAACCCGTACGGATGAAAAACATTCTCTTACCAATGACCAACAAAAAGAAGCAATTGATTTACCTGATCCTAAGGAAACCAAATAAATGAAATGAAAAGGCCAAAATCTTTTCGAGATTTTGGCTTTTTTTACATTTATTTTTCTAGCCTTTCACCCTGAAAAAAGTCAAACCTTTTCATATTCTCAATAGTTCCTTCTATTTGTTCCACTAATTCAAGAAAGAGATCCACTTCGTTTACCTTTTTAAAATTTTCTTGATCCACCGAATGTAAGAGAGCTAGAACGGCTCTTAATTTCATATCATCTTGACCAGGAATCCGAAACCGGCCATTTACCTCCCCCTCCACCTCAACCATCCCTGAGCCGTTTTCCATTCGAAATTGAAAGGATTCTTTTTAAGCTGTCATAATGTACACCCCAAACCATCTTTTAGTAGATAGGGTATCCCATTTTCGAAAACATAAATCAGTTTGTGTGTTATCAAACGGGTATTCATTTAGTAATAGGTTTCTTTCACATACGAATATGTATATAATGTATTATAACCTATTATTAAATGGAGGAAATTATGTATAAGGCGATTATCTTTGATTTTGATGGATTAATTGTGGATACAGAGTCTGTCTGGTATGACGTAACAAAAGAGGTCATGCTTGATTATGGGTGTGACTTAAAGCTCGAAAACTTTGCAAAGTACATAGGAACAACAGGTGGTGGCCTGTACGATGAATTGAACACCCTTTCTACTAAACCAATTGATCGTGAGATAGTACAAGAACGAACGAATGATCTATACCAAAAAAGAAAAGATCAATTTACTCTTCGCGAGGGAGTGTTAGATTATCTTCAGGCAGCAAAACAGCATGGGCTAAAAATAGGCCTCGCCTCTAGCTCGAGTAGAAAATGGGTCGTTGATTATCTAGAAAGATTTAAGATTCTTGATTATTTTCAAGTGATTAAAACCTCCGATGACGTGAAAAAGGTGAAACCCGATCCGGAACTGTATCTAAAGGCACTTAAGGACCTTGGAGTGGAGGCAAACGAAGCTCTTTGTTTTGAAGATTCATTAAACGGACTAACTGCAGCTGTTGGCGCAGGACTTCACTGTGTCATTGTCCCTAACCCAGTGACACAATACTTGGACTTTAAAGGTCATGTTCATCGACTCACATCAATGTCTGAACTTTCCTTTGACGATCTACTAAAGCATTTAGGAAAAAAGAATGGCATTTAACAAGGAAATAAGTCAGTTTCTTACAAGAAGCTGACTTATTTTTAATATTGTAAAGATTATTACATTTTATTTACAAAAATGGTGACAAAGGGGGGATCGCATATTAAAATTATAGGTATAAACCGTTCAGGAGTAGGAACATGAAAGAATTATCATACAAATTAGATTTTGAATCCTTAATTGATCACTCTTTAAATGCAATTTTTGTGTTAAAAGAAAACGAGATTATTTATGCAAATAAAACGGTATTGCAATTACTGGGATTTGATCATCTTTCTGAGGTATTACATAGAGAGTTCCAACAATTTTTACATCCTGATTTTTACAAGGTTTGTAAAACCCGATTAAAAAGAGTCAGAGAAGAATTCATGATAGCAGAAGTCATGGAGCAGAAAATGATTAGAAAAGATGGAACCATTATTGATATTGAAGTCATGGCTGCCCCCCACTCTTATCAAGGAAATATATTCGCACTATTAATTGTACGAGATATTAGTCGACGGAAAGAAACAGAAAAACGCCTTCTTCACGCTGAAAAACTATCAGCTATTGGGGAATTCTCAACCGGAATTGCCCATGAAATCAAAAATCCACTAACGGCTGTTAAAGGATTTATTCAGCTACTGAGACAAGATCTCCCTCACCCTTATCTTGATATTATGGATACTAAGCTTGATAACGCATTAAACACCCTTACCAATATGCTCCAGATTGCAAAACTGGATCTGAATCTTTGCCATGAATTAGAGAGTTTACTTTTACTATTTCAAGATCAATTCTACCGTGTAAAAGTAGAAACAACCTTTATTCATACAGATCAAACCATTCAAGGAAAACGAAACATTCTAATGAAAGCTTTCTTTAATCTTATCAAAAATGCCTTTGAAGCGATTGAGGAAAGTGGAAACATTCTAATTGAACAGAGAGTAATTGATACATACGTACTGGTGAAAATAACTGATACGGGTAAAGGAATTCCAACAAACGATTTAAATAAATTAGGTACCCCTTTTTATTCCACTAAGGATGAAGGAACAGGTATGGGATTGGTACAAGTATTTAATACCATCCATCAGCATGGAGGTAGCATAGAGGTCGAAAGTCAACTCCGAAAAGGCACCTGCTTTTCCATTCGTTTGCCAATATAAAAGCTTACTTCCCTTGAATGGAGTAAGCTTTTTTTCTATGTCATTTATACTCCTTCCCTAAAGAAAACCCTTCGAATAATGGTCCACCATAGGGGTGTAATACATCCTCGACCAACTGAATAATAGCTTCCTTATTTCCAGCCTTGTAGAAGACATCGAAGGCTTCATCTTCGGTTTGTTCCTAAGAAATTATATTCCTAAACTTCCTCTGTAATTTCTTTTCTATTAGGAGCAAGAGGAGGTTGCTCTAACCATTTATTTTCTACCATCAAATTAAACCATTTTTTTGTAACCATAAGATTTTTTAAAATAGTACCTTCGTATGCGGCTACAAGGTCGGTTCTCATGGCTGATGCTAGCCCCGCGCCATGATAGTGTTGTGCTGCTTGAAATAAAAATCCCATGTGATATAGCATTAACTTATCGGAAAAAGGAGATTCTGTTGATGTGGTAACCTCTGTTTCCCAAGATCTCGGTACAGGCAAATTATCCGCTTGCATGATTTTTGCAAAGGTTTTTATTTGTTGATTAGCTGCATTTTCAGAATCTGTTAAGAATTCCCTTGTTTCTTTTGTTTGAGCAACTTGACTAAACGCAATAGATAGTGTTTTAGCCATGATACTTTTTTTAATGTTAAAGGAGATACTAATGATTTCTGTCGCTGCTAATCTTCTACCTTTTCCGAAAAATCCATCGGTAAAATCTCGACTGGAAATATACTCAGGGTTTTTAGCTGGATAAAATAAAGGGTCTCTTTGAAAGTTTCCTTTCTCAAGTAATAACTCGATCGTCTTATGATACATCTTCTTCGCATCGTTATCACATGAATCGTAAAAATCCCTTAAGTCTTTTCTAACAGAGACAGCTAATGAAGTCGTGTGTCCTAGTAGACCATGTAAAGTCATAATATGTAAATAGTTTAGGCAAAATATATCCGTAAACAATCTTGGTTTCCCTTTAAAAAGGTCGGTTTCATTAAAACCAATAGGAACTGGAAACCCTTCGTTCTGCATAAAACTGACAATTTGTTTTTTCTGTTTTTCGAATATATTAATTGCTTCTTCAAATAGAACTCTTATTTGATCGTCTTCAACAATAGAGACCATATACCTATTTACCGTATCTGCCATGGTTCCGTTGATATGGACTCCCCAAAGTGATCCTATTTCTGAAGATGTCAGTTTTAAGTTATTCTTATCCATTTTATCACCTCTTAGGTATTATTTTCCGAACGAGTGGTTGTTATGAATTTTCTTGTGAACAAATTTTTCACTACAATGAGCATATTTATAAATTATATTTTTTGTTATGAATTTATACAAAAAAACCAGTACCCTAGTGGATGCTGGCTTATTTATTTTCAAAATAGAAATCAAGTATTCTCTTTCCGATATACTTATTAATTCCACTGGTATCACTCTCTGCATTTGGTACAACGATGGAGATGGCAATTTCAGGGTTATCATATGGCGCATAGCCTACTAATGTTAGGTTATAGTTGTAACCACCCTTTCCATCAGATACCTGTGCCGTACCTGTTTTTCCAGCTGGATTATACGTAACTCCTTTAAAATAAGAGGCGGCTGTACCCTTTGAGCCGATCATCACTCGTCGGAATCCTTGCTGAACGCGTTCAATATTGGATAATTCCATATCCACCTTGTTTAACACATTCGTTTCAAACTCTTCAAGCACTTCACCTGACTCTCCACTTTCATGATCAGGCTCGCGAACCTCCTTCATTAAGTGAGGCTGCACTCGTTTTCCATCATTGGCAATGGTAGAAACGTATTGAGCAAGCTGAAGTGGTGTGTACGTATCAAATTGGCCAATGGCAAAGTCCATTAAGTTTCCTAACTGCTGGACTCCCCCATTGTAACCTGTTGCTTCACTTGGAAGGTCAATTTCCGTTTCCACTCCAAGGCCAAATTGATTAAAATACTTTCTCATCGTCGCATACGCTTCTTCTGGATTAGTAAAGCCTTCTTTTTTCGTATAATCATAGTTTCCTATTTCCATAGCGATATGAAACATATACACATTCGAGGAACGCTCGAGCGCTGTTAGATCATTAATGGTACCCATATTCGCGTAAGACTTTTTCGTTGGAGTTCCGGCAATTTTTATCGGACTATCAAGGAAAGTATCTCCTGGTGTTATCACACCTGTTTCATAACCGGTTAGTACGGTTGCTCCTTTAACAGCCGAACCCATCGCATAGGCATTGTATAAAGCACCGTAAGTTTCATCGGATATCGTGCCATTTTCTTCCCTTTTTCCAGCAATCGCTAAGATCTCACCTGTTTCAGGATTAGTTACCACCGCATAGGCTTCACTAACACCAGTGTCCTTCTTTAACTCTTCCTCGATGATCTTCTCTGTTTCTTGTTGAAGAGCTAAGTCAATCGTGAGAATTAAATCTTTTCCAGATTCCCCTGGTATCACCTCACCTTCTATGAGGTTGCCCGTCTTATCTTGAACATAGGTTTGCGTTTCCTTCGTACCCCGAAGCCAGGACTCGTATTGTTGCTCAATAAAGCTTGTACCAACAAGGTCACTTAATTGGTACCCGTTACTTTTATACGTAGCGGCTGCTTCTTCTGGAATTTGACCCACATTACCGAAAAGCTGACGAAGTGTATTTCCTAACACATATTTTCGGGTGGAGTCCACTTTTACCTCGAAACCAGGAAGTTCTTCTAGACGCTCATTAATTATCGCCATTTCTTCTGTCGTTAACCCCATCTTAATACGTTTGAATGAAGAACTATTAACGTCCATTTCTCTTTTGATTGCAAGGACTTCCATTTCCTCTTCGGTAATGGTTGCTAACTCTTCCTCTGTAATTCTCTCTAAAATCAGTTGATATTCTTGCGTGTCATCCAGGTTTGCTTGTTCTTCTGCAGTCACCTTTGCGTACGCTTCTTCTTTTCTAGTAAATATCCAATAATCCTTTTTGTCTCGTTCTTTTACATTTTCGATGCTTACCTCAATTAACTCTGCAATCTTTCGTGCCAACTCAAGCCGTTCTTGCTGGCTGTGTTCGTTCGAAGGATTGATGTACGTTAAAGTAAAAATAGCTTCATTTTCCACCAAAACATTTCCGTCTCGGTCATAAATTTTCCCGCGAGGAGTTGTCCAGGAATATACGGTGGTCGTCGTCTTTTCACTTTCCTTCGCGTATTCCTCTCCCTGGACTATTTGTATGTTTCCCAGTCGAATAATCAAAGTCGAAAACAGTAAGAAGACAATAAAAAAGAGAATATTCATCCGAGCAAAGAGTATCTTATTTTTCCTCTTCTCCCTCATAACAGCTTGTAAATACTCCTTTCATTAAAAGGAAATCTTATCCCAATTTATCAGTGATACAAATAGAATATCGTGAACTTATGAACAAAATATGACGAAATTTTTACTAGAGCGTGAAGGTTTGGGTGGATGGTTGGAGTTTCGTTAATAGGATTTTTTTGGGGGATGATTTTTCTATTTGATGAACGTCATTAGCTTAGTATATTCTAGGTGAAATGAACTTCATCGCCGTGATGAACGTCATTAGCTTAGAATATCTTTGTTGAAATGACCTTCAATGCCTGTATGAAAGTCGTTAGCTAGGCATTTTCTTTGAGAAATGGTCTTCATAACCCATATGAAGACCGTTAGCTGGGAATATATCGATGAAAGTGGTTTCCATTAAACATACGTCCTTTTTTAATAGCCATACAGACTAAAAATAGTCATTATCACTCAATTAATAGCAAAGCCCTCCACCCATTGAATGAAGGACTTTGAAACCTACCTTTTAAACAGCTACATTTCGCAAATACATATCCAGCTTTTCCTTTAGTTCATTTGATTCGTTCATTTTCTCTGTAAAGTTCATGAAGGATACTTCGTCACCTTCATCAAGGGCTTGGTTAATTTTGAAATGATAATAGTTCATCTGTAGGTCAACATCTAACATGGAGGCAATCTGTTCTTTTAAAAAGTACCACTCTAGATCCTCTACAGCCATGTAAAACGAACAGCGTTGATTGATGACTACAAGCGCATACCACCCGTTGATCACCGTGTATTTCCGTTCTGGACTAATTTCGATAATGTCGCCTTTATGGATAGTGACTACCTCACTATGCTCTGCATCTGGGCAGAAGCAATCCACTTGATGGTCAAATGTTTTCACTGCAATATTAGGTGTTGGTTTCATGATCTTCTCTCCCAGCTTTTATGTTTTATTTTTGTTTTCCTCAAATCCTTCATATACTGTTGACCAAGAATAACATCCTCTATCGTCGGTGAGTATTCATACACCTTGGCATCGAGCAAAGTGATTATGAGTACCTTGTCAGGCAATTTTCCAAAAGCATCTACCGAATAAACGGTTATCAATAATTGAAAATGTTTAATGAGATGCTCATCTGCCATTAATAAATATTTCTTCATACTATATGATTTAATCGAATATTCTGTCAACTCTATATTTATGGAAATTGAATACTCCTTAACCTCTAATACCCTTTCTTGGCAATGGTAAAAATAGAGCTGTGGCACTTGTGTAGACTCATTTGTCAGGAATGAGAGTAAATGGTCGGTAATCTTTGCCATAACCACACAGTAATGAGTGACAGAATCAAACACTTCTATATGTAAGTCCTTTCGATATGTATCAATCAGTTTCATAATGCTAATAGAATTTTGTATTTTTCTAGGCAGTTGAAAATAATGCCGAACGACCTGATTAATCATAAGTTGAATCTCATGCTTCCAACAGGGCTTAGCATTTGAATCATTTACATGGTATGGACTTTGAATAAACGACTCTAAAAGGCGTTTGGTCATAAAGAAGTCCTCCTTTTTAGGTTTCTAACTCCTCTTCAAATAAACCACAACATGGACAAGGCTCCATGTGGTCACTTGTTTCTACTAGGTTTTCTGTAAAACCGCACCATTTACACGTGAGGATTGTCATAATGCACTGTTCCCTCCCGGTTATAGGATAAAGTTATAAATGAAAATGATTATCATTACCATTGATTATACATATGATAATTGAAAATGATTATCATTGTCAAGATAGAAGGACATCTTTACATTTTTATAACAAAAAAACCAGTAGCCAACGGCACTGGTAACGATAATCCTTCATTAGCTCTTATGTAGGTCTACCTCCCTTTCCTCGATAATGCTTGCATATCCGCCAACCATTATGTTTGTGATGGAGTCTTTGTTAGTATCTAGTCTTACTAAAATCTCTGAAGGTTCACCCATTCCATATCCCTGCTCAAACTTTAGGTTTCTCTCATTTGGTTTTATCTTTTTGTACTGAAATAGATACGCTGCCAAGGCGGCATTAGAGGTTCCTGTAGCACTTTCCTCTTTAATCCCATAGAGTGGAGCAAAGTTTCTGCAGTGAGCAATTGCTTCCTGGTGGACCGGTTCCAATGTAAATAAGTGATAACCGACTGTATCGTATTTTCTACTAACCTGTTTTATTTTTTCAAAATCTGGTTGAATAGATTGTAAGTCCTTGTAATTTCTTATGGGAATCATAATATCCTTTAGACCAGTGGAAACGATTTGAATGGGTAGTTCAGACATCAGAGAGTCTTTACTAATCATCAAGGAATCAATGATTTCCTCTGAATCCACTATGTCTAAGTATCTTGGTTCTGTTTGTTGTAAATATACCTTCTTGTCTTCTTCAATCAATACCTGTAAAATTCCAGCTCTGGTTTTAATGGAATAAGTTCCTGGTTCAAGTGAGATTTTTTGAGCAAGACAAGAGAATGTTGCAATGGTTGCATGTCCACATAGATCCACTTCTGATTCAGGAGTATAATACCTTACTTCATAATGAACGTTATGGGAAGGGATAATAAACGCTGTTTCTGAAAAACCCAACTCCCTCGCAATAAATAACCTATCACTTTCCGACAGATTACAAGAGTCCAACCCAACTCCAGCCAGATTGCCCCCGGTTCCATTTTTCGTAAAAGCAGATACCACAAAAATGTTCTTTTTCATACATTCCCTCCTTAGCAAATACACGTCTTCCGCTTCATTCCAACCCTATTCTTCGACTCGACTTTTTCTATATAATCGAGAGCTACAGGTACCTTGCATGCTGTATTTCCAACATTAACATGCACTTTCCCAATGTATCTGGCGACATTTTTCGCTTCCTCTGTTAATTCAGGAACATACGTACCTACAGAAATAACAAATCCATTCATAACATAACGAACTCGATTTTTCTCGGAATGAATCGTCATTTTCACTTGAAGTAATAGTTCTTTAATCTCAGTAATATCTAGAATATCATCTGGCGTAATGGATAGATAATTCGAATACGTACTCCATCCACAGACTGCGACCATTTCATCCTCAGAATGCATCCATTCTCTTGCTAGCTCAAGTGCGAAATTGCTTTCGGCTGTTACACCTGCAACCGTATATTCTGCAATCAAATACCAGTACGCCTTTTTTACCCACTCTTGTAAGGTTTCCTTTGAGAGCAGCTTGGGATTGATGGAAAGCCCGGCTAAATACATCGCGTCATGGTTTCCGGAATCATATAACTGTAGGGCCAACTCCTGATCTTTTTTCACGTATTTCACAAGCTTTTTTAAATCGCCGATTTTCACCCCAAAATACGGCTCTTTTACTCCATGATTCATATAGATTTTCTTTGTTTGTTCCGAGCCTAATTTACTCAGCTGACCCATAATTTCCTCATATGTCATCTTTTCAACTCCTCTAATTTGTCATTACACATTATAGATAATACTTATTTCCACATGAAATGATGGAATCCTCTCTTTAAGCATATATCTTGAGTTCAAACTATATTTGTATTATATTAATTACTAGTTAAATTCTAACGAAAATGATACTCGTCGGAGTTTTTGGAATACTAAACAAAAAAGGAAAGTGATCACATCATGAAACATACGGATTTTAAGGAAATTTTACACGGCCGCCGTTCTGTGAAAACCTATGACCCTAACGTAAAGATAAGCCGTGAAGAAATGACAGAAATTTTAACAGCAGCAACTACAGCACCATCTTCAATCAATATGCAACCATGGAGATTTGTGGTAGTTGATACTCCTGAGGGAAAAGAACAAATGTTGAAGCTTGCACAGTTTAATTCCTCACAAGTAACAACTTCTGCTGCAGTAATCGCCGTATTCGGGGATATGAATAGTATTGAGTATGCAGAAGAAATTTACGGAAAACAAGTGGAACATGGATTTATGCCGGAAGATGTCAAAGAGAAGCTTTTGTCTATGTACGCTCCTCTTTACAAAAACATGCCAGACCAGTCCATGAAAGAATTGGTTTTGATTGATGCGAGCCTTGTGTCCATGCAAATTATGCTCGTTGCCCGTGCACACGGATACGATACAAACCCAATCGGTGGATTCGATAGAGAATTGATTGCGGAAGCATTCGGTTTAGATAAAGAGCGCTATGTTCCAGTAATGCTTATTTCAATCGGAAAAGCAGCCGTGGAAGGTCGCCCTTCTTATCGTTTGCCAGTGGAGACCGTTACTACTTGGAAGTAATCACAGAGACACCAAACCTGATCAAAAGGTTTTGGTGTCTTTTTATCTTTCTTTTAGTAAAATATAAGAAAATCAGAAAAGGATTATGTGGTTCATGATAAAAATAGTTACACTCCCCTTATTTGGCCAGGAAAGAAAAATACGTTTGTACTTACCTTCTAATTATGCTGAGACAACGAAGAGATATCCCGTTCTTTATATGCACGATGGCCAGAATGTCTTTGGAAATGACGAGGCGATAGGTGGCGTTTCCCTTGATTTACATACCTATTTGGAACAAGAAAAAATGGAACTGATTGTTGTAGCTATTGATCAAAATACCACTGGAGACGAGCGAATAAATGAATATTGCCCTTGGACCAATGGTGACTTTAGTGAAAAGTTATTGGGTGTAAAAAGTCCATCTGGTGGCAAAGGGAAACAGTATGTAGACTTTATCGTTGAAACTCTGAAGCCTTACATTGATACCAATTTCCGAACCATAGACAATCAAACCTATATGGCTGGGATTTCGCTTGGAGCCTTGATTACTGTCTATACAGCTTGCGCGTATCCCCACATCTTTACGAGAGTTGCTGGATTGTCTTCTGCTTTCTATCGAAATCAAGAAGAACTAAGAAAGCTTGTACAAGCATCCGATCTTGCTAGACTGGAAAAAATATATTTAGATTGTGGAACAAATGAAGCTGTGAATAATGAGGTGTTAAGCAAGCAATTTTTACAATCAAATCTAGAAATCTATGAAATTCTAAAGGAGAAAAATAATCAGACAATCTTCCAAACCTTAGACGGTGCTATTCATAACTACACAACGTTTAAAAAACGTGTTCCCGCATTTATCTCTTATTTAATGGGGGAAAATTAGATTGAATAGGAAATACGAAGAGTTTCTTCTAGTCAGTAAAAAATTAAACAAAGGCTTGAATATCGTACCTGTATTGTACGGATCATTAGGTCTTGAAATCGTAACTGGGATTGACTTTTCTCCACAAGATATAGATATTTTGGTTCCTAAGAGGTTTCTTGATGAAAATTGGCCTCTTTTAATGGAGACAATGGAGAAACTGGGTTATACGCAAATCGATTTACATGAACATAAATTCAAAAAGTCAGACATTGAGATTGGCTTCGCCTTTGAAGAGCATCTTCTCCCCTTCGCCCGTATTCATTATAATAAATTAGAAATAATCACAGACCAGAATGTGAGCTATAAATTATTATCAGAGGAAGAGTACTTACTGGTATATAAGCAATCTGTCAAGGACAGTTACCGGAGAACGAAAAACAATAATAAAGATCTGAAGAAAATAGAAATATTAGAAAAAATTTTGAATTAACCACCAAACAAAAATGTTTGGTGGTTTTTCCCGTCTAAAAAATATCCCTTTGACAATAAAACCGTCCAGACGGTACAATAAATATATTCAAATGTAAGCAAGGAGATTGAACCATGGAATCAAAAGCGAGTCAGAAACGCCGATTGATCTTGCAAACAGCTATACAAATCATACTAGAGAATGATTTTCATGCATTAACGTTAGACGCCGTGGCAAAACAAGCAGGCATTAGTAAGGGCGGATTGTTATACCACTTCCCGAATAAAGATAGTTTGATAAAAGGTTTGGCCCAATTTATATTCGAGGAGCTTTATGTAAATTTTGATCAAATTGCTGAAAAAGACACACAGGAATCTGGGAAATGGACTCGCGCGTTAATCGAAGCATCGAAAACGGATTTAGAGCAAAATGCAGAGTTGAATGTCGGGATCTTTGCTGCCTCTTACCTAGATCCCGATTTATCTAAGGACATTTCAAAAGGTTATCAATCCATTCTTACGAAATTAGAAAAAGACGGCATCCATCCGGTGACAGCAACCATTGTGCGCTTGGCATTAGATGGCCTTTACTACTCGAAAATGTTAAACATTGCCCCCTTAGAAAAAGAGCGACAAGATGAAGTGTTTCAGCAATTATTTGCGATGACGGAAAAGAAGGAGTAACCTCTATGAATGCTTATGTTCTTTTGATCTTCTCCATTGTCTGTGAAGTGTTTGGTAGCTCTATGCTAAAAGCAACCAATGGATTTAAAAAACTCCTCCCAACGATGGGGTTAGTCATTGGGTATGGATTAGCGTTTTATTGCTTATCCCTTTCTCTTCAGACCTTATCTCTGGGAGTTGCTTACGCCATTTGGGCCGGATTAGGCACCGCACTTACCGCACTAGTTGGAGTCTTTATTTACAAGGAACATTTTAATATGAAAAAATTATGGGGATTGGTGCTCATAATTGGTGGGGTTATTTTATTAAATATAGGAGGTGGTCATTCATGAAAGGCTATCTGTTTTTAACCATATCCATTATTTCTGAGTTAGTAGCTACCTCCTTGTTGAAGTTGTCAGATGGGATGACCGTCTTACTCCCTTCCCTTGGCGTCGCTGTTGGATACGGTCTAGCATTCTACTTTTTATCCTTGTCTTTAAAAACGATTCCACTCAGCTTGGCCTATGCGATTTGGTCCGGTGTTGGGACCGCTTTAACGGCTTTAATTGGTGTCGTCTTTTGGGGTGAAGTTCTCACCATTCTTATGTTAGTAGGGATCGTTTTTATTATGAAGTCGTTCATGAACAAATGAAAACAAGTATGGAGCTGGACAGCTAAATGATCCAGCTCTTTTTATGTTATCTTTCTCTGATTCCCTTCCCTCTTAGCCTGGCACCAACAATGGATTCTACAATTCTTGACTGGATCTCTTCTTTTTTTTGTTTTGGGTTTACATAAACATTTAAAGTCCTGGCTAATTTGATTAAGTTCACCTTTGTTTTGAGTGTCTCATGGTTTGTAATAAATGATTTTCCAATCTGGACGTCTTCCATTTTCTCAAGCTGATGTTGAATTTGTTCGAATTCATTTGTCTCTGTTTGGACTTCTTTCCCAAAATGACAGGCTATTTTTTCATATAGAATGTTTTTTGTATCACTAGATTTCGTCTCAATTTGAAAATAGTTACATAGTGATAATAGGGATTTTTTTGTGTGTGATTTTAAAACCTTCTCGACCCCTTTTACATCCTTGGTCTTATTTATGTCTTCTTTAATGTCTTCATACGGATGGCTTTGTGGGGATATATCCTTATATTGAAGGCTAGCGCTACCCGTAAGTAATTTATCTACCTGTTCTTCTGACAAATGTTTAAAGGTATCCAACATCACCTGTATAATGGCCTCAGCTCTCTTTTTTGACATGTTCCCCCTCCTATAAATGTGCCAGCTGCAGTATTTCTTCTGCAAGATGTTGAATCTCTTTAATAATCTCTTCTTGTTGCTTTGTTACCTTTTTTAAAACTACTGGAATTCCTGACTCAGGAGCATCCGCATATAGTGTTTTATTTTCGCGTAGATAGGAGGAGAAAATATGAAAATCATTTCTCACTTGTCTCATGTATTCTTGTTGAATGGTAATTGGCTTTTTCCCATTCGTAGATATCATCGTAAAAACCACCCCGAGCATCTCAGGAGAAATCTCAGTCAACCGGTTAGCGTCACCTTGACGAAGATGATGATTATATTTATCTTTTAAAATATGGATATGTCGAATAAGAGTATGAATCCCAAGAGTGGATAGATAGTCTGCCTTGGCAGGGACTATGTAATAATCGCTCGCCACCATAGCGTTTTGAGTAACGATATTAAAATTCGGTGGACAATCGATAAGAATCACATCATACTCCTCTCTAAGAGAATCCAAATTTCTTTTTAAAAGAGATAACACACGTAAATAATTCCCCCGAATCGCTCGGTCTGTCGGACCCCCTAGCCTGCTAGAAAGCTCCATATCCACATGAATCAACTCTAAATGAGAACAAATCAGATCAATTTTTCCATCGGGATTAAATAATGAATGAAGCCGGTTATTCACTTGATAAGGAGTAATAATAGAATTTTTTAGGGGTGCATTTGTGTTATGATCTAAAAATTCATCGTACCAGTCCTTGATTGTTCGTTTCTGTTGATCTAGATTTCGCCATTCTTCAAAGCTTACAAAGGAAAGAGTAAGATTGGCTTGAGGATCTAAATCAATGAGGAGCACTTTCTTGCCCTGGTTCGCTAATTCCGCTGCAACATTTGACGTAACGGTTGTTTTCCCCACTCCACCCTTATAATTCATAACTGAAATTATCCCAAATCCATCGCCTCCTGTGTTCCGTTCTAAGTCTCACAGTTTCATATATATGCGAGGCATCTTTCTACATGTAAAAAAGAAAGACCTAACCTTTTATTGGTCAAGTCCCTTGGTAATTATTTTGAGAACTGGGGTATTCCTTCGGCTGAAAGGTCCAATTCACAAAGAAAATTCCTAATAAAATAAAACAGCCTCCGATGTACACGTACCATTCCACCACTTCGTCCAACAACACCCAGCCTGACAGCACTCCAAAAAACGGAGCTAAAAATAGAAACGCACTCGTCTTGCCTGGATCGCTCTCATTTAACAGGTAAAACCAGACTGCAAATTGGACGATCGATGCCATGATTGCTAACCAGAGGATGATAAATACGGATGTTGGATGGAGGATTAGTTTAGGGGTTTCCATTGTTACTCCCATGATTAAAAGGAGAATTCCTCCAAACAGCATTTGATAGGCAGTTAGCACCCAGACATTAAAACGTTGCCTCCAGGCTTTGATTAGGACGGTAGCTATTGACCACGAAATGGCCGCACCAAGCCCCAGTATGGTTCCCTCTTGTAGTTGAAGATGAAAGCCAAGTGTAAGGAACACACCGGTGAACCCTAAAATCACCCCAATCCACTGTAAGAGTCGGTATCTTGCACCTAAGAAAAGAGTGCTTAAAAGGACTACCATTAGCGGATTGCTAAAGGTTAGGATGGATGATTCTCCAGCTGTGATTGTTCGCAAGCTTAGGAAAATACACCCCATAACCCCAGCTGTCTGAAAAAGACCGACTAGAATCATTCGGCCCCAGTCGAGAGCTTTGCGAGGAAGTGGTTTCTTTATCACGATTAATGCCATGATGATGCCTGCAATCGTAAACCGGAGACCTACTAACAAGAGTGGAGATACATAGTCAAGCCCAATTTTCCCCACCGTAAAAGAGGAGCCCATAAGAAAGGTGGTGATGATCACAAGGCATCCGTATAGAATGGGATTCATAGATTGGATCACTTCCTTTTGGTATTGAAACAGTATTCCCTATCATTATATAGGAATCATCGTGTTGTTGTTGGGATAGGGATTCCTGACGACCAGAAGTTTTAACGAGTAACTGAGTGGATATCTTCATTCGGGCGATCAAGACTATTAGTTTGTTTTATGATTTCAAACGTTCTTCATTAATGGAATGAAGACCATTACCAGAGTTCTGTTTACAGAAAAAGGTCTTCATCGGAGGAATGAAGACCATATCTACGGTGGCTGATTTAGGTTAGAAGTCTTTATTTTGGTTATGAACATCATTTCGGAGCTTTTGAAACTGTGTAACGTCCTTCATCCGGCTCATGAACATCATTTTGGAGCTTTTGAACCTGCGTAACGTCCTTCATCCACCTCATGAACGTCATTTCGAAGCTTTTGAACCTGCGTAACGTCCTTCATCCGGCTCATGAACATCATTTTGGAGCTTTTGAAGCTTCGTAACGTTCTTCACCTATACCACATCCCTAACTAGATACCATTCCCTTCTTCGTCCGGTATAACGCAGGAACGATTGTGAGGGTTTCCTCCATTCCATAGAGATTTTCTATATAGGGGACGATTTGTTTTAATTGGTCATGTAATTGATACAGTAGTTGCTTACGGTGCTCTATTTCATCACTGTCTGCGCTGTCCATCCAGGTTGATACTCGTACCCAAGTGCGCGTTAGGCGCTCCATTTCCTCAGCATTTTGATAAATGGCCGACAACGAGTATTTTAATTGCTTTTTCGCCAAGGTTGATTGTTGTAAGGTCGATAGAGTCGTAAATAGCAAGGTATTTGCTCCATTAAGCAGAGGGGCCATCTGTTGTTCAACAGGGGTATTACTTACCGGAAATTCTTTGAGTAACTCTTGAATTATTCGATAGCTCTTCCATACATGCTTTAACATGTAATCACCCTCCTAATAATGACGACTCGTCTGAATAGGCTTCTAATGCTTTCATTGTATGTTTGGGACAATCTATGTTATGTCACTGAAGGGTTTCTAGAAAAATATAAAAAGGGCGTATCCAATTGGATAAGCTCCCTTTTATTTACCAATAAACATTTGTGTCCAGTAGTTTCCTGATTCTACATAACCCACACCAATGTAGTTGAAGTTCCCATTTAGGATGTTTTTACGGTGGCCTTCACTATTCATCCATGCTTGTACCACTTCTTCAGGTGAGCGTTGTCCCATGGCAATGTTTTCACCAGCATATTGATACGAAATGCCAAACTGCTTCATCATATCAAAAGGTGAACCGTACGTTGGGCTTGCATGGCTGAAATATCCATTATTTGACATATCAAGTGATTTTTCACGAGCCACTTTGCTTAAAGCTGTATCTGCTTTTAAAGCTGCTAAACCATATTTTGATCGTTCTTGGTTAGTAAGTTCGACCACTTTTTGCTCATAGGCACTTAATGAGCTAATTGTTGTTTGAGCCGGTTCTGTCGGTTCCGTTGATGATGCTGGCTGTTGAACAGGTGTTTGTGTTGTAGTTGTTTCATTGGTTGGTTGAGTTGGCTGTTGTGATTGTGGCTTTGCTGTTGTATTCGTATTGAACTTGATTCCTAGATTAGCAAAATACTTTTGAAGATAACTATTTAATTCATTTACGTTAGAGCCTTGATATACAAAAACTTTCTGTTGAACAGTAGTTGTACTTTCAGCAGCACTAGCTTTTTCTCCCATTGGATTTGCTACGGCTAACGCTGCAGCAGCTGCCACTGTAAGAATGACTTTTTTCTTTATCATGTTTTCTTCCTCCTAAAATCAATTGGTCGTTCATGACAAATTCATCGTATCATAGGTTTTTTGTCATATTTCAGGAAGGAATTAACAACTTTTTATAGCCCCATGCATCGTTTTACCGTTTTAGCTTCATTTCACTTACCTTACTAGGAAATTCTAGTATTTTTCTCATCTCCCCAAAGTCTACTAAATATTTGAAGGGCTACCAACATATATACTATAGTCTGGGGTTGACAGGCCTTGAGATTCGTTCATTTTTTTACAAATATTTCAGAATAATGTCAAAGCTGGAGTTTTTACTGATTTATAGACTTTCGTCGCTTCATATCGGAATCCGACACATTGATAATTTTGCTTTTGGTACATTTCTCTTGGTGTATCGCTGCCTTCTGCTACTAAAATGATCGTTTTATCTGAGAAATGTTCCATGACGTATTTTTGAAGTCTTGTTCCAATCCCTTTGCGCTGATAATCTGCCTTTACCGAGAAATCATCGATTTCAACAGTGGCATCAGAAAGAATTAAGTGAACAGATCCAGCTGGTATTCCTTTGTAATACGCAAGTAACTGAACAATTATTGGATCTTCAAAAAAACTCTTGTACAAGGCAATTTTTTGCTCAGCAAAATTTGTTCCAAATGGAATATCCTGCTGGTACTGTAGTGATAAAAAGTCCTCTAGGTTTTCCTCAGTGACCTGGTGAACGCTGATATCTGGGTGATCTTCAACGGGTGGAAACCGGTTTGGCTCTAACGTATATAATTCTAATTTTTCTATTTCAAATTGGTATTTTGTTAAAACATCCTTTATTTGATCAGGGATTTCTTCGTCCGCTGGAAAGTAAAATTTCACATGCTTTTGGTCATTTTTCATATGGAACTCACGTAAGTATTGTAAATCTTGTTGGAACTCTTCTACAGCTACCCATGTTTTATACTCTATAAAATTACTATTATATCTTGAAAGCATTTCGGGATAATGGATATGCTTAAGCTGTTGCGTTTCATGTACAATATGACCTACTTTATGTATATCTTTAAATGTAACTTGTCTCACAGTCGTTCTCTCCCTATTAGAAATAAATTACTTGAAGTATACTGAAAATTGCCTAATTAATCCAGATTTATTTAAGAAAGGAGATTTCATATGAATTTCAACTTAAGCGAAGCTATAGAGGTATTAGAAAAAACTCCTCGAACATTAGAATCCTTCCTTCTAGGTCTCTCAGAAGGTTGGTTACATGGCAATGAAGGTGAAGGCACTTGGAATACTATGCAAATCATCGATCATCTGATAGATGGAGAAACGACGAATTGGATTCCTCGGTTACAGATGATTCTCGAGGATGGAGAAAGCAAATCATTTCCTCCTTTTGACCGTTTTGCCCATTTGCAACAAAAGCCCGAACAGACTCTGGTTGAAAAGATTAAAGAGTTTAAAAGATTACGTGAGGATAATATCACAAAGCTTAAGGTACTAATGGATTCAGAAAACAAGCTTGAGCAAACGGGTATCCATGCAGCTTTTGGTGTGGTAAAGGCTAGAGAATTAATTTCCACCTGGGTCGTACATGATCTTACTCATATTACACAAATTGTTCGTGTAATGGCTAAACGCTACCGGTTAGATGTTGGACCTTGGGAGGAATACTTAGGAGTTTTGAAAAAGTAGGTTTAAAAAAACGGTGATTCTCCACCGTTTTTTTTCAGAACTAAAGTCCCCCTATTTTAGGTAATGTGACTCTTGTATTTATAACAATTTATTAAATTTTCAGAAAGTTAATAAAAAAATACAGTTAATCTCAAAAAAGTGCTATTTATCAGCCCATATTATATTTCCTATTCGTGATACCTTAGTTATGTAAGGGCTTACATAGAATGGTAGAGGAGGGATCATTTTTTTCCTAATGGAACTACTTATTTAAGGAGGAAAAAGAACGTGCTAAACACATTGAAAAAGCATGCAAAATCCGCTATGTTAGTTTCTATTACAGCTGCTATGACATTTTCATTCAGCGGACATTCATCGGCAAAACCATTAGGCGCAACCACCGCCTCATTTCAAACCGTCACTGAAATTGAAGATTGGGGTGCCGCCGTTACAAAGGTGATCGTCGACATCAATACACCTATTCCCCAGAGTTCTGTATTAGAGGAAACGTTTCAAGTACATGTAAAAAGAAGTGACAACAGATTGGCCAATCCCTTTTTAGAGGAGGGGTATCGTAAAGTAACAGATGCTTATGTTTCTGATGCTAAAGGAAAACCAGCCGTAAGAGGGAAATACGTGGTATTAGAAATGGAGATTGGTCCGAGTGTTTCACTTGGTTCCCCCCTAAATTATTATGGTAGAAATTTGTGGATTGAAACAGACTATACGATCACCCAAACGAAAGACATCGTGTACGAATCAGGAACCATTTCCGGTTTAACCATTAGCAAATCGAATGGAGAAATTCGTGAGTTGATAGAAGATTTTTCAACAGGAAGCTTTACACATGAGGACACGACACTAACTTATGCAAACTATGAACCTCAAAAGACGAAAGGGGTAGAAAAGAATCCGTTAGTCATCTGGTTACACGGTGGTGGCGAAGGTGGAACAGATGCGACGATTCCACTCGCCGCAAATAAAGCCACTGCTTTTGCGTCAGATGAGATTCAAGCATACTTTGATGGTGCTCATGTGTTAGTACCTCAAACTCCAACTAGGTGGATGGAAGGTTTTACAGGTAACGCAGATGGCACTTCGATCTATCAAGAGGCCCTTATAGCTTTAATTGAGGACTATGTTGCCAATCATAAAGATGTTGATCCAAATCGCATATACATTGGTGGAGCTTCTAATGGTGGCTATATGACCATGTTAATGATTCGTGATTACCCACAATACTTTGCAGCTGCCTTCCCTGTCTGTGAAGGATTAAGAGATTGGTTAATTTCGGATGCTGATATCCAAGCCTTGAAAGAAACACCGATTTGGTTTGTACACGCTAAGAATGACACAACGCTTCTACCTGATCAAAACACCGTACCAACCTATAACCGTTTACTTGCAGCAGGAGCCACAAATGTCCACTTATCATTATTTGACGATGTTCATGATACATCCGGATTATATAAAAATGCAGACGGTACGCCCCACCAATACCCTGGACATTGGTCTTGGATTTATGTTTACAACAACGACCCAGTCACTACAATCAATGGCAAATCAACCACGATCATGGAATGGATGGCAGCTCAGTCAAAATAAATATGGATGGAAAAATGCATTCTTTCATTAGAATGCATTTTTTTTTACTATCTACTCCCTTCTACTCTACCTCAACGATTTTTGCGAACTCCTCAAGACTCGTCGAATACTTAATATATATTCGTGGCAATAGATAAAGCTCATCTTTCCCGCCTGTCTTTTGAAATTTTTCTGGAATGGTCGTCACACCAAATGAATAGTATTTCTTTGTTTCTTCAATAACCTTTTTATTCACAGCCCCAAATGGATAGGCAAGTGCAACCACTGGTTTGTTTGTTATTTGTTCTATTTTATCTTTCGATACTTTCAGTTCATATGGATAATTTTCTACTTTCGTCAAATCTGGATGGGTAGCGGTATGTGATTGGATCGAGATCATCCCTTCTACAGCTATCCTTTTTAAATCCGATTGTGATAATCGGTTGGAACGACCGATAAAATCAGAAATAACGAAAAAAGTCGCCGTCGGTTGGAAACGTTCATTTCGAAGCTTTTGAAATATTTCTATCACATTCCAGTTGTTTTTGTACCCATCGTCGAAGGTAATGAAAATCGGCTTATTAACTTTATTCATGTCCTGCCAACGTTCAAATGTGAATAATGTGAACCCATGATCTCGCAAATACCTCATTTGTTCCTCGAAATTTTGTGGAGTGACATATAATTCCTTAGAACCGAGACCATTATATTTATCGATGGAATGATAAATTAAGATAGGTACTTTTTGTTGGGCAAATATTGGTGATGGAAGAATGTGGATAAGAATAAGTAATGCTGCTATTGGTGTTTTTTTCATAAGCAAACCCTCTCTAATCTATTTCAGTTTCATTCTCTACCTAGTATGGTTCATTAGGAATACTTCTATATTTATCAATTTAAAAAATTAAACCAAGCACCTCAATCTAAATCGTATATATATTATTACGAAAGGTATGGATATGTAATATCTGGAGGTGCTTGTATGGCGATAAGAAGAGCTAATGCAGTAGAAACTGACTATATTCTTAAGGTTTCTGGATTGGTAATAAATGAAAGCACAATGGGATATGCCACTAACAATATCGAATATTCGTATGCTATGTTTCTACCGGTCATTCAAAATGGTGGCTATTATTTAATTGAAGAGGAAAGTAGGATGATTAAAGGCTGGATTTTATTGACGAACGATTGGAATCCGATGACTGGTCAGCAGATCGGACATCTTGTCCAATTATATGTGTTTCCTTCTTTTAGAAAATTTGGTATAGGGAAAAGACTAATGAAAGCAGCCATCCAAAATCTTCAAAAGGAAGGTATAAATACAATCCAGTTGAATGTATTCTCCGGAAACCCGGCTAAGAATTTGTATCAAGCGCTTGGGTTTAAAAAAATTTCTACGATTATGGAATTACAATTGGAGGATTCCAGCAAAGCTGATTGAGAACAATGGGAGAAATAAAAAGGCCACACTTCTTAGAAGAAGTGCAGCCTTCTATATTACGGGCTAACCATTAACAAAGAGCCGCCCCAACAATAATTAATAAAATGAACAGCACTACGATTAAGGCAAATGTTCCGCCTCCACCGAAGCCACCTACTCCAGCTCCGTAGCCATAACCACCAAATCCAGCACCGCAATATCCATAATTACCATAACCAAATCCCATGTTTCATTCTCCTTTCTTTTGATAGGATTAATAACAAACTATTGCGGTAGGACCCGATTTGAGTGGGTAATTTCCTATTTTTTTACGAAATGGTTGTTTGCCTATTTATTTTTGATCCAGCGATTTTTCTCGAACAAGGAATCAACACAAAAAAGCTCACAGATTTTAATCTGTAAGCCTTTATTAGTTTATTGATTCTTAGAAATCATCTCCACCAAATTTTCCTTTGGTTGAAAGCCAATTACTTTATCCACTACTTCACCGTCTTTAAATAGTAGGAGTGTGGGAATGCTCATGACCCCAAAGTCAGCTGTGGTTACTTGATTATCATCTACATTTAATTTCACAATTTTCACCTGATCTCCCATTTCTTCATCTATTTCTTCAAGAACGGGAGCAATCATTTTACATGGTCCACACCAAGGTGCCCAAAAGTCAACAAGAACTAAACCGTCCTTTGTTTCATTTTTAAACGTTGAATCTGTAATATTGATTATGCTCATCATTATCCCTCTTTCTTAGATGTTCTGTCTTTTTTCTATGCGATTATAGGCTGATTTATTAATAGTTTGAGCTTCTTTTGTTTCTTTAGGAAGTAACGAGGTGAGCTCCATAAACCACTCTTTATCTTTTATCATAAGCGCGACATCAATAAGATCTTGAATTGCTTTCTTTGAATAAGTGACGGATGTTTCTAGCGGACTCATTTTAATAGGGTTCGCGGAGATGACCCTTCCCTCCATTTCTTCGTTGTCACTTTTAACGACCCTAACTTTCATGTTTTGAGAAAATGGTTCATCACTATGAATATAGCCATGAAACAACTCACCGTAGTTTGTTTTTCCTCTAACCCATTCTCCTGTTTGGAAAGGTTTCATCCCTTCGCACCACCTTAACTGTAATTTATTATGTTACATTTCAAATAAGCTTTAATGTTGATGAAATCCTGTTGATGGATTTGTAATCAAAAATTCCTCCTTTGGTAAAAAGAAGTACTGAATCCATACACCATCTAAAAATTCCTCACGAGTATCTAGAAGAATATCAATGTCTTTGTCTGTTTTGACCACTTCATCATGTTCCGTAGGCGTGTCTAACTTCAAATCAAAATGCGCGTGATTCACATGGTTTTCTGTCACGTATACACGAATCATCTTGCCTTGTGCCTCTTCGCTTTCCAACATCTTTTTTAACATCTTTGCTGCGTTACGATTGATTTTTACTTTCATGGGTAGATCTCCTTTTTATCTGTAATAATTTTTATTACATTTATTCGAAAAAGCAAAGTGGGATTTATGCTTCTTTTTGTTTCACTAATTCAACTACTTCTTTTATTGTGTAATCTTTTAAATATAGACCTAAATGTTCTTCCGCCCCCATAAAGATAGTGAACAGGACACTTTTCATATTCGCTCCAACAATGCACTGACCGTTAGACTCTGTACATTTGGGCTGAAGAGCACCTTCAGAAGTGATTTGATAAATATCCCAAAGATTGACCTGATCCAACTCTAAGGCAAAAATAAATCCGCCACCTGTGCCTTCTTTGGATGTAATAAAGCCATTTTTCTTTAATAAGCTTAGCACTTTTCGAATACGAACGGGATGTACTCCTGCACTCTCCGCAATATACTCACTAGTTGACATTCGGTCCGGCTGCAACGCCAGAAGAGTTAAACTGTGAATCGCAAGTGTAAAATCACTATTCAATGGGTTGCCTCCTACGAATTGTTTTCAAAGCTTACTGTAATAATATTCATTACAGTAAAAGATGTCAAGTACAAAAACCTATATGCAGAAAAGAAAAAAACCTAAATCAGTAGATGATTTAGGTTCTTTTTTTAATTATGAACAATCACTTCTGCTTTCTGATTGCTTTTCACCAAGTGGTTCACGGCACTAAACAGTGCACGGATAGAGGAAGTCATGATATCTGTATCGATTCCACAGCCCCAATGGACGGTTCCATTTTGATCTTTTATACCAATGTAGGAGACGGCATTTGATTTTGATCCCATTTCTTGCGCATGCTGTTTGTACTCTAAATCGCTAAACTCAATGCCGAACCTCGTTTGTAGCGCATTGCTCACGGCATCCAGTCGTCCATTTCCAACACCCGGAAGCTCAAGTTCGTTTCCTTCAAATTGAACCGTTACGATGGTATCGTAGTTTTCATTCTTAGCTGTTTTCGATTGAATAAACTGAATTGGATCAACAATATTCACATAACCATTGATAAAGATGTCGTAGATTTCACTAGGCATAAGCTCTTTATTTTCATGGTCAGAGACATTTTTGACGGCATAACCAAAGTGTTCACGCATTTTCGGTGGAAGATCAAAACCGTATTGCTGTTCTAATAGATAACCAATTCCGCCTTTACCAGACTGGCTATTGATACGAATAATATCTCCTTCGTATTCTCTTCCGATATCCTTTGGATCAATGACTAGGTAAGGAACATTCCAAGTGGTATTGTCCTTTTCTTCACGCCACTTAAAGCCCTTTGTAATTGCATCCTGGTGTGATCCTGAGAAAGCCGTGAATACTAGCTTGCCAGCGTACGGATGTCTTTCATGAACCTTCATTTTTGTTAAACGTTCGTACGTTTCCATTATTTCAATGACATTTTCAAAGTGTAGCTGTGGGTCAACGCCGTGAGAATACAAGTTCAGAGCTAGTGTCACGATATCGACATTCCCTGTTCTTTCACCGTTACCAAATAATGTTCCCTCAATACGTTGTCCGCCTGCTAACACCGCCAATTCCGCATCAGCAATGCCGCTACCTCGGTCATTATGTGGGTGTATCGATAGGATGACATGGTCTCGGTAGCTTAGATGATCACTCACGTACTCGATTTGACTCGCATACACGTGTGGCATCGAGTGAGAGACCGTCGCCGGTAGATTGATAATCGCCTTGTTCTGAGCTGTTGGCTGCCAGACGTCAAGGACTCGATTACAAATATCTAGAGCAAATTCCATTTCCGTTCCTGTAAAGCTTTCAGGCGAATATTGGAAAACAAACTCCCCTTCAGTTTCCGCCGCATACTTCTGTAGGAGCTTCGCACCTGTTACCGCAATATCAATGATTTCCTCTTTTGATTTTCTAAACACCTGTTCTCTTTGAGCAACAGACGTTGAATTATATAAGTGTACAACCGCTTTCTTTACCCCTTGTAATGATTCGAACGTTTTCTTAATGATATGATCCCTTGATTGTGTTAACACTTGGATCGTTACATCGTCTGGAATTAAATTTTGTTCAATTAATGTCCGTAAGAATGTGTACTCGGTTTCAGAGGCTGCTGGAAAGCCAACTTCAATTTCTTTGAACCCAATTTTTACGAGCAATTGGAAGTACTCTAGCTTTTCTTCAAGTGTTAATGGAACCACCAATGCTTGGTTCCCATCCCTTAAATCCACACTACACCATAAAGGCGCTTCTGTAATGTATTCCTTCTCCATCCACTTCATGCTTTTGACAGGAGGCATAAAATAACTTCTAGAGTACTTCTCGAATTTTTCCATTGTCACAACGACCTTTCTTCAGAAAATATAAAAAGCCCATCATCTCATAAGAGACGACAGGCTTTGCCTACGTGGTACCACTCTTTTTGGTTCGATGCTAGATGCAACAAACCCACTTTATGACTTGATTACGGTTGTCATCCGTTAAGGCCTACTACCACTTCAGCCTTACCACTTCTGGGCGAGTTGGGGGATTTATTGACTGTCTTTCACCAACCGACAGCTCTCTATACAATAAATGAACCTTAATATTCCCATTCACTGTGTTTCAACTTTTTAAATTTTCTTAATTCTATTACGAGTTATGGGATAAGTCAATCGTATTTTTGAAAAATTTTTATTTGTGTGAAAATATAGTTTATTTAGAAAGCGCTTACTCTCTTATGAACCACACCTTGGAAATGAGATTGTCTTTCGCCTCGTAAATCGCCATTAAACTGACCGTTTCACCAGTTACACCATTCGTGGCAAACTCCCAATCAATTACCTTGTTTCCAACAAGGGAGCGATTTTTGATTTCTGCGTGCATGTTCTTTTTGAAGGTTTCCGTATATCTATCTATTAGTGCCTGCTTCCCGTGTAATGTTACCGTATTGTCTGGAAAGGTATAGACGGTGATATCATCGGAATATGTACTTGCAAAGCCATCAAGATCACCGGCGTTGTAAAAATCGATTTGTTGTTGGACGATGGTTTCTATGGACAATGGGTTCACCTCATTATTAATCATAAACTTATTTTAACTTAGTATTTCATTGTCTTAGTTACTTATAGCTTTTAGCCATGTAATGCCTGTTGATGAAGACGTTTGTGTGAATTTATAAGTTGCTTCCTGTCTTATTTAACCCTTTATTCAGACTTGGATTGGATTATCCCTGTCGTTCTTATCTGAATGAGGTCCTGATTCGGACTCCTGTTGTTATAACGGTATCAATTTTGTCTGAATCAACCTTACATTTACGTAACCATCCCCCGAGCATCCACTTTCCAAACATCCATTACACGGCCATTGTCATGAACCACATATTCTTCAAACTGGTTAACCACCGTACATGCATGGTTGGGAATGATTTGTACTTTATCATTCAGTTTTAACGTTGTCGCCTCTAACAAAACTCCAACCCCATGTTCCTCCGACAAACGTTCTATGACGATTTCCGGATGTCCTATCACCTGCCCGAAACCAGTAACGGTTTGATTTCCATGAGCTCCTTTGTCTAAGCAAAGTGATTTACTTCCTGAATCAAAAATGACTCTGTCCTTATAGACTCCCACTACTGAAGCAAGCAGTGATAACGCACAACGATCAATAGAAGTCACACCCAATCCAGCCTGAATAGCATCAAAAAACACAGCATTTCCAGGTCGAATTTCTGTTACCCCATTAATCCTCCCAGCGGTCTTATAGGTGGGTGTGGAACCGACACTACGAACAGGAATGCTTATTCCTTCTTTTTCACACTCAATTGCACTTTCTACAACCGCATGGCCCTCGTGAAGTCCGATTGTCTCAATTTCTTCCTTTGTTTTTGCGGCATAGGAATGACCTGCGTGTGTAAAGATTCCACCGAGTTTTAACCTAGAATGAGTCATAACCGCCTTCGCTAAGATGACAGCTTCCTTCCCCGGATCTACCCCACAGCGATTTAATCCTGAATTTACTTTGATCCAAACTTCAAGGATAAACGGAGTATGCTCCAACTCTTTTTGTAAAAATGATAAAGATTCGGTGTTATCAACCGACACTTTTAGTTGTATGCCTAGTTCGAGAAGTTTGACTAATCGTTTGATTTTATCTGGACTAGAAATAGGATAAGCGATTAGAATATCTTTGATTCCGCCAGCTGCCATGACTTCTGCCTCACTAATTTTCGCCGTCGTAATCCCAACAGCACCTGCTTGTAATTGAAGTTGGGCAATTTTTATCGATTTATGTGTTTTAATATGTGGTCGATAAGAAATTCCCTGTTCTTTTGCGAAGGATGTCATTTCGTTAAGGTTCGATAAGAGTTTGTGATAATCAAGAAGCAATGAAGGTGTGTCTAACGAAATTATCTCGGTCATAGTCGCCCTCCTTTTTGAAGATGATTATTTCCATTATACAAAAAAGAAACTCCTCTTGAATGATCAAGAAGAGTTTCTTTTTACTTTTTATCCTTATTGTCATCCCCATATATTTCTTGAGAAAACTCCGTAGCAAAATTGGATTGCAGCGTTCCTCGAACTCGATCTTCCTGTCCTTCGATTCCGCCTCTTCGACTCACGATAAAATAGGTCAACGAGAACAGTACTACCATACTAACTCCAGTAATCAACCCAGCGGTCTGACCAGGAATTAACGGCATGCTGAGTAGCACGATAATTAAGCTGACCAATGCAATCCACGAAGTATAAGGAAATCCAGGCATCTGACAAATACCTCCTGGGGGACACCCATGCCTTTTGCGATAGCGAATATGACTGGCCATGATAACAGCGTAGGTGAAAATCAAAGCAAACCCACTTGATGTAATCAAGACCAGATAAGCTCTTGGAAACAAAAGGCCGAATAATAAGCCGGCGAGCATAGCTAATCCTGAAAATAATATTCCACGATAAGGAACGTCAGTTTTATCCTTTAACTTCTGCGGTGCATGACCTTCAATTACGAGTGATCGAATCATTCTTCCTAACCCAAATACGGCAGACAGCATAGCTGAAAGTATGGCTGAGATTAATACAAGGTTCAATGCGGTTCCTGCCCAACCGATTCCCCAGCGAGTAAGTGAGGCAACCATTGGACTTACGTTTTCACTTAGAAGAGCTGTCGGAATTAGTGGTAGTAGAACAAGCACATACAAAAGATACAAACCTACCAAACACAACACCGTATTTCGAATAGCTCTTGGAATGGTGTCTGTAGGATTGTCGGCCTCGGTTGCAGCAAGGGCTATAATTTCAAAGCCTGCATATGTAAAGATGACCAACAGCATGCTCCCTGCAATTCCACTAACTCCTCCTGGCATTAAAGGTTGTCGTGTGACTTCACCTAACCCGATCGCCGATGTACCAGGAAACACTCCTAAAATTAACCCTAATGCGGTTAAGATAAAAAAGATGATCGCGAACACCTTAATTGCTGATAAGCCACTTGTAAGTTTTCCTATTTTGTCTACTCCAAGTAAATTGATTAGCGTAATCCCTACAATAATCGATCCACCCAGCAAAGCAATTGACACATTGGGGTACCAATTAGTGATTAACATGGAGATGGCCGTCGCTTCACTGGACATGGAGAGAATCGTACCCGTCCAGTAAAGCCAGCCCACAACAAAACCCGGTCCCTGTCCAAGCTCTCGAGCTGCGAACGTACTAAAGGAACCAACCGTTGGACTTCCTACCGTCATCTCTGACAAGGCATACAGAATAAAATAAACAAGTGCTCCCCCTAAAATAAACGATACTAATATCGCTGGTCCCGCCGCATTGATAGCAACTGCTGAACCGAGGAAAAAGGAACCTCCGATGACACTTCCTAACGCCATCATTGTCAGCTGCCAGGCAGACAACCCTTTTCTTTCTTTCTTCATTCTAATTTCACCCATTTTCTTCATGATGTACCGTTATTATTTACGCAAATGAAGAAAGGATACTTTTAAGAAGAAATATGTGATTTAGGTAACTGGAACGTTTCTCTTACTAGTGCTCGTATGATTGGACATTGTTTCTACCATCATTCTTTGCTTTATATAATGCCTTGTCCGCTTCTTCAATAAGTGTATCAAGATCTTTCTTAGTTGAAACCGTGCTAAGCCCCATCGAAATCGTTAATACTCCGTTAGGCTGTTGTTCTTCACCCGGAAAAGGGTACGTCTCTACCAAATTTCTAAATCGGTCCGCAATCGTAAAGGCCGTTTTCCTATCGGATACATTAGAGAAACAAATAATAAATTCCTCTCCCCCATACCTCGCAAACACATCGTCTCTTCGCATACTATCCTTTAGGAGTTGTCCAATCGTTCGAAGGACAATATCTCCAGCAGGATGCCCATGATTGTCGTTGTATACCTTAAAATAGTCCACATCAAACATTGCAATGACAAATGGATGCTCTTTTTTAAGATAGGCATTTACCTTATTTTTAAAATAACGAAGATTGTATAAACTCGTCATATTATCGTGCGTTGAATGGAATTCCAACTCTTTACGAGTGAGTAAGTTTGCATTCACATCATTATTGATTAATGTGATTACTGATAATGCAATGGCTTCAAAAGTAATCATAAGAATAATGTTGGTTAGGTTCGCAGGTGTTGTCCAAAACATTAGAAAGGATTTGATCAGCTCGTAAAAAATAAAACCTGTAAACATATTCTTGAAGGTCAGAACCGTATAAGGGGGATTAAAGTGTTTTTTTCTATGAAACAATGCCCCAATTACATAAGGAGCAATAATTGCCTGAGTAATCCCTTGGATAACGGTTGGTCCTCCTAAATCATATCTGTACCATATAGGTAAAAGAATTGATAGAATTCCCCACTTCCATCCCATAAGAGTGGAGATGAAGAAAAGGGGCACTCCCCTTAAATCTATTCTCATTCCATCAATTAGTAGTGGATGATGCATCACCCAAACGCTCAATAAGCTAATGAAAAGTGGTAAAATCCAAAGAACGATTTTTACATTTTTGTATTTAGAAATATACACTTCTTTTAATTTTAGAGTTATGTACATAAAAGAAATAATCAAAGCCATATTGGAGATAAAAATATCAATTATATCGTGCATAGCAACAATCCCTTCTATAAAAAGCATTTCCATTTTACCAGACTACATGTAATATTTCACTTTTTTAGGAAATAAAATGAGAGATCCTATTAACCAAGATCTCTCATTGTTTATTAACTAGTCCGTTTTCACTTTCTTAACTAGCTCTTCAAGTTCACTAGACATTTTTTGTAGTCCTTCAGCAACACCCTCTATTTGAAGAATAGAAGAGAATTGCTCATTGGTATACGTATTGACATGTGAGGTTTGTATATTATTTAACTTGGACATTTCCGCTATGTCATGAATGATAGCAGATAATACTTCAAACCGTTCTGTCATTTTTTCCACTATCGAATTCGTTTCGTCAATTTGTTTGGATACTTCTTCGGCATAATTTAAGATTCCAACCAATGAAGTACCCGTTTGGCGAACGTACATAATCCCACTGTCTACCTCTTTAATCCCTTTTTGCATCGCTTCCTTCGCTTGGATTGTCCTCATTTGGATTTCTGCAATGATACCCTCAATCTGGAAGGCAGAGCTTTTAGAGTGTTCGGCCAACTTTCTTACTTCCGATGCAACAACAGCAAATCCTTTCCCATGTTCACCCGCGCGTGCAGCTTCAATCGCAGCATTTAGTGCTAATAGATTGGTTTGTTCTGTAATATCTGTCATTACTTTCAATATACTTCCAATCTCTTGAGACCTTTGATCAAGCTGCCCAATGGTCTCTGCTAACCCTGTAACTGAATCATGAATATAATCCATTTGAGAAATCGTTTGATTGATTGCTTGTTCTCCCATTTTTGCTTCTTTAACAGTCTCACGCGAGCTACTCCACACCACCGAAGAGCTCTCAGAGACTTTCTTTACATCTCTCAACATCTCCCTCATTGCAAGTTCATTTTCCTTAGACGCTGAATCTTGTCTTTCGGACCTATTGGCTATTTCCATGGAAGTAGAAGAGATTTCTTCTGCTGATGTTTTTGTAATGTTTATACTATTCACTAGATCATTGATCGTTTGTAATGTTGTCCTTACTGTTGTTTCGAGCTGGACATAAATTTGCGAAAATTTCACACGATTCTCTTCACGTTCCTTGTTAGTCACTTCTTCAAAACGAAGTTTATTGACGATTTGTAAAATAGTCGCTCCACTCGTTAGTACTAAAAACAAAGCGTGTAACAAGAATATAGTGAATGGGAAAACACTAGTACCACTAAGTAGTTCTGGAGAAAATAAAAACCCTAATAAATGGTGAACTGCGAAGATGACAGTACTAATAACGATTAATTTAATTGACTCGTAATAGGCCAATACGGCAATAACCATAAAAATAGAGAAGTGATATTCCACCATACCTCCTCCGGCAATCATGGATATACTGATAAAGGTTAGTGTAACCGTATGCACTAGTGGAAGGAATGTATGATAAGTAACCCATTTATGATACAAAAGTAAAGAAATAATATAGAGCAGAGTTGGTACTAACAAAAATATATTTAATATAAATCCATTAGGAACAGCATGTGTATGTGATGCTTGTAAGAGATCAAAAAAATCAAAATATCTGTGCGTGACATGAACGCCAATAAGCAGTAAAACAAAAATCCCTGTTAATAAATTCATAATTCTTAATTTTCCTAGTGTGGCTTCCATCGTATTCTCCCCCTCATGAATAAAGCTTCTATTCTATATTTCGACAATATTCGACATTTTTCTAGTGGTTCCAAAAATAAAAATGAAAACAGCAAAAACCCAGATTTACGAACCAATCTGGGTTTATGGTTATCTTGGTTTATTGAGAGCTTACTGTGAAATATGAAGTACTTCATATAGGGTGATTGAGGGGGAAGGTTCGATTATAGGCTCTTCATGAAAAAAGCGAAAGTGACTATATCTCCATTTATCAGGGTTATATATCAGTAAACTCCCCACACTTATTTCAACATTTTGAATAAACGTATCACATGTATAAAAGTTCGTATTCATTAAAGTTCCAGCTTCCTGAATCGTCCCTTGATACTCCACTACATATCGGCTTTTCTCGAACCCTTCATTGAAGACCATGGAGTTAGGAACACCAATTGAGATATGTTGCCATCCAAACGATTCTAATATATTGTCATAATATCCTTCGAATAAAAACCGGTTCATTCCATCCGGGTCCTCCCAAAGATATAGAGGTGCATAGGAATTGGATAGGTTGTCTTGTCTGCCCTTTTCCGTAATTAGATAGGCTTTGAAAATAAGCCCGCGGAACCCGTCCATCTTTGAGCCATTTTGCTCTACCCTATCTCTAATAATACCCATATCATAATCCTTTGGCAAAATGATCTTATACTGCATTCCTATCATCTTCTCACATCCTCATCCTTTACTATAAATATGATAGGGCAGAAATAAGTACTGGTAAAATAGTTATCTTTTATGATGGTATCATTTACAATTATGCCTATAAGGGGATGATTTCATTGGAATTAAATGATCTAATTATTTTTAAGACAGTAGTTACAGAAGGATCAATTAGTAAAGCAGCAAAGGAATTAGGTTATGTACAACCAAATGTTACAGAAAGAATCAAAAGACTAGAAGAAGAGCTAGAAACACCCTTACTCCATCGAACAAATAAAGGGGTCACATTACTGCCTTCTGGTGAAATTTTATTAGGTTATACAAATAAGATCTTGAAGTTATTAGAAGAGGCTAGAAATGAAATTCAATTGGAGAACAAACCCTATCGTATCGGGACGAGCCAAGCCATCCTTTTAAATTATTTGCACACACGAATAAATGAGAATGTCACGGACTTTCAACTATATATGGAAAATAGTAGCCGATTGCTCCCACTCTTACAATCACAAAAGGTGGATATGATCATCACCTATCTAAATCATCAAGATCCTGAACTACATAACGTATTCAGCTCGACCATCTCCATGGGGCTTTTAAAAACGAAAGGGAAAACAACCATCGATTTTTCAAAAGAGGTCTTTTTTGTAAATCATGATACGATGTGTCCTTATCGAAATCGAACCATTGAATTTTTGGAGGAACAAAAATTATCTAAGAACCAACTTCAGCAAGTTGATTCATATTCTCTTATCAAGGAATTGGTTGCTCATGGGCAAGGTATTGCTTTTTTGCCTATCGATAACAAGCCTTTAGAAGTCATTAAGACAGTAGCGGTAAAACCTTTACCGGTTTACTTTTTCAGCTCCTCATCTAATAGAAAATCTGTCCCAAGGATGATTTTTGAATAACATAGGTACGAAAAAAGCTGACTGCTCAGTCAGCTTTTTCCTGATTTTGAAGCTCCAATTCTGCTTTCATCCGTTCTTCCTCTTCATCAACACTGATACGGGCAATTTGTTCGATAAGCTGGTGATGCACTTGGTCCATATCTTCCTGACATTCAAAAGGGTCTTTTTGGTTCAATGCCTACACTCTCCTTCCAGAAACATAAGTATTTGCTATTTTTAGTTTTCTACAAAACATTTAGCAATACTCTATATATTTAGGGGGATTTGTTTTTAAAAAATAACTATATAAAAACGGTAAGTGTATACTGCATAATAATGAAGATAGGAGGTCCAATATGAAAATAGTCGTTATTTCTGATACACATATGCCAAAGAAAGCAAAAGCACTTCCTCACCAGGTCGTTACGGAATTACAGAAAAGTGATCTGATCATTCATGCAGGAGATTGGCAGACCGTAGAGGTTTATCATAAGTTATTACAATACGGAGAAGTAAAAGGCGTGTTTGGAAACGTGGACTCAGATGAGGTGAGCTCCCTTCTTCCCGAAAAGCTAATAATAGAAGTAGAAGGATTCAAAATTGGAGTCGTTCATGGTCATGGCAAACGCTGGACAACAGAGAGGCGTGCGGTGGAAGCCTTTTCGGAAACACCTGTTGACTGTATTATCTTTGGACATTCTCATATTCCGGTTCTAAAAGTAGTGAATGGTGTTCTCTTATTCAATCCAGGATCTTGTACGGACAAAAGAAGACAGCCGAAACCTTCGTTCGGTATCATTTCCGTGAACAACGGACTTCATGCGGAGCATGTGTTTTTTGAAAAAGAATAAGTAAATATACATCAAAAAAGCAGAGGTGTTCCCTCTGCCCCTTAAATCTTTATATCGGTTCCCGAATTCCGATCCTTCGGTTTCACTGACTTTTTCAACTGAAAAAATACTTCCCGAATAGACGCAATAGCGATAAACAACATTCCCAGTCCGCACCAGATAAAAATGAGCCAATTAAAAAACTGATAGGCACCAAATGACATCTGTTAGCCTCCTTTTTATATGTTAATTTTGTGTTCCGGTTGATATTCTTTCAGCTTTCTAAAGTCATATTTCTTATTTGTAAATGGTAGGCTAAACAGGATAATAATAAATGGTAAAAAGAGTGATAGCATATTCCCTACAAACCAATTCAAATCATCATTGGCTATCATAAAGTAGGCTGCTAATCCCGATCCTAATCCAACAACAATCGACAACAACGAAACTTTAGGGTTTAAGCGACCAGACCATAAGCCAATAATTAACGACGCAGTTGGAGCAGCAAATAAGATACCACTAAATATATCAATGGTTAATAAGGACACACCATCTAAAAATAGAGCACAAATCCCAATAGTGATACCTAGTATAAAAATGATCCCTCGACCGAACGCAAGTTGTTGTTTTTCAGTCGCTTGTTTGTTCACGTACCTTTTATAAAAATCAATTGTCAGCATCGCTTGAAGTCCTGCAAGACCATTTCCACCCGTTGTTAATCCTGCCATAAAGATCATAATGACAAAGATGATTGCGCCACCGCTCCCAAGAAAATAATTAAATATATACGGCGCTGCTCCCGTAGATACCCCAAGCTCTTCTGAAGACACACCTAAATGATAGACACTTCCGCCAATCACATTACCAAATATCATTGGTATCGGTAACCAAGCAAGGATGGTTCCGATTAGATAGGCCCAAAACAATCCCTTTGAACTGGAAGCAGCGGCGGCTGTTGAATAATACCCCTGACTTAGAACAACCTGACCCATGGCAATGACCACAGCAGATAAACCATACATCCACCCGGCAGAGCCAAAGAAGTTCAACGCATCCGGATTGTGCTGTGGATGACCTGTATCCGTCGCAGCCCGTAGCATACCTTCGTACATATTTTCTAATCCAACGCTCTTAATAATAAGTGGAATCGTCACGAAAATAACTATCATAATAATGAAAAATTGGAAGACCGAATTATAGATGGAGCCTTTTAGCCCAGACATGGCAATGAAGCTTGAGAAGAGGATCGCTGATAGGAAAGCAACGATCTTAAAATTTAATTGAAAGGTATATTCGAAGGCATACGCAATTCCTACTGCCTGCATGACACAAACATATAAAACCAAGGCAATTCCAAAAAATAAATACACATTAGCTAACTTCGTACCGAATCGTTCGCGTATAAATTCAATAAATGTAGTGGTCTTTGGCATAATCTTTCTTAAACGTAACGCGATGGGGATGAAAATCATAAAGGGAACGACTGCCCCCCAGGCATAGTTAAAGCCGCCGTTAATTCCAAACCATACCCCCGCTTCTGCTGAAGCCATGATCGTGCCCGTCCAGATCCAGGCCACACAAACACTGGCTGCAACGAGGCCGAACGGAACTCTTCGTCCCGCCGTTAGCAAATCATCCACATTTTGATTGCCATCCTTTTTATTAATAAAAAGGGTAATGACCGTCATGATAATGGCAAATAGAATAATAACGGAATATCCCATCATTGGACTGTTCATACGATCGTTTCCCCCTTTCGATTTATGGCCGATTGGTACACACTTGGTCTCCGATCAGCTAGATAACAGAACTTATCTCTAGCAGCCTTTATCTCAGAAAAATCTACTTCGACATAATATTGATTCTCCTCTCCACCACCTAGAACTAATAACTCTCCAAATGGATTGGCAGCTGCACTTTGTCCAAAAAAGTGGGTTGTCTCCTCCACTCCAATCCGGTTCGTCGTAGCGACAAATACTTGATTTTCAGCTGCACGGCTTTGTATATAAGTCTTTTGTAAATGCTCCAGTGGTGTCATATTCGCGGTTGGAGCCAATATGATACTAGCTCCTTTTTCTGCTAGAATTCGAGCAGTCTCCGGAAACTCGGTGTCATAGCAAATCATGACCCCAATCGTACCGAAAACTGTTTGCCATACCGGAAAGTTCTGTCCTGCAGAAAAATACTTCTCTTCCTCATCCCATAAATGGACTTTTTGATATGTACCGACTATCTCCCCCTTCTGATCAATGATAACGGCCGAATTAAACACCTCCTCCTCTACTTTCTCTGGAAAACCTGCAATAATCATTAGGTTGTATTCACGGGCCCAGTCTTTTAGTTGAAGGATGCTCTCTCCATTGATGTCTTCCGCTAGTTCTTTTGTTTTTTCACGGGTAAAATAACCTGTTAACACAAGTTCAGGAAACAAGATAAGCTGGCATTTCTGCAGGGATGCTTTCTGGATATGGTAATGCATCATTTCGAGGTTTTTCGGTTTATCATGGAGTACAGGCTTCATTTGTACTAAAGCTATTTTCATAGACTTCCCACCTTGTGTTAATATTTTGATTAATCTGACATTTCTTGATGTAATTATATCCTGTGGAGCTGTGATTAACCCTAGTCACATTGTTAAATTTTTATAGGGTTGTTTTTAACATAATGTTAAAGGACTAGGTTTATGCTTTATTATAAAAATATGACTCTTGTTTCATCTATAAGCTAGTAATATTTTCTAACAAGGAACATTCCGTATATTATCTTTTACCGTGTTCTAACCGTTTAACAGTTTGATATGTTACAAGGTATAATGGATAAGACTTTTGAATAGAAATGGAGTTTTCATATGAGAATTTTAGGAGCAATTGCAGGTTTTTTTACAGTGGATTTTCTTTTTCACATCATAGATGCGTTAGCATTTGGGATGAAAGCCAACACAGCACCAGAACGAATTGGAGCGGTTGGATTTGGGATACTCATCCTTCTTATACTTATGACATTGTTTTACCGATTCTTTTCGAAATCCTTTTTCCATGGATTTATCGTGGCAACCGGTCTGTTCCTAAGTTTTGATATTGTTGTATTTCATTGGATCTTTCAGCTTCACCGAATTACCAGTGGGCCAGAAGCCAATTGGTTGGAGCCATTGTTTGTAGTAGGTGGAACGTGTCTTTTATTATATGGGATTAGAAGAGAACGAACATTTAGAATAAGTGAGAATAAGGAAATAGGTTTATAATGAATAATCTATTAACGATGAAGGGTGCTCAATGTATTCATTGAGCACCTTTACATCTTTTCAGCACAAAACCTGGTTCACGTAAAAGCAAATCTGGAGAGGTTTAAATGTTCAATAGGGAGTTCCGTTTCCCCTTTACTATGTAGATCTAAGGCAATTTTCCCCATGACAGGTGCCATTTTGAACCCGTGACCGGAATAGCCTCCCAACATATACACATGTTTCAGATGAGGGACTTGACCAATAATGGCGTGCTCATCAGACATATATCCGTCCATATACACTCCTATTCTAGTAGGAGCTGGGAGAATTCCGTTCATATGAACTTTCACAAAGGAATTGATTTGTTGAAGTTCCTCGGGTGTCACCTCCCTATTTACCTTATCTGGGTTAGACACTTCATCATAATAACCAACACGTGAAATTTTCACCATACTTCCATCCAGTACAGGAATCCCAAAGTAGTCATGGTCTTTTCCTAATCGAGCAAAAACTGGAAAGCGTTCCTTCGTGTATTGGCTGATATCTTTTGAAGGATACCAGGTCATAACAATCCGTTTGACAGAAAAGTGTGGCTCTACCTGTGGCATAAATTGTTTGGTCCATGGCCCTGCGGTAATATACACTTTATCAAATTTGTATTCTCTACTATTTGCTTTTACAATGACCCCTTCCCCAGAATGATAGATATCTTCTACTTTTGTATATGAAAGGATCTCAGCCCCCTTTTCCTTAGCTGCTTCTGCTGCAGCCACAACAGCTAGTTCCGGTCTAATAAAGCCGGCTTGTTTATCTAATACAGCCATTTCGGTTTTGGATAGCTTGTGCTGAGGATATCTTCGCATGACCTCTTGACTGGTTAATATTTCGTGATCGAGCTTATACTCTTCCACACTTTTTAAAACATTCCCAAGAACCGTCTCTTCCCCAATCATCAAGCCACCATTTAACATGAGTAGATTGGTGTTTGTTTCTTGTTCAAGCTCTCTCCAAAGCTTATATGACTCTAGTAATAGTGGTACATATTCCGGTCCCTCGAAATAAGCCGTACGAAACACCCTTGATTCCCCGCCTGCTGCTGAGCGATCGTGACCGATTCCGAATTGTTCAAAACCAATAACCGAAATTCCCGCTTTCGCTAGTTGCCACATAAGCATGCTCCCCATTGTACCTACACCAATCACACCCACAGTCTCTTTCATCGTTCATCCACTCCTATTTTCTATTTTCAAGTATCCTATCTGTTTAACAGAAGGGTAGGTAAATATAGAGCTACTTCAGGGAAAAAAGTAGTGATGACTAGGGTTGGAACCCAGGCGAAAATGATTAATAAAAATGTAGGCCCAAGCATCTCTTTTACAGGTGTTTTTCCAATTCTTGACCCTAAATATAGTAATGGAGCGGTTGGTGGAGTAATACAGCCTAAACCAAGGTTGACCCCTACGATGGCTGCAAAATGAATCGGATCGACTTCTATATTCATGGCAATTGGTAGAAGAACAGGGGTAGCTAGCAATACGGCACTTGCATCGTCCATCAGCATCCCTATGATTAAAAGAATTAAATTAATGATTAACAATAATAGAACCTTATTTTCTGTAATTGATAGTAACAAGTCCGTTAGTCTGGCCGGTACGCCTTCCATCACAAAGATTCGACTTAACATCATGATCGAAAAAAGCATGATCATAATCGTTCCTGTTGTTGTCGCTGTTTTCGTCAGCTCCTCGAAGAAGTTTTTTCTGTTCAATCTTTTATATATCCAAAAACCAACAGGAATGGTATAAACAACGGCAATCCCCGCCGCTTCCGTCGGAGTTACGAAACCACCATAAATCCCCCCTAATATAATGACCGGAAGCATTAGTCCCGGAACGGCAGAAATGGTACTCTTTCTTAGACGGATGGTGAATTTCTCATCTGTATAGTCACCTTTTGGAGTGATTTTTGCTATTCTAAAATACACAATATTAACGATACTTAAAAAGATGGCGAGGATAATCCCAGGGATTACGGTGGCTAAGAAACTAGCCAAAACGGATTGATTCGATGCCCAAGCATATAAAATCATTAATCCGCTCGGAGGAATGAGAAGTCCCAATACGGAAGCACTTGTTATCAAGGAAGTAGTAAATCCTCGTGGATAGCCATTTTTCTCTAAACGCGGCATAATAATGGAGCCTATACTGGTTAAGGCTGCAGAACCGCTACCTGAAATAGCACCAAAGATCCCACAGGATACGATGGCAACAATACCTAATCCTCCTTTTGTCTTTCCTACCAGGACATCGGCAAGATCAACGATTTTGTCCCCAATTCCCCCACGGTCCATTAAGCCTCCGGCCATAATAAAGAGCGGGATCGCGAGCAGCACGACATTTCCAATCTGGCTAAACCCATAAGGAACCAAGAAACTTGAATCATATCCAAGTGAAAAAATCAGGTAGATGATGGTGGTAAAAAAGGCAAATGGTACCGCAACCCCGATCATCAACAAAAGCACTAAAAGTAGTAAGGCTATGACGATCTCCATTTACTTCACCCACTCTTTCTTCCAATCTCTTACTCGATTAACAAGATGGATAAGATTATAAAGAACGATTAAAACGAAGGAAACCAACACTGAGGAATAAACAACAAACAAAGGGATTCCCCAAATGGCTGTTGCACCTTTTGCGGTATAACTCCAATAGAATTGATTAAAGCTCCAAACGAAAAAGAATACAGAGGAAACAAAAGTAATAGTTAAGGCTAATAGATTTACGATAAAACGCACTCGTTGGTTTTTTATAAAATCATTAGACATATCAGCGGAAATATGACTATTTTCATAGCTTGCATACGAAGCCCCCATAAAATAGAGATAAAAGGCTGGAAGAAGTAGAAGCTCCTCGATTCCTTGAATATCCTCTTTGATTACATATCGTAATATTACAATTACCGCTAAAAGCAGCACAATCCCGATACTCGAAAGGATCATTAATAATTTCTGGATTTTGCTTAACCAACCCCAAATGCTTGAAAGAATAGTCACATTAACACCTCTTTCCATTAGATCGTAGTGATTGTAGAAAGTAGGGCATAATCAATACTTTCTTAAAAATGCCCTAAAATTCCCACCTGTTCGAAAATTCCGTAAATTATTGTTCGATTGATTCTTTAATTTTTTGAATCACATCTTTTCCATATTCCTCTTCTAATTTAGGCCAAGTGTTTGTTCGGGCAAGCTCAGCTAATTTTGTAAGCTCTTCAGCACTGAACTCTGTTACATCGATTCCCTCTTCTGCCATTTTGTCACGATAGGACTGTTCATTCTTAGCAGCAATCTCAAAGCTTTCGTTCATCGTATCCGTTGCAACGGATTGAATCAGCTTTTGATCCTCTTCACTTAATTCCTTCCAAAGGCTATCACTAATTAGGATGGAACTTGCATCCATAAAGTCATTCGTTTGGTAATAATACTTGATTGCATCTCTAAAACCTTCGTAGTTACTAGAAGAACTTCCCCCTGTCCATCCATCTGCTACACCCGTTTGTAAAGCCGTATATAAGTCGGCGTAAGGAATGCCCGTTGTACGGAAACCAAGGTCCTCCATTGGTTGGTTAAAGAGGAGCATTTGTGGCACACGTAGGGTAATGTCTTTGTTTGCATTAGAATCAAAAATATTCTGAATCTCTTTTTTGCTTCCGATTCCGCCGAAACCTTCCATATGGAATCCAAGTAACTTAACACTTTGTTTTGCGTGTACATCTGTTAATAAGCTATAAATATAGTTATCTGGGGAATATACTTTTTTCGCTTCCTCATAATTAGATACTAGATAAGGAAGATACGTAATACCCAACAGCTTATCAAGCTGGGTTGGAACACTAATCAAAGCCATATCAATCGTTCCTCTACTAACTTCTTCATAAACGGTTGAGTAGTCCCCTAATTGATTATTCGGAAACATTTGAATCTCAATACGACCATCCGATTCTTCCTTGATTCGGTCAACCAACTTTTTCATAGCTAGTGAGGATGGATGACTGTCAGGAACATGTCCTGCCATTTTCAGCTTATACGTCTTTTCTCCTGAGTCAGAGTTTTCATTTGATGCTTGGTTGGATCCACAGCCTGCGAGAATAATAGACAAAATGAATATGATACTCAAAACTAAAGTTTTCGTTTTTTTCACTTGAATTCCCCCATTTTTTATTATTTATTATTCACTTACTACCACAGCTACGTTGTTCCCTACCTGGCTTCCAATTCTTACCCCTTCTGTCACGGCATCAAAGTATCTTCTTGGTGCTAATGCATCTCCTGCTACATGCAGATTATCTTTTAATGGCGTTTGTTTTAATTCTTCATATAACTCTGTGTTAGCTTTTCTAAAACCTACAAATAATACATAATCAAACCCTTCTACTTTCCTGGTTTGATCCGACCATACCCCTCTTAAGAAGAGGTTTGCCTTCTCATCGATTTCCATTTCTTCGTTAGGAGTACATATAACTTGGTTATTTGACAACCTTCTCATCATCGCTGGGAGCTGGGTAGGATCAAGCGTGTCTGCTACCTGTAAAAATGGAGTGACCAACTCTACTTTGGATTGAGTCGTTTCCACTAGATAGTTCGCAATCCCGCCTCCACGATGATGTCCTTCAATATCATACACAAGTACGTTGGATCCTTCTTTTATTGTGACGTTTCCCTGTAACACATCTAGGTCTGTGGCGAAGATGGCTGAAGAATGGGGAACCTGGAATGGAATCGCACTTGTTGAACCCGTTGCGATCACCACTTCATCCGGTTGTTCATTGACTATCGTCTCGACGATCACTCTTTTTCCTAAATGAAAAGTAACCCCTAGTCTGATAAGCTCACGTTGTAACCAGTTAATATGTAACCCAATATGTGGTCTTGCTGGTAACTTGGTCGCTAATGATACTTGCCCACCTAATTGGGTTTTCTCTTCATAAAGAATGACTTCAAGGCCTCGCTCTGCTGCTACTCGAGCCGCTTCAAGTCCTGTTGGGCCTCCCCCAACAATCACTATTTTTCGCTGATTCGGACTCTTCGTTCTCTTTACTAATTCAGGATGCATTACCTCAGCATTAACGGTACATAAGGCTTTCGTTCCCTGATACATACGGCCGATACAACCTTCATTACAAGCGATACAAGGTCGAATTTCTTCGGCTCTGCCTTGAAAGGCTTTAATAGGAAGATCAGGGTCTGCTATAGTGGCCCTTGTCATAGCAACTAAGTCACATGTGCCAGCATTAAGGGTTTCCTCTGCCAACTCAACGTCTAATATTCGGCAAGCACCTAATATAGGAGTGGATAGTTCCTCTTTATATTTTTTAATAGACGGTAGATAGGTTCCCCTAGCATAAGTGTCACCTGGTACAGTACCCGCTTGAGTTTCAATCGTGATCCCCGTACCGCCACTAATATTAAACATGTCAATCTTTCCTGTTTCCTCTAATCGTTTGGCTATTTGAAGTAAGTCCTCACGGCTAAGCCCTGTGGTCGCACTATTTTGATCGGAGGTCAAACGGAAGCTAATGATAAAACCCTCAGAGACTGCTTGAGATACTGCTTCAACTACTTCTAGTGAAAACCGCATCCGATTTTCACAGCTTCCGCCATAATCATCTTTTCGGTTATTAATTTTCGGATTCCAAAATTGTTCAATAAGGTGATCGCCAAAAGAGGTAATTTCAATTCCATCCCAGCCGCATCGTTCTAATCTTTTTGCTGCTTCAGCAAATGAGGTAATGATGGACTTGATTTCATCTGTTTCTAATACATGTGGAATTTCTCGGTGTGAAGGTTCTGGTATATCAGAAGGGGCCATAAGTGGTCTAAATGAGTTTCGAGAGTCTCCTCTTCTTCCTAAATGACTTGCTTGTGAAATGATATAGGCTCCATGTTCATGGACCTCTTTTGCCATTCTTTTTAAGACGGGCTCATTTCGTTCATCCCACAAGCTGACGGAACCATGTATCGTACCCGCAGCTTTATGTACGTTTGCTGCACCAAAACACATAATCAATCCAGCTCCGCCTTTTGCTCTTCGAATAAAATGATCAGCATACTTATCGGTAATCACTCCATCTTGGTCCCAGCCAAGCGCATGGGCAGTCACAACAATTCGATTTTTCAATGTTTTTGATTTTAACTGAAACGTTGACCCTAATTTTTCTAGTTTAGAAGACATCTAGTTTCCCCCATTCTTTCATTTATAAATTTAACTTTTCAAAATTGGTCAGGATCATATTTTTCGTTGTCAGATAATGTTCATCCATTAAAGCAATAGCTAAAGTTGCATTATCCCCCTTAATCGCTTCTGTAATTGCCTTATGTTCTTGATATGATTTTTCCCTCACATTTTCATTAACCAAATCCCCGATTTGGTAGTACGTCGTAACGACAATATCTAACTGTGCTTGAAGTGGAGAAAAGAGCTCTAGAAGCTTTCTATTATCAGAGTGTTTCCGAATCATTTGATGAAATTCACTTACATGATATCTGTAGGTACCTTCATCTCCTGACTCATAAGACTTTTTATGTTGTTCTAGTTCATGTTCAAGATCTGCCACCAATTCATTGATCTTTCCATGTTCCATTGCACCTCTTAAAGCGAATAAATCGAGATAGTGACATAAATCAATGATCTCTAGTACATCTTTTTTGGAAAACTCCACCACCTTTACACCAACATTTGAAATAAATTCTACCAAACCCTCTTGGTGCAATCGATTAAGTGCTTCTCGAATGGGTGTCTGACTGGTACCAAACTGTTCTTTTAATGAATTAATATTTATCTTTTCGTCCTTAGGGAACTGAAGAGTAATAATGCTTTCCCGTAAGGATTGGTAGATCTGATCTGTCATTGATTTTTTAAGGACATTTCTAATCATGTGATAGCCTCCTTCTTGAATATTTTCATTATCGATTAATCACTATACAGATAGTAGAAATGTTACTATAAAATATATTATATATTATTATAAATATTCTGACAAATATAAAATATATTTTTTATGAGATTGGACGGTAAAAAGAGCCTATAAAATTTTTATAGACTCTTCCTAAAGGTTATCTTTTTAAAGCGTATTAATTCTCCCCTATAGGCTAACAAAGAAGAATAAAACAATTATACCTTAAATTTTAAACTTACCTACCACTACTTTTAAATCCTCAGCCATCTGTGCCAGAGACCGAGCGGATGCATCAATTTCCTCAATAGAAGCAAGCTGTTCTTCTGTTGATGCAGCAACTTCCTCAGAAACTGCCGCATTGGTTTCTGCTAATTTAGAGATTTCTATAGCTGAATTTGTTACTTCATCAATACTTGCTGATATTTGTTGAACGGTTGCTGTTACTTGCTCAATTTGAGGAGTCATATGTCTAGTGCTATCCAAAATTTGAGAAAACTTATTTGCTGTTTGTTCGGAGACCTTTACTCCCTCTTCTGCATTCTTTACGACTTCATCCATGATTTGAACAGATTCTTCTGTGTCTTTTTGAATAAAGGCGATTAATTCTGCAATATTTTTCGCAGATACTTGCGATTGCTCAGCTAACTTACGAACTTCTTCAGCAACTACCGCAAAGCCCTTTCCATGTTCACCAGCTCTTGCTGCCTCAATGGTTGCATTTAAGGCTAAAAGATTCGTTTGATCGGCAATTCCACTAATAACATCTAAAATGCTACCAATTTCTTTTGAACGAATAGATAAAGAAGAGATCACTTGATTCGAACGATCAATGGATTGATGGATAAATCTCATTTGATTCAAGTTCTTTTCAACAAACTGACTGCCTTCTTCCGCTTCTTGTGATGTTTTTCTTGATAATTCGGATACGCCAGACGAGCTTTCTGAAATATGGAAGACACCTTGTGAAATTTCTTTTAATGAATCAGCGTTATTGGATAGTTTTGTTGTTGTTTCCTCTGCCCCGCTAGCGATTTCCTGGATAGCGGATGCAACGGTTTCTGTTGCTTTGCTAGATTGTTCAGCACTTGCATTTAATTGTTCTGCAGAAGCTGCTACTTGGTCGGAATTTTCCGCAATGGAACGAATCATATCCCGTAAGTTGATGGTCATCTGTTCAAATGATTTGTTTAAGTCGTAAATCTCATCCTTACTCTTAATGGTAAGAGGCTCGACTTGCAAATTCCCTGAGGAAACTTGTTTGGCTACAGTACCTAATTTGACGATTGGCCTTGAAATCAAGAGTGAGATAAACACTCCACTACCAATGGAAATCATGGTCGCAATAATACTGAGTAATAAAAGAGTAAACATCGCTTGTTCTGAATTCTTTTGTGTTTCTTCATATCTAACATCTAATATGTCATTTTTTAACCAATCGTGCATCGAAAGGGTTTCTTCATTAAGACTATTGCTAATAGGAACAATTAACCTTAGCCCGTCATCAAGTGCCTTTTCTTTATCCGTCACACTATCATCGATGATTTGGTTGACAGTATCACTAAATTCAGTGTTAAGCTGTTGAATTGATGCTAGTCTATCTCGGGTTTCCTGTAGGGTGGATAGTTTTTCTGCTACTTTTATTGACTGGTTTATTCTAGTATTGGCATCATTCATTAATTCTTTATATTTTTCATTATCTTCATACAGCATATATGCACGATAATAGCCTGTTTGTAACGCCTGATCTGTTTGAATCGACTGGGTGATGGCTCTAAGTTCTGTAACCGTCTCTATTACATATTCATAGGACTCGTTTGAGTTCTTCATATTAAAATATGAAATGCAGGAAGCTACTCCGAAAATTAGGGAGATAATTAGAAAACTCCCTATTAATTTCTGTTTGATTGTTAGATTCATGATTGAATTTCCCCTTTTTATTTAAATCTGCGTCTCCCGTAAAGACGTATAAAACACCTGTAGAATTCTACAGGTGTTGCACATGAATTGGTGCAACTGGCTGGCATAGTCTACCCTTAAGACGTTAGCCCCTTTAGTTTTGCGTCCTTTCTTTTAAGAAAGTTTGCCCTATAATGTTGTAGAAGATCTGGAAAAAAAGCTCGTATGTAGCCTCTTTGTAGAAGAAAATACGGAACAAGACATACGACCCAATAAAATATAGTAAACCATCACTAGTACTCTAGTCCTATAACAACCTCTTTATACTAGGACAATAGTATAAATATGTCAATTAAGTTTGTTTTTATGATTTTGAACAGAGAAGTTCTCAACTATAAATTATCTGGAAATGTGGTTTGTCCATTAAAATAACATAATGCATTACAGTCAAAAAAAACTCTTCCTAGAATAGAAGAGTTTTAAATGCGTATCCTTATTGTTTAAAATTAGTTACATAAAAAAATTATTTTATCTATAAATTATACGAACGTATGAAAAGTATTCCCAGGTATGTATTGTTACGCAAATAATAATGAAAGTTACGCATAAATCTTTAAACTTACGCATAAAGTCTTCATTTTCACGCATATAACATAGAAACTATCTTTCTGTTTATTTTGCATTCTCATCTGGTTGATGAATACCGAACACATTTCCTTCCGTATCTAGATAATATCCCTGCCATGCCATACCAGGAAGAGCGTGCTTCGGTAATGCAACCTTGCCTCCATGTGTAAGAATTTTTGCTTCAATAGAATCGTAATCTTCTACTCCCATTGTACAAGTATAGCCATTTAAAGCTTGATTGGGTTCAGGAGGGGGACCTTGACGTTGCATCAAAGCTCCGTTAATTCCAAGTTCCTTTTCCTCACCAGTGACAGCACCGAAATAAGCAACTCCTGCATACTCACTCCAGTCTTGAAAGGTCCATCCAAATACTTCTCCATAAAACTTTATAGCCCGTTCCATGTTTTCTACGTGAATCTCGAAATGAATTGGTCTCCCCATGATTTCCTCCTATTTATTGAAAAATTTTATATTAAAATCGAATCTATTAAGAATTCTCGGAAAATAAGGGTACTCCTTTATTATTGTAACAAGTAGACGAATTTATTCTTTTTATCGATTGTTTTTAGTACGAGTCATTGTTTTTAGATGATTTGAAATCAATTCTCTAAATTGTTTTGCATATCTCTATACGGTAGAATGGAGCAACAAGATAAATATAAGAACAATGGTTTCTTCTCAACTATTTCCAAGTAAGGTCCCTATCCATATAACTTACGTACTCCTTTTATTTCATCTTCTCGGCATTTTCTTCTATGAGAGACGAAATGATATCTATACGATTCGTCCATATCCCTCCACTATAATTTTTAGGAATACGCTCCAAATCTTGTACTGTATCAAAACCTTCTGACCAACCACCATTTCCAGCAACAAGAATAACCCTTGAATTTACATCTTCCATTCTATTAAGGAACTTTCCAGGAAAGCCCCATAAATAGTTAGCATATGCTTCTGGAATATGAAATTGCGTATTTGTACAAGAAGACGGGACATATCCTGTCCAACCAATTATTATATACGGTAATAGACAACTTTTCATCGTCTTTTTTGACATTACACGCATATTAGGAATTTCTTCTTTTAAAGCGGCAATCGGTTCGTCCCCTCCATAAACAGCTAGATTTGATAGTCTATTATCAAGGTACTTAGAAAGGTATTCTGCTAGTTGTACCCCCTCATTCCCACCGTTACTTTTGATATGTATGAGAAAAGACTTCTCAGGGAAAGACGACAGAACTTCATTTAGTGTTGGCATTAGCCTGATCCCTTTTCCACGAAAAGGATACGATTCACCGTTATCAGCAGTATATCCATACCCTATATCTAGTTGCTTCAGTTCTTCCATTGTAAAATCCCTGGTCGTTCCTATGCCATTTGTTCTACAATCGAGTATCCAATCATGGAAAATCGCAAACTCTCCATCTTTCGTTAGTTGGACATCAATTTCCACCATATCAGCCCCTGCGTCGAACGCTGCTTTCATTGAAGGAATGGTATTTTCTATATATAGATGTTCTGGTTCGTAAATTCGCTCTGCTGTACAAGTCTCGGCAGTAATACCCTCCATATCAAATGTCTGGGCAAGTCCGCGATGAGCTAAAAGAAATGGTCCTCCATTACGCTCCTCCATAGTGAAAGAACTATTATTAACAAAAATAAATACGATTAAAAATAGGATGAAAAATAATACTCTTTTTAAAACTCTTTTCAATTTCAAATAATATCCCCCATTTTTCAATCAAACCTAGTCGTCTCAAAACCATCCATTATATCTTCTAATTCTGTTAAAAAGGTAATATATACAGGTCCAGGAATTCGTTCTGCGAAGCTTTTAATCACAGGTAATTCCTCTGCCTCTTCCACCGTTTCAGGCTTCTCCTCCAGACGGTTCCACCATGCCTTTAATTCATCAATAAATTCATAAAAGTATCGTTCAAATCTCTCAGCCCACTCTGCTCCTTCATCGCCTTCTGTCTTTTGCATCATGGACCAAGCTTCAAGAGCGGTATCGAAGTATTCGTTCATTTTATCCATATAAACCCTCCTCCTAAATACATTCCATTGGGATTGTTTCTTACCTAGAGTTTATAATACTATCTAGAATTTGTTAAACTTAAAGAAAAATATTGTAGGTGTAAGAAATGAAGACCAAACAAGAAATTCGTGAAGAAAAGTGGAGCTATTTAACGGAACATAAATTAGGGAGATTTCCCTTCCCGTTACAAAATCGGATTCCTAATTTTAAAGGAGCAGAAAAGGCTGCGCACTTTGTTACGACGATGCCTGAGTATCAACAAGCAAAAGTCATTAAAGTGAATCCAGACTCTCCGCAACTGCCTATCCGAACACAAATATTAAAGGATGGTAAAACCTTACTAGTCCCTACCCCTAGACTCAAAGCTGGATTTATCATGGTAAAGCCTGAATGGGTACCGAACGGTGAAGAGCGAAAGGCCGCCAGTCTTTCACATATCAATTCCTACGGCAAGGAAATCTCACTTTCTGAGATGCCAAGAATAGATTTGTTCTTTACTGGCTCGGTGGCCCTTCATAGGGATGGAAGAAGAGTGGGAAAAGGCGAAGGATACTCGGACCGTGAATATGCTATTATTAGAGAGCTCGGAAACCCAGATGTTCCAATTATTGGAACCATTCATAGTTGTCAATTAACGGAGCATGAGATCCCGAGAGATGCATTTGACTTAACCGTCGATTGGATCGCTACTGAGACGGAATTAATCAAGACCAATTCCCCTTATAAAAAGCCAAGTGGGATTCAGTGGGAGCTTGTGACGGAGGAGGAATTAGAGGAAATGCCTGTATTAAAAGAGATACGGGATTTAACCAGAAAATAAGGAAAAGCCATCATAAGAATGCATAAAATAGAACCCTTTGAATGTCAGCAGAGTTTCAGAGGGTTCTTTATTAAGGTTGGAATTTAATCACTATGAGGTTTTAAAAAAAGTGGCTATTGGCAAAGGGTTATTGCTCGTTAATAATCTCAAGTACATGTTAATGTTGTTTTGGAACCGAAGATATATGTTTGATTTCACTACTTAATTCTATCTTTACTTCGTCAAGCTTTTTCATCATTGTCCCATAATAAAAAGCTACCTCTTTTCTCATCTCTCTCTGCTCTACTTTCATTTCGGTTTGCTCTATTTTGATATCCTGTATATCTTTTCTCATATCTAATTGATTATTTTCAACCGCTTGGAGCTTATCAAGTATTTGCTGCAGCATTAGTTCCATCTTTTTCACTCCTATCGATACTAGTTATTTTACTTCATGGTAATAGTTTGTACTACTGGATGGTTAATTCTTACTACAAAATAGAGAAGCAGAGGAAATCCCTCTGCCCCACTTTAGGTAGAAACCTGATTAAACACCCACAACTTCCTTTTCAAATACCTTGTCAGGTGAAATAAATTGATATCCAAGATCTTTTGCTACTGCTTCGTAGGTGATTTCGCCTTTTGCCACGTTCAATCCGGCCTTTAAGGATTGATTTTCAAATAGAGCTTGAACCACACCTTTGTTAGCAATCTGTAAGGCGTAAGGTACGGTAACATTAGTTAAGGCGATGGTGGATGTTCTTGGAACCGCACCAGGCATATTTGCCACTGCATAATGAACGACACCATGTTTTTCATAGGTTGGGTTGTCATGTGTAGTAATATGATCAACGGTTTCTACAATCCCACCTTGATCGATCGCTACATCTACAATCACAGAACCAGGTTTCATGGCTTTTACCATTTCTTCCGTCACCAGTTTAGGAGCTTTTGCACCTGGAATTAATACTGCTCCGATAAGGAGGTCAGCTTCTGCAACTGCTTTGGCAATATTTAATGGGTTGGACATTAAGGTTTGAATTTCTTTACCAAAGATATCGTCTAATTGGCGTAACCGATCAGCGCTCAAATCAATAATCGTGACATTTGCGCCTAATCCAATTGCCATTTTCGCCGCGTTTGTCCCCACTACGCCGCCACCGATGATGGTAACCTTTCCGCGACTTACCCCAGGCACACCTGATAGTAGAATTCCTTTGCCACCATTAGATTTTTGGAGGAATTGAGCGCCAATTTGGGAGGCCATACGTCCTGCTACCTCACTCATTGGAGTTAGTAGAGGAAGCGTACGGTTTGCTTCAACTGTTTCATAAGCGATGGCAATCACTCCCTTATCCTTTAGTGCTTGAGCTAATGATGGCTCTGCTGCTAAGTGTAAGTAAGTAAATAGGATTAACCCTTCGCGAAAATAATTATATTCACTAGGAAGAGGCTCTTTTACTTTCATAATCATTTCAGCTGCCGCCCATACATCACTAGCATTTTCCATAATCTCTGCACCCATATTTGCGTATTCTTCATTTGTAAAACCACTTTCAAGCCCGGCATCCTTCTCAATAATCACCTGATGTCCAGCGTTAAGAAGAGAAATCAAGCCAGCTGGTGTAAGAGCTACACGGTTTTCGTTGTTTTTAATTTCTTTAGGCACTCCAATAATCATTTGATCTTCCTCCAATTTGTAAGTATATGATCTGATTTAAAGATACATCGATTGGTCATCACCATCATTGGACAGTGTGTAATATATAAAACTATTTATTTTTTACATTTTTAAAATTCTTGAAGATAAAAAAAAACAGATGTTATGAAATCATCTGTTCTTTAACCAGCTTAAGACTATAGCGATATCGTGTTATTTTTTTGTTGGATAGGTGGGTTCGTTTCTTCATACTCATTTTCCCAAAAGTCCGCACCTTTGATTCCGAGCTTTGTAGGATTAAATACCGGATCAAGCCCAGCCTTTTTCTGCGTTTCATAATCCTTTAATACTTTTACGGCTGTTTTGGTGAGGAAGAAGATTGCTGTCAGGTTGACCCAAGCCATTGCACCCATCCCTAAGTCCCCCATAGCCCATATCGTACCTGCCGTTTTTACGCTACCATAAAAGACAGTCGCCATTAAAAGAACTCTTAATGCGTGAAATACCCAACTATGATTTAATTTGAGAAAAGCCAGATTCGTTTCTGCTTTATAATAATAGGAAACTAATGTCGTAAAACAGAAGAAACATAGAGCGAATGCAAGGAAGGCTGCACCAAAATTAGGAAGTACAGATTCAACTGCTAGCTGTGTATAAAGAGAGGGTTCAACGTTCCCTAAATTATTCGTAACAGGATCCATACCATCTGGCTTCACGTCATACATGCCTGTGATCAGAATCATAAACGCAGTCGCGGAACAAATAAGAAGGGTATCAATATAAACAGAGAAGGCTTGAACCAAACCTTGTTTCGCTGGGTGGGATACTTCTGTTGCCCCAGATTCAAAGGTTTCACTACCAATACCTGCACCGTTAGAATAGACACCTCTTTGAACACCCCACGCGATGGCGGATCCAATTAATCCCCCAAACGTCGAATTCAAACTAAAAGCACTAGAAAAAATAAGAGATAAAACAGCAGGAATTTGAGATATATTCATAAGAAGAAGGATTAGACAAACGGCTAAATACCCAATGGCCATAAACGGTACGATGATTTGAGCGGTCTTAGCAATACGCTTGATCCCACCAAAAATAATAGCGCCAAGCAGGATGACTACAACGCTCCCTGTTATAATTGGTGAGATTCCAAATGCATTATTCACTGATAATGCAATGGTATTGGCTTGTACTCCCGGCCATAAACAGCCCATTACCAGTAAGGTGATGATAGCAGATACGACAGCAAACCACTTTAAATTTAACCCTTTTTCAATAAAATAAGGTGTCCCCCCTCTGTACTCGCCATTAATTTTGCTTTTATATACTTGAGTGAGGGTGATTTCAATGAATGAAGTGGCACTTCCTAGGAATGCGGCTACCCACATCCAGAAAACAGCACCCGGTCCTCCTAACGCGATAGCGGTTGCTACCCCCGCTATATTACCGGTACCTACTCTACTGCCTAATGACATGGTTAACGCTTGAAAAGAAGATACCCCAGCTTTAGAGCCTTGTCCTTCAAAGGTCAACTTGATCATATCTTTTAAAAACCTTACTTGTACGAAACGGGTCAAAATCGTATATAGTAATCCTAAACCTAGGAACATATACACCAATACCGGACTCCAGACATACCCATTTAACCAATTTACCATTTCATTCATATTCAATAGAATCCCCCTGTTCAAATTATTTTTTTGGAATTTTGAATCCTCTCCTCCCTTCTTTATTTTGAATTAACTTTAGATCCAACCATGATGTTAACGCTTACAAGTCTATGAAGTTCTTTATTCTCCCTAATGGTTCTCTCTTAAAATCCTATACACTATTGTTGCTAGCGTATTTATAAGAGGAGTGTGTACCATTTCATTTAATATAATAAATATTCAGAAATTTTTAACTGGACACAGTGTCAAAAATTGTTCACCTTTCATCTTACACGACTAGGATGTATATATTTGGTCTCTCCATTTTTAGACATAGAAAACGGATATTTCCCTTTGAAGGAAGGAAACATCCGTTTTTTTTAATCATACTAGTCTCATTCAAAGATATCTCTAGCTAGAATGTAATTTACATATTCCTTGGCGCTTTCTTTTATCTCTTCGTCCAATGCTGTATAGGTTCCATTAAAAAGATAAGCAGGTAAAAATTTGGTTCCAATTAAATTGCTAGTTGCTTGGAATGGTTTTAACAGTTCACTCATGGAGTATTGGTTACGACCACCAGCTTGATATCTTTCTTTTGCACTACCCGTTGTTACGGCTAAGATCAGTTCTTTTTTATGTAATTTATTCCCGTTTGTTCCGTATGCCCATCCATGAGTAAGTACTTCATCCTGCCATTTTTTTAGCAATGGAGGAGAGCTATACCAATAAAACGGAAATTGCCAGACGATTCGATCATGCTCCTCACATAGCCTCTGTTCTCTTGTAATATCAATCTGTTCATTTGGATATTCCTTATATAATTCGTTAACCGTGATGTCTGGATGCTTTCTTATTTCTTCTAGCCATGCTCGGTTCACTACAGATTTTTCAATCGTTGGATGAGCTACGATTACTAACACCTTCATTTGTAAAACCTCCATATTACGTAAGAATTGTAATACCCGTATTAGTCGCTTATCTAATACGGGAGGTAGGATTTAGACTGAAATTTTTTCTTCAAAAACATTATTCCCTTTATCATAAAGTTCTTCACGTTCTCTTTCAATTCCTGCTTGAAATTGAATAAGTGCGTTACGTCTTGTGTCGATTACCTCTTTCTTAGCAATATCAATAATCTCGTCGGCCCGTTGTTTAATCGCATGTAGCTCACGTGCAACCGACAGACCCGCCACTGTGCCCTGTGCCCTAGCTACTTTCGCACTTTCCACACCTGTAATATTCCCTGCCACATATAAACCTTTGAGGTTTGTCTGCATACATTCATTGTGAATAGGGATATGACCACCCAATTCAGGAATGTAACGGAATGAACAGCCCGCAACAGAAGCAAGTTCAGACATTGGAGTAAGTCCACCAGCAATACAGACAAAATCAGCAGACAATACTTTTTCCGTTCCAGGTACTACCTCTCCTGTTGCTGAAATGTCAGCAATACGCACCCCTTCAACTTGATATTCCCCAAGGATTTCAAGAGCTGTTTTGCGTAGTTGAATAGGAATTCCCCACATTTTAAATCCATTTCTCGGGTACAATCTTGCACCGATCTTTGGATTGACCCATTTTCCGCCGAATCTAATAAGAGGGGAAGGTGCTAGGTGAGTTAATCGTAGAAGGGATTCCATCATTTTTTCTGGATGGGCACTATCTCCCGAGACAAAACTTGACTGCGGAAGTAAGATGCTTTCAATATGGACTCCACATAGCTGTAATTCTCTCGCAATCGCTACAGAAAGGACATTCACCCCAATAATAATTCCTTTCTCTCCCGGCTTCACACGATGGACGTTCCCCATGACCTGTGCGGCTCCAATGCTCATCACACCTGGAAGGGTCCATCCTGGAACAGGAATAGGTGTTTCCGATGCACCTGTTGCAAGCAACAAGCACTCGGTTTCATAGATTTGGTCGGTCGTATAGACACACCAACCACTTTCCAATTTTGCTATATCATATACAGATACCCCGCACTTGATCTTTACGCCCAGTTGAAGGGCACGGTAATACAGTTTCTGTGCTTCTGCAATTCCATTTACCCATTTCCCATCTGGCTCTTCATGCAGCTGCCCTAATAAACGGCCCCCTGGCTTGACAAACTCATCTAATACACACACTTCTAATCCATATTCAGCAGCAGAAATCGCAGCACCTAATCCAGCTGGACCTGCACCAACAATCACAAGGTCAATCATAATTCCCCTCCTGACTCAATGCGCATATCGCCTTCTACTGGAGTTAAACACGCACGAACGGTATTTTTCCCATTTACTCTTACACGACACTCAAAGCAATGACCAATATTACAATAAATTCCTCTAGGAGTCCCTTTGTCCTCCTGGTGACGAAGTGTTCGAACTCCGGATGCAAGCAGAGCTGAAGCAATTGTATCTCCTTCAAAGGCTGGGTATGGTACATCATCGAAAGTAATCGTCACTTGCTTTTTATTTTCCAGAGTACCTAATATCGGATGATCAGTGACTCTCATAGAATTCATTTTGGTTCCCCTCCTAATATTCCAAATGAAACGGGACGGACAGGAGGTCGATAACTCAGAGATACATCATTAGAAATTTTTGGCCCACCCAATTGCTCGACTAATCGATCGATCATACAGCGACACGTTCTTCCCCCGCAAGGACCCATCCCTGCACGGGTTCGCAGCTTTACTTCACGAGAGGAACATTGAAAACGCTCGACCGTTTCTTTTATTTCTTTTAAAGTGATCTCTTCACATCTACATATAACGGTTTGATCCCCACTCATACCAATTCTCCCCCATAACATACAGATTTTCCTAATAAAAAAACATCAACATTCGGCTGGAAAAAATAGATGTGCAACCAACTATTTTTACGCAGATGATAACGTTGATGCCTCTCACGTAAAGCAGCACATCATAAAATTGAAGGAATACGTGGTGCCTATGTGTTTTACGCTATCTGTCACTTACTCTATGCCAATTTTAAAATGTATTTAAATAAATCCATAATAAGGTCTTTGACTCGTAGCAAAATGAGCCCATCTAATCATCGTAATAAAATCAAATACGGGAAGTTTCACTACTCTTTGAATATCCGCTGCATACGGCGGTAGATCGCTGCATTCTAATAAAATCGCCCCGATATCCGGATTTTCCCTAACCATATCAACTGCGGCAGCTACTACTTCTTGCCTTACCTTTTCATTATCAAATGATCCTCGGCTCTCAATGATTGCAGAGAATTCAGGTAATCTCCCCAAATCTCTTACGACACAAATAGACGGATCATCGATGCCACAGCTTTTGAATAAATTAGGTGTAATTCCATGGGCGTCTGCAGTCAACATCCCAATTTTTTGTGAGGGCTTTAACCCCGTTTTAATCCAAGGCACTTGAACAACACTGGAAAGATACACGGGAATATCTACCGCAGCAGCCACTTTATCTTGGAAATTCCCAAAAAATCCACATGCTGCACAAATCGCACGTGCTCCCTCTTTTTCAAATTGCTGTGCAGCTTTGATAATATCGTCAAGTAAGGTAGGATCTCCTACATGAATTCTGTCTTGGTTACAATTTGGTACCACTTTTAGTTGAACAGGAAAGTCATAGGTAGAGAGATTGGCTACGTTTCCTGGTAATACCGGGTACCAGCACTCATCTAAATAAAGGATTCCAACTGAGTAACCCGCCACATATTGGCCTTTTTTCATGGTAATAATCGAACTCTCTTGGTCTCTTCCCAAATACCCATATTCCCGGTCATCACGTAAGGTTTTACTAATCAATTTCGGCTCCTCCTTATAAATTCAGAGAATACATAACGTATTCTCTGAATCTATGAATCACTTTATTATTTACACACCCGAAACAATCGATTGTTCCTGTGATTTCACTTCATATCCTAGCTTGATTAGTTCCCCTTTAATCTGTGCAATCAATTCTTCGGTAGGTTGCGTTAAAGGCTTTCTCACTTTTCCACCTTTGATTCCGATCAAATCCATACCCGCTTTTACCGGTCCTGGATATGGGTTACCTTCCGCCTCCATTAGACTATAAATACCAGACAATTTTTGATTTAATTCACGAGCAGCAACTAGATCACGCTTCTCAACTACTAGCTCATATAGCTCTACTAGTTCCTTAGGAAGCAAATTCACAAGAATTCCAAACGCACCTTGTCCTCCGATAGAGAAAGTAGGAAGGATGAAATGTTCTTCACCAGTAAACACCGTAAAGTTTTCCACATCCTTCGTTAGAGTCAATACCTGACATAGGTGACCAAAGTCTGCCGATTCTTTCACACTAACGATGTTGTCTTCCTGACTTAATTCATAAATCATTTCTGGAGAGATGGTCACGCTCGTTGCACCAGGATAATTGTAGATGACGATTCCGACATTGGAATTTGCGGCTACTTCTTTAAAGAAATCACGAATGCCTTCTTCACTTGTCTTATGATAATAAGGAGGTAGTACTAGTCCCCATGTAGCGCCACAATCGGCTGCATAATTAGCAAGTTCAATCGTTTCTTTTGCTGTAGAACATCCAACGCCTGCCATAACTGGTACTCTACCAGCGGCATATTCACAGCCAGCCTTGATCAAGCTTTTACGTTCTTCTAATGACATCACATGATATTCTCCTGTCGTACCTCCAACGAGAAGACCATGGACTCCATTTTCTACTTGAAAGTCGATTACTTTCTTATAAGACGAAAAATCAATGCTTTCATCCTCATGGAAAGGGGTAATTAAAGGGACAAAAATTCCTTTTGGGGCAATACTCATTATTATTTCCTCCTATTAACCTATTATTTTTAGATCACCGCTTGTTGTTTTTGCTTATATCTAGAAAAATTCAGCTTATCAATGTTGAAATCCGTTGGTTCTCCTGTAATCAGTTGAGCCACCATTCTTCCTGTGATTGGAGACATGCTAATGCCATCTCCTTCGTGACCACTAGCAATGTAAAAGCCAGGAACCTCTTCAACCTCTGACACAATAGGAAGATGATCTTCCACCCATGGTCTCACTCCTGCGTAAGCTCTAATACAATTAATGTCTTTTAAAACTGGTAGGAAACGTATCGCACGTTCCGCAATAGCACGCATCACTTCCATTTCCGAGCGAATATCGTATCCATTAAAGGCGCGGTGTCCTCCTACTAAATAGTTCCTTGCATCGGTCGGTTCAATGGTAAAAGCAACATTATGTTTTTCAACTAATTCACTAACATTTCTTTTAAACGTAATGTCTTCGAATTTCGATAACATGTAGCCAAATTCATGAACCTTTTGGCCCGCAACCTTTAATGGCGTCTTCTCGGAAATTAACACCATTCCTTTTCGTGGCTTAATCGGGATATGAACTCCGACCATTTGGGCTATTTTTGGTGACCAAACGCCAGCACAATTGACAACCCTTTTCGTCTTAAAGGTGCCCCGATCCGTTACTACACTTTCGACCTTGCCTTTTTCATCTAAGCTAATATCTTGTACTGAATGGTAGTCATACACCTGTAATCCGAACTTTTTTCCTTCTTCTACAAACGCATAGCACAGTTTATAAGGGTTCATAGAAGAATCTACTTCCGTCCAAATTCCTCCAGCTAAATCATCTGCTAGGTAAGGTTCTATTGCCTGCAATTGATGACGATCTACCATGCGCATATCATAGCCATCTCGAGCTTGCTGGGTAACATACTCTTGGGCAATTTCCAGTTCTTTGTCGGTTTCACAAACATACAAGCTTCCACGTGAGGAAAATTCGAAATCAACTGAAAATTCTTTAGCCAATTGCTTGAAAAGCTGAATACTTGCATAGCCTATCTCGGTATCAATCCCAGGCTTTTTATCACAGATTAGAGCTACCGCATCACATCGACTAGAAGTACCTGATGCCACTCCCCCACTTTCAATGAGGGCAACCTCCAGGCCTTTTTTCACCAAATGGTAGGCTACGCTCGACCCGATGACACCTGCTCCAATGACAATCACGTCAAAACTTCTCATTTGTATTCTCCTCTAAGGATCTTTTCTCTTCCCTATTTCCCTTCAAAGAATCCGGAAGGCTCCACTTTCAGATTAATATTAATTTGTTTAATTTCGAGATACTCTTCAAATCCGTAGGTTCCCAAGTCCCTACCAATTCCACTTTGCTTATATCCGCCCCATGGCGCTTCGTTAAATGTAGGATGATACGTATTGATCCACGTAATTCCTGCACGTAATTGGCGAATCACTCGCTGTGCTTTGGCTCCGTCCTGTGTGAATACCGCTCCAGCCAAACCAAAAGCCGTTCCATTTGCTAATTCAATGGCTTCTTCCTCTGTTTTGAAGGTTTGAATCACTAATACCGGCCCGAATATTTCTTCCTGAACAATTCTCATATTAGGCGTGGTATCTCCAAAAATCGTTGGCTCCACATAGTACCCCTTTTCTAAATCCCCTTCAACGATTCGATTCCCACCGCAAAGCAGGGTAGCTCCTTCTTTTTTCCCAATTTCAATATAATTCAGCACGTTATTCATATGGTCTTCGGATACAAGCGGTCCCATTTCAACGCCTTTTTCCCATCCTGGACCAACCTTGATCAATTTGGCGCGTTTTACTAGTTCAGGTACAAATGTTTCATATAAGTTTTCTTCTAGTACTAAACGTGACCCGGCCGAACATACTTGTCCTTGATTGGCAAAAATAGCGAATAAAGCGTAATCTACGGCACTTTCAAAATCAGCATCTGCAAATACGATATTAGGAGATTTGCCACCTAATTCTAGACTGATTTTTTTCACTGTATCTGCAGCCGATTTCATTAACTTAATTCCCGTATCAGTTCCACCTGTAAAAGAGACTTTATCCACATCCGGATTAGCTACAATTTCTGCTCCAACCTTACTTCCAGATCCTAGTACCAAGTTCACAACTCCTGGTGGGAAGCCTACTTCATCAATGATTTCAAACAATCGAATCACTGAAAGTGGTGTCTGTTGTGCGGGTTTTACGAGTACGGTACAACCGGCAGCAAGAGCAGCAGCGATTTTTTGATTGGCCATCACTAACGGGTAATTCCAAGGAACGATGATTCCCACAACCCCAATTGCTTCACGAACGACCATTGCCTGGATATCATCAGGAACATCATACGTTTGACCATGTGGTTTGGTTGCCATCCCAGCGTAGTAACGTAGTTGATTAACAGCATCCTCCACATCAGCAATGGATTCTCTTACTGTCTTTCCATTGTTTAATGTATCTAAATAGGCAAATTCTTCTTTTCTTTCTTCTAATTTATTGGAGATTTTCAGTAGAAGCTCTGCTCGGTCTCTTGCTTTGCTATTCATCCATCCATTTTTATAAAAGGCTTGTTTCGCTGCGGCAATAGCCTTTTTCGCATCTTCTACAGAACCTTCCGTAACGACCCCAATTACCTCTCCATTAGCTGGATTAATAATTTCTCTCGTATACTTTGATTCACTTTCTACCCACTCACCATTGATATACATTTTTTGAACAGTATCATTACCTACTAATACAGATTCAATATGTGCTTTTTCTAAAATCACTAAAGTCACCTCTTCCTCAAAAATATACAAGTTGTAAAATGAAATACTAATAACTAGTAGCTATTTCAAAGATACAACAGGATTTTATGTACTTCATTGGACACTGTGTAAAACTTATCGTCGTTACCATTTAACACTGCTCGAATCTAGGTATGGATAATAAAACGATGGGGAAACTCCCCATCGTTCATGTCCCTATAATTGATAGATGCTTTCCTTTATGGTTTTTATAATAAAAGCATAGTCGTCTTCTGTAATGTTCAATGGTGGAGATAATTGCAACACATTGTTGTAGCCTGCAACGGTGTCTCCATTCTTTCCAATGATCAACCCTTTCTCTTTACAGAGACCGATCACTTTATTGAGTTTATCCAGACTTGCTGGTTCCTTGGTTTGTTTGTTTTCTACTAATTCGATTCCTAGAAGAAGCCCTTTTCCACGTACATCTCCGACATTTGGATGATCCTTAATCTCTTCTAGTTCGTCTAATAGACGTTCCCCTAATTCCTTCGAGCGTTCCACTAGCTTCTCATTTTCCATGATTTCTAGATTCTTTAATGCCAGGGCACAAGCAGCCGGATTTCCACCGAACGTATTCACATGACGGAAGCGATCATAGTCTTCGCTTCCAGTATAAGCTTCATAGATTTCCCTTTTTACAGCCGTGGCTGACAAAGGGAGATAGGCACTGGTAATCCCCTTAGCCATCGTAATAATGTCCGGCTTCACGCCATAGTTCATAAATCCGAATGGTTTACCTGTTCGCCCAAATCCACAAATTACTTCATCAACAATCAGTAGAGCTCCATGCTTTTCACAAATTTCTTTTACTTTTGCCATATATCCATCTGGAGGCATTAAAATACCGCCTCCTGTAATAATCGGTTCCATGATGACACCAGCAATGGTCTCACTTAACTCCCACGTCATGACACGGTCGATTTCATTTGCAGAGTCCAACGTATGAACATCTTCTGGGTTCCGATACGTATCCGGAGGTGCTACATGTAAAAATCCTTGTCCTAGTGGTTCGTATTTATATTTCCGCTGTGCTTGACCGGTTGCGGCAAGAGCACCCATCGAATTGCCATGGTATGCACGGTAGCGTGAAATAAACTTAAAGCGGTTCGTATCCCCTTTTTGCTGATGATATTGTCGCGCAATTTTAAAGGCGGTTTCGTTTGCCTCAGAACCACTATTAGAGAAGAAAATGACATAATCGTCTCCGAGCCATTCATTCAGTTTTTCAGCTAGTTTAATAGCAGGTACATGACTATGCGCTAAAGGAAAATATGGCATTTCCTCCAGTTGTTTGTATGCTGCTTTTGCTAGCTCTTTTCTGCCATAACCCACATTGACACACCAAAGACCTGACATCCCATCTAAATAACGATTTCCATCGATATCCGTCACCCATGCTCCCTCAGCTTTGGTGATAATTAAATTCGAAGGGTTTGGAGACGAACCTTTCATCGCATGCCAGAGATACTTCTCATCTGTTTTCTTTAAATCCTGTGTTTGTCCTACTGCTTGCACCTTCATCAACCCCATCTATTATTTTTTTCTTTTAGTAACGGGCAGTAAGCATTTTCTTACGAGTATAGAATTCTACTCCATCTTTCCCATTTGCATGAAGATCTCCATAAAACGATTTCTTGTAACCAGAGAATGGGAAGAAGGCCATCGGCGCTGGAACTCCAAGGTTCACACCAAGCATCCCCGCATCAATATCTTCACGGAATTCACGAATCGCGCTCGCACTATCGGTATACAAACACGCACCGTTGGCAAATTCAGACTGGTTAGTCAGCTCAATGGCTTCCTCTAATTTCTCCACTCGAACAATGGACAACACAGGAGCAAAGATTTCATCCTTCCAAATCGTCATCTCAGGAGAAACACCGTCAAATATCGTTGGTCCCACAAAGTACCCTTGTTCATTTTTGCTATCACTTCTACCATCACGAATCAGATTTGCTCCTTCTTTTTCACCAATTTCAATGTATTTAATCGTACGATCTTTATGAGACTCACGGATAACTGGTCCTAAGAAAACACCCTCATCCATTCCGTTTCCGATGGTAATGTCATCAGCTGCTATTTTTAAACGTGAGATTAACTCTTCCGCCACACTACCAACAGCAACTACGACAGAAGCAGCCATACAGCGTTCACCTGCCGAACCAAAAGCAGCTCCAATTATATTTGTTACGGCATTATCTAAATCAGCATCTGGCATAACGATGGAATGATTTTTTGCACCTGCAAGCGCCTGAACGCGTTTTCCGTTCGCTGCTGCCGTTTTATACACATACTCTGCAACAGGTTGTGAACCAACGAATGATACTGCCTTTACATCCTTATTTTCTAAGATGCCATTCACGACATCATGAGCACCATGCACAATATTTAATACCCCATCTGGCAGACCAGCTTCTTTAAATAACTCGGCTATACGGTTAGCCAATAAAGGAGTTCTTTCTGATGGCTTTAAGACAAATGTATTCCCACAGGCAATGGCAAGCGGAAACATCCAACAAGGAACCATCATTGGGAAATTAAAAGGAGTGATTCCTCCGATAACTCCGATAGGATAACGGTACATTCCCGATTCAACACCTGTTGCAATATCTGGAAGATGGTCGCCCATCATTAATGTTGGTGCTCCTGCAGCAAATTCCACACATTCGATCCCGCGCTGAACTTCCCCGTACGCTTCGTTATAGCTTTTTCCATTTTCTAATGTGATGAGCTTTGCTAATTCATCCCAATGATCCACCAAAAGCTGCTGATAGCGGAATAAAATTCGGGCTCGTTTCGGAACAGCGACTTTCTTCCACTTTTTAAAGGCTTCTTCTGCTACTGAAACAGCAAAATCCAAATCTTCCCTCGTCGAAATTGGTACACGTGCGATCACTTCACCTGTTGCTGGGTTTGGTACTTCCTCCATCTGACTACTAGTGGAATCTACCCATTGTCCATTAATAAAGTTCTTTAATGTTTGTACCGTTTGTGTGACTTCCATTTTTAAAACCTCCTACTTTTTCCTTCTATTTCAACTCTTGTGCTAATTATATTTGGTAGGAATTTCTCCTTCATTGGACACTGTGTAAAATATTTAGTCATTTTTTTCTACATTTGAAGATGTACAAGACGAAAAGTTATACACACTGTCTGATAAAATGGCTACAAAAAACCCTCACAAATCTCGTTAAGAGTTTGCAAGGGTATTTTTATCTTAAGATGACTTAACAGACGCTAATCCAAAGGACGATATGGCTGCAGAAGTGTATGTATAAGCAGTAATGGCCACTTCAATTGCTTGACGTTTATATGATTCCATGAAATCTCTACCGATTAATTCATAGATTTTATCCAGTCGATGATAAAGCGTTTGTCGAACGATATGAAGGTGTTCTGCTGTCTCCTTCTTCGCCCCTTTACATTCTAAAAAGATTTTTAACGTCCGCAGCAGCTCACCATTATTCTTTTGGTCATGCTGAATGATTGGTCCAATATAATCGGTTATGAATTCACTGAGTACCCCTTGTTCATGAGCAGCTAATACTAACCGGAAGATATACAGATCCTCATAAAAATAAGTATTTAGTTCACTTGGCATTTTTTCTCGAATACTTAGTGTTTCTTTTGCTGAGAGATAGCTGCTTTTTATCTGACCTAAATCATGTACAAATTTCCCAACACTAAAATTCAGCTGTGAAAATTTCTTTTTCTTTATAAAATCAGACTTTGCTAAACAATCAATGCTCTCTTGTATTCTTCTCTTAAAATCTTCTGCTTTTAAGTTGTTAAGAAGAATAAAGACAATTTGATTTTTTTGAATATGAAAGAGTACATAGATACCTCTCTGTTCAAAAATCGACCGAATATAGACTTTTAAGTAGGTGAATTCACTAATGAGCTTTTCTAAATGGTCAGCCTTACAAATCATCACCGAGCAAACATTTGGATTAAGATTAGGTTCTAGCTCAGAAAGGTATCGACTAATTTGACTATTTTTATATTCGCCATCAATCCAACACCCGACCCACTCGGACTCCTTTGCCATTCGATGTTCTTCCACATATAATTCCCGTAATACACATTGTGCTAATGCTGTCGCACTACGTTCTAAAATAAGGGTGCCAAAATCTGTAATGGGTTCAAATTCCGATATAATGAAGAGATCGGCATAGGTCTGACTTAACGCCTGAACCGATTGGTGGGCAACATCCATTTCCTCTGGTATTCGATTCTCTTTAATGAGATGATAAATTTTATTTTGTTCATCCTTCTCTTTTTTAGAGATAATTTGAACTTTCCCTTGATTGGAAATATAACATACATTCACTTTTAAATAATCATGTAATAGTTGCAAAATTCTCTGTTGGGGATTAGGCGAAAGAAGCAATTGATTTAACCGATTCGAATATTCTTCAAGGTTAGAAAGGATTTTGTAATGTTTTTTAAGTAAGAGGCTGTGAACTTCTTGTGTGATGTCTATGAATCTTACTTCTTTAGAAAATACGATGATAGGAAAATCATGGGCATCAGCTAAATCCTTGATCTCTTGGGGGATCGAGGAAATGTACGTGCCCAATTCTATACAAAGTCCGGCTGCATTAGACTGGATCGATTGTTGAACCAATGACCTAAATACCTCTTGATCACTTTTCCAGCCGACTCCTGTAGAAAGAATCAGCTCATTCCCGCTTAGAAGATTTTCAATCGCTGTGACTTCAAGAACATGTACCCATCGAACGGGTCTAAGTAGACCCTTATTCCCCGCTACTACCTTTGCCTCGTTAAAAAATTTATTTTGTAAAATTTCCTGCACCGATAAATTCACGTAAAAGTTCATTGACACTCCCCCTGTTCAGGTTTTAAGAAATCACTCTCTTAAGATGATTTGAAATTTAGTCTATATACAAATAATTCCGAAAATTAATTCTAGACTTATCTACTAGCTGTAAGTTTATTATACTTCTAAACATATATAGACAATCAACGAGCCTGTTACATATTCTTACAATATAATTTTATTCACCAATATACACTTAGAAACAAGAGTAAAACCCATTATAAGATAGACTTTTTAAATGTAAGCGCTTTTAATTTTATATATTAAAATAGTTATTTTCCCTTGCTGAATATTATCGTGATTCCACTTCATTATTTCACAATACTTATGGAAAAATTAAGTAAATTCACAGTTTCTATGCTTAGTATACTTCAGGTCTATACATGAGTAAAATGAATATTTATAATGGAATCCATGAGGGTTACTAATGAAAAGGAGATCAAGAATGACACTTAATCGGTACGAAATCTTTCACACGGTAGCAGATTCAGGGAGCCTTACAAGAGCAGGGGAAAAACTGAAGATTACACAATCGGGAATTAGTCACGCGATATCTAGTCTCGAAAGTGAGTTTGGTTTTTCTATCCTGACCAGAAGTCGTTCTGGCATTACTTTAACAGATAATGGTGAGCGTATCCTTGTCTACATTCGTGAGATCTTAGCCTTGAACAATCAGTTAAAGCAGGAAGCTGCGGCGATCAACGGATTAGAGGTAGGTGAAGTAAAAATCGGTACGTTTACTAGTGTGATTACCCAATGGTTACCTCATATTATAAAGATATTTGAGGACCTTCACCCAGGAATTGTTGTTAAATTGTATGAGGGCGATTACAACACCATTGACCAATGGATTTCTGATGGAAGTATAGACTGTGGTTTCCTCAGCTTACCTACACCACAGGCACCTGATTTTCTTCCTTTAAAAATGGATCGAATGCTCTGCATTGTTTCAGAAAGGCATCCAATCCACAATCAAGAGAGTATATCTTTTCATCAAATCCAGTGTGAACCATTAATTATGCCCAAAGAAGGCTGGGACAATGAGATAAAGAACATTTTTAAGAAACACAAAATCATCCCAAACATTAAATTTGAGGTCTCAGATGACCAAGCCATTATTTCCATGGTAGGAAATAATCTTGGTATTAGCATCAGACCTGAAATGACTCTTACGAATCTTCCTGCAAACATTCGAATTCTAAATTTGGAAGAGGAGTCTTATCGATTTATTGGAATCGCCAAAAAACCTAATCTATCCCCTGCCACGAAGATATTTATTGATTGTGTATATTCATGGCTAAGAGAAAATGACCTATTGGACTTCTAATGATTTCTTTAAAAGTACATATACAGAACTTCCTCAGTATATTCAATAAGAACTGGTTGGTTTTCTTTTGATAATTAATAAATCTGAGCTTATATTGTTAGGTATATACCTATATTTTTTAGGAGGTTTCCATTTAAAAAACAAAATAATCGCCTCAAACGAAGCGATTATAAATAGGAAAGCTATTTCATTTCTAGTAAATTCAATTTCTCTCGCTGATTTACTGCATCCTTCAACTCTTTGCAAGGAGTAAATACAGCGTATCTGGCTGCTGGAACATGGATTTCATCCCCCGTTTGCGGGTTTCTACCTTGTCTCTCTGCTCGTTCGCGAGTTTCAAAGTTTCCAAAGCCGGATACTTGTACCTTTTCCCCGTCTGCTAATGAGGTTGAAATAATATCGATGATAACATCTACTACTTTTCTAGATTCTTTTTTGGAAAACGCACATGTCTTGGCTAGCGTGTAAATTATATCTGTTTTATTCATACGATGTACCTCTATTAGTAAATTCTTGATTCCTGTTCCGGAGAAAGAAATAGGCTGCCAATGCAGCCTATTTTCGTTGTTCCAATGTTACACCATCAAGTATTTGTGAACTTCGCTTGCCACTTCTCGGCCTTCGTTGATTGCCCAAACGATCAGACTCTGTCCTCTTCTAGCATCACCAGCAGCAAACACGCCTTCTACGTTTGTCTTGTAATTACCTTTAGCAGCTTTAATCTTTTGATTAACCGATTCTACTCCGAATTGGTTTAATAGAGGCATCTCTGTCCCTTCAAAGCCAATCGCGATAAATACAAACTGAGCTGGCCATACTTTTTCCGTGCCTGGAATTTCTTTAAAGTAGAAACGTCCGTTCTCATCTTTTAGTTTTTCCATTTGGATTGTGTGAAGCTCTTTCAGATTTCCGTTTTCATCAGAAACAATTTTTGTTGTTTGAATTGAATATTGACGTGGATCTTCTCCAAATTTTGCTTCTGCTTCCTTATACGCATAATCCATTGTATACACATTTGGATATGCGGGCCATAAGTTGTCAGAGGTACGTTCAGCTGGCAATTGTGGATGCTTTCCAAACTGAACAACACTGCGACATTTTTGACGAAGAGCTGTCGCGACACAGTCTGCACCAGTGTCACCACCACCGATGACAATTACATCTTTGCCTTCCACGTCTATAAAGTTACCATCTTCGAAATTTGAATCTAATAGACTCTTTGTTGCTAAAGTTAAGTAATCCATCGCAAAGTGAATGCCCTTTGATTCACGGCCTTCAATCACTAAATCACGTTGTCTTTGAGCACCTGTACATAGGATGACCGCATCGAATTGCGCTTGAAGCTCAGTCGCTTGGATATCCTTGCCCACTTCTGTATTCGTTACGAAGTCGATTCCTTCTTGCGTTAATAATCGAATACGGCGTTCTACCACTTCTTTTTCAAGCTTCATGTTAGGAATACCATACATGAGCAAGCCTCCCGGACGGTCCGCGCGCTCAAATACAGTAACCGAGTGGCCAGCTTGATTCAGCTGGTCCGCTGCCGCTAAGCCAGCAGGGCCAGAACCGATAATTGCTACTTTCTTCCCAGAGCGAGAAGCAGGAATTCTTGGTGTGATCCATCCGTTTTCAAAGCCTTTGTCGATAATCGCTTGTTCAATGTTTTTGATCGTGACTGCTGGGTCGTAAAGGGCTACGGTACAAGACCCTTCACATGGAGCCGGACACACTCTTCCTGTAAATTCAGGGAAATTATTCGTCTTTAACAGGCGATCTAGCGCTTCTTTCCAACGGCCTTTATACACAAGATCATTCCACTCTGGAATCAAGTTATGAATTGGACACCCGGACGTTGCCCCCTGGATATCCATACCGATATGACAGAAGGGAGTTGCGCAGTCCATACACCGCGCCCCCTGTGTACTTAATTTCTCATCTGAGATAGGAAGTTTATGTTCTTTCCAATCGTTTAATCTTTGTAAAGGATCTCTTTCTGCGGCTTTTTCACGAGCATATTCCATAAATCCTGTTGCTTTTCCCATGTTTTAACTCCCCTTTCTTAGCGGATGGCAGCTTCCTGCTGTTTTGATGGTTTTGATGTTGCTCCGGAATTCGCTAAAAAGGCGCTCATGACGGCTTCTTCTTCCGATAAACCTTCTAACTTTTGCTCCTCGATCAAAGTGATCATTCGCTTGTAGTCTTTTGGAATGACTTTGGTAAATTTTCTGACATGTTTTGCCCAGTCTTCTAGAATACAACTCGCCTTCACACTGTCTGTGTAGCGGTAATGGTTTTGTATTAATGCTTTTAGTTCATCCTGTTCAGCAGGAGACGTTACCGATTCAAATTCAATCAATTCCTGGTTACATAACTCTTTAAATGCTTCTTCGTCCTTCGTATAAACATAAGCAATTCCACCGGACATTCCTGCTCCGAAGTTTTTCCCTACATCTCCTAAAATCACGACGCGTCCACCTGTCATGTATTCACAGCCATGGTCACCAATACCTTCCACCACGACATTCACACCACTATTACGAACGGCAAAACGTTCTCCCGCACGTCCGTTAATATACGCTTCCCCACTTGTTGAACCAATAAAGGCAACATTTCCTGCGATAACATTTTCGCCTGAAGCGATTTTTGTATGTTCATCGGCTTTCACGATGATTTTCCCACCAGAAAGACCTTTTCCAACATAATCATTCGCGTCACCTGTAAGTTCAAGCGTCATTCCCTTTGGTACAAACGCACCAAAGCTTTGACCCGCTGATCCGTTAAACTTTAAGGTAATCGTATCCTCTGGAAGACCCACTTCACCATAACGTTTCGAGATTTCACTTCCAACAATCGTACCAGCTACACGATTCACGTTAGTAATTGGGAAGCTCGCTTCTACAGGTGTTCCGTCTTCTAAAGCCTTTTGAACAGCCGGTAATATATATTTCACATCAAGTGTTTCATCAATTCGATGGTTTTGTGGACGCTTAAAGGTTGTTGCTCCTTCAGGCTTGTGCAACAGTGCTGTTAAATCTAAATGCTGCGCCTTCCAGTGTGATTTTGCTCGTTCACTCACCGTTAATACATCGGTACGGCCAACCATTTCTTCCATCGTTCTAAATCCAAGCTCAGCCATCATCTCACGAACTTCCTGTGCCACAAAGCGCATATAGTTCACGATATAATCTGCTTCACCTGTGAACTTTTTACGAAGCTCTGGATTTTGAGTCGCGATTCCAACAGGACATGTATCCAAATGACACACACGCATCATGACACAGCCAAGAACAACTAGTGGTGCTGTAGCAAATCCATATTCCTCGGCACCTAGTAAGGCCGCCATAACCACATCTTTACCTGTCATTAGCTTCCCGTCTGTCTCAAGGACAACACGGTCACGAAGTCCATTAAGCATCAACGTTTGGTGTGCCTCAGCTAACCCAAGCTCCCACGGTAATCCAGCATGCTGAATGCTTGTTTTCGGTGAAGCACCTGTTCCGCCGTCGTATCCGCTAATCACGATTACGTCCGCTACAGCCTTCGCAACACCAGCAGCAATCGTTCCAACTCCGCCCTTCGATACTAGCTTGACGCTAATGCGAGCTTGACGATTGGCATTCTTCAAATCATGAATCAATTGAGCCAAATCCTCGATTGAGTAGATGTCATGATGTGGTGGTGGTGAAATTAAGCTAACACCAGGTGTCGATCCACGAACGTCGGCTACCCATGGGTACACCTTTTTCCCCATTAACTGTCCGCCTTCACCAGGCTTCGCTCCTTGAGCCATTTTAATTTGTAGCTCTTCGGCATTTACTAAATAATGACTTTTCACACCAAAACGACCGGAAGCAATTTGCTTAATCTTACTTCCTCGGTTATCACCATTTTCATCAGGAACAAAACGACTTGCATCTTCTCCACCTTCACCGCTATTGCTCTTTCCACCTAAACGGTTCATGGCAATTGCTAAGGTTTCGTGCGCTTCCTTACTGATGGATCCAAAGCTCATTGCACCTGTTTTGAAGCGGCGAACGATTGAATCCACACTTTCCACCTCTTCAATAGGTAATGGTTGTCTTGAACCATTGAAAGAGAATAGGTTACGTAAAAAGCCGAGTCGTTCTTCATTGGCAAGTGTCGAATATTTTTTAAATAAGTCATAATCACCGTTACGGCAAGCCCATTGCAATGTATGAATGGTTCCAGGATTAAAGGCATGGTGTTCTCCATCATGTCTCCATTGGAAGTTACTGCCGGATTCTAAGGTATGATCTAATGAAGAGTAAGCTTCCGCATGACGCAGCTTCGCCTCTTCAGCAATCGTTTCTAAGCCAATTCCTCCAAGCTGTGAAACTGTTCCTGTGAAGTAACGGTCAATTACATCTGAGCTGATTCCAACCGCTTCAAAAATTTGAGCACCGCGGTAACTTTGTACCGTAGAAATCCCCATTTTCGACATAACCTTAACCACACCTTCACTCATAGAAACGACGTACTTTTTCACCGCTTCTTGATAGGTAAATGGTAATGCGCCTTCGGAAACAGCTTGCTGATAAATCGAGAATGCTAGATAAGGGTTGATTGCGTCCACACCATATCCAAGTAACACCGCAAAATGATGAACTTCTCTTACCTCTCCAGATTCCACTAGAATGCTAGCTTTCGTACGTAACCCCTCACGAATCAAATGCTGATGAAGAGCACTCACTGCTAGAAGGGAAGGAATCGCAACGGTTGTTTCATTAATGTTGCGGTCTGATAAAATCAGTATACTTGCTCCACCTGCAATGGCTTCTTCTGCTTGACGGCAAAGGTTGTTCAGACTGCTTTCTAGATCGTTATGGAACACACTTTCGATGACTACACTTTTAAATTCTGTACCATTTTTTAAAGCATCAAGCTGGCTGTTTGTCAAAATTGGTGTTTCTAACTGAATACGACGGCAATTTTCTGCTGATGGATGTAGCAGATTTCCTTCTGCCCCTAAGTAAGAAACGGTTGACGTTACAATCGCTTCACGAATCGCGTCAATTGGTGGATTCGTTACTTGAGCGAATAATTGCTTAAAGTAGTTAAACAAATTCTGTGGTTTATCGGATAAGACCGCAAGCGGCATATCGTTCCCCATCGCTCCAAGCGGATCCTTTCCTTCCGTTACAGCTGGAAGGATGTATTTTTGAATATCTTCATACGTATATCCAAACGCTTTTTGAAGAACTAGGTAATTCTCTGGAATTTCTCCCTCAGCCTCTACTGAATCTTCTAATCTTACAAGCTCGTCATTCAACCATTGCTGGTAAGGCTTCGCTTGAGCCATTTCTGATTTAACTTCCTCATCAGAAATAATACGACCTTCTTCTAGATCGATTAAAAGCATTTTTCCTGGTTGAAGGCGCTCTTTGTATAACACCTTTTCCGGCTCAACATCAATTACCCCAACCTCTGATGAAAAGATAATATAATCATCTTCCGTTACATAATAACGAGCTGGTCGAAGTCCATTACGGTCTAAAACGGCACCAATTTGTTTTCCGTCTGTAAACGAAATCGCTGATGGTCCATCCCACGGCTCGATTAACGAGCTGTGATACTCATAAAAAGCTCTCTTTTCATCTGTGATATGAGGATTTTCAGACCAAGGCTCTGGTACTAATATCATGGCCGCATGTGCAGGCTTTCTGCCGGCAAGCACCAAAAATTCAAGTGCGTTATCTAAAATTGACGAATCACTACCGTCTGTATCAAGGATTGGCAACACTTTTTCTAAATCTGAACCAAATGCTTCAGAAATGAATTGAGTTTCACGTGCCTTCATCCAGTGTATATTTCCTTGAAGCGTATTGATTTCTCCGTTGTGAATTAAGTAACGGTTTGGATGCGCTCTTTCCCAGCTTGGGAAGGTATTTGTACTGAAGCGTGAATGCACTAAAGCAAAAGCAGATACAAAGCTCTCATCCTGCAAATCCAAATAGAATTGATCCACTTGTTCAGGAGTTAATAATCCCTTATACACAATCGTTCTACTTGAAAAACTCGCAAAATAGAAACGATAGTCAGAAACCTTTGCCCAGTTTTCTGCTTGTTTACGAATTACGTATAATTTGCGTTCAAACGCTAGAGAGTCATTTTCGTTACCTCCAACAAACACCTGGCGAACAACTGGACAGCTTTCCTGAGCAGTTACCCCAATTTTGCTAGCATCAACTGGAACGTTTCTCCAGCCAAGCACCGTTTGACCTTCTTGTTCTATTAATTTATTAATTTGCGCTTCTATTTCTTCCCGCTCTCTGTCATCTTTTGAGAAAAAGAGCATTCCCACACCGTACTTCCCTTTTTCAGGTAAGTTCATGTCAGCACATTCTTTTCTGAAAAACAGGTCTGGTATTTGAACCATAAGTCCTGCGCCATCGCCTGTGAACGGGTCACTTCCCTGTCCACCACGATGATCCAATTGACAAAGCATAGATAGTCCTTTTGCCACTATATCATGTGTGGCGTTCCCTTTTATATGAGCGTATAAGCCGATTCCACATGCATCATGTTCAAATTCAGGACGGTAGAGACCTTGTGCTTTTGGTAATTGATGATATGTCATATTCTTCTCTCCCTGCCGATTGTTGTCGAAAAATTCATATAACAACATTCTATGTTTTCAAAATCATATAAACAATATATAATTTATATTAAATTAATCGAAAAAACATATGAATAGGAGAAGAGACCAAAATGGAGCTCCGTCAATTGCGCTATTTTATAGAAGTAGCAGAACGAGAACATATGACAGAAGCAGCAGATAATTTAAATGTGGCACAATCAGCGGTCAGCTATCAAATTACGAAGCTAGAAGAGGAGTTAGGCGTAAAGCTACTCGAACGAGTCGGAAGAAATATTAAGGTCACACAGATTGGTTATGTCTTTTTGAAGTATGTAAAAAGCTCCTTGAAAAAGCTGGATGAAGCCAAGGATAAAATAGACGAATATCTTGATCCGCAAGCAGGGACGATTAAAATTGGCTATCCGACCAGCCTTTCTAGATATTGGCTTCCTACCGTGATTTCCGCTTATAAGAATGACGTACCAAACGTCAACTTCCATCTGCGTCAAGGCTCGTATGCCAACTTAATCGATGCCGTAAAAAATGGGGAAATTGATTTAGCCTTCCTTGGCCCCGTCCCTACGAATGATCCGGACTTAGAGACAAAGATTTTATTTATGGAAAACATCGTTGCTTTGATTCCTTCCCAGCATCCACTGGCTGAGAAAAAAAGCATTCATCTTAGTGACTTACGTACAGACAAGTTCGTCCTATTTCCTAAGGGGTATGTTCTTCGAAGGCTTGCAGTGGAGGCGTGTCGTGAAGCAGGTTTTGAACCAGAGATTACATCTGAAGGTGAGGACATGGATGCGTTAAAAGGCCTTGTTTCTGCTGGAATCGGAGTTAGTCTATTGCCTGAGAGCACGTTCTATGACTCTACCCCCCGGTTCACGGTTAAGGTACCGATTGAAACGCCAAAAGCGATGCGTACGGTTGGGGTGATTATTCCAAAGCATCGAGAACTGGCACCCGCTGAAAGTAACTTTTATCAGTTTTTGATTCAGTTTTTTAATCGGTTGGAGCAGTATAAATAGAAGTTTTACTACAAAAAACTGGTCGAACTTTGTCTGAATCAACCCCTTATTCGGACATCTAACTGCCTCTGGGGACGGTCTCTGTCCGAATCAACCCCTTATTCGGACATCTAACTGCCTCTGGGGACGGTCTTTGTCCGAATCAACCCCTTTTCCGGACATCTAACTGCCTCTGGGGACGGACCTTGTCCGAAGACTAGTGGTTCTTACTGCTAATAAACATTATGTGTTCTCGATGATTTCAAATTTAGGTTTCTGAGGGAAATATTATTTTTTTTGCAAAGTTTTTTTACTACTTGTTTAAAAAATTATCTACATCCCCAATGTTTTTCTCCAAAAAATCACCCCTTGTCCTCCCCCTCACAGAACCGCGCTTGCGCTATAACGCACATGGCTCCTCCTAGTTATCATTTACAGAATATAGCTAATCTCTTCTCTAAGTTCATATTACTAAGGAAGAGATTAAATTTGCCCCATGTAAAGGAATAAGATTACTCAACAAGAACAGGATAAATAATAAAGATGAACGAAACTAGATGAAATACATCAAAACCCCATTTAGAATATGTCGGGAGCAACTCAATGAGTAAATATCCGGCACAGTATAGGTTTTATTCAGTAGATATAGAAAATAGATTATCGAACTAATTGCACCGACCAACAAATACCTATTCTTCAATTGTTTCGATGTTTCTTTAACGTTCTTTCGAAATGCTTTTATATCCTCAGTCCTTAACTTTTGGTGAAAGGTCATTTTTTTACCCCCAAGTCAAATCGTTCTTATAGCATTATGCTATTCAAATTTCCCCACTAAGAAAAAAGGAAAAACAGAAATAGAATAGAGAAACCCTCTATACTGTTTTTAAAAATTACCTCGGATAATTCTCTACGATATCTTTTACTTGTTCCTCATTTGAGAGATACTTTGGTTCTTTTAAAACTTCAACTTCAACAGGTCTTAAAATAATTAGAGAAAATATATAGAAATCACGACTGACTTGAAAATAAGTGTCTAACTCTTGTTGATTATCTATCCCTTGAATATCTTGATAGGAACTAAGAAAATCGTTTATTTTAGTGTATATTAAATTATCTCTTTCCCCCATACTTCCTGAAATCTCATTTAACCCGACAATTTTTTTTTCAACATCCTTAACGATGTTACTTATGATAGATTGATCTAAATTGTTATGAGAAAGCTTGGGCTTAAATATATCTGTTCCTTCTGGAAAATCTAATTCGCCCGTATTTATAACATATTCTTTTCCAATTTGATTTAGGTGCTCTTTTAATCTGGATGTTGAATTATCATTTAAGTTTATAAAGTTATTTTCGATTTCTATCCAGTCTTCCCCTATAACGTAAACTTTCTCATTGGTATAAGTAAATCCCCAATTAAAGTTTGGGCCAGGTACTTTGTCTGTCATTGCTTCAAGTTTATAGACAGATAGATAATCTGTCATGGTTAGTGCAATTGCAACCTTTTCTCTAAAATCGGAATCTTTATTATAATAGTGGAGTAAGTTTTCAGTAAAAATATTTCTAATATTTTCTGGTAGTCCTTTATACTCTTCAAGTGCATCTTTATTAGTTAACATATTTTTTTCATTTGTTGTTAATGAGTTTTCTTTCTGTCCTTCATTCGCTGTTTGACTCCCCTCCTTCCCATTCTTGTTAAAAAGGTTGTTATTATTTATCATATTAATAGTTATTATTATTAAAACGGCACAAACACTAACAGTGAGTAACCGGTTAAATATTAGTTGGAATCGTTTATTTGAAGTTCTACGATTTTCTAATCTGTTTATTTTCCTAATTGTTCTTTCCTTTACTGTTGTGTCAAATGGGTTATCTTTAAAAATATCTTCATCTAAAGCATTTTTAAACAGTTCCTTAGTATTCAAACCAATCACCCCTATTAAGTTTACTTTTGAGCAGTTGACGGCCTCGGTTTAATTTAGTTTTTACTGTTGAGACATTTTGAGATAGTAGTTCAGCGATTTCAGCTGTACTAAAGTCTTCATAATAATATAAAATAATGACCTCTCGATATCTCACTGGAAGTTCTAACACTGAAAGTGATAAACTTTTTCTCTCTGTAGAAACCAATAATTGTTCTTCTGGTGTAAGTTTTTCGCTTTTACTGAAGTGTCCAAAAAAATCGAAAATTATATCTTTCTTGAAAAATTTCTTTCTTAACAAATCCTTGCACTTATTTACTGTTATTCTGTATATCCAAGCTTTGTATGAAGTAATATTCGGTAAATTGTCGATATCCTTGTAGATACTAATAAAAACCTCCTGCATTACATCCTCAGCTAGCCTCCAATCCTTTACATATGTATAGGCTAAATTCATCATTGGTTTTCCGAATTCATCAATTAACTCCTCTATACTTTTTTTCTTATCTTCATTCTTATCATTAAGGGGGATATTCATTGGACAAATCACCTTCTCAAAATAGGTATTTATAATTAAAAAGACGAACACTATATAAATTTGGATTCAATTAAATAAATTATTTATGTCAATTCATAGTTTCAATCATAAACAAAAGGGCATGCTCTAAAAATACTAATACCAGATACTATACACAAGGTTAGTAGCAAAATAATCCTAACCAATCAATTGCAAGCCAAGGTCTCCACCATTAACAATATCAGGACTTAAAACGTGTTCATCTACAAAGTTACCTAAATCCAAAATAAACCAACTTAAATAAATAATAGAATACCAAAAACCTTGATATATCAGACTTAATTGATTTTTTACTTGAACGTATTTTACTCAGTTTTTCAATAGAATTTCCTCTTGCAGTATAGTGGTCACTCTCTAAACTGATAATGAATCAAAATAATAAAAGGGCCTTCTTAATAAAAAGGCCCCTTCACTACCTATACCAAAAATGAATAATAAAATCTCTTATTATAAATTACCCATTTTTATGTTATTTTTACAGTTAGCAAATATGGTTAAAATATAATATATTATGGCCTATTAAAATGACCATAATTTCTAAGGTCGTATTCAATAAGCTCCTATACCGAACCACTATTTATGGATACTAAACGTTAAGTCAAGTTACTGACTTTCCTAATAGATATTATGTAAAATAGAAACAAACTTGAACAGAACGGTAATGAATCCCCTCTACTTTTCATATAAACATTATTGTAAATGTTATGAATCGTGTTTGTTCCACGTAATATTACCCCCTTGGTCAGTCCTTTCATTATAGGAGGGCTAGTAGAGCAAGGCGAATAAAGGCGAAAAACCCACTTAGTGAGATAAGTGGGTTAAACATATACAATGATTTAAATTATCGCCAATAATGGACAACGACTAAGCAGACGCTCTATACATACGAAAAGCATTTTTCCCCATTTGTTTTGCTTGATACATTGCGATATCAGCTTTTTTGAGTAACTGAGAGATACTAGAGCCATCTATTGGAAATAAAGAAATACCAATACTTGCACTAATTCCGATTTCGTAATGGAAATCTTCCCAATCAGCTAGTATCTTCAATAGACTAGTTGCTTTATCTTCTATCACATTTTTCTCTGTCACATCAGGAAAGATGGTAACAAATTCGTCTCCTCCTAATCTAAACCCTGCACCATCTAGTCCAACAAAGTTTCTTATTCGTTCTCCAACCTCTCTCAGAACTAAATCCCCGACTTCATGGCCGTATTGATCGTTTACTTCTTTAAAACCATCTAGATCTAATAGAAGCAAAGAACCTTTGTGAAAGAGTTTCTCGAAGTTATCATACAAGAAATCTCTATTGTGCAAAGTAGTTAATTTGTCATATTTCACCCTTTTCTCTAGCTCAACAACACTCGTATACAGATTAGAGAATCTAGTAAGAATATCAACCTCTTTATCAGTAAACTTTGACTTCTCCGTGTCTAAAGCGCAGATAGTCCCGTACAGGCCTCCATCTTTATAAAAAACCGGTACACCTACATAGGATTGGATATTATATTCCTTCGTTAGAGCCAATTTACTAGTAAAAGGATGGGTTTGTGCTTCATCAATAACCCACGACTCTTTCATATTCACAATCTGTTGGCAATAAGAATCAGAGGTACTTAAAGTATCCCCGTCATTTAATTGTAGGTTCATTCCATTATCCAAAACTTTCACAAGTGTGAACATATTATTTCGTATCTTTGAAATAAAGAAAAATTTTCCGTCAATTAGTGAGTTAACTAATGCAAGCAAATCGTTAGCAACTTTGTAATCCATAGTTTACCTCAATTCTATAAATGGATAATATATGTTACCATTTTAGGACAATAATTGTCATCTGTAATTGATAAAGAGTGCTTTTCTAATTTAACTTCGTTGCAATGCCGGGAGAAACAAGCGGTGACTTCCTCTTAATTTTTCGCAAAGAAAAACAGCTACAGATTCCACTCAAATTACGTAAAAACAGCCTTATCCCTAAATGACAAAGCTGTTACTCTCATACCAATTTAATTTTCGCCACAGCCTTACACCGTGCAGAGGTTATGTGGCCCACAAGGGGTGCTGGTGAGTTTATTGTTTTCTCTTGAGAACTGTATCTTTCAGAAAACAGACTTTATCAAAAACAAAAGTTGCAGCTGTAAAGAATTTGAGAGTTACATCAACTCACTGTCCCCGTCGCATTAACATTCTTTTTCAAAGTTATCAAGCAATGCACGCACTTCATCAGTTGATTTCGTGGTCATCAATTGATTTCTTAATTCACCAGCGCCACGGAATCCTTTGACATAAATTTTGAAAAAGCGATGAAGTCCTGTGATTGAACGTGGTACTAATTCTGCATATTGATCTTGAAGATCAAGCTGCAGTCTTAATAAATCAAGGTATTCTTTACTGCTATGCTCTCTTGGCTCTTTTTCAAAAGCAAAAGGATTTTTAAATATACCTCGCCCGATCATAATGCCATCAATCCCATATTGTTCAGCGAGTTGCAGCCCAACTTTACGGTCAGGAATGTCTCCGTTGATGGTTAGAAGCGTATTTGGTGCAATACGGTCACGCAATTTTTTGATTTCCGGAATGAGCTCCCAATGTGCATCTACTTGGCTCATTTCCTTTCTAGTACGCAAATGAATAGAAAGGTTCGCAATATCCTGTTTGAAAATATGCGTAAGCCACTCCTCCCACTCAGAAACCTCCTTATTGCCAAGTCGTGTCTTCACGCTGACAGGCAGTCCACCCGCTTTTGCTGCTTGAATCAGTTCTGCCGCTACGTCTGGACGCAGAATAAGGCCACTCCCTTTCCCTCTCGATGCCACATTCGGTACAGGGCAGCCCATATTAATATCGATGCCTTTAAATCCTAGCTCTGCCATGCCAATACTCATTTGACGGAAATATTCGGGATTATCTCCCCAAATATGTGCCACCATTGGCTGTTCATCTTCTGTAAAAGTCAAACGGCCACGCACACTTTTCATGCCCTCTGGATGACAATAGCTATCCGAGTTGGTAAACTCTGTGAAAAATACATCCGGTCGACCGGCTGCACTTACTACGTGACGAAAAACAACATCTGTCACATCTTCCATGGGTGCAAGTACAAAAAATGGTCGTGGTAAATCACGCCAAAAATTATCTATCATTTCAAACTCAAATCCTCTCACAATGGATACATCTTCAGACTCTCAGTCAAAAACTATAAAGCAAAAATTCAACTTCTGTTACACTTATATCATGCTTAATACCTTATTATCAAACACAAATACCTTTGGACATTAATTTGTGAAAAACGGTAATATTTATTTTAACGAAAAACGGTCCTGAATGGTAGGTTTATAAACAAAAAAGCAGTTGATGCAGGTATTATCTAGATCAAATGCTTTTCTATTATACCAACTTCAACTTCACAACTACTTCACAATGATTACTATTTATGATTTTATTTTTTCATTTAATACAGGAATGCTGCCCCTATTGTTAAAAAGAAAAAGGGCTTCAACAATAACTCAATGTTAAATTGATATTTAAATACGCTAAAACTAAATTAACATACCAAATCACAAAAAAAGAGCAGGCATGCCTGCTCTTTTAGTTATTCACCAGAATATCTCTTAGTTTTTGGGCATCTTCTTTTTCTAAAGTTCCTAAGGTATTGTTTTCTCTGTCAATAATCGTCGCTGATGCCTCGCCTTGATTAAACCATATAATATACTCAAATAATCTTTCAGGCATATTTTTATCAAAATTGAAGAATAAAGTGGTTTTTACATCTTCTTTTCTAGCCATTTCAGCCTTAAAGTTCTGTTCCCACTTAATTCTTGCAAATAATCCTCTTAAAGCTTTCATCTTTTCTTTCTCTGTTACTATCGTTTCATTGTCACTGTTTTCACCTGTGAATATTTGTACATCTACTCTAGTTAGTTGGTTTAAATCAAACTCTTCAGTGTCTTCATTTGAACACCCGATAAGAGTTATTAAATAAATAGTAAATATAGATAAAATGGCAAGATTTCTTTTCATAAAAAAACCCCATATTTTTAATTTTCTAAATATATTCAATACTTATCATCCTGTACTCGAATACCATTTAAATTTCACTACCGTCACAACCGCACTCATATTCCTTGAATTTATATTCTTTGTACAGTCTAAAATCTTTAAAATTACTGGTTTTCGATTCGTAAACCTTAACCAAAGGAGCCACATCTACCTTTGCGCATTCCTTTATTTGTTCATCTAATTCCCTAGTTGAATCTATGCTATATTCGTTCATATCTAAATAAATATTATTATGTTCACAAACCTCCCTCGTTTGTTAAATAACGTAGGATACATTATTCACAAGAAACACTCCAATTAAATGATAAAAAAGTCGAGTCAACTATTGGAGTCTTGCCGTTCTCAATGCAAGCATTTTTTGCGTAATTATACGTATTAAGATTTAACACTGCTGTTAATATCAGTAAGGCTAAAACGATTAATGATAGTACATTCTTTCTCTTTGTCACTAAAAACACCTCTCCGCTCACTCTTTTGCTTTGCTTTATATATTTTACCATAAAAAACCAGACATCTTATTCAACTAATGCTATCCTTTTCTACAATAAGAGATTCCATAACTAGGCATTAAAATCAATGCTCCTATAACTTAAGTGAGTTTCTTCACAAATTGCGCGTAAGCTGTATTAATGATCCTTCACATAATCTGTTCCCCTCTTGTAAATATTAAAATATATTGTAAATCAAAAAGGAGGAAGAAAAAATTATGGACTCACAAAGGGCACAAGAAATATCGTTTTCATCAGTAATGACCAATGTAACTTATAATGGAAAACAAATCTACATAGAACATGTTGATCAACAAAAAGGAATGGCCACTATTCATCCCCTAGATGAACCTACTAAAAAGCAAACTGTTTCTGTAACCAGTTTACTTGAACAATAAAATAGAAAAAAATAAGTATATTTATTGCTTAGGAAGCAGTAAATATACTTATTTTTTATATAACACGATCTAGTTGTTTTTTTAAGCTGCCTGAAGAGCTTTTGCGAAAGCTATTAGCATATAAGACGATAATCAATAAAATAAGAATGGCCAAACTTGTATAGATATTACTATAAGTTACCCCATTAGAATCGATTAATAAAGGATTTAACTGCATGACATCTGCCTTTCTTTCTACTGCGATACTAATGAAAGTAGTGGCAACGGCTCCAGCAATGAAATTTGTCATCATAAAGATTCCCATACCTATACCTGATTGTTCTTTAGGCAAAGAACTAGAAACCGTATTTGCGAGGGCTATTTGTGTAAACGTTTGACCTATACAGGCAAATAGGAGAACAAACATAATTACATATGGTGATAGCCCTGAAAATATGGAAAGAAGACTATAACCGATGAAAAAACATGTTAATGCGGTATAGGTTAAGAATCGATTACCTTTATAATCTGCTATCCGTCCACCTTGTTTTCCTAATGATGCGGCTAACAGTGCTCCTGGAAACATTATTAACCCACTCATGAATGGAGAAATACCATTAACATTTTGTAAAAGGAGAGGAGTTAAATAAGGAATCCCGAATCCTATACCAGTACTCAATCCTGATACTAAAATGGCCAATGAGTAATTCTTGTTTTTAAATACAGTAATATTGATAAACGGTTCTCTTGCTTTACGTATTCTCCATATAAAAAGAACAAACATCATTAGTCCAAAGGAAGCAAACCATACTGACCTTTGGGTAATGGCAAGTAGACTGAGGGAAATTGTACCAGCTAGGAAGATAGCTCCAAGTATATCTGTCTTTGTCTCGTTATGTTGGACTTCTTCTTTTAGATATTTTCTGAATAAAGGCAAAGTAATGATTGATAAAAGTGAGATAATGAATAAATAGCGCCAACTGATAAAGCTTATGACTACTCCAGCTACTATGGGGCCAATAGCAGTTCCTAAAGCCGTTCCAGCCGAAACGATACCTAATGCGCGCCCCCGAGATTCTGGTGAGAAGTATCTAGATGGAATAATAAGCGATGAAGCTGGCATAACGGAGGCACCTGCTGCTTGTAGCATTCTTCCGAGAACCGTGATTTCAAAATTAATAGCCAAAAACCCAACAATGGAACCAACAGCAAAAAGGCTAAGTCCAAACGTTAGTAAGTTCATTAACTTGTATTTATCTGCTAGTTTGCCATACATAACCGTTCCGATTGCGTAAACAACAATATAACCAGTAATGATCCATCCAGCTTGAGAAGGCTTCAGATGAAAATCTCTCGTTATAGTAGGGACAGCCATATTGAACATGGTTGAGTTCATCACAGAGATAACTAAAGTAAAAGAGAGTAAGAAAATGAGTTTATCTCTATGTGAATGTTCAGATTTTATCATAAGTACCTCCATCTATAGTAATAATCATAATGAAGGAAGGGAAATGTCCTTTCCCTTCCTGTTCAGTGCTACTGTTAGTTTTGATTTGTCACTTATTTAGACATTTTTAAATCTAGCATGTCAATATTTTGTATCACCCGATCAAACCGTAGTGGGCTTGGTTCGCTAGGGAAAATATGATGTTCATATGGATCTCCTAAAATACGAAAGAAAGGCTCAAACAAACCAGACGCTAATAAGCCCAATACCTTCGTACAATGAGAGTCTAATCGATAAGAGTGAGAAGTATAGGCAGGAACATGGAGGAAATCACCTGGATTCATTTTTATTTCTTCTCCATTCGCCCACATCGTCATCTGCCCTTCTAGGCAAAAAAATGTCTCTGTGTGATGTTCATGATAATGATCTACTATTCTTTCTCCTTTCGGTCCCTCAGAAGAAACAATGATAAATTGACCATCCGTATTCTTTTGTGTGGCAATAATTCTATGCAGCTGATCACCAGTTAACAGACGATCACCTTCACCAGATTCTAGAACATAAGGGACCATTCTACCGGGAACTACATGATTTTCAACAAGCATTCTCCCTCCACTTGGTTTGATATCAAAGAAGAACTCAATATCAGTAGTAGTCGTAGCCTCTTGATATCGCTCATTAGGGATTTCATTTTTTATATGAGGGGGGTATTCTACCTTGTCATATGGTTCACCAATCATAGAGTAAAGTTGTGCAAGGCTTCCTTTAGATGTATAAGAGACAAACTTGGTTCTATGACTCTGATGCAATAACTATGTATGGTATTTGCAGGGATATGAGCATAATCACCTGGTAATAGGAGATACAGTTCATAATTCACGGAGAGTTCTAGTTTTCCTTCTAGCACAAATATTCCTTCATGAATCTCGTTGTGCTTATGGGAAGGAAAAGAATCACCTTTCCCTCCAGTAAGTAAAACCATTTCAAATATATGATCAGTACTTAAGGCATCTGCCATCACTGTAGCTACTTGTCGTCCGAATAGATATCTTTTTCCATCACCACTTCTCAGTAAGTATGGTACTTTTTCTTGTGGTAATCCTTGGTAAAGTCTTGTTGTCATTTTTCCATTCCCCTTTCAAATTATTGAATAGACCGGTCTGTCTAATTGTAGGGGAAAGGAAGTAAAAAATCTACCCCTTTTTTGGAAATACTAATGGAATGGCTTCCGCAACAGCTAAAAGGGGCCCAGGATCCTTATTGGTTAAAGATTGAATAATCCCTCCGCCCGTTAATGAATTGAAAAGAATTCCCGCTTTGGCTGCAACATCCTTTTCATATCCTTCTTTTATAAACTGATTGACAATAATCTGTTCCCAATTCTGAAATGCTTGCATACATGCTAGTCTTAAAGGTTCACTGATTAAAGCCGTTTCACAAGCAAGTAAACCAAGTGGGATTCCTTCGATGTCCTCTGGATTTCTGAATTGATTAGCTGAGTCTATAATGAAAGCTTGCATGGCATCCACTACGTCTAGCTCCTTATTAATAAAGAATATAATCCTATCTTCAATATATTTACTTGTAAACTTTACTGCTGCTAATGCTAGTTCTTCCTTCCCGTTTGGAAAATGATGATAAATGGACCCTTTCGGTAAACCCGTTTCCTTGATAATTTGATTGATACCTGTAGCATGGTACCCTTGGAGTTGGAAAAGCCCTGAGGCGATTTGAAGAATTTTTTCTTTTGAATCTAATTTCTTATCCATTGAGTAATGTCTCCTAAGTATTTTTACCTAAATATATGAAAAATAAGTTGTAAAATCAATCAATAGTTTTTTTGAGTTCCTATATAACTTGTTGATCTTTAAGGTAGTCTCTACATTATACTGGTTTTTGGAGAACCCACCTACCAACATTTAATATACTCAGTTACTAAATTAACACATTATTTTAGTTAACAAGAATGTACAAGCTATAAAATTAATAGATAATTTAAACCCCTTTTTCAACCTCCTTTTTTTTTGCTATGCAACAATGATCATGAATGGAAAATCTGTACAGTTTTGAGCATAACTGCTATACTTCCTCTAAGTAAGTACGTACATTCTTATTATATAGCGACAAAAAGTATACTAAACAATTCAAGGGGTGTGGAAATTGGGTCATGTTTGTTATCGTGAGTATAGTTGTGAAAAGGAACTAACGTTAGCTGTCATTGGTGGAAAATGGAAAATGTTAATTCTGTGGTATCTAGGCAAGGAAGGTACAAAACGCTTCAATGAATTAAAAAACTTAATGCCTTCTATTACCCAAAGAATGTTAGTGAACCAACTACGTGAGCTCGAATCCGACTTTATTATTCACCGAGAAGTATACCCTGTAGTCCCTCCGAAAGTGGAGTACTCCCTTACAGAGCGAGGAAAAACATTAATGCCCATTCTCGAGGCCATGTATGAATGGGGAAAAGATTATAAAGAATTTATAGAAACGCATACGGATGAAGAGGTACAAATGAAATAAGAAAAAGCACATGTACGGTAAAACGTACATGTTTTTTTTATGTCTGCACAGTATACTTTTTGTTACTATATGAGTTTAATGTGCGTACTTCACTTACTGATTATTTTGTATTTATAATAAGCTCATGCCACAACAAAACAAAAAAGGAGCGAAAAATTTATGAAATTGCAGTTAGCATTAGATTTAGTTGATATCCCAGGAGCTATTGAATTAGTGAAAGAAGTAGAGGAACATGTTGATGTAGTCGAAATTGGAACTCCAGTTGTAATCAATGAAGGTCTTCGAGCAGTAAAGGAAGTAAAGGCAGCTTTTCCTAATCTAACGGTATTAGCCGATTTGAAAATTATGGATGCTGCTGGCTATGAAGTAAGTCAAGCATCTGCTGCTGGAGCAGATATCGTCACCATTTTAGGTGTAGCTGAAGACGAGTCAATTAAAGGTGCTGTTGAAGAAGCGAAAAAACAAGGGAAACAAATCCTAGTTGATATGATTTCTGTAAAGGATATTGCTACACGTGCAAAACAATTAGACGAATTCGGAGTCGACTATATTTGCGTTCATACTGGCTATGATCTGCAAGCTGTTGGTAAAAATTCATTTGAAGACCTTGCAACAATAAAGAGTGTGGTAAAAAATGCGAAAACAGCTGTTGCTGGAGGAATTAAACTAGAAACACTTCCAGAGGTAATTGATCAACAACCTGACCTTGTTATTGTAGGCGGTGGGATTACTGGAAAAGAGGACAAAAAGGCAGTAGCAGCAAGGATGCAAGAACTAATTAAAGAAGCAGTTTTACAAGGATAATCAAGCATGAATATAACGCACTATTTAGGAGAAATAGTACAGGAATTAAATAAAACCGTTGATTTAATTCCTGAATTAGAAGCTGAAAAATTATTAAAAAGCATTTTAGAATCAAAAAAAGTCTTTGTGGCTGGTGCAGGAAGATCTGGCTTAATGGGCAAATCATTTGTAATGCGTATGATGCATATGGGAATTGATGCCTATGTGGTAGGAGAAACGGTTACCGCGAATTTAGAACGAGGAGACCTCCTGATTATTGGTTCAGGCTCTGGAGAAACGAGTACGTTAATTGCAATTGCAGAAAAAGCGAAAAAGTTAGGTGGAATGGTAGCGTTAATTTCAGCCTCACCTGAATCTACACTTGGAAAACTAGCGGATATCATTGTTCCACTACCGGGTGCACAGAAAGATAAATCAAACAGTGATTACCATACTATTCAACCAATGGGCTCTCTATTTGAACAGACAATGCTGTTATTTTATGACGCATTAATATTAAGATTTATGGAGATTAAAGAATTAGACTCTAGTAAGATGTACGGAAAGCATGCAAACCTGGAATAAAGAATACTTTTAATTTTATGAGTCTTTGAATTGAAGTGTTCCTAAGCTAGATATTTACACAGTCTGAGTCAAACCTTCTTTAGACTCAGACTGCAGCAAGCTCGGCATATGTTATAAACTGAGTAGCAGGTGCTGTTGAAACCTTCAAATGTCTCTATTCCCATTCCTAATTCCAAAGGAAAAGAAAAGTTTTTGACTCGTCTCTGTTGTGATTACCACTTTCACCACCTGTTCTTTAATATGTGCAGGTAAAGTAAATGTGTTTTTTGTGACATTGGCTTTTACAATTTCGTTTCCGTCAATATAATAAGCGTCCATAGGCAAGTGTTTTTCTTCATTTGCTATAATCACTTCCACCTCTACATCACCCGAAACAACCATTTCATCAATACCAACAGGACTAATTGGTAAAATATATGGTTCTTTGTCCACCATGCAGCCCTCACTCTTATTATTAGTCCAACAGGAGCTTGGATGAATAGATGCTCTCTTCTGATTAACATATAAACCAATTTGAGGAGTCTTTTTATTTTTTATAACGGTATAGTCAATAGAATCTTCTGCTCTCTCCATTATTTCGGGTAGAATAGAAAACAGGATGATAGCAAAAGGGACTAAAGTAACATATCTAAACTTTATGGAACTTTCCCTATGGAAGATTAGATAATCTACACCAAAAAAGATAAGAGCCACAAAGAGCGTTAAACTAGTAAAACCTATCCCTCCCATAAGCCCAATTAAACCAGCAGGGATAATATGTATCAAGAAACTCATTAAAAGCTTAAAATGTTTTACTTTTTTTGTAACAAAACCTGCTATTAAATTGACTGGGACAGCTGTACAGAGAATAACAGGTGTAGCATACATAGCAAATGCCAATAATAGGAGCCAATATTCCTCAAAAACAGTTACATCTCCCTCACCCCTTACTAATGGTTCAAAAACCCCACTTAGAAGAGGCAAAACAAGTAACGAAAGGAAGAGTGATACGATTACCACCTTCATTCTATTAGTCCACATACCCTTCTCTCCAATCCTAAGAGATAGTAATAAATCATTGCGAAACAATTCACATATAATGTTAACACAGTTTAGATACAATTTTAACTATATTTGTAAAAAACTACCTATAAGCTTTTCTAGGATAGTCAGCATCTATTCCCACAGGAGCCCATCCAAATTATCAATAATAAACTCCCTTTAATATGTCAATAATGTTTTACATATTCATAAGGGGTTGTTGTATTGAGATTCACAAGTTAAACAAACTAGGAGATACTAATAAAATTGGTCAAATCTCAAAATGGTAGGAATTAGTACCGAAGATCACTATCAATGGTTGTGGGAAGTTTATCTTCAATATGGAGAAATACCCAAAAGACCAGTAGGTATGTTTGGAGGAAGAGAATCTGTGTGGAGATCAGTTGAATATACACCTCCCGAAATAGAGGGATATGTTAGGAATCTAGGTAAAATGATAGGACAATTATATATTTCCACAAAAGATACAGGTTATCGAAATATACCAGACGTTTCCTAAAAAACATAATATTTGCCCCTTCTCTAAAGAGTTGGGGCAAATATGGTTTTTATTCACCATGTTTATTTGTGAATGAGAATCTAGCAGAATTTATGTATTAGATTTTGTAACATCTTCAATAATCCAGTCAGATGCGCTTAATAAATCAGGAAATACTGCATCAGCTAGGGGGTCACTCTCTCCAAGAAAAATGCCTTTTGTTCCTGCTTTCTTCCCTGCTTGGATGTCTGTATCAGTATCTCCAACCATATAGGACTGAGCAAGGTCAATATTATATTTTTCGGCTAATTCGGTGATCATTTTCGTACCAGGTTTTCTGCATTCACATCCTACTTTTGGCTTATGAGGACAGTATGCCACATCTTTGATGACAGCTCCCTCTTTTTTAAGTTCGACTATCATGTGTTCATGGATTTTTTCAAGTTGATTTACTTTCATGAATCCTAGCCCGACTCCACCTTGATTGGTAACAACAAAAATATTGTCTCCAAAAACCTCATTTAGTTTTCGAATGGCTGTTGGAACACCGGGTAAGAAGTATAATTCCGAAGGCTTGTTTACAAACTTAACCCTTTCCGTCAACACTTCGTTTATTACTCCGTCTCTATCTAAAAATACAGCTCGTGCTCCCATCGTTAACACCCCCTCATTTCTATATTATTATTCATATACATTAAAGTAATACTTTAAATGTCCTATAGTATCCACGGGCACTAAATTAACTTTTGATGACCTCATTATCCTAATCTTTGGTATACGCGGGCACTAAACCAACTTTTAGTGACCTCATTCTACTAATTTCTGGTATACGCGGGCACTAAATTAACTTTTAGTGACCTCATTCTACTAATTTCTGGTATCCACGGGCACTAAACCAACTTTTAGTGACCTCATTCTACTAATTTCTGGTATCCACGGGCACTAAATTAACTTTTAGTGACCTCATTATCCTAATTTCTGGTATACGCGGGCACTAAATCATAACTTAGGGCATGGAAAAATAATGTGTTCGGAATCTACATTTTAATGACTTTTTTTTCCTGTAACTCGTTAAGAACATTAACAAATTAAACAAGAGCTCTATAAATTTCACGCAGTTTAATCATATATGAAAGCCGCCATTGTTTTAATTTATCCTTAAGAAGCATACCTAATGGTATTGTCTGCTCTGCGCTAAGGGAGTTGTGATGATATGATTCTTGGCACAATAGTAGTTGACTATTTATTTGCTCATCGTTATTTCTCCTGTGAACATAGTTATACCTGCCGTTAGAATCTTGTTCGCGAGCCTTACAATTATCATTTAACATCAGTGTCAATGAGTCATAAATCCGGCTTTTCAAGTGATCCTTCAAAATTGGAAAGAGGATCTCAACACGTTTTTCCATATTACGAGTCATCCAATCTGCCGATGATAAAAACATCTTGCAGTTACCATTATGATGGAAATAAAAAATTCTTGTATGCTCTAAAAACGTCCCTACAATACTACGAACCTTTATATTTTCACTAACCCCTTCAATTCCTGGTCTTAGACAACAGATGCCTCTAATGATAAGGTCAATTTTCACTCCGGCCATTGAGGCTTCATAGAGTTTTTTAATAATTTTTTTATCAGTTAAGGAATTCATTTTCGCTATAATCTTACCATGACCATTTTGTTTGTGGTATTGAATCTCTTTATCAATTAGTTCAAGGAAGGTCTCTCTAATCCCAAACGGAGATACTGATAAATGATGATATACTGGCTTTTCCATATATCCACTTAAATAATTAAAAAAATTAACAGCATCTATCCCTATCTGTTGGTTACTAGTAAGTAGTCCCATATCTGTATAAACCCTTGCTGTAGCATCATTGTAATTCCCTGTCCCCAAATGTACAAACCTCTGTATCTTCCCCTTTTTACGACGGACCACTAGAGTAATTTTGCTATGGGTTTTTAAATGTGTCATTCCATAAATCACATGACAGCCAGCTTGTTCTAATTCTTTTGCCCATTGTACATTATTTGCTTCATCAAATCGTGCTTTTAACTCTACAAGAACGGTTACTTGCTTTCCGTTTTCGGCAGCACGTTTGAGGCTTCTTATGACTGGTGAATCTCCACTGACACGGTAAAGAGTTTGCTTAATTGCTAATACATTGGGATCGTCAGCCGCCTGTGACATAAACTCAACAATCGGTTCAAAAGATTCGTATGGATGATGAAGTAAAATATCCTTTTTTTCAATTTCTTCGAATATGTTCGCTTCTCTATCTAAATCTTGTGGATGCTGAGGAATGTATGAACGTGCAGCTAAACTCTCATGAGATGCCTGTACTATTTTACTAAGTGAAAACAAGAATGTTAAATCCAAAGGTGCTTTTACAAGATAGACATCTTTACTATGAATCTCTAATTCCTCACTAAGGAAATCAATCAGCTTTACATCACTATCCCGCTGCTGTACTTCTAACCTGACGGCAGCTCCCCATTTGCGTTTTTTTAATTCTTCCTCAATTTCCTCCAATAGATCCACTGCTTCATCTTCATGAATGGTAAGATCGGCATTTCGAGTAATTCTAAAAGGGGTAACGGATAAAACTTGATAACCGTTAAATAATTTTTGAATAAAATGAGAGATGACTTCTTCTAAGAGTATAAATTTCCTCGCATTACCCTTTTGGGGAAGTTCTACCAAGCGATCGATCACTGAGGGTACTTGGACAATCACTAAATGACCATCCAACTCTCGATGCTTCTTTTTATCTAGCGCCTTTTCTTCAATAATGACTGCTAGATTTAAAGATTTATTTAATATCATAGGAAAGGGACGGTAGGCATCAATTGCCATCGGAGTTAAAACAGGATATACTTGCTCATCAAAAAAATCTTCTATAAATTGTAACTCCTTAGAAGATAATCGATCAATTTTCAAAATTTCCACCTGTTCTTTAGCTAAAAGAGGGGATAGTTCATCTAAGTACACATGGTCTTGCTGCTGTACAAGATTATGCGTTATTTCAGATATAGCACTTAGTTGCTCTTTTGGGGTTAATCCTGCTTTGTTTTCAGGCTTATTAAATCCAGCTTTCACTTGGTCAAGTAAACCAGCAACTCGGACCATGAAAAACTCGTCTAAATTAGAACTGAAGATAGCTAAAAACTTATATCTTTCTAATAAGGCGTTTCCATTATCTACTGCCTCTTCCAACACCCTTTTATTAAAGTCTAACCAACTTAACTCTCGATTATTATAATAATCAGAATTGTCCAGATGATAAGATTCCATATTCTCGTATGTAGGTACCATGGTTTCCTCTCCTTCTGTCATTATTCGACAAGGTTAAAATTACCATAAATTTGTAAATAAACAACGAATTTTTTGTAAATTTTTTGTAAATAAGTTATATTTTATACAATTTAAAACCCGCTTATTTTCTTAAATACAAGTAAGCGGGTTTCTAAGTGTTCTATAAACTCAGCCCGTAGTTGTCAGAGTTGCCTGGACACCTGGAGCGATTGCTGGATACGGATAGTTAATTTCTTCTTCAAATTCTACCCAATCAAGATTTGCCATCATCAGAAGGTAGCGTTTGCCGCTAGTTGGATCACTAATGATGATATGATCACGACCTGCTGTTTCTACACGGCCATAGTAAACCATCGAGTTCCATTTGTTATTACCTTGATAGGTAAAATAAAATGTACCAATTTTACCTTTGTTGAATCGTAGAATATTTTCAATAAATGATTCCTCCACCGTACCACCTAGAAATTGCTGTCCGGTCCCCATCGGAACCACCGGAACTCCGTATGAAGGTCCAGAAGGCATAGCCCCAGTTGAACCTGAAGGGATAGTTCCAGGATAGCCGCCGGATGGCATAGTCCCCCCCGGATAACCCGGGGACATTGCCCCAGCAAAGCCGGTAGGTTGTGGGACAGTTTCCCTCATCAGGGAAGATGGATAATAACCTAGATAATTCATTTGATAATTGCTAAAGCCTTGGCAAGACATGAAAAATCAGCTCCTTATAATTTATCTATAAAACTCTTCACAGTAGCCCGGGACAGCGACATAGAAGCAATGATTCTTGTATGCATAATCGAACTTCGTCATGGGTGATCTTGGCATCGTAGGGCTACAAGGGGCTCGGAACTTTTTCCCAGGACTAGGGTTAAAAAACCACAAATTCATTCTAGACCGAGGTTCCCTATGACCTTGCAACAAATTTCTAGCCCTCTGGAGGTCAGCTTCGTCGGGCCGTTGTGTATACAATGCTCCGTTTAAGACGGGCTCGAAGTGAGGAATTCCAGTTCCAGGTATCGTTTGATAGATTGCATGCCTAATATTACGAAGGTTTTTGAAGTCAGGAGCACAATCAGCCTCGACCCGGTTGGCAACAACTGTCCCTACCTTGTTCATCCCTTGAGCTCCTTCGCCTATTGCTTCTGCCAGCATGAGCCTTGCTAACTCCTCCACGTCACGTGAAGTATGTTTTATTCTTCTACCCATATTCTCACCCCTTCGGCTTATACAAGTAACTTATTAACCGAAGCTTGCTTTGGTAGCTTGCCTAACAGCCTAATTTTGGAAATAGATATTTTTTCTCTTACTTTTCTATAAAAAAACACCCACCCCTGATAGGAATGAATGTTGGTAGGACTATTTATTTTAACCTCACGTATCACTAGAAATCGGTTTCTAACCGTCTCATGAACTCTTCTGCCGCACTATACCCTTGTTGCTTAAGAAGCCAGTTATTTGCCGCAGCTTCAATTAAACCAGCCACATCCCGACCAGGTTGAAGTTGAATCTCTATATGAGGAATTTGAACCCCCATATATTCTGTATATTTTGGTTCGTGATCTAATTCATTGTTCAGAGAATTTTTCTGCCATTTTGTTAACTCAATATCAAGAGCGATCCTCGTTTCATCTTGAAACGCTTTTCTTCCATATAATCGGACTACATTTAATAGCCCAATACTTCGTAGAGCTAGAAACTCTTTTGTTTTCCCATCATGGGTTCCGAGAATGGTTCGTGGGCTGAGTTTTTTTAACACTACAATATCATCAGCCACAAGTCGGTGACCTCTCCCAATCATTGTATGTGCCGTTTCACTTTTCCCTACACCTGAGTTACCCCGAAGTAAAATGCCCATTCCATACACATTGATACAAACCCCGTGTACTGCAATTTCTGGAGCCAAAGTTTTCAGCATAAAATCATCCAAGGTTGTAATGAACTCAGAAGTTGTTTGATGCTCGTTTGTACATAACAAGGGGATTCCCTCTTCTTTACAATACTGTGTTAAATAGGTTAACCCTTCCTGTCCAGCTGTAACTATAAAACATGGTGGGTGGTATTTTACAATATTACCTATTCGCATTTGACGTTCGTCTATACTTAATTTGTGCAAATAAGTAATTTCTTTTCTTCCAAGTATTTGAACCCGTTCAGTGGGAAAAAAATCAAAGTGGCCAACAAATTCTAAACCCGGGCGATGGGATCGTGGTTGCTTAATTTGTTGTTTTAATTTATTATCTCCAGTTAATATTTTTAATGAAAATTTGCGAACTAAATCATCAACAGTTAAAATCTTCACCTGATACACGCTCCATCCTTCTTCACTCTCTATTTATGAATGTTGAATTAATTATACTTGTTTATTGCCGGATTGGTTTCATTTCCTATAAAAAAAAACAGCCAAATAGACTGTTTTTACTTATTTATTTTGACTGGTACAAGTGAAATAAATTTAATTATACATTTCCTGCATATACTCCCTCTGTACCTTCTTGATTACCGCAAATCCTTGATCCTCAATCTTATCAACTATATCCAAAGAACTTACAGAGTTAGGTTTGAATTCAATAACAAGTTTTCCTTTTGGTGAAGACCCTTTAAAGGAAATAACCCCAACGACTCCCTCAATTTCTTTCTTAATTAAAGATAGGCTATCTACACAACAGATTCCTAGTACATATAAAGTAATTCGATAAAACAAGTATAACACCCTCTCCTGTACTAATTCTTATCGATAACTTAATAATAAACTACTATTGTTTTCATTAACGTGATTTGAATCAAATCTGGTTAATCTTCGAGTTACATCCACTCTAGATAATTATAGCCCTATTACATAGTTATACCAATATTGGGAAAAATAATGGAAACATTATGATATGGAGTAGGAAAATGAAACTCACTTCCCTTATCTTCAATAAGTCCAAGAATAAGGATACCAAACAAAATTCTTCCCAACAGAACTCCCAACCAGTTCAAGAGGTACTGCGCACATTAGAAGGAAATACTTCATTTTTTAAACAAGCATTTTCTGGTTCAGATGATTTAAAAATAAATGATATAAATGTTAGAAATAGAAGTGGAATTTTAGTCTATTTAGAAACCATGGCAGATAAGGAAAAAATCCAAAAGAATATCTTAAAACCTATTATGGAAGCAGAACCTAACCTGGTTGAAGATGTACTGAAATCTACATTCCAGAAGTCGGATAACTTGTTCCATGCTCAACGAGAACTATTAAATGGTGCTTGTATTTTGCTATTTGAGGGGAGCAAGGAATGTTACATGTTGGATGTTTCCATATCCAAAGACCGGCCAGTCCAGGAACCAAGTAACGAACAAGTCATTCAAGGCTCCCATGAAGGGTTTGTCGAAAATCTATTAACTAATCTTCATTTAATTAGGAAAGCGCTCAAAACTCCCAACCTAAGAATGGAGAATCTAAAAATTGGAGACCAGATTCAATCTCAAATATCTCTGGTTTATCGGGAAGATCTTGCTAATAAAGAACTAATAAAAGAATTCAAAAAGCGAATTGCTGGTATTTCTATAGATTATATACCTAGTTTTGGATATTTACAGGAGTTAATTGAAGATTCGACCTGGTCGCCCTTTCCCCAAATATTATATACAGAGAGAGTAGACCGTGTGGTAGGTCACTTAAATGAAGGAAGAGTTGCAGTTTTTATCGAAGGAAGTCCTTCTTGTTTACTCATACCTATCACGTTTTTTGCCTTCTTCCATTCCCCTGATGATTATAATTCACGTTGGATCATTGGCTCGTTTGTTCGTTCCTTGCGATTCTTGAGTATTGTTATCGCGGTTAATTTACCTGCTGTATATATTGCTGTAATCGGTTTTCATTTCGAAGTACTACCAGATGAATTAATTCTTCCAGTAATTAGTTCCATTAGGAATATACCCTTTCCACCTTTAATCGAAGCACTTGTTATGGAGTTGACCATTGAATTAATTCGTGAAGCAGGGGTACGCCTTCCATCAAGAATCGGACAAACAATTGGTATTGTTGGAGGGCTTGTTATTGGTGATGCAGTTGTCCGTGCCGGTCTTATTTCGAATACCATGATTGTTGTTGTTGCCATTACAGCGGTTGCTGCCTATAGCATTCCTGCCTCTGCCATGAGTGATGCCGTTCGTTTTTTGCGCTTTATTCTTATGTTACTAGCATCTACTTTTGGCTTTGTTGGGATTGCTTTTGGAACAATGATGATATTATCACATTTATGTCGACTTGAATCTTTCGGAACCCCCTATTTTTCACCTTGGGCTCCTTTTCATTTTAAGGACTTGAAAGATACTTTTATCCGCTTACCTATCTGGAAATTTAATTCAAGGCCATTTGATGCGAGGTCAACCACCAATGATAGACAATCTATGGCTAGAGGATGGAAGTTTAATGAAAAAAAACAAAAATAAAGTCACAAATAAACAGCTTGTATTCATGATTATCCAAGCTCAAATTGGTGTAGGAATTCTATCTTTGCCACATGATGTAGCATTAGTAGCCAAGCAGGATGGGTGGATTTCCACTCTACTAGCTGGCGTAATCTCACAAGTGATTATTTTGATTATTTGGGGACTTTGTAGAAGATTCCCTTCCTTATCTTTATATCAAATACTTCCTAACTTACTTGGGAAAGTGTTAGGGAAATTCATTACGCTTAGCTATGCCCTTTATTTTATGGTAACAGGGAGCTTAGTTTTGGCAAGATATAGTGATATCATTGATAAATGGATTTTACCTCGGACACCCAATTGGATTACTATGGTTTTAGTACTAATTACATGCATTTACATTGTTGGTGCAGGTGTAACCAGCATAGCTCGATTCTATGTACTTGTGTCTCCTATACTATTTTTGTTAATCGTATTGATTTCCTATAGTCTCAAAGATGCAAACTTTCTTTATATTTTTCCAATAGGAGGCACTGATCTCCAAACGATATTTAAAGGTACAAAAGAAGCAGCTTTCTCTATGTTAGGCTTTGAACTCTTTTTATTTATCCATCCATTTGTACAAGCTTCTGGGAAGGGTAAGCTAAAAGCCATTACCACTGCTAATATATTTGTCACAACCTATTATACCTTTATGGTGTTTGCAAGCCTTGTATATTTCGAAACCAATACTGATATCGCACTGACTCCCGAGCCATTATTATATATGATTAAAGCATACTCTTTTCAGGTTTTAGAAAGAACGGATTTATTTTTCTTATCACTCTGGCTCATAGTCGTTGCTACTTCCATTGCAAACTGGCTGTTTTTATCAGCAATGGGCTTTGCCAGCCTTTTTAAGAAAATACCTTATACCTCGTTTCTGCCACTTGTAGCAGGAATCTATCTAGTTTTGGCTCTTCTTCCTGACCAAGAAAGGGACTTTGAGAGCTTTAATAAATTCCTTGGGCCATCTCACTATATTTTTATTATCATGATTCCTTTTCTTCTATTAATAGTTTCGTTAGTTTTGTCGAAAAAGGAAGAGGTGAACAGGGGATGAAAAGGAAACTACCTATCCTCTTACTCTTTTGTATATTACTTACAGGCTGTTGGGACCAACATCTGATGAAGAATGCTATACTGGTACAGATTTTGAGTTATGATTTAGAAGATAACGATGATTTTTTATTAGGAGTTTCTATCCCTATCATCGAAGACCCCTCGGGAGGAGCACAAGCCTTGGTACAAAGTGAAACATTCTCCGCAGTAGGTCTAACACCCAGGGATTCTCGGAAGAAAATAGCTCGAGAAATATCTGGTACATTAGATACATCAAAGAATAAATTAATCCTTTTCGGTGAACAAATGGCTGCTACTGATATTTATCCTTCATTAGATGTCATTTGGAGAGACCCAAGAAATTCACTAGGGGCCACCTTAGGAATTGTAGAAGGAAAAGCAGTAGACCTGCTTAAAATAAAACCGAAGCATAAGACAAATGTTAGTGAATATATTCAAGACGCCCTTACTAGTGCAGAAGAAAACACTATCGTTCCAAATGAAACTATACAGACACTTGCTTCAGAGTTGCTAGATCCGGGTGAAGATGTAGTGCTCCCCTATCTTAAATCGAATAGTAAAAAAAGTGCTATAGTTGTTGGACTTGCCTTAATGGATGAAAGGAAATATTCAGGAAATTTATCACCACAAGATTCAACCCTCCTTCTCTTGTTGAAAGATAAAATAGGAAAGTACGCACGATTTACAACTAAAGTAAACGATGAAGAGGAGTTCGACATAAATAATTATATTTCATTTAGCGTTCAACAGTTAAAAAGAAAATTAAAGGTTCAAGTTAATGATGGAGTCGTTTCTGTTTATCTTAATCTAAATGTAAAGATTAATATTGAAGAATATCCGAAGGGTGATGTACCAGAACAAATCAATCGCCTTAATGAGGTACTATCAAAAGAGCTCACAACTGACGCCGACCGGGTAATAAATACACTACAACAGGCGAATTGTGATGCATTCGGTATCGGGAGGAGGTTAATGGCGTTTCATCCAAAGACTTGGGAAATGCAAGATAAAAAAGATTATTTTAAGAATGTCAAATTCACTACTAAAGTAAAAGTTGATGTGATTTCACACGGTATTGTTATGTAAGCAATAGAAAAAGGAGGATCCACTGGATGCTCCTTCTTCTTCTGACCTTGTTAGTTTTTCACTATCTTGGGAAAGCGTTATATTTTGACACTCGGATCATGGTATTCGAGAAATATTTCCTAAAGTATTTTTCTACTTTTACATGTAGATCTTTTTGGTACCACTTTGATAAGTTATGTTCTTCAAACAGCGTAGGCATTCCTAACTGTTCTGAACGCTTCCCCATTAACCCGTCTCCAATTGAAAGCGTATCAATCCAAATATGATTGACGATACCGTTGAATATTTTTGGGAAGTCAGGAGTAAAGGGCAAAACAGGTGAAATAGAAGCTTGGGTAGGAATCCCTGCCTTATTCACTTCTCGTAACGCTTTTAGCCGTAACTGAATACCAGGAGCAAGTGGAGCAAAGATTTGTTTGATATCTTCTCTATCCGTTTCTATCGTTATTGATACTAGGACTTCACATTTTTCTTTTAATTTTCCTAACAAATCAATATCTCTAGTGACTAAAGGGCTTCGTGTTTGGATTTGGAGAAAATCTGGTGGATTTTCAATCATTTCTTCCAATATTCCTCGTGTAATGTTCACTCTACGTTCAATAGGTTGGTAGGGATCAGTGGCAGAAGACATAAAAATATTGATAGATTTGTTTCTCTTACGAAGTAGTTTTATTTCCTTCTGGTAGTTTTCCACCGCATTTGTTTTTATGTCTATCCAATTCCCCCATGGAATTTCTTTATACTTTTGAATTGGCATTTCTCTTACGTAACAATACTTACAAGAAAATCCACACCCACTATAAGGATTCAATGAATGGGTAAATCCAACATCCAAATATCCCTTTGCTTCAGTAAGTATCTTCCTAGAGGTAATTTCAGTAATCGTAGTATTCATTTCTGGGATTTCTCCTAGTCCTTACATACTTCTTCCAATCTATCTTATAGATTGAAAATCACAACTTCAGATACCCTCAATCCATTTATAGAAATAAGTTTGACTAATTTAGGGCATGTTTTTTCCATATAATTAGTGGAGTTGATGCACTAAGTTGTTTTAGGATGGGGTTTCCAGTAATTAGTGGATTCAATGAACTAATTTACCCTTTACGACATGTAGTTTCCAATAATTAGTGAATTTAATGAACTTATTTGCTCTTTATGACACAGATTTTCCAATAATTAGTGGAATCAATGAACTAAGTTGCTCCTTAGAACATATAATCCCCAATAATTGGTGTAATCAGTGAACTAATTTGTTCTTCAGGATGCAATTTCCAATTATTGGTGGAACTAGCGAACTAGGTCCACCTGTTTAGCGATACAATTCCCCATTAACAAATACCTATACTAATTAAACTTCATTTTATATTCAGCTTGGAATGTTTGGCCAGGTTCAAGCATGTTTACTCCGAATTTTTCTTTAAAGTTCCCGGATGTACCATACCTATCAGCAACCCCGTACCATGGCTCAATACATACAAATGGGGCAATACTGCCATCTTCCTCGTTATATTTTGACCAAATTCCAACAAACGGGAAATTCTCAAACATAACCTCTACACCATGACTGGTTTTATTTGATACCAACATAATTTTATCGATATTGCTATATACGAGAGCATCATGCGAGAATAATGAGTTCCCTAGTTGCAGGGTTTTAATCTCATTAATGTTTCGTTTCTCGTGAAGCAGAGAGTTCGTCAGTTCATATTCCGTCACATTCTTATCTGCAGCAGGGGTAAACTGCAGACCGTAATCCTCAATGGTTTCATTTTCTAAAAGCGGGATCTTAAAAGCAGGATGAGCACCAATAGAAAAATACATTTCCTGCTCATTTTCATTCACAATTTCCCATTTTACAATCAGGGAGTCATCATTAAGCATATATCGGATGATAGCTTTAAACTCATAAGGATACACTTCAATAAAACGACCAGTAGATTCAAAAATAAAATCAGCGCTTGTTGCTGTCTGCTCTAGTACATCGAACTCAACATCACGTAAAAAACCATGTTGTGACAGCTTATACGTTCGCTCATTAATTTGATATTGGTCATCTTTTAACCGTCCAACTATCGGAAACAAGACCGGAGACACTCGTCCCCAATATGCTTGATCACCTGTCCACATATAGTCTAGATTATTTTTCTTATGCTTTACTTTACGTACCTCTGCTCCATTTCTTTCTATGCCCACTTTTAACCATTCATTTTCGATTTCAATCATCAGCTATTTCCCTCGTCTTTCGTTCTTATGTATAACCTCTATAGTAAAAGACTCTCTACAAAAAGGAAAGTGTTAACCATAAAGTTCTTAAACCCCTAAACAGAACAGGTGTTTTGTTGTAAAATAGAAAAGTTGATCTGATATATCAACAACAATAGAATAATAGAGGTGCAAACAATTGAATGGTACAACACATGCAGTAATTGGATCAACAACGGGATTTGTAATTGCTAATTCTTTGCAAACTTCCCCGTCAGTAACACTTTTTCTCGTCGGACTAGGAGGCGTCTCAGGGTTAATGCCTGACCTAGATATTGACGGGAAGCTTCGTGGAAAAATAACTTTGTCGCATAAGGTGATTCAGTTATCTGCGCTAATTATTGGAATGATGATGGCTGTCTATAGTTTCTTTGAAAAAGCAGAAAATGAGAGGTGGCTAGGAATAGGCATAGGCTTTTTGGTTATTTTGATAGCTTCCTTGATTAAACAAAGACATATGCTAACAATCACAGGGGTTGCTGTCTTAGTGGGAGGGTTTTCTTTAGACGAATTATGGTTAATTCTATTAGGAATATTTATTGTAATGGCTTCCTTTTCTTCTCACCGTAGCTATACCCATTCGATAGTTGGCGTTGTTTTCTTTGGATGTATAGCAGCAAATTTAGAAACTACACTTGGAATTAAGGGTGTGTTCTTTACCTGTCTTGGCGGTTACATAAGTCACTTACTAGCAGATCTAAAAATACTACCGGTGAATAAACGGGGAGTTAAACTATTCTTGCCATTATCATCGAAGGAAGTATAGTTAATTTTACAAATGGTGGAAAGTAGAACACCCCTTTAATAAAAGGGGTGTGTACTAACTTAGATTTCAGTGAGTCAAAGTACCTTTTTTAATAAAGTAATCTCTAGGTTCTCAAATCCTCCTTTTTTTTTATGAAACTCTACCCTCCTTCTTGCTTCACTCTTTAGGATAGCAATGAATTCAAAGTCTAAATTGTGTTTCTTTGCTTCTTGAATAGCTAAATACAGTTGTTTGTCGCCCATTGATTTAAGAGAGTTCATATTTTGTTTCTACCCTTTAGGGTAGACAGATAAACAATATGATGTGTTTAATCTTTTATCAATATGCTGTTAGTGCTTTTTCCGAAGGCATTTTCCCTCTTTGTAATTCGTGAAGACTTAATCCAAAATCTAATTGTAGATGGGGATAATCTTCGAATCCGATCCAATCTCCCCCCCACTCAAATCCAAGTTCCTTCGCATTTTCAACAACTTCCATCCAATCGGCCACACCATTCCCATTTCCATCGAACTCCATATCCCAAATGACCTGTCCTGACCCTGTCTTTAAGGCAAAGTCCACTGCCAGTCCAAAGTTATGAAGCGACTCGCCACCTTTTGCATAGGTAACAATACTTCCTTCTGTCGTCCGACCTTGTTCATATAGGATATCCTGTTCCTCCACACTACGGAATCCATCTGTAATCAAAACGGTAATTCCCTTATCCGCCATATTTTGAATGAGTAAATTTGTCCTCTCTTCTACTACCGGGTGAAGAGCAGTTGGCAATGGCACGTCTTCTTTAATATATTGATAATATATAATGATTGCAATTAGAATCATGCAAATGAACATCCAAAATCTTTTCATGGTTGCCTTTCCTTTCAAAAAGTAGATCTTATAAGAAATAGACGAACTTGAGGAATTAATAGTTTCATTTTTTTAGGTTATAAAATAGAAAAGAGGATGCTATCACCCTCTTAACATACCTTCTTTTACCCATTCAGACTTGTCACGACCTCTGAGATTGTAAACTCTACTACCTTTGTTCCAACGGTGTACTCGCTACCTGTGTATAAACCATTCCTTTCAGTTCCTGTTGAAGAACCTCCTGAAAATAACGTATAGCTAGAACCATTTACTAAGTCCGGTGAACTTATATATAGGGACTGATAATCTTTTTCTGGCGCAAATGTGGCGATCGTATTACCTTCACTGTCCTCTAGATGAACGATTGTTCCTGCAGCCTGCATTTTGGGAAATGTCATCAAAATTGCATTCTGTCCAGACATCTCGGAGGATGCCTGTGTTTTCGTGCTGCCCGCAGCAACTAATACACCGCCTGAGATTTCAAACGTATCAACATAGTCTATTTGACCGTTCCCAGCATCGGTTGGTCCATTTACTACTACTGTACCACCTGTCATAATAAATGATCCATTTGAATCCAAACCATCTCCCAATGAGTTAACAGATACATATCCACCTGTAATTTGAATAAGGTGCTCCTCTGAAGTGGATTCTAGCATGTTATCTTCTGAAGAATCAGCTCCACCACCTACATTTAGACCATCGTCCGCAGAAGTAATGTCGATCGTACCTCCGGCAATCGCTACAATTTTACTTTCAATTCCCTCATAAGTCTTTGTAATTGTAATATCTCCACCCTTAGTCACCACTGAAGAATCAGCATGAATACCATCATCTCCAGAGTCAATTGTAAGTTCCCCAGCTTCGAATAAAACACTATTGCTACTGTGAATGGCATCATCGTATGAATCAATCGTAAATGTTCCTCCACCAATCGCTAGCGTCGATGTTGCCTTCAAACCTTTTGAGCTTGTTGTTTCTGTAGCGGTTGCCGAGTCATCGGAATGTCCTCCATCAGCGAATTCATTGACTCCAATCGTTTCCGGACTTCCACCACCCGTTGTAATGGTAAAGGCTCCATCCAATATATACAGTGAAGTTTGCGCTTGGATGCCATCATTGTCAGCTATAATGGTATATGTTCCACCTTCAAGGGCTATATTTCCTTTTTCTGCATCTTCATCATTAGTTGACTTAATACCATCACCGCCAGCTGTAAGTGTTACATTCCCAGCTTGAACAGCTACTAAGTCTCGTCCCACAATGGCATCATCTACAGCTGTTACCTCAATATTGCCACCCGTAATTCTTAACTCATCTTTCCCGATGATTCCATCATTAAAGTTCGCCTCTACAATAAGCTTCCCATCTCCATTAATGGTTAAATTATCTTTACTAAAAATGGCAGAATTTGGTTCCTCTTTTTCTTTATCATTGTATACATACTTTGTTCCATCAGAAATTGTATTTTCTGTCCCCTCTGGTAAGGAGATCACCATCTTTTCCGCATCCTTTACATAAATAGGAGCGGACGCACTGTTATGAATGTCTACTCCATTTAAGACCAGTCGAACAGTACTTTTATCCTCTGCTTCCACAACGATTTGTCCATCATCTAATGTTCCACTTAGAACATATACCCCACCCGTACGGATGTAAATAGTACTTTCAGAAACAACCACAGCTCCTGATCCTTCATAGGTGGCTGTCCCCCCATTCAATTGAATATACGTTGGATCTTGACCCTTCCATTCTGTATAAAGGTCATCATCGCTGTAAGTAGCTAGATCACTTACAACCGTTTGAATATCACCATCACCAATTGTACTTAATGTGTCAATATTTACTTCTGCATTTAAATTAGTTGATGTTACTGTTGTTGAATCTTCACTATTACCACAAGCAAATAATATCGTTGTACATAAAAGTGGTGCAAGTAATTTTGTAAATTTTCTTTTCATCATTAGTAAGCTCCTCTTTTCTTGATGAGCCTATTATGTAAGATCAACCTTAACAAAACCTTAAATTTCTTTTAAGCTATCATTTCTAGAAATACTTATTAAAATGATGAAGTTTTAACTACTTGTTGGTAAAATATAATTATAATGTTCCATTAGCGTTGAGTTCCTACATCTGTATTTGAAATTAAAGGGTGAATAACATGATTAAAGATAAAAGAATTAATAAAATTGAGGAATATATTACTAAGAATAAATCTGTGTCATTAGATGAATTAATGAGCGTATTTAACGTGTCAAAAAACACCATTCGCCGTGATGTTCAGGAACTCGTTGAAAAAGGGGATTTTAAAAAGGTTTACGGTGGAGTTGCGGTAAAAGAGGATAAGCATGCGAAGTTAGAATCTTATCAGGACCGTAAAGTACGTAATGAAAAAGCAAAAGAGAGGATTGGGAAAGCAGCCGCAAGTTACGTGAATGATGGAGATATCATTTTTATTGATTCAGGAACAACTACAATTGAGATGATTGAATTTATCAATAAAAAAGAGGTCACCGTACTCACTAATAATCTCGATTTTATCGTGCGTGCACTTCCTTTTGATAATCTAAATGTGATTACAGCTGGCGGAATCCTAGAAAGAAAAACAAATTCTTTTGGCAATTTGAAAAACATGGATATTCTGAATACATTTAATGTTAACAAGGCATTTATGGCATCAACAGGAGTTTCCTTAACAAACGGAGTGACAAATGCTTCACCATTTGAAAGCGAATTAAAAACTTTTATGGTTAATAGAAGCCCTGAAGTATTCCTATTAATAGATCACGATAAATTCGATAAATATGGGTTAATGACTTATTGTGGGTTAGATAAAATTAATACCCTTATCACAGATACCCTTCCTAGTGAAGTGTACCAAAATTATTTGGAAAAGAACGATATTCAACTTATGATTGCCCAATAAAAAAGGTCTTTGGAGTATTCTCCAAAGACCTTTAGCTTTCTCTTTAGTCTACCGTAACAGCATTCGGTGCAAAATACTTTGATAACACTTGTAAAGTGGTGTCTTTTGCTGTTTTAATTGCCTCTTCAGCATCTAGTTGATAATATTCCGGTCTAAATAACTCAACTGATGCACAATCCGAGTAACCAATTTCTTTTAATGCCGATAGAATACCATCTAAATCAATTGCACCTAATCCAGGCCATAATCGATCATCATCAGTTAAAAATCCAATTGGGAAATCTTCTGTGTCATCCATGTGTAAAATAAAGATTTTAGAACCATCTGCTTTTTTCAAGTCTTCCATTTTCGATCCCATTGCATGGAAATGGAAACAATCCAACACTAATCCTACATTGTCACGATCGACCGTTTCGATTATTTCATAAGCCTGACCAAAAGTATTTACCGTACACTGTGGATGTCCAACAAACTCAACAGCAATTTTTATTCCATAGGGCTCAGCAATATCTGATAACTCCTTCAAAACTTCCACACAGCTATTATTAATATCTTCTTTAAGAATTTTTTTGTCTGTCACTAAAGGTACTGCTACCACATATTGAACTCCGATTTTCTTACCTACTTCCATCATGCCTTTAAATTCCTCAATAATAGCCTTATAGCCTTCCTCGTCACGATTATTAAAGAATACTAAAGCATTAAATGCTAATGGTTTAATGTGATGGTTTTGAAAATAATTCGCTAAATCCTCGATGGTATGGTCCTTTAAATATTCAGGTAATTTATCCATTGTACGTATTTCAATTAAATCATACCCATATTTTTCGCAAAGCTCTAAATCCTTTTCAAGAGTAGAGTTTTCCAATGTGGTAGCCTGATTAAAACATAATTTCAAAGGGATCGCCTCCATTTTTTTTTTGGCTGTTGTAACCTAATTTATCAATTGTATGAAATATGCCTTTTACAGCAATGAATTAGACAGTTTCCATTACTGAGTTTTCAGAATAAAATGCTGGTCTTTCTAGAAGTTTAATAGCTTCTTTTTGACCGGTATTTTGTGCTTTTACGCATGCGTCTGATGTTACTGCAGCGATGTATCCATCCCAAGAATTAGGGCCTTGGGGCTCCCCTTTTTTCACGATAGAATCTATAAAGTCTTGAATTTCTACATCGTATGCATCCATAAAACGGTATTTCCAATCCATTAAGATACCAGAGCTCAACTTACCTTGTTTTCGAGTGACAACACTAGGAAACTCTGGTAAATATGCTACACCATCTTCGCCAATCACTTCGCATTGAATATCATAACCATACTTACAATTTACAAACACCTCAACATTCATAACAATTCCACCGTTTGTTTCAATGGTAAAAAGTTGAGGATCCTGTAATTTATCATGTGAATATTTTGTTTTTCTCGGAAACACTACTTGAACTGACTTATAATCATCATTTACTAACCAGTGTAAAGCATCAATTTCATGAATCAATGTATCTACTACTGCCATATCAGTAGTATAGTTTTCACCAACCTCTGGATTACGGTGGACCGCACGGATCATTAATGGTTGACCAATCTCACCTTTATCAATCGCTTCTTTTAGTTGAACATATCCACTATCATAACGACGCATGAATCCCACTTGTACTAATTTTTTCCCTTGTTTCATTTCTGCTTCTACAATACGTATACAGCCCTCTGCAGTTGTCGCAAGTGGTTTTTCACAGAATACATATTTACCAGCTTCAACTGCTGCTACTACAGTTGCTTCATGTGCAGGTCCCCAGCTTGTTACAAGTACCACATCAACATTTTCATCGGCAATCAATGTCTTATCATCCGGATAAATAACAGCATCTAATTTGTAATGCTCTACTGTTTGTTTTGCTGACTCCTGATTTACGTCCGTTACTGCGACAATTTTCCCACCGGATAATTTGTTTGTGATTCTATCAATATGTTCTCTTCCAATTGCTCCTGTTCCAACTACACCAAATCCTAAAGTCATGACTTTTTCCTCCCTATATATAATTGACTCTACTATTCTTAGTATTAATTCTAGAAGTAAAGATATCGAAACATTTGAATATATGTAGAACTGATTCTAGTAGAGTATTTTTAACCTTTATTGGTTTACAGTGTTACGTAATTCTGGTTTATTTTGATCACGGAAATAAGCTTCTAACTGTTCAAGTGACTTGCCCTTTGTTTCTGGTAAGTATTTATTTACAAAAGCAATAGCCCCTATTCCAAGAACAGCAAATATAAAGAATGTTGCAGATAAGCCTACTGCACTTAGTAGTATTGGGAATGAAAACCCAACAAGGAAATTGGTAATCCATAAGCAGAATACGGTTACACCCATTCCAAGCCCTCGTAATTTAAGCGGGAATATTTCTGATAGCATAAGCCAAGTAACTGGCGAGATAAAGCCTTGTTGGAAAGCAAGGAATGTGACAGTCATAGCGAGAACCGTGAACGGAAGTGCTGCAGATCCATCAAGTAATACAGAGAATATTCCAATTAAAGTAAGTGCAATAGTCGTTCCAGCCAATCCGATTATAAGCATTGGTCGACGACCGATTTTTCCTAGAAGCCAAATACCTACGAATGTGGCTATTACTGAGATAACACCATTTGCAATATTACCAACCAGTGCAGCATCTGTTGAGAAACCTGACTGTTGAAGTATCTGAGTACCATAATACATAATAGAGTTAACACCTGTAATTTGTTGAACAATCGCAATACCGATTCCAATAAAAACAATCCGGCGTACCCAAGGTATGTTTAGATCACTAAAAGTAGCCTGTTTTATCCCTGTTTCTTGTGATATATTATCCTGAATTTCCTTAAGTTCCGCTTCAGCACGATTGTGTTCACGAATTTCCTTAAGAACGCGTAACGCGTCTCCAATTTTTCCTTTTGAAGCTAGCCAGCGAGGACTTTCTGGTACAGATAGCATTCCAAACCATAAGATAATAGCTGGTAGTGAAGCAATGACTAACATATAACGCCAAACATGTGCTACTTCTTCGCCAAACGCAGTTCCAAGAATGGCATTAAAAACAAAGGCTAATAGCTGTCCTGATACAATCATTAATTCATTCTGGGTAACCATCCTACCCCTTCTTTCAGCAGGAGACATTTCCGCTAAAAAGGATGGAACCATTACAGATGCAGCACCGACCGCTAGACCTAATAAAAGGCGAAATACAATCATAACACCTACAGAAGGTGCAAGAGTACAACCGAGTGCTGCTAGGAAAAACAGAAGCGAGAGATTAAGAATCATTTTCCGGCGGCCAAAACGGTCTGATAAACGTCCCCCAAACACCGCGCCTAATGCTGCTCCAAATAATAGTGAACTTGTTACTAGTCCTTCACTTACAGGGGTTAGATTAAGTTCATCTGGTCGAGCCATATAAGGCAACGCTCCGTTAATCACACCTGTATCATATCCGAACAGTAATCCCCCAAAAGTGGATATAATTGTTATCTTTTTTAATGCCTTTTGGTGTTTTAGACTCTTGTTAGTAGTTAGTTGATTACTCATGTTACCCTCCCCCATTTAACAATAGTAATTTGTTAACTAAACCTATCTTTCAAGTTTTCATCACTTATTTTTCAATAAAAGGATCTCTCTACTATCCGTCACCCCCAAGCTCTGCTATGTAGGTCCCACAGGGAACATCGTTAATAACCAAAGAGTTAAACATACTTGGAAATACAAAGAAAGCGATTCCAACTAAACTTAAAAATTTTACTAGTTTATTAAAAGTTTATTATATTTTGGGTAACTATTGATCATCTATGTGTAAATAATAATGTGTAAAACGCTTACAGTCAACACCTTTTTTTAAAAAAATACACGACAAATAGGAGATAAACATTACATCTATCTCCTATTGTAAAATATTGCTATAATACGGATTTATCAATATACTTAAAGTAATAGTAACATTACAGAAATATGCGCTTTTTTTTAGAAATCTTGCTATTTAAGTTTTTCAGGAGGCTGAAACAATTGGGCGAAAAAGGAGTATTGCCAGGTTCAAAACTTTTTTTCCATACACCTAGTAATTTTGCAAAAAAAGCTCTCTATTATCCTTGTAGTGGCGGAACTTATATTCTTTCAGACGTATATGAAACTAAAAGAAATCATTTCGAACAGTATTTACTCATCCATATTATAAAGGGCAAAATGGAAATTCATTATAATGAACACGTGTTTATTGCTGGTGAGAATTCCTTTGTATTTCTTAATTGTAATAAGCCCCATCTCTATAAAACGTTAAAGGATACAGAGCATAATTGGATTCATTTTAAAGGAAATGCAACAGATGAATATTATGATTTGCTTTTTGAAAAAAACGGTTGCGTCTTTTCGTTAAACAATAATTGGGAAGCCCCAAAATGCTTGAACAGGATCATTAGTATGATGGAAAATGAAAGGGTTGAAGAACATGAGGCTTCTGTCATGATACATCGAATACTTTGCGAATTAGAAAAAGCATCGAACCTGACAATAAATAGTATAGAAGAGACCGTTAGGAATGCGGTTGCGTACATTGAGACCCATTATAGCGAGGAATTAAATTTAAGTGATATCGCAAATTATGTAAGATTAAGCCCTTATCATTTTTCTAGGGTATTTAAAAAACATACCAATTTTACACCTCATCAGTATTTGATTAACTATCGCGTGAATCACGCAAAAGGGCTTCTGTTTACTTCAAATCTAACCGTAAATGAAATTGCCTTTAAGTGTGGATTTAATAGTGTTTCTCACTTCGTCACCACCTTTAAAAATCAAACAAATTTATCACCTAAGAAATATCGAGATTATATGTTTACCAAAAAAAGCTGAATATATTACAAGGGATGTCTTCATGTAAAGACATCCCTTGTTATACTATACTAATTCTTTTTGAAGTAATAATTGATTAATATACTTCTTTGCTTTTAATGCGTATTCAAATGGATTCGCCTTTGCTGGATCTTGCTCTGCCTCCACAACAATCCATCCCTTATAGCCACTTTCAACAATTACTTCCATAATCGGAGCAAAATTAATCATACCATCACCTGGAACAGTAAATACACCTTTTTTTACAGCCTCTAGGAAACTATCCTGATTTAGTTTAACCTCTTCTGCCACTAGCTCTCGAATATCTTTGAAATGAATATGCTTGATTCGTGTTTGGTATTTACGATAGATTTCAATTGGATTTTCACCTGAGAATACAAGGTGACCCGTGTCGAATAATAAGGATACTTTCTCTGGAGAAGTATTTCCCATCAGACGGTCAATTTCCTCAGTAGTTTGAACACCGGTTCCCATGTGGTGGTGATAAACAATCTCCATCCCTTTTTCATGAGCTAGTTCGCCTAATGCCTCTAACCCTTGTGTTAATTTATTCCAATCTGAATCCGTGAAAACTGGTTTTTCTTTAAATACTGGGGTGCTCATTTGACCTTGAACACTATGACCTTGTTCCGATACAACGATTACTTTTGCCCCCATTGCATGGAGGAAATCACGGTGTTCGATAAATGCTTGTTTGGTTTCTTGAAATGGTTTTGTTGTTAGAAATGAGCTAAACCACGCGCTTGCAACTCGTAGATTTCTTGGTTCTAAATATCTTTTTAATGTTTCGGGGTCACGAGGATATTTAGTCCCTATTTCGGTTCCTGTGTATCCTGCTAACGCCATTTCACTTATACATTGTTCAAATGTATTTTCCTTGCCTAGTTCTGGCATATCATCGTTCGTCCAAGCGATTGGTGCACATCCAAATGTAATTTTAGCTTCTTCTAACATTGTTTTTCCTCCTAAATATAGAATAATAGTTTTCTGTATTTCCTTTTTCCTTACTAGCTTTTGAATTAACCTCACCCATGCTCCAACCGATGATTAAGACGGTTGCGACCATACCCAGAATTCCGACAAAATAGAATCCTGCCTTAATTCCCATAAGAGAATTGAAGATTCCTACTAAAAAAGGACCAACAAAAATTCCGATTGCATATAACGCTTGATATGCTCCCATTGCAGTTGCTCGTTTCTCAGATTCAATCCTATCAATAGCCATACCTAACAAAAGAGGGAAAATTAAACCCAATGAAAATCCACTAATCATTTGTATGAATAAGAATAAAGCTTTTGTCTGAACAAAAGGAATGAGTAAAGTGATAATTGAAGTCATGAAAAAAGCAAGCCTCAATGATTTCCATTCCCCTAACAAAGGAACAAACACACGGCCCATAAAAAGAGTTGCAATAGCATGCGGAATCATAAAGGCAAATACCATAAATGTGATTTCAGCAGGTTTAAAGCCGATTTCCAATGCATAATTAGAGCTAAAACCAAATATCGTTGAGAAAATAATACTATGTGCTAGGATTGATAAGAGAGCAATCTTTAACAACAAGGGTTCCTTCATAACTATCATTAAATCTCTCACTCTTACAGGTTCTTTCATTCGCCCTTCTCTTGGCTCAAGAATAAAGAAAGACAGAATGGCACCTAGGATACTAAACCCAGCACCTATCCAAAACGGAGCTTTCCATCCCCATACATCGACAATATATCCACTAAAAGCCATTCCCAAAAATTGTGCTAAAACGACTATAAATGAGATACTCCCCATTGCGCGATGGACTTCGTCAGCAGCGAAATAATTGGGATACAATACAGAAAATGCAACCCATGACGCCGCAGCTACTCCAGCGAGAGCACGGGCAATGAGTATCCATTCAAGGCTGGCTGTAAATAAAAAAATAAAACAGCTAAAAGCACTCGCAACCATTCCAAACATAACAAATGGTTTCCTCATCTTTATAAGATCTGAAATGATTCCGATTGGAAGTCTACAGAGCAACTGCATGAGACCATAGCTACTTAAAACTATTCCTATATAGGAATAGTTCCCTCCAAGTGATTTTATATAAGGAGACAAGATTGGCACGTATAAAAAATGCGGAAACCATAAAAAAAAGGAAACAACGATAAAAAGATTTTTATTTCGAGAAGAACTCATTAGCTCATCTTCTTTCATATTTGCAGGGGATATCTACCGTTGTAATAGATATCCCCCAACCCATCTAGAATGCCTTATGACTTGACTTAAATTCTCGGATTTTTTCTCTAACCGTTTCTTTTACCGCTTCTTTTCCTGGTGTAAGAATGCTACGCGGATCATATACACTTCGATCTTTGGACAACACGTCTCTCACTGCTTTCGTCCACGCTTGTAAACACTCTGTATTCACATTGATTTTGGCATGACCAAGTTCAATGCATTCTTGAATTTGATAAGAAGGGATACCTGAGCCGCCATGCAAAACTAGTGGAATATTCGTAAGCTCTGAAATCTCCTTCATTTCTTCAAAACCAAGCTTTGGCTCACCTTGGTATGGTCCATGAACAGAACCCAGTGCAGCCGCTAATGCATCTATCCCTGTTTCATTTACCATTCGTAAGCATTCATGCGGATCTGCATATTTTATACCGCCTATTAGACCATCTTCATTACCACCAACTGTCCCCACTTCCGCTTCAACAGAAACTTGACGAGGGTGTGCATAATCTACGACTTCCTTTGTCATCACTATGTTTTGGTCAATTTGAAAATGTGAACCATCAATCATAACAGAAGTATATCCTGCATCAACGGCTTCTTTACAACGAGCTACACTCATCCCATGATCTAAATGCAATGCTACCGGGACCGTAATTTTCTTTTCTTCTATTATTCTCGTTACCATAGCAGAAATGGTTTTAAAGCCACCTAAATAATCTACAAGGCGGTCAGAAGACGAAACAATAACTGGAGATTGTTCTTCTTGTGCAGCCTCTAATATGGCTTCCGCCCATTGATAACTGTTTATATTAAATGCCCCGATGGCATATTTTCCTTCTTTTGCTTTTGTTAGCATCTCCTTCATTGAAACGAGCCTCGGTGATACTTCTGTTGTCATCTCGCCCATCACCTCTCTTAACACGATAATAAAAAGTGAGTGTTTAATAAAAACGAGGGCTTTTTGACCCTCGTATTTGTTAAACCTACATTAATATTGTTTCGCAGATTCTAATTTATGTTTTCTAGCTTCATAAGCCTTTTGGATGCTCTCTTTATTTGATACTTCAGCTACACCAACATTCCACCAGCTGTCATATCCATCCGTCATTGTTTTTGGAAGGACTTTAATATCAATAAGTGTAGATACGTTCTGATTCGCCGCATCCTCCAAGGCTTCCTTCAATTGCTCGATAGTGTTGACCCTATAGGTTTTAGCACCATATCCTTCAGCCACTTTTGCATAATCGATATTTAGAATTTTGTTATCATGTGTTCTAAATTCGCAGAAATAACTGCCCCCACCATGATCCATCTGCAAGTTATTTATACAGCCAAAACCTGAATTATCAAACAGTACAATATTGATTTTCTGTCCATATTGTAAAGCGGTAATTAATTCGGAATGCAACAGTAAGAAGCTACCGTCCCCTACCAGTGAATATACTTCTTTTGCTGGTTCCGCCAATTTCACACCTAACGCACCAGATACTTCATATCCCATACAAGAGTACCCATACTCCACGTTATAGGTATTTGGTTGTGATGTATTCCAAATACGCTGTACATCTCCTGGAAGAGATCCTGCAGCAGTAATAATCACACTATCAGGTGAAATGGTATCATTTACAGCTAGTAATGCTGTTGTTTGAGGAAGTTCAGTTTGAAGTGCATCTGCATATTCATTTAGGACTTCTTGTGAAAAGTGATTTTTTACTTCTGGATCAAATTGTTCTCTAGTAAATGTCACGTTACTTAAACGTTCACGTTCTATATTCCATTCTTCTTTCAAACTAGTAATTTCATTCCCGAACTCACTCTCATACCCTTCAAGCAGTGGAGACAATTGTTGTAAAGTTGTTTTAGCATCAGCTACAACCTGGAACGCATCCATTTTATAAGCTTGTAATCGGCTGACATTAATGTTTAAGAACTTGGTTTGCTCGAAATTAAAAGCCGTTTTGGAAGAAGTTGCAAAATCAGTGTATCTCGTACCAATTCCAATAATTAGATCCGCTTGACGAGTGGCTTTATTTGCAGCAAGTGTACCTGTTATACCCATTCCACCCAAATTATTTTTGAAATGGGATTCAACCGTTGCCTTGCCGGCTTGTGTTTCAACTAATGGGATATTATGTTTTTCAGAAAGCGCCACCAAAATATCACGTGCCTCGGAATACTTTGCTCCACCACCAACTAAAATAATTGGTTTTTTACTACCTTTGATCAGTGCTACAGCACCATGAAGTTCACGTTCTACTGGTGCTTTTCGATCTATATAATGTACACGCTTTTCGAAGAATTTCTCATCGTAATCGAACGCTTCCCCTTCTACATCTTGCGCAATACATACCGTAGCTGGACCGGCTTTTCCTGGATCAGTCATTACCTCAAAAGCACGAATTAAGCTCGACATTAGTTGCTCAGGCCGAGTAATGCGATCCCAATAACGAGATACAGGTTTTAATGCATCATTGGTGGTAACAGCTAAGCTATACTCCTGCTCAACCTGTTGTAAAACCGGGTCCGGCTGTCTTGACGCAAAAGTATCACCTGGGATGAACAAGACTGGAATATTATTTGCCAATGCTGTTCCAGCAGCTGCAGCCAGATTGGCAGAGCCCGGACCAACAGATGTCGTGACGGCATAGATTTTTTTACGAAGCATTTGTTTGCTATAAGCAATTGCGGCGTGTGCCATGCCTTGTTCATTTTTTCCTTGAATAACCTTTAAATGCCCTGAGTCTTGCTCAAGCGCTTGGCCAATCCCTAGCACATTTCCATGTCCAAATACGTTGAAAATTCCTTCTACAAATGGAAACTCTTCCCCATCTACATGGATATATTGTTGATTTAAAAATTTTATAAGTGCCTGTGCGGTTGTTAATCTAATTTTCCCCATGGAAATCTCACCTCTATCTGACTTGTTCCACTTTTTCGGATCTCTCAGTAATGAATTGTTGAATTTCATTAGCTGTTGGCATAGCCTCTGAAGAGCTATGTTTGCTTACGACAATTGCTGCTGACGCGCTACCATATTTTAAAGCGGTTTCGATATCCTTACCAGTTAATAAAGCGTATAAGAAAGCGGAAGCATAGGAATCGCCTGCACCAAATGTTTTTAACACTTTTGTAAGATATGCTTGACCCCTAAAGGTTTCTCCATTTTTGGTGTAAGCATAAGAACCTTCTACCCCATGTTTTATTACAACTAGCTCTGGAGAATATTTAAATAAGTTTCGAATGGTTACGTCGTTAGATCCTTCTTCGACATTTTCCATAACGTTAAATTCATCACGAGTACCAACCACAACATCGGCTTGCTCTGCCACCAGAGAATAATAAACAGATGTTTCTTCAGGCGATGTCCATGTATACCCGCGATAGTCCAACTCAAAAATTACTTTCACGTCATTCTTCTTAGCCAGTTGAATGGCTTTTAAGATCGCTTCCCGTGAAGGGCTTTTTGCCAGGGCCGTACCGGAAACTAGAAGTACTTTTGCTCTTTTAATGTATTCTTCACTTACCTCAGATGGATGTAAGTATAGATCAGCCACTTCATCACGATACATTAAAATACTGCATTCTTCAGGACTTTTAATTTCTGTAAAGGCTAATCCTGTCTTGTGACCTTCATGATCAACTTCCATATGAGATGTATCTACACCTACACTGCGCATATATTGTTCGATAAAACGCCCGTGCTGATCATCGGCAAGTTTTCCTATAAATCCAGCTTTTAAACCAAGCTTTGAAGATCCGATGGCAATGTTTGCTGGTGAACCACCCACATATTTTTTAAAGGTCATCGTTTCTTCCATTGGACGGTTATATTCCACTGCGTTTAGATCAATACAAGCACGGCCTATCGCGATAAGGTCAAATTCTCTTTCTGAATGAAATGAAATGTTCATTTTCTACTAACTCCCCTCTATTTACGGTCTAATATCCATTCATGGGCAGGATCATTATGAAACTTCCATATGCGTTTCGGACCCGCCATTACATTTAAATAATAGGATTGATATCCATCTGGAACACCGACTGGATGGTATCCAGCTGGAACTAGTACGACGTCACCATTCTCCACAGCCATCGTTTCATCCAGTGAACGATCATCTGTATAAACGCGCTGAAAGACAAAACCTTGTCGCGGATTTAACTCATGATAGTAGCTTTCTTCTAAAAATGACTCATGCGGCAGGTTATCCTGGTCATGTTTATGAGGAGGATAGCTGGACCAATTCCCACTTTCTGTATATACCTCTACAACTAGTAAACTATTAGCAGATGGGTCGGAATCAGGTAAAATATTATGAACCAATCGTTGATTGTAATATTTTCCCCGTTGCTCAGTTCCATTATCATCAGCCTTTATTAATTTGGTAGGCAACGGATTGTGAGATGGAGAGTAGCAAAGAGCAACACGAGCAGGGGTTAGGGCTTCCACTTCAAAGGAACGATCATTTGAAACATAAACACTATCTGTTGGTTTCTTTTCAAACACACTTTCTCTCGTTCCTAAGTTCTTAAACACTTGATCATAATCAGATACATTTATTTTTCCTGTTAGAGCAACGATACAACATTCGACTTTTCCTAATTCCTCTTTATAGATAGCCCCTTGAGCTAGATCAATAACTTTGAAACCCACATATTCTAATGGTGAATTGTTACCTGTCACATCATGTACAATGGTTACTCCTAGTGACACTTCGTTTGGAATAGGCTTCCGGAGCAATTTACTCATCTTGTAATCTCCTCCTGCGATATAATATGTAACTAGCTATGATCTTAGTTTTTACTAGGATCATAGCCAATAGTTTATAAGGACTTATTCAAAGGTTGGAGCTTTGTAGTTTGCAGTAACAACTTTTTTACGTGTATAGAATTCAACGCTATCCTTACCATTTGCAGGCAATGTTCCATAGAATGAAGATTTCCAACCAGAGAATGGGAAGAATGCCATTGGAGCCGGAACGCCTAAATTAACACCAAGCATACCTGCATCTATATTTTCACGGAAGTAACGGATGGATGAAGCATTTGATGTATATATGCATGCACCATTTGCAAATTCTGATTGATTAGCTGTCTCAACTGCTTCTTTCAAATTCTTAACACGAACAATTGATAACACTGGCGCAAAAATTTCATCCTTCCAGATGGTCATATCTGTTGTCACACCATCAAAAATAGTTGGACCAACAAAGTATCCGTTTTCTGGAAGGTCGTTTCGGCCATCACACACCAAAGTAGCGCCTTCTTCCACTCCCTTTTGAATATATCCTAAAGTGCGTTGTTGATTTTGTTCACGAATTACTGGCCCTAGGAATACTCCCTCATCTAATCCATGCCCAATGCTTAATTTTTTCGCTTTTTCTACTAAATTTTCTATAAATGTATCAGCAATTCCTTCTTCGACAGTGACAACCGAGCAGGCCATGCATCGCTCTCCTGCTGATCCAAAAGCGGAAGCAATAACGTTAGTTGTTGCAAGTTCTAAATCTGCATCATTTAAGACAACTGAATGATTTTTAGCACCTGTTAAAGCCTGAACACGTTTTAAGTTCTGACTTCCTCGCTTATACACATATTCTCCAACTGGTTGTGAACCAACGAAAGAAATAGCTTTTACTTCAGGATGATCTAATAAACCATTTACCACATCATGGGCACCATGTACAATATTGAATACTCCCTTCGGAAGACCCGCTTCCTCTAATAACTCAGCTAATCTTTGAGCCAATAAAGGAGTTCTTTCAGATGGTTTAAGTACAAAAGTATTACCCACAGCAATCGCCATTGGGAACATCCAACAAGGCACCATCATTGGAAAATTAAAGGGAGTAATTCCACCAACAACACCAATTGGATAACGATAATTTGTAATTTCAACATCAGTGGCTATTGAAGTCAAAGAGTCTCCCATCATAAGGGTAGGAGCTCCTGCAGCAAATTCCACGTTTTCAATTCCACGGCCTACTTCACCAAGTGCTTCCGTCAGGTTTTTCCCATTTTCAATTGTAATGATACGAGCTAATTCTTCCTTATTTTTTTGTAAAAGTTGTTGATAGTTAAATAGAATTCTAGCACGTTTTGGCACCGGGACATTCTTCCACTTATGGAAAGCCTCTGCAGCTACTTGTACTGCATCATCCACCTCTTCTTTTGTAGAAAGGGGAACTTCTGCAATCACTTCATTTTTAGCTGGATCATATACCTTCTCATATTGGGAGGTTTTGCTCTCAACCCACTCACCATTTATGTAGTTCTTTAGCTTTTCCACTTGTAGTAAAACTGTAGACATGTTTCTTCCTCCTCTAAAATTACTATTTTTGTAATTACAAGAACATCTAATCATTTAGAAAGCTAACAAACTACCACAATGATAATTGTTATATATTGGTTAACTTTTGGTTATCTTTAGTACCATCTTATTACTAAAAACGCTTTCAGTCAACATTTTTTTTACAATTTCCCTGTTAAAAATTGAGCCTCACCGAATCCAAAGCTCCAGTCACCCGCACCGTTTGTAACAATGGAAACCATAATATCATTTGGTTCTATCCCACAGCTTTCACCTAGCTCTTGGGCGAGTAATTTATAGAAGTTTTTCTTTTGCTTATCGCTTCTTTGTGTACTAGTCACACTAACAATGACCATATTCCGGCTTCTATCAAACCCTAATCCTGTATCCTCAATGATCAATTCATTTACAGAATGTTGATTGACTATTTGGTAACGGTCTCTTTCAGGTACTCCAAAAGCATTAACTACTGCCCTATGGGAAGCATCCAACAATTCTCTTAAATCCTTTTCATCTCGTCCCTCAATTAAATCAAATCGAACTAACGGCATAGTTTCTCCTCCTTTTATAAACAACAAACATTACTTATTGGTTATATATTGATTATATTTTGATTATATCATATTTTTTTTTAGAGTTTCCATCCTTACTTTTCCTTTTTTAATATAAATTTTTATCCTGGTTATCAAAAAAGCTCCTCCTCATTTTCACTGAGAAGAAGCTTTCTGCTTTTTAGGATTTATTATATATGTAATCCCTCTTTAATAGATTTCAATGTTAATTCATTCGACCACTCTGGTTTATCCGGATAAGCAAATACTGAATTTGTTACAATACCATCAAATCGCATTTCTCTTAATTTCTTATATAATGCGTCAAAGTTTATTTCTCCTTCACCAGGATTTAAGTGCTGATGTATAGTCACATTCGCATTAGGCGGGTTAACGATATAACGTAAACCAAACGCTGCTTTATGGTTAAGTGTATCTGCAATAAGTACATGTGCAAGTAAATCCCCAGCTTCATCAAGGTGCTTCGCTACATCGCCAATTCCATCGTCATAAAAGAAGGCATGTGCAACAGAATAGACTAATTTTATCCAATCTTTATCGAATGCACGAATCATCCGTATAGCCTCAATGTTCAACTCAATAAAATCATTTGGATGGGACTGTAAATTCAAATGAATCCCTTCTCTTTCAAAAACAGGCATTAGCTCTTCCATTGATTTTACAAATGCTGCTTCACTTTCAACTGGGCGACTTTTATCCCCGCTAAATTCGCTGTTCATTAAATCAACTCCCAATTCAGAAGTGATTTCAATACAGCGTTTCCAATTTCGAACTGCCGCTTGACGTTCTTCTTCATTCGGAGAAGACCATTGCTGAACGGGAAGTACCGAAGAGATTTTCACTCCAGCATCAGAACAATATCGCTTTAAATCCTTTATCAGCTGTTTATCTACCTTAGGGTATTCATAAAACCAAATAAAATCTTTCCGAGGAGATAACTCTACCCATTCATACCCTAATCTAGCAACGGCATCAATCGTATCTTTTAAACTAGTATTATCACGATAATGTGATGGATCATAAGCCAAACGCAATTTTTATTTCCCCTTTCTAACTTTACAATTATAATTTCTTGGTTAACTCTTGGTTATCTATATGTACATATTAATATGGTAAACGCTAACAATCAACCATTTTTTTAAAAGAATTCCTCTTTTCTTTCGAACCATTAGAAAAGAGGAACTAAAACAGGTTGGATTATTTAGGTACGACAAGTTGAATATTATTGTTCTTTGCATATTCTATATAGATATTATTTGGGACTGAATCAGTAACCAAGTAATCAACCTCATCCAAGCCACAATAAGTTATTAAGCCATATTTATCGAATTTGTCATGATCAACTAATAAATAGACTTCTGAACTTCTACTAACAACTGTCTTTTTTAATTCACTTTCCATAGGAGAAGCATTTGTTACCCCATTTGTTAGCGAGATACCAGTTGATGCCATAAATGCTTTTTTAATATTATAGTCTTTTAAAACATCCATATTTCTTTGATAGACAAACGATTTGGTTTTACGGTCAAGCATCCCGCCGAAAGTAATCACATTCAGATTTTTAAAAGGTACGGCTAGACTAATCATATCGATGTTATTAGTGAAAATGGTTAAGTGTTTATCCTTTAAATAGTCAAACATTTCTATAGTAGTTGTACCTGAATCGATAAAAATAAAATCGCCTTCTTCTATAAAACTAGCAGCTTCTTTCGCAATTTTTTCTTTAACTCCTTGATTGCGAACTTTTCTATCTTGAAAAGATTCGAGTTTTTTACGAATTACGGATACCCCACCATAAACCTTTTTTAGCTCTCCACGGTCAACTAGCTCTTGTACATCCCGTCTTATTGTATTTTTGGATACATCAAAAACAGTCATTAATTCATCTAATGATACTGATTCATTCTTCATCACATATTCCTGAATTTCTTTTATACGTATATCTTTTATCATTTTTTCCACCCTAATATATTAATATCGTTTTCATTTTGATGAACTTTAAAATACCTATACACATATATTATCAAGAAATACCCAAAAGTTCATTACTTTTTTTTACGAAATACGAAATATAATTACCTATATGCAGATATGAACCAATTAAACCACGCGTGAGAACGCGTGGTTTAAGATTACTTTGTTCTATTCTTTCTAGAATCAACGTAAACAGCAGCAACGATAATGGCACCTTTCACTATTTGTTGCCAGTATGAACTTACGCCCATTAGGTCCAGACCGTTGTTTACCACACCTATAATCAGCGCTCCTATGATTGTGCCACCAATAGTTCCAATTCCTCCAAAGAGACTTGTTCCACCAATAACTGTTGCTGCTATCGCATCTAGCTCAAACATTAATCCAGATTGAGGCTGTCCAGATGCAATTCTAGAAGTAAGAGTCATCCCTGCTAAACCAGCTAAAAGCCCTGCATAAGCATATACTAAAATTAATACTTTCTTCACATTGATCCCTGCTGTCACAGCCGCATGTTCATTACCACCAATTGCATAAATATACTTACCTATTTTAGTTTTATTCAAAATAATCCATGTAGCTACCCCAACGAGAGCAAAAATGATTACCGGAACAGGAATTCCAAGAATCGTCCCTTGGCCAATGAATTTAAAGGATTCTGATAATCCCCCTATTGGTCTTCCGTCACTGTAAAGCATCGCTGCTCCACGGGCCGCGGTCATCATTCCTAATGTAGCAATAAAGGGTGCTAGTAATCCCTTTGCAATTATTGTGCCGTTAATTAGACCTACAGCTACACCAACCACTACAGCCATTAATATAGGAATCAGTAACGGATAATTACCTTGTGCAAAACTAGCTACAATAACTGATACTAATGCAACAAGGGAACCAGAAGATAAATCTATCCCCTTCGTTATGATAATTGGCGTAACACCAATGGCAATAATCCCAATGGTAGACATTTGTCTAACAATATTAACGAGATTCGTTACTGTTAGAAAATGAGGGGTAAGAATCCACATTAATACGCAAAGAAATAGTAGAACTAAAAGAATACCGTATTTTTGCATTACATTCTTTGAACGACCTTTTAAGAGTTGCTTGTCATTCAAAGGATTCTGTTTAATATTTTCAATATTCGCGCTCATCTATCTTCCTCCAAACCTTGATTCCTAGATTTTAACTTTTTATGTTAAAATTGATTCCATCACTTCTAATTTATTATCTAATTCATCCAATGAATGACCTGTTGCAAGGTGCATGATTAATTCCTGAGTTGCTTCTTTGCGAGTTAATTCACCTGCCAAGTGACCTTCATGCATAACTGCAATACGATCGCACAAACCAAGGATTTCTACCATTTCAGATGATACAACTATAATTGCTTTCCCTTGATTTGCTAAATCAAATATCAAATCATAAAACTCCGACTTTGCACCAACATCGATCCCCCGGGTAGGTTCATCTAAAAACAAAATATCTGGATTTTTTAATAACCATCTCGCTAACAATACTTTTTGTTGATTTCCTCCGCTTAAATTTGCAACAGCTTGTTCTAAACTAGGTGTTTTTATTAGTAGCTGCTCCTTTTTTTTAAGACAGTCAGATTTGATTCTGTTCTTGTTAAGAAATCCCTTTGTTACATAATTATCAATATGAACCGTAATCATATTATCGCCTACTCCAAGTGGGAGAAATAAACCCGATAATTTTCGATCTTCCGTTAGAAAACCTAAATGGTTCTTTACCGCATCTTGTGGGCTTTTAATATTAACCCTTTTCCCATGAATATGAATTTCACCTTGATCTGGATTTCTTAATCCGAATATTGCTTCAAGAATTTCCGTTCTCCCTGATCCCATTAATCCGGCAAAACCCAGTATTTCACCTTTACGAACCTCAAAGCTAACATCTTGAAAATGGCCATTTGCAGATAAATTTTGTACTGACAATACCACGTCACCAAATTTCGACTTTGGTTTATGGAATAGCTGGGTCAATTCTCGACCTACCATCATCTTAATTAAGTCTTCTTTATTTAATTTTTCAGCTCTTTCTGTACCGATATATTTACCATCCCTGAATACTGAAATATCATCAGCAATCTCGTATAATTCACTCATTTTGTGAGTGATATAGATAATTCCTACGTTTTTTTCTTTAAGTGATTTTATTACTCGAAACAACTGAGCTACCTCTTTTTCTGTAATTGCAGAGGTAGGTTCATCCATTATTACAAGTTTTGAATTAAATGAGATCGCCTTTGCAATTTCAATCATTTGAGTATTGGCGATACTTAATTCCTTCATTTTCAGATTGGGGTCAATATTAATCCCAATACTTTTTAGTAAATCTAGTGTCATACTAGTTAATTTTTTACGATCTATGAAACCTCCAAATGTTGTTGGTTCCCTACCTAGGAAGATATTCTCCGCAACTGTCATCTCAGGTATAGGACTTAATTCCTGATGAATCATTGAGATGCCTCTATCCAATCCATCATGAATATTTGTTAGTTTTATCTCAGTACCATCGAAAATCATTCTTCCTTTATCTGGGGTATACATCCCAATAATGATTTTCATTAAGGTAGATTTCCCTGCTCCATTTTCTCCCATTAACGCATGAACAGTCCCTTTTCGAACTTTCAACTGTACATTATCTAAAGCCTTTACACCCGGAAACTCTTTTGTGATATTTTCCATTTCAAGAATATAATTATTTTCCATTTGGAGCCCTCCTACTTTTCGTTAGGATTCATTTAATGAAAGGAAACTATAAATCTAGTTTCCTTTCATTTCAAAATAATTACTTGTTATATTTAGCAATAAACTCATCAACATTGTCTTTCGTAACAAGTTCATAAGGAATTATTTGATCTTCTACTTTTTCTCCCTTAGCTGCTTTTACAGCTAGATCAATGGCCGCTTTTCCTTGACCTGTTGCATTTTGGAATACTGTTACTTTAAGCTTTCCATTTTTCACAAACTCCAAACCTGCTGGTGTTGCATCAATTCCTGCGACCAAAATCTCATCAAGTTTGCCGGCTTCTTCTAAAGCCATAATAGCTCCAATTGCCATTTCATCATTATTTGCTACAACCGCATCAATCTTCTCACCTGTTTGAAGCCAGTTTTCCATCAATTTAATTCCATCTGCACGACTAAACTTTGCCGTTCCTTGTAAAACAACTTTCATATCCGGGTTCTTACTAATAATTTCCTTATTTCCTTCTGTTCGTTTAATTTGTGCTTCATGACCCATTTCCCCGTCCATAATTGCGATGTTTCCCTTGCCACTCATTTGCTTGGCCACTTCCTCCATTTGAATTAAACCTGATTCGATCGATTGTGAGCCAGCATAAGCAGTAGCTTTATCAACTCCATCAAATGTTCGGTTTACAACAATAATTGGAATACCAGCTTCATTTGCACGGGACACAATGTCTACTGCAGCTACGGTATCAACAGGATTGAAGATGATTGCATCTACTTTTCTAGAAATAAAATTTTCAATTTGGTTCATTTGTTTTGCACTATCATTTTGAGCATCTGTATAGACAAATTCAAAATCGCTACTATGTTTTTTATCTTCTTCCTTCATGGCATCGATCATATATGTGATAAACTCATTACTCATATTAGCTTCAGCGATTCCAATCACTTTTTTACTATCAGATCCACCTGCTACTTGTTCTCCCCTATTACATGCTGATAACACTAGTGAAACAATCAAACTTAAAATTATTACTATACTTTTATGAAATTTCATTAAGAATACCCCCAACAAATTTAATTAATATAAGTTTCACTTGCTCCCATCGTGATGAAAGACTTTGACAAAATGTTATCTTTTTGAAGACAGAACAGAAAATTTAATATTTTCAGAAAATTTAAATCAGAAATTGACAACTTTCTTTCGTAACCATCAGTTCTAGTTTTGAAAGCATTTTCATTTTTAATAACGTGTTTCCCTTGATACTCTCTATTCTTCAAGCAAACATTCTTAACGAGGCAACTGAACCATTTTCTTATCTACTGCCAGACCATAAAATCATCCTCCTTACAGTAAATTCCCCTCTAGATTGTTACTTATTGGATATATATTGGGTACTAATTGATTAAATTATATAAATAAAAGCGTTTTCAGTCAATATTTTTCTGTAAATTCAAAATTATTTTGATTTTAATCCATTATTACACCTAATATTAACCAAATTATAATATAAAACTGACACATTAACTCATAAAGTACCCAATAACTAACAACCAAAAATAAATGAAGCCAAAAAAGACATTATCCTTTACTGTACTGGATAATGTCTTTCCTTTGTTAATTCATATATCGATATTCTCTTAGACTGTTCAAAATAGAGATTTCCTGCAATAACTCTTCACCAACATTTGTTTCTCTTACCATTTTTCTCTCTAATTCTTTATCTACCAATCTTTTTACTGATAAAACATCTGTTCCATTACAAAGTACATCTTGTTTTGAATTAAATTGCTTATGTGCCACCAGCTGCATACCATAGGAATTATATAATAACGTGTAACCCGCTATCCCCGTTGTTGATTGGTACGCCTTGGAGAAGCCTCCATCGATGACAAGCATCTTACCGTTTGCTTTAATTGGATTTTCTCCTTCAATTTCCTTTACTGGTGTATGGCCATTAATAATATGACCTTGATCTGGATTCAGATCAAACTCCTCCAAAATTTTACGGCAGATGTCCTCGTCTTCACGTAAATGGTAGTATGGGTTCTTTTTCTCCTTATGGGTTTCCTTATCTTTAATGAAGTATCGCTCAAATGTTGTCATGGCTCTTTTTCCAAAGAGAGAGGAATACTCCCCTGTCCATAAATACCAGACCATATCTGTCGCTAAGTCATCCGTCTCTTCTGGATTAGCAAAAGCATAACGTAAGTAATGTTCAAATTTATCAAGTAATTCCCGACCAGCATAGGTTCTATTCTTAATCTCCATTTTCTCCATATTTCCTTCTTCGTCTAAAGGAATACAGCCATGTATTAATAAATTTCCGTTATATCTCAAATAAAGACTGCCTTTTTTCATTAGAAAATTCATATGTCTTGCTAACTTTTCCGAATGCTGGACAGAAAATAACAGTCTTTCTATCACCTGAGCTTCTTCCTCTATTAATTGATCGGGTTGTTCTGGATTAACCGTTGCAAAGCAGCTATTTTCTAGTGGGTATGGTTTACCATCAAGGGTTATTACGTTTTTGTCGTAATCAATTTTCTCAAGCAAAAGCCTTTCTGACATATTAAAGTTTGGTCGTCTCTTTATGATAGGCATCTCTAGTTTAAACTGAATCATAGAAATGGCTTGATGAATTTTTGTAATTTGTAGTCGTTCATGGTCTGTGAGTTTCTTATCTGAATGTGCCTTTGGTCTAAAAGCGGGATTGTCATGATAGTATTTTTCTGCAAGATTAAGAAGCGGTCTAAGATTGATTCCATATACATCTTCAATAATATCCAAATTATCATACCGGGCACAGATACGAATGATATTAGCTAGACACACCTTTGAACCAGCGAATGCCCCCAGCCATAAAACATCATGATTTCCCCATTGTATATCCACGGAATGATAATTAATTAGAGTTTCCATTATTTTATCAGGTTCAGGTCCGCGGTCATAAATATCCCCAACTACATGAAGATGGTCGACTACCAATCTTTGAGTAGTATAAGCTAGACCAATTATGAGTTTTTCGGCCTGTCCTAAAGAAATAATTTGTTGAACAATCTTCGTATAATATTGTTCCTTATTATTAGAATCATCTGCTTTATAGAGTAACTCTTCAATTATGTAAACAAACTGATTGGGCAATGCTTTACGTAATTTCGAACGTGTATATTTGGAAGAGGCATAAGATATGAGCTTGATCATACGATAGATGATTACTATATACCATTGATTAACCTCTTGATCACTTCTAAAAGTATTTTTTACTAACTGTAATTTTTCTTCAGGGTAATAAATTAATGTAGCAAACTCATTCATTTCTTTTTCAGTTAAAACATCTTGAAATAAATCTTTTATTTTTTCCTTTACATTTCCTGATCCATTTCTTAATACATGTTGAAAAGCTTGATACTCCCCATGTAAATCACTAACAAAATGTTCTGTTCCCTTTGGAAGATTAAGGATCGCTTCAAGATTAATAATTTCCGTAACAACTTTTTCTTCACAATCATATTTTTGGGCCAGTAAATCTAGATATTTTGGATTCAAGGTATGTATCCCCTTTCAGTATTCACCACTATTTTACACTTTAATAGATTTAGAGGAAATACTATATTTTAAAAATAACCGTTTTCTACAACACAAATACTACCAATTTTACAATAAAAAAACAGTGACCTCCCTATTAGAGTCACTGTTGTCAAACTTCTATTTTTTATGGAAGATACTTAATTTTCTCTTGTATAGACGTTCTCTCTTTTGGTTGACTAATCTCTTCTGGATAGCCTAGGCCAAACACCCCAATAACATCGTAACCATCTGGAATACCCATGATTTCACGATTTTTCGCTGCATACCCCATGGAAGACCAGAAAGTTCCTACGCCTTCTGCCCAAGCAGCTAAATTAACATTCTGAACAAAACAAGCAGTGGCAAGAGCATTTTCATATGTCTCTATCTCTGTTGATCCATGTTTGGACAGGATCGCCAGTACAATAGGTGCATGACAAAAATTTGTTTTATGATTTAATTTTGTTCTTGTTTCTGGTCCAATCATATACACTTCCCATGGCTGGGTCATTTTATGATTAGGAGCCATTGTTCCGGCTTCTAGCCATTTATTAATTTGTTCTACATTCACCATATCTGGTTTGAATTTTTTAATATTACGTCTGGAATAAATGATTTCTAACATGTTCAAGATAATTCCTCCCATTAATTTAATGAAAAACCGGAACATTTGTCCCGGCTTCCTCCCTATTCTAGTGCTGCTTTTACTTCTTGTGTCATTGCTTGTGTAGATGTAATACCATTCCCAGCAATATACCAGTTAACTGCATCTAGATAAATAATTTTACCATTTTTATAAGCATTGGTTTTCTTCACTAGCTCGTTTTCAATTGTTTCTTTCGCCCCTACTTCTCCACCTATAGCAGCAGAGCGGTCAATTACAAAAATAATATCTGGATTTTTTTCTAGAATATATTCAAATGTAATACTTTGACCGTGCTGAGAAACCTCAAGGTTTTCATCTACTGCCTTAAATCCAAATGCATCATGAACGAACCCATAACGTGAACCTGGTCCATACGCGCTTACTTTTCCTTCGTTAGCTAATAAAATCAGAGCTTTACTATCTGATGCAGATGCTTCTTTATTTACCTCATCAATACTTGCTTGTAGCTCTTCCATTTTCGTTTCTAGTACATCCTCTTTTTCAAACAGCTCAGCAACAAGGTTAAAGTTTTCCTCTAAAGAAGGAATGTAATTCGCATAATCAACATCAACAAATATTGTTGGGGCAATCTCAGCAAATTGATCATATAACTCTGCTTGTCTTCCTGAAATAAAAATAACATCTGGTTGTAATTCATGGATAGCTTCAAAGTCAGGTTCTTTTAAGCTACCTACATTTGTATATTCTGATCCTTTATATTTTTCTAGACTCTCAGGTACAATCGCTTGCGGAAGTCCGGCTACTTTTACACCTAATGCATCTAACGCATCTAGTATTCCAAAGTCAAAAACAACGACTTTCTCAGGATTTTTCTCAAGTGTTACCTCACCATATTCATGTGTGAAGGTAACTTCCTTAGATTCTTCTACTGCTTCCGTGCTTTCATTAGTGGTTGTACTCGCTTCCTCCTTATTTCCACAAGCCGCTAATAAAAACAGCATGGTGAAAATAAGAGAAAATAAACCTAATTTTTTCATTTTTTTGTCTCCTTTTTATGTATTGATAATGATTATCATTTTCATATATTCATGTTATAATGATACACAAATAATGTCAACAGTAATTGAGAATATTTTTCAACTAGATTGATATTTAAATAAAAAAGAGGACTGCCTTAAGGGCAGTCCACTCAACTAATGTAGGATCAATCAAAATTCCAATTTAGAAAAATCCTCTCTTAGCAATGAATACATATATAAATCATCAAAAATTCCGCGAGTATACTCATATTTTCTAAGTAAACCTTCTCTAATAAATCCCTGTTTCTCCACTAACCTTTGCGATGATAGGTTAGGAGGTTCAATTAACGCTTCTATCCTTTGAAACCCGAATTGTTGAAAACCATAGGCAATGATTGTTTTTAATGCCTCTCCAGCTATTCCTTTTCCCCAGAAATCTCTGCTCACTTCAAATCCAATCTCTGTACGCAAATGTTGTGAAACAAAGTTATGAAAACCACAACTACCAATAATTTTCCCTTCTTCTTTTAACGTAATTCCCCATCTTAATCCTGTTTTGTTATTTTCAAGGGATTGATACCATGATATTTCGTCCAATGTGTCGTTGATAGTTTTAAACGGTTCCAATCCATAATATTTCATTACTTCGTCATCAGAAAGGTAGCTAAATATATTGGTCGCATCGTCTTTTGTAATTTTTCTCAATACTAATCTATCCGTTTCAAGATTTGGAAATGTATGAATCTCTATAGACATCGTTCCCACCCTTATCAGTTATTTCATGTCAATCATTATACCATTTTTAGACAAAACGAATCACAGTTCCAAATTGACAGAAACACCCCATTTCCCTATAATAAAATTATAAATTCCATACTTCCAAAAGGGGAGTAGCTTTTACAGCAAGGTCGTCATTACGGAGCGTTTGGCTCTCGGCTTTGTTGGCAACTACTGTTGTTAGCAAGACCTTTACCAAATTTATTTTGGTAAAGGTCTTTTTGCTTTTAATCAATAAATCAAGGGAAAGGAAGAATCAAATGAACCTTTTCACGAAGGAAATGCCCAATTATATTAAAAGAGAAATCGAACTCATGCAGGAAAAACTTTCTCCACTAATGAAGAAAGTATCTAGATACGCTTTATGGACCATGCCCTTAATTTGGGTATCGCTATTTAATCTTGGATATGTATTATTTTTCGGTGAGATCACTCAGGATACTCTTCCTACCATACTTATCTACGCTGTAATCGGTGCACTTGGATTCGCTTTATTTCGGGAGCTAAGATTCCACCAAAAAGAAATTCAGAAGCAAAGTTCGGCATACATTATTGATCGAATTAAAAATAGTGAAGTCGCCACTGATTACCACAAGAAAGAATATATTAATCTTATTAGAGAGCAGCCAAACGCTCATGCGATCAATCATTTTATTCAATTTTTAATGGAAGAAAATCAGAGAAAGCATATGCTTCAATAAATAATAAACACCCTGGAGAAATGGATCTTCCAGGGTGTTTATTATATTTTTATGATGCATCTTCAAACTGACTATTATATAAGTCAGCATAAAATCCATTTTTCAATAGCAATTCTTGATGCTTCCCACTTTCAATTATGTCTCCATCCTTCATTACAAGAATTAAGTCTGCATTCTTAATAGTTGAAAGTCTGTGTGCAATTACAAATGAAGTTTTGCCTACTGTCAGCTTATCCATTGCCTCTTGAATCAATAATTCGGTACGAGTATCAACGGAGCTTGTTGCTTCATCAAGGATCAGCAACGGAGCATCCTCTACCATGGCACGAGCGATGGTAATTAACTGTTTTTGTCCCGCAGAAAGATTCGCTTTATCATCTAGTACTGTGTCATATCCATAAGGAAGGGTTGTAATAAAGTGATGCAAACCCACTGCCTTACAGGCTTCCTCTACCTGTTCATTTGATACTCCTTTCCTGGAGTATACAATATTTTCTCGAATCGTCCCTTCAAACAACCATGTATCTTGTAGGACCATACAGAATAGTTCATGAATATTTTGTCGTGTGAGGTTACTAGTTGGAACACCATCGATTAAGATTTCCCCACCGTTTACTTCATAAAAACGCATCAATAGATTAATCAAAGTGGTCTTTCCAGCACCTGTAGGGCCGACAATCGCCACTTTTTGCCCTACATTTGCCTTGGCGGAAAAGTCCTTAATAACCATTTTGTCTTGATTATATCCAAACTTAACATGCTTAAACTCCACATTACCTTTTGCACTTTCCAGTCTTCGTGTCTTGCCGCTTTCGTTCGCCAGTTCTTCTTCTCCAAGAAATTCAAATACACGTTCACTCGCAGCGGTTGTGGACTGAAGATTTGTAGCTGCTTGTGCAAGCTGTGATAATGGTTGTGTGAAGAGACGAATGTAAATCATAAAGGCAACAATCACACCAAATGTAATACTACCATTAACCGCAAGCACAGCTCCGACTAAACAAACCACCACATATCCGAAGTTACCAACAAACATCATAAGCGGCATCATTAGACCAGACATGAATTGAGATTTCCATGCGCTATTGTATAGGCGTGTGTTAATTTCGTGGAACGTTTCCTTTGCTTCTTTCTCTCCGTTATATACCTTTACTACGTTATGCCCTGTATATATTTCTTCAATATGACCATTCAATATCCCTAGCTCTTTTTGCTGCTGTGCAAAGTATTTTTGAGATTTTGAAATGATAAATGTCATGAGTGCAAACCCTAAAATGGTAGAAAGAACAGCTGAAAGAGCCATAATCCAGTTCGTGTAAAACATCATAATCAGTGAGCCAACAAACATGGTAATAGCTGATACCAATGTACTTAAGCTCTGATTCATCGTTTGTCCAATCATGTCAACATCATTTGTTACACGGCTAAGCACGTCTCCTGTACTTGTTGAGTCAAAATATTTTAAAGGCAATCGATTGATTTTCGTTGAAATCTCTGATCGTAATTTTTTGGACACTCTCTGAGTAACAGTCGCCATAATATACCCTTGGATGTAGTTGAAAATATACCCTAATCCATATAGAAAAGCAAGAATCGTTGCAATATGAACCACAGCATCCAGATCAATACTTGTCATCAAGCCCTCTGTAATGAAATCTGTTATTTGACTAAGCAGTTCTGGTCCAACGATATTGAAAACTGAACCAAGCATAGCCAGGACCAAGGCAACAGATATAATTGGAATATATGCTTTACAATAGGATATGAGTTGCTTTAAGGAGGTTTTATTGTTCCCTTTTGAAGGGGGTAATCCTCCATGTTGAGGATGCTTCATTGCATGAGGGTTATGTGTCTTCTTATCCAATTTCAAGCTCCTCCTTTGACAATTGAGAATAAGCAATTTCTTGATAGACCTCACAATCGATCATAAGCTCTTGATGCGTTCCCATGCCGACGACTTCCCCATTGTCTAAAACAACAATTCGGTCTGCATCTTTAATGGTCCCTATTCGTTGTGCAACAATGATCGTTGTGGCATCTTTGATTTCTTTTTTGAGTAACGAACGCAATATTCTATCTGTCTTATAATCTAATGCTGAAAATGAATCATCGAACAGATAAATTTCGGGTTGTTTGAAAATCGCACGTGCAATAGACAATCTTTGTTTCTGTCCGCCAGAAATATTAGTACCGCCCTGAGCAATTTCACCTACGTACTGATTCTCCATTTTTTCAACAAATTCTGTTGCTTGTGCAATTTCAATTGCTTTTTTAATACTCGCTGTGTTTGAATCATTGTTTGAATTGTGACCATAGGCTACATTGGAAGTCACAGTACCCCTAAATAAAACGGCTTTTTGAGACACATACCCTAACTTATCGTGTAATGCTTCCTGAGAATAATTCTTCACGTTCACTCCGTTAATGATTATTTCTCCCTCCGTAGCATCATAAAATCGAGGGACCAGATTAACTAATGAAGTTTTCCCACTACCAGTTGACCCAATAATTGCCACCGTTTCTCCTTGATGTGCTGAGAAGCTGACGTTACGAAGGATATAATCTTTTGCGTCTGGATATTTAAAGCTAACATTACGGAATTCAATTTCTCCAGAAAGACCTTCCTTACCATCCGTCATGTTTCCATCTATAATTTTTGCCTTTGTATTTAGTACTTCGTTAATACGTTTGGCAGACACAGATGCACGAGGAAGCATGATAAACACAAACGAAAGCATCATAAAGGCCATGATTACCTGCACCGCATATGACGAGAATACAACCATGTCTGAGAACAAGGATAATCGATCAGGTACGGCGGCCTGGTTGATTAAAAATGCGCCTATCCAATAAATAACTAGGCCGAGGCCAGACATGATGAGTCCCATTGTCGGCATCAATATCGCCATGACTCGGCTTGTAAATAAATTCGTGTTCGTGAGATCTTTGTTCGCTTTGTCAAATTTCTCTTCCTGATAGCTTCCAGCATTGTAGGCATGAACAACCCGAATCCCAGACAAGTGTTCTCTTGTCACTCGGTTTAAATTGTCCGTTAAGCTCTGAATCACTTTAAACTTTGGCAAAGCGACTATAATAATGACGGATAGCATGACAATGAGAAACAATACGGCAAAACCAGTAGCAGCTGTCCATTGCCAGCTTTTCCCCATTATTTTAAGAACTGCCCAAACCGCTAAAATGGGTGCTTTAACTAAGACTTGAAGTCCGGTTGCGATTAGTAGTTGAATTTGGGTAATATCATTGGTTGATCGTGTAATCAAACTCGAGGTGGAAAAACCATTGATTTCTTCCATTGAGAAAGACATCGTCTTTTCAAATACCATTCCACGTAGACGAACAGAAAATCCGGCTGCAACTTTTGCAGCAAAAAAGCCAGTAATCATAGCAGCTATCATGCTACCCACTGCACAAAGAAGCATATATCCACCTTGTACGAAAACCTCACTCATTTTGCTACCTTCTGTCTGGACGAGCATGGTGATTTCATACATATAGTCAGGGAGTTTTAAATCAAGCCACACCTGTGCGACAATGAACACCAAGCTGCACATAATTAATAACCAGTCTTTCCCCTGAAGATGCTTAAATATTTTTATCATTCATTTCCCCCCTAACAATACATTTTTCTATAAATCTAATAGTGTTAGATACTTTACTAATTAAAAGCAGACTTATATTGGGTGCCTGCATTAATTATTACTCATTTTCTATTGTAATGTCGGTTACTCTTTTCAAGATACGAACAAATTCTTGTGCATCATGTTCTCCAAGCTTTTCAAGGGTTTGCTCTATCATCGATAACGCCTCTTTGCGTTCCTCTTCCATAAAGCGAATTCCCTTTTCGGTAATGGTAACAATGACAACGCGTTTATCATTAGCATCTCTGCTTCGTTCAATAAACCCTTTTTTGGATAAGCTCTTGAGTGCCGAGGCCACTCGAGGAGTTGTTAGATATAGTACCTCACTCAGTTCACCTGAAGTAGCACTGCTCTTTGCAAACGTTAGGAACCCTAATATTTTCTTTTCTCCATGTGAGATATCTTCCACTTTTTTCTGAAATGGCATCTTTGCTGTTCTTGTCATATTACGTAACAGCTCTTCCGCCAACTCTCTATAATCCATTATAAGCTCCCTTCTAATTTATCTAACCCTATTAGATAAATTACTCCTATTCCACCTCTACTGTCAAGTGAAATAGAAAAACTACCAAAAAATCTTTGGTAGTTCAGTATTAGTTGTTATAAGATTTACGTTTTCCACCATATATATCTCCAAGGGCAATTAATGATAGGCAAATCATCTGCTTGAAGAATCAGGCACCTACATTGGTGTTTTTGTTTGAGATTAAATTACTCTCTCACCTTTTGATATAAAGTACTCTTGTAAATTTTCTGAATGGATATTATACGCTATTACCTTTTTCTTGAACTGTTTGATTACATCGATTGAATTTCTCTCATTAAATAGATATAGTCTTACTTCGATGTTCCCCATTTCCGCGTCAATAATGATGTGTTTTCCATTCTTTTCTGGTGGTAAAAATGAGTGTTCAGTTCCTGGATAAATATAATATTTTTCCATAAAGATCGCTTCATTAAAGTACTTAATAAATACCATCTTCTCTTCATGATCTAAAGAATGGTTATCTATAGTTACTTCAACCTTTTGATCATCAAGCTTCGCATGAGTTGCAAACTTGCTCATAATCCATTCAACCGCTCCTAGTGGAAGAACGGTTGGTAATACTTTTACTAGACTTATAAGAATTAAAAACAAAATAGTCCAGACCATGCTTATCATCTCCGTAGGTGTTTACAAATAACAATTTTCAATGCTATTGGTTTCTATTCGAATAATAACATAAAATTTATTATTAATAACCATCCTATTTCAAGAAAAACATACCAGCCACTTTGTAGCTATTCTCATTTATTCGTATAGTAAATTTCTTCAAGTCTTTTTATTTCAGATCCTTTGCAAATTCCACCATGATAACAGATTATTTGTTCGACTTCATAATCTAACAGCCTACCAATACTATTGTTGGCCTCATTCATGTCAAGTGTGTAATGGGGATTCGGTCCTAGTAATTCCCCATTAACGGCGATGGTTGCATCCCCTGCAATTAAGGTTTTACTTTCGATATGATACAAACTAATGTGGTCAGGTGTATGCCCTGGCGTAAATATAACCTTAATCCCTCCACATTCAGGTAATACCTCATCATCTTCCACTACCTGATCAACCTTTGCCATTGGGGGAACAAAATTGGAGTCGTCTTTTAGTTTTAATAACCGTTTTTCCCCTTCGATATAGGGCTTTGCCAACTGGTGTGCTAAAACTGATATTTTTTGTTCAGATTTCATAAGAATTTCAGGTAAAGTGCCAATATGATCAAAATCATGATGTGTAAGAATAATCTTAGTCAATCTTGAAAAAGGGATAGCAAGCCTTTCCATCTCGGTACGAATGACATCTAGTTGCCCTGGAACACCTGTGTCTATTAAAATCACCTCTTCATCATCCCAAATCAGGGTTGGATGAATGATTTTTTGTTCTCCATTTGAATTCATAGGTAAATGAAGGGTAGCTATATTACTTTTCATCACGTTTCTCCTTTCACTGTGATATTTGATTTATTTTATCGTTGTTTTTAGACCCGCTGAACTCATTGCCCCTATATATTTTTTAGCTGGATGTGGCTCAAAACGAACTTCTACATCAATAACAGCGGGTAATCCTGATGCAAGCGCCCTTTTAATTGCTGGTTTAATCTCATCTACGTGCGAAACTCTCTCCCCGTAACAGCCAAACCCTCTTGCAATATTCGCGTAATTTGTCTCAGAAAGATCCACTCCATAAGAGTAGTTATACATATTTCGTTGACTACTTTGTTGGATTCCCCAAGCAGAATTATTATGAATGATATGAATAACTTGTATGCCATAACGTCTGGCGGTGTCTAGTTCTTGTAATGAAAATCCAAACGACCCATCCCCTGTAATACTAAACACTGGGCGGTCTGGATATAGTAATTTAATTGCATGTGCATATGGAGTTCCATATCCTAACTGGGAATTACCAGGTTCATGAAATCTTGTCCTTGGTTCAAGAATAGGTGTAAAATCATTACTCCAAAATGTTGTATGTCCCCCATCAAAAACGACAAGTGATTGATCTGGTAAAAACTCTCCAATTTCCTTTGCTAATATCGCGGGATGCAAAACAGGGTGATCATCAAAAAGTAACTGGCTAAGCTGTTCGCGATACGTACGATACGTCTCAACCAATGATTTTGTCCACTCACGATCATCTGCTTCTACATTTTTCATGGATAATAAATCAAGAATATCCCTTAATACTGCCTTTGCATCACCATGTATCCCAACTTCTACTCGAGTTAATTTTCCAATTATAGAAGGATCGATATCGATATGAATGACTTTCTGCAAGGGGCCTCCAGGGCTAAGCGGACCGTTTTTCCCCCAAAGCCATGAAGAAAAACGACAACCTACAGCGAGAATAACATCTGACTCCTGTAATGCACGAGTAATTGCGTCTCCCCCAATGATTCCTCCCTGCCCTATATAATTAGGGTCTGTGGTAGAAACCACTCCCGTTCCCATTTGAGTTGCTGTTGCCGGTGCATTTATAAATTTTGCCAGTTTTCTAAATTCCTCCTTTGCTTGGGAGGCTACCACACCACCACCTGCTAACAATAGCGGTCTTTCAGCTTTCATCAAAATATCTACAGCTTGTGTTATTGTTTTCACACTAGAACGGGGTCTTTCAATTACACGATATTGCTGAGGTTCAACATCAAAAATACTTTCATCCACCTCTACAGTATGTGATAAAGCATCTGCTGAAAAATCTAAATGTACAGGCCCTGGCTTACCCGAAAGTGCCTCTCGAAACGCCCATTGTACTAACTCGGGGATTCTTTTTCCGTCTCTTACGACAGCATTCCATTTTGTAATAGGTTTAAATAAATTTTCAGCATCAAAATCCATAAACATTCCATGAAAAGGATATGAACTCCTGTTTGGATTATTTGAAGTCATGACCAGCATGGGGATATTATTGTTATAGGCACTTTGAACTCCGGGAACTAAATTCACTGACCCTGGACCCATTTCTCCCAAACAAATTCCCATTTTCCCAGTAGAATGAAAAACAGCAGCCGCCATATGAGCAGCAGATGCTTCATGACGTGTCCCGATATACTCCATTGTTGGTTCTAACGCTACTTGTCTCAAAAAGGACATAAACCTTCCGCCGACGATCCCAAAAACGAAAGGAACGTTTTCAACTTTTAAAGAACGTAATAATATTTCTCCACCGGTCATTTTCATTTTATTTCTCCTATCTTTTCATAATGTAAAAACTAGTTTTTTGAAATTCATTCACTAAAAGCGTACTTACATTAAGGATGGTAATAATGTAACAATCTGAGGAAATAAAATTAATAGAGTAATAATAACCAAATCAGCTAGTATAAAAGGATAACTGCCTGTGTATATATCTCGTAAATCACTATCAGGCATTGCTCCTTTTATGATGAATAAGCTTAAGCCAAAAGGAGGCGTAACAAGAGAAACCTCTGCTAGAAATACAACCATTACAGCAAACCATATTGGGTCAAAGCCTAAGGTTACAATAGCTGGAAAAATGATAGGCATGGTTATAAACATGGCTGCAATCATGTCCATAAACATCCCAATTATCAAGTACATGATTACTACAGCTATTAAGGTGATAATGGGTGGGACTGGAAGGGTTACTAAAAAGTCAGATAATATGGCAGGTATTCTTGTTACCGTTAAGAAATAACTGAAAATAAATGAGCTTGCAATGACAAGGAAAATGATACTAGTTGTTTTAATCGTTTGTATCAAAGCATCTTTTAGCATTACGAAATTTAATTTGTGTTTTATTAAAAACATAATAAAAACCACGAACGCACCAATGGCTCCAGCCTCGGTAGGAGTGAACTTTCCAGTGTATAGTCCTACAACAATGAAAAAGACCAAGAGGATGAAGCTACCAATTTGCTTCAAGCATATAATCCTTTCTTTCCAGGACGCCTTCGAGATTGGCTTTGAAATAGCAGGGTTTCGTTTAACTAAAATAAATACTAGAACCATATAAACAAAGGCAGCTAATAGCCCAGGTAGCAATCCCCCCATTAACATTTTTCCAATTGATTGTTCTGTTGCAATGGCGACCACAATCATTAACACACTCGGGGGAATCAGTGAAGCTAAAGGCCCGACCGAAGCCACAGTGCCATATGCTAACCTTTTATCAACACCTGATTTGATCATTTCCGGAATGGCTATACGTGCCAAGGTAGCCGTTGATGCAGTTCCTGAACCAGAAATCGCTCCAAAGCCAGCCCCTCCCAGTATGGTCGCTTGTACTAATCCTCCAGAGAAATGACCAATCCATTTACTAGATGTGTCAAACAACTTAGTAACGATTCCTGTGTAATAAGTTAAGTACCCCATAAATACAAATAAGGGAACAGCAGTAAAACTAGATTTCCCAAGCTCTTGATAGTATGTTGAGCCCATTATAGTTAAACTGGGTTTTAACCCACTTACTAACCAGAAGCCGAAAAACCCAATAAAAACCATTGTGAATGCAACCGGAATTCTTACAAACATTAATAAGAATAAAAGTAAAACACCTATTACTCCTATAAGTTGTGGGCTTAACTCCATTTCCTCACTCCTTTGTAAGTAGACTTTTTGCCAAAAAAGTAATTAAATTGATTTAATTTTCACAATGTTTTCTTCTCTGTACTTGGTATGAGTAACTTTCCTATCATTGATTAGAATAAAAATCATTAATAAAGAGTCCAGTAACAACCTGATGCTTAATACCGCCATTCCAATGGCAAGCAATGCTTTGGATGGCCATAAGGGAATTTTGATTAACCCCATTGTGTGCTCATGAACAGTAAAGGATGTAAGAACATTTGATCCACATTTCCATGTAATAACAGACATGACAAGCAACCCTATTAAAAACCCTAATAAATCAAATATATTCCTATAAAATCTCGGTAGCCTGTTTGTAAAAATTTCGATTATGATATTTTCCTTCTTCCCCTGAACATATGAAAATCCAAGAGAGACTATTATAATTAACGCTATATTCATGATTTCAATAACACCAGCAATTGGCTTGTTAAAGAAATTCCTCATGATAACATCGACCGTTACTAAAAACATGGCAAATATAACGGTAACACCAGCAATCATTAATAAGAAAAATTCTACTTTGCTAAATTTCTCTTCTATTTTTTCCAATAAAAGATTCATACCGGCCTCCCATCTATCATCAAGGGTACATCTCCATACCCTTGATGATGACTGCCCATTCTTTTTTACTTAATGGGTTTTTTCAGTTTCATATTTTTCTGCAGCCTTTATAAAAGCATCCAGAACTTCTTGTCCAGGTAACCCTAGCTCTTTCATTTCTTCCACCCAATCATTCCATACTTTTGATGCAGCACCATCCATAATGAACTCAATGTCGGCATCACTAGGTTCATTAATTGATACGCCTTCGCTTGTAAACGCTTTCAAAGCTTTCACTCCATCTTCTACTTGGTAAATTTGATAGAAGGATTCAGGTTGAAACTCATTTTTAACTTCTAGAATTATTTCTTGAATATCCTTTGGTAGTTCATCCCAGATACTTTTGTTCATCCCATAAAACCCTGGTCCTCCACTTATAGGCAAGGTCCAAACTGAGTCTACTACCTCATGAACTCCAAATGCTAACCCCGCTTGCACACTCATAACAGCACCATCGACCGTACCTTTAGAGACTGCTTCGTATGCTTCATTGAAAGACAATCCAACAGGAGTTGCTCCTAGTTCATCTATCACCGTAGCTATTGGACGTGAAGAGGTAAGGATTCGTTGCCCTTTTAAATCATCAAAACTAGAAATGGGTTTAGTTGACATGACGTTCATTGGAGGTGTTGCATAAGTTCCAATACTTACTACTCCAGCGTTATCCCACTCAGCTTGAATCTCTGGAAAAGTCTCATGCAGTTCATTCAGTGTCTTAATAGCAACCCATGAGTCTGAAAACAGAGCAGGATTAGATGCTACAGAACTCAATGGTAGCCTACCTGATTGCTGTGATGGGTTAATTACTGCAACATCAACTACTCCACTTGAAATCGAATCAATAATATCCTGAGGAGCAGCTAGTGTTCCTCCGTAAAATCGATCAAACTTTACTAAACCATCTGTTCTTTTCTCAATCTCGTCTAAAAATACATCAAAGGCATTAGTTAAAGCTCCAGGTGGTGAATGTGTACTCGCTTTCAAAACAATAGGTTCCATGGTAGACTGTTCTTGGTCTTTACTAGGAGAACTTTGATTTGTATTAGTACTAGAATCTGAATTTGTTTGACTACTAGAACATGCAACTAACCCTAGAAAACAAGCTATAAAAAATACGAATTTTAATACGTTTTTCATATTGATCCCCCTCATTGATATTTAGGAAGTCTTAAGAAAAAATCACCCATTAATTCTTATAGCATGTAAAACACCTCCCTATTTTACTATCCTCACAAGAGATTTCTTAGGTAGTCACATTTGCAAAAGGGCTAATTCAATTAAAATGATAAACCAAAAGTTGTAATTTTCTAAATATTTAGATACGATATCTGTAATCGTTTTTACCTATTAAACTCATATATTTTGTAATAGAGGAGGTCATGGAGATGGACATAAAACAATTTAGGTATTTCATGGCTGTAGCAGAACATTTAAACTTTACTGAAGCTGCCAACCAATTATTTATCGCACAATCATCGCTAAGTCAAAGGATTGTAGAATTAGAAAAAACACTAGGGGTAAAGCTCTTCACACGGAACAAAAGATCCGTTCAGTTAACTTCCGCAGGGAAAGTATTCTTAAAAGAAGCGACATATTTACTACAAAAATTTGAAGAAGCAACGGAGCGAACTCGGCAAGCAGACTCCGGAATTCAAGGTACGTTAAATATTGGCTTCTTAGGATATTCTGTTAATCAATTTCTACCCAAAGTAATTAACAAAGTTAGAAAACAATACCCATTAATTAAACTAAAGCTAGACCGCTATTCTCATGGAAGATTGAATGAAGCTCTAAAAAACGACGAGTTAGATATTACTTTCACTAGTTCTTTCGGACTTCAAAATATTCCTAACTTGGAATTATTAAAGGTTTATAGTGATATATCTTCAGTCGTGGTATACGAGGGCCATCCGCTGGCATCAGTTAAGAAGGTAAAAATGGCAGAATTAAGCGAGGAATCCTTTATTACTCAAAAAAGAGAGGTTTCGCCTCAAGCATATGATCGCTTTCTTAAAATGTGTACAGATAGTGGATTTTCACCTAATATCGTAAATCAAACGTCCTTTTTGGATGCCGTCTTACTATTAGTAGAGGGCGGGTTAGGAATAGCTATTATGCCCAAAAATGTAAAATCCTTTGCTAACTCCGGACTCCATTTTTTAGATATAGAGGGAGAGATAAGTCAGTTTGATATCGTAGCTGCTTGGAAAGAAAACAGTTCAAACCCTTCGATTCCATTTTTCTTAGAGGAAATTAACAAAGTAATATACGCGGAGGAATGAATTAATAAGCCCTTACTACTATAAGTTACCATGTAGGACACTAGCGTTATTACCTTCAAAACTTAATGGTTAAAAAAAATTTAATATTATTAGCCAGTTGCATATATAGCAATAAGGACGTTTACAACCCATTTACATACTCATATAATTCCTAACAACACTACTTATTTTGATGCAGTTATTTGAAAGCGCTATCAACAATAAAACTAGAGGAGGAATGAGTATGCAATCTGTAAAGATGTTAAACAAAAGTTATATTAATGGTGAATGGACCGAAGGTGAGAGCACACGAACCTATGATATTTTAAATCCCTACGACCGTTCTATAGTCACATCTGTTAGATTGGCAACAAGTGAACAGCTCGATGAAACATTTAAGATAGCAAGGGCGGCCCAAAAAGAATGGGCTAAATCGACGGTGGAAGAACGAAGATTGGTACTCCAACGCGCTTTAGACTATTTAGCTGCGAACAAGGAGGATATTGTAAATACAATCATCTCTGAAACCGGTGGTACGGTACTAAAGGCAAATGTTGAACATCACTTAGCAATTGATTTTTTAAAAGAAGCAATTAAATATGCTGATGAAATTTATAAAATTAAAAAAATCCCGGGTTCTCCAGAGAAGTTAAATCATATTTATAAACTTCCTCTTGGGGTGATCTCTTCTATTACACCTTTTAACTTTCCATTAAACCTTTCGATGAGAGCGATCGCTCCTGCAATTGCATTAGGAAATAGTATTGTTCATAAACCTGATATTAAGGTTGGACTTTCTGGAGGTGCCATTATTGCAAAAGCATTTGAGCATGCCGGTCTTCCAAAAGGTGTTTTGAATGTCATATTGACGGATATTGAAGAAATTGGTGATGGAATGTTAACTAATCCGGAGTTAGATTTAATCTGTTTTACCGGTTCTTCTACTGTCGGAAGATATATTGGCGGAATTGCCGGTCAAAACTTGAAGCGTGTTGCCCTTGAATTAGGAGGGAATAGCCCATTGGTTGTCCTCTCCGATGCAGATGTAAACCAGGCTGTTAACGCTGCAATATTCGGGAAATTTATCCACCAAGGTCAAATCTGTATGATCGTTAACCGCATTATCGTACACCAAGATAAATATGATGAATTTGTTGAAAAATTTGTTGCAAGGGCCAAAGAACTTCCCTATGGAGATCCAAGTGATCCAAAAACAATAATTGGTCCACTTATTAATGAACACCAATTAACCAAGGCTCTTCGATACATTGAAGAGGCAAAACAGGAAGGTGCCACGGTCGCTTTAGAAGGAAAAAGGGTTGGGAATGTGCTCACACCATATGTATTCACAAACGTGGAAAATTCTAGCAAACTAGCTCAAACTGAACTATTTGCTCCGATTGCTTCTATTATTAAGGCACGGACAGATAATGAAGCCATCGAAATCGCTAATGACACTGCATACGGGTTAAGCTCATCCATTTTTACTAGTGATTTAGGGCGTGGCGAGGAATTAGCTCTTCAAATTGATGCTGGAATGACCCATGTAAACGATCAAACTGTAAATGATGCACCCAATATTCCATTCGGCGGCAATAAGGCAAGCGGTTTAGGGAGATTTGGAAACCCATGGGTTGTCGAGGAATTTACTGTGACAAAATGGATATCCGTTCAAACAACTGATAGAAAATATCCGTTTTAATATTAATTGTAAGGGGAGTAGTTTTATTTCGTATCTACTCCCTATCTCTTATTTAAAATTGATCCTGTTTAATATCTTTGCTTTTTGAAAATGAAAGATTGATTGTGATAACTCAAACACGGTCCCGTTCGCTAAACATACCGTATTCTCAATAATTAGGGCAGGATCTCCCGGAATTACATTCAACAATTTTGCCATATCTTCATTAATCTTTTCACAGGTAACTATTTTATCAGCAAAGCTAATTGGGAGCTTTAAGTCATCAATCAAGTAACTATATATAGAAGTTTTCGCAATATATTCATTTAAATAGGGCACAATGTCTTTGTTAAAATAACTTAACTCAATGGAAAAAGGTTCCCCGTCCACTACTCGAAGTCTTTTACAAAAATATAGCTTTGAACCGTTTTCACATCTCAGTTGCTTTGCTTTGTCTTCATCTGCTTCTATTACACGTAAGTCCAAGATTTTTGTGTCTATAGTTTTTGAAGTCAAATCTTTTGTTAATCCTCTAAGACTTCCTAAATTTTCCACACGAATCGTTGATAATAATTCAGACCGATAAAGTCGTTTTTGGAAGCATTTCTCTTTAAAGTATCAAGATCTTCTTCTGTCCAATAATAAAAAAAGAGGCCTGTACCAGACCTCCCTAAAAACTGCTTATTCCAATTGATTTGTACCTTCTAAAGCTATTTCATAAGCACTCAATATGGAATCTGCTTCCTCCTCATCCTCAATTCCGACAAGGTATTGCTCGTCTCCCTCTTCCTCTACCTTCATAAAGACTGTTTCCGTGTCACCTTTTAATAGGGCATAAGTTTTTTCACCTTGATGAATGATTCCTTCGACAGAGAATTCCTTTTTATTTCCTTCGTTATCTTCGATTGTAATATAGTCTCTCTCCAGAAAATGCTCCATATAATTTAATTCCTCACTTTTGAATTTTTTTGATTACACTCTAATTACCAAAGTCTCTGTAATCACTATGTTTAAGATTTACTTTTATAGTGAACTCTATCCTCATCTGGAATTTACAAATAAAAAACCCTACACAATGTAGGGTAGAATCAATCAGACACATTATTTCTTTTTAGGTTTTGTTCACTTTGAGGTTCAGCATTTCCTACAGGAGCATTGGTAAAATCATATTCTTTATCAATACCTGAGTATCTACCTAAATCATCACGACGATCTGCACCCACGTCTTTTTTAGCCATTACTATCACCTCCTACAATTTAAGGATTTCCTATTAATTGGCGGAGTATGTTAGGTCATAAACAGCTAGCTCATTATACCTGAACAGGTACTGTATATTCAGTTCTTATTTTTTATCGAACTAGACAGGGTCTCTTATTATTAAACGCCCAATTGGGAATTAGGTACTGCATGGCAACCGAATCATCCCTCGCACCTAACCCCATGTTATTGTATACTTCGTTAGCTCTAGACACTTGATCCATATCGATTTCAATTCCTAAACCAGGCTTATTAGGAATTGAGATGTTACCATCTACTATTTTTAAAGGCTCTTTCGTTAGACGTTCAATTCCTTCCTGCCAAATCCAGTGAGTATCAATTGCGGTAATTTCACCAGGTGCTGCAGCTGCAACGTGGGTAAACATTGCCAATGAGATATCAAAGTGGTTATTAGAATGTGAGCCCCAGGTTAATCCCCAGTCATGACACATTTGAGCAACTCGAACTGATCCCTGCATGGTCCAGAAGTGAGGGTCTGCCAAAGGGATATCCACCGATTGCAAGGAAATGGTATGGCCCATCTGTCTCCAATCCGTTGCAATCATATTGGTAGCTGTCGGGAGCCCTGTTTGTCTTCTGAATTCAGCCATTACTTCCCTACCCGAGTATCCATTTTCTGCTCCACACGGGTCTTCTGCATAGGCAAGAATACCTTTCATATCTTTACAGAGATGGACTGCCTCCTCTAGTGACCAGGCTCCATTTGGGTCTAAGGTGATTCTAGAATCAGGAAATCTTTCTGCTAATGCCCGGATTGCCTTAATTTCCTCCTTCCCTTCGAGAACTCCACCTTTTAGCTTAAAGTCCTTAAAGCCATATTGTTCTTGAGCGGCTTCTGCTAGTCGAACAACTGCCTCAGAAGTTAATGCCTCCTCATGACGCAATCGGTACCAATCATTTGTGGCTAATTCATTGCTATAATAAGGTAAGTCTGTCAGTTTACGATCGCCAATGTAAAATAAATACCCCAGTGTTTTTACTTTTTCTCGTTGTTGGCCTTCACCGAGTAACGCTGCTACAGGGACATTCAAAAACTTCCCAAGTAAATCTAATAAAGCAGCTTCTACTGCTGTAACTGCATGTATTGCAATTCGTAAATCAAATGTTTGGAGGCCTCTCCCATTTGCATCGCGGTCTGCAAAATTTCTTCGAATTGAATTTAAGGTATTGTTATAGTTTCCAATAGAAGAGCCAACGATTAGGGATTTAGCATCCTCTAATGTTTGCCGAATTCCTTCTCCGCCAGGTACCTCACCTACCCCTGTATTCCCACTGCTGTCTATGAGTATGACTATGTTTCTAGTAAAATATGGCCCATGTGCTCCACTAAGATTTAGTAACATGCTATCGTGTCCTGCAACTGGTATAACTGTCATATCCGTAATAATAGGAGTTGTGTTAACCTTTTGGATCATTGTATTCATCTTGGTTTCCCCTTTCTCTATCGGGTCACTTCAATATTAGCGAGTTTTTCATAGTATTTAACTAGGCTTGAATGATCTTCAATGTGATATCCATCTGCTTTTAAGGCATGCATCATTTCAAGAACTGACGCAGTTAATGGTAATGGTGCATTTATTTCATGGCTTGTTTCTAAAGCATTTAGTAAGTCCTTTATATGTAAATCAATACGGAAACCTGGCTGGAACTGTCTATCCATAACTAATGGAGCTTTGGCTTCTAGAACCGTGCTACCAGCTAAACCACCTCTTATCGCTTCGAAAATGAGGTCAGGACTTACTCCCGCTTTACTAGCTAACACCAGTGCCTCAGACATAGCTGCAATATTAATAGCAACAATTACTTGATTCGCTAATTTCGCTGTATTTCCTGCTCCAATCTCACCAACATGGACGACAGATCCCGCCATCGCTTTCATGATTTCGTAGTTCTGATCGAACACTTCTTTCTTTCCACCAACCATGACCGATAATGTACCATCAATCGCTTTTGGCTCGCCTCCACTCACTGGTGCATCTAACATTTCGACCCCTTTTTCACGTAAAGCAGAAGCAATCTCCTTTGAAGCTATCGGGGCAATAGAGCTCATATCAATAAATACCTTTCCTTGTGACAATCCCTCAATAAGTCCATTCTCTCCCAGCACAACCTCCTTCACCTGAGGAGAGTTGGGAAGAATGGAAACTACCACGTCACTTTTTTCTGCAACCTCTTTAGAAGTAGCGGCCGTTTCTACTCCTAACGCCACCAGTTCCTCTGTTACTTCTTTTCTTCTATCAATTATTACTAGGTTATAACCTGCTTTTATCAAATTCTTGCACATTGGTTTTCCCATAATCCCAAGACCGATAAATCCTATTTTCATATAATCCACTCCTTTTTTACTGTACTTTTTGGTATACATCTAGCTGTTTTAGAACTTCAATAAGTTTTGTCTTATTTTCCGGAGTTAGCTCTTTGACTGGACCTAACGTAACCCCTGCATTAACTCCTACAAGGTTTAACGCTTCCTTCATAACCACTGGAAAGCTACCCAATCCAAAGGCTAATCGTAATGGAGCAAGTTTAAATTGAAGTTCCCTTGCTTTCTCAAACTCACCTGCTACATATGCATCGTAAATTCCTGCAACAATCGCTGGTGCTACATTTCCAGTACTAGCAATTCCACCCGTTCCGCCATAACAAAGATTTGCAAAAATCAATGTATCTCTTCCAGCCAGAACCTGAAAATCCTTACCTTGCGTTAATCTTATATACTCAGCCATCTTTGTCATATCTCCACTGCTATCTTTGATTCCGATAATATTATCTACTTTAGATAGCTCTACACATGTATCCGGAGAAATACTGACGTTCGTTTTTTCATCATTTCCATATAAAATAACAGGGAGGCTAGTAGATTTTGCAATTTCTTTATAATGCTCTTTGAGTTCTTCTTGATTCGGTGTGACAAAATAGGGGGTTAAAACGGAAACGGCAGAAATCCCCCCAACTTCCTCCGCTAAACGAGCCGTTTTGATACAATCTCTTGTTGTAATCTCACTTGCCCCCGCATAGATAGGGACACGTCCTGCTGTATGTTCAACGGTTATCTCTAATACACGTTTTTTTTGCTGATCACTTAAGCCATAAATTTCTCCCGTACTACCTAATACAAAGACTCCATGAACGCCACCTTGAATGGTATAATCAATTACTTGGCGAAGCCCATCCTCTAATAAATTCCCTTGTTGATCCAATGGAGTCACAAGAGCTGGAATAACCCCTTTAGCCTGAAACATTTAAATTCCTCCCTTTGAACATTTTTTATACCGGAGTATCCACTCCATTATTCGCATGCTTTGTTTTTCTACTTTGTACTAGTGAGAACACAATGGAAATAAGGATTAGCCCCCATAGAACTAGAGCAATCGGTCCTTTTGTGAAAAAGATTGTAACATCTCCTCCACTCCCTTTTAGAGAATCAATAAAGTACTTCTCTAAATCTTTCCCAAGGATAAATCCAATTAGAAATGGTGCTACTTGAATACCTATCTTTGTAAATACAAAGCCAGCTAAACCAAATAAGAGCAATGTCCAAACATCAAAAATTACTCCATTATTGATGGCATAAGCACCGACTACACACATGACAATGATGATCGGATAAATAATTTGTTTAGGAACATACACTAATTTCGCCATATATTTGATTGCCAAGAACATCATGAAAAACATAATGACATTTGCAATAAGAAGGGCGTAGACAATCCCACTCCAAAGATCTGGGTTTGACGTAATAAATAGTGGTCCAACTTGGATTCCTTGAAGTAAAAAAGCGCCCACTAAAACAGCAGTTGTGCTGTCTCCAGGTATCCCTAATGATAAAAGAGGAATTAATGCGCCTCCCGTTAACCCATTATTCGATGCTTCACTTGCTATGACCCCTTCAGGTTCTCCTTTTCCTAATTTGTCTGGATGTTTAGAAAAGTTTTTCGCTTGAGAGTAAGCTAGGATTGATGCAGCACTTCCCCCCACACCAGGAAGGATACCAACAAAGGTTCCAATCGCAGAAGATCGAAGTGTATTCATCCATTGCCCATTAAACACCTTAAACGAAAATTTATCCTTCTTACTAAACTCAAATTTTTGATAGGGAGAAGACTTCATACCCGTTTCAGCTTCTTGCAGGATTTGAGTAATTGCAAAAAGCCCGATAAGCACTGGTAATAAGGCAAATCCATAATACAATTCATTTTCTAATAACGAAGGTACTAATCTCAATTGATTATTGTCCGCAAAGAACCCAATTAAGCTTATATACACCCCCAGAAAACCACTAAAAATTCCTCCTAATAAGCTACCACTAGATAATGAAGCAATAACGGTTAGGGCAAACAGGATAATCAGAAACTTTTCCACGGATGAAAAGTCTATCGCTACTGAAGCGAGAACTGGTGCAAAGAAGTATAGGATAGCTAAACTAAAGATTCCACCTATTAAGGAAGCTGTAATCCCTACCTTTAGTGCACTTTCTCCTTGCCCTTTTTGTGTCATCGGATAACCATCAAAAGTGGTACAGATAGAGGAAGGAGTCCCCGGAATATTCATTAAGATTGCCGGTACTAACCCCCCGCTAATCCCTCCCACATAGAGACCCAGTAATAAACCCAAAGAGTCAATTAAATCTAGTGCATAAGTAATTGGCAGAAAGATAGCAATTGCCATTGTTGCTGTCATCCCTGGGATAGCCCCGAATATAATTCCTACAAAGACCCCAACTATACATAGAATGATAGACAACGGAGTTAAAATCTCAAACGCTTCCACAGTATTCACCGCCTTTACGGTAGAGTAATATCAAATAAGTATCCAAAGAAAAACCATACAAGAACCGATGTAGTCACCGAATTCACTAGTGAAATGATCAAAGTATTCCGCTTCAGATTTCCTCTTAAGAGAATCGTTAACACAAACATAAAAATAATCGATGCAGCAATAAAACCAATCACTTCAAGGAAAAACACATAACCAAACAATAATAGAATGGTTCCGAAAAACTTCAATTTATCAAAGTTTTCTACCATCATTTTTTTAAAAAATATGTTTTTATTCCCACTTCTTATTCTCTTGGATACTTGTTGTACAAGAATCGCTAGCAATAAGATAATTAAAATGGTCTGAATAATTTTCGGAAAGATTAGATGGTACTCACTATACGTGATTTCCATGGTGAGCAAATCTTTCATTTTTTCCACCTGCCCCTTACATTCTATGGTGATCTTTATTCTAAGAAGTACTACTAGTCAAAGTGGTACTTCTTACTAGTCTATTAGTTAGCAGTTATTTCATTAAGATCTGGACCATTTTTAATAATGTTACTTAAGATATCTCTTTTTTCAGTAAGATGAGCTTCTGCTTCTTCCATTGGAATATGGTTTACAACGAAAGCGTTTACACTTAAATCCTTAGCATAATCTGGATTTTTTACTACCTCAGCGATTGCTTGATCCAATTTGTCTACAAACGCCTGATCAATGTCTTTAGGTAGAAGGAAGAAGTATTCTTTGTCGAAGGTAAATTCCTTTCCATCCACTTTAATACCTTGCTCTGCAAAGGTTGGAATTTCGTAACCTTCTAATCTTTCAGAAGAAGTAATACCAACAAATTTCATCTTAATCTTGTCTTCTACTCCCTCTTCAGTATACTGTGCATTGGATGAAACAGAGCCATGAATAATATCCACATTTCCATCCCATAAAGCTTGGTCTTTATCACTTTGAGAACCAGTGACGTACACCTTGATACGATCAGAGACTTCGGTACCGTACTCTTCTTTCACCCATAAGTAGTAAGCATCAAAACCAATTTGAGATACTCCACCCGCTTCAATTGCTACCTTTATCGTTTTATCCGGGTTGCTTTTTAGCCATTCAGCGGATTCAGCCATTGTATCAAAGGGAGCATCGGCCTTTGCTAGGAATGCATTTCCTGGATTTAAGGCAACAACAGGTCCTACTGTCCAATTTTCTAGAGAGTATTTTTCATCAAAGCTACCATATTCTACTCCTAGATAAGCCATATCATGGAAGAACATCACTGAACTGCCATCCGTTTTTGCTTTTGCTAGCTCATCAAAGGCGCGATTTGCCCCAACGGCATCCACTTTCGCATTTGTATCTAGTTCTTTTTCTAAATATCTTGTAACTGCATCAGCATTTTGGTACGTGTCCCCACCTGTCGAGCTTGATCCAATTAATACTCGTACTCTAGAGACATCAACCTTCGTAGAGTCCTCATTGCCTGAAGCTTCTTCTTTCCCACAACCAGCTAAAACAGCACCTAGCAAAAGTACAAAAAGCATAACCCACACTTTTTTCATTACTCTAGCACCCCTTTTTTATATAGTTGTAAACGCTTACTATTTAGTAGTAAAAAAACTGCCGTTTATAGTCATCCATTTTTAGTTAATAAAAGGTCTGTATCACTTAATATTCCTTTCATAAACAAAGCAATATTTCTTGCCTGATTATACAGAAGCTGTTCAGCATTGTTCATACAATCCTCTAGCGATATGGGTCCTACTGCTATGGAATGACAACTCATAAAGTAGTCATGTAGTTTCTCATATCCTTCTCCCAGGCTTCCTGAAAGTAGAATCGTCTTAACACCCTCTTCATTCGCCAGGTTCGCTATATAGATAGGGACTTTCCCATACAGTGTTTGAAAATCGCTTTGCCCTTCACCCGTAATAACGTAATTTGCATTTTTAATTGAATGACTTAATTTTGTAACTTCCGCAACAATTTTCGAACCAGATTTCATGATTCCGTTTAAGATAAGAAAAGCAAAACCTAATCCACCTGCTGCACCAGCACCTTCTATATGTTTTAACTCCGTACCTAACTGATTTTCAATTAGAATTGCGTATTGTTTCATTGCACAATCAAACTCTTCTAGTTTGGTTTGTTCAATCCCCTTCTGAGGTCCAAAGACATAAGAGGCACCATTCTTCCCACAAAGAGGATTGGTGACATCGTTCGCGATTGTAAACTTACATTCTTTTAGAAGAGGATGTAATGAGGATAAATCTACCTTTTCCACATGGAAAATAGATTCTCCAACTGGTGGAAGTAAATCCCCTTTTTCATTAGAGAACGTTGCACCAAGAGCTTGTAACATTCCCATGCCCCCATCATTGGTCGAGCTTCCCCCAAGTCCCACAATAAATTCTCGGTACCCATCTTCTATCGCATGTAATATTACTTCCCCAATACCATATGTAGTTGTATTTTTAGGGTTACGCTCCCGTAATGGAACCATTGGCAATCCCGATATTGCCGCTACCTCTATTACGGCTGTTTTTCCATCACCTAAAACACCAAATTCTGTTTCTACCGAATGTTGCAATGGTCCTCTTGCTCTGACCTTAATTCGATCCCCTTTTGTTGCAAAAACAAGCGTTTCTAGTGTACCTTCACCTCCGTCAGCCATTGGAATGATTTCTACATCTAGATCTGGTAGTTCCCTACTAAAAGCATCCTTAATAATCGTCCCCACTTGAAGTGCGGATAAGCTGCCTTTATAGGAATCTGGAGCTACTAGGATTTTCATAGTACCACCTTTTTCTCTGAATATTAGAACAACTTAATTAAACTATATTAACGTAGTCGAAATCATCGGGTACCCGCACAAAATATCTCGAGAAAAAAAGATAATAGTTGTGCAGTTGCACAACTATTATCGAAAGGTTAATTTTTTTATTACTAATAACACCCTTAATAGTAAGGCATCATGAAAGTTTTTAGGATCCAAACCAGTCTTTTTAGAAATACTATCCAACCGATATAATAGTGTATTTCGGTGAATATGAAGCTCCTCAGCAGTAACTTTCATATTTAATGCGTTAGCATATAAGACTTCTAATGTATGTATCTGCTCTTCATTCAAAGTAACTTCTTCAGGTAGGTATTGTGCATAAAAACCCTTTAATGTTTCTTCAGGTACTTGTTGAAAAAGAGTAATTATCCCCCAATCAGATATATGGGCTACTCCGTTAGTTTTAGGAAACTTTTCGAGCAATTTTAAACTGTTACAAGCTTCGACATAGGATTTTCGATAACCTTCTATTCCATTATAGGATCCACCAATTCCAATCTTACTCTTAATCCCTTGGTTCATAAAATAGGTGTGAATAGAATCTGCGGCCGTTTGGTAGTTATTTTTTGTGGGCGGAATCGCAATGATACAGTTATCGTCCTCCAAAAAGCTTGCAAAAACAATTGAAGGAAGTAGGGTTTTTAATAGATGTAGACGCTCGTCTTTCTTTTTTCTGCTGTTTACCACTTCATCCATGTCTTGATGTTTAGTACTTGTTAATAAATCAGGAAAACGAATCAGCAAAATGGTAATTTTTATTTCAAAATTAAGATTTAAATAGTGCAAGCCATCTGCTTCAAGTTTTGAAGCGTGAAAATGAGTTGGATGAACAAAATCTAACACCCATTTTTCAGTAAGTTTATTCTCGTATTGTAATTGATTAAATAATTCCATTTCCTGAAGCATGACTTCAACAGTAACTTTCAAAATTTGAGCAAATTGTATGACATCATTTGGTTCCCCCGTAACACCTATACAGCCAATAATTTTCTGCTGTATTTCAATTGGCAAGTTAACACCAGGCTTTGCTCCAGTAAAATGTGCTTCATCTTCAGAATAGATAAAGATTGCTTTTTTAGTATCAAAAACCATTAATGCCCCTTGGTGTATTTGATGTAATCTTGAGGAATCTGTACTCCCGACAATAACCCCATCACTGTTCATAATATTAATATTATAGTTTACTAGTTTTTTAAGCTTAACTAATATTGAATGTGCTACTTCAGACGTTATCCGCATTATATCACCTGCCTCATAAATGTAACCGTTTACTCTTGTTTAATAAAATACCATAGTTTCTGAAAGTTCCCAAGATTTTTTATTTATCAAACACTATTTTTCAAACAACAAAAAAGAGGAAGTACCTTATCTCCCTCTCTCTCATTCTATTGCTTGTTCTCTTTTATCTTCAATGCAGCTAAACTGGCAAAATCATGGACAATGGTAGCTGCTAATAAGGAGGTGATCTGCGTTTGATCATATTGAGGTAATACTTCTACTACATCAAATCCAATATAGTTAAAACCCGTTAACGATCGAATCATTTGTAATGTCTCCCTACTACTAAATCCACCAACCTCTAAGGTACCGGTCCCTGGTGCACAGGAGGGGTCAACAAAATCGATATCAAAGGTTAAAAATACGGGAGTATCCCCAATTACGTTTCTCATTTTTGTAAGCACGCTCTCAAATCCTATTTGTTCTAGTTCATGTGTAGTTATCACGTTATATCCTAGTTCATAGCTTTCTTGAACATCCCCAGGGTGATTAAGCGTACCTCTAATACCGATTTGAAAGACCTTAGATGGATCAACCAACCCTTCTTCGTGTGCTCGGATAAAGGGAGACCCATGCCAATACTTTTCTTCATAGTACGTATCCCACGTATCCGTGTGGGAATCAAAATGAATCATCGCAACTGGTCCATGGACCTTTGCTGCCGCACGTAAGCTAGCTAGGGTAATCGAATGATCTCCTCCAAGGCCTATAGGAATGATGTCCTTTTCCATCAGACCTTTCACTGCTTCTTCCATAAGTTCGTAGCTTTTATGAATATTATGTGGAATGACCGAAACATCTCCGATATCAATCGCATTTGTTTCATCAAAAGGATAGACCTTATGAATGGGATGGTAGGGAAACAAGGTCATAGATGCTTGGCGAATGGCCTGTGGAGCAAACCGGGCACCTACCCGAAATGATGCTGCTGTATCAAAAGGCATGCCAATAATGGCTAATTTTGCATTCTCTCTGTGTTCAGGTAATCTAACAAATGATCCCGTTGTACAAAATTCAGGTTTGACCTCTGGCGATAATGGATATTTCATTTTTTATATTCCTCCAGTCATTTAATTTAATCAGATGCTTTACAATCAAGATTAAATTCATTGAAAGGAGTACTGGAATCAAAAAATGTAACATGTTCATCTTATCGCCTCAACTTTCTGTTTAAGATTATGAATGACTGTCATTCATTTTTACACTTAAAAAAATAACAACCTAAAAATTATTTTCAATAATCTGAATATAATTCAAAATCAAAAAAATATCAAGTGATATCTTCAACTATTTTACAAATGGAAGGGGCTGGTTGTTATTATGTTTAGGTGCATGACTTTCTTCTCGCACCCCTTCTTCTATTTCAGACAAAGACTTACATCTTAATGAAAGTAGTTGGCTCAAGTTCTTCCATTTCATTAAATTCGATAGTAGTAACTTTTCTAGTAAACATTCTTGTGAGATACAATAAATACAAAAGTCCGACGGCCAGCCATACAGCTCCAAGAATAAGAGAGCTCTTTTCAAGGTTTAACCACAAAATCAGTATCGCGCCGGCACCTAGCAATGGCATAATGATATATGAAAACATGCCCTTTAGTGTTGTATATTGCTTTTTCTTAAAAGCATAGTGGGCAATAACTGATAAATTAACAAATGTAAAAGCAATCAAAGCTCCAAAATTTATAAATGATGCGGCTGTTGCCAAGCTAAAGAAGATGGCGGAAAGAGAAGCAATTCCAACTATGATAATATTTAATGCTGGAGTTCTAAGCTTCGGATGTACATACCCAAAGACTTTCTCTGGCAGGATCTTATCTCTACCCATGACATACAGCAGCCTCGACACGCTTGCATGAGAAGCAATACCAGATGAAAGGGTTCCAGCTATTCCACCTGCAATAAAGATAATCTGAAATAAAGACCCTCCAATCGAGGCAGCAATTTCTGGAGATGAGGCTTCTAGGTCAGTAAAGTCTTGTGGATTAGGAAAAACGAGTTGAATAAAATACGAGGTGACAATAAACATCAATCCACCTAATAGCGCTGTGAGAAAAATGGCTTTTGGAATCGTCTTTTTCGGGTTAGGTGTTTCTTCTGCTAGCATAGCCACCGCATCAAACCCTAAGTAAGAAAAACACATTAACGTCGCACCAGCAATGAGAAGGGATGAGTCTAACCCTTGTTCAAAAAATGGCTGAACGGAGAATGCTTGTTCTACACCACCATCACTTAATAAATATTTAATAGCGACTCCAATAAATAATAAAATAATCGTTCCTTGAAGAATCACTAAGAAAGTATTAAAGTTTGCCGTTGAATTAATACTCATTAAGTTAAAGAAGGTTACTACCATAACAAATCCTGCTACCCAAATCCACTCTGGTACGGCCGGAAAGATTGAAGATAAATAGATTTGAAAAATTAGGGCATTGACCATCGGTAAAAATAGATAATCCATTAAAGCTGCCCATCCAACTAGAAAGCCTAAATGGGAATTGATTGACTTTTGAGTGTAGGTATACGCAGATCCTGCGGTTGGGTATACTTGAATCATCTGCTTATAACTGAGTGCCGTTAACAACATGGCAATTAAAGCAAGGATGTAAGCAGTAGGAACATGTCCTGCTGTTGCTTCCGAAGCAATACCAAAGGTATCAAAAACAACCATTGGTGTCATATAGCCAATACCCATTAATACAATATGTGATAGCTTAAGGGACCTTCTTAATTCAATTTTTTCAGCCGTCATGTATCTTCCCCCAGTCAAAATATTATTTATAGAATATTTAGAAAATTAAAAGCAAAACCTCCCCTTCTGGTAAAGATCTAAATGATTTCTTCATCTCCTTTCTCTAAGTTTCCTTAAATGACTGAACGTCATTCATAAAGTTGCAAATGGATAACCTTTTTATTTAATATACTCATACTTTTCATGTCTTTCCACTTCTTTGTTAGACTATCTAACATAAATCAACTACGCATCCTTTTGAAAGCGATTTCATGAGATTATCTTATTTCATGGTGGAAGCGATTGCAAGATATTTCTAATAAGAATATATTCTAAAAGGCAAATAAAAAACGACAAAATCAGTGTTTTTGTCGTTTTTTGTGTATCGGATTTTACTTATTTTAATGAAAATGACCTTTCTAAAAAACGGAAAAGTTCTTCTTTTGAGTCTTCAAGCTGCATTTCTTGATCTTTAGCTATATAAAAACGCTCTGCTGCATTTTCAACGAGGTTAATAATCATTTTCGACGTCCACTCCACGTGGAAACTACTAATAATTTCTTCATGGGCAATCGCATTCTGTAAAATTTCCTCAAACCATTGATAATAAGGCTTATAAATCGTTTCCCACGTTTCTAAAGAATATTCTAGAGCAAGCCCCGAATAACATAGAACAAGAACATCCTTGTACTCATCCGTAATTCGGTACGTTTCGTCAATAAACACCTTTATTTTCTCCCAAAAGGTCGATGTATCTACTACTCTCTTTTTTATATTACTAAGTGAATACACGAGTAAATTTTCAGCTATGGCTGGAATAAGAGCATTTTTCGATCGAAAATAGAGATAAAAAGTCCCCTGTGCAACACCAGCTTTTTTAACAATATCTGAAATGGATGTTTTGTCTAAACCCTTTTCAGAAATCACATGAATTGCTGCTTGTAAAATTTTATTATATTTTTCATTGGAGTGACTCATCATTACCACCTCAAAATGAATGAACTCCATTCATTTTACTATATTTAACTGTAAACGGGCAATGTTAGTCACTTATTCTAACAAAAAGTTCATTTATATATCGGATACCCAACAAATTTAAAATCTTTCCCCACTTGTGTGACTGAAGCATTGGAAAGCTCTACAGCATCCTTCATTTTATCTACTCCAGTACCTTCTAGGAACGAGGGAGATAGACTTCCACCGACTAATTTCGGTGCCATATAAAGAACAACTTTGTCAATCAATTGATTTTCAAAGAAAGAAGCATTAATTCCTCCTCCACCCTCGATAAATAAGGAAGATACAAGTTTTTCACCTAATAGGCTAACCACTTCCTTTGGATTTACTTGTTTTTCTCCAGAAGTATGAAACACAGTTATTCCTAAGGATTCTAATACGTTTTTCTTTTCTATGTCGTAGGCTTCACTAGTAAAAACCCATGTTTCTGCCTGTTTGTCTGTTATTACCTTAGCTTCAAGAGGAATTCTTAAGGTTGAATCCATAATGACTCGAATAGGATTGCGTCCATTTGGGATACGAGCTGTTAATTCCGGATCATCCTTAATTACGGTATTTACTCCAACTAATATGGCCATGTTTTGATTTCTTAGTTGGTGAACATCCTCTCTAGCCTCCCCTGAAGTAATCCATTTGCTATCAGAGGAGTGTGTCGCAATTTTTCCGTCCAGTGTAATTCCTGATTTTAATGTAACGAACGGCTTTTTTTGAACAATAAATTTATTAAATACTTCATTCATTCGTTGAGATTTTTCCATTCCTACCCCAACAACTACTTCAATTCCCGCATCCTTTAGGATTTTCACACCATTACCAGAAACAACAGGATTTGGGTCGAGGGTAGCGATAACCACCTTTTTAATACCTGCTTCTACAATCGCGACTGCACAAGGACCTGTTCTCCCATAATGAGAGCATGGTTCAAGCGTTACGTAGATGGTTCCGCCTTTTGCTTGTTCACCCGCCATTCGTAATGCATGGATTTCAGCATGCGGTTCACCTGCTTTTAAATGCGTACCAATCCCTACTACCCGGTTATTATTGACGATTACCGATCCAACTAATGGATTAGGATCGGTCTGCCCTTTCATCGCTACGGCATTATTCAATGCCAAATCCATATAAAATTCATCGTTAGTCATTTGGACAATTCCCCTCTTCTTCTAAATGGCCGGAACGTTTGATTTTTGTTTGAAGATAATTTTCATTGTACTCGGATACATCTCCCCATAAAGGCTTTCTGTCTGAGACTGTTAACCCAGCATTTTTTAAAGCTTCTAGCTTTTTAGGATTATTTGTCATAAGTGTAACTGGTTTAGAACGAAGTGCCTTAAGTACGTGAATGGCATCAGAATAATTTCTCGAATCATCCACAAATCCAAGACTCTCATTGGCATCAACCGTATCGTACCCATTTTCTTGAAGAATATAGGCCATTGCTTTACTAAATAAACCAATCCCTCTTCCTTCATGGTTGGCTAAGTAAAATAATGCTCCCGTTCCATGGTCGACAATCATTTTCATTGATTGTTTTAATTGGTACCCACAATCACATCGCTTGCTGCCGAAAATATCTCCGGTATGACAGATAGAATGCATTCGAATAATTGCTTCGTCCCCATAAGCAAAATCTCCATATGCTAGTACGCTCGATTGCTGTAGTTCTGCTAAATTAACAGAGGATAATTTATTAATAACTCTTTCGAAGTCTTCTGTTACTTCATCACAATTTAACCAACAATACCATTGAAAAACGACTGTTTCACCATAGAGGTTAACCGGTAGCTTTATCGGTCCTACTAAATAGATTGCTCCTTTATCCGTTCTAATTAATTGGATTTTATCTTCTAGTATAGAAAGAACTCTCGAGTCAAATTTTGTCTGTGTCAAATAGGTAACCCCTTTTCATTAAATCAGTTGTTATTATATTGTTTCTATTTATAATATTATAATAAACTAGCGTCAAGTAAGTTTTTTCCAAAACCGTATGATTAATAAATAGTAAAAATATTATCCCACAATTAGGTTTTTGTCTCTAACGAGAAAAACAAAAAAATCCATGCAGTATATTTATACCACAAGGATTTTCTACTTGGATATTTATAACACACTTGATCCCAGAGAAAAATAGGAACTACGTTCATAAAGTTCAACTTAAAAAGAGCTATTCGAATGATCGAATGGCTCTCTTTCTATTAATTAGTAAACATCGCGTTGGTAACGACCTTGCTTCTTCAAATCATTTAAATAGCTTTCAGCCTCTTCACGGGTAATCGAACCTTCCGTTTCAATAATGGTAATCAGAGCCTCATGTACATCCTTAGCCATATAGGTCTTATCTCCACATACATAGAAGTATCCACCTTTTTCAAGCCACTGATAAATTTCCTTACTATTTTCAAGCATTTTGTGTTGTACATACACCTTTTGCTCTGTATCACGAGAAAATGCCGTTTCTAGCTTTGTTAAAGAACCTTCCTTTACATAGCCTTCTAACTCTTCTTTGTATAAGAAATCAGTTTCAGCATGTTGGTCCCCAAAGAATAACCATGATTTACCTGAAGCTTTATTGACAGCACGTTCTTGAATGAATGAACGGAAAGGAGCAATACCTGTTCCTGGTCCAACCATAATAATATCTATTTCACCAGATTCAGGAAGATTAAAGTGCTTATTTTGTTGAATAAAAACTGGAATCGTATCCCCTTCATCTAATCGCTCCGCACATTGTACTGAACATACTCCCTTACGATCACGACCATGTGCTGTATATCTTACAGCACCAATTGTTAAGTGTACTTGCCCAGGATTAGCAACAAAACTGCTTGCAATAGAATAAAGGCGAGGTGGTAATTTTCTTAAAAGAGATACGATTTCTTGAGCTGATCCGTTCCATGGTCCGAAGTCATGTAACAAATCAAGTAAGTCACGTCCATCTACATATTCCTTTAATTCAGCTATATTTTCAGCGGCTACTAACCTCTTTAGCTCTTCGTTCTCTGTTAGTTCCGCAGCTTGTTGTAAAATCTTCTTGGTTAATAAAGTAATTTCGAAGTGAGTAGATAAAGCTTCTTTTAGTGGTTGTGTTGTACCCGCTTTATCAATAATTACAGGCGTTTCTGCATCCCACTTCATATCCTCAAGAATAGAAGCAACTAAATCAGGATCATTTTGCGGAAAAATCCCAAGACAGTCTCCCGGTACATAGGAAAGGCCAGAAGTTTCTAACGATAACTCAATATGTCTTGTTTCTTTATTTGAAGCAGGTCCATTTAAATTAATATTTTTAAGAACCTTTGCTTGAAATGGATTAGTTCTTGAATAAGCCATAGTCTCTTCCTTTTTTTGTTCTGAAATTTTATCTGCAGTTCGTTGCATGTTCGCCACCTCACAAATTTGTATAACAATACTATTATAACATTTTTTAATTTTTCAGAAACTTATTTTTATCAGTCTCTGATTATTAGTAATATGATGATGATTATAGCATAGTACCAAATGTATGGTACTAGTCACATTATAAGATTACCTTCATGGAAATTCAAATAAGAACCTCTCTAATGAGAAAGGCTCTCAAATTTTGCTTTATTAAAAGATCTCAGGCATTGTCTCCTAACCAACTTACGATCAAGTAAGCTCTTTTAACCTTCTTGTAAGTTCATTAAATCTAGTATCTAATTCTTTATAGGCTTGATCTTTAGGCGTCAAAAAGCTAAGTTTCCCAAGAACTTCTTGTCTCTCTGTTTCAAGCTTCAAGCATAATTCGTCTTTATTGCTCGTTTTATATGTTTCGTCACTTATTTGCTTATGAATAGTCTGATTTTCAATAACAAGTTTTGTATTCGTCGTCTTTTCAAGGAAGTATTGATCGTGTGAAACCATTAGTAGCGTACCACTATACTCTGCCAAAGTCCTTTCAAGCTGTTCTCGGGAAGGCAAGTCAAGATGATTAGTTGGTTCGTCTAATATGAGTACATCTTTTTCTTCTAGAATATATCTCATCAGTTTACACTTAACCCGCTCACCCATGCTCATATTCTTTAAGAGTTCTTTCCATTGAGAAGCTGTGAAACCTAAATGCTTCATTAGATTTTGAACTTTTCCTCTAGCTTCAAAGGTTTCCTTGTAAAAAATGTCTTCCGGTGTTTTTTCTAATGGTAAATCAAAGACTTCCTGCGTTAAATAACCAATCGTTGCTGACGGAGAAATCCATACTTCCCCTTTAGCCCTTTCTTGACCAAGCAGAATGTTTAACAAAGTTGTTTTTCCACTTCCATTCAGACCAGTTATAGAAATTTTCTCACCATGAAGAATGGTAAAATTGACATTTTGAAATAACACTCGACCTTCAAAATTCTTTGTTAAGTCCTTCACTTCTAAAAAACGTTTTCCAACCTTTTTATGATTTGCAATCGAAAAACGGACATCATACTCTGGTTCAACGCGCTCCACTCTCGTTTTTTCTAACTCTTTTTCAAGACGCTTTTGTTTTGACTTGACTTGGGCATCCATCCGTTTTGCTTTTACACGGTAATATTCTTTAAATCCTTCCTTTTTCGTGGACTGTGCATGTGCTTTCTGTGACCAAGAAGTGAGCTCATTCATTTGGGCTTCCATTCGTTTCACCATTTTTTGTTGTTTATCATATTCTCGCTGCTGCGATAGTCTTTTCTGTTCACGAGCTGATATATAACTAGAATAATTTCCTTTATGTTCAAAAACTTTAGTTCCTTCAATAGACCAAATTTTTGTAGTGATTTTATCTAAAAAATACCGATCATGTGAAACTAGAATTATTGAACCTTGATAATTTTTTATTTGCTCGATCAAGAGCTGTATACTTTGTTTATCTAAATGATTGGTAGGTTCATCCAATAACAAAAGGTCAGATTCTTTAGAAAAGCCATGTGCTAATCGATACTTTAGCTTTTCCCCACCGCTTAGATTTGAATAATCCGTGTGTATTGGCACTGTCCATTTTTTGTTAAAAACAGGTGACTCTCCCTCCACAAAAAAGACTTCCGTTTCTTGTTCGACTAAGGTCATATTTACCTTTCCTTCTACCCACTGAATATGTCCTTTAGTAGGAGCTAAATGGTTGGATATAACATGTAATAGGGTGGACTTCCCAGCACCATTTTTTCCTATAATACCTATAACATCCCCTTCATGAACATGAACATTTACATCTTTAAAAAGAATCACGTCGTTGATTTCATAGCTAACATCTATACATTTTAAAAGTTCTCTCATTATATCAACCCCTCGGTTTACAGGGAGAATAAAAAAATCCTCCCATCTGAATTGGAAGGATTAGTCGTAACATACACAATCAAATAAAGCTTTTCCGTAAAAAGCTGGCAACGTATAGGTCATGGGCAGACTAATCCTATTTTTTGTGTGATTTGAAATATAGAATTTCAAACGTTAAAAATAAAGATTAGTTCTTCATCGTTCACCCATCATCCCTTTCTAGCTATATGTAAAATTATAGCATATTTTAATTATTTATTAACTTATTCCATAAAAAAAATAAAGGCCCCTTGCTAAGCCTTTATTTTTTCAACTCGTCCTTATAAAATTCAACCCTGCTCTTCCCTTTGAGCTTTGCCTTATAGAGAGCCTTATCCGCATTTGATAATATACTTGGCACACTATCTCCATCCTTAGGGTAAACCGCAACTCCCAACGATGAGGATGCTTCAATTGTTTGGCCATTTAACAACCACGGCTTCTTTAAAGAATCACATAACATATCCGCGATAGGAATAATATAATGATCACTTGGTAAGTTAAGAACTATCGCAATAAACTCATCTCCCCCAATTCGTACGATTGGGTCCGTGAATCGAAGATTGGACTGAACCCGTCTTACGAATTGAATCAGTAATTGATCCCCTTTTTCATGCCCCATCGTATCATTAATATCTTTAAATGAATCAATATCAAGGTAAATAAAACCTACCTTCGTACCATTTATTTCAGAGTCTACTAGTATGTTCGGGAGTTTTTCCATTAAATAGCGTCTGTTATAAACACCTGTTAGCGCATCTTGGTAAGCAAGCTTTTCTAGGTATGATTCATTATTTTTCCGATCAGTGATGTCTCGAGCCGATATAATAATATGATCAAATACGCCATTATCTTTATTGACACCAGAGCAAACAGATTCGTACCATATATACTCTCCATCAGCTTTTTGTACTCGACATTCAATCTTATTTTTCAGAATATTGCTATCAACAATATCTTCAATCATTTGCTTCATTCTCCTTGCATCATCGGTATGAATGATTGGAAGCAATGGTTTACCAATGAACTCCTCAGCAGAGTAACCAAGTATATGTTCAAAGGAAGGAGATGTGTACTGAACGTTTCCTTTTTCATTAACCGTAATAATAATATCCTTCATATTTTCAGCAATTAATCGGTACTTCCTCTCACTTTCTTGAAGCTTAGCCTCAGCCTTTTTCCGCTCGGTTATGTTTCTACTAACAATGACTAAATGATGTCGCTCACCAAAGTCATCAAAAAAAGGAGTTTTGATGACTTCCCATACTTCACCCATAATGGTTTTTTCAATTTTTATCGCTGAACCTTTTTTCCAAGCATGTTCATCAGTACTCATGTTAAATTCAAAAGACTCTCTAAATTTTGGTTTTAGTTCTGCTAATTCCAAATCTGTTTTTCCTCGGTAGTCGATTTCTTCTATCTCATAAGCCTCTAAAACTTTTAGATTTGTTACTAACCACCTGCCAAATCCATCTTTGACAACGATAAACTCTTGTATCATGTCAATAAGAAAGCGAAGTTGTTTTTCATTTTCAAATAAGTTAAGTAGGTCCTCAGTTAGAATTGCCTTCGAATCAAATAACGAGAATGGATTCATGTTACTCATGCTATTCACCCTTCTCTAAAAATAAATAATTAGTATTTTTTAGTTATATATCCATTTTAGTATAAAAGACCTATAAATAGTATAGGAAATAAATTCTATTACTACTTAATATCTTCTAAGAAAGATCCATTTACAAGAGTTGTGATTCTGAAAAATAATGCCGTGTTAAAATACAAACAAAAAACCATTTGTAAGGTTACTGCTTACAAATGGTTCTTCTATTTATTGATTGTTAACATGATTTAATTTTAATATTCCAACTTTTGGAGTAACTTTAAATGCATCAGCTAGATCTTGAAGCTGTTGATCTGTAATCGTCTGTTTCTTTCCACCTTGTGAACAAATGATTGTGTAAACTTCAGCTGCCTTTTCAGCAGTTTCAATTAATCCGAATGTCTCGTCGATTGTTGTTCCAGCTCCAAATACTCCATGGTGTGGCCATAGTACAAGTCTTGCATTTTCCATCTTTTCAGCGGTTTCCTCGCCAATTGCATCTGTTCCTGGTACCATCCAAGGAATAATAGACACCCCATCAGGGAAAACAACGATACATTCTGTACACATCTCCCAAAGAGTTTTTGTAAAGTCCTTCTCGTCGAGACTGTGGGTAAAAGTCATTGCTAATAAATGAGTCGCGTGGCAATGCATGATTACACGATGGTTAGGATCTACAGCCAAGCGTTTCATATGGTTCATTAAATGAGTCGGTAATTCACTCGTTGCTACACCACCATCTTCAAAGCCCCAAAGAATGTCATAATGTCTTCCGTCCCCAGTGATTCGAATTAATCCAAGGTTAACTGCAGGGTCATTTGTAACGTTTTTAAAGTATTTCCCTGAACCAGTTACGATAAAATATCTCCCTGCAAGAGACGAAGCATCGAAATTCATTGGTATTGTACGAACCTCTGTTTCTGTATCTAAATAAGGATATACTTCTTCAGTTGTAAGTAGATAACTAATGTTGCCACCATTTCTTTCATCCCAACCTAAACGGTATAAGTTAGCTGTCGCATCTTTCATTTCCTTAACAAATTTTGATTGTAAAATATCTTTATTCATTATAATCACCTGTTTTCAGTATTGTTTTATGACTTTTGTTTTTATTTGTTTATACTATTATAATAAACTGAAACAAAAGTAAAATCAATAAAACAAAACAATAAATATTTGTTTATTTTTGTTTTGTTCATATTTCTGTCAAAAGTCCATACAAACACAATTTAATCGGTAGACCAAGAATATGTAAAACAGAATAACATGAGGAGTGAAACAATGATTCATAAAATACCATTGAATAATAAGAATCTACACGGTTTCCTGTAGTTGTTTTTGCCTTTTTCTATTAAAGGAGCACTGGTTTTCACTTGGAGACGGTCATGGAGTCCAAGGAGACGGGGAGGTTTCTGGAACAGCTATTGAATGTCTAATGGCTTCATTCGATAAATCAAAAAAACGGAAGTAACAATACATGCTTCCGTTTTCTTATTTAATTACTTTTGTTGTTTTCCGGTTTTAGCTACTTCAGTATTTGGAACAGACTGTGGAGAATGATGGTTGACACTTCCACCGTTTGGTGGCCCAAATGTATGACCATCATCCGTAATCTTTGCCCCTTTTGAAAAATCGTCCTTCGTTTTCAAATCCTTCACCTCCCATTATATTATGTGATAACCTCAGATTCTTATGAATTTGATTTGTATTCTGCCTGATATGAATTTGGTCCTGCATGGACAGACAAGAGAGTATCCGCATAACCAACCAGTCGATTTACGACTTCATCTGCAACACTGTAAACTAGTGAATGAAGTGATGGATCAAAGAGTCTATGGTCGTCAAAAATAATAGTCGTATTGATAAATATCTCTTTGTTTCCATATAAGTTGTAATGAATAATCACTTTACCAGCCGCCCCCCCACTCTGTGGATCCACGTAATGTTTCATAAATATATACCACTCTTCCGCTGTAGCCGATCGAAAGTTTTTCGTGAATTTTATTGTTTCTATTGCCTCTTCTATTTCCTTTCTTACTTGTATATCTATTACTGTTTTTGATTCTTTCATTTAGTAATCACACCTTTATACAAATTAAACTTAACCGTTATTTTTATTGTTACCTTATAGGGATTTATAAAGCACCTTTAAATGATGGAATTAAACCGAAACCAATTGGGAAACTTAGAGTTGGAGGAGGTGGTACATATGCCAAGAGTTGGAGTTGAGGAATCTTTATCAAATATCACAAGTGCCCTTCGTGATAAGGGATACGATGTGGTTGAACTAAAGCAAGAGGCTGATGTTCAAGGCTGTGATTGCTGCGTAGTTACAGGTTTAGACTCAAATGTAATGGGAATGTCAGATACTAGCATTCAAGGACCAGTAATTGAAGCTAACGGTTTATCAGCCGATGAAGTATGTCGTCAGGTGGACGAAAGAGTAGGAAGATAAGCAAGAAACAATATAAAATCGGTTGGGAGAACCCAACCGATTTTATATTTTAACCGTTTGTTTTGTAAACATCGGTGCTAATGCTTTTGTTTCATCCACATGTATAAAACAATCGTACCGTTCTGAGACTCTTGTTGGGACATAATTCCCTAAATGCTCAACTTCTGGATTGTATACTACGCCAATGGCACGATGTCCAATGACATCATTAAACAGTTCTCTGTTCTTTTCATCAAATACAATGTATTTATTAAAAGGACCCGCTTCATGGAGTAAATACTCCCAGCTGCCCTTCCTGGCATTCGGAACAGGAAGCTCCTCAACGGTTCCACCCCACTCGCGTGCCGCAATAACCGTTCCACGATGCGTACCAAATCCAACCGCGTACACACTATTTCCATATTTCTCTCGTAATAATTGACCTACATTTACTAATCCTTCCTTCGCCATATCTGTCGCACGAGCATCCCCTAGATGGGTATTATGTTCCCATACCACACATTTCGAATTTTTTGGATTGGAGGCTCTGATTTTTTCAATCGCTGTTACCATATGTCCATCTCTTATATTCCAGTCATCTGGGCCCCTTTTAGCCATGGCGCGATAATATCGTTCTGCATTTAACATGACCAAGCTGTTTATGTCTATATTTAAGCTTTGCTCGTGATCTCCATCATATTTGTGCTTATTTTGTTGTAAAGTCACTAAAACATTTAGCACCTCTTCTGTACAGCCTTCGCCATAAAAAGCGGCAGACACTGCATAGTCTTCTGCTTTACGATTAAATGGTTCAAAGCATTCGAATGCTTTTTTTGCAGGTTCCACAAGAGAAGGTGCAACTGTTTTTAGCTGATGAATAATTTCATCCATTGACTCCCAAAGACTGTACACATCGATTCCGTAAAAACCTACTTGAGCTTGTTTCCTTTCATTATGTTGCTTTAGCCAACCAATAAAATCTAATACTTCTTCATTTGCCCACATCCAGGTAGGCCATCGATTAAAGTTTGTAAAGGCATCCCTCAGCTCCCCATCCCGGTAGCCCTTCACATATTCATTAACCGTAAAACATGAGGGCCAATCTCCCTCGACGGCCACAAAGGAAAAACCCTTTTCTTCAATTAATCTCTTAGTGATTTCAGCACGAACAGTATAAAATTCACTTGTTCCGTGGGTTGCCTCTCCTAATAAAACAAAGTCTGCTTCACCAGCTTTATCAACAATATCTGATAAACCCTCATAAGAATCAAAACGAACGGAATGATTTTCAATATCTTTAATCCTTTTGTCAGTTATTCTCATATGTACCCTCCTATCTTATTTTTATTTTCTCCTTATAAAAGATGAACTAGCATGGAAAATCCTGCAGAACTCAAAAAGCATAAGCTAGGGAAAATTGTCAAAGGCTATTGAAAAAAGGAGTTGATATGGTTGAAAAAAAATAACGAATACTTAACCAATGCAGCTAGGCAAAATCAAGTAACCATCCAAAATGGAGGAGACTTTCCTAATTTAAAAAATATCCCCGGGGACTCAGTTGATGAACACAAGGATCAAGAAGTGGCCAATCAAATGATCACTGGAGATGAAATTAAACAGCAAAATGAAAACTTATAAAAGCACCCAATAAGGGTGCTCCACGACTAAAGATCAGCCCATACCTGGCTGATGGCTTTTTAACTGTTTATTAATGATATCATCTCTTTCTCCGCCATCTGCTAGTTCTTCTGAAAACTCATGTGAGTTAGAAGGATTGTTTCCGACAAGATTAGAAGTACGAATGGTTTTAGGAGAAAGATTATTATTTGGTGCTCCTTGTTCATTCCAATCACTCATATTACTACCTCCTACTTTGTTTTTTGTACATTATAGGTTTCTGCGCTACACTAAAACTATGCATATGAAAAGAGAAAGTGGTGTAAATATGACAAATCAAGAAATTGAACAAAAGATATCAGAGCTTAAAATTGAATATGTACAAATTCAAAACGATATTGAGAAGCTCGAAACCTTTAATCAATCGATCGAACAGCTGGAAACAAAACTTCAGGAAATTGAATCAGAGTTAGCGTACTTTCACTCCATGGAAGACTAATAAACAAAAAAAGTGGTTCGTCCAATTGGTCGTCAAATCATTTTAGTTTACATAATAATATTATTGTAAATAAAAAGAGTGATTACTTAAAAAACGAGCAGCATTCGCTGCTCGTCCCTATTAACGACGGTGTTGGACTAGGTCAATAACCCCTAAGACGATATGTGCTAAGCCGAAACCAAAAACGGTATTCGCAACCATTTTGTTTGAACCTCGTTTTTGTTTCAATGCATACCCAGTGGCAGTCACAGCAGAACCTAATGCAGTTGGAATTAACCCTTCGCGTATATTCATCGCTCAAATCCCTCCACACATCGTTATTTGGTGATGTAACACCCTTCTTATTGTGCTCTTCGGTTGGGTTGTTATGCTTTCTTCTTTATTTGATCCAGCTCTCGAAAAACTTTTCATATCCCTTTTTCATCACCGTACTAGAGAATGCACTAAACGCATATTCCCGATTGGAGCTAGACGATTGAATAGGAGAACTTAATGCCATGTTCACAAGCTCAAACCAATTCTTCTCATTACCAGCAAATGAGTGTGGTGCACTTATATGGTTGTAGCAAGGATGTTCTGGCTTTACAACAATCTTGCCCATTGCAAGCGCCTCTGTTAGTGGCATGGCAAAAGTATCAAACCTTGAACTGCTCCAATACACCTTGGATGAGTTCATCAAAGTAAAGACCTCATCTTGTGTAAGTGCAAACTTTAACTTTACGTTTGATGGGATATCATATTTCTTCATACTTTCTCTATAGCGCTCCCCACCAAAAACCATATAAACCTCCGTTTGAGGGTTTTGTTTTGCATAATCAATCACGAGATCTGGACGCCTGTTCTCTTCATCTCTTCCAATCCAAAGGAGACGGTTGTTTACTACTTGTGAGGGATCATAGTACTTGTTTGCAAGCCCCTCATTGAATCCAATCGGTATCACTGTCACATCGTGAACGCCGAAATTCCTCGCCATTTCTCCTTTTAAAAATTCTGTTTGGACGATAGCCTTGTCTACTATCGAGTAAAATGGCTTCATCATTTCATATCCCGTTAGCGCTGGATCTGGAAAGCTATGTGGAAATAAAACACTATTTTTTAAGAACATTTTTAAAAAGGTAAACCCTGAGACCGTATATATCACATGGTCAATATTTTGGGAATAGATTTGGTCTAAGACGATATCATAATTGACAAGATCTCCTTTTTCATGTTCATATCCTGGAAGCCAATCATATCCACTTACATGTCTTTCAGGGGAAATGAATACGATTTCTACTCCGAGTTCACTGGCAATTGCTTTTAAACGTTCAGCAAATATGCGAGGACCCTGCGCTTCACTATACTGTATTTTTCTCATTACTAAACCGACTTTTGTCATTTGTTTCATCCCCAATACTTAATTTCAATAAAATGATTTTATCATACTTATGAAGCAAATCATTTTGATAAAAATCAATTACTTGCTAAAATACAACTGTTCATTATTTAGGAAAACGAAAGAAGATGATAAATATGAGTGATTATAGAAACATCCCTCTTTCTGTATTGGATTTAGTACCCATCGTACAGGGAGGTTCTGCCTCACAAGCTTTAAGTAATTCAGCCGCTCTAGCAAAGCATGTAGAATCATTGGGTTATCATCGCTTTTGGCTAGCAGAGCATCATAATATGCCAGGGATTGCAAGTGCCGCAACATCAGTCGTTATCTCTCATGTGGCAGGACATACTTCAACCATTCGTGTTGGTTCAGGTGGAATCATGCTACCTAACCATGCTCCCCTTGTCATTGCAGAACAGTTTGGTACACTAGACGCATTGTTTCCTGGGCGAATTGATTTAGGACTCGGTCGCGCTCCAGGGACAGATCAAGTCACGGCACATGCACTTAGAAGAGATCGAAGAAGTGATGGGAATGATTTCCCTGAACAGCTTGAGGAATTACAATCCTACTTCCTACCAAGTGGTGATAAAAGGGTTCGTGCCTTTCCTGGAGAAGGACAACAAATTCCTATCTGGCTATTAGGTTCCAGTGGATTTAGTGCGCAGCTAGCTGGACAACTAGGGCTTCCGTTTGCCTTTGCTAGTCATTTTTCTCCCTTATATACCTTACCTGCTTTGCAATTGTACCGAGAGCATTTCCGTCCATCTAAAGTGTTAGACAAGCCTTATGCAATGGTGGCTGCAAATGTTGTTGCTGCAGATACTTTCGAAGAAGCGAAAAAACTAGCGACAAGCATGCAGCAGCAATTTCTTAATCTCATAAGAGGAACCCCTGGTCAGCTTCCACCACCAGTAGATAATATGGATGAGGTTTGGAGTCCTTATGAAAAGGCAACTCTCATACAGCAATTTGGTGAACCAATTGTTGGTGACCGGGTCATGGTAAAAGCAAAGATCGAAGAGTTTTTAAATGAGACACAGGCGGATGAACTAATGATTCACACACAAATTTTTGACCATTATGCAAGACTGAAGTCTTACGAAATTGTAGCAGAAGCTTTAAAAAAATAATAATAAAAAGGAGTTGCTTACTAGCAGCTCCTTTTATACTATTGTAGATGCTTCGGTACGTTATAATCATGGTCCTTATTTTTTACCTCTTTAAACAATTCATTTTCGGTTTGTGAAGCCTCTTGTTTCGGACGTTTCGGAGCACTAGTATCTGATAATACAAGTGCCTCTAAAAAAGTCTTGATCGTTTGTACATCTTGTTGTAGAGATTCAAATTGCTTAGTGGTAACAGGCTGTGCCGATGGTTTTAATATAAAACCAATTTGTCCATTTGGTTCTAGTGTAGCCCATTCCACATCGGTTAATTTACTAACATTTGCTTGCCTTAATGACATTTCAAGCTGATCAACTGTCATTCGAACCTTCTTTATATTTTTTTCATTTAATTGTCCTTTTTCAATTAGTATTTTTGCTTTACCAGTAATGAATTTTTCAAATTTATCCGACTTCACCTGAAGAAGCTCCATAACAAAAAGAGTTGCCACAAGAACTCCACCAACACCAAAGGTTTCAAATAATCCATTTCCAGTAACCGGTTGGACTAGAAGTGAACCTAACCCAATCATAATGACTGTTTGTGCAAGAGTCATTTGTGATATTGACTTCCGTCCTGCTACACGTAAAAGAAAGGTACCTACAAGAACAATGAGAACTGCTTTCCATACCCAACTATATTCCAACATTCATCCTCCTCGTTGTCGAATTTCGTTGGGAATAGTTTTCCTAAGGCATTAGCTTTTAATTCAATAAATAGGAAGATACATAAACTTTATCATTATATATGCAGCTAGCCTAGTCGTCATATCCCGGATATCCTTTGATGGGTCGACTTCAACAATATCCATTGCCATTACCTTTGGATGGTTAGCAGCAATTTCTATTGAAGTAAGTAGTTCTCTACTCGTCAGGCCACCGGGACCAACGGCGGGGCAGCCAGGAGCAAAGGCTTGATCCACGACATCCATATCTACGGACAAGTAAATGCAATCTACCTCTTTCTCTAACCGAGTCAATTCGGTTGAAAGAATTGAAGGCAATCCTACTTTTTCTATGGCACCCATTGAGTAAACATGTATCCCTTTTTCTATTGTATAATCATGATAAACTTTCGAATTGGAGAAATCTCTAATTCCCATTTGGACTAGATGCTCTCCCTTTAGATGTCCACCTTCAATCAAGCTTCGAAAAGGAGTACCATTTGTTCTTCCGCCATTTTCAAAGCTTCGTACATCATGATGGGCATCCCATTGAATGACTCCTACTCGACCCATCTTTTCAGAAAAGGCACGAACCGATGGAAAAGTGACTCCATGGTCACCCCCTAAGAGAACATACCGTTCACAAGCATTAACCTCAAGCATGTCTGACACACTTTTATACAACCGTTCGGTAGATTCAGTTAAATCAGTTGGATGAGTTAGACAATCACCAAAATCTATAATTTTCACATAATTAAAGTCTTGATCTACTTCAGAAGAAAAAGTGGTGAAGCTTTTCAAATGAGAGCGAATTTTTTGCGGTGCCTCAGCTGCCTGCGAAAGGGAAATGGATGTTTTTGATAAAGGAAGACCAATTATGCCAATCTGTCCTTTATCACCTAAAACAAACGGAGAGATTGTTTCGGAAACCTTTGTCACATGTCGATCTTGAAAAATAGCTTCTTTCCCAAAGTTTACATACTCAAAGCTCATATTTCTTCCTCCGTACCTTTTCCCCAGCGATATAGACGGAGTGTACATGATTCACTCCAAAATGATACGGAAGATATTGATAATTGGGTATCTCCCATACTACAAAATCGGCCTGTGCACCAGTAGTCAGCGTTCCAGCCACATCCTCTTTCCCAATGGCAAAGGCAGCGTTTACTGTAACGGCGTTCCAAATCTCCTCCGCCGACATATTTAACTTTAATGCCGCTAAGGACATAATCATTTGAAGATTCTCCGTTACGCAGCTACCAGGATTAAAGTCCGTTGCCAATGCAACCGCTACTCCTGTATCAATCATTTTTCTCGCCTTTGCATACTGCTCTTTCCCGAGGTAAAAGGTAGTGCCAGGCAATAATACCGCCACTGTATCACTTTTGCCCAACTGTTTAATTCCCTCTTCAGAAGCAGCTACCAAATGATCGGCACTGGTTGCTCTTACTTTTACCGCTAACTCGGTTCCACCTAGAGAATCAATTTCATCTGCATGAATCTTCATGCCAAAACCGAGCTTCTTCCCTGCTTCTAAAAATGCTTTAGATTGCTCGACGGTGAAAACACCCGTTTCACAAAAAATATCTACATAGTCTGCAAGTGAATGTTCTTTTATCTCCTCTAACATTGAGATCATTTCTTCTAGAAACAGATCACTTTTCCCTTTGAACTCAGGCGGAACAGCGTGAGGACCTAGAAAAGTGGAAACGATTCGGATTGGATACTTTTCCTGAAGTTTCTTCATTACCTTTAACTGTTTAAGCTCCGTTTCTCGATCAAGTCCATAGCCGCTTTTTCCTTCCACCGTTGTTACACCGTAAGAAATTATCCGTTCTAGATGAAAGGAGGACTTCAAAAACAACTCCTCTTCGGTACTATTTCTCGTAGATTGGACGGTAGATAGAATTCCGCCACCAGAGGCTAGTATATCTAAATAAGGAACCCCCGCTTGCTTTAATGCCAATTCATTTTCACGGGATCCTCCAAATACGAAATGTGTATGTGGATCTACTAAACCAGGGGATACGACTTTGCCCTGTACATCTAGATAAGAAATCGCTTCCAGCTTCTCCCCTTCTTCTGATTGACCAATCCATGCAACCTTTCCATCTTTTACAGCCATCGCCGCTTTCTCAATGACCTGTAGATGCTTCATTTCTTCGCCCTTTAGTGGACGAGATGTGGAAGCCGGTAGAAGTAGCTGTCCGATATTAAATAATAGTAAATCATACATTGCTATCACCCTCTCTAAATATCAGTTCTTATGGCGGAGCATCGGAATATCAACGTTTTTTTCTCTTGCCACTTCTATGGCTTTCTCGTACCCAGCGTCGGCGTGGCGAACAATCCCCATTCCTGGATCGGTTGTTAGTACACGCTTTAATCTTTCGTCGGCTAGTTTTGTCCCATCAGCTACAGCAACCATACCGGCATGAAGGGAATAGCCCATTCCTACACCACCTCCGTGATGAACAGAAATCCACGATCCCCCAGCGGCCACATTGAGTAATGCATTTAATATGGCCCAATCCCCTATCGTATCACTCCCATCCTTCATTGCTTCTGTCTCCCTATTTGGTGATGCAACTGAGCCACAATCCAAATGGTCACGCCCGATTACGATTGGTGCTTTGAGCTCCCCTTTACGAACCAAATCATTAATGGCAAGACCCATTTTTACACGCTCTCCATAGCCCAACCAGCAAATGCGAGCCGGGAGCCCTTGAAAGCTAACCTTCTCTTGAGCCATAGTAATCCACCTTTGTAAAGGTTCATTTTCAGGAAAAAGCTCTTTAATTAACTGATCGGTTCGGTAAATATCTTCTGGGTCTCCCGATAGAGCAGCCCAGCGAAAAGGTCCCTTTCCTTCGCAAAACAACGGCCGAATATATGCAGGAACAAAACCTGGAAAATCAAATGCATGACGTTCTCCTTCATCAAACGCAACCTGACGGATGTTATTTCCGTAATCAAAAGTAACTGAACCTCTCTGTTGAAACTCAAGCATTGCTTGCACATGAGACTTCATAGATTTCTTTGCCAAACTTATATATTGATTTGGATCTTGAACACGGAGTTCTTTAGCTTCTTCAAGTGAAAGGCCACTTGGTATATAACCGTTTAATGGATCGTGAGCGGATGTTTGATCCGTAACGATGTCAATAGCAATATGTCGCTGTAACAGTTCATGATGAATATCTGCAGCATTACCAACCAGTGCGACAGATAAAGGGTAACCGTTTGCTTTTGCCTCTTGTGCCCAGGCAATTGCTTCATCTATTGAATGTGTGACTCGGTCACAATAATTTGTTTTGATTCGTTTCTGCACCCGCTCATTATCGACCTCCACCGCGATACAAACTCCCCGATTCATCGTGACTGCTAAAGGCTGAGCCCCTCCCATTCCACCCAAACCCGCAGTTAATGTGATGGTCCCTTGTAGGGAACCACCGAAATGCTGCCTTGCTAATTCGCCAAATGTTTCATAAGTACCCTGTAAAATCCCTTGTGTTCCGATATATATCCAGCTACCAGCTGTCATTTGTCCGTACATCATCAGCCCTTTTTGATCCAGCTCGTGAAAATGATCCCAGTGCGCCCATTTAGGAACAATGACTGAATTGGATAAAAGGACACGAGGTGCAGCAACATGCGTTTTAAAAACGGCTACCGGTTTTCCTGATTGAATGAGCATCGTTTCATCGTTTTCCAGTCTTTTTAATGTTTCAACAATTGCATCAAAAGCTTCCCAATTCCGAGCTGCTTTCCCAATCCCACCGTAAACCACAAGTTCCTCCGGTTTCTCGGCCACATCTGGATCTAAATTATTACAAAGCATACGAAGAGCCGCTTCTTGTTCCCATCCCTTGCACTCTAAGTTGTTGCCTCGTTTGGCTATCACTACACGTTTTTGATTTGCATTCATTGAATAATTCCTCCTTTTTTCCAATTAGAGTTGCTGTTCGGTCGGGTCCCGACTAATAACCCAACTCCTTTTGTTTCAACCATGCTGTCATTTCCTCAATATCCTTTGAAAACACACGATCACTATCAATCGATGGGACAATTTTTCTTGCTTCTTTATAAAAAAACATGGTAGTCGGAGCCATTTTTTCAATTCCACGGTATTGTACAGCTTGAAGAGCACAGATGCATTCGATTGCTAAAACACGACGGACATTTTGAATAATCATATAAGCGTGACGTGAAGCAATGGTTCCCATGCTTACGTGGTCTTCTTGGTTAGCTGAGGAAGGGATGGAGTCAACACTTGCAGGATGAGCTAAGGTTTTGTTTTCTGAAACGAGAGAAGCCGCGCAATACTGCATGATCATTGCTCCTGATTGTAGACCCGGCCGGGGACTTAAAAACGGTGGGAGATCATTTAATCCTGGATTCACAAGTCGCTCAATTCGTCGTTCTGATATATTGGCCAGCTCAGCCATGGCAATTTTCATAAAGTCCATAGCAAACGCAATTGGCTGACCATGGAAATTACCACCTGAAATAACCATGTCCCCACTATCAAAAATAAGCGGGTTATCAGTTGCTGCATTCATTTCAATTTCTAGCTTTTCTTTCACATAATCTAGTGCTTGTAACGTTGCGCCATGGACCTGAGGTATGCACCGTAAAGAATACGCATCCTGGACTCGCTTTTCACCTTGGCTAGTTATTAGCTTACTTTCTTTAAGGAGCTCACACATTCTAGCCGCAACTTCAGTCTGTTGAACATATCCACGCGCTTCATGTATCGCAGGATGAAAGGCATCGATAATTCCTTCCAACCCCTCCATCGTCATAGCTGCGATCATTTCACTTTGATAAAATAATCTCATGGATTCAATCCAATTAATGACCCCTTGTGCAGTCATTGCTTGTGTTCCATTTATTAATGCCAACCCTTCCTTTGCCTTCAACGTAATCGGTTGAATTCCCTTTTCTTTTAGTAGATCTTTTGTTTGATATATTTGACCTTTAAAATGTACTTGACCCTCACCGATAAGAACGAGCGCTAAATGGGATAAGGGTGCTAGGTCTCCTGATGCACCTAAGGAACCCTGTTGTGGCACAACCGGATGAATTCTCTCATTTAGTAAGGTTTTAAGTTGGTTAACAATCTCCACCCTTACTCCGGAAAAACCTTTGAGAAGAGCATTTAAACGGAGGAGTACCATTGCACGTGAGACCACTTCCGGAAATGGATCACCCACTCCACACGCGTGGGAACGAATTAAGTTTAACTGCAAATCGTTTACATCTTTTTCCGCAATCATGACATCACTAAATTTTCCAAAACCAGTAGTAATCCCATATATCGTTCGCTTATTTAATACGATATCATCAACAGATTGTCGAGACGCCTCTACTTTCCTTCTGCTCGATTCTGCTATTTCTACCATTGCATACCCATAGCAAATATCTTTTACTTGCGAAAGGGTTAAGGATTGACCTGTTAATACAACCTTCATGATGCTCCCTCCAACTTCACCTCTATAAGTGATTATCTAAAGATATATTCTGAAAGTTTTTATAATTCTATTGTAAGGGGGGGATTTCAGAAAGGTCAATGAAAAATTGGTAAATTTTAGTATATTAGAATGGTAGTTTACTACCCTGTTAAAGGGACATAGAATGACCAAAATAAGAAATACCAGCTACATATGTATGCTGGCATTTCCTATCAAATACTATATTAAAATATCTTTTTCTGATTTCTTTCTTCCTTCACTAACTCAACAGCTTCCCGGAACCTTTGTGAGTGAACAATCTCTCTTTCCCTTAAAAAGCGAAGGGAATCATTTAAATCTGGATCATCTGACATATTTATAATCCATTGATAAGTAGCACGTGCCTTTTCTTCTGCTGCAATATCCTCGTATAAATCCGCTATCGGGTCACCTTTTGCTTGAATATAGGATGCTGTAAAAGGTACTCCTGCCGCGTTGTGGTAAAAGATTGCTGAATCATGATTTGCATAATGCTCTGAAATACCTGCTGCTTTTAATTGTTCCGGAGTAGCATCCTTTGTTAATTTATAAATCATGGTTGCAATCATTTCCAAATGTGCAAATTCCTCTGTTCCAATATCAGTTAAAAGGCCAATCACCTTATCTGGAATGGTGTATCTTTGATTTAAGTATCTTAATGCAGCAGCCAACTCTCCATCTGCGCCACCATACTGTTCTATTAAAAATTTTGCTAAGGTTGGATTACAGGTCGTTACCTTTACCGGATATTGTAGCTTCTTCTCATATACCCACATTTTCTTCTCCTCCCTTTTTTACACCTGCCAGGGCCACGGAGTCGTTCCCCAGCTCCATTTTGCATCCGTATAACTATTTCCGTATTGAAGAAGGGGACCAAACTCTGCCTCAAACTGTTGCTTAAGCTGTTTACTGTATTGGGCATATTGATTAAACTGCTGCATTGCTTGTTGATCTGTTTGGTGTGTATCTAAGTACAATGTGAGTTCTACCAGAGCGAAGTCAATCGCTTGGATTTCTTCCATTAATTGATAATATCTTTCAGGAAGCTGCTTCACTTATCCTCCCTCCTTTTTACTTCATATGGATTGTCATAATAATCATAAAAAATAGGCCATAAGGTGCCTTTTCGTAATGCTTCTTTTGGGGAGTATTGCGGAAGATTAGGTGGTTGAAATCCTACATATAGATTTGGTGGTGTTGAGTAATATTTAACTCCAATCGGACGACAAGGATCAAAAGGACTGTGGTATGGCTGATACGTTTTTGTTTTTGTAAACATTTGTTTAGGCTGATTAGCCATAATTTTCACCTCTTTTAACACAGTTTTTTAAAATATACTCGATTGCTGCTTGTCACTATGTCTAAAAAGTTCTTTTCCATGAATTCGTATGTTTTCCGATCCACCTACATATTTTTTTACAAACTATCTCGGATAAGAGGTGTGTGCTTATGCAAAAGGAAAAGTTATTCAAGACGAAAGACGATTTAATTGAAGGCCTTAGAAAAAAGCAAAAAAAAGATGGCTCGTGGAGGTTTTGTTTTGAAGGAAGTTTGATGACAAATGCTTATATGATTATTTTGCTACGATCGTTGAACATCCAATCGGAGGAGACACTCATTAAACAGCTGGTGCATGAAATATGTAAAAGACAAGAGAACAATGGCGCATGGAAGCTTTATTATGATGAAAGATTTGGAAATTTATCCTATACGATAGAATGTTATTTTGCCTTACTCTATTCAGGTTACTTACCAAGTAATTCAGATGTTCTACAAAGGGCCAAAACGTTTATCCTAAATAATGGCGGCCTTCAAAAAGCGGAATGGCTAACAAAAGCGATGTTAGCATGTACGGGGCAAATATCTTGGCCATCCATTATTAAATTGATTCCAATTGAAATCATGCTTTTACCATCTTGGTCTCCCATTTCAATTTTTGATATTGTTGGCTATGCAAGAGCTCACTGGGTTCCCATCATTATTTGTTCTAATAAACGATTTAAGAATGTAGATCCACATTGTCCCTCCCTTGAATATTTAAATATAAATAGGGAGGAGGATCAGTCACTAGTAGACGAGCGATCCATGAAATTTATTTCGAATATTAAATCAGAAGCTATGAAACTTGCACAAATACCCGAGAGAATTCGAGAAGAGTCCTTTCAAAAAGGTGAAGCATATATGCTAGAAAGAATAGAGTCGAACGGAACTTTATATAGTTATTTTAGCTCTACCTTTTTTATGATTTACTCCCTATTAGCTCTCGGTTACAAAAAAGATCACTCTATTATTCTAAATGCCATCGAAGGGATGAAGTCTTTTCTTTTTCAAGAGAACGAGCTCTTTTATATTGAAAATTCACCTTCTACGGTTTGGGATACAGCCCTAATCACTAGTGCCTTACATCTCGCAGGTGTAGATAATTCCGATCCAATGATCCTAAGCTCTACTGACTATATATGCAACCATCAACACACAACCTTCGGCGATTGGGCTATAAACTGTCCAGATACCCCACCTGGTGGTTGGGGCTTTTCACCCATTAACATCTTGGTTCCAGATGTTGATGATACGACCGCCGCATTGCGCGGAATTGCACCTCTAACTTCTACAAAAGCAATTCCTTCAATTTTTTGGGATAAAGGGACTAATTGGGTTCTTTCGATGCAGAACAAAGATGGCGGGTGGCCAGCTTTTGAAAAAAACATTACGAACAAGTGGCTTTCCTTTATCCCCTTTCGGTACGAGGATCGGGTGTTATTTGATCCATCCACCGCTGACTTGACAGGTAGAACACTTCATTTTCTTGGAGAATACACGGATATTGACCTACATTCTTTACCAATAAAAAAAGGGATTAACTGGCTAACGAATCATCAGTTACAGGATGGATCGTGGTATGGCAGATGGGGAATCTGCTATATTTATGGTACTTGGGCTGCCTTGACCGGTTTATTAGCGTGTGGAGTTAACCGATCTGCCCCGTCCATCAAACGAGCAATAAACTGGTTAATTTCCATTCAAAACAATAATGGCGGATGGGGTGAATCATGCTCTAGTGACATGAAGAAGAAATATACTCCACTATATGCGAGTACTCCATCGCAAACTGCATGGGCACTAGATGCACTGATTTGTTACTTTGATAAACCAACAAAAGAAATAGAAAACGGAATACAATTTCTTGTATCATCTTTAGAAAAAACCAATTGGACAATGGATTATCCAACAGGTGGAGGCTTGCCGGGGGGATTTTATATTCATTATCATAGCTATAACTACATTTGGCCACTTCTTACCATTTGCAATTATGAGCGGAAGTATATAAAGAAACCTAGCGAATAAGACCATTCATGCATAACTAATTCTTTACTGTGGAAAATACCTCTTAGGTAGTCTTACTAAGGAGGTATTCGAATGGACACTTTTACAAGGCATAAGTTACTAAAAAATCATGATGGAGAATATGAACTCATTCTTTATCTTGACGATACATTAACAGAATTTTCACAGGAGCTAGGAACAAAGTCATCTATACGCTTTGATATTATCAGGCAAGCAACACTTTTGCTAAACAATCGTTATCCTTCTATAAGAATTACAGTTGTAAAGGTAATACTAGGTGGTTTCGTAATTAGCACTTTGCCAGTTGCAGCTGATCGAGCCTTTGCAAATACCTCCATTCAGCAATCAGATTCTAACTTCTTTTACTCTGTTGCTCCTGGCGATACTCTATGGGGATTAAGCAAGAGGTTTGGGACATCAGTTGATCTGATTAAAACAGCGAATAACCTCCCTTCCGTGACGTTAACCATTGGCCAAATGCTCGTTATTCCAAAAGCAATACATACGGTCCAATCTGGAGATACTCTATATAGTTTATCGAGAAAATACAATACGACCGTTGATAACATAAAAGAAGCAAACCAATTGACATCCACGAATCTTTCTATTAATCATAAATTGATTATTCCAGCTGTGTTAGAAATACCACAAACACCAATTGCTACAGAATCCACATCCGTACCTACCAGTATTACCCACACGGTTGTTGCTGGAGATACACTTTATAGCATTTCCAAAAAATACAATACCACAGTGGATGCTCTAAAAAAGAATAACCAATTAACGAGTGATGTATTAAGTTTGGGACAAAGATTAACGATTCCTTCAACACAAACAGTAGCACCAATTCCCGAACCGACTACTACTACCCCAACCCTCCCTGATACGTATACGGTTGTTAGTGGGGATAGTTTGTATTCAATCGCATTAAAGTTTGGATTAACGGTTGATGAGCTAAGAGCTCGTAACCAATTAGTTAGTGATGTATTACGGATTGGGCAAGTCTTAAATATAAGTGATAAAGCCGTCTCCTCACCTATCAGTACAGTTAGCTTTACCACACATAAAGTTCAATCTGGTGATTCGATTTGGAGTCTAAGCATAAAGTATGGAATTCCACAGTCTGAACTGTTACAAGTAAATGGGTTAACCACATCAAGTATGCTTTCAATCGGACAAGAGCTACGAGTCCCAGTTCACAATATACCAGTAAAAGAAACCGTCAGTCCGAATCATGGTGAATTGTTAAATTGGTGGACGGAAGCGCAATATGTATTTACAATTGGCAAAGTAGCAAAGGTAACAGATCTTGCTACAGGGAAAACATTTTCAATAAAAAGGACCATCGGTGCGAACCATGCCGATTGTGAAACGGTAACAGTGAGCGATTCAAATACCGCCAAAGGCATTTGGGGTGGTTACTCCTGGACACCACGAGCGGTCATTATTGAAGTGGATGGTAGAAAACTGGCTGCAAGCATGAGCTTCTACCCCCATGAGAGGGAATACATTATGGATAACGGGATAACAGGACATTTCGATGTGTATTTTTCAGACAGCACAAGACATATTGATGGCAAATCAGATCCTTCTCATCAGGTCCAAGTGGAACAGGCTGCTGGAGTCAGATAAAAAGAAACAAGGAGCTCTTGAGAAAGCTCCTTGTTTTCTCCCAATTATAGGATGTCTAATCTAGCGACTAGAGCAAGTAGAACTTGTAAAAGCACTTGAACGTTAACAGCTAGGTCTGTATCAGTAGTCGTTACTTTTACGCCACGAGAGTTTTCGATATACGTTTGTTGACGGTTTACTTGCTTATTAATAAGTTTTTGAGTTAATTCTTGCGTTAATACTTCAGCTTGCTCGCTGCTTGCAATAGAAATGCTAATCACTAGTTGAATAGCCGCTTGAAGAGCAACTTGAAGGTTAATGGCTGCTTGCGTATCAGTAGTGATTACTTCTACATCACAAGAATCTTTAATTACGATAGATTCATATGATGCTTGCACGTTTTTAGTTGTTTGATCTGCTACTTGTGCTGTGTCTTCAAAACAATCCCAAGGGTGTGTGCTGCTAGGGTCTAATGCATTAAATCTTTCTGGTGCGCATCCTCTGTTATCAGCAAGAACTGGCGCTTGGCCTCTCCATACTTTTGAACTCATATATGATTTCCTCCTTATTGATTTTAGTTATTACACTATTGGTATATGTAAGTTTGCCCCGGTCTGTCAGGGCAAAAGACTATTTTTATAGAAAAATGGACTATAGACTAGTCTTTTCTTTGGGTAAAAAACTAGAAAAGTGGTTGCTTATCGCAACCACTTCGCTCATTCCTTTTTTGTAATATTAGTTAAGGACTCCACGTTTTGCTTAAGCCCTTCAATTAGACTTTTTAGCTCTTCTCTTTCTTCATCCGAAAGCTGTGGCTTTGTATCCAGATTAATGCCATGTCTTTTTAGTGTAGCATTAATTAATAAATCCATACTTTGCTTCGAAATTTTTTCAAACTCTTCTTTATTGCTCATTCCTATCCCTCCTACCTTTTTATATAGGTTATGTCACGATACTTCTTGATGTGTTAAGGGTATTTGACCAATTTTTAATGAAAAAATAAAACCATAGGATATAAATCCTATGGTAGGTAAATGGCTTTTGTATAAAAGAATTATTTAAACCAGCCTTTTTCTTTAGATTGTGTAATGGCTTCAATCCGGTTCGTAACTTCAAGTTTCTCTAATATTGCTGAAATGTAATTTCTTACTGTTCCCGTTTTAATGTTTAGCTGTTCAGCAATTTCCTTTGTATTCCTACCTTCAGCAATAAGCTCGAGTACATCTCGTTCTCTTTCGGTTAAAGGATTTTCCTCTGTATAAAGGTCGTCCATTAGTTCAGGTGCATAAATCCTCTTCCCACCAACAATATTTCTGATCGAGCTTGCTAATTCCTCGCTCGGGCTATCTTTTAACAGATATCCTCTTACTCCAGCTTTTAAAGCCCGCTGGAAATAGCCTGAACGCGCAAATGTAGTTAGAATAATGACTTTGCAACTTCCACCCTTCAGCTCTTCTGCCGCTTCGAGTCCTGTCTTTTCTGGCATTTCTATATCCATTATACATACATCAGGTTTTAATTGATTAACAAGTGCAACTGCCTCGTTTCCATTATTGGCCTTCCCTATCACTTCCATATCATCCTCTAGGCTTAGAAGCGAACCTAAGGCTCCTAGAAGCATTCGTTGGTCTTCTGCTATAACAATTTTGATCAAACCTTCGTTTCCCCCTTTGCTACTTGAACTAGAGGCACCTTCATAATTAACTTAGTCCCTCCATCTCCGATAATCTTTAAACTTCCATTAACAAAATCTAATCTTTCTTGCATACCTACTAAACCATGGCCTGATGTTTGATTCGGCTTTTGCCAAAGACCTACTCCATCGTCTTGAACGATGATCGTTATGTCTTTAAGAGACTGTTTGATGGTCAACTGAACGACATTTGCTTGACTATGTTTAACGACATTCGTGATCGCTTCCTTAATACACATGCTTAATATGTTTTCAAGAAACAGAGATACATTTGTAACAGGCTTTTCCTGACTATAAATAAACTCAATCTCCGCTGCTTTTAATATTTGTCTAACAAGTACAATTTCTTCATCTAACCGAATCCCTCTCATCTGTGACACCAACTGTCGAACCTCATTTAATGCGGTTCTTGCGGTTTGCTGTACATCCTTTAACTCATCCTTTGCCTGTTCAGGATCCTTAGTAATTAACCTTCGAGCTAAATCACTTTTTAACCCAATTAGCGAAAGCTTTTGTCCCAAAGTATCATGTAAATCACGGGCAATCCGTTGTCTTTCCTCTTGTTTCACCAATTCGGCAATCCGCTTGTTTGCATCCTCTAACTTCTCCTCAAGCACCTCTTGCTTTTTTCGATTATATATATTAAAGGGTAACAAAATGACACTTATCCAAATAATAATGACAAATGGCAACTGTTTTATAAACTCAGGATTTTGTAGAACAACATTGTAATTAATTGCAAAGGTTGTTGCGACAAGATGGATGACGTATACAGTCATAAACGCTACACGTTTTTTTATATTTCCGTTGTAGTAAGCTATATAAAAAGCAAAATACACAAAGGAGAAAAGAATCGCCATTGTAATAGAAATACATATCAATATAATGGTCCATAAATAGACTGGCCATCTTTTAGATAAGAACGCAAATCGCAATGTGATAAAGAATATGACAGTTAAAATGACTCCAGCGATAATCTCAGGAGTGGATGAAGATTGAAAGATAAAATAAAAAGGGAGTATACTTATAACACTCCATATATATGGCGAAATGCCCCAATTTCTTTTGAATATTGGTTTTGTTAACACGAATCAAACCTCATTTTCCTACCATCTTTTTCTATATATTATCATATCTTTAAGAAATGAAAAGAAGATTGCCTGTAACGAGCAATCTTAGTTAACGAACTTTAGATTATGTTGCGGCATTTGTTGAGTTATTCCGCTTTTGTATTGCGTTGACCCCCATAATTACAGCTATAATTTCCGGTGATGTTAGAGTATTAGAAAAATTGTCTAACTCATAGGCGGCAGACGAAAAGATACCACTAACTTTTTTAAAGGTCGCAGTTACCTCTTCGTCTTGCTCATGCTTGATTACATATTCTTTTGAAAATAATTCAGAATGGATCAAAAACGTTTCTCTTCCATAAGCCTCATACGCATATTTTTTCGAAAAAAACGTTAATTTCTCCTTTAATATACCTATCTCTGTACCGTCTCTATCTAGTATTCTCCAATGAATACCCAGCATCGGAAACTTTCCACTCAACAAAATTTCTTGATTTCCGTTTAATATATCTACAGAAGAAGAAAACATGCTTTTAAGATCGATTTCTCCAATCTTTTCTTCCTCTCCGGTAAAAATATCCGTCTTCCCCGTAGAAAAGAATGAATCGGAAAAATACAGTTTCTTTTGTTTCACTAAACATTCCCCCTAACTGGCTTGCTTTTAACTTATCTAATATACGGATTCATGTTTAAAAAGATTCAGTTCCTAAAATCTAATTTAGTTCACCCATTCTATTATTTCTTGCAATTTACAGGTCCCTAATTTTGAACTTAGTTCACCTATTCTACTAATTTCTGGAACCAACATGTCCTAAACCCAAACTTTGTTCACCGATTCCACTAATTTCTGGAATCCACATATCTTAAACTCCCAATATTCATATTAAAGAACGAAAAAAGGTCTCAAGAGACTATGCTCCCGAGACCTTTTTTCAACTATCTTATATGATTGGATACTACTTACTAGCTAAAACTGCTATAAATTCTCTCATATAATCAGGTAAATCCGGTGGACGTCGACTTGATATAATATGTCCGTCGACGATAACAGGAACGTCTATCCACTCAGCTCCCGCGTTAATCATGTCATCTTTGATACCTGGTGTACTTGTTACCTTTCTTCCAGATAAAATTTTAGCAGAGATTAAGACCCATCCAGCGTGACAGATTTGACCAATCGGTTTTTCTGATTGATCCATCGAACGAACCATGGAAAGAACAGGTTCAAACCTTCTTAATAAATCCGGCGACCAGCCACCTGGTACAAGAATGGCATCGTAATCATCTGGGTTAATATCTGTAAAAGCCAGATTCGATTGGATAGGTACGCCATACTTCCCTATATATGTTTCTCCCGCTTTGTCCCCAACAATATCAACAATTGCCCCTTCTTCACGTAGTCGGAGAACAGGATACCATAATTCTAAATCCTCAAAATCATTGCTAACTAACTGTATAATTTTCTTTCCCTCTAACTTCAGCTTAATCACTCCTTCATTCTTTTTCTATCGCACTACTATTTTGAGATACCTTGGAAATCAAAGATTTATGAGAACAAACTCTTTAAACTATCAATAAATGACTTAAAGAAGTTGGCAATAGTGTCTAAAAATCCTTTGTTTTCACTAATTGCATTTTCAATTCGATTTTGGATATCCTTAGATAAATTTTCTAACTGTGATTGAACATTATCAAAGTTAATATTCAGATTACGCATTTTCTCAAAGAGGTCAATTAATAGCTGACGATCATCAGCACTTAATTGAACATTTAAGGTTTGGAGCTTTTCGTCAATCAATTGCTCAAGCTCTTCCTTTGTTGCTGGTTTTTGTTCGGCAATTTCTTTCTTTATTTCCGTTAGCAGCTCACTTACCTTATCTTCATCGAGCCCTTCTTTTTTGGCTAGATCTGTAGCTAGCGTTAGTTCTTCATTCGCTACTTCGGTACGCTCTTTATTCAGCTCTGTACCTTCACCCTCGTCGTAGGCTTTATATATACCCACGAGAGCGGAGTGTCCACTTACTTTTACTGGCGATGCTACATCTACGACAGCATCCTCAATTCCCGCAGTCAATAGAGCATTTGCATACATTTCACTTGTTACTTCTGTAATATTTTCTGGTGTGACTTGGTTAATAACAAGTCCTTCACCTTTTTCCTTACGAGTAATTTTAGCGGAAGAGTACATATTCGAATTTTTATCACCATCAATATAATATACAAGGTCTTTGCCAGTTACGGTAATTTCAGTAACCTTACTAGTATCCTTAATCCCAAGTAGGTCTCTTACCTCTGCTTTTTGACTATCGGATAACGCTTCGCCATAAACCACAATCGGAAGACCAAATTTCTCATTGATACTTTCTTCATTATTTGAATCCGTTGAGGCATAAGCCAATTGATTTGAATTGACTACTCCAAAAGCTAGTGCCACCATACAAATCCATTTTATTAGCTGCTTCATTTTCTTTCCTCCTAATAGTGTTAAGCATGTACTCTCTATCCTATGTTCTTGACTTATTTATATTTCACATAAATTAAATCGTTTGAACAAATGAAAAGATAAAGGAGTACACCAGTTGGTAGGCTTCTGCAACGGTCATATCTTCTCGAAAACCTGGCAGTGTATGAAGGGAAAAATTAATATTCCAAATCCCCTCTTGGCTGTCAAACATTAAATCTACAGGCTCTTCAGGATCCTCTGAGTATTGAGTAAAATAATCTCTAAGCTCCGAAGAATACTTCTTTTTGATCTTGAGGCCGAGCATTACATCATAACTTCCAAATAAGTCATCAACTTCAAAGGAAATCGCATCAATCCCAATTAACGCAAACCATTTTGATTCCATATATAGAAACTCATTCATATGTTCCTTGAAATACGTAATCGGCTGATTTAGAAATTCAGCATTTTCTTCTCCAAGAAATTCTTCCGTTTCCTTATTTGAACGTTCTATATAAGCGTCAAAAAACCTTGATTTCTCATCAATTTTAACAACTTCCGTATCAGAATTACTTAATCCGTTGCGAATCACAAACTCGTATTCCTCTGGATACAATTCAACCCTGCTTTGATTTTTTAATAAATTTTCTAATGATTCTTTTAACATAGAGAATCCTCCTAAGTAATTGCTATCTTCAGTTTTTACAAACTCACTTCAATGCATACAGGGCAGTGATCACTCCCCATTACATCGCAATGAATTTGAGAGTCTATTATACTAGTAGCGATCCTATTTGATAAAATGAAGTAATCAATTCGCCAGCCAATGTTTCTCTCGCGAACCTTGCTCATATACGACCACCATGTGTACGTTTCTTTTTGTTCTGGATATAAGTAGCGGAAAGAGTCGACAAAGCCAGAATTTAGCAAATCAGACATTTTCCCTCTCTCCTCCGTCGTAAAACCAGAATTCCCCATATTGCTTTTGGGATTTTTCAAATCAATCTCTTCATGGGCAACATTTAAATCCCCACAATAGATGACTGGCTTTTTTTTATCTAGTTGATGTAAGTAATCGGACAGGTCGCTCTCCCATTGTAAACGATAAGGTAACCGAGCTAGATCACGTTGAGAATTCGGTGTATATACATTCACTAGATAGAATTTATCATATTCAAGGGTAATAATTCGTCCTTCTGACTGTGATTCATGTTCTCCCACTCCATATGAAACAGAGAGAGGTTTATGTTTTGTAAAAATAGCCGTACCTGAATAGCCTTTCTTTTCTGCATAATTCCAAAATTGATAATAACCCTCTAGCTTCAGGTCAATTTGACCTTCTTGTAGCTTCGTTTCTTGTAACGAAAAGAAATCTGCATTCATTTCATTAAAATAGTCTAGGAAGCCCTTTTTAACACAAGCCCTTAAACCATTAACATTCCAAGATATAAACTTCATCTATCTTTCTCCTCTTTTTAAATCTGAGGCTCATTTTACTATAATTTAAAACGTCTGTCCAAAATGAAAAGGATGCATGGTTCTGCACCCTCTTAGTTAGATTTGTAAAAACTGAAGAATTTCCTGCTTTTTCTCTTTATATACTTGTCTTCCTAATTCAATCAACCATTCAACGATTTCAACCTGGTCAAAAGGGACTTCTTTTCCTAACTCCGTATTTAAACGTAGATAGTTTTCTCCAAGCAAATGTTGACACTGAAAGGAAATGGATTCTGAAGATAAATCGAGTGCAAGGTCTAGTAACTTCGGTGTAAAACTCATCGTCTGCAACTGAAACGGCATCCATTGCTTAATTCCCCACAAATGTGTTTTTTTTGAAGGTAACTGGACTCGTTGCTGGCCAAGTCCAATCGATAAAATCCTTATCTTTTCCATCCCTAATCCGTAATAGTTTTTTGCTTCTGTAATGCAAACGAGTGACGGATTGTTAGCCCATAGGCCACCATCAATTGTAATGACTTGATTATTTATATTGTTAGGTGGAAAATAAATAGGAGCAGAGCATGAGGAAAGAACAGCATCCCAGAGCTTTATATGATCATTTTCGCCTCTTTCATGAATCCCATAGTGTGAGCGATGAACATATGGTTTTCCCTTTGTTACATTAACTGCAGGAATTAAAAGGGGAACACCTACTTCTTCAAGTGTTTTCTCCTTGAAGGCATTTTGGACAAAGCGACGTAGATCACGATTGCTATAAATACTGCGAAACAAGCCAATTCTTGCCCGACGTTTAAATATTTTCCTCCCATAATGACGATAATCCTCAAGGAGTTCACCCATTTCCCTATTTACAGCAATCGAAGCAGCTATAATTGAACCCGTACTTGTACCTGCAACAAGGTCGATGGATTCACGAATGCTTCTTCCTATATCCTTTTCTAATTCTTCTAGGATGGCAACTGCAAATACCCCTCGAATGCCTCCACCATCAATACATAACATCTTCATGTTTTCACCTTTTATATGTATATTAATGTTCCTTAAGGCCTCCCCATCTTTGTTGCAATTGAACCAACTCCTCTTCATAAGAAATGCCATCATCCTTTGGGGTTTCAAGTATAAAGGGCAAATGTTGAAACATAGGAGAAGTTAATAAGTCATCAAATTCAGTTTCTTTAATAAATCCATTCTGAAAAATATTCGCATGACGATCTTTTCCAGAACCCGTGTTATATTTTGAATTATTTAAATGAAATGCCTTTACTTCCGACCAGTAGTTTAAGGTGGTTCCTTTTTGTAACAGTTCCTTCGTGTTTTCCCCATTCCATAAACCGCTCGCAAAGGCATGACATGTATCAAAGCAAAAACCAATTTTTTCGGGGAAGAGACTAAGGCTACGAACTTGGACATGTTCCTCTAAGGTAACCCCCATGGAACCTCCAGCAATATTCTCTAACAAAATTAATGCCTGTCCATCCCACTGTTCTAATACCGAATTTAGCATATCAATCATTAGATGATAGCTTTCTAAAGGATTAGTCGTATCTATAGGAGAGCCAAAATGAACGACCACCCCTATCGCCCCACACGCATCTGCAATAGATAGGTCATTAATAATGGATTGGATAGTAAGATTCCTTTTGTCAACTGTTGGAGTAAGACTAGTTGGGTAAGGTGTGTGAATGATTGATTGAAGCTGATACTTTTCACAAAATTCCTTGCAGCCCAAAGCATCTAAATGATCAAATTCTTTCACTACTAAACTCCTTGGATTTTTCGGAAAGAATTGAAAAGCAGAAGCCCCCTTTTTGTATGCAAGCTTTGCTGCACCTAAGTAGCCTTCCTTAATGCTAACATGACATCCAAATATCATATGCATGCTCCTCCATTCTTCCTTAACTTCCCCCAATCGAAAAAAAAACAACCATATGTATGATTGTTTTCTACAAGATCATTAATTTTTCTTAGTTGCTTCAAAAACGGACACTACTGGGGAAGCAGCTAGATAGGTTGAACTCACTTTCCCCCAATCTTTAAAATGTGGAGTTTCATTATGGAATGCAATTGCAGCCATATCCTTCCATTCTTCTAGGACAACAAATGTATTACTGTCAGTGGTTAACTCATATAATTCATAACGGATATTTCCTTCTTCGGCTTGTGAACCCTCTACCAACGGCTTAACCACTTGTAGGAATTCTTCACGTTTCTCTGGCTTTATTTTCAAATGAGCATGAATAATATTCATTATTGACACCTCCTTTTTAAACTTCTCTTATTTTAGCAAAATTTCGGTTGAATTGGGAATAATAACTATGAGGTGATAAATGATGAAAATAAAATCTCTTATTATTTGTTTCGTATTTCTCCTTTTTGCCCCTCTTACTAGTTTAGCCGAACAAAAACCTGTTGAGATCTTTGATATCGAAGAAGGAAAAGTGGTTCAGGAGAGCCCTACCACTTCTGATATACAAAAGGAAACTGAAAAAATGATGAAAAGTATTTCCGGCGTATACAAAAATCTAGATCCTCTCCCGAAAAAAGGTGTGATGGTAAAGATACCCTTAGATCCACCCATATCAGTTAAAAATGAATGGTTTAATGATTTGGTAGATGAAGCTGTTCTTATTTTTTCATACGAGGAGGAGGATCCCTATATACTCATTTGGGATGATGAAAACCTGCCTCACTTTTACACTTTTAGTACCTCAACAGAGAAACTGATGAAGTTATTAAAGTACCAGGTAAAAGAAAAGAAGTAGAACCTAGAGTATTTCTTCTAGGTTCTTTATTGATTCGCTAATATCGCTATGATTCGGTCCTCCACCTTTTTTGCTTTATCTTCATCCATTACATTATTTATTAGAATGGAAAATATTAACTTCCCCTTTGTTTTCGTATTTACATAACCTGAAATGGAACTTACTGTCGTAAGTGTGCCAGTCTTTGCCACAACATTTCCTATTAAAGGTTCTTCCTTCATGCGGTACCGAAGTGTTCCACCTACAAGCTTTTCCTTTTCTCCAGCCACCGGCAAGGAACAAAAATAGCTTGGAAACCAGCTCTTCGATTGAATGGAGAATAACAGCTCCGTAAGGTCATTGGGTTGGATCAAGTTCACATGAGAGATACCAGAACCATCTCGTATCAATTGGTTACTAAAATCGACTCCAAGTGGAGTTAACTTTTCATTCATAACAGCTAGTCCAGCTTCAAAACTACCCGTTCCTTTCACTACCTTCCCCATTTCCTTCATTAAGATCTCACCATGGCCATTATTACTAAGCTTCATAAACGATAGTAATAGCTCAGATAATGAGATAGATTTGTGCTCGTTTATTAAACTTGCTTCACTAGGTGTTACTCCTAAGCCATAACCTCCGTCCACTTTAATGCCAGCTTTTTTTAACTCCTCTACAAAAAGATGTACAACAAACTTACTAGCATTGGATACCGCTATCCATTCACGTTCACTTGTCGAGCCTTGAGGAATTTGACCTGATATCATAATTGAATTGGTTGAGTGTTCTCTAGAAAATGTAAGATTCTCCTTGCTATCCCTTTCGCTAGTTACTGCTTCATTTACGACCTTAATATATGTATTTTCTGGCTTTATTGTATAGCTTACTTTTCCTCCTACCTTTTTAGCCGGTTTTACTTCTAGTACTACTGTACCTGCATCGTAATCGTTATCCGGAGATACAGTTAATGCAGAAATTTCGGCCCCATAATATGCTTCTTCGTCACTCCAGGGCATATCAATGGAATAGCGAATATCATCATATCGTGTATCGTCTCCAATGACTTTTCCGCTAATCCTTTTAATTCCCTTTTCCTTAACTATTTGAGCAAATTCTTTTAAATCAGCTTGCTGTAGTGTAGGGTCTCCACCCCCTTGTAAAATTAAATTGCCGTTTAGCTTCCCTTTCGCAATAGACCCATCTACATATAGCTTGGTAGAGAATGTGTGATTTTCTCCTAGCACTTCCAATGCACTTGCTGCCGTTAATAGCTTTAAGTTGGAAGCGGGCCGAAGTCTCATTGAACCGAGATGATCATAAATTAGTTCACCCGTTTGCTGGTTTCTAATACTTATCCCTACCATCGCTCCATAAAAAAGGGGCTCTTCCTTTATCAGCGTATCTAATTTCTGATTAAGAACAGAGGCTTGAGTATTTGCTTTTACATGAGGAGCGGAAGCAGTAATAGCAGGTAAAAACCATGTAAGTAGTAGAGTTAAAACGATGAAAATATGTTTGTACCAGTACAATATCTAAGCTCCTTTATATTAATCGTATTTCCTACTAATATATGTTATAGAAATTGTATCTATGTAAATCTACTGTATTTTTTTCATTACTATACGCTCCCATATTCTCCAAGGGAGACAGCCCTTTAGAAACAAAGTAAGTCTTACTCCCTTTCCTATTGGGTACCTTAACTTAGTTGTAGATTTCTGGCATATTTCTGTAATGAGTTTCGCCACCTCTATAGGGTCTCCATAGGAGGCTTCTCCTTTTTCTAGTTGTAAAGAAAGCTTCTTCATATAAGAAGAATAAGGTGAATGGTTTTGTAAGGATCTCTCTGTGATGTACTTTCCAGACGACCAAATACTCGTTTGGAAAGAACCGGGTTCAACTAACACTACATCAACTCCAAAAGGGTGTACCTCCAACCTTAAGCTTTCACTCCAGCCCTCTAACGCATGCTTGGATGCTACATATGGTGAAAGCCCTGGAAAGCCAACTCTTCCACTAATACTACTTACATTAATGATTTTCCCCGTCTTCTGAAAACGCATATAAGGAAGGCATAATTGTGTAACAGAAATGGCTCCGAATACATTCGTCTCAAATTGTTGGCGATACTCCTCAATCGGAATTTCTTCTGAAAATCCAGCTCCAGCAAAGCCTGCGTTATTCACTAGCACATCCACTCGACCAAGCTTTTTAAGTTTCTCTTTCAAAGCTAGTATGGAGTTTTCGTCCGTCACATCCAAAGGATAGATTTCTACCATCTTTGTAACCGCTGCCTCTTCTGCTTTCTCGAGTAAGGCTACCTTTTTATTTACATTTCTCATCGTCGCGAGTACATAATAGTTTTGTTTGGCAAGCTCAATACTTGTTAACATACCAAAACCACTTGATGCACCTGTGACTATGGCAATTTTTTTATCCCCCATGTTTCTTCCCCCATAAAATCATATACCTCATTTTAACAAAAAATAGCCAAGGACCCTATCGGGGCACCTTGACTAGGTTTTATGGTTTTAAAATTACCTTTATACAGCCATCCGTTTTTGTATCAAACACTTCATAGCCTTTTTTGGCATCATCAAGAGAGAGCTTATGAGTGATGATATCTCCCGGATCAAATACACCTTCCGTGATCATATTATACAATTGCGGTAAATATGGAATAACCGGCGCTTGTCCTGTACGTATATTCACATTTCGATTAAAGATATCTCCTAGTGGAAAAGCGTTATATCTGGCTCCATAAGCACCAGTTAGCTGAATCATTCCGCCTTTACGAACCGCTTGGGCAGCAATCGCAACTGATCCAAGTGCTCCTCCTTGAAGCTTCATTCCTGTCGCAAGAAACTCTAACGGTGACATTTTCCCGTCCATACCTACGCAGTCAATGACTACATCGGCCCCACCGTTTGTAATTTCCTTTAAATGAAGTCCGATTTCCTTTTCCTGCTCAAAATTAATGGTTTCAACTTTGTTATGCTGTTTTGCATGGCTTAATCGGTAGTCAACATAATCTACGGCAATTACTCGTTCTGCTCCTTTTAGCCAAGCAAACTTTTGTGCCATCAATCCAATCGGACCACAACCTAGAATAATAACGGTGTCTCCTTTTTTCACACCCGCATTATCCACACTCCAGTATGAGGTGGGGATGACATCACTTAGAAGACATAGCAACTCGTCTTCAACCTCACAGTTTTCTGGTATTTTAAAAGGGGTAAAATTCCCGTATGGAACACGTAAATACTCCGCCTGGCCACCAGGGTATCCACCAAATGTCTCTGAATAACCAAAATAAGCACCTGCATCCCCATGAGGATTAGAGTTATCGCATTGACTAGTTAAATCACTTTTACAGTACACACATTCCCCACAGCTTACATTGAAGGGAACAATGACCCGATCTCCTTTTTTCACATGGGTTACCTCAGGCCCTACCTCTTCGACAATCCCCATAGGCTCATGGCCAATTATGTAATCTTCCGGGAAATTCGGAATCATCCCGTGAATAAGATGTAGGTCTGATCCACAAATTGCTGTTGTCGTGATTTTAACAATAATGTCGTCTTTTTTTTCTATTCTTGGATCAGAGACCTCTTTCACCTTAACATTTTTAATCCCTTGATATGTTACTGCTTTCATTTCTACCTACCTCCTTCCCGATTAGTCATTTGGTGTTGCAAATAGTCCAAGCCTAGACGTATCCTCTTGAAAAAGTTTCATCTTGGCTATTTTCACAGCTGTATCAGCAGCCTTTAAATCCACAGCAAATTGGTTTTGGACATCGACAGGATTTAACCAATCACGACGAACCATATAATTTGAGACTTCCTCATGAAGATCCATGGCTTGCTCCATCTGTTTGACTAAAACAGCACGTACTTCTGACGTAGTTGTTTCTGTAATGGCTATTGCATAATTACGGATAGCGTTTTTAATTGTTAATAAAAAATCTAAGGCAAGAGCTGAATCCGCTTGGTCAGGCATATCAACGGCATTATCAACATCTAAAAAATCATCGTTCATATAAAACACCTCCTAGTGTAAATTAGGGATATGCTCGTAAAGGTCTCTTAACTCATTAATTGCTTGAATGGATTGTTGAACATCCTTCTCCATCAGCGCTCGCAAATCTTGATCAAATACAATTCCTTGGATTAATTTTGATTTTAGTAAAGAGACTGTTTTCATGTTTAGGATTTCATGCAAATCCATTGTCTCGTGGTACGCCAAATAGGATTTATCCATATTTTCACCTCTTCCATAGTTAGCCATTTGTATTATTTCCAAGTCCGAATAGTATTAATTCTATTTGTTATTGTAAAATAATGGAGCGTGCATAACCGGAGGAAAGAAATGAAAAATAGTAGTAGTGCTGCTACATACCCAGGGGGTGAATGAGAAATGAATAATTTAATTAAGAAGATAACAGGAATGGGTGGTATGACCGATCAAGTAATTGCCACCGACTTCCTCATATCCACAAAAGCAGGTGTTAGAAATTTAGCCTTTGCTTTTACAGAATCGGCAACGCCAGAAGTGAAGCAGGAGCTTAGATCTCAACTTAGAGTCGCAATAGACACACATGCAACGATAAGCACATACATGATTGAAAATGGCTACTATTATCCACACCAATTTGCCGAACAAATGCATTTAGAGCGTAATACCTCTGATACAGCCATTCAATTAAATGAAAAAATGCAGTAAATACAAAAACGGAGACCATATTTGGTCTCCGTTTTTTTCATAATCAAGAAAGATGACAACTTCAGGGAGTCTAAGCCATATACTTTTTTTAAGAGTATGCGAAAGTAGGTGGCGGTTTGTCTCAAAACCAAAAGGAAATATTTCAGTTTCAAAACCTTCAAGAAAATCATATGTCTTTCGAAGATATTTTCCAAAGAATTATTTCGTTTATGCGGCTGCAACCCAGTGGAAACTATCGTCTAATGGTTGGAACAGACTCACAGGTTCACCCCAATCGTACCCTTTTTATTAGTGGGGTCGTCATTCAAAATATCGGAAAAGGTGCCTGGGCGTGTATTCGTAAAGTGGTAGAACCTCGAGAAATGAAACAGCTTCATGAACGGATTTCCTACGAAACGACACTTACAGAAAGAATTGTTTCTCTATTCACCGAAGCTCATAAAAACCATCTTATTGATATTGTTCTTCCTCATATATACCACGGTGCCTCGTTTACAATGGAAGGACATATTGATATTGGTTCTGGTCAGCGAAACAAAACGCGTGAATACGTGCAAGAAATGGTGACAAGAATTGAATCAATGGGTTTTGAACCCAAGATCAAACCTGATTCTTTCGTTGCCTCCAGTTACGCCAACCGATATACAAAATAACCTACGATCTTTTATGGCGTGCTGCATGACAGTGATCACAAATAGGAAAATCGTAATTCCATGGTAAATGGCGTCCACACACACGACATCTTTTCGCAAATGAACCAACATCTGTTTGAAGCTTTTCATGGACCTCGTCACTCAACTCATTCCTTACTCTTTCCCAATAAATTGCTTCTGTTCTCCGATCTAATCGATACAAAAACAATAAATGCAATCCTAACTTTTTATACGATAACTCGAGGTCCTCCAATGTTCGCTTTTTAATAAAGGGTTCAGGCAGGTCTTCGTTATTAATAATAGCAAATATGGTCTCATACCATTGCTGAATTAATGCTTGCTCTCTTGAGGCAAACGGAAGATGTAAAAATCCATATAAATCTTGCAAGGAGAGACGTGCTTCTATTTCTGTTCCTTTAACAATTTCATATAGCTCCCGCTCTTCAGCTAAGCTTGCCTTTTCCGTTCCCCTAGGATTTTTGAAACGATCCCATAATTCAAAAAATGTCCCCAAGTCCCGGTAATACGTTTGAAACCTTTCTAACACACCCGTTGTAGGTGCAATGGCAAAGGTGTGTACAGGTTCATCCTCTTGTTCCAATCTTCTTCTCATTAGCCGGATATCCTTTGTAAATGCCACTTTTCCAACATCATAAATTCCTTTTCGTCCTGCCCTTCCAGCAATTTGTTTGATTTCCTGTGAAGTCAAAAGTCGCCTTCTTGTTCCATCAAATTTTTCATTTTCTAGAAACACAATTCGACGAATCGGTAAATTTAGACCCATCCCAATTGCGTCAGTCGAAACGATCACCTTTGATTTCCCCTCAATAAATTGTTGAATTTGTTTTTTTCTTGTCTCAGGAGGCATGCTTCCGTATATAACACTGACAGAATGCCGATCGTTTTGAAGTCTTGATGCCGTTTCTAGAACCCTACGACGGGAAAAACAAATCAAAGCATCTCCCTTTCGAACTTGTTTGATTGAAAATTCATTCCCCTCTACTTCTAGTGGAATGTCACGCTTATACTCATGAATTTCCGTTTTGGATTCTCCTAGTAGCTGTAGTATCATATTTTTTGAATTTCTACTACCTATGATATGTACTTCACGAGCTCTAGCTTTTGTAATAGCCTTAAACCATGAAAAACCTCGATCCTTATCCGTAATCATCTGCGCCTCATCAATAACAATTACATCATAACGATCCTTCTCATGAAACATTTCAACGGTTGAAGCAATGTGGGTTGCACCTGGAGTCAATTTCTCCTCTTCACCCGTTTTTAAAGAACATGGTATACCATCCGCATTCAATTTATCATATACCTCAAGCGCAAGAAGCCTAAGCGGACCAAGGTACAAGCCACTTGACGCCCTTTTCATTCTTTCTAAAGCATGATACGTTTTACCCGTATTTGTTTCTCCCACATGAATGATGTATTCGACACTTGGATCATAGATCACTCCATATTCCCGTCCAAATATATCGTCCATCATCCGCTCTTCTTCTTCAATTTTTCTACGTCGTTCAGCTTCCTCCTCTACTTTACGTTTCTGTCTTTCCGTTTTTTGCTCTTCATATAACTTTTTATGAAAGTCTAGATCATAAGGAGTTTCTACAGCGTGAAGCAAGTGATCAATGTATTCTTCCTCTAATTCAGATATCATTTTGGAAAATAAAGATTCTAACTCATCTTCCACTAGTTCCTTAATCTTTGATTTGGAAAGAGCTTGCCCAGTTAGCTGGGTAAAATCACTTTTTGTATCATCATCAAGATTCGTCAGCACCTTTGAAGGGGCAAGACCTAGTAAATTTTTCCAAATAAAAGAACTATACAAGTCACCATATGTTTCATACTCATAATAAAACCTGCCATCATAATTCGTTTTCTGAATATCACCTGTTAACTCATCCAAAAAGGAAGAAAAAGACTGTTCCCCCATTTCCTCTAAGCTACCTTCTATTTCAAGCTTCTCTTCTAGTGCATATGTATCTAGCCTTTTATATCTAGGCTTTGATTGAATGTCAGCTTTCATTTGTAAACCGACTAGGTATCTAATATAAAGATAAAGACTGTTATATCCACTAGAGAATACTTCAGAAGCCTTATCCTTTATCGCTTCTAGAACAGACTCCCTTTTAATTAGTTTTTGACTAGCTTCTTCCCTTTTTTGAACCTGCTCCATCGTAAGCTTATATAAATCATTCCATTTTTCATATTCTTGACCGTATGTTTCCTCTAGCCAATCTGTTACTTTAAATGGTTCATAATCTCTCACCTCTGTGCGAAACAGGTGGTCAATCAATTTTCTAGCCATTCCCTCGGTGTCTATCCCAAGCTCCTGTAAAAACTCTTTTTTATCAACGCGGGGAACCTGGTTAGATACTCTTGTTAACCACACATTCACCCAAATTTGATCAAGATAATGTCCCCTCGAACGGATATATTCCTCAAAAGTAGGAATATCTTGCTGTTGTTCAAAGAAGGACTCAATATCCTGATGGATTTTCATTTTTGTATGTACGATACTTTCACCATGTATTTTTTCCAATGACATTTTTCTACCTCCAAATAGGTATCTCTTTCGATTAACCATACCATTAATTGATATTGTTTTAAATCATATGGATTTTTATCCTTTTTCACCTTTGCGTCTCGTCTAAAAAGATGCTATGATTACTTTGCTCCCTCCGAACATTCGCTTGTTGCGGGACACTTAACCATGTACGGACGGAGGGAGTTGGTGTCTGCTATGCAGACACCATTTTTAATAACAAAAGGGGCGAATTCTGTGAGTGTACATAAAGCATTAACTAATCATGCGAAAAAACTAAATTCTATTCTAACCCAATACGCAAATCTAGACCGTGAACGGGAATTGCATATAGAAGAAGCATTATCTCTTTATGAAAGAGGCCTTCCCTTCGCTACTGATAATATTAATTCGATTACAACCCAGATGAACAAACTCTCTAAACAAATTGAAAATCTTCCTCCTCGAAAACTTGTAACAAAGGAAATGGTCGAAGAATATGCAAATAGGAAATAATTAGCTCAGCAGAAGGGAGAGACCTTCTGCTTTTTATTTTTAAAAATTTACACTTCTTTTGACGAATTTAAAGAAGTTTTGTCGCTAAGATAGGAATTCAATTTTTAAGGAAGAACATTACTATAAAAGGAGTTGAGAATATGAATACGAGTTCGGTTGCAAAACAATTAGGAGTATCCTCTAGCACCGTTAAACGTTGGGTAAAACAATTAAAGCTGAACCTTGATAGAAATGAAATGGGTCATTTCACTTATCGGCAAGAAGACGTAGACCTTTTAATGACTTACAAGGAACAGCAAAACGAAGCTTTACTTGTATACCATGAAATAGCGGCTGGTAAAGAGTTTGCACGTGTAGGAACTGTTCATTCGTCAATTGTAGATGAGAATTCTTTTCTATTAAACCGCATCAAGTGTTTAGAATCCATTGTTCAGACAAAGGCAGACCAAGTTGTCGCTTATCAGATTCTCCAACACCGACGAGAAATGGAGGAAATGCAAGCTACCCTCGAAAAACTTGAAGAAAGAATACGTGTCTTAGAAGCAACGCAAGTCCCCCCTTCAACCCTTGTCGATCCATCCGAACAACCAATAAATATCAAACCTAGAAGGCAGAAAAAACAGAATATCCTACAAAGTATATTTCGTTCTTCCACCCAACACAGCTCTTAGCATCTAAGATGTGTTTTTTTTTTGTCCCTTTTAAGAGAAATGAGCATGTAAGACATATAAATATCTTAAAAGCAAGTATTCTTTTCCACAAACTAGGTTTTTTTATAAAAATAGAAATTTTTGTGAAAACACCTCTATTTTTTCGACATTATTCTTTCCTATTTAATAGTTTTCATATAAAATTAATCTCGTTTGGATGAAGTGATATATTATTGGAGGTTACATGATGGTTTTCAAGAAGAAAGACAAGTTTAATACTTTGTTAAGCAGCATTGCACAAAATCTAAAAGAAGGTGCAGATTATTTCGCTGATTACAAATTAAAAAATGTGAGCGATTTAAAAATATTCTCCGAGACGTTAAAGGATTACGAAACTAAAGGAGATTCATATGTACACGAAGTAATAAGAGAGTTAAATAACGCTTTTATTACTCCAATTGAGCGTGAAGATATTCTCCTTCTAGCTATGAGTATGGATGATGTGATTGATGGGATAGAGCATTGTTCAGCAATGTTTGAAATGTACAATATTACTCAAGCTGACGAATTTATGGTGAAGTTTGTGGAAGCAATCAGAAGCTGTGCAATTGAAATCCAACAGTCCGTTGAATTGCTCTCTACTAAAAAGCTACCGGCTATCCGTGAACATGCTATTAAAATTAAAGATTATGAATCAAAATGTGATGGAATTCTTCGTCAGTCAATCAAGCATTTATTCTCAGTAGAAAAAGATCCAATTCGTGTTATTCAATACAAGGAAATTTATGAAGAACTTGAAGAAATTGCTGATAGCTGTCAAGGTGTGGCAAACACACTTGAAACCATCATCATGAAAAATGCATAAGGGGACTTATTAATATGGATGCATTATTTGTGATAACAATTTTAATAGTAATCGGTGCTCTAGCGTTTGACTTCATTAACGGCTTCCACGATACAGCAAATGCGATTGCGACTGCTGTTTCTACAAAAGCATTAAAACCTAGACACGCGATCATACTTGCAGCAGTCATGAATTTCTTAGGAGCAATGACATTCACAGGTGTTGCAAAAACAATAACAAAAGATATTGTGGATCCCTTTACTCTTCAAAACGGTTCACTAGTTATTTTAGCCGCCTTAATTGCAGCTATTTTTTGGAACTTACTAACTTGGTACTATGGTATTCCAAGTAGCTCATCTCATGCGATTATTGGATCTATTGCGGGAGCAGCGATTGCCGCTGCAGGATTTACTTCTCTGAATTACACAGGATTCCTAAAAATCTTACAGGCTTTACTTTTTTCTCCCATCCTTGCGTTTGTAGCAGGATATATTGTTTATAGCATTTTTAAAGTAATCTTCAAACATAATAATTTAGCTAAGACTAATAAAAATTTCCGTATTTTTCAAATTTTCACAGCAGCCTTACAAGCTTATACACACGGAACCAATGATGCTCAAAAAGCGATGGGAATTATTACGATGGCATTAATCGCCAACGGATTCACTACTTCTACCGATATTCCTTTCTGGGTTCAATTTTCCTGTGCTTTGGCGATGGGGTTAGGCACAAGTGTTGGTGGGTGGAAAATCATCAAGACAGTCGGCGGTAAAATTATGAAAATTAGACCTGTTAATGGGGTAGCAGCTGACTTAACTGGTGCCATGATAATTTTTGGTGCGACGTATATTCATCTACCAGTAAGTACCACTCATGTTATTTCGTCTTCTATTTTAGGAGTTGGTGCTTCTCACCGCCTAAAGGGTGTTAAGTGGGGAACCGCTCAAAGAATGCTCATAACTTGGGTAATTACATTACCAATTTCTGCAACAATTGCAGCTTTATGTTATTATTTCCTTAATATGATTTTCTAGGAAAATGAAAACTTCGAGTTCAATGACTCGAAGTTTTTTATATTTTTCTACTATTTTTCTTTTGTTTATTCATGACCTCGTAAGACTTATCAATAATATCAGTAAGTACGTCACCTTTATAAACTCTTCCGATCTTTGTATGCTCCTGATAATACTCAACAATTTCATCTAGTTTTTCTAGTGTCTCTTTTGTCACACGTACGTTTAGTTGAACTCTTTTCTCTACTCCCATTCCCGCAACCATCCTCCTATTACCTTTTCATCATAGTGCTAGCATCTGCTAACACAATTATATCAATTAATATACCAATGTCTATCAAAAAAGGATGTCTTTTTATTGACATCCTTTTTACTCATTTATTCTTTTGTATCTAAAGGCTTTAGCTTTGCCTCTATGCTGCTTCGTTGAGCTTCAAAGTACGGAGGTAGCGCGAGCCCTTCTCCTAGATTCTCAAATGATTCATCACCCTCAAACCCTGGACCGTCTGTAGCTAATTCAAATAAAATTCCATTAGCCTCTCGAAAATATAAAGACTTAAAGTAATATCTTTCTACAAACCCTGAACTAGGAACTCGTAACTCTTTTAAATACTGGACCCACTTTCGCAATTGATCTTCATCTTCAACACGAAAAGCTACGTGGTGAACACTCCCTCTTCCTGGTCTTTCAACTGGAAGGTCAGCCTCCTCAATAACATGCAATTCAGCCCCTGAACCACCTAACCCCGTTTCATACACCGTAACTTTCTTTTCTTTTAGCATATACGTTCCCACTTCACGAAACCCTAATACTCGGGTTAATATCATAGCAGTTGATTCCTGCTTTGCAACCGTCAACATCACGGGACCTAACCCTATAATTGCGTGTTCAACAGGAACGGGACTTTTCTCCCAAGGCTTCCCGCCTTCAACACCACGGTTATTCTCATCTGAAACAAGCATGAGTCTCTGTCCCTCAAAGTCCTTAAAAGCTAGAGATAGTCTCTCATATATCCTGGTTTCTTCAAAATCAATACCTAAGGAAGCGAATCTTTCCTTCCAATATTGGATAGCAGAATCTGATGAGACACGTAGAGAAGTGGTTGAGATACTATTGGTACCATATCTCGTTTGCCCTGCATTTGGTATTTCAAAAAAGGTTAGATCGGTGCCTGGATTTCCTCTCTCATCAGCATAAAACAAATGATATACAGAGGTATCATCTTGGTTTACTGTTTTTTTCACAAGTCGTAGTCCAAGTGTTTTTGTATAAAATTCATAATTCCCCTTTGCATTGGCTGTAATGGCCGATACATGGTGTTGACCTTTTAAAGGCAATAACTGCTCCATATTTCACACTTCCTTATCTTTAATTAAAATATCTCAAATTAAAAGCATTTACTTTATTGTGCATTATTTTTCTTCTTAATGCAAATAAATAATATTTACGTTGTACTAAATGTAAAGACATGTTATAGTAATAAAGCGATGAGCTGAATTGCATAAGTCGAGAGACGCTCCTTAATTGGAATACACGAATGTGGCGTGTAGTCTCGTCGCCGCAATACGCAGAAAAGACTCCTTTTGGGGTCTTTTCTTTTTTTATATATTCTCCAACTGTGATAGAAAATAGGTACAAAGAGCCTCTGAAGATACTCGTACTGATACATATGGCGGTAATGTTCCACTGACCGCTTCATAAGGGACCCCAATCCAGAGAATCTTCTGATCAACCATGACAATAGGAAATGGGGGCTGGTTCTCTTTTTTCAGATGTTTGTACTTAACGTTACTCCGTTGTAAAAATCGGTTCCACTCATTTGATAATTGCTTTCCCTCTGGGAGTGAAACAATTATTTCCGTTTTTGCTGAGATTACATCGCTCATCACTTTTTCAAGCTTCTTCGCATGCATCCAGGATACATCTGTGTGTTGATTTTTTATCCAGGTGCCTATTTGTCCTGGTGTTACCACTTGATTCATTTGTTCTTGAAATTCCACTAACCTTCGAATCGTTTTATCTCTGTATACCTTCTGATTTATGTATGTACGATTAACAATATGGACGAATTTCCCCTTTGTTCTTGTCACTGCCACATTTATTAACCGCTCACTCTCTTTCCCAGTTAATAACATACTCGGTCTAGCCTCAGGTAATGAATCAACCGTATCAAAAACCATTACTTCCCTTTCGCTGCCTTGAAATTTATGTACGGTTGCCGCAAAGATTTCCCCATTCCCAAGTTGCTGATTATACAGATCTTGTAACAGTATTCCCATTAATTCTGCTTGGGCACGGTACGGAGTTGTATACCCAATGTCTCTAGAACCCCCTTGATATAATTCATGAATAACCTGGAATGAAAGTAAGAGTTGCAAAATATTAAATCGAGATCCTGTAGTGGAACGCATACAATACTCCCCCATATGGCTCGTATCTAATAAAATTGATGCCATCTTCGGGAAAGGTGCTCTATTCGCAATCGGCTCTCTTACTCTATACATACTTTCGTAATCTTTTACAAGCCCCATATAAACAAAGCGATTTGTAAATGCCGAGATTTCTGGATGCATCCTTCTTTGTTCTGAGAGCAAAAATAAATGAGGATGCAATATCCCTTCATCCAACCCTCTTACAACACCAGATTTATGAAACACATCCTCTTTTAACCATTCATTAACTAACGGGTGTTTAGAATGAGCAATTGGTGGAAGCTGTTTAAAATCACCACATACAATGCTCTTTTTCCCAAGTGAAACCGCAAAAGCAACTTGTGGTATATAGGCCATACTCACTTCGTCGAGAATGACCAAATCATATTCCTTCTCATAAATTGAGGGATCGGTGGCGGCTTTAGCAAGTGTCGTTCCAATTACCTCTGCATCTTTTACAAACGCTATTTCTTTTGAACGAATTTTATCTATTATCTGCCCTAGCTTTTTCTCTACTTCTAATAGTGCTTGAGAGTCCCTAGTTGTGAAGGACCCTGTTAAATCCTTTTTTAATAAGTGTCTTTCATTCCTTATTTCTTCTCTTTGCTCAGAAAGTTCGGGATGGTTTCTTTTTAATAAGTAATCTATGGTTAAAGGCGTATCCTGTAATACTTCACTAACCTGCGATCCGTATCGAAGAAGTTCCCCAACCTGTAGCTTATTTTGTTTGCTAACAAAACGTAGTATCTCTAACATTAACACGTCAACTGCTTGGTTACTTTGAGAGAGAACAAGAACCTTTTTCCCTTTTAAATATTTATTTGCAACAACACGAGCTAAAGTATAGGTCTTTCCGGTTCCAGGGGGACCCCAAACAAAAGTAATCGGATTATATTTTGATCGAAGGACAAGCTCATGTACATTTGATTTTATTTTCTCTAGAGGATGGCGTGACAACATACTTGGATCCATCATTTTATGAATCCGAGCCCTTTTCTTCTTGCTTGAACGAATTTCCTGAAGGCGATTGATTAATTCATCAAGAAGCTCCCACGGATCATATTGGAGCATAAGTTCACTTAAGACGGCCCCCATATATTGTTCAACCTCTACCATTATACTTTTCCCTTCAGATGATAAAACCCTTCCTGCTATTTTCCGTTCTCCCCACCATAGTGTCACTTTGGATCCGATAGGAATACTTGTCGTAGTTGATGCTGTATTAAAATAATAAATATAAGGTTCCTTCTCATTAATTGCATAGCCATGTATAAGACGATACTTAGTGCTTCCGTATTTTTTTAAGTATGCTATTTCCATCTGAATGGCCTTTTGCCAAACTTGTAAGTATGCTGCCATTGTAGTCTTCCCTTTTATTAAAAGTAAAAACTCAGGGCATATCACACTGAGTTTTGTTCGACCTATATTATAGCTTTAATCAGGATTAAAAAATAGGTTTAATTGTTATATTTAGATAGCCTTTGGATTTGTAAATGGTCATCCTTAAAGAATTCTTGACCATCTTCAAGAGCCAAGTTTCGTCCCAAAGGTAACTGAAACATATCAACATCAACGATATATTTAGGCCGTCTTTTGGACTCCTTGTAGATTTTTCCAATATATTCCCCTATTAAACCGATTGCGATTAACTGAAGGCCCCCTATCAACCAAATAGAAGTAATAAGGGACGTCCAACCAAGCTCGGTATTTCCAAAATACTTTAAACACAGAAAATATAGTGCAAAGAAGAGACTAATAAAAAATGATAATAAACCTCCCACTAGTACCAGACGTATTGGTGTAACTGAGAATGACGTAATTCCATTAAACGCAAACGATAGCATTTTGCGCAAAGGGTATTTACTTTCACCAGCTGTTCGTTCTTTTCTTTCATAGAATACCTTGGTAGATTGAAACCCAAGTAGAGGAATAATTCCTCTTAAAAACATGTTTACCTCTTCAAACCCTTGTAAATACTCAGCTGCTCGCTTACTCAATAAACGATAGTCCGCGTGATTATATACAAGGTCAACCCCCATTTTGTTCATTACCTTATAAAAAGTTTCTGCAGTAAATCTTTTAAAGAATGTATCCGAATCACGCTTTTCTCTAACACCGTAAATAACTTCATAGCCCATATGATATTTCTCGATAAACTCCCTCATCACGTGAATATCGTCCTGTAAATCAGCATCAATCGTAATAATTGCATCCGAAGTTTCTGTTGCGATGTGAATTCCTGCTAGTAAGGCATTTTGATGCCCCACATTTCTAGACAGCTTTACACCCTTAATCACACCGTTTTTTAACGTTTCTTTATAAATTAAATTCCAAGTTTGATCTTTGCTACCATCATCTACAAACAAAATCTTACTTTTAGGAGAAATTAGCCCCTCATCTACCATGCTAGTCACTAAACTGGATAATTCACAAAATGTTTTTAGTAATATATCTTCCTCATTGTAACAAGGTACAACAATCGTTAAGTTTGTTGGATTCAAAGTAGTGATCCTCCTAGATAGTTAATATAGTTTGTATAGGTAAATGGTCCAAGCAGAGCTTTCCGATTGAAATATTTTTTCAAGCTGCAATTTATTTTCAGAAGCATTTTTGATAGGCAAGGCTGAAAATACATATTCTCCACCTAGCTCTTTTAATTTAGAAGGCTGTAGTTCTAATTTTTTTAGCGTTTTGGAGGAGTTCTTTTTGATCATATAATGCTTTCCGATTTGAGCTGTAAATATGTAGCACCTGCCACCCCATTCATCGAAATACCTTTTGATCTTTTTGTTCTTCTTTAATTCCTTCTCTATAATCGTTCGAAATTGATGCTTATAAGTCAAAGGGTAAAAGTTATTATACGTATCTAGCGTATAAAAGCCGTTATATTGCGAAATCGCTGGGTGAATTCCTATACTTACAATTCGGTAATCACTTACTGGTCTACCAATAAACGTTTTTATAGCAGTAAATTGTTCAGTTGCGTAAAATTCCTTTACGGTTGGTTTACGGTGGTTAATAATTTCTTCATTAAATGCAAATAACAGCAGAATTTGTGCAAGAAGGATGTACCGTATATATCCGTTTCTTTGAATACACCTCTTAATAATAAACAAAGCCTGTGCAAAGTTGATATAGATAATAAGCGGCCTAAGAAAGTGAAAACGCGCGAAGTTAAACGTATTCAAAAAGTGAAATCTTTCAACGATTGGCACCCAACCTTCAAAAAACCAAAAGGCGTACCAAAGCGATAAGAAAAAGTTTACTAACAATAAGCAGATATATACTTTGTCCACTTTCCAACTCTTATTTTTTAGAACTAAGAAAAGGGCAATCAAGAGAATCGGAAGGATGATTAACCCATGAACGGTCATGACATGGGTATGTCCTAGGATAAAATTCTTAAAGGTCAAGCGAATAACCCTATGTAAAGGTAACGTAGCATGAATGTATTCATCACGACTATTAGGTTCTCCAGCAACGAGAAAAGAACTAACTAGACGATATTCCACAAGCAAAAAAATGACTGTCATATACACGATCGAAAGAAACAAACGAACTTGTAGTTTTTTACTCGTCAATAGATCATAAAACCAGAAAATACCCATTGCAACCAAAAAGAAGAAAAAACCAAGTACAAAGCTAGAATACAGAGGTAATAAAGTAAAAATGATACCGTTTTTCCATGTTTTCTTTCCGCTACGAACATTTAAAAAAGCCCATAAAGCCAAAGGCATACCTAGTGTACTTAACATCCCTGACGGCCAAAAGGGAGTTAAGGCAAATGCTAATGCGACACCTATTCGTATCACGGCATTAGAAGCATCTTGAACAAAGTAGTCCCGCAGCAATAAGTACATGCCAAGAAAGGCAAAAAAGCGAGTAATCGCCTGGCTAATTGCATAGGCTGTCATCGTCGGAAGAAAATGATGAAGCCAGACAATACCACTAAATTCAGTTCCAAATGCATTTCTTGGAAGGCCATTTATTACTTGTGGGATGACAGCATCAATCCCTCCAAATATTTCGCCGCTTCGGGAAAGGACCTTATACCAAGCAAGATTGGAATCCAGATTATCATGAACTCGAATATGTGCATTTTCACCTAATACAAATAACGGCAACAAATATACCGTTATCGCTAATAAAGCAAACACGAACATTCTTCTTTCAAAAGTAGTTGAAAAATTAAACAAACTAGCCACCTCATTCAAAAAAGCTCCATTCCTAACTTTTGCATTATTACCGTAATTATTCCATTTTGTTTTGTTTTAGCATAAAAAAAGCCCCCAAGTTGGGAGCTTTATTTTATTTTTATTTTTTAATAAACATCTGGGTCCAATGGTTTCCAGATTCAACATATCCAACACCAATATGAGAATAGTTTCCACTTAGAATGTTTTTACGGTGTCCTTCACTATTCATCCAAGCCTGTACAACTTCCTCAGGAGTTCTTTGACCTTTTGCGATGTTTTCCCCAGCGCTTTGATACGTAATTCCGAAATCACGCATCATATCGAATGGAGAACCGTAAGTTGGACTTGTATGTGAAAAATATCCTTTGGTTTGCATATCACGTGATTTTTCACGAGCTACGTTACTGAGTTGAGTATCTGCTTGAAGGGCAGGAAGACCTGCTTTTCTTCGTTCCGCATTTGTTAACTCAATTACTCTCGACTCAATGGTGCTAATGGATCCAGCAGCAGGCGTCGTTTTTGGTGCTGGGGCTGGAGCAGCAGGAGCCGGTTGATTTTGATTTTGATTTTGATTTTGTGTTGGTGCTTGCTGTGGCTGTGTCGCTCTCGGCTGTTGTTGCTGTGTTGGCTGTTGCTGCCCAGGCTGGCTAACAAACTTCCATTGACCTTGTTTAATGAACTTGCTGTGTGGATATTTACTACTTGGTGTGCTCGTACTATAAGCATTGGGGTCAATTGTGATAACGCCATTTTTAATTTTTAAAATGTCTCCATTATGTGCTTGCGCTTTGGAGTTTCCTTTTCCTGTTGACCCGTTCATGCCAGCAGCTCCGAACCCTCGATCCTCACCTCTACCCTTTTTCACATAACGATTATCGTCGGTAGGTGACGGACCAGTACCTACATCCGTGCGACCAATCTCTCTGCCCTCGCGGTAATCCGAGTCCATATGATATTGGTGATCTCCTCTTCCTAAACGAACGAGAGGATTCATATCTGTATTGTTCACTCTTTGTGTTCTGTTTGTTGTATATCGTGTTGATTGGTCACTTGTAAACCCTACATCCGAAGTACCAGTTGTACGATTATTAGTATCTTCGGCTGCATTGTTATTACAAGCAGTTAGTAACATTAATGAAAAACCTACAGAAAGCAGACGCTTGTTCAATGTAAACCCCTCCTTTATATAAATAAGTGTTACATATGTATTGTTTCTCTTTAGAGACAAAACATTGATGGGAAAAACCGAGAATAAAATGGCAGATATCAGGAAAAATGACAATAAAAAAAGATAGCCCATGAAAGGCTATCCAAAGATTATTATAAAGGTACAGCGGAAATCCTTGCTATTATATCAATGGTTCGGCCAATATCTTGTTTGCTCACCTGATGATGAGTGGTAAACCTTACAAAGGTTGGGCCAAAGGAGACTGCTAATACTCCTTCTTTCTCTAACTCACTTACAAATGCTTGAGAGGTCATTTGTAAATGAGCCACATCAACAACAACAATATTCGTCTCTACTTGATTAACCACTCGAAGTCCATTAATATCCATAAGGCCATCAGATAAGCTCTTAGCTAGGTTATGATCTTCAACAAGTCTTTCTCTCATGGTTGTTAAAGCTACATACGCTGGTGCAGCAATCATTCCAGCTTGACGTAATCCCCCACCTAATCGTTTTCTCCACTTTCTTGCTTTCAGAATAAACTCTTTATCTCCTGCCAAGATTGAACCAACAGGTGCTCCTAGCCCTTTTGATAAGCATACTTGTACAGTATCACAGTACTGAGTAAAATCTGTGACGGGTACTCCTAAAGCCGCAGCTGCATTAAATAATCTAGCCCCGTCGACATGAACAGGAATATGATTTTCAATTCCTATGTCATAGATCTGCCTCATGTTTTCGATTGGAATAACAGCTCCACCCGCTCGATTGTGGGTATTTTCTAAGCAAATTAATCCTGTATCAGGAAAATGTATATCATTTTCTCGTATGGCCGAACGAACCAACTGGGGATCCATTGCACCCTTTGAGCCATGAATGGTCCTTGTTTGTACGCCGGCTAAAGCCGACACAGCTCCTGATTCATAATAAAAAATATGTGATTCTGCTTCTAGTAAAAGCTCCTGCCCCGGTCTGCAATGGGTTAAGACTGCAATTTGGTTACCTTGTGTCCCACTCGTTACAAATAGAGCGGCTTCCTTCCCAAGAATGGCAGCTGCTTCCTCTTCTAATTTGTTAACTGCAGGATCTTCTCCATATACATCGTCACCAACCTCAGTAAAAAAAGCGGCCTCTCTCATTTCCTTTGTCGGTTTCGTTACCGTGTCACTTCGTAAATCAATCACTATGTTCACACTTCCTTTTATTTCGTATTTCTAAATTATAAAACGAGTCCCACATTTTTGGTATAAAAAAAACCGGAGCTCAAAAAGTTCCAGTAATTTAAGCAGTATTTAGTGATATATGTTCGAGTTATCATTTTGAAATAAAGTGGAGAAGGTGGTCTTATAATTTTTGCTAATTGTTAATAAATCTTTCTCTTCATATACCTGGCAATACTGTATAAAATCATCTAATTCATAAAAAATTGTCTCAACCACCGATAAAGGAAGCGAAATATAAGTTAATTGCTTATTTTCTTCTACCTCGTGTGTTTCTGGAACATACATTAGAAACTTGTGATATAGAAAATCAAAGAACTGCAGCTCATGGTACAGATGATCCCTTTCAACATCATCAATATATTGGTTTTCTTCCACTTCATAACCACGCCAATGTAATTGAAAGGATGAAAAATGAATCCAATACATTAATAACTCCGAATTCACCCTCAACTGTATATCTTTTGTTTCAACAGAAGGATCTAAAGAAAATAACTCCACAAAAATGCCCCCTCTTTTTAAAAGACATTTCAACCCGTTTTACAGGACGCCCATAAACAAATAATCGCTCTTATCATACCATAAAGGAAGGGTTCCACCTATTTACTTTATATTCCATAAAGGAGAGATTTGATGACGCTAAATAATCAAAATCCGTTAATACTTTCTAATCAAGGAGAACCAAGCTCCAATCAGACGATTTTCCGCTATTCTTATTTTCAAGAAGTACTACAACATCAAAAGATTACTAATTCTACCCTATCTGAGTCGATCGAATCATTTCATAGTACACTTAGTGAAACAACAACCTCACAACATATAAAATTTAATGAGTTACTACAAGAAGTTGGCCGGGCAGAACATACTTTGCGCGAAATTGCCTCAATTATGATCGATCAGGGGAAAACCAATCAAAAAATTCTTGAGAGACTTGATAAGTTAGAAAAGGAAAATGAACTTGTCCTTAACGAGATTACCAAAGAAGGTCTCATGCATGAAGCAATGGTCGATCAACTGTCATTGCAAGATCAGCGTTTACTCGAGCTCAGCTCAACACTGTCTATGCACGAACATCAAACCGTCGAGTTGACGAAGCAACTACATGTTCAAGAAAATATGTATGAAGAGATTACAGAAAAACTAGGATTGCAAGAAGTATTTCATCAAACAGTAATGGAGAGGCTTGACCATCAAGAAGCAATATCGGATAAAATCCAAAGGCAACTTGATCATTTAAAAACAGCGGTTTATGAGAGAGCATCTCATTTGGCAGAAAAACTCGAGTCGAACTTTAACAAAGTGACTAAACCCGTCCATCGTTTTTTTGTTCAGAAAGAAAAAAACGAGCAAAAATAAACAGGATAAGAATAGCCAAAGATTCCTGATGGCTATTCTTATTTGTATTCTATAGCCTTTTAATGGCCACAGCACATGCCTTAAACTCGGCTGTACCAGATATAGGATCATATTCATTAATGGTTAAAACATTAGTAGGTACTTCAATCCAATGGAAACTCATAAATACAAGCCCAGGAGCAACTTGCTCCGTTATCTTTGCTTTTACTTGTAAATTCCCTCTTCGTGAAGACACCTCAACCATTTCCCCATCCTCGATATTTAAACGATCTGCATCATTCGGGTGGATATCGACCGTTTCTTCTTTTTGTTTTATTTTAATCCCACTAGCATAATATCTTGTTTGGGTGTGAGTATTGTATGACTCGTACCTTCTTCCGGTTGTTAATATAAAAGGAAAATCCTTATCCGGTTGTTCAATGGGTGGTGTATACGTAACAGGGACAAACTTTCTTTTCTCAGAATTGCTATTTGCATCCTGGTGAAAATGCTCATGAAGAACTTTGGTACCTGGATGATCTTCAGAAGGACACGGATAATGGATGGAGTAACATGCTTCGAGTCTCTCATAACTAATTCCTCCATATTGCTCCCATGCTAATAACCTTATTTCATCCCAGATTTCCTTACTATTACTGTATTTCATTTCGTAACCCATTATATTAGAAAGGTCACATAGGATCTCCCAATCTTCTTTAGTAGATGGATGAGCATCAACCGCTTTTCGTACCCTTTGCACTCTTCTATCCGTATTAATATAGGTTCCTTCTACCTCTCCCCAAGATTTCGCAGGAAGAACAACATCTGCCACTTTGGCGGTTTCAGTTAAAAATATGTCCTGAACAACAAGAAGTTCTAATTTATCAAATAACTTTCTTGTATGATTTAAATGAACATCAGCCACTAAAGGATTTTCACCAATCACAAACAATGCCTTAATTTCACCGTTTTCCATTTTTTCAAAGGTTCTTGTCTGGGTGTCTCCAATATTGGATGGTATTTCCACACCCCAATAATTTTCAAAACGGTTACGATAATGATCATTGGAAATGGATACGGCCCCAGTTAACATATTAGGTAAACAACCCATATCCCCTGCACCTTGCACATTATTCTGGCCTCTAAGTGGCATAATTCCGGTACCTTCCTTACCAATATGACCTGATAAGAGCGCTAAATTAGCAATGTCTAGTACATTATTTACCCCACAATGGTGCTCAGTAATGCCAAGTGTATAGGCAATCATCCCTCTGCTAGCTGTTGCATATTCTCGTGCGGTGGCGACTATATCCTCAGCACTAATACCTGTAATGGCTTCAGCGTATTCCGGAGTAAACGCTTCCACTTGTATTGCAAGTTCCCTGACATTATCTGTATGGTGTGCGACCCATTTTTGGTCATATAATTTTTCACGAAGAATGACATGAATTATACTGTTAATCAGAGCAATATCAGATCCAACTTCAATTGGTAAGTGTCTATGAGAGATTTTTGCCATATCCGTTTTTCTTGGGTCAATAACAATAATCTTTAACCCTTGCTTCGCCGCTTTTTTCATGCGGTTCGCGATAATGGGATGTGCTTCCGTTGTATTTGACCCCATTAAAAGTAACACTTCTGCTTTATCAATATCATCAAGAGTATTTGTTGGTGCACCACTTCCAAAAATAGTTGCCAGACCGGCAACACTAGGAGCGTGTCACGTTCGATTACATCCATCAATATTATTTGAACCTATCACAGCTCTCATGAACTTTTGAGTAATATAATTAGATTCGTTTGTTGAACGTGCACAGGCAAACATAGAAATTGCATTGGGCATCCATTTTTCCTTTATTTTCTGCAAATTCTCTCCGATCAAGGTCAATGCCTCTTCCCATGAAGATTCAACAAGCACACCTTGTTTTCTAATCAAGGGTGTTGTTAGTCGATTCTTCGAATGAACATATTCAAAGGCAAAAGCCCCCTTCACACAGGTCTGTCCTTTATTTACTGGTGCCTCTTTATCACCACGGATTTTGTTAATGATGTTATTTTCGACTTCAACTATGAGACCACAGCCCGTTCCACAGTACCCGCAGATTGTTTTAATTTGGTTGACCATTCTTGTTACTCCTCCTCTTATTCATATTTTAATGTTTATTAATATTCTATTAAATCACCTAACAGTGAAATACAGGAATATATTCCTCAAATGACACAAATACGACAAAAACCCCAGTCAAATGACTAGGGCCTGAGTTTTATTAAGCAGTTTTTGCAGGTAAAATGATATTAAAGGTCGTTCCTTTGTTTATTTCACTTTCAATATATACTTTTCCTTGGTGGCTTTCTATGATTTTAAAGCTAACCATTAACCCTAGACCATTCCCTTCCTTTTTGGTCGTATAGAATGGTTCACCAATTTTTTTAAGCTTATCCTCTGGTATCCCGACACCCGTATCTTGGATTGAGATTTGTACTTGGTTGTCCTCGACACTCACTTTAACGGTTAATTCCCCACCATTAGGCATTGCCTCGATACCATTCTTCACAAAGTTAAGAAACACCTGTTTTAGTCTGTCTTCATCACACTCGATTTGAATAATTTCCTCATTTGCTTCAAAACTCATTTTCACTTGCTTTTTTCGAGCTTCAAATTCCAATAATGAGAATACATTCTTTATGATTGTCACTATATTTTTTTCTTCCAGTGCTACTGCTTTAGGTTTTGCAAGCACCATGAAATCCTCAACAATCGTGTTCACTCGGCTAATCTCATCAAGAATAATCTCAATAAACTCTCTTCTTTGTGGATCAGTTTCATCCTCTAAAAGGAATTCTCCATATCCCTTCATAGATGTTAAAGGGTTTCTTATCTCATGTGCTACACCAGCAGCTAATTGACCGACAGCAGCGAGTTTATCCTGGCGGTGAAGTGTTTCCTCTGTTTTCTTTCTTTCAGTAATATCATTTCTTATAGCAAGATATTGGTACGGTTTTCCTTTATCATTCATAAATGGAACGATGGTCGTATCAACCCAATAATAGGTTCCGTCCTTTGCTTTGTTTCTAAGTTCACCTTTCCAAACATGACCATTCCCAATGGTTCTCCAAAGTTCCTTAAAGAAAGCCTTCGAGTGGAATCCCGAATTTAATATTTGATGATCTTTACCGATAAGCTCCTCACGTGAGTACTTTGAGATCTCGCAGAACTTATCGTTCACTTTCGTAATGGTTCCTTTTTCGTCTGTAAAAGCAACAATAGAAGATTGGTCTAATGCAAAATTAATGTCACTAACTTCTTTTAAAGAGTCTTTTAGCTGTTCTTCTGCTAACTTCCTCTTTGTTATATCATGGCGTATGGCTACATATTGATAAGGCTTACAGTTTTTGCCCAGAAACGGCACTATGGTTGTATCGACCCAATACAAACTTCCATCCTTCGCTTTATTACGAATTTCTCCTTTCCAAACTCTTCCTGAGCTAATTTCTTTCCAAAGTTGCTGGAAATAGCTTTGAGGATGAAAGCCTGAATTTAGGATTCGATGGTCCATTCCAATTAATTCTTCCCTAGTATACTTAGAGATTTCAATGAATTTATCGTTTACAAAGGTAATTTCCCCTTTTGGATCTGTAATCGCAACGATAGAAGATTCGTCTAGTGCAGCAGTAATATCTTTAAGATTTGTATCAGAAATAGCTAGCCTTTTACTAATAAAAGCTGAAGATGATATTAAGCCCATTAAAATGACAACGGATAAGAAAAGAACAATATAAATAAAAAAGGTTTCAGCATATCTATTACCTAAATGGTTCAAACCATCAAAATTTATAATTGTCGCCGCTTTTACAAGTAAAACATGTCCTTCAACTATGGATAACGTTAATACTAAAGCAGCTAAAGGTTTCATCCATATACGATAACTAAGTGAAAAGTTTTTGGCAAAAAACAGCATCCAAAACACAAACCAAAAAGAAATACTCATAAGAACAATAGCCACGACCAGAATTACTGGATCATACGTAAAAACCATTTCTAATCCTAGCATTCCAACCATATGAACGGACAAAACAGCACTAGTCATTAGTATACTGCCAAATAAAAGGCTGAACTTTTGATGCTTATAATTTGTAACTATATAAAAGGCAACTCCTACAAAGCATATTCCTACAATTAATGATAAGAAAGTAAGAGGAATATGATAGTGATAGGCAGCAGCCACATCTATGGCTAGCATTCCAATAAAATTCATTAACCAAATACCGATTCCCATTGATAAAGTGCCACCAACCAATAAATAACCCTTATTTCTTTCAGTGGTATGAAGCATAGCAACAAGATTCATTGAAGTATAGGAAGCCATAATCGTTAAAATAAATGCAGAGATTACTAAGATTGGATTATACGACCCAATAAGTTCTTGCATATTTAGTGAGCCTCCTTTTTAAAACAGATTATTTCTTCCTTGATTTTAATTGATAAATGCTGTTAATAAAAGAAAAAGTTTTGTTTTTCGTCACATTATTATCTTTTGTTTTTTCACAAAAAATGATAATATATCCGACTTCGTTTTATTAAAAGAATATTTTGATTTTTTATAAAAAAACCTACACTTTTTAAAAAACCTCGTGTATACTGTACTATAACAAGGTATTAACAATACAAACTGTATTATATAAGGAGGAAGAATAATGTTAACAAGTCCAATTGAGTTTTTCCGTACTTTACCTAAAAAGGTTTGCCCTGAGTGTGGGCAAACCGTTAAAGAACAAGCAGAATCGTATTTGATGGAATGCGACAGATGTCTCTCAAAAAAAATGGAAGAGTAGTAAGAACGGCGGTGTGGTTAAAAACCTCACCGTTTATTTGTGTTAATTTATTAAAATATTTAGAAAAGTCACCCAAAATCATATATAATATTACTGTATATACTTAGGAATGCGAAATAAATAATTAAGGAGGAAAGAGGATGGAAAAAACATCTGAAAAAAGATATTCGCGAAAAGAGGTACCCGAGCATTTAACATGGGATTTGCGTGATTTATTTGAGTCGGAAGAGAAATGGGGAGAAGACCTAAGGACAGTGGAACAAGATCTTTTAACTTTCCAAACCTTTAAAGGAAAAGTAACAGAAAACTCCTCCACACTCTTAGATTGCTTGGAGGAGCGAGAGAAGCTCACACTTAAGGTGATCAAGGTTTCTACTTATGCCTCCTTAAAGCAATCAGAAGATGGAACTAACCCAAATAACCAGGCGAATATTGGAAAGTTATCCTCGTTACTGTCAAAAGTAAATTCAACATTATCTTTTATCGATTCCGAATTATTGACTCTAAACGAAACTACCCTTTCTCAATATATAAATGAACAACCTAATCTCCTCCCTTTTCAAAATATGTTAGATGACTTACTAGAGACCAAAAAGTATCGTTTATCCCCCGAAACTGAACAAGTGCTTGCGGCACTAGGGGAAGTACAAGGAGCACCTTATCAAATTTATCAAACAAGTAAATCAGCTGATATGACCTTTTCTTCTTTCCTAGATGATGATGGAAATGAATTACCAAATAGCTTTGCACTTTATGAGGATCGCTATGAATTTTCACCTGATCCAGTAATTAGAACAAATGCATATCATTCATTTGTGACAACGTTGCAACAATACAAAAACACATATGCAGCCGTGTATGCAACAGAAGTAAAAAAACAAGTGGCCTTGTCAAAGCTTAGAGGGTATGACACGGTTACAGACATGCTGTTACATGGACAAAAAGTGGAGAAAACAACTTACGAAAACCAACTTGATGTCATCCAAAGGGAGCTAGCTCCACATATGAGAAGATTTGCCCTATTAAAAAAACGTGTGCTTGGACTTGAAACGATGAAGTTTTGTGACTTAAAGGCCCCTCTTGATCCTTCGTTCAATCCATCTACCACTTATGAGGAAGCAAGTCAGGTAATTATGGATGCTTTAAAAATAATGGGCCCCGAATACAGCAGTATTATGCAAAAAGGGTTATCAGAACGATGGGTGGACTTAGCTGACAATATAGGAAAATCAACAGGTGCTTTCTGCTCTAGTCCTTACGGCTCCCATCCATATATCTTAATTACTTGGACAGATACGATGAGAGGTGCTTTTGTTCTAGCACATGAGCTTGGACACGCGGGACATTTTTATTTAGCTAATAAACACCAGCGAATTATGGGTACTCGCCCATCCATGTACTTTATTGAAGCACCATCTACTATGAATGAGATGCTTCTTGGAGATTACTTGCTATCTCAAACTAGTGATACTCAAATGAAGCGCTGGGTAGTGTTACAACTCTTAGGGACTTATTATCATAATTTTGTTACACATTTACTCGAAGGCCAATTCCAAAGAAGAGTGTACCAATTAGCAGAGAGTGGGATCCCATTAACAGCAAAAACGCTTTGCGAACAAAAAGCAGATGTTCTAACTAACTTTTGGGGTGATACCGTGGAAATAGACGAAGGTGCTAGTCTAACATGGATGAGACAGCCTCATTACTATATGGGCCTATACCCATATACCTACTCAGCAGGATTAACTGCTTCAACTGCTATGGCTCAGTTAATAAAAGAAGAAGGACAGCCAGCTGTTGACCGTTGGCTTGAGGTATTAAAAGCTGGTGGGACCATGCGTCCACTAGACCTTCTAAAACATGCGGGAATTGACATGTCAACACCAGCTCCTATTGAGAAAGCCGTAAACTATGTAGGTTCATTAATAGATGAGTTAGAGGCAAGCTATCAATAAATAATGAGCACAGATTACGCTTTTACGTAGTCTGTGCTTTTTTTAGATAAATAAAAAAACTCTCTAGTTAAACTAGAGAGAAAGTCAACATCTTAGGGGACCCAACCATTTTTCACCAGCTTTGCTTCCGGTTTAGTTATTTTCTACTTCCAATAACAAGGTTAAGCTTATTTAAAACTTTGCTGATGTGTGTTTGTTCCGTATTAGGATACGTTGGATGGCCTCACTTTCTTCACGAAGTGAGAAGGTATTCCTTCCGAATAACAAACAGACCTATTTAGTTTTAATTGTAACTCATTTTCACATGATAGAAGCTTTATTTTCAATTCATTAAAGGAAGTTGTCATTTCCAATTACCAAAATTTCCGTTTTTGGTCTATTTTTTAACCCAAGGCGTTGGCTTCATTCCCATTTACATTTTCTTGTACTATTATGTTCAATTATTACATCACACTGGATAGATACAATACTTGAAATGAGATATTGGCTTCTGGTCTTTTCTACTTAGAAAGTAACTATTTACTTAGTAAGTAGTGATTTAAAAATAGGGATTATACATTTTACCTTTCTAAATTACCGCTTCATTTATCATGTGTTGACATTATAGTTTACTCGTTCTCGATACACTTTCAAACGGAACGAACACTATATGGTTGAGTCTCCTAAAATGTTAACTCCTTTCTTTTATTGACTTGTTTTTCTTTACACCCTTATTATATCACCATAAATAAGGAATACTCACTAAAACTGTGAGAGTTATGTGAACGTTTTCATACTTGATAAAAGAATAACACTTGAACTCAATGAGAACGATATGTATATGCTCATCAACTAAAGGAGGTGATCATGATATGGAGATGATCAATCCAAAAGAGGTCAAAGTAGGTGATGAGGTATTTGTAATATACAATAACCCGCATACTCCGACTGTATCTAATATAAGAGCTGCTGAAATCGTACAACATCCTCATAATCCCGAAGCAGTCGCCTTATTTTTAAATGAGACCTTTCATGTAATTGAAGATGACGATGCCCTTTATGCTTCTGAAGCCGCCGCGGAACAAGCATTTAACGATCATTACTTCAATCCGGATACACAATAAAGAAGCAAGGCTATTGCCTTGCTTCCATTACTAATTGATTTTGGGTAACTCTCTTACTTCCATTGTTGTGTCATGCCCACATAAAGGGCATTTTAAATCGGAGCTTGCAAAGTCTTTTCTCATCCAACCAATGCAATCATTATCAGCACATGTATACACTTCAATATCCATTAAAATATCTTCCGGTTTTTCTTCTTGAGCTTTTCTGTTAAAGAACATAGCAATTGCCCCCATTCTAGAGATTCTTTCGTTCTTTTTATTTAGTATGTACAATTTATTATATTTTAAAAGTATTTTTTCCTTTATATCCAAAAACAAACAACCTGCCCATTAGTAGAGCAGGTTGTTATTTTTTATTTTATAACCAAGAAGCCCCTACGATGATTAGTAATATGAATAATACAACGATTAAAATGAATCCGCTGTATCCAGTACTACCGAATCCACCGTAACCATATCCGTAGTTAAAACCCATACCTTTCAACCCCTTTTATATAAATGACTATTTAATATCCCCATCCTACATATGCTGCTCCCACAATAATCAATAGGATGAATAACACGACGATTAAAGCAAATCCACCACCGTAGCCGAATCCAGCTTCTGCGCTCATTACTTCCACCTCCCATGACATCTAAGGGCAGTATATGTGGGCTAAGGTTGTCTTGTATGGGCGTTTTTACTAATTAATTTAATTACACCAACTTACCAGAAAAAGAATGGTAGGAAAGCAAGTCCGACAATTGCTCCAATAGCTATACCGGCTGCAAAACCACCATAGCCATAACCTCTTCTTCCCCATGGATATGCAAATCCTCCGTAATTCCTTCTATTCCCTTGGCCAAATGGTTGTAAATATACCCTTGAATTAGTAACTCGATGGATCATACCAGTATGGGTTCTTCCGTCTCTCGTTGTTATTCTTACTGGTCTTCCAACACCACCACGACACATTTCATAGTAGTTTTTATTAGACACTGTCTCACCTCCGATGGTTTGTACACATTTATCTTATGTAACCACCAGGTATAACGTATCGTACAGACGCACAGGGCAGATTCATCAAAAAACTCCCTGATCATCGTCAAGGAGTTTTCGTACACAAATAATGAGATCGAGAAGTTTTCTCGTTACAAATCGCTTACATTTTTGCTACTTTCTTTTCTGAAACTGAAAATGAAACCTCTTTATCAATTACTTTCTTATTTTGAACAACAGGCTTTTTGTTTAGGTAAACATAGAAAGCACCGACAAAAATACTTCCGCCAATTAAATTTCCAATGGTTACAGGAACGATGTTATGAATAGCTGACCATATTGTAATGGTATCTGGATGTGGAACCATTAATGCAATCCCAAATAAAGCCATGTTTGCAATACTATGTTCATAACCAGATATAACAAAACCAAATACAAGTAAGATGGTTAAAAGGAGTTTTGCCGTGTCTCCCTTCACATGCATTGGTAACCATATAGCTAAACATACAAGCCAATTACAAAGAATGGCACGAAAAAAGATTTCCATCGTATGTCCGTGCATCTTATAACTTGCAACGTCCATCAAAAGCTGAGATTTATCCGGAGATAAATATAACCCTGAGAGCATTATTAGAAGAGAAAAAAACAATGCACCTACTAAATTCCCAAAGTAGCAGGCAACCCAGACTTGGAACGTCTCATACCAGGTCGTTTGCTTTTTTAAGGTTCCGATTGTCATTGTCATAGTGTTGCTAGTAAACAACTCTGCCCCACCGTAAATAATCATTACCAGTGCCGTCCCAAAGAAAATAGCGACTAACATCATAGCAGAGGGTGATCCGGCATCATAGAAAAATTCCCCAGTTTTGTAAGCTACCATGATTCCAAAACCAATATAAACCCCCGCAAGCATTGCTTTAATAAAGTAATGTAGTTTAGATGACATCCAAGTATCTCTTTTCTTCTTGGCGTTTAATGCCGCTTCCTCAATGGGTGTAAGCTCAATATACATATTCAGGATCCTTTCTCTTTTCAAAATGTGAAAAATATCACAATATTTACTGTCATTTTACCCCTCATTCTGGCTTTTGTTAATAGAAAAACTATTGAACGCTTCGTGACTATTTATGAAGCGTTTACAAATTCCTTATTTCATCATTTAAATGTTGCAAACTAGAGTTTCCAATATCAGAGCATTAAAAACTCCCCTCCGCCTCCTGTTACAAATATCACTTTTGCAACAAAAGTTTATTAAATGAACGTGATTTCTGTCACAAAATGTTAACTCTTTATGAAGTAAACTATATTGACCCACTAACAAACATTCTTTTAAATAAAATATATGGCCAGTGCTTAAAAGGAGGATGCCCACGGTGATTCAAAAATATAAGGAAGAATTGTCCTACGAACTTGGCGAATTATTAAAATCGGCTGAACGAATTGTACCTATAAAAAAAGGAAGCTATCTGTTTAAAGAAGGACAAGAAGCAAAAGAAATGTATATTATCCTATCAGGTAAGGTTCAAATATCTAAAATGAACGCCGAAGGTAATGAACTAAGTTTAAGGCTTTGTAAGCACCATGATATTGTAGGAGAATTAACCTTATTTACAGTGGATCCCAGATATATTTTTAATGCCAAAATAATAGAAAATGGTGAAGCAGCTGCTATAAATATTGCAGATCTAGAACAAGCCTTTTTTAAAAATAGTCAATTGGCTTTTGAATTCCTTCGATGGATGAATGATCATATACGAAAGACCATTACTAAGTTTCGAGATTTAGTATTAAACGGAAAAAAAGGTGCGCTCTATTCTACTCTTATTCGGCTATGTAACAGCTATGGAGTACTAAGAGAAAATGGAATTGAAATAGCTGTTCCATTAACAAATCAAGATCTTGCTAATTTCTGTGGTACGGCCAGAGAGAGTGTTAGTAGAATGCTAACTGTACTAAGGAAGAATCATATCATTTCTATTAGCAAAAAAATAATTACTGTCCACGACCTAGATTATTTAAAAAAAGAAATAGATTGTGAGAACTGCCCAATTGAATATTGTAATATTGACTAATTGAAATCGCCTATTATTAGGCGATTATTTTATTTTTGTCGAAAAATCGTGTCAAACATTATCGGAATATTCACTATATTTATGATTGAAAAGTAGTTTTCTAAAATGATAGTATAATGTTGTAAGCGTTGTCATACTTTGGAAAATACTACTTAACCATTTAATAGCGGGAGGGAAACAATGAGCCAATTAACTGTTCAATTGCATGAAAAAGTAGAAAAATTCCTATCAGGTAAAAAGAAGCTCTTTATTAATGGAGAATTCGTGGAGAGTAAAACCCAGAAGACCTTCGAAACCTATAACCCTGCAACTGGTGAAGTGCTTGCAACTGTTTTTGAAGCAAATGAAGTAGATGTGGATCTTGCTGTGAAGGCAGCTAGAAAAGCTTTCGATGAAGGACCTTGGTCAAAAATGGGTAGCGCACAAAGAAGTAGATTAATGTATAAGCTTGCTGATTTAATGGAAGAAAATGCTGCTGAACTAGCTCAACTTGAGACATTGGACAACGGCAAACCAATTAGAGAGACTACGAATGCTGATATTCCTTTAGCTGTTGAACATATGAGATATTATGCTGGCTGGGCAACGAAAATTGTTGGGCAAACCATTCCGGTTAATGGTCCATATTTTAACTATACTCGGCACGAAGCGGTTGGTGTTGTTGGACAAATTATCCCTTGGAACTTTCCTCTGCTCATGGCAATGTGGAAACTAGGTGCTGCGCTAGCGACAGGATGTACAGTCGTTCTAAAACCAGCTGAGCAAACACCTCTTTCTGCACTATACTTAGCTGAGTTAATTCAAGAAGCTGGTTTCCCTCCGGGCGTTGTCAATATCATTCCTGGATTCGGTGAAACAGCAGGTCAACCACTTGTTGATCATCCACAGGTTGATAAAATTGCTTTCACCGGTTCAACTGAAATCGGGAAGATGATTATGGAGAGAGCAGCTAAAACCTTAAAGAGAGTAACCCTTGAGTTAGGTGGCAAATCTCCTAACATCTTACTACCAGATGCTGATCTTTCTAAAGCGATTCCTGGTGCACTAAATGGGGTTATGTTTAACCAAGGTCAAGTATGCTGTGCCGGATCTAGGGTATTCATTCAGAAGAAGCAATTTGATAATGTTGTTGCCGATATGGTGAGTCATGCGAAGAATATAAAACAAGGGGCAGGTCTACACTCTGACACGGAAATTGGACCTCTTGTTTCAAGTACACAGCAAAAACGTGTTCTTGGCTATATTGAAAAAGGTATTGACGAAGGAGCCGAGCTATTAGTTGGTGGAAATAGTCCATATGAGCAAGGATATTTTGTGTCACCAACTATTTTTGCAAATGTTAACGACCAGATGACGATCGCTAAGGAAGAAATATTTGGCCCCGTTATCTCGGCACTTCCATATGAAGACTTAGATGAACTCATCGCACGAGCTAATCAAAGTGAATATGGCTTAGCAGCTGGATTATGGACACGAGATGTAGCTCAAGCTCACTACGTGGCAAACAATTTACGTGCAGGGACGGTATGGGTGAACTGCTACAACGCATTTGATGCGGCATCCCCATTCGGTGGGTATAAGCAGTCTGGGCTTGGGCGTGAAATGGGATCCTACGCCCTAAGTAACTATACGGAAGTAAAGAGTGTTTGGATTGGGATGAATTAAGAAAAGCGAGAGGGTCTCCCCTCTCGCTTTGGTATTTTAAATTTTAGTAACCATAGCCTCCGCCGAAGAATCCTGCCCCAACAACGATTAGCAAGATAAACAATACAACAATTAAAGCGAAGCCTCCGCCATAATAACCACTCATTTATATACCCTCCTCTATGTCTTATTCACCCTATCCTATTCACCTAGAGCCTCATCGGTATAGATAAATGCCCTAATTCTCCTCAATTAAATATGTTCACAATATGTCCATAGGATTTTCCCTCAAGATTCATTATCTTTAGTACAGGGGGAATGTTCATGAAGAAAATATATATGATTTGTTCAATTATTATCATCGTTGGAATAACAGCGGGAATATCCTTTTTTTTAGTTCGTGATGCAAATGCAACCATACCTAACGATATCGTTTTAACGACAATGAACAACGAAAGCTTTGATTTTAGTAAGACCGAGAAGAAGGTTAAACTTGTTGAATTTATGTATACTCACTGTCCTGATATCTGTCCAACAACAACCTTAAAAATGAATCAATTGAAAAAGGAGCTTGAAGAGAAAGGGGTATTTGGAGATAAGATTCAATTTCTAAGCGTTAGTATTGATTCCTATCGTGACACACCCGAAGTAATGAAAAGCCATATGTCTCATTTTGATATTATAGACGACGGTAACTGGTATTTTTTAACAGGTGATCCCGATAATATTAAAGAAGATCAAAAGGATATTGAACGCCTAGCTAATACCTTTCAGTTTCAATACAGAGATCCTGGTGATGGATTCTATGTCCATTCTACTTTCGTTTTTCTAGTAGATGAAAACAATAAATTTATAAAAAAATTTCCTATGGGTGAAGATTTTAACCGAGAAGATGTATTTAATAAAATAATGAAGGAAATACAATAAAACGAGCGGCATCCATTGCCGCTCGTTTTATTAATTTGGTGTAGAAGATAATTTTGCTTGTTGCTGTAGTAGAAGCATGGATTGGGGCCGAGGTTTTGAAAAGCTTACCTTAATTCCTGATCCTTTTAACCGATTAACTAAGTCTATTAATTGTTTTTTAGCCATATTAAAGACTCCTTTTCCGATCTGATTAACTTTATTGTACATGATAAATATGAAAAAAATATGAAATTTTATCATTTTTTTCTATGAAAATAAAACTTTTATTTAAGGTTGATTTTTTTGGCAATGATGATGATATAGATTTTCATGCGAACAACCATAAAAAAGTGTTATAATGAAAATTATTGTTTATTTTGTTTGGAGGAAAAGAAATGATTACAGTAACAGACGTAAGCCTACGATATGGTGACCGTAAACTATTTGAAGATGTAAATATTAAATTCACACCTGGTAATTGCTACGGATTAATTGGGGCAAATGGTGCAGGAAAATCAACATTTTTAAAAATCCTATCTGGTGAAATAGAGTCACAAACCGGTCAAGTTTCCCTTGGACCTGGAGAAAGATTGGCAGTTTTAAAGCAAAACCACTATGAATTCGAAGAAGAAGAAGTAATGAAAGTAGTAATCATGGGCCATAAGCGTCTATATGAAGTCATGCAAGAAAAAGACGCAATTTATATGAAAGCGGACTTTACAGATGAAGACGGAATGAAAGCTGCTGAGCTTGAAGGAGAATTCGCGGAGCTAAATGGTTGGGAAGCCGAATCAGAAGCTGCCATTTTATTGAAAGGGCTTGGAATTACTGAAGACCTTCACACCAAAAAGATGGCAGATATCTCAGGGTCTGATAAAGTAAAGGTACTACTTGCTCAAGCTCTATTTGGTAAGCCAGATGTTCTTCTACTTGATGAGCCGACGAACCACTTAGACATAAAAGCAATCCAATGGTTAGAAGAATTTCTAATTAACTTTGAAAATACCGTTATTGTTGTATCCCATGACAGACATTTCCTTAATAAAGTATGTACGCATATTGCGGACTTAGACTTTTCGAAAATCCAAATCTATGTTGGAAACTATGACTTCTGGTATGAGTCAAGCCAGTTGGCACAGAGAATGGCTCAGGACCAAAATAAGAAAAAAGAAGAAAAGATCAAAGAACTTCAAGCATTTATCGCGAGATTTAGCGCTAACGCCTCTAAATCAAAGCAAGCAACATCAAGAAAAAAATTACTTGATAAAATTTCTTTGGATGACATTCGTCCATCCTCTAGAAAATATCCGTATGTTGGTTTTACTCCTGAAAGAGAAATTGGAAACGACCTGTTACGTGTGGAAGGAATAACAAAAACAATCGACGGAGAAAAAGTTTTAAACAATGTTAGCTTCGTCATGAATAAGGAAGATAAAATTGCACTTGTTGGAGCAAATGAACTTGCTAAAACAACCTTATTTAAGATTTTGACAGGTGAAATGGAAGCTGACAGTGGGACGTTTAAATGGGGTGTCACTACCTCTCAGGCGTATTTCCCAAAAGACAACACTTCTTACTTTGAAGGTAGTGAGCTTAACCTGGTAGATTGGTTACGACAGTTCTCCCCTGCTGATCAAAGTGAAAGCTTCCTTCGTGGCTTCTTAGGAAGAATGTTGTTCTCTGGAGAAGAAGTATTAAAGAAGGCTAGCGTTCTTTCCGGAGGAGAAAAGGTCCGTTGTATGTTATCCAAAATGATGCTAAGTGGCGCGAACGTCCTTCTATTGGATGAGCCAACAAACCACTTAGACTTAGAATCAATTACTGCAGTAAATAATGGGTTAATTAACTTTAAAGGTGCACTTATGTTTGCATCACATGACCATCAGTTCATTCAAACGATTGCAAACAGAATTATCGAGATTACACCAAACGGTATCGTTGATAAGCAAATGAGTTACGATGAGTATTTAGAAAATAGTGAAATCCAAAAGCAAGTTGAAGAAATGTATAAATAAAGTCTAAAGAGAGCCAATTGGCTCTCTTTTAATGTCTTTTTGTCTTGCGTCTTGCACTATCTTTTTGGGTCCCTGTCATTTCATTTTCTGTCGTTCCTTGTCCTTCTACTTGCGGGGAATTTAACCCAATGGTAGATGGATCTTTTTTTACTTTTGACATAATTACAACACCTCCTCTGTTATTTTCTTTAACTTTAAAGGTTTTTATCCAGGCCATCAGATAAACTTTTTATAATTGTTACTGTCACAACACCATAAATTCCGCTATAATTTTTTGTATGTACAATACGTTGGAGGCTTTTTACAAGTGAGAAAAATAACCATTGCCATCCTAATTTTATTCTTAGTTAGCTTGCTAAGCTCTTGTAATCAAGAAAAGGAAGAACGCATTCAATTAACGATCTCAGCGGCAGCAAGTATGAAAGATGTCTTAACTGAACTTAAACAGTTATACGAACAAGATCATCAAGTGGAGCTTCTATTTAACTTTGGTGGTTCTGGAGCATTAAAGCAACAAATTATTCAAGGAGCACCTGTTGATCTTTTTATTTCAGCATCAAAGGATCATATGGATGAGTTAGTGGAGAAACAACGAATTCTCTCCAATTACCACTCTCCGTTAGTAGGTAACTCCCTAGTTTTAATCACACCGAAAAATGAAAACCATGCTGAATTGAGTCTTACTACACTAAAGGATCAAACAATAGAAAAGGTTGCTATCGGAATACCAGAAATGGTACCCGCTGGAAGCTATGCAAAGGAAGCTTTACATAATGCACAATTATGGAATCAGGTTAAAGAAAAACTAATATATACAAAGGATGTTTCCCAAGTCCTTACATATGTAGAAACAAAAAATGTAAATGCTGGAATCGTTTATAAAACAGATGCCAAAACATCCAAAAAAGTAGTAGTTACAGAGAACATTGATTCGTCTCTTCATTCTCCTATTATGTATTATTACGGAGTCTTAGAAAATACAAACAACAGCGAAAAAAGCAAATCCGTTTTTGAATTTTTACAAACACCTGCCGCTCAACAAGTGTTTGAAAAATATGGATTTTATGTATTGGAATGATTTTATGAATATAGAATTTTGGTCACCCGTGCAGCTCTCCTTAACAGTTGCCTCAGTTTCACTAATTTTTGTTATCATTACTGGAGTGTTCGTTTCCAGAATTATGTTTCAATCTTCTTTTAAAGGAAAAACCATTATTGAGACAGCACTCCTTTTACCTATCGTCCTCCCTCCTACCGTTGTAGGGTTTTTATTAATTATGATTTTTGGTATGGCGAGCCCTGTGGGACAATTCATTGAACAGCTTTTTAAGCAACCCGTTATGTTTACATGGTGGGCAGCCGTGATTGCTTCAACTGTTGTTGCTTTCCCCCTTATGTATCAGTCATGTAAAACTGGATTTTTAACTGTAGATAGTGAAATCGAGGATGCAGCAAGAGTAGACGGTGCAGGAGAATGGGAGGTGTTTTTATTAATTGCTCTTCCTTTGAGTAGAAAGGCAATCATTTCTGGTTCGATTCTTGCTTTTGCCCGAGCTCTTGGGGAATTTGGAGCGACACTCATGTTCGCAGGAAACATTCCTGGAAAAACACAAACCCTTCCTACAGCCATCTACGTTGCCTTCGAGTCAGGTAATAGTAGTCTTGCTTGGGGCTGGGTCCTTCTAATGATCCTTTTATCCTATGGGATGCTTTATCTATCTAGCCAAATAAAATAGCCATGAGAGAAACTCATGGCTATTTTTCACCCCTTTATTAACATTCTTCTTTTCCATATTCTTACTATTGCTCCGATGAACACGAATCCTAATCCAATTGTTATTGCTTTCTTCATAATTGGCATGGAGTTATCACTTGATGTAGTTTCTCCTATAACAGAAGACTTTTCCTCCACAGATTTTTGCTTATATTTAGTTAAAGAAATGGTTTGAATCTCATTATTCATGGAATCAAATACAGCTAACTCTCCCTCATTTGTTACATCCATAACTGCAGCTCCTACAAGAGGTTCTGTAATATATAATGGTTCCGTTAAAACAAACTTATCGCTCTCATTCTGAAACGCTGTATTCAAAGGGACCGTTGAAGTTTTGAATTTCGAAAATCCATAACTTAGCAAATTAATTGTATCATTATAAATATCACGTTTATATGTTGCCCCTAACCCAATGACCGTTAATTCAATTTGACCATTGGAAGCCGTCGTTGCCAACGTTTGCCTTGATTCATTTACAAAGCCAGTTTTCCCTCCCGATATGCCTTCAAATGGAATTTCTCCCTTTAAGAGTAAATGATGGGTATACAAAGTGGTATCCCATGATTGACCATCCCAAGGCAACTCTTTTGTTCCGAAAATATCTTTAAATGTTTCATTTTTTAATGCGTAATTCGTGATTAGACCAAGATCATAGGCAGTTGTATAATGGTTTTCATCAAAGAGTCCATGTGGATTCGTGAAATGAGTATCTTTCACCCCTATTTTTTCTTTTAGAAATTCATTGATATCTATTTCGTATTTCTCCATGCTCCCATCCATATGAAGGGCAATAGCGGCAGCAGCATCATTTCCTGAATTAATAAGCATACCTTGAATCAATTTCTTTAGAGGAACTTCTTCTCCCTCATTCAAATATACTCTTGTTCCTTCAACCTCAATAGCTTCACCACTTACTTTAACCATTTCATCTATTTTTGCGGTTTCGATTGCGTAAATGGCAGTTGCTATTTTTGTTAAACTTGCAGGATACATGCGTTCATGCTCATTTTTAGAATAGAGGACCGCATTGGATTGTGAATCCATCAATATTACCGAATCGCTTATGATGGATAGCTCGTCCATTTGTTCAGCAAATACTTGATTGGTACTTATAGCGAGAATAGAGCAGAAAATAAAAGATAGTTTTTTTATCATGTATGCACACACCTTGTTTGAATTCAGTCCTTTTCGATTGTACCAAAAAAATAGCATGTAAACTTATTATTTAAACATTTGTTACGAAATTGAAAAACTAGGTATAATTTCGTGCTTTATAACGAAAACACCCATACTAAGGTCGTCATTTACATTCATAGAAAAAGTATAGACAAGTTTCCCTCACCCTGATGCATATAATTTAGTAGAAATAAATTTTTGGAGGGGTACCATGCAATTTCTATTTGTTAAAAAACGTTCTGTTATATTTTCACTTCTTCTGTTAGTTATGGTTTTCTCAGCCTCCCTTTGGATTTATTTAAACATGGGTAGCGAAGCGGTTGTCCAAACATCTGTCAATGATTCAACTAGAGAAATACATTTAGTCACTGGTGAGTTTGAAGCAACAACAAAAGATGGGAAAGAAATAGAAGCGTACCGCTTTGATCCAGGGACTATCTTTCTTCAAAAGGGCGAGAAGGTAAAATTAAAGATTATGGGCATAAACGGTACCAATCATCCGTTTATTATCGAGGGAACAAATATTAGCGGTAAGATCCTTCAAGGAGAAGAAACCGAACTCGATCTTCAGTTTCAAAAGAAGGGTGTATATCGATTGGTTTGCCTCACCCACCATGATTCAGATTCAAACGGACCGATGACAGCCTATATTGTTGTAAATTAACTAACTAGTAGACAATCGTGTGAATAAACACACGATTGTCTTTTTTCGCGTCAAACTGTCAAAATATCTCCATAACCTAATCAACCGTTAAGTGATTTATCACGTTACAATAGTGTTATTAATAATAACTTTTTGTATAACAGGTCTAACATCCCTTAATTTCATTATAGTACAGTTTCATTATATTCACCCTTCCTTCACATAACGAGCCTTTGACAAACCTAATGTTCATAACATTGTCAAAATGTCACCTTGAATATGTGATGTATTTCACTAATTATCTGTTATACTTCAAGTATGATGTATTTGTATCATCTGTTATATAAACATTTACTAAGAGGTGGACTCAAATGGAACAGTGGAAAGGCTTTTCAGAAGGTACTTGGAGAAAAGAAGTAAACGTTAGAGACTTTATTCTAAGAAACTTTAAAACGTACGAAGGAAATGATTCCTTCCTTGCAGGTCCTACTGAGGCAACAACCAAATTATGGGATCAAGTAATGGATTTAACGAAGCAAGAAAGAGAAAACGGTGGCGTTCTTGATATGGACACAGAAATCGTTTCTTCTATTGTTTCTCATGGTGCAGGGTACTTAAATCAAGATTTAGAAAAAGTTGTTGGTGTTCAAACTGACAAACCATTCAAACGTTCACTACAGCCTTATGGCGGAATTCGCATGGCACAACAATCTTGCGAATCTTATGGTTTTGAATTAAATAAAGAAGTTGAAAAAATCTTTACTGACTACCGTAAAACACATAACCAAGGTGTATTCGATGCTTACACTGATGAAATGAAAATGGCACGTAAAGTTGGTATCATTACTGGTTTACCAGATGCATACGGCCGTGGTCGTATTATCGGTGACTACCGACGCATTGCTTTATACGGCGTAGACTTCTTGATTCAAGAAAAGAAAAAAGATCTTGCTAGTACAACTCCAGTAATGAAGGAAACCGTTATCCAGCTTCGTGAAGAATTGTCAGAGCAGGTCCGTGCCCTTAACGAATTAAAGAAATTAGCTGCTAGCTATGGCTTTGATATTTCTAAACCGGCTACTACAGCTACTGAAGCATTCCAATGGTTATACTTCGGATACTTGGCAGCTATTAAAGAACAAAACGGTGCAGCAATGAGCCTTGGACGTGTTTCAACTTTCTTAGATATTTATATCGAGAGAGATTTAGAAAACGGTGTTCTTACCGAGCAAGAAGCACAAGAATTGGTTGACCATTTCGTAATGAAGCTTCGTCTTGTAAAATTTGCTCGTACTCCTGATTATAACGAGCTATTTAGTGGAGACCCTACCTGGGTAACTGAATCAATCGGTGGTGTAGCAAATGACGGACGTGCTTTAGTAACGAAAAACTCTTTCCGTTTCTTGCACACTCTTACAAACCTTGGTCCAGCTCCAGAACCAAACTTAACAGTACTTTGGTCTACTCGTCTTCCAGAAGGATTTAAAAAGTTCTGTGCAAAAATGTCAATTGAAACAAGTTCTATTCAATACGAAAACGACGATATCATGCGCCCAGAATGGGGTGACGATTACGGTATTGCATGTTGCGTATCAGCAATGGAAATCGGTAAGCAAATGCAGTTCTTTGGTGCTCGTGCTAACCTTGCAAAAGCACTTCTATATGCAATCAATGGTGGAAAAGACGAAAAACACAAGCTTCAAGTAGCACCTGAGTTCTCCCCTATCACTTCTGATGTACTAGATTATGAAGAGGTTATGGCGAAATTTGACTCTACAATGGATTGGTTAGCTGGTCTTTACATTAACACACTAAATATTATTCACTACATGCACGATAAGTACAGCTATGAGAGAATCGAGATGGCTCTACATGATACTAATATCCTTCGTACAATGGCAACTGGTATTGCAGGACTTAGTGTTGTTGCTGACTCATTAAGTGCCATTAAATATGCTCAAGTTCGTCCAATTCGTGACGAAAACGGAATTGCTGTTGACTTCGAAATTGAAGGAGACTTCCCTAAATACGGAAACAACGATGATCGTGTAGACAGCATCGCTGTTGATCTAGTGGAGCGTTTCATGAAAAAGCTTCAAAAGCACGAAACTTATAGAAACTCTATGACTACCATGTCTATTTTAACGATCACTTCTAACGTTGTGTATGGTAAGAAAACAGGAAATACACCTGATGGTCGTCGTGCTGGTGAACCTTTTGCACCTGGTGCAAACCCAATGCACGGACGCGATACAAAAGGAACTCTAGCTTCCCTCGCATCTGTTGCTAAACTACCATATGCCTACTCTTTGGATGGTATTTCCAATACCTTCTCGATTGTACCGAAAGCATTAGGTAAGGATGACGACAGCCGCGAAAATAACTTAGTAAGTATTCTTGATGGCTATTCAGTTAAGCAAGGACATCACTTAAACGTTAACGTTTTTAACCGTGAAACACTACTTGATGCAATGGAGCACCCAGAAGAATATCCACAATTAACGATTCGTGTATCTGGTTACGCAGTTAACTTTATTAAGTTAACAAGAGAACAACAAATGGATGTTATTAACAGAACATTCCATGGTTCACTATAAAAACCTTTTGTAGGAAGATGACATTTATCTCCCTACCTGATAAATGAGAGGAGTTTTTCATCATGAACGGAAACATTCATTCAATCGAAACATTTGGGACAGTAGACGGACCTGGAATTCGCTATGTCGTATTTACACAAGGCTGCTTGCTTCGTTGCCAATTTTGTCATAATGCGGATACTTGGGAAATCGGAACTGGAAAACAGATGTCTGTTTCCGAAATCATCGATGATTTAAAAACATATCTGCCTTTCATTGAATCATCAGGTGGTGGAATTACTGTTAGCGGTGGAGAACCACTCCTACAAATTCCCTTCTTAATTGAACTATTTAAAGAGTGTAAAAAGCTGGGGATTCATACAACCATTGATTCTTCCGGTGGCTGTTTCTCACATGCAGAACACTTTCAAGCTAATCTTAAGGAATTGTTGCAATACACTGATTTAATTTTACTTGATATTAAGCATATTGATCGAAAGAAGCATATCTCCTTAACTGGTATGGCTAATGAACATATCTTAGAATTTGCACAATTCTTATCTGCACAAAATGTTCCTGTTTGGATTCGTCATGTTCTTGTACCAACCATTTCAAATGATAGTGACGATCTTAAAAAACTTGGGGAATTCATCGGTAGCCTTTCGAATGTTAAAAAGGTTGAAGTTCTTCCGTATCATGAGCTTGGAGTATATAAATGGGAAGCTCTTGGAATGGAGTATCCACTAAAAGGTATTCAACCACCAAGCGATGAAGAAGCCCAAGAAGCTCTTGAGCTTCTAACCGCTACAGTAAAATATGCATAATGAAAGGGGGAGCTATTTTGCTCCCCCTCTTTTTTATTTCCACCAATCATCAAACATCGTTGTCGGCGGTCGTCTTTTATGTTCTGTTATGAGATATCGCTGTTCAATCTTTTCTGCTACCTCGTTTGCCACTTCTTTTCCTTCAAGAAAATCATCTAGCTCCTCGTACGTAATTCCGAGTTCCGTCTCATCAGCTTGACCAGGCTTTTGATCTAATAAATCAGCTGTTGGGACTTTTAAATAAAGCCGTTCATTTGCACCGAGCGCCTTCAGCAGCTCTCTACCTTGTCTTTTCGACAGACCAGACAATGGAAGCAAGTCTGCTCCCCCGTCTCCATACTTTGTGAAAAAACCTGTAACAGCTTCAGCTGCATGATCTGTACCAACGACAAGTAAGCCTTCCTGCCCTCCGATTGCATATTGTGCAATCATTCGCATTCTCGCTTTGACGTTCCCTTTATGATAGTCTCGTAACGGTTCTCCTACCGTTTTTTGATCATATTCAAACTTTACTGCGTCTACTGCTTCCTTAATATTAAAAACAAATTCCTCATCCGGTTGTATGAACTTTAGGGAATGTTGTGCATCTTCTTCATCTTGTTGAATCCCATAAGGTAAACGAACAGCAATAAATTTACATTCATAGCCTTCTTGTCTAAGCTCTTCAACAGCTAACTGCGACAATCGACCAGCTAACGTACTGTCTTGTCCCCCACTGATTCCCAATACTAACCCTTTAGCATTTGTTTTCTTCACATATGCCTTTAAAAAAGCAATACGATCGTTCACCTCTTGGCGAGCATCAATATAAGGCTTCACATGTAACTCATTCATAATAAGACTTTGAATGTTTCTCAACGCTTCTCCTCCTTATCTAATATTCTGAGATTTTATATTCACCTTAACTTCTTCTATATTTCTCATTTTGTTATCCCAACATTTTTGACTCAAATCCACTGGGTATTCCTCTGGGTTTAGTGCTCTTGTATATTCCTCCCACAACACTTGGAGATTTTCTTTTACGTAATTTTGCATTTGTTGCAGACTAGGCACTTCATACACAAGCTTTCCGTTTACAAAGATATCCTCATGAAGGTCCTTGGCGGTGAAATTTGTAATAAACTTACTGATATAGGTGTGGATAGGGTGGAACATTTTAATTCTAGACTCAGCTTCTGGATGCTCTTCATCCATCGTAATATAATCGCCTTCTGACTTATGGTTTTCATTATTAATAATCCGGTACACCCGCTTTAGGCCAGGGGTAGATACCTTTTCAGGATTTCCACTAATCTTAATTGTGTCAACGAGCTCTCCATTTTCCCCTTCGATCGCTACGAGTTTATATACGGCACCTAACGCAGCTTGGTCATAAGCAGTGATTAGCTTTGTACCTACTCCCCACGTATCAATCATAGCTCCTTGGGCTTTTAAGTTGATGATGGTGTACTCATCTAAATCGTTTGAGGCAATAATTTTCGTTTCCGTAAATCCAGCTTCGTCTAGCATTTCACGAGCTTTTTTTGAGAGATATGCAAGGTCTCCACTATCAAGACGTATACCTAGAAAATTAATTTTATCACCAAGTTCCTTAGCGACCTTTATTGCATTTGGTACACCTGATCTTAATGTATCGTATGTATCTACTAAAAACACACAGTCTTTGTGCCGTCGAGCATATTTGTGAAACGCAGTATACTCATCCTTATATGCTTGGACCAAAGAATGAGCATGTGTACCTGCCACAGGAATTCCAAACATCTTTCCTGCTCGAACATTAGAGGTAGCTTGGAAACCTCCAATAAATGCGGCTCTCGTCCCCCAAATAGCGGCATCCATTTCTTGTGCCCTTCTCGTACCAAACTCCATTCCAACGCCATCACCTATCACCTGTTTAATCCTTGATGCCTTCGTCGCAATTAACGTTTGGTAGTTTATTATATTTAACAATGCGGTTTCAATTAACTGTGCCTCAGCTAATGGGGCTTCAACTCTTAATAAGGGCTCATTCCCAAAAGCAATTTCCCCTTCGACCATGGAGCGGATATTCCCTGTAAAGGTTAACGTTTTTAAATAATCAAGAAAGTCTTCCTTATAATGGGCAACTTCTCTTAAGTATTCAATATCGCTATCAGTAAACCGAAAGCTTTTTATGTAGTCAATTACCCGTTCTAAGCCTGCAAAAATAGCGTAGCCATTCCCAAAAGGCAAATTTCGGAAATATAAATCAAATACCGCTTTCTTGGTGTGAATCCCATCCTCCCAATAAGTTTCTGCCATATTGATTTGGTACAAATCCGTATGTAAGGTCAAGCTATCGTCTGGATAGTCACGTTTCATTACTAAAATCTCCTTAACTTCAAAAATGCATTTTAACTTATCATAGCGAAACTACCTTTAAATGTCACGATTTTAGACAAAATGTCAAAATAAATCCTTATTATCTTCGTATTTGCACATGAGTTTATGGTTTACTATACTAATAAGGAAAACATTCAAAAGAAGTGAGGTGCTTTCGATGGATGAGATTCTTTTTGACTTAACGAATTTTTCAACACTGTATACCATTTATGCGTCTGTCGTAATCAGCCTAATTCTTCGATTGGTTTGGATTTGGAACATCGAGTTCCACTTTCTTGATACGGTTTGTTCCTCAACCGATTTAAGCTCGGAACATAGAAAAATTGTTCATGCGCGAACTTACTCTCACCAACTACACCCTGCACTCGTCTGGATATTCACGTACATTAGACGAAAAGTAGCAGGCAGTGATGATACAGATAGTGTCTTTCCTCCTTCAGCCAGATAAAACAAAATGATACGGAGGAAAGTTAAATGAGTGATTTTTTTCAAACAGTTTTTGTTCATACATTCTCAAACGCCATCCATGGTATTGCCATGCTTTTTAACGGAAGCTTCGGCTTATCCATTATATTTCTAACATTAGTTATTCGCCTTCTTCTAATGCCGCTAATGCTAAAGCAATACAAGAACCAGCAACAGATGAAGGGAAAAATGGACGCTCTAAAACCCGAATTAGACATGATTCAATCAAAAATTAAAAAAACAAAAGACAAAAGCGAGCAACAAAAATTACAGCAAGAGATGATGGGTTTATATCAAAAGCATGGAGTAAATCCGTTAGCAATGGGTTGCTTACCTATGTTAATTCAAATGCCCATTCTAATGGGTTTTTACTACGCTATTCGTGGATCTCATGAAATTGCAACTCACTCTTTTTTATGGTTTAACCTTGGACAGTCCGATATATGGATTACTGCTATAGCTGGTATCGTCTATTATTTGCAGTTTAAAGTGTCCATGTCTAACATGACTGGTCAACAACAACAGCAAATGAAGTTCATGGGACTTCTTTCTCCTATAATGATTGTTATGTTTTCATTCAACGCACCCGCCGCCCTCCCTCTTTACTGGGCGGTTGGAGGGACATTCCTAATTATACAAACACTGATAGGAAAAAAATTATATCAAACACCTGCACCATCTCTAACAGCTAATACAGAAAAAGCATAAACAAAAAGGTCTGCTCTTTTTTAAAGGGCAGACCTTTTTTATGCTAATAAAAAGCCAAACATAGCAAGGACGATACCTAATCCGTAACTTAATACCAGATACAGAATGAATGCATTTTTTTCTTTCGTTTCCCAAAGCTGTACCAGTTCTAGCTTAAATGTTGAGAATGTAGTAAAAGCACCCATAAAGCCAACACCTAAAAAGGAATACTCGTCCCCCCTTATCCCTTTTCCTACTAACAAACCTAAAAGAAACGAACCGATTGCATTAATAAAAAGTGTCCCGATAGGAATAGGGATTTTTATGTACTTTTTAGCAAGTAGACCAATGATATATCTAACATTTGCACCGATAAACCCACCTACAGCAATTAGAACTAGATTCATGAAGCAACCACCCTTCTCTGTCCTAATCGAAAACCACCAAACGCGCAGAATAGTCCGCCCATCATACTCATAAAAACATAACTTATCGCTAAAAAATATTGTCCCTCCTGTAAAAGAGAGCTTAACTCCACACTTAAGGTGGAGAAAGTCGTAAAGGAGCCAATTCCCCCAGTACCAATTGCTGCTGCTAAATCATCAGGAAGCTTCTTCGATAGTATCAATCTCGAAGTAAACCAACCAAGCGCAAACGCTCCTAACAAATTGGCAAACAAAGTTCCTAAAAACGGGAACCATGTACCATTGAATCCTAACATACTGTGGTATACAACATATCTCAACATACTTCCTATTGAGCCACCAATTCCAACAAATAACAACCTCATAAACTTCACCCTATTATAAAAAAAATGAATAAAAGAAAATACTGTTAGCTACCATGCTAACAGTATTATGTAGTCTTACTTTAGTTTAAGCTTCTTTGAAATAATCCTTATAATACCCGCCGACTTTCCCGCTATTATCTATAATAAAGTAAAATTCTTCTGTTTCATTTTTTACTTCGTACATATTTCCTGGTGTTAATTTATGATCGACAATATATTTTTCAGCTTTTGTGTGAACACAAGTTACCTTTTTAATTGTTTCCGACTCTGACCATTTTAGATGAATCACTTCAGTCACTCCCTTTACATTATCTATCTTATTATAGAAAGGAAGTAACTACTTAGCAACTTTTTCTAAAAAATGCTTCTTAATAGGTCTAATACGAAAATTTCTTTTTGTCACTTTTCGAACTTTATTTTCTTCGAAGGTAAAAAATTCACCTGTTAAGATATTCTTTAAAGTTATATAACTAATTTCACATATCGTATCTAATCTAATAAACTCTAGATATTTATATTGTTGATTATTATACACCAGCTCATAATAGCCATTTTCGCGATTTCCACTCATATTCTGACCCACTTTCTTAAGTTGGTGATATGAAGTGTTTACCACAAAAGATACTCGTATTAAACCAGTGTACTTGAAAAATTCAATTATGATTTATTTTTTTAGCCGATCAAGTTCCATTAGTAAAAACTGATAGTATTGCTCACTTACCCTTCCTTTTGCGCCTCTAAGAATCTCGGTAGAATAATGGTCTGGCGGTGACAATTCTGGCATCTTATTATACACATGGAAAGTTAGAACATCATTGACCCTTTCCCCATTGATGTCCACATCTATAAAGGTAGGACGATACCATCCACCATAAAAACCCTCTCTAGTAAATAAATATTCCACCCCTTCATATGAGGTTAAATAAACCAATCCCTCGGTTACACCACCATCTTCTACAATATCCGCTCTCCCACCATCGCTTATTCTGAATAAGTATTTCATCGAGTACCCCTTTAATATGGCAGCACCTACCAGGTTTTTAAAACAATGATCCACTCCTGCTTTTCGGAATCGTTCATCATCCATACATGAACCATAGGCAAAGTAGTATATTTGCTCGGGACGATTTGTCATGAATCTATGTAACTTCCAATCTCCGTGAATTATTTTTTCTCCCTTACTCGTTTCATCAACATTCACATACACAAGTGCTCTTTTAGTGCCTTCATCTGTATGTACGGTAACCATTGTTCTATCGTACAAGTTGGTTTCTCTACCTTCTTCATAATCCTCTAAAGCATCCAGCTGAGGTAATAGGTCCTTACTAACTAGATATAACTCCCCATACACCTTACCGGACTCATTTAGTTCAAGGGTAGGATCGCCGTAACCTGTATCAAAAAGCTCACCGTTTACCCATGCCTGTTCAGCAAGACAGGAAGCTTTCTTCAATAACCCGTGATTACTTTCGTGACGCCGTAATGTGCCGTAAACAAAAAGTGTAATCGTATCCATGCTACTCCCCCATAAATCAAACTATTTACAATATCTTATCACGAAAAAAAACCATTAAGTGTAAATTCTGTAACAGAATATTAATAATTTTGTGCCAATAAATACGCCGTTTTGGGTTTTCAAATGGGATAAAAATCGATACAATAGTAAAAAGCTAGAAAATTCAGTCCATTTAAGGAGGCTTGCAAATGAAGATAATGAGTAATGAAATGTTAGTTGTCTCGTATCGGAATGCATTAAAGTCAAATGAGGATAAGGAATGGGCGAAGTTTTTGAAAAAGGAAATCGAGAAGAGGAATTTAAAACCGACCATAAAATCGTAGGAACCAACCACCGGCTATAATATGCCGGTGGTTGTTATTTATCTTATGAAAATAAACAAGACGGGTTTCCCCGTCTATAGTAATTCCAACATGTGTAAATAAAGTTGTTGCGATGCTTGACTCGATAATCGTTTCTCCTTTTGGATTGATTCATTTATTTCTCTCGATTCAAGAGGAAAATCCACATGGCCACATACATGATGATTTTGATTACTCTCACCTGATATAAACAATTTAATTCCATCTTCGGTAACAAAAAAGGCATCTTCACTCAACATATAACGATGATGACATCTGCTTTTCGTTTGCATGAATTTCCCTCCACTTTTGTTCTCAAACCAATTATATATTAAATCTTCTGAATATTCATATAGTAAATTTTAGGAAATTGTGAACAAAATTGTCGTTAATTTGTAAAAAAGATTGACACTTAGCGATTTACTGTAGTAAAGTTAGAAAAAATTAAATGTTTTGATTTCTTATCAAGAGAGGTCGAGGGTCTGGCCCTATGAAGCCTCAGCAACCATCAATTTTTGAAAAGGTGCTAATTCCAGCAAGTATTTTACTTGGAAGATAAGAAGAATGGCTCATGTAACCACAAAGTCTTCTTCTTAGAGAGAAGGCTTTTTTTTATTATAAGGATGTTGGGAGAGACTACAATGTATAAAAACGAAACAAAAGTTGCACAAATTGGGAATAGAAGTGAAACACAAACCGGGACGGTAAACCCACCTGTTTACTTTTCTACAGCTTATCGACACGAAGGAATTGGTCAATCGACTGGCTTCGATTATATTCGTACAGGTAATCCGACAAGAAAGCTTGTTGAGGCCGCCATTGCTGATCTAGAAGGCGGAGATCAAGGGTTTGCTTGTAGTTCGGGGATGGCTGCAATTACTACTATTCTTGCACTCTTTGAATCCGGTGATGAGTGGATCGTATCAAGAGACTTATACGGTGGAACCTATCGAATCCTAGAACAAGGATTTAAAAAATGGGGACTATCAAGTACGTATGTTCAAACACATGACGTAGCCATTATTGAACAAGCCATTACTGAAAAAACAAAAGCCATTTTCATTGAAACACCTACTAATCCATTAATGGAAGAAACGGATATTAAGGCGGTCTCTGAACTCGCTAAAAAATACAACATTCTATTAATTGTGGACAATACGTTTTATACCCCATTGCTTCAAAGACCAATTGAACTAGGGGCAGATATTGTCATTCACAGTGCCACTAAATACCTTGGTGGACACAATGATGTATTAGCAGGATTAATCGTCGGAAAAGGAAAAGAGGTTTGTGAACAGCTAGGATTCCATCACAATTCCATTGGAGCTGTGTTAAGTCCATTCGACTCTTGGTTACTTATTCGCGGGATGAAGACCCTTGCACTTAGAATGAAACAGCATGAAAAAAATGCTAGAGAACTAGCAAGCTTTTTAAAGAAACATGAAAATGTGATAGATGTTCTTTACCCTGGACGGGGTGGAATGCTTTCCTTCCGTATAAAAAAGGAAGAATGGGTCAATTCATTTTTACAAAATCTTAAGCTTGTTACGTTTGCAGAAAGCCTCGGGGGAGTAGAAAGCTTTATTACATACCCTGCTACACAAACACACGCGGATATTCCGGAAGACATTCGTTTTTCCATTGGTGTTTGTAATCGACTTCTACGTTTTTCAGTAGGTATTGAGGATGTAGAGGATTTAATTAAAGATATTGACCAAGCTCTTTCTCGGTTAGATTCGGAGGCGTAAGGAATGAAAAAAGAACATAACTACTCATTTGAGACAAAGCTGCTTCATAATGAACATAAATTTGACCCTGCGACGGGGGCGGTATCGGTCCCTATTCAACACGCATCCACCTTTCACCAGCATAGCGTAGAAGAGTTTGGGAAGTACGACTATGGTCGAAGTGCAAACCCTACTCGTGAAGCTTTAGAGACGGTTATTGCAAACCTTGAAGAAGGGACAAATGGATTTGCTTTTGCATCTGGAATGGCAGCCATTTCTACTGCTTTTCTCCTTCTCTCTCAAGGAGACCATGTAGTGATCACCGAAGACGTGTATGGTGGAACCTACAGAATGGTGACTGAAGTCCTTTCGCGTTTCGGAATCGAGCACACATTTGTTGATATGACAGACCTTTCAGCTGTAAAACAAGCGATTCGTCCTAATACGAAGGTTTTCTATGTAGAAACTCCTTCGAATCCCCTTTTAAAAGTGACAGATATTCGAGCAATCAGTGACATTGCGAAAAGTGTTGGAGCTTTAACTTTTGTTGATAATACCTTTTTAACACCTGCTCTACAAAAGCCATTACAGCTTGGCGCAGATGTTGTACTCCATAGCGCCACGAAGTTTCTATCTGGTCATAGTGATGTTGTAGCTGGAGCTATTGTTGTTAACGATTCTGACCTAGCAAAACAAATTGGCTTTCTACAAAATTCCTTTGGAGCTGTGTTAGGTGTCCAAGATGCATGGTTAGTATTAAGAGGATTAAAGACGTTATCGGTTCGAATGGACTTCTCGATGAAATCTGCTCTAAAAATAGCCAGTTTTTTACAGTCTCACCCTTCTGTAAAAAGTGTATATTATCCAGGTCTTTCTAATCATCCCCAATTTGAATTACAGCAGAAGCAATCAGAAGGTGCCGGTGCAGTCCTTTCGTTCGAGCTCGAAAGTGAAGAGGATGTAAAACAGTTTGTTAAGCTAACGGAAATCCCTGTATTTGCTGTAAGTTTAGGGGCTGTTGAATCAATCCTCTCCTATCCAGCAAAAATGTCACATGCGGCCATGCCGATTGAACAACGGTTAAAAAGAGGAATCAGCCAAAGTCTCCTCCGCCTTTCTGTTGGATTGGAACATCCAGATGATATCATCAAGGATTTTTCTGCGGCACTTGAAGCAATAGCAGCTAATAATCAAGGAGAGATTGTAAGATGAACCTTTTAAATAAATTAAAAAAGGACATTGTCATTGGTGATGGTGCAATGGGTACCCTTCTCTACTCCTATGGAACAGATAGTTGTTTTGAAGAGTTAAACCTTTCCCATCCGGATGATATCCTAAACATTCATAAAGCCTATCTACGTGCAGGTGCGGATGTTATTCAGACAAATACGTATGCTGCCAACTCGTTAAAACTACAAAGATACGGACTGGAAGATTCAGTCGATAAAATTAATCGTGCGGCTGTAAAGATTGCCAAACAAGCCATTACAAATGAGAGTTTCGTTGTAGGAACGATTGGTGGTAACCGTGGAATCCGCCCCAACTCCTTTTCATTAGAAGAAATTGTCCAAAGCTTTTCACAACAATTACATCACTTATTGGATACAGACGTTGATGGTCTGTTATTTGAAACCTATTACGACTTGGATGAGATTGAAGCGGTCCTTTCGTTTGCGAGAAAGGAAACGAATTTACCTATCATTACTCAAATTTCTATGCAGGTCCCTGGGATTATGCAAGACCGAACACCCGTTAATGAAGCTCTCTTACGTTTGGAGGGTCTTGGCGCTGATGTGGTGGGTGTTAACTGTCGACTGGGTCCCCATCATATGCTTGCAAGCTTAGAACAAGTTGAATTACCAAAAACTGCTTTATTATCTGCTTATCCAAATGCAAGTCTTCCTACTTACACGGATGGTAAATTCCATTATGAAGGAGATGCGGATTATTTCCGAAAAAGCGCACAGGAATTCAGAGCTCAAGGTGTTCGTCTATTAGGAGGCTGCTGTGGAACAACTCCAGCCCATATAGAGGCGTTTGCTACGGAGTTAAAAGGAACTTCACCAGTAACGGAAAAGCAAGTAGAAATAAAGAAAGAAGTAGTTCAAGTAAAATCTACTCAACCGAAACGTACCGAGCAACCTCTTCAGGAAATTGTGAAGGAAAGATCCTCGGTCATCGTAGAATTAGATCCTCCACGAAAGCTTAATACAAAAAAGTTTTTCGAAGGGGCAAAAGTTTTGAAAGAAGCAGGAGTTGATGCTATAACCTTAGCAGATAACTCGTTAGCTTCACCTAGAATTTGTAATACGAGCCTTGCTCATTTAACAAAAACAAATATCGGAATTCGACCACTTGTCCATATTACTTGTCGTGATCGAAATATTATTGGTCTTCAATCTCATCTAATGGGTCTACACACACTCGGATTACACGATATTCTTGCTATTACGGGGGATCCCGCTCGTGTCGGTGATTTCCCTGGTGCCTCATCAGTCTATGATGTCTCTTCATTTGAACTTATTAGCATGATTAAGCAGTTCAATGAAGGTCTTTCCCCTACCGGCAAAGACCTAGGGGAAAAAGGAGTTTTTTCGGTTGCAGCAGCCTTTAATCCAAATGTAAAATATATTGATAAAGCTGTGTTACGACTGGAAAAGAAAGCGAAGTACGGTGCAGATTATTTTATTACTCAACCTGTTTATTCAGAGGAAAAGCTGTTAGAGATCTACCATGCTACGAGGCATATCTCTCAGCCGATCTATATAGGTTTAATGCCACTAACATCAAGTAAAAATGCGGAATTTCTTCATAACGAGGTACCTGGAATAAAGATTTCGGATTCTATTAGAGAACTGATGGCTTCTTTAAAGGATGATCCAATTCAGTCTGCGAAAGAAGGAGTGGCTATTACAAAGTCATTGATTGACGTAGCTTCTGAATTGTTTAATGGAATTTATCTAATTACTCCTTTTATGCGCTATGAGATGACCGCACAGCTCACTACCTATACAAATACGATAAACAGCCAAGCGGTAAGGAGGAAGCTGAATGCAAACAGCATCGTTAAATGAACAACTAAATAAACGAATTCTCATCATGGATGGTGCGATGGGAACGATGCTCCAACAAGAAGCATTAACAGCAGAGGATTTTGGTGGAGAGGAATATGAGGGCTGTAACGAAATATTAAACCTCACCACTCCTGATGTGATTGAAAAGATTCACCTGGAGTACTTACGTGCTGGATCGGATATTATTGAAACCAATACATTCGGTGCCACTAGTTTAGTATTAGATGAATACGATTTAGGCTCAAGAGCTTATGAGATTAATGTTGTTGCCGCCAAGCTAGCAAGAAAGGCAAGGGATCAAATATCTACTCCTGAGTGGCCACGTTTTGTCGCTGGTGCCCTTGGCCCTACAACAAAAACGTTAAGTGTCACAGGTGGCACCACCTTTTCTGCGCTAGTTGAGACCTATGAGGAGCAAGTTCTAGGTCTTCTTGATGGTGACGTTGACCTTTTACTGCTTGAAACGAGTCAAGACTTGTTAAATGTTAAGGCTGGATTTATAGGAATACAGAGAGCCTTTGACCTTCGAAACCGCAAGCTTCCTATTATGATTTCAGGAACAATTGAACCGATGGGAACCACGCTTGCTGGTCAATCAATCGAAGCCTTTTATATTTCTATCCAACATATGAATCCAATCGCAGTTGGACTAAATTGTGCAACGGGACCAGAGTTCATGCAGGATCATATTCGCTCCCTTTCTTCCCTATCAAATTCTGCAATTAGTTGTTATCCTAATGCAGGTTTGCCTGATGAAGAAGGTCATTATCATGAAACACCGGATTTACTAGCGAAAAAGCTGGGCAACTTCGCTGCAGAGGGTTGGATTAATATTGTTGGTGGTTGCTGTGGTACGACTCCTGAACATATCAAAGCCATTTCTGATGAAATGAAGAAATACAAGCCTCGTCCACGGATTGAAAACCATTCCCACATGGTTTCAGGTATTGAGCCATTCGTATACGATGATCCTACGTTACGACCAATCATGGTTGGAGAACGTACAAATGTTATCGGGTCAAGAAAGTTTAAAAGATTGATCAGCGATGGGAAATTTGAGGAAGCTTCAGAAGTAGCCCGTGCTCAAGTGAAAAACGGAGCTCACGTCATTGACATCTGCTTAGCGGACCCTGACCGTGACGAAATCATTGACATGGAGAATTTCATTAAGGAAGTCGTTAAGAAGGTAAAGGTTCCTCTAGTTATCGATTCTACAGATGATCAAGTTCTTGAGAAGGCTCTTAGTTACTCTCAAGGAAAAGCGATTATTAACTCCATCAATCTAGAGGATGGCGAAGAAAAATTTGCATCTGTTTCGAAGTTAATACACCAATATGGTGCAGCAGTTGTTGTTGGAACCATTGATGAAAAAGGGATGGGTGTAACTGCTGAGAAAAAGCTGGAGGTAGCAGAACGATCTTTTGATCTACTCGTTAACAAATATGGTGTTTCTCCTCAGGATATTATATTTGATCCACTTGTCTTCCCTGTCGGTACAGGAGATGAGCAATACATTGGTTCTGCGAAAGCAACAGTTGATGGAATACGAATGATCAAGGAGAAGATGCCTGAAACACAAACAATTTTGGGAATCAGTAATGTATCCTTCGGTCTTCCACCTGTCGGACGTGAAGTATTGAACTCTGTATTCCTTTATCACTGCACGGTCGCGGGACTTGATTACGCGATTGTAAATACAGAAAAACTCGAACGATTTGCTAGTATTCCACCAGATGAAGTCAAATTAGCTGAAGACCTTCTTTTCCATACAACCGATGAGACATTAGCTGTTTTCACTGAGTTTTACCGAGGAAAGAAAAAAGAAGCAAAAAGCACTCTACCAGATATGACGTTAGATGAGCGGCTAGCTTACTATATCGTTGAGGGGACAAAAGAAGGATTAATTCCTGACTTAGAGCTTGCTTTAACAACTTACCCTTCCCCACTTGATATCATTAATGGACCATTGATGGATGGAATGAAGGAAGTGGGTCGCCTTTTCAATGACAATCAATTAATAGTAGCAGAGGTACTTCAAAGTGCTGAGGTTATGAAAGCCTCTGTATCCTTCTTAGAACCTTATATGGAAGCAGGAGATACTTCTGCATCAAAAGGAAAAGTGATTTTAGCTACTGTTAAAGGCGATGTTCACGATATCGGTAAAAACCTAGTGGATATTATTTTAAGCAATAACGGGTATGATGTGGTTGATTTAGGTATAAAGGTAACCCCTACTACATTAATTGAAACGATAAAAAAGGAAAATCCCGATATTGTTGGATTATCCGGTTTACTAGTAAAGTCCGCACAGCAAATGGTCCTAACTGCTCAGGATATGAAGCAAGCAGGAATTCATGTACCTATTTTGGTTGGTGGTGCAGCTTTATCTAGAAAATTTACTGATACAAAAATTTCTAAAGAGTACGATGGTCTGGTTTTATACGCAAAGGATGCCATGAATGGGTTAAGTCTTGCCAACCAACTCCAAGATGAAGAGGAGTTCAAAAAACTTAAGATAGAGCATGCAGAAAGACAAGAACGCATAGCCAGTACAACCGTTGAATCAAACACTGCAACCTCAACAGCTACTGCTGTTAAGATGCGATCAAAAGTAACACAAGATTTTATCGTACAAGTTCCTAAAGACGTTAAGAAACATATTTTACGACAATACTCTCTTGCCCATATTGAACCATATATCAATGAACAAATGCTCATTGGTCATCACTTAGGGGTAAAAGGAACGATCGAAAAGCTATTAGCAGCCCAAGATGAAAAAGCTTGGAAGGTAAAAAATGTGGTTGATGAGCTTAAAGCAGACGCAAAGCAAAAGGGTTGGATTAGGCCACAAGCAGTATATCAATTTTATCCTGCGCAATCGAAAGATGAGAGTATTTTCATCTATAACCCTGAAAATCACTCAGAAATTCTTGAAACCTTTACGTTCCCTCGCCAGGAATCTGAGCCATATTTGTGCTTAGCAGACTATATTAAATCGGTTGACTCAGGTGAGATGGATTATGTCGGATTCTTTGCAGTAACTGCAGGCACTGGCATTCGTCAAGTAGCAGAAGAATTAAAACAGGCCGGTAAGTTTTTAGAAAATCATGCTCTTCAAGCTTTAGCGTTAGAGACTGCTGAAGGATTTGCAGAATTCATTCATCGCCTCATGCGTGACCATTGGGGGTTCCCAGATCCGGTTAGCATGACAATGAAGGACCGATTCTCGGCCAAATACACTGGTCAACGCTTCTCATTTGGATACCCTGCCTGTCCAGAACTTGAAGACCAAACAAAGTTATTTTCGCTTCTGAAACCAGAGGAGATTGGTATTCAATTGACCGAAGGATTTATGATGGAACCCGAAGCTTCTGTTACAGCAATGGTATTTTCCCATCCAGAAGCTCGTTACTTTAATGTTTTAAGATAGTTGCTTGAGAGTGTTTAGCGTAAAAGCTAAACACTTTTTTGTGTTTTTTTTTCTTTTCTTCTACTACAATAACAGTAATGACTAAATTAAAAGGTGATACGATGGATTTTTCAATTAGTCCTCTAGGCGACACAGCTTTGATAGTTGATTTCCCGGCAACAGGGTTACATGGTAAGGCAAATGACTACGTACACTCTGCCTATCATTCACTTTTAAAGCGGTCAATTCCAGGAATGACTGCTTTGGTACCTGCATACACAACACTAACGATCCACTATGATCCTTCGCTCATAAAATCATGTTATCCATATGAAGAAGTGAGAAGTCACATTCATAAACTACTCTTAAAAGGGGTAACAACGGACAGACGACAAGGAAATTGTTTTCTTATCCCTGTTTGCTATGAGCCTCCTTTCTCTCTTGACTTAACAGAGGTTGCAAAGGTTAACCAACTTACCGAGGAAGAGGTAATTCAACATCATACCAAACAAATCTACCAAGTTAGCTTTCTAGGCTTTTCACCTGGCTTCCCTTTTTTAAGAGGGCTACCTAAATCAATTGCCACACCAAGAAAAGGAAGTCCAAGAACCTTGGTCAAAGCTGGCTCCGTTGGAATTGCTGGTGAACAAACAGGAATATATCCAACCGATAGTCCTGGAGGCTGGCAAATTATTGGTCAAACACCGATTCAAATCTATTTTCCTAGCAAAAATGACCCAACACTATTTGTACCAGGCGATACTATTCGATTTTATCCGATAACAGCTAAACAGTTTTCCCAAATGGAGGTATCAAATGAGTATCACAGTTCTTAAGCCTGGTCTCCTTACTACCATCCAAGATTTAGGACGTACACAATTTCAAGCAAAAGGTATTGGAACATCAGGCGCTCTTGACCTTTACTCTCACCAGCTTGCTAATTGGCTTGTTGGAAACGAGGAGCATGCAGCAACGATTGAAATCACCCTTCTAGGACCAACTCTACTGTTTCAATGTTCATCAGTCATTTCAATATGCGGGGCTAATTTATCCCCTACTATCAATGGGATTCTTATAGAAAATGGGAAGCCGCTCCAGATTTCTACTGGTGATATTCTTTCGTTTTCTACCATCCTTAGTGGTAGTCGTGCGTATCTTGCTGTGAGTGGAGGTATTCATTCTCCTATCGTATTGGGGAGTCGAAGTACAGACATTCGCTCTCAAATAGGTGGCTACTACGGGAGACCCTTACAAGCTAAGGATCATTTACGTATCTATTCTAGTAATTTATTACATCCAATTCATTGGAAGCTCTCCCCTGAATTACATAACCATGTAACGAAAAAAAGAAAAGTACGATTTACAAAAGGAAAGCAATACGATCTTTTTACGAACAATAGCCATCAAGACTTTATCACATCAGACTTTCATATAACTAAAGATTCAAATCGGATGGGTATCCGTTTAGCTGGGCCTCCCTTAGAAATACAAGATAAACAAGAGCTTATTACTGAAGGAGTGACCCATGGATCTGTTCAAGTTCCTCCAAATGGTCAGCCCATTGTTCTTTTATCAGATAGACAAACAACCGGAGGATATCCAAAAATAGCACAAATCGCATCGGTTGACCTTCCTTATTTAGCACAGAAAAAACCTGGAGATATAGTAGATTTTGAGGAAATAACCCTACAAGATTCTCAGAAATTATATGTTAGGATGAATACTCTCATGCGGGTACAAAAGGCGATCATTAGAGAAGCACTAAAAGGGGTGATTCAATATGGAGGTTGATCTTAATTGTGATTTAGGTGAAAGCTTTGGTGTTTATCAGCTAGGGAACGACCAGGAAATGATGAAATATATAACATCTGCTAACATCGCTTGTGGATTTCATGCTGGCGATCCAATAACGATGCGGGATGCAGTTTTACTTGCATTAGCCAATAAGGTATCCATTGGTGCCCACCCTGGTCTTCCGGACTTGAGAGGATTTGGTCGAAGAAATATTCACATTTCTCCTAAGGATGCCTATCATGATGTTGTGTATCAAATCGGTGCATTAGAGGCGTTCGTACGATCGGAGGGTGGATTATTAACACATGTTAAACCGCATGGGGCATTATATAATTTATGTGCAGTTGATATGGCTACTGCCGAGGCTGTTGCAGAAGCGGTATATCGAGTGAATCCAAACCTTTATTTATATGGGTTAAGCGGAAGTAGATTAATTGAAGCAGGGAGGAAACTTGGTCTTAAAACCATAAATGAGGTTTTTGCAGATCGGGCCTACATGGAAAACGGAACTCTAGCACCCAGACATTTAGAAGGTTCCGTCATTAGTGATGAAATCGCTTCAATCAATCAGGTACTACAGCTTGTCCTAGATAAGCGGGTAAAAACAATTACAGGTACTGAAATACCATTACAAGCTGACTCTATATGCTTACATGGCGATGGCATAAAAGCCGTTGAAATGGCACGAATCATTTCTACTACATTAAAAGACAATGGAGTACTTATAAAACCATTCTTCTAACAAATAAGAAGCGCGATTTTTTATCTGCGCTTCTTTACTCAGTTATTGATTCCTTCAAAAGAATCATTTCTTCTTCCGTTTTCGCTATCTTCAGTAGTTGAGTGTCTAGTCTTTTTGATATGTTATCAAAATTCTTTTGATAGCTAGCCTGTAATTTGGTTAACGTCTCTTCAATGGCGACTGTCACTTTTTCAAAGGGATGTTCCTCGATCTTTTGTAATAATTCTTTTATATCCCCTATGTCAATTTGATTTACAGCAACTCGGTGCTCAATGCTGTTTACTTTTTCAAGCGTTGCCAGTCGAGATTCAATAGAATCTAATTTTGAGTTAACATTTATATTGATCTCATTTAAGAGCCGCACTAACTGTGTCATTTCACTCATATTCAAACCCCCTCAGTGTTTTTTCTAATTGTATCATTTGAAACAAAGAAAGGTGTTACAGAACTTCGTTAATTTCGTGTCCAAAAACCAAACCTTTCAATTTATTTGTTAATTGTATATTTTCTATTTAATGTTTCGGGTATTTACCTACCACGTGAATGGCGGAAATAATTTTTTTATTTATCCATTTTCGATTCTCAATTGTATTCAGTGTTTCATAAACCATTTTTCTTCCTTCTTCCGTTGTTACATAATGACTAGGTAGGCTGTTTAAGCTAAGTGCAATAATGTCATTTCTACATTTTTCACATTTACAAAATACTTGGTAATCAGGACCAACCATACTCATGGTGACTAAGGCGATTACGATTTCTTCCATAACATTCATATAACTTTTCATTTGTCTACTCCGCCTTATCATATAAAAATTGCCAATTAGGATTAATTCCGATATTCTATAGATATTTATTGTAACAGGAGATTACTATGATTCGAATGATTGGCATTACAAAAGATTTTACCATAAAAGAGATTAGTTTCCGTCAATTTACCCCAGAGGAATGGATGTGGTATTGGATTGACTTCAATCAGCCCAGTTTGGAGGAGACCGGCTATCTAAATAATCCTTTGCAATTTCATCCTCTTGCTATAGAGGATTGTATTAATAAGCTTCAGCGTCCCAAGCTAGACTATTATGACCAACACACCTTTTATGTTACACATCGGTTAGGTGAAGGTAGCCTTGAGAAAGAAGAAATAAATTTTTTTGTTGAAAAGCATTTTATTGTCACCTATCACCATTTACCTTCTCCAGAAATCGATCATGTATGGGATCGTTTACTTAATTCTAGGCAGATGAAAGACTGGAATCCATATTTAGTGTTCTACCACGTGCTAGATAAAATTGTAGACAATTATTTTCCTTTTTTATACGAAATCGAAGACACATTAAATGATATTGAAGACAATTCAAATCATTTATCCATGGAGAAGTTACTTGAGCAATTGTTTGAAACAAGACATCATTTATTAAGCTTGCGACACACAATTATTCCAATGAGAGACCTTCTCTATCGGATGCTAAATTCTCATCGTTTAGAAACCATTCAAGGAAAAAAAGAATATTTTGCAGATATATATGACCACTTACTTAAACTATCTGAAATGATTGATGCAAACCGTGAAATTACTGCTGATATTCGAGACAGCTATATTTCTTATAATTCCCATCAAACCAATCGAGTGATGAAGGTTCTTACAGTGATCACTACCATTTTCATGCCACTTACGTTTATTGCCGGAATTTATGGAATGAACTTTGAACATATGCCAGAGCTTCGCTGGGAATATGGATACTTTCTAATTCTTTTCATCATGCTCTTAATAGGTGGAGGTATGTATCTTTGGTTTAAAAGAAAGGGATGGTTCCGATAAATCGGAAAAATTCCCCAGCAAATGCTGGGGAATTCAATATTAATGTCCTTGAGAGAATCCTGTTTGTTGCATACCGTGATTCATGATTCCACCAGTTGGGTGAAAAGAGTTGGTATGGAATCCAGTACCTGGTTGGGAGAATGTTTGCTGCATCCCCATTTGGCCAGTGATTCCTTGTTGAAGTTGGTTACATACGTTAATGACATCTTGACACTTACGAATGGCTAGATCATGCTGTTCAAGACTTCTTTGAATGTTCTGAACCGCTACTCTTTCTCTTTGGACTAGTTGTTCAAGCATTTGAGCATTTTGCTGTTCTTGTTGAAGCATTTGGCGATATTGCTGGCTTCCTTGTTGAGTTTGGGTTATTAACTGCTGAGCAAGCTGACGACATTCATTAATTTGTTGGATTCCATTTGTCATTGTATTCATCAAGGACCCCTCCATCATCAATATATAAGTAGGTCACCCTCATGACCCCTCCATTATAATAGGCTATTTTGAAAAGTACTATCCGAAGGGTTATTTCCAGTTTTACAATAACTTTTTATCATTTAAATTGTATTTTTCTTTTAACCACGGGGGTGCAATCTTGACTAACCTTTGTAGGATGAAAGTTGTAATTAATAAATCATCTGTAAACCCGAAAATGGCAAATACATCTGGAATTACGTCGACGGGCAATAACAAATACCCAATAATAAAAACAACTGGCCAAGCTTTATGTTTCACTTCTACATCTCGTGCAAAATAAAAATCTCTTATGAAGGGTAAGAATCTCCAAAACTTAACGACAAATGTTATTCTCTTCCAGACTTTTCTCATTGATCGATTCCCCTTTCATACCTAAAGTTAAGAGATATAGATGATATCCTGATCCTCGCTCTTTACTCCTGCATCAAAAATCATCTTTGTTTTAAATCGATACTTTAAATTGGACGACGATTTTTCAAGTTCAACTGGTAATGTGAATCGAAAGTTCAATTGATTTTGTTCTTGAGATTCAATCATTTGTGTTGTATAAATCGTTGAACTTTCAATAATTATTTCTTTGTTTTCTTCTTCATTTTTCATTATTAAATCACATTCGATTCTTTTTACCTGCTGCTCAATTGTTCCCCCTTGAATATGAAAATGTCCTGTGACACAATCCCCCGGTTGAAATTTTGTATGATCTAGCTTTAAGTCAATGGTAGCTGACCCAATTCCTAGTAATGACATATACTTTCTTAAAATCATGGTACCCAATCCCCTCAATATTTTTTTATTACCCTTATCCTTATCCTATTATCAATAAAATAAAAATGGTCCTTACCTTGGAGGCAAAGACCATAAATAAAGACCTTTACCATTTGGTAAAGGTCTTGCTAACAACAATTTTAATATGTTGCCAACAAAGCCGAGAGTTTCCTCTGAAATGACGACTTTGCTGTAAAAGCTACTCCCCTTTAGGAGAAATTATATAATTCATATGCTAATTTTATGTTATTCCCCTTAAAATTGTCAATACTTTTACATTGGGATCTCTAAAACAATCTTCGTACCTTTACCTGGGGAGGAATGGATATGTACTTCACCTTTAACTGCACGAGACCGTTCCTCCATACTAAAAAGCCCTACCCCTCTGGTAACGGTTGACGGGTCAAACCCTTGCCCATTATCTTCAATGATTACCCGAACCTCTTGTTCCATCTCTCTAATAATGATAGAAACCCGCTCCGCCTTTGCATATTTTTGAATATTAATTAATGCTTCCTGAAGAATACGATAAATGGTAATTTCCTTATTTGATGAAAGCCGCTGTTGTAAAAAACAATCAAACTGAACATCAATTTGATAATGCTCAGAAAAACGAGTTAAGTATGAACGTATGGCAGGTACAAGGCCAAGATCATCGAGTACTGATGGCCGTAACTCCTGAGAAATTCTTCTTACTTCTTCAATCAATTCCGTTGCTTCCTTCTGTAGCATATCAAGTAAAGGATGTTCTAATTGCGATTGTAGTATATTTATTGAAATTAAGTGACTGTACAGATTTTGTCCGATTCCATCATGAAGATTTCTAGAGAGCCTTTTTCTTTCTTCTTCTTGAACTTCAATGATTTTTGTCATCATTCTTTGTAGCTCTTCTTCTACCTTCTTTCTTTCTGTTACTTCATGACGGATGGCTAAATACTGGTATGGTTTTCCATCTGAATCTAAAAACGGAACAATGGTTGTGTCTACCCAATAGTATGTTCCATCTTTTGCACGATTTTTTATTTCACCATTCCATACCTGACCGGATGATACGGTCTTCCATAGCTCTCTAAAGAATGACTTTTGATGAAAGCTGGAATTAATAATTCGATGATCAGCACCAATAAGTTCCTCCCTTGAATACTTTGAGATTTGGGAAAACTTATCATTTACATACGTGATACGCCCTTTAGCATCTGTTATAGCAACAATAGATGAGGCATCTAGCGCAAATTTGAAATCCTTTAACTCTTGAACAGATTTTTGTAACTCTTCAGAGAGTTCATAAAGAGGATTAGGTGAGTGTTGGTTTTCAGTGATAATCGATTGATCCTTCAACTCTATTGCCTCCCTCTATCGTTCGTTCTAATTTTCAAATGACAGAAATTTGTTTTTCTAATTCCTTAGCCGCTTTCTCAACTAATTTTTTTCCAGTGTCATCGATGGATGTTTCTGATCTAAAACCCACTAGCAACACGCCTTTCGGTACACCATTGATAAAAATAGGAACAGCGTATGCATACAGTAGTTTTTCTGCTAAAAGGATGGGATACTCTAGTGCTTTACCTAAAATATTTTGAGGAAAATATTTTATCTCCATCGGTCTTCCAGTAGATAACACTCTACCAGCAATCCCTTTGCCATACCGAAGAGTAATTCGCTTATATTTATCATTACTATTGCCTGAAGCAACTTTCCAGCCAATATTAGGACCTTTACTCTCTTGAAAGGCAAGACCGACAAAGTCACATTCAAATGTTTCTTGAAGCTGTTCACAAGCTAGTTTCATGTATGTTTGATTGTTCAAGTTATCCATAACCATTAAATACATCCTTTACATGCCATAACCCAGTAAGCCTTTTTTAAGAGCAAATGCAACTAGTTCTGGTCTAGTTTTCATTTGAAGCTTCTCCATAAGATTTCCCTTATGGGTTTCAACAGTTTTAACAGAAATAACAAGCTTTTCAGCAATTTCTTTATTGGCATAACCTTTTGCAATTAACGTTAATACTTCTTTCTCTCTGTCAGATAGAAGATTAAAGGTATCTTGAATACCTTGCTTTACACTGTCGATATACTCTTCCATTAGCCTTTTCGTGGCAGACGGATGAAGATAGGCATTGCCCTTTGCAACCATTTTTATGGCACCTAACAATTCATCATGAGGTGCACTTTTCAAAATACATCCCGAAGCCCCCGCTTGAATCGCTCGGAATAAATATTCTTCATCATCATGCATCGTTAGAATAAGTATTTGTACATTTGGCATCAGTTTTTTCAGCTCAGAAGTAGCTGATAATCCATCCTTGCCATGTGGCATGCTTAAGTCCATAATGACGACATCGGGCTCAAGCTCTTGGGCTAACTGAATTCCCTCGTTACCCTCAGATGCCTCCCCTACCACTTCCATTTCTGGATGATTACTAAGTAGCATTTTTAATCCCATTCGAACGACAGCATGATCGTCACACAATATTATTTTAATCAAGGTAAGCCCCCCTATGACTTCTTAAAAGGAACATGATCCCTATTTTCTTTTATTATAGCGGTAAAAGAACATCAATAGTAGTCCCTGTCCCTATTTCAGACGTTATTGCGCAGTGCCCCCCAATTAGACTCATCCGTTCTGTCATTGCAGTTAACCCACTAGATCGTTGCATTTCATTTTCTACGTAAAAACCCTTTCCATTGTCTTTAATCGTCATAGTTAATTCCTTATCACGAAAGGAGAAAAAAAGTTGTACAAAATGAGTATCTGCATATTTCGCCACATTCCCTAACGCCTCTTGACATACTCGAAAAAGTGTTATTTTTTGAGGTTCCGTTAAATTCGGTTCCTGCCCTTCAATATCGAGGTCAACTAAAATTCCGTAAGTCGACGTAAACATTCGTAAGTAGCTTTTCATTGCTGGGACTAATCCGAGTGTCGTTAACGTTGGCGGATGAAGTTCGACTGACAGTAGCCTTATTTCCTGTATCGTCTTTTCAAGTAATTGACTCATTTCGTTTACATATGATTTCATATCCGAACCATTTATGGCCTGTTCAATAAACTGAAGTCCAGTATACATACTATAGAGGGTTTGCCCAACACCTTCATGAAGCTCAAGTGCGATACGTTGAATTTCTTCCTCTTGTGATTGGATAATGTATGAGCTAATTTGATTTTTAGTAGGTGAATTTTTCATTAGGAACCTCCCCCTAATATATAAATATAGATAGACACATACCCCATCAGTGTTTGCAAACAGCTGATGGGGCATATGCCTTTTTTATGCTACGTTTTTCGATGGACTTGTGCTTACAGTAGAACGTTGGTAATAGAACCAGTTTAGTACAATGGAAATGACATAGAACGCGATAAAGAAATAGAATGCATTTACTGGTGTTCCAAATGAATTTACTGACCAACCGAAAAGCTTTGGAATAAAGAATGAACCATAAGCTGCGAATGCTGCAGTGAATCCTAACACTGGTGCTGCTTCTTTTACAGGGAAGATATCAGGAATCATCTGGAATGTCGAACCAGATCCTAAGCCTGCTGCGATAAATAGAATTAAGAACGAAGCAAGGAAGCCTGTAAACATCTTGTCATTTGTAAAGTAAATAACTCCTGATGCACCAATTGCCATCACTACTAGAACCCAAGCAGTTACAAGAGCTCCACCCAGTTTGTCAGAAATCCAGCCACCAATTGGTCTTGCAGCTGCAGCTAGAAATGCCCCTAAAAATGCTAAACCAACATGTTCTGGGAATTGAGACTTTAATAGTAAAGGAAAGGCTGCTGAATACCCGATAAAGGATCCAAAAGTAGCCACATATAAAACAGTCATAATCCAAGTGTGCTTACGCTTTACGATAATAAATTGATCTTTCACTGATTGAGTTGCTGTTGGAATATTATCCATTCCAAACCAAGCTGCAACCGTCAAGATGGCAATCGGAATAACCCAAATGAACGCTGCATTTTGAATCCAAACACTTTCGCCTGTTGGCAATGTTTGACTTCCACCAATCAAAGCAAATGTACCAGATGCAATGATTAGAGGGGTAACGAATTGAACTACCGATACACCCATATTTCCTAAACCACCATTAATACCTAACGCTGTTCCTTTTTCTTTTTTCGGGAAAAAGAAACTCATATTAGCTGAAGAAGAGGAGAAGTTACCTCCACCAAGTCCACATAAAGCAGCAAGAATGAGCATAGTGGTATATGGTGTATCAGGATTTTGCACCGCAAAACCAATACCAACTGCTGGAATAGCTAAAATAGCTGTAGAAAATACGGTCCAGTTTCTTCCACCAAATTTACCAACTGCAAAAGTATAAACAAATCTCAGTGTTGCCCCAACAAGTCCAGGCATTGCTGCAAGCGTAAACAGCTGTTCAGGGGTGAAATTAAATCCTACATCGTTTAAGCGTACCGCGACAACCGACCAAATTTGCCATACAACGAACGCCATCATTAACGATGGAACTGAGATTAATAAGTTTCTTTTGGCGTGTCTTTTCCCTTCTTTATTCCAAAACTGCTCATCTTCCGGATTCCATTGAGTGATTCTTCCTTTACTCATGTTTATCAACCTTTCTAATTACATAATATAGTTTACTAGCTTCATCAAACGCTACCCATTCCTTTTCACTAACCGTTACTTGAGAAGATCCGGGAATAGCAAAGAAATTTTTGTTGTCAAAATAGATTCTCACATGTGTTTCGTCTGGGCATAATCCCACTTTTACTAATGATTTTTTTATAAACGGTGCTGCCTGTTCTTCCCCGGAATAATCCTGAATAGAAAGCTCAACCAGTTGATTGACATAGACCTTTAGTTCGTCAAGATTAATGCCCTGCACAGCTGCTTCCACATCCTTTCCCATTAGGATAAACAAACATCTTATAGCCTTGTAGATAGTTCCAGAAATCCTCCTGTGCGTGTGTCTCAATATGCTCAATGACTTCTTCCTCTGACTGAAACCGAGTCATTCCCTTTACCTCTGCAATTACTACATCAGCACCTTCAGCTACTTTTTCATCAAGATACCAGTTCACACGCATTCCTTTAAACAAATCAGTTAACAATTGGTCAATGAGATTAGCGAATTCACCATTGTGCTCTCTTACAAAACAGAAGTCTAAGTAGGTTTCCGAATTCATCATCAATCACGCCTTCTTTTGATCTTGTTTGTAAATGACAAATGCAATAGGGAATAACACTAGGTTCAAGAGACAATAAATAATAGCAGTTACATAGTTTTCAAAATAATACTGATGCACCATCTTCTGTGTAAAAACAATATTCAACATAAGAATGACTAACAGGGCAGCAAAATGAAAATTACACTTCATAACGTTTCACCTTCACTGCATAAACTGCGCCTTTCTCAACTTTTACTTCAATTTCAGGTAATGGTCTACGAGGAGGTCCCGCTGTTGGTGCTCCTGTTTCTACATCAAACTTTCCATGATGACAAGGACATAACATCTCCCCTTTTTCCTTTTCCCAAAATACTGGACAACGAAGGTGAGTACATGCATTTTGATAAGCAACATACTTCGTTTCAGTTAATCGAATTAAGATTGCATCATCATGTTCACCTGGAAATTTGAAATCAACAGAATGCCCAATAGGAATACTTTTGATATCAACGATCTTTTTGTGGGGGTATTCCTTATTTCCTAGTCCCATTAACTCCTTTGCTGCTACCCCTCCCCAAGGCAGAGATGATACAGCAAATACACCAGCTGCTCCTACCAATGTTTTCATAAATCCTCGTCGGTCTAGTTTTCTTTCATTATTCCGATTGATATTATGAGTATAATTATCTTCATTAAAGGGGATTTTATTGTTTTTTTGTGTCATGATAATCCCTCCTAAAATAACTTTGTTACTCCCTGTAAAATACCAGGAAGATTCACTCGTACATTTGTTTCACCTTCGAGATAAGGCATACTAGTCACCCATTTACCATTATCTAGATTAAATTGCTTTTGCTTTGCTTCGATTTCATCATCAGTTAGCCACTGCAATGTATTTGATGGACATACACTTGCACACATGGGAGGAATTCCGTCCTTTGTTCGGTCAATACACAGATCACATTTGTACATAAGGTTTTGTTCTGTATCAAATTTCGGGATACCATATGGACAAGCAATCGTACAGTTTTGACAACCAATACACTTTTCAACCAATGCAGACAATACAGCACCCGTCTCATGAATCTGGATAGCCTGAGCGGGACAGCTTCTTGCACATGCCGGATTTACACAATGAAGGCACATGAGAGGCATCGTCTGACGGTTTACAAGAGGATTCACATCATATACATAGTTTCTGTTTTTCTCTTCATGTCCTCCGCACTGCGTACAGGCAGCCAGACAAGAGCGACACCCGATACAGTTTTCTAATTCTAGATAGAGCCTCTTCTTCATTTATTGCACCTTCTTTATTTCTAGTTTTTCTATTTGTGCGGCACAAGCCTTAAACTCAGGCATTCTTGACATCGGATCAAGTGCTGCAATAGTAAGGAGATTAATAGATTTGTCGTGACCAAAGTGATATGGCACGAACACTGTATCTTTTCTTATAGCTTCAGTTATTTTCACTTTGTAGTCAGCCGTTCCACGGCGAGTGAACAGTCGAACAACCTCTTCATGCTGAATGTCATATTTTGTGGCTGTATCAGGATGAACCTCAACATACGGTTCTGGGCACATATCACGTAAAAACTGAATTCTTCTCGTCTGATTACCTGATAGGTAGTGATAAACAACACGTCCAGTTGTTAAACGCAATGGATATTCCTCGCATGGCTCTTCAGCTGGTGGTCGATATGGAAGAGCACAAATTTTTGCTTTTCCATCCGGATGATAAAACTTTTTATCTAAGAACATATGTGGAGTTCCCTTATCATCCTCATCCTTACAAGGCCAAAACACTCCATCTTGCTTCTCGATCTTATCCCATGTGGCTCCATAATAATCTGCGTAGCCACCTTTAGAAGCTAAGCGGAATTCGTCTCCAATATCTTTAGCTGTTTTTAGGTGTCTGAAATATTGACCTCTTCCAAGTCTTTCAGCAAGCTCTACTTGTATTTCCCAATCTGGCTTAGATTCGCCAACTGGCTCTTGAGCTTTGTTGATTTTGATAATACGACCTTCGAGATTAGTGACAGTACCTTCATCTTCCGACCAAGTAGTTGTAGGAAGAATTACATCAGCAAATTCTGCTGATTCTGATAGATAGAAGTCTGCAACAACCATAAAATCGAGATTTTTTAAGGCATTTCGTACGTAATTAAGATTAGGAGCACTAACCGCTGGGTTTGAGCATAATAAGTAGAGGCCTCTTATCGTCTTATCTGTCATTAGCTCAAACATTTCATAAGCTGAAACACCTGCTTGTGGCATCTCTTCTGGCTTGATTCCCCATACTTTACTAACTTCACGAACATGATCTGGATTGGCAATTTTTCGATACCCAGGAAGTGCATCAGCCTTTTGCCCGTGCTCACGTCCTCCTTGCCCATTTCCTTGACCTGTAAAAGTTGCTACGCCTGACTTTGGACGACCAATCTTGCCCGTTACAAGTGCTAAATTGGTATAACCGGATACATTGTCAACACCTTTATGCTGCTGTTCGATCCCCCGAGCAAACATCACAACTGCATTTGGTGCTTTTCCATAAATCTCGGCTGCCCTGACAATTTTCTCTGGAGCAACACCTGTAATTTCACTTGTATATTCTGGAGTAAACTCCTTCACTACTTCCTTTGTTTCTTCAAATCCATTTGTGTGATTGTTCACAAATTGTTCATCAATATATCCCATTTCGATTAATTGATGGAGAATTCCATTTGCAAGGGCAAGGTCTGTACCTGGACGAAGATCCAAGTGAAGATCCGCTCTTCTTGCAATCGGTGTTTCACGCGGGTCAACTACAATGATGTATCCCCCTCTTTCTTGGACATTCCAAATGCGGAACATAGAGGTTGGATGACATTCAGCCGTATTACTACCTGCAATTAATAAACAATCTGTTTCATGGATATCCGTCCAAGGAATCGTTGAACCACGATCGACCCCAAGAGATCTCATAAATCCACCAGCTGCACTTGCCATACAGAAGCGGCCATTATAATCGATGTATCTGGTACCAAGACCCACACGAGCAAACTTTCCAGTCAAATAACATTTTTCATTTGTCATTGAAACGCCACTGAAAACGGAAAGACTGTCTTTTCCATAATCCTTCTGTAAACCTTGAAATTTCTTAACGATGAGATCGTATGCTTCTTCCCAGCTTGCCTCACGGAAGCCTTCTTTTGTACCTTTTAACGCTTGATTATCACGTATTAGTGGTCGTAAAATACGATCCTCATGATTCGTTTGTTGATAAGCTGTTACACCCTTAGGACACATTTTCCCAACTGTTACTGGCCAATCATAACGAGGCTCTACCCCAATAATTTTGTTTGTCTTTGTATCTACACGTAAGTTCATCCCACATTGCATTCCGCAATAACTACAATGAGTTTTCACTAACTTCTCATTTGGATGATGAAGATTTTTCACTTCTTTAAAAAATTTATCCCTTTGCATTCTGGTTTGCCTCCTTAACTTTCACTTCATGTGTAGGGAAGCCAGAGAACTGAGCGATACGATATTTTCTCCGACATGGAAGACATAATTCAGCTAGATGGAAGTCTTCCTTTTTAAATTCCATATGGTTCACGCCAAGTACATGTACGACATCATTTGATTGCTCTGTTGAAACAAATCCTTCACCACAAACCTTACAATGCTTCATCGACTGTTCAGCATAATGCTCGCGATAGTTTCTAGCAAAAATACTTACAGGACGGAAAGGAATATGTGCTAATTTCCCAAATGGTAAATATATTAAAGTAACAATGACGGAATATTGATGAATTAATGACATAACTGAATGTCCCCAGCCGTGTAAAAACATATTGATAAGCGTTAATGCAATTCCTGTGATACTAACAAATAGTAATAAGTATAATGGTAAAAAGTCGTATACAACGGTTTGTTCTGCTCGAGCCTGCATGTTCTTTAAGCGTCTATAAATAATCATGCAAACACCCGTGATCACCATAACCGCAGATATGTTTAGAGCGTTATAGAAGAGGTATCCTAAAACACCATCCGCTTTGATAGTCATGATGTCAATTCCCATTCCAACGACCGTATAGTATCCGTTCTCTTCCATGGTAAAGTACATCCAACCAAACACTAATGGGAAAGTTACGAATGCTGCCATTACACAACCCCAACCCATTAAAATATGTTGAGTCCAACGATAAATCCCACGATTCCAGATAAAACGGTATGTGACTAGATGTTCAGTAGTCGTCTTTGGTGTAGACTTTCTAAACAATAGTTTTAATCCCTTTTTTATGAAAATCTTTGTAGGTGGTCTCTCTCCCCAAGCGATAAATCGATAAAAGAATCCTCCTAAAAAAACAATGGTTCCAACCATGTAACCGTATAGATTTAAATCGATATGAGTAAACATTCTCGTTCCGATAAATGATAAAATTGCTAGTCCGCAGACACTTACAAACATTGACTTGGCAAACTTAGAAGCAAACGCGCGATCGATTGAATGTGTTGCTTTTTTATTTGCTGAAAGTTCTCCTTGCATTTTTTCGCTCCTCCTTGAAAAATAACCATTTAAGTTATCTTCATTTTATGTCTTGATCTTGATTTACCGTATCGGGGGATTTCCCTACCCACCTCGAGAAATTCCCTTAGAGGGCTTTTTTCGAGCAACTTGAACCTCCCTGCATTCTAACAAACGTTGATATATCAACGTTTGTTTATTTGTGGCGATTTTGTAACAGTTGCAGACCTAAACGATTTTTGGGCAAAATAAAACACTTTTCTGTAGCAGAAAAGTGTTTTATCCCCTATTTAATTCTATATCAATCATTTGATCTAATCTTTCTAAACTCTTTCGTGCTCTCTCATTGGAAATCGAACGGTAATGATGTAACCCTCCCTCTTCCTCATCCATTTCATCGGCTTTTTTCACAATTTCTTGTAAGGGAGTTCTCACAATCGTATTAGTTGGTAGAAACGAGTCTGTATGGAAAAGAATGGCATGTGATATAACCTTTGCTGAGGCGGGGTTTTCACCGAGGCGAATTAATAACTTATGAGCTCGTTCAGCCCCTTTTATTGGATGGATATCGTATTTTTTATACATCTCGTAATCCCACTTCCCGTTTTTATACCAAGTAAAATGACCGATATCGTGCAGCAAACCAGCTTTTGCTGCTAGATCAACAGGTACGGAGTGTTTCTTAGCTAAGTGAAAGGAATGGTAAGCGACAGCAATCGCATGGGAAATGCCTGATCTAGTCAAATACTTTTGTGCGATGTGATGGTCAAAAATAGCCTTCAATTCAACGTCACGCAATTGTTGTCTCCTCCTTTTTACTCAAGTAAATTCCCAACATAGATAATATAGGCCAAAAAAACGATAATAAACGCAGCTAGGCCTACTGTGATGACACTTCTTATCGCCCCTTTCCAATCAGCAACACCTGAAAAACCAATGATGCCAACGAAAAAAACAATAAGTGTAAAATAATAAATGATTTTTAACGGATGGACTCCAACCCATTGTATAAAGTATGAAGTAAGTATATTAGTAGAAAGAACAAATACGAGCCCACAAGAAAGTAACACCATGAAAAATGACCAAGTATTCAATATCTTCCCCATATAAATTCCCTCCTTATTCGTTTTCTTAATAAAATATATACAAAAAGAGAAGGAGTTATTTCATATTGTCATAATTTTCTGTATACTATTCTACAAATCTTGCTTGAATCCTTCTTCTCCCTTATCTCTTTTTCACATTTTTATCAACTATAATGAAAAAACTGCTGACTTGTTTTGCAAGTTTGAGCAGTTTTTTGCGAGTCCGTTCGTTTATGTTAAAACCTTTTAAACTGGCTAACAAATCTTTTACTTAAGAGTCTAGGCATAGGTGGTAAGGCAACGACTGATAACTTACCATTTGGTACTTCTGTTTTCCCCTTTTCATGAACTGCATAGAACCCACTTTCCACTAACGTTTCGAGCTCGTTTTCACTACCCCTTAATATCATTTTCTTCATGCCTGACTGGTACCATTCCACATAATATTCGAAATAATCGGGAAACCTAGCTTGCTTGGAGCTGACCATATTTATCGTAGAAATAGTAGCTGCATGAGCAATTTGTGAGGCAAGTTTCCCAGGAGACAGCTTCAAGTCCTCGTTCACAACATAATATTGTACGACCTCATTATTCACCGAATCTCCTCCCTTACAACAACAAATTCAACTTTTCTTCTATGTATACTCATAAATATAAAATCTATGCGAAAACCATTGATTACTCGACCACCAATCTTGTCCATAAAAAGAATAGCACTCCTTATAGAAGTGCTGCCGGTTTATCCTTAATGAACAAAAGCATCAAACCCTTCTCTCTCTGCTCTACTTGCTAACTCTTCAGCTCTACTTCTATCTGCAAAGGCTCCAATTTGCACTTTAAAAAGTCCATCATCTTGGTACACATAGGTTTGAAAACCTTTCGCTATGGCCCTTTCGGATAACTCTTCAGCATTTTCGCTATTACGGAATGCTCCGATCTGGACACGATAAACTCCTTGTACTGGAGATGGATCAGGTGTAGATTTTCTTCTTAAGTTAAATGCTCGAGCTACTCCATTTGCATGTCCCCTAGCCAAATTTTGAAGAAACGATGGGTTTCTTAACTTTTCGGCATCAGATGCATTATCGATAAATCCGTTCTCTGTAAGGACAGCATCCATAGTCGTTTCCATTAACACATGAAAATTCGCTTGCTTTTGGCCTCTATTATTGAAATTTACCGATTTAAGCACTTCCTCATGTAAGGCTTGTCGATAGGTAGTTGTGGGTGCTCCGACATTAGGATAGATATAACTTTCAAAGCCTGTTCCACCACCAGCATTTACATGAATCGAAAGGAAAAAATCAGCTCCCCAAGAGTTAGCTGCATTTGTTCGTGAAGATAAACTCACCGTTTGGTCTCCCGTACGACTCATTCGAACTTCAACATTTTCGTATTCATTTATTAGAATATTTTGGATAGTTGAAGCAACACTGAGGTTTATATTTTTCTCTTGAAGACCATTCCCTGTTGCACCAGGATCAACTCCTCCATGACCAGGGTCTAAAAATATTTTAACCATTTTATTTTTCACCTCCCTACTACTTATATATGAAAGAACAGCAAAGTTAGACAATGTTTTCACCTATTTTTGCGCTATTGAATGGTATAAATTTTATCCTTGTTTCACCTTTACAGTTTTTTTTGCATTTCATATATTAGAATAGTACAGTATTTTATACAAACGAAAGAAGAATACTTTATACATAGAAGTAGAAACTATCTTAAAAGGATGATTTAGTTTTGAGCATTGAGCTTATTATATTAGTCGTATTAATCTTAATAAATGCCTTCTTTGCGGCATCAGAAATTGCCCTTATTTCCTTAAATGATAATAAAATTAAAGTAATGGCTGATGAAGGACATAAAAAGGCTAAGATGCTTCATCAGCTACTAAGTGAACCTAGTCGATTTTTGGCTACGATACAAATTGGAATTACATTAGCTGGGTTCCTAGCCAGTGCATTTGCAGCTGAAAACTTTGCTAGTGATTTCACTCAACTGCTACTTACCTTAGGGGTACCATTATCAGAAAGAATGCTAGGCACCGTATCCGTTTTTGTCATTACAATCATTTTGTCATACTTTACTCTTGTATTTGGAGAATTAGTTCCAAAACGTTTGGCAATGAAAAAAGCAGAAGCCATTTCAATGATTGCCGTTTTACCTCTTACTACCTTGTCTAAGGTGTCTTCTCCCTTTGTGAAATTGCTTACAGGATCCACGAACCTAATTGTTCGTTTTTTTGGTGTAGACCCACATGCTGAGGATGAGGACGCAACAGAGGAAGAAATCAAGCTTATGCTTGATATTGGAAAAGAAAGAGGGACTATTCAGGAGACAGAAAGCGTAATGATTAACAACATCTTTGACTTTGATAATACGTACGTTACTGATATCATGACCCACCGAACAAACATCGCTGGTATTCCTGCTGAAGCAACCATTAAGGACGTCGTACGAATTGTAAATGAGGAAAAATATACAAGATTCCCTGTATATGAAGAGGACATGGATACGATCATCGGTCTCTTTCATGTAAAAGACTTAATTGAATTTATGGAGCATGAAGATAACCGTCCTTTTGAAATGAAAAATATTATTCGGCCTCCATTTTATGTGATTGGATCCATGCGAACGGATGATGTGTTTAAGGAACTACAGAAGAATAAAACACATATGGCCATTGTTTTAGATGAATATGGAGGAACAGACGGAATTGTAACTATTGAAGACCTACTTGAGGAAATTGTTGGAAATATTTTTGACGAATACGATGAGAATGAAGATGAGGAAATTGAAATAGTAAAAGTTAATGATGGTGAATATACCATCCTAGGAACGACCAGCTTAGATGATGTGGAAGAAGTGTTAAAACTTGGACTTCCTTTAGACCAATATGAAACATTAAGCGGGTTTTTCATTGGAGAGTTGGGGAGATTTCCTGAGCAAAATGAGCAACCTTCCCTTTCATTTAACGGTGTACAGTTTACTGCAACTCAATTGGATGAACTAAGAGTTTCAAAAATTCAGGTTATCATTCTTAAGGAAGTGGAAAATACGAAGTAAAGACGTTCCTGTAACGTCTTTTTTTGTATGATTTCATTTTATTTTTACAAAAATATCAATTGACATATAAGAGAATTTTCTACATAATTCAACTAATGTGCATAAAAACTCAAATTTCGACATCAGGAGGATATTCAATGGAATGGATTCAAACATTGGTTGGACAAGCAAATAATATTTTATGGTCTTATGTTCTGATTGGATTGTTATTAGGCTTAGGTGTATATTTTACGATAAGAATGCGCTTTGTTCAAATCGTAAAAATTGGAGAAATGTTTCGCGTATTAAAAGATAAAAATACGGATGTAACAAATGGAAAGGGTGTTTCCTCCCTACAGGCATTTTTTATCGGTGCTGCAACAAGAATTGGGACGGGAAATATTGCTGGGGTTGCAATGGCTATAGCTGTAGGTGGTCCAGGTGCTGTCTTTTGGATGTGGGTGGTTGCCATTTTAGGTGGCGCGAGCGCATTTGTTGAAAGTACATTAGCACAAATCTACAAAGTAAAAGATGGTTCAGGGTTTAAAGGCGGTCCTGCATACTATATGAGAAAACAGCTAGGATCCGTTGGACTTAGTAAAGTATTTGCTTTTGGTATTATATTTTCTTTCGGATTAACATTTATTGCTGTTCAAAGTAATGTGATTGCTGCTTCTTTTAATAGTTCATTTGGTTTCGATGGATTACCTGTAGGGATTGTCTTAGCTATTTTAACGGCTGTAATTATTTTTGGCGGGGTACATCGTGTAGCAAAGTTTTCATCTATTATCGTACCTATTATGGCCTTCTTTTATATTATTTTAGCCAGTTACATTATCATTATGAATATTTCAGAAGTACCAGGAGTTTTTGCACTTATTATTAAAAACGCATTTGGTATCGACCAAGCCATTGGTGGAGGGATTGGTGCTGCCATTATGATGGGTGTGAAAAGAGGATTATTCTCAAACGAAGCGGGTATGGGTAGTGCTCCTAATGCTGCAGCTACGGCAGTTGTCTCTCACCCTGCAAAGCAAGGATTTGTTCAAGCTTTAGGCGTATTTTTTGATACACTTATTGTCTGTACAGCGACTGCATTTATTATTTTGCTATCAGATTCATATACGACAGGTCTTCAAGGTATTGAACTTACACAAGCATCGTTAGGTGAACATTTTGGAAGCTGGGCGAGTCTCTTCCTAACATTTGCCATTTTTATGTTCGCATTTTCTTCAATTATAGGGAACTACTACTATGGAGAAGCAAATATCGAATTTGTTCATAAAAGTAAAGCTACATTACACATCTTCCGAATTCTCGCGGTTGGAATGGTGATTTTTGGAGCCGTTGCAAGCTTACAAATCGTATGGGACCTAGCCGATTTAGCAATGGCCATTATGGCATTTACAAACCTTATTGCCATTGGTTTACTTGGTAATATTGCGTTTAAAACACTAGATAACTACCTTGATCAGCGTAAGCAAGGTCTTGACCCAGTGTTTTATGAAGATAGCATCCCTGGTTTAAAAGGGGTAGAAAGCTGGCCAAAACAAAAGGTAGAAACAACGGAAAAGGCTTAATTGTAAAGACTGGGATCTTCCCAGTCTTTTTCATTTGCCGATCACCGCATAAGGAATTAATGAACTAGGAATAATAGTCATGCTACCTATGTGGAAGGATGATACAATTGAAATTTACAGGACTTTTATCTATTCTTATGCTAGTTCAACAACCAACCAACCAGGATGTACTTACACTGATTGATCAGGATCAGCCAATAATGACTATTGATCGCGAAGAATTAGTATTTCCTCTACCTGATACTCCTCTAATGGACTTACATCATCTTGACATATTAACTGCTGAGCTTTCTCAACAAGTGTACATGGAACCCAGAAATGCGTATCTTGATGAACATGGAAATATACAGCCCGAGAAGCTTGGATATCAACTTGATAAGAGTGCCTTCCATACCCTATATCAATCCTATTTTTATGGTAAAGGGGCAAAAACACTTACTGTACCTAAAAGACCTATTTATCCAGAGGTGGATAGTGAGTTATTATCAAGAATTCGCCAACAAGCAATCGGATATTATGTTACCTATTTTAATAGCTACAATGCCTCAAGAACTAACAACATAAGGAAATCATCCGAGGCCATAAATAACTACGTACTTTTTCCAGGTGAGAGCTTTTCGTTTAACGAGGTTGTCGGTCAACGGACCAAACAACGTGGATATTTGCCAGCCCCTATTATTGTTCGTGGAGAGCTTTCTGAAGGAATAGGCGGAGGGATATGCCAGGTTTCCTCTACTCTCTTTAATGCCGTTGATCGTGCTGGGTTAAAAATTGTTAAACGCTACTCCCATTCAAAACGTGTTCCTTATGTTCCACCAGGTAGGGATGCAACGGTTAGCTGGTATGGACCTGATTTTGTTTTTATGAATATCTATAAGCATCCTATTTTGATCCGTTCGAAAGTAATAGGCGGTTCAGTAGCAATTCTTATATATACATCGGACGATGTCAATGTTGAACATACTCAAGTACCAAGCATATATCAATAAAATAGGCTGTCCAGTAAGGGAACCCTCACACTGGACAGCCTTTTTTAATATAGTTGAAAATACTTTGAACGGATGGAATCAGATAACAGTTCGGATACAGGTACTACCTTTATATGCTTATGTTTAAACTCTGGCATTGACTCAGTAACACCTAACGAGCATACCTTGCCAGATGTACCAACATGTCCAATGGCAACAGCTGTTCCCCTGCTCTCGGCAATTCTTGCAAGAATATGCATTTGTTTCTTGACCTGATTTATAGAACAGATATCATCTAGAAACACGTCTCTCTTAATAAAGGGTACATCTAATTCTTCAGTAATTTCTTCAAATTTTGATTTTGGACTTGTTGCACTATCTACAATATAAAGTTTTCTCTCCTTTGCCACCTCGACAATGACTCTTACAATCTCTTCGTTTTCAACAACTAGGGAGCCCATATGATTATTTAGCCCCATAGCATAAGGAACACTTTCGATGGCATCAATGACTCTCTTTCTTACTTCTTTCTTAGATAAGTCATTCGTTATTGGCTTAGGCCCTAACCAAGAGGCTTTTCCCTTTTTGGGCTGCATAGGCAAATGCACCATAATTTCTAAGCCATTTTTATATGCCCATTCTGCATGCTTCTTAGAAAGTTCACTAAAAGGCATAATAGCGGCCGTGATTTGCACATCACCTTCTAGAAAATCCTTAACACCTCCCACACCACCACCAAAATCATCGATAATAATAGCTGCCTTTTTCATTTCCTGCCCGTATCCATGTTGAGGGAACAATGCAAAAATGACCAATAAAAAGATAAATGAAGTTTTTTTCATAAAATCCTCCATTTGAATATTAGTTGTTGAGATAGTTTCTCTCATATAGAAATATCCATACAAAAAACTCGCCCAAAATATTGGACGAGTGTGAGATTATGATATTTTTTTCATAGTCTCTGAAGAGGAAGCCCTTTTGTGGAGAAGAAATCTTGGTGAGCTAGACACTAATAGGAACAAAATAACGGAACAATAGATGGCTGCCCCAATCATCGTACCACCGTTCACCCCGAGTGAAAATAACAACGGCGACATTCCTTCTGGTGCATATTCTCCCCAGAATAAAAATCCCGCGATAAAATGCCAAAAGTAACGTGCCGTACTTCCGACGAATGTCGCAATAATAATCCATTGAAGGGCTTTTTTCTTATTTTCTGTTAACGATACCTGAATTTTCTTCATAAAAAGACCAGCAAATCCAATAAACGCAAAGGCAAGAAAATACTCAATAAAACCTTGTAACGGAGTCAGAATATAAGCATCACCCATAGCGATTTGTAATAGTCCCCAAATAAATCCAGAAGCGGTTGCAGCAAGGAATCCCCATCTAAAAGCAATAATTAAAATTGGTACCATTGCAAATGAAATGGAAATGCTAGGTGACAGCTTGATTGATGGAAGCAGGTCTAGGATTAATGCAAAGGCAGCAAAAAAAGATGCTTCAATCATCATAATTAATCGTTTGTTTCCCATAAAAAAATCTCTCCTTTTTTGGAAACCCCAAGGAGAGCGTAGATAGACATGATTGCACAAAAAATTCAGTCAGTCCACATCCCTGCGCTAGAATTATCTAACAGGTTCAAAGGGTCAGAACAAACGTTCACTCTCAGCAAAATGCTCCCCTTGTGGTTTCATTATATGTAGTTTATAAATTCCATTTCATTATACCATAGAAATGAACTAGAAAAGCATCTAGAAATAAACTGGATGCTTTTCGGTGTTTTATATTTTAAATCGGCTGACTAATTGCTGTAAGGTTTCAGCCATTCCTGACAGGTCTTGAGCACTTGCTGTTACTTCCTGGAGTGTTGCTACGTTTTCTTCTGTTCCTGCAGCCACTTCTCTAGTTGTAGCAACGCTTGCTTCTGCGATACCTTTTACCTCTCCGATTGCTTGGACGACATTTGTATTATTCATATTTAATAGTTCAATCGCACATGAAACGTCTGATACCTTTTCAATTACGTCTCCCATTGATTCACCAATAAGAGTAAACGCTCTTTTTGCATCCTGACTATATTCGAAGCCGTCAGACACTTTATAAGACTGTTCTTCCATTGCTGAAACAGCTAATTCAGTCTCTGTCTGGATATAAGAGATCATCTTAGTGATTTGATCAGCCGATTTTTTTGATTCCTCCGCAAGCTTTCTTACTTCATCCGCAACTACAGCAAATCCCTTGCCGTGTTCCCCTGCTCTCGCCGCTTCAATTGCCGCATTTAAAGCAAGCAAATTCGTCTGATCTGCAATGGTGGTAATCATATTTAAGATTGAAGTAATTTCGTTTGAGCGTTTCCCTAACTGACGAATGATTTGAGAAGTATTTATAACCCCATCATTGATAAGATTCATTTGGTTAACCACTTTTTCGATAGATAATGCTCCTTGATCAGTAACTTGAAACGTATTATCTGCTGTAACGAGCATTTTTTCACTACTTTTTGTAATTAAACTGATATTAGTAGACATTTCTTCAATTAATGCGTGGATTTTGGTTAAATGTTGAAGTTGCAAATCCATACCCTCTGAATTCTGTTCAACAATATGAGAAATTTGTTCACTTGCTTGAGTACTATCCTGTGCACTTGTACTTAGTTGTTCACTGCTAGCTGCAACTTGAGCTGATGAATCTCTTACTTGAACAACTACTTCTCTCAATCCAGAAACCATTAGGTTGACAGACTGTATCATTGCCCCTATCTCATCTTTATTCTTCACTTGAATTTCTTCTATAGAAAGATCACCGCTTGCAACCTTCTCAATTGCCTTAGATGCATGAACAATTGGTTTTGCGATCTGTAGACTAATAATCGTTGCTAGTGCTAATGCGACAAGAATCGCAGCTACACTTATTACAATCATTATTGTAACAATTCTATCAATCTTATTAGTGGTCAAGCTACTCGCATGGTCTAAATGTTTTTCTTGAATAGATAGAAGTTCACTTACTTTTGCATTAAATTGCATACCTAACGTTTGTGCAGTTGATTTTGCAAGAATTAAATAACCTAATTCATCATTGTCTTTTTTCATTTGTATTTGATCTTGAGCAAACTTCGAATCATTATTTGACATTTCGTCAAGAGCCGTTAACGTATTTAATAACTCCTTATCAGTGATTGTTGTTTTTAATTTCTTCATAGAGTTATCAAAGTTCTTTACTGCCTCATCGTATTCTGTAAGATAATCAGCTTCTCCAGTGAGTAGGAAGCTCCGAACGGCTGCTGATTTTCTAATCATTTGCTCTTGTAGATTCTTCACTTCTAGCTTTTGACCCACTTCATCTTTTAAGAATGATTGATACGTGTTGTTTACTGAATAAAGTTGAATAATCCCAGCACTTGCTACAACTACTAACATAACTAAAACAATAACAAAACTACCTATAATTTTTTTACGAACAGTGATATTCATGATTGCTCCCCCATTTATAGGTTGTACTTACTTTATACCTATATTAACAATAGTTCTTTTGATATGGAAGCGTTTTATTTCCATTGAAAAGAAATAGACATAATCTATTTCTTTTCATACGGGGGAACTTGATAAAAATAGTTTGGCAATTGAATGCTGTTGTCATATTGCTGGTGAAAGATATGTGTTAGTGCGGGAGAAACTGGGGGTATCAACCACGTCCAATTTCCAGTTAATTTCCTTCCTTTCACTTTCTCCTTTTCTTCAAACAACTTAAATTGAGCAGCTGCGGTATGGTGGTCTACAATACTTACTCCAGCTTTTTTAAAGGAATAAAGAACTGCTCGATTGACCTCTAGTAACGCTTGATCTTTCCAAAGACTGATATTTCTAGCCATATCTAGATTCATCCGTTCTGCCACTAAAGGTAAAACATTATATCGGTCTTCATCTGCTAAATTTCTTGCACCTATTTCTGTCCCCATATACCATCCATTAAAAGGAGCAGCCGTATATTGAATCCCACCAATTTCAAGGCACATATCAGAAATCATTGGTACACCATACCATTTAAATTCAAGTTCTTCAAACCAACTGTATTCTGGATGTGAAAGATTTACCTCCATAACGAGGCTAGACGGTATGGATACCCATTCGGGCTTTTGATTATTTATTTGGACCACTAGAGGTAAAACGTCAAACTTTGTACGTTTACCCTTCCATCCTAACTCTTCACACACACGTGTAAATGGAATAGAGTGAGGATCTCCAATCACTCCATGTTCCGTATTGTATCCAGCATACCGAACAAGCTGATGATTCCAAATTCGAATAGAATGTTCCTTGGTTTTTTGTTTAAAAATAGAGATGGTCGGCCTGATATGACCATTGTTAGTAGCAAATTTAATATGTTCAAAAAGTGCATTAATGATATCTTCGGAATGATGTAAATGGCGATAATCCTTAACAATCAACGAATCCCAAAACAAACGTCCAATACATTTATTACTGTTCCTCCATGCCATCTTAGCGCCATGGGACAGTTCCTCTAGTGTATGCTCATAAGTGCCCGTCTCACTAATCGGCCTTTTTACCTCTTCTAACCTTTCTAAAAGGGTATTTTGGTCTTTTTCAAGTTCTAAATAGCAAATAGTGATAAACTCTTCCGCTTTTTGCAATAATTCATCATTCAAGGCTAATCCCTCACGTATTTTAGTTTACATAATACTATTATTGTAGATTAACGTTCACGTTTACTAAACAATCACATTAATTGGTGTAAAAGCATGGTGAGGAGTGCATCAGAGGTTATTGTTTTAGCCTCTCCGCCTCCTTGTGCCTGTTTTTCGTTTCCTCCTCCCTTTCCATTGATCGCTGGCAATACCGATTGAGCAAGATTTTTCATATTGATAGGTGTCTGTTCTCTTTGACACACAAATTGCAGTTTCCCATTTATCTCTGATACTAAAAGAACATTTACTTCAGAGTTATTAGCCAAAATAAATCGAGAGATGGTTTGTAGCTCTTGGAGACTTTTATCTATTAAAACAGCTTGAACTACTCTTTGATTCCCTATGCTCGTTATTTCTTTTAATAGGTCCATTGCTTCAAAACGGAAAACCGTTTCTTGAAGCATTTTCAACTCTTTTTCCAGTGTTTTATTTCTATTAATAAGTCGATTTGCTGCAGTTTCAAGCTCACCTTGAGGGGCATTTAAAAGACCCGTTAACTTCGTAACAGTAGTGGTCTTATCATGTAATTGTTTACGTACACGATTCCCACAAACAAACTCAACTCTTGTTTTTTTCTTTTGTCTTTCAGTCCCTAAGATGGAGATGGCTTGAACCTCACTCGTATTTCGGGGATGGGTTCCCCCACAAGCATTATAGTCAAACTCTGGAATGATTACCAAACGAATATGATCTTCAACTGAAGGGTCTTTCCGTAATGGATATTGGCTCACTTCCTCTTTTGTAATCCACTTAGTCTGTATTTCCCTTTGTTCTTGAATCATTTGGTTAGCCAATTTCTCTACTCTTTCTAGTTCAACTGGAGAAATATTCTCCACATTTAGATCAATTGTTACTATTTGTGTACCTAGATGAAAACTGATTGTTTCATACCCATATAATTCTACAAATGCAGCAGTAAGGATATGCTGGCCTGCATGCTGCTGCATGTGATCAAATCGTCTATCCTTGTCTATTATTCCCTCCACTATCGTACCAATAGGAATGGAATCATTTAAATAATGGCGAATTTCTCCATCAATTTCTTCCACATTCGTAACTTCTTGTCCATTAATGGTTCCCTTATCATGTGGTTGCCCTCCACCTGTTGGATAAAAGGCCGTTTCACTTAATACAATATAGTCGTCTCCACTCTTCATAACAGTTGCTTCAAAGGTGGTTTGGTACGCATTTTCATAATATAATTTTTTTGTCATTTTACGATAAACACTCTCTTTCAATTAGAAATGCTACACCTACTTTATCACAAAAAGAAAAGAGGTAGCTATTTCTACCTCTCTACTTGTTTATAGGTATTAAATACTTACGTCACGCTTTTGAAAATAAACAAATGTCGCGATCATAAACACAATATAATAGATTGCAAGAATGGATAGTGATCCTGCTAGTGTAATATTTTGCAAGATCTTATCTTGCAAAGCAAAAACGGTTAAGTCTAGATGAGGGAAAATAAGGAACTTTGCCCACGTATACTTCTCCGCTAGCATGATAATCAGTCCACCTAATGTAGATGAGACAAATAGAACAAAAATCCCTATTCCTACTGCAACGGCCTGACTTTTAAAGAGAGTGGACAGCATAAAAGAAATGGTAGTAATCATAAGCAAGCTAGGAAGATAGTAGGCTGTCTTTAATAAAAATTGAGTACCAAGGATGGCCTCTTTCTGTCCTTCTAACGTATACTCAAAAAATGGTGCCTGGAAGTCTCCTAATCCATAAAATAAAATCCCAACTATAAAGCCTGAGACAAATAATGTTGCCATTAATAGGAGTGCGTATAATAAAACTGCAACATACTTTGACAATAGGATCTTCCATCTTTTATGCGGTCTAATGAGCAGTTGTTTTACTGTTCCATCTGAGAACTCTGCAGCTACAACCGCACTAGCTACAATTACGGAAAACAAGGTGACCAGCATTGTAACCCCTATAACGACATCGTTCATAAAATGCCAGTTTGTTTTGGCTGTTGGATTAATATCTTTCTCAAGAAATCTTTCATTTTGTTTAATTTGATCTTCAAGCCATGTTGTATCTTGATCTGCGGGCGTTGAAGTTATTTCATGTTGATACTGTGCATTTTGCATTTCTAAATTTTCTCGCCAGTTTTCATCTACTTCACCGTTCACTCTTTGATAAATAAATCCGCCAATCACCATCGCAACAACTAGAATGGCCATATAAATCCAACTTGCTCGTTTTTCAAAGATTTTTATCATTTCATTTTGAATAAGTCCCATCATATCGATTGCTCCTTTTTATCTTTATTGGTCAGTTCAAGGAAGCGATCTTCAAGTGATGTTTTTAAATAAGAAATTTCGTATACTTGTAATCCGTTAGAAACAAACAACTGGTTAGCCTTAGCAACTGTCTCCCGGTCCATAGAAGCATAAATAAAATCAGCCTCTACCTTAACTTCTTCTCCAATACTATGATTTATTAAAAGATTCCAAGCCTGTTCACCGTTACTAACCTCAAATGTTACATGTTGTTTCGTTAAACTTTTATTATCAACCGTTTCATTCATTCGGGAAATATGAGTAAGCTTTCCTTTTTCGATGATTGCAAAACGATCACACATCAGTTCCATTTCTGAAAGTAAATGGGAAGAGACTAAAACAGAAATACCTTGATTTGCTAATAATCTTAAATAATCACGAAATTCTCTTATCCCCTGCGGATCAAGACCATTCGTAGGTTCATCAAGAATAAGTATACTTGGGCTATGTAACAAAGCTTGAGCTACTCCTAGTCTTTGTCTCATTCCTAGTGAATACGTTCTCACCTTTTGATGAATGGCCTGTTCAAGACCAACCAAGTGTATTACCTCATTAAGCCGTTCATCTGAAATATCCTTTGTTGCCATTCTCATATAATGCTTAAGATTTTTCATTCCACTCATGTATTTATAAAATTCAGGGTTTTCTACAATGGCGCCTACTTCCCCCATTGCCTCCTTAAAAGATTGATCTAGATCATGTCCACTTATAACCACATTTCCTCTGGTACGATTCATTAAGTGGACAATCATCCGAATAATAGTTGTTTTCCCAGCTCCATTAGGGCCTAGTAAACCAAAAATCTCTCCTTTCTCAACTTGAAAGGTTACATCCTCAACAATCATTTTCTTCCCTATCTTCTTCGTAAGGTTTCGAACTTCTAAAGCATAGTGAGTCATTTCCACCCTTCTTTCAATCCTTATTTAGCATACATTATCCTATACGGTTAAACTTAGGAAAAGTTACAAATTATTACTAATTTTCCACTCCAACAAGGATGAGTCTCAAAAAATTGATGATCAAATGAAGAAATCACTTCCAGATTATCATCATCTTTTGTATAATTGGAACTCATGGGTAAGTTAGAATAAGTCAGAACTTGATTCCCAGATTTTCAGATTGAAAAGGACCTCCCTAATGTCGTTAGTATAGTAGAAGAGAAAAATTAGGATACTATTAATGGGGAGAAATTGACCGACCATTGTTTATATTTGTTGCTCAAAAATGAAATTGTTTAAAGAGGTTTATAATGAAAATTAGTTCAAAAATCTTTATGGAAAAGCTATCATCTGTTCAAATCATTGTGTTATTTTATGTACTTGCTGTGGTTATTTCAACTATTCTTTTAATGCTACCAATTACTTTACAAGCTGGAGAGGAAATTTCCTTTATTGATGCATTATTTACCTCCGCAAGTGCGGTAAGTGTTACGGGACTTTCTACCATCTCTATCGCTGAAAAGCTAAGTGTGACTGGAACTTTTATTTTTGCTTTTATCCTTCAATTTGGTGGAATTGGAATTATGACCCTAGGTACTTTTATTTGGCTACTAATGGGGAAAAAAATTGGACTTCGTGAACGAAAGTTAATTATGACAGACCAAAATCAGTCTACTCTTTCTGGACTTGTTCAGTTGATGAGACAAATCCTTTATCTTATTATATTGATTGAAGTAATTGGCAGTGTAGTACTAGGTATTTACTTAATCAATTATTACCCCAATTGGCAAGAAGCCTTTTTACATGGCTTTTTCATGAGTGTTAGTGCAACCACTAACGCAGGATTTGATATTACCGGTCAGTCCCTTCTTCCTTTTGCTAATGATTATTTTGTTCAACTTGTTAACATCATATTGTTAATTTTGGGTGCTATCGGTTTTCCTGTTCTTATTGAGGTTCGGCATTTTTTGTTTCGAAGAGAAGATAGCCTATTTCGATTTAGTTTATTTTCAAAAGTTACATCAACAACATTTTTCCTTCTAGTTATTGGTGGAACTTTACTCATCATTCTTTTTGAATACAATCATTTTTTTGCAGGAAAATCTTGGCATGAATCATTTTTTTACGCATTATTCCAATCAGTTACTACTCGAAATGGTGGTTTAGCTACCATGGATGTAAGTGAATTTACTACTCCTACCCTGCTACTTTTATGTATTCTTATGTTTATCGGTGCTTCTCCAAGCAGTGTAGGTGGAGGTATACGAACAACTACCTTTGCAATAATGATGTTAAGTATATTTACATATGCAAAAGGTCGAGATACGATAAAAGTATTTAAAAAGGAAGTATTACAAGAGGACATTCTCAAATCCTTTATTGTCATCACAACGGCAGTTATGATATGTTCAGCTTCGGTCATCATTTTGGCTGTTCTAGAGCCTTCAATAGGGTTAATGGAGATTATCTTTGAAGTCAGTTCTGCTTTTGGTACGACCGGCTTATCAATGGGAATTACTGCAGACTTAAGCACAGCCAGTAAGCTAGTCATCATTGTGGTCATGTTTATTGGTCGTATAGGTATCTTCTCGTTTCTATTTATTATTCGAGGAAACCCTGTTAGAGAAAAGTACCATTATCCTAAAGAACGTATTATTATTGGATAATTACAAAAAAACCTCCGCTGCTAATCGCAACGGAGGTTTTATTACACTAATGGTGGAGTTTTCTTTTTAATTTCGATTTGCTTGATTTTATTATCCTCTACTACGAGCATTTCAAAGTGGAGATGATGGTATTCAAAGGTTTCCCCTTCTTCCGGGAAATGTCCTAACTCTTTTAATAAAAATCCTGTTAATACATCTTCATCTTCAGGAATCTTTGTTTTAAATACTTCATTTAATCTTCTTAATGCAAGCTTACCATTACAAATAATATGAGAATCCGTTAATTCATCGATTAAGATTTCTTCATTTTCATCTGTTTCATCTTTTATTTCAAGACCGATCATGGCTTCAATAATATCCTCGTTCGTAATAATTCCTTTTGTGCCACCATACTCATCAAGTACAATCGCAAGATGCTTTCGTTCCTTAAGCATCATTTTAAATATTTTCTCAATGGAATGAAATTCAAATACAAATAATGGCGAATTATCTGTGAAATCCTCTAATGGTTTATTTGGCTCTACGGACCAAGATAATAACCCCTTGGAATGAAAGACACCTACAATATTATCCATATTCTCTTTATACACGGGGTATCTGGTATATTGATTATTTATTACCACTTCTCTCGCTTCATCAAATGTCGAGTCAAACGGTATGCCTTGAATTTCCATGCGAGGGGTTTTCAAAGCGTCTCTTACATCTAAGCTATAAAAATCTATAACTCCCTTTATACTTTTCGTTTCGTCATTTTGGAAGGTACCTTCTGTTGCAGCAATGTCTACCATGGTAATAAGCTCTTCCTTTGATATTGACACTCCGTCCTTATCTTCTTTTTCTAAAAGCTTAATTACTCCTCTTGTAAAACGTGATAACAGAAATGTTAACGGTTTGAAAATAATCATAATAAATTGAATAACTGGAAATACGAGATAGGCAATTTTATCAGCAAAGCTAGCAGCAATTGACTTTGGCAATACTTCAGCAAATACAATTAATACGACCGTTAGAATCCCTGTCACAATCCCTACGCTCCAACCATATTCAATGGCAATAATCGTTACCAATGTAGGAAGCATAATATTAGCGATATTGTTGCCAATTAAAATTGCTGTAATTAATTCATCCAAATTAGACAGAAGTAACAAAAGCTTCTGCGCCTTCTTGTCACCGTTTTCAGCCTTAGTCTTAAGTTTCATTTTGTTAACGGCTGTTAGAGCCGTTTCACTTCCAGATAGAAAGAAAGACATAAGAAGAAAAAATATGATGGCTATAAACACAAATCATCCTCCAAACAAAACTATGTTGAGTATAACCTTACCAAAAAATTTTTCCTTTTTCCACTAACATGTTATCTTCCATGCCAATGATTCAATATAAATATCATGTACATAATCGTACCAATGATAACGATTATAAAGGATATCCAATAGGCTCTACTTTCACTTGAAATAGGATTTCTATATTTCAATGGGACGATCCAGTCACCGATAAATGCAAAGAAACGTATGTATACCCAATATAGAGAATATGAATCCCACGTATCCCAGGGACCTCTATATACAATGAAATGAAAGAAATGTCTTAATAAGATTTCAATCGCAAAGACAGAATTAATAATAGTAAAGTAAAAAACATACGAGTGGTACTTCGGCTTGTAATAAATTGAAAATAACGTGAGAAATGTGAAACTTACTGCAACGGTAGGAAGAATAATTGGGAGAGGCAAAACAAATCGGTAAAATCCATTCATATAAAAGAACAAACATAACATCATGGATAATACCATACTTAATCCTGATATAATACCGTATCTTAAATAATTTTTTCGTAAAATAAATAGTAAACCACCAGCTGTAAAGGTAAAGACGACTATTACTATGAGCCAACTAGTTAACGTAGATTCCATTCTGTTCTTACCTCTTGTTTTCCTATTTTCTTTATTTTTCGCAAAAACAAGATTATTATTTCAAAAAAAAGAAGCATGAAAATTTCATGCTTCTCTTACGCTTATACTGGTACACCTACAAAAAACTCATTATATAATGCTTTAACTGCATGCTTTTCATCTGCTTCTTTTACTCCAAACATCATACTTACTTCGGATGAACCTTGGTTAATCATCTCAATGTTCACACCTGCTTCAGCTAGTGCCTTTGCTGCTCTAGCAGTTGTACCAACATTTTGTCTCATACCTTCACCAACAATCATGATTAAAGCCAAGTCATGCTCTACCTTCACTTCATCTGCATGCAACTCCGTGAGAATGAGGTTAACAATACGCTGTTCTGTTTCGTAATCCATTTGATCTTGACGTAAAATAATAGAAATATCATCGATTCCTGATGGGGTATGTTCGTAGGACATTCCGTGCTCTTCTAATATTCTTAATAACCTACTTCCAAAACCAATCTCTCTATTCATTAAATATTTCCCTACGTAAATACTACAGAACCCCTTATCACTTGCAATACCTGTTACTGGACCGTTTTGAACACTGCGCTCATGAACAATTAAAGTCCCAGGTGAAAGCGGGTTATTCGTGTTTTTCACCTGTACTGGAATCCCTGCTCTAAATGCAGGAATCAGGGCCTCATCGTGAAATACAGAAAATCCAGCGTAAGAAAGTTCTCTCATTTCACGGTACGTAAGTTCTTTAATTTCTTTTGGACCTTGAACAAGATTTGGATTCACTGAGTATACAGCATCTACATCGGTAAAGTTTTCATACAGATCTGCTTTTATTCCATTCGCTAAAATTGACCCTGTAATGTCGGAACCACTTCTTGAAAAAGTAACAACATTTCCAGCTTTGGTATAACCAAAAAATCCAGGGAAAATCAAAACTCCTTCTTTTTCTCGCAGCTTATATAAATGATCATAGGATTCTTGCAGTACTTGAGCATTCCCAGTCTCATCGGTAACGAACAGTCCAGCGTCCTTTGGATTGATGTATGTTGCCTGAACTCCTTTTGATTGAAAGAACTTCGCAACCAACTTCGCATTATTATCCTCACCAGCTGCTTTAAGAGCCTCCATATAATGGTCAGGATTAGATTTATCTGCATCTAGTAAAGAGTTCAAAGTATTCTTGATCTCATCTGTAATGTCTGATGATAGGTGGAGTTCCTTTACGATGCTATCGTAACGATCAATTATTTGCTCGAGCGTAGCACTTGTATCCTCACCATTTAATCCTAACTCTGCACATTGGATCAATAAATCTGTCACTTTGATATCATCTGATTTTCTTTTTCCTGGTGCTGATACAACAATTACTTTTCGACTAGGATCCGCTGTGACGATTTGAAATACTTTTTGTAACTGCTCTCCATTTGCTAAAGACGATCCTCCGAATTTTGCTACCTTCATGTAAACATCCCCTGATAAATAAAATTTATATTTATTATCGCTTCAAAGTAATAAAGAATCAAGCATTTTTTCCTCATTAGATGGACAATTGTATTTTCAGAGAGGACATTTTCGTTTTTCTTATATTTCATTTCATTTGGTGAATGGAATAGTAACTAACGATTTACACTAAGCAAAAAGGAGTGGAAGGTATGCGTACAGATATTCGAATCATCCTTATTAAGTTAATTACAAGTGTTATTATATTTACTATTGCCTTTGATTTATTCTTTGAAGCTGGTGCATCCGAAATTTTGTCATTCAGTATATTAGTAACAATTGTTTCCTATTTCATTGGAGATAAAATTATTTTACCTATGGTTGGAAACCGAGCAGCTGCTGTCATTGACTTTTTCACTGTATATGCAATTGTATGGATTTTCGGAAATATTCTATTACACAGCTATGAACAAATTGCGTGGGGAAGCATTATGGCCGCAACATTAATCGGTGTTACTGAAGTCGCTGTACATTTGATTATTTTAGGACGATTATCCCAAACAACTTCTATAGAAAGAAAAAATCCTCTACGTCCTTCACAGAAACTAGCGTTCGGAACTGAATTTGCTGAGGAGTCAGATCCTCGAAAGAAATAAACAAACGTTACTGCTTATAGCAGTAACGTTTGTTCTATTATTACTCTTATTTTATGCATAGTTTATTTCTGCTAGATACATGGATAGTTTTTTTCTGGCTCGGTATAATACGGTTTTGACATTATTTTGATTAAGGTGTAGTGCCTCAGCTATTTCTTTTTCCTTCATGCCTTCAACAACCTTTAAATGAAGAACAGATTGTTGATTAAGGTTAAGCACACCAAATGCTTTGGATATTTCCTTCTGTAATAACAAATGATCAACTTCTTCTTCTACATTTTTGTAAGAAGCCACCTCTTGGTAGGTAATTTCCGTCTCAAGCACTTCTTTTCTCCTTTTTTCTTTCCTCACAAAATCTATTGCTGTTCTTGTAACAATGGAGGATAACCACGAGCGGAGCTTGGCATCGTCAACGACTGTGTCCAATTTTCGATAAGCTTTAATGAACGTTTCTTGGACAACGTCCTGTGCTAAATGGTAATCCCTGGTGATACCGAAGGCGATATGAAAGAGTAGTTTTTGATGACTATAGCAAATAACCATCATATCCTCCTTCGATAATTGCTCATTCATGATCACTCCCTCCCCTTTCCATCTATCAATTATTTAAACTTATCATTCACGTACACTGGTGCCTCGTTCTGATCAAACGTTCCAAGGTAAGGGTCCAATTGATTTTTAATTTTGTAGGCAACTACGTACGTCTCTTTACTGTCAGGTATATAAGCATCCTCTGTAATATCCATCAGTTCTTTTATTTGATCCTTCGATTTAAATGTAGTGGCACTTGGATGATTATGCATATTTGTCAAAACTTCTATATTTGAATAGCCATCATGATTTAACTTAAGATCCTCTTTTTTAAGAACTACTGCAAAGTCGATATCGTCTTCTGAAATAAAGGCATTGTCAAGTAACTCTTTACCTTCTAACCAATCTTGCATCCTTTTATAACTAACTAAGGCACGGGTATCTGCGTAACCATAATATTCCTTACCTTCCTTACTATTGTTTAAAGAAAAAGAAATATGAGATTGAAAAGATTTTGAACTATACATCTCCTCATAGGTTGAAGATAAAATATCCTCTTTAATAATAGCGAGAAGTTCGATAATTTCAGCTCTCTCTGAAATAACTGCACGATCATTTTTATATCCACTTGACTCAATTGTAATCATGTTAATTTCATCAGATGTTAAATTGAACAATGGAAAAGTTACCTCTTTGTATTCTTTTGATTCGTGAATTGGCTTGTAATATGCCAAGTAATCATCTCTGTTAATCTCGTATTCTCGAACCAGTTTCTTCCCATTCTTTAATTCATATACAAAAAAGGCCGACTCACTTAGTTCATTAGATACTTTCTTATTGTTCTTATTAGAAAGTATCTGTTCATGCAATTCACGAACCAATTGAATATTGTTTTTTTCATTTAAGTAAAAGGTCTCTTTTGAATAGCCACTCTCCTCAGGATTCAAATAGAGATACGGCCCATTGCTTAAATGTACCTGCTGAATTTCTTCCATCTCCGGGATACGATCCTCAAAGTTAGTCAGGTCAAACTGAAATATAGCAATAATAACTACAAGAATCCCTCCATAGTATAGGTATCCTTTGAGATAACCAAATACCCTCCATGTTTTATGAAGTAGAATTTCAGCTAGAACATAACCAAAAAAGGATCCAAACAGATAGCCAAAAAATAACCATCCTTCCGATAGCTCACGGTAGCTACCGAAGTATGCAGCGGCTAATAATGCACAACAAACAGTCATTCCAAATTTCAATATCGGTTTTAAAACTGGAAAAATAACAGCTTGTGACACAGATTCCGGCTTCCTATTTTTATAGAGTAGTAAACTCAAGAAATACAATAAGATAGATATACCAACATAGATCCATAAAGGTAACCTATTTGGAATATCTTGTATTCCTTCTAGCATAGTTAACGGAGATAAATATTGTATTTTTCCATTTAAATGATAACTATCAGGAAAACCAAACATAAAAAACTTTAGATTAAACGCGCTTAGTACAAATAATCCTACTGGCAGAAGCAGAAAAATATAAGACAGGATGCCTTGTACAAATGAAATGCCCGTGATCATTCCAATAAACACTGTACTAATATATATGATGGTATTAAATAGAATTGTCATTCCTAACCAATAAAAAATAGAGTCCATTTCTAGTATTGATTGTATATTCAAAACACTACGCTGAACGAAAACAATTATAGCAATGACCACGACAGGTATATTAACCATAAACCAACCTGAAAGCGTGTACTGATGGAAAATCATGTCTCTCTTTACCGGTAAGCTATGAATGAGATCTGAGCTTTGTTTGGACTGCATAAAATGAAACAGGAACAATGGCAATATAACCGGCACGGATACAAGTAAAATATATTGAAGTTCTAGATTGTATTGAAACACATTCGCTGGTTCAAACATTAAGCGTTTATCTGAGGTGGTCATTAATATTTCAAATGGGATTGCAAACAACAGTACAAGAAAATAAATAATAGATATCCAACCAGAGCTTCTAAGTATAAGTTTTAAAATTTCTGGATTAAGCAAAGATGTTCTTGATGGCATACCCAACACCCTCCATTTCATAAATAAAGATTTCTTCTAATGTCAGTGGAAGAATATCGAGAATAACAGGATGAAACTTCGTGATTTTCTCTACTATTTCCGCTTCTTTTCCCTTCACTATACAGATAAAGACGCTACCTCTTTTCTCTTGATGCAAAAGCTTGACACCATTAAATAATTCCTCAGGAACATTTTCCTTAAATGCCATTTGAATTTTATGAGTGTCAGACTTTAAGTCATCAAGATCTTTTTCAATTAATAGCTCTCCTTTATGCAAAATGCCTATATAATCACATATATCTTCTACTTCACGCAAATTATGGGAGGAGATGAGAACGGTCATTTCCCTCGAGGCTACATCTTCAATTATTAAACTCTTAATATTTTTCCGAATAACAGGATCTAGGCCATCCATTGGCTCATCTAATAAAAGGATTTCTGGCATAGTTGACAATGCTAGAATAAAAGCTGCTTGCCTTTGTACACCCTTTGAAAACTTATGAAGCTTTCTCTTTTCATCTATCTTAAAAGCACTTACAAGTAGCTCATACCTCTCCTGATTCCAGTTATGATAGATTTTCTTATAAAACTTCCCCATATCAGTTAATGTGTAGTGAGAGAAAAAAAATGGCTGATCAGGAATAAAGAAAACACGCTGTTTTATGTAACTATTCTCAAAGATAGAGCTTTCATCAACAATTACCGACCCATTGTCAGGAACATATATGCCTGCTAAGAGCTTTAACAGAGTGGTTTTCCCCGCTCCATTAGTTCCAAGCAACCCATAAATAGATCCCTTTTGGACATGTAGATTAATATTTTCAACTGCACCGGTCCCCTCAAAGGATTTGCATATAGAACTAAATTGAATCAATCTTGCTCCCTCCCCCTATGGTAGATTCCACTTCCTTTATCATTTCGACAAGTTGGTCACTTGTGATTCCAAGATACATCGCTTCTGACAAAAGTTTGATTAGCTCTGTTTTAATTGTATTCATTTTTTCACCATTTTGCTTTGGAGTATCTGGGCTCACAAAGCTTCCCTTTCCTTTGATTGAATAGATATATCCTTGCACCTCAAGTTCTCGATACGCTTTTTGAATAGTATTTGGATTAATCGTTAGTTGCTGTGCCATTACCCGAACAGAAGGTAGCTGTTCATCTGCTTTCATTACTTCACTAATAATAAGTTCTTTTAATTTGTCTACCAGTTGCTCATAAATTGGCTTTCGACTTCTAATATCTAGCTCAAACATGGTCACCCTCCAATCTGTACCTAGTGTACTATCAATCGTAATACAGATGGTACAGTTTGATTATATTTTAAATGTCTAAAAAATAGAAGAGGTTTTTTCAAAAAAATTAAAAGCACCCTATTTTCGTTTATGAGGCACTTCACTTTTTCGATGTTTTTTTCATTCCGACTCAATAAACCTCAGCTTTTGGAGAAAGAGCACTAGTTTTGATAGCTTTTGTCTTGTTGCAGGAATTTCACTAGTTTCATAGAGAATAGTTGTTAATAATAGGGCACCACTAAATACTTATTAGAAAGGAACGTCAATATGATAAATCAAGAAATTACAAGAGCCTATTCTATACAAGAGGTATCCAAATTACTTGGGATTCCTTCTGGAACGATCAGACAATGGGAAAAAGATTTAAGTGGACTTTTAATTATTCCGCGTACTAAGCAAGGCGCGCGTTATTATACAAATGTTGAAATCAAACTACTGGAAAAAATTCAGGCGATGAGAGCTCAAAATGTGGGAAAGGGAATGATTCGAACGCTCCTTGAGAAGCACCTACAATCACCTTCAGAACCCGCTTCTGAATCCTTCGAAATGGTTCTATCATCAACAGATGTAGAGGAGGCGGAAACTCAAAACGAGCACTTGCAACAATTAACTGACATTCAAGCTAGCCTTCAGTCCATAAAAGAAGGTGTTATTCACGAGGTACGGAGAGAAATGATAGAGCAACGCTCTATTCTTCTGGATGAAATCAAACACGAGTTAGCAAATTCCTCTATACAAACAGTGGTTGATATCTCAAAATCTATTCAAAGGTCCAATGATAAGCGCAAGGCAGACATGCAAGTGCTCACTGAAGCGATTCAATCAAATTCAAAATATACTTCTGAAACATTCGGAACCTTGTCAGAGACCATTGCGAAACATTCAAAAGTAACCTCCGAAAGTATTGAACAAAAAATAGAACAGATGAACCAAGCGGTTCAATCAGAGAATGACCAGCTTCTATCAGTAGTGTCCCAAACAGTAGCAGATGTAAAAAATGATGTTCGAACCGTTGCCTTTTCATTGCATGAGGATCAACAGCAGCTTCGAGAATCTATCCACGAGCTCCAAGAATTCACAAGTCACATTCATCAACGTGAAGAAGGATTTCAAGATCTAGTTTCAGCTTTCCGTGAAGCGGCCGCAGCAAAAACAACAAAAAAACGCAGCTGGTGGAGACTTTGGGCTGATTAAATAGATAAAAAAGACAAAGTGTTGAATTCACTTTGTCTTTTTTATCTCATGGATAAAGACTTTTCTTTCCTTATTCACCCATTTCCACTTACATAACCTGTTTCAAACCTACGTTCCGAATTATTCGTACCCTCTACTTCTTTCCATTCTTTGAAAAACCCAGAACTTACTACTTAGAAAATTGATTATCATCCCAATTCCTGTACATACAACCTTAGCTACAAGAACAGGCAGATTCACCTGATTAATAAAGAGAAGTAGCAGCATTGACACTAGGATTAATGTGGTAACGTTAGCTACTAGGTACTTTAATGGCTCAGTATATTCGTTTTTTTTGCTTTCCTTAAATGTCCATGAGCGGTTCATGATAAAACTGTTCAGCATCCCACAACTATAAGAGATGGTTTGAGACAATAGAATGGAACAACCATTTGAAATTAGTAAGCTAAAAACCCCAAAATCAACTACCGTATTAATTGCTCCCACAATAGAAAATTTAATAAACTCAATAATTGTCTGATTCCTCATTTTTTCAACTACTTTAGCCATTTTTTTGTCCAATTATATTATTTTTCTAATTTAAGTATTTTATTTATCAATAGTTAAAAATTGTTAGAAATGAGTTCGTATCATATAATAGTCTAGGTGATTATTTTTCAAACAAAAGGAGGAAGAGTTATGAACAGATTATCGAGTTTCATCGGTAGCTGGCTATCGCATAGAAAGGCATTACTTGAGTTACTAAAAGTGGTTAATGATGAGCAGCTTTCCTTTAAACCATGGGAAAAAGGAATGTCGTTTTCCGAGCTTACCCTTCATATTTCGGGTTCCACGTCGATGTTCGTAAACACAGTTAAGACGGGTGTTTTTACACCTCCAACTAATAACAAGGAAGTCTCTAGTACACAGGAATTAATTGAATGGGTTGAAGCTCAAACTGAGAATGTAAAACAAGAACTTGAGGCATTAACTGAGGAACAGTTAAATAGCATTATCGCCTTTGCGGGAATGGATTTACCGGGTATGGTTATTTTAGAGCTTGCTAAAGATCATGAAATTCACCATAAAGGGCAATTATTTACATATGCTCGTCTTTTAGGAATTGAAGAGGTTCCTTTCTTCATTTATCGACCATAAGAGTATAAAAAAGAACAGGCCCCAGTTTTGGGCCTATTCTTATCTTTTATTCACCAAGGTCAACGTTATGGTACACTCGTTGAACATCTTCTAGGTCTTCTAATGCATCTATTAATTTTTCGAATTGTGCCTGAGCTTCTGGGTCTAAGCTAATATCATTTTGTGCAAGCATCGTTAGCTCAGCAATGGTAAACTCTGTTATACCGGCTTCCTTAAAAGCAACCTGTACAGCGTGGAACTGATCTGGTTCAGCATAAACAATTACTGTATCCTCTTCTTCAAGAATATCACGCACGTCTAGATCTGCTTCCATAAGCAACTCAAGTACCTCATCAGATGATTTGCCTTCAATACCAAAAACAGCAGTATTATCAAACATATACGCAACCGATCCACTTACTCCCATGTTTCCACCATTTTTTCCAAAAGCAGCACGAACGGTAGAAGCTGTCCGGTTTACGTTATTTGTAAGTGCATCGACAATAATCATTGATCCACTTGGTCCAAAGCCTTCATAACGAAGCTCATCATAGTTTTCTTCAGCTCCACCTTTAGCTTTATCAATCGCACGGTCAATAATTACTCTTGGTACATTATACGTTTTCGCACGCTCTAAAACGAATTTAAGCGCTTGGTTTAATTCCGGATCTGGCTCTCCTTGTTTTGCTGCTACATAAATTTCTAATGCGAATTTCGAGTAAACTCTACTTGTATTCGCATCTTTAGACGCCTTTTTTTCTTTAATATTGTTCCACTTACGGCCCATAATGAACACTCTCTTTCAACTTTGTATCTACATATTTCGCCTACTCGATAGGCTTATTCTTAATCACATGAAATATTATACCGCAACAACTCCATTTACGAAAGAATTACATAGGTGTCAGACACCCTTCGTGGACAGTTTTGTCATTTTGTCCTTTTCAGGCGGACAGTGACTAAATAAAAATAAAAAAAGCTGCCTTAGCAGCTCCCTGTACGACATGCTATTATCAATCACCATCTAACATTCTAAAAACGCCACCTAACAGACTACCTTCGTCTTTTCCATTTCCTCCAGCCTGCGGGGCAGCAGCAAATACACGACTAGCTAAACGGCTAAATGGTAATGATTGAACCCAAACAGTTCCTGGTCCACGTAAAGTAGCAAAAAACAATCCTTCTCCACCGAATAAGGCTGTTTTCACGCCCTTGACCATTTCAATATTATAATCAACGTCCTTCGTCATTGCGACTAAGCAACCTGTATCAACACGGAGAACTTCACCTGGTGAAAGCTCTTTTTTATAAATGGTTCCACCAGCATGTACAAACGCCATTCCGTCTCCTTCAAGCTTCTGCATAATAAATCCTTCTCCACCGAAAAAACCTGCTCCAATTTTTCTCTGGAATTCAACTCCAACAGATACACCTTTTGCTGCTGCTAAGAATGCATCTTTTTGGCAAATTATTTTTCCGCCAAGCTCACTTAAGTCCATAGGAACTATTTTCCCCGGATACGGAGAGGCAAAGGATACGTGTTTTTTTCCACTGCCTTGATTCGTGAATGTTGTCATAAACAAACTTTCGCCAGTAATCATTCTTTTTCCGGCTCCTAGCAATTTGCCCATTAGACCTCCACTACCACTAGAGGATCCGTCACCAAAGATCGTCTCCATTTCGATATGGTCCTCCATCATCATTAAACTCCCTGCTTCAGCGACTACCGTTTCACCTGGATCAAGTTCCACTTCAACAAATTGCATGTCATCACCGTAAATCTTAAAATCAATTTCATGATTGTTCATCTTCATTTCCCCCAAATCAAACTGTAATTGTTCTAAATTGACCTAAAACTACTAATAGATACGACAACTTTCAAAAGAAGTTTCCGTTTTATACAAATATTTTTTTCAACTTCATTATGTAGTAGAATTTCTTTCATCAACTAGCAACTTGCTATGAAGATATTTCCCCTTTAAGATAAATATTATTACACCATCTGACAGCTTGCACGCACAACTTATTACAATTTTCTGACAATAAACCCCCTTGTGCTACAATATCCGACACAGACTTCGCGGGAAATGTCAAGTCTTGCGCTTTCCCGAGAAATAATGTAAGGAATGACAAAAATCTACATGGGCAACTGCCCTGTCAAATCTTTATGGAACTCATAGATTATACCGACTAAAACATAAAGGAGAGCTGCCTCAAATGTATCACTACCCTACCTATTTTACAACTGGTTATGTAGTAGCACCTCCAAGCCAAGTTGAGCATTATCGGCAACCCCCTCAATTTCAAGTTTTAGAAAGAAGATTAACAGCTTTAGAAAGCCAAAATGAAACTCAAAAGAAAGAAAATGAACGATTAAATCGAGAATTGACACGCCAAAATCAAGAAATTACAAGAATCTATAAAGAAATCGGGAGAATTAATCAAGAAATTGTCACACTGAACCAAAACGATGAAAAACACACTCGTCGTTTAAGTCTCATTAATCAAAGACTTAGAACGGTTGAAAGACGTCTAAGCATTCCATCTTCCGCTCAAGACGAGCAATTTTAATAGATTTGTAGGGAAAGATCTGTTAGGCGGTCTCTTCCCTTCCTCTTGTTTCGTGAGTTGTTTGAATTTTTCCAATTTTTATTTTGAAATCAAAGGTTTTACTATTCCAAGAATAACAAAATTAGGTTATATTAGGAATGATATAAAGTATTTATGAGATGGAGTTGGGCCAATGTTTGAACGCTACAAAGGTAGATTAATTTCAACTATTGCGTTTTTAATTGGAATGACTGCATGGAATATTGTTTTCTATGTAGTAAAAAATTATGAATACGATCCATGGCTTGATCTTCCTTTCACTTTGGCCTTTGCTCTTACAGCTTGGTACCTTGGTTCCTATTTTGACAAATCAAAGGTGCTATTTAAAAGGCTCTCAAATAGTGAAGAAAACTACAAAAAACTATTAGAAACAAATACATACTTATTTAACAATTTAAATCAAGTTGTCTATCAAACCGATCACATGGGTTGTTTTACCGTATTGAACCCTGCCTGGGAGTCTATTACTGGGTACGCCCCTCTAGAGAGTATTGGACGCTCCTTATTATTTTATGTCTACCATGAAGATCAAGAATGGATGAACCAAAGGGCTATCGATACGATAAAGAATAACACTCCAATTGTCCAAGAAGAACTCCGTCTACGTAAGAAGGATGGTGGCTTTGTTTGGATTGAAGTAAATTCTAAATTTAACTTTAACGATAGTGGGGACCTAATTTCAACGGTTGGAACATTAACTGATATTACCGACTGGAAGCTTTCAGAACTAAAATTGCTTCAATTAAATGAAGATCTAGCGATCCACTCTGACAAGTTAAGTGTGGTGGCAAATATGTCTGCAGCCATTGCACATGAAGTTAGAAACCCACTTACCTCTATTTCGGGCTTTATTCAGTTACTTAAAGAACAACGTCATCTTCAAAAAGAGTATATTGATGTTATATTTTCAGAGATTGAAAGGATCGAACTCGTATTAAGCGAGATGCTTCTTCTCTCCAAGCCACAAGTAGTCAATCTTAGAAAATTCGACCTTATTAATACTTTGGACTATGTTATTGCACTTATAAGCACAAAAGCCAATATGAATAGTATTGAGATCATGTTGAAGAAAGATAATCACCACAACAACCCCATATGGGTATATGGGGAGGAAAATCAGATGAAACAAGTTTTTATCAATATTATTAAAAATGCCATTGAAGCCATGCAAAATGGTGGAAAAGTTCATGTAAGCCTTGTGAAAGACTGCAAGTCAGTTTCTATTTATTTCTCTGACACAGGATGCGGTATTCCTAAGGACACCCTTGATAAGATTGGACAACCATTTTATACAACTAAAGAAAAAGGGACGGGATTAGGACTAACGACTTGCTTTAAAATTATAGAAAATCACAAAGGAAAAATACATATTTCTAGCCAAGTTGATATTGGGACAACCTTCGAGGTGATTCTCCCACTAATAGAGGCTGATGTTCCTGCAGTCATTTAAAAAAGTACCACTAATTGTGTAGTGGTACTTTTTCTTTAGTAAACATCTTGTCTGACAAACACAGAAAATGAAATAAGTAATGCTCCAACTGCCCAAATAGATAGTACCCCAATGGAAAATAAAAGTGTCATTCCGGGTACTGGCGGAGAGCTTCCTGCGATATATCCAGTTAAGTCAAGATTGATCATAAATAAATATTTAGCAGACTGCCAGGAGGATACAAGGTTACTCAAGATTAATCCAGCAATTAAGGCGGCAAGCATGACTCCCATACTAGCTGACGTACTTTTTAGTAAAACTGATAACATAAAACTAAGAGTTCCTACCACGATGGCAACGAACCAGACTAAACCAAATTCCATCAAAATGTATTGCCATTGATCTATTAGTTGTACATTTGATGTATTAAGCTCTCCGCCAATACTAGTGAAACCTGTTAAGACAGGTGCATTCCATCCTCCAAATCCAAACACAACTCCTGAGATTAGATATGCTAATACTCCCATAAGGACGACAATGATGGAAATGGATAATAAAAGAGCAATATACTTGCTTAATAGAATCTTCCACCTTTTTACCGGCCTCGTTAAAAGAAGCTTTACCGTACCAGCGCTCCTTTCTGAGGATACTATATCTGCAGCAATAATCATAATAAGTAATGGGACAAAAAGGGTAATTGATTCTTGCGCGAAACTACGAACAAATGTAGGAGCACCCGGTTCTGCTGGATTAATATTATTATCTAGGTAGTATTGTTGCTGCTGTACTCGAATTTGCAACTGAGCTTTCCATTCATCAGATATACCGCTACTCGTTAGACGATTTTGTGTATCAACGATTTGTTGCTGTAAGGTGGTTCTCCAATCAACATCTCCTAGTTTTTCAATTTGTCTTTGAACCTCTCGGAATTGTGCATATGTAAAAAGACTAATTAAAACGACCATAATCGCAACAACAACAATGAGTTTTCTCTTGCGTATAATTTTTAGCATTTCATTAAAAATTAACTTATTCAACGGATTCTCCTCCTGTTAATTCCAGGAATAGGTCTTCTAGTGCAGGCACTTTCCTTTGAATTTCATGGACTTCTATACCATGTTCTACGAGCATGTGATTCCATGAAGAGGATTTATCGGATAATGGGGTTACTAACCTGTTCTCCTTATCCAGTTTTACCGTTGTAACCGTCTGTAGGAGCTTTTTCCCTTCTTCTACGGGAGACACCTTCCAAACTAACTGCTCTTGAAAATGTAATAAATTTTTCACCGTATCCACCTTTATTACTTTTCCTTTTGAAATAACAGCAACCCGATCACACATCAATTGTATTTCACTGAGTAAATGACTTGAAACGAGGACGGTTAACCCTTCTTTTTCAGCTAAAAATCGGATAAATTCTCTCATTTCACGTATTCCCATCGGATCTAACCCATTTGTGGGCTCATCCAAAATAAGTACCTTCGGCTTTCCAAGTAGTGCTTGAGCGATCCCAAGTCTTTGTCTCATTCCAAGTGAGTAGGTTTTAACAGGGTCATTGATACGATCTTGAAGTCTTACTAATTTAATCACATATTCTAAATGGTTGGAATCGAAGTTCGGAATCATCCGAGAGAAATGTTGGAGATTTTCGAGCCCGGTTAGATACGGGTAAAGCTCTGGATTTTCTACAATACAACCTAGATGACTCATCGCTTTAACAAAATTCTTCTTCACATCGTATCCACAAACTTGAATGCTTCCTGCCGTTGGACGGATTAACCCTACCAACATTCGAATGGTTGTTGTCTTACCTGCACCATTAGGCCCCAAAAACCCAAATACCTCTCCACTTTTAAGTTCAAAATCTAATCCTTTAATAATTTCTCTTTTCCCAATTTTTTTCCGCAAGCCTTTAATAGATAAAGTTATCTCCGTCATAAAAAAACTCCTACCATGTTATTAGTGAAGCTGCTCTTTCGGCAATTAATCGATATCCTTTGCTGTTTGGATGAAACTTGTCTGAAAACAAGTAGTCATTCACCTTCAGCTGAAATAAGTCAAATGTTGGTACAAAAACGGAATTCGAGTATTGATCAAGAAGCTGATTCGTTGAATAATTCCAATCTCTTACAACCTTTGTTGTCATCGCTGCATCATCAAGATCAATAAAAGGATTGTATAAGCCTACTAGATAGATGATGGCATCTTGATTAGTTGATTTAATGATATCCATTGTTTCTTTTAGGTTGTTTAAATATTGTTCTTTAATAAGAGCAATCGCCTCCTTGTCAGGACTAACAAGGGTTTGTCCCCCTTGAAATAAGTCGTTCCCTCCGATTGTCATAAGAATAACATCTGCATTTTTGATTTGATTTTGTATTGTTTCCCCTTTAACTTGAGAAAGCAGCTGTTCTGAACGATACCCTTTCACCCCATAATTATGAAGAGTAAGCTTTTCATCCGTTTTTTCTTCTAATTCTTCAATTAAATAACCAATATATCCTTTTCCTTCTTCGTCACCTGTTCCCCTGGTAAGAGAATCACCAAGTGCAACAATGATTTTTCCTTCATTTCTTTTTTCAGGTTCTTCTACTACTTGAGTTTGTTCCCTTACTGTTGTTTCTTTTTTAACCAACTGATTCTGAATGGTCCATAAAAATCCAAAAAGCATTACTAGGAATGCTCCAATTGATAGGAAAGAGATAATGCTTACGTAAGTTTTTTTCATCTTTTTTCTCCTATAGCAGTATCGGTCTGTACCCTTATTTTACTGACTGTTACATCATTGTTCAAATTTGGGCTCTTGAAAAAAAATGATTACTAAATTATGGATATAATATCTAATTTTGGACAAATTATAGAGGAAAGAAAGTTACCATTAAGGAGCATGAGAATATGGATTTAATAAACAATATGTCATTTGAAATGACAAAGAGTTTCATCCCAAATATTAGTAAATCTGACAAACTAAAAATTATAGAGTTAACAAGAGATGGTGTTGTGATTCAAATGGAAAACTCTAATTGTCGAGGTGTTTTCCCTCTTGACAGCTTCCAATATTGGATTAAAAAAGGGTCCCTTATCCATTTAGAGGAAAAACAAAAATCATCTTAAACATTTTCAAGATAGAAAAAAGCCGTAAAAACACATGGGAGTAAAATTTATGTACTCCCCTGTGTTTTACGGCTTCTCCTATTCTCATAGCCTTAATTTATGATTTTTCGTTTATATACTCATCGTTTATCTTACTATCTTCGGCGACAAGAAAATGATTGACGACTTCAGGATAGTCCTTCAACTCTTTTTTTCCTAAATCATTAACGGTGTATACACCTCTAGCCACCTTTTCAAACCACTGATAGTAATTCTTGGAAAGGATTGATAATGTTTTTTCACCCGTCCCCTGCTGACGTAGTGCCTTGGGAGACATAGGACCGTTTCTTTCTAACAAACTTGCGATTTGTATACAATTCTCTTTATAAGCAGTCATAATTTTTGTTTTTGAACTACCACCTACATTATAACTTCCATTTCTCCCCTTCATTTCCTCAATCATTTTTTTTCTTTTTCTAACATGATAATTCCTGTTTTTCTGTTTGTTAAAAGGTTGAGGTGAAAAACAAACTTCCATTTTTTCACCACTTTTTAAAAATGAAACTACAATTAAACCTAATTCTAGCCTTTTTAATAAATGACATAAATCCTGCCATTTCTTTGAGTTCATTTTATATTTAGGCTTAGGAATCGCTATATACACTTGATCAGTTAGTTTCTGCCTTTTTGTTGCCTGCATAAGAAGATCTACTGTTAATGATAATTTCAACTCAACAATAACCAATTCATTATCCTTTAACGCTACTACATCACAATGATGAACCTCTCCATGCACCTCGTAGCCATGCTTAGAAAAAAACTTCTGTACCGGTTTATATAAATCTACTTCGTAGAGCTTCTTTGCCTTGCTAACCATCCACGTACCCCTTCTACCCTTTTCCAAAAAGTATACCACACTGGGTAGGTGACAGACACCCTTCGTGGACACTTCCTCCCTTTTTGTCCTTCCTAGACGGACAGTTTCACAAGAGAAAACCCACATTGATATGGAAATATGAATCTTCCAAATCAATGTGGGTTAACAATTCAAAATACTTATTTCTCTATAGTATTATTATTTTCAAAATCTTTTCTTGTTTCCTCATGTTGTCCACCATACACATATTCCTTTTCCCAGAAATCTGCGTTTTCGATTCCAACTTTAACTGGATCAAATACAGGGTCTTTACCAGCTTTCTTTTGCTCTTCGTAGTCACGAAGAATTCTTAATGCTGGCTTCGTTAGTAGGACAATAGCGATAATGTTAAGCCATGCCATACTTCCAACCCCAATATCCCCCAGAGTCCAAGCAAGACCCGCTGTCTTTATACTTCCATAGAAAACCATAAATAGGAAAATTACTCGTAAACAATAGTCCATCCATTTGCTATTCATCTTGCCCTTAATGTAAGCAAGATTTGTTTCGGCCATATAGTAATATGCCATAATCGTTGTGAACGCAAAGAACAATAACGCAAGCGCAACAAATGGAGCTCCAAACCCAGGCATTACTGACTCAATCGCAGCTTGAGTATACTGTGGACCAGGTTCGATACCTTCTAGCTGCGTACGAATCGGATCTGCCCCTTCAGGAGTAACATTGTACATACCTGTAATTAAAATCATAAACGCTGTTGCTGAACAAACGAATAATGTATCGATATAAACAGAGAACGCTTGAACAATCCCCTGCTTCGCTGGATGTGATACATCTGCAGCAGCTGCAGCATGCGGCGCTGTACCTTGACCAGCTTCGTTCGAATAGATCCCACGCTTTACCCCCCAAGCGATAGCTGATCCAAGAATTCCACCAAACGCAGCATCTTGACCAAAAGCACTTGAGAAAATTAATGAAATGACCCCAGGTAATTCAGAAATATTTAATACAATAATTGCTAAAGCTACAATAATATACGCAACTGCCATAAATGGTACGATAATCTCTGCTGTACGAGCAATACGCTTTACACCACCAAAGATGATAACAGCTAAAACAAAAACAATCAGTGTCCCTGTGATCGCTGGACTAATACCAAATGCATTATCCATACCAGCAGCGATACTATTTGCTTGAACTCCCGGTAGCAAAGCACCTGTTGCAAGTACTGTAACTAATGCAAATAATACTGCATACCACTTCATTTTCAACCCTTTTTCAATGTAGAAAGCAGGTCCTCCACGATATTGACCATCTTGTTTTACTTTGTAGACTTGACCTAGAGCGGCCTCAACAAACGCAGAGCCAGCTCCTAAAAATGCAATTAACCACATCCAAAACACAGCACCAGGACCACCGTAAGCAATTGCTGTTGCAACCCCTGCGATATTTCCTGTACCCACACGCCCAGATAGAGCTAAAGATAAAGCCTGAAAAGAAGTTATTCCATTTTCTGACGAATGCTTTTGGAACATTAACTTTCCAATATCACCCATGTGACGAACCTGTAAAAATCTAGTAGCCAATGAAAAATATAATCCTACTCCTAAGCATAAATAAATAAGTGCTGGACTCCATATAATTCCATTTAACCAGTTCACGAAATCTTCCAAATAAATTCCCCCTTTAGTATTTTATTTTCTTATTATAATGAGAGTTCTCATAATTGGGAAGAACTATTTTTAATTTTTTAAATATTTCGATTAAAAATGTTTTTTCACGTAAGATTATTTTACAATAGAATTGCATTTTAACTGTCCACTCCACGTGGACAAATACCTCTACTTTGTCTTTTCAGGGTGTCTGACACCCTCTTTGTGGTACACTATTGGCATAAATATAATAAGATAAAAGAGTCAGCAAACAGTCTAAATAAAGGGGACGCAGTGGCTGGTTTATTTCATCCAACCACTAATGTAACTTATATGAAAAATCGAGACATAGGTGGTCAATTGTTTACCTGGAGGAATATTTTACTGGTTTTTATTATTCTTGGGATTATTGCTTTCCTTCAATATACGAATTTATTTGAAGCAGTCCTGGAAGGTGACTTGCAGAGGATACAAGGATATGTTGGAAACAACTGGTTTAGAATTTTACTACTTTCTACGTTAATCATGATCATTCAAAACACTTTTACAATCATCCCTTTGTTGTTAGTTATCACCCTCAATGTAACCTTCTTTGGTTTTGTGTTTGGATTTTTGTGGAGCTGGTTAACAAGCATACTAGCTGCTATCGTTATTTTCTTCCTAGTTCGTTATTTATTTCAAAATCGGCTTCTTAATAAGATAGATAGAAAGCTTATCGATACAGTGGAACAAAGAGGATTTCTATATGTGTTTGAGGCTAGAATATTCCCTTTTATACCGACTAGCCTAGTGAATATTTTAGCGGGTGTAAGTTCAATTAAGTTTTCTAGCTTTTTATTCGGAACTCTGTTAGGAAACTTCATTTACTTTTTCGTTTTAGCACTCATTCCTGCTGGTTTGTTGTCATCATCGGTTAACGAATATATGCTTGGTGGAGTATTCCTCATACTGATCACCATTTTATATATTTACAGTAAAAAAAGAGTAACTAAGAGAACTTCTTCTAAAAACAGATAATCCGCAGTTCCTCCCTGTTTTTTAGGAATCTACTTACTTGATATCTCGTAGATTCCTCCCTCTACTTCTTCTCCACGCCGAATAAACACCGTTTTTCAAATCATACTAAATGCTAGACATTATTATGATTCGATCTACTGGAGGAACTAAATGAAACGGTATGACGATATAACAAATGACCAAGAAATTTGTATGCACTATAATACAGATACTAATCCCTATTATGGAGCGATTATTCCCCCTATTTTTGAAAATGCTTTATTTACTTATCCTTCCCATGAAAAGTTTATGGAAGCAGAAAATAATCAGGAGAATCATTATGTTTACTGGAGAGGAACAAATCCTACTGTAAGTATAGTTGAAAAAAAATTAGCTGATTTAGAACGTGGTGAAGAGTGTAAATGCTTTGCTTCTGGTATGGCTGCAATCACCGCAGCCCTGTTTTCTTCTGTTCAAGCAGGAGATCATGTTTTATGTATCAGCAATTTATATAAATCAACTATGGACTTACTTTCTTATATGGAAAAATTCAATGTGTCTTATTCAACCATTTATTCCACAAATATGGACGATATCAGAAAAGAAATATTACCAAACACGCGACTCATTTTTATAGAAAATCCAACGAATATGAACCATGAGATTGTTGATTTAGAAAAAATATCACATCTCGCAAAAGAGTTTAATATAAGGACAGTCATTGATAACACATGGGCCACACCACTGTTTCAAAAACCTTTGTTGTTTGGAATTGATATAGTTGTACACTCGGCTTCAAAATACCTAGGTGGACATGGTGACATTGTTGGAGGCGCTTTAATAACAAGTAAGCAGATGATGAAAAAGATTTTTGAAAAGGAGTACTTACTTTTTGGTGGTTCAATGGGGCCACATGAGGCAGCCTTACTCTTAAGAGGTCTACAGACTTTGCCACTTCGAATGAAGATTCACCAAGAGAATACGATTGCGGTTGCAAAATTTCTAGACTCTCATAAAGCTGTCAAAAAAGTAAACTACCCCGGACTTCCCCATTCCCAGGACAACCCCCTGGTTCAAAAGCAACTGACAGGATTTTCAGGTTTATTGACGTTTGAGCTAAAAGACGCTACTTTCGAGAAGGTTAAAGAAGTTATAAATAAAGTCAAAGTATTTAAAATCGGGGTTTCATGGGGCTCATTTGAAAGTTTGATTATGTCTTTAAACTTTGGAAATAATGAAAAGCAATTAATTGAAAAAGAACATATTAGTCCCGGTTTAATTCGACTGTCAATCGGGATGGAACCTGCTGAAAAGTTAATCTCTGATTTAGAACAGGCATTAAATAAATAGGAAGTAACACTCTAGAACTTTTCATTTGATCTTAAAAAGATTTTAAAAATTGTCAAATTTCACTTTCCTAATTAAAAATTGTGTGCAAAACTACTTTAGTCTGTAGTATGATTGGGAAATATAATTTACAACTAGGAGGATTACCTTGGAAAACAGCTTGATAGAAAAAAGAAAAAATCGTGGAATCTTACTTATTAGCTGTCCTGATAGACCCGGGATCGTTTCAAAGGTTTCAACTACTTTATTTGAACATGACTGCAATATTATTGATTCAAACCAACATTCAACCGATCCTGAAGCAGGTCATTTTTTCTTACGAATTGAATTTGAATGTCCAGACTTAGATAATAAGAAACATGCCATTGAACAATCAATCGAACTTTTATCTAATACATTTGAAATGAAGTATACATTTAATTATGGAAGTGACTCACAAAATCTAGCCATTTTTGTATCAAAGGAAAACCACTGTCTTTTAGAGTTATTACTAGAGTGGCAACGTGGTGATTTGTTAGGTGACATTAAATTGGTCATTGGAAATCACGAGGATTTAAGAGAGTATGTTGAGAATGTTAACATTCCTTTTTATTACTTACCAATTACTCGTGAAACAAAAGCAGAAGTTGAGAAAAAGCAATTGGAACTATTAAAAGAATTTAAAATAGATACCATTGTTTTAGCAAGATACATGCAAATTTTATCTCCAACATTTATTGAACACTATCCATATCAAATTATAAATATACACCATTCTTTCCTACCAGCATTTATTGGTGCGAACCCATATAAACGTGCCTACGAAAGAGGAGTAAAATTGATTGGAGCAACAGCTCATTACGTTACAGATGATTTAGACGAAGGGCCAATTATTGAACAAGACATTGAACGCGTGAAACATCATCATGAACTGTCTGACTTAAAAAAAATCGGAAGCCAGGTAGAAAGAAAAGTACTTTTAAAAGCGGTAAAATGGCATAATAGCCATAGAATCATCCCATTTGGGAATAAAACAATCGTCTTCGATTAAAAATTACTACAAGTAAACACCGGCATATTTCAACATATGCCGGTGTTTTTAATTATTCTACTAATGGATTTTTTCCTCGTTGAATTCCCCTATGAAGAATAAAATAGGAATCCTTCTTCTTGGCAAGCCTTTGTTCCGTCCGTACTTTTAAAATAGCTGTTTGCTGTTGCTTGTTTATTAATCTTGCAGCTTTTTTATTGATGATGATTGACACGCCCGTTTTAAAAGAAACAAGGGACTGTAGGTAGCTATATTGTACAATATCGTCAATATGTACAAGAGAAATCCATATACAGTGGTCACTAGATGGAGACTGGGTTGGAAACCAATACATGTTTAAAGGTGCACTAATAACTATTGGCACCATATGATAATTGCCTAGTACTGCTTTTGCCCCGTTTATCGCCCCTTCTAAGGTAAATCCATAGTAATTTAAGGTCTCCTCTAAAATTTTTTTTGGAGACTTCAAAACGATAAAGGATGCTTTCCCTTCCTGAACCATCGTACATACACGGTTATTTTGATCGATTTCAGGAATCATAAACAATGTTTCACTTGTTAAAATATAGCTATCAATGCTTTTCATCCACCAGTCCTCCATAATCACATAATGAGTTATTTATAGAAATATTATCCATATCTCAATCGTACTCTTCAATAACCGTTTCAATAGTTTTTAAATTAGCCTTAATTCATGTTATATTTTCTAACATACGGAATTTGACAAAAATAAAACAACCGCTATAATGTATTTTTCCTATCACTTTTTACCTATCAACCCTTTATTACTAGGTTAAAAGAACTAAAAATCAAGGTAGGTTAGTGAATTGAAATATTAACAAAATGTTCATAATATCTTTTTTTTATCAATTGGTGATATTACTAACATGGAATAGTTATTACAAAGTGGATTTTTACCTATAATAATGGTAGTATCAATGAAAGAATAGGAAGTGAATACATATGATAAAAATTGAAATACCTAACCCAGATGTCGTAATTACAAAGAAACGACAAGTAGGGGAACCAGTTGAAGCAGTAATTAGCAGTGAATATGGTTTTACTGATTATCACAAGATTCCAAGAGATAAAGGTGGAATTATACTTTTCTTTAATGCAAACGATGATTTATTGTTTGTTGGAAAAGCACGGAAACTTCGTCCACGAGTAAAAAAGCATTTTGAAGATCAAGTATCCCCTATTAAGAATCATCGGGATGAAGTATACAAGATTGCAGTACTTACTGTTGAAGACGCAACGGAAAGAGAAATTTATGAAACATATATTATCAATGAATTACAGGCTAAATATAATATTGATAAAGTTTTCTTCAAATAAAAGCAGTAAAAAACCCTTCAATCAAATGAAGGGTTTTTTAGTCTAGCTCTTCTTCTTTACTATTTTTCTTTTTTACAAAGCGATAAGCTAAATAAGCAATGTAAAGTGGAGTTGCTATGTAGATTAAATATGGGAATTGCTTATATGTACCTTTATAAATAACAAATAATAAACACCCTAGAAAAAGAGTTACAATGGTCCCGTATTTAGGTAATGGAACTTCCTTAAAACTTGGGATTCTTATCCGGCTTACCATTAAAAAACATAATCCCGTAAATACAACAGTTGTTATTACGTTTGGTATAAAATTACCAAATAACGTTAATAAGGCCAAGATTCCACCAGCTGCAGTAATTGGTACACCAATAAAATAATTCAAACTTGATTTCGTACTACTGATATTAAACCTCGCTAGTCGATATGCACCAAACAAAGGAAATAATCCAGCAACCATGATCCCTAACTTACCCAATTGATTTAAATATGTATAATACACTAAAAATGATGGTGCTACTCCAAACGTAACAATGTCAGCTAATGAGTCTAGCTCTTTCCCGAGTGAACTGTCAGCTTTAAGCATTCTCGCCAAGCGTCCGTCCATGCTATCTAACATCATTCCAATAAGGATTAAAATGGCAGCATTATTATATTCACCTTCTGCCGCAAAACCGATGGATAAAAAACCACAAAATAAATTTCCTAACGTGAACATATTAGGGATACTTTTTGTAAATCGCACTAGCTCCATCAACCTCCTTTGAGCCTTTTTTAACTTACGAACCTATTATACCATTTTCTTCTTTTATTCCTAGCTTCTATAAATTTTAAAGCCTAACACCCCTACGGAGTTAGGCTTTTCGTGAAAAAGGATAGTTACTCTACTGAGAAAGTAACGGATGCACTATAGGCTTTACCAGTCTTCGGAGTCATCCAAGCTGTTAATGTATATTTCCCTCTACTTAACTCAACATCCTTCACATTAATATCGTAAGACAGTTGATCTCCCCCAGAAAGAACTTCTTTCCCCACTACTTGTAAAAAGGACGTGACACTTGAAAATAAGAATACCACTTCTCCATTTGAATTCTTTATTGAATAATCAAATCTTTGAGAAGAAGTAAAGTCAAGAGTAATATCCTTTCCTGTTTCATTTATTACATGATACTGGAACAATAAAGGACTAACTTCTTGAATATGAGATATGACCTCCCCTTGTCCTGTTTCCATATTCCCCTCCTTTTGACCTGACGAAACCACCGGCTCTACTTCCCTTGCAGTACCACATCCAGCTAAAAAAAAGATAACAATTATGAACACAACGATTTTCCTCAAAATAAACACCTCATTTTGTCATGCTTTTACCTTATTAGTCGTCTTGAATTGTATTGAAGTTACAAACTAAGCTAGTGGTAAAAAAATAATATCTGTATATGATTATCTCCGTATTCCTCTTTCTTTTTCGAAAAAAACATGGTACTTTTACAGAATAGAATTATCATGAATATCATTAGTACTTTTTTACTAATTTTTCTATGCAAGAAAGAACAGGAGAACCTCATTGAAAAAGAATTTAATCATAATCTATTTCTTTTTTTGTTTTATTTATATTCTAACTTCTATTGTGATAACAGGTGATGTTTCTTCTAATAAGTTTACACACCTTCTAAAAGATATTCTCTTTGTCATTTTTAATTTGTTCTTTTTCTTTTTAATTGTTAAGAAAAGCCCTAAACTAAAAACGGTAGAAAAAGAAGAACAACAATTATCTACTCTCATTAACTCTATGGTAGACTTTGTTTGTTTTAAGGACGGAGAAGGACGTTGGCTTAAAACAAACAGCTTCGGACTTGAACTTTTTCAATTACAGAATGTGGACTATAAAGGAAAAACGGATACTGAATTGGCTGAATACAGCGAGTTCTACCGTGAAGCTTTGATTTACTGCGAAGAATATTCAGACCGTATTGCATGGGAAAATCGCACGATTACTAGATGTGAGGAAAAAATCCCTCTACCTGGAGGAGGAACTAAAACATTTGATACCATTAAACACCCGTTGTTCCATGCAGATGGATCGAGAAAAGGACTTGTAGTCATTGGACGGGATATTACAGAAAAAAAACAGGCTGAAGAACGGTTGGTACGTTCCGAAAAACTATCTGTAATTGGTGAGCTAGCAGCAAGTATAGCACACGAAATTCGAAACCCTCTAACCTCTCTTAAAGGTTTTGTTCAATTTGTTCGTCCAGCCGACCAGAAAAATGACAGATTTTACGAAATTATGCTCAGTGAACTAGAAAGAATTAATGATATCGTTAGTGAGCTCTTGCTATTGGCAAAGCCTCAAAAGGTGCAATTTTCAGAAACTGAAGTTAGTAACACCATTGAACATGTCATTTCCTTGTTAGAGACACAGGCTAATATGGTAAATGTGAATATAAACTTTATTAACAAACAACCATCTATGATCAATAGTGAAGAAAATCAAATTAAACAACTGCTTATTAATATTATAAAAAATGCCATAGAGGCTTCTAGTAACGGCGGTACGGTTGATGTCATACTTGATGTAAATGATGATGGAATGACAATGATACAGGTAATTGATAGCGGGTATGGAATTCCTGAACAGTCTATTAATCGCCTAGGAGAGCCTTTTTATAGTTCAAAGGAAAAAGGAACCGGTCTTGGATTAACGGTAAGCTTTAAGATTATTGAACAACATGGTGGGAATATTACCTATAAAAGTGACCCTAATAAAGGAACAACTGCAACCATTCTTTTACCTAGTTTGACTACTACACAGAATGAAAAAAATGTACTAACTACATCTTAGTATATTATTGAATACTTCTTCTCAAACTAAACCTGAGCATCAATCATGCTCAAAACTTGTGCCGGGAGTGGATAGCCATGAGTAGAAACAAGCTATTGGTACCTGGGTCAGAGAATGCACTGAATCAGATGAAAGAAGAGATTGCCAATGAGTTTGGAGTTCAACTTGGTGCAGATACAACCGCACGTGCAAACGGCTCTGTAGGAGGAGAAATGACCAAGCGTCTAATCCGAATGGCAGAGCAACAATTACGATCTTAGTCAGAGAGAAGCTCAGGAGTAGATCCCTGAGCTTCTCTTTTTCTTCCTTATGATATGATTGTACATAGTTATACAAATTTAGAAAATAATAACTTCTATTGGAGAAGTTTGATGATCGGAGGAAATGATGGAAATTTATCCACTTTTAGAAGTCGAAAAGCTCGCATTAAAAAAAGTAAAAACATATAAACAAAGCATTCTTCGTTATCTATTACGTAGTATGCTTGCAAGTATGTTCATTGGATTCGGGGTAATTGTGGCATTTAAAACAGGTGGCTATTTCTATAATGAGCACTCCCCTGTCGCTTATCCAATGGCCGCTTTCACATTTGGAGCAGCAATTATCTTAATTGCTTATGGCGGGGGAGATTTGTTTACAGGAAACACCTTTTATTATACGTATACCGCTCTAAGGAAAAAAATGAGTTGGAAGCATGTTTGGACTTTGTGGGGATTAAGTTACATAGGAAATATTTTAGGTGCAACCGCATTTGCTTTATTAATTTATGTAACGGGGTTATTTTCAGAGTCATCGGTAAATCATTTTTTGTTAAGTGTGGTTGAAAAGAAGATGCATGTTCCAACCACGGAGCTTTTCTTTAGAGCCATACTTTGTAACTGGCTAGTTTGTCTAGCTTTCTTCATTCCCATGTCTATGAAGGAGAATGGGGCAAAGCTATTCGTAATGATTTTATTTGTTTTTTGTTTCTTTATTTCTGGATATGAACACAGCATTGCTAATATGTGTACCTTTGCTATCGCACTTGTCTTAAATCATCCCGGGACGATCTCATTTGCAGGAGTCATTCATAACCTAGTTCCAGTGACCATCGGCAACCTTATTGGAGGAAGTATCCTGATGGGAGCTATGTATTATTACGTGAATCTTCCCTTTCTTGATGAGGACAAAACCCTTGAATAGGAGATTGGATACATGAATCACTACTTCACAGTTGGAATTGAATTAATTGTTGGATTTGTTGTTTTGTTTCTTTTAGCTAAACTATTAGGGAAAACTCAACTATCCCAGATTACTCCCTTTGACTTTATTTCCGCTCTTATTTTAGGTGAATTGGTGGGAAATGCAATATATGACCATGAAACGAGTTGGGTAGAAATCCTTTTTAGTACAGCTGTATGGGGGGGACTGATCTTTTTAGTCGAAATAATTACACAAAAGTTTAAAAGCACAAGGAAGTCTCTTGAGGGTGAACCTAATATCGTAATACATAATGGGATCATTAAATATCAAACATTAAAAAAAGCAAAGCTCGACATTAATCAATTACAGGCTTTAGTTCGTCAACAAGGGTATTTTTCTCTACAGGAAGTTCAATTTGCAATTCTAGAAACGAATGGAATGGTAAGTGTACTCCCGAAATCCCAGAACCGACCGCCCACTTTAGATGATTTAAACATCAAAGCAGAGCAACCTTCCATTCCTGTAACGTTAATCATTGATGGCGAAGTACTTTCTGGAAATCTTCACGAAGCAGGATTAGATGAACAGTGGTTAAAAGAGGAATTGTCAAAACAAAACTTTCATTCATTTGAAAAGGTTCTTTACGCAGAGTGGAAAAAAAACCAAGGACTATTTGCTATGTCTTATCAATAAATCAGGCTTTTATGAGCCTGATTTTGTTTTGTCCCCCCTTCTGGTTCTTCTTTCATGCAATCGTTTTCCTTTTAATTATGAATGAATGGTGACTCCCTGTCACAAAATTGTCGAAATTTAAGACGTAAAGAAAAATACTAAAAAACCCTTGATATATCAACATTTACCCCCTCAATTTACCCCTAACATTATTTTCCTTACTTTTTTTGTCACAAATTAATCTTATTTTACATGTTATTATCATCTACATAGTGGTAATTAGGAATGTAGAAAGAAGTTTACCTTACAAAGGTTAACAAAATAACTATTGTGAAAAAACGAACATTTTGTTATACAAAAATATTATTTTGTGGTAAACTCTAATTTTCCTTGTGAAACAAAACACAAACCCTGATTTCATATAAGAAGGAGATGAAACAATTGAAGTTGAAAATGCTAGTTCTATCCCTGGTTACAGCCGTACCATTACTTTTCTTAAGTGGTTGTGAGATGGTTGTATTTCAGCCTCAAGGACCAGTAGCTAGAAGCATCATGGAGTTAATTAATTGGTCTTTAATGTGGATGCTTTTAGTCGTAGTTGTCGTATTTGGCTTATTTGGCTATATTGTATGGAAATATAGAGAAAAGCCAGAAAACATGGGGTATGAGCCGCCAGAAGAACACGGTAGTACCGTATTAGAAATCGTCTGGACAGCCATTCCTATTTTGATCGTTATCGCTTTAACAATTCCTACAGTTACAACATTGTATGACTTAGAAGATGTTCCTGCAGGGTATGAGGAGAAAGAACCAGTCGTTATTCACGTCACGTCCGCAGACTGGAAATGGATCTTCTCTTATCCCGAAGAAGGTATTGAAACAATCAATTACGTGAACATTCCGGAGGACACCCCTGTACTGTTTAAATTAACATCTGCTGGAACGATGCAATCTTTCTGGGTTCCTGCTTTAGGTGGCCAAAAATACTCAATGAATAAAATGGAGACAGAACTATATTTAGTTGCTGATAATCCTGGTTCATATATGGGTAGAAACACAAACTTCAACGGTCGCGGTTACGCACAAATGGAATTTGAGGTACTTTCTCAAACCGATGAAGAATACGATGCTTGGGTTAAAGAAGTAAAAGAAACTGCTCCAAAGCTTACAGAAGAAAAGTACATGGAATTACTAAAACCGACACATCTTGGACGTTTAACTTATTCTAATACTCACTTAGCATGGATCAACCATGCCGATCACGATTCTGAGCTTGTGACAGACCCTGAAGACTATCGTTATCATGGGTACCAAGGAAAGATTTTCGACCAGGAAGATAAAAAGTCAAATGAAAAAGATACTACTGATGTAGAAAATAATGAGGAAGACCATGGAGGTGACCATAGTGGGCATTAAGTGGGATGAAATTCTGATTACGGGAGATCCAATTATCCTAGGTTCACAGATTGCTATTTTATTAACTTCTCTAGGTATTATTGGTGGTCTAACGTATCTAAAAAAATGGAAATGGCTATGGCGTGAATGGATCACCACTGTTGATCATAAACGTATTGGAATTATGTATATTGTAGCCGCTGTTCTTATGTTCTTCCGTGGTGGTATGGATGGACTAATGATGAAAGCTCAAACGGCTCGTCCAGAAATGAGCATCTTAGACTCACAGCACTATAACGAAGTATTTACTGCGCATGGTGTTATAATGATTTTATTCATGGCAATGCCATTCTTAATTGGTTTAATGAACGTTGTTATTCCGCTTCAAATCGGCGCAAGAGACGTAGCGTTTCCACAACTTAACGCTTTAAGTTTCTGGTTATTCTTCAGCGGTGCGATGCTGTTTAATATCGCGTTCGTTGTTGGTGGTGCACCAGATGCAGGATGGACTTCATACTTCCCTCTTGCAGGTAAAGAGTTTAGTCCAGGAATTGGGAATAACTACTATGCAATTTCTTTACAGATTGCTGGTCTAGGAACTTTAATGACTGGTATTAACTTTATCGTTACGATCTTAAAAATGCGTACAAAAGGCATGACATTGATGAGAATGCCTATGTTCACATGGACAACGCTAATCACTTCCGTTATTATCGTTGCTGCATTCCCTATTTTTACGGTTGCACTTGCGTTAATGACATTTGACCGTTTGTACGGAACACATTTCTTTACAGTTGCTGCTGGTGGGTCTGATATGCTTTGGGCTAACCTATTCTGGTTATGGGGACACCCTGAAGTATATATCGTTATCCTCCCTGCTTTCGGTATGTTTTCTGAAATTATTTCGACGTTCTCTCGCAAGCAGCTTTACGGTTACAAATCGATGGTCGTTTCAATCGTTGCCATCGCAGTACTAAGTATGCTTGTTTGGGTTCACCATTTCTACACAATGGGATCTGGCGCTCTAGTTAACTCATTCTTCTCTATCACAACGATGATGATTGCCGTTCCGACGGGTGTAAAAATGTTTAACTGGTTGTTTACGATGCGTAAAGGTCGAATTAAAATGACTACAGCAATGCTTTGGTCATTAGCCTTTGTTCCTAACTTTGTAATTGGAGGAGTAACCGGTGTTATGCTTGCAATGGGTGCTGCTGATTATCAGTACCATAACACTCTATTCTTAGTTGCTCACTTCCACTATGTATTAATACCAGGTGTGGTCTTTGCAGTTTTCGCTGGACTTTACTACTGGTGGCCAAAAATGTTTGGTTTTATGTTAAACGAAAAATTAGGAAAATGGCATTTCTGGCTATTTGTTATCGGTTTTAACGTAACATTTATGCCGATGTTCTTCTTAGGCTTAAACGGTGCCGTTAGACGTGCATATACGTACTCTGCTGAGTCAGGATTTGCACCTTTATTCATGCTATCAGCAGTTGGTTCCGTAATCTTAGCAGCAGGTTTCGCTGTATTCTGTTACAACATCTACTGGAGTATTCGATATGCAGATCGAAACATCTCTAGTGATCCTTGGGATGCTAGAACGTTAGAATGGGCGACATCATCCCCTGTTCAACACTATAACTTTGCTAAACTACCAGAAGTGAAATCTTTAGATGCATTCTGGTATATGAAAAAGAATAATGAAGGTATTACATTAAAAGACGAAGAAATAGAAGAAATTCATATGCCAAGCAACTCTGGTCTGCCGTTCCTAATGTGCGTGGCCTTCGGAATTGTTGGATTCTTCCTCATTTTCGAGTGGCATTTATTAGCTGCAGTATCTACTGTGCTTATTATTGCAGGATTGATTTATCGTTCATTTGATTACAATGATGGTTACCACATTCATAAGGACGAAATTAGAAAGACAGAAAGCACTTGGAAGAAAATGGAAGGCAAGGTGAATAATCATGTCAGCTAATGTGAACACTTCCCTCCCATTAGAATATCAAACAGAACAAAGCCGTATGAATATTTTAGGGTTCTGGATATTCCTTGGAGCCGAAATTGTATTATTTGCTACACTTTTTAGTGTTTACGGTGTACTTTATAAAAATTACGCAGGTGGCCCTACTCATCAAGATATTTTTATGATGAAAGAAGTAATGATTCAGACGGTCCTCCTTTTAACAAGTAGTTTTACAATGGGTGTTGCTATTTGGGAAATGCGCCGAAACAATAAGAAGGGCTTAATTGGCTGGTTTATTTTAACCCTACTATTAGGTGCAGGATTCCTATTCATGGAGATTAATGAATTTATTCATTATATTCATGAAGGTGCAACTATGCAAACAAGTGCCTTTCTTTCAAGCTTGTTTGTCCTTTTAGGAACACACGGTGCTCACGTTACCTTCGGGATTTTCTGGGCAACAATGGTTATCATTCAAATTGCCAAGCGTGGGTTAACACCTGTTACTGCTAGAAAGACCTTTATCATCGGTCTTTACTGGCATTTCCTTGATGTTGTTTGGATCTTTATCTTCACGTTTGTTTATTTAAAAGGGATGGTGTTATAGATGGAAAAAAGTACAGAACGTTTTCCGCTAACTCACGTCTTTGGATTCGTATTGTCACTAGTACTCACATTCGTTGCTGCATGGGTAGCACTTGAGATGAACTTGTCCTTTACGATTGTCATGTGGATTATAGGGACACTAGCTGTCATTCAAGCGGGTCTTCAATTGTTCATGTTTATGCATATGACAGAAGGAGAAGATGGCAAAGTAAATATCATAAATATTGCATTTATGGTATTCTGTGCTGTTGTTATCGTAGTTGGTTCTATCTGGGTGTTAACATCAGGGCATGCTGCTCATTAATAAAAACAAAAATCCGGCTTAATAGCCGGATTTTTTTATTTGCGCAATTCTCCCATTAAGGAAATAAATAAACCAAAACCGAACACCAACATGGATGAAGCCATAATACTAATGCTAATAGAAAGTGTATAACTCATTGTGATACCGCTTTCAAAAAAGCTGTATAAAAACAATAACGCCCCTATTACTAAACCAAATTTAGCAATTGTACTAATTGGACCTAACGCTCTACGTTGCATCTCATTCATATTATTTCATCCCCTTTATTTATATTTTAATAAAGTTCACAAATTTGTCAAATATTTTTTGAAAATTAGACACATTTAGGGCTTGTCTAGTGAAAAATTTCATTCTTATGAATGTTATTCCCCTCCCCTTGCATAAGATGTACAAGTTGTATCTTTGGACAATCCTAGTGAGTGGAGTGATACTGTGATTTACCTAAGTTATATTGTTCTTGGCCTAACATTAGCTGCCCCAATTGGGCCTGTAAATGCTGCAAGATTAGATAAAGGACTGAAGAATGGGTTCTGGCATTCATGGGCTGTTGGTGCAGGCTCTATGGTAGCAGATGGAATTTTTATGTTGACCGTGTATTTGGGAGTAGTTCATTTTCTAGATAACCCATTAATTCAAGTTTTTCTGTGGCTTTTTGGAGGATTTATTCTTATTTATAGCGGTATTGAAAGCATTGCCTCTGCCAACAAATTCACATTTGATTATCAGCGCAAAAATGAATCCGTTTTGCGTTGCTTCTTCATCGGATTTATCATGTCTATTTCAAGCCCTCTTTCCATATTATTTTGGTTAGGTATTTACGGATCAGTCCTCGCAAAAACAGCATCAAGCTTTGGGACAACCGATCTTCTGGTATACAGTTCCATGATATTCCTTGGGTTAGCCCTGTGGGATATTTTTGTTGCTGGTCTTACTAGCGTTTTTCGTAAATGGCTAAGCTTAAAGTACATCATTCTCACTTCTATTCTATCGGGGGTTTCGTTATTAGGTTTCGGAATATATTTTGCGTTTCAGGGGATAAAGGTATTGTTTTTTCAAGGGTAACTACATATGATTTTCGAAAAAAAATGGGTAAGGAAGCTCACAAATGAGCATAGAGAATGATTTCACATCGTATATATCAAAAAGAAGGTGAAGCATAATGCTTCACCTGCTTTTTGATTATAGTGGAAGTAATTCAATCGTATGTTTTGTCTTTAGTTCCTCTACCATTTGCAGCCATTGAACAGGCTTATTTGATAGTACACTGTAATAAGTTGTAATAAAATCAACTACTAAGTCAGAAGAAATCTCTTCCAATTGATCATCTAATGGCATGAAGCATAAGTCTAACCCTGCAACTGCTTCTCCATCGTTCTTCCATGAAGGATGCACGTAAGTAAAGTTTAGCTTTTTGTAACCTAGATGGGAAAGTACTTCCCTTCTTACAAACGGATCCATTGCTTTTACTCCACCGAATTCAAAATCGCCACGCTGGTATGGATCATAAATTTCAGCAAACATTCCGAACAGTTCTTTCCCATTTTCTTTAGCTAATGCAGTTAAGTCCCTTAAACGGTTTTGAGCTAGAAAGCGACCTAAGCTAAGACCTTGATGGCCAATAATGGTAAAATCCGTCATCGCAATATTCCAGTTAGGATAGTAACGATATTCCGTTGAGCCAACCACCTCTCCGTTGTGAACAGCTACGAATACTCGAATACTAGGATCCTCTAAAGGTTCCTTCCATAATTCAAACTCTAATACCTCTTCAGGTGGGAATACTTCCTTCATTAACTCATGCATCTTAACAAACAAAGGATCCTCAATGCTTGTAATACGAACGTAATCCATTCCTGTCACTCCTGTTCAAAAGTTTTATTTCCAGTCAGTATAAAGATCTGTTCTACGATCACGCCATGTCGTAACAGAACCCTTTTGCCTTACCTCATAGAGAAGATCTAAATCGAGGTCCGCGGTAACAATCATATCATCATTGATCTCCCCTTGAACCATAATTCCTTGTGGTGGGAAAGGAACATCATTAGGAGTGATAACAACTGCTTGACCGAAATTGCCACGCATAAAGTCAACCGTCGGTAAAGATCCAACCGTTCCTGTAAGCACCACATATATCTGGTTTTCAATTGCTCTTGCATGACTAGTATAGCGGACACGATGAAAACCGTGACGATCGTCTGTACATGATGGACAAAAAATGACATCAGCCCCTTTTGCTCTTGCCATTCGAACAATTTCTGGAAACTCTATATCATAACAGGTAAGCATCGCAATTCTACCTTTATCTGTATCAAACACTCGAAGTCCATCCCCAGCAGACATATTCCATTCTTCTACTTCCGTAGGAGTAATGTGAAGCTTTGCCTGTTCTTCTACTCTCCCATCTGGGTAAAACAAGTGAGCAACGTTAAAAAGCTTACCTTCCCTTTCTAATACATGTGTTCCTCCAATAATATGCATTCCCGTTTCAGATGCAAATTTCTTGAATAGATCTACATATTTTCCTGTAAACTTTGGAAGGTCATTTATGGATAAAGCATTCCCACTATCATCACCGATCGATAATAGCTGCGTGGTAAAAAATTCTGGAAAAAGTATAAAGTCAGAACCAAATTCCTGTGCTGTTTTAATGTAGTGCTCACACTGAGCGGCGAAATCATCAAATGATGAGATCGTATGTAAGTGATATTGAACAGCAGATACTCTATATTTCATAAAGCAGCAACTCCTTTGCTATATTACATAACCAATATTATGGATGAAAATTGAGAAAATCACAACTTTCATGCTCTATTTCCTGTTATTCTCTATAAATCGTAAAAAGCATCTTTACAGACTATCCTGAAAGTGCTAATTTATTAATAGTTTTATAAAGAAAGTGTCTACAAGAAAAACACAGGTGATTTAGGAGTTTCGTCAAAAAGAAGAGGTGAATCGATGGACAGCCAAATCATTCGTTTTATTAGAGAAAGCTACAGCATGACCCAAAGAGACTTTGCAAAGCTTGTAAACTGTAGCTACTCACTTATCGCCTTAGTTGAACTAGGAAAGCGTAATGTCACTAAAAATCTTGAGAATAAGATTGCAGAAGCACTTGACCTCGATCAAAAACAAATTGATTCTATATCACTAATAGTAAAGGAAATGGGTAACGGTCTTCCTCCATTTATGTAAAACACAAAGAAACAGTGGCTTCCAACTAGAAGCCACTGTTTCTTTATTGTTGTTGGAATTGTACTTGATGTAAATTTGCAAAAATTCCACCTTTTTCAATTAACTCATCATGTGTCCCTTGTTCAGCAATCCCTGCTTCTGTTACAACGACTATGCGATTGGCATTTCGAATTGTTGCTAATCGGTGCGCAATAATAAGTGTCGTACGATTCTTTGCAAGCTCGGATAGGGCTGTTTGGATAATCATCTCTGTTTCGGTATCCAGGGCGGACGTTGCTTCATCTAAAATTAATATAGGGGGATTCTTTAAAAACATTCTAGCAATGGCAAGTCTTTGCTTTTGTCCTCCTGAAAGCTTGAGGCCTCTTTCCCCTATTTGCGTTTCGTAACCGTTTGGTAAAGAAGCAATAAAGTCCTGAAGATGAGCTCGTCTCGCGGCGTCTTCCACTTCTTCCTGACTAGCATTTAATTTCCCATAAGCAATGTTCTCTCGTATCGTACCTGTAAAAAGAAATACATCCTGTTGGACTATACCGATATTAGATCGGAGAGACTTCTTGGTCATTAATCGAATGTCAATACCATCAATGGAAATCTCCCCACCTGTTACATCATAAAAACGAGGAATCAGTGAGCATATCGTTGTTTTGCCTGCTCCTGAAGGCCCAACGAATGCAACCGTTTCTCCCTCTTTTATTTGTAAATTGATGCCGTGTAAAATGCTTTTCGAGCTTTCGTATTGGAAATTCACATCCTCAAAGTGTATATTTCCCTTTAATGTGTCCACCTCGATTGCATCATCCTGATCCAATACATCTGGAGCAGTATCTATTAGTTCCAAAAATCGCTTGAACCCTGCCATTCCCTTTGGATAAAGCTCCATTATTGCACTAATTTTGTCAATTGGCTTAAACAAAACATTTACATATAGGATAAAACCTACAAGCTCCCCGTATGTCAGTTCACCTGAAAAGCTTAGCCATGCCCCATAGACTAATACAATAAGGACAAAGAAACGCGTCATCATATATATGCCTGAAAGACTAAAAGACATAATTTTGTAGGCAGAAAGCTTTGACAACCGAAACCGTTCATTATTCGATTTAAATCTATTAATCTCGAACTCTTCATTTGTAAATGATTGTACAACCCTAGCTCCTGATACACTATCCTCTACACGTGAGTTAACGTCAGCAATATCACCGTACATATTACTCCATGCTTTATTCATACGTAGATTACAGAACGTGATTAACCAAATTAAAAAAGGTACCATAAATACAGCAATTAATGCTAACTTGACATTAATCGTAAGCATAATCCAAAACGCTCCGATAAAAGTCATACAAGCAATAAAGATGTCCTCTGGACCATGATGAGCAAGTTCTCCAAGGTCGAATAAATCATTCGTAATCCTACTCATAATATGTCCTGTCTTCGTATTATCAAAGAATCGAAACGACTGTCTCTGAACATGTGTAAAGAGCTGTTGCCTCATATCTGTCTCAATATTTATTCCTAGCATATGTCCTAAATAATTGACAATATACTGTAAAAAGGTTGAGATAATATAAAATGTTAGTAATCCTAGACTGACAGAAACAATCATTGACCAATTACCACTTGGTAAAAGGGAATCTATAAACCATTGTACAGCGAGCGGGAAAGCTAGCTCTAATATTGCCACAAACACAGCTGCACTAAAATCAATCGTAAACAACTTTTTATGCGGTCGGTAATAACTAAAAAATCGACGAATCATAGATAGTCTCCTTATATAAAGCTTGCCTATTATTTCTAGATACGAATTATTATAGAATAGAACTACCCGACTAAGCAACGAAAAAAAAGAGAGCATCATGGCTCCCTTTTACTTCAATTCTAATTCAGAAAGGAATTGGTAGTTTTCTAAACTGTACGAACTTATTTTCGAATGAGATAATGCATAAAGCTGATCATCTATATATACCAAGCGTTGAATTTCGTTTTCCCATTCTTCATATAAAGCTTTACCTTTCATATGAGAGATCTTTGATTTTAGTGAGAACCCTTGATCTAGGCTTATATTGTATACGTAAGCACCTTGAAAGATAAATTTTTGTTCGTATTCGTTACCCTCTACTCCCTCATACACATTAATTGGAAAAGCAAAGAGACCATTTTTATTATTATAGAGCAATGCTTTATGATCGTAATTTAATGGTGAATACGTTCCTCTTCCTCCTATAATTTCAGTAAACTTTTCTTTCGGATTGTGAATATCAGTTATATCAAAAAAGGAAAGCTTCACTCCTTCCGTTAAAACCCTAGGCTCTTTTTCGCCATCCATAGTAACTAGCTTTGTATCATATCCAAAGCCAATGATATGATTCTCGTCGTAAGGGTGTAAATAATTACTGAATCCTGGAATCTTTAGTTCTCCAAGGATTGTTGGTTTACTAGGCTCCGAGGCATCAATGACAAATAAGGGGTCCGTTTCTTTAAAAGTTACAATATATATACGATCTCCCATAAATCTTGCTGAATAGATTCTCTCTCCTTTTGCAAGATTAGAAAGTGTACCGACCTGTTTTAGATCCTTATCAAAAATAATCAAGTGGTTTTTTGAAGGAATGTTTTCATCCCAGCTCTCTCCTTCAGTTGTTGCTACTCGAAAATAATCGTTATGTTCATCCATTGAAAATTGATTTAGGACCGTTCCAATTACTTCCGTCTTGGCTTGAAAAGAAACTTCTAATTGATCAACTCCAAATTTATAAATCATTGTATTTGGAGTAGTAGCTATCTTCCTGTCTTCTGCTGGTCTCCAGTTCGTAAGAGCTAAATATAGGTTAGTTTTAGACATATAAAGCTGCCCACCGCTCCCTAAATATGTCGTAATCTTTGCTTCTTGAGAGGCCTTTGAAAGGTCAAAGGCAGCAATAGTAGTATAGTTTGCTTCTCTAGATCCAGGAATGTATTGAATATCGTCATATGAAACTGAGGTTACTTCCTTTTGGGTTACAGAGTCTGAATACCGTGGGCGTAAATCTACCTCATCCTCTTCTTCCAAAAGCCAATATTGTGGAAAATGATTGGCTATTAAATAAATATTACTTCCTATTTTTCTAGCGCTTGAAAGATGCCCTTCAAGAGATATTTCTCTTTCTAATGTTGGCTTTGATGGATTGTTTATATTATAAAGAAGAGCCTTTGTACTTTCATTCATATGGGCATACAAGCTATCAGCCGCTATTTTCTTTTCGGCGGTATTTTCCTCATAACTATAACTATAGCCAATAATTAATAACTGACCTTTATCTAAGAACAATTGTGAGGGGGAGAAGGTTTGCTGAAACTGAATGGACGCCACATGTTCCATTTCTTTGGCTGATTGGGCTGAAATAATATTTACTTTACCATCGACTACTTGGTATATATACTCACCATCCGTTTTAACGATATCAGCTTCATCAATCCCTTGCACTTGAACATTTGTACTTGAGACCTCCTGGCCACTTGCTTTTGAACTTGAGTCGAAAGCAACGTTATCCGTTGACGACTCCTCCGAAGCCTTATCTTCTTTTGTAATGGTAAAAAACTTTTCATTCTGCTTCTCTTCTTTAATAATTTGATAAAAATATTGGTTTAACTGCTCTTTATCTTCAATCAACGGAAGAGTATTGTTAACAACCTCACCCTCCAGTTCATTTCCTGTTCCGTATTTTGCTGCAAGACGTGTATCTTTTGTGTACATCCATATAGATGCAAAAACCAAGACAAAAAGAATTAAAAGGCCAATAAACCATTTTCTTTTCATAGCAACCACCTTTCTGAATAATGATGCTTTATACGATTGGACTGCTATGATTACAAAAAGGTTACAAACTTATTAATTAATAAACAAAAAAGGGTGTTTGACCTAGTTAACTTGTCCAACCATCATGACGTTTTCGTCATAGGATAAATAGACAGTATACAAGCTGTTCACTTTTTAAGTGGAGGTGAAAGGAATGGGCTGCAATCAAGGCTATAACGGAGGTTTTAACAACGGATTTGCTCTACTTGTTGTATTGTTTATCCTGTTGATCATTGTCGGTGCTTCTTATTTTAACAACTAAAAATAACTAACAAAAATACCTTTGCTTGACAGGTTTGCTTCTAAACAAACGAGACCTGGCTTCTATTTAAGAAGACAGGTCTTGTTTATTTAATCTATATATTTTGAGTACATGTGTCACAAGTACTTTAACAATGGAATAAAGAGGAATGACGAAAATAATACCTAATAACCCCATTAAATTCCCTGCGGTTAAAATAAGAACAATAATCGTTAACGGGTGAATATTCAAGCTTTTCCCCATTACTTGTGGTGAGATGACATTCCCTTCTACTTGTTGAGCAATCACCGTTATGATGGCAACATAGACGAGCATAATGGGATCTTGAAATAACGCAACAAACAGGGCAGGAACTACCGCTAAGAACGGGCCTAAAAAAGGAATAACATTCATTAACATTGCAAACAACGCCAATACCAATGAATAGTCAAGATCGATAATTAAATATCCAATATATAGTAATACTCCAACACACAAGCTTACAATTAATTGTCCTTGTATGTAGGTAGAGATGGTTCGATCTGTTTCCTTTAGGATTTGTAATACATCTTGTTGTAAATCCTTTTTAAAGAAACTAGCCACTCTTGGTGCAAAATGGTCGCTATCCTTTAACATATAAAACAGGATAAATGGAACTAACACCAAATAGAAAATGGTATTAATAAACCCTCCGATAAATCCAAAAATAGAAAAAATACCTTCAGCAATATTACCGGTATTGTTTTTAATTTGTGTCTCTAGTTGTTTACTACCATCTATAATGGCCTGTTGAATAAATTCTGGGAATGTATCACGATTTTCTTGTATATATCTAATTCCGTCAACAACCGAACTAACCATATTTGGTATATTGTTTATAAAAAGATCTAGTTGATCAGAGATAATCGGTCCAATTAAACGGTACACCCCATAAAAAACAAGTGTTACCGTCAAATAAGCGGATAAAATAGCCAGCCATTTCGGTACCTTTTTTTTCACTAGCCAAAAAATGAAAGGTCTACATAAATAAAATAATATTCCAGCTACTACGAAGGGCAAAAATATAGTCTGTAACAATACGATAAGAGGCTGAAATAAAAAGATATTCTCTCTAATTAATAATGAAATAATAAGGAGTAAAATGATAGCGATCATCGCCTGAAACCATTTTTTTCTAGATAATGACATGTTACACTTCCCCACAATAGATATATATACGATGATAGCAGGAAATGAAATAAATGCCAAACTTTTCTACTTATGTCTTCACTACATGTAAATTCCCATTAATCGCAAATGTAATACGCCCCGTCTCCTCAGAGACCACAATCATAATGGCATCAGTCATTTCAGATAGTCCTAATGCTGCTCGGTGCCTTGTACCGAGCTTTTTACTTTGAAACGTTTGATTACTTACAGGTAAGATATTACCCGCTGAGTGAATGAAATCATTTTGTATCAAAACTGCACCATCGTGCAATGGGTTTCCAGGATAGAATATGGTTTCGAGAAGAGTTTGACTAAATTTTGCACCTATCAAGACACCATTATGTAATATGTCTACTAATGGTTGCTTTCTTTCAACGACAATTAATGCTCCGTGTCTCTTTTCGGATAGCTTAGATGATGCCTTCGCAATTTGATTGTATTCTGTTGTGTATGGCGATAAATATGATTCTAGATAATAAGAGGATGCAACAGATTGAGCATCAGAAACCAACTTAAGTAATAGATCAAACTCAGATAAAATACAACAATCTTCCTCAGAAATAGTCTCTTGAATAGAATTCGTTTTTTCCTGTATCGTTGATAGCATTAGCTTTACATCCTGTTGAAATCTTTTTTGTTCATACAATCTCTCCACCTCCTACAACATGCTTTCTAAGTAAAGACGCCCTAGTAATGATTACTAAGGCCCTTCTTTAATGAACATATTTTTCATTACCCATCATTTCTCTTTCAAAGCGCCCTAGCAATAGGTCGAGTCCCTTTTTCAGTTCCATACCCTCCATTGGCTTTCCATGGCCAGTATAAATAAGCGATGGTTTAAGAGTCTGAATCTTTTTTATCGAATCATATGACAGATCCCAATCTTGAGTGAAATATGCCGGTGGAGCATGGATCTCTTTCCTTTGAGTTAAAACCGCTAAAGCTGATTCCTGCTTGACAGTAATAAGTGCGTCACCCGCAATTACTACACGGTCCTTTTCACGGAACAGGGAAACATGGCCCTCTGTGTGTCCAGGTGTATGGATCCACTTCCAACCAGGCATTTCAGGTATGGAACCGTCTGTTGGTAGCATACGTACATACGATTGGACATTTATTGCTTTCCTAGGATAAAGAGGTGAAATAAATGCCATAAGCCCTTTTTCAATAAATGGATGTGGTGGTGGATAATCTTTTTCCCCCGTTACATACACTTGTTCCCGTTCATGTATATACACAGGAATCCGCCATTTATTTAGTAGGTAGGACAGACCACCAACATGGTCAAAATGAGCATGTGTCAAAACAACAGCAATCGGTTTCTTTCCAAGGCCTATCACTTTTTCAATAAAATGCTTAATATAACTCCCTGAGAAAGGAACTCCCGCATCAATTAATACCCAGTCGTTCCCCTCAGCTCCACAACCACCTACTAGTGCGATATTAGCTATCGCTGTACGATAACCGTATAAGTCATTGGTAATCTTGTTTTTTCTAATATCCAAGTTTATTCACCCCTATGTATATGATGTCTATGTTTCACCATATTCATGTTAGGAGGCTGATTACAATTTTTTCAAGAAACGTCCGCTGTTTTCGATGCTGCAATTAAATGTTCAATTTCATTTAATTTCTTTTCATGGAAAAACTGAACAATCTTACTACCAACAACAACCCCATCGCAGTAAGAGCCTAACTCTACCACCTGTTCAGGTGTAGAAATTCCGAATCCTGCCAAAACAGGAATAGGACTTACGCTTTTAATATTCTTTAAGTACTCAGCAACACTAGTATTAAATTCTGTTCGAGCACCTGTTATTCCCGTTACTGTGACAGCGTATAAGAAACCTCGACCTTTCTTAGCGATCTCTTCTATTCTTTCAATTGGACTCGTTAATGTAACTAAACGAATCAATTCAATATTAGCATCTTGTAAATGAGAAGCAATTAATTCTTCCTCTTCAATAGGTAAGTCAGGAATGATGCACCCATCTATTCCCGCCTTCACCGCGTCATGAATAAAGGAACCAATGCCGTATGCATAAATTGGGTTCATATAGGTCATTAAGATAAGCGGGGTTGACACAATCGGGCGAATCGTTTGAATTGCTGACAACACTCCCTTTAAGGTAGTACCCAACTGTAATGAACGAATCCCTGCTTCTTGAATAGCCGGTCCGTCAGCTACTGGATCGGAAAAGGGAATGCCAATTTCTATTGCTGTCGCCCCACAACTCTCTAAAAAGATTAATTGTTCCAATAACTGATCTAATCCTCCATCCCCTGCCATCAAATACGGTACAAATGCCTTACCATTTTTCTCTTTTAGGCTATGGAACGCCTTTTCAATGCGATTCATTATTCTAATGCCTCCTTCATATTTGCTTGTATGGTTTGAACATCTTTGTCTCCACGACCCGATAGACAGACGACGATAGACTCATTTTGTGACATTGTTTGAGCATGTTTTAATGCATATGCTACAGCATGTGCACTTTCAAGCGCAGGGATTATCCCTTCCAGTCTACACAATAGTTTTAATGCATCTAACGCTTCAGAATCTGTAATGCTTTCGTACTGTACTCTCCCAATATCTTTTAAGTAACTATGTTCTGGCCCAACACCTGGGTAATCTAATCCTGCAGAAATCGAATGAGCCTCTTGAATTTGACCAGCATCATCTTGTAGCAAATACATAAGTGCACCGTGTAATACGCCAGGCTTTCCTTTTGTTAGTGAAGCTGCATGTTGTTCCGTATCAATACCATGGCCAGCAGCCTCCACACCAATTAGCTTTACCTCACTGTCTTCAACAAAAGGATAAAACATTCCCATGGAGTTACTTCCACCACCAATACAAGCTATAATGGCTTCTGGATTCTTTCCAAATTTCTCATTATACTGTTGCTTTGTTTCCTTCCCGATGACACTTTGAAAATCTCTCACCATCATCGGAAACGGGTGTGGCCCCATTACTGAACCAAGGATATAGTGAGTATCTGTTACATTGGAAACCCAGTATCGTAAAGCTTCATTACATGCATCCTTTAGCGTACGGCTTCCAGAGGTAACAGATACCACCTTTGCTCCTAATAACTCCATTCGAAACACATTCAGTTGTTGTCTCTTGATATCTTCCTCTCCCATGAATATAACGCATTCTAGGTTTAATAAAGCACAAACAGTTGCCGTTGCTACCCCATGCTGTCCCGCACCCGTTTCGGCAACAATTTTCTTTTTACCCATTCTAACAGCTAATAGTGCCTGACCGACCGTGTTATTAATTTTATGAGCACCTGTGTGGTTTAAATCCTCTCTTTTTAAATAGATTTTTGCTCCATTTGCATGCTTTGTTAAATTTTCAGCAAAATATAAAGGTGTTTCTCTCCCCACATACTCTTTTAGTAAATAAGTTAGATCGGCTTGGAAGCTTTCATCATTTTTTGCATCATCATATGCCTGCCCTAGCTCTAGAACGGCTTGCATTAACGTTTCTGGTACAAATCTTCCCCCGTATATTCCAAAATGGCCTTTTTCATCTGGCATTGCATACGTAGTCATTGACAAAACTCCCCTGTCCCCATTTTCGCTTTACTTAAAAATTGAATCATTTTCTCATCATCTTTTTTACCGTTCGTCTCCACTCCACTACTAACATCAACCATAAATGGATGAAGTGATTGAATAGCTAATGAGACGTTGTTGATATTTAGTCCGCCTGCTACAATGAGCTTTTTCCCTTTGAGAGCCTCAGAGTCAACCATCTCCCATGGAAACGTCTCGCCGTTTCCACCACGGTATTTACCTTTTGGACTATCTAATAATATATATTCACATGGATATTCCTGAATTTTCTCACAATCTTTCTTTGATGATACACCTAAAGCCTTGATTACTGGTACTGAAAATTTTTTACAAGTCTCAGGATCTTCATCACCATGAAGTTGAACCATCGTTAGCCCCGTCATATCTATAATGTCTTGGATGGTTTCTATGTCTTCATTTACAAATACACCCACTTTACGTACATCAGTTGGTAGAGTGTCGATGATAGCTTTCGCTTGATTAATCGTAACCTTTCGTTTGCTATCTGCAAAAACAAAACCAATGGCATCAGCTCCTGCTTCGACAGCAACCTTTGCTGCATGTATATCAGTAATTCCACATATTTTTACTTTCAATTAGAAGCCACCCTTCTTAACGGAAGTTTCATGGACCGTAATGCTTCTTCCGGCTTTTCGTGTCTCATAAACGTTTCGCCTACTAAAATTCCAGATGCCCCTGCATGAACAACTCTTCTTACATCCTCTGTAGTAGCGATTCCACTCTCGCTTATTAAGTATCTTTTTGAGTCAACCACTTTCGCAGCTAACCGTTCGGTTGTTGCTAAATCGACTTCAAATGTTTTTAAGTTCCGGTTATTGACACCAATTAAGACGTTATCCGTAGTCAACACTTTATCTAATTCTTCCTCGTTGTGAACCTCCATCAATACCTCAAGACCCTTTTTCGTTGCATAATGATAGAGAGAATGCAATGTTTTTTGATCTAACGCCGCGGCTATTAATAAAATAAGGTCAGCACCAGCATGCTTTGCGTAATCGATTTGAATAGGGTCTATAATGAAATCTTTGCAAAGAATAGGTGCCCCGATCGTCTTTCGAACTTCCTCCAAGTCTCGGAAATCTCCCTTAAAAAAACTGCGATCTGTTAGTACACTTACCGCATCGGCACCTGCCCTCACATACTGTAATGTCTGTTCTGACGGATCACATTCTAAATTTATTGCTCCTTTTGAAGGAGATGCTCTTTTAAACTCTGCTATTATTTTTACTTCCTCTGCTTGTTGTAATTTCTGAATAAAGGATACATGATTTCTGTCAATCTCTTTTAGCAGTGGGCGTTCTTTTAAGGAAAGTACTTCTCTCTGTTTCTCAGCTATAATTTTGTCTAGGATTGTTTCCATCGTTATACAACTCCTTCCTTTCTGAATGTTTCTCCTTTTGCAATTAGATCTTCAAGCTTTTGTTTAGCTGCTCCACTATCGATACTTTCTTTTGCCTTCGCAATCCCTTCTACTATCGAATCCGTTTTTCCGCTTGCATATATTCCTATTCCTGCATTTAACAACACTGTATCTCGACACGCTCCTTTTTCCCCATTCAAAACAGATAATAGGATTTCTCCATTTCTCATGGCATTTCCACCGATGATTGATTCGTTTGGGTATGAAGTAAGACCTACTTCTTCAGGAGTTAGAATCTTTTCTGATATCGTACCGTTATCTAGAATGAATAAATGATTCTCACCCTGTAACGATGCTTCATCCATATATCCTGCACCATTGATTACAACTGCCCGTTTTCTACCTAGTGTTTTAAGCACCTCACCAAAGGTCTGAAGTAAGTCTCTTCGATATATTCCAAGAAGTTGATAATCTAGTTCCATCGGATTTGTTAAGGGTCCAATTAAGTTAAATATTGTTGGGATTTTAAGCTCTCTTCTCACTTTCATAATGTTTTTTATCTTTGGATGTACATGGGGAGCAAATAAGAAGCTGATTCCTACATTATCTAAACATTCTTCTGCTTCTTTTGGGGTTAACGTTAAATTAATCCCTAAATGCTCCAAAACATCTGCACTTCCTGTTTTGCTAGAGATACTTCTATTTCCATGCTTTGCAACCGGTATCCCTGCTCCGGCAATAACAAACGCAGACGTGGTACTCACATTGAAGCTTTTCGATCCATCCCCACCAGTCCCACAATTATCCATCACATTCTCCACTTTACGGGTAAAAGTAAGTGAATTTTCACGAACCGCCTGTACTAAACCAACTATTTCCTCGACGGTTTCTCCTTTTGTCTTCAAGCCAATAAGAAATGCTGCAATTTCGCTATCAGTTACTTCATCCGAAAAAAGTTTACTAACTGCTTCTTTCATCTCTGTTTGGTCTAGTGATTTTTTTTCAGACAGTTTTTGTAGATACTCTCTCATTTTGAAGCTCCTCTCCAATTGCTGTTAGAAATGCTTGAATTAGATTTTTACCACTTTCTGTACCCACTGACTCGGGATGAAATTGAAAACCATACATTGGTGCTTCTTTGTGTTTAATCGCCATAATCTCTCCATCGTCAATAGAGGTAGCAAGTACTTGTATCGTGTCTGGTAATGTCCCTTTTTCGATAACCAAGGAATGATACCGCATCACATCTAGCGGCTCTTCAAACTCTTTAAAAAGCTCATTCTTTGTATGTGAAATCTTTGAAATTTTCCCATGCATAATTTCCTTTGCTTTCGTAACCGTAGCCCCAAAGGCATAACCAATCGCTTGATGTCCTAAACATATTCCTAGTATTGGTATTGATTTGTATAGCTGTTTGATGACTTCAATACAAATTCCAGCTTGTTCAGGACGACCTGGTCCAGGAGAGATCACAATGGCTTTTGGAGATAGCTCAATAATCTCTTCAATCGTTAGAGCATCATTTCTTTTTACAATGATTTGCTCCCCGAGTTCACCTAAATATTGATATAGATTGAAGGTAAAGGAATCATAATTATCAATTAGTAAAATCATTTTTCAACCTCCAAGAAAGCTTTCATTTTGTGAATCGTTTCTTCATACTCTTTTTCTGGAACTGAATCATACACAATTCCTGCACCAGCTTGTATATAGGCTTGGGAATCCTTAATCACCATTGTACGGATCGCTAAAGCAAAGTCGATATTTCCGTTAGCAGAGTAATAGCCGACTGCACCTGAATAAATGCCTCGTTTTACATCCTCTAGTTCGTTGATAATTTCCATTGCTCGAATTTTCGGAGCTCCAGAAACCGTTCCGGCGGGAAGGCAAGAAATTAATGCATCAATGGGATGATAACTACCTTTCAACGTTCCTTGTACTTCAGAAACAATATGCATCACATGCTTATACTTCTCGATATCCATATACTTACTGACCTGTACACTACCGAATTCACAAACTCTACCTAAATCATTTCGCCCAAGGTCAACGAGCATACGATGTTCTGCTAATTCCTTTTCATCTTGTATCAATTCGACACTTAGATGATCATCTTCTTCCGCTGTTTTTCCTCTTGGTCTTGTACCAGCAATAGGGTTCGTATACACGGTATTCCCGACAGCTTTCATTAAACTTTCCGGTGACGCCCCTGCCACCACATAATGTTCAAAATCAAAATAATACATATACGGGGAAGGATTTTGAACTCGAAGCTTCCGATAAAATGAGAACGGATCACCCTTAATTGATGCTTTCATCCGTTGGGAAAGTACAACTTGAAATATGTCACCTTCAACGATATACTCCTTAGCTTTTTTAACCCTTTCAATGAACTCCTCCTTTGAAATCGATGCTTCATAGGAAGAGATGGAAACCGGTAAAGTCTCTTCTTCTCTCCCCGTCATGATCATCTTCTTAGTTTCTTCCACTAAGCTCTTTACATCAGCTGTGTCTTCAGAAATAGGAATTCCGACAATAAATACTTTTTGTGTTAAATGATCAAAAACCACAATGGTTTCAAATAAAAGGAAGTGAACCTCTGGAATTTCCATTTCATCCTTTGGTGTTTTGCCAATCTCCTCGTAGTAACGAACAATGTCATAGCTTACAAAACCTGCTGCTCCCCCAATGAAAGGGATATCTTTAAAGAACTCATGTTCCACATGAGGTATAATTCTTTTTAATACCTCTAAAGGATTCGCTTCAATCGTTTCACTGCTTTGTTTTTTTATAAGGGTTGTTTTATGACCGCTCCCCTTTAACTCGACCGCAGGATTTGCTGCGATAAAAGAATACCTGCCCGAATGTTCATGCTTTAATGAGCTTTCTAGTAAACATTTCTTTACACCCTTAAGTCGCTGAAATATAGAAATGGGTGTTAACGTGTCACCAAGAATTTCTTCAATAATAATGTTCTGTAAATTGGCGTTCATTTTTTTCCCTCCTTATAAATAAAAAAAGTCCTCTATACGTAGAAGACTACGTATAGAGGACGAATAAATCGTGGTGCCACCTCAGATTCAGAGCTAGATGCTCCCTTTACATCCTTGTAACGGTGGATATCCGTTGGTCCCTACTCCGTGTTCAAGACCACTCTCTTAAGTCCATTCAGCCAAGGGTACGGTCGGTTCTCAGCAATCCCGACTCTCTGTGTCAAACACACTTGGCTTACTACTCTTAATCGACGATTTTATTTTATGAAATACAAAAAGGGCTTCTCTCCTGAAAAAGGACGAGAAACCCGTGGTGCCACCTTTATTAGCTAATAGTATTAGCTCACTTTACAGATATCTTTGCTAAATTGAAGCAACAAATATCTGTCTCTTGTAACGATGAGACTTTCGCCAAGGCCTACTCCTATATATAGGTTCGGTTTGGAGGCTCCAAAGTCCATTCCCTAAAACTTCCACACTGATTCTCACCAACCATCAGCTCTCTAAAGTTTCTGTATTAGGTACTACTCTTCTTCAACGCCGTAGTCTTTAATTGTTTATTATCATATAAAAAATACAAACAAAAGTCAACCATATAAACTGAAAATTTTTAAAAGTAAATTAAATAGTTTTTGCTAAGAGCTTTTCAATATTTTGTCTCCACACATCTGCTAGTTCATCTACTTCTAATAAGTCTTTTAAACCAGCTCTATTTTTTTTATCATGGAGGAAAATTTGATTCGCGTAAAGTATGGATACTTTTTCTTGAGTTCTATCTAACAGTTCAAGTTTCCCTTCGCTATGTACCTTTCCTTCTTGTAACACTTTAAAGAAGTAACCCGTATAGTTTGTCTCAACAATCCTTTTTAAAAACAAGTCTATCTCATTGAACTTAGAGATTTTGGAACAGGGAACACGCCCTTGTGTGACTTGAACAACGGCATTCCCAAGGGAATAAACATCCCCAATGTAAACATCTTTTTCAAGCATGCCTGTCACACATAAGTTTTCCCCTAAGGACGGTGGGGAAAGCTTTACATTAAATTCTTTTTCCCATTGCTGATAATGTTCATAAGAATACACACAAACAGCGCGTTCTGGTCCTCCATGGAATTCTATACTAGCGACACCGTCACCAACAAAACCATCTTTTGTTAACTCGGCAACCGACACCTTTCCTTTCCCAATTCCTGAACTTTCGCTTTTCCCTTTCCACATAAAATCTTTTGGCTTTCCAACACTTAGCGATATAATTTCTCCCATATTGTCACCCCTTACACCTAATGATGATACATATTTTAGCCTAGAATGTTTGGAAAATCCATTTTTATGTAAGAGAAAAAACTCATTAGTTTCGGGATTTCTGTCCATATTATTAATATGTGAGAAATACCCTTGTTTTGGGCGAAAAGGTCCCTTCTTATAAATACTTAAAAATGAAGGCGGGTCGAAATGTCAAATTCTTATAAGTCTAGGCATGGGAAAAAATTTAAAGAAGACAAAAAGAAGGGTGATGGTAAACACCATAATCAACGGTGGGCGGTACTATCTCTGTCCTCCATTCCTCTTGTTATGACACTGGGAAACTCCATGCTAATACCGGTACTTCCAGTTATGGAAAAGAAAATTAACATTTCTCCTTTCCAGACTAGCATGATAATTACTGTATATTCAATCGTAGCCATCCTCCTTATTCCAATAGCAGGCTACCTATCTGATCATATCGGAAGAAAAAAAGTTATCATTCCGAGTTTATTTATTGCAGGTATTGGAGGTCTCATTTCAGGATGGGCTGCTTGGAAAATAGAGGACCCCTACTGGATTATTCTCATAAGTCGAGCTTTACAAGGGGTTGGTGCAGCAGGTGCTTTCCCTATCGTAATGCCACTTATTGGTGATATGTTTAAAAGCGAAGAAGAAGTCAGTAGTTCCTTAGGCGTCATTGAAACTTCAAATACCTTGGGCAAAGTACTAAGCCCCATCTTAGGTGCATTTTTAGCAAGCTTTTTCTGGCATTTACCATTCTGGTCTATTCCTGTGTTTTGTTTAATTTCTATCCTTTTAACACTGTTTCTTGTTCAGAATCCAAAAAAGAAAAAAGAACCTGTTCCGTTTAAAAAGTTTATTCACAAAGTAAAAAAAATCTTCTTAGAAAATGGGCGTTGGCTCTATACTGTTTTTATCGTTGGTGTCATTCTTATGTTTGTCCTTTTTGCTGTGCTGTTCTATTTATCGGATATTTTAGAAAAACAATATAATATAAAAGATGTAAAAAAAGGACTATTTTTAACCATTCCACTTGGAGCCCTATGCCTTTCTTCATATATCACTGGTAAAATGATTAAAGAAAACAAAATCCTGATGAAATGGATTACTTTTACAGGGATAGGGCTACTTGTCATAAGTACAGTTGCATTGAGCTTCTCAGATCAATTATGGTTTCTAATTGCCATGTTTACAATTGGTGGGATAGGTATTGGAGTAGGTCTCCCTTGCTTAGACGCCTTTATAACGGAAGGAATTGAAATGGAAGAAAGGGGGACAATCTCCTCCATCTATAGTTCGATGAGGTTTATTGGGGTTGCTGTAGGACCACCTGTGATGGCAATTCTACAAAAGAGTTTCCAGTCCTCTTTGTTCTATATTTTAGCAGGTATAAGTGCCGTTGGTTTAGTTATCATTTTCTTTGGGATTAAACCTAACAAGAAAAATGCCCATTAAAAAAAGTCGTACTGCTTTGCCAGTACGACTTTTTTTCTCTTTAATTTGGTCTTTTCTTTTCTGCTTTCTTTTCTTTTTCTGAGGCATTTCCTGATAGATCCATATCATTAATACTTTTCGGTACACTTTGCATGCCTGATTTCGTTTTTATGTTTCTTTTTGTCATATTAGTAACCCTCCTTTATTCAAGCTACATTTAATATGGCTTATCTAACCGCCTTCTACACATAAAAAAGGTCAGTGGAGAACCCACTGACCTGAAAGATTTATTGTTGAACTTGTTTCTTTACTAATCCAAGTAGTACTCCAGACACGATTGCGCCTGCAGCAATAGCGATTAAATACATAAACCAGCCACCATCAACTAATGGTACTACGAATAACCCACCGTGCGGTGCACGTAAACCAATTCCAAACATCATTGTTAACGCACCTGCCACTGCAGAACCAGCCATCAGGGACGGGATGACACGTAAAGGATCAGCTGCTGCGAATGGAATTGCTCCTTCTGTGATAAAAGATAATCCCATGATATAGTTCACTTTACCTGCTTCTCTTTCTTGCTTTGAAAACTTCTTACCAAAGAAAGTAGTTGCAATCGCAATTCCAAGTGGAGGAACCATACCTGCGGCCATAACGGCAGCCATTGGCTCATATACACCATTAGCTAGCAAACCAGTACCAAAAACATATGCTGCCTTATTAATCGGTCCACCCATATCAAATGCCATCATTAATCCTAACACTAACCCTAGTAATACTGCATTTCCTGTACCAAGACCAGATAACCAATTAGTAATTCCTGTATTAAGCGCTCCAACTGGACCATTTACGATATAAATCATTGCAAAACCTGTTAGCGCAATTCCAAGTAAAGGATATAAAAGAATGGTTTTAATACCTTCGAGTGAAGAAGGCAAGCTTGTTAGAAGCTTTTTTAGACCAACAACAATATAACCTGCTAAGAAACCAGCGATAATTCCACCTAAGAAACCTGCACCACCACTGTTAGCTAATAAACCTCCAACAGCACCAGCTGCAAACCCAGGACGATCAGCAATACTCATGGCAATAAATGCTGCTAAAATAGGAACTATAAATCCAAATGCACCACTGCCGCCACCAATTGTCATTAATGCTTCAGCGATTGGGTGATACGATGGGTCTTCTGGATTAAAAGCGTTGTAACCAAACATGAAAGAGATAGCAATTAATATCCCACCACCTACAACAAATGGAAGCATATTAGATACACCACTCATAAGGTGCTTGTAAATCGTCGCACCAACACCTTGACCTTTTTGGTCAGAAGATGATGCCGTTGCATTTCCACTACCCTTAAATATTGGAGCATCTTGTTTTAGTGCTCTTTCGATAAGCTCTTTCGGTTTACGAATGCCATCTGCAACTTTTGTTTCAATAACATGCTTTCCACTAAAACGATCCGTTTCCACATTTGTATCTGCAGCAACAATAACAGCAACTGCTCTATCAATTTCAGCAGGAGTTAGAACGTTCTTTGCACCGCCAGAACCTCTTGTTTCTACTTTAATGTCTACACCTAGCTCTGCGGCCTTTGCCTTTAGAGAATCAGCGGCCATATACGTGTGAGCAATTCCAGTTGGACAAGCAGTTACAGCAACGATAAATTGCTTTTCCCCAGACATCTCTTCCCCGTCCTCTCTCTCTTCCTGGTCGTATTGATCAATGATATTTAGAACATCTCTTTCTGTATTCGCCTTTAATAATGCCTCTCTCACTTCATTTTTCATTAAAATGGACGAAAGTCTTGCGAGCGCTTCCAAATGGGTATTGTTTGCTCCATCTGGAGCTGCAATCATAAAAAATAAGTGTGCTGGTTGACCATCAAGGGAATCATATTCAATCCCATTAACCGACTTACCAAATGCAATAGCAGCCGTTTTAACCGCAGTTGTTTTTGCATGGGGAATAGCGATTCCTTCTCCAATTCCTGTCGTACTTTGCTCTTCACGCTTTAGAATTCCTGCTTTAAATTCCTTTGCATCTGTTAGCTTTCCAGCACGATCAAGCACATCAACAAGCTGGTCAATCGCTTCAAGCTTTGTTGAGCCTGAAAGGTTTAGATGTATCGTTTCTTTTGTTAAAATCTCAGTAATTTTCATCTCTTTTTCTCCTTTAGAATTTTGTAGTATTAACCAGAGTATAAAGATTTTCTATCTTTTCTTTCGTTGCTAAACCAATTGAGAATGCTGTTGCACTGCCGGATGCAACGCTATAACGGAATGCTTCTTCAATCTCTTTCGTTTCTGCGTATTTTGCAAGAAATCCGGCAACCATTGAATCTCCTGCTCCCACCGAACTTTTAACTTCACCTTTTGGTACATTTGAAACGTAGGCTACTTCTCGATTTACAAGCACAGCCCCTTCTCCTGCTAAGGAAACAATGACATTTTCTGCTCCCATTTCTACAAGCTTACGAGCATAAGGAATTACTTCTTCTGCAGTTGAAAAACTTGTATTAAATAATTCACCTAGTTCGTGGTGGTTTGGCTTTATAAGAAAAGGTTTATAAGGTAGAACTTTCTTTAATAAATCTCCTTCTGCATCTACCACAAACTTTGTTTGGTTGTTGTGACAGATAGACACAAGCTTCTCATACGTATTTAATTCCATACTTGATGGAATACTTCCAGCCAATACTAAAGTATCTTCTGAGGTTAATTCTGAAATTTGTTCTTGAAGCTTTCTAAAATCTACCTCCTGAATAGTAGGTCCTTTTGCATTCACTTCGGTTTCGCTAGTGGATTTTAACTTCACATTAATTCGGGTATCTTCATTAACCTCAACAAAATTTGTTTCAATACCTTCCATTTTTAAGTAATTCTTAATGTAAAGTCCTGTAAATCCACCTACAAACCCTAGTGCTCTACTAGTAACACCCATTCTCTGTAGCAATCTTGAAACATTTATACCTTTTCCACCTGGAAACTTTGATTCGTTTTTCGTTCGATTTAAATCACCTAGTGTTAAATCATCTACCTCCACTATGTAATCCAGTGAAGGATTTAGCGTTACCGTGTATATCATTCTTTCACAACCTTTATTGTCGTTTTGCTCATGTATTGATCTTGGAACTCACTGTTCAGATCATCTGTAATGATCGACGCTTCGTGTAAATCTGCAATTTTAGCAAAAGCTATTTCCGAAAACTTCGATTCATCACTTAAAACAAATGCCTCTCTTGAGAGAGCAATTGCTGATTGTTTAATCATTGCTTCTTCTTGATCAGGAGTTGTATACCCAAATTGAGTGTGGATTCCATTGACTCCCATAAAGCATTTGTCAAAACGGTATAGCTCCAAACTAGTTAGTGCACCTCGACCAATAATGGCATTCGTCTTAGGTTTAGCAAACCCACCGATTAGATACATAGGAATGTCTCTTTCAAGTAGAGGTTTGACATGCATCAGACCATTTGTTACTACCACGATGTTTTTTGGTAAGAAGGGGATCATTTCCATAACTGTTGATCCTGCATCAAGAAAAATACAATCTCCTTCTTCAACTAAGCTGGAGGCATACTTGGCAATCCTCCTCTTTGGTTGAAGGTTTTTGGTGGATTTTTCAACCATGCTCGGTTCCTGCAATTTCCCCTGTAGTCGAGCGGCACCACCGTGTATCCTTTTTAGAAATTTATCATCTTCTAGTTGTGTTAAGTCCCTTCTTATCGTTGATTCTGATGAATTAGTTAAGTCAACAAGGTCTTGTATCTTTATAACACCTTTTTCTTTTAATTGCTGCAAAATCAATCGATGGCGCTCTGGCGTTAACAATGTATCACCTCATTAAAACGCTTTCTTTATTAATTACTTGAGTTCAGTTTACTGCAACCCTTTTCAAAAATCAATCACTTTCTATCAAAATCTTTCTCAAATTATCAAAAACTATCAAATTTTCGACAAAAATCTATCATTTTCTCACGGGAATTGACCGAATCCGATTAAATACAGTCACATGTTTTACTTATTAATTGGGGAAAGTAGTAAATGAATTAGATAAGGAGGCTGTAATTATGGATTCTAGAAGAGTAAAGCAAATATTATCATCATCAGCAGATATTAACGTGGAGTATAACGGTGCTTCTGTGTGGATTGACGAGCTTCATGAGGATAGGAAGACCGCAACCGTTCATTTGCGTGGACCATTAGAAGAAAGATCAACGGTCGATATTTCTGAGCTAGAAGAAGTTTAATAAAAAAACAAAAGAAGCACCCAGACGAAATATGGATGCTTCTTTTTATTTCCCTTCGGGTTGAGCCTCTTCTCGCTCATTTTGGAGCCTTTCATACCATAAGGATACATGAGAAAACATTGTAAATAATAAAAAGAAATTCATTGACCATACACTTACGAAAGGTCCGATACCTCCAATTTCAATTGAGTTCCAACCTTTTAACTTCATCACTAAAAAGGACTCAATAAATACTAGAAAAAACCCACCGATCCCAGCAACAATTGTACGAAGCATGTGACACCTCCACTAATTATACTGAATTTTGTAATAATTATAACAAACTGTCACAAAAAGTTCAAATATTAAAAAAGGTTGGGCCAATTTAGCCCAACCAAATGTCATTAACGGTCTCTACCAGTCATATTTCCATTTTTTCCACCAAGACCATTACGATCATTGTTATTATTGTCATCATTTAAATCTAAATCAAGGTCATTATCATCATTATCGTTATTTAATAAATCGTTATTTAAGTTATTATTTCGATCGTTGTCAAAAATACCGTTATTTTCGCCAAGATCGTTGTCATTGTTAAAAATCCCATTTCCACGGTTCCCGTTGTTGTTTAAAGTTCCTGTACCACGACGGTTCCCGTTGTTGTTTAACCCGTTATCATCATTTTGATTGTACCTAACCGGTCTATAGTTGACATCATCGTCATTATTTAGATTATTGTTATCATCTACTCCACAAGCAGACAATAACCCAAGTGTCATAACTGATGACATAGCTGTAAGAAGAACTTTTTTCTTTATCATTCGTGTTACCCCCTTGAATTCATTTGGTGAAGCATCTTTAATTTGCTCTCATTGGGGTTTTTTTAACCACTATTCCGCTTATTGTTTTATGTCACATGTTCCAATATTAGGTATTTAATTCTATTCGATATCGGGCAAAATAAAAAAGCCACCCAAGTGGCTTTATCTCATCTATTTCAGCTTATAAAAATGTTCAATAAAGCGGTGAGGTTCTTCTCTTACTTTATATGGAAACAAACCTTGATTCGTATGTAAGTAAAGAATACCTAATTCCTTCGTCAATTTCCTAAACGATATATCATGAATATCAGAAAATGGAAAGCTTGAAATAGTTGTAGTTATTTTATCTTCATACATTTTTAAAAGTTGCTCTTCCTGTATCACTACCTGAGCACCATTTACAATTTTTCTCGTTACAGTAAAGTATGGGTGAGTCATAATCACAAGGAAACGTTCTCCTTTTTGTATAGAATAATTATATTTTTATTTTCAATTAGCTATCTAAAAGGTAAAATAGTAGATATTTTATTTTTTATTTTATTGGAGGACTACCATGCTAAAGATACGTGACGCACATATTGATGACTTGCCTACCCTTTTATCAATATATAATGATGCTATTGTAAACACAACTGCAACCTTTGATTTAGAACCTGAATCGTTAGAAAAAAGAAAAATTTGGTTTGCCAAGTACGGTGGAAAATATCCATTAATCGTATCTGAATGGCATGGTGAAGTAGTCGGTTACGGAAGTTTAAGTCCTTTCCGTGAAAAACCGGCATACAATTCTACTACAGAATTATCTATCTACATTGATTCCACTGCAAGAGGCTTAGGGATTGGTACTGCATTAATGACTGAGCTTATTAATAGGGCAAATGCGCACGGATTTCACACAATGATCGGAGGTATAACAGCAGGAAACGAAGGAAGTATTGCACTTCATAAAAAGTTTGGATTTACATTGGCAGGACATTTTAAAGAGGTTGGATTTAAATTTGATACTTGGCAGGATGTACTCTTCTATCAACTCATCCTTCCAAGGCAATAGAAAATACCTTAGAGAAAGGCTATATATAGCCTTTCTCTCTTACTTATTAGTATGACTTACTTGGGTTATTTAACACTTCAACGATTTTCGTTGATTGCTTCATTTCACTTTTGCATAAAGGGCAGCTTGGGCTTTCGGTGCTTTTAAAATTATCACGAATCCAACATTTGCAGCTTTCTGATGAGCAGACCCACACCTTTGTTTCTTCTTTCACAACTTCTTCTTGATTTTTTCTTCCGAATCCCATATTTCCCCTCCTAAAAGTAGCTAAAAAATAAAAAATCCAGCTATTATAAAAAAGAAGACCAATCTATCACCCTTTTTATAATAATTGGATTTTCTACTTCGCTTTATCCACTAAATAGATTATACCACTGTTGTGAAATTTTGTATAGAAAACATTTTTCCAATAAATAATACGAATGTGTACATACTAACAGTGAAAGGAGACTATTCATGGATTATCGAAAACAAAACAACTTTCAAATTCCCTATAAAAAGCAGACTACTAGTTACGGTATTGAGGAAGAAATGAGTCTTCAATCTATTCAATTTGCTACAACTCTAAATACTTACCTTAATGAACGCATTGATTCAGAATACCAAGAGAATGACTAATTCTTATTCCCTTCAACAAATATCCTGTTGAAGGGAATTTTGTTTAAACAACCTAAATCATTTTCATATTTTAGTCGTACGAGCACTCCTTCATGAATACAATTTGTACGAGCAGTTGTATTTTGATTGGAGGGGAAATGCTTTGGGTGTATTTTTCAGTTATGTGCTACTAGGGTTATCACTTGCTGCTCCAATTGGTCCCGTTAATGCTGCACAAATGGATAAAGGCATTAAACATGGATTTTTACATGCGTGGGTGCTTGGCCTAGGTTCTGTTATAGCAGACATTTTTTATATGCTACTAGTTTTTTTAGGCTTCTCACAGTTTATTGAGATACCTATCGTAAAATTGTTCCTATGGTTATTTGGATTCTTTGTGCTGGTTTACACAGGTGTAGAAGGGCTACTAAATGCAGGAAAGATTGTACATAGCAAAGGAACAAGGGATGCCTCATTATCTAAATCCTTCTTTACTGGATTTTTCATGTCCATCTCTAATCCATTAACCATTTTGTTTTGGTTAGGAATTTACGGGTCTGTATTGGCAAAGACTTCAACCATGTATGAAAACGCAGAATTATTGTACTTTAGCAGTGCCATTATACTAGGCCTTGTCATTTGGGATATCTGTATGGCAGCAGTTGCAAGCAGCTTTAGAAAATTACTTACAACGAAAATATTAACAATTATAACCTTGATCTCATCTTTATCATTGATAGGATTCGGCTTGTATTTTGGCTTTGAAGCGTACAAGATTTTTATGAATTAATACAAAAAAGCCCCTTTCTAAAAGGGGCTACAGTCTTTTTTATTTTAAAATAAAGATAGATAATCAGTGTGGTTAATTTCCACTCCGGTTGGACGCTTTCCGCGGGCGGGGCCGAGCCGCCTTTCCCGCAGGAGTCGCCAACCTCCGTTCGAATCAACTTTATTCATAAAATCTGTTTAATGAACGTGAACAATTAGAAATGCTGGCAATTGATCAATTAGTTCCACATGACCATTTAGTACGTAAGCTTGAGTCAGCCATAGATTTTTCGTTTATTTATCCGTTGGTTACAAATCTTTATTCGGAGGTAGGACATCCAAGTATTGATCCAGTCGTTTTATTTAAGATGGTATTCATCCAATACATATTGGGTATACGTTCCATGCGTCAAACCATAAAAGAGATTGAAACCAACGTGGCTTATCGTACCTCACTTCTCAACCTTCGGTAAGAATTATCAGCGTCATTATCTTGAATCCAGTGTGTTTGAAGACATCTTCTATCATATTTTAAAAGAGATTATGGATAAAGGGCTGTTTGTCTGCTGATCATGTATTTGTAGACTATACACATGTAAAAGCAAGCGTAAAGAAACGCGCGCTTATGAAGAGAAACTCCAATTGGAGCTGAATCTAGATCGAAAGGAACATGGTAAAAAACCTACGAGGTCTTAAAAAATTGTCCATGCAGGCGATGCTTACTTTTGCTTCCATAAATTTGAAGAAACTAGCAACTTGGACTTGCAAGGTGCTTGATGAAGACCCAAAGAGACAATATCAGGGGTTAGGGTCAAAATTTAAAGAGCGAGCCTGCTGATTGGAGCGGAGGGTGCTTGACTCCTGGGGGATTCAGCGGGACAGGTGAGACCCCGCAGGAGCGGTCAGCGACGAGGAGGCTCACCGCCCGCCCCCCGGAAAGCAAGCGCCCGAAGCGGAAATCAGCCTTTTTCGCACCATTTCCAAACAAAAAATGACAAAAGGTAGCGAGAAGGGCTTCTCACTAACTTTTGTCGACAATCTGAAGCCCCTTTCTAAAAGGGGCTATTGTCGTTTCCGATACGGTCGATGACTTTTTAACTTTCCATTATGTGTGTTTATTTTTTTCTTCTTAGCACTTGCTTTCACAAAATGGGAGATGATATCAGCACACACAATAATAAGCACAATTACTATACTAACAAATAAACCGGGACGGGAAGAAGAATGTAATAATGTACCTGAAATGGCCAATAGGATTAAACCCATCCCAATAAACCGTTTGGTATGATCCCAGCGAGAAAAGGTAATGAGACGCGGTGCAGAAAATAAGACTAAAATCCAATTGTATAAAAGCATTAAACCTGCTGCCGTTGTAATATATTCATAAATGGAATCTGGCATTAAGAGAGCCGTGACAATGGACGCAACCAAACCTGATATTGTTACCATTAAAGCGATTGGCGGTACTTTTAATTTCCCTTTCTTCGCTAATATTTTAGGAGCATCATGATCGTCTGCCATCGTTACTAACATGGTTGTTATGGCAAATAAGGATGCTGACATAGTCGAAAAACCAGCAATAATCAGAGCCCCATTAAATACATGAGGAACAAAGCCTAAGTGAGCATACTCGTGAAGTGCACTTACAAATGGACTTTTTTTATCTGAATGTTCCTGCCAAGGGATCATGGTAACAGCTAGAAATATGGATATTAGATAAATAATCGTTAAGACGATGAGCATAATCTTCCCTGCTTTTGGAGCATCATCTTTGTTCTTTAAGCGAGTGGCCATAATTCCCATAATTTCTATTCCACCAAATGCATAGAATCCGAAGATAAGGGCAGACCATAAGCCTTTTAATCCATTTGGCAAAACTTCATTTTTGGTATTTGGAAAGTGATCAAATCCCTTTTGACCGTCTATAACACCAGTTAACGCAAGAATAGCAATAATAATAAACATTAAAATAGCTGAAACCTTAATAACACCAAGAAGATTTTCTATTTTTTCAAAACCTTTGTTTCCTAATAAAACCACTACAATACCTAGAACGGCATAAAAAGCGGATAATACCCATAATGGGATATCGGGGAACCAAAACTTCGTAAATATGGAAAGAGCTGTAAGTTGACTTCCTGTAATAAGCATTTCTGACATCCAGTATACCCATCCACTTGTAAAGCCAGCCCAAGGACCATATGCTTTCTTTGCATACGCCCGAAAGGATCCTTTTTGGGGGTCCTGAGCAGACATCCTTCCTAGAGAGTCATAAACAATATATGTCCCTGTCCCTGCTACTAGAAAGGCGAATAGTACAGCTGGTCCTGCCATTTGAATCCCTATACTTGATCCTAAAAAGAAGCCCGTTCCGATAATACATCCGACTCCAATTAAGGATAGCGCATACCAGGAAAGTCCCTCTTCGTTTCCTTTTGTCTTTTTATCCACACAATTCTCCCCTTTCATACCTATTGTTCGATGAAAAGGAAAGAGTTATGTATCTAGAAGTAAAATGTTTTACAATTGGGTTAGAGGGGTATTTCTCCCTTATGAACAGGTAAATAAATAAGAAAGTGCGTTCCTAGAGGACTGCTTTTGACATTCATAGTGCCATGATAGTTTTCAATGATTTTCTTTGAAACAGATAGTCCTAGGCCCGTCCCCTCATCCTTTGTAGTGAAAAAAGGATCAAACACATGTTGGATTAGATTAGGAGCAATTCCAATTCCATTATCTATGAATTGAATGAATATATTGGAACCAATCAATTCCGTTGATATAGTAATTTCCATTAAGCTGCTTTTTTTAGCTTGCATGGAATTTTGATATAGATTAGAGAATACCTGAAATAATTCTTCCCGATCCCCAATAAAGAAACAGTTTGCAGAATCGTCACTAATATTAAACGTAATATTCACATTATTAAGCAGAGCGTCACTGTTGAGAAAATGACCGAGATAATCAATAAAGAAATCCTTTACCTCCAATACTTCTCTTCTTTCTACACCTGGCTTCGAAATACGGAGGAAATCTGTAATGATCTTATTTGCTCGATCAATTTCCGGAATAAGAAGGGAAAGAAACACCTCCGCAGTCTCCTTCTCTACTCTCCCCTCTAGCAATTGTAAATATCCTCTCACAGTTGTTAAAGGATTCCGTATTTCATGCGCAATTCCCGCTGCTATTCTACTAGCTAATGTCTGTTTTTCTGCTTCCTTAATATGGTTTAAGAATCGAAATACTCCTACCACACGTTCTATCTTTCCTTCTGAGTTTTTTATAAGTCTTGTATTAATAATTCCATAATTTTTATCTAATATTTCTTGATTGACAATTGGCTTGCCCGTTTGTAATGTTTCAAGCATTTTAATTTGTTTATCCGGAATTTGAAGAAGTTCTCGCAAATGTTTTCCAATTACACTTTCACGATCAACATGTAAATCTATTGCAGCTTGCTCATTGCAGAGAGTGACTATCCCTTTAGAATTAATAAACACAATATGATGGGGTACAACATCTAATATTTCATTTAACAGTACTTCAATCTCTTCAAAAGGAATCCTATTGGCAGAGGTGATTTTAAACTCTCTCCTATTTGGTGTTGACCTTTTTACGTAAACTTGCCCATTGTCATTCTTACATAGTTTCCTATCGAATTCAGGGTCACTGTAAGTAAAGGAAAAAGGCAATGTAGATACGAGTCTTTTATAAAAGGACAGCTCTTCTTCCATCTCTTTCATTTTTTGATTATTTTCCATGAAACTCTCCTAGCTTGTAGCGTTCTTAATAATTATTATACGCTTAGTGTTAATTGAAGAAAACTGTATATTCAAATAACGTATCCAAGGAGTGTTTCAATGGATTTTAAAGAAAATAAGGGTATAATATAATCAGTTACATTCAGGAGGTAAAAGATGAACTTTACAGAATACACCGTTGAAAGAGTCGAAGACCCCTTCAACATACTTATAGGAAATCGATACGAATTTTTGATTGATTTTACTGTGGACGAAGAAGATGATTTGTACCGAGAACAAGGACTAAAATTAAAGGTCCTGTATATTGTTGACGAAAATGGTCCGCGCATTTCACACTATCACATTTTAGAGGCTGACACAGAAAAAGTGCTAGAATTTGACCTAGAAGATGAAGAGATTGAATCGCTACAATCATTTTGTAAAGAGCATTATATAGAAGCAGAAGAGGAGTAAAAAGAGCAAGTGCTCTCTTTACTCCTCTTCTACTTTTTTACCTTCTTCAATAATGTGATACATTAAATGCGCTAAATGGTGAATGGGCCCATACTCTTCTTCAGGATCTTCCTTCTCAACTTCCTCTTCATTGTACTCTAAATCATTTAAATGAAGGGCTGCAAATTGATAAAAGTCCTTGAGTTCAAAAGAATAGCAACCACTTGGCTCTTCACTTTCTTCTTCATAGTGAAGAACCAGATACGATTCTTTGCCTTTGGAATCAACTGCATCAAAATAAACAAAAAAACCTATATTTGTATCGAGTTCAAATAAATGACGAGTTCCATCTTTAGTTGCCAATTGAAAATCTTCTTCATTTAGTTTAATAACCGTCATCTTATCCACTTGGTCTTCTTTATGAAATTGAACAGTAAATGATTTCATGATAAACCTCCTTATAGATAGCTTACAGTTTCATTAGCTTCAGATCACACAAAAAAGAGCTCTAAAAAGAGCTCTATTGGATCCATTAGATTTTATTCACATTAACAGCTTGTGGTCCACGCTGTCCCTGCTCGATGTCAAAGCTAACTTCTTGACCTTCATCAAGAGACTTGAAGCCTTCGCTTTGAATTGCAGAGTAATGTACGAATACATCCTCTCCACCTTCTACCTCAATAAATCCAAAACCTTTTTCTGAGTTAAACCATTTTACTTTACCAGTTGCCATGTAAAAAATCCTCCTAAATTTCAAAAGCTCTTTTTTTAATGATACCTTGTATCACATTAATATCTTGCCTAATTTTTTTATATTTCAATCATAAAAATGTAAATTATTTTTGTTTTGCTGGTTTACGATTACGTGAACCACGATCATCTCTACGATCTTTGCTACGGAAATCCTTGCTTCTTCCACGATCATTCGAGCGTGGACGGTCTCTAAATCCAGATTTCGGTTTACGTGAACGAATCGGTTCTACTGCTGTTAGTTTGATCGGAGTAGCATCCGGTTCCTTTGTTAAGAGCTTTAATGTTGCAGCAAGAACAGTTACAGAATCAATATCCTCTAACAATGACTCTGCGGCACGTTTATAATCCGAAAACTCATTATTCTCAATTACCTTCATAATTTTGTTAATAGTAGCTTCTTGGTTACCAGCTATCACATCCTTGTAAGACGGAACTGGCTTTTTCACCATTTTTTTCTTTGTCACTTGCTCAATAATTTTTAAATGATCCATTTCACGTGGCGATACAAATGTATAGGCTAGACCCTTCTTCCCTGCACGACCTGTACGACCAATACGGTGAACATAGCTTTCTGGATCCTGCGGAATATCAAAGTTATAAACATGTGATACACCACTAATATCAAGTCCACGAGCAGCTACATCTGTTGCAACCATGATCTCTATTGTACCATCCTTAAAGCGGCGAATGACTTGATCACGCTTTGACTGCGGAATATCACCATGAATACCTTCAGCCGAATATCCTCTTTTTATTAACCCTTCAACTACCTCGTCAACACGCTTTTTTGTACGTCCGAATACTATAGCTAGTTCAGGCGATTCAATATCAAGTAAGCTTGTTAAAACATCAAACTTTTGTTTTTCATGAACTTCTAAATAAAATTGTTCGATGTTAGTTACAGTCATTTCCTTAGCTTTTACTTTTACTAGCTCTGGATTTTTCATGAATTTTTCAGCAAGAGTTTGAATTCTCTTTGGCATAGTCGCAGAGAAAAGCAATGTTTGACGATCCTCAGGGATATCGCTTAGAATTCTTTCAATATCTTCAATAAAGCCCATGTTTAACATTTCATCGGCTTCGTCTAAAACGACCATTTTAATATTGTTTAGACGGATTGTTCTTCTATCTAAATGGTCAATTAGGCGTCCCGGTGTAGCTGCAATAATTTGCGGACGGTTTTTTAATGAACGAATTTGACGATTAATATCTTGACCACCATAAATCGGTAGAGTACGAATACCCTTTACTTGACCAATTCGGTTTAATTCTTCAGCCACCTGTACAGCTAATTCACGTGTAGGTGCTAATACAAGACCTTGTATACCTTCCGTTACATCCATCTTTTCCAATAACGGAACACCAAACGCGGTTGTTTTCCCAGTTCCTGTTTGCGCTTGACCAATCATATCTCTACCTTGAAGAGCGATTGGAATCGCCTGTGCCTGTATCGGTGTTGGTTCTTCAAATCCCATATTTGATACTGCTTTTTGTAATTCACTACTTAGACCAAAATCTGAAAATGTTGTCAAAGTTATTTTTCCTCCTTATTTTAAACACCTATATCATTATTTTGTACTTAGATTTAATTTTTAAAGTTATTTTTGTAAATTTTTTTGAGTGAAGGAATGATCGCGAGAGAATAAAACGGAGTTAATTATCATGGTTTCATTCCAAAGAAAAAGGTGATGCTTATATCAATGCATCACCTTAAATGACTCAATATATTAAGCTTTTTGAACGTTAGAAGCTTGTGGTCCACGGTTGCCTTCAACGATTTCGAAAGTAACTTCTTGACCTTCTTCTAAAGTTTTGAAGCCTTCTGATTGGATTGCTGAGAAGTGTACGAATACATCTTGACCTTCAGAAGATTCGATGAATCCGAAACCTTTTTCTGCGTTAAACCATTTTACTTTACCTGTGTTCATGTGTAAAACCTCCAAAAAATTGTTCACCATAAGTACAAAATATATAGATCAAAAACGTAAAAAGCCGTAACCAGGAAGGAAGGGAAGAAAATCGACCACATCCTGCAGTTACGACCACTTAACCAAAAAATATATACCGAACTTTATAGCGTTAACCTTATATTAATCCAATACATCTAATAAGTCAAGAAGATTAATTGGTTTAGACTACCACTTTTTCTCCTTTTGCTTGTAGAGCACGCTCCGCCGAATCTACCGTGTGTTTTAAAAGCATTGCGATTGTTACAGGGCCAACACCACCAGGAACTGGTGTAATAGCAGCAGCTTTCTTAAAACATGTATCGTATTCAACATCGCCAATGTTGCCTGGGTTATAACCAGCATCTAAAATGACTGATCCTTCCTTCACCCATTCACCTTTAATAAAGTTTGGTTTCCCAACAGCCGCAACAACAATGTCAGCTTGCTTCACGATGTCTGCTAAGTTGTTTGTATATGAATGACATGTAGTAACGGTTGCATTTTCATTTAATAAAAGTGCTGAAACCGGTTTACCTAGGATTGGACTTCTCCCTACAACTACTACATACTTTCCTTGTACTTCAATTCCGTATTCCTTGATAATCGTAATAATCGCAGCTGGTGTACAAGAAGGAAAAACACCAAATCCTAATGCAGTTTGTCCATATCCAAAACTCGTCACACCGTCAACATCCTTATGGATGCTTATTGTATCAAACGCTTTTCTCTCGTCTACATGGTGTGGCACTGGGTGCTGTAAGAGAATTCCATTTACACTTGTATCATCATTTAATTCTGAAATTGTGGCTAATAGCTCTTCTGTGGTGGTTGTAGCTGGCAGATGGATTCTTTTCGATACAATCCCCAACTTCTCACATGCATTCCCCTTCATTTTTACGTATGTTGCTGAAGAAGGATCATCACCAACTAGTATTGTAGCCAAACAAGGAGTAACTCCCGCTTCGTTGAGCTTTTCCACTCTTTCTTTAAGAGAATTTTTGACCTTGTTCGCCACCATCTGACCATCCAAAATAATAGGTTTCGTCACGTTAACCCCTCCATATATTAGAAAAAGAGAAAGACCTTTGCCCTCCCTCTGCCCAGACGACCGGCTTAACAGCGACGCAGCTCCCTTGTGGTTGCTTCCACATTTGTCGTCAGTTACTGCGATTTTTAGTAAGCTTTGTTAATTCATGCTTATTATATTCTTAAAACACATATATTTCAACCAAATAATATCATATCGTTCGGGTTTTTAAAAATATGTATAAAAAAACGGACAACAGCTGTTGTCCGTTTTGAAAATTCTTTTGAGATATGATTGGCTGCAGTAATCTTCCTAAAACAATGAAAGCCCTACCTCTCTTCCATCCTTACGGCTCCTAGACCGCGCCAGTGTGAATCAGGCCCTGGAGTCTACACAGGGTATGACACTCTTTTAAGCTTAACTAAAACATTTTTTTGGAATGAGTATATAAAGAGAAAATACTAATTAAAAGAAGGATTGTTGGGGAAACCGTCTAATGTAATTTTCTAATGGTATCATGGAATACCATTCTGAAGAGTATCAAATATATTACAAACATCTTTTCTTGGTGAAGTTTAATACTATTATCTGTTTAAATAACAATCCACCTCAAAAGTGCAACAGAGTTAATTGTATAACATATTTTTACTTTTGTCAAAAAAGCTCCCCATAAGGAGAGCTATGCTAGCTTTTCGTTATTTTGATCATCAACAGGAACCGTTGCATATATTACCTCTAATTCGAGTTCCTTCTGGTACTTCAGCTTGATCTCTTTACTCCAATTAAGTTCATCAGCCATGAAATCAATTACTTTCTCTTTATATGTCTTTACAGTATCAATGTCAAAAAGAAGGGCCCCAGTTCTACGATTAAAGAAGTCAACAGGTGAATATGCCATCTCATGATCGATTGCGTATTTTAATTGGGCAAATAAGGTTACTGGCATGTGATATTTTTGTGCTTGTTCTATATTATTTTTAATAATCATAAACAGGACAGGCACGTTGGATCCATACATTTTGGTTAATTTCTGTGCATCTTTTGTGGATAATCCTACTTCCTCTCCCTTTTTGGCTTGACTAGAAATGTACTTTTCGAATCCTAGACTGCCCCCAACATCGCCTCCAGAAATAGGAAAACCCTTGGTTCGACAGCTTGAAAACGTCACTCCTAAATCTTCCTTGAATTTTTTCACTAATAAGTCAACCACTGTTTCACCCATTTTTCTATAACCTGTTAGCTTTCCACCTGCAATCGTAATTAATCCTGATTTCGATTCCCAGATTTCGTCTTTTCTTGAAATTTCAGAAGGGTTTTTTCCTTCCTCCCAAATTAACGGCCTAACTCCAGCCCAGTTCGACTCAATATCATCAATAGAAATACGAACCGTAGGGAACATATAGTTGATGCTAGCGATAATATAATCTCGATCACTCTTTGTCATTCTAGGGTGAACAATTGATTCGTTATAAAAAGTATCTGTCGTACCAACATAAGTTTTCCCCTCTCTAGGAATGGCAAATACCATTCTACCGTCAGGTGTATCAAAGTAAATAGCTTGCTTGAGAGGAAACCTTTTTTGGTCAATAACGATATGCACACCCTTTGACAGCTTTAACACCTTCCCAGATTTTGACCGATCTAGCTCTCGAATACTATCTACCCAAGGCCCAGAGGCATTAATTACTTTCTTTGCACGAATTTCATATGAATCTCCGTTTATTAAATCACTTACCCTTGCTCCGACGATGCTGCCATGCTCATAAATAAGTTTTTCTACCTTTGTATAATTTATCGCGCATGCCCCCTTATCTACCGCTGCCTTCATCACCTCTATTGTGAGCCTTGCATCATCCGTGCGATATTCCACATAATAACCACCACCCTTTAATCCCTCCTGCTTCACGAGTGGTTCCTTTGTGAGGGTTTCATCCGCAGAAAACATCACTCTTTTCTCCGATTTTTTAACTCCAGCTAAAAAATCATAGACACGTAATCCTAATGAGGTACTTAATTTTCCAAATGTGCCTCCTTGGTGAAAGGGAAGTAGCATCCACTCTGGGGTAGTTACATGTGGACCATTCTCATAAACAATCGCTCTTTCCTTTCCAACCTCCGCGACCATTTTTATTTGAAATTGTTTTAGATAACGCAAACCACCATGAACAAGTTTTGTTGATCGACTAGAAGTACCAGCAGAAAAGTCCTGCATATCAACGACAGCCGTTTTCATTCCGCGAAGGGAGGCATCTAACGCGATGCCAGCTCCCGTTATTCCCCCGCCTATAATTAATACGTCATAATGTTTGGTAGAAAGTTCACTTACTATATATTTTCGTTGCTTGCTTGAAAAGCTCATCCCTTTTTCCCCCTATTAGTCAGTAGAGTAATAAAAAAAGACCACAAAATGCACTATCCATAAAAGATAATGATTTTGTGGTCTCTCCGATTCTCCAACCTGTTATTAACTTACCATTAGTATATCAAATTGTATTCAATAGGTAAAACCTTTATTTACCTTTATTTAAATGCCATTGTTGCATGAACAGCTTTTTTCCATCCAGAATAAAGCTCTTCTCTCTTATCAGAATCCATTTTCGGCTCAAAGGCACGATCAACTGCCCATTGCTTAGCTATATCCTCTCTGCTATTCCAATAGCCAACGGCTAATCCAGCTAGATAAGCGGCTCCAAGTGCAGTTGTTTCGTTTACTTTTGGTCTTTCCACCGGTACGTTCAAGAGGTCAGATTGGAAGCCCATTAGGAAGTCATTCTTAACAGCACCTCCGTCTACTCGTAACGCCTTAAGTTCAATACCCGAGTCTGCTTCCATAGCTGAAAGAACATCCTTTGTTTGATATGCTAACGATTCTAAAGTGGCACGGACAAAATGCTCTTTTGAAGTACCTCTTGTTAACCCAAACACCGCACCACGAACATCGCTATCCCAATACGGCGTACCTAATCCAACAAAGGCTGGAACAACGTACACTCCTTCTGTTGATTCTACTCTCGAAGCGTAGCTTTCACTATCTCCTGCATTCTTTAACATTCTAAGCCCATCACGAAGCCATTGAATGGCAGAACCTGCAACAAAAATACTCCCTTCAAGTGCATACTCAACTTTTCCATCAACCCCCCAGGCTAATGTAGTAAGGAGACCATTCTCAGATTTAACTGCTTTCTCACCAGTATTCATTAGCATAAAGCAGCCTGTTCCATACGTATTTTTAGCCATTCCTTCTCCAAAGCACGCTTGGCCGAATAATGCAGCCTGCTGGTCTCCAGCAATTCCAGCTATCGGAACTTCTCGGCCAAAGAAGTGATAATCTACCGTATGAGCATAAACTTCCGAGGAAGGTCGGACTTCAGGAAGCATTGATTTTGGAACCGTTAAAATATCAAGAAGCTCCTCATCCCATTGTAATTCATAAATATTGTACATTAACGTACGAGACGCATTTGAATAATCGGTTACATGAGCTTTCCCACCTGATAACTTCCATACGAGCCACGTATCAATTGTTCCAAAAAGAAGCTTCCCTTCGTTTGCCTTTTCACGTGCACCTTCAACATGATCTAGTATCCATTTAACCTTTGTTCCCGAGAAATAAGCATCGATGAGTAACCCTGTTTTGTCACGGAATAAATCATTATACCCCTTAGCTCTTAATTCATCACAAATTCCACTTGTTTGTCGGGATTGCCAAACAATCGCATGGTAAATAGGAAGGCCTGTTTCCTTATCCCAAACAACAGCCGTCTCCCGTTGGTTTGTAATCCCTACCCCAGCAATTTGTTCTGGTTTTACATTCGATTCTGACATGACGCTAGCAATAACAGCTAAAATAGACCCCCAAATTTCGTTCGCATTATGCTCAACCCAACCTGGCTTCGGAAATATTTGAGTAAACTCCTTTTGAGCTACGTGAACAATTCCTCCCTCTTTATTAAACAGAATCGCTCTCGAGCTTGTTGTGCCTTGATCCAATGATAAGATGTACTTTTCCATTAAAAGTTCCCCCTAATAATAGATAAAATTTAAAATTTAAGCTGCTTGTGAAGCAGTCGTATTACTTGATTGTTTTTTACCAAAAACATATGATAATACAAGAACAATGACGGAAGCGCCTACTACCGGCCAAGTGTAGGATCCCGCTTTTCCTAGAAAGACGATATTGTAGAAAACTGCTCCTAAAGCACCACCAAGAATTGGGCCAACAACTGGAATCCAGGAATAGGCCCAATTCGAACCACCTTTTCCTGGGATTGGAAGTAGAAAATGGGCAATTCTTGGACCTAGATCACGGGCGGGATTAATTGCATATCCAGTGGTTCCTCCAAGTGACATCCCAATCACCACAATTAAAAGCCCTACTGCAATCGGATTTAGTCCTTCCGTAAAATTATTTGCTCCAATAAATAATAACCCTAAAACTAAAATAAAAGTCCCAAACATCTCACTGAATACGTTTGAAAATGTATGTGGAATAGCTGGACTAGTTGCAAATACACCAAGCTTTGTTCCAGCATCTTCTGTACCCTTCCAATGAGGGAGATAATGAAAAAACACGAAAGTAGCTCCTATAATAGCACCAAGCAATTGAGCAATTATGTAACTTGGTACATCTGCCCATGGAAAACTACCGTTAACCGCAAGCGCAACCGTAACTGCAGGATTGAGATGCGCTCCACTTATAGAGCCTACTGCAAATACAGCCATTGTTACCGCTAGCCCCCACGCTAGAGTAATTACAATCCAACCAGCATTATTGGAGTAACTCCCCTTTAGAGAAGAGCCCGCTCCGATCCCCGCTCCAAACACAATCAAAATCATTGTACCAATCACTTCACCTAAAAATGGTGACATACACATACCCCTTTCTTACCCAATATCAAGCCAGCCCTTTGTAAAAATCGAAAAAAGACCCACGACAGAATACACCTTTTAGGTAATCTGCGTGAGTCTCCTATTCTCCGTCACAAATGATTAACTTGTATTTACAGTATATAAACCTTTGAAAACGCTGTCAATAATTATATGGAAAAATTGCTAAATTTTATAAACTATGGGATTAATAATTTAAAACAAGTCCCATAATTCTTTTTTAGAAGTAGTAATAGAGGTTGCTCCTGCCTCTAATGCATTATTCACTTCATCAATCGTACGAATAAGCCCTCCTGCAAAAATTGGGGTGTCAAGTCTATTTTTTACTTCTTTAATCATCCATGGCATAGCCCCTGGCAATACTTCAATATAATCTGGTTTTGTTTTATTAACAAGCTTATAGCTCTTTTCTAGTGCATGTGAATCTATTAAAAAGATTCTTTGAACAGCAATTACCCCTTTTTGCTTTGCTTTTAAAATGACACTCGATTTTGTAGAGATAATTCCATACGGCTTGATTTCTTGGCAAATATACTCTGTCCCATAATCATCATTTTTTAAACCGTGTATCATATCTACATGAAAGAGTATGTCTTTTCCATGTGCTCTTGCCAACTGATTAATATTTTTCAATTGAGCGATATGCGTTTCAAGGAATACCCCTACTCGATACGGACTTTTTAAAAATAGCTCAAAATCCTTTAAATTTGATGATGCTGGCAATATTTTTTGATCCATTATCTCACATCCTTACCTATTATCTTATTTTGTATATACATATATCTCAAGAATTTTTTAAATTAGACCATCAAAAAAGCCAACCTATGAAACGGTTGACTTTTAGCCTTATGCCTGCTTTTTTGCTTTTACAGTCGCTCTTTTTTTCTTTGGGGCTTCTGCTTCCTTTTTCGGTTTTGTTTTATCAATGGATGCTTGTAGAGCAGCCATCAGATCTGTAACATTTGATTTTTGTTCTTTTTCAACTGGTGCAACAATTTCTTTTCCTGAACGCTTTGATTCAATAAGCTCCATAAGAGCGGTTCGATAATCATCCGTGTATTTCCCCGGGTCAAATGTTGTAGTTAACTGATCAATCAACATTATAGCGGTATCCAGTTCTTTTTCTGTTACTTTATCTTCTGCTGGAACATTCGGGACATCAGCAGCCGATCTAACCTCGTCAGGGAAATGAATCGTCTCCATAACTAAGGCATTTTCATATACTCGTATCACAGCCATCTGTTCTTTTGAACGAATAATGATCTTAGCTATCCCGACCTTTTCTGATTCTAAGAGCGCTTTTCTTAGTAAGGAGTAAGCCTTCCCTCCTCCATCACTCGGAGACATATAATAGCTTCGATCATAATAGACTGGATCAATTTCCTCCATTTTTACGAAATCAATGATCTCGACTGCCTTTTCTTCGTTTTCTTTTTTTAGCTTTTCAAAATCCTCGTCTTCAAGAATGACAAATTTACCTTTTGTGTACTCGTAAGCTCGAACAATTTCTTCCTGTTTCACTTCTTCATCACAAATAGGGCAAGTCTTTTCATATTTAATGGGTGAGTGACACTTCTTGTGTAATGTCCGAAGCTTGATATCCTTATCCTCTGTCGCTGAATGAAGCTTGATTGGGATATTTACGAGACCAAAACTTATACTCCCTTTCCAAATTGTATGCATGTGCATTCTCCATTCCTATTAGTCATTTTTTATTATCATTGCTTTATTAAGCCTTGCTATCCTACTAACTAATTGGAAAAAGAGTAAGGATATGATTAAGTAGGAAAACTAATAGTAAGGAGCGTGATCCATATGAAACCAATGCTACCTACGCTAACTTTTGAGGTACCGCAGGGGGAAAATTGGAACTACGAAGTAAAATATGATGGTTTCCGTGCCCTTTTACTATGGGATGAAGAGGTAAAACTAATCAGCAGGAATGGAAATTCCCTGCTAGAGATATTTCCAGAGATCAAACTTTACCTTGAAAACAATTATGAGGTTTTTAAAAAATTCCTCCCCTTAGCGTTAGATGGGGAGTTAGTATATCTTGAAAATGAATTCAAAGCACAATTTAGCACCATTCAAGTTCGTGGGAGAATGAGAAGCGAAAAGAAAATTCTCGAAAAAGCTTTACACGCTCCATGCCGACTCCTTGTGTTTGATTTACTATCATTAAACGGAACATCTTTCAGTGGTAGAAATTATACTGAACGGAAACTAGCACTTCAAAAGCTTTTTGCAGCCTGTAATTTACCTAATAAACCCGACCCGATAAGTACTGATTTACTACAGCTTATTCCCGCATATAAGAACTATCAATCCCTTTGGGAACAAGTCGTATTACATGACGGGGAAGGAATTGTTGCCAAGCAGGATAGAAACATATGGGAAGAAGGCAAAAGAACAACTCTTTGGCTAAAGTTTAAAAACTTTAAATATGTTTCCTGCTTTGTAACAGCCTACGAAAAGTCTAATGGGTATTTCTATGTCGGAGTTTACAAAGATTCCAAAATATATCCGATTGGACAGTTTTTATTTGGAATTAAGCCCGAGGAAAAACAAGCACTCTTTCAAATCATTAAAGAAAATAAAACAAACGAGGACGACCGGTTCATTCACGTCCAACCAGCCATCTGCTTGGAGATTAAGTATTTAGAACTTTATGATGAACAAATGCGAGAACCTCATTTTGAACGGTTTCGATTTGATCTTTCCCCTGAGGATTGTACGTTTGATAAATTTGTTCACCAACAAAAGAATTTACCTCAGGATATTGATATTACCCATCCAGATAAGCCGTTATGGGAAACCCCTGCAGTAAAGAAGATTGATTTTATTCGTTATTTGCAGGAAATCTCACCGTATATATTGCCATTTTTACAAAATCGCTTATTAACTGTACTACGTTATCCACACGGAATGTTTGGTGAAGCCTTTTATCAAAAGAATTGCCCAGATTATGCACCTGATTTTGTTCAAACATCATTACATGAAGGGATTAATTATATTGTTTGTAACAATTTAAAAACCTTATTATGGTTAGGAAACCAGCTAGCCTTTGAGTTCCACATTCCCTTTCAAACTCTTTCTAGTAAAGGACCAAGTGAAATTGTATTAGACTTGGACCCGCCTTCACGAAAGGAGTTTAAACTAGCCATTAAAGCTGCTCAAATGATCAAGGAAGTGCTTGATCAACTTCATCTTATAGGGTTTGTAAAAACATCAGGAAATAAAGGACTACAAATTTATATCCCACTTCCCGAAAATGAATATTCTTATGATGATACAAGGCTTTTTACAGAATTTATAGCAGAATATCTAATTTCAAAAGCACCGGAATCCTTTACAATCGAGCGCTTAAAGAGAAACCGGCAGAATAAATTATATGTTGACTATATTCAGCATGCAGCAGGGAAAACCATAGTGGCTCCTTATTCTGCTCGGGGAAATGAAACGGCAGCTCTAGCTACACCGCTATTTTGGGATGAGGTAAATGACGATCTTCGTATGGAGGATTTTACTATTCTAAACATGATGAAACGTATAAATGAAAAAGGTGATCCATTTCAATCATATTTCGAGACGAAGAAAAAACAAAATTTTTCACCAATTCTCGAATTTTTAAAACAAAAAAAATAGCCGGGATTTCCCGGCCTACAACCATTCGTTTAACACCTGTTTAGAATGTTCTTCCAAGCTCTTATACTGACTGATTTCTTTTGTTATTTCTTCTTTCTTCACATAAGAAAATATTTGTTGCTCCAACTGAATTTCTACTTGAAGTCGGTGTGTAAAGGTCGCATTCCCGATCAAGTCAATTTTGTAAGATTCATCTACTTTATGTGCCACACAGCGTACCTTCCCGCCTGGGTTGTACACCTCTACCGGTTGCTCAAACTCATTTATACCAAGCAAACAAGTGACAAGCGTGGAAGCAGACATTGCCGTTCCGCATGCATTGGTAAAGCCCACTCCTCTTTCAAAGGTACGAACAAAGATACTTCCTTCCGAAAGAGGCTTTACGAAGCTCACGTTAACTCCATCTGGAAATAACTCATTGGGGTTGTTTACCTTCTCACTTATATCTTTTTGTATATTTGATTGAATTTGTTCTTTCGTTACAATTCCAATCAGATGAGGGTTAGGTACAGCTACAGCTGTATACGAGATTTCTGAAAGACCCTGTATTTTTTCATTGATTAATGTTTTTTGATCAAGATGTAATGGAAGATCTTTAAGCTCAAACGAAACAGGAGAGATTTCGACCTGATATGTTGGAATTTCATCGAGAATACTTTCTCGCTCTTTCACTTCAAGATTTGCTTTCATCGTTTCGATAATCGCACTCTGGATGGAAAGTTTTTCGCACACATAACGGGCCACACAGCGTAATCCGTTTCCACACATAGACGCCTCTGAGCCATCAGCATTAAACACCCTCATTTTAGCATCTGAATGATCACTGTTTAAAACAAATAATATTCCATCTGCCCCAATACCCTTTTCTCTGTTACAAAGAAGCAACGCTAGCTCGGATCGCTGCTCTTCAGTAAATAAAGGATTTTCCATTTCATCAATAATGAGGAAGTCATTATTTGACCCATGACATTTTAATAATTCTATAACCACATTCAAACCCCCGTAAAAAAACATATTGATATTTTACATTTCCTCTATTGTACAATAAAGTAATGGTGTAGAGCAGTATGTTTATATCTTATAGGTAACAAATATCTTCAAGAAACACTCGGTTTGACCAGTTGATTGCTTCTGCATATAGTTTGAATAAATCTGTTTCCATAATCTTAAGCTTTTTGCATAAATCACCAATCATTTTCCACTGTGCTTTTTCAACGGCAACAGCAAGATCCAATACATCTTTATACTCGTTCTGCTCCCCCATTAATGCTTTTACCATTTCCTCGTTTAGCGGAAGGGAATCAATCATTTTGTCTAATGGGATCGTTTTTACCGAATTCATAAAAGAAAGAATACCCGACATAAAGTATCCCGCTATTTTTTCGGATTGACCATTTCGTAATCTCCCAATTCCCTCACACAACCTTCCTCTTGTTAAGCACAGTTTTGCCACATCTAAGGAGAGATGGGAGGTTTGAGTTAATTCTTCTCTAGCAGCTAATACATATATCCAATTCTCTATTTCAAACGGCCCAAACTGTTCGACCGCTTGACGAATATGATAAATTTTTTCTTTTACTTTATACGCAGGAGAATTAATTAATTTTAGAATTTTGTATGATAAAGATGGATCTCTTTCAAGAAATTCGATAATATCATTAACAGTGGTTTTTTCCTTTGAAATAAATGAACTCATTTCAATATAAGAGGTAAAACAAGCTGGGATCTCAAATGTTGAGAAAATGGCAGGCTTTGAAAAGTAATATCCCTGAAACAGACTATACCCATTTGATTTTGCTTCCAGATATTCTTCATTCGTTTCTATCTTTTCTGCAATCAAAGTGGTATTAGAAGCTAGCGCCCTTTTATTTATTATGTCCCGAAGGTTCTCATCTGTTTTTTGGAAATCCACCTTCATATAATCAACTTGTCCTAATATCTCCTCTACAAAAGGATTCAGTTCCTCCATCATATGAGAATTTATTGCAATTCTATAATGATTTTTCTTCATTTCTTTGATGATTTCTAATAAGTTTCTACTAGGACGTGTAGTTTCTACTAGCTCTACAACTACTTTTTTCGAACAAACATAAGAAGGCAACCTCATATCTAAAAGCTTCTCAGTAAAATTAATAAAACAAGGCCTTCCTTCAGAAAGGGCATCTATCCCTATATTTAGAAAGCTATTAATAATCAACTCAGTTGTAGCACGGTCCCCATCTATATTAGGAAATTCATTTATATTCGTATTTCGATAAAGCAACTCGTAAGCAAAAATCCCTTCTTGCTGATTAAATATCGGTTGCCTTGCAACAAAAACTTCCATCTTACTCCCTCCGACCATGGCTCTTCTTTGGCGAATATATATATTTTATCGGAGGCAAAGCATGGATACTGTCGAAGTTTGTAACCAGAGAGAATTTTATTGCCATAAAAAAATAAGGAGTATCTCAAAAAAGAGATACCCCTGCCGTTCATATATAATGTGTAAAGAAATTTACAAGAAATAAAAAAGCTATCACATAAAGAGGAACAGAAACGTCTTTCGCCTTTCCTATTGCTATCTTTACGAGCGGATATAAAATAAATCCAATTGCTATCCCATCAGCAATACTATAGGTAAATGGGATCATCACAATCATAATTAAAGCCGGAAAGGTCTCGCTTAAATCCTTCATATCAAGGTTACGTATATTCTGTAGCATTAATCCACCGATAATAATGAGGATTGGTGCGATTGCCGAGTTAGGTATCCACTTAAAAACCGGGATAAAAAATGCTGATACGGCAAATAGCAGACCTGTTGTTACAGAGGATAATCCTGTCTTCCCACCTGCAGCCATACTGGATACACTTTCAACTGTAGAGACAGTTGGACTAGTTCCGAAAATAGCTGATACAAAAGCAGAAACAGAATTCGCTTGTAAACCTTTGGAAAACTTTTCTGGTCGATTGATAAATTGAGCATGACCATGAACCAATCCGACATTCTCAAATATAAGAACCATAGATAATGAGAAAACCGCAACCCAAAAGGAAAAAGTAAACACTTTAGCAAACGACATAGCCCCAAAAACTTCCACGTATTCGCTGAATGCGAAACTTGCTTGACTGTCCCCAGACACATGAATCGTCCCAAAAACCCAAGCAATTAGTGTTCCAATGGCAACCGTAATGAGAAAGTTTCCTGGAACTCCCCTTAAAAACAATATCACCGCGATTACAAATGTGATGATAGAAGCCAATACACTAGGTTCGTTTAACGCACCAAGTGCTATTAAACTATTAGTTCCCTTTACAACTAAACCAGCTTTTTCGAGACCAATAAACATGAGGAATAGCCCCAAACCAACCGTTATCGCTTCCTTTAATGATTGCGGTATCGCACGACTAAGCTTAGCAGATAAGCTAGTAAAGGCAACTACCATAAAAACGACTCCTGATACAAACACAACCGCTAACGCTTCCTGCCATGAGAGACCCATTGTTTGCACGATAGTATAAGAAAACAGTGCATTAATCCCCATTCCAGGTACAAGAATAATCGGTGCATTGGCCCACAAGCCCATTAGAAGACAACCGACAACTGATGTAAGAATTGTGGCGATTATGGCTCCTTCAAGCGGAATACCTGCTTCAGATAAGATAAGCGAATTAACTGCCACTATATAAACAATCGTGAAAAATCCGATTGTTCCGGCTGCTAGCTCCTTTTGAATAGATGATTCATGCGCTTCAATTCTAAAAAAACGATGTAACCAAGCACTTATCATATTGATTCCAATCTATTTAATTAGCCCTCTCCCTACCCGCTTTCACTCTATAAACAAGAGTCAGCCACAATCATATATATTATCACATTATGAATTCCCTGCCAATTCCTAGTTAAGGTAGTCTCATCAATTCTTTATACAAATTTTCTTTATCCAGGGCGCCAGTCACTTTATTTCTTATCACTCCTGTTGAATCAATAAAATAACTTGTTGGATATGCCAAAATTTCATACTTAGCCGAGACTTCTCCCTCTTCGTCTAGTAATATAGGGAAGGTTAACTTTTGGTCCTCGACAAAGTTTCTGACATCCTCTAGACTATTTTCCGTGTTTGTCATATTCAACGCTAAAATAACAATCCCTTCATCCACATGTTCTTTATATAACTCTTCCATATGTGGCATTTCAGCTTTACATGGTGGACACCAACTTGCCCAAAAATTTAAGAGAACCTTCTTTCCTCGATAATCGGAAAGGTTCGCTATGTTCCCATTTAAATCCATCACTTGAAAGTTCGGGGATTGATTCTCCAGTTTAATACCTACTGGAAGGCTATCAGCATCCTTAATGACTTCATATTTATTTTCGTCTACTTTGCTTATTAACCCCTTCTCCTGTAATAAAAATTTGTCTACGACAAACAGAAGTACGACAATCAATGAAATGATAATAAAAAATTTTTTCATTATTACTCCTCCACAAAAAACCAACCTCAGGTTGAAGTTGGTTTCATCATACTATAACTATCTGAATTATTCTATCTCACTGCTCAATGGTTTCTGTAGCGATAGATTTTCGTTAGAATGGCAAGGAGAATTACCTTTTCTATATCCGTTACTTGGTCACTTACTGTAAGTATGGGTGTATTAACATCCTTGATATGCTTGTCCCAGTCACGAGGAAGATACCCACGCCTTACTCTCGCCAATAGTTCTCCTCGATCATTACATAATTTAACGTCTGTAAATAAGGAAGAAGATTGTACGAATACCTCTTTTGTAGACATTTTGGAATCAATCACATACCTTTTAGATGATTTCCTTTGAACAGTCGCAACACATTTATTTCCATCGTTTATGGAAACATTCTTTCCTTTCAGTATAAAGGTGTATATTTCTTCATTAAACATAGAAAAAGCATATGCTTTTGGAAAAAATTGATCTAAAAAATAAGGGATGAACCATCGGAGTTTATGTTGATAAATATCCTTTATTTCACCACTAAGTTGCCCATCTTGTCTAAAAAGTAGCATCCTTAAAGAGGGTGCTGGTAGAAACTGAATTGCCATAGAAGAACTAACGATAGACTCTTCCAATTTTTCCACAACTGGCTCTTTCGAATCTTCCATTCTATGTTTATTGACTAGATATATTTGATAAGATATAAAACTGTACAAAATAAAAGGTAAAGTAAGCAGGAGAATAATATGGTGTTGATTCAGAATTATGCCGACACATATTAAGAGAAATGGTGGTATGAGTGCAACAATGCTAGCATGCAAACTCGTCATTGCTGCGTCATGATAATAAGTATAAATTTTCATAATACAGTCTCCTTAGAAAGATTTCCCTTATTCATTCTATGAAACTGTTTCTCTATTCATGATAATTCTTATTATCCTTCCATCCTTACTTTTGTTCGTTGAATAATATTCTTTGTTTTTCTCCAACCCGATCCAATAATAGATGTTATTTTCTTCTCGACTTTCCCGGCTCCATATAGATAGCGCAGATAAAAAAATTGAATAACCTCTTCAAGAAACAAGAGAGTAATAAAAGGTGTGATCGCAAGTAATACCCATATCGTCACAATAATTTCCTCCCTGTAAATGTATTTACAGCCTATCAAAAGAAATTCTCCCTATGAAACTAGTCTTTTGCTTATTTATCAGTTTAAAGCTGCATAATAGCTTTAATACTAGTTAGCCCATCCTCATATCCTAGTTGATATAGCTCTTCTAGTTTTATGGCATTTCTCTCGATTCGGCCAACCCTAATCGGCCTTGAAGGCCGAATCACCAGTACATTTCCCTTTTGTTCCTCCTGGATAATTTCGTTTATTGTATGATTGTACATTTTATATCGATTCATTATCGCTCTTTGTAGACCCGGATAATGGGGATACATCTTCTTTACAAGAAAGCTGAATCGCGATGGTTTTTTCAAGTATCCTTCGTTTCGGGTTAACACTACCACGTTTTTCCCAAATCCATCACTCTGTGCTTTTTTTAAAGGGATGGAGTCACTTATTCCTCCATCTAATAGGTATCTATCTTTAAAACGTATTTCTTGTGAAACAAACGGCAGAGAACTTGATGCTTTTAATACGGTTAGCATCTCTTGGCCGTAATCGTTTTTATTAAAATACACAGGATTACCCGATGCACAGTCAGTTGTTCCAATTACAAATTCTGACTGGTTTTCATAAAAGGCTTTAAAGTCAAACGGGATCAGCTTAGAAGGGATTTCATGAAAGATAAAATCCATTCCAAATAACTCTCTTTTTTTAAAATAATTTTGTAAAGAGAGATAACGAGGATCTGATATATACTCGATATTCACCCTTTTATTTCTCCCTTTTTGCTGGGATAAATACGACGCAGCATTACAAGCACCGGCAGAAACTCCAATAACATATTGGAATGTTAACCCATTTTCTAGGAAGCTCTCTAACACTCCTGCTGTATATACTCCGCGCATTCCACCGCCTTCTAATACAAGACCTGTTCCATCTACTAACACTTGATTACTTCCTTTCTACATACCCTTCATTTACATATTATAACAAATATCAAAATTCTTACATACAAAAAAGCCCAGAATCTTCTAGGCCTTTAACTAATCATTATCGAATAAGTCGGAAAATGAGCGGAATTCGATAAGATGTACCTTCGTAGGCTTTAACAGCTCCAATAATTGTAAAGATAAATCCGGCCACCCCTACTACCCAAATGGTTAGGAAACCGATTAAGACCATCATCAATATAACACTTACAAATGCATAGACTGTGTAAGATATCAAAAAGTTCAAGTACTCTTTCCCATGGTAATCAATGTATGACGACGAATCTTTTTTGATAAGCCAAATTAATAAAGGCCCAATAAACACCGTAAAAAAGCTTATCACATAAATCGCAGCTGCCAAGGTTCTTTCCTCATTTGTTGGCATGATATTTCACTCCTTTTTATCCTATAGTATTATCTACGGTTGAAATTATGAAAGGTTTCAGGACTTTATGTACAAATATATTGGCTTGAATAGTTCTTGTTTGGGACATGCAACCATACATATATAGTAGTCAACTTATAGAGAGGTGAAGCAGCAAATGATGTCGAAAATCGAGGCATTTATACTAGGGATTATCCAGGGCTTAACCGAATTTATACCTATCTCTAGTACGGGTCATCTATATTTGGGAAGGCATTTGTTTGGCCTTGACGAAGCAGGTATTTTTTTAGATACAATGCTTCATATCGGTACGCTATTAGCCGTTTTGGTTATTTATAAAAATGAACTTATCACGATTATAAAAAATCCTTTTGGAAGGCTTTCAAAACTTGTTATCATTGGTACCATTCCTGCCGTAGTTGTTGGGCTTTTATTAAGTGATTTATTTGATTCCATTTCGAAAACGGGAGTCACGATTGGCTGGGAGTTTATTATTACCGGGATGGTTTTATGGATTGCAGAGGGGGTTCGCCGTGGCGGAAAAACGTTACATTGCATTACATACGGAGATGCTTTATTTATTGGAACCTTCCAGGCTGCTGCCATCTTCCCTGCTGTCTCACGGTCAGGATTAACCATCGCGGCTGGTTTGTTTAGAAAGCTCGATCGCGAAACGGCTGCATACTTCTCATTTCTCCTTTCCATTCCAGCAATTGCTGGTGGAGTGGTATTACAATTTGGGGAATTAGCATCCGGACAAGTTGAAAGTATCAGTTTTAGCAGTCTTCTTGTTGCCACGCTTGCATCCGCTTTGTTTGGCTATATTGCAGTAGTTTGGATGATTAACTTTCTTAAGAAGCATTCGTTACGTTTTTTTGCTGTTTATGTATGGATATTAGGACTAATTATTATTATCTTACAGTTGATGAGAATTTTTTAATTAACTCACCTTTTGGTGAGTTTTTTTGATTCTAATAGGAGATAAATAGCATGTAATATATAGAGAGATTATAAATGAAAGTTAGGTAGAAAAAATGAACAAACTTTTATTAAAAAACGCTCATATTTACCCTATTACTTCTAAACCGATTCATTGCGGTGATATTTTAATCGAGCAAGGGAAAATAAGTAAAATTAGTTCCAAAATCGCGTCAGACGGCACAACAAAGATAATTGATTGCAACGGCTATTATTTACTTCCTGGGTTTATTGATACTCATACTCATTTAGGTCTTTATGATGAAGGAACTGGATGGGCTGGTAACGATGCAAACGAAACAATAGATCCAATGAGTCCTCATGTTCGTGCCATTGATGGTGTGTATCCTCTCGACCCTGCCTTTTCTGATGCCATCAAGCATGGGATCACCACCGCTCATGTCATGCCAGGAAGTGCAAACGTTATTGGTGGAACCACTTCCGTGATTAAAACATTTGGAAAAAATATTGAAAAGATGATAGAACAAGAAACAGCGGGCTTAAAAATTGCTTTAGGAGAAAATCCAAAAAGAATCCATAGTCAAGGGAATAATGATTCCATTACACGAATGGGAATAATGGGAATGCTTCGAGAGAAGTTTAGAGAAGTTCAGTATTGTGACAATCCAGATTTGCTACGTATTGCCCCGATTGTTATGGCTTTGAAGCGAGAGATACCTGTTCGAATTCATGCACATCGTGCAGATGATATCATTTCGGCCGTTCGATTTGCTGAAGAATTCAACCTAGACTTACGAATAGAGCATTGTACCGAGGGCCATCTTGTTGCAGAAGAATTGCAGGGACTAGGACTGAAGGTTTCAGTAGGTCCAACTCTAACTAGGCGTTCAAAGATAGAACTTAAAAATAAAAGCTGGAAGACTTATCAGGAATTAACTGACCACGGAGTGGAAGTCTCCATTACAACGGATCATCCATACACCCCCATCCAATATTTAAATGTTTGTGCAGCCATTGCTACTCGAGAAGGATTGCCAGAACAAAAAGCATTAGAAGGAATTACTATATTACCAGCACGAAATTTACGCCTTGATGATCAAATTGGAAGTATCGAGGTTGGAAAAGAAGCCGACCTCGTTCTTTGGAGTCATCATCCTTTCCACTTTTTATCAAAACCAAAATGGACAATGATCAAAGGTACGATTGTCTATAGTCAAGCCTGATATTTGTAGGATTTTGTCTGTCAAAAATTGACGATAAAAATAGATGTTTTTCTATGCATTTTCCTATTCCAATCGGTAATAAATTTTAGTATGATACTTTAGTGAGTAATATGTAGTTATTTTATTAGAATAAAAATATAGCAAGACTAGGGAAGGCAAATGGTGCGCCACCAGGTATCTGGTTCTAGTGGGTTCGATTCCCACCCCGAAATTTTTTAGCACTACAAAAAATTTCGAGGGTAGGATCGGAGACTCTATTTGTCATGGAGTCGGACTGTCCTCATATTGGAGGGATACACATGATCAAGAAGCGCGAGCTTCACGACTGCCATGCACTTTACGATTTAATGACGCATCCAGAAGTCTTCCCATTTGTGCGTCAAAAGACACGTTGTTATGACGAATATCTATTTATAACTAAACAAACAATTGAAGCAGAAGAACGTGGAGAGATAATCTCACGTACGATCCTTGATGAATGGGGTTCTCCAATAGGAACGATTAATTTGTTTGATATTGAGGACAATGCTGGCTTTCTTGGCACATGGCTAGGAAAACCCTACCATGGAAAAGGTTATAATCAAATTGCAAAAGAAGCCTTTTTTGAGGAGCTTTTTTATGAGTTAGGAATTGAAACTATTTTTATGCGAATCAGAAAGGTGAACATACGCTCCCAAAAAGCAGCAGAGAAATTGCCGTATGTTATTTGTGCGAATGAAACGAGAAAAGCACTACTTGACCAATTAAACAAAGATGAGGATCTTTATAACTTATACGAAATACCAAAAGATTTGTACACATTACATGTTAAGCGTGAAAGCCACCAACAGTCGCAACAACCACTGCACCAAGAGTCTACACAGTTACTAGAAGCATAATGAAACTATTCTATATAAAAGAAAGAAACGCTCTTTATAAAAGGAGCGTTTTCTTTATTGTGACTGTTGAGGGACTTCTTCAACATAAAAATGCTCTGTAGCAAGTAGCTCATTAAGTTCCTCATTGGTTAGTGTTTCAAAACGTCCATCAGTATATAGTACTTGAGTTTGATTTGGATTAATTCGATTAATGTTGAAACTCATGGTAACCACTTCCTTTCAAAAGATGTTGTAATCATTTTTCACAAAAGAAACCTATTTCATTCACTCCTATCAAACTGTTCACAAAATTTTAAAAATAATATGACATTTAAGTGGAATATTTGTGTCAAAAATTTGTTCGGCAGGTAGTCGTAATATGTTATAATTTCTTTCGTTAACTGAATAGAAACTGAGGATAAAAAATGAATCAAACACACACGAAAAAAGAAAAAATCAAACAGCTTTTATACATCCTGTTACCCATTCTCGTTACTCAACTTGCTCTTTTTTCAATGAATTTTTTTGATACAACCATGTCAGGTCATTACAGTCCAGTTGATCTAGCAGGTGTTGCAATAGGTTCGAGCATTTGGACTCCAGTATTTACAGGTCTAAGTGGAATATTGCTAGCAATAACCCCGGTTGTATCACAATTAATTGGAGCCAAAAAGCATAAGGACATACCCTATCAGGTCATTCAAGGAGTTTATCTATCAATTACACTAGCAATAGTGGTTCTTATCATTGGTGCCATTACATTAAACATCATTCTTCAGTCAATGAGTCTTGAACCAGCTGTCGAAGAGATCGCTCATGACTACTTAGTAGCTCTTAGTTTTGGCATTATTCCCCTATTTGTGTATCAGGTATTGCGCTCATTTATTGATGCCCTTGGAAAAACTAGAGTGACGATGTTTATTGCACTTGCCTCTCTTCCTATTAATATCATTTTTAACTATATACTTATCTATGGGAAATTAGGGTTCCCTGAGCTCGGTGGAGTTGGGGCGGGTTATGCAACAGCTATAACGTATTGGATAGTTACAGCTATAGCAATTTGGATTATTGTTTCAAAGGAATCTTTCTCAACTTTTCATGTGTTTAGTAAAGTGTATCCATTAGCATTAAAAGCGTGGAAAGAAATTTTGATCATTGGAATCCCTATTGGCTTAGCAATATTTTTTGAAACGAGTATTTTTGCAGCTGTTACGCTACTAATGAGTACCTTTAATACCATTACAATTGCTTCCCATCAAGCAGCATTAAACTTTGCTTCTTTTCTTTATATGATTCCACTAAGCATCTCTATGGCGTTAACAATCGTTGTTGGCTTTGAAGTAGGAGCAAAAAGATATCGTGATGCACAAGCTTATAGCTGGATTGGATTATCGTTAGCTGTTGGCATGGCTCTGGTATGTGGGGTTATTTTAGGACTATTACGAGCTGAAATTGCTTCTATCTATACAAAGGATTATGAAGTATTACAATTAACGGCACATTTCTTATTGTACGCACTGTTTTTCCAACTCTCAGATGCGATTCAAGCACCTGTTCAAGGCGCCCTAAGAGGCTACAAGGATGTTAACATTACCTTTATCATGTCACTTGTTTCTTATTGGGTAGTCGGACTTCCATTTGGGTACTATTTAGCTAATTACACCAATTGGGGAGCTTTTGGTTACTGGATTGGGCTAATTACAGGATTAGCCGTTGGCGCGGTATGTTTATCAAGTCGACTTATCTATGTACAAAGGAAAATGTATAGTACAAAGACCAACTCTCACTAAAGAGCTGGCCTTTTTTCGTTCTGTTTACTTTTCCTGATTGAAATAAACAAATCAACAATAGCACTATCCCATTGGGTATCTTTTCCGGCTAGAAGGATATTTAGTGCTTTTTCTTCTACCATCCCTTTTCGATAAGGACGGTCTGACGTCATCGCATCAAAGCTATCCGCAACAGCAATAATTCGACCATAAAGAGGAATTTCCTGGTCTTTTAGCCCGTCCGGATACCCTTTTCCATCCATTCGTTCATGGTGATGTCTAATACCAGGAAGCATTCGGGCAACTTTACTTGCTGGTTGTACTTGCTTTAAAATATGTTCTCCTATCACAGGATGAGCTTTAATATGGGCAAACTCCTCTTCCGTTAACTTTCCTTCTTTTAATAGCACATAATCAGGAACACCTATTTTCCCAATGTCATGTAATAATGCCGTCTGATAGAGCAACTCTAAGTCATCCTTTTCTAATCCAAGTACATGACCAATTTCTAGGGAGAACTTAGCTACACGTGAAGAATGACCTGACGTGTATGGATCTCTCGCATCAAGTGTTGCCGAAAGTGATATCATAAAACTTTCTAATAGCTTTTTATTGGTTGACTCACGTTCATTAATGGCATTTACCATATGATTAAAGCCGATAAATACTTTTGAGAATTCATCCGTATATACGTTGGATTTAATAAAATTATAGTTTTCATTTTTGACATTTTCCATTAATTCCTGTAGTTGACGAAGAGGACTTTCAATATCTCTAGTCATGAATCTAGAAACTAAAATCGAATAAATGACAGTAAATACAATGATTAAACCCGCCCATTGCCAATAGACTTGCATTTCCATTCCCGTAATTTGCGACCATTTGATTTGTGCTGCTAAAAGGAATAGGAGTACAGGGAGAACTCCTATTATTAATACAGTGGATTGAAATTTCTTCTGAATGGGTACGACCATATCATTCTCAAAAAATAAAGAGTTTTCACCTAAACGAAGCATGTCCTTCATCGCTAACGATATTGGTTGAATAGCGCGTAATGTTAAATAAAACTCAGTTAACGCATGCAGGATGGCTACAAAAATGGCTGCGATAGTTGAATAGAAGATATACATCATGGGAACATGAAGTTTCTCCATAATTATAAAGATTGCTGCTAACGTGGTTGCAGGGATGGATAATCCTAAGAAATGTGGTAGCATGATTCGTTTTACCGTAAGTTTAGGAAACTGATATAACTGTTTAAGACCCTTTCTTACTTCTTCTTCTTTTACATATTCAGTATTAAAAACAGCCCTAATAGGTTTTATATGATAATAAAAGGTAATAGCTTCACAAATAAACATGCACAAGACCGAAAGAATCATGATTAATAGTAAATAAAACTGGTCATTAGCAGTAATATCTATAGTAGAAAACATGAGTGTTCCACCTACACCGAAAACGGCTAATAAGGAACCTATTATATAATTGGTGATTAGTTGTCTTATAAATTGTTTGTACGTTTTCATTTTCCTTCACCTAGTGCTTTCCCCATTTTTCACCATCACCTACTATTTTACTATAAATGAATTTAATAAAAAAGAAGGATCTAATGACCCCTCTTTTACTCACCCAGTTAATATTTCTTCATCAGGATATTTGAAATTCGATTTTTGTGGTCTTGCCAGCATAAACATCAAAGTTAACGGGCCAATTTTACCGATAAACATCACAATTATAATGATTAGCTTTCCGAGGACAGTCAAGCTAGCAGTAATTCCCATGGATAACCCAACTGTACCAAAGGCAGAAACTACTTCAAACAATAATGGTAAAAAAGGAATAGGCTCAATGATATTAATCAGTAACACGGCTAATACCACTACAAGAACACTTGTCATTGCTATTGCTGTCACTCTTGCAATATATCCAGAGGGAATGTTCCTCCTATAAATTTGGATATCATCTCTTCCTTTCAAGTAAAAAAAGGTCGATAACAGGATAACCATAAAGGTAGTTAACTTAATACCGCCGCCTGTAGACGCGCTACCCGCACCAATAAACATTAAAATGGTTATGTAAAAAATTGTTGGATCATTCATCAAACCAATATCAATGGTGTTAAAACCTGCTGTTCTCGGTGACACCCCTTGAAAATAAGATGCCCAAAGCTTTTCAACCATTGTTAATCCGCCCAGGGTTTGAGGGTTTCTAAACTCTAATGCAAAAATAAGTAGAATGGATACAATATTAATCACAAGAGTTCCTACGATCATCATCTTACTGTGTAAGCTTAGCTTTGAAAAAGAGTTCTTTTCCTTTAAATCAATTAAAACAGTAAAGCCAATCCCTCCAATTATAAATAGGGAACTTATAACAATATTGATGATAGGGTCACCAACAAACTGAATCAGATTATCTGGCCACAGGGCAAAACCCGCATTATTGAATGCGGAAATAGAGTGGAAAAAACTTGAAAACAGTCCTTTTTTCCATCCGAATTCGGGAACAAGACGAAGCGCTAGAAAAATCATGGCAATAAACTCAATGGTGATAGAAAAAAAGAATAAATTCTTTACAAGCTTGATAACCCCGCCAATATTTACTTGGTTAAGAGCATGTTGCATGATAAGTCGATGTTTAAAACCGATCTTCTTTCCTAAAACGATAAAAATAAATACCGAAAAAGTCATGATACCCAATCCACCAAGTTGTATGAGCAATGCAATAATGAATTGTCCTACGTATGTAAAATATGTCCCTGTGTCAACTACCCCCAATCCTGTTACGGTCATCGCTGAAACAGTCGTAAAGAATGCATCAATGAATGTGATCGGTTTATTAGTTGAAAACGGTAATAACAAGAGAATAGTACCTATAAAGATAAAAAAAATAAAAACGATAATTAATAATTGGGCAGGTGTTAATTTTATGGTTTTATTCATAATGACCCTTCTTTAGATAAAATGAATCACGAAAAAAACATTGGAAGACTATTCCAATGATATTCGTAAATAATATTATATATTATACCTCTTCATGAATCCTGTAAAGAGTCATTTACTTATGAACTTTCCCTAGAACATCCATTCCTCCAGTAACTGGTATGATGCCACCAGTTATAAAACTAGATTGCTCATCAATCAAGAAAGCAACAACTCTGGAGATATCTTCCCCCGTCCCTGGTCTACCTACCGGAATATTTGATATGACCTGCAATGTTGCCTCTGAAATATTTGTCTCTTTCCAATGGCCAGTGATATCACCTGGACATACCATATTTGCTGTAATGCCATTTTTGGCCTCTTCAAGTGAAATCGTTCTAGTTAAACTAGCTAAACCGGTTTTTGCAGCTGCGAAGGCTGAACGAAAAACCCAGCCTGGGGCTGTTTCTACACGATCAAATCCAATGGTTATGACTCTTCCCCACTTCTGTTCACGCATGTTAGGAAGTATTTCCTTTGTTAAATAAAACACAGCATTTAAATTGCCATTAATTAAATAATTCCACTCATCAAACGTGTAATCGGTAAGTCGTTTCCTTTCATGAATATACGGGCCTGCATTATGTATGAGAATGTCTATGGATATGTTCTTTTGTTTTATATGTTCACATATTTTGATACAATCCTGCTGACTAGCAACATCAGCCTGTATGAGTTCAATCTTTATGCCATATTCCGCAATTAAGCCCTTTGCAAGGTTAATCGCTTCATTTTCACTGCTTCGATAGTTAACAACGAGATTTATTCCTCTTTGAGCAAGCTCCTCGGCTATTTTCTTTCCTATACCCGTCGCTCCCCCTGTAATCAAAGCTGTTTTTGAATTCAAATCACTAACCTCACAATAACTAAAATTTGTTTTCTCTAATCAATATACTAAAAAGAAGTTCGATTGAATGCAAATATAAAGTGTCATAATCATCGTATTTAACCATACCCATATTCTTGCATAAGATGTAGTAGAGATTTTTTATAATTAGGGGTGGTAGGAATGTTTCCATGGAATATGTTCCCCTTCGGAAAAGATATGAAGGGCAGTTTTCAAGGAATGAAACCTCAGGATATTGAGAAATATGTTCAGGAGACAATGAGTAAAGTTTTCAACCAAGGAATAAATGGAGCAGGATTTCCTGACTTATCTACAAACTCACAGACAAACCAAGATTCGAGTCCTTTAAAAAAGGATCTTCATTCTGCTCATATATTTGAAACACATGATTACGTTTTTGCTATGATTCCCATTAAGGATGAAGACTGTCTTAAGATACTAAAGGTATGTCATACTTCTAATCAACTTATTATTGAAAATTACCCACTTGAAGCTGAACGACAAGTGTATACCTTACCAGCAACAGTCAGAAAAAAAGGTGGGGCTGCAACGTATAAGGATGGCCTACTTGAAGTGAAAATTCCTAAGAATACAGATTTACAATATTCAGAAATTGATGTAAAAGAAATTTTTTAAAGGGTGACCTAGTGATGTATTTCAATTATGACTTTAACCAAGAATCTTCCTGGAGGAAGGAAGCAGAAATGGTAATGAAACAGACAATGGAGCTTCAACAAAAAAGTTTTCCTCGATGTGATTTATATGAAGTGGATAAGGCTTTTATTCTAGAGGCTGAAATACCTGGAATTAAATTAAGTGATATTCATGTTCGATTTGAAAATAATCTTTGTGTTCTAACCGGTACATGCAGAACATTGAAAGAAGGGATGCGTTATTATCTAAAAGAAAGACCTCATCTTTTATTTGAAAAAAAAATAACGATTCCATCTCCAATAGACAGAGAAGGAATACGTTATTCTCTTACTGATGGTTTATTAACCATTCAACTACCAAAAGAAAACGAGGAAGTAGTTATATTAATTCAAAGAGAGGATTAATGACCGCTATGGTCCTCTTCTTCATCCATCATTGAGGAAGAAGAGCCCTCTTCTTTATCACTAGCTGTTCCAACAACGAACTCTTTTTTTGGCATATTGTGCATGCTTCTTGCTGTAACATGTGCGTAAACATAATACGTTCCATCCACATCAAACGTTTTTTCCAGGGAGTATACCCCATTTTCTTTATGCTCTACCTCTATTTTTTCATGATTTTCATCATTTGAACGCCATATTTCAAAGGCCACCTCATCTGCATCCGTAACATTTTCTTCCCCATAGGTTACTTTTGATTCAAATAAAACTGTTTCTCCTTTTTCAGCATGTTCAGGAGTAATCGACAGCTTTACATCTAAAAACTGAGGAGCCTCCTCTTCTTCTTGAACACAAGCTGTTAAACTCATAATCAATACTGTGAATACGGTAACCAGTAATCCTTTTTTCATTTACCTATTCCTCCTTTCTATCTATCACCCTTTTTTATATAACCGGAAGAATAATAGTGATGCAGGTCCCTTCACCAGAGCCACTCTCTATTTCAAGCTCCCCACTATGTAGTTGAATTAATCTGTTAGATATGGCTAATCCAAGACCCGTACCACCATCACTTCTTGTTCTTGCCTTATTTACCCGGAAAAATCGCTGAGTTACTCTTTGGATATCTTCACTAGGAATGCCAATACCTGTATCCTTTATGGACAGCTGACACCCTTTTTCATGCTTTGAAAGAAGTACCGTAATTTGACCCTTATCGGTATAATTGATTGCATTATCTACGATATTCTGTATCACTTGTTCTATTCTTCCCTCATCCGCACTTATGATAATATCCGGATCTAGGTCCGAACGTAAGACCAAACCCTTTTCTTGAAGTTTTGGTATGTATTTGTCCAAACAATCTTCAACTAGCTGAGCTAACGGTAATGGACGTAATTCCAATCGAAAATCCTCTGAGTCAAGCCTCGATAGGTCTAGTAAATCTCCAACAAGCCTTTCCATTCGACTAGCTTCTCTATGAATTATTTTCAAGTACCGTTCTTGATCCTGATAAGACTTTACAAGACCAGCTATCAGAGCCTCACTGTAACCCTTCACATAACTAATGGGGGTCCGGAGCTCATGCGATACATCTGCTAGGAATTCCTTTTTTCTCTCGTCTTCTTTTTGTATGGATGCCGACATGAGGTTAAATGCAGTACCTAATTGGCCGATTTCATCCTTAGAAAAGATTGGTACTCTAGCAGAATAATCCCCTGCTGTTACTTTTTCAGCTGCATTCTTCATGATTTCTAAAGGTTTTGTCATTTTTCTTACAAAGATTGTTCCTATGTATACAGACAAAATTACAAAGAGTAAACCAACTACTACTCCAACAATCGAAAAATCGTTTGTTAACTCAGTAATTTTTGCTAATGGAACATATAAATATATGATCCCCTCTAGCCTATTCGAATCAATTAATGGCACGATTACTGCCATAACGTCTCGGTCAAACCGTTCTTCATACCCCGTTTTTTCAACCGAATGCCCATTGAGTAATTTCTCTCTCTCTTCGGGCCCAATGATAGTATCGTAATCGATTTCATAGGGTAAGCAAGCACTTAACTCCTTTGGGTTACTTACAATAAAAACCTCTGACTCATTCTTTGTATTGTACCATTCTACTTTCTCGATTAATTCATTCGATAACGGTCCACCTTCATAGTCAGCAGAAATCCTTGTACCTTCCTCTAGTAACCCTGATCTTATCTTTCCCACATATAATTTTTCATAAAAATAATTAGATAACAAAAAAGAAAAGCCAATCGTAAGAATGATAGTAGTTGTTACAAAAACCCATAGTTTCTTTGAAAGAGTATTAGGAAGAAATGTCATTAGTAGGTACCTCAAACTTGTAACCAATTCCCCAAACAGTATCAATATAATCAGCTTTTCCAAGCTTCATACGCAAGGTTTTAATATGTGTATCAACGGTGCGAAGACTTCCGCTATATCCTAATCCCCACACATGTTCTAGAAGTTGTTCTCTACTCAGTGCTTGACCATGGTGCTCGATTAAAGAAAGAAGTACTTCATATTCCTTTAGTGTAAGAATGATATGTTCGTTGTCAATCACTACTTTACGGGCTTTCTTATCAACAAAGATGAATCCAGCTTTAACGATTTCATTTTCATCCTTATAGGTATGACTTCTTCTAAGTACTGCTTGTATTCTAGCAACAAGTTCACCGGGACTGAACGGTTTTACCATATAGTCATCCGCTCCAAGCTTAAGCCCCTTTACTTTATCCCATTCCTCCCCTTTTGCAGACAGAAAAATGATGGGCGTGTTCGATACATGACGAAGCTTCTCACAAACAATAAATCCATCATCCCCTGGCATCATAATATCCAGTAGAATAATGTCAAAGTGATTGCTGGTAGCATGTCTATATGCCTCCTCCCCACTTCCGGCTAGTGAACAAGTCATACCAGCATTCTCAAGATACATCTTTAATAATTGCCTCATATCTTCTTCATCATCGACGATGAGAACTTGGATTCGATTTTCCATTAGTCAATCTCCCTAATGATTATTTGAAAGGGGCCTTTTCCAACGTTTAATGATTTCTCTATTGTTAAATCTTTTTTCGTTATGAAGTGAATGTCATTACTATCATACCCCGCTACAATTAGCTGATTTTTATACTCTGATAACTCGAATGGATTTGCCCCCACAACGATCTTTTCTTGTATTGCACCTTCAGCTGAAAGTTTATAAAGACTATTCGAACCATGACTTAAAGCAAATATACCGTCATTATTATGTAGTAGATTAATTGGCATAATCGGCGCTGACACGTTCCTTTTCAACTCACCTGTCTTACTATCATAAACATGAATATCACTTTCGAGCTCTGAGCCAAGCCCATGGCCCCCTATCCAAATTTCATCCTTTTCTTCCTGAACTATCGCCCCAGTGGCTGACGAATGAATGGAAAATTGATTGATGATTTCTTTCCTTTGAATATCAATTATGGTAAGTTTTTTAGAGTTATAACTTATAACGTACAACTGAGAGGTAGTAGGAATCAGTGCTAATGGGTTTCCCGTATTAGAAACCTCTTTCGTTTCCTTGCCGTCAAAACGAAAGAATCTGACAGACAGTCTTTCTTGATCCGATAAAGCAATTTCCTCACTATCAGATAACAGTACTCCTTCGACAATTCCCTTTCCTGTCGTCCAGCTTTCAATCTTCTTTCCTGTTCGTAAGGAATACATATCTGCTGTTTCGACCTGTTTTCCATATAATAGAAGGGAATCACCATCAGGTAATATAACACCTCCTGTATAAGGCTTGTCCATTGCCCAAGTTTCCATTACTCTTTTTTCTTCAAGATCAATAAAAGAAATGGTCATATCTTTAATATTGACTGTAATCGCTAGTGATTTATCTTCCGGAATAATTGGCTGTTCTTTTGAGCAACCCGAAACGATAAGTAGAAGAGCACAGATAGAAGCTAGCATCACTATTTTTACTTTCATTTTCATATTACTCCCCATATAGTTCGATCACCGCTCATTATACGACTTGTATGTGAAATATGTGTGAAATCCCAAAATATAATTTAAATTGTTTTATTTGTTGGTCAATTTTTAGTAAAGTAAGTACATGATTATGAATATAGCGAAATGGAGTGATGATCTTGGCTGAAACTCATGTTTTTACAAAAGGAGAAGAGATAGCAAATTCAATTACACATGGTATTGGAGCCATACTAAGTATCACTGCTCTCGTTCTGCTGATCGTCTTTTCATCTCTTTACGGGAATGTATGGCATATTGTTAGCTTTACATTATATGGCTCAACAATGGTCATTTTATATATCTCTTCCACATTGGTTCACAGCTTTCCACAAGGAAGGATAAAGGACCTATTTGAAATATTCGACCATTCTTCTATCTACTTTTTTATCGCTGGTACCTATACTCCATTTTTATTTTTACTAGTCAAAGGTGCACTAGGCTGGACCTTATTTGGAATCGTTTGGGGGTTAGCGATTGGAGGAACTGTTTTTAAGGCCTTTTATGTAAAGAAATTTTTATTCTTCTCCACTGCTCTCTACGTAGTAATGGGTTGGTTAATTGTTTTTGCCTATAAGCCGATTTCCAATGGGATGGAGCCAACTGGCTGGTATCTACTAGTCATCGGAGGATTGTTATATACCTTTGGTTCTGTATTTTATGTTTGGAGAGGATTTAAGTTTCATCATGCCATTTGGCATCTTTTTGTCATTGCAGGAACCATTCTTCACTTCTTTTCAGTCCTTACTTTACTTCCATAACAAAAATCTATCTGTCTTTAGTTACGGACAAAATTTTCTCCAATTCTTCAATATGGATGGCAAGCAAGGAAAGCTTTAAATCTGGTTCCAAAGCGGAATCAATTACCCTTTTAGTTGCTAAGTAATATTTTTCATGTGGCTGTTTTCGAACTCGAGGATGGGAAAACTCATCCTTTAGTTCACGTGATATCGCCTCTCTAAGTACATCCTCATCTTTCCCCTCATTAAGCAGGCGATTATTCCATAGGGATCGATAACCCTCGATTAATTTCTTCATTTAAATTCCACAACCATTCTATATTGTTATTAGTAATTACATATTTGATTAAATAAAAGGAAAGAATATACAATATTATCACAATGAAAGGAGAAGTCCCAATGACTGAGCCTTACCGTTGTCCAAATTGCAAAACGAATCGAAGCCGCTTTAATCTTATTAAGCAAGAACCACAAGCTGTAAAACTTAACCCACAAACAGGTGATGTGATGGAGGAATACTCACATGAACAGCTTTCTCCATTTCATATGTCTTATAAAGGTCCCTCTTACAGAGTTCAATGTGCAGCTTGTGGACTTATTGAAGATGAAAGAACGTTTGTCAAATTTGGACAAAATCAAAACAACTAAGCTTGAGCATCATGTTCAAGCTTTACAACTTCTCTTCTAAAGCTTTGTTTTTTCCAACTCCTGAAGCTTACTTGAAATCTCGTCCCATTGTATGTTTTCCCCAATAAATACTAAATTTAACGGCATATTCATCTCTTCTTTCATGTAGACCGGCATTCCATACGAAAACTGGAATAAATAAGGAAGTGAGGAAGATGAGAATTTTACATAACCTTTTATTCGATAAATTGTATCTGGCATTGATTGTAAAAAAGTCTCAAACTGATCTAAATCAACTGCATGAGAAAATGTATAGACAAATGTACTCAGCTTTAAATCATTTTCTACATGACTTTTCGTTAAATGAGATTTCTTTTGATAAGATAAAGACTGGACTTGTTTCATTGAAACATTAGAATAAGTAGTTAAAATCACATTCGCTTTTTCATTGAGAGATTGAATACCTGTAGTAATGAGAACCTTTTCGCCTTCACTTACCTCATCTGTTTTATTGATAACAATTAAATCCGCATGTCTAATTTGTTCCGATATTAACTGCTGGATTTGCGGTGAGTAGGATCGACGATCAAGCCAAAGTCTACCATCGACAACGGAAAGAATTCCTTTCACACTTAGTTGTGTAGCAAATAATGGAGACAATACAGCATCTAATGTTTCTACTGGATGTGCAGCCCCTGTTGTTTCAATGTATATACAATCAGGTTGATGTGTAATTAAAAGCTCCTGTAGCTGGGCTTCTAGTTTATCTTGAATGGTACAGCAAATACATCCACCTAATAACTCTTTTAAGGGCACGTCGCCGTCCACTTCGTCAGAATCTATGGATATCTTCCCAAGTTCATTCATCAAAACGGCAACCTTTCTGCCTGACTCCTTCTCTGACTGCAATAATCTCTTTAGCAAAGTAGTTTTTCCACTTCCTAAAAATCCAGATAATATATAAACTTCCGTTTGTTTCATAACTTGCTTTCCCCCAGTACCCATGTTCGATTTTTCATACGAATAGAGAAGCTGCACAGATACAACTTCTCTATTCGATTCCCTCATTGGATAAGAACTTATGAATCGCGTCCTTATTTCTCTGTATATCCATATTTAATACTTCTCCTGCATGCTTAGTATATTTATTTGTGTAGCTATTTTCAACTGGTACCCTTAACGTTTCTACTTTTGATACAGGATTTAGGATGAAAGTAGCTCCAAGTGTCAGATAATCCTTAAGGATAATGTCTGTGACCATATGATTAGAAACCTCAGTCAGAATTTCTGGCAGCTTCACTACTCCTTCAAATGATCCAAGTGTTTCAACTGCTTCTTCCTTTAAAGAAATCATAACATCCTGCTGCCTCTCAACCCTTCCAAAATCACTTTTTGCATCGTGCCTAAATCTAACATAATCCAAGAGCTGTTGCCCTTTAAGCACACGCATTCCGGGTTCCCCAGAAATGTGTAAATCTTTCATCATCGGTTTTGAGACATCCAATTTTAGTCCTTCCGGTGCAAGTAAATTCACTACTTCAATAAACCCTTGGAAATCAATCAGTGCTACATGGTCAATTTTTATATTAAAATTTCTTTCAATGGTGTCCTTTACTAACTTGTCTCCCCCATAGAAATAGGCGTGATTTAATTTGCTCTTATTATATCCAGGTATTGTTACATAACTGTCTCTCATTAAGGAAACTAGCTTCACTGTTTTGTTTAATGGCTCGTATTTCGCTAACATGATGGTGTCTGATCTTGAAGATGATTCCCCTCTACTGTCAACTCCTAGTAAAAGGACATTTACATCCTTTTTATATGATCGCAATGGACTAAACCGTTCCACTGCGGGCATCTCTTCATTAGTTTTTTCAATCGTACTGTTTTTTGTCGTACGTTGATTTTCCTCTTTGTTCTCTTTTGAGGAGTAATAACCACAGCCTGCTAATAGGAATATCAGGATAACGGTCATTATAAGTCTCATTGTATCACCTCGTTTGTTAAACGTAATTTTCTTATTCACTTAGATCTTAGTGTTTGTCGTTTTGTACATTTTTACATAAAAAAGCTTTCCCGAATAATGGGAAAGCTTTTTATTACTTAACCTCTTGTTGAAGAAGCTCAACTGCTTTTTGAACCTGCGGATCATTGTCATTAATAAGTTTTCTTAAATTCTCCATTAATAATATGGTAGACTCGCCTTTAAGAATACCTGTTGTCTCAATATTATTCTGTTGTTGAAATTCAATGACCGCTTTTTGGGTTGCTTCATCAAAGTAACCGTCTTCTCTTCCTGGATCAAATCCAAGCGCTTTTAGCATTTGCTGGGCGGCCTTTACCTGGGTAGAAGCTACAGACAGCTTTAATTCCTGCTCAGGATCAACAAAGGAGATATTTGCATATTCTGGCAGAGCCACTTCATAGTCAGGGACAATCCCCTTTTCATGAATCCAGTTTCCTTCTGGAGTTAACCATTTTTCTGTCGTGTACTTCATATTCGAACCATCAGAGAAATCTTGCGCCCTTTGTACGGTTCCTTTTCCAAACGATTTTTCGCCAACCAATGGAACATTTGCCGACTCACTTACTGCACCTGCTAATATTTCTGAAGCAGATGCGCTTCCCTTATCAATTAGAACGACCAATGGTATATCTGGATTTTCCTTTTGCTCTGACTTGATTTCCTCGATATTGCCATCCCTGTCCTCAACCTTGAATAGTACTTTTCCTTCGGGAACAAACAAGCTAGAAATATTCACTGCTTGATTTAAAAGTCCCCCTGGGTTCTGCCTCAAGTCCAGAATAAGAGCTTTCATTCCTTTAGATTGTAGGTCATTTAAAGTGGTAATTAACTCAGTTGATGTATTCTCCGAAAAGGTCGTTATTTGAACTTTCGCTATCGTGTCAGTCACCATGTCTCCGTATACTGTTTCAATAGGGATTGTATCCCTTACAATTGAAAAATTCAGAGGTTCTGTAACACCCGGACGTTGTACGACTAGCTTGACCGTAGTACCCTTTTTACCTCGGATAAGTAATACTGCCTCAGTAGAACTCATTCCCTGAATGTTTTTCCCATCTACTGATAGCACCTTATCATTTGGCTTAAGACCCGCTTTTTCGGCAGGCGACCCTTTTAAAGGAGATACAATTAGGATATAGCCATCCTTTTCCTGAATTTCGGCGCCAATCCCTTCAAATGAGGAGGAAATACTCTCATGAAAGTTGGCTGCTTCTTCCTCATTCATATAGTCTGAATACGGATCATCCAGCGCTTGGAGCATACCATCAATGGCCCCATTTACTAGCTTATTTTCATCGATCTTTTTATAGTAATTATCTTGGATGGTGTCGAAAGCATTATAGAGCTTTTCGAATTCTTTTCTCTCTGTTCCAGCAGTAACCACTTTTTCATCACCAAATGCTAATGCAAATGTAGTAATACCAGCAGCTAAAAATACCACTAAAAACAATAACATAACGAAATGAAATTTCTTTATGTGTATATAGGCTGATTTACTAGAAGCCGTTTGTTGTTCCTCAGGTCGTTGTTCATTTTCCAAATGCTTCACCACTTTCATTCCATAGGCTTGTTCCTACTGTTTAGAATAACATCTTTGCATTTGTTTTAACAAAGATTTTGATATTCTTATGCCATTGACTAAATTTTTTCAACGATATCAAAGTACTCTTCGAGAGTAATGTTTTTCTCAAAAATGGTTTGTGCAGCGTTCACCCCTACATATCGAAAATGCCAAGGCTCGTATTGATATCCCGTTATTGTTTCCTTTCCTTTAGGGTATCGGAGGATAAATCCATACTTATGGGCGTTCGCAGCCAACCATTTCCCTTCATTTGTCTCACCGAAGCTTTCCGTTAAACTTAAGTTTGCACTTTTCGATGAAATATCCATTGCAAGTCCACTTTGGTGCTCACTATTTCCAGGTAGTGCAACCACTTGGGCTGCCTTCTCTTCTCCACTCTTTTTTACTTCAGCGTCAAATAATATTCGTTGTCTTTCATAGGAGCGATATCCTGAAACAGCATAAAGTTCTATTCCACTAGCCTTTGCTTCTGTAAACATTTTTTCGAGTGCTAATGCTGCTTCCTTCCTTAGTAAACTTTTTTCAATTGTTTGGTCTCCAAAGGAAAAGGAAACATTCGGCTTTACAAGATCAGCCGGATTATAACTGTCAGGTAAAGCAAACATTTTATTTACAAGAGCAAGTACGTTTAATGGATTTTGAATCACTTGTTTTCCATCAACTTCTTTTACAGCGTTAAAATAAATGGACTCTAAAGTAGGACCTTCAGGAATGCTTTGCGGATCTTCAGCTGATTCTCCCGCATCTCCTTGTGCAGAATCCGTTTGTCCATTGTTTTCCCCGTCAACGATAGGTTCGTTATCCTTCTGTTCGTCCGTCTGAGATGTTTCTTCCTTCTGATTATTAGTTACATATGGGATTTTGCTAAAATCGCACCCGGACAATAAAAGGGTAATCCCTGCCATAGATAATAAATATTTACGCATTATTTCCACCTATCTTCTTTTTCTAATACAATATTTCTATTTTATCATCAATAAAAAAATGCAGCATCATTTTTGATTAAAACAGAAATAGAAAAAGCAGCTTCTATAGTTAGAAGCTGCTTCCTAATTATTGAATGGCTGCATCTAATGCAACGACAATCATGTCATTAAAAGTCGTTTGTCTTTCTTCTGATGTCGTTTCTTCCCCAGTAAGGATATGGTCACTTACTGTTAGGACTGATAAGGCTTTGCGATCAAATTTTGCAGCCAATGTATATAGCGCAGCTGTTTCCATTTCAATAGCTAGAATTTGGTATTTTGCCCACTTTTCTAATTCGCTATTATCGTTATAGAACATGTCCGCAGTAAAGACATTACCTACCTTTAAATTTAATCCTTTTACTAAACCTACATCATATGCGCGCTTTAGTAAATCAAAGTTCGCAGTAGGAGCATAATCAACTCCACCAAAAGTGAGTCGATTCATTTGAGAGTCTGTTGACGCACTCATTGCTAAAATAACGTCTCTTACCTTAACATCCTTTTGAATCGCTCCACAAGTTCCCACTCGAATCAGGTTTTGAACATTATAACTATTCATTAGTTCATTTATGTAAATAGAGATAGAGGGAACTCCCATTCCTGTTCCTTGTACAGATACTCTCTTTCCTTTATATGTACCTGTAAATCCTAACATTCCTCTTACTTCATTATAACAAGTCGCACCTTCTAAAAAGGTTTCTGCGATATATTTTGCCCGTAAAGGGTCTCCTGGTAGAAGTACTGTTTCAGCTATTTCATTTTCTTTTGCACCAATATGTACACTCATTAGGTTTTCACTCCCGTTTTAGTTTGCAGATATAATATTCACCAAATAAACTATATCATACTTTCATGTAAAATAAAAAAACTGTGGAGAGTGTCTCCACAGACTAGTTAAAGCACATGAATTCGACTTATTTTCTTCCAACCACCCGGCTGAAGTTGATAGTAAGTCGTCCCTTGTCTCCCCTCATCAATATAAATAATATCCCCTGTTCCCATATATCGACCTTGATAATCATTTGGAATACTATCTTTTACATTAAATATGCGAAACACATTTTCTAAAATATGCTGATGTGAACTTCCCGATAAAGTCATACGATACACTTGTTTATACCCTTTTGACTGCCTGAATTTGGGTGTTTGAAAGATCATTACTTCATACGTTTTTTTTAAAAGCCTGGTCCGTTCCTTTAACAACCTCAAGCCCCCCCTTTTTTTCCACTCCCTCTTTGATTAGACTTTGACACTGTCGAATCCTTCATCAAAAAAACACTTTTTTTGTCGAGATACCCCTTTTGACAAAAAAAGTGTTGTATGAACGATTAGGAATATTGCTTAATAATGGATTCAAGCTTTGATTTTAAAAGGGGCAGATCGCTAACATTAACACTTAACTGAATATTCGTTTCATCCATTTCAAGAGCCTCCGCTAAGAAACCACCTAATCCTCTTGCTTTCCTATCTATCTGCAAAGCAATATCCATTTGCTCATCAGATTGCGGAAAGAATATCACTTCTAGCTCGTCTAGTTTTCCTCGGAAAGGTCCAGAAGTTGCAACGAACTCAAATTCCTGGGCAAATGGTAATCTTCTTCTTTTGCGGTACGGCACTTCCTCACAATCGGCCTCTCTCAAGCGAAACCCTAGTTCTGCGATCTTGTCTAATACACCTTTCATTAAACCATTAGGGACTACATTAATATAATCCTTGTCTGAAGGGTCAACAGCATTTTTAATATCTAAGCCTGTTTCAACCCATACTTTTGTGCGACCAATGCTGATAGGTGTATCAAAAGGCACCCTGATAACAAACGGAATTTCTTTTGTCTCATTTGAACCAATCGTTAATGCTTGAATCAAACGAAATCTCTCAATATCCCCTTTCACAACATGCTTTTTATCATCTGACTCTCTTAAATAATTGGTATGTAGATTCAGATAAATCTCATCAATTTGCTGTTCTAGCTTTCCACCCTTAATCTGTACAATTCCTCTTATTTCCTCTCCTGGTACGAACACATCTTTTTCAAGCTTGGTATCTACCGTTGCCGAACCAATCCCAATACTTGCAAACACTTTATTGAATAGTGACATATTTATTCCTCCCTTTTTATACAAGCTTCTAAATAACATTGCTTTAGTTCATTAATCGTTTCAAAAGGTTTATCTATTTGAAGTAATCTTTTAATCAACTTATTCGTCTTTAATGACAGTGACAACTCTTCATCCCAAGGGCGTTCCTTTTCCATACCGTTCGTCTCATAATTGGAATAAAGCAAAAACAGGAGAAAGTGCCCTAACTGAAAATAATCAGATTGGGGAGAAATCTCACTTTTCAGTTCTCTTTTTTTATTATCCGTATCAGATAACCACTTTGCCAATCCAAAGTCTATTACCCTTACGTCATTGTCTTCAAGCATGATATTGGGGATTCTTAAGTCTCTATGGACAATTCCTTTATTATGCAGGTACTCCATTCGTTCAAGAAGCTTTAACCCATACGCCAATGCCTCTTCTTCGGTAAACCTTTGTCCCTCTATAAAGATTAGTTGTTCAAATGTTTTTCCATGAACATATTCCATGGTAAAAAAGGGAACCGTTCCCCACATTCCTTCATCAAAAATGGCAGGAAAGGATGGATGTTGTAAGCTTTTCAATATCTCAATCTCATACTGATGAACACGAATTCCCTTTTTTGTAATCCTTTTGTGAAACCGAACCATCTTTAAGACAACCTTCCTTCCTAAGAAGGAATCATAAACGAGATAACTATAGCCATAGCTGCCCATTCCTAGAAACTCTTCGATCACGTAACGATTATTGATTTTCTCTCCCTTAGGTAATTCTTTATCAATAAGTGAAGAGAAGGCCAAGATGACAGGTTTAAAAAGCATCATGTTTTACAACCTTTTTTCATATATGATACTAACTGCTAAAAAAGCTTTTCGAGCTAAAAAAGCTACTTTTATGTTTTCTTTTGTAATGTCCATGACCGTAATGACTATGTTTATGCAGATTTCGACGTTTGTAATGATCACTAGAACTATACTTCCGATGGTGAGAACTTCCTAATATAGACTTTAGGATTTTTTTTAACATTACCTAATCCTCCTAATGGTTGATATAGATATATACGTTGCTTCCGATGGAAGGTTTCATAGAAAGGTGGCTAAAAATGAATTTTTCTTCTGTACCTATATTGGAACTTCTTCAGGAGAAGTTTTCCAATTGGATGCTTCCATCGATTAAACGTAAAGAGATATATAGTTTAAAGGAAAAAACAAGGATTTTCGAACAATTAGAAAAGACTTCCCTTTCCCCTTTATTATTTACGGATCAAAGAGAAAAGGAAATCGTTGCACTTATTACAAAGGAAACAAATGTAAACAACAAAAACAATATTACAAGAACCAAAGCATATTATGAGTTTTTCACTAGAAATAAAGAGATTCACTGGTCGTTTCTCGCTCATATCGTATCTCGTAATGGTGGATATTACATGACCGACTTAAAGAGCTCTTTTTTGAAGGAATTCCTGTCTGAGCCTCAAAAAAATCGTTATTTTTTATTCCTTGAACGATCTAATGCCTATATCTTTCAAGATGCCTATCCGCAATTGCTTCTCTATGAACATAGCAAGAGAACTGGAAAACCGTTGTTCCATCTTCTGCCGGCCTTTCATGTATCAGCATTTATGAAACCCTTTTGGAATGAATTTTATTCAAACAATAATTCAAAGGGGATTACCGTTGCCATGATTATTAATGAACAATTTATGTTAGAGGAACGTATCATCAAGGGAATGTATCATTCAGCATCCTTGCTGCATGAGCTCCCATACAAGCTACAAGAGAATCTTGGATTTACAACCATCTTTATTCCATTCAAAGTGTCAAAGAATTACAGGTATCGCTTAAGTGGAAAGACGGTAAAGGAATTTGAAAAGGTGAAAAAGCGGGTAGAGCTAGGGAAGGAGCTTTATCAAATTTTATTCGAAGGTCGATATCTATCAGAAACTACTAAGTTTGCTGACAGCCAACCACATACAGGCTCAAGAAGCGATTACTGGGATTTCTTATTTTCAAAGATGGAAAATGCCGATGAGAAGCTTTTTAGCCCAGTACTGGAAAGTGTTTGGGAAGATGTTAAGCATTCCTATACAAATAAAGAGGACTGGTTTCATCCGGAAGATATGGATGTTCTATCATTTTTCGATGAACTTCCTAAGGTGACAGACTATGATTTAACCTTTGTTGCTCTGCGTCATTATCTTTTATATTCTGCCCTAGACAACTTTTCCGAAACATAATGAAAGGACGAAGCCGATTTGCTTCGTCCTTTCTATTGGGGTTTTTACAATGATTTTCTTAAGCTATTCATCTTCGATTTCTTCATCTATAATGCATTTTTCGATTAAGTATTCGAAAGTAATATCAGCGAGTTCTTCCACTTCGCCTTCTGAGGGAACATAGCCCCTCTTCATCAGCTCTTGAAAGAAAAACTCTGCTATTTCATCTGTGTCGATGAATACCTCAATCTCCTTCATTGCCTCGCCCCCCTTTTGTTCAAAATGTATGATGCTTAAAGTCTTTTCATGCTACTTCCCTAAAAAATACAGTACACCTACGTTTAAATTTTCTTTTTGAATGTTTGGAATGTTTTTAGTTGGACAAGCATAAAGATAGACTACAAACAAAGCTTTATAGGAGGAGTTCGTATGACAACCATTTCAAAGTTGTTTCAGTCATTTAGTGAGGATATTAATAGTGAAGAAAGTGTACTAATGATTTCGTTCGAGAAGATTACATCCTTCTTTTTTCAAGGAGCACTTTGGACAGGAATTCCACTTTTTATTTATTTCATCTTTCATTATATAAAGTGACTATACATTGCTCTTCCCATCGTTCGTTTTTAATTGCTGGAGTTTTTTTAATACTAGCTTCATGACTTTAATGTAGTCTTCATCATGAAACATCTCATATAAAATACGATAATCATTATACAAATCTAACAAAGCATCAATCATTTCACTCGTTAGTTTTTTTTCGTTCAGAATTTCTTTTTCAGCTTTCCTATAAACATTTTTCAGTTCAGGCAGTTTTAGAGTCTTTTTCTTTTTATCTAGTGAATACAGTAGTCCCAGCTTTTTTATAAAAGTATCGGCACTATCTGCATCGGCAATTAGTGTTAACTCATCTTCATTTACTTCTAGCCATTCCCCATCACTGATACGTGAGAGTTCATAAATTACATCCTCCCAGGCATCCTCCTTATACCGCCATATTTCTGTTCGGAAACCAACTACTTTGAACAAATCTGCCCCGTAACCTTTCACCTGGACAAGATCACCAATAAAATACTTATACTCTATATCGATTTCTTCTCTTTCAATCGGATCACCCTCATAATCGGAAAGCATTTGGAGACTTGACTCCATGTATAATCCTTCACTCTTATTTATCTCATATACATACATTCCATCAAGCCACTTCAAATTCGTTACTTTGCCAACCGTACCATACATAGTGACCACGACAGTATCACCGATTTTATACTTTGGTTGTTTTCGTTCACTCATGTCAATGGTTCACCTCAAATGTTTGTCTAAAGTTTTGATTACAATAGTATATGCAGGCAATAAAAAAACGTCTCTTCATGGAAGAGACGTGTCAATTGTTTTTACTCTATTTGTGTATATGACCTAGTCGTTTATATATAAGTCCCATGCATCATCGAAAATAGCCATGCTTTCTAAGTAATGGCCATTTAACTCCAAATAGGAGGATAACTCACTGTAAACAGTCGATGTCTTTGGAAAGCTATGATCTACATAGGCATCATTGGCAAATCGACTAATGGCATCCTTTGGTGCTGGATGCCTGTATTTCATTAAAAAATGATAAAATGATTTTCTCAAGTATTCAGACACGCCTTTCACAAATGGTTTCCCTGTTACCTTACTATAGGTATTTTGGAAAAGGCAAGTATTTTACAAGGGTAACTAGTAAAGTCAAAGTAATTCCACTCAGTTATACCCCAGTCCCTTTTGTGAACCTAATACGAAGATAAGTTAATAGACTTCAAATAAGATTTACTTTAAGTTAATAGAATTTTACGAAAAATATATTTCGTCCACTCTCCTTACCCTTATCTAATACCTATCTTTTGGGGATTTTTACATAACTTCATCCTGATTTTATTTTCATCCGTACAATAAAACCTCTCATTTGACAAACCACTTCCTAATATTCCCACAAAAGTAAAACTTTATATCTATTTTTAATATTTTACACTTTATTAATAGTGTTTTAATCCTTAATTAATCTTCTTTTTTTAACTTAGTAAATAGATTTACTTTATTTTTTCACATCTCTACTAAACTATTAAATGCTACGGAGGCAAACAAATGGAAAAGAACGGTTTGAACAGAAGAGACTTTTTAAAGGTTGGTGGAATGAGTACACTTGCCTTGACCTTAGGTACAACAGGTGTTTTATCTTTAGATGGACAAGCTTTAGCGGCTGGTAAAGCAGATAATCCAACTAGTGGCTTTGGTGGCTATGGTCCACTAGTTCCTGATCCAAATGGAATTCTTGATCTTCCGGAAGGCTTCCATTACAAAATCATCTCCAAAGAAGGCGACCTAATGACAGACGGAACTCCGATACCTGGAGCTTTTGATGGAATGGCGGCATTTGAAGGCCCCAACAATACAACCGTACTTGTTCGTAATCATGAATTAAGTGGCGGCCCAGCATTCGGAAAGAATCCATACGATGCTGGCGCTAAAGGTGGTACAACAGCTCTAGTTGTAGGACCGAATCGTGAAGTGAGAAAAGAATATGTTACCTCTTCAGGAACCATCCGGAATTGTGCAGGAGGTGCGACTCCTTGGGGTACTTGGTTAACTTGTGAAGAAACACGTTCCGAAACTCACGGATATGTATTTGAGGTAGATCCACAGCAACCAGAAAATGAATTATCTAAAACTCCAATCAAGGAAATGGGGCGCTTCTCTCACGAGGCTTGTGCCATAGATCCTTCAACTGGATATGTATACTTAACCGAAGATGCTAACCCAAGCTTCTTATACCGTTTTATTCCAAATGACTTGAGCCAAAAGCCCGGTTCGTTACAAAAAGGCGGTAAGCTTTTCGCAGCCGCAATTGAAGCAGTAACTGATCCATCAGCAAGCACCTTTAAAACTGGGCAAACATTTAAAATTGTTTGGAAGGAACTAGATCCGCATTATTGTGTAGAGGACGCTAAGAAACATAACTGCATTCGATTTAACAGACTAGAAGGAGCTTTCTTCCAAGAGGGTGTTTTCTGGTTCGATGATACCTCAGCTGGTGACAAGAAACTTGGACGTGTGTATCGTTATGTTCCTCATACTAATACATTAGAGCTTTTCTATGAGGGTAATGACGCAAAGCACATGGAATATCCGGATAATATTTGCTGTACTCCATGGGGCGATCTTTGGTATGCAGAAGATGGTTCTGGCCAAGACCGCATTATGGGAATTACTCCAGAAGGGCAAGTTTATCCTTTTGCCGCTAATCGCCTAAGTGGCTCTGAACTGTGTGGCCCAATCTTCTCACCAGATGGAAACACACTTTTTGTTAATATTCAAAGTCCTGGAAAAACTTTTGCCATTTGGGGACCGTTCCAACGCAGAAACTCTGCGCGCGCAAGGGAGATGTCATTTGCTGCTCCAGCAAATCTTGCACCGCAAGTTTCGGAAAAAGTGGCTAAGGCTGCTAAGGAGCAAGGTATGTCCATTCTAGAAGCGGCAGCATTTGAGCGCCACGGAATAAACTTATAACATTCACATCATAAGGAGGTTCAATCATGCTTCAAAACATTGGAATACCTGGATTAATTCTATTATTAGTCCTGGCACTTATCATTTTCGGTCCTTCTAAGCTACCTGAAATTGGCCGAGCCTTCGGAACAACCTTAAAGGAATTTAAGAAAGCAACCCGTGAATTAGTAAATGGTGACGACAGTAAACCAAAAACGGAAGAAAAAACTCCCCTCCATGCAATTGAACATACTAATCAGAAAACTGGAAGCTAACTGATAGATAGATGTAGGTAGGCCTTTTCCTACTTGCATCTATTTTTTCTAACGAAAGGATGTTCCTTAATGGAAAAAGAAGTAATGCAACTCACTGACCATTTAGCAGAATTACGTAAACGAATTATTATTACGTTACTTATTTTTATATTATCTCTAATTGTGTCTCTACTATTTGTTGGAGATCTTTATCTATTTTTAGTAAGGGGTTTAGAAGGAAAATTAGCTTTACTTGGACCAGGGGATATCCTATGGGTTTATATGGTCATCGCGAGTGTCTTTGCCGTTGCTATCACTATTCCTGTAGCTGCCTACCAAATTTGGAAGTTCATAAAACCAGCATTATCAGTTGAAGAACAACGAGCAACTATAATGTTTATTCCAGGTTTATTCATTCTATTTGTTTTAGGTATATCATTTGGTTATTTTGTTCTTTTCCCATTAGTTCTCTCCTTTTTATTAGAGATAGCTGGAGATCAATTTGAAACATTCTTCACAGCAGAAAAGTATTTCCAATTCATGCTTCACTTAACACTCCCATTTGGATTTTTATTTGAAATGCCTGCAGTTGTAATGTTCCTTACCAGACTTGGAATTGTAAGTCCAGAAAAGCTTGTAAAAGGAAGAAAGATTGCTTATTTTTTGCTCGTTATCGTTTCTGTATTAATTACACCACCTGACCTGATTTCAGATGTTTTAGTCATCATTCCTTTATTCATTCTGTATGAATTAAGTATTTCTCTTAGCAAAATCGTTTATAAAAAACGTGTTTCTGCCGAGGCTTCTGTCGCATAGGAAGAGTGAAAAACAGAAAACTTAATAAGCCAAACCCCGAGCTTAGTATTATTCTAGTTTTATCTTGTTATCGCTTGCTTTTTCTCAAATCACAAAAAAGTACCTCTAATCATTCATTAAAGAGCATTATCTATTTAAAGATAACTGCTTAAAAGATGAGTTAAGAGGTACTATCTTAATCTATTTGGACTAAACGTTTATTACTGATTAATATAGAAAATTCGTGTCTCTTTTTCAATCTTACCTGCTTTGTTTGTTGCTTCAAATGTGACCACGTGGAACTTTTCTTTTAATGGTTCTTTTACCTGAAGAGACACTGTGGAAGTTTCTTTGTTAAATTCAGGTTTGTATGGAATTCCATCGATTAACACTTGTAGACTATTTTCCTCTATAACAGACCCTTTATCCCAATTAATTTTAGCGGTAAGGAGAGGTGTGTTATTAGGTACAGTTTCCCCCATCTTTAAATCAGGTGTAATCGTAAGTCCTTGACCTACACTGCTTGGGGAATGTTCTGCCGCTTGTTCTACATCTTTCATAAGGCGTAATGTATTTTCTCCAAGGAGCTTTTTAATTTCCTTTTCTTTATAGCCTCTTCTTATTAATTCTTCCGTGACTTTATATAACTCTGAGGAGTCTTTTAAATCTGCAGGCAATGGTCCGCCATCAAAGTCAGAGCCTAGTGCAACATGGTCAATCCCAATTAAATTCACAATATGATCAATATGGTCTATATAATCATCCAAAAGTGCTGGTTCATTTGGATAGCGATCTGTTAAGAATTGAGGGTAGAAAACTACCCCTACGACCCCACCATTTGAAGCTATTGCCCTAAGTTGATCATCTGTTAGATTCCTCTGATGATTTCTTATTGAAGAGGCACCAGAGTGAGTAGCCATAATTGGTGCTTTAGAAATATTAATAACCTCCCAGAATGTATCCTCTGACATATGTGATACATCTATCAACATTCCAAGTTTATTCATTTCTAGGGCCACTTGCTTTCCTAATTCAGTTAAACCACCTTCTGATGGAGTTCGATCGGCATCACCATATACCTCGTTTGCACCTTCCCCTAACGCATTTGAATAATTCCAAGTAAAACCAAGGGCTCTAATACCTAGGTCATAATATTGGTGCAACAAACCAATTGCATTATGTTCTTCTAAGGAATACGCCCCTTCAACTGTAGGGACAGCAGCAATCTTTCCATCTTTGACAGCTTGTTGTATCTCCTTATAAGAAGTAGTAATTGTAAGAACATCAGAGTTTCTTTCCTCCGTCCAATATAGAGCATTAATTAACGCAAGTGTTCTACTATTACTACGTGGATTATTGCCATAATAACCGGATGTATAAGCAGCAAAAAACGGTACATTTAACCCGCCGGCTTCTAGTTTAGGGATATCAATTTGAAAATTAGTATTACTTCTAATATCAGTACTTGGCAACCATGTTATTGGATCAACAACTTTCATCATCGTATCATTATGGCTATCAACGACCGTTGTACCAAAGTGCAGATCCATCGCATTAACCTCTTTAGCTGATGCCAAATTGCTCTGTGGAGTAGCGCTGCCAGATAAACCAATAAGTAGAACCGTTAAAATACTAAAGATTTTTTTCATACAGACCTCCTAAGATTCATTTCAAAACAACCTTACCCAACTTAAATAATTATATTTTCATAGCTTTTCAGTTCTAGTAAAGATCTTTACTAGAATAGTTTAATTAAGAAATAATTGTAAAGTCAACCATTATTGGAATTTTCAGTAAAATAGTCTCTGAGTTTGCTCATTTTTATGTTAAATTAGTTAACAAAGAAATATCTATTGATTCAGGACATAAGACCTTTTTTTATCCACCCTTCCGACCTTATATCCAGAACTAAGAAATTTACATAGACGTTCAGGCTACGTTGATTTCTAGAAGTTTTTTGCCACCGGTTCCTCCAAGCCTTCCTCGAGCTTCCCGTTTTATTTTGGTGTCAAATCCATTTATACATCCAATGCAAATCCTTTTCACTTTTTTTCCAAATAACATAATATTACATAGATAGGTAAGTATAAATGTGTATAAATGGGGTTTAATACTCCGTTTCTACACTAATTAAGGAGGAATTCGTAATGACCGTAAAAAATGAAGACCTATTATCTCCCTTTCGTTTTGCTAATGGAGTAGAAATTAAGAACCGTATTGTGATGGCTCCCATGACTAATTTCTCTTCGAATCCCGATGGCACCGTAACCGACGCCGAGGTTTCTTATTACGCTAGACGTTCAAAAGGGGTAAGTATGGTTATCACAGCATGTACATATGTAACCGCAAATGGGAAAGGATTTCACGGAGAATTTGGTGGAGATCGTGATGAATTCATTCCAAGCTTGCAGCGAGTTGCGAGTGCGATTAAGGAACAGGGCGCAAAAGCCATTCTTCAAATTTTCCATGGTGGAAGAATGTGTCCTCCTGAGCTTGTACCAAATGGGGTAATCGTGAGTGCGAGTGATATCCCAGCAGAAAGAGGAGGTAATTCGACAGAAGAGCCTGATATTAAGCCACGCCCATTATCTGAAATGGAAGTAGAAGAGATGATTAAAGCGTTTGGGGAAACTACTCGTCGTGCCATTGCAGCGGGATTTGATGGGGTAGAAATTCATGGGGCAAACGGTTATTTAATACAACAGTTCTTTTCACCTCACTCCAATCGAAGGGAAGACCGATTTGGTGGAAGCTTAGAAAATAGAATGACTTTTCCTTTGGAAGTTGTGGATGAAGTAAAACGTGTCGTGAGTGAGCATGCCGATGGTTCCTTTTTAGTGGGCTACCGTTTTTCCCCTGAAGAGCCTGAAACTCCAGGTATTACAATGTCAGATACTCTCACCTTAGTGGATTCATTAGCGGGGAAAGGTTTGGATTATCTTCATGTATCACTAATGGATTTCTTTTCTACACCACATAGAGGAGTTCAAGACCTATCTAAAAGCAGAATTGAGTATTTACTTGAAACAATTAAAAATCGGGTTCCTTTAATTGGAGTAGGTTCCATTTACACAGCAGAAGATGCACGTAAAGCGTTTGCGACGGGAGTCCCTCTTCTTGCATTAGCAAGGGAACTAATCATTGATCCTGATTGGGTACAAAAAATCGCTGAAAATAGAGAAAACGAGATTGTAACAAAAATTAATAAAGTTAATAAAGAAAAGCAAAAAGAATTAGTTATTCCTGACCCTTTGTGGAATGCTATTATTCACAGTCCTGGATGGTTTCCTGGTGTGTAAACTTCTAAAGAGCTCTTGAACCATATCAAGAGCTCTTTAGCTTTATTAACAAAAAGATGCAAAGCCAGAGATCCCTGAATCCCTCCAAAAAGGACTAATCCGAAGAAGTGGGTTTGAAACAACTCCAATCTTATTACTAACCTAGTAAACAAACCTACGTGGATAATAAGGATCCTTTTTCACACAATTATGATTGTACCCTTTATAAAACAATTATAAGTGCACACAAAGAATGCTTCTTTCAAAATAAAAGAAGCATTCTAATTAGGATCATAAAGCTCATAGGCTAATTTCAATGAATTCACAATATAATCAGCAATTTCTGTTGCATTTAAATGATCAGTTTCAAGTCTGGAGTGATGATTTGTATAAATACCCTGTCTTTTGTTGAATAAATCTTCAATTTCTTCCATAGTCAGTCCCTGCAAAACCGGTCTGCTATTAATAATTATGTTTAGACGTTCTTTCCATAGTTCCCATGTAATATCCAGAAAGATAACAATACAGTTATCTAATGCTATTTTACGAATTTCTTCTTGTAAGAAAGCACCCCCACCTAATGAAATAACCTTTAGTTTTTGTGTGCAAAAATCAATAATGATTTCTTTTTCTATTTTCCGAAAAGCTGGTTCACCGATCTGTTTAAAAACCTCAACAATGGGAACTTCAAATCTTTCTTCAATCACCTTGTCAATGTCAATAAAAGTGCGGTAAAGTCGCTTGGCAACTAATTCTCCAACTGTTGTCTTCCCAACCCCCATGAATCCAATTATAACTATATTTTTTTCTCTAATTGATTCCCTACCATTCATATATATAAAGCACTCTTTCTATCAGAAATCATTGATTTCTTTGAATTTTTTTATCATTCTTAAAATTTAATCGATTCTTGCCTTTTTTTCAAGCAAAAATAAGCTATCCAACTTGTTTTGGTCATCCAAATCACTATTAATCACTTCATCAACTTTAGCTTTTAATTCAGCATCCTTTGCCATTAATAGGATTAAGTGAGTTAATTGCTTCTTTTCTTCTTCAATTAAAGTCTCATCATCAACTCCCAGTAATACATTTAAAGTTTTAAATCCCAAAGTACTAAACATTTTATCGTAAAAAGACATGATGTTTCCCCCCATCATACAATTATCACCAAAGTAACATTTGAAAGCCCAAAGAAAAATCTTTTTCTAAGGGCTTTCTTTCATAAATAGTAAAAAGAAGGTGCTATTCCACTCTTTATTATGACAAAACTTGACAGGAACTCTCAAAAGGCTTGGCTGAATAATATTTCATAGTTTTATGGGTTTTTAATAATAGTGACGGACCCCATCTTCGTCCAAATTCCAATGTGAAAACCATTCTTCCCATAATTCCCACACTTCAGACACGATAAAATTATGGGCTCTATCCTTTGTCTGAGTATATTTGTACATTGGGTTATCATTCTGATCATACCAGGTATAAGTGGTATACCTATCCTTTGTGGTAACCATGGCATTATCCAGTTCGCCTAGATTGTTACGATCCAACCAGTATTGTACAGTAGTATTGGTTGGTCCCGGTACCGTGTGGTCCCAACTCCAAATGTCATATTCACCAAAGAGCAGATAAAACGGTACTTTATCATTTTTCCCTTCAACAGGTCTTAAAAGTGGACCCGAAGTTGAACCAAAAGCAGCAAAGTATTCGGGCATGACGGCACTCGCATAGTTCGTGAACATAGAGCCGAGAGATTGACCAGTTAGATAGCGTTTCCCTGGATCAATATTGTAATCTTTGTCAATTTGCTTAACAACTTCCTCAAGGAAGACAAAATCATTCTGTTTATTGGTTGCGTAGTTTACATTCCAAGTCACATCCGTAGAAGTATTGTATTGTTCACTTGGCATTACGAGCATAAAGCCGTGTTTGTCTGCTACCTCCCACCAATGACTGGCATCAAAAAATACTCGAGCCGTTTGCGTGTTTCCTGCAAGTACGAAAACTACTGGAATGTTCTCCTCTGGTGCTGAATTCGGAACATATACTAAATATTCACGAGTATATCCGTCCAAATTCATTTCCTTTATTTCCACACCCATCTTTTCGTAATCAGGTCTTACGCCTAGTACATTGCCATTAATGGTTGTGTTGTCATAGCGCGTATAATAAGAAAGGAAATCATATACTTTCTTAGTGAAACCCGTCTTATATACTCCGTTTCCACCTTGATCTAGAACAGCCACTTTGGAACGTATATCACTGTAGGAAGTAACAATCCTATCAGAATCTTCCTTTTGTGTATAAACGGTACTTCCCATCAATCCCGCTGTTGATCCTTTCTCTCCCGATGCAACTGTGTCATTAGCACCTTTCCAGTACTCGACTAAGTTTCCTACAGAGCTTGGGTTATCATTTACGAACCAAGTTGGGACCGGTACCTCAGAGTAAGAAATCTCTTTATTTTCAGCAAACGTTTTATCTCCTGTTTCCTGAATAAATTCTGAATCAAGATCTTCTGTTTCTACAAAAACGGAGCTAATGACAAAGAGTGGATTTTGCATCGCCCAAGCTTGAAGTGCTGTTCCTCCGTCTCCATATCCGGCTAAGTAAAAGACACCAAAGGGATTATAATACTTAGTATCTTTTAGTACCTTTACTGCTTCATTAATATAGGCAAGTTCTTCTTCTACACTTCCCCAACCATTCACTCCAGGCTCTAGTATAAATAACCCTTCTGATTTCTCATCAGCAATATCCAACCATCCGCTTTTGTGAAGAAACTCTTCTGTCGTCATACCATCTGGAGCAGCTATGACCGTAAAGTAATCTCGGACAGTCGTTTCTGGGGCTACATAGATTTTTACCGTACGCGACTCATCACCTACAGTAACATTCCGAGTAAAATACCCGTTTAATGGCAACTTGTTACCTAATGTAATATCAATAGCTGGTTTTTCCATTCCATCTAAGGAGGTAGCCTGTAGTTTTAACGGCTCAGCGTTCTTACTATTTATCGATCCAGCAGAAACAGGCATAACTATACTGAGTAGCATGATTGAAACAATAAATAAGAACATAATTTTTTTACCACTCATGACCTTCACTCCCTCATTTAACTACCCGTAGGAACCATTAGCATTTAGTATTCTATGGTTCCTACGAATCTATTTAATATTTTTCTACTGTAAACGTATAGGTACTAGTTGTTACTTTGTCTGGTGCTATTATGTCAATTTTAATAACGGATCCCTCTTCAACAGAAACCTTATTAGCTGAACGATAATCTACTTTTTTGCCATTAATTCTGATTGACTTTACTTTAGTAGACATGGTTGTAGGAATTACGGTTATTTCATCATTAGCCTCTGGCACTTTAACTGTATAGTTATAAGACCATGGGTCAAATTTATTTGGTAACGAGTTACTAACCGTAATGGTTTCACCAGCCCATGAGAATGGTTGAGAATCTGGAGCAAATTGTACAGTTTTCCCAACAAGTTCTGCACCTTCAAATTCAATGTTAGAGAGGACAGAATACTTCATATACCCACTATCTCCGTTATAGTTGATCGGGTTAGAGGTTAAATATTCTGTATCGTCACCCATAATACCCGCAAGCTTTAAGGAAATCCAATTTGTTCCATCTCTCCACATATCCCCGATGGTTGTTGTACGACTATAGGGAGCATCATTATTTCCACGTAACGTTGGAGATGTACCTGCTTCCCCCTTGTCGATTACTTGTTGTAAAGCGGCCTCAAACAATCTTAAATTGTTATCACCAAGTGGTGTCTCATCGTGACCAGTAAATAATGTTGTAGCCTTTCCACCATCTTTCTGGTAATTAGAATATGTTTGTTGAGCAAGTGAAAGTAGAAGATCCACTCGTACACCTGATACGTTTACATTATCCGCTGAACCGGCACGTGTACACCCATAGATATCAGATGCAAATAACAGACCATTCTTTTTATCTTGGAGCATGATTAGGCTATTGCTATGGCCCGGTAAGGCATATACATTTAAAATACTTCCACCAATATCAATTACATCCCCCTCGTCAATGTTCTTAATTTTTGCTTGATCCTCTGGATTAGTAACCAATTGCCTTGAAATATCTGCCCAGCCACGCTCATTAATATAAACCTGATGATCCTTTAAGAAGTTAGGAATCTGCATAATATGATCCATATGAGTATGGGAAACGATCATGGAGTAAGGCTTTGTCGCTATGTTTTTATCAATATATTCTTTTAGGTTTTTCACATCAAACTGGGTCTGCAAGGCGTCGAACATAATTCCACTCTCTTGCCCTTCAATATAGTAAGCCATAGCTCGAACAGACTCAGAATCATTATAGAGTTGATATACAGCAGGACTTGTGGCTGTTCCCTCCTGGATAAGAACATGTTGGAAATCATCGACAGCGGGACGATAAAGTTTCCAGGTGAAAGTCTGGACTGGACTTGTGATCATTCCGTCCTTAACCGCAATGGCTTTATATACGACCGTTCGTTCAGGTAACTGACTATTACTCAATGCTTCGTTAATGTGACCTTTAGATTCTACTGTATAGACTTGACTAGATGTAGTTGGAGTTGAACCGTCCGTAGTGTAGTAGATAGTAGCACCAGGTGTAGGAGTATAGAGTTTAATGTATCGTCTTGGAGCAACAGCGTTTTGTTTAGGTAGTGCTTGGACAGGTGTTACCATGGAACTGATTATTTTGTTAAAGATCTGATTTACCTCAGATCTTTTAATAGGCTCATCTGGCTTAAATAGTTTTGCTGTTTTACCATTCATGTAACCTAATTCTACTAAGGCATTTACACTTCCTCTAGCCTCTGAACTTATCATTTCATAGTCTGTAAAAGGTGCAGGTTGTTCGGACTCCGCTATTCTAAATGCATCTACGAGTATCACAGCCGCATCTTCTCGAGAAATCTCACTATCTGGATTGAAGTTGCCTAAAGCGTCCGCGCTAATAAGACCTTCCTCATAAGCAGCCTCAATCTGCTTCCCAAATGGATCTGTCGTTTTTACATCATTGAACTGTTTTAGTGGTGCTTTCCAAATGTCGTTATAATCACTAGGGTGTGGCCACGCGAAATAATTAGAAATTTTCCCGATAAACTCTGCTTTTGTTATATGGTCTCCACTCACTGCAGATGCAAAGGGAGAGCTTGGAACTAACATGATGACCATAATTAAGGCTAAGAAAATCTTAAATTGTTTCCTAAGTTTAGACATCATCTTCCTCCTCATGTTTACCTTTTAAGGTAATTACTGAATCGTCTCTGTTACTTCCTAGCAACCCCTTGTTATGTTTGCGATGGTGTATATAGGATAGCTAAGTATAATTTCTGTATCTTGTTCATTTGTTTACGCTTTCAAAACTTTCTACATTCATCATCACCTCCTTATATTTCAAGCAGAGGTATTATAAAAATAAAGAGGCTACTCAAAAGTCACAATGTATTGTTTCTACCGAGCCTGCCTCTTTATCTATCTATCTTATTTTTCTAACTCTGGATCAAAAAATTCACCAAATAACTCCGCATCTGAAGGTTTATCTTCTGGAATCGGTTTCGACACCCATGTATAGTTCATATAATGCTTAAGGTTCACGTTCTCTGAGATGATATTTCCTCCCCACGTTCCACAACCAAGACTTGATGTCATTGGCATACCATTCGTAAACGAACCAGCGTTTGCTTTTGACTGAGGTTGGCGAACCATAATCCTGCTCACTGGTGCCGCTAACCCAAGGCGATGAATATGATCGTCGTTAAACGAGTAAATACCACATGAATGCCCTTTTCCTCCCACTTCATAAATGGCTCTCATCATATCAAGTGCATGTTCAAACTCACCTTCATATTTATACACCGCTAACAATGTGGTTAACTTTTCCCCTGAAAAAGGGTATTCTTTTCCGATTTGGTCGCCTTTTACAATGATGAATTTTCGATCTTCAGGAATCGAAAAGCCCGCTTCTTTAGCTAATTGTTGTGGAGCAACAGCGACCGTGTTAGGAAGGCGATGTCCCTCTACATCCCACATAACAGAACGAAGGCTAGCTTTTTCGTCATCATTAGCTAAATAGCCACCCACTTTCACCAATTCTTCTAGCATCGCCTCATATACTTTGTCACTTATAATTAAATTTCCATCTGCTGAACAACCTGAACCATAGTCTGATGTTTTACTAAGCATGGAGTTTAGTGCTGCTTCTTTCACATCAGCTGTATCATCAATGATCATCGTTGAGTTACCAGCTCCTACACCGTAAGCTGGTGTCCCTGAACTATACGCACTTTTGACCATATCTTTCCCACCCGTAGCAAGGACTAGATCTGCCCTTGACATGAGTGCTTTTGTCATTGGTATATTAACTAATGTTAAACACTGAAGAAGATCAGCTGGTGCTCCTTCCTTTTCAAGAGCTTCCCTCATGAGCCTAACCGTTTCAAAAGTAGTTTTTTTCGAACGAGGATGCGGTGAAAAGATAACAGCATCTCGTGCCTTAATGGCATAAATAGCCGTACCTGCTGGGGTTAAATCAGGATTTGTTGTTGGCACAATTGAACCGATAATACCTACGGGCTTCGCATATTTAACAATTCCTTTTTCCGGTATTTCCTCAATAGCACCAACACTTTTATGTCGGAGGGCATCTCGTAAAATCCCTCGAATTTTCATTCGTTTTCCCATTCGACTCACACGGTCGCCTAGCTTACTTTCCTCAATACCCATATCAACTAATTCAGTAAAAGTTTTTTTATTGGATACTGCCCATGCGACTGCCTGACATAAGCGATCCAGCTTTTCCTGACTATACGACTCAATTATGTCCATTGCCTTTTTCGCTTTCTCGAACGCGAGATCTAGCTCTTTTTGTTGCTCTTCCGTAAGTTCCACTGGTTTTTTTACTGCATTGGTTGACAATAAAATTACCTCCTACAAATTTGGTAGATTAGTAGATCGATCTTATTTAAGCAATCATTATTGATCCTTGAGTCTTAGACAGAAACGTGGTGTACACTTTTACCAGGAGAATAGATATCCATGATGTTCCAATGTCCATCAGTAGGTACTGGGTTATTCAGCATAGCTACATCAATAACAACTGGCTTATTTGCTTTGATTGCTTTTTCTAACGCTGGTTTGAAATCTCCTGCAGACTGAACCTTAATTCCTTCCACCCCGTAAGCTCTAGCAATTGCTGCATAATCTGGAGAATATGGTTCTCCATCCTTTTTGAAAACAGTCCCTAACGTCGTACCAAAATGAGCTTTTTGCAGACCTGCGATAGTACCAAATGCAAAATTATTCATAATGACCCAAACAACCGGGATATTCTCCTCTGCTGCTGTCGCTAAAACAGCTGGGTTTTGGCCAAATCCACCGTCACCTACTAGTGAGACAACAATTCGATTTGGTGCCGCAATCTTTGCACCAAGTGCTGCTGGTGCTCCAAATCCCATCGTGGCGAATCCTCCAGGAGTCAGAATGGACCCAGCCTCATAGATAGGAAACTGCTGACCTACTCCATTTTTGTTCCACCCAACATCCGTCGTAATAAGAGCATCTTTTGGGAGGACTTGACGTACTTCGTCAACAATTCGTTGTGGCATCATTGGGAATGATTCATCTTCAATAAACTTTCGATTGCTTTCCTTGAACTCGTTCCGATTTTTCACAATTTCTTCTTTTAATGAATCAAGAGATTCACGTTGTACACCGTATGGGAACATATCTTCAGCTACTTTATTTAATACGGTTAAGGCCTGTTTTAGATCTGCGACTACACCAATTTCTACTGGGTAGTTCCGTCCAATTTCGCTCGGATCAATGTCTATTTGTATTAATTTCGTTGGGGGGAAGTTGAACGTGTACTCCGGTTCCCATGAACTACTATCTGCCTCGGCAAAGCGAGTTCCTAATACGAAGACGTAATCCGCGGCTTTGCATTTGTCATTTATAAATTTAGTTCCCCAAAAACCTGTCATACCTAGAGTTAATGGATGGTCATCAGAAACTGCACCTTTCCCCATTAAGGAATGGGCAACAGGCATATTCAACCGATCTACTAGTTCTCTTAGCTGATCTGCTGCATCAGCTAACAAGATCCCTCCACCTACATAAAAGATCGGGCTTTTTGCTTCTGCTAACGTTTGTATAATTGTCTTTGCTGTTTCGTTGTCAATTGATGGCTTATGAAGATTCTTTGCATTCAGCTTTTGCTTTTCAAAGTAAGAGGTTTCTAATTCTTTTGAAAAAATGTCCATTGGTACCGAGATTAAGACTGGACCTGGATTGCCACTTTCAGCTAATTGAAAGGCTTTTTCTAAAATTTCAGGAAAGAGATGTACGCTATCGACCCGCCATGCTCTTTTAACAAAAGGACGATAGATTTCATATTGAGTTGCATCACCATGTAAATTAACTTCTTGATGTGGATGCTTACCGTAGTAATGAGTTGGTACATCGCCTGCAATAACAACCATTGGTATTGAATCCAAAGCTGCATTCGCCACTCCCGTTGCCGCGTTTGTGAGTCCTGGACCTAAGTGGCTTAAAAGAACGGCTGCTTTTTTCTTTACCCTTGCATAGCCATCAGCCATATGTGCGGCGATTTGCTCATGTCTAACATTCACAAACTTAATTTTGCTATTTTCTAAAGCGGAAAGTACGGCTATATTTGTGTGACCACAAAGTCCAAAAATATGTTCAATGCCTCTTTCTTCAAGATAATTTACCAATTGATAAGATATTAACTGTTTCATATATGGCCTCCTTTAAAATCTAATAATATTTTGCCGCACTGGCCTGAGATGGCGTAAATATATGCCTTTTTAAACTCTTTAAGAGGGAAAATATTAGAAATAATTGGCTTTACATCAAAATCATCATTAAGTAAATAATTTACACACTTAGAAAAATCCTCCGGAAAATTATAAATTATTGATCCATGAATCGTAATTTCATTTCTTACAATCTGAACAATTGGCAAAGTTGCTTCTGGAGTTAGACCTATTAAAATGACAGATCCGCCTTGTTTAACCACTCGTACCGCTTGTTCTACAGCCTGTTTTACCCCAGCTGCTTCAATTACAACATCAAACTTTTCGTCCTTCACTTCTTGAGCTAAAACCGTATGAACCCCAAAAGCAACTTTTACTTTTTCAAGCTTTGATTGGTAAATATCTATCGCAGTAACCTTCGCTCCAAGAAAGTTGGCTAAAGCGATTGCGAGCATTCCTTCCGTTCCACAACCAATAATTCCTACAGTTGTACCCTTTGTAATAAAAGCTTTTTCAAAAGCATGAGTTATAACAGCGAATGGTTCAATTAAAACTGCTTTTTCATCCTGTAATTCCTCAGGAATTGGAAGAACATACTTTGATGAAATCGTAATCTCTTCTGAAAAAATCCCATCCACATTGACTCCAAGAGATTCCTTGAAAGAACAAATATTACGATAGCCTCTTTGACAATTCTCACATTCTCCACAAAAAGTATTAGGTGTAACTACAACCTTTGTTCCTGTGGTAAGCTCGACCTTTTCACCGACCTCAATAACTCTCCCTACTAACTCGTGACCAGGTCGAACCGGGTACTTTGCGTGGCCAATCTTTCCCTTATAAACACCAATATCAGAACCACAGATACCGCCATAAATGAGTTTAATTCTAACTTCGTTTTCTCTAAGAGGGGATTCAACTGGAAATTCTTTTAGTTCTAGTTCCCCGGGGTTTTTCAAATGTAATCCCCACATAATGACCACCACCTAATTATTAGATCGATCTAAAATGAAGAAAGCGTTAACATAATAGTACCTTTTGTTCCAAAGAATAGCAATTAAATATTTACTATATAACTGAAAATATAAATTAATCAGAAAACTAAAGACCAATTTTTTTACGTAACGATTTCTCTTCGGTTGCATGAATAGAAAGAAAATCTTTGGCAGTTTCTAAACAGCGTCGTGCGTACTCTTCATAGCCTAGCTCTTTTACTCGTTTAATATTTGGCATTTCAATCGAGCAAGGTGTGTTCACTGGTATACTGTTTACGATACCTGAAATATCAATTCCCCCTTCGCCAACATAGAGACGTTCCTCCCTTAGGATCCGTTTCATTTCATCAACCGACGTTGGTGCTTGATAAGGAGCATCGCATAGGTGGAAATAATGAAAGTACGAACTAGGAATTTTTTGGAGCTCCTCCAGTTGATCTCCTGAACGGTGAAAATGGTGCGTATCAATCATAATTCCTGCGTTAGATCGATTTGCAGAATGAAGAATATCTAGCGTATCTGCAAGAGTCCTGACGCTTGCTATGGGTACAAATTCAAGTTCAACTGAAAGATCAAATTGTTTAGCAAGATCGCATACTTCTCCAAATTTCTCAATCGCATAATTCCGGTTATCTGTCCAAATACTGCTTAGAACATGGCGTCCACCTAATTCTGCAGCAACTTCAAAAGCTGGCAAATAGTTTAATGGATCCATTCCATCAAAAATTCTAGCTAACTCAATATCCAGTAACCTCAAACCTGTGTCTGCAAGTGCTGCCTTTGTATCTCTCATCATCTGTTTATTATTTGCAAGATCATAATTAGGCTCTCCTGGTAAACCCATATAAATAGGCCGAAGACTCACAAAATCATAACCCACTCTAGAAGCAATATGAATGATTTCAGCTGGAGTACAATTAAGTGCAGTAAGGTGCGCAATTGAAAATGGTCTTGTCATCATTTCCCTCCCCAACATGCAAGCTAATCTCGTTACCCAGTTATTTTTCTATTTTTTGTTGACTTGTTACTTTTGTGTGTAAAAGAGACGATGGACCGGCTTTCAACATATAACTTTCACTACGGCATCCTAGCTTCTGTTTTACAGCCTGTGCAGTGTGGATAACCTTTTTAAGATCCATTCCCGTCTCAATCCCCATTTCATGAAATGCATAAGCTAGATCTTCGGTTGCGACATTTCCTGTTGCTCCGGGTAAATATGGGCAACCTCCAAGTCCAGCTATTGAACTATCAAAATGAATAATTCCCTGCTGCAACGCACTTACTGCATTTGCAATAGCAAGACCTCTTGTATTATGGAGGTGTAAAGTAAATAAAATATCGGGAAAAGTATTCCGTAAATGGCCAAGCATTTCATATACTTGCTTTGGATTTGCAGTACCAGTCGAATCTGCCAATGAAATTTCGTTAATACCCATAGATTCGTATCTATACACAATCTGATTTATTCTTTCTTGAGGAACGTTCCCCTCAAACGGGCATCCAAAAGCTACCGATATAGACCCTCCTACCTCTATCCCCTTCTTCTGTGCTAATTCAATGATCGGATAAAAACCATTCTGTGCTTCTTCCGTTCCGCAATTGGCATTAGAGATACTATGCGAGTCAGTGGCAGATAACATGAGCTTTATCTTTGTTATGCCTGCCTCAATGGCCCTTTCTGCTCCTTTTACGTTTGGAACTAATGCTCTGAATTTAATATTTTTCAAGTCGTTACACGACTTGACAACCTCTGTAGCATCTTTTAATTGAGGTATAGCCTTTGGATGAACAAACGAGGTAATCTCGATTGAAGTAACTCCTGTTTCTGCTAACGATCGGATGATTGATACTTTTTCTTCTGTAGGAATCCATTGATCATTTATAGCTTGGAATCCATCGCGAGGAGCAACTTCGCAAATATAAGCCCTTGAAGGTAGATCAAATACTGTTAGATTGTTCATACGTTCACTCCTTTACTTAATAGTTCTTACTGTACCTAAACTGTCAGAAGATAGTTATTATATCGATCTAATAAAAATATGTTAGGTTAGATCCCCACCTTTTAACTATGGTAACAGCAATAAAGAAAGCGTTACCATAATAATACATGATTTCCGCTTGTTTGCAAACACATTTACTGAATTTTCCTAATAATTTAAAAAGTAATGGACGTTGATGATGACGTTTAGTATTATTTAGTAAGTAAGTAAGTAAGTAGTTAGATCGTTCTAACAGTAAAGGAGTAGTTTAATCCTATGAGATTCTATGTATATTCAATACTAATCATTTTGTATATTGCATCCAACTTCACATCCAGCCCTGTGTTCCCTTTTATTACTGGTATGGTAGCTATCATTGGATTAATCGTCTCTTTTTTTCATGCATCAGGAATGTATCTCTATTCTGGATTTGTCTTTCTATCTATAGGTGGTTGTTTATATTTCAGCAACATTTTAAAAAATGCTCTTCCCTGGTATCATCTATTTTTGCATTTTGACTCAATGCTAGGCATGCTCTCCCTTTTTTTGGTTCTCCCCTTTATAAATACTCTTATTCGAGTGGGAAAATACGATAAAAATCTAAATTTATTACTTCAGAAAGGAATTAAGAACGTAAGTAAACTATATAGGAGAAGTTTTCTTGTTTGCCATCTTTTAGGACTATTTTTAAATATTGCTACCATTCCACTTCTGAGAAACTCCTTGAAAAAAACTCTTCAGCAAATTCCAGAAAAAAGCCAAGAAAAATTTTATACACAAAACCTGTTACGTGCATATGCACTCTGTCTTATATGGAATCCACTTGAAGTGATGGTTGTGACATCTCTAGACATTACTAATACCGATTATTTCGAATTTTTTCCAATAATCATTTCAATTGTTCTATTGTTTATTTTGATTGATTGGTTTCTTTCTCATTTTAAACATTCACGATCGGTAATTGAAATCGAATATATAGATCAGATACATCTAGTAAAGACATATAGAAAAATTATTGAATTAATTCTATTACTCCTACTCCTTGTATTAGTTGTTACGGTAGTTCAACGGTTCCTTGATTTAGGCTTTCTTTTTTCCATGGTATTAGTGATCATTCCAATTTCCTTTCTATGGGCATCCTTCATTGGCATAGGGAATAGGTATAGGAAAGTTGCCGTTCCACTATGGGTAGAAAGAACAAGAGGGCTTTCCAATTATTATTTTATGTTTTTAAGCGCAGGGTTCTTAGTAGGAATGATTTCGAAATCGACATTCATTTATAATTTGCAAACTCTATTTGTAGAAACTTCAGATCATAGGTTATTGCTTTATTTAGTAATTGGTGGATATTTTCTTGTCTTATCTCTTATTGGTTTTCATCCTTTGGTGTCTCTTACACTTTTAGCAACCCTACTACATCCACTTTTACCCAGCATTTCATCAGTTTCATTGGCCGTTGTACTGATCACTTGCAGCCTAGCATCCGTCATGTATAGTCCTTTTAACTTATCCGTATCACTTTTAGCTGATCAGTTAAAACTAAATTCTTATCGAATGGGAATATGGAATATTTTGTTCGCCATATCTTTTATGGTTATTTGTATACTTATTGCCTATCAACTAAGCTTTATCATTTAAAATAGGGAGCCTCTAGGCTCCCTTTCTGTTACAAGAATCAATTATGAAGATTTTCTAACTACCAATTCCGGTTGCAAGATAATTCGCTGGTTTTCACGATCCTGATTCACAATTCTTTGGTGAAGTAGAATTGCCGCCTGTGAGCCTATAAGTCTAGCATAAGAAGAAACGGTAGTTAATGGTGGGTTATATAATGGTGCCTCATTATTATTATCGAAACCAACAACAGCGAGATCTTGCCCAGGCTTTAATCCCGCATCGTTTAATCCAAGCATAACACCATGTGCAACTAAGTCATTAAAACAAAAGACCGCCGTTGGTGGATTTGCTTGGAACAACACTTTACGAATTGCTCCCATTCCGCCTTCTCTAGTAACAGGACTTTCTATAACTAATGTCTCATCGATGTCTAAGCCCGCTTGTTTTAACGCACTACAATACCCATTCCGCCTTTCCTTCCAAGCAGTTGAATGGGAAGTTCCGCCAAGAAAAGCAACTCTTCTATGGCCTCTTTGAATTAGGTGGTTTACAGCCATTTGAGCTCCCACTTCGTAGTCAATTCCTACATAATCACAGGAAACGTTTTCAATTTCCCTCACCGCTAAAACAAGTGGGATATCGATCGACTTCACCCGTTCAATACTATTTTTTGAGCTTTCTGAAACAGGACATAAAATAATTCCACCAACCCGATGTTCGAGCATTCTCGATATAAGCTGTTCCTGTTTCATATCCGAGTCAAAAGTAGTGCCAAGGAATACAGTGTATCCTGCTTCCTCTAATGAATGATGAACACCTCTAAGTAGTTCCGCGTAAAATGGATTCGCAATGTCAGTAATAATTAACCCAACTGTAGAAGAAGACTGTGACCGCATATTGGCAGCAACTCTGTCATACACGTAGCCCAGCTCATGCATTGAATTCAATACCTTCTGTTTTGTCTTTTCTGCAATTTTAGAACTGCCACGAACAATTAATGATGCAGTCGCCCGGGAAACGCCAGCATGATTTGCTACATCTTGCAGAGTTACTCTTTTTTTATGCGTCATCTTTAATCACCAGCTCACCAAAAATAATTTAATTTCTATTCAGTAACTTAAATACTACAGTTAAACAATTAATATACTATAACTATGTAGTATATAAGTATCACTGTCAACTTTGTTATTCCATAAACTCTACTAAAAATAAAGACACTTGTGGTATATAAGTTAAAATCAGAAGTGTAATAACCATAGCAATAAAGTATGGCATAACTGCTTTCGCTAGTGATTCTATTGAAATTCCCGAAACACTAGATCCTACAAATAAGTTTACCCCCAGTGGAGGTGTAATAAAACCTATTGCTAAATTGACAACCATAATTAAACCAAAGTGGATAGGGTCTACGCCAATATTCATTGCTACGGGCAATAAGAGTGGAGTTAAAATAATAATAGCTGCAACCGTATCCATAAAACATCCTACTATTAAAAGTAAAATATTGATTAACAAAAGAATAATAATCGGGTTACTAGAAATAGAGAGTAATCCCTCGGTAATTTGACTCGGAATTTGTTCCACCGTAAGTATTCGACCGAATGCAGTTGCCGTTCCAACGATTAGCATAATCGTTGCTGTCGTTATACCACTATCAATCAGCATTCGAGGTAAATCTCTAATTTTAAGCTCACGGTAAAAGAACACTCCAGCGATAAACCCGTATACAACGGCAACTCCAGCTGCTTCAGTAGGGGTAAAAATCCCTCCATAAATTCCACCTAATATAATGAGAGGGACTAAAAGTGCCCATTTTGCATCCCAAGTGGCTTTCAAGAACTCTTTAAACGTGCTTTTTCCAATACCTTTGTACCCTTGTTTTCGAGAATAAATATACGTCCAAATCATTAAGGCTACACCTACTAATATTCCTGGTAGGATTCCCGAAATAAACAATTTCCCTATTGATTGACTTCCAACTACTCCATACATAACCATTGGAATACTTGGAGGAATGATGACGCCTATAGAACCAGCCGCACAGACAACTGCTGTTGCAAATTTCTTATCATAGCCTTGTTTAATCATTGCCGGTATCATGATTCCTCCAACAGCGGCAACAGTTGCTGGGCCTGAGCCAGAAATGGCTGCAAAAAACATGCAAGTAATAATTGCTGCAATAGCAATACCGCCTGTTTTGTCTCCAACAATCGTATTAGCAACTTTAAATAGTCGATCAGATAGTCCGCCTTTCCCCATAATCTCCCCAGCTAGAATAAAAAAGGGAACAGCTAATAGCGGGAATGAATCAATTGAAGTGATTAATCCCTGTGCTAAATATTCTAACGGCATAGAACCAGTATAAAAAATAGTCACTAATGTTGATAATCCTATTGAAATACCAATCGGCACGGTAAGTAATAAAAAAAGAGCAAGACTTCCAAATAATACAATTGCTGTCACTTTTTCCCCTCCGTTTCATTACATTTTAAAAATAATTATGAAAGCAGTTATTATTGTGGAGCTTCTTTCCCGATAATAATTTTTACCTGCTGAATAATTTGTTGAATCAAACGGATACCTGTTAATCCCAAACCAATTGGCCCAGCTAGATAAACAAAACCAATTGGCAAGCTAAGTGCAGGTGACAACTGCCCCCATGTTAGGAGCTTCATTGTAATTTGGTATCCATAGATTATTCCAAAAAGAGCAAAAGCCAAAAACAATAAATTTCCTACTATCCTCAAGGCTGCTTGTGATTTCCCTTTTAGGGCTAAATAAAGTACATCCACACTCATATGTTTTTGCTTTTTCACTCCATAGCTAATACCTAAGTACACTAACCAAATAAAGCAGTACCTAGCTAATTCCTCTGACCAAGGTAATGAATCCTGCAGAACATATCTCATAAATACCTGAATAGAAATAACAACTACCATTACAAAAGAAAAAGCAGCTATAAATAACTCTTCAAAATGCTCGTCAATCCAGTGTAATAATTTCATATACCATTCACCTCTTTCTAAGGGAGAATACTTTATTTATGTATCACGAAGATATGATGAAAGCTTAAGGGGGATTGACCCCTTAAGCTCGGTGTAGCTTATTTTCTCAAGTTATTAATTTCTGCTAATAATTCGTCTACAAATTCCTCTCCAATACTAGCAGAATACTTTTCATAAACTGGTTTAACCTTTTCTAGGAACGCGTCCTTTTCTTCGTCAGTAATATCAGTAACCGTCATACCATTTTCAGTTAGGAATTTATATCCATCTTCATCCTCTTTTTGGTTTAACTCTCTTTGATAATCTCTAGCTTCATCAGCCGCTTCTTGTACTGCCTTTTTTTCCTCATCGCTTAGTGTATTCCAAAAATCTTTGCTAATTAAGAATGGACTCGCATTATATACATGGCCAGTCTTCGATAAGTATTTTTGTACTTCATAAAATTTATTAGCTGTAACATTCCCGACTGGATTTTCTTGACCATCGACTACCCCTTGTTGTAATCCTGCGAATAATTCTGTGAACGCCATAGGAGTTGGGTTTGCACCTAATTCAGACCAAATATCCATATGCAGATCATTTTCAAGAGTTCTAATCTTTAATCCTTTTACATCATCTGGTGTTTTTACTTCCTTTACACCATTTGTTAAATGTCTAAAACCATTCTCCCAATAGTTTAAACCTACTACATTCTGACTCTCTAACTCTGCTAATAAATCAGTTCCAATTTTTCCGTCTAATACTTCATAGGCAACTTCAGAGTTTGGAAATAAGAACGGCAAGTCAAAAACGTTAAACTTAGGAACAAACTGAGCGATTGGACCTGTTGACATTGTTGTTCCTTGAATAGAACCAAACTGTAACGATTCAAATACTTCGCGATCCCCACCTAGTTGACCGTTTGGATATACCTCTACTTTTATGGATCCATTTGTTTTATCTTCTACTAATTCTCCAAACTTTACTAACCCTTTTGTAAGCGATCGATCTTCTGATGTTACAACGGCTAATTTCATTAACTTCTCATTGGTAGCTCCATTGGCTTTTTCTGGTTCCTTATTACTCTCATTATTTGCGGATTGTTGTGAACACGCACCTAGAATCATTAAACATAAGACGAACAATAATGATAAAGCTCTTTTCATTTCTCATTCACTCCTTATTGATAGTTTTAGGCTAAGAGACAATTATTTGGCCTTTTTAGTAGATAACGCTTACATAAGTATGCAAAAATTCAACCTAATCTTCTTGGCTCTGTTAAAAACGCAATAATAAGTATACGCTTTCATTTTGTAAAACCATACAATAATGAAAGTTAGATGCCCACCTCCCTTTATTGATAAAAAAATCAGATAAAATTGAATCGATCTAATTTTTTTCCATAATTTCTATGTATTTATAGTATATAACAGTGAAATTAAGTATAACAACTATTTTTTAAAAAGATTCTTAATTGTTAGAAAATTATTAGATCTATTTTTTCGTTCACATGCTATTCTAGAAGGATTGTTGGGCCCTTCTTATTGAAATTTTTTTAGGGAAATTGCCAATGGCACAGTTAAATTTTTCCGCGATTAATTATATCGATCTAATTTATTGATTCTAAACATTATCGATTAAAGATTATAATTCATTTTAATACAAACCCAATATTTACAAATGAAACTTGTGATATTACAAATTACCCTATCCCTATCTTCTCAAAGATGATCCATAGCATGAAATATGATTTCCTTAATCACTTTTTCTTCCTGATACACCATTTCACATCCCATACAGATAATGCCCGGTGTTTTAGTAATTTAAATTGCCCTAGAACCATCCGGTAGCTCGCAATATACAGAGCCTTCACCTGTACTTGCCTTCCCTTCGCACCACTCGCACTTATTATCCAAATCCAAATCCACCTACTCGTTAGAATTCGTATATTACTTCTAAATGAATCACTTTTAAAATAAGACAAACAAGAATAGGTCAGCAGTAAAGGTTGCTAACCTATTCCTTTTATATAATAAAAGGAATCTTTTTACTGAAAAAATTCTCTATATTTATATTTGATAATCACACACATAGATTAACTTTCTAGCTTACTTATCTCATCACTATATTTATTAGATTGCCCCTTGTTAGCATGGTAAACAACATATATAACTAAAAATAGAATAAACACAATAGTCGCAACAAGATAAACAGCTTGGTAAGATGCAACAGTAGCGACTAGCCCAAGTACTAAGGAACCTCCCCCAATACCTAAATCAAAAAAGTTGAAGAATGAAGCCATTGCATCCTCATGTTCATGTTCCTCTACTAAGTTCATACACCAGGTTTGAATGGCTGGAAAGATAGCACCAAACCCAAAACCATATAATATAGCTGCAATAAAAAACATGCTATCGTTAACTGCTACATATAGCATAATCAACCCTATAATCGACAAAACCGATCCGGGTATTAATATTATAGAGGGTCCGTATAAATCAAATAATTTACCTGAAAGTAGTCGAATGGCAAAACTTGCTGCTGCAATCAATAGGAAGAACAATCCTACTTGAGTGAATTCCTTCTCCAATGCATATAAAGAAAAGAAAGACATAATTCCTCCTGCTGCAATTCCAATAAGGAAAATAAGCAGTGAAGGAAATAGAACCCGCTTTTCAACTATTTTAAGTCTTACATTCTCTTGTTTTTGTAACACCTTTCCTTGATTTGCTGTCTTTACACAAATTGCCATAATAACAGCTAAAAAAAGAACGGCCATTCCTCCTAAGAATAATCGTTGGAAGTCGTATAATTCTAGCGTCATGATTCCAATCATTGGACCTATAGAGATCGCTATCGTTTCTCCAACACCAAAGTATCCTAGCCCCTCTCCTCGACGAGCCTTAGGGATAATTTCGGCTGCAAGAGTGGCAAAGTAAGTTGTCGCTAAACCAAATCCAGCCCCATGGACTAAACGAATAATTAGTAACGTTGATATATTCGTAGATAGATAATAAGCACCCGTAGACAGGGCGATGATCATAATTCCCATAACTAAAAGTAATTTTTTATCAAATTTAGTTAAAAGTAAACCCGCAAATGGACGAATTAATATAGCTGATAACATAAAGATCCCTGTTACTAAGCCAACTTGACTTGCTCCTCCTCCTAAAGCCGTAACAAATAAGGGAAGGGTAGGTAACAGCATTTCAAAGATCATAAAAACCAAGGCATTTGAAATCACTACGAAAATGAATGACATTGACCAAATCTTATTATTTATGAGAGTCATTATTTTTTCTCCTTTCTCTAGATGGAAATCTCCACTTTAAATTGCAATACAAATAATAAACCTTCCTGTAAGGGGAAGGTCAATAATTAATTGGAATTTGAATTTCTGTTAGAAAATCTTCTTTGTTTTTGGAGATGTAATGATCAATTATCGTCCGTTCAATGGAATCTCCTAAAACCTGGTGACCTCTTTCGTTTATGTAATCCAGTAAAATCTTATAGTAACGAGATGAGTCGCTATGATCCCCTCTATAAAAAATACTGGCATATTTTCCTTTCTGAAATATTGTATGTAGTGGACTTTGTATCTCTTCTTCCTCATTCAGAATAAAAATAGAGTTATATTCATCAAACTTTTTATTCTTAATATTATTTATATTTATTGTAAGGCCCACACCTCCAATAAAAATGGACGAGTTCATATTTGCCAAGTTTTCTAATTGCCTCAGCGACACCTCCATCTCAGGTTCTGAACCGATTTTCTGAGTTAATCTAACTACTTTCCTCTCTTTCACTTCTATTATTTTTACAACTTCCAATTCCGTTATTTCACGAGCTAAATTAATATCCTTAATACGGTTGTGAAATCGACGGCTAACTCGTTCTAGTTCCTTTATTTTTTGCTCTGTTAGTTTTTTTTGTTTCTCTAATAAATCTAAAAAACCATCGATATCCCTTTGGTCTAGGTGACCCTTGATTTCCTTTAAAGGAAGACCTAACTTCTTTAAATACTGAATCGTATTTAGTTTTTCAAATTGTTCGGTTGAATAGTATCTATATCCATTATTTTGGTCAACCCGTATCGGCTCCAGTAAACCAATTTCATCATAATATCTCAGTGTCTTCATAGAAGTATTATGGAGTCTGGCCATTTCCCCTATTGTAAAAAGATTTTTCATTAAATCACCTTCCCTTACAGCTCAATAACAATATCATACCCATATTGTCTCTAAAATTAAATTAAACCAAAATGGAGACATCAACTTAGCCATATCTATTGAGACCACCTTTATTAACGATATTATTTAAAAATTAAAGAAAACTATACTTTAGTAATTGATAGAGTACAACAGGTCTAAAAAGAGCCTACTATTGAAGTAACCCCATTTGAATAAACGTTTCTTAAATCTGTACAGTTTTGATAAGATTCTGTAGTACTTGAGGTCGTTACATCATTAGAAGATAGGCTTATTTACAGCGACCATGGTGTTTACAAAGCCTATTAGTGTTAATAGAAGTTCTGTACGGTCTATTTATGAAGAAATAAAAATAGTTTATACTAATCCCTAAATATATTAAAGTAACCACTCACTAAATTTTTACTTATTATGACTAAACTAGATAATATAAAAACGAATGGCACCTCTACTGAGGTGCCATTCAAACTTAATAGCTAAGAAGAAAAATCAAAGTAATTTCTCTTCAGTAACCTTGGTAATTCCATCATTTCCTTAAAACTTGTAGTACTTCCGATTTGTCTTGTATCAACCAAAAACAACTGATCCTCTATTTCCTTAATCACCTTTTCTTCCTGATACACCATTTCACATTCCATACAGATAATGGCCGGTGTTTTAGTAATTTCAATTGCCCTTGATCCATCTGGTAGCTCCCAATATACAGAGCTTTCACCTGTACTTGCCTTCCCTTCGCACCACTGGCACTTCATATCCAAACCCCAATCACCTACTCATTAACCGTTTTGTCTGTTTCTTGCTCAGACAGTCCAGTTGATTTTTGTTGTTGTGCCTTAAATTTCTTCTCTTTCAATTCATCACGCTTTTGACGTTTATCTTTTAACGAAGAGTGATTCTGGTCTTCCTGATATTTTTCTCTTCTGTCTAACCGTTGTAGATTTTCCGGGACAAGGTTGAATTTGCTGTCGTTCATAAGTGCCGAAATTCCGACTTCGGATTTGTATTTTTCATATTCCGAATAAACACTCTTGAAATAATCCTCCGCTCTACCAGGTACATAGTTCTGAGGCTCCGGATAAGAGGTTATTACCCCTTCAAAGTTGCGTAGTACCACTTTCTCAGCACTTTGTGAAATGAGGTAATTTGGTTGAAGGGAGATTTTCCCTCCTCCACCAGGTGCATCTACTACAAAGGTCGGGACTGCATATCCAGACGTATGGCCTCGTAATCCTTCAATAATTTCTAAGCCTTTTGATACAGGTGCTCGGAAATGACCGATCCCTTCTGAAAGATCACATTGATAAATATAATAAGGGCGAACTCTTATTTTCACTAAGTCATGCATGAGCTTTTTCATGATTGGGACAGAATCGTTAATACCTGCTAAGATAACCGATTGGTTTCCGATTGGTACTCCTGCGTTTGCAAGCATTTCACACGCCTTTTTCGATTCCTCCGTAATTTCAATTGATGTATTAAAATGAGTATTCAGCCAAACTGGGTGGTACTTCTTTAGGATATTACAAAGGTTTTCTGTGATTCGTTGTGGAAAGACAACCGGCGCTCTTGTGCCTATTCTTATGATTTCTACATGATCGATTTCTCTAAGGTTCTTTAATATATATTCTAGGACATTATCATTGATCAGGAGTCCATCTCCTCCAGAAATGAGAACATCTCTTACCTGAGGGGTATTTCTTATATAACTAATTGCACCGTCTAATTGCTTTTTCGGAACACCCATCCCAATTTGACCAGAAAAGCGGCGTCTCGTACAGTAGCGGCAATACATGGAACATTGGTTTGTGACGAGGAATAACACTCGATCCGGATAACGGTGTGTTAGTCCTGGAGTTGGAGAATCTTCATCTTCGTGGAGGGGATCCTCTAGATCGTATCTTGTTTTAACAATCTCTTCTGAAATAGGAACCGATTGCATTCGTATCGGACATCTTGGATCATCTGGATTCATTAACGATGCATAGTATGGCGTAATATTCAGTGGAATGGTCTTTGTAGAGATCTTAACTCCCTCTTCCTCTTCAGGGGTCAAGTTAATTACTTTTCGTAAATCATCAAGTGTTCGAATCGTATTTGTGAGCTGCCAGATCCAATCATTCCACTGCTCTTCCGTAACATCCTTCCAAAGCTCTATGGTAGACCAATGTCGATCGGGTTTATATAATGAATGTTTCATTCTTCATTCCTCCCTAACGTGCTTTCTTACTTACTTATATGCAAGAACCGTTCCAACATAAAAAAAGGGAGGTACCTTGCTAGAAGCGGGATTGCATCGTTCCAAAATCCTTACTAACAAATTTCCAAATAAAAAAGATGCCGATTAATCGGCACCTTGCAACTCATATTTATGAATTTTGTATTGAAGGGTTTGTCTGGGAATTCCCAACAGTTTTGCAGCTTTTTTTATATTATTGCTCGTGTGATTTAGCGCTTTCATAATGAGATCTTTTTCGAATTGATGCAACTGATCTTTGAGGTAGTAGGTTTCCGCAGTTGACCTTGCTACTAAGGTATTTTCCTTAAGCATGGCCGGGAGATGCTCCAAATCCAGAATAGCTTCTTCACAAACATTCATCATATACTCAATTGTATGCTTAAGCTCCCTCACATTTCCTGGCCAGTCATAAGTTTGAAATGCGTTTATCACATCTGTGGACACACCTTGTATATTTTTATGAAGAAGACCATTAAAAATCCCTATAAATTTTTCTGATAAAAATAGAATGTCTTCAGGTCTTTTCCGTAGGGGCAATAGCTCGAAGGTTAATACATTCAATCGGTAAAAGATATCTGTTCTAATCAGTTTCTCTTCCAGCGCTTTTCTAGGGTGAACATTCATGGCTGCTATTACCCGTACGTCTACCTGTACATTTTTAGAAGATCCAATGCGTCGAATCATTCCGTCCTCAAGAACACGTAATAGCTTTGCCTGCAAATCGATGGGCATGGCATGAAGCTCATCTAAAAAGAGCGTTCCTCCATCAGCAAGCTCAAATAATCCAGGTCGATCAATAGCTCCCGTGTAACTCCCTTTTGCCGTTCCAAAAAGAATACTCTCGAGCAAGGTTTCTGGAATGGCCGCACAATTTTGGACAATAAAAGGGAAATTTCTTCGATTAGAAGCATCATGAATCCCCTGGACAAACAGTTCTTTTCCCGTTCCACTTTCCCCATATACTAATATAGAGGATTGAGATTTTGCTAGCTTATAAGCCTCTTTTTTCATTTGTTTAAATTCATTGTTTTCTGTTAGTAAATCTTCAAGCGTATACTTCACGTTTTTGTTCTTTTTCTTTGATTTCAAAACTTGTTTTTCCTTTTGTAAATCCAATAGCTGTTCGGATAACCTTTTAATGCTGGAATAATCCTTTGCTATTTCCATTGCGCCAAAAAAATCGCCATGTATACGGATAGGAATCGTTGAATTGATCGTTTCAATTTGTTTCCCATGGATGTTGTAATACGATTGAGCGACATTTACAATTTCTTTTCTAGACTTCAGTACTCTTAATAACGTACTCGTCTCTTCTGTTAACGAAGGAAACACATCCAGTAACGGCTTTCCTACAACTTCACCAACCGTTAGCCCATCGTGTTGGGCTGCCACCTCATTATAAAAAATCGTCTTGCCATTTAGATCCACTACGTGAATCCCCTCATCAACGCCTCTTAAAATTTCCGTCACTACCTCGATGGAAACACTGTTTTCTTCAAACATTGTCATCACCTACCTAAAGCATATATATGCCTTCGTGCCGAAAAACTGTCACTATTTATGAATTTTCGGCAGCTTGGTAAGTGGATAAATCCTTAACCCATACATTCATGTCTTCCAGCTTATCAAAAATATAACAATTCTTCACTAACCGTCCTCGATAATGGTAGCCTAATTGGTGGAGAACCGCATTCATTCCAAAGGATAACGATCTGGCAATAGAATAAGAACAAAAAATTTGTTGTTGAAATAAATCCTCTTCTAGCTTTTTTAAGAGAATCTTCATTAATCCAAATTTCCGGTGCTCTTTCTTAGTCGCACAATCCGTTAATTCTGCATTACGAAACCGGTGGTTTACTTCAGCAGATGCTGCACTAATAATTTCATGATTATAAAGGAAGGCATAATAGATGGTACCTTCTTCCATGGTCTTCTTTACATAATCGGAATCATGAAGGGGAGTAGGATAAATTTGAAACACCTCCCGATATAAATCGGAAAGCATTTCTGCTTCCTTCTCACTCACTTTCATAATCTTGTAATCTGCTGGTGGCATGATTACTTGTGATGATCTTTTTAAGTGCTGGACAGAAGAAATTATATCCTCCTCCACTTGAAGATGACCCATACTTGCTCTATCCGGTTCAAAGTATTTACAAAAAAAATATCCATCCGATCCTAAAAAATACCCATCAATAATCGCTTCATTCCTATATCCCTTCTCTAAGAATATTTTGTAATCCTCCCATTTCCCTTTAATGATTATTTTTTCACTATTCGTCTCCTTTGCAAGCTCTTCTGTTGTTTGTATGACAAGATATGGGTCCCCTACGTAATGATCCACTCGTAACCGCTTATTAAAATGGTCCATGTAGACTCCGAATCTAATCCCACTCTCCTCAATGGTTCGAAAAGCTGGCAGTTGAGTCATGAATTCTCCTCCTAAAGGGAAAGCCCGACCAAATACTTGGTCAGACTTTCTTCATTTTTTTATACAATTAATCTTCGCTGCTTACTTCACACCAGTGGAGTATAGTTGTAGCAATGATATCCGCACTGGTAAATAAATCTTCCAGAACGATGTATTCGTTTGCATCATGAGCTACCTCTGTTACACCTGGACCGAAGACGACAACAGGAATATCTCCAATTTTTGATAAAACTCCCCCATCTGTCCCCCATGGGGAAGCTTCTATAACAGGAGAGGTTCCCGTAACATCTAAGTATGATGACTCTAGCGTAGAAAGTAACGGATGGTCTGATTCTAAATCTCCTGGAATCCACCTTCCACCATACCACTCAACCGTGGTTGGATGGTCTTTAAACCAGCTGTCCTTATTGCCAAGCTCCTGTAGGGCATGTTCTAATTCAGCCTGAACTTTAGACATGTCTTCGTCTGGTGCTACACCAATTCTTCCCTCTATGATACAAAGATCAGGAACGGAGGATGGCCAATCACCACTATGAATTTTCCCAATATTAATCGGTACGGGAATCGGTATATTTTCATATAAAGGATCTACGACTCTACTATTTCGAACCTTTTCGAGCTCACTCAATTGATTGATAACTACTATCCCTTTTTCAATTGCATTGACCCCTTCGTACCTAGTACCACCATGTGCTGATCGACCTTTAACGGTCACGCGGAACCACATGGAGCCTTGCTGCTTTGGAAAGATCTTTAGATTGGTAGGCTCAGGAATAATTGCTCCATCCGCTCGATATCCCCTTAGCACTGCAGCCAGGGTTCCTGCACCTCCACTTTCTTCCTCTATCACACTTTGGAAGATTATATCACCCTTCAGCTTAATCTCTGTATTTATGATCGCTTCCAGTGCCAGGAGAAGGGCCACCGTTCCTCCCTTCATATCTGTAGAGCCCCGACCATATAGCTTTCCCTCTTGAATGAATCCGCTAAAAGGATCATGCTTCCATTCAGCTAGATTATTTTCTGGCACCACATCAATATGGCCGTTTAAAATTAGTGATTTTCCATTCCCGGTTCCTCTTAAAATTCCAACAACATTCGGGTTTCCAGTATAGTCCTTTCGATCCGAACAGTAGGCAGGGTGATCAGTCAGATTTTTATCACCTATTTCCCAAATATCGAGCTGAAGACCTAATTCCCTGCACTTTTCAATAATAATTGCTTGTGCAGCGGCTTCTTTCCCCCTTACACTTCCCTCTTGTACAAGCTGTTGCAGAAGCCTTGTTGCCTTTACCTGATTTCCTTTGATGCATTTCCTTACTTTGCGAAGCTCATCATCCATCCATCTTCGCCCCTTTATCAGTATCGTCTCTTATCAAAAAAGAACCGTTCGTAGACTCTCGAACCTGTTGCAATGTATACGGTTGAAAAACCTCACACAAAACTAACCCCTCTTCAGTAACATGAAAGACAGCCATATCGGTGATAATCATATCCACACATCCTCGAGAGGTTAATGGAAACGAGCATTCTTTTACAATTTTGCTGTTTCCCGCTTTATCCGTATGGTTCATTAATACGATAACCTTTTGTGCTTTTTGTGCAAGCTCCATCGCGCCGCCCATACCAGGAATTTTTTTACCTGGGACAATCCAGTTGGCTAAGTCACCTTTTTCACTTACCTGTAATGCTCCTAATATCGTAATATCAACAAATCCCCTACGTATCATTCCAAAGGCAATGGCACTATCAAAGTAGGAGCCTCCACTCACTAAGCTAACTGGATAACCTCCAGCATTACATAGGTTTTCATCCTCTTCCCCCTGACTGGGAGAAGGCCCCATCCCAACGATTCCATTTTCAGCATGAAACATGACATTCATTTCTGAAGAAAGATGATTGGGAACGAGCGAGGGAATGCCAATCCCCAAATTGACCACCATGCCCTCTTTGATTTCTGCAGCAGCCCTTTTCGCCATTTGGTCACGAATCCCTATTCCCATACCCATTTCCAGTTCACCCCTTCCGTCGGTACAATATAATTGACAAACACTCCAGATGTGACGATTTCATCCGGATCAAGTTCACCCACTTCAACAATTTCCTCCACCTCTGCGATGGTAATATCTCCAGCCATCGCTACAAGAGGATTTGTATTTCTTGCACTTTTATCATAAATAAGATTGCCATATTCATCTGCCTTCTTCGCGTAGACAATAGAAATAGGCGCACTTAATGCTGTCTCAATTAAATAACTCTTACCCTCTAACATAACTTTCTCTTTACTGCTTGAAACAAATTCACTGTCCATTCCAATATCCGTTAAAAACGCTGGAATTCCCACTCCACCTGCTCTAATTCTCTCCACTAACGTTCCTTGGGGTGAAAACTCCACCTCTAGACTTCCCTCAGTCATAAGCTGACCGGCAACAGGATTGGATCCAATATGAGAGGCGATGACTTTTTTTACTCGACCGTTTGCAACCAGCTTACCAATCCCTATATGTGGAAATCCTGTATCGTTACCGATAAGCGTTAACTCCTTAACTCCCTTATTAACCAGTCCATCAATAAGGGTTGGTGGTGATCCTACCCCACCAAAACCACCAAACATGATCGTTCCACCATCATGAAAGAACTCTAATACTTTTTCAACTGTTGTAATTTTATTGAAGCGGTTTCTCATGATTCACCTCCCCCTTCTAATACTTCATTAGAAAAATCTAAGAAGGTCTTACGAAGTAGCTCTAACAATTCGTCGATTTCCTCTTTTGAGATCGTTAAAGGTGGAGCAATGATGATGGCATCCCCATGAATTCCGTCAAGTCCAGCAGCGGAAGGGTAAAGCAGTAAACCATTGTTAGCGGCAAGTTTAATCAACGTTTGTGTAGCTTGTTTTTCTCTTGAAAAAGGCTCTTTACGATCAAGAGATTGAACAAATTCAATGCCAATTAATAATCCTTTACCGCGAATATCTCCAATAAACGAAAATTCTTCTTTTAAATCTTGTAAATGATGAAATAAGTAAAAGGCCTTGAATTCAACTTGTTCTATAATTCTATTATTTTGTAAGTATTCCATAACTGCTTGTGAAACAGCACATGATTGTGGATTCGCACTAAGAGTGTGACCACTCATAACGCTTTTCGATCCAGACAAGATAGGCTCCATCACTTTGTCACTTACTACAGTAGCCGCAATGGGGGCATAACCTGCTCCCATCCCTTTCCCAAGAGCCACAATATCTGGTTCAACTCCCCAATGCTCACAAGCTAGCATTTTGCCTGTCCGGCCAAATCCAGTCATCACCTCATCTGCGATAAAAAGAATATTATTTTGATCACAGATATCCCTTATCACTTTGTAATAACCCTCAGGTGGGGAGATGGCCCCACCAGCAGCCCCAATGACCGGCTCTGCTATAAAAGCCGCTATTTGGTCTGCACCTATTTTTTTTATTACATGTTCAAGTTCTGTCGCGCAGGCAAACTTACAGGATGTAGGCTCTAAACTGTATGGACAACGGTAACAATAAGGAGGTTGGATGACTGGAAATTCTTCAAGCAGAGGGACAAATCTAGCTCTTCTTAGCGTGTGACCTGACATAGATAGCGCACCAAGGGTAATTCCATGATAGCTAACCCATCGTGACAGAATTTTATTTTTTGTTTTAATCCCTTTTTCCTGCCAATGCTGAATTGCTATTTTCATAGCTGTCTCAGTAGCTTCCGAACCACTATTTACAAAAAAACTCCAGTTCAATTGCCCAACACATTGGTCAGCTATCCACCTAGCAAGTGTTTCAGCTGCTTCACTAGTAAACTGCGATCGGTAGACAAAGGACACCCGTTTTGCTTGTTCAACCATCGCATCGATAATTTCTGGAACACCATGACCAATATTGGACGTTACAGCCCCAGATGAAGCATCAACATACTTCTTTCCTTCCTTGTCGTATAAATAAATTCCTTTCCCATAATCAATTGTTGGGTATACCTCATCAAGCAATGGTTTAATTAAATAGGAATGCTCCATTTGACTCCCCCGTTCCATACCAGCGTAAGGCAGTGCCTTATAAGATTGTATGAGTAAGAAGGGGAAATCTTTCTATACAAAAGATTTTAGAGCCTAATTAAATGTATTTTAAGTGAAAAAAGGAGCCAAAATTAATGGCTCCTACTTACTTTTATCATTGTTCTATTTGTATCAAGCAGTTCCCATTGCTAGCTTCAATGATTGCTTTGCCTCCAACCGGAATGGTCGCAATCGGACTGACATGACCAAAGTTTACATTTGCGATCACTGGGATGTGTGATATCTCCCTTTTTGAAGATATTATTTTACGCAATGCCTCCTCTGTCACTTGAGAATCCTTTTGAAATCTTCCAATTAATATGGCTTGGATGTCTCGGGCATCAGGTAAGTGTAAGACCGATTGCAAATCTCGGTCGAAGGTAAGGGCATGTGACTCGTAATCATCTTCAATAAACAGGACACTGCCTTTCAGGGATGGCATATATTCAGTGCCCTGAAGTAGATTCATCGTACAGAGATTGCCTCCGATAAGAGTCCCTTCTGCTTTCCCTTTTTGTAGAACAAGATATTCCTTTTGCTCGTGAAAATTGCGATCTTCTTGGTCAAGAAACCACGGGTCATCACTCCAAGACTCAGATGGAGTAATTTCATAAGGGGCATCATTTGTAACCGCTTGGATAAAAGAGTCCATTGTATAATCAAAACCATGCTTCATTCCAAAGGAAGAAAAATGTGGCCCTGAGTATGTAACAATCCCTGTCTTTTGATAGATCGCTAAACTTAGCGCAGTAATATCACTATAACCGATAAGTACCTTTGGGTTATTTTTTATCAGGGTAAAATCGATATACGAAAGCAATTGATTAACGTTATATCCTCCAATTGCTGTAAAAATCCCTTTTACATTTTGATCAAGAAAGGCGTTATGCAAATCCTCTATACGCTCCTCGATGGACGTACTAAAAAACTCATCATGCGAGTGTACATGCTTTCCAAACGTTACATGAAAGCCTAAAGCTTCTAATCGTTTTACTGCTATTTCCACCTGTTTTTCCTTTAAAATTGCCATACTTCTAGAAGGTGAAATGATACGAACCTCATCACCTGGTTGTAAACGTCGTGGAACAATCCCCACTAGAATTCATCCCCCTTTATTTAATAGATAAAAAGACCTGCCATGATTTGACAGGTCCTTTGTATTATACCAAAACAGGCTCAGTAATTGTTTTCTTAGTTGATTTTTCAACGATATCTCTAGCGATCCAAACCCCACAGGCACTTGCTTGCGCAAGACCTCGAGTGACCCCTGCTCCATCTCCACCAACATATAACCCGCTAATTTCCGTTTCAAAACGATCATTTAGTTTTGGTCTTGCTGAGTAAAACTTCGCTTCGACCCCATAGAACAATGTGTGTTCAGAGGCAAGACCTGGTGATACATGATTTAACGCTTCGGTCATTTCTATTAAGCTCTTTAGTGTGTTATATGGAAGCACTAAGCCTAAATCACCAGGTACTGCTTCCTTAAGCGTCGGCTCTAGGAAGCCCTCTTTTATACGCTTTTCTGTGGAGCGACGTCCTTGTAATATATCTCCGTACTTCTGAACAATTAGTCCACCGTTCGATAAGCTATTTGCAAGTCTAGATATTTCATGTGCGTACTCGTTTGGCTTATCAAATGGATCAGAGAATGTATGAGATACTAGTAAAGCAAAATTTGTGTTCGGACTGCCTAATTTTGGATCCTTGTAAGCATGGCCATTCGCCAGCATGATTCCTGAATGATTCCCGACAACGACATGTCCTGAAGGGTTGCTACAAAACGTTCTTACACGTGTGCCAACTGAAGTGTTAAACGTAAATTTCCCTTCGTATAAATGCTCATTAATTTCTTCCATTACAATATTTGATGTTTCTACACGAACACCAATATCCACTTGATTATTAATCATTTTAAGTCGTCTTGATTTTAGTAGTTTTGCCAGCCATACCGAACCGTCACGTCCTGGAGCCACAACCACTTTCTCAGCAGATAAGCTTTCCCCAGCTTTTAATTTAATTCCCGTAACCTTATGACCATCTGGCGTTTTTTCAGTGATTAAGTCCTCAACTTCTGCCTTGTATACCATATCTATCTTTGTTTTTAAGTATTCGTAAATACTTTGAAGGATTTGCAGGTTTTGCTCTGTTCCTAAATGCCTTACTTGAGCACGCAAGAGCTTTAATCCCGCTGCATACCCTCGTCTCTCAATATCTCTAACTTTATCAGTTAATGGATCAGTTATGCTTTCAGTTGCTCCATGGTCAAGGTTGATTCGATCCACGTAATTTATTAAATCGACAACCTGCGAATCTGGTAAATAATCAGTCATCCAGCCACCAAACTCACTTGTTATGTTGAATTTTCCATCTGAGTACGCACCCGCACCCCCAAATCCATTAGTAATGGAACACGCAGGTAGACAGCCGGCAAATTCCTTCCTTCCAGCAGCTGGTGGACATTTTTCAATTTTCTTTTGTAAAATCGGACAGTTTCTTTTATATATGTCGTGACCTTTATCAATTAGTAATATGGATGCTTCCGGCATTTTTAGTGTAAGTTCATAACATGTAAAAATTCCAGCTGGACCTGCTCCAACAACGATAACATCATAATTTGTTTTCAAGGTATTCCCTCCGCGGTTGCTATGTATAATTCGCTTTTCCTTTAACCATTTGTAAATATATCAAATACAGAGTAGTCAGTCAACTAAAAGTACGAACATTTTTAAAAAACCTTTAATTAATGTTCGTATTTATAAGGGTAAAAAAGAAAACAAAAGCCCGAGCAACAATCGCTCGAGCTTGTGTTTATATTAGCAGCATCCTTTTCCGTAGAAGCTTGCACCGATAATGATGAGTAGAATAAATAGGACAACGATTAGTGCAAATCCACCACCGTATCCATATCCACCAACTGGTCCAACCGCTGCAGGCGCAACAGCTGTAGGGTATCCATAACCTGGGTAACAAGGGTCACATCCATGTCCGTAATGCATAAGTTTATACCTCCTAATTAAGCTTTCCTTTTACAATATTCACAATATGTAGTAGGTTCTTGTCCCGCATGTGCATATGCCCATTTTTTTCTAAAAAGTTTTAGGCATCCAGGGTATTCCTTGTCAAAACCGAATAAACATTGTAATGTTGCTATATTAAATGATTAGGAGTTATGCGTGATGAAAAGTATATTAAAGAGCTTTGTAAATGGTATTTTAACGATAGTCCCCATTATTCTAGTTATATACGTAACTTATAAAACCTTTATGTTTCTAGATGGTTTATTAGGTGGTTTCCTAAAGCAATACTTTAAAGAGTCGTATGTTCCAGGTATTGGAATTCTGGCAACATTACTTTTAATTACTATTTTAGGGTTTTTATCTACGAAATTTATTACTGGTACGATATTCCGAATAATTGACAGGCTATTAGAGAAGATTCCTTTCGTTAAAACGATTTATTCAGTTATAAAGGACACTGTCCATTCCTTTTTAGGAGAAAAAAAATCCTTCTCAAAGGTCGCACTTGTTAGGCTTCCTGGGACAAATATGAAAAGCCTTGGATTTGTTACCTCAGAGGAACTACAGGCTTTCTATGAGCCTTTAAAAGAGTATATTGCAGTGTATGTCCCACAAACTTTTCAGGTAGCAGGATTCACCTTTTTAATCCCTAAGGAAGATGTTGAATTTATTGATGTAAAGCCAGAAGATGCAATGAAGTTCATTCTTTCTGGAGGAATGACATCTAAGAAAACGAACGTAGTAGAGGTAGATAATTAAAGAAAGGTAAAAGCCATTTAATGGCTTTTACCTTTTGTTTTTCAAGTAAATAATACTTTATATTTCCCATAACCCTTTTTCTCTAGTTCATCTAAGGGGATAAACTTAAGAGCAGCCGAATTAATGCAATACCTTAGGTTCGTTGGACCTGGTCCATCATCAAACACATGACCAAGATGCGAATCTGCAGATTTACTACGCACTTCTGTACGAACCATAAAGTGACTGCGATCCATTTTCTCAATGACTTCTTCCTCTTCGATGGGCTTCGTAAAACTAGGCCATCCACACCCTGCATCATACTTATCCTTCGAGCTAAAGAGTGGCTTTCCTGAAACAATATCTACATAAATTCCGTCCCCAAAATGATCCCAATACTCATTTCGAAAAGGCGGTTCCGTTCCGTTTCTTTGTGTCACCTCATATTGTATAGGAGTTAGTCTTTCTTTTAAATCCTCTTCTTTTGTCATTGCCCTTCCCCCCAAGATTTCTTAATAAAGGCAGCACGCCCAGACCCCTCTTGATATCTTCCATATCGTAATGGGTTCTTTTTATAGAATTGCTGATGATATTCTTCAGCGGCATAAAACTCTTTTGCTGGTAAAATTTTCGTTGCAATAGGCTTTGAAAAACGCCCACTTTGTGCCAGCTCCAGCTTAGAATGCTCGGCTAACACTCTTTGTTCTTCGTCATGATAAAAGATTGCCGTTTCATACGATTGCCCTCGATCATAAAACTGTCCACCAGGATCAGTTGGATCAATCTGTTGCCAGTATGTACGTAAAAGCTCTTCATAAGAGAAGATTTCAGGGTCATACGTAATTTGTACAGCCTCGTAATGCCCGGTTGTTTCTCTACAAACCTCTTCATATGTTGGGTTTTCCTTATGCCCTCCTGTATAGCCACTGATGACAGAAATAATTCCGGGCTGTTCGTCAAACGGCTTTACCATACACCAAAAGCATCCACCAGCAAATGTCGCAAGTTTCTCCATAAGGCACCTCTTTTCTAATGACTCATTCATATATATAGAGTATTTCATTAAGACATTCAATGCAAACAAGGAGCTTTTATAAAGTTAAAAAACCCCTTAAAAAAGAGGTTTTAGTAGGACTATTGTTTTTGTTTTAATTGTTTATTAATTTTTTTCCACTTTTTCTTTTCATCCGATTGAGCTTTTTTATTAAGCTTACGATCCAGATAAGCCAGTTCTTTTTCTAACTTCTTATAACTTTGGAAGCGTCCCATATCCAATAGACCTTCCCTAATAGCCCCCTTAACCGCGCATCCAGGTTCATCCTCATGCTTGCAGTCTCTATATCTACAATGGTTTCGGAGTTCGTAAATATCCGAGAAGCTTTCTTCGATTCCAACTCCGCCTTCCCAAAGTTGGATTTCTCTCATTCCTGGGGTATCAATTAATAAAGCTCCATTTGGTAAAAGGACAAGTTCTCTATGGGTCGTAGTATGACGTCCCTTATCATCTGTATCTCGAATAGATTGAATTTTTTGTTTCTCGATTCCTAGTAAGTAATTTGTGAGCGTAGATTTCCCAACTCCTGATGATCCTAAAAGAGCTACGGTTTTACCAGGAATCAAATGAGCCTTTAAGTCATCAAAACCGGTACCCACAACCGAACTAATCACAACAATTGGTACACCTAATGCGACACTTTCTACTTGCTTTACTTTATCTTGTACGTCCGCGCATAGATCTGATTTGGTTAAAACAATAACCGGGTTAGCACCGCTTTCCCAAGCTAATAGCATGTATCTCTCCATTCGACGTAAGTTCAAATCGTCGTTTAGTGAATTAACTAAGAAAACGGTATCCACATTTGTAGCGACAATTTGTTCTTCCGTCACAGCTCCTGCTGTCTTTCGAGAGAATTTACTTTGTCTAGGTAGAATGGCTTGGATTACCCCCTTTGATTCAGGTACACTAGGCTTAATTACAACCCAATCACCCACCGCTGGATAATCCTCCCTCGTTTCCGCTTGAAAGATCAATTTACCTGATATCTCACAAAGTAACTCTCCATGCTCTGTTATCACACGATATAAATGCTTATGTTCTAATACAATTCTTCCAACGATCACTTGATTGTTATTATAGATAGAAAATTCTTGCTCGAAAAATTTATTATATCCGATTGTTTGTAAATTCACCTTTTATCCTCCTAAAATACATACTAAAAAAACCATAGGCATACACAGCCCATGGTTTTACCGTACCTAAAGGAATGGATAAACGACCATTATCTAGTAACTGACTGGGCTGTGTGAAATTGACATGAAACACTATATACAATGCTTGATTTCATCATCACACAACACCACCTTTTATATAATATTTGTATTATAATCCATATTAAGGAATATGTAAACAAAAATCAAACATAGGCACCTCACAGACCTTTATAGCATATGTTACAACGAGAATATCCTTTAAGGAGTGAGGGGTTTGTCTAATAATAGAAACCATGATGACTATCTGCAAAAAGCTGCTATGTATGATTTATTAGCCCAATATTATAAATACTTAGATCCATCCATGCATATTCACTACTATCAAAAACACATTAGGTCTATGAACAAAGCCATGAGTTCTTTAAGAGCTCAATCTGTCGCTAACTATTATCAAAGTAATTCGCCGGCCAGAATAAGAGTCCTCCATGCTTCACCTGATGCTCCGAATGTTGATATATATATTAATGGAAATCGGATTTTACGTGATTTTTCATTTAAAGAAACCAGCAATTACTTATCGCTACCTGCTGGTAGATATCAAATAGATATTTATCCCGCAGGAGATATGGTTTCAACTGTTCTTAGTAGAAAGGTAACTGTTGAGGCAGGAAAGCAATATACAGTTGCAGCAGCTGACATTGTTGAAAAGTTGAAGCTAGTTGTTATTGAGGATCATCCAGTAGTACCATCCGGGGAAACAAAAGTTCGATTTGTTCATCTCTCACCTGATACTCAACCAGTTGACATAGCCGTAAAGAACGGTGATGTTGTTTTCCGTAATATAGGGTTTAGGCGTTCTAGTGATTATTTACCTCTTTCGCCATTAACAGTCGACTTAGAAGTAAGAGCAACAGGAACAAAGGATGTACTTCTTCCTATATCCGGCTTAACGTTCCAAAGAAATCAAGTCTATACACTTGTGGCGGTAGGACTGAGCAATGGAGAACCGTCCATTGAACCTATTGTTTTAACAGAAAGAGAATAAAACAGGTGGCCATGACGCCACCTATTTTATTGGAACAAGAAGAGTAAAAATAATATGATCTCGTTTTAAATCAAATGTATTTACTCTTACCTTCGTATCACTTTTCAGTTTTAGATCATGAAGATTGACGTATACCTCTTCCTCATTTGGTCGAATTGTAACCCATGAAGGGAAATCATAGCTATCCCGAATAAACTTCAATACGACAGGAACAGGTAATTGCAGATGCCCAATGGAAATGGTTTTCTGTCTAAGAATTAAATCACCGTTATCTAAAGACTCCGGTTCAAAGGTTAGTTTTAATTCTACCTCTTGCGTAAATACCTCCATCGTCCCATACAACTCTACCTGATCAGTAAGTATAACGTTGTATTTAATTTTCTTATTAAGTCCTTGTTCTTCTATATAATGATTGATCAATTGGTTCAAATCCGACTTGTTGGATTGAACGTGAAATTGCACATAATCATCTTGATTGATATCCTTTAGAGTAATCTCATCATCCTTAGTTGGTAGGAAGACTAAGAAAAACACTCCTATTACTATGATGATATTTAAGATTAATAAACCTATAAAAAGTTTTTTCCAACTATTCATTTGTTGTTGCCTCATTTCTGGCAGCCGATATCAGCTCATATCGTTCCGTCAGTATACCTAATGCAAGAGTTTCATATATTCGAACAGCAATTTTTTCGTAACCCAGGTCATTGGGGTGGAAGTAATCCGTATATAAAAGATTCTCTTCACTTTCTCGAAAAATATTAGCAATATCGACAAAATACGCTCGTTCATAATCGGTTAATATCGTACGACTCGTTAGATTCCAATCCTGCATAATGATATCCATCTCTTCTACATCAGGAAACCACTCATAAAAAGGATTATACAAGCCAATCAACACAACCGTACTCAAGGGATTTACCTCTCGAATCGATTCAATAATGGTGCGGATGTTTTTCTCGAATTGTTTCTTTTCCGTTTCAAATAACTCCAGCTCTAGCGTTGAAAAATTCTCTCTTACAACTTTCATTACGTCATTACCACCAATGGTGATAAGTACCAAATCAGCTGTCTTTAACGAATCCTTCACTTCTGCTGTCTTTAGCTTACTAATAAGCTGGGATGTTCGATTTCCTCTTACACCATAGTTAACCATTTTCGCTTCCGTTATCCCTTTTTCCATTTCTAAGTATTCCTTTAAGTAAGGCACATAACCTCCACGGTTGGTACTGTCCCCTACACCCTGGGTCAAAGAATCTCCAACGGAAACAATGTTAAAAGAGTGGGAGATAAAATCAATAGGAACTGGAGGTTTTTCTTCAACCATTGTTTCTCTGAGTTGTATTTGATCTAACTCTTGATTTTGTAAATGACTGCAAGAAGCAAGTACGAAAGTGATAATAAGAATAAAGGCCACCCTCATGAAAAACACCTGCCTTTATAGTTTTTGTATAGTCTATGGTGAACTGCTTGTCAAATAAACTAAAATAGACCTTTTAAAAGGTCTATTGAAGGGCTTTCATATCATTTATGATTTCCTCGTATGGAATCTCATTAAGACCAGTATAATATTTCATTATTTTCCCATCTTGATTAACGAGATAAAAATCCGTTCCATGAATAACCTGATCCTGGTTCGTTGGTTTTTTAACAATCGTCTTAAACGAATCCATTGCAAACTCTTCTATATGTGTTTGCTCATAACCAGTAAGGAAATTCCAGTTAGAAAAATCAACTTTGAAATACTCGCCAAATTCCTTTAGTACGTCTGGCGTGTCCACATTGGGATCAACCGAAAAAGACACAAACTCAACATTTTCAATTCCTTCATCTTTTACCATTTTCTGTAGCTTTTCCATATTATACGTCATTGGAAGACACACGTCCTCACAATTAGTGAAAATAAAATCCGCCACCCAAATTTTCCCTTCTAAATCTTTTAAACCGAAGGGCTTGCCTTCCTGATTTGTATACGTAAAATCAGCAACAGGCCAATTTTTTGCATCAGGTATCCCATTATTCCCGCATGCCGCCAGAATAAATACCATCAATATACTTACCCATTTAAACATCTTAAGCTTCATTTATCCACCTGCATTCATCGTTCTATTCAAGTTTATTCTAGCAAACGTGTTGATAAGATGAAAGGGAAAAGATTTAAATACTTTATTCCCTGTATAACGGAAGGATAATTCGAAAGGTTGTTCCAATACCTTTTTGACTTTCTACTTCAATGGAACCTCGCATCCTTTCAATGATTTGATAACAAACCATTAGCCCCATACCTGTGCCCTTTTCCTTCAATGAATAGAATGCGGTACCTAATCTTTGAAGCTCATCATCACTCATTCCAATTCCCGTGTCAAAGATTTCAAAAATGCCATTATGACCTTCCTCCCGTACGGTCAGACTAAGAGTGCCTCCATCTTTCATCGCTTCGATACCATTTTTTAATATATTTATAAGTACCTGCTTTAACTCGCTAACATTTCCTTTAATATAGATATCGCCAACCACTTTCGTTTGCATCCCAATGCTTTTTGACATAAGAGCATAAGAATTCATTAAATCCATCACCTTATGGGCCAGTTCACCTGCATGAACCTTTTCTGAAAATTCCAGGTCTGGCTTCGCTAAGGATAGGTATTCATTAATGATTTTCTCGGCACGATTCATTTCTTCAAGCATTAATTTTACATACATATGCTCTTCTTCACTCAAACCATCTTTAGATAAAAAGATTTGTAAAAAACCTTTTACTACTGTCATCGGATTTCGAATTTCATGAGCTACTGAAGCGGCTAACTGGCCTATGGCATTCATTTTCTCGGCTCGTTGAAGCTCCTTAAGCAATTTTGTTTCTTTAATGATCGTGTCCATTTTCCCAATAGCCACTTCAAATGTATGTAATTGCTCTTCAGATACTGCTTGCTTACCATTTATTGGGCTTGATATAGATAATCTTTCAAACAAGATTGCTAACTGCTGAGTCATGAAATTGAACCGTTCATATAATGGTTCAAGGCTAGAATTTCTCTTACCACTTAAGTGAATGTTAAAGTTTCCAACACTTACTTCATGTAACCCGTACAATATTTCATCTACAGGCTCCATCACATTATTTAACACATATTTTAGAGTAAAAAATACGACCACAATCGTTATGACAAAAACAACTGTTAAATATAAAATCGTTTCTAGCTGTGATTTCTTTATAAAGGAAGCGTCTGCATCAATGACTAATACGCCAACTACATTGCCTTTTTCATTCTGGATTGGTGCAAACGCGGATAACCACGTTCCAAAATCATCTGTATACACCTTTGTACTAACCACTTTCTTTTCTTCAATCGCTTTTTTTAAAGCATTCATATGAATGTCAACCGACTTATAAAAAGAAAAAGGCTTTAATCCCTCATAACTATTCGAGACAACAGTCGCGTATATCTCTCCATTTCCTTTAAAAGAAGTAGATACTATCCCGCTATGTAAAAAAGAAGAATTTCTCTCATTAATTACGTTAACCTGCTGCTGCAGTCTTTTAGCTGCAGGTTCATTCGGGTCCTTTAACGAAATGGTTTCCTCTACGTCTTCTGGAGAAACAACAGCTGTCCAAAGCATGGATAATCCTTCCACTCGATCCGCCAACTGTTCTATGTCCTTTTTTGCTTGAAGAGCAAAGCTTATTGTTGAAATCATGAAAACCACTACAAACGTAATAAAAAATGAAAAAAATAATACTTGTTTATATAAAGAAAGATGCCGGATCCATTTTTTCATACATACACCGTTCCCTTTTTATTGGGTTTCACTCTTTGCTTTATTCGACATTACTTACCAAAATCCTTGTCTTTCCTTCCTTTTTTATAAAATCTTTACACATATTTAAAAAACATTGTAAAAAAACCTGAACAAAGTCTGTTCAGGTTTTTACTCGAAATAATACATAAAACCAATAGCGCCTTCCCCGGTATGGGTAGTGATGATTGGAGTTGTGTATTCAATATCTATTAGATCATAACCAGCTATGTTCTTTAAGGCGGAAATCAGCTTTTCATTTAACTCTGGAGCCTCTGCGTGAACCAGTCCAACCCCCTGAATCGTACGACCTGCTGTATCTTCAGCGAATTGCTTTGAAAGGTAGTTTGCAACTTGACTATAACTACGAGCTTTTGAAACAGGTGTATATACGCCACCTTCTAGTGAGGCGATTGGTTTAATATTAAGAAGTGAACCAATCATTGCCTTTCCCTTTCCAATTCTTCCGCCCTTCACAAGATTTTCAAGAGTGTCAACAACTACAAACAATCTTGTATTTGATCGAATTTGATCGAGCCTAGCCAATATCTCATCCATACTCTTTCCCTCTTTAGCCATCTGTGAAGCTTCTATCACCTGGAATGAAAGGGCTTTCGATATAAAACGAGAATCTACAACTTTTACATTTGCCTTAGACATAGAGGCTGCCGTTTCTGCTGACTGAACCGTACCACTCATCCCACCAGTCATATGTATTGACAGAACATCGTACCCCTCTGAACCTAAACGATCATACAACTCAGCAAATACCCCAACAGGAGGTTGTGAGCTTTTGGGTAGCTCCTTCGCTGCCTTCATTTTTACCAAGAAATCCTTAGGCGTTAGATCAACCCGATCAAGGTATGTCCTTCCTTCAATTTGAATGGATAAAGGAACAACCTCAATATCATACTTCTTAATTAATTCATCGGACATGTCTACAGTTGAATCCGTCACTATTTTAATTTTACTCAAATTCCTTCACATCCTAATGCTAAAATCTCACTACTTATTATACAGAAATATAGGATAATGTCGAAAAAAAGAAAGAGCATCGGCAAGTACCGATACTCTTCATGTAAAGACAATCATGTCAAAGAAAAACAAATACATCAATCATGCGTTATTCTTTAGCTCAGGCACTTGGAATACATCCTGATAAACTGGCCACTTTAACGCTTTTTTCAGATAGTCTCTAAAAGAATAGCATTTCTTCGCTTGTTTGTCCTGGTATAGAGACGAAATAAATGTTTGCAAACGGACTTGGATTAAAAAATAATAAGGGCTATCTTCCTCCAATACTGGAATTTCAATGACTTTTACCTTCTGTCCAACAACATTTTTGAACTCTAGGCTTTTGAATAGCAAAATATCAATCCTCTTTTTCACCCGTTTGTATATATTATACAATATATATTTGTCGAAGTCTGTCTCAATATATACCTATAATGAAAAAATTTTAAAATTTACATTAATACTGTCCAAAATAATAAAAAACCCACTTTATTAAAAAGTGAGTTTAATCATTTATCCTAGGTCTACTTTTTCATCCTCTTCCAAGTCCCATTCTTTCTCTTTTTTTAACTTTCTTTTATAAACGATTTTCGAAAGATTTATACTGATTTCGTATAAAAAAAGAAGTGGAATGGTCACTAAAATATCACTCATAAAATCAGGAGGAGAGATTACTACAGAAATAACTACTAAGATAAAATATGCATATTTACGTATTTTTTGAAGTACATACGGATTTACTATTCCTAAGGAAGTTAAAAACATAACCACAACAGGAAGCTCAAATAAAAATCCGAATGGCAGCGACATATTCATAATAAATCGGAAGTACTTGTCCGCTGTAAAATTAGTAATAAGCATGTCTCCACTGAGTTCGATTAAAAATCCCATTACGGTCGGAAAAATAACAAAATAACCAAAGCATAGACCAACAATAAATAAAATAAACAAAGCTGGGATATAACTTAAAGAAATCCTTCGTTCAATAGGCTTTAATGCTGGTTTAACAAACAACCATATCTGCAACGCAAGAACAGGAATGGTACCGGCAATCGCAATTAAACCTGCTAACATGAAATAAACCCATACGATATCACTCGGTCCTAATGCAATCAGCTTAACATCAAGATCCCGAACAAACCACTTATAGATCTCTTCCACATAAATAAATCCAACTACAAAAAATACAAAAAAAGCTAAAACAGAGATAATTAATCTTTTTCTTAATTCGTCCAGATGATCAACAAGCTGTAATTCTTTATCTTCCATTCAAGTCCCCTACCATAAACATAATTTAATCGAAGAAAAAAGTGTAAGAAAATCTTACACCTTATTTCGTAGCATTCTTCTTTTTATCATCATCAAGTTCGTCCATTACATCACTTGTTAGCTCACGGGTTGACTTTTTGAATTCACGGAGAGTTTGACCGAATGCACGACCAATCTCAGGGAGCTTTTTAGGTCCGAAAATAATTAAAGCAAGTACAAGGATAAGGATTAATCCAGGAACTCCGATGTTTGAAAACACTGTAGAACATCCCCTTTGGTTAATTAGAATAACTAATCTACTACGATTATAGTACTTTTAACAACGGATGGGTTAATATACAACACATTGTCATAAGAAGTTCACAAATTTAGTAGTGATTTTTCTCTTATCATTATACATTAAATGAGCAAATTAAATAAGTAACTATCTTTATTTACCTCTGTAAATGCAAAACCTTTTTTGTTTAATCTTTCAATCAAGCCTTTGTAGTCTTCCTTCTTCTGAATCTCGATTCCTACTAGGGCAGGGCCATTTTCTTTATTATTTTTCTTAGTATATTCAAATTGTGTAATATCATCCGTTGGTGACAATACCTCATCTAAAAACTCACGTAGCGCACCTGCACGTTGAGGGAAGTTAACGATAAAATAATATAGAAGTCCCTCGTACAACAATGAACGTTCTTTAATTTCTTGCATACGACCGATATCGTTATTTCCTCCGCTTATAATTACGACAATATTCTTCCCTTTGATTTCATCCTTGTAGAGGTCGAGTGCTGCAATTGGTAAGGCACCCGCTGGTTCAGCAACAATTGCATGCTCATTGTATAATTCTAAAATACTTGTGCATACCTTTCCTTCTGGAACCAGTAGAATATCATCCAATAATTCAAAGCAAGTATCAAATGTTTTACTACCAACACTTTTAACAGCAGCACCATCGACGAACTTATCAATCTCGTCTAGAGAAGTGACTCCTTGATTATGGAAAGAGGTCTTCATTGCTGGAGCCCCGTATGGTTCAACTCCAATTAGCTTTGTTTGAGGAGAGACACTTTTTACGTACGTGCTCACACCGGCCATTAGTCCTCCACCACCAATACTCGCAAACACAAAATCTATGGGCTCTTCACAATCCTGTAGAATTTCTACAGCTACCGTTCCTTGCCCCGCAATGACAAGCTCGTCATCAAAAGGATGAATAAAGGTTCTCCCCTCTTTTTCCGCACATTCAATCGCTTTTGTGTAAGAATCATCGAACGTATCCCCGACAAGAATAATTTCGATAAATCCTCTACCAAACAACTCAACTTGGCCAACCTTCTGCTTTGGTGTTGTTGTTGGCATATAAATTTTCCCTTGTACACCAAGATGGCGACAAGCATATGCTACACCTTGAGCATGGTTCCCTGCGCTTGCACAAACAACCCCATTAGAGAGATTGTCCTTACCTAACGCTTTCATCTTATAAAAAGCACCTCTTAGCTTAAAAGAGCGAACGTGCTGCAAGTCTTCCCTTTTTAGATACACATTACAGTTATATTTTTCAGATAAACGCTCGTTTTTTTGTAACGGTGTATGGGCTACGATGTCTTTGAGCTGGTGGTGCGCTATTAAAATATCTTCAACCTGCACCCATCTTTTTTTCATCACTTTCTGTTCCATATCCATCCTCCATTTTCCCGTTATAATCAGTACATTATACCACTCTCTCCCACCATTTCAAGCCTATTATCGAAAAATTTGTATTTTTCAATTTATAGAACAAGGGAATTACAGAATAAAAATGAAAAAAGCTAGACTCGGAAGCCTAGCTTTCTATGATGCTATTTTTTCATCCTTTAAGGAATTAACAATGATCTCTCTTACATAATCCGAAACTTCTCTCATATCCTTTTGATCAAATATGGAAGAAGGGATACTAGGTAATATCCGTACGTGAATGGAAGCTGGTTTCACTAAACGTCCATTTTTTTCAAAAACATGAGACGTGCCAGAAATACTAATTGGAACAATTGGTACTTTGGCATCCTTAGCGAGTCGAAATCCACCAGATTTAAACTCTCCAACCGGTCCACCTTTACTCCTTGTTCCTTCAGGAAAAATGGCAATTGAGTGACCTTCTTTTAGTAGCTTAACAGCCTCTCGGATTGACTGAACAGATTTGCGACGGTCGCTTCGATCAAGGAACACACAGTTCATGATCTCCATCCAAGACGAAAGAATCGGAACTTTTTTCACTTCAACCTTTGAGATAAAACCAAATGGTTTTTCAATGCTAGCCAACAATGTAGGAATATCAAAATCCCCTTCATGATTGCTGATCAATACTACAGCACCTTCAGGAAGATTCTCAGTCCCCTCTACCTTCACCTTAGAACCCGTTAACTTCATAATGATTTTCGACCATTGGTTTGGAATCGTATGAATTAGCTGATCCCTTTCAGAAACCGATAAACCTTTGTCTAGATTTTTCATTTTCTTCAATGTTGGAATACTATAAATTAAATAACCACTCATGTACAAAAAGACAGCAATTAGCCTTATCATCCTGTTCACCCTCCATAGTAATAACCAAACCTAATTATACTGGATTGTATTCATTTTACCTATAAAAAATAAGCAGTGATCACTCACCGCTTACGTTGGTACACAAAAAATTCATAGTTATATGGATTCTTTTCATCTTTGATTCCTGGAGTGGATTCGATTAACTCCCAATTGTCCATATTGATTTCAGGGAAAAACGTATCCGCCTCGAACACTTCACGAATCTCAGTAATATATAGGCGATCTGCAAATGGCATAATCTCTTTAAAAATTTCAGCGCCTCCAATGACAAAAAGCTCTTCATCCTCACGCTTTAACAAATCTTTTACGTCATGAATAACCGTACATCCTTCAATGGTTGCTCCTTGGCTACGTGTAATAACAATATTCTCTCTCCCAGGAAGTGGCCTTCCAATTGAGTCATATGTTTTCCGGCCCATTGCAATGGGCTTACCCATTGTCACTCTTTTAAAATACTTCAAATCTTCAGGAAGATGCCAAGGAAGTTGGTTATTGAGACCTATTGCTCGATTCTGGTCCATTGCCCAAAGAAGAGAAATCATACACTTACAACCCCTTTAATATGGGGATGGGCTTCGTAACCAACCAACTCAAAATCCTCATACGTAAATCCAAACAAATCTTTTTTCTCTGGATTTATTTTTAAAGTAGGTAATGGATGTGGCTGTCTTGTGAGCTGCAACTCGACTTGCTCCACATGATTTAAGTAAATATGTGCATCCCCAAAGGTATGAATAAATTCACCTGGTTCAAGATCACATACCTGTGCCACCATCAACGTTAAAAGTGCATAAGAAGCGATATTAAATGGAACCCCTAAAAACACATCCGCCGAGCGTTGATAAAGCTGACAACTGAGCTTTCCGTCTGCCACATGAAATTGAAAAAGACAGTGACAAGGCGGAAGTGCCATTTTCTCAATATCTCCAACATTCCATGCATTTACGATCAAACGTCTAGAATCGGGATTGGTTTTTATTTGATTTACAAGTTCAGTAATTTGATCCACCGTTTCCCCTGTGGAAGTCGTCCATGATCTCCACTGGTGTCCGTACACAGGACCTAAATTCCCCTCTTCATCCGCCCATTCATTCCAAATACGAACGCCGTTATCTTGAAGGTACTTTATATTCGTATCCCCTTGAAGGAACCAAAGCAATTCGTGAAGGATTGATTTCAAATGTAGTTTTTTGGTTGTAACAAGAGGAAACCCTTCTTGTAAATCAAAACGCATTTGATAACCAAATGTACTAATGGTGCCTGTCCCCGTACGATCTTGTTTTTTTACCCCATTTTCTAACACATGCTTACATAGCTCTAAATATTGTTTCATTCTTCCACCTACTGTCACAAATTTTACGAAATACTAATCTTCTACAAGGTTATAATTATTTCGATGTCAGGTCAATGGAAGGAGGCGAAGTTTTTGGAGTTATTTGTAGACCCAGGTCATACGAGATATGCGGTGTTCTTTTTTATGGAAGAAGACAGAACCCTCGCTATCGGCAAACTTGGAACATATCACTTTTTAAAGGGACGTTATATTTATATCGGAAGTGCTAAGAAAAATATTCTTGCACGGGTGAATCGTCATTTAAAGGTGGACACAGTGTTTCGGTGGCATTTTGACTACTTGCGTCCGTATGGAACGATTACAGAGGTTAAGAGTTTTGATGACAAAGTAGGTGAGTGTGAATTGGCTGAGTGTTTAAAATTGAGGTATTTGGCCACTTATCCTATGAAGAAGTTTGGATCAAGTGATTGTCGCTGTTATTCACATTTGTTGTTTTTGAGGAGAGGATGTGTTGTTTTGATAGTCAAAGAGCGCGGGATTTCTATGGAGTTGCAGGTATTTAGGTGTTTGAAACATCGCATGGTGTTCTCTGAAAAAGAAAGAATGTACCATCTGAATCTAGAGAAAGGATATGAAGGAGAACTAAAGTTTGATGAATTAACCAAAAATGTAGGGGATAACTGTTTAATCGTAAATGATATAACACTCGAGGTAACCAACAACCTTTTTCAAATCGATAGCTTACTTATTTGTAAAGATATGATATGTATGTTCGAAGTCAAAAACTTTGAAGATAATTTTTTTATTCAGTCCCACAAGTGGTATTTATTGTCTAGTCGAAAAGAGGTTAATAACCCCATCCTGCAATTGGACAGAAGCGAGACCTTACTCCGTAAATACCTTCATACCCACCGCTTTTCTGTCCCAATTGAATCAAAAGTTGTTTTTGTACACCCGACCTTCACCCTATATCAAGCACCTATCGATTTACCCGCTATCTTCCCCACTCAACTTCAGCAACTTCAAAGTACAATCGAATCTAAAAGAGGAGTTCTTACTACCCAGCATACGAAACTAGCAAAACAATTGTGCGATGATCATGTGACTTCTACTCCATTCTTGAGAGTACCTAGTTACAGTTATGAATCATTGAGAAAAGGGATTAAATGTAGGGGGTGTGGTGAGTTTTTTGTTGAATGGGGGGAATCGATTCTACATTGCCAATACTGCGGAAATTCAGAATTTATCGTAAATGCTTTTGTTCGTACTGTTGAAGCATATAGACTTCTGTTCCCTACTAAAAAGATCACAACGAAAGAGATTTACATTTGGTGTGAAATTATTCCCTCATTAAAGGTAACACGGAGTCTTTTGAATAATTATTTCCAATCCGTTGGGAATGGTAGATCAAAATACTATAAGTAGTCTACAATATTCTATCTTTGTTCCCCCATTCTACTAAATACTGGATTTCCAGGGCACTAGATTCTTTTTTGGTGCCCTCAACCTACTAAATTCTGGATTCCCAGGGCATCAAATTCTATTTTGGCTCCCTCATTCTACTAAATACTGGATTTCTAGGGCACTAAATTCCTTTTTGGTGCCCTCAACCTACTAAATTCTGGATTCCCAGGGCATCAAATTCTATTTCGGCTCCCTCATTCTACTATATACTGGATTTCCAGGGCACTAAATTCCTTTTTGGTGCCCTCAACCTACTAAATCCTGGGTTCCTAGGAAGCTAAGCTAAACTAAACTGACCCAACAAAACATCAAAAACCCCCTCCAACATCAGTCAAAGGGGGGTTCCTTATCATCAACTCATCCACTTAGGTGGGGTGTTTGTGTCCCAATAAATAGAGCCGAGGTCATGATGGGCCTCAAAGTTGTCATCGCTTGTGTGGTAGTGAAAGTTAAACCAGTATCCACTTTGGGGTGGATGGTCCTTTCTTACGTGGAAGCGGATAATGTCTTTGTTGCTTTCTTTGCTATACAGGTGAAAAATTTTTTCAGCGTTGCCTCCTGTTGGGACTTCACTTAATTCTAGGTATGCTAGTTTTTCTTCCGGGTACTGTTCGGCTACTTCTTCAATGGCTTTATGAATATTTGGGAGGATGACCTGCTTGAATTCGTCTTCTATAACAGGTTTGATTCTGCTTCCAAATTTTATGTAGGATAATTCTTCTGCTTCACTTAACCAGCTTTGTATGATCTGGCCACTACTGTCGGGCTCTTCTTCACTGATTTCTTCGATTTGAGTATATGTTGTTTCGGCTTTAACCGCGTCTTCACGTGTTGGTTTGTCTGCTGTAGCTTGATTATATAGAAAGGTTTGGGAAGGTGTTACCAAACCAAATGTTAAAATTGTAACCAACACAACGAAGGATTTTTGCAACCATTTTGGCATGATATCCAATCCTTTCTAACAGCGTCTCAGAGTGTTTTGAAAATAATGACTCTTTCTCACATTATACTCTTTTTACAGTAGAAAGTGGGAGAATAAATTACAAATATAATCATTTTGTAATAATACCGAAATGGAATTTTGCAGAGGGTCTTTTTATTACTGAGAATCCAAACTGCTCGAAACGATTGCTACGAAAATGATCCTTAAGTACGAGTCGTTTCCTCGCGACTCTCTTTGCTTCCGAGATGAACTCTTCACTCACTTCTTTATATACGGCTAGCTCAGCTAATGCACGAATCCCGTCCGATTCTAATATCGTTTCCTCAAACATTGGATCAATATAAACGCAATCAAACTCGTTGCTTGGAATATTCTTTAAATACGTAAGTGCTGTTGTGTGTTGTACCGAAATGGCCCGCATAGCATCATCCATCCCTGCCAAACCGGACTCCCAGCCCTTTAATCCGCGACTGACAAGATAAGCTAAATATTTATTTTCTTCCGTTCCGACTACTTTTCCAGTCGGTCCAACGACAAAGCTTGCAACAATGCTATCGGATGCAAGTCCTAATGTGCAATCAAGTAGACTCATTCCCTTTCCTAGACCCGTTGCATCAATAAATGGGTCATGTTCATTTTTTAGCAGCCTTTTAATTCTGAACATAGAGGAATTCGGATGAAAGAAAAACGGCTCCTCACTCTCCATTAAAAACAACTCTAGTCTCTCTTTTCCAACAACAATGCAGTCATCCTTTAACCAGGATTGTAGAGTCTGAATTGATTTTTTCCTGCGTTCCTGATAAAGACAGTCGAGGTCAGATGCTACCTGCTTTGCTGCTTCAATCATGTTTGGATTGGTTCGTCCTGCTGTTGTGACAAACATATAAAATTCTTTCCTTTCAGAAAAAAAGGAATGTCAGCTGACATCCCTTTTTCCTTAACAATTTTGTTCAAATGCAGATTGAAGATTATCCATGATTTCTTCCATTGTGTTGCCTTCAATTTCGTGACGATGGATAAAGTGAATCACTTCTTTTCCTTTTACAAGTGCCATCGAAGGAGATGATGGTGGGAATCCTTCAAAATACTCACGCATTTTAGCCGTCGCTTCCTTATCTTGACCAGCAAAAACCGTTACAAGCTTGGCAGGTTTATTCTCTGTTCTAACAACTGCTTGTGTTGCTGCTGGTCGTGCTAAGCCTGCTGCGCAACCACATACTGAGTTAACAAATATTAACGCAGTATCTTCATTTTGCTCCATAAAACTTTCTACTTCATCCTCTGTTTGTAACTCTTCAAAGCCCGCACGAACCAGTTCTTCACGCATCGGCTTTACCATTTGTTTCATATATTCCTCATATGCCATTGACATAAAAAATCCCTCCTACTAACTATATCCATTGTTAGCATACTATATTTGCTTCAAATGATGCAATTTTCTTAGTTTTGTTTTCTAGCTTCCGTCATCTGCTTCCAGACCGACCCTTTTGCATCCTCACCTAGTTCAATTCTTTCAATTGCCAGTTTAATTTGTAAACTCACTTCAAACTCAGGATCGTCTTCTGCTGCCTTTAAGGCCGGAAGTGCACGGTCATCCCCCAATTCATATAAGAACATGGCCGCTCTCCAACGCACTAGCTTACTATCATCACTTAGAGCGTTCATCATTTCTTCCATTGCCTCTTCAAAGCCTAAATCAGATAAGCAATCTCCAGCTGTACGTCTTACCGTTACTGTTTTATCCTTTAGTGCCTTATAGAGGAGAGGTAATACTTTCTTGTCTTCAATCATTCCTAGGTAAACAGTAGCTAACCTTCTAATCGATGCCTTTTCATCCTTCAACGCTTTTTCTAATACGGGGAGATCTTCCACCTCTGGATCGTCCATTTGCTCAAGGAGCTGATATCTTTTTCTCCAGTCAGGATCGTTTAATGATTCAACATCGAGCTTTTGTTTTGGAGGTTTAACCACCTTGGTTGTTTCTTTGTTCTTCGCATCTTGAACGAGTTCTTCTAGTCGTTCTGTTGTATAAGCAGCCATTAATTCTTCTAACACTTCCTGGCCGATTTGATCAAAGTCTCCGTAACGAACGCCAAACTCTTTCCATCGCCTAACCATTACCACATTATCCTCTGGATCCTGTGCCTTTGATACAGCTTCTTTATACTGTTCAGGTAATCCGAATCGTCTTTCTTCCGTTCCATCCGTCAGCTTAATTTGCATCGGGATCCCCTTATACATCTGAACAAGCACCTGTATTTCCCCATAATGCTCATTAATCGTATCTTCTTTCTCCACTAATTCCGCTTCTTCACCAAAGGCTAACCTAACCTTGGGTAGGATTTCTTTCCAGTCGTACTTCGCATTTCTTTCAACAGCTAGAAAATCTGCTACATGATAGACGCCTTTTACCCCTTCAATGGTTAAAATATCTTGAATAACCTTTGGTGCATCACCACTCGTCTCTTTTTTATAGTTTGTACTTTTTCCCATTGGTAGCTCTTCATTTAATATAACCTTCATCGTGTTTGGACTAGGAGTAGGTTCAATGGATCGTATTTTCAAGTCTCTTCATCCTTCCCTTGTTGTTAAAAATTAACTATTCTCTGCGATTTCTGATAAGTAGCTCCAGCGCTCAATCAAATACTCAAGTTTTTCATTTAAGGCATTTTCCTCTTCCATTAAAGCTTGAGCCTTTTCAAAATCGCTTCCTGTTTTACCCATCTCGTCAGCAATTTCCTCGAGTCTTTTTTCAGCATTTTCAATATCAGAATCGATGGATTCCCATTCAAGCTTTTCCTTATAACTCATACGCTTCTTCTTTGCTTTTTCTTCTTCCACAGGTTTCTCTACTGGTACAGTTGCTCTGGCCACTGGCTTTTCTACTTGTTTTTCTAGAAATTCACTATAGTTTCCATAAAAAGAATCAATGACTCCATTTCCTTCAAGGACTAGTAGCTGTTCCGCCACTTTATCTAAGAAATAGCGATCATGGGATACCGTAATAACAACTCCAGGAAACTCTTCTAAATAGTCCTCAAGCACAGTAAGGGTTTGAGTATCTAGATCATTCGTTGGTTCGTCTAATAACAATACATTTGGTTCTGTCATTAGCAGCTTTAATAAATACAAGCGACGTCTTTCCCCACCCGATAACTTTCTGATTGGGGTGCCATGAGTGTATGAAGGGAATAGAAATCTTTCAAGCATTTGTGTCGCTGAAATGGTTTTCCCATCCGACGTATTGATCACCTGAGCGGTCTCTTTGATGTATTCAATCATCCGTTTTGAAACGTCCATGTCTTCATTTTCTTGTGTGTAAAAAGCAACCTTTACCGTTTGACCAATGATTCTTTCCCCGGAATCAAGAGGGATTCTACCAGCTAGAACATTTAATAAGGTTGATTTACCTGTACCATTTTTCCCAATGATTCCAATTCTATCATGAGGTTTCACTAGTAAATCGTAAGACCGCAGGATTACAGTGGATTCATATGTTTTTGTTGCATCTTTTAGTTCGAATACTTGCTTCCCTAAACGACTACCTGATAACGATAAGTCAAGCTTTTCCGTAGTTTTAACAGAGCTTATATTCTCATCAAGCTTTTCAAAGCGTTGAATTCTTGCCTTTTGCTTTGTCGTTCGCGCCTTAGCGCCCCGTCTAATCCATTCAAGCTCTCGTCTGAATAAGTTTTTTTGTTTCTCCAAGGTCGCTGCTTCATTTTCTTCACGAATCGCCTTAGCTTCAAGAAAATCAGCATAGTTTCCTTTGTAGCTATAAAGTTTGCCACCCTCTAGTTCAAACATTCGGTTTGTCACACGGTCTAAGAAATAACGATCATGCGTCACCAGCAATAATGCGCCAGTATAACGACTTAAGTAATCCTCAAGCCATTTTACTGATTCGAAATCCAAGTGATTGGTAGGTTCATCAAGTATCAGCAAATCGGGTGATTGAATTAACACCTGGGCAAGAGCGACTCGCTTTTTCTGGCCACCGGATAATTCACCAACCTTTTTTTCATAATCCTCAATTCCAAGCTTATTTAATATTGTTTTGGCGTTTGTACTAGCATCCCATCCATCTAAGGCATCCATTTTCTTTTGTAAGTCAAAAAGTTTTTCCTGAATTTTACTATCAGCCGGTTTTCTATTAAGCTCTAGAAGAGTTTCTTCATATTCTTTTAAAAGTTTTAGTACAGGTGCCTCTCCCGCAAAAACCTGTTCAAGGACGGTTAACTCTGGATTTAATTCTGGATTTTGCTCAGAATAAGCAATTCGGTAATCCTTTGGGGCGGATACTTCTCCTGAATCAGGGAAATCAACACCTGCTACTATTTTTAATAAAGAGGATTTGCCTGTCCCATTTACCCCAATCAGTCCGACTCTTTCTTTCCGACTGATTGTAAAAGAAACTTCATTAAATAATTCCTTTTCTCCATATGTTTTTGTCACATTATCTATACTTATCATTGACGTTTTCCATTCCAATCATTGTAAAATTCATGTAAGAAACTCTCCATAAAAGCATGGCGGGTTTCGGCTATTTCTGTACCCGATTTTGTATTCATTGTTTCCTTTAGCTTTAGTAGCTTTTCATAAAAATGATTAATCGAGGAGGATTTGCCTTTCCGGTACTCCTCGTTTGTCATACTTGTTCGGATAGAAATAGAAGGATCATAGATGGACTGCCCCTTTTTCCCTCCATAGGCAAATGCTCTTGCAATGCCTATTGCTCCTATGGCATCAAGCCGATCGGCATCTTGAACAATGGCCGCTTCAACCGATGTAATGTTTCGATTATTGCCACCTTTAAATGAAATTGTTTCGATTATTTCTTTAATATGATTTTTCTTTACTTCATTTAAAGGTAACAGGTTCAAAAAAGTAGTAAGCTTTTCATCTCCAATTTCTTTCAAGGTATGTAATTTTTCGTCAGAAATATCATGAAGAAGAGCAGCTAGCTCAATAATCAAAGGATCTCCTGACTTTTCCTTTTCATGAATTTGAAGTGCTATATTACGTACTCTATCAATATGAAACCAATCATGACCAGTTGAATCTTCATACATTTCCCGTTTTACAAACTCTTCTGTCTTGGCAATAAGGTCTACCATTAAACCACCTCATTCTTTCCACTCATATTCTACCATGAACTTCTTTTTTTCGAAAAAGAAAAGGAAGTGCACATAACGTGCGCTTCCCGTTAAAGACCGTTAAACCAACTAATACCGATTGTGTTTTCTCCTGCGTGTACGCCTATGGTTGCTCCTAAAGGATATATACCAAAAGTAACATCAGGGAACCGTTTGCATAACTCATCCTGCCATTTTCTTGCTTCCGAATCATGAAGACCGTATAAAATATAGGCTTCCTTTACAGCATTAGTCTCAATGGAAGCTTGTAGGTAGGAGATGATTTTTTCCATCCCTTTGTTTTCGCTTCTAATCTTCTCCTTTGCCTGTAATACACCGTCCTCAATAGAAATAATGGGTTTAATATTTAGCATGCTACCTAGAAAAAAGGATAACCCGTTCATTCGACCACTTCTATGCAATTGTTCTAAACTTCCAATTAGGACAAAGGTTTCGTTCGTATTAGCAAGTTCTCTGACCTTATTTTCAACTTCCTCAACGGAATCACCAGCTTCTATCCCTTCCATTCCTTTTTTTATCAATCGGGAAAGGGGATATGAAAGGATTTTTGAATCAATTGTAGTTATTGGTATATTCACCATATTAGAAGCTTGAAGACTAGAAGAGACCGTCCCACTTAATTTGGCTGAAACTAGAACAGAAAACACATGATCATATGTCCCTTCAAGCTTTTCAAATAAGGAAACAAACTCACCTACAGAAGGTTGAGACGTTTTTGGTGGAACTTTGAGATTCTTTAATTTGGCATAGAGCTCTTCTGCTGTTAAATCGATTCCATCCTTATATTCCTTTTCGTTTAAAACGATCGTCATTGGTACGGTGAAAACATCTGGATGGTTGGATAAATCTTTATCTAAACAAGCTGTACTGTCAGTAACCCATGCAATTTTCTTCATTCTAATTCCCCCCTTTTATTTTTATAGTAGTAATAAATATAGTTCATGTAAAGATAATTCAGAAAATTTTCATTAATTAAGAACCCTTGCCAAAGCAAGGGGTTCATTTTAAATCAATTTTTCAATGTCCTGTGCAATTTCTTTTGGGTTAGTATTGGGAGCATACCTTTCAACTACTTCTCCTGAACGATTCACTAAAAATTTAGTGAAATTCCATTTAACAGCTTTCACTCCTAATACTCCTGGCGCCTCTTCCGTTACGTACTGAAAAAGAGGATGAGCATTTTTCCCATTTACATCAACCTTTGAGAACAATGGAAAGGTGACACCGAAATTCATTTCACAAAAGGACTGGATATCTGCTTCAGTACCTGGTTCTTGATTCATAAACTGATTACAAGGAAAGCCTAAAACAGTAAATCCTTTTTCTTTATATTGTTCATAAAGCTCTTGGAGTTGTTTGTATTGAGGGGTAAAACCACAATTACTAGCTGTGTTTACAATTAATAGAACATCTCCCTTATATTCTGATAGAGATATGGTTTCACCATTAATTTGCTTCACTTCAAATTGATATACAGTCATCCCTTTACTCCTCCTATTTTCTAAAATCCTGTACAAGATTTTCTAAGGATTGCAAGATAAAATCAGCAAGTACCGTTAAGTCTTCGATTTGCTCTTCATAAATGAGTCTTTTAAAATGAACTTCAATCTCTATTATATTGCCAGCCTTATCCTGTAGTGGATCAGAGATGACCTTGCAATGATACTCCCTATCCTTCCCCCAGATGGATTGAAGAACCTCCAGAGTTCTTATATCAAACGTGCTTTGCTCGAGTATAGAGTACACCATTTTAAAGTGACAGCCCGCTTCTTTTTCTGATTGCAACATGGGATGTAACTCTGCTGCAAGATTCGTAATATCTGCACGCAAAAAGACTGTACAGCTAATCTTACTTTCTATACTCTTCTTTGCTGTTATTTCAAATTGTCGAGATAGCTTTGCCATATTTACAACATCGTTTCGATCAGTTATGCAAAGTTGACCCGCAAGATCTAGGTCATAGAGGGCACCTTCTAAAACCACCTTTACATTATCAAAAGCCGTAGGATCAAACATTCATTAATACCTCATTTATTCATCATTCGTTTAGAATAGCCCTACCGCATTGCCTTGTTCATCAACATCCATTTTCAGCGCTGCTGGTTGCTTCGGTAATCCCGGCATCGTCATAACATCTCCTGTTAAAGCAACGAGGAAGCCAGCACCGATTGAAGGTTTTAATTCTCTAACTGAAACCGTAAAATCGGTTGGTCTACCAAGCTTACTCGGGTCATCTGAAAGGGAATATTGTGTTTTGGCCATACAAATCGGAAGACGATCCCATCCGTATTGCTCAAAGTCCTTCATTTGCTTTTTAGCCTTTGATGAGAACTCGACATCTTTGCCTCCATATACCTTTTGAACAATAGAACGGATTTTTTCTTCAATCGAGTCACTCACATTATATAAAGGAGCATATTCTTCATCATGATTTTCGATGACTTTTAACAATTTCTCTGCTAAGGCAATACCACCTTGCCCACCCTTTTCCCATACTTCGGTTAGTGCAACTTGGACACCTTCTTTTTCACACAGTTTCAATAAGGTGTCCACTTCAAGAGTGGTATCTGATATGAACTTGTTAATGGCAACGACGACAGGTAAGCCAAAGCTTCTGATCGTTTCCACATGTTTTTTCAAATTATCAAAGCCTGCAATGAGCGCTTCAACATTTTCATGATTTAGATTTTGTTTCCCAACACCACCATGCATTTTCAGAGCTCTAATCGTTGCAACGACAACAACCGCTTCTGGCAATACATCTCCGTTTCTTGCTTTAATATGTAAAAACTTTTCTGCTCCAAGATCGGCTCCAAAACCAGCTTCTGTAATTACGAAATCCGCAAGCTTAGACGCAGCTGTCGTGGCAATGATTGAATTACATCCATGGGCAATGTTAGCAAACGGTCCACCGTGTACAAGGGCTGGTGTATGCTCAATCGTTTGTACAAGATTGGGTTTAACGGCATCTTTTAAAATTAGTGCTAAAGCGCCTTCCACACCCAGTTGTGAAACCGTTACCGGCTGTTTGTCAATATTATAGGCTACCACCATCTCAGACAGTCGTCGCTTTAAATCCTTTAAATCGTTCGCTAAGCATAAAACAGCCATAATTTCTGAAGCAACGGTAATATCAAATCCATCTTCACGTGGTACACCCTGCATCGGCCCACCTAACCCGATAATGATATTCCGTAAGGCACGATCATTTAAATCGAGTGCTCTCTTCCAAACAATTCTTCTTTGGTCGATCTGTAGTTCATTTCCTTGCTGAATATGATTATCAATTAGTGCGGCTAATGCATTATTAGCGGTGGTAATGGCGTGTAGATCACCTGTAAAATGTAAATTTATTTCATCCATCGGAAGTACTTGAGAATATCCACCACCTGCGGCTCCACCCTTCACTCCCATCGTAGGTCCTAAGGATGGTTCCCTCATAGCAATAATCACCTTTTTTCCAAGCCCGGCAAAAGCATCGCCTAATCCCACAGTGACAGTGGACTTCCCTTCTCCAGCAGGAGTTGGGTTAATCGCTGTTACAAGAATGATTTTGCCATTTGGATTCCCTTGGATTTTACTTAATGTGTCAGATGAGAGCTTCGCTTTATATTTCCCGTACAGCTCAAGGTCATCATCTGTTAATCCAATTTTTTCAGCAATTTGAATGATCGGTTTCATTTCTGCAGATTGTGCAATTTCAATATCACTTTTTACGCTAACCTTGATGTTCAAAGATGTTACCTCCATGCCCATATTTTTTCATGTATATTGTACCATTTGGAAATGTTCTTTGTATTCACTCTTTTTTTAAGTTCTTTTATCATTATTCTTGATACTAAAAAAATCCAGTATATAATATAAATAGCCTGAATATTGAATAAAGGGGTTGAAGTTCATTGCCAATCAAAATTCCGAAGCTTTTACCGGCTCGAGAAATACTAGAATCTGAAAATATCTTTATTATGGACGACGAAAGAGCTAATCACCAAGACATCCGCCCGTTAAATATTGTCATCCTAAATTTAATGCCAGAAAAGCAAAAGGCAGAGGCCCAGTTACTTAGACTTTTAGGGAATACTCCTCTACAAGTTAATATTTCTTTTTTACAAACCGTTACTCATCAAGCGAAAAATACAAGCCAGCTGCATCTTGACCAATTTTACACATCATTCTCTGAAATTAAGCACAGAAAATATGATGGATTAATCGTTACTGGAGCTCCTGTTGAGCTGCTTTCCTTTGAAGAGGTAGATTATTGGGAAGAACTAAAGATGATTATGGACTGGTCTAAAACGAATGTCACTTCAACATTACATATTTGTTGGGGGGCACAAGCAGCCTTGTATCATCACTATGGTATTGGAAAATATGAGTTATCAAAAAAGTGCTCTGGCATTTTCTCACACCATGTTCATGACCGTTCAGACAAACTATTAAGAGGGTTTGATGATGAATACCTCGCTCCTCACTCTAGATACACAGATGTGATGATTGAGGAAATAATCAATCATCCTTCCCTTAAATTATTATCAAGCTCAGAAGAAGCAGGTCCTTTTATCATAAGTGCCAACGAGGGAAAGCATATTATGATTACTGGACATTTAGAGTACGAATCCACTACATTATCTGAGGAGTACTCTCGGGACTTAAATAAAGGTCTAGATATCCATGTTCCGGAAAATTATTTTCCAAATAATGATCCGAAACAAGTCCCTAGCAACAAATGGCGCTCACATGCTCATCTACTCTTCTCAAACTGGCTCAACTACTATGTTTATCAGCAAACACCATATATTTGGGAATAAACAAAAAGGAGAGTGTTTATTACACTCTCCTTTTTACTAATTATCTTCATTCTTCTTTTGTATTTCCCTTAATGCGTCTATTCGACTTTCGTCTTCTTCAAAGAATTGAACTAAATCTCCAATTCGGTCAATTGCATCCCAACTCAAGTGATGCTCAATCCCCTCGACATCATCATAAATATTATCTTCTTTCACACCTATCGTTCGTAGCAGCTGTTCTAGAAGTTCATGACGATAAACGAGTCTTTTTCCTATTTTTTTACCCTTCGGTGTTAAAATAAGTCCTCTATACTTTTCGTATACTAAGTATTCATCTCGATCTAGCTTTTGGACCATTTTCGTAACTGAAGAGGGATGAACAGATAAACCTTCCGCAATGTCCGAAACTCGTGCGTAGCCTTTTTCTTCAATTAAATTGTATATCTGTTCGATATAATCCTCCATACTCGGTGTTGGCATCCATTGACCCTCCCGCGTGCATCATCAATATTAAAAGTTTACTATAGTTAAAAAATGGAGACAAGGGAATTCCCTTCCAATCAAACACTCATTTCAAAAATTCCAATTTCCAGCTATAGTAGTCATTATCAGGATTTTTTTCATAACGTAAATTTGCATCAAATTTATTCCCTTTTTTACTGGTTAAGCCTTTTACAGTTGCTGTCCCATTCTTCAAGAGCATCTTCACCATTGTTTTTGATGGCTTTTTCTTTAAAGCAGCCAAAAATTTATCATTTTTCCAAACAACAAATTTGCAACCATTTTTCCAATTGCTGCAGCCGAAGCCTTTTTGGCCCTCAATAATACTCCCATAATTACATGCGGGGCATTTTCCTAACACCTCAATGGACTTGTTTTCATAAGACACTTCATTAATAATAATATCTTTTTCATTTTTAATCGTATTTACCGCACTTGTGGTGAAATCAAAAATCAGATTCAAGAAACTTTCTTTCGTAAACTTTTGTTTTTCTATATCTGATAGTGTTTTTTCAAGACGTCCGGTAAATTCTAAGTCAAATAATTCCTTCACTGGAAAAGTCTCAACAAGGCTCTTTCCAAGTTCGGAACAAATTAAACTTTTATTTCGAGCTTCGATATAACCGATATCCTTCAGCTTCTTAATCGTTTCCGCTCTTGTAGCTGGAGTACCAATACTATAACCACTTAGGATGGCAGCCATCATTTCTTCACTTTCTTCATCATCCTGCCCTTTTCCACAAGTCTCCATCACTTTAAGAAGAGTCTTTTCAGTGTGGTACTTCGGTGGTTTCGTGGCATGCGAAGTAAGTTTGTCACCTATAATTTCAACTGGCTCATTGATCGTGACAAGTGGTAAAACCGTATCTTTCGATTCAATTTTTTCCACCTTTCTCCATCCTTCAACAAGTTGAACCCTACCCTTTGAGACAAACACACCTTTGATAGTAAGGTTATTTATTTGGGTCATAATTTTTGTTTCTTCATGTTCAGCTACAGGCATAAATTGCATGATCAAACGGTTCTTTATCGCATGATAAACAATTTCTTCGTCTTTCGTTAGCGATTTTGGAATTAGGTAGGTTGGTATGATCGCGCTGTGACTTTCAACCTTTGAATTATCAAACACTCGCTTGAGTTTCGAAAACTTCACTTCATTCTCATAGGGAAGTCCTTTAGTAATATTTTCTACAACCTTTGCTGTTTTTCCAACAAGACTTTCCTCTAGCACAACACTAGCCGTTCTTGGGTACGTTATATATTTTTTCTCATATAGGGATTGGGCCACTTTTAAAACTTTATCTGAGGTCCAGCCTTTAAATTTACTAGTAATAAACCCCTGTAAATTCGATAGATTGAATAAATATGGAGGATACTCTCTTTTGCGTTCCACTTGTTTATCGGCTATCGTTGCCGATTGACTCTGTAAAGCTTGTTGAACGTGTTCGAGGTCCTCTTTATCGGAAAACTTTTCTTCCTCGTTTTCAATATAACTACCTTCGTACACTTCCCCAGCCTGTGTCCTAAAGGTAGCAGCTAGTTTGAAGTATTCTTCTGGTTTAAAATTCTCAATCGCTTTATCACGATCATAAATAATTTTTAACGTTGGCAAAAGAACTCTACCAATATTAAGGGCCTTCCCTTTTCCCTTTTGGAACTTTAACGTTGCAACAGAGGTCAAATTAATGCCTATCACCCAATCCGCCCATTGACGGCCAATTCCAGCATCTTGAAGAGGTCTCATCTCTGCGTTAGGCTTCATTTCTTGAAGCCCTCGTAACACCTCATCAGGTGTCCATTCATTAAGTAACAATCGGTATACTTGCTTTTGGGTTTTAAGGTTATAAATAATCGTATCCCCGATAATTTGTCCCTCTCGATCATAGTCGCAAGCAGATATAACCATCTCTACATCGTTTCGTTTGATTAAATGGTAGATAATCTTTAGTTGCTTTCTTGCACCTAAATCTTCCTTCTCTCTATTCCTTGGATCACTTTTTACTTTATACCGAAAGTTAGGAGGAATAAAAGGGAAGTTTTCCATATTCCATCTGACCATTTTCTCATCATAATCTTTAGCATCATAAAGTTGCAAAAGGTGTCCAAATGCCCAGGTTATAATATAACCATTACCTTCGTAATATCCATCTTGTCTGCCTTTAATTTTCAATGCATCTGCAATATTTTTAGCAACAGATGGCTTTTCAGTGATAATCACTCTACTCACTATTTCACCTACTTTATTAAGAAGAAATCAACCATATACCTATGTGATTTCACTTTTCTAGAACTAGACCAGTATACTATTTTACCACAATTTTAGATTGTAAGGTTTAAGATTTGTTGAACAAAAAAAGCAAAGGATCTCCTCCTTTACTTTTTTGTAAATAAATTTACTTAATGTATATTACTTCCTTGTAGCCACTTTCCAACACTACCAGATTCAATCATATCCCCATTTTCAAAAATTAACTTCCCTCGGTTATATGTCGCGGTTACTTGACATGGAAAGGTATGCCCTAAGTAAAGACTTTGTTTATGTTTGGCGAAGAAATTATCCTCTGTTACTGTAAGATTCTCCATAGATACAATCGCAAAATCAGCATCCATTCCTACTTGAATACTTCCTTTTGAATGCAGATGAAATCGTTTTGCGGGTGCTGCTGAGGTCCATTCTGCTATCCTTGTAAAAGGAATATTATGATTGATTGCTAACTCAATCATCGATAATAGCGTAAATTGTCCACCGCTAATTCCTCCCCAGGCTTCAAACAAATTATAAACAGAAGGGTCTTTCATTGAATAAGGACAAGGGGAATGGTCAGACGATATCATATCAAACTTTCCTTCTATTAATAATTGTATAAGTCTTTCTTGTTCCTTTTTCTCCCTTAATGGTGGAGCACATTTGGCAATAGCCCCTTTCTCCACAAGAGCCTGATGAGAAAATAATAAATAATGAGGACAGGTCTCAACCGTAATATCTATTCCAGCTAATTTTGCTGCTTCAATGTTGTTTATCGCTGCTTCACTACTTATATGAACAAAATGCAACGCGCATCCAGTGAGCTTTGCATAGGCTATAGCCCGATCCACCGCCTCTGCTTCTGCGATGATCGGACGGGACTCAAGGTAATCGTTAGGACTGACTAACCCCTTTTGCTGTTTCTCCCTCATTAGCCAGTTGGTTATCGGGGCACTTTCCGCATGTAACGCTAGAATCTTTCCTAAAGAAGCAATTTCTTTCATTCCGTTTAACAGTGTATACTCATCAGATCTTTCGAATTCATCATTGCCTGTATCTGATAGAAAGGCTTTAAAACCGATAGCTCCATATTCTGCAAGCCCTTTTAAATCTTTTTCATTATTAGGGACTAGCCCACCCCATAAGGCAAAATCAACTACGGACTTACTTTGTCCGATCACTGCCTTTTCTTGTAAAGCTCTGTCATTAATAGTGGAGGGAATTCCATTTAACGGCATGTCAAAATAAGTTGTACAACCGCCAGCAGCCAACATTTTAGAGCCAGTCTCAAATCCTTCCCAATGCTCCCGACCTGGTTCACTAAAATGAACATGTACATCGATCATACCAGGAAAAATATACATCCCTGTTGCATCCCGCTCCTCTAGTGCCGATGCATCTATACCAGCTTCAATTCTTACAATGACACCATCTTTAACTGCTATGTCTGTTTGTGTTACTTCATTTGACAATACGACAAAGCCATTACGAATCAATAGATCATATTCAGTCATGCACCGTCACCTCTACTATAACTTTAGCAAACTTTGATTCTCACTCGTATATACGTCTAAGCAAGCCTGCAACGCATCTCCCCGATGAACATTCACACCGTGCCGGATTAAAACCGCTTCAAGCGCTCCAAGTACGGCAAGGACATTTTCTTTGCGACAGCTAAATCCCATGGTGCCAATTCTCCAAATTTTCCCGTGAAGAGGACCAAAGGAGGAAGCAATTTCAATACTAAATGCTTCAAGTAGCATGTTCCTAACCGATTCACCGTCTACCCCATTCGGAATTTCGATACAAGTCACACATGGAAGTTTATGCTGAGAATCACCAAAAAGCTTTAACCCCATTGCCTCTAGTCCCGCAATTAACGCCCTTTCATGAAACTGATGCCGAGTAAATCGCTCCTCTAGACCTTCTAACAATACAAGCCTTAAACCTTCATGCAAAGCATATATCATTGAGGTTGCCTCCGTATGATGATTAAGTCTTCGCGGACCCCAATAATCCTGAATCATACTTAAATCAAAATAATTACTTGCAATGGAATTCTTACTTCTGGTGTACTTCAAATCTTCCTTGGTTGCAATTCCACGCTCCACCTTTTTCCGTGCGTATAATATGCTTTCGATCCGCTCGTTATACGTAATGGGAGCCATTCCAGAAGGAACGGATAAGCATTTTTGAGTACCACCAATAATACCATCTATGAACCATTCATCGGTTTTAACCTCCACCCCACCGATAGAGGCAACAGCATCTACTACAAGTAGTACATCTCTTTCTCGACAAGCCTTTCCAATCTCTTCAAGCGGCTGCAATCTACCAGTTGAAGTCTCCCCATGAACAATGGCCACAACCTTGGGTGACACTTTATCAATCTCTTTAATTACTTCCGTGGGATCAAACACTTCTCCCCAAGGACACTCTATTGAATAAACATCTGCTCCATACCTTTCACAAATTTCCACTAACAAATGGCCGAATCTACCATAGATCGGGACTAACACCCGATCTCCCGGTTCAATGATGCTACAAAGAATCGCCTCATTTCCGGATCTAGAGGTACCATCAATAGGAAATGCCCATTCGTTCTTTGTTTGAAAAACTTGGCGAAGCATTTCCATTACCTCATTCATAATGCCTGTAAAAGCTGGATCAAATTGTCCCAAAATGGGTGTACTCATCGCACGTAATACTCGAGGATCCACTTCAACCGGACCTGGTGTCATAATCGTACGCATCGGTGTATGCAACTGAGAGAAAACCAACATTATCACTCCTTTAATAAGCCAATTTATATAAAACCTCCGTTAATAACTCGATACCGGTCTCCAAATCTTCTAAATTTGTATATTCCTTTGGTGAATGACTAATTCCACCTCGACTAGGTACAAACAATAAGGAAGTCGGGCAAGCCCCCCCAAACACCTGGGCGTCATGCCCAGCCCCGCTGATCATTTTTTGGAAACGAAATTGTTTTTTTTCTGCAATCTCACTTGCCCACTCACACATTTCTTCATCCATCTTAACTGGCTTAACATCCATCCATTGCAAAATATCAATGGCTATATTTAAAACATCAGAGATACGTTTGAATTCTGTAAAAATACTCTGACAATATTGGTCTATAATCTTTTCCTCATGATGACGTATATCAAGACTAAATTCTACTTCGCCAGCTACTACATTCGGTACATTCGGTTTTACGTTTAATCTTCCCACTGTAGCAACTAACATTGGGTCGGTATGCTTAGCTTTTTCCGTTAAGAAAGAGATTAAATGAGAAGCAGTACTAACTGCATCCTTCCGAAAATTCATAGGGGTTGTACCTGCATGATTACTTTCACCTTTGATACAGATCGTATAACGACGCTGCCCCACGATATGGGTAACAATACCAATTTGATTTTGATTTCTTTCGAGAATCATTCCCTGTTCAATATGAATTTCAACAAATCGCTCTATATCTGTACGAACCGGTGATGAATACAATTTCGGATCAAAGCCCACTTGTGTCATCGCATCTAAAAATGAAATACCCTCCCCATCCTTTATATTTTCTACTTTAGTGAGATTATAAGCTCCACTAATATTCCTAGACCCCCAAAAGGTTAAAGGGAAGCGACTTCCCTCTTCTTCGCATAACGACACCACTTCTACCGTTTTTTTAGGATTTCCATACTTATGTAACAGCCTTAACGCAGCTAGTAAGCTTGCAATAATACCGTATGCACCATCATACTTGCCACCGTCTACTACCGTATCTATATGAGAGCCTGTCAATATCGTTTTGTTATTTCCTTCCGTACCTGGTAACCTACCAAATAAGTTTCCCACACTATCAAAATAGGTATGAAACTTCATTTGGTCCATCATACTCTTCAATTCCAACTGGGCTTCTAGCCAGGCAGATGAATATAGAAGTCTTGTTACTCCCCCGTTTTCTGTTTCTCCGATAGAAGCAAGCCATTCAATCATTGCACCCACTTTCCCATCTTCTACTAATTGTTTATTAACTTGAATGGCCATCCCCTTCACTCCCTATAAAATAAAAACCATGTTATTTTTCTTCACATGAATACGTTATATAATTAGTTTACATACTTTCCAACTAAACATCATTAGCGTATTTGTAAAATTAACAATAGATTTTTATGCAAAATGACTAAATTGTGCTAAAATTAAACGAAATATACTAAATATTCTGCATGTTACATGGAAGGAATGTTCCCATTGAAGGTATCCCAACTCTTAACCGTTCCGAATTTAAATGGAATGAATATAATAGCCGGGCAATCAGGAATTGAACGTGAAGTAACGTCTGTTAACATGATGGATGCTCCCGATATTATCCATTACTTAAACAAGAATGAGTTCCTTATCACTACTGCTTATCATTTCAAGGATCAACCCCATATGCTTACCGAATTAGTTGAAGCTATGGCTAAACAAAGCTGTGCTGGGTTAGGAATAAAAACCAAACGATTCTTAGATAACATACCAGATGAAGTAATCCAACTAGCTGACCAACTTTCATTACCAGTTATTGAACTTCCGTTACATTTATCACTAGGAGAAATAGTGAACCACACTTTACGAGCCATTCTTGATCAACGCTCGTCAGAATTAACATTCGCTCTTGAAACTCATAAGCAATTTACAAAAATAATTATGGAAGGTAAAGGAATCGGTCTACTACTACAGGATTTATCACGTATGATCCAACGACCTGTACAATTAATCGATCAGCATTTTAAATCAATTTTTCATGAAGAACCAATTGAGAAACTTCCTTTATTACTTGATGGAAAAACGCTCCCTCCACCAACTACGTCTCCCACCTCTTTTTCCATTGCTTCAACAAGAGATACCTATACTATATTTCCTATACACATTAGCGAAAGAAAAAAAGGGTATCTTTTGATAAACGGTGAGGTTGAAAAAACAGATCACCTGACTTCATTAACAATTGAACAAGCAACAAATGTCATTTCTTTTTCTTTAATGAAAGACAGTGCTTTAAAACAACAAGATAGAAGCATCCGAAACGACTTTTTCCTTCACTTTTTAGATGGTACATTCTCTTCTCAAGAAGAAATTATCGGTCGAGCAACAGAATTCTCGTTAAAAAATGAGCAGCAGTACATTTGTGTAGTCGGTAAAATTGATGGTGATAACTATCTACCTACCTATGCTAAGCGACATGAACAAACAGACTTTATTTATGATTTCATTGAGGATGAAGTCTTTACTATGAGTCCAAAAATACACTTCTTTACAAAAGGCGAGTCTTGTATTCTTTTATTTGAAGCAGAAGAACACATGACGCATCCAAGTACTTGCTGCGAATCCATTCTAGTTCAGCTTCAGGAAAGAGTTCTTAAATACTATGAAAATACCATCTCGTTCGGAATGAGTAATTTGTGCCACACTTTCTTGTATGTTAAAGATGCCTATAAAGATGCTTTGGATGCTTTATCACAAGGGAATTTATCAAAGCGGACCGGTTACATTCAAAACTTCCAAACAAAAGACGTAACCGAATTGTTACGTACGGTTCCACAAGATGATTTAAAAAACTTTTATTCTTTCGCCTTAAGCAGATTAACGAATATTAAAATAGAAGAAGAACAAACCTTACTCGAGACATTGTCTGTATATTTAGAAACACACTGCCAAATTTCAGAAACTGCGAAAAGATTATTCATCCACAGAAACACCGTCGTTTACCGTATTGAAAAATGCGAAGAAATCCTTGGAAAAAGCTTAAAAGATTCTGAAACAACCTTACAAATAAGGATAGCTTTACGAATTAGAGCCTTGTTACAAAACTAAAAACCCCTTCAAAAAACTTAAGTGTCGGCTTGAGTTTTTTATTTTTTATATAAAATGAATAAGGTAAGACTGAATTTTTAGTCAATTTAAACAATGACAGAAGGTGAAATATTGATTATGATGTAATTATTCATAACAAATAATGTTATATTTTATCACATAAAGTGAAAGGAGAAAATTTATGTACACTATTGATCAAATAAATGATACGAATCTTGAGGAATTTAAAACCATCATGAATGGCATTTTTGAGCATTCCCCATGGATTCCTCAAATAGCTTTCAGCAAAAAACCTTTTACCTCCTTACACCACCTTCACCAAAACATGGTCGAGGTTGTAAAACACACCTCAAAAGAGGAACAACTAACCCTTATTAAAGCTCATCCTAATTTAGGAGAACGGATTGCGATGACAAGTCATTCCACCCAGGAACAAAACGGCGCCGGGTTACAAAATCTCACCAACGATGAGTATGAGCAATTTACTAAAATAAATCATGAGTATATGGAAAAGTTTGGTTTTCCGTTCATTTTAGCCGTTCACGGAAAGAACAAGCATGAAATATACCAAGCGATGAAAACACGAATTTCTTCAAATAAAGAGCTAGAATTTGAAACAGCTTTAAATGAAATATACAAAATTGCCCTTCTTCGCTTAGAAGAGATTATTAAATGAAAGGATGATATTTTATGAGTTTAGATGCTTTAAACCTTCAAGTGAAAAAAGATCTATCTTATCTTTCTTACGGGGGTAGCGACTGGGTTCAGCCCTATAGTCATTCCGACGGACACGTCTACGATGTAATCATTGTTGGAGGTGGACAAAGCGGCTTAGGCACTGCCTTCGCACTATTAAAAGAACGGATATCGAATATTCTTGTTATTGACGAAAATTCCGAAGGCTTTGAAGGGCCCTGGAAAACGTACGCTCGAATGGTAACATTGAGAACACCTAAGCAATTAACCTCTGTTGACCTAGGCATCCCCTCCCTCACGTTTCGTTCATGGTGGGAAGCACAATTCGGACAAAAAAGCTGGGACGACATTGATAAAATTCCTAGAGGAGATTGGATGAATTATTTACGATGGTACCGCCAAGTACTCCAACTTCCTGTCATTAACGAAGCAAAGCTTACATTAATCGAACCTACTCAAGAAGGAATTCATCAGCTTCATATCGAAGGAAAAGGCGCACCAACTAACAAACTATTAACCAGAAAAGTCATACTCGCCACCGGGATACAAGGCGGGGGTGAGTGGCATGTTCCTCCAATGATTTCTGAAAATTTACCTAAGCAACTTTACGCGCATACATCAGAACCAATCGATTTTAAAGGTTTAAAAGGGAAGAAGATTGCCATTTTAGGCGGGGGTGCCTCCGCCTTTGATAATGCTAATTTCGCTCTTACAGAAGGTGTAGCAGAAGCACATGTATTCGTTAGGAGAAAGGAACTCCCAAGAATTAATCCGATTCGCCAAATGGAATCATCAGGCATGATTGAACGCTTTCACTCTTTAACAGATTCAAATAAATATAAAATCATTTCTCACTTTTTTAAACATAATCAACCACCGACGAACGATACATTTGCTCGTGCATCATCCCACCCTGGCTTTAACCTCCACCTAGACTCTCCGTGGCTTCATGTCGAACCAAGTAACGTCGGAGCGAAAATCACCACACCAAATGGAACATTCCATTTTGATTTTTTAATTATCAGTACAGGACTACTAACCGATCCAGCTTTTCGCCCAGAGTTAAAACTTGTTGAAAAGCATATTGCCAGATGGGAAGATCGATATCAACCTACAGAGGAGGAAGCAAACCCAATACTCGACGCACACCCTTATTTAAGTCCTGGTTTCGCATTCTTAAGCCGTGATGAAAATGGAGAAAAATTATTACACGGAATATTCGCTTTTAATTATTCCGCTTTAATTAGTTGCGGAATTTCCGCCTCCGCACTTTCTGGTATGAAGTTCGGGATTCCTAAACTCGTTTCCGCTGTAGCCGACCAACTTTTTTTAGATGATCAGGAAAAAATACTGACAAATTTCTTCAATTATAAAGAAGTAGAATTTACAGGAGATTGGGAGAACGAAAGAGAATTAGTTGCAACGACAAAACACACAGATACAGAAAAGGAGACACAATGACAGGTCTAACTACACATATTTTAGATTTAACTCTCGGACTACCAGCAAGTAACGTAACCATTGAACTCTATTTTCAAGAAGAAAGTTCAACAGAATGGACCCCTCTAAAAACCGCTGTAACAAATGAAGATGGGAGACTCGATTCCCCCTTCTTATCTGAGAAAGAATTAAAAGCAGGTTCTTATGAGTTAGTTTTTCACATCGGTAGTTATTTTCGTAGCAAGAACATCAACTTACCTAATCCACCATTTTTAGATAAGATACCTGTACGCTGCAATATCGTAGACATCCCAGGACATTATCATGTTCCACTACTCGTCTCCCCGTGGGGTTACCAAGTTTATAGAGGAAGTTAACCACCACTAACCACCTACTTATATTTAGTAGGTGGTTTACTTATTTCTTTCTTTCATACATAAATATCCCTGAGTAGTTTTACCACTCAGGGACTTGTATTTCTATTTACTACACAGTCCCTATTGTAACTCCTAGTTCCTTTAACCACCTACGATAGGCTACGGATAGGATGTCAACTTTATGGTTTAGTTCCGCTTGTAAATCTAGCGGAAGTAATTCTGGTTTTTGAGTTTCGATGATCCAAGCATCCTGTCGAAATACAGTGTCCTGGAATTTAATAAAGTCTGCATCTGACACTTCAAAACCGTAATTTCTGGATACCACCATATATACCTTACACTCTTTTTCACTTAACGGTAGTACCGTAAGCAAGATCCATAGAGTTTGTCCGGTATCTGCATCTCGCTTAGATAATCGAGCAGACATAGGGCGAAACACTTCTTTTATATACACGTAAGTAGTTCCTTCTCGAGCCTCAGAACCAGAATGTGCCACCGGCTGAAATATCGGTACTTCAGAGGTGAAAATTCGATCTTTCTCTTTTGTGATCGTAAAGTCAGGAAGCTCAGCATAATCAGGATGCCCTAATAAACCACCATGAACATACATCAAATGAGCAAAATCAGTAAAGTTTTCTACTACACGCGTTCCTGCCGCTCTTACATCATAAGGACCACAAACCAGAGGCTTACGCGTTGGATCTTCAAATTCTTCTAAGTACGGTAATTCCTTTGAAGGTTCACCCAAACAAACCCAGACTAACCCATATTTCTCTTGACAATGATATACCTCCGCTTTAGCTCTTTCCGGTATCTTCATATCCTTACTTTGCGCTGGAATACTTACACATTTTCCTTCATCATCATATTTCCAGCCATGATATGGGCAAACAAGGCAATCATCGACAACATATCCCTCAGAAAGCATCGCTCCTCTATGAATACACAGATCCCTAAAAGAATGAACACCTTTTTTTGAACGATAAATAGAAACCCTTTCTCCCATCACGATGACTCCAACTGGCTTATCTGTTAATTCACTAGAAATATAGACAGGGTGCCATTCGTTTTCCAATACCGCATCTTGCAATCTACCTTCTACAACTAGCGTCACACATACCCTCTCCCCTCTAGTTCTTTACTCCGTTAAAAACTCAGTTGTGAATATCTCTTTTTCGTCAAACGTTTCTTCTAGTATTTTTAATTCGTTTAACTGGTCAATCAGAGTTGCCCAGCGCTCTTCTGTCATATAACCAACTCCATAGTCCGCTGCATCCCCACCATATACAAACTCACTTTGAGCCTCTGCTTCAAACTTCAATGATTCCAACTCAATATCCGGGTTATCTTTCTGAATCACTTTGTTGATATCCTCATATGAATCTCTGTAAAGATTCCAACCCTCAACAAACGCAGTAGTAAATGATTTCACCGTTTCTTTATTTTCCTCTAAATAATCCTTCGTTACATATAACACAATATTGTAGGGGTCATAACCAGAATCAGAAATTAGCTTCGTTTCTACTTCTACCCCATCTAATTTCATAAAATATGGTTCAGACGTTACAAATGCTTGGGTAACAGAATTCTTATCAGCTATAAAATTCCCATGTTGACCTGTATGAGCTAATTCTTCTACCTTACTCAAATCGTATTGTGTCTTTAAATACTCCCAGTAAACAATTCCAGGCTGCACAAAGACTTTTCTGCCATTCAACTCGTCAAAATCTTCAATTCTTTGACCCTTATGGAACATAAACGCTTGCGGACTACCTTGCATAGCAGCAGCTACAGCAACTAGTTCAATTCCCTCATTTCTAGCATTTACTATTTGATCCGCATGAGCTAGACCAAATTCAGCCTTTCCTGAAGCTACCATATTAATAGAAGAAACTTGCGGTCCTCCCGGTTCAATTGTCACATTCAAACCACGTTCTTCAAATAATCCATTTTCACGTGCCGCGTACACTCCACCGTGTTGAGCTTTTGCAAACCAATTAAGGACAACCTTGACATCTTTCACTTCCTCTTCATCAGCCCCACTTCCCTCACTTGTAGAGCTACTTGACTCCGTGTTACCACAAGCAGCTAATAGCAACAACATAACCATCCCCACCAAAAGATACCTCATCCTCTTGAATGCTTCCATTTGCCTTCTCCCCTTCTTCTCTTTTTCTTTATTTTTCAACCTTCATCGATGACTCGTGCCACGATTTAAGCATGAATCTCGAAACCAAGCTTACTAGAAGGTAAAAACCAATTCCAAATATCGCACCGGCAATGGCACATGCAAATAAATATGGGGTTTTTAATTGCACAGCAGCTACAGTAATGGCATACCCTAAACCACCTCTGCCTCCACCAATCCCTGCAATAAACTCTCCTGTTATCGCACCAACAATCGCCAATGTACACGAAATTTTTAACCCAGACATCATATACGGCATAGCAGCTGGAATCCGAAGTTTCCACATCGTTTGCCATTTAGAAGCATTATATAGTGAAAATAAATCACCCATATTTTCATCAACTGAATTTAAACCCATCAATGTGTTTGATACAACCGGGAAAAAGCCAATTAAAAATGAAATAATCACGATTGAGTTAAACCCAGATCCAAACCAAATCACTATAATCGGAGCAATCGCTACAACCGGAATCGTCTGTAAAATAACCGCGTACGGATAAAGACTTACTTCTAATATCCTAGAACTAGCTAACAAAATCGAGATCCAGATTCCTACGATTGCACTAATGATAAACCCAATTACCGATTCAGTAACTGTAACTTGAATAGCCGGCCAGAGTAAATGCCAGTCATCAATTGCCGCTTGTAATACATCTGTCGGTTTCGGAAGAATAAATGGTTTCATATCAAAGACGATCGGGATTGATTGCCACAAAGAAAGAAAAATTACTAAAGCGATGATTGGCCCAAAAACGGTTCCCTTAACCTTCCCTCGAAATTTCTTTTCATCCATTTCCCTTGATTCAACTACCAATTCACTTCGATTCGTTGTTGCTGTTTGACTGGTCATCCCTACCCCAACTCCTTTCGATTCAAGCTATACTCAAGGCTTTGAGAAGCTAAATCAACATACTCTGTAAAGGTACTAGTTACCCTATCTCTCGGATATGGCAAATCTACATCAATAAGGGAAGACAATCTTCCAGGACGAGCTGACATAACTGCGATTTGGGAGGATAGATATACCGCTTCATATACATTATGAGTAACAAATAAAATTGTCGTCCGTTCTTTTTTCCATATGTCTAATAAATCCATTTGCAGAGATTGTCTTGTCATTTCATCTAATGCAGCAAACGGTTCATCCATTAAAAGCAACTTCGGTTTAGCAGCTAGAGCACGGGCAATCGAAACTCTCATTTTCATCCCACCCGAAAGCTGTCTCGGGTAGGATTTTAAGTAGTCTTTTAACCCAACCATTTCTAGAACTCTCATAGCTATTTCTTTTCTAGTATTTTTATTAGATCCTCTTAACTCTAGAGGGAGCACCACATTATCAAGGACCGTTCTCCAAGGTAATAAATTCGAATCCTGAAATACGTAAGCAATATCATTCGAATTACGAATAAGTTCCTTCGGGTTTTGCCCAAACACCTCTACCTTGCCTTTTGTCGCTTCTCCCAGACCCGCAACCATTCTTAAAGCGGTTGACTTCCCACAGCCAGAAGGACCTAGAAAACTAATAAACTCACCCTCATGAATAGACAAGTCCAATTGACTTAACGCCACCGTGCCCGTGTTGTAGATTTTATCCACACCCTTAAAAGATACTACCTCTTTTTGCATGGCCCCCATTACAACTCCTCCTTCTACTTTCAAGACTGCAACTCACCCTAATATGTAATATTATTTAACAATGATTAATAAATGACTCATCTTAACCCTTTTGAAAACTCAATATGTTATAAAAGATAACATACAATGTGATATAAACTCATTATATAGTTTTCAGATTAATTTGACATTAGCTAACATTTACAAACTTATCATTTCTTTTTAGTTACTTTAACCAAAGCTCTAAATCATAGTTTACAAAGGCAGAAATTAACGAATGACAATAATAAACCCCAGTGTACATACACTGGGGTTTAGCTTACTTATTTTTAATCTATTAACTTAGGAAAATGGCGCCTGCTGCTAACCCTCCAACTATTACAAAGGCAGGGTGCACCTTCCACCTTTGGATGAGCAAAAGACTTACAATAGCAATCACAAAGGTTGGCCATAAACCATTTGAAGAGTAGGAGGTTCGGAAAAAATCAAAAGTAAGACTGGCCATCAAAACAGCTACTGCTGGCAGGACAAACATTGATAATCTTTTTACTTTCGGCGAATCTTTGTACTTGAATATCAACCTTAGTAGGACAATCATGATAAATAATGAAGGGGCAATCGTAGCGAGAACGCCCGCAACCGCACCAAGCACTCCCCCTACTTCATAACCAATATAACCAGCCATTTTAGTCGCGATTGGTCCAGGTAACGAATTTCCCAATGCTAATACTTCACTAAATTCACTTGTCGTCATCCAACCATAACGACTAACCACTTCATGTTCAATTAAGGGAATGGAAGCCGGGCCGCCTCCATATCCAATAATACCAGGAATGAAAAATGCAATGAAAATTTGTTTGTAGATCATAGACTCTCACTATTTCCTTTGACTTTAATTTCTATTTTTTCCTTCTTTTCAGACATGGTAACTGCTATAACTAATAGTCCTCCTATAACAATTCCTGGGTGGACACTTAAAATTTCCATCACGATAAAGCTTCCTAACAGAAGAAAAACGCCCTTCTTCCAGCCAAATCCTTTTTTTGTTTTTTTAATAAAATCCCAGGTTAACGTGGCCATCATGACTCCAACAATAGGGACGACCCCATTAGTCATTCCTTCAACCCTTGGATGATCCTTTACTTTATTAAGTGAAGTTAATAAAAATAGCATTAATAGAATGGTTGGTAGGACAGTAGCAATTACAGCATTAAACATCCCCCTAATCCCTCCCACCCGGTAACCTATATATCCTGCCATTTTCGTTGCTATCGGTCCCGGGAGAGAATTCCCTAACGCCAATACATCACTAAACTCCTGATCATTCATCCATTTAAATGTCCCCACCACCTCTTTATGTACAAGAGGAATCGTAGAGGGACCACCACCAAACCCTAACATCCCTGACCTAAAAAATGCGATAAAAATATCCCATTGTAGTCTCATATTATAGTACACCTACTTTCTGTAGTCGGGCTACGTACATTCTTTCGCTAGTAACCAAGTGCCACACCATCCCCACGCGGGTCTGCACCACCATACCTTATCTTGCTATCCGGATGGATTAATATCGCACCTGCATGACCCATAACATCACTAAAATCAGAAACTCTCTCCAGTTCATGCCCTCTGTCCTTTAGTTCTTCACAGATATCACTAGAGATTCTTCCTTCTATTTTCACACTATTAGATTCAGCCCCCCATGTACGGCCATATAACCATCTTGGAGCTTCAATAGCGGCTTGGACGGGATAGTGATAATCAATTATCCTTGTGACTATTGCAGCCTGGGTTTGCGGCTGTCCTTCTCCTCCCATCGTCCCATACACCAAATATGGGTCCCCTCCTTTAAACAGCATCGCAGGATTGAGAGTATGGTAGGTTCTCTTTTTTGGTTGAAGACTATTCACATCATTTTCATTTAGAGAAAAGTAGCTTCCTCTATTTTGTAAGACAATTCCTGTATTCTTAGGGATAAAACCAGACCCGTACTCATGGTAAATGCTTTGTATAAGTGATACAGAATTTCCGTGGCGATCAACTACACCAAGCCACACCGTATCTCCCTTTGGATCCAACTGCTTCTCAAATTGATTACTTTTATTAAATATAATTTTACGAGCCAGCTCTTTTCCTCGTTTTGAGGAAAGAAGCTCCTCTACCGGGATATGTGAGAAGTCAGGGTCTGTTAGGTATTGATCACGATCCTCAAAAGCTAGTTTAGTAGCTTCAATCAGCAAGTGATAATAATCGGATGAACCCTCTGTCAAAGAAGGTACGTCAAAATGATTTAATATATTTAAAATGGACAACGAAGCAAAACCTTGTGTATTAGGAGGCAGATTATACACAGTGTGTCCGCGATAATCTACCGAAATAGGTTCAACCCAATCGGATCGATGGGAAGCAAAGTCATAAGTTCTTAATATTCCTCCATGTGCGATAAGGTCTTCCGTGATATCCTTGGCCAACGTCCCCTTATAAAACAAGTTGCTCCCATCTTCAGCTATTCCCTCTAAAGTGCTTGCTAAATCCGGTTGCTTCATTACATCCCCCGCGCAGTAGGAAAGACCATTTGATTTTGTAAATATCTTTTTAAATTCAGAGTATCTCTGCAAGTGCCTTAACTGATTGTCGGCTTCATCAAGATTCACGCGGGTCCAATATTCCTGACTAGGAGTAACAGGATACCCTTCTTTAGCATAGTGAATAGAAGATGTAAGCAAGTCTTTCCATCGAAAACACCCTCTCATATTTTCGGCTGAATATCGAAAGGCCTTCTCAAAGCCCGCAACAGCACCCGGAATAGTATTGGCAGCTAAAGCTCCTCTAGATGGGATGTTTTCAAATCCTTGCTTCTTGTAAAAATCAATCGTTGCAAGTTCACCAGAACGACCACTGCTATTTAACGCTTTCAGTTCTTTTGTGTGGGAATTATAAATTAACCAAAAATTATCACCACCTATACCGTTCATATGTGGATATACAACACCGATAGTGGACGCAGCTGCAATGGCCGCTTCTATAGCGTTCCCTCCCTCCTGCAGCACTTTCATACCTGCTTGCGAGGCTAAATAATGAGGAGTGGTAATCATACCATTCGATGCCATAGTGGTAGGGCGATAGGAAGAATATAAAGATTGATACATAGCGTAACCCCTCCATAGAAATTCATTAATTCCTAGAATCTACTAAATTTATGTAGTCACTTCCGCTATAAATTTAATGGACATCACCAATTATCGTTAATTTATTTGTTAATTGTTGTACCCAACGTAATAATTTTAAATCTGAATGGTGATTCGCGATGAAGGATAGCCCAATAGGAATTCCATTCTCTTTTACTAAAGGAATTGTCACTTGCGGAAACCCAGCCAGTCCTGCTATACAAGTCAGTTTCATTGTATTGGTACGGTATTGTTCCATTTCTTCAACCGATAAATTTCGCTTTGGTGCCTCCCCCGGGGTAGTTGGTATAACTAAAAGCCCATTTCTATTTAACAAGGCTGACAGTTGACCCTTTATTTTCTCTCTTTGCTTCTCATAATCACATAGGTATTCTTTATTCAGTGTACTTGCCCATTGAAAACGTTCAGAAATCCCTGGACCAAAGGAAGGTTTCACACTGTTTATCCAATCCCCATGTTCCTGCCAAATCTCGATACCTTGGATATTCCTGAATAAATCCGCCCAGTTTGCCAGTCCACCCTTTGTAAGGTTCACATATTGTGTGCTAAAGTTTTCTTTTAAAATCTCAATAATCTTTAGGTAACTATCTTTTGTTTGGTTATCTACATATGACCATGCTTCATTTTCAAAAAACAAAGAGGGAAATCCCTCCTGATCATTCGTTCCTTCATGTATAAGAACCTCGCCTACTGCAAGCAGTAAGTTTGGGTCTCTTGTCATCCAGCCAACAGTATCAAAGGTTTTGGCAAGAGGAATTACTCCTTTACTACCAACAACCCCATGTGTCGGCCTGAAACCAAATATCCCACAATAAGATGAAGGAACACGAATGGAACCTCCTGTATCAGTCCCAAGTGCAAAATCCACTAACCTAGCAGCTACCGCCACAGCAGAACCACTTGAAGATCCACCAGGTATACGATTTGCCGACCTTGGATTAACTGGTGTCCCATAATGAAAATTTTCGCCGTTCAAGCTGTACATTAATTCATCGGTATGAGTCGTGCCTTTAAGGCAGGCTCCTTGCTCTAACAGTTGGTTAATAATAGGTGCGTGTCCCTTAGAAGCCTGATGAGACTGTAACCAATCCGGATTCCCCGCACTGCTCCGATAACCCTTAATATCAAAGACATCCTTTACACCAAAGGAAAGTCCTTTTAATGGACCTGATTCCGTTTGTTTAATATTTAGGTGGTCGTTTATAAACGCATTCCAGTTGTCATCCATACCCTTTTCCTCCTTCAGGATGTTCCTTTCTATGTCAGCTTTCATCACATTTCCTTTTTATTATAGTTTGATTATTCTATCAAGTCATTGGCATTTCAACTAAATATTTATTCCCTTTTAGTCAAAATAACCAAATCAAATAAGGTAAATCCTTAAATAAAATAAAAAAAACGGCCACATGAGGCCGAATTACCATTTCCAATGATTAATTAGTTTTCCCTTTTGTTGAAAACATTTTTCTTTAGGTATTATGTTAGACACAGTGAGGATAAGTGAAGGTACTTTTTCAACATTAAAAACGATGATTCCTTCTTCTTCACTTTTAATAAGAAAGGACTGGCCATGCGCATAAGATGGGAGAAGATTTCCTAACTGAATAATCCAATTCACTATTGTTAACTGTACATCTTTTGGAATTTGGATATTGGGAGAGAATCGTAAAATCCAATCCTCTTTATCAATGGAAAATCGGTACATGTCCTCACCCTCATATTTCAAATTTACCTTCTAAAAATATATGCTAGAGCTTACACCTTATTCGTCGTTTACGACTTTCTCAATATTTAACTCACGATTCAATTTGAGATCAATGATACGATCATTTACCTGGACAAGGGTACGGAGAGGATCATACCGATCAACCATTATAATTTTCCCCACACTACCGTCACTCAACATAACTGATCGACCAATAATACTATCCATCAATTTATAGAGGAATAAAAGCGTAATATTAGCATCCAACATTCCGAATGCATGATCTTGAAGCTGTCTTAAGACCGTATAAAAAGGCAAAGGCTCTTGATAAGAACGTCTAGATAACATCGCATGAAACATATCAGCTATCGCAACAATTTTTGAATATAGATCAATTTGATTGCTTACAAGCCCCTTTGGATATCCTCTTCCGTCCTCCCTCTCATGATGATGAAGAGCCACGAGAGCCACCCGGTCACTTAATTGATCTACTTTACGAAGGATTTCATACCCATAGCTAGTATGAAGCTGTATCTCCTCGTATTCTTCCTTCGTAAGCTTTCCTTTCTTATTTAAGATAGTAGGGTCAATTCTTGTTTTACCAATATCATGCAAGGTTGCTCCCATAGCCAATTCTGTCAGTTCTTCTTCAGAGAGCTTTAACCATTTCCCAATCATCAAAGAGATGATTCCAACTCCTATGGTATGTCTGTATGTATATTCTTCCATTTTATTTAGATCATAAAATAAATAATATATATGAGGGATTTCTGAAGCTTGAGATATAACAGGAAGGATTTCTTTTTCTATATTACTTAAACTTAATTCTTCACCAAGCATTAACTTTGAAAAAATCAGTTCCACTTTTTTTGATGCTTCATTGATCTTGGAGGTAATCATCTTTATTGCTTCTTTATTCGAGTAGCCATACTTTATCTGCTCTTTAGCTTTGTTGCTAAAATTCTCGAGAATGTCATCAATCTCTTGAACAGTTAAATGCTCTGTCTCCATTGCTCATCCCTCTTCTTCTATTAAGGATATGAATCTATTTAAATCATATCAAATTCCTTTATAGTAGAATAGGTATTTTTTCCATTTTTAAATATGAGATCCTAATAGGTGGAAAGTCTTTCAAAATGAGTGAAATTCTAGCTCTAATTTATTGACTATTCACATATTTTTCGTGTATATTAGAATCATCATTAATCAGAATATATTTCCTTACTTGTTACATATAGTTAAATATGTTCGGTTTGATGGTAATATATACTTGGGGACCTTATGTGTCTTGAAAGGCTTAGGAGGAAAAGTTTATATGCAAAACGGTAAAGTAAAATGGTTCAACAATGAAAAGGGCTTTGGATTTATCGAAGTTGAAGGTGGAGACGATGTATTCGTACACTTCTCAGCAATCCAAGGTGAGGGCTTTAAGTCATTAGAAGAAGGTCAAGAAGTTTCTTTTGAAATCGTTGAAGGAAACCGTGGACCACAAGCTTCTAACGTAGTTAAGCTATAATCCAATATAATACTAGCAGGCTGGCTTATTGCCAGCCTTTATTTATTTGTTTAGTCAAGAAAGCCTTTTCCCCATATCTTTAATTTTTTCCCCTACCGTACAGCTAGTAATACAAAATCGATGGGCGTATCTTCTCCCCTTTTCATCTTTGTGATGCTTATGTAGGAAACACTCCTTACAATATCGTACCATCAACTCTTCCACTTCTCTTAATATTTGTTGCCTACCCAGCATAATCCCCACCTTTTATTAAATCACCTGCATTTTACTATGTATAGACTTCCCTTCTAAAGCCTGAGTGGCCAATTTGTCACTCTCTTTATTATCTTTTCTGGAGATGGCTTCATAACGAGGGAGTAATCCTAATTTTTTTATTTTCTCTTCAATCCGATCAAGCCACCGATTCAAATTTTCCTCGTAGCACGGCCATTCTCCTTCCAATTGTTTTAATACCACCTGTGAATCTCCTTTAATATCACAAGGGAGTTTAGTGACTCCGAGTTCCTCTAGTAAGTCAAGGGCAAAGTACAAAGCTGCATATTCCGCTTCATTATTTGTCTCCATCTCATCAATTACTTCATTTGCACGAAGACGGAATTTCTTTTTTCCTTGTTTATAATAAATGACCGCGCCAATACCAGCACGATTGCTGTTTATGTCATGTCCCCCGTCAAAGTAGACTATGACATCATGAGGTTCTTCCTCAATTTCTTCGGTTAACTTTTTCATTTCCTTAAGTGTCCAAGTTGAGCCCATCTCGTCATGAAACTCTAGATCAAACACTTTTCCTGTTTTTTCAAGCTCCTCACCTGCTATTATCGCATCCTCAGCTGCCAAAAAATTGTTTGAAGTTAAAGCCAATGGGTCAATATTTTTGATCCGATATTTATACTCTAATTTATATTTCATGCTTTTCATCCTCTCTTTATGCGTTGCTGCTTTTCACATTCAAAGGTACTATTTATTTTACGTTTTTACATAGGATGTTTTTATCATTTCCTTTTTAAAGGAAAAATTACAAAAGATAGTCATTTTTAATCTGTGACTCTTTTTTTCTGGCCATTCATATGTTTATTTTAAAAATATGTTAAACTAGCTTATACTATGTAAAAATATCGTTTATTGGAGGAAATCAATGATTGAAGTATACATAGATGGTGCTAGTGCTGGCAACCCAGGACCTAGTGGTGCTGGTATCTTTATTAAAGCGAATGGCAAAGTAGAACGATATTCCATCCCATTAGGTGTAATGAGCAATCACGAAGCTGAATATTATGCTTTTATTGAAGCATTAAAAATATGTAAAAAGAATGGATTTAGAGTACTCTCCTTTCGAACGGACTCGGAACTTGTAAACCGAGGAGTTGAAAAGGAATTCGTAAAAAACAAGCAATATGCTCCCTTACTCGAGGAGGCATTATCTCTTACAAAAGAATTTGATTTATTTTTTATGAAATGGATACCAAGTATAGAAAATAAAACAGCAGATGAACTTGCTCGAGCTGCTATCCGAAAAAACGAATGATCAAGGAGAACGAGGATATATGAAAAAGTCTTTATTCGCAGATATCAGTTTACTTATGGTTGCCCTTGTGTGGGGTTCAACCTTTGTTCTCGTTCAAAATGCAATTGCAACCCTTCCGCCAAATGCGTTTAATGCCATCCGCTTTTTTCTTGCTGCATTCATTCTTGGAGGATGGTTACTTGTATTTGAAAGAAAACAACTTCAACAACTGAATCGTTCAATTATTACGTCCGGTCTATTACTTGGGGGATGGCTATTTTCAGGATACGCTTTCCAGACAGTTGGACTGCTTTATACCTCTTCCTCTAAAGCTGGTTTCATTACTGGGTTAAGTGTAGTACTTGTTCCGCTTTTTTCTCTTTTATTGTTGAAACAAAAACCATCAAGAAATGCTATTATCGGAGTGAGCATCGCAACTATTGGATTATATCTACTTACTTTAACAGATATGACTTCATTAAATCGAGGAGATGCGCTTGTTCTAGCCTGTGCCATCGGTTTTGCTATGCATATCATCTTTACTGGGAGATATAGTGATAAATTCCCCACCTTGTTGCTGACCGTTATTCAGATTTTTACAGTGTCTATTTTGTCAGGTTTGTTAGCATTATTAACTGAGGATTATTCTTTAGCCTTTCGGATAGATATCCTTCTGGAAAAGAACGTATTAATCGCTTTAATCATTACTTCTGTTTTTGCAACGGCCATCGCCTTTTTTGCTCAAACAAGCTTTCAAAAATATACGACGCCAACAAGGGTAGCCTTGATCTTTGCGATGGAGCCTGTATTTGCTGCAATAACCGCATATGTTTGGGCAAATGAAAGATTAACACCCCATGCATTACTTGGCTGTTTCTGTATTTTTGCTGGGATGATCTTTGCGGAACTACCAATGAAGAAAAAACCTTCTATTAGCAAGGATGAAAAACAAGTTATATAAAAAAAGCGTGTGGGATCACACGCTTTTTTTATATTGTCAGGAGCTCGGCTTCTCTAATAAAATCATAAGCCTCTTTTTTTGTTTTGATTGAATTTGACACAAGCCATTCAAGAAGAGACACATAAAAGCTACCATCAAAGCTTTTTTGGGCCTTAAGGGTGACTTCAATTGCCACATTAGCTAGTTCATCTGAAGCACCGGTATAATTTTTACCAAAATAAATAAAGCCAATCGCATCATCCTTTAGAAGGAATCCTTTGTCTAATAAATGACTTACATACTCTTCCGTGCTCAAGTTTCTCTACACTCCCTATGATTGCTTCACATCTTCTTGATTTTATCTCATCAATCGACATTTTTCTATCTATTTCTATCCATCCAATAGCCTAAAGTCCCAGTTAACACCCCAAGAAGCGCTCCACCAACTACTTCTTCTGGCTGATGACCAAGCATTTCCTTCAACTTATCTGGGGATTTTTCTTCAAAATGCACTGGTTTTTCATGATTCACCTTATCCATTAGATCATCCAAGTCATTTACTTTTAAGGTTAGCTCACCGGTTTGTCTTCTAATCCCCTGTGCATCATACATAACAATTAATCCATAAACAAGAGATAGGGCAAAATCAATGGTTGGAAGACCACGCTTTAGTGCAATATATGTGGTTAATGAAGCCACACCAGCGGAATGCGAACTAGGCATCCCACCTGTTTGAAAAAACAGATCTGGCCTGAACTCCTTCTCCCTAAAATAATGAATGGGAATTTTTAATCCCTGTGCTAACACTATACTTGAAAGTGCTATATAAACACCTTTATTCACATTCTCTCACCTCCTTTTTATTGTGAAGAAAGGTGAGTGAGATTATACAAATAGGCAATAATATTATCGTAAAATGTAATAACCTTTTACTTATAGGAGGGTTGACATATGGGACAAAAAAAGCGAAATAATCGAGGAACAAAAGCAGGCGGAGTAAATCCCCAAGGATTTGGTCAAGATGCTGATTTTACACCGAATCCAAAGAGTGAGTTAGAAAATAGAGCAAAAAAAAGCAATACGAAGATATAATAAACCGTATTAAAAGCTGCCCTTATACAGGGCAGCCTCTACTTACGCTAGTATTTGTTGGTCTGGCAATAAACGATCCAATCCTCGAAACTCAACCTCTTTAAATTTCGAGAGAACCTTCTCGTGATTAAATTGGAATATCGAATCCTCATGTGAGAATGATACGGGAACATCGCATTTGATCTCGGCAAGCTTTCTGCTTAAATAAAGCATCTCTAGGTCTTGCTCAATTTTTGTTTTTTGCCCTTTTGTAAGCAATTGCAAATTGGAAATAATCCCTTCTACATGCTCAAATTGCTGTACTAGCTTAAGGGCTGTTTTTTCACCGATTCCTTTTACACCCGGGTAATTGTCACTAGGGTCTCCCATTAGTGCCTTTACATCTACCATTTGTTTAGGAAGGATTCCCTTCTCTGTATAGAAAGAATCGGGGGTATGAACGGCATAATTCCCAAATCCTTTTTGAAGTAAAATGACCTTAATGCGTTCATCTAACAATTGAAGAATATCACGATCTCCTGTTAAAATACTAATTTCAAAATCGTCCTTTGAAGACTTCGCAATGGTTCCGATACAGTCGTCTGCTTCATACCCTTCTAACCCGATATTAGGGATGTCGAATGCAGCAACCACTTCCTTAACTAGATCAAATTGTGGAATTAATTCGACTGGGGCATCTGAGCGATTGGCCTTATACTCTGTAAACATTTCATTTCGGAATGTTTTACTTCCCATATCCCAACAAACAGCTACGTGACTTGGCTTAAAAGTCGATATCGCTGTTAAAAAATGCTTCACAAAACCATGAACACCGTTTGTTGGTATCCCTTTAGAATTTATCATAAATTGACCCGATACACTTGTTGCAAAAAACGCACGAAATAACAGTGCCATTCCATCAACAAGTAATAGGGAACGATTAGTAGTTTCACTTGTCATTTAGGAGGCCTCCTCTAAAAGCATAATTCCCATTATAACACGAAATTCGGATAGCAAAGATGGTATTGTTTTCATTATTGCGTTCTCTTCACTTCAATCCCCTGCTTTTCTAACTCATAGTAAATAGCCAGTTTTGCCTTCCTAACATTTTCATTTAACAAAAAGCTATAACTCTTATTATTTGAAAAGGTGAGGGTAAGTTTCCCGCTACTCATAATTCCATTTTTGACAATTGATTGTTCTTCTGCGGAAGTGATGTCCTCCCATATGTATTTCTCATCTTGAAAGCTAAAAAAACGATTTATAACAATGCCTGATTGATTTGCAGAATGATATTGATTAAGACTTAATAAAAAGATCATCACACTAAGAACATACCCTAATGTTATAAACCCCTTTATTCCCCTAGTCATCTTATCTTTATAAATAGCAATGGCTGTGACTATTAACATCGTAGCCACGAGAAGGATTGCAGCTATAAAGGCATAATAGGCCATCTTAGGTGGTTCAAAAAACCATTCACCATTTGGTTGGTAAAGTAAAAATTGGATAGGCGCAAGGAAAAATAGAGCAATAAAGATAGAACCAAGGATTAGAATAATGGCTACCGGAACTAACATTTGAGTAAAATCAGTTTTTTTCTTTTTCGTAACAGTATAACCACTAGAAATCATATGTACCCCCGAAGAATTAGAATTTTTTTACAATTCTAATTATACCCATACAAATTAAATAAATAAATCCCTTTAAAAGGGATTTATTAACGTATGTCTATTTACTTAAGTAATTCCTCTAGCTTTGTTTCTATTTCCTCTAAAACACCAATCGAAGTTTCATCGCTAAGCGCAGCTCGCAACCCTTCATAATAATCAAAGCACTCTCTACTGATTTTCTCTTTTAATTGATTCATTTCCGTAGTCATCACTTCTTGATAATGCTCTTTTAATCGTTGACATCCTTCCTCAACATACCTGACTGCTAGAGGGGATAAGACCGCTTCAAGCTCCTCCATCATTAGCCTTTTCTCATTACGTTCAAAGAACGATTTTGGATTTTTAAAATAACTCAGTGCCTTCTTAAACAATTGAGGCTCCAAATTCTCGAAGGCATTCTTAAACTCAATGCTCTTCCAGGCACCTAGCTCATACGAGGTAAAGGATAAATCTTTATTAATATCTGCCATTGAATCTTCTAGAAGTTGTTCAAATTCCTTCATTAACCTTCCAATGAATGACTCAATTCTTAGTGAAGTAGCCCGTAATTCTTGAGCAAAGTCATAGCCAATACTAGTTAAAAATTCCTCAAGACCTCTTTGTAATGCATGTTTCATACTTCTACCATCATCCTTTAGTAAGGATGGATTAAACGCTTCTTTAAAGAAATCATGAAAACGATAAAATACTCTTTGTTTAATATAGAATGCTAGCTCATCTGTTTCTAAATTCAACCTTTTTTGAAGACTCTTTTCTATATCGTTGTCATGTAGTATATTTACAATTTCCTGTTCTTCATCCTGAAGCGTTGCTAAATAGGATTCCTTTGCTTCTCGATTTACTTTCGCATTATGGATAAAGGCTTTTAATAAAGAATTCACTCGATTCATTTCTGACAGAGCCGAGTTTAGGGCAATATCCGTTAAATCGTGCTCGATAAATGAATAGAATTTTTCCTCAAATTGTGCTAAACGAGAGTCTTCTTGTTTCGCTTCTAATTTTTCTTTTAAACCTAACATGCTCGATACAGGGTAGACATGTGGCATACGGATTCCATATTGAGTTAGTTGCTCTGTGACGTAACCTAGAACTTCCTGAACCTCATCTTCATCACGTGCCAAATCAATAGCGTTAACAAGAAAAAACATCTTATCCATTGAAAAGGTGTCTTTCACTCGACCTAACTGTATTAAAAACTCGCGGTCAGCTTTTGAAAAGGCATGGTTATAATAGGTCACAAAGAGAATGGCATCTGAATTTTTGATATAGTCAAAAGCAACACCTGTATGTCGAGCGTTAATGGAATCGGCACCTGGTGTATCAACCAGTGTGATTCCCTGACGAGTAAGTTCACAATCATAATACAATTCAATACTTTCAACAAAACACGATTTTTCTTCCTTTGCAACGTAATCAGCAAACTCTTCTAAATGTGTATGAAGGATTTCTCCAAAGTGATTTTTTGCAGTCTCGTATCCCTTTAAAAAAGCAGTTAGAAAAGAATAGTGAACCTTTCCTTGAACATCTAAAAAGGTGCCATTAGGATCGATGGTCTGTATCACTTGAACTGCTTGTTCTAACGAATGAGCCGAAAGCTCAAACAAGTGTAATGACCTTTTTACTTCCTCAAATAAATTCTCTGTACTTTTAAATTTCACTTTTACTAGACCATGCTTATTCTCTTCTGAAACAGGCATGATTTTATTGATGGCAGCTGTGGTTGGATTAGGGGAAACTGGTAGTAGCTTCTGCCCAATTAATGCATTCGCAAATGAAGATTTGCCAGCACTGAAAGCACCGAACAGAGCAATCGTAAAACCTTTATTAGCCAACCTTTCTGATGTAAGTGTAAGTTCCTCTGAATTCGTTTTAAATCCCGGTACATTGCTTAATACATTCGACGCTACCTTAAGTTTTTCAACTACGTCCTTTACTTGAAGTCCAGTTGATGTTGTCTGATCGTCTACCGAAGTTGATTCTATGGAATTCTTCACATTTCTATCTACATCCACAGGCGTATCTTTTTCCATAGAAGACATGACCTCAAATTCTTCATTAACAGTAAGTAGTTCTTCAATCTCATGACCCTTTATTTCATTGTTTTCGGTTAATATTTGTTCCATTCTCTCTTTTGACTTTTGATGGTTATCCGTTATGTCTTTTAATTCTGACCATGAATGATCAATTTCTTTTATAGCTTTTAATTCTTCTTCCCATACTGAAGCCTTACTGCTCACCTTATCACTTTGAGTTTTCGATAATTCTTCGATAAAGGGCTCAAGTTCTCTCTTCGCGAGGCTTTTTACACTTTCCGCTACATCGCTTGTATAGTTAAGAACATATTCTCCAGATAGTCTTGCATCTTTCTTTTCAGCCTTCAATAAAAGCTCTGAGGTAAACGGCACGGAATACTCTTGAATTTTTGCTAGTAACTCTGGATTCTTGATGTCTTCCTGCTTTAAAAAGGCTGTAATCGCTTCTTTTAAGTGCCATTCAAGTTGTGATTTTACTTTCTCTTGCATGTCGGTAAAAAATGCTTGCAGCCTTGCTTGCCTTTCTTGTTCTGTTTTATTTTTAGAAAACAATAATCCAACTTTAAACTCTCTCTGTCTGGACTCTAGAAATTTTTCAGCTAGTTCTCTAGTTTGGAAGGGCATTAAATACGCATTTTTCAAAATATCATTGATAACTAACTCTAACTTTCTCTCTTGTTCCTTTAATGCCACAGTCTGAACATCTACCTGTTTTTGTAACTCTCCTATTTTACTGTGTAGGTTATCCAATTCATCTTCAGGAAGAGCACTTAATTTGTTTTCAAGGCTTTCCATTACATCTTTATCCTGATTGTATTCAAATAGAATCTGTTCTTGAATAAGCTTTTTGAGAGAGTTCGACAATGAGCGTTCTAACAACTGATCCTTCGCTTGGATTTTTTCAGCAATAAAAGATTGTAGTTCTTCTAGCTGATTGTGAGGATGGTTTGGCTGTTTAAGCGTCGTATAAAATATACGACCTGGTTTCACTCCCCACGTGGCAAAGGATTCTCTCACACTTTGTTGAAACTGAACAAAGCTCAACTCTTCCTCTCGATGCTTATCGATTTGGTTAACAACTAAGTATATTTCCTTGCCTTCTTCAGTTAATTCCTTTGTAAACATGAAGTTTATCTCAGACTGAACATGATTATAATCCATGCAATAGAACACAAGATCTGCTAAGTGTAGAGCAGACTCTGTAGCGATTCGATGGGCGTCATCCGTTGAATCAATTCCTGGTGTGTCTAATATTGCTGTTCCAGCTGAGAGCTTTGTGTTGCTCTTGCTTATCTCAATCGACTTTATCTCGTCACCATTTTTGCAGTATGTTTTGACCATGCCATAGTCGTAAGGAGCCTTGTAATATAGAGGTCTTCCTTCGTTAAAGTAGACTTTTGCATAGTCCTCCCCTGCCTTTACCTTTACTAAATTCGCACTTGTAGGAATGGGACTGGAAGGAAGAATACTTTCACCAATTAAGGTATTAATCATGGTAGATTTTCCCGCTGAAAAATGACCGCAAAATGCAATTGCATATTCTCTATCTTGAAGTTTAATTGCTAATTGCTTTGCTTTTTGAGCAGTTTCTTCATTTCCCCTTGAAAGAAAATAGGTATGTAGTCTGGCAATCCTCGATAACGTAATCTGTGTATCATGTTGAAAAATAGTATTTGACATGTTTCTACCCCTTGTTTGGACTTTTACCTCTATATTTTAACTGATTTTTCACACATTTCCCAAATAAAAAAAATCAGGTTTTTCAATAACCTGATTTTACATTATTTATTTAACTGATATGATTGTGGTTTGCTTACATTCTTTAACACATGCTTCATTAACAATCCATAAATGACAACTGTTCCGCCAATAAAAAGGGTTACCATTTGTAAACACCGTCCTCTTTAATGAGAGTGATAATTATTTTCATATGAACACTATATCACGAATGATAATCACTATCAATAAGAATTCTGAGCATTCACATTTTTTTCATAATCGGTAACGAATATTTCTGCTCGTTTTATGGAAAGCGTCACTGTATTTTGTATGTTTACAAAGAGCTCTTTCTTCTGCAGGAATTCGGATCATTAGAATTAAGGCATTAAGAAGTGAAAAAGCAATAAGTGTTCCATAAGCTTGAAAAAGAAGTGGAATAACAAGAAATTCTAACGTCACGATTAAATAATTCGGGTGCTTTAGATACTTATAAGGTCCTTTTCTAATAACTGTAGCCTGTGGTACAACGATAATTTTCGTATTCCAATACTTCCCCAAAGACGAAAGTGCCCATACTCTCCCTATCTGCGTTACCAAAAACAAGCTTATAAACACCGGCCAATATGGCGAGACCTCTTTCTTTTGTACCAACACCTCTAGGCAAAGCGATATGAAAAATAATGTATGTATAGCAACGATAAAAACGTAATGTGTTTTGCCAAATTCAAGCCCACCCTGCTTTTTCATCCATCTTTCATTCCTTTTAGCGATTGCTAATTCGCAAACTCTTTGAAAAATCACAAATGATAAAAATAGAGAAAACATTAGGTTGCCCTCCATTGTAAGAGAAGTAATTCAGAGCTAAAACCAGGCCCTAATGCCGTTGCAAGACCCATATCATGCTCTTTGGCCATTTTCATAGTCCGATTCAAAACATATAATATGGTCGCTGATGACATATTCCCGTAATTCTTTAACACATCTGTAGAAATCTCGAGCATCTCCGATGGAAACTGTAATGATTTCATATAGGCCTCTAACACTTTCTTTCCTCCTGGATGTGCAACAAAGTGCTGAAGATTTTCAATCTGACAGTCATTTTCATAAAGAAAATTATATACATTAGGCTTTAACCATTTTTCTATAATGGACGGGATATCTTTTGAAAAAACAACGTAAAGTCCTTTTTCTTTTACTTCCCAACCCATTACATCAAGTGAATCCTTCATAGTAGTTGTCTGTGTTGCTAATATAGTTGGATAAGAGGATAACTGTCTATAGTTTTTCTTTTGTACTCGATCCCCGACTACAAGAGCACATGCTACACCATCAGCAAACAATGAAGAACCGATTAAGTTACTTTTAGATAAATCATTTTTCTGGAAGGTTAAGCTGCATAATTCAATGGTTAGCACGAGTACTTTAGCGTGTGGAAAGGCGAGACAGTATTCATATGCCCTTGAGAGCCCAGAAGCTCCACCCGCACACCCAAGACCCCATATTGGTATGCGCTTCGTATGTATCGAAAAAGGAAGGATATTCATTATCCTCGCTTCAATACTAGGAGTGGCCAATCCTGTACTTGATATGGTAAAAATAGCGTCTATATCTTCGTAATCTACTGGTTTCTTTAAGTAATCTTTATTGTGTAGACAATTTTCTATCGCTTTAGCCCCAAGCTGGATGGCTGTTTCGATATAAGCATCATTTTTTTCTTTAAATGATCTTTCTTCTTCAAACCATTCTATGCTTCTAGCAAAATGCCGTTTTTTTATTTGTCCGTGTTGAAATGCCTTTAGCAACCTTTCAATGTCGTGAAATGCATTAGAAAATAGTTGACGAGAAAAATTCATCACTTCTGATTGTGGAATTTCGTATTGCGGAGGCGCTTCACCTATTGATAGAATTGCTGGCATTTCTATGCTCCTTCCATGTTAACCATATAAAGGATACTATTTCCAATAATAGAAGAACTATTCATGAAAAAAACTCCCTACTGTATAAGTAGAGAGTTGTCCATGTCTTGAAGGAGTTGCTGTGCTCCTCCATTATATGTTGGTTTTCGTTTCAAATCACTAGAAAATTTTTACCATAGAAGTAAATCAAAAGAACTACTTCACTCCCATTATTTTTTTACTATAGAATTTAAGAAAACCATGTTATTTCAGGCAAGAACTATGATAATATTATGATATTCGACTAGTTGGAGGAATATCAATGACTTTATCAAAGCAAGTGACAGATATATTAAACGGGACTATCGATTCAGTTAAATCAGTTCTTCCATTTGACCTAGCCGTTGACAAACCATCTCTTTTTACACAGCCTTTCACACAGCATTCCATCGGTGTATTGATTGGAATGACCGGAGATGTAAGGGGTCGAATAATTATTGATGGAAATGAACAGGTGTTTGGTAAGATCGGGGAAGGAATGTTCGGAATGGCTTTAGAGGGAGAAATGCTTGAATCCTTTGCAGGCGAGTTGGGAAATATGATTGCGGGGAATTTATCGACAACCATCTCTCAAAAAGGCCATGAAACGGATATTACCCCACCTACCGTTTTGGTGGGGGAAACAAAGGTTTACGGATTTGATAAAGCCTTCCGTTTACCAATTACTATTCAAGATTTTGGAACTATAGAGCTTATTATTATGGTAGAAAATAAGTAGAGAGGATCTCCTCTCTACATTTTTTAAAAACCATGAATCGTCATCCCGCCATCAACAAATATTGTTTGGCCACTGATATAATTTCCAGCTTCAGAAGCTAGCATGACAACCGGTCCTACTAATTCTGGTAATTCTCCAACACGTTTTAAAGGTGTGACTGATAAGATATCTTCTACATACTCTTTGTTAGAAAGCAATTTTTCCGTTAAGGGAGTTCGAAAATACCAAGGACCAATACTATTAACATTAATATTATGTGGACCCCATTCTAATGCTAGCACCTTAGTCATTTGAATCATTGCTGCCTTTGTGGCTGCATAAACGACACCAGTTCTTAAAGCTACATGCCCCGCAACAGATGATATAGAAATAATTCTTCCTGCTGTTCCATACTTTTGCATCACCTTACCAACTTGTTGAGACATCATAAAGGCTGACTTTACATTCGTATCCATAATGGTCTGCCACTCTTCTTCCGTAACCTCTAAAGCTTTCGAACGAATATTCATCCCTGCGTTATTGATAAGAATATGTATTTCTCCCCATTCATTCTCAACTATAGAAACAGCCCTTAGAACCTCCTCTTTTGAAGTCACATCTGTAGGTATAACGAGCACCCTACTGCCTAGAGACCGTATAATTTCAGCAGTCTCATTCAGATCTCCCTCCGTACGGGAAAGTAAAGCTACATCAGCGCCTGCTTCCGCAAGTCCGATTGCTAGCGCTTTTCCAATTCCCCTTCCGGCACCGGTGACTATTGCATGTTTATTATCTAATCGAAATGATGGTAAGTACATAGTAAACACCCTTTTCATTCATATATGAATCAACATATCAAAGCGCAGTCAAAAAGAAAAGGAAAAAGGCTTCTTTTTCCTGTCTGTAAACTTATTTCTTATCTTGTTGTCTTTGTACCTCTATATAAATCTCTTGACATACCATTTCACCGCACGCTTGACACACTACCTTTCCATCATAAATGGTCCGACAGTGTTCACAATAGTATTTCACCATATATTATCCCTCACTATTTCTTACTGACCAATATTACTATCAGTATATTTTCCTTCTACCCAAGAGGTTCCTCTAACCCGTCTAAATCGCTATAAATAATAATAAATATGTAAATTTATAGATGAACATGAATACCAATTATTAACATCACCTTATCCAACTCACCTTAATAATATGTATAGAGGAAATTAGATTAGAAATAATAGGAACAAACATAGCTTTTTAGGGTGGTGAATAACCTTGGGTATTATTCAAGCCTTCTTCAATTGGAGAGAAGGAAAATATCAAGAGCATATAGAAGCGATGTATGAGGAAGATAAATGCCCTCAGTGTCATGGGAAAGGGTACCATGTATATCCGCCAGCCGGTGAGTTTATCCCATTTAACCATATTTATGATTGTGCAGGATGTGAAGGGTCAGGGTTATATTCAAAGTGGAATGACACAACCGTGTAAACACACTCTAGGATTTCTAGGGTGTGTTTTATTGTGTAATAAATATCACTCTCCTACAAATGCTTTTAAGTCGACCTTCGTAAACGCTCCCACCTATTTTTAAAATTCTTCTTCTTCACAAATATTTCACATTTCAAGAGTAAGTAATGTGATTTAAATCACTGTCACAATAACTTTTCACTACTATCATAGTAAATACGTAATAATTGAACAATTTGTGAAATCAATGAAAGCTAATGGAATTGAAACAATTGTCTTGTATTATGAAATTGTAATTATTTATTTATCGTGAAACCTAGGGAGGGAGTGAGGGTTATGGCGAAAACTGAACTCAACCGAAAAACAAAAACGGAAATTGAGGATAGCTCTTCATTAAAAGGGACGTTAGCTTCCGTTTTCCTATTAGGATTTTTTCTAATAGTGACATGGGTCAGCGTTTACTTCTTATTTTTGAATCGTTTTTAAGAGAGAAAGGGGATATGTAAGCCATGCATATGCATAAGTTTGAAAAAATTTGGCTAATATTCGGGATTGGTGCACTGCTTGTTTTCCTAACCGTTTTAGGAGTTAGTGCATTTTATCTTGGAAATCAACCACCAAGTTGCTTAGCCACCATTAATCCTGAGAAGGTTGATACGACTGCTCCCTTCAACGAGCCAGGACTAAAAAAAGTAGAAGGTAAAGATTGGGATTATGAATTAGTTTATGTTGCTCAAGCATTTGCCTACACTCCAGGCGATATAGAAGTTCCACTTGGAGCAAAAGTCAAAGTGATTGCAACTACAAAAGATGTGATCCATGGATTTGAAGTAGCTGGTACGAATATTAATATGATGCTAGAACCTGGATATATAAGTGAGTTTGTAACGACCTTTGATAAGGCCGGAGAATACTTAATTTTATGTAATGAATATTGTGGTTCTGGACACCACATGATGGCGTCTAAAATCAAGGTGGTGAAATAATGAATACATTAAACGCTAAAATTGATCGCCGCGATGGAAAACTAGTGATGGCCCACTTTTATGTAGCATTTATTGCATTAGCTGTCGGTGGACTTGCGGGCTTATTACAAACTTTAGTTCGTTCAGGGAAATTTCAGCTCCCTGCAGGAATTGGCTATTATCAAATACTAACTGTTCATGGTGTTGTATTAGGACTTGTTTTAACAACATTTTTCATTATGGGCTTTCAAATTGCTGCAACAAGTCGTACATCTGGTACTCTATCCAACTTACAGAGAAAATTAGGTTGGATTGGCTTTTGGGTAATGACAGCTGGAACACTCATGGCAGCTACAATGATTCTATTAAATAAAGCCTCTGTCCTTTATACCTTTTATGCACCATTGCAGGCCCATTTCATTTACTACCTAGGCCTAACACTTGTTGTTGTAGGGAGCTGGCTAGATGGAGCTGCCGTATTAGGTAAATATATAAACTGGAGAAAACAAAACCCAGGTCAGCCAAGTCCCTTAATTACTTTTATGGCTGTTGTGAATACAATGTTATGGATTGTTGCAACTATAGGTGTTGCTGCAACCGTTTTATTCCAACTATTACCTTGGTCACTTGGACTTGTTGATCGAGTGGACGTACTCATTAGCCGTACATTGTTCTGGTATTTTGGACATCCTCTTGTATATTTCTGGTTATTACCTGCCTATATGGCATGGTATGTAGTCATTCCAAAAGTCATCGGTGCAAAAATCTTCTCTGATTCGCTTGCACGTTTGTCCTTTATCTTATTTTTACTCTTCTCTATTCCTGTTGGTTTTCACCATCAGTTAATGGAGCCAGGTATTGATCCTGCTTGGAAATTCTTACAGGTTGTCTTAACCTTTTTGGTTGTCATTCCATCATTAATGACCGCCTTCTCCCTTTTTGCTACTTTCGAAAGCTTTGGTCGCTCTAAAGGGGCAACTGGACTTTTCGGCTGGTTCAAGAAGCTTCCTTGGGGAGATGCAAGATTTACTGTTCCTTTTATCGGTATGCTTTCATTTATTCCTGCTGGTGCAGGTGGACTGGTGAATGCTTCTCATCAGTTGAACCAAGTTGTTCATAATACAATTTGGGTTACTGGTCACTTCCATTTAACCCTTGCAACCGCAGTAGTATTGACATTCTTTGGTATTTCTTATTGGCTTGTACCTCATCTAACAGGCCGGGTATTAACAAAAGCAATGAATAAACTTGCCATTTACCAAGGTGTACTTTGGGCAATCGGGATGACATTTATGTCAGGTGCGATGCATGCAGCTGGTTTACTAGGTGCCCCACGTCGATCTTCCTTCTCAGAATACGGCGGAGCAGCACAAGCTACTGAATGGATTCCATATCAAATTGCGCAAGCAGTTGGCGGTACTATCCTTTTCATTGCTATCATTCTCATGCTTTACATTTTTGTTAACTTAGCCTTTTTTGCTCCAAAAGGAGAAGAAGAATTTCCGATTGGTGAAATTAGTGATCATGCGGAAAAAACGCCAATGGTATTTGAGAATTGGAAGCTCTGGTTAGGTATTACTGTGTTACTAATCTTGTTCGCATATACGATTCCATTTATTGATATGATTCAAAATGCTCCAATTGGATCAAAAGGTTATAAGTTATGGTAAGAAACAAACAGCGCCTATGAATGGGCGCTGTTTGTTGTTTCTACACGTAACTTATTATTGTTTTCATAGCTCACTAATATGACAGAGGCAAGTATAATCATCCCCCCTGTAAGTTGTATCATACTTAGTGACTCATCGTAATAGTACAAGCCTAATAGTGTCGCAACAACCGGTTCAATTGTAGCAATAATAGCCGCCTTGCTACTCTCCGTTTTCTTTAATCCCCATGTATATAAAAAATAAGCCGTAACGGTCGTGACCAATGCAAGACCTACACTATACCAAACTACTGATGGCGAAAAAAGAATACTTGACTTTGTCCAAAGAGCAGTAGTTGGAACAAGAGATAAAGAAGCAATCAGAAATGTATAAAACGTTACCGTAAACGGAGCATACCTTTGGAGTGCTAACTTTCCGAATATACTGTATAGGGCATAACCTAACCCTGATCCTAAACCTATGATCAACCCTATTGTAGATATTTTTGTTGTTTCTTCCATTTGAAGACCTGCAATGAGAACACAGCCGATTATCGTACCAATTACCGCTACGAGTTTTTTCCTGTTAAGCTTCTCCTTTAAAAATACAAAGGAAAGAATGCAAACAAAAGCAGGTGACGTATAAAGGAGTATGACAGCTAAAGAAACATTCATTTCATTGATTGACGTAAAATAACACCAATTAAAAAATACAATGCTTACTATTCCCGTTCCAATAAATAGATAAGTATCTTTCACTCTAATTTTTAATTGTTCTGGGTTCTTGACTAGCCCAATAATTAAAAGGAAAAGGAACGCAAATCCAACTCGGATTGTAACGATTTCCATTGCTGTAAAGCCCACTGCTTTTAGCTCTCTTACAAAAAGGGCAAGTAGTCCCCATAAAAATGCAGCTAGCCCGATAGAAATACTTGAAGCAAGATGCATGATTTCCTCCTAAAAAGGACGACAAATTGTGATCCTACGATTTTATTTTAACTGATAGATATTTTCATACTTTTCATAAAGATAGGTAACTAGATGGGAAGCATTTAAGCCTTCTCCTGTAATATCCTTAATCATTTCAAGAGGTAGCTTCATTTTTCCATACTGATGAATTTTATCGGTTAACCACTCTTTTATCGGCAGAAGATTTCCTTCCTCAAGCAGCTGGTCAAAATTCGGGATATCCTTAAGCATGGCATGCTTCAGTTGAGCTGCATAGATATAGCCAAGTGCATAGGATGGGAAATACCCGAAGCTACCATCGGACCAATGAACATCCTGCAGGACTCCACTTGCATCGTTATCAGGGATAATCCCTAGATATTGTTCATATTTTTCATTCCAAACTTTAGGCAAATCCTTTACTTCAATTTCATCATTAAAAATACCCTTTTCAATTTCGTACCTTATCATAATATGTAGTGCATAGGTAAGTTCATCCGCTTCAATCCGAATAAGTGATGGTTTAGACTCGTTGATTGCTCGGTAAAACTCATCTATTGTCACATCTTGAAATTGAGTAGGAGCGTATTTTTTTAGCAGGTTAAAATTACCTTTCCAAAAAGATAAATTTCTGCCGACAAAATTTTCATAAAATAAAGATTGTGATTCATGAATCCCCATTGAAGTTCCGGTACATAAAGGAGTTCCAATCAATGCTGAAGATATATTCTGTTCATATAATGCATGACCCGATTCATGAATCGTACCAAATATAGCCGTACGGAAATCATTTTCATCATACTTTGTTGTCACACGAACATCCCCGGGGTTTAAACCAGTCGCAAACGGATGTACTGTTTCATCCAATCTCCCAGATTCAAAATCATAGCCAACCTTCTTTAATATTTCCAAGCTAAATTCTCGCTGTTTTTCCTTAGGAAAATGTTCAAACAGGAATTCGGTATTCGGCTTATTTTCTGATTCCTTTATTTGTTGAACAAGAGGGACGATTTTTTCTCGAAGCTCTCCAAACACTCGATCAAGGATGTCTACTGTAATACCAGGCTCATACATATCTAGAAGGGTATTATATTTATTCTCCTTATAGCCCCAATACGTTATAAACTTTTTTGTCATTTCAACAATTTTCTCTAGATATGGTTGAAACAGGGAAAAGTTTAATACATCCTTTGCTTCTTCCCATACCGCCTCTGATTTAGACTGTAGGATAACAAATTCTTTATATTCCTCAGCTGGGATTTTTTTGTTTCGATCATATTCCTTTTTACATTCAGCAACTGTCTTTTTTGTCATCTCGCTCAGTTCATTATGATGGTTGACATTGGTTAGATTAGCTATGTATGCAGCCATTTCCTCAGAAGTTGACATCTTAAACACTTCACTAGAAAGCAGTCCAATTACTTCTGAACGCTGGTCCACTCCTTTTTTCGGCGCTCCTGTTCGAAGATCCCAATAAATGAGCCCAAGCGCTTCTTTATAAGCTCCCATCTTTTTTACATAATCTAAAAACTCTTGTTCTATATACTTTATAGCAGCAACCAAATTGCTCCCTCCTTTGAACTCTCTTGCAAGAAATTTTATCACAATTTTCAGGAAAAATCTTGAATTAAAAAGAAAAGAGCAGATCATTATCTGCTCCTAGACTTATTTTGATACCGCTATAGGTAGGACGGAATGTGCGAGATCTATTATTTTCTTTGACTCGTTTTGGTCCATTAAAATATGCACTTTTCCTTTGTCTTCATGCGTTCGAATTAACCTTCCGATTCCTTGGCGAAGTCGAAGAAGCATATACGGAATATCAACTTCCTCGAAGGCGTTTTCCGTACTCTCCCTTTTTGCAGTAAACACGGGATCATGAGGTGGAAATGGAAGAGAAAAGATAAATACATTCTCTAATGAAGAACCCGGGATATCAAGTCCTTCCCATAAATGGGTAGAGCAAAGTACAGCACTCTCTTCTAATTGAAACTTAGATACTAACGTGCTAATTTCCGCATCCCCCTCGAAATAGATTGGGAAAGGAAGTTCTTCACTAAGCTGACGCTTAAAATGCTGTTGTTCCTCTTCATTGGAGAACAGAACAAGACCTCTTCCGCCCGCTTCCTTCAATTGTGAAATCGTGTACAAGCATTTTTCATCAATAGAAGTCATGAAAGGCATTTGTATTTCCATCGCTTCTTCATAATTAAACGGTGAATCTACACGGAAAGAAAGGAATTCATCAATTCCTAAGCTTTTTGCTGTATAAGAGAATGAACCATTTTCCGATAAAGTAGCAGAAGAAAAAATGAATGGCTTTTTCTGTGAAAACACCTCTTCACGCATGATATCTTCTACCATTCTCGGCATAATTACGAGGGTTCGCTTTCCATCATATTCTTCAAACCAAATTATTCCTTTAAGTTCCTTTAAAAATAAACTTAAGGAATACGTAATCTGCTCGAGATATCCTTCTACTATCTTCAAGTCATATTCATTTATCACATATAATTCACTTTCGAAGACAAGTTCTTCTTCGAGGTCTGATAATAAAGAGGCAAGTTTTTTTCCCTTCGCTAACACGTCAGGTGTTTTTTTAATCATTTGCTTTTCTGAACCCACCGTCTTTTCCGATGCCTCATGTAAGACTTCAAAAAACCGTTCACTAGCAATAATCGATTCATCGATAAGGTTAAGGGTTTTATCTCTAACATCGTTAGCGGTTAAACGCTCTAGTAATGTTTCAAGAGTTTGTTCTGTTAACTTATACGTTAATGCCTTTTGACTAGCATATTCTAAAAGATGTCCCTCATCAAACACTACGCATGAGCTCTCAGGTAGAAGCGGAAGTTGACCTTCCCGTTTTCTAGTTTCCTTCGTCCAAATATGCTCCATATAAAAATCATGAGAACAAATAATCAAGTCCTGTGAGCCTCGGTAGTAATCACGGTGCAATGTTTGTCCACAGCGATGTCTCTGATCACAAGAGAAACAGTCCTGTAAACTATCCCATGCAATTTCGTTCCACTCTTCATTGGACAATTCCGGAAAATCCTTACGATCTCCGTAGCGTTCAAATGATTGCATAGATAAACCTGTATGGACAAAATCAGGTAATTGATGAAACACATCCATATGTACATCAGAAGCAGCAACAGATTGATCTAGTTTGTTTAAGCACAAATACTGATCTCTTGATTTAGCCAAACGAACGTCAATATTGAGCTTTAACGCTTTTTCAAGCTTGGCAATATCTCCTTCTTTTTTAACAAGTTGCTCAATGAGTGTTTCATCTGCACATGCAATAATTGCTGGACGATTTTTATACCGAGCATAACAGATTGCATACAACAGATAAACAATGGTCTTTCCTGTACCAACACCAGCTTCTGCAAACATGACTTTATTTTCCTGAAAGGCTTTTTCTAATTGAAAAGCCATGTAAATTTGTTCGTCACGTACCTCAAAGCCTTCTTCAGGCAATAAATCATAAAACACATCCCCGATCCAATCTCCTAATTTCTCAAAGAATGATTCAGATTTAGATAGGGTAAATGGTAGCTGCTTTTGCAAAATAACCCCTCCTGTACTTTATTTCCTAATCGAGCGATAAAAAACTGACTCGTTAGCGAGTCAGTTTTACATCATTTTATTTCTCTAGGTGGTCTCTTACCCCAGTATTGATAATAATTTGTTTGGATAAACCCATTAAATAGTTTTCGTTTTTTTGTTGCCGGTTTTCCGTAACATTCTTCAAAGCGCTCATTTGACGTGAGCATGTATACAGACCATGTTTCGTAAGGCGAAAGCGCTTGTCCCATTTCTGTGTACATTTTTTCTACCATTGGTTTATCCCCTAGTCTCTCTCCGTACGGTGGATTCCCAATAATAACACCAAATTCCTTTGTCGTCGTAAAATCCTTCACTTGCATTTGTTTGAATTGAATTAACTCTCCTAAGCCAGCTTCGAAGGCATTTGCCTTAGCAATATTTACCATCTTATGGTCTATATCTGAACCAATAATATCGATTTCTTGATCATAATTAGCAAGATCCTCAGCTTCATTTCTTGCCTCGTCCCATAGCTTATCAGAAATCCAGTTCCAGCCTTCTGAAACAAACTCTCGATTGAAGCCTGGTGCAATATTTTGGCCAATTAAAGCAGCTTCAATTGGAATCGTTCCTGACCCGCAAAAAGGGTCAACAAACGGGCGATCTGGCGACCAATTTGTTAACAATACTAGTGCCGCTGCTAACGTTTCTTTGATTGGTGCTTCTCCTTGCTCCGCACGGTATCCTCTTTTATGTAATCCTGCTCCACTTGTATCAATGGTTAGCATGGCTGTATCCTTTAAAATAGATACTTCAATTTTAAAAAGAGGACCATTTTCTTCAAACCAGCTAGTCCTGCGATAATAGGTACTTAAACGATTCACAATCGCTTTTTTCACAATTGCTTGGCAATCAGAAACACTGAATAAAGTTGATTTCACCGATTTCCCTGATACAGGAAACTCCGCATTTTCTGGTAGGAATTTTTCCCAAGGTAAAGCCTTTGTTTTTTCAAACAATTCATCAAAGGTTTTCGCTTTAAATTCTCCTACCACTATTTTTACTCGATCGGCTGTACGTAACCATAGATTGCTTTTACAAATCGCAAATTCGTCCCCTTTAAAGCGGACACGACCATTTTCAACGATACACTCATACCCTAAATCTCTTACTTCCTTCGCAACTACTGCTTCAAGTCCCATCGCTGCAGTAGCAATTAATTCAAATTTCGTCATCGTTTCACCCCAGACAGAATTTAACGAACCTAATCTAATATGTAATATAAGAAAAGCCCTCCAACAGAGGAGAGCTATCATTAGAAAACACTCATACAATTCCATTAATAACGTTCTGTAAGCCATGTTTTGTTCCTTTGTACTACCATCGACTAATCGTCTCGTACTCAGGTGGCAATCATCTATCTACAGATTCTACTGAACCTGTCCTTCCCCTCGTTCATTTCCTAAGAGAAGGTGCCCCTACCATAATTTGGGTTTCTCGCTCGTGGGGTTTACCTCGTTCCACCCCATTCATTTCTAAATGGGCTCCGTCACTGTGGCACTTTCAAGGTATTCATGCCATATCGAAATCGACTTAGGCATTTTCCCTGCCGTCAGCCAAGTATAAACCTAGCTGCCCTAGCTTATGAATTGGCTAGGCACGAACACTACGGACATCTCAGACCGTGCGAGCATGGACTTTCCTCTACAATTCACTTACGATCCTTGCAGCGATTACCCGAACGTTATTAACGAACAATACATATTATATGTAATTATGAATGGAATATCAATGCTTTCTTACATGGTAATTTCTGTTAATCGTATAATTTACTGCCGAATACATGCTTTTCTAAGTTTGAAAGTCTTTTTAGAATGTCAAAATTCGTTGTCCCAGCGGATGGTTGCTGAACAGAAGGTCTTCTTACAGCTTCTTCTAATTGCTTCTTTATTCGTGCGTTTTCTTGTTGAAGCTCTTCGATTTCTTGCTGTAGAATTTCATAGTCTTTAATTACAACATCAAGGAATTTGTCAACATCCTCTGGCTTATAGCCTCTCATAGCTGTTTTAAATTCTTTTTCTAAAATGTCTTTCGCAGTTAGCTTAACTTTATCTATTTGCATTTAATTTTCACCTCGGTCACTCAAAGAAACATTATCTATATTTTTTCAAAAATATGCACTTTTGTCAATTTTTCTTTTATATGACTACCTTTAATAAAAATCATTTTGCTTTTGCTGCTCTTCTTCCACCAATAATTGAAGATCGTAAAAGGTAATTTGTGTAATCGGATATTCCTTTTTTTCTTGAAAGTTTTTAGCAGTTTGCAATAGATATTTCGGACTTCCGTCTCTTTCTTCGTCATACACAAGGAGCAATGAATCCGTTTTTTGGATGGCAAATTGATTTTTTAACCGAAATTGGGACGGACTATCGTACTTCCTTTTTGTGACTGAGTCTACGTAATCGGCCATTTGTATAATTGATTGATACCACTCCTTATTTTTATCACTCCAATTACTTTCTTGTTCTAAAAAAGGGGTGACTATGGCTAGTTTTAAATCCGGGAAATCCTTTTTCCTGAGTTCAACTACCACTTCAGCTGCCCACATCTCTACTCCTAGTTGACCAGATACCATTACCCATTCTAGTCCTTGGTCTAACAGCTGTAGAAGAGCTTTTTTTATAGCAAGTTTAATGTATACAACCCCAGGATCATTTTCTTTGAATATCCCTAACTCGCTGGATTTATAACCCGAAATGTAAAGAACCTTTATCAAATGTGTAATCCCTCTTTCAAGGCCTTATTTATGTAACAAACAAGGGCTTATACTTAAGCCCTTGTAAAAGTCATTTATTATCTTCTGAAAAATGGTCCAGGTGCTGCTCCAAAGCCAGGTGCTGCCGGCGCTCCTCCAAAGCCAGGTGCTACTGGTGCTGCCCCAAAGCCAGGTGCTGGGAATGGTCCTGGAACAGGACGAGGTGGTGCAAAGCTTTGAGTATTTGTCACTTCAGTTACAGTAGACTGTGTTTGAGGGAAGAAATGTTGGTGTTCATAGTTAATGTGATTCACAGTTGTTGTATGCTGAGGATGAATATGTGGCACCACATTATTTGAGAAAGTATGATTTACACAGCATTTTGTTGGGTGAACAACAGCAGGCAATACATTAGTAGGTCCGCAATGTTTATGCATATCCTAAACGTCTCCTTTCGAATAGTGTTATTTGTGCTTTACATTAACAGCCTATGATAAAGGAGTCCATCTTGTACTAATGCAAATACCTATTTTCTATTCTTTTCTTTTTTTAAACCCAAAATTACATTAGTGTATAAAAACTTTCTTTTAAGTTTGTGAAAATAATCGCAGTTAAACAGACAACAAGAAAAAACATAAACAAAATTGCTTTATACATCGAATTCATCCATCTCCACTTTTTATTCTGTTATTTATCACTCAATGATACATTTTACCTTCTAAAGGAAGGGGAGACAACAGCAAAAAGGCGGATTTTGTCGATTATTTTTTTACATTTTTGTTACAATATTTTCTCGTAATTCTTTCCAGCCGCTTTTCGATATCCATCATTTGATCTTTCTTACTATCACAGCGTTTTTCAAGTAATATTTTTGCATTTTGACTATAGTAAAGTGCCTTCTCATAGTTTCTTTTTTTATGTTCATACCATTTGGAAAGTTCGAGCGAGGAGTCAAAGGCAATCTCGTCATCGGCTACATTCGACAAATTCAACCAAACATGACTAGCTGCCTCATAATCCTTCTTCTTTTTTAATTGCAAAGATAGCTGCCATCGAGATTTGTATGCTTCCATACTTTCCCCAGATGCTAATTGTGTAAATGTATTCTCAGCAGCCGAATCTTCTCCAAGATAGGAAAACCATCGTCCGACCTCAAAGGCTTCTTTCACGGTTTGATTTTGATCAATTCTTAAAATCTGAAAAGTCAAATGTGTATACAAACTAATAAGAGAAAGAATATCTATCTCGTTATGTTTCATAATTCCAAGCATTCCTTCAGGTTTTTGGGTTTCTACAAAATCAAAATAAATCATCGGAGCCAAAAAGCCGGGAACATCATCAACTCTTTGAATATCAAGAATTTCCTTTTCAACGATTGATAGCTTTAATCTTTCTAGCTTATGCTTCCATATTCTTCGAGAAGCATGAAACAAGTCAAAATGGCCAAACAAGGGCAGATTTGGAACATGATCCTTTAGTAAGGTATGCCTGGTCTTTACTTGTGGCCAATCAAAAGCTTTTCCGTTATACGTGACAAGAGTCGTATAATCAACCTTTTCAAGAAAACTAGTATACAAAGGAATTTCACTACCTGGACGAGGCAGGATATGCTGTCTTAGAACAAAATGATTGTCCTCTACCGTAGCATGTCCAAGAAGAAAAATCGTATTTCCTACTCCCCCTCCAAGTCCAGTTGTCTCTGTATCGAAAAAGAACAACTGCTCTGGTAAAAAACCTTTAGAAGAAAGTGGATGTGAGATATTTGCTTCATTCCACGCATTTACAGCATCAATAAAATCTCCTAACTGATATCTGCCATGTTGGTGATCCAATGGGTACTTTACTTCTCTTACAAGGCAATAGTCATCACCTAAAAAATATGGAGTAACTCCATTTTCCTTCCAATCACTTAAAAATGGAATCTCATTGGTTGTCTTTAAGGGTAGAGGCCTTGAACTCTCTTTTGATTTCTCAGGATTAGATAGATGCGGTTTTAAACGATTTAGCTTATTTTTCAGACTCAACTGACTCTACCCTTTCTTACTGCATATTGAAACATATTTAATATTTTCAAGCAGTCATTCTTTGCCGTTTCCCCCGTAGGATCGGTTCCGATACAAGACGGACAGCCCTGGTGACAATGACAGCGGGTAATCATTGCTTTTGCCTCATTAATAATAACTTCCATTCCTTCATAGATCTTCTCGCTTAACCCAATTCCACCTGGATACCGGTCATAGAAAAACAGCGTCGGTTTTTCATTATGTACCGCTTTTACCTGTGGAACGACATGAATATCTTGTGGGTCGCACATGACAAATAAAGGAGCGATATGTTTGAATGCATGAGAAATGCCAATTAAGCCTTGATCCAAACGTTCGTCTGGTAGTTCAGTAGCGCTTTTGTCAAGAGAAATCCATGCTGAGCTTGTATGTAGCTCCACTTCAGGTAAATGAATCGGTCCAGATCCTATATTCTCATGTGTTTCAAATTTGATTTTTTTAAATATCGTTGCTTTAGCTAATACACTAACATCCCCGTATGCAACCTCTACAATAGAATTTTCCCTTTGCTTATCAAGCTCTAATACTTTTAATTCGACCGCTAAATTGGCATCTGTGAAATAATCAACGGCCACCTCACGTACGAATGCCTTCTTTTCCTCCCAATCGAGCTTTTCCACTTGAAATTGGGTTCCTTGATGCAAATAAATGGCCTCTTCATGAAGTAAGGTCATACTTGAGAATAAATCCATTTCTCCTATTACACGGGCTTTAGAAACATCTGAGTGGTCAATAATAACAACATTATCTTGTGAGGCCGAACGTAAGCTAATGTTGTGAGCAGGGAATGAGTCATTCATCCAGTAATATTTCTCTCCATTTTCAAATAGAACACGTTCCTCTACTAAATATTCTAGTAGCTCTTCGATTTCTGTTTCTCCAAAATAGTCACCTTTTTTAAACGGCAACTCATACGCTGCACACTTCAAATGGTCAATTAGAATAATCAAGTTATCTTTGTTTATTCGGGCTGTTTCAGGGCTGCTTGAAAAAAAATAATCAGGATGTTGGATAATATATTGATCCAGCGGACTAGAGCTCGCAACAAGAATGACTAACGACTCCCCATGCCTTCTCCCAGCTCTTCCTGCTTGTTGCCATGAGCTTGCAATAGAACCTGGGTAACCGGTCATAATACAAACCTGCAGTTGACCAATATCCACTCCTAATTCCAAAGCATTTGTACTTACAACACCATAGATATCCCCATTTCTTAGCCCTTTTTCAATCTCTCGTCGCTCTGTAGGCAAATATCCACCTCGGTACCCTCGAATCGCCTTTGGCCCGAGCTGATACTTTACAAGCTCTTTAAGATAAGTTAATAAAATCTCTACCCTTACTCTACTTTTCGCAAAAACGATGGTTTGAATTTTATTTTTTAATAACGTACGTGCGAGATTCCTAACCTCTAGCGTTGCACTCCTTCGTATATTCAGAGGTTTGTTTACGATTGGAGGGTTATAAAAAAGAAAATGCTTTCTGCCGCTCGGTGCGCCGTTATTATCAATTAGCCTCATCTTCGTTTCTGTCAACTGTTCGGCTAACTCAAGCGGGTTAGCAATTGTCGCAGATGTGCAGATAAAAATCGGATTGCTTCCGTAAAATTGACAGATTCTTTTCAAACGCCTTATCACATTTGCGACATGACTTCCGAACACTCCTCGATAAATATGAAGCTCATCAATGACAACAAATTTTAAATTTTCGAATAACGATACCCACTTCGTATGATGAGGGAGAATGGCCGAATGTAGCATATCTGGATTGGTAATGACAACATGTCCAGCCTTTCTGACTTTTTCTCTTATGTTTGCAGGAGTATCTCCGTCATAAGTGTAGCTATTAATTTGAAGCTCTGTTGCTTGAATTAACTCATTAAGCTCACTTTTTTGATCCTGAGCTAGTGCCTTTGTAGGAAAGATATACAAAGCTCTTGAATCCAGTGATTCGATAATCGTTTGGATAACTGGGAGATTGTAACAAAGCGTCTTACCAGAAGCCGTGGGTGTAACTGCTACAACACTTTCTCCTCGTCTAATCGCCTCATATGACGATTTCTGATGTGTAAATAGCCTTCCAATCCCTCTCACCTGTAATGCTCCTTTTAAGTTAGAATGGAGGTCATTAGGTAGCTCAGAGGTTTTCGCTTCTTTTTCTTCTATTGTATGCCAATGCACGATTTGATCTTTAAATGCTTCATTATTTTTCATCTCAACGATAAGGTCTTGTAAACTTTTTCTAACCTTCATGTCTAGATCACCTCTATACCTAATCATACCGAATAAACGTTCGTAATTAAAGGTTTGTTTAAAAATAACAACGATTCCCAACAACCTATACTTTCAGCTTTGGATTTTTGGTAAACTAGTAACTAGGTTAATGCAAAGATTGAGGTGCGTAGTAATGAAAAGTCCTGAAATAAAAAAGGTATTATCTGACTTCGCCTTGTTTCGAAGTTTAGATGAAAATGAGCTTCAAAAAATTGTTGATATATCCATTTCAAGAGATTGGAATCGTGGAAGTCATGTCTTTATGCAGGATGATCCACTTGAAAACGTATATTTTATCCACTCTGGCAAAGTTAAGATTTATAAAAGTGATATAAACGGGAAAGAACAAATCGTTGCTATTTTAAAAAAGGGTGAAATGTTCCCGCATGTTGGCTTCTTTCGTCAAGGTGGATACCCGGCTTATGCAGAAGTAATGGAGGCTACTACCTTAGTTGTCGTTCCAATCTTACCTTTCGAAAAGGTCCTTATTGAAAATCCCACACTTTGTATTAAGGTGTTTAATGTACTAAGTGAAAAAATAGTCGACCTTCAAGATCGGTTAGAAGCACAGATACTTAATAATACATATGAACAAATTATTAAACTTCTTATCCGCTTAGCAAAATTACATGGAAGGGAGACAAATGGGACGTTCACGTTGAATAGTGAATTTACAAATAAAGACTTAGCAAATATGATTGGAACAACACGTGAAACCGTTAGCCGTACGCTCACAAAAATGAAAAAAGAGGAACTTATTGAAGTTGATAGCAATGGTAACATGACCTTTGTACTCAATGATTTACTCGAAGAATTAATTTAATTATAAAGGCCGCATACTTGGTGTATGCGGCCTTTTTCTATTCTCTAAAAAGGATGAACCGCCTATAGACGAATTGCATATTCTGTAATGGAGAAATCCTGTAGAGAGGGGTATCTAGCATGTCAAATAATTTACCAAATAAGCCAAATCGTAACGATCGTACAGAAAAGTTTGGAGAGATTGCAAAAGCGATGAATGACTTTTTTCAAGAGCGACCAGTCAGAGGGTTTTTACAAAGCATCGACGAGTTCTTCAACCTTCCGTTTGCCACCTTTCCAGTATCTGTGAAAAGCTACGACCGCGAGCACCACATCGTTGCAGAACTCCCCGGTATTAAAAAGGAACAAATTAGTTTAGATGTCCTTAATAACACGCTAACAATTACAGTAAAAAATGGCGAAGTTATTATAGAAGAAGATGATATTCATAAGGTTTATAGTAGAAAAAATAAAATGCAGCAAATGAGTCGGACGATTACTTTGCCACAGCCCATTAATGAAAAAAAAGTAAAGGCCTCCTACCATAATGGCTTGTTAACAATTATCGTCCCGAAACAACCTGGAAAGAAGATCCATATTATTAATGATTAAGCAGTCTTCATGCTGCTTATTTTTTTCTTGAAGTAAAAAAAGGTATAGGGTCACCCTATACCTTAAACATCCCTCCAAGTCCTTTAACCATCGATGACACTTGAGTTACCGCATTCATCATCTGTCCAGCTGTATCGACCATTTTGTTTACGTCAAAGGTCCCATCCTGTGTTTTAAAAGAGTTCATTACTGATTTCATCCCAGAGGGCGGTCGCGGTATAGCAGACTGCTTCGGATAAGGATGCGAAAATGGTTGATTATACGGACTATACGCAAATTGATTTTGATATGGTATTTCAGGTTGTTGAAGAGGGTTTTGGAGTACGGCTTCAGACAGTTTATGTTTCTTTTCTTGTTGGTATGGCTGATTTCCCTGATAAGGATAATCAAATCCTTGTCCCTGAAATCCTATTCCACCGTATGGGTACGCCGGGCCATAGAATGATTCATTAGGAAGATAATTATAACCGTTTTGAACCGGTCCTCCGAAGTTCATGGCACTGTACATAGGGTAATTCATAGATGGTTGCAAGTAGTTGGCGTATGCCTCAGGCCGAGTATGGATTGCTTCATTACCCCAAAAATACGGGTAGGCTTCATTTATTATCGGTTGTGCTTGTTGACGATTATAGATAGACCGTTTATGTCTTTGACCGAACAAGGGCACACAACTCCTTTCTCATATTCATTGCTATAATTTATGTTTCATTCGCCTAGATGGTGAATAAAGAATAAATTTTTACTATAAATCACCATTTTTGTCTAACGGTGTCGGAAGTCTCAATTTTAAAAAAACAATAGATACGGTCTCGGCATGATACGATGATAGAGAAGAGAAACAACTAATATAAAGGGGGATTTCAGTGAATATTCAAGAATTAAAAGACCATTTTCAATCCATTAAAAAATACGAAGCACAAGATGTGAACGAATTATTAGATTTTGTTAAGAAATGCTATATTTATAATGAAATAACAACTTGTGAGTACCGTAATCTTGTTTATGAACTTGAAACACTAGGTGCCAAAACCCCTGAGCTTGAATCATCTTTATAAATTGCCACCCAATATTAAATAAAAAAAATAGCACCTCTCCTATATGGCGAGTGTGCTACTTTTTATGTCTGATACTTATCTATATTTGCACGTAGTAAGGTTAACACGAACCTTACTGATTGAAGGTAGTTGATAAACCTTGTTCGGCTCGTCTCAGGGTAAAAGGCTTGGACAGAAATCATCTCCATTTGTTCGGCAGCTGAATCGATTTGACTCTCATGAAGATTTTTCGGTCTATTCTTCACTATCCAAATAGAGGCTTCCTTTTTCCACAGATCCACAGCCTCTTTTACCTCGTCAGCAAAAGGTTTCACTTGTGTAAAAAAGTCACCCTTCTCACCAGACATTTTTACAGAAAGAAATTTATCCTCGATTTGTCTTGTATATTCGTATAAGCTTTCATTTAAATTTACTAGTATTGATCGGTTTTCCATGCTGCAGTGCTCCTTTATCACATATACCCCTACTATAAAGGATAACGAGGAAAAATAAAAATTTAAGCAGTCGTTCTTTTATGTTGTCGATCTTTTGTAGACTTGTTTTGGGCTAAATTAAATTTCCCCTCTAGTATATAATAGTGATTTTCTGTTTTCCATAAGCTTTTTTCTTGTTTCTTTAACAACTCAGCTTCTACATCGGGTAACTTAAAATCAATAGACTTCTCTAATTCCTCAAGCTCATTGTGTATTTCGGATAGCATTTGTAAAATATCTGACTTTAGAATCATCGAACATCCCTCCAAGAAAATTTTCCAGCTCCATTTATATCTCTTAGATACTTATTCTTTGTCTTCTTCTAACCTCCTTCCCTTATGACAAAACTAGAAGCAATTCGGCAAAAGAAGGTAAAATTTTTGTTTCTCTTAACTAGGTTTCGACATGAATGAAAAAATGGTTGATGAACCAAACTAATCTCGGAGGTGGTAACAATGAAAAAAAGAAATGGAAGTAATGAACAGGAAAATAAACAACCAAAAAAGCTTGAAGAAACGAAACCTGGTTACGGAGATAAAAAGCTTGAGGGTATCGACCGTCCTTCAACATAAAGGCATAAAAGCAAGAATCATTACGATTCTTGCTTTTTATATACGTTTATTAATACGAAGGAGCTTATAAAGCATAATACATACGCGAATTTGTTTCTGCTTATGCAAGTACCAATCAGTCATTCTCCATGGATGCTGGTGGATTATTTCCTGTTTAAACCATTTGTTTCTTACACGGCGGTGTTTTGTCCACTCATTAGGTAAATGGATATGGTGTTTCATCACCGGATACGTTTCTCTTAATAAGGGCGTAGCTCTTTCTTTAGTATTTATATATTGTTCATAATCATACCTTGAACCAGAATGTGCAGTTGTTTTTGCAAAGTGAAAGACCTTCCCAAATACTTCGGGAGCAAAAAGAATATCAGCAAGTCTTTTTCCAAGATTAATTCGGTTATCCACCTCTTGAAAGCCATAAACACTTGCTCCATAAAGCTCTCCCTGGCAAGTAGGAAACACTACTGCACTAAAATGGAAGTAATCCTGTAAAGCAAAGAGAATAGAGTGAAACACTTTTTTATAGTAGATAGGATGTTCAATTACTGGTTTTTGAATAACATTTTGTTCATTGATAATTAGTGCCGTCATAAGTCTTCGTTTATTCTTTTCCCTCCAATAATACTCCCATTCATTAATCATAAAGGGTGAAACATTAAAATATCGTAATAAGTGAAACATTGGCGTATTTAGATTCGTCGAATACTCATATAGTAACAATTGGGGATAAGCATCTTGAAATATTAACCAGTTTGCTCGCTCATAGGTTAAAAACAATTGCTTTCTAGTTTCTTTTTTTAGAATTTGAGAGAACCACTTGCCTTCTAAGTCACACATGTTCCAGCCGGCATTTCTTGAAACCATACTCGCTAAAAAAGACCATAAAATATCGGAATGATTTAAAAAAAAAGTAAAATACGCATCCGTTCTTGAAATATTGTCTCTATTGTTCGAATCAACTTTTTGCTTAATGTCTCTAACTAGCTGTTGGTCATCTATATATACAAAGGAATTATTAATTTTTTTTACTCCCTTCTATCCTGTCTTACGTTATAATTCGTTAATCAATAGTTTTTATTCCCCCTAACTGGGGCCAATTTGGTATGATAGTGTAGTTAAAGAGGTGTTAGGAAATGAATATTCACTATCCAAATGGAAGAAAATTTATGAGTCCACTGAGTACTAGCCAAACAGTGAAAGCACGAAAAGACCCAACCTATAGCAACCGAGGAATGACGTTAGAGGAGGATTTAAACGAAACAAATGATTATTACTTATTAAATAATATTGCTGTTATTCACAAAAAACCAACACCCGTTCAAATCGTTGAGGTAAATTATCCAAAAAGGAGTGCTGCTGTAATCAAAGAAGCCTATTTCAAGCAGGCCTCAACAACCGATTACAACGGCGTTTATAAGGGGAAATACATTGATTTTGAAGCTAAGGAAACAAAAAACACCACTTCCTTCCCCCTTCAAAATTTTCATGATCACCAAATTCAGCATATGAGAAAAGTGATACAACAAGGAGGCATTTGCTTTGTTATTCTTCGATTCTCAAGTACAGAAGAAGTATTCTTATTAGAGGCAGAGCAATTGTTATCGTATTGGGAGCGAATGATAGAAGGAGGTCGAAAATCAATTACAAAAGAAGAGGTACTTTCGACAGCACATCTTATATCACTTGGCTTTCGCCCTAGAATTGACTATATTAAGATAATAGATTATCTTTATCATCTTTAATTTGGCTTATTCATAAATAGCCAAGCTTTTAGTAAGAAAGGAAGGAAACAATATGGCAGAGCAATATCAATCAAGAGAGGAGCGCCGCAAACAGCTTGAGAAACAAAAACAATCAAATAAGAAAAAAGGCAAAAAGCCTGCTAAAGGATTGTTTATGAAGATTTTCCTTATCCTTGTTGCACTAGGTATTACAGGGATTGTTGTCGGCGCAGCTACATTTGCATATATGATTAAAGACACTCCAGAGCTTGATGAAAAGCTTTTAAAGGATCCTATTTCCTCCCAGGTATTTGATATGAACGGGGATCCATTTACGGAGATAGGTTCTGTGAAAAGAGATTACGTAAATTATGAAGATATACCGGAAACGGTAAGGGATGCCTTTATTGCCACTGAAGACTCTCGCTTCTTCAAACATAATGGAATTGACTTAATCCGTTTAGGCGGTGCGGTTATCGCGAACGTTACGGACGGCTTCGGTTCAGAAGGAGCTAGTACGATTACGCAACAGGTGGTAAAAAACTCCTTCTTAACTCATGAAAAAACTCTTTCACGTAAAGCACAGGAAGCATGGCTCTCCTTCCAGCTTGAACAAAAATATACGAAGGAAGAAATCTTTGAGATTTACGTGAACAAAAACTGGATGGGTAGTGGCGGACACGGTGTGGCTACAGCTGCGGATACCTATTACCATAAAACCTTAGATGAGCTTACATTAGATGAAGCAGCATTATTGGCTGGTTTGCCACAGAGTCCAGCAAATTATGACCCTTTCAAGTATCCTGAAAAAGCAAAAAAACGTAGAGATATAGTTCTTTCATTAATGAATCAACACGGCTATATTACTAAAGAAGAAATGGTCGCAGCACAATCCGTTGATGTAACTACAGCACTTGTACCAGAAGACAAGCGTGAGACCAATGGAGAAATTGCTCATGACTCCTTTGTAGGACAGGTTATTAAAGAAATTGAAGAAAAATATCCTGATCTCGATCCTTTTTCTGAAGGACTAAAAATTTACACGACATTAGATAAAAGTGCTCAAGACTATGTAGAACAAATTTTAGATGGAACTGAAATCGTTGAGTTTCCAGATGAAAAATTCCAAGCAGGAATTACCTTGCTTGATACAAAAACAGGAGCGATTCGAGCTCTTGGTGGTGGAAGAAACCAAACACAAACATTTGGATTTAACTATGCCACTGACCCTAGACGTCAGCCGGGATCTACGATTAAACCCGTTTTAGACTACGGTCCTGCGATTGAATACTTAAATTGGGGAACATACCATACGTTGGTTGATGAACCATACACGTATTCAGGTGGTCAAGAAATTAATAACTGGGATAACAAGCATATGGGCTCGATGACGATGAGAACAGCCCTTGCCCTTTCTCGTAATATCCCTGCATTAAAAGCAATGCAGGAGGTTGGACTAGATAAATCAAAAGAATTCGGTGCGAAGCTTGGAATACCTGTAAGTGAGTTAACCGAGTCCTATTCGATTGGTGGTTTAGGTGGAGCAGATAAGGGCGTTTCTTCCCTCCAAATGGCTGGGGCATATAGCGCATTTGGAAACAATGGCTTTTACACAGAACCTTATTCCGTTGTTACGATCGAACTTCGTGACGGAACAAAGCTTGATTTAAAACCCGAAACTGAAGTAGTTATGAAGGATTATACTGCCTTCATGATCACAGACATGCTAAAGGATGTTTTAACCTACGGTACGGGTTCTCGTGCAAGAGTAGACGGCCTTGCAGTGGCTGGTAAAACGGGTACGACAAACTATCCATCTGCTGAAAGAAATAAATACGGAATACCTAATAGTGCGGTTCCCGACTCTTGGTTTGTTGGATATACCACCAACTACACAGCAGCCGTCTGGACAGGATATGATGATCGTACGAAAAATTGGCTCACTAGTGATGAGCAAAAAATCTCACAATATATTTTTAAAAACCTTATGACTCACGTGTCACAAGGGAAAGATACCCCTGACTTTACGGTGCCTAGCAGTGTAGAAAAAGTACGTATTGAAAAAGGTACGTTCCCTGCTAAGCTAGCGAGCCAGTTTACTCCTAATGATCAAGTAATTATTGAGTATGCGGTTAAAGGAAGTGCTCCAAAGCAAGTATCTAACAAATACGATAAGCCTGCAGCACCAAGTAATTTAAAAGTTACTCTCGATGAAGCTACGAAGGAACTACTTGTTACTTGGGAATACAACGGTGACAATGTGGAAGGTGTTCAATTCCAGTTATATGGATCCTTAAATGATGGTGGAGAACAACTTCTAAAAACCACAGCAGAGAAGCAGGTTCGCTTAAAAGCTGAAACACCAGGATACTATACCTTTAAGGTCATTGCCGTTCGTGAAACTCAGCTAAGTGAAGCAGCAACTACAACCATTGAGGTAAAGATTCCACAAGAGGAAGAACAAGAAGTGGAAGATGACGAAACCGAAAATGGGGAAGAGACCGAAGAGGGAACAACCGAAACGGGAGAAACAGGCGGTAATACGAATACTGGAAACACAGGTACCGGAACTGGAAATGGCAACGGGAATACTGGTACTGGTACTGGAAATACTGGAAATCAAGGCGCCGGTAACAATTAATATAAAGGCATCTTTAGAATTTTTCTAAAGATGCCTTTTTTGCGTATAGCTTTTCCAATTCTTTAAAGAGCTCCGCTAACTGTTTAAATGAGTGAAAGGAGCCCTTTCTTCCTTGAATAAAACTCAATCTTTCTTCAACATTAATGGGCTTGATTACTAGTTTGTTGGTAGGAATTATTTCAAGTGTAGGGTCCATATTGTTTACTAATTTTAATATGATATAAAACAAAGAAAATCCTTTATCCATTAGCTCAGAGGTTTCTAGTTTTTCTCTTATTTTATAAAGTTCCTCAAGCCGTCTCTCTATGTTTTTCCACTCTTGAAATCCTTTATGAATATCATTTTTGCTCATGGACAACCAACTGCCCTTTCATTCTCTTTTTTCCTTCACGGCATAAGTCCAATAAAGGACAGCTTGGACACTGGGGATTTTGTGCCTTGCAATGGTATCGGCCAAAGAAAATCATTCGATGGTGGGTTAATGACCATTCATCCATTGGTACTTTTTTCATTAAAGTTTTCTCAACTTCTAACACGGAGTCTTTCCAGCGACAAATCGCCAGTCTTTTACTTACTCTTTCTACATGAGTGTCAACTGCAATGGCTGGTACACCAAAAGCAACAGAAACGACTACGTTGGCGGTTTTTCTACCGACACCAGGGAGATTTGTCAGCTCATCCCGATCCATTGGTACTTCTCCATTGTATTTATCAATTAGAAGCTGTGATAGCTTTTGAATATTCTTTGCTTTATTGCGAAAAAGGCCAATTGACCGAATGTCGTTTTGTAGCTCTTCTAGCGGAACTTTTAAGTAATCTTCAGGAGTTTTATATTTTTCAAACAAAGATTTTGTAACCTTATTTACTAGTACATCCGTACATTGGGCAGATAAGGCCACTGCAATAACCAGTTCAAAAGGATTCGAATGATTTAATTCGCAATGGGCTTCAGGAAACATTTCTCCCATCTTATCTAAACAAAATCTGATTTGCTCTTTATTTAGCATATCATCCACTCAACTTTCAAAAAAATTGTAAAAAAAAGAGAGACTCTGCTCTCGTGCACGATTTTTTATTGCTCGAGCCAATTATAAAATGGAATCGGCTCAGTTTTATTTTCTGGACGCTCAATCTGTCGGTTTTTCGCCTGTGATTGGTGTGGTCTAAACCTTTTTCCATAATTTTTTGCCTGTTCAACCGTTTTAATTCCGTTCTTTTTCCACTCAAAAAGAATCCGATCAATATATCGGAAATTCAACTTACCTGAAATAACAGCTTCCTTTAATGCTGCTTTGATAATAACGGGGTCATGCCGATCATCATCCATCCAGAGCGCAAGAGTCTCACACTCAAATGGTGATAATGGTCTACCAAATTCCTGTTCAAAGGAAGTATATACATCTGTTTCAACGGTTTGTTGCTCCAAAACAACTTTGGCTTTTTTCTGTTGTAGAAAGACATCCAATAGCTTATCCCATAGCGGATCTAGTGAGTATTTTTCAAATCGAATTCCTTCGCTTGAATGACCATCTTCAATTTCAATTAGTCCTTTTTGGATAAGTCGACGAAGCATTTCAGAGCACTGAGTGCTTGTAATGGTCATTAAAGAAGATAACTCATTTGGGGTTGGAAAACTGTTGCCTCTTTCGGTGAAACTATATACTTGAATTAATAGCATTAATTCTGTTTCGTCAATATTTAAAAGCTTATAAGAAGTAATAAGTGCATTAGGTAATGTGGTATTCCCTAATTTCAGCCATTCAATCATGTTTTCTTTCATTCAAGACACCTCTCCTTTAGTATAACATGAAGAGCCTTTATCAGTAAGGACCTTTCACTGATTGCCAAATATATACCAGGAGGGATATGTAATTACTTTGTCATTCACTTAAAACGAAAAAAAGCTCGCCTTAGCGAGCCTTTTTCATTAAGGATATAAACGATTTAACAAACGAGGGAATGGAATCGTCTCTCTAACATGCTCGACGCCACTAATCCACGCAACCGTTCTTTCTAAACCAAGACCAAATCCTGAATGCGGCACAGAACCAAATTCTCTTAACTGTAAATACCATTCGTAAGCTTCTAGTGCTAATCCATGATCCGTTAGGCGTTGCTTCAAAAGTTCATAATCATGAATACGTTCTGAACCACCGATAATTTCTCCATATCCTTCTGGTGCAATTAAATCGGCACATAAAACAACATCGCCACGGTTAGGGTGCGGCTGCATATAAAATGGCTTTAGGCTTGTTGGATAATGTGTAATAAACACAGGCTTATCATAAGCCTCGGCAATAGCGGTTTCATGTGGAGCACCAAAATCATCACCCCAAGAAATATCCGTGAACCCCTTCTCATGTAAGAAATGAATCGCATCATCATAACTGATTCTTGGGAAAGGCGCCTGAATTTTTTCAAGTTTTTCAGTATCTCTTCCTAATGTCTTCAGCTCTAATTGGCAGTTTTTCAAAACAGATTGAACAATATGTGACACATACTGTTCTTGTACTTCTAGATTTTCTTCAAACTCCACAAATGCCATTTCAGGTTCAATCATCCAAAACTCAATAAGATGTCGGCGAGTTTTAGATTTTTCTGCACGGAATGTTGGACCGAAAGAGAATACCTTTCCTAACGCCATCGCTGCAGCTTCCATATAAAGCTGACCACTCTGAGAAAGATACGCATCCTCATCAAAGTACTTTGTTGCAAATAATTCCGTTGTTCCTTCAGGGGCACTGCCCGTTAAAATCGGAGGATCAACTTTTGAAAAGCCTTGTTCATTAAAAAATTCATATGTGGCACGGATAATTTCATTACGAACCTTCATGACCGCATGTTGACGCTTCGAGCGTAACCAAAGATGTCTATTATCCATCAAGAACTCTGTTCCGTGCTCCTTTGGTGTAATTGGATAATCAAGCGATTGATGAATTACATCAATTTCTTTTACTTGTAGCTCGTACCCAAATGGGGAACGCTCATCCTTTTGTACCGTTCCGATCACATATACGGACGATTCTTGCGTAATTCCTTTTGCTTGCTGAAAGACTTCCTCAGCTACTTCTGCTTTAACAACAACACCTTGTATAAAGCCTGTCCCATCACGAAGCTGAAGGAAAGCAATTTTCCCACTAGAACGCTTGTTAGCAATCCAAGCACCAATTTTCACATCTTCTCCAACATATTTGTGAACTTGCGAAATAGTTGTTTTATTCACGACAATTTCCCTCCAAAAATCTAAAAAGAAGCTCAAGTATGTATAAAATATTTGTTTTTAATACCTATAAATAAGTATCAACTTCTCTTTAACAGTTTAAACTTCGTTTCGAATGCATAAAGTCCCATCTCATTATACAATTCGACAAATCGACTATCAAGTCTGTAACAAAGAAAAACAGAATGCGTAAGCACCCTGTTTTCACTATATTAGGACATTTTACTTTCTACAAAGCTTTTCATACGTCTAATGGCTTCTTCTAATTGATGTAATGAAGTCGCATATGAAAGACGGATATTATCAGGTGTCCCGAAGCCAGAACCTGGTACAACCGCAACCTTTGCTTCTTCAAGCAACCCTTCAACAAATGCATCGACTGACTCATAACCGGAAAGCTGAGCCGCTTTGCTCGCATTTGGGTATAGATAGAATGCGCCTTGTGGCTTTACACATGTAACGCCAGGAATTTGTAATAACTGTTCAAATATAATATTTAAGCGTTCTTCAAAAGCCTTCTTCATTTCTGTAACAGGTTCCTGTGAACCATTATAAGCAGCAATCGCACCAAATTGAGCAGTGGTCGTAGGATTTGAAGTACTATGACTAGCAAGGTTGGTCATAGCACCAATAATTTCTCGATTTCCGGCTGCGTACCCAATTCTCCATCCGGTCATGGAATGTGATTTGGACACACCATTAATAATGATTGTTTGCTCTTTTAACTCAGGAGACAATTGCGCAATGGAAACATGCTTATTCTCTCCATATACAAGCTTTTCATAAATTTCATCAGAAACAATTAATACATTTTTTTGTAAACAAATTTGCCCTAGCTCAAAAAGCTCCTTCTCTGTATACAGCATTCCGGTAGGATTACTTGGAGAGTTAATAATCACTGCCTTTGTCTTTTCTGTAATTGCCTCAGATAATTGAGCAGGTGTGATTTTAAACTCATTTTCTTCAAGTCCATCGATATAAACTGGTTCTCCCCCAGCTAACTTTACTTGCTCCGGATAACTTACCCAATATGGAGTTGGGATGATCACTTCATCCCCCTCGTCTAAAATAACTTGAAAAAGTGTATAAAGAGCGTGCTTAGCTCCATTCGTAACAATAATTTCTTTTGCTGTGTAGTCAATGCCTTGATCTTCTTTAAACTTTGTTGCAATAGCAGAAATAAGCTTAGGAAGACCTGCAGAAGGTGTATACTTTGTATGGCCTTCATTCATTGATGCAACTGCTGCATCAATGATATGCTGCGGTGTATTAAAATCTGGCTCACCAGCACCTAGTCCGATTACATCGTGACCTTCTTCCTTTAAAGCTTTTGCCTTTGCTGTAATCGCTAAAGTAGTAGATGGTGTTAATGCTTTTACTCTTTTCGCTAATGCAAATCCCATTTTCTTTGCCTCCAAAAAAAAGTTATAAGTTCTTTATTTCTCTAACTTCTTCCCCTGTTTCAAAATCAATGTAATAGTAGTTAATTTTATCATTGCTTGAGCGATAGTAAATTTCCCATAGTGGATTGTTTTTTTCTATGCCTAATCTAACATCTATAATTTGGTCAGGAGAGACTTCATTAGATAAAGTATTAATGGCTTCAGACTTTGTGATACCTTCTTTAGCGGGTAAGACTACAATTTTCCCACCTTTTTCAGGAATCCAAGCAATCAACTGTTCGCCTTCTTTGTTACTGCCTTCGATAACATAATACGCTTTTGAACCATGGTATAGGGAAAACTCTGTAATATCAGTTATTTCTGTTTTTTCCTTAACTATTCCTGTAGCACGACTTTTGGCATCAGCAATTGGCTCAGTAGCGTTTAAATATATTTTAATCATAATTCCGATTAGGATGGTTATTCCAGTTATAGCAATCCAAAACCACTTCTTCATGAACTTAGCACCACTTTATGTACGATAAATTGTAAATACTGCTTTTGAGGAATCTTGTTGATCTAGAGCTAGGCCGAACATTAAATTCTCTCTCTTTAATGTCCGATTTAAGGCATCGACCACCTTATAAAGGTCTGATGTATACTCCACCTTTACAGTCGATAATACCTCTATTTTACTTTCCACTACATATTTCACTCCATTCTCTAATATTTGTTAGCAATAGCTTTTGCACTAAAAGGTTACACTATATTTAAGTAACCTCTTATTTTCTTACCAAACATTATAACAGCTTTTGAGCGATTGATATTAAATTTTTTTCTAGTTCACACACAATTTTCCGCGCTATATAAGCGCGGACTTTTTTATTCCTCTGATTTTGAAATAGAAATGATTTCATAATTCGATGGAGTGAATTTTATTGTTAGTATTCCGTGCATTTTTGTGTAATGAACATCAAGCCATATATCTTGAAGCAACTTTAATATATCTTGGTGGGGGGTCATATATTTAGATTGAAATATGACAGCCAATTGAGGGTCCATATGCTTCAATAATCGCCCATTTATAGAATTCTCTATTGCAAATTGTGGAATTTTGACAATGTTTACATTAGAAAGGTCATGCTTTAACAATGTACTATGTGAATCTTCGGTCATAGAGGTAAGGATGAGAAACCGGCTACTTTTATAGGTAAAAGATAAGTCCAAACCTTCCCCAGTGGAAGCACCATTGTATAATACTTCTACTTCTAGATTTTGGACGAGCATTTGCTTTGTTCCCTGTGCCCAAAGATGGATCCCCATATCCTGTATCTCATTACTTCCCGTTTTTATCGTTTCTATTTTTTCTGCAATTGATTTGCTTGTAATGACCTGCTTTACATCATAAAATTCCGCAAGCATATTTAAGTTTCCAACATACCCCTCTTCTGAGCTTGTCAAAATAATGGTTGATATATGACTAACGTTATATAACTTTAAAATTCGTTTTAATTCTTCTTCCGTATCCTGATGACCCGTATTAACTAATATATTTTCTCCCTGCCCATTTTGTATAAGGGTTGCTTCTCCATTTGTTAATGGAAGAAAAGTAACAGCTAATTCGTCTTCTTTTAAGTTGAGGTCAATGCTTTCTACTTCTGCAGGTACAAATGGAGAATCCGCAGGGATGTAGTACCAATTTGCTAAAATCATACAAATCGTAAAAATTAGGCTCATATCTGTCCCCCCTAATACTCTAAATTTTAGTTTGTGATGTTTAAGAAAATTTATCCATTTAGGGGGATATGATTTTAAAGCCAATCTTCAATTATGTTTAACATTTCGTTAATATCCAAGGTTTTTACTGGAACAGTAGGAATCGATTTCAAAAATGCTTTCCCATAAGTAGTGGTTACAATTCGCCGATCGAATATAATGACAAATCCTCTATCCGTCTTCTTTCTAATTAGCCTTCCAAAACCTTGCTTAAATCGCAATACTGCTTCAGGTAATGAATGCTTAGAAAAAGGATTTTGTCCCTCTGCTTGTATGATTTCGCTCTTTGCTTCTGCAATCGGGTCGTCTGGAGGTGTAAAAGGCAATCGAACAATCACGAGGCAGCTAAGGGCTTCTCCTGGAATGTCAATTCCCTCCCAGAAACTGCTCGTTCCTAATAAAATCGATTTTTCAAACCGCTGAAAATTTCTTGTCAGTCTTGATCTACTCCCACTCGTAATTCCTTGTGCAAAAAGAACATAGTCATCCAATAAGCCACTTTCCTTAATGAGATCATAGGTTTTCCTTAACATGTCGTAGGAAGTAAAAAGGATTAGCATCCTTCCCTTTGTCGCTTCCGCTATGGAAATAATATGTTCTGTAATGGCAGCCACATAATCTGACAAAGGGACCTTGTTTATTTCCGGTAAGTCATCCGGAATTAAAACTTGAACCTGCTCCTTATAAGCAAATGGAGAAGGAATATGAAGCGTACTGCAATTTTTTTCCTCCAGTCCTAACGAATCCATAACAAAATCAAAGGACTGGTTAACTGTCATAGTAGCGGATGTAAGTACTGCACTTTTTTTCTTGTCAAAGAAGTTCTCCTTTAACAGTCTAGAGATACTAACAGGTTGAGAATAGATAGACGTTAAATTCTGTGTTGCTCTTGCATCCATTTCAATCCATGTAACTTGGTTAGATAAGGGTTTGATAATAAGATTCTTTATATGACTTCGGATCTCTTCAATCTCATCTAAGAACGAAACGACCTCGTTCATCGTTATTCTTTGATGATGATCAAGTGTAAGCTGTTGGCTTTTAACAAAATCCACCCATTTATTTAAGCTGTCATATAAATCCTTTAACAAAAACTGACATCGTTCAGCAGAAGCAACCGCCGAACTCCACTCTTTCGCAGATTCATCATGGGATACTCGTTTGACTAGTCGTTGGTTCCCCTTTTTAGCGCTCCTCTTAACAAAAAGTGCAACTGCTCGAAATAAATCATCTATTTCAAACTGAAGCTCTACTATCATTTCGTTGATTTGAAAAGAGTGCAGAAGCTTATGATTATCTTCTATTTGAGTATTTTTAAAGATTTGCTCGAGCTCATAAAAAGTTTGCCTCTGATCTATACTGCCAAACTGACTTAGCAGCATACGCAGTGACAAGTAATCAATTGATTGATTAAAACTCTTACCTACCGCTTTTTCAAAATGATGAGCTTCATCAATAATGACGTATTCAAAAGGAGGAAGAATGCTATTCTCGGCATTCAAATCAGCCATTAATAATGAGTGATTCGTAATAATAATCTTTGCCTCATTCACTCGTTGTCTAATAAGAAAATAAAAATCGTGAGATAACCATGATCGATCCTTTACGAAGGACGAACTATCATTTTTAATACGATTCCAGTATAGAAGACCTCCACTTGACAGGTTCAGTTCCTCATAATCACCTGTTTCTGTGTGTGTAAGCCATACTAAAATTTGCATCTTTGTTAAGCTAGTGTCGTAGTTATCTTCCTCTTCATATAAGGTTTGATGAAACTTTTCTAAGCTTATATAATGGTGTCTACCCTTTAAAAGTACTACCTCCAGTGGGAAGTCTACCATTTTTTTTAGCAAAGGGATATCTTTAGTTAGCAGCTGTTCTTGAAGTTGTGTCGTGTAAGTACTAACGACGATTTTATTATTTGTGTTGTTGGAAAATATGGCTGATGGTAACAAATAAGCCATTGATTTTCCAACTCCTGTCCCAGCTTCTATAAGAGCGTGACGCTCATTTAGAAACGCTGAATACACATGATCGAGCATTTGAACCTGTCCATCCCGCTTCTCATAGTCATTAAATGCCCTGAGAAACATTGCTTCTATTTCTTCGGGCGTACTTGGATATATTCCTTGTGCAGAATGTTGAATATTTTCTATCTCTTCTTTTTTTCTTAATACAAGACCATGAAATATCTCGAGTTCCTCAGGTATCACGTCCCTTGTACTGGACTTTCCTAGTACATACTCATCTAATAACAACGAAATATCACTTTTTAATCCCCCTGCAAGCCTTAAGAGCTGTCTTAAGGTGACTTCAGGGAGTTCTCGTAACAATTTAATTAATATGAGAAACAGCTCAGCTGTTACGTAAGCATCACTATCAGCCTGATGGGGACGATCATGAGCTAGACCTTCTTTGGTTGCAAGATCAGTTAGTTTAAAGCTATCAGCAGTTGGAAAAACAATTCTTGAAAGCTCTACCGTGTCGATAACGGGTCCAAAAAAACCTTCATACCCTGAGTTAATTAACTCCTCCTGAAGAAAGGAAAGGTCAAATAAAACATTATGAGCGACAAAAAAAGCACCATCAAGCAACTGTAAAATTTTTGGTGCAATTTCAGAGAAAGTCGGTGCGTCCTTTAACATGTCGTTATTAAGACCTGTCAATTCCTCGATAAAAAGAGGGATGGGTTTATCTGAACTCACCAAAGAAGAAAACGTTTCTTTGATTTCCCCGTTTTCGACCACTACAGCGGCAAATTGAATAATTTTATCTCCTTTTTTCGGAGAATTTCCTGTGGTTTCTAAATCTACTACTACAAAACGATTTGTCATTCGTCACACCTCGAACATTCATTCAATCAAACGGTAACACAAATTAACCAAAAGAAAAAGTAGTAGCCATTGATTGAATAGAATTATGGCTATGAAAAAACCCCCTGATAAAGGGGGAATTATCGTATCGTTCTTTCTGGTTCCGCATGAAGTAATTCTACAATTTGATTTTGCTCATTCATAATAGCTACTTTAGGTTCGTGTGTGGAAACCTTATCTTCTGCAACTAATGCATATGAAATAATAATAACAACGTCCCCTTCTTGCACTAAACGTGCCGCTGCTCCATTTAAGCAGACAACACCACTACCTCTAGTTCCAGGTATAATATATGTTTCAAATCTTGCTCCATTATTATTATTTACAATTTGTACTTTTTCATTAGCAACCATACCTACCGCATCTAAAATATCTGTATCAATCGTAATGCTTCCCACATAATTTAAGTTCGCTTCAGTAACTCTTGCGCGATGGATCTTTCCGTTCATCATCGTACGAAACATAGTACCTTCTCCTCTCACCTCTCGGGTATTTATACAGTTAACACGAGATTATCTATTAAACGAGCATTCGAAAATTTAAACGCAAGAGCAATTATGATTTTCCCTTCCAGAACTTCTAATTTTTCTAATTCTGGATATGAATAGATTTCTATATAATCAACAGTGCCTGATGAGTTCTGCTTTATTAAACTTTGCATATGTGAAATGATTACTTGAATATTCCTTTCACCTGAACGAATTTGTTTCTCCGCTTCCGTTAAACTTTTATACAGGATAGATGCTTCCTCTCGCTCTTTCGCCGTTAATCTTACATTACGTGAGCTCTTTGCCAAACCATCCTCTTCCCTTACAGTTTCTACAGGAATTAATTCAAGCGGAAAGTGCAAATCGTTAATTAACCCGTCAACAACCGCTACCTGCTGAGCATCTTTCATACCAAAATACGCACGATTAGGCTGTATCACATGAAAAAGCTTTGCTAATACCGTTGCCACTCCATCAAAATGTCCAGGTCTTGAGCTTCCACAAAGGACGTCGACCCTCTTTTGAACAACTAGTGTGACTGAAGGTTTAGATGGATACATTTCGTCAACCGATGGATAAAAGATAAAATCTACTTTCTCATTTTTGGCTATTTCACTATCACGCTCGAAATCACGTGGGTACGCATCTAGATCCTCATTCGGACCAAATTGTAATGGATTAACAAATATGCTCAAAATAACAATATCGTTTTCTTCTTTTGCTTTTCTCACTAAACTAATATGTCCTTCGTGAAGGTAGCCCATGGTTGGAACATAACCTACAGAAAGGTTTTCATTTTTTAGCAATTGAACTTCTTTTTGCATTTGTGAAATGGTAGTGATCACTCTCATCTTTCTCCTCCATACAGACCCTTTAACTCTTCTTCCTTCATTGAAAAGCTTTGATCATCTGAAGGGAATTGACTGCTCTTCACCTCAGAAACATAAGCAGAAATTCCTTTAGTAGCTACCTCATCCACATTTCCATATGTCTTCACAAATTTCGGAACTCTATTCACACCATAAGTAACCACATCATGATAGACAAGAACTTGACCATCTACATCCACGCCCGCACCTATACCTATAACAGGTATAGATAATTGCTTTGTAATTTCCCTAGCCAATTGCTTTGGTACACATTCTAAGACAAGCATAAATGCTCCTGCTTCCTCACAAAGCTTCGCATCTTGAATTAATTTTTTTGCCGCTTGAGCATCTTTTCCTTGAACCTTGTAGCCACCTAACACAGCAACAGATTGCGGAGTCAGCCCAAGATGAGCACAAACAGGAATGCCTGCATTGGTTAAGGCTTGGATATGTTCTAGTACCCCATCTGCTCCTTCAAGCTTTAGAGCCTGTGCTCCCGTTTCTTGAATCATGTTTGCTCCAGTTAGTAATGTATCCCGGACGGATAAATGATAGCTCATAAATGGCATATCGACAACTGTAAAAGTATTGGAAGCTCCGCGTCTTACCGCTTTACTATGGTGAATCATATCAGCGGTTGTCACGGGAATCGTTGAATCATAACCTAAAACAACCATTCCTAATGAATCACCAACCAGAATCAAGTCAACTTCGCACCCTTCTGCTTGCTTTGCGGAAGGATAATCGTACGCTGTTAACATCACAATTTTTTCACCATTTTTTTTCATACTTCGAAAATCATTCAACTGTTTCATATACATTCTCCTTTTCCCGGAGAGGAATAAAACATTTGATTGCAATATAAAAAGGAATCCTAAAAATACGCAGAAGGATCCCTGAAAATTTAAATGTTTTGTTTATCCCTCTGTCCCGGTCCATTATGGATCTAGGCAGACTACTATAAAATTGGGTATATACACAAATGGTGCAGTTCACCTTGGATACTGCCCGACGCTTCAAATTATAGCAAAATCCTTATAAATTATCTATTTACAAATTAGTGAAGTTCTATGTCAGCAGAATAAATATGATGTACTTCACCTAGATCATCCTCAACCTTTAAAACACCCTCATCGGTAATCCCAAGTGCTTTCCCACTAATAGAACCATTCAAGGTTCTCGCTGTGATTTCTTTTCCAATACTTATTGCATAGCTTTCCCAAAGTAACTTAATAGGATAAAATCCTTTATCTAAAAAAATCAAATATAGGGTTTCAAACTTTTGAAATATCACTTTAATTAACTCAGCCCTATCAAGTTCTTTCCCTTCCTTCACACGTAAAGAAGTCGCAATATCACGTAGTTCAGGTGGGAAATCATCTTCCGTTTGATTAATGTTCAAACCCATTCCGATGATCACCGAAATAATACGATCCGCATCCGCCTGAAGCTCGGTTAATATTCCCGTCACTTTTCTCTGCTCAACTAATATATCATTCGGCCACTTTATTTGCGGAGTCAACGTCGTTGTTTCTTCGATTGCTTGTACAATTGCTACGGCAGTTAATAAAGTAAGCTGTGGTGCACGTTGGATTGGTATTTTGGGCCTTAAAATAAGACTCATCCATATTCCTGTAGACTTTGGTGAATGCCATACACGATCCATTCTGCCTCTTCCACCTGTTTGTTCCTCAGCAATTACGACCGTCCCTTCTACAGCCCCTTCATGGGATAATAAATGAGCAATCTTTTGAGTCGAGTCAACCGTTTCTTCGTAATGAATGATCTTACCGATAAAATCTGTCTTCAACCCTAATTGTACTCGATCAGCAGAAATACTTTTTGGTAAATTTAAGATTTTATATCCTTTTTTCCTAACAGCCTCCAATTCAAAGCCGTCTTTTCTTAAATCCTCTATATGCTTCCATACGGCTGTCCTAGAACAACCCATTACATCTGCTAAGTACTGTCCAGAAACATACTCTTGCTCAGAGTTCGTAAATGCCTCAAGAAGCTTTTTTCTTAATTCAGACTGCATCTTGTCACCCACTCTTTTATATCTTCATTGTTATTCTCAAGCCTACCATGAAGAATTTCCATTTCAATTTCCTTAAGCACTGCCTTCACCCATGGTCCTGCTTTTTTATGTTTCCATTGGATTAAATCTGACCCTGAAACTTTTACATCTGATAAAGAGTGAATAGGGAGAACCTCGATAATCGCTTGGAGTTTGTCTAATGCAAGCGGATCAACCTGATTATCGTATAGTTGGTAGATCTTCTCCACTTGTAGTGCCGTCTCTTTTCCTGAAGCATATACAGACTCGATTGACCAGCTATTGATGGAACGCTCCTTTAACCACCTTGTCATATTGACGATGTTTTGAACTCTTTTATTTGAGAACCTCAATCCGATAAAGAATCGTTTGATTTCTTTTTCACCTTTTTGTAACAGATGCGAAAACAAAGCCCACTTTTCATCAATCAATAAAGATTGAATTGGGAGGGCGGAGAGTTCCAACAATGCTGTTTTTTTATCTTGCAGACCAGTTATGTAATGATATAATTCTGTCTCAACAAGCAATTGAATTCCGCTTGATGTATAATCTCCATGAAGCAGTTTATCTAGCTCGGATGCTATCCTTTCAACCGCAATATGTTCAAGTAAGTGCTTGTTATGTTTAATCCCTTGATATGTATCCTTATCTAATAAAAATCCCAGCTTGCTAACAAATCGGATTCCTCTTAGCATTCGAAGGGCATCCTCTGAAAAACGCTCACTGGAATTTCCTACTGTACGAATCGTTTTCGCATCAATATCCTTTTTCCCTTTAAACGGATCAAATATCTCACCAAAACGATTCATTGCCACTGCATTCATCGTAAAATCACGCCTTGCAAGGTCTTCTTCAATCGATCGAATAAAAGTTACTTGAGCTGGTCTTCGATAATCTACATAATCTGACTCAGAACGAAAGGTCGTGATTTCATACGATTGATTTTTGTATAGAACCATGACTGTTCCATGCTCAATCCCTAAGTCAATGGTTTTTGGAAATATCTCTTTAATTTCACTAGGTGTGGCAGAAGAAGCAATATCAATATCATTGATAGGGAGGCCTAATAAATAATCACGTACAGATCCTCCCACAAAATACGCTTTAAACCCGGCTTTTTCAATTAACTCAAGGACTGGAATCGCTGACTTAAATGGTTCTTTCATATGGTTGTTCACTACTTTGCAATAAACTTTTATATAAGTCTTCATATTGCTTTACGATTGTCGTCGCTTGGAATTTCTCTCTTACAAGCTTAACAGAGGCATCTCGGAATTGCTGATGCTGCCCAGAATTCCTCAAAAGCTCAATTGCTTTTTCAGACATATCCTCGATGTCTCCGAGTTCACAAATATACCCGCATTGACCATGAACTATTACTTCAGGTATCCCTCCGACATTGGTTCCAATACATGGGACACCACAAGCCATCGCTTCTAATGCAACTAATCCAAAACTTTCTTTTTCAGATAATAAAAGCATGAGGTCACTAATGGAGTACAGCTCCTCCACGCTGTCTTGTTTTCCTAAAAACAGGACTTTATCTTGGATATTTAGTTTTTTGACCAGTTTACAAACCACTGTCATTTCTGGTCCATCGCCTACAAGTAATAACTTCGCTTGAATCCCTTTAGTGATTTTTTCGAATGTATGAATGACATCCTGTACTCTTTTAACAGGTCTAAAATTGGAAACATGAATGATTACCTTTTCTTCAGGTAAAATACCATACTCGTCTTTTAAATGAGAGGAGTCTACTCTTTTATAGACTCTTTCATCAATAAAGTTATAAACCGTTTCGATTTGCTTATCAGGATTGATTAGGTCATACGTTTGACTAATTAAGGATTTTGATACAGCTGTAACAATATCTGATTTTTCAATTCCAAAACGAATGGCGTCTGTCAATGAAGGATCATATCCCAATACGGTGATATCTGTCCCATGTAATGTGGTCACAATCTTTACATCCCTTCCACTCATTTGCTTCGCCAAAATGGCACAAACAGCATGCGGAATGGCATAATGGACATGAAGAAGGTCCAACTCCTCACGATTAATCACTTCCGCCATTTTACTAGCCAAAGCAATATCGTACGGTGGATATTGAAAAACCGAATATTGATTTACCTCCACTTGATGGTAATATACATTATGGTACATCCTATTTAACCGAAATGGGAGGCTTGAGGAAATGAAATGAATTTCGTGCCCATTTTCGGCCAACATTTTCCCTAGCTCAGTAGCAATTACTCCTGAGCCCCCTACTGTTGGATAACAGGTAATACCTATTTTCATTTTTTTATTCATTGTTAATCTCCTAGCAAATCACGATTAAGTAAAATTGGGGCTCTTACTTTAAAACCTTCAGCGTAAAGAGCCCCTACTTCTTTACCAAAAAGAAACTCCCTTGCCTCCAAAGCTTGCATATAATTATTCGTGAGCGGTGTGTCCACGCTACCCGCTTGCTTTATAAACTGGCTTTTATATGCCTCTAGGCTCTCTTTTTTCTTCCGATATACATTTGATACATCAATGACAAAATCAGGAGTAGAAAATCCGTTAATCATATAATAATAAAGCTGTTTTGGACGGTAAGGGATATCATCAAACCCGGTTTGGTACTTATTTATGCCCGCAGAAAAAAACGCTTCTTCCACAATTCTGGCACAATTTCCATGATCAGGGTGACGATCCTTTTCATAGGGAACGAATACAATCTCAGGCCGATATGTTCGTATAATATGTACGACCTGGCGAATGGCGTCCTGTGATAGCAATAAATCCCGATCTGGAAGATTTAACGTAATCCGTTCCTCTACACCGAGAATTTTGGCTGCTCTCAGCGCTTCGCTCTGGCGAAGTTCTACCGTTCCATTACTAGATAGCTCAGCTTTTGTTAAATCACAAATTACCACTGTTTTTCCTTCAGATGTGTATTTAGCTATCGTTGCACCCATCCCAATCTCCACATCATCCGCGTGCGCTCCAAAGGATAGTATATGTATTTTATTTGTCATTGCCCTCACCTTGTTCTTGATGGATGACATCTCTCCAAGCAAGGTCACCTCGCTCTAATCCTTTTATTAGCACTTCTGCTGTACCGATATTTGTCGCTAAAGGAATGGAGTACACATCACAAAGTCGAACTAAGGCAGTCACATCTGGTTCATGAGGTTGCGCAGTTAGAGGGTCTCTAAAGAAGAATACGAGATCCATCGTGTTTTTTGCGATCATCGCACCGATTTCTTGATCTCCGCCTAGAGGCCCTGACTGAAAACGCTGGATCGACAATCCCGTTGCTTCCATAATCCTTAGACCCGTCGTACCTGTTGCGAATAATGTATGCTCTTCTATAATTTCCTTATAGGCAATGGCAAAACGAACTAACTCATCCTTTTTATTATCATGAGCAATTAACGCTATATTCAAGATAATTCCCCCTTTTGCTTATTCGATTATATTTTCTAAACCATAAACAAACACATTAAGCTTCATTACTGAGTCAACCGCTAGCTTTACACCTGACATAAACGATTCACGATTGTATGAATCATGGCGAATAGTAAGGGTTTGACCTGATGAACCAAACATCACTTGTTGATGGGCAATTAATCCAGGTAGGCGAACCGAATGAATATGCATTCCCTCAAAGTTGGCTCCTCTTGCGCCAGAGATCGTTTCTTTCTCGTTTGGATGCCCTTGCTCTTTATGATCCCTTACTTCTGCAATCATTTGGGCAGTTTTCAATGCCGTTCCCGATGGTGCATCTAGTTTTTGATCATGGTGTAACTCAATAATCTCAACATCTTGAAAATATCTCCCAGCAAGACGAGCAAATTTCATCATTAAGACCGCTCCTAGAGCAAAGTTGGGGGCAATAATACAGCCTCTTTTTTGTTCATCACAAAGATTCTCTAGCTCTCTTAAGTTCTCGTCAGAAAAACCTGTCGTACCAACAACCGGTCTAACACCATATTGAAGAGCTGTCTTTGCATGGTACATACCGAATTCAGGGGTTGTTAAGTCAATTAATACATCTGGTTGTACACTGTTGAAGCACTCTGTAATATCGGTGAAAATAGGCGAATCTGCATCTTGAAACCCAATATCACTAAGCTTCAATCCATTATTCTTATAGTCTATTGCTCCAACAAGCTCATATTCCTCTGTATTCATAACAAGCTTTACTGCCTCAGAACCCATTCTACCACGAGGTCCAGCCACAACTACTTTAATTTTTTCCACAATTATTCCCCTTCCGTTTCAATTCTTGTCCATCGATTTTTATCTCGTGTATTAAATTTCTCCATTACACGGTTATGAGCTTCCTCTAAATCAATATTGAGTGAATTAGCAAAACAAATGAGAACAAATAACATATCACCAAGTTCTTCTTCAATGGTATTCTCTTCCTCAGTTGCCTTTTTTGGTTTCTCACCGTAATAATGATTTACCTCACGAGCTAGTTCACCCAACTCTTCAGTCATTCTTGCAAGCATGGCAAGTGGACTAAAATAACCCTCTTTAAACTGGCTAATGTATGTATCTACTTCTTCTTGCAATTGCTTCATCGACTTATTATTGTTTTCCAAAGGTATTCACCTCATATCATATCGTGTGTAGCCAATTTTCTCTACACCTATCATTACAATGTTAGCTAAAAGAACCACTATTTACAAATATTTTAATAAGGATCATGAATATATGTTAGATTACAGGTTCCAATGATTAACAGCTATCATATTGCGTTTAAACTTTGATTTCCCTTATAATTAAAAACGCACTAATGAAATAGCTAAAAATTTCCGTTTATAAAGTGAGGTCAACAACATGCTTTTTACGCTTAAACTGAAGAACATCTTCTTTATTCTGCTTGGTTCCGCTATCTTTTCCTTTGGTATTGTTCATTTTAATATGCAAAACAATCTAGCTGAAGGTGGTTTTACAGGCATAACCCTATTACTATATTTTTTATTTAATTTGGATCCTTCTTACACAAATCTTCTCTTAAACATTCCTTTATTTATTATTGGCTGGCGATTATTAGGAAGAAATGTCTTTTATTATACACTTATCGGCACACTTGCTGTCTCTGTGTTTTTATGGATTTTTCAACGCTATCAAATCAATATGCCACTTAAAGACGACTTAACTCTTGCTGCACTGTTTGCGGGTGTGTTCATCGGAGTTGGTCTAGGAATTATTTTTCGCTTTGGTGGCACGACCGGTGGCGTGGATATTATTGCACGCCTTGTCCATAAATATATCGGCTGGAGCATGGGTAAGACGATGTTTTTATTTGATGTTGTTGTTATTACCTTATCCCTAATTTTCTACCTTACATACCAAGAAGCGATGTATACCCTTGTTGCCGTGTTTGTTGGTGCTAGAGTCATTGATTTCATGCAGGAAGGTGCTTATTCTGCCAGAGGGGCCATCATTATTTCCGAGAAAAACCAAGAAATTGCTGACAAAATAATGACAGAAATGGAACGTGGTGTTACGGTTCTAAAAGGTCATGGTTCATATTCAAAACAAGAAAAAGAGGTTCTCTATTGCGTTGTTGGTCGGAACGAGATTGTTCTATTGAAGCGTGTAATTACTTCTGTAGATCCTCACGCATTTGTTTCGGTTACCATGGTGCATGATGTATTAGGTGAAGGTTTTACTCTAGATGAAAACAAACGCCCAATTGAGCATTAAAAAAAACAGCCATAGGCTGTTTTTTTGTTGTTTTACTCTTCACTTCTTGCCATACCGGTATATATTAATACCAGACGCACTAATTCAAGAACAGCAACTGCCGCCGCTGCCACATACGTTAGTGCAGCTGCATCTAGCACTCGTTTTGTTTCTCTTTCCTCATCATTGCGAATGATTCCCATCGAAACCACTTGATCCATGGCACGATTGGAAGCATTGAATTCCACTGGCAGAGTGACAACCTGGAAAACTACGGCTGCCGCCATGAAGACGATACCTAATAAAAGCAACCCACTAATTTGAGCAAAAATACCAACCATAATTAAAATCCAAGATAGATTAGATCCTAGACTCGCTACAGGAACTAATGCATGTCTAAAACGTAAAAATGCATAATTTTGATCGTCTTGAATCGCGTGTCCAACCTCATGCGCAGCAATCGCAGCAGCTGCAACAGAGTGACCATGATAATTTTCTGAAGAAAGTCTAACCGTTTTCACTCTTGGATCATAATGATCTGTTAAGTGACCTCGTGTTTCTTCTACACCAACGTGGTATAAGCCATTTGAATCTAGAATTTTACGAGCTACCTCTGCTCCACGCATATGGGAGGAAGATGCTACTTTAGAATATTTGGCATAAGCTCTCTTGACTTTAAATTGAGCCCAAAGGGGAACCAAAATAATCAAAGCAAAGTATATAAGGGTTGTCATTATGTTCCTCCAATTCAAAACAAGTTGTTACCCCAATTTTATATTTGAGAGTTATTGATGTCAATCTTTTAGCTCTCTTGAGCGATTTTGCTTTCGCTTTTGGCTTTTTTCACCAGCGTACTTTCTAAATCCTACATAAGATAAGGTTGCGACAATGATACTTCCGGTTGTGAAAATCACCCACCATAGTGATGGATCGGCTTCATCCTCAGTCATTCCTTCAAAAATACTCTTTAAATCATTTTCTATTGAATCTAAATCCTTCATACTGCTTTCCTCAGATAGTACTCTAGGTCGATAATGATCAATATAGTTGATTTTTGTATCAAGTCTTTGAACTTTTTCTGATCGTATATCCAGTTTTAAGCTTGGGTATATCATTTGATATAAAGATAAAAATGAGTTTAATTGCTCATGAAACCTCTCAGTATGCCCGCTTTTCACCGCTTCTTTTACTCCACCAAAAACCATTAGCACTTGTCCTTCCATTTCTGTCCAGAGTGGCTGATGGCCTGTATTAATCGCGTCCATAACTAAACGGAATTTTGTTACTTTATGAACGATCTCTGAATGTTCCATTGAATCATTAGAGGTTGCCTCCAACGCTTCATTATGTGCGACCGTTACAATTCGTAATTCATCCATAGAAAATGGTCTTTGATCCATGCTGATGAATTCTTCCGAGAAATACAAAAGTAGCTTATGTGCATCATCATAACGGGATGACCTCACCATTTGTAAGGCTTCATCTGAGATTGAATTAAGCTTATCGATAGGTGACGTTTCATCTGCATGTATCGTTATAGGAAATAGTAGAGTCAAAATACAAATAAATATAACAACTCTTGCCTTCATACTTGTCCCCCCTCTTTATACTATTAAATGTTATGTATGGGAGGACAAGGTTAGACCAGAAATTATCCGATAGCTAATATCAAAATGCAAGTTCCATTTTCTTACTTTTTACTCTTACTACAAACCAGTAAGCAAGTGTTAATGATACAATACTAAGCCAAAATGTAAAATAACCGATTTGAGGAATATAATTATCCAGCATATGATACCTAGGAAGCATTTTAAATACATAATCAATCACATCGTTATGCAATGTCCAAATACCGGTTACAACTAAATGCCAAGCCTTAAATCGATAAAATGGTGCATATAATAGTCCCTGTATGGCCATAGCACCGTGAGATAGCATGAGCATATACCCAATTATGTCTAATTCTCCAGAAACAACTAAAACAAGATAGTTCATTACAACTGCCCATAATCCATACTTAAACAAGGTTACCATAGCTAATGCTTCAAATAAGGGCCAGTTCTTCCCTAGTAAAAAAGCGACTAAAACAAACACAAAAAATAGACATGCTGTTGGGCTATCTGGAACAAACATTAAAAAGATTGGTGGTGTTTCTGCTAACTGATACCGATACCAATAATAAGCATAGATTGTTCCAAGAACATTGACTATGAGTAAGAGCCAAAGAATCATTCGGTTTGTTAAAAAATAATAAATCCACTTCATCCATCACACCTCCCCTTACCTAAGATTGCATGCTAGGCACACTTTGAAAAAAGCTGGCATATACTATGCCAGCTTTCAACTATTATTCACTTTTAAGAGAAGAAACAAACTCAGCAAGAACCTCTAACTCTTCATCGGTGCCTTTAAACATTCCAGCAGGCATGGAACCTCTACCATTTTTAGCAATATCCTTAACTTCTTCAGCCGTTAATTCATTACCAACTAGTGCTGGGTTTGGCCCTCCCCCTTGGAGATCGCCACCATGACATGCTAAGCAACCATTTTGATCTAGTAACTTATAACCATCAGACTCTTGATCAAACTCAACCTCAGCCACAATTTGACCTTGAGCTTTTGCAGCCTCCCAGTCATGTGTTGCAACTGATTCCCAAGTTAGGAATGTGATCGCTGCAAGTGCTAGTAACATAAAGCCAGTTGCTAACGGACGTTTTGAAGGACGACGTTCAGGTCCACGGTCTATAAAAGGTGCTAACAATAATCCACCAAATGCTAGACCAGGAATGATAAATGCTCCTATAGCATTGTATGGTCCTGATGCATAGCTATACTTTAACAATTGGTATAAGAACAAGAAATACCAGTCTGGCAGTGGAATATATGCCGTATCTGTTGGATCAGCCATTTTCTCTAGAGGAGATGGATGAGCAACAGTTAAACATAAATACCCAATAAGGAAAACTGCCCCTACCATCCATTCTTTGAGAAGGAAGTTAGGCCAGAATGCTTCCGTTTTGCCAGGAAACTCCGAGTAGTCTTTCGGAATATTCGGTTTGCGTTCTGCAGGTACACGAGAGTCACCTACGAACTTCATACCTTTTCCACGATGCATACAACAATCCCCCTCCTTTTTTATCAATCTCTTTTCAGTAGATTACATATTTAGATATTACAATGGTCCAGAAATACCTTGCTTACGAATCATTAGGAAGTGAGCTCCCATTAATCCTAATAGAGCACCAGGTAAGAAGAATACATGAATCGCAAAGAAACGAGTTAATGTTTGAGCACCAACAATATCAGAGTGTCCAGCAAGCAAGATTTTTACTTGTTCCCCGATAAGTGGTGTTGACTCTGCGATTTTTATCCCAACCTGAGTAGCAAATAAAGCTTTCATATCCCATGGTAATAAATAACCAGTAAATCCTAAACCAAGCATAACGAAGAAAATCAATACTCCGACAACCCAGTTTAATTCACGAGGCTTCTTATAAGCACCTTGGAAAAACACTCGTAATGTATGTAAGAACATCATAACGATAACAAGACTTGCACCCCAGTGATGCATGCCGCGAACAATTTGTCCAAAAGCAACTTCATTTTGAAGGTAATAGACAGATTCCCAAGCATTTTTAATATCTGGCACATAATACATAGTAAGGAACATACCAGATAAAATTTGAATAACAGTAACAAAGAACGTTAATCCACCAAAACAGTACACGAACGCTGAGAAGTGATGAGCAGGGTTAACATGCTCTGGTACTTCATGGTCAGCGATGTCGCGCCACAAAGGCGTAATATCTAAACGTTCATCTACCCAATCATAAATTTTGTTTAACATGTATTACGCCTCCTCTCTTGGCTTGGCTTTTCCTAAAAGTAGGAAGCCGTCTTTTTCTTGTGTAGGATATACATCTAATTTTGCAATTGGTGGTGTACCAGGTACGTTCGTTCCGTCCTTTTCATACAGTCCACCATGACAAGGGCAATAAAAACGATTTTGATTTGCTTTGTCAGTGTTCCAGTCAACTACACAGCCTAAATGCTTACACACGGGTGATAAAGCGACGATTTCCCCATTTTCATCCTTGTATACCCATGCCGTATTTGTTACTTCTGAAGTGTACCAAGCATCTTGTTGCTCAAATGAGAAGTCAACTCGAGTTGGTTCCTCAGTAATTTCACTGATTTTTTGCGGTGTAGGAATAAAATCCCCACTTGCATTCGCTTTCAATACTGGATCTACAGCAAAGCGAACCATTGGCATAAGCATTCCCGCAGCCATGAAACCGCCTACACCAGTAAGAGTGTAGTTTAAGAATTGACGTCTAGAAACACGATGTTTGCTCATACTTTTCCCCCCTCTATTATGAAGTTGAGTCCAACGGACATAATTCAACACATTATAAAACTAGGACATAATCATGATATATCAAGATGTAAGCGAGGTCAATATAATACTTTGACCAAACGATGTCAACTGTGTGACTAAAATCTCTTTTTATACATCATCTTGCCATTTTTGCATAAATAATTGCAAAAGTTGTTTTACTTGATCCTCTAAAATACTGTTTCTAGCACCCTCATCCATGGCTGCTAACGGGATAGATGGCAACCAAATTAGATCTCCCTTTAGTTCATCTTCGAGTGTTTTCCAAACACTATCAGAAGTCACAAAGAACACATGCTTAAACCCGTTGTCAAAAAGCTCTTGCTCCCAAACAATTGCTTCTTCTAAGAGCTTGTCTTTGCTCTTATTTTTAAGGTAACTATGTCCTGGAAGCATAATCATTCTACCTTTAAACTGTCTTTCTAGTGGAATCGTAAGCAATTGGATAAATTCCGTCATCGCAACGGATTGCTTGATATCATTTCCAAATGACACTGGAAACAAAGGAAGTACTGCTGTATCAACATACTCTCTTGCTCCTAAAAACATGTCCATATCCTGAGAAACCCATTTCACAAGTACCACTCCAATTATCTATTCTATCGACTCGATTATACCATTTTTTAGTAACAAAAAGAAACCTGCTATACACTAGCAGGCTTCTTTCTTTATTCACTGTTTCCGAGCAATTTTAGCTTTCTTGTAAGTTCTTGAAAAGCCTCCTGATCCTGTCTGTCAAGTGCATCATCAATCAACGTAAGAAGCTTATCACGCTGGAATTTTGATAAACTAGTTGTTAAAAATCTTTCAGCAAGGATACGATCCTTTTCATTAATTTGCAGACTGTTAGGCATAAATGGATTATCCTCTAACACAATCACATATTGATGTGCTTGGTTTGATGCGTGAAAATTCAACTGAATATAAATCTCTTCATCTCGGTTCAGGCGAATGTCATGGAAGGATTTCTCAGCATCCGTTGTCATCACATTTTCCTTGTAAAAACGAAATGGAACTTCATCAACGCAATGTGTTGACATTACCAGACCACGTGGGCAATATTGCGCTTGATCAACAAAATGTACCTTCTCCATTAATTGATCATGGCTCATTAAGTAATTCAAAATCCATACACATTCTCGTCTTTTTAGTTGATAATGATTTAAAAACCAGCGAATAAAATCTTTTTTCTCGTTGACAGATACAGGGGTCGTCATCGTTGCTTCCCTCCTCTGCATACAACTAATTTCGATTAAACACCTGTTTTTTTCACCTACACGTCTTCAGAAAATCTTTGCACCATTTCTGCAAACTCCTCATTACTTGGATCCATTTGAAGAAGTATACTAAAAATTTCTGCAGCCTCCTGCGTTTTTCCTTCTTCAATTAAAAAATAACCGTAGTCTGTTAAAAATTCTTGTTGATTCTTAAAGAAATTATATGCAAGTTGATATTTGTTTAATGCCTCTGAATATCTTTCAACATTCGCCAAAGCATTTGCTTCATCCCACAATAACTGCGGTTCTTCTACTCCATGCTCATTCATAATATCTATAATTTCCAAGACATCATCATATTTTTCTTGGTGAAACAACAGTTTATTTAAGGTTAGTGCAGCTTCAACAAACTCCGGGTCCAACGCTAACGCTTCCCTTATAAGTTTCTCCGCTTCTTCCTCAAGATTTAATTTTAACGCAATTTTCCCACCGTAGAAAAAGAGATCTTTATTAAACTCATCAAATTGAATCCCTTCTTTAATGACCTCAAGACTTTTGGATAGGTCTTCTTCATGCTCATATGCCTTCGCTAGATATAAGTAAAGGGAATTGTACTCACGGTCCATATTCTTTAATTCTGTAAGTTTCTCGATCGCCGTTTGATAGTACCCTGCATGAAGGGCTGTAAAACCATAACCGAACAATGTGTTTATTTCAAATCTATCCTCTAGTGCTTGTTCATAATGGGGTAATGCCTCTTCAAACGCACCACCTGCACTATACGCTTCTGCTAATCTTTGATGAATACTTGTCCCAGCAAGCTCTCTTTCCTTCTTAAGGACAGCCTCGTACAGTTGAATGGCATTTGTAAATCTTCCTTGTTCCATATAGAGCTCTGCCAAAGCAAAGTCAATCAGAACTTCATCAGGGAGAATTTTTTTGGCTGTTAACAGCTTCTGCTCACTTACTTCAAATAAGCCTTGCATTTGATATAAGTCCGCCGCAAGAAGAAGGGCCTGTGGATAGCTTTGATCGGAAGAATGAATTTTTTCGAGGGCTAGCATTGCCTCCTCCTCATTTCCAAGCTCCATACAAGCTTCAGCTAATAAGACAAGTAATTCCCCTTCCTCAGGGTACGCAATTAATAATGTTTCAAATAGTTCTTTTGCTTCCTCAAGAAAACCAAGCTGTAGAAGTTCCTCACCAAGGACAAATCTCTCCTCATTTGATCCACTTAATAAAACATCTTTATAACTTTTTATTGCTTCTTCATGTTGACCACTTTCTAAAAGAGAAAGGATCTTTTCTACTTTATCCATCATGTATCCCTTCTAACTTTAATCTATTCCCCTACGAAAAAACTAGGAGTCTTTATTAAGACATGTTCTCCAAATCCGGGTCGAAACCATACCTTATCCCCTGCTCGTATCACTTCACCCTTATGGACAGTTACTAGCAGTCTATCACTATGATATAAAAATAGGCTCTTTTCATCAATATTTATGATTTCTGATGACTTCATATAGAAATTATAACTAACTTCACCACCTGGGTGTAAGTGAGACTTAACTGGCAAGATACCAATCTTATGAAGGGCATCAACGGTTAGAGGTTCTCCATCAATGAGCTCGTCTTTAATACAAGGGATATTATGTTTTCTCATGATGTCATTCCATACTTGCCTTGCACGCTTTTTCTCTCGTTCTTCCTTCATAAGGAAACACGGAATTAATGGACTATTATAAGGAAACATCGCTTCTCGAATCCAACCCCAAGGCTTCTCTTTCAGTTCGTCTAATGAAGCGAACTCAACAAACAATGACGGAACTTTTTCTCGTTTGGCTGCTCTGATAAAGGATGGAGTTAGCGCAGACAAAGGAATTTTTACGCCGATAACATAGTCAACCGGACTGCTTAATAACTTCATTTTCATCTGCTTCAAGCTATTTTTTAAGTTTCTTTCTTGATTCACTGATACATGAGTAAGAAAGGTTGTACATCCCTTTTTTAGTAACCTTTCCGTCATATATGCCTTCATTTCTGTAAAAGACGTGTCGATTGGAACTTTCGGGTCAAAGACGATATGTGGATTTGTCGTAATATAGCCACCTGCATTCATTTTTACATACGAATAGTTTTTCACCTCAGTGGTGATCGAGGAAATACATTCATTTTTCACAAGAATAGAAATTTTCTCGAGCTTGTCCTTTTTCAAAAGGTTCACATTCTCTATAATATACGCCATAAAACCACCTCTTTTTAGGGTCTTATGACAAACTATGATAGAAAGTGGACATTCATACATATTTATAGAAATATAAAACTGGCACGTATAACATACGTGCCAGCTACATTTATTAATCAATTAATTTGTTTAAGTGTGAGAAGAACATAGGGTAAGAAACAGAAATTGCCTCTTCATTTTCTAAAGTTACTTCTCCGCTACTAATTAAACTTGCAATGGCAAGCATCATTCCGATTCTATGGTCTCCATGACTATTTACTTGGCCTCCATGAAGTTGGCTTCCACCGTGAATAATCATTCCGTCATCCGTTGCTTCAATCGAAGCCCCTAACTTCTTCAATTCATTTACGACTGTATCAATTCGGTTCGTTTCCTTGACCTTTAACTCCTCTGCATCCTTAATAACCGTTGTTCCACTAGCCTGTGTAGCTAATAAGGCAATAATAGGAATTTCGTCGATTAATCGTGGGATCATATCTCCCTCTATCGTTATCCCCTTTAGACTAGAGGTTGCAATGGTTAAGTCTGCTACTGGTTCTGCAGCATCCTTGCCTTCGTCCGATATATGAAGGGTGGCCCCCATTTGAAGCATTACATCAATAATACCTGTTCTAGAAGGGTTTATACCCACGTTCCGAAGTATCACTTCACTATTAGGTACAATCGCACCAGCTACTAAAAAGAAGGCAGCTGAAGAGATATCACCTGGAACATGAACATGCGTTGCCTGTAGTGTTTGTCCACCAGTTACAGAAACCTTTAGACCATCCACAGACACTTCCCCACCAAATTGACGAATCATTCTCTCGGTATGATCTCTTGTTTTCGACGGCTCAATGACCGTTGTCGTTCCATTTGATTGTAGGCCTGCTAGTATGATTGCTGATTTAACTTGGGCACTTGCCATCGGAAGCTCGTAAGTAAATCCTTCTAAATTCCCACCTCTAATAGACAGGGGAGTGAACTTCCCGTCTTCTCTTCCGTCAATACGGGCACCCATTTGACGAAGTGGATTGGTCACTCTTGTCATAGGACGTTTTGCAATCGATGAATCACCTTCCAATGCTGCGTAAAAAGGCCTTCCTGATAGAATACCTAGCATTAGTCGAATGGTTGTCCCGGAATTTCCAACATCCAATCGTTCAGTAGGTTCTATAAGGCCTTCAAAGCCCTTTCCAACGATTTCAACAGTGTCCTCATGCTGGTGAATGGTTACACCTAATTTTCGAAAACAAGCGATCGTACTAAGACAGTCTTCACCCGTTAAAAAATTGGACACCGTTGTCGTTCCATGAGAAATGGCCCCAAACATAACGGAACGATGGGAAATAGACTTATCTCCTGGTATGGAGATTTCCCCTACAAGTCTCTTTACTTGTGACGTTAACACTGTTGTCATTGTAACCTTCCTTTCAAATAGAAAAGCGTAAGCACCCTGATGGCGCTGGAGCTAGACACTGTTCAAAGTTCAATAAATAATACTTCTTATCTTTTAACCAAACCTATAGACCAGTAGAGGTACCGTAATTTGTATAACGTTGTATACATTCCTCTGCCTTAGCCATATCGGCTTCCGTTTGAAAACTGATGACAAGTACACCGTTTATATCTTCTCTAGTTTCTAAAATGCGTATATTCGTAATTGAAATACGCTCCTTTGCTAAATATCCTGTAATCTCCGAAATTACACCAGGGTAATCTGGAACATCAACAAATAAATCATAAAAGGCAGGAATGGCCCCCTTTTCCTTAGCGGGTAGATCATCCCGAAAGTTTTTGGCTTCAGCAAAATACTCAAATAACTGTTCTTCATTGTTATCTGATAATATTTTCGAGAATTTATCCATTTCATCCTTCCAACGATCTAACAAAGAGAGAAGTACTTTCCTGTTATGAAGGGAAATATCCTTCCACATAGTTGGACTACTAGAGGCAATTCTAGTAATATCTCTAAATCCACCAGCAGCCAACCTTGTGATAAGCTGATGGTCTCGACTTGTTTGTTCAGCTTGATGTACGAGAGAGGCCGCAATAACATGTGGAAAATGGCTAATGACACCCGTTAAGTAATCATGTTCTTCAGGTGAAATAGTGATAAATTTCGCCCTGGTTCCTTCAAGCCAACCCTTTAGTACCTCTACCTTATTTTGTGAAATATGTGGCTCGGGTGTAAATAAGTAAAAGGCATTTTCAAAAAGTATTTCCTTGGCTGCTGCGACTCCACTTTTGTGTGATCCAGCCATCGGATGCCCACCAATAAACGTGATGTTTTTTTCTTTTAAGCAGCGCGCCTTTAAAACGATTGCTTCTTTTGTACTCCCCGCATCACTTATGATCACATTTTCCTTAAGCGGAAGCTCACACAGCTTCTCGATCATTTTTTCTGTCTCTATAACAGGCGTTGATATAAGAATTAAATCTGCTTTCACAGCTTCTTCTTCAAGATTGACACAAATTTCGTCTATTACGCCAAGCATTTTTCCTAGACGGCATTGCTCCAAGTTGATATCAAGGCCAATAATCGTTGCTTCTGGGTGTCTTTTCTTAATGCAAAGAGCTAATGACCCCCCAATTAGCCCTAGTCCAATGACTAGCACACGCCCGTTCAAGAAATCACCGCCTAAAGTTACTTAATGTGCTTTCACTTTCATGTATTCTGACATTTTTTCGATAATGCCCTCATTTTGTTCCTTCGATCCAACAGTTACTCTTACTGATGTCGGAAATCCAAGAGCATTTCCTGATCGAACGATATAACCTCTCTCTAATAAGAACTGGAATACTTCATTCCCATCAGTCTTAAAATCTATTAAGATAAAATTCCCTTGAGAAGGCATATAAGAAAGATTGTGCTCCTCACAAAACTTGTAGAACTGTTCTAGTCCTTGATGGTTTAACGTACGACAGCTTTCCACATACTCTTGGTCACCTAATGCTTCAATAGCCGCTAATTGCGCAAAGCTATTCACATTAAATGGCTCTCTCACTGGCTCAAGCGCTTGAATAATTTCTTTGGAACTAAATCCATATCCCACGCGTAAGCTTGCTAACCCATAAATTTTTGAGAATGTTCTAAGAACAATCAAATTTGAATACTGCTTAACCAGTTCCACAGAATTATAGTAATCCTCCGCTACCACATACTCATAGTAAGCTTCGTCTAGTACAACGAGCGTTTCTTTTGGAACTCTAGCAAGAAAACTTTCCAACTTTTCTTTCGGAACATATGTACCTGTTGGATTATTCGGACTGCACACCCAAACAACATTTGTCTTCTCATCAATAGCCTCAAGCATCTGATCAAGGTCATGATGACCATCTACTAATGGAATCTCACGAATTTCTGCACCCTCAATAATGGCATTGTGCTTATACTGTGGGAAAGTTGGGGTAGCCATTACGGTATTATAACCCGGTTGAAGAAGAGCACGAGCAATAACTAAAATCAATTCATCTGAACCGTTACCAAATATTAATTGTTCTTTAGTTACCCCTACATGTGCAGCTAATACATTGCGTAAGTTTGTGGCATAACCATCTGGATATAGAGCAAAGTAGCCTGCCTCTTTAGATAACACTTCACTCACTTTTTTTGAACAACCAAAAGGATTCTCATTAGAAGCTAGTTTAATGATTTCATCCAACCCATATTGCCTCTTAACTTCATCTTTTGATTTCCCCGGCTGATAAGGGGTTAATGACTTTATTTGATCTTTCCATCTCATCATCCATCACCTCTTACGTATAATAGAGTCCTATTTCTTTAAGTCTGGTCGTAAACGAACTGCTTCCTCCAAATAAATATGCTCAATGTCAGCTTGTGCTGCCTCTGTATTTACATGCATCATAACCCTGATACATAATTTAATCCCAGTTGGAACAGAGATTTCCTTCATACACATCACAGGCACAAATGTCCAACCTTCTAATAGACGCATAGCTTTAGCGGGAAATGTAGCCGTAACATCATCTGTGACAGAAATAAATACGGATGCAACTGACTCTGGAGAGATACAATTAGCTTGAATCATTTCTTCGAGTAATCTCTTGGTGGATGCTATAATTTCTTCCTCTTTATTTTCTTGGATAGAAATAGCACCTCTAACTCCTCTAATCATCAACTCTCCTCCTTCATATATTGTCTAAGTTCTTCTAAAAGGACATGTTCGTCAATTTTATAAAGGGCTGGTTTCCCAACTTCCTCTAATAGAACAAATTGTATAACTTGCCCAATGGTTTTCTTATCTTGCTTCATTCGGTCAATCAGCTTGCCTTCACTTAGTGAAGCTGGGACTCTTGTTGAGTAACCAAGAGTATGTAACCAATCAACAAACTCCTGAAGATCAAATGGCAAATGTAATAGTTTTTTACTCAGCCGTAAGGCAAATACCATTCCAATTACAACCGCTTCGCCATGTGTAGTGGATCCATAACCAGCTTCCGCTTCGATAGCATGACCAAGTGTATGTCCAAAATTAAGAAATGCTCGTATACCAAGCTCTTTTTCATCCTTTGACACAACAGATTCTTTTACCTTTATTCCCTTTGACAAACAATCCTGTAATTGCTCCGTCGTAATGGTTTGAAGGTCTGTTACATCTTCTAACAACCATTTATAAAATTGAACATCATCAATTAGTGCATGCTTCATCACTTCTGCAAAACCTGAACGACGTTCCATCGCAGGAAGGCTTTGTAGAAAATCTATATCGTATATAACAGCTTCAGGTTGATAGAATGCCCCAATCATGTTTTTACCCAGTGGATGATTGATAGCAACCTTACCACCAACTGCACTATCGTGTGCCAAAATGGTAGTTGGCAACTGAATAAACGGAACGCCTCTCATAAAAGAAGCAGCAACAAACCCACATAAATCACCAATCGCTCCACCACCAAGTGCGATAAACAATGATTTACGGTCGAGTTTCTCCTGTAAAGCAACTGTTAAACATTCATAAAAGACATCAAAAGTTTTTGCTTTTTCACCATTAGGAACAATATGTGAGACAACTTCGAATTCACTTAATTGTTCTTTCACTTTATATAAATACTTATCACCAACATTACTGTCAGTTATAATCATGATCTTTGTAACGTTCGAAAGATTTTCCTTTAAAAAAGGGGCTATGGCTGTTACTGCCTCAGCCCCCAAAATTACAGGATACTCCTTAGAAGTGGTATGGATTTGAATCGTCTCCATTAAAACTCCCTCGCATATGCTCGTTGATCTTCAATTGATTTAATTAATGTATCTAAGCGATCTGCGTAGAATTGTTCAGTAATTGCTGCAGCAAGCTCCCATGCAATTGCATTTTCAGCAACAACAGCAGCTGCAGGTACTGCACAGCTATCTGATCTTTCAATACTAGCAGTAAAAGCTTCTTTAGAATCAATATCAACACTTTGTAATGGCTTATAAAGGGTTGGAATAGGCTTCATCACTCCACGGATAATGATAGGCATTCCCGTAGACATTCCACCTTCAAGACCCCCTAGACGATTTGTGCTTCGATGGAAACCTTCTCCCTCACTCCACTCAATCTCGTCATGAACCTCGCTACCCGGCTTTCTAGCAGCTTCAAATCCGATTCCAAACTCCACACCCTTAAAGGCATTAATACTTACAATAGCAGCCGCAAGCTTCGAATCGAGCTTTCTGTCATAATGAACGTAGCTACCAACACCCGGAGGCATTCCCTCAACAACAACTTCCACAATTCCACCAATGGAATCACCATTAGCTTTTGCATCATCGATCGCCTGCATCATTTTCTTTTCAGCAACTGGATCGAGACATCGTACCGGTGAATTCTCAGTGATCTCAGCCAAACTCTCGATGGAGTCGTATGCCTTTACCTCTGATTTAATCCCACCAATTTCAACCACATGCGAGGCAACTTTGATTCCTAAGCAAGACAATAGTTTTTTTGCAACTGCTCCAGCTGCTACTCTTACTGTTGTTTCTCTAGCTGAGGATCGTTCAAGTACATTTCGCATATCTCTATGCCCATACTTAAGTGCGCCATTTAAATCAGCATGTCCTGGACGCGGACGAGTGATTACACGCTTCACTTCTTCATCATCTGTTGGTTCTGCACCCATAATCTTTGTCCAATGCTTCCAATCGTCGTTTTGTACAACGAGCGCTACCGGTGATGCAAGAGTTGCTCCATGTCTGACACCGCTTGTAATATGTACAGTATCCTTTTCAATTTGCATTCTTCTACCGCGACCATGCCCTTTTTGCCTTCTAGCTAATTCTTTGTCAATGTCCTCTGCAAGAAGCGGCATTCCTGCTGGTAAACCTTCAATAATTGTTGTTAATTGTGGACCGTGTGACTCTCCTGCTGTTAAATATCTCATTTCTCTTTCCCCCTTCAACTCATTAAAGGATTATTTCCCAATATAACATATGTCCTTTAATAAACATAGCAGAAATTTGTGAATTTACAAAAAAAAAGCCAAATCCATGGCTTTCTATTTTTTACGATAAAAGAAAGTGTCTTCCGTTTCAAGACTATATATAGATGGATTAAAGATTTGCTCTGTACTACCGACAAAGAAAATGCCATCCTGTCTTAATGCCTCACTGAATTTATAGTATAAGACATCTTTGGCTTCTTCAGTAAAATAAATTAAAACATTTCTACAAACAATCAAGTCAAAGGGTCCACCAAAGGAATCAGCAAGTAAATTCTGTTTCTTGAATGTTACCGTCTTTTTGATGTCGTCAGAAATCTTAAAAAAGCTTCCATCCTGTGTGAAAAATTTCTTTTTCATTTCTGGAGGCACTTCATTTAAAGAACGTTCTGGATACATCCCAACCTTGGCTCTTTCAATTACATGATCGTCGATATCAGTAGCTAACACTTGAATTTGCGATAGTGGCATAAAGTTTGAAAGAATCATCGCTATCGTATATGGCTCCTCACCTGTAGAACAGGCAGCACTCCATACTTTCAGACGCTTATTCTTTTCTAGTAGTTTAGGTAGTATCTTCGTTTCTAATACTTCCCACCGTTTCCCATTTCGGTAAAATTCTGACACATTAATGGTCATACGATCAAGAAACTCGTTTAACAACAGCTTGTCCTGACTAATTGCTGTGTAAAAGTCTTGAAAAGAGCGATACCCCTTTTTCTCATAGAGAGAAATCAACCGTCTTTTCATTTGGGCTTCTTTATATAAGGACAAGTCAATCCCTGTTTTTTTCTTAATACTTATTGTAAATTGTTCATAATCATTTCCCATTATATTTTCTCCCCTGAACTAGAACTTTCTTCTCTGTTTGTTTTATTATAGCGAAAATCAGTAAAAAAGGAGAAATTTTATAAGAAAAAAGACTTGGGTATTTTTTACTCCAATAAACTGAATGCGGTTACAAAAAAGAGACTTGTAAAATAACAAGTCTCTTTTACTATTAATATGACCAATTGTTTAAAAGCTTATTATAAGTAAGAAGCTCCTCGTCTTTAAAGAATAATGCGATTTCTCTTTCAGCACTTTCAGGAGAATCTGAGCCGTGTATGATATTTTTCCCAACAGTTACCGCAAAGTCTCCACGGATCGTTCCAGGCTGAGAGTCCTTTGGATTTGTTGCTCCCATCATTTGACGTGCAGCAGCAATTACATTTTCACCTTCCCAAACCATAGCAAAAACAGGACCTGAATTGATAAAATCTACAAGCTCACCGAAGAAAGGGCGTTCCTTATGTTCCCCATAATGCTGTTTGGCTAACTCATCAGAAACCAGCATTAACTTTGCTCCAACTAACTGAAACCCCTTCTTCTCGAAACGTCCAACTATTTCACCAATCAAATTACGTTGGACCCCATCTGGTTTAACCATCAAAAATGTTTTCTCCATCAGTTACACTCCTCTTTGATTCGCATATGTAATGAATTGCCAATAGTCAATCCACAAAAATCGTATCATAGTTATAACTGATTTCGCAACATTTAAAATTTTCGCTTACCTATATACACTGCTATATCTCTAAACGTCTTTCTGGCACGGTTATTCGGCAACTCATTTAGGACATCAATTGCTTTTTGCAAATAACGATCACTAATAGCAAGAGACCGGTTGATTGCACTAGACCTTTTAATTGCAAGGATAATCTCTTCAATTTCCATTGATGATGTGTGTTCATGCACAGCAGTAATTTTCTTACGTAAAGCTTCATCCTTCATCGCAAATAACACTGGCAACGTAATATTTCCTTGTAATAAGTCACCACCAGCTGGCTTTCCTAATTGCTCTTCCGTACCTGTAAAATCTAATACATCATCTGTTATTTGAAAGCTCATGCCAACATAATATCCAAACTGATAAAGCTTCTTATGGATCTCCTCGTCTACGTTTGCTGCGACAGCTCCCAATTGGCAGCTGGCTGCAATCAATAAAGCTGTTTTTCGTTTAATTCGAAGCAGATAATCACGAAGCGTTTGTTCATAGTCATATTTATACTTAATTTGCTCAATTTCACCAACACATAACTCAACAATTGTTTCAGAGAGAATTTGGTGTGCTAATGGGTTTTTTATATTTGTCATTAATTCTAGCGATCTGGCAAAGATATAGTCACCCGTATACATTGCAATCCGATTATCCCATTTTGCCTTAATGGTTGGCTGTCCCCGTCTTAGTTCTGCGTCGTCAATGACATCATCATGAACAAGGGATGCCATATGAATAAGTTCTAGCGCGACGGCCACGTTCTTCATCATATGTATATCATAATCGCCAAACTTTCCTGAAAGCAAAACAAAAACAGGGCGAATTCTCTTCCCCCCTGCCTGCAACAAGTGTAGAGATGCTTGACGAAGAAGAGGTGACTCAGCCTCCACCGTATCTTCTAGAGTTTTCTCAATTATGTTAATATCTGCATTTAAAAACGAATACATCATTTTCAGCTTCATTCGTGAATCACCTAGCCTAACCCGTACATGAAAATTATTTTATTTTTGACCAATATGAACAGCTGCTGCCCCACCACTGTAAGGCTTATAAGTGACGTCCTTAAACCCAGCTTGTTTAAATAATCGAGCGAGTTCCTTTATACCTGGAAAATCTCTAGCTGATTCTTGTAACCATGAATATTCACTATAGCTTTTTGCAAACACCCTTCCAAACAATGGCATAATAAATCGAAAATAGAAATAGTATAGCTGACGATAGCCTACTAATGTCGGTTGCGATGTTTCTAAACATACGGCAATTCCGCCAGGCTTTAATACACGATTCATCTCTTTTAAAACTTGGAGATAATCAGGTACGTTTCTTAGCCCAAATCCAATTGTCACATAGTCGAATGAATGGTCAGGAAACGGAAGTTCCATGGCATTCCCATGGATAAGGGTTATTTGATCGAGTTTGGCCTCAGTAACCTTTTGTTTACCCACATTGAGCATGTTTTGACTAAAGTCTAGTCCAACTACTTCTCCAGTAGATCCTACAGCTTCCGCTAGCGCAATGGTCCAATCAGCCGTTCCGCAACAAACATCAAGTGCCTTTTTCCCTTTTTGTACATTCATTTTTTTCATCGTATCTTCTCTCCATTTTGTATGGAGTTTAAAGCTGATAACCGAATTCATTTTATCGTAGTTATCAGAGATTTTTTCGAAAACGTTATGAACCCGTTCTTCTTTCGACTGTTGCATGATTATTACCCTTCTTCCACAAATGTTTTTGCCATCGGTTTTAAGTTAATAATGGATGTGATTCGAGAATCTAACAGCTCATTTATTCGAGGAAGCCCTTTTTTCGCTTTTTCTAACAATTGTTTAGAAAACTCTATATATCGGTCACAAATTAATATCAAATAGTTTTGTTGCTCTAGAGACAGCTCTTTAAGTGAACCACTATGCTTTGGAAAAACAAGCGTTTGAAGAGCGTCAAATACAATTGATGATTTAGTTTGTATAAAATTTTCTTTCTCTTTACTAAGGCGCTTTATTAATAAAAAATTTTCAACAATGGCAGGCCAACCATCTAATTGAAAATAATCGGAGAATTGATTAATGAGAGATGATTCAATTACTTTCACATTGTTCATCAGTATATCAATTTCTGAAATATCTTTTTGATAAACAATTATTTTTTTATCATTGATTGTTTTTATTGCTTTTGCTAGCATTCGAATAGCTTGTACGTCACTACACTCCGCGAGCAGTTTATAATATAATCCACTATAATAAACACCAGCTAATACCGTTAATTGACGACGCTTTAACACCTCATTGTTCACACTAGTATTAGTTACCAGTTCATGGGTATCAAGTGCTACTTGAAGCAGCATAGTGGTTATTGAGTAATTTTCCAATTCTTTATTAGATAGTTTACATTGATCCAAGATCGAAATAAGCAACAAAAGCTTATCCTCGTCTAGGACTGGTGTATTAATATATTGGAACATATAGGGGTGAAGGAGCCTTTCCTCTATTCTTTCCTTCACATCGGCTATTTTTCTTTGAAAGTCTCCCACAATTATCACCCTTGTATCCCCAAATTCTGTATATGTATTGTGATGAACCTCATAAATTTGCATGAGGGATTATGCGTATGTACGATTTGACACTCATTAAAGGCAGAGACAATTATAACACAAAAGCTAAACAAATGAACATGATTCGCATTTATTTCCCTTTTGTTTCGCTCTCAACTTCTCCGTAAGACGTAATAATTTTTGCATTGCCTCTAATTTTAATGGCTGATGTATGTTCCGTGAATTGAGCAATCATTACTTCGCCTTTATCCAATTTCTCAGAGTGATGAAATTTTGTATCCGTCCCTCTTGTTAATCCGATTACGTTGACACCATCTTCTATTGCTTTAATAACGATATAATCACTAGTTAATGAATTTTTCTGATCCATTTTTGTCGCTCCCTTTATTTTAATTGAAAGGGCTAATCACGATCAGCCCCCTCAAGTATTCTTTAATATTTAATTAGGGATAGTACTTCAGCTCTTGCCGTTGCATCTTCCGCAAGTGTACCTCTAACTGCTTGTGTGACGGTTTTAGCACCAGGTTTTTTCACTCCACGCATCGTCATACACATATGCTCTGCTTCAACAACCACCATTGCACCATAAGGTTCTAGTTTCTCCATGATGGCATCAACAACCGTTGAAGTGATTCTTTCTTGCAACTGAGGTCGCTTAGCAACCGCTTCAACTGCACGAGCAAGCTTACTCAAGCCAGTCACACGACCGTTCCTTGGTATATATGCAACATGGGCAACACCATAAAAAGGAACAAGATGATGTTCGCACATGGAATAAAACGGGATATCTTTTACAAGAACAATTTCCTCATGATCCTCACTAAATATCGTTTCAAAATATTCTCTAGGGTCTTGATTCAAACCAGCAAAAACTTCCTCATACATTTTCGCTACTCGTTTCGGGGTATCTAATACACCTTCACGATTTGGATCTTCACCTACGGCTTCTAATATAAGACGCACCGCTTCCTCAATTTGGGTACGATTAACTTCTGACATTCTAAATTCCTCCTACTGCTATGAGTTCCCTCTGTTATTTTTCATATCATGCCAACTATACTTATACATATTAGCACAATCAATTTCTTTCTAGCAAAGTAGAAGGTTCTTTTAATGTGCCACAAAAAAGCTGAAAAAATAGAAAAAGGATCACGTATAAACGAGATCCTTTTCTGTAACATAAACATATATCGATTTATGTAATTACTTTACTGCATCTTTAAGTGCTTTTCCTGGTTTGAAAGCAGGAACCTTGCTAGCAGAGATTTCGATCTCTTCGCCAGTTTGTGGGTTACGTCCTTTACGAGCTGCACGCTCACGAACTTCGAAGTTCCCAAATCCGATTAATTGTACTTTATCACCGTTTTTAAGTGCTTCAAGAATTGAATCGAAAACTGCGTCAACTGCTTTAGTAGCGTCCTTTTTAGAAAGTTCACTCGCTTCAGCAACTGCGTTAATTAGTTCTGTCTTGTTCATGCCTTTCACCTCCTCCCAAAATGGTATATTCAGTTAGTGAAAACGTTCATATCTTCATTAGTAAACAAATTTACTCGATTCTATACGTTTTGAAGCTGTTTTCTCTGACATGCCTTATATTAAATCATGAAAACTAATTTTTCAACGTTTTTTTTAAGAAAAACCTTTATTTATAAGGCTTTGACGGCATATCGTAGTAATTCTGTTAAAAGATTATCATAATAAATTGGGGTTATCAAGAATTTTCGCTAATTTATGGTATAATTTCGGGAGTTTTGATGAATTTTGTCATATTAAATTGACCAACACGTTAAATTCTTTGATTTTTGCTCCAGACAATTCCTATATGTCGGCGATAAATGAGTCCTCGGCCTAACAATTTCTAGATTGGTCAGGGAGAGGTAGGATAAAGCTTCTGGTTATCGGAATGAGACAGTGATACAGACTCAAGCAAATAAAATATCCGAATTGTCCAAATAATGCAGCGATTCGGACTTCTGAGCAAAAAAATCGCTTCGGTGTGTCCGAATGAGGGCGTGATTCGGATAGTCCAATCAAACAAAAAAAAGACTCCTAATGAGGAGTCCTTCCATTATAAGATTATTGCAATTAATCCACCAGAACCTTCGTTAATGATTCTTTCTAGTGTTTCTTTTAATTTATATCTTGCATTTTCAGGCATTAACGATAATTTTGCTTGAATTCCTTCGCGGACGATTGAACTCAGGCTTCTTCCAAAAATGTCTGAGTTCCAAATAGAAAGTGGATCGTCCTCAAAATCCTGCATTAAGTATCGAACCAATTCCTCACTCTGCTTCTCAGTACCGATGATTGGAGCAAATTCGGATTCTACATCCACTTTAATCATATGGATGGATGGAGCAACTGCTTTTAAGCGTACACCAAAGCGTGGACCTTGGCGAATAATTTCAGGCTCATCTAAGCTCATATCAGCAAGCGATGGTGCAGCAATACCATATCCTGTTTGTTTAACCATTTTAAGAGCATCAGAGATCTGGTCATATTCTTGCTTTGCATAAGCAAAATCCTGCATCAGCTCTAATAAATGATCTTTTCCACGAATTTCCACACCAACAATTTCTTTTAGAATGTCATCATATAGATCGTCTGGAGCATAAAGATCAATTTCAGCTACACCTTGACCCATTTCAATTCCAGCAAGCCCAGCACGATCAATGAATTCATAATCACTGAATTGGCTAACAACTCGATCGACATCTCTTAATCTCTTAATATCCTTAACAGTGTCTTTCACAGCTTCTTGATAGCTTTCTCTTAGCCAGTGATCCTCTCTAAGCACCATGACCCAGCTAGGTAGGTTTACATTCACTTCAAGCACAGGGAATTCGTAAAGTGCTTCACGCATAACATTCATTACGTCACCTTCGCGCATCCCTTCGACACTCATAGCCAGCACTGGAATATCATATTTCTCAGAAAGCTCTGTACGTAATTTTTCTGTATTCGGATGGTGAGGTTGTACGCTGTTAATAACCATGATAAACGGTTTGCCAACCTCTTTTAATTCATTGATTACTCTTTCCTCAGCTTCTAAGTATGCAGAGCGTGGAATTTCTCCAATGGTACCATCCGTCGTAATTACGACACCAATCGTGGAATGCTCTTGAATAACCTTCCGTGTTCCAATTTCAGCAGCTTCGTGGAATGGGATAGGCTCCTCATACCAAGGCGTATTAATCATTCTTGGTCCATTCTCATCCTCATAGCCCTTTGCGCCTGGGACCGTGTAACCAACACAGTCAACTAAGCGAATATTCACATCCAACCCTTCGTCAACATGTAAGGTTGCGGCCTGATTTGGAACAAATTTTGGTTCAGTTGTCATAATCGTCTTTCCAGCAGCACTTTGAGGCAATTCATCTTGGGTGCGAGCTCGATCCGACTCGTTTGCCATGTTTGGAATTACAACTAACTCCATAAACTTTTTAATAAAGGTTGATTTTCCTGTTCTAACTGCTCCTACGACTCCTAAATATATATCGCCGCCAGTTCTTTCGGCAATATCTTTAAAAATATCTACCTTTTCCAAGTGATCCCCTCCTGAAATCAATGAGATAGTGGGATAAAATAACCCTAATGTATAGACAATATATGTGTATGACGTTGTCCTACAACGTTATGACAGTTTTTTATAATTTTTTTTGCCTAACTGTTATAGTCCATACAAATATAAAAAAAACCCCTCTCCTATATTGTATTTCCATAGGAAGGGGGTTATGACTATTTAGCTAAAAAGATAGGTTCTTTCGTTTTTTCATCTATTGTATATGGTAGTGAAAAGGCAGGTACAAACAACGAATCTTTCAATAAACAATCCCTTATATCCTCTCCTGCTGCTTTCTTACAACTTCCATTTTTCATTGCTTGATATAGATCACTTCTATAGTCTACAAATACTTCCCCACTACCAGTAATAACAAAAGATAGGTTTTGACCGGTATAAGGGCTAACAACGAACGGTTCATCCTCATATCCTATTTTTTTGAAATCCATTGTGTAAACACCTTTTGTAAGTTCCTCTTTGTATGGTGGGTATTTTTGTAGACTAATTAAAAGATTAATATCTTTAATTTTTTCAGCTATTCGCAAATCAAAAATCTTCACCGTTGGGTTTTCCTCAACGTCTACTAGTACGTATTGAAAAACACCTCCGGATTCATAAGCATTTCCTGGCGGTTCAGCTAAATACTTTGGACTGATTCGGTTAAAATCAATGGGATACTTTTCATAAATAGCTGTGTCAATATCCTTTGTCTTTATAGGTAATATGCCACCATTGTCTTCTTGAAATTGCTTAACCGCAGATTGAACCACCTGAACCTGGTCTTCATAAGGTGTTTGGTTTTGAGCTAACTCTTCCTGAGGATACATGCAACCTGTCAACACCAGCACAATGATGGACAATAACAATAATACTTGGCTTTTCATAAATTCAACCCTTTTAACCTATGTATTTTCCGCGAAACTCAACTTGTTGGTCCTGATAGTACGACAAAAAAAATGATTATTCCAGACAGAATCATTAAAAAATAGGCAACAGTTGCCGTTACAATTTTTAGCACTTTGTTCGAAAACCTAAATCGGCTTAAGTAAATAAATATAATAGAAATAAACATAAAGCCCATCCCCGCCAAGGAGATCCACATTTTCATAAGTGACGGTGACATTTGAACTCCCTCCCTTTGCGTAAAATATTATATCATAATTGTCCTAACTCACGCCTCCCGTTTTTTAGCCGAAAAAAAGCTAAAGTAAAGGAGGGGCGTCACTTTACTTTAGCTCGCTAGACTAAATATACATACTCCCTGTTCATTTCACCAGGTTTGCTTCGTTGCATTGTATGCAAATTATGGAGAAAACGCATCATTGAAAGGCCCATTTTCGAAAATTTTTTTTTATTCCAAACCCTTTTCAACGAGTACATTTGCCAAATCTTCCATCTCATGAGTCTTTACACGAGTCATGAGCAAATCAACTTCATCCTTCGGCTTTGCATGGTTAAATAGAACATTGTATAAAGCGGTTGTAATCGGCATCTTTACTCCGTATTTTTCCGCTAATTGATAAGCAGCTTTCGTCGTGCGAACACCTTCTACTACCATTCCCATGTTTTCCAAAACTTCATCTAAATTTTGACCTTTACCGAGCAAGTTCCCAGCTCTCCAGTTCCTTGAGTGAACACTGGTAGAAGTAACAATTAGATCACCAATTCCCGTTAAACCCGAAAATGTGAGCGGACTCGCACCCATTTTCGTACCTAGACGAGCAATTTCAGCAAGCCCTCTAGTGATTAAGGCTGCCTTTGCATTATCACCATAACCTAACCCATCGGTAATACCAGCAGCTAACGCAATAATATTCTTTAATGCGCCTCCCACCTCTACCCCGATAATATCAGGATTTGTGTAAACGCGGAAATTTTGGTTAATAAATAGATCCTGTACACGTTCTGCTGCTTCCATGCTCTTTGATGAGACAGTAACCGTAGTTGGTTGGCGAAGACTAACCTCTTCAGCATGACTAGGGCCAGATAATACAACCACATCCTGTAATAGATGGTTTGGCATTTCGTCTTCAATCATTTCTGAAATACGCATAAGTGTGTCTGGTTCTATTCCTTTACTCACATGAACAATCGTTTGCTGATGTTCAGTGAATGGAATCATGTTATTTAATACTTCACGAATAGCCTTAGTTGGAACAGCCAAAATAATGGTCTTTACCCCTTTTAATACCTCTTCAAGAGAGTGATAACCAACAATAGTATCAGGAAGGATAATCTCCGGTAAATACTTTTTGTTTGTATGCGTTGTATTTAACTCATCCATTTGGTCACGATTATGCCCCCATAATCGTACCTCATGTTCGTTGTCAGCTAAAACAATCGATAGGGCCGTTCCCCAACTTCCCGCTCCAATTACTGCAATTCTTTCTTTTTGGATTTGCATAATATCACAACCTTTTACTTATTTTCTTTCTCTAGAAAAGATTTTGATAGGAGTCCCTTCAAACCCGAAAGCCTCTCTAATACGATTTTCAATAAAACGCTGGTATGAAAAGTGCATGAGCTCAGGATCATTTACAAATACAACAAAGGTAGGCGGCTTCACAGCAACTTGAGTGGTATAATAAATTTTCAGACGCTTTCCATTGTCTGTTGGTGTAGGGTTCATTGCGACAGCGTCCATAATAATATCGTTTAACACGCTTGTATCCACACGCATTGAATGGTTTTCACTTGCTTTATCGATCATTGGAATCAATGTATGGATTCTCTTTTTTGTCTTAGCTGAAAGAAACACAATAGGTGCATAGTCTAGAAATAAGAAATGAGCACGAATCTTTTCCTCGAATTCTTTCATCGTCTTTTCATCTTTTTCAACGGCATCCCATTTGTTCACGACAATCACGATAGCTCGTCCTGCTTCATGAGCATACCCGGCGATCTTTTTATCATGTTCGATGATTCCTTCTTCTGCGTTAATGACGACCAAGACAACGTCAGAACGTTCAATCGCACGTAACGCACGTAGCACACTATACTTTTCTGTCGTTTCGTACACTTTCCCTCTTTTTCTCATACCTGCTGTATCAATAATGACATAGCGTTCTCCATTAACGGTTACCATGGAGTCTATCGCATCTCTTGTAGTACCAGCGATATCACTTACGATTACTCGCTCTTCTCCAAGCATTGCATTGACAAGTGATGATTTCCCTACATTTGGTCGACCAATTAGTGAAAACTTAATAACGTCGTCATCATAATCTTGCTCATCCTTACTAGGGAAATGCTTAGCTGCTGCGTCTAATAAATCACCAAGACCGAGGCCATGTGAGCCTGAGATTGGGAAAGGTTCACCAAAACCTAAGGCATAAAAATCATAAATAAGATCTCTCATTTCTGGGTTATCAATTTTATTTACAGCAAGAACAACTGGTTTTTTTGCGCGATAAAGTATTTTTGCAACTTCTTCATCTGCAGAGGTAACGCCCTCTCTACCGTTTGTTAAGAAGACAATTACGTCTGCTTCATTTATCGCAATTTCTGCTTGTTGACGAATTTGTTCTAGAAATGGTTCGTCACCAAGGTCAATTCCACCAGTATCGATAATATTGAAATCATGACTTAGCCACTCAGCCGAACTATAAATCCGATCTCGTGTAACACCAGGTATATCTTCAACAATCGAAATTCGTTCACCAACTATTCTGTTAAAGATTGTAGACTTTCCAACATTCGGACGACCTACAATCGCAATTACAGGTTTTACCATTTTTTTCATCCTTTCAAAAATAATAAAAGAGATATCAACAATCATTCAGACAATCTATAAGCAAAGGGTATGTATCCGTGCAAGAACAGTTGAATTTTAAAACATCTCATTTTACTATAGCCTAAAATAGCATGTAGTAAATAAACCCTTCTAAATGAAGGGCCTAACTTTATTATATTATCAAAGTGGTCTTGTACTAGCAAACAAAATCAGAGGAACACCATTTAATGTTTGACAATAACGTATAATTCATCCGTAAGGGAATGGGCAATTCCATCCAAAATAGCCTCTAAATTCGTCGTGATTTTTTCCATCTCTTCTTTATTATCACAATGAAAAACGGCCACACCACATGGTACTTTTTTCGGATTGGTAGTAATTGCTGCTAAGATAAATTTTTCAATATCCATCTTTATCTCTCCTCTAGTTTTTTCTCTCTCTCTTTTGGCATTCGGATGGCATTTTCTAAAGTTGGTACTTTTTTAATTATTTTTATCGCCTTCTCGATATCATTCTCTTGTGGAAGAATAAATACCCCCACTCGTCCATCATCCAAATCCCTTTTTGCCAAGGGAACGAGCGCTGGTGTACCTGAGTCCCTATACACACCGAGAGCGTTGGATACGTCGTGTAGGATGGCCTGGCGCTGTCCAAGATTTGCAATAGTTGCTCTTGAATCAAAATTTTTCGGTTTAAGGATAAACCCCATTCCATACCTTAGAACTTCTTTTTGTCTCTCAGCTAGTCCGATGTTCATAATATAAATATTATCCACATACAACCCTGGTCCATCAAAGCGCGGTTCAAAATACTCTACTTCTACAATATCACCAAGCCTACCTCCAGACATTAGCTTTGTAGAAATAAAAATAGCAATAACCGCTGCTATTAGCCCACCCCAAATATTAAATAGGAGATATCCTAGAGTACATAAAAAGGAAGTGAATATCACTAAATAATTTCTACTTTCAAAGGCAATCGCAATCCCCTCAATATATGTTTTGCCTCGTGGGACCAATTCATAGTTATCTAGTTCATTTAATGTGTTTCTCTCCATATTCCTTACATCTCTAAATTGTGAAGCAGCTAAAGTTAAAAAGGTAATAGCAGTGAATTCTTCCTCAAGAATTGAGGGTATGGCAACAGTACCGAGCCCTGCAGCAATAAATCCTAATGCCACATGGATGATTTTACCGTGTAGGTAAGTGGGATACTGTCGATAGTCCGTTCGTAGCATATAAATTCTTGTTGCTGTTCCAACAATTACGCCAAAAAATATTGGATAAGTATACTCGCTCACGATTGTCTTCCTCTCCCCTTTTCAAGTTGATGGACATGTCCTTCAAATAGGCTAGTTATCTTTTCAAAACCACTCCAAGCCAAAATAAGACAAACTGATATAGAAATAACATCTAAAAATTGGAGTGATCCCACTGGAATTTCTATAGAATATCTATCCAACACGAGTGCATAGACAATTTCTCCTTGAATGCTCCCAAAGATAAGGGTAATCATTCGTTTAAACCCATCATTATGCATCATGATGATCATGTACGTTAGGACGACAGCAAACATCCAATTTCTATCCAGGATTAACCAAACTGGATCAAAAAGCTCAAATAATTGAAAACTGCCATAGGCAAGCATAAGAATAAACGATGTTATTAGAAAGTACACTCGTGATTTCCCTTGCATTTTCCCAACCTCATAATAAGAAAGGATCAAAAAAAAGATGGAAACAAGGGACATTTTAAGACCGAGTATGTGTATGTATTGAGATGACAAAATAATGGATAATAATATGATTACAGTGTATTTCACTCGTTTCGGATTCGATTTACTCATAAAAAAGGTCGTACAAATCCATAAAGCCCAAAATGTCCAATAAAAAATGATTCCTTCCATGTCACACCTCCTATCATCTCCATTATGGCTTTCCAGTATGTACTTTAACCGTAAGATGCATAAACTTTCAAAAATGATTCATCTTAATTAGGAGGAGGTGGGAGCATGGGTAAGGATCGTCAACAAAGCAAATTAAAAGAAAGTGGACGTGTTGAGTCCGATCGAGATCAAGAGTTGGAGAAAAAAGGAGCAACCAAATTATCCAGCCCTGAAGAGGCTAGAGAACTGAATAATAATAAGAGATATTAACGAAAAAAGCTCCCCTATCCAAGGGAGCTTTATCTGTTACTATAGAATTTTGTGTTGATTCCTCGCTCATTTAGCCAATGATGGCTTTTTCCTTCTATTAACAAAGGCGCCATCTGAAGTTCTTCCATATTTCTTGCTCCAAGGGCTGTCATCATAACCCCAATTTCTAACTTCATTTCTTCTATTTCTTTAATAGTAGCTTCGATTCCTTCAGATAAAACAATTTTCAATAAATACCCAGCTAATCCTGCAGCTGATGCACCTAGAGATAACGCTTTAACAATATCTAAGCTAGACTGAATTCCTCCTGAACCTAATACAGTTAGCTCAGGAAAGGCAGATTTTACTTCTGCAATCGAAACTGCTGTTGGGATTCCCCATGAATTAAAAAATGCCAGCAGTCGGTTTCGTCGTTCATTTTCAATTTTGGCGAAATTTGTACCACCAAACCCACCAACATCGACAATAGAAACCCCCACTTGAGTAAGCTTCTTTGCCGTTTCACGACTTACGCCAAAGCCCACCTCTTTCACAATAACAGGAACAGGTATTTTTTTTACCATTTCTTCAATCCGTAAAAGGGCATTAGTAAAATCTCGATCACCCTCAGGCATGGTTAGTTCTTGTATCGTGTTCAAATGGATTTGTAGCGCATTGGCTTCTAGCATGTCAACCGCTTGAAGCGCCTGCTCCACTGTTGCCTCACTACCTAAATTGGCAAAAATTAATCCATCCGGGTTTTCTCTTCTAACAACTTTGTATGTGTTTATCTCACTTGGGTTTTTTATAGATGACATTTGTGAACCTACAGCCATTGCAACTTTCGTTTCCTTTGCAACAATGGCGAGTTGTTTATTTATATGTTCTGTTCGTTCTCCACCGCCACCAGTCATGGCATTGATAAAAAGAGGCGAACTTAAAGAAAGTTCGCCAATCATTGTATCAAGGCTTACTTGCTCAGTCGAGCGGTCTGGTAAGCTTTGGTGAATAAACGTAATATCATCAAAACCCGTATCCCGTGATTGCCCTGTAGAAAGGGCAAATTGTATATGGTCCCATTTACGTTTTGATCTAGTCAATCATCATCACCATTATCTCTTTAAATTCTTCAGTTGATCTCCAATCATTTCACCTAATTGGAAGCCTTTTGATTCTTCCGGAAGTTCGTAATCACTTACTTCTTCTTCCTTTTCGGCTAGTTCTTTCAAACTTAATGAAAGTCTTTGCTCTTGTTCATTCACATCAAGAACCTTTACCTTCACCGTTTCATTTTCCTTAAGTACCTCATGAGGTGTAGCAATATGCTTATGTGAGATTTGTGAAATATGAACTAACCCTTCTACTCCTGGGAACACTTCAACAAAAGCTCCATAAGAAACTAGGCGTTTTACTACCCCTTCTAAAATTGAGCCTTTAGCAGCTTTTTCAGCAATTTGAGCCCATGGTCCAGGCAAAGTTTCTTTTATGGAAAGAGAAATTCGCTCATTATCACGATCCACACTAAGCACTTTTACTTGAACCTGTTGTCCCTCTTGAACAACATCAGTTGGCTTAGCAACATGCTCATGAGACAGCTGAGAAATATGCACCAATCCATCAATTCCGCCAATGTCTACAAATGCACCAAAATCAGTAATTCTTTGTACTGTACCTGTTAGGACCTGACCTGCGGATAATGAATCTAAGATATTTTTCTTTTGTCTCCCCTTTTCAAGCTCAATAACCGCACGATGAGAAAGGATTAGTCGATTTTTATCCTTATCCAATTCTACAATTTTAAATGACATTGTTTTGCCCTTATAATCAGAGAAATCTTCAACGAAGTGTGCTTCCACAAGTGAAGCCGGTACAAAACCTCTTACTCCTAGGTCAACTACAAGTCCGCCTTTTACAACATCTTTAATTTCAGCATCAAAGACTTCACCAGATTCGTACTTCTGCTCAAGCTCTTGCCAAGCATTTTCAGCATCTACTTTACGCTTAGAAAGGATCAATGCATCTTCTTCTACCTTTAGCACTTCTAAATCAAGCTGGTCTCCTTCATTAACTGCATCGCTAGCTTTTTCGATATGGAGACTTGATAATTCACTAATTGGAATAATCCCATCAAGCTTGCTGTTTGAAATCGAGATAATAACCTGCTTTTCCTCCACCTTTGTTACTTGTCCGCTTACTTTGTCACCTACTTGAAAATCCATAACTTCCACTTGATTCATTTCTTCAGACATATGTACTCCTCCTTAATCCATTGACTACTCCCATTTTTATAAAAAGTGATGTATTTCATCACAATTGAAACAATGGCATTGGCCATACTTAGAGAATAATCAAAAAAATCTCTTTAATTAAACTTCTTATAAATGGCTTCTTTTGTCAAGCGAGATACTTCCTTATTTGTTCGCAATAATTAGTTTTCTTATTTCTTCCATTATAATTTTTGTAGCCTCATCTGCCGATATCTTGTTTTTTCGATATTCTGCAAAATCAACAGGCTTACCATAAACCACCTTTAGCTTTTTAAATGCTTTATATGGGCCTATAACTGCACAAGGGACGATTAATGCCTGTGATCTAGTTGCAAAGAAGCCAGCACCTGCTAAACCTTCTCCCAGCTCCCCTGTTTTACTGCGAGTACCCTCAGGAAATAAACCAAGAACTCTATCTTCTTTTAAAATAGCTAGGCCCTTCCTAAGTGCTTCACGATCGCTCATTCCTCTTTTCACAGGAAAAGCATTTAAATGTGGGACGAGCTTTCCGAATAAAGGGACTTGAAACAGCTCCTCTTTCGCCATAAAGTGGACGGGACGGGGGGTGGTTATCCCTACGACAATTGGATCAAAATTTGATATATGATTGGAACAAAGCAAAATAGATCCTTCTTTTGGAATATTTTCTTGGCCAATTGTCTCTATACGATACAACGGTTTGTAAATCATGTTTACAACCGATCGTGCAAAAGTATACATCGTCAATATGATCCTATCCTTTCCTCAATTAATGCTAAGATTTTCTCAACGACGTCGTGAATTGATAAGGAAGTCGTATCTATCTCAATAGCATCCTCTGCTTTTCTAAGAGGTGCTACTTCACGTTCTGAATCTAATTTATCCCTAGCTGCAATCTCTTTTTTTAGCATTTCCAGGTCTGCTGGAAAGCCTTTTTCAAGGTTTTCTTGATATCTTCTTTCCGCTCTCTCTTGAACGCTTGCTAGTAGAAATACCTTTACTTCTGCGTGGGGAAGGACGTGTGTGCCAATATCTCGACCATCCATAACTACTCCACCATTCGCCCCGAATTGCTGCTGTCGTTTCACCATTTCTTCTCTTATTAAACGGTGTTTTGCGACAATTGACACTTGATTCGTTACTTCTGCAGAACGAATCTCATTTGTAACTTCTTTTCCATCAAGGAAAACAAGTTGTCCTTTTTCACCCGGTAACAAATCAATTTTTGTGTTTGCTAAAATCTCATTAAGGGCATTTTCATTTGTAAGCTCACAATTAGCCTGTAATGCTTTGTATGTAATTGCACGGTACATTGCACCCGTATCAATATAAATATATGAGAGCTTTTCAGCTATTATTTTGGCAACGGTGCTTTTCCCTGCTGCAGCAGGACCGTCAATCGCGATAGAAATATTACTCATATGTCCTCCTAGTTGTTAGAACTTTAGTTATTGTTAGTTTGTTCAATTTGAATCGTAAATGACTGATTCCTTTTATATTTTAGCATATACTTGTTCGTTGCTAGTTAATAATATTGTAAAAAACAAAAAAAGCAGGAGCCCCTGCTTTTTCATTTTCCATTAAAGGTTTCAAGAAAGTCTGCGAAATTATCTTTGTTTACACCTTCATATTTTGTAATGATTTTCAACTCAGGAAAGATGCTTAATTGATGGAAGAAAAGCTGTGTGCCAATAAGGAAAAGAAACTGAATGACAATGATTTTTAGAATAATCCGCTCAAACGTCTTCACCATTTCACTTCCTCCCAAAAATATCAATACTATTATAGGGAATTTATGGCTTTTTTATTCAGGAGTCTAGACCCTTCTTTTTCATAAGCAATTGCCGATCAAAGCTAAATCGAAGCAAAAGTTGGCGGTCCTGTAGGCTCATATCAATAAATTGTAAGGATGCCTTCACTCGACTATCATCTAAAGGAATTAGTCTAACTACTTTACTCTTCACTTTTAAGTAATGGATTTCGCCGCTTTGCATAGGGAGTACCATCCATAATTGAATGGTTTGACCAGCTAGGATTCCATGTTTTTGAGTAATGAGTATTGCGGCACCACCTGCACTTATATCATCGGTAACTGTAGTAAATGGCTTAAATTCCGAATTTATTGGATGTACTGCGACGTCTGAAGTAGTTTCAACCCTAACGTATTGGCGTCTTTGTATTTTAACTAAGTGCTCATCACCAGGATACGATAAAATGAGCATGGGTATATTTTGCTTTGTTCTACCTAACACCTCAGATTCAAATAAAAATACAGAGTTGTTATCCTGAGAGACAAATGAACCCTTTAACTGTGTCCCATCAATAAGAAAGACTGTCTTTTCAGTTACCATATTTATCGGGTAATCAATATAGATTTGATTTGCTTTTTGTTCTACAACCTTACACTTGAATTTATCTAATTTATCTCCATACTTTAATTCGAGTATAACTACAGTACCTATTTTCAACATAAGTTCACACATCCTGTCAAAACTTGTCACCACAAATTATGACATGAATATAATCATTCGCGCAATATGAATCTAAAAAAAAGGAAAAGCACTGAGCTTTTCCTTATACAACATCTTCATATACTTCCTCTGCATTTTCCAGCTTATCAACTTTCTCCTCGATACCGCTACTTGCGTTAATGAAAATGCGATACGTATCGTCGCCTAGTGTTCCCATGAATTCGTAGCAGAGTACTTCTTCATTCATATCGTTAATAATGATAGCCTGTCTATTTTCCATCACCTTAACACTTGGATTGATTTTCTTTTGTGCTTCCTCCAACGATAGAGTTGGTTTCGGAATGTCTCTTACATGGTGAGAGCGTAAGTAATCATCCGCAGAAAACCCTAAAATATTTCCGTTATCCAATGCGACCTTCACATTAATAGAATCCGGATAGACTCTAACATTATTTTCATTCGTAACGAACGTAAAGACACCAACATTATCGTACTGTGTGCTTTCAAAAAGATCTAAATTTTCAAAGCCTGTATCCTTTAAAAATTGGACCGCCTTCGTACTTGCATCATTTAGACTTATTTTTTGCTGTTTTACGTCACGAGAATAGATAAACCAAATTGGATACCCACCTTTTTTCGTGACATCCATGTTCGCCTCTTCATTCGTACCCTTCTTTTGTACGGAGATACTATAGAAACCGGTTGTTGCTCCTTTTCCACTTTCCGTAACCTTTACAACCACATCATTCCCAAAGGCTGCATATTTTTTAGCGATTTGAACTGCTTCATCTTCTTTCACTTGTTTCCCTTTCAAATACTTAAACTCATTGTCTTCTTTTTGACTTAGAGAAACAAAGGCTGGACCAAAATTTGCTTCTCCATATCCTTCAACCGTTTTTTCAACCGTCTTAAATCCATCAATGATTGTATTATCTAGAGGTTCTTCAGATGAAGCTAGGGCCATTTCAACGTCCATCCATCGTAAATTATTTTCCAATACCATATGTTGGACCTTCCGTAACTCACCTTGTATCTCCGCTGACTGCTTATAAAGTTCCTGTAATGATTGGTATTCTTTATCCGTTAGAGGCTCTTTCTCTAAATCTCTAATAGCTGTACGATAACTAAAATTACCAATTTTCGCTAGAAATTCCTCCGTCTTGTTGAAGGGTAGCAAAGTTAACGGAAGTTGCCCTACATCACTATGGGCATCAGAGGTGATTTTCCAAACCTCTGCTAAAGAAGGAGATAATGATTCTCTTGAATTCATCGCTAGTGTAGTGCCTATCTTGTTATTTAATAGATCAACTTGATAACTAAGATCATGGAACGCTCTTTGATAGTTGTTCTCAGCATTAATTAATACGGCATTTTTCTCACGATGCTCTTGATAGCCCCAAAAAGCGGTTCCTGCTACCCCAAGCACCAAAACACCTATAAGGATTGTTCTAATCAATTCGACCTCACCCCTATTTACAGAATATATGCTTTCCGATGCGCTTAATTTGTGGTCTTGACCATATCCACCCACTTGTCGCGGTGTCAGGATTAAAGTAATAGATCGCATTACCAGTTGGATCCCAACCGTTCATCGCGTCCATAACTGCTTTTTTGGCGTTTTCATTTGGAGTTAACCAAATCTGACCGTCCGCAACGGCAGTAAACGCTCGTGGCTCAAATATCACACCTGAAACTGTATTTGGAAATGTTGCACTTTGTACCCTGTTTAATATAACTGCCGCTACAGCTACTTGACCAATATACGGTTCTCCTCTTGCTTCCCCGTACACAGCGTTAGCCATTAACTGAATATCATTTTGTGAAAAACCACTTGGCACGTTGGCTGCTGTAGGTTTTTTTGGCGGAGTTACAGCTGTCGCTTTCGGTCTTGACTGATTTTTTGCAGTTCCATTTGGTGCAGCTGGTTTTTTTGCCGTCTGGTTGTTTTGCGTCTTGTTAGCTGCTGTATTCTGTTTCGGTTGTTGAGCTGCCGGCTTCTTTGCTTGAGTATTGGCCGTCGGTTTTTTTTGTGTTGTCGTTCCTTGATTATTGTTCTTTGCGTTATTACCTTTTGGGTTTGGCCCCTTTTGCTTTGCTAAATCCACCCCACCATAATGAGTGAATTTGTTCCCTTTATTAATTTGTTTTTTTACAAATTGCTCATTGTACTTTGTTACGTCCACTAGTTTTTGTCTTGTTTTTAGTCCTGCCAATCCGTCAATTGGAAGACCAAATTCATACTGAAAATTTCTTAATGCCCAATACGTCTTCCATCCGAATACACCGTCAATTTTCCCATTATAATACCCAATGTATTGAAGACGTGATTGAAGTTCGATGACATCTTCACCTACTGCCCCTTGCTGAATCACTTGATTGGTGAAGGCATCAACCTTATCCACCTTAGCTGTAAAGGGGATAATAACTTGTGTTAGAAAGAAGATTGTAGCAACTTTCATTAATAAAATTTTTTTGTTCATCGTTTGCAACCCCCAGATGTAAATCTTATTAACATTAATCCTATTTTTTGTAGAGGTTGGTTTTTTATGCAAAAAGCTACTAGAAACTTCTTAAACAGGAATGAAAGACAAAACAAAACCCCTTGCAATTTTATAATTGAAGGGGTTTTTGAATGTGTATATCATCACTAGTTGCCTTAATTCCACTCAAGGATCTCGCACTTTTCACCTTTCGGAGAGCAAGCCACCATAAAAAAATCATAAACGGTAAAATAAAAATAATCCAATATTCAAAGGACATTAATATAAAGTCATAAATACCATGAAACAAAACAGGAAGAAACAGTGAAAATAGAAGCCATTTCCCTTTTCTCTCTTTGGTAAATTTCCCTTTCCCTAAATAGTAGCCCATTAACACACCAAAAAGCGCATGACTCGAAACAGGTAAAAGCGCACGCCCAACAGCGTGCTCAACCCCATTTGCCAATAAATACAATATATTTTCACTAGTTGCAAACCCAAGTGCCACAGAGGTGCCATACACAATTCCATCATAGGGTTCGTCAAAGTCAACATGCTGGTAAATCGCATAAAAAAGAATAAACCATTTGAAAAATTCTTCCAAAAATCCTGTGGTGAAAAAGGCATTTATAAAGTCGGAAGATACCAAATGCTCCACGTCAATCACATATTGAATAAACATAATTGGAAAAACAAGCAGTGCTCCATATATAAATGTACGTAATACCACTGAGATTGGTTCTGACCCGTACTCATCCTTTAAGTAGAAATAACTAAGAAGAGCTAAGCCAGGAGCTATCCCAGCAGAAAGAATTCCTAGCATTCGCTATCCTCTTTTCCATTCGTTTCTTCCATCGTACCATGAGTTCAATAGAAAGAAAATCTATAATTTTTTACGTTGCTTATAGACGAAATGGCTTTTGTATAGGTATGATTCTAACAATAAATGTAACAGGAGGGTATTATGAAAAATCTGCTTGTTATCCACACAGGTGGGACAATATCAATGAGTGAGGATACGGACACCGGTACCGTAAAGCCTGGTGAAAAAAATCCAATTATTGATAAAACTAAGGAACTGTTGTCAGTTGCTAATTTATTAATTGAAGAACCCTTCCAGCTCCCCTCGCCCCATATAACGGCAAAAGAAATGCTTCAATTAAAAAAAATGATTGAAGAATATATTAAGGAAAATAAAATTAGTGGAGTTGTTATTACACACGGTACAGATACCCTAGAGGAAACAGCATACTTCTTAGATTTAACCATTAGGACAAGCATACCGATTGTGATGACAGGGGCAATGAGGTCAAGTAATGAAATTGGTTCAGACGGTTTATATAATTTGCTCTCAGCTTTAAAAGTAGCAAACAGTGATGAAGCGGTTGGAAATGGAGTTCTTGTTGTTTTAAACGACGAAATACATACAGCCGTGAATGTAACAAAAACTCATACGAGCAATGTATCTACTTTTCAAAGCCCACAGTATGGACCCATTGGGACAGTGACAAAAAGGGGAGTTTTTTTTCACCACGCACCAAAGAAAAGAGAAACGTATAATGTAGTTAACATATCTAAACGTGTCGTACTAATAAAAGCTCATGCAGGAATGGATTCCTCCCTCCTTTATGCGATAAATGATTTACATTTTGACGGAGTGGTCATTGAAGCGCTAGGACAAGGAAATCTCCCTCCAGCAACTATCCATGGAATTAAGCTTCTGCTCGAAAACAAAATACCTGTTGTATTTGTGTCAAGATGCTTCAATGGCCTAGCAGAAGATGTATACAGTTATGAAGGTGGCGGGAAACAGTTTAAGGATTTGGGGGTTATCTTTTCAAAGGGTCTGAACGGTCAAAAGGCTAGAATTAAATTAATGATTGCTTTAGAATCGACGACAGATATTAAAAAACTGGATGAATTTTTCCAATAATAAACCGGGCAAATATTTGCCCGGTTATTTCTATTCCCATTCTTTATTAACGATTGATTTTGATATTAACTCTCCATGAAAACGACCATTTTCAATAAATATTTCATTTGCATTGTTTCCAGCAGCCAATACACCTGCAATATAGATCCCATTTATATTGCTTTCCATCGTTTCCCCATCATACCTTGGCCTTCCAGTATCTTCATCAATTTCGATACCCATTTGGTCAAGAAAGCTGTGATCTGGATGATAACCGGTCATAGCAAAAACAAAGTCATTTTTAATACTATATTCTTTGCCATCTTTGATATATGTCACCTTATCCGATTCAATTTTCTTTAACTCCGCTTCAAATTCCATTTTTACGACACCGTTTCGAATAAGTGCATCAAATTCTGGAAGAATCCATGGTTTGACTGAAGGTGAATATTCTTTTCCACGATAGATGACCGTCACTCTTGCACCTGCTTTGACAAGCTCAATTGTTGCGTCAACACTTGAGTTTTTACCTCCAACAACAACAATATCTTGATCAAAATAAGGATGAGCCTCCTTAAAATAATGAGAAACCTTCGGTAGCTCTTCACCTGGAATTCCCATCATGTTTGGATGGTCATAATAACCTGTTGCCACAATTACATATTTTGCTGAGTACTCCTTTTTATCCGTTACAACAATAAACCCATTTTCTTCCTTTTGGATAGTCGTTACTTTTTCAAAAGGGTGTACCCGTAAGTCTTTCCTTTTTACTACTTCCCGGTAATATACCAATGCTTGATTTCTTTTTGGTTTGTATTCCTCTGTAAGAAAAGGAACATCTCCAATTTCTAGCTTCTCACTTGTACTAAAAAATGTTTGGTGAGTAGGGTAGTGGTAAATAGCATTAACAATATTTCCTTTTTCAATAATAAGAGGATTCTTCCCTATTTTTTTCAATGCGATTGCGGCTGCTAAGCCACATGGTCCTCCACCAATTATAATTGCATCTTCTCTTTGCATCGCTCTCTCTCCTAAACAAAAAAATCTCCATCATTTTATGATAGAGATTTTTTTACTTCTTTTCAAATATTAATCATTAAATCCAACCTCTGAATCTGGATGCTTCGGCCATTTTTCTAACACCAACCATATAGGCTGCTAAACGCATATCAACGCGTCTTGTTTGAGCAGTATCATATATGTTATTAAACGATTTACACATAACTTTCTCTAATTTCTCTTCCACTTCTTCTTCCGTCCAGTAATATCCTTGATTATTTTGCACCCACTCAAAATAAGAAACGGTTACTCCCCCCGCAGATGCAAGCACATCTGGAACAAGGAGAATGCCACGGTCTGTTAAGATCTTTGTAGCTTCAAGAGTCGTTGGACCATTTGCTGCTTCAACCACTATCTTCGCATGAATATTATGCGCATTTTCTTCTGTAATTTGATTTTCAATTGCCGCAGGGACAAGGATGTCACACTCTAATTCAAGCAATTCTTTATTTGAAATGGTATTGTTAAATAACTTTGTCACTGTTCCAAAGCTATCACGTCTATCTAATAAATAGTCAATATCCAACCCATTTGGATCATGTAAAGCTCCATAAGCATCAGAAATACCCACTACTTTTGCACCTGCATCATGCATAAACTTTGATAGATAGCTACCTGCGTTGCCAAATCCTTGAACAACCACACGCGCTCCTTCTATATTGATGCCCTTCTTCGCTGCAGCTTCTCTAATACATATGGTTACGCCTTTTGCCGTTGCAGATTCTCTACCATGTGATCCACCTAATACGAGCGGTTTTCCGGTAATAAATCCGGGAGAATTAAATTCATCTATTCGACTATACTCATCCATCATCCAAGCCATAATTTGTGAATTAGTAAAAACATCGGGTGCAGGAATATCTTTTGTCGGTCCCACAATTTGACTAATTGCCCGAACATATCCACGACTTAGACGCTCGAGTTCACGAAATGACATATCACGAGGGTCACAAACAATTCCCCCTTTTCCTCCTCCATATGGTAAGTCAACAATGCCACATTTTAAGCTCATCCAAATGGAAAGGGCTTTAACCTCTTTTTCTGTTACGCCAGGATGGAAACGAATGCCTCCCTTTGTAGGTCCAACAGCATCATTATGTTGTGCGCGATACCCAGTAAATATCTTTACTGACCCATCGTCCATCCTTACGGGGATCTTTACTGTTAACATTCTCATTGGTTCTTTTAAAAGTTCATATACTTCTTCAGGGTAGCCAAGCTTTTCTAATGCACTGTGAATAACGGTTTGAGTTGATTTTAGCACATCAAGCTTATCTTCTTGGTTTATGTTTGTAGTCCCTTTTTCGGCCACTATTTTACCCTCCTAAAATCACTAACAATGTTGTCCCATTCATGACATAGTATACACTTTTAGGTAATTTATGCAATAATAAATGAAAATTTTTTGACATTTTTACGTTATTTTTTGAAAACGCTACCACCGTTGCTGTTTAGGGAATTTTCTGTATTTCACTCTATTCCTTAGTCGCCTACAATGGGGTGTTTCACCTTCTATTTAAATACTATTTACTATTGTCTGTTTTTCGTCTCAAGATATTCTTTTAGAAAAAAAACGGCAGAGACATTCCATTACTTAAAGTAATGGACAATCGTCTCAACCGCTTCTTGATCAATCACTGTTTTTCCATACTCTTTTATGCGATGAATGCTCTCAAGAGTTGGGTTTGAGTATTCGGATAACACAACTGCCACTAACATTGCGTTACAATCCTCTACACTCTCTATACAAAAATAGTACGTATCATCCATTACATATAAGCTTCCCCCAGTAAAGCCAAGTACCTTTAACTGATGAGCCACTTGAATTACATACTCAAAATTGTTAAATTCATAAATTAAATCCTGCTTTTCCTTCACACTTACCTGTAAATCATAAAAGGAATCCAATAACGAGCTATCTTCTTCCTCTTGCTCATCCATTGTTACGATCATGACCATACCCTGTGTATGCATCGTAAAGATTTCTACCGCAACGGTTCCTTGTATATCTACATCAAACTGTTCACTTGCTTCTTCAAGCATCTCATGGAACAGTTGATGCCATTTTAAAGAATCTTTCCATATATCCTCTTTTGTTAATCCTCTTTCAGATAAATCATCAGTAGTTAAAAAAATTTTAATTTTATTGTACGTTAATCGTTCTAAGCGCATTATAAAGCCCCCTGCTGTGAACAACTGTTTGTTTAGTGTATGAAATTCTTGCAGGAAGGTGAATTGTCTAATTGATATTCCTTCTTACAATCTTGTTTTCAACCAGGTTTCCCAATCGGTTCGAGAGGCTCCTATAATGTGTTCTTGATATTTATCCTTTTCTTTGACTGAAATGGCATCAAAAGCAAACCCACCTAATCCAATATGTATACCTTCGTAGGTCTTTACCAATTTTTCTGTTAATTTCAATGTTCCACTAACATTTTCCTTCATGGTACAGGAAAAGAAGATAAACTTGGGCTTTACAATCTTAATAACCTCATCAATATCTTTTTCAGCTATGCTTGCCCCTAAATAGATTACTTCAAAACCTTTCCGTCTTAAAAATAAGGTGAAGATGAGTAAACCTAGCTCATGCCACTCCCCCGGTCCACAGACTGCTATGGCCTTTGGCATCATTGGATTATGCGGAAAAGAATGAAGTATAATTCCAATTCTTGATCGAAGAATAGAAGAGGCAAAGTGTTCATGTGCGGTTGTGATTTTGGATTCCTCCCATAAATCACCAATTTTGACAAGTAACGTTCCCAAAATATCTACTAATACCTTATCGATGGTAAACAAACTAAACGCTTGATTAATAATATCATGTGCACTTTTCTCATCAAAAGCAAGTAATGATTCGAGTAGCTTGTCCGCCATAAGACTGGATTGGTCTCCACCTGACTGCATCTGTAGGAGACCTTCCTTTTCCTCAACCTCATTATTTTCTAGCAATGTAACAGCCTGACTAATCGTAAAGCCCTTGCTCACTTTATCTTGGAGCCATCTTAATATTCTCACATGTTCTTCCGTATAAAGACGGTGTCCTGACTCGTTCCTCTTTGGAGCTACCATCTGGTATCGTCTTTCCCATGCACGTAATGTTCCTGCTTGGATTCCTAACATTTTTGATACCGCTTTTATGTTATATTTTCCTTCTTCTTCAAGCACCATTGTCTGTCCTCCGTATAACTCATAACATACTCACATTATACAGCTCATATAAAAACTGTGTAAACTTTGTATAGGCTGCCATTTACACTTCACTTTTATTAGAAATGGAAATGAAATGTGTTTCGGCTCTTGCTCCTAGCCTTAATGGCACAGCTGTCGTTCCGTATCCATTACTCACGAAAAGAGAGGTGTTTTTTAATCGACGGTATCCACCTAACTCATACGGCCCAAAACCAAATATTCTAATTTGACCTCCATGGGTATGTCCACTTAACACTAACGAAATCCGATCTTGTACCTGTATTTTTTCCGTGATTTTCGGATTATGACTGACGAGTATACGAAAACCCTCCTGCTTTGCATCCTGAAGTGCTAAGTCCAAACGATCTCTCTTTAACTGAAGATCATCAACTCCAAGCAGGACCATCACTTCCCCTGTTTCCGATTCAAAAGAAACTGCTGTATTATCTAATATCTTCACTCCATGATCAAGTAGTAGTGCATCTAGCTCATGATAGTCAACCTCATAATCATTATTGCCCCAAACAAAATACAATGGTCCCAATTGTCTCAAAAGTGCAAGATTGTGCTTTACCCTCTGAAAATCGACGCCTTTTTCTAAAAGGTCACCACCAATGATTACTAGATCTACCTTCCCTTTAGCCTTGGTATCCTGAATAATATCATCAGAGATTTTTCGCTTATGAATATCGGATATAAAAAAAAGCTTTAGTTCACCAAAGCTTTGAGGAAACTCCGAAAAAGTTAACTGATGGGTTTGAACTTTATTCCGATATGCCTCTTTGTACATAAAAACAAGCAGACAAACTGCCACTATGACGAACGTATAAAATAAGAACTCCATATTTCCTCCACTAAATATTATTGTTTACTCTCACGTAGAAGCTCGTAATCTAATGAAATCATACCATAAAGGAGTGAGAAACAAAAAAATGCAAGGGCTGGCCAAAAGGAGACAACCGAAAGGAAATAAAAACTTAAAAACACACAGAAAAGCAGGAGACACTCAAGCTTTAATAACTTCCCCCTCCATAAACCTATAGCCATCATTTCAATTCCATTCTTAATTAAATCAGCATTCAATAAAAACCCGATAAAAAACGCTAAAATAGAAGCGATAAAAGGAACCGGGCTCAACACTACCTCAACAATAATCTCAGATAACTTATTTGGAAGATGGATAGGTATCCATACAATAAATAATAATCCACATATATATCCAAACAAAAGCTTCATTATTTTTTTAACATACACAAAAATCCCTCCCATAAACAATGTATGAGAGGAATCAAATATGTTACACATTTATCTTCCAATTAATCTTCATATATATTGAGAATACGAAAACCAAAATCCTCTAGCTTTTTAACAAACTTATCAACATTATTGTTCTTTTCAATTTTCAAGACAATTCTTCGAACCAATTTATCCGTTTCGTCAAAAGTGACTAATGAAATAATTTGTTCATGGAATTGATGAGCAATTTTTGCGAGTTTCGCAATCCTACCTTCTGTTTCTACAGAGGTGAATGCTATTCTAATGCCTGAGCGATGTACACCAAAAGCAGAGCCGAATTGCTCTAGAACGTCGGAGCGTGTTACAACCCCTAGAAATTCCCTGTTCCCATCAACTACAGACAACAAAGGGTAATCCTTTAAATCTAACAATAAATTTTCAAAGATTTCGTTTCCTTCAAGAAAGCGATCTTGGTGTGTCGCAATTTGCGAAACGGTTGTATTGGTTAAATACTCATCCTTTGTTTGTTGGCTTTTAAAATAATTTTCATAAATGCTGTATCTGGTAACCGTCCCTACATAAGTCTGTCCATCCAAAACGGGCAACCCATCAATTTGTTCCTCTTCAAGCTTAGTTAACGCATTCATCAAAGAGTCTTGATGAGAAACAACATGACAATGGTGCTTTGGTATCATAATACTTTTTACGAACATGTCAATCACCTCAGGAAAGAGTAAATGTCTTCGATAGATTATTCGACAATATGAGCAAAGAACCCTCTACGTCAAATATACTTTGTACTATTTACTTTCATGATAAAGGTTTATATCAAAATTTTTCTTCATCATTTCAAATACTTTGTGACGGTTTTTCCACTCCTCTTCTTTTTTCCAAAGGTCCTTACTCTTATCAATGATCTCGCATCGTAGTGCATGGTATTCCTTTTCAGCTTTCTCTCGCTTTTCTTTCAAAAGATTCATAAACCCATATAATCCAACGACAATAACAAGGATGTACAGATTTGCTGAATGATCAACAAAAACGGAAAACATGGCTGCAAAGGAATAAGAGTAAGGGGCCAAAATTAATTTATAAAGAAAATAAAAATAAATAAAACATAGAAAAATGGTTGTCCACATAACAAGTAAATGACGAAGCTTTAATTTATCAAATTTTCTTTTTTTATCTACCACTTTTTGTAACATCTGTTTGGTAGCCTGATCCGTTCGATCGTCCAATAATAAAATATCTGATTCCATTTTTCTACCCTCCCCTATTAAATAAATATGAACTTGTCCTTTGTTTTATGTCGATTCCAAAAAAAGAGCTAAGCCATTTATGGCCTAGCCCCAGTTATTTACTCAGCGGAATGGTTAATGTTTGTCCCACTGTTATTTCGTTTGAAGACAAAGAATTTGCTTTCTTAATAATATCAATACCGGATTGTGATTTATAATACTTCATAGCAAGTCTAAACACGGTTTCACCTGGCTGTACTTTATGGTAAACAACTGTTTGATCTACTGCTTGTACTTTTGGCTCCGCAGTAGTCATTGCTTCCGAAGTCGATGTGGTTTCTTGTGGAGTCTCGATCGGATTAATTTGCTCTGAATTTGTTGATTTATCTATTTTATCCGCTTCCTTCTCCTCATTTTCCACATTCTCGTCGTTCGTTTCATCTTCATCAGTTTCTGTAGTTTCTTCTAGACCCTCTTCTTCATCTGTATAATAAATCGCTTCTGCTCCCTTATTTTCTTGAACAGGTATGCTACTTGATGTTTTTTGTGATTCATTATACGTGTAAATACTAAATATGACGATGGGAAGTAAGATAAAAAACATTCCTAGTAAACGAATAAGAGGATACTTTACCTTTATTTTTGTCTTTTTTTTCATTTGTTTTTGTTTATGAACCCTACTCCGAGGTGGTAGCTTTTCTTTAGAGTTAGTAATCGTTTCATTTTCTATTGTATCTACTTTTCGATCAACATCCTTCATCCTTTTACGAAGTTTTTCTGCTTGATCTCTAATAGGCTCTTCTTTATTCATATTTTTCACGTTCCTCTCTTTTTACGTTTGATAATAAATCCCAATAACGCATCAATTATAAAATGCATGACAATAGTTACTAGGAGATTTCCTGTCCACTCATATATAACCCCAATAAAGAAACTGAGTAGAGTGATATTTAAAAAGAGAAACCAATTAAATAGATAGCGATAATGGATTAAAGCAAAAATGACACTGGATGTAATTAGACCAAAATGAGTTTGTATGACTCCTCGAAATAAAATCTCTTCGCTAACTGCTACAATTGCAGCAATAAAGAGAATTTCCCAGCCTTTTCTCTTTGAGAACAATTTCTCATTCAGTCCACCGTCGTCATAATAAGAGGATGGGAGGTACTTCATAAATAGTACGTCAATACAAACGATTAACAATCCTGCCGGAACCCCTACCAACCATATATAAGGGTCCTTCCAATGAAATAGGTCAAGAAAGGACTTCATATGATCGAATAAAAACCATCCAATGCCTATGGAAAGGACTATTAGTAAGACCTGTGTAATGTATAGGTGTTTTACTAATTCTTGATCTGATAATTCGTCTATCAATTCTTCATATTTATTTTTCATAACTAGTCCCACTCTTCGAAAGTAATGCCTGCAAATAATCCCTCCACTGAAAAGGGGTAACCTCTACTACTTCTGAACTTTTCTTATTATATTGATCATAAGCAATCCCACACACATGACAACAATCTTCAACAGTATTTTGTTTTACCTCCCCAAAATAGGAAAGAATCCCCTTACGTTTACACTCCTTGGACTGAATCCAATTCAACATATCCACTATCTTATTCCTTTTATGCTTTTTTCGATTATCAATATATTGAAGAAATCTTTCTTCCTCTACCTTTAAATCCATACTGTTATTAAGGCTTCGAAGAAAATCCTTTGTTAATCTCCAGGATGTATCTGAAAATCCCCCAATATGTTTTATGGATTCCTCCATTTCTTCCCATTCATATAGTAATCGATCTCCAAAATGTTGAAACAGCCAATTAATTTGATATTGGGTAGGAAGTTCTCCCTCTGCTAGCTGGTATGGCAGTTGCTCGTCATGGGGGGAATACAGAAGAATAGAAATACTATTCTCCCCATCTCTTCCTGCCCTGCCTATTTCCTGTAAGTAAGATTCTAGCTGTAAGGGCATGTGAAAATGGATGACAAACCGGACATTTTCTTTATTGATTCCCATACCAAAAGCACTGGTTGCACAAATCACATCAAGCTGCCCCTTAATAAATTGCTGTTGAATAAGTATTCTACTTTCTTGGTCTAGACCACCGTGATAGGCCATTGCTCTTGGCAACCCACTGTCCCGTAACATGATGGCAACTTCTTCAGCTAATTTTTTACTTGAAAAATAGATAATTCCAGGTCCTTGTAAAAAAAATACCCACTCTAACAGCTTATCTAGCTTATCCCTAGCATCCTGAACAAAGTCTACGACCATCTTAATGTTGGGACGGTCAACAGAGGAAACAAACTCATCCCACTCATTTAGCTTTAAAGTTTGAGCAATATCCGACCGCACCTCCTGATCAGCTGTTGCTGTTAATGCAATTGTTTGAGGGCTTCCTAAAGATTCGCGGATGTCTCCTAGCTTTAAATAATCAGGTCTAAAATCATACCCCCATTGGGAGATACAATGTGCCTCATCTACAACAAATAGACTGATTGTTAGCTTGTTTAAATGGGAGACCACAAAATCACTCATCAACATTTCAGGAGAAATATAAATGAATTTATACGTATGAAGACGTCCAAAGACACTAGCTCTCTCCCCACGCTCTAGAAAAGAATTTATTGCTACCACCCGTTTTTCACCACGTGCCATCATCTGCTCAACTTGGTCCTGCATCAAGGAAAGCAATGGGGTAACCACTACAACTACACCATCCATAAGATACGCAGGAAGTTGATAACATAATGACTTACCTGTCCCAGTTGGGAGCATGGCAAGGACATTTTTCCCTAGTGTTAATGCTTCAATAATCTCTCTTTGTCCTTTTTTGAAATGATCATATCCAAAATGTGTTTTAAGTTTATTCTCAAGGGTCATAATAGGTCACCACATTTTGCAATAACTAATCGTATCTGAAAATAATCAACCTCTATTATTTCGCGGATTTTTCTCAACTGCTTTGATGATGCCTTTTGGATCGCCTCTTTAATCTGCTCTTGAAGTGGCTGATCAACAAAACGGTCAATATTAAATGTGTGAATGAAAAGAGCAATTTCAACAATATGATCCTGAATAGTGCTTTCTTTTAATCTCCTGATTTGACCGATTTCTACAATCCCTTTTCCTTTGGTTAATAATTCGTATGTTTTTTTTGTAGAAGCTGTTAATTGATGAAGCTCATCTGTAACTGCAATCCTAGCTAATAAGGGATATGCTGATGGGTTCATCTCAATGGACCGCAATAAACAATGAAGCAATGCTTGAAATTGAAACCGGTAGCTATTTTCGTCTAGACCAAGCAGATCGATCGTTTGCATTTCCGTTAATCCAATGGATTGAAACCCCGAAAGTCTTGCAACTAATACGGTAGGGTCAATCTCCAATTCAGAAGTCTCTAATAATGAATATAATTCCGTTAGAAGCATATGAGGAAGGTTACTGCTGCTTTCCTCCGATGTTGCAAATAGATACTTAATCCAATTTTGAGTATCTTTATTTTTCTGAACGGGTATATATCTTGTTTGTTTATTTACTAGGTTAGAGCATACTTGTGTAAGTAAAGATAATCTCTCCCAAAATTGCATACTATTGTGATACTTTCCTCCTTGCAATCTTTTTAAGTATGGATAAGTTGAATACAATTCTTTTACTAACAAATGTCCTTTTTCACTAATTACGATTTGCTGATTGCTTCCTAAATAAATAAAATCATGATTGATTAGTTTTGTTATAATGTCCTCATATTGCTCCCTTGTTAAGGAATGCGCCGTATTAAAAAAGGAGTCTACTTGAAAAAGATGAGAGTCCTGAATGGTTTGAGAAGATTTTTTTCCATTTAATAAATGAAACACGCTTGAGCTACTTCGTTCTTTTCCCAGTTTTGATAAACAATATAGAACCACGTGTTCAAGAATATTTATCAATTTTCTTCACCTTCGTTACGTAGGTTTTTTTGTATTTTTATGTCTATTATTGTAGCATGAAATGAGACTCATTTAATGAATAAAAAATGCTAAACATTATTAAACCCTTATATGATAAGCATTCTCAATACTTTTTCTATTGAAATGTTGACCATTCAGTTTTACAATAAGATATGAGGGATGCATTCCTATTGCATTTTGGGAATGATAAAATATACTTGTTTAATTTTTTGGGAGGTATTTTACATGGCAAAATACACAATTGTAGACAAAGAAACTTGCATTGCATGTGGTGCTTGCGGAGCAGCTGCGCCAGATATTTACGATTACGATGATGAAGGCATTGCGTTCGTTACTCTTGACGATAACCAAGGTATCGTTGAAATTCCAGACGTTCTATTAGACGATATGATGGATGCGTTTGAAGGCTGTCCGACAGACTCTATTAAAGTGGCTGATGAAGCATTTGATGGAGACGCACTTAAATTCGAATAGTATGTAAATAAGTAAAAGCAACGGCTTCGCCGTTGCTTTTTTTTGTGACTATGCTGCTCTGCTTTGTACTTTTTGTTTGTTCATCCATGTTCCCATTCTTGTAAATAAAAGCATAAAAATGACTGATATCAAAATACCCTTAACTAAGTTAAAAGGAAGAATTGCTGTAACAATCATTTGCCTTGTTTCTTCTCCTGACATCGCAGGGGTATTTAGAAAGAATGTATATGCAGGCAAAATAATGTAATAGTTAAGAACACTCATAAGAACGGCCATTGAGATCGTACCTATAACCAAGCCGAATGTCATACCTTTTGAAGATTTAACCTTTTGATAAATGTAGTATGTTGGCAAAATAAACAGAATTCCAGCAACAAAATTTGCAACATGTCCGACTGGAACTCCTGTTGCACTACCTGTTAAAAAGTAATCAAGTACATTTTTAAGAAGTTCAATTACTATTCCAGCTACTGGTCCTAGAATGAGTGCACCAATTAAAGCTGGTACATCGCTGAAATCCACCATTAAAAACTGTGGAAACGGTGGAATTGGAAAATTAAGAAGCATTAGTACATACGAGATACTACTTAACATTCCAATCAAAACAAGTGTTCTTACGTTAAAACCTTTCATTTCCCTCTCTCCTTTTTTTAGGATCCATCTCACCTAAAGAAGAAAGGTTCAGCAAGCGTACCACCGTTACAAATAAACCCTCAAGCGAGACGCTCGAGGGAGATTATTTAGAAGGTACGCTTAATAAACGTTCAAACTATCATTTTTTGAACGTCGGCAGAACCTCCATCTTCTCCCATCCAGACTATACTGTCGGCTTTGGAATCGCACCAAATCCTGCCCAAAAACCAGGCTCGCGGGCTAAGAGTAAACACTCATTACCGCCGGTCGGGAATCACACCCTGCCCCGAAGATAGACCAATATTATATTTTCCTCACCATTATAGCCTACATCATATTTCTTGTGAAGAAGTTTACATTATGAATGAATTATTTTTTGTCCTTCTTTTGTATTTGTGTTAAATTATAAAAGTATATGTACATACGATATAGATTAATTTTAAAGGAGATAATCATGGAAAAAGTTCTTATTTTTGGTCATAAAAATCCTGATACTGACACAATTTGTTCTGCTATCGCTTATGCTGAATTAAAAAAGGCTCTAGGTATGGATGTGGAAGCCGTTCGATTAGGAGAAGTAAGCGGAGAAACCCAATTTGCCCTTGACACGTTCAAAGCAGAAGCTCCACGACTTGTTGAAACAGTTGCAGGTGAAGTGAATCACGTTATCCTTGTTGACCACAACGAGAGACAACAAAGTGTAAGTGATATTGATCATGTCCGTGTTTTAGAAGTAATCGACCATCACCGTATTGCAAATTTTGAAACAAGTGACCCTCTCTACTATCGCTGTGAGCCGGTTGGATGTACTGCAACTATCCTAAACAAGCTTTATAAAGAGAATAATGTACAAATTCGTCCAGAAATTGCTGGTCTTATGCTTTCTGCGATTATCTCTGATTCCTTATTATTCAAGTCACCAACTTGTACAAATGAAGATATCGCTGCAGCAAAAGAACTAGCTGAAATCGCTGGTGTAAATGCTGAAAGCTACGGATTGGACATGCTTAAGGCTGGAGCAGATTTAAGCGAAAAAACTATTCAACAGCTTGTATCCCTTGATGCAAAAGAGTTCCAAATGGGAGCTAGTAAGGTTGAAATTGCGCAAGTAAATGCTGTAGATATTAACGACGTGTTCTCTAGACAAGCTGAACTTGAAGAAACTTTATCTACCATTATTTCAGAAAAAGGTCTAGACCTGTTCTTATTTGTAGTGACAGACATTCTAACAAATGATTCAACCGCCCTTGCATTAGGAAATGCAAGCTCAGCCGTTGAAGAAGCATACGGTGTGACACTTGAAAATAATAAGGCAGTATTAAAAGGTGTAGTTTCACGTAAAAAACAAATCGTTCCAGTACTTACTGATTTATTTAATTCCAAAATGTAAAATGATGAGCGCAAACTTTGAAAGTTTGCGCTTTTTGTTAAAAAATATAACAAAATCGTGACTTTAAATCATTAAAGCGATTACATTCTACTTCCTAACACTATAGTACATTGACAGATAAATGTTCGCCTTGTAAAATAATCAGAAAATTGATAATTGGGTAGGTGTTTTGAATGTTTCAAATTTTGGTGGCCGATGCAATAAATGAGGAAGGACTTTCTCCCCTATTAGATTTTAAAGATGGAACCTTAATTCAGAAAAAAATTAATGATCCAGAGGTTGACTTAGAAAAAATTGATGCACTATTAGTTAGAAGTGCCACAACTGTTACAGAAGAGTTACTAGAAAAAATGCCACAATTAAAAATTATCGCACGTGCTGGTGTTGGTGTCGACAACATCAATGTGAATGCAGCTACAAAAAGAGGAATTATTGTCGTCAACGCTCCAGATGGGAATACCATTTCTACGGCTGAACATACCTTTGCAATGATGGCATCGTTAATGAGAAATATCCCTCAAGCCCATCAATCGGTCAAAAACCTTGAGTGGAAACGAAATGCATTTATCGGTACTGAACTTTATGGAAAGACTCTCGGAATCGTCGGGATGGGTCGGATTGGATCTGAGTTAGCCAAAAGAGCAAAAGTGTTCGGGATGAATGTAAAAGTATATGACCCTTTCTTAACAAAAGAGCGAGCAGCTAAGCTCGGAGTTTCTCATGGAAGTCTAGAGGAAGTATTGGCAGAAGCAGATATTATTACTGTTCATACACCATTAACACCAGAAACAAAAGGACTTATTAACGAAGACACATTAAGTAAAACAAAAAAAGGGGTATACTTCCTTAACTGTGCACGTGGAGGAATCATTGATGAACTAGCGTTAGCGAAGTTTGTTGGAAATGGTCATGTCGCAGGAGCTGCTATTGATGTATTTGAAGTAGAACCACCTGGAGAACATCCGTTATTTAAATTTGATAATGTTATCGTAACACCACACTTAGGTGCGTCTACTAAGGAAGCTCAATTAAATGTAGCCACACAGGTTGCAAAAGAAGTTCGTATGTACTTTGAAGGCAAACCAGTATTAAATTCTATTAACTTACCGGCTATGTCAAAGGATATTTTTGAAAAGATTAAACCTTTCCACCAGTTATCTAAGCAAATAGGAACGATCTTGTCACAATGCATGAAACAGGGAGTAAATGAAATCTCTATTACCTACTCTGGCACAGTAACTGAACTTGAAACATCTTACTTAACAAAAGCTGTCCTCTCAGGATTCTTTAAAAATAGAATTGATGTAAACGTCAATGAAGTAAATGCGTTATTAGCTGCTAAGGAAAGAGGAATTACCATAGGTGAGAAGATCTCTACTAATACTTTTGGTTATGCTAACAGCATCACTGTAACTGCCAAGGCTGAAAACCATCAGTTTACGGTGAGAGGTACATTTATTGACCACTACGGACCAAGAATTGTGTACTTAAATGACTTTGTAATCGACTTCCTACCTGAAGGGAATATGCTTTATATCCAGCATATGGACCGTCCTGGTGTCGTTGGACGTGTGGGCAAAATTCTCGGTGATCAAGAAATAAATATTGCAACCATGCAAGTAGGCAGAAAGCAAGCAGGCGGAGAAGCCATCATGGTTCTTTCTTTTGATAAAGCATTAGATGACCAACAGATTGCCACTCTGGCAGCTCTAGATGATATTGTGTCGATTAATCGAATCAACCTATAAAAAGATCGGAGGTTTTTCCTCCGATCTTTTTCTTATCCTAATGGATGTATTTTACGCTCACCTTTTGAGAACGTCATAATTTCTTTATATCCTACTTCTTTTGCAAGAACCAGTGCCTTATCGAAATCAGCCCCTACATGCTCAGGAAAATGGGCATCAGAGGACAATACAATTGGAACGTTTTTATCGAAACACATTTGTAATAATCTTTTATCAGGATACAATTCACCTATAGGCTTCCGTAAACCCGCTGTGCTTATTTCTACACATGTTTTCGAGTTCGCTAGTGCTGTAGTAGCCTTATCATACTGCTCTAGTAAAAACTCTTCTTCCTTTGGTATGTATTTGAATATTTTCACTAAATCCAAATGGCCAACGATATCAAATAGATTTGACTCTGCTAATGTAACGACCTGCTGAAAGTAATTTCTGTATACTTCATGAAGATCTCGCTTTTCCCATTCATGAATATACTCCTTTAAATCAATTCCAAAGTCATCTACCCAGTGAATCGAACCGATGACATAATCAAAGTCATAACTCTTAATAAAAGCTTCCATTTCCGCATGTTTTCCAGGCGTATAATCCATCTCAATTGACATTTTTACATCTATTTCATTATTCCATGCCTCATGAAATAAATTCACATAATCTTTCATATCGTAGTATCTACGTTCATTTACCCACGGGTTTTGAAGAATATCTGCCGTTTGATAGAAATGATAGGCATGCTCAGAAATACCAAATTGGCCAATTCCCTTTGCTTTTGCCTCATCGGTAAATTTCTTTAAATAATCTAACGTTAATGTCCCTGTCTCTAAATGATTATGATAATCTGTTAACATCCAACCAGCCTCTTTTTAGAATTTTCTTTCTATTATATACCGATTCAGAGGCTGTCGCAATGCCAATTCATATTATTCTAATTGCAATACTTGTCTTGGAACAATGATATCATTTTGAAGCTGATTGACCTGTTTTAGCTGTTCAACAGTCATTCCTGTTTTATGAGCAATTTCTTCTAGTGTATCCCCTTCTTGAACAACGTACTTATTTGTATATGATTCATCAATGGTAAGCGTTTGATTAACAACTATTGTATCGCTTGTAAGATGATTTGCAGACTTAATGGCATTTAGATTTATATTATATTTCTGAGCTATAGACGATAGAGTTTCTCCAGTTTGCACGGTATGTGTAATGGTTGATTCTACTTTTTCCGCAGATAATACAACGCTTTCCTGCTCGTCATTTTCATTATAGGATTTTCCATGTCCTTCATATAGTCTTGTTTTTGCAACCGCCTCTAATACGCTAGAGTCTTTTTTCTCTTTTTGTAAGGCTGCTACTTCTTGTCCAACTTTTACCTCACCTAATGCTAATACTGGATTAACTGCATTTCTTTTATCAACTGTCCACTCATTGAGATGAACCTCAAAATGTAGGTGTACACCCGAGGAATCACCAGTGCTTCCCATTTCACCAAGTTGTTGACCTGCGGTTACTGTATCTCCAGCATTTACAAATCTTGCTTTTAAATGGGCATAAACCGTTTCTATATTATTTTGATGTTTAACAAAGATAACATGTCCATATGAACCCGAATAATAAGATTTAGTTACTACTCCACCATCAACTGAGTAGATTGGTGTTCCTAGGGAAGAAGCTATATCAATTCCCTTATGGTTTCCTCTTCTTGTTCCGTATGTATCGGTGATCATCCCATCAGCCGGCCAAATCCAATCAGTGGTCTCCTGGCTAATATTTATACTTGCTTGAGAGTGTTTTCCTCCAAGAAATAGCAATGTGACACATAATGCCATTAATCCCGCAATCAAAAAACGTTTTATGTAGTCTCGCATTTTTTTCCTCCTTGTTATGTACTCTCCTTTTTCACTCTATGACAGCATGTCTAAGAATAGACCTCTATCTTTTAAAAAGTACAACTAAGGAAGTAGCCTCCTTTTAAATACCTCACTACCAGAAGTGTGAGTGATTATAAAAACACATTTGTTATTATTTGGACGAAGTCTTTTTATTTATTCATGAAATATAGAAAAAAAGATCAGCAACTAGTGCTGATCTTCTCTAGTATTTATTCGATAGATTTTTTATTAGCAGCAATTGGTACCTGTATTTCTTCTTTTAAAAAGAATCTTCCTACATAATCAATCGGTGTATTATTAAATTTTACTTTTTCATAGCCAAAGCTCTTCACTGTTAAAAGAATGGCTTCAATAGATCGAATCGTTTCAAGTGTATCCTCTATATTTATCCCTTTGTTCAATGTAATGGTAACCATGGTATTCGTTTCATCTATAGTGACTGTTTGGATTTGATCAACTAATAATGGAGCTCTTAGGTTATGTGTTTCCACATTTGTTTTCATTGCTTCAAAGGCTTCTTCAATTGTGGTGTAAGATACAGTATAAGGAACTAGAAATGGTAGTTCATTTGAGTAAAAAAGATAAAAAGTACGATTTAAAGGTTCTGCTTTTGTTATTGAATTTACAACATCATTGCCTAAGTTGATACCCATTTCTGTATCATCCGTCGTAAATACCGCTTGATCTAGGTCCATAGAATGCAATAGCTGTTGAATCACCTTTTCAAAAATCTCTTGTGAAGTACTTCCATATTGATACGGATGGTCAGAAGCAACATCAACTTTCAATGAGTTACTTGCCTGATCAATCTCTAAATCGGCCTGTAATGGGTAATATTCATTTAGTCCCCACTCTTTCTCGTCGATGCTAGCCATGACTTCTTCTAATTTTCCGAGCTTTTCCGATGGGTCTACAGGTTCAACAAGGAAGCTAACAGGAATGACATTTTGTCCTTGGCTTTCTGGTATAGCTAACGTAAAAACTTCCATTGCTCCTACGTCCTCAGCATAAATCGCAGTTATTGGTTCTTCGGTCGCTTGAAACGTAATATCATTCGTTTCATTTGCATTTTCTATGTTTCCTACATCCATCCTCGCTTTGTTATCGACAGTAGATTCTTCCTTCTTTAAAGAAGCATTCTGTTCTGTTGCCGCTTCTTCCTGTGTGCTCTTATCTGCTGAATGATTGGAGGAGATTCCACCATCAACTACATTAAAGAAGAGTATGGCTACTAAAAATACAGCTGCTGCAGTTGCAAACGATGGAATAATCCAGGTTTTACGTGGTCGTTGTTCTAGCTTTTTTGAAATATTTTCGTATATGTCATGAGGATCACGATGATCGTTAAGCTTTGGCATTTCACGTAACCATTCTTCTAGTTGTTCATCACTTATCTTTTTCATCGATTCCCCTCCTTTTCTAGTAGTTGTTCCATTTCCTTTTTTAATACCTTTAATGCACGGTGCTGTGTTGTTTTCACTTTACTTTCGGTCCAATTTAATGCCTCTGCGGTTTCAGCGATTGAAAGCTCTTGAATAAACCTCATGATAATTACGATACGCTGATCGACTGTACAATGATCCAAGCATTGGTAGATATATTGGTATTCTTCCCTTTGCATCGCAATCTCTTCCGGAATAGGATGCATATCTTTCACTTGCTGCGTCGACCAATCAAATTTTTCAATGATCCTTTGCTTCCATCCTTTTTGCTTTCTAAATGAATCGATAGCCACATTCCTTGCAATCGAGAAAAGCCAAGTCTTTTCACTACTTTTTCCTTCGAAGTTTTTATACGCTTTAAGTACTCTTATATAAACTTCTTGAACAAGATCCTCAGCCTGTTCACGGTTCTTCACCATGTAAAACAAGAATTGAAAAACATCTTGATGATATTTTTCGTATAACTCGTCAAAAATCGAGTTCACCGGGTTCCCCTCCCCGTTCATCTAATTAGTCGTTCTTTATGTATAAAAAGTTACACTTTAAATATATTATCAATCTAATTAAAAAGGAAGGATTTATTTACCTAAATCCTTCCCTACATATGCAAGTATTTAATAGCGCTTGTTTCCCGTGAATCAAGAATTTTCGGCATTCTTTAGCAAATTATTCGCCCATTCGAGGGATTTGGAAGCTAAATGTCGTACCATGATCTAATTTGCTTTGCACCGTAATATCGCCTTTGTGGGCCTGAATAATATTCCTTGCAATCGCTAATCCTAATCCGGTACCAGATCTCCCTCTTGTTCTCGCTTTGTCCGCTTTATAAAAACGTTCAAACACAAATGGCAGGTCTTCCTCCGAAATTCCAGAACCAGAATCACTAACCTCTACATGAAAGTTTTGATCATCGGTTTTTGCTATAAGCTTCACGATTCCACTTTCTGGCGTATGTCGAATCGCATTATCAATAAGATTCGTTAAAACCTGTTCAATACGGTCTGGATCAAAAAAATAGGTCGAGTATTTTAAATCATGCTCATATAGTAGCTGTATCCCTTTTTCTTTTGCAAGTCCTTGGAATTTACGAATAATTCTTTGAACATACGAGTCGATTTCAACATGATCACTAGTCAACTGAATATGTCCTGCCTCCATACGAGCAAGGTCTAATAACTCATTCACTAGACGTCCCATTCGTAATGATTCATCGTAAATAACTCTTGCCATTTCTTTCTTTTCTTCAGTCGTTTCAGCAATATCATCCACAATGGCCTCACTATACCCTTGAAGCATGGAAATAGGAGTTCGGAGCTCATGGGATACATTCGCAATAAAATCTTTCCTAAGCTTATCGAGCTGTCTCTCTTCAGTCATATCACGTACGACGGCAACTGCCCCACGTATGAAGGTATTATTATAGAGAGGACTCACTATAACTACCCAATGACGACCTTGAATGGAGAATTCTCCTACTTGTTCCTGCTCCATGTCTACTGCCCATTGGAAAAGCTCCATCACATCCTGCGGAACCGCTTCAGCCTGAACCGATTTTCCTTCTAGAGTAAAATACCAATGCTGTAAAAAACGTTCAGCGGGAGGGTTTGTTATTAAAATCGTACCATCTCTATTAAACGTAATTACTCCATCAGCCATACTACTTAGAATACTCGATAACTGCTCTTTTTCCTGGCTTAACGCATTCATATTAAACTTTAATTGTCTTCCCATTTGGTTGAAGGCCGTTGCTAGCTCTCCTATTTCATCCCTAGTGAGAATAGGAACCTTCGTATCGAACTTTCCTCTTGCTGCCTCAACAACAGCCTCCCTCATTTTTCGAAGTGGTGCTGTGATACGAGTTAATAAGAAGAAAGCAAAGATAGTAGTTAATATTATGGCAATCCCAGCAGCTAAGAGGATAAACTTCGTTGTTGATTCCGTTGTTTCTTGAACAGCCTGTAAAGATTGAAAAATATATACTGCACCGGTTTCACCAGCTAGATTTGCAATCGGTACTCCAATAATTAATATACTAGAGTCTCCTTTAGATAAAGGAATCTCAACTATTTTTTTTGCTGTTTTTTGCTGTTCCAAAACCTTTGATAACTCTGTGTCTTCAAGGAAGAAACTTACCGGAAGTTCTAACGACTCTGGAATTTCTGGAGAATAGTACCATTCATTCTCGTTTTTTATAACCATGGCTCCGGTTACATCATCGAGTAGCTCCCATGAAATTTGTAATCCGATTTCTAATTCCTGGTCCTCTACAAAATGTGCCATATTAGAAGCGAGATTGGTTAAACTTCCCTCTGTCTCTTTTATATGATAATTCTCAAAAAACTCAAGTAACAATACAGTTAAAAGAAATAGTACAAATGATACTAGCAGGAGAATAGTGAACCATAGTTTCCCTACAACACTACGCCAAAACATTATTCACTGACTACTTCGAACTTATAACCAACACCCCATACAGTTACGATCATTCTCGCCGCTTGCTCAGATACTTTATTTAATTTTTCTCGCAAACGTTTTACATGGGTATCAACAGTTCGTAAGTCTCCAAAAAACTCGTAATGCCAAACCTCTTTAAGTAGTTGTTCACGATCAAACACCTTATCTGGAGATTTAGCTAAGAAATATAATAACTCATACTCTTTTGGTGTAAGGCTCACTTCTTTTCCATCTGCTAAAACACGGTGTGCATCATTATCAATGGTTAAATGAGGAAAAACAATCACATCTTTTGCCGTTGTTTCTGTATGCAGATAGCTCGTGCTAGAGGAACGACGCAGTAATGCTTTCACACGTAATACCACTTCTCTTGGGCTAAACGGTTTCACAATATAGTCATCTGTACCCACTTCAAATCCTTGGACACGATTCACTTCCTCACCTTTAGCCGTAAGCATAATAACCGGAGTTGCCTTCTTTTCACGAAGTTCTCGACAAACTTCAATTCCATCCTTACCTGGCATCATTAAGTCAAGAAGAATGACATCATAGTCATTGCTTGTAGCTTTCAGCAATGCCTCATTCCCGTCTTCAGCTTCATCAATAATATAATTTTCACGCTCTAAGTACATTTTTAATAATCGGCGAATTCTTTCTTCGTCATCTACAATTAGTATCTTAACTTCTTTTTCCATTGGACAATCCCCCTAGCATTTATTTACGAAAGTGTGTTTAGAAAACAGCCCCCACAAAAAGTGAAGGGCTATGGAAATCTTCATTTAGGATCCTGCGTAAGAATGAAGTCCTGCAATAACAAGATTAACAGCAACTAAATTAAACATAATAATGATGAACCCAATAACAGCTAGCCACGCGGACTTTTCTCCATGCCACCCTTTAGATAAGCGTAGATGTAAAAATGCTGCATAAAATAACCAGGTAATAAGTGCCCAAACCTCTTTAGGATCCCAGCCCCAAAAACGCGTCCAAGCAATTTGTGCCCAGATCATGGCAAAAACAAGTCCTCCTAATGTAAACACTGGAAAACCGATTAAAACCGAACGGTAACTGATTTCATCTACTAGGTCTAGATTAATATTTTTTGTAAGTGGTTTCAATGCTGCCCCAATTCTTTTCCGCAAAATCAAGCGTAAGATAGCATATAAAATGAGGCCAGCACCAAAGGACCAAATGACCGTATTAAGCTTTTTCGCATTGATAATTCCTGGTACTGATACAAGTGGTTCCATTCTTTCTGCTGTTAAAAGCTCTCCTTGATTTGGACCAACTATAGCAGGCAAATGATACTCAACCTTTGCTTCATTGTCATTTTTATCAATCCAATTAAATTCTGCCTTATAATCAGCAAACGAAAATGCTGATACAACGATGACAAATCCCAATGTAGCGATTAAACCATACATCACTACTTCTAACCAAGTTGTACTTTTACTATTTTTTGTTTGATCAATCACTTTTACCAAATAAATTAATGCCGCTCCAAAGCTAACAGCTAGAATCGCTTCACCTAATGCTACAGTTGTTACATGAATATGAAGCCAATCACTTTGTAAAGCTGGAATTAGTGGGGAGATATCCGTTGGGAACATGCTTGCAAAAGCAATCACTAATAACGCAATTGGCATTGTAAATAATCCTAATAAAGGCGTCTTGTAAATAAAATAAATGATGATAAAAGCACCAACTAAACACATTCCAAAAAAGGTTGTAAATTCAAATAGATTACTTACCGGAGCATGTCCGGCAATTGACCATCTTGTAAAAAAGAAACCGAGCTGTGCAGCAAATCCTAGGATGGAAATGACAATTCCAATGTTCGCCGACTTACTACTATTTTGCTGATGTCCTAAATTTTTCTTTTGCTTAATTGCTCCTCCAAAAAACGGAATAGAAAGCAAATAAAGTACAAACGCAATATATAATAGATTTTCACTTAAAGTGATCAATCCGTTTCCCCCTCGTCCACCTGGTTATCCTTCAATTGATCGGATGGTTCATTTATCTCTGTACCCGCCAAGACCAATTGTATTTCTTTTTTTAGACCAAACCAGTTCTTATTCGTATGTGCAGCTACCCAAACCTCATCTCCTTTACGCTGAATCCATATGCGACGATGGTTCCAATAAGCGCCCTGAACAACACCAATCATGAAGATCAACCCACCCAATCCAATGATCCAAAGAGTTAAATCTTTACGAACGGTGAGTCCGGTAACATCTTTTGTTTCAATTCCATTAAAAGCCATCTTATATTCATTATCACCTAAAGGTTCAATCGTTTGCTGAATAGCAACAAAACTAACTTCCCCTTCAGGTTTCTCTGGTGAAAACATTTTAAATACGAAAGCTGGATTGTTTGGAACTTTGGACTTCGTAGTTGGATTCCCATCATCACCAAATTCAAAGTCAGGAAAATAACTCATCAGCTGCACAGAATAACCGTTACCAAGCTCATATACTTTTTCAGGATCGTAAAGGTTAACTGTAATATCACCAAATGTTTCACTAGTGCTCTTATTTGTTAGTAAGAAAGACATTTTAGACAATTCATCAAGTTTATAATTCACCTGATAAAGAGCAAATTTTTCAAACTTTAACGGTTCATTCACTCGAATACTACTCGAATCTACTTCCTCTAACTCTGGTTCCTCACCTGCAACTGTATTCCCCTTTGTTTTATAAAGAATCACATCAGATTGATAGTTCTTAGCAACCATTCCTGTTTTATCTAGTGCATCCCCAAACGCCTCATTGTCTTTTTCCTTATCATATACCTCAAGCTTGAAGTCAACATTCTTCAAATAATATTGCCCATCCGTCTCCGGAATCACTTTTGTTTCCCCTTCTCGTACCCAAAGTACTTCATCAATGTACATTCCTGGGACAAATCTGAGCATACTACCAATGAGAAAAATAATTAAGCCAACGTGATTAACATAAGGGCCCCACCTAGAAAAACGGCCTTTTTCAGCTAAAATATTCCCATTGTCTTCTCGTATGTGATAGCGTTTCTTCTTTAATTGTTGTATCGCTAATTCATAAGATTTTTCATTTACAGAACCGCTTGTAGTTCCAAACATTCTCTGTCTTTGTAAAAAGCTTTCATGTCGTATGACTCGTTGTTTGTTCAGTGCCCTATACAATGGAATCACACGGTCCAGACTGCAGATAACGAGCGACACTCCGATTGATGCAACTAATAGCAAGTACCACCATGAACTATATAAATTATGAAAGCCAAGATCATAATACAATCTACCAAACCAGCCATATTGATCCTCATAGTATTCTGCAACAGGCATAATATTAGGAATATACATTTCTTGCGGTAGAATAGTTCCTAAGGAAGAAGCAATAAGTGTCACGATAATTAGCCAAACCCCTACTTTTACCGATGAGAAAAAGTTCCAAATCTTATCAATCATTGACTTATTATATGTTTGTGACCTTCTTGCACTTCCTTCATAGCGCATGTCTATTACCGCTTCTGCTGTGATTTGAGTCCCATCCTCAATGATTTTCCCACATGCCTCACAGAGGATGGTGCCATGTGGATTAACATGACCACACTCGCATTTAACTTGATTCATTGCAAAATCTCCTCATACCCTATGGTTTTATCTTCTCCATCATCTCTGTAACGTCAGCCTCAGCAATGATCTGCCCCTTATGTATTTCTACCACATTCCCTTGTTTATCAATTAAAAACGTGATTGGAAGTGGATCTACTCCATATGCAGTCATCACTTGGGTGTCTTTGTCTAGAACAATTGGAAATTGTAAATCATATCGTTTGGAAAAGTCGGATACCGCAACTTGTGATTCCCCAACATTCACTGCAATTACATGTACCCCTTGATCTTTATATGCTTGATACTGGCTATTTAGGAATGGCATTTCTTTCTCACACGGCTTGCACCAAGTTGCCCAGAAATTTAACAGAACACCTTCTCCTTCATAGTCAGAAAGCTGATGTTTTTCCCCATTAAGGTCAGTAAGCACAAAGTCAGGTGCTTTTTTTCCGACCTCGACCTTTTGTACCTCGTCCTTTGTAAAATTGGCGTAAAGTGTATAGGCAACCGCAGCGCCAAGAAGCAGTAATATGACCGTTCTAATGATAAGCCTCTGCTTTTTCATTTGGTTCCTCCCCCATTCACAGTCAGTCAAAATTGCACAATTTGCTTTATTATATCATTTTTCAACATACTCATATTGTTATCGCTCTCAAAAGACTGTGACACTTCTATGAACTTTTTTCTATTTTTTAAGTGCAAGTGTACGTAATTGTTTTACCTCATGCGGAGAAAGCTCTCTCGCATCGCCCACTTTTAATCCTTGAAGAGTAAGAAAGCCATAACGCTCCCGTTTTAATTTTAAGACAGGATTCCCTACTGCTTCAAACATCCTTCTAACCTGTCTATTTCTTCCTTCATGGATAGTAATTTCAACAATGGCCGTTTGCTTTTTCTTGTCGACCGTTTGCATCTTCACCCTAGCTGGGGCTGTTTTTCCATCCTCTAAGCGCACCCCTCTTTCAAGAGTCTTCAAAGCTTCTCTTGTAGGAATCCCCTTAACCTTGGCGACATACACTTTATCAATTTGATTACTAGGGTGCATAAGTGTATTGGCAAATTCTCCATCGTTAGTTAATATCAAAAGACCAGACGTATCATAATCTAACCTTCCAACTGGATAGATTCGCTGTTCAATCATTGGGAAGAAGTCTGTAACCACTTTTCTACCTTTATCATCATTAACACTTGAAATGACCCCTCTAGGTTTATAAAGCATAAAGTAAACTGGCTCTTCTCTTTCAAGAGGAATCCCATCGACTTCCACTTTATCTGATGAAGAAACCTTTATTCCTAGCTCCTTTACAACTTTCCCATTCACTCGAACATGTCCTTCTTCAATTAATTGTTCTGCTTTTCTTCTTGACGCAATCCCTGCGTGTGCAATTACCTTCTGTAATCTTTCCATCTATGTCACCTCATTGTATGTGTTTCCTGTAACGGTTTACTCCTCTAGCATTATGACATATATTTTCGTTATTTCAAAGTAACCTGTACAAAATAAGAATAGTAAAAAAAGATACTCCCCATATAACTGGAGAGTACCTTCTTTTATTTTAATACCCAAATACGATTGTAACTACAACAATGGCAGCGATTATTCCTACTAAATCAGCAAGAAGCCCCACTTTCAATGCATCTCCCATCTTTTTGATTCCAACGGCACCAAAATATACGGTTAACACATAGAAGGTAGTATCCGTACTCCCTTGTAAGGTGGCTGCTAATCTTCCGATATACGAGTCAGGTCCATGCTGTGCCATCAAATCACTCGTCATCCCTAATGCAGCCGTTCCGGAGATGGGACGAATTATGGCTAGCGGAGCAATTTCAGGCGGTACACCGACTGCTTCTAGTGTGGGTTTTAAAAACCCCATAAAATACTCCAAAGCACCCGATGCACGAAAAACGGAAATGGCTACGAGCATTCCAACTAAAAAAGGAATGATAGAGACGGCAATCTTAATTCCCTCTTTCCCACCTTCAACAAAGCTTTCATATGTAGGAACCTGTTTATACGTTCCGTATAGTAGAATAACAGCGATCAATACAGGAATAAACCATAATGAAATAGCTGTAACGATACCCATTTATACATCATCCTTTACGGCTTCTTCGGTAGTAGAAAAAACGATCAATGAGGATTGCACCTATGGAGGAACATATGGTTGCAATCAGGGTTGGACCGACAATATCCGTAGGAGAGGCTGAATTATAATTCATCCTTATTGCGATAACTGTGGTTGGAATGAGCGTAATACTTGAAGTATTAATGGCCAGAAATGTTATCATGGAGCGACTTGCTTCACTCTTACCTCCATTAATTTTTTTCATTTCTTCCATGGCCTTAATGCCAAGAGGAGTGGCCGCGTTACCAAGTCCGAACATATTGGCCATCATATTCGATAGGATATACCCCATTGCTGGATGATTGTGGGGTATTTCCGGAAATAATCTTGTTATAATTGGCTTAAATAAATTTGATAATTTATTTAGTAATCCAGCTTCTTCCGCTATCTTCATCATTCCGAGCCAGAAAACAAGTATACTTATTAGACCAATACATAAAGTAACCGCTTCTTTGGCTCCACTAAAAATTGCCTCATTTACTTCAGACATCGTCCCGTTAACCATCGCAAATAATATTCCAATAACGGTTAAGCACACCCAAATAATATTAACCATTAGCGTTCACGCCTATCATCGTAGTAAATACTTTCTTAAACGATTCAAAAAAGGTTGTTTCTTCTTTTTCAGTGGAATAATAGATTGGCATTGTTTTAATCAGTTTGTCATTAAAGGTAATGATTACTTCCCCAATTACTTCAGGAATATTTCTTTCACCCTTTAGTTGTTTTAATTTATACTCAAGCTCAAATTCATCTTTTTCTGTCTCTAATACAGGGTACTGAAAGTCGTGTTTTACAATCGCCTTATTTTTATACTGATCTGATTGAATTCCAGTAATCATTCCCTTTTCAACAACTTGTACCATTTCAAACGTCTTAAAAGCTGTTTCAAACATATTAATATGATCATTCCAATCGTCTGGACCGTTTAATGTAACAGCAATTAGGTCCATTCCATCCTTTGTAGCAGTTGATACTAGTGTACGTTTGGCTAACTTTGTAAACCCTGTCTTACCACCCGTACAATATTCGTATAGCTCTGTCAGCAATCGATTCTTATTGCGCCATACCCGATCCCAGCTTTCAGTGGGATTAGGAGCCCTGTGTACTTCCGTTCCAGCAATAACTTTATAAGTTTCATTCATCATTGCATATCTTGTTAAAATAGCCATGTCATACGCTGTTGAGTAATGATCATTCGAATCATCTAAACCATGCGGATTGGTAAAATGAGAATGTAACATGCCAATCTCATCTGCTTTCTGATTCATTAAGAATGCAAACCCCTCCACACTCCCCCCAATATACTCAGCGATCGCCACTGCAGCATCATTTCCTGAGCGAAGCATTAAGCCGTAGACTAAATCTTCTAGCTTAACTTCTTCGTTCTCCTTCAAATATAAGGATGAACCTTCGGCCCTTGTGGCATTTTTGCTCACTTTTACTGTCTCATTAAGCTTTCCTGACTCAATGGCCAGTATCGCTGTCATGATCTTGGTGATACTGGCAATTCTTCTTTTTTCATGTGCACCCTTTTCAAATAATACTCTCCCTGAGCTTTGTTCAATCAGTACAGCATATTGTGAACTTACCTTTATATTGGTGTTAGCACTCACTGGAATATGAAAAAGAATCAAAAAGGTGATTATAATAAGCATGAATACCTTTTTATTTCTAGCCATTCTCAACCCTCGTCTCCTAGTTATGTTTGTACAAGTTTATGCTTGATAAAAATGAATATGACAAAAAGAGTCCACCCGCATAAAAGTGGTGGACTCTTGTATCTATAAAAGCTTCCATTTAATTTGTGAGGCTTGTGATAGTCTTTCTTCAACTTTTCTCCAATTGACTACATTCCACCAATTGGAGACGTAATCTGCTCGATTATTGTTATATTGCAAATAGTATGCGTGTTCCCACACATCTAATGGTAACAGCGGAATCGTGTCCCATTGGGTCAGATTCATATGTTTTTCAGATTGAAGGATTTCTAAATGACGTGACCTTAATGACCATACTAAGATCGCCCAACCACTTCCTTCTACAGCTTTTGCTGCTTCTGTAAAATGCTTTTTAAAGGCATTAAAACTCCCAAAATATTCATTCATTTCTTGAAGAAGTTTCCCTGTCGGTTGCCCTCCACCATTCGGCTTCATTGTTTCCCAAAAGAGGCTGTGTAAGTAATGGCCAGATCCGTGAAAGGCTAGCTCTCTAGACCAATGTTTCACTAAAGAAAAATCATTCTTTTCTCGTGCTTCCTTAAGCTTTATCTCTGCTTTATTCAACCCGTCTACATAGGATTGGTGATGCTTACTGTGGTGTAACTCCATAATTTTTTCTGAAATATATGGTTCCAGCGCATCATAACTGTAAGGTAGTTTTGGTAAAACATGCTCTCCAGCTTTGACCGAAGGTTCATGTAAATAAATAGAGCCTACCTGTTGCCTTTTCGTAAAATAAGCTTCCATTTCATCATGCAATTCCTCTACCTTTTCCTGAACAGTCGTAAATTCTTCCTGAGATAAATCTCCGTTCCTTGAAATATATTCCATAATCTCACTAAAATGATCCAGTTTACTCCATAATCCATCCTCTTCAGGGACATGCTCTTGCTCTAGGAATCTTTTAAGCTCTTCGTTGTAATTGATGACGTCCTTCACATACTTTTCGAACTGATTCATTTTATCACCTCGGGACCAATTGGTTTTACCTTAAAGCATATGAAGCAATAGCCTGGTTGACACCAAAAGAAAAAAGTATAAAAAAATAACGACCTTATTGGTCGTTATTTGGATTGAGTCATTTTTGTTCGATAATCTGTTTCATAGTACTCTAGCTCTTCACGAATCTTCTGGAATTCTCCTTCAAAGCCTTTTAGCAACTGAAGAATGCTATCAGGAACATCCCCTTGGAATTTGATTGAGTTTTTTCCCGTATATGCTGAACGGCTATCTTCATACCATACATCATTCTTTGGTGAGAAAAATTCTTCAATACATTTATGGTAAATACTATAAAGCGTCTTTTCAGCTGCTCCTTTTGGAAAAGACTCAGACTGTAAAATCACAGCACAAGCATCTAGTCCCTCTTCACAATATACAAGCAGTTTTCTTAAATTACCTACAATACGTTTATAGTATTCTTTATCGCCTTGTTTTTCTAACAACAGTCCATCAATTGTCGTACTGTTTAGGAAAGACTCTAAACCTGTTACTGTATTTGTTAAAAAAGACTTCACGTCCATCACTTGAACTTTCACCATTGAATTACCCACTGTCTACACCCCTGCCCTTTGTAATAAACTCTGAATGTTTGGCTTTATTGGATAACTAATATTATGCTTGCAAAAATTCCAAGAGAGAAGGAAGCTGGCAAGCTTGATTATTTTTCACCTTCTTTACAGTGTCAATGATCTTTTCAAAATCAATGTCTTGAAAGTAAGATGCAAATTCTTTCTCATTATTGATATACACTCTTTTACGGTGTCTAAAACCTGGATTTTTTATTAATAATACGAGAGCAACAATATCCCTTAAATTAATTTCAAGTCCATTCTCTTGATGGATAGGATTCGCTGTAAATGGAGTGAATTCCTGTAACTTCTCCTCAAAAAAACGAACATAGAGAATAGCTAACGTTTTCTCTGAATTATCTTCCATAAAAGTCACTTCACTCCGGTTAAAAAAATCCTCCGAAGTATTTGATTTTTCTTTTTCCAGCTCGTACCCTACACAGCTTTTAATTAACACGTTCATACATCCCTTTCTTACCCCATTTTATGAGGCAGGTGCAATTGTGTTAAAAATGCCTCTAACTAGAAGCATTTTCCTGAAAATTAATTATATTTTATCACAAATAAGGAATATATGCGTTAGTAAACTTATCATTCCAGATTTTCTTGAAACTTTTCAAAAAACAAGTCCGCTTCCTCTTGGACAAACTCATCATCCACTTTTTCTGGTAATGGTGGCAACTCCTCTATACTTCTTAGGCCAAAGTAGTCCAGGAATTCTTTTGTTGTTCCATAAAGGATAGCCCTTCCCGTTCCTTCTGCTCGCCCAACCTCTTTTACTAGTACTTTTCCGACCAATGTATGTAATGGTCGTTCCGTCTTTACTCCCCGTATTTCCTCTATTTCCGCACGAGTGATTGGCTGTTTATAAGCGATGATAGCCAGTGTTTCTAACGCAGCCTGAGAAAGAGTTGAAGTGCTTGGTGATTCAACCAATCTTTTTAAGTAGATGGAGTTTTCCTTCTTTGTTGCCAGCTGGTAAGTACCTGCTAGCTGAACGACAGTTATTCCGCGGTTGATGTTGCTAGAAAGCTCGTCCATTAGGTCTCTGACAATTCGTTCTGCCTCGACCTCCTCTATTTCAAGCACAGTAGCAATTTGCTTATTTGTTAAGCCCTCATCACCTGCAGCGAATAAGAGACTTTCTACTATTCCAGTCCAATTAACTATATCCAATGACAATTTTAAACACCCTTCGCTATGACAAAAATCTCTGAAAAATTGCTTTCTTGCTCTACAAATACTTCTTTCCTTTTCATTAGCTCTAAAATAGAGAGAAAAGTTACGACAATATGATCCTTCTCTTGAATGGGGAACAAATCATAAAAACTCATTCTCCCCTTCACTTCCCGTAGCTTACCCATGATTTCTTCCATTCGTTTTTCAATAGGAATTTCTTGTCTAGTAATTTTAGTAGCTAACGGTTTTTGAAGCCTTTTTCTTCGCAGGAGCTTTTGAAATGCCCCTAGCATATCGTACAAGGACACATCCAAATGTCGTCTATCTATTTCCTCCTCTTTCGAATAATCCGAAAGGTCGCTAGGGGGCTTTGTGAACATTAATCCTCTTTCCTGCTCCAAAGCCTTTAAATCACCCGCTGCTTCTTTATATTTCTTGTATTCCATTAGTTTTTCAATTAATTCTTCTCTCGGGTCTTCCTCATAGCCAAATTCCATATCATCTTCAAGCTCTTCCTCATGTTTTGGAAGTAGCATCTTACTTTTTATGGCTAGCAATGTAGCTGCCATTACCAAATACTCACTGGCTACATCTAGCTGTAGCTCCTTCATCGTGTGTATATATAGTAAATACTGTTCCGTAATTTGCGATACCGGAATATCATAAATATCAATTTCTAGTCGATTAATGAGGTGTAATAATAAGTCCAGCGGTCCCTCAAACGCATCGATCTTTACATTATAGTGCATAATCCCACCAAAGCTTCTTTCCTAATTTCTTAAAATAACTATACCTAGTATAGAGGAAAGATTGTGTTAATCCAAGATTCTTTCTTAAACTTTGTCCTTTTCTCATGTACTTTAGTTACGCAAAAAGCGTAAATGTAGAAAAGATGGTAAAATTAAGAAAAGAAAAGGAGCGTATCTATGTTTACAACAGAATTCATCAATTATTTAGTACATTTTCATAGTGACAGAGATTATTTTGAGTGTCATGAGATTCTAGAAGAACACTGGAAGGATGTAGATGCGCGGAATAAGGAATCTATTTTAGTTGGGTGGATTCAGCTTGCTGTCAGCCAATACCATCACCGTCGAGAAAATTTTGTTGGAGCTTTGCGTACGATCCAAAAGGCTTTATCGATTTTATCAAAACATAAAGAATCCATAAAAAAATACGGTGTTGATGAGGATATGCTACTAGAAGCCATTACCATGAAGAAGGGTGAAATCGAGCAGAAACTTCCTTATAAAAGCATGAATCTTCCTATAACTGATGAGTCCTTATTAAGGAAGTGCCAGCATCAAGCTGAAAAAGCTGGACTTATTTGGGGATTGGAAAGCAATCTAAAGAACAAGGAAATTGTTCATCGACATTCCATGCGAGATCGTTCAGATGTTATTGAGAGTAGATTACAGTCATTAAAACAAAAAAAAGGAAGCAGTGACTAATGTCGCTGTTTCCTTTTTCTATTATAAAAGAGAATCGCATTTTTCGAAGAAAGCTGATGTTTCTTCATTGGCTCGTATCTCTTTTCCAGGGAAAAACTCTTTTAATGCCTTTATCATCGTTTTTCCAATTCCTTGGTGCCGATGCGAAGGATTCACTGAAATATGTTGAATTTCTAGCAGGTCCTCTGACACTGTCGTTACCCCAATTAAACCGATAATATCTTCTTCTTTCCAAAGAAACAATTGCCATTCATCAGATTGGTCATACTGTTTCATGGTTTGTTGTAGCTTTTTTAGGTCTTTTTCATTAGGCATAAATGACAGTAAGCCCATCGCAATTTTTTCAAAAGCTTTTTTGTAGCGAATTAACATAAGTGATCCCTCATCATATCCTGAGCTTTTAAGGAGATAAATTTCCTTTAAATACGTTTGTATTATATGTCAATTATTTCTATTTGTTTCACTGTATATTCCTCAATACGATATTATCATACAAGATTCTCTACATTTCTTCAATGTATTTTCAATTTCAACAACTTTTGTCTCATAAAATGAGTCTTTTTTCTTTATAAGCCCGGTGATAGAAAACAATAGTACGCGCCCCAAATAAGCGAAATAAGTAAAATAAAAATAAATAAAAGCGCATTATTTCTTTTCACGACTACCTCCCAAAGATCTAAGGAATGTAAAAAGCTGTCACAACTGCGACAGCTCTGTATGTTAGCTCTTAACTCGCTGAACAAATGGTAAATCTTGCTTAACAATATCTTCAAACGTCTCTCTACGAACAACTAATACCGCTTTCCCATTCTCAACGAAGACAACTGGTGGTCTTGGGATACGATTATAGTTGTTAGCCATAGAATAACCATAGGCCCCCGTGCAAAATACAGCAAGGATATCGTCACTATCCGTCTTTGGTAACGGTAGATCCCAAATAAGCATATCTCCAGATTCACAGCATTTTCCCGCGATAGAAACCGTTTCTTCAACTGGCTGAAGAGGTTTATTCGCTATGATTGCTTCATATTTAGCCTCATATAATGCAGGACGTATATTATCACTCATCCCACCATCTACCGCTAAATATTTTCGTACATTGGGAACATCCTTTTTTGAACCAACTTTATAAAGCGTTGTACCAGCATCACCCACTAGTGAACGACCTGGCTCAATCCATATTTCTGGCATAGACATGGAGAACTCTTTGGCCTGCTGCTTCACTTCTTCTATGATTTCTTTTACATATTGTGAAGCAGGAATAGGCTCATCTTCACTCGTATAACGAATTCCGAAGCCACCACCTAAATTTAATACCTTAGATTCAAATGAATACGCTTCTTTCCACTCATGAAGCTTTGAAAATATTTTTCTCGCAGCTAACAGAAATCCTGTTGTTTCGAATATTTGTGAACCGATGTGACAATGTACTCCAAGAAGGTCTAAGTACTCTGAGTTCATAGCCTTTTGTAGTGCCTCTGCCGCTTGTCCATTTTGTAAATCAAAGCCAAATTTCGAGTCTTCCTGGCCAGTTAGAATATAATCATGAGTATGAGCTTCAATCCCTGGTGTCACACGAAGTAAGATAGAAACAGATTGCTTCCTCTCCGAACAGATTGTATCTAATAGCTCTAATTCGTAAAAATTATCAACAACAATACACCCAATTTGATAGTTTAATGCCATTTCAAGTTCTTCACGACTCTTGTTGTTTCCATGGAAATGAATTCGATCTACTGGGAATTCCGCCGCAATTGCCGTATAAAGCTCTCCCCCAGAAACAACGTCCAACGAAAGTCCTTCTTCTTCTGCTAGTTGGATCATGGCAATCGTGGAGAATGCTTTGCTCGCATAAGCAACTTGAGCTTTTATACCTAGTTGATCGAAGGTTTGTTTGAACCCTCTTGCTCGCTCGCGAATCAATGACACATCATAAACATATACAGGTGTTCCGAACTCTTTTACGAGGTCTGTCGTATCGACGCCGCCTATCTCTAAATGGCCTCTTTCATTTATTTTTGATGAACCATGAAAAAACATTTCTTCCCCTCACTTCTATGGATACACAAATAGACAGCTAGGCTGCCTATGTGTTAATTAAACCAGTTTTAAATTAAACATTACTTTACCATAGATACATTAAATTCGCAATATTCCCTACCATTTACCTTTAATTTGTTCTTTGTCTGTAACGGTCTCTTGGCTGAACAATGCTTGGTCTTAACTTCGTACCCGGAACAGCTCGACGGAATAGTATCTCTAAAAATGCTTTTGGATGAAACGGAAGGAACGGCCATAAATATGGACTATTTAATGAACGAATACTCGCCAAGAATAAAATATAAACCGTTATCCCTATAACTAAACCAGGCAGTTTAAATATCGCAACCGCAGTCAATAGAAAGAGTTTAGCAATTGTGTTAGCAATTCCAAGCTCATAACTCGGGGTCGTAAATGTTCCAACCGCTGCAACTGCTACATATAAAATAACTTCCGGTACGAACAATCCAACATCAATAGCAATTTGCCCAATTAATACGGCGGCTATTAATCCCATCGAGGTGGCTAGTGGTGTTGGTGTATGAATAGCTGCCAATCTTAATAACAGAATTCCAAGGTCTGCTAGATATATTTGGACTACGGTTGGAATATTCGTCTTCTTATTTGGACCGATAAATTCAATCGCTTCCGGAAGAAAACCTGGATCTAAAACAAATAAAAACCATAATGGCAACAGAAATAAGGAAGCCAAAACACCTAATAAACGTGCCCATCTAATAAATGTCCCAACCATCGGAGATTCTCGATATTCTTCTGCATGATGTAAATGTTGAAAATATGTAGTTGGGGTAATAATGACACTTGGTGACGTGTCCACATAAATTAATACATGTCCCTCTAGTATATGCGTAGCTGCAATATCTGCTCTCTCTGTATATCGGACTAATGGATATGGATTATACCCTTGTTTGACAAGAAATTCTTCAATTGCTTTATCTGACATGGTTAGTCCATCAATCTCAATTGCTTCAATTTCCTTTTTAATTACATTAATAAGGTCGGGATTGGCAACATCTTTCAGGTAAGCAATGGCAACATCTGTCTTGGATCGCTCACCAACGGTTAACTTTTCGAATCGTAATCGCTCATCCCTTATTCTTCTTCTTGTTAAGGCCGTATTTACGATAAAGTTTTCAACAAACCCGTCTCGTGAACCTCGTATGACTTTTTCGGTATCCGGTTCTTGTGGTGTTCTACCTGGATAGGTTCGTGCGTCAAGTGCGATAGCTTGGGCATACCCTTCGACAACGATAATAACCGTACCGGATAATAATCGATCAATTAGTTCTCCGAGAATGGTTAGCTTTGATACAGACTGATGTACTAGATGATTTTCTATTAATGAAAAATAATCGGTACTTGAGCTTGGTTTTTCTTGGTCATTCATTCGAATAAGCTGTTCCGTATTTTCCATTAGAAATCCTGTATCTACCAACCCGTTTAAATAGTAAACATGAACTTCTTTTTTAAGGATTTTAAACTTCCTTACTCCTAAATCAAAGGTCTCTTCTAAACCAACATGTGTTTTCATATAGTTCTCTAGCTCTTCAAGGGAGGAAGGAATAGGAACAGGATTAGCTGATTTCTTAGTCATAAAATCCACTCCTTTCTAGGATGATTTCAATTGCTTTACGAGTAATAGGAGATCCAATCTTAACATCATCTTTTCTAGCCATTTTTCCAATATCGCCTATACCAACCACAATAGGGGCGTGAAGTTCATCGACACAATAGACGGTGTCTCCATTCATTCGTCCTAGCTCTAAATCCGCTTCTCCAAATTTATCTACTCCATAAGGGGTTAACTCTCCGTAGCGATCCACACAGACATCAATCTTTGTCCACTCCGCTTTTCTTGTTTTTGATGCTACTGCTAATACACCAAGAACTTTAATATCCTCATGTGTTGCTACGTACTTCATTGCTTGCTCTCCGGCTCCCTCTCCTACGTATCCGCTATCATCGAACATAACAAGAACTGGATCCTTTGGTGTCTTTTTAATGAGCCTCACCATTTCTTCCCCCGTGATCGTTGTGGGGTTTCCATAAGACATCGAAATACATCTTCCACCAATTTCCTTTGCAACATGCTCGACTGCTTTTCTTGCGTATTCATCTCCATCTGTAACAAGAATCACGCGGCGCCGTCTATCCATAGGAAAGTTCCTTTCATAACTTATTTACTCATTTACGAAGTACATCCAATGAAACAAAGAACCAAAAATTTTACCAAATACAAAGGCCATCATCAATATCATGATTTTGTCCTCTATCCTCACCCTTTTTGCCAGGATGGGAAAAACGTTTAATACTTCTGTTAACGCAGCTGCAAGTAAACCTACAAATACTCCTGCCGCTAGACCTAACGGGATAAGTAATAAGGAAGGTAAATAAAGAATAGGGTCTCTTAAGGAGGCAATTGTTCCTGCAACTGCACCGAAAACAACTGACCATTCGTACCAGTGAATCATTTTCATTGTTTTTGTTAATTGAGTAAGTCTTGGGATAATTCCTAAAACGGTGAGAAAAGCGACAAATCCTGAACCAACTGCAATCCCTCCTGCAAGCCCTATAAATATGGTAAAAACGATATTAATGATCATGAAGACGCTTCATACTTTCTTCGTTTTCATTAATGATCACATAGCGATCTAGGTCTTGCTGATAATTGAACATCTCTACCTCTAACGGACTAGGTTCTTCATTTAAGCGTTTTTTAAACACATGGTTAAAAAACAAGATCATACCTAATCCTAAGCCTAATGAGTAAGGGATTTGCAGAATGAGTGGTTTTACACTTTGTTTGCCTGTAATAATTTTAAATATCCGTTGATGAACAGCTTGCATACTAACATCCTCATGGAAGTTCATGATGGCAAGTGCCGCACCGAAAAACAATAGAAGCCAAATGAGTATAAAAAGTGGGATAGATACCCCTATTTTTTTATACACTACCTCAATAATCGTTTGTGTTGGACCTATAATTTCAATATTTATTTGACCAACACCATTTGTTAAGATAGGGATTACCTTCATAACATCCAAGATGATAATATTTTGATCTTTCTCTGACACCTTATAAACAATAGAATTTTTCACCTTTTCTAACAGTGAATCTTCAGCGATAAGTTGTGCAACATCCTGAAGCTTTATGGAATCGTGAGGTCGAACTTGGAGACGATGTCGCATTCGAATGTAAATCGTATTTTCCACTTCGTTCACTCCCACACAGTGATTTCCTCGTATAAATAGTATGCTTTGGACCACCTCGGTTCATGTTCACCAATAAGTGGAGGTAAAGGAAATAAATACAAAAAAAGATCGAAGGATTATAAATCCATTCGATCTTTCATCTGCTGCAATATTTTCTTTTCTAATCTTGATACTTGGACCTGCGATATTCCCAGTCGTTCTGCCACCTCTGACTGTGTTTGGTCCTTATAGTACCGCAAATAAACGATCAATCTTTCTCGTTCATCTAATTCACGAATGGCTTCCTTTAGCGCAATTTTATCAAACCATTTCCCTTCGTTTCCATCATCGATTTGATCGAGGAGAGTAATGGGATCTCCATCATTTTCATAAACGGTTTCGTGGATAGATGAAGGTTGACGACTTGCCTCCTGAGCTAGAATGATATCCTCTGGAGATAGCTCTAAATGTTCAGCTATTTCATTTACAGTCGGTATTCTGCCTAAGGTTTTGGATAATTCATCCTTAGCTCTTCTTATTTTATTGCCCATTTCTTTTAAGGAACGACTTACTTTGACAGATCCATCATCACGTATGAAACGTTGGATTTCTCCAATGATCATCGGTACTGCGTAGGTTGAAAATTTCACATCGTAAGACAAGTCAAATTTGTCGACGGATTTCAGTAGCCCTATGCATCCAATCTGGAATAAATCATCTGGTTCATAGCCCCGATTGAGAAAGCGTTGAACAACTGACCAAACAAGACGCATATTTTTTTGAACAATTGTATCCCGAGCTTCTTGATCTCCATCTTGACTTCTCTTGATTAGATCCTTCACTTCATGATCCTTTAAATACGTTTGTTTGCTATCAGTCTTTACCTCCACATCCATAAGCAATACTCCCTTAATTGCATAGCATTTGGCTCTTTGCTAAATGCTTTCTTAATCGAATTGTGGTACCTATTCCTAGCTCTGAATGGACATCGATTTCATCCATGAAATTCTCCATTATCGTAAAGCCCATTCCTGATCTCTCTAACTCTGGTTTCGTTGTATACAATGGTTGTCTTGCTTCTTCTATGTCAAGAATTCCAGAGCCCTCATCTTTAATCTCCAACTCAATAAAACTTTCTTCAATCTTTACTGAGATAAAAACTATACCTGAAGGATCATTGTTGTATCCGTGAATAATGGCATTTGTCACTGCCTCCGAAACAACGGTTTTAATTTCTGTTAATTCATCCATAGTAGGATCTAGCTGCGCCACAAAGGCCGCTACCGTGACACGTGCAAAAGATTCATTTTGACTTAAAGCTGTAAATTGAAGCTGCATTTCATTTTTCATTGTTTACGCTACCCCCAATACTCGAAGAGCAAATTCTTCTGTCGGCTCCAAACGGATAATTTTAAATAAGCCTGACATATCAAAAAGTCTTTGAATAGGAGGTGAAATTGCACAAACAACCATTTCACCATGATGCTGTTTAATTTGCTTATATCTACCAAGAATCACACCTAAACCCGAACTATCCATAAATTCCAACTGCTCTAGGTTAAGAATAATATGACGTATATCATGTGTTTCAATGGCTTTGGTTGCTTCTGCACGAAGTACATCTGCAGAATGGTGGTCCAATTCGCCGCTAAGTCGTAACAATAAGACATCGTTCTTTGTTTCCATATCAATGTGTAGACTCACTATCCATAGCCTCCTTATGTGGTATAGAGAGTCTTTTTCGATATTTACATGAGGATTTCCTTCTTATAGACAAAACTAGTGTTCATTCGCTAAAAAAAGTATGAATACAGAAACATTCGACAGAATTATTTACTAGTTTTAGTAAACATACCAAACGTTTTTTTATAAAGCGTCCACCAATTTGCTTCCTTTACAGATGTTTTTGCTACAAGCGGACTAGAAACCAATGTCTTCCCATTTTTCACAAGCTTTAATGTTCCAATGGTCTGCCCTTTTTCTATTGGAGCTTTCAAATCTTTTTTATATGTGATTTCCTTCTTTACATCATCGACCTTTTCACCTTTTTTTGTTAACAAGGAAATCGGTTCGCTCGTAAGTGCTTCAACCTTATTCTCACTTCCTTTGCTAACCTTTACTTCACCAACAGAAAAGCTTCTCTCGTACATTGGATGTGTTTCATATTGTGCAAATGCGTAGTCAAGCATTTTTGACACTTGAGCATTTCGATCTTTTGAGGTTGGAGCACCAAAGACGACGGCAATTACACGCATTCCATTTTTCTCTGCAGTTGCTGTTAGGCAGTATTTGGCCTCATTTGTAAAACCAGTCTTCAATCCATCGACTCCAGGGTAAAAACGAACGAGACGATTGGTATTAACAAGCCAAAACTTCTTATCACTTTGTTCTCGTAAGTACGCTTCGTATGTACCCGTGAATTTTGTTATTCCTTCATATTTTAATAGCTCTTTTGCCATGACAGCCATGTCATGAGCTGTACTAAAATGTCCGTCCTCCGGTAAACCGGTAACATTTTTAAATACAGTATTTTTTAAGCCTAGGTCATTAACCTTTGTATTCATCATCTCGACAAAAGCTTCTTCGGAACCTGCGATCCTTTCCGCCATAGCAACGGAAGCATCATTTGCAGATCCGATTGCAATTCCTTTAAGCATCTCTTCTGTTGTCATTTCTTCCCCAGGCTCTAGGAAGATTTGTGAACCTCCCATAGAAGCAGCATATTCACTTGTTCGGATTTTTTCATCCCACTTTATCTTCCCTAAGTCAATAGCCTCCATAATTAATAGCATCGTCATGATTTTTGTCATACTTGCAGGCGGAAGCATTTCATCACTGTTTTTGTTATAAAGAACTGTTCCTGTATCTCTTTCAGTTAATACGGCTGACTTTGCATTATCAACAAGCTCAACACCCGTTGTTTTCTCTTCAGCGAAAGTTGGGGTTGCAATAGATGTTAAAAAAGTAAAAACGATTAATAATGATAGAATCTTCCTCATAGCACATAGCCCTCCATTCTTTATACATCCATTTTTCACCAAGAAAAGCGAAAATATACAAAAAGAACCAATCAAAGGAAAAAATAAAAAACCTTCCTAATTTTAGGAAGGTTTTAATGATCTATTCAGTTATTACTTCATGGATTAGTATTGGCGCAGAAACTTTTTCTTTCGTTATGGTGATACTGCTATAAATCTTTTCTTTTACCTCATCTACATTCTCATAATTACTATAAATCGTAACGATTGAATCTCCTACTTGAACTTGATCTCCAATTTTCTTTTTTAATACAAGTCCAACAGCTAAATCGATTTCTGATTCCTTCGTTGCTCTACCAGCTCCTAAATGCATGGCAGCTGTTCCAATTTCATCCGCAATAATTTCCGCGATATATCCTTCTTCCTTCGCTTCTACTTCAATCTTAAAGCTAGCTTGAGGGAGTCTTGATGGATCGTCAACAACAGATTCATCTCCTCCTTGGGAACGAAGAAATACTTTCAGTGTTTCAAGTGCTGAGCCATCCTTTATTGCTTTCGCAAGCATCTCGCGGGCTTCTTCAACACTAGTAGCCTTTTCAGCTAAAAGTACCATATAACTACCAAGGGTTAAACAAAGTTCTGTTAAATCCTCTGGGCCTTCCCCTTTTAACGTGTCAATGGCTTCTTTGACCTCTAATGCATTTCCAATGGCAAATCCAAGGGGCTGGCTCATATCAGAGATAACAGCCATTGTTCTCCGTCCAACATTGTTTCCAATACGCACCATAGCTTTTGCTAGTTCACGCGAATCGTCAAGGGTTTTCATGAAAGCCCCAGCGCCTGTTTTCACATCTAGCACAATAGCATCTGCACCAGCTGCAATTTTCTTACTCATGATGGAGCTAGCGATTAATGGAATGCTCTCTACTGTACCTGTCACGTCTCTTAATGCGTAAAGCTTTTTATCAGCTGGTGTTAAGTTTCCGCTTTGACCAATTACAGCTAGTTTATTTTGGTTCACTAATCGGACAAACTCTTCATTTTCTAATTCAACATGAAAACCTTCCACTGATTCAAGCTTATCAATGGTACCACCCGTATGCCCAAGACCTCGACCGGACATTTTGGCAACTGGTACACCTACAGATGCTACCAATGGCCCTAAAACAAGAGTGGTTGTATCTCCCACTCCTCCTGTCGAGTGTTTATCCACCTTGATTCCATGGATATCAGATAGATCAATTTGGTCACCTGACTCAACCATAGACATTGTCAAAGTAGCTCTTTCAGCCTCAGACATCCCTTGAAACACAATTGCCATCGTAAGGGCACTCATTTGATAATCTGGAATGCTTCCATCTGTGTACCCTTTTATACAAAATTGAATTTCTTCCGTTGTTAGTTCCTTGCCATCACGTTTTTTCTCAATAATATCTACCATTCTCATTTATCTCACCGCTTTATAAGGAATATTTTTTTATGCTCCGATTTCCTTAACCACTGCTTTAACTAATCTTAAAAAGTCATGTTTTACTTTTTCTGTTGTTTCGATTACTTCCTCATGATTTAACGGTTGGTCTAAAATTCCTGCTGCCATATTTGAAATACATGAGATGCCTAGTACTTTAAGATTCGCATGTCTTGCTACGATAACTTCTGGAACAGTAGACATTCCAACAGCGTCCCCACCCATCACACGTAACATACGAACTTCTGCTGGTGTCTCATAAGTAGGTCCAGTGTTTCCAACGTAAACCCCCTCTTGAAGAGTAAGACCTAATCCATTTGCCACCTGTTTAGCTTTTCCACGTAAATCCTTTGCATAGGCCTCAGACATATCAGGAAAGCGTACACCTAATCTTGAATCATTTGGTCCAATTAACGGATTCGAACCCATATTATTAATATGATCGGTGATTAACATTAAGTCGCCCGGCTTAAACGATTCATTAACACCGCCGGCAGCATTCGTAACAATTAGCATTTCTACCCCTAGTTCTTTCATTACACGAATAGGAAATGTTACTTTATCAAAGCTATAGCCTTCGTAATAATGGAATCTTCCTTGCATTGCAACAACTTCGACTCCCTCTAGTTTCCCGAATACAAGCTGTCCCGCATGTCCTTCTACCGTTGAAACAGGGAAATCTGGAATCTCATCATATGGAATTTTTGTAGGTTCCATGATTTCATCAGCAAGTACACCTAACCCTGAACCAAGGATAAGACCAATTTTTGGCGTTTTTTCATATTTCCCCTTTAAAAAAGATGCTGAATTATTTATGTTTAATATGTCCATCTTACAAAACTCCTTTTAATTTAATTCGTTTAAAAAGCTTTTTCCGTACTTTGGTAGATTCACTTCGAAGTTATCAGCCACCGTAGCACCAATATCCGCAAATGTCTCACGAATAGGCAGTTCTTTTCCGCCTTTCATGACAGGTGAATACACTAATAAAGGAACGTATTCACGTGTATGGTCGGTTCCAGGGTGAACCGGGTCGTTTCCATGATCAGCCGTAATAATTAACAAATCGTCATCTTTTAATTTTTCAAATACTTCTGGTAAGCGTGCATCGAACTCTTCTAGTGCTTTTCCATAGCCAATTGGATCTCTTCGATGTCCAAATAACGCATCAAAATCAACTAGATTTAAAAAGCTTAAGCCTGTAAAATCCATATCAAGCGTTTGTACAAGCTTATCCATTCCATCCATATTAGACACCGTTCGTAATGATTCTGTTACCCCTTCGCCATCGTAAATATCTGATATTTTCCCAATGGCAATTACATCATACTTGCTATCCTTTAATTCATTCATCACGGTTCTATCAAATGGTTTTAGTGCATAATCATGACGGTTCGCTGTTCTCTTAAAATTCCCTGGTTCTCCTACAAATGGTCTGGCAATAATTCGACCGACCATGTATTTTTCATCTAGGGTAAGCTCTCTAGCTATTTTACAAATTTTATATTGCTCTTCAATCGGAACAATGTCTTCATGTGCGGCAATTTGCAAAACGGAATCAGCTGACGTATAGACGATTAATGCCCCCGTCTTCATATGTTCTTCGCCCAATTCATCGAGAATTTCCGTTCCACTTGCAGGCTTATTTCCGATAATTTTTCTTCCTGTCTTTTCTTCTAGTTCAGCTAACAGCTCATCTGGGAACCCATCCGGAAATACTTTAAATGGAGTCTTTATATGAAGCCCCATGATCTCCCAATGACCTGTCATTGTATCTTTACCATTTGACGCTTCCTGCATCTTTGTATAAAAAGCAAGAGGGGAATCTGCTTTTTCAACTCCTCCTACTGGCTCAATATTACTAAGGCCAAGCTTTGCCATATTCGGCATATGTAACCCATTCATTTTTTCTGCAATATGACCTAATGTATTCGAACCTTTATCTCCGAACATTTCAGCATCCTTCGCTTCACCGATCCCTACAGAATCCATCACAACTAAAAAAATCCGTTTATATTGATAAGGCATTTATTCTCCTCCTTAAAATTAACCGTTTACAACTTCATCAATAGCTTTTCCCAAATATTAATCTGTCACTTCAATAACTAAAACGTCAGAAGTCTGACATCTCTATTGTACAAGAAGTTTCATATAAAACACAACGAAAAGCTGCTCTCTTCCATGGCAGCTTTTTGAACATTTTTTCTCTCTCTGAATCTATTAGGCTCTTGGGTGGAATTGACTATACACGTCCTTTAAACGCGTTTTCGTAACATGGGTGTATATTTGCGTAGTAGATATATCCGAATGTCCAAGCATTTCTTGAACGGCCCTTAAATCTGCTCCGTTTTCAAGAAGATGTGTGGCAAAGGAATGTCTAAGTGTATGAGGAGTTAGTTCCTTTTCAATACGAGCTGTATTAGTTAATCCCTTTAAGATTTTCCAGAACCCCTGTCTAGTTAATCTTCTACCGTGATGGTTAACAAACAAAGATTCTTCCCGTTGATTTTTCATGAATTGCGGGCGCCCCTTGTCTAAATACTCTTGGATGGCTGTTGCTGCTGCTCGTCCTAACGGAATAATTCGCTCCTTATTTCCCTTTCCGATACAACGAACAAATCCCATCGTTAAATGGGCATCATCAAGATTTAATCCTATTAATTCACTCACACGTATTCCCGTAGCATATAAAAGTTCAAGCATCGCTTTGTCGCGTAATCCGTAGTGGTTTGTTAATTTTGGTGCCTCTAATAGCCTTTCCACCTCTTGTAGATTCAACACCTTTGGAAGCGTTCGTTCAAGCTGAGGTGTCTCAATATGTACAGAAGGATCTTGCTCTGCTACTTTTTCACGTAATAAGAACTGATGAAAAGCTCGAATCGAGGCTATATTTCTAGCAATCGTTCTTGACGATTTTCCATGTTCTTTTAAATGACCTAAAAAGTGTACTATTTGGATTCGCGCAATATCATTAATCGACTGAATATTTTCTACTGTCTTTAAAAATTTTAGATATGATTTTAAATCTCTTTCGTATGAAACAATCGTATTTTTAGCTAATGCCTTTTCGACGATTAGAAAATGCATAAAATCCTTTAACTCATCTTCCATCCAACATTACTCCCCATTTAAGTAAAAAAGAACGATGCGATCAAACCATGTAGACTTTTGGTCACCTACACTCGCAGATACTTTTACCGCTGTCCCGTTTGGTTCATCATATCGATGATAATCTTGATACTCTTCATTTACCCACATAATACCATAATAAAAGAGGATTGTGCATCCGGTAAAAAGGATAAATACCTTTAAGGTTTGAAAAACGAGCTGGAACCACGTTTTCATTTTTGATGTCCCCCAAGTCCAATAATAAAGTTTTGGCTCTTATTCTTAAAGAGCCCACTAATAAAGGGTATGCCAGTTTGGACAAGAATTATACCTTGGTTCCGTGTTTCTTCTTAAAATACAGGCGGTTTTTGTAGAGAAGGCTGCTCCTGTCCAAATCAGACTTCCATTCGGACTGAATTGAGATCATATCATCAAAAAAAGCAAAAATAAAAAACCTTTCCTATTTGAAAAGGTTTTGCTGGTTTTGTTATTCTTCCTCTACTTTGTCATGGCAGCGATGACAAATTCCATGAAAGGTTAAGCGATGGTCTTTGATTTTAAAGTTCCAACGACGCTCGACCTGCTCTTCGACTTCTTCAAGTAGATCTTCTTGTATTTCATCAACCGCGCCACATTCAATACATACCAAATGATGATGGAAGTGTGCAGCACCTTCTTGTCTTAAGTCGTATCTTGAGACTCCATCTCCAAAGTTTATTTTATCAACAATTTTTAATTCAGTTAGTAATTCCAATGTTCGATAAACAGTTGCCAATCCAATCTCAGGCGATTTTTCTTTTACAAGGAGGTATACATCTTCCGCACTTAAATGATCCTCTTCATGCTCTAATAACACTCGAACGGTTGCTTCGCGCTGAGGTGTTAACTTGTAACTGGACGAATGTAACTGTTTTTTTATTCTATCAATTCGATTTTCCATCACGAAAGTCCTCCCTCGCCACTGTCAATACCCATTATAACAGATGGGAATAGACTTTCAAAATAAAATAATTACAAATAAGGCAAAATAACTATTACTATATAAAAATAATTATAATTAAGAGTGGATTGACTCAACAATTGATTCCATTAATAATGGTGAAATATACGCTTCAATTGCAGCAGCAATGGCAATAAATACAAGAGCTACTAAAAAGGCTGCAACGTATCCACCTAGTAGTGGCATGATTGGTTGACCTTGTTTTTTCATAAACTGTCTTCGAATCATCTTTAGTGAGAATGCTACTGACAGCGTCGCACCTATAATAAAAACTGGGATAATTAATAGATTTTGAGGAAGTACGGACACAAATGATAGAACAAACCCTTCCCATCCCATTTGATTTACTAAAAACCCGACCGTAAATCCCACAACCATTCCTTTCATAAACAAAAGTATGAGTGTGATTGGCAAGCCGATGATTGACACACCCAGTACCCACATGAGGCCCACAAACTTACTATTATGAAAGAAGCTTTGGTAAAACAAATCTTTTGATGCCGCTACTTTTCCGTCTGATACTTGTCCGAAAAATTGTGTTAAATAATAAAATAGGTCTTCCTTCTGGGTAAAGCTTAAACTATTGACGATTATCGCTCCAAAGATGACTCCCATTAGAAATAACACCACGACAAATAAATAAATCGAGGAGTGCTCGCGGAAATGCATTGCTACGACGTTCTGGTATTTTCTATTCTTCAATTGCTTTTCCTCCCCTTACAACTCAGTTAATAAAATGTATGCCAACTCTAGTAAAGGTATGACTAGATAGATTCTAAAAATCTCTTGTCTTAACCATTACTTTCCAGTTATAATACTCGAAATCTCATTTTTTGGAGGGAAAGATAATGAAACCTATCTTAATAGATTTTCCTGAAAAAATAGAATCAGAGCGTCTTTATATCCGACCTTGCATGCCTGGAGACGGTCACCTTGTTTATGAAGCCATTCAAGCATCCTTAGAAGAATTACAGCAATGGCTCCCATTCGCTCACAGTAATCAAACGCTCGAGGAAGTTGAAGAAGGGGTTAGAAAATCCTATGCACAATTTATATTAAAAGAGGATATTCGTCTTCATATTTTTAGAAAAGAGGATCATCAGTTTATCGGATCAACAGGTCTACATCGAATGAACTGGAATGCAGGCTGCTTTGAGATTGGATATTGGTGTGATACCCGCTTTACCAGAAACGGTTATATCACGGAAGCAACCACTGCTTTAATGGATTTTGTCTTTCAAGATTTGAAAGCAACTCGTGTGGAAATTCGCTGTGACCCCGATAACACCGCTAGCCGGTCTATTCCTGAAAAACTCGGATTCACTCTAGAAGCCACCTTGAAAAAAAATAGTCAAAGTGCTGATGGAAAAACGCTCAGGGATACATGTATTTTTTCAAAGCTCAAATAAAAAGAAGAGACAGTAGCTCCTGTCTCTTCTATTCAATAATTTTCCCATATTTTCCTCCACCGCCAGCATGAAAGTGAAGTTCTCCTTTTCTAGCTGAAATAATTAAATCTGCCACACGTTTTGGTACAACCTCTTGTATAGCCTCTTCCGGCACATGGTGGAGAATAGCCATTTCCGTTCCAAAATGATCAAGCAATTTTTGAAAAAGCTTTGGTCCAAGTCCTGGAATAAAATCTAACGGAACTTGATGAATATAAGGAGGACGCCCCCTTTTTCCCTCTTTAGCAGTCTGAAGTTCACGTATTCTTGTTGCGACGCCTTTAATGAATTTTGTATGTCCGCAAGCTTCACATGAATGATTGGATACAAGCACTTTTTCATTGCAGTTCGCGCATACGGTTTCGTGATACTTTCCAAGCAAGGGATCAAGCCCATAATTGGCCTCTACATACTGACCCTCTTGGTTGTATAAAGCCTCCTGAAAGCTAGTAAAAGACAATTCCTTCATTTTTATCTGCTGATATTCTCTCGCAATTTTCCCTAATGAGTGGGCATCCGAATTCGTAACATACGAATACCGATGAAGCTCACTTATTTGGTCTGCCATTTGCGTATTCGCGCTTAATCCAAGCTCAATTCCGTCTATTAAATCTGGGTCAAATACTTCGGTGAGTGACTGTTCTACTCCCTTTCCAAACAAGCTTTTAAAAGGTGTAAATACATGAGCTGGAATAAATAATCCCCCTAGCTCCTTCACCTTTTTCTGCAACTCCAGGCCCGTTACATACACTCGCTGTGAGCTGAGGTTGATATTTTTCAAATGATTAGAAAGCCACTGGGAAAATTCCTTTAACCGAGTCATATCAGGCAAAAAGGCTAGTATATGAATGGGGCCCTTGCAGTTATCGTCATAGATTTCAAGTTCAGAACCCATCAGAATAAGCATGTCCCCGTATAACAACCCGCCTCTTGGGGCCTCTATTAATTCCCCTTCACGGATCAATGATTCCATCTCTTGAATCACCTCAGGTGAATGGCAATCAATGATTCCTATAATATCCAGCCCTTTTATCGTTCTCGCATGTTGAATAATATTTGTAAACGTTAATGATTTGGCCCCCGTTATTTTCACTGCCTTCCCATTCCATGTTCTCCCAATATGGATGTGAAGGTCGGCGAAGTACGAGTTCATTTCGTTAGTGCCTCTTGAAGTTGTAAGTATTGAACGGCATAGGCTGTTTTTGCATCATATATTTTTCTCTCTTCTATGTACTGAAGTGCTTCTTCGAGCGTTAGCTCTACTAATGTAACAAATTCATCCTCGTCTGGCGGTGCCGCATCTTCTTTTTTCTCTAATCCACGTGCCACATATAAATGAACAATTTCATCTGCGAAGCCTGGTGATGTGTAAAAGGAAATCAGCAAATCTAGGCTTTGGCACACATAACCGGTTTCTTCTTCAAGCTCACGCTTAGCACAAAGGGCTGGTTCTTCTCCCTTTTCAAGTTTTCCTGCAGGGATTTCCACAATATCCCTTTCTAAGGCCTTTCTGTATTGCTCTACCATGACAATTTTTCCTTCATTTGTAATGGCAATAACAGCCACTGCACCTGGATGTTTAATAAGTTCGCGCTTTGAGTGCTTCCCATTTGGAAGCTCCACATCGTCTACCTGTAATGAGATGATTTTCCCTGAGAAAATCTTTTCTGACTTTATTGTTTTTTCTTCAAAGGATGAACTCAATTGTCTCCACTCCTGTTCTATATTCAGTTAGTTTCTTCATACATTTTATCATACCTTAATTTGGAGGAAAGTAATGAAAATATACTTACATGGAAAAGGAATCGTTCTTGTCGGGAAAGCCTGGGAGATTCGGCATAAACTTCTTCAGTATTCTAAAGACTACACTCTCGTAAAGGACTGGGTGGAAAACGAAAGGAAGAAAAAGTAATGCTTGTTCTTCGCGTCAAGGGGAAAAATTCTGTAAAATAAATGTAAAGGCTTGAGTAAGTAGTCAAATTTAAAGAAGAAGGTGCTTAATTCCATGGAAAAGAGACGTCTCGGTAAGTCGGATTTGTTTGTCACAGAGCTAGGACTTGGATGTATGACGCTGGGCACAGATGCACTTACAGCAGAACGAATCATTAATGCAGCTCTTGAAGAAGGAGTCAATTATTTTGATACGGCTGATTTATATGATTTCGGAGAAAACGAAACGATTGTCGGACAAGCCTTGAAGCCTGTTCGAGAGCAGGTTGTTATTGCAACAAAGGTAGGAAACCGTTGGAGCGATACGAAAGACGGTTGGAGCTGGGACCCGAGCAAAAATTATATTAAAGAAGCGGTAAAACAAAGCATAGCAAGGCTTGGAACAGATTATATTGATCTGTACCAGTTACATGGTGGAACATTGGATGATCCAATTGATGAAACAATTGAGGCATTTGAAGAACTTGTCAGCGAGGGGTTTATTAAATACTATGGTATATCCTCGATTAGGCCAAATGTGATTCGTGAATACGCTAATAAGTCGAATATCTCATCCGTAATGATGCAATACAGCGCTCTAGATCGCCGTCCGGAAGAGGAAGCTCTTAGCGTTCTTCGTGAAAATGGCATTTCAGTAGTCGCAAGAGGTCCTGTCGCAAAGGGTTTATTAAGTGATGTGGGTGTTCAGAAGATTACTGAAAAGGGATATATGGATTATTCGGAGGAAGAGCTACGATTGCTCTTATCAGAGCTGCGAAACCATTTTGGAGATCGATCTTTAACCGAGGTTGCCTTACGCTATGTCCTTCATCACCCTACCGTTGCGAGTGTCGTTGCTGGTGCAAGCTCGGTGGAACAAGTGAAAAACAACGCAAAAGCCGTTCGCTCTCGTCCATTGACGGAAATGGAGGTTTCTTTTATTAAAGAAGTATCAAAAGCGAATGTGTATGGGCAGCATCGGTAAGATTTAATAAATTAGAAGAGGAGCATCCCCAGTGTGTGGTGGTTATGGGCTGATGAAGACCGTTTCTCCTATATTTCCTACCTGTTTTGACCTTCATAGACCTGATGAAGGTCATTTCTCTTCTCATTTTAAGCACTTTTGATCTTCTTAGTTCCAATGAACTTCATTCTCTTCTTATTTCAACAGGTTTTGATCTTCATAAGCCCGATGAACTTCATTTCCTTTCTTCCTTTAACTGCTTTTGATCTTCATAAGCCTGATGAACTTCATTTCTTCTCTCACTTCAACCGCTTTTGATTTTCATAGACCTTTTTTCACACTAATGAATAAGGTCCTTCATTCATGATGAAGGACCTACTCATGCAATTACTTAAACTTCTTCCAATCAAACTCGCTTTCATTTAGAAGCTCTTCAAACGTCTTGTTTTTTTCCTTTAGGCGACGTTCTTCTCTTTTTCTTTCTTCTTCCGCTTCCTTTTTCGCTTGAGCTTCTTCCTCTAGCACATTTTTCGTATTCTTTAATTGCTTGACCAGGTCTACATTCAATAGGTCACCGAGAGTGACTGGTTTTTCTTCGACTCGCTTTGGAGACGGTCGAGCTTGCTTTTTCTTTTTCATACAAAATCCCTCACAACATGTTGATGACGAATATTATACCAAATGTTCGTTCATCGTACTATCTATCAATCAAATGCTTCTAATTTGACTGATTCATCAATGTGTAATTCAGGCTCAGTAGACGCAATGATATCCTCAACTGTGTACCCCTTTGCGACTTCCACTAGCTTTAACCCATCAGATGTCACATCAATCACCGCTCTATCTGTAATAATTCGATCGACTACTCCCTGACCGGTTAAAGGTAAGCTGCACTTTTTTAAGATTTTTGCATCCCCTTTTTTATTTGTATGCTCCATGATGACGATGATTTTTCTCGCCCCATGAACAAGGTCCATTGCTCCACCCATACCTTTAATCATTTTCCCTGGAATCATCCAGTTAGCTAAATCGCCATTTTCAGATACTTCCATTCCTCCTAAAATGGCAATATCGACATGCCCGCCTCGAATCATCGCAAATGACTCCGCACTATCAAAATAAGCTGCTCCTGGTATAGCGGTAACGGTTTCTTTACCCGCATTAATTAAATCCGCATCTACTTGCTCTTCTTTTGGAAAAGGTCCGATTCCGAGCAAGCCATTTTCAGATTGTAGAACCACCTCTTTATCCTTTGTTATAAAATTCGCCACAAGGGTTGGCATTCCTATCCCCAAATTAACATAATACCCACTTTCAATTTCCTTTTCTGCTCTCTTTGCAATTCTCTCACGAATATTTGTCATGTCCACACTCCCTTTCTAGCCTTGAACGGTTAGTCTTTCAATCCTTTTTTCTTGTTTCCCTACAATTAGTCCCTGCACATAAATGCTTGGCGTATGGATTTCATTCGGATTCAACTCGCCTGTTTCGTATAAATGCTCTACCTCTGCAATGGTTACTTTCCCTGCAGCAGCAATCATTGGGTTAAAGTTTCGAGCCGTTTTATGATAAATGAGATTCCCCATTTTATCTCCCTTCCAAGCTCGAACTAAACTAAAGTCGGCTTGCAGGGCCTCTTCTAGCAAATATTCTTTTCCATTAAACTCTCTTGTCTCTTTCCCATCAGCAATAGGAGTGCCTACTCCAGCAGGGGTGTAAAATGCCGGAATACCTGCTCCACCTGCTCGAATTTTTTCGGCTAGTGTCCCTTGGGGTGTCAACTCTACCTCGAGCTCTCCTGACAACACTTGCCTTTCAAACTCTTTATTTTCTCCCACGTATGATCCAATCATCTTTTTAATCTGCTTATTCTTTAGTAGGAGCCCTAGCCCCCATTCATCTACTCCACAGTTATTAGAAATGACAGTCAGGTTTGTGACCTGCTTTTCAACGAGAGCTAAAATCAAATTTTCCGGAATGCCGCAAAGTCCGAACCCTCCCACCATAAGTGTTGCACCATCATGAATGTCCTTTACCGCCTCTAAATAAGACGTATATATTGGTTTCACATCATTCACCCCTTCTTTTGTGTAAGCGCTACCAAATTAGTGACACTTTTATATTTCTACTGTAAAAAGAAAAACCCCTTTTATTTTATGAAAATTTCTATTATTCTTGCATATTTAAAATCAACCACTCTACAATTAACGTATGAAGGGGTGAAAAAAACATGACGATTGATTTACCTAAGACAGTGACAATCATTGAAGTAGGTCCTCGTGACGGCCTTCAAAATGTAAGCGTTTTTATTCCGACTGATGCGAAAAATCAATTTATTACTGATTTAAAGATAGCTGGGGTGAAAGAAATGGAGGTGTCTTCTTTCGTTTCACCAAAATGGATTCCTCAAATGCGGGATGCAGAGGAGGTTGCCTTACACTCCCTTGATAATCAAGTTCGGACCATTGTCCTGGCCCCAAACCGTGCAGGTATAGAGCGTGCTCTAGGATCAAATTGTAAAGATATTGCTATATTCATTGGAGTGAGTAATAGCTTTAATCAAAAGAATATAAACCGAACAACTACTCAGGCGAGAGAAGAGCTTCTTCCGATTGTAAAAGAGCTTAAAGAGCTAGGGTGTTTCGTTCGAACCTGTATATCTACTGCTTTTTATTGTCCCTTTGAAGGACATATTAATGAAGAAGATACCATACAACTTTGCCAACAATTTGTTCAAGCTGGTGCTGATGAACTAAGCGTTGCCGATACGATTGGTATGGCTGCTCCACATGAATCGTACTCATTGTTTTCAAAACTCACTAGCCTCTTTTCAGAAACACTCATTACAGCCCATTTTCATGACACCCGAGGAATGGCTCTGGCCAATATTTTTGCTGCTCTTCAAGCTGGAGTTTCACGATTTGATACATCTGCAGGAGGGATTGGTGGTTGTCCATTTGCTCCCGGTGCATCTGGTAATGTAGCAACTGAGGATGTTGTTTACATGCTTGAGAGAATGGGCATTCAAACGGGAATACAATTGCCTCTTCTTTTTCAGGCCATTGAGGGAATCGTTCCTCATCTCCCAAAACCAATTACAAGCTCCTATTATACTCTTCTGCAAAAAGCTTAGATTTCTTCTAAGCTTTTTTTGTTTTAAATTCCTCAAGAATGGTAAAATTAAGTAAAACATGATTACCGGAGGGATGTTCGCCTGAGAAAAGCACTCCGTTTCCTTTTTGCATTCTTTCTATTTTTGATAACCTTTGGCCTTTATTTTTCGAATCGACTAATGTACATGAGAACGAAGGATTCTCTCTTCGTCGTTGACCGTGAACAGACGGCAGGTCGATACAATCCAGAGGATTTTGAACGTATTCCAAAACGAGAAGTACTTATCACCTCTCCATTTGGTTACAACTTAAAAGCAATCGTGTTAGAACCCCATCATACAAAGAAGTACGTAATTATTTGTCATGGAGTAACCGAAAACAAAGTTAATTCGATTAAATATATGAACTTGTTTATTGAAAGAGGGTTTAACGCCGTCATTTATGATCATCGACGCCACGGGGAGTCGGGAGGAAAAACAACTAGTTATGGTCATTATGAAAAATTTGATTTAAAAGCGGTTGTTGACTGGTTAAAAGCTGACCAAGGTCCACATCTCCTTTTTGGTATTCATGGGGAATCAATGGGGGCAGCAACCATGCTTTTGTATGCAGGAATGCTTGAGGATGGTGCTGATTTTTACATTGCTGATTGTCCTTTTTCCGACTTTAAGGAGCAGCTTGCGTATCGCCTAAAGCGTGAATTAAGATTACCTGGAAAGATGTTTCTTCCTGTCGCTGATTTGTTCCTCCGCGTACGGGACCGTTACTCCTTGCAAAGCATTGCACCTATTACCGTTATCGATGCGATTAAAAAACCGATCCTTTTCGTTCACAGTAAAAAGGATGATTTTATTCTTCCAACCATGACGCAAGCCCTGTTTGAAAAAAAGCAAGGACCTAAAAAATTATTTCTTGCGGAAAAAGGGGTGCATGCCCAATCGTTAAACGAAAACAAAGAGGACTATGAACAAGTCATTGATGAATTTCTCCATGATTTTGTGTTCTCTCCCCTTCTAAACAAAGAATGAAACAAGCCGAGACACTTTCTATCGTCTCGGCTTTTTTTCTATAATTACGTTCTTCTCTTTATCAAGCGCTCGGATATAAGGATATTTTTTCATCTCAAAAAAATACCTTTCCCCTTCTTTTTCAATAATAGGTAGGTTCGTGTATTGATTGCCGTTCTCTGATCCTTCAATAGACACGATATCCGTACTTTCTACTTGTCCGTATGTAACCTGAAACCTACTTAATATTTTTCCCTGATTACTATAATCATATATATCTCGGTAATAGAGATGTAGTGGTGTTTCTTTCTTGTACTCCCAATGATTGCTTCCTTCATTCGTCCAGCCTTTTCTGTCATCTCCCTCCAAGTACGCAATGCTTAACGCATCAAATTCTTCTCCCCCATGCTCTTGTGTGGTTGTATACATGATGATTGCACCATCCGTAAGCTCTTCTTCTACAATGGTTTCTTTTACTTCAAAAGGCACTGCCACTTCTATTGTTGCTGCCCGACATGATGTGAGTAGAATCGCAATGCCCATTAGCAATAGTCCTCGCCAACTTCGCATATTATCCCCCCACTATCAGTCAATGTAAAAAGTATCCAAAAAATGCTAATTTTCTATAAAAAGAAAAACAGATCCACTTTTTTATGTAGATCTGCTGTTGAATGAGTTCTATTTTGTTTTATCAACAAAGGCCATTCTTGGGTTTAAGTATTGTCCTACGCTTTTTAATTGGAATGTATTTGCAGCCTGAGAGAAATCAATTTTTAGTTCTTCATCAAGAAATACTGCTTTTGATTTTTCGATATAAACCGTCTGCTCATTCGTTTCAATGGCTGTATCATCATCCTCATCTAGCTCATTCACTAACCAAAGAGTTGGTACCCCACTTACTACACACCCACAGCCTTCTATATCATACTTCAGCTTCAAAAAGCCTGGCTTTCCATTTATCTTTTCCTGAATCTTTTGTGCAGCTATTTCTGTTATCGTAATATTCATCGTTTGTTCCTCCAGCTTTTCATCATGTTTCCTGTGCCACTTCATATAATCATTGTATCATAGCCCTTTTTTATTGCCCCATAATTTGCTTTTTTTGATATTATTACATTTTGGTAGGAGTGATCATTTTTGTCAAAGGTTCAGATTAAAGTGATGGACAACGGTTCTTTTCGTGTCACTGGTGAAGTTGAATTGATTGATATGGACGGCAATGTATTTGAAACAAAACCAACATTCTCTCTATGCCGTTGTGGTTTATCGTCCAAACGTCCCTTTTGCGATGGAGCGCATAAAGGAAAATTCCAGGCTCGTGATCGTGCAGTAAGAACTCCCGAGTAACTAAAAGCAGCGGTTTTCCCTTTGGAAGACCGCTCTACTCTTTCATTTGAACATCCACAATGCTTGTAAGGGGGATTCGGTGAACATCTCCAAAATGATCAACGATATGAAGCCTTTGCTGAAGCTCATCCCAATAATGGATTTGTCCGATAATCAATTCATGCTTCTTGTAACGATAATGCGTAACCATTACCGCTTGATGCTCCTCCATCGCCGCTAATAACAAGTGGTTCATTTCCTCAAGCTTTTGTTCATCCATCTCCTTTTCTTTCTCGTAAGAATCCTCCGTCGCCCAATCGCGCAATAATTTAACATGCTCAGGAAGCATCATGGATGTCCACTTGATTCTTCCTCTATCTCGAATCATTCTTCTTCCTCCTTACCTCTTATGGCCGCCAACTAGCTTGGCACGATGCTTGGCTGTTCCCGCTGCTGTATACGATACCGCACGTAAAAGAGCTCCGTGTCCATACCGATTGCGGATACGGTCCACGACATAGCCAAGCTCTCTTTCCTTCCAGGCATTGGGTTCAAAAATATTCAACTGATAGTCTGTATCGTCACTAATATTACTGAGGGCAATAGAAATTTTTCTTACCGTTTTCCCTTCGTAATGCTCAGCAAATAGACGTAGACAAACGTCATACAGCTCCATCGTCACGTTTGTCGGTACCTCAATCGACCTTGAGCGGTAAAAGCCTCCACCAAACTCATCCTGACTGTAACCAACACCAAAACTGATCGTTCGACCTGCCTTCTTATGGGTTCGTGCTCTTCTCGCGACCTCTTCACACATTTCTAAAATGACACGTTTGATTTCTACTTCCTCTTTGTAATCACGAAGCAAAATTTGACTTTTTCCAAAGCTAATTTGCCCCTCCATAATCGGTGCTCCAATTTCGGATAAATCCACTCCCCACGCATGGTGGTACAGCTGATTACCCATAATTCCAAATTTTTTCTCAAGCTTTTTCAAATCAAAGCGAGCCAGCTGACCAACCGTAAAAATCCCCATTCCGTTTAATGTTTTTTCTACCCTTCTTCCAATTCCCCACATGTCACGTAATGGAGAAACCTTCCAAAGCTTCGTTTTGACGTCCTCATATGTCCATTCAGCAATTCCTTGCTTTTTCGCTTCTAAATCAAGACAAAGCTTCGCTAGTAGCATATTGGGTCCAATCCCAATCGCACAGGGGAGTTGGAACTCTCGCTCAATATCGTCTCGAATTTTTTGTGCAACGGTCCACGCATCTCCCCATAGATTAACGGCACCATCAATTTTTAAAAAGCTCTCATCAACGCTATACGTATGAATCGCCTCTTTTGGCACATATCGATGGAACACCTTTGTGATTTCCGTTGAAATTCGTAAATACGTAGCCATTTTCGGCTCAACCACTTGAATTTTCGGATCATTTGGAATTTCAAACTTCCTCGATCCGGTTTTAATGCCAAACTCTTTCTTTAATTTTGGGGATGCTGCTAACACAATACTTCCCTCTCGTTCTTTATCTCCAATTACGGCCAAATAACACTCTAGTGGATCCAGTCCTTCTATGACAGCTGAACAGCTTGCATAAAAACTTTTCATGTCGACACATAAAATGGTTTGATGGGGCAACTCACTGTAATTAATCATCGTGTTCTCTCTCCCAGACATCAAATAGGAACATTCGTTCCCTTTTTTAGTATATTTCTATCTTAAGCGAATATACGTTCGGTTTCAATGGTAATTTTACTCTGTATTACCTGTTACAAATGAGAATGAGGTATAATGCTCTCGGAGAGGTGTATCAAATGGAAAAGAAACTAATCTATAAAATGTTAAGACAATGCTTTCAGCAATACGACCACGAGGCAAGTGAAGAGGACTATGAGAAATTGTACAAACAGGTGGTTGAAGAAGCCAAAGAAGCTCAAGTTGCTTTATATGAACTGATTAATGACGTCGTATACGAATACCTAACCAATTAAAAAAAATCACCCATGAAGGTGATTTTTATTTTTTATCAAACAAGCCGCCAACGAAGCGTTCGGCTAGTCCTGGGATGAGATTATAGATGGTACTGCCCATATTCATCCAGCCTGGAAGGTTTAACTCACGCTTAGGCGTGAGCATCAACTGGATGATTTTTTCGGCCACATAATCCGATTTTAACATGAAGCGATTCACACTTTTCACATAGTTCCCTGATTTATCAGCAATGGAAAAGAAATTGGTTTCAATCGGGCCAGGGTTTACGGCTGAGACACGAATATTTGATTTCGCAACCTCTAATCGTAAGCTATTCGTGAATCCTAACACCGCATGCTTTGTAGCCGAATATCCACTAGACTTTGGTGTAGCAAGCTTTCCTGCTTGCGAGGCAATATTAATAATATGACCTGAGTTTTGAGCGATCATAAGAGGAAGAACCTCTTTCGTACAAGCCATTAAACCAAGTACGTTGACTTGAAACATTTTTTCAATATCAGTAAAATCCGCCTCGTGAAACGAGTCAAATACACCAAACCCCGCATTGTTTACGAGAATATCAATATGACCAACCTCTTGCTTTAGTTGTGAAAACACCTGTTTAACCTGGTCGATATCCCCTACATCCAACTGAAAATACAAGGAGTTTGCACCAGTTTTTTGATTAATCTCCTCACTGATTGTTTGTAGCTTGTCAATCGAACGAGCTAGAAGAATCGGCCGTGCACCACGCTCAGCCGCCATAAGAGCCACCTTTTCTCCAATCCCAGAAGATGCTCCAGTGATAATAATATTTTTCCCTTTTAATTTATCCAAAAACGATCACCAACTTATCTATGTAACTTACTACTACTAATGTACCATAAACCCTGGTGAAACACTAAAAGTCATGTATACGTATTTACCAAGTCTATTAACCTTCTTATCCCCGCTCTCAGTTGCACTTCATTCGCATAGGAATAGCTTAGACGAAGTGAGGAGGAAAATTGTTCTTGTAACGGGTCAAAAATCAATCCAGGAACAAACGAAACCGAGTGTTCTATTGCTTTTGGTAAAAGCTGATCTGTCGGTAGATCAGTCGGAAGCTGGATCCATAAATTAAGTCCCCCATTCGGGCTCACCCAGCTCCAATTTGTCTGCTTAAGCTCCTCCTCCATAATTTCCTTGCGAATTTGAAGGGCGATTCGAAGCTTTTCCAAATGCTGTTGTAGTCTTGGTGAAGAAAAATAATGAAGAAAGATCTTTTGATTGAGAAGTGGCGAGCCATTATCGGCGAGCGCTTTCGCTGTAAACAACCCTTCCTTAAGATTAGGCGGGAAAACGACAGCCGCTACTCGTAACCCAGGTGATACATACTTGCAAAAGCTCCGAACATAGAGAACCACACCTGCTGTATCAAATGTATACAACGGTGGTGGTGGAACCTGTTCGAAATAGATATCGTGGTAGGCATCATCCTCGACAATGAAACAGTGATATTGTTCGGCCAATTCAACTAATTTCTTTCGTTGGGCTGTGGGAACCGTGTAGCCGGTTGGATTATGAAAAGTGGGATTCACATAAAAAAGTCTTGGTTTGTATGTTTTCATCAACATTTCAACTTGCTCTAAATCGTATCCATCTGGGTGGATATCAACAGTAAGCATCTGTGCCTGTTGACTTTTAAAAATATCGATGGCCGCACTATAGGTGGGCCTCTCAATTAGTACGGTATCTCTAGGACTAAGAAATAGTTGTGATATTAAATGAATCGCTTGTTGAGAACCCGAAGTAATAAGGATATCCTCATGGGATAAGTACGTTTTATAACGCTTTGTAAAATAATCAGCTAATACCTCACGTAATTCTATATCACCTTGTACGGTAGAGTATGTGGACAACACCTTAGGATATAAATCAAATACCTTTTTTACGTAATCTGATAGAAAATGATTGGGCAGTAAGTTCGGGTCAATCAAGGCTTTCGAAAACTGATACTCAACACTTTGCTGATGGATATCTGAGAGGTTATACCTTTTTTTATTCGCCTGGAAAGACATATCCGTATCGGTGGAGTCGGAGTTACCCTTCACATAGTAGCCTGACTTGTCTTTTACCAATACCTTCCCTTGTTGCTTAAGCAATTGGTACGCTTTAAATACTGTCAGCCGATGAACATTCAGCTCCAAGGATAATTCCCGAATCGATGGGAGCTTTTCCCCAGCCTTCCAGTCCGATCGCTCTATACGTTGTAAGATAGACTCGTAAATTTCTTCAAAAAGGTATTTTCGTTGACCCTGCTTATTCATTCTCTAACCTCCCTCTATGACGTTGATTGTACCATGATTTCCCTGTAACTGTTCTATTGTTCAGCAACTGTTCTATTCCTCAGGTTGTAAGATTAGGGGCAAGGAGGAATGGAAATGATTATTTTGTTTTATGTACTCATGTGTTTTATTTTTGGCACCACGTTTTTAGCGATTAAAATAGGGGTTGATGCAGGGATCCCGCCATTTTTCGGGGCCGGACTTCGCTTCTTTAGTGCAGGGTTTCTATTATTTTTATTTATGATGTGGAAGGAAAAGGTATCTTTAAAAATCCTTTTTAAGAAAGAGCTCTTTTTTACGGGAATTGGATTAACCTTTGGCACATTTGCGACCCTTTATTGGGCAGAACAGTATGTTTCTTCAGGAGTAGCCGCCATTTTATCAGCAACAGGACCAATGATGATCTTAATCCTATCTACGCTATTCCTAAAGCAGAAAACGACGTATTCTTCCATGATTGGATGCCTAATTGGGATGTTCGGAGTCATTTTGTTAATTTTACCGAGCCTTTCTCTAAAAATGAACTCCTTATGGATCATAGGGTGTTTAGCCATCATCCTAGGGGAAGTGTTTTACGCGTCTGGAACACTTTATACGAGGCAGGTGAATGGCAAAATAACCGCTTCACCACTCGTGTTAAATGCCGTTCAAATGATGCATGGCGGATGGCTGTTGTTCCTTTTATCCTTCGTCACTGAAAAGGTGGATCCATCCTTACTCATGCAGTCGGCTTCCATCGGTTCCCTGCTTTATTTAATCGTTATTGGCTCCATGGTGGGACATAGTTTATACTACTGGCTGGTGACAAAAACGGATCCTGTCTTTCCTTCCACATGGCTGTACATTTCACCACTCATTGCCGTTGGAGTAGGGATTACCTTTTATCATGAAGCATTAACTTGGTACACCGCGTTAGGCACCTTAACCATTCTAATAGGGACGATTTTAGTAAACTATTCTACTCTCCACTCTCTAGTAGCGAAAAAAATAATCTCGCAAAAAGGATAAATAAAGGCTCCGTGCTTAAAGCATGGGGCCTCAGTTTGTTATGTAATCGCCCTGTACACATACGTCCCGTCGACCTTGGTCGCTTGAATTTTTTTAACGTCTAGTAAATAGTCTATTTGTGCAATGGATTCAGAAAGTGTTAATCCTAATTGCCTTTTATAGACGGTTGGAAATAAGCGTTGGCAAATATCAAAAAGAGTCATTGATTCATAAATCAGCCATTGATATACTTGCTCGGCTCTCTCGACTTGGTGAGTGAGTCTTTTTTCCACAAGTCCTGCAACGTCTGTTACCTCTTCCCCGTGACCGGCATACAAAAGACGAATCGGGAAGGTTAAAAGCTTCCGTAAAGAGTCATTGACTTGAAGCTGAGGCTTGGGACGGTCCGTCTCTCCAGGAAGCGGAGGCTCAAGCAAAGGATTAGCAGAAATATGCGCCAATAAGAGGTCTCCACCAATGAATACGCCATCCTTTTTTCGAAAAAGGCCGATTTGACTCTGAGCATGGCCTGGAGTTTCAATGACCGTCCACTCAGATAAGCCTAGCGGAACCTGTCCCTCTGAAAGTAAACCTGTCAGAGAACGATGACAGGAAAACAAAAGCATGTTCTTCATTACAGCGATAAAAGGACCATAATACTTGTCTGGAACCCCACATTCAGAAAACATCTCTTTATAAAAGGATTCGTATTCATGGTAAAAGGTTTCGGTTCGGTTTAACCAGCGTTCATTGTGTGCATGCCCATAAACATCTAATTCGGGCGAAATTTGATCAAGCAAACCAGCATGATCCGGATGATCGTGTGTTAGAATTACTTGCTCGATATCTGATAGCTTAATGCCAAGTGCAGAAAGCTGCTCTTGAAGCACTTGCAAAGCTTCATCTGTATTTGGACCCACATCAATTAACGTCAACCGCTCTCCCTTAACTACGTATACATTCACATCACCCACTGGAAAGGGTGTAGGTAACACTATCTTTGCAATCCCATCACGCCATTCTGTCATAAAGGAACTCCTTGAAATGTTATTGTTATATAAAAATAATACATACGTTTAGTTTACCCTTCGTTTTAAAGAATGTCATTATTTTTATATACCATTTTTTGAAAAGTATGAAAATTAGACGATTTCCCCTCTTGACAGAAAGGTTGGTTATCTTGCATAATCACTAGTAAATCATTTAGAGCGTTAAAGTGGCAATGAATAAGGCCAGTACGTGGCAAAAGACAAAAGAGAGTAAAGCTCACCGGCTGAAAGGCTTTACCGTCCCTTACCCACCGAACCTACCTTATGAGCTGTTAGGCCAAACCTAACCGTGTTCTCCGGCGTTAACGGATTCGAGTTGCACGTTTCTTTTTTTTAGAAAAGTGTAAATGAAGGTGGTACCACGGAAGCTTAGACCTTTCGTCCTTTTTAGGATGAAGGGTCTTTTTATTTTTAATATGGGATTCGAGGAGGAAATAACGTGGAGAAAATAGCAGTTATCGGAGCAGGATCAATGTCAGAGGCATTAATAGCAGGGATTGTAGAAAATCAATTAATCAACCCTGAACAAATATGGGTGACCAATCGAAGTAATGCCGAGAGACTGGCAACACTTCACAAGCAGTACGGCGTCAGCACCACGTATGACCATCGTGAGCTTTTGGAAGGAGCAGACATCGTTTTACTAGCAATGAAGCCAAAAGATGCTGCTACATCCATTGAACAAGTACGGCATTTGTTGCAGTCCAACATGCTTATTGTTTCTGTTTTAGCAGGGGTGTCCATGGACTCGATAGAATTATTAGCACAAAAGCAGTTGGCCATTGTTCGTGCGATGCCAAACACTTCAGCAGCGGTGGGACAATCAGCGACAGCCATTGCTGTGAATGACAAGGTAAGTGACCAGCAAAAGAGCAATGTAGAAAAGCTCTTTGACACAGTGGGGATGACAGCCTTTGTCGAAGAACACCAGTTAGACGCTGTGACAGGCTTATCGGGAAGCGGTCCAGCCTATATCTATTATTTGATTGAGGCAATGGAGAAAAGTGCTGTTGAAATAGGATTAGAGCGAGACATGGCCCAACAATTAATTGTTCAAACCTTAATAGGGGCCGCACAAATGGTAGCGAACACAACCAAAACACCACAGGATCTTCGCCATGCGGTGACAAGTCCTGGGGGAACAACAGAAGCAGGATTAAAGATTCTTGCCGCTCACGGGGTTCAAGAAGCGTTTGTGGAGTGTATTAAAGAAGCAACCGCGCAGTCGAAACGAATGGGGAAGGCGATTGCAGAGCAGATGGAGAGTGTACAGAGGAGTTAGTGCTAGTTTTTTAGAAGGTAATAATAACTAAAGGAGCTCAAAACCGAGGTAAGTAAGTATTGATAAAATAAGTATTTACCTCGGTATTTATTTTAGGCATCTTTATTTATTCGTATTTTAGTATAGTCTTATGTTAACCATACAGAATAAATGAACTCTAATATACGATGATCTTTAAGATGATTTTATAGCCTTTAATTTTCTCATAAGCTTCTCTTGCCTCTTCCTCCGTGTCATACTCAAACATCGTAATATCTTTGTTCAAATAGGCAGTGATAATGCACATAGAAAGTTCCTCCATAAACTAAGTTTAAGCTTCATATCTAAATATTACTCGCCTTTACTAAGTCAAACTCTTCTATCATTTCCTTACTTGGAGAAGGTCCGATTTTAGAGAAAAGAAAGATAGCTAGCATTGAAAAGAAAAAGCCAGGAACCAATTCATAGAGAGAAAAAGGAATAATCGCCTCAGATTGAGCCAACTTAATTCCATCAGCCCCTATCGGCGGAGTGGATTTTAAAAGACTCCATACAATAACAGTCACGAATGGCTTAAAAGGTGATGGCAGAAAGATGGTGTAGTGTGTGTTTACCTAATATATTAATTAACAATTCACTTATGGTACGTTTCACCCTAACAGTTTAAGGGGATTTAAAGGGGAAAGATAATAAATTCCATGTTATTCTGGACTCACTTCTGTTTCTTATACGATTATCAAAAAATGATAAAAAGCCCTAACCAACTGGTTATTGGATAGGGCTTCTAAATAGCTTGAAAAATACGGTAAATCATATCGAAATCATTATTGTACATTAAATAGTATTTCTGTACGTGCTTCAAAGGATTCACTTGAACCAGATTTACCCTTTTCTTTACCAAGAAAAACAATAATCGTGTAACTGCCTGCACTCGTTGGTGTCCAAGTTACTGTATCATTGCTGCTAAACTCCTGAAGAGTGGTAAGTACTCCCTTGTCATCCTTGACCAAGAACCGGTACTCAGGTTTATTGATTCCTTCAGATGTTGCTGTTAACGTAATCGGTGTTCCAACAATTGTTGACGAAGGCTGGTCTGCTTTAACTTGAACACTTGCTTCTTTTCCAGCTTTAATCTTATAACTCAATTCAGTTTGAGCCTCAAGGATATCCTTCGACCCCTTGTCCTTACTATGAACAATTACGGTGTAGTGGCCTTTACTAGTTGGTGTCCATGTAAAGGTGTTGTCATCACTATACTCCTGAAGAGTGGTTAGATTCCCCTTGGCATCTTTAACATAGAAAAGGTACACAGGCTCATTGCTTCCTTCAGATGTTGCCGTAAACGTAATAGGGGTTCCAACAATATTAGTGGATGCTTGATCAGCTTCAACCTGTACGCTTGAAACTTTACCAACATTTATCGTATAGTTTATTTCATTTCGGGCTTCAAACAAACTAGCGGACCCAGTTTTGTATTTATCCTTTGCCTCTACTATAATTGTATAGGTACCTGGCACAGTCGGTGTCCATGTTATGGTATCTTGACTACTATACTCTTGAATAGTCGTAAGGTCTCCTTTATCATCGCGGACATAGAAACGATACTCTGGGTTACTACTTCCTTCTGAAGTTGCCTTAACAGAAATAGGTGTACCTACCATTTGCGGACTTGTCTGATTAACCTCAAGATTTACTGAAGTCACTGTTTCACTTTCGGTTTGATCGACATATAGTGGTTGTGGGAATGTGTCATTTACCATATTTCCCGCTCCATCTTTTGCCGATACCTCCAATCTCCATTTTCCTGTGTAATCAACTGAAGTAATGGTTTTACTTCCAATCCAGACGTTTTCGCTTGGGTTATATTCTAAATCGATATATTCAAAGTTCCCTCCAAATTCACTTGCATTCCATAACTGGCCTTCCATAAATGTAACACTGACACTTTCAACACCTGATCCTGCATCTGTCGCTTTTACTCTGATAGAAATTGAGTCACCTAATTGAACGGTTCCAGGTGTAAAGCTTAATTCTTCAAAAACTGGTTTGTCATAATCCGGTGTATCATTCAAAATTAATAACTCTTCGTTCATCCAGTGTCCATATCCCCAATTGCCCGCTTGGTCTACAGCATATAAAGATATAGAATGTAATCCAGTAGAGGAATATGCTGGAATGGCATAGGATCCTACCCATAGGTCACGAGTCTCATCATAGGAAAGTGTTACATTCTTCCATCTAGATTCTGAATTGTTATTTTGACTGATTTGAACGTAGACACTATTAATTCCTGATTGATTTTCGCTAATCTTCGCTTCAAACTGAACAATATCACCAGGTTGTGCTATCGTTCTATCAAAGCTAAAGGATTCAACAGTAGGAGCATTTGTATCTTGATTTGGATTATTGATTTCCATTTGATAGCTGGAATTAGACTGAACATTACCGGCAAAGTCACTTGCCATGATTTCAACATTCCATACACCGGATGCATCCCTTTGTTCCACTTTGAATTTCCCTATCCATTTCTTTGTTGTTTGATCAAGGGTAAGTGAAATATATCGATTACTAATGTCATCCATATTCAAAAATGCATTGACATAGCTAATACCGGACCCGATATCGGATGCTTCTACTTCAATTGTTACCTCATCACCAAAAGTTGCTACATCAGGTGTAATCGTCACGTTTTGGATTACTGGCAATTCCGTATCAGCATTTGGATTTTCTATGGTGAACGTCTTCTCTGCAGAAAAGTAATAACGATTTCCTTTTACATCTTTTACATTAAAGTATACATACCATTCTCCAGGTTTGTCATTTAGAGTAACAGGATAGTTTCCAACCCATGTTCCATTTCCTGAATCATAAGTAAGTTCTACATATCTGTTGAGATTTAATTCATCCGTAATTCTTGCTGTCACACTGTTAACTACATTTTGATCATTAGCAAATTTCGCCTGAATTTGAAGATTATCGCCTACCATAACAGGATTGGAAGAAAATTCAACGCTTTCTAATGTTAGCGGGGTTGGGTTGGATACATAAAATGATTGTGATAACCATTCTGACTTTTTATTTCCCTTGAAGTCGATTGCTTCTACATTATGAATAAAGATCTCTTTTCCATCTTCCATAGATTCAGGTATCGTGACTGCTGCCGTCCACTTTCCACTTTCAGGATCATACTTGAATGGTACATTACCTAAGTAGTCCAGAGTAGCTTGAACATAGGCTACACCTGATTTGTCATCTTCCACCGTTACGGACAATGTGACTTGTTCACCAACAGTTACATTTGTCGGATTAACTTCTAAATTTGAGATTGTAGGAGCTGAATAATCCCCATCAGGATTGATGACAGTAAAAGATGATGAATTGTAATTTGAGCTATTATTGTCAAAATTGTCCGTTGCGCTTACATAGAAATACCAATCACCATCAAATGTAGTTTCCTTTGCAGTGAAGGTACCTACCCATTTGTTTTGTTCTTGATTGTAATTCATCTTTACTGTTACATATTGCTCGTAGTTAGATGAATGAAGATTAGCAGATACTTCGCGAACTCCTGATTTATCATCGCTTACATCAGCGGTTATCGTAACAGTTTCTCCTACTTGAATAGCAGAAGTAGAAGCCTCGATATTTCCAATAACCGGTGCCGTATAATCTCCATCATCATTATTGATATAAAGTGTTTTAGACGTATCGATTGTTCCATAATTACCTGCTGTATCTTGTGAATCCACCATTAAGGTACTTAAGCCGTGACTGTCGTTTTTTTGTACAGTATATGAACCAACCCACTCCTCTTTTTCTTGGTCATATTCTAAATAGACATAACGATTCGTTCCATTAACAGATTGCAAATACGCATTCACATAAGAAATATCAGACTTATCATCGGTAACCTTCATTGAAATATTAACAACATCCCCAACATTAGCTGTAACCGGATTAATGACAACGTTATCCACTGTTGGAGCTGTAAAGTCTCCATCAGCATTATGTATAGTAAAGGACTTCGAAATATAAGCCCAGTTTGAATTATACATGTTGTCAACCATGTGAATTTCCTCTAAAATCCATTCTCCAGGTACATCATTCACTCCTACAGTATAGGTCCCGATCCAATTAGATGATTCAGGTTCGTAGACAAACTCAATGTACCGGGCACCATTCGGCTTAGATTTATCTGCTAAATACATCATGGCAGATACACCTGATACTCCAGAAATGTCATCCGACACTGAGGCTGTAAAAACAATCTCCTCCCCTACATTCACCTCTGTCTTAGATAGTTGAACGTTAGTAAGGGTAGGTCCCGTATAATCAGACTCTGTTGTTTGATTACTTGTAACTAATGACTCAGCCATCGTCATTAGTGGATTAGTGCTTAACAAAAAGATTAACAAGAATACTAGTGACTTGTTTTTCAAAATCTCCACTCCCAATTTATTAAGTTCTATCTCTTTACATCACAAGCTTATTAATTTCTTCTTTTAATCTTAATAAACGATCTAACTTCTTTTGTTTATACTCTCGCTTATACTCTTCATCCATTGAAGCAGGGAGGTTATTTTCATGCATGTCTAACTCCAGTCTTTCTAAAAAGACTTTAAATTGGCTGTCTGCTTCTTTCTCTTTTTCTTTTAGAATCGCCTCATATTTTATGGGAATAATAGATAGATCCATATTATCTTCTTTTTTCACTTTTACTTCCTTCTTGGCTGTCCCTAGTAAAGCAGTTACGTTTTCTTCTGCCTCCTGTGTGATTCTATTAAACTCAGCCTTAGATTCTTCAACAAGTTTTTTTTCCTCATTTGATTCAGTTTCGCCATTTATAGTCGTAGAATTTTGAACCCTTGTTTCGACTTTTGGTGTTGTAACTTTTTGAACCTTTTTTTCCTTCAGATTCTGTTCCTTTTCTACTACACTCTTCCCCGCCTCTTTACCAACCATTTGGAACGATTCGTTTGAGTTCAATAGAGTAAAAACTAGTAACAAAAGAACAGCCAAAATGAATCCAAATAATAATCCTTTTTTCATTTGCTCCCCTCTCCACAATTATTTTTATACAGAATATTATATTCCTTAAATGTGAAATTTGATAGATACCAATGAAAGCGCTTTACATATTTTGTCTTTCATACCACGTTTTAGTTCCTGTTTCGATTAACCAAAACAATACTGTTTCTGTGTCAGAGCTTCGATATTAATTGTTATTTCTTCTGTCCCCTCTGGAACTGTCACCCAATTATCCTTTTCGGGAATACCTGTATAAAATTTCACTCTTTTCGGTGATGCAGGAACATATTCTCCTTTAGCGTAAACAGGTTATTTAAAATAATGCTTATTATCAAAAGTATACTAGAGAAACACTAAGAGATTCATTACTTTTTCTGCTGCCTTTTTAGAAGAGTTCTTAAATGAGCAATATTCCGCTCTAATTCTTGAATATTTTCCTTTACCTCTTTTAATTCTCTATTCTTTTTACTCCAAGTTCTGTCTACCTGCGAAAACCCTGGTGCGAATTTTGCCGTTTCGTTTACGATCTTTACGCAATTATCTATTTGATCAGTTTCAGGAATCCATAAAAAAAGAAGAATGAAGCCAATAAGACCTCATCCCTCCCTTTTACCTCCTTATTTCTTAAATTTTGGCACCCAGCCATCTAGTACATTTTCGACGGTGTATTTGGCAGCTTCGTCATCGCTGAGCTGGCGGCGATCTTCATTAATAACAGCACCAGGGCCTTCATTTTTATATTCAAACAATCTGGCATCCTCCGGCTGGCGGCCTCCCATCTCGGTCCATCCAACCGTCTTGATATGCTCACCAAGGTAGCTGTTTTTAAAGACGACATTGCCGTGGTCCCTCCAAGGACGGCCCAGATAGACGGTGTCTGCCGGTGCATTGCTCGTCAATTTGCTGTTTATGAACAGGAACCCGAACGGCTGATCCACGGGAGTGCTCGCCGCTGTAATATAGCCGTTGTTGGTATCGGAACCGCGGCTCAGGGAATGGATGGTGCTTTCTTCAAAAACGGCCCGTGCTCCGCCGTAGATAAAATCAACATCCCCTTCAATATAGCAATTATAGTAGTACTGTTTCCCGGAATGGGCCAGCAGGGTATCCTGGTTGCCTAGGAAACGAACATTTTTGAAAGCCATTCGCTCTCCGCGGACATATGCGGCAAGAGCCTGCTCACCATTAGATTCCACTGAGGCTTCGTCAAAGGAATTTTTAAAGGTTAGGTTCTCCGCTGTAAAATCACTGGCTTTTAAAATGGCTGTGGCACTTTCAAAGCCAAGTGTTCCACCAAGACCATTGTCTTTACCTGCGTAGTTATTAAAATCGATAACCGTTCCTTCAGCACTTTCGCCAATAATCGAAACATATGGTTTATCCGCAGGAATAGAGATGACTTCCTTATACATTCCATTTTTGATGCGGATCTCTACAGGATGGCTGTTATGAGAAGGGATCGCATCAATGGCATCCTGTACGTTACCGTAATCACCGCTTCCGTCCTTTGCCACGGTAAGTTCACTTGGGATCTTCTCCAGTTCCTGGGAATAATCCTCCAGCTTCTCCACCTGTCCTTTTACCAGGGTTCTGCCCAGCATATCCCGAGATTGATTATCCAGAACGCGGGCATAGACCTTTCCTTCAAAGAAACCGGTTGTTTTAGCTGTATCAAGAAGCTGTCTGGCATAGGAACCGCCCCACGAATAGCCATTTCTTCTTTCGGCCTCAATCTCTTTAATATTCCGTTTAATTACCCCATCACGGCCGGAAAAAATCGGTTCATTGGTAACCGGATCATAAAATCTGTACCAGGTGACTGCATTAGGATCCTGGACGAAGTATTCCCCGTCTGCTGTTCCTCCGCTAACATACCGGATTCCTTCCAACTTGCTGTCCTCAAACCATTGTAGTGCTGATTGAACAGCCTTCTTGATTTCAGGTGTCTGATTAGGCCTCGACATTAAAAATTTTACAATCCCAACTGATTCACTTCCAGATATGGAAGGATGCTCATAGGAACGGGCCCCAACAGGTTCATAGGAGCTTTGGTCATGCTGGGCGCACCAGGCTTTCAGCACTCCGTCCGTTTCTACTTGTGCTTTTAGGATATAGTCGATCGCCTTCTCCATCGACTTTTCAATCATTTCATATTCGCTTTCATCAATGACACCTGAATGGAATGGATATTTCTTGTTAAGAATGTCATCAAACATATTCAGAACACGAATCATCGCATTATCATTAAAAGTCACCATATCGGAATAATTCCCACGTCTCGGATATACCTGGGCAAACCCGCCAGTATCATATTGGAGGTTCATCAAAAATTCCATACCCTCTTTAATGCTTTCTTTATAGCGTTCATCCTTCGTGACGGAGTAGACTTCTGCCAGGTAGCTAATTTCTTTCACTGTTCCATCGTTGTCAATCGTGCCCAGCTCCACGCCGTCCTTATTCACCCATGGGGATTTTGGCGCTTTTCCGTCCCAGGCTTTCTCGTAATCCATCCCTTTTGACCAGCCTCCATGATCCATTTGCCATGACAACATGTGATTTGCCTGCTGGATGGCCTCCTCAACATTCCCCTTAAATTCCTGAGTTTCTTCTTCGAGAATAAAGGAATCTCCGCTCAGTTTGTCCATGCTTTCTAAAAGCACAACCGTATTGCCGAAAGCGTCAGTACCTGTTGCTGCTTTGGAGATGCGCAAATCTCTATCCAACTGAGGTGTCAGGCTGTTCCAGATTCCCCGCGGAACCGATAGGGCAAGGTCCTTATAATTAAAATCTTCAAATGTCCCATTGAACGTCACAGCAATCAAATTGCTTCTCAAAGCATCAACGCGAGCGATATGAACTTGATCTGCTTCTTTATCGCTAACCTCTATCAGTCTTTCCACCAGTTTCTTGGCTTCCATCCAGGTCATATTGTCTTTGATTCCATAGTTTTTATCACTGTTCGGGTTCATGATTCCTTGTCTGGCAAGAGTACCCAGCATGTTGGATCCCTCTTTGTCATCGGCAATCATATCCAACAGGTCACCCACTATTAAAGCGATTTGCTCTTTTTTAAGAACCTGGTCTGGCTTCAGTTCCTCCCAGAGAAAATCGGGAACATAGTGATGGTCTGTTGCGACTTCGGCAATATAGTTCCCCCATGATTCAGCCGGGATCTTTCCGTAAACTTGTTTCGATTCGAGATTTTTAAATACCTCGTCATTGTCAAACCCAAAATGGTTATTAATCAAGCCAAGGAACTCAAGAAACGTTACTTCTTTGTTTGGCAACTCTTCTACCTCACCAATTACACCTAGCTGTTTTAGCTTTTTCATCGTCAATCCATCAACAAGCTCAGACAGCTCCACTTCTTCTGTTTCAACTGGAACCAGGCTGTTTTCTGCTTTTAACAGATTGTGAACTCGCAAATGGTCAATATTTCCGCCGCCCTCTGATCCTGTTGCTGTCAGGCGGATGATATTTTCACCCTTTTGAAGTACAGCATGCATGCTCTCGCTAGTCCACTTCGTCCAGTCTGTAGGCGGGAACCGCAGCTCTTCAACGTCCTTCCCGTTAACGGTTACCTTCCCTGGCCTCTCGCTTCCACCGCCATGTGCATAACGGAAGTCTAGATTATATTCGCCAGCCTCCGGAACATTCACTTTCCACTCTAAATATCCTCCAGGGACGTTTGGATTAAAATCTGCAAAACCAGAACCAGTAAAACCATGATGCTTGTTATCAAGAACGATTCCCTCGCTAACGGCCTCTTCTGCTTCTGCGGTAAGATCGACAAGCCGGTAAACAGACAAATGATCGATGTTTGCCCCGCCGTTTGGTGCCGTTGCCGTCAGCCTAATTTTATGCTCACCAGGGGCAAGCTCTGCCTGGCTGGTGACATATATGTAGTCATCAAAATCTCCGGATTGATGAAAATCAAGCTGCTCCTCGATTACTTTTCCATCAACAGTGAGCTTCGCATGGCGATTATCCGAATTTCCATTGGCATAGCGGATGGCCAGAACATATTCAGCAGCATCTTCGACATTTACTGTCCATTCGATATATCCCCCCGGCTCATTCGGTTTGTAATCAATAAATCCATTCCCCGTAAACCCTTCATGCTTATTATCACTAATCACACCTTGTCCGCTTGCATGCTCTGCTTCATAGATTTGTCCATAATCAGGTACACTTTCGGCAGCTGCCAGCACCTGTACAGTGGGTACAGCAGAAGACAGGAAAAATGAACCTGCCATGAACATACTTGCAGTTAAACGTATCTTTTTTGGTTTCTTTTTCACGTTTTCACTCTCCTATTTTAAAAGATCACCCTATGAAAACCTTTACATTTCAATTATAGCAACCTATTGATTACACATTTTGTATTCCCACTATGTTAACGTTTACATTTTAATCATTCATTTAGGTTAAATGGTTAACTGTTGCTGTTTTTCTGTTCTTGATGGTGGCTTCGATATTCAATTGGGGAGAGACCTGTAATCTTTTTAAAAACACGCCAAAAATGAACGTTATTGGAGTACCCAACCTTCTTCGCAATCAGGTTCACTTTGAGATTGGATTCATTTAATAATCTCTTAGCTTCATTGATTCGAATCGCATTCAGATAGTCGATAAAGCTGCAACCCGTATACTTTTTAAATAATTTACTTATATACTGTTCATTTAAATGAAACTTCTGCGACAAAACACGAAGGGACATATCATTTGAATACTCACCGTTAATAAACGTAATCATGGCTTCTATATCGATTTTACTCCCACTTTGGATATTACTGAAATTTCTGTCAGTTTTCGGAGATTCCAGCAGTCTGACGCTTTCAACCAGAAGTTGTGTTAAGAGGGACTTCAGATATATATCTTTATCGGTTTGGCTTAGCTGATACTCCTTGAGTTGAGTGGCAAGATTACTGTGGATCCCTTCTCTTTTGCATGGAGGAATGTGAAGAATATGAGGGCCATTTTCAAAAAGCTGCTTTAAAAGGTGAACTGCGCTTGCCTCCAAAAAACTGTCCCTAAAATTAATGACGATACGGTCGTATACATTGTTATCCTTGCGGTGAACCAATGTCTTATGGAGTAGATTCTTATCAATAAAAACCAAATGGTGTTTCTTTATGTAGTATTCTTTTCCATTTATGTGATAGATCCTTTCCCCTTCAAGTAAGTAATAAATTTCATAATCCTGGTGGATGTGATGATTGGTCATCGAAGGTTGGTCCCCTTGCATACGATTAATGTAGAAAGACTGCTCCCTCAAAGAAACATTCACTTTTTGTACCAATAATCCTGCCTCCCGTCCCTGTGTTAGTTTAATAATACCCAATTTTCAGTAAATTCATCAAGCAGGCATAGTGAATTGTTATTGTTCTATTTTTTCACTCAAGATATCTAAGATCAATAACGCATCCTTATCTGTTACTTTTAAAAAATAATAATAAAAGCCGTTTTGCCCTAGACTTTTAAGTATAATGAACTATATTCAGATAATGGATATAATAATTCTTGGAGAGAATTCTATACATATGACGAAAAAACAAAAAACGAGGTTTAAAAATGAGTAAAAGAAGTTTTGCGGACTATCATGTAAGCGAAGAAATAAAAAGAGCACTAGCTGTGTTAAAATACGAAACTCCAACAGAAGTACAAAGAGAAGTCATACCCTTAGCAATGGAAAATCAAGATCTTGTCGTAAAAGCACAAACAGGAAGTGGGAAGACTGCCTCCTTTGGTATTCCTGTTTCCGATATGATTGAATGGGAGGAAAAAAATCCACAGGTCTTAATTCTTACCCCAACTAGGGAGCTTGCGGTTCAAGTCCGCGAAGATATAACGAATATTGGAAGGTTTAAACGGATTAAAGCAGTGGCCGTCTATGGAAAAGAACCTTTTACGAAACAAAAAGAGGAATTGAAACAAAAAACTCATGTAGTCGTTGGTACGCCTGGACGGGTCATGGACCACATTGAACGAGAAACCCTATATTTGGATCAAATAAAGTATCTTATCATAGATGAAGCTGATGAGATGCTTAATAGAGGATTCATTGATGAAGTGGAAGCGATCATCAAAGAGCTGCCTTCAAACCGAGTAACAATGGTTTTTTCTGCAACTCTGCCTAAAGATGTTGAAAATCTTTGCCATAAATATATGAAAGATCCTATTCAGATTGAAATTGAATCAACTGGGGTAACGGCCGATACCATTGAACATTCTTTAATTGAAGTAAGAGAAGAAGAAAAGATCTCACTCCTTAAAGATGTCACGGTTGTAGAAAATCCAGACAGTTGCCTGATTTTCTGCCGGACCAAAGAACACGTTGATACTTTGTATAGTGAATTAGATAGAGCCGGATATCCTTGCGAGAGGCTCCATGGGGGACTAGAACAAGAAGACCGGTTTGCTGTTATGGAAGGTTTCAAATTGGGGAACTTCCGCTATCTGGTGGCCACCGATGTAGCTGCTAGAGGTATTGATATAGATAATGTGAAACTTGTCATCAACTATGACGTTCCTATGGAAAAAGAGAGCTATGTACACCGAACCGGAAGAACAGGCCGCGCTGGAAACAAAGGAAAGGCCATTACGTTTTCGACACCTTTTGAAGGAAAATTCATTAAAGCCATTGAAAGATACATCGGCTTTGAGATACCTACTAGAGAAGCTCCCAGCCATCTGGAAGTGGCTGGTGAAAAAGCTGCTTTCGAAGAAAAACTTAGCGGCAGGCGGGTTGTAAGAAATAATAAAACAGCCCGAATCAACCATGATATTATAAAACTCCATTTCAACGGTGGTAAAAAGAAGAAAATCCGTGCTGTAGATTTTGTTGGAACGATCGCAAAAATTCCTGGAGTCACAGCAGAGGATATCGGCATTATAACCATCCATGATCAAATGTCCTATGTTGATATTTTGAATGGCAAGGGCTCACTAGTTTTACAAGCCATGGAGAATGCGACTATCAAAGGTAAGAAGTTAAAAGTGAGCAAAGCAATTAAATAAAAAATATCATAGAAAAGCCTAAAATCCCCCTTACAAAATATAAGGGGGATACTTGTTTCCATTAGATTTTAAAGTCAACAGAAGCCAAAGACTCTAATGACATTACACTATTTATGACAAGCCTTTTACTGATAGATTGAATTAAATCGCTATACGGGAACTTCTAATAAACCTCACTTACTGGTACATTCACCTTAATACTAAAAGCCGCAAGTTTAGCTGCAACCAATAAATAAAACAACCTCTTCCAAAAATGAGACGAATAGATTTCCTTCCCAATTCAAGCTAAGAATATTTTAAAATTCTTCACCTGATATATTGTGTACCTCTAGGTTATGTCGTTGCTGCGGAGGATGCAGCTGCTTGATCGGCCTTCACACAATCAATTGCCACAACAAGAGCAATCATGATGGTTTCCATCTTTTCATCGATTATTTGAACTTTGTAGCTATCTCCCCAAGTGAACCACTCCTTGCTCACTTTCCCTATGACATTACCATTCTGCGATACCTGAAATTCCATATCCTACCAATTACCATCGACTTCAATACCTGCAGCATCAATTCTTTAGCGTGCCTTAAAGAATGAAAACTCTTTCTTAATCGTTAATACCTCTCGCCCATTCACCTCAACAAAAAATTTTGGTAAGATGCTAAATACCTTCTTCGTAATGAGCGCTACTTCATCTCTTGTTGCATTCATAATGGAGAAAGTCTTTGGTATTTTCATAAAACTCCCCTCCACGTAATAAACATCCTTCTCCTGCTCATCCTTAACTGTAAATTTATCACTTAGACTAATATTTTCTGTTTTATATAGAGCTGTTTCATAAGATCCCTTCCTTTTTATATTATTAAACCTAAACTACTTTTCATATGATAATAATCCAACATAAAATACCCTTTATAAAGTCAGTTAAACGAATACATGATGGGATGTTGATAAGTTTACATTGCTTCAAAAAATTCTAGTTAGAATTCAACCAATTTTTTCTATTTTTTTCTATATTTATTCCCACATAGGAATACTCATATCTTTCTTTCTTGCTCGGTAGTATAATAGTCTCTTAGCCAATGTATATACGCAAAAGTAAATATAATACAATACCCTCTTATAGTAACGAAGGGGCAGACTTCAATTTAGGCAAAAATTCGTAAACATTTTACAAAAAAGATAAACTCAAGATAGAAAATCTAGTCTAAATCTAGTAAGATATCCACATGTGCATTAGATAAGGGGTTAAAAAAATGAGCGTATTAAACGTACAAAATTTAAGTCATGGTTTCGGTGATCGTGCAATTTTTAACGATGTGTCTTTTCGACTATTAAAAGGCGAACATGTTGGCCTAGTTGGGGCTAATGGTGAGGGTAAGTCTACTTTTATGAATATTGTTACTGGGAAGTTGCAACCCGATGAGGGGAAAGTAGAGTGGTCACGAAAAGTTCGTGTTGGTTATTTAGATCAGCATGCTGTACTTCAAAAAGGTACTACGATGCGTGACGCGTTGAGTACTGCTTTTCAATATCTTTTTGATGCTGAAGCAGAAATTAATGAACTTTATGCAAAAATGGGTGATGAAGGTGCAGATATCGATGCATTACTTGCAGAAGTTGGTGAGCTACAAGAAACGTTAGATAGTAATGATTTCTATCAAATTAATTCAAAAGTTGAGGAAGTTGCTCGTGGGCTAGGATTAGACGATGTTGGACTCGATCGAGATGTAAATGATCTTAGTGGTGGGCAACGTACGAAAGTTTTGCTAGCTAAGCTTTTGTTAGAAAAACCTGAAATCCTATTACTAGACGAGCCTACGAACTATTTGGATGAACAGCATATCGAATGGCTGAAGCGCTATTTACAAGAATATGAGAATGCATTTATCTTGATTTCACATGATATTCCATTCTTGAACAATGTGGTTAACTTGATCTATCATATGGAAAACCAAGAGTTGAATCGCTATGTTGGGGACTATGATAACTTCTTAAAAATATATGAAATGAAGAAGCAACAGCTAGAGTCTGCTTACAAGCGTCAACAACAAGAAATTGCTGATTTGAAAGATTTCGTTGCTCGTAACAAGGCAAGTGTTGCGACTCGTAATATGGCGATGTCCCGTCAAAAGAAGCTCGACAAAATGGAAGTTATTGAATTGGGGAAAGAGAAGCCGAAGCCAGAGTTTCATTTCAAAGAAGCTCGCACAGCTAGTCGTTGGATTTTCGAGACTGAAGATCTTGTTATTGGTTACAACGAACCACTTTCTCGCCCTCTGAATCTAAAAATGGAACGCGGACAAAAAATTGCATTCGTTGGTGCAAACGGTATTGGGAAGTCTACTCTTTTAAAAAGTATTCTTGGGTTGATTAATCCGATTTCGGGTAAAGTGGAACGTGGGGAATATCAACACATCGGGTACTTCGAGCAGGAAGTGAAACAGTCCAACTACAACACTTGTATTGAAGAGATTTGGAGCGAGTTCCCAAGTATGAATCAGGCTGAAGTCCGTGCTGCTCTTGCAAAATGTGGACTAACGACGAAACATATTGAAAGTAAAGTCGAAGTCCTTTCTGGTGGCGAAAAAGCCAAAGTTAGATTGTGTAAAATTCTAAACACAGAAACGAATTTATTAATTCTAGACGAACCTACCAATCACTTGGATGTGGATGCAAAAGAAGAATTGAAGCGTGCTTTAAAGGCATATCGCGGAAGTATCTTGATGGTATCACACGAACCTGATTTCTATCGTGAAATTGCGACTGATATTTGGAATTGTGAGGATTGGACTACGAAAGTGTTTTAAATAAAGATTAAGGGTACCTCAGTATCTGGGGTACCCTTTTCTATCTATATTCAGTATTAAGTTAGCAACACCTTCAACATGGCTTGGATGGTGATGGCAGATATATATTGATGTAGTGGTGTTTACCTATATATTAATTATTCTATTATCTAACTCATGGTACGGTTCACCATGGTGAAGCTGAAATAGGTCTTTAATAAACTATGTAATTATTCGTGTATAGATACACAATTATTTAATAATTGATCCGTACAAATCAAAAGGAATATCTAAAAAGCGCATATGTGATATTCCTTTATCAATTTAAATATACTTATTTAGATTTAACAGATTGTATAGTATTGGCCATTCCGTTAATCACTTTGGCCCTATTACTATCATTTATGAATAAATTAAACCTAACCAGTTCATCTAGTCTTGATATCATTAAACTTTCACTTGTCTTTACGATACTTTTTTCTAATCTATTTTTAAATCGTTTGGGGAACATCTTATAAATCTCAGCAAATAGATTCTCTGTGTTTTTATCCCAAATATATATACCTTTATTCTCTTCAATAAATAATATTATTTTTTTTAGTAAAGCATCATATAAGGTGTTTTTATAAGATTTATCGCCTTGTGACTTAATTCTAATTGATTTTATAATAAACAACAAAATATAAATATCATCAAGAGTCCTTACCTTGTTAGATTTGATTTCTAATACCAGACAATCCGTCAAATTCATCTTAACCATTTGTTTAGCTAAAAAAGCAGGTATACTTTTCACTCTCTTATTTGTGATGAAATAATTAATTAACAATTCAGCTTGAACTTGTAATGGAACGTTTTCAAACACTCTTATAAAACTCTTTATTTTATTTTTAAAATTTGATTTTTCTCGATTTGTTTCTAAAGGGGTTGAAAAAAGTCGTTCAATAGGTTGTATTAAAAGATAAAATCCTATACTTCTTCTTAATGCATTTGTTTCATCTTTTAATAGGTTATTTATAAATGCTTCACTTATATTCCAATTCTCTACCCCATGTATATAGTTTAATAATAATAAATCCGTATGGTCCTTAATCAAAACAGATTCAAATTTTTCAACCTTCTCTTCAATTAAAATTGATACAGTTATTATCAAATCTATAAATCTCCAATGTTCAGGAACTGGAAATCTATCAATAAACTCATATTTATTCTCAAAAGTATTATGGTTCCAGCTAATTTGAATTTTAAACGTATCAGATCTTCCATTTAATAATTTTATTAATCCACCATATAGTAAATTAATCATATTATATTTTTTTAATAATTCTCCTACTTCCTTTTTACAATCTAAGTTCCTACGAATTAACGTGAGTGTTGTCACTAGTACAGCTTTATTCTTGTCCAGAACCTCTCTACTTTCGATTGCTTTAGATAGCTCTAAAATAACTCTTTTATTAGACTTTTTTCTTAGCAATGAATTTAAACGCTTTTTAATATCTCCCTCTCTTTTCTCCCAGTTATCAACTAACATATCAGCTAGATTCTGAAGCAATATATTATCCATTAATTTCTACTCCTCAAATAGTACACTGACCTTCTATATTACCTTCGTTTAAATAATTGTTTAGTTCATATAAAATACTCTTAGTGGATGTATGATTGATATAATTTATACAAAAGTGATTAGTATCAACAGAATTTAAAGAAGTCCCAATCGTTAATCCAGAAAATTGATTGTCATTTCCCTCACCAAAAATAAATCTGTCATGAATAGGTGATTTTGTTTCTATAAAAGTCCAATTTAATGTTTTATTATGTAAAGTTCTATTTAATACTTTGTCCTGCAGAAGTGCTTCTCTTATAGAATTAAAATTAAATGCTTTGTCCTCATCTTTACAGTAATAAACAATATTTATCTTATGATTAGAAAGTTCAATAAAAATCCTTAACCAATCTAGTGTTTTATTAAATCTACTTTTATCTGTAAAGTAAGGGTCATATATCCATAGCTCTTTATAATGATTATTCAGAAAGTTTGTTATCATTTTAAGAGCTAAACTTGTCTCACCGGGTTTAATAAATGTAATATTGCCCTCTTCCTGTACATTCTGTATTTGTCGTGACATTTCAAAATTAGATTTAGAATAAAGCTCTTCTATAAAATCACGTTTCTCACCAATTATTGACTCAGTTATGGAAGGTTCAGTTGGTATTTCAAAATATGATGATAAATGATTTAATCTTACATTTTTAGGTTGGTTAACTACACCCATACTTAAATGTAGTGATTTCATATAAGAAATATCATAATTAAAATATAACAATTCATTATTTTTATATACTTCAATATCGAAAGAAGCCCATTCAACATTCGAGTTAATTTCTAATTCTTGTGCTATATTTACACATATTTCTTTACAAGAATGAACTATTAAACCATTTCTTTTAAACTTGATAATGACTTCAGAGTTTACTTCTAAGTTTTTTATTGTTATTCCGTTCCTATCATTTTCAGAAAAATCAACTGCAATCGGTTCATATATGAATGTATCACCATAGAATATGGGATTCTTATTTATATCTATACCCGTATATTTTTTTATAAATTCATTTATTTGAATTATTATATCTATTGGCAATCTAAACTCAAATCTATTTTCCAATGTTTTAATAACTTTACTAGGTTTTATTCCAGAAACATATCTTGTAATCTTTGCACATACACTATTGGAATAGATATTTAAATCATCTTTGGGTGTTAAAAAACCTTCTTCTATAGTAATTATTTGGCCTAAATCCCTTAATATATCATCGTTAACTATGAATTGCTCAAAGATTAAATTATTTCGATTAATCTTTTCTTTAATAATTTTTCTTCCATACGAGCAATCCTCGTCTTCAATCCCCCTATGTAAAACTGTAATTAAAAATTCGCCTGCATAAGATACTCTATTTATTATCAATTTAATCACCTAAACCTCATTTATATTAGACTCTATGTATCTAAGCTAATACTTCTAAAATCCTTATATTAAATATAATGTTCGAGATAACAACTTTCGTTTTAGTATTTACTTAATCTAAGTATATCAACATTCAATAATGATAAAATACAGGTTTTGAGTATTGCGGACAGAATGAGCCCGTTGTGCGGAGTTTAAATCCCTCGTTTGCGGACAATAGAGCCAGTGACTGCGGGTGAGTGAGCCACTTGTGTAGCTTATAAATGAGGTTTGTTCATAAGCACGTCCCAAACACACATGCTACAATAAGTAATAAGAACCCAATTTGTCAAAAGATTGATCAAAATGGGTTCTTATCGAGCAGATATAAGATTGTTTTTTCAAAAAAAGATTGATTGTTTCGGAAAGCGAATATACTATAGCACCCAGTATAGTAAGCAAAGAAATAATAAAAAATCTTAACCAAATAAATTGAGGTCTATTCTTAATACTTCTGTTATTTTAGTTAACGTCCATTTTTGTCCCAGTCTTCATACGAATCAAAATTATGATCAGGATCTACAAAGTCTCTTCCAGCTTCCATTAAGCTGCTAGCACATCCTTTGCAGAAAGACTCACCATCTACCAGTAATTCTAAATCGAGTTGATTTTTGGAAAATTCTCCTCCACACTCATTACAAATATACTTTTTCATAAGTTCCCTCCTTTTTTAATATTCAGACAACCATAATTTCAGTTTACACTGAACTACTTAAATATGTAAGTCATTTACAACGAAAAACCGCTCTAGATAAAAAACCAAGGGGGTAAAGATTCGCAATTCTTATTATAAAAGAGGTTGTTCTTAGTATATTGTTGGCTCTCCTATCCGCAAACAGTGGCTCTATCTTACGCAATCAATGGGACAAAACTCCGCACAAGTGGCTCTCTTCATCCGCAATAATCAGGTTTTTAAGGATAATTAGTTTCTTCTCTATTAAAAAGGAATTATCCCACTGCTTCAAAGTTATTTAGTATTTTTCTTTTTTATCTCTTTATCAATCCGCTTTTGACCACTTCTGTGATAACTTACTAAAATCCCTTTTAATTTTACAACATATTGTATTTAATATATTTTTCATATTAAGACTTGTTATACTATGTAACGTTTCATCTGGTCTTAATATTACATTTATCAATGAAAATACAATTACTTCAATCGTATCCCTATCTTAACCTCAACAATATAATTCCCAAAATCGTAAAAAACAGGAACCTATTAGGTCCCTGCTTCTTCATCTAAATATTTCTTTGCAACAACCTAACAACTACTTGAATAGAGAGTACAGATATAATATTGTAACAGTATTTACTTAGACATAATTTGCATTACGTTTATTTCTTTTAACCATTCATTTAATTCGATATCAGTAAATGGTACTTTATTCTCTAGAACATCATTTTTGAGACTATTCAGTCTATCTATATAATTTGATGGGCAATATTCCTGTAATTCTAACAATTGTGCGTTTACCTCTGTTAACAATTTCTTATTTATAGATAATAGGTGATTGCTTTCAATAGTATCATCCTTATTAAAGTTAATTTGATATTGATGATATTTCCATAATAGTGTTAAAAATATATCTAAACCCTTAAATGAGTATTCAACTGGTATCCTCAATATTTTTAGATTTTCCTCAAAACATTCTAAATGTTTTTGGGTAATTTCTATTGGAAGAGGTGTGAATATATTGTCTTCTGTAATTTCCCTTCCAGCCAAAAGGTTTTCTTTACTTTTATCTAAATAAGATGTAGCAATTCTCACTCCATTTCCGACAATCTCAAAATTATTGTTTAAAAAAATCAGTTCAATATAGTTCACATCTAGATCATTTAATTCAAATATTGTAAAAATAAGTCTCCCCATTTCATCTTCATTTGAAACATTCACGTCCTTCACACCAATTGGCAGGTAAGTTAGATTCTTCTCACGATATACCTTTTTGGGAATTACAAAATTAAAACTACTCTCTTTAGATATCGTATTAATTTTTTTTATTATTAATCGTATATTGGCTAGTTCCTTTCCCATTTGCCAATCATTAATAGTTAAACGAGAATATCCACCTTTTCTAGGTATATGATTCAAATAAAACTCATTAAGGATTATTAATCTATCTAGCCATAGTATTTCTTGTTTCTCAATTTCATCTAACTCAAAATAATAGGTTGTATTTTCACAGATATTGCGAAAACTTTGCTGCATTTCACTTAATTTGTCTTTTGCATCCTTTAAATTATACATTGAAATACTACTAGCATTATTTTCTGTTTTTTTCATCACAATATTTAAATAATTTTCTATATAGTTCTTTATTGAAGAAACGTAACCATTCTTTACTTTAGAGATTTCATCCTTTAAATCTGTTGGATCCTCAAAAGGTCTATTCTCTCGTGGAAATAATTTTTCCTTTATTAATGATTTAACTAAGTCTATTCTTACTTCATCTATAACACTTACATCCGGGGTCAACTTAGTTTGCTGCTTTAGAATAAGCTCTAAAAAGCTAATATTTAATTTCATAAATTTAATAAGACTAGAACGGATATTTATCCAATATTCTTGCCATTCATAGATAGATTGATATTCAAAATGGGATAAAATACTATTTTTCCATAGTGTAGTCAAATCTGTATGGAAGCTTAACTTTATATTCTCGATAGGCATAGCTTTATAAGATTCATCAAGTAAATTTAATCCTCTTAATAATTCTAGTTTTGGTTTAATACCATTAGTAATATATTTCTTATAAATAGGCAAGAACCGACAAACTGCTTTAATGCGACTTACACTTCTAGTATTAGCTTCTGCAAATTCTTGAGGAATTAATAGATATTCAATAAAAATATCTTCTCCCGATTCATATATATTAAGAGAGTCTGTATTTACCTTTAAATATTTGAATATTGATTCTTTGTGGCGCTCAATAAACTGGTTGTATTGAGCAGGATTTAGTGAGTGATATTCATACATTAATAATGATAATTCTTCAAATTTCCATAATTGTCTCTTGTCCCAAATCACATCGAAATCTAGAGTAGTTACAATATCAAACTCCTTATTCATTCGACCTAACCAGCTAGCTAAGATACTATATCTATCTTTATTTCTTTTTAACCTCTTATCATATAACTCATTAAATAAGTAATATGCATATACATAAATATCCGATGACTCTATATTAAAACCTCTTATTTCCTCGGTCAAATTCAGTAAATATTTTATATTTTCGTTTTCTGGCATTACCTCTTGTAAATTTTTTAACATTTTCACTCTGTTTCCCATGTCTTTTATAGTAGTCCATGGTCCAATCTCCACTAAAAAGAGTAGTAATCCCCCTCGATCATCAGCTTTGTTAAAGAAACTCTTATTCTCATTAAAATATTTCAACACGGATCCTGAAAATAATCCCTCTAATGTTTTTACAATAATGGCATAAGGTTTTAATGATATTTTCCTAGATATATATGGGTAAAACTCATCATGTTCTACATTGATATGGAGCGGAATTTGCGAGAAGAGTTTTGCTATATACCTTTCATCAACTATGTTTAGTAATTTCATAATTGTTTTTGTAGTTGGATAAAACGAATGTAATTTATCTGATATGTGTTGTGAGCGAACAGGGTGCAATCCTTCAACATAAGAACCTTTTTTCGTTTTTAAGAAAAACTCATTCTCTAAACTTTCAAGTATTTCGTTTATATCATGATTAAAGTCTATTTCATCAGTTATTTCTTGTATTAACTTGTCACTCCTTATTTTAATCCCTATAACATCTGCAAAAGAAATTATTCTTAATATATCTATTTTAATTAAGGAGTCTTCCTCTGAATTAATGGTTTTCAATTGTTGAGAAAGACGGTTTTCTAGCATCTCTCCATGCGTTAACAAGTAGACATATTCAATTAAAATTTGATTATTTTCAACTTTTTCCCATGCAGATTGCCAACTAAAAACAGAGTTATGAATCTTATTTTTTTCTTTTAAATTATCATAAATTTTTATTGCTTGTTCTCTATTTAAGTTTATATTAATAATTTTCAAATTAACTAAGTTGCTTTGATCTCCAGCGAATGTGTACCAATCATCTTCTCTTGAAGTGATTAATAGGCGATAGTTTAATGTAATCCTATCCTCTAATAACTGTGCAAGTTTATTCCATTCCTTTAAATCAACATCTAAATTATCCAAGACAATTAATGTTTTCTCTCCAAGTTTTGCCCTTGACTCTATATATTCAATTATATTATCAATTTCTTTAGTATCCTTACACCAGTTTAATTTATAGACAGAGAATTCCTTAGATAAATTAAATGCTACTTGCCAAGCTAATGTGGTTTTCCCTTGGCCACTAGAAGATTTTATTACCGTGATTTTATTATCTCTAATAGATTCTTCTATTTCTTTTTCTAAATTTTCCCTTCTAATAGGTAGACCCTTTACTATGTCAGCAGGAGTTGCTTTTTTACCTTCATAATATTCAAAATTTTCTTTTATTGTTTTATATTTTTCAAAGTCTATCTTTTCAAACCAATGAAACGCTGGATTTTGACTACCCTTCGCTATATCATCTTTAACTTTTTGAACAACTTGTTTTAATGTTTCAAGAGTTATCTTCCTTCTATCCTTTGCTGCTTGGAATACACTATAAAATAAGGAGTCAATAAAAAGTCTCTCATTGCCTGTATCTATGTTGAATTTATTAATCATAAGTCTAATAATTCTTTGTTCTAATTCATTCTGAGTTAGTTTTTCAAATCTTAGTTGCTTAATAAAAATTTCAAAATCGAAATTGTTCCAATCCCATTGGTAATTCTCTTCTTTTATCTTATCAATTTTATTTGTCCAAAATTGGATAGCTTCCTTATTTAAAGTGTTAGTAATTAACTTCGTAAAATTACCTTTTGCAATCTCCATATCATACACTAATTTAAAATAGCTATTAGTGTTTTGTTTATCTGTTAAATATACCTCTAAAAAATTAGATAAAATACTATCAAAAAAACTGGCATCTTGCTTGTCTTTTGAATGTTTTAATTGGACATGTTCTATGATTGTTTTATCTTCCAACGTCGAGTTAAAAGTGTCCACATCCTCAATACCTTCAAATTTTATGGTTTTATTCTCCATATCCAAAAATTCTAATGCTCTATAGCAGGAATAAACAAGTTGATACTCATAACCCATCAAAGCTATTTGGCCACCCGTTCTACCTTGTTCTATCTCAATTTTTGTTTTTCTTTCTTTATTTTTTTTATCTCTTTTCTTTTTATTTTTTGCCACACTGTCACCTCATCTTATAACGTATTGTGCTAACCCTTCAGATGGGCTTTAATAGAACACTCTATTTTACAAAGTACTTTTTTAATACAACAAACATAATAATAAATAGTACAAAATGTATCATTGACAGTACCATATACTTTTCATAAAAAGCTATTATCAATATCGATATTAATATACTAATCAATACATAAGTCCATGTTTTCCAACCTTTTTTAATTTTATCAGTTTGTATTAAACTTCCTATTATTACAATATAGAATAATAAAAATAATAAATTAACTAACATCTGAATTAAGAAGTATTTCATTAAAGCCGACTCTATACTCGACAATGAAAAATAGGTTATTAAGAGAAGTGAAATAATTATTATAGTAAAAATAGTTAACATGAATGGCATAAAAATAGGGTAAAACTTAGATTTATATAAGTAATCAATATTGTCAATGAGTGTTTTGTTATTTAAGGCTACTACTGCACTATCTTGATTATATTTTAGTAAACTTATTTCACTCTCTAAACCTTTACACATAGTCAGTATCTCACTATTACTTACTGTTTGATTTAGTTTACTAAATTCTAAAGTCAACTTATAAGATAGATAAGGTAAAGCTAATACTACCTTATCCTTTAATTTTAGATAATCTTCTATGTTCTTATTGGAATTTGTATAAATCTCTAATTCAAATTTCAAATCATACAATACTTGTAATGCTATTTCGGTTTTTTCATTTTTTTTATTTATTTCCTCAGTAATTCTTAATTTAAATTCTCTAAATAATAAAATACCTATAATCAAAACTGATAAAAAAACTAGAAAGTCTAAATAATTTTCTCCAAATAACTTAGTAATTGTGTCTATAACTAACTTAACTAATTCATTCATGTCCTTTATTTCCTCAATTATTTTGTTTTAAAAGTATAAGACTTAATAAGGTTCCACTTTTCTTGAGAGATATTTACTTTAATTTGTTCTTTAATAAATTTTTGTTTTAAAAATTAATTATTTTGAAAAAGAGTACGAAATTTTTATATTCGCACTCTTTAAATTAGGTTAGATACATCTTTCATTTGATGTGATAGGTTTTTCAGCTTATATTATACCTTCTAGCCCTAAGTTTAAAGGCATTCTCGCCACCTTCCATGACATCACAAATTTCTCTTTTAACTGCCCCATCCTCAACAGCTCCGCTACAAAGCAAACTAATACCACTTGCTTCAGAATCCATACAAATAACCCATTCTGAATCACCATTTACTGGAATATTAGCATTATGACTTACAACTACTATTTGTCTTCTCTCTTTAGTACGCTTTAATCTTTCAACAATAAGGTCGTAAATTAGATGGTTGTCTAAATCATCCTCTGGCTGATCAAGTAATAAAGGATTTTCCCCAAAAGACAACAGAAAAGTTAATATTGCCGATGTTTTCTGCCCTGCAGAAGCATTAGTAAGAACTCTGAATGAAGAAGATCCATTTGGTTTATATTTGACCCCAATTTCATCTTCAGGGATTAAAAGTGTTAATTCATCTATTTGTTCTTCATTTAATCCCTTTATCACATTTATCATTCTTCCGCCCAATTCTAGATTCGATGAAGTCTTACCCCTAATATTTTTAAATTCATTAACCAACCTTGCAATATTTGAAATAACATCTCCACCAGTAAAACAACTTTGAACAATTTTATTTATATCATCATCATAACCGGTCTCTTTTTGAATAATGCTACGGAATAATCCTTTAAAATTTTGCGAATCTCTGTATGGTTTTATTTCAATTTTTATATTATCCTCATCAGAGATTACACTATTAATAAACTCTCTTCTTTTGGTTGTTATTTCTTTTCTCTTTTCAATAAACTCATCCCTGATTTCTTTTTGTTTTTCAATTTCACTCTCCAAAGTATCTTCAAGTTCAATAATACTTTTCAAACTATCTTCTAAACTAGTAAGTTCATCCGTAACACTTTGAAGTTTAGACAAATCGGTAATACCTTTTTCAGATAAGTCATTCTTCGTTGTTTCAAAGTCACTTTTTATTCTGCTATAGTTTTTACTCCATTCGGTTTGGTCTAACTTATCTTTATATTCGTGTATTAATTTAGTTGTCCTTGTCTGCGCATCTTCTACTAAGCTTTGAATTTTTATATATTGCTCTAAAGTTTCGTTAATAATTAAATCCACTTCTTCTTTAAATGCAGATGTAATATTATCGGTTTTAGGTACTTCTTTTAATTCTAATTGTTCAGCAACAGTCTTAATTAAAACCTCTTTCTGAGATAGTTGATTTATTAAGGTTTTAAGCTCAGAAAATTGACTATTGTAATTTTTATATTCACCAATTAGGCTTTCGAAGCCACTTTCTTTAAAGGAACTAATTTGCTCCTTTTTATCATTAATCTCTGCAATTAACTTGTGCTTTCTCTCAATGCCTAATTTAATCCTTCTAACTTTAAAAGATTGTTCAAGATACTTTGACTTTATATTATTGAGTTCCTCTTTAATAATAGAAATTTCTTTTATTGGATTATCAATACGTTCTCTTAGAGCATTAGGTTTTTTAGCTATCTCGAATATTTGTTTTTGTGAAAAAATATCAATATTGAAAATACTTAATATGTCTCTGCTCTCTAGTGGTAAAAACTCTTGTTGATTATTGTCATATTCATAGACCAACACAGTTTCTGGACCATTCTTGTTGAAGTCTGATAAATATACTTTAAACTCTTTACCGAATCTTACAATTACCATTTCTAAAATAGATTCTTTTTTTAACACACCATCATCATTTTGTTTTACTTTAAAGAAGTTTTGTTGTTCTTCTGATAAATTTGATAAGCCCTTTAAATCAGTAATTTTATTGAATACACCACGAATAAACCTTAATAAACTTGACTTACCAGTTCCTCTACCACCTATAATTGTTGTCATTTGGGGATTAAAACAGAATTCTACTTCATTTTCATTTAGTTCTGTATTATTCACCTTTAAACTTTTTATCCAAGAATCTGGATAATTATATGGTGCGCTTTCAGACATAAAATCATTTCTTATTCTATGCTCAGGTAAAAGAAGTGCTTGCCGCAGGCTTTCAAAACTACTTTCTTCATCCATTTTAATCCAAGTAAATCTATTTCCTATTCCCCAAAGGCCATGTCTAGAGTCTCCTTGACTATCAGGATTATCAGAAAATGTAAGGATAGATTTATTATGGCTTTTTGCAAGTTGTGCAGTAACTTTCCATTTCTTATAGGTTTCTTCACCTATTGATCGACTATAATATTCTTCCAAGGTTCTCTCTATTTCTAAGTTAGCTATATTGTTGCTTAGGAACATCTTATAAACAACTTGAACTCCGTTTATTAATGGTGAATTAAGTAATTCTACCCTATTGATATGTGCTATTTCGCATAACCCATTAAATTCATCTATATGGGCAGGAATCGCAATTCCACCTTTTTCATCTACTTTTTTAATTAGATCAATTGACGATAAAGGAGTGTATGCTTCTGAAGTAGCAAATGCGTTACGTTCGATACCAATACTCAATAAAAAATCTTCAACAAATTGGGTTCCTTTATCTTTATCAAATATTACTAATATGTGAACTTTTGATTCCCCACAAGTTACTTCTACACCGGGGAAAACTGTTAGAGGTGTATTTATACTAGCCTCTTTAATACTGTCTATATACGCTCCAGTATTATGATCCGTAACAGCAACCACATCTAAATTCTGCTCTAAACATCTATTAACCCATTGTTCTGGAGTTACATTTTGGTCTTTAAAACACCTACTAGCAGGGGTATGTAAATGTAAATCTGTTTTATACCACCGGTTCCCTCTATATTCCAAAACTATCCATCTCCTTTCAATACAATCTTAATATTTTACATCAAATCTTTCTACATTTTATGTCAATTTATTTTATAATCTTCCATAATTAATTTTGAACCGACAAATTTTGTATACAAATTCCTTCAGTATGTATTTTGCGAAGACAATTACCTTCCATAACTTTATACGGAGAGGTGGGAAAGCTAGCCTTCATAGCATATGGTTATTGGCTTCTTGGTTAAAGGAGGGATACCTAAGAGGCTCCTAGTTAAGTTCAATACTATGAATCCTCAAGTACAACATTGTGTATTTCTTTTATTACCTGTTATTCGAGGTGGAGATGGCGGTGAATGTATTAGAAAAAAATAATACAGGCTTCTGTTTAATATTACTGTCGTTTGGCAATCATTTAAATGTTAGTGCAATCTGTATGTCAAAACAGAAGGAGAAAAAATAACTCCTTCTGTTTTTGATATTGGTTATGGAATACTCTATTTAAATGCAATTACAAATACCGCTTTACCTTTTCAAAAAGTTCTTGTCTTTCATTTTTAGTAAAATTCCTAATCAATTTCACTATTGCCTCAACAGTTAACCATCTACTTTCTTTAATAAAAAACGCCTTTAGGTTTTCTTTGAAGGCATCGGTTATCTGCTCACTTGCAATCCCAGCATGGATAAATAGCCCAATTACTTCCGCAAGTACATCCTCATTTATTTCTACTCTTCGTAGCATTATTTCTTGTTCAATGCTTGACCAATAAGAAGCAAGAAATTCCTCCCACTTATCATCCTCAAAGTAGAAAAAGTCTAGGTAAGATGTTTTCTCTAGGTTAATAGAGTTTTTAGTATATACTTCTCTACGACCATAGCTGTTATTATCTTGAGAGTAGAGGCTTTGCAAATTTGATACCAATTGATTGAATCTGACATCGGGTTGGTGTTCCCAAATCTGATGAAGTAAAGTTAATATCCTCTTAATTCTTTTAGGATCTCCCATAATATATTCCCACCTTCTTCCACATAAATTATAAAAAATCATATTAAAATCCAAAATTCACAAAAAAATACTTCCAAAACTTCTTCTCACTCATTGATAAAGTAAGTTTTTTTACTTATACGCCTGCAGTCTCTATCGATTTCCTGTGTTCTTCATAACTTTTTACGGAAAACCTATTTTTATACTGATATTTACACTTCTTCGGATTTTCTTAAATAGTTTATACGATTCCACCGCTTATATTGTTTTTCTAAAGTCCATTCGCACTTCATACCAAAAAACCTGCTTCCTGATCCTTCATAGTCTCGACTTTAACTAAACTTCTTTTTAATCAGAGATAAGTAAATTTAGGTCTGTTAGTAGGTTCGAAATATAACCTGTGCAGAATGGCCCCCATATTTAATCCATTTTTTGTTTTTTATTTTACCTCTAATTATGTTATAACTCTCCGTTAACTTCCATATCCTTGATATTTTTTGTCGCTTTATAACAAAAAAGCTTTATCAGTAAATTCATTCATCTCTTTAAACCTCAATATCTTAAAATTTTTCTGAAAAGGTCTTCGAACAAAGATAAATCGAAGCTATTATGTACTCCGTAAATGGCCATTTGCATTAAAAGTAAACAGGAAAGGAGGTCTCCAAGAGTGGAGGACAAGAAAAAGAAGACAAATACAGACTGGATGAAATCATGCCTTGAGCATTGTGATTCACTTGGAATCTCTAAAACTATCATGATATTGTTCATCCACTTACAAGAAAAGAAACATGAACCAGATCATAAAGAAGCTTGAAATTCCCGGATATGAAACAAAAGTGATAATTGTACCTCGTAAGAACAAATCAGCCAAAGCTGAAGAAATTTCAGATGGCATCCAATTATCTTTTGATATAGAGATGGAACCAAATAAGCAAGATTCAATGAAATAACGTATAAATCATTCCCCTCACGTCAAAGATGGTAAGCAAATACTTGATGGGAGGGGAAGCTATGACCGAGAAGTATCGTGTCGTTAAAGTCAGTTACTCCGAGGAATTATCGTCAGACTCAGAACTGTGGTTCAAGCGCTTTATTGAGAAGGCGTTGTTGGACCATATTACTAAAGACGATTATAGACTTCAGGCTTTATTGATTAGTAAAAATAATAATTTGAAAGGATTTTACCATGAATGAAAAAGATTTAACGGTCATTTATGGCCGTGTCAGTTCAGCTGCCCAAAGTCTTGAGTTACAGCTTTCTGCAGCTAGGAGATACCTTGAATCACAGGGTTTAACCGGAAAAGAGGACTTTGTGATCGAACTAACCGATCATGACGTTTCTGCAACAAAGTTCAAAATGAAGGATAGACCAAAACTGATGGAGTTAATCCAACTAATACAAGAAGGTAAAGTTAAAAAGGTTATTGGATATAAGCGGGATCGCTTCGCTAGAAACTTTTATGAGTTTGTGGATATCACGAGAGTTTTTATTAAATATAATGTGGAAGTTGTTTATACAGCTAGCAATGAACCGACATTCCGAAATAAGTTAGCTCTAGAAGCATTTTATGGAATGTTCGGACAGATGGAAGGAGAAAATATTCGAACACGTACCAGTGATACCCGCAAGCAATATCCTTCCAATATCTTTGGATATAAGCGTATAAAGGAAGAAAATCAAGTTTATTTTGTCGTGAATGAGGAAAAGCGAGATTCTATTGTTTCACTATTCACTGAGTTTAGTAATGTGAAAGACGAAGAGCGATTTTTTAACTTTTTTATGACACGCCACAAGGGCCTAAATCAACCTGAGAAACGACTACGAATTTTAACCAATCCATTTTACGCTGCTCATTACGAATCGAAAAATGGATTGCACCCAATGGATCATGTAGAACCTATAATCAGTTTGGATTTATATTTGGCAGCCAAGTCTCAGATAGATGAATTTCTAGCTATCTATAAAGAAAGGCTTAATGAGATTAGTAACCTGTTCATGACAACACCATTGTGCGGCAAATGCGGAAATAAAATGAAGCATCGCAAGCAAAACGTTCTGGATGAAGGTTATTTCGTTTGCAGTGCCAACCATAAAAGGCTGATGATTACAGTTGTTGAATTAAATGATTCCGTTAAGTACGCGGTTCTGGAGCATGTACAGTCTATGTCTGCCCAGTTAGCCAGTAAGATTATGTCCAAATATATTGCTAATACTAAGAAACGATTAGAACATGAAAAGGATATCGCAACATCAGAATATCTTGAATCTTCACTTGAGCTAAGTACCATTAACCTAAGTAGCAAGTCTGTTATTTCTAGATACTTGGATAGAATTCAAATGTTAAAGGACAAATCCAATAAGATTGGGCAAGATTTAGTAGCATTACAATTATTAAGTAATGAGATTAAAAGCATTGATAAGATTTTATCTCAACAAGAATTAAGCCTCTCACAACAAGATGTTCAACGATTAACGGAATTGCTTGTTCATGATGTCGTAGTTCATGAATCCAATATAGGAATTAATCTATTCTTTTCAACATTTGCAAAGGAATGGAATGCATCATGAGGACAAAAGCAACCGCCTATTTACGTTATTCAGATAAAAAACAAGAGGGCAATCATTCATTAGAAATTCAGAAAAACCAAATCCAACTGTTGGCTGAAAGAGAAAATCTAGAAATTGTTGAATGGCGTGCGGACAAAGCAACAAGTGCCTACCACAATAATGCCAGTAAACGTCAGGGTATACAGATGATTCTAGAGGATATCGAAAATGGAGCTGAAGCTATCTGCTTCTACGAAGAATCGAGAATTACCCGTAGTATCACGGATTTTTATAATGAGGTCTACACCCCTGTTAAACAGCATTATCCGTTTGTAAGGTTTTTCAGCACTCAATATGATGGTGTGTGGAATCCGAATGACCCTATTGTACAAGCCAAGCTTGTTTTTGCTGCAGAGGAATCGGAAATAAAATCCGTCCGAGCAAAGGATGCTCAAGCAAGTTTACTAGGAGAAAAAAAACGTCCCGGCTCTCGTGTACCCGTGGGCTACGATATGGTTGATGGTATCTTATATCCAAATAAAGATGCTCCAATTGTAGAACTCATCTTTTATCTAGCAAGTCTAGGACACTCGCAAGATGTAATAGCTGAGTATTTTAACAAATGTAGGATAACAACGAACAAGATTAAGTATTGGAATAGTAGCACCATTGGTTATGTTTTATCAAACCGCGTCTATTCTGGAAATTTAGCTTGGAATGTTAGAACGAGCTATGAAATCAGCAAACCTAAACCGGAATCTGAAATTAATTTGTTAAGGCATTCGCATGACTACATTGTCAGTCCAACACTTGCTCATTTGGTAAATCAAATCAACGAATTGAAAGCTCAATACGGTACAATGAGTACGCCTTATTACCTTCGTGGAATAATTAAATGCAAGAAATGTGGTGCTTTACTTCAAGCAAAAGACAATTCTCCCAAAGGTAAAAAAGGTAAATACATGATCTATCGGTGTACAGAATGCAAGAAAGCTGTATCTATAATTCCTCTTCACAAAACCGTTTTAAATGATTTACAACGCAAGTGGAATACACAGCTTCCAACCTTTATAACAAGCGCTAAGGAACAACTGAAAGGCTGGTCTACGAAACTCCTAAAGGCTAAAAATGATCTAAAGGGACTTTTAGAAAAATTACTCTATAATGAGAAAATGCTCACACCTGATATTACGACCAACACCTTATTGGCTGAAGCTTTTTCAGTTTCACAAAAACACTTGGAAGGTGAGATTATGTATATCAATTCAACAATGGATGAAATCAATCGATTACTTGAAGACAACTTTCTTGATGTATTAATGAATGAGCTGATACAGCAAAGTTTTTACGACTTTTCAGATACCGAATTACGCGTATTCTTCCTAATGTATTTCGATGAAGTGATGATTGATTTTGATAAAAACAACGAAATCCAGATTAGTTATCGTCTTTCTCCATTTATTTCGTTAGAAGACACAACTGGTCAGCTAACCGAAAAAATTGGTAAATAGAGAGAATTTGACTGGTTAAGAAACCGAAAGTATTCTCAACAAAGTAATAAAAAAAGTAATATCGTAAGCTCCCTACTCCGAAAACCCTTGTTATCAAGGCTTTTTTGGAGTAGCTCTTCGGTTTTCTGACCATCGAAGAATACTTCGATAGCCATAAAACCGAACCATATATTTACTTTATGGTCAAAAAACCGAAAGTTTAAACTGCAATAAAATCATAATTTTTTACGAAAAAGTCTTCAAATATAAAAATACGAAGATACAATGTATTCCGGTTAACCAATTACTGATTAAAAGATTTTAGAGGAAATTAAATAGCTATTAAATATATTAGACAACTTTAGTTTACTCAATTTTAAAAACTTAAAGGAGAAATTATTATAATGAATTGTGCAATTTATATTCGAACAGCAAGCAAAAACAATCAAGATTACCACTTAAAAACACAAACTGAGCGACTTGAACGCTATGTTGCAGAACGCAAATGGGAGTTATTCAATTCATATATTGATATTGGCTCAGGTACCAATAAGCATAAAAATCTACAAGCGATGATTGAAGATGCTCAAAATAATAAATTTGATGTTATTCTTTCGACAGACCCCTCACGATTATTTCGAAATCCTGAACAATCGTCTAAAATGAAGAAGCTTTGTGAAATGAATGAAATTCATATTATAACATTAGATGGTTCCATTAATACTCAGCAACGAAATGTAGATTTAATTAGTATTTATGCTTGGATAATTGAACATGAAACTCAAATCATGAGCCAACGAATCAAATATGGTAAGAAGAAACGCATATTAGAAGAACAAATTAAGTAATTTTCAAAAAAATATTGTAACCCAACAACAAGCGAAAACCGCAGCGATTACATAGCCATCATTAGATGACTATGTAATTTTCTGCGGTTTTTATTATGAAAGGAGCATTAATCAATGCAAACAAGTAATATTAGCAAAGGTGAGTTATACAGCCGAATGAATCCTGAAGCATTCAAATATCTAAAAAAAGCAGAAGGATTGTTATCTGAATTCCTATATGATTCTAGTAAAAATAATGTTACAACAAACGTCCTTAACTTAAATAGAAAGGGGCGGTCTTAATGAGTAAAAACACTCTTTCTGCAGAACGAATCTACACAGATTCCAAGCTGGCATTTACTCAAGTAATTAAAGCAATCATTGATAATAAAATTGAGGAACTTGTCAATACTGCTAACAAGGTGAACACTGCTACATCTCAATCAAACGATAAGGAGCAAGGTGCTTCATGAGATGTGCAATTTATATTCGAGTATCAACAGATAAAGAGGAACAAAAAGCCTCACTAAAATATCAGAAAGAATTGTTTTACAAATTCATTGAAGAAAAAGGATGGGACATCTACGAATTTTACGTAGATGTTCAATCCGGGACAACAGCAAAGAGAAAAAACCTTCAACGAATGATTGAAGACGCTCAAGTTAAAAAGTTCGATATCATCTTAGCCAAAGAGTTATCACGGCTTGCTCGTAATGGTGAATTGTCATATAAAATCAAAAACCTTTGTGAAAACCAAGGGATTCACATTATCACATTGGATAATGCTATCAACACATTAACGGGCAATACCAATATGTTTGGTTTGTACGCTTGGATGTATGAACAAGAATCTCAAAATACAAGTAATCGTGTAAAAGAAACATTGAAAACACGTGCAAAAAAGGGCTTGTTTAAAGGATCCAATCCTCCATACGGCTATGAGGTTGTAGAGGGTAAACTTTATATACGCAAAGATGAGGCACCTGAAATTGTGCGACGAATTTACAAGGAGTATCTTGAAGGAAGTGGTCGTGAAAGTATCGCACGACGGCTTTACAATGAAGGAGTCAAAACACCAGCTGATGTTGCAGGAAAGAAAAATGCGAGTGATAAATGGAATGATTCCACAATCAAGCTCATTCTTACAAATCCTCATTACGTTGGGGATTTAGTTCAAGGGCGCACGACCACAGTAAGTGTCACAAGCAGAAAACGAAAGAAACAACAGAAAGATGAAATGTATATCTTTGAAAATACCCATGAACCCATCATTTCAAGGGATATGTTTGAAGCAGTACAAAATCTGATGAAGCAGCGCAAAAAATTCATTACGGCTCCGAAGCTTCACTTATTTACGAACATCCTCTTCTGTGCCGACTGTGGTAAGGGCATGTGGTATAGAAGCAATAGACCGAATGGTTACATTTGCGGTAATTACGCTCGTCACGGTAAAAAGGCTTGCAGCTCTCACACGATTAAAGAGGATTTTCTCAAAGAAACGATTTTATATGATATCCAAAAACTTGTTCAAGAAATTGATAAAGAACAATATCTGAAAGAACTTGAGGCGAAGTCGAAGAAATCAAAGAAGGATATCCAACAAAAGCTGGATAAGTTTAACAAGCAAATTGAAGTGTTAAAAACGCGAAAAAAGAAATTCATCAATATGCTCGCCGATGAAAAAATCAATCATGATGAGTATTTAGAAATGGTAGAAGATAACAATAACGAACTCACTCAGCTTGCAGAAAAGAAAAATGAAATGATTTCGATGCTCGAAAGTGAGCAAATCATTGATAATATCGACAAGCTTAAACAAGAACTTCTTCAATTTCTTAACTTTGATGAATTAACACCTGAAATATTACATCGCCTCATTAATCGAATCGATGTAAAGGAAGACGGCACACCGGTCATTTATTACCGATTTGCCGCCCCAACATTTGAATAGAAGCAGGTTTTTCCCTTACCGGGAACCTGCTTCTTCTTTTAAAATCATCTGCGATACTACCTCAACGTGCGTGGACTGTGTAAACATTACAAGGTTTTCAAGTAAGAAAAGTCAACCCAATGCTATCGAAACTTTTACACACCAAATTTTTCAATAAGAATACTCCCGCTGAATATAATCCATAAGAGCCGTAACAACCCTAGGACCCGATTCTACCAATCTACCTTCTTTAAAGGCCGTGAATCCGTCTCCTCCAGATGCTAGATAATTACTTACGGTTACTTCATATTCTTTTTTTGTTTCAAGAACATTTCCCTCCCGATCAATCACCTCAAGAATCCGGCTGCCAACCGGGGCATCAGAGTCCCATTGATAGGTTACTCCTACTGCTTGTAAAATATTTTCCTTATCCTCCGTCCACTGCTGTTCTAACACGAGCTTTATCTGCTCTCCTGTCATGGTTAGTTTTTTTAGCGTATGGTCAAAAGGCAAAACGGTATAAAGGTCTTCTTTAGAAATATACCCTTTCTTTATACTAGCTCGAATTCCTCCGTGATGCACAAAAGCAATTTCTGTATCCATTGTATTTTTAGAAGATTCAGCAATGACTTTTGCCAGAGGAGATTCGCCATTGGCATTTTTCTTCCGTGAAAATCCTTCAGGAATTACACCAACGATCGTATTTGAATTCCCCTCTATTTTTTCTCTATATTTTTGAAGAAGCACCAACGTTTCTTTATCTGGTTCTATTAAATCTTGTGATGTAACTATAATATTGGCATCCTTCTGAACAACGTCCTTTGTTGTCGGGTCAATACTTAATAGCACCTGAGAAAAAGCCTTTCCATAAGAATACGATTGGACGATTAATTTCCCATCAACTATCGTATTCGCATAACGATGATTATGAGCGCCAAAAATGACGTCAATCTCATCATCCATTTTTGATGCCATCTCTGCTAAATCTCCTTGTGGATTCGTTCCTTCTTCATTAGATTCTACTGGCACGTGAGCAAGAACAACAATGGACTTTACTCCTTTTTCCTTTAAAAGCTGCACCGATTGATTAACGGCGGATACTTCATCATTAATTTCAATCTCTTTTCGTTGTTCCGGGAGAACAAACTGATTGGTCTCAGTTGTTAAAACGCCTATAAACCCAATCTTGATTCCATTTATTTGTTTAATGACGTATGGTGGTAATAGTGGGGTGTTCGTTTTTTTATTGATAATATTTGAAGAAATATAAGAGGTAGTGGAACCTGGAAAATCACCTGTTTTTTCATGAAAACCTCCATCAATCAGTCGTTGCATCTCTTTGACTCCTTCGTCTAATTCATGATTTCCAGGTGTACCAATATCAAACTTTAGTAGGTTAAGAAGTTCAATCGTAGGTTCGTCTTGAAAGTGAGAAGAAAGTGGGGGGCTTCCTCCAATCATATCACCAGCATGAACAAGTAGTGTATTTTCGTTTAATCCCTTATATTTCTTTAGGTAGGCTGACAAGTATTCAGCACCGCCAACTTTAGCCCCTAATAGGGTTTGATCCTTGTCTAGTTGACCGTGAAGATCATTTACGCCTAACAATTGAACCTGAACATTCTGGTCTGATATGGACTGGCTAAAATTGGTCTCCGCCAATTTATAGGACCCAACGATAAAAAGGAACAAGATAAACAGAGGAATCATGATGTGAGCTTTAGACATTTTCAAACCCTCCCTTCAGATATACTCTTAGGGTAAATTATGACTTTTACACTTAAATAAAGGGAGGGTAAAGTTTTCATAAAGAAACTTACATTACTTTTAAATCTTTAATAATTACTTGCTTATTAGATTACATTTTTCATTCATTTATTTTTTCGTACATTTAGTCTATAATAAGGGTAGATAATCCGTATATTAAAAATAAGCGCAGTGCTGGTAACACTACGCTTACTCTGACAACGCATAATCGCAAAAGTGTGCGATTGGCATGAACTTAGTGTTTTCTAGAAGTAGAGCCCACCTGTCGGCCAAGATCAGGGTGGGTTTTACTTTTTTATTTTATCAATCAAAAGTATGATTAGAGTAACCAGCGCAATCATAAACATCGCTGTATCTAAATCCACGATTATCACCCCCCTTCACGGAAGGATCAATCGCCCCACCCTGCTTTATGCAATTGTCTTCTCTATTATATCACAACGAATTTTACATTTTTTTGACCTAACAACAGATTGTCTTCTATTTTTTCTAATGTATACCCAACACCGTGTATAGACAGCTAGTAAGAGAGAAAACTAATTTTTAACAATTAATAAAGGTGGGAGCATTTTGGGGGTAAATGTACTGTGGGTTACATTAGCGTTTTGTGTTGGCTTGATTATTCTAAATGTACTTAATACTATTCTAGTGGAACGGATGAATAGTGATGTGGCCTTTGCTATATCTGGGATCGTACTTCTTATTAGTGGTATGGCCTATCTCGTTACTTGCGGGATCATGCTAGAAGCATTATAGAGGGTATTATTTCCATTTAAATTGGAGTTCCAATATAGAACTCCGATTTAATTCCCCTTTAGCTCTTTTCCATATTTAACAAAGGCCGTATAATCGAAACTGCAATAAATTTATTTACAAACAGAAGGGTGTTTAAATGTCCTTATTTTTTATCGTTTCTACTTTATTAACTATAAGTATAGTTGTCTGGCTACTTATTTTTATTGATGCAAAGCTCGGACTTCAAAAAATCAATCGTCTTGAAGACGAACCGGTGGCTCAGGATGGCCCTCTTGTCTCCATTATTGTTGCGGCCCGTAATGAGGAGAAGGCTGTAAGAAAAAGCTTACAAAGTCAATTTTTGCAAAGTTATCACCATTTGGAGTGGATTTTGGTTAACGACAGATCCACCGACAACACTCCTAACATTATGAACGAGAGGCAGTCGGCAAATAAAAATGTAAACGTGATCCACATCACGGATCTTCCACTAGGATGGTTAGGTAAAAATCATGCACTATTTGTTGGAGCTAAGCAAGCGAGAGGAGAGCTTCTCTTATTCACGGATGCAGACGTCTTATTTCATAAGGAGGCAATCGGAAAAGCAATCCATTATTTTATCAAACATGAACTGGATCACTTAACAGCTGCCCCTAATTTACGAGGTCAGCGTATTTGGTTAAATAGCTTTATTGCTTTTTTTATGTTTGGATTTTCTTATTTTAAACGTCCTTGGTTAGCTAACAATCCTCGTTCTAAAGTAGGAATTGGAATTGGAGCGTTTAACTTAGTGAGAAAAGAAGCGTATGAGAAGCTAGGAACTCACGAAGTAATAAAAATGCGTCCGGATGATGATTTAATGCTCGGGAAAAAGATGAAGGAAAAGGGTTTTAAACATCGGATGATCACCGCTCTGACTCTCCTTGAGGTAGAGTGGTATTCAACATTAAAAGAAGCACTAATTGGTTTAGAGAAAAATACGTTTGCAGGGTTACATTACCGAGTTAGTATGGTGCTATTTGCCATCTTCGGAGTATTTGTATCACAAGTTCTCCCCTTCCTTACGCTATTTGCTTTTGACCGTACACTTATTACCTTAAGCATTGGGAATATTGTTTTACTCGGGATGATCTATTCCATGATTATTAAAAGAATGACTAATTATTCACCCTGGATGTTTCTACTCTTTCCTTTTACGGCTATCTTGTTTATTTATTCCATCATTCGTGCTTGCTTCCTTACCTTTATGCGAGGCGGGATCATTTGGAGAGGAACGAAATATCGATTAAAAGATTTACGTGATAACAAGGCGTAATTTTTTCCAGAAAAGCTGTTTCCTGCTATACTATTGATATTTAGCATAACGAAACACTTAGGAGGAAAGAAAGTGGAGAGTAAATTATTTCAATCTTATACCATCAAAGATGTTACGTTTAAAAATCGCATTGTTATGGCGCCTATGTGCATGTACTCTAGTCATAATCAAGATGGGCATATCCAAGACTGGCATCGCACTCACTATATTAGTAGAGCGGTTGGTCAAGTGGGGCTTATTATTTTGGAAGCAACAGCCGTTACGCCTCAAGGAAGAATTTCTCCATATGATTTAGGAATTTGGAATGATGAGCATATTGTTGGTTTAAAGGAATTGTCTGACGGAATGAAGGCCTATGGAGCTAAGACTGGCATCCAGATCGCACATGCTGGTAGAAAAGCAGAACTAGAGGGTGAGATCCTTGCCCCATCTGCGGTACCTTTTAACGACAAAATGAAAACACCAAAGGAAATGACTGTAGAAGATATTCAAGAAACGGTGGAAGCCTTCAAGCAAGCTGCACGTCGTTCGAAGGAAGCTGGATTTGATGTGATCGAGATTCATGCGGCGCATGGCTACTTAATTAACGAATTCCTGTCGCCATTATCGAACCAACGTACGGATGAATACGGAGGATCACTTGAAAACCGCTACCGTTTCCTACAAGAAGTAATCGAAGCAGTGAAAGAAGAATGGACCGGTGTCTTATTTGTTAGAGTGTCAGCAACCGATTGGACGGAAGCTGGTTTACAGGTAGACGATTATGTTACTCTTTCCACATGGATGAAGGAGCAAGGAGTAGACCTGATTGATGTGAGTTCCGGAGCGGTTGTTCCAGCTAAAATCCCAACTTTTCCAGGATACCAAGTTCCGTTCGCCGATCAAATTAAGCGCGAAGCACAGATTCCTACAGGAGCGGTTGGATTAATCACTCATGCGTTACATGCAGAAGAGATTTTACAAAATAGTCGAGCGGACCTTGTTTTCCTAGCTAGAGAGCTCTTACGTGACCCATACTGGCCAAGAACTGCTGCGAAGGAACTTGGAGTGGAACTAGAATCTCCTGCTCCATATAGCAGAGGCTGGAATTAATGATATAGAAATAAATCGGGACCAAAGTGGGTCCCGATTTATTTGTTAACTGGAATAGAGATTTCTTTAAAATCGTCGGCGATTTCTGTATTCGGAAATACCTCTCTCGCTTCCTCTACATGTAATTGGGAGGCTCTTCTATCATATCTAGAGCTGATATGAGTAAGGCACAGCTGCTTCACTCCAGCGTCTCGTGCGACCTGTGCTGCTTGTGTAGTGGTTGAATGAAAATAATCATACGCAAGCTGTTCCTCTCCCTTAGAAAACGTGGCCTCATGGATGAGAAGGTCAGCATTTGAAGCTAGTGTATAGGCGTTGTCACATAGTCTTGTATCACCTAAAATTGTCACGATCCTCCCCTTTATATCCTCGCCACGAAACTCAGAAGAATCGAGGTTTGTTCCATCTTCTAAAACGACATTTTCCCCTGCCTTTATTTTTTTGTATAAAGGTCCAGGTGGAATATTTGCTTCCTGAAGCTTGTCTACTAATAAAGAGCCTGGACGATCCTTCTCTACAACTCGATAACCGTATGATGGAATTCCATGCTCTAATTTACGAGCTTCGACCTTGAACTGCTCGTCTTCAAATACAATCCCCTCTTCAATTTCTACAATCTTTAAAGGGTACTTTAGGTACGTTCTACTTACCTGCAAGGAGATATTGACATATTCTTTTATCCCCTTAGGGCCATAAACCGTAACTAGTGACTCTCCACCTTGGAAGGATCGACTGGACAAGAAACCCGGCAAACCATATATATGATCGCCATGAAGATGAGTAATAAATATCTTTTCTATGCGTCGTGGCTTAATAGACGTATGTAAAATTTGATGCTGAGTAGCCTCACCACAATCAAACATCCACAGTGTCCCTCTTTCATCCAACAGCTTCAGTACAAGAGAGCTTACGTTTCTAATTTTTGCCGGAACCCCTGCCCCCGTACCAAGAAATAAAACATCCATTTCAAACGCTCCTTTATGTAAAAAAACCGACGTCATCACAGACATCGGAGATAAATTCATTCTTACTTTCACTATACCATATTTGTTACGAGATTCTTACTATATATGCAGATCTCTCTTTTCATAAGCAATAAAAGTATAGATCGTCAGGACTACTACTAATATGATGCTTAGCATTATATATAGCGCTTCATAGCCAGTTCCACCAATGATGTCTTTTGCCTCAAAATATTTAAAAGGAGTAAAGACTGAAAGAATCTCTAGATTTTCGTTTAGATCAATAACCATTGATAAGAAAAAGGTAATTAGTAACACAGCTGTAGATATGCTTGCAGCTCGTTTAGGATGCTTCATGGAAGCAGCAATGGACGTCCCTAAGCATAAAAACAGAAGTTGCAGAATAAACATACCACCCATCAATTCAGCAATATCAATCAGGTAGGAATCATCTGTTTTATTATAGTAATCGACCATTATATGAGAAATCAAAAAGGTGACGAGATTTATTACAATAATAGCTACCAAGGAAGCCATCCATTTTGAAAAGATCACCTGTTTTCTAGATATTGGTTTCACTAACAAGAATTCGGCTGTTTTATCTCTTTCCTCTTTTGAGACAATGTTCGCACCTAACATCACAGCATGAATAGTAGTCATCACAATTAAATATAAAAACAAAATCCCGTAATAGCCGCTAACAGTCGTTAAATCTAACGAGCCAGTTCCCATAATGGCCTGCAACGCCTTTGGCATACTGACCATGAGTTCATTAATAGACTGACCAGCAGATTCTGTTGCCCCGTACTTACTCATTCCTCCAGCTACCATAGCTAGAATTCCTATACACCATATAACGAGTGACTTTCTTAGTGCTTTTAACTCTCTTAAAAATACATTCACCAAAACCCCCTCCCTCCTCACACAGCATCCATATCTCTTTTAGTATAGATAAAAAAGCTAGCGACAAGAGCTGTGATAACCCACATCAATCCGACGATCAAATATGACCATTCATACTGACTGTTTTTAATAATATACATCGAGTCAAAATACTTGAATGGAGTAATATATCGAACAGAAGCTTCGCCCACTGTAGAACCAAACATTCCAATAAAAAAGAAAGCAAATACGACACCTAGTGATATAGAAAGTACTGACTTCAACTTAGGCAATAGCATAGATGCAATAACTCCTATGGCTAAAAACATCACCTGAACAAAAAAGAGAGTAAAGGAAAGAAGAAAAAATGCTTGTTCATTAAAATCATCCGTCCTTACGTATAAAGCAATGAAGTAAGCCCAGAGAACGAAGAACAAGCTAGTAATTGCAATAGAGACAAATGCTGCAGAGAGCTTTGACACGATCACCGTTGACCTTGAAACAGGCTTGGTAAGAAGAAAATCTACAGTCTTTTCCCGTACCTCCTTGGATAGGATAGAAGCACCTATCATCATCGCCTGTATTGCTCCGCACAACGTAATATACATAAAAACATATGAGTAAAAACCAAGAATGCTTGTAAAGCTACCAATCTCAATCCCAACCGCTTTACGCAATGCTTCCGGGAGAGTTTTTAAGAGCTCGTTCACTTGTTCCGCATCTTTCGTAAAAGAAGGAAAAAGTGCCATAAAAAAGAGTACGAGCACCATAAGAGAAATCGTCCAGATAATCGTCGACTTTCGATATGCTCTTAATTCATGAAGAAAGATATTCACCTTCTACTCCTCCTTTTCGTAGTAGTGCATGAAAATCTCTTCAAGGGTTGGTTCTTCTACCCATAAATTTTTTAGCGGGATTTCTGCTATTTTGGTAATAATGGTATTTATGTTCCCTTTATAAATAAATGATAAAGTCTTTTCTTTTCTCGTTATGTCAGTAACCCCTTCTAACTTAAAAAAGTCTGGAGATACCTCATTTATCGTTTCTAGTCTGAATTTCTTGTAACTATTCTCCGTCAGTGCACTCATCGTTTCCACTTTAACAATTTCGCCTTCTTTAATGATGGCCACACGGTCGCAAAGCTTTTGAACCTCACTCAAAATATGAGAGGAGAAGAGAATGGTTGCCCCCTTCTTATTTTCTTCTTTTAATAATTCAAAGAATTTCTGTTGCATGAGTGGATCCAATCCGCTTGTCGGTTCATCTAGAATAATAAGCTTCGGTTCATGTAATAACCCCTGAACGATACCAACCTTCTTTTTATTGCCTAACGATAAATCGTCAATTTTTTTGGAAAGGTCTAGGTTTAACGCATCGGCAAGCTCCTTCATTCGTTTGGTGCAATCCTTTTTATAAAAGCTTGCTGAATACTTTAGCAAGTCAATAACCTTCATATTGTCATAATAAAAGACTTCTGAAGGCAGATACCCAATCTCCTTTTTAATCTCGGGAGCATGTTTAATGCAGTCCTTCCCAAAGATCGTAGCACTACCACTAGTTGGATAAATGAGTGCAAGCAAGGTTCGAATAGTAGTTGATTTCCCAGCTCCATTTGGTCCAATAAAGCCAAAAATTTCCCCTTCTCTCACTGAGAAAGTAACATTGGATATTCCTCTAGCTTTTCCGTAGACTTTTGTTAACTGATTGCTTTCAATCACATTCATAAAGAAAGCCTCCTTTTTAGACAGTTGATCTATCTAACACCATCATACTACATGGAAAAAAATGCAACAATCATTTTATGAAATATTTTTATTAAAACATTTCATAAAATAAATAAATAGCGCTTTCATAATCATTCAGGATAGTTCAAGCGATTTGGATTAAAATAAATACGTAAATTCGTGAAGAATTATTTGCTTATTTCGATAGAAACCGATAAAATTCTGTACTTGTATAGGTCAATTTTTTTTTATAAAAATACATATATAACATGGAAATACCCTGGAAGAGAGGTTCTTAACGTGACGCAAAACGAGAAACCGACTGCATTAATCATGATATTTGGAGCAACTGGTGATTTAGCGAATAGAAAACTGTATCCTTCGCTCTACAAGCTGTTTGAAAAAGGAAACCTTTCAGACAAATTTGCTGTTATCGGAGTTGCAAGAAGACCATTAACAAATGATGAATTCCAAGAAAACATCAAAAAATCGGTAAAGACATCTATTCAAAAAGAGGATCGAATCGATGAGTTTGCATCTCATTTTTACTATCATTCACATGATGTAACCGATTCTAATTCATACGCAACGCTTAACAAGCTAGCGAGTCAACTTGACACAAATTATCAGTTACAAGGTAATCGCATCTTCTATTTGGCTATGGCTCCCGAGTTCTTCGGAACGATTGCACTACATTTAAAAGAAGATGGTTTGACCGATGTGAGTGGGTTTAAACGCTTAGTCATTGAAAAACCATTTGGTCATGATTTACCATCTGCACAAGAACTAAATGACCAAATTAGAACTGCATTCTCTGAAGATGAAGTGTACAGAATTGATCATTACTTAGGTAAAGAAATGGTTCAAAACATAGAAGTTATTCGATTCGCCAATGCGATCTTCGAACCGCTTTGGAACAACCGCTATATTTCGAATATTCAAGTAACTTCCAGTGAAGTTCTTGGGGTAGAAGAGCGTGGACGCTACTATGAGAAAAGCGGTGCGTTAAGAGATATGGTTCAAAACCATATGCTACAAATGGTCGCATTACTTGCGATGGAACCACCAATAAAGCTAACAACAGAAGAGATCCGCTCTGAAAAGGTAAGAGTCCTACGAGCTCTCCGTCCAATTGAGGGAGAAGAAGTAAAGGAATACTTTGTTCGCGGTCAATATGACAAAGGTACGGTTGAAGGCACAGAAGTATTAGGCTACCGAGAGGAACAAATGGTTAACCCAGAGTCTAATACGGAAACATACGTAGCTGGAAAACTGATGATTGACAATTTCCGTTGGGCAGGTGTTCCAATTTATATACGTACAGGAAAGAGAATGGATGCCAAATCTACAAAAATTGTAATCCAATTTAAAGACATTCCTATGAACCTGTATTATAGCCCTGAGGAGACATTGAATCCGAACCTACTAGTGATTCATATCCAGCCAGATGAAGGCATTACACTGCATTTAAATGCGAAAAAAGCAGGTCAAAACATCGCAGCCACTCCTGTTAAGTTAAATTATGCAAATCGTGGAATCGATGGTATCAATACACCTGAGGCGTATGAGAAACTTCTTTTTGATTGCATGCGTGGGGATGCAACAAACTTTACTCACTGGGATGAGGTTGCTCTGTCTTGGAGCTTTGTTGATAAGATTTCTGATGTTTGGGAAAATCAAAAGGCTGAAAACTACCCTAACTATGCTTCAGGTACAATGGGTCCTCGGGAAGCAGATGAGCTACTTGAGAAGGATGGATTCCATTGGTGGCCAATCTCTAACTTTGACGTTGATAAGTGCTAAAAGAAAAGCTCCTATCCATTTAAGGATAGGGGCCTTTTTTATGCTTTCAAGACTAATCACAGGCACGCAAAATAGCCTACCCTATTGGGTAGGCTATTTTGGCTTCTAGAAGGCTTAGAACCAGTTTGTATGGAATGTTCCTTCTTTATCTGTACGTTGGTACGTATGTGCACCGAAATAGTCACGTTGAGCTTGTAACAGATTCGCTGGAAGTGTTTCTGTACGGTAGCTGTCATAGTATGAAAGCGCAGCAGAGAAACATGGTACAGGAATTCCGTTTTGAACCGCAACAACCATAATGTCACGTAGAGCATGTTGGTAGCTTTCAACGATTTCCTTGAAGTATGGATCAAGTAACAAGTTTTTAAGCTGTCCATCACGGTCATACGCTTCTTTAATCTTCTGAAGGAATTGAGCACGGATAATACATCCCCCGCGGAAGATCATCGCAATCTCTCCATATTGTAAGTCCCAGTTATATTCTTCTGAAGCCGCACGCATTTGTGCAAAGCCTTGTGCATATGAACAAATCTTACTCATATATAGAGCTTTACGAACTGATTCAATAAATGCCTTCTTATCACCAGTGAATTCCTTCGCAGTTGGTCCACCTAATACCTTGCTAGCATGTACACGTTCTTCCTTCATCGCTGAAAGGAAACGAGCAAATACAGACTCAGTAATGATTGGTAGTGGTACCCCTAGGTCAAGAGAGCTTTGGCTTGTCCACTTACCTGTACCCTTTTGCCCAGCCGTATCAAGAATTACGTCAACAAGAGGCTTACCTGTTTCTTCGTCCTTTTTCGTGAAAATATCAGCTGTAATTTCGATTAGGTAACTATCAAGCTCACCTTTGTTCCATTCAGCAAATACTTCATGAAGCTCGTCTGCGCTTAAGCCAAGTACATGCTTTAATAGGAAGTATGACTCAGAGATTAACTGCATGTCTCCATATTCAATTCCGTTATGAACCATTTTCACATAGTGGCCTGCTCCATCTGGACCGATATACGTTGTACAAGGCTCACCGTCAACCTTTGCGGAAATATCCTTAAAGATAGGTGCAATTAATTCATATGCTTCTTTTTGTCCACCTGGCATAATAGAAGGACCTTTAAGAGCACCCTCTTCTCCGCCTGAAACACCTGTTCCAACAAAATGGATTCCTAATTCACTAAGTTCTTTATTGCGGCGCTGTGTATCAACAAAATACGTGTTTCCACCGTCAATAACGATATCACCTTTATCAAGTAATGGCTTTAATTGATCAATTGTTGCATCAGTTGGCCCACCAGCTTTAACCATAAGCATGATTTTACGAGGCACTTCAAGTGATTGAACAAATTCTTCCATGCTATATGTACCAAATATATTTTTTCCATTTGATTCCGCAAGCATTTCATCTGTTTTTTCGCTTGAACGATTGTAAACTGAGACTGTATAGCCTCTGCTCTCGATGTTCCAAGCAAGGTTTTTCCCCATTACCGCTAACCCAATAACACCAAATTGTTGTTTTGTCATTTTTTTACTTCCCTTCTAGCTAAATACTTATATACATAAGAATCCACTTTACTTTAGCAAGATTAAGCAAAAAGCGCAAGTAAGGTGATTAATTAAATATTCAAATATATTTTTTCCTGATTTTTTCTTATCTATGTTACTCTTCTTCCCTATCTCTCACCCTATGTAAAAAATCTTTATTAAAGCTTGTGTCTGTCCCGAATGACGGAGGTTGCTTTTTCTTCCGAGCCATCCCTGCTTGATTTATGATAGCTGTACCGTACTTCTCTTTTAATTTTGAAACAGCATTTAATAGTGGCTCTTTTTTTGCATCACGTTCATAAGAGAAAAGGTCGAGTTGTTTCACTGCTTCATTCACATGTATCAAGTCTGTACCTGTAATGCCAAGAAGACGGATGGCGTTCCCATTCCAATGGGAATGAAAAATATTCTTTGCAAGTTGAGAAATTTCATCTTGTTTATCCACCGGATTATTTAACTTTTTACTTCTAGTCAACGTTTTTCGATCCTTATATCGTAGCGTTACACTTAATCCTGTTGCCAACACTTGTTTGGCCTTTAATCTAGCTGATACTGTGTCTGCTAGCTTTTCAAGAACTTCGTTTAACTCTCTAACATTTGTAACATCCTTTGGAAGAGTTGTTGAGTTCCCAACACTTTTAAAATCTGATACAGAATTCGGGTCAACTTCTCTGACGTCCATTCCATTTGCTCTTTCTTTCAGCCGTAAACCATTGATTCCGAGCAGTGATTTTAACTGAATTTCATTTCCTTTTGCTAAGTCACCAATGGTATGAATGGATATTGTTTTTAACTTTTCAGCTGTCTTTTGACCAACACCATGCATCTCACCGACATTCATGGGCCAAAGAACATGTTTGATATCTCGCTTTCTTAGTACTGTTATCCCTAGTGGCTTTTTCATATCAGAAGCTGTTTTTGCTAAAAATTTATTTGGAGCAATTCCAATGCTGCAAGGGAGATCAAATTGTTCTAACATACGTGCCTGAATCGTTTCTGCTATTTCAATTGGTGATCCAAACTCGTAGCTTTCTGTAATATCTACATATCCCTCATCAATGGAAACCGGCTCAACAAGGTCTGAAAACTGCCTTAGCAGATCAAAAAAAGCGGTGGAGGCAGCTCGATATCGTTCAAAATTTGGTTTCATCACGATTAAATCGGGGCAGAGTTTTCTAGCTTCCCATAACGGCATGGTTGTTCTAACCCCTACCTGTCTTGCTTCATAGCTGCAGGTAACAATAATTCCACGTCTTTCCTCTACATTCCCCGCAATCGCAAGTGGTTTCCCCTTTAAACGAGGATCGTAAGCCATTTCCACAGACGCATAAAAACTATTCATGTCCACATGAAGAATGACACGACCCTTTTTCGGGTACATTTCTTTCATACCTTCTACCTCCTCACCACTTTCACTATTATTTTACCAAAGAAAACGCAAGACGAAAAAAAGCAGCCTTAATCGGCTACTCTTCTTGGTGTTCTTTCATATATTGTTGGATTTCATGAATCCCTTCTAACGATTGAACAAGCTTAGATGGATCGATCATTGTAATCAAGCGAGAATCCAAGTTGGCAATGCAAGAAAAATAACTCGTTTTAGTAAATGCTACTAACCCTAACTGCTTTAAATTCTCCTGTTCAATGTCAATAATCTCTTTTGCGTCGTTAACTAGGACTCCAATTGATAGTTCATCTGTCTTAACCACAATCATCCTTGTTTGATCATTATACTGAATGGAACGGTGATATAAAATCTCCTCAAAATCAAGAACAGGTAATAACTCTCCTCTCACCTTCACAATTCCTTTCACGTATACAGGTAAATGAGGGATAGGTGTTATTCCTTCCACCTTTTCAATTGAAATAACATGTTCAATTGGTATCGCGTATTCTTCCGTCTTTACTTGAAAAACGACTACTTTTGTTGCTGTAAGCATGGTTACTCGCTCCAATCTAGCTTTAAAAGAATCATACTTTATACCTGTATCATACTAACATTTCATCTATTTTGTCTATCAAAAGTAACAAAAAAAGAGTGAGGGATCCGTCCTCACTCTGCCTCTCTTACGCAGAAACTTCTTCAATGATAGCAATAACATACTCTGCTAATTTATTGAGTTCTTCAATAGGCATTCTTTCGTTCGTTGTGTGAATTTCTTCATACCCCACAGCTAGGTTAACGGTAGGTATCCCAAATCCAGCTATCACATTCGCATCACTGCCCCCGCCGCTTCGTAGCAGCTCAGAAGATCGACCAATTTTTTTGGCAGCTTGTTTAGCTATTTCTACCACATGGTCCCCCTCTCCAAATTTAAAGCCAGGGTACATTACTTGAACATCTACCTCTGCTCTGCCACCCATTTCTGAGGCAACATCTTCGAATGCAACCTTCATTTTTTCCACTTGCTCTTCCATTTTTTCATTTATCAATGACCGAGCCTCGGCTAAAATCTCCACGTGATCACAAACGATATTGGTTTGTGTTCCACCTTCGAATCGACCGATATTTGCAGTTGTTTCCTCATCAATGCGACCCAATGGCATTCTTGAAATAGCTTTCGCAGCAATCGTAATAGCAGATACCCCTTTTTCAGGTGCTACCCCAGCATGAGCGGTCTTTCCAAATATCGTTGCCTTTACTTTTGCCTGAGTTGGTGCCGCAACAATAATATTGCCTACTTTTCCGTCACTATCTAAAGCATACCCGTATTTTGCTATGAGTAAGGATGGGTCCAATGCTTTGGCACCAACTAATCCAGACTCTTCTCCAACAGTAATGATAAATTGTATCGTTCCGTGCGAAATGGATTGTTCCTTTAATACTCGAACCACTTCGAGCATAACGGCAAGTCCTGCTTTATCATCTGCACCTAGGATCGTTGTACCGTCAGTAATGACATATCCATCCTTTACGCTTGGTTTGATTCCCTTACCTGGCACAACCGTATCCATATGGGAGGTGAAATAGATAGGGTCCACCTGTTCCTTTGAGCCTTTAAGAGTGCAGATTAGGTTTCCTGCCCCATGTCCAGTCGTTGCAGTTGTATCATCCTCAACAACGTCAACCCCTAGATCTGAAAACTTCTTTTTTAATACCTTTGCAATTTCTGCCTCATGCTTGGTTTCTGAATCCACTTGAATAAGCTCAAGAAATTCCTTTAATAATCTTTCTTCATTAATCATCTTGTACCCTCCATCAATCATTCACTCACTCTTGTAGTATAACTTTTTCGGATCATAATCAGCAAATGAATGGGTTTACAGGGGAATATTTCCGTGCTTTTTATTAGGACGAGTTTCTTTTTTATTACGAAGCATTTCTAGCGATTGGATGATTTTGATTCGCGTTTCACGCGGGTCAATGACGTCGTCTACCATCCCCATACTTGCTGCCACATATGGATTAGCAAATTTTTCGCGATACTCCTCAATTTTTTGTGCTCTTGTTGCCTCTGGGTCATCACTTTGGTTGATCTCTCTAGCAAAAATAATATTCGCAGCTCCCTGTGGTCCCATCACCGCTATTTCGGCATTGGGCCAAGCAAATACTAGATCAGCCCCGATAGATTTGGAATTAAGTGCTACATATGCGCCTCCATAAGCTTTTCGCAAAATAACAGTTAATTTCGGAACAGTGGCTTCCGAATAGGCGTACAATATTTTTGCTCCGTGTCTAATAATTCCACCATGTTCCTGCTTTACACCAGGGAAGAAGCCTGTAACATCCTCAAACGTAATTATCGGAATGTTAAACGAGTCACAGAAACGTATAAATCTAGCTGCTTTATCAGAAGAGTCTATATCCAGCCCGCCGGCCATAAACTTCGGTTGGTTGCATACCAAACCAATTACTTCACCCTTTACTCGAGCGAACCCGACAACGATATTCTTTGCGAAATCTTTTTGTACCTCCATAAAAGAATCCTCATCTACTACCTGCTCAATCACCTTTCTTACGTCATAAGGACGAACTGCGTCAAACGGTACAATATCCGTTAAATCCGGACGGTAATCCCAATCATCCTCGTGTTTGCCATTTGGTGCCTTTTCTTCATTATTCTGCGGAAAATAGCTTAGTAGTTGACGGACTTGTGCAAGAACTTCTTCCTCAGAAGCTGCATGGAAATGTGCATTTCCACTTATCGAGTTATGAACCTTCGCTCCCCCTAAATCCTCTGGACTGATTTTCTCACCCGTTACCGTTTCAATTACCTTTGGTCCTGTAATGAACATTTGACTTGTTTGATCGACCATAAACACAAAATCAGTGATGGCTGGGGAATATACGGCTCCACCAGCACAAGGACCCATAATTACAGATATTTGCGGAATGACTCCAGAGTAAATGGCATTCCGATAAAAAATCTTACCGTAGCCATCAAGAGACACGACCCCTTCTTGAATTCTCGCTCCGCCCGAATCATTTAGTCCAATAAAAGGAGCTCCATTTTTAGCAGCCAAATCCATTACATTTGCTATTTTATTCGCATGCATTTCCCCTAAAGCTCCACCAAAAACAGTAAAATCTTGTGAGAACAAATAGATTGGACGACCATTAACCTTTCCATAGCCAGTAACTACCCCATCGCCAGGTCCTTTTTGATTTTCCAAGCCAAAATCCTTGCATCTATGTTCGATAAAAGGGTTCAGCTCAATAAATGTTCCTTTATCAACGAGAAGCTCAATTCTCTCCCTAGCTGTCAGCTTTCCTTTTTCGTGCTGCTTGTCAATTTTTTGATCTCCTCCACCTAACTCTACTTCTCTTTTCCGGTCATATAAATCATTGATTTTCTCATAAATGTCGATCATTTTGACTCCCCCCATCCCTTTGACACAATTCTAAGAGCACATGATGCGTCGATTTCGGATGCATAAACGCTACTCTCGCATGATGTGCTCCTTCTTTTGGATTGTTGTGAATCATTTGAACACCCTTCTCTTTTAATTCTTGAATCCTAGATTCAATTGAATTTACCCCTAGAGCAATGTGATGGATTCCTTCCCCGCGCTTTTCGACAAATTTATAGATAGCGCTTTCAAAATTTGTCGCTTCAAGTAATTCTAACATCACGTTTCCTGTGTCAATAAAGGCTACCTTTACTTGTTCTGATGGGACCTCCTCAATACCTACAAGCTTCAATCCAAGAACCTCTATGTAAAAAGGCAAGCTTGAATCAATTGACTTTACGGCAATCCCAATATGATCGACATTTTTTATCACTTTTTCCATCTCCCTCAAAAGTAATATAATTATAACTATTCGCTTTTTTGATAAAAAACCCTTCCAGAACCTGAGCGGTTGTTCAATTTATCTTTTCCTAGTAAAATAAACGTAGAAAAGTTTCTGACTGAGAGGAGATAGAAAATGGGAAATAAAAAAACACAAAAAATTGTTGTTTATTTAATGCTCTTTGCGATGCTAGCATCTACTATACTAGCTGGGGTCGTTGCATTTTTATAAAAAAGCCAAAAGGTCACTTAAGGGTTTGCCTTAAGTGACCTTTTATTTTGTAATAGCACCGTAGTCTTTTGCTATTTCTACATAGTTTTCGTTTGTCGTTGTGATTAATACCTTTGTCCCTAGGGGGATAAAATCATAGAGGGATTCGATCGCTTCATTCTGAAGTCTTACACATCCTTGAGATACATACTTGCCAATGGAACTTGGATTATTCGTCCCATGAAGGCCATATATTCTCCCATCTGTCCGATTTGCGTCAAATCCGATCCATCTCGTCCCTAATGGATTCTCTGGATTTCCTCCATTAATATTGCTTTTTCGGTAGTAAGGATTTTTTGCCTTGACCGTTACGGTGAATAAACCTTCAGGCGTAAGCTCATCCGTTTTACCTGTTGCCGCGCTTACCACTGTTTGTACTCGATTTTCATTAATCAAAGCTACTTCGTTCGTCGCTTTATTGACAATTATAAAAGGATCCCCTGGGAGAGGATTATCTCCTAATGGCCATATAGGATTTGAAGTGAATGCTAACACTAAGGCTAGTAGAAAGGATACCATATGTTCACCTTCCGTATTATTTCTCCTTAGTAGTTTGTAGCATCCTCTTTCTTTTATTCACTTTTGGTTTTTTCATCCCGACAAAGTCCTTTTTAATGGTTAAATATTGTTCCATTTCCTTCGTGAAGTGCAACAGAGCCGCACGTGTCTCAAATTCTTCACGTGTTCTAGGAAGCTCCATTTTTTGAAACTCCACTCTCATTTCCTCTAGCTTTTCTATATATATATCAGCTGTGTTTCCGGGGTGGATATTATTTGAAAGATCTTCAATAAATTCTGCAATCATCTCTCCTTGTTCCACTGTAAGAGATATAGAACTAACAAGAGGCAGTACTCTTTCTATAATTTCAAATTGCTTTTCTCTCATTTTAAAATAGTGGTAATATAAGTTCTCGTTTCGCAGGAAATGGTTTTCAACGTCACGGAAGGCTAAGGTCTTTGCCTCATCAATAAGGGTTGCCGTTTCGGGAATTTCGTGACCATCCCAATCTGTTTTATTATTCTTTAAATAAAGAATAATTTCCTCAAAGATGACTTTAAAGTTTTCCTCTATGCTTCTCTGGTAATCAATAAGCTTATTTTCTAAACTTGGCATATATAAATTCATAATTAATGCCACGCCAATTCCAATAATGATTAAGCCCAATTCATTAAATAATAAACTCTTTGTAATATGTCCAGCAGAATACAAATGTAAAATAATAACCGTGCTCGATACAATCCCATCACTTGCTCCAACCATAACTGCTGTTGGTATAAATAGTAATAATAAAAGTCCAATCATGACAGGGTGATAAGTAATTCCTTCAAAAATAACAATTGAAAACACCATTGCCACCATACAAGCTAAAAACCGTTCCCAGGAAGCACGTACACTTTTCTTCTTTGTTACTTGAATGCAAAGGATGGTAAGGATACCCGCCGATGTGAAACTCGATAGTCCTAACCCCTGAGCAATCATAATGGCCGCAGCTGCTCCTAATGCAGTCTTTATCGTTCGGTAACCAATTTTAAATTCCATATTTATTTTTCTCCTATATGTTACTTTCCCATTAGTTACCTTACCCTTGATAGCGCTTTCGATTCAACTAATAACCTAAAAGAACTACAAAAAGAAAAACCTCAGAGCCCTGAGGTTACACTTCTTCACAATATTTATCAAATGCTTCTTGTAACTTTTGTACAACTGCCATTGGCTCATGGCCTTCAATTTCATGGCGTTCAACCATCGTTAAAATTTTCCCGTCCTTCAATAAAGCAAACGAAGGTGAAGATGGCGGATAATCAGTAAAATAAGTGCGGGCAGTTGCTGTTGCTTCTTTGTCTTGACCAGCAAAAACGGTTACTAACTGATCAGGCTTTTTATCATAGTGTACAGAATACATCGCTGCTGGACGAGCAATTCCACCTGCACAACCACATACTGAGTTCACCATTACAAGTGTTGTGCCTTCTTTATTTAATGCAGTCTCCACTTCCTCAGATGTCTTTAATTCGGTATATCCAGCAGCAACAATTTCTTGTCGCGCTTGTCTAACAACGTCGTTCATAAATAAATTAAAGTCCATATTCATGAAAATTTACCTCCATCATTTCAATTTATATATTCAATATACCAATATGAGATACAAATATACAATCAGAAAGGTTTAAGCCAATGAAAAAAGGGTATGATATAAGCACAGCTAGATCATACCCCTACTCCTTAGATGAAGGTCACCGTATGTGTGACCTTCTTTTTTTATTTTCTATCATAAAAATAACTGAACAAATCCTCTACCGCAGAGGGAACGGTCTGATCACCGGCAACAACAGCTCTTTCAAGCTGAGGAAGATATTCTTTTATTTTTTCATGCCCATAAAACTGTATTAGAAGCTGATCAGTGATTAACGCATGCAACCAATCCTTAGTTTGTTGACTTCTACGATCAGCAAACACACCTGATTGTCTCGTCTGATGGGTAAACTGATCAATCATCCTCCAGATCTCCTCGACTCCCTTATGGTAAAGGCTTGAGCATAGGTGAGCTCTTGTCTCCCAACCCGGAGTTGAAGGCTGTAGGAAGTGAAGAATTTGATTATACTCATCCCTTGTCTTTCGAGCAGAAGCCTCATTTATCCCATCCGCCTTATTAACAACAATGGCATCAGCAAGTTCCATGATTCCCTTTTTCATCCCTTGCAGTTCATCACCGGCTCCTGTTAGAACAAGGAGTATAAAGAAGTCTACCATATCTCTTACCATAACTTCACTTTGACCTACACCCACTGTTTCAACAATAATCACTTCATAACCTGCCGCTTCGCAAAGCGCAATCGACTCCTTCGTTTTTCGATGCACGCCCCCTAGCTTTCCTCCTGTAGGGGACGGCCGAATAAAGGCTAACTCCGTTCTTGCTAGTTGTTCCATTCTAGTTTTATCTCCTAAAATGCTCCCCCCACTCAGCGAAGAGCTTGGATCAACAGCTAGAACAGCTACCTTTATTCCTTTCTTACATAAGTACATACCAAAAGAGTCAATAAAGGTACTTTTTCCTGCTCCGGGTACACCTGTAATTCCAATTCGGACCGAGTTACCTGAGAAGGGAAGAATTTGTTGAAGCAGTTCCTGTGCCTTTTTATAATGGTGATCAGCATTGCTCTCAATTAATGTAATAGCCTTAGCAAGCATAGAACGCCTTCCGCTTCTTACCCCTGAACAAAGCTCTTCGACCGTGGGTTCGTTATTTACCTTTTTTCGAAATCGTTTTGCAGAAGAAATGGGATTGTCTTTTTGATTATCTTTCATTACTTCTCCACTTCCTCATAGCCTAATCGCTCATAGATTGCTCTTACCACCTTTTGAGCAGCTACAGGAATGACAGTACCTGGTCCGAAAATAGCGGCAGCCCCCTGGCTATATAAATAGTCATAATCTTGAGCAGGTATTACTCCACCGATTACTACTAAAATATCATCACGACCTAAGTCTCTTAATTCTTTCATTAATTGTGGAAGCAATGTTTTATGGCCGGCCGCAAGTGAGCTTATTCCGATGACATGAACATCATTTTCAATCGCCTGTAACGCGGTCTCCTTTGGTGTCTGGAATAATGGTCCAATGTCCACATCAAATCCTAAATCAGCAAAAGCAGTTGATATCACCTTTGCCCCTCTATCATGACCATCCTGTCCCATCTTTGCGATAAGGATTCTTGGCCGGCGTCCTTCGTTTTCTAGAAATTCCTCTGTCATACGCTGAACTTCTTTCATTTCCTCTTCATTCGAGAACGCAGAGCTATATACTCCGCTAATGGAGCGAATGATCGCTTTGTGTCTTCCTGCGACTAGTTCAATCGCATCTGAAATTTCTCCGATGGTTGCACGAGCTCTTGCTGCATCCACGGCAAGCTCAAGTAAGTTTCCTTCGCCTGTTTGTGCCCCATTCGTTAATGCTTCTAGTGTTCGCTTTACTTCCTTCTCGTCTCTATTAGCCTTAACATATGCTAGCTTTTCAATTTGCTTTAGTCTTACAGCCGTGTTATCGATGTCCAAAATGTCAATTGCTTCTTCCTTATTTACTCGATAACGATTAACACCAATAATCGTTTCCTCACCTGAATCTATTTTTGCTTGACGCTTAGCTGCTGCTTCTTCAATCTTCATTTTTGGCAATCCTGTTTCAATTGCTTTAGCCATTCCACCAAGCTCTTCAATCTCTTCAATATGCTCCCAAGCTCGTTTAATGAGCTCATCTGTTAAGGCTTCTACATAATACGATCCACCCCAAGGGTCAATCACATTCGTGATTCCTGTTTCTTCCTGAAGAAATAACTGTGTATTGCGCGCAATTCTAGCAGAAAAATCCGTTGGAAGAGCGATAGCCTCATCAAGGGCATTCGTATGAAGAGATTGAGTATGACCCATCGCTGCTGCATGTGCTTCAATGAGTGTCCGAGTCACATTATTAAACGGATCCTGCTCAGTTAAGCTCCAACCAGATGTTTGTGAATGAGTACGTAATACCATTGATTTTTCATTTTGAGGAAAAAACGACTTCATCATTTTTGCCCAAATGTATCTCCCTGCCCTCATCTTTGCCACTTCCATGAAATAATTCATCCCAACCGCCCAAAAAAAGGATAATCTTGGTGCAAAGGAATCGATATCAATCCCAGCTTTTAGACCGGTTCGAACATACTCGAGCCCATCAGCTAATGTATAAGCAAGCTCGATATCAGCTGGTGCTCCGGCCTCCTGCATATGATAACCTGAAATACTGATGCTATTGAATTTGGGCATATACCTAGATGTGTATGAAAAAATATCAGCGATAATTTTCATTGACATATCCGGTGGGTAAATATACGTATTACGAACCATATATTCTTTTAAAATATCATTCTGAATCGTCCCTGATAACTGCTCTTTTCTTACCCCTTGCTCCTCAGCAGTTACAATATAAAAAGCCATAATCGGCAACACGGCTCCATTCATCGTCATCGATACTGACATCTGGTCAAGAGGAATGCCGTTAAATAAGGTTTTCATATCTAGCACAGAGTCAATGGCAACACCTGCTTTCCCAACGTCACCTTCTACCCGTGGATGATCAGAGTCATAGCCCCTATGGGTCGCTAAGTCAAACGCAACGGACAATCCCTTTTGCCCCATTGCTAAATTTCTTCGATAAAACGCATTGCTTTCCTCAGCCGTAGAGAAGCCCGCATATTGTCTGACCGTCCAAGGCCTGTTTACATACATCGTTGGGTAAGGTCCTCTTGTGTAAGGAGGCAGACCTGGCAAATCTCCTAAATGAGGCAAATGATCACGGTCATCCTTTGTATATAAAGATTTTATTTGAATCTGTTCATTTGTTTCAAAAAATAAATCCTCCACTAAGGCAGATATTTCTTTTTTTTCTCGATTACTTATTTCTCCCTTTGTGGTTTTTTTACATGAGGGTATTTGGATTTGACGAAAATTTGGTTTGTTATGCATGTGACGTTTCCTCCATTTCAGTCAAGAGACTCGCTAGAGAATTGTAGCAGTTACTTTGTCTATGAAAAAAGTCAGCAATTCCAAATTGAAGCCAGACATCCTTTTGTTCTGGAAGGCCAGCCATATATAGTCGTTTTTCTGGATAATTGGCCTGAAATTCTTTCACAATGGAGAGCCCCAAGTCTTCCAATTCTCCATACGCCCCACACAAGCAGTACGTTGAGTAATTACTAATTTCAATAAACTTCTGAATTGGTTTCCAACTGTCAGCTCCTCCACTTACCTCTGCGGCTATCCCCCCAGGTGAAAGAAAGCCTGTAATAAAATCAGCTTGTGACTTAAACTGTTTTACCCCACCTATACAAATTAACCCTACCACTGGTCGCTGTTCTAGTTTTTCAGAAAGTATTCGAAGGTTTTCAAAGGGCTCTGAGAGCCTATATTGCTTAAGCTCGGGTATCTTTATAACCGCTGTTTCAGGAGATGATTTTTCGTGTAAGCATAATTGTAATGGTTGGTCCTGTAGATTTGCATACATGTTGGTTCCGATAATTGTTTGTTTTCTCGTGAAGCTATCATTCTTTCTATTTTGTAATACTTTATCGATTTGTGTTTGAATGTCTCCATCCACAAGAGAAGAAAGCATTCCCCCATAGTCTTCAATCTGTAAAAATAGCTCCCATGCCTTACTAGCAATTTCATCAGTTAGTTCTTCAATATACCAAGAACCTCCAGATGGATCTTGGGTTTTACTTAATAGTGCTTCTTCTTTTAGGATAAGCTGAGCATTTCGAGCAATTCGTTCAGAAAACTCTGTACCGTTCCCTTCCAACTCATCAAAGGGACTAACATGTAAATATTGAACCCCTCCAATTACAGCCGCAAACGCTTCGTTGCTTGATCTAAGAAGATTTACATAAGGGTCATAGATTGTTTTGGTAAAGCTTGAGGTTCGTGCCGCTATGACCATTTTTTGATTTTCGTTACTCGCTCCGTATGCTTTGGCTATTTCACTCCAAAGCATACGGGCCGCTCTTAACTTAGCAATCTCCATGAAGAAATTGGCTCCTACTGAGAAGTGAAAAATATAGTTTGAAAGAATTATTTCGGTCGGTATGTTTCTGTTTGAGAGTTCTTCTAGGTGGAATACGGCCGTTGCAAGAGAAATGGCAATCTCTTGGACTGCATTAGCGCCCCCATTGTGGTAGGGGGTAGTGTCAACGAGAATTGTTTTTAGTTCAGGGAATTGTTGTGAGGCAATTTGGATATTTTTTGCTAATTCATCATACACATCGTTTACTGGCTGTTCTAAATAGCCACTTGAAACTAATTGAGCTAATGGATCCGTTGCGATAAAGCCTTGAATATGTTTTCCTTCTTTGACGTTACTTAACTCTAAGAGGAGATTGGATTGCTTACCATTCAAAGCAAACACACAAAATGGATAGCGATTCGCATATGCTTCAAATATTGATTGATAAGAGGTATTATCTTGGACAGTAAAGGAGACAGCAGTTTGGCCTGCCTTTAAAGCCTCTTCCATCTTGTTTTTCAGCTCATTCACTGTAGATGCGTGAATGGCCTGTGCTATTTTCCATGGTTGCGTTTGACCCCGATAGGGATCAATCCCTCTTCGATAATCAGGAAGGCCAGGAAATTGGGAACATTGTTGTTCCTTTTTAAAATAAAGCGGTTTCAATTTTATCTGTTCGTATGTATGTTTATTTAGATCTTCTACCTTTTTTCCTTTCAAAGACTGTCCACTTTTCTCTGTCCAGTCTCTTTCTTGCCAAAGTGGGAATGACTTATTTTTCATGTCTTTGATTTGCATTTTATGCCGTGTCAAATAAGCCACGGCTTCCCTCCCTCCGAAAGATAAATTGAGGTAAAATTCATAATTGTCGATCTTACTCTTATTGTAGTACACATGGGAATAATTGCAAAGAAGAAAAACCGCTGTCTATAGACAACGGTTTTTGGGCTTTAGTAGATAGATGTATTTTCCTTTGTAGTTGCCTCGAGAATATCCTTTACCCGTTTTAGGAATCTTCCACATACAAGACCATCAAGAACACGGTGATCAAGCGATAGGCAAAGATTAACCATATCCCTCACAGCAATCATGCCGCCATCCATAACAACTGGTCGTTTAACGATGGATTCAACCTGTAGGATTGCCGCTTGAGGATAATTAATAATTCCCATGGATTGAACGGATCCGAACGAGCCCGTGTTGTTTACAGTGAACGTACCTCCTTGCATATCCGCACCTGTTAATTTTCCAGCTCTTACTTTCGCTGCTAATTCAGTGATTTCTCTCGCAATTCCTTTAATGGTTTTTTCATCCGCAAGTTTAATAACAGGAACATACAAAGCATCCTCTGTTGCAACGGCGATCGATATATTAATATCCTTCTTCTGGATAATCTTATCCCCTGCCCACATGGAATTCATTTGTGGGAATTCCTTTAACGCTTGAGCAACTGCTTTGACAAAGAAAGCAAAGAACGTTAAGTTAAATCCTTCTTTAGCCTTAAACTCTGATTTGATTGAGTTTCTATATGTAACTAAATTTGTCACATCGACTTCAACCATTGTCCAGGCATGTGGTGCCTCATGCTTGGAGCGTACCATATTAGCCGCTATTGCTTTTCTAACTCCTGTAACTGGAATTTCCATATCCCCCACTGTAACAGGGATGTCGATTGGAGCAGGTGCAACTTTTTCTGCAGCTTTTGGAGCTGGCGGCATTGGTGTTGCTTCAACTTTTGGTTGTGGCGTCGGAATGGCTCCTGATTCAATGATTGCTAGAAGATCTTTACGAGTAATTCGACCACCCGCACCAGAGCCTGACACCTGATTTAGGTCGATTCCATGCTCCCCAGATAGCTTTAATACTGCTGGTGAATAACGTGCTTTATTAGGTGCATCACTTACTTCAGGATTCTTTACCGATTTCTCTGTTTGATTCTCTGTTGTCTTTCCCTGAGGTGAAGGCTCTTCCCCTTCTATTTGGATCGTACAAATAATCGCACCGACCTCTAATGTTTCTCCTTCACTTGCAAGAAGTTCCACAATTTTCCCAGAGTAGGACGAGGGAATTTCTGCATTTACTTTATCAGTCATTACCTCTGCAAGCGGATCGTATTTATTGACCGTGTCACCAACTGAAACGAGCCATTTGCTAATCGTTCCTTCCGTAACACTCTCCCCAAGCTGAGGCATTTTGATCTGTTCGATAGCCAATTCATTACCTCCTTGTTTACCCATATATCCAATTAATATTCGGCAAGCTCACGCATTGCTTTTTCAACCTTATCAGGATTTACCATAAAGTACTTTTCCATCGTTGGCGCGTATGGCATAGCAGGTACATCCGGACCCGCTAAACGCTTAATCGGTGCATCTAAATCAAACAAGCAATTCTCAGCAATAATCGCCGCCACTTCACTTATGATACTACCTTCCTTGTTATCCTCCGTCACTAACAGCACCTTTCCTGTTTTAGAGGCTGCTTCAATGATTGCCTCTTTGTCCAAAGGATACACAGTTCGTAAGTCAAGGATATGGGCTGAAATCCCGTCACTCGCTAATCTTTCTGCTGCTTGTAGAGCAAAATGCACGCATAAACCGTACGTAATAACGGTAATGTCTTCTCCCTCTCGCTTTACATCCGCCTTTCCGATTGGCAGGACATAATCGTCAACCGGAACTTCCCCTTTAATTAGGCGGTAGGCACGCTTATGTTCAAAAAATAGAACCGGATCGTCATCACGAATAGCAGCCTTTAACAGACCCTTTACATCATAAGGAGTAGAAGGCATGACGATTTTTAGACCAGGCTGATTCGCAAACACTGCCTCAACAGATTGGGAATGGTACAGTGCACCATGAACCCCCCCTCCATAAGGAGCACGGACAACAATCGGGCAATTCCAATCATTGTTAGAGCGATAACGGATTTTTGCTGCCTCTGAAATAATTTGGTTCACAGCGGGCATAATAAAATCAGCAAACTGCATTTCAGCAATTGGTCTCATACCATACATTGCTGCTCCTATTCCGACTCCTGCAATGGCTGATTCAGCTAGAGGTGTATCAATCACTCGCGCCTCACCAAATTGCTCATATAAGCCTTGAGTGGCTTTGAACACACCACCCTTTTTCCCAACATCTTCTCCTAAAACAAAAACCTTCGAATCGCGCTCCATCTCCTCACGGATTGCCATGGTTACCGCATCAATATATGAGATTACAGGCATTGATTTCTTCCCCCTTACTTCTCAGCATACACATGCTTTAATGTACTTTCAGCAGCTGCATATGGTGCATTTTCTGCATAGTCGGTTGCTTCATTTACTTGCTTCATAATTCGGTCATTAATTTGCTTAGCTATATCATCATTTAGTATTCCAACCTCAGTTAAGTAGGAAGCAAATGTAAGAACTGGATCCTTCGCCTTCGCTTCTGCTACCTCTTCCTGACCACGATAGCTGCGGTCGTCATCATCAGAGGAGTGAGGTGTTAATCGGTATGATACGGTTTCTACCAATGTTGGGCCTTCTCCACGACGTCCGCGGTCTGCAGCCTCTTTCACTGCCTTGTATACTTCAAGTGGATCGTTTCCATCAACAGTGACTCCCGGCATCCCATAACCGATTGCTCGATCGGACACATTTTCACAAGCAAGCTGTTTTTCAATCGGGACAGATATCGCATACTTATTGTTTTCACACATAAAGATCACTGGAAGCTTATGTACTCCAGCAAAGTTAGCCCCTTCATGAAAATCCCCTTGATTTGACGAACCTTCTCCAAACGTTACAAACGTTACTAAATCCTTGTTTTCCATTTTACCAGCAAGTGCCACACCTACTGCATGAGGGACCTGTGTCGTAACTGGTGAAGAACCCGTGACAATCCGGTTTTTCTTCTGTCCAAAGTGACCAGGCATTTGACGGCCTCCGGAATTTGGATCCTCTTCCTTCGCAAATCCTGATAACATCAAATCCTTTGCCGTCATACCAAAGGTTAAAACAACTCCCATGTCTCGATAGTAAGGAAGAACATAATCCTTCTCCCGATCTAATGCAAATGCGGCACCAACTTGGGCTGCCTCTTGACCTTGACATGAAATAACAAACGGTATTTTACCTGCTCGATTCAACAGCCACATCCGCTCATCGATTCGACGAGCAAGCAGCATCGTTTCATACATTTCTAAAACGGTATCATCACTCAATCCTAACGCATGATGGCGATTTTCACCCATATGATTTACCTCCTATTTAAGGGTGTCTGACACCCTTTGTAGACATTTGTATTTATGGAATAGACACTTCTTTTTTATGCATGGATCGATTTTCCATCGACTGCAAGAGCTGCTTCACCGATTGCCTCAGATAACGAAGGATGCGGGTGAATGGTATGAGCGATTTCCCATGGAGTAGCATCTAACACCCTTGCTAACCCAGCCTCCGAAATCATATCAGTTACATGTGGTCCAATCATATGAACACCTAAAATATCATCTGTTTTTTTATCCGCGATGATTTTTACAAATCCATCTGATTCACCGTATACAAGCGCTTTTCCGATTGCTCGGAAAGAGAACTTCCCTACCTTCACGTCGAATCCTTTTTCCTTTGCTTCCTCTTCCGTGAATCCAACATTGGCCACTTCTGGATTTGAGTAAATACATTTAGGTATTAGGCTATAGTCGATGGGTGAAGGACTCTCCCCAGCAATATGTTCTACAGCAACCATTCCTTCATGGGACGCAACGTGAGCCAACTGAAGACCTCCGATACAATCGCCAATTGCATAAATATGTGATTCCTTTGTCTGGTAGAAAGAGTTTGTTTTTATAACGCCTCTTTCTATTTCAATATCCGTATTTTCAAGACCAATTCCTTCAACATTCGCTTGGCGCCCAACAGAAACTAACAGCTTCTCGGCTGAAAATTCCTTAATCGTTCCTTTTACGTCAGCACTAATTGAAACATCGTTCCCTTTAATTATCGTTTCTGGTAATACCTTTGCACTGGTAACCAATTTGATCCCTTTTTTCTTCATTAAGCGCTGCATTTCCTTTGAAATTTCACGGTCTTCTGTTGGAATAATACGATCGCTATACTCTATAACTGTTACTTCCGTTCCAAAATCTGATAACATGGAAGCCCACTCAATTCCGATGACACCACCACCAATAATAATAATCGATTTAGGAACAGAGGTGAGTTGCAATGCCTCATCTGAAGTAAGAACCTGTGTGCCATCGATCTCAAGGCCTTCTAATGTACGCGGACGCGAGCCAGTGGCGACGATCACATTTTTCGGAATTAGCATCATATTCTCTTCACCGCTATTCATTTCTACCGAAATCGTACCTGGCATCGGCGAAAAAATAGACGGACCTAATATTCTACCAATTCCCTCATAGACACTTATTTTCCCTTGCTTCATGAGGTGTTGTACTCCTTTATGAAGCCCTTCTACTATTTTATTCTTTCTTTCTTGAACCTTACCGAAATCTAATGAAATATCTGTGGCTATTACACCAAAGTCTTGTGCTTTCTTAGTCGTTCGATATACCTCTGCACTCCGAAGTAACGCCTTACTAGGAATACAACCTTTATGTAAGCAAGTTCCACCTAACTTCGCTTTCTCGACAATTGCCGTCTTTAAGCCCAGCTGGGAGGCACGAATCGCTGCAACATACCCTCCAGTACCTCCACCTAAAATAACTAAATCATATTCTTCTGCCAAACCAAAACCCTCCTCATTACTTACTTATAGCTGTATCTTTTACACCATTTGGATAATGCTTTGCCTCTTCTTCCCCTCTGATGACTCTTAAGGCACCTTCCGCAAGAGCCTGTAACTCATTTTCACCAGGTTCAATTATGACGTCCGCTATCCAATTGACACGATCGCTGATTTCTTTCACAAACCCTTTACCATACGCTAATCCACCCGTAAGAATAATCGCATCCACTTTCCCTGCCAATACACTACTTGCCGCACCAATCTCCTTCGCAACTTGATACGCCATTGCAGAGTAGACAAGTTTTGCATGTTTATCGCCTTTATCGATCATCTTTTCTACTTTAGGTGCATCGTTTGTACCAAGATATCCAACCAGCCCACCTTGACCAACCAGTTTCTTCATAACTTCTTCTCTATAAAAATCTCCTGAATAGCATAAGGAAATTAGATCACCTGCTGGTACCGTACCAGCACGCTCTGGACTAAAAGGCCCATCACCATGTAGCCCATTATTCACATCAACCACTCTACCATTTTTATGGACGCCAACGGTAATACCTCCACCCATATGAGTCACAATCAAATTCAGATCTTCGTACCTTTTTCTAAGCGTCTTTGACACCCTTCTGGCAACTGCTTTTTGATTTAACGCATGGAAAATACTTTTCCGTTCGATTAAAGGAAATCCAGAAATACGTGCAATAGGATCTAGTTCATCGACAACGACCGGATCAACAATAAAAGCTGGGATGTTTAATCCTGATGCAATTTCAAATGCAATAATCCCTCCGAGGTTTGACGCATGTTGCCCTGAATAACCCGCCTTTAAATCTAAAAGCATCATATCGTTTACTTCATACGTACCACCTTCAATTGGTCGAAGTAAGCCACCACGTCCACATACGGCACTAAGCTTGGATATGTTTATTCCTTCTATATCAAGTGCCTCAAGTATCGTTTGTTTTCTGAATTCATATTGGTCAATAATATTGTCAAACGAATTGATCTGATCCGATTCATGTCGTATGGTCTTTTCAAAAATTGATAGGTCATTATCGAATACTCCGATTTTCGTTGATGTAGAACCAGGATTGATCACAAGAATTCGATTCATTATTTCGTGCAACGTGTAAACCTCCATTGTATAGAGCTAAATACTTGCTTGTATGTAAAAAGACAAGAGGCTGAAATCTTCAGCCTACTCTTGTCACCTGAATTAACGTCGACTTAAAATATGATGTCCGTTTTGTAGAAATTGGCTTCTAGAATTACGCATTCTTTCAATTCGCTCTTCTGCCATTCGATCAGCCGCTTTATAAGTTGGAATTCCATCGCGTTTCGCAATTTCAATTACCTTTTCAATATTAGAGTAGATGGTCTCAACTTTTTTCATTGCTCTCTCATAATTATAACCATAAAGTTCATCTGCAACATTTATTACTCCACCAGCATTTATCACGTAATCTGGGGCATAAACGATTCCCATTTCATGAATGATGTCACCGTGGCGTGGATCACGTAGCTGATTGTTTGCCGCTCCTGCAATCACTTTCGCTTTAATCTGTGGAATGGTAAGATCATTGACTACAGCACCAAGTGCACATGGGGCATAGATATCACAATCGACGCCATAAATATCATTTGGTTCAACCGCTTTTGCTCCAAATTCCTCAACAGCCTTTTGAACAGCTTCTTTATTTATATCCGTAACAATCAATTGTGCACCTTCTTCATGAAGGTGACGGCATAAGTTATATGCTACATTTCCTACACCTTGTACGGCAACAACTTTTCCTTCAAGCGAATCTGTACCGAACGCTTCTTTTGCTGCAGCTTTCATCCCACGATATACGCCGTATGCAGTAACAGGTGATGGATTACCTGAAGAACCAAATGCTGGTGAGATCCCAGTAACATAATCAGTTTCTTCATGAATTAAGTCCATATCTGCAACTGTTGTTCCTACATCTTCTGCCGTAATGTAACGACCATTTAATCCTTGAATGAAACGACCGAATGCACGGAACATCTCTTCATTTTTATCTTTACGCGGATCACCAATAATAACGGTTTTACCACCGCCAAGATTTAATCCTGCCGCAGCATTTTTGTATGTCATTCCCTTTGCTAGTCGTAGGGCATCTTCAATGGCAGCTTCTTCTGACTCATATGTCCACATACGCGTGCCACCTAAAGCAGGTCCTAACGTTGTATCATGTATAGCGATAATCGCCTTTAATCCAGATTGTTTATCTTGGCAAAACACCAATTGCTCGTAATCATAAGTCTCCATATATTTAAAAATTTCCATTTATCTTTCCTCCTCAACCACAATGTTTTCTTTATTTACAAACAGAACAAATAGCAAGTGCAAGTGAGTACACTTTACTTTCTGCTGAGTCTGCTCTAGATGTTAAAACAATTGGTACTTTTGCTCCAGCGATAATCGCTCCTACCCTTGCACCAGCAAAATAAACGAGTGATTTATATAGTGTATTTCCTACTTCAATAGTTGGCACCAATAAAATATCAGCTCGTCCAGCCACCTCACTGTTAATTTTTTTCTGCTTGGCAGCTTCGAGAGAAATCGCATTATCAAGACCAAATGGACCATCTATAATACAATCCTTTATTTGGCCTCGCCGATTCATTTGAGTTAAGATTGCCGCATCCATAGTTGCTGGCATCGATTGATTTACGACTTCTACCGCAGCAATGGCAGCAACACGAGGTGTTTCAATTCCAATTGATTTCGCAAGCTTTACAGAATTATTTATGATTTGAATCTTTGTTTCTAAATCTGGATTTATGTTCATTGCTGCATCTGTAACAATCGTAAGACGATCGTACCCTGCAACTTCAAAAACGGAGATATGTGACAAAACATCTCCTGTTCGTAAGCCATAGTCTTTATTGAGCACTGCTTTTAAGATAGTGGCAGTTGGAACATTTCCCTTCATAAGTACATTCGCTTCATTTAATTTAATTGCTTTAACTGCATGCTCAGCAGCAGAAGCATTTGAGTTCGTATGGAAAATTTTAATTTTTTCACTTTTCACTAACTCAGGAGCCTTATCCCTCAGTATGGACAAAATTTGCTCCCTATCTCCATATAGAAAAAAATTTGCTAACCTTAGCCGTAGAGCCTCTATAACTGCTTCTATTACCTCTACATCAGCTGCCGCAGCTACTGCCACGGTCTTTTCTTCATATTGGGTTGCTCTATCAATTAGCAAATCCAATGTCATGTAAGTTCAACCCCTTTATACCCAAGCTTGCGATACTCCTGTATAACATTATGCAAGAAGCATGCCAAAAAATAAAATATGAAAACGTTTTATTTTGCACAAATTAACCTGCAAATTATTTCAGACTATGAAATTTATTGCACGCCATTTTTAGCAAGATTATATTTTTCCAGCTTATAATACAAATTTCGGACCGATAAGCCCAACTTTTTGGCTGCGGCTGTCTTATTTCCTTTTAATTCTGCCAATGTTTGAGCAATGATTTTCGCTTCAAACTCTTCGACTAGCTCCGCAAGGGATTCCTTTTCTTCCCCCTGCTGGTCTCCAGCTGAAACCTTCGGCAACTGATCTTGCTCCTTTATTAACGCAGGAACATGTATGATATCAATTTCTGTTTCATGGTTATTCATAAAAATGATCGCACGCCCTAGAATGTTTTCTAATTCTCGAACATTACCTGGCCAATCATATCGCATAAGTTGTTTCATCGCGAGTGGGGTAATCCCTTCCACGTTGCGACCATAATCTTGATTGATTTTTTGTATGAGTCTTTCACATAGTAGCGGAATATCCTCTTTCCTAAACCTCAAAGCAGGAATATGAATAGGCATGCGATTAAGCCGATAATATAAGTCTTCCCGAAAAGTACCGTTCACAATGCCTTTCTCAATATTTACATTCGTAGCAGCAATCACACGAACATTAATAGATATTGGTTTTGTTCCACCAACTCTTGTTATTTCATTTTCCTGCAGAACTCTTAGTAGCTTAGCTTGAGTATTCGCCGTTAACTCACCTATTTCATCAAGAAAAATACTTCCATTATTCGCTTCTTCAAATAACCCTCTTTTCCCTCCACGTTTCGCACCTGAGAACGCACCTTCCTCATACCCAAAAAGTTCACTCTCAAGTAAACTTTCTGATAATGCAGCACAATTCACACGAATGAATTTGTTATATTTCCGATCACTTCCGTTGTGAATTGCGTGTGCAAAAAGCTCTTTTCCCGTTCCTGATTCGCCACGAAGCAGCACCGTTGCAGGAGTTTTCGCACCAAGTCTAGCTTGCTCAATTGAAAGCTGAATTTCCTCTGATCGTCCTATTATGTCTTCAAAGGAGTATTTTGCTTCTAGGGTACGAATGATTTGTCTCGCTCTACTTAACTCTTTATTTAAACTTTGTATTTCTGACATATCATGGATAACGCCCACACTACCTTTAAGTTTTCCATCAACGATAATAGGAGCAACATTGACAATGACGTCTTTTTTATTTGGTCCAACTCTCATCGTTACTCCTCTTACCGGTCTTCTCGTTTGGAGCACCTTCATATGCATACTTTCCCCTTCGGAAATATCTGCACTGGCTGGTTGTCCAATAACTTGTTCCTCGGTAAGACCCGTTAACCTTGTATATGCAGGGTTTATCATGATCCCATTTCCATTTTCATCCACAACAGAGATTGCTTCATCACTTGAGTGAATGATTGCTTGTAGCATCGTCTTTATCTCATTTAAATTCGTTATTTCAAGCGCTAGGTTCATTAACTCTGTTTTATCTTTAAAGACAGAGAACGCCCCAATTAACTGATTATTTTCATCAATCATCGGGATTCGAGTGGTAATAACATGCATCCCATTCGTTAATACCAATTCATGATTCGCTTCAATTTTCTTAGTCTTTAATATGCGCGGCAACTGACTTGTTGGAATAACCTGGACAATTGGTTTTCCAATTGCCTCTTTGTAATTTATCCCCGTCATCCTCTCCGCACTGCTATTAAAAAGGGTGACAATTCCTTCTTTATTCACTACGATCATTCCATCGTCAGTTGAATTAAAGATTAAATCATGCTTGTAAGCATCATTTCGCACTTTATCTAGCAGCTTTTCTTTTTCTTCAATTAACATAGAAACAAGAAAGGCTACACTCCCTGGTATAAGAACGGTATTCTTTGAGCGAGCATCTCTTAACTTGCGGAATACTTTTTCGTCACCCGTTACCTCAATGATAATATCAACTGTTTCAATATATTTTCGCCAATCGTTATCTGTAATGATCCCTTCCTCTTGGGCGTACTTCATACCTTCCGCTTCTAAATCACGATCAATCACTACTTTTACATCTAGAATAGCTGTTTCTTTCAATATCTTTAATATGGATGTACCGCCCTTACCGGCTCCTACAATCATGACTGTCTGCAAAAAATCACCTACTCTATATGAATAATGAAAAATATTGCATATCTCTATTTTAATGTGAATGTTCTGTCTTGACAAATCGGGAGAATAATTTATGATGGCAGAGGAGACAACACTTTCGGTTTGAAGGGAATGCCTATGATTAGAATATTTGCGTTACTTATCTTATTAATACCTGGCTTTTTAGCTGCATATGGTATAAAACTAATGCGTGATATGATGTTCGGGATTCTTCTATCACCTTTTCCTTATCTTTGGCTACAGTTTCTTATAGGTTTGTTTCTATTTATCGCTGGACTATCTTTTGTTGCAGGATTTATCCTTCACAGAGATCGTAAAAAAAACAAAGTACAAGCTCGGTTTCGCAACTCAAAAAAAGACAAAGCGTAGAGTCAGACTATGCTTTGTCTTTTTTGTATTTTTTTCTCAATTCAACCGCCTTAGTCGGCTGATCTGTTATAAACGCTGAACACTCAAGCTGAAATAATCTCTCCATCTCTGCTTCTTTATTTACTGTATATGGCCTAACAGCAATCCCTGCCTCTAAAGAGGCTGCGATTACCTCATTTGGCGCAGCTAAATAATGGGGGTGAAACCCTTTTGCTTGAATAGATGCTGAATATACCCACGGCATATAAAGGCCTTCTGAAAGCAATGGAGCTATTTCAATTTCTGGGGCAAGTCTATAGCAATGAACAATACTATAATGATTAAACGAAGAAAAAACCACTCTTGTTGAGAGACTGTAATCACGTATTAATTGGATTACTTTCTCTTCCATTCCTTGGTAACGAAACACACCATTTTTTAATTCAATATTACAAGTTAACGTATTTGTAGTTAGCCAAGCCAATACTTCCTCTAACGTGGGAATCGTTTGTTTTTCTTTTAAATCAGGGAACAATATTCCCGCATCCAGTTTTTTCAATTCTTGAAGAGTAAAGTCCTTCACATAGCCTTTTCCACTTGTCGTACGGTTTAGCTTTTCATCATGAATGACAACAACTTCACCATCCTTTGAAAGCTGGATATCTAACTCTATCCCGTCCGCATTTGCATTTTCAGCCTCTTTAAATGCCTTCATGGTATTCTCTGGAAACTTAGCTGAATAGCCCCTATGTGCAATTACTTCTGTCATAACGATTAAGCCCCCCATTAGTCAGAGTAAAGTGTATTTTTTTCCCAGTAAATCGTGCCTTTTATTAATGATTCAACATGTTTTTTTTGATTTTTGATCTGTAAAGTCGTTGCAGGATACGCTGCAACCTGAATACATACCTGACCTTCTCCCTTTGTCTCTAGTAGCTTCATTATGTTTTTTCTTCGCACCTCTAAAAAGGAGACTTCCATCATTTCATTCTCATACCTAGCCTTTAATAGTTCAGATTGGCTTTTTTGAGCTTCATTTAAATGCTGTTGTAGGTCCTCAAATGAATCAAGTTGCTTCTTAATCCCTTCCACATAAATAATCTTTTCTTTATACCTAGGCAACAACTCAGAAAGCTCTTGTTCTAATTCAAAGCGATTAAATCCCTCAACGTGAATATACGTTTTTCTTTCAAGCCTATTGCCAAAAACGGCTGCACTTACCTTCCCCTTCGCCTCAATGGTTCCGCCAATGATTTTTCCTTTTTGTTCATTCGCGATTATATTTCTTCCCTTTATCTTTGCTCCTAAAGCATAATAACCAATATGTATGTCTTCTCCAGCCTCTAGTGTACATTCATTCGCGTGTTTTAAGAATATATTTTTTGCAGCTTTTATAACGGTCAAGTTATTACCAAATACTCCACCTTTAATAAAAATGTCTCCACTTTCGGATTCAACTTCTTTGACTCCACTAATACCAAGTTCCCCTAAAATTGAAATGTCCTGAGTAGCTTTCACACTAAAGCCAGCCGAAACAATTCCGTTAATTGTGACACTTCCATCAAAATGAATGTTTCCCGTACCGGTTCCAACATCACTATTAATCATCAGATGATTGCCTACTGAGATTTTCCCATCAATGTATTGAACAACCCCATCAACTAGGGCCTTTAAAATCGTTACATCGTCGTTTTCTATCTTTTCAACTGTCTTAGGGTCATAAAACAATGGCTTATCTTTCCCTTTTTTCGGAAGCAAAACCTCTCCCAATACTGTTCTTCCAGGAACACCTTCTGAAAATGGCACCTTTTCACCAAGCCAATCTCCAACGTTTACTTCATCAATAAATTGCAGATCAAAGAAATCAGCTTTCCCGTCTTCACGAATCATCGGTTTACGATCAGATAATTGATAATAACGGACAACTGCATCCGCCCCAGCTAGGGCTGGTTCACCTTTTGCTATGACAAACTCTTTATTTGCAAGTGGTTGCTTTACCTGCATCTCTAATACTCCGTTATTAATTCCATGTGCATGAAGAGCATCCATTATTTCTGAATCTATTTTCTCCCGCTCACTATATAGTTGAGCTTCTGTTACATGAATGCGCATTTTCGCAACCATTTTATCCTCACTAATAGAGACAGAAATAAGAGGCTTCCATTCACCAATCTGTGTCTTCTCATTCGTTGCCTGTTCCAAACTAGCTTTCAACTCTGCAAAATTAGTAATTGTTATTCTCGGATGCTCTCGAACAAGCTGGTCAAGTTTACTAAGTGAGTAACCCTTCCGTGAAACAGTGATAAATATAACTCCGTTCTCCTCTTCCATATGAAAATATTCATTGTTTATTAGGTCCATGAATGACGTCCACCCTAATTGTATTAGTTCTTTAAGTATATATGAAATACCACAACTTGAATATATATGATCAATTATGTACGAGCAAAAACAAAACTTTGTCCGACTTGTGATAACTGTTGAGTAAATATCATATTTTTAAGTAAAACATTAATACGATAGTAGGGATTTTATGAATGATCAAACAAGAAATAACAATCACTCTCATGAACCGCTCTCACCAAATTCTAACTCTGTCCCACGTTATACGAGAGGTCCTGTTGAAATCGTTCACTCTAAATTTGACTTTACCATCAATAAAACCATTAAAATCAGTGAAAGAACAAATAAAATTCTCGATATTAATTGGACTACCAATCCACCTGAATATCAAATAAACCTAGTGGCGAATCGACTTTGGATTTCCGGAAAACTTCATGCTGAAATTACTTATACAAAACTGAATAACTCAAACATTCACTTGGAAAATCTTATGATTCCATGGAAAAAAACATGCACGTTACAATATACGTACCCTCCAATGGTTCCTTTGAGTAATGAAAAAACTCAGTATGATTTTGTGAACCAAGACCAACAAGGCACTCCTTCCACTCACTTTGAACAAACGATTTATCAAAATGAGGCACCTCTTCTTGAAATCGTCTCTACCAACATTATTACAACGAAAAATGTAAAAGACGATGAAACGAACACCGTTTTACTATTAGATATATATTGCGAAAAACAGTTCAGGATATGGCAAAATCAAATAATCAAACTTTAAACCAGAGGGAGCCGTCGTTTATAAGGTTCCTTTTTTATTTTGTATAAAAAGCCAAATAGGCTATAAAACCCGTACATTGGTCCATACATAGGGACAAGCGAATCATACAATAATCTTGAACAACAAACATTAGAAAGGGGAAAGTCTACATGACATTTTTTAAACATCACGATTCTCACGGGAAGAAAAAAGTAGTAAAGTCATCTTCTGTTCAACAAGAAGTAAGCAATACTCCCGTAACACCAGAGGTAGTTAATTCGTATCCCTATATGAAAGTTCCGGTTGTATTAGGGGAAACAACTGTACAAATTGACCTTGATTCAATCATTGAGTTTCCTGAGCCTGTGTTAGAAATTAAAAAAATTAAAAAGAATTTAAAGCTAGTACAATGTCGTTTATTATTACCGACAAACAAGCTGTTTTTAAGGGGATTTGTTCGAAAAAACATTCAATATGCAACACCTAAAGCAGGAGGGAAGGATTTTGTCTCTTCCAGCATTCACTCCTTAACAGTCGATGTACCGTTCCAAGCAGTAACACAAATTGACTTTTTAAATAAACCTGCTTTTAAAATGGGACCGAAAACATCTGAGTTTGAATACTTCAACTCGTCACCACTACCACACGGATATGCATCAAAAGAAAAATTACTATCGGCTGATCTCTCAGAGTACAACCAGATTAGTGGGGAGGTTTTCAATGAATTGCCTTATTGCGAATTAATCGCAAGTCAATTTATTGAAATGGATGAAGCACTTGATAGAAAAATGGGAACCGTCTTTGGTCCAGAAGGAGAAATCTGCGCACCTTTTGAAGAAGGAACATTTACAAAAATTGAAGAAAAAATGGTTATTGAGCTAACATTAAAAGTCCTACAAAAGCAACAGGTGCAAATGAGAGAGCATGTATGTAATCATAAGGATAAGGACGAGGACAAAGGGAACCACCATCATTTTTAGATCTATACTATTCATGGAAAAACCCAATGATCTAGACGTCATTGGGTTTTCATTATTTAAGATCTAAAGTACGGAATTAGGGCTTTACTTTCTTCTAACTCTTTCAGGAAGCCTTATGCTCTAATCGAAGCTTATCTGCAACCATTGCGATGAATTCCGAATTTGTTGGTTTCGCTTTAGACATACTCACTGTATATCCGAATAAACTTGAAATGCTGTCGATATTACCACGGCTCCAAGCAACCTCAATCGCATGGCGAATCGCACGTTCTACACGGCTAGCCGTTGTGTTATACTTCTTAGCAATATCCGGATACAGTACCTTTGTAATTGACCCTAGCAGTTCAATATCATTGTAAACCATAGAAATAGCTTCACGTAAATATAAATAGCCCTTGATATGAGCTGGAACACCAATTTCATGGATAATACTAGTAATGCTTGCATCTAAATTTTTCGGTTTGGATTCCATTTGTTGACGATACATTGGACTTGTTGTTAATGGTGAGTTTGATCTCATGACCGCACTTGTTTTTCCACTTACCTGACGGATATGGTTTCCTAAATTTTCTAGATCAAATGGTTTTAAGATAAAGTAAGAAGCACCTAATTCTACTGCTTTTTTAGTAACATCTTCTTGACCAAATGCTGTAAGCATAATGACGTTCGGCATTGGAGATTTCCGGGAGTCTCGCAGCTTTTCAAGTACCGCTAATCCATCTAAATGCGGCATAATAATATCTAAAACAAGAACATCAGGAGTTACCTTTTCTAATAAATCCAGACATTCTTGACCATTATGAGCTGAACCAATGACCTCTATATCTTCTTGGGACACTAAATAGTCCTTAAGCAAGCCTACTAACTCTCTATTATCATCAACTACACATACTTTAATTTTTTTCACTACATGTTTCCTCCTCGATTGTTTTCTCACCTGAACAGTTATCTATATATATAATCTACTAACCAATTCGACAATGCAACAGTAAATCCTTTTCTTTTTTGAAAAAATCTAAAAAAATGGTATAAATCTCTATTTTTCTTCGGTTTTCGTCCATATTCGACTTAATACGCATAATCACTTACTTTTGTCGAAAAATCTTTTTTTCATAAAAAAAGGAAGAGGCATAATGCCTCAACCTTAACTCGCCTTTTCTCTTGGTTGTTCGTAAATATTGATGCCTGCTTCATTGAGCATCCATTCGATATGAACACCATAACCAGATGTTGGATCGTTAACAAAAACATGGGTTACAGCTCCAACCACCTTATCATCCTGTATAATCGGACTTCCACTCATCCCTTGAACAATTCCACCGGTTTTCTCAAGCAGCTCAGGATCGGTTACCTTTATAACCATTCCCTTTGTAGCAGGGAACTTTTGCGGGATGGTGCTTACAATTTCGATATCAAATAATTTTACTTGATCATTATCTACAACGGTTAGGATCTTAGCTGGACCCTCTTTTACTTGATGCGAAAGTGCAATTGGAAGTGCTTTATCCATTACTCCATTAGTAATGTCCTTTGAAAGCTTTCCAAATATTCCAAAGGGGCTATTTCTTTGAATGTCCCCAATTACTTCTTTATCAGAAGAGAAACGGGCAAGTTTTTCACCTGGATCTCCATTGCTTCCTTTTTCAATGGATGTGACTGTCGAACGAACGATTTGTCCATCCTCAACAACGATTGGCTTTTTTGTGTCCATGTCCGAAATAACATGACCTAACGCACCATATTTTTTCGATTCTGGATGATAAAAGGTCATCGTTCCAATACCAGCAGCTGAATCACGAATATATAAGCCGAGCTTAAAATTCTCTTCTCCTGCTTCCTTCAACGGCATTAGCTTTGTTTCAACTTTGCCATCTTCTCTGCTAACTTCAATATTTAATGCTTCCCCTTTTTGACCTGCCGTTTGAACAAATGGTGCTACATCTGACATCTTTTCAATTTTTTGATCATTAATCTTTGTAATAATGTCGCCTACTTTAATTCCCGCAATTTCACCTGGAGATTTCTTGCCTTCTGCTGTATTTACTTGATGGTGACCCACAACAAGGACTCCTACGGTATTAAGCTTCACACCGATAGACTGTCCGCCTGGAATAACTTTAAAATCCTTTAATACATCTACATCGACCTTTTTAATTGGGAAACCTGCTAGCTCAAGCAGCATTTCATCTTTCCCATATTTTTTTGCTTGTAATGAAACAGTTTGATCATCTTGTTGAATAGAAAGAGTTGAATTTGCTGTGACGGCAGCAGATACAGGAGTAGATTTTGGTAATATAAGGTTTTCACCTTCAAACAGGGTAACACTTTTGGGGATACTAAGATAATCTTGAAACGGTTTCGAAAATCCTATGGCAACTAATGAAACAAGGAGAATTCCACCAATTATTTTTCTAAGAAGTTCATGCCTCAACATCTTTCACTCTCCTCGCTTCTAGTCCACACACACTTTTCTTTTTTTATGGCTACATCTTTAATTTTGCCTGCTTGACCATCATTTATAACCTGAACTGATATAAAAAAAGCTACCCGTTATGGATAGCTTTTCAAGTTACTTTCATTTCTTTTGCTAAATGAAGCAATTCTTTCGCATGCTCACGTGTTAAATCGGTAATTTCTACTCCTGATATCATGCGACCAATTTCTTTCACTTTATCTGACTCGGATAGCGGTTGTACAGAGGTTTTCGTCCGTCCTTTTTGCGTAACCTTCGAAATATAAAGATGTGTATCAGCCATAGCTGCAACCTGAGGCAAATGGGAAATACATAGGACCTGGGAAGAAACAGCTACTTTGTAAATCTTTTCCGCAATGGCTTGTGCCACACGTCCTGACACTCCTGTATCAACTTCATCAAAAATAATGGAAGTAACACCTTGATGTTTAGAAAAGATACTTTTTAAGGCTAGCATCATTCTTGATAGCTCACCACCAGATGCTACCTTAGACAACGGCTTTAACGGTTCACCCGGATTAGTAGAAATAAAAAATCCGATTTGGTCACACCCTGTAGGAGTGAACACATCATAATCGGAGTGAAACCGCACTTCAAATACTGTTTTATCCATATAAAGCTCTTTTAATTCACGATGGATTGATTTTGTTAATTTCTCTGCAAACTTTAATCTTGTAGCCGTTAGCTCTTTTGCTTCAAGGACTAAATCTTTTTTAATGGCAGCAAGCTCTTTGCTTAACGCATTAATATGTGTTTCCTTATTTTGTAGTGTTTCTATCTCTTCTTCTATTTTAGCCGCATATTCTAAGATTTCTTCAATCGTCTTTCCGTATTTTCTCTTTAGCTGATTCATTTCATTTAGTCTACTTTCAATATCGTGCAAACGTTCCGGGTTAAACTCAAGGCTATCCATTTTGCTTCTAAGCTCTCTAGAGACGTCCTCCAAGGCATAGTAGCTTGAAGAAACTGACTCAGATAGCTCTTTATATTGATCATCAACACTTGCAACGTCTTCTAGATGGCTCATTAATAGGCCAATCCAGTCCAAGCCCTTTTGATCTCCTTGAAGCACAGAATAGCTGTTAGAAAGACCCTCATACACTTTTTCAAAATTAGACAATCTTTTCTTTTCTTCAAGTAATTCTTCATCTTCGTTAATAACTAGCTGAGCTTTTTGAATTTCATCAAATTGAAATTGGATAAGATCGAGTCGATGGGCCATTTTTTGCTCATTTTCACTTAAGTTTTTCAACCTTTTGGACGTTTGCTCGTAGCTTCGATACAAATTCATATACTCAGCCAATTGACTTGAAATCGTTTTTGCCCCAAATTGGTCTAAAAGCTTTTGGTGTTTAGCTTCTTCCATTAATTCTTGATGCTCATGCTGTCCATGAATATCAATTAATGTAGCCCCTATTTCACGCAAGGTAGAAATAGTTACGAGTTTTCCGTTTACACGACAAACACTCTTCCCTGATTGTGAAATATCCCTTCTCAAAATAAGCATTCCCTCTTCAATCTCAATTCCAAATTCCTCAACTTTTTGATAACTGGGATGCGTCAAACTCTCTAATTGGAACAAACCTTCAATTTCGGCCTTTTCTTCACCATGTCGTACAAATTCTGACGATCCTCTGCCACCGACAAGAAGATGGACAGCATCAATTATAATTGATTTCCCTGCCCCAGTTTCTCCAGTTAAAACAGTCAATCCCTTAGTAAAGGAAACAGTCAGGTTTTCAATAATTGCAAAGTTTTTAATCGATAACTCGGTTAACAACTGGTTTCACCTCTATTTAGAGCATTTCAAGGAATCGATTGGATATCGTAATCGTTTCTTCTTCTTTTCTACAAATAATAAGAATGGTATCATCTCCACAAATTGTTCCTAAAATCTCTTCCCAATCTAAGTTATCTATGAGTGCACCTATGGCCATAGCATTACCTGGCAATGTTTTCATAACTAATAAATGACCCGCATTATCAATTCGAACGAAGGCATCCATTAAGTTTCTCTTTAATTTTTGAAGAGGGTTAAAACGTTGATCGGCTGGAAGACTATACTTGTATCTTCCATCCATTAGTGGGACTTTTACTAAGTGAAGCTCTTTAATATCTCTCGAAATAGTTGCTTGTGTGACATTAAATCCAGCAAACTTTAGTTCATCAACTAGTTCATCTTGAGTCTCGATGTCGTTACTAGTAATGATTTCTCTAATTTTAATATGACGTTGACCTTTATTCATGTTTTCACCCCTGAGTGCTTAAACACTCTGTAATATTTTGTTTTTTTCTTTCAGCTTTTGTAAATGCATATATGTATAAATATACATAATTTTGCTTAGTTCGTCAAAATTTACTCAATAAAAAGAAGAATAAGCAGAACGCTTATTCTTCTACATTCGACCTTGATTTTAATACCTCATGAGCTTCTGTCACAATTTGGCTCGGCTTCTTAGATAGAAGGTTAACACCTTGCTCCTTTTCACCTTCCCAGCCTAAATGGAGCAAAAACTCAATATTACCATCCCCACCAGTAATTGGTGAGAAGGATAGATTCTTGACATCATACCCTAGAGATAAAGATAGATCAATAATTTTAGTTATAACCGCTTCATGAACTTTCGGGTCTCTAACTATTCCCTTTTTCCCAACTTCTTCTCTTCCAGCCTCAAACTGTGGTTTCACCAAAGCAATAATATCACTATTTGGCACGAGAAGAGTTTTTAACACAGGTAGAATGAGCTTTAGTGATATAAAGGAAACATCTATTGAAGCGAAATTCGGCATTTCTCCATTAAGATCAGCAGGTGTCACATAACGAAAGTTTGTCCGTTCCATAACAATCACACGTTCATCCTGCCTAAGCTTCCAAGCTAACTGATTATACCCTACGTCTAATGCGTACGATTGTTTAGCTCCATTTTGTAATGCACAATCTGTAAATCCGCCAGTAGAAGCACCAATGTCTAGCAAAACCTTACCTTCGACATGAACGTCAAATTCCTTTAAGGCTTTCTCTAGCTTTAAACCTCCCCTACTTACATAGGGCATCACATTCCCTTTAATTAGCAGTGGTAGATCACTGCTAATTTTCTCACCTGGTTTGTCCAACCGATTTTCATTGCTATATACTAATCCTGCCATAATTGCTCGCTTAGCTTTCTCTCTTGTTTCAATTAACCCGCGCTCAACTAACAGTACGTCGACTCTTTCTTTTTTACTTTTCATAGTAATGAACCCTTTTTACCTTTAATCTGTGTTAGTTGGTTTACTCTCTGAATCGTTGAATCAACAGTCAAATCGATTTCTTTGAGTAATTCATCCACACTTCCATGCTCAATAAATTGATCTGGAATTCCCATTCGATCAATCAGTGCATCAAAATAACCATTCTCTTGAGCAAACTCTAAAATAGAACTTCCAAATCCACCTTGAAGTACCGCTTCTTCAATTGTTAAAACGGGAATTTTACTTTCAAACAAATCGGAAAGCATTTGACGGTCTAGCGGTTTTATAAATCGCGCATTGATAACCTTCACATTAATCCCTTGCTGTTCAAGATGATTTGCAGCATCTATTGCCATTGGAATTGTTGTTCCAAATGTTAATATAGCAACATCATTGCCTTCTTTTAATACTTCCCACGTACCAATCGGAATCGTTTTAAGATCTTCATCTAATGGAACTCCCACTCCATTCCCTCTTGGGAACCTCATGGCAATCGGTCCGTTATCATATTTTAAGGCTGTATTGACCATATGTTGTCCTTCGTTTTCATCTTTAGGCATCATCAGCACCATGTTTGGAACATGTCTCATAAAAGCAATATCAAATACTCCCTGATGAGTTTCCCCGTCAGCACCTACAAGACCAGCACGGTCAATACCTATGAAAACATTTAGGTTTTGTCGGCAAATATCGTGAACCACTTGGTCATAAGCCCTTTGTAGGAATGTAGAATAAATCGCTAAAAACGGCTTCATCTTCTGGGTTGCAAGCCCTGCCGCTACAGTCGCAGCATGCTGTTCAGCAATCCCTACATCAAACATACGGTCAGGGAATTCACTTGCAAACCCCTCAAGCTTAGAACCAACAGGCATTGCTGGAGTTATAGCAACGATTCTCTCATCTTCTCTAGCAAGCCTCCGAACCGTCTCACTGACAAGCTTACTCCATGCTGGAGGAGGTGTTTCAGCCGGTTTTGGAAAAGCACCCGTTTCAATTTTATATGGTCCCGTTCCGTGCCATGTGCCTATTACGTCACTTTCTGCAGGATGATATCCTTTTCCTTTTTTAGTGATGACATGCAAAAGAACCGGTCCTTCTGTTTTTTTTGCGTATGCTAAATTTTCAAATAGTTCATCATAATTATGACCATCAACTGGTCCTAAGTACGTAAAGCCCATCTCTTCGAAAAACATACCTGAAACTAATAAATACTTGAGGCTATCTTTTATCCTCTCTGCCGTTGTTGCTAATTTTCCTCCGACAGCAGGGATCTTCTTTAACAAATACTCTAGTTCATCTTTCGCCCAATGATACTTTCCTGCTGTTCGAAGTCTTCCTAATATACTGTGAAGAGCTCCTACATTAGGTGCAATGGACATTTCATTGTCATTTAAAACAACAATTAGATTCTTCTTTTCATGACCGATGTGATTTAATGCCTCAAGCGCCATTCCACCAGTTAATGCTCCATCACCAATAACCGGGACAACAAATGATTTCTCCTTTTTTAAGTCCCTAGCAATTGCCATTCCCATAGCAGCAGATAAAGAGGTAGAGCTATGCCCTGTTTCCCAAACATCATGTTCACTTTCAACCATCTTAGGAAACCCACATAAACCTTTATATTGTCTTAACGTGTCAAATTCACTTGCTCTACCAGTTAAAATTTTATGGACATACGATTGGTGTCCAACATCCCAAATTAGCTTATCCTTTGGGCTTGAAAAGCAAGTATGAAGAGCAATGGTTAGCTCTACTACCCCTAAATTCGGACCGATATGTCCACCCGTAACTGATAATTTTTCTATTAGAAATTGTCTTATGTCTTCACTTAATTCTTGTAGTTGTTGTTGAGAAAGCCCTTTTAAAAAGGAAGGGTCTTTTATTGATAACAGATCCACTAGTAGGACCACTCACTTTCATCTCTTAATTGTTGCCGTTCTACCTTCTTAGTTGTTCGTAGGTTTTGTTAACTCTCTATATAGTAAGAGTACAGTATTATAGACATTTTTCCAAATGTTTTCCGATATACTCTTTTTTTAATGATTTCGATTAGCTACTAAATCAGTAATTTCTTGGAGAATATCCGTCTCAAGCTCCATGCTATTTAAAGCATTCTTTGCAAGCGTAATATGCTTTACTAACGATTGTCTTGCCCCTTCCATCGTCAACAACGACGGGTATGTGCTTTTGTTATTCTGTTCGTCGCTGCCAACTTTCTTGCCGATGATCTCCTCGTCTCCCTCAAGGTCTAGAATGTCATCTCTAATTTGGAAGGCTAAGCCTAAATGGTAAGCAAATGTAGCAAACATTTCTCGTTGATGAGCATTTGCTCCAGCAATCATTGCTCCTGCAACAACGCTGTATTCTAGTAATTTCCCTGTCTTATGGATGTGAATATATTCGAGCTCTTCAAGGCTTAGTCGTTTCCCTTCTCCATCCATATCTGCTACTTGACCGCCTACCATCCCTTCCGCACCAGAAGCCTTTGCCAGCTCTGTTATAAGTTTAAGTTTAACTTCAGCCGGGATATGGTCAGAAGAAGCATTTGATACAACCTGAAAGCTATAAGTTAAAAGGGCGTCACCCGCTAGAATAGCATACGCTTCACCAAACACCTTGTGGTTGGTTGGTTTTCCCCTTCGAAGGTCGTCATTATCCATGCTTGGAAGGTCATCATGAATTAAGGAATACGTATGGATCATCTCTATAGCCGCTGCCGTTTCTAAACCTATTTCCCCTTTCTTCCCAAAAGCTTCTAAAGTTGCGAAAAGTAATAAGGGACGAATACGTTTGCCGCCTGCTTCTAACGAATAGAGCATTGCTTCTTTGATCATAGAAGGTGCCGTCAAATGACTAACAGATTCTTTTAAATAAGACTCTACTAGCTGTTTATACTTTTTAGAAAAGGTGGTAAGTCCCACTTTTATTCCTCCTCTTGAATAGAGAAGGTTTCCTTCTTCCCATTCTCAGTAAGGATTTCTGTTAGCTGTTCCTCCACATTGCGAAGCTTATCGTGACATAACTTGGAAAGCTCCATTCCCTTTTTATAAATGGAAATGGCCTCTTCAAGAGGAACATCACCTTCCTCTAATTGTTCAACGATGTCTTCAAGCTGCTGCATCGCTTCTTCAAAAGAAACTTTCGATTCTTTACTCATTTTTTTGATCCTTCCCCTCGATCTCTAACACTTCACAAGTGATAGAACCATCTACAAGTTTTATTTTAATATGATCATTTGGTTGAATTTTTCCGGTACTTTTAACTAGACGATCCTCTTCATCATAGACGAGGCTATATCCCCGATCCATAATTTTCAGAGGACTTAAAGCATCCAAAGCCATATTTACTCTTTGATGTTCTTTTTTCTTAGCTAAGAGAAGATTAGCAAAGGTACGATTTAATGCCTTTTCTAGCTTTGTTTGCTGCTGAACAGATGTTTGAAGAAGAGTACTTAGATTATTTCTCTCAAGTCTTCGTTTGGCACGAATATACTCTTCATTTCTATTTAAAAATAGAGCTTGTGCTGCTCTTTGTAAAAGTTCTGTTGACTTATCAACCTGTTCTAGCTTTTGTTCATACAATCTTTGTGGATACTTAAAGGCATAAGATTTACTTAAACGATCGTATCGCTGTGCTTGCACATTTACCTTTTCTTTAATCTTTCGAATAATCCTTGTTTGTCTTGTTAAAACCCGCTCAATCAATTCATCAATATGCGGAACAGCAAGCTCCGCGGCACCCGTTGGAGTTGGAGCACGAAGGTCTGCGACATAATCCGCTATCGTTGTGTCAGTTTCATGACCAACTGCAGAGATAATCGGAATACGAGAATCAAAAATGGCCCTTGCCACTATTTCCTCATTAAACGCCCATAACTCTTCAATCGATCCCCCACCGCGGCCAACAATTAATACATCAATGTCATCAGATTGATTGGCTTGTCCGATTGCCTTTACAATAGATGCAGCACCTTGTTCTCCCTGTACAAGAGCTGGAATGACTAAAATATTAGCTATCGGGTATCTTCTTTTAAGGGTTGTTAGAATATCCCTTATAGCCGCTCCTGTAGGCGAAGTAATTACCCCGACTGTGTGTGGATATTTTGGCAAAGGTTTTTTGTATTCCTTAGAAAATAATCCTTGTTTTAAAAGCTTCTCCTTTAACTGTTCAAAAGCTAAATAAAGATCACCAATTCCATCGGGCTGCATTTCTTTTATGTACATTTGATACTGACCACTTTGTTCGTAGACGGTTATATCGCCCTTGACTAACACTTTCATTCCGTTTTCTGGTCTGAATTTAATGGATTTATTAAAGCTAGAAAACATGACTGCTAAAATTCTTGCTTTTTCATCCTTTAAGGTAAAGTACATGTGCCCACTTGAATGCTGTTTAAAATTTGAAATTTCACCTTTGACGTACATATCCTGTAAATGCGGATCGGCGTCGAACTTTCTTTTTATATATTTCGTTAAGGCCGTTATGGTTACATATTGTTTCTCTTCCATTTAGTACTCCTTTATCACAAAGGTATTTATAGAAGCAAAAAAACAGTCCTATCTAATTATAAGGATAAATCTCATTTCAGTCACGTCTTGAACGCTTGAAAATGGGATTATCCTATAAAAGATGGCTGTTTTCACCTACAAATCTATCGTTCAATAGCTTTTCGTGCAGCTTTGACTGTGTTATACATAAGCATCGTAATGGTCATTGGACCAACACCACCTGGTACTGGGGTAATGTAGGAAGCTATTTCTTTTACCTGATGGTAGGCAACATCACCACAGAGCTTCCCTTCTTCGTTTCGATTGATCCCAACATCAATCACCACTGCTCCGTTTTTGACATAATCAGGAGTAATAAAGTTGGCTTTACCGACAGCTGCAATTAATATATCCGCTTGCTTTGTGAATGATGCCAAATCATGAGTCTTCGAATGACAATACGTAACCGTAGCATCTTGGTTTAGCAACATTTGCCCAAGGGGTTTTCCGACGATATTGCTTCGCCCTACAATCACTACATGCTTTCCAGATAGAGAAATCCCATGATCTTCAAGCATCACCATTACACCTGAGGGCGTACAAGGCATCAAGGCATCTTGTCCTATGACCATTTTTCCGACATTAATGGGATGAAAGCCATCAACATCCTTCATCGGTGAGATCGCATCAATTATTTCGTCTTCATCCAAGTGCTTAGGAAGTGGAAGTTGTACCAATATTCCATGAATATCTTTGTTCTCATTAAGCGCATGAATCTTAGATAACAAAACATCTTGAGTAACAGTTGCGTCGAAGGTTATAAGCTCAGAATAAATTCCAAGTTCCTTACAAGCTTTCTGTTTATTAGCCACATATGTACGTGATGCATCGTTATTCCCTACTAATATAACAGCTAGGCCTGGTACTACTCCCTCTTTTTTTAGGCTTTGTACGTTTTCTTGGATTTCTACTCTCTTCTTAATACTTAATTCTTTACCATTTATCGTTTGCGCTTCCATAACCTTCCCCCTATTCGAAAAACGGAATTACTACTTTTCTGTTTGTTTCTTAATTTTAGAGAGAACTCCATTTATAAATCGACTAGCATTCTCATCTCCAAAAATTTTTGCAATTTCAATCGCTTCATCAATAACAACGTTTGCAGGTACTTCTTCTTTTAAGTATACAAGTTCGTAAACAGCCATTCTTAACAGGTTCCGATCCACTGGTGCAATTCGATCAATTGTCCATTTTTCTAAATGCTCTTTAATCATTCCATCAATTGTTTCCTTGTGTTCCACAACCCCACCAACCAGATTGGTGAGATACTCATCACCAAGCTCTTCTTCTAATACGTGCAGGATCGCTTCTCTTGGATTTGCTTCACTCATATCAATTTGGAACAATGCTTGTAATGCTTTTTCTCTTGCCGTTCTTCTTTTCATCTATCCTAAACTCCTTTATGGTTGAAATACTCTAATTGTCTATATGATCATAGCATAATAACTCATCATACATGAAATGCACGAAAGAAAAAAGAGCCAAAGACATTTTTGTTGTCCTTGACTCCTTAGAATGTGTAAATTACATCTCTTGTTCTTGTTCAACCTCTTGCTTCGCACTTTCAAACTGGATACCAACGATATGAACATTTACTTCCTTTGCATCAAGTGCAGTCATATTTAAAAGCGCTTGTCGAATATTATCTTGAACCTTTTGAGCAACAGTTGGAATGGAAACACCAAACTTCATTAAGCAATAAACATCAACCTTAATTCCGTCTTCTCCAAGCTCCACCTTAACGCCCTTGCCATGATTTTTTTTGCCTAATCGCTCAACGACCCCTAATGCAAAGTTTCCTCTCATTTGAGAAACGCCTTCTACCTCAGAAGCAGCAATACCAGCAATTACCTCAATCACTTCAGGTGCAATCTCTACTTTCCCAAGACCTGAGTTTCCTGGGTTCATTTCCAAGATGTTATTTTCGCTCATACAGGAGCACCTCCATCTTTATTTTCCTGTTTCCATTAAATCATACATTTCAAGAAATTTCGTGTTGAAGTCTCCCTCAACAAATTTTTCATGATTTAAGAGTTTTAAGTGGAATGGAATGGTTGTATGAATTCCCTCTATGACAAATTCGCTTAATGCTCTCTTCATGCGTGCGATCGCTTCTTCTCTTGTACTTCCGTACGTAATTAACTTAGCTATCATCGAGTCATAGTAAGGAGGAATCGTATAGCCAGGGTATGCAGCCGAATCCACTCGAACTCCTAAACCACCAGGTGGAAGATACATTTCTATTTTACCAGGTGAAGGCATAAATTTCTTCATTGGATTTTCTGCATTAATTCTACATTCAATTGCCCACCCATTAAAGGTAACTTCTTCTTGGGTTAAACTGAGCTTTTCTCCAGATGCCACCTTAATCTGTTCCTTAATAAGGTCGACTCCAGTTACCATCTCCGTAACAGGATGTTCTACTTGAATACGAGTATTCATTTCCATAAAGTAAAACTTACGGTTTTGATAATCATAAATAAATTCTACTGTCCCAGCACCAGAATAATCAACTGCTAACGCTGCTTTAACTGCAGCTGTTCCCATCTCATGTCTTATTTCACCGTCTAGGGCTGGAGATGGCGTTTCCTCTAGAAGCTTTTGCAGTCTTCTTTGGATAGAACAATCACGTTCCCCTAAATGAATAGCGTGACCATGATTATCTGCAAGAACCTGTATCTCAACATGTCGGAACTCTTCAATAAACTTTTCGATATATACACCCGGGTTACCAAAAGCAGTTAATGCTTCTTGTTGGGTAATGTTTATGCCTTTAATTAGCTCCTGTTCCGTTCGGGCAACACGAATTCCTTTTCCACCCCCACCAGCAGTTGCTTTTATAATAACTGGGTAACCAATTTTATTTGCCAATTCGATGGCTTCTGCATCATCTTTAATGATTCCTTGAGATCCTGGAACAATCGGAACACCGGCTTGTTTCATCGTCTCACGGGCTACATCCTTCGTCCCCATCTTAGAGATGGCTTCTGGAGAAGGTCCAACAAATGTGATATTTACATCTCTACAAAGATCAGCGAAATCAGCATTTTCAGCTAAAAATCCATACCCCGGATGAATCGCATCACAGCTTGTCAGCTTAGCAACACTAATGATATTTGTGAAATTTAAGTAGCTGTCCTTTGAAGCTGTTGGTCCAATACAGTATGCCTCGTCTGCAAGCTGAACATGTAAGGATTCCCGATCCGCTTCAGAATATACAGCAACAGACTCTATTCCAAGCTCACGACAAGCCCGGATAATTCGGACGGCAATTTCTCCTCGATTCGCAATTAATAACTTTTTTATCATAGCAGACAGCTCCTTACTCTGGCTTAACTAAAAATAACGGTTGACCATACTCAACTAACTGTCCGTCTTTTACAAGTATTTCTACAATTTCTCCGTTAACTTCAGCTTCGATTTCATTAAATAACTTCATTGCTTCTACGATACAAACAACCGAGTCACTTGATACCTTTGAGCCAACCTTCACATACACATCAGCATCAGGTGATGGAGATGCATAGAAAGTCCCAACCATCGGTGAAGTGATTTTATGTAAGTTTGAAGTATCAGCAGCAGGTGTTTGTGCTGGTTGAGGTGCGATTGGCTCCTCTTGCTTTACCTCTACAGCAGCCACTGGTGCTGGTGTCTTTTCAGCAACAACTACAGGCGCAGGTGTAACTTGTTCCTTTACTGCAACAGTATCTACCGCAGCATTCTTTTTCATTTTAATTTTTGCACCTTCGTATTCATAAACAAATTCATCTAGACTTGATTGATCGACTAATTTTATTAATTCTCTAATTTCTTGAACCTTTAACATCATACTCACCTCTAATTTACTTTTTAGCACTAGATACTAATATCATACGATAAGACCTCATAGAAGTTCAACATTTATTCCTCTATATACATATTCGACAAAAGAACACGTTTTCATTTTTGAAATATAAGATTTTTTAAAATTTTTCATACATATTTACCTTCTACGACTAAAGTTGTAGTTATTTAGGTCGCTTGTTTCCCAGGCGGTGGCTTTTAGTAGATTAAAAAACGGAAAGCATCTTGGCTTTCCGTTTTCCGATTATTTACTAACTTGGAATTGTACAACTGGCTTTAATCCGCCTAATTCAGAACGAACTAACTTTAAGATTTCATTCGCTGCTGCTGGAGAGTGGCTTTTTGCTTTTACAGTAACACGAACCTCGTCATCAGTCACTCTAACTAAAGCATCATCATAATCCATTGCTACAATCATCGTTTCAAGATATGCTTCTTTTTGAGTAACATCATTTAATTCTTTGATTTTATCAAGGGCTGCATTAATGTCTTCAGTTGGAAGATCAGTTGAAGCAACTGTCGTTTCTAGCTCTTCTTTTAATTTACTTCTCTCTTCATCTAGCTCTAAGCGTAATGCTTCAAACATTTCATCGCTAGCAGTACTAGAGATAACTGTTTCTCCCGATTCTGTTTTATTTTCGCCACTTACCGTTGAATCTTCCTCTGCCTCTTTTTCTACCGTTGCCATATTATTCATTTGCTGTTCTGGAGAAGTAATATAATATACCGATAATACAACAACTAAGCTAAGCATTGTTAATAACCAAACCGTTTGTTTTTTCAATAACATCTATAAATCCCCCTCTTATTTTTTTGGCATAACAGACACTCGATGAACCGGCACATCTAATAGTTTTGTTACGGATTCGAGTATCCATTTTTTCACCTGTATATTATCAGCTCCCTTTGCAATAACGATGACGCCTCGAATAGCAGGCTTCTTCGTTTCTATTACAATAGGAACCTCTTTTTCCCCATCTCGGATAATCACTAGCTGTTCATCCTTTGATTGGTCTTCGACTGTTCTTTGCCCACCCTCTCGGTCAACCTCTTCGGTTTTTTGGGACTGAACAACTACATTTTTTTCTAGTACTTTTTTCTCTGTCGCATCGACGTTCACTGCTACAATCACTTCTCCGACGCCGACAATCCCTTCAAGTGTTTCCTTCAGTTGATTTTCATAATGATCTTCATAGGCGGCAATGATTTCATTCCCGTCAATCTTTTTCTGTCCAAACGTTTCTACGTCCTCGCTTGATTCCTCTGCATTTGCTCCAGTTTCAATAGCTGAAGGACTTGGATTTGGATTAATTAGCAAATTGCTTGCTAACATAATGGCGGCTCCAATTAATAAGACGATTAAGAAGTATTGATATTTACTAGACTTTTTCTCAGGAGGGCTGTCTTTACTAAATAGTTTTTTTAGGAATGTAATTGGCCCTTTTTCATTGTTAGGTTCTTTATCTTTTTCTGTATCATTTCCCACTTATTTGTTCCCCCCTTCTATGAAGATTTCAACAGCGACTTTGTTTACATCCCATTTTTCAGAGAGAAGTGAAGACAGTTCTTCGCTTTGTTCACTTTTCGAATTAGATGGTAGAGGTGAATTGGTATTAATATCAACCATTTGTATGGCTTCTACCACGTCCTCCGTTGTTGATTCTCGTAACGTAACAGATATCTCTTGAAGATTGTCTGGGAAGGTTGCGCTGCTCGTTTCATCCACTGATAGATCGATACTAGCAATCTCTAAACCGTACTGTTCCATCAACTCCTCTTCAACGTCCTTTTTTAATTGGACAGCCACTTCTTCTAAAGCATATGCATCAAAGGAGGCTTGTATTTCTTTTTTCTTCAATTCTATTGAATTTTCTATATTTTTTTCTGATACGGTGTCTAATTCCGTTATTGAGGAAAGGCTCGCCTCAAAATCACTAGAAAGTATTTTCAGGACGGGAGAAAGAATGATGGCTATTAGTAATAACCCAGTAACCATCCTAGTGTATTTTTGCATATTCGAATTCGGAAGCAACATATCAACAACAGTTGCTAGCAAGACGAAAAGGATAATATTTGTAATCCAATCCTTTAAAAAATCCATTACACACCTCCTAACGAACCATCATCGTAAGGTTTCCTGCTGCAATGACAACAGTTAAACTTAAGAAAAACATCATGGACACGATGGCCAAAGCAGCGAAAACGAAAACAATACTTTTACTAATGATTTCTAAACAAGCAATAACTGGTCCCCCACCTAGAGGTTGTAAAACCGCAGCAGCAAATTTATAAATAAAGGCAATCATTAATATCTTTATCGCTGGAAAAGCAACAATTAGTAATAGTATGGCTACCCCTGCAATTCCAACGGTATTTTTCAGTAAAAGAGAAGCGCTAATCACCGTGTCAGTGGCATCTGTAAACATCCTTCCAATGACAGGAATAAAATTACCAGTAATAAATTTTGCTGTCCGAATGGTAATTCCGTCGGTTACTGCTGCTGAAGCACCTTGTACACTTAGAACACCAAGGAAAACAGTAAGAAAGATACCAAGTAGTCCAATGCTCCAATTTCTTAACAGATTCCCTAATTGAGTCACTTTGTGATGCTCAGATAAAATACTCACTATGCTTAATACCGCACCTAAAAACAGAAGTGGTAGAACAACATATTGAATAAACATTCCACTGCTATTCATGAGGAAAAGGATCACTGGATGGAAAAAGGCAGCAGAAACAAGTCCACCTGAAGAGGCTATTAACGCAAGGAGAAGCGGAATAAGCGCTAAGATGAAAGAAATCATCGTTGTAATCGTATCGTTCGTATACTGGATAGCTACATGAAAACTATTTAAGGCGATAATAATTAGGACCATAAATACGATGGCATAAGCTACCTTACTAACAGTACTTTTTTCGAATGAATTTTGTAAGGTTTGCAGGAACATGGAAAATACCGTTAGTAATATGAGGGTGCCTAGTAGCTTTCCATTTACAACAAACTCGTGAAACATAAATTTAAGAAATCCATTGGACCATTCTTTTAAGGAAAATTGCTTGTCCCCTTTAATAAAATCGTAAAGGCTCCCCTTTTGGCTTTCTGGAAGAAACCCTCCGTATTCCGTCGTAATCTTTTCCCAAAAAACCTTCATATCATCGATATCTAAAGCTTCAAGCTGTTCCTCCATTATTTGTTCGGGGTTAAGTACAGACTGTGTAGAAGACTGCGTTTCATCGTTTGTCTCAGCCCTAATGAATGGGACAGCAACAAATAGGATCAGAATTAAGAGAGAGATTGTTTTGAAGATCAGTTGCTTCAACTTTTTCACCTTCTTTTATTCGGCTCAGTGGCTCAACTAATTTGGGATTAATGCGATAATTGTTTCTATCAAGACGGTTAAAATCGGGATAGCCATGGCCAGTATTAATATTTTCCCAGCCATTTCTATTTTAGAAGCGATTGCAGCTTGTCCAGCATCCTTTGTAATTTGGGAAGCAAACTCGGCAATATAGGCAATTCCAATGATTTTAAGTATGGTTTCTACATAAATAATATTTACATTTGCGTTAATCGCAATTTTTTCTAGCATATGGATAATCGCGTAGATTTGATCGATTAAAAATAGAAAGATGGAACAACCAACAAAGACGATTAGCAAAAAGGCGAAATTTGGTTTTTGCTCCTTTACCACAAGAGCTAAAAAAGTAGCAATAAGTGCAAACCCAACTATTTGTAAAATTTCAATCGTCAAACCCTCCTTTAGCCCTGGAACAGAAACACTGATTTGATTTTTTGAAATAATTCATCCACAATGGAAGCAACCATAAACAAAATATAAATAAAGCCAAATAACGTTACCCACTGAGCGTATTCTTTCTTTCCGACTTGGTCGAGGATCGTGTGTAAAAAGGCAACTACAATCCCAACTCCAGCTATTTTAAAAATAATATCAACATCTAAACCCATATGCTTTTCCTCCTAAGGACCACATTCAATTTTTTACATAAGTAAAATGACTAATAGTAAGCCTGATAGAAATCCTAAGCTTTTCATCATCTTTTCATATCTTGCTTGCTTTTCATGTGCATCAGCTTCTTCACGCTCTAGGTGCGTTAAGGCTAAGCGGATCTGTTTTTGTTGAGAGAACCGATCATGTCGCCCAAGAGTCTCACCAAATTGTTTCATAATCTCGTATTCTCCCTGCTTTAACGCCGTGAGCTTCCAAACTTCCTGTAGACTTTCCTCCCATGCATCTTTTACGGTTGTTTCAGAATTGGTTAGTTTCTTTGAAAATGATTCAAAAAACCAAGAAAGAGGCTTAGAAAGCTGTGAAGCCAATCTTCTAGCTGCTTCATGTAAAGGGGTATGGCCATACATAATCTCCGCCTCAAGTGATTGTAATGCTGACTTTAGTTGTCTTAGCTGCCTGGGTCTTTCTGTTAAATGTCTCGAGGCTTCAAAGCCCGTCCAAGTAGTAGCAACAATGATAAAAACGGCTCCGATTAATTTAATCATTTATGTCACACTCACTTTTCTGACAATTTCCCTACCATGTTGATCCTTAACAGAAAGTACGGTGCCTGGTCCTTTCACTCGACTTAATTCAATAAATCTTTGAAAAATTCCACTTTGGATAATTGGTTTTAATGTGGGTCTATTTAAAATATCTGAGTACGAATGACCATGCGTTGTTGTTACTAAAGAAATCCCTGCATAAACCGCTTCTAAAATGGCCTCGCCATCCTCTTCTCTACCAATCTCATCCACTACTAGTACATCGGGGCTCATGGAGCGAATCATCATCATCATCCCCTCCGCTTTCGGGCAGGAATCTAATACATCTACTCTCGGTCCAAAGGTTAGCTGTGGAACACCATTTATACTTCCAGCAATCTCAGATCGCTCATCAACAATCCCTACCTTAGCTGCTGGGACTGTTTTTGTTCCTGTTGAAATCACTCTTGCCAAGTCTCTAATTAATGTTGTCTTTCCTGTCTGTGGCGGTCCAATGATCATCGTATGTAACCATTCTCCCTCATATAGAAATGGGAGGAGATTATGACATATTCCGATTTTCTCTCTTGCAATGCGGAAGTTAAACGAGGAAACATCTGTAATTGCTTTCACCTTACCCGCCTCTAAAATGACTTTCCCAGCAAGACCCACACGATGGCCACCAGCAACTGTAACGTAGCCCCTTTTTAATTCTTCCTCTAACGTATAAATAGAAAAATGACTGATCTTATTCAGCAGTTGTATCGCATCCTCTGCTTTTACCATATAAGGTAAGAAGATTGGTTTTCCCCCAGAGGTGACTTCTAAAGGGCGACCAATTCTAATTCGAATTTCTTCCATATCATTTAATTGAAAGGGAGACAGTTGATTTATTTGATTGGCAATTTCTTTAGGTAACATACCAATGACGTCTTCCATAACGTTTCCTCCTGTCCTCAGGACCTTTCTCATTAATTCATTTGTATGCCTGCTTGGCCACATTATGACTCCTGAATTCTATAATCGATAGGAGAATCTTATTCTTTTGATTGCATACATTTTACAAGGGAGACGTTCTGAATGAAGGAGGAGTTAATATGTATGAGGATTACACTCGAGTATCGAGCCCTTACCCTACAAGAGCAACCGCTACCAATGAAATTAGAGTAATAGGGGAAGGAATCGTCGATGTACAGCCAGACCAAGCAGATGTAATTATAGGGATTATCACAGAGAATAAGGAGCTCGTAGAAGCTCAGAGAGAAAATGCTCAAATTAGTTCTGCTGTCATGAATACCTTGCTCACCTTGCAGATTCCAAGAGAGAAAATTAGAACATCTGATTACTCCATTTTCCCTCAATACGACTTTATTGACGGAGTTCAAACGTTTAGAAATTATAAGGTAGAGCACCGCTTAACGGTTACCTTATCCAATATGGAGCAGATTGGTTTAGTTGTTGATCAAGCAATAGAAAGTGGAGCAAACAGTATTTTAGCCATTAACTTTTCAGTAACAAATAAAATGAATCAAGAACAACAAGCACTCACTCTTGCTGTTCATAATGCGACACAGAAAGCAGCTTCGATAGCTCAGGCTTTACGCGTGCAACTTAGTCTTCCTCCTGTATCAATTATAGAGGGCCTAGGTATGGTAAACATTCCAGAGCCTCTTTATTCTACTATGCCAATGGTAAAGGGAGTAAGCACAACGATTGAACCAGGGTTACTACAAGTAAAGGCAACCATTACTGCCGTCTTTCAATTTACTTCGTAACTCACAAAAAAGACACACGAATAGTAAAATTCGTGTGTCTTTTTTCATTGGTATATTGTAATTATGCTCTTGAAACGTATGAAGATTCTGTTGTGTTGATGATTAAACGGTCACCTTGGTTGATAAAGAAAGGTACTTGAACAGATAAACCTGTTTCTAAGATAGCTGGCTTTGTTCCACCAGATGCTGTATCACCTTTAATACCCGGTTCTGTTTCAACTACTTCAAGCTCAACTGTATTCGGCAGTTCAACTCCTAGTGTTTCACCTTGGTACATCATGATATGAACTTCCATGTTTTCCTTTAAAAATTTAAGTTCATATTCAATAGAAGTTGCTGGTAGTTCTATTTGATCATAAGACTCAACATCCATAAATACATGTTGCTCTCCGTTTGCATATAGATATTGCATTTTACGGTTATCAATTTGAGCTTTTGCTACCTTCTCACCTGCACGGAATGTCTTCTCCTGAACTGCTCCTGTACGAAGGTTACGAAGCTTTGAACGAACAAAAGCGGCTCCTTTACCAGGTTTCACGTGTTGGAAATCCATTACGCGCCATAGTCCGCCATCTACTTCAATTGTCAAACCTGTACGAAAATCGTTTACTGAAATCATTAATAAATCCTCCTAATTAGATGCATTAAAGAATAATAAGTTCTTTGGTTGAGTAAGTGAGGGATTCATTTCCATCCTTCGTAATAATCGTATCATCTTCAATACGAACACCGCCAAGCCCTGGGATATAGATTCCAGGTTCAACAGTTACAATCATTCCCTCTTCAAGAACAAGATCTGATCTGACAGATAGTGCAGGTCCTTCATGCACTTCTAGACCAATTCCATGTCCTGTTGAATGACCAAAATATTCACCATACCCATTCGAAGAAATATGATTTCTTGTCAATGCGTCGGCCTCTTTCCCCGTCATTCCAGGTTTGATTCCTTCCATCCCGAGTAACTGAGCTTGTAAAACAATATTGTAAATTTCCTTTAGTTTAGCATCAGGTTCTCCAACCGATACAGTTCTTGTAATGTCGGATACATAGCCTTTATAATATGCCCCAAAGTCAAGTGTTACAAAATCACCTGTTTCAATCACTTTTTCACTAGCCACTCCATGAGGAAGGGCAGATCGAACTCCCGAAGCAACAATTATATCAAAAGATGAAGAGGTTGCACCTCTTTTTCTCATAAAGAACTCTAGCTCATTCGAGACCTCTAACTCCGTTAAGCCAGGACGAATAAAGCTTAAAATATGTGTAAATGCAGCATCTGCAATGTTTGCTGCTTCCTTTAATATCTTAATCTCTGCGTCAGTCTTTATCAAGCGCAACTTTTCAATCACACCTGATAATGGGACTAGTTCTGATTTAACAGTTTCTTTAAAGGATTGATAGGAAGAATATGTAAGATGTTCTTGTTCAAAGCCTAGTCGACTGATTCCAAGCTCTTTTACCTGTGCTGCCACTTCCTCTGGTATTGTACCATTATGCTTCACTACTTCGAAGCCCACACATTGTTTTTCTGCTTGCTCGACATATCGAAAATCAGTTATGAATTGTGCACGGTCTTTACTAATTAGGACTACGCCGGATGAACCCGTGAAGTTAGTCATATATCGACGATTAAAACTACTTGTAATCAGTATTCCATCGACATGTAACTTTTCAAGCTCAGCTCTTAATTTATTTAATTTCTCCATCATTCTCTCCCTTTCGTATCCCTTATTCTGATCATAAAAAAAAGAATGCTCAATAAGAACATTCTAACACATCCTATTTTCGTTACACTAGTCTCTAGAGAAGACCGGTTCATGGTTTTCCTTTTTTATCCTCTTCATTTCATGCTCCTCATAGGAAATCGTATATCCAATAAACGTCCCATACAAAACATAAAAACACGCTGTGGTAATTAATGTATTAAACTCCATTTTTCTAAACGGAGGAATTCCAGGGAAAATTGGATTAAGCACGAACAATACCAATGCGAGTAATGCAAGTCCGAAGCCCATACCAATAAGTATACTCTTAAAACGTCTCAGCGCTATGTAATACATAATGGCAACTCCGATTGAGATAACTCCAATCAGAATAATAGAAATAACTGTACCAAGCCATTGTTTTTTCCATGCGCCGATCGCCCATGGCTCTAGAATGACCCTTGGATGAATCTCAGTAAAATTGAAATACCATGCAATAAACGAAAGACCACTCCATAGAGCTCCCCCAACAAACCCAGTGATAATGACCATAGCGATAAATGATAATGGTTTTTCATGCTGTTCTTGCTCATATTTTTCCTTTTCTTCTGCCATTAATACCACCTCCATTTGTATTATGTCCCACGTTAATTCTTTCCTTACTTATAAATAAAAAATAATTCATTTCTGTCAATTTGAGTCTCCAAGATAGAGGTTTTTTTCTTTTTCTAGTAGAATAAATATAAGATAAGATTTTATTAAACAAATGTAAAAACGGTGTTCCAATATCGTGGAATGTAGCATAAATTAATTAATACCTTTAAAACGTTTGAATTAATAACAACCTCACCATTAAAATGTGCAAGCCCAATCTCCCCCCTTAAGGTTACAGAACAAGGGTAGGAAATTGTGTAATTGTCGGAGCGGCTAGTTTAAAAGCGGAAGAAAATGCTAATCATGCTTTTAGGGAGGTGGCTTTCATGAAAAATCGAACTTCGCTTATTTTTATCGTGTGTTTAGTTATTTTAGCTACTATAGGAGTAGTATCTAAACTAATGGTCAATCCTGGTGAATTTTTTAAAAGTATTTTTGTGTTTGCAATTGTCGGAGTCATTCTGTACTTTTTGGTTCGACATTTTTATAAGGGAAGTCCCGACAAAAAAGAACAGCATGCGTTCCGTAAAGCTGCTAAACGTTCAAAAAGGAAGTATTTCCAAAAAGAGGTTCGCAAACCCGCGGCCAAAAGTGGCTCCATTACTTCTTTAAAGAAGCATACGAATAAATCTAAATCAGCCACACATTTGACGGTCATCGAAGGGCGAAAAGGGAAAAAGAAAAACCGAGCATCATTTTAGATGCTCGGTTTTTCTTTTTAATAACTCCATTTAGCAAAGAATTGTGAAGCTCTCTCCTTTCCCAAATCGAAAAGGATTTGTTTTTTTTCCTCCGTCAACTCAAACTCTGTGGTTAATACACCTTCCGTTGGGATAAAGATTATATTTCTTTCATGCTTCCTTGATATATACCTCGAGTCATGTGCATCCTTCATCGTTTCAAACAGCGCCTCGTATAGTTTTATCGCATTCGTTATTTGTTTAATCGGTCTATCCTGCATGCTGTGAGACAGTTTGATTCCCAATACAGGTCTAATCTTTTTTACATTCTCACTATCGAATAACCACATAGGGAAGTTACTAAGAACTCCTCCATCAACAATCGTACTAGTTGTATGGTCATGCTTAATTTTGACAGGTTCAAAGAAATACGGGAGACTGCAGCTCATTCGGATGGCTTTTGCAACTGAAAATGAATTCGGATTAATACCATAGTACGGCAAATCATCTGGAAGGATGATTAATCTCCCATTTGATAAATCTGATGCAACAACTCTTAATGCTTGTGGTTGTAAGTCTGCAAATGTTCGAACACCTTTTAGTGCAAGCTTTTCTGCCAACCACTCTTCCAATCGCTGGCCCTTGTAAATTCCTAGTCTCCAATAGAGCAGGATCCATTTTGTCACACGAAAGGGCAGATACGACGGACGTGTATCTAAAAACGTTTTTAAGTCTAATTCATCGATTAGCTCATATACCTCTTTGCTCGTATAGCCCGCAGCAATTAATGACGCAATGATTGAACCTGCACTCGTACCTGCCACCCGTTTGAATCGGAATCCTTTTTTCTCAATGGCTTCATAGGCACCTACTAAAGCTATCCCTTTAATTCCTCCCCCAGAAAAAACGCCGTCGATATACATGGAAGTCACTCCTTAGATGCACATATATGATACATCTTTAAGCAGGAGTTTCATGAAATAGTACGGCGGACAATCTAATTGATTTATTTTTTTATAATATCGGTGCTTTACGTAAAGTAACTAACCTCTGAATTCGGAAAATACTCTTGTGCATATCCTCGAATCGTTTGCTCCATTTCAGCTGCTTCTTCGTTTTGATACACATACTTTCCAATTCCGTATCGTCCCCATTTGTATTTTCTTTTTTCCTCATCCATTTCAAGCTTCGTTTTCGGGTAGCGCTTTTCAATTACCTTTTTCGCAGGCTTTGTAAAACGGTGCTGAATTAATTCAAAGGTTAAGTTTGGAAGCTCTATTCCTTCCAAAGAATCACTTAGACGCTCAAATAATTCTCTATACCCTTCCTTCCATTCGTCATGAAGGTAAATAGGAGCAACGATAAAGCCAAGTGGATATCCAGCCTTAGCAACCTTCTTTGCTGCTTCTAGACGTTCATCAAACGATGACGTTCCCGGTTCAAAGTTTTTAATAACATACCGAGAGTTCACACTGAAGCGAAATCTTGTTTTCCCATTATGTTTGGCATCAAGTAGATGATCCACATGATGATATTTGGTTACAAAACGGAGCTGACCGTACTCGGTTTGACCAATAAACTCAATGGTTTTCTTCAGTGAATGGGTTAAGTGATCCAAGCCGACAATGTCTGATGTACACGCAGCTTCGAATCGAGTGATCTCCGGAGCACGTTCATCCATATACTTTTGAGCTTGATTAAATATGTCCTCCAAATTTACGTATGTTCGAATATACGGCTTACTCCCTAAGGTTGTTTGTAAATAACAGTAATGACAATGTCCCATGCAACCAGTTGCTAAGGGAATAGCGTATTCTGCTGATGGCTTAGATGTATCAAATTTTAGGGTTCGCCTCACTCCAACCACTAGAGTAGACTTAGCATTACGGTATTGCTGAAGCTCATTGTCTCCAGGAATCCCACGAATTTGGTTATGTGAAGTCGTTTCCCTAATTTCAAGGCCCATCTCTTCAAATTTTTGCTTCAATTCTCTACCGAGCTCATACTCCAGCGCACCCGGTTCTATATAAATAAGCTGTGGAACAAATGGCTTCATTTTTTTCCCTCATTTCATTACCTAGTTATATAGCTAGTATGAACAAAAAAAATAAGAAATGAAAAAAGAGGATGGAACAAATATTTCCATCCTCTCTCAATGAAATTATAGACCACACTTTAACTGTGCGTTACAGTTTGTACAAGTATTACAGCCACCTATTTCTTTTACTTTTCCTTTACGACATACAGGACAAGTATTTCCAACTTCAGAACCGATGGTAACATCTGTTGAACGAAGATCGGTAATTGTATCAACTAATACAACATGTGCTTTTTCTACATTTGGCTCATATTCATCCACTGTATTTTCTTCTGCCTTCAGCGTTAATACCTGGCTATCACGTGATCCATCAACATAAACGGTACCACCCTTAGCACCACCGCGGTATAGGCGCTCATACACTTTTTCTACCTGCTCCACGCTGTATCCTTTTGGTGCATTTACCGTTTTACTGATTGAACTATCAATCCATCTTTGAATAACACACTGTACGTCAGCATGCGCTTCAGGAGCAAGCTCCATAGCCGATACGAACCAGCTTGGTAAATTATCAGGATCTGCTTCTGGATGACGGTCAAGATAGTCTTGTACAATATCCGCCTTCACTTCGATAAACTTCCCAAGACGCCCGCTGCGGAAGTATGAGAACGAGAAGTATGGCTCGAGACCCGTTGATACACCTACCATTGTTCCGGTAGAGCCTGTAGGAGCTACCGTTAATAAGTGAGAATTACGGATTCCACTTTCTAAAATAGCTTCTCTCACATGCTCAGGCATTTTTTGCATAAAGCCTGTTTGCGTAAATGCTTGACGAAGACGGTTCGTTTCCACTTCTGTATCACCAATTAGGAATGGGAAGCTACCCTTTTCCTTCGCCAATTCAACAGATGTTTCATAAGCAGTCGTCGCAATCGTTTCAAACACTTTATCAATAAGAACGTTTCCTTCTTCAGAACCGTATTCTGTTTCACAATAGATCAGAAGATCATGTAAGCCCATCACGCCAAGCCCTACACGTCTTTCCCCTAACGCTTGATTCTTATTGTCTTCAAGGAAGTACGGAGTCGCATCAATTACGTTATCCTGCATACGCACGCCGACAGCGACCGTTTGCTTTAACTTTTCAAAATTAACAGTCTTAGTCTCTTTGTCTGCCATTTCAGCTAAGTTAACAGCAGCAAGGTTACAAACAGAATATGGTGCTAGTGGTTGTTCTCCACATGGATTTGTAGCTACTACTTGCTGACCGTATGCTTTTGCATTTGTCATATCGTTCGCGTTGTCGATGAAGAAAATTCCAGGCTCAGCTGAGTAGGTCGCACAGATGTTAATTAGATTCCATAGTTCTTTTGCTTGAATCTTTCTGTACACTCGTACTTTATGGCCTTGTTTTTCCCACTCACGAACGTCCCCGAATTTATGCCACTCTTCGTTGTAAATTTTCATTTCTTCTGCATCATAGCTTTCCACATCTGGGAATCGAAGCTCATACACAGAATCATTTTCAACTGCTTCCATAAACTCTTTTGTTAAACAGATAGAAATATTTGCACCTGTTAAGAATTCTGAGTTATGAACGGAGTAGTTACCACCGGTTGTAAGTTTCTCTTCCGCATCAGCAATGTTCTTATCAGAGAAACCACCTTGGCCTGGAATAGTTTTATAATTAGCAATTCCTTGGTACATAGAACGCTCACTCTCTGTAAGAGGAGAAAACTTTAGTTTTTCTTTTGCATATTTTTTAATCGTTTCGTCATTTGTTGTCTCAAGTAAGAAACGAAGAATTCTTGGATTTTGCATTTTTGAAATAATGAACTCAATAATATCTGGATGCCAGTCAGCTAACATGATCATTTGGGCACCACGTCTTGATCCACCCTGCTCCACCAAGTGAGTAAGCTTAGCAATATCATCTAACCAAGACACTGATCCCGATGATTTACCGTTTACTCCACGGGCAAGAGTGTTTCTAGGTCTTAGGGTTGAACCATTTGTTCCAACACCACCACCACGACTCATGATTTCCATTACTTGCTTACGATGCTCAGAAATTCCTTCACGCGAATCTTGTACAAATGGCATTACATAACAATTAAAGAATGTTACTTCGGTTCCAGCACCCGCTCCGTAAAGAACTCGTCCTGCTGGGATGAAATTTAAGTTAACTAGTTCCTGATAAAACTTCTGAAACCATTCAGCCTTCTTTTCTTCTGTTCTCTCTACTGAAGCCAAGCCTGTTGCGTTGCGTTTCGCAATTTGCTCATAGAACACTTCCAATGGCTTTTCAATAACATCGAGTGAACGGTTGATCACTCCTGTGCTAGCTTCTTCAGGATCATCTAGAACCCCTCTAAATTCCTCATCAACAAGCACCTTAGCCATCTTTTGATCCCAATCAATTTCTAGAATAAATCCAAGACCTCTCGCAGGAAACTTTGGATCTTCTTTAATTGTTAGAACGACAAAATCCCCATTCGATAATGTTAGCTTTTCCGTATCTTTAAATGTATAACGGTCAAGCATAACAAGTCTTGATACCCCTTTATGGGTAATTTTCATATCTGGGGTTACTGGATGCACCTGAGGAAACAAGCTAATGTCCTTGTTTAAGCTCTCCACATCAATATTCATTTTTTTTCTAAACGCAACAGACATACACACAACTCCTTTAATATATACAATGCTTCTTTTAATCTACTCTGTAAAAACTACTAATAGAAATCCAGAATCTAGCTATGCTAGGAATATTCTTAAATTACCACAGTCCCATTGTGAAATCAACCATATTGTCTACATATAGTATATATTTTTCAAAAACACACACTATATATTGTGTCCGGGTCAAACGCCAACAAATTTGTCAAACTCAAAAAAATTAAGAATCTAGCGAAAAGAGCTGATTTTTATAGATTTTCGAGCAAAAGCGATAAATTTTAACAAATTTCGCTCCTTGCTTTTTTTTATATCGAGACAACCCTACGTCCTATAGGCTTTTGACCTATAACTTTACAAAAAAAAGAAAAGCGACAAATTTCGACGCTTATCTTTTGAAATTCCACTCGTCACTTTCATAACGATCACGTGCGAGCTTATGAACATATTCCATTTGCTCCGTTGATAATTCATATGGTTGGAGCTCTATATTTAAGCCTTCTTCGAATCCCAGTTTAAAAGCACGTTTAGCTTCTTCAAGCTCTATTTTTCTTGAACTAATTTCATTAATAGCCACAGCCTTGTTCTTAAAGGCTCTTTGCATTCGTTCCTTTACTCTCTCGTTTGGATATTTAAAAAGACTAAATAGCTTATCTTCATCTATATCTAGTAGAATGGAACCGTGTTGCAGAATAACCCCTTTTTGTCTTGTTTGCGCACTTCCGGCCACTTTTCTTCCCTCTACAACAAGCTCATACCAGCTTGGAGCATCAAAACAAACAGCTGAGCGAGGGTTTTTTAAGGAATCTCTTTCCTCCGCTGTTTTTGGAACCGCAAAGTAAGCATCCAACCCTAGTGACTGAAACCCTTTTAAAATCCCTTCTGAAATTACACGGTACGCTTCTGTAACCGTTTTTGGCATGTCAGGATGTTCTTCTGAAACAATAACACTATACGTTAGCTCTTGATCATGAAGTACCCCTCTCCCACCTGTCGGTCTACGAACGAATCCAAGCTGGTGTTCTTTCACTTTATCAAGATCTATTTCCTTCTCAACTTTTTGGAAATATCCTATTGAAAGAGTAGCTGGATTCCAGCCATAAAAACGGATAACCGGTGGAATTTCCCCTTTACTATGCCACTCAAGCAATGCTTCATCTAATGCCATATTAAAAGAAGGAGACCCTTCTTTAGAATCAATAAAACCCCATATTTCTTTGTCCATATTGAAACCTCTTTTTCTATTGTTGAAGTCTAGCTCTATTAGCTTAACAAATGAATCGTTTGAAAGAAAGTAACAAGTACTCAGGAAATTAGGTTCTTTCTCTTTACCCAAAGTCACAACACCTATATAATATAATTTGGCGTGATGCTTGTTTGAAAGGAGACATATAAATTTATGGATACTCTTTATTTTATCCTTATTCTTCTAGGTGCCATTATTACTTACTCAGTGATTACTTGGCTCTACCAAAGAAAAATTGTAAAAACGCTGAATGAACAACAATTCCGCGAAGGTTATCGAAAAGCTCAACTAATTGATGTGCGTGAACCAAACGAGTATGAAGCTGGGCATATTTTAGGAGCTAGAAATATCCCACTATCGCAATTTAAAATGCGAATGAAAGAAATTCGTCCTGACAAACCGGTTTATCTATATTGCCAAAGTGGGATGAGAAGTGGCCGCGCAGCACAAACACTTTACCGCAAAGGTTATAAAGACCTTTCCCACCTTGAAGGCGGATTTAAAAAGTGGTCTGGTAAAATTAAAGTGAAGTAATAGACAAGTGATGGTGCCTTAATTAAAGGTTCCCGGATTATAAAAAGGATTCAGCTCCTAATGAGCAGAATCCTTTTTACTTGTATGGATATAAAAGTAGGCACAAAATAATGTGATACTAGTTAAAAACAAAAACAAGTAAATATTCATTAGAAGTGGACTTGTATACGTATTAATCCAGGCCATTTCGTACATCTTTGATCCGGGACTATCTGGTCCTCCTCCTAATTGGGTAAATAACTGTGTAGTCTTTTGCCACATTTTTGTTAAGGAAAAAAGGGCAAGAATCGGAATTAAAATAAAAATAGGGCCATTCAAATGATCCTTTCTTCTTTCCAGTACATCACTTTCAAACAGAAACAGAACGGACATATACAAAGTCGTCAGCATAAAAAATGGTGTGATAAAAAACAATGTGTAGTCAGGTGCTGGAATAGTACTATTTTGCATATCCCCGATCATTATTAATAGAAAGAGACAAACAATAATTACTCCTATTAAATGTACCGCTTTAAATATGAGAGACCCACTTTCATTACTAAATAATTGGAGAAAATAACGAAAAGGTTTTACCAAAAGAAAAAAACAGAGCGTCGAAACGATAACCACCTCTATACTCATGATATCCCTCCTACTCTTCTTCCTAGTTTCAGATTTAATGTCGAAAAGCTGTTAGTTTATCTATTCCCCTAATTGTTGGAAATCATATGTCCTAAATACTCATTTAATTCATCCATTCCACTAATTCCTGGAAATCATATATTCCAAACGCTGATCTAGGTTTATCTATATAGGAAACCCTCAACCTACCACTCATTCTAGACATCGACTTCTCCATTCAACAAAAAACAAGCACGACATCAGCCGTGCTTGCTTCCTAAACAAAACTTATACTTGGTATCTCAGAATCGGCTTACGAGCAGCAGTCGTTTCATCCAATCGTCCAATAACTGTCGTGTGCGGTGCTTCTTGAACGATTTCAGGATTTTCTTCCGCTTCCTTTGCAATTTGAATCATTGCTTCAATAAACGCATCGAGCGTTTCCTTCGATTCTGTCTCTGTCGGCTCAATCATAATACATTCCTCAACATTTAATGGGAAGTAAATGGTTGGTGGATGATATCCAAAGTCCAACAGGCGCTTCGCGATATCTAGCGTACGTACACCAAGCTTCTTTTGTCTCTTCCCACTTAATACGAACTCATGCTTACAATGTCTATCAAACGGAAGATCAAAGTAAGGCTGGAGTCGTCTCATCATATAATTCGCATTTAATACTGCATACTCAGTTACTGCTTTTAGTCCATCTGGGCCCATCGTACGAATATACGTATAAGCTCTTACATTAATTCCAAAGTTACCATAGTAAGGCTTCACACGTCCAATTGACTGTGGACGGTCATAATCTAATACGAATTCTCGGTCCTTCTTCGTAACGACTGGTTTTGGTAAGAATGGAATTAAATCCTTCTTCACCCCAACAGGACCAGAACCTGGGCCACCGCCCCCATGTGGGCCTGTGAACGTCTTGTGTAAATTTAAATGCACAACATCAAAGCCCATATCTCCTGGCCTTGCTTTTGAAAGAACAGCATTTAGATTAGCTCCATCATAATAAAGCTTTCCTCCGGCTTCGTGAACGATCGACGCCATTTCAAGGATATTCTCTTCAAATAACCCAAGGGTATTTGGATTGGTAAGCATCAAGGCAGCTGTATCTTCACCTACTACATTTCTTAAGTCATCTAAATCAACTAATCCATTTTCATCTGACTTAACCGTAATTGTTTCAAACCCGGCAACAGTTGCAGAAGCTGGATTGGTTCCATGAGCGGAGTCAGGTACTATGACCTTTGTTCTTTTTGTATCCCCATTTGCTTCATGGTAGGCACGAATGAGCATAAGTCCCGTCCACTCTCCGTGGGCCCCTGCAGCAGGCTGTAGTGTGACTTCATCCATTCCTGTAATTTCAATCAGATGTTCTTGAAGATCATACATAAGCTCTAATGCCCCTTGAACAGAGCTTTCATCTTGAAGTGGGTGAAGATGGGCAAACCCTGCAAATCGAGCAACATTTTCGTTAATCTTCGGATTATACTTCATCGTACAAGAACCGAGCGGGTAAAAACCAGAATCAACTCCATGATTTCTTCTTGATAAGGCTGTGTAATGACGCATAATATCAAGCTCAGACACTTCTGGTAAATTTGGTTCAGCGGTACGAATATAATCAGTTGGAATTAAATCATCGATGTTTACCTCAGGGATATCCATCTCAGGGAGACTATATCCCACTCGGCCAGAGGTACTTAATTCAAAAATGAGTGCTTGGTCTTCCTTATGCATGATAATCCCCCATTCTATCAACAAATAGATCAATCTCTTCTTTTGTTCGAAGCTCAGTCACTGCCACAAGCATGTGATTCTTTAATTGTGGATAATCACGACCAAGATCGTAACCTCCAATGATGCCTTCTTTTAAAAGCTGTTGATTAACTTCTTTTACCGGCTGGTTCAATTCAACAACAAACTCATTGAAACTTGGTCCATCAAAGGCAACCGTAAATCCTTTATTTTTGAATGCTTGCTTCGCATAGTGGGCTTTTTGAATATTACTTACAGCCATTTCTCTAACACCTTTTTTCCCTAAGGCAGTCATAGCAACAGAGGCAGCTAATGCATTCAATGCCTGGTTAGAACAAATATTCGACGTTGCTTTATCACGACGAATATGTTGTTCACGGGCTTGAAGAGTAAGAACAAATCCGCGTCTACCTTGATCATCCTTTGTTTGACCTACTAGGCGTCCAGGAATTTTTCGTACTAATTTATTTGTAACGGCAAAATACCCACAGTGAGGACCACCAAATGAAGTTGGAATTCCAAATGGTTGTGCATCTCCAGCCACAATATCTGCACCAAAAGCTCCTGGAGGTGTTAACGCCCCTAGTGAAAGAGGATTGCTAGATACCACAAACATAGCTTTACCCGAATGGATGATTTCCTCAAGCTCCTTCATTGGCTCAATTCTCCCAAAAAAGTTGGGATATTGTACGATAACAGCTGCGATTGTATCATCCATTTCACTCTTTAAGGCATCTAGATCAGTGACACCGTCTCTATACGGAATTTCAACAACCTCAACATATTGGCCTTTTGCGTACGCTTTTACTACTTCTTTCGTTTCTGGATGGACCGTACTCGATAAAAGTACCTTTTTACGCTTCGTATGACCCGAGCTCAACATCGCCGCTTCTGCTAAAGCTGTTCCTCCGTCGTACATAGAAGAGTTTGCAACATCCATTCCTGTTAGCTCACAAATCATTGTTTGAAATTCAAAGATTGCCTGTAACTCACCTTGAGAAATTTCAGGTTGATAGGGCGTATATGCCGTATAAAACTCAGAACGGGACAGAACATGATCAACAATGACAGGCATATAGTGATCATAGACACCCGCACCTAAAAAGGAGGTATGCGAGCGCAGATCTGCATTTTTAGCAGCTAATAGAGTTAACTCTTTTAGTAATGCTGTTTCGGACTTTGCTTTTTTAATGTTATATTCCCCTTTAAACTGAACACTTTCTGGAATATCGTTAAAAAGCTCTTGAACATCAGAAATTCCGATCTGTTCTAGCATGGCTTTTTTATCTGTTTCTGTCATCGGTAAGTAGCGATGCTTCATGACTTTATGCCTCCCTTATTTCTTTTCTCTTTTATAAAATGGTGTAGGTACAATTTTCACCTTCAAGCGTTTCCCACGGATTTCGATAAACAACTCCGATTCTGGAGTTACGACTACTGAATCAACTAATGCTAAGCCGATATTTCTTTTCAAAGTAGGAGATTGTGTACCGGTTGTTACTTCGCCTACTACTTGTTCTCCTACATAAACCGGATACCCATGTCTTGGGATCCCTCGATCAATCATTTCAATACCTATTAGTTTACGAGGAACTCCTGCTTCCTTTTGCTGCTGAAGAGCTTCCTTGCCAATAAAATCAGCTTCTTTGTTTAATTTCACAGCGAAACCAATACCAGCCTCCAAAGGAGAAATAGAGGACGAAAGCTCTTGACCATAAAGGGCCAGATTTGCCTCGAAGCGAAGGGTATCTCGAGCACCTAATCCACAAGGAAGAACGCCTACCTCTTTACCTGCTTCTAGTATTGCTTCCCACAGGAAAGCCGCATCCTCACTATTACAGTACACCTCAAAGCCATCCTCTCCGGTGTATCCTGTTCTTGAAACTAGCGCTTCTTTCCCTCCAATATTGACCCCTTCCTGAAATTTAAAGTATCCAATTGAAGAAAGGTCAACAGATTCCGTTAGCTTCTGTAGAACCTCTACGGCAAGTGGTCCTTGGAGTGCTAATTGTGCCATTTTTTCAGAAACATTAAGAAGCTTCACATCACCCTCAACATGATCATGTAACCAGGAAAAATCTTTTTCAATATTCGAAGCATTTACAACCAGCAAATAATGGTCGTGGTTCAATTTATAGATTAAAAGGTCATCGACAGTACCACCAGTCTCATAGCACATAGCGGTATATTGTGCTCCACCTATTTGCAGCTTTGAGACATCATTCGTCATCATTTTCTGAAGGTAGGCCAAACTTTCTGTCCCTTTTACTTCAATCTCTCCCATATGAGAAACATCAAATAATCCTGCCTTCGTTCTAACCGCCTCATGTTCTTCTTTAATACTGGAAAATTGAACAGGCAGTTCCCATCCTCCAAAGTCAATTGTTTTCCCACCGTACTGTTGATACACGTTAAAAAGCGGTGTTCTTTTTAGTTGAGCCAAATCAATTTCCCCCTTATAAAAATTCATAAAAAAAGGACAGAGACCCCCCTCTTTTTTTAAGAAAGGTCTCTGTCCTGGCACCTGAAAGTTTACCGGTTGGCTGTCCCCTTTGGTGGCTTCAATTAAATGAAGCACTCTCCAGAGCTGCGTCAAACAAGAGTTCTTTTGCCTGAGAGATTCACAAAATGTTTGCTTGCTCCTTCGGCGCTACTTAAAAGTAGTCTCTCCCCTTGTTCTCATTCGCATTATAAAATTTCCCAATTTGGATAATACTAAGTTGTACTTATACATCATTCGTCATATTGTGACAAATTTCAAAACTTTTAAGATATTATCATCCTACCATTTCGAAACCCATACGGCAATATATTTATCGATCAAAAAGGGAGTTGTTTTTATGACGGTAGAGATTGAGTTTGATACCTCTTGGCAGGAGGGATTGATGGAGAAAATTACAAATGATGGTCCGTGGGGAAATTATGAGTTATACAAGCTAGCGGTAGAGGTAGAAAAACATACAGTTATTGATGAATTTGAAGGGTTGCAAGCTCCAAAACATCTTCCTAATTTAACACCTCTTCCACATCAGCTTGAAGTTGCTAAGCAAGTTGTAGAAAACATGAACGGAAAAGCCATCCTTGCTGATGAAGTAGGTCTTGGAAAAACCATTGAAGCAGGACTTATTTTAAAGGAATACATGATAAGAGGTCTTGTAAAAAAGGTGCTTATTCTTGTCCCAGCTTCTCTTGTAACACAATGGTCAATGGAGCTAACAAGTAAGTTTTACATCCCTGCCGTTTCACAACGAAAGAGCTACGTTTGGGAACAATGCGATGTGGTCGTTTCCTCTATTGATACGGCCAAACGTGATCCACATAGGGAGATTATCCTTAATCAAGATTATGACCTTATTATTATCGATGAAGCACATAAATTAAAAAACAATAAAACAAAAAACTATGAATTTGTACAAAGTTTAAAGAAAAAGTTCTGTTTACTCTTAACAGCAACCCCCATTCAAAATCGAATCGGCGAGATTTTCAATCTTGTCTCTCTTTTAAAGCCTGGTCATTTAGGAAATGAATCTGTTTTTAACGAAAAATACAAAAAGGATTCAAGAGATATTAACGATAACGAACATTTAAAAGAGCTAGTAAATAAAGTAATGATCAGAAATCGCCGAGCGGACACAGGTATCGAATGGACAAAGAGAAAAGTCGAAACGATCCCAATTGAACTTTCTAAGGAAGAGCAGGATTTATATAATTCCGTTACGGAACTGCGTTCTGAGGGAGACTGGACAGCAACGTCTGCCTTTTCTGTCATGACACTGCAAAGAGAAGCATGTAGTAGTAGAGAAGCTGTCTTTTTCACCTTGAAAAATATGCTAGAAAGAAAGGATAACCCTTCAAAGGAATATCAAGATCAAATCACCTATTTAATCGAAAAGGTAAATGCCGTTCATACGAATTCCAAGGCGGTAAAAGCTCTTGAACTAATTCAAAACGTAAATGATAAAGTAATTATCTTTACAGAATATCGAGCAACACAGCTCTATCTGCAATGGTTTTTAAAGCAGAATGGAATTAGCTCTGTCCCTTTTCGTGGGGGCTTTAAAAGAGGAAAAAAAGATTGGATGAGGCAGCTTTTTGAGAATAATGTACAGGTACTAATTGCAACGGAAGCAGGAGGAGAAGGAATCAACCTTCAGTTCTGTAACCATATTATAAATTTTGACCTGCCATGGAATCCTATGAGACTAGAGCAACGAATTGGGAGAATTCATCGACTGGGCCAAGAAAAAGACGTAATGATCTATAACTTTGCAACTAAGGGAACGGTCGAAGAGCATGTTCTTAAGTTATTACATGAAAAAATCAATTTGTTTGAAAAGGTAATTGGTGATTTGGATGATATTCTTACTCGTTTAGAGTTTGGTAGCTTTGAGGAGCATCTTTCAGATATTTTCGGCAACTCCACCTCTGAAGGGGAAATGAGAATAAAAATGGACAATCTAGCTTCAATGATCCAATTCGCTGAAGAAGTAAAGGAAGGTGACTATCGTGCAGCAACAGGAAATTCATAACTTTTTGGTGGAGTACTTTACAGCTAACAATTGTGAAATACTCGAAAATAATGGTTCATATTTAAGTGTCCAACTAACGATTGAATTGGATAAGGAATTAATGAATCGCCCCTTCTATTGGCATTATTTAGAGAAAACGGGTGGGGTTCCAAATCCTATGAAACTAATCCTTATTACGAATCAAAAAAATACTCCAGACCATATTAAAGGTGAGGTCATCCATTTTGGATCACCAAGACTTCATCAAATTTTCCGCTCAACTAAAAACCTTGCTGGGTATATTCGACTCTATGAGGATCATCATGCATCCATGGGGCAACAGGTACCATTACGTCCATGGTTAGGTATGAATGTAAAAATCTCTTATCAATGTGATCGTAAAAGAGATGTCTTTCGGTCGATAGGATTACAATTGATTAATGGACATATGGTTGAGAACTTCCATGATGAACTGTTAAAACTACCGTTAGCCCGTAAGATACCTGATTATTCTTTTACCTTATCCCCACTTATTATGCCGAAAAGTGGTGTAACACGAATTCAAAATATGATACGTTTAAACATCTTAGAAGAAGATCACACATGGGCTACTGATGCTAGAGAACGGTGGTCAAAAGATTTGAGATTGCTGGAGCATTTTTATGAAGAAACAGAGGAAAAAGGGGAAAGCTATGAAAATGAAAAACGAGCCTTACAAGAGCAATATGAGCCAAAGGTTCAAATCTCTATTATAAACGGTGGCATTTTTTACTTGTCTGAAGAAGCGATTTAAAGGGAACGACTCATTCGTCATTCCCTTTAAATGATTTCTCTCTCTTTCCTTTGTTCATCATAATTATATAAGGTAGAATACCAAACCACCGATAAGCAAAGGATTCTCTCGTTTCTTTCTTTTCCTTCTTCATCTTTTTTCTTTCTTCCTTCGGCTGATCAATATATTTAACTACGGTTTGTGTGATGTATTTAACATAATCATTTACTGCACTCACGGTATTTCCCCCCTCTTTTTAGTCATTAACAGTATGACCAAAAAATTAGGAACTAAACACTTTGGGAGCTTTACACCGGTATCATCCATTTTATTAATTTCCCGCTTTCAACCTCGTATTGAGCCATCGCTTTAACTGCAAGTGAACCTTGCCTCATCCTATAAGTCACTTCCACTTCTTGGCTAGAAATTGGCTTAACCGTATACGACACTTCAATGTCTGCGTAGATGGCCAATCCATCTATAGGTATCACACCTTCTGCCATTTGCTTGGAAAGGGTTTTTGATGTGAGTAAAAATAAATACTGCCTTCTTTCTTGTTGATTAACTGAGGCAACCACCCCTTTTTCCGACACATACTGGCTAAACTCAATAGATAAAAAAATACAGGTTAATAGAAATATACATAGACTAAATGGATACATAAAGCCTTTTTCATTCATGACACTCCCACCACCTGAAGGAAAGGAAACAGTTGGTCCTCATACACATCATTATTATTGCCAACAACCAATATAGTAATGTTGGATTGATTCTGTACGAACTCTACACTTTTAATATTTTGCAAGACTATTTCATGCCCCCGAAACTGAACTAGTCGACGGATATTGGGTCCGTATTTTTCATACGTAACTAGTTCCCCTAGACTCTGCATATAAAGCTTCCCATTTTTCACCTGAACATAATCACAACCTTGAAGTTCCGTATTTAATTGACTAATAAAAAGCTCAAATTCTAATTGTTGAGTACGATCCGTAACATGGTTCATATTTATAATAATAGAAAAAACAACCGGTAAAAAAGAAGAAAGTATACAATATATAGCAAACGATAACAACATCTCTATTAGTGTAAAACCTTGATTATTGAAGTATGTCGCAAATGAGAGTTTCCTTTTTAAAGGCATCTTCATATCTTACACACACCTCCTGCCCAGACATTACCTTAGTTACAGTAAATGACCTACCTTTCCTCTGTACTGTCAAACCATCTTGAACATTTCCCGTAAGAATTGCCTCCTGCAACGAATCATATAATAGCTTTGTTGCCTCACGACTATATTGAGTGTTAAGTGACTGCTTGCTTACTTGAATATACATTGGTAGCAAAAATAGGGTTAGTACCAACCAAACAGATAAAGAAAGCAAAAGTTCAACAAGGAAAAAACCATTAGATTTGTACAGCATAAAATCTTCCCTTCCCAATGTAAAACGTAAATCTATAGGTTTCATCTAATATATCGATATACAAAGTACCAAAAGTATTAATATTCCCGGTTGTATTATAACGAAAATACAATTTTTGAGAACCCTCCCTAATATTGACCTTATTTGAGTAGGTACGATCTACAATAAACTTCCCATTCTGATCCTTGGCGTAATATCGATGTGATAGAGGAAGGATATTTACTGACACAACCGTTTGGTTTGAAATGGCATATTGTTGCATGTAAAAGAGGTCATCTTTAAATTGGGAAAAAAAGAGATGCTTATCGAGGAAGAACATTTGTGGACGTACAAGAAGGAAAGAAAACGAGACAATCAGAGAGAAAATACATAACACAAAAATAGTTTCTATTAATGTAAACCCATTCTGGTTACTCATTATTGGAAGCGACAACTCCTGTAGACGATATCGTCACCGTATCTCCATTTGGACAGGTCAATTGGTTTTCTTCTAAATACCCTGCTGTATGAAGTTCTGTCATATCAGATGGCAAACGTTGGTTGTCCATTTCAAAGGATTGTACCTGTGCCTCCACCATTTTGACAATAAAACACAGTTCATCCTCCTTTAAATCAATAGCTCTATCATTCACATTTTTAGATTTTTCTCTAATGGATAAGAGAGGACTAAAAACAGGGCTTATTAGGAGGAGGAAACATATGGTACAAACTGCCACAAAATTAAAGGTAGCAATTTATGTTAGGAAGTCTAGAGAGGGAGAAGGAGGAGCAGAGGAAACTCTGCTTACTCAAAAAGAAACTTTATTAAGACTAGCTGAGCAAAAAGGATATAAAAATCCTGATGTATTTGAGGAAATTGATAGCTCTATAAAATGGAATAGACCTGAGTTAGCTAAGATGATCGCAGGAATTGAGGCAAAAAAGTATGACAGGATATTGGTAAGCCATATTGACAGATTAGGGAGAGATATTGGACTCCTAGATGACATTAAAAAGCTATGTATTGAGCATGAAGTAATCATTGAAACTCCTGACAATGTAATCAAGTTTGATGATGAAAATCAGGAATTACTTTTTGGCTTTAGCTCAGTCCTGTCTGACTTTGAATACAAAAGAATTAGACAGAGACTTAACAAAGGTAAATATGATGCTGTTGCAATTAAGAATAGATGGATTGGCTCTATTCCTCCACTAGGTTATACATGGGATAAAAATATAAAGCAGTTACTTGTAAACCCAGAGGAGAAAAAGATTGTAAGAAAAATGGTTGAGTTAGCTTTATTAGGTTACTCCTCTAGACAAATTGCTGACAAAATTAATCAGTTGGGCTACAGGTCTAGAAAAGGCATCCCTTTTAAAACAGACAGGATTTTAAAAATCTTACAGAACAGAGTTTATTTAGGTGAGTCAAAGTATGAATCCAAAAGACTGAAAAGGACTGCCATTGCCAAAGGTACCCATGAGGCAATAATAGCAGAAGAAGAGTTTAATCAGATACAGGCTCAATTTAAATCTAGAATCTCAAAGGAAAATTTACAATCCTTAGGTATTAAATCTCCTTTAAATAAACTCTTAGTTTGTGGAATTTGTAAAAAGGTGATGACAATACAACTTAATAATAAGGTGAGAAAGACAGGGAGAAATTACTCCTTTTATCAGATAAGACCTTGTAGACATCAGATTGACTTAGATACAAAATGCCATAATGGTGGATTAGCTATCTACAAAGTAGAGAATGCAGTCCTAGAGGCATTAAAGTTATACAAGCTGGAATTAGAGCAGACATTAGTAAGTTTGTTAGCTGAGGACACATCAGACATTGAGAATACCTTAAAATCTAATCTAGAAGGGCTAGAGACTAACCTAGCTAAGCAGGAAAGAAAAGCTAAAAGGCTGTTAGACCTGTATCTAGATGAGGAGTTAGATAAAGACTCATATCAGAAAAAGAAAAAGGCTTTAGAGGATACAATCTCTGCTCTAAAAAATGAGATAAGCCTTATCCAAAGTAAATTAGACAGCATGGATGCCTCTACACAAGTAGACAAAGTAAAAGGGATTATAGATATGATTGAAAACTTTGAGGAGATGGAGCTAGAGGAGCAAAATGCTACATTAAAGCTGATTGTCTCAAGTATTGTATTTACTAAAACTGCTGATACAAATAATGAGCCTGTTATAGATATTAAATGGAGAGAGCTGTAATAGCTCCTCCTTTTTTGTTCCTTAAATGTATTATTATTTCTTTCTACCTACTAATTCTTCTATTAGTCCCCAAATAATAATTATAGGAAATACTATGAAGCCTACCAATCTTTCTAAACCACCACCACCTACAAATTTATATATTAAGTAGATTATTAATAATATTCCTAATGGTGGAAAAGCAATAGCTAAAATACCTATTAGACACATAAGACCCAAAGAAAAGAGTCCTCCTTGAATTGGTGGCATACAAACATCTCCTAATCAGTAGTTAATTTTGGTGCTATTTTCCTACAATTCTAATAAAAAGGCAATAAAAAAAGGAAAAGCCTCTTAGCTCCTCCTTTTTAACTTACTGATTTATTTTACTTTTGATCATGCAGGTCAATCATTTTCTTTGCCCAAATATCAAAGTTAGGCTTACCATGTATCCTTACTGTAACCTGATCTTTGGTCTTAAAAGTAATAAGCTCTTTTTTATTCTGATTAGCTAATTGATCCATTTTATATCCTCTCCTCAGTTTTATTAGATTTCTATACTTACTCATTAGCCTCCTTCCCATTTACTGTGACATAATCAGGACAAAAAAAAGAGAGGCTCAATGCCTCATTACTTACTTTTCTTAGCCATCTTGTCAGCCTGTTGCTTTGATAATCCTGAGCTAATCATTGCTAAAGCTGACTTACCTTTGTTTTTAATCTTAGTTAAGTTATTCTCAGCTTTAAAGCCTTTTTTCTTACCTCAGCTTTCTTTTTCCTTTTTGGCTTTTCTACATCAGGAACTAGCTTAATATCATCCTTTTCTAGAGTCATAGTACCTCCTGTAGCTAACTCAATTACTACTATTTTGCCATTGTTTGAAACAATATGACCATTAATACTAATCTCATCTTTATACAATAATCTGCTCATTTACTGTAGCCTCCTTAATCATCTCACTTAAATAATGGCTTACTTTATCCCTTATTGTGAATTTACTTGAGCTGTATATATCAGCTATCTCCTCATTAGATAAGCCCTCTTTATATTTAAGCTCAACCCATTCCCTAACAGTTTCATCATCAAATAACTTATATCTACCTTGTCCTGAATTAGCCCTCTGGGCTTTCTTATGTCTCTCAGCTAATACTTCAGTAATGGTAGCTTTTTTTGCCTCAATGAGAGCCTCTTTCCTGGCTTTTTCAGCTTCTTTAGCCTTTTCCTTAGCTAACCTCTCAGCCTCATTCTGAGCCTTTACCTCCTGATTGATCTCTTTCTTAGTCTTTCTCTTAACCTCAAAGCCCTTAGCTTTCTTATACTTATTTACATGATAGGCTATTGTATTAGCATTAGTTTTAACCTCTGTAGCTACCTGTCCATATGTCATCCCTGCACCTAGCATCTCAATCCACTTTACAATATCATCCTCAGTATATTTACTAGGTCTCCCTTTCTTATCAGGAGCTTTAGTAGTTCTCTTTCTCTTTTTATTAATAGCCTCAATCACATCCTCATTCTCTGCCAACCTATCAAAGAGGACATCAGGTAAGATAAAAGCCTGATTAGTCTTATATTCTACTCCTGATACTCTGTAGGATTTAAATAATGGAACAGGATATAAAATAACAAAGTTATTATCCTTGTCTATACCTAGCTTTGTAGGCATCTTTAAAATCTCAAGAGCTTTCCAAAGATGTACATCATACATATCCTCTTTCCTTAACTGCTCCTCCATCTTTTCCTTTTGGTACTCAGTCTGTTTTGCCATTCTCAGCCTCCCCCTTTGTTTCTTTGCTTAGTCAAATATCAGGTCTAGCATTTCCCTCTCATGCTCCATCATTTCAAAAAATAAGTTATATACCTCTTTGCAAAAAGTACCTTTAAGAACAGCCCTAACATGGTGAGGAGATATAAAGTTGTATTTTTTAACTAGCTCCTTAGCTGATACTCTCTGACAATAATGGAGGTATAGTATCTCTCCTACCTGCTGAGCTGATATTAAGGTACTGCCAGTAGCTCTTAGCAGTTTATAAGCTCTCTCTGACCATGCAGTAGCTTTTTCTCCTGACATATAATAATGATTAAATATAATGTCTAGCATCTCTCTCTGCCTCCTCTACTTTGATTTTTAAGTACAAAAAAAAGAGACAGGCAGAAAGCCTATCCCTTATTTACTTTCCTTAAAGACCATTGGAATGACTCCATAGACTATAATCATACTTCCAATAATATGAGCCATAATCTCCATTACAAGCTCACTCCTTTAGCCTTTAACTCAGAGACATAAGCTCTAACCTTACTCTCAAAAGTAATAAGCTCTGATATTAACCCTCTTTGTCCTAGGTGATACTTTCCCCTAAACCTTTTATTTTGGTCAGCCTGAGCTACAATACCTGTATCTAATAGGATATTTCTTACCTGTGAAAAGCTACTGTTAAGAGTAGTAGCAAAGCCCTCCATAATACTCCTATTCTCAGCTAATACTCCTAAGCCTGTATTAACTACCATCTCATTATCAAGCTCTCTAAACAAAGTTATAGCCTCTGTATGACAGGCAAAATAGCTCTCAGCTAAGTCTCCCAATATCTCAAACATTGTAGCTATTTTAGCCTTATTAACCTGCTTAACTAGCTCAATTTCCTCCTCAGTAGAGCTAATCTGTTGTTTTAATAGTTTGGCAGCTCCTAAGTCATCAGCCATTGCAAAAGCCTCTTTATGTCCTGCTAACTCCTCCTCTAGCTCTACAATAGCCTGACCATGCTGAGCTTTTGTCAGCTCAATATCCTCTAAATAATCCTCAAAAGCACCTCTTTTAGCTAATACCTCTGCAATTTTATTTGACATTGCATTGATCTTATTTTCCATAATTAACTCCTCCTAGTGAATATTAGTTTTTGTTAGCCTTTTTCTCAGCCTCTACCTTTTTAGTAATCATTTTTAAATCATGTAATATCTCATCCTCAACAGTAAGTAGGATCTCCAGCTCATCCTCATACTCAGAGGCTCTAAGCTCTACCTCAGCCTTATCTAACTCAGGAGGCTTAACTGCTTTAGGAGCTTTAGGAGGATGCTCTATTTTCCATTTCTCAAACTCCTCTTTACCCTTAATGGCTCCATCAATTTCAATGAAAAGTTCTAACATCAACTCATCAAAAGTCTTGTTAGGTTTTTTAGGAGTAAAGTCTGCCTCAGCATATCTCCTAACCTCATATTTGTTATATGCCTCAGGAATATCCTTAGAAAGCCTGTCTAATCTTACTGTTGTAGCCAGTAGCTCTAAGTCTGGATGCTCTTCATTATTCATCATTGAGAGAAAGGCAGCTCCCCAATACATTAGCTCTAGCTTAAAGCTCTCATCTGAAATATCAGTATCTACAAACCTCTGAGCATTTTTATTACTGCTCTTAGTACCTCTAAAGATATAAGGACTTGTCTCAATCATCATCCCTAAAGACTTTGTGTCCATGTACTGACTGATTGGCTGTATCATATCTTTAATCCAATATCTTAAAGACTTAGCCTTAGTATGTTGTAAGGTTAATACCTGCTCTGAGGTAAGCCCTGTAAACTCAATAAATAAAGCTTTATCTCTTGCATTGCCATTTATAGCAGATTTAAAAAGAGCATCTACAAACTTGTCTAACTGCTCCTCTGTGATAGTCCTATTAGCCATCAAAGTAAAGTCAGGAGATGGACTGTCTGCCTCCTTAATCTCTTGTAATCTTTTTTTCTCCTCATCATAAAGCTCCTGATTATTGGAGATATAATTCCTTAAAGCCCTGTCACTAATCCCTATAATGTTTGCATATTGCTTTTGAGTAGCTTGATACATTACTTGTACATAACAGAATGTCAGTACATGAGACTCAGGATCAGTAGGACTTTGCTCTAAAATGTACTCCTCCATCTTTCTAATATTTTCAGTCATAAAAACACTCCTCATAATATTTTTGGTTAGGCTGTAAGAGGAGTAGAGGCTCTTTGTGGGCAGGTAAGCCTCAAGTTACTCCCTTACTTTTTCCTATATACTAGCCCTAACAAAATGGACTCATTTAAAGGTAAGAGACTAAAAATTTTTTTTGTCCATTAATTGAAAAAGCCATAGCCCTCTACAGCTCCAATACAAAGGTGAAAGTTAATGATATTTAGGATAAGCTCCCTACATAAGAGATATTAGAAAGTAGGTACAAAATGTGACTCAATCTAACCTATTCTCTTTGTGTGTTTTTTTTGTACATAACATTACATTTTTAAATAAATACAGTAGATATAGAGTAGATGATGTCTCAAAAATCTAAACAAAGGAGCTACCCAAAGTCCTGAGGCTGTCAGACCTGCCCAAATGCCATCATTATTGTATGGAAAAAGATACTATTGACAGTCAGAAAATTTTTTTGAGGAGATACTTAATTTTAGTATGAGCAGTCAGACAATAGTATGAGCCAGAGTAGTAGATAACTAATCTACAATACTCTACTCAATACAATAAAAAAGGAGCTGACAAAGATGGGATTAAGCAGAAATAACCCTACTTATAAAAGAGGTAAGCTATCAGGCAGGACTACAAAGGGAGTTATGCAGAGCTATGAGGACTTTATTGCAGAGTATAAGCAGTATAAAGCTGAAAAAGCCCAGGCTAATGCTCAAGATAAAAGCCACAGGAAGAAAACTTCCTATTAAAGTAATTAAAGAATATAAAGTAGTTAAAGAATATAAAGACAATAAAGTAATTAAAGACAATAAGTACAGTTATTTATTAAATACAAAATAATAGATAACTAGATTTAAAATACAATAATTAAAATATTTAACAAAAGGAGCTAATTAATATGACCAAAAATATTATTAGTAAAGATATACAAGAAAAGGGCAAAGCAGTTATAAGAAAACAGTTAAAGGATGAGGGATTAAATACTCAACCTCCTGTATTCTCTGTACAATCTGTAGAGCTATATGATAAAGATACTGACAGCTACTATACAAAGGCATATATTGTAGAGGACATAGACTTTGTAAGAGATGGAGGACTTGCTCAGCTTAATGCTACAGCTTATAAGGTCTTGAAGATTATTGTAGCCCATACTGATAAGGATGGATTTTCATTTATCTCTCAGCAGACTATAGCTGATATGTTAGGCATCTCTGAGAGGCAGGTAGGCAGTATTATCAGGGAACATTTGCTAGAGGGAATAGATAAGAAAACAGGTCAGCCTAGAAATGTATTCTATGGAGGTAGGCTATTGTTAAAAGCTATTAAGTTACCTGCTCCTAATGGATATAAGTTTACTATGTATCATCCTGTTAATTGTTTCTTAGACCATACTCCATATAACTTTAAGGATGAGACAGACTTGATCCCTGAGCTAGAGGCTGATGAGGATGATGGTATTCAAGAGTTAGACTTAGGTGCTGTAGACTTTGACAATATTGTAGAAAAAGAAAAGCCTGAGGATACTACTCCTGAGGCTATTTTAATGAAAAAAAATAATGCTGATAATGCTGATGATATTAACCTACCTACCCTACCATTAGAAAATGAGAGAGCTACTGAGACAGTTTTAGAGAAAAAAGTTGAAAAAAATATTATGTTAGACCTTAAAGCTCTAGCTGATGAGACTACAACAGATGAGCCTAAGACTACTGCTCAGAATAGCTCAGTAGTTAAGTTTAAGAGAGGTAAGCAGACTGAGGCAGGTAAGGTACAGGCAGGAGCAAACAGATTTAAGTCTACAATAGATGAGGATAATGATAAGGCAATGAAATTCTTTAGCCTCTAAATAAGATTAATAGTATTGGTATTTAATAATATTAATATTTAATCATTCAAACTTTAAGGAGCATAGCTGTAGTTAAACTATAGTACAGAGATAGCTTAGTCACCTATCTCTAGCTCCTTTTAAGTAATATTGTTTTTGTTTAGGCTTGTTTGCTGACATTAACTACCTCTTTATCAGAGTCTAGCTTGTTCTTAATGAACAGGTTAGGCTCTTTCTCTTTTTTGTCTACAGATATGTACCATTCCCTTTAAGTCCAAAAATACCCTTTTGATTAGAAAACAGTCATTTTGTAACCTTCCCTCCTGTACATATTCAGTAATTAGGCAGTATAGAGATACTATATGAAATAAACCACTATATGTAGCATTTATATAGTTATCCACAGACTAACTATGTCTATATGCAGTATTGCTTTAGTACAGTAAAATCCCACAGGAAAGCCCTCCTGACTGCCCTTCCCTGTAGCAAAATATTTCTCAGGATCAATAGTAAATGTCTCTCTAGCCCTTGCCACAGCTACAATACAGCTTTTTCCCCCTGCTCTGCCTCTGTAGGTATCTGAGGAAATAGACAGCCCTGAGAGAGCCTTACAAACAGGAGGGATACCTTTTATATATGCAGGGTTGTATTGACTTTAGGAGGGCATATTCAAAGCCATAGAGAGCATTATGGAGCTGAGGGAGAGTCTGAGAAATGCCATTCTTAGCTGCACAATCTGAGCAAAATATAGGCTGACTGTGACTGACTCCATTGGTGAATAAATCTGTACAGCCTACTGCATAAAATATACAGCTTTTTGCATAGGTAATCTGACTACTGAGAAAGCCTGATATAAAGCCATTTCTTGAGGCATCTACATTATAGAATTGTAATATAGAAATACAGAGAAAGAATTGTAGGCTGCTCAGCATCCTCTCAGTCTGCAGATTAAACAATTAGACTCAGACAATAAATTAGTATCATGACTGTACTAAGACTATTGTAAAACCTCTTATAAACTGAGAAAGGCAGGGTATGGGGAGGCAGGGATACTGATGGATTGGAGGTAGGTACTTTAACATATATAACCTAATAAATGAAACTGAGGAGGCAATAAGCCTGACCAACACAGTTACCTGACAGCTTTGTTACTGGGATTAAAAAGGAAAGTACCCTATATAAAAAAGCCCAATCTCTAGAAATAAAGTTATTTCCTATTTTTTAAACTCAGGAGGAAAAGCAAAAAAAAGAGAGCCTCATCAGCTCTCAGTAAACTACCTCTCCATTAGCTCTTACTCTAGTACCTTTAGGATACTGCTTAAATTCCTCTAACCTGCCATCATGCTCTAGCTCCTCTTTAAGTGGCTTATATTTTACCCTCTGAGTATGCTCAAGTAAAAATCTAGCTAGCCTAGCTGTATTTGGCTTTCCAATAAAGGTTACATTATCTTTAAAAGTGATTGTTAAACCCTGCTCCATTTTGTCAATCAAACTGTCATAGTTAGAGCACTTATTCATTTCTTTTGACTTTAACAGCTCTTCTTTTAGCCTTTCCTGTATGTCCTCAGGATACCTAGAAATAAGTTTCTGCTCATCCTCAGTAATAATTCCTCTATCCTTATACATTCCATTTTCCTCCCAAAACCTGATAATAAACTATTATTAGCAGAAGGACATTTTTTGTCAATGTATTCCAGTATACTGTAATTTCCTTTGAAATATATAAAAAGAAGGAAAGCAATCAACTCTCCTCCATGTAGTTAATCCTGATAATAACTATAAAGCTCATCTAGGCTAATGTTAATTCCACCCTTGATAAGTCTTTCTCTCCTGCTGTTAAATAGCTTTTCTAATATTTCTTTCTTTTCCTCAAACAGTCCAAAATGGATTTTCTTATGACAGACTAAACAGATTGATACAATATTGGAATGGATGTCTAAGCTATTTTCAAACTGCTCCTGATACTGCATAGGGATAAGGTGATGAGCCTCTACATAATTCTTTCCATTAAACTTTGAAATAAAATGCTTATGCTGATTGTCAAACTCACATAAGTAGTCTGCATCAGCCACAGCCTCACTTGCATATTTGGGGTTTCTGTTCCATACCTTTTTATTATTTACTGACCTATGTTTAGGTTTATTTTCTGGCTTATCCTCAATATCAGCTCTGCTAACATCAGCAAGATTTACTGTAAGGTACTTTTCAAACTCCTGCTCCTCTTTAAACATCTCAGCTTGTAACTCAGAGTCATAAAAGTATTCAATATATCTTTTGAAATGCTTTAATGCAGTGCTATACATTCTATGACCTTTTGTATCCTTCTTTTTAAACTCAGGGTTATTAAGAATGGTGTCAATAAATGTAGTATCAGCTAGATTAAATAAAGTAATTCTTTGTAACCCATAGTCTCCCAATTCTGATGGAAGTTTTTCAATAGCCCTAGAATATCTTTTTATTGCATATTGTTGTAAATCAGTATGGGTTTCTAACCAATTAGAAAAACTATCTTTATTCATTTTCTTTACCTCATTCTCTGTTTCCTTTAATTCTATGTTTAACAAAAAAGAGAGCCTACAAAGCTCCCTAATTAATCTGACTTACATCCCATAAAAGCAAGAAGGAGCTAAACCTTGAATCCAGACCCCTCTTTACTCAGCTTCTTTCTTACCACTATCTCTCCAATCTAATGTAGTCAATAACTTATCATTAGATAATAGAATTACTTTTTTCTCCTCTAAAATCTTTTGGGTTTCCTTGTTGTACAAGTCAATAATATCAATTGCAATAAAAACTTGTTTTGACAATGAATTATAAAAATTGATGATTTTCTCAACAGCCTCATTTTCAATATTTTTAAATAAGAAAGAGTCATGCATAATAAATGGCATTTTAGTAAGTGACAGTATAGCTAAGTCAAAAATAATTAAATTGGTATATGCTTTCCCTGTTCCTGTGTTATCAAATACCTCATACTCATATTTGCTGAAAGTTAAATTCAACTTAGGAGCAGTCCTTTTATCCTCATGGATTAAGTCATTAATCTCTGTTAGTTTTTTATTTATTGCATTGCTAATTCTTTCAACTATTTTTCCCTTTAGCTGTTCAAGCTCACTTTTTTTTGTTTCAATATCTACCTTTATTACTGCCAACTTATTGTAGTAATCATTTTCAAGCTGTAAATTCTTTAGCTTTGAGGACATTTCAATCAAACTGTCAATAAATACAGTAAGTTCCTCATCAGGTTTTAATAGCTTATCTTGCTTTTTTACTATATTATCAATTTCTTTATTTAGTTCAGCTATTTTTTCTGCCAATTCTTTTTTGGCATTCTCTAATTCATCAGTTAGTATAAAGCTTATGCCTTGATGAAATGATTCTATATTTTTTAATTTTTCAACATTTACATTTGGGAAAAACTCTACTAGACTTTCAAAGCCAACAACTGATGACCTCTCAATAGTTTTATTTGTCCTATTTAATCTTGAGACATAATACTCTTTCTCATCTATAAGTTTTTTCTTTTTTTCCCTAATTGCAATCATTTCTTCTGAAACAATCTCACTAATATCACCTGAGCTGCTATACGCACTTTTCCCTATTCTTTCTATTTCTTTAGTTAAAGCCTCTATTTCTTTTAAGTTCTTTTTTAACTTAGTTTTAGTTATTTTGGGAATTAATTTATGTTTACCTGCCTTATTTAATACTTTTCTTTGATCTTCAAGATTCTTTACTGCCTGGTCCTGTAAATCAATGGCATCATATTCATTAAATAGCTTAATCAAATTGGTTACAGTTTGGATGAACTTTTCTTGATCAAAGCTATGTAATGGTTTTTTTACATTATTGTTCTCTTTCCCCCAAACTCTAGAATAGTTACTCACAGCAGACCTAAAGCTTAGTTGACCTGATTCAAGCTCATAAAAATCCTTTAATTGCTTGGTAAAGTCATTAACACTGATTTCAACTAATCTTTCATATTTATTATTACTCTCATAGACAACCTCTGAATTTTCTGTTCCTCTTACAAAATGGTATTCATTCTTATTAAATTCAAATGTAAAGCCAAATTCATGATGTCCTAAGTTTGCAACAACATCACTATTATGGGTAATGTATGTGTTGCCACCAAAAACAAAATCTATAATCATAAGTAAAGTTGATTTACCAATAGAGTTAGAACCTTTGTTATCCCCTAATACAACATTCAGTCCTTCATGAAAATCTATAGTTTCTTCTGCAAATATTACACTTTTAATCCTAACTAACATATGTGACTACTCCTTTATCAAAATCTACTTTAATCACATCAAGTAGAAATAAGGCATCAAGTGAATATATAAATTCATCAATTTCATCAAAGTGGTCTTGAGTTTTAAAATACAAGTCCTTTACTGTCATTTCTTTCTCTGATAAAAATTTAAGAATAATGGGCATCTTTCCAATAATTGACTCACTAAATCTAATTACTTTGTTAGGTACTATCATGAAAACACCTCACAATTTTGAATAAAGAATGAGATTATAATTCCACAAGCACCTTTAGAAATATTTCCAGTTCTTTTATACAACCATTCAGTAAGTTGCTCATACATAATCTCTTGGGAGGATTCTCTCCTACTTAAAGTGTCATGAAATGATTTAACTTGTGATGCTATAGCATTAAATGTTTTGGGATATTGGCTGTCAATATCTCTAAACTGTTGTTGAATATATAAGTAATTTTCAGTAATCTCATTCCTAATTCTATTTTTTGTTATTCTAGATAATGTATGATCTGCTTTAGTATCTAATTTTAAAGCATCATAATTTAATGGGGTGTATGAGCCCTCATCAGACCCCTCAACAAGTAATTTAATGACATCTTTAATTTCTTTTTCTATTTGGTAGTCAGCATACTTTGACCTTGTTTCACTTTTGGATAAAATATTTTTCTTTATGCTTACCAACAATCTGTACTCTTCAACAGTTCTAGGGTTATCATATTTCTTGTGACAATCTCCACACAAAGCTATAAAATTTTTTATGTTATTAACATCCTCATGTAATCTTTCTTCATCCTTTAATAATTCAATCTCCTCTTCTGTAGGGTTTAAAGGGTATATGTGTGCACCCTCCCACAACTTTTGATTTCTACCATTTTTTTCATACATTAATGGTTTTGCATCAAAAGGACACAGACTCTCAACCTCAGCTAATAATATGGCATTCTCATGAGGAGATAAATTTCTTCTTTTAGGCATAAAAACACACCACCTTTAAAACTACTGTACATCCTGTACATAATTCTACATAAATCAACAAAATCCTCTTTTTACCATGTATTTTTCCAAAACAAAAAAAGGAGGAGATTATTCTCCTGTCCTCTCCTGTCCTTTATAATCTATTTTTCAATCCCTTTAATTTTTATAACAGAAATAACTATTCTATCTAACCATTTCCTCCTTATATTTTGAAGCCTTTAAGCTCATGCTGATAAAGAAAACTGTAAGGTCAATTAGATTTTTTAAATCCTGCAAGTCCTTATCCACCCATTTTCTAATGTAATGAGTCTCATCATTGCCTAACCATGTAGCTCTTTCTGCCATTAATTTAATGCTAGGCTCAGTAATGAACTTTTGGATACATTGCTGTAAAGGCATGGATTTAATCTTACTGTCATCCTCAGGGTACATACTAAGTACATAATCCTTAATGAGATACTCAAGAGCCTTCCTATAAGCTACTCCACAGACTAAATCTAACTTTTCCTGCTCAGCATGATGAGCCTGATTAAAAATAGCTACAAAATTAGGAGATAGTTCTGCTACTTCCTGAGGAAACTCTTTATTAGTTTTACTATTAGGATAGCAACCTTGAAAATAAAATTGATTACCAGACTCCTGATACTCAGCAAAGAATAAAGCACCACATTCATTTCTAGGACATCCACAGAGTAAATGGGTAGTCCAGCTACCTTTAAAATAAATTAGAATGTACTCAGGTGATATAGAATAAGTGCAAATTGGACATATATCAGGCAATGTACCTAAAAAATCAGGTCTAGTATTAGGATTGCTATAGTCTATGTACTTTATTAAATCATCAAAATCCCTTGCCAAAGTAAACAGCTCCTTTAAGTTATGTACTAAGGCTATTTTACCAAAATTTTATAAAAAGCATAGAAAATGAAACTGCTCATTTCCATGACTGCCTTTAAAATAAAATGCAGTAAATGATGACTTACATTTATTATTTAAACAGCTAAACTGTACCCAAGCATCATTATCATCTTTAAAATTGACTGCTCTTAGCTTAGGCTCTTGAAATGAATGACAGACAGGACATTTTGTAGGTAGAGAGTAGAGGTTAATCAGGGGAGATTTTTTGTCATTATCAGTTACTAAATAAATTACTTTTTCAATATTCTTTTTTGTCATCTTTAACACTTCCTAATCTATTGACCAGTCTAAAAAAACTTTGTAAAATCAACATTGTAATGAGGATGAACTGTAATTATTCAATTTTTTAAAAGCTTCACATCCTTTTTCATTGATATTACTGTTATGCTTGCTAATATTTGGTACAGCAATGATCAATAGTACGGAAATTACAAGTAAAACAATCATCATTTCAATTAGTGTAAAAGCCTTCTCATTTTTAATCAATTTTTTCATTTTTTGTTCTCCCTTATTTTAAATACCATCCATTAAATGAAACATTGGTAGCAAGATGGATAAATACATAGAAATAACCAATACTCCAACGAGCAGGTAAATAGAAGGTTGAATAAACTTCATCATATAGCTCACTTTTTCATGAAATCTATTCATACAATAGGTACTAAAGAAATAAAGCTCTTGATCTAGCCTTCCATTTTTTTGTCCATGCTGGATGATGATTGATAAGTCACGCTCAAATAGAGGCTGCATGTTCATTATTTCTTCTAGACTTGTCCCTTTTAGTAAATGTTGTTTTAGAAAGAATCCTAGTTCCTGATCAAACTTATTTTCCTTATTTCCTTCAAAAAGACTTACGGCCTCATATACCGAAAGACCCCCTCCTAACAAGTAACTCATTTGTACAGAAAAGTAGTGAGTAATTAATAATTGAAAAAATGAACCGAACAACGGAATGGATACTAATAGGGTCTTTTGTTTTATGGCAGAATAGTTTTTGAATACAAAAAAGTAGTAAAAAGCCAATACAAGAAGAGTTACCAATAGGAGAGTACTTATTACGGGGAAGGTAGAGCCGATAAAGATAATGACTGTCGTAAATAGGTTTGAAGGCAAACCCATAGTTTGAAAAAGAGATACAAACTTTGGTAAGAGATATTGATCAACAAATACAAAAAGAGAAATCGTAGTAAAAATCAGAATAAGAGGATATGTTAATACCTTCATTAACTCCTTCTTATCTTTTTGTTGCTTTAACATATATTTACTTGCTTCTATAAAAGCGTGAGCTTGGCCCCCATGTTGCTCCGCAAAATACACATAGCTAACTAATGTCCGGTGGAACCCTAATTTCTGTAAGACCAACGAGAATGAAAAACCCTCTCTTAATAATTTTATACTATTAGCCAGTTGTTTTTTCTTCCCTTCTACCATCTGTAAGGAAATGGATTCCATCGCTTCGGAAAGAGAGTAACCCCTATCTAGCAATTCGCCAACATGTCTCAGTAAATTGGATTGTTCTGTTAATAACCACTTATTTGATTTCATTGTCTAACACCCATCGATCATACTCCGTTTCTTTAATAAAACCGAGTGCAATTCCCTTTGATATAACCTTCCTTAGCGTTGTATAGTCATACGCTTTTTTCTCCCCCCTCGCTTCATCTATCACATGACTTAATGGTTGACCAGCTAAAATCTCAAAGACACAAGCCTTCTTTGAACGTTCACAAACAAAACAAGCACTAGAACATTCAGTTGTACACATTGTACAACTTAGCTCTACCAGTCGTTGAGCGGTTACAGCAACAAGTGTTTGTTCAATTTCAATCCAATCTACCCCAAACTCTAGGAGCCGGTAAATAGCTCCCTTTGCATCACGAGTATGCATGGTTGATAAAACTAGATGACCTGTTAACGCCGCTCTTACAGCAATCTTTGCTGTCTCACCGTCACGAATTTCGCCTACCATAATAATGTCCGGATCGTGGCGCAGGATGGCTTTTAAACCAGTCGAATATGATATTCCAGCTTTTTCATTTACTTGAACCTGTAAAACAGCTTCACTTTCCTTTTCAATGGGATCTTCTAAAGCAATAACATTACGTTCAAATAAATTGGTGCTCTTTTCTAGCAGGGTGTATAAGGTGGTTGTTTTCCCACTTCCGGTTGGTCCAGTAAGTATGATTAAACCGTGAGCGTGTTTAAGTAAAGCAAGGAGCTTATTTGTCATAGAAGGAAATAATGAAACTTGGTAGGAAGAAATGGATTGGTGCTCGGGGAGCAGTCGTATAACTAAACTTTCTTTCTTGTTGCCTGGAAGAGTGGAGAGGCGCAAACCTATTTGCTGATTATCGACCATGATTGAATAGGAACCGTTTTGGGGACGTCTTTTTTCTCCAATATCCATGGATGCATTGAATTTAAAATGGGAGATTAACCTTTCGCATTCTTCGGTAGGGAACGAGTAGCGAGTGACGAGGCGATGCGCCAATCTGAATTGAACAAGAGTGTCATGCTTTCGAGGAATAATGTGGATATCGGTTGCTTGCTTCGAAACAGCATCCTTCAACATTCGATCGGCTAATTCTTCAATCGAAGTCACCTATAAGACACCACCTTTTTATTAAGATAAAACTATCGTATCACTTCCTTAAAAAACTTTGGGGGAAAAAGTGTGTATATTTTTCAACAAAGCATCCATAATAATTAGTACAAACACGTTAGTTACTTCAGTAATTCTAACAGTTAAAGA